>NZ_VLLE01000002.1:0-135867 GCF_007830055.1 Lacibacter cauensis
ATTTAAAAATACTTTTAAAAAGCTTTGGATTGAAAGGTGTTAACTCCTTACCTTTGCAACCCGCAAGACAAAAGCGGTAGTTCTTTATGAGGTTAGAGGGTGTGATATTCAATGAGTTAGTTAGGAGATATCTTAAAAAATAAATTGAAAAAAGTTTGGTTAGAATAAGCGAGGCCCTTACCTTTGCACTCCGTTCGAAAAACGGGTAGAAAGAAAAACAAAAGATCTTTGAAAGAATGGAAGCAACAGCAACGTTTTATGAAAATAGAACGGGTAAATTTTAAGCGTAATAAAATTCGATTTTGAACTGTTAATTCTTGAGAATTAATAGTCAGTATCAAACTTCATTTACAATGGAGAGTTTGATCCTGGCTCAGGATGAACGCTAGCGGCAGGCTTAATACATGCAAGTCGAGGGGCAGCAGCTTTGTAGCAATACAGGGGCTGGCGACCGGCAAACGGGTGCGGAACACGTACGCAACCTTCCTTTAACTGGGAGATAGCCCACCGAAAGGTGGATTAATATCCCATAGTATATTTGAGTGGCATCACTTAGATATTAAAGCTCCGGCGGTTAAAGATGGGCGTGCGTCTGATTAGGTAGTTGGCGGGGTAACGGCCCACCAAGCCCACGATCAGTAGCTGATGTGAGAGCATGATCAGCCACACGGGCACTGAGACACGGGCCCGACTCCTACGGGAGGCAGCAGTAAGGAATATTGGTCAATGGACGCAAGTCTGAACCAGCCATGCCGCGTGGAGGATGAAGGCCCTCTGGGTTGTAAACTTCTTTTCTTTGGGACGAAACCCCTGTTTCTACGGGGACTGACGGTACCAGAGGAATAAGCACCGGCTAACTCCGTGCCAGCAGCCGCGGTAATACGGAGGGTGCAAGCGTTATCCGGATTCACTGGGTTTAAAGGGAGCGTAGGTGGGCTTTTAAGTCAGTGGTGAAATCTTTGGGCTTAACCCGAAAACTGCCATTGATACTATTAGTCTTGAATTCTCTGGAGGTAAGCGGAATATGTCATGTAGCGGTGAAATGCTTAGATATGACATAGAACACCCATTGCGAAGGCAGCTTACTACGGAGACATTGACACTGAGGCTCGAAAGCGTGGGGATCAAACAGGATTAGATACCCTGGTAGTCCACGCCCTAAACGATGATTACTCGACATTAGCGATATTACAGTTAGTGTCTAAGCGAAAGCATTAAGTAATCCACCTGGGAAGTACGACCGCAAGGTTGAAACTCAAAGGAATTGGCGGGGGTCCGCACAAGTGGTGGAGCATGTGGTTTAATTCGATGATACGCGAGGAACCTTACCTGGGCTAGAATGCTGGGAGACCGCAGGTGAAAGCCTGTTTTGTAGCAATACACTGCCAGTAAGGTGCTGCATGGCTGTCGTCAGCTCGTGCCGTGAGGTGTTGGGTTAAGTCCCGCAACGAGCGCAACCCCTATCTTTAGTTGCCATCAGGTAATGCTGGGAACTCTAAAGAAACTGCCGTCGTAAGACGTGAGGAAGGAGGGGATGATGTCAAGTCATCATGGCCTTTATGCCCAGGGCTACACACGTGCTACAATGGGGGGGACAAAGGGCTGCCACTTAGCGATAAGGAGCTAATCCCAAAAACCCTCTCTCAGTTCAGATTGGAGTCTGCAACTCGACTCCATGAAGCTGGAATCACTAGTAATCGTATATCAGCAATGATACGGTGAATACGTTCCCGGACCTTGCACACACCGCCCGTCAAGCCATGGAAGCTGGGTGTACCTAAAGTCGGTAACCGCAAGGAGCCGCCTAGGGTAAAACTAGTGACTGGGGCTAAGTCGTAACAAGGTAGCCGTACCGGAAGGTGCGGCTGGAATACCTCCTTTTTAGAGCATGCTTAGATTTACATGCTGTTGCTTTTCCACTTTCAAGAAATAAGTTCTTATAAATGGTTAGTTGGCCAGTTGCTATGGATTGTTGAGGCCACTAGGCTAAAGATTAAATAGATCCGTAGCTCAGCCTGGTTAGAGCACTACACTGATAATGTAGGGGTCCCCAGTTCAAATCTGGGCGGGTCTACAAATAACCTCGGGGGGTTAGCTCAGTTGGCTAGAGCATCTGCCTTGCACGCAGAGGGTCATCGGTTCGACTCCGATATCCTCCACGAAAATTAGTTCTTTACTTCTTTGATAATGGCTTAAGGCCTGTCGGTTCGTAACCGTGTTATCAAACATAATTCTTACTCCCCTTTAGGGGATGGGGGTTAAAGTTCTTTGACATATTGGGATGTAACAAGTTGTAATTGTTTAGTAAGGCGATTTAAGTATAATAACTCTTTTAAAGCGAATAAGGGCGCATGGTGGATGCCTTGGGTCTGAGAGGCGAAGAAGGACGTGGTAAGCTGCGATAAGCTTCGGGGAGCTGCACACAAGCATTATATCCGAAGATTTCCGAATGGGACAACCCAGCACACTGAAGGTGTGTTATCCGAAAGGAAGCCAACCTCCTGAACTGAAACATCTAAGTAGGGAGAGGAAAAGAAAATAACAATGATTCCCTGAGTAGTGGCGAGCGAAACGGGAAGAGCCCAAACTTAAGCGGCGTGCCGCTTAGGGGTTGTAGGACTGCATTTAGAAAATCTCATCAAATTGAACCTTCTGGAAAGTTGGGCCATAGCAGGTGATAGCCCTGTAGATAGAAATTGAGATGGACGAGCAGTATCCTGAGTAAGGCGGGACCGGAGGAATCCTGCCTGAATCTGCCGGCACCATCCGGTAAGGCTAAATACTCCTCAGACACCGATAGTGAACCAGTACCGTAAGGGAAAGGTGAAAAGTACCCCGAAACAGGGGAGTGAAATAGTACCTGAAACCGTGCGCCTACAAGCGGTCGGAGTCCAGCAATGGATGACGGCGTGCCTTTTGCATAATGATCCTACGAGTTACTCCTCACTGGCGAGGTTAAGTTCTTCAGTAACGGAGCCGAAGCGAAAGCGAGTCCGAACAGGGCGCTTAGTCAGTGGGGGTAGACGCGAAACTTTGTGATCTATCCATGGGCAGGTTGAAGTTCTGGTAACACAGAATGGAGGACCGAACTCATTAACGTTGAAAAGTTATGGGATGACCTGTGGATAGGGGTGAAAGGCCAATCAAACTGAGAGATAGCTCGTTCTCCCCGAAATGTTTTTAGGAACAGCCTCGGATTTAAGAAGTGTATAAGAGGTAGAGCTACTGATTGGGCTAGGGGGCTTCACCGCCTACCAAACCCTGACAAACTCCGAATGCTTATACATATCTCCGGGAGTGAGGCTGCGGGCGCTAAGGTCCGTGGCCGAGAGGGAAATAACCCAGATTAGCAACTAAGGTCCCTAATACGTAGTTAAGTTGAACAAACGAGGTGAGACTTCTATAACAGCCAGGATGTTTGCTTGGAAGCAGCAATTCATTTAAAGAGTGCGTAACAGCTCACTGGTCGAGAGGTCTTGCACGGAAAATGATCGGGCATCAAACTACGAACCGAAGTTCTAAAATTGTACTTGTACAATTGGTAGGGGAGCATTGAAATCTGCTGCGAAGGTGTCTGGTGATGGATGCTGGAGCGATTTCAAAAGAAAATGTAGGAATGAGTAGCGATAAAAGTAGTGAAAAACTACTTCGCCGTAAGTCCAAGGTTTCCTGATCAATGTTAATCAGATCAGGGTTAGTCGGGTCCTTAGGGAAAGCCGAAAGGCGCACCTGATGGCAAGTTGGTTAATATTCCAACACTTGTTTATGTTTCGATGGGGTGACGGGGTAGTGAAAGATCCGCCTGGTTACGGAATACCAGGTTAAAGCGTGTAGATATATTTTTTGCAGGTAAATCCGCAAGAGATGTCGAACGTGATAGTACCGCAAAGCTTCGGCAGCGTGGATAGTGATCCTAATCAGACCTCCGAGAAAAACCTCTAAGGCTAGGCATAAACAACCCGTACCGTAAACCGACACAGGTGGACGGGATGAATATTCTCAGGCGCTCGGGTGAGCCGTGGAGAAGGAACTAGGCAAATTGACGCTGTAACTTCGGGATAAAGCGTACCATCTTCGGATGGTCTCAGTAAAATGGTTCAACCAACTGTTTAGCAAAAACACAGGGCCCTGCAAAATCGAAAGATGACGTATAGAGCCTGATACCTGCCCGGTGCTGGAAGGTTAAGGAAGGATGTTCGGCGCAAGCCAAAGCTTCTGACTGAAGCCCCAGTAAACGGCGGCCGTAACTATAACGGTCCTAAGGTAGCGAAATTCCTTGTCGGGTAAGTTCCGACCTGCACGAATGGTCTAATGAGTTGAACACTGTCTCCTCCACGAGCCCGGTGAAATTGTAGTATCGGTGAAGATGCCGGTTACCCGCCACGGGACGGAAAGACCCCGTGAACCTTCACTACAACTTTGCATTGATTTTGAATTACGGATGTGTAGCATAGTTGGGACGCTTTGAAGCAGCTGCGCCAGCAGTTGTGGAGCGGTCGTTGAAATACCAACCTTCTTTGATTTAGAATCTAAACCCTGACGGGTGACAGTGCATGGTGGGTAGTTTGACTGGGGTGGTCGCCTCCTAAAAAGTAACGGAGGCTCGCAAAGGTACCCTCAGTACGGTTGGTAATCGTACGTAGAGCGCATTAGTATAAGGGTGCTTGACTGTGAGACATACAGGTCGAGCAGGAGCGAAAGCTGGCTAAAGTGATCCGGCGGTTCTGCATGGAAGGGCCGTCGCTCAAAGGATAAAAGGTACTCCGGGGATAACAGGCTGATCTCCCCCAAGAGCTCATATCGACGGGGAGGTTTGGCACCTCGATGTCGGTTCGTCACATCCTGGGGCTGGAGAAGGTCCCAAGGGTTCGGCTGTTCGCCGATTAAAGTGGCACGTGAACTGGGTTCAGAACGTCGCAAGACAGTTCGGTCCCTATCTGTGGTGGGCGTTAGTAAATTGAGTAGGCATGACCTTAGTACGAGAGGACCGGGTCGTACGTACCGCTGGTGTATCTGTTGTGCCGCCAGGTGCAGTGCAGAGTAGCTATGTACGGAAAGGATAAACGCTGAAAGCATCTAAGCGTGAAACCTTCTACAAGATGAGTTTACTTTTAAGGGCCGTCAAAGACGATGACGTTGATAGGCTACAGATGTAAAACTGGTAACAGTAAAGTCGAGTAGTACTAATTACCCGTAAGCTTTAATTTTTTTTAATTGCCAACTGCAATTACAACTTTTCCCAATATGATCTTATTTAAGAGTTTATGGTGGTTTTTCCGAGGGTGTTCACCTCTTCCCATACCGAACAGAGAAGTTAAGCCCCTCATGGCCGATGGTACTGCACTACAATGCGGGAGAGTAGGTAGCTGCCATATTTATTCTAAACCCCTTCAATATCATGAAGGGGTTTTTTTATGTACCTATATCAGCCCTCAGTACAGACCTTGCTAACCTATCCCTAAAAATTGGTTGAATGCGGCGTGTTATCTTCACTAGTTAAGGTGACTTCTTCTACTTACTTGGCAGGTTTAAGTACTTATTTTTTTCTTTGTATATGGATTTGTTTTAAAGTCTGTAAAATGGCAGGCAGCTGTTTTGTATACGACAATGCCATACCGTTCTGAATATTATCATAACAAACGAATGACGAATAGCTAATTAGTTACTACTATGTGTTCTTGGTATTGATAAATAAAAAATCCCGGTAACAAAATTGCTACCGGGAAATAATATAGATATAAGCCTCTAGTGAGGGTATTGCAAAAGATTGTTACTGTTGAACCTGACCTGTAATGGTTAATACCTGTTCCTGGTCTATACCCAGAAATTTAACTCTTACCTGTTTTGTAAAATTACCAACAGTCGCTGCATTGTAAGTGGCTGTAATGGTACCTGTTTTACCGGGCTTAATTGGTTCTTTTGTGTAATCTGATTTTGTACAACCGCAACCAGGTGTTACTGTTTCAATAACCACATCCTCTTTACTTGTATTTGTAAATGTAAAAGTTGCAGTAACAGGATTGCCTACTTTGGGTTTGCCCAAATCAACTGTTTCAGTTGCAAACTTTGTAATGTCTGTTGGTTTTTTTGCCTGTGATTTTACAGCTGTAAAAGCGAACATCGCAACAAATGCAATAATTAAATGTTTCATGTATTTTTCTTTATAGTGTTATTGTTTAAAAATATTCAATGCCTGGTTGGTTGGGGCTGATTGATCGGGGGTTTTCCAAACCGCACCTTTTATAACCAGTACTTTTGTCTGACCGCCGTTGTAGTACACAGTAATTGTTTTTTCGAACGGGCCTTCAGCTGCTGCATTGTAACCAACTTTGATGGTTGATTTAATGCCAGGCGCAACAGGAGTTTTATTCCATTCGGGTGTTGTACAACCGCAGGAGGCTTGCACATTGTCAAGCTTCAGCGAATCTTTGCCTGTATTTTCAAAAGTGAAAATGTACGTAACTGGTTTACCTTGAGGAATTTTTCCAAAATCGTGGGTTGTTTCCGGAAACTTGATTGTTTCTGTTACAACAACAGGCGTCGTATTGCCGGTTGTGGCATGATTATGATTATCGTGGTTCTGTGAAAAGCCTGCAATTGTAAGAAGAGTCGCAGCGAAAAGGGTGATCATTTGTTTTTTCATAAAAAAGTAGATTCTTTCGTAAAAGTAAGTATTACTACAGACAGTTAATAGCCTTTAAGGGTTGCCTTTCATAAATTTTTCTTAAGGATAGCTGCGTATTTGTTTTTTCTCAAATTTTGCGGTTTTTCACAACAGCTTTATTGTTATCACCAAATAGGGCTTACAAGTGTTAATGTGGGAACAAAACTGTTATTTTTGCCGCATGGAATCTACCACTAACGAAAGCCTCCAACTGCAGGAACTCTCCTTCGAGAATTTTAAACGGGAGGTGTTGCAGGATTACCGCATGGCATGTATCAGCCGTGAAGCCAGCTTGCTTGGACGTAAAGAAGTACTTACCGGTAAAGCTAAGTTTGGCATTTTTGGTGATGGTAAGGAAATACCGCAAATAGCCATGGCGAAGTTTTTCCGTAAAGGTGATTTCTACAGTGGTTACTATCGTGATCAGACGTTTGCGTTTGCAACTGGTGTGGCAACAGTAAAGGAGTTCTTTGCTCAACTGTATGCCGATCCTGATACAGCTAACGATCCGCATAGTGCAGGCCGTCAGATGAATTCTCACTTTGCATCAGCCTTTGTAGATAAAGATGGTCAGGTTCTTGACCTTGTGAACCGAAAGAATCTTACATCCGGTATGGCTCCAACTGCTGCTCAGATGCCCCGTTCTGTAGGATTGGCATTAGCATCCAAGCTATTCCGGCATTCGGATGTTTTGCAGGAATATGGCAGTCTTTCCCAAAATGGAAATGAAGTTTGTTTTGCAACTATCGGCGACGCATCAACCAGTGAAGGCCACTTTTGGGAAACCATCAATGCCGCTGCCGTACAACAAATTCCATTGGCTGTTTTTGTGTGGGACGATGGTTATGGTATTTCTGTTCCTAAAAAATATCAAACAACTAAAGGTTCTGTATCGGAAGCGTTAAAAGGATTTCAGAAGAAAGACGGAACAAATGGTATTGAAATTTATAAAGTAAAAGCATGGGATTACGCCGGCATGTGCGAAGTGTTTGAAGCGGGTATTGAAAAGATCCGTCAAACACATACACCGGCTTTATTTCATGTGGAAGAAGTTACACAACCTCAAGGACATTCAACTTCGGGTAGCCATGAACGTTATAAAACAACAGAGCGTTTACAATGGGAGCGTGCATGGGATTGTAACAAGAAAATGAAAGAATGGATTATTGAAAATAATCTGTGGGATGAAAATGATTTGCTTGAAGTTGAACGTGAAGTAAAAAACTTTGTTCGCAGTGAAAAGAATGCTGCCTGGGCGGAGTATGAACAGCCGATAAAAATCCAGGTACACGAAGTAACAGAGGCTTTACGTAATACGGGTGCAGCTACAGCCAAAGCCGATGAAATGGAAGAAGTGGTGCAGGCGCTTGCCACCAACAGGGAGCCGAGCCGTAGAGATATTATGAGCACTTTGTTTAAAGGAATCACCATCAGTGGTTTGAAACAATCGCCAGCTCATTCCTTATACAATCGTTTACAAAAAGAAAACAAGGCACTTTACAATTCGCATCTTTATAACGAAGGTGCAGGTAGTGCCATGCTTGTTAAAGAAGTAAAAGCAGAGTACAACGAGGAACCTGTGATCCTTAATGGCTATGAAGTATTGAACCGTTACTTCGATCAGTTATTTGCGCATAACTCCAAAGTTGTGGCTTTTGGCGAAGACTTAGGTTTTATTGGTGATGTGAACCAGGGCTTTGCGGGTTTACAATTGAAATATGGTGAAAACAGAATTTTTGATACAGGTATCCGTGAATTAACAATCATGGGGCAGGGTGTTGGTTTAGCTATGCGTGGCTTACGACCAATTGCTGAGATTCAATACCTCGACTATCTTGTTTACGGATTGCAACCGTTAACCGATGATGTTGCTACACTGCAGTTCCGTACAGCAGGCCGTCAAAGTGCGCCAATTATTGTACGTTCACGAGGACATCGTTTAGAGGGTATCTGGCACAGTGGTTCTCCAATGGGCATGATCATTAACAGCCTGCGTGGTATGTATGTTTGTGTGCCACGTAACATGGTACAGGCTGCAGGTATGTACAATACTTTGTTAGCGAGCAATGAACCCGGATTGGTGATTGAATGTTTAAATGGCTATCGCTTAAAAGAAAAACTGCCAACAAATCTTTTAGAATTTACTGTTCCAATGGGTGTGCCTGAAGTAATCAAAGAAGGTACCGATATCACTGTTGTTTCGTATGGTTCTACCTTGCGCATTATTGCGGAGGCTGCACAAACGCTGGAAGCAATGAATATCAGTTGTGAAATTATTGATGTACAGACGTTGTTGCCTTTTGATGTAAACCATATTATTCTTGAATCGCTTAAGAAAACAAACCGCATCGTATTTGTTGATGAAGATGTTCCGGGTGGTGCTGCAGGCTACATGTTTAATAAAGTAATGGAAGAGCAGGGCGGCTATCGATATCTTGATGTGGCTCCACGTACCATTACAGGTAAAGCGCACAGACCTTCTTACGGCAGCGACGGAGATTACTTCAGTAAGCCGAATGCAGAAGAAATTGTAACTGTACTGCAGGAGATGATGGCAGAGTGATGTTTGTGCATGGTGAACAAGAACGTTTATTATCCGGGTGCGTGCTATTCATTTAACTCGTTGCGTATTTTACATTGACTATTCAGCTTAACAAGAATGTCTTTCCTTTCTATCATCGACATACTCGGCACATTTGCTTTTGCTGTTTCAGGTGCTTTCTCTGCTATGGAGAAAAAACTCGATCCGTTTGGCGTAATCATTCTCTCATTTGTTACTGCTATCGGTGGAGGAACGTTGCGTGATGTATTGATTGGTGATACACCTGTTGCCTGGCTGCGCAATGGTACTACAACCATTGTTATTATTGTAGCAGCAATCGGCACAATGTTGTTTGGTAAATATCTTAAACGCTTTACGAGTACGTTGTTTTTGTTCGATGCTTTTGGGTTAGGGCTGTTTACATTGATTGGAGTTGAAAAAGGTTTGGAGTTACAATTGAGTCCGGGTATTTGTGTTGCCTTGGGAACCATTACCGGTTCGTTTGGCGGAGTAACAAGAGATGTATTGCTCAACAATGTACCGTTGGTATTTCGCAAGGAAATTTACGCATCGGTTTCAATTCTAGGTGGAGTATTGTATCTGTTCTTATTGCAGGTAGATATGTTATCGCATCTTGCTACTATCATTTCTATTTTATTTATCGTGGTGTTTCGCATAATTGTTGTGCGGTATAAACTTGCCTTGCCTAAGTTTTATTGAGGCTTCCCTGAAAAATCACATGTTTGTGTACACGAAGGGTGTTTATTCCTTTCCTAACTTCATTCAAACTAAAAACAGATGAAACTCAATTTATGCCAGGTAGATGCATTTACATCAACATTATTTAAAGGTAACCCGGCTGCAGTTGTACCATTGGAGAAATGGATCGATGATGCATTGATGCAACAGCTGGCTATGGAAAACAACCTTGCTGAAACAGTTTTCTTTGTTCCTTCCGAAAAAGAAGGAGCCGATTTTGACATCCGTTGGTTTACGCCGGAAGTGGAAATTAACTTATGTGGCCATGCTACATTGGCCAGTGCCTTTGTTTTATATACGCAACTCGGATTTACAAGACCTTCAATCGTATTCAACTCAAAAAGTGGCTTGCTGACTGTTGAAAAAAACGGATTCAATTACGAAATGGATTTTCCTTCATGGAAACCAGAACGCATCACCGATTATCCCGATGGCATTGCAGAGATACTTGGTGTAAAAGAAGTAGTCGGTGCTTACAAGTATCGTGATCTGTTAATTGAAGTTGCTACAGAAGAAGAAGTACTCAACGCCAAACCCGATTTTACAGCATTAAAGAAAACCGGCGAAATGCTTATTCTCACTGCCAAAGGAAAATCAGTTGATTTTGTTTCACGCTTCTTCGCACCTTCGGCAGGTATTGATGAAGATCCTGTAACAGGATCTGCTCATTCGCAATTAATTCCTTTCTGGAGCGAAAAGCTCGATAAGAAAAGGATGACTGCCAAACAACTAAGTAAACGTGGCGGCGATTTAGTGTGCGAGCAAAAAAGTGCCGAACGTGTAATGATGGGAGGCGAATGCGTGTTTTATATGAAAGGGGAGTTTGAGATTTAGTGAATGGTGAGTTGTGAGTAGTGAGTGAGCCGTCGACTATGGTCTATCGTCCGTCGTCTTGCTCACTCCACAAATCGTGCACGTTGTTCGGGTGTAGGCAACATACAGCTTTCCTGTTTACCAAACCATTTGTAACGGTTACGCCCAACCCATTTATAAATACCATCTCTGATGAATGCAGGGATGATGATGAGTACATATAATAACTTCCAGCCACCATCTAAATGTCTGCATACTTTGAGTGCGGCTGTAGATTCACGATAGGCAACTCCATCTTCAATAAAAATGACCGAAGTAAGAACGGTCGGATCAATATTGTACTTTGGTAAAATTTCCTGTGCAGTAGTTCCTTGTAATGAACCGAATTTCAACTTGCCTTTTTTATCTCTTTTCAGTGCAAACTGAATCCAGAAATTGCAGAAGTTGCAAACACCATCAAACAAAACCAAACGGTCGGGTTGTTCCATACTTTAAAGATATTGGATGATTGTTGAAAAACGAAAGGCTGCAATTTGCAGCCTTTCATTTTTTATACTTTGTACTTTCAACTTCGTAGTCTGTACTTGTGCTTATCCCATGTTATGGAACACCTTCTGCACATCATCATCCTGCTCCAAACGTTCAATTAATTTACTTACATCTTCAGCCTGCGCATCGGTAACAGGAACGGTCGTAGTAGGAATCCATTCCAGCTCGGCACTTAACGGAGTAATGCCTTTATCTTCCAGTGCTTTTTGCATGTTCCCAAAATCGGTAAACGCACAACGCACCACTAAAATATCTTCTCCATTTTCACCGGTGCTTTCACCCAATTCCTCAAGACCAAAATCAATCAGCTCCAGTTCCATGTCTTCCGCATTTAAGCCGGCAGGGTTTAATTTAAACACACCCATTTTTTTAAACTGAAAAGCTACAGAACCACTATTGCCTAGTGCACCGCCACCTTTGTTGAAATGACTTTTTACATTGGCTACAGTACGTACATGGTTATCGGTAGCTGTTTCAACCAGGATGGCAACACCGTGTGGTGCATATCCTTCGTACAGGATTTCGTCGTAGTTCTCCATTTCCTTACCCTGTGCACGCTTAATAGCGGCTTCCACACGGTCTTTCGGCATGTTTACGCTCTTGGCGTTTTGCATACAGCGACGCAGGGCAGGGTTGGTAGAAGGATCGGGACCACCTGCTTTCACAGCAATGGCAATCTCTTTACCAATACGTGTAAACTGCTTGGCCATGCGATCCCAGCGGGCAAACATGGTACTCTTTCTTACTTCAAAAATCCGTCCCATTTTAAATATTGATTAGGGCGCAAATTTAGTGGAATGACCGTAAACAAAAAACCGTTCTGCAAGGCTGCAGAACGGTTTGTGTAAAAAAGATCAATTCATTAATGCCGCTCAAAATCGGAGGCATGCGGTAATATTTCAGATGGATTGTGCAGTTTACTGTTTTTACGGCTGTAAAGGAAGTAAACAACTAAACCAATGGCCATCCATGCAAAAGCAACTTTTAGTGTTTGTGCATCTAAACCAATGATCATCGCCGTACAAATAAGAACACCTAAAGTTGATACAACCGGATAGATAGGTGTTTTAAACGGACGTTGAATGTTCGGTTCTTTCACCCGCAAAATCCAAACACCGGCACTTACCAGTACAAAGGCGAAGAGTGTACCAAACGATGTAAGATCGCCTGCCACGTGGCCAGGTACAAACGCTGCAAACAAACCAACGAATATGAATAATATCCAGTTTGCTTTGTAGGGCGTTTTGTATTTCGGGTGCAATTCGCCAAACGCTTTTGGTATTAACCCGTCGTTACTCATGGTATAGAAAATACGGCTTTGGCCCATCAACATCACCAGGATTACAGACGAGAAACCGGCAAGAATAGCAACAGTAACCGCCGTTGCTAACCAGCCATACCCCGTCATGTATTGCGAAATAGCATAAGCAACAGAAGCTTCACGACCTTTTTCAGGATCAACAAAATCTTTCCAGTTGGCAACACCGGTTAATACATGTCCGAACAAAATGTAAAGAATGGTACAAACCACGAGCGAACCAAGAATACCGATGGGCATATCACGCTTCGGATTCTTTGCTTCCTGTGCGGCTGTACTAACGGCATCAAATCCAATAAATGCAAAGAACACAATCGCTGCACCACCCAGTACGCCACCAAAACCATGTTTGTTCCAGCCACTGTAATCGGCAATTACTTTACCTGCCTGGTCAACAACCGGAGCTGTTCCTTCAGGAATGAGGTAAGGTGTATGATTTTCGGGTTTAATAAACTGCCAGCCTAATGCAATAAACAGTAATACAATACCTACTTTAATAAACACAATCACCATGTTTACAATAGCGCTTTCCTGTGTGCCTTTAATAAGCAGCAAGGTGAGCAATAATAAAATGATGAGTGCAGGTGCATTCATTATACCTGAATGATGCACACCTGCCGAATCGGTAAAGCTTTCAAACGGCGAGTGGCTCCACTCATAGGGAATGGCTCCTCCTAACAGCTTGTTTAAATATTCACTCCATGCAATAGATACAGTGGCAGCACCCAATGCATATTCCATAATTAAAGCCCAACCAATAATCCATGCAACTAACTCGCCCATGGTGGTGTAACTGTAGGCATACGCACTACCTGCAATCGGAATCATAGCTGCAAATTCTGCATAACACAAACCTGCAAATGCACAGCCAACAGCAGCAACGATAAATGATAATGTAACACCGGGACCGGCAGCTTGTCCGGCAGCCGCAGCAGTTCTAACAAAAAGACCGGCACCGATAATAGCCCCGATACCTAAGGCCACCAGGTTGCCTGCTCCCAAGGTACGCTTCAAGCCTTTTCCTTCGGCCTGCGCAAGCAGCTGGTCAAGTGGTTTCTTTGCAAATAAACTCATACTAGATTGGTTATAGATTTACGATTACTAACAATAATAAGCTGGAAAAATAGAGATTTATTGCAAATAACCATCAAAAGATTTATTAACGGTTTGGGCAGATGCTGTGCAACCCGAATACCGTATATTGCGGCACTATAATTAAAAAGCATGGGTAAGGGAAACAAGTTAACGCTTTACATTTTGCTGGCCATGGCGTTGGGTATTATTGTTGGATACATTGTTCATGTAAGTGCACCCGCCGAGTTCATCCAGAGTTTTTCGAAAAATATTAAACTGCTCAGCAATATTTTCATCCGTTTGGTACAAATGATTATTGCTCCATTGGTGTTTTCAACATTGGTGGTTGGTATTGCCAAACTGGGCGATTTAAAAGCAGTAGGCCGTGTAGGTGGTAAAGCATTGCTTTGGTTTGTTACGGCCTCACTCATTTCCCTGTTATTGGGTTTGATGTTGGTGAACCTGTTTAAACCGGGTACACATATTAATTTAGCGCAGGCCGATACAGAAGGTGTAAAAGACCTGATGAATAAAACATCCACGTTCTCTTTACAGAATTTTGTGGAGCACATTATTCCGAAGAGCTTATTTGAAGCGATGGCTTCAAACGAAATTCTGCAGATCGTGATCTTCTCTATTTTCTTTGGTGTGGCTGCAGCAGCCATTGGCGATTACACCAAGCCATTGATCAAAGCGCTCGATGTAGTTTCACACATCATTCTTAAAATGGTGAACTATGTGATGAACTTTGCGCCCATTGGTGTATTTGGTGCATTGGCAGCAGTGGTTGCAGCAAAAGGCTTGGGTATTTTCCAGTTCTATCTTGTTTACTTTATTTATTTCTTAATCGGCATTGCTGTTCTCTGGATAATCTTAATCGGCATTGGCTTTTTGATACTGGGCAGCAGAATGAAAGTGTTGTTGCGTCGTATCGGCGGACCATTACTTATTGCTTTCAGTACAACCAGCAGTGAAGCCGTTTTCCCCAAACTTACCGAAGAGCTGGAACGTTTTGGCTGCAGAGACAGAATTGTATCGTTTGTATTACCGCTTGGTTATTCGTTTAACCTCGATGGCAGTATGATGTATATGACCTTTGCAAGTTTAGCCATTGCACAGGCTTATGGTATCCATCTCGACCTCGGAACACAGCTGGTGATGTTACTGGTGTTGATGCTTACAAGTAAAGGTATCGCCGGTGTACCACGTGCATCGTTGGTGGTTGTTCTGGCAACATGTGCCATGTTCAATATTCCGCCCGAAGGTGTGGCGTTGATTCTGCCCATCGATCATTTCTGCGATATGTTCCGTAGTGCAACCAATGTAGTTGGTAATGCATTGGCAACTTCAGTTGTAAGTAAGTGGGAGGGTGAGTTGAGTGATGGGCACCATCATGTACATCACGATCATTCGCATACAGCATAATTTCAAACGAACAAGAATAATAGATTAAACGGGATAACGAACATGAAGAAAAGATCGATTCAGATAGTATTGATGGTTGTAATGCTGTTGGGTATTTCGCAGCTACATGCACAAAAGCAGGTAAATGTGCGGGTGTTTAACCAATACGAGGCACCGGCCGATAAGTTTACAGTAGATGGGGTTGAATATGCCACCACAAAAGATGGTACCATTACAATAAACATTAACGCAACCGATTCTGTTACGTTTGCCGGCAACGAATACGATGCAAAAAAGTATGCAGTTGCAGATTTAAAAGAAGGTATTACTGTTGAATTACATAAACAGTTTACCTGGAAAGATCTGCTCAATCCCATGTTCTACATTAAATATGGTGGACTATGGTTGCTGCTCTTCATCATTTTTGCAGAAACGGGTTTGTTGTTTGGTTTCTTTTTACCCGGCGACAGTTTGTTATTTGTTGCCGGTATTTACAGCGGTAATCTTGCACGTGAGTTCTTAAAAATAGTCGGATTAGGTGGCGTACAAAACGAATGGTTTGAGTTATTGGTGCTCTGCACATTGATATCGTTGGCAGGTATATTGGGTAACTGGATTGGTTACTGGACCGGTCGTAAAATTGGCCCGGCTATGTATAACTGGAACGATAATCTCTTATTTAAAAAACGCTATCTGCACGAAGCACATGATTTCTATGAGAAGCATGGTGGTGGTGCGATTGTGTTTGCACGTTTCCTGCCTTTCATCCGCACATTTGCACCCATCATTGCAGGTATTGTAGATATGGATCGTAAGAAGTTTGTTTTCTTTAATGTAGTGGGCTGTGTGGCTTGGGTAGTGAGTATGATTTTTGCCGGACACTTTTTACAGATATGGGTAAAGAAACAGTTTGGTATTGAACTGAAAGATAAACTGGAGTTGATTGTAATCATCATTATCGCTGTTACGACAGCACCGGTTTTCTGGAAGCTCATCTTTGGTAAGAAAGCTGAAAAGCCAAATGTGTAATCCGACTCACTAATCTTGCTTATGACCAACCAAAAAGAACATTCCATTTTTTCCCTTGCTGTTATTGTAGCAGCGCTTGGTTACTTTGTTGATATTTATGATCTGCTGCTGTTTACCATTGTACGGGAACCCAGTATTGTTGGTGTAGGTATCGATAAAGCAGATACAGCTGCAATGATTGCAGCCAGTACTAAAATCATCAACTGGCAAATGGTGGGGTTGTTGATTGGTGGAATTCTTTGGGGCACCATTGGTGATAAGAAAGGACGCTTAAGTGTATTGTTTGGTTCTATTCTTTTATACAGTGTTGCCAATTTTGTTACAGGGTTTGTACAAACAGTGGATCATTATGCCTATGCACGTTTTGTAGCTGGGCTTGGCTTAGCAGGAGAGTTAGGTGCAGGTATTACATTAGTAAGTGAGTTGCTTCCAAAAAATAAACGGGGTGTTGGTACTTCGCTGGTAGCGGGTATTGGTTTGTTTGGAGCTGTATTTGCCTACTTTACATTTAAACTCACCAACGACTGGCGTCTTTGTTACAAAATTGGTGGCGGTTTAGGAATAGGCTTGCTGTTGTTGCGGGTAAGTGTTGCCGAAAGCGGTATGTTTAAAACAGTAAAAGAAACCAAGGTAAGTCGTGGTAATTTTTTTATGTTTTTCAGCAGCGGCAACCGCTTCAAAAAATACGTCCTGGCAATTTTAATTGGCTTACCTACCTGGTATGTCATTGGTATTCTGGTAAACCTTAGTAACCGTTTTGCTACTGATTTTTATGGTGAGAACAAAGTAGACAGTGGCCGTGCCATTATGTTTGCTTATGCTGCAATTGCTACAGGCGATATTGCAGTAGGTCTCATCAGCCAGTATTTTAAAAGCCGCAAAAAAGCATTGTACCTGTTTTACGCATTTACAATAGTTGGCTTACTCATCTTCTTTTCACCATTGAACAACAGCGATACGGCCATGTATCTCATTTGTGCATGGCTGGGTTTCAGTACCGGTTTCTGGGCCATATTTGTAACAATGGGTGCCGAGCAGTTTGGCACCAACCTACGTGCAACAGCCGCAACCACTATTCCCAACATGGTGCGTGGTGCATTGCCGTTGATCAATATGATGTTTCTCGGACTGTTTCAAAAAAGCTGGGGCTGGGGTTTAACCAAGAGTGGTATTGTAACCGGTGTTGTTGTAATGGTTATTACACTTGTTGCAGCGTACTTTACCGAAGAAACCTTCCATAAGGATTTGAATTATGTGGAGGGAGAAGAGGTGTTTCCTTAATAGTCGGCAGGACCGAAGTCCGCAAGTCGGAAAGAAAGACACTGAAAATTATAAACCTGTTTCACTTTCGGAAACATACTTTCGGACTTCCCGACTATCTACTTTCCGTCTAATTTTATAGCGCATGAAATTTCTAATCATCCGTTTCAGTTCCATCGGCGATATTGTGTTAACCACGCCTGTTGTGCGTTGTTTAAAACAGCAGGGAATTGGTGCTGAAGTACATTTTCTTACCAAGTTCAGTTTTCAGAAAGTAGTTGCATCAAATCCGTACATCGATAAGTGTTATTATCTCAACAACGATTGGGAGCTGCTAATGCATGAATTGAAAGAAGAGAACTACGACTACATCATTGATCTGCACAACAACATCCGCACCTTAAAAATTAAACGGGAGTTGAAAGTAAAAGCATTTGCTTTCAACAAACTGAATGTGCAGAAGTGGCTGCTTACGAATTTAAAGATCAACCGTATGCCGGCTGTGCATATTGTGGATCGTTATCTCGATACAGTAAAATCATTTGGCATCAAGAACGATGGTAAGGGATTGGATTATTTTATTCCGCAGGAAGAAGAAACCAAACAAAGCGATCTGCCGCATTCGCATTACTTAGGTTATGTTGGCTTAGTGATTGGTGCTGCACATGCAACCAAACGCTTACCTGCCCAACAGTTAAAGAAACTCTGTTCGTTATTACATCATCCCATCATCTTACTGGGCGGACCCGAAGACAAAGCAACCGGTGATGAAATAGCAGCTGTTGATCCGGTGAAGATTTACAATGCCTGCGGTAAATTTTCAATTAACGAAAGTGCCGACCTGGTGCGTAAAGCTAAACTCATCATTACACACGATACCGGCTTAATGCATATTGCAGCTGCCTTACACAAACCCATCATCAGCGTATGGGGCAACACGGTTCCTGCATTTGGTATGACGCCGTATTACGGCAATAAGCAAGTGCGGCATGTACAATTCGAAGTAGATGATCTTGGCTGCAGACCTTGTTCTAAAATCGGTCATGACAAATGCCCGAAAAAACATTTCAAATGTATGCAGCTGCAAGATGTAGAAGCAATAGCAGCAACTGCACAAGCTTGGGCAAAAGAATTACGGTAATAAAAAACGGTTGCAAAATTTGCAACCGTTTTCATTTTCAAATTATCTGATTTTCAATTTTTCAAATTACAATGTTTTCAACACATCGTTCATGCCGCGTACAGCTGCTGCACTTTTATCGAAAGCAGCTTGCTCATCAGCATTCAATTCAAAGTCGATGATTTTTTCCCAACCATTGCGACCAATTGTTACAGGAACGCCTAAGCAAATATCTTTCTGTCCGTATTCGCCATCTAACGCTACGCAACAAGTAAAGAGTTTCTTTTCATCACGCAAAATGCTTTCTACCAGAGCTGCTCCAGATGCACCTGGTGCATACCATGCAGAAGTACCAATTAACGCAGTAAGCGTAGCACCACCCACCATGGTATCTTTTACAATCTGCTCTTGCTGTTCAGCAGATAAGAATTTTGTTACAGGAACACTGTTCCAGGTAGCCAAACGAATCAAAGGAATCATGGTGGTATCGCCGTGGCCACCAACTACTACTGCATTCAAATCAGCAGGTGAGCAATTTAAGTGCTGGCTCAGTTGATATTTAAAGCGGCTGCTGTCGAGTGTACCACCCATACCAATAATGCGGTTCTTTGGTAAGCCGGTAGAAGTTAATGCCAGGTAAGTCATCGTATCCATCGGGTTACTGATGATGATGATGATGGCATTAGGAGAATATTTTAAAATGTTTTCGCAAACAGATTTTACAATACCTGCATTTACACCAATCAGTTCTTCACGGGTCATGCCGGGTTTGCGGGGTAAGCCCGAAGTAATTACCACTACATCACTGTCGGCTGTTTTGCTGTAGTCGTTTGTGCTGCCAACAATTTTGGTGTCGAAACCGAGGAGAGCAGCAGTCTGCATCATATCCTGGGCCTTACCTTCGGCAATACCTTCTTTAATATCGAGTAACACTAATTCAGAACACAGTTCTTTGCGGGCAATATTATCAGCACAGGTAGCTCCAACGGCACCGGCACCTACTACAGTAACTTTCATGGACAAACGTATTTTTTAAGTGAAGAAAATTGTGCCGCAAAGGTATTGGAGGAAAGCTGAAAAGTCAAAAGAAGGAATTACTATCTTTAGTCATACCAAAATTAAAACCGCATGATTCTTATCATTCTTTATGTCTTTCTCGGCATAATCGCACTTGCTTTGCTGGCAGCCGCAGTAATGCCCGGCAAATACCTTGTAGAAAAATCAACGATCATTGGCCGGCCTTCGGCAGAAGTGTATAACAAAATTGCAGATCTGCATCATTACCGTGATTGGAATCCTTGGGCTAGAATGGATCCTGATGCACAATCAACCATTACCGGCGATCCGATGCATGTGGGACATAAGTATTACTGGAATGGAAAGAAGGTAGGCGAGGGAAGCTTAACAGTACGTTCTGCTGTGCCAAGTAAAGCCATCAACTTCGACCTGGTATTTTTAAAGCCGTTTAAATCGGAAGCGATTGATGCGTGGGATTTTACAGAAGTGGAAGGCGGAACAAAAGTGGTTTGGCGCAACAGTGGTGCTTTAGCGTTTCCTGTTGCTCGTTTAATGGGGCCATCCATTACCAAACAGCTGAACAAACAGTTTGAAGAAGGATTGCAGAACCTGAAAGAAATGTGTGAGAAGTAACAATAACAATATCTGTTTTACAAGCCAGTCTGCCCGACTGGCTTTTTTATTTTTTTAACAGGAAAGGAGTAAAATAAATTTGGAGGGTTACGATAAATTCGTAGATTTACGAAAATTTCGTAGAGATGTTAGAGAAACTTACACACCAGGAAGAAGAAGCCATGCAGGCCGTTTGGCGAAAAGGCGAAGGGAATATTAAATCCTTTCTTGAATTTTTGGATGAAGAGATTCCGTACACCACACTTGCATCTACCATTAAAAACCTGGAGAAGAAAGGTTATCTCGAAAGCAGGTTAGTAGGTAATGCGTATCTCTATAAACCGGCTATTACAGAAGAAGAATACAAGAAGAAGTTTATGAGCGGTTTTGTAAAAGAGTATTTCGAAAACTCGTACAAGGAGCTGGTGAATTTTTTTGTGGAGCAGAAAAAGTTATCGCCCAAAGAGCTGAAAGAAATTGTAGAAATGATTGAAGGGAAGAAGTAATGAATAATGAGTAATGAATGATCAGTGATGAGTTACTGATGTTCAATTTCCAAATTTTCAAATTTTCAAATTAAGATGCCTTTTTTAATTGAATACCTGCTGAAAGTTTCGATTGCACTTGCACTGGTGTATTTATTTTATCAATTGGTGCTGCGCAGGCTAACTTTTTATAACTGGAACAGGTGGTACCTGATCGGATATTCGGTGTTGAGTTTTGTGATACCCTTTATGAACATTACCGATTTCCTGTTCAAGCACGAACTGGATGAAGCACAGTTTGTGCAAATGGTGCCTGTTTATCATTTAAATCTCACTGCAACGGGCGCAGGCTTTGAATGGAACAGCTGGAATATTGCCATTGTGATTTTACTTGCCGGTATGTTGGTGATGGGGCTGCGTATGCTGTTACAGTTTTTCAGTTTGCGCAAGATGAAGGCGAAAGCAAAGTTGCTGAACGAAGGAGACATCAGACTCTTTGATGTTGAGGATAACATTATGCCCTTTTCTTTCAGCAATGGCATTTACATTAACAGTAAACTGCATACAGAAGCTGAGCTGCAAGAGATCATCCGCCACGAGTTTGTGCATGTAAAACAAAAGCACAGCATTGATATTTTATTTGCCGAATTACTGTGTATGCTGTTATGGTTTCATCCCGCAGCATGGCTTATCCGTAAAGCAATCCGTCAGAACCTTGAATTTATTGCCGACGAAAAAGTATTACAGGATGGTGTTGATAAAAAGCAATACCAATACCTATTGCTGAAAGTAGTAGGCTACAATCATTACAGCATTGCATCCAACTTTAATTTCTCATCACTTAAAAACCGAATCATCATGATGAATCAAATCAAATCTGCCCGCGTGCAGGTCATTCGTTTCTTGTTTATACTGCCGCTGGTGGCAGTATTGTTACTGGCCTTTAGAGAAGTAAGACAAAAAGAACAGCGTAAAGATTTTCAACAGCAATTACTGTTGAGCGATACCATACCTGCCAGCGAAATTGCATCTGTAAATGTGAATAAGAATGGCGATGAAAAAACAATTACCATTATTCTAAAAAACGGAACAACGGATACCTATAACCTGAACGATCCGAAACAAAAAGAAGCGTTTGAAAAGAAGTATGGCAAAGTTGATCAACTTGCGCCACCTCCGCCACCGCCCCCGGCAGTCATTCAATCGGATGAAGTAGAAAGGGTAGATGTGACCAAAGCAAACGGTAAAGGCATTATCCGCATCCGTTTAAAAAACGGCACTGTAGAAACCTTCGATTTAAACAATGAAAAGGATAAAGAAACATTGCGTACAAAATATAAATTTAGTACAGCTGGGTCTTCTTCATCAACAAATTCATCTGGCAATAAAAACCTGGCTATAACTGTAAAGCCTGCAAAAGAAACGGTAAAGCTAAACAAGAAAGGATATTATGTAAGCATTGCCGATGATATGGGTGAGTGTGTAGTAATTGTAAAAGACAAGAATAAAAAAATTATAGAGGCATTAAAGTTAACAGACTGGAATGCAGCTGAAGCAAAATACGAAGCGAAGTATGGCGAAATTCCTCCCCCTCCACCACCGGCTCCATCTGCTCCGGTAACCGTAGTAGGTTATCCATCACCTGTATCTTCTCCCGCAGCTATTACTGTAGAGGGCAAGCCTGCAACGATTACTGTTACAGAAGCAACATCTCCTGTAAAAGAAGTAACAGTTACCGGATATAAAAAAGTAGTAGGTACCGCCACAATAGATACCGATGTTAAAACCACCACAGCTGCAGAACCGGGTGTGGTTACTGTAGTGGGTTATGGCAAATCGACCAAAGAGTCTGGAAACATAAAGCTTAAAAAAGGTATTGATAACGTTTTGTATATATTGGATGGTAAAGAAGCAACGTCCGAGGATATCAATGGCCTTGATCCAAATACCATTGAAAGTATTTCTGTTTTAAAAGATGATAATGCCGTAAAACTGTATGGTGAAAAAGGAAAGAACGGAGTAATTATCATTAAAACAAAAAAGAAATAACTACG
The DNA here is from genome assembly GCF_007830055.1 of Lacibacter cauensis. GTDB lineage: Bacteria > Bacteroidota > Bacteroidia > Chitinophagales > Chitinophagaceae > Lacibacter > Lacibacter cauensis. The sequence continues at coordinate 22,701 of NZ_VLLE01000002.1, forward strand.
TGTGCTTTTCTGCCTGTCCGTTGCAGCCGGAAACTACCGGTTGTGCAGATTAGGATTCTGTTACCGTTATTATTAAACCTTATTCTCAGCGAAACAATTAATTTGTTTCGCTTTTTTATTTGGTTGCCAGTTGTATTAATTGTGCTGTTGGTAATCCTCCATCGAAATAGTGCAGCAGTTCACCTTTCTTACTGTAAATGGTAATCAGTGGCAGGTAGTGGTTGCGGTAATATTTGGGAAAGAAATACAACACATCCCGTCCCATAATGATGTTCTTGTATTTTGAAATCTGGTAGTCGTTGTAAAACTGTTTCATCATTTCAAAAGGGTAGGTGGTAGCCATTACAATCTGTACCGATTTCAGCTTTTCAATATTTTCGATGAGTTCCTTTGTTTGGTTTTTGCAATGATCGCAATCGGGGCTGAAGCTCATGAGAATGGTGGTTTTCTTTTTGTTCAGCTGTTCGGTGTAAAAGCTACTGCTGCTGTCGGTAAGTAACAGTTTAAAATCGGGGAGGCGCAGATTCTGTAAGTGCGACGGAATGGTATCAACTTTAACCTGGGCTGTAACGGGATATGTAAATAAAAAAACAAGTGCAGCAACGATGAACTTTTTCATACCTGCAATTTAGCAAAATCTGCCTTTACAGGTATTTTGCTGCAAGTTTGCTGAGCCAACCTGTTACCTTATATTTGCAGCCTTAAATTAATATTCAACGAGTTTTTATGGCAACTACATCAGACATCAGTCGTGGTATGATCATCAAGCAAGACGGCAGCTTGTATAAAATTGTGGAGTTTGGCGAAAACAAAACAGCCCGTGCAGCCGCAAAAGTTTGGGCTAAATTAAAAGGTGTTGATAATAATCGCTCCATAGAAGTTACATGGAACAGTGGTGAAACCATTTACCCGGTTCGTGTAGAACGCCACGATTTCCAGTTCTTGTATAAAGACGATACCGGCTATAACTTCATGAACAATGAAAGCTTTGAGCAGATTGCTGTTCAGGAAGCGGTGATTGATGCTCCCCAGTTTTTGAAAGAAGGTGATACCGTATCGGCTCTCATCAATACAGAAACCGAAATGCCGATGAGCATTGAGTTGCCCGACAAAATTGTGGTGAAAGTTACTTACAGCGAACCTGGTGTAAAAGGCGATACGGCTACCCGTACGTTAAAGGCAGCTACCATTGAAACAGGTGCAACTGTAATGGTGCCTTTGTTTGTAAACGAAGGCGAATTGATCCGCATTAACACCAAAACTGGTGATTATGTGGAGCGTGTAAAAGAATAATCAAGGAAATATTTTGCGAAAAGGCGATTCTTTAAAAATCGCCTTTTTTTATTGTTTTTTGCGGGTTTTTAGGCAAAACAAGGGTGTTTTTACCTCGTTTTTTATTAAATATGAATTTTCTGGGTGTTTATTCCCTTATCTTAGCCGCCCAATATTTATCAACTTTTAAACCTCACTATCATGGATTTTAAACAAATTCAGGAACTTATTAAATTGGTTAACAAATCCAACCTCAGTGAACTCACCATCGAAGAGAAAGACTTTAAGGTTACTATAAAACAAAAAGACGAAATCATTCAGCAAACTGTTATTTCAGGACAGTTCCAGGCTGCACCTCAGGCGCTGCCTACTGCAACGGCACCAGCTGCAATTCCTGCTGCTGCAAGTGCGGCTCCCGCAGCACCTAAAGCCGGCGGCGGAGAAGATACCAGCAAGTATGTAACAATTAAGAGCCCGATGATCGGTACTTTCTACCGTAAACCTGCACCCGACAAGCCATTGTTTGTTGAAGTTGGTACAGAAGTAACACCCGGCAAGGTTGTTTGCATTATCGAAGCCATGAAGTTGTTCAACGAAATTGAAAGTGAAGTAAAAGGTAAAATCGTGAAGATTCTGGTAGAAGATCAGTCACCTGTTGAATACGATCAGCCTTTATTCCTGGTAGATCCCAGCTAATTTGAAAATGATTCAATTTGCAAATTTGAAAATGGAAAGGGCGTTTCTGTAAAAGCAGCCCGGCATTTTCAGGTTTTCAATTTTCAAATTATTCAATTCTCAAATTTTCAAATTAACTCCATGTTTAAAAAGATATTAATTGCCAACCGTGGTGAGATTGCGTTACGTATTATACGTACCTGCCGTGAAATGGGCATCAAAACGGTTGCTGTTTATTCAACTGCAGATCGTGAAAGTCTTCATGTAAAATTTGCCGATGAAGCAGTTTGTATTGGTAAGCCTGCAGGTGCAGAATCGTACCTCAACGTACCCAACATTATTGCTGCTGCTGAAATTACCAATGCCGATGCAATTCATCCCGGCTACGGTTTTTTAGCTGAGAATGCAAAGTTTGCTGAAATATGCGGACAGAACGGCATCAAGTTCATTGGTCCAACTCCTGAGCAAATCCGTTTAATGGGTGATAAAGTAACAGCTAAGGAAACCATGATCAAAGCAGGTGTTCCTGTTGTGCCTGGTGGACAAGGTTTGTTGCCGAGCCTCGAAGAAGCCAAGCGTATTGCAAAAGAAATTGGTTACCCTATTATCTTAAAAGCAACTGCAGGTGGTGGTGGTAAAGGTATGCGTGTTGTGTGGGCCGAAGAAGACCTGGAGCGTAACTACGATATGGCGAAGAATGAAGCTGCTGCTTCATTTAAGAATGATGGTATTTATATGGAGAAGTTCGTAGAAGAACCCCGCCATATAGAAATCCAGGTAGCCGGCGATCGTTATGGAACTGTTTGTCACCTGAGTGAGCGTGATTGTTCTATCCAACGTCGTCACCAGAAATTGGTAGAAGAATCTCCTTCTCCGTTTATGACTCCCGAACTGCGTAAAGCAATGGGTGATGCGGCGAAGAAAGCTGCGTCTGCTATTAATTACGAAAGCGTAGGTACCATCGAGTTTCTTGTTGACAAACACCGCAACTTCTACTTCATGGAAATGAACACACGTATCCAGGTAGAACATTGCGTTACAGAAGAAGTAACCAATTTCGATTTAATTAAAGAGCAGATTCTGATTGCCATGGGCGAAAAGATCAGCGGTTTGGATTACGAACCTGAGATGCATGCCATTGAGTGCCGTATCAATGCAGAAGATCCTTACAATGATTTCCGTCCATCACCCGGTAAGATTACTACATTGCATCAGCCTGGTGGTCATGGTATCCGTATCGATTCGCATGTGTATGCCGGTTATGTGATTCCTCCTTACTACGATTCTATGATTGCAAAAATTATTGCAGTTGCACGTACACGTGAGGAAGCTATTAACACCATGAGCCGTGCATTAAGTGAATATGTAATTGAAGGAGTGAAAACAACGATTCCATTCCATCAGCAACTCATGAAAGATGAAAACTTCCGCAAAGGAAATTTCACTACCAAGTTTTTGGAAACGTTCCAGATGAAGTAAGATGTATACACATTATGTATAAAAAGAAAAGGCCGGTTTTTCCGGCCTTTTCTTTTTATGTGCTGATGTTGTATTAACGCAGGAACAACAACTCCCTGTACTTCGGTAAATACCAGCTCGCATCATCTACCAGCAGTTCAAGCTTATCAACATGGTAGCGGATCTCATCAAAAAATTTACCTTTTACATCATCGCAGTAAGCAATGGCTTTTTCCCGTGTATCGGTAATGGCATTTGCTTTTTTACGTGCTTCAATCATTTGCTCAACAAGGTCGCTTCCTTTGTTGATGTGCAGGGAGATTTTTTCAAGAATCTGTAACTGGTTTTCGTAACCTTCTTTACCAATACCAATTTCTTTTAAGCCTTTAATGTTGTTGATAAGAACGTTCTGGTATTTAATGGCAGCAGGCAATACATGGCTTGTGCAAAGCTCGCCCATTACACGGCCCTCTATCTGCACACGCTTAATATAGTTTTCCAGTTCAATTTCATGGCGTGCTTCCAGCTCTGCATGTGTAAATACGCCGGTATTTTCAAACAATGCTTTTGCTTTTGAAGTAACCATTGCATCGAGTGCAAGTGGTGTTGTTTTTACGTTCGGCAATCCTCGTTTGGCTGCTTCTTTCTCCCATGCTTCGCTGTAACCATCTCCTTCAAACAATACCTTTTTGCTTTCGCTTACATAACGCTGCAGCACATGCATAATGGCGATTTCTTTTTTCTCACCTTTCTCAATCAACGTATCTACTTCTTCTTTAAAAGTGATGAGCGTCTGCGCCATAATAGCGTTCAGCACCGTCATAGCATTGGAGCAGTTGGCACTTGAGCCTACTGCACGGAATTCGAATTTGTTTCCGGTAAATGCAAAAGGCGATGTACGGTTACGGTCTGTATTATCTAAGAATAATTCAGGAATACTTTTATGCAGATCGAGTTTCAAAATAGCTTCATCCTGCTCATCGAATTTTGTGGTTACACGTTTTTCAACGGCTTCCAGTACTTCGGTTAAGTATTTACCAACAAATACCGAGATAATTGCAGGTGGCGCTTCGTTTGCACCTAAACGATAATCGTTACCTGCACTTGCGATGGATGCACGCAACAGATCGGCATACTGATCTACTGCACGGATCACATTGGTAAAGAAGGTAAGGAACATTAAGTTCGTCTTGGGAGTTTTACCGGGTGCAAGCAGGTTCACACCTGTATCGGTAGATAAACTCCAGTTATTATGCTTGCCACTTCCGTTAATGCCGGCAAATGGTTTTTCGTGCAGTAATACACGCAACTTATGCCTGCGTGCTACACGATCCATAATATCCATCAACAACGAGTTGTGATCAATGGCAACAGCCACTTCTTCAAAAATTGGTGCACACTCAAACTGTGCAGGTGCAACTTCGTTGTGGCGTGTACGTAAAGGAATACCCAGTTTGTACGATTCATTTTCAAAGTCACGCATAAAGGCATAAATGCGCTCAGGGATAGAACCAAAATAATGATCTTCTAATTGTTGACCTTTTGCGGAAAGATGACCAAACACGGTGCGTCCGCTCAGCACTAGGTCGGGACGTGCATTAAACAAGGCTTCATCAACCACAAAATATTCCTGTTCCCAGCCAAGGGTAGGCGTAACTTTCGAAATGTTTTTATCGAAGTAATGACAAACATCGAGTGCAGCTTTGTTCACAGCTTCCAATGCTTTCAGTACAGGTCCTTTGTAATCGAGCAGTTCACCGGTATAGGAAACAAATACAGTAGGAATGCACAGCGTTTTGCCTTCACCAATTTCCATAATAAACGCAGGCGAGGAGGGATCCCATGCGGTGTAACCACGTGCTTCAAATGTTGCACGAATGCCACCACTTGGAAACGATGATGCATCGGGCTCCTGCTGAATCAATGCACCGCCATCAAACTCTTCAATAGCAGTACCATCGCCTTTGAGTGTAAAGAACGAATCGTGTTTTTCAGCAGTTGTACCTGTTAACGGTTGGAACCAGTGTGTGTAATGCGTTACACCTTTGCTCTCGGCCCATTGACGGATACCGGCAGCAATCTGGTTGGCATTTACACGGTCAATTTTTTTATTTCCTTTGATAGATGAGACAAGACTTTTATAGGCTTCATCACTTAAGTATTCACGGGCAGTTTTCAAAGTAAAAACGTTCTGACAAAAGATAGCAGTAATCTTGGTTGGAGAACTTACTTCTGTACTTCTTTGTTTCGAAAAATTTTTAATGGCCTGGTAGCGTAACGACATAAAATAGGTTTGAATGTTATTTGCCGATGGCAAGTTTTGTTTGCTGTATCAACGGTCTGCCAACCGCTGTGCGAATTTCTGTTTTCTTACCGAAAATAATGTATAAAAAAATCCCCCCGTAGAAGCGGAGGGATTTCTATCAGATATCGCAGTTGATTTAGGCTTGTACGCTCTTAACTGTTTTAATGATGCGTGCAGCAACTTTGTAAGGATCTGCAGCTGAGTTTGGACGACGATCTTCCAGGTAGCCCTTCCAGCCCCATTTTGGAACTACAACAGGGATACGGATAGAAGCACCACGGTCAGAAACGCCATAGCTGAAATCGTGAATGCTTGCAGTTTCGTGCTTACCTGTTAAACGCAGGTGGTTATCTGCACCGTAAACTTCAATATGTTCTTTTACTACAGGACGGAAAGCTTCACAAACTTTATCGAAGATTTCTTTGCTGCCTGCAGTACGTAATAATGTGTTAGAGAAGTTGGCGTGCATACCACTACCGTTCCAGTCTAATGCGCCGAGAGGCTTACAATGCCAGTTGATGGATACACCATATTTCTCCCCAATTCTTTCGAGGAGGTAACGACCTAACCAGATTTGATCGCCAGCCTCTTTTGCACCTTTAGCGAAAATCTGGAATTCCCACTGGCCTGCTGCTACTTCAGCATTGATACCTTCAACATTCAAACCTGCCTCTAAGCAAGCATCCAAATGTTCTTCGATGATATCACGACCGTAAGCGTTGTTGGCACCTACAGAGCAGTAGTAAGGACCTTGTGGTGCAGGATAGCCACCTGCAGGGAAACCAAGCGGTTTGTTTGTTTCAGGGTTCCAAAGGAAATACTCCTGTTCGAAACCAAACCAGAAATCATTATCATCATCATCAATATGTGCACGGCCATTTGATTCATGCGGAGTACCATCAGCATTCAATACTTCACACATTACCAGGTATCCATTCTTACGCTGAGGATCGGTAATAATATAAACCGGTTTTAACAAGCAATCAGATGAACCACCGGGAGCCTGTTCTGTAGAAGAACCATCGAAACTCCACATGGGGCAATCTTCTAACTTACCGCTGAAGTCTTTTTCAATTTTTGTTTTGCTGCGAAGGCTTTGTGTTGGTTTGTAACCATCGAGCCAGATGTACTCAAGTTTTGCTGCTGACATTTTTTACCGCTTTGATTTAGTTTGAAAAAACAATAAATATTGCTAATTGCGCTGCTAATTTACGATTGAAAATGTTTAAAATCTAAAAATTTTCAGATAATTCCCCAATTAAAACGTTAGTTAGTGTGGAAAAGTAAATATGTAATTTATTTTAATTTGTTTTCTTCCAGTCGATGGTCGCAATGATAGGCACAAGGATGAAGGGAAAGAAGATGGCACGGTAACGTACAATTGCTCCTAATTGTGGTACAATATAACCTGTAAGCAGCAGCAGCACCATCGATACAAGAAAGAGAAACATCACAACCGTATGTTTATACGGATTGGCATTGTAACGGAAGAACCAAACAGAAACCAGCAGCCAGATGAATAAGATTTCAATTGCACAGATGATATAAAAAGGTGATTGAAACTCGGTAATGTATGGACGAACAAGTGCATGGTTTAATGCCTGTGGTGCATTTTGCATGAAGCTTGAAAAGTTAGCATGCAGTTTCCGTTGTGGTAAGAATGAATTACCGCCCAGCTTAATAAATTCTTTATTGCGCAGTGTAATGGAAACCGGTAGGTCGAGTTTGGGATGAACATATTTCGCCGAAAAGAAAACTGTAGTGCCGATAACAGTAACCAGTGCAAAGGCAATCCATTTGTTTTTCGTAAAAAATCGTTCAGCCACCCACCAGGCAAACAATCCCGGTACGCAGGCTAGCACAACATGATTACGTACAGGAAAAATAGCCAGTAACAACAACAGCACAATGGCAATATTGCGAAAGTTGAGTTGCCTGTTCTTTACTGCAAAGTACATCACAAATACAATCAACGACAGATAGGTAAATACCAGGCCATCCTTATGAATCCCACTCGACCAAAACAAAAACGATGGAAACAAAAACGTACTGCAGGTTATCAGTAATTTTTTGCCTGGGAAAACATCGTTCATTACACGAATGAATGCAATAGGTCCAAAGAACGTAAGAAAGGAATAGAAAATGACATTCACATAGTATCTCGAACCACTGAAAACATTGAACAGCGAAACGATCTTAACCATATACGTGTGCTTCAAATCGTTCCAGTACGAATTGACGCTTGAAAATAAATGGCGATACTCATGACCGTAAGGATTATCGAAGATGCTCAAAAAATAACGGGCAGGGTTTTGATATAGAATCCTGGTATCCTTTTCAGCATCAAAAAAGAATTTCCAGCTGTCGGCCGATTGTTGGTAATTAGGTATTGTAGTAAAAAAGTAGCCATAGGCAACCCCGGCCATCACTTTTAATATAAAAAGGCCTGCTATCCACGTACCGGATAATTCAGTCTTTCGTATAAATTGAATACGGGTAACGAGCCAGCTAAATAAGGCCAGGTAAACGGCAAAAAGGAAATAAGTCATGCGTTAGTGCAGCAAATTAAAATATTTCTTTTCACAGTTTCAAACCATTGCTGCTGCATTTGTACTTTTGCGCTTTCTTACACATCATGGAAGTAACAGTTAAAACCGCACAGCAGCTTCGTTTAACCGAAGAAGAATTTGAACTCATCAAACAGAAACTTGGCCGAACTCCCAACTTTAATGAACTCTGCGCCTTTAGTGGTATGTGGAGCGAACATTGCAGTTATAAGAACTCGATCAAGTGGTTAAAAACATTACCCCGTGAAGGCGGACGTATGTTAGTTAAGGCCGGAGAGGAGAATGCCGGCTTAATGGATATTGGTGACAATCTGGGTGTGGTATTTAAAATTGAAAGTCATAACCACCCGTCGGCCATTGAACCGTTTCAAGGTGCAGCTACCGGTGTAGGTGGTATTCATCGTGATATTTTCACCATGGGTGCACGCCCCATTGCTGCGCTCAACTCACTTCGTTTCGGAAATCTGAAGGAAGCTAAAACACAACATCTGTTGGGTGGAGTGGTACACGGCATTGGTCATTACGGCAATTGTTTTGGCGTACCAACTGTTGGCGGCGAAATCTATTTTGAAAACTGTTATCATACCAACCCGCTTGTGAACGCTATGAGCGTGGGTATTGTAAAAGCAGGTGAAACTGTTTCGGCAACAGCTGAAGGTTTGGGTAACCCTGTATTTTTTGTTGGTAGTGCTACGGGTAAAGATGGTATTGGTGGTGCAAGTTTTGCGAGCGCTGATATTACTGCGGAAAGTGCAGAAGAATTACCTGCAGTACAGGTAGGTGATCCTTTCCAGGAAAAGAAATTACTGGAAGCTTGCCTTGAAGTAATTCAAACCGGTGCAGTTGTGGGTATGCAGGATATGGGTGCAGCGGGCATTATCTGTTCTACTGCAGAAATGAGTGCAAAAGGTGGCGTAGGTATGCGTATCGATCTGGATAAAGTGCCAACCCGCCAGCAGAATATGAAAACATGGGAACTGTTGCTGAGCGAAAGCCAGGAACGTATGCTCATGGTGGTAGAAAAAGGAAAAGAGCAACTGGTGTTGGATGTGTTTGAAAAATGGGATTTGCCTTGTTCTGAAATTGGTGAAGTAACCGGCGATGGTATGCTTCGTTTTTATATGCATGGTGAGCTGGATGCCGAACTTCCTGCACATGATTTAGTGTTGGGTGGTGGTGCCCCTCAATATACAAGAGAGTACAGCGAACCTGCTTACTTCGAAAAAATCAAAGCTTTTGATGCCAGCAGTATTGCAGTTCCTGAAGATCTGAAAGCAACAGCTGAGCAATTGATTCAACTACCCAACATTGCCAGCAAACGTACAGTTTATCACCAGTACGACAGCATGGTGGGAACCGGTAACTCGAGCACCAATGCTCCAACCGATGCCGCAGTAGTACATGTAAAAGGTACCACAAAAGGTATTGCTGTTACAACCGATTGTAACAGCAAATATGTGTTTGCCGATCCGTATAAAGGTGCAATGATTGCGGTAAGTGAAGCTGCACGTAACATTGTGTGTAGTGGTGGTTTGCCATTAGGTGTAACCAACTGTTTGAACTTCGGTAATCCTTACGATCCGCAGGTGTATTACCAGTTTGTACATGCCATCAAAGGTATGGGCGAAGCGTGCGTGAAGTTTGATACGCCAGTAACAGGTGGTAACGTAAGTTTCTATAACCAAAGTCCGGATGGTGCAGTTTATCCAACACCAACGATTGGTATGGTGGGTTTGCTGGAAAACATTGCAGATAAAATGACACTCGACTTTAAAGAAGAAGGCGATGTGATCTTCCTTGTTGGTAAAGCAACAGACAATTTCAGCTCAAGTGAATATTTGCATAAAATACATGGTGTGGAATTCAGTCCTGTTCCTCATTTTGAACTGGAAGAAGAATTTGCATTACAACAAAAGATCGCAGCACTCATTGGTAAAAAACTGATTGCTTCTGCACACGATGTAAGCGAAGGTGGTTTGTTTGTAACCTTAACGGAAGCAGGCTTCAACCGTAACCTTGGTTTTGATGTTACAGCAGCTGATAACACTATCCGCAAAGATGCATATTGGTTTGGCGAAGGACAAAGCCGTGTGGTGGTAACCGTGAAGAAAGAACAGGTGGAAGCGTTTAAGCAAGAGTTAGGCAATCATCCTTACAGTGAATTGGGTGCAGTTACAAACGGCAGTATTGCTGTTGATGGAGCAGATTGGGGTACGATTCTCAGCTGGAAAGAAAAATACGATACTGCAATTGAAGCATTATTAGCTGGTCATGAGAGTGAGCATGCATTAACGGCTTTATAATGAAAAAAGAAGCGGCAATAATTGTTACCGGTGCTGCCGGTTTTATCGGCAGCTGCATGGTGAGTTATCTCAATCAGCTGGGTTATACTAATCTTATTTTGGTTGATGAATTTAACCGTGCAGATAAAGAGCCCAACTTAACAGGTAAACAGTTTGTGCGTAAGGTTGAACGGGAAGAATTATTCACCTGGTTGTATAACGAAAAGCCGGTGATTGATTTTGTGATTCACCTTGGCGCAAGAACAGACACAACTGAGTTCAATTACGCTATTCATCAGCACCTCAACGTTGAATATTCGCAACACATCTGGAACTACTGTACGGTAAACAATGTGCCGTTGATCTATGCATCATCTGCAGCAACTTACGGTGATGGTGAATTAGGTTATGATGATGCACATGAACTGAGTCATCAGTTACAACCATTGAATCCCTACGGCGTTTCCAAGAATGAATTTGATAAATGGGTCCTGCATCAGAACGATCATCCACCTTTTTGGGCGGGGTTGAAGTTCTTCAATGTATATGGTCCAAACGAATACCACAAGGCTCGTATGGCCAGTGTTATCTTCCATGCCTTTAATCAAATAAAGCAAAACGGAGAGATGAAACTCTTCCGTTCGCACAAAGAAGGCTTTAAGGATGGCGAACAGTTGCGTGATTTTGTATATGTGAAAGATGTAGTGCAGGTAATTGCCTGGCTGATGCAGGAACAACCGGCATCTGCTATTTATAACCTGGGTACAGGCAAGGCAAGAAGCTTTCACGATTTGGTGGCGGCAACTTTTCGGGCACAGCATCTTGAAACAAAGATTCAGTTCATTGATATGCCCGAAGACATCCGTGATAAATACCAATACTTCACTGAAGCAAACATGAACAAGTTGCGTGCAGCCGGTTACAAACAACCGTTCTTTTCGTTAGAAGAAGGTGTTACCGACTACGTTCAAAATTATCTTGTTCCTCATCGTTATTATTAGTTAATTTTATAGCTGTAACGAAAGCATGCCACAGTGAAAAAATCGCTGTGGCATTTTATTTATCAAATACGCAGTTATGAATAAGAAGATTGCCATTATCGGAGGAGGAAACCTTGGTGTAGCTATTGCAGAAGGATTGATCAAGAGCGGTTTTTGTTTGCCAAGTCACATCATCATTACCAAACGAAATATTAAAACACTCAGCGATATTGAGAGCAAAGGTGTGCTGGTATCGAGCGATAATAAAGAAGCCGTTCGCTATGCCGATCTTGTAATACTTGCAGTAAAGCCTTTCCAGATAAAAGATGTGTTGCTGGATATGAAGGAAGAGCTTAGCGCTAACAGGCATGTGCTGGTGAGTGTCATTACCGGCATTACCATTAAAGATATGCAGGAATGGGTGGGCAGTAATATGCCTGTGATCCGTGCAATGCCCAACACGGCCATTGCTATCCAGGAAAGCATGACCTGTATCAGTTCTATCAACACTGTACAGGAACAGCTCGATTATGTACACGACCTGTTTTCGCAGCTGGGACGTGTCGCCATGATCGATGAAAAACTGATGGATGCCGCTACGGTATTAGGCGCCTGTGGTATTGCATATGCGTTACGTTACATCCGGGCGAGCATACAAGGTGGTATTGAAATTGGCTTTGATGCTAAAACAGCCACATTGATTGCTGCACAAACGGTAAACGGTGCTGCTGAATTACTCATTCAGAAAGGGTCGCACCCTGAAGCTGAAATTGACAAGGTAACAACACCTCGAGGCTGTACCATTGCGGGGCTTAATGAAATGGAGCACATGGGCTTCAGTTCTTCGTTAATTAAAGGAATTAAAACGAGTTACGACAGCATCGGCAAATAGTTCCAAATTCTTCTTTCCTTGTTTTTTCCACAGGCAGGCCAACTGATTTTTTTCAATCCAAAAAATCATTGTAGGTTTGCATGACCTCCACTATTTATTTCCATTTTACATTACGGCAGGTCTGTAAACTCGAAAAAACTATTTTATGGCCAAGTACATTTTTGTAACCGGTGGCGTTACATCATCATTGGGTAAAGGTATTATTGCGGCATCATTGGCCAAATTATTACAGTCTCGTGGATTTAAAGTAACCATTCAGAAATTCGATCCCTACATCAATGTCGATCCGGGAACACTCAATCCTTACGAACATGGTGAATGTTTTGTAACGGAAGATGGTGCAGAAACAGATCTCGATCTCGGTCACTACGAGCGTTTCCTCAACATTCATACTTCGCAGGCGAATAACGTTACAACAGGTCGTATTTATCAAACTGTAATCAATAAAGAAAGAGAAGGAGCTTACCTCGGCAAAACGGTACAGGTTGTACCGCATATCACTGATGAGATCAAACGTAGAATGTTGCTGTTGGGTAAGGATGGCAAGTATGATATTGTGATTACAGAAATTGGCGGAACAGTAGGTGATATTGAATCGTTGCCGTTTGTTGAAGCAGTGCGTCAGATACAATGGGAATTACCCGAAGAAGATTGCCTGGTGGTACATCTTACATTGATTCCATATTTGAAAGCTGCAAAAGAATTAAAAACAAAACCAACCCAGCACAGCGTTCGTTTACTGAGCCAGGAAGGTGTACATCCGGATATTATTGTTTGCCGTACAGAACGTCCGTTAAGTACAGAGATCCGTCGTAAGATTGCGTTGTTCTGTAATGTAAAACCGGAAGCCGTAATTGAAGCAAGTGATGCTTCTACCATTTACGAAGTGCCGTTGTTTATGTTGAAGGAAAAGCTGGATGTGATTTGCTTGAAGAAGCTCAACGTGACCATCTTCCCCGAACCGGATTTAGAAAACTGGAAAAAGTTCATCGACAAATTAAAATACCCCAAAGGCCAGGTTAACATTGGGTTGATTGGAAAGTATATTGAACTGCAGGATGCTTATAAATCTATTCTCGAAAGCTTTATTCATGCCGGTGCAATTAATGAGTGTAAAGTAAATGTGGTGAATGTGCACAGTGAATTTATTACTGATCAGAATGTAGGTGAAAAGTTAGCCGGCTTAGATGGCTTGCTCGTTGCTCCCGGCTTTGGTAACCGTGGTATTGAAGGAAAGATTACAGCCATTAAATATGCACGTGAAAACGGATTGCCATTCTTTGGAATCTGCTTAGGTATGCAAATGGCTTGTGTTGAGTTTGCAAGAAACGTACTGAATCTGAAAGATGCACACTCGTTTGAAATGAATGCTGATACGCCTGATCCGGTCATTGATATGATGGAAGAGCAGAAGAAAATCACCAGCAAAGGTGGTACCATGCGCTTAGGTTCATATCCTTGCGAAATTAAACCGGGAACATTGGCTGAAAAGATTTACGGCAGCTTACACATCAACGAACGTCATCGCCATCGTTATGAGTTCAACAACAAATACCTTGATGCGTTTGAACAAGCAGGTATGATCCCGAGCGGTAAGAATCCTGAAACAGGATTGGTGGAGATCATTGAAAACCCCAAGCATCCGTTCTTTATTGGTGTACAGTATCATCCCGAACTGAAGAGTACGGTAGAAAGCCCGGCTCCTTTGTTTGTACATTTTATTAAAGCTGCTAAAGAATATTCAGAAAAACAGCAGTCGGTGAAGAACCCTTTGCTGGAAAGTGAGATGATATAAAATGATGTCTGATTTCGGATGTATGATTTCTGATTTAGTTGAATCCCTTAAATCATACATCCGAACTCCTACATCAGACAATTTGATTAGTTCTCCGGTCGTCCAATCATCTGTTGTTTGATCTTTTCCCAGAAGCCCTGCACATTTTCATCGTTGCGTTTCCAGTCTTTTCCAAAATGTGAAAGCTTGGCTTTTTGTTCTTCTTTCTGCATCCGGAAAAATTCTTCCATCGTTTCTGTATCCTGCTGCATCGATAGTTTATTGTAGAGCCGTTTCATTTCCCGTTCATAGTCTACACTTTCTTCGGCCATTTGTTTTTCCAGTGCTTCACGCTGTTTTACTTTTTCGTCGTATACGCCTACAGGCAACAAGGTTTTTGCAATAACCGGCATCAGTTCAATCAACATCAGAATAACAAGAATGAGATAATAGCGAAACTGCAAAGCACCGTTTTCTTTCAACAGGTTATTCATCGCTTCAATACGGGTTAAAAAACCTGTATTGAGATAAGCAAGAAACTCCGTTTCCTGTTTCTTAATGGTTTCTTCCATTGTCTTCAGTTCTTCATCAATGGCATCGATGCGTGGCTGCTGTTGCGTTTGTACTGCTTTGTATTCTTCATCCAGCTTTTGGTATTCGTTGCGTTTCGCCATGGCGATATCTTTCATGCCCACTTTACCGCTGCCGCCGCTTCCATCGGTTTCAGCAATAAACTTTTCCCGGGCATTGTTCACCAATGCATATTTTGTTGCAAGGTCTTTTTGCAGTGCGGCCTTTTCTTTCAGTAACTCATCTTTTCGGTTTTTGTACAACAGATCCAGTTCGGTACGTTTGGTGAGTTTGCGTTTTTCATTATCCAAGGACACCTGCATTTTAATTTCTTTATCGAACATGTACAGAATGGCCGGCTGTGCCATAAACGTACCAATGGTCAACGCTAGCAATCCACGGAAAAGTAGCGGCGTGAATTTCCGTTTATTGAATTGATTGATGCCTTTGATCAATGCTCTGTCGATACTAAGTATCACAAAGCCCATAAACACACCGCTGCCAACATATAGGAATACATTGTCAATAACGGTTGAGAAGAAGTAAGTCCATGCGAGTGTGGCAAAGATCCAGGTAGCTAAAACGCTCATGCCGACTATGCGATAACGGTTACGATCGACCACACAGTCTTTAATCAGTTCTTTTTCTGCTGTTGCCAGCCACCAAAGCAATTCATCGGTTTGGGTAGGGGCATACGTTTCCCTTTCGTACAAGGGCGTAATCGGTTGGCTCATAATAATGATTTAAATGTTAAGCTTGGTTAAAGCGGGAACAGCGAAGTGGTTAAAGCTGGAAGTAAAACGAGCAGTAAAAATAGTTATTGCAAAAGAAATGGTAAAGCCGGGCAAAGAAAATCCAAGGCGCAAGGCACAAAACCCAAGAGTCGTGAGATTATTTGAAACCGTTTGAATATTGGTTTTTGGGCATTGGGTTTTAAATCTTGTGCCTTGTCTCCTTGTACCTTGAGCCTTTTCTTTCGTACCTCGTACTTCAAGCCAAATGCCTACCTTTGCCGCTCCAAAATAATTACACAAATGAATTTTGACCGGAATACGATTATTGGTTTTGTGGCGATGATGGTGCTGCTGTTTGGTTATATCTTTTTTACCCAACGTCAGCAGGGAGCATTGGAAGCAGATAAAAAGCGCATTGCTGATTCAATAGCGCAAATAGAAGCAGTAAAGCGTAAAGCAGCAGAAGAAAAAGCAAAGGCGTTGGCTGCACAAAAGCCTGCCGATACAGCTGCGCAGGCACCCATTGCTGCCGATGAGTTTCAAACAGGAGGTGCAGAACAGATAACTGTTGTTGAAAACGAAGTGATGAAGGTGAGCTTTACCAGCAAAGGTGGTTACCCCAAATCAATAGAACTTAAAAATTACAAACGTTTCGACGGCAAACAAGTACTGTTGGGTGGCAATACACATCAGTTAGTGTACCAGGTAAACGCCGGTACGAACAAGTCGGCTAAAACAAGCGATCTGCAGTTTGCAGCAGGTGCAATTACAACTACTGCCGATGGACAGGCCATTACTTTCAGCGTAGCAAATGCAGCCGGCCAAGCGATCGAACATACGTATAAAATTAAAAACAACAGTTACCTCATTGACTGGACTGTTCAACTCAAAGGAGCAGAAAAACTTTTAACGCAAGGTATCCTTAATCTTAACTGGGATATTACAGCGAATCAACAGGAAAAGGATTTGAAATACGAAAAAGGACAAAGTAATATCGGGTATGTTGAAGATGGCGATTACGATTTTACGGCTGCGGGTACAGGCGATAGCAAAAAGTTTGGCGATAAAACAAAATGGATTGGCGTAAAGCAGCAGTTTTTCAACACTTCACTTGTTGCGGTAAACAATTTCGCTGCTGCAGAAACCAACTGGACAGTACCCGGTAAAGAAGAAGATTCGTTGCACAAAGTAATGGATGTAAAGTCTACACTTCGCTTTAACCTTGCAGGTGTTTCGGCTGCAACAATTCCCATGCAATTGTACTTCGGTCCAAATGATTATCATATTCTCAAGTCGTTTGATAATAAGCTTGAAAGCCATGTGCAGCTCGGGTATGGTATTTTCGCTTTCGTAAAATACATCAACCGTTTTGTGGTAATGCCTGTGTTCGATTTCTTTAACAAGAACATCGGCAGCATGGGTATTGTAATTCTCCTGCTTACATTCTTTATCCGTTTGATCATTTCTCCGCTCACATATACGAGTTATTTGAGTGGTGCCAAAATGAAAGTACTTCGTCCTGAAATTGAAGAGCTGAAGAAGAAATACGGCAGCGATCAGCAGGCAATGAGTATGGAGCAGATGAAGTTGTTCCGCCAGGCTGGTGTTAATCCATTAGGAGGTTGTATCCCTGCAGTATTACAGATTCCAATCTTCTTTGCTTTGTACAGTTTCTTTAACTCAAATATTGCGTTACGTGGTGAAACGTTCCTGTGGGCGAAAGATCTGTCGGCCTACGATACCATCGCTAATCTGCCGTTCACCATTCCTTTCTATGGCGATCATGTGAGTTTGTTTACCATTACAGCAACTATAACCAGTTTGCTCATCTCGGTTTACAATCAGTCGATGACGCCAACGCAGGATAACCCGGTAATGAAGTACATGATCTATTTCTTCCCGATCATGCTGTTGTTCATCTTTAACAGCTTACCATCGGCATTAACCTGGTATTATACGGTATCAAACGTTGTAACATTGGGCTTGCAGTTGATCATTCAGAAGTTCATCATTAACGAAGAGAAACTGCATGCAAAACTGCAGGAGAATAAGAAAAAGCCGGTTTCGAAATCGAAGTGGCAGGAGCGTTTAGAGCAAATGCAGGCAAGTAACCAGAAACTGCAGGATATGCAGAAGAAAACACAGAATAAGAAATAATCTTAACAAAGTTTAACAGGCCCCGGAAGTTCTCCGGGGCTTTTTATTGCCTGTTGATGCAACTTGGCTTACTATTTTTATATCTTTAACCGTATAGAATTGAATCTACTATGAACCAAATGATGAAAGCCGGTTTTTTGTTTTTGTTTACAGCTGTAGTTGGTGCCGCAAAGGCACAACAAACCTACAGCGAGGGCATGGTTACGTATAACATTGTTGTAAATACCGGCAACAACGAGCCCAAAGCGGCCGATCTGTTAGATGGTGCTACGCAAAAAATATGGTTTAAGGGCGTTAATACACGTACTGAGCTTTCCAGCATTCTGGGTAAAACAGTAACGCTGCACGATTCGAAGACAGGTGCTGCTGTTGTAATGAATGAATATGGCGAGCAGAAGATATTGATACGTATGACGAAAGATGATTACGATGATCGAAATGGCAAATATGCAGGTGTACAATTTGAACTGATGCCCGAAACAAAAAAGATCATGGGCTATAACTGTAAGCTGGCTATTGCTAAGTTGAAAGATGGTACAACTTTTCGGGTGTACTACACTACAGAACTTGCTTTCCAGAATAAAGATTATGGTGCTCAGTTTAAAAACCTGCCCGGCTTTCCGTTAGAATATGAATCGGAGTTGGGAAAAATGAAAGTAACCTGTATTGCAGATAAAGTAACGTTCGATCCTGTTCCTTCTGCGATGTTCGATGTGCCGAAAACAGGCTACCGTGAAATGACTTACGAAGAAATTAAAAAAGTAAGAAAGAATTAAAAAGATAGCAGCAAAAGAAAGCCCCGATTTTATCGGGGCTTTTCATTTATTTAATCTCTTTTTGCGGAGTTTTAAACTTGCTGAACACAGCCTTTTTCTTCACCGGTAACACATACAGGTTATTGCCTTTCTGATAGGTAACAGTGTTACCACTAAAAACAAGATTATTGTTAGTGTTTGAAGAGAAGCTGAATCCACTCTTAAAGCGGAAACCGTTTTGTAGTGTTAAAGGACTGCTTTTGAGGTTAAGTGTTGTTTCGTTTTTCTTTTTACCACCACCGCCAGAAAAGAAAGAGGCAGATGAAGCAGTAAAGAAGATGGCAAAACAGCTTACAAACATCAAACCGTTCCGCAGATAATTTTGGCGATATGTTGTTTTGGCTGTCATTTGATAACAAATTTAACGATGAATAATGGGATTCTGTTATCCGCCTATCATTTTTTTATAATTATATTAACGCATGTTGATAACTAAATGTTACATGGCTCACGTAAATTCTCTGAAATACGGGTTAAATTACAGTAACCCACCCGCAACTACATGAAACAAAACCCCTCAAGAAACGACAAAGAAGAAATCAGAGAATTACTTCGTTTGTACGAAAACCTCAAGAACGGCCGTTCGCATTCCTTCCTTGAAGAGGAGAGCTTTGAGAAGTTGATCGACTATTTTGATGATAAAGAGGATTTGCCACAGGCTTTACAGGCAGCGGAATTGGGTATTGAAATTTACCCGTATTCATCTATTCTTCTGGTGAAAAAGGCCGATTTGTTGCTGGCAACCCGTCAATACAAAGCTGCGTTGGAAATATTGGAACAAGCAGAGTTGCTGGATAGTAACGACATTAACCTGTATATCCTTCGTACCGATGCCTACCTGGCTTTAGACCAGCAGGAAAAAGCGGTTGAACTATTGGAAGAAGCTTTGCAGTTGTTTACAGGTGAGGAGCGTTTGGAGCTACTCTTCGAATTATCGGATGTGTATGACGATTACGAAGAATTTGAAAAGGTATTTGATTGTCTCAAGCTGATATTAGAGGAGGAACCAACCAACGAAGAGGCCTTGTATAAAATTTGTTTCTGGACCGATTTTACCGGCAGAAATGAAGAGTCAATTAAGCTGCATCTCAACATCATCAACGAAAATCCCTATAGCGAACTTGCATGGTTTAATCTTGGAGCAGCCTACCAGGGGTTGAAGCTTTACGAAAAAGCCATTGATGCATACATGTACTGCATTGCCATTGATGAAAAGTTCGATTATGCGTATCGCAATATCGGCGATGCGTATATCCGTCTGCGCAAGTACAAAGATGCAATTGAAATGTTGGAAAAGGTGCTGGAGTTAAGCAGACCTGAAGAAGTTATTCATGAAGCGATCGGGTATTGTTACGATCGTATGCAGCAATATGCCCAGGCGAGGTTTCATTACCGCAAGGCTTCGCACATGAACCCCGACGACAGTAAATTGTATTACAAAATAGCCTGCACCTACATTAACGAAGCGCAATACGAAAGCGGAATAAAGCAATTGCAGCAGGCATTGCGTATTCATCGTACGCAACCTGAATACAATCTGGCAATGGGCATGGCGCTGGTGGAAATCGGCGAGTACAAATCGGCAATTGAACACTACAGCCATGTTATTAAAGCAAGACCGAAGAATGTGAAAGGCTGGAGTGCTATACTCGAATGTATGCTAAAGGCCGATATGCTCGACAATGCCGATGAGTATGCAATTGCAGCCTACGAGGCCACCGGCGATAAACCTGTATTCCTCTTTTACAGGGTGGCCATCTTTTTTGCATTAGGCAAAACCAAGCAGGCGATAACACAGCTGGAGTATGCCATGAGCAAGGCGCCAAAGCTGATAAAAAAACTCATCGAGTTGCAGCCCCGCTTATTGCAACATCCGCAGGTGGTAGAGCTGGTTACCCGGTACAAACGGTCGAACTCTTTGTAACTCATGCTGTCGTCTGACGAATGTCAGTAAATCACTAATTGCAGGTTGCGGCTGTATCCCTAAATTTGCCACGATTCAACAAAAAGCAATTGGATGAACTTTAATCTTACGCAAATTCCGGAACGCAACAAGAAGCCCCGTACACATGGTATTACAATGGTGATGGATAAAGGGCTGAGTATAGAGGAAGCTAAAAATTTTATGAGTATTGCCGAGCCGCATGTAGATGTGGTGAAGCTTGGTTTCGGAACTTCGTTCGTTACCCCTAAGCTCAGAGAGAAGCTGGAAGTATATGCATCTTACAATATCCCCGTTTATTTTGGTGGTACTTTGTTTGAAGCGTTTCTCATCCGTAATCAATTCGAAGATTATATCAGCGTTTGTAAAGAATACGGCGTTACATACATGGAAGTGAGTGATGGTTCCATTGAAATACCTCATGCCGAGAAATGCGGTTACATTGAAAAATTAACCAAGCACGGAACGGTGTTGAGTGAAGTGGGTAGTAAAGATGCTGCACATATCATTCCTCCTTATAAATGGATTGAATTAATGCGTGCCGAACTGGAAGCCGGTTCGAGCTATGTAATTGCCGAAGCACGTGAAGCAGGAAATGTAGGTATTTACCGGGGCAGTGGAGAGGTGCGTGAAGGTTTGGTGCAGGAAATCTTAACCCAGATTCCTGAAGAAAAAATTATCTGGGAAGCTCCGCAAAAAGCCCAACAGCTATACTTCATTGAACTGATCGGTCATAATGTAAACCTGGGCAACATTGCGCCAACAGAAGTTATTCCGTTAGAAGCAATGCGTATTGGTTTGCGTGGCGACACCTTCCACATGTTCCTCGATAAACAAAAAGCATAATGCGGCAATTTGGATTGATCGGGTATCCGTTGAGCCATTCGTTCTCGAAAAAATATTTTACAGAGAAGTTTGCAGCAGAAAACATCAGCGGCTGCAACTACGAATTGTATGCAATTGAATCAATCGATCTGCTGCCTTCTTTATTGCAGAATGTACAGGGCCTGGAAGGGCTGAATGTGACCATCCCTTACAAAGAATCCGTATTGCCTTACCTGCACGACCAATCGGCTGCAGTACAGGAAATAGGAGCCTGTAACTGCATCCGCATCAGTAATGGTAAGCTTACGGGTTTTAATACTGATGTGGTTGGTTTCCGTCAATCGATAGAGCCTTTATTGAAAACACATCATCGCAATGCATTGGTACTGGGTACCGGTGGCGCTGCCAAGGCTGTGGTTTGGGTATTGAAGCAGCTGGGTATTGCGTACAGCTATGTTTCCCGCAAAAAAGCCGAGGGCATTTTAAGCTACGAGGAGATAACTGCAGCGGTATTGAAGAATTATCCGCTGGTGATAAATACAACCCCCCTGGGCATGCAACCGAATGTGCTTGCAAAACCATCATTACCCTACGAATGTGTAACGGAAGATTTTCTCTTTTACGACCTGGTGTACAACCCGGCTAAAACCGCTTTTCTGGAAGCTGCAGAAAAGCAGGGAGCAACAATTAAAAACGGCGCAGATATGCTGGTAATCCAGGCAGAAGAGAGCTGGAAAATCTGGAACAGTTAACGATTATTGTGGAACTATAGTTATCATTGTAATAGATACATGATGCGCAGAAAATTTTTTCTTTTCGTTTTGCTTGCAGTTGCATCCGCAACTGTTTTTGCACAGGCCGATAAGGCAGAGGACTATCTGCAAACGGCCCGCAAGCTTCGTAAAGAAGGAAAATGCGCCGAAGCACTGCCTTTGTTTAAAAAGGTGATTGATGCAAAACCTACACTTGCTGCCGCTTACTACGAATTAGGATGGTGCTATAACGAAATGAAGCAGTACGACCAGGCTTTGCCGGTTTTAGAAAACGCACTGAAGCTCGATCCCACCAACTTTCGCATCATCTACGAATCGGGATTTGCACAATACAAACTGGGAAAAACAGAAGTGGCTTTGCAGCAATTCAACAGGGTATTGCAAATGAATGCTTCGTTTACAAAGGCCTATATTGCAAGAGGCGATTTGTACAAGGATGCACAAAAAAACACCAACGCCGCATTAACTGATTTTCTCAAAGCTTTTTCAATCGACAGTACAGAAAAGAAACTGCACTACCGGATTGGCTGGTGTTATAACGATCTTGGCCGCTTTACCGAAGCGTTGCCTTATTTACAAAAAGCCATCAGTTTCGAAGAGCAGAATTATCTTTCGCACAGCGAACTCGGGTTTACACTCTTTTCCTTGAACCGGTACGATGAAGCCATTGTGCATTTGCAACGGGCAAACAGTTTGAAAGCAGGTTTCGAAACCACTGTTTATTACTTAGGGTTGTGTTTCGTTAAGAAGCAAAAGAAGCAGGAAGCAGTTCAAAAATACAACGAGCTTGTTCAGCTGAACAGTACGTACGCACCGGAATTGTTGAAGGGAATTAAAGAAATGAATTAATTATTCGCCCGACAGTTTTGCTTTTACTTCTGCAGGTACAGCGGCAATCTTTTTTACCTCATAATTGTAACAGATCATTCCTGTTTTTGCAAGTGCAACTACAACGTTTTCTTTGTTGAGTATACGGTAGAATAAATCGAAACCAACCGAAGAAAAATTAATGGCTGCTATCTGCACAGCTAATACATCGCCATAAAAAATTTCTTTCTTAAACTCAATACCAACATCGCTCATAATTAAGCCAACGCCGCCACAGTTTAATTCGGCATAACCGTTGTGGGACAGAAACTGCACCCTCGCTTCATGTATAATGGATAACACCGCATCGTTACCAACATGGTTGCCATAATTAAGATCGGTAATGCGTACGGGTATCGTTGCAATAAAGGAAAAGGTTTCGGGGAAAGCAATTTTAATGCGGGACATAAAAGCTGTTAGCGTTAGCGTTTATTGTTGTTCGGTGCTGTTTACCAATTCACTTAAATCAATATCACCTGCAGATGCGGAGATCGCAGCAGCAAAGGCCATTTTCTCACGCCATTTTTTGATCTGCTCGGTGCACTCTTTCGATTGTAATGCAGCAGCTGCATCTACCTGTGCGCTGCCGTTGGTAACAGCGCATTTAAGGTTGTTGATTTTTTTCGACACACGTACCAGTTCGCCGTTTTCATTCAACACCAGGTAATATTGGTTTTCGGAGAAGCCGGTTGCGTTTGCAGCAACATCTGTTGTTTGATGATGAATGCCTTGGTAAGCAACTACATTTTGTAAGTTATGATCGGGTACATCAACATAAGCAACTGCATCTTTTAACGATGACCGTTGTTTGATGCGTTCTTTAATGGCTGCACGGCGTACAATTTCTGTATCTGCAGTTTCTTCATCGGCTGCGGCAACAATATTTGAATCGGTTTTAGAACTGTTTGTTGTTGCTGATGGTTCATTTTTCACAGAAGCATCGGCTACTACAGCTATGTTTTCCTGTTCTGATGCAGTAGGGTTAAGCATGCGGTAGCCACCAAACGCAAGAATGCCTGTTATAGCAGCTGCAACAGCAATCCGTACAAAGCGTGTATTCTTATTGATGGAAATAACTTTAGCCGGTACTGTTTCCTGTAACTGCTGTTCAATAGCATTCCAGTTTGATGGGGGAGGCATCTCTTCTGCCAGTTGCAATGTTTCAGCAACCTTTGCATCAAATGCATCTACAGAGAGTTCGGCATCAATTGCATTCCATATTGCCGGTGGAACAGTTTCTTCAACAGCAAGGAGTTTTTGCTGCACAGCAAGATCATCCAATGCCGGTTCAATCTGCTGCCATGCATTTGCCGGTGCTTCGGCTTCCATTGCCAGCAGATGCCTGCGCAATGGCTCGTCTGTTTCCTGTTCATCAAGGGAAACAGCAATCTTCTCCCACACGCTTTGCGGCGGGGTAACTTCTGCGTTGAGCAGTGTTTGTTGAAGATTGGAATCGTTCATATTATTTAAACCAGATCAGCGTTTAATTTTTTCCTGTAAAATCATCCTGGCCCTTGCCAGTTGCGATTTGCTGGTGCCTTCGCTGATGCCCAGCAGTTCGCCAATTTCTTTATGGCTGTAACCTTCAACCACGTACAGGTTAAAAACAGCCCGGTAGCCAGGCGAAAGTTCCTTGATGACTTTCATCAGATCTTTTTCATTGATGTTTTCAATGGCGGTTACAGATTTCAGCTCGATACTTTCTTCTTTTTCCGTCAGCGACAGGTCGTTTTTCTTTTTGCGGATTTGTTCAATGGCTGTGTTTACAAAAATGCGTCGAACCCAACCTTCGAAAGAGCCTTCGCCCCGGAACCGTTCCAGGTTTTTGTACACCTTAATAAAACCATCCTGCAAAATGTCCTGTGCATCATCGGCATTGCCCATATAACGCAGGCAAACGGCATACATTTTTCCTGCGTACTTGTCGTATAGCGCTTTCTGCATACGTCGGTCGCCTTGAATGCATCCCTGTATTAAGTCGGCATCGGTGAACGTTTGGTTGCTTTGCATGCTTAATTCTCTTTGATTATTGCTGAAGGAACTGAATCATTTGGTCCAGCCCTTTTTTCCGGTGGCTGAACTGGTTCTTTTCTTCCATCGTCATTTCGGCAAAAGACCGGTTACTTCCGTCGGGTAAAAATACAGGGTCGTAGCCAAATCCCCCTGTTCCTGTTCTTTTTTCTAAAATCGTGCCGTTACAAATGCCTTCAAACTGGTAAAGTTTTCCGTTACGGATGAGTGAGAAAACAGTACGAAAGCGTGCCCTGCGATTGTGAATGCCTTGGAGATGGGTAAGCAGTTTATCAATATTGGCTTCAAAATCTCTTCCGTCGCCTGCATAACGGGCCGATTTTACACCCGGCTCTCCATGCAGTGCTTCCACTTCAAGCCCTGTGTCTTCTGCAAAGCAATCCTGCTGCAAACGGGTAAACAGGAAATCGGCTTTGTGCCGGGAGTTGGCTTCCAGTGTATCGAAAGGTTCAGGTATCTCTTCGGTAATACCTGCATCCTTCATAATCGTAATCCGGAAACCGTTGGGGAGAGCGGCTTCAATTTCTTCGGCTTTATGCCTGTTGCCGCTGGCGAAAATAAGTTGTTGCATAGTTGCTTAAAGACCCAGCATCTGTTTTAATGCCAGCCAGAGTTTTGATTTTTTTGTTTTGTCTAAGCGGATTGCTTCCAGCGATTCGGTATAGCACAGCTGATAGTTTTGTTGCTGCAGTACTTTGTAATCGGCGGTTTGAATGGGCAGTGCATCTATCTGCACCGCTGCGGCGATAACGTATTTGGGTTGCAGTTGTTGTACCAATTGTTCAAAGCCGGAACGGTTGTTGGCAACGTTTACCAGCGCAATGTCTTCCATGTTCATTTTACAGGCTGTGAGCACATCACTTAAAAACTGGAAATCGGCATCGGCCAGGTAAGGGTAGTGGTGTTCTTCTACCAGCCACACAAACTGTTTTTTGTTTTTGCCGGTGATGCCTTGTGTAGAAACGGTTGCGGTTTGTACCGGTGCAGGCGCTGGTTCTGCTTGAACGGACACTGTAGCCGTTGTTTTTGCAGGCAGGTCGTTTTCAAGAACAACGAGTTGTTTGCCGTATAAATCGGCTAATTGATCGTCAGTAAGTTGAATCTGTTGAAAAGACATAGTTCGCTTGCAACAAAACCCTTGTTTATTTTTTTCGTTTCTTTGCGCAACAAAAATAACGAGTTATGGTTGGCGCATTGGATATTTCAATAACAAAATCTGAAACAAGTAAACTCGGCACGCTTGATCTGGCCAATATTCCTTTTGGAAAATATTTTACCGATCACATGTTGGTTGCCGATTATGAAAATGGTGAGTGGAAAAACGTATCCATTCAACCTTACGCACCGATTACGATTTCACCGGCAAATGCTGCCATCCATTACGGACAAAGTATTTTCGAGGGTATTAAAGCATACCGCCATGAAAATGGTGAAGCATATATCTTCCGTCCATTTGATAATTATAAGCGGTTCAATAAATCGGCAGAACGTATGCAGATGCCTGCAGTGCCTGAAGAAATTTTTATTGAAGGCATGCGTAAGTTGATTGAGATTGATAAAGACTGGATTCCTGCCAAGAAAGATCATTCGTTGTACATCCGTCCGTTTATGTTTGCGAACGATGATGTAATTGGTGTGAAGCCGAGCGATAAGTATAAGTTCATGGTTATTCTTTGTCCTACCGGTCCTTATTATGCTGTACCGATGAAGATTTATGTAGAAGAACATTTTGTACGTGCAGTGCCCGGTGGTGTTGGCTTTGCAAAAGCAGCGGGTAACTACGGTTCATCGATGTACCCCACCAACGAAGCCAAGAAAAAAGGCTACGACCAGGTGTTGTGGACAGATGCGGTAGAGCACAAATACTTACAGGAGTTTGGTATGATGAATGGATTTGTGATTATTGGTAATACTGCCATTACACCAAACTTAGATGAAGGAACCATACTTGCCGGTGTTACAAGAGATACGGTGATTACCATTTTAAAAGAGATTGGTTTAACAGTTGAAGAAAGACCCATCAGCATTCACGAAGTGGTGGACGCTTACCAGAACGGTACATTGAAAGAAGTGTTTGGTACAGGTACAGCGGCAACTATTTCCATGATCAAAGAATTATGTTACAAAGACAATGTAATGACTTTTGATACGGATAGCTGGACTATTTCTCCCGAAGTGAAGAAGCGCTTAACTGATATTCGTGAAGGAAGAGCAGCTGATACACATGAGTGGTTATATAAAATTTAAACAGTACTGTAATAGAAAGAGAAAAGCGGCTTTGGAAGAAGCCGCTTTTTTGTTTTTGGCTTTTTAGTACTTTACATTTTCTATAATCAACGACTATTATTATCGGATATCAGCAATTAAATGCAGTAGCAAATGGTCAAACTGAACAAAAGAAAAAAGGATCGGAACATAAGAATCACCTTTATTTCTATAATTGGCTTGGCAGTAATCATATTAATATTCTTTAGAACTTCAGATGAGAACTCTTTAGAAAAACATGGTTATATAGGTAACGCCCATATTTACCTTGTTAACCGAGGCTCTTTAAAAGGTCGGAAAATTGTAATTAAATATTATTTTGACTATAACGGAAAAAAATATACGGAGGTTTAGATTCATGGCTTTCCTATAGAATAAGATCTAGGCTATTAAATAATAAATTTCCCGTGTTAATTGATAGTACAAATCCGGAAAATAATGTTCTGCTAGTTTCCCCTTACTGGTGGCGTAAAATAAATTTAGAAATGCCAGATTCAATAAAGTGGATCACTTCAAATTATTGATATCCTTCTTCCCGGCAACGTATGCCAATAGATGCAGCCGATTGTTTGTATTATGATAGTTGGGACGTTGCGTACTACGAAGAAGAAGTTTATAGTTAGGATGAGTTATAAAATGTTTATATACTTACACGCAACGTCCTCCCCAAACTGGTTAATAAAATTGCAATTAATAGCATGGAGAGATGTTGCTGGGAAAGTAGCTATAATGTTGTGAAAATAGAAAGGCGACTGCTAAGTCGCCTTTCTTATTTTATCTGATCAATGTAATTGTTCCCTGCATTCTAAACACGGCACCATCGCCACAAATAACATCCGTAATATAGGTATACACGCCCGGGCCTTGCTCATAACCATTCATGGTTCCATCCCAGCCAACAGCAGGATTGTTACCTTGAATATTTTCTCTTGTATAAACTGGTTTACCCCAGCGATCGTATACAATGATGCGTCTTATTTTATCTACACCATCACCCATTACAAAGAAGCGGTCATTACGTCCGTCGTTGTTGGGTGTAAACGAGTTCGGAATATAAATTCGTCCGGCCAAACAACCCACCAACACCGTTACACTATCAATCGATTTGCAGCCTGCAATATTGCTTACTTCAACAGCATACGTAGTATTGTTTTTTGGTGTGGCTACAGGGTTGGCGCAGGTTGTACAGCTTAATGTATTTGATGGCGACCAGTTGTACGAAATAACATCAGAAGAACCGATTGCAAGTAGCTGTGCCGATGTGCCACCCAATATTACTGTATCGTTACCTGCATTAACCGTTGGGTAATTGTACACATATACTGTGACAGTTTTGGTGTCGGTGAAACAATTATCAGTATCGGCACCAGTGACCGTATAGGTAGTCGTTGTTGTTGGTGTTGCCAACGGATTTGCTGCAGTGGTACTGCTTAACCCGGCTAGAGGAGTCCAATTATAAAGTTCGGCACCAGTTGCTGTAAGTCTGATACTTTCGCCCACACACAATGTATCGCCTGCACTAACTGTGATGTTAAACGGCTTGCGTACACGAATAACTATGGAATCGCTGTTGCTGCAACCTTGCGGGGTAGAACCTGTAACACGGTACACAATATTGTTGGTTGGTGTTGAAACCGGATTGGTACAGTTGGTACAACTTAAATCGGTTCCGGGACTCCACAAGTAGGTTGATGCGCCGGATGGGTTTAACACAAAGCTGCTGCCCAGACAAATGGTGGTGTCTTTACCTGCATCGATGGTTGGTGTTTGATTAACGATAACTGTTGTTGATGTACTGTCGGTACAACCGCTGCTGTTGGTTGTAATGAACCATGCCGGATAAGAGCCAGCTGTCGTTATAGAGAAGTTCGACAGGTTTTGTGTGGTAATAATTCTGTTATCGATCTTCCACATCCAACTGACAGCAGAGGTATCCGGATTTGCAATACTGCCATTGAGATTAACCAATGCCGGGCTACAGTAGGTGGTTGTACCGGTAATGATTGGTTGTGGTGTTGCAACCACTTTTATCAGTTGCGGTTTGGTAATAGTGTTGGTACAACCATTTACTGTATTAATGGTTAACGTAACATCGTACACACCTGTACTGCTGTAATTGTGCGATGGGTTACGCAAGTTGCTGGTAGTACCATCGCCGAAATTCCAGAGATAGCTGCTGACTATATCTGCTGTAACAGATGAATCTCTGAATTGAACTGTACCGTTATCGCACAAAACAGTTTTGTCAAAACTAAAGTCCGGTTTTGAACCGAATATTTTAATGGTATCAACGCCGATCAATGGTGTTAAACAACCTTGTGTATCCTGCAACAAAACTTTCGGTACATAAAAGCCCGGGTATTGATAATTGAAGGCAACAATTGAATCGGTTGAAAACAAGGTATTGCCATCGCCAAAATCCCAAAGATATTTTACTTCGTTATTGGATGTTACAGCAAAGTTTACCTGCATCGGGAAACAACCTGTAATTGGAGTGTAGGTAAGATTGGCAACTGTGTTCGATAATACACGAATGCGCATTTGCTTTCTGTCGATACAACCACCGGCCGATGTTACGGTTAATGTAACAATGTAATCGTTGGGGATTGCATAAGAGTAAGATGGATTTGCTGCGGTAGATGTGTTGCCATCGCCAAAATCCCATAGTACGGTTTTATAAAATGTGGATGTATTGGTAAACTGTACCTGCAACGGCGGACAAATTGTAAACGTATCGCTGGCAATGAAATCAGCTTTCGGTACATCAACCGTGATGTAGTTTGTTTTGACAATGGAATCAACACAACCAATTGCTTCACGGCCGATGAGTTTAACCGTGTACTTACCGGTTGCTGTATAACTGTGTGTTGGGTTTAAAGCGGTTGAAGTAGTACCATCGCCAAAATCCCAGGTATAGCTCAGGTTGTTGCCAGATGATGTATTGATGAATTGTACAGATCCGTTGGGACAAGACAAGGTATCAACCGCATAAAAATTAATCTTCGATTCAAATATGTCGAGGATTGGTCCGCCTAAAGTACTATCTACACACCCGTACGAATCCGTTACAATCAATTTCGGGAAATAAGTTGATGCTGTGGTATATGTGTGCTGAACAGGAGAAGTGGGGCTTGTTAATGTGTTGCCATCGCCAAACTGCCAGTTATAACTTGTAATCGGGTGCAGGCCATCGGTTATGCTTGTGCTGGTAAAATTAACTGCCTGGCCAACGCATTGCGGATTAGGTAATGCAGTAAAGGATGGAGTAGGACCATACACATTCAGCACTTTTGTAACACTGTCTTTACAACCATTGATATCCGTAACAACGAGCTTAACTGTATAGTTTCCGATTGCTGTATACGCATAACTAAACGATGCAGTTGTTCTTACCGAACCATCACCAAGATCCCACGACCATGCAGATACATTTGCAGGATTAATGTTGCCTGCAGAAAAATTAAATGATTGCAAACGGCATCTTGCATTCTGATCGGTTGTTATAACGGGAGCAAGATTGTAGAAGTTGATCGCTTGGCTGGTTGAATTTGTACAAGCTCCGTTTGTAACGGTAAGTGTTGCCGTATAAACACCGGGTGCGGCATAGGTATGCGTTGGGTTACTTGCATTTGACGTATTACCATCGCCAAAGTTCCATGCGTATGTTACTGCACCGTTTGAGTTGTCTACAAACGAAACGCTTGAGCTGCTGGTACAATCGTAGTTAACGGTAAAGTTTGCAATAGGCGGAAGAATATTGATGTAGCTTGTTTTTGTAATGGTATCGGGGCAACCGTTTTTAATGGCAATCAGCCGCACCGTCATTGGGCCTGCTTTTGTATAAGCGTAAGATGGGTTTTGCTGTGTACTGGTACCATTATCGCCAAAATCCCATCGCCATTCGTCGGGTGAGCCGGTGCTTTGGTCGGTAAATACAATGGGTTGGCCTGCACAACTCGAAAGCGGTGCCGCAGAAAAATTTGCCGTTGGTTTGGTACCTGTCTTCACACCATTCACATAACTGATGGTTTCGGTACAACCTGAACTTGTGGTGATTGTTAAGCGAACGGTATAACTGCCTTGATTGGGATAAAGATGACTGGGGAACTGTTGTGTGGAGGTGCCACCATCACCAAAATCCCACAACCACGCTACAACCGAATCAATTGAAGTAACAATGGGCGTTGGCCTGAATGTATACGGGAAACAACCTCCGCCCGGCATATTGGCAATGGCTACCACCGGTTTTTGTATCCGTATGAAATCTGTTTTTGTTACAGAGCCGCTGCAACCAGCAGACAAAGTAATGTTTAACCGAACAGTATAGTTTCCTTCGGCTGTATAGGTATGACTGGGGTTTTGCAAGGTAGAAGTTGTGCCGTCGCCAAAATCCCAGAACCATTGTTTAACGCCCGGAGTATTGTTCGAAAAGTTAACAGTAAAAGGTGCTTTACACGAAACTGAATCATTAACAGTAATTGTTGGTACCGGATTATTAATGATGTTAATGGTTTTGATCGCTGAGTCAATACAGTTGCCGTAATTATTAACAAGCTTAACGGTGTAGGTGCCAGTTGTGTTGAAGATTTTTATTGGGTTAGCCGCAATGGAAGTTGTTCCATCTCCAAAATACCAGGTAACAGCATTTGATAGGGGCATTGACTGATTGGTGAATTTTACCGTGTCGCCAATACAAACACTATCTCTGAAACTGAAGTTGGAGTTGAAATTACCAATACTCATTTGGTTATTCTTGGTAATGGTATCAATACAACCTTGATCACTTTCGGCAATTAACCGAACATTAAACGTGCCTGCTGTATTATATGTATGAACCGGGTTTGTGCTGGTTGAGTTACCACCATCACCGAAATCCCATTTATAAGTTACAGTACCGGGACCGGTGGTTAGGTTGGTGAACGTGATCGCCTCTGGCGGTTTACAATTAACGGGCGAGCTGGCACTGAAATCGGCCTTAACGCCTGTTGTCACCCTGATAAAGGAAGATTTGACCAATAAGGAAAAACAACCATTACTGTTGGTTACTTTCAACGCAACATTATAATTACCGCTGTTATAATATACATGATAAGGATTTTGTGCGGTGCTGGTGGTACCATCACCGAAGTCCCATTCCCACGAGGTAATGGTGCCACCGGATGTTGCCACAGAGTTATCAGTAAACTGCACCCTTAGTGGAAAACAGCCAACAGAACTGGTGGAAGTTGAAAAAGCAACCTGCGGCGGTTGCAAAACATTAATATAATTTGTTTTTACAAGCGAATCCTTGCCTGCCGCATTGGTAATAATCAGTTTTACGGTATAAATGCCCGGAGTTAAATAAGTAGTGGAGGGGTTTTGTTGGGTTGAAATGGTTCCGTTACCTAAATCCCATCGCCATCCTGTTGGCCCTCCGGTAGATTCATCGGTAAAATTTACGAGCAAGGGAGCACAGCCGCTGGTAGGGGAGGCTTTAAATGCTGTGGTTAATTGACTCCATGCCGGAACTGCAGCCGATACAATCAGCAGGAATAGTGCAATAAACCGCTTGATTGCACCTGAATTTGGTGGTGTTACGTCAGCCTTGAGTTTTGTCATATAATATTCGGCCTTTACTGATCGAAATGTGCGATATTGGGAGTAAAGCTGTATGTACTAACAAATATAGCTTTCATTTTCAGTATTTTATAATAATCAGGTCGTGAATTTAGTTTTGATTTTTACGCCCGTTTATTCATAAACGCAAAACCATGAGGAATCATATCTCAAAAAAAAGTTTAGTTATTTACATTTATGTGAACAGAAAACTGCGAAAGTTTTTTGTAGTTTAATTGTGTACTCCTACCTTTGCCGTCCGAAAAATAATAAGGTAAGGAATGCCTACAATACAACAATTAGTAAGAAAAGGAAGAGAAATCATCAGGGCAAAAAGTAAATCCCGTGCGTTGGATGCATGCCCGTTCCGCAGAGGTGTTTGTACACGTGTGTACACAACTACGCCTAAAAAGCCAAACTCGGCTCTGCGTAAAGTAGCAAAAGTGCGTTTAACCAACAAAGTGGAGGTAATTGCCTACATCCCGGGTGAAGGGCACAACCTGCAGGAGCACTCAATCGTATTGGTGCGTGGCGGTCGTGTTAAGGATCTTCCTGGTGTACGTTACCATATCGTTCGTGGTTCGCTCGATACTGCCGGTGTAAAAGACCGTAAGAAGAGCCGTTCTAAGTACGGTACTAAGAAAGAAAAAGCTAAAAAATAATCCTTCGGCTCTTTTAAGAGTCTTAAAATAACAGTACAATGAGGAAGACGAAACCTAAAAAGATAGCGCTGGCGCCAGATCCAAAGTTTAACGATGCACTGGTAACACGTTTTGTAAACAACCTGATGTGGCAGGGTAAAAAAAGCACTGCTTTCACCATCTTCTACGATGCAATTGATAAGGTTGCAAAAACAACCGGCGAAGACGGTTATGAAGTTTGGAAAAAAGCAATTGCAAATGTTACCCCTGCGGTAGAAGTACGCAGCCGTCGTATCGGTGGTGCTACTTTCCAGATTCCTTCTGAGGTTCGTGCCGACAGAAAGATCTCTTTAAGCATCAAATGGCTGGTTCGTTACAGCCGTGAGCGTAACGGTCGCAGCATGGCTGATAAATTAGCTAACGAAATCGTAAGCGCAAGCAAGGGTGAAGGTGGTGCTTTCAAAAAGAAAGAAGATACACACCGTATGGCTGAAGCGAATAAAGCTTTCGCACACTTCAGAGCTTAATTTTTGTAAGATCATATTTTTAAAAGTCCCTCCATTTGGAGGGACTTTTTTTATGTTCCTGCATCAGATATCGTTATATCTGCACGGTTATAAATCCGAATCGCCTAATTTCAATTACTCCCTTTTTTTATTTATCGGTTGGGAATATATTTGACAGGAAACCATGGTTGACCGCCCATTAAAAGCCTGTGGTGAAATCAAACACGATAACCACTCTAATCTAAACAACAATTCCCTGTGAATATGCGAGTTCATTTTTTGTTTGTTGCCTGTTTACTGATGTTTCAGTTATCTGCTGCAGCACAGGAAACGGAGGATGATAATATTTCCATAGTAAAATCAATACGTTCATTCAGGTTTGTAAAAGGCACGGTTGATAATCCTGTAGTTATTAAAGAGGAGCATAGCCGTATGTTTACCTGTAACAAGTATCGTACGGATGTACCCGTGGTAGAGCTCTTTAATATCATTGAAACGATCGATGAGGTAGATATACGTGTTGATGGTTCGAAACGCCATGGTATTGTACCAGCTTATGAGTATTACAATCGTGATGGCATTTTCTACTCCGATGAGCAGGTTTGCTACTTTACATTGCCTGTTTCAAAGATTGGCAATAAATCAGAAGTAACCCTCAAAAAGACAATCAAAGACCCTAGGTATTTTACGAATATTTTTTTCACGGAAGGCTATGCTATTAATGAACAGGAAATTAAACTATACGTACCCGCCTGGGTTAGTCTTGACATAAAAGAATATCATTTCGGCAAGTATAACATCCGCAAATCTGTATCGCAGGAAAGCGGCGAAACTGTTTATACTTTTTTGATGAATAATATTCCCAAGTTTAAACAAGAATCATCGGCACCCGGCTTGACCTATTATGCACCACATATTCTTGTGCTTTGTAAATCGGCTCAACCAAAAGACGTTCCTTACACTTATTTTAAAACCGTAAAAGAACAGTACGAGTGGTATCAAAGTCTTGTAAAGACAATTGGTGATGATGAAAAAATCGTAAAAGAAAAAGCAGAAGAGATCGTAAAAGGGATCAGCAATGATGAAGAAAAAGTAAAAAAGATATTTCAATGGGTGCAAGACAATATACGTTACATCGCTTTTGAAAATGGGATAGCAGGGTTTAAGCCTGAAAAAGCCCAGGAGGTGTTGCGAAAAAAATATGGCGACTGTAAAGGCATGGCTAATTTACTTACAGTTATGTTACGTTCAATTAAATTAGATGCACGCCGGTGCTGGATTGGTACAAAGCATATTGCATACGATTACAGCACGCCTTCTCTTTCGGTAGATAATCACATGATCTGTGCATGGATGAAAGACGGGAAACCGGTTTATTTAGATGCAACAGAAAAGTATATTGGTTTTGGAGAAATTGCTGAACGGATTCAAGGACGCCAGACACTTATTGAAAATGGGAATCAATACCTGCTGGAAAAAGTACCCGTTGCCAGTTACTTACAGAATACGTCTACTGAAAAACGAAAGTTAGTGATTGAAGGTAATAATCTGAGAGGCCATATAACGCATGTATGGAAAGGCGAAAATAAAGAGTGGCTGTTAAATGCACTTACAGACATTAAACAGGATAAACAGGAAAATGCCCTGAAACAATTTCTTGCTGAAGGTGAGAGCGGTTTCGAAATAAGTAATTTGAAGATCACGAACCTTGCCGATTACAATAATGATCTGAAGATTGAGTATGATGTTTTGTGGAAAAATGCAGTATCGGTATTTGATAAAGATGCTTACCTGAGCATTGATAACAGGGTGAATTTTAAAGACTTTAAAATTGATACGGATAAACGAACCTTGCCCTATTGGCTGCAGTTTAAAAATAATCTTGTGTTTGAAATTGAGTTAGTACTCCCTTCAGATAAAGTTGTATCCGAATTGCCTGAAAAGATAAATATTAAACAGCCGGGGTATAGTTTTTATGCAGCTTATACAAACGAAGCGGGGAAGATCAATTACCGTAGTGAGATCATTATTAACAACGCAGAAATTGTTCCGGAAAATTTCTCACAGTGGAACAAAGACATTAAGCAGCTTACAGATTTTTATGACCAGCAATTAGTACTTACCTCTAAAAAATAACCATCGTGAAACAATTAGTTTTTTCAGCAGTATTGTGTTTTGCTTTTTTTTCTTCATTCGCACAGTCGAAAAAAGCAATAGCCTATCGGAAAGAATCGGAAGATATGCGTAAATCAGTTTGGGCTTGGGAAAACCCTAAGTTTAAAGTGAGAGACATTCCGCAGAAGTATGCAAATGCATCAAAAATAATTATTGCACATCATACAGAATTAATAGCAGACAGTAAGTCGTCTATTGCATTTTATGGATTGGGCTTTGGGGCAAAGTTTAAACAGGATCTTACGGAAATTGTAAGAGAGGTTGTAAAGCTAAATGATAAAAGTGCTATTGCTGAATATTCAGAACTTAGCTTTACACAATTCGAAAAGCGAAGTGGTTTTTATGGTTCTGATAAAACAAGTACATATATTGGAGTTCGAATTATTAAACCTAATGGAGTAATAAAAGAAGTTAACGCTGATGACATTGTTCTTACAAAAGACGCTGCAAACGAAAAACAAGCTAAGCTTGCAATTCCTGATTTAGAAGTTGGGGATATCTTGGATTATTTTTTTGCAACAGCCAGAAACACTATTGATGACATGTCTACTAAGCAATACAATTTAATTTTGTTTGCGGATGCACCTGTTCTTAGTTACTCTTTTCACGGGCAACTTGCTAAGAAGTATGCTATCGAATATCGAAGTTATAATAATGCTCCGGAGCTAAATGTTCGTAAAAACGACGATGGGACTATTGTAATTGATGTTGTTAAAAATGATATTCCTTCCTTTGAAACATCTCTTTGGGTTTCTGTGTCACGACAACTCCCTTTTATTAGAATGAATATTGCGCAAGGATTCAAAGGAATAGGAAGTGAAAGTTTAGGTATTAGCAAACCAGGTGAGGTTATAAAAGTAACAAATGAAAGAATGGCTATCGAAGAAAAGGCCAGAACTTATTCTTTGGACTATTATAATGGCTATTTAATCAGAAATGCTAAAAAAGAGTATGAACGGCTTGAGGATTTAGCAAAACAAAAAGCAAAACAAAAGGGAGTAAACTACGAGCTTTTAAGCAATGAAGAAAAGGCCGCAATGTTATATTACACGTTTAGATTTGATTGGCTTTTAAAATTTTCAATCTATCGGCTTGCTGATAAAATTAATATTGGATACAGGGAATATGATGAAGGTTATAATCTTGTTCTCTTTTTTCTTTTCAAAACTGCAGGGCTAAATCCAGACGTAGTAGTATGTGAAGATCGAATGGGGTATAGAGTCAGCGAATCAATGAATGGAACTGATTTGCTTGCTCTAGCATATATTCCTAGTATAAAAAGTTTTTTTTCTGTACGCAATATTTTTGATGTTCCTTTTACAATACCGGTAGCAGCCGAAGGAGCACAAAACACATCAAGTTTCTCTTTTGAACATCGGGCAAAGGATAAACCAGCAGGTGTTAACAATCTTACTGAGATTAAAACAGGTCCCGATGTTCCGGTTAGTAAATCGTCAAACAATTCAAGAGTTGAAAAGCTTCGTCTTTCAATAACATCCGATCAATCCCTCGTAAGTGTAAAACGTACTTGTACTTTAAAAGGGCATAATAAACATGCAGTTCAGGAAAAGCTTTTGTTATATGAGGATATAATGAATTATGAATTTAAAGAGTTTAACGAGAGTACAACTTTTTTAGACGAAATTGCAGATGAGAAAGGGAGTAAGAAATACATTGAAGAAGTAAAAAATGCTTTTGCAGAAGCGAAGAAAAAACAGAAGGATGCATTTTTAAAGGATGCAAAAAATTATTTTGAGCAGGAGATAACCAACATGAAAGATTTTGGAATAGATAATCCGGGCATCAGGCACACGGCTCCTGACTTTATATATCGTTCAACATTTGAAATGGGCGGCTTGTTAAAAAAAGCCGGTAACAATATTATTGTTGAAATTGGCAAAATACAGGGTACGCCATTTGTTATAAAAGAAGAACAACTGAAGCGTGATTTAGATGTGTACATGCCTTTTGCCCGCAGTATTGAATACCATGTTGAACTAGAAATTCCCGAAGGGTACACTGCCGAAGGGATTGCTGCGTTGAATACGAAAGTTGAAAACGAAACAGGTTTTTTTACTACTGAAGCAACACAGAATGGTAATACTGTTTCAATAAAAATACGCAAGCATTATTTGCACAATTTCGAATCGGCTAAAAACTTCGAAAAAATAGTAGCATTTGTAAATGCATCAGCAGAATGGGCAAACGCAAAATTGTTGTTGAAAAAAAAGTAAGCCGGCAATAGTAATCTGTGATTGTAAAAAAGGAGCAACTTCTGCAAGTTGCTCCTTTTTTAATACCTATGTTACAGCGAATAAACTATGATTTATTCTTACCTGGTTTTTTGTTTTTTCTTTTGTTTCATTTTGTTTTTTGTCATAGGCACCTGTACAATTACTGTTTCGCCACGTCCTTTTTCATTTGACCTGCTTTGTATGGTCCACAGGTCAAGCTGGTTATCACCATCAACAACACTGCCGCTGTAATCGCCCCAGGCAACACCATCGGCTGCTCCTCTGCCTTCGCCAACACGAACAATTTCCCGGATAGTACCTGCAGCATCGTTCGATTTCCGGTACGCAAAGCGTGGACTTACAAACATGTTTCCATTTGCTTCCTGGAAGCCGATGAGTACATCGTTCTTTTTATTGACAGCAAGTGTTGTTTGAATATAGTTGGTTGTATCGCTTTTGATTAAACCTGTTTGTACAATGGTTCCATCAATTGCATTAACCTGGTGCCATTGTACAGCGGCACGCCCTTCGCAATGAACAGCCTGCGAAAACCAGATGCTTCCACTTTGCAACACAAGATTTTTTGGATTGCGATCGCCGGAAGAAACTTTTTGTTGTGTACCGTATTGTGGAGATTGAGGAGGACCGCCAACATATTTTAAATTATGGGGTTTGCTGCTCACCAAAACACAAACCGGAGTACCGTCGGCAGCTTCTGTTACACGACGGATCACAAACTTGTCACGATCAATTTCGAAAAAGTAAATATCATCCGTTCCATCTTGTCCGTAAACAGGATGGCCAAGGCTTCCGCTGAAATGGTAAATTGTTGCAGGCTTACCCGATTTCGCATCAGCTGTTTTCAATACAAATGTTCTTTCTGTACCTCCGGGAAAAGAATAGCCAATCCATCTTTTACTGTAACCAATACCGCCACCATCAACACCTTTGGGAGCAGGAACAGGGTAGGTGTTCCAGGCGCCACGGGGATCGTTGGTTTCGGACACGGAAATGTTGACTGGTTTTATTTTGGCAGAGTCCCAATACACCCACAGGTCAAATCCGAATACCTGGTTGTGTGCATCGAAGAACAGTTTCGGATCAATACCATTGTTGAAGCATTTTTGCGAAATGCCTTGCACGTATTCGCCTTTTTTATTGTAGATGACCAAACCATTGTTGGTGCCATGCAATACATAGCCGCCACCCACAGCAATCTGCGGGTCCACCTGGCGGTTACCGTCCATTGAACCGTCGAAAACCAAGTACCCGTTGACCATGCGGGAGTTGCCGCCCTGTTTCCGTTCGGGACATTCACCATTATTATTGAAACTGTTTTTATGAATCGGGCTGATCATTTCGGTGCGTACAGGACGAACCGTATCGCCGATAGTCTGTGCCTGCAAGTTGCCGGTAAGGCTCAGCAGCAGGCCCAGTAAGTAAGCTTTGCTCATTGGTTTAGAATTATTTGCAGCAAAGTAAACGGCTGGGGAAATGCAAAAGCAGGCTCAATCGTTTGCACGATTTCGACCGTTCGTGTAAAAGGAA
Source organism: Lacibacter cauensis (assembly GCF_007830055.1). Lineage (GTDB taxonomy): Bacteria > Bacteroidota > Bacteroidia > Chitinophagales > Chitinophagaceae > Lacibacter > Lacibacter cauensis. The sequence continues at coordinate 62,584 of NZ_VLLE01000002.1, forward strand.
AAGCTGATAATGGGGTTGGTAGCGGCTCTCATGTCGCAGGCCAGGAGAAAAGGAGGGTACTCGTTTATCAGAAGACTTCCTGCCAATCAATAGCGGCAATGCTTTGCAGGTTTTTTCCTTTTCCTATTTTGGTTAGATTTTGAAAAAAATCCCTACTTTTGCGGCCGCCAAAGTTTCCAACCAAAGGGTGCAATTGAATAGCGGATATGGGGTTCGAAATTGATTGGCATAATATGAGAGTCTAAAAATCACATATCAGCCCATTCCTGAAAAGGATCATATCTCCGGGCATATTGTCTCCAGAATTGGGGATAACAGTTCAATAGAATTCATAGAGTACAAGAGTGCGACGCCGATGTGGTTGAAGAGAATTACAGGAGGCGGTCTCAAAAAACAAATCAAGATTTTTTAAACGATAAACATTCAAACAAAAACAGTCATGGCAGACTTAAAATTTCAGAGAAACTTTGGTATTGCGGCACACATTGATGCCGGTAAGACCACAACTACTGAGCGTATCCTCCGCTATACCGGTATGATTCACCGTATTGGTGAAGTGCACGATGGTGCAGCTACAACCGACTGGATGGAGCAGGAAAAAGAAAGAGGTATTACCATTACTTCTGCGGCAGTAAGCTGCCAGTGGAACTTCCCTACAGTGTTAGGTAAGCAAACTCCGGACACAAAGAAATATTCTTTCAACATTATTGATACTCCCGGTCACGTGGACTTTACCGTAGAGGTAGAGCGTTCTATGCGTGTATTGGATGGTTTGATCGCTTTGTTCAGTGCGGTTGATGGTGTAGAACCACAATCGGAAACTGTATGGCGCCAGGCAAACCGTTACAACGTACCACGTATCGGTTTCGTAAACAAAATGGATCGTAGCGGTGCTGACTTCTTAAACGTAGTGAAGCAGGTACGTGAAATGTTGGGTTCTAAAGCCGTTCCTCTTCAGTTGCCAATTGGTGCAGAAGATGATTTTAAAGGTGTGGTGGATCTGATTAAAATGAAAGGTATCATCTGGCACATGGAAACAGAAGGTATGACGTTCGATGAGATCGACATCCCTGCTGACATGCTGGAAGAAGCAAAAGAGTGGAGAGCACAACTGGTAGAAGCTGTTGCTGAGTACGATGATAACCTGATGGAGAAATTCTTCGACAATCCGGACAGCATTACTGAAGAAGAAATTCACGAAGCTGTGCGCAAGGCAACAATTGATCTTTCAATTGTACCTATGATGTGCGGTTCTTCATTTAAGAATAAAGGTGTACAAACTGCACTGGATGCGGTTTGCCGTTACCTGCCTTCACCAGTTGACGTTGAAGCGATCAAAGGAACTGATCCTGATACAGGCGAAGAGTTAACACGTAAGCCTGATGCAAAAGAACCATTTGCAGCGTTGGCGTTTAAGATTATGACCGATCCTTTCGTAGGTCGTCTGGCGTTCTTCCGTTGTTACTCTGGTCACCTCGATGCCGGTTCTTATGTATTGAACGTACGTAGCGGTAAAAAAGAGCGTATCAGCCGTATCATGAAAATGTTTGCCAACAAACAAAACCCTGTTGAATTTATTGAAGCAGGTGATATTGGTGCAGCAGTAGGTTTTAAAGAGATCAAAACCGGTGATACATTGTGCGACGAAAATCATCCGATTACTTTAGAGAACATGTTCATTCCTGAACCTGTAATCTCTTTGGCGGTTGAACCAAAAGCACAAGCCGATGTAGATAAAATGGGTCTTGCAATTTCTAAGTTGGTGGAAGAAGATCCTACACTCCGTGTGAAGACTGACGAAGAAACAGGTCAGACTGTATTAAGTGGTATGGGTGAGCTTCACTTAGAGATCATCGTAGACCGTATGAAGCGTGAGTTTAAAGTGGAAGTAAACCAGGGTGCTCCGATGGTGGCTTACAAAGAAGCGTTCAAGAAAACTGTTGAACACCGTGAAGTGTTGAAGAAACAATCGGGTGGTCGTGGTAAGTTCGCTGATATCGTATTCGAAATCGGACCTGCTGATGAAGAGTGGTTAAAAGAAAATCCGGGTAAAGCATTCCAGTTTGTGAATGATATCTTCGGTGGTTCTATTCCTAAAGAATTCATCGCTCCGATCCAGAAAGGTTTTGAAGCTGCAATGACGAACGGCGTATTGGCTAACTACCCTGTAGAGCACATGAAGATCCGTGTGTTTGATGGTAGCTACCATGATGTGGATTCTGATGCAATGTCGTTCGAATTGTGTGCGAAGAGTGGTTTCCGTGAAGCAGGCCGTAAAGCTGCTCCAACACTCCTCGAGCCAATTATGAAAGTAGAAGTTGTAACACCAGACCAGTACATGGGTGATGTAACAGGTGACTTGAACCGTCGTCGTGGTATGCTGGAAGGTATGGATACAAAAGGTAATGCACAGGTAATTAAAGCAAAAGTTCCTTTGAGCGAAATGTTCGGTTACGTAACTCAGCTGCGTTCATTATCTTCTGGCCGTGCAACTTCAACCATGGAGTTCAGCCACTATTCACCTGCACCAAACAACATCGCTGAAGAAGTGATTGCAAAGGTGAAAGGTAAAGTGAATGCTTAATTGTAAGTAGTAACTTGAAATAGTAATCCCCCGAGAGATCGGGGGATTTTTTTAAGCTTGTATTTAAGTTAGCAATAGGTAAGGCATAAAATAAAAACGCCACATCATTTGATGTGGCGTTTCGTTATTTGTAATACAAATATTTATCTGCTGTTTGCATCATTCATTCGGATGTTTCTTCCTTTGAACTTTTTACCATCGATCGATTTGATCATTTGCTTGGCTGCTTTGCTGTCTACCTCCACCCAGCTGTTCATTTCACGCATATCAATTTTGCCCAGTACATCTTTGCGCAAATCGCTCATGTCTAAAATAAACTGCAGGAAGCTGGCTTTGTAAAAACCATCTTTGGTGCCAAGGTTCACAAACAGTTTGGTGTAGTTGCCCGAACCGCCGCTGTTGAAATCACGACCTTGTGTATCACGATAGGGTTGACGTTCACCACGTGCGCCTCGTGCAGATCCTCTGTCCATACCTCTGTCGCCACCACGACCATCACGTTTAAACTTATCAAACTCACGACCACGTTCACGAATGTTCAGGTCTTCGGCGTTTTCGTAATACTTCAGGAAACGATCAAACTCCATCGCCGCAATGCGCTTCAGAATATCTTCCTTCGTCATGTCTGCAAATTTTTCCTGAAGCATGGGTACATAGGTTTCGTATGCTTCGTTGCTTACATCGGTACTGATGAGTTTATCCATAAACGAGAAAAACTGTTTACGGCAAACATCTTTACCTGTTGGAATTTCAAGTTTATGAAAGGAGGATTGTGCAATGCGTTCAATCTGGCGGATCTTGCCAATTTCACGGCTGTGTACAATACTCATACAAATACCCGTTTTGCCTGCACGACCTGTACGTCCGCTGCGGTGTGTGTACACCTCAATATCATCAGGTAATTCGTAGTTGATTACGTGTGTTACTTCCTTTACATCAATACCACGTGCCGCTACGTCTGTTGCAATCAACAGCTGTAATGTTTTATCACGAAACTGACCCATTACGGTATCACGCTGCTGTTGCGTAAGATCGCCATGCAGTGCGTCGATATCATAACCTTCACGTGTAAGTTTCTCTGCTATTTGTTGTGCATCAACTTTTGTACGGGTGAAGATGATACCATAAATACCGGGGTTGAAATCGATCAAACGCTTCAGCGCTTCGTAACGGTGATGCGATGAAACAACGTAGTACTGATGATCGATGTTTTTGTTACCGGTGTTTACTTTACCAACGGTAACTTCCACCGGCTCTTTCATGTACTTACGGCTCACCTTACGTATTTCGGGTGGCATTGTAGCACTAAACAACCAGGTACTTTCTTTCTTGGGGGTGTTTTGCAAGATGAATTCAATATCATCCTGGAAACCCATGTTCAGCATTTCATCGGCTTCATCCAATACTACGTACTCAATTTCACCGAGATCGATGGCCTTCCGTTCAATCAGATCAATTAAACGGCCGGGCGTTGCTACAACAATCTGTACGCCACGTTTAATATCACGAATCTGCATACCAATGCTGGTACCGCCATATACGGCTACCACATTCATACCTTTTACGTTTTTCTTAAAACGTTCCAGTTCTGTAACAATCTGTAAACAAAGTTCACGGGTGGGGCATACCACCAGTGCCTGGGGATATTTCTTACTTGTGTCCAGTAATTGTAATAACGGTAAGCCAAAGGCGGCTGTTTTGCCTGTACCCGTTTGGGCAAGGCCAATAAAGTCTTTCGTTCCACTCAGTAAAACCGGGATGGCTTTTTCCTGAATAGGGGTTGGGTTGGTAAACCCGAGTTCTGTAACTGCACTCATCAATCGTTCATCGAGTCCAAGCGCTTCAAATGTGTTCATTCTTAATAATTTTTAACAAGGCGCAAAGGTAAGCTTTTAAGGGGAGAATAGGGGGAAGAACTGCGAAGCAGGTGCAGGAACCGGACTCTTGCGGGCAAGGGGATGTCTGAATCAGGATATTTGATGGAGAATGTCTGAAGTAGGATGTAGGATATCTGATGTCTGATGTAAGAAGTAGTGGGCCAGCATTAAGGCAATCTATTCACCACTCACTATTCAGCATTCACCATTACCTTTGCCCGATGCGAAAATTGAGCATGGATGAACTGAACCGTAAAACCGTGGATGAGTTCAAAGAAGCAGAAAAAAACAAGGTGATTGTGGTGCTGGAAAACATCCGCAGCATGCAGAATGTAGGGAGTGTGTTCCGTACCGCCGATGCGTTCCTGGCAGAAGCTATTTACCTGGTTGGTTATACACCGCAACCTCCGCACCGGGATATTCATAAAACAGCGCTGGGCGCTACCGAAACCGTACACTGGAAGTATTTTGCAACCACCGCCGAAGCCATTGCTGAACTGAAAGCCAACGGCTACAAATTGTTTGGTATTGAACAGGTGGAAGCAAGCATAATGCTGCAGGATTTTGAAAAAGCCCCCGATGAAAAAATAGCCCTCATTTTTGGTAACGAAGCAGAAGGCGTAGAACAGGAAACTCTGCTGCAATGCGAAGGATGTATTGAAATACCGCAGTTTGGTATGAAACATTCGCTGAATATTAGTGTAGCTGCCGGTGTGGTGCTTTGGGAAATGGTAAGAAAAGGTATCTTGAACCAATAATCTGGATTGAACAACATGAGTACAGTAAAGAACTATTTATCGCTGATAAAGTTTTCGCACACCATTTTTGCATTGCCTTTTGCATTGATTGGTTTTTTTCTAGCGATTGTTTTCGGAAATATTGAACATGGACATTGGAATTTAAATGAAACAATAGGCTGGGGGCCAAAGCCTTTTGATGCGAACTTCTTTGAACATTATGGAAGTACAATTATTGTAAAGTTCACTCTAGTGCTCCTCTGCATGGTCTTTGCCCGCAGTGCAGCCATGGCCTTCAACCGTTATCTCGACAGAAGCTTCGATGCAAAAAATCCACGTACGGCCATTCGTGAAATACCGGCAGGAATTATTTCGGCCAACAGTGCATTACTGTTCACCATTATCAACAGTGTGTTGTTTGTGGTTACAACTTTCTTCATCAACACACTCTGCTTTGCATTATCGCCGGTGGCATTACTGGTGGTGCTGGGTTACAGTTATACCAAACGTTTTACTCCGCTTTGTCATTTAGTATTAGGCTTGGGTTTATCGTTGGCGCCCATCGGCGCTTACTTAGCTGTAACAGGTGTGTTTGATGTGTTGCCCATCTTGTTTTCATTCACTGTATTGTTTTGGGTGAGTGGTTTCGATATTATTTATGCTTTACAGGATGAAGAGTTTGATAAGAAATACGAATTGAAATCCATCCCTGCCTGGTTAGGTAAAACAAAAGCGTTGCGTGTATCAGAGTTTCTGCATGTGCTTTCTGCATTTTGTGTTACAGCTGCAGGTTATTACGGCAACTTCGGAATGTTGTATTGGATAGGTGTGGCGGTGTTTATTGGTATGTTGGTGTACCAGCATTCCATTGTAAAACCAAACGACCTCAGCAAAGTGAACATTGCATTTATGACAGCAAACGGTATTGCCAGCGTGGTGTTTGCGGTGTTTGTGATAGCGGATATATTTATTGGATAACCAGTTCATAGATCATGGTTCATCGTTCATAGAAAAACACGCTTATGGCTTTTCGTTTCGAAGAATTAAAGGTCTGGCAAATGGCACTGGACTTATCGAATGAGATTGATTTGCTTAGTAAAAAGTTTCCCGTTGAAGAGCGTTTCAGCCTTTCATCTCAAATAAAACGAGCAGCAGATTCGGTTGTATTGAATATTGCAGAAGGCAGTACTGGACAAACGAAGCCCGAGTTTAAGCGTTTTCTGGATATTGCACTTCGATCAGCAGTGGAGGTTGTGGCCTGCTTGTTTATGGCTATAAAGCGCAATTATATAAGCAAAGAGGAATTTGATAAAAATTACACAGCATACGAAGTTATTTGCAAAATGATCACTAAGCTGCGTGACTCAATGTAGGAGGTATACTATGAACCATGAACCATCAACCATGAACTTGTAACCCAATGGCCAGAATTCTTTGCATCGACTATGGCGGTAAACGCACCGGTATTGCTGTAACCGATCCGTTACAGATTATTGCGACCGGTTTGACGACGATTGAAACAAAAAACTTCATTCCTTTTCTCAAAGATTATTTCAGCAAAGAGCAGGTGGAGAAAATCCTCATTGGTATGCCCACCAATTGGGACGACAGCGACACGCACGCCACACCGTTAGTGAAGAATGCCATCGCTCAACTCAAGAAAAACTTTCCGCAGATTCCCGTTGAAACGGTAGATGAACGCTATACTTCCAAAATGGCGAAAGATGCCATGCTCGAAATGGGCCTGAAAAAAAGCCAGCGCCGGGATAAAAAACTGGTGGATGAAATTGCCGCTACCATTATGTTGCAGGAATATTTAGCAAGATTGTAGATTTCAGATTGGCGATTGCAGGTTGCACTCCCTTCGCCATCAATGTGTATATTTGCAGCTTATTTTCCAGGGTTGCAATCTTCATATCTGCAATCCAAAATCGTAAATCTGAAATCGCATGATTCTTCCTATTGTCGCATACGGCTTTGATGTACTTCGTAAAGTAGCAAAAGATATTACACCCGATTACCCGGGCCTGGAGAAGCTTATTGCCGATATGTGGGAAACCATGTATTCATCAAACGGTGTAGGCTTGGCTGCTCCGCAGATCAATAAAGATATCCGGTTGTTTGTGGTAGACAGTGCACAGATGTTTGCCAATATGGATGAAGAAGAAGCCTTGCTGTATCCCGATCGTCCGGGCGTAAAACAGGTGTTCATCAATGCACAGGTAGAAGAGTTGATTGGTGACGACTGGGCTTACAACGAAGGTTGTTTAAGTATTCCGAAGATTCGTGAAGATGTGTACCGTGCCGAAGAAGTAACAATTCGCTACATGGATGAACACTTCAACGAACATGTAAAAACATTTGATGGTATTACGGCCCGTGTTATTCTGCACGAATACGATCATATAGAAGGGAAACTGTTTATCGATTATCTGAAACCGTTGAAGCGTAAAATGCTGAAAGGAAAACTCGATGATATATCAAAAGGAAAAGTGAGCGTAGATTATAAAATGGTGTTCCCTAAATAAGAAGAAAGCCCGTCACACGACGGGCTTTCTTTTTATTCATCATCTCCGGTGAGATTCTTCGCCTTTGTGTACACTCTCCATTTTTCAATTACCTGTTGCATATCTATTGCCAGCTCACTGTCAAACAACATGCGTTCCTGTGTTTTAGGATGTGTAAAGCCCAGTGTTTTTGCATGGAGTGCATGGCGTGGACAAATAGCGAAACAATTATCTACAAACTGTTTGTACTTGGTGTAAACCGTTCCTTTTACAATCCGGTCACCACCATACGTATCATCATTAAACAACGGGTGACCGATGTGCTGCATATGTACACGTATCTGGTGGGTGCGACCTGTTTCCAAACGACATTCTACCAGTGTGGTATAGCCGAAACGTTCCAGCACGGTGTAATGTGTAACGGCTTCTTTACCATATTCACCATCAGGATATACATCCATGATTTTACGGAAACGTTGATGCCTGCCTACATGACCGGTAATGGTTCCGTTATCTTCTTTAATATCGCCCCACACCAAGGCCACATATTTACGCTCTACTGTATGGTTGAAAAACTGTTTGGCTAAATGCACGCTGGCCTGTTCGGTCTTAGCCATAATAACAAGTCCACTGGTATTTTTATCAATACGATGCACCATGCCAAAGCGTGGCAATTCATCTTCTGTAAGATTAGGTTGTTGCTGTTGAAAATGCCATAAGGCACCGTTTACCAATGTGCCCGAATAGTTACCGCAGCCCGGGTGCATCACCATGCCGGCCACTTTGTTCACCAGCATTACGTGATCATCTTCGTACACAATGTTCAGCGGCAGTTGCTCAGGTTTCAGGTCTGTATCTTCAGGAGCAGTGTCGGTAAAGGTTACAATATCATCGCCCGGTTTTACTTTATAATTGGCTTTAACGGTATTGTTGTTCACCAGTACCAGACCGGTTTCAATACCACGTTGTACTTTATTGCGGGTGGCACCTTCAATTTTCGTCATCAGGTATTTGTCTATACGCAAAGGTTCCTGCCCTTTGGTAACAACAAAACGCTTCTTCTCGAACAACTCTTCCGAGCCGTCGCCGTTCTCCAGTTCACTGTCTTCATCCAGTAATTCTTCGTCGATCATAAGCTGCAAAAGTAAGCCCTGTGTGTCATCCGTTCAAATCAACGTAAATTTGCAGGCTATGACACAACAGGTGCAGTTTGAAGATTTAGGAAACATGCCGTACAAACAGGCTTGGGATTACCAGGAAAGTTTGCTGAAGAAGAATCTGGAAGTAAAGGCTGCATTGCGTGTTGCAGCTGATAGGCAGCAAGCACTCACGACTGACGACTCACGACTGACGACTCAACACTATCTTCTTTTCGTAGAACATCCACCCGTGTACACATTAGGTAAAAGCGGCGATGTAAGCAATATTCTTATAAGTGAAGAAGAACGTATTGCAAAAGGCATTGAATATTACCCAACCAATCGTGGTGGCGATATTACCTTTCATGGTCCGCAGCAAATTGTTGGTTATCCCATCTTCGACCTTGAAAAATTTGAGACCGACATTGGTAAATACCTCCGCAAGCTGGAAGATGTGATTATTCTAACAATGGCCGATTATGGATTGAAAGGCGATCGTAGTCCCGGTGAAACAGGTGTGTGGCTCGATCCGGATGTGAAAGGCAGGGAACGAAAAATCTGTGCCATGGGCGTGCGTTGCAGCCGCTGGATTACCATGCACGGTTTTGCATTTAATGTGAATACTGATCTTGCTTATTTCAACAACATCATTCCCTGTGGTATACAAAACAAACAGGTTACTTCACTTGAAAAGGAACTTGGCCGTAAAGTTGATTTTGAAGAAGCCAAAGAAAGGGTGAAACGAAATTTTGAAAAAGTATTTGATATCAAATTATAATGGCTTGGCGAAGTAGAGCAATGTTTTATGATCGCCAAAAATCCATTCTTCTTTTTCCAGCTTATAAATAAACAGCAGCCAGCTGTTGTCGCCCGATTTGATTTCGATCTGGTTATTAACAACAGTAATTGTGCAAGGCATCACTTCTGTTTTATCTTTTGAGTAAAAGGTGAGTTCTGCTGTTGCCGTATTGTTGCCGTTGTGCTTGATGGCTTTAATGTAACGGATCAATACCGATTCGTTGCTGATGGCACCGGGCTTCGATCGTCTGCGGTAAATAGTCCAGCTGCTGCCATCTAAATCGGCAAGGTTGGGGCTGATGGGCGTATCCAGTACAGGATCAGTTACGGCATTTTTACCCAATGTTTCCCGCCAGAAAATTTCTTTCTTTACTAAAGTGTGCACCGTGCCATCATCATCCAATAAAATTAATTCGTTCTCCGTAACCGTTTTGATGGTGTAAATATCAGCTGCTGCAATCAGCACATTGCCGGGCTCATCTATAAAGGCTTCGCCACGCATAATGGTTTTGGTGCCGTCACGTGTTTCAACTTTATTGGTATTGGTAAAATGGAGATAGATCGTATCTGCAATCGGCAAATCGTTTTTGTCCTCATCCGAACGCTTTGCTTCCTGCCAGCGGCCCTGCAATTGTTCTAACGAAAAATTAAAAGTTGGGGTCTTTTTTGGATTACCTGTATTGGTTGGAGTAACACCTCGTCTTCCAACACGTTGTGCAATTAGCAAACAAGGTGCAGAAAAAAGCAGGAACAATAATAGGGTTAAACTTTGTTTCATAAGTGTGGATGCAGGGAATGCAATCTGCAATGCAGTTCAAATTACAAAAACAACGCCATTCTTCAAATGACGGACCAAAAAGATTAGTAATCTCTTGTTATGAGGAATTTATTTTTCTCTTTCAACTTACCATCCTCCAGGAGTTCAAAGTGGTACCAACCCGAGCGCATAAAGTTTACTTTATCGAGGGTAAGATAGGATTCAGTAATTTTTGGAATGGCAAACAGCAAGCTGCCATCTTCTTTCATAAAACGGATGCTGTATTTTTTTGATGCAGCTTCGGGTAACCGAATAACAGGGTTGCCATCATCGCCTGTAAAAACATACACCGACGGAACCCAAACAGGCTTTGGTGGTGCCTGAGGCTTTTCTTCTTTTACGGTTTCTTTTGGCTGTGTAGTTACAACCGGCTTCGTTGTTTTTACAGGCTCTGTTACAGTTGCCACCACTTCTTTTGTTGTATCAATAAATAACTTGCGTGATGGAGTGAAGATGTAGTTGGTTCCTTCAAACAAAATAAAAATGCGGTAATAGCCACTGTCGTTTTTGGCTGTTTTATCAACGTAGCTATAACTTTTTACATTGGGGTTGGGTACCGAATGGATGGTGCTGAAGCTGCGTAAACTGTCTTTCGAACGTTGAATATTGATCTGCGATACATTTTTGTACGGACTGTTCCAGCTTAATAAAATTTCTCCGTTCCTCTTTTTAATTGCCTGGAATTTTGGTAAGGTATCGTTTTGCGCAAATGCAAAAGACGTTACAAAAAAAAGGAGGGCGAGTAAGCTCAGTTTATTCATGGATGATGTATGCTGATGGTTGATTACAATAGTTCGCAAATATAATGCCGTTCAGAATAACAATGTGCCTGCAGGTAAGCTGTTGTTGCCTTGTAAACCACCACTGTGGATGAGCAATACCGAACTGTCTTGTGGAAAGTAGTGTTGCTCTGCAAGTGTTACAGCTGCCTGCATCAGTTTGCCTGTATACACAATATCGGTGGGAATGCCTGTTTTGGTATAAAACAAATTCATAAAATTGAATTGCTCTTGTGTAGTTCGGGCATAACCCGCACCGGCAAACTCAAATAATACAGTTGTTGCAGCGGCTGTAGTTGTTGCTGCATGTTGCTGTAAAAACTGTTGCTGTTCCGCTGCTTTAATTTTCAACACAGGAATACCGATCACGGTTTGATGCGGTTTTGCTGCTGCTGCAATTCCTTTGAAAGTTGTGCCGGTACCCATGGCACAAAGAATATGCGTATAACTGTGTGCATCATCAATTGCTGAAAGTATTTCCGTGCAGCCACGCAACCCCTCGCTATTATTACCGCCTTCCGGCACAAATGAGAAATGATCGTTTTGTTGTTTGATCTGGTTGACAGCAGCGCTATTCGAATCATACTCTGCCCGGCTCACAGGGATCAATTGCATACCATGTGCTTTGCAAAAAGCCAGTGTAGTGTTGAGTGGTTCTTTTATTTCGCCACGGATAATACCGATCGATGACAGGTCTTGTTCGAAACAGGCGAAAGCCGTAGCACAAAGATGGTTGGAGTATGCGCCACCCATTGTAAGAATACCTTGCTTGTGTTCGCTTATGGCTTTCTGCAGATTGTATTTGAGCTTAAACCATTTGTTACCCGAAATAACCGGGTGTAATACATCGAGCCTCGCCACCGTAAACGGAAAAACAGTGCCGTTTGCGAGCAGCCATTCTGCGCCAGTTGATGCTATTGTTAATGGTATCGTTTGCATGATGCAGGGGAACGATAGTTTCCTATCTTCGCAACGCTCAAAAATAATTGATTACATGCAACCAACACTTTTAATACTTGCAGCAGGAATGGCCAGCAGGTACGGCAGTATGAAACAGATGGAAGGCTTTGGTCCTTCCGGTGAAACCATTATGGATTACTCTATTTACGATGCCATCCGTGCAGGTTTTGGAAAAGTAGTATTTATTATTCGCAAAGATTTTGCCGACAATTTTAAAGCGGCATTTGAACCAAAGCTGAAGGGCAAGGTTGAAATTGACTATGTATACCAGGAACTGACATCGTTTACAGATGGATTTACCATTCCTGCAACACGTGTTAAACCATGGGGCACTGCACATGCTATTCTTTGTGCTAAAGATGCCATCAAGGAACCATTTGCAGTGATTAATGCCGATGATTTTTATGGCAGAGATGCATTTGAAAAAGCTGCAAAGTTTTTGAAAGAAGAATGTGCAGCTGATAAGCACGCCATCATTGGTTACGAGCTGGCAAAAACATTAAGCGAAAACGGAACAGTAAGTCGTGGTGTGTGCGAAGTTGATGCGGCAAACAACCTGGTAAGTATTTCGGAGCGTACAAAAATTTATCCTGAAGCAGGAAAGATTGTGTACGAAGATGAAGCAGGCAAACATGAAGTGCCTTATCATTCCAGTGTAAGTATGAACTTCTGGTGTTTTGATGCTTCTGTATTTCATTTGGCATCCGACCTGTTTGTGGAGTTTCTTGCAACAAGAGGACAGGAAGAGAAATCAGAATTTTTTATTCCCATTGTAGCCGATCAGTTTATTAAAAAAGGATTGGGTGTGGTGAAAGTAATTCCAACTTCTTCACAATGGTTTGGTGTTACGTATAAAGAAGATGCACCGGGTGTTCAGAAAAGTGTGAACGATCTCGTTGCTTCAGGCGAATATCCTGCATCGTTGTGGAACTAACTTGAATGATGTAATTGAAAGAGCCGTTTAGTACTAAACGGCTCTTTTTTATTGTATCAGCATAATGCCTGTTTGTACTTTTTTATTTTTTCGGAGTAAGCGGTAGTAGTAAATACCTCTTTGCAGGTTGTACACGTTGATTTGTTGCGGATAATCGTTGACCCGCTGTTGCAAAACAACTCTGCCATAATTATCTATCAGCTGGAACAAGACATCTTCATCCAGTTCAGTAAGAACTGTTACACTTCCGTTATACGGTACCGGGTTTGGATATACAACTGCATTGCGGTTGCCGGTATTATAAATATTAGCTGTATCGGAATAGTATTTTCTTCCATCTGTCAACTCAACGACTGCCCGGTATAAATTATTGCCGTTGACCAACGATGGATCTGTAGCTGTTAACTGCAAACTGCCGGTAAATGGTTTCTGCTCCAGCAACACAAATCCGTTTGCTGTATATTTTTCAAAACGAATAGATTTTACTAAGTAGCCTGTGCCGGTTTCCAAATAAAGTAAACCTTGGTTAACGCCTGTTTTATCTGCAATAAAATTCCGGATGTAACAAGCTGTTCCCTGCAGTTCATAATTAAAGGTATAGCTTCTTACTGCAGCAGATGAAGCGAGCAGCGGTGTAACACTGTAATGTTTGGATGGATTTGTTTGCTTCGACAAAACAATAAACGTATCGGTGATTGTGCGGAACGGTTCCATGTATTGAGTGCCCAGCTGTGCTATACGATAACCTGTTGCACCCGGTACACGAGACCAGCTGAATAAAACGGAATCTGCACAATTAAAACCAACAACACTATTAATGCGTTGCGAAATTGTAAAGGCATCACTTGTAAAAGCAGAGCTGTTAATCGTCATACGTAAAAGCGCACGTGAAATTGTATTTGCAGTTTGCAGTTTATAATAGCCACGTGTAAGATCTACTGCTGTTGAAATAGTTTGCCAGCTCGTACCATCATCCGTGCTTAATTGCAAGGTGCCGGTTGTATTGCTGAATGTGGATTGAAAACGCAACACATTCTGTTGACCGGGAAATAAATGATCGGAAGCAGTCGGAAACTGCCAGGTAAACCGATCGGCAGTATCAACCTGGTAAGCAATGGCAAAATTTTGCGAGCCCGCTGGTATTGCAAAACCATGTACAGTAACAGTATAATCCCCTGCAACAGGATTGTCAATTGTTATCTGTTCAACAACATTTAAACTGTCACGCTTACGCACCGGCAATTGTTGCAGGCTGTTTGTATTCGCTGTGCTGTTGAGTACCCAGGGTTGCCAGGTTGTACTTCCCAAAGCAATCGTCAAATCAAGATCATTCACCAATGCTTTTGCTGTATTGGGTGCAGCAGGAGGGTCGGTCCACACCAGCGTAAGCTTTAACTGTTTACTGTTTGCAGGAACTGTAAGTGTAAATGATTGTTGTGTGTTGTTGCTTACACTGCCTGTGAAATAGTGATTGTTGACCATCGTTTGAATCGCAGCAAAAGCATTGGCACTTCCATAGCCCGATTTATAATCAATACCCGGCGTTTCTACATCATTAGCGCTGTTCAGTAATACTGCTTTAATAAGCGAAGCGGGTGCGCTTGTATTTGCATGTAAACGTTTATATACATCATGCACTACAGCACCGATACCCGATACCAATGCCGCTGCACCCGAACTGCCATCTTCGCCAAACGCAACTAACTCGGGTTTAACTCTTCCGTCAAAAGCAGGGCCCTTTGAACTGGGAATAAGCACCACTCCAAACGTATCGGTATGACCAACTGTAATAATATTTTTTGCATGTTTAAAATTGCCGGTAAGATTCGAATAGCCATTCAATCCCGTGTAAGCTCCTGTAGGTGCAGCTTGCGAACCACTGTTACCTGCCGAAAAAATATGCAGCAACGAAGGGTTGGCAATAACCGATGCATCGTAACCAACAGCTTCAGCACCATAATAACTTTCTACAATAGTGCCGTATGAATGATTTTGTAAGAGAATTGAACTGTTGCTGTAATAACTGTTTGGTTCAGGCAACAGATTAATGAAGTCGGCTGAGCTGAGTTGCGCACCCCATGCTGTTCCTTTTGTATTGTACCATGTATTACCGCCGCCTGCAAGCATGGTTGCCATAATACTTGCATGATTTGACGTAGATGTAGCTGCAAAAGAAGAGCTGAGAATCCTTCCACGAAGATCAATATCGTTTGAATCGAATTTCTGTTCTTTAATCGAAACGTTTACGTTGGCAGCGTTGTATTGTTTGTAATAATGCTGGATAGTTGAAATACGGTTCGCAGCATAATCAACAAAGCCAAACAGCAATTCTTCTGTTGGTTTTTTCTTGGTATCAACGGAACGTATAAACGGTAACTGCAACAGCTTTTCTATTTCTGTCCAGTTGGTTTCAAGTACAATAATTTTTGCCGGTTCGTATATGGAAACAATACGGATGGATTTGTTTGATGAAACGGTAGTTTTAATTTGTTGAAGATCCGTTACTGAAACTGTATACAAACCAATGCCTGTTGGCTTTGAAGTGCGTAGTTGTAATGCGAGTGAAGGCAACAACTTATCCACAGGTTTTTGTTTTATTTCCTGTGCATGTAACGAAAGCGTCGATAGAAAAATAAATAAAGGAAGCGTTGTTAATTGTAACAGTGCAAAACTACTTTTCAACTTTATTAGATATTTTTTCATCGACTATAAAACTCTTTAAAAAACTTCAAATTGCACATTAAAAATTTTGCTGTGTAGTTTTTCGAAGTGATTTTACTTTTTTCCTAAACAGATATTTTGTTTGCAACATTGCTGCAATGATTGCTCTTTTACACTTGATAAAAATAAATAATTTAAACCTGTCATTTTTTTTAACCTAAACATTTAGACATGAGAAAACTGTTTTATGGAATTGCTGCAGTAAGCTTTGCAGCATTATTTATTGTTGCCTGTACAAAAGCATCAACAGAACAAACCGATGCACAAGTATCGCAGGATGTATTAAACCAGATTGCCGCACAGGGATTTTCTACCGAAGGTGTAATTAAAACCGATGGAGGTTATCTTGTTGAAGGCGACATCTTGTTAACGCCTGAAAACCTGAAGCATACAGCTACGTCAAACGAGTTGATCTATGCCAATGAAGAGCACTACCGTACCACTTATTTAGTAACTGGTTTGCCACGCACCATTACCGTAAGTCTGAACACCACACAGGCTAATTTTGTTTCAGCTACGGATGAAGCGATTCGTCGGTACAATGCGTTGAATCTGCGTGTACGTTTTCAACGTGTAACCGGAACTTCGGCAAACATCAATATTGTTACTTTTTACCAGGTAAGTAATACGCTGGGTTCTGCAGGTTTCCCTACAAGCTCTGGCAATCCTTACAACCAGATTCAGATGAATACGTATTGGTACACACCTAGTATTGCCGTAAATGCTTTGGCAACAACCATTGCACATGAAATGGGTCATTGCATCGGTTTCCGTCATACCGATTATATGAACCGTTCTTATAGCTGTGGTGGCTCTGCGGTTAATGAAGGTTCGGCAGGTGTGGGTGCTGTGTATATTCCGGGTACACCAACCGGTCCGAGTGCCGGTTCCTGGATGCTTGCTTGCGGAAGTACTTCTTCTTCATTTAACCGTCCGTTTACCAGCGCAGATCAAACAGCTTTGAATTACGTGTATTAATACATTATCAGCTAGTTGTAAAAGCATTCATGTACATGAATGCTTTTACTTTTTTGTAAGAATGGATGCGTGTATTTACTAAGTGAAATTAACCTTGCACCTTGAATAAAATTGATTAATTTAACCATCTCTTAAACCTAAACATTTAAAACATGAGAAAACTATTTTCAATTTTGGCCGTTGCTTCCTTTGCAACATTGTTTATTGTGGCCTGTTCGAAGTCTGCAAAAGAAGTTCCGCAGGCAGATATTCCGCAGGATGTATTAAACCAGATTGCTGCTCTTGGTTTTTCATCAGATAATGTGGTAGCCAGTGATGGAGGCTATGTTGTAGAAGGCGATATTTTTCTATCTCCATCAGATCTCACAAATAAGAAAGTAACTAACAGCTTGCTTATTGCTAAGGAGGAACAGTACCGTACAACCAATCTTGTAACAGGACTTCCAAGAACAATTACAGTAAGCATCAGCGGCAGAAATATTACACAATTATTAATTGATGGTGTTAATGCAGCTGTAGGAAGATACAATGCAGAGAATCTTGGCTTAACATTCCAGTACATAGGTACTAATGGCGGTGGTGATATTAATCTGAGCGTAGTTAATACAGGCCAATATATCGCATCAGCAGGTTTCCCAAGTGGAGGCGATCCTTATAACACAATTAAGTATGCACGTACTTATACATCTGGTTACAGCCTGAATTTTGTAACAACAGTAATCGCTCATGAAATGGGCCATTGCATTGGCTTCCGTCATACCGATTATATGAATCGTTCTTATAGCTGTGGTGGATCAGCAGTAAATGAAGGCGATGGTGGTGTTGGTGCAATTCTCATCCCGGGAACACCTTCTACTCCTGATGCCGCTTCATGGATGTTAGCTTGTCTGAGTGCTACAACAAATCGTCCATTTAATACAAACGATAAAACAGCCTTGAATTATCTCTATTAATTAAATAGAAAAGATAAAAATTAAAGGCCCCCGCTGTCCAGCGGGGCTTTTAATTTTATTTACGGAACGCTTTGTATTGATTGATGAGTGCGTTGGTGGATGCGTCATGCGATGTAACCACTGCATCGCTTTCCAGTTCAGGTAGAATTTTGTTGGCTAATTGTTTGCCCAACTCAACTCCCCATTGGTCGAAGCTGTAAATATTCCAGATCACACCTTGCACAAAAATTTTGTGCTCATAAAACGCCACCAGTTCGCCTAATGTAAACGGTGTAATTTGTTTTACAAGAATAGAGTTAGTAGGACGGTTGCCTTCAAATACTTTATAAGGGATCAACTCTTCTTTTACACCTTCAGCAATCACTTCTTCTTTGCTTTTGCCGTTCATGAGGGCTTCTGTTTGTGCAAAGAAATTACTCATGAGTTTGTTGTGATGATCACTCAGCGAATTATGACTGATAGCCGGTGCAATAAAATCGGCAGGAATTAAATGGGTGCCCTGGTGAATCAGCTGGTAAAACGAGTGCTGACCATTGGTGCCCGGTTCACCCCAAATGATAGGCCCTGTGCTGTACTCAACTTTATTACCGCTGCGATCAACATACTTACCATTGCTCTCCATATTGCCCTGCTGGAAGTAAGCCGCAAAGCGGTGCAGATACTGGTCGTAAGGAAGGATGGCTTCACTCTTTGCATCAAAAAAGTTCACATACCATGTGCCGAGCAGTGCCATAATCACGGGAATGTTTTTATCGAATGCTGCTGTTTTAAAATGTTCATCAGCTGCATAAGCACCTTTCAGCAACTCTTCAAAGTTGTTGTAGCCGATGGTTAATGCAATGGATAAGCCAATAGCACTCCACAAGCTGTAACGGCCGCCAACCCAATCCCAGAATTCGAACATGTTGGCTTTGTCAATACCAAACTTCACTACTTCTTTTTCGTTGGTAGATAATGCCGCAAAATGTTTGGCCACAAAGGCTTCGTCTTTTGCATGTTCAAGAAACCAACTTCTTGCACTGTGTGCATTCGTCATGGTTTCCTGCGTGGTAAATGTTTTCGATGCAATCAGGAACAGCGTTTCATCTGCCGTTACTTTCTTCAAGGTTTCTGCAATATGTGTACCGTCTACATTACTTACAAAATAGGTTTCAATACCCTCAACCCAATAAGGTTTCAATGCTTCGGTAACCATTACCGGACCAAGATCACTACCACCAATACCGATGTTTACAATGTATTTGATCTTCTTACCGGTGTAACCTTTCCATTCGCCACTATGAATACTCGCACAGAAACTTTTCATTTGCGCCAGTACACGTTGTACATCGGGCATTACATCTTTTCCATCAACCAAAACAGGTTTGCCGGAAAAATTGCGGAGGGCAGTATGCAGCACCGCACGCTTTTCGGTATGATTGATGACATCACCTCCAAACATTTTTTCAATCGCCTCTTTCACTTTGCACTCATCTGCTAACTGTTGCAGCAGTTGCATGGTTTCTCCGGTAATAATATTCTTGGAGTAATCGAAGATGATAGCACCTTCTGTTACATTGAATTGTTGAAAACGGTTTGCATCAGCTGCAAACAATTCTTTCATGTGCACCTGTTTCATTTGTGCAGCATGTGCTGCCAATTGTTGCCAGGCTGTTGTTGTTGTTGGGTTAATCGACGAAAGCATGTGGGTTAATTTTATTCAATCAATAAGTATTATTCTGCATCAGCCAGCAATTGCAGGCTTTGTTCTTTGTCTTTGTGCAACTGTTCAATCAGTTTATCCAGTCCGTTAAACTTCACTTCATCCCGCAAATGATATTTTACAAACACTTTTAAATGCCGGTTGTAAATATCTTCTGCAAAATCGAACAGGTTTACTTCGGTTGTTTTTTGTGTGCCGTCAACTGTTGGCCTGGTACCAATGTTCATCATACCTTTCAACATGCGTGTATCACCTTCTACCTGTGCAAGCACTGCGTACACACCATTGGCAGGAATCAGTTTGCCCGCATCCTGTATTTGCAAATTAGCAGTAGGATAGCCCAGCTTGCGACCGAGTTTATTTCCTTCCACCACATATCCTCTGAAGAAATACGTATAGCCCAACAATTGATTTGCTGTTTGTGCATCGCCTTTGGCAATGGCTTCACGGATCTTGGTGGAGCTTACGGCCACTTCATTCAATACCTGTTTGGGAATTTCTTTTACATCGTATGCAAACTGTTGTCCCATTTGCTGCAGCAACGCAAAATCACCTTCACGGTTATTACCGAATTTATGATCGTACCCGATAATAATGAGCGATGGGTGAAACAGCTTCACCAAAAAATCCTGGATGTATTGCTGTGCTGTTTGTGCAGCAAATGCTTTGTCGAACGGAACAACCACAAGGTTATCTAATCCCTGTTGTTTCAACAGTTCAATACGTTCTTCCAGTGTGGTGAGTTCAGCTATTTCCTGTTCGGGCTTTAGCACTTTGCGGGGATGAGGGTAGAAACTGATGAGCACCGATTCGGCTTCCCGTTCTTTTGCTTCAGCTATTAACTGCCGGATGATTTGCTGGTGACCAAGATGCACACCATCGAACGTACCGATTGTTAGTACGGTTTTACTGAAAACCGGTAACTGCTGCAAACTTCTGTAAACCTTCATAATTTGAAGGCACAAAAGTAACACATTTGATGTGTGGAAGTGTTAGTTTTGCGGCTCATAATCGTCGGTACATGTCATTATACAACAAACGGGGCGTTTCAGCGCAAAAGGAAGAAGTACACAAGGCAGTAGAACATCTCGATCAGGGTTTGTACCCCAATGCGTTTTGCAAGCTCTATCCCGATTACCTGGGTGGCGATGCCGATTGGGTGAATGTTACGCATGCCGATGGTGCCGGTACAAAAAGTATTCTGGCTTACTTGTATTGGAAAGAAACGGGTAATGCATCGGTGTGGAAAGGCATTGCACAGGATGCAATTGTTATGAACCTCGACGACCTGCTTTGTGTTGGTATCTATGATAATATTTTATTCTCTTCTACAGTTGACCGGAACAAAACACTCATTCCGGGTGAAGTGCTGGAGCAGGTGATCAATGGCTCGGCTGAGTTATTTGCACAATTGAAAGAATATGGCGTGAACATTCATTATCTCGGTGGCGAAACAGCTGATGTAGGTGATGTGGTGCGCACCATTGCAGTGAACGGCACAATGACGGCTCGTTGGCCGAAGAGCAAAGTGATCAGTAACGATAAAATAAAAGCCGGTGATGTAATTGTTGGCTTAGCCGGTTTTGGTCAGGCGAATTACGAAACATCGTACAACAGTGGTTTGGGCAGTAACGGATTAACAAGTGCACGACACGATGTGCTGGAGAAATATTATGCGCATCACTTTCCTGAAACATTCGAATCGAAGCTGAGCGATGACGTTGTGTACATTGGTAAACATCGTCTGGCCGATGAAGTACAATTGCCGAATGGTGAAACTTCATTGATTGGTCGTTTGTTGTTATCGCCCACCAGAACCTTTGCGCCGGTGCTGAAAGAAATTCTGCAAAACCATTTTGATGCAGTCCATGGTTTGATCCATTGCAGTGGCGGTGGACAAACCAAGTGTATGAAATATTTACCGGGGCCAATGAAGATTGTAAAAGACAATCTCTTTACTCCGCCAATCATTTTTGATCTGATACAGGAAGCGTCCGGTGCTGATGCCCGGGAGATGTACCAGGTGTTTAACATGGGTACAAGATTAGAGATTTATACCAATGAAAAAGATGCTGATACATTGATCAACATCTCAAACTCGTTTGGTGTAGATGCACAAGTGATCGGCAGGGTAGAAGCGAGCGAAAAGAAAGAGTTAATTATCCGCCATGCAGGAGGTGAACTCGAATTTTAATTTTATTTTCAACTTTAACTCAAAAGAATTTAAAAATGCTCCCGATTGTAGAAATAAAGAACGCCAATATTTACCAGAGTGGAAATCTTATTCTCAGCAATGTAAACCTCACGGTCAACCAGGGCGAGTTTGTGTACCTCGTTGGTAAAACGGGTACCGGTAAATCATCGTTACTGAAAACATTATACGGAGAATTGCCTTTGACCGAAGGTGACGCTATTGTGGCCGGTTTTAATCTGCGGGAGATGGATTGGAAGAAAGTGCCGTTCCTGCGCCGAAGCCTCGGTGTGGTGTTCCAGGATTTTCAATTGCTCACCGATCGCAACGTGCACGAGAATTTGAAGTTTGTATTGAAAGCAACCGGCTGGAAAGATGAGAATCTGATGGAAGAAAAGATCAACGATGTGCTGGACAAAGTAGGTTTGAAATCGAAAGGATTTAAAATGACCTTTGAAATGAGCGGCGGCGAACAGCAACGTGTAGACATTGCACGTGCACTCCTCAACTCGCCTAAATTAATACTGGCTGATGAGCCTACGGGTAACCTCGACCCTGAAACAAGCGATGAAATCATGAACCTGTTGTTCCAGGTTGCACGTGATTATAACACGGCCGTTGTAATGGCCACACATGATTTTATGGTGATTAAAAAATATCCTGCACGAATGGTAAAGACCGAAGGCGGCAAAGTGTGGGATAATGCTACTGTAGAGCACGCATAAGCTGCTCTGCATTTTTTCGGTTATTAAAGTTGTTTTGCAGTAAGCCTTCTCTTATCTGCACATCATCGTCGGTGAACTCTTTATGAAAGAGCCGGAAGATCTGGTATTTCATTTCAGTTGGGTTATTAGCCAGCTGACAAGCTTGCTCAACACCAGTTCCTTCAATCATTTCGCTGTTGGCAATTACATGGCGGCCTTTAAATAGCGCATTCAACAGTTTCAATTTAATACCCGATTGCATCATTGCCGGCAACACATGTACCTGTGCTTTCTGCATCAGGTCGTTCAGTTCGGTTTCACCTGGGTTTGCAACAATACAGGTATGCTGGTGTTTATGCGCCAGTTCAACTAAACGGTCCGGTGGATTTTTGCCTGCAACTACAAAAGGAATATCCAACTCGTTAAAAACTTTTTCCAGTAACCATGTCGCTGTTTTTTCATTTTCGGCTACCGATAAATTTCCGTGGTATAAAACAAAGTTTCCTTTTCCAGTTTTAGATGTAACAAGCGTATTTGGAATAAATGCAGGCAGATAACTGCTGTTATCGGCTTTAAACAGTTTTTGATACGCCGTACAATCGTTCTGCGATATGGAAAGAATGCGGTAGTTTTTCAATGTTGCTTCGTATCGTTTCAATAACCTGCTTTCGTGTTGCATGTACGCTTTACGCACCAGCGAAGTTTCCCACTTGCCTAATTGTTTGTAGTATTCAAACTCGGTATTGTGCAATCGGATGGCGATATTCTTTTTTGTTACAGCACCATTGGTAAGTCCATAGGTACAATGAACTCCTTCGAACAATACAGGATATGCATCAGCATTTAAGCGTTTCCACAATTGCTCGTCGTTTCGGGAAGCAACAATGTAGGGCAGTTGCAGTGAAAAGCCTTTATGTCCTTCCTGTCGTGGGTAATAATGTACTTCTGCACAATATTTTTCCAGTTCGGGTTGTTGGCCACGGCCGTATTCAAAACAATGCAGGTGCACATGAACACCCAGATCATGCAATGCTTTTACTTTATAAAAAACATCAACCACACCTCCGTAATCGGCGGGGTAGGGAACATCAAACGAAACAATATGTAAATGATCAGCCAAGGAGTTGTTGATAAAAGTGAATTAATCGTTTTTCTTCTTCCTGCCAGTTTAAAACGGCTGCAGCCTGCTGGCAGTTTGCTTTCAGCCGGTTATATAAAACAGGGTCGGACAATAATTTGTTCAAACCATTTGCAATAGACGCTTCGCTTGTATCCGGTATCAGTAACGCAATTTCAAATTGATTGTTGATGTTCCGGTAAGCTGGATAATCAACGCACAACTGCGGAATGCCTGCCTGGATATAATCGAAAAAACGGTTTGCCAGCGAAAGGTAGTTACTCAGGCCATTGTTTTCAAATAAAGTAATACCGGCATAAGCTGTAGCAGTGATCTCTTTCAGTTCAGTCGGGTTTAATTTGCCCTTCAGCTCAACTTTATTTTGCAGCTGATTGCTGTTGATGAGTGCTTTTGTCTGCTCCAGAAAATTACCATCGCCATAAATTTGCAGTGGAGCGTCCACCTTTTTCATAGCGGGAATCAAGGTTTCAAAACTGCGGCCTTCGTTTACGGCGCCTTGATAGAGGAGGAAGGTTTCTGGTTCATTGGAATTTGGATTTTGGAATTTGGATTTTTTGAGAAACGGAACATTCCGCACTACTTCATACTGCACGCCGTACATTTTTTCAAACTCTTCGGCAATGGGTTGGCAAACGGTATAACCATGTTTGAATTTTGGTACAGTAAACCGTTCAATCCATTTCCACATGCGATAACGGGAAGGACGGGTAACAATCTCCTTCATCTCACAAAACAACTCATGTGCATCGTATACACGTTTGCTGCCTTTTAGTGTTGATGCGAAGTAACAAGGTAAGATGGTATCAAGATCGATGGAACAAATGCAATCTGCCTTTTGAAATAATAACCAGATAAATAAACGCAGGTTATACTCTGCATAAAACAAAGGCCCTTTGGTAAACCAGCAATACAATCGTTTTTGAAGAAAGGGATGATGTTGTAGTGGGGCTGACTGTGTTAGCGTTCTTCCAACCAATGTAACAGTATAACCTTGTTGTGCAAGCGTAGTACAGATACGGATCATGCGTTGATCGTAGGTGAGGTCGTTGGTAACTGTACAGATAATGCTTGCCAAAGGAATAATTGGTTTTGGGCAAATGTAAAAATTACAAATGAATCATTGCTGCTCTTTTGCACCCAGCCAGATACCAAATGTAATATCTGCAATAAGTGAAAACTTCTTGTTGGCGATCGGATTATATAAACTTGGACCAATGTTGCAATCAAGGCTCAGACGATTCCGGAAGTTACGTTGTATGCCCCATACAACACCGCCATCAACAGTATGTGCAGGCATGCTGTAGCTGTAATTACCATCGCTGCCATAATGGTAATACCTGTTGCTGTATGCATACTTTACAAGCAGTGAAAGATAGTTGGCAGAGTTCAACGCTGTTCGTTTGTTGTTGCGGTCACGCAGGTTCATATTGTAATAATACCGGAAATGCGCAGCTGCCAGGGTACTTGGGGCAAACTCAAATTTATTCCCGAAAAAGTCAGATGAAGAGTAAGACCAGTTAACGGTCAAAGCTGCCCGTCCTTTAACGGTGAAATGGTTGGATATAGGCTGTTCGTATCCGATACCGGGCGAAACAAATGAAATAGTTGCAACTTCTTGTGTTGTTGCAACGACTGTATGCAACAGCACAACAGCGGGTATGATGATCAGGCGCATTTTTGATAAGGTTTAGAACAAAGATTATGATACTTTATTATTAAACGATAACTTGAGAGTATGAATACAATTGAAACGTTTTATGCGGCTTTTAATAAGGGCGATTGGCAAACAATGGCCGATTGCTATCATCCTGAAGCTGAATTTACCGATGAGGTTTTTGTTGGATTGAAAGGTCGTGAAGTGCCGGCCATGTGGCGCATGTTGATCGAAAGGGGAGGCGGCGATATGGATGTTACCTTCAGCCATGTGCAGGAAACAGCCGAAAAGGGTAGTGCCGACTGGGTGGCGGTGTACCTGTTTTCGGCAACCGGGCGCCGGGTTATTAACCGCATTCATGCAGAGTTTGAACTGAAAGACGGGAAAATTTACCGACACCGGGATCGGTTTGATCTGCACAAATGGGCAGCTCAAGCCATGGGTTTCAAGGGAAAACTGCTGGGCAGCACCGGTTTTTTCCGGAAAAAACTGCAGAAAACTGCCCGGGCGGGGCTCGATCGTTATCTTAGCCGGAATATTTAATACCACAAACGCTGCTTTTTTTAACTATTTCCCCTACCTTTGCCGCCAATTTACAGATGTACTATTTGGATGTCAATTAAAAAAATCTGAGATGTCAGCAATTACAAAAGAAAAAAAAGCAAGCATTTTCGCCAACTTCGGTGGCGCTGAAACAAACACTGGTTCTATTGAAGGTCAGATCGCTCTGTTAACTGAGCGTATCAATCACATTTCTGCTCACCAAAAAGCAAACAAGAAAGACTTTTCAACGAATCGTGGTCTGATGCAGTTGGTAGGTAAGCGTAAGCGTTTACTCAGCTACCTGAGCAAGCACAACCTGCAAGGTTACCGTGCATTAATTGAGAAACTCGGTCTCCGTAAATAATCTACGGTCATGTAATAAATCATTATTCCCAACACGTTTTTTTGCGGTTGGGAATTTTGCTTTTCTTAAAGGTTTCTCCTTTCACTTCATTTTTCACAGAATTGCCTGTAAGGCCTCCATCCCGCCTGCCTTGCTTGCCAATTCAAAAACAAGATTTGTATGTTATTAAAACCTATCAGCAAGTCGTTCGATCTGGGTGATGGTCGCATTGTCACCATCGAAACAGGTAAACTGGCTCGCCAGGCCGATGGTGCCGTTACTGTGCGCCAGGGCAACTGCGTTCTCCTTGCTACTGTTGTAGCCAATAAAGAACCAAGAGAAGGACAAGACTTCTTCCCCTTATCCGTAGACTACCAGGAAAAGTTTGCATCTGCAGGCCGTATTCCCGGTTCATTTTTTAAGCGTGAAGCAAGACTGAGCGATTCTGAAGTCCTCATCAGCCGTTTGGTTGACCGTGCTTTACGTCCCTTATTCCCGGAAGATTATTTCTGCGATGTGCAGGTACTCATCAGCCTTATTTCATCTGATGCAGAGGTGATGCCCGATGCATTGGCATGTTTGGCTGCTTCTGCCGCACTCGCTGTTTCTGATATTCCCATCAAAGAAATTATTTCTGAAGCACGTGTAGCCAATGTTGATGGCGAGTTTGTGGTTAACCCAAGCCGTTCACAACTGGCAAAAGCAAGTTCCGATTTCATCATTGCAGCTACCGAAAAGAACCTGATGATGGTGGAAGGTGAAGCTAAAGAATGCAGTGAAGAGGAATTGGTAAAGGCATTGGAAATTGCACACGATGCAATCCGTGTTCAGATTAAAGCACAGCAGGAATTAAGAGATGCAGTTGGTGTAACAACCAAGCGTGACTACACAAAGCCTGTTGTTAACGAAGAACTGAATGCGAAAGTAATTGCCTTTGCAAAAGATAAAGTATATGCTATTTCGAAAGCGGGAAGCAGCAAGCACGAACGCAGCGAAGCATACGATGTATTGAAACAGGAGTTAATCGCAAGCCTCGGTGAAGAAGCAACTGATGCAGATAAAAAGCTTGCAAAGAAATACTACGAAGACCTTAAATGGGAAGTAGTACGTAACATGATCCTCGATGATCGTATTCGTCTCGATGGTCGCCAGTTAGACCAAGTGCGTCCTCTGGAAATGGAAACAGAACCGTTGCCAACACCACATGGTTCTGCATTGTTTACACGTGGTGAAACACAATCACTCACAACTGTTACACTCGGTACCAAACTTGATGAATTGCTGGTAGAAAGTGCAGCAAAAAGCGAATACACAAAATTCATCCTTCATTATAACTTTCCTCCGTTTTCAACAGGTGAAGTAAAGATGATGCGTGGTCCTGGCCGTCGTGAAGTTGGTCATGGTAACCTTGCTATGCGTTCATTGAAACAAATGATGCCTGGAAGTGAATATCCATACACTGTTCGTGTGGTAAGTGATATTCTTGAATCGAACGGTTCGTCTTCTATGGCAACTGTTTGTGCCGGTTCATTAGCGTTGATGGATGCAGGTGTACCTCTTCCAAAACACGTTAGTGGTGTGGCAATGGGATTGATTACACGTGGCGATGGTAAATATGCTATTCTTACCGATATCCTTGGTGATGAAGATCATCTTGGTGATATGGACTTTAAAGTAACCGGTACACGTGAAGGTATTTGCGGCGTGCAGATGGATATTAAAGTAGATGGTTTGAGCATGGATGTAATGCGTGAAGCATTGGCACAGGCTCGTAACGGTCGCTTGCATATTCTTGATGCGATGTATGAGTGTATTGCAGAACACCGTCCGGAAGTGAAACCACATGCACCACGCATGGAGAAACTGATCATCGATAAAGAATTCATCGGTGCAGTTATCGGACCCGGTGGTAAAGTGATTCAGGAGATCCAGCGTGAAACAGGTACAACCATTACCATTGAAGAAGTTGGCAACTACGGTGAAGTAAGCATTTTCTCACAGGAAAAATCAGGATTGGATAAAGCCGTAGCCTGGGTAAAAGGTATTGTTGCTGTTCCTGAAGTGGGTGCTGTTTACGAAGCAACGGTAAAAGGTATTAAAGAGTTTGGAGCGTTTGTAGAATTCCTGCCGAAGAAAGAAGGTTTGTTGCACATCAGTGAAATAAGCTGGAAGCGTTTGGAAAGCATGGAAGGCATCTTCAAAATCGGAGATCAGGTGAAAGTAAAACTCATCGGTCTCGATCCGAAGACAGGCAAGTTCAAACTCAGCCGCAAGGCATTAATGCCAAAGCCGGAGAGTGCTCCCCGTCCTCAACCGCAACCAAAGCAGGATGAGAACAACGGCGAAGAGCGTCTCTAAACTTTCAATGAAATAAGTGAACTTTACAGTCCCGCTGCAAGGCGGGACTTTTTATTGCGTATGAATAACTACATTAAAATTTCTATTCCCGTAGGCAATGAAGAACAACAGGAAATGCTGTTGGCTTTATTAAGTACAGAAGGGTATGATGGTTTTGAAGAAACAGCCGATGCATTCCATGCCTACATCAGCGAAGAAGCATACAATGAACCGCAGTTGGAAGAATTGTTGCAACCTTTTGCACTCAGCTATACAAAAGAAGAAATTGCGCCTAAAAACTGGAATGCAGAGTGGGAGAGTAATTATGAACCGGTGATTGTTGATGAGTTTGTTGCAGTACGTGCACATTTTCATGAGCCTATTGCAACGGTGCAGCACGAAATTGTGATTACACCAAAAATGAGTTTTGGTACAGGCCATCATGCAACCACATGGCAGGTAATGAAACTGATGCAGGGTATCAACTTCAGCAAAAAAAATGTGTTTGATTTCGGCTGTGGTACTGCTGTGCTGGCCATTCTTGCAGAAAAGCTTGGAGCAACGTCTGTACTCGCTGTTGATAACGACGACTGGTGCATTGAGAACTCACTGGAAAATGTTGCTACCAACAACTGCAGCAACATTGTTGTACAAAAAGCCGATGTGCCATCAACACAACAATTCGATATCATATTGGCGAATATCAACCGCCACATTCTGCTGCAATACATGGCAACAATGGCCGCTTCGCTTAACCCCAACGGTTATATCATCATTAGTGGTTTTTATAAAGAGGAGAATCAATTGCTTGTGGATGCAGCAAATGCACAACAGCTGCAACTGGTTACTTCATCCGATCGTAATAACTGGAGTGCCTTATTATTGCAAAAGATAGCATAGTATGCAAGCCCTCTTGTTGATCATATCTGCGTATCTCATCGGTTCCATTCCCACCGCTTACTGGATAGGGAAATGGTTTTTTCATATTGATATTCGGGAGCATGGCAGTAAGAACATGGGTGCATCCAATACTTTTCGTGTACTTGGTTCAACCTGGGGAATTATTGTGCTGGTGATTGATATGGGAAAAGGTATTGCTGCAGTGCAACTGGCGCATGCTGTAAGTGCGTCTATGTGGTTGGGTTATGAAACAACATTCTGGAAATTGGTATTAGGATTAACCGCTGTTGCAGGGCATATCTTTCCGGTGTTTGCAGGTTTCAGAGGAGGGAAAGGAGTGGCAACCTTGTTTGGTGTGGTATTGGCAATACAACCCTGGACGGCGTTAATAAGTGTAGCTGCTTTTGTAGTGGTGGTGTTTTTAACAAAATATATTTCACTCGGTTCCATTGTTGCCGTTGTAGTATTTGCAGCTTGTGTTTGGTTTGCCGTACAGGAAACAAATGTGTATATGCGTTGGTTTTCCGTACTGTCTGCTGTACTTGTCATCTTTATGCATCGGACAAACATCCGGCGCCTGTTTGCAGGTAACGAGAATAAGTTTAAAGGAATAAGAAAGAAAAAATAGGTTTAACTTTTTGAACAATAGCCGGTCGAAAAAATTGGTACACAAATTGGAAATACACTCTAAAATCAATCAGTGATGAAAAAGATTCTTGGATCGTTCGTAGTTATTACAGTTTTGCTTGTTGCCTGTGCGAAGAACCAGGTAACGGGTCGTAAACAGCTTCGGTTGCTACCGGAGAAGGAATTACAATCAATGGCCACACAGCAATACCAGCAGTTCCTGGCGCAAAATAAAATTGTATCGGCAACGGTAAATAAAGATGCGGAAATGGTAAGACGTGTGGGTACACGTATTGCCTATGCCATTACAAAGTATTACGAGCAGCAGGGAAAATCGGCAGTATTGGATGGATATACCTGGGAGTTTAATCTTGTAGACAACAAAGAAGTGAATGCATGGTGTATGCCAGGTGGTAAAGTAGTAGTGTATACAGGCCTTTTACCGGTTACACAAAACGAAGCTGCATTGGCTGTGGTAATGGGTCATGAAATTGCACATGCCATAGCCCTGCATGGTAACGAACGCATGAGTTTGGGTGTAGTACAGCAATTAGGTGGTGTTGCACTCTCGGTGGCATTGGCGAACAAGCCTGCCGAGACGCAAAACCTGTTTTTAAATGCGTATGGTATTGGTTCAACAGTGGGAGGCACGCTTCCTTTCTCCCGCAAGCAGGAGTTAGAAGCCGATCAGTTTGGATTGCGTTTTGCAGCCATGGCCGGTTATAATCCACAGGAGGCCGTAGCGTTCTGGCAACGCATGGCAAAAGCCAGCAGCGGACAGAAACCACCGGAAATTTTAAGCACTCACCCATCCGATGAAACACGTATCGCAAAAATGGAGCAATATGTAAAAGAAGCCATGCCGTACTATAAGCCGGTAGGTAAGTAATTGAAAAATATATATTTAGATAGAAAAAGCCGGCGGTAAGCCGGCTTTTTTATGTCTGCAAAAACAAAAAAATGTTTGTTGATAACCCGTGAAACATGGGGAAAATTGGCTACCTTTGCCATCCACTTTAGTTCTCATCAAAATTTACATTGGCATGTCTATTTCTCTCTTGGAAAAACTCCAATTGAACGAAGAAAAGAACTTATTAATTCAGGGCTTACCCTCTTCAATCGAAAAACAATTTGTAAAGTTATCATTCGCCAAGAATGTAACACCGTTGTTACGTAGTAAGAAGATCGATTTTGCCCTCGTCTTTGCAGTAAATCAGAATCAATTAAATGGAATCTTAAAGGAAGTGTTGCCCGCATTAAGCCCTAATGCTAAATTCTGGGTGGCCTATCCGAAATCGGCTTCCAAAATTGTGAGTGATTTAAACAGAGACGGAAGCTGGCAGTTTGTGTGCCAGTGCGGATTTGAAACTTCAGAAGAAGTAGTGCTGGACCACGTATGGACTGCAATGCGCTTTGAGCGTGCAATTGCGTTAGCTCCGAAACCAGCAAGATCAACAAACAGAACTTCAAGGTTAACACCGGCTGAAGCGTAAATCCGTTCACCAACTAATTCACTAGCCGTCTGTAAAGGCGGCTTTTTAGTTTACATGAGCCATAACAATATTGAAATAAAAGCACGCTGTGCCGATCCGGCCTTTATTCGTGCATATCTGCAACAGCAGCAAGCCCGTTTTGTTGGAGTTGACGAACAGACCGACACGTATTTTCATGTGCCAAACGGTCGCTTAAAATTGCGGCAGGGCCCAATTGAAAACGCATTGATTTTTTATAACCGGGAAAACAAAGCCGGTCCGAAATTGAGTGAGGTGCAACTGTTTCAGGTGCCTGCACAGAGTGATGCACTGAAAGCACTGCTTACAAAAGCAAACGGTGTTAAAGTGGTGGTTAAAAAACGCAGAGCCATTTATTTTATCGGGAACGTAAAGTTTCATATTGATGAAGTGGAAGGCTTAGGCAGCTTTGTGGAAATAGAAGCAATCGATACCGATGGCAGCCTTGGTTTAGAAAAAATTAATGCACAATGCCAGTATTATGTACAGGCTTTTCAAATAGCCGAAACCGATCTTTTAACGCATTCTTACAGCGACCTGTTGCTGAATGCATCTTAGTTTTGCAAAGGCCATGAACTGGAAATACAATCATCCCTTACGAAACCTATTTACCTATGCAACAGTCGTGTTGTTGCTGATTGGTGTAGCAGCTCTTTTCTACTGGAATAAGGAAACAGTTTTTCTTGCACTCAATAACCGGCATACCGATGTGGCAGATATTATTCTGAAGTACTTTACGTATGTAGGTGATGGTATTTTTATGGCTGCACTGGGCATTATTCTGTGGTTGCTGGGTAAAAAGAAACTGGGTTTACTGTTAATCCTTTCTTTTATCGTTAGTGGATTATTAGCACAGGGAATTAAACGGCTGGAGCAACGCCCTCGACCCGGTTTGTATTTTAAAAAGCCCGAAGTCATTCATAAAGTAGATGATGTATTACTGAAAGGGCATAATAGTTTCCCCAGCGGACATACCACTACAGCTTTTGCTACATTCAGTCTGCTGGCATTTGCAACCCGCAATAAATTGGTCCAGCTGTTCTTTTTTGTTGTGGCAGTACTTGTTGGTTATTCACGTATTTATCTCGGGGCACATTTTGCAGAAGATGTTTTGGCCGGTGCAGCACTCGGCTTCAGCAGCTCTTATTTTCTATGCTGGTTGTTGCGAAAGAAAGATTGGGATTAACGAACAATAACGGTACCCAATGCCCTTGTTAACTCCATCTCCAGCTCTTTCAGATGCTGATGTGTTTTAAGGAGCGTAATCAATTCTTCATCGCTGTGCGGTAGCTCCATGTCACGCTGGTTTTCATCAACCATTTTTTTGATCTTACGCAGCTTCAGGTACGTTAAAACAGATTGCAGTTCCTGCACATACAGGTCTTCTTTGGTAGGGAAGGGTTTTTCGTAAATACGGATCCAGTTCGGACTTAATTCATTACCGAAATCAGATAAGGAGACCACCAGTTTACTGATGGTTTGATCTTCGTGGAAAAGAAAACCTTTCAAGGTAGGTTCTGTTCCTTGTAGATACGCATCACGGTAAATGTTTGATAAATGAAGCAGCTCTGCATCTTCAACCATTCCCCATTCATCTACCTCAGCAAATACATGTTGAGCTACAGTCGTCTGCTCATCCCATGGTTGTAAACCAAACTCCAGTAACAGGCAAACCAAAGCCCGTTCATTTTTAATGTCAAGATTAAAAAACTCAACAGTGTCTGTGTAGCCAACTTCAGGAGGTGGCATATCGGGTGGCACATCTGTAACTGCCTGTTGAAAACGTTCCTCCTGTTTAATGACACGCTCGCTGGTAAGCTTGTTCACCAACGTAAGCAAACCTGCCTCGTCAATCTTCAGCAGTTCTGCACTTTTTTTAATGTAGTCCTGCTTGCGTGTAAAATCTTCAACCTTGTTAATACGGCTGATGCTTTCGGCGATGGTATTAACAGCCGCTGCTTTTTTGGTTGAATCGTTGCCTGCATCTTTCAGCATTACTTCCAGCTGAAAAAGGATCACATCTTTTTTGTTGTTACGGATAAACTCGTTGAAGCCTGCTGCGCCAACTTTGTTCACATAACTGTCGGGGTCTTCGTTATCAGGAATGAGAACCAAACGAACATTCAATCCTTCTTCCAATGCAAGATCCAATCCACGCATGGCGGCTTTTACACCGGCAGCATCACCATCGTAAAGAATGGTAAGATTGTTTGTGTATTTTTTGATTAACCGTAACTGATCCTGTGTTAACGAAGTTCCGCCACTGGCAACAACATTTTCAATACCCGCCTGGTGCAATGAAACAACATCGGTATAACCTTCTACCAGTAAACATTCATCGTTCTTATCAATCGATTGCCTGGCGAAATAAGTACCGTACAGGATTTTACTCTTAACGTACACTTCGTTCTCCGGTGTATTGATATACTTCGGTGCATTTTCTTTTTTACCGATAATACGTGCGCCAAAGCCAATGATTTTTCCGGTATTGTTGTGTACAGGAAAAATGATGCGTTCACGATAGTTGTCCATCAACTCGCCGTTACGTTCGGCAACAATGCCTGTTTTAGTTAACAACTCAGGATTGTATTGCTGACGCAAGGCCTCGCTGGTAAATGCATCACGCTGGCGGGGAGAGTAGCCTATTTGAAATTTATGAATGATGTCTTCCCGGAAACCACGCTCTTTTAAATAGCTTAAGGCGATGGCCTGTCCTTCTTCGCTTTCGAATAACTGTTTGGAAAAAAACTGTTGTGCAAAAGCGTTGATGATGTGCAGGCTGTCGGCTGTTTGCCGCATCTCTTTTGCTTGCGGTGAAGAGAAGGTTTCTTCAACAGTTACATTGTATTTGTTCGCCAGGAACTTCAGCGCATCAACATAGCTGTACTTCTCATGTTCCATGAGAAAGCTTACAGCATTACCACTCTTACCACAACCAAAACATTTGTACAATTCTTTGGCGGGCGATACGGTAAACGAAGGCGTTTTTTCATTGTGAAACGGGCAATTACCAAGATAGTTGGCACCACGTTTCTTCAACTTCACAAAGCCGCCTACTATTTCTACAATATCGATGCGGCTTAAAATCTGTTGTATGGTTTCCTGCGAGATCAAGGGGGGCAAATTACGAAGAAAAGTCCGGAAGACTGGAAGTCAGGAAGACCGAAAGTCAGAAAGTATCAGCCCGATAAATCAGCAGCTTCTTTCTTTCGGACTTTCCGACTATTGGCTCCCGACTTCCGACTCTTTCCCTTACATTTGCACCCGTTATGACAATCGAAAAATTAAACGATATAAGGGAACGCATTCTTGTCCTGAGGAGGTTTCTTTGACGTCGAGAGCCGTCAATATAAAATCGCAGAAGACAAACAACTCTCTCTGAGTCCCGGTTTCTGGGACGATAATAAGCGGGCAACGGAGATTCTGAAAGAAATCAAGAACAATGAGTATTGGGTGAATCTCTATGAAGCGACCAATACAGCTGTTGAGGATTTTGCTGTGCTCTTCGAATTCTGGAAAGGCGGCGACGCTACAGAAGAAGAAACAAAAGAAGCATACGAGAAAGCAATTACTGCAATTGAAGATGCTGAGTTTAAAAGCACGCTTAATCAACCCGAAGATGAATTGCCTGCTGTATTACAGATCAACTCCGGTGCAGGTGGTACCGAAAGCCAGGACTGGGCACAGATTCTTGCACGCATGTACCGCATGTACGGCGAAAAGCAGGGCTGGAAAGTAACTGAACTAGACTGGCAGGATGGTGATGGTGCCGGTATTAAAACCTGTACACTGCAGTTTGAAGGTCCGTTTGCTTACGGCTTCTTAAAAGCAGAGAATGGGGTGCATCGCCTGGTGCGTATTTCACCGTTCGATAGCAATGCCAGAAGACATACCTCTTTTGCCAGCGTGTATGTGTACCCGTTAGTGGATGATACCATCGATATCGACATCAAAGAAAGTGATGTAAAGATGGAAACAGCCCGAAGCGGTGGTGCAGGTGGACAGAACGTAAACAAGGTGGAAACAAAAGTATTCCTCACACACATTCCAACAGGTATTGTGGTGGTTTGTCAAACAGAACGTTCGCAGCTGGGCAACCGTGAAAAAGCGATGACCATGCTGAAGAGCCGTTTGTACGAGGACGAACTCCGCAAACGCAATGAGCTGAAGGATGCCACCAATGCCAACAAAAAGAAGATCGAGTGGGGCAGCCAGATACGCAGCTATGTATTCCATCCGTATAAAATGATCAAAGACCACCGTACCGAATACGAAGTAGGGAATGTGCAACCGGTAATGGATGGCGAGCTGGATGGCTTTATTAAAGCCTACCTGATGAGTGAAAAAGAAGCCGAATCAAAATAAGATACAACCGATATAGCCCCCGCTGAAAGCGGGGGCTTTTTTTTGTGCAAACGGAAGCACAAAGCATATGAGCGATAGTTTGTACCTTGCGCACACTTTACGCAGACTATTGCGAAAGCATCGTAAAAAAGAAAAAAACTATTGTATGAATCTTGGTTATTTCAACTATCCTTTACCGGCCAACGAACCCGTATTAAACTACGCCCCCGGTTCTGCCGAAAAGAAACGTTTAAAAGAAGTACTGGCTGAATTAAAAAGTAAAGAAGTGGATGTGCCGATGTACATTGGTGGTAAAGAAGTACGCACCAATAAAAAGTTTGCATTAAAAGCGCCACATGAACACAAGCATATATTAGGTTATTATCACGAAGGTGAAGAGAAGCATGTATACCAGGCTATAGATGCGGCATTAGCAGCGAAAGAAGCATGGACCAATATGAGTTGGGAAAACCGTGCAAATATTTTCTTACGTGCAGCTGATCTCATTGCAACAAAGTACCGTCCGTACATGAATGGTACAACCATGCTGGGACAAAGCAAGAATGCCTTCCAGGCAGAGATTGATGCTGCTTGTGAAATCATCGACTTCCTCAAATTCAACGTACATTTCTTAAGCGAAATCTATCGTCAGCAGCCCATCAGTGGTTCGGGTATGCATAACCGTATGGAGTATCGTCCGCTCGAAGGATTTGTACTGGCAGTAACACCTTTCAACTTTACTGCAATTGGTGGTAACCTGCCAACAAGTGCTGCGATGTGCGGCAATGTGGTGATCTGGAAACCTGCACACACACAGATCTACAGTGCGCAGATGTTCATGAAGATTTTAAAAGAAGCAGGCTTACCCGATGGTGTCATCAACCTCATTTATGTGGATGGACCAACTGTAGGTAAAGTTTGTTTTACACATAAAGAATTTGCAGGTGTACACTTCACCGGTTCAACAGGAGTGTTCAACAACATGTGGGAAACCATTGGTAAGAACATGAGCATGTACCGTTCGTATCCACGCATTGTTGGTGAAACAGGTGGTAAAGATTTTGTGATGGTCCACAAGAGTGCCGATCCGGATGTAGTGGCAACAGCATTGCTGCGTGGTGCGTTTGAATACCAGGGACAAAAATGTTCAGCAGCATCACGTGCTTATCTGCCATCAAATATTGCAGAAAAAGTAAAAAAGAAACTGGTAGCAGGTGTCAACAGTTTTAAAGTAGGTACAGTGGAAGATTTCACCAATTTCGTGAATGCCGTGATTGATGAAAAGAGTTTCGATAAAATCAAAGCATACATCGATGGCGCCAAGCGTTCAAAGAAAGCAAGCATCTTGGTAGGTGGCGAATGCAATAAGAAAGAAGGATACTTTGTGCAGCCAACCATCATCGAAACAACTGATCCGAAATACACAACCATGTGCGAAGAAATTTTCGGACCGGTATTAACCATCTATGTGTATCCTGCCAATGAGTATGAAAAGACATTGGAGTTGGTTGACAGCACTTCACCCTATGCATTAACAGGATCCATCATCGCACAGGATCGTTATGCAGTTGAGTTAGCAACAGCAAAACTCCGCAACAGTGCAGGTAACTTCTACATCAATGATAAACCAACAGGTGCAGTGGTTGGTCAGCAACCGTTTGGTGGTGCACGTGCAAGTGGCACCAACGATAAAGCAGGTTCAATTCTCAATCTCTATCGTTGGTTAAGTGCACGCACCATTAAAGAAACATTCAACCCGCCGACAGATTACCGTTATCCGTTTTTAGGTGAAGAATAATTAAGCAGATTAATCATACTTGCAAAAGCTGCCCGTAAGGGTGGCTTTTTGTTTTTTATACAGGTATTTACAAACAAGTAAACAAGCAGTTAGGTACAGTGCAGTTTGTTTTGGCACGGTTTTTTAAAGGGTAGGTTTGTCTTCGCCGGCGATATTGTTCATTAAAATCAATTACAATGAAAGCATTCATAATTTCAGGAGCGTTTTTATTTATGGCAGGATCTGTACT
Source organism: Lacibacter cauensis (assembly GCF_007830055.1). Taxonomy (GTDB): domain Bacteria; phylum Bacteroidota; class Bacteroidia; order Chitinophagales; family Chitinophagaceae; genus Lacibacter; species Lacibacter cauensis. The sequence goes on from NZ_VLLE01000002.1 coordinate 100,389, forward strand.
TGCACAGCATAGCAATGTGCATGTAGGCTTAAAGGGAGGTTTGAACATTTCAAACATTGCAAGTTCACCCAATGCAGGTTTCGATGCGAAAGCTGGTTTTCATGCAGGCGGTTTAGCACATATTCATCTGAATAAACAATGGGCCATTCAACCGGAAATTATGTACTCCGGACAAGGCGCACAAAGCAATGATGTAAAAACAAGATTGCATTATGTGAATGTACCTGTACAACTGCAATACATGTTCGATCGTGGTTTTCGTATTCAAACAGGTCCGCAGTTGGGTATGCTGGCAGCTGCCAATGTACAACAGGGCGATGTAAAAACAAATGTAAAAAGCTCATTTAAAACAGCAGAGCTGGGCTGGACGATTGGTGCCAGTTATGTTGGCGAATCAGGACTTGGCGTGGATGCCCGTTACAATTACGGCATCACCAATATCAACGATGCCAGTTCGGTAAACTTGTATAACCGCAATGTGCAGGTAGGTGTATTCTATGTATTTAAACACAAATATTAATAGCAGGGAAGTTGGGTAAAGGGCTGTACAAAGGTGCAGCCCTTTTTTGTGCAGTACTGTTTCCTGTAACACGAAACAGTAAGTATGAACGAGTTTAGACATTCGTATGTATTTTTATAAAAATTTCAGCGAGTGAAAACGATCTTATCGAACGAACAACTGCAACTTACGATACAGCGTCTCAGCCATCAATTGATCGAAAACCATTACCCGTTTGCCGAAACGGTGATTGTAGGTTTACAGCCGAGAGGTATTTTCCTGGCCGATAAAATAGTAGCAGCCATCCATGAAAATTATCCTGATGTGAAACTGCACTACGGCAAGCTCGATATTACCTTTTATCGGGATGATGTGCATAAGGAATTGCACATCGCCAATCAAACCACCATCGATTTTGATATTGAAAACAAAAATGTAATCCTCATTGATGATGTGCTGTACACCGGCCGTACCATCCGTGCTGCTATGGATGCATTGGTTGATTTCGGCCGTCCTGCAAAAGTGGAACTACTGGTGCTCATCGATCGCCGCTTCAACCGCCAGCTCCCTATCCAACCCGATTATACCGGCAAAGCCATCGATTCCATCCTCAGTCAAAAAGTAACGGTTGACTGGCATAAACCGGAAGTTGTGTTGCATTAGCAAAGAGGGCAGAGGAACTGCCTGTACACAAAAAATTACTCTTGTCAATTCACTCCCCAATCAATTTATTGATTGGGGAGTTTTTTTTATGCTCTTTTTTCGACCTTTTTTCGATATTCCCGTATAATATTAAAACAGGCGCATTACATGCAGAATGGCTGGGACACTGAATTAATAGAGCGATGTAGAAACGGAGATGCAAACGCATTCAAACAACTTGTAGAAAGTTACCAGGGGATGGTATATGTATTTGCATTCAGGATGCTTTGCCAGGAAGAAGATGCAAAAGATGTGGTGCAGGAAGCCTTTATTAAAGTATGGCGAAACCTGTCGAAATACAATACTGCATTAAAGTTTACTACCTGGTTATATAAGATCACGGCCAACTGTTGTTATGATCAGCTCAGGAAAGGAAAATATCGAAAACAACAGGTGGAGATCGACCAGGTAAAGCATGTTTGTGAACAAATGCTGCAGAGCAATATGGAGCAAAAGATCATGAATAAAGACCTGGCTGCGGTCATCAGCCAGCTTACACATCAACTTACGCCCAAGCAAAAGCTGGTGTTTACCTTAAAAGAGTTGGAAGGATTTGAGGTAAATGAAATTTCAATCATCACTGATCTTTCGCCCGAAAAAATAAAAAGCAATTTATACCTGGCCCGAAAAACTATTCGTGAACAACTTGAAAAAATGTGAGTATGCAATTGTCGGATTCCTATCAAAAAATGATCACTGCTCTGCAAGATGCAAAGCCGGCACTTGCTGATGCTGATGGCCTGGCCAATTCTATTATTGAAGCTATTGAGAAGGATAAAGTGAGCCAACAAAAAAGCAGGATCTATTACCTGTTCAGGAATGTAACAGTTAGTGCTGCTGCTATGTTGGCGGGGGTGTTTCTCTATCAAACATTTTTAGTTGATGAGGAACAATCACAAACGAAGCCGGGCATTGCAATAAATGCTGAAGCACCTGAAAAACCAGCTTTAATTGACCGGGAGAATTTAGTGCAATCGCTTATGACCTATATCAACGATCAAAAAACAGCAAGAGATAAATTCAAAAGAAATATGCAGGATTATACATTCAACAATATAAACCCACGATAAAGATGAAGAAGATACTTTGGATAATTTTAGCTGCAGCACTTTATTCCTGTGAGCCGGGAAACATGACAACTATTATTCACCCTGATGGAAGTTGTGAGCGGGTGTTGGTTGCAAAGGCTACTGATGCATTTATAAAAGGCGATAGCACAAGTAATCCTTTTCCTGTTTCAATTGATAAAAACTGGAAAGTGCAATGGCAGTATAACGGAGATGAACAATTCAGCGAATGGCCTTTAAGCAATTGGATACGGCAACCGCAAGACAGTGCGAAAGAAATTAAAGTGTATGCCACAAGAAAATTCACATCAGCAAGTGAAATGGCAAAAAACTTTCGGTTTAATACCAAAAGCAAATGGAATGATCTTATTCCCCGGCCTGTGTTTGAGAAAAAGTTCAGGTGGTTTTATACGTACTACAGTTACAGCGAAGCTTATCCCCGGTTACCGATTAAATTTCCATTGCCTATAGAAAACTATATGCGTAAAGAAGAAGCTGATTATTGGCTTACAGGTACGCCTGTTTTCGATAAAGGAATCAGTGGTATGGATCTGTACGAAAAACTGGATAACATAAAAGATAAATTCGAAACCTGGGCTTCAGCCAATGCATGGGAATTGCAATACGCAGCTGTGCTGCGTAATCTCGATCAATTTCCCGGTAATCCGGGTGCTGAAAAAATGGTACAGGAGAAGGATAGTATTTACAAATCGGTCAGCAACGAAAGCAAAGAAGATTATAAAGTAAAAAACATTGGCGAAGTATTGAATCGTTGGTTTTCTACCACTGCGTTTAATCCCTTACTGAACGAACAAAGTGCAATAAGCAGGGAAGTAAATAATCCTGCGGAGATGGAGAAGTTGAATGACTATACGTCCACTTTTTTTAAATACCGGTTGGTTATGCCGGGGCAATTACTAACAGCCAATGGCATGATCGAACAGGATACAATTTCCTGGAACCTCGATGCCACAAAGATGCTGAACAGCGATTATACACTTACTGCTACTTCAAGAAAGATGAATATATGGGCGGTTTTTGTGTCGGGCATTATTGTGATTTTGGCACTTGTGCTATTGTTTCGAAAAAGGTCTTAGGTCGACCGGCAGGTTCAATTTTGGCTGTTATCGAATTTGCTTTAACTTCGCTCTTTAATGCAACTATCCACTCGTCATCTGCTCGGCATTAAAGATTTAACGGCACAGGATATCCAGCTCATCCTCGATACGGCCGCTCAATTCAAAGAAGTTTTACAGCGACCCATTAAAAAAGTTCCTTCGTTGCGTGATGTAACGATTGTGAATCTTTTTTACGAAAACTCAACCCGTACACGTATTTCGTTTGAGTTGGCAGAGAAACGACTCAGTGCCGATACCATCAACTTCACCGCATCGGGTTCTTCGGCTGCCAAAGGCGAAACCCTGCTGGATACGGTGAACAATATCCTTAGTATGAAAGTGGACCTGGTGGTGATGCGTCACAGCGCCAGCGGTGCACCGCATTTTTTAGCGAAGCATATTCCTGCAGCCATTGTAAACGCAGGCGACGGCATTAACGAACATCCTACACAGGCATTGCTCGATGCGTTTTCCATCAGAGAAAAATTAGGCACACTGCAAGGAAAGAAGATCGCCATACTTGGCGATATCATGCATAGCCGTGTAGCACTCAGCAATATTTATCTGTTAAAGAAGATGGGAGCAGAAGTAACTGTTGCAGGTCCGCCCACACTTATTCCAAAATATCTACAACAGGCATTTGGCGTTAACGTATCGTATAACATTGAAGAAACCTTAAAGTGGTGCGATGTGGCGAACGTATTACGGATTCAGCTCGAACGCCAGAACCAGCCCTTGTTCTCTTCGCTGCGTGAATACAATTTAGCGTATGGCATTAACCGTAAGCTGCTCGATTCGCTCAACAAAGAAATTGTCATCATGCATCCCGGCCCTATTAACCGTGGTGTGGAGCTTGACAGTGATGTGGCCGACAGTAAACAATCCATCATTCTGCAACAGGTAGAAAATGGGGTAGCTGTAAGGATGGCTGCACTATATCTGCTGGCAGGTAAACGCTCCGAGAATTAAGATGCTGCGGGTTATAACACTACTTGCGTTCTCCAACATCTTCATGACCATCGCCTGGTATGGCCATTTAAAACAACAGAATGTGCCCATCTGGAAAGCAATCATTGCCAGTTGGCTCATTGCCTTTGTAGAATACTGTTTTATGGTGCCCGCTAACCGTATTGGTTACGAAAATGGCGTGAGTGCTTTTCAGTTAAAAATGATACAGGAAGTAATTACACTGGTTGTGTTCAGCGTGTTTGCGGTGATGTATCTGAAAGAACCGTTTCACTGGAAATACATTGTAAGTTTTCTCTTTCTCTTAGGAGCTGTTTACTTTATGTTTAAAAAGTAACAACACATTTTTCCGCTTCCGTAACGTATATGCCTGTTCAGGCAGTACCGTTTCCCGTTCAGTTTTATTCGCTTTTCAGCAGCAGCTATGTACAATAGTTTTGAATTGTTCATTCTTAACAATTTAAAACTGATTGTATGAAAGCCATGTTCAACGTAATCATCGCAACAGCAGTTTCTGCCTGCTTGCTTTTATCCTGCAGCAAAGAAAATTCCGGAACTACCAATGGAAAACAACAGGTGAAAATTTATTTAACCGATAACCCGGTTGCATTTCAGCAGGTGAATGTTGATATCCAAAAGCTGGAAATAAAAGTAGAAGTGAAAGACAGTACCGGCGGCGAAAGAGAATTTTGGGAAACATTGCAGATACGTGCAGGCGTGTACAATATTCTCAACTTCCGCAATGGTGTAGATACCTTGTTTGCACAGGGCTTGGTAACAACAGGCGAAATCAAAAAGATACGCATCACATTGGGCAACCGTAACAGTGTAATGGCCGATAGTGTTGTGTATCCGCTGTTGCTGAAGAAACCACAGGTAATGATTGATGTGGATGATATTTCATTAATCAATCCATCGGCAGTAAAAATCAATATTGATTTTGATGCATGCGGTTCAATTATAAAAATCAACAATAATAGTTTTGAACTGCAGCCACGCATCCGTACGTTTTCCGATGAGCACGACGGACGCATTGAAGGAAAAGTACTGCCACGTGAAGCAGCAGCGATTGTATCTGTTATCAGCAACGGAGATACGTTGCTGGCCATTCCTGAAAACGATGGTGAATTTAAAATTCGTGGCATCAAATCAGCTGTTGTAGATGTGTTTGTAAACGCAACCGCCAGTGGCTACAGAGATACAACATTGCGGAATGTACAACTCAACAACAGAGAAGTAAAACTGCCGGCAATTATTTTGCAGAAATAGGTGTGGTAAGTCTGTTGAAAAACCAACCGGGCTGAAAAGCCCGGTTTCTTGTTTTTCATCATCATTAATGAAAAAAGGACGATCGGTTTTTGCTTGTATTAGTCATTGAAATTTTCTTCTTCATCCTGGATGACATACTCATCCGAATCGAGGCGACTGTATTCGTTTACATCTTTCAATGTAAAACTATCCATGCCCGTTGTTTGTGTCCACTCGCCATGTTCCATACGCAACACCTGCACCGGTAAATCGAACCGCACCTGGAACTCACGCTCCAGATCAGCTACTTTTTCGGTAGGCATAATATCAATGATACCATCTGTATGACCGGCTTTAATCGTTTGCAGCTGCACATCATCGGGCAGTATATCTTTTTCTGCAGACGCTTCAAATATTTTATGTGGTACACTGTAAAACTCAAGCCGTAAATAAGGATAGTAAGAAGAAAAAACAGATTTAATCTCTCTCAGCGTAATCAGGTCGTGCAATTGGATGTGCATACGGGAATCTTTAGAGGTTAAAGGTATTCCTGTAGCGTTTATGGCTGCATGCCTGCAGTCAAAAAAGGGGATGATTGTTATCAGAAAATTTTGAAGAGTATCTGTTGAGTCATTTGTCATTCCGACGCAGGAGGAATCTGCTGAAGTCTTTTGTCATTTCGACGAAGGAGAAATCTGCCCAACTGTTGTACTGAAGCCCAACAGATCCCTCGTACCTCGGGATGACAGCTTTACTCATCACCAAACCAACTTCGCCACTTTTCCTTTACCACCTGCAAGAAAAACGGCACTGCCTTTCTTTGCTTTACGCACCACATGAAAACCGGTTGCAGAAATGTTGCGCCAGTTATCGCCGCCATCTTCACTTACATCAACACCGGTAATACCACAGGTAATAAGTTTTGATTTGGTTAGGTATTCCACACAGCTTCTGTAACCAAAGGGTGGAGTAGTGGGACTGATAAATGTTTTGCCGCCATTACGTGTAAGCACACAATTTTTTTCTGTTGAGGTAGCATTCATGAAATCGCCACCTACAACCGTGAATGTTTTTTTATCCCACACCGCAAGTGAGTTGGCACCGGTTGTTTCTTTACCCTGAAGGATGGGTAATAAAATTTTATCGTTGCGGATAAAGATGCGTGAATACATACCACCGGTAATAAACAACAATTCATTTTTACCAACCGAGCGGATATTGGTACCGCTGCTGGCAAACATCGCTTCACCTTTTTCTGCAGCAGGAGCCAATTGCTCCGGCATGGTGCGCCAGTTATCGCCACCATCAATCGTAACGGCTATAAATATTTTTCCGTTGATGGGGTCACCGATCACCACACCACTTTTCTCATTAAAAAATTCCATCGCATCTAAAAACATACCCGGACGTTTATCCTGGAAAACGATCTTCCAGTTCTTACCACCATCAACTGTTTTTAAAATCACCGCCGGTGTATCAATACCAATAATGATCGCAGTGTTGGCATCAAAGGCTTCAATATCTCTGAAATCAGTTTTTGCAAAACCATCTACTTTATTCCACGTAAACGTTGCACCACCATCTATTGAACGGCCAACCATACCATTCGTTCCGCTTACCCAAACAATCTTATCTGTCACCACACTCAATCCACGAATAGACGAAGTATGATTACTATCGAGCAATTGAATAGTTTGCGACGATACAGAACCCGCAACAATCAGAAAAGCGAAAAGAAGAAGTTGTTTCATATGTTCAAATGTAAGTAATAGGGCCCTATCTCCATCTCTTTCCCCGAAGGAGAAAGAGCGGTGCATCAGTGCTGCTATAATTTTATTGTTCTTCCATATCATCAGAAGTAGGTTAGCTAGGCAAAAATCAAACCATAACAAAATAACTCATGATGCTGCACAGAGGATTTGTTGATGTGATTATAAATGTTCTTCACTACAGTAGCACAAAACCTTAATCAAGGCGAATTCCGAAAACCAGGCTGTATATTGGTTTTCGGGGTCTTTTTTCCTGCCCGACGGTCAGGCGGGGGTTCTTTTTGGACAAGCAAAAAGAACAAGAAGAATAACAGGAGTTTAAAACATAAACCATTTACATATTTGCACGAGCAAACCGCCGTCGGGGCTTCCAGCCGCCAACGGGGTTTCTTCTACTAACACCAGTTCGCATTCTCTCCATTATTTCCTACATTCGTCCCGATTGCATCAACTATGACCGAATACAATTATCTCCCCCTCGATGAGCAGCCACTTACCTTCGATGAAGTGAAGAATTACCTGCAGTTCAAACAATTTGTTTCCATCACTTTTCGTGCACACCACAAGATCGAAACATGCAGAAGCTATCTCGATCAGAAAGTAGCCGAAAGCGATACGCCGTTCTATGGTATCAACACTGGTTTTGGTTTTCTGCAGAATGTGATTATTGCCGATGATCAGTTAGAGCAACTGCAGAACAATTTACTCATGAGCCATGCATGCGGTATGGGCGAAGAAGTGCCGGAAGAAATTGTAAAGCTCATGCTCGCCTTAAAAATAAAATCATTGAGCTATGGTTACAGTGCCGTGCAGGTAGATACCGTGAAACGTTTAATGGACATGCACAACAACAATGTGTTACCCGTTATTTATCAGCAGGGATCATTGGGCGCAAGTGGTGATCTGGCTCCACTCAGTCATTTGAGTTTGCCATTAATTGGTATGGGCGAAGTGAAGTATGAAGGCACAAGGTACAAGGCGCAAGAAGTACTGAACAAGTTAGGATGGCAACCCATTCATTTAAAAAGCAAAGAAGGGTTAGCGCTCATCAACGGTACACAATTCATGAGTGCGTATGGTATGTACTGTTTGGTGCAAGCCGAACGGTTGATGCAATGGGCCGATCTCATCGCAGCCATTTCCTTCGATGCATTTGATTGTATCGATCAACCCTTTCATGAAAAAATACAAACCATCCGTCCACACAGCGGACAAATACACACCGCTCAACAATTAAGAAACATTTTGAGCGGAAGTGAAATTGGTCAGCAGAAAAAACAACAGGTACAGGATCCCTATAGTTTCCGTTGCATACCGCAAGTACATGGCGCCACTAAAGATGCATTGGCACATGTAAAGAATGTATTCTTAACCGAAATCAATTCTGTTACTGATAATCCCAATGTATTTCCCGAAGAAGATTTGATTGTAAGCGGTGGCAACTTTCACGGTCAGCCGTTGGCGTTAGCCTTGGATTATTTTTCCATTGCTATGAGTGAACTCGCCAACATCAGCGAACGCAGAACCTATCAACTCATCAGCGGACAACGTAACCTGCCCATGTTCCTTGTAAAAGAAGCCGGACTCAACAGCGGCTTTATGATTCCGCAATACACAGCAGCAGGCATTGTAAGTGAAAACAAACAACTCTGCACACCGGCAAGTGTTGATAGTATTTCAAGCAGCAATAACCAGGAAGATCATGTAAGCATGGGCGCCAATGCAGCTACCAAGGCTTATCGTGTCATGAAGAATGTAGAAAAAGTATTAGCCATCGAATTACTTAGTGCAGCGCAGGCATTGGATTTCCGTCGACCGTTAAAAAGTTCAGCGAAAGTAGAAGAAGTGATGCGTGCATTCCGCAAGCAGGTAAGCTTTGTTGATAAAGACAGAGTGTTGCATGAGGATATGATCGCTGCCGTAACGTTCATCAGTAAAGAGTTGAACCACTAAGACGCACGAAGTAGGAAGCCGGTAGTGGTTAGTCGTTAGTAGCTAGTAAAACAAGCAGCATACCATTAGTCAAACTGCAGCACATGATGTGTACAGTCATGAAATAAAAGTAATTCACCACAGTAGAAGAAAGTATAGAGGAATTAGTAATTGGGAATTTGAATAACAAGCAGCTTAAACCAAATTCTACTTTTACACAGAAAGTGTACAGTAGAAAATAAAAAGTAATTCACCACAGGAGTACAAAAGTCACATCAAGGCGTAATCCGAAAACCAGGCTGTATATTGGTTTTCGGGGTCCTTTTTGTTTCTTTTTGGACAAGCAAAAAGATAAGAAAAAAATATTGCCATGTCAACAACTACACAACACTACGACGCCATCAAATACAAAACCCCCACGGGCAGTGAATTAACATGTAAAGGCTGGATCCAGGAAGCCGCCCTCCGCATGCTCCTCAACAACCTCAACCCCGATGTAGCCGAACGCCCCGACGATCTCATCGTCTACGGCGGCCGAGGCAAAGCAGCACGCAACTTCGAAGCACTCGATAACATCATTGCCGCCTTGAAAGTATTGGAGAACGATGAATCACTCCTCATCCAGAGTGGTAAACCAGTGGGCATCTTAAAAACACACAAAGATGCACCACGTGTACTCATCAGCAACAGTCAGTTAGTACCCAACTGGGCCAACTGGAAACACTTCGATGAGCTGGAGAAAAAAGGACTCATGATGTATGGACAAATGACCGCCGGCTCCTGGATCTACATCGGCTCACAAGGCATTGTACAAGGCACCTATGAAACCTATGCAGCAATAGCTGACAGACATTTTTCACAAGCTTCTTCAAACGCACAACAGCCCGGCACTCACCATTCACCATTGACCATTCACGCCGGAGGCACCCTCAAAGGCACACTCAACGTTACAGCCGGACTCGGCGGCATGGGCGGCGCACAACCACTCGCCATTACCATGAACGAAGGCGTGGCACTCATTGCCGAAGTAGAAGAGTGGCGCATCGATAAACGCATCGAAACAAAATACCTCGACGAAAAATATACCAGCATCGATGAAGCCATAGACAAGGCACAAGTATACAAAGCACAAGGAACAGCCAAAAGCATTGGCGTACTATGTAATGCTGTTCATCTCTTACAACGACTCATCGAACGCAACATCATCCCCGATACATTAACTGATCAGACAAGTGCACACGATCCCCTCATTGGTTATGTACCACACACATTAACAAACGAACAGGCCAACATCCTCCGCACACAAAACCCAACGGAGTACCTTGAACGCAGTTACGAAAGCATGTACCTCCACGTACAACTCATGCTGCAACTCATGGACCAGGGAGCTATCACGTTCGATTATGGAAACAACATTCGGGCAAGAGCGTTTGAGTTTGAGAACCGTCAAACGCAAGCCGATAGCCAAAAGCCGATAGTAGATAGTAAAGAACCACTACCGACTACACACTACCGGCTATCGGCTAACAACTTTCCAACCGGAAGATGCTTCTCCTTTCCAGGATTTGTACCTGCCTACATACGACCATTGTTTTGCGAAGGCAAAGGCCCCTTCCGTTGGGCAGCACTCAGTGGCGATGCCAACGATATTGCCGTAACCGACGAACTCATCATGAACATGTTCCCCGAAAACAAAGGCATGATCCGCTGGATGAAAATGGCGCAGGAAAAAATTGCCTTCCAGGGATTACCGGCACGCATCTGCTGGCTCGGCCAGGGCGAACGGGAAAAAGCAGGACTCGCCTTTAACGAACTCGTACGCACCGGCAAAGTAAAAGCGCCCATTGTCATTGGTCGTGATCATTTAGATACCGGCTCGGTAGCCAGCCCCAACCGTGAAACCGAAAGCATGCTCGATGGCAGCGATGCCGTGGCCGATTGGCCTATCCTCAACGCACTCGTTAACACCGCAGGCGGCGCCAGTTGGGTAAGCCTGCATCATGGTGGCGGTGTAGGTATGGGTTACAGTATCCACGCCGGTATGGTGATTGTGGCTGATGGAACAGATGATGCCGAAGCAAGATTGAAACGGGTTTTACGTAACGATCCGGGAATGGGTGTGATACGACATGCGGACGCCGGCTATGAACTCGCCCAAGAAACCGCAAAAGCCCATAACTTAAACATACTCGATAGAATTTAATAAGCCGGCAGGTCCGTCCCGCCTCAGCGGGACAGCTGGCTATGATATTGCAAAGGAAACACTCAAAGCAAACGATCTTGATTTTAAAGAGCGGTTGAAGTAAGATTCAACTGCTCAACCTTCTTGTCATCCCGAGGCACGAGGGATCTGCCCAACACCAGCACCACAGCCCAACAGATTTCTTGCCGTAAAGCGGCACAGGCTCTTCGTCAAAATAACAACTCTCTTTAACCGAAAAGCCAACTACATTTTTTTAGTAGAAGCCAGTGCTGCTATTGAGCTGTTGTTGCAGTTTATCCTGAGCTTGTCGAAGGGCACTCTTTTGCGTTGGAGAATTCTATAAGGCAATCATGAACCGAGCTTAAATATCTAACCTCATATAAAGTAATACATATATCTAAAAATTGGATTTGTGAGAGATGCGTTGTATAATGTGCTTATTACAACCACATTGAAATAAATGCTATGAGTAAATATTTGACTTTATTAAACATCTTAGATGAATTAAGAAAAGAAGCGCCAATTGAATACAAGAAATATTATCCGATTGATACAGATCTTGAAGCACTTAACAAGGCAAGAGCGAGAGCTTATATACACTTATTCTTGAAGGTGAAATTTGGGTTGCTTACATTCCTTGAAAGAGAAAACTTTATCACCGATGATACCGATGATGGGGGTGTTGATGCTTATTACTTAGACAGAGAACACAAGAGAATATACTTTTTGCAAGCTAAGTTTAGAAGTAGTGAAGATAACTTTGAAAATAAGAATATTGAACTAGATGAGTTATTTAATATGGATTTAGATAGGATAACGAAAGGAGAAAGAAAATATATCAATGGAAACAACTATAATAATAAAATCCAAAAGTTAATTGACGAGATAAAAGCAACAGACGACTATCCGAAATATAAGGAAGTGGTAATAATTCTTGCTAACTTAAAAGATAAGTATAGAGGGGAGCAAATTAGAAAACTGACTCTTTTTCCAGCAGAGATATTTGATTATGAACGATGTTACAATGAGTTGGTTTTCCCAGTTGTATCTGGTACTTTTTATAACCCCAAAGAACTGAAAATTACAATAAGCGTCAATTCAAAGAGCGCTGGAAATCGAATTGATTATTATGTTGATACTTCAATAAAGGAGTGTAATATCACTGCTCTATTTGTTCCAACCATTGAAATAGCAAAAATACTTTATAAGTATAAAAATTCGATCTTAAAATTTAATCCACGAAGTTATTTGGATCTTGCAGGGGGGTCTGTTAATAGTCGTATACAGACATCAATAACAAATATTAAGACCAACGAATTTGCTTTGTATAACAACGGAATTACTATGCTTTCCGATAATACTTTCTATAGCGACAGGGTAGGCAAGAGAAGTGAGGCGGAATTAATTGTTACTAACCCGCAAATCATCAACGGCGGACAAACAGCGTTTACTCTGAGTAGAATTTATGAAGATTGTTTAAAAGGTGGTAAATCAACTGAAATATTTTCTGAAAAAGAAGGTTTACTTAAGGTGATAACATTTAGTGAAGATGAGAACGGCGATATAGATGAAGCAAGTAAGCTGGAGTTAATCGAAGCAATTTCAAAAGCAACAAATGACCAAACTGCAGTTACAGAGGCAGATAGAAGATCAAACGAAAAAATACAAATTGAGATTCAAGAGACTATTTTTAAAACATATGGATATTTTTATGAGCGTAAAAGAGGTGAGTTTGGAGACGGAGTTCGCAGCAAGTATATTGATAGAACAAAAATAATTGACCGGGAAACGTTTATGCGAGTTTGCCTGTCAATTAACGGAAATTCAGGGCAGGCTAGAAGAGCAAGTTCTCAGCAGCTTTTTAAAAGGGAAATATTTAGTGTGATTCTTTCTGACAATTCTCTTACAAAGAAGTATTTTTTCGGGTATAAATGTCTTGAGTATTTGAACGATGTCCAGAAGCGATTTGAAAAAGATACGAATAATCGATATGGTCAAGCTCAATATGGTTATGGTCTTCGTTATGGCAAAATTGCAATGGTCGGTGTAATAGCAAAGTATTATACAAGTAATGTAAAAGTTGGAAATTTTGAACAAGAGGTGATTTCAAATGCTGATCTGATTCTAAGTCGCTGGCTTAGATTTGAAGAATTTGTGAAGAGTCAACCTGATAACCGTGCTTATTTTAGAAAATATACAGATCAAGATTCTGGACAGGAGGTAATTGAAGTCAATTTTGATAACTATTACAAAGGAAAAACTCTTACGAAAGATCTTAATGCTTACTTCAAATAACGGGCTTCGATCTCAGCCGTTTTTTGTGTTACTGCTCAAAAGAATTCTATTGCCCGCCGCCGTTGCGTGTTATCAGCAATGGCACATGCAGTACAGCAAAATATTGATCGGTTGTTTGTTTGGTCATGCGAAAGAGGTTATTTGTTGTTGGGCCAGTTCCACGAATAATAAACAATGAGGATGGTGATGCAGCTTTCGGTGAGTGCCAGGAAAACATAAAAGGCCCGCCATGCGGTTAACGAAGTACAGGCAATCAACAGCATAATGGCGGTAAAGAAAAGTCCGGTTACAATATTCAACAGCCTGTTGATACCCGGTTTTAAAACCACCGACAGGAAAACCATCACTGCAGGTATCGCTAACAGAATAGCGGCTAACAATAATTTCAACGGACTATTCAGCAAGTTGTTTCCATCAACAAGTCCCATTGTTTTTTGTGGTACGTACAATTCAAAATAATCACCATACAAATAGCAGAGTGTTACAGCAGTCCAGAGTGCCGAAAGTTTGATCTTGATATTCACTTTTATATCTTCAAGCGAACGAGGATTGGTGTTGGTTGATTGCATACAGCAGTTGTTAAAATAATGAACAGCCAAACCGCAAAACAGATATGCAGTTTGGATTGGTTACAGCTGTAATACGATGCTGTCGTGCAAATGTTACAGTTTTTGCAAATAGCTTTGCCGTTGTTGGTATTCCCTGCTAAATAGTAATTCTATTGCCCGCCGCCGTTGTGTGTTTTCACCAACGGCACCTGCATTGCTGCAGATTGAAAAATACAATCAGTGTGTAATCTTACCCAACAGATCCCTCATGCTTCGGGATGACAGCTGTGTTGGGCAGCAGTAATCATTCTCTTTCGTTTTGCATTTGTCAAACATTTTCTTCTCTCTCCCTATCTTTGCCCAACTCATGGGGTGCCATACTTTCAAGGGCTGAGATTATACCCACATACCTGATCCGGGTAATGCCGGCGTAGGAAAATACAAGTTGCAAGTGCATGCCCCTGAGTGAATAAAACAACGTAGTATGACTATTCACGAATGGATGCAGACCTTCCTGCTGCAGCTGAAAACAGTTCCCTTATTGGAATGGATGGGTGTTGCATTTGGTGTAGCCGAAGTATTGCTGGCAAGAGCTAATAAAATTGCGTTGTATCCCTGCGGTATTGTTGCGGTTGTTATTTCCACCTATATCTTTTTCAATACAGGCTTGTATGCCGAGAGTGCGTTGAACCTTTACTATTTCATCATGAGTGTGTATGGCTGGTGGTTTTGGATAAAACGAAAAGATCATGCAGCACCTGCCATCAGCAGCAGTACAAAACGTGATTGGACGATTGCCGTTGCTATTGTTGTTACAGCATTTGTATTGCTGTATGCCGTACTCACCAACTTTACCGATTCTACAGTACCCTTGGCCGATGCATGGGTAAGCGCCACCGCTTGGGCAGGCATGTGGTTACTGGCCAAACGGAAAATCGAAAACTGGATACTGCTCAACATCAGCAATGCATTTGCCATTCCGTTGTTGCTGTACAAACAACTTCCCCTGTACGCTGCGTTAACACTGTTCTTATTCATCATTGCCGTACTCGGTTATATCGATTGGAATAAAAAAATCAAACAACAAACACATGCACCTGCAGTTGACTAAAAAAGAAATCGCTGACATAAAGCAGTTATGTGCTCTTTCAGAAACGAAAGGCAGATTATCACCTGCGTTGTTAAACATCATTTATAAAAAGAAATGGTTCAAACTGTTTGTTCCAAAAGAACAGGGCGGACTTGCTTTGCCTTTGATGGATGCCTTGCAACTGGAAGAACAGTTGGCAGCGATTGATGGTAGTCTGGGCTGGACAGTTACACTTTGCTCCGGTGCGAATTTCTTTGCCGGATTTATGGATCAGCAGAAGATCGGCAAACTGTTTTATGCAACAAAGATCTGCATGGGTGGAAGTGGAGCAGTAACAGGAATTGCAGAACAAACAAAAACGGGTTATGTGGTTACAGGACGATGGAAGTATGCAACCGGTACGCCGCATTTAACACATTTCACGGCCAACTGTGTCATCCACAGAAACGGAAAACCTGTATTGAAAGAAGATGGTACGCCCTTGATCCGTTCGTTTTATTTTAAACGCAGCGAAGTAAAGCTACACAACGAATGGAAGGCTATGGGCCTGAAAGCAACAGCCAGCCACAGTTACAGTGTAAACAAACTGCAGGTAAAAGCAGCACGCAGTTTCTTGATTGATGTAACACATGCCACATTGGAACATTCCATTTATACTTATCCGTTTATGCCTTTTGCAGAAACAACATTGGCGGTGAATACATTGGGCATGACGAATCATTTATTGGATGAAGCAGCTGCAGTATTTGCAGAAAAGAAATTGAACAATGCGGTCATCATAAAAGCGCAAAAAGAAATTGCCGCTATGCGTACGGCGTTTTATACTATCGTTGAACAATCGTGGAATGAGCTCATCAATAAAAACAAACTCTCCGCAAAAACAACCAAACAGATCAGCACCATCAGCAGACAGCTGGTAAAGCTTTGCAGAAAACATGCAACGGAAGTATATCCTTATTGTGGGTTATCCTATACCGCAGAAACATCCGATCTCAATCGGGTGTTCAGAGATTTGTTTACGGCCAGTCAGCATGCATTGTTGAACAAAGTATAACAGGAAGTTGATGCCCGGTTTATTTGTCATCCCGACGAAGGAGGGATCTGTCGGGCTTTCGTACTATTATTCAGCAGATCCCTCGTACCTCGGGATGACAGTTTACAATCAAAATAAAAATCCCTTGCTGCAAAATACAACAGGGGATTTTTTAATTACGACATTGTTACTTACAACGGAAAATCAAAATCAAACACAAAGCGTTCTGCTTTCGGCAATGGTTTGCGTGGCATCAACTCGGTACGCATCGCAGTATTATAAACAAACGCTGCAACAATCACCGCAGCCTGTTGTAAATCGGGAATGGATAAATGTTCATACGTATCCATATTGCTGTGGTGGGTACGGGTTTCATATTCCATCGGGTCTTGTATAAACTGGAAACCCGGAATGCCCACTGCATCAAAACTTACATGATCTGTTGAGCCGGTACTGCTGAGTGTAACACCACCATTTGCACCAAGGTCTGTAAACGGAGCTAACCAGTTTCTGAAAATCGGCACTACGGCTTCATTGCCCTGTGCATAAATACCTCTTATTTTTCCTGTACCATTATCGAGATTGTAATAAGCACTTATTTTTTGTTGCTCAGGTTTCAGCTGCATATCGGCCGGGTTTCCAAAATGTTTTTTTACATAACCAAATGAACCGTACAAGCCTTGCTCTTCGCCACCCCACAACGCAATACGAATGGTACGTTTAGGCTTAACCGGTAGTGCGTTGAGTATGCGCATGGCTTCCATCATTACAATACAGCCTGCTGCATTATCGGTTGCACCGGTACCACCTGTCCAGCTATCTAAATGTCCGCCCAGCATTACTACTTCGTTTTTCAACACAGGATCAGTACCAGGTATTTCTGCAACAAAATTGTAGCCGGTTAAATCATCATTGTAAAAGCGGTTGTTGACATTCAGCTCAAGCGATACCTTTTGTTTATTCTGAATTAACCGTGCAATGCGCATCGCTGTTTCAATACTCATCGTCATTTCGGGTAAAGTAGCAGCATAGCCTTTTGCATACGAAGTAGCACCTTGTACAAATACAGTACCATCTCTCGAACCACGATTGCTGTTAAGCAAAGCAACAGCTCCTTTCTTTGCAAGGTAGAGCTTGGTATAGTATTCGGCTTTGAGGTAAGGAACAAACGCTTCAATTTCGCTGCGGGCGAACATGTAGGTAGGAGGAAGATGATCCAGGCTGCTGTCGCCATAACGTTTCGCCAATGGTTGAAACGGAAAGTTAAGCGGACGGTTGGCTGGTTTCACCATCACAATTTTACCTTTAATGTTTGCGCCGAGTTTATCAATCGATGCAGAGTCGAGTGCATCAATCAAAGCTACTTCGGCCATTGCTGGTTTGGTGGTGCCGAGTGTCCACGGAACAGGATAGGCAATAATATCTTCAAAATAGGGTGTACGCATATTTAATGCGCTGTATTCGTTGCTCCATCCTTTGCCAAACTCGCCCCATGCTTCTTTTCGTGGGTTGGAAAAGTTAAACTCTTTGCTGATGCTGATAAGCCACTGCAGTGCCCTGTTGTAACCGGGTGAATTGGTGAGGCGTGGTCCGCTGCCATCGGTTAAATGGTGGGCAAAGAGTTCTATTTTGGAATTTTTGAGGCCTTGTTCACGAATCAAATTCATGATTTGTATATCAACTGTGTCTTGTGCAGTTGCCTGTAATAAGAATAGAAAAGACAAAAAGAAACCGGTGATGATTTTTTGCATACGCAGAATTTAGAAAACCAAAGTAGGAAGAAGTATTAAAAAATCATAATGCTGTTGCAGCAGTTGTTGATAAGCCGGGCTTAAACAGGGAAACACCTGTATGAATTGTGGAGAAAGCAATAACTTTCGGCTTTGATTTATTCAACCAATCTATTCGATAAATGATCAACTGGGGTATTATCGGTTGCGGCGATGTAACCGAAGTAAAGAGTGGTCCGGCATTTAACAAAGTGCCCGGTTCGAAGCTTGTAGCTGTGATGCGGCGTGATGCAGCTAAAGCAGCTGACTATGCCAAACGGCATAACGTACCACGTTGGTATAACGATGCGGAGGCGCTCATCAACGATGCAGAAGTAAATGCCATTTATATTGCTACACCACCTTCCTCGCATGAAGCGTATGCGTTGGCAGCAATCAAAGCAGGTAAGCCAGTGTATGTAGAGAAGCCTATGACGATGAGTTATGCAGCAGCACAAAACATGGTTCATGCAGCAGATGCAGCTAATGTAAAACTCACCGTAGCACATTACCGCAGGCAATGGCCTTTGTTTCAAAAGATCCGTTCGCTGCTTGCAGAAAAAGCTATTGGTGAAGTGCGGTTGGTGCAGTTGACATTCTGTAAGCAACCGCCCACTGCTGCCGAACTGAGCGATGAAAAACTGTTGTGGCGATTTGACCCTGCTATTGCAGGTGGTGGTTTGTTTCACGACCTGGCGCCACACCAACTCGATATTTTGTATTGGTTGTTTGGTGAAGCAGCAACAGTGAATGGTCTTGCTCTGAACCAGGGTGGATATTATGCCGTGCCTGATTTGGTGAATGGGCAAATTCTTTTTCGTAATAAAATTGTATTTACCGGCAGCTGGTGTTTTACTGCAGCAGAAGCTACCGATGAATGTGTCATCATCGGTAGTGAAGGTTCGTTGCGTTTTAGCTTTTTTACCCATAACAGTATTACACTGCAACGTAATAATGAAACAACCCGTTTTGATTTTGATCGTCTGCAACATGTACAGCAACCGATGATCGAAGCAGTGGTGAATTATTTTTTGGGCAATGCGGCGAATCCCTGTACGGCAGCAGAAGGAGCAGAGATCATGCGATGGATGGATGAGATGGTGAAGTGAGTTTGATTTTGTTTATTGGTCAAGCGACCAACAACGGCGTTGAAATAAAAGAGGGGTTGAAATTACCTGTCCTCCAGACGAAGGAGGGATCTGCCTGGCATTTGCACGAACATCAACAGATTCCTCGTGCCTCGGGATGACAAAAACCAAAGAACTGCCGCAAAAAAATATTCAAATAAAAAGTCTCTGGCAGTTTACCAGAGACTTTCTATTTGTGAAAGTAAAATCATTTTATGTCAGTATTACCTTCTCCATCACATCACCTGCACGTATTGCATCAATCACATCTAAACCTTCAGTAATTTTTCCAAAGCAGGTATGATTGCGATCGAGATGTTTTACGCCATTGCGGTTATGGCAAATGAAAAACTGGCTGCCGCCTGTGTTGCGTCCACGATGCGCCATCGACATCACTCCTCGGTCATGAAACTGTTTGGTGCCGTTTAACTCGCAGGGGATCGTGTAGCCCGGTCCGCCGGCACCTGTACCATCCGGGCAGCCGCCCTGGATCATAAAGTCAGGAATAACACGGTGAAACTTCAGCCCGTTGTAAAAACCTTCGCTTACCAATTTTTTAAAGTTGCCTGCAGCAATCGGGGCATCGTCATCATATAATTCAAACTTCATAATACCCTTGGCCGTATGTATTTCGCCGGTGGTTAATTTTATTTCGCTCATAGTTCCTTTTTTTAAGACTGCGAAAGTAACATATAGCTATGAATTGCAGGACAGCTACCGGTCATTTTTCGAAGCGGTTAAGATGGGGTGCACAGTGTGTTCTCCAATCTTAACAATGTTTTGCCACGCACAACTTTCAGATCAAGGAAACGTTTTCTATTTTGTTGTTGCAATTCCGGTTGATGCGGAACACATGCTGCAGCAACAGTTAACTAAATCGTACCATATGCCTTCAACTCTACTCAAACATGTTTGGTTGCTTTTATTCTTTACGGCCTGTGCCACTGTTTCACAGGAGCATCTCAGCAATAACCCTCAGCAAAAAATAAAGCCTGCTGCAACCACTTCAGCAATTGACACATTATTGATTGATGAACAACCGAAACCTTTGACCGATCTGCAGCAAACGGAAGAAGGACAGATTGTGTTGCAGGAAGGTTATTACGAAGCAACCTATAAAAGTTATTGTCTGCAACCCGGTACTCCCGATCCATCAGACAGGGATGCCTACCTGCAAATGCCTTTGCAAACACACCGGAAAGAAATTGTAGAAACAGTGTTGCGAGGATCGTTGCAAAAACCGGAGCTTGAACAAAAGAATATTCAGCTGTTATTATGGTCGGTTGTGAGTGGTTCTGACTATAACAGGCTTTCATGGCCCGTGCAGTTAACCGCACAACAATTGCTCACAAAGAAGCAGATCTTTCAACTAAAGGGTGGGGTAGCAGGTGTAATAAAAACAGTTGCACAACAGTTGCCCGATGCACGCATCACCGGTGCGCAAATAAGTATGAAGCGTTTGTTTGAAACAGGTGCGAGCTCTTACGAAACTTTTGAGCGTGTGGCAGTGTTGCGTGAAAAATCGATCGTACACAATGAAGCATACAGGAAGGATCAATGGAACAAACAGACAGGTGGTTATTATCTGCGTTACTTCCCTAACGGTTACCAGCAGGTGAAAATACAGGTGTACGTTCCAAAAGGCACACTCGATTCTGCAGGCATGCAGAATGGTCATTATCTGTTGTTCGATCCTGTGAACCAAATGGCTGTCCCGGCAAATTCCAATGCACAACGTTTAGGTATAGGTTCGCCGGTTGCAGAAGTAATTCGCAAGATTATTCGTATCCAAAAAGATATTCCGAAACCGCAACCGAAGCAACCAACACCAAAACAACAACCAAAGTCAAGTAAAGAACAGCAATAGTAAACGACTGGGTTTTGGTTCTTGTTCCTTGTCTCTTTTGCCTTGGATATTATTTCTTGAACCTTGTACTTTGTCCTCGTGCCTTTATTCTTGTTACTTTTACAGCGTGAATGATCTCTTACAGAATCCCGTTTTCAATGCATTAACAACTGGCGATAAGCAGCTGAGTTTTGGTACAGCTCATGTTAAGTATTTTGATGCAGAAGTGTCGCCGTATGCAGGTTTTCCGGAGGATTATGAACAGGGATTTGCTGAACTGCATGATCTGTTGCCAGAGGGGCGCAGAATATTATTCGCACGGCCAACACCTGTTGCAATACCAGAGGGCTGGCAACTGCAGCACGAAATAAAAGGATTGCAGTTTGTGTACGAAGGAGGCAAGAACATTACAGGTGATTTTTCTAACATCGTTCCTTTAACAGCCACACATGTAGATGAGATGATCGAATTGGTAAAGCTGACTAAGCCTGGCCCATTTGATAAACGCACGATTGAATTTGGTTCCTACCATGGCATTTTTCAAAATGGAAAATTAGTTGCTATGACCGGTCAGCGTTTGCATGTTGAACAGTATACAGAGATCAGTGCAGTTTGTACACATCCCGATCATTTAGGTAAGGGCTATGCTTCTGCTTTAATGCAGCACCAGCTGCAGATTATTGTAAACAGTAACCAAATACCTTATCTGCATGTACGTGCAGATAATGACAGAGCAATTGCTGTATACGAGCGATTGGGTTTTGTTGTTTCACGGCCCATGCATTTCTATTTTATGAAACGGTTGTAAAGCGGCAAAAAAAGAGCAACTGTTGTAACAGTTGCTCCCAGGAACAGATCGTTTCACAGGTTTATTATTTACGTAGTACCAGTTGGAATTCTCCTTCACGTATAGTAATCAATACCCAGTTTAATGTTGGTTGTGGTGATGCAGGTGCAGGTTGTTGTTCTTCGTTATTGTTATCAGCAGTATTATTTTTTTCTACAGCTGCCATGTAGTTGATGTGTTCATTTTTTGTCATGGTAACCACACTTCCTTTCTCTTCGTAATAAAAATGAACAGCAATAAAACGTTTTACATGCTCTCTCGATTCTTTTGGTAAGAAGTATTGCAGCTTCCAGAAATCACGACTGCCTGCTTTCTTAATTGCTTTATGTACATTACCTGTACCGCAGTTATATGCTGCAATAACGAGTAGCCAATCATCAAATTCATCATACAGGTCATTGAGATATCTTGCAGCTGCGGCCGTGCTTTTATAAATATTTCTGCGTTGATCTTCTTTTGCTGAAATTTTTAATCCCAACGTTCTTGCTGTCGCAGGCATCAATTGCCAGATACCGGCTGCTCCGGCATACGATGTCGCAGTGTTTTTCATTTTTGATTCAACAACGGTCATGTATACTAATTCAGCAGGTAATCCTTCTTTCTGCAAGAGTTTGCGAATGAGCTGAAAACTGCTGTTATTCTGCTCTTTTATTTTATCAAGCAGTTCATCGTGTTCATCAATATAAGCAGCTGTAAATTTTTTTGCAGATGCATGCATCGCAGTCAATACAGGCTGTTCGCTTGTTATACTGCCCAGCGAATCTGCAGGTACTATATATGCCGCCTGTTGCAACACAGGCTGTTGAACAGCAACTGTTGCTCCCGCATTTTGCAGCATGGCCAATGGCATACAGCATAAACCAAAACGTTTGAATGTTCTTGTTTTCATAACACTGTTTTTTCGTAAAGAGATACGGATAGGAAATGGATGTTCCTCAAAACAGTTTTTCAGAAAAGAATTGGAAAATGATCAAAAAAGCCAGGATTGATCGGGTTACGGCGCACTATTTTCAATAATCGTGCTAAAGTGAGAGTACAAAGCTAGAAGGCATTTCTTCGAAGAACGAATTTTTGCTCATGAAAAACTACGATGACACGCTAAACAGCTGAACTACAGCGGTATAAGTTTTCAACAGCAATTCTGTCAGGGAGATTTACGATGAAGATATTTTTTAAAAAAAATATTTCTGCTTTGCCCTTAATGCTTTGAAATGCTGGTTTTTGTGCTACTGAAGGCTGCGGTTTGTACGTGCTGGTCTGCAAAATTGGTTGCGGACAGTTATTCGTTTTTGGGTGTTTGAATTGCGTTATTTTGCCGTAATTCTGCAACTCAATGAAGCAATCGTTTAGAAAAAAGATATTATATAGTTTGTTTTTAGTTGTAACAACGCTTGTGTTGAGTGAACTGTTGTTGCGTGTATATAATCCGTTTCATTTTCGTGTAAAAGGAAATACGATTCAGTTACCTGTTAACCAGAAATATAAAATAACAACTGCTGAAAGCGATGGACTTGATGCTGTAATTACACACAGCAAAAATCAATTAGGTTTTCGTGGTCAGGATATGGGAAAAGATTTTGCAGATCGGTATTCCATTTTTGTAGTAGGGGGTAGTGCAACAGAATGTTTGTTGTTGAGTGATGGAGAAGACTGGCCGAATGTATTATTGAAGAAACTGCAGCCGGAGTTTCCTTCGTTATGGATGAATAATGCAGGTATTGATGGCGCCTCTTCGTACGGACATATTTTGTTACTGCAACAGCATCTCACACGGCTTAAGCCGAAGATGATCATTTTTTTGCTGGGCATTAATGATATTAACCGTGTTGACATGAATGGTTTCGATAATCTTACATCGATCAACAATGCTCCGTTTTTTGTACGGGCTGCAGAATACAGCGAATTATGGAGTACGGTTTTAAATCTGTACCGTTCAAAAAAAGCAAAAGATAAAAGTTTAACCCATAATAGTATTTCTGCAATCATTGATGGTAAAACAGCAATGAGTGATACGGATATGCATCAGCTGAAGTTTAAACTGCAAACAGCCGATGTACAATTAATGGCTGCTTATAAAAAGCGACTGTTGATGTTGATTGAACTCTGCCGGAAAAATCAAATCAATCCGGTGTTTGTAACACAACCCTGCATTGCCGGTAATACAATTGATAGCACAACAGGAAAGAACCTAGGTGATATACAGGTTACAGCCACGATGAATGGACATCAATTCTGGGAATTGTTACAGGCTTATAACCGTGTAACGATTGAAACTGCAAATGAGCAGTTGTGCTTTGTTATTGATGCCGCTACCACTTTCCCGAAAAGCAGGGATATGTATTACGACCTGATGCATTTTCGGAAAGAAGGAGCAAAAGCTTTTGCCGATACTGTGTATACTTATCTTCAACCTTATCTACAGCAACAGAAGATTAAATAATGTTGCTTGTTCTTGTTTTGTAGCTTCTTAACTTTAGTAAAATAAATTACAAATGGAAACAACTTCACAGGCAGCCTTACTCGTTAAAATGACGGTTGCAGCATGGGATACGCAGAATAATTATTTTACTAAACTCATTGATACATTAGGCAATGAACAGTTGCAAAAGGAAGTAGCACCCGGCAGAAATACCGGTGTATATCTTCTAGGTCATCTTGTTGCAGTAAGTGATGCCATGTTGCCTTTACTCGGCTGGGGCGATAAATTATATCCTGAACTGGAAGAAGTATTCATCAAAAATCCGGATAAAGCAACTGCTGTTAAACCATCTGTTGCTGAGTTAAAAGAAAAGCTGCATACGGTTAATGCAAAACTGTCTTCACATTTTCACACCGCAACTATTGATCAATGGCTCGACAGGCATATGGCAGTTTCGCAAGAAGATTTTGCAAAAGAACCACATCGCAACAGATTGAATGTACTCATCAGCAGAACCAATCATATGGCGAACCATATTGGTCAGCTCTTACTGTTAAAATAAATACAGTTTCATAAAAAAGAGCCGGGTGTAAAAGCCCGGCTCTTTGTATCAGATCAATTCATCTTTAGGTTTTGATTCGCCTGCTTTTGCATCTCTTGTATTCTTTTGTACCGCAATGGCCGCAAACAAACTCAATGTAAAACTCATGGCATAAAATCCTTTTTCACTTCGCAGTAATGTTGCATTCCATAAACCTACTGTTAACAGAACGATCGATGCGATGGTAGCAAACCATGCAAGACCATAATAGAGATTGGTCACCGGTATACCTTCCAGCTGATCACGCACTGCTTTCTGTACAGAAATAGCAGCGAATAAACCAAACAGCAGAACGGTGAAGTAATAGCCTTTTTCATTGAGCTCCATATCGGCATTAAACAGGCCAATGAGAAAAGCGGTGATGCCAACGAGTAATGCAAACCAGGATGCAGCGATAAATGCAGGAGAGGGAGCAAGATTTTGTTTTTGTTCCATGTTATGTGTTTTGATGTACTGCAAACCTATCTGTACAGCAAGAGATAATTTTTGACAAACATCAAAACTCCGAACAGTAATTGTTAAATACGGCTGCGGATGCGGCTGAGTGTTTCCTGGCTGATGCCGAGGTAAGAAGCAATTTGTCCTAATGAAACCCGCTCAAGAATATGCGGCGATTCGTTGAGCAGTTGTTCGTAACGTTCGGCAGCGGTTTTAAACTGTGCATTCACATAACGCTCTTCCAAGCGGATATAATATTTTTCGTAAGCTATTCGAACAATCCGTTCAATTTCCGGATTGCTGTTGAGCAATGCATTAAGTGTATCTTTTGAAATTGACCAGAGCACACTGCCTTCTATCAGCTGCAGATTTTCAACAGCAGGTTCCTGTGTTATAAAACTGTGGAAGGAAGTAACAAAATCGTTTTCGAAACCAAACCAGTGTGTGATCTCTTTTCCATCGAGATTATAATAACCTCGCAATGCACCTTTTTCCATAAAATACAAATGTCTGCAAACAGTACCTTCTGTTACCAGTAATTGATTTTTGGGATAAACAACCTGTTCGAAGCAGGTATGCAGCAGTTCTTCTGTTTCTTTACTGATGGTTGAAAATTGTTTGATCTGTTGCAGCAGTTGTTGCATCATACCGAAGCTGTTTTGATTAGTTGTTTACATTGGAGAACAAGGATGTTAAACAAGTAGCAATCAGTTGTACACCGCCTGCAATGGTTTCTTTATACGCCGGTGCAAAAAACGGTGAATGCAACGATGGTAATGTTGCTGCATTACTGTTGGGTGCTGCAGTGCCCAGCCATAACAGATATGCAGGTGTATCTTTAAAAAATCGTCCATACACACCAAAGTCTTCACCAATCATGACCGGTTGTACTTGTTGCACTGCAGCGGCTCCATGCTTTTGTGCAATTGTTGTACGCAGCTGATCGCCTAATGCAGGTGTGTTGTATACTGAAGGGATTGACATATCCAGTAAATCATATAACGGTAATTTATCGCTGGGCAAGCCTGCAGCAATAGCCAGGTTATCACCAATGGTTTTCAACCGTTGAAAAATAATGGCACGTGATGCTTCGCTGTACGAACGGATCGTTAAACGCAGTACTACTTTATCGGGAATAATATTGCCGGCACTGCCGCCTTGTATAGCACCTACGGTAATCACTGCCGGATCGTTCGGTGAAAGATTACGACTTACGATCGATTGAATGGCTGTTACATATTGCGCTGCCAGTAACACCGGATCAATAGCCTGATCGGGCACAGCACCATGACCGCCTTTGCCATAAATGGTAATGTTCATCATGTCAACAGCAGCCATCATATAACCGTTGCAAAAACCAACAGTGCCGGCAGGCAAACTTGCATGGTCGTGTACAGCTAACAGTTTATTCGGTTGAGGTAGTTGTTGAAAGTTGGTGGTGGTGATCATGCGCTTGGCACCTTGCCCCGTTTCTTCGGCCGATTGTGCAAGCAACACCAGTGTACCTTTCCATGTATTACGTTGCTCGGCCATTAATTTGGCAATGCCTAACCATACGCTCATGTGAATGTCATGGCCACAGGCATGCATCGCAGGTAACGATTCTTCACCACGCATTCTTGTAACAGTACTGGCAAAAGGTAAACCGGTTTGTTCCTTCAAGGGTAATCCATCCATATCTGTACGATAGTAAACAACAGGTCCATCACCATTTTTTAATACCGCTGCAAAACTGTAGTAACCCAACGAATCGGTGATGGTATAACCCCACTGTGTAACCGCTTGTTTCAGATAGGCTGCCGTTGTCGCTTCCATGGTACTTAATTCGGGATTGGCATGCAGGTGCTGATACCATTGGCTGTACAGCAAACTGTCTTTATTGGTTTGTTGCTGAAAAGGCTTTGCATGTTTCTGTGCAACTGTTGCAACAGCAATTAAGCATAAACTAAGAATAGCAGCAGTTTTTTTCATGTTGAAGACTACCCGTTCTGAATATGATGGGATGTTCACGAAGTTATTGTTATTTAAAATTCGGGCAATACTGGTTTTGTGTTTTCTGTTCTTAAAGCAGCACTGTTTTTCAGAAAGAAGTACCTTCATCCAAAATCATTGTCATATGAGAAAAAGTGTACATCTTCTTTTTTGTTTAGTGAGTTGTTTGCTGCTGGTGAGCAGCTTTGCACAGAAGCCCGCCAAACAATCGTTTTACCAGCTTACGGTGTATCATTACACAACCGCCGAACAGGAAAAGGTGTTGGATAATTATCTGCAAAATGCGTTACTACCTGCTTTGCACCGCCAACAATACAAAGATGTTGGTGTGTTTAAAGCCATTGCCAACGATACTGCAAAAGAGAAATTATTATATGTGCTGATTACTGCACCCGCTGTTGAACAGTTTACCGGCGTTGCTGCAAAGCTGGAAAAAGATGCAGCGTATCTACAGGCAGGAAAGGAATACCTGGATGCAGTGTATACCGCAGCTCCTTACAGCCGTATGGAAACGATCTTATTAAAAGCATTTCATTTGGCGCCATCGTTAATGAAACCAAATCTGCAGTCGGCCAAGAAAGAGCGTGTGTACGAATTACGCAGCTACGAAAGTGCAACTGAAAAGATCTTCCGTAACAAAGTGCATATGTTTAACGAAGGTGATGAGATCGGCTTATTCAAGCGTCTCAACTTCAACGCCATTTTTTACAGCGAAGTAATTGCCGGGAGCAAAATGCCCAACCTCATGTACATGACCAGCTTCGAAAATATGGACGAACGCAATGCACATTGGAAAGCCTTTAGTGCCGATGCACAATGGAAAAAGCTCTCCAGCGATCCGTTCTATCAAAAAAATGTATCGCACATTGATATTACGTTTTTACGTCCGGCCGATTACTCTGATTACTGATGATACAGACTGTAAAAAAGAAACAATAACATCTTCTCTGCTTTGCATGATAAACGGTAACCTGCGGTTACCGTTTGTTTTTATATGCGTAAGGAGAAGTTTACTTTTACGTTTAAATAACCTTATTATGAAACGAATAGCGATTCTCTTTTCAATGCTAATGGTTACCGGCTTCACTGCCGTTGCACAACGTTTGCATTTGCCCGATAACGGTGCTAATTACAAAAACAAGATCAGCCGCCGGTTGGCATTAACTGATATTGATATTACCTATAATTCGCCGGGAGTAAAAGGCCGTGAAGGAAAAATATGGAACACCGATATTGCACCGTTTGGCTTCACAGTATTGGGCTATGGTTCTATTGTTGAAAGTCCCTGGCGTGCCGGTGCCGATGAAAGCACCACGATTTCTTTTTCTACTGATGTAACCATTAACGGGATGCCGTTGAAAGCAGGCAAGTACGGTTTCTTTATTGCATTATATAACGACAGCTGTACACTCATCTTCAACAAAAACACCGAAGGCTGGGGCAGTTATTTTTACAACAAAGACCTTGATGTGTTGCGTGTTTCAACAAAACAACAAAAGGATCAGCAACAAAGTAAAGAGCGCCTGGAATATACCTTCAGCAAACAAACGGCACAATCGGTAGAAGTAGCAGTAGAGTGGGAGCGTTGGCGCATACCCTTTACCGTTACTGTAGATGTGGTAAAGACGACGTTGGCTTCTATTCAAACACAACTCAGCGGCGATTTGGGTTTTGAACCGGCTGCGTTGCAGGCGGGAGCACAATGGTGTTTGCAAAACAATGTCAACTACGAGCAGGCTTTGCATTGGATCAATACCGCAGTAGCACCCACATTAGGTGGTGTAAAAACATTTAGTGCTTTAAGTACCAAAGCCGGACTGTTAACTAAACTTGGCCGCACACAGGAAGCGGATGCCTTGATGAAAGAAGCAATGGAAAACGGTACTGCTGTTGAAATACATGGTTATGCAAGACAGTTACTGAATCAGAAGAAAATAAACGAAGCGATGGAAGTATTTCAGTTCAACTATAAAAAACACAAAGGCGCTTTCCCCACCAACGCCGGTTTAATGCGTGGCTATTCTGCCTTGGGTGATCTGAAGAATGCATTGAAATATGCAAAGCTGGCTCTGGCACAATCGCCTGACGAAGGCAACAGAAAAGCACTGGAAGCAGCAATTAAATCATTGGAAGAAGGAAAGGCGTTGTGATTGGAGTGAATGGTCAATGGTGAATGGTGAATGGTGAATGGTGAATGCGGGTAGCGGCACATCGTTTTATCATAGCAAAGAATGATGAGCTGTCAACATCTCTATCCCCTCCCTGGAGGGGCAGTAGGAAGTTAAACAGGCATACTAACTGAAAGGGGTGGGTTGTATTGATCGCAGAAAAGAAACTCTTCATACTAAAACGGGCGGCAAAAGGCCGCCCGTTTTAGTATGAACACTGAGCGAAGTCGAAGTGTGAGCGACTTGCTCTCCGTAGCTTTAACGAAGGAGAGAGTCGAAATGTCCGGTGTTGCTTATTGCTTACTGATGCGATACATATTGCCGTTATCCGTAACCGCATATAGCATACCATTGAAGTATGCCACATCACGGAAACGTTCCTGCTTATCGGCGAGTAAACGTTCTTCGCCAACAACTTTTTTATCCTTGATCACCAGGCGGCAAATATGCGAACCGCTCAATCCACCAATGAACAAATTGTTTTCCCATTCAGGAATGGCATTGCCTTTATAGAAAGTCATACCACTTGGTGAAAGAGTTGGATCCCAATAATAAATCGGTTGTTCCATGCCATCTTTTTGCTGAATGGCATCACCGATTTTTTGTCCGCTGTATTCGGTGCCGTAGGTAATAATGGGCCAGCCATAGTTCTTACCGGCTTTAATAATATTCAATTCATCGCCGCCACGTGGACCAAACTCACACTCCCACAAATCACCTGTTACCGGATGAATATCGAGACTCTGCACATTACGGTTGCCGTACGAATAAATTTCAGGCATTGCACCTGCTTTGCCAATAAACGGATTGCCCGGTGCAGGTTTTCCATCTTTCGTGATCTTGAAAATCTTTCCAAGACCCGATGCCAGATCCTGGGCCTGTTTACGACCTTCAAGAATCGAACGTTCGCCGGTACTTACAAACATGTTCCCGTCTTTATCAAACACAATACGTGAACCATAGTGTGCATTACTTTTCAACGCAGGTGTTGCACGGAAAATCACCACCGGATTATCAACCGTACCATTTGCTTCGTTGAGTACACCTTTCGCAACAGCCATCAAGTTCACGTCACCTGTCTTTTCAGAAAAGCTCCAGTAAATGATTTTGTTGCTGGTGAAATCAGGATCGGGTGCAACATCGAGCAAGCCACCTTGTCCGGATGCATCTACTGCAGGTAAGCCGGTAATTTTTTTAATGAGGGTTCCGTTGCCATCGAACAACTGCATAAAACCACTCTTATCGGTAACAAGAAAATTGCCGCCGGGAATAGGCACAATCGCCCACGGACGACCAATGGCAGTGGCCAGTTTATCTACTTTGTACGCAGTAGTTGTTTTAATGCCACCAATTCTTGTTTGACCCGGAAATGCAGGTTTGTAATCGGTACCTGCAGGCCTTGTTTCAACAGGGGGTAGGTTGGTTGTGTCGGTATACGGGTTGCTTGGTTTGTCTGCACAACTGCCGGAAGTTGCACTAAACAACAAAGCAGAAGTATACAAGAACAATTTCGGACTCATGGTTGATTTTTATTTTATCAGTAAATGTAAGAAATGCAAGTTAATGGCACTATTGCAGTGTGCAGCAAACAGTCTGCCGCTTTTATTCTGTAATTTTAATCCTGTACACTAACAATAAAACAAGAAATATGTTGAAAGGAAAAGTAGCTTATATAACTGGCGGCACAAAAGGTATTGGTTACGGCATAGCACAAGCCTTGCTCGATAAGGGGATGAAGGTGGCCATCACCGGCCGCTCGTTGCAGGCGGCAGAAAAAGCAGCTGCAACTTTGAAGGGCGATCGTGCAGCTATTCTGGCATTGGAATCGGATGTGAGTTCGCTGGCTGCAGAACAAAATGCCATTGCTGCAGTAGTGCAGCAGTTCGGACAAGTAGATGTTGTTATTGCCAATGCAGGCATCGGGCATTTTGCATCGATTGAAAATATTTCAGAAGCGCAGTGGAAAGAAACCATCGATACCAATCTTACCGGTGTATTTCATACTGTAAAAGCAGGTGTCGATCCGTTGAAACAAACAAAAGGTTACATCATCACCATTGCAAGCCTGGCAGGCGCCAACTTTTTCGAAAACGGTTCTGCCTACAATGCAAGCAAATTTGGTTTGGTTGGATTTACACAGGCTGTTATGCTCGATCTGCGTAAGTACGGCATTAAAGTAACGACCATTATGCCCGGTTCTGTGGCAACGCATTTCAACAATCATACACCCAACGATGCAGATGCATGGAAGATACAACCCGAAGATATCGGTGAGCTGGTGGTGGATATTTTGCAGTTGAACCCACGCACATTACCGAGTAAGATTGAAGTAAGACCGAGCATGCCTTCGAAGTAAAATTCGTTTGAACCACAAAGAAAAGAAGTTGAACCACGAAGGCACGAAGAGCAGAAAGTAACACGAAGAAAAGAAAGTAATACAAAGACGCTTCGGTTGTGGCTTTGTGTTACGAAGAAAGCTATCCCTCGTTGACGTCATTGCGAGCCCTTGTTATTTGGCGAAGCAATCTCCCGTTACGGAGAATAAATTGTATAGAGCAGATTGCTTCGGCACAGCCCCTTACACAAGCCCACACCCTCGCAATGACGCTTCGGTTGTAGCTTTGTGTTACGAAAAAAGCTTCCCCTCGTTTATGTTACTGAACAGGTTGGGATACCTGCGCCAGTAACACAGCAGCAGCAATCAACAGAATCCATTATCTTCCGTTGCCAAACAATTCACTGCATGCAACCAAAACAATACGGCATTCTGTCGCTCCCTGTTATTGTAGGAGCACTTGGTTTTTTTGTTGATATCTACGATTTACTTCTGTTCAATATTGTCCGTCGTTCCAGCTTTGCCGATCTCGGTGTTCCCGAATCATCCATGAAAGATATTGGTGAACACATCATCAGCTGGCAAATGCTGGGGCTTACAGTAGGGGGCATTTTGTGGGGCATCCTCGGCGATAAGAAAGGACGAAAGAGTGTATTGTTCGGTTCTATCCTGTTGTATTCTTTAGCAACTATTGCCAACGGCTTTGTACAAACAACCGATCAATATACCTGGCTGCGTTTTATTGCCGGTCTAGGACTTGCAGGCGAACTGGGTGCAAGCATTACACTCACCAGCGAATTGTTACCAAAAGAAAAACGTGGTATTGCTGCCGCCATTATTGCCACCAGTGGTGTAATGGGCACCATTACTGCTTACTTTATTCATGACTGGAGTGGAGGCGATTGGCGCTTGTGTTATTTTATCGGCGGCGGTATGGGACTTGCCTTGTTGTTTTTACGGATGGGTGTACTCGACAGCCGCATGTACGATAATGCAAAAGAGAAACACATTCAAATGGGGAACTTCCTTATGCTCATCAACAACCGTGAACGTTTCTTTCGTTACATGCGGGGTATTTTAATTGGTCTTCCTGTTTGGTACATCATTGGTGTCATCATCAGTTTTTCCGATGAGTTTGCCAAACAGTTTGGCATTGCCGGCTTCGATCAACCCAAAGCATTGATGCTGCAATATGTAGCATTGGCATTTGGCGATATGTTTGCAGGCATCATCAGTAACCTCATTAAAAGCCGCAAGAAAACATTGTATCTCTATTATGCTATTACTGCGTTGTTTCTCTTTTTGTTTTTTGCATTGAAGGGTGGAGGAAGTGCTACCAATATGTATCTGCTGTGTATGGGTTTGGGTTTTGGTTCAGGTATTTCGGTGTTATACATTACCATGAGTGCAGAAGCATTCGGTACCAACCTGCGTGCAACAGCGGCTATTTCTATTCCCAATTTAGTAAGGGGTTGTTTGCCGTTGCTCTTATTGTTGTTCCAGTTTCTGCGGAGCGAAAAAGTACTGGCCAATTATGTTACTGCTGCATGGGTAACCGGTGCATTGGTGATGCTGATTGGGATTATTGCAGTAACAAAAACCAAAGAAACCTTTGCGAAGGAACTGGATTTTGTGGAGTTGTAAGTTATGTTGAACCACGAAGAAAAAAAGATTTTGCCACGAAGACACGAAGAGCGCAAAGCAGCACGAAGAAAAAGAAAGAAATACAAATACACTTCGGTTGTTGACCTGACAGGTTAATACTTATAGTTCTATCAGTAAAACTAAATGCAACTGCATAAGCGGAATAAACCTGTCAGGTCGAAGTCTTCGAGCGCAAATCAAGACAACTATTTTTTTCGTGTTCATTCGTGCAATTCGTGGTTGTCATTTTGCTTTCATCTGTGTCCATTTGCGTTCATCCGTGGCTATTATTTAAACCACAAATAGTTTCGTGTCAATTCGTGCTTTTCGTGGCAAACCTCACTCACTCACCACCGCTCCGCTCAACTGGCAATTCGTAAATGTGGCTTTCCCTTTTATCAGCAACGGATCCTGCAAACCATAGTAACGCAGGATGCAATTACTGAAAACCACCTTCTCATTATTGCTGTTGAACAATACCTGCCGTCCCACTTTCGATGGATACATAAAATGAAACGTACTGTTGCTGATGCTCACCGGAATTTGTGTGCTAATGCTGCCGATGCTGCCCAAACTTTCTGCAA
Organism: Lacibacter cauensis; assembly: GCF_007830055.1. Lineage (GTDB taxonomy): Bacteria > Bacteroidota > Bacteroidia > Chitinophagales > Chitinophagaceae > Lacibacter > Lacibacter cauensis. Next base: position 134,629 of record NZ_VLLE01000002.1, read on the forward strand.
ATAAATTACTGATGTTGGTGCTGTACCAACCCGCCTGCGAAATATCAAACAAACGAATACAGCGCCCGGCAATATTACCGCCATCAATCGTGTAATTGCCTGCCTGTGCTTTGCCGTACTTGCCTGCAACAAATAAGGTATGCACACTGCCCCAGCTGTAAATACCACGAATAACATTTCCTTTTTCCTGCGCCTGCCCCGTAGCAAAGCCAACCTTGGCATTACCGCAGCGGATGTTTTCGAACAACAGAATATCGGCATTAAAGGTTTTACCATTCGGACTAATGAGATAATCAATGCTGAAATTGCCCACGTTTACATCATGCACCTGTATACCTGTTGAACCACTTACATTTTTACTGCCGTCGTAATCAATTACCAGGCCGGCATAAAGCGGTGTGCATTTGCCGTTTACATCATTAAAGTTTTCAAACGGAATATTGTAATAGGTACGGTCATCGCCTTCGGGTGCTTTAAACATTCCGGTAATGGTGAGGTGATCAATTTCGCTTCCTTTGTTCAACTGCAGACCCAATGCAAAACCATCGGTAGCCGTGTACTGCAGAGTAGTGCCGGGGCCGCTGTCCCAAAAAGACGATTCACCATACAAATGAATACTGCAGTTACTGAAGTTGCCTTTATAAATGCTTTCTACCTTTAACGATTTGCTGTACGCATACACACCACGTGGAATAAATAAATTACGCAGCGTTCCATTGTTTAGAATGGTATTGATGCTTTTTTGCAAAGGCACATGATTGTCTTTAAAATGTCCGGCACCAAACCATCTTGCACTAAACACATTGGTATACGTTCCTTCGGGAAAAACGTTGAGTGCAGTGTCAAAAATCCACTGTGTGTACGCCGCATCAATAATGCCTCCCCTGATGGTACCATTGCCACTGATTTTTCCTTTACTGCCGAATTTAAGAATGCTGCCTTTCGGAATGTTCCAGGTGTTGGTAATGGTGGTGTCTTTGTTGATGATGATATCCTGTGCGTTTACAAACAGGGTGCAGAGAAGTATACACGTAACGGAGAGCAAGGTTTGTTTCATACTTTGGTGGTTGTTTCATGTAAGGATGAATGAGACGGCGTAAAAGTAAGGAAGGGAATGTTAAAAGCAGAAAAGCACAAGGAAGGACTACCTGATACACAAGGAAGGGCTACTTGATACATAAGGAAGGGCTTCCTGATACATAGGGAAGGGCTTCATGATACATAAGGAAGGGCTTCATG
>NZ_VLLE01000002.1:135952-1277546 GCF_007830055.1 Lacibacter cauensis
GGAAGGGCTTCATGATACATAAGGAAGGGCTTCATGATACATAAGGAAGGGCTTCATGGTACATAGGGAAAGGCTTCATGATACATAAGGAAGAGCTTCCTATGGTATAGGGAAGGCTTTCTCATCGGGTTCGAATAGCTTCCCATTACAATGTGAAGGGCTTTGTATGGTTAACCAAAATGCTGGATATCAACAACAATTGCCTAACCGGCAACCCATAACCCATAACCGGTAGTGGACTGTCGTCCATCAACCGTTGACCTTCTTTGTCTATGAACCATGAACCATCATCCATGAACAATTTTCCCATCTACGTATTTTGCATTATTTTAGCCAAGCAGCACGTGCAACCGAAAACACCGGAACAGCCAGAGCTAACTACACCCAAAACTCCACGCTACCCCCGGAACAGAATCTTGAATGCTGCAACAGGAGAAGAGATGTTTTGAAGGAAGGGGATACTCCAAGAAATTTTAATGAGAGAAGATTTGATTGTGCAATCTCTTAAAAACGTTTGTACACGGATGTTACAGAAAAGCTATTGTGCAATAACAAATGAAAAAACTCAACCGAAAAGTATTGGTTATCAATTTGAAATAAAATTTGAGTTGCGCCAACTTATAAGTTGTGTGACATTAAATCATCAATTATGAGTGATAATAAAGATTTATTTTATTTAGATAAAATTTTCCCAGTACCAGCGGAAATATTTTCAGCTGAATACAAAAGTATATCTGAAATTTTCAAAGAGTCGATTTTTGTCTTTGACACCAATGCCCTATTAGTTCCGTTTGACACAAGTGTAAAAAATTTAAATGACATTAAATCAATATTGCTCGCACTTAAACAAAGTAAAAAAATAGCAATTCCTGCTAGAGTAGCAAGAGAGTTTGCAAAAAACAGGGCTACAAAACTTGGAGATTTATTTCTGAGTTTGCGTCAATTAAAAAACAATCTTAATATTGGTACTTTTAGAATCAATGAGTATCCTTTATTAGACGGCATTGAAAACTACGAAAAGCTAAAAAGTAATTTTGCTGAAATCACTATACAAATAAAAAATGCCAGAGAAAATTTAGAGGCTATTGAAAAGAACATACTTAGTTGGAATTGGAACGACAGTGTCAGCTTAGCTTATAAAGAAATTTTCACTCCAGAAACTATTGAGAATCCAACACTAACTGAAGAAGAAATTGAAGCTGATTTAAAGTTTAGATTTGCTCACAAAATAGCTCCAGGCTTTAAAGATTCAAATAAAGTTGATGAAGGAATTGGGGACTTAATTATATGGCATACAATACTGGCGATTGCCAAAAAGTATTCTTCAAATGTAATTTTTGTGTCAAACGACGAAAAAAATGACTGGTTTCATAAGCAAGACAAAATAGGCATGTATCCAAAATTTGAATTGTATGATGAATTCAGAAGGGTTACAAACAGTAAATCATTCGCAATAATTAGCTTTCTCCAATTTTTAGAAATGTCGAATGCAAAAGAAGATACAATTAAAGAAGTAAAGCAAAGTTTAGAAGAAACAAAAGAAGAGGAAAATGAGTATTATCAAGTTGACGTAAATGATCTAACTATTGGCAAGCAGGTTAGACATAAAAAATTTGGAATTGGAACAGTGACCCAAATTCTCACACAGTACAAGCAGCCAATTGTTGAAATAAATTTTAAAGATTTTGGCAGAAAATTGATTATGCTTAGTTATGCACGTTTAAAAATAATCCCGTAGTTCTTTCTTTTATCGGTTGGTGTCGCCTCCATCTGTTCCAAGCATACAAGCTCTTTAATATTCGTGTACCTGGCGCAAGAATTGTGCAGCAGAAAATGTGTGCTGGCTTTCTTGTGCCTAAATTTTTAGAGCTTCAAAATTTTTCTTATTGGTTAGTGTTGCCATCAGCCATTAAAAAAATGTGTATGAAGAAGTTTTTGATTTTTTTCTTATCGGTTGGTGTCGCCACCAACCGAAATAGGTTCATAACAGGTTGTTGGTGAAGACAGCAACCATTAAATAATGAAAACAGTATCTTTAGTGTAACAGCATCAAGCAAAACAACATGCATTTTACAAAACTGGTACCAAGTGTGTTTTATACAGATATTACAGATGGTCTTCAATTATTTGTCGACTGCCTGCAGTTTACAATTGCGTACTTCGCAGAAACGTCTCCAGCATGGGACGTTTCGTTATAAAGGATTGAAATATTATTACGCCTTGTCCGGTTCAGAAGACATGGCTAAGCAAATAAATGATAAGAATACATATATGCGAATCATAACAGTTTTGCTAGTTGCATGTTTAGTAGGAGCTTGTACTAAAAAGCAGTCGGCATGTACCGGTGAGCAGGTAGAGTTGCTGCTCTTATCTGCTTACAAAAAAGATCTGCAAGTCTATCTTGCAGATAAAGCAAAGGATATTCAAAACAATTATGGAAAAATATTCCCGGTTAATACAGATACAATCGTTGCTTCTTATTTGCTTAATGGAACGTTGAAGGTTGAAAATCTGGTAACAACAGAAAAAATGGAAAACGAGAATGCATGCACTGGTAAAGCTACGCTGACCTATCGGCTTTCTGATGATTTTATAACTGCATATAAGCGTAATGCTCCATTGGTAACGGATCAGGATGCGCTCATCAATCCAGGATTTGAAACTACAAATGTGGATGTAGAAATTGTTTATACAGTATCGGTAACAGACGGTAAGGAACAGGTTCGTTTAGAAGATATTTTAACCCATGATCTGCACCGCTCTCTTGACCAGTTTGTGTTTTTCTATTCATTAAATGAAGTGGTAAAGCTGAAGTTGAAAGAAGGGAAATAAGTTCATAACAGCTGATTGGTGCTTTACGCCGTTGTTGGTGTTGTCACCAATCAACAATTGAAAAAAAGATCATTAAAGCTGTAGCACAGCTTTAGTACTTACAATTTAACTTTATCAAAAGTTTTTTTCTATTTGGCTAGTGTTGCCAACAGACATTAAATATTGTTTATGAATAAATTTTTGATTTTTGTTATGGGTTTAGTAATAGGCATTGCTGTTACCCTGTTTACTTTGTACTTGTTTTCTACAGTAAATAAAAATGACAATGAGGATCTCGGATTAAAATTGTTTAAAGAAAAAGGCGAGTGCATAAAAACCAAAAACGAAATTAAAATATTCCAAGTTATTGAAGCAAATATGGCGCTTGCTAAAACAGGTGATTATCCGGATGAGATTGTCCTTTTACTAATAAATTACGACGGTAAAAGTTACTACGACGATCAAAAAATCATTGTTCCTGCAAAAAAATGTGCAAGGCAGATTGGCACATATAAGTATAGTACAAAAATGGAGATAGATAAAACTGTGCCTGCTGTTGTGATTGAATGAAACTCTCCCTATGGCGAAGGTCCCCATTTGGTCCAAGCATAAAAGTTCTTCAATGTTCGAGCCCCATCTAGTCCAAGCATACAAGCTCTATAAGATTCGGGTACCTGGCGCAAGAATTGTGCGGCAGTAATTGTGTGTTGGCTTTCTTGTGCCTGATGTTCGGGTTGCTTAAACTGTCTTTGTAAATTAGTGTTACATCGCAATAAAAAAATTGCATATGCTCTTACTGATTTTACTCATACTTCTTGTTTTAGCAATTCTTGGGGGCTTTAAAATATATGTGTTTGAACAAAACAGAAAGCGTCGCAGAGACTATTACCGCAATACTTATTTAAAGTCTGAGGAATGGAAAAGGAAGCGGTACGTTGTGTTGAGACGGGACAATTGGCGCTGTGTACATTGTGGAGCAAAAGCTACAGAGGTGCATCATAAAAAGTATGCGAAATACAATATTGGCAAAGAACCAATTAAGTGGCTTGAATCGGTATGCAATACCTGTCATGCTTCTTTACATCAGTAATATTTGTTTCTACTTTTTCTGATGCAGATACCTAATCTGCGTCAAAAGAAATCTTTAGCAAATGAAAACAGTATCTTTAGTATAACAGCATCAACCAAAGCAAACATGCATTTTACAAAACTGGTACCAAGTGTATTTTATACAGATATAGCTGATGGTCTTCAATTATTTGTTGACTGTTTGCAGTTTACAATTGCGCATAAAGATTTTACAGCTTCGCAACCTTACTGTGTTTTACAAAAAGGAAACATCAGCCTCATGCTGTTTCAAGATGCGCAATTAGCCAATGAGCACAATCCCGAACTACGACTTGTAACAGATAATATTGAAGAGGTTTACACACAAGTAGCAGCATCGCATCCGCATTTGCTTCATCCCAATCTGAATAAAGTTACACTCCGGCCATGGGGTGCAAAAGAATTTGCCATTGCAGACAAACAACTCGGCATTCGCTTTCAGCAATGGTGATGAATTTGTTCGCCTGAAAATATAAAAAGAATTACTTTTCGTTTTTTAACAGTACAACCGTTTACAGACTGTATCAATACCAATCATTCAACACAGTTATTGCATATACAACGCAGTTACAAGTTTTGCATGGTCGTACTAATTTGCAATGTTGCTTTTTTGTTTTCTTTGGAAAAAAAACAATGAAAGCATCTTTTACTGCATTACTTCTTACAGCTTTTTTTATTTTCACTAACACCGCATCTGCTCAAAATGAAAAAGAGGAGAAAATAAAGTTTGCACCTAACCCCGAAATGATACCTTCTGATTTTGATCCGAACAAACATATTTTACTTGTAATGCAACTTTCTAAGCGTAACAACCCAGAGAAAGTACATACAGCGGGCACAAAAGATATTGATGCTGCGTTTCAAGCCAATTACGATGGTTACAAATACGTAATTGTTTCACCTGCAGATCTGCGGGATTCATCGAAATACAACGACACTTCTGTTTACAGGTTTGTATTGTACAATACAGCTTCCACAAGAGGTCGTGCAGATGGTGGTTACCGGTTACGTACAGATGCTGCATCGGGGATGACGATGCGTACGCCCAATGCACCTACACAGGTACAACACACCGTTATTGATTTCTACTTTCACGACAGGGTAAAAAATGAGGACTATGTTGGAAGTGGACGGCCTACCAGTTTTATAAAAATGACTTTGCGCCCGATTATTTTAACAATGGCACAGCATGGTCGAAAAAAGAAAGCAGCAAGTAATTAGTGAGAATGGATTCCGTTTAGACCTGACAGGTTAATACATTTAATGCAGTTAGTTTAACTGTATACAAACTGCGTAAGAGAAACTAACCTGTCAGGTAGGAAATGTTATTATTCATAGTACCCCTCAATCAATCCAAACTGCCGTTCCGGTGCTTTGTTTTCAATTTCATGAAAAGCAGTTGGCGTAAGGCCGGTAAAATCTTTGTACTCTTTGGCGAGGTGCTGATAATCGTGGTAATTACATTCCACCGCAATCCGCAGCCAGTCAAAATCGGGTCGTGCATTCCGCAAACGAAAAGCTTTATCGAAACGGATAATGCGTTCGTACAGTTTGGGATTTACACCCGTGCGCTCTTTAAACTTCCGTTCCAGTTGTTTGCTGCTTAAGCAGGCCTGTGCTGCCAGTTGTTGTAGGTTGGCTTTATTGCCTTGCAGTAATAACAGAAATACATCATCTACCAGCAACCGTTCTTTTTTGTGTGTGCGAATGAGCGAACGGATAAAGGCCGTTACAACTTCCAGCATCTGTTCATAGTTTGTAGCTGCAGCCAGTTGCTCGTTTACAAAGCGGATCTGCGAAGAGAAATACACTTCTGCATCCATGTAGCGGTTACACAATTCATGCGCAGGAATACCGGTTAAGCGATACAACGCACCCGGCTGAAACACCACCTGTATCACCAAAAAATTCCGGCCGATCATGCGGTTGGTTACCTGCGAAAACTGTCCGTACAACACAACAGGCACATGTTTTACCTGCAAACCACTCTCCGGGTATTCCACCACTTCTGTATCGAAGGGATAAAAGGCCAGGCATTGTTCCGGTCTTGGCGGATAGGCTTTAAACGGCAGCGGTTGTTCTTTTTCAAATTGAAAATGAACAATGCGGAACAGTTGCACAAACTCCCGTACATCAGGCGATGGTATAAAATCTTTCAGTAACAAATCTGGCTTGTTTACGTGTATAAGATACAACGCATTGTTTACAATGTAAGCGGCGGACCAACAACTTTCATATCGTGTGCTGCATGGATGCGATCCATTTCCTCATCGGAAGGACGTTCTTTTAAACTGTTCATCAACACAAAAAACTCTTCCATTTTACCCGCAGGTTGCAGAAAATAAATCAGTCGGCCTTTATCGGTTAACTGGATCCAGGTGTGTGGTATACCACGGGGAAGAAAAATGGTTTGTCCGGCTTTGAGCACATGTGTTTCTTTGCCCACCACAAAACGATATTCACCTTCGATGACGGTGAAGATTTCATCCTGCTTGAAATGAATATGCAATGATGGTCCCACTTTTCCAAGTCCGGTATAATCGAAGACAGAGAGTTGACCATCGGTATCCTTCGACGAAATTTTTAAATCGTTGGGATGAACACCGAGGAACTTCACCGTATCGCCAAAGCGTGATTTACCGGCATCAACAACAAAGGGTTCTTTGGTGGAAGCATCGCCTGCGTTTACCTGGTTTGCAACGGCCATGGCTGGCAAGGCCAGCAGTGTTTTGGTTAAAAAATCTTTACGTAGCATGGTGATTGATTTTAGAACCTAAAATTGAAACAACCGCACAAGAGGTTAGTGGTAGGAAATAGACATTTTTGGGAATAAGAGTAAAGGCACAAGGGACAAGGTGCGAATAGACCTGACAGGTTAATGCGTTTAGTTCTGCGTGTATAACTACCTGCAAACCGCATAAGAGATATTAACCTGTCAGGTCGAGCCATTGGTCGGTACGGTTGCAAACCGTCAGACCTGTTGAAGCAAAAAATACTTTACGTCTGACGGGATAAGGCCCGTACCGACGAAAACAACTTACTGCTGCACTGCACCAAACAAATCACCTTTATTCCAGGTGGGGCGATCGGTTGTTTGTGCAATGGAATAGCTGATGAGGAAATTCAACTGTACATAAGTCTTCGCTGCAGTAAAATTGAAAACACCATCCAAGCCATCGGCACTCTGGTGATAGTATTTCGCACGCCATTGTTTCACAAATGCATCGAGATCAAAACCGGGAATGTTGGTTTTGTTGCCGTACTTGATGTGCAATGCAGGAATACCATTCATTACAAAGCTGTATTGATCGCTACGCACAAAACGATTCTGTTCCGGCTCGGGATCTTTTTCAACATCCAGTTTCAAATAAGAAGCGGCAAATTTTACATTGTTCATAATACTGCTGTGTTCTGCACCCAACGGCACTACAGAAAGCAAAGGCGCAATCACTGTTGGCATATCGGTATTTACATCAGCCACAATCGATGCTTTGGGTACAGTTGGATTGGCAGCGAAATACGAAGAACCGATCAAACCCATTTCTTCACCCGTAACCATTATAATCAACACCGAACGTTTGGGTTTTGCTCCGGATGTTTTATACACCCGTGCAATTTCCAGCAGCGATGCAACACCCGATGCATTGTCGTGTGCGCCATTGTAAATCGAATCGCCATTTACCGCACGGCCAATACCTACATGATCGAGATGTGCACTGTGCACCACGTATTCATTCTTCAATGTTTTATCGCTGCCGGGAATTAAACCCACTACGTTATAACTTTCAAAATCGGTATGCGTTGTGTTGTACGAAGCAGTAATGCTGCAAGGCAAAACAAACGATGAAGCTTTTCCTTTCTTCATATCGGCCAACACCTGCTCCACATTTTTACCCGAGTGCATAAACAAACGGTTGAGTAGTGCTTTGCTGCTGTTGAGCACCACCTGCATATTGCCAATAAAGGCACGACCGTATGCAGTTGTTTTTTCAGGATTCAATGCTACGTTTGTTTGAATAACTGCAGCACTGTTGCCAGCAAGGCGAGGCGCTAAATTGATGAGTACTGCACCAACAGCTCCTTTTGCAAAAGCCGTGTTGAGTTTATTACCGCCGTTGGAGAAATGTGCTGTAAGTGTTGAAATTAAACCATCAGGAGCACCGGCAACTATCACGACAATTTTTCCTTTAACATCAATGCCTGCATAGTCAGAATACTGTCCGGGAATTTCTACACCATATCCTACAAATACCAACTGGCCTGCTGCTGCTGCATTTGTTTGTAAGGGATGCGGTACAGCGGTAAAGTCAACTGCAAAATCCAACGTATCACTATTGCCTTGCTGATCTTTTAATACAGCAACTGCCGATTTGTTATTGAGCAACGAACGACGCAGAATTAATTTCTGTGTATAACCGCCATTATCACCACCGGGTGCAACACCCATTTGTTTGTATTGATCCACTACATAATCAACCGCCAGCTGATAACCTTCTGTGCCGGGTAAACGGCCTTTCAGTTTGTCATCGGCCAGGTACGCAATATGCGAACGGATCGTATTGGTATCGATCCTGTTCATGGCCTGTTGTATCTTTTTTGAAACAGTTACCTGTTGTGCAGAGCTGTGCAGACCTGCAAGCGTTAGAAGAATGAGCGCATACTTTTTCATGCAGACAAGATAAAGAAAAACTCAACGCTGTTTGATAAAGCGGGAATCACGAAGAGTTTTTTGAACCACGAAAGAAGAAGGCGCACAAAGCAACACAAAATCGTGAAAGACCTGACAGGTTAATGCATTCAGTTATTGCTGTACAATTAAATGCAAACTGCACAATTGGAATTAACCTGTCAGGTCAAAATCTTTTCGTGTCAATTCGTGTTATTCGTGGCCTTCATCTGTGTTCATCAGCGTCCATCTGTGGCTCCAATAATTTCTTCGTGTTCATTCGTGCTATTCGTGGCACTGTTCATATAATTCGTGGCTTATGTCTGCCCAACTTGTTTTATATTCCCGGTCCAAAACAATTCAGCATGCAGAAAATTCTTGTGGCTGCTCTTTTGCTTACCACAGCAGCAGCGAACGCACAAACAAAACCCGATACGATAAAGGTTGATCTCAACAAACAGTTTTCATCTGTGAAATGGCGCAACATCGGTCCCTTCCGTGGCGGACGTTCCAACTGCGGTACAGGTGTTCCCGGCGATATTAATACCTATTACATGGGTACTACCGGTGGTGGTTTGTGGAAGACCGATGATCTTGGTCTCAATTGGACAAACATTTCCGATGGTTATTTTAAAACAGGAAGTGTAGGTGCCATTGCGGTTCCGGAAAGTGATGCGAACGTTGTGTATGTTGGTATGGGCGAACATGCCGTACGTGGTGTAATGACGCATCATGGCGATGGGGTGTACAAGAGTACCGATGCCGGTAAAACATGGAAGCACATGGGCCTCGAAGCCACACAACATATTGCACGCATTGTGGTGCATCCGAAAGATCCCAACACATTATTGGTTGCAGCGCAAGGCGCCTTATACAGCAAGAGTAAAGAACGTGGTATTTATAAATCAACAGATGGTGGTGTAACCTGGAAGAATGTATTATTCGTGAATGAAAATACCGGTTGCAATGAACTGAGCATGGATATGAACAATCCTCGCATCATCTATGCTTCGATGTGGGAGCATGGCCGCAAACCCTGGCAGGTGATCAGCGGTGGTGCAGGAAGTGGTTTGTATAAAAGTGTTGATGGTGGTGATACCTGGCAGAAATTAACAACAGGCTTACCAACAGAAATGGGTAAGATGTCCATTGCCGTTAGTCGTTCTAATCCGGATAAAGTATATGCACTCATTGAAAGTGATAGTGAAAAAGAAGCAGGTGGTTTATTTGTGAGCAACAATGCCGGCGCCAGCTGGAGCAGGATTACCAACGATCATCGTCTCATTCAACGTGCATGGTATTACATTGAACTGTTTGTTGATCCCAACAACGATCAAACCATTTATGTATTGAGTGCGCCTGCCTTGCGTTCAAGAGATGGCGGAAAAACATGGGAAAACTTAAGTGGTACACACGGCGATTATCATGATCTCTGGATCAATCCAAAGAATTCCAATAACATGATCATCAGTAACGATGGCGGCAGTGCCGTATCGGTGAATTTTGGTAAAACATGGAGCCCGCAGAACCAGATGCCTACAGCACAGTTCTACCGCATCAACGTCGATAATCAATTTCCGTATCGCATCTATGGCGGTCAGCAGGATAATACATCGGTGTCTATTCAACATCGCAGCTTTGGTGGCGGTTCCATTACTGCCAGCGATTGGGAAGCATCAGCAGGTGGTGAGAGTGCGTTCCTTGCATTCGATCCTAATGATCCACGTTTTGTATTGGGCGGCAGCTACCAGGGAACCATTGAAGTACTCGACACCAAAGCAAAAGGCAGCACCAATATTATGCCTGCACCCATTCAGTATTTAGGCAGAGATGCAAAAGATATCAAATACCGTTACAACTGGAATGCGCCCATCATCTGGAGCAAGCATGAACCGAATACCTATTATCATGGTGCACAGGTATTGTTGAAGACAACCGATATGGGTCGTACCTGGAAAGAAGTATCACCCGATCTTACACGCAACGAAAAAGAAAAACAAGGAAAGGGTGGTGTGCCTTACACCAACGAAGCAGTAGGTGCAGAAAACTATGGCACACTTGCATACGTGATGGAATCACCGCATGAAAAAGGTGTGATGTATACCGGTAGTGATGATGGTTATGTGTATGTAACAAAAGATGGCGGTGCTACCTGGACCAATATTACACCGGCAGGTTTGCAGGAATGTCTCATCAATGCCATTGAAGTATCACCACACGATAAAGCAACGGTGTACATTGCTACCACACGTTATAAGTTCAACGATCATACACCCGGTTTATACAAGTCAACCGACTACGGTAAAACATGGACGAAGATCAACAACGGTATTGCCAACAATGCATTCACCCGTGTAGTGCGTGAAGATGAGGTACGGAAAGATCTGTTGTATGCAGGTACAGAGTTGGGTGTGTATTTATCGTTTGATGGAGGAAAGAACTGGCAGCCCTTTCAATTGAACTTGCCTGTTACACCCATCACCGATCTGCGTGTACACAAAGGCGATTTGATTGCAGCCACATCGGGCCGCAGCTTTTGGGTATTGGATGAAATACATGTATTGCGCCAGTACAACAAAGAGCAAACAGGGTTGCAGTTGTACAAACCCGAAGATGCGTATATCGCCAACGGTTACAGTGCCATGAATGCAGCCAACCCTACGGGTACTGCACGTGGTGCAGGTGTAAATCCGGCGAATGGTGTAGTGCTGTATTACAACTTACCCGAATTGAAAGCAACGGATACGGTTACAATGACCATTACGGATGCAAGCGGAACAGTCATCCGCAGTTTTAGCTCTGTGGCAGAGAGTGCAGCGTATTACGATGGTGCACCGCCGGCCAACCCAACACTCAGCAAACAAAAAGGATTGAATCGTTTTGTGTGGGATATGCGCTTCGCTACCATGCCCGGCATACCCAATGTATATATCGAAAGCAGTTATGCAGGCCACAAAGCTAGTCCAGGTACTTATACCGTAACATTAAAGGCAGGAGCACAGCAACAAACAACCAATGCTGTTATTTTAATGAACCCGTTGTACCCAACCACTGCTGCCGATTACAGTGCGTACGATGCGTTTATGCGTGCTGCTGAAAGCGAAGTAACGGTGATGCATAACCTCGTAAACAAACTCAACGGTAAACGTTTGCAGCTGGATGAATTGATTAAGAACTTAACGGATGCCAAATATGCGGCCCTGAAAAAAGAAGCCGACTCCTTAAGCAAAGACATGAAAGCATGGGATGAAGACATGGTGCAGCGCAAAAGCAAAGCGTATGATGATGTAGAGAACTTCCCCAATAAGTTTACGGCCAATTACCTGTTCATGATCAACCAGACCGAAAGCGATATCCCCCGTGTGAACCAGCCGAGCATTGATCTGAAAAAAGAATACGATGTACAATGGTTGGTATTAAAACAAAGAGCGGATGCATTGGAAGCACGTTTGAGTGTGTTGAATAAAAAGTTGAGTGAAGCAGGCGTGGGAGCGATTTGGAAGTAGTGTTGAGCAAGTCGATAATAGTTGTTTGATAGCGAATCCCGTAGCAAAATGTGTTGTCGTGGAGCATTTGATATAACACGAAGAAACCCTTGGCTAAATTGGCTTGCTGAAAAAATAATCTATGAAGTTGCGTTTGTTTCGAAAGCGATTACTTAATGGAATTGCCTTAGAATATTCACTCAATGAGCTTCTTCAATTAGTGATATTAAAAAAGGTTGTATCATTTTTTAATAATTGGAAAAGAAAAGATGATGTGAAATTCATGGAAATCAAATTTCATGAGTTATTCGTTTCCATTATATCGCTAGATACACGAATTGATCGCAGGGAGAAAATAACAAATAGTTTGAGCCAAAATGGTATTACGTTTAGATTTGTTAATGCAATAGATGGTTCAAAAATAATTCCTTCGAATTATTCTGATTTTTTCTCGAAACAGTCTATAGAAAGCTTATCTAAAGGAAGTATTGGTTGTATTTTATCACATTATAAGGCATTGGAGATTATTGCCAATTCTCACAATAATTTTGCGTTAATCTTTGAAGATGATGTGGTTTTGCCGAAAGGCTTTAAAGGAAAACTTGAATTAGTATTGAAGGAAATCCCTCGGAATTTTGATATATTGTATTTAGCTAGTAACTTATCACGAAGAAGTGATATGCGATATTGGGTGTCTAATAATTTATATGTTCCGGTATATCCAAGAAGCGGCCAATATGCATATTTGATATCAAAAAAAGGAGCTCAAAAAATTATTTTAAATATTAAGCCTGTTAACATTTTACTTGGTGGCATAGATACTATAATTGGACGAATGGTTTCAAAAGGTGAGTTGATAGCATATCATGTACGGGATAATTTATGTGTGGTAGATTACGAAAGTCCCAGTAACATTGATAATGCTTCTAATCCTAACAAGAAGATTTTTAAAAGCTAATTATATGATAAAAATATTGCAATATTCCGGCGTTTTTGGCGCTATATTGATTATTTCTGGCGCTTTGAAGTTTTACTTTTATTACAAGCAGTTTAATATTTCTGTTTTACGCTTTTTTGATTTGCAAGAAATTCTAACATTATTTATGGATAACGTATTAGCGTTTCTTGGGGCAATGCTTGTCTCTACTTTTTTTATTTTACACTTTCATGAAAACATAAAAGCTGATATTAGTAATGAAAAAATAAAAGCTGGTTCAATTCTGATAGAGCAATGGGGGCTTATTTTGAAATATATTGTTGTTGTGACAACTTTTGTTTTTGTGTACAAATTTGTTGCTATAAATGTGACTTATAAAGATGCTTTATTGCTAACGCTACTAGGTGTCATAATGTTTACGATTGTACCCTTATTATATATACTTGTTGTTAGAAAATTTGGGGGTATTGTTGAAACAGAATCTTTGAAAACTACAGATACTTTATTTTATGATGGTTATATCTTCATTTACTCGCTAATTTTTATATGCTATTCAATTGCCACAGGTTTCAATGAGGCATATAAGGTTAAGAATAAGCGATATTATAAAGGAGTTTCAATAGAATTCAAGGATTCAACAGCGATTTCAGGAGATGGCGATACCTGCTTTCTTGGAGTTTCGAAAAACTATATATACTTATATGATTTCAAAACAAATACAGGAATAGTTCATTCGATAGATAATGTTAAAGCAATAGCATTCCCAAAGCCAAATTCACATGAGAAGGTAAAAGAGTAGCCTGAAACATATTTTAAGTAGTTTATGTTTCGCCCCGGTTCGTGTCTTCACGAACCGGAAAAACGTTATTCAAGGGTTCGTGATGACACGAACCAAAGCAGAGAATCAGCGGATCACTTGATACCAACTGATTAACCTCTGATCCAGTAGCTGTCAAATATATCGGCAATTCATAAGTTTATTTTTAAGCGCAAATATGAAATCATTATTCAACTTCACTTTTATCTGCTTTCTGTTTTTTAGCTGTTCAACAGCAAATAATAAAAAAGCGGAAACGAGTAAAGAAATGAGTTATGCAGATTCACTTGTAAATGCTGAGCTGGCAAAAAGTACATCAAAAAGTCAAGAGCAAGTCGGCAGCACCTACCCATCCTTTGCTTTTACTGTGAACAAGCAACAGGTAACAAACGAAAGTTTACGAGGCAAGGTCGTCTTTATTAATTTTTGGTTTGCGTCTTGTCCGCCTTGCCGTGTTGAATTTGAAGCGTTAAATAAGCTGTATGAAAAATACCGGGAGAATGACAGTTTTGTCTTTCTTTCTTTTACCTATGAAAATGGCGGGGAAATAGAAAGAATCAGGAAGGAAAATGACTTGCGTTTTCAAATTCTATCGATAAGTAATGAAGAGTGCAGAAGACTGAATTTAAATAATGGCTATCCTACGAATGTTGTCATCGATAAGCAGGGCGTGATCAGGAATGTTTATACCGGTGGCCACACTTCTTCGGATGAATCCAATCAGTTTTTTGTGAAGAATATTTATCCTGCAATCGAAAAGCTACTTTAATGCAGTTCTATTTGGTTGGAGAGTAACCGTGTCCGGCGTAAGCGTTTCGCCTCCGTGGATCATCATTCTGGCGCAGGTCTCCCAATCTGTTGTAAAGGATTACCTACATTTGAAATGAGTTTCAATAACCTCGTCGTTCACACGATGGGGAATTAAATGCAAACGTATATGTATCAACTGGTGATTGCTTTCATGTTTAGTTTTACGTTCTTGTTGCAAAGCCGTGCGCAACAAACATTTCCGAAAGTGGTGAGTGGACGTATTGAGCGGGTGGCAAATTTTCAATCGAAATATGTAACCGCACGAACCGTTGATATCTGGTTGCCGGAAGGTTATGCTGATACGGCAAAATATGCTGTACTGTACATGCACGATGGACAAATGCTCTATGACCCGGAGCAATCGTGGAACAAACAGGCATGGGATGTGGATGATGCAGCTGCTGCCTTGCTTGCAGCAAACAAAGTACGGAAGTTCATCATCGTTGGTATCTGGAACAGTGGTCAGCAAAGACATCCTGATTATTTTCCGCAAAAGCCATTTGAACAGTTAACGCAAACAGCAAAAGATACAGTTGTTGCACAGTTGCAGCGTGCAGGAAGAACAGCGCAGGTTTTTCAGCCGCAGTCTGATAATTATTTAAAATTTATTGTACAGGAACTGAAACCGTTTATCGATAGCAAGTATGCCGTGCATACCAACAGGGAAAATACATTTATTGCCGGCAGCAGCATGGGCGGTTTGATTTCGTTGTATGCCATTTGCGAATACCCGAACGTGTTTGGTGGTGCGGCCTGTTTGTCTACACATTGGCCGGGCACGTTTACGCAAGAACACAATCCTGTTCCCGATGCATTTCTGCACTACGTTCGTCAGCATTTGCCCGATCCGAAAACACATAAAATTTATTTCGATTGCGGTGATCAGACACTGGACGCATGGTATCCGGTCATTCAAAAAAAAGTGGATGCATTGCTGCAAACGAAAGGTTACAACAACGGCAACTGGATGACAAAGTATTTTCCCGGCGAAGATCATAGCGAAATAGCGTGGGCGAAACGGGTAGCCATTCCGCTTACATTTTTATTGAAGAATTAATTCCTGCAAAAAATAGTACCTGTATAAATAACCTGTATTATGCAAACAACAAAAGAACACGACGAACGAATTGCGAAGATGACCTTTGCTTCGGTGTATCCGCATTATGTGACCAAAGTGGAGAAGAAAGGCCGTACCAAAGAAGAGCTGCACCAGGTAATTGAATGGCTTACGGGCTTTAACGAAAAAAAACTGCAGGAGCAGATTGATCAAAAGGTAACCTTCGAAATGTTTTTTAAGCATGCAACGCTGAATGCGAATGCACAACTCATTACCGGTGTTATTTGCGGTTACCGTGTAGAAGAAATTGAGAATCCGCTTACGCAGCAGGTACGCTATTTAGACAAGCTGGTAGATGAACTGGCAAAGGGTAAGAAGATGGAAAAAATTCTCCGTGGATAATAGCTGCAACAACACTTGATGCTGTGATGCGTTACAAATCTTAAGGATTCTTCTTAATCAGCTCAATTGCTTTTTCTGCAAAGCGGTAGCCCATTGTAATATAACCTTGTGCCGACATGTGCAGGTCGTTGGTGATTTGTTTGCCTTCACGGTTGGTACCATCGTTGAGATCGTCGGTATCAATCCAGCCGAAACGAGGATTGGATGAGCCTATTTTTACCTGTATATCCCGAATCATTTGCCAATGCGGATACTGTTCGTTTTGCATACCAAAATCGCTCAGGCGACCAATGATAAAGTTGACGTCGGTGCGTTGTAAATCGGTACAAAGTTGTTGGTACAAACCCAGCAGACTGGCTTCATATACATCACCAAATTTCAGTCGTGCATCCCGTTCGCCCTGCATCCACACAAATGTGATGGTAACAGGTTGTTCGTGTACGGCTGCTCGTACTTTGTTCAGCAGACTATCGTACAAATCGCCGTTGCCTGCAGGTACTTCGCCATGCAAGGGTTTCCATTGCTTGTACCAACGGCTGATGGGCTGGCTGCCCATTGCATGTTTTACAATCAGTACACGATCTTTGCCGAATGCTTTTTCCAGTGCAGGACGAAATGATTCTTCTGGACGCAGTTCCACCATATTCGACTGGCCGGAGAGGATAAACAAATGCACCCCTTCTTTCTTTTGTTGAAAAGCTGTAAGTGTTGCACATACAACCAGCATCAACATTGCTTTGATCAACACTTGATGGCGTTGCAAAGTTTGTATTTGTATCATTTTTCTATTCAACATCGGTAACCGGTATTTGTTTTAGCGGAGATGAATCAACATGTGCATGCAAGAACACTTTTTAAAATTAGTAGAAAGTGATCTTCAGAATAGGCGTCAACCGGGAATGAACCAATTCACCTCTATGTTTGGTTTGTTAGCACATGTTTCCAGGAGCTATACAAGCAATCCGATTATGAAACCAATTACTTTGTTTGTACATTGGCAATAGCTTTTGTTCCGGCAGGTTCGGATACAGAAGTACCACATCGTAAAACCAAACTATCATGTCAACTTTCTCCAAAGCACTGTTGTTGCTGTGTTTTGCTGTTGCGCAATTCGCTGCAGTTGCACAAAAATCTTACAACACACAAATCAGGGAAGCTTCTTCCGCATTTATCCAAACGCTGAGTCCTTTGCAGAAAAAATCGGCCTTGCTTTCGTTTGATGACACTGCCCGGATTCAGTGGAATAACCTTCCGGTTGGCTTACGGGCAAGAGCCGGCATCAGCATTGGTGATATGACGGAACCGCAACGGCAGTTACTGCACCGAATTCTTTCTGCTTCACTCAGCTCGCAGGGATACCTCAAAGCAACAGGCATTATGCATCTCGATAATCTGCTGAATGTATTTGTTGATACAGCTTATGCACGTAAAGAGTTCAATGATACGGTGCGGCAGTTTTTGGTTAACCTTAAGTGGACGCATCGCAATTATTACCTGGCTTTTTTTGGTTCGCCATCCGATAAAAATTTTGGCTACAAAATCGAAGGGCATCATCTTTCGGTGAACTACACATTTAGCGGCGACAAGATTGCTGTTACGCCCTGGTTCATCGGAACCGATCCTGCAGAAATGATGATGACCGAATATGCAGGTTGGCGTGTGCTCGGGCAGGAAGAGGATCTTGGGCTCCAGTTAATACATGCACTAACGCCGGCGCAGCAGAAAAAAGCAACCATGCAGGCAGATGTACCCGGCGATATTATTACGGGCGCTGAAACCGGTAAACGTTTAATTGATTACTGGGGTATTAAAGGATCGGAATTAACCAATGAGCAAAAAGCACTACTGCAATACATCATCCGTGAATATGTGTTTAACCTGGAATATGATAAGGCAAGTGCCGAGTATGCTAAAATTGTAAAGGCGGGTATTGACAATGTTTATTTTGGATGGATAGGCCCTTACGAGGAAAGCAAGGCACACTATTTTATTTTGAACGGACCAACCTTTTTAATTGAGTTTGATAATGCTGGCGGTCCACGCAGAGAAGGGAATCATATTCATACCATCTGGCGTGAAAAAGGAAATGAGTACGGCGAAGATGTGTTGAAGAAACATTATTTGCAGGAGAAGCATTGATGAGTAAGGAAACAAGTTTATTCACGAGCATTGTTGTAGCTGTTCATTTGTTGCAATAGCAGTTTTTCCTTTAGTTTTGATTTTTTAAAAGGATAAAAAGGCAAATATGGCAACAACAAAAATTACGGTTAACAGCAACGGTTCGTTAAAGGTGGAAGGGGATTTTGAAGTGGTGGATAAAAACGGGAATGTGTACAATTTGCAGGGCAGGGAAATTATTTCTTTTTGCCGCTGTGGTTTATCGAAGAACAAACCATTTTGCGATGGATCGCATAAAGGGCATTTCGAACACGAAGCAGTTGCGTTTGATCTGCCACCGAAAAAAACAGTTTAAGATCTATTTGAAAGGGTTGCGAAAAGCAACCCTTTTATTTTTAATAGAATAATTTCCGGGTTACTTCAAAATAGAAATATACAGGTCCTCCACCTTCTTGCGGGCCCAAGGGGTTTTACGTAAAAAAGTAAGACTCGATTTAATGCTGGGATTACTGTTAAAACAGTTGATTCGGATAATCTGCCCCAGCTCTTTCCAGCCAAAATGATCTACAAGAGTAGTTACAATCATTTCCAGCGTTTTGCCGTGCAGGGGATCGTTCGATTGATGCATGTGTAAAGTTTACGCACTGCAAAGAACCGATATTTTGGAATGAAATTCAACTTTCATACAATTAAAAATCGATCATCATCCCGGAAGCTTAAGGCGAAAGAAAGAGTATCTTCATGTTCTCATGGTTGTAGTGTTTCAGATCATCATGGCGTTGTTGTTGATTGTGCTGATCATCCTCATCAGCTTCCGCATTGGCCGGCCAAAGCATCATACGCCTTTGCCGGAGAATTATAAAGAACTGCTGAACGATTATGTAAAATTTTACCGGGCGTTAACTGAAGAAAACAAAGAAGCGTTTGAAAAACGGGTGGAGCAATTTTTATCGGGGGTAAAAATAACCGGTGTACAGGCAGAGGTGGAAGACTTGGATAAAATACTGATTGCTGCAGGTGCTGTTATCCCGGTATTTGCTATTCTCGATTGGCAATACATGAACCTGCACGAAGTGTTGCTGTACCCCGGTGCATTCAATGCCGATTTCGATCAGCATGGTACAGATCGGAACATAGCAGGCATGGTCGGTACAGGCCCTTTACAAAATGTAATGGTGCTTACCAAATGGCAACTGCGGCAAGGATTTATACATGCCGACAGTAACCGCAATACGGCCATACATGAGTTTGTACACCTGGTAGATAAAATGGATGGTACAACAGATGGTGTTCCGGAAATTATTTTAGAACGGAAGTATACAGAGCGTTGGAAGCAACTGATGAACGAGACGATCATGCAAATGAAAACAGAAGGATCGGATATTGATATGTATGCAGCAACCAATACGGCTGAATTTTTTGCTGTGATTGCTGAATATTTTTTCGAACAACCGGGTTTGTTGCAACAGTATCATCCCGAATTATTTGAAATGCTGGAACGTATTTTCCAGACACGAAAGTTGCAAACTTTTTTATAGGCTATTCGCAGGACGTATATCAGTAGAACTGCTTACTTATATGATTATTTTTTCTTCTATTATTTGTTATTCTGTAAAAGAACATTTAATTTAAACATGCAATCTATCTGTTAATCTAAATTGCTTTGCTATGAACAATTCTGCCATTACCCCGATGGTACAGGAAACACTTTCTGCATGGTATAGATTTGATGATGCTACATTCCAGGTAATGATTTACTTGTCTTCCTGTAAAAAGCAATGCTGCTTTTATCATGAAAAACTTGGTGAAGTACGTATTGATAAAGAAAGTGAAACACTGCATTCATTTACAAAGCCACTTACAGATCACTACAAACACTTTTTGCTATCGGTGGTGCAGCAGTGGAAGCACCAGTTTCCTCACTATCAAATGGATGAGCAGAAAATAAAACAGCACCTGTAAAGCTCAATGATTTTCCTGCTTGCTGCCCGCCGTCATTGGATTCTCTTCGATGTAGTTTGTAAATTGTAGCGCAAATAAAACAACGGATATGAATATAAAGGCGGGCACGATCATCATCAGCACAGCTTTGCTGGATGATTCTGAGTTTGAAAAGGTAGCCATCGTTATCACCGAGCATAACGAAAAGGGCGCTGTTGGTTATGTGTTCAACCAACCTTTCCCACGAAACTTTAATGAACTTGAAGAATTTAAACATTCAATTCCTGTACCCTTGTATGCAGGAGGTCCGGTGCAGACAGATATGCTTTATTTTATGCATTGTCGTCCCGATTTAGTTGAAGGAGGTGATCTGGTAGCTGCAGATGTGTATATGAACGGTGATTTTAGAAAAGCAGTACAGCTGCTGAACAACGGTACATTAAGTATACATGAAGTGCGGCTGTTTATCGGCTACTGTGGATGGGATGCAGGCGAATTGGAAGCGGAATTAGAAGAGGGTAGCTGGGAGGTAACCAATGCGCCGATAGATTTGGTTTTTGCTGCATCGGTAACAGAACTGTGGTAGAAGTTGCATGCTGCGGTATCATATTGATGACGTTATTAAAACATTTCCAAACGTATCTGGTTACAGAACCAATCAAGGCCATCATTCGATGGCCTTGATTGGTTGGAAAAGAAATTAAAATTTAGTCTTTTGTAATTTTCTGAATATTGCCGCTGCTTAACTGCAAAATGTACATACCGGCGGCATATTTACTCATATCAACAGTAAAACTTTGTTGCGTAATTGTAAATTGTTGTAGTGTACGTCCTTCTTTATCTAACAGGCGTGCAGTAGAACCAACATCAGTACGACTTACAGAGACCGTCATACTGGATATCACGGGATTCGGGAAAATGCTGATGCTTGTATTTTGTCTGTTGTACAATTTAATTATGGATGAATAAGTAGTATGCCCATTCAAATCAATCTGCTTTATGCGATAAAATGTTGTTTGGTTATTTATTTCCTGATCGGTAATACGGTAATTGTTTATACCAGTACCCGTACTGTTTACCTCAATTAGCTTTGTAAATTGTATTCCGTTACTGCTTTTCTCTACTACATATTGAAACACATCTCTTTCGTCAACCTTCCATGTTAGCACAGCTTTATTTTCTGTGTTTACATGACCATTAACCTGTAACCACGAAACGGGGAGTGTTGTACTGTTCGTTTTAATAAAGAAACCGCTAAACCCATTCACATCTATGCTTACTGCCCAACGGTTGTTCGTGGCATCCCATACAATATCGGTATCAACGGGGTCGAGGGTCACTACCGTACTGGTATAAGTATTTGGCAAACCGGTATTATTGTTACTTGTACCCGATCTTTTTTCAATAAGCAAATTAGCTTTTCCGCTATTGTCTGTTGGTCCCGTAGGAAGTTTGGTACTGTGAATTGCGTTGTAAGCATCAAATTCTGCCTGCGAAAAATAAAGTGTAACTCTTCCTGTAGCTGTAGATGCATTTGTTGCAGGGGTAATTTCGTAATGGCGTTTTACATAACCATAAGGCTGGGTACTTTCAATCCACACCTTTGCCGTTGTTGAGCCTGTAATAGGTTGAGCCCCTGATGCTGTTACTTTACAAATCAGTTTTGTGCAACCATCTCCGTATATCGTACTGCCTGCACCATTTTGAGAAATGACCGGGGTAACAGCATTGCTGTTCGACAGGGTTGCATTTTCGTTGAGTGCACCTACATAATAACGTACAGTACCATTAAATAATCTGTAACTGTAGGTAGAGCCGAACGGATAGGATTTACCTACACCACCTGTCATAGTTAAGTTGGCATCTGTTACCAGCGTTACATTGGTAGCAGCGGAACTTGTATAGTTCAATCCGCCGCTGGCTGTATTGGTAACATAAAATCCATAGGTTTCACCGGCAGGAATGGTAACACTTAAGGGAATAGGAATATCGGTAGGTACATTATTTGCAGCTGCATATAAACTGGTTACACTACCGCCTAAGGTCCAGGCGGCAGCATTGGTTTCGGAGCCAACATAGGTTCCTGCTTTGTAATAAATTTCATACTTGGCAGTAGTGCCTCCATAAAGGTTTGCATAAAAACCTGTAACAGTTATTGTGTTGATAGCTGTTATATTAAACATGGCTCCTCTTGATCCGTTGTTACTGGCGTAAGAGGTAGCAGCGGTATTATCTGTACACTGTGCTTCGGTTTTTTTAATGAAAAGAAATTGTGTAGATAGGATAGCTATTGCAAAAAGGCTACCCTTGAAAAAAGAAATGCTTTTTTTCATAAGATGGTTTTGTGGATTTAGAATTTGGGTTGCAGTGGGTGCTGCGTATTTGAAAAGCAAGATATATGCAAAAAATGGGATGTTTATAATGCCCGATATACTTTAGTACACTATGTTTTTTAATTAAGTGTAATTTCCTAATATCAGATAATTGGAAGCAGTAGCATTTAAAAATATAAGTACGTACTTTTAATAAAATGAATGGCTGTTAGTCCCACCGGGTATTTTGAAAATGCTTTACGGGTGTTCCTTTAAACAGGATGCTGTATCTCAATACTTCTTCAACAGCAGACTTTTATCGGGTATGGTAAATGGAGTACTTGCACTATCACAAAAAGCAGTCGTTTGCTGTGTCGTTTTCCTTGTTATGCCTAGAACAATCAACATGAGCAGGTTTTTCAAAGCGCTGTTACAATCAAGCGCAATAGCACTTATCTTTTTCTTTCTGGCAACATACTCCGTTGCCCGGTAACTGTAGGAAAAGCTGGTGCTTCAGTATACTCTTTCAATCACTAAACCAGGTGAATATCGTTATCATGATGCGTTGCAGACAAGTGGTTGGTAGGAATATTCGATGAAGTTGAAATTACCGAAATGGACACCCGGCTATTACCGGTTGAGTTTGTACGCAGGGCAGGTGCAACGCCCATGCAGGAGGCCATTCTGCAGGCATGGATCAATGGACAGTAGAGTTATTGCTCATCTGTTTTAACCGGTCGTTTGCAATCCTGCAGTAAATATTTTATCTTATTCCAGTTAAACTGCATATGAGAAAATATTTATCAGCCATTCTGCTGCTGTTCGTCTGTGTTGCTACAGTTGCGCAGCAACAAGCACCCCGCATTTTTGCCGTTGTAGCCGGCGTGTCGGAATATGCCAGCAAAGGCATCACCACATTGCGTTATGCCAATAAAGATGCGGAAGCGTTTGCCAATTATTTACGCACTAAAAAAGGCGGACAAATCCAGGAAGAAAATCTGCGGCTTTTACTCAACGAAAAAGCAACAACGGCTGCTATTTACGAAGCACTCAACTGGCTAACCGAAGAAGTAAAAGAAAACGACCTGGTGTATTTCTATTTTGCCGGTCATGGCGACAGGGAAAGTAATACTATTTTTAAACTTGGTTTTTTATTGACCTATAATACACCCCGTACCAACTATATCAACAATGCCGTGCGTATTGAAGATGTAAACCGGTTTGCTACTACACTATCGGTTGACAATAAAGCAAAGGTGATCATCATTACAGATGCCTGTCATTCCGGATCTCTAACCGGTACTTCTTTCCGTGAAAACTTTTTAAAAGCAGAACAGCAACGTACAGCCCGGAATAATGAAATACGGATTACTTCCTGCGGGCCGGAAGAATTGGCCATGGAAGATGAAGCATGGGGTGGAGGCAGAGGTGTTTTTTCGTATTACCTGGTAAACGGCTTGTTGGGCTTTGCTGCAAATAGTACAGAGAATGTAATTAGAGTGAAAGACATCCGCAATTATCTTGATTCTTCATTTGCAAAAGACCCAATATTACTTCGTGAAAAACATCAGCAGAAACCGGTTGTAAGC
This sequence comes from Lacibacter cauensis, assembly GCF_007830055.1. Classification (GTDB taxonomy): domain Bacteria; phylum Bacteroidota; class Bacteroidia; order Chitinophagales; family Chitinophagaceae; genus Lacibacter; species Lacibacter cauensis. The sequence continues at coordinate 160,005 of NZ_VLLE01000002.1, forward strand.
GGTCCCGATATGTTTCAGCTTGCATTTCGTAATAACGAGTTGCTTGTGCAGCAACGTCAGGCACCGGTGAGTGCAGCTGTAATGCCTGCTCCTGTTGCAGGTGCTTCATTAAATCTTACAACATTTGAATTGTTGGAGAAAGCAGATGAGGAGTTGAAGCGTAGTAAAATTTATAATTCTATTCCTTACGATTCCTTGTTGAAACTGCCCGAAAACAGCATTGCTCCTGCCATTGTATCCCTGCATCTTCAAAAGATGGAAGGCGATCTTGTGCAAGCGAACGGTACCGACTTCAATGAAATCAGTAAAACCATTCATTATTTCAAACAAGTAAAGCAATTGCTTGAATCAGATGAAACATCTTTAAAAAAATTAAACAGCAAACTGGTTATTCTGCTGCACAATCATGCACAGGAAGTAATCAACAAATACCTCGAAGGGGATGCAGCAGAACTGGAGAAAAGAAGGTATTACAATGCAGCATCCAATGGATATGATATGTATCCGAAGCTGTATGCGTTGGCGTTGAAGTTAACTGATCCGGATAATTCTTATATGCAACATATTCTGCAGGTAAACCAATATTATTTTGGTGGTGTTGCTTTGCTGTTGAAAATTCCGTTAACGAAAGATCCTTCGGCTTTAATTGAAAAAGCATTTCAGCTGGAGCAAAAAGCATTGGAGCTGGAAACAGAAGCGCCTTACATCTACAATACTTTGGGTGTTTTGTATTGGTATAAACAGAAGTTTAAAAATGCGGAGGAAATGTATTTGAAGGCAGCTGATCTGTCGCCGCAATGGGCCATACCCTGGAGTAATTTGCTGAGTTTATATACTGCACAGAAAAACTATAAAGCTGCCGCAGACGCTTTTGCAAAGGCAAGACAGCTTGGAGCAGAAAATTCGGATGTATACGCCAACGCCGGTTGGTTATACGAGGCGCAACAGAATTTTTTGTTTGCAGAAGAAATGCAGCGCAAAAGTATTTTTTATAACTCCAGACATTTTTATCCCTTCGAACGACTTGCGGCTGTTTATACAAAAACAACCAACTATGCTTTAGCCGATTCGTTTTATTATGAAGCAGACTTACGGAAGCGGGGTTTTAATTTTACCAAACCCGGTATTACGGTTGTGATGGCACCTTTTATCAATTTATTACCACCACCTGTAGTTTGCCCGTTCGATTCGATTGATGTAGATAAAAATGATGTTGCCGGTTATTATGCATGGGGTAAATATTATTTCGATAGGAGGATGTATACGAATGCAATTACGAAATGGAAACATGTAATTGAGCTCAATAAAAAAGATCCCATCATTTATCATCACCTGGGTAAAGCTTACTTTGCTTTGCGTGATTGGCCCTCGGCAGATGTGATGTTTAACCTTGCTAATAGTTATCGCATGAGTGAAGAAGACTTTGCAAGCTATTCCGATTCGATTATAGCAAGATCGGTTTTAAAGTTAGATACCAGTTGTATGAACGGTACCTATAAGAAGGCATATTACGACCTGAAGTTTAATGACCAGCTGATGGCATCTATGTACGACCATTGGAATCATTACACAGAAGCAGAATATTACTACCGGAAGCTGATTGCGGCTGAACCGGATAATTTTATACATCATAAACGCTTTTGGCTGATGCTGGATCGTATAGGTCGCTATTATGATGAAGAAGAAGTGATTCAGCTGTTTCGTAAAAACGAAAAAAAAGATGTCGGTAAGCATGAGTTATATGCTTTTTATCAACAAATGGAAAGTACGTTTCCTGATAACCCTGAATGGCATTTAAAAGCAGGTCGTTTTTTATTTTACCTCGTAAAAGAAAAAGCTGTTAATTATGATTATGACCGTAAAGCGCTTTTTCCTGATGCAGTAAAACCTCTTCCAATTGTATTGCACAGATATGGTGCACAAGCCATGGAGCCCGAAATGTTTGAAGAAGTAAACCGTTTTATAGAAGTAAAATATGCCTTTCCCATACAGGAACCATTAACGAATGCGATCCGTTCTTTACTAACGGCAGATTCATTAATTGCATTGAACGATTCTCTTTCGGCAGATATACATGATAAAGTAGGCGATCTTTACCGTTGGCAGGGAGTGCCTTTATTTGCTGCAACCCATTACCGCAAAAGTGTACAGTTGTTACCTGCTAATTCAGGTGTACGTTTAAAGTTGATAGATGCAGATGACGAGACCTACCAGTTTACAGATGCGCTGGAAAGTTTGGATACGCTGTACAGCCGTAACGAAATCAATTACGACAAAATGGTTTTGCTTGCGAAGTATTACCTGCACATGTCGAATTTTAAAGAAGCAGAAGTATTGTTGCAAAAAGCAATAACAGTACATCCTCATCAAATACCTGCGTTGTACGATTTGTCTGCAAGACTGTATCTGTTACAAGGCAAACATAAAGAAGCAATACAGCGTTACAATGCATACTTACAGTTAGTGCCTAATGATGCTGCGGCCATGTACAGCATTAGCCGCATGTATGCTCAGTTGAAAGACAAGAACAAAGCATTGGATTGGTTAAAAAAATCATTTGCGAATGGGTTTAAGTACGAATGGGTACTAAAGGAAGATCCGTTGATGAAGGATCTACGTGGCACTACACAATGGAACAAACTCATAAGTAGTCAGCAAAAGCATTTCGTTAAATATCCTGCGCCAACCAATTCTTATCCGCACGAGGCTACTGAATAACAAACACCGGTGTTTGATAGCAAATATTCTCTGGTCTGTTGGGTTTGCTGCAGTAGGTTTTCCTTGACTTGCGGAAGGTTTGAGTTTTGGTCGATTCAAAAATGTTGAGCCATCCTAAAAAGTCAGGCTTGTTGGTATTGGTTTTCGAGATCTCTGTTTGTAATGCATCTCTGAAATACATAAAAAAGAAACTGCCGTATTTTTTGTTCGATACAGCCAGTTGATTTTTATCGGCTGCTACACCAACTATGCTGGTTCGTTTTGGGTTGAGAAAAAGTGCCCGGCTTTTTTCCGGATCCCATACCGGATTACCGGCTCTTGTTTGCGGATCGGCAGTTACATACGGTAAAGGCATTTCCGGATCCCAGTTGCAGCAATCGCTTAACACCAGATTCATGCGTGCGCCTTTATCCTTGATGAGTTTAAAAATGGTATCAACCGTTAAACTTTCTTTCAAATAATCCTGTTTGGCATTCGAACGCAGATCGAGCATCGGGTAGTGGGTTGCTTTTTTCTTTGTGCGAAATCCATGCCCGGTATAATAAAAGACAACAATATCGTTCCGTTGCGGTTTAAACTTTTTTATTTCATTCAATACACTTGCTTTGCTGTAACCGTTGCCATAAATTTTAATGATGTTCATGGGTTTAATACCAATCACATCGGTAAGATCGGTAAACAGTTGTTCTGCCGCTGCCATGTCTTTATTAGCTGCAAAGCCTACAGTGGAGTCGTTGGTATTGGCAACAATAATTAAGTGTATGCGTGTGTTTTTTTCTAACGGACTCAATGCCCTTGTTGAATTACTGAACAGGTTGATGTAAAAGTTTTCCGATGCGGAAAAATAGTTCAACACCTGTTCCTTGCTTAGTTGTTCGTTGCCGATGAAGGTAATATCCGAGATTGAACCTGCCGGTTGCTTTCCTTTGCTGCCGCTGATGGTTATGGCAGCCGGAGTAAGTGCATCGTTGCTGCTGCTGAACTGTACATCAAAGTTTGTGATTGGTGCAGAACCTGTAACAAGTCTGCTGTCTGTTCCTTCAAATAAGACCGATGTAATTTCTTCATCAAAAGAAACAGGATCTGTGAGTGCTTCCTGTATACGTTGTTCAATCAAGGCGTCTGCCAGTTTGTAACGGATAAAACCAGAACCATCGGCCTGCAATACAAGAAAAGCATTCCGTGTAACGGAGTCTTGTAACCGAAACTGAAATGTATAAATACTCTGGCCAAAGGCAAGGGTAAAGCACAGTAAACTGAACGTACAAAGCAGCAGTATTTTCTTCATGGCAGTTTGTTTGCTTAAAGCTACTCTTTCTGCAGCAAAATAGCCAATGCCTTTGCTGTTAAGGGTTTCGGCGTATGAATAAAAGTCTTCGGGTGTTTGCCGTTTCAAAAACTTATCGTAAACTTATAGGATAAAACAAATGCTTATGCACATCAAAACCAATCAACTGATCAAGAGTTTATTTGCCGTAATGTTTATTGTTTCGGTTTCTTTTACCTCATGTAACAACGAAGGCGAAAAGGCTGAAACAAAAGACACAGTAGCCACTCCGACTCCTGAACCAATGCCGGTTGCACCAGACAGTACCGGTAAAGACTCGGGTGGTATGGATTCAGGCGATGTAAAGCCTGTGGTTCCTACACAACCTAAGTAATTTATTCAGGTTTTTCATTTTTGTCATCAGGGTTAAGCTGCAGCTTTATTTTGCTTTGCTTAATCCTGATTTTTTGTTCCTCACCTGCAAGGCGTTCTCTGTTTCGCAATAACTTTTCAATCAGCCAATGTTCAATCCGGTGATGGGTTGGAATAAGAACGGCTGCTATCCCCACAAAGATCATGATCTCGAATACAGGTGTATGATGTGTAAATTCTTTAACTGTAGGATGGAGCAGCAGCGTTAAAAACTCAAAGAAAATCAACAGCGATAAAATACCCATGATCTTAATCAACCGTATCGGAATCCGGATGCGGCTCAACAATAGCGTAATAAGAAAAAAGCCAGGAATAAAAATGGCGATGAACAGCATCTGCAGTTGTTGACGGCGTTCTTCTTTTGCTGCTAATTTTTCTTCTTCCAGTTGCAACTGGCGCATCTGCTCGTTAATGGTGATAAACTGGATATCCCGCAAGCGGTTTTTGTTGTTGATGGAATCGTTCAACACCAATACGGTGTTGTAATAATGAAATGCACTGTCGATATTTCTTTGTTCACGGTAAAATGTTTTCAAAAAGTCAGACGATTTTAATTGTTCCGAGGCGAAACCGCTTTTGCGTGCAATATTATTGGAGTAGCTGGCATAAAACAAAGCCGAATCGCTTTTGGCATACTGCTGAAAAAGTTTTGCAAGTCCAAGTGCTGCTTCGCAGGTAATAAGATCGTCGTTTGCTTTTTGTAAATGATGAATAGCGTTGTGATAGTATTGTGCAGCCGAATCGAACAGGTTGCTTTTGCGGTAGTAATGTGCAAGCCCCGTCATGGATGCACCTGTAAAATCATCATTCTGCTGCTCACGTGCAATCTGCAAAGAGCGATAGTAATAATGATAAGCAGAATCAAGGTGGTTCAGTTTATCAAACACATCGCCTTTGTTGACGTTAATGTTGTAATCATAGTCGGCTACTTGGTATTGCTGAATAACAGAATCAGATTTTCGGTAGTACAGCAAAGCATTTTCGTAATCTTCTTCCATCACATAAACAATACCGGTATTCATCAATACACTTGCAAGGTTCGTTGGTATATTCCGTTTCTCTTCAATTTTTAACCGCTGCAGATTATACTCCAGTGCTTTTGGATAATTGCCAAGATTTAAAAAGGTATTGGCCAGTACTGCCAGTGCTCTCGACTCTCCGGCAACATACTTTATTTTTTGAGCCAGTAACAAAGATCGTTGTGTAAGCAGTAAAGCTTCCTCCGGTTTTGAGTTGGTAAGTTCTACTGCCAGCTGCCACATCTGGTTTACTTTATTGCTATCGGTTTTTTCTGCAGTTAATGCGGTACGCAAGCTATCTGCTTTGCTTATCGGAGTTTGTGCGTTTATTGTACAAACAATAAAGCAACATAAGCATGCCGCAACTAAATGGTAAATGGAAAACAGCTTTGTCTGTCCGCAGGGTTGTAATGGTTGGTTTTGCACTGTAGTAAGTTAGGTTTTAATTGCAGGAACGAAAACAGTTATACCTGGCTGTTACTGTGGCAGCCACGCAACAATACGTAATGGTCCGCCTGTGCCGCCTTTAATTTTCATTGGCAGTGCAATGATGTATGCTCCTGTTGCAGGTAACTCTTCGAGATGCGCAATATTTTCAAAGCCCAAGATGTTTTCAGCATAAAGAATCTGGTGTGTTTTAAAATCTTTCGATTGTCCATAGTCTACACTGGGTGTATCTATACCGGCAGCTTTTATTTTTCTGTTCTTCGTTAACCAGCTTGCCAAATCGGGATGAATTGAAGGGAAATGCAGTTTGGCTGTTGCTTCCTGTCCTTTTTCTGCTGTGCCTAAATACTTCGCTGCATCGGGATAATATTTGCCCCAACCTGTTTTAAACAAAACAATGGCGCCATCGGGTATCTGGCCATGTTCTTTTTCCCATGCCAGCACATCATCAACTGTGGCCTGGTAATCGGCATTGTTTATTACTTTTTCTGACACATCAATTACAACTGCATCGCCCATCAATTGTTCAACGGGAATTTCATCGGTACTCCATTTGCCTTTCGCAAAATGTACCGGTGCATCGAGATGCGTGCCGCCATGTTCGGGAGAAAAAAAGGCGTTGGATGAATAATAATAGCCGCCGGGTGTTATACCATTGAACTGTGTATCCAGTTTAAACCCTGTTGGGTTGTTGGGCCAGTAAAGCGTTTGTTCCGAATAGCTGTAACTCAGATCTACAAACTTTCCTTTCGTAAGAAATTGTGCAAGTGTTTCTTTTTGGGCTTGTTCTTTACAGCCGATGCACAGCAACAGCAACATAGGCAGAACATATTTCATAATGCAGTTTTGCTAAAGATAAGTGATTCTTTGATGAGCGGAACGGGCTGTTGTATTCTTCAACAGCAAAATGATTTATCTTCCGCAGGTAAACGATCAAATACGATTTTTATGCCCGGCGATAGTTTATACATCAACAATAAAGCAACCAAACAAAATACATTCGATGCCATTGTAATCGGCTCAGGTATCAGCGGTGGATGGGCCGCAAAAGAATTGTGCGAAAAAGGGCTCAAGGTTTTGTTACTCGACCGGGGTCGTAATGTGGAGCACATCAAAGATTATCCCACAGCCACAATGCAGAGCTGGGAGTTTGCGCACCGTAATCAGTTAACACAGGAGCAAAAACAATCGCATCCTATACAAAGCCGCCATTTTTCGTACAGAGAAGACAATGCGCATTTTTATGTGAATGATTTAGAAAACCCATACGTTGAACACAACCGGTACGATTGGATCAGAGGCGATGTCGTTGGCGGACGTTCGTTATTGTGGGGGCGTGCCTGTTACCGCTGGAGCGATGTGGAGTTTGAATCGAACCTCAAAGACGGACATGGTATTGACTGGCCCATCCGTTACAAAGATCTTGCATCGTGGTACAGCTATGTAGAAAAGTTTACAGGTATCAGTGGTAATAAAGATGGACTTCCGCATTTACCCGATGGTGAATTTCAACCGCCGTTCGATATTAATGCCGGTGAACGTTACATGAAGCAACAGATTGAATCGAAATTCAAAAACAGATTTGCGGTGCATGGTAGAACAGCCAATCTTACACAACCGGTTAAAGGCAGGGGACAATGCCAGGCCAGAAATCTTTGCCATCGTGGTTGTCCGTTCGGCGCCTATTTCAGTACCAATGCAAGCACTATTCCTGCAGCGTATGCAACCGGTAATTTAACGGTGCGTCCGCATTCGCTGGTGAATAAAATTTTGTACGATGAGCAAAAGCAAAAAGCAACCGGTGTTGAAATTATTGATACGCAAACAAAGCAGACGGAACAGTTCTATGCACGCATCATTTTTTTAAATGCATCAACCATTGCATCTGCTGCAATTTTGTTGAACTCCGTTTCAAACCGTTTTCCCAACGGTTTAGGAAATGGCAGCGACCAGGTAGGGCGCAACTTAATGGATCATCATAAAGGTGTTAGTATTAATGCTACACTTGAAGGATTGGAAGAGCATTACTACTATGGCCGAAGACCAGCACAATTGTATATTCCCCGTTTCAGAAATATTTTTGATGACAAGGCAACTGATTTTGTAAGAGGCTATCATTATTTTCTTACAGCCACACGGCCACGTACAGCAGCAGAAGGATTGATTGGTGAAGAGTTGAAAGCAGCTTTGAGTGTGCCTGGCCCATGGCAAATCAACTTCAGTGGTTATGGCGAATGTTTACCGTATGCAGATAACCGTGTTACGCTGGATAAAACAAAAACAGATGCATTCGGAAGACCACAGGTGGCCATCGATTGTACATTCAGAAAAAATGAACTGAATATGCATGCCGATATGGTCGAGCGTGCAACAGAAATGGCGGAGGTGGCCGGGTTAAAAAATATCAGGGTCAGTGAAAAAATATCGGCACCCGGTAATGCCAACCATGAAATGGGTACGGCACGGATGGGCCACGATGCAAAAACATCGGTACTCAATGCGTTTAATCAAATGCACGAAGTGCCGAATGTGTTTATTACGGATGGCAGTTGTATGACGTCGAGTTCGTATGTAAACCCTTCCATTACATATATGGCGTTAACTGCACGAGCCTGCGATTATGCTGTAAACGAATTAAAGAAGATGAACTTATAAAGTAAATCGCTCATTGCAGGTATTGCAGTGAGCGATTTTATTATTTTGAACAGTCTTTATTATTTTTCGTTTTGCTTACGCACATATTTGGTAAGAATCACAATTGTCTGTCCTTCAATTTTTCCTTCGATCTGTTCGGTGTTGTCGGGCACAAGGCGGATATTTTTTACAACCGTTCCCAATTTTGCGTTGAGGGTTGAGCCTTTTACATCCAGCGACTTGATCAATACCACTGTATCACCCGCCAGCAATTGTGCGCCATTGCAATCTCTGTGCAAATCAACGCTGCCATCGTTTTCATGATCGCCGGTTGCTTTTGCCCATGCCAGGTTTTCTTCATCGAGATACAGCATGTCAAGATTGTCTGCTGCCCAACTTTCATTACGCAAACGGTTCAGCATACGCCAGGCTACCACTTGCACAGCCGGCACTTCGCTCCACATACTTTCTGTTAAACAATGCCAATGGCTGTTGTTCAGTTCAACCTTCTTTTCAATCTGCGCCAAACAGGTATCGCATATTAAAATAGAGTTATCAGCGTTAGCCTGATCTTCAGGAGGTACTTCGTATACACTCAGGTTTTGCGTACTCTTACATAACTCGCAGTTATTGCCGCTGCGCTGGCGGAGAACATCTTCCGTTTTCATCTTACGTTGTTTTAAGGGCGGCGAAGGTAATCATTTCAATTTGCTGCAAAAGCTAATCTTCGTCAGCTGTACAGATTGTTGGCGCAGCAAAACGTTGTTGCTGAAAGAAACACCCGATGCAGTAAAAAGAGCAGCACATCGCTTTTACACGATGCAGCTGCTCTCTTCAACATGGGTCGCTGTTATGCTCTGTTAATCGTGCAAATGAATATCGGGATTCGTTGCATGAAATACACCCAATGGATTCGGATACCAAACCCATGCATGCAACAGCCATAAACCAAAGCCGGTGTTTTTATCCCACACATCATTTGAACCTGTAAAACCTTCCGGTGCTTTATCGGGCGAAAGTGAGATGGGTACTGCATATTCTACTGCTACCAGTTGCATACTGCCATCTTCCATTTTGTTATACACCAGTATTTCGGGCTTTCTATAATCGAACATGTCGTCAACATGCGCCATCTTCATAAAGTGTGTGCCCATGTTTTCTACAATTACATTGATGTTGGTATAACCGTCTTTAATGGCATTGAGCGTATCTCTGTAACGTGCTGTTGCTGCACGTGCCTGTTGTAATTCCCATAGTGTAATGGCATTAAACGAAGCGTTGTTATGTAACAGGGTAGCAGGCAGCAGCATGTTTGTTTTGGCTGCTGTTGAAGGAACTGTTAGTGGTTCTGCAACGGTTGATACTTCTTTTGAGCAGCTGATAAAAACTGTTGACAATAAAAGAGCGAAAAATAAATAGTGGATAGCAACGACCTTGTTTAAGATGGCGTTTGTGTTTTTAGTTAACATGGTAAACCTCCCTTGTTTTGATTTGATGCTTGTAAGAGGGTAGTGGAAGTTTTTCAGTTTTTCAACGCATAGCAATGCCCTGACTGCTTACAAGCAAGTCGATAGGAATAACGATTAAGGAATAGGATGAAACGTGGGGTGAGAAAACGTGCCTGTAGAAACATACAGGCTTGTTTAACAAGAGGAATAATTATTGCTCCGCTGTTGCAGGGCTGATGGTGCTGGCGATTTCTGTGATGGTTGTAATGGGAAAGCCTCCTTTTTGTGCATGCTCACGCAGCAGACCTTCGTTTTGCGCCTGGTATACACAATAAATTTTGTTGCCTGCAACATAGCTGTGCAGCCATTTAATTTTTGGTCCCATTTCCTTTAATACGCCACAGGATTTTTGTGAAATACCTTTCAGGTCGTTGGCTGTTAACTGGCTGGCACCGGGTATATCCCGTTCAATCAAATAGGTCTTCATGACCGGTTCTTTTTTGGAAGTAGTATTGTTATTGGTTTGCGCCATGGAAGTAATACCTGCAAATAATAAGATGGCTGCAAAAGCAAAGCGATAGATGATGTTGTGTTTCATAACAGCATATTTAGTTGGTGAAGAATACACCAAAGATAAAATGCTGTTATGCGCCTGTGTTAGTCCATTTCATGCAGAAAATGGTAAAATTCATGCAAGCTGTAAAATTCTTTACAGCAACTCCTGGTAAGTAATCGGCAGTAAACCGAATTTCTTTTTAAAACATTTTGTAAAATAGGAGGGGCTGTTGAAGCCACAATCAAACGTAATCTCTGTAATGTTCTGCGCACCTTTGCGTAACCGTTCAATGGCTTTGGCAAGACGATATTCTTTCAACAGATCATTGGGAGAGTAACCGGTGAGTGCAGTTGTTTTACGATAGAGTTGCGATTGACTCATCGCCAGCGATTGTGCATATTCATCCATTTGAAAATCGGCTTCGCTATATTTTTCTTCCAACGCATTGAACAATGCATTGAGTAATTGCTCATCGTTGGCGGATAAACTAAAGAGGTCTTCTTCTGTTTTATGCATCAGCTCTTTTGCCACCAGCTCCCGTACACTTGCAGAAATACCTACCTGTTCCTTTCGCTGTATAAAATGCATGCGATGCAAAAACTGCAATGTTTCGCCAAAGAGTTTATCATGTTGTGTAACCGGTTCACCTGCATGTATGCTGATTCGGCAACTGCTGTTGATTTGTTGCAGTTGACGGTGAATTGCAAGTCCTGCTGCCACTGCTTTTTCTGCAGTAATAAATGAACCGATTATGCTGTGCTGTTCCTGGATGGCTTCTTTACCATTCTTTGCCGTTATCTCGTTGCGAATAATTTCCAGTATCTGCTGTACTTTCTTTTTTGCGGATTCAGTACCGGCTTCGTGTTGCAGTAAAACTGTATCCGGTAATTGTACCGACATGATCATGCGGTACGATGTCTCATCAATCAGTAATAAACCATTGTCGGTTAATGGTGCATCTGAAGGATCGGTGATGCGGCCGAGAAAAGATTGTACAAAATCGGGTTGTACTTCAATGATCTTGTGCGGTACCAATCCATGCGAACGGTTGTGCAATTCGTACACCGTTTCTTTCGATGGTGCATCAATTAAACAGAACACATGACCACGCATCTCGTCAACCCAATAAGTGAGGCATTTACAGCTATGGTCTTTTTCTAAATAAACATCCTGTCGGTGTGCTTCAGCCACATCCTTTGCATTTACGCCCGGCACAATGTGGAGGTCCATGTAGATCGGCATTTTGGTCGGTTTAGGTTGTTAAGGTAATAAAAATGTCGATTTTCTACAATGAAGATAATTGTTGTCACGGCCTCTAAGCCTGTTGCAGCAGCGATACAATTTTTTTCAGTTCATCTGCATCGGCCACATACATATTTCCTGCATCTGTAACATTTGGATTTTCAAAGGTCATGGGATTGTTTACAGCTTTACGTGCAGAGGCATGAAACTCATATGCTCCGGTTTCATTAGCCAGTTGCAGAACGTTTGATGAACGCACACCTGCACCCGGCATAATACTGATGCGGTTGTTGGCAGCCGCAACCAATTGTTTCAGCAATGGTATTCCTTCCGGTGCTGATGATGCAAGTCCTGAAGTAAGAATGCGTTCGCAACCACAGGCAATCAATGTTTCCAATGCAGCAAATGGATCGGGTACAGCATCGAAAGCACGATTACAAGTAACCTTCATGGGGTAGGCCAGTTCAACCACCCGTTGCATACGGGCTGCATCGATAGTGCCGTTTTGTAATTGTGCACCAACGGACACTCCGTTGCAACCAAGCTCTTTACAAACAGCAATATCATCCAGTACAATGTTCCATTCATCTGCATCATAAAAATAATTCATGCTGCGTGGACGAATGATCGGATACACATCAATACTAACGGCCTCCCGTACACGTTTAATGGTTCCGTACGATGGGGTGGTTCCGCCTTCAATGGGATTATCACATAACTCAACCCTTACTGCTCCCGCCTGCTCAGCAATCATGCAGCTCTGAATAGTAAAAGCACAAACCTCCAGTTGACGTTTCATACAGCAAAAGAATTTTTCTGCAATGTAATTTTTTAAAGCAGATTCTTTTCATATCTTATTGCACGAATACAAACTACAATGTTTAAACTACTACAACTTTCGCTCAGCTGCCTGCTGATGTCTTCCTGCAGCAAAGAGGTAACCGTAACGGATACTGTTCCTGCTGCCACTACCGTTTCGGCCAAACCTGCACCTTCTGTTGTAACGTACTTAACCGGCGATGCTGCTGATGTAACCACAGCAGCAACAGGTGGGTTATTGTTAATGGGTGGCAGTACCGATGTGGATGCGGCCATTGCCTGGTTTTTGCAACGTGCAGCGGGAGGCGATGTGGTGGTAATCCGTTCCAGCGGTGCAGATGGCTACAATACGTACATGTACAATATGGTTGCTGTTAACTCTGTTGAAACAATTATTATCGACAGCAGGGAAAAGGCATCGCTTGCAACTGTTGCTGATAAAATACGCAATGCAGAAGCATTGTTTATTGCGGGCGGTGACCAATGGAATTATGTGAACTACTGGAAGAATACTGCTACCGAAGATGCGATTAATTATCTCATTAATACAAAAAAAGTAACGGTGGGTGGTACAAGCGCAGGTCTTGCAGTTTTAGGTTCGGCTTACTATAGTGCAGCAACAGGTTCGGCCACCAGTGCACAGGCATTGGCTAATCCCTATCACAAGTATGTAACATTAGGTGCCAACGATTTTATTAATGCGCCTTTGCTTGCAAATACCATTACCGATTCGCATTACTCACAAAGAACCAGACAAGGCAGGCATATTACTTTTATGGCAAGGTTGATGAAAGACTTCGGTTATACAACCACTGTAAAAGGAATTGGTATAGATGAACAAACTGCAGTGTGCATTGATGCTACAGGTATTGGTAAAGTGTACGGGTTGAACAATGCTTACTTTTTAAAGAATACCACACTTGCAGCAGAAACATGTGTGAGTGGTTCGCCGCTTACCTGGAACAGGAATGCACAGGCGATATCAGCTTACCGCATTGCGGGTTCGGCAACAGGCAACGGTTCATTTAATGCCGGCAACTGGACGTTTAGCGGCGGCACATCTTATTTTTACTATGTAAACAACGGTGTATTGTTTTAGCAGAAACAATGAAAAATCAGAACATCAATGAAAGAGCAGTGTATTTTTGCACTGCTCTTTCTTTTTAATAACTACATCATGCAATTCGAAACATTTACTGCAAGTATACACGATAACAATATGCCGCCAGGATTATCAGTTTACCTGCAATCGTTGTGGTACGATGGCAAAGATGATTGGCACAAGGCGCATTCGCTGGTTGATCATTTGAACGACAGTACAGCCTGTTGGGTACATGCTTACCTGCATCGCAAAGAAGGCGACTTGGGTAATGCCGATTACTGGTACAGACGTGCAGGCAAAACAAGACCATCGGTTTCGTTGCAGCAGGAGTGGGAAACAATTGTAAAAGCGTTGTTACAGTGGCCAAACATTTAATGCTTTCAACTGCTATTTTTTATCCTGTTTTTCTGATTACTTTTTTTGTAACAGATTTCTTTTTAGCAACAGGCTTTTTCTTAGTAACAGTTTTTTTAGTAGTGCTTTTTTTTGTTTTGGCTTTTGAAACACCGGTTTTTCTTGTCGCTGTTGCAGCTTCGGCAGTAACAATACTTGAACGACGGGCAGTTTTGCGTACACGCTTCAACGTTTTTTCACTATCCGTTAATTCAGCTTCATCTACAATAAATGTGCGTTGGTTACTGATCGCAATTTCTTCAATAATGCGACCCACTTCGTAAGGTACATTCCGCTCCAGTTCGTCGAGGTTCGATGGATCTGCAAACCCAAGTGTATGACAATATTCATGCGCATAATGCCCGGCGAGCTTGGTTGGTTTCAGCTGCTCAAAGAAATTCTGAAACGTAAAGATGCGTTCCTGCTTGGTATAGCCAATGGCATCGGTACTGGTACGTAAGTCGAGCGTAAGATGCAGATCAGCTTCATGATCGATACCGTCGTTGGTATCAGCTTCATCTCCACTCATAATGATGTTGTAGATTTCTGCATTGCTGTAATTTTCTACTGTATCAAAAGGTTCGTGCTGTTCAATATTGCGTTGAAATTCTACTGAGTTGATGGCGTTGCTGAAAAACTCCAATGCAATATCCAGCTTCTCTATTTCAGCAGGCGAGTAGCGATGTGTTCTTACTTTGGTAATACGCATACAACAGTTGGTTTAAACAGTTACAAAGGAAACATCAAGCCAACGCTTCCGAAATAATGCCAGCGTTCCGGAAACAATTTTGAATTAAACTCAGGTGAGCGGTAAATACTTCGTCCCTGGAAGGCCCATGTTTTTGGTCCGGTCTTTCCTTTCTTAAAATATTCAAAGGCCAATACAAAGCCCCATTCAAATTCGTACAATCCAACATTGGTCCATTCTGGTTTCAGCGTATAATCGCTGTGTTTAAAACCTTGGCCTACCAGCATCGCATTGCGAAACATGAATGTGCCGTTTACACGTCCGTACAGGAATCCTTCAAACACATCTTTGAACCTTGTTTTCTTTTTTTCCGGTGCTGCCATTTCGTACGATCCGCTGGCTAGTGAAGAAAAGCCGCCGTTCCACCTTGCCTGGTTGCGGTTGCGTAAATGTCCAAGTCGTGCATACAGGCCGGTGTAAGCACGATCGTAATAGCCAACTGATGCACCTAGGTTCCAGCCAAGATCAAAAACAGAACGGTCGTCAATCGTTCCTTTAGTTTTTGGTGCAGAGAGTAGTGGTTGAAAGCGATTATAATCGAACAGCAATGCAGGTGCACCTCCTTTTGAAATCTGGTTGTTCCAACCTTTTGGATCGGTTGGGCGCCCTTTTACAATATTCTTATGTGCGAACGATTGAAAACGATAGCCGATGTTGGTACCGAAGATGCCGTAGTTAATGGTGAATGAATTGTACACTTCAATCAACTTTCCCTTTTTTGTTTTCTTTTGATTTTTTAGTGTGGATGAGGTAGAAACATACAATAGAAAAGCGAAAGGTCGGTCGCCTACAATGGGGGCACTGCTGTCGATAATGCGTGGTGTAAAAGCTGTACCTCCTAATGCTATGGATGATCCGTACGGTTCCCAGCCGGTAAGCTCTTCTATTTTTTTAAAAGGTAGGAACATCCAAGTTTTGCGTAAGCCGGGATGCGACACAATAAAAGCAGTTCCTTGTGTATAATTGCGGTCTTCGTTTTTTGTAAGTGGAAAGCGAAATAAAAAGTCCTGGTCAATTTGTATGCTGAACGTGGCAGGAATTTGAATTTCTCTCGGCGGTTGTTTTTTTATGTTGATATAACGGCTTGCGGGCTCAGTAATACTTACTGCAGATGTATGATTGATTGCCTGTTCCTGTGCCTGTAGTTGAAACGAACAAAACAGAAATGTGATGAGTGTAAGTTTTGGTAGTGTTAGCATGGCTGTTGATTTTTTTATTCACAGATAAAGCGATATGAAAGATAGAAAATGGTTTTGGTAATTAAAAGGTAGAAAAGCGGGTATACGCTGCGTATTATTACGGCTCATGGCATGGCATTATTCTTGTCGCAATTTGCCCGAACATTGTCGCAACAACACATTGCAAATACAAAAAAATGCAACGATGTTTGCATTATTAAACAATCATCAAACGAAATAGAATTTGTATGGAAACACAAGCAACCGTTATTACAGTAGAGGCAATCGTACATGCACCCATTACTACGGTATGGGACAGCTGGAACAATCCCGATCATATTACACAATGGGCTTTTGCATCGCCCAACTGGCATACACCCTGGGCCAAGAACGATCTGCGTGTGGGCGGAAGTTTCTCTTCACGAATGGAAGCAAAAGATGGCAGCTTTGGTTTTGAATTCGGCGGTGTGTACGATGCCGTTACAACCAACGAACTCATTGCTTATACCATGGCCGACGGACGAAAAGTAATGGTTGAATTTTCTGCAGAAGGCGATGCAACGAAAGTGGTTGAGCGCTTTGATGCAGAAAATGAAAACCCTGTTGACATGCAGCAAATGGGCTGGCAGGCAATTCTGGATAATTTTAAAAAGTATACAGAGTCGTTGTAAACCGTTGTTGGTAAAAGGTCGTCATTGCGAGGAACGAAGCAATCTGCTGGTAGAAAGAATAGATGGAGACTGCTTCGTTCCTCGCAGTGACGTTTTTGTTAGTGTGATTTTTCAATAACCTTTTTTGTGAATGGTTTTTGCTGATGAAAAAAGTTAAATAGCTTACATCCTCAATATCTGTTCATGAATAAAAAGAAAATCGTTCAGTTGTTTTTGGCTTTGCTTTGCCTGTTTGTATTTGAAAGTTCACGCACAAAAGAAGAAAAGGTAAAAGTAAAAGAGCAGATCATTACGGGTGCCGATCAAACAGAAAAATATCTTCCTTATTTAAAAGGCAAACGTGTTGCTGTGCTCGCCAATCCAACAACCATTATCGGCAAAAAGCATTTAGTTGACAGTTTGCTGGCCAGAGGCGTAAACATTGTAAAAGTGTTCGGTCCCGAGCATGGCTTTCGAGGTAAAGCAAGCGCAGGTGTAAAAGTGAGTGATGAAAAAGACCCTGCAACAGGTGTTCCCGTTGTTTCGTTGTACGGCAATAAACGTAAACCTACGAAGGCAGACCTGGCAAATGTAGATCTCATGATCTTCGATATACAGGATGTGGGTTGCCGTTTCTATACCTACATCAATGTGCTCAGCCATATTATGGAAGCATGTGCAGAGAACAATAAAGAATTGTTGATACTCGATCGTCCGAACCCCAATGGTTATTTAGTTGACGGGCCGATACTGGATATGAAATACAAATCGGGTATTGGTATGTTTCCCATACCCATTGCACATGGTATGACGATTGCTGAGTTTGCACAAATGATCAACGGCGAAGGATGGTTACCTAACAAACTAAAGTGCAAACTCAAGATCATAAAGGTTGCGAATTACAAACACGATCTGCCGTATACATTGCCTGTTGCACCATCGCCCAATTTAAATACACAACAGGCGATCATGCTGTATCCTTCCACCTGTTTGTTCGAAGGTACAGCGCTGAATCATGGTCGTGGTACGTACTTTCCATTTACTGTTTTCGGTAGTCCGTTGTTAAAAGGAAAGTATTCGTTTTCGTTTACACCGGTAAGTATTCCCGGTATGGCGGAAACACCATTGCACATGAATAAAGAATGTTTTGGTTTGGATCTTCGTCAGTACGATATCAATCAACTCCGCAAAACAAAACGCATCAACGTGCAATGGATGAAAGAACTGTATGCTGCATTTCCGGAGAAAGAAAAATTCTTCGATCGTTCGCAGAGCAATCAAATGAACGACATTAATAAACTTGCCGGTAATGCTTTGCTCAAAGAACAGATCATCAAAGGAACACCTGATAAAGAAATTTATGCATCATGGGAGCCGGGCTTGTCGAAATACAAAACCATGCGCAAAAAATATTTGTTGTATCCTTAATTCTTCATTCCTAAATATTGGTGTATGAAAAATATGTTCATCTTTTTTGGCTTGATGTTTTTCGCTGTTATTGGATCAGCTCAATCAACCGTAGCAGGTTCTTGGAGTAAACAGGATGGAAGCGTTATCACAACATGGCTATTCCAGGATGGATTCTATTCCTGCACAAAGTATGATGTAACCAATAAGGTTTTCAGTTATACCCAAGGTGGAACCTATGTTGTTGCAGGAAACGAATTGCAGATGAAGCTCGCTTTTCATACAGCCGAAAAAGAGAAAGTGGGAACAACTGAAACTGCACTTGTGGTTATAAAGGATCAAACAATGAAGCTCACCGTTAATGGTGCAGATGAAAATTATAAACGGATGGATGATGGCAAAAGTGCATTAGCCGGTCATTGGCTCATCACCGGTCGTATGATTAATGGAAGCCTGCAAACCATTACACCGGGAGCAAGACGAACCATTAAGTTATTAACCGGTACCCGTTTTCAATGGATTGCCATCAACAGCGAGACCAAAGAGTTTTTCGGTACCGGTGGCGGTACATACACATTTGAAAATGGTAAGTATACTGAGCATATCGAATTTTTCTCACGTGACAGTACAAGAGTAGGCGCCTCGTTGAGTTTTGATGGTAAGGTAGAAGGGAATAACTGGCATCACTCCGGCCTTAGTTCCAAAGGCGAACCCATCAATGAAGTGTGGACAAGGGGATTGAAATTGTGACTAAAGCGCATCGATGCCCCAAGCTTATAGCTAAAAGCTGCAAGCTATAAGCTAATTCAAGCCGCTCATGTATTTCTTTTCGCCCGGCCTTATCGGTTTCTCATACGCCCTTATCTTTAGTTTTTCCCTCGTTAAACTAAACCATCAAAGGCATGAGAATTTTTGCAATCATTTACATGATGTTGTTTGCTGTGGCGGTAATTGCCCAGCAGCCTGTTAAACAAAAAGCCAACTACGCATTGGCTGCCCGTTTTTCTCCCGATAAAATCAATAAAATGCTGTTCAGCACCAGTGTGGATCCACATTGGTTGAAGCTGAGCGACCGTTTCTGGTATGTGTACGAAACAAGAGAAGGTAAGACCTGGTATATTGTTGATGCCAAAGATGCAAAGACCGGTAAACGTCCCCTGTTCGATCATGCAAAGCTTGCAGCAGAAATAACCAAGATTGTAAAAGATCCGTTTGATGCACAGCATTTGCCCATTGAAAAACTGAAGTTCACCAAAGATGAAAACAGTATTACGTTTGAAATTAAAAGTACCATTGATGAAGTAAAGAAAGATACCTCTGCTGCACGTGGTGGCAGAAATGGCGGCGGTGCACGCCCCGGCGGAGCACCCGCAGCAACAGAAAAGAAGATCTTTTATTTCGAATACAATCTTACTACCGGCGTATTAACCGAGCTGAAAGATTACCAGAAACCGAAAGACCGTTTGCAATGGGCTTCTTTCTCTCCCGATAAAAAATATGTGCTTTATGCAAAGAAGAATAACCTGTATTACATGGATACAGCAAACTACCGCAAAGCACAAATTAAAGAAGAGGACAGCACCATTGTAGAATACCAGTTAACAACCGATGGTGTAGAAGATTACAGTTATGGTGGCGGTTTTGGTAACGAAACCAACGTAGAAAAAGAACGCAACAAAGACAAGCGCAAATCGGCTTTTGTAATGTGGAGTCCCGATGGAAAGTATTTCACACTTACACGTAGCGATAAC
Source organism: Lacibacter cauensis (assembly GCF_007830055.1). Classification (GTDB taxonomy): domain Bacteria; phylum Bacteroidota; class Bacteroidia; order Chitinophagales; family Chitinophagaceae; genus Lacibacter; species Lacibacter cauensis. The sequence goes on from NZ_VLLE01000002.1 coordinate 179,816, forward strand.
CGTAAGGTAAAAGATTTGTGGGTCATCAACAGCATTGCAGAACCTCGTCCAACTTTGGAAACCTACAAGTACCAGATGCCCGGCGAAAAAGAAGCGCCCATCCGTGAATTATATCTCTTCGATTTTGCAGCAAAGACCTCTAAGAAAATCGGTGTGTCTGCATTTAAAGACCAAGAGATTGCGGTTTGGTCGGCTCCGTTAAAACAGTTTCAGCGTGATGAAGAAAACCGTGCAACCATCTGGCATGGTACCAACGAAAAGTTTTATATGACACGTACCAGCCGTGATCTGAAACGTATTGATGTATGTGCAGTAAATGTTGCAACAGGTACTGTAACAACGTTGATTGAAGAGCGCATGAATACCTATGTGGAAACACGACGTCTTGGTTTGGTAAACAACGGAAAAGAAATGATCCAGTGGAGCGAACGTGATGGCTGGGCACATTTTTATCTGTACGATGAAAACGGAAAACTCAAAAATCAAATCACCAGCGGTGCATTCCATTGCGAAGACATTGAAGCGATTGATGAAAAGAACCGTGTATTGTATTTCACTGCCAATGGCCGTGAACCGAATGAAGATCCTTACTACCTGCATTTGTACCGTATCAATTTCGATGGTACTGGTTTAAAATTATTAACTACGCCAAACCACGATAACCAGGCGAGCATGGACGATAACATGCGTTACTTCATCAATACCTACTCTCGTGTGAACACTGCGCCTGTTTCGTTGTTGCAGGATAACACAGGTCGTGTAATCATGCAGTTGGAAAAAACCGATATGAGTGGTTTGATGGAAGCAGGATATAAATTCCCCGAACCGTTTAAAGTAAAAGCAGCGGATGGTATTACCGATTTGTATGGTGTAATGTACAAGCCGTTCAATTTCGACAGTACCAAAACTTATCCCATCATTGAGTATGTGTATCCCGGTCCGCAAACTGAAGCGGTGAACAAAGCATTTGGCCGTGGTATGGATCGTGTAGATCGTTTAGCGCAGTTAGGTTTTGTGGTGATCACTGTTGGTAACCGTGGTGGTCATCCATCTCGCAGCAAATGGTACCACAACTATGGCTATGGCAATTTGCGTGATTATGGTTTAGCGGATAAAAAAGCGGCGATTGAGCAATTAGGCTATCGTCATAAGTTTATTGATGTAAACAAAGTTGGTATTCACGGACACAGCGGTGGTGGTTTTATGAGTACTGCTGCCATGTTGGTGTATCCCGATTTCTTTAAAGTGGCGGTTAGCAGTGCAGGTAATCATGAGAACAATATTTACAACCGTTGGTGGAGCGAAAAACATCATGGTGTAAAAGAAGTGGTGAACGATAAAGGCGATACCAGCTTTGTGTATTCGATTGAACGTAACCCTGAGTTGGCAAAAAATCTGAAAGGTCATTTGATGTTGAGTCATGGTGATATTGATAACAACGTTCATCCTGCAAATACTTTGCGTATGGTGAATGCATTGATCAAGGCCAATAAACGTTTTGAGCTGGTGGTATTACCTGGTCAACGTCATGGGTATGGTACAATGACAGAATATTTCTTCTGGAAAATGTGCGATTATTTCAGCCTGCATTTGCTGGGCGATGATTCGCAGCCGGTAGATATGGAAGAGATGAACCGTGAAATAGAAAAGGGCGATCCCGGCAAATAAGTTCAACAAATAAAACACTGTAAAGGCCATCTCTCAGCAGATGGCCTTTTTGTTGTCTGCTTTTTCGTCCGATTCAGAATTATTTTTTCCCGGTTCAGTCTATTTCATTCCACTTCTTCCTGCTTTTTAGTAAATTAGAAGTTCGGGCAATTCCTTACCCGTTCTTACATTATGCCGCTTTTTCAACAGAGAAATATCTATACCACCATTATTGCTGTATCGGTTGCGGTATTTCTTTGTTTCAACGCTTCTGCACAATGTCCACCCAATATTGATTTTGAACGGGGAGATTTTTCTAACTGGACTGCCTACACTGGAACGGTATCGGCAGCAACAGGACAAAATGTAATTACACTTAGTTCTACTGGTGTTGTTTATGGTAATCAGCATACCATGTTCAGTCGAATTAATAATGCTGGTGAACGGGATCCTTTTGGAAACTTTCCTGTAGTTTGCCCCAACGGTAGTGGTTATTCTGTAAAGTTGGGAAACACCACAGGCGGGGCTCAGGCCGAAGGTCTTTCGTACGAGTTTACCATTCCCGCAAACATGAACACTTATTCCATCACCTATCATTATGCGGTAGTGTTTGAAGGACCTAATCACAGAGAGTATGAGCAGCCACGATTGGAAATGGAAGTGCTCAATCTTACCGATAACAAAGTGATTGATTGCTCTTCGTTTAAATTTATTCCGTTCGGTAGTGCATTGCCTGGCTTTTTTGAAGCTGGTACACGGCAAACAGAAAATACACCGGTATGGTGTAAAGACTGGACGGCGGTAACCATCAATCTCAACAACCAGGCAGGTAAAACCATTCGTTTATTTTTTAAAACAGCTGATTGCACATTCGTTCGTCATTTTGGATATGCATACATTGATGTGAATACAGAATGCACAGGCGAGTTTACAGGTGCTACGTATTGCCCCAACGATACGTTGGTAAACGTGGTAGCACCCTATGGTTTCCAGGGCTACCAATGGTTCAACAGCAACTTTACGAAAGTGCTTGGTTCATCGCAAAATCTCAGTTTACGACCTCCGTACCCGGTAGGAGAATTGCTTGCTGTAGAAGTAACTCCGTATAATGGCTATGGTTGTAAAGACACGCTGTATGCCCGATTACTCGATACGCTTACATTGAAGGCCAATGCAGGAAAAGACGCTGTTTTTTGTGGCACCACACCTGTTTTACTTGGAGAGAATGCCAAGCCCGGCCTTACGTACCGATGGTCGCCGGCAACGGGCTTATCCGATCCAAATATTGCCAATCCTTTTGCTTCGCCACCGGTGTCAACCAACTACGTGGTTACAGTTTATAGTGGAGGAGGAGGCTGCTTTAAAACCGATACCGTACTCGTAAAATCATCTAACCCCGATACAACATTAACTTTTGCAGGCAAGCTGGCCTTTTGCAGCGATTCCGGCGATAGTGCAGTTGTAAGAGTACCGCCGGGTGCAATTGTACAGTGGTATAAAAACGATCTGGTACTATCGGGTGCTACGCAAAACAGTTTGCGCATAACATCGTCGGGTACTTATCATGCGGTGCTTCGCAATACAGATGGTTGCGAACTGCAGACAAGAAGGGTAACTGTTGAAGTAGAAGATCCGCAGAAAGGAATTACGTATCCTATACGCTATACGTTTATCAACGCACCGATTACTTTACAGGCCCGTACATTCGGAAATGAAGTGTTGTGGAATCCGGCTGCATTCTTAAACGATGTATCTGCTGTTTCACCGGTGTTTGAGCGTCCTTCAATCGGCAACCAGCAATACAATATCCGTATTACATCCCGTTTGGGTTGTATTACCATCGATACACAGTTTGTAAAAACAATTCCGGGAGTAACGGTTTATCTGCCCAATGCCTTTACCCCCAATAACGATAATCTCAACGATCGTTTCTATCCGGTTACCGATGGTATTAAGGAAGTGTATTCGTTTAAAGTATTCAGCCGTTGGGGTGTTGAATTGTATTCGTGGAAGACAAATGATCCCGGTTGGGATGGAACGTTTAAAGGCGTTCCGCAGGTGCCCGGTACCTATGTTTGGCAATTCAGCGGAGTAGGTATTGATGAGAAAGTGTACACCCGCAAAGGAACCATTACACTTATTCGCTAGCCTGTTCTTTTTGCCTGCTATTTCTTTTATTTCAATTTGGCTTTAGTATGTTTGATGCAATATTTATTGTATGAAGCTTACGTTTATGTTACTTTTTTGCATGATAGCTGCATGCGTTGGTCATGCTGCTGCAAAAGATTCTCTCAGCAACTATGCATTGCCCGATAGTTTGCGTGCAAACGGATTACTGGCACAGGTGCACATCAATAAAATTTCAACCAAAAAAGAAGCGAAGGCCGGTATACAAGCAGATGGATTGAAATTATTTGTAGAAGCTGATAGAAAAGAACAGGATATTTTGTTTTCGTTTCCTGCAGGTGCAATCATCGTTACCAAAGGAATAGATGTGGATGAAGAAGATGGAAACAGTCTTGAATGGGAACATGCATTTGCTGCAGATAAACCCGTTCAGTTGTATATCGCAACAGCAAGCGATTCGGCTTTGAACTATACGCTGTACTCCGGTTATGTTTTTCTGCCCGATCAAAACAAGTGGAAGCTCATTGGCACCTGTAAAGTAAATGGCAAATGGGGAAACATTAAATCTGCGTCTTCTTATACCGCCAACCTGAAGAAGCAACCGGGTGCATTGCAGATACAACAGGTGTGGGTGCAGCGTGGTAACGGCTCGTTAAAAGAGTTATCTGCAACAGCAGCAAAAGCACCGGTGCTGATGCCTTTTTCAAATGTTGACAGTATACAGCAGGCAACATTTGATGAGAAAGTGATACAGGATGCTATTGCAAGCGGGAAAACAGATGCAAAGGAAAAAGCGGTTGACGTGTATTACAGCATTGTAAAAGAAGGAACGGGTAAGTCTGTTGCTGTTACCGATACGGTTACTGTTTTTTACAAAGGTTATTTGTTCAGCGATGGTTCGGTGTTCGATCAAACAAAAGAAAAGCCTGCCACTTTTCCCTTGAACCGTTTGATCCGTGGCTGGCAACTGGCGTTACCGTATTGCAAAGTGGGCGGTAAAATAAAAATTGTGATTCCTTCCGGACTTGCCTATTCCATTCGTACACGCTCACCTAAAATTCCACCCAACAGTATACTGGTTTTTGAAATAGAAGTAGTGGAGGCAAAACCGCAACAGTAAGAAATATGAAAGCTGCTACCATACAGGAAATTAAACAGGAACTGCAACAGCTGCCGCAAAACAAGGTAACCGAATTGTGTTTGCGGCTGGCCCGTTTCAAGAAGGAGAATAAAGAACTGCTTACTTATCTGTTGTTTGAAGCTGATGATACAGCTCTATACATAAAACATGTAAATGAAGAAGTAGATGAGCTGTTTGAAACCATCAATAAAAGCAATGTATATTTTGTAAAAAAGACCTTGCGGAAGATTGTACGAACCGCTGCAAAGTATATCCGTTACAGTGGTAGTGAAACAGTGGAAACGGAAGTATTGATTTACTTATGCACAAGAATAAAAGAGCTGGGTACAACCATCAACAGCAATACCATCATCAGTAATATTTACAAAGCACAGGTAAAGAAGATCGATAAAGCTGTTGCAGCCATGCATGAAGATTTGCAATACGATTATGTGAAGCAGGTTAAGAAACTGGGTTGAAGGTAACGTTCGAGGCTTGGCGATGTTGGGGCGGCTGCGTTTCGTCACGCCTGAACTGAAGTTAAATATAGTTACTAATGTTGATTGTGATTACAAATGCTGTACAGCGTTCAGTCGAGCTGGTGACGAAAGGAACGTAGTAGTATAAAAGCTGAAGTTTATTCCGTCAAGCCCCAATATTGCCAAACCTTTTGTTGGCTGCTGGTTTAAGTTACTTTTTTAAATTCTGAAGCATCGTTTGATTTTCTTACAAAGTGTCCGAAAAAAAATATCTACGTTTATAATATCTTCTTTCAGATTTTGTCGGTTTGTAAGTGTAATCATTTTTATAATTAAATATTACTTGTCCGCTTTTTGATATGGAGTACAGCTTGTCATTTTGAAAATACAATTTGTAAGGTCGAGATAAAGTGTCGCCCAAGCTACTAAAAAGGTAATAGGAACTTTGTCCATCGAATTTTAGTAGATTAATTTTTTGGGTGTTGCAGGTCGTGTCAGTTATTCCAGATTTGTAGTAAAAATAGACAGTGTCATTTTTAATAGAATAGCTTCCACAAGCAATGTCACGTATTGTACAGACTGCATATGAAAATTGAAAGGTATTATCAGCATTAAAAATGATATAGTTTGAAGAAGAATTAATTCCCCGATAACAATATTTGCCTTCTAAACTGCTTTGTCCGAGTGCAGTATACTTTGAGACAAAAGAAAATAGCAAAAGAAAAAAGTATTTTATATGAGTGTGCAAAGCGTTTTTCATAAAGTCTAAGCATAAATTTTATAGTATGTGTTTGTCAAAACTTGCAGCCAACATATAAATATACATACCTTCTTGGTGAAAAATTAGTTGATTTACAAATGAACATTCAACAAAAGCTAAAACACAAACACAAATACGATCCTTCTTTTTACATCTTATTGTCTGCTGGCAAAAATAAACCTACAGCTCAAACTCCCACACCGTTCTGTAAGTCCCATGTTTTTCAACATAGGTTAAGAATTGATTATAGAAAGGATCAGCACCAACCGTTGCACTATCGCCAATTACAAAGAGTTGTTCTTTTGCTCTTGTAATGGCCACATTCATTCTTCGGTAATCTTTTAGGAAACCAATATCGCCATCATCGTTACTACGCACCAGTGAAACAATCACGGTTTCTTTTTCCTGTCCCTGAAAACTGTCGATGGTGCTGATGCGCAAACCTTTTGGCAGTTGTTCTTTGGCAGCAGCTACTTGTCCGGAGTAAGGAGAGATGAACGCCGTCTGTTGTACATCGAGTTGCTCACTTTCTATCAGCTGGCGAATAATGTTCAACTCACCTTCATTTTGCAGACTCACACCATCTGGTCCATGTGTTTCGTTATAACCGGAGCCGGCTGTGTCGATGAATGTTAAATGCACACCGGTATCTGCTAAATGCTCGGCTGTGTGCAATAGATCGTTGTAAAAATAACTGCTGCTGAAACCCGCAATGGTCTTGCGCATGCGGTATTGAATGTTGAGCAATGATGCCGATTGCATTGTATCAATCGCTACTTCCAGTATAGAACGGTTGAAACCGAGAATTGCTGCTTCATTGCTTAACACAGTAGGAGGTAGCTGCCAGTGATCGCCTGCCAGTACAATTTTTTCAGCCAATGGAAAAATACACCAGGCCAAGGGTTCAATGCATTGCCCGGCTTCATCAATCACCAGTGTGGTAAAGATCCTGTTGCCTAATTCGGCATCATACAAACCAATCGGCGTTCCGGCAATGACTTGTGCTTCATCAAACAGTTTTTCTTCGTTGTAGTGTTGTAGTTTTTTTATTTCGCTACGGATGTTCTTTACTTCTTTAAACAGTAAGCTGCGTTGTTCCCGTTCTGCTTTGCCAAAGCTGCGTTTATATTTCAGCGCCATCCGTCGAAATTCTTCTGCTCTTTTTTTCAGTTCCTTGATTTCTTTCAGCGCTTTGCTGTTGTTGAGTTTTCCTTCAGGCGTATGATTGAAAATGAGTTCATCCACTTTGGTTGCGTTACCTACACGCAAGAGATTAATGCCTTGCTGCAATAATCCTTTTGCTAAATGATCAACAGCGGTATTGCTGGGTGCAGATACCAATACTTTCTCACCTTTTTGTACCAGTTGTACAATGGCTTCAATAAGTGTAGTGGTTTTGCCTGTGCCGGGCGGACCATGCACAATACTTACATGCTCGTTGTTGAGAATCGCAGTTACTGCCTGCTGCTGACTTTCATTCAATCCTTTATTTCGGAACTGTGCAGAATAAGTTGAATGCTGTTGTGTGCTTTCTGTTGACGCATAGTTATCGTGCAGTTGCTGAAACAGTTGATAGTTGGCTTTGTGGTGCTCCAGTTCCTGCAATGCTTTTTTCATGATGCTGGTGGTGCGTGTATCGGGCGCCAGTTTAATACCCACACCATCATCTTCAATCCAGTCGGGGAAATCAGGAGCAAACAAACGGAACTCACCATTCTTTCCATCAAGGTTCAGCAGTACGCCTTTGATGGGTTCTTCACCTGTAATAAAACATTCTATCGCCGCACCATCACGAAACATGTTTGCTTCCGGCGGAAACGGAAGTTTGAATGTGATCTCCGGATAATCGGCATAGCCGAAATTCTTTCGTGTAACAACAATCGGATGCAAAGCCAGTCCTTCGGCTTTGAGTTGTTTGAGCGAATGTGTTTGATCGAGTTTGTAACGGTTGGCCTGTTCTTTTTCTTCGAGGTCAATACACTGCAATAAACGTTGGATGTGCGGATGCATAATGTGCCGCAAAAATACTTGCTTTCAGCTTTACTTTTCTGCCGGCCATTTTTCAAAATCAGGAAACCAACTGCTGTTCCAATATTGATAACGTGGAATAACAGTTACTTTCAATCGGCGTAGAAAATCAGCATAATTTTTTTGAGAAGGCATGCTCCATAAACTTTCACATACGGCGGTCATGCGTGGGAAAACCATGTAATCTACTTTGGTACTCCACTCCATGTATTCGGTCCATACGTTGGCTTGTCCGCCGAGTATTTTATGCTCTAATCCTTTTTGTTTGATGGATGCAGGAACAGGATCGTAATTGTAAACAGCTTCCAATGGATTGTAACCATGTATCGCCAGACTGTCTTTCGGGTCTTTGCTCTGGTAATGATCGAAGTAGTAGGGCTTGCCCGGCGTCATAATCACATTGAAACCTTTGTTGGCAGCTTCAATCGCTTTAGCATCGTTGGCCCAGTTCATCACGATGGTATTTGTGTCGAGTTTGCCTTCCATGATCTCGTGCCAGCCGATCACTTTTTTATTTTTCTCTTTCAGGTATTTGCTCACCTGTTCAATAAAATACGTTTGCAGTGCCACTTCATCTTTCAGTTTGTTTTGTTTGATGAACTGTTGCGTAGCTGCACTTTGTTTCCACCACATCTTACTGCACTCATCGCCACCCACATGTATGTAAGGCGATGGAAAGAGATCAGCAATTTCATGAAATACCTTGCGCAAAAATTCAAAGGTCGCAGGTGTTGGAGCCAATACATTGTTCACCCGGTTGTACATACCCCATGTGGCTGCAACGCCCCATTTGTTGGTTGGATCTGTACTTAATTCGGGATAAGCTGTAATGGTTGCACGGCTATGCCCGGGAATATCAATTTCAGGAATGATCGTAATGCCACGCACAGATGCATAGGCGATAATCTCTTTTACTTCGGCTCTTGTGTAATAACCACCGTAACGTTTGTGTTCGTAACGGGCAGGTGTATCTTTAAAATGACCGATGAGTGTTGAATCTCTCCACGAACCAATACTGTTAAGTTTGGGATAGGAAAGCATTTCAATCCGCCAGCCCTGGTCATCTGTTAAATGCCAATGAAAAGTATTGAATTTATGAAAAGTCAAATAGTCGATATACTTTTTGATATATGAAACGGGAAAGAAATGACGCACTACATCGAGATGCATGCCACGATAAGCAAACCGTGGATAATCATAAATGCGGCAGGCGGTAACCTCAATGGCGGATGTTTGTTTCAGCGGCAGTAATTGTAACAAGGTTTGAATACCGTTCACAATACCTCTTACCGTTTTTGCTTTTAGTACGATCTGCTGGTTCTGTACTTCCAGTATATACATTTCATCTTTTGAAACGGCATTACTGAACTGCAAAAAAACAGTTGCTTTTGTTTTTACAGCCTTACTGTTTTGTGCAGTTGTTGGTAAACCGCATTGCTGTTGTAATTGCTGTTGCAGGTAAGCGGCCTGTTGTGTAAAGATGTCATCAAATGATATAACTGCATTTGCTGAAAGTTTTACAGGCTGTCCATTCAATTGTTCTGTTTTTACGGGAACCGGAACAACAGCGTTTAGTTGTTGAGCCTTGATTGTAGTGGCAATAAACAGCAGGAATATGAAAAGCGTTTGTTTGTACATGCGGTAAAGATAGCAACTGCTTCCTGCGTGATGAAAAACGTAAGCATGCTTTTCTGTCCGTTAACCTGTTTTAACAAATCGCTCATCATATTTTTAAAGAAACAGTAAACGGTTCGATTATTTTTATTAAAACTTATCAGTATGAAATTCACTTTGCTTGCAGCCGCTTTACTTTTTATGCAAACCCTCATTGCACAACAAAGGGTGCAGGTATTTGAGCCGGGTATTATCTCCAGTGGCGGACAGTTTGGCTTAACCATTTCGCCCGATAGTAAAACTGCATTCTGGGTTTATTCCAATGGAGCAAGAGATACGCTGCAGATCATGCAATCGGTAAAACGCAACGGCAAATGGCAGAAGCCTGTTACGGCTGTTTTCTCTACACGTACTGCTGCATGGAAAGATATTGATCCCATATTTACACCCGATGGTAAAACCGTGTTGTTTCAATCGAACAGGGCAGTACCGGGCAAACCCAACCGCAAAGGGTTTGATATCTGGGCATCACATCTTACAAAAGATGGCTGGAGTGAAGCTGTGCATTTAGGGAATGTAATAAACAGCGATTCTTCAGAATCATACGCATCTGCAACACGGAAAGGCGATATATATTTTATGAAGAGCAATGAAGATGGGAAAGGTTCATCGGATATTTATGTTTCCAGGTTTGTTAAGGGAAGCTATCAAACACCGATCAACATTGGTGCCCCGGTTAATACAACAGCAAGAGAATCGAATCCGTTCATATCTCCTAAAGGCAATTACATCATTTATTTTTCCAGCGATCCGAAAGGATTGGGTGAAGTGGATCTGTACATCAGCTTTTATAAAAATGGCAAATGGAGTGAGCCGAAGAATTTAGGTGCGCCCATTAATTCAGCTGATGCAGAGTTTTGTCCCTTTGTACATGAAAAAGAAAAACGCTTGTACTTCAGCCGACAGCAAAAAATAACCGGCAGCAATCGTATGGTGGAAGAGTTGGTTTGGATTCCGTTTGATGTAAATACTTACCGAAACTGATTCTGTCGTAAACGGCCTTTTGTTTGTCGCAGCCGCACCTCTTATTTTGAACATAATGCGTGTATGTTTGTTGTATCAATCATTCATTAAACTACATCATCATGCAAAAGATCACTCCTTTTTTATGGTTCGACGGCAATGCAGAAGAAGCTATGAACTTTTATCTGTCTGTATTTAAAAATTCAAAAAAGATTTCTGTAATGCCCGGCCCCGGTGGAACAGTAATGGGCGTTGCCTTTGAAATTGAAGGAACAGAATTTAAAGGACTCAATGGCGGACCCATGTTTAAGTTCAACGAATCGGTCTCGTTTTTTGTTAATGCAGAAACACAGGAGGAGATTGATTACTACTGGGAGCGTTTAACTTCCAATGGCGGATCCGAAAGTATGTGTGGCTGGTTAAAAGATCAATTTGGTTTGAGTTGGCAGATCGTTCCGCCGGCATTGGGTCAATTACTCAGCCATCCTGATCGTGAAAAAGCAGGGCGTGTAATGCAGGCGATGTTGCAAATGAAAAAGATTGTGATTGCTGATCTTGAAAAAGCTGCTCAATAATTTTTTGTAGCTTACCAATTCATCTCAAACCATTCATCATGCCTGCTGCAACCAACTGGCCCGAAGCCATCAAACCTTTGCTCAAAAAATACAAAGGCAAACAACATCCGCTGGAGTATAAAAATACCTATCAACTGATGGTAATGGTTGTATTGTCGGCACAGGATAGCGATCGTAACATCAACAGCCTTGCACCAACATTATTTGAAGCTTATCCCAATATGCAGTCGCTGGCAAAGGCAACAGAAGAAACACTGTTTCCCTACATCAGTAAAGTGCGCAACTTCGGTAATAAAGCAAAATGGTTAACAGGCATTGCACAACAAATTAAAAAAGATGCAGCTATACCGCTTACGTTAGATGAATTGGTGGCATTGCCCGGCATTGGTCGTAAGTCGGCTTGTGTTATTTTGCGTGAAAGCGGTAAGCCGGCTGAAGGTGTAATTGTTGATCTGCATGTGGTGCGTGTAGCTCCACGTTTAGGTATTGCCACAGGTACTGATCCCAAGAAAATTGAAAAGCAGATCATGGAGGCCCTGCCGCAGAAAGATTGGGACGCAGGTATGGCCATGTCGTTTTTAGGACGGGAAATCTGCCGGCCCAAACCAAACTGCGACAAGTGTTTGATGAATACGGTTTGTGCATATTACAAGGCCAACAGCTAGCCCGATTTGTATAATTTAAGCGATGGTTGTAATATTGAACTGCAGCTTACAAATTAGCTGCTTTGAAAACCATCCTTGTAATGGAAAACCAAAAACCATCTTTCAACCGCCGGAAATTTTTAACCAATGCTGCTAAAATCGCAGGTGTTGGTGCGGCGGGATTTATTTATATCAAAGGTTGCGATAACGAACCTTCTGAAGTAGAGCCGGGGCCGGGTAGTAAGCATGTTTTTTTAACAGATCCTTACTTACTTACGCTTGAGTCTTCCAAACTCTATATCCGCTGGATCACCAACCTTAAATCGTACAGTTGGGTTGAGTTTGGTGAAACAGAAAATTTTACACACAGGCAACATACAGTGAACAATGGGCTTGTGCAAGCAAACACCCGTATTCACGAAGTGGAGCTGGATAATCTTAAACCTGGTACAAACTATTATTACAGGGTCGCATCAAAAAGCATTGTAAAGTTTCAGCCTTACAAAGTTGTGTATGGTGAAACGATCTACAGCAAAACATTTCAGTTTATAACAATGGATGAGCAGGCAACAGAAGCAAGCTGGCTTATTTTAAACGATATTCATGACGTAAAAGAATCATATAGTCATTTAATCAGCTTGAATAAAAATGAATCATTTGATTATGTTTTTTTGAACGGTGATATGTTTAACGATCCGGAGAGTGAAGAACAGGTGATTGAACTAACGATTAAACCTTGTGCCGAAACTTTTGCGGCACAAAAGCCAATGATTTTTGTAAGGGGTAATCATGATATACGAGGGCAGTTTGCAAGAGAAACGATCGATTATTTATCGTTTCCGAACGGCGCATATTTTACTTATCGCCACGGGCCGGTTTTTGTAATTGTGTTAGATACAGGAGAAGATAAAGAAGATACAGCTGCTGTATACTCCGGTCTTGTTGACTTTGAAAACTTCCGTCGAACACAGGCAGCGTGGCTCGAAAAAGTGCTGCAATCAGAAGCGTATAAAAATGCTCCTTTTAAAGTTGTAAAGATGCATATACCTACGCATTATACGGTAGGTGCGAAAGGCGAACTCCATTGCCGTAAATTGTTTACGCCACTCTTAAATCAATACAAAGTTGATTTGGTAATATCTGGACATACGCACAAGTATGGAGTTTATCCGCCAAATGCAGCGCATCATTATCCATTGGTTATTGGAGGAGGACCCAAACCCGGTACCCGAACGTTGATAAAAGTAAAAGCCAACATGGAAGAATTAAAGTTGCAGATGCTCGATGATTCCGGAAAACAAGTTGGCGAATACATTGTAAAGCGCTGAGTGAAGTATGATACGTCCTGCAACAACAAACGATTATCCGCTGCTCCTAACATTGTGGGAAGCTTCTGTGCGTGCCACACATGATTTTCTGCCGGAGGATTATCTGCAGTATATCAAAGCCATTTTACCCAGGGCTTTTTCGCATGTACAGCTCTTTGTGTATGCAGACAGTGCCGAAACTGTTTATGGTTTTGCAGGCGTTGATGAAGCGAAGATTGAAATGCTTTTTATTCACCCCGATAGTCGTGGTAAAGGAATTGGCAGGCAACTGATTACATTCTGCTTGCAGGAGCTGGGCGCATGTAAAGTAGATGTGAACGAACAGAACCAACAGGCTGTTGATTTTTATTTGCACATGGGTTTTACTGTTACCGGCAGAAGCGAACTGGATGGTGCAGGCCAACCTTTTCCTCTCTTGCATATGCAAATCGCAACTTCATCTACGCAATAGTTTGCTGATCTGTTTTTGCCGAACCATCATCTTGCTTTAGTTTAGCAGAAATTATTTTCATTGGCAATACTTCCTCCCGAAATAAGAACTGTGCAGGTAATGCGGTATGTAACACCTTTGCGTGAAGGAGGTTCGTTGCCTGCCATTGCCGAAGCCGATGATGGTTTTCTGTATGTGTTGAAATTTCGTGGAGCAGGACAGGGGAAGAGAGCATTGGTAGCCGATTTTATTGGTGCTGAAATTGCAAGGGCTATTGGTTTAAAAGTACCGGAAGTGGTGTTTGCCGAACTGGACGAAGCTTTTGGACGTACAGAACCTGACGAAGAAATTCAGGATCTGCTGAAAGCAAGCCAGGGATTAAATCTGGGGCTGCATTATTTGTCCGGGGCCATTACTTACGATCCTGCAGTAAACAAAGTTGAAGCATTGCTTGCATCGAAAATTGTTTGGCTCGATGCATTGCTCACCAACGTAGACCGTACTGCACGCAACACCAACATGCTTACCTGGAAAAATGAACTGTGGTTGATTGATCATGGTGCTGCTTTATATTTTCATCATTCGGGTTATCAGTGGCAAGAACAGGCAATACGTCCGTTTGTGCAGATCAAAGATCACGTGCTGCTACCACAAGCCAAACAGTTGCAGGAAGTTGATGAGCAACTGAAACAAATCCTTACACCGGAGCGTATTGCAGCTATTGTATCGGTTGTGCCCGATAGTTTTTTAATTGGTGAACATGAAACAAAAGATCCTGCTGCATTACGGGAAGTATATGTACAGTTTCTGAATACACGCATACAACATTCATCCATCTTTGTAAACGAAGCCATCCATGCAGGAAAAACGCACATTTGAGTATGCCGTTATACGTGTTGTGCCACGTGTGGAACGGGAAGAGTTCCTGAACGTGGGGGTGATCGTTTTTTGCAAACGACCTGCATTTCTCGATATGCAATATGTGCTGGATGAAAAGCGCTTATTGGCGATCGATCCCGAGATTGATCTGGCTGATGTACGCATGCATCTTGAAGCGTTTGAACAAATCAGTAAAGGCGTTAAAGGAAGCAGCCCGATTGCAGAGCTTGATCATGCAGCACGTTTCCGTTGGTTAACAGCCAAGCGAAGTACAATTGTACAGGCATCTGCTGTGCATCCGGGTTTGTGTTTCGATCCAGCAGTTACAACCGATCAGTTATTACAAAAGCTTGTACTTCTTTAATCATCTTTATTTGTTGCAGTAATGATTGAAATAAAAGGCAAACCTGTTGATGATGAAACAAGATGCGAGCATTATCATTCGCCTCTTGATATTATTGCTATTAGGTTTAAATGCTGTAATACGTATTATCCTTGTTATTTCTGTCATGAAGAAACTGCCGGACACACTGCCCAACGCTGGCAGGCGAATGAGTTGGATACAAAAGCTATTCTTTGCGGCGTGTGCAAGCATGAGCTAACCATCAGCCAATACCTCCACAGCGGCTATCATTGCCCAAACTGCAATGCTGCATTCAACCCCAAGTGCAACAACCACAATCACCTTTATTTCGACCTCTGAGTCCTTTAGCTGCAGTTGATTTTTATCATTTCAACAGGTTTCAAACACGTATTTTAATCAGTTTATTTTCTAATACTGGTCATTACCTGCGTTTTTTAGATGATGGAAATTTAGGTCTGTATTCGACACATCACCTCAAAAAACAGTAATCATGAAACGGGAATATTGGATCAATGTAAAACATGTTGACAACCGTCTTGTAATTTTCCTGAATGGTGAAACCATTTGGGACAGCGGCATTATTCATGGCGATCCGCAAATGGACGAAATGATTGAAATAACTCAAGAACTGCAGGCGCATCCTGAATACGCCAGTGAATTGATCTTTGAAGGCTTTAACGATTCGTATGATTCGAAGAGTGCCGATGATCAACTCAATCCCTGGCATTTTCAATACCGCATTTTTTCAAGGGTTATTGATGCTAAAGGAAATTTGCTTAAGGAAACCGATCTTATCCGTCCGTATAACGAGCGGCATTTGTCAAACCCCAATATCAAAGCCATTGACAACAGTTACCAGCTGGTGTTAAAAGGCGATGAATACAAAGTAATCTCCAACTCATTGGTGCAACATTTTTACGAGTAGCATCCACAAACAGGCGTTTCAAATTGAAACGCCTGTTTGCTGTTCGTGTATTCTGTTTTACTTTCGGGCATGGCTTTACTCGAAGTAAGAAATGTTTTTAAAAGAGAAGGAGAAACAGTCGCTGTAAACGGTATCAGTTTTGTTCAGGAACCTTTTCAGAAAATTGGTATTGCAGGCGAAACAGGTTCTGGTAAATCAACACTCTTAAAAATGGTGGCAGGGTTTGTACAACCCGATGCCGGCGAACTCTTCTTCAACGGACAGAAAATACTGGGACCCTTCGATCAGTTAATACCGGGCCATCCGGGCATCGGTTATCTTTCACAGCATTTTGAATTAAGGAATAATTACTGGGTAAATGATTTTCTCGATATGGCGAATAAGCTGCCCGAAGAGGAAGAGCAACGGATTTTTGCTGTTTGTGAAATTGATCATTTACTTCGCCGCAGAACACACCAGTTATCGGGTGGCGAAAAACAACGCATTGCACTGGCACGTTTGCTCATTACATCGCCCAAATTATTAATTCTCGACGAGCCTTTTTCCAATCTCGATGCAATGCACAAAGCAACCATGAAGCGGGTGGTGGAAGAAGCGGGCAAACAGTTTGGTACAAGTTTCATTCTTGTATCGCACGAACCGGCTGATCTGCTTGCATGGGCTGATACTGTTTTTATTATGCAGGCGGGCAAAATTTTGCAACAGGGTACTGCAGCAGAAGTATATGAACAACCGGTAAGCGAATATGCTGCAGGATTATTGGGCGAATACAGTGCTGTTGATGCAACCTTGTTTAATAAAAGCAATGAACAGTCGAAATTATTACTTCGTCCACAGCAATTACAATTAACAACAAAAGAAAGTAATGCCGTTGAAGCAGTAGTTGCTGCAGTACATTACCGTGGAGCCTATAGCTTGCTGGAGCTTGCTGTAAAAGAAGAACGCTTATACCTGCTGCAAACAGATAGAAGCGTTCAAAAAGGCGATACTGTTTATGTACGGCTTGCAGACTAATGTTTTGCGCAGCGTTTAAACTGCACGTTTTACATTTACGGCACTTAAACCTTTATGCGTACGTTCAATCTCAAACGTAACTTTATTGTTTTCTTTTATTGGTTCTGCCAGGTTGTTGATGTGTACAAAAATACTTTCACCACTCTCAAGGTCTTTAATAAAACCATAGCCTTTCGATTCATTAAAGTTGCTCACAATGCCTGTTCTTATTGCATCGGCAGGATCCTGCTCCTGTTGTTTGGGAACACCAATTTCAATGTCTTCAAGTTTCACTTTTTTTACTCTGCTTAAATCGGGTGGAGTATCAGAAATGTTTCCGTTCTCATCAATATAAGCAAGCATATCGTCTAAGGTTTTGCCTTTTGCGTTTTCTTTACGTTCCTGCTTACGCTCGGCTTTTTCTTTTTTGCTTTGTTGCTTTTTCTTTTCTCTTTCTTTTTTATTCCAGGTTTCGGCCATTATTATTTTTTATGTGTTAGAAAAACGATTGTCGGAGTCAGCAACTGTTCCGGAAGAAAGTGGAACAGTTAAATACAGGAACTGCATAAAGGTAAGCTTTTCGGCGCAGCTTTGCCTTCTGCAACGGTCGTTAAATTAAAATCGGCAAGGCAACGGTAAAACACTTACCTTTGCTGTTCTTAATGTTATCTCTCCCTTGTTTGTGAGTATCCTTCTCCTCAAATATGTGATGTGTTAACCTAAGGCAGATAAAGTATCAAACATTTTTTTTGATAGCCTTATCACATTTTTAATTTTAAAATTTTAGTTTGTGTTATTTAGTGAATTACAGCTCATTGAGCCTGTATTACAGGCGTTGAGCAAAGAGGGCTACAGCAGTCCAACACCCATTCAGCAAAAAGCAATTCCACCCATTCTTCAGCGAAGCGACCTGTTAGGTTGTGCGCAAACAGGAACCGGTAAAACAGCAGCGTTTACCATTCCCGTATTGCAGTTAATGCACCAGCAGCAGCAAGAAACGGCACGGAAGCATGCACAATTACAAACCTTAATCCTTACACCTACACGTGAACTGGCCATCCAGATTGGTGAAAGTGTAAAAGCCTATGGTCATTTTTTAAATCTTCGTCACCAGGTAATTTTTGGTGGTGTACCACAGTTTAGCCAGGTACAGGCCATTAAACGTGGTGTTGATATACTCATTGCAACACCTGGTCGTTTACTCGATTTAATGCAGCAGGGACATATCAACCTCAGCACAATTCAGTTTTTTGTATTGGATGAAGCAGACCGTATGTTAGATATGGGCTTTGTACAGGATGTGCGCCGCATTATTGCCAAGCTGCCTGCCAAACGCCAGACATTATTTTTCTCTGCAACCATGCCAACCGAAATTCAGCAGTTGGCCAATATGCTGCTTACCAATCCCGTGAAGGTAGAAGTTACTCCCGTATCATCTACTGCCGAAATGATTACACAATCGGTTTATTTTGTTGAAAAGCAGAACAAGCTTTCGCTGTTGGTGAAATTGCTGGAAGATACATCCATTGAATCGTTGTTGGTGTTTACACAAATGAAGCATGCAGCCGATAAGCTTGCACGCCAGTTGAACAATCATGGCATCCGTACAGAAGCGATTCATGGTAATAAATCGCAGAATGCAAGACAGGCTGCATTGAATAATTTCAAAAAACGCAAAACACGTGTGCTGGTAGCAACCGATATAGCTGCACGTGGTATTGATATTGATGAGTTAACGCATGTGCTCAACTACGAGTTACCAAATGTTCCTGAAACGTATGTACACCGTATTGGACGTACAGGAAGAGCAGGAGCGAGTGGCGTTGCGTTTTCTTTTTGTGATTGGAGCGAGAAAACATTTTTAACAGACATTCAGAAGCTGATTAAAAAGCAGATACCTGTTGTAAAAGATCATGCGTACGATATTGTAACCATGCACAGTTCACCTGCGCCGGTTGTAAATACGGCCATTCCTGTAATACAGAATATTCCAAGAGGTGGTGGCCGCCGCTATGGTAAAACTTTTTCGCAGCGTTAATAACGGTAGCAAACCGCATTAATATTCATGCCTGCTCCAACAGAGGCAAACAGAATGACATCACCGGCTTCGAGCCGGTGATTTTTTAATTCACCTTTTCTTACAAGATCGTACAACGTGGGTATCGTGGCTACCGAGCTGTTGCCCAGCCAATGAATACTCATAGGCATAATGTGATCGGGTGCAGTATTGATACCGTATAATTTGTACAGGCGGTTAATGATGCCTTCATCCATTTTTTCATTTGCCTGGTGAATAAATACTTTCTTCAACTCGTGAATAGCTACGCCACTTTTATCCAGGCAATCTTTCATCGCCTGCGGTACATACTTCATTGCATATTCATACACTTTTCTTCCTTTCATTTTGATGAACCGTACATGAGGATCGCTCTCGGGATAAAATGATGGCCCCATGTTAATGTAATTCACTTCTTCCAACGCATGGGTTTGTACAGCGGTGCTTAATAAGCCACTGCCATTTTCGGATGTATTGCTGTATTCAATTACTGCAGCACCGGCACCATCGCTGAAGATCATGCTGTCTCTGTCATACACATCAATTACACGTGATAATGTTTCGGCACC
Source organism: Lacibacter cauensis (assembly GCF_007830055.1). Lineage (GTDB taxonomy): Bacteria > Bacteroidota > Bacteroidia > Chitinophagales > Chitinophagaceae > Lacibacter > Lacibacter cauensis. Next base: position 199,377 of record NZ_VLLE01000002.1, read on the forward strand.
AATTACCAATGCTTTTTTTGCAATACCGGCTTTAAAAAATGCATCGGCCTGTATAACGCCTTGTAACCAACCGGGGCAGCCGAATAAGATATCATACGCCACACAACTGGGGTTATGTATGCCCAGCTTGTGTTTTACGAGTGAGGCTAATGATGGTACTGCATCGGTTTGTATGGTATGCTTTAATACATTACCAAAGTTATGTGCAACAATAATCTGGTCGAGTGTTTCAGGATCATCTCCGCTGTTTACAACGGCTTCTTTTGCTGCAATGGCTGCAATATCGGCGGTGCTTAAATCGTCGGTGGTATAACGGCGCTCTTCAATACCGGTTATCTGTTTAAATTTTTCTACCACTTCAGCTGGCGGAGTAGGTAAGGGCACATGTTCCTCAGTATAAAACAAATGCTTTGCAAAATCAGTGTTGGTTTGTACAACAGGAGGTATGTACGAACCGGTACCTTTAATAATTGAGCGTTGCATACAATATGGTTATCGATAAAAAAAACGCCTGCATCGGGTGCAGGCGCTGAAATATTTTTGTAAAAAGATGCAAACTAAATTATTAAAAAAATTATTCCGGCGCATCTGCATTATCTGTTGCTGTAATGGCTTCGTCCACTTCCTGAACTGCTACCTGCAGGTGCTGTTTAATAGAAAGGGAAAATGCATTCGTCATCGAGAACTCTACATGCTTATCCATAAGGAAACGTTTCATGTTCTCATCTTCGAGCAAAAAAGCAGCAAACTCTTTTGCAAAAGGCGGTTGTTTCGATTGGTTGTTCATACGTGCATTTACCAGTTCCAGATTGTTAAAGCTGTAACGGATTTTCCTGCCTGCGGCAGCACGTTCAAAATCGGTATGGTTCATCTGCAGTAACTGCTCACTTTGCGCCGAACGCTTTAATAAAATCTGAATAACCGGTAAATACTTTCGCCAGGTTTGTGTAAACATATGCTGTGTTTAAAAAACGTTGTTTAAATCGCCTCACTTAATTTGGTAAATTCTGCACCGTTGAAAATACGGGCAAGACCGCTGTCTTTTGTACGGTTCCATTCTTCCATTTTCGACTCCGAAATAATCCGCCAAAAGTTTTTACTCTTCAGTTCTTCGTAATCGTGGTTACGGATAAAAATACCTTTTACGGTACTGCGTTGTTTAAAGAAGATATTCACCTTCTCACTCTTTCTTGCTTTGGTTTCAATAAACTTTTCAATCATGTCATTCGTCATACTGCACTGAGATTTTTATATGAATAAAAGAAATTGCTGAAAAAAATTACCAGCGATTGTTACGTGGTTTTTCCTCACGTGGTCTTGCTTCCGATACCCTGATGGCCCGGCCTTCAACTGTTTTTCCGTTTAATTCGGCAATGGCTGTACCGGCAGCTGCATCGTCGGGCATTTCTACAAAACCAAATCCACGGCTTTGATTGGTCATTTTATCGATAATAACCTTTGCAGAAGTTACCTCACCGTAACCTGAAAATAACTGGCTTAATTCTGCATCCTGTACAGTATAGCCTAAATTGGAGACATAAATGTTCATCCTGCATGTTTTAGCGTAAAGAAACGTTGAGCTTAATGCTGGTGTAAAAGAAAAATAGGAGGGACGATGTTATAATTCGCTTACAAGAGATTACTCAAATGAACATTAAAGGTAACCTTTCTTTTCGGGAACAGCCGATTTATTTTGCCTGACAGCTGTAGCAGAAACCACCTATCTTGCTGTTTTAACAAATACTATGCAGCAACGAATAGCACAACTGGCTTTGGTGGTAAAGGATTACGATGAAGCCATTGCTTTTTACCGGGATAAACTTTTGTTCAGTTTGGTAGAAGACACTGTTTTAAGCGAAACTAAGCGCTGGGTGGTAATGGCTCCTCCCGGCAACAGCATCACGTATTTGCTGCTGGCAAAAGCAGCCAATGAAAAACAGCTGGCGAGCGTAGGTAACCAAACAGGTGGCCGTGTATTTCTTTTTTTGCATACTGATGATCTGCAACGTGACTATGAGCGTATGAAAGCTGCAGGTGTAAATTTTGTGCGTGAACCTTCGGTTGAAGTGTTTGGCAAAGTAGCAGTGTTTGAAGACTTGTACGGTACACTTTGGGATATGATTGAACCGGCAACCCCGGAATTTTAAACAAGTAGAACGTTTATCCGCTCTTGGGAGGGGCGTCAGCATCTTACGTAAGCCGGGAAATTATATGGGGTGGGTAACTTATAACTCTTAACCCATAACTTGCTCACACCAAACGCAACACATCTTTAATAGAAGGAAATGTATTGTTCAAATACAGTCCGATATCTTCTTTCTTTACCCATTTAATTTCCAGAATATCCTCTTCGGTTTGTGGGGTTGTGGTTTGCGCCCCTTTTACCTTCATTTTATACCAGTGCGAATCTTTGAGGATGTGCTTGCCAAATTCGTTGTAAGTATGATAGGTAATGGTAAGAAGCTCGCCCAATTCCGGTTGTTGTAACCCTGTTTCTTCCTCTACCTCCCGTACGGCACACTGCTCAATGGTTTCACCCGGGTCGAGCTTACCCTTGGGCAGATCCCATTTGCCCCGGCGGTGTATCAGCAGGTATTGGCCTTTTTCATTTTCCACCAAACCACCTGCGGCTGTAACCAATGTAAAGTGTTTAAAGAAAACTTTTTTCAGCTCATCAAGATCGCTGTGCAATAAAATGCCTGCATGAAACTCCTCCTTTGCAATTTCGTGCAGCAGCGATTTAATGGCAGGCCCCGAAATTTCATCCATTAACACAGCATCGGGGTGATGCATGTATTCTTCAATAGTAGCATCCACTTCGTTACAAAGGAAAACCGGTTTATCGCCAAAATAGATTTTGATGAACATGGGGGTAGAAGGTTTGAGGTTGTGGGTTTGAGTTGCAAGTTACAGGTTTCTGGTTGCAGGTTTCCGGTTGCTTGTGCCTTGCTCCTTGGATTTTCCTGTTTCCTGAACCTTGTTCCTTCGGTTTTTGCTTTTTGGATATTTTCCCTTGTACCCTGTTTTTGTTCCTTGGATTTTGGTTTTTCTTGAGCCTTGTCCCTTGTTCCTTATTTTTGCCGCATGACAAATGAACAAGCTGTAGCCGAGAAACTGTTACAAGTTAAGGCCATTAAACTAAATGTAAAAGAGCCCTTTACCTGGGCCAGTGGCTGGAAAAGTCCTATTTACTGCGATAACCGCAAAGTCTTATCCTTTCCGCATGTACGTGAGTTTATCAAGAGCGAAATGTGCAATGTTATTTTCGAACAGTTTCCCAATGCAGAACTGCTGGCAGGTGTAGCTACCGCCGGTATTGCCTGGGGTGCTATGGCGGCCGATCAGTTGAAGCTGCCTTATATCTATGTGCGTCCGAAACCCAAAGAACACGGATTGGGTAACCAGATTGAAGGAGCCTACGAACCCGGACAAAAAGTAGTGGTGATTGAAGACCTTATCTCTACCGGTAAAAGCAGTCTTCAGGTGGTAGATGTGTTGAAGGCAGCAGGTGTGGAAGTAATTGGTATGGTATCCATTTTCAACTATGGGTTTGATGCCGCCAAAGATGCATTTGCTAATGCCGGGGTGAAATATCTGTCGCTTACCAATTATCCCACACTCATTCAGCTAGCAATCGATAAGCAGATTGTGGAAGCAGGCGAACAGGAAGTTTTGTTAAAATGGAGTGCCGACCCTGCCAATTGGAAGGGAATGGAGTAATTTCATATCGGCACTGCTACTCCTCATGAATTATAGTCCAAAAAACTGTTCTGTGTCTAATCAGGGCGTAATCCCCTCCTTGGAGGGGGCTTGGGGGTGGGTCTCTTCAAAATCAGACAACTTAAAAACAATAACTACTCAACACATGAAAACATTCCTCAGCGTACTCTTCCTGGCGGTAACATTTACCGCCTCGGCCCAGTTTAAAAAGCCCATTGTGGCACAAATAAAAACACCACAGGCCCAATGTGCCGAGTGCAAAGAGCGCATTGAAAAGTTTATGAAAACGGAAGAAGGCGTGGTGAAAGTAGTGGTAGACATCCGTAAAAAAATAACCACCGTCACCTTTGCACCCGACCGCACCAATATCGAAAACGTAAAAACAGCCATTGCCAACCTCGGTTTTGATGCCGATGATGTGGTGGCTGAAGCGGAACAATACAAACGCTTACCCCTTTGCTGCAAACGGGAAGCCGATGGTGGCGGACCGCCCAAAAAACAATAATTCAAAGCTGAAAATAGAAAGCCCCATCGTTTAGAGCGATGGGGCTTTTTTTGTGCGGTTGTAGCATGAGCGCTTTAACGTATTTTGCCGCCTCGTACTTTAACCCCCAAGGCTAACTTGTAATTAATTTCTTTTAAATGTTTGAGGAAAGAAGAATGTCCTTTTTTCTGCCTAACAGATTCCTCCTTTGTCGGAAAGACAACTTTCGGGGCAGCAGTACAAATAGGTGAGGTTGAGAACAGAAACTCAAAATAAGAAACCTAAAACCTTCTCTACGGAGCCGGCTCCAAAATCCCCAACTCGTGTTTGCCCTCGTAGGCCAGCGGAATGGTTTTAAAAAGTCCGCCTACACCTGCCCGGATGGTGCCGTTGGCCCGGATGGTTACCTGCCTGCTGGAAATGGCCGACCAGGCATTTTTGAACAAATTCTTCATATCCGTTTTAATCCGGAGGGGTATGGCAAAGTCTGCCTTTCTGGCAACCTTGATCAACGTGTCGCTGTAGGCCCTTCCCAAATACACATCATCTACATACACATCAGCCTCGGTGTGATTGACCTGGAAACCGAGGCGGTTGGGGTTGTTGTAAACCAGTTCCATGTACACGGTTGTTTCATTTAACCCGATCGACTCCAGCCGAAGGTTTTGAAAATCCTTGTACTCCGGAATCTTAAAAGGGTTGCAGGAACAGAAAAACAGGACCAAGAGGAGCAGGAGAGAGAAGGTTCGTAACACGCTTTTTGAGTTTGGCGCAAATTAACACAAGCTGTTGATATCTCTTTTAAAAGCTTTCGTGGAAGGTCTTACTTTTGAACTAAATTCATTAGCGGATTTTGGGGTAAAGAAGCTACCGGAGAAAGGCAAAGGATTGTAGTACTTAAATATAATAGTAAATGGTTGTTTTTAAATTTATTAACTATATTTTATTTATTTTTAAATAAATGCAAAATGTACCTATAAATCGTTGAAACAGTCCTTTAAAAATGACTTTGGATAACATGGAGGTTAACAGAATTTAAATATAATATAAATGATTGATTTACATTATTTTGGAGATATTTATTCGTATTTAAAATTTATACAACGAACAAATGTTGAATTTTCGCCATATCAAAACTACCAAAGAGCCTCAAAATTGAACCGAATGCGGTTAATGGGAGCTAATGGTCCACTCCTCCTCAGCGTGCCGTTAGAGGGCGGCAGAGACCAGCAGGTGGCATTGAAGGGTTTGCGGATCTCCTATGCCGAACCCTGGCAACGGATCCATTGGCGGGGTATCCACGACAATTACCGGAAGGCTCCCTGGTTTGAGGACTATGCCCCCGGGCTGGAAAGCCTGTACCGGAAGCGGGAGAAATTTCTGCTGGACCTGAACCTAAAAACCACTGAATGGGCAGTACAACGACTAAAACTAAAAGTTGACTTTTTGGCAGTAGAAAGGGAGCAGGACCTCCTGAAGCAGGTGCAGGTTGCAAAAGACTCCGGGCAGCCGAAGACCGGTAGCTGGCCAGTGTACCAGCAGGTTTTTGGTGAACGGCATGGGTTTGTACCCAATCTGAGTATTGTTGATTTGTTGCTTTGTGAAGGGCCGATGGCCATTAACTATTTAAAAAAAATTGCACTGTAATAAAAGTTTGCAGCCGATTAAACGTCAAACGCTTTCTTTAGTCTAACATCCTTACATGAAGAATTGCTGACCTGATTGAAGTTACCCACCATTTAATCATTAACTTGTAACCCGCTCTTCAGGCTGCTTAAAAAATGAGAAAATTCTTCAGTCTATTTGTAACTGTACTCTTTGTTACCCAACTTTTGCGTGCACAGGATTTTTCGAACCGGGGAAAAGATTTCTGGATCGCTTACCCATCGCATATTGATGGTACCAACTCGGTGATGGGGTTGTATATCACATCCGATCAAAATGCCTCGGGCACCATCAAAGTAGGGGGTACTACTATCGCTTTTACCGTTACTGCCAATACCATTACCCGTAAGTTTTTAGGTCCCGGTGCAGGTGGCGATGCACCCAATACCGGAGTTCATTTAACTGCCCAGGACGGCATTGAAGTGGGTAAGGGTATACGTGTTACTTCCGATAAGCCTGTGGTTGTATATGCACATATTATCCGTTCGGCACGTTCAGGGGCTACCTTGGCCTTGCCTGTTTCGGTATTAAGTAAGGAATACATTATACCCAGTTACCGGAATGTGGGCAGCGGTGGTGCCAATGCAGGGTACGGAGAGCTTGCAGTTGTGGCAACCGATACGAATACCATTGTAGAAATAACACCCTCCGTAACAAGCCGCTCCGGCACAAGGGCGGCGGGTGTGCCATACACCATAACGCTGGCCAACCCCGGCGATGTGTACCAGGTGCAGTTTCAGCAAAATGCCGATATATCGGGCACCATTGTACGCTCCATAGCAGCCAACGGTATAAAATGTAAAAAGATTGCAGTGTTTTCGGCCACCACCTGGTCGGCCTTTGATTGTACGACACCGGTTGCATCAGGTGGCGATAACCTGTTTCAGCAACCATTTCCCACCACATCGTGGGGCAAGAGCTTTTTAACAGCGCCGTTTTTCAATAATCCATCTAACAGAGATATCATTCGTGTATTTGTAAAAGATCCGGCCACTGTTGTGCAGAAAACAGAATTGGGTGTTACCACCACACTTACAGGCTTAATTGCGGGTTCTTATTACGAGTATTCAACTGGTAATCCAACCGCCATTACCGCCGATAAGCCGGCATCGGTGGTGATGTATATCCGTTCGCAAACCTGCCAAACACCAGCCGCCAATACCGATCCGGAAATGGTGATCATCAACCCGGTTGAGCAGACCATAAATGATATTACCGTGTTTTCGGCGCACCAAAACTTTGTACCTACGGGTCAAAGCCAGGTAACCAATCACTATCTCAATATTATTATTAAAACAGCTGCAGCTGCTTCGTTTCGTATCAGCGGAGTGGCACCTACGGGTACCTTCATCCCTATACCGGGTACGCAGTATTCATACCTGCGGGAAGATGTTTCGGCCAAGTCGGCCAGTAATCCTGTACACAGCTTAAAGGCCGATTCAGCTTTTATTGCCATTGCCTATGGTTTTGGTAATGTGGAATCGTACGGGTACAATGCGGGAACGAATGTGAAAGATCTCTTTCAGTTTATTGATACGAAGAACTCATTGGGTACAGCACCTTTCCCGGCAGCCTGTATCAATTCACCCTTTAATTTCTCAATTACATTTCCCTATCAGCCCGATTCGATCCGTTGGGATTTCGGAACGTTGTTTCCTGCCGTATCGTATAGTTCGCCTGTAGCCGATACCAGCTACCTTATCAGCGGACGTATGGTGTACCGATTCCGCATACCGCAAACCTATTCGATACCTACGGCGGGTACCTATACGGTAAAAGTATATGCCCGTAACCCCTTGGGTGATGGGTGCAGCAGTGACCAGGAAATTGAATTTGATCTGCAGGTGTTCAATCCTCCAACAACTGACTTTAGTTTTACGAGCTCAGGCTGTACCGATTCGGCTGTGGTGTTTACACCCAGCACCAACTCGGGAGGAAGACCCATCATTAAACATTACTGGGATTTTGGCGACGGTACTACGGGCAGCACGGCCAATCCATCCAAAATCTATCTCAGCCCCGGTACATTTACAGTAAAGTATGTAGCATTGACGGATATTGGTTGTATCAGCGATACGGTTACCAAAACCATTACGCTTACCAAAGTACCGGTAGCGAAATTCGGTATCCTGGATTCGTTGTGTATCGGCAAAGTATTAACCTTCCGTGATTCTTCATCGTTAGCAGGTGGCTTTGGCAGTATAACCAACTGGAACTGGAGTACGGGAGTCGGAGGTCCGATCAATAATACATCCTCTGCCGATGTAACAACTACTTATGGTGCTACCGGTAATTACACAGCCAGTCTGCAACTGCGTACCAACACCGGTTGTACCAGTCCGGTTTATCAAAAAGCAGTAACCATCCGGCCTAAACCAACAGTTGATTTTACCTTATCGCATGGCTGTTTGCCGAACCCTGTTATCAACTTTACAAATACCTCTACTATTGCTGATGGTACACAGGCTGGTTTTGCGTATGCCTGGAACTTTGGTGACCCTGCAAGTGGTGCACTCAATAGCGCAACTGTTCAAAATCCGTCGCATGCATATCCTTCGGCCGGTCCGTTTACTGTGCAGTTGAAAATAACTTCGCAGTACGGTTGTATTGATTCGGTAACGAAAGCAGCCGATAAAATTTATCCGCAACCGAAGGCTGATTTTACTGCGCCTGCAGAAGTGTGCTGGCAAACGCCCATTACATTTACCGATGCATCGAATGGCTTCACGCATCCGGTTACAAAATGGGAGTGGCGCTTCAGCGATGGAACTACCTCTACCCAAAAAAATCCGGTAAAGAACTTTACCAATCCCGGTACTTATACAGCAACGCTCTGGGTGTTTACCGATCAGAATTGTGTAAGTGATACGATTGCAAAAACAGTTGTGGTGAACCCATGGCCAACAGCCAGCTTTACCACAAGCACCATTCTGTGCGAAAAGAATGTGTTGAACTTCACCAATACTTCAGTTGCCAATGCTGGTAATATAGCACGTGCCTATTGGGATTTTGGCGATGGTAATACTGCCAATATCAATATACTCACCAGCACACATACTTATACCAACTGGGGAAATTATACGGTTCGTTTTGTAACAGAAACAGACAAGGGTTGCCGGAATGATACCTTATTGCAAACAATACTGATTCACCCGCTACCCAAGCCGGGTTATGTGTTGCCGGAAGTTTGCTTGAACGATGCATTGGCCTTGTTCCTCGATACATCGTCGATTGCAGATAACAGTACGGCACAGCTGACTTACTTGTGGATGTTTAATACAAGTACACCGGCTATTGTCCCGGGTCCCGTACCAGCAACCAGTACATTGAAAAATCCGGCGATTAAGTTTAATAAGGCCGATAATTATTTGCTGTCGTTAACGGTAACCAGCAAGGATGGTTGTAAAGATTCGGTTGTAGCGATTCCGTTTACCGTAAATGGTTCGGTACCGAATGCTGACTTTACTATTTTAACAACGAACGGACAATGCAGCAATCAGGATATTCAAATAAAAGATAACTCAACGGTAGATTTTGGTTCGGTAACGAAAGTGGAAATTTATTGGGACAATGCCAATACGCCTGCATTGTTTGAAACAGATGATGTACCAACACCGGGTAAAATCTATAACCATCGTTATCCCGATTTTCAAACACCATTAACGAAGACCTACCAGATACGCTACAAAGCTTACTCAGGTATTCTTTGTGTGGATGAGCAGATCAGAACCATTACCATCAATGCAAGTCCGCTTACACAGTTTAATGCATTGGCGGCTGTTTGTGTAAATGATAACTCTTTCCAGATTACGCAGGCAAGCGAACTGGGAGGCTTGCCGGGTACAGGTGTTTATTCGGGTAAAGGAATTAACGCTGCAGGCATCTTTAATCCATCAGCAGCAGGCGTGGGTGTACACACATTACGCTACACATTTACAGCGGCCAATGGTTGTGTGCATTACAGCGAGCAAACGATTGAAGTGTGGCCCAAGCCAACTGTAAATACCGGTGCAGATATTACCGTACTGGAAGATGGTGTGCGTAAAATAACCGATGTAACGGTAACGGGTAGCGGCTTACAGTTCTTATGGACGCCCGCCACTTATTTGGACAGCGATACGGTTCAGTTTCCAACCATCATTGGTCCAAAAGATGATGTTACTTACACACTAACGGTAACGAACAGCTTTGGTTGTACCGCAACTGATGATCTGTTTATGAAAGTATTGAAATCGCCCCGTCCGCCGAATACCTTTACTCCAAACGGTGATGGTATCAACGATTTCTGGGAAATCAAATTCATAAACGATTATCCGGGTTCTGTAATAGAAGTATACAACACTGCCGGAACAATGGTTTACCGTTCGGTGGGTTACAGCACACCCTGGGATGGTAAATGGAAAGGGCAGCCATTACCTGCAGGTACTTATTATTATGTAATGGATCCGAAAAACGGCCGCAAACGCATCAGCGGTTTTGTAACCATATTACGATAAGAAGAGTTGATTATTTATGAAACGAGTTGTTTTGTTCGCATGGTTTTGTTGTTTGCTGATGCACATGAAGGCGCAGCAACGACCGCATTATACGCAGTATATCATCAACCCTTACATCATTAACCCTGCATTAACGGGTATCGAAAATTATACGGATATAAAATTGAGTTACCGCAGCCAGTGGGTTGGTTTTCCGGGTGCACCACAAACGGTTTATGCAACTGTGCATACACCCATTGGTAAAGATGATTACCGCAACAGTCCCACTTCATTTGAAGTACCCGGTGAAAATCCGAGAGGCAAACAGTATTGGGAAGATTATACGGCAGCAACACCGCATCATGGGGTAGGTGCAACCCTCATCAATTATAAAACAGGTTATATCAACCGCTACTTTGCTACCGTATCGTATGCCTATCATTTGGGTTTATCGCCTAAGTTGAATTTATCGGCCGGTTTTGCAGGAGGTATTTCGGGCACAACCATCGATGCTTCAAAGATTGAACTGGCCAATCCTGTTGATCCTGCTATTGGTGGTGTTACGCAGGAGTTGCGCAGCATAAAGCCCGAACTGAGTGCCGGTGTGTGGCTGTACAGCGATGTGTTTTTTGCAGGTATATCGGCACAGCAGATCATTCCGCAAAAAATGAATCTGGTGTCGAGCGATTTGTACAGATCAACCCTGGTGCCACACATTTTTGCGACAACAGGTTACCGTTTTGCTGCAGGTGATGATGTGAATGTATTGCCATCGGTGATGGTGCGTTACATACCAAGTATGCCGGTATTTGTGGATGTAAATGTAAAAGCCCAGTACCACGATCGTTTCTGGTTAGGTGGTAACTATCGTATAAAAGAAGGTTTTGCGGCGATGGCAGGGTTTAATATTTCCAATACCTTAAACGTAAGTTATTCGTACGATGTAAACAATTCGAAATACCTTTTACAGTACATGCAAAGAGGCACACACGAAATTGTGATTGGCTTTTTACTGGGGAATAAGTACGGCGATCTTTGCCCACGTCGTGTGTGGTAATTACAAACGAATTACTTCGAGTTTCTTAATAACAATACGCTTGGGTTGGGGAGGCATATTCATTTGCTGACCCTGCTGTGGAATAGAATCTACCGGGCAATTGCACGATGGAGGAGGGCCTTGTAAGAACAGCACATCATTCTCCACTACAAATTCGAAGTGCTGCTGTGCACGTTTAATTTCATCCAGCAATGCTTTTTTATTGTGCAATACTGCCAGGGCAGCCGAACGGTTGGTACGGTAGCGTTGTTCTTCTTCAGCCAATGTACTGTCAACCGCTTTTTTGGGCCGGCGCATGACACTTACTTTTGTTTTCATCCGTTCTTTCTTTACTTCATCGGAGCCCTGTTGCAACCGTTGAAAGAATACGCCCTCTTCCATTGGAAGAAAACGTTGCAGGAATTCATCGGGAGGAAACTGCTGAAACGTAAACCCTTCGGGCCATTGTATGTTGATCTTCTTTAGCAATGAATCGGTATGCCAGTTTTTTGTGTATGCAGAATAATGTTGTGGTAATACTCTCACAGAAGGCATTTTTCTGCGTGGAGCTTCACGTGTACGATCTCCGTTCTCAACATACACATTCATTTCTTTTTCCTGTTGTGCATATTGTAACGAGTCGTGTTTATAGCGGAACAGAAATACATCACGCTCAGGTTGTTCCGGTTTTTCTCTACGATACTGTGTGCCGGGTTTTACAATCCGTTCGAACCATTCAACCGGCATATCGTTGATGATTACTTTGTCGAATTTCAGTTCTTCATTTTCCAGTTCATCCCACAACACCACATTTTCCATTTTTGTTTTGGGGTGAAGCTGCAGACGGTATTTCCGTTCTTCATCGTGTAATACCACTTCGTCTTTGGTTTTCTTTTCCACTACTTCGGTGGTAAGATAATACGTATTATTGGCTGACTTTTTTAACGGTGTAGAAGAAGCCATTCTGCGTTCGCTCAGCTGAACAGCAGGCTTATGTTCTTTCAGCATCCAGCCGGTTAAGGCAAACACAACCGTAAACAAAACCAATGCTAATAAACGGGAACTGATTTTATTTTTTTCTGCAGGTAAATTGAGAATACGTTTGATGCGGTCTTTCAAATGATGTTTATTATCGCCCAAAGCCATAGCCAGCTGCGGATTTTGGATACGTGCTTTCTCAACATTCAATAATGCTTCGGCATAAACTGCTGCATTTTGCTGATAGTTCATTACATAATCATCGCAGCTGTTTTCTCTTTCTTTGCGGGCAATGCCAATGAGCAATAATGCAAAAGGATTAAAGAAGAGAATGGTTTCCGAAACAGACAAGAGCATGTTCCAGAAATAATCATTCCGCTTAATATGCGCCAGCTCGTGTAACAATACAGCTTCGAGTTGTGCAGCTGTTAAATGTGTTACTGCTGTTGCAGGCAGTAATACAATGGGTTTTAAAAAGCCAATGGTTGCAGGAATATCAATCTGTTTACTGAAATAGAGTTGCACATTGCGTTGCAGTCCCATTGTTTCAACCAGGTAGCTGAAGAATTCTTTGATGTCATCTTCCACTTCCGTCAATCCTTTGTTGCGGAGTGCATTGGCTGCCTGTACCTGCAACAGCAGTTTGGCAGCAAACCAAACAAGCACAACAATGTAGGCTGCAGAAAGATAGGGCAGTACAAACTGAATTTTATAATCGAGCCAGTTGAAAAAGAGTTCCCAACGGTTACTGTTAGTAAAGCTGTTGAGCAAGCTGTTGCCCGCACCTGCATCGGTAATAACCAAGGCTGTTTTTTGCTGCAGTTGATTGTTCCAGAGGCTGCCGATGGTATAAAGGAACCACGCAAAGCCTGTAAACGATAAAACAGTACTAAAGAAATTCTTTATCGTTGATTGTTTGATGCGGAACAGCAAAACAACCAGGTGATAAAGCAGATACAGCAAACCGATTTGCCAGATGCTGTTGGCAATTGCTTTACCCAAGGCCTGTAAAAATGCAGATTGAAACAGTTGCTGCATGCGGTTACTGCTGTTTCAGGTTATCAATTAATTTTTGAATTTCATCCAGTTCTTCTTTCGAGGCTTTGTGGTTGCCCAAGGCCTGCATCACCAGTTGTGAAGATGAACCCTGGAAAAGGGTATCGATCATTTTACCTACGAACTGTTTTTGTGTTTTTTCACGGCTCAGCAATGGAGCATACTTATGTGTTTTGCTGCTTTCATCCCGCTTTACCATTCCTTTTTCGTGCATAATCTGCATCAGCTTCAGGGTGGTGGTGTAACCTGCATCTTTCGTTTTACTCAGTTCTTCATGCACATCACGAACGGTTGCTTCGCCACGTTCCCACAATACCCGAAGAATTTCCAGTTCACTTTCTGTAGGTTTTAATTGCTTTAAACTCATGGTATACGACTTGTTTCGTATCAAAAATACGAGTTCGTTCGTAAAAACCAAGACCATCCGTCATGTAAATGCGTGGCTTAACAAAATTTTGAAGAATAGTGGGCATAAAAAAGCCGCTCAACTGAGCGGCTTTGTATGTGGTATCACAGAATGCTTATTTCTTTTCCAGTTTCACTGTATCAACAATAGTGATCTGTCCTAAGGTAACAGGCACCACTTTGGTTGCTGTTTTGTGAATGGTATCGCCGGGCACATACGAGAATGTGTAGCTGCCGGCAGGAATATCTTTGATCATGTAGTTACCATTGCCTACCTGTGTAAAGGTTGAAGCAACTGTATCGGGTCCGTTAATCGCATAAATTGCTGTAATGATCGAATCCGGAGCAACCACACCTTTTACGCTACCACCTGATGATGCAAAAGAAATGATGCGCAAAACAGGTTTCAACAGGTATTGCCCACTGTTGCCGGCTTTTACAATTGATTTACCTGCATCAAAGTCTAACACCAGTCTGTACAGGATACCACCTGTAACATCCTGCTGGATCTGTACTTTCAAACCAGAATGCTGTGCGCTTGGCGTAGTTAAATTGATTTTTTGTCCTGTTTTGGTAATGATGTAGTTGTTATCGCCCAGTAACAAGCGGATTTGTGAAATACGGCCTGCAGGAATCTCTGCATCTGCAAGGATAGTATCTTTTCCGTTGGTAAGGTCCAGAAGGTTATACAGTCCGGGATAAGCATTGGTCAATGTTATTTCAGCACTGTCGCCCATTTTGATAGCGATGCCTTTCACGTCAACCCAAACTTCTTTCACGTTCGGATCGGGGGCATCCGTTAACCGAACCTGCAAACGTGGTTTATCACTGCTCTTATTCTTCTGGCAACTAACTGCCAGCACTGTTGCTGCCATGATTACAACTCCCGAAAGAATTGTACTGAATTTCAGTTTCATAAAGTGATTTGTTTTAAATGAGTAATCCAATTCGTTTTCATATAAACCAAACATCGTTCCAAAATTAAAATTATATCTGCGCAACAGTGAAAAACGTCTTATGCAACGCAAAAAAATCCCTGCGTAAAAGAGCGCAGGGATTTATCTATAGAAAGAAATTTTTATGTGAAGACTAATTCACGTTGATGTTGAGTTCTGTTTTACCATTCAGTAAGGAACGGTATTTCTCCAACACCTCTGTTGGTTGTACCATACCATTAATGGTTAATACGTCTTCCTTCAGTTCAATAGAGAAAGCTTTTGCATCAACCAGTCCATCCGCAACAATTGCAGCAACGAATGGATTTTCAAATTTTACATCTGCTTCTGCAGTTGTTTTCTGTTCCATCTTCACTTCAATCTTCTGCTCATGTTTTGCATGACCACCTGTACCATACATCTGTGCAAGGGTAGGAGCAATTACCAATGAAACAATTGACATCAACTTGATGAGGATATTCATTGACGGACCGGAAGTATCTTTAAACGGATCGCCCACGGTATCACCTGTTACAGAGGCTTTGTGTGGTTCGGATTTTTTATAGAACACTTCACCGTTAATTTCAACACCTTTCTCAAATGATTTCTTGGCATTATCCCAAGCACCACCGGCATTGTTCTGGAACATACCCATCAGTACACCACTTACGGTAGCACCCGCCAGGAAACCACCCAAGGCTTCGGGCCCCATGGTGAAACCAATGATCAATGGAGCGGCAATCGTAATAGCACCCGGCAATAACATTTTTTTGATGGATGCTTCGGTAGAAATTGCCACACACTTATCGTATTCAGGCTTGCCTGTACCTTCCATAATACCTGGAATGGTACGGAACTGGCGACGCACTTCTTCCACCATACTCATCGCTGCTTCACCTACTGCACGAATGGCGAGTGAAGAGAAGATGAACGGAATCATTGCACCTACAAATAAACAAGCCAGTACATCGGCTTTATAAATATCAATACCGCTGATGCCAGCCACACCCACAAACGCAGCAAACAAAGCCAACGCTGTTAATGCAGCAGAAGCAATGGCGAAACCTTTACCGGTTGCAGCAGTTGTGTTACCAACCGCATCTAATACGTCTGTCTTTTCACGTACATCTTTTGGTAATTCGCTCATTTCGGCAATACCACCGGCATTATCAGCAATCGGTCCGAATGCATCAATTGCCAATTGCATCGCTGTAGTGGCCATCATACCTGCAGCCGCAATGGCCACACCATATAAACCGGCACACAAGAACGAACCATAAATACCAGCTGCCAATACCAGGATAGGGAGGAAGGTTGATTCCATACCGATTGCCAGACCACCAATTACGTTGGTAGCATGGCCGGTAGAAGACTGGCGAATGATGCTCAATACCGGACGTTTACCCATTGCTGTGTAATACTCGGTGATGATGCTCATTAATGCACCCACCACTAAACCCACAGCGATAGCGCCGAGTACACCCCATTTGGTAATAAGGTATTCTTCCGAAGTACCAGGACGGAAAGTCATAGTTTCCGGAAGAATAAAATATACAAGACCAATACAGGAAATCGCTGTAAGAACAATTGAGCCCCAGTTACCCATGTTCAATGCTTTCTGAACATTATCGGTACTGATACCTGCGTTGTCGCTGATCTTTACGAACCAAGTTCCAATAATTGAAAAGAGAATTCCTAATCCTGCAATAACCATTGGTAAAAGAATAGGAGCCATGCCACCAAAATCATCAATTGATTTTGTTTGCTGTCCCAACACCATTGTTGCCAACACGGTTGCCACATACGAACCGAACAAATCGGCACCCATACCAGCCACATCACCTACGTTATCACCTACGTTATCTGCAATAGTTGCAGGGTTACGAGGATCATCTTCTGGAATACCCGCTTCAACTTTACCCACTAAATCAGCACCTACGTCGGCAGCTTTTGTATAAATACCACCACCTACACGGGCAAACAAGGCGATTGATTCTGCACCCAGTGAAAAACCGGTGAGCACTTCAATTGTCTTGAGCATTTCTGCACCATTTACATCAGCACCTGCAGGAACAAAGATGGCTTTGAGAATAATAAATAAGGCACCCAGACCAAGTACCGCCAAACCGGCAACACCCAAGCCCATTACCGCACCGCCTGTGAACGAAACATTCAGGGCTTTGCTAAGGCTTGAACGGGCAGCCTGTGCAGTACGTACGTTACTTTTTGTAGCGATGCGCATACCAATATAACCGGCAGTAGCACTAAACACGGCACCAATTACAAAGGCAATGGCAATACTCCAGTGGCTGTTCGGGTTAGCCATTGCCATTACACCTAAAAGGATGGCAACAATTACCACAAAGTAGCCCAGTATTTTCCATTCGGCTTTCAAGAAAGCCATAGCACCGGTTGCAATGTAATCGCTGATTTCTTTCATGCGGTCGCTGCCGGCATCCTGTTTCGATACCCAGTTAAATTTCACGAACGTGTACAGCAATCCAATAACTGCCATAGCGGGAACGAGATAAATCAAATTCTCCATAAACGAAAAATAGTGTTAGTTGATTGAATGAACTCCGGCAACGTTGCCGAAAATAGTTCAAGGGCGGCAAAGATAGGGGAATGAGGCTAAAAATGAGACGGTTGCGGAGCAGTGGGGAAAACGGGATTTAGTCGTGAGTGGTGAGTGAAGAGTTAAGGGTTATGTGTTGCCGGTTGCAGGTTGCCGGTTGCTGGTTATGGGGTATGGGTGGAGCTGCGTATAGTGTTTTAGTTAAGGGCTACGGCAAGTAAGCGCTTTTACTACGCTTTATCTATGCTTTATCCTGCCTTTATGGTGGCTTTAGCAGCGAAGGATGGACGGAGGTGACTAATCCTAAGTTAATTGTACTGGTCATAAAATAAATGATGTTCCTTTACCATAAACCTTCTCCTTGTCCCTTCCGCTTTTTCCTGCATCTTTAAAGTAAAATCAAAACAGCCATCGTCTTGTTTATCAAATGAAGGATGGCATGGAGGCAATGGCCCGTCAACAAACAATCATATCGGCAGTAAAGGATTACGGCCGGCAACTTTTTGGTTTTATACGCAGCCGTGTAAATACCAACGAAGATGCCGAAGACATTCTGCAGGATGTATGGTACCAGTTCAGCAATTTCTCGGGGGTAGACTCGGTAGAAAATGTAGGCGGCTGGCTGTACCGTGTGGCCCGTAACCGCATTATTGACAAAGCACGCAAAAAGAAAGAAGCCCACCTCGAAGACTATACCTACGAAGACGAAGAGGGTGTCAGCTTTTTTACTTCGTTGATGCGCAGCAACGAAACCGATGCGGAAACACAAACCATGCAGCGGGTGATCTGGGACGAATTAATGGCTGCCTTACAGGAACTCCCCGAAAAGCAACGCAATGTGTTTGTGTGGAATGAGCTGGAAGAAATGACGCTGCAGGAAATTGCCGACCGTGAAAACGAAAACATCAAAACCATCATCTCCCGCAAGCGTTATGCTGTATTGCATTTACGGGAGCGATTGGAAACATTGTACAACGATCTTACAAACAATTAAACTTTTTAAAGACAATGCGGAACAGGAATAAAAAATGGATGGCGTTTATACCCTTGCTGATTGTGGCAGGTGTGGCACTCTTTGGCTGGCTGGTAATGTATTTATGGAATGTGGCATTGGTGCCGGCGGTGAACGGTGTTAATACAATCGGCTTCTGGCAGGCACTGGGTATTCTGTTGCTGAGTAAAATTTTGTTCAGCAGTTTTTCGGGCAAAAAGCACAAAGGCGATCATGCGTGGAAAAAGAAATGGGATACGATGAGTGATGAAGAGCGCAGGCGTTTTCGCCAGGAGTGGTGGAAGCGTTGCGGAAAAATGCCCGAGCCTCCTGCAACACAACAGCAGGATAAAGATGAAGCATCACTTTAAACAAAAGACCGGCCAACGCCGGTCTTTTTATTGTGAGTTGCATGAATAAAGTAAAACAGCTGTGTGCATCGTCATTCTACCTGTTATCATTTTTATTCATTTAAAACAAACAACGATGTATCAAACACATCACGCCGCAAAAGGCGATTACTACGGAAGCAGCAAACGGCACCTGCTTTACCGCTCCATGCAACGGGCCGCAGTAAACATTTACAAAACAGCAACCAGTTATGAAATGCTGGTGTTTGCACCGGGCCGCATCAAGGAACATTTTTCGGTGAGTGTAAAAGGAAATGAGTTAACAATTTCTTATACGCCACCCGAAGGTTTTCCAAAGTTCAACTGGGTATTGCGTGAGTACAGCCGTGGTGGTTTTGTACGCAGCTTTACGTTAGATGAAACCATTGATGCTGCTGCCATTACTGCAAAGTACGAAGAGGGGGTGCTGCAGGTGAGTTTGCCTGTAATAGCAGGTGCAACCAACAAAGAACAGGAAATTAAGATTAGTTAGGTTGGTTTTACTGTAAACGCCTGTTATCGAACAGGTGTTCTTACGTTCAAAGGCAGTTCCGTTTTTACGGGGCTGTCTTTTTATTTACAATGTTCGGTTATGTAGTGCTTTATATTTTCCCAACTTGTATCGTAAGGAGGTAAAAGTTCAGCATCAGCATCTTCGTCTGCATCGGTGAAATAATGAATACTGCGCCATAGATAATAAAACTGGTCTGTACCATATTTCTGTTCGAACCACTGTAAAAGTTGTTGCCAGCCATAAAGTCTGGTAAGCACATATACGTCAACAAAATCTTTCTTTTTTCCTCTGCCGCAGATTGTATGCATTTTCATAGCAGCGATGTCTGCTATACTAAACAGTCGGACGCCATCCGTTTCTGTAAAGGGAGCAATTAGCTTTGCAGGTTCTGTTACAAAATCGCATTTGATTTCGTTGAGGTAACAAAACAGCATTCGCTTTGTACTGTTTACAAACGTAAACCTGTTATTGTATTCTGCAGAAAGTAATAACTCTATATCCCTTGTATGAAAAGGTTGTGTAGTAAAAAGATCAAGATCAATGGATTTACGATGTCCAATCTGTAATGCAAGTGAAGTTCCACCGGCTAATGCAAACTGTTCATTTATCTCCCGAAGGGTAAACAGTTCTTTCAGAAGACGGAACGTTTCGGGATCAATTGTAGAAAGATGAAGCATGCATTTCCTGTTTAGGAATATTGAAATAATTGCTGCAGAAATTGATGGTTTTCGGATCAAGTTCCTTGCTTTTCAGCAATGCTTCTTTTATTTCAGTGGTGGTATAGATTTGAAGGAGCATGTAAAAGTCTTCCAAAAAACCACGTGTGAGTACCCTTTCAATAATGTACCGCTGATTTTTTTTCAGATCAATTTTTTCAACAGCCGTATCCCAAAACAGTTTTTGGCTGAAAGGAAATTCGCCCGATCTTATTTTTTTATCCAGCGCTTTTGTATCAATAAAATTGAAGTAGGAACTCATCTCTTCAAAAATAACAAAAGATGTTTAAAACGCTTCGCCAAACTGCACATAAAAACCCTGGTTGCCTTTGCCGCTTCCTACACCATAATCTAAACGGATATGCAGTTTCTCGTTTTTGTTTACAGCAAAACGTAGTCCGCCGCCATACGAATATTTCAAGCGCTGCAACGATACGGTACTGAATCTTCCTGCCACATCACCTGTGCCTGCAAAACCAACTACGCTGAAACGTTTGTACACCGGTACACGGTACTCTGCTTGTAAGCTGAATAAATGATCATCACGATAACGACCGCTGAAATAACCACGCATACGATCTGCTCCACCCAAGGATGCAATACTGCGGATGGGCACATCGGCACCTGTATTGAAAAAGCCATAGCCCTGCAATGCAAGTATTTGCTGCCGGTAAATACGTTTGTATAAACGCAGATCGGTAATGATGTTGGTGTAGCGGTGATTGGATAAGAGGAGCGAAGTGTAATGCGTAGCCTGTACCGAAATTAAATGTCCACGGTTGGGCCAGAAGGTATTGTTGCGTTTGTCCCACGATAAGCTTACACCTAAGCCCGATACCTGGTAAGGTTTGCGGCCTGCTACATTCTGCTGATCGAACAAGCCGCCGCTTTTTACATTGATGTCGATGACCCGTTGAAAATCGTAAATAACACCGGCAAATATTTTTTGCGCCAATAAACGTTCGCCATGCAGGTGTACATAAAACTGGCGGAAATCGTATGCTTCTTCCTTGGCATCGCTTGTTTGATTACCCATGCCCCAGAAACGATCGGGAAAAGAGCTGAAGGAAAAATGACTGTTGAGAATGTATTTTTCACCCGGAAAAAACACCGGTCCATTAATGGTAAATAAAAACTGTTTGCGTAACGAGTAACTGCCCAAAAAACGAATAGAAGAAGTGCGTGTAGTAGAATCTTTTTTGCGTGTGGTATAAAATGTATACGTACCACCGGCACCAAACGACCAGTCGGTTTCAATCGATCGGGAAATAACAGGTACCGCCAGTAAATGACTTTTGTTTTTTGTTGAATCGTTTTGTTGCTGTGCAAAAAGCACTGCAGGCAGCATTGCAAACATCAACCCCGTACCAAGCAAAAGAATACGCAGCATTTACCTGTTGGTTAATGAAAGTTGAAGAAATGCTTTTCCCAAATAGCGTGTAAGATCGCCTGCTGTCATGGCTTCCTGCGAAAGCTCGGCTGCAGCAAAATCGCCTGCCAATCCGTGGAGATAAACGCCTAAAATTGCGGCCTCCGTTGTGTTATAACCTTGCGCCAGTAAACCGGTTAAGATGCCTGTTAACACATCGCCACTTCCTGCAGTGGCCATGCCTGCGTTACCGGTGCTGTTGAACCATGCAGTACCATCGGGGCAGGCAATAAATGTATGATGACCTTTTACTACAATCACACAATTCAGTTCCGTTGCTTTTTCTTGTGCCTTTTCAATGCGTTCAAAATCGTTGGCTGTTTTCCCAAAGAGCCGTTCAAATTCTTTTGGATGTGGTGTTAAAATACAGTCGGTATGTAGCAAAGCCGACAGCTCTTTTTTGATCGATAATAAATTCAATGCATCTGCATCAAGCACCATTGGCTGATGCGCCTGTTGCAACAGCAGCATCAAAGCATTTGCCGTTTCTTCGTGTAAATCAATGCCGGGGCCAATGCCAATAGCTGCATAACGCAACAGATCAGCAGGAGTATTGCTTAAATACTTTTCGTTGGCATCTGTTTCAACCATTGCTTCGGGTACTGCTGTTTGTAAAGGAATGATTCCACAAGTTGGCGTATGCATGGTTAATAAACCAACACCACTTCGTAAACAGGCTTTTGCACTTAGTATAGCTGCACCTGTTTTGCCATACGAACCTGCTAACAGTAAGGCATGACCGAAATTGCCTTTGTGTGCAGCGGCTTTTCTTTTTTTATAGATCGATCGGATGATGGCTGCATCCATCAACTGCTGTGCAGCGAGTGTTGTTTCGTAATAGGCCGGATGCAGTCCAATAGCAAGCAGATGGACATTCCCGCAGTACTCTGCATTTTCAGCTACAAGCAAACATTGTTTGTATACTTCAAAGCTCAGGGTATGATCAGCCCGCATGCACACTGCCTCTTTACAGCTTTTATCGGTAAACATACCGGTGGGCAGATCAATGGCGATAACCGTAGCAGGAGAGTTACTGATGTGTTGAACCAGGTCTGCAAGCAATCCTTCGAGCGGACGATCCAGGCCTGTGCCCAGCAGTGCATCAATCACTACATCGTTTTGCTGCAGTGTTGGAAACGCATCTGTTGATTGGAGGAAATGAATATCGGTGGTATGATTATGCAGCAACTCAAGATTGCGTTGAAAATCGTTGCTGCCCTTTTTGCCCGTTTCAAAAATATATACGGTAACAGGAACAGCCTGTATTAACAGCAAACGTGCGATGGCTAAACCATCGCCACCATTGTTTCCTTTACCACAAAAAATATGAATGTGCTGTTGTGTAAAACGTTGTTCCAGTAACCAATTGGTGCAGGCCGTTGCTGCACGCTCCATCAGTTGCAGTGAAGTGATGGGTTCGTTTGCAATCGTGTAAGCATCCCAGTTACGTATCTGTCCGGCAGTAAAAATTTTCATCGTTCGCTTGTTGTGCGATAATCTGTTGTATAAAGGTACTGTTACTAATCTGTAAATAAAAAAGGTCTGACAACTGTCAGACCCTTTCAAGAGACCAAGAGAACAAATTATTTTTTTGATGGGAATGCAAAGCGTACAGATACAGCAACCGTTGATGCACGGAAACGAACTGCTTCAATAAAATTCAACTCCGGCTTCCAGTCAATGGAAAGATTAACAGGTACACCTGTAAATTGATAGTCTACACCTGCAATGCCGGCTATACCGAAATTGTCGAAACCGCTGAAGCCAACATAAGCGCCACCGCCATAGAACCATTGCAGATTGGGAACTGCACTGATGGGTTTAAACACTTCATAAAGGGCACCTATTGCAATGTTTTCACGCAGATTCAATATACCTTCCACCGCTTTGTTTTCGTTGAAATGGTAACGATAGGTAAAGCCGGTTGCAACAACCTGGTCGTAACTGCCAAGGCGTACACCTGCCTGGTGCTTTACCTGAGCATTGGCTGCAAAGCCTGTAATTACTAAAACAAGAATGAGCGGTAGCGAACGTTTGGGCATCATAGTTTTTAAGATTGATTTCAATCATCCTAAAATGATGCCAGCGTTGTTATTGTTTTTCTTTTATGAAAAATTTAAACCAGGCATATCCGCAGATGATTGCAAGAACAGACGCTACCATAACGGCCATCTTACTGATATCCTGTGTGAAGGAATCCTTAAAAGCAAGCATTGAAATAAAAATACTCATGGTAAAGCCAATACCGGCGAGTAAACCCAGGCCAATCATGTGTTTCCAGTTAATGCCTTCGGCCAGCTGTCCGATCTTGAGTTTTACCAATAACCAACAGAAGAGCACAATACCTAACGGTTTACCCAATAATAAGCCCGCAATAATACCAATGCTCAACGAGTTCGTCATGTGTTCTGTAAAACCAAGTGGGATAACAATGGCTGTATTGGCTAATGCAAATATTGGTATGATGAGAAAGTTAACGTAGTTGTGCAACGCATGTTCGATGCCATCGAGTTTTTTAATAGGAATAGTAAAAGCAAAAAGTACACCTGCAATGGTTGCGTGTACACCGGAGTTGAAAAAGCAAAACCACAGAGCTGCACCCAACAGAAAATTCCAAAAACCAAATTTTACTTTCAAGCGTGTAAGCACTAACAGCAATGCAAAAATGCCCAGTCCGCCGAAGAGATAAACGAACTTGATAGTACTGGTATAAAAAATGGCAATGGCTACAATGGCACCGAGATCGTCGATAATGGCCAAGGCTGTAAGAAATATTTTCAATGCCAGTGGTACACGTCCGGATAAAAGCGAAGCAATGCCCAACGAAAATGCAATATCTGTTGCCATGGGTACACCCCAGCCGTTTGCAAATTCGGTTCCGCTGTTGAAAATTGTAAAGATCAATGCGGGCACCAGCATACCACCCACTGCACCTGCAACCGGTAAAATGGATTGTTTGATAGAGGCGAGTTCGCCGGTAACCATTTCCCGTTTGATTTCCATGCCCACCTGGAAAAAGAAGATGGCCATCAATCCATCGTTGATCCAATGCAGTACCGTATGCGGCATGTATGCACCCAAATGCACTTCTGCATTCCAGAAGTTGAGATAATATTCGCCAATAAATGTATTGCTGATTACTAATGAAACAACAGTACAAATAAGCAGCATGATGCCAACTGCACGACTGTCGTGAATAAATTCAAGTAAAGGCGAAATGAAGACTTTCTTTAAAAAACTAAACGGCATGCGTAAAGATAAGCAACGATGACGATAGAAGTCAGTCGTAAATCGTCAGTAGTGAGTCGTGAATCGTTAAAGAAAAAGTTCCAGTTTATTCTTTGGCCGTTTACTTTCCAGCCATTTAAAATTGGGCAGTTTTTTTTGATTGGCAGGTAATTGGCGAATGGGGTAGGTAATTCCTTTTACCGAACTGCTGTATTTTACTTTGTGCGGACTTCTTTTCTGGAAGAACATATCAATCATATCAGCAGTGGTACGGTTCATACCAATATACGCACTGTCATCGTCCTGCGCATAGTAAATACTTTCTGCAGTACCTTTTGCGTTTACAAAATCCAGTTCACCATCTTTAAAATAACCATTGATGGTGCGGCCTTTGATCTGGTTAAAGAACTCTGCATTTTCTTTTACACCCTGCACCAGCATCGCATTTTCAAACACGTACATGCGTTTGGGCTTTTTATTTTCGGTATAGATAAAAATGGTATCGCCTGTAACCTGGCTGCCTTTGCTCCATGCAATGGGATTGTGGAAAAGCTGGAAGATGCTGTCAACACCCGAGTAAAATAAACTGTCTGCAACTGCCTGTAACGAATCGTTAAAGATGCGCACATTTCTGAATGCAGTAATAAAACGCAACGTATCTGTTTCTGCCTTGCTTCGTTTGCGTTGTTGCAAGGTATCGGTTATTACAACAGCATTACTGTCTTTCGGCAATACCGTTGTTGAATCGTTGAGTGCCAGTGTTGGTTTTGTTTTTAAAGGCGGAGGTTTGTTGTCAACAATGCTGTCTTTTTTCAAGACTGGTTTTACCGTTACAATCGACGCTGTAACAGTATCTTTCACTACAACAGGAGCAATACTATCGCTTACAGCAACATCCTGTTCCAACTTTTGTTGGGAGGAATCTCTGCTGATGAGCGAATCTACTTTCAGCACCTGTTTCCCTTTCACCGTATCAAATGCTTTTATATAACCATCTTTAAACTGTGCAAGATCTTTCATTAAGCCGGAGTAAATCGTATCGGCAGCAATGTAAACCGAGTCTTTATTCTGCACTACTACCATCACCGGTTTTTCAGTTGCCAGGAAATTCTTTTTCTCTTTGTTAAAGAACACCCTGTTGCTAAAGAGGAGTGCACCTTGTGCGGTGTCTTTGTATTGTACATTGCCTCTTGCTTCGCCGTAACCTGTTTTATCATCAAAGGCAAAATCATCGGCAATCATGGTGGATGTGCTGTCCTGCATGCGTGAACGGCTGCCGAATTTTGCTTTCTTCAGTTTCAGATCGTAATAACCTTCTCTTGTATTGATAATGGAGTTGCCGCTTTTAATGGTCGTAGGAGCAATAAAGGTTGCCACCTGGCTGTTGGTGTTGTATAACAACGAATCGCTTGCCAGTGCAACTTCGGGATCGCTCATTTTTACATTGCCGATGAAGTACACATCTTTAATATCGGCATAATAAAAACCCTGTTTGCTGTAGAGTGTTGTTTGTTTGCTTTCAATACGGCCACCGTCTTTGTACGAACCCACTTTGCCGTTCATGTCGTAATCCATTTCATCGGTGTACAGTGTACTGTTACCGTCGCTCAGTTTTACTTTGTCCCGAAAGGTGGCGAGTTTTTTTGCGCCGTCGTATTGCAGGTATTGCGAATAAATATTGACCGAATCGGATTCGTTGATGTGTACGTTGCCGTAGGCCTGCATGTAATTCGTCTTCTCGTTGTAGACAACGCTGTCGGCAAAAAACTTTGTACCACCTTGCCAAACTTCAACATTGCCGCTCAGGATTTGCAGTTGTGTAACGGAGTCGACTGTTTTATAGTAAAACGTGTTTGTTTTTTTAATTTGAACCACACGCACTGTATCGCTTGTTTGCGAAGGGCGGGGAGGTGCTGTTTTTTTTTGTGCTGAAACAGTATTCAACAACAACAGCAAAGAACAAAACAATAAACCAATTCGAACAAACACGTATTTCCTGATTTTATTTTTGATTCACACTATCAGCCAACGGCGCTTTCAGTGGTTCTGTTTTATCTTTCTTGCCAAATACAGAGAAGCTTACATAACGTTTCGGATGTGTTTTGAAATCATCCAGTAGAATGTTGAGGCTTCTGCTGGTATTCTGCAGGTTGTTGTACAGTTTCGGATCATTGATCAACAATCCAAGTGAACCTTCGCCTTTATTGGCTTTCTGCAAAATTCCCTGTAATTGTGTGATGGTGTTGTTAAGGTTGGCCACTGTTTCTTTCAATTGTAACTCCGTTAACTTTTGCGAAGTATTCTTAAGATTCTCAATGGTTGAATTCAGTTTTTCGTTGTTGGTATTGAGGTTGGTGGTAAAGGTTTCTACATTATTTAATGTTTTAGCCAGTGCACCGTTTTTACTGTTCATTAACACCGATAAATTATCGGATGTGGTTTTTAAATTGGCAATGGTATGTTTCAGGTTGGCTTTTGTATCGGCATCGAACATACTGTTTACATTACCCAACACCAGCTTTAATGAATCAACCGCCTGCTTAATGTTGGCCATTACCGGATCAACACTGGTCATGATCTTGGATAAGATATCGGGGTTGCTGCTGCTGAGCACTGTATCGCCTTTGGCAAGAAAGCCGGGGCCTTCGCCGGGAATAATTGAAATGGAAGCGTTGCCGGTGAGACTGCTGTTGATAACAGCAACCGAATTCTTCGGAATGTTTACATCTTCCAGCAGATTAATGGTTACAATTACTTCGCTCACATTTTTATCGAGAGCGCTTATCTTATATACATTACCGATGCGGAAGCCTTTAATTTTTACCAGATTCGCTACTTCCAGCGATCCTGCATCGGGAAAGCGGGCATAAAGCACATTCGATTTTTTTAAAATCGTTTTGCCTTTGAGAAAATTAAAACCCAGTATAAGAAGGGTAACGGCTATAACAGTTAAGGCGCCTACTTTGGTTTCGTTTGAAACTTTCATGTGTTGGTGAAGGGAAGCGGTTGAAATTTCCCTTGGGGTCAAAAATAAGGAATGTTTATGCGCTGCAAGCTGCGAAACGAAAAACGGCTGTTAAAAAACAGCCGTTTACCAATTATTTACGTTTATTTTCTGCTGCATTTTGCACAACCGGTTTTTCTACCAGGTCTTTGTAGCGTTTAATGGAGCGTGTTATACTGCCGGCCATTTGTTGCTGGCCTTCGGTACTCAGCAAATAAGCTTCTTCATCTCTGTTCGAAAGAAAGCCCAACTCAATTAAGATACTCGGCATTGCTGTTGCCTGTAACACCCAAATACCTTTCTGGCGTTGCTTTACACCACGGCTAAAACGGCCAACCCCGGTAAACTCTTCTTCTACAATGGTTGCCAGTTTAACACTGCTGGCGAAGAACTGTTTGGTCCATAAGGCTACCTGTTGCTTCACAATAGGATCGTTGATGTTGATATTAAATGCAGTACTATCGTCTTTTTCGTTTTGAAACACATCACCGTTTTCCAGCAGAATATCTTCTTTATCGTCTTGCTTATGCGCCGCAAACACGTAGGTTTCGGTACCGTTGGCAGGGTTGGGGTGATAGTAGGTTTTATATACAGGAACTGTACGGGTCTTTTTAATTTTCTTTTTGCCCTTTCCTCTTACATAATAGGTTTCGGTACGGGAGCCTTCACGTCTTACTTCACGCAGGTTGGGTGCAAAGTTGCAGTGGATGGAAACGAAGAGATTGCCTTTATTTTCGTTGGCAAAGTTGGCACGTTCACGCAAACCGATAAAGAAAGGAGTAGGGCGTGTTTCGAGTACCTGCACTTCAGGCATTACACGCTTGAGTTCTTCCACCACTTTTTTCGCTACTTCGTACGAAATCACATCTTCCTGGCTGTTGGCGCCGTGTGTACCATCGGGGCTGCTCATACTGCCTTTAAAACCATGACCTGCATCGATAATGATTGTTTTGATTTTTGCCACACCTGCGTGCGCATTTCTTTTACTGGTAAAAGAAACAGCAACCAATCCTAACATAATGAACGAAGCAATTCCGGGTAGCCAGTTTTTCTTCATGATTTGAATTCTTTTTATGGGTTCGTCATTAAAAACAACATTCACAGTTCGTTAATGCAAATGTGGTTATTTTTGCCGCCATAGCATATGTATAAGCGCTGTAAAGTTAACTATAAATCTGTTTTATTTGCTGCATTAACCCTGTTGTTACTGTATGGCTTAACGGTTGAAGGCCGAAGCGCATTTCGTGTGCAGGACTATTTTCTGCAAGCTTTAACAATTTCCGGCAACGAATCATCTGCGGCAACAGCAACAAAAAAAGCAGCAGCTGTTGAAGGAAAGACGTTGCGTACAAAGCAACAGTCCATAAACGTTCTGTTAAATGATACGGTTCCGAAAACCAATGATACCTTACCTGTTGTCGATTCTTTACGCAAAAAAGATTCACTCGTAACTAAGGTTGATACATTTGATTTGAAGTTATCGAAAGATACCATTGATGCGCCGGTTGAATTTGAAGCAGAAGATTCGATGGTATTGGATATTCCCAACAAACAGATTTACCTGTACAACAAAGCTTCGGTAAAGTTCAAAGATGTATCGCTCGATGCATCGGTTATCCGGCTCGATCAGCCAACACAACTGTTAACAGCTTATTCAACCAAAGACTCTGCCGGTAAGCGTGTTGGTGTGCCTGCCTTTAAACAGGCAGAGAGTGCATTTACTTCCGATACCATTCGTTACAATTTTAAAACACAACGGGGTTTAACCATTGGCACCTATACACAGGAAGGGGAGATGTTTATCTACGGTGAAAAAGTAAAACGCATCAGCCCCACAGTTTTCTTTGCAGAGAAAGCAAGGTTTACTGTTTGTAATTACGATACGCCACACTTTGCATTCAAAGCAAAAAAGGTAAAGTTCATCAGTAATAATATTGCTGTTACCGGATCGGTAAGACCTGAAGTGGAGAACATACCTATACCAATTGGTTTGCCATTCGGTATCTTCCCGATGAAGCAGGGCAGAAGAACAGGTTTACTTCCACCGCAACCTGTAGCCAACGACCAGTTGGGTTTTGGTTTAGAGGGGTTGGGTTATTATAAAACAATCGGCGAATATTGGGATGCTACTATCCGTGCCAACATCTACTCTTACGGATCGTATAATTTATTTCTATCGCCCCAGTACCGTAAGCGTTACCGTTACAGCGGCGGGTTTAACCTGAGTTATATGAATAATAAAATCGGGTTTAAAGGCGATCCCGATTACCGTCCGCCAAGCCGCAACTTTTCCATACAATGGAATCATGCCTTAGACGGAAAAGCAAGACCCGGTCAAACGTTCAGTGCCAACGTAAACGTTGCAACGAGTCTGTTCAACCGCTTTTTCCCGAGTAATGCGGTGCAAAACTTTAATAACACACTTACATCGTCTATTGCTTATCAACGCAGCTGGGCAGGTAAACCATTTAACTTAACGGTTAGTGCCAATCATAACCAGAACACCAACACCAAACTCTTTAATGTAAACCTGCCCGATGTTGGTTTTACGATGAACACCATTTATCCGTTCCAGAAAAAAGAAATGGTGGGTGCTCCCAAATGGTACGAGAAGCTGGGTGTGGCTTACAATGGTACATTCAAGAATCAGTTTTCGTTTTACGATACAGCATTCAGTTTACGACAACTCATCGATACATTTCAATGGGGAGCAAGGCATAGTGTACCCATTCAGTTATCGTTACCGCAGTTGGGTCCTTTGCAGGTTGGTCCCGCCATCAGTTTCGATGAAACCTGGTATGCACAGGAGTTTTTCCGTAAGTGGAACCCTGCTACAAAGAAACTTGATACTATTGTGAACAAAGGTTTTTATGCGGCCAGACAAATGAGTTTTGGTCTCAATTTCAGCACCGCTTTGTTTGGTACGCTGAATTTTAAAAACAAGAACAGCAATGTAAAAGCACTGCGTCATGTTGTACGTCCTACACTTGGTTTAAGTTACCGGCCGAATATGGCAAGGGATCAATGGTATACCGAACAGGTTGATTCAACCGGACGTACTTACCGTTTTAATAAGTTTGATGGTTCGTTGTATGGTGGTTTAGCTGAGGGGCAATCGGGCTTTATCAGTTTTACGCTCGACAATAACCTGGAGATGAAAGTGCGGGATAAAAAAGATACCTCGGAATCTGCAACCAAAAAAGTTAGGCTGATTGATGGTTTCGGTTTATCGACGGGTTATAATATGCTGGCCGATTCGTTTCCGCTGAGTGATTTTAATTTATACCTGCGCAGTAACCTGTTTGAAAAAATCAGTTTAACAGCGGGTGCGAATGTTACGCCTTACCAACTCGATAAAACAACGGGTTTCCGGAAACAATTGTACACCTGGCAGGGAGGCGATAAGTTTTCGTTAGGCCGTTTTACCAGTGGTTTTGTTTCGGTAAGTACACAGTTTAAGAGCAAGCCGAAAGATGAGAAGAAAGAAAAAGAGAAACAGGAAATTGAAAAGAACAGACGCAACAATGGTACTTACGATGAGCAAAGCAGAGAGCTCAATGCCATCCGCCGGAACCCTAATGAGTTTGTTGATTTTAATATTCCCTGGAGTTTGAACCTGTCGTATTCGTTGAACTTTACACGGCAGCTGAAACGGGATTATTCGGGTTTTGAAACCGTGCTTGCACAGTCTATTAACTTCAACGGCGATTTTAATTTAACGGAGAAGTGGAAAATGCAGGGTAGTGGTACCTTCGATATTCAAACAAGAAAGCTGCAATACTTTACAACATCTATTTCAAGAGATCTGCATTGCTGGCAATTATCCATTAACGTAACACCGATTGGTATTTACCGTTCGTTCAGCATCAGCATTAATCCCAAATCGGCATTGTTGCGTGATCTGCGGATTAACCGTTCACGCTTCTTTTACAATTTACCACAGTAATCAGGCATTGGTTTCGTAATACTGCCACATGCTGTTGAAGATGGTTTCTTTCAGTTGCTTTACATCTGTCATCTGTAATCCTTCTGTTGTAACGGGATCGAGAAAATGCATTTCAATTGTTGATGGCCAGAAGTAAAACGCTTTGTGCTGCGGCAATACTTTTTTAGTGTTGAACAACACGGCGGGAATTACCGGTTTGCCTGTTTCAATAGCCAGTCGGAAAGCTCCGTCTTTAAATTCTTTTAAGGGCTTGTTAGTTTTATTGCGTGTGCCCTCGGGATAAATACACATGTGCAGTCCCATTTCCAGTACACGCTTCATATAAGTATAACTTTTTAACCTGCTTTCTTCGCTCTTGCGATCAACGAGTACACTGCCTCTTTTATAAATAAGACCAAAGAGCGGAATACGAGCCATCTCAATTTTAGCAATGGTTTTATTGCCGCCCGGAATACCCGGCGATGTTACCGGCACATCCATGAACGAATTGTGGTTGCAAACCACCACGTAGTTCTCGCCTTTGGCAAATTTTTCCCTGCCTTTTATGATCAGACGAATACCTGCAAGCGGCAGCCATACGGCCATCCATATTCTGGAGAGGCGGATAAAAAGAATAGTGCGTTTGGGTTCGGACCAAAAACCAAGAAAAGCGGTTGGTATCAACACAATCAGCATCGTGGCAATAAACGTAAGCATTGCCCATGCTGCAAAAAATCGACCGAGTATGTTCTTAAGTAGTTGCATTATGGTAGTTTCCAGTCAATGGGTTCAAGTCCTTGTTGTAACAGCAGTTCGTTTGTTTTTGAAAAATGTTTGCAGCCAAAAAATCCATTGTAAGCGCTGAGGGGCGATGGATGCGCCGCTTTGAGCACAAAGTGTTTGGTTTCATCAATGAGGCTTTGCTTTTCCTGTGCAAATTTGCCCCACAGCAAAAACACAACCCCTTTTTTATCGTCGGAAATTTTGCGGATTACAGCATTGGTAAAATTTTCCCAGCCAATTTTCGAATGGCTGGCAGCTTCGTTTGCCCGCACAGTTAAAAACGCATTCAGCAACAACACACCCTGCTGTGCCCATTTGGTTAGATTGCCATAATTGGGGGGCATGCCAACACCTATATCACTTTCAATTTCTTTGTAAATATTTACCAGCGAGGGTGGGGGCTGTACGCCATCCTGCACCGAAAAGCACAAACCATGCGCCTGGCCTGCACCATGATAAGGATCCTGTCCCAGGATAACCACTTTTACGTTGGGAAACGGTGTTTGTGCAAATGCATTAAATATAAGTGGCCCGGGCGGATAAATGGTTTTACCCTGAATGCGTTCTGTTTTCAGAAAGGCAACGATCTGTTGAAAGTAGGCTTTTGTAAACTCCTGCTTCAGTTCATTTTTCCAGCTTTCTTCTATTTGAACATCCATGCACAATACGTTTGGATGCAATGGTACTAAAAATTATCTTTGCTGCCTCTTAATCGAAAGCTGGTCCGGTAGCTCAGCTGGATAGAGCATCAGCCTTCTAAGCTGAGGGTCATTGGTTCGAATCCAATCCGGATCACACGCAAAGCCGCTTTACAGCGGCTTTGTTATTTTAAGGCACTTCTGCAGCCATTAAATTCAGTTTGGCAGTCATGATTTCAGTATACCTGCAGCAGCAGTTTTTTTGACGGCCCTCTTCTATACTGAGATTGAGTAAGTGTTTGCATTTAATATTTTGTTCGTGCAGTAATTATTTTGCTTTTTTTTCTGAATCAGACAAAAAACAGACAATCTATTTTGCAATTACCTGCCACAATACTTCTATATTTAGTTGCCCGTTTTTAAATCCAGCTTCTGTAAGAAGAACAATTCGTACCAATCTCCTTCGCAAAACTCCGCTACCGCTTTCAACTCACCGAACAAGCTTTCGTTTTATTTGTAATAACAAAGCACAGCAACCAATACTTCTGAAAGAACCGTAACATAACGCTTGAAACAGCATCTCTCATTGCTTATATAAAAAAAGAGAAAAAATGCTAAAGATTTTTACGTTCTGTATTTGTATGCTCACTGCTGCAGCCGGTTATTCGCAAATGTATGTGCAGGCTGGTGGAGGAGTTACCACACATGGCAATGCAGGTGCCGATTTAAGTGTGGGGTATGCAGCAAAGAAAACAACTTTTGCTGTTGGTTATTTTGCGTTGCTCGATAACGATCAACCACTGCTGCTGAATGTGCAGGCCGGTTATAAATTAACGAAGGCTGTAAGAATGTACGGCGGGTTTGTACGCAAACAGGTATCGGCAAACTTTAAATCGCTGAATAAAAACTCCTGGATAACAGGGGTGGAGTATAATACCAAGCGGTTCAAACGGGGGAATTTTTATTACTCTGCCAATTACATACCCGACTATTTCTTTGTAACCGTAGGGATGAAGTTCAATTACCGTTAATAACAGTAACGGATGGCCGAAAAAAAAATAATCTGTCAAAAATTTGCATATCTCAATTCTGGCCGTAATTTTACGGTCAGAATTGAATCCGGCCCTAAACTAATTTCTTTCCCGATTTAATTCCCTCATTTACAATCCCTATATCCGGAAGCCCTTTCCAAAATTCCTCTATTAACCAAATTGATTCCAATCCTAAGCCCGAGATTGTATTTTAATCAATTTGTATACATGAAAACAAGAGTCGTACCTGTAATTGTAACCTTGCTGATGCTGTTTATCAGTAACACAGGAATCAGCGGAACAATTCCTTCTATCAAATCATGGCCTCGAGTATATGATGTGCAGATCGAGCAAAAAGCAGCACACATTATTTTACAGTGGAAAGCAGAGAACGAGCCGAAAGAAATCTATTATGAAATAGAAAGCAGCGCAGATGGCAAAACTTTTCAAACGTTTGCCATTGTATTAGGCGGTTTCAGTGAAGATGCACATTATAAGTACAAAGCCCGCATGAAACAGGCGGCAACTACCAAGACATTTTATCGCATTAAACAAATAAACAACGATGGTACTTACAGAATTGTAAGTGAACAATCGCTTTAAGCTATTCAAAAGACTGTTGGTTCTCTTATAGGTAAATACGCCGTCCTTATTCTTAAGGATGGCTTTTTTATTTAGAAAATTTCCAACCAAAAGTATTTTCAAGAGCTTGTTTTTGAGATTCCGTTAGACGGATATACAAAAAAAACTGGCCAAGCCCCAAACCATCTTTTCCTAAGTACATGTAAAATTTCTCATGCCCATTTTTTATCATTTGTTGATTGATGATATCAAAAACTTCTTCGGAAAGCCAATCATCATGGTAAGTTGGGTCGAATTTAATTTCTTCTCCTTTTTCTTTAAATGAAACATGAATTGGACCATTTTCAGTTTCCCATGTTTCAATAATTTCGGTTGGTTGAAAATATCCAGCGGATGCTTCGGAAAAGATTTTTAGAAGTGAGACGTATTGATTATTGTCTTTGCCAACATCCGATTCTGCATCACCATAAACAGCTCTTTCCTGATCAAGCATAAGCACTTCGTATTTTTCTAATTTCATTCCCGGATCATAGAATTCTTTAAACATTTTAGAATGTTCAGCTATTCTTTGCTGGTGAAGTGTATCGAATAATTGTTCATTGCTCAAGCTTTCATATTTTCTAAAAAAGCCAATGCTCCTTAAAGTATGAATGGTTTGTTTAACTGAATCAACACTGTTTTCATTATTTTTTTTGTGTGGTGAATTACAAGAAATTGTTAGAAGAAATAGGAAAGATATTATTGTGAGTAGCAATCTAAACATAAATGAAGAGGTATTTAAACATAATATCTTTCAGTAAAGTTTGTTTATTGTCTATTCACTATTGCAAATTCCATCACCCCATCTTACTCTCCAACTCCATCACTTTCTCAAACGCAGCTTCGTATTCTTTGTTGAGCTGTGCTAATTCTTTGCTGAGCTGTTGATAAGCAGTTTCGGTTTGTTTAAACTTGTCTTTATCCGAATACGTAGCAGGGTCGGAGAGTTGCGCTTCCATCTTGTTTTTTTCGATGGTAACAGCGTTGATCTTCTCTTCGAGCTGTTGCAGTATGCGTTGTTGCTTCTGCAATTCTTTCTTCGCTTCTTTGTTAATCACCACTTTGATTTCGGCAACAGGAGCAGGTGTTGGTGCTGGTTTTTCTTCCACTACTTTTTTTACTTCGGCCTTCTTCTCACTACCGGCTGCCGGCTCTTTATTCTCGGCAGCTCTCTTTGCCATCCGTTCTTTCCACTCTAAGTATTCGGTGTAAGTGCCTTTAAATTCTTTGATCTCTTCATCTACAATTTCCCAGATCTTATTCGCCGTTTGCGATACAAAGAAACGATCGTGACTCACCAAAATGATACTGCCCTGGTATTTGTTCAATGCTTCAATGAGCAATTCAACCGAGTGCATATCTAAGTGGTTCGTCGGTTCGTCGAGCATGAGGAAGTTGGCCTTGCTGATGATTGTTTTTGCTAAGGCAATCCTTGCTTTTTCACCACCACTTAATACCTTGATTTTTTTATCAATGTCATCGCCTCCAAACAAAAAGCAACCCAGCAGTGTACGCAACTCCTGATCAGTTTTCTGCGTGCCACAGGTTTTTAATTCATCCAGCAGTGTGTGATTCAACCCTAATGACTCCAACTGATGCTGTGCATAAAAACTTTCGTCTACATTATGTCCCCATTTGCGTTCGCCTTCAAAACTTTCAACGCCGGCAATAATGCGCAGCAGGGTTGATTTCCCTTTACCATTCGCACCAATCAATGCAATCTTATCGCCCCGTTCAATTTCGGCATTGCCATTTGTTACGATTCGTGTGCTGCCGTAATGTTTAGTAATATGCTTTAGCTCACATAATACTTTGCCGGGCATTTTATCTACCGAAAAGTTGATGCGGATATTCGGACGGTCATTCGTTGGCGCTTCAATCACATCCAGCTTTTCTAATTTCTTAATGGCTGTTTGTGCAGCAGCAGCCTTGCTTGCTTTTGCACGGAAGCGCTCAATAAAACGTTCCTGCTGACGAATGAAATCCTGTTGGTTTTCGAAGGCTTTCATCTGCAGTTCCATCCGCACTTCTTTTTCCTTTTGATAGAAGGAATAGTTGCCGCCGTAAATATGCAGACCTTGTTGAAACACTTCCACAATCTTTGTTACCATTCGATCAAGGAACCAGCGGTCATGCGATACAATCACAACAGAACCCTGGTAGTGCAGCAAATATTTTTCTAACCATTCAATACTGGGAAGATCAAGGTGGTTCGTCGGTTCATCCAATAACAAGAGATCGGGCTGTTGTAAGATCATTTTTGCCAGTAACACACGCATGCGCCAGCCACCGCTGAACTCTTTATATGGACGTTGCAGATCGGCATTGGCAAAACCAAGCCCCTGCAGAATTTCTTCTGTTTTGTGATGGATATTGTACCCATCCAACGTATCCATTTCGTGCAGCTTATCGCTGTAGAGGTGAAGCAGTGCTTCATCTTCATGATTTTGCTCCAGCTGTTTGCCTAATTCTTCAATTTCTTTTTCCAGCAGCAATACTCTTTCAAACGCACCCAACGCCACCTGCAGAATCGATTCGCTGGTATCAAAACTCAACAGATCCTGGTGCAAGTAACCAATACTGGTGTTGCGGCTGCGGATCACTTCGCCTTTCGATGGCTGGTATTCGCCCACCAGCAACTTCAGCAGGGTTGATTTGCCCGTGCCGTTATACCCGATCAAACCAATGCGTTCATTGGGATGAATGTGCCAGGTTGCATCTTCCACAATGGCTCTTGCGCCAAACTCAAACGTTACATTCTGAAAACCAGCTAACATAATTTATAAAAATGAGCCGCAAAGATAAGGTTTAAGTACGGGGAGAGAGGTAAGAAGTACGATGTATGCGGTACGAAGTACGAAGTGTGCGTCCTGAGCGGAGTCGAAGGGCGGGTAAGTCAATCGAGCGTAGTCGAGAGTGACGTAAAAAGTTGAGAAGGTAGGTCTTATCTTTGCCCAAAATTTTTTGTATGAAAAAGACTTTGCTTATCCTCTCTGTTGTTTTATTGGTGGTGGCCTGTAAAAACAAAGATGAAAAATCGGAAGAAACAACCGCAGCTCCCGAACAACCCAAAGCAGCAGGCTATGCGTACAGCGAAACCTTTAACCAGTCGATGACGAATGTGCTGAATGCGTATTACAACCTCAAAGATGCGTTTGTAGCAAGCGATACTGCAAAAGTGAATACAGCTGCAGTAGCTTTAAAAGGTTTGCTCGACAGTTTAAAACTGGATGAAGTAAAGCAATTCGATAGTCTTGGTTTTACAAGTATTGATGGCCGTGCAGGCGATGTGGCTGCAGAAATCAGTGGTATGCTGGGTGAAAAAGAACTGGAGAAAAAACGTGAATCGTTCGAAATGGTTTCGAATGCATTTTACGACATGGTACGTGTGATCAAACCAACCGGTGCCACCATTTACTATCAATACTGCCCAATGGCATTCAACGATAAAGGAGCCTACTGGCTCAGCAGTGCCGACAGCATTATGAATCCTTACTTCGGTAAAAAAATGCTCACCTGTGGTGAAGTGAAGGAGACGTTGAAATACTAAGATGATTGATGAGTGGGGAGCTGGTAGCTATTAGCCATTAGCCGATAGTTGGTAGTTGATAGTCTTTCGATCATTCACTTTTAAAATATCACACTGTCTATCCCCTCCTTGGAGGGGCGGCATGTTGTTACACATGAGAATGATTGATGGGTTGGGTTGTTTCATTTAAACAAAAACACCGTTTGCTTGTAATAGAGGGGACTTTAAAACAGGACATAGCCGCATGCATCATTTATTGAAACCTATCATTTCACTGCTCATTTGTTTTGCAACAGTCGTTTCGGCTACCGCACAAGAGAAATTCACCATCAGCGGTTATGTAAAAGACAGTACCAGCAATGAAACCATTATTGGAGCCACCATCAGCGTTCAAGGGCGCACCAAAGGCATCAGCTCTAACCAATACGGTTTTTATTCCATTACACTCGATAAAGGCAATTACACACTCACAGTTTCGCATGTGGGTTTTGTAGCCAAAGAAATTGTGCTCGATTTAAAAAGTAATACCCAGCTCAATTTCGATCTTGCTCCACGCATTGCCATTGCGCAGGAAGTGATTATCTATTCCAAAAAGCGTGATCTGAATGTGAAGAGTGCACAGATGGGCAAGTTTGAACTGAGCATGAACCAGATCAAGGCGGTGCCGGCATTTGCAGGAGAAGTAGACCCGATTAAAGTATTACAACTATTGCCCGGTGTACGCAACGCAGGCGAAGGCAACAGCGGGCTGTATGTACGTGGTGGAGGCCCCGATCAGAATTTAATGCTACTCGACGATGCAGTGGTGTACAATCCCGGTCACCTGTTTGGTTTCTTTTCAGTGTTTAACAGCGATGCGTTGAAGAACGTGAGTTTGATTAAAGGAGGCATGCCTGCTAACTACGGTGGCCGCATCAGCAGTGTTGTAGATATTGCCATGAAGGAAGGCAACAACAAAAAATTCCAGGTAGAAGGCGGTATTGGTAATGTGTCTTCCCGTGTTTCTATTCAAGGTCCGGTTGTAAAAGAAAAAGCTTCATTCATTATATCTGCGAGACGAACGTATCTCGATGTGTTGGTGAAGCCTTTTATTAAAAAAGAAAGTGCGTTCTATGGCAGCGGTTATTATTTCTACGATCTCAACACCAAATTCAACTATAAATTTTCGGAGAAAGACCGCCTGTATGCCAGCGGTTATTTCGGAAGAGATGTGTTTACCTTCAACAACAAAGAACGCAGCTTTGGTGCACGCATTCCCTGGGGTAATTCAACAGGAACGATACGGTGGAACCATGTGTTCAACAGTAAATTATTTTCCAACACCTCGGTTGTATGGAACGATTACCAATTTGCCTTCGGTGGTAAACAAAGTAATTTCGAAATCAATCTTAATTCAGCCATACGTGATGTAAGTGCGAAGATTGATTTTGATTATTACCCTGTCAACAATCACCAGTTAAAGTACGGCATCAACTATACGTATCACAAATTCAATCCGCAAACTGCCAGTGGAAAAAGCGGTGACATTTCGTTTGAACCACAAACAGTCAACAACAAGTTTGCACATGAAATGGCAGCGTACGTGATGGATGATTGGGAGGTGAACGATGCATTGAAAATTAATTACGGTATCCGCTATACAGCTTTTCAGCAGGTTGGTCCGTATAAACTGTTTGTAAAAGATGCAGATGGCAATAAGCTCGACAGCACCGTTTATGGCAGAGGCGATAACATTAAAACCTATGGCGGTTTAGAACCACGTGTAACGATGCGTTATGCATTGGATGATGAAACATCGTTGAAAGCGGCAGTAACA
The DNA here is from genome assembly GCF_007830055.1 of Lacibacter cauensis. GTDB lineage: Bacteria > Bacteroidota > Bacteroidia > Chitinophagales > Chitinophagaceae > Lacibacter > Lacibacter cauensis. The sequence continues at coordinate 239,320 of NZ_VLLE01000002.1, forward strand.
CGTAACCTGCAGTTTATTCATTTGGTAAGTAATTCGGGTACAACCTTGCCAACCGATATCTGGGTACCGAGTACGTACAGGGTTAAACCACAGATCGGCTGGCAGTATGCCGCAGGTTTCTTTAAAAACTTTAAAGACAATATGTGGGAAACATCGGTGGAAGTGTATTACAAAACCATGCAGAACCAGATCGAATACAAAGAAGGATACACGCCGGGTATTGGTGACCCTGAAGAAAGTTTTGTATTCGGAAAAGGGTGGAGTTATGGTGCTGAGTTTTATGTAAACAAAGCAAGAGGCAATTTCACAGGATGGATCGGTTATACGCTTTCATGGACGTGGCGACGTTTTGCCGATTTGAATGATGGTCAAAAATATCCCGGCCGTTACGATCGCCGGCACGATCTGAGTATTGTTACCAATTACCAGCAAAACAAAAAATGGCGTTATTCGGCGGTGTTTGTCTTTGGCACAGGCAATGCGTTTACACTCCCTGAGCGTTTCTTTTTGGTTGATGGTGTACTAACGCAGCAGTACAGCCGCATCAATCAATACCGTTTACCTGCCTATCATCGTTTAGATCTTTCGGCTGTGTACACACCGCAACCTAAGAAAGTAAAGAAGCTGAAAACAGAGTGGGTGTTCAGTGCGTACAATGCCTATAGCCGTCAAAATCCTTATTTTATTTACTACGATCAGCAAGGCAATCCGCTGCAGGGTAATTTACAAGTGGAAGCAAGACAGGTATCACTGTTTCCGATTATACCCAGTGTAACGTTGAATTTTAAATTGTAGAATTTGCTACAATGACTCCAACTCGTAAGCTTGACCTGACAGGTTTATGTTCATCGTGCAGTTAGCATTTAATCTGGTAAATGGTAGTGAAAGCTTAACCTGTCAGGTCGAATCCGTTTTTTAATAGCATCCTTCACAAGTTCATAACATTTACAACAACAGGATGCAGTTATCTTTGCCGTTTATGCATTACTGCAATACATACGCATTTCTCTTTCTTTCACTTAACCCTGTTGGTTGTATTTAACCGATAGGGGCGTTTTATTTTTCATTTTTTAAATACAGTCATTATGAACAACGAATTGAACCCTGTGGTTCTTTGCGAAGAAGATTTTTCCAAGCTGAAACAATTGGTATCACTTTCCGGTTCTGCTAAACAAGACGAAATGAGTCTTGCACATGAAATAGCCCGTGCTATTGTTGTGAAGAACGATTCGTTTCCACCCAACACCATTCGCATCGGATCTACGGTAAGTATTGAAGATGTGGAAACAAAGAAGCTGCATGAGTTTACGATTGTGATGCCTTCTTTAGCTGATATTAAACGCAAGTTTGTATCGGTACTGTCGCCCATGGCTGCTGCCATCATCGGCTTCCGCAAAGGTGAAGAAGTGGTGTGGAAAATGCCGTCGGGCTTAAAACGTATTGTTATTAAAGATGTACAAACACCCTTACCGGCCTGAGCAATACAAACAACAAACTGAAAGCAAAAAATAAACCCTTTGTTGCATCAACAAAGGGTTTATTTTTATTCTGCTTTAAAAAAAACGAGTACGCTGTTATACGTTTGCTGCAACAATCTTTTCAGCAGTAATTGGTTTGCGTTCTTTCTGCAAACGAGCTGCTATGTTATTGAGTATTTCTGTTGCGGCATCAATTTCATCTTTTTTGTTCGAAATACTTTCTACATTAAATCCAATGGGTATCTGTTTCTGAGCAGCAAATTCTAACAGTTCATCTGCAATCAGGATCGATGTACGCACGGATGTTTCTAAAATGTCTTTTGCATGTTTCAGATCGTTGTACAACCACTTGGGTACTTCAATGCCCAGCCATTTCATAAACTCCAGCGTTTTGATTGAGCCACAGGGACTGAGGGTAAAGAAGATGGGTTGCAATTCGTACTTGTTTTCAATGGCATCGTAATAATAATCGGAGAGGAGGTTTTTCGATTCGTACACATTGTACACGCATTGCGATACAAAGAAGCTGCAGCCTTTTGTTGTTTTCGAAAAAATGCGTTGGTGTTCATCGCCTTTCTTCGAGTGGCGTTCAGGAATTGTTATGCCGCCGAGCAATAAATGCTGGTGCTGATCTTTTCGCAAATCGTAGGCATCCGTCAACGCAAAATTCGTTGCGGCTATTTGTGCACTGGATGATGCACCCACAAACACAAAGTTCTCCAGGTCTTTGTTGTTGCTCAACCACTCGTTAAAGCTTTCTTTTGTCTGGTTGGCAATGCTTTTATAAATGATGCCCGGCACCTTGATGCCGTTGAGATAATACCTGAAATATTCTTCGGGCGGAACAGTCTGGATAAATGGAAACGTACGTTGCTCATTGGTACGTTCACTTTCATCCTGTATATCGTAGAGGATCAAGCCGTCAATTGCAAGGTTGTTGATGCGGTTGATCTGCTTTTCGGCAATGGTCTGCAGTTTTTCTGCTGCTGTGGTGATTTTCGGCGGTGCAAAGCTGTACAGCAATAGTCCGTTTTCCCGGGCGGCAATTTTTTCTTTTAATGCTTTCATGCGTTGTATAAACAGTTCGTTTCGATTGTAAGAACAGGCAAAGGTAGGTGCAGACAAGCAAACGAATGATAGGTAAAGAAGAACGGAATCAAATCCTTTTTTGGCAGGAAGTTTAAACAACAGCGAGAAAAAATATATTCATTCGATTCGTTAGCTTGCAGCCCAATTTTATTCATGCAAACAACCCGACGCTCTGTTTCTACAAAAGAAGTAATTGTGTTTACTTCCTGTTCCATGATACTCACTGCACTGGGTATTGATATTATGTTGCCGGCGTTGGGAGCGATCCGTCAGCATTTTGGTTTACCCGATAACAGTCCGGCCACTGCTAACCTGATCTCTTATTTTTTTATGGGACAGATTACGCAAATCTTCTTTGGTTATTTAACCGATAGGTATGGCCGCCTGCCTGTTTTACGCATTGGTTTTGTTATTTATATTTTTTGCGGTATTGCAACGGTATTTGCACCTGCTCTCAGCATGATGCTGGTGCTGCGGTTTTTCAGCGGCATGGGAGCAGCAGCAGTACTTATGACGGCCATTGCTTCTGTGCGAGATCAGTATGCCGGAAGTGAAATGGCCAGGGTGATGTCGTTTGTATTAACCATTATGTTGCTTACACCGGTCATAGCACCTGCGTTGGGATCGTTTGTATTGCAGCACTCATCGTGGCAGGTGGTATTTCTTATACCGCCGTTGTTTGCTATTCCGGTTTTTATATGGTCATTCCGGTTAACAGAAACACTTCCTGCAGAGGCACGGTTGCAAACAAGCTTTCTTAAAAGCATGCCGCAGTTATGGTATGTACTTACCAACCGACTGTTTATGCGTTACTGCATTACAGCCACCATCATCTTTTCTATTCTTACTGCTTATGTTTCCAGTTCGGAACGGATCATTGGAGAGTTGTATCTGCAACCTGCGCTGTTTCCCTGGATATTCGGAACAATCGGTGCAGTGATGGCCGTGTTTGCGTTAAGCAATTCTTATTTTACCAAACGCTTTGGTGCGAAAAGAGTGTTGCGCTTTTTTCTTACGGCCTACATGCTGGTATCGCTGTTGTTTGTTGCATTGCATTTCATTATCGATAATCCTCTTCCGCTCTGGTATTTTGTTGTGTGTATTGGTTTGTTGATGTCGTTTACTGTAGCCGCCGATCCCAACGGCAGTGCATTAGCCCTTGAGCCAATGGGGAGCAAAGCAGGTATTGCCGCTTCGGTGTATGGAACCTTGTTTTTCTTTATCGGTTCGTTGATTGGCACAATCATCAATCACTTTATGATTGCGAGTGTATTGCCATTAGCAATTGCAGCGCTGATTGTGAGTGTTGTTGGGATGATATTGGTGTTTAGTGAACCTAAAAATTTTTTACCAAAAACGATACGCATGCATCAAAGCAGAGTAATTGGATTCGGCTAATCAGGTTGAGTCCAAGTTATTTCACCTATATATCACCGGTCAATAGTAAATATAAACTGGCCATTGAGCTCATAATTTGTGCCATCAGGTTTTACAAATTCAACTTCATAGCTATCGTCGCTCCAAATTTCAAGTACAACACCTGCCATTCCTTTGACTATTGCTAGATTGACATCTTTCCCAAGTGTGAAAGTATCATATTGTTTTATCTTATACTTCATCTTCTTGTGCTTTAGGTGACGACGGAAAATTCAGCTATTAATATCTTTCAAGGGTGGGGGCTCATTAAGTTCTACTTCCCAGTGTTCATATGGAGGCACAACCACAAATGACGGATCGCAATAAGATCGCAAGTAATCTGTAGCTCTTTTTTCAGCATATTTAGCATTCAATACATTGCCATTTTCATCAATCTCTATCACATTAGCATAAATGGCAAACACCTGCTCAATTGCACTCGGTTCTTCTCCATACAGTGGTAAGTAATCTATGCCTTCAAGCGTGTATTGAGTTCCACTTGCCATAAAGTATGCAAATGTTCTTAAAGCGCCACTGAACGAGTTACTTAGTTTCATTTTGATTGACTTTTTTTATCGGTTGGTGTCTCCACCAACCGAAACAAACATACCAGTTATTCATCATAATGCGTCAGTATACCAAACTCATTCTTTCCTGTTAGATAGAAATCGGCGCTGCTCCATCGATAACGTTCAGGCAAATCTGCAAGATTCCATTTTTCTTGAATTGGATTATTATGAATGTAGTCAAGCTTTTGCAGCAATGCTTTTTTCGAACTGATTACAATAGCTAATGGATCCCGTTTCCAAAACTGGAAAGCTCGATCTGTTTTCTTTGAATGATAGTTCTGCAAAGATTCCGGATCTTTGATAGTAAGTAATTGCTTAAACCGGTGGGCTGTAAACTTGGCAAAGCTACCGGCAGGGCTTTCTTTTCCGTTAAGATCGTTCATCATCCACAACAGGTGAATATGATTTGGCATGATGACATACCCGTAAATAGTTATGAGTTTTCGTTCGGTTAAATATTTCCATGAATCAATGCAGATTTGTTTACATTCATCATCAGCCAATAATGGTTTAAAATCCTGGATTGTATCTGTATAGAAATAACAGAGTGCGGTTTCCATTTGGCCTTGTCTGGCATGTTGTAGGTGCATGAATTAAATTTACAACATTCTGGTTTCGGTTGGTGGAGACACCAACCGATAAGAAAATCATCAATCACTTTATGATAGCGAATGTGTTGCCATTAGCAATTGCAGCGCTTCTTGTGAGTGTTGTTGGGATGATATTGGTGTTTAGCGAGCCAAAATAAAACTGATAAGTTGTTTTAATTGTTGGTGTTTTCAACAACTAAAAATTTATGCCTTTATTTCGGTTGGTGAAACGCCAACGGATAAAAAATAGGCTGTTGATTATTGTTGTGTAAATTTTGATGCAGTTAATTGCAATAGTTCCATCTTAGTGTTAAGCTTAATTTTTTCAATTTTTAAATCTAATATTTCAGACGGCGTATTTTGCTCAACTTTTATTTTTGAAAGAAAAGTTGATAATACTGATTCTACGTTATTTTCAGTTGTGAACTTGATACCATTAGCTGTGTTAAAAACAACGTGATTAATAATGGTATAAATAAAGAGCCTGTCCCAAATATCATTTCTATTGAAAGAAAGATTGCTTAGAATGCCTTCAAAGTCCATCTCTCTTTTACCATGAATACAGTTCATGGTTTTTATCAAAAGAGATTTTGTTCTTCTTTTCACTAGCTGAAATTGTAGTTTGTCAAATAGATTTCCACCTGACAGTAGGCTGATTTTACCTTCATTGCTCCATAAATTGACATAACAAAAATTCATTAAAAAACTTCCTGATGGGTTTATTCTTATCATGATTGAAAAGTTTATAGTGCTTTTGTTCACCCGGGGTTTCATCGAGTGGGCACTTTTTGTAGGCGAGTCTTCTGCAAAGGACTCGCCAGAATTACTTTTTCGTTTCCATTATACGACGAGTCTGTTTCACCATGTACGCTTGTAAACCGGTTGGCAAAAAAATATTAACTAAGTGCTGTACTTTCTCAAAAATAAATTTACTCCTTGCAGCATCAGGGAAATTTTGCTTTTGTCACAAACTAAATCCCATTCTCCGTGAGCTGCATGGTTTCTAAGACCAGCCCATGATGTGATGTCTTTAAAGTCTTGCTTAGTTATTAATTCTGCTTCTTTAAGAATTTTGGTATATGTATCAATACCAGGTTTTAAGTTCCCTAAATCTAAATTTTTATCTTCCACCCAATTTCTCAGAAATTCTTCAAGTGAGGCTCCTATTAAAACACAAGCAGCTGCAGAATGAACACCTTTTGTGTCTAACAATTGATTGGCTTGTTCTAAAATATCAGAGACTACATCCATTTGAGCTTTACGCTCAATAGAAATGCCATCTGTAAGTCCATTCTCTAAAAATGTAATAAAACCTTTTAAAATCATTTTAGCAAGAGCCGCATTATGCTCATGCGAGTTTTTGAAATTGTTTACCTGTTTGTAAAACGAACTTTTTTCACCTGCATAGATTCGCAAAAATTCAAGAATGCTTACATAGGTAGAGGGTGCAGGTTGGTTGCTATTTGCTAAATTCTTTGCTGCATTTATTAGAAATGGTTTATCCATAAAATTGATTAATTATTGCTTATCTACTAAATTATACGACAATTAATGTAAAACCAAATTTCTCAATCGTTGTTATCACTCCATAAACAAAAACAAAAATCCCCTTGCTTCATCAACAAGGGGATTGCAAATTTATACAACAACAATTACGAACCGCAACTGATACAACCATCCTGCATGCTGCAGGTAGGGCCATCAACCTGTGTAGGTTCAATGTCGGTGGTTGTTTGTGCGTTGTTTGTTTTTTCAGTTGAAGGAATCACCGGGCTGATATCTGCACTTGCCTGTTTCTCTACTGTAAACTGCACCGCTTGCGTTGCCGCTTGTGTACGCAGGTAATACATACCTGTCTTCAAACCTTTTTTCCATGCGTGGAAATGCATCGAAGTCAATTTAGAAGCAGTCGGATTATCAACAAAAAGATTCAACGATTGCGATTGACAGATGTACGCTCCACGATCGGCAGCCATATCAATGATATTGCGTTGCTTGATTTCCCAAACTGTTTTGTACAGTTCTTTAATATCAGCCGGTATTTCATCAATATTCTGGATAGAACCGTTTGCTGCAATGATCTTGTTCTTCATCGTATTGTTCCACAAGCCGAGGCTTACCAGGTCTTTCAGCAAATGCTTGTTCACAATAATAAACTCACCACTTAATACACGGCGTGTATAAATGTTGGAGGTGTATGGTTCGAAACATTCGTTGTTGCCAAAGATCTGCGAAGTAGAAGCAGTAGGCATTGGTGCAACCAGTAAAGAGTTTCGTACGCCATATTGTTTTACTTCTTCTTTCAGTGTAGCCCAATCCCAACGGTCGGTTGGTGTAACACCCCACATGTCGAACTGGAAAATTCCTTTCGATACCGGTGAACCTGCAAAGGTTTCGTAAGGCCCTTGTTCTTTCGCAAGGTCTTTACTTGCTGTCATTGAAGCAAAGTAGATGGTCTCGAAAATATTTTTGTTCAGCATTTTGGCGAGGTCGCTTTCAAACGGCAAACGCAGTAAGATGAACACATCAGCCAAACCCTGTACACCTAAACCAATCGGGCGGTGACGCATGTTGCTGTTCTTTGCTTCTTCAACAGGGTAGTAGTTGTTATCAATAATCTTGTTGAGGTTCTTGGTTGTTTCGTACGTTACCTCGTATAATTTTTCATGATCAAACTTTCCATCAATCACAAAACGGGGGAGAGCCAACGATGCAAGGTTACATACCGCCACTTCATCAGGACTGGTATATTCCATGATCTCTGTACACAGGTTCGAACTCTTGATGGTACCGAGGTTCTGTTGATTTGATTTGCTGTTGGCCGCATCTTTATACAGCATGTACGGCGTACCTGTTTCAATCTGCGATTGCAGAATAGCAAACCAAAGATCCTGTGCCTTGATGGTTTTTCTTGCTCTTCCTTCGGCTTCGTATTGTGTGTACAGCTTTTCAAACTCTTCGCCCCAGCATTCGCTTAAGCCGGGAGCTTCGTTGGGACAGAACAAACTCCATTCGCCGTTTGCTTCCACACGCTTCATAAACAGATCACAAATCCACAATGCATAGAACAGATCTCTTGCACGCATTTCTTCTTTACCATGGTTCTTGCGCAGATCGAGGAACTCAAACACATCGGCATGCCATGGCTCGAGGTAAATAGCAAAAGCGCCTTTGCGTTTACCACCGCCCTGGTCTACATAACGGGCCGTATCGTTAAACACACGCAGCATGGGGATGATACCGTTGCTGGTACCGTTGGTGCCACCAATATAACTACCCGTTGCTCGGATGTTGTGAATAGCCAAACCTATACCACCTGCACTCTGCGAAATTTTCGCCGTTTGTTTCAGCGTATCATAAATACCATCAATGCTGTCTTCCTTCATGGTTAAAAGAAAACAGGAACTCATCTGTGGTTTCGGCGTACCTGCGTTGAAGAGTGTAGGTGTTGCATGCGTCATCCAGCGTTCACTCATCAGGTGATACGTTTTGATGACGCTGTCGATATCGTTTTTATGAATGCCTACAGCTACACGCATGTACATGTGCTGCGGACGTTCTGCAATTTTTCCGTCGATTTTTAAGAGGTATGATTTTTCCAGTGTTTTAAAACCGAAATAATCAAATGCAAAATCACGATCGTAAATAATGGTGCTGTCTAACAACTCTGCATGCTCTTCAATAATCTGCATCACATCATCTGCAATCAACGGTAATTTTTTACCGGTTGCTTTATCAACATAGTTGTAAAGATTCCGCATGGTTTGCGAAAAACTCTTGATGGTATTCTTATGCAGGTTGCTCACGGCAATACGTGATGCAAGAATAGCATAATCCGGATGAGTGATGGTTAATGAAGCAGCTGTTTCTGCTGCCAGGTTATCGAGGTCGGTTGTAGCCACACCTTCGTAAATACCTTCAATCGTTTTTTTGGCAACATCAATAACGTTCACCATGGGGCTGAGACTGTAACTCAACTTCTCAATCCTTGCGGTAACCTTATCGAATTTTACCGATTCTTTTTTGCCGTTCCGTTTTACTACAAACATAATGGGGTGTAAGTTTTATAATGAATGATGTCTGATTTCTGATGTATGATGTCTGATGGTTTTAAATCCGACATCAGCCATCATACATCCTACATCTTAAAAGTCCTCGTCTGTTGAAAACACCTGCGTATCCTTTCCGCCCATCACACCTGCTTTCTGGTAATCGCCTACACGCTTCTCAAAGAAGTTGGTTTTACCCTGCAGTGAAATCATTTCCATAAAGTCGAATGGATTGGTTGCGTTGTACACTTTTGAATAACCAAGCTCTGTTAACCAACGATCGGCTACAAACTCAATGTATTGCTGCATCAGTTTCGCATTCATACCAATCAATGCCACCGGCAACGCTTCGGTGATGAATTCTTTTTCGATGGTTACAGCATCGGTAATAATGGTGCGCACCTGTTCTTCACTCAGTTTGTTTTGCAGCATGCTGTAGAGTAAGCAGGCAAATTCGCAATGCAAACCTTCATCACGGCTGATGAGCTCGTTGCTGAAGGTGAGGCCCGGCATCAGTCCACGTTTCTTCAACCAGAAAATAGAGCAGAAACTACCGCTGAAGAAAATACCTTCTACTGCAGCAAATGCAACCAGGCGTTCCGCAAAATTTCCGTTCTCGATCCAACGCAACGCCCATTCTGCTTTTTTCTTTACAGCAGGTACCGTGTCGATAGCGTGGAAGAGTTTATGTTTTTCCTGCGGATCTTTAATATAGGTATCGATCAGCAAGGCGTATGTTTCGCTGTGAATGTTTTCCATCATAATCTGGAAACCATAAAAACATCTTGCTTCGGGCAACTGCACTTCGCTCATGAAATTAACAGCGAGGTTCTCGTTTACGATACCATCACTTGCTGCAAAAAAAGCGAGTACATGCGAAATGAAATGACGTTCGCCTTCGTTGAGGTTTTCCCAATCTTTCAGATCACCACTCAAATCAATTTCTTCAGCCGTCCAGAAACTGGCTTCGTGCTGCTTATAATGCTTCCATATTTCAGGATAGTTAATCGGCAGAATAACAAAACGGTCTTTGTTTTCCTTTAACAGGATTTCTTCTTCGTGCTGCATAATTGCTTCTTTACATTTTAAATTCGGAAGACGAGTATAGTGCTGACAGGACAGGCCACAACAGAAGTGGCGAATACGATCAGTCAATTACTTTTCTACCCGAAAGCTTTGTGACTTTAACTTGTTCATCCTCCGGCAGGTCTTCTGACTTGTTCGCTGTTGAACACCTTCCCATCCAACCAAGTGGTAAGACAGTGGCTTGTAGATTCAACAGGTGAGTGGTGAGTTGTGAATAGTGAGTGGGATTCCGATCAGAGAATCATTCACTATTGACCATTGACCATTCACATTAAGAACTCACAGCTACGGGGATAGCTCAGGATTTACACCTGATTCCCTTTTAATGCAATGTGCTGGAAAGCATATTGTCAACCGAAACGGACTGTAAAATAAACCCCATTCAGTTGAATGAACAGAAGTTGTTATTCACGTGATGTTGAAAAAAAAGAAAATGGTGCATTGCTTTCTAACAGGTAGGCCAAACCCGGAAAATGAACTTTTTTTTGTGGAATTTATTCAGTAAAAAACTGCAGGTAAAGTAGTACAGCAGCACTAACCGTCATAATCAGCAATGCAGCGATGCCGAGGATATTTTCTGTACGGCTGTTTACATTATTGCCCATAATTTCTTTGTTGTTGGAGATATGCAGGATGATGGCAATTAATACCGGTGCTGTAATACCGTAAAGAATGGCTGTATAGATCAATGCTTTTATGGGAGAGATTCCAACATAGTTTAACGAGAGGCCGAGTAGCAGTGAAAGCGCAATGATGACATAGAATGCTTTTGCCTCGTGAAACTTTTTATCGAGACCTTCTTCCCAGCCAAAGGTTTCGGTGATGATGTACGAGATAGAACCGCTTAAGACAGGAATCGCTATCAGGCCTGTGCCGATTACGCCAATTGAAAAGAGGAGATAGGCTAAATTTCCTGCCAAGGGTTTTAAGGCACTGGCTGCCTGTTCAACGGTATCGATCTGGTGAATACCTTCTTTAAACAAAACCGAACCGGTGGTGAGTATAATAAAGTACATCACAAAACCGGAAAAGGTCATACCCATATCCACATCTTTGTTGATGGTATGTACCAGCTTTTTGTCAACAATCAAATGTTTTTTCTTGTGTCTCATTTCTTCTACTTCCACAGCCGCCTGCCAAAAAAATAAGTAGGGAGAAATAGTGGTACCCAGAATACCTACAAGAATAGCAATGAACTCTTTGTTGAAACGGATGTCAGGAATGAATGTTGAACGGAGAATTGCAGTAAGATCCTGTTTGTATAAAAAAGGCACTACAAAATATACCAGCATTACAATGCAGAGATATTTTAACGTGGCTGCAATTTTTTGATAGGGCAGATAAATGATGAGCCCGATGAGCAGCATCGTAAAAAATACACTGAAGTACGTTGCATCAATAGCAGGAAACAACAAGTTGCCTACAGCACCCATACCGGCAATATCTGCACCAATGTTGAGCACAATAGCAGGAAAGCTGAAGAGTAACATGAGGTACAGCACCGGCCGTGGGTAATGTTTTTTCAACGTGCCTGTTAACCCTTGCGATGTAACGATGCCGATGCGTGCACACATTTGCTGGATCACGGCCATTAACGGAAAAGCAACAATGGATGTCCATAGTGTAGATAAACCATAGGCCGCACCCGCCTGCGAGTACGTAGCAATACCGGAAGGATCATCGTCACTTGCGCCTGTTACCAGCCCGGGACCGAGCTTTTTCCAGAAACGCAGCAGCTTTTGCGAAAAACTTTTTTTATGATTCATGCAGTACGTAATTGTGGATCGGAGATTAAAAGGTACGATAAGGATCTTTCTTCATCACTGATCAATCTCATACATTCTGCTTTTTGTTGTTGTTGAAATGCGGGGGCGGGTTACTTAAAGGGTAAGGGAACGGTCTCTTGCTACAACTTTCCAGGTTGTAACAGCTTCGTTATTTTCAACAACCACAGCTTTATTGTACAACGCAACTGTAGGACAAATATGTACCGGCACACCATACAATACATCGCCTACTTTAAAAGCACTGCTATCGGTAACTTTTGCAACCAGGTGTTCTTCGCTTTGTGCATAAGGCGTTACATCGGGTGCGTTTAAAAAGTGTACACGGGGCAATGGATTTTCTGCAGCAATGGATTTGTGCCCCAGATCGGTGGTGATGGTTTGCTCATCTACAATCGAGATCACTCTTGTTGCAACAAGTGCAGCATACTCAAACGGCTCATCGGGCAGCTGCTGTTTGTAACCCCAATCCCAATACACAAATGTGCCGGGACTGCATTCTACATGTCGGTTAACATGTGTAGGAAAGCTGGGTGATCCTCCTGCAATAATTGTGAGTGGTTTGTTGGTGAGCTTTTCAATTTTTGTTGCCAGTGCAAGTACTTCATCAAATGCGGCATTGCTTTTTTGCTGTCGTTGTTCCAGATCGGTATCTCTTAAATGTCCATCGTACGCATGCAGACCTTTGAACTCAATGCCGGGTAATGTTAACAGCAGTTCAGCTAAAGCAAATGCGTTGGCTGGTTTAATACCGCTTCTGTTCATGCCCGTATTCAGATCAATATAAACAGCAATGGTTTTATTGGCTGAAGAAAATAAATTGGATAAGACGGTTGCCGTATACGCATTATCAGTTACGCAACTGAATGTTGTTTGCGGGTATTGTTGTACCAGTGTCAATAAACGTTTTGCTTTTGGTCCAACGGGTTGGTAAGCCAGTAACACATCCTTTGCATGCAACATCGCCAGCATTTCTGCTTCGGCAATGGTGGCACATTTAAATTTGGTAATACCTGCTGCCATCATCATGGCACATACTTCGGCTGTTTTATTTGTTTTTACATGGGGGCGAAGCAGGTTTACATCCTTGATCATAGCAATGGCATGAGCAATATTTTGCTGCACACGCTCTTTATACACAAGCAATGCAGGCGTATCAATACTGTCAATATTGTTGATGTTATACCAATTCATAAAAGCAGGTTGAATAATTTAAAACTACTTGATTGAAGTAAGACAGCCAAATGCAGATTCGATTGCGGGGAGGAGGCAGACCATACCTGTAACGTTCTCATTTTCGTTCAACCGGCATGGTATGAATATTTGGCTGCATTACATTAGTCAACAAAGTTCTTTAGTTAAACTGATTCATTCGTGCAACGCTCAAAGCTTTCAAAACGTTACGGTTGCTGTTCGGGTAAAAGAGATACTTGAAATACAAAAAAACGCATCATCCCGGAGTGGCAACGTCAGCCCGGGATGATGCGTTCATATAAAAAATACAATCAGTGAGCTCTGAAATTCCATTTACAATTATCGCTGTTAAAATCAAATTCTGCCAGCGCAGGAGTGCTGTCTCCTGAAGATACCAGCACCAATTTTTTCCCTGAATTGGGAATTATCTTCGGCATTATTCTGTAGGTGCCATCTGTCAATTGATCGATTCGCCATAATTGCTCTGGCGCACCGGTAAATGCCGGTACAGTAATTACTTCAGCATCGGCAGTAGCCGCTAATGTGCGGTCTGTTCCTGCCAATACAATTTTATAATAAGGTCCGCCCAAATAGCCTGTTGTATCAGGTGCATCTGTGATCGTCCACTGTTGATGCGGGCGTGACATATAATCACCTATTCGCAAATTAATCGTTCCTGTTGGCCAGTTTTTAATCACATCTGCCAGTTGTTGCGGTGGAACAGGTTTGATAGGTTCATTGTTTGGTTGACCAAACCCACGAGGGCCGCCAGGCATTCTTGTAAAATCAACTGCCAGCTCTAATGCATATCCTCTTCTTACGGATTCAATTTCATACGTACCTTCTTTAAATTTTTCTCCGGCTACAGGCCAACCATCTTTCCAAACCAATGGAAGAATACCTAACACACTTCGTCCGCCTTGCTCAAGATCTGCTTCATAATGCAACGACATTTTTTCAACTCCTTTTTCCAGCTTGATGTGTCCAAAATGTCCGGGACCTATTAAGTTTCCACGTGTAGCTACCACCATTTTGCCGCCACCTTCCAGCATGCTTCTTCCTACGTTATCGAGGTAAGGACCTGTTATTTGTTTTGAACGACCCACTACAACATTATAAGTTGAGTTGGCACCATCGCAGCAACTGCCATGTGTGGCAAGGAGGTAATACCAACCATCACGATACGTTAATGTGGAAGCTTCGCATACAATGGCCACATCAATAGGTTTGTTTCCTTCTTTGAGTTTGCCGGTTTTAGGATCCAATTCAATCAGTCGTGTGAATCCAAAGTAAGTACCGTATGTTAACCAAAGACGTCCTGTGTTTGGGTCTAACATTACACCGGGATCAATGGCATCGTTTTCTTCGTAACCATCAGATGTGGCAACAACAATTGGTTCAGAATAGTTGAAGTCGGGTGATGTTGGATCCAGTGTTTTATTCCACATCGTAAGAATGGCGCCTTTGTGGTTGCTTGATCCGCCGGTTGCTCCATATATTACGAGATAGCGGTCGCCAATTTTAATTGCATCAGGAGCAGCACCACCTCCCGGTCTTACTGCACCGCCATACCATGTCCAACCATCTGCTGAAATTAATCCGCCGCCACCGGTGCCGAACGTATAATACTTTCCGTTACATTCAACAATGGTTGATGGATCATGGATAAATGGTCTTCCGATTTGAGCTGATGCTATTTGAAAGAATACTGCTAACAAAGCAGTGATGGAGATGTGCATTCGTTTCATACTAATGATTTCAGAATAATTGAATGGCTGTAACAGCCGGAAAATTTTTTATTGGTAACTGATGCTGAGGTTTTTGATAGGCGATCCTTTTTCATCTAAAAAACGAACGCAGAAGTTCGCCATGCCCGGCCCGTTAATTACTGCACCACGTATAATGTTCTTTCCTTTCTTTAATGTTAAACGGGATGAGGTAGCATTATCAACAATCATATCCCTGTCGCCTGAAAGCAGCAGTGCTTCCTGGCCATTCAACCACCACATGCTTGCTGAATTACATCCTGCAGTCATCCGCACATTTTTCATTTCTGTCGGACAGTCAATAACAGTAACCAACCAAAAAAGAACGCCGTAGGGCGGTTTGTTAATGGCGTAAGTGAAATGGTATAAATTAAAGTTGAATGTTTTACTTTCTAAAGCATACCATTTTAATTCCTGGTTACCCAGCTTTATCATGTCGCCGTTTTTCGGAACACTGTTATAATCGTTCGAAAAATTATCGGCGGCGAAAGTTGTGCGGAGATAGTTGTCGGTAAAAATATTATTGCGGGCAATGTCTTTCCTCACGGGTTCAAGCACCAGCCAACGTTGAATGAATCCCTTTTCGTTTGTAGTTTTTTTGGCAGGCGAAGCAACAATAAAATGTTTGGAAAGCGTATGCGTTGTATCGCCTTTAATGGGGATGGGAGGTAATGATGGCCGTGGTGGTGGCTGACCCGGCGCCTGCGCATATGCATGAATGGCGGTTAATTGTACCAGTGATAGCATCACAAAAGCCATAGCCGGCAATAAGGAGCTCTTTTTTTTGTTCATTGCAGATTTCTTTATATGGTGACGTTGTTTCTGAGCTGATGAAACAAACCTACAAATGAAACTTTAGCTTTATGTACAACAAACACCGCCGTATTATTATACACAATCGGGTTGTTTGCATTTGTTTTTGGACTGGTTTCTTCTAACCAAAAAAGTCCTTTGCACATGCATGGGGCTCATAAGCAGCAAACCCAAATGTTTCCGGGCGATGTCCGGCGCAGCCGACTCGCCGCAGTATGAAAACGGATAAAGAAAATTAGCTGTTGTTCCGTTAACACTTCGATTACCGCAAATGCTTTCTTACAATATGTTTCTGACACATCGCCTTGGAAAGAGGGAGACTCGGCAGCAAAGGAAAGCTTTACATCTTCGACCATAGTAATTGCATGAGTAATGTTTTGCTGCACATGGTCTTTACAAACAAGCAAAGCAGGCGAATCAATTGTATTGCTATTCTTAACCTCGTACCAGTTCATAACAATCAGTTGAATAATTTAAACAACTGTTTGAAGGAATACGACCAAGTATGAATTGCACCCTGTTGATGCATATATCAACAAAAACAGGATAGCGTTTGCTATCCTGTTTTACAAGCTTTAACGGTTTGCTTATTTTTGAACGACCAGTTTTTGTGTGGTTATCTTTCCGTTTACAGAAAGTTTCAGGAAGTATAACCCGGCTGATAGATTGGAAAGATTGTAGCGTACAAGGTGGTTACCGCTGTTCGTACCTCTGTCGAGGGTTGCTATTTTCATACCCATCAAATTGTATACATCCAGGCTGTAGTTTTGCGCATCTGTTATATTGAACCGTATAACTGTCTGCTGTGTTGCAGGATTGGGCGAAACAGTTAAAAGTATATTTTCATTTTGTTCCATTTCGTTTCCGCTGCTTCTTGCATTGGCACCTGCAGAACATGCAGCAAGCATATAACCTTTGTTGAGCATAGCTGGAACGGCAGATGCTGCAATACAAATTGATTTATTGTCTTTACAGATAAGCAGCTTATCCATATTGTTGCCGCAGCGTGCATCTATTACTTTCAGAGCAATTTGCGCAGAGGCCTTACAGCCATATTCGTTTGCAGCTTCAACTGTATAGGAATAATGGCCTGCGCTTACAGGAGCAAATGTTGTTACTGCTGTTGAAGCAGAACTGAGGTTATCTGCAGGGGTCCATACAAAACTGTTTTGGGTGCTGTTGGCATCTGCAGCTGTTAAGGTTAATTGCTGTGCACCATAACCCAGTACAACAGTATTTGCATCGGTATTTGTTAGGGTAGTATTACTGCGGCTTATTGTGATTGCAGGAGCAGGAACAGATCCAACAACAGTAACAATTGCAGTGGTTGTATTTACATTGTTATTGTTATCGGTTACGGTTAAAGTGATGGTATGTTCTCCAATCTGGCTGCAATCGAAAGTGGTTGAGTCGATGCTTACAGACCGGATACCATAATCGTCGCTACTGCCATAATTAACCTGTTCAGCAGTTACGGTTACAGTTCCGTTTACTAAAGGAACAGCAATGTTTCTAGCCAGTGCAGTTGGTTTGGTGGTATCAACAACGGAGAACGACCAAACATCGCCTGTTGCCACTTCGCCATCCCGAACAGCATCAATACGCCAGTATAAATTACCAAGTGTACTGATGTTCGGTAGTGTATAAGTTTGGTCTGCTACAGCTGTTGCAGCGGCAGAAAGATTGTTGGCGTTATTACCCGTGTACACATTGTATGTTTGTGCGGCGCCTTTCCATTTTAACTGTACCGAACCGTAGCTTACTTGCGGTTCTCCATTTGCCGGAGAGGGATCGGTTACTTTGTTTACCAGTGGCGCTCCCTGCTGTATACGTTGTATTTCCTGTGCTGTTAGTGCATAGTTATACAGGCGTATGTCGTCCAGCTTATCATGGAAGGGTTTATTCTCTAACGAATTGCCGATAAGCAATGGAAGGTTTAAACCTGTATTACCGTATGTTGCACTGTAGGCAATGGATCCTGCTTCTACACCATTGATATAAACCTTCAGGCGTCTGGCGGCAGTATCTTTTACGGTGATGATATTTGTCCAGCTGTTATTGAATGGAAAATAAGGGGATGCCTTTTTGAGATTTACATTCAAACTTACTTTCGTTGAAGCATCGTCAATAGAGAAAGTAAGGGTACTGTCTCGCAGCTGCAGGCCGTACCATTTACCGCCGGGGTCTGTAAATTTTCCTTTGTGGAAGAGATAACAGTCTTTGTTAACAGCAGAGTTATAGTTACTGTTACTGCTGCTCAGGTTCACCCACATTGAAACAGTAAAGGAGTTTCGGTCGAAAAGCAGATGATCTGCGTGTTGCACGGTAACTGCACTTGTAGCAGCAGGGTTTAAAAAGTTTAATCCGTTTGCAAACCTGCCTGCAATCCATTCTGCTCCGGGCATATTATTTACTGCGCCATGCCATTGGTAATTGCTGTTATCCGTTACAACGGTTCCTGTAGTTTCATCGAATTTGTAATGTGCCACCATTCCTTTGGGAGAAACTGCTTTAAAGTTCCAGACCGTGCCGGTTGTAGTGCCCGCAGCACCAATTGCATCTACACGCCAGAAATACATTGTTCCTTTTTGCAGATTAGTGAATGTAACAGAAGGATTTGTAACTGTCGCATCAGCAAGAAAAGAAAGATGATTGGCATCTGTTCCAAAATATACTTTGTATGATGTAGTGTTGATTTCGCCTTTCCATGATGCGCTGACCGTTTCATCGTAACCTTCCAGAATGGTGCCGGTGGCTAATGTAGGTGCATAGGGCGTAATGGGCAAGGGACTGGTATGAAACAGTCGCAACACATCCACATCATTTAATACATAGTTGAATACTTTAAATTCATCGAGCATGCCTTTGTAAGGAGCAGGTTTGTTGGTGGTTGTTAAAAACTCCAATTCGCCAATGTTGCCAAGGATAAAATCGCTTTCTTCTCCAATAGCTTGTGCCGCACCGGTACCTGTTGCCTGTTCTTTAATCATTTGTCCGTTGTTGTACACCCGCAATTTTTTGGCAGCAGTATCACGCACAATCACTACATGTACCCAATCGTTTACAAAAAAGGGCACCCCGCTTGTACTAAGCTCGTACTTGGTGATATCATCATCAATGGCAAAACGGAATTCTTTGTTCTTGAATTCAATATCAAAACGTTTACCTGTTGCACCAGTTGTTGTGTTTTTGGTGATTGAACCTTTGCATAACAGATACGAGCTTGTATTATTATCGGGTGGCAGCATGGAAGCAGGAGCTTTCATCCAGAATGAAATGCTGAAAGGTGTTTTATTGAGATAGAGATGGTCTTTATGCGGAATACTTACCACATATTTGTCAACCGATGCCGTTGCAAAATCTACAGCACCATTTACTTTGCCGGGTACACGAATACTGAGGTCATCATCATCCAAACCCAGAATGCCGTGGTTGGCGTATTCCGAACTGTCGATGATGTCTATGCCTTCCGTTTCATCGAAACTCCAGTAACCGATTAATCCTGCAGGGAATGTTTTTGTTGTGCGGAAATTCCAAACAGTACCAGTGGTTGTTCCTTTAGTATTAATTGCATCAACACGCCAGTAATAAGTTGTATATTCTGTGAGGTTATTAACCGTAAATGAGGGACTTGCACTGTAAGTAACAGAACCCAGCTGTGTAAGATTGTTTTCACTTGTACCAAAGAAAACAGCATAGCTCACGGTATTGCTGCTACCACTCCAGGTAAGTTTTACACTGCCGTTAACAGGTTCTGCCTGTTGTGCATTATTGGTTGGGTTAGGGTTTGACGTTACTGTTGGTGCCGAAGCAATGGGCGGCGTTGTAACAGAAACAACCGGACTGTAGGCCGACTGTGCAGTTGCAGAAACTGCTTTTAAACGATAGTAATAGGTTTTGTTAGGCAGTAATCCTGTTACATCATCGTACGAAACTGTATTGGCCACAGGTTGTGCAACCGGAGTAAAAGTTGTTCCATTTTCACTACGTTCAATTATAAAATCAGTTTCGTTATCGGCATTGTCTTTCCACTTTACAACAATCTTACTGTTAGGCGATGGCAGTTCAAACGAACTTGCGGTTAATGTAACAGCAGTAGGATGTTTAACGAAGTCTGCTGCGGGTGTGTTTACAAGAGAGTTGATGTATACTTCAATGTTCAGATATTGCGGCATACTTGTACTGAAGGCAGTTGCATCAGCTGCATTGTTTTTATTCAAACCATTTGCATCTTCCCAAACATCAGGCATGCCATCACTGTCGCTGTCGGTTGCAGCCGGGGCATTAAACACATTACCAACTCCGCCATTTGTAAATGGCAAATCCGTTTCACGGTATACATAAAATCCATTCACCCCTTTCGATGCTACTTCGCTTATGAGCAATGCATCAACCTGATCACGACGTGGATAATTGCTGCCTGCATTATTCATTACATACTCGTATGCCTGTGCAGCACTCAAAGATGGATTGGCAGCAGGATAGGGGAACGGAGCTGTTTTAAAACCTTCGTCGGCAATGCCGGGGTAACCGGTTGCTGAACTATTGTAGGGTACCTCATCACCATCTAACAAACCATTACGGTTATTATCGAAATAGTTACCTGCACCATACAAATAAAAAGTACCTGTTCCCCTCGAAAACGGCGATGCCTCGCCTGGTGGTGTCAGCGGACCACTCATGAAGTAGTTGTTGATGATGTTTACTTCCGAAACACCCGATGATCCACCCATAATATATGCTTCACCCGACCAACCATAGTTCAGATTGTCGCCTAAACGGTTTCCATTTCCCCAGTTGTATATTACATTATTAACAAATTCATTTACGCCTTTTACTTTCGGGTTACGGGTTTTATTGCTGATGTACAAGTTTTTAATGAGGCTCACTTTTCCGCCATCGGGTGTTTGAATCAAACCACCTGCAGAGTGGTTTTCTCTGTGCAAACCTTGTGCAATTATGGAGTTCTGAATGCTGATGTTGTCGGGCGCTGTGCCTTTACCATCCCAGTTAATTGAAAATACTTCATCCATGCCCCATGAAAACGACATGTGATCCATGATCATATTGTTGCCGTTTGCTAGACCCGAAGCATCTTTTCCAGAATTGCCGGTTGCACCTAATCGGAACCGTAAGTAACGGCAAATGGTATTGCTTGCGCCGGTAAACGTAACTCGTTTATTGAAGATGGTGATACCGTCACCTGGAGCCGTTTGCCCTGCAATTGTACAGTTGGCCGAGACAACCACATCACTTTGTAAGGTGATGATACCGCCAACGGCAAATACGACTATACGACCAGGCTGGCTTACGGCATCACGAAATGATCCTGCACCTGAATCGTTAAGGTTCGTTACAATGTAAACCTGTCGTGTGGCATTGGCTCTGGCACCTTGTGCATAGCGACCAAAACCTTCTGCTTCGGGGAAAGCCAGTGTTTGTGCGTTAAGAAATTGATTGGAAAAAAGAGCGCATAGTAATAGCCATATAGGCGCTGCGGTAAGCAGAGTACTTTTTTTCATTGTGGCAAGTCAGTTTAGTCCATGAAATTAGTAGAGCAGATGTTTTAACTGTCCTGCACTGTTGACAAATGTGTGTTGTATGTTGAAAGCAGCATGTAATAACGAGCCGCTAATAATGCTTCAGTAAGATTTATAACAATCGATAAGTGTGAACTGAGGGAACAATAAATAAACTAAAAAAGCCACTGCTTACACAGTGGCTCTCAACTAAGATTTATTTTTTACGTTAACTCTTAAACCGAAATACTACACTGCCGTTCTTCTTATCATCGGCACTCAAAAATACCTTGTAGTAGTGTTCACCATTCTGTACACGCATAATGGCGGTGTTGGGCGGTACACGTCCCTGGTTTTCGGCATACATCGTTAAGGTGTTGTCTCTTCCTTTAATGGCTTTCAGTTTAAGGGTAATCGGTTTGTCGCTGAGTGTTTTTTGCGAAGCAACCACTTCACCATTGAACAATACGGTAATAACATCACCATCAATTTCTGCATTATCATAGAGGTTTACAGTAATCTCTTCTTCTTCAATCGGAATCGTTTCAAATACTTTGCTTTCACGCTTCTCTAAACCATTAGGAAGTTTAGGTGCAGGAATAGTGGTTGGTTTTACTTCTGTTTTCGTTTGTGGTTCGGTGTTGTTTTCAACTTTTGTAATTGCAGGACCGGTAACAACAGGCGTTTCTTTTTTAGGTTCTGTTGTTGGTGTTGTTGCCGGTTTTGTTACCGGCTTGGTTACAGGTTTTTCTACAGCCGGTTTGTTCGGTGCAGGGTTTGCACGGGCTGTTGTGTTTTGCGGTGGAGTGGTAATGGTATTTTTTACCAGCTGCTTGCGCATCAGTGTGGTAGAACCTACACCGCACTTATCAATGTCTCTTGCACCTTTCCAGGTGCCACTCAATTCTTCTGTTTCGCCTTTGCGGAAATACGTGAGCGTATGCATTTGCAGGCAATCAATCTGATCGGGCGGTGTATTTTTCTTGATCACTTTTACTTCGGTAGAAGTAAGCGTTTTACTGCCCGGATCGATGGTGCCTTTTATTTCGCAGATGGTATAAAAACGTTTACCTGCATAATTAAAGTAGGTCGTGGATGTGCCCGTAAAGCTGTTGCCCCGTGCTTCAATTTCCAGTACATATTCGGTTTGGCTGCCGGGTTCGCTTTTGGAACTGAAGCTGCCGGTCCACTGACCACTGTATTTCTGGGCAAAGGTCTGAGTAGTGCAAAAAAGGAAAGCAAGTAGTATTATCTGTCTCATTGTGTAAGTTCAAAATCAGCCTGCAAATTACACATTTGAAAAAAAAGGCTTCGGGTAAGGGTTTGTTAATTTTCAAACGGTTAGCTTTTGTTACCTTTGCTATCCAAAAAAAATCAAGACAAGTACATGAAGATCAGTTTTCCGGATGGAGCAGTGCGGGAGTACGAGCAAGGTGCATCGGCTCTTGATATTGCTAAATCAATCAGCGAAGGTTTGGCAAGAAAAGTATTAGCAGCAAATGTAGATGGCCAGGTGTGGGATCTTACTCGACCCATTACACAGGATGCATCGTTGAAACTGCTGACGTGGGATGATGCTGATGGAAAGAATACGTTCTGGCATTCCAGCGCTCACCTTATGGCCGAGGCGGTGGAATCGCTTTTCCCCGGCGTAAAATTCTGGGTGGGACCTGCTTTGGATAAAGGATTTTATTACGACATGGATCTCGGTGATCGCAAGATGACCGAAGAGGATCTTGCTGTGCTGGAAAAGAAAATGAACGAACTGGCAAAGAAGAACAATCCTTACCAGCGTAAAGAAATTTCCAAGCAGGATGCCATCGCTTATTTCACCGAAAAAGGAGATGAGTATAAGCTTGATCTGTTGCAGAACCTGGAAGATGGCGGTATTACGTTCTATACGCAGGGCGATTTTACCGATCTGTGCCGTGGACCACATATTCCGCATACAGGTTTCATCAAAGCCATCAAACTTACTTCTATTGCAGGTGCGTATTGGAAAGGCGATGAAAAGAACAAACAGTTAACCCGTGTGTACGGTGTAACCTTCCCCTCTCAAAAAGAGCTGGATGAATACCTGGCAATGCTGGAAGAAGCAAAGAAGCGTGACCATCGTAAACTGGGTAAAGAACTCGGCATTTATACAATGGATGATGACACTGGTCCGGGTTTGCCCTTGTGGTTACCCAACGGAACCATCATTATTGAAGAGTTGGAAAAGCTGGCCAAAGAAACAGAAGCAGCAGCAGGGTATAAGCGTGTGGTAACACCGCATATTGCCAAAGAAAGCATGTACCTCACCAGCGGCCATCTGCCTTATTATGCAGATAGTATGTTCCCGCCGATGGAAATGGATGGTGAGAAATATTATCTCAAGGCGATGAACTGTCCGCACCATCATAAAATCTTCGATGCAGAACCAAAGAGCTATAAAGATCTTCCGTTCCGTATAGCTGAATATGGTACTTGCTACCGTTATGAGCAGAGTGGGGAGTTGTTTGGTTTGATGCGTGTACGTTGTCTGCACATGAACGATGCGCATATCTATTGCAACCGTGAGCAGTTTGCCGATGAGTTTCGTGCAGTGAATGATATGTACCTGAAGTATTTCAAAATCTTCGGTATTGATAAGTATGTGATGCGTTTAAGCTTACACGAACCAAGCAAACTCGGACAGAAATATGTGAACGAACCGCAGCTGTGGCAGGAAACAGAAGCGATGGTACGCAAAGTGCTCATCGAATCAAATATTCCGTTTATTGAAGTGCACGATGAGGCTGCGTTCTATGGTCCGAAAATTGACGTACAGATCTGGAGCGCTATTGGCCGTGAGTTTACACTGGCCACCAACCAGGTTGATTTCAACAGCGGAAACAAGTTTAAACTGTCGTACACCAATCAAAATAACCAGCCCGAAGTACCGTTGATCATTCACCGTGCTCCATTAGGTACACACGAACGATTCATCGGCTTCCTGTTAGAACATTATGCCGGTAAGTTCCCGTTATGGCTGGCGCCGGTGCAGGTAAAAATCCTGCCCATCAGCGATAAGTTCATGGATTATGCAAAAACGTTGCGGGATAAACTGAAAAAAGCAGATATTCGTGCAGAGATTGACGACCGCAGCGAAAAAATCGGTAAGAAAATCCGTGATACAGAGTTGGCGAAAGTACCTTACATGCTGGTAGTTGGTGAAAAAGAAATGAATGAAGGAAAAGTAGCCGTACGTAAACAAGGGAAAGGAGATGCAGGTGTGGTGGATGCCGATGAATTTGTTGCAGCAGCCGCTCTTGAGATCAGCGAACGTAAATCAGATTAAACAAATTTCTCTTCAATTCCCCGGAAGAGAATTATAAACAAAAAATGAATCATTGCTCTGCGCAGGGGATGGGAGCAACATTAGTATGGCATTTCCACAAAGACCTCCAAGGGGACGTTTTGTTCCCCGTAAAGAACCAGAACATCGCATCAACCACATGATCCGTGTACCGGAAGTACGCCTGGTTGGTGATAACGTAGAGGTGGGTGTTTACCCAACTCAGAAAGCTTTACAGATTGCCCAGGAACTGGGTCTGGATCTGGTAGAAATTTCTCCGCAGGCAGTTCCGCCTGTTTGTAAAGCAATCGACTACAACAAATTCCTTTACGAAAAGAAGAAGAAAGAAAAGGAAATGAAGGCCAAGAGTAAATCGGCCGAGTTGAAGGAGATCCGTTTTACACCCAACACCGATGACCATGACTTTGATTTTAAAGCCAAGCATGCCGAAAACTTCCTCAAGGAGGGTAATAAGGTAAAAGCTTACGTGCAGTTTAAAGGTCGTGCCATTCAGTTTAAAGAAAGGGGAGAACTGGTACTGTTGAAGTTTGCCGAGCGCCTGGCCGAAATTGGACAGGTAGAAGGCTTACCCAAGCTGGAAGGAAAGCGGATGTTGATGATTATTTCGCCTAAAACAGCGAAGAAGAAAAAAGAGAATGCAGAATAAGTATAGAAGCCGCCCCTAAACGAGGCGGCTTTGTTTTGTAATTGTGCATCTCAAAAAACGTCACCTCGACGAAGGAGAGGTTTTCTGCATTTCGGTTTGCATGCAACTTTAGCGATGTCTCGTGCCTCTACATGACGGTTTTCGGCGTATTTGCCGGTATTCTGCAAAAAAATGGCTCTTATTTCCTTCATTTTCGCACTTATTCCCTACATTTGCGCTCCCAAATCGGGAAGCTGGAAACAGCTTGGTATTGCCCAAACGGCCCCCTAAGTGTTCTGCCTGTGCAGAGCCGCCAGCCGGGTATCATTCTTAAAGCGCAGTCAAATGCCAAAGGTAAAAACCAATTCAAGTGCCAAAAAAAGGTTTAAAGTAACCGGCACAGGTAAGATCACTCACCAAAAGAGTTTCAAACGTCACATCCTCACAAAGAAGTCTAAAAAGCGTAAGCGCAACATGCGTATTGACGGTGAAGTAGCAAAATCACATGTTGACTTTGTAAAACGTTTATTGCGTCTGAAATAAGAGCCGCACAAACAAACTTCAATTTATCATTCAAAAAAATTAAGATATGCCCCGTTCAGTAAACGCAGTTGCATCAAAGCAGCGCCGCAAAAGAATTCTCAAGCAAGCCAAAGGCTTCTATGGCAAACGTAAAAATGTATATACCGTTGCCAAAAACGTTGTAGAAAAAGGTATGACCTACTCTTATGTAGGCCGTAAACTCAAAAAGCGTGAATACCGTGCGCTCTGGATTGCACGTATCAACGCTGCAGTAAGAGAAGAAGGTTTAACGTACTCTCAGTTCATCAACAAACTGAAGGTGAAGAATATTGACCTCGATCGTAAGATCCTTGCTGATCTGGCGATGAACGAACCTGCCAGCTTTAAAAAGTTGGTAGAATCGGTAAAGTAATATCTGCATACAGATAAAACGAAAGCCCCGACAGCAATGTTGGGGCTTTTGGTTTTTGCAACTTTTCTTCTTTGGAAGACGCTGAGTCTTGTTGTATGGGTTGTTCAAAAAATCTTCCTGCCCCTGCATTTAAATTTACAATAAGTTTGTGCAAAATTTCCCAAAGGTGACACAAGACCAACGCTCGTTTCAACTTAGCAATCAAACCTACAACGACCTCGTACATCAAACATTTAACTTTCCGCAGGAAGGATTTGAATTAAAAGATGGTTACCTCCAGTTTAACGGACTTGATGTAAAAGCTTTGATTGACAAATATGGTACCCCCATGAAGCTGACTTATCTGCCCAAAATTGGTATGCAGATCAAGAAAGCAAAAAAGATGTTTGACGCTGCATTTAAAAAGCATCGCTACGAGGGTAAATACTTTTATTGTTATTGTACCAAGAGCAGCCATTTCTCATTTGTGGTAGAGGAAGCATTGAAGCATGAAATTCACCTGGAAACTTCTTATGCTTACGATATCGAGATCATTAATAAACTCTATCAGAAAAAGAAGATCAATAAAGACATTCAGATCATCTGCAACGGTTATAAGCAAAAGCATTATATCGCACGCATTGCTAAACTGCTCAACAGCGGGTTTAAAAATGTAACGCCCATACTCGATAACAAAGAAGAGTTACAGCAATACAAGAAAACCGTAAAAGTTCCTTTTAAGCTTGGTATACGTGTAGCAGCAGAAGAAGAGCCTACATTTCCTTTCTACACATCACGCCTTGGTATCCGTGCAAGAGATATTCTTGAGTTTTACGTAGATAAAATCGAAGGCAACGAAGATCGTTTCCAGTTAAAGATGCTGCACATCTTCTTGAACAAAGGCATTAAAGATGATATCTACTACTGGAGTGAATTGAATAAGGTAGTAACACTCTATTGCCAGTTGAAGAAAATCTGTCCTGAGCTGGATTCAATTAATATCGGCGGTGGATTTCCGATTAAGCACTCGCTTGGTTTTGAGTACGATTATCAATTCATGATTCATGAAATTGTGTCTACCATCAAGAAGACCTGTAAAAAAGCAGGTGTGCCGATGCCGAATATTTATACAGAGTTCGGCAGCTTCACTGTAGGCGAAAGCATGGCGCATATTTATTCTGTACTTGGTCAGAAAACACAGAACGACCGGGAGAACTGGTACATGATCGATTCTTCATTCATCACCACCTTACCTGATACATGGGGTATTGGCGAAAAGTTTTTGATGTTGCCCATTAACAAGTGGGAGAACGATTATCAGCGTGTGGTGTTAGGTGGTATTACCTGCGACAGTCATGATTACTACGATTCGGAAGAGCATATCAATGAAGTGTTTCTTCCCAAACTCAACGGTAACGATACACAGGAGCCATTGTATGTAGGTTTCTTCCACACCGGTGCCTACCAGGATCAAATCAGCGGATACGGCGGTATTAAGCACTGTATGATTCCTTCGCCCAAGCATATTATTGTAGGGCACGATAAAAACGGCAAGCTGGTCGATTGGGTGTATGCCAAAGAGCAAACCGCACAAAGCATGTTGAAGATATTGGGATACTGATCATCTTATCTCAAAAGCAAAGCCCCGACACTTACGGTCGGGGCTTTTTTATGTTCACTTCTATACCTTACAAATTAGGGTTGGTAGTACGGCTTGGACGTTTACCACCATTTTGAGGCGTGTTGTTCGGGTATTGCGGATACGAAGGATACTGGGGATATTGATTCGGATAGTTTCTTACATTCCGGTCGTTCCAGTTTCTATCATCGTGATCGCAATCATGTCCTTTCTTGCCTCTGCCTTTCGCATAATCCCTTGCATGACCACCATAAATTTTCTTTGCCTGTCCGGGAGGCAGGTTGCTGCGGTGGTTGCAGTTATCGTAGTTACGATTGTTACGGGGATAACTCATTGTACCATTCGGATAACGCACTGCACCATCGGGATAGCGTGTTGTGCCATCGGGGTATTGTATGGTACCGTCGGGCCATTGACGACTACCATCTTGTCGAATTACCGGCCTGTTGGATGTATTGCCGAAAATGTTACCATTGCGTGGAAACAATTGTGCCGAAGCTGAAGTGCTCACAACAAGCATCATCAGGGCTATTGACCATTTGTAGAATTTTAAGTTTGCCATAGTCGGTAAGTTTTTATCCTTGTAATCCAAACAACCTGCCAAACATTAAAACAACCACATATGCGCCTTTTTCTTACGCTTTCTTTAACAGTGCTGTACAGTTTAACGTTCAAAGCACAGAGTACAGAAGATTCTGTAAAAGCTGTTGTTAACAATATGTTTGCAGCCATGAAGAATGCCGATTCTGCCGGATTAAAAAATTCATTTTCAGAATGGGCGGTATTGCAAACCATCAGCCGTACAAAAGAGGGGCAAACAATAGTGCGCACCGATAATATTGATGCGTTTGCATCCTTTGTTGGAAAAACAATGAAAGGCGATGCCGATGAACGCATCACATTTGGAGCTATTCATATTGATGGTGCATTGGCAAGTGTATGGACGCCTTACCAGTTTTATTTGAAAGGAACATTCAGCCATTGTGGTGTGAACTCGTTCCAGTTAGTAAGGGTGAATGCTGTATGGAAAATTCAATACATTATTGACACAAGAAGAAAAGGCGATTGTAATTGATTGCAACCTATCACTATAAACAAAAGGCCGATGAAATTTCATCGGCCTTTTCCATTAATTTTTTCTTGAACGGTATTTGCGGTTTACTTTTTTGCTTTCAAAGTACTTGGCTGCTTCCTTTGGATCGTCGATATTAATTTCATCTAAAGGAACATCGATCAGCTGTTGTTGAATCTGTTTCAGATCAGCTTTCATTTTTGCAGTTTTTGCAACTATATCCGGATCCTTCTCACTCAATAACCCATTTTCCTGCAGAATGTATTCCAAACGGCGGATGCTTGTACGCACCAGTGATACTGAGTTCTGATCGTTTACTTTATTCGGCGAAACGGCTTCCTTCACCGGTACCAATGTTACACCAACTGCCGGTAGTACACGTCCCACGTTTTTTTGTTCTTCATTCTTTGATGTACTGAGGATTGTTCCCGCCAAAGCAGAGGAAGAAGAAGTCATATCAAACGCAACTCTCGAGTTTCTTGTTTTCTTAATTTTTCTATCGAGTGTTCTGAACGTAAACTTCAACTGAATAATGTAGCGGTTATAATCGGTTACCAGTTTATCGTATTCCTGTTTTTTGAGTGGATAGTTAATTGCGTCTCGTACAACAACACGAACAACTGCAGTGTCTTTGTTACGGAATTTATCAGCACCAACAAATAACAGGCGTACTACTTTTACTTTGCCACTGTCATTATCCTTCACAAAATCGTAAGGAACGAACCAAACAAATTCATCTTTACATTTTGAAATCTGGTATTCTGGTTTAATGGGAAGTGAGCTTTCGAAGTTGATATATTCGATCGGGAAGTTTCCGTTTTCGCAGTTGAGTGAAATTCTTGCTGTGTCGCCTTCATCCACTGTAATCGATGCAGAAACAGAAGGTCTTATTTTCGACTGAATAATTTCTGTATTGAAGAATACAATCGTGAACAAGGTATCTGTTTTGTCGGCCGGGTTATCCAGGCTTTGCACACCTAACTGCACTTTGTATTCTACATCGTACTTCAACCTGCCCGAAAGGAAATAAGCCTTTTCTGCTTTAAAGGTGAGTGTACCATTGTCTTTGTTAATACGTAAGCCAACAGGCGAATTTTTCAGGTACCAGTAATAGTTCTTTTGCTCTTTGTTTATTTCGAGCTTGTAGGAGAGCGAACTGTCTACGTGTACTGTAAAATAAGGATTCAGGTTACGGATACGCAGAACGGTATCAGTAGCCGGATGCTGGATCGTTGTGTCGGTAACTTCCTGTGCCTGGCTCTGCAGGAAAAGGAATAAAATTGTTACAAGGGTTAAAAGAGGTTTCATGCTGATGCGTTGCGAAGATAACCATGTCTGTTGAAACAGCTGTTAAGAGAATGAAAAAGCCCGTTGTAAAAACAACGGGCTTACCCCTGCCTGAGGCCAGGCAGGAAAACCAACTGCTATAAAAACAAGCTTTATGTAGCTATTACTGTATTTGAATTGTTTTTACCGGTTGCTGCACATCTGCTTTTTTAGGTAAAAACAGTTTCAGCAAACCATTTTCATATTTCGCCTGAATGGCTTCTGTATTAATTTTTTCATCAACAGTAAAGCTGCGTTTGAAACTTTGTGCGTTAAATTCACGACGAACAACTTTCACATCATCGCTCTTTGTTTCTTCTTTCTTCTCGTAGCTGATCGTGAGTAAACCTTTATCAACCGATACAGTAAAGTCTTCTTTATTGCGTCCGGGTGCATTTACTTCCAAATGATAGGCATCGTTTGTTTCAAGAATATTTACTGCAGGTGAAAACAGATTATTAACTGTTTTGCCAAAAGCAGGCAGCTCGTTGAAAAGCTCATCAAAAATGTTATTGATGTGTTTCTGAGCGGGGCTGTGCAATTTTACCATTGTCATAGTATTAAAGTTTATTTGTTTTTAAATGATGAAAGGGAATGATCAAAGCGTGTTCCAGCAGCAAATTCTACGACTTGATTACAGAATGCGTAAAGTTTTTGCGACAAAAAGTCTGTTTTCTTGTAATGTGTCTGTCAAAAATTCTTTTTTGTTCGATTGGACTTGTCTTTCCTGTAGCTTTGCAGAAATTTATAAATCAATTCAACTATGTATCCAGCAGAAATAGTAATGCCCATGAAGGGAGAGATGACTGAAGGAGGATTCGAAGAATTATTATCGTCCGAAGCAGTAGATAATGCACTTACGCAAAAAGGTACCAGCCTTGTATTCATCAACTCAGTGTGTGGTTGTGCAGCAGGTAGTGCAAGACCAGGTGTTTTAATGGCTGTCAATAACAGCACAAAGCGTCCTGATCATTTATTGACCAGCTTTGCAGGCTTTGATATTGATGCAGTGAAAAAGATTCGTGAGCATTTGTTGCCTTACCCTCCAAGTTCACCTGCAATCGCTTTGTTTAAAGATGGTCAGTTGGTGCATTTTATTGAGCGCCATAACATCGAAGGTCGTCCTGCACAAATGATTGCGCAGAACCTGATTGGTGCATTTGAAGAGTTTTGCAATTAATTGACTCCATTGAATGTTTATCGTATCCCTCAACTCCGGTTGGGGGATTTTTATTTTGTAGCTTTGCCGAACTGTATTCCAAGCTATCGTTCACGCCTTGGCGTGAGAGGAAAGTCCGGACAGCACAGAGCAACGTACCGGTGAAGAGCCGGGTCCTGCATTTTTTGCGGGAACAGAAAGTGCCACAGAAAATAACCGCCTTGCTGCAAAGCAGGGTAAGGGTGAAAAAGTAGGGTAAGAGCCTACGGGTTATAGCAGTAATGTTATAGCGGGGTAAACCTTTCGTGCTGAAATGCCACATAAACCGTCGCTTGAGGGCTGCTCGCCCGATGACGGAGGGTAGGCAGATTGATCCCGAAGGGTAACCTTCGGGACAGATAAATGATAGCTCTCGACAAAATCCGGCTTACAGGTGTACAGTCTTTTAAAACATCAGGCCCCGCTTAGAAACGGGGCCTGACCTTTTTAGAGATATCGTTCTTCCATAATTTTTTTATGGTGCAGAAAGTGCCCGAGTGTTACAAAGCCTATTGCATTAACAGTAATTGAATTGTTATTGGCAATGCCGCTTGTCATGAGCTCTTTTTGCGAAAAGCTGTTGTAAAGAAGTTCGCTGCTTTTGCGAACAGCCATAAACTCGTCGCAAAGCGATTGCAGGCTGCGTTTACTTACATCGGCAATAGCTGCATATTCATTTTCATCAAAGCCGCTTAATGGAGCAGGGCTTTGCCGTGCAAACCATAAAGCACGGTGTGTAAAGATGCGCTCGGCATCAATCATATGTTGGAGTAACTGCTTCACCGTCCACTTGCCTTCGGCATAAGCATAATCGGCTTTTGCTTCCGGTATTGAACGCAGAAAGGATTCCAATATACGTTCCTGTTGTTGTATGGCTGCAGACAGATCATCTTCCTGTACCTGCATTACATAGTTGTGGTAAAATGAAGCATAGTCGTTGGTGGTTGGTCTTGGCATGATAAAAGGTTTTTTGTGGAGCAGATAACGCAGTATGCCTGCGTACATTGCCCGTATAAAATGTAAACATAAAAGAAATCCCGCTTTTCAGCGGGACTTGATTTTTATCGGTTAACCTTTTTTCGTTTTCTTAACTTTTGGTTTGGGCTGAGGTTTAGGCGTTGGTTTGCTTTCCTCTTTGCGTTCGCCTTTAAGCGTAGCTGCAACCTTCACCGCTTCGTACGCATTAATTAAACCACCAGTTCGGCTGAAGTTTGCAAAATCTTCTTTTTCATTTTCAGTGCCAGGCTTGGTAACCTGCATATGTGGATTTTGTGCACCTTTTTCAATACAATATTTTACCTGCTCCGGAGTAAGATCGGGGTAGTATGAAAGAATGAACGCAGCTAAACCTGCCACGACAGGACTGGCCATACTGGTGCCTTGTGCAAAGCCATACGTGTTACCACCGGGAATGGTTGAATAAATTTTTACACCGGGTGCAAATACATCCACTTCATTTTTGCCATAGTTACTAAAGTCAGCTGCAAGGCCACCTGTTTTCGGATCGCCGCTTGCACCAACAGTAATAAAATTACTGGCTTTCATTTTTGTATCGGCAAAGTTGGGGTTGGGGTAGTTTTCTGTGCTGTCAACATTCTTACCATCGTTACCTGCTGCATGCACCAGTAATACACCTTTGCTTTGTGCATAGCGTACAGCATCATCAACCCACTTCTTTTGTGGTGAAAAACTTTTACCAAAACTCATGTTGATGATTTTTGCACCATTGTCAACTGCATAGCGAATCGCTAATGCAATGTCTTTATCGTGCTCATCGCCATCGGGTACTGCACGAATGCTCATGATGCGAACGTTGTTGGCAACACCATCTACACCTATACCGTTGTTACGTGCAGCAGCAATAATGCCGCTTACATGTGTACCATGAAAAGGTGTGCTGGCCATTACATCGCCGTTGCCATAAAACCGATCATTGAAATCGTAATAATTATCCTTTACAATTTCGCCACGGTAATCTTTAGGAGCAGATACCGATGCTTCGGCTTTCTTTTCCTGGCCTTTGTAGTAACTGCTGAATTCTTCTACGATGGTAGTGTTGGTTGCATCCATCATATCAAAGCCTTTAAACAAAGAAAACATGGTTGATTTTGCATCGGCTTCTTTAGAATTTGCTGGCTTGAATGTAATGAGGTCGTTACCTGTATACTCCGGTTTAAAGCGCAGCTTTAAAATACTGTCGGAAGGAATTGTTTTGGTGTACAGTCCACGCAGAAACAGCACTTGCTGTTGTGCTTCGGTTGAACCATGCTCAATATCACCTTGTGCTTTTTTGAAAATGCGGTACTCTTCTTTTTCAATAGGAGAGAGTTTACTTTCATCTACTTCGCCACTATATTTCTTCTTCAATGCGTGGTATAAGCGTGCTGCTTCGTAGGAATCTTCTTTTACGTTACGGCCATCTTTACCGCCCAGGAAGTTCCAGCCATAAATATCATCTACATAACCATTCTTGTCATCATCAATACCGTTACCCGGTATTTCTTTTGGATTACGCCACAAAACCGGTTTCAGGTCTTCGTGCAAGGTATCGATACCGCTGTCGATCACCGCTACAATCACGGTTGTGCTTTTACGGTTCTTTACAAATTCAAATGCTTTATCCATACTGATGCCGTAGAAGCCATCAGTTTGCTGGTCTTTTAAATGCCAGCCTTTCAGCTGATCGTCTTTTACGGAAGTTTGTGCAAACGTAAAGGCAGATGTTAGGGCGAATACGGACGAAACAAGCAACACTTTTTTTAACTGCATAATCAATATCTGTTTGTTTTTTCGAAACGGTAAAATTGCAACATGCGGCGCAGAAAAACATACCGTCTGACCACATTTTACTGCATTTTACAATATTTGGCGCTGTCAGTTCTTTACCTGACTCTTTTTAGTCGTTTTATACGCTTGGATGGGTTGTTAATACTTGCTTAAAGATCGAATTTAATACCCTGTGCCAACGGCAGATTATTGGAATAGTTGATGGTATTGGTTTGGCGGCGCATGTAATTCTTCCATGCATCGCTGCCGCTTTCACGACCACCACCGGTTTCTTTTTCACCACCAAATGCGCCGCCAATTTCGGCACCGCTTGTACCAATGTTTACATTGGCTATGCCGCAATCGCTGCCTGCTGCAGACAAAAACTGTTCTGCTTCACGCAGGTTCAGCGTCATGATCGATGATGATAAACCCTGCGGCACTCCATTTTGAATGGCAATGGCTTCATCAACTGTTTTGTATTTCAGCAAATACAAAATAGGAGCAAAGGTTTCGTGCTGTACAATGTTGTAATGGGGTTGTGCTTCGGCAATACAAGGTTTTACATAACAACCGCTTTCGTAACCTGCACCTTCGAGTACGCCGCCTTCTACAATAAAATGACCGCCTTCTACCTTGCATTGTTCAATGGCATGCAGATAATTTTTTACTGCATCTGTATCAATGAGCGGACCAACATGGTTGCTTTCATTCAGCGGATCACCAATGCTCAACTGCTTATAAGCAGCCACTAATTTTTCTTTTACTGTATTGTAAATGCTTTCGTGAATAATCAACCGACGGGTGGTGGTGCAACGTTGTCCGGCTGTACCAACTGCACCAAACAATGCACCACGGATAGCAATATTCAGATCAGCATGTTCGCTGATGATGATGGCGTTGTTACCGCCGAGCTCCAATAAACTTCTGCCCAAACGTTCGCCTACAGCTGCACCTACCGCTTTGCCCATGCGTGTGCTTCCTGTTGCAGAAACCAACGGCACTCTTGCATCATGGCTCATCCATTCACCAATTTCTCTGCCGCCCTGTATCAGGCAACTCACACCTTCGGGCACATTGTTCTTTGCAAACACTTCGGCAACGATATGCTGACAGGCAATGCCGCACAACGGTGTTTTTTCCGATGGCTTCCAGATGCACACATCGCCACAGATCCAGGCCAGCATGGTATTCCAGCTCCATACAGCCACCGGAAAGTTAAAGGCCGAAATGATGCCCACAATGCCCAATGGATGCCATTGCTCGTACATGCGATGGCCGGGACGTTCGCTGTGCATGGTTAAGCCATGCAGTTGGCGGGAGAGGCCCACCGCAAAATCGCAGATATCGATCATTTCCTGCACTTCGCCATAGCCTTCCTGTAAACTCTTGCCCATTTCGTACGAAACTAAACGGCCGAGCGGTTCTTTTTTTGCACGCAAAGCTTCGCCAATCTGCCGCACCACTTCACCACGCTTTGGTGCAGGCCAGCTGCGCCATTCGGTAAATGCCTGTTGTGCTTTTGCAATTACCGCTTCGTACGAAGCTTTATCGGCTGCGGTTACGGCTGCAATTTGTTTTCCATCAACGGGAGAGGAGGAGGTGATTTTTTCGCCGGCAGAAGCAAGCCAGTTGATTCCTGTAGAAACACCCTGGTTCATTTCTTTAATGCCAAGCTGCTGAATGAAGTTATGCATACGATCAATCGTTTTTGTGGCTGCAAATATCCAGAAAATACTTTGCAAAACAGGAAAGGGGCGGATTATTAACCCACCCCTTTCAAAGAGTTACTCATATGTAAGATGCTTCAGCCCATCCCCGGAGGGGATAAACATGCAGAAGTTTATAAATTCACTTTTACACCACCCATTACCCAACGTTGCGGCATAACGCTTCCCAACAGATCGCTGTAACGTTTGTTGAAAATATTATCGACCTGCACAAACACTGCCAGTTTATTTTTCAGCAAAAACAAATCAACACGGGTGCTGAGTAAGAAATAATCTTTACTGATGGGAACAAAAGGTGAAGCAATCGGCTGTGCTCTTCTGTTTTTGTATAAACCATTTACGCTAAATCCAAGTTTCTTATAACGGTAGATGACGTTGAAGTTGATTAACTCTCTTGCATGGTTCGAAACATACAAGGATGGAACAGTGTCGCTGCTGCGGCTGCGCATCCAGATGAAACCAAGTCCGCCTGCCAACGAATGGTCATCTGTGAACTGGTGTGTATACTGCACATCGGTTTCAATACCGGTTGTATTTACTTTGTTGATGTTACTTGTCAGCAGGTAAGTGCCGCCTGGTGTAAGATTAACCTGGCGTGGCATCGTAGCGTACGGAGTAGTCACATAATCGATCAAATCGTCCTGGAAACGTTCGAACCAGGTTGTAGAAAGTTTGAATGAAGGTGTAATAAAATAATCTGCACCAAATTCATAACTGAACGATGTTTCGGATGTAAGATCGGGATTTCCGATGCGTTGGCCTGATGGAACAGGATTACGCTGGTAGTTATTGAAACGTTCGGTGAAATCGGCATCTCTGGTAGTACGTCCTAAACTTCCTCGGAATAAAATTGATTCCATGCGGTACGAAGCATTCAGTTGCGGAATAATTTCCCAGCCGGAACGCTCATTCCAGTCTACACGAAGAGCAGGATTCAATTGTAAATTCTCCCCGATTTTTTGATTGAGTACTACAAATGCACCGGCGTTTGATACTTCATGATTGCCACGATCGTTTGAAGTAATCTTGCGGCTGATGAACTGTACACCACTGGTGATACTGCTTTTATCGTTGATGGTATAATCGTGTATGGCTAAACTCTGGAATAGCGATGAGTTGTTGACGTTTGGACTAACAGCTTTGCGAAAGCGATACACATCATCGGCCTGTTTATAACCTGCATCAAACGAAAAGCGGTGTTTGTTTTTTTGATATTGCAGTTTGAAGTGATGCCAACGGCTTACCACTGCTTCTGTTGCACTATCGCTCAGGAAAGTAGTATAAAAATTCTGTGCATTGAAAGCACGGTCATCGTAACCAAAGCGATAAGCTACGCTTGTGTTTTCGTTCAATTGTTGTTTGATGGATGCAGAGATGGTTGTAAGATTGAAATAACCTTTGGTACCACGCAATGGCTGGCCTTTTGCATTATTGGTTAACACACCAACAGAAGCTGTTGTGTTTTCTTGATGCATGGAAATGCCGGCCTGCGTATTAAACAAACCATAATCACCCGCAGTAAGTTGAGCATTTATTTTATGTCCGTTGCTTTGTTTTTTTGCTGCAAAGGTTTTGCTGATGATGTGTACAACTCCACCAACTGCTTCTGTACCATAGATAGCAGATGAAGCGCCTTTTAAAATTTCAATACGGTCAATTTCAGCAGGAGAGATGGGGATGTACGAATTGAAATGCCCAGTCAGCGGATCGTTTAAACGGATGCCGTCGAGTATAACAAGCACTTGTTGAAACGTACCACCACGAATAGTAATATCGCCTTGTGCGCCCATGGGCCCACGGCTTTGTACTTCCACACCCGGAACATAACGCAACAGTTCATCAATAGACTGTACCGGTAATTTCTGCAAAGCATCGCCTTTAATAATTAAAATGTTGCGACCGGTTTTCGATGCGCTTACCGGCGTAAGTGAAGCAGTAATGGTAATTGGATCTAATTCAATTTCTTTTTCCTGCGCAGTACTGTTGGAAAAAACACCCAGGAGTGCGAGACTCATGAGTGAAAGTTTTTGAAAGTTCATTTCGTTAGTAGGTTGATAATCGGCGCAAAGATATAGGCAGGACGAATGGAAATGACTGTTTTTTCGCAATGAAAAGTTATACCCAAAATGATGTTCGCAACTAATGAATGAGTGTTATTGCAAATGCAAATTGTATATTCTGTTAGTGCAATCGGTTGAATGTTTAATGCGGTTCAACTTTAATCACACAAAGGGAAATTCAGTATTGCATATGCTGTTGTTTGTTTAGTAAAACAGTGAAAAATAATTCTCGTCATATCGACGAAGGAGATATCTCTTTGCACTTCGTTGTTTAAGACGAAAAGGTATAATTGATCACTCTTTAAATAGTTGCTGAGATAATTTTTGGAGTTGTCTCCTTCGTCGACATGACGGCAAAAAAAAGCCCCGATTTAATCGGGGCTTTTTTTATTTCTTCTTAGCTGCTTTCTTCGGCGCCGCTTTTTTCCCTGCAGCCTTCTTTGGTGCTGCTGCTTTCTTTTTTGTAGCTGCTTTTTTTGCTGCGGCTTTTACCTGTTTGGTAAAGGCGCCCGGCACCTGTGCTTCAATCATCTTCTTAATATCTTCAACCGGCATGTTGGCTACTTCTTCGGTTGTATATTTTTCGCCGTCTTTCTTCTTGTCAATCTTCAGCATCTTTTTGCCAAATCGGATAAACGGACCCCAGCGTCCATTCTCCACAGCAATATTTTCATCGGGCCAACGTACAATAAAACGATTGGCTTCTTTCTCCACTTTTGCTTCAATCAACTCATTAATATCACTCTGCGAAAGATTATCAAAATCGTAACGCTTTGGTACATTAATAAATAAGCCATCCCATTTAATAAACGGACCAAAACGTCCTTTGCCTTTTGTTACCGGTTTGTTTTCAAACATCGCAACAGGTGCATCGGCAGTTTGTTTTTCTTTGATGAGTTCAATGGCACGATCCATGGTTACATCCAATGGCTCTTCGCCACGTGGAATAGAAATAAACTGTTCGCCAAATTTTACATAAGGTCCAAAACGTCCCACATTCACACTTACTTCTTCGCCTTCGTATTCACCAAGTGTCAACGGAAGCTTGAAGAGATCCATGGCTTCTTCGTACGTAATGGTTTCAATACTTTGGTTTTTGCGTAAGGCAGCAAAACGAGGTTTCTCTTCTTCACTTGCATCGCCAATCTGGACCATGGGTCCAAAGCGACCCATACGGGCAACTACTTTTTTACCACTTACAGGATCGGCTCCCAGTTCACGCTCACCTTTAATCCGTTCTGCAGTTTCAATGGTATTATCTACATCTTTTTTAAACGGCTTGTAAAACTCCTGCAGCATTTTATTCCACTTCAGCTTGCCTTCGGCCACATCATCAAACTCACTTTCAATTTTGGCGGTGAAGCCATAATCCATAATATCATCAAAGTGCTGCTTCAAAAAGTCGGTCACAACCAAACCTAAATCACTCGGGAAGAGTTTCGATTTTTCTGCACCGGTGTTTTCACGTTCCATGCTTTTATTTACTGTATCATTCTTCAGTTGCAGTACACGAAAATCACGAACGGTTCCTTCTTTATCACGCTTTTCTACATAACCTCTTTTTAAAATCGTAGAAATCGTAGGAGCGTAGGTTGAAGGTCGGCCAATACCCAACTCTTCTAATTTTTTTACAAGTGAAGCTTCTGTATAACGGGGAGCAGGACGGGTAAAGCGCTCTACCGCATTCATTTCAGTCAAAGGTAAAACCTGGCCCACCGTTAATGGAGGCAACATACCTTCCTGTGTTTCGTCTTCGCTTACTTCGTCATCGTCTTTATCTTCACGGTATACTTTTAAAAAGCCATCAAACTTCAGCACTTCACCTTCGGCTTTTAATTCTTCTTTATTGGTAGAAATGGAAATGTTTGCTGTGGTGCGTTCCAGTTCTGCATCTGCCATTTGGCTGGCCATGGTCCGTTTCCAGATGAGTTCGTACAAACGCTTCAGATCCGCATCATCCACTGTTGTGTTCTCCATGTAGGTTGGGCGGATGGCTTCGTGTGCTTCCTGCGCACTTTCGTTTTTGTTTTTGTATTTGCGGAACTGGTGATACCTGTCGCCATACATGCCTTTGATCGTCTTTGTAAGATCAGCCAACGCTGTATCGCTCAAATTCACACTGTCGGTACGCATGTAGGTGATCTTACCGCTTTCGTACAGCTTCTGCGCCAACTGCATGGTTCGGCTAACACTATAACCCAGTTTACGGCTTGCTTCCTGTTGCAGGGTAGATGTGGTAAACGGAGGTGCCGGTGATTTTTTACCCGGACGCACCTGTATATCGGCCACTTTATAAGTAGCGCCTTTACAGCTGTTCAAAAATTTTTCTGCATCTTCTGCAGCATTTTGTTTCTTGCCTTCAGCCTTAAAGGTTACGTTCCGGTTACTGAGATCTTTTGCTGTAAACAGCGCTTCAATTTTAAAAGTAGAAGTGGCAGCAAATGCATTGATCTCCCGTTCACGTTCTGCAATTAAACGCACAGCCACACTCTGCACACGGCCTGCGCTGAGGTTGTTGCGCATGCTCATCTTACGCCACAATACCGGGCTGAGTTCGAAACCCACAATACGGTCGAGGATGCGGCGTGCCTGCTGGGCATTCACCAGATCCATGTTTACGGTACGTGGGTTCTGCACCGCTTTCTGAATAGCGGGCTTGGTAATTTCGTGGAAAACGATACGTTTTGTTTTATACGGATCGAGGCCCAACACTTCGCACAAATGCCAACTGATGGCTTCTCCTTCACGGTCCTCATCCGTTGCCAGCCATACTTCGTCACTTTTTTTGGCCAGCGATTTCAGGTCTTTTACCACCTTTTCTTTTTCGTCGGGGACAATATAACGGGGTTCGAAATTGTTGTTTACATCAATGCCCATCTCGTCTTTTTCCAGGTCACGGATATGACCATAGCAACTCTTTACCTCAAAGTCTTTCCCGAGGATTTTTTCAATCGTTTTTGCTTTGGCAGGGCTCTCTACTATCAATAAATTCTTCGCCATAATTAGGTTCCACAAGCCGGTTTTTAGCGGACATCGGCGGCACAATATTATAAAATGATTGATAAATGCAAGAAAAGAAGGAAATAATGGATAAGGGATAATGGATAATGAATAATTGAAAATCAGGTGAAAAACTGAACTTAATTGCTTGAACGACACAACAAATGATGTGGAAATGGTCACTTATCCATTACAAAAACTCCATAATCGCCTTCTTCACTTTATTATCCCTGTAAATCCGTCGGTGGCCTAAACCTTTGGTGAGCATGAACTGAAAATTGGGGTGATTATCCTGCTTTACTTTTTCTGCATCAGTCCATGGGGTTACGTCATCGTCTTCATCGTGAATCCACAATACGTCTGCTTTAATTTTATTCGCTGCGTGTCGAACAGAAATTTTATCGCTGGTATGTCCGCTCTTTTCAAAAATGATTTTGCGCATTTCTTCTTTCACCTCTTCATCAATGTTCAACACCGCAGCAAAACTGTTCAATGCACTTTCTGTTTCAGTAGCAGGAGCAATTAACACCAGTTTCTTATTTTCCTGGTAAGGTTGTTCTTCCATAAATAAAGAAAGGGCCAGTCCGCCAAATGAATGTGCAATAAACGAATGAATGGGACCAAAGCGTTCGTACACTTTTTTAATGGTATCACGGTATTGGTACACGTTAATGGTTTTACCATTGCTGTCGCCATGTGCGGGCGCATCAAACGCAATTACTTCATACCCTTTCTTCACCAACGGCATTACAAAATGATCGAACTTTTTTACGGTAGATGAAAAACCATGCAGGATCAGCGCCTTCTTTGGTTGCGGATGATTCCAGCGGTAACCAACCAGGTTGTACTGTTCCACTTTTAAATGCAGTTTCTCCGCTTTTTCAAAAAGGGCGGGCGCCTTCTTTTTATTGGAAGTGTAAGGTGTGCAGAATAATTCAAATGCTTTTTCTGCTGCTTTGCGTTTCGATAATTTCGCAAAGATGTTGAGTTTGGTGCGGTAATAACCAATTACTAATTTCTGGGCGAGTTTCATTTTTTTGCAGAGGATGGTTTACTTTGTTGCAAATTACTTCTTCCTTACCACTAACGCTTAATTGTATGAAAGTAATCCTGCTCGGATCGGGTAATACTGCCACTGTACTGGCTAAAATGATTGTAAAAGCCGAA
This sequence comes from Lacibacter cauensis, assembly GCF_007830055.1. Lineage (GTDB taxonomy): Bacteria > Bacteroidota > Bacteroidia > Chitinophagales > Chitinophagaceae > Lacibacter > Lacibacter cauensis. The sequence goes on from NZ_VLLE01000002.1 coordinate 281,506, forward strand.
CATGAAGTCGTGCAGGTGTGGAGCCGCAACTTCGATCATGCCAAAGCGTTAGCTGCCAAAGTACATGCACAGGCTATTGCAAGTTTAGATGAGCTTACCAGCGAAGCTGATATCTGCATTATGGCCGTTTCCGACGCCGCCATACCACAGCTGGCCAAGCAATTACACCTGCGCAGAAAAATTTTGTTGCACACTGCCGGTTCGGTCAATAAAGATGTGCTGCGCAACAGTTCGCCCAACTATGGAGTGCTGTATCCGCTGCAGAGTTTGCGCAAAGAAATGCTGGTAATGCCGCAGTTGCCTTTTTTAATTGATGGTAATTCGGATGAAGTAAATGCACTGTTGGAAGATTTTGCCCATTCGCTTTCAGATAATGTGGAGTTTGCCGATGATGCTGCAAGACTGAACATGCACCTGGCGGCAGTAATGGTGAGCAACTTCACCAATCATTTATATGCATTAACCGAAGATTATTGCAACGACCGTGGTCTCGATTTTAAGCTGCTGCATCCGTTGATTATTGAAGTGGCCTGCCGTTTAACGCAGGGCCATGCAGTAGATATGCAAACGGGTCCGGCACGCAGGGGCGATGAAGAAACGATCCAAAAGCATTTGCTCTTGCTGGAAATTGATGAACACCTACAGGATCTGTACCGGGAACTTTCAGAAAGTATTCAGAAACTGTACCGGAAAAAATAACTTCTTCTGCCGTAACATTGTGGTATGAATTTGCTTGAACGTTTTGCCCGCATCAACACTTTTGTGTTTGATATGGATGGTGTGCTTACCGATGGCTCACTCATCATCATGCCCGGTAACGAACACATCCGCACCATGAACATTAAAGACGGTTATGCTTTGCAGTTAGCTGTAAAGAAAGGGTATAACGTGGCTATTATTTCGGGCAGCATCAGCAAGCCTTGTGCAGAGCGCTTCGAATACCTCGGCATCCGCAATGTATTTATGAAAGTGAAGGATAAGGAAGAAGTGCTGGCACAATTTCTTTTGGCCAATCACTTACAGTGGGAAGAAACTTTGTTTATGGGCGATGATATACCCGACCTGGAAGTAATGAAGCTGGTAGGTTTATCGGCTTGCCCGGCTGATGCCGTGCCGGAGATCAAAGCAGTTTCTACATTTATCTCCTCCATCGACGGTGGTAAAGGTTGTGTGCGTGAAGTAATTGAAAAAGTACTGAAGCTGAATAACGATTGGGTGGTGGACGCACAAAGTGTAAGTGCAAAGTAAATCAAACAAAATGCAGGTTACGGGTTAAGTGTTATGCGTTGAAAGTAAACGCACCCGTAACACTTAACTTTTAACGCATAACTTAATTCCCCGATTCCGACCTATCTTCACAGTACAAATAAACAGATGCAAAAGCTCGCCGATTTTTTTAAACTTGTCCGTTGGCCCAATCTTGTTTTTATTGCCTTAACCCAGGTGTTGTTTTTCTATTGCGTGGTGGAGCCGGTGTTGTTTGGCGATCTGCACATGGCAAGAGAATATCATACGTTGTTCTGGATTTTATGTGTATCGTCGGTATTTATTGCTGCTGCCGGTTATGTGATCAATGATTATTTTGATTTGAATATTGATCTTGTAAACAAGCCGGGCAAAATGGTGGTAGATAAAACCATCAGCCGCCGCTGGGCTATTTTCTTTCATATGTTTTTTTCGTTTGCAGGTGTGCTGATGGGTTTTTATATTGGTCTGCAAAACGGCAACTGGCTCATCGGCTTTGCCAACATGGGCTGTGTGTTTGTATTATGGTTTTACAGTACTACGTTTAAAAAGAAACTGCTTACAGGTAATATTCTTATTTCGTTGTTAACTGCCTGGGTGGTGTTTGTGGTGTATCTCCTAACTGTTCATCAGCAGATCGATCTGTTGCATCCGGTTCAGCCGGGTTCACATCAAAAATTATTACGTCTTGCATTACTGTACTCCAGCTTTGCATTTATTATTACGCTTATTCGTGAAGTAGTAAAAGATATTGAAGACATGGAAGGCGATGCAAAATATGGTTGTAAAACCATGCCAATTGTGTGGGGTGTTTCGTTTTCGAAAGTGTTTGTAAGTATCTGGCTGGTTATTTTACTGGTGTTGTTGATTGTGGTATTGTTTTACGTTCTGCAGTTTGGAATGTGGGTGGCTGCTGCGTATAACCTGCTGTTGATTATACTACCTTCTGCATATGTGATGAAGCAATTGCTGAAAGCAAATAAAACAGCCGATTTTAGCAGCCTCAGCAAATGGATCAAAGCCATCATCTTTACCGGTATTCTTTCCATGATTCTGTTTAAATTTTTTGCCTGATGGAACGGATAATCCTTGCATCAAAATCGCCAAGACGAAAACAATTGCTCGAATGGGCTGAAATTCCTTTTGATGTAATGGTAAAGGATACAGATGAAATGTATCCTGCATCACTGTCAATAGACCAGGTGCCGGTGTACATTGCCCGCAACAAAGCACTGGCGGTAAAAGAAGAGCTGAGCCACGACCGGTTAATTCTTGCTGCCGATACAGTGGTTGTATTGAATGGCAAAGTGATTGGTAAACCCGTGAGCAAAGAAAATGCAATTGCAATCTTATCGGAGCTGTCGGGACAAACACACGAAGTAATTACGGGGGTGGTGCTGATGCGGGATGATGCTGAAATTGCTTTTGCTGATATAACAGAAGTGGAGTTTCACAAACTATCGCTGCAGCAGATAGAGTTTTATGTAAACAAATACAAACCCTACGATAAAGCCGGTGCGTACGCCATTCAGGAATGGATTGGTGTGGTGGGTATTAAACGGGTAAAAGGTGATTTTTATAATGTGATGGGATTGCCGGTGAGCAGGGTAATGAAGGCGATAATGGAATTTGAAAATTAGTTCAATTTAAAAATTTGAAAATGGGGGGCTGTCTATTTCAGCCTCCCATTTTGTTTATAGAAGTATTGACGAAACGGAAGAGTTTTTCTAATTTTCAAATGATCAAATTCGCACATTCTCAAATTGCTGCTAATGAACGAACACCTCCTCCAATACATTTGGCAACATTTGTACTTCAACAAAGAAGAACTGCAAACTCTACAAAACGAACCGGTACAGATTATCTACCAGGGCAGCCGCAACAGCAATCAGGGGCCCGATTTTTTAGAAGCAAAAATCACTATCGGCACGGTTACATGGGCGGGTAATGTGGAGCTGCATATTAAAACCAGCGACTGGATAAAACATGGCCATACAGGCGATGCACATTACAACAATGTGGTATTGCACGTGGTATATGAAAATGATACAACAATCAACAACAACGTACCGGTGCTGGAATTAAAGAACCGTATCTCCAATAACCTGCTTGGGTATTACAAACAGTTGATGGAACAAAACAGTTTTGTTCCCTGCAGTAAGCAACTGCAACATGTCAACGAACTGGTTTGGCAAAGCTGGAAGGAGCGAATGCTGGCAGACAGGTTACAGCAGAAAAGTGATCGTATTCAACAACTGCTGCAGCAAACCAACCGGCATTGGGAAGAAACCTTTTGGCTATTGCTTGCACGCAATTTCGGCGGACCGTTAAATGCTGATGCGTTTGAACTGATTGCGCAAAGCCTGCCGGTAACACTGCTCGCCAAACGCAAAAATCAAATTCACCAACTGGAGGCATTGTTGCTGGGGCAGGCTGGTTTACTCAACGGGGCTTTTACAGAAGATTATGCCATCATGCTGCAGAAGGAATATCGTTTTCTGCAAGCAAAACACAAGCTGCAATCCGTAATAAGGCCCTTACAGTTTTTGCGGATGCGTCCATCCAATTTTCCAACCGTCCGGTTGGCACAGCTGGCCATGCTAATTCATCAGTCCAGTCATCTCTTTTCAAAAGTAACAGAAGCGAAAACCGTGGAGCAATTACGAGCTATGTTCGATGTTACGGCAAACGATTACTGGCATTATCATTATGTCCTTAACGAAGCAGCTTCTTTCAGGAAAAAACATGTGGGCGAAGTAATGGTTACGAACCTGCTCATTAATACGATTATACCATTACTGTTTGTGTATGCACAGGAGCAACACAACAATCCATTAAAGGAAAAAGCAGTGCAATGGCTGCAGCAATTACCAAAAGAAAAAAACAGTATTACAACGAAGTGGGAAGCCGTTCATGTGCAGCATCAATCTGCCTTCGATTCACAAGCGTTGTTGTATCTCAAAAAGACGTATTGCGATAGCAGGCATTGTTTGCAATGTGCCATCGGCAACAGCTTGTTGAAAAAACAAGTTACCAGTTAAATACTACGTTTTGTTCAATTGCAGGATCGAGGCTTTTTGCAACAGGGCAGGTGAGTGCTGCATTTTGTAAAATGGTCCGTTGCTTATCATCGAGCTGTAAACCCGCTGGTAAAATAAACTTAACATCAACTGCACCAATACGGCGTGGCTCCGATTTCATGTGCTTCAGAATTTCGATTTTCGTTCCTGTTAAATCGATCTGCATATCCCTTGCTTTAATGCCCATAATCGTCATCATGCAACTGCCGAGTGCGGTTGCTACAAGGTCGGTAGGTGAAAAGCGTTGTGCCATTCCCTGGTTATCGAGCGGAGCATCAGTTTCAACAACCGATTGGCTGTATAAATGGGTTGCTTCAGTACGTAATTCGCCTTTATAAACAATAGAGGAAGTCATCTGTTATTAAATTATTGGTAAAGAAAACCTGCGCAAGATACCATAATGCGTTGGTATTCGTTTAAAGTGTAAATTTACGTTGAAACAATAAATTCAGGCTTGTGAAAAAAGTAGTCCTCAGTTGCTCATTCCTGTTAGCTGTCCTCGTTTCGTTTGCTCAAAATACCGACCGTCGTACAGAGCGTGATGCTAAAAAAGAAGCACGCCGCCAGAAAATAGATAATCTCATTCGTCAGCAGGAAGAAGGTGCGTTGATTTTTAATAAACAAAGTGTGTTTGGCTTACGCCTTAATACTGATGGCTGGGGATTGCTGTACGAAAAAGGTTATATGAAAGACGCCAACACGGCGAACCTCTTTGCTCTTGAGTTCAACGAAAAAAAACATCCCAAAGAAAAAAAGCTCAACAACGTTTTAAATAACAACGGTTTTTTACAGTTAGGTAATCCCTATGTGTATGGAAAGCGCAACAGCTTTTACCAGGTAAAACTTTCTTATGGTCAACAACGCATGCTGGGTGCAAAAGCCAATAAAAACGGGGTAGCTGTACATGCCATTTATGGCGGCGGATTTTCAGCCGGCCTGGAACGTCCGTACTATGTGCGTATACAGGATCCGGGTCCCAATGGATCAAGAGATATTAAATACTCCAAGGCCGATAGCGCTTCTTTCCTGGAGCCCGGTAATATCATCATGGGCACAGGTTTGCGTCATGGGTGGAACGAGCTGAAATTCGTGCCCGGCGTGCATGCAAAAGCTGCTCTTCGGTTCGATTATGGCCGCTTTAACGAAACTGTTGCCGCTATTGAAATTGGCATGAACCTCGAAGCCTACAGCCGCAAAGTAGAAATTATGCTGTTGAACCCTGCACAGCAGGTGTTTTTCAACGGTTATATTGCTATCCTGTTTGGTAAACGAAAGTAGCCTAACTTTGCCCCTCATTTAGTTGAAATTATGCAGGAAAGTATTGTGAATGATGCTGCCGCAGAGCAGAAGCCGAAAAAGCCGGATTGGTTACGGGTACGTTTACCCATAGGCGAAAGTTACCGTCATGTACGTAACCTGGTTGATAAGAATAAACTACACACTATTTGCGAAAGCGGTAACTGTCCGAACATGGGCGAATGCTGGGGCGAAGGCACCGCAACGTTTATGATTTTGGGCAATACCTGTACCCGCAGCTGTGGTTTTTGTGCCGTGGCAACAGGCCGTCCCGACCCCATTGACTGGGATGAACCGCAACGTGTAGCAGAAGCCATTCATTTAATGAAGGTGAAGCACGCCGTACTTACATCGGTTGACCGTGATGAAATCAAAGATGGGGGCAGTATTATCTGGTACAACACCATCCGTGCAGTAAAAGCATTGAACCCCGATACAACACTGGAGACATTGATTCCTGATTTTAAAGGACAGATGGAGAACGTGCAGCGCATTGTAGAAGCACACCCGGAAGTTGTATCGCATAACATTGAAACGGTAGAGCGTTTAACACGCCAGGTGCGCATCCAGGCAAAGTACTGGCGCAGTATGGATGTGTTGCGTTACCTGAAAGAAAATGGTATGCGGGTGAAGAGCGGTATCATGTTGGGTTTGGGCGAAACAAAAGAAGAAGTGGTACAAACATTACACGATTTAAAGAATAACGGGGTAGATGTGGTAACAATTGGCCAGTATCTGCAACCCACCAAAAAGCATTTGGCGGTACAACGTTTTGTACATCCTGATGAGTTTGCGGAGTACCGTGAAATCGGGTACACGATCGGATTGGATTATGTGGAGAGTGGTCCGCTGGTGCGTTCAAGCTATCACAGCGAAAAGCATGTGATCCCCGGATTTGGTAAAGCCAAATGGGAAGAAGAGAAGGCGAATTTTATAGCTTAGATCTTTTATGAAGAAAATAATTCTCGGAGCAGTGTTGTACACCATCACTGCTCCTTTTTGTTTAGGGCAAGTGAAATGGACGAATGTTGATTCCCTGTTTGGCGCATTGCCTTCATCTGTGCATGTATTTACAACAACAGATTTAATTGAAGGCAAGCCGAATATTGCTTACTATGTTCTTGCCGATTTGAAAAATCGAAAACTAAACTTTACCACCGACACAACCTATCAACGTCGGTTTACACCGCAACAGTTTTATGAAAAGAACCAACAGCCCTTGCTGGTGGTGAACGGAACTTTTTTTGATTTTGCAACGAACAGGAATTTGAATGCAGTGATCAAAAATGGCAAACTGGTTTCATACAATGTGCATTCAACAGCATTGAAAGGAAAAGATACCATGCTGTACATGCATACGTTTCGTTCGGCTATAGGTATTACTAAAAAGCGGAAAGCTGATGTGGCGTGGTTGTATACGGATTCATCGGCAAGGTTTGCAAAGGCCTTTCAACAAGTGCCCGGCTTTTACAAAGATTATTTACCTGCAGTAATGAATAAAACCTTGCAAAACCAATCTGTTAAATGGAAGATGCAATCAGCCATTGCCGGTGGTCCTGTATTAATTCAAAATGGGAAAGTTGATGTGAGTAATAACGAAGAATATATGTTTATCGGCAAAGCCATCGACGATCAACATCCCCGCACAGCCATGGGTTATACGGCTGATGGTAAACTTATCATTTTAGTTGTGCAAGGCCGCATGCCTGGTATAGCAGAAGGCGCTTCTCTAACACAACTTGCAAAACTTTTGCTCGATTTGGGTTGCGTGGAAGCATTGAATCTTGATGGTGGCGGTAGCAGTTGCATGCTGGTTAACGGCAAAGAAACCATCAAACCCAGCGATAAGGAAGGACAGCGTGCCGTGCCTGCCGTGTTTATCATCGAAAACAAAAAATAAATAATTTTATTCCTCATTCGGGATGTAGCGCAGCCCGGTAGCGTGCTTCGTTCGGGACGAAGAGGTCGCTGGTTCGAATCCAGTCATCCCGACAACTATTTGCCCCTTAAATGGGGCTTTTTATTTTGGTTTACTTACGTTGATTTTCGTTTATTTTCGATTTCTTTTGATTTTTTACCAATTTTCGCTAATCTTGTTGCGTAAAACAGGATTATGCTCGCCAATCATCGCCGGGAAAAGATCATCGAATTACTGCAGGAAGACGGTTCGGCCAAGGTACTGAACCTGGCTAAACTGTTTAAAGTAACCGAAGTAACCATCCGCCAGGATCTCGAAAAACTGGAGAAGGACGGTCTCATCATCCGTGAACATGGCGGTGCCTATCTCAAAAATGTAAAAGACCAGGTGCAGGCCTTTTCGCTGGCGCACCAGGAGCATCTCGATAAAAAAGAATTGATCGCTCTCAAATGCTTAGACTTTATTGAAAGCGGCGATACCATCATCCTAGATTCCGGTTCTACCACCACAGAAGTAGCTAAGAAGTTAAAGGGCATGAAAAATCTCACCGTCATCACCAATGCATTAAACATTGCATTGATGTTGGGTGCAGAGCCGGGCATTGAAGTAATTGTAACGGGCGGCGAATTCAAACCGCCAACACTTTCACTAACCGGACAAAAAGCCGCTGATTTTTTTAAAGGATTGCATGTGCAGAAACTGTTCCTTGCAACAGCCGGCATTTCACTCAAAGCCGGTTTAACTTATCCCAGCATCAGCGATATCGTGGTAAAGAAGGCCATGATCGAAGCAGCTGAAACAACTTATCTCGTTGCCGATTCAACAAAGATGGGTAAGGCGGCATTTGCAAGCCTCGGTGCATTATCGCTCATTGATTACATCATTACCGATAACGGCATTGAAGACAAACACAAACAAGTATTTCAAGACAACGATATTGAATTAATCATCGCAAGTTAAAATTATGAGCACAACAAATTATAAAACAGCAACGCTTGGCGTCATCATCGGTAACCGTGATTTCTTTCCCGATAAACTGGTGGCCGAAGCAAGAACACAGATCATTGATCTGTTTAAACAACTCAACATTACTCCGGTGATGTTGAGTGATGCCGATACAAAACTCGGTGGTGTAGAAACATTTGCAGAAGCACAGAAGTGTGCAGCCTTGTTTAAACAACATGCAGAAGCCATTGATGGTATCCTTGTTGTGTTGCCCAACTTTGGTGATGAGAAAGGTGTGGCTGAAACAATTAAATGGTCCGGCTTGAATGTACCGGTGCTTATACAGGCTTATCCCGATGATTTGGGTAAGATGGATGTGGTGAACAGGAGAGATGCCTGGTGCGGAAAGATTTCTGTTTGCAACAACCTCTATCAGTTTGGTATTAAGTATTCGCTTACAACAAAGCATGTGGTAAGTCCAACAGATGAAAGTTTTATTACTGATCTGAAAAATTTCATTGCTGTCTGCAGAGTAGTAAAGGGGATGCGCAAAGTGCGCATTGGTGCAGTGGGTGCAAGGCCTGGTGCTTTCAACACTGTTCGTTACAGCGAAAAAATTCTGCAACGCAACGGCATCTCTGTTACAACTGTTGATCTCTCTGAAATTTTAGGTAATGCCAATAAGTTAACGGCTGATGATAAAGCAGTAAAAGAAAAGCTGGAAAAAATTCATGCCTACACCAGCACAGGTTTAACACCTCCTGATAAATTAGTACAGATCGCAAAGCTCGACGTGGTGCTTGCAAATTTTATGGAAGAAAACAGCCTTGATGCTACAGCTATTCAATGCTGGACATCTATACAGAAAAATTATGGCTGTAATGTTTGTACCAGCATGAGTATGATGAGTGAAAACATGTTGCCATCTGCCTGTGAAGTAGATGTAACAGGTACGCTCAGCATGTATGCGATGCAGTTAGCGAGTGGCTCACCTTCTGCGTTGGTTGACTGGAATAACAACTATGCAGATGATGATACGAAGTGCGTGTTGTTCCATTGTGGTAACTGGGCAAAATCATTTTTACCCGATATCAGCATCAGCACAGCGCCCATCTTAGGTACAAGTGTTGGTACAGAAAATACTTATGGTGCATTGGATGGCCGCACACCTGCAATGCCGTTAACCTTCGGTCGCATCAGCACCGATGATTGCAAAGGCATCATCAAAGCATACATTGGCGAAGGTGAATTAACCAACGATGCGTTGAACACATTTGGTAACCGTGCTGTGGCACAGATCAATAACCTGCAGGGCTTAATGAACTATGTATGCCGTAACGGTTTTGAACACCACGTGGTGATGAATGCCAGCAAAACCGCAGGCATCTTAAAAGAAGCATTTGAAAATTACCTTGGTTGGGAAACGTATTGTCATTAAAAAAACAAGAATGAAAAAAACAACAACGGTAAACGTTATTATTTTTCTTTTTACTTTTTTGAATTTACAGTTTGTATGCAGCCCCGTTTCCGGTCAGGCTAAACCAAAGCATAGATTGATTGTGCTGACAGATATTGAAGCCGATCCTGATGACACTCAATCAATGGTTCGGCTTCTTTTGTATGCTAATCAAATTGATATAAAAGGATTGATTGCTACAACTTCCGTTTGGCAAAAAACAAGAGTAGCTCCCGAATCAATCAAAAAAATTGTAAATGCTTACGGTAAGGTGCAAGTCAATCTTGATCTGCATGAGCCCGGCTTTCCTCTTGCAAGTGACCTGATGTCTTTAGTAAAGCAAGGTCCCGAAAAATATGGCATGACCGCAGTTGGAAAAGATCAGGATTCTGAAGGATCAGAATGGATAATAAAAAATCTGGATGAAAACGATCAACGTCCGTTATACATTTCTGTATGGGGTGGAGTTAATACGTTGGCACAGGCCTTATATAAAATCAAACAAACAAGGCCTCCTGCAGAAGTAAAGCGGCTTGTTTCTAAATTAAGAGTGTATACAATTTCCGATCAGGATGATAGCGGTATATGGCTGCGAAATAATTTTCCGGATCTTTTTTTTATTATAAGTCCGGGGGATGATTATGGCAGTTCAACATGGGTTGCTATTAATTCGCAAATAAAGGGCATAACCAATGAAGAGATCAGCAACAGCTGGCTTACTCAAAATATTCAACAGGGACATGGTCCGTTGGGAGCAGTTTATCCTGATGTGTCATGGGGTATGGAAGGCGATACACCATCATGGCTTTCATTAATTCCAAATGGAATCAATGAGCCCGAGCATCCTGATTGGGGTGGATGGGGTGGACGCTATAAATTATACGTGCCGGATTTTGCTAAACAAAAGAAAGGATCATCGGGTGTGCCGCACCAACAGGAAACCCGTGCAATATGGACAGATGATGCAGATGCATACACGCCATTTATTTATTCCAATTTTGGTCGTGTTGTAAAACCAGATACGCTTCGTTATAACGATAATAAAGCTACTCTCTGGCGTTGGAGACAGGATTTTCAAAACGATTTTGCTGCCCGCATGGATTGGTGTTTGGCAGATTACAAGAAGGCGAATCATCCGCCTGTTCCTGTATTGAAGCAGTCTGCAGATTTCACTGTAAGATCCGGAGAAAAGTTTACGTTAGATGCATCCGCATCTTATGATCCCGATGGAGATAGTTTCAGTATTTTATGGTTCAATTACCCAGAAGCAGGTTCTTATAAAGATGAGATAAAAGTTTTGCCGGAAAATTATCCCCAGATTTCCATTACAGCACCGGTTGTCGATAAAACGGAAACGCTTCATTTTATTTTGAAAGTAACTGATAAAGGAACTCCGGTTTTATCAAGGTATAAAAGAATAATTGTGACAGTATTGCCTCCAAAAAAATAATAGAACCATTTGTGATTGAAAGAGTATGACAACAAAAGAATTAAAAATAAAATCCATTGAATACCGCAAGAAAATACTCAAGTACATCTTGCAGGCAAAGGCGGGACATACCGGTGGCAGTTTATCGTGTACCGATATATTGAACGTATTGTACAACGATGTGATGAATATTTCTCCGGCAAACTTTTCATCGCCTGACCGTGACCGTTACGTACAAAGTAAAGGACATAGTGTGGAAGCATTGTTTGTGGTGTTGGCCGATAAAGGATTCTTTCCCGAAGAGGAATTGAATACACTTTGCCGCTATCAATCGCATTACATTGGTCACCCAACACGAAAAGTAAAAGGTGTTGAACAGAATACCGGTGCATTAGGTCATGGTTTGCCGATTTGTGTAGGCACGGCCATTGCAGCTAAACTCGACAATAAAGATTACCGTGTGTTTACATTGATGGGCGATGGAGAATTACCCGAAGGCAGCAACTGGGAAGCGGCCTTGAGTGCAGCGCATTACAAACTCGATAATCTCTGTGCCATTGTTGATAAAAACAGTCTGCAGATTACTGCACCCACAGCTGATGTAATGAATACCGATCCGTTGGATGAAAAATGGAAAGCATTTGGCTGGGCGGTGAAAGAAGTGAATGGAAATGATATTGATGAGCTGCGTGCAGCGTTCAAAAGTCTGCCGTTTGAAGAAGGGAAGCCTTCTGTCATCATTGCACATACAACAAAGGGAAAGGGCGTGAGCTTTATGGAGAATGAATTGAAGTGGCATCACGGTGTGCCGAGCGAAGAACAGTATGAACAGGCACTGGAAGAATTAAATGGATTACTCACCGATATCTCAGATTAACACGGATAAAATCCGTGTCAATCCGTGTGTTCTGTGAGAAAATAAAATCAGATAGAAAAAAATGGCTGAACAAATAATTATACAACCGGGTGCAGATAAACCCAACCAGGATGTTTTTGCTGAAACGTTACAACGTTTGGCAGAAACAGACCGCAACATCATTGCTGTTACCAGCGATTCAAGAGGCTCGGGTAAACTGGTTCCTTTCGGAAAAAAGTTTCCCAACCAAATTGTGGAAGTAGGTATTGCTGAACAAAATCTTGTTGGTGTGGCTGCAGGGTTAGGTTCCTGCGATAAAAAAGTATTTGCTGTTTCACCTGCATGTTTTTTAACAGCACGTTCATTGGAGCAAATCAAGAACGATATCTGCTACAGCGATCATCCGGTTACAGTAGTGGGCATCAGTGCTGGTGTAAGCTATGGTGCATTGGGCAGTACGCATCACAGTCTGCACGATTTTGCTGTGCTGCGTGCCATCAACAACATCACTATTGTTGTTCCTGCAGATAATTACGAAACAGAAAAAGCAACCGAGCTGGCTGCTGCAAGTGATAAACCGGTGTACCTGCGTTTCGGTAAAAAAGTTATGCCATCACTGAAAACAGATAACAGCGATGATTTCATGTTTGGCAAAGGAAGAGTGATTGCAGAAGGAAATGATGTAGCCATTATAGCAAACGGCGAAACAGTTTATCCGGCTGTGCAGGCTGCTGAAGTTTTAAAAGAACAAGGCATTCATGCAACAGTGGTAAGCATGCATACAATCAAACCATTGGACACGGCATTGCTTGCTGCATTGGCTGCAAAATGCAACGCCATCATCACCGTTGAAGAACACAGTGTAAATGGCGGCTTGGGCGAAGCCTGTGCATCATGGCTGTTGCAAAACGGTTATGCAAAGCCTTTTAAGATCATGGGTATTCCCGATGAATACACCGTCACCGGTTCGCAGGTAGAAATATTGAATCATTATGGTATAAGCAAAGAGGGTATAGCAAAAGAAGTGATGCATCTCATCAGCAAATAAGTAAGTTCAGCAATATTTTTTTCGATTACGCCAAAATAAAAAACAAATGATTGCCCAACGTATCATGTTCAGCTGCATGGCAGTGCTGTTCGCTGTCTGCTCTTTTGCTCAAACACAGGTAGAGCAATGGGGAAGGTTTGAAACTGTTTTACATTACAAAGCAAACGGTAATGCATTTACAGATGTTCGCTTAACTGCTACGTTCAGCAATGGCGATACTTCGATCAATGTATCCGGCTTTTACGACGGTGCCGATGTGTTCCGTATCCGTTTTATGCCGCCGGCAACAGGCAACTGGTCGTATCAAACCAGCAGCAACATCCGTTTACTCAATAATCAAAAAGGAAGTTTTCAATGCATTCAACCCGCTGCTGCCAATCATGGCCCGGTGAAAGTGCACAAGCAATATCATTTCAGTTTTGCAGATGGTAAATTGTTTTATCCAGTTGGTACAACAGCTTATGCATGGAACCACATGGGGCAGGCCTTGCAGCAACAAACACTGCAATCGTTAAAGCAAAGTGGTTTCAATAAACTACGTATGTGTGTATTTCCTAAAAACTACGATCTCGTTATTGAAGAGCCGGAATTATTTCCGTACGAAGTGAAACAACAAGCAACTTCAAAAACAGATAAATGGGATCTTACCCGTTTCAATCCGGCTTTCTTTCGGCAACTCGAACAACAGATCGATGCATTGCAGCAACTGGGTATTGAAGTTGATCTCATCGTTTTCCATCCTTACGACAAAGGAAGGTGGGGGTTCGATGCCATGGCGCAGGAGGCCAACTTCAGATATATTCATTACCTCACAGCCAGGTTAGCAGCGTTCAGGAATATCTGGTGGTCTGTTGCCAACGAGTGGGACTTAGTGAAACCAAAAACACATGATGATTGGGTGGCATTAACAAAAGAGATCAGTAAGAACGATCCATATAAACATCTTTTGTCGATACACGGAAGCACAGCTAAATATTTTGAATACTGGATGCCCGAGATCACACATGTGAGTGTGCAGGATGAAGCACCGGTGATGCATTGGGGGGCAGCTTCTATTTTGCGTAACGTCTATTACAAACCTGTTGTGTATGATGAAGTGGGTTATGAAGGAAATCTGCAGCACCGTTGGGGACGATACAGTGCAGAAGAAATGACGTACTTGATGTGGATGGCAACGATTGGTGGCACCTATGTAACGCATGGTGAAACCTATCGCTACAAAGATAATACTGATACCATCTTTTGGGCGAAAGGTGGAACATGGAAAGGTAAAAGCTGGATGCGTGCAGCATTTATGCGAAAGATATTGGAAGAAGGTGGTGGTCCATTGGAGCCTGCAGATATAAGTCGTGATATGCACACGGCAACTGCTGGTAAGGGTTATTACCTGTTGTATTTCGGTAAAGAGATCAATGAATATTGGGTGTTTAATCTGCCAACAAAAAACGGACAGTTTGAACGGGCAAAGCCTGGTGATCGGTTTAAAGCAGAGATCATCGACACATGGGAGATGACGGTAACACCTATTGCAGAAGAGTTTGTTTTGGGCGAACAAAACGATTACCGCTACTATGATAAAGCGATGAAGAAGATAAAGCTGCCCATGAAACCTTATCTGGCCTTACGAATAACAGCAATCAAAAAATAATCAACAATAACGATTCACATACGATTGCAATATGAAGCCCAAAAGCATTTTTTATTCAGTGATGGTGCTGCTGCTGTTTGTAGCTGCCTGTAATAACAAAACGGAGAAGACAGGTAGTAAACGCATTGCCGTTGTTGTTTCAACACTCAACAATCCATGGTTTGTATTTCTAGCAGAAACGGCCGCAGCAAAAGCAAGGGCACTGGGTTATGAAGCAAGAATATTTGATTCGCAAAATAACACTGCACTTGAAAGTGATCATTTCGAAAATATTATCGTTGCAGGTTTTGATGCTATCCTGTTCAACTCAACTGATGCAGATGGTTCTGTTGCCAATGTGCAGAAAGCGAAGGATGCAGGTATTCCTGTTTTTTGCATGGACAGGGAGATCAATTCGCTCAATGCAGCTACTTCACAAATTTTAAGCGACAGTTATTCAGGGGCTGTTTCCATTGGTAAATACTTCACACAAGAATTAAATAAAAAAGGAGCATACGTGGAGTTGCTTGGTCTTGTTGGCGATAATAACACATGGGCTCGTTCAAAAGGTTTTCACAGTGTGGTAGATCAATACAAAGGATTGAAGATGGTCGCTCAACAAAGTGCTGACTTCGACCGCAACAAAGCAATGGAAGTGATGGAATCGATCCTGCAGGCACATCCAAATATTGATGGCGTGTTTTGCGGGAATGATGCAATGGCCATGGGTGCATACCAGGCATTAGTGAATGCAGGTAAGGCCGATAAAGTAAAAGTGTTTGGTTTTGACGGGGCAGAAGATGCCATTGTTTCCATCGGCGAAAATAAAGTGGCAGCAACAGGAATGCAATTTCCGAAAGTAATGGCCGAAACGGCTGCTGCGTATGCAGATGAATATATTAAAGGCCGTAGAGATTTTCCGCAGAAAGTACCTGTGGCAGTTGAGCTCGTTACCAGCAGAAATATCAAAGACTATATCGCTTACGGTAAAAAATAAGATACGTGAAAAAATACCTGAAATATATCATCACCATTGCAGCAGTTGGATTACTAGCCTACAAATCGGTTTACTTTAAAAAGCTGAGTGAAGTAAAGGCGAAAACAGCAACTGCATTTGATGCAGCAGGCTTTACACAAAAAATCTGGAGCGAACAATTGAATACAAAGCTCGACAGCGCTATTGAATTAACTACATTGATCAAAGCCATTGAAGCTGCACCTGCAGATGCATTCAACAGGCATACCAATGCCTTGGCGATTGGTAACTATCGTAATGCTATGGTAAAGCTGAATGCGGAAGTGAAGCAGGTAAATGAAGATGACGTTCTTGTGCAATTGCCTTTTGCTGATTCGATGCTGACTGTAAAAGTTGCTACGGAATTTGTGTATGGCAATGCCATTCGTGATGCATCAAGATTAGTGGATGTAAAAGATTTTCCCAATACCAATGATCTGAACAGCATTTCTGAAGAACTGAACAAAACTGTTCGTACGACAATATTGAAGCCATTCAAACAAGCTGTGAAAGCAGGCGATAAAGTGGTGGTTACCGGGGCAATTGAAATCAACAAAGCACATCTTAACTGGAGTGAGCCGGAAATAATTCCTGTTCGTCTGCAAATTGTAAACTGATGTTGGTTGCAAAAAACATATCGAAAAAGTTTTCGGGTGTAACGGCCTTGTCGAATGTGAACCTGGAGTTGCGTCCCGGCAAAGTAAATGCGATCATTGGTGAGAATGGTGCAGGCAAATCCACGCTCATGAAAATCCTTTCCGGCGTACATACACAGTACGAAGGCGAAATTGTTTTCAAAGATAAAGTGGTGAAGTTTACCAATACCAAAGAGGCGGAAGAAGCAGGCATTGCTATTATTCACCAGGAGTTAAATCTTGTTCCTTATTTATCTGTTGCCGAAAATATTTTTCTTGGTCGTGAGTTGATCAACTGGCTCAATATGGTGGACAGAAAACAGATGCGTGAAAAAGCAAACGCATTGCTGCAACGCCTCAACCTGAATATCGATCCCGATACAAAAATTGCAGAACTGAAAGTTGGTCAGCAGCAGTTGGTGGAAATTGCAAAAGCATTGTACACAAATGCAGAAGTGATCATTATGGATGAACCCACTTCGGCCATCAGCGATAAGGAAGTGGAGCAGCTGTTTGCCATCATCAACCAGTTAAAAGCAGACGGGAAAACCATCGCTTATATTTCGCACAAACTGAAAGAGCTGTTTTCCATAGCCGATCGATTTGTTGTACTGCGAGATGGCACTACCGTTGATGCAGGTGATATGAACAGCGTTACACAAGACGAACTGATACAAAAAATGACGGGTCGCCAACTCAATTTGCAGAAGAGTGGTAAACTCATCAGCAATGCAGAAGAATTAATGACGGTAAAAAATATCAGCCTCAAACATCCCTTGCTGCGTTTTACCAATATTCTTACCAATGTTTCTTTTACGTTGCATAAAGGAGAGATACTTGGTGTGTATGGTTTAATGGGTGCAGGGCGTACCGAATTGATGGAATGTATTTTCGGCTTGCATCCGAAGAATTCATCAGGAGAAATAAAGATGAAAGGTAAAAGCTGCAAAATAAAAACACCTGCCGATGCCATTGCTGCAGGCATTGCGTTGGTGCCCGAAGATCGTAAACTGCACGGGCTTATCCTCAACCAGAACATCAAAACAAATATCAGCTTAACGGTTTTGAAGCAGATCGAGAAGTGGGGATTGCTGTTGAGTACGAAGAAAGAAAAAAACTTAGCCGATAATTATATCAGCCGCCTTGCCATAAAAACATCATCGGATAAAAACCTGGCAAAGAATCTCAGCGGTGGCAATCAACAAAAAATTGTATTGGCGAAATGGCTGGCTACACATCCGCAGATTTTATTGCTTGACGAACCTACACGTGGTATTGACATCAATGCCAAAGCAGAGATTTATAAACTGATGAAAACATTGGCCGATGAAGGTATGGGTATCATCATGGTATCGTCTGAATTGCCGGAAATACTCGCCGTATCGGATCGTGTATTAGTGATGTGCGAAGGCGAACTCACCGCATCCATACCTATTGATGAGGCAACCGAAGCTGGAATATTGACATACGCCATCTACAAAAACGAACTAACAGCATGATAGCTCAACTCAAGATCGGATCTGATACGCTTAAACGGTTTCAATCGCTCATTGCCTTGCTCATTCTGTGCACGATTCTGAGCTTTATGACCGATAAATTCTTTACAGCTGATAATGGCTTAAACGTTTTACGCCAGATAGCTGTGAACATTTGTATTGCTACAGGTATGACGCTGATTGTACTTACAGCAGGTATTGATCTGTCTGTTGGTTCGGTGTTAGCTTTGTGCGGAGCAGTTACAGTAGGTTTGCTGCGAAACGGTGTTGAAATCCCCGCAGGCGATTTATTTGTTGGCTTTACATTGTTAGGTGCTATTCTTGGTGGATTACTTTGCGGCTGGCTGCTTGGTTGGTTCAATGGCTTTGCTATTACAAAGTTTAATGTGCCGCCGTTTGTTGCAACGCTTGCCATGCTTACCATTGCAAGAGGGTTTACCATGTTGTACACAAAAGGTCATCCCATCAGTAACCTCGGAAAAGAATTTGCATTTATTGGTTCGGGTTCTTTCCTGGGTATTCCTGTTCCGGTATGGATCGCAGCTATTGTTGTATTGCTTGCTGTTTTCATTACGCAGAAAACAAAAATGGGTCGTTACATTTATGCTATTGGCGGTAACGAACAGGCGGCCAAACTATCAGGCATCAATATCAACAGAGTAAAAATTACCGTGTATTCCTTTGCAGGTGCATTGGCTGCATTAGGCGGAATTATTGTTACAGCACGTTTGGATTCTGCTCAACCCAATGCGGGCATGAGTTACGAACTTGATGCCATTGCAGCAGTGGTGATTGGTGGTACATCGTTAAGCGGTGGCAAAGGAAGTGTGTGGGGCACCGTTATGGGCGCAGTTATTATTGGTGTGCTCAACAATGGCTTGGTGTTGCTAAATGTATCTCCGTTCTGGCAGCAGGTAGTAAAAGGTGGGGTGATTTTGTTAGCGGTGATCATTGATAAAGCCGGAGAGAGGAGGGATTGATTTGACAAATACAATAATAGTGTCGCACAGATAACACCGATTTGCACAGTATGAAAATCTGGATTCATCTGCGCAATCTGTGAGGAAAAATAAAAAATGGCTATGAAATTTATACTTGCAATTGATCAGGGAACCAGCTCTACCAAATCACTCATCTTCGATGAACAAGGACAGGCTGTTGCCAAAGGTTCCGAAAATTTACATACGCATTATTTCGGCGATGGTTTTGTTGAACAGGAACCGGAAGTCATCTATCAAAATGTATTGGCTTCGGTTGCAAAATGTTTGCAGGACTTTACAGGCAAAGGTCATGAGACAACTGCAATTACAGGCATTGGTATTTCCAACCAGCGGGAAACATTTGTAGTGTGGGATAAAAGCGGAAAGCCATTGCATAACGCCGTGGTATGGCAATGCAAACGTTCGGTGCAGATTTGTGAAGAGCTGAAACAACAAGGTTTGTCTCAACTGGTGAATGCGAAAACAGGTCTGGTGATCGACCCTTATTTCTCAGCAACCAAACTCATCTGGCTTAATCAGAATAACGAAGCTGTAAAGAATGCTATTGCAAAAGGCGAAGCCTGTTTCGGCACAGTTGATACCTGGTTGTTGTACAAAATGACCAATGGAAAAAGCTATGCAACTGATTATACCAATGCATCAAGAACCTTGCTGTTCAATCTGCATTCACTTGAGTGGGATGAAGAGCTGATCAATGCATTCGGTTTAACAGGAATACAACTGCCGGAAGTAGAATCATCTGCTGCAGTATTTGGTGAAACAACATTGGGTGGGTTGTTTGCACAGCCTGTTCCCGTTGCAGCTATGATCGGCGATTCGCATGCAGCAGCATTTGGCGAAGGTTGTTTTGAAGCTGGTACAGCCAAGGCAACTTTGGGTACGGGCTGCAGTATTCTCATGAACATTGGTGATAAACCGGTGCAATCGAAAAACGGAATGGTCACTACTATTTGCTGGAGTATCGATGGACGTATTGATTACGCATTGGAAGGCGTAATCGTAAGCTGCGGTGCAACCATCGAGTGGTTAAAGAATGAACTGAGCTTATTTGGCGACAGTAAAGAAACAGAAGCCATGGCAACAGCTGTTGCTGATAATGGTGGCGTGTACCTTATTCCGGCCTTCAGCGGATTAGGTTCACCACATTGGCAAATGGATCGTAAAGCGTCCATCGAGGGCATTAGTTTCGGTACAACAAAAAATCATATCGTAAGAGCAGCACTGGAATCAATTCCTTACCAAATAAAAGATGTGATGAGTGCTATGCAAGCCGATGCAACAGTGAATTTAAAAAGCATCAACATCAACGGTGGAATTTCAGGAAATCGTTTTGTGATGCAAATGATTGCCGATCTGCTGCAGATTAATATTACCCGTTCGGCAGTAGCCGATGCATCTGCATTGGGGGCTGCTTTTTTAGCCGGACTCGGAACCGGGCTGTTCAACGGTCTTGATAGGTTGAAAGCGTCTATCGCTGTTGATACAACCTATCAACCCAACGCCGAAACAAAATTGCAGGACTTTTATCAGCAATGGCAAACGATCATTCAGCATTCCTGATACGCCTCGCTTAATCCTTCAACACAAACTCCCTGTTTGCTGTCTTAACCAGTCGGATTGCCTTCGTATTCCTGTCTGTTGGAAAATAATCCATCAAATCAGTAAAACCTTCCATTGAACGCCCCGACGGCCTGTTATACCTTGAACTTCGGAATAAACAGTCGGATTCGGCATAAGAACCATCTGTTTGATGCATAAAACTGATTGCAGCCAGCTATGTTTATACAGAAGTATTTCGAGGAGTTTCAATTAAACGATGTTCGCCAAACCAAGGGTCGAACCATCACCGAAACCGATATTGTGATTCACGCCGGTCAGTCAGGCGATTTCTTTCCCCATCATATGGATGAAGAGTGGTGCAAAAGCCAGCCGTTTAAAAAGCGCATTGCACATGGCACCCTCATTTTTACAGTAGCCATTGGTTTAACCGCCGATTTTGTAAACGAGGTAAGCATGACCTATGGTTACGAACGGTTACGATTTATTAAACCTGTATTTATTAACGATACCATTAAGGTAACGGTAACCATAAAAGATTTGAAAGACCACAAAAAGCCGGAGTACGGTTTAGTAACGGAGTTAGTGGAATGTTTTAACCAGCACAACGAATTGGTGATGTTGTGCGAACATATTCTCATGGTTAAAAAAGGAAACAGTTAAGAATGGAACGAATTATTCTGAATGGTATTACATGGGGACACAGCAGGGGTATAACGCCTCTGCTTGCTGTTTCCCAACGTTATTCCGAATTACACCCCAATGTGGAGATACACTGGAAAAAACGTACACTCCAGGAGTTTGCTGATTTTCCGATTGAAGAATTGACGAAGGAATATGATCTGCTCATCATCGATCATCCCTGGGTGGGCTGTGCCGATGCCACAAATTGTGTTCTGCCGCTGAACGAATATTTATCAGATATTTATTTAAGAGATCAACAGGAAAATTCTGTTGGTCTTTCGCATAACAGCTACAACTACAACAATAAACAATGGGCCTTGGCCATTGATGCAGCAACACCCGCAGCCAGTTACCGGAAAGATTTGTTGAATGATGTGCCGCAAACATGGAGCGATGTGCTGTCGTTAGCGAACGAAGGAAAAGTAGCAGTACCTGCTATTCCTATCGATCTGCTCATGAACTTTTATACGTTTTGTATTGCACATGGTACAGAGCCTTTTCAGAGTGAAGAGGAGGTGATTGATGCAGCAACAGGCATCCTTGCCATTGAAACCATGAAGGAGTTGTACAGTGTGGTAGATGAAAAGATGTTCAGCTGTAACCCTATTGCAGTGGCAGAGTTAATGAGTACAACCAACGATTATGTCTATTGTCCGTTTGCGTATGGTTATTCTAATTATGCACGCAAAGGATATGCACCACATTTATTGCATTATGCCGATGTGGTTACGTTCAACGAAAAAAAACTGCGGACAACAATTGGCGGAACAGGGCTTTCTGTTTCTGCCTTTGGTAAGCACAAAGATGTAGCGGTAGATTTTGCTGCGATGGTTGTATCGGGCGAATGTCAAAGTACCATGTATGTGCAACACGGCGGCCAACCAGGTCATCGCAGTGCATGGACAGATCCGACAGCCAATCATTTAACCAATTACTTTTTTACGCAGGTGTTACCGGTAATGGAGAATGGGTATATGCGTCCACGTTACAATGGTTATCTGCATTTTCAGGATCATGCAGGCGATCCCTTGCAGCATTGTTTGCTGCACGATACCGATCCGCAAAAAGCACTCGATGCTATGAACACTATTTACGAACAGAGTTTAGCTAAACAAACAGCTTTCACCGCATGATGAACTTACCCTTACAAGGAATTGTAGTGCTGGAGTTTTGCCAATATTTATCCGGTCCATCGGCATCCTTGCGTTTGGCCGATCTTGGTGCACGTGTCATCAAAATTGAACGGCCGGGCACAGGCGATGCTGGTCGTAAACTGGCCATTAAAGATTTGTGGGTGGATGACAGTTCGTTGTTGTTTCATACCATCAACCGGAATAAAGAAAGTTTTACAGCCGATCTGAAGAACGAAGAAGATAAGGCTGTGTTGTATAAATTAATTGCAAAGGCCGATGTGCTCATTCATAATTTCCGTCCGGATGTGATGGGGAAAAACGGATTGGATTATGCAACAGTGCAGCAGCTTAATCCAAAGTTGGTGTATGCAGAAATTTCCGGCTATGGTAAGAAAGGACCGTGGAAAAATAAGCCTGGTCAGGATTTGTTGGTACAATCAATGGCAGGGCTTGCATATACAACTGGTAACGGCAGTAACGGTCCGGTGCCTTTTGGTATTTCCATTACCGATATTATGGCGGGTTCGCAATTGGTGCAGGGAATATTAGGTGCACTCATCCGCAGACAAAAAACAGGAAAAGGAGCGTTGATTGAAGTGAGCCTGCTGGAATCGTTACTCGATTTTCAATTTGAATTACTCACAACCTATTTTACCAGCAAACAGCAACCAAAGCGGAGTGTACTTGCAAATGGTCAGCCATTGTTAGGTGCTCCCTACGGCATTTATCAAACAGCTGATGGATACCTGGCTTTGGCTATGATGGATCTTCATCAGTTAGCCGATACCATTGGTTGTGCCGGTTTGAAAAATTTTGCAAAAGAAGATGCATTTGCAAAGCGAGATGACATCAAACGACTGTTGGTCGATCATCTTGTAACGAAGGAAACAAACTTTTGGTTGGGCTTATTACAGGATGCAGGTTTGTGGGCAATGGAAGTAATGAACTGGGACGAATTGACAGAACATGAAGCCTACCGTGTATTGCAAATGGAGCAGGAGATAACAGTAAACAACCGTGCAATCAGCACAACACGTTGTCCCATCCGTATTGATGGCGAATTGTTGTTAAGTACAAAACCTGCACCGCAGTTGGGGGAACAGAATGAGGCGATACGGAGAGAGTTGGTAGCCGGTAGTTGATAGTGTTTAGTTTGATGTTTATGATTTATAGTTAAATGTTATGCGTAATGGGTTACGAGTGGATCAGCATCGTTATCCCCTCTTGGGAGGTGCGCAAACTGCAACACAGAGGAGTGATAAACAGGGGTGGGTTAATTGATGAGTAATGAATAATGGATAGTGAGCGTGTTCTTCATTCACAATTAACCATTGACCATTCACAAAAAAACAAAATGAAACTTTTAGAAGATATATTGATCATTGATTTCAGCCAGTTCCTTTCGGGGCCATCTGCAGCATTACGTTTGGCCGATATGGGAGCAGAGGTGATCAAAGTGGAGCGTCCGGGTACCGGCGATATTTGCCGGGAGCTGTATGTGAGTGATGTGATGATCGAAGGCGAATCAACCATTTTTCATGCCATCAACCGCAACAAAGAAAGTTATGCGGCCGATCTGAAAAATCCGGATGATCTGTTTAAAATAAAACAACTTATTGCAAAGGCCGATGTGGTGATGCACAATTTCCGTCCGGGAGTAATGGAACGCATCGGGCTCGATTATGCAAGTGTAAAACAGATCAAACCCGATATTGTATATGCAGAGATCAGCGGTTATGGCACCGAAGGTCCGTGGAAAGATTTACCCGGACAGGATCTGTTGTTGCAATCAGCGTCGGGTTTAACATGGCTCAGCAATAACATTCATGAAAGCCCTACACCCATGGGTGTGGCTGTGGTAGATATTATGGCCGGTACACATGTGGCACAGGGAATTTTAGCCGCATTGTTCCGCAAAGGACAAACAGGCGAAGGTGCGTTGGTGCAGGTAAGTATGCTGGAAAGTATTTTAGATTTTCAGTTTGAAGTATTGACCTGTTATTACAACGACGGACGGCAGTTACCCGTTCGTGGGGCGGTAAACAGTGCGCATGCTTACATTGCGGCGCCCTATGGTATTTATAAAACAAATGATGATTACATTGCATTGGCAATGACCAATATTCCAACATTGGCCGGATTACTGCAGTGTGAACCGTTGAAGCTATTTTCGAACAGCAACGATTGGTTTGCTAAGCGTGATGAGATCAAAGCCATACTGGCAAAACATCTTTCAACACAATCGGCACAACATTGGCTGGCAGTATTGGAAAGTGCAGATGTTTGGTGTGCTCCCGTAATGGATTATGATGCATTGGTAAAACAGGAAGGCTACCGTGTGCTGGAAATGGAGATCAATGTAAAAACAGGCAACGGACTAACGGTAAGCACCACCCGCTGTCCGATAAGAGTAGACGGAGAATTGTTGGTATCAGAAAAAGGTGCGCCAACATTGGGCGAGCATAACGAACAGATCGAACAACAGTTTGGATTAACTTCTCACTTAGAAAGTGTAAGTAAATAAGGCTTTGCCAATGACACAGATGATTGCGGATACACATGTTCATATATGGGACTTTCACCGTGCGGAATATGCATGGCTGAAAAATAATACCAGTATTCTCAATCGTACTTACGCAATAGAAGAACTCGAAACGTCGAGGATAGCAGCCGGAGTAACTACAGGCATACTCGTTCAGGCCGCTAATAATTTTGAAGATACAGACTGGATGTTGCATGTGGCAGATAACACATCATGGATCGCCGCTATTGTGGGATGGTTGCCTTTAACCGATCCGGATGCAACATTAAAAGCACTGCAAAAAAAATACGGCAAAGAAAATTATTTCAAAGGCGTTCGTCATTTAATACATGATGAACCTGATGCACAATGGTTGTTGCAACCGGAAGTGATCAACAGTTTGCACATCTTAGCCGACCATAATATTCCTTACGATGTAGTAGGCATTTTGCCCGAACATATTGAAACAGCATTGGAAGTTGCCAATAAAGTACCGCATTTGAAAATGGTGTTCGATCATCTCAATCAACCACCCATTGCAACAAACGAACAGTTTGGACGATGGGGTGATCTGATGAAAGAAGCGGCACAACACGCAAACTTTTATGCAAAGATTTCCGGTTTGGGTACCACTTCGCAAAAAGGCGAGAGCTGGGCGGCAGACGATATAAAACCGTATGTAGCTTTTGTGTTGGAGCTTTTCGGCACCGATCGTTGTTTTCTTGGTGGCGATTGGCCCGTGTCGTTGCTTGCAGGCAGTTACACCGGCGCCTGGAAAAATTACCGCACTGTTATTGATGAATTGTTGCCTGCAGAGGAACGTTCAAAAATTTATTATCATAACGCAGCAAACTTTTATTCGTTTTAAACCATCTGCAAAAGTGTATGGAAGTAATTAACGGCGTTTTGTTTCATGCAGTAGGTGCTTCCAGCGCTTCACTCTGCTATACTCCACAGAAAAAAGTTAAAGGCTGGAGCTGGCAAACCTATTGGCTGGCGCAGGCAGCGGTATGCTGGTTGTTGTTACCATTGTTTGTTGCATGGTTAACCATACCGCAGCTGGCAACGGTGTTGAAAGAGGCACCGGTAAGCGCTATGCAGCGTAGCTTCTTTTTAGGGATGGCTTATGGTATTGGTGGCACTGCATTTGGTATTGCTATCCGTTATGTTGGGTTCTCATTAACGTACGCCATTTCAGTAGGCATCAGTTGTGTGTTGGGTACGTTGTTACCTCCATTGGTTAGCGGTACTTTGGGCGATGTGTTATCGGGTACTGGTGCCGGCTATCTCATCAGCGGTGTAAGCATGGGCGCATTTGGTATTGCAGTATGCGGCTTAGCCGGGCGCAGTAAAGAAAAAGATATTGAGCAGCAGGAGAAGAAAGAATCCGTTTTTTCATTGGCAAAAGGATTACCGCTTTGTTTGCTGGCAGGTGTATTATCCGCATTGTATGGTTATTCGTTAAACCAGGGACAGCCCATTGCCGATGTTGCAGCAAAATATGGTGCAGGAAGTTTTCAGGGAAATGTGATCTATATTTTTTCCAACACAGGTGCTTTTATCACAACAATGATCTATTGCATCTACCTGCATCGAAAAGAAAAAACTTTTGCAGAGTATGCATCAACAGGTGAAGCCGGTTTAGGGTTGAATTATGTAATGGCTATTTTAACCGGTCTGTTGTGGTATGGACAGTTTTTCTTTTACGGGCTTGGCCACGTACGCATGGGGAAGTTTGAATTCAGCAGCTGGGCTATTCACATGATCATGCTCGTGTTGTTAAGTGCTCTAACAGGATTGTTATTGAAAGAATGGAAAAGCAGCAGCAGTAAAACAATCCGTTTACTTTCTGTTGCCATTGTGATATTGATTACAGCCGTATTGCTGTTAACCTACGGAAATAAATTAGGAGCGGAAGTTTAAAATAATACTTCGTGAACTTTGTGTGTTTTCTCTTTGTGTCCTTTGTGTTATAAAGAACACAAGGAACACAAAGACTTCACAAAGACCACAAGCGATTAAGAAAATATGTCAATGCACGAACGGGATATCGCCTCTGCACAATTGCCCATTTACATTATCGGGGCAGGCGGCATTGTGAATGCTGCACATTTACCTGCCTATATGCTGGCAGGTTTTCATGTGCAGGGTATTTGCGATCTCGATCCGGAGAAAGCAAAAACAACAGCTGAGCGTTTTGGTATTAAACAAGTATTTGCAAGTCCCGAAGAGTTGTTGAAGGATTTACCTGCAAATGCAGTTATCGATATTGCAGTGCCCGGACCAGCATTGATTCCATTGCTGGAACAATTACCCGATGGAGCTCCGGTGTTATTGCAAAAGCCGATGGGTGAGGATATGGATGCAGCAAAGAAAATACTTGCGATCTGTAAACGAAAAAACCTAAAAGCAGCAGTCAACTTTCAACTACGTTATGCTCCCTTCATTCTCGAAGTAAAACGGATGATGAATGAAGGATTGTTAGGTGAGATTAATGATATAGAAGTAAACGTGAATGTATACACGCCCTGGCATCTGTGGGATTTTTTAATGGCCTCGCCTCGTGTAGAAATTTTGTACCACAGCATTCATTATATCGATCTGGTACGGCATATACTCGGCAATCCGAAATCGGTGTATGCGAAATCGACCAAACATCCGAGCATGCCTGCACTGGCATCGGTACGCAGTAATATCATTATGGATTATGGTGATATGATCAGGGCAAATATTCTCACCAATCATTGTCACAATTACGGTACACCCAAACAACAATCCTACATCAAGTTCGAAGGAACAAAAGGTGCTGTCATTATCAACTTTGGGGCACTCATCAATTATCCCCGTGGCGAAGCCGATAGTTTTGAATATGTGTTTTTAGAAGAAGGCAAAGAGCCGCAATGGCAGGAAAAGAAAATCGAAGGCAGCTGGTTTCCCCATGCGTTTATCGGAACCATGGAGCAGGTAATGCTGGCAGCTGCAGGAAAAATTGAAAAACCGGATAATGCAGTGGAAGATTGTTTGTACACGATGGCATGCACAGAAGCCGCCTACATGAGTTGCCAGCAGGGCGGTATTCAACTCAACCAACTCGTTTGATCTTTTGAATCAATTACAATGAACAAGCACTTATACATTTTACTTACCTTTTTTATTTTTTCGCAGCAGTTATTTGCACAGCAGGTTGCGTTTCCCGGTGCCGAAGGTTTTGGGAAATATGCAACAGGTGGAAGAGGAGGAAAAGTAATTGCCGTTACAAATCTGCATGATAGTGGTGAAGGAAGTTTCCGCTGGGCATTGGAACAATATCCCGGCGAACCGTTGACGGTTGTATTTGCAGTATCAGGAATTATCGAACTGCAATCAAAAATTCAGATCAAACGTTCCAACTTAACCATTGCCGGACAAACAGCTCCCGGCGATGGCATCTGTTTAAAAAATCAATCACTCATTTTAAATGGTGCTTCTTCAAAAGGTAATCATGGTAATATCATTATCCGTTTCATTCGTTCACGTCCCGGTGGTACGTTGAAAACAGGATTGTATGGTTTTGATATGGAGAACTGTCATGATGTAATTGTTGATCATTGCAGTTTCAGCTGGGCCAATGAAGAATGTGCGGCGATGTACGATACAAAGAATGTAACGGTACAATGGTGTATAGTGAGTGAAGGTTTGTACGAAGCCGGTCATCAGAAAGGACATCGTTCGTATGGCGGTGTATGGGGCGGGCAATATGCTTCTTATCATCATAATTTATTAGCACACCTTAATAGTCGTGCTGTTCGGTTCAATGGAGCAAGAGCACATGATACCATTGCGTTGATCGATTACCGCAATAATGTTATTTACAACTGGGGCAATGCCAATGCAGCTTATGGCGGCGAAGTGAATATTGCAGGCGGAGTATCGCAAGTGAATATCGTTAACAACTATTACAAACCCGGTCCTGCAACTGCTGCTGAATTAAAATTTGTCAATGCTTCTTATCAAAAAGAAAACGGCAAAGGAACAGGACAATGGTTTGTGGAGGGTAATATCATGGAAGGCGATAAGGGATTAACGAAAAAAAATACGAATGGTGTTGACCTGCAGGCACAGGGTTATCCTACAGGAGCAATTGCTGATAAGGCGTTTGCTGTAAGTATCGCATTACCTGTTGAAACAGCAAAAGAATCATACGAGAAAGTGTTGCGTTATGCAGGTGCAATCTTCCCCAAGCGTGATGCAACTGATGAACGTGTGGTAAACGAAACAAAAACGGGAACTGCAATGGGCAAAGG
Source organism: Lacibacter cauensis (assembly GCF_007830055.1). GTDB lineage: Bacteria > Bacteroidota > Bacteroidia > Chitinophagales > Chitinophagaceae > Lacibacter > Lacibacter cauensis. Next base: position 310,731 of record NZ_VLLE01000002.1, read on the forward strand.
TGTATTTGGTAAGCCCGGCATTATTGATAGTCCGTTAGCAGTTGGAGGCTGGGCCGAGTATAAAACTGCAGTTGTACCAGTTGATACAGATAAGGATGGCATGCCCGATGCATGGGAAATAAAAAAAGGATTGAATCCAAATGATGCCAACGACCGCAACAAAGTGGACGCAAGCGGTTATACCATGCTGGAAATTTATTTAAACGAATTAGTGGAAGTGAAATAACATGAAGCAGTTTTTTTTCATCATATCATTATTTGTTTGTTCAATCCTGTCAGCGCAAGTGAAGATTGAGAACAAACAAGTTTCATCAAGAACAAAGTTTGGTGAACAGCGATTGAATGCAACCATTGCACAGTTAAAACTGAATACGGTAAAGCACAGCATTGTTCTCAGTAAACAGGCAACCGGTAAGAAAGAAGGGTTCTCAATTGAAACAAAAAATAACAGCACTACTATTATAGGTAATGATGAGTCAGGAATTTTATACGGCTGTTTAGCTTTTGCTGATGAATTAAAGAAAACAAAAAAGTTTCCTGTTACTTATTCATTCAGCGATGCACCCGAAATGGTCTTGCGTGGTGCATGTATCGGTGTACAGAAACCGTACTACCTCCCCGGAAGAAATGTGTATGAATATCCTTACACACCCGAAACCTTTCCCTGGTTTTACGATAAAAAATTATGGATACAATATCTCGATTCAATGGTAGCGAATCGCATGAACTCTTTGTATCTCTGGAATGGTCATCCATTTGCATCGTTAGTGAAGCTGAAAGATTATCCGTATGCAGTGGAAGTAGATGAAGCAACATTCAAAAAGAATGAAGAGATCTATCGCTTTTTAACAACAGAAGCAGATAAGCGTGGCATCTGGGTGATCCAGATGTTTTATAATATCATCGTCTCCAAACCTTTTGCTGAACATCATAAGATCAAAACACAGGAACGTGAACGTCCCATCATTCCTCTCATTGCTGATTATACACGTAAATCCATTGCAGCATTCGTAGAAAAATATCCAAACGTTGGCTTAATGGTTTGTTTGGGTGAAGCAATGGAAGGTGTGGGTAATGATGATATAGAATGGTTCACTAAAACAATTATTCCCGGCGTAAAAGATGGTTTGAAAGCATTGAATAAAATAGAGGAGCCGCCCATCGTTCTGCGTGCACATGATACGGATGCACCTGCTGTGATGCGTGCTTCCTTACCACTCTATAAAAATTTATATACCGAAGCAAAGTTCAATGGTGAAGCCTTGACCTATGCACGGCCAAGAGGGACATGGGCAGAGTTGCATCAAACATTGAGCAGACTCGGCAGTGTGCAAATTGAGAACGTACATATCCTTGCCAATCTTGAACCGTTTCGTTATGGCTCACCTGATTTTATTCAGCAGAGTGTAATTGGTATGCATGAAGTGATGGGCGGTAACGGTTTACATTTATATCCGCAGGCATCTTATTGGGATTGGCCTTACAGTGCTGATAGTGTAAAAGGCAAACGTTTATTGCAAATAGAAAGAGACTGGATCTGGTACAGCGCCTGGAGCCGTTATGCATGGAAAGCAAAACGTAACCGTGATGAAGAGATCGTTTACTGGAGTAAACAATTCGCAGCAAAGTTTGGTTGCAGTGAAGCAGATGGCAGAAGAATATTAACAGCATATGAAGAGAGTGGTGAGATTGCTCCAAAGCTGTTGCGTCGTTTTGGTATTACGGATGGTAACCGTCAAACATTGACATTGGGTATGTTGATGACGCAACTCATCAATCCATTCCGTTATGGATTATTCACTTTGTTGTATGATGCGGAAGCACCGGAAGGAGAAATGATATTGGATTATGCAGACAAACAACAGAAAGGAATAAAGCATATTGGTGAAACACCACCACAAGTCGCTAATGAAGTGGTGTTACATGGTAACAAAGCTGTTGCAGCTATCATGGAAGTATCGAGAAGAGTGACGAAAAATAAAGAAGAGTTCAACCGCATTGTCAACGATATGTACTGTTACAAAGCAATGGCCGATCATTTCAGCAGTAAAGTAAATGCTGCAGTGCAATTGCTGAAATACAAATACAGCGGTAATGTTGCTGATCTTGAGTTGGCAGTACCCATGCTGGAAAAAAGTGTAAACGATTACAAAGAACTGGCTGCTTTAACTGCAGGTTCATACCTCTATGCCAACAGCATGCAAACACAGCAGCGGAAAATTCCTATGCGTGGTTCAAACGCAACGTTTAAACATTGGACAGAGATGGTGCCGGTATTTGAAACCGAGCTAAAGACGTTTAAATACAAGATTGATTCTCTCACAAACAGGTCCAACACAAAGGTGCAGGATCGTAAGCCATTTTTACAGGTGGATGCAAAGTTGAATCATGTTCCGGTTGTATTGAACGAAGGTGCACAACTTTTCAGCGATACAGGTTTTCGCATTAAACAACTTCCGTCTGAATTGAAGGGAATGAAAGCTGTACAGTTAAGTTACAGACAACAGTTGCGAAGCGCTACCGAAATTGATTTTTATACCGATAAGCCGGTAAAAATATTGGTGGGATATTTCAGAACACAGCGTGCAGCTTTCACGACAGATACTGTATTCGCCAAAGCACCTGAGTTGGAAACAAATGCCAGTGCTGATGATTACGGCCAGGCCGAAATAAAAATTTCCAATGCTATAGCGATTGACGGTATGCCACCGGTGAACATTCACAGTTATACATTCAAAGCGGGTTCACATACATTAAAGTTACCCAAAGGAGTTTGCTTAGTGTTGGGATTTGTTGATGGTACACAAATTATTCCTGTGTACGATGCGATGCTGATGAGCGATGCAAAGAATAAAAATATTGATTGGTTATTTGAATAGTCTCTTACAGATTTCATAGAGCAGCACAGAAAAAATCTGTGTATATCAGTGGCATCTGTGAGCAAAAATGAAATACATGAAAAAACTGATTCTCATTGTTTTTGTTACAGCCGTTTGCTTTGCCGCAACGGCTCAACGTTTTTATGATGTGACCAAATACGGTGCAAAGAACGACAGCAGCAAGCTGGCAACAAAGCCCATTGCTGATGCTATTGCTGCAGCATCAAAAGCAGGTGGCGGCACGGTGTATTTTCCTGCGGGTAAATATTTAACCGGGCCGATTCATCTCAAAAGCAAAATCACCATTTTGATTGATGCAGGTGCAGAGCTGCACTTCTCTGATAACTTTGATGATTACCTGCCGATGGTGCAAAGCCGTTACGAAGGAGTGGATGTGATGAGTTTTTCTCCATTGTTTTATGCATACAAAGCAGAGAATATTGCTATCACCGGAAGAGGTACAATTAACGGACATGGACAAAAGTGGTGGAACTATGCATTGACGTTTTATAAAAACCAAACGGAACGTAACAAGTATCAACTCTTGTTCGACAGTTTAAATAAAGACATTCTGTTGCCCGATGACCCCACACAAATGAAACGAGGATTTCTTCGTCCACCGTTTATACAACCGTTGTATTGCAAGAATGTATTGATCGAAGGTGTTACCATCACCAATTCTCCTTTCTGGACAGTAACACCGGAGTTCTGCGAAAACGTAACGATCAAAGCAGTAACCATCAACAATCCACCATCACCAAATACTGACGGAATCAATCCATCGAGTTGCAGGTATGTGCATATTTCCGATTGCCATATCAGTGTGGGTGATGATTGCATTACCATCAAATCAGGTAAAGATTTGCCGGGCAGAACAAAAGCAACGCCTGCTGAAAATTATACCATCACCAATTGCACCATGCTCAGCGGACATGGTGGTGTGGTGATTGGTAGTGAAATGAGCGGTGATGTAAAGAAGATCGTCATCAGCAATTGTGTGTTTGATGGAACTGATCGAGGCATCCGTATTAAAACTGCAAGGGGAAGAGGTGGTGTGGTGGAAGATATTCGTGTAGATAATATTGTGATGAAGAATATCAAAGCACAAGCGATTGTGTTAGATATGGAATACGCAAAAACACAACCTGCGCCGGTGAGTGAACGTACGCCACAGTTTCGCAATATCCGTTTGAGCAATATCACAGCCTATACCAAACAAGCGATGTTTATTAATGGTCTTGATGAAATGCCGGTTAGCGAGATCAGTTTGAATGATTGTGTGTTTGAAGCTGAAACAGGCATCACTATCCGCAATGCAAAAGATATAGAACTGCACAATGTACGGGTGAATACCAAAACGGGATCACCATTGTCTGTTGAAAAAGCAGAACGTATAACGGTGAATGGTTTTGTTTCGGCTAAACCATTAACAACTGCTCCGTTGATCCGCTTAACAAATGTGCAGGATGTATTGCTGATGAATAACTGGCCTTTCAGCGGAACAAAAACATTTGCAGAGATCAAGGGAGCGAGCACAAAAAATATTTTGTTTAAGAACAATATGCTTGGTGAAGCAGCAATGGTTGTTGCGGATGATGTGAAGAAGGATGAGGTGAAGCAGTGATGAGTAATGAGTGATAAGTGATAGAAGTTTTGGGTGATGCAGGATACAACCACGAAGTGGTTTCATTTGGATAACCTGAATGATGCACATGAAAGTAACTCCACAGGGGTTCAATGAAATGACAAACCTGTTCCGTAGGAACATCTGATCGGTTGAACAAAAATGAATGGAAGGTTTTGCGTGCCGTAGGTACGCTTGGTAAATGATGAATAGAATTGTTGCAGTACAAGAGTGCGACGCAACAAAAGTTTAATAGCAGCAATAACAATGATACAAAAATTAAAATTCACGGCTTTTGCAACAGCAATCTGTTGCTTACAAATTTTACACGCACAGGATTTAAAACTCTGGTACAAGCAACCTGCTGTTAAATGGACAGAGGCATTGCCGGTTGGTAATGGTCGCATCGGCGCAATGATATTTGGCGGCGTGGAAAACGACCGCATACAATTCAACGAAGAAACATTGTGGAGTGGTGCGCCTAGAAATTACAGCAGACCAGGTGCCTACAACTATTTAGACAGCATCAGGCAATTGTTGTTTGCAGGCAAACAAAAAGAAGCAGAAGCGTTGGCCGAAAGAGAATTCATGGGATTGAAAAGTTTTGAAGCAGAACGCAGCGGCTGGATCGCAACAGTTACTGCCGATAAAAAATATGCAGCAGCAAATTTTGATGACAGCGATTGGAAAACAATGACGGTTCCGCATTGGGATGGTTGGGAAACAGTTGGCTTTGAAGCATTGGATGGTGCAGTGTGGTTACGCACAAGTTTTGTGTTACCCGAAAACTGGAAAGAAGAGGATATGGTTTTTGATTTCAACCGTATTCGTGATTGGGATTATACGTATGTAAACGGGCAACTGGTAGGCTCGCAGCAAAATGCAGAAGGAAGAAAATACACCGTTGCAAAAAATCTTTTGCAAAAGGGAAAAAATACAATTGCCATTTTGGTGTTAAATTTTTCGAACAAAGGTGGTGTGTATGGTTATAAGGATACAGCTATTCATACTGGTGTTTATCCTAAGGGCAGAGAAACAGAAAAAATATCGTTGAACGGGCAATGGAAATATTTTGTGTTGAATGATAATCCGCCACCTGTTGGTACATACCAGGCCGATTATCAACCATTTGGCGATTTGAATTTGCAGTTTGCAAATACAACAGGCTTTAGCAATTATAAACGTGAGCTGAATATTGCTGATGCGATAGCTTCAACTTCTTACTCACTTGCAGGTGTTGAGTATAAACGTGAATATTTTGTATCGGCTCCTAACCAGGCATTGGTAACAAGGATTACTGCAAATAGAAAAGCAAGTATCAGTTTTAGTGCAGTACTCACCAGTCCGCACAGAAGTTATACGGTTGAAAAATTAAATGCCAATACGGTAGTGCTTTCAGTGAAAGTACGTGTGGGAGAGTTGAAAGGAAAAAGTTATCTGCAGGTGAAGACGGTTGGAGGAACTGTTATAATTGATAATGGAAAATTGATCATTACAAACGCTGATGAAGCAACAGTATTTCTGACAGTGGGAACGAACTATAAAAATTACAAAGACATCACGGCTGATCCGTCGCAACCATGTGTTGCTGCATTGAAATCGCTGGAAGGAAAAACATATCAGCAAGTCAAAGCTGCACATGTTGCAGAGTATAAAAAATGGTTCAACACATTTTCCATAACAATGGGCGATAGTAAGAAAGCTGTATTGCCCACAGATGAACGCCTCGCCAATTTTGCGAATGGCGATGACCCATCTTTCGCAGCTTTGTACACACAATACGGGAGATATTTATTGATCTCATCTTCACGCCCGGGTACAAGACCAGCGAATCTGCAAGGCATCTGGAATGATTTAACAAATCCACCTTGGGGCAGTAAGTACACCACCAACATCAATGCGGAAATGAATTACTGGCCTGCAGAGTTACTCAACTTATCTCCTATGCATGAGCCGTTGTTTGATATGATCAGTGAACTGGCAGTAACAGGAAAGCAAACAGCAAAAGATCATTACAATGCACCGGGTTGGGTACTGCATCACAACACTGATTTGTGGAGAGGTACAGCGCCGATCAATGCCGCCAATCATGGTATTTGGGTAACAGGTGGTGCATGGTTGTGTCAGCATTTGTGGGAACGTTATTTATTTACACAGGATAAAAATTTTTTACGCAACAGGGCTTATCCCATTATGAAAGAAGCGGCCCTGTTCTTTAACAGCTTTCTTATAAAAGATCCTAAGACAGGTTATCTCATCAGCACACCATCCAACTCACCTGAGCAAGGCGGATTGGTTGCAGGGCCAACAATGGATCACCAGATCATTCGTGCATTGCTGCAACATGTAATTGAAGCAAGTGAAATTTTGAATGTAGATGTAGCGTTGCGTGCAACATTAAAAGAAAAATACAAACAGATTGCGCCGAACATGATCGGTAAACATGGCCAGTTGCAGGAGTGGATGCAGGATGTTGATAATCCAAACAACAAGCATCGTCATATTTCGCATTTGTGGGGCATGTATCCCGGCAATGAAATTAATTATGATGAAACGCCTGCGATGATGAATGCTGCAAAGCAATCGCTCATCTTCCGTGGCGATGAAGCAACAGGATGGAGTTTGGGTTGGAAGATCAACTGCTGGGCACGTTTCAAAGATGCTGAACATGCATTTACAATGGTGAAAATGTTACTTAGCCCGGTAAAAGGTGGCGCAGGCAGTTATCCGAATTTATTTGATGCACATCCACCGTTCCAGATCGATGGCAACTTTGGCGGTGCTGCCGGTATTGCTGAAATGCTTGTGCAAAGTCATACAAAGTATATTGATATACTTCCTGCCTTGCCTGCTGCTTTTGCAAATGGCGAAGTAAAAGGAATTTGTGTGCGTGGTGGATTTGTAATGGATATGCAATGGAGTAATGGAAAGTTAACCAAACTGAAAGTATTATCTAAAGCAGGAACTGAGTTGCGTTTGCGTTACAATGGCAAAACAAAAACAATTAAAACAAGCAAGAACGGAGTGTATACGTTTGATGGAGAGCTTAAATAAATTTTATACCATTGGTGATGTTTCCTACAACAGTATTTCAATGAAGCTTCTGTTGCGTCGCAGTCTTGTGGCACATAATATAAATGAACATTTTTGTGGCACCCCGCTGCAAGCGGTGGTACGTTCTTGTCAATTTTCTGCAACCCACCCCTTAGTCCCCTCCAGGGAGGGGATGCTCACTCACAGCCCTCGCTTGTGTAAGAGCTTGCTTTTCTTTGTGCTTCTTTGTGCATTTGTGTCTTCGTGGCAAAAAACGAATGCACAACGCCAGGATATTTCATTAAACGAAAACTGGCTGACCATTGCAACAAGTAACGATCAGCAATTACCTGCCGATACTTACCAGGCAACCATCAACAGCAACTGGAAGAAAGTAAATGTTCCGCATAACTGGGATCAATACGAAGGTTACAGAAGATTGCTGCACGGCAACCGGCATGGCGACTCCTGGTACCGCAAAACATTTGCAGCGAAACAATCAACTAAAGGCAAACGTTTCTTTTTGTTTTTTGAAGGAGTGGGATCCTATGCAACAGTTTATCTCAATAATAAAAAAGTAGGCGAGCATAGCGGCGGACGAACAACGTTTACATTGGATGTAACCGATGTGATCAAAACGGATGGAACCGCAAATCAACTGGCAGTACGGGCCTATCATCCATCCAATATTCAAAACCTGCCCTGGGTTTGTGGCGGTTGCAGTGATGAACGTGGCTTTAGTGAAGGTTCGCAGCCGATGGGTATTTTTCGTCCTGTGCATTTAATTGTTACAAATGATGTGCGCATTGAACCCTTTGGTGTGCATGCATGGGCTGATATTACAGAGAAAAATGTTCAATTGAATATTGCGACTACATTCAAAAACTATTCGAAGAAGAAACGAAATATTGTAGTTGAACACAGGTTGATAGATGCCAATGGTAAAGAAGTAAAAAAGATAGTTGAACAAGGGATAACAGTTGACAAGAATGTTGCTGTTGAAAATAAATCCGACGTCATACATCCTACATCAGCCATCAATCTCTGGTCAGTTGAAAATCCTTATCTCTACAAGATTATTTCAGTCGTAAACGAGAACAATATTGTGCTGGATAAAGTTGAAACAGCATTTGGTTTCCGCACCATCAATTGGAAAAACCCAACCAGTCAATTCATCTTAAACGGAAAACCTGTTTTCATCAACGGTATTGCCGAGTATGAACATTTGTTGGGGCAAAGTCATGCGTTCAGCAAGGAGCAGATCTTTTCCCGTTTTAAATGGATACAGTCAGCAGGCTTCAATGCTTTTCGTGATGGTCATCAGCCCCATCATTTATTTTACGGACAATTGTGCGATGAAAAAGGAATTCTTTGGTGGACACAACTCTCTGCACATGTATGGTACGATACCCAAGAGTTCAGAGAAAATTTCAAACAGCTGTTAAGAGAGTGGGTGATCGAACGACGCAACAGTCCATCCATTATTTTATGGGGCTTGCAGAATGAAAGTAAACTGCCGGAAGATTTCGCTAAAGAATGTACAGAGCTGATCCGCTCACTTGATCCAACTGTATCAACACAACGGTTGGTAACAACCTGTAACGGTGGAAGCGGAACCGATTGGGATGTGCCGCAAAACTGGACCGGCACTTATGGTGGTAATCCTGCAACCTATGGCGATGATGTAAAGAAGCAAGTATTGATCGGTGAGTATGGTGCATGGCGCACAATTGATCTGCATACGGAAGGTGGCTTTGTGCAAAATGGAATTTTGAGTGAAGACAGAATGGTGCAGTTGATGGAACAGAAAGTTCGTTTGGCAGAATCGGTGAAAGACAGCAGTGCAGGACATTTCTTTTGGTTATTGACATCGCATGATAATCCCGGTCGTGTACAAGGCGGTGAAGGTTTGCGTGAACTGGATCGTATTGGTCCGGTGAATTACAAAGGATTACTTACACCTTGGGAAGAACCAACAGATGCCTATTATATGTTTCGCAGCAATTATGCGGATAAGAACAAAGAACCGATGGTTTACATTGTTTCTCATACATGGCCCAACAGATGGATGAAGCCCGGCATCAAAGACAGTATTTATGTGTACAGCAATTGCGATGAAGTGGAATTGTTTAATGATGTGAATGGTTCTTCGCTGGGTAAACGAAAGAAGAATGGCATTGGTACGCATTTTCAATGGGACAATGTCAACATTCAATACAATCTGTTGTATGCAGTGGGATATGTGAATGGAAAGGCAGTTGCGAGAGATACCATTGTGTTAAATCATTTACCGCAATCACCCAATTTTAAGCAGTTGTATGCAAATGCGAAAGCGTTAACCAAAGCAACAGCAGGTTATAATTATATCTATCGCATCAATTGTGGTGGACCTTCTTATAAAGATGACAATGGAATTACATGGGCTGCAGATAAAGGATTTGCTACATCATGGACAAAAGATTTTTCTGAAGTGCCAACCAATTTTGCAAGTCAACGCAGAATATTTTCTCCCATCAAGCATACAAAAGACTGGAAATTGTTTCAAAGCTTCCGTTTCGGGAAAGATAAACTCATGTACGAGTTCCCCTTACCCGATGGCGAATACATCGTTGAATTGTATTTCATTGAACCTTGGTTAGGAATTGGCGGTGGCATTAATGCCAAAGGGATGCGCTTATTTGATGTTGCTATCAATGGGAAAACTGTTATTAACGATTTAGACATCTGGAGTGAAGCAGGTACGAACACAGCGCTGAAGAAAACGGTAAAAGCAAAGATCAACGGTGGTAAGATGATCATCTCATTTCCGGAAAGTAAATCCGGACAAGCGGTTATCTCAGCTATTGCCATTGCTTCAATAAAGAGCGGAATTAAACCGGCAGCAGCGTCTTCGCTTATCAGTAATCTTGTTTGTGGTAATTGTACAGAACAAAGCTGGCTGGATATTGGAGATAAAAATTATACCTATTCAAATACTACTATCAATAGCCTGCCTTCAAATTTATTTGGGGCTGACTGGATACGATTGGATCAGAATAAAGAAACCAGTCCGGTATCATTTACAACAAATGCCGAACTGGATCTTTTTTTTGCGGTGAATGAGAATCGATCTTTCGCTGATGCCGAGGCTCTGCATACGCAACTGATTACAGATGGAATTGGAGGAACAGAATATAAAATATACCGTAGAAGATATGCTGCAAACACAGAGGTCGGACTGATGATCGATCCATTCACTTTGCTGTTTTATCTTCCTGTCAACAAAATGCAACCCGCCTACGATCTGAAACCAATCACTGCTTATCGCACAAACGTTGCAATAGTTCGAGATGGTGTAACAAAAGATTCTGTCAACGGAAGATTATGCGCCGTGGTAAAAACAAATGCAGCCGCAAACATGCAATGGCCAGTGCAAACAGGAGTGGCCGATATTTATTCCATCACTGTAAAATATTATTATCCGAAAGAACAAATCGTAAAAGCGAAATTGCAGTTGTTTGATGCAGGTGGCAACAGGATGATGGATGAAGCTGTGCAGTTTACATTTACACGGGTAGGTAAATGGAACCAGTTCACCGTAAACACAGGGTCGCAGATTAACGCAGGAAACTATGTGGTGAAACTGGAATTGGAGAATGGGGAGCAGGTAGCGGTGTCGGGGATAGAAATACAATAGTCAATATTAAAAGCTAAGATGAGAATGAAACGATACTTGTTGATAGTTATGGTTGTTTTGCTGGGCTTTCAGTTAAACGCTCAGCAATTAACTGTTGTCAATCTTCGTTGCGAAAGCAGAACTAATCCATTAGGCGTTGATGTAACGAAACCCAAACTCAGCTGGCAGTTACATTCAACTCAGCAAAATGTAGCACAAACTGCTTATCGTATTCTTGTTGCAGATGATGCGGCGTTATTGAAAAAGAATATCGGTAACGTGTGGGATTCGAAGCAGATCAAATCTTCAGCATCCATACAGGTTGCTTATGCTGGTAAAGCATTACAATCAGCAAAAAAATATTACTGGAAAGTACAGGTGTGTGATAATAAGGGTGCCGTATCAGCATGGAGCAGCGGTTCGTATTGGCAAATGGGTTTGTTGCAAACAAACAATTGGGGCAATGCAAAGTGGATCGGTTATGAAGAGATCAACGATACAGCCATCATTGCGCCGCACGTGCATCTGAGCGGAAAAAAAGCATGGGGACCACGCAAAGATATTCTGCCGCTGCTGCGTAAGGAATTTGTTGTTGCAAAGAAAATCAAACAGGCGACAATGTTCATCTGTGGGCTTGGTCATTTTGAAGTAAGCATCAACGGAGAAAAGATCGGCGATCATTTTCTGGCACCGGGCTGGACCAACTACAGTAAACATGCACAGTATGTAACCTTTGATGTAACAAAGAATATAAAGGAGGGGAAGAATGCGATTGGTGTAATGCTCGGTAATGGTTTTTATTATATTCCTTCGGAACGTTACCGCAAGATGACCGGTGCTTATGGCTATCCCAAGCTCATTACAAAAACAGTGATAGAGTTTACGGATGGAACTACACAGCAGATTAGTAGTGATGAAAGCTGGAAGACCGATCAGTCGCCCATTATTTATTCAAGCATCTTCGGTGGTGAGGATTATGATGCGAATCTTTTTCAGCAAGGATGGAACGAGCCGGGATTTAATGATGCGAAATGGAAACAGGCAGTCGTTACCAACGGTCCGGCTTTGCTTGAATCGCAAATGAATGAGCCCGTGAAAGTGATGCAGCAATTACCTATACAAACAAAACGGGAATTAAAATCGGGCGTTACGTTGTATGATCTTGGACAAAATTTTTCCGGTGTTCCTTCCATTACGGTAAAAGGTAACAAAGGCGATACCGTGAAATTGATCTGTGGCGAATTGATTAATGAAGATGGCACAGCCAATCAAAAAGCAACAGGCAGCCCGTCTTACTTTACATACATTTTAAAGGGGGATGGCGAAGAAAGCTGGCATCCTTTGTTTACATACACTGGCTTCCGCTATGTAGAAGTGCATTGCAATACGAAAGAAACGAATCAATCACTTCCGCAAGTAATAAAATTAGAAGGACTGCATATCCGTAATTCAGCAAATACGGTTGGCTCATTCAGTTGTTCGAACGATTTATTTAACCGCACACATACCTTGATTGACTGGGCCATTAAAAGCAATATGGTGAGTGTGTTCACCGATTGTCCGCACCGGGAGAAACTTGGCTGGCTCGAAGAAACACATTTAGTGGGCACTTCTGTTCATTACAGGTATGATGTGGCAGCGTTGAATAAGAAAGTGATCAACGACATGAAGAATGCACAGTATGCCAACGGAAAAATTCCGGAGATTGCTCCTGAGTTTACGGTGTTTACGCCGCCGTTTGATGAATCACCAGAGTGGGGCAGTGCAGCCATAATTTATTCCTGGTATAATTATCAATGGTATGGCGATAAAGAAACCTTGCTGCAGTCGTATGATATGATGAAGGCTTATGTGCTGTATTTAAAAGGCAAAGCGAAAAATAATATTCTGTCGCATGGGTTGGGCGATTGGTTTGATATTGGTCCGAACAAATCAGGCTTTGCACAAATGACGAAGATGGGTGTAACAGCAACGGCCACGTTTTATTATGATCTCAAGATCATGATCAAAATTGCAACGATGCTGAAGAAGAATGAAGATGTGAAATTCTATGAGCAATTGGCAGCAGATGTAAAAACAGCTTTCAATCAAACATTTTTTGATCCCATCAAAATACAATACGATTCTTCCAGTCAAACTGCCAATGCCATGGCCTTGTACATGGGTTTGGTGGAAGAAAAAAACAGGCAGGCTGTTTTGGATGCGTTGATCCGTGAAATCAGAAGCAGGAACAATGCCTTAACTGCCGGCGATATCGGTTACCGTTACGTATTACAGGCGCTGCAGCAGGCGGGTCGTAGCGATGTAATTTTTGATATGAACTATCGGGATGATGTGCCGGGCTATGGTTATCAGCTGAAACATGGTGCAACTGCACTCACCGAAAGCTGGCAGGCGTATGAATCGGTGTCGAACAATCATTTTATGCTGGGGCATTTAATGGAATGGTTTTATGCCGGGCTTGCGGGTATTCAACAAACAGAAAATTCCATCGCATACAAAGAAATTGTGATCAAGCCTGAAGTGGTGGGCGATGTAACCAATGCTAAAGCAAGTTTTCAATCGCCGTATGGTTTAATTAAAAGTGAATGGGTAAAAACAATCTCATCATTTAACTTGCGGGTGGAAATACCTGCCAACAGTACAGCTGTTGTTTATCTTCCTGCAAAGCCGGGGCAAACGGTTTTATTGAATGGAAAGAAAGCAGTTGTTATGAACGCAGATGGCAGAGCAGTTGTGAAAATTGGTTCAGGTACTTATGAGTTTAGTGTAGCAAGTAATTAGAATAGGTTGTTATGCCAATGGAAAAACCCCGTAGGGGTTAAAGGTTAATAGAAAATAATCAATAGGGCAATCAGCTCCGTAGGAGCGACCTGTTATTTAAAACAGTTTTTTATGAAAGCATTAGTGTGTCAGCAACCGGGTTTATTTGAATATGTCGAAAAGGAACAGCCTGCAATTCAACCCGGCCGTGCAATATTAAAAGTAAAACGCATCGGTATCTGCGGAACCGACCTGCATGCCTTTGAAGGTACACAACCTTACTTCGCCTATCCACGCATACTCGGTCATGAGCTGGGTTGCGAAATTGTACAAGTGGATGCAGAAGCGGGATTTGAAGTAGGAGAGCGTGTTACACTCATCCCATATTTTCATTGCGGTGAATGTATTGCATGCCGCAATGGTTTACCCAACTGTTGTGCGGCCATCAATGTATTTGGTGTGCATGTGGATGGTGGTATGATGGAATATATTTCAGTGCCCACATCGGCATTGCTGCATGGCGGCGATATGAGTTTTGATGAACTTGCACTCGTTGAACCGTTGGCAATTGGTGCACATGGTATCCGCAGGGCAGGAGTGCGTGCAGGAGAGTTTGTACTGGTGATAGGTGCAGGCCCCATCGGTTTGGGTATTATGGAATTTGGCCGCATTGCAGGCGGACAGGTAATTGCAATGGATGTAAATGATACACGTTTAAATTTCTGTAAGGATAAATTAAAAGTGCAGCATACCATCAATCCGTTGAATGAAGATGTACTGCAACGCTTAAAAGAAATCACCAACGGCGATATGCCAACGGTGGTAATTGATGCAACAGGAAGTCAAAAAGCCATCAACAATGCATTTCTATACATGGCCCATGGTGCACGGTATGTGCTGGTAGGATTACAGAAAGGCGAATTGATTGTGAGTCATCCAGAGTTTCACAAACGGGAGGCAACACTCATGAGCAGTCGCAACGCCACGCAGGAAGATTTTGATCATGTGATGATGTGTATGCGCAACAAGTTGGTTGATCCATCAACTTACATTACACATCGGGTAAAGTTTGAGGAGGTGAAAGATCATTTCAAAAGCTGGCTCGATCCGAAGAATGGGGTGATCAAAGCAATGGTGGAGATTTGAACCACGAAGACACAAAGACAGAAAGTTACACAAAGGAAACTTCGTCAGACGCCCTCGTCGGACGAAAAAAATAAACAGCGAAAATGGAATACAGAACACTCGGCAAAACCGGAATGAATATTTCAGCCATCAGTCTTGGTACATGGCAGGTAGGCGGTAAATGGGGCAGTGCGTTTGATGAAAAGAATGCAGATGCCATTTTAAATACTGCTGTTGATAACGGAGTCAACTTTATTGATACGGCAGATGTGTACAGCGATGGTGAAAGCGAAAAAGCAATCGGCCGATTTCTGAAAACGAGAAAAGAAAAATTGTTTGTCGCTACGAAGTGCGGACGACAAATTCAACCACATGTAAACGAAGGCTACACGCCTGCAGTGTTGCGGAAATATGTAGAAGACAGTTTGCAACGTTTGCAAATTGAAGCACTCGATCTGATTCAGTTGCATTGTCCGCCTACGCCTGTCTATTATCGTCCGGAAATCTTTGGTTTGTTTGAAGACCTGAAGAAAGAAGGCAAGATTCAACACTTGGGTGTGAGTGTGGAGAAAGTGGAAGAAGCATTAAAGGCCATTGAGTTTGAGAATGTAACAACAGTGCAGATCATCTTCAATATGTTTCGTCAGCGTCCTGCAGAGTTATTTTTTGAACAGGCGAAGAAGAAAAATATTGGTGTGATTGTTCGTGTGCCGTTGGCAAGTGGATTGTTAACCGGTAACTATTCTGCACAAACTGTTTTTGAAAGTGGTGATCATCGACAGTTCAACCGCAATGGTGAAGCGTTTGATAAAGGCGAAACTTTCTCCGGTATTGATTATTCAACAGGTTTGCAGGCCGTGGAAGAATTGAAACAAATTGTTCCTTCTGGTAAAACATTGTCAGCACTGGCTTTGAAATGGATACTTGATTTTGATGCGGTAAGCACTGTAATACCTGGTGCATCCAAGCCCGAACAGGTTACACGCAACCTGGAAGCATTAAATGAACAATCGCTGAGCGCTGAACGGTTGCAACAGGTGCAGGCTGTATATGAAAAGTATATTAAGCAGGCGGTGCATCATTTATGGTGAGGATTGAACCACTAAGACGCAAAGGCAAGAAGAAGTACAAAGGAAACTCCCGTCAGACGCCCTTGTCTGCCGGATAATAAAACTGCTACGGAAGCACTAAATGACGGAATAACTTCCCGCCTTTCCCTCTTCCCGGCAAACAAATAAAATGAAGTTGAATAAACATACATTACTGGTTATCGCTTTATTGTTGAGTCTATTTTCAACAGCGCAGGTTCGTTCTGTTGTTGATTTCAACAACGGATGGAAGTTCCTGTTAGGTAATGATAGTCTTGCAAGCAATGCAAACTATAACGATGCCAAGTGGAGAAGTTTAAACCTGCCGCACGACTGGAGTATTGAAAGTAATTTCTCCTCTTCGTTTCCTGCAACCAACCAGGGCGGAGCATTACCCGGTGGTATTGGCTGGTATCGCAAAACGTTTACAGTTCCTGCTTCTTCGGCAGATAAAAAAATAAGAATAGAATTTGACGGCGTGTATAAGAACAGTGAAGTATGGATCAACGGGCATTACTTAGGGAAACGTCCTTATGGGTATGTCAATTTCTCTTATGATCTCACTCCGTATTTGAATTATGGCAAACCAAATGTGCTTGCAGTGAAAGTTGATAACAGTCTGCAACCCGACTCCAGATGGTACAGCGGCAGTGGTATTTACAGGGATGTGAAATTAGTTACAACAAGTAAAGTGGCGATTGCAGAGGCAGGCGTATTCATCACTACGCCTGTTATCAATCAAAGCAAAGCAACTGTTTCAATTCAATACACTGTTACAAACACCGGTAAACAAAATGAAATCGTTAACCTGTATACCGATGTGTATGATGCAGCAGGGAAGAAGGTTGCTACATCAAAAAATATCGTGAAGCGCACCATACCTGTTGGCGGTTATTCATATGCCAGTCAATTACAAATCAACGCACCCATTCTTTGGTCAATTGCCAAACCCTATTTGTATAAAGCCGTTACACGCATTGAACGGAATGGTCAATTGATTGATGAAGTAAAAACAACGTTCGGTATCCGTTCATTCCGTTTCGATGCAGCCAATGGTTTCTTTCTCAACAATCAACCTTTGAAAATACAAGGCGTTTGTATGCATCACGATCTGGGTGCATTGGGTGCAGCGTATAATCATGCGGCAGCAAAGCGTCAATTAACGATATTAAAAGAGATGGGTGTGAATGCCATCCGTTTCTCTCACAATCCTCCGGCAGCAGCCATACTTGATCTCTGCGATGAAATGGGTTTTTTGGTGCAGGTGGAAGCATTCGATATGTGGAAGAAAAAGAAAAACAAATTCGATTATAACCTCTATTTCGATGAATGGCATGCACGTGATATACAAGCCATGGTGTTGCGAGATCGTAATCATCCTTCTGTTTTTATGTGGAGCATCGGTAACGAAATACGGGAGCAATTCGACAGTACCGGTACAACCATCGCCAAACGTTTGGTTGACTTAGTGAAAGCTATTGATACAACAAGACCTGTAACCTGTGCATTAACGGAAAATTTTCCCGAGAAAAATTTCATCTGGAAATCCGGTGCATTGGATGTACTCGGCTTCAATTACAAGTTGTACGATTATGCAGACCTGCCCAAACGTTTTCCGGGTCAGTCGTTTGTTGCAACTGAAACTGCATCCGCATTAGCATCAAGAGGTTCGTACGATATGCCCAGCGACAGTAACCGTCTCTGGCCACCCGATGGTAAAACGCCAACAGTAAAAGGCAATGCTGATATGAGTGTATCGGCTTATGATCATGTTTATGCTTACTGGGGTTCTTCACATGAAGCGGCATTATTGGCGGTGAACAAATACAAATTCATGTCGGGCATGTTTGTATGGAGCGGGTTCGATTTTATTGGAGAGCCTGTACCGTATGCATGGCCGGCACGCAGTTCGTACTATGGCATTGTTGACCTTGCAGGTCTTCCCAAAGATGTGTATTACCTCTATCAAAGTGAGTGGACAACAAAACCGGTATTGCATTTATTTCCGCATTGGAACTGGAACAAAGGCGATACGGTTGATGTGTGGGCTTATTATAATAATGCTGATGAAGTGGAATTATTCCTCAACGGAAAATCGTTAGGCAGCAAATCGAAAACTACGGATGTCTTACATGTAATGTGGCGTGTGCCTTACCAGCCGGGAATAATCAAAGCAGTATCAAAAAAGAACGGAAAAATTATTCTTACGAAGGAAATCAGAACAGCAGGTGCTCCGGCAAAAATTCTACTAACAGCCGATAAATCAAAACTCAAAGCCAATGGAAAAGATCTTTCTTTTATTACCGTAAAACTGGTTGATAAAGATGGCAATCTGGTTCCAGATGCCGATCAGCTTCTTCAGATTTCTGTTACAGGAGCAGGTTTGTTGGCCGGCACAGACAATGGGTTTCCCGCCGACAGCAGTTCATTTAAAAATCCCCGCCGCAAAACATGGAAAGGAATGGCCCTGGCAATTGTACAGTCGCATGTAAAAAAGGGAAATATTACAGTTCTGGTAAAGGCAGATGGTTTAAAACAGGCAATGTTTACACTTAGAACCGAAGATTAGAGGGCGAAAACAGCTTTCGGGAACGTTTCCGTAACTATTTGTTGAATAGTAAAATAATACATCAACTTAGCAAAACCTTACATTTTTAAGGGGTGGGGTCAATGTAATTTTAGACCATCATTTAAACAGCTTTTTTGTTTAAAACGGTTAACGATTAAACGGCTTCAGGTATGATTTTAAGTTTGCCATTTCTACATACTTCACAGGATGCTCCAAAGGTATTTATCCGTAGTTTAACTGCAGATTTATCATCTGTTAAAAAAATAGTTTTTACGGTATCACTTTGTGCATTTGGTTTCGTTACTGCAGCGGGGCAAAACAACCAAACAGCCGAGGAAAAGGCAGCTTACATTAAAACAGTTACCGATCGCTCTGCGAAAATTGTTAACACACTTTCTATTAAAGATTCAGCAACGTACAAACAGGTACTTGCATTATTGGTTTATCAGTACAGCAACATCAACCGCATACACGAAGAAACTAAAATAGCTTTAGCAGCAATCAAACAGCAATCAATCACCGCTCAGGAATCTGCTCTTCAGGTACAAAAGCAGGAAGAGAAAAAAAATGCGCAGCTTCAGCAACTGCACACATCTTTTCTTGCCGGGTTACAAACGAATTTAACTGGAGAGCAGATTGAGCTGGTGAAAGATGGTATGACCTATAAGGTGCTGCACGTTACTTACACTGCTTATGTTGACATGATTCCTTCCCTTACGGAAGAACAGAAGAAGAAAATATATGATTGGCTGGTAGAAGCAAGAGAGCTTGCTATGGACAGCGAATCCTCAGATAAAAAGCACGCCATCTTTGGTAAGTACAAAGGCCGCATCAATAATTATCTTGCTGCTGCCGGTTACGATTTAACCAAAGAGAGAGAGGAGTGGCAAAAGCGGATTAAAGAAAAAAATGAATCTTCTAAATAAAACAATAACTACTGATTTTTCTTAAAAACCCAAAAAGCAAAATGCCATATAACATGAAGTATTTGCGACAACCAAAACTGCTGTTACTTACGATTTTTTCATTCCTTACAGTAACGCTGTTTGCACAGGAAGTAACTGTTAGCGGAACAGTAACTAACAAAGAAAACAATGAGCCTTTAGAAGGGGTGAGTGTAAAACTTAAAAACGCTGCTACAGGCACAACAACAAAAAAAGACGGAAGCTTTACATTAAAGGTTCCATCTGCATCATCCATTCTTGTATTTTCTTATGTCGGCTTTGCGAACTTTGAAAGCAAAGCATCTGCATCAGGATCATTATCGGTACAACTTGAACGCAGCAGCAACGACCGTCTGGAAGAAGTTGTTGTTATTGGTTACGGCACCAAAAAGCGTGTTAACGTACAAGGTTCGGTAGGTACTATCAAAGCAACGGAGATTGAAGATTTGCCTGTGGCTAATTTGCCATCGGCACTCATTAACCGTTTACCCGGTGTAGGTATCAACTTCAGTTCAGGTAAACCAGGTTCTACAACCACCATTAATATCCGTAATGCAACTACTTTTCCAGGTGCTCCAACTGGTGTAACCAATCAGCCATTAATTGTTATTGATGGTATTATTTCAAACCCCACACAGTGGTCTCAGGCTACTAATGCAGACTGGCTGGAAAATTTAGATGCAAGCCAAATTGAAGACATTACATTCCTGAAAGATGCATCTGCTGCAATTTATGGTGCTGCCGGTGCAAAAGGTGTGGTGTTGATTACCACTAAAAAAGGTAAGGCAGGTAAACCTAAAATTTCTTACTCAGGCTACTTTGGTGTTTCTACCGAAGCAGTAAAAAATAAATCGCTCACAGCTTACGAGCATGCGCAGTTTTTAAACGATGGATACGAAATGACAGGTGCACCGCTCACGCAACGTTTTTCGCAAGCCGACCTCGATTCATTAAAATCAATGCCGGATAAGAGCTGGTACGATTACTTTTGGAAAAATGGCCGGGTGCAGCGCCATACCATCAACGTATCGGGTGGTACAGATAAAGTAACCTTGTTTGCAGGCGGTAGTTATTACAACGAAAATGGTAATTATGGCATTACGCAAAATAATAAGTACAGTTTTCGTACAGGTATGAATGCAGTTATTGTTGATGGATTAAGTGCACAGGTAAACTTCGCATCAGATTTTAACAGAGAGCGTAGTAATAACTGGAAAAATGCGGGAAGTGAAACAGACGATGCTACTATTCGGGCACTTTACCTTACACCCAAATGGATTCCGGTAGAAATTAATGGTTTGCCGGTGGCTTTTGGTGGTAATGCTGCACCAAACAACAGCACAGGTAACCCCTGGAGCTTATTGGGCGTACACCGCTCAGGTGCTTATCGTGATGCTAAATCGCAAGGTCTTTCGGTGAATGCTTCCTTGGAGTGGAAACCCAAATTTGTTAAAGGCTTAACTGCACGTGTACAATATGGTAATAATAACCGTACAAATAATGCTTTAGGTTATTATCCTGCTTACTTGGTTTATAATTTTACCAGCCGTGGTCAAAACGGTTTGCTGTTATCGAATACATTAAATCCTACTACACCTTCTCGTCGTGTAACCAGCCAAAGCGATCAGATTGAAGAGGGGATTACTACATCGAAAAACTACCAGTTCATCACTACACTTTCGTATGGTCGTAAATTTGGTGAACACGATGTTGATGTAATGGTTGGTTTCGACCAAGGTGAGGCAGACAGTAAAAACTATTTACTCTCTAAAACCGGACAAATTGTAGCCGGGGTAGATGAGTTTTGGGCATTCAATAATGATCCTTCTACTTTAGGCAGTATTCAGGATGCATTGCGTAATCCGCAGTTTTTCCGTAACTCAAAACGCTCGTACATCAGCCGTGCCAACTATTCGTTTAAAGGCCGTTACTTCTTCGAGTTTATTGGCCGTGCCGATGCATCAGTAAACTTTTTACCCGAAAACCGTTGGGGCTTTTTTCCAACAGTAGGTTTGGGTTGGAAAGTAAGTGATGAAAGTTTCTTCCGCAATGTAGCTTTTGTCAATTCATTAAAGCTACGTGCCAACTATGGTTTAGTAGGTGAAGACAGGGTGGGTAACCGTTTATGGGAATCTCGCTTCACGCAATCTACAGGCGTTGTATTTGGCAATAATGTTACCGGAGGTTTAGATCCAAACGTATATCCTAATCCGGATCTTACATGGGAAAAAGCACGAAACCTCAACGTAGGTTTTGATGCCTCTTTCTTATCAAATAAACTTTCTTTAACGGTAGATTTTTATAACCGCTACAGTTACGATGGTTTCGATACCTATTCAGCAAGTGTGTTTGCACCTACCGCAGGCATCCCTCCTCCAATTGTAAACTATGGCCGCCAGCTTAGTTGGGGTTCCGAGTTTTCTGTTGGCTACCGTACAAGGTTAGGTAAAGATTGGGGTGTGAATGCTGATGTGAACTTTGGTTGGAGCAACAGCCAAATGCTGCAGGTGTTTTATAACGAAGCGCAGTTGGGCACATTTGGCCCCGATCAGTTAGGTATATTGGTTGGGCGTGATCCTCGCAAGTACAATGGTACCAACCTTGGTTACATTGCCAAAGGTATTTTACGTACACAGGCCGCAGTAGATGCTATTCTTGCAAAAAATCCGAACTACCTCATTGGTGGTCAAAAGCCGCAGGTAGGTTTTATGGATTTTGAAGATATCAATGGCGATGGACAAATTAATGATCTGGATATAACAACCATGTTCAATCGTACTACTCCGTTTGCTTCTTTCGGTATTACATTGGGAGCTACGTACAAAGAATTTAAACTGCAGATGAACATGAACCTGCGTATTGGTGGTAAGGTAGCGTACGATAGCGAAGCACGCAAAGTACCAACAACCACACAAAATGCTCCGGCTTTCTGGGCCGATCACTGGACGCCTACAAATCCTAACGGTAAGTTTCCAAGAGCCGATGCTCCTTTGGCCAGAGAAAACTCAACTTTCTGGTTAATGGATGGTACACAAAGCCGCATTAACAATGCTGTATTATCTTATCAGTTACCAAAGCAGTTAGCTGCCAAATTCAAAATTCCGGATTTGCGTGTCATGCTTACCGGTACCAACCTGTTCAATATCATCAATCCATTTAAGTACAAAGATCCTTACACTTCAAACTTTGCAAACTATCCAACATTGCGTACGATTTCGTTGGGTATTAATGCAAGCTTATAATTTGAATGGTAACAATACAAAACGAATACACAATGAAGCAGATAAAATATACAGGTTCTTTTATACTTGCAGCGATACTGCTGTTGTCTACAACACTTTCTTCCTGCAAAAAAGACGCTGAATTTTTTGATATCAAAGACCCTCAGGGTATCGATTCAAGAATTTGGGAAGATGAAGGTGCTGTTGGTCTTTTCCTGAACCGCACATATGGTTTAATTATTCCGCAATGGCCGGCACCCGGTACAGCGCCAGGTAATATTCATATCACATCCGATGAAATGAATGGCGGTAACACGGGCTTTCTCTATGGAACGTTGGTAGAAAACTCAGTTACTGACTTAGGTACAGGTAATGGTATTACAACCAACCGCTATTTCGATATCAGACGTTGTAACCTTGCATTGGAAGGTATTGATTCGAGTAAAGCAATTTCGGATGCAACCAAACGTAGCCTGAAAGGACAATTTTACTTTTTACGTGCTTATGTCTATTTCCGTATGGTAAGCTTGTATGGCGGTATTCCGTTGGTGTTAAAAGTGCAAGAGCTTACCAACGAGGGGATACCAACTACACCACGTTCGAAAACAAGCGAATGTATTGCTGCAATTGTGCGTGATTTTGATTCAGCGGCTGCAAATTTACCTGCCACCTGGCCAGCAGCAGAAGCAGGCCGTATCACTCGTGGTACAGCGTTGGCAATGAAAGGTAAAACACTACTGTACTGGGCCAGCCCACAGTTTAACCCTACGAATATAGCCAGTCGTTGGGAAGATGCTTACCAGGCTAATAAAACTGCCTATGACCAATGTATTGCAGATGGCTACGGTTTAATTGCACGTTACGCCGATATTTTCTTAACGGAAGATCATCGGGAGGTAATGATTGTAAGAAAATATACAACCACAAGAGATTGGGGAACAAATATCGAAGCCATCACACGTCCAAGTTCCGAATCGCCCAGTGGCAGTGGTTCTTTTCAACCTACCTGGAACTTGGTGCAGGCTTATACTATGGCCGATGGTTTACCTATTACACATGCCTCATCGGGATACAACGCTAACCAGTTTTGGCAAAACAGAGATCCTCGTTTTGATGCAACTATTGCGTACAATGGTGCACTTTGGGCATTAAGTGGTAAAGCAACCCGCAGACAATGGCAATACAATGGGGTTATTGATGAAACATCTTCTTCTATTGTAACAGGTTTTTATAACCGCAGATTTTGCAATACAACCCTTACGCCAACACAAGCCCAGTATGTTTCCAGTACAGGTGGTGGCAGTGGTATGGATTGGGTTGAAATGCGATTTGCCGAGGTGATTTTAAATTTAGCCGAGTGTGCGAACGAAACAGGACGTTTGGCAGAAGCCAAAAATTATGTACGTACCATACGCCAGCGTGCTGGTATAGCAGCGGGTTCTTTCGATTATGGGTTGAGTATTGCTACAGATGCTGCAAGCATGCGTAACTTACTTTTAAACGAGCGCCAGATTGAGTTTGCAATGGAGGGAAAACGTTATGCAGATTTAAGAAGAACAAGAAATCTTTCTTTGATTGCTGCAAGACAATCGTATAAACTTGCGCCTAAATCTCCCTATTTCGCAGGTGCACTTCCTGGAAGCGGACCGGTTGCAGGACGTATTTATCTTGATGTTCCGAATGCTCTTGGACAAAGACCAAGAGATACAGTAAATATCAACAATCTTGCATCTTATACAACTGTATTTACCGTACCGGGAACAGTTGCAAGTATTGAAGGTTCCAACGTAATAAGCATACCCAGTAAGTATTATTTCTATGCCCTGCCAAACTGGTTCAGCCAAAATTTCTTTATTGAGCAAACACAAGGTTGGGTAAACGGAACATTTGATCCATTACAGTAAGTCTTAAACTAAAATAACTACAGCAATGAAAAAATATTTGACAGGGATTTTTGCAGCGGGCTTATTGTTATCTGCATGCGAAAAAAAGGTAAACCCGGTTGATACATACTATGTAACGGTTGAGTATAAACAAAATACCGCTAAAGATCTAACCGGTAACGTAGAGTTAAATCCAAAGGACAGCATTTATCTCAATTTTACCATTTCGTCGCCCAACGACATGGCGTATATTGAGATACAACGAAATGGTTCACGAATTGATACCTTTCAATTAAACACAGCCGATAAAAAACGTAGCTTTTCAACAATAAAAGGCTACAGGGCAGACAGCGCTGCTGGAGTATATACTTACCGTGTACTCGCACGTGATGCCCGTGGTGTATTTATGGGTGATGGTGGTAAGCAGTTGAAGGTTACTGTAAAACCCGATTTTGATTTTTGGTCGTATAGAATTTTACAGGTGCCGGATTCACTTACTCAAACCAATAAATGTTATTACTCTACAAAAGATGGTAAAGTGTACAGCTATGCCGATGGTCCGGGTAACTCAGCTTCAATTGATTTTGGTTATTATTGGGATACGACAGGCAGAGGAACAGCTTCTACAACCGATGATTTAAAACATTGTTTGTATGCTTTAAATGCACCTCAATCACAAATAGCCTTTAACGATGTATCGCAAACATCTTGGACGAAAAATGCAACCTTATTAAAGAAAATGCCAAGTTCGGTAAATTTTGTCACAGGGTTAACTTCTTCGGGAGCCATTCAAACATTGATTGGTGGTAATATGACCTCGGGAACATCTTCAAAGGTTACTGCAATCAATACAACTGCCGGTAACAATGTAATCGGTTTTCGAACAGTCACCGGCAAGTTCGGAGCCATTCTTATCCGCTTTTTAAATGGCGATTCACCCAGCAAGACGACGCAGATTGAAGTAGATGTAAAAGTGCAGAAATAGTTTTTGTATAACACAATCATTGAAAAGAGAAAGTGTTATCACTTTCTCTTTTCGTTAGCGCAGGTTACAGTGTAAGAAATCGTCAATAATAAGTATAAATTAATAACATGAATTTCCTTCGTAAGAGAATTTACACAGCAGCAGTTTGCTTAGTGGCAGCAGGAAGTGTAGTTGCCCAGTATCCTGATATCCCTAAAGATGTTCAACAGAAATCAGATTCATTGATGCGTGCTGCCAATAAGCATTCCGATTCAGCATGGCAAGTGGCATGGCCTATTATTCAACAACAGGCAAAAGAAGGCAAGCCATATATCCCTTGGGCTTCACGATATGATGAATTACCTCAATCGGATATTTTAGCCTTTCCAGGTGCAGAAGGTGGAGGTAAATACAGCTTTGGTGGCCGTGGTGGTAAGGTGTATGTTGTAACAAACTTAAATGATGATGGTCCGGGTAGCTTACGTTGGGCTTGTGAACAGGGTGGTGCAAGAATTATTGTATTCAATGTTGCAGGTATTATTCGTTTACAAACACCGTTGATCATTCGTGCTCCTTATATTACGATTGCCGGACAAACAGCACCGGGTGATGGTGTATGTATAGCAGGCGAAAGTGTGTGGATCAATACACATGATGTGATCATTCGTTACATGCGTTTCCGTCGTGGTGAAACATGGGTGGGACGTAGAGATGATGCCATCGGTGGTAATCCCATCGGCAATATCATCATAGATCATGTAAGTGCAACATGGGGCCTGGATGAAAACATGAGTATGTATCGCCACATGTACAACGACAGCACAGGAAAGATTGAAGATAAATTCGGCACGGTGAATATCACTATTCAGAATTCAATTTTTGGTGAAGCGCTCGATACCTGGAACCATGCATTTGGCAGTACGTTGGGTGGAGAGAATTGCACCTTCATGCGTAATCTCTGGGCAAACAATGCAGGCCGTAATCCATCTGTTGGCTGGAATGGTGTGTTCAACTTTGCAAACAACGTGGTGTACAACTGGGTACATCGCAGTATTGATGGTGGTGATTACCGTGCACAGTTCAACATCATCAACAATTATTTCAAACCGGGGCCGGCTACTCCCAAAAATACGCCGGTTGGTCACCGTATTCTCAAGCCCGAAAGCGGACGAAGCAAACTCAAAGAAAAATATTACGGACGTTCTTATGTAAATGGCAATATTATGGAAGGTTATCCGGAGATCACAAAAGATAACTGGAACGGTGGTGTACAGGTTGAAGAAGAACGAGACGCCGGTAAATACAAAGATTTTATGAAGGTGAACAAGCCGTTGCCAATGGCGCCTGTTACTATTCTGTCTGCTGAAGAAGCAAGAAAATATGTATTGGCAAATGCCGGGGCAACCTTGCCAAAACGTGATGCGGTGGATGCACGGATTGTAAAAGAAGCAACAACTGGCAAAGTGGAAATCAATCCGAATGTAAAATTGCCGGAAACACAATTCAAGCATCGCCGTTTACCAATCGACTCCTACAAGATCGGTATCATTACAGATCCTGCACAGGTAGGTGGTTATCCCGAATACAAAGGCACGCCTTATGTTGATAGTGATAATGATGGTATGCCGGATGCGTACGAATTGAAAGTTGGTTTGAATCCGAAAGATGCAGCTGATGCAGCCAAAATTGCAAAGAATGGTTACAGCAACATCGAGAACTATCTCAACAGTGTGGTGGATGTAAAGAATGTAAAACCCATCCCTTCGGTAGTGAAGAAATAAAGATTCGGCAGTACATACTGTTTTTGTATCTTATAATCAGTTTGAAAGGAATGAATAAAAGAACAGTATATCGTTTTTTAATTTTAATCAGTCTTATTACAGTTCAACAGGCTTTACTTGCGCAAAAGCAGGTAAAGCCTGTTCCTCCTTTATACAGTGAGAAAGGGAAGTTGATGTATACCCCTGATCAACTTGGAAATCGTATTCCTGATTTTTCATATTGCGGTTACAAAGCATCGGAACAACCGATACCGATGGTTGATGTGAAAGTTACTGTACCTGCAAAGCAAGGCGATGCAACAACACGTATACAGGCTGCCATTGACTATGTAAGCAAATTACCGCTTGATGCAAATGGTTTTCGTGGTGCGGTGTTATTATTGCCCGGCAGGCATGAAGTGTTGGGGCAGCTGCGTATTACAACATCCGGTGTGGTGTTGCGTGGCAGTGGTATCAACAGCACAACCATTGTTGGTGCAGGAACCGGACGTTTAGCATTGATCAAGATTGTTGGGAAGAATACCCTTGCAAAAGAACTTACCGGTTTAAAAATTACGGATGCGTATGTGCCGGTAAACGCAATGAGTTTTCATGTTGATCAGATCAATCTGAAAGATCACTCCAATAAAATTATAATCCGTCGACCTTCAACAGCCAACTGGATTAATTTACTCGGTACAGATCATTTCGGTGGAGGTATTACTGCATTGGGTTGGAAACCGGGCGAACGGGATTTGTATTTCGATCGTACCATTACAAAAGTGGAAGGCAACACGGTTTACATTGATGCACCAATCACCACAGCACTTGATACAAGCTATAGTGGAGCAACGGTTTCTTTTTACAATAACAATGGTCGTATTACGAATTGTGCTGTTGAAAATATCAAACTCATTTCTACTTACGACAAAGCAAATCCAAAAGATGAAGACCATCGCTGGAATGCCATCAATCTTGAAAATGCAGAAGACTGCTGGGTAAGGCAAATCACGTTTCAGCATTTTGCTGGTAGTGCCGTGAGTGTATTGGAGACTTCAAAAAGAATTACGGTTGAAGATTGTATTTCATTAGCACCTGTTTCAGAAATTGGCGGACAACGTCGATACACATTTTTAACTACCGGCCAGCAAACATTGTTTCAGCGTTGTTATGCCGAGTATGGTTATCACGATTTTGCTGTAGGATTTTGTGCAGCCGGCCCGAATGCATTTGTGCAATGCGAATCGGTTTTGCCATTCAGTTTCAGCGGAGCGATCGACAGCTGGGCAAGCGGTGTTTTGTTTGATGTGGTGAATGTGGATGGGAATGCGTTGCGTTTTGGTAATCGAGGACAGGATGCAAATGGAGCAGGCTGGTCGGCAGCCAATAGTGTATTCTGGAATTGCAGTGCAGCACGTATCGATTGTTACAAACCACCAACTGCACAAAACTGGGCATTCGGCAGCTGGAGCCAGTTTGCCGGCGATGGTTACTGGAATGAAAGTAATAATACCATTACTCCAAGAAGTCTATACTATGCACAGTTGCGTGAACGCTTAAATAAAAATGTAGATGCGCAGGCGCAGATCATGGATGTACCAACAGAAGCAAGTAGTAGTCCATCTGTTGAAGTAGCACAGGTACTTACAAAAGAAGCAGCAAAGCCAAAGCAGCAATTAAAAGATTTAATTGCACAGGCATCAGCACGAAACAAAATTTCGATTGCATACAGTAATGTAAAATCGATCGATGAAATTGGTATACCGCAGAAAGTAAAACCAACGCTTGCGCCTGCTTTACAAATTAAAAACGGTGTATTGGTAAGAGGTGATGAATTGGTAACAGGTAAACGTTCCGGTGTACAGTGGTGGAGCGGTGGTTTACAGGCAAAAGATATTCAGCAATCGAAATGGCATATCACACGATTTGTTCCGGGTCGCAGCGGAAAAGGTTTAACGGATAACCTTGACGAAGTGGTAACAGAAATGAAAGCAACGAATCATGTTGCAATCGAACATAATTACGGATTGTGGTACGACAGGAGAAGAGATGATCACCAACGTGTACGCAGAATGGATGGCGAAGTATGGCCTCCGTTTTATGAATTGCCTTTTGCAAGGAGCGGAAAAGAAACAGCCTGGGATGGTTTGAGTAAATATGATTTAACGAAGTATAACTTGTTTTACTGGAGCCGGTTGAAACAGTTTGCTGATCTCGCCGATCAGAGTGGATTAGTGTTAATGCACCAGAATTATTTTCAGCACAACATTATTGAAGCAGGTGCACATTATGCCGATTTCCCCTGGCGTACGGCGAACAACATCAACAACACCGGGTTTAATGAGCCGGTGAATTATGCAGGTGATAAACGCATTTTCTATGCCGAACAGTTTTACGATCTGTCGAATCCTGTTCGTAAAGAGTTACATAAAAAATACATCCGTCAGTGTTTAGCCAACTTCAAAGACAATAACGGTGTCATTCAACTCATTGGTGAAGAATATACAGGGCCATTGCATTTTGTAAAATTCTGGCTCGATGTAATTCGTGAATGGGAACAGGAAACAGGCAAGCATCCGTTAATTGCATTGAGTGTAACCAAAGATGTACAGGATGCGATATTGGCATTGCCTGCTTATGCAGCAGTCGTTGATATCATCGATATCCGTTATTGGCATTACCAGGCCGATGGTACAGCCTATGCACCAAAGGGTGGAGAAAATTTAGCACCACGTCAGCATGCACGTTTACTCAAACCGAAGAAAACAAGTTTTGAGCAGGTGTATCGTGCCGTAAAAGAATACCGCACAAAATATCCAACCAAAGTAGTGATGTACAGTGGCGATAATTATCCGGAGTTTGGAATAGCTGTGTTGATGGCAGGAGGCAGTATGCCTGTGCTGCCTGAAACAATTGATGCAGCAATTTTAAAAGCTGCTGCTGGTATGAAGCCCGTAGCAGCAACCAACGCCAACGAGTATGTACTGAGTGATGGGAAGAGCAGCATTATCTATAATACAGAAACGAGAAAATTTGAAAGACGATAAGTGATGAAAAACAGATTGACAGTTTTGTTTTTAGTATTTGCCTTGTTTGCAAACGCACAGGTGAAGCAACTCAAAGTTTCGGCCAATAAACGCTTTTTTCAAACAGTTGATGGTAAACCTTTCTTCTGGATTGGAGATACCGGCTGGTTGTTGTTTGTAAAATGCAGCAGGGAAGATGCCATCCGTTATCTCGAAACAAGAAAGCAACAAGGCTTTAATGTGGTGCAGGTAATGGTGCTGCATGATCTAAACAATACGAAAAACGTGTATGGCGATTTTGCATTGATCAACGAGGATGCATCAAAGCCGAATGTTACTCCCGGAAATAATTTCGCCGATACTGCTGCTTATGATTATTGGGATCATGTTGATTTTATTGTGGACGAAGCAGCGAAGCGTGGCATTTATATGGCAATGGTTCCGGTGTGGGGCAGCAATGTAAAAGCCGGTAAAGTAAATGCACAACAGGGTGAAGTGTATGCAAAGTTTTTAGCCAATCGTTATAAAAACCGAACAAACATTATTTGGTTGAATGGTGGTGATGTGCGGGGAACAGAAGGAATGGAAGTGTGGAAAGTGATTGGTCCCACCTTGAAGAAATACGATCCGAAACATTTGGTTACCTATCATCCACGTGGACGTACTTCATCAAGCGATTGGTTTCATAACGAAGCATGGCTTGATTTTAATCTGTTTCAAAGCGGTCATAAAGATTATGCACAGGATACCAGCAGCAACGAAACCAATCATTATGGTGAAGACAACTGGAAGTTTATTGCTGTTGATTACAACTTAAAACCGGTGAAGCCAACATTGGATGGTGAACCATCGTATGAAAATATTCCGCATGGTTTGCACGATAGTTTGCAGCCTCGCTGGACAGCTGGCGATCTGCGTCGCTACGCCTACTGGAGTGTGTTTGCAGGTGGTGCAGGTTTTACTTATGGTGAAAACGCAACGATGCAGTTTAATAAGATGGGCGACTGGACAGCGAACTATGGTGTAACCATGAACTGGAAGCAGGCGCTTCTATCACCAGGTGCAACACAAATGGTTCATTTGAAAAAACTCATGTTAAGTAAATCGTATTACGATCGTGTGCCTGCACAGGAATTGGTGGTTGACAGTGGTGAACGTTACAATCGTGTTGCTGCAACAAGAGCAACTAACTATGCGATGTTCTATGTTTATAATGGAAGAGATTTTAAAATAGATGTATCGAAGCTGAAGTTTGTGCCAACGAAAGCAAACTGGTTTAATCCGGCTACAGGCAAACAGCAACTTGTTGAAGGATATAAAAAAGGTACAACCAGTTTCGATCCTCCCGGTGAACAGAAAGATGGGAATGATTGGGTATTGATTTTAGAGAAATAGGCCATGCATAGGAAATTATTAATTATTAATTGTTCATTATTAATTCTGCTGGCTTCTTGCAGTAGCAAAGCTTACCTGTTCACTTCCTTTCACGAACCGGCCGATGCGGGTTTACGGATGCTATACAGTTATGATGGAAAAAACTGGACGGATTTAGATACAGTTCTTTTACAGCCGAAAGTGGGTAATCAAAAAGTAATGCGTGATCCCAGCATGCTGCAAGGGCCTGATGGTACTTTTCATTTAGTGTGGACCAGCAGCTGGCGTGGCGATCTGGGTTTTGGTTATGCTTCATCGAAAGATCTGTTGCACTGGAGTGAGCAACAATTTATTCCGGTAATGAAGAATGAACCAACAACGGTGAATGTGTGGGCGCCTGAATTATTTTATGATGATGAAGCAAAGCAATACATCATCATTTGGGCCAGTTGTATTCCGGGGCGTTTTGAACGGGGTATTGAAGAAGACAGCAACAATCACCGTATGTACGTAACAACAACAACTGATTTTAAAACATTCAGCGATACAAAATTATTTCTCGATCCGAAGTTCAGTGTAATTGATGCGGTGATTGTAAAGCGAAAAAAGAATGACTATATATTGGTGCTGAAAGATAATACCAGGCCTGAGCGGAATATTAAAGTGGAATTTGGCAAATCGCCGCTTGGTCCGTGGACAAATATTTCAAAACCATTCTCCGTCAATTTCACCGAAGGACCTTCGGTAGTAAAGCTGAAAGATGAATGGCTGATCTATTTCGATTCGTACCAAAAGAAAATTTACGAAGCAGTTGCAACGAAAGACTTTGTGAAGTTTGAAAATGTAACGACAAAAGTAAAAGTACCGGAAGGACATAAACATGGAACAATTGTTCCCGTGAAGAAGAAAACAGTAAAGCAATTAATAAAGAAAACAGGCCACTAAGGCACAAAGACAGAAAGCAGCACAAAGTCTTAGAGCCTTTGTGACTTCGTGGCAAATAATAAAATGAGATTTAGAAATACATTTATCGTTGGCTCAATACTCCTTGCTTCAGCATTGCAGGCGCAGGACACAGTTCGATATTCAGGTACAACCTTGTCGAACGTGGATTATCATCACGGGCAATTATCGCCGGCTGTTGGTGTGCACAATATTCAAACCATGCGGGCGAATCGTGCAGATACCGGTGCAATATCATGGACCTACAATCATGCACCCATGCTGGCGTACTGGAATAATACTTTTTACCTTGAATATTTAAGTGATCCTGTTGGTGAACATATTCCTCCCGGCCAAACATTGTTGCAAACATCAAAAGATGGTTACAGCTGGAGCAATCCGGTTGTGATCTTTCCGCCTTACAAAGTACCCGATGGTTTTGTAAAGCCCGGCAAAACAGATACTGCAAAGAATGCGTATGCTGTTATGCATCAACGGATGGGCTTTTATACATCCAAGTCGAAGCGTTTGTTTGCATTGGCGTTTTATGGAATTGTTTTGGGTCAAAAAGATGATCCGAATGATGGGAATGGTATTGGCCGTGTGATTCGTGAAATAAAAGCAGATGGAAGTTTCGGCCCGATCTATTTTCTGCGGTACAATCATTCCTTTAATGAAAAGAATACGATCTATCCGTTTTACAAATCATCGAAGGACAAAGGATTGATCGCAGCGTGTGATGAAATTCTGAGTACACCCTTATTAATGATGCAGACAGTAGAAGAGGCTGATCGGAACGATCCCTTGATTCCGCTGCAGAAAGATTTTAAAGCATTCAACTATTATCATTTAGCCAATGGAAATGTAGTAGCGCTCTGGAAATATTCGTTGACCAGCATTAGTAAAGATGAAGGGAAGACCTGGCAATACAATCCAACAAGAGCACCCGGGTTCGTGAATGCCAATGCCAAGATATGGGGACAACGCACAACTGATGGTAAATATGCAACAGTATATAATCCTTCTGAATTTCGCTGGCCGTTGGCCATTAGTGTAAGTGATGATG
Source organism: Lacibacter cauensis (assembly GCF_007830055.1). Classification (GTDB taxonomy): domain Bacteria; phylum Bacteroidota; class Bacteroidia; order Chitinophagales; family Chitinophagaceae; genus Lacibacter; species Lacibacter cauensis. Next base: position 344,647 of record NZ_VLLE01000002.1, read on the forward strand.
GATTGAATTATAGAAATCTGTTGCTGGTAAATGGAGAGATCACTTCCATGCGTTATGGTGGTGCCTACAAAAGTTATGGTCCGCAATATGTGCGTGGTATCCAGGAAATGGATGGGAAACCTGCCGATGGAAACATGTGGGTAACCTACAGCATGAACAAAGAAGATATGTGGGTGAGCAGGATTGCAGTTCCGGTAAAACAAAAAGTAGCAGCACCTGTCAACGATGTATTCAATAATTTCCCCGCAGGCAAAGAACTCAACGAATGGAATCTCTATAGTCCGCTTTGGTGTAGAACAGTTATTGAACAGCACAACAATCAAAAAGTATTGGCACTGCACGACAGTGATCCGTTCGATTATGCAAAAGCAGAACGCATTTTTCCTGAATCGAAAAATGTGGTGATTGAATTTACGATTACAGCCAATCAAACAAACACCGGTAGCCTGGAAGTTGAATTGCTGGATAAAAAAGGGATGGCGACACTCCGCATAATGCTTGATTCAACAGGAAGTATTTTAACCAAGCAGGGGTATCGTAACAAAAGCCTGGGCAAATACAATGCGGGTGAACAACTCCATTTCAAAGTTGAGTTGAATACCTCAACACGTTTTTATACGGTGACCATCAACAATGGCAAACCGAATCTGAATGTATTCTTCCAGCCGGTTGAATCTGTAGAACGATTGTCGTTCAGAACAGGATCTGTGCGTCGTTTCCCCAATGCAGATACGCCAACCGACCAGGATTACGATCTGCCCGGTGCAGATGCTAAGGCGAAAGAAGCGATTTATTTTATTCATTCAGTAAAAACAAGTAGTCTGTGATGCTTGGAATGAATTTTATAAGAGTAATGATCTCGCAGCGTTCGCAGCGTAACCGCAGCGATCGCAGCGTGAAACTGTTTTTTCTTTGTGCCTTTGTGACTTTGTGGCAATCTTCTTCTGCACAACAAAAGCCATTGATATTAAAACAGGACCAGTTCAAACACTACGTTGATTATTTCAATACAATGGAAGAACCGAATATTGAGCAGGCCATTCCCAATGTAAAAAGCTGGGAGTGGATGAAAAAAAATATTCCGTTGTTTGAATGTCCGCAACAGAATTTTGAAGAGATTTTTTACTACCGCTGGTGGACCTTACGTAAGCACATCAAGAAAACAGAAAAAGGATTTGTGTTTACCGAGTTTTTGGTGCAACGCAGTTATGCGGATAAATACAATCTCATCTCCAGTGGTCTAGGTCATCATATTTATGAGTCAAGATGGCTGCATGATAAAGCCTACATGGATAACAACCTGCAGGTGTGGTATCGGGGCAACGATGGTAAGCCGTTAAAGAAACTGCGTTTTTATAGCGGCTGGAATGAAGATGCTATTTATAATCGTTTCCTGGTGAATGGCGATAAAAATTTTATGCTTGATCTGTTACCTGATCTGCTAACCAACTATGCAGCATGGGAAGCCGAACGGAAAAGAGCAGATGGTTTGTTCTGGCAGTATGATGTTCGTGATGCTATGGAAGAAACCATCAGCGGTGGCCGGACGGAAAAAAATCCACGGCCTTCCATCAACGGCTATATGTTCGGTAATGCCAAAGCCATTGCAGCAATGGCAGCAATGAAAGGCGATGCAGACGTTGTTGCTTTGTACAACCGTAAAGCCGATTCGTTAAAACAGCTTACCCAAGCCAAACTCTGGAACAGCAAGCACACCTTCTTTGAAGTGTTGAAAGAGAAAGGAGATACGGCGGCGAATGTAAAAGAAGAGATCGGGTTTATTCCCTGGTATTTCAATTTGCCTGATACGCAATACAGCAAAGCATGGCAAAGCCTGATTGACACGAAAACATTTTGTGCGCCATTTGGTATCACCACTGCCGATCGCAGTCATCCTGAATTTCGCACACATGGTTGCTGCAAATGCGAATGGGATGGTGCGGTATGGCCGTTTGCAACAGCACAAACATTAACAGGCATGGCCAACCTGCTGAATAATTACCAGCAGGATTATTTGGCTGACAGTAATTATTTCAGTTTGTTGAATACGTATGTTGAATCGCAGTACTACCGTGGCCGTCCGTATATCGGTGAATACCTGGATGAGAAAACGGGCTATTGGTTGAAGGGTGATGAGGAACGCAGTCGCTATTACAATCATTCTACATTCAATGATCTCATCATCAGTGGATTGGTTGGTCTGCGCCCAAGAGCGGATAATACCATTGAAGTAAATCCTTTATTGCCGGATAATAAATGGAATTGGTTCTGTCTCGACAATGTGTTGTATCACGGCAAGATTGTTACAATTGTTTGGGATAAGGACGGATTAAAATATAAAAAGGGAAAAGGATTAAGTGTGTGGGTGAATGGAAAGAAAGTGGCTTCGTCGTTGAAGCTGGAAAAAATTACAGGTAAAATGTGAATGGTCAATGGTCAATTGTGAATTTAATACAGTCAACTTTATAAGCAGCAAGATGTTCAAGTACATTCTTGCTATTGCCTTTTTCATTCACCATTCACTATTCACCATTCACCTATCTGCTCAAACAACAGAAAAAGTCTATCTCTCCGGCACAGGCAGTGATCAAACCGTACAATGGGATTTCTTTTGCACAGGTGGTATGAATGCCAACAAGTGGACAAAGATTGCTGTGCCAAGCTGCTGGGAATTGCAAGGCTTTGGTAAATACGATTATGGTTTTGCAAAAGACAGTGTGCGTGGAAGAGAAAAGGGTTTGTACAAACATCGGTTTAATGTGCCTGTCAACTGGAAAGGTAAGGTCATCAACATCGTGTTTGAAGGTGTGATGACCGATGCAGAAGTAAAAGTAAACGGCAAATCTGCAGGGGAAGTACATCAAGGCGCATTTTATGCTTTCAAATACGACATCAGCAAATTGCTCAACTACGGAAAAGAAAACTTACTTGAAGTAAGCGTTGCCAAACATTCAGCCAATCAATCGGTGAATGAAGCCGAACGCAAAGCCGATTTTTGGATATTTGGCGGCATCTTCCGCCCGGTGTGGTTGGAAGTGTTGCCTGCAGTGCATATAGAGCAGGTGGCGATCAATGCAAAGGCAGATGGGAATTTTTCAGCCAACATCAAAACAAACGTAGCTCCTGAATCAGTAACAATACAACTGTATTCCTCAGCTAATGAAAAATTTGGTAACCCTATTGCGATGCAATGGGATAAGGCAAGTAACGCTATTACTGTAAAGAATCAATTCGCTTCTCCCAAGCAATGGAATGCAGAATCGCCTGTACTATACAAAGCAGTTATTGCAATTTATAAGAATGGTAAAGAGTTGCATACTGTTACAAAACAATTCGGTTTCCGTACCGTAGAAGTTAAACAGCGTGATGGTATTTATGTAAACGGTGTGAAGGTGAAAATGAAAGGAGTGAACCGTCATGCATTTCGTCCGGAGTCAGGAAGAACCACGAGCAAACAAATCAGCATTGAAGATGTATTGCTAATGAAAGAAATGAACATGAATGCAGTGCGGATGAGTCATTATCCACCCGATGATCATTTCTTGGATGTATGTGATTCGCTTGGTTTGTTTGTGATGGATGAGCTTGCTGGCTGGCATGGTAACTATGATGAGCCAACAGGAAAAAAGTTATTGAAAGAAATGATCGATCATGATGTGAATCATCCATCCATCATCTTCTGGGCAAACGGCAACGAAGGCGGACACAATTTGGCGCTCGATAAATACTTTACTGAGTTCGATATTCAACAACGGCCTGTGGTGCACCCTTGGCAGTTGTTTGGCGGCTTTGATACACAGCATTACCGTGAGTACAATTATGGTATCGGCAATTATGAGAACGGAAAAGACATTGTTATGCCGACAGAATTTTTACACGGACAGTTTGATGGTGGGCATGGTGCAGGCATTGAAGATTATTGGGAAAAGATGTGGCACAACCCGTTAAGTGCAGGAGGTTTTCTCTGGGACTTTGCCGATAATGCTGTTGTACGAAAAGATAAGAACGATTCATTGGATACTGATAAGCATCGTGCAGCAGATGGTATTGTTGGTCCGCACCACGAAAAAGAAACAAGCTTTTATACCATCAAAGAAGTATGGAGCCCGGTGTTTTTTGAACGCAGAGAAATTGCAGAAGGTTTCGATGGAAAACTGAACATTGAGAATCGCTATCATTATACCAGTACAAAAGAATGTTCTTTCAGCTGGAAGCTGAAACGTTTTGATATAGCCACATCAAAAGAAACAGAAGGCATAGCAACAGCGCCGGATATTCAACCCGGCGCAAAAGGAGTGGTACAAATTCCCTTGCCAGCAGACTGGAAAAATTATGATGTGCTGTATGTAACAGTGAAAGACCGTTACCAAAAAGAATTGTTTACCTGGAGTTTCCCGATCAGTAGTCCTGCAACAACAGGCGCAAGAATGATTGTTAAAGAAGGCAACAATATCATTACTACTTCAGAAAAAGATTCATTGCTCACTGTTACAGTAAAGGATGTAATGGTTGTACTGAATAAAAACAATGGCTTATTAGTTTCAGTAAAGAACAGTAAGGGCGAATTGCCTTTTAACAATGGCCCGGTGTTACAGGAAGGAGCGAACAACTTTAAAGGATTCAAACAATACAAAGAAGGAAACAAGCTTGTGCTGGAATCTTCTTTCAACCAAAAAGAAAGTTACAACACACTCAAGTGGACGATCTATCCTTCGGGCTGGGTACAGTTGCAGGTGAATTATTTCCCTGCTGCTTACTTTACCAATTTCGCAGGCATCAATTTTTCTTTCCCTGAAAACGAAATTCAATCGGTCACTTATATGGGCGATGGTCCTTATAGAGTTTGGAAAAACCGTTTGAAAGGAAACCAGTTTGGCGTGTGGACTAAAACGTACAATAACACCGAAGCAGGTGAAGCGCCGTGGATCTATCCGGAGTTTAAAGGATATCATTCCAATTTCTATGGTGGTTATTTCTTTACCCAAACAAATCGTTTCACCGTTGTAACCGAAACTGAAGGTTTGTTCCTGCGACTGTTGACACCTGCATGGAAAACCGATCAGTGGCATAATTATGAACCGTTGTTCCCTTCAGGTGATATTTCATTTATGAATGGCATCAGCAGCATTGGCAGTAAAACACAACGCAACGAAACAACAGGCCCAATGGGCAGCAAGAATATTTTTTACGATTACGAAAAAGATCCCTCAAGGGCTTTGCACATCAACTTATACTTTAACTTTTCTGCACAATAACAATGAAACGAATTATAACCTTACTTGTTCTGTTTATTTCTGTTCAGCAGTTAACTGCACAGGTAACAGTGAGTAATCTCCGCTGCGAAATGCTGGTGAACCCGCAGGGTATTGATGTGAAACAACCACGCCTCAGCTGGCAGTTACAAAGTAATCTCCGAAATGTGGTGCAGACAAGCTATCAGATTCTTGTAAGCAGCACCCCGCAAAACCTGCAACAGAACAAAGGTGATGTGTGGAACTCGGGCAACATCAGCAGCAATCAATCCTTGCATGTACCATACAAGGGTGCAGAACTCAAGCCAGGTAAAACCTATTACTGGAAAGTGCTGGTGCAGACGAATAAAGGCAAAGCGCTTGCTGCACAAACTGCTTTCTTCTCCACGGGACTTACAGCTGAATTATGGAAAGCAAAATGGATTGGTTACGATAAAGCATCCTCATGGGACAGTGTTACGCAATGGAGCCGCTTAAGTGCAAGATACCTGCGCAAAGAATTTGCAAGCAAGCCTGCAGTAAAACGTGCAACCGTTTATCTCTCCGGGTTGGGTATGTATGAACTGTACATCAATGGGAAAAAGATCGGCGACCAGGTGCTTGCACCAAACCCGACTGATTACCGCAAAACTTATTTCTACAATACGCATAATGTAACCAGGCAGATCAAAGCTGGCAACAATGCCATTGCAACGGTGTTGGGCAATGGCCGTTTTTTTACCATGCGTCAGAATTACAAAACACATAAGCATAACACATTCGGTTTTCCGAAACTGTTGTTGCAGTTAGAAATTGAATATACAGATGGAACAACGAAAACGATTGTGAGTGATGAAAGCTGGAAGCTGAATGTGGATGGCCCCATCCGTACCAACAATGAATATGATGGCGAAGAGTATGATGCTCGTAAAGAATTTATTGGCTGGACGAATGCCGGCTTCAACGACAGCAAATGGATGCAGCCTGAATTGGTAGAAGCACCAACAGGAAAGATGGTGGCACAAATGAGCGAACCAATGAAAGTGATGCAAACCATCAAACCCGTTTCCATTAAAAAAACTGCGAGCGGAAAATATATCCTTGATATGGGACAGAATTTTGCAGGATGGATCAAACTGCAAAACATCAACGGCAAAAAAGGAGAGAAGATCACTTTACGATTTGCAGAAAGCTTGCAATCGAACGGCGATATTTTTGTAGCGAACCTAAGAGATGCGAAGGTCACAAATGTCTACACCTTTGGTAACTCCCCTTTAGGGGATGGGGGTTGGCAACCTTCTTTTGTGTACAATGGTTTCCGTTATGTGGAAGTATCAACATTTCCCGGCACACCAACCATCAATCAGTTTGAAGGAAAGCTGGTGTATGATGCTTTGGAAACAACAGGATCGTTTCAAACTGCAAACGCAACACTCAATCGTATTTATCAAAACGCATGGTGGGGCATTGCATCGAATTACAAAGGTATGCCGGTTGATTGTCCGCAACGCAACGAACGTCAACCATGGTTAGGCGATCGTACGGTTGGCTCACAGGGCGAAAGCTATGTATTCAACAATGCTACTTTGTATGCAAAGTGGATGCAGGATATAGAAGATAGTCAAACAGAAGAAGGAAGCATTCCCGATGTAGCGCCTGCCTTCTGGAATTATTACAGCGATGATGTAACATGGCCTGCTGCCTATTTCTTCGTTACAAATAATTTATACAACCAGTTTGGTGATGTTACGCCGATTCAGAAACATTATCCATCGATGAAGAAATGGATGCTGTACATGAAGAGTAAGTACATGAAGAATTACATCATCACCCGTGATAAATATGGTGATTGGTGTGTGCCGCCGGAAAGTCTGAACCTCATTCATGCAAAAGACAGCAACCGTTTAACGGATGGTAAACTGATTGCAACCGCTTACTATTACAAGTTGCTGTCGTATATGCAACGCTTTGCCAACATCACGGACAATACAGATGATGCGAAGTATTATGGCTTGTTGAGCGATAGTATCCGCACTGCCTTTCAACAGGAGTTTTACAATCCAAAACTGAAGCAATACAGTAACAATACAGTTACTGCAAACTTATTAGCGTTGTATTTTGGTATTTGTCCCGATTCGTTGCGAGCACCTGTGTTTGAAAAAATAAGGCATAAAGTGCATGTAGAAAATCATGGGCATATCAGCACAGGTCTCATCGGTTCACAATGGATCATGCGTGGGTTGACCGAATATGGTTATGCTGATCTGGCGTACATCATGGCATCCAACAAAACTTATCCCAGCTGGGGTTATATGGTGGAAAATGGTGCGACCACGATCTGGGAATTGTGGAATGGCAATACAGCCGATCCCGGTATGAACAGTCAGAACCATGTGATGTTGCTCGGCGATCTGCTCACCTGGTTCTATGAAAATCTGGCTGGCATCCGCACCAACAAAACAGATGTGGCGTTCAAGAAGATCATCATGAAACCAACCATACCTGCAGGTTTGGATTTTGTAAAAGCATCGTACAACAGTTTTCATGGTTTGATCAAAAGTGAATGGAAAAATTCTGTCGATCAATTTGAATGGAAGATCAGCATCCCTGCCAACACATCGGCAACGGTTTATATTCCTGCAAACAGCGTGGAAGAAATTACGGAGAGCGGTTTGTCTATTGCCAACAGCAAAGACATCAAGTTCATGAAAGAAGATGATGGAGCTGTGGTGCTGGAGATTGCATCGGGCAACTACACCTTCATCCGCAACAAACAATTCAAAAAAGGAATTGTAAAAGATGAATTCATTTTTGAGCGTGCAAGCTTTCCTGAGAGCCATGCGGCAACAATTGCAGAAACACCGGAAGGATTGATTGCTGCATGGTTTGGTGGTACGAAAGAAGGTTACAAGGATGTGTGCATCTGGACAAGTCATTTCAAAAACGGTAAATGGACTGAACCTGCAAAAGTTGCTGATGGGGTGATGAATGATACATTACGTTATCCAACATACAATCCTGTTTTGTTTTATGCACCGAATGACGAGTTGTTGTTGTTTTATAAGATAGGCCCCAACGTTGCAGGCTGGACGGGCTGGATGAAACGCAGCAAAGACAACGGCCACACATGGAGCGAACGGGAAGCATTACCTGAAGGATTTTTAGGTCCGATTAAAAACAAACCCGAACTCATCAACGGCGTTTTGCTTTGTCCGAGCAGTACCGAAAAAACAGGTTGGAAAGCACATATCGAATTCACAACAGATTTCGGCAAAACATGGACGAAAACAGATGCGATCAACGATCCGAAAATTTTACAAGCCATTCAACCAAGTATTTTAAAATATGCAGATGGCCGTTTGCAGATTCTTTGCAGAAGCCGCAACACCACATTGAACGAAAGCTGGAGTACAGACGGTGGTAAAACATGGAGCACCATGCAGGCATCAGCATTGCCGAATAACAATTCAGGAACCGATGCCGTAACACTGAAAGATGGAAGACAATTGCTCGTGTACAATCATAATTTGCCAAACTCATCATGGGTAAATGGGAAAGGTCCACGTACGCCGTTGAATGTTGCAGTGAGTAAAGATGGGAAAGTGTGGAACGCAGCGTTGGTATTGGAAGATTCACCTATCAGCCAGTATTCCTATCCATCGGTGATTCAAACAAAAGATGGACTGGTGCATATTGTGTATACATGGCGGAGAGAGAAAGTGAAGCATGTGGTGGTTGATCCGAGTAAACTGGAGTTGAAAGAAATTGTGAATAAGCAATGGCCGGGAGCGAAAGAAGGAAGCGGGAAGACAACGGATGATTAAACCCTCTTCTTCTCTCCCTAAAGGAAGAGTGTCTAACCACAGCCCTTGCTTTTCAACAATGTTGTGTACTAAATAAAAATCTGAAAATGTTGAATAGAAATATTGTGATGATGTGGTAGCTGAAATAGTTTAATCAAAATATACTGCACCGCTTCCTCTCTGAAGGAGAGGGAGAAGGTGGGAGAGGTTTACGATGCACAATTTGCCATTTATCGATCTTGCAGTCATTGCACTTTACATGCTTGCCATGGTGGGCATTGGTTTTTATTTTTCACGCAGGAATAAAAACAGCGACCAGTTTACCAAAGCATCGGGACGAATTCCCGGCTGGGCCATTGGTCTTTCTATCTACGCCACTTTTTTAAGCAGTAATACATTTTTAGGTGTGCCGGGGAAAGCATTCGGCAGCAACTGGAACGCATTTGTGTTCAGCATTTCCATGCCATTGGCTGCATGGGTGGCATCCAAATATTTTGTTCCGTTTTACAGAAGCACAGGTGAAATATCGGCGTACACACATTTGGAAAAACGGTTTGGTCCGTGGGCAAGAACCTATGCGGTGGTTTGTTTTCTATTGACACAGTTTGCACGTATGGGTTCCATCTTCTTTGGTATTGCACTAAGTCTGCAGGCACTCACAGGTTTCAGTATGCAATCCATCATGATCGTGATGGGCATCTGTATTATCATTTACACGGTGCTGGGTGGCATGGAAGCGGTGATCTGGACGGAAGTGGCACAAGGCATCATCAAAACATTGGGGGCGTTGCTGATTTTATTTTTAGTAGTGAATGATCTACCCGGCGGTTTTTCTACCATTATCAATGTAGCAACAGCAGATCATAAAACAAGTCTCGGCAGTTTCTCACCCAACTTTACCGAATCAACGTTCTGGGTAGTGTTGTTCTATGGCTTCTTCATCAACCTGAATAATTTCGGGATGGATCAGAATTATATTCAACGTTATCATACTGCACAAACGGAGAAGCAGGCAGCGAAGTCCGTTTGGCTTTGTGTGTGGATGTATGTGCCTGCATCGTTATTGTTCTTCATCATCGGCACTGCCTTGTATGCATTTTATCAAACACAACCCGGTTTGATTGATCCGGTGAAACTACAGGTAGCAGCCGAACGTTTAGGCGTAGCCGCAAATGCACCCGAAGCAAAACAATTGGCTGCAACATTGGCACCTGCCGATTATGGCGATAAAGTATTACCGTTTTTCATGGTGAACAATATCCCGACAGGATTGGTTGGTTTGATCGTATCTGCCTTATTATCGGCTGCCATGAGTACCATCAGCAGTAATATGAATGCATCGGCTACTGTGTTTACGGTTGACATCTATCAGAAATATTTCAAACCCGATATCACCGATAAACGTAAACTCTTTTTGCTGCACGTATCAACCATTGTGTTTGGCGTAATTGGTTTGTGTACAGGTTTGGCGATGATTGGTGCAAAGAGCCTGCTCGACATCTGGTGGGAGTTGAGTGGCATTTTCGCCGGTGGTATGCTTGGTTTGTTTTTGCTTGGACTCATCAGCCGGCAAACAAAAAATGCAGCAGCCATAACAGCCGTTATCATTGGCATCATTGTGATTTTGTGGATGACCTTCTCGGGTAAACTCAATGAAAATTATGCGTTCCTGAAAAATCCCTTGCACAAGAATATGGTCATTGTGGTGGGAACCTTGAGCATTTTCCTTACTGGCTTACTTATTACCAAACTCCGTCCTTCAAAACAGTAAAATTGTACAGCAGAAAAGTGAAATGCTACATTGTAAACCCGTGCCGATAAAGTCAAATTTATGCATTAAATAAAGGTTGTTATGCCCGATAAAAAATTTGTCCCGGTAATGATCACCCCATACAATCTCAAAGCAGAGGTTGATCTGGATGTAGTAAGTATATTGGTTGAGTTTTATTTAGCGGCCGGCGTAAAAGGTTTTTTCGCCAACTGTCTCAGCAGCGAAATGTTCAGCATAACAGAAAGTGAGCGTTTGAATTTAACCGCACATATTGTAAAACAGGTAAGAGGTCGTGTGCCTGTAGTGGCAACAGGCTCGTTTGGGTTGACCATTGCCGATAAAGCACAGTTTACCAAAAAGATTTACGATACTGGAATTGATGCGGCGATCATGATCACCGGTCATTTTGCAAAGGAAGAAGACAGTGACGACATTCTGCTCCGCAATTTTGAACAGATGTTTTTGGCCACCGGCAATATACCGTTGGGTATGTACGAATGTCCGGCTCCTTACAAACGCATCATCACGAACGATGTGTTCCGTCAACTGCTTTCGGCAAACCGGTTGATCTATCACAAAGACACATCCATCACACACGAAAATGTAAAAGGTAAACTCGATATACTGGCTTCAACGCCAAATAACATGGAGTTTTACGATGCACATACACCCAATGCAGCGTTTAGTCTGCAGCAAGGCGCAAAAGGGATGTCGTCTATCTCCGGTAATTTTTATCCGGAAGTAATGGTGTGGATGGTGAACAATGCAAACAATCCCGATAAAAAGGAAGAAGTAAAATGGTTGCAGGAAGAGTTGACAAAAGTGGATCCGTTGATTCATATTGCATACCCCATGTGTTCGAAATATTTTTTACAGAAGAGAGGATTGCCTGTGCGAACTATCAGCCGTGCAGTTGCCACCAAGTTAACACCTGAACAACGACAAACATTAGATGATATATACGATCGTTTCCGGCACTGGTGCGAAAAACTGGGCATCCAGCAAGTAGATATTCCATCCATTATAGGATCGAACAGTTTGCAGGAAACCGTTTATTAAACAAAGAATATGTCACAGCTTCCTTTGCGTATTTTTTTTCCCGGTAAACTGGTTACGGGTAACGGAACATTTGAACAGTTGATCGATGATGTAGTGGCTTTGCAACCGACAAAAGTGTTTATTGCAACCATTACGCCGTTGCAACAGATCATTGATGCATTTACCGCAAAACTCACTGCACAAAACATAAATGTTGTAACGGATAGATCCATAGTTGCCGAACCAAGCTTCAGCGATTTTGAGACGCTGATGAAAAAAGTTACGCCTTTCAATCCCGATGTGGTGATTGGTATTGGCGGCGGCAGTGTTTTGGATATTGCCAAATTGGTGGCTGCACAATTGGAAAATGAGCAGCAGCTGGGAGAATATGTTGGGATAGGTTTACTGAAAGGAAGAAAGAAAAAATTGATTTGTGTTCCTGCAACATCGGGTACGGGCAGTGAAGTATCGCCCAATGCAATTTTGGTTGATGATGCAGATAACCAGAAGAAAGGCATCATCAGTCCATACCTTGTTCCTGATATTGTATATGTTGATCCGCTGTTAACGGTATCTGTTCCGCCTGCAATAACCGCAGCAACAGGAATGGATGCGTTGACGCATTGCCTGGAGGCTTACACCAACAAATTTGCATTGCCGTTCATCGACCTGTTTGCATACGAAGGCATGCGTTTGATCGCTGCACATATTGAAACAGCAGTGAAAGACGGTAGCAATATCGAAGCAAGAGAAAAAGTAGCGATGGGTAGTTTGTATGGCGGCTTTTGTTTAGGTCCGGTGAACACAGCAGGTGTGCATGCATTGTCTTATCCATTGGGAAGTATGTATCATTTGGCGCATGGTTTATCAAATGCTGTGTTATTACCGTATGTAATGGAGTATAATATTGTGGCAGCAGTAGATCGTTATGCAGATGTGGCTGTTGCATTGGGCTGCACACGTGAAACAGATGCATGGACAACGGCGAAAGCTGGTGTGGAGAAGATAAAAGAACTGAACAAAGCCTGCAGCATTCCAACAACCTTGCGGGAAGTGGGCGTGAAAGAAGAAGCCATTTCGCAAATGGCGAGTGAAGCCATGAAGATCCAGCGACTGCTGAAAAATAATCCAAGAGAAATTACCGAACAGGATGCGGTGGCAATTTTTAAATCGGCATTTTGATGAAGAAGAATAAGAAATTTAGTGGCGTGATTGTTCCGGCTGTAACGCCGCTTACACAGCAACTGCAGATCGATGAAGCAGCTGTTGAACGATTGTTCAACTCTTTTTACCAGCATCATATCTCTCCGTTCATCTTAGGTACAACAGGTGAATCGGCTTCCTTACCTGCTGACGTAAAAGAACAGTATGTAAAAGCGGCTGCAAAATTCAAACAGGCAGGATCGGTTTTGTATGCAGGCATATCATCGAACATACTCAACGAATCAATTGCGTTTGCAAAGCTCTGTGCCGATCATGCAGTCGATGCTGTTGCAGCAACTTTGCCTTCGTACTATGCGTTAACCGAAACGCAGATGAGGATTTATTTTGAAACACTGGCTGATGCATCGCCACTACCCGTGATCATTTACAATATTCCTGCAACCACACACATGAGTATTCCGTTGCAGTTGATTGATGAGTTAAGTCATCACCCAAATATTATTGCAACAAAAGATTCAGAACGCAGCGATGAACGTTTAGCTCAATCACTGGATTTGTGGAAAGACCGTGCAGATTTTGGTCATTTTCTTGGCTGGGCTGCAAAGTCCGCTGAAGCATTGATCGGTGGCAGTGATGGCTTGATACCAAGTACAGGAAATTTAATGCCTGAGATATATGAAGAGATGCTGCAGGCAGTTGCAGCAAATGATCATACAAAAGCATTCGACATGCAAAAGCTGAGTGATGTGTATGGCAACTTATACCAAAGTGGAAAAACATTAGGTGAAAGTTTGTGGGCATTGAAAGCAGTGATGCAGCACAAAGGAATTTGTGAAGATGTGGTGATGCCGCCGTTGCAGGCATTAGATGAAGAGGAGAAACAAAAATTAATTCAGTCGTACGAAGAAATAAAAGGATAAGTAGTTATGAGCACATTACCAGTTTTAGCCATTACAATGGGCGACCCTGCAAGCATCGGTCCCGAGATTGCTGTAAAAGCATTGTTGCAAAAAGAGACCTACGATATCTGCAAACCATTATTGGTAGGTGATGCTATCGTTTTTCAGCAGATCATTGATAAACTGCAACTCAATGCAAAAGTGAATGCCGTAACAAAAGTGGCGGATGCAAAATTTGAATTAGGAACAATTGATGTGTACGACCTCGGCATCACAGATATTGCAAAGCTGGAATTTGGTAAAATCCAAGCCATGTGTGGCGAAGCATCGTTTCAGGCAGTGAAAAAGGCAATTGAACTGGCATTGGCGAAAGAAGTGGATGGAACAGTAACAGGTCCTATCAACAAAAAATCCATCAACGAAGCCGGTCATCATTTTGCAGGACATACAGAAATCTATGCGCATTACACCGGCACAAAAAAATATGCGATGCTGCTGGTGGAAGATCATATCAATGTAATCCATGTAAGTACGCATGTGTCACTCCGGCAAGCATGTGATTTGGTAAAGAAAGAACGCATTGTGCAGGTCATCGAATTGATCGTTGATGGATTAAAACGTTTAGGCAAAACAAATCTGAAAATTGGTGTGGCAGGATTGAATCCGCACGCAGGTGATAGCGGTTTGTTCGGCACCGAAGATGATGAAGAAATACTACCTGCAGTTATCGAGGCAAGAAACTTAGGTTATGATGTAGAAGGTCCCGTACCACCTGATACCATGTTTGCAAAAGCAGCAATGGGAGCGTACGGTGGTGTGGTGGCTATGTATCACGACCAGGGACATATTCCTTTTAAGCTGGCAGGTTTTAAATGGAATGCAGAGAAACAACAGATGGATAGTGTGAAAGGTGTGAACATTACATTGGGCTTGCCCATTGTGCGTACATCTGTTGATCATGGTACTGCATTTGAAATTGCAGGCAAAGGCATTGCCAGCGCCGATGCAATGGTGTTGGCCATTGAAAGTGCGGTGCAACTGACAAAAAACAAATAATGAATGATGAGTAATGAGTGGCCACTCATTATTCATCACTGATCACTCATCATATGATTGCAGTAATAGCCGATGATTTTACAGGAGCCGCTGAGTTAGCTGGCATCAGTCTGCGTTACGGACTGAATGTAGAATTATGTACGGCTGATGTTGCTGTAACATCTGCAGATGTGCTGATCGTAAGTACAGATAGCCGCTCTTTGAATAAAACTGCTGCTTTAGAAAAAACAGCAGAAGCAATAAAGCAAGTGTTGCAACTTAATCCATCGCTTGTTTATAAAAAGATCGATTCGGTGTTGCGTGGGTATGTGTTAGATGAACTGAAAGTTCAGATGCAGTTGATGCAGAAAAGCAAAGCCTTTATTCTTCCTGCAAATCCATTCTTGAACAGAACCATCAGCAACGGAACCTATTATGTGCAGGGAACACCCATCAGCGAAACAGGTTTTGCAAACGATCCGGAATTTCCTGTAAGCAGTTCTTTTGTAAAACAAATACTGAATGATGAAGTAGAGGTGCTTCAACACAACGATCAACTTCCAGCAACAGGATTTATTGTTGGCGAAGCAACAACTGATGCAGATGTGCAGGCATGGGCTGCAAAGATGAACGATGAATTTGTGCTGGCAGGCGCAGGTGATTTTTATACAGCACTGCTGGAACAACGGTTTGAATTGAAGCAACAGGAGGGCTTTCAACTGAAACAACCTTTTTTGTATGTGTGCGGCACAGCTTATGAAAATTCGGTGAATTATATCAAAGAAGTTAGTGAACGAAGTGAAGTGGTATTGTATGTAGGGAAAGAGATCAGTACAAATGATGGAGCAGTAACAGAAGAGTGGTGGCAGCAATGCAGAAATGTTTTGGCAAAAGAACAGAAAGCCATCATAGCAGTAAAGAAAGAAGAGTTGCCTGAAAATGCATCTGCTCTAACACTACGCAACAATATGGCAAAACTGGTGGCGCAGGTAGTGGAAGAGCAGCAGATCAAAGAACTGTTCCTCGAAGGTGGATCAACAGCAACAGCTATTTTAAATGAACTGAATATCAAAAAGCTTTCACCCTTGCAGGAATTAACGAGAGGAGTTGTACGGATGAAAACAAACAATTTATACATCACGGTTAAACCCGGTAGTTACGAATTAAGCAATGAAATAAAACAACTGTTTAGTCAATAGCATAAAACAATCTGTGTTCATCAGTGCAATCAGTGAGCACAGCACCACATAACGATTCGTCCATGAACCATTTACATTTTATTGATTACTGCATTATCCTGCTGGTATTAGGCATTACGCTTTACCTCGGTTTTCGTTTTGCCAAAAGACAGGATACAACGGAAAAATATTTTTTATCGAAAGGTAATTTTCCCGCATGGGCATTGGGCTTGTCGTTGCTTTCCACACTTATCAGCAGTGTAACATTTCTCGGCTATCCTGCGCAAGGGTATACCAGCAATTGGATATTATTGGTGCAAGGCTTAATGGTACCCATCGTTTTGTTGGGAACCATCTGGTTTATCGTGCCACTCTTCCGCAAAGTGATCGGACTTAGTACGTACGAATATTTTGAAAAACGATTCGGAGGTTTTGCACGCTACTACAGTTCGTCATCGTTTATCATCCGGCAGTTTGCAGGTATGGGCACAGTGTTGTTTTTAATTGCCGTGGCCATTCATGAAATGACAACCATCAGTCCCTACATCATTCTTGCCGTAGTTGGGTTTGTATTGGTGTTGGTGAATTTAAAAGGAGGCATGCAGGCTGTTATCTGGCTCGATGTGTTTCAGGGTTTCATGTTGTTTGCAAGCAGTATCATCTGTTTAGGCGTGTTGTTGTTTTCCATAAAAGGGGGGGTGCCAGAAGCAATCAAAGTTGCAACCGAAAACAACCGCACAGGTTTTGGCCCTTATGATTTTCGTTTCGATCAACTCACTCTGATTGTGATGATCATCAACGGCGCATTTTATGCTATTCAGAAATATGCAACTGATCAAACCGTGGTGCAGCGTTATCTCACAGCTAAATCAGATCGTGCAGCAGAGAAAGCGTCGTTGTTGGGCATTTCATTAACTGTTCCTATCTGGACGATCTTTATGTTTATCGGTACAGCCTTGTTTGTGTTTTATAAACAAAACAATTTACCCGAAGGCATGAAAGCCGAAGCAGTGTTCCCGCATTTTATTATGACGGAGTTGCCAACAGGTGTCATTGGTTTTTTAGTTGCGGCGCTCATCTCTGCAGCTATCTGTAGTCTCAGTGCCGATTTGAATTCATTGGCTGCAGTTGGCATGCAGGATTATTATAAAAAACTACGTCCAAAGAAAACAGATAAAGAATATCTCTACATGAGTAAAACCTTTGTGGTGTTATCGGGATTGATTTCTATTGCCATCGGTGCACTTTATCTTGTATTGGGCAACGAAGGTGTGTTGGGTGTCATCTTCACCATCTATGCTATTTTCTCCGGTGGTATTGTTGGTATTTTTCTGTTGGGTCTGTTTAGTGCAAGAGCAAATCGTCAAGGTGTGAACATCGGTATCATTACATGTATTTTGTTTACTGCATGGGCTTTCTTAACCAGCACGCCCATTGGTGTAAAGGAACCAAAACTCTTACTCGATTTAGGTAATTTTAATTTCACACATCATAAACTCATGCTTGGCGTATACAGTCATTTGGTTGTGATCGTGGTTGGTTATATCGCCAGTTTGTTTTTTCCGAAACCTGTACTCGAACCAAATTTATTGTACAGTAGTTGGAAAGCAAATCGGCATAAATAAAAATGGGTAATTATGAAATGGATAAATAATAATGTAACAGGCAACACTAACACTATGAATCTTCTGTTGCGTCGCACACTTGTGCGTATTGTTCGCTATTCATCAACCCACCCCAACCCCTCCCAAGAGGGGATAACCACACGCAGCCCCCGCTATTCTACAATGCTTTGTTGTAATAAAGCTGTTCAACAAGATAGGGCTGTGCATCAGAGCTCCCCCTTCAGGGGACTTGGGGGGCTTCTGCTTTGCGCTTTTGTATTTTTGTGGTTCAACTCTTCCGCACAACTCAACACCGATCAACAATATGCTAAGCCTTTAAAAGAAGTACTGACTGATATTCAAAAGAAATACGGCATTACCATCAAGTACGTTGATAGTATGGTAAATAACAAGATGGTTACCTATGCCGAATGGAAGTATCGTCCCGATGTAGAAGTAACGCTGGATAATATTCTGAAGCCGTTGGAATTAAAAGTGAAGAAAGAAAAAGATAAGCAATACAAGTTAAGTGCGTACGAATATTACCGCTGGCCTGTGGAAGAAGGCTGGGCTGAGATGGATCGTATTGCTGCACAATACAAAACAGTAGAAGAGTGGGAGAAGCGCAAAGCAGAGTTGAAACCTTGTTTAAAAGAAGCGCTGCAGTTAAATCATTTACCGGCAGCACCAAACAGCAAACCAATTGTTACTCCCAAACGCCTCTTCGATGGTTATAGCGTAGAGAATGTGGCCATTGAAATATTACCCGGCGTTTGGATCAACGGGTCATTATACAAGCCACTTAAGTTTAAAGGCAAAATTCCGGTTATCTTAAACCCCGATGGTCATTGGGAAAAACAACGTTACCGTGCCGATTGCCAACTGCGTTGTGCTGCCATGGCAAAGATGGGTGCCATGGCATTCAGTTACGATCTGTTTGCATGGGGCGAATCGTTACTGCAATTCAAAGTTGAAGATCATCGCAGAAGTTTGGCGATGACTATACAGGCATTGGGCGCTATCCGCATTCTTGATTATTTACTGGCACAGAAAGATGCCGATACAAACCGTGTAGGCATCACCGGTGGTTCAGGTGGCGGCAGTCATACGGTGTTAATGACGGCGTTGGATGATCGCATTAAAGTATCTGCACCTGTTGTTTCATTGTCCTCTTATTTCTATGGCGGTTGCCCATGCGAAAGCGGTATGAATATTCATGCATGTGGCGGCAGAACAAACAATGTAGAGATTGCAGCCATGGCCGCCCCTCGTCCGCAGTTAATTGTTAGTGATGGCGGCGACTGGACAGATAAAATGCCCGAACATGATTTCCCTTATC
This sequence comes from Lacibacter cauensis, assembly GCF_007830055.1. Lineage (GTDB taxonomy): Bacteria > Bacteroidota > Bacteroidia > Chitinophagales > Chitinophagaceae > Lacibacter > Lacibacter cauensis. The sequence goes on from NZ_VLLE01000002.1 coordinate 363,709, forward strand.
TGCAAACGATGTACAGTTGGTATAACAAAAAGGAAAACGTAACCAATGTGCACCTGCCGCAAGACAAACATGATTTCGGAATAACCAAACGTAAACCGGTGTATGTATTCATGGCAAAACAGCTGGGTTTAAACATCAAGGCCATCCAGGATGCAAACGGTAATATCGATGAATCAAAAATCACCATTGAACCGGAGAAGAGTTTGTATGTGTTTGGCGAGAATGGAGAGAAACTACCTGCACATGCAGTAAAAGGGTTTGAAAATTTAGAACGTGTCTTTGCAGAAGAAATAGAAAAGGCGAGAACCAATCAACGCTATAAAATCGGTTTGATCGATCTGATGTTGCTTAAACGCCAGAAGCTTGGTGCTATCACGCTTACTGCAGAACTGAAAGCCGATGGTGTGGAAGTGGATATGGGCGGATTGGGCAATCGTCCAACATTCGATAATCAATTGCTCATCGACAGTGTGCGTAACCATTTCATTAAAACAGCCAAAGAAAAGAAGGTAGAAATATTCTGCTTGGCAATGACGGGCTATTATGCACAATCGTTTTGCGGTAGGGCAGAATACATCCGCAGCATTGAAGATTGTATTAAAACTATGCAGCTGATGAATGTAAAACATGCATTCCTGCCATTGGGTGTGCAGTGCGATATCAAAAAGAATCCGGCTATTCGTGATTCGGTGATTGCACGTTTGAAAATAGCAGGTAAGCTGGCAGAAGAAGCAGGTGTCATCATCGGCATTGAAACTTCACTCACTGCAAAAGAAGAAGTGGAGTTGCTGAAACAGATTGGCTCACCTGCCATCAAAATTTATTTCAACTTTTCCAATCCGTTGAAAGAAGGCAGAGACCTCATCAGCGAATTAAAAATCCTCGGCAAGGATCGCATCAGCATGATACATGCCACCAACAAAGACAGTGTGTGGTTAGAAAATGATCCGCAGATAGATCTGTACAAAGTGAAAAAGGCGCTGGATGAAATAGGATGGAGTGGATGGTTAGTGATTGAACGCAGCAGAGATGCACGCAAACCTTCTGATACAAAATATAACTATGGTGCAAATACAACCTATCTTAAAAAGGTATTTCAGGGCGAATAATTTTTTCTTAGTAGAATTTCAACAAAGAGGTTTGTAATTTTTACAAACCTCTTTTTCTTTATTGCAAACACTGATTCAGCAAGTATTACAAGAAAATAAAAAAGTAAAATCTTCCATCTTTTTAGTTGATAAATACATTGCAATCGTTTGCGGTCGCTTCTACCTTTAATTCACTTTCAAATTACAGGTAACTATTTCTTAGCAAAAAACTAAAACTTAAACGATTCTTCCATGAAACGACAATTGTTTGCCGTTGGTATAGCGTTTTGTCTATACCTACAGGGAATGTCACATCCTATTTTATCGGAAAAAAGGTTTACAATTCCTGATCATCATCCTGCAATTCAAAATGCAGTAACAGGTAAAGTAACAGATCAAAACAACGAGCCTCTTGCAGGTGTAACCGTTACTGCAAAAGGAACTGCACAGTCGGTGATTACCGACAGCGAGGGAAATTTTTCTATTCAATTACCGGCAAATGTTACAACACTTGTCTTCTCTTATGTAGGATTTACAGAACAAGAGATATTAATTACCGGGAAAAACAGTATAACGGTTCAGTTAAAACCAAGCGACAATAATTTATCCGACATTGTTATTGTTGGTTATGGTTCGCAGAAGAAAGGAAATCTTACCGGTGCTGTGGTGAGCATATCAGGTGCTGAATTAACAAAACGACCGGTACCCAATGCTTCGAACTTGTTACAGGGTCGTGTAACAGGTTTACAGGTTACGCAACCGTCTGCAGAGCCGGGCCGAGATAATGCGAACTTGTTGATCAGAGGCCGCAGTTCCTTTTCTACAGGTACAGGGCCACTGGTTTTAATTGACGGTGTGGTTGGTAACTTCAACAATATTTCGCCAAACGATATTGAGAATGTGACCGTATTAAAAGATGCAGCTTCAGCTTCTATCTATGGTTCACGTGCTGCTAACGGTGTAATTCTGATTACCACACGAAAAGGAAAAAAGGGAGCACCTGTAATTAACTACTCTGCAAACTTTTCACGTCAGTCGGCAACCGAACTTCCGGATTTTATCACCAACTCTGCTGAGTATATGGAAATGTACAATGCCGCTGCTACAAGAAGTGGTGTTGCCTTCAAATACGATCCGGCCGAGATCGAGAAGTACCGTACATCCAAAGACCGTATTCTTTATCCCAACTTTAATGCAATGGATTATTATTTCCGTCCTGCATTTGTTACTAATCACAATCTTTCGGTGTCGGGTGGATCGGATAAGAACACGTATAATCTTTCTGCAAGCTATCTTGATCAGGATGCATTGTTGCCTGTGTATAATTTCAAACGGTATAACCTTATGTTGAATTACACTTCGCAGATCAGCAAAGCGGTTACAATTGGTACGATTATGAATATGACGTACAAGGATCGTAAAGAGCCGCCGTTTACCAGCGAAAACGTTGCGTTGCTGGTGTATGCTGCCGGTCCGTTGATAGGTCCATACTTACCTGATGGCAGCGGTAGAATTGCTTCAAAAGCATATGTTAATGAAGGAAAGAACCGGAACGTGCAGGAAGCATTTGAAATGGGTTGGCAAAACACAAAAGAGTACAACCTTAATGCGCAGGCATTTATGGATGTGAAGTTGCTGAAAAACTTTGTATGGTCATCGAAAGTAGCGGTGAACTATGTAGATGAATATTATAAAATGTACCAGCATCCTTACCAATCGTATTACACGCAGGTGAAGAATGCAACAACAGGCGATTACGAAGTATTTAACCTTGGTCCCGATCTTGTTGGTGTAACCGATCAGTATTCAAAAGTAATATCACCTACGCTTTATTCAACACTTACCTACAGCAAATACTTTGGCGATCATTCTGTAAAAGGATTGGCAGGTTACGAACAGTTCTTTACAAAATCGCAGGGCTTACGTGGCCGCAGGTTTAATGGTGTGTCATCTGCCATTCAGGAAATTTCCGGTTATACATCTACAGGCGAAGCATTGAACAATACCTATCCTCGTTTACCCGGCTTGCCCGGCACCAACGAAGCGGCATTGCAATCATTGTTCGGCCGCATTAATTACGATTATCAAGGCAAATATTTAATTGAAGCCAATATCCGTTACGATGGTACCTCACGTGTATCACCGGATTATCGTTGGGGTGTGTTTCCTTCGGTATCGGCAGGTTGGTATGTTAGCAAAGAAAACTTTGTACGTGATAATGCAAAATGGATCAACAATCTGAAGCTGCGTGTTTCGTATGGTGTGTTGGGTAACCAGGATATTGGTAACTATCCATACCAGGATGTGTTATCGTTAAACGTAAGTTATCCATTCGGAAACGCTACTCCAACTTCAGGCGCTGTTATTAATTCGTTCAGAGATCAGAGTATCCGTTGGGAGTCGACCAAGATCACCGATATTGGTTTTGACCTGGATATTTTCAACGGCTTGTTTGGTTTAACATTTGATTGGTTCAAGAAACAAACCTATGATATTCTTTCATCGATTCCGGTACCTGCAAGTTTAGGTTTAAGTGGTCCAACAACCAACAACGGCCGCATGCATGCAAAAGGTATTGAGCTGGATCTGCGTCACGAATACCACATCGGCAAGGTTTCTTATGGTGTTAACGGAAATATTTCAACAGCAAAAAACAAGGTTGATCAGATCATTACACCTTCGTTGGGTAGTACCATTCGCCAGGTTGGACTACCGTACGATGCACATTACCTCTACGTTTGGGACGGAATTTTCCAGGTAGAAGATATTGGTAACCCCAACGTGCCCGTACATGCGTTAAACACTTCTCCGAAAGCTGGTGATCTGAAGATGAAAGATATGAATGGTGATATGAAAGTTGATGCCAATGATCGTGTTGTGGTTGGTGGTGCCTATCCCGATTTTATTTATTCCTTTGGCGGGCATGTTGATTACAATGCATTCAGCCTCTCGTTTTTCTTCCAGGGTGTTGAGGGCATTAAAGCAAGAGTAAACAACTGGGGTGTAGATCCGTTTATGCAGGGTACACCACCTACAACCAAATGGCGTAATGCGTGGACTCCACAAAACCGCAGTAACACATTGCCTGCAATTTATACCGCTGGTTATACCGGTGTTGCAGCTTACGGCGCATCTACATATTATCTTATGGATGCATCCTACCTGCGTTTGAAAAATGTGATGCTTTCATACACCGTTCCTGCATCGGTAACAAAGCGTATCGCTTCTAAAGGATTAACCGTGTATATATCGGGCGAAAACCTGCTCACATTTACCAAGTATGAAGGTAGTGATCCAGAAAGAGCAAGTGTGTCGGGCAATTTTGCACAGTATCCGCAGGTAATGATTTTAAACGCAGGCTTCAACATCAAATTCTAAAACATGAAATCGAACAATAAATTATCCTATACGCTTTTACTTGTACTGCTGGTTTCATTGGCAGCTTGTAAAAAGAATTTACTCGACAGGGCGCCGCTCGACAGCGTATCAACGCAAACATTCTGGACTTCGGAAACAGATGTGCAAAGTGCATTAGCCGGTGTATACTCCCGTTTGCAGCAAAACTTTTTAGGTTATGAACGTGTATATCTCGACGGGTTAAGCGACAACGCTTATCTTGATGCCAATACCAATCAGCCCAATATGCTGTTAATGACAACGGGTGGTATTTCGGCAACGCTTGGCGGTGCATTACCCAATATGTACAGTACGCCTTATCGTGCCATCAGTACCTGTAATTTCTTTCTGGATAACGTAGACAAGGCTCCGGTTACGGAAGCAAAGAAGAATCAATACAAGGCAGAAGTGCGCTTTATACGTGCATTGTGTTATTTCGACCTGGTTCAGGCTTATGGTGGAGTAGTGTTGTACAAAAACTATCCTAAAACGTTGGATGAAGTAAAAATTGCCAAAAGCACAAAAGAACAAGTTTACGCATTCATTGAAGAAGATCTTGATTTTGCTATAACCAATTTGCCAGATGAAAAATACAATGGTCGTGCAGTAAGAGGCAGTGCGCAGGGAATGAAGGCACGTGTGCTGTTAACACAGCAAAAATGGGCTGCAGCCGCAACATTGCTGCAAACGATCATGAGTGGGGCTGCTGGGAAGTTTGGATTATCGAATAACTACGCCGCATTGTTTAAAACGGCCGGTCAGGCGAATGCAGCAGTAAATATTGAAATTATGTTCTCCACACAATACCTGGCTGTAAGCAATCCGCAACGTACAAGTCCGGGTGCGGCTGGTATGGATATTGAACTGGGTTGGTATTCATTAATGCAGCCGTATAAAAATTTGGTAGATGATTATGAAATGACCGATGGTAAATCGATCAGCGAATCGCCATTGTACAATGCAGCAACGCCCTATGCTAATCGTGACCCGAGGTTGGATCTTACCATTAAACTTCCGGGCGAAGTTTGGAAAAATCCCACTACCAATGCAACCTGGAGCGGAAGCTATGCACCTGCAACCACGTTTATCACAGAAAAGTATGTTGATCTTACAAGGGCTCCGTTTACAACAGCTACAGCTACAGCTACCGATCAGGATTATATACACTTACGCTATGCCGATATTTTACTGATGTATGCCGAAGCAAAGAATGAAGCAACAGGACCCGATGCAAGTGTGTATGCTGCTATTGACCAGGTAAGGGGCAGAACAGGAATCGCAATGCCGCCAACCGACCAGGTAAAGTATAATACCAAAGAAAAGCTGCGTGATTATATCCGCCACGAACGCCGTATTGAATTTGCACTCGAAGGTCAGCGTTACAATGATCTCAAACGTTGGAACATTGCACACATTAAACTGCCCACACTTTCAACCCCGGCCAATGTGCCCCTGAAGTTTGATACAAAGAATTATGTGTTGCCTTTCTCGCAAGGTGAGTTGGATAATAACCCCAATCTTCGGCAGAACGATGGGTACTAAATTGTGAACATTTTCTATTTATACAGCAGTTATTTAGTAGTTAACGACCGGGAATTCTTTCCCGGTTTCTTTTTTGTAAGATTTGGGCTGCAAAACAGGAAAATATTCCATCTTTTCAGCTATTCCTTACATTTTTCACCCAGTGCAGCAGCGGTACATTTATTGGCCTGAATACCTGCTTTTGAGGCAGTTTTTTTAGCTTCAAGCTGATGAACAACATGAAACGATTGCGATCTTGCTTATTGCTTGTTTGTATCCTGTTTGCTCAAGTGAGCAGTGCAGCAGATATTTATGTTTCCCCCAATGGTTCCGACCGCAACGATGGTTCAAAAGAAAACCCTTTTGCAACATTGAACATGGCCTTGCGCAAAGCAAGAGAATTGCGCAGGTTGAATGATGCAACAATCAAAGATGGTATTCATATTATTTTACGTGGAGGCAATTATCAAGTGCTTGAAACCATTGTGATACGGCCTGAAGATAGCGGCACCCGTGAAAGCTCCACGTTTATTGAAGCAGCAGAAAATGAACAGCCTGTTTTAAGTGGCGGCGTACAGATCGGCAATTGGAAAAGAGTAACTGTTCCGGTCAGCGGTTTGCAGGCTAAGCATCAAAATAAAATTTGGGTGGCGGATGTGCCACAGGTAAATGGTAATGATTTTAATTTTCGTCAACTGTGGGTAGATGATGTGAAAGCAGTAAGAGCTAAATCTTCCAATGGCGATACCATGTTGCGCATTTTAAACTGGAACAAAGCAGAAGCCGCCTGTGTGATACCGACATTGGTTTTTCAGAACTTGGATAAAGCAAAAGGATTGGAGTTATTTATTCATCAATGGTGGGAGATCGCTAACCTGCGGGTGAAGAAAGTGCAGGTGATGGGCGACAGTACAAAACTGTTCTTTCATCAGCCCGAAAGCAAAATACAAAACGAACATCCCTGGCCAGCTCCTTGGATGAGTAATGAAACCGGCAACTCTGCATTTTACTTGACTAATGCGATTCAGTTTTTAGATGAACCCGGCGAATGGTATTTAGATGTCACCAGTAAAAAAATCTATTACTGGCCACGCAACAATGAAAATTTATCAACAGCAAAAATAATTGCACCGTTTACCGAAACATTGATCCGTGTAGACGGAACAATTGATGATCCGGTTGAGAACGTAGTGATCGATGGTCTTTCTTTTCAGCATACAGGTTGGTTGCGACCATCATTGCAAGGTCATGTGCCGCACCAGGTTGGTTTGTATATGACGGAAGCATACCGGTTAAAACCTGCAGGCACAAAAACAAAACCGGGTTTGGATAACCAGGCTTGGGTTGGCAGACAAGCGGCTGCAGTAGAATTGAGTTATGCCCTTCGTACAAGAATTAAAAACTGTTCTTTTCTTCATTTGGCAGCAACAGGTGTTGATTTGAAAAAAGGTGTGCAGGATAATATGACGAAGAATAATCTGTTCAGCGATATTGGCGGTACGGCTATCCTCGCCGGTAATTATGGTGATGAAGGAAGAGAAATTCATTTGCCGTTTGATCCGAAAGATGAACGGGAGAAATGTGATGTGCTTTTTATTGAAAACAACTTCATCACCAATGCTACCAACGAAGATTGGGGCACAGTCGGTATAGGCTGTGGTTTTGTTAGCAGAACAAGTATCCGTCACAACGAAATTGAAAATGTATCGTACAGTGGTATCAGTTTGGGTTGGGGATGGTCACCTGCACAGAATATGATGAAGGACAACCGAATCGTCGCCAACAAAATTCATCATTACGGCAAATGGAATTACGATTGTGCTGGTATCTATACATTGAGTGCACAACAAAATTCCATCATTGAAGAGAATTATATCGACAGTATTTACAAATCGCCCATTGCTCACTTACCATCACACTGGTTTTATATTTATACCGATGAAGGCTCTTCGCATTTTACTGTAAAAAATAATTGGACGCCTTCACGAAAGTACTTGCAGAATAACAATGGTCCCGGTAATGTGTGGAGTAATAATGGTCCGCAGGTGCACGACAGTGTAAAGCAAAATGCGGGACTTGAAAAACGCTTCCACTATTTAACTGCCAACAAAACGGTGAAGGTTGGTGCCATCAACGAAGAACATAACGAAGTAATTGAATTAGTGGTGAAAGATGGTATGCAATTGAATTTACCCAAGCTGAAAGAATTGCTGGCGAAGAACAACATGGATAGCAATGCCATTTATCATTGGCAGAATCATTATGTCATCTTCGATAAAGTGCAGGACATCGGCGTAATGCAGGGACGCATCGCCAACAATTTTCCTGAAGCAGAAGTAAGAGTTTATCACAACATGTTTTACGAATACAGTAAGAAAAAACATTGCAGTGATAAATCTGTAGCAAAAGAGTGGGAGCATATCATCCTCACGGCAAATTTGGTGGAAGATAAAAGGATGCAGAAAGAATACCTCGACTATCATGCTACGCAGTTTGAAAAATGGCCGGAGATATCCAAAGGATTCTGCAATGCAGATTTTCAGCAGTTGTTGTTGTTCAGGAACGGAAGGCAATTAATGTTGGTCATCAGCATTCCAAAAGGAGAGAGTTTGGATAAACTCAACCCAAGAACAACCGAGAACAATCCTCGTGTGGATGAATGGAATAAGATCATGAAAAAATACCAAGAAGGCATTAACGGAACGAAACTGGGTGAGACGTGGGTGTTTCTCAAGCAAATGAATGACTAGCCACCAGATTTATCCGGTGGAATAAAAAATAAATTATGTTGACAATCGGAATTTTAGGCGTTGGTGAAGGTCGCAGTACCATGAGCGCAGCGTTGCAAAGCAAAAAGCTGCATCTCAAAACTATTTGCGATCGTAACGAAGAATTATGCAAACAACGTTGCAAAGAATTTGATTTTAATAATTACACGACCAACTACGATGATCTGCTCAACGATGCAGAGATCGACATCATCGCCATTTATACTCCCGATCATCTGCATGCCGATCATATCAAACAGGCATTGCTGCATGGCAAACATGTAGTGTGCACCAAACCGTTTATTGATGATTTGAGCAGGGCGAAAGAATTGCTTGAGCTTCAACAACAAACAGGTAAAAAAGTGTTTGTGGGACAAAGCTCCCGTTTCTTCGAGCCGTATAGACGCCAGCGCAAAGATTTTGAAGCAGGAGAAATTGGCGAACTCATCACCATCGAAAGTCATTACAACGCCGATCATCGTTGGTTCCTCGAAAAGAAATGGGCATTAGAAGATTCATTCAAATGGTTGTACGGCGGGTTAAGTCATCCTGTTGATTTCATCCGTTACTATTTGCCCAACATCGAAGAAGTGATGGGCTATGGAATGATTAGCGCCAATGGAAAAGCAGCCGGTTTAAAAAACGAAGACACGATGCATTTCATCTTTAAAGCAACCGATGGACGTATTGCAAGAGTGAGCGGAACATACACGAGTCCAACACAACCGGTGAAACGTGATAGCGGCATGACCTGTATTCTGCGTGGTACAGAAGGTGCATCACAAGCCGATTATCATGAACTGCGTTATTCCATCACCGACAAAACAGGTGAAGAAAAAATCATTCATTGGGGCGACAGCACCTTGAAATATTATTTCCGTTTCGAAGGACAGAGTCATCATGCAGGCGAGTATCAGAATTACCTGGAATACTTCGTTGATTCAATTGAACAAGGCTTCACTGCATATCCTGATATGAAAGAAGGAATTGGAACCGTAGCGTTGTTGCAGGCAATGGATAAGAGTTTGAAGAGTGGAGTGCCGGTGAAGATCAAAGACATTTGTCTGAACCATGATTTGAATGATTTATTTGATTAACGGGTTTAATCTTCTGAATCAGTAAAATCTTATTAATCCCAGTTCAGACAATTGATGAATAAAAAACAAAACGTTGAAGTGAGTGACACAACGAAGATGCCACAAGTGCGAAAGCAGGTAACAAAAAATAAATGAATAAAATTTACGATAAACTTACACAACTCGACTTTGCCATCGTTGCAATTTATCTCATTGCATTGCTGGTGATCGGTTATGTTGCCAGTTTCCGCAACAAGAAAAAAGATGAAACCTTGTTCCTTGCCAGCAACTCACTCAACTGGTACAACATTGGCTTTAATATGTGGGGGACAAATGTCGGCCCTTCATCATTACTTGCTTTTGCAAGTATTGGTTTTTCAGCAGGTATTGTGGGCGGAAATTTTGAATGGTATGCATTTGTGTTTTTAACACTGTTGGCAATGGTGTTTGCACCTCGTTACATCGCCAGTAAAGTGAGCACCATGCCTGAGTTCATGGGCAAGCGTTACGGCAAAAGCACACAGGATATTTTAGCAGGTTATGCGTTGGTAAAAATTTTGATCAGTTGGTTAAGCCTTGGTTTATTCAGCGGAGGAATTTTAGTTCGACAGATTTTAGGCATCCCCATGTGGCAATCCACAATTGTATTGGTTGCCTTCTCCGGTTTGTTTACCTACATGGGCGGTTTAAAAGCAATAGCGAAAGTAAATGTGTTTCAAATGATCCTGTTGATCATTGTTTCATTGGCATTAACGTTTATCGGCTTGCAAAAGCTTGGTGGCATCACTGCATTGATCGATAAAACACCGAATCACTTTTGGAACTTGATTCATCCTGCATCCGATCCCGGTTATCCGTGGCATGCATTGTTATTGGGTTATCCTGTATCGGCCGTTGCCTTTTTCTGTACCGATCAAAGCATGGTGCAAAGTGTATTGGGTGCAAAAAATTTAAAGCAGGGACAGTTGGGTGTAAACTTCATCGGCTGGTTAAAAGTATTGGCATTGCCCATGTTTATCTTGCCGGGCATTTTATGTTTTGCATTGTTTCCTGATTTGACTGATGATAAGTTAGCCTACATGACAATGGTAACAAACCTGTTTCCTTCGGGCTTAAATGGTTTGGTAATTTGTGTATTGATAGCAGTATTGGTTGCAACCATTGGTTCGTCATTGAATGCATTGAGTACTGTGTTTACAAAAGATATTTATGTCAACAATATCAATCCAAAGGCAACTGTGAAAAAACAGATCAATGTTGGTCGCTACACGGTGATTGCAGGTTGTGTGCTGGCTGTGTTAATGGCCATTGCATTTGATAATATACAAGGCAAAACATTGTTTGATATTTTTCAATCCATACTGGGATATCTTGCGCCACCATTAGCTGTTACCTTTTTATTGAGTGTGTTTTGGAAACGAACAACAAAGCTTGCGGTAAATGTAATTTTATCAGCAGGTTCTGCATTCAGCTTATTGGTAGGCATGCTCAATTTATGGATCTTACCGCCCGATGCTGCAACAGGTTCCAACACTTGGTGGCCGCATTATTTCCTGATATCGTTTTACATCTTCGCTGTATTGTTTGTTGCAGCGATCATCATTTCATTAGTAGATAAAAACAAAGTAACGGCTGCTATCGAAACAGCACCATTACCAAAAGCAGATAAGCAGGTAAAAATTTTATTTGTCTTATTAGGACTTGTCATACTAACTCTCTACATCATATTTAACGGACACTAAACATGGAACATAAAAAAGGAAGTTTAAAAAGTACGATTGCTGTATCGCTCACAAATTACCTGGATGCAGGAGCAATCGTTGCAGGCGCAAGCGGGTTGACGCTTTGGCAAAATTACCTTGGGCTTAACGAAGGGCATCTCGGTTGGCTGAATGCGCTTAGCGCTAACGCATTTGGAGCGGCTATTGGTGCAATTTTCGGTGGTTTCCTTGCCGACAAATACGGACGCAAAACCATTTATACATACAACATGCTTGTATATATGCTTGGGATAGCTATCATCATGTTTACTGTTAATTTTCCCATGCTATTGATTGGCTTCCTTGTTACAGGTATTTCTGTAGGTGTGGGTGTTCCTGCTTCCTGGACCTATATTTCCGAAAATTCAGAAGTAGGTAACCGTGGAAAGAATATGGGTATTTCACAGTTTGCATGGGGTGTGGGTCCAATGATTATTTTATTGCTGGGCATGCTCCTTGCTCCTGGCAACGCTGATGCTTCGGCTGGTGTTTTATTTGATTACGTGCAAAAAATAGCAACACTTTTTATTGGTAAAGATGCAAGTGTTGAAGCCATCAATGTATTCAGCAGCCGTATCATTTTTGGATCGTTGTTAGTGGTTGCTTTTATCGCATGGACGTTGCAACGAAAACTCAATGAATCGAAAGATTGGGAAGAAGCAAAGCAATCACAATCAAACGAAAAACAACCGGACGTTTTCGCATCGTTTGGTACGCTCTTTACCAACAAAGTGAATATCCGCACAATGCTATTCCTGGCCGGCATTTACATCAGCTGGAATATGGTGGCTTCGGTAATGGGTTTCTTTCAGCAACATATTTATGAAACCGCAGGCGGTCTTTCAAATGGTGAGGCCAACATGATTACGGCAGTACAATGGATTGTGATTATTGCAGTCACTTATTTTGGATTTGCCATGTTGGTTGATAAAGTGAATCAACGCTGGCTCTATGTTTTCGGTACAACGATTGGGATAGTGGCCTGGTTCATTCTTATTTTCATCGGAATAAAAAATCATGTTGCATTATGGACGTTCACCATGCTTTGGGGCATACATGCCGGCATAAGTGTGCAGGCATTTTATGCGCTTTGGGCTTCAGAACTTTTTCCGGCAAAATACCGGGCAGCTGCGCAGGGCATCATGTTCTTTGCCGTTAGAAGCATTGCAGCAGCATGGGGATTTGGTTTTGTAAATATTTATGGTGAGAATGGTGAAGGATTTTATACTGCAGCTTACATTATGATCGGGCTGCTCATTTTTGCACTGATCGTAGGAACAATCTGGACACCAAAAACCCAAGGCAAATCATTACAACAAATAACCAATGAAAGATACGGAGAGGATATCTAGAGTTTTAGAATAATGTAAAGCAAACAACACGAAGCAATTAACGTGAAGCAATGAACAACTCTTTTTTATCAAATATTTCTTCTGCAGCAACCTGGATATGGTATCCCGGCGATTTTGAAATTGTGCTAGCCAATAAAATGCAAAACCGTCGTACAGAACGAGGCACCTTCTTTCCTGTATTTTGGAAAATAGATAGCCATTATGTGCTGATGGATTTTCACAAAGTGTTTGATGTGCCCACAGAAGAAACGGTGGACATTTACGTAGAAGGCGAATACAATGTAAAGCTCGATGGAAAAGCATTTGAAGGAAGTCCCAAGCAGATTACAGTTCCTGCCGGTAAACACAAGATCAACATTAAAGTATTTAATCAGGCCAACGTGCCTGCTATTTATGTCAAAGGAAAGACCATCGTATCGGATGCTACCTGGCTCGTGACATTTGAAGACAAAGAATGGATTGATGAAACGGGCAAAGCCTCCGACATCTCCGCTACTAAATGGGTTCATGCAGGTAGTTCGAATTTTAATTCGCCTACGCAATTGCCTTCGGAGTTTATGCTACCGACAAGAAAGCAAGCAGCAGTATCAACCTTAAAAGGAAAGAACTCTATGCTGGTTGATTTTGGAAAGGAAACCTTTGGGTTTATTCAATTGCACGGGTTGAGTGGGAAAGGTAAACTGTCGGTGTACTATGGTGAATCAGAAGAAGAAGCATTATCAGCAGAGCATTGCGAAACGTTGGACAGGGTAGATGTGAACAACCCTGAGAAGAAAGATAAGATCATGAAACTGTCGAAAGCTTTTCGTTTTGTAAATGTGCAATACGATGAAGGGGTGACACTTGATTCTGTTTCGATGCTGTATGAATATGCTGATGTAAAAGAACGTGGCAGTTTCAGTTGTAACGATGAAGAGATCAATCGTATTTACGATGTATCAAAATATACGTTTGAATTAAACACAAGAGAATTTTTTATTGATGGTATCAAACGTGATCGTTGGATCTGGAGTGGTGATGCCTTTCAAAGTTATTTGATGAACTATTATCTCTACTTCGACAACGAAACAGTAAAACGTACTACCTATGCGTTGCGGGGAAAAGATCCGGTAACAGGGCACATTAACACCATCATGGATTATACGTTCTACTGGTTCCTCGGTATTTATGATTATTATCTCTACACCGGCGATAAAGATTTTATTGTACAGAACTATGATCGCATGAAAACGCTGATGGATTACGTGCTGGCAAGAAGAAATAGAGAGGGGTTGATGGAATGGATGACAGGCGACTGGATTTTTATCGATTGGGCTGCTGAACTCAGCAAAAAAGGCGAAGTGAGCTTTGAACAGTTATTGCTTGCACGTAGCCTGGAAACAATGGCTTTGTGCGCTAACATTGCCAACAATAAAGATGCTGCAACACACTACAATACCCTGGCTGCAGATATGCGTAGTAAGTTATTCAACATTTACTGGAACGATACAAAGCAGGCATTGGTGCACAGCCGTGTAGATGGCAAGCAAACAGAAAATGTTACACGTTATGCCAATATGTTCTCCATCTTCTTCGATTATTTTAATGAGCAACAAAAACAACAGGTGAAAACATCTGTTTTACTGAACGACGATATTCAGAAGATCACTACACCTTACATGCGTTTCTACGAACTGGAAGCATTGTGTGCTTTAGGCGAACAGGATTATGTGTTGAAAGAAATGAAAGACTATTGGGGAGGAATGTTGAAACTCGGAGCAACAAGTTTCTGGGAAGAATACGATCCAACCAAAAAAGGAGCAGAGCATTATGCGATGTATGGCAGAGCGTTTGGAAAAAGTTTATGCCATGCTTGGGGCGCAAGTCCGTTGTATTTGTTGGGTAAATATTACCTCGGCGTAAAGCCAACAGCGCCGGGTTATTCTGAATATGTTGTTGAACCAAATCTTGGTGGATTGGAATGGATGCAGGGTAAAGTACCTACGCCACAAGGTGAAATTGAATTGTATGTAAGTAAAGAGCAGGTGAAGATCAAAGGGGTAACAGGAGAGGGGACAATTAAATTAAAAAGTAAATCTCAGCCTTTAGGTAATAATGTAACAGCTGTTTCAAAAGGAAATGATTTGTATGAGATAACTGTTATGCCCGGAGTTGAATATGTTATTAACTATAAAGCACAATAAGATGAAAAGAATCAGTGTTACATTGGTGCTATCTATTTTATTGCTGAACCAGGTTTCAGCGCAAACAAGTCTTGTCAACACACAAGGCAGCAGTTATGCAAAGCTTACCGGCGTAGGCATCAGTGATGTGCAATGGACAAAAGGTTTCTGGGCCGAACGTTTTGCTGTTTGTCGTGATGCCATGCTGCCGCAGCTTTGGCAAACCTATACCAGCAAAGACATCTGTTATTCGTTTCAGAATTTTCGAGTGGCTGCCGGTTTAGATACCGGTCGTTTCCGTGGCCCATCGTTTCATGATGGTGATTTTTATAAAACACTGGAAGCGGTGGCAGCCATGTATGCCAACACTAAAGATCCGAAGTTGGAAAAATGGATGGATGAAGCCATTGATGTAATTGGTAAAGCACAAAAGAGCGATGGTTATATCTATACCAAGAACATCATCGAACAAAAGAAAACAGGCAAGGATAAAATGTTTGATGATCAGTTAAGTTTTGAAGCCTACAACTTTGGTCATTTAATGACGGCGGCCTGTGTGCATTACCGTGCAACGGGTAAAACAACTTTGCTCAACATTGCAAAGAAAGCAGCCGATTTTCTGATTGGGTTTTATGCAACGGCAACTCCTGAACTGGCACGCAATGCGATCTGTCCATCGCATTACATGGGCTTAACCGAATTGTACCGCACTACAAACGAAAAGAAATATCTCGATCTGGTGATTCATCTCATCAATATCCGTGGTACGGTTGAAGGAACAGATGATAACAGCGACCGTGCACCTTTCCGTGAAATGAATAAAGTGGTTGGTCATGCTGTGAGGGCGAATTATTTGTTTGCAGGTGTGGCCGATGTGTATGCTGAAACAGGCGATGCAACCTTGATGAACACTTTGAACAAAATGTGGAACAATGTCATCAATACAAAAATGTATGTAACCGGTGGTTGCGGTGCGTTATATGATGGTGTGAGTGTGGATGGTACTTCGTACAAACCTGACACCGTGCAGAAAGTGCACCAGAGTTATGGAAGAGATTATCAGTTACCCAACTTCAGTGCACACAATGAAACCTGCGCCAACATTGGTAATGTATTGTGGAACTGGCGGATGTTTTTATTAACTGGAGAATCGAGATATGCTGATATTGTTGAACTCGCTTTATACAACAGCGTGTTGAGCGGTGTGAGCATGGACGGCACAAAATATTTTTACACCAATCCATTGGCAGCAACAGCAAACTACCCGTACCATCTGCGTTGGGAAGGTGGAAGAGTGCCTTATATCAGCAAATCGAATTGCTGTCCGCCGAATGTAGTGCGTACCATTGCTGAAGTAAACAGTTATATGTACAGTATTGGTGAAAAAGGTTTGTACATCAATATGTACGGCGGCAATACATTGGTAACGGAGTTACATGATGGAACCAAGATCAAACTGGAGCAAACAACCAATTATCCCTGGAGCGGTGCGGTTGTTATGAACATAAAAGAACTGTCAAAGAATGGAACGAAAATTTTTCTTCGCATTCCGGGTTGGTGCAATCGATTTGACATAAAACAAAACGGTAAACTTGTTGCAGCGAAAAGAGAAAATGGTTATGTTGAGTTAACGGTAAAAGCAAATGATAAACTAGAGCTCACTATGGATATGCCTGCAACACTTATCGAAAGCAATCCATTGGTGGAAGAAACAAGAAACCAGGTAACAGTAAAGCGTGGACCGGTGATCTATTGTCTGGAATCAACAGACCTGCCACAACAAAACGTATTTGATGTGCTGATTCCATCCAACATCAAACTGCAACCTGTGCCGATGAAAATTGCAGAAGGAAATGTAATGGCCTTAACAGGTGAAGCAAGATTGCTCGATCAGAATCAATGGAACAATACCTTATATAAAGAAGTAAATACAAAACTAAAGCCGGTAATCATTAAACTTATTCCGTATTACGCATGGGCCAACCGTGGTAAAACAGATATGACGGTTTGGTTGCCGTTGGCAAGATAGTAGATGGAACCACAAAGACACGAAGGCAGAAAGATTCACTAAGACTTCGTGTTGCGTTGTGCACTTAGTGTCTTAAGGGTTCAAAACAAAAAAACATGGAAAGAATTTTAGCAACATATTACATCGAAACGCCGTATGCGCCGGAGAAGGCAGCAGCGGTATTGGCCGGTGAACAATCATCTGGAACATTTGTAGCGGTGCCCGGCGAAACAGCGGAACTCAAACAACGCTTTGCGGCAAGAGTGGAATCGGTAGAAGTATTGGAAACAGTGAATGAACCAGCCATTCCCGGTGCAACGAGTAAGGATGGGAAGTACCACCGTGCCATTGTGAAAGTATCGTGGAGCATCGAAAACTTCGGTTACAATCTCCCTGTGATGGTTTCAACCCTGCAGGGAAATTTATACGAGATCACACAATTCACCGGTTTAAAGTTGATGGATATTGAATTGCCTGCCTCATTCGGCGAACAATTCAAAGGTCCAGCATTTGGTATTGAAGGATGCAGACAATTAACAGGCGTGCAAGGTCGTCCAATGATCGGCACTATCATCAAGCCATCTATTGGTTTATCGCCTGAGCAAACGGCTGCAATGGTTAAGACATTGGCTGAAGCAGGAATTGATTTTGTAAAAGATGATGAACTGCTTTCTTCATCGGGCAACTCCAGTTTCAATGACCGTGTTGATGCAGTGATGAACGTCATCAACGCACATGCAGATAAGACAGGTAAGAAAGTAATGTATGCATTCAATCTCAGTGGAGAAGTGGATGAAATGCTGCAGCGTTATGAGAAGATTGTTAACAGTGGCGGTACCTGTGCTATGATCAGCATTAACAGTGTAGGCCTGGCAGCTGCGAAGAAAATTATGGATCAGCGGCAATTGGCGATACATGCACACCGCAATGGTTGGGGTATGCTGACAAGACATCCATTGTTAGGAATCGATTATAAAGCGTATCAGAAAATATGGCGATTGGCAGGTGCAGACCAGATGCATGTGAACGGTATTCAAAATAAATTCTGGGAGAGTGATGATAGTGTCGTGGCATCGATTGAAGCATGCTTAACAAAAATGTTTGATCATAAAACAGTGGTGCCGGTTGTATCATCGGGTCAATGGGGAGGACAGGCATTTGAAACATACAGAAGAACAAAAACAGTTGATCTGTTGTACATGGCTGGTGGCGGTATCATGGCCCATCCAATGGGTGCAGCAGCAGGCGTGGTGGCATTACAGCAGGCATGGAAAGCAGCGGTGGATGGTTTAACGTTGGAAGATGCGGCAAAGCAGTATAAAGAGTTTGCAGCAGCTGTTGAAAAATTCGGTAAGAGGTAATTGCCACGAAGACACAAAGACAGGAAGCCTGCCTGGCGGCAGACAGGAAACACAAAGAAGAAAACAATAATAAAAAATTTGAGTCGCTTAGTGCCTTCGTGCCTTAGTGGCAAAAAAATGAACAACAAACAAAACATATTACTCGCATTTTACGGTGATGATTTCACCGGCAGCACTGATGCGCTTGAATTTATTACAAGAGCCGGTGCAAAAGCCGTGTTGTTTATTGAACCACCAACTGCAGAACAGTTACTGCAGTTTCCGGATATTGATGTGATTGGAGTGGCGGGTAAAACAAGAGCTTTATCACCTGCACAGATGCAGGAGATATTGTTGCCTGCATTTGAACAACTGAAAGCAAGTGGTGCAAAGCAGGTGCATTACAAAGTGTGCTCTACATTTGATTCGTCAGCAACAGTTGGCAGTATTGGTAAAGCCATTGATTGCGGTGCAACAGTTTTTCCAAACAAACTGATTCCGGTAATTGGCGGTATGCCTGCATTGGGTCGGTATTGTTTGTTCGGTAATCTGTTTGCACGCATGGGCATTGGAAGTAACGGAAAAATTTATCGATTGGATCGTCATCCATCGATGAGTAAACATCCGGTAACACCGGCAGATGAAAGTGATCTGCGTCTGCATATTGGAAAACAAACAGAAAAGAAAATAGGATTGATCGATATTACACAACTTGATCTTCCTGTTGAGCAATGGAAAGAAGCGTTAACAGATGAAGAAGTTATTTTAGTTGATACGATGTATGAAGAACAATTGACAAAGGTCGGAGAGTGGATGAATGACTTGGAAGAAGAAAAGACATTGTTCAGTGTGGGAGGCTCAGGTGTGGAAGCTGCATTGGGTAATTACTGGAATGAAAAAGGATTATTGACCAAAGTAAGTGAATGGAAAAAACCGGTCAAGGCAACGCCGTTATTGGTAGTGTCGGGCAGTTGTTCGCCTGTTACAGCTGCACAGATTGCATGGGCAAAGTCAAATGATTTTGAAGAAGTGATCATTGATGCACAGAAAATAGTGGATGAAGGAACGGTTGATGCAGCTGTACTAAATCATGTGGCGGTATTTCTGCAAAAACAAAAGAACGTACTTGTACATACAGGCAGTAAACAAACAGAAAATCTTTCTTCGGAGAAATTGGGAGCAGCGTTGGGCATTATTGCTAAGCATGCGGTGTTGCATTCAAATGTGAAACGTGTGGTGGTGGCCGGTGGCGATACAAGCAGTTATGCAGCGAGAGCCATGGGGATTGATGCAGTGGAAATGATCGCACCAATTGTAAGTGGGGCACCGTTGTGTAAAGCTTATTCGAAGAATAAAAAGATCAACGGACTGGAAGTGAATTTTAAAGGCGGACAGGTTGGGGCGGAGGATTATTTCGGACTCTTTTGAACCACTAAGGCGCTAAGTCACGAAGGGACACGAAGAATAGCCTTTGTGTTACTTAATGTTATCTGTGTCTTTGTGGTTCCCAAAAAGATGAACAGAAATACAGAACGTACCACCGCTTGCAGCGGGGTGCCACAAAAATGTTCATTCGTATTGTGTGGCACAAGTGTGCGACGCAACAACAGCTAAACAGAAATACAAAAGTTGGTATCATAAAATAAAACGAACATAAACAAGATGTCACAAAAAACATTAGGATTGGTTCATACATCGGCAACATTGGTGCCTGTGTTTGCAGACTTGGTGAGTAAGTATTTGCCGAATGTAAAAGTCTTCAACATTGTGGATGACAGTTTGATCAAGAACACCATTGCTTGCGGTGAATTAACTGCGTCAACAAGTAAACGAGTGGTGAACTATGCCGCATCGGCAGAAGAAGCAGGAGCAGATTATATTTTGTTCACCTGTTCTTCCATCGGTCCTGCAGTTGAAACCGCAGCAACATTAACAGGTGTGCCTGTGTTGCGGGTAGATCAGCCAATGGCCGACAAAGCAGTAGCAACCGGGAAAAAGATCGGCGTGGTAGCAACACTGTCAACCACATTAAATCCAACAAGCGATTTGGTTAGAAGAAGGGCATTGGTCGCAGGAAAAGAAATTGAATTGAAAGCTGTGTTGTGCGAAGGCGCATTTGAAGCATTGATGAGTGGCGATGCAGCCACACACGATCAAAAAGTAGGTGATGTATTAAAGCAACTCGCCAACGAGGTAGATGTAATTGTATTGGCGCAGGCAAGCATGGCAAGAGTGGTGGACACATTAACCGATGCAGAAAAGAAAGTGCCGATACTGGCAAGCCCGCCAATTGCGATGGAATATTTAAAAACATTGCTCACAGATAACGCAGATTAACACAGATGTATTAGTCAGTGAAATCCGTGTAATCAGTGAGAAATAAAATGAAGAAATCTTTTTTATACATATCGCTTGTTTGCCTTTTGCTCGTTGTCGTTGGTGCGGCAATTGAGAATGCATCGTTGTACAAACCTTCGGCATTGATCGCTGCCATCAGTTTGGCAATCGGGCTTGGTTCGGTGCCATCGCTGAAAGGATATCAATACACCGCATGGATCATCAGTGCTGTTGCTGCGGGAATGCTGTTCCCGGAAGCATTTAAAAACTGGGGTGGCGTCAACCTGCGGGATAAAACATTGATCCTTGTCATTATTCAACTAGTGATGTTTGGCATGGGTACACATATGAGCTTAAAAGATTTCAGCGGATTGGCATCAACAGGCAAAGGTGTATTGGTGGGTTTGTTCTGTCATTTCTCCATAATGCCGTTGATGGGTTTATTGCTGACAAAAGTTTTTCAGTTTGAACCGGAGATTGCAGCCGGTATTATTCTCATCGGTAGTTGCAGCAGTGGCCTGGCAAGTAATGTAATGGTGTATTTGGCAAAAGCGAATTTAGTGTTGAGTGTAATTGTAACAGCCATGGCAACTTTGGTAGCACCGCTGTTAACACCATTGCTAATGAAAACACTGGCCGGCACACTCATTGAAATAAAGTTTGTGGATATGATGATGGAGATCATCAAGATTGTACTGGTGCCGATCGGCGCTGCACTGGTACACGATTTTTTAAAACATGCAGGCACAACACAAAAAAAGAAAGTACACCTCATAGCTGCAGTTGCTGCTATCTGGATCGTTACAGTGGTATTGTTGCAAGGCAACATTGATAATAACGGTCTGTTGCAAAGCATACAGCTATCGGCTTTTTTTGCAGGAGCTGTGATTGCAGGTGTGTTGTATCATTGGCTGTGGGTGAAGTTTCCAAAGCTCGACAGTATCATGCCGTTGATCTCGATGTTTGGGATTATTTATTTTACAACTGTAACCACCGCTGCAGGAAGAGAAAATTTGATGAAGGTTGGATTGTTATTGTTTATTGCATCGGTTATTCATAATGCAGCCGGTTACTTCTTTGGTTACTGGCTCAGTCGTTTGTTTGGGATGGATAAAAATTCAAGTCGCACCATTGCGTTTGAAGTTGGTTTGCAAAACGGCGGCATGGCAAGCGGTATTGCAGGCAGCATGGGTAAGTTGGGAACGGTTGGTTTGGCAGCTGCGGTGTTTAGTCCGTGGATGAACATCAGCGGAAGTTTGCTGGCGAACTACTGGAGAAGAAGACCGGTTGAAACACAAAGACCGGAAGACACAAAGGAACACAAAGATTAAATCTTATAAAATGATAAAATCACTTGTACGTTCTGTACGCTACTCTGCAGATAGAACCACAGAGACAGGAAGACACAAAGGAACACGAAGGAAATTCTTTGTGCTACTTACTGTACTTAGTGCAATCGTGGTTCCTGCTGTTGCACAAATTGAATACGCCAAACAAATGGCTGCTACCATCATGAAGCAATACAAAGATTCAATGGTGGTGAAAAAGTATGCCAGTCATCTGGAACAGGATAAATTGCCAACAGGTGATCGTCCGGCCAACTGGAATTATGAAATAG
The DNA here is from genome assembly GCF_007830055.1 of Lacibacter cauensis. Lineage (GTDB taxonomy): Bacteria > Bacteroidota > Bacteroidia > Chitinophagales > Chitinophagaceae > Lacibacter > Lacibacter cauensis. Next base: position 386,135 of record NZ_VLLE01000002.1, read on the forward strand.
GCGTTGTGCTGATGGGCTTTGAACGTTTGTGGAAAATGACGAACGATCAAACCTATATCGATTATACCAAACACATCGTTGATCACTTTATTACCGCTGATGGAAAGATCAGAACCTATGTGATGGATGAATACAACAGCGATAATATTCCTCCCGGCCGTCAACTGTTGCGTTTACATCAATTGTATAAAGACGAGAAATATAAAACTGCTGCACAAACATTGCGTGATCAGATCAGTATTCAGCCACGGAATAAGGTGGGCGGCTTTTGGCATAAGCTGAAATACCCTTCGCAAATGTGGCTCGATGGTTTGTACATGATCGAACCGTTTTATGCAGAGTATGCAGTGGTAAATAAGCAACAACAGGATTTTAACGATATCATCAACCAGTTTGTGTGGATGGGAAAATATAGTCGTGATACAAAAACAGGTTTGCTGTACCATGGCTGGGATGAAAGCAAACTGCAAGGCTGGGCGAATAAACAAACAGGTACTTCACCGGAGTTCTGGAGCCGCAGCATGGGTTGGTATATGATGGCATTGGTGGATGTGCTGGATTTTATTCCTGCAACTCATCCAAGAAGAAAAGAATTGATTGCAATATTGAATCGTCTCTCAACTGCCATTGTAAAATTCCAGGATGCAAAGAGTGGTGTGTGGTGGCAGGTAACTGATAAGGCGAATAAGGAAAAGAATTATCTCGAATCATCGGGTACGGCCATGTTTGTGTTTGCACTGGCAAAGGGCATCCGCATGCATTATTTGCCTGCAACATTCAATGCACCTTTGCAAAAAGCCTACAAGGGCATGATCAGCCAATTTGTAACAACCGACGCCAACGGTCAGTATCATTTTATTCAGGCTGTTGCAGGTGCCGGTTTGGGCGGCATTCCTTATCGTGATGGTACCTATGAATATTATGTGAACGAACCGAGAAGAGATGATGATCTGAAAGCGATCGGGCCATTTATCCAGGCATGTATTGAAATGGAGTTGATGAAAAAGAAAAAGTAAAATGAAAGAAGAGAAGAAGAATAGAACCACGGAGACACAAAGACACAGAGATATAATAAGTTTTTGTGTATTCCTCAGTGTGCTCAGTGTCTCTGTGGTGCAAACCGCATTTGCACAGTTGGTTGATAAAACACCGGCTGCTGTTCCTGTTGCGCCAACAATTTTTAATCGTGAGCCGTACGAAGATCCGTATGTGAGCGGCATCAACAGGGATCAATCAAGAGTAACAGCTTATTCATTTGCAACTGTTGCAGATGCATTGAAGGACGACAGAACTAAAAGTGGACGTTATCTTTCATTAAACGGCGATTGGGATTTTTCATTCTCATTAAAGCCTTCTGATGCACCAAAGGATTTTTATAAAAGCAAAGTGAGTGGGTGGAAGAAGATCATTGTTCCATCGAGTTGGGAAATGCAGGGTTACGATAAACCGATTTACAAAAGTGCTGTGTATCCTTTTCGTCCGGTAAATCCGCCGCATGTGCCGCAGGATTATAACGGTGTTGGTTGTTATCAAAAAACATTTACCGTTCCTGTCAATTGGAAGAACATGAATATCACGCTGCATTTTGGAGGTGTGAGTTCAGCGTATAAATTATGGATCAACGGAAAGTTTGCCGGTTATGCTGAAGATAGTTTTCTGCCAAGTGAATTTAACATTACTCCTTACTTACAGGATGGAGAAAACATCATTTCTGTTTGGGTGATACGCTGGAGTGATGGCAGTTTTTTAGAAGACCAGGATCAATGGCGCATGAGTGGTATTCATCGTGAAGTGTATTTGCAGGCAGAGCCCAAGCTTCGTATTGCAGATTTCTTTTACCAAACAAAATTGGATAAAGATTATAAAGATGCATTGCTGAGTATCCGTCCACGCATCGAAAATTTATCCGGTGCTGATATGCCCGGTTATGTGTTGAAGGCGCAGGTATACGATGCCAACAATCAGCCGGTTTTACAACAACCGCTTTCGAAAAAAACGGATGAGATCATCAATGAAATTCATCCACGGTTAGATCGTGTAAAATTTGGACTGATGGAAGCAACTATCAGTAATCCCAAAAAGTGGAGCCCCGAAGAACCGAATTTATACAAGCTGGTATTGACATTAGAAGACAGTACCGGTAAAGTACTCGAAGTAAAAACATGCAGGCTTGGTTTCCGTTCCATTGAATTTCGCAAGAGCGACAGCAAATTACTCATCAACGGAAAACTCACTTACTTGTATGGCGTTAATCGTCCCGATCATCATCCCACAAGAGGGAAGGCATTAACAAGAGAAGATATTTTACAGGATATTAAAACAATCAAACAATTCAATTTTAATTGTGTTCGTCTCAGTCATTATCCAAGCGATCCATATTTGTTAGACCTGTGTGATGAGTTCGGCATAATGGTCATTGATGAAGCAAATCTGGAAACGCATGGTTTGGGTGGAAAGCTGAGTCATGATGCGGCATGGGCAGGTGCTTATGTGGAGCGTATCAGTCGTATGGCTTTGCGTGATAAAAATCATCCGAGCATTATCATGTGGAGTTTGGGTAACGAAGCAGGTAGTGGACCCAATCATGCAGCGATGGCCGCATGGATCAAAGACTTTGATATGACGAGACCTTTGCATTACGAACCCGCAATGGGCAGCCCGAAAGAAGAAGGTTATATCGATCCAAGTGACAGCCGTTATTTAAAAAGCAATGATCATTCGCATCGCATTCAGAATCCGGTGGATCAATATTATGTAGATGTAGTCAGCAGAATGTATCCATCTGATTACACCGCACCATTATTAGTGAATCAAAACAACGGCGATCATCGTCCCATTTTCTTTTGTGAGTACGCACATGCCATGGGCAACAGTGCCGGTAACTTAAAAGATTTTTGGGATCAGTGGCGTAGTTTGCCGAGAGTGATCGGCGGTTGCATCTGGGAGTTTAAAGATCAGGGCTTGGAGAAAACCGATTCGGCAGGTGTAAAGTTTTATGCTTATGGTGGTGATTATGGCGAACGGTACTTCGACAACTTCACCATCAAAGGAATTGTGGCAGCAGATGGCAGGTCCAAGCAGGCGATGTATGAATGCAAACGTATTTTTCAACCGATACAGGTTGAGTGGGCTGACCCGATAGCTATCGGGTCATTGAAAGGTATCATCCGCATCATCAACCGTAGTGAAGTAAAGAATGTGAATGCTTATACGGCTTATATTGTTGTGAAAGAAGATGGAAAGATTATTTCCAATCAGCAGATCGGTGGTATTGATGTAGCGCCTGCAACAACAGTGGATTTTCCTGTGTCAAAATGGTTACCGAAAGCAAAAGCAGCATCGGAATATCATGTAGAGTTGAAGTTTGTATTGCAAAAAGCCGAAGCATGGGCGCCTGCGGGTTTTGAGATTGCAAGTAATCAGTTGGTATTAAAGCCTGCTTCGTCTACAACAAATCGTTTTACTCCGGTTATCTATACAGAAACAGAAGAAGGATATACAATAAAACAGTTTGATTATTCCATTTTCATCAATAAGAAAACAGGTGCATTGGAATCGTACAAGCTGAGTGGTAAGGAACAGATCGCAGCGCCTTTATTACCGCATTTCACAAGACCGCAAACCGATAATGACAGGCGTGGATTTAAAACACATCGTGTATTGAAAGCATGGTATGAGAATAAGCCTGTATTGAAACATATTACTTTTTCTCAACAATATGGCCATCTCACTGTTGCAAGCTTTTATTCAATTGCAAAAGACAGTGCTCTTGCACGGATCATTTATCAGATAAATAAAGAAGGCGTTGTAAAAATAGACTTTATATTGAATGCTGTTTCAAAGCCCGGTCTGCCGAATATTCCAAAAGTTGGTATTCAGATGGGTATCAACAGAAGCTATGATCAAATCGAATACTTCGGTCGTGGACCATTTGAAAATTATATCGATCGTCGTTACGGTGCAGATGTGGGCATCTACAACCAGAATATTTTTGATTTTATGGAGCCGTATGTGGTGCCGCAGGAAAATGGTAACCGTACTGATGTACGTTGGATGTATCTCCACAACAAAACATCAAAAGATGGATTGCTGGTAGTGGCCGATAGTTTACTCAGCATGAGTGCATGGCCTTATACCGAAGAAAATATCCAGAACGCAAAGCATACGAATAAACTGAAAGAAGCAGGCTTTATCACACTCAATATTGATCTCATACAGATGGGTGTAGGTGGTAACGATAGCTGGAGCGAAGTGGCAGCACCATTGGAGCAATACCAGATCAAACCAAAGAATTATCAATACAGCTTTTATTTAGTTCCGTTCAACGCAAAAAAGAAATCAGCCGGTGAGAGAGCAAAAGAAATTAAATAGTAAGGTGAACCACAGAGACACAAAGACACAGAGATACACGAAGTGTGTATTGTTTTTTCTCTGTGTACTCTGTGCCTCTGTGGTTACTTCACAGGTGCCGCAGGAAATAATGCAGAAAGTATATGAAGAAGTAAAAACGCCTTTCAAATACGGGTTGGTTGTTACACCCGAAAATGAGACAAAGAAAATTGATTGTCCATCCGTCTTCCGCAAAGGAAATTCCTGGTATATGACCTACATCCAGTTCGATGGGCGTGGTTATGAAACATGGATCGCAAAAAGTAAAGATTTGTTGGATTGGACAACACTCGGCAAACTCATGAGTTTTTCTGATACCACTGATTGGGACAATAATCAGAAAGCAGGATACATTGCTTTGCAGAATACAAAATGGGGCGGTAATTACAAACTGGAAAAATACCAGAATAAATACTGGATGAGCTATATCGGCGGAAGAGATCGTGGTTATGAATCCGGCCCATTAGCAATCGGTATTGCCAACACAACCAATGATCCAATCAAACCACATGAGTGGAACCGGTTGTCAAAACCCGTTTTAAGTTCTACCGATACAGATGTGCGTTGGTGGGAAAACAGGAAATTATACAAGAGCACTGTTATTCGTGATAAAGACAAAACACTCGGCAGCGAGTTCATCATGTACTACAATGCCAATGGCGACAGCAGCGGCAATAAACCCAAGTGGCGCTGGTTCGAACGCATCGGCATGGCCGTGAGTGATGACATGGTCAACTGGAAACGTTACCATGCCGATCCGGTGATGGAACATGGTGTGGGTATTACCGGCGATGCCGTGCTGCAAAAAATCAACGATGTGTGGGTGATGTTTTATTTTGGTGCTTTCTGGGAAACAAGAAAGAATGAAACATTTAACCGGTTTGCGTGCAGTTACGACCTGGTGAACTGGACGGATTGGAAAGGTGAGGATCTCATCAAATCATCCGAACCGTATGATGCCAAATATGCACATAAAAGTTTTGTGGTAAAATGGAAGGGTGTGGTGTATCATTTCTATTGCGCCGTTGATAAGAAAGATAACCGAGGAATAGCTGTGGCTACTTCTGTTGACAAAGGAAAGAGTAAATTGCAGTTTTAGAGTTAAACACAGAGACACAAAGACACGGAGATTGCTTGTTGCATAAAAACTCTGGAAGACTTGCGTATATGAAGAGATTTTCTACATATTGTTTGTTGTATTTGATAGCTTTTTTTGTGAGTAATCATCTTGTTGCTCAGCAAACGAAACAGGGCAGTGTTGAACAGAGCTTTCTCAACCCGCCGCAATCGGCCAAGCCCTGGGTATTCTGGTATTGGATGCATGGTGCTTTTTCAAAAGAAGGTATTACGGCCGATCTGGAAGCGATGAAAGAAGTAGGCATTGGCGGTGCTTTCTTGATGCCCATCAAGGATACTACTTCAAAAATTCCATTTCAACCAACCGTGCGGCAGTTAACACCAGAATGGTGGAACCTGGTAAAGTTTGCCATGCAGGAAGCAAAACGTTTGAATCTGCAGTTAGGTATGCACGTAAGTGATGGTTTTGCATTGGCAGGTGGTCCGTGGATTACTCCGGAACTGAGCATGCAGAAACTGGTGTGGACGAAAACCTATGTTGCCGCCGGCGATACAACTGCTATTCAGTTAGCACAACCCGAAGGCTTTCAAAATTATTATAAGGACGTAGCAGTATATGCGTATCCCGCCAACAGCAGTAATGCGTTTAACGAAGTGGTGTCGGTGCCAACTGTTTCAACCAGCAATTATGTGCGTGCAAGTTTTCTGGCATATCGGCAAACCGGTAATAACGAGGCTTCATTTAAAAGTGATTCTGCCTGCTGGATTCAATACAAATATCCCAAGCCGTTTACCTGTCGCTCCATTGTTGTACGCACAGGTGGTAATGCCTACCAGGCTTTGCGTTTAATTGTACAAAGCAGCGATGATGGCGAAAATTTTACAACTGTAACACGTCTTGATCCGCCCCGTTTTGGTTGGCAGGATACGGATGAAGATTATACATTCTCTATTCCGTCTACTACAGCAAAATATTTTCGTTTTGTGTACGATAAAGACGGATCGGAGCCGGGCTCAGAAGATCTGGATGCAGCCAAATGGAAACCTTCCTTAAAAGTGATCGGTATTTATTTGAGCGATGAACCTTCTGTTCATCACTATGAAGCAAAAAATGGTTCAATGTGGCGTATCGGCACTGCAACAACAGTTGAGCAGGTACCGAACAATCTTGCAGTACCATTAAAGAATATCATCAACCTTACAGGTAAGATGGATGCAGCTGGTAATCTTAACTGGAAAGCACCTGCGGGTAACAATTGGGTCATCGTTCGTATTGGACATACGTCAACAGGTCATACCAATTATACCGGTGGAGCAGGTTTGGGTTTGGAGTGCGATAAGTTCAATGCAAAAGCAGTGAAGTGGCAATTCGATAACTGGTTCGGAAAAGCATTTGCTCAAGACCCAGCATTGGCAAAACAAGTATTGAAAGTGTTTCATATTGACAGCTGGGAATGTGGCAGCCAAAACTGGAGTGCAAATTTTGCAGCGGAGTTTAAGAAACGCAGAGGATACGATCTGATGCCTTACCTGTTAACGATGGCAGGTGTGCCTGTAGAAAGTGCAGATAAATCGGAAAAAGTGTTGCATGATGTTCGTGAAACGATTGCCGAGTTGGTGAACGATGTGTTTTATACCACACTCAAAAAAGAAGCACATGCATTGGGCTGCAGTGTAAATACAGAAGCCATTGCACCTACAATGGTAAGCGATGGTTTGATGCATTACAAACATGCAGATTTGCCGATGGGTGAATTTTGGTTCAATAGTCCTACACATGATAAACCCAATGATATGCGTGATGCCATCAGTGGTGCACATATCTACGGTAAGAAAATTATCCAGTCGGAATCGTTTACAACGGTGAGGATGGATTGGAGCGAACATCCCGGCAGTTTGAAAATTGTGGGCGACCGCAATTTTGCTTTAGGTATTAATAAAATGTCGTTGCATGTATTTGCACACAATCCGTTTCTCGATCGAAAGCCAGGTGTAACACTTGATGGTGTGGGTTTGTATTTTCAGCGAGATCAGACATGGTTTAAGCAAAGCAAAGCATGGATCGACTATTTAACACGTTGCCAGGCCTTGTTGCAAATGGGCGATCCTGTTGTGGATGTGGCAGTGTTCACCGGAGAAGAAGTGCCCCGTCGTTCGGTATTGCCCGATCGTTTGGTGAGTGTATTGCCCGGCATTTTTGGAAAAGAAAAAGTGGAAGCAGAAAAGAAGCGTTTGGAAAATAAAGGTCAGCCATTGCGACAAATACCGGATGGTGTAACACATTCGGCTAACATGGCCGATCCGGAAGACTGGATCGATCCGTTGAATGGTTATACCTACGATTCCTTTAACCCCGATGCATTGATGCTGATGCAGGTGAAGAATGGAAGAGTAGTATTGCCGGGTGGTGCGAGTTATGGCGTGTTGGTGATACCGGGAAAGATGCTGATGAACCCTAACCCAACGATGAGCGTTGCGGTACAAAAGAAATTACAACAACTGGCAAAAGCAGGTGCAAAAATTATTATCGATCAGAAATGGATGAAGCTGTTTGGCAACAACAAGAACGTAGTTGCAGCTCCATATATGGAAAGTTCGTTTGAAAAATTGGGCGTGAAGAGAGATGTAGAAATTAACGGAAATGCTGCACATGCAATTGCGTGGACGCACAGAAAAACGAATGAGGCTGATATTTATTTTTTGTCCAACCAAAGCAATACAGAAGCTTCTTTTGAAATTAAGTTCAGAGTTCATGGACATGATCATCTTGAGATTTATAATCCGGTAACAGGTGAAATAGGCGATTTGAGTTTTTTCGATCAAACCGATTCTCTTTTCATGGTTATGGCTCCCGGTCAATCGATGTTTTATGTCTTCCGGAAAACGAAACCTGTAAATAGTAAACAGCTTTCGCCACCCGTTACTGAGAAGTCAGAAATGTCTTTCAAATCAAAGAACTGGAATATTCAATTCAATCAAAAATATGGAGGACCTTCTTTATCTGTTAATACACAAGAGTTTCAGAGTTGGTCAATCTATTCCGATTCGTCTATAAAATATTATTCGGGTACAGCGGTGTATACAAATGTGTTTGATTGGAAACAGGATGTGACAAACCGTTCGATTTACCTGCAAATCGATTCACTCTACAATATTGCTACTGTAAAAGTAAACGGTGTTGATTGCGGTACAATCTGGACACAACCATATTCCGTTGATATTACCAAAGCAATCAGACAAGGTGAAAACAAAGTAGAGATATTCGTTACCAATACCTGGCATAACCGTTTAATCGGCGATCAGCTATTGCCGGAAGCAAAACGTATTACATGGACAACAGCGCCGTTCCGGTTGAAAGATAAACCCTTGTTGCCTGCAGGTATTGTGGGTGAAGTGAAATTGATTGTTCGATAATTATCAACCGCCGTCAGGGCTAATAGCCGCTGACGGGGTTGGGATACCCCGACAGCGGTTGCAAACCCTGTCGGCGGTTAATTCTAAATAAATTAATGAAGCACTTTTTTCTTTTCTTCTTTATTGCAATCTCATTTACTGTTTCAGCACAACAGAACTACGATGTTGTATGGACTACTCAAAGCAAGAACGCATCAGCATCCATGCCCTGCGGTGGTGGAGATATTGGTATGAATGTGTGGGTGGAAAAAGGAGAGTTGTTCATCTACGTTGCACGCAGCGGCAACTTCGATGAGAACAATGCATTGATGAAGAGCGGAAGATTAAGAGTGAAACTATTTCCTAATCCATTTGCAGGAACAAACTTCAAACAGCAGTTGCATCTGCAACAGGGATATGTAACAGCTGAAGGCGAACATAACGGTACAAAAGCAACGGTAAAAATATGGGCAGATGTATTTCGTCCTGTTGCACATATCGAGATCAACAGTAACAAAAAAATAAATGTTGAAGCAGCTTATGAAAGCTGGCGTTACCGTGATCGTGTCATTACCACAAGGGAAAACTGGGGCAACTCCTGGAAATGGGGAGCGCCCAAAAATAATGTCTATAAAAAAGATGTGATTGATTTTAACAGTAACGAAGTGTTGTTCTATCATCACAACAGCAGCGAAACCATTTTTGATGCTGTTGTAAAGCAGCAGGGAATGGAAACGGTGAAAGAGCAATTGTACAATCCACTTAAACAATTGGCCTTTGGTGGCTCCTTCAGCGGAAAGAATTTTATTGCAGCCGGAACAGATACGGGCAGGTATGCTCAAACCGATTTCAAAGCATGGAAGCTGAAAAGTAAAACAGCAGCAAAGCAACATGGGCTGCAATTAACGTTACACAATGCACAGGTAAATGACATTACTGTATGGAAGCAATCGCTTGATTCCTTGCAGCAAAAAGTAAAAGCAGATAAAACAGCTTTTCAACAAACACAGCAATGGTGGAAACAATTCTGGAGCAGGAGTTTTATTGCAATTGATCCATTGCAAAAGAAGAGGCGTTCATGGGAAGTTGGACGCAATTATCAACTCTTCCGCTATATGCTGGCTTGTAATGCAAGAGGTGAGTGGCCAACGAAATTTAACGGTGGATTGTTTACGGTTGCTCCGATCTATACCGATACCATCAACAAAGGTCTTACACCTGATTACCGCAATTGGGGCGGCGGTTTGCATACGGCACAAAACCAACGATTGGTTTATTTCCCCATGATCAAGAGCGGTGATTGGGATCTATTGCAACCGCAGCTCAACTTTTATTTACGCCTGCAAAAAAATGCTGAGTTAAGAACGAAAGTTTATTGGAAGCATAACGGTGCCTGTTTTACGGAGCAGATGGAAAATTTTGGTCTGCCCAATTTTGCTGAGTACGGTACCAAACGTCCGGATTATTTTGATAAAGGTGTTGAGTATAATGCGTGGCTCGAATACGAATGGGATACGGTATTTGAATTTTGTTTGATGATGTTACAGGAAGCTGAATACACAGGCAAAGACATCAGCGATAAAATTCCGTTTATCATCAGTTGTCTGCAGTTCTTCGATGAGCATTATCAATACCTCGCCAAGCAAAGAGGAGCAAAGGCGTTGGATGGCAATGGACACTTGGTGTTATATCCCGGCAGTGCTGCGGAAACATTTAAGATGACAAACAATTCGGTGACAACGGTTGCTGCAATGCAAACCATCATCAAACAATTACTTTCAACCAATTTGTCAATTGAACAAAAGCAATATGTTGAATCATTATTGAAACGTGTACCATCACTAAGTTATCAGCAATTCAACGGCCATACAACCATTGCTCCTGCAAAAACTTGGGAGCGTATCAACAACGTTGAATCACCGCAATTATATCCGGTATTTCCGTGGGGAATTTTTGGTGTGGGTAAACCGGGATTAGACACTGCATTAAATACATGGCATTACGATACATCGGTGATCAAATTCCGCAGTCATATTGGCTGGAAGCAGGATAATATCTGGGCTGCACGGTTAGGCCTAACCGAAGAAGCGTGGCGATTAACTTCTCTCAAACTGCAAAATAGTGAACGTCGTTTCCCTGCATTCTGGGGACCGGGTTTCGATTGGGTGCCCGATCATAACTGGGGTGGTAGTGGTATGATCGGCCTGCAGGAAATGTTATTGCAGACGGATGGACAACGCATTCTGTTGTTCCCCGCATGGCCCAAAGAAAAAGACGTACACTTTAAGTTACATGCACCTTCAAAAACAACTGTTGAAGCAGAGTTGAAAGATGGGAAAATTATAAAGTTGATTGTGTTGCCGGAGGAGAGGAAGAAAGATGTGGAGTTGAAGCTGAATTAAAACGTTACTTACATTATTCAAATAGCTTGAAGTCTAAGCGACCTCTCCTTCGTCGAGGTGACGGGTTTCAATATTTTATTATACTCTTACACCCGTCATGTCGAGGAACGAGACATCTCTGAATCATCAGACTGTTGCGAATAATACTTATGTTATTCGTCAGACGTGGGCGTCAGACGAGTTGTTTAACTGTATACTCTTCGTCTCTTTTTCTCTGTGTTGAAAATCACCAATCATCACTCCTAAAACTGCTCACCGGAAAACCTTCTGTACTAAACAAATCACCCACCACAAAATCTTTAAATGCATAGCGCACAGCAACAGGGTCTTTTACATCGGGTGCAGAAACAACAATGGTTCCTCCACTGATCAATGCTTTTGCCGGACGGAAAATTTTATTGGCACCGGCTACTTCAAAATATTGTAAGGCTTTGCCATAACTGGTTAAACCATTCGGAGCACCGCTGAATTTAATGGTGATCGTATTGCCGCTTACTGTCATTGATTCGAAGGCCGGGCTTTCAGATCCAAAACCTTTCAGTCCGTAAGTTTTTGCCAAAGCCATATACGCTAAACGTTTGCTGCCTGTTGCTTTATCGCCGGGATGTATATTGAATTCTTCACCAATATCCATCAACACCGCCATGCCGCTGTTCGGAATTTTTGCAACAGCTTTCCGTTGCGCATCACGCAAATAAGCAGAGTTGTTGTTCACTGCGTTTACAGCAGCGTAGTTATAATAATTGTAAGGTGCTATCTGGCAGAAGTAAAATGGAAAATCACCTTGTCCGCTTTGTTCACGAATCTGTTTTACAAAGGCAGGAAACAAGGTTTCATATTGCTTCGGACGATCATTATTGCTTTCGCCCTGATACCATAAACAACCTTTAATGGTATAACCAAGAAATGCACCCAACATGCCATTGTATAAAACAGTTGCATTGCGGTTGTTGAGTCGTGCAGTATCTGTTGGTAAAGGCACCTGAATTTCAGGAAATGCTTTTAAAGTTTCAGCATCCATAAATGCTTCAACAGGCGAACCACCATAGCTGATGTTGATGACAGCAACCGGTACCTTCAATCTTTCTTGTAAAATTTTTGCAAAGTAATAAGCTGTTGCACTGAAATTGCTTACTGCTTCGGGTTCTGCTGTTTTCCATGTAGAGGCTTTTGTTGTATCCTGTGGAGTGCGTTGCACCGAACGTGGCACGGTGTACAAACGTATCTGATCGTTGGTAGAGTGGAAGATCGCATCATTGCCGCCAAATATCGGTTGATCTCTGTAGCCTTTCATCGGCATTTCCATATTGCTTTGTCCGCTGCACAACCATACTTCACCCAATAAAATATTTTTGATGGTAACAGGTTTGCCATCGCTCACTGTCATGCTGTATGGTCCGCCGGCAGCAGCTGTGCTGATTTTTGTTTTCCATTTACCGGCAGCATCGGCTTTAACCGAATACTTTGCTTTGTTCCAGGAAGTAGTAATGGTTACCGTGCTTCCTGCTTTTGCCCATCCCCAAATGGCAGCATCGGTTTGTTGCTGCAATACCATATTATCACTGAAGAAATAAGGTAATTTAATTGTTGCATGAGCGCTGAAGACAAACGTTAGAACAAACAGGAGAGCAGCTGCACTTTTTGCATGCAGACGAAAAACAAATAAAGACATGATCGGTTGTTTAAGTGTTGCCGAAATTACTGGTTTCTTTCAGTTCTCCCGTCAACCGGCTTTATTTCTATAAGTGGCGAACAGGATTTGTTCCATGAATTTCTTTTTTAGTAATTTTCATGCCGCATTCAGTTGCTTGCAGTATGAAGGAAAAGGATAATAAAGAAGGTTCGCATAAAAATATCTGGTACGGTGTAGGTCGCCAGCGTATTGAAATACCTAAAACTATTTTAAAGTCGAGGGTTAACAGCAATCCTATGCTGCAGCATTTACACATCCATTCCATCGGCTATTATCCAAAAGCAAAAGATCATTTCACGTACCGTAAGAAAGGCTTGCCTGAAAACTTTTTGTTTTATTGTGTAGATGGCCATGGCTTTTTTCAGGTTGGCAAACAGCGGTATGAAGTTGGTCCGAATGAATTTTTTATTCTTCCGCAGAATGTGGAGCATACCTATGGCAGCAGCCCCGATCATCCATGGACGATTTACTGGATTCATTTCGGCGGCGATTCGTTACCGCAGTTTAACGAAGTACAGGAAGTACAAAAGCATTTTAAACCGGAATATGTAAAGAATAATGGGGAGATTATTCCCATTTTCATGAAGATTTACAAAACACTGGAACTGGGTTACAGTATCGATAACCTGTTGTTTGCAAACATGTGTCTGTCACATTTCCTCACATTGTTCATTTACAATTCACGCCATTACACGGCAACAGCAAACGATAAACTCGATTGTGTAGACAGTGCCATTCTTTTTATGCAGGAACATATCAACGATAATATTTCGTTGAATGATTTAAGCAAGCAGTATAATTATTCTGTATCACGTTTTTCAAATCTGTTCAAGCAAAAAACAGGCTATGCACCCATCGATTATTTTCTGCAGTTGAAAATGCAGAAAGCCTGTCAGCAGTTAGATTTCAGCGATCGTTCAATTAAAGACATTGCCTTCAGTATGGGCTTTGATGATCCTTACTACTTCTCCAAACGCTTCCGTACCATTATTGGTATGTCGCCAAAGAAATACCGCACAAGGCGCCTGGATGAAGCGAAGTTGAACATGAGTTAACCCTGCAGTAGTTTCTGCTGGTTATCTTTTGCAAATAATAAATCTTTGTACTTCTGGTAGAGAAAAGAGATAACCAGCAGCACAACACCTATAGCGATATAGGTAATAATCTTTTCAACTGTAGAAAAGCGCAGGCTATCTACCAATACTAATTTAAAAAGGGTGATGCCGAACAAGCCGATTGAAAAGAAACGGAGTATTCTTTTCTTCAGCAAAAAGCCGGCAGCAAACAACCCAATGGCAGCTGCAATCCAAATCGCAGAAACAGTTATTCCCTCATATTTTATCGGAACAAATACGATCAATAGCAGAATGCCCGAAAGCATATACCAGGTGCTCAACTTGTTATATGTTGGCAACAGTTTGTAAACAAGAGCGCTTAACAGCAAATGGAATAAACCATCAAACAACGTAATGTTTGCAAACACATCATCATTAACCGCATTTTTATAGAGTTGCAGAACGGAAACATAGGAGAGCAGACTAAGTGTACCGGTTAACAGGAAATCAATATCCGGCATGGTTTGTTTGCGCAGTATGCGGAAGCCTAAAACAGTAGCGGTGAATAATGCAAAGAAAGCGGCAGTAAAAAAGAAGCCTGTTCCAAACCACAGCTTGTCGTTGTACTGCAATACAAGCCAGGAAATAAAAATGATCCAGGTAAATGAAAACGATAAGTACTTCAGCAATTGCCAGTCTTTTCTGAACGATATAAACAAGATACCGGAGTTAATGATAAACAGGTAGGAGAACAATGCGGCCATGTTTCCCGATTCGCCCCCAACAAGAAAAGGAATACCATACGCACCAACAAAGGCCAGTGTGGCAATTTCCTGCCGGTTAAACCGCAAGGCTACAATCGTTGTTGCAATGGTTAATGCCACCATCAGGGCAAATGCAACAGGCCGATCAATAAAGCCATAAAATTCAAATGCACCATAGGTGGTAAAGTAACAGGTGGCAGCAGCACCGCTAAACAAAATGGCACTGAAGGCTTCGTACTTTTTTCGCAATACAACACTGAGCAAAAGCAATGCAGCACCGGCTACATAGGCAAGTATGATGCGCAGTAGCGGGGAGATGAGGTTTTTATCGATGGCAAATTTTACACCAATGGCAATACCAATTAACAGCACAACGATGCCTACAAGATTCAACAGCTTTAAACCAATGAATTGCTCCAGGCTGAACGCTGGTTTCTTTTGCGGAGGTGGAACAGGCTGGAACGAAGCCCGGACGTCGGGGTTATTGTAAATAAAGTTCCGCAGTTGGTTCTTGAGTTGAAGTAACTCCTGGCGGTCGTTTTCCTGTTGAGCCTCCAGCTTTTTCATTTGCTCAATCAGTTGCTGTAATTCCTGTTTTGAATTGTCTGTCATGGAACTAAAGTATACATCTGACTGAAGAAAAAAATTGACAATGGTCAAAAAAAAGTTGGTAAGTTGAAGATTGCTGTAAGGCTGCCGTAGCATGGTTCGTTAAATTTCGGGCATCACTTTTGACCTAAGAGCTTGTTAAAAGCCTGCATTTGTACGAACGGCTTAGTAGAAGTCGGCTTTTCTCGTTATTTTTACCTAATCGTTTATGTCAAATTTTATCCAATATATGTTCAGTAAAAAGAGTTTAGTGATCATACTTGTTCTCCTGCTGGGGGGCAGTATCTTTTTTGCCGTACAATCATCCGGTATCCGCAGAGAACCTTCTAACCGTTTTGAACGCATCCTGAAGTTAATAGGTGAGTTCTTGGAAGAAGGGCATTATAATCCCAAAAAGATTGATGATGATTTTTCCAAAGTGGTATTCGAGAAGTTTATGAAGAATCTCGATTCGGAAAAATCTTATTTCCTGCAATCAGACATCAAAGAGTTTAAGAAATACGAAGCTCGTATTGATGATGAGATTCATGGAGCACAGCTGGAATCGTTCTATGCCATTAATACTGTTTACAAAAAGCGCATGGAAGAAGTAGCAGCTTTGTACAAAGAAATTCTGCAAAAGCCATTCGACTTTAATGTTGATGAAAAATACAACGACGATGACGATAAGCGTACTTATCCGAAGAACGAAGCAGAACGTAAAGAGGCCTGGCGCTTAAAGCTGAAGTATTATGCACTCGATCGTTATGTAGACCTGTTGGAACAGCAGGAAAAGAATAAGGGCAAAGAAGGCTTTGAGGCAAAAACTAATGCCCAGCTGGAGAAAGAAGCCCGTGAAAAAGTGTTGAAGACTTTCGACCGTATGTTCGATCGTTTGCGTAATCGTTTTAAGGATGAAGACCGCTTCAACTACCTGGTAAATAGTATTACCGAAACTATGGACCCGCACACGAACTACTTGCCACCTTTGGAAAAAATTGCTTTTGATGAGCAAATGAGTGCAGGTGAGTTTTTTGGTATCGGTGCTTCTTTACAGGAAGAAGATGGTAACATTAAAATTGCGTCTATTGTTGCCGGTGGCGCAGCTGCCAAATCGGGCGAAATACAGGTGGGCGATTTTATTTTGAAAGTAGCTCAGGGTAATGGTGAGCCACAGGATTTAACCGGTTTTGAGGTGCCTGATGCGGTGCGATTGATTCGTGGAAAAAAAGATACTGAAGTACGTGTAACCATCAAAAAGCCGAGCGGGGCTATTAAAGTGGTTTCGATGATTCGTGAAAAAATTGACCTGGAAGAAAACCGTGCAAAAAGCACCATTATTAAAGGACCGGATAATCATAAAATCGGATACATCTTTTTACCTGCTTTTTATGCCGACTTCCAGGATGCGAACGGTAACCGTTGTGCACAGGATGTGGCAAAAGAAATTATTAAACTGAAAGCGGAAGGTGTGCAGGGATTAATCATCGATCTGCGTTTAAATGGCGGTGGATCGTTAATGGAAACAGTGGAAATGGTTGGTTTGTTTATTGAAGAAGGTCCGGTTGTACAGGTGAAAAGCAGAGACGAAGCGCCAACAATTCTCCGTGACCGTAACAAGAATGTGTTATGGGAAGGTCCATTAACCGTCATGGTGAATGAGTTCAGTGCTTCTGCATCAGAAATTTTTGCAGGTGCTATCCAGGATTATAAGCGTGGATTGGTAGTGGGCAGTACCTCAACCTATGGTAAAGGAACTGTACAACGCAATATTGAACTGGATCGTGCAAGCTGGGTAAGCAATAATCCTTCTGATCTCGGTAACATCAAGCTTACATTACAGAAGTTTTACCGTGTAACGGGTGCAAGTACACAATTGAAGGGTGTGGTGCCGGATATTGTGTTGCCTGATCAGTACGAATACCTGAAGATGCGTGAAAAAGATGAACCGACGGCATTGCCTTGGGATGAAATTGGAAGTGCGCAGTTCAAAACATGGAAATCTGATTTTGATCTGAATTACATCGTTCAGCAAAGCAAACAGCGTGTAGCACAGAGCCCGGCATTTAAACAGATTGTTGAAAAAACAAACTGGCTTTCAAGTTATGATGGCAAGCACTTCTCGTTAAAAATTGATAAGTTCCGCCAGGAAAAGAAAACCCTCGGTAACACCATTCAGGCAATTGATTCGGTAACTAAGCTGAATACGCCTTTGGATGTAGTAAATCTTGATGCTGATCTCGCTGTAATAAAAGGTAATACCAATAAAGAAGAACGGAACAAATTGTTCATTACCCGTCTTAAAAATGATTTACACCTCGGTGAAACCGTAAACATTATGAGTGACATGATTCAGCAGAAGCTAATTGCACAGAATAAGCAAGCTGCGAAAAATTAATAGTATGAGATAACACAGCTATAACGAAAACGCCCCGCAGTATGCGGGGCGTTTGCTTTTATGAAATCTTCTGTAGTAAATCTATACATCGCTGCACCATTGCCTCACTCACATCCAAATGCAAAACAAAACGTATCTGCTGTTTACCCATGGTAAAACAAAGAATACCTTTTTCTTTCAGCTGAAGTACCAGCTGTTCTGCGTTAATATGGTCTTTCACTCTAAAAATGACAATATTGGTTTCAACGGGTAACACCGTTTCAACGTTTGGATTAGATAGGAGAGCGGCCTCTATCAGTTTAGCATGTTGATGATCGACCGCCAATCGTTCAATATGGTTCTCCAACGCATATAATCCTGCAGCAGCAATTATACCGGCCTGCCGCATTCCTCCGCCAAAAGCTTTGCGTATGCGCCTTGCTTTTTTAATCTTTTCTTTCGTACCCAACAATACACTGCCCACCGGTGCACCCAAACCTTTACTCAGGCAAATGGATATGGAATCGAACAACCGACCGTAATCGTTGGCTTGTTGTTGTTTTTCAACCAATGCATTGAACAGGCGGGCTCCGTCGAGGTGGAGAATAAGACCGTTTGACGTACAAACTTCTTTGATGGCTTCAATCTCGGCAAGGTTATAACAGCTTCCCCCGCCACGGTTACTGGTATTTTCAAGCACCACCAGACTCGATAGGGCTTTGTGAATATCCTCTTTGTTATTGATGCCTTCGGCTACCTGCGTTGCGGTAACACGGCCACGGTTGCCTTGCAACAGCCGAACAGAAGCACCTGAATTGAACGCAATGCCGCCCCCTTCGTACTGGTACACATGGCTCAGCTCATCACAAATCACCTCATCGCCGGGTTGGGTGTGCATTTTTATGGCAATCTGGTTGGTCATAGTGCCCGATGGACAGAACAAACCGGCCTCCATTCCAAACATCCTTGCTGCTGCTTCCTCCAACTTATTCACAGTTGGGTCTTCCCCAAAAACATCGTCACCGACAGGCGCTTCCCACATGGCTTCCTGCATGGCTTTGGTAGGTTTTGTTACGGTATCACTTCTTAAGTCAATCCATTCCATATCAATGATTTAATTCGTTTGCAAAGTAGTTGATCCTTGTGGTATTTTCAGTAAAAATAAACAAAGCGAAGCTGGGAAGCGTTGTATATACGAAGGAAGTTTGAACCGTAAAAGGTAGAAGAAGGCCCTATTTGGCTTCAATTATCAACATAGACTATGAAAAACGACGATTGATGATTACCTTTGCAAACGGTTTACAGTGGATTCTTAACCAGATTTTTGCAACTCCCGGTCAAATTTCCCTGTCTAAGTAACGTTTCAAACAATTAAGAGGAATTCAATATGCGGCAGCTCAAAATTGCAACACAGATTACCAATCGTGATTCACAAGCGGTTGAAAAGTATTTACAGGAAATTTCGAAGATCCCCATGATTACGCCGGAAGAGGAAACAACCCTTGCACAGCGAATTAAAATGGGCGATCAACGGGCTTTGGATAAATTGGTTCAATCGAACCTGCGTTTCGTGGTTTCTGTGGCTAAGCAATACCAACACCAGGGTTTATCGTTAAGTGATCTGATCAATGAGGGTAACCTCGGTTTGATCAAAGCTGCTCAACGTTTCGATGAAACCAAAGGTTTTAAATTCATTTCTTACGCTGTTTGGTGGATCCGTCAGTCGATTTTGCAGGCTTTGGCCGAGCAGGGTCGTTTGGTGCGTTTGCCACAAAACAAGATCGGTACTTACAACAAAGCGAACAAAGCATACATGGCGTTCGAACAGGAACATGAGCGTGAGCCTTCTACCGAAGAGCTGGCTGATATCCTGGAAATGAGCGAAACAGAGATCAACAACATTTTCCAAAGTAATACCCGCCATACTTCACTCGATGCACCTGTGCACGAAGCAGAAGATGTGGCCATGGGCGATTTGCTGGAAGGCAGTGATGATACCGACGAAGATGTAATGAAAGATTCGCTGCGTAACGAAATCCGTCGTGTACTGAAGTCACTCAGCCCACGTGAAGCGGAAATTGTAAATGCATATTTTGGTTTAGATGGCGAAAATGGTGTAACCATTGAACAAATTGGTCAGAAATACGATTTAACAAAAGAACGTATCCGCCAGATCAAAGAAAGAGCAATTAAACGCCTGCAGAAAGCACGCTACAGCAATGCGCTGAAGAGCTACCTGGGCAATTAAGATATAGAATAATGGGTATTAAGTATCGAACCCCGGCCAAAGCGTCGGGGTTTTTCATTACAAATACTTTACACGTTAAAAGCAACAATTAACGGTTGGTTACTGTTATGATAAGTGTTCTCAAGTTAATTTTGAACAACAGGTAACCCGAATAAAAACGTTTGAATTAAAACATGAAATACATCGTTACAGCTGTTTTACTGTTTGCATTATTGGGCTGCGAAAAGAAAGTAGAGTTTGATTTAAATGAAACAATACCGCTCTTAACTGTTGATGCTTCCATTGAAACAGGACAGGGGCCAACAGTGGTTTTAACCAAAAGCCTTAATTATTTTTCAAAAGTTTCTGCAGAGGTTTTAGGTAATACGATCATCAAAGATGCAGAAGTGTACCTGTCAACAGGCAATAAAACCCATCAGCTACGCAGGTACGATGTTGTTTTACCCGGCACAAGCATTCCCTTCAGTTATTACAGCAGCGATACGGCTAATCCATCAACCATCATCCGTGGAGAGGAAGGACAATCGTACAGGCTGCGTATTGTTTGGCAAGGGAAAGAATACACTTCATCTACAACTATACCAACACTCCGCAAAGTCATTGATTCGTTATGGTGGGTAAAAGCGCCCAACACACCCGATACCAGTAAAAAGGTGATCGTTCGTGCAAGGGTAATCGATCCGCAGCCTTTTGGCGATTATGCCCGTTATTTTACCAGCGTAAACAACGGCGTGTTTTTGCCGGGTTTCAACTCTGTATTTGACGATGCGTTTGTAAACGGCACAACCTACACGGTTGACGTGGACAAAGGCGTTGATCGGAATGCTGAACTTGACTTCGAGGAATATGGCTTTTTCCGTAAAGGTGATACGGTAACCATCAAATTCAGCAACATCAATAAAGCCACTTTCGATTTCTGGCGTACAGTAGAATACAGCTATCAAAGCATTGGTAACCCGTTTTCAACTCCAACAAAAATCATCGGCAACATCAGCAACGGTGCATTGGGTTATTTCGGAGGTTATGCCAACCAGTTTACTACGGTTACAATTCCCCGTTAATTATCCACAGCCATGTTCATTGTAACGCAGGTTACATTTTCATTGCACAGATAGGGCTAAATTTGTCGACTAAAATTTTTTGAAGACGATTATGGAAGCAGCAGAAAAAGTACATTGTTTGATCATCGGTTCCGGTCCTGCCGGTTATACCGCCGCTATTTATGCATCAAGGGCTAACCTGAAACCTGTTTTGTACCAGGGAATTCAGCCCGGAGGCCAGTTAACGATTACTACAGAAGTAGAAAATTATCCTGGTTACCCGGATGGCGTGCAAGGTCCTGAAATGATGGTGGATTTTGAAAAACAGGCAGCCCGTATGGGAGCCGATATCCGTTACGGACTTGCAACAAAAGTTGATTTCAGCTCAACTCCTCATAAAGTATGGATCGATGATGAAAAACTCATTGAAGCAGACAGTGTCATCATCAGTACCGGTGCCAGTGCAAAATGGCTGGGCCTCGAAAGCGAACAGCGTTTGAATGGTTATGGTGTAAGTGCTTGTGCTGTGTGCGATGGATTCTTCTTCCGTGGTAAAGAAGTAGCGATTGTTGGTGCGGGCGATACTGCAGCAGAAGAAGCATTGTACCTGAGCAAGCTTTGTACAAAAGTGCACATGCTTATTCGTAAAGATGCCATGCGTGCAAGTAAAGTAATGCAGGATCGTGTGTTGAATGCGCCGAACATCGAAATACACTGGAATACCGAAACACTTGAAATTCTTGGTGAAAATAAAGTGGACGGTATGAAAGTGAAGAATAACAAAACCGGCGAAGAATCGGTTATTCCGGTGCAAGGCTTTTTTGTGGCAATCGGTCATCAACCCAACTCCGATATCTTTAAAGGCTTTGTTGATATGGATGAAGCAGGTTATATTTTAACGGTTCCCGGTACATCTAAAACAAACGTAGAAGGTGTGTTTGCAGCGGGTGATGTGCAGGATAAACATTACCGCCAGGCAGTTACCGCAGCGGGAAGTGGTTGTATGGCAGCGCTGGATGCAGAACGTTACCTTTCTGCAAAAGGACTGGTATAAGTTTCAATAAAAATGTACAAGAGTCCTGCTGTTGTAGCAGGACTTTTTTATTTTCGGCACATGGTAGCTGTTCATTTAAAAGAGTTGACGTTTCATGCGCATCATGGTTTGTATGCAGGCGAGGATTTAACGGGTGGTCCGTTTGAAGTAAATCTCTCTGTTTGGTACGAACCAGAAGGACGTATTGAAACTCTCAGCCAAACAATTAACTATGTTGCATTGTTTGAAATCGTAAAGCAGCGGATGCAGCAGAAAACAGCTCTCATAGAAACAGTGGCAGAAGATGTGTGTGCAACAATTCAACAGGCGTTTCCGTTTGTAAATAAGATAGAATTGAGCATTGACAAATGCTCACCACCCATTGAAAACTTTTCGGGTAAAACCGGTATAACCATGTACAAAACATTTAACCGTAGCGTATGATGAGGTTTTTTCTAGTATTATTTTTTATTGCAGGCTTAACTTTTGCGACGACAGCGCAAACGGCAGATGATTTGGTGAAACAAGGCGATTTGCTGGAGAAGCAATTGAAGGAAGATGAAGCTTATCAAAAGTTTAAAGAAGCCATTAAGTTAAATCCTGTACATGTACATGCATTGGTGCGTTGCAGCGAACTGGCAAGCCGTATCGGCAGAAGACAGGCTACCAAAGAAAAGCAAATGGATTTTTACCAGGCTGCTAAAATTTATGCAGAGCGTGCATTGAAAATAAATCCTAGAGACAGTGAAGCAAATGTGGTGATGTCGTTGGCATATGCACGGATGAGCCTGTTAAAAAGCGGAAAGGAAAAAGTGGAGTATGTACGGGAAATAAAAAATTATGCAGACAGAGCATTGGTGAGTAACCCCAATAATTTTAAAGCGCTGTTTGTGATTGCACGCTGGCATTTTGAAGTGAGTAATTTAAATGCAATGGAAAAAGCTGCTGTAAAAGTTTTTTTCGGCGGACTTCAAAAAAACTCACTCGATTCTGCCATCCATTATTACGAAAAAGTAAAAGCCATTAGCCCGAATTTTGTACTGAATTATCTTGAGCTTGCGAAAGCTTACAACAGAGCCGGAAAAAAAGAAAAAGCAGTTGAGGCACTTAACCATTTGCTAAAAATGCCCAACACAGCAGCCGATGATCCGACGGTTAAAGCAGAAGCCCGTGAATTATTGAAAAGCTGGAAACAATAGCCTTTACATTTTTATAAATAGCTTTGCAGCTTAAATATATTCTTTGAGCGCCAGTGTTTTTTTATTTACGCCGCCTTTTACCCAGCTGAATACGCCGTACCCTGCAACGGCTTATTTAAAAGGTTTTCTCAATACAAAAGGCATTTCCTCTTTCCAAAGCGACCTTGGTATAGAAATAACCCTGCAGTTGTTTTCGAAAGCCGGACTGCAACGCATGTTTGCGTCCATCGATGCCGGAAAAGAATGTTCCGACAATGCAAAACGTATACTGCTGTTGCAGGATGACTACATCTCAACCATTGATGAGGTGATCTCTTTTCTGCAGGGAAAAAATCCAACACTGGCTCATCATATTGCTTCCCGCAATTTTTTGCCCGAAGCCGGACGGTTTGCAGAAATCACCGATTTTCATTGGGCTTTTGGTGTAATGGGGCTGCAGGATAAAGCCAAACACATCGCCACACTTTATCTCGAAGATCTTGCTGATCTCATCAAAGAATGTGTAGATGATCATTTCGGTTTCAGCCGTTATGCGGAGCGCTTAGGTCGCAGCGCTAACAGCTTCGACGAGCTGTACAACGAATTACAAAAGCCGCTTACCTTAGTCGATACCTTATTGCTCGATCAGTTGCAGCAGCATATTGAAAATGTGCAACCCAAACTTGTTGCCATTTCGGTTCCTTTCCCAGGTAATTTGTTTGCAGCTTTCCGTTCTGCACAATGGATCAAAGCCAATCATCCGAACATACAGGTAACCATGGGCGGAGGGTTCCCCAATACCGAATTACGTTCGCTCAAAGATGCACGTGTGTTTGCGTTCTTCGATTTTATTACACTCGATGATGGCGAAGCACCAATTGAACAGTTGTGGAAATACATCAACAACGAAATTGATGCAGCGCAATTGAAGCGAACCTTTCTGTTGCAGGATGGAACAGTTACGTACATCAACAACAGCTCCTGTAAAGATTATAAGCAAACCGAAGTGGGTACTCCCGATTACAGCGATCTGTTACTGCACGATTATATTTCGGTGATTGAAGTGGTGAACCCCATGCACAGTTTGTGGAGCGATGGCCGCTGGAACAAACTTACGATGGCGCATGGTTGCTATTGGGGCAAGTGTACTTTCTGCGATATTTCATTAGATTATATTAAACTCTACGAACCTATTGCTGCAAAACTCTTGTGCGACAGAATGGAAACCATCATTGCACAAACAGGCAACAATGGTTTTCATTTTGTGGATGAAGCGGCACCGCCTGCATTGATGCGTGCACTGGCATTGGAAATCATCAAACGCAAACTGGTAGTTAGCTGGTGGACCAATGTGCGTTTCGAAAAAAGTTTCACCCGTGATCTTTGTCTGCTGTTGCGTGCAAGCGGCTGTATTGCTGTAAGCGGCGGATTGGAAGTAGCAAGTGATCGTTTACTCTCTCTCATCAACAAAGGTGTAACAGTAGAACAGGTGGCAAGAGTAAACAAACATTTTACTGAAGCCGGTATTATGGTGCATGCGTACCTGATGTATGGCTTTCCTACACAAACGGCGCAGGAAACAATTGATTCGCTGGAGATGGTGCGACAGTTATTTAAAACCGGTGTATTGCAATCGGCGTTCTGGCATCAGTTTGCAATGACGGCCCATAGTCCGGTTGGTATGAATCCCGAACACTTCAACGTAAAGCGTGCAAAAGAAGTGGCTATAACATTTGCAGATAATGATGTGGAGCATGTTGATGAAACAGGTGCGGATCATGAAAGCTTTTCGTTTGGCTTAAAGAAATCGCTGTTCAACTATATGCAGGGCGTTTGCCTCGATGATCCTTTGCACAAATGGTTTGAGGTAAAAGTGCCGAAGACAACTGTAGCGCCCGATTATATTCTCAACATTCTCAACAACGATGAGCCGCCTGTATTTAAACCTGCTGCAAAACTTGTTTTCCTTGGGAAAGTGCTCAAAAGTGAAATCATTACCAAGTCGAAAAAAGGAAACAGTTGGGAAGTAATGCAGATAATTTTTGCAACAAAAAAGGAAACCATCAGCATCAGTGTCGATCCGCAGAAAGGAGCGTGGCTGTTGCAGTTGTTGCCGCAGCTGAGTGTATACAACGACAGGATGCTGACCATGCAGGAAGTAAAAGACAGTTACGAACAGCAGG
The DNA here is from genome assembly GCF_007830055.1 of Lacibacter cauensis. Taxonomy (GTDB): domain Bacteria; phylum Bacteroidota; class Bacteroidia; order Chitinophagales; family Chitinophagaceae; genus Lacibacter; species Lacibacter cauensis. Next base: position 411,555 of record NZ_VLLE01000002.1, read on the forward strand.
GCCTTGATGATTTTGAATTGTTCTGGGATAATAAACCCATCAGTAATTTATACAAGGCCGGACTACTGAAACTGTAATCTACAGCTAAGTCTTGACCAGCATTTTTTCATTTACAATTATTATCTTGAAAGCATGCGCATTTTTTTTGCATTCGTATTATTGATTTGTTTAAATACAAATCTGTCAGCTCAGGAAAAATCATTTGAAGGAGTAATTGATTTTCAATTAGAGGTAAAATCGAAAAACAGTTCCATCAGTGATGAAAGTGTTCGCCGTTTGCTGGCAGCGGGTACTACCATGAAGGTACACATCAAACAAGGTAATACCAGAAGAGAAAGTTCGAAACTGCTTGAAATTAACCGGACTGATTCCAGCAAAACATTTTTTAGTTTCAAGGGTATTGATACAATTTTTTACAATTTACCTTCTTTAAAGAATGAAACCCCCGAGATTGTACAATCGGATAAAATTGTAAATATTGCCGGCTATAACTGCAAATCGTTTACTGTGCGAACTAAAAGTATGATCGTTACCTACTATTACGATCCCTTACTATTTCAGGATCCGAAATACAGCAGACCTGATGATGATATTTCGTTTACGCAATTTTTACAACAAACCAAATCGGTTTATTTGAAATGTATTATTGAAAGTGAGCAATTCATTTATACCGAAACCGCATTCCGGGTAGTTAAAACAACAGTGTCAGATGCTGTATTTCAGCTACTGCCATTGCCTGTTGCTGAGTTTCAGTTTTCATCTCATTATAAAATTCCATTTTTTAAATCGGAAGGTGAAGCAGAGTGGAGCAGATATGTTCAAAAAAATATAAATGCTGATTTAGTGAGCAAGTATGTTAAAATACCAAAAGGCGAAAAAATAGCCCAGCAATCAGCACAAGTCTTGTTTGTTGTAACAGCAAATGGTATTGTAGGTGAAGCCGAGGTAATCAATAAAAAGGAAATACATCCGGCACTTGCGAAAGAAGCATTACGGATTATAAAAGAATCTTATGGCTGGAAGCCGGCAACAATAAGAGGTGAAAAAATAGATCATTTAATGACTCAGACTATTACGTTTCGTAATACAGCAGAATGATCAATGCTGCCCTCGGAGTAATCTTTAAACCTCTACGTTGATACGTTATCTTTACCGCAATGGATGTGCAATTAGTACCAACGCTTTTCGATTACCGGCTTACGGATGATGTTGTTGCAGACAACGTGCTAACGAAACAAGCGGCAGAGGAGCTGTTTACTTTTTTCGCCGGTTGTGCGTTGTTTAAATGGCACGATGTACACAATAACTGCGAAGCAAGAGCTGATGCTGTTTGCCGTTTGCTCGAAGCCTGGCAGGTTCCGCATTACAAAGCATGGGTGTTCGGTGGATATTTTTTGCGCAAACATATTGGCGGCTTGAAACAGTTATGGAACTATCATGTAGCTGCCGTGTTGCCGGTAAAGGAAGGAGCGGAGACGGTTTTTTATGTCATCGATCCATCTGTTGGCACTGCCCTGCAAACAATGTATAACTGGGCTGCCGAAGTAACGGCTTATCCGCATAGTTATCATTTCATTAAATCGGCCGACTATTTTATTTTCCGTTCAGGAAAAATTAAAAAAGATAACTGGCATTTGCGTGATAAGCAAAACAGCAAATGGATGCTGCAGGGGCTGGCAGGTATTAACGGGGTTTCTGCAAAAGGAAGAGCACAATTGTGTTTTAATAAACAACGCATCCGCAATACGGCCAAACGTTTTGCAATGTTGCAGCACAACAAACCGCTGTTAACAGCAATAAATGTTTAGCTCACTTCTACTTCCGTTGCAGCTGATGTTTTCCTAAACAGCAAACTGAGTGCAACCACCACAATCCAAACAGCAGAAAAATAAAGTAGTCCCTGTAAATTCGAGGCAACATCTTCCGGATCGAAACGGCCATGAATTCGTTTGTGAAAGAATTTGTTGGAGTATTCCTGCGCCAGTTCTATGCCATAACCAAACAGGTACAGGAAACCAAAGATGCACGCATGAATGATGAGATTGCGTTTGGCGAAGAGGATGTTTAGAAACGCAGCTGCCAGGAAGTAAAACGCCGCATGCATTTCTTTATCCATTCCCCTGAACACGGCAGGAAGCTTCAGCATAAAGCCAACAATGGCAATACCGAAACAGAAAACAGCAATGAATAATTTCGACCAGATGCTAAGGTTTAATTTCATTTTTTGTTGGACGATTGTGCTGTAAGATAATTTATTTCTTCTTGTGGCTGACTGCAGCAGCTTTCAGTTCAAAAAAAGCAAGCGACAGAATAATGAGCAACTCACCACCAAAATAGAGCAAATCGTACACAGTCATTTGCTGATAAAAAGCAATCAGCAATACAATGGTTAGCACACAATAGAACAGATTGGCAATGGCAACCAGCTTTAATCGTACAGACGGGTCATACGTTTGCATAATCGAATGGGCGAGGGAGTAAACAGCAAGCAGCACAGCAATACCCGACAAAACATACAATACATTTTTGGGCAAGCCGAAAAAGGATTCTAACCTGGTTAGCACCAACCCCAGCAGAATAGCCGATACCAGTGCGCCCATACCATCGATAAGGAAAATTGTTTTGGGTTGTAGTTTACGGTGTAGTTGCATGGGTTTGTTTTTTGAATGGTGAGTTACTGTTGAATGAATAGCTATCGAATGGTTGGCTATCAACAATGGCGTAGTTATTTATTCAGAAAAATAATGGGAATAGAACAGAAAGTAGCAGTGGTAATAGATGAACTAAAACATCCATTACGTTTTGCCTTCTTTTTTCTTCATAGTCGTACCAAGAAGATCTGTTATAGGTTGGTTCTCGTTTGTAGATTATTTTGTAAATGTATCTTAGTATTGCGTAGGTTGAAGCATAGATAAACGAAGTCGCCAATACAAAGGGGGGATAGGGATTTGCATCTTTCGTTTTTATAAACGATCCGAATAAAGCATAGCATATCGATAAGGCTAGAATAACGACGATTAATCTGTCATTTCTTAGCTTTTTCGAAAAAGCCATAGTTGCTAATACTATCATGGGAATATATCCCATCCATAAGATCGTTTCAGATGATGCAATCATTATATTTTTTCTCTTTCTTAATGGTTGGTGTCTCCACCAGCTAATAAAAAAATGTTGCCATCAGTTTATTTGGAGTGAAGCTTAATTGTATCAATCTCTTTCGCTTTAATTTCCTCACTTTTTTCCAATTCTAATATACTTGAGTTTAAAACAATCTTTTTTGTTAGAGACTTTCCGTTTTTTAAAACAATGTCAACAATTTGGTAGCCCATACCTTGCTCTGGCAAGTTTTCAAGTAAGTTCGAAAACTTTTTCGGTAAATTAATTCTTACTTTATTTTTCATAAACTCTTTTATCAAAGTATGTTTTTTCTGAGGTGCCTTTTTCAAAATATGCTTCAATGCCTCCTCCTTCGTGTCCAAATGCTGGTTGAACAATACCCCTTTGTAAAATGTCTACACTTTTTGGTTGCACATAAAATGCCCATTTAATTTCATCATCGTTTGGCAAAGCATATCTATCTACAGGGTCATCTTTGTACATTACACAGTGTAGATAGTCAATTTGCGTTGTCGTAAATGTGCCGTCTTTTAATCTTTTCTTTTCGAAGTCAACTCTCTTGTCATTTTCAAAAGCAGAAAGTCGTACAAATATTTCCGAACCATTGGCATTTTCTTTAGGACTGTCTGTCGCTCCTTTACCACCAGAGTGCCTACGTTTGTCCTTTTTTGTGCTTTCACTCATCATTTTGAATTGTAATGATAAGTTTCTAACAGTGTCAATTAACTGGCTCTTTTTAACAATGTCAATTGAACTTGTTTCTAAGGGCAAAAATTGCGCTTCATTTAATACAGAACTGAAAGACTTTGAAAAGGCCAGTTTTTTGGAATTTGCAAATGAATCGTCAAAATCTAATATCAATTCAGCATTATAAACTAAGTAGCGTTTTTTGATTGAACGTCCATATAGAGCTGCATCAATTACTTGATATCCCATTCCGGTTTCAGGAAGGTTTATAAGTTTTGTTGTGTCTGAAAAGTATGCTTTATGTATCATAGTCAGGTGTTGTCTTAAATTGCTGTCAACACTTAAATATACGCACCTTCTTAGTTTAAAAGCTATTGATCATCAAAGGAAACTTAACTAAGTATGTTCTTCGCTATATTACTTTCCCCTTCCACTTATCACTCTTCAAATAATTAAAGGCCATTACAAAAATGACGCTCCAGTAAATGAGTTCCGAAGCCCATGCCCAGATGAGGTTGAGTTTGTACACTTCCAGTACAAGGACAATATAAACGAGATAAGCCACAATGGTCACCGCTTCAATAATGAGATTCATTTTGGTATTACCGGTACCTGTAACAGCATTCAGCCATACTACGGAAATCGACATCAGCAACATACCCGTTGTTACCATCCGCAATACCGGTACGGCCGCTGCAACAAATTCGTTCGATAAACGAAACACCGACAGCAGCTCATGTGCAAATACATTGAACAGGATGAACATACACAGGGCTGATGTAAAGCTCAGCTTCATAATACGGTAAATCAGCTTGTGTACATCGTGGCTTCTTCCTTGCCCGATGATATTACTCACCATGGCATTGGTGGTGGATGCAAATGCCCAGATGAACACACCCGACAGCGAAAAAATATTCCGCATTACATTCGATACCGCCAAAGCCCGTTCGCCGTGATGTTCAATTAAAATATAAAACACCAGCCAGCTGATGAGGCTGATGGAAAACTGTCCGATCAATGGTGCCGAAATACGCAGGATGAGCCTGGTTAACTCTTTGCTGTAGCGTAAATAACTGAACAAATGAAAGCGTGCATGCAAACCTTTCAGTAAAATAAAACCAAACACCACTACCACACCAATGGCTTCGGCCAGTACCGATGCCACGGCTGCACCGTTAAAGCCCAGCTCAGGTAACCCGAAATGACCGTAGATAAAACCATAATCGAAAAAGATATTGGCACCGGCTTCAAACAAAGTGCCGATCATGAGGTAGCGACTGTTATTCGTACCCACCAAAAATGCATTCCCCATCTGGAACAGGTAGAGGAAGGGCAGCCCCCATACACGAATCTTTAAAAAATTAACCGCACTCTTGTCTACATTTTGCGATTGCAACACGTTGTTGAAAATAACCGGCGCCAGCAGGTAGGTAAGTGCAATGCCGATGGCTGCAAAAATCAACGCAATGCGCACGCCCTGCGAAAAGAGTTTGCCGATTTCTTCCAACCGGTTTTCGCCTGCACGTCTTGCAATCAGCGATTGAATGGCATTGTTGAGCCCATTACCCACAACTGCCACCACCAAAAAATACACGCCGGTAATACCCGCTGTTCCCAATGCCGCTTCGCCCAATCCGCTTACGAAATAATTATTGGCAGTAAAATTGAGGAAGGGTACCAGCAGCGAAAGGCTGATGGGCAGCGACATTGATAAGATTTGCCGGTTGTTGATCTCCAGTTTTAAATCGTTCTTCGGTAAAGCAGTTTCCAAGCAGCGTTATTTTTGGCGAAGATAAGATAGAGACACGGATGACACGGATAAAGCCGGATCTTCGCAGATCGAAAAATCAGTGGTCATCTATCCAATCAGTGCCTTCCGAGATGCTATTCACCCGATTATCGTATTATTGCAGCAATTGAAGTATGAGTACAGTATTACATCCAACAGTAGAGCTTGGCAGCAACAATCCCGAAACGGTTGATACCGCATCGGCTTACCTGTTGGTGCAGGTGGGGAACGGGTTTGTTGGTTTTGTTTCGTTTCAGCCAACACAAAAAGAAGTTCATGCATGGATTGTGTACGAAACTGCGGTGCATGAACTGGAAGAGAAAGTAGCGGCCATTGCAGCGAAACACACGTGGGTACATACCAACTATAAAAAAGTATTGCTGGTGCAATATGCCGCCACCAATGCCTTGGTGCCTGCAAGTTTAAACAGCGATGCGGCAAAAGAATCGTTGCTGGAGTTAATGAACGGCCCGTTGTACAACACGGTGCTGGCAAAAGATATTGTGTTACAGCAGAGCCTCGTTAATCATTACAGTATCGATGCAACGGCAGCAGCCTTGTTGAATAAACGTTTTCCGAAAGCTGAGTGGTGGCATCTGCAATCGTTACTGCTTACGCAAAAAGCATCAGCCGAACCGAGAATAACTGTTACCATCCGCTTCAGCGAAGTGCAGCTGACAGCAGAGCGTGGCGGTAATTGGTTGCTGCTGCAATCGTACAGCTATCAAACACCGGAAGATGTGCTGTATTATATTCTGCATGCGATGGAGCAATTGCAGTTAAGCCAGGAAGAGACCACGGTGCTGTTGCAGGGTTATATCAATCAGCATTCAGCTTTGTACGATGTGTTGTATAATTATATTCTCAATTTGCAGTTGAAAGAGGAACTCGTGTATAGCTTTCCTGCAAAAGAAGATCATCCGGTACATTTATCAGCTTCACTCGACCAGGTTTTAGTATGCGTATCATAAGTGGAAAATTCGGCGGAAGAACCTTTCAGCCACCGGCCAAAATGCCTTACACAAGGCCAACAACCGATTTGGCAAAAGGTGGTTTGTTCAACATCATCGAAAACAATCTCGATATTGAAGAGTTGAAAACACTCGATCTTTTTGGTGGCACGGGCAGCATCAGTTACGAGCTGGCAAGCCGTGGCGCAACTGATCAAACCATAGTAGAGAAAGATGTAAACATGAGTGCCTTTATTAAGCAAACGGCAGCTAAGCTGGGCATTCCGTTAAAGCTGGTAAAGATGGATGTGTTCAAATACATTGAGCAGTGTAACGAAAAATTCGATTTCATTTTTGCAGGTCCGCCGTATGCGTTAGGCACCATCGATGAGTTACCGAAAGAAATTTTCAAGCATGGTTTATTAAACGAAGGTGGCTGGTTTGTATTGGAACATACGCCACGCAACAGCTATACACAGTTTCCGTTTTTCCGTACAGAGCGGAACTACGGCACCACCATCTTCTCTATCTTCGTAAACAAACCCAAAGACGAATGACGAAAAAAGAGGCAAGAAAAGTTTTTAAAGAAATGCGGTTAAGCCTCACCGTGGGAGATCGTAACAGGTTTGATGATCTGATCCTTATCCATTTTCAGCAACTGCAATTACCCGATCTGTTTTATGTACACACGTATCTTGCCATGAAAGAGCAGCGTGAAATTGAAACCGATCATTTACTGCATTACCTCGAGTTCCGCAACCCGGAGCTGAAGATCGTTATCCCCCGCATGGATCATACAACCAGCGAACTGCTGCATATTGAATACGATGAGTTGGTAGATGTGATGAAAAATGAATGGGGCATTCACGAACCGGTGAATGGTAACCTGGTAGATGAACAACTGATCGACTTAGTGTTTGTTCCGTTGTTGGCCTTTGATGAAGACGGTTACCGTGTTGGTTATGGTAAAGGCTTTTACGATAAATTCCTCGCCAAATGCAGACCCGATGTGTTGAAGGTGGGATTAAGTTATTTTGAGCCCATACCACGCATCAGCGACCGTGCACAATTTGATATACCTTTAAACTATTGCGTTACTCCGCAACGTGTGTATGAATTTGGCTAATCTCACATTCCAGTCTGTACGTTTTTTACTGTTGCCGTTTGCGTTGCTGTACGGCGTTGCTGTGTGGGTACGTAACAGGTTGTACGATAAACAGCTGTTGAAATCAACAACAGTAAACATGCCCATTATTTGCGTGGGCAATTTAAGTGTGGGTGGTACCGGTAAATCGCCCATGGTAGAATATTTGTTGCGTTTGCTGAAAGACGAAGTAAAAATGGCAACCCTGAGCCGTGGATACAAACGCAAAACAAAAGGGTATGCCTTGGCAAACGAAAACACAACTGCATTGGAAATTGGTGATGAGCCCATGCAGTTTCATTTGAAGTTTCCCGATGTAACCGTTGCTGTTGGTGAAGAACGGATTGAAGCGATACCGCAATTGCTGCACGACCGGCCCGATACGCAAGCTATCATCCTGGATGATGGTTTTCAGCACAGAGCCATCAAAGCAGGTTTGAATATTTTGCTCACGGATTACAACAATCTGTTTACCCGTGATTTCTTTTTGCCTACCGGTGACTTACGGGATGAGCGCAGCAGTTACAAACGTGCCGAAGTAATTGTGGTGACCAAATGCCCGGCAACATTAACCGAAGCGGAGCGTAACGAAATTGAAGCAGAGATCAAACCATTGCTGCATCAGCAGATATTCTTTTCAACAATCGAATATGGTGTGCCGTATCATATTCTGCATCCGCAGCAGGATTATCATTTGCACAAACAGCTCGAAGTGTTGCTGGTAACCGGTATTGCCAATACGGAGCCATTAACAAAGCATATCCTGGCCAATTCGTACACGTACGAGAAAATCAGTTTCAGCGATCATCATATTTTCAGTATCGATGATTTGAAAGAGATCCGCAAGCGGTTCAGTAAAATGGATCATGCAGCAAAAATTATCATCACCACCGAAAAAGATGCAGTGCGGTTGGTAAAGTTCAAAGAAGAACTGGAAGATCTTCCGTTGTTCGTTTTACCCATTCGTCATCGTATCTTGTTTAACAGGGAAGAAGCGTTGAAGAAAACAGTGATTGCTTTTATTCAGCAATTCTCCCGTAAATAAAACAATATGAAGAAAAAGAAAATTAACAAAGATCAAAAGCAGAAAGGAGCGAAAGGTTCCTCGGCAAAACATAAACAGGGTACGAAAACCGCTGCAGGTAAAGTTGCAGGTGGCAGGCACAAACATCCCGGTGCCAATCATCGTGGTGTAATTGAAATTACCAGGAGTGGTATGGGCTATGTAACCGTTACAGATATGGAACGGGACATCATTGTTCGTCCGCAACATTTTAATACGGCACTGCATGGCGATACTGTGGAAGTACAGATTACCAAAAGCGGTGGCGGAGGAGGAAGAATGGAAGGTGAAATTGTGCGCATTATTGAACGGAAGCAAACACAGTTCATCGGCCGCATCAGCATTCAGAAGAATTACAGTTTTTTTATTCCGGAAACAGACAGGCCCATGCCCGATCTGTTTATTCCAACCGATAAACTTAACGGTGCAACAAACGGTGATAAGGTAGTAGTGAAACTAACGGCGTGGGATAAGGCCAAACGTGCACCCGAAGGCGAAGTGCTGGAACTGGTGAAACAGGAAGCCGAGAATGATATTGCCATGAAGCAGATCTTACTTTCGGCAGGTTTCAATCTCAGCTTTGATGATGAAGTAATGGAACAGGCCGAACGTTTTCCGGACGGTGTGAGTGCTGCAGAAGCAAAGAAGCGCAGAGATTTCCGTGATATCCTCACATTTACAATTGATCCGGTGGATGCAAAAGATTTTGATGATGCCCTTTCCATTCAGAAACTGGAAAATGGGATGTACGAAATAGGTGTACACATTGCTGATGTGAGCCATTACGTGGAGCCGGGGACTGCATTGGATGATGAAGCGTATGCAAGAGCTACATCGGTGTATCTGCCCGATCGAGTATTGCCGATGTTGCCTGAGCGTATTTCGAATGAATTGTGTTCGCTTCGTCCAAAGGAAGATAAGTACACGTTTTCTGCTGTGTTTAAAATAACAGGCAAGGGAGAAATCAAAGAAGTGTGGCTCGGAAGAACAGTGATTCATTCCGATCATCGCTTTACCTACGAGCAGGTGCAGGAAATAATTGAAGCCGGTGAAGGTTTGTACGGCGAAGAAATTCTGCTGCTCAAAACACTTGCGCAAAAGATGCGGAAAGAGCGTTTCAAAAAAGGGGCGATCAATTTCTCTTCGCAGGAAGTACGTTTTGTGTTGGATGAAAATCGGAAACCAATTGGTATTACCATTAAAGAAAGCAAAGAAGCGCATCAGCTGATTGAAGAGTTTATGTTGCTGGCGAATAAACATGTAGCGGAGTTTATTGGTAAGATTACGGTGAAAGACAAGCCGGTGCCATTCCCGTATCGTGTACACGATACGCCCGATGAAGCAAAGCTTGGTCCGTTTATGGTGTTTGCCAAAAAGTACGGTCATACATTCGATATATCATCGCCGCAACGCATTGCCGAATCGTTTAACCAGATGCTGAAAGATGCACACGGTAAACCGGAGCAGCATGTATTGGAAGCGCTGGGCATCCGTACGATGGCGAAAGCTGTTTATACGGCAGAAAATATCGGTCACTATGGTTTAGGCTTTGAACATTATTGTCATTTCACTTCACCCATCCGTCGTTATCCCGATGTGTTGGTGCATCGTGTATTGCAGCAATGTCTGGATAAAGAACCGCAGATCGATAAAAAAATGGAAGCGAAATGCAAGCATTGCAGTGAACGTGAACGTTCGGCTATGGAAAGCGAACGGGCTGCCAACAAATACAAACAGGTGGAGTACATGAGCCAGTTCCTTGGCGAAGAGTTTGACGGTGTGGTGAGTGGTGTAGCTTCGTTCGGTTTTTGGGTAGAAACGGTTGAACATAAATGCGAGGGACTTGTTAGTTTGTTTTCATTAAGCGATTTTGACGATTTCCGCCATGTGGAAGAAGACTATTGCTTAGTGGGTAAACGCAGTGGACGAACATTCCGGATGGGTGATAAAGTGACGATCAAAGTAGTGGCAGCCAATCTGGAAAAACGTCAGCTCGATTACGAGTTGGTGCTGGGGCATATCGATTCAACCGAAAAGAAAGTATTGCAGCCAACGAAGTTTCAACATTCGAAGAAAAAGAGGGGAAAGAAGTGATGGCTGATTTAGGATGTATGATTTCTGATTTGTTTTGAAATCAACATCCTCATTATGCTTAGCTATCTTGTGTGCTGTTCGTAAATCATCAATCAGACATCAGAAATCATACATCAAATTTTATGCAGTCGTTCGAGCAATTATTAAAACAATTTGAAGAGCATTTTAACAAGCGCATATTCCCAACAGAGCCGGCGTCGTTGTACGATGCGGCGCAACATATCCTCAGCATCGGCGGCAAACGAGTTCGTCCTGTTGCTGTGTTAATGGGCAACGAATTGTTTGATGAAATTAAACCCGATGCCTGGCAGGTAGCAACAGCCATTGAATTGTTTCATAATTTTTCGTTGATCCATGATGATATAATGGATGAAGCGCCGCTGCGTCGTGGTAAACAAACTGTACATGCGATACATGGGGTAAACACAGCCATACTTGCCGGCGATGTAACATTGACCATGTCGTACGATTATCTCGGCAGAGTGGAAGGCGATGTAAAACCGATTCTTGCCTTATTCAATAAAACAGCATTGGAAGTTTCGGAAGGGCAGCAGATGGATATGGATTTTGAAAAAAGGGAAACGGTGAGTCTTGCTGAATATGTACGCATGATCGAATTAAAAACATCGGTACTGCTGGCAGCCAGTTTAAAGCTCGGTGCAATGATCGGCGGTGCAAGTGTGGGTAATACCGAACATGTGTATGAGTTTGGCCGTAACCTCGGTATTGCGTTCCAGGTGCAGGACGATTACCTCGATTGTTTTGGCGATCCGGCTAAGTTTGGCAAACAGGTGGGGGGTGATATTAGAGCCAACAAGAAAACCTTTTTAATGATTCATGCACTGGAAACAGCATCGGCTGCACAACAGCAACAGCTGAAAGAACTGATGCAAACAAACCCGGCCGATAAAGTAGAACAGGTGTTGGCCATTTTTAAATCGGCAGGAGTTGATGAATGGGCGATGCAACTCAAAAATCAATACTTCGAAAAAGCCATGCAGCATTTAGAAGATATAGCCGTGCTGAGTAAACGAAAAGAACCGTTGCAACAGCTTGCACAGTTTTTGGTACAGCGAGAATACTAATCTTTTACACACTGTAACGAAAGAGATCCGGCATTAACAGTTATGCGATAGCTGTAATTGCCGGATCTTAATTTTTCTTCTCCCACATAATCGATGGGTTGCAGCTTCAGCATTTGGTTGTTGAAATACACTTCCAGGTAGGCGTAGTTGTAAATAAACCTGTACTTTTTATAATCTGAGGACGAGCCAGGTGCAATTTGATGATACTGGTGTTTGCCACCGGGGCTGTTTACAAGAACAGAATCGAAAATGATATTGCTGTTATTGAAAATCCGTAATTGTGTATTTTCTGGAAGGAGTTTTGTACATCCAATGAGCAGGCAAATACAAGAGGATAAAATTGTTAATCGCATATTTGTTTGACCAGCTATAAAAGAGGAACGTTGCACTTATTTGTTTTTTCCCTATTTTGAACACCTCAAACTAAATTCTTATGAGTCGTTTATTCCGCAAAAAGAAGATCAATACAATTGTAGCAGAAGGGGGAGATGAAGTACATGGCGGAACAGGTTTGCATAGGGTGTTAAATGTGCGTGATCTTACATTCCTGGGTATTGCGGCGGTAATCGGAGCCGGTATCTTTTCTACGATCGGTTCGGCTGCATTTCATGGCGGACCAGGTGTTTCATTATTATTTGTAATCACAGCCATTACCTGTGGTTTCTCAGCTTTATGTTATGCAGAGTTTGCAAGCCGTGTGCCGGTAAGTGGTAGTGCTTATACGTATGCGTATGTAAGTTTTGGTGAGCTGGTTGCGTGGATCATTGGTTGGGCGTTGATTCTTGAATATGCCATTGGTAATATTGTGGTGGCAATTAGCTGGAGCAGTTACTTTAATAACCTGTTACAGGGTTTAAATATTCATTTACCGTACTGGTTAACTACCAATCTTACCACAGCTAACGAAGCGGTTGCAGCGGTTAAAGCAGAACTGGCAAAGGGAGTTGCCATGACAACTGACATGCAATCCATCATCGATGGCTACAATGCAGCACCGGTGTTAGGCAGCAGTAAATTGTTTCTCAACCTGCCTGCGTTTCTCATCGTTGCTTTTATTACTGCACTGGCATACATTGGTATGAAGGAAAGTAAAAAAAGCGCCAATGCCATGGTGATCTTTAAAATTGCTGTAATCATTTTCGTGATTATCATGGGCTTTTTTTATGTAAACACCGATAACTGGAATCCGTTTATGCCAAATGGATTTACAGGCGTACTGCAAGGTGTAAGTGCGGTGTTTTATGCCTACATCGGTTTCGATGCCATTAGTACCACTGCAGAAGAGTGTAAAGATCCGCAGCGTGATTTGCCAAAAGGAATGATCAATGCCTTGGTGATCTGCACCATTCTGTACATACTCATTGCATTGGTTTTAACCGGTATGGTAAACTACAGCGAACTGAAAGTAGACGATCCTTTAGCGTATGTGTTCGATAAACTTGGATTGAAGTGGATTGGTTATATCATCAGCATTAGTGCGGTGGTTGCAACAACAAGTGTATTACTGGTGTTTCAACTGGGTCAGCCACGTATATGGATGACGATGAGCCGTGATGGTTTATTGCCCAAGCGTTTTTCAAAAGTTCATCCCAAGTATAAAACTCCCGCTTTTGCAACTATCATCACAGGTTTCCTTGTTGGTATACCGGCCATGTTTTTACCATCATCGATCATGACAGACTTGACCAGCATTGGTACCTTGTTCGCTTTTGTACTGGTTTGTTTAGGTGTGCTGTTGTTACCAAAACTGCAGGCTGCAGGTACTCAGGGCAAATTCAAATTGCCGTACATAAACGGCCAGTTTATTTTACCGATTCTTGTTGCTGCATTTGTTTTCCTGTTTCGTGAGCGTGTTGCAGCATCTGTTACCAACCTGTTTCACGAAAACCACCAGGAAGTATTGTTCCTCATCTTTATCATTATTGCAGTAGTTATTGCTGCGTTAACATTCATCCGTAAATATTCGCTTATTCCGGTATTGGGTGCATTGAGTTGTTTGTACCTGATGATTGAAATTCCGGTAAACAGCTGGTTATGGTTTTTTGTGTGGATGGGAATTGGCTTAGTTATTTACTTCTTTTATGGTTACCGTAAAAGTAAATTAGCAAACGAACAAGGTTAGTTTATGTCAACAAGAAAAATGAAAGTCCGCAAACGCATTGCGTTGGTGGCGCACGATCATAAGAAAACAGATTTAATCGATTGGGCATATTTTAATCGTACTGCTTTATCGAAACACGAATTGTTTGCAACCGGTACAACCGGTAAACTGCTTGAAGATAAACTTGACAGACCCGTTAATAAGTTTCTGAGCGGACCATTAGGTGGCGATCAGCAAATAGGTGCATTGATTGCAGAAGGTAAAATTGATATTCTTATTTTCTTTTGGGATCCGATGGAAGCTCAACCACACGATCCCGATGTAAAGGCATTGCTGCGTTTAGCCGTAACCTGGAATATTCCTACTGCCTGCGATCGTGCCACAGCAGATTTTATTTTTACATCTCCGTTAATACTTGATGAGTATACGGTACAGTTGGAAGATTACAGTCAATACCTCAAGCGTAAAATCAAATAAAGGAACATCTGGTTTCTTTTCCCGGTGTACAACTTCACTTGCAAAAGCGGAAAAAGCATTGTAACTTTTACATAGCTTCTTTCACATCTAAATATTGCCATTATGAATTTTGTACAACGCATGGAAAAGTGGGGCGATGCCCACCATCCAACATGGATCGATTTCATAAGAATTATTCTTGGTGTTATTCTCACCGTAAAAGGAGTGCAATTCATTAACAACATGGAACCACTTACCGAACTGATTGCCAACAGCCAGTTTCTCGGTTCTTTGTCTGCCGGCTTGTTAGCACATTATGTTGTTTTCGCACATCTCGTAGGCGGCTTATTGGTTGCCTTTGGTTTACTTACCCGTTTAGCCTGTCTTGTTCAAATACCTATTTTGCTCGGAGCAATCATTTTTGTGAATATATCGGGTGGAATATTGCAGCCACACTCCGAACTGTGGTTTTCTGTTCTGTTACTGATATTGCTGGTGTTTTTTGTTGTAGAAGGCAGCGGTAAGATCAGTATCGACGAATGGATGAGGACGCATCCTGATGAGCGGCCTCATAAACATAAGTGGGGTTGAGGTTCCAGTGTGGTATGATTTCCCCGGCAATTTATTCTTTCAACTTGTTTGAACAGGATGTGTTAGCCGGGGTTATTTTTGCACTTTATTCGAAGTATATGAAATTTCAGATTGGCGATAAAGTACTCCTGCTCCATTCGAACGAAGAAGGCGAAGTGGTTGATATTATTAATAAGAAAATGGTGATGGTTGATGTGGATGGTGTGCAGTTTCCTGTGTACACCGACCAGGTAGACTTTCCATATTACAAACGCTTTACCGAAAAGAAAGCGGCACCTCCCAAACAAAAGAAATATGTGGATGATGTGAAGAAAGAAAAAACAAACAGCATCAAAGGATACAATGTAGGGGAAGGGATATGGATTGCGTTTTTGCCTGTTTTTGATAAAGATATTTTCGACGATGATGTGGTGGAGTATTTCCGCATTTATCTTGTAAACAACAGCAACACAGCTTATACCTTTAATTATCATTTGCGTTTTACTGGTGAAAGTGAGTTCAATCTTAAAAACGAATTGCTTCCGTACAGCGATTTTTATGTTCATGATGTACCCTTTGAGCAGTTGAATGATGCCCCCCGTTTCGATTTTGAGTTTAGTCTTTCACAACCTGTAAAAGGTAAGGCAGAGTACTTCGAAGCATCGTTGAAATTAAAGGCCAAACAATTGTTTCAACGTATTGAAGAAATGCTGCAGAAACAGGAAGCAAGCTTCAGTTATTTGTTAATGGAAAACTATCCGGATGCTGTAGTAAAGGATAAGGTAGACTTGAGTAAACTCTCCAATGCCGGATTTAAGGTGTATGATGCCGGTAAAGCAAGGCAGCACATTCCTCCGGCCCGTACAGTGGTGGATCTGCATATTGAAAAGATTGTGAACGACTGGAAACACCTCAGCAATTTTGAAATACTTACAGCCCAGTTACGGGAGTTTGAAAAGTATTACGAGCTGGCAGTATTGCATATGCAGCCAACGCTCATCGTAATTCATGGTGTAGGTGAAGGCAGGTTGCGTGATGAGATACATGATATCCTTCGTTTAAAACGGGAGGTGAAATCGTTTGTAAACCAGTATCATCCTTTGTATGGCTATGGTGCCACTGAAATTTACTTTCAGTATTAAAACAGCGGTAAATCGGGGCAGGAGCGTCTTAACAAGTGCAATCCGAAATTTTCAAGTATCATTGCAACTCAAATAAACAGCATGTATCCTAATCTGTATTATTTCTTTAAAGATGTGTTGGGCGTAGAGTGGGAGTGGGCCAGATTCTTAAACTCATTTGGTTTTTTTGTTGCACTTGCATTTATTATCGCTGCCATCGTTTTAACCAAAGGACTGCAGCGTAAAGAAAAGCAAGGGTACTTACAGCCTTTTGAAGAAAAGCGTGTATTTGGCAAACCTGCAACTGCCGGTGAGTTACTCACCAATGCGTTGCTGGGCTTTGTAATGGGTTACAAAATAATTGGTGCGTTTATGGCCGCCGGTTCGGGTGTAGATCCGCAGGCGTACATCTTTTCATCGCAGGGTAGTTGGGGCGCCGGTATTTTCCTGGCACTTTTATTTGCAGGCTTAAAGTGGTATGAAAAAAATAAACAGAAGGCTGCTAAACCCGAAGAGCGAAAAGTACGTATCTGGCCGCACGAACGTGTAGGCGATATTACTGTAATGGCCGCCATTTTTGGATTTGCAGGCGCTAAAATTTTTCATAATCTCGAAAATTGGGATGAGTTTGTTGCAGACCCGATTGGTTCCTTGGTTTCTTTCAGCGGCTTAACTTTTTACGGAGGTCTCATTTGTGCAGCGATAGCCATCATTGTTTACGCTAAGCGAAAAGGGATGTCTATCCGCCATTTGGCCGATGCCATGGGGCCAACGTTAATGCTGGCTTATGCGCTGGGTCGTATCGGGTGTCAGGTAGCCGGCGATGGCGACTGGGGTGTACCCAATGCCGCATATGTATCCGATTCAACCGGGGCTGTTCGTTTGGCCAATGCCGGCGAATTTCAGCAGGCAGTAAATAGCAATACCGTTTACCTGCAGCAGGAGTTTGGTCGTGGTATGAAGCCGGAGAATGTACCTTATGCAACATTTAAAGCTCCTTCATTTTTACCTACATGGATGGTGGCTTATACTTATCCGCATAATGTAAACAGCATTGGGAATAAGCTGGCCGATTGTCCGGACGATAATCACTGCAGTTATTTGCCGTTGCCGGTGTTTCCAACACCATTTTATGAAACGGTTGCTTGTTTACTGTTGTTCGGGGTGTTGCTGTACTACCGCAGTCGTATTAAACTGGCGGGTGGCTTGTTTAGCCTATACCTGGTGTTGAATGGGGGGGAGCGCTTTTTCGTAGAAAAGATCAGGGTGAATACAAAATACGAATCTCTTCCTTTTCAGCCTACACAGGCCGAGTTGATTTCGCTTGGCTTGGTAATACTTGGAATTGCACTCTATTTTGTGTCTAAGAAAAAAGCGGCTGAATCAAAATAAATTAAACGGTTTTTAACAACAAAGGCTTCCGAAAGGAAGCCTTTGTTGTTTCCGGCCATCTCTAATAATTTCCGTTCCTACTTAAATAGTGCATCCATTGTAACATCTTGGAGGGCAATCCGTCACATCAATGTAATTATTTACCGAACATCAGGTTAAAACACCGTTAGCCATAAAACAATGTACTATGCAAAACATAGAACCTACTTTTGACATGTAATTTAAAACAACAGGTACTGTTAACTGTTGAGCCTTATTATTATAAACCGAATCATCAAACCTATCATCATCATGAAAAAGTTACTCGCTTTAACGGCGGCCGTTCTAACCTTTACCTATTCCGGCTTTGCACAGTCCAGCTCACGCTTAAAAGGAGAGGTTAAGGACGAAAGCCAAAAGCCATTTTCAGGTATCACCGTTTCTCTTTTACGTTCGAAAGACAGTTCGCTGGTAAAGGCAGCCATTACCGATAAAAGTGGTGGCTACCTTTTCGAAGCGGTGAAAAACGGCAGCTATTTGCTCGGCGTTACTGCTGTAGGTTACCAAAAAATGTACAGCAATGTGGTAGATGTAAAAGAGGGAGCCGAGCTTTCAGTACCCGCATTCAGCTTAACACCACAGGCAAAAGGTTTACAGGAAGTAACAGTTACTGCCCGCAAACCATTGTTCGAACAGAAGCCTGATAAAATGCTGGTAAATGTTGAAGCCAGTCCATCAAATGCCGGTGCAAATGCATTGGAAATTCTGGAAAAGTCGCCCGGTGTTTCTGTAGATAAAGACGGTAACATCAGCCTTAAAGGCAAAGCGGGTGTACAGGTGTTTATTGATGGTAAGCCGGCTTATTTATCGGGTGCAGATCTTGCAAACTACCTCCGCAACTTACAGGGAACTCAATTGGATCAAATTGAGATCATGACAAACCCACCTGCAAAATACGATGCAGCAGGTAACAGCGGTATCATCAACATCAAAACAAAAAAGACTAAGCAGATGGGCTATAATATTTTAGCCACCGCCGGTTATTCGCAAGGTGTTTATGCTTCTAATAATCAGAACATCAATTTCAATTATCGTAAGAATAAAGTAAATCTTTTTGGTACGGTAAGCCGTAACGAACGCAACTCTTTTCAGCTGCTCTCAATTCAGCGAAAGTTTATTGAACAAAGCAGTAAAGAAGTAAAGTCGTTATTTGAGCAGGAGTCGCTGATGCGTAACCTGAATATCGGTAACAATGGAAAGGTTGGTGCAGATGTGTATTTATCGAAGAAAACAACTATTGGAGCTACTGTAAATGGTTTTTACAACCTGGGTATGTTTACCAATAACAGTGATATTGATATTGCTGCACCCGATGGTACTTTAATGAATAAAGCCAATGGTTATTCAAAAAGCAGAAGTAACTGGCGCCATTTTGGTTCAAACATCAACTTCCGTCACCAGTTCGATTCAACCGGTAAGGAATTGACGGCAGATGTTGACTACTTACACTACAATGCAGCCAATACGCAAAACCTGATGAACCGTTATTTTGATGCAACGGGTACACCTACCATTACACCGGATAACCTGTTGGGTAATCTTCCGCAATTGATCAGCATCTACAGCGCAAAAACAGATTATCTGCATCCGTTAAAGAAAGGAGCAAAATTTGAAGCAGGTCTTAAAACAAGTTTTGTACGAACAGATAACAATGCAGTGTACGACACTTTAAGAAACGGATCAATGATTCTTGATTCTGCACGCAGTAATCACTTTGTTTATACAGAGAACATCAATGCTGCTTATGTCAACTACAGCAAAGAATTCAGTAAAAAGTTTAGTGTGCAGGTTGGTTTACGTTTGGAAAATACAACAGCAAAAGGGAACTCAAAGGGGCTGGCATACAGCAATACGTATAACAAATTTATGCGGTTCGATTCTACGTTTACCTTAAACTATACCCAGCTTTTCCCAACCGTATTTTTGCAGTACACTGTCAATGAAAAAAACAGTTTTACAGCGAACTACGGCCGTCGTATCCGTCGTCCGGATTATGAAAACCTGAATCCGTTTGTTGAATTCCTCGATCGTTATACGTACGAGCAGGGTAATCCCAACTTACGTCCGCAGTTCAGTCATAACATCGAGTTATCACATACATTCAATAATTTCTTAACAACAACATTGAATTATACAAAGACAAACAATATCATTCAACAGGTATTGGAGCAGAACGAGGCTAATAATGAATCTTACATTAAACAGGCAAACATTGCCAATCAGCGCCAGTTTGGTATTGCAGTAAGTGCTTTCAAACAATTCAAAGGATTCAGCGGTAATATCTATGCTAATGTGTTCAACAACGAGTTCAATGGTATAGTCAACAATACACAGGTAACAATGGGTGCCACCACGGCAATGTTCAATGGTTCGTTAGCATATAAATTCAAAAAAGGCTTAACTACAGAGGTAAGTGGTTTTTACAGAACTGCAGGTGTTGATGGTGTGTTCCGCATTGGAGGATTTGGAATGATGAACCTTGGTGCAAGTGTACCAGTGTTTAAAACAAAAGGTACCATCCGTTTAAATGTGCGTGATGTGCTCTGGAGCCAGCGCATTAAAGGCGAAAGCAAGTTCGGAAACATCGATGCACAGTTCCAGAACTATCGTGATTCACGTGTTGCAACCATCACCTTTACGTACCGCATTGCAAAAGGTAAAGTAAATGGCAATACCCGTCGAAAAAGCAGTGCTGCCGCCGATGAGCAAAACCGTGTTAAAGGAAGCGAGTAAGTTTTTCCCTATATATTTTCTCATGTTGATTGACGACCCCGGTTTCTACCGGGGTTTCCTTTTTTCGGAAGAGCTTTTATTTTTCAATAGCTATTTTTGCATTCAAACACGTTGTATTTTGTACTTCTCATTTCAAACAATTTTATATGCCATCTTTTGATATTGTAAGTAAAGTTGATGCCCAGGCATTAGACAATGCTGTAAACGTTACTACCAAGGAAATTACCAATCGCTTCGATTTTAAAGGAAGTCATGTGCAGATAGACCTTGATAAAAAAGAGTTTAAGATTAAACTGGAAGTGGAAGATGAAATGAAGATGCGCCAGTTGATTGATGTACTCATCAACCGTGCTCATAAACAGGGTATAGCGCCTGAAGCGTTTGATCAGAGCAAAGAACCTTATCAAAGCGGTAAACTAGTAAAGCAGGAAGTATTGGTAAGAAACGGCTTGAAGCAGGAAGACGCCAAAAAGATCGTAAAACTGATAAAGGATAGTGGCTTAAAGGTACAGGCTTCTATTAACGACGATATTGTGCGGGTAACAGGTAAAAAAATCGATGATCTGCAGGAAGTTATACAGGCCTCAAAAGGTTGGGAGCTGGGCATACCTCTACAATATGAGAATATGCGTTCCTGATTATGTAGGCTGAAATATAAGGTTGGAGCGAAGTATGCTTAAGCAGCTGCTTCCTGTTTTTGATCGAATGTGGTAGCAGTTGTTTTAGTTTTTTGGGCTTGCTTAGAGCGTTGCGAAAGCCATTGTACCGACAGAAATAAGAGCGTCATTGATCCGATTACCAGTAGGTGTGTAAACATGCTGTAAGTTTTAATGTTTATAATCAGGATACTGGATAATACGTCTCGAACGCTTTAAAAGTAATAACAGTTAGTTCCTTTTTCAAGCAAATTCAAGTAATTCGAACGATTGATTTTATGTGGCCAGGCAATGCGGTGCACAAAAATAAGGCTTTTTACTTACCGTAGAAGTTTGACTTTTGGATTGGAAAAGCGTTTAACGCTGCAAAAAATAAAGTTTTAGCTGTGGCGGAGGTTTTTCTTAAATTTCATTTGGCGCTCACTAACAGAACCCTTACTTTTGCGCTTTCGTTTAAAAAAATGCACGGCCAAATCCGTGCTGAAAACTCCCAGATATATGAAAAAAGAGCTTCATCCCGCAAATTACCGTTTTGTAGTGTTTAAGGACATGAGTAACGGTTATTCTTTTTTAACCCGTTCAACTGCTCCTTCTAAGGAAACAGTTCAGTGGGAAGATGGTAACGAGTATCCCCTCATTAAGTTGGAGATCTCTAACACCAGCCACCCGTTCTTTACAGGTCAGAATGTATTGGTAGATACTGCTGGTCGTATCGACAAGTTCAAGAAGAAATACGCAAAGAAAGCTTAAGCCAATTGGCCAGGCTTTTCGGTATAACTTATATCCCCCGCAAAACGGGGGATTTTTTATTGCATAAATGCATTCACTAAACGAAAGGCCGGCTCATTTGAGCTGGCCTTTCGTTATTTTAGTCAAGCGAATATTATACATTGAAGCGGAAGTGCATCACATCGCCGTCCTTCACCAGGTATTCTTTCCCCTCAATGCGCAATTTACCTGCATCACGTGCGGCAGCTTCGGTTTTGTAGGTTACATAATCGTCGTAACCTATCACCTCAGCTTTAATAAATCCTTTTTCAAAATCGGTATGAATTACACCTGCACATTGCGGTGCTTTCCAGCCTTTGTGAAAAGTCCATGCACGAACTTCCTGCACACCTGCGGTAAAATACGTTTGCAAACCCAATAAGTGATAGGTGCTGTGGATCAAACGATCAAGCGCAGGCTCGGTCATTTTATATTCATCCATGAACAAAGCCTTATCATCCGGATCTTCCATTTCGCTGATCTGTGCTTCAATGGTATTGTTCATGATAATGACATCTGCATCTTCATCTTTCACAGCATCCTTCAATGCTTGGGAATATTTATTGCCGGTATGCATGCTTGCCTCATCAACATTGGCAACATACAATACTTTTTTACCGGTGAGGAAGAATGAATCCTGGATCAGGTCCAGTTCTGCACTGTTCAAATCCAAACCACGAATGCTCTTGCCTTGCTCCAGGTGGTTCTTGCATTTCAGCAATACTTCCAGTTCGGTTTTTGCTTTTACATCGCCGGCTTTGGCCTGCTTTTCAATACGCTGAATTTTCTTTTCAACTGTTTCAAGATCTTTCAGCTGCAGTTCGGTATCAATAATTTCTTTATCGCCTACGGGGTTAATGGCACCTTCTTCACGCAATACATTCTCATCTTCAAAACAACGGATTACATGAATGATGGCATCCACTTCACGGATGTTCGCAAGGAACTTATTGCCCAAACCTTCGCCTTTACTGGCACCTTTTACCAGGCCGGCAATATCCACAATTTCAATTTGTGTAGGTACAATACGATCGGGTTGAACCAGTTCTGCCAGTTTATTCAATCGTTTATCCGGCACATCTACCAAGCCCACATTGGGTTCAATGGTACAGAAACGATAGTTACTTGCCTGTGCTTTGGCGCTGTTACTTACAGCGTTGAACAACGTTGACTTTCCAACGTTTGGTAAACCCACAATACCTGCTTTTAAACCCATGATTCGATTGACGATTTTAGAAGTTAGATGTCAGATTTTTGTTGTCAGCCAATGAATACTATTCATCGTTCCTTGCGTCGCACACTTCAACCACAACAATTCTAATCTGCTTTTTTTCGAGGCGCAAAGATAAGTCTTCACAGCTTAGCAGCGAAACCTGTGAAAAGATGGTTTTGGCTGTTTCGTAAAAATCTGCAATCTTCAATCCGAAATCTAAAATTCTTCTATGGCGTTAAGCAGAATCTGGAGTGCATTTATTCTGATAGCAATTGTTGTAGGCCTGATCAGGTTTTTACCGGCGAGTGGTGAAAAGCAAATGTTTTCTTCGATGGTGATTGGCAAAAACGGCGATACCGTGGTAGCAAAGACCATGGCCATTACTGCTGCTCCGCAATCTGTTGTACAAGGTTTAGATACTGCAGCCAGAGTTACAGAAAATAAGATCACTTATAAAAAAGAAGGCGCTGCTGTTGTTGCTTTGCGGGTACAAAGTGCCAACGGCGTTATAGAAACCTGTAAGGATGCGGTAACCATTTGTATTGGATTGATCGGCATCATGGCTTTGTTTATGGGGTTTATGAGCATTGCTGAGAAAGCCGGTGGTGTAAACTTGTTGTCACGCATCATCGGGCCATTTTTCTCCCGCATCTTTCCCGAAATACCCAAAGGTCATCCTGCATTCGGGCATATGATGATGAACTTTAGTGCCAACCTGCTCAACCTTGATAATGCAGCCACACCGTTTGGTATTAAAGCCATGGAGAGTCTGCAGGAACTGAACCCCAACAAAGCAACAGCCAGTAATGCACAATTGATGTTTTTGTGTTTGCATGCATCGGGCTTAACGTTAATTCCGGTGACCATCATAGCTGCAAGGGCATCTTTGAAAGCAACAAATCCTACTGATATTTTTGTTCCCTGCATGGTAGCTACGTTTGCTGCAACCATGGCGGCCATGTTCATTGTATCATTCAAACAAAAAATCAATGTGTTGCAACCGGTGATACTGGCGTGGGTGCTTGGTATATCGGCCATCATTGCAGCATTGGTGTTATATCTTGTTCGTTTAAATGCAGATGGTGTGCAGTCGTTCTCAGGTATTTTAAGCAATGGGTTGATCTTGTTTATTTTCCTGGCAATTGTACTTGGAGCCTTGTACAAAAAGATCAATGTGTTTGATGCGTTTATTGAAGGTGCAAAAGGAGGTTTTGAAACTGCTGTACGGATTATTCCCTACCTGGTAGGAATGCTTGTCGCCATCAGCTTATTACGTACCAGTGGTACGTTTGATGTAGTGATTAACGGCATGAAGCAATTGTTTATGTGGATGGGGGCCGATACTCGTTTTGTGGATGGCTTACCAACGGCGTTGATTAAGCCATTGAGCGGAAGTGGCGCAAGAGGTATGATGATTGATACCATGAAAACATTTGGTCCCGATTCATTTGCCGGACGGTTATCATCGGTATTGCAAGGTTCCAGCGATACGACGTTTTATGTTATTGCTGTTTATTTTGGTGCGGTTGGTATTAAAAACACACGCTACGCAGTTGGAGCCATGTTATTGGCCGATCTGGTAGGAATTATTGCATCCATTTTACTGGCGTATTTGTTTTTCGGAAGTTCATTATAGCTGTCAGTACGTCGAAGACGTAAGACAGCGGTTTAAAAAGTCGCCATCAGTTAAAAAGTATCTGACATCTTCGATGCACTTACACTAAAATTGTCTAAAATTCCATCATCGGTAAAAAGCCGCTATGGTCAATATCTATCTTCGCAAACATTAATCGAATTGCATGAGGAATTATCTGGTTGCATTGCTTGTTATATTATCGGCATCAGTTGCAAAAGCACAAACACCCAAGGCACTCAACAGTGCAGAAATATTACTGGGTATCAAAAAACTAAAGGTCATCGGCAGTGTGTTGTACATCGCTGCTCATCCCGATGATGAGAATACACGTTTGCTGGCTTACTTCAGCAAAGAACGTATGTACCGCACCGGTTATTTAAGTATGACCAGAGGCGATGGTGGCCAGAACCTGATTGGTGATGAACAGGGCATTGAACTCGGGCTCATCCGTACACAGGAGTTACTGGCGGCACGCCGCATTGATGGTGCTGAACAATTCTTTACACGTGCATTTGATTTTGGTTTTTCCAAAACAACAGAAGAAGCGTTAAAGGTTTGGGATAAAGAGAAAATACTGAGCGATGTGGTGTGGGTTATCCGAAAGTTTCAACCCGATTTTATTGTAACACGGTTTCCACCCGATGCACGTGCAGGTCATGGACATCATTCCGCTTCGGCTGTGCTTGCCCGTGAGGCGTTTGATGCAGCGGCCGATCCCAATCGTTTTCCCGAACAGTTTTTCTATGGCGTAAAACCATGGCAGACCAAACGCATTTTCTGGAACACCTTCAATTTCGGTGGCAACAATACAACTTCCAACGATCAGTTAAAGATGGATGTAGGTGCATTCAATCCATTGCTTGGAAAAAGCTATGGTGAGATTGCAGCCGAAAGCCGAAGCATGCACAAAAGCCAGGGTTTTGGTGTACCGGCACAACGTGGAGCAGCTATTGAGTTTTTTACACAAACCGGCGGTGATGTGGTAAAGAACGATGTTGCCGAAGGAATTGTAACCGATTGGAGCAGGTACGAAGGTGGTGCTGCCATTAACCAACTAATCGATGAAATTGCTGCAAAATTCTCTGCTACGAATCCATCAGCTTCTGTAAAAGGGTTGCTGCAGTTATACAAAGCCATTGAAAAAATAAACGATGGAGACTGGAAGAAAAAGAAACTGGAGGAAGTACAGCAGCTTATCGAAGCCTGTGCAGGCTTATGGTTAGAAGCAACAACCAGCCAGGAATTTGTTGTTACAGGCGACAGTTTGCGATTAACTGTAAATGCCATCAACAGAACCAATACTGCTATTGTGGTAAAGCGTGTACAACTCGACAGCAGTTTTATGATTGCGATACCGGATAGTGTAAAACGGCAAATGCCTAATTACGAACAGGCCTTCAAAAAAGAAATGGCCGAGCAGCCGTATTTTATTGATACAGTATTGAATAGAACATTAGCTCCCAATCAACCGGTTAATTTTCTCCGAAAGATATCGGTACGAAGAAGAGCAACTGATCCTTACTGGATTGCCAAACCAATGAGTACCGGAACGTTTACGGTAGATAATCAATTACAGATTGGCATGGCAGAAAATAATCCTGTTTACACCGTAAAGTTTTCGCTTACCATCGAAGGCGAAGAGTTTGTATTTGTAAAACCTGTGCAGTACAAGTTTACCGATCCGGTAAAAGGAGAGTTGTATCAAAAATTAGTCGTGTATCCTTCTGCATTAATCAAAGCAACCAATTCGTTATTATTGTTTAAGGATAACAACAGCAAGAAAGCCAACTTCATTTTTTCGCCACAGGCCAATCAAAAATCAAAAACATCCGTATCGTTGAATACATCCAACGGTTGGAAGTTGAATCCTGACCATGGTACGTTTAATTTAATTAAAGGAGAGGATTATGAATTAAGCGTTGATGTAAAACCGGAGAAGTTCGTTAGCGGACAGGTTACTTATCTGCAGCCAAGTTATACCAGCAATGTAGCAGTAGGTTCTAACCGTCAGCGTTTACATAAAATTGAGTACGATCATATTCCAACCATTACTTATTTCCCCGACGCACTGACCAAACTTGTTACAGTTGATGTGAAAATTGTTGGCAAAAAGATCGGTTATATAAATGGTGCAGGCGATTTTATGCCCTACTGTCTGCAACAATTAGGTTATACGGTTGAATTTTTGAAAGAAGAAGATGTTACTGCAGAAAAGCTGAAGCAATATGATGCGGTTGTTACCGGCATTCGTGCATACAATGTGCATGCATGGCTTAGCAACGCCTACGAGCCGCTGATGAAATATGTAAACGATGGAGGTGTGTTGCTTGTGCAGTACAATACCAGTAACCAGATTGGTCCGGTAAAAGCAAAAATGTCGCCTTATCCTTTTAACATCTCACGCAACCGTGTAACCGAAGAAGATGCGAAAGTAAGTTTCCTCGCACCTGCTCATCCTGTGTTGAACTATCCCAATAAAATCACCGAAAGCGATTTTAACGGATGGGTGCAGGAGCGGAGTGTTTACGAAGCTGAAAGTATGGATGCAAATTATGTAAGCATATTCGGCATGAACGATGCAGGTGAACCGCAACGCAACGGCAGTTTAATTGTTGCCAATTACGGTAAAGGGCGTTTTGTGTATTCGGCATTGGCGTTCTTCCGCCAGCTGCCTGCAGGTGTGCCCGGTGCTTATCGTTTAATGGCTAACTTGCTGGCGAAACCTCCAGTAGAGGGGAGATGAGTGATGAATAATGAGTAGCAGAAAAGTTTTTATTTTATTTGAAAGAAGAAAATGAGCAATCAAAAACAGGCAGGCATAGAGCGAACGTTATTAGTTGGTTTAGGTATTGGTTTGCTGATCGGTTTTATCAGCAAGCGTGTGGCGTATGGTTTGTTACTGGGTATCGGCATCGCTTTGTTTATGATGTACTATCTACGACCCAGAGACGATGAATAATCGAAAAGTCTTTCTGCTTAATAACAACTGAAATGAACACGAACTTGCCCGGTAACAATGAAAAAAAATGGAATAGCTGGTACATTGCTGTAGCAGTTACACTTGTTGTATTAATCATCGTCTTTTACTTCTTTACTCAACAGTTTGCATGAATTTTCAACTCACCGATTGGATTGTTCTTATTGTAACGCTGCTTGCAGTAATGCTCTATGGCATTTATAAAAGCCGCACATCTAAAAATCTCGAAGGATATTTTTTAAGCAACCGGCAAATGCCCTGGTGGGTTATATTGTTGAGCATTATGGGTACACAGGCCAGTGCAGTTACTTTTTTAACGGCACCCGGACAAGCCTATACCGATGGAATGCGTTTTGTGCAATATTATTTCGGTCTGCCATTGGCAATGATCGTAGTGTGCGTCACCTTCGTGCCGTTGTTTCATAAACTGAAATTGTTTACAGCGTACGAGTTTTTAGAAAAGCGCTTCGATATCAAGACACGTTCACTTACATCGTTCCTGTTTTTGTTGTCGAGGGGTTTGAGTACGGGTATCAGCATTTTTGCACCGTCGCTTGTACTCAGCAGCATGCTGGGCTGGGATATTTACATCACCAATATTGTAACCGGAGGTTTGCTCATCATCTACACCGTTACCGGTGGTGCACGTGCGGTGGCGTATACACAACAGCTGCAGTTCATTATTATTTATGCTGCTATGTTTATAGCTGGTTACTATGCCATTTCATCGCTGCCGGACGGAATGGGTATTACTGATGCCCTGCACATTGCAGGTAAATCGGGCAAGCTGAATGTAATTACAACAGGTATGACGGAGAAGGGTTTTGATTGGAACGATCGTTACAATATCTGGAGTGGAGTGATTGGTGGATTTTTCCTGGCACTGAGTTATTTCGGAACCGATCAGAGCCAGGTGGGTCGCTATCTTACAGCAAAAGATACACGAGAAAGCAGGTTGGGCTTGCTGATGAATGGATTGGTAAAAGTGCCGCTGCAGTTTTTGATTTTGCTCATTGGTTGTTTCCTGTTTGCGTATTATGCTTATTTCCAGGCGCCGGCTTTCTTTAATAAAACACAGGAGCGTGTGGTATTGATGAGTGAATACAGGGAAGCGTATGTTGCAAAAGGTATTTCGTTTGAACAGTTGCAGCAGGAGAAAAAAGAACTGGCTGTTGCATTAACCAATGCACGGAAAACAAACAACGAAGCAGTTGTTGCTATGACAAGGATGGAACTGAAAGATGTGGAAGTAAGAAGCAAGGCCATTCGTGATGAAATGAAAGCATTGATAAAAAAAGCTGACCCCAACGCTGATACCAACGATACCAATTATATTTTTTTACGCTTTGTTGGTGATGCGTTACCTGTTGGTTTGGTGGGTTTGATTATTGCGGTGATTTTCCTGGCAGCGTGGGGTAGTATTGCTGCGGCCATTAATTCGCTGGCCTCCTGTACCATGATCGACTTTCACCAGAAATTTTCAAGCAAAACTTTAACTGAAGCTGAAGAATACCGCTGGAGCAAAATTTACACGTTGGCCTGGGGTGTTTTTTGTGTGGTAATCGCTTTCTTCGCTTATAACCTGGGCAACAGTTTAATTGAAGCAGTCAATATTTTAGGCAGCTGGTTTTATGGAACAATTCTTGGTATTTTCCTTGTTGCTTTTTATTTAAAAAAGGTGCAGGGCAACGCTGTGTTTACCGCCGCCATTATTTCGGAAGTGATTGTAATTGGTATTTATTTCCTGAAGATCATTTCGTTTTTATGGCTGAATGTGATTGGTGCGGTTGCAGTAGTGCTGCTGTCTTTGCTCATTCAAACTTTAACAGGCAGGAAACAAGCCTGATGAATTACATTTGCAACATGATAAAGAAGTTGATATTTTTTTCGGGGGTGATAGCAGCAGTATTTGCCGGCAGCGGCTGTGGTTCGGATTGTGCACGTACTGATTGCGGTTTTGCAGCAGTGCCTGTATTCTCGTTTCGTGTGTTAAACAGTGCAGGTAAAGATTTGCTCACTGGGCCGTTTAAGCAATACGATACAACGAATGTGCAATTAAAAGCACGACGTATTGATAATGGTGCTTTGGAAACTGTTCGCAGAAACATAACCGTTGTGTCCGATACTAACTATGTAACTTCATTTGGTGTATCAGCTACTTATTCGGTGTATTATATTTCCATCAACAATAACCTTACCGATTCATTATTTTTCGGTTACAACCGCAAGGAAACAGATTGTTGCGATATGAGTTATTTCTCGTTGAATAAAGTAAACAATTCGGCTGTTTCGCCGCCTATAAGTTTGCCGTACGAGAATTACCCGATTATAAAATGATTTTACAAAAAAGCCTCACCAAACGGTGAGGCTTTTTACTGCTATTGTTGGTAATCCAATCGACCTATTAAATGATTATATATATTTAGCAGGAGCTATCTTATAATCACTATCAATTTTCAGATTAATATGCGGTATGTGTTGGTATTGCTTACCTTAATTATCGTCCCGTTGACATATAACACTATTATCGATAGTTTTAGCAAGCTATATGTTTACAATTTTAAAGAGACTAAAACAACAAAGGGAATCGTTGAGAACTTCTATAAGTATGTTGATTATAATGGTACTGTTGAATACCGTTATTCAGTTAAGTATTTTGTAGGTAACAAGACTTACAATCTTAACGAATCACTTTCCCCAGACTCTTTGATTAATGTGGTTAAATATGACAGTGTGGATTTGCGGTATGTTTCAAGTTATCCAAGTGAGGCTACAATTAAAAGTAAGAGCGACCTTCTAACAAAAGGGATGACTTCTTTTATTATTTTATTTATTGAGCTAGTACTGATAGGTAAATCCGTTGTTGTAATTAGGTCAATTGTAAAAAAAGAGAGGCTGTCTGATGATTTCTGGGGAACCGATTAAATATTTAAAACGCTGTATTGTTATTGATTGTCAGATCAGCAACAGAAATTTTTTATAGCAGCTTTTGTAGAAATAGACTCAGCTCTAGTCAATTGAGGAATATTTAATTAGAAAGCTGCGTACAAAAAAAGCCTCACCAAACGGTGAGGCTTTTTTTGTAAAGCATGAAAGCTTATTTCAAATCCTTCTGCAATTTTTCGTTCAACGCCACATAATCATCGTTCTTCGCTTCTTTTGCTAATTCGATTGATTTGTTAGATACAGCAATGGCATCAGCTTTCTTACCCAGCTTTGCCAATGCTCTTGCTTTTTGGTAATATACCCAGAATGCTTTGGGGTTTTGCTCAATCGCTTTGTCAAACCATGCAACAGCCTGGTTCAAGTCTTTACCGTTTTCAAGATAGTATGCAGCTGCAGCAAAATAAGGTTTGCTGTCACCTTTCATAATACCATCTATCTGCTTCATTACTTTACCATCAACATCGGTAGTAATGGCAAACGATACCAGTGTTTTATCCCACGCCATCATTACATCGCAGCTATTGTCTTTAATGTTTTCGAACGAAATACCGAATGTTTCAAAACTCCAGGGCAAGGCCATCGGTTTTGCTTTCACACGCACCACATCCATATCCTGCTTGTAAGCAGCTGGTGAGGTTACGTCGGTTTGTTTGGTAATAATGATGGTCCATTCGTTGGCATCAGGAATAGAAAGTAAACCATATTTACCGGCAGGCACTTTTGTACCACCAATAATCACTTCATCGGTAAAGGTTAAGGTAGTAGCACTGTTTGCACCGGTACGCCATACTTTACCAAAGGGAACGAGGTCGCCAAAAATTTTACGGCCTTTCATGTTGGGGCGGCTGTACGAAAGTTCGATGTTGCCTAAGCCCAGATCTTGTTTAATTGTTTGTGTGGTTGATGGTTGGGGTGTTTTTAATTGCTGTGCATTGGCTGCAGCAAACACGCCAACACAGGAAAGAACGAGCAATAATCTTTTCATAATAACAAAGTTTTTAGGAGGCAAAGGTAGGGAAGTGCAACAAAGATGAGGAGTGATTTCACAAGAGGCTCTTATCAGAACTGAACGGTAAAACGGGTGCGTTCGGTTTTGCCGCTTTTCGATTTCCATTTAGGGCCTTCTTTTAGCACACGGATGGCTTCGCTGTTGCAGGTTGCACAGTTGGAACGCTCCACTTTAAAATTGGCAATATTGCCATCGGGCAACACGTCAAATGATACTTCAACTTCTTTTACCGAACTTTTATCTTGCAACCGTACTTTCTCATCGGTAAAACGACTGTTGCGGGTGTTGTTTAACACATAGGTTGAATAGTTATCCCAGCCATCAAGGGGTTCGCTTTCCATTTCAATCAGCTCTTCCTTCATCCGGCTGTTGCGTTGCTTGTTACGTTCGAACAGCTGTTCTTTAGATAGATATCCATAACTCACCGCTTCATCACGCAATACGATCTTTTGCTGGTTGCTGGAACGTATTTGCACATTGGCTGTACTGTAACCTACCGACCTTGTTTCGATTGATAAAACCGAATCACCTGCCACCATTACGAAGTTGCCTTTTGCATCGGCATACGTACCCACGCCCGATTTTACTTCAACAATATTGGCAAAGGGCAGCGGTTGATTATTTTCATCAACTACCACACCAGCAAAGCGGTTGAGTTTTACCGGAACCGATTTTGCTTTCATTTGCATTCTTGCAGCCTTATTGTTGTTCTGCTGTATTTCATTTGCTGCCGCAGCAACAGATGGAGGTGCGGCAGCGGTCGTATTCATGGCTACATCGTTGCTGTTACTATCCTTTACAACTGGCTTTGTTTCTGCAATGGCGAAGGTCTCAGCAGGCGAAACGGAAGGTACAGTTGCCTGCTTTTCCTGCTTTGGACGAACCGGTGTATTTACAAACGGCACAGGGACATCGGCTACGGCAATGGTAGACGAATCAACTTTGGTTGGCTTTTTAGTAACAGGTGCTGCCGGCTCCGTTTGTTTGGGTACCACAACCGCTGTATCGGTTACTTCCGGTTTATTGAGTACACGGTAAAGCGTAACTGCCGTTGCCAGCAGGATGATTGCAACGGCTGCCAGCTGCATCCATGGTTTAAAGAAGCCGGTAATTAGCTTACCGTTTTCTTTTTTATTGTTGATGCGTTGCTGCAGTTCGGCCAGGTCGTGTTGAATTGTTTGCTGTGGCACAACAGTACGGTAACCATCCACTGCATCGGCAAGGAAGGGATCGTCCATCATGGCTTTTTCAAATGCATGCATTTCTGCAGCATTCATTTGCCGGTTGAGGTAACGTTCAATATCGTGTGCACTGTGGTTCATCATTCGCTTGCAGCTGTCAGCTATCTGCTTCCAGCTTGTTTTCCATACAAAGTTTCAAATTTCTCCGTCCGTTTTGTATATAGCTCCGTACTTTATTCCATTCAATACCTGTAAGTTCGGTAATATCGTTATAACATTTGCCCTGCAGGTAAAACAAGGTAACACAGGTTTTTTGTTCGGCTGCCAGTTTTTCCAGGCAATCTTCCATACTGTTTAGCTGTTCTTCTTTTGCCTTTACTTCATCCAGATGCGGCAATGCGCTGTTTTGCATAAAATCATCCGCAATTTCAACCGTACGTATACCTTTTTCTTTCCGCAGCTGCATGAGGCAGTGGTTACGGCTGAGGGTGTACAGCCAGCTTTTAAAATTGCTCACTTCGTGTTGCTTCAGCTTAACCACCAGCTCCTCGTAAATACTAATAACCGCATCCTTGGCCGTTTCCGCATCTTTCAGGTAGTTGATACAAAGACCATACACCAGATCCATATAACGTTGGTAAAGTTGGCTCAATACCGTTAAATCGCCACCCGACCGGTAAAGGGAAACCAGTTCTGCATCGCTTCGGTTTGTATTGTCTTTTTCTCTGATGAACGCCAAGCCAAAAAGTTGAGGCGGGAAGATAGGCAAAAAATATTTTCAGGCTTTGTATGTAATCGTTAAGACTGTTACATCAAATGCGTGTAACCTGCTTTTGCAGTAAACCATCACCTCAAAAACAACTTGCTATGCAGTCCGCTTTTAACATTACTGTTGCCGAACCATGCCACGAAGATTGGAACAAGATGTCGCCTGTTGAACAGGGACGTTTCTGTGGCTCTTGCCAAAAAAATGTGATTGATTTTACAACGAAGAGCGACGAAGAAATCATCGCTTTTTTCAACAATTATAACAGCAGCAGCTGTGGCCGTTTTGCAGACGAACAACTCAACAGGCCGATACAATCCATTGAATTAAAACCGGCTTCACGTTTTATAAAATATGCCGCATCGTTGCTGATGCCTGCTGCGGTATTTTCTGTTAAAGCAAGTGCACAAACCAAATCGCCTGCGAGCAACGATACGATTGAAGCAGTACAGTTCGATCCATCAACACTTGTAACCGTTGGAACGTTCATGACGTCACCGGCGGTAAAAGGGCAGTTGGTAGAAGGTAAAGTAATTGATGCTGTAACAAAAGAACCTTTGGCAGGTGTTTCGGTTACAGTTAAGGGAACAGGAATAGGCGTTGTTACTGCAGAGGATGGCAGTTTTAAAGTAGCAGTAACATCTCACAAAGATGTGTTGCAATACAGTTACATCGGTTACGAAACTGCAGCAATAAAACTGTCGAAATCGTCAATCAAAAATGCGGTTGTGCTTAAAATGAAACAGGCTCCGATGTTAATGGGAGAGGTGATTGTTACCGGATATGCAACAAGAAAAGGTAAAGTTGCCTATACTACCTCTGTAAAGAAAACAACGTATACTTTCTGGAACAGGATTAAGGATACACTGCTTCCGGTGCCCGTACAGATTTATCCTAATCCAGTTGCTGCCTCAGGAACGGTTCAGCTAACATTCCCCGATGTAAAGCCAGGCGCCTACCAGATTCGTGTGCTGAATAACAATGGTCAGCTGTTTTACAGTTTTCAAAAACAAATCAGTGGTAAAAATGAAACGGAGCAGATTCACCTGAGTAAGCAGATGGCTGCAGGAATATATGTTGTACAGGTTACAGATGAAAAGAATAAAATGATTCAGAACAGTAAACTCATTATTCAATAAACTGCTATGAAAACGATCTGCTTAATTGTACTTTGTTCAGCTTTAACCGTAAACACTTCTGCACAGGCTCAACAACAAAAAGAATCAGCTTCGAAAAATTCGGATACAATTCGTTTACGTTGCAGCGGTACTCTTGCCGCAAATGATGTGCTATATGTTGTTGATGGATTTTTGGTAACCGATAGAGAAATAAACCTGCTCGATCCAACAGATATTGTATCCATTGATCTGATAAAAGAATCAACTACTAAAATCTACTCTTGCTATACTAAACCGAAACCCGTTGTGCTTATCACAACCAAAAAGGCAAACAGGAAAATTTTGCATGTGGTTGATGCAAAAACAAATGTTGGGGTAAGCGCTGCAAGTCTGCACATCGCTTCTACAAATGCAGCAAAGGTGATGGCTTTTATTGCAGATGACTATGGCCGTTATGAAACAGACTCGCTCATTGCAGATGAAAGTCTGATTACAGTAACTGCAACAGGTTATCAGCCGCTGCAGCTAACGGGTAAGCAGGCGAAGAAGGCAAGATACCGTTTCGAATTGAAGCCAATTTTTGTTGAGTTAAAAGAAATTACAGTAATGGCTTATTCAAGGATTTCATGTGGACGAGGAAATGCAAAAATGTCTGCATTAAAAATGGATGAATTGGCCGGGAGGTTTGTCTGTTTGGCTGCCGGAGTAAAGATTTTAGAAACACAAAGTAAGAAGGAAAGTGCTGTTATTGCTGAGCAAGCAAAGATCAAGGTTTATCCTAATCCCGTGGCTGCCAGCGGAACGGTACAACTTTCTTTTTCTGATTTGAAACCGGGAGTCTATCAAATTCGGTTATCTAGCGCCTCCGGTCAGTTACTTTACAGTTTTAAAAAACAGATCACCGGCAAAAACGAAACGCAGCAATTGCCTGTTACTAATGCAATGCCCGCCGGTATGTATATGATACAGGTAATGGATGAAAACAAAACCCTGCTGCAGAGTAGTAAACTCATTGTTCAATAAGGTTTGCTTTGGCAAACACCTATGCCGGGCCGCCATTGGCGGCCCTTTTTCTTTTCCACAAAATTTAAGTTTGGTTTGATATTTGTTTTTAGAAAATCATCTCACCAATAATCCCGTTTGTAGCTACGAGTGTCTTACAGCTGTCTCCATGAAATAATTATTCAATGAAAATTTTTTGCAGCCAGCTGCGATGATTATTCCGACTGACTGGCTTTGCAGAAAGTTTTGTTACAGCATGTGGCAAATGAAAAACAACAACAAATGCACACATGAAACGCATTTAAACGGGAAGCTATGATGTATACAGGTTTTACAGCTGCTGCAGTGGTATCGCTGCACATAATAGAGTTGCTGGTAATTATTGTTGCTGCAATAACAGCGGGGTATTTGTTAAAACTATTCTGGAGCCAGCTACGAAAAGACAGTTATTCGAGCGAGGAGGAAGCACGGGAGACTGCAGTAGAAGTATTGCAAAATAAATTCAGTGCAGAAATTCTTCGGCGTGAAGAAACGGAGGCGCTTTTACAGGATGAAATCAAAGCAGCTGAAAAACGACATATGGATCTGCAGGTGCAATACGCCAAGGCATTAACACATATTGAAGAACTGAAAAATGGAACGGCAAAAACCGATTTATCCGAACAGGAAACAGTGATGCATAACCTGCAGGAAAAAATTATTCAGCAGGAGCGTAACCTGCTGGAAGCAGAACAAAAACTTCGTCAATCGGAACAGCAACGAAACGCAATTGATCAACAATACTGTGAATTAATCATACAAAACGAAAACGAACAATCACCAGAGGAAACTGAAAAACCAGAGATACATCAACTACGTCAGCTTTTAGCTGAAACGCAAGTGACAAATGATCGTCTGACTGCTCAACTTGAAGAAGCACAGGAAGAAATTCAACAACTACAGCAACAATTGATTGGTTCTTCCGCAAGCGATAAAGAGCAGCATTTGCAACA
This sequence comes from Lacibacter cauensis, assembly GCF_007830055.1. Lineage (GTDB taxonomy): Bacteria > Bacteroidota > Bacteroidia > Chitinophagales > Chitinophagaceae > Lacibacter > Lacibacter cauensis. Next base: position 448,160 of record NZ_VLLE01000002.1, read on the forward strand.
ACAGATCATGCAATTGAAAGAGCAATTGAAGGAGGCTATACAAAATCAAAGCCTCAGCGAGGAGATGTTGCTGCAAAAAGCAGGCATTACGGCCACAAGAATCCAGGCTTCGCAGGTGGCTGAAAAAGTTGAGCAGTTCAGAGATCATTTAACAGCTATTCTCCGGGATACTTACTCTTACGAACAGCTGCTTGCAAGTAACGAACGTTTAAACGAAAGCATCACCAAACTGCAACAAGAAAAACGAACAGCCGAAGAAGAACTGTTGCAACTGCAGCCAATGCTTGCCGAAAGGGAAAGGCTGGAAGAAGAAATTAAAAATGTGCAGGAGAATATGCGTTTAAGAGAAGATGCGTGGATGGAACAAACAGGTTCGTTACAATCTTCGGTAATGGCTTTGCAGGAACAGCTGCAGCAAAAAGAACAGGCCATTGAAGAAATGCACAAAACAAAACAGCAGCAAGTGCAATTAATTGAAGAACTGCAGCACAAACTGCAGGAGCGGGAACGCTTGAGCAAGGAAATGCTGCTGGTGATGAAAGATATTGAAACCAGGTTTGCTCATTTTCAAACTGCCACCGAAGGGCAGCCGGTTATTAACGGCAACGGGCACATGCAGTACCAATAGACACAACCATTCTACCATATATGTTACAATTCAATACCGCTGAAATTTCATTATTACTGCAACAGAAGTTAAGTTTAACAAGTGTTCACACAGCTTCCCTGCCCGCAGTAAGCAGGGAGGCTGTTTTTGTTCAACCTGCTGAACAGTTACAAACCTTCAATTTTTTGTTTTACGAAACATCACTCCGGTTCGATCAGCTGCATAACATGCTATTGATTTTTGAACCGGGCGAATTCTCCAATAAATACTGGATGCAGTTTCAGTTAGGCAGTCGTTATTACAGCAACCTGCTGGATGTATGCGTACCGTTTACAAAGCACGAATTGGGATTGTATTCGATAAAGCATTTGTACCTGAATGCTGCTAAGTTTGAAAAGTGGATGAGTGATATACACGGCATCGAATTTCTGCAACGGTCTACACCCGTAAAGCGCATCAGTGAAAAAGTAAAAAGTTTGTTGCTGTTACTGCCCATTTAACCGGCAGCTGGTTATTGGCTTCTGGTATTCGTAATTATTTGTAACAAACCGTTTTCAGGTTTGTCGAGCGACAGTTCCCAAAACATGATGCCGCCAAGTTTTTTCTGTTGTATATACTTCACTTTTGCTGCAACAGAAACTGCATCATCAAAAGTAGCGAAGGTTTTTGTGCGTTCGTTGTAGGCGTAAGGGGCCTGTGCAACAGTATCTCTGTAATAAACAAAACCGCTGTCGGTGTTGAGGCGTTGCTGAAACTGGCTGAAGGAGATAAACGATTTGAAGCTGCCTGACTGGTACAAGCCGTTATTGTTGTTACTTACCTGTTCCCATGTTCGGGCATAAAAGGCAGCACCAAGAATGATTTTCTTGAGCGGAGCGTTGATGGATTCAAAGTAGCGGACAACATTATCGGCCGATCTTTTTTGTGTTGCTGTTGAGTAGAGTGAAGTGTGATGGCCTGTTACTTTACTGTAGCCGCCAACAAAATCGTAGGTCATTACGTTTACGAAATTGATAACGGGCAGCACCGCTTTCCAGTCGATGGATTCCTGTAAAAATTCATCAAAACCACCAGCTGCAAAGCTGATGATCTTTTGCTTGCCCAATGTTGTACGCAATGCTTTTACGAGTGCAGTAAAATTGTCTCTGTCTTCTTTTCTGTACGTGTGACCGGGGTGCCCTTCAATAGCAGGGTATTCCCAATCAAGATCAATCCCATCGGCTTTAAAATACTGCAGCAGTTCTTTTACCGATGCTGCAAATGCTGAGCGTCCTTCGTTTGTAGAAAACACGTCAGAACAGGGAGCACAACCGCCCCAACCACCTAGCGACAGCAAGACTTTCAACTTTGTATTTCTTTTTTTCAGTGCTACCAGTTTGTGAATGGTAGCAGTATCTCTTGCACTGCCAATGTGTAAACGATTACCTTTTAAATGCCCAAACGAAAAAATGATTTGAGTCAACTGCTCTACCTTGAATTGGTCTATCGCTTGGCTGCCACCGGCGTAGTAAGCAATTATTTCCATGTGGTTGTCTGCAGTTTTTTGTGCTGTACACATACTGCAAGTAAGTACAAACAGGAGGATACCGATGATGCGTTGCTTCATACTGAGTGTTGTTTGTGGTTAAGCTTTTTTTCCAAAGCCGGGATGATATTGCTCCAATGTTTTACGCAGGAACTCACGGTCGAGATGCGTATAAATTTCGGTAGTGGTAATACTTTCGTGGCCCAGCATTTCCTGTACAGCACGTAAGTCGGCTCCGCCTTCTACCAAATGCGTAGCAAAGGAATGACGGAAGGTGTGTGGCGAAATGTTTTTTTCAATACCTGCTTTCCTGGCTAGTTCTTTAATGATGAGGAAGATCATTACTCTTGTTAACTCATCGCCACGACGGTTGAGAAAAACATAATCTTCTTTTCCTTTTTTCGGCTGCACATGCACACGAATATTGTTTACATAAATTTCGATGTATTTAACAGCGCTGCTGCCAATGGGCACTAACCGTTCTTTATCGCCTTTACCAATTACACGAATGAAGCCTACATCGAGAAAAAGGTTCGATAGTTTTAAATTCACCACTTCACTTACACGCAAACCGCAACTGTACATGGTTTCAAGAATAGCTTTGTTACGACCGCCTTCCGGTTTGCTCAGATCTATCTGGTTGATCATGCTTTCAATTTCTTCGTAGCTGAGTGTATCGGGGAGTGTGCGTTTGAGTTTGGGTGCTTCCAGCAATGCAGTAGGGTCTGTTGTGCTGATCTGTTCCAGCAGACAGTATTTATAAAACTGCCGAAGCCCCGAAATAATTCTGGCCTGGCTGCCTGCACTCATGCCCAGCTCGGCAATCCATTTTACAAACTGCTGCAGGTCTTTTAATACCAGCTCCGAAGGATTTTTCAGATCATTGATGTGCTGCAGGTATTGCGTCAGCATTTCAACATCGTGCAGGTAAGCTTCCACTGAGTTATCACTCAGCGAACGTTCCAGTTGCAGGTAAGCTTTAAAACCTTTTTTATACGGGTCCCACATTTGTTGTCTCAATAGTTTACTAAAATTGCCACTAAGACACGAAAGCACAAAGAAACACGAATAAAAAAATGCTTAGCGAACTTTTTGTCTTTGGGTCTTTGTGGCATTGCTTTATTATTTTAAACACTTGAATCCCTATATTCGCTGTTTAATAATCAATACCGGTATGCAATCATCAAAACCCATGCATCTTCCTTTCTTCAAACGTTTAATGCAACAGAACCGTCGTCGTTTCCGTTATTTTCTTACCCGTTTGGAAACAGTGAAGCCAAAAGGAATGGATAAGCTGGCAAAGGAAATGGATAAAGAAGTGTGGGCCGAAACGGATTGCCTGGCTTGTGCCAACTGCTGTAAAACCATGACACCGACATTTACCAAGCAGGATATTAAACGCATCTCTGCACACTTTAACCAAACGCCTGAAGAGTTTACCGAGAAGTGGTTGTACAAAGAACGCAGCACCGGCGATATGATGAACAAGAAACAGCCCTGCCAGTTTCTGAATTTGAAAGACAATAAGTGTTCGATTTACGAAATACGTCCGGTTGATTGTGCAACCTTCCCGCATCACACCAAAAAGAACTTTACGGATTGGGTACATGTGTACAAACAGAACGTAGAGTATTGTCCGGCTACTTATAAATTGGTAGAGAAAATGATGGAGAAAGTAGGAAAGATCTAAGAACGCTTATGCAACTATACTTGAATCGTCATTACTGTTAACGCTTGTTACGGTAGTGACGATTCTTTTTTCTGCTGCAGGCAAAACAGTTTCAGGTTTTCACCTTCCTGTATGATAGTGCCGCTTTCAACAAATCCTGCTTTCAATAATACTTTTTGCGAAGCAAGATGTTGCGGAAGAGTGATGGCCATAATTACATCACGCTTGATTGTTTGAAAGGTATAATTGATGGAAGCAGCAACCAGTTCTGTTGCATAACCTTTGCCCCATGCATGTTGCAAAAAGCCATAGCCCAAATGATAGTTCACGGTATCTTCTAACGGCAGTAATGAAAATGAACCAATGTATTCGCCGGTTGCTTTTTCAATTACTGCAAAACGACCGATGCCCGGATGATCGAGATAAAACTGCAGGTTCTCCAACAGGAATGCATCAGTTTGTTCTCTTGTTTTTGGTGCACGAATAAAGCGCATCACTTCTGCATCGCCATGAAAGCGAAAGAATGCATCGCCATCGGCAGCGGTATAAGTTTTTACCAATAATCGTTCAGATTCAAATAGGATCATAGCTGCTTTTCGTCGGTGCGGCCATCGGCCGTAAGACGTATAACTGGAGTTTTTTGTTTAGTTGGTATGACGGTTTGCAACCGTACCAACCACTGTTTACTTATGAATTTCGCTGGTAAAGTGGAACTCAATATCGGGGTTGTTCTGCCGTTCGGTATTGAGGAACCATTCGCTTTGTGCCAGGTAAACCAGATGCCCGTCTTTATCTGCCGCAATATTGTTGGTTTTAAAACGGGTAAACTCGTCCAGCTTTTTTTGATCTTTACTCGTAATCCAACAAGCTTTATAATAGGGTAGAGAACGGAATTCTGCACTGGCGCCATATTCCTGCAACAAGCGGTATTGAATTACTTCAAACTGCAGTTCGCCTACACAGCCAATGATCTTTTTGTTACCGCCAAACTGGGTAAACAGCTGCGCCACACCTTCGTCGGTTAACTGCAGCAAACCTTTTTCCAGTTGCTTGGTCTTCATCGGATCTTTATTGATCACTTCCTTAAACAATTCCGGCGAAAACGAAGGAATACCGGTGAAGTAAAAATTTTCACCTTCTGTAAGTGTATCACCAATTTTAAAGTTGCCGGTATCAAACAAGCCCACCACATCGCCCGGATAAGCTTCTTCAATCACATCTTTCTGGCGGGCCATAAAGGAATAAGGATTACTGAAACGTACATCCTTATCTAAGCGCACATGATGATAGTATTTGTTCCGTTCAAACTTACCGCTGCACACACGCAAAAACGCAATTCGGTCACGGTGTTTGGGATCGAGGTTGGCGTGAATTTTAAAAATAAAACCGCTCAGTTTTTCTTCCTGCACATCTAAGTGGCGGGTAGATGTTTCTCTGCTTTGCGGCAAGGGTGCAATACGGATAAACGTATCCAGCATTTCTTTTACACCAAAGTTGTTTACGGCACTGCCGAAAAACACGGGTGCAATTTTTCCTTTCAGGTATTGATCAACATTAAGGTCACCGTATACACCATCTACCAGTTCCACATCTTCACGCAGGGTATTGGCATCGGCTTCGCCTACTTTTTCATCGAGTATTTTATTGCTCAGATCTTTAATTTCCACCACATCTTCATCGCTGGCTTTTGTATTGGGCGTAAACAATACCAGCGATTTTTTATCGAGATCATATACGCCTTTAAATTCTTTACCGCTGTTGATGGGCCAGGTCATGGGGTGGAGGTGCAGGCTCAGTTCTTTTTCTACTTCTTCCAGCAAGTCGAAACGGTTCTTACCATCACGGTCCATTTTGTTGATGAACACAATTACCGGTGTATCACGCATGCGGCACACTTCCATCAAGCGTCGGGTCTGGTCTTCCACACCATTCACACTGTCAATTACCAGGATAACACTGTCAACAGCAGTCAATGTACGGTACGTATCTTCTGCAAAGTCTTTGTGACCGGGTGTATCGAGCAGGTTGATCAATATGCCATTGTATTCAAACGTCATTACCGAAGTAGCAACCGAGATACCACGCTGGCGTTCAATTTCCATGAAATCGCTGGTTGCATGTTTCTTGATCTTGTTACTTTTTACGGCGCCTGCCACCTGGATGGCACCACCAAACAACAGCAACTTTTCGGTAAGGGTGGTTTTACCCGCATCCGGGTGGGAGATGATGGCGAATGTGCGTCGGCGGTTGATTTCGTTTGTAAATTTCATGTCGAAGTTCATGGTTCATAGTTCATTGATAATAGTGGTCGGAAACGACTATGAACTATTAACTATGAACTATCGGCCTTTTTAAGCCCGCAAAGGTAAGCCGTCAAAGGCTTCCATTTGTAACAATTTTCTTTGTGCTTCCACAAATCAGTATAAATTTGACTATGCGTAAAACCTTCGAAATCTTCTGGAACAGCCTGTTGTTTGCCACACAGGAATTAAGGAAAAATAAGCTCCGTACTTTTTTGAGTTTGTTAGGGATTACGTTTGGCATCTTCTGTATCATCAGCGTAATGGCTACGGTTGGTAGCCTTGAAAGCAGCATTAAAAACGAGTTTAAATCGTTTGGCAACAATACCATTTATGTACAGAAATGGCCCTGGGGTGGCGGTGGCGAATACCCCTGGTGGAAATACATCAGTCGACCGAACGCCAAGTTTAAAGAAATGGCTCCGGTAAAACAGCGGATGTCGCTGGCCGGTAATGTTGCGTACACTTATTTCAATGCTTCCGCAATCGATTATAAAGATGTGTCATTGTCATCCGTAAACTGGTATGGTGTTACGGAAGAGTTCAACGAAATACAGCCGGTTGAAATGGGTACAGGCCGCTATTTATCCAATAATGAATTTGCATATGGTACGGCCAGCGTGGTAATGGGCTATAATGTTGCTGAAAAATTGTTCGATAAAGCTGAATACGCAGTTGGAAAAACGGTTGACATTAAAGGACGTAAAGTAAATGTGGTGGGTGTTATTAAGAAGCAGGGACAAAACCTGTTGGGTGGTTGGGATTTTGATAATGTTATCATCATTCCATACCGCTTTGCCAGTCAGGTAGGTAACGAAGCAAGAAGTGATGGGTTTATATTGGTGAAGGGAAAAGAGAATGTACCGGTTGAGGATTTGAAAAACGAATTGCGAGGTGTTATGCGCAGCATACGAAAACTGAATCCTAAGCAGGAAGATAATTTTGCATTGAATGATGTAAGTACAGGTGCAACACAAATCACTTCTATATTTGATGGTATGACGATTGGCGGTATTGCCATTACCATCCTTTCGTTTATCGTGGGCATTTTTGGTGTAGCCAATATTATGTTTGTTACCGTTCGTGAACGTACCAGCATTATTGGGTTGAAGAAAGCCATTGGTGCCAAACGCAGAACCATACTTGCTGAGTTTTTAATGGAGAGCGCCTTTCTTTGTATACTAGGTGGTATTATAGGTTTGGCGATGGTGTTTGGATTAACCTTTGCGTTATCTGCTGCCTTTAAATTCAAAGTATTTATTTCAATTGGATTGTTTCTTGGCGCCGTGATGGTTTGTATCATTACAGGCATTCTTGCAGGAATCATACCTGCGTTTATTGCCGCAAAAATGGATCCTGTTGTAGCCATCCGTAGTAAATAAAAAATGAAGAATGTGAAATGAAAAATGAAAAAGGTTGCTGCCTTAATTTTACATTCTTAATTCTAATTTTTTAATTTTTCATTCCTGTTTTGATCACTATTCTCGCCATCGAATCTTCCTGCGACGAAACTTCGGCTTCCGTTTGTCGGGATGGACGTATTCTTTCCAATGTTATTGCTACGCAGGCGGTGCATGAGCAGTACGGTGGCGTTGTACCGGAGCTTGCAAGCCGTGCACACATGGAGAATATTGTGCCCGTGGTTGACAAAGCATTGAAGCAGGCAGGTGTTACCATGCAGGAACTGAACGCAGTTGCTTTTACACAGGCGCCGGGTTTAATTGGTTCGCTGCTGGTAGGTGTGCAATTTGCCAAATCGATGGCGCTTGCTTTAGATGTGCCATTGATTGCGGTGCATCATATGCAGGCGCATGTGCTGGCGAATTTAATTCCCGAAGAAAACCCTTCCTTTCCTTTCTTGTGTTTAACGGTGAGTGGCGGACATACACAAATTGTGTTGTGCGAAAGTGCTACGCAAATGACAGTGCTGGGCGAAACGATTGATGATGCAGCCGGCGAAGCATTTGATAAAACTGCAAAACTGTTGGGACTGCCTTATCCCGGCGGCCCGTTGATTGATAAATATGCGCAGCTGGGTAATCCTGATCGTTTTCATTTTCCCGAGCCACAGATACCCGAACTCAACTTTAGCTTCAGTGGATTAAAAACATCCATTCTTTATTTTCTGCGCAACGCAGGTACAAGCCTGGTGTATAAAGAAGAGTTTTTAAAAACAGAAGAAGAGCAAAAGCAGTTTATTGCGGAGAACCTGAACGATATTTGTGCATCTATTCAACAGCGCATCATTTCTATATTATTGAACAAACTGAAGAAAGCGGTAAAAGAAACAGGTGTGAAACAGGTTTGTTTAGCTGGCGGTGTTAGTGCCAACAGCGGTTTGCGCAAAGCCTTTGTTGCTATGGGTGAGAAGCATCATTGGAAAACCTTTATTCCTTCGTTTGAATATTGTACCGATAATGCCGGTATGATTGCTATAACTGCTTACCATAAATACCTTGCAGGCGAGTTTGTTTCGTTAGCTGTACAGCCAAGTGCCAGAGCAGAATGGTAGATCTTATTTTTTTCGGTAACCACTCCAGGGCAATACAAATTGCCTGTTTTCATTAAGCGTTATACCAACAATTTTATCACCATCAATAGAACCGCTGTGATAGTAAGTGCCGCTTTGATCGGAAGTAGTGAAGGCAAAGTAAACTTTATCCCAATCTGTATTTAAGAAACCTCCGTTGAAAGGGTAACCATAAAACTCACCATCGAAAGTTTTGCCTGTAATTTTTGTGAACTTAAATTCTTTCAAATAGGCTTCACTGTTGGGTGTTGGTCTCAAGTCAATGATCCATGTTCCAAGAATTTTACTGCTGTCTGCGTAAGCAAATCTTGTCTGCTTTTCATTTCCAAAATGCGATAGGGGTGCTGTTTGTTGTATTTTTGAGCCGTTAAGCAGCACGAACAGGAGAAAGAGGTGCATAGAATTTTCGTTTTCCAAACAGCCGCTTTGGTAAAAAGTTCATTTTGATAACAGATAAATGCCCAATCACTATTTTCAATTCAAACAATTTACTGTTCAGCAGGAAAAAGCTGCATTGAAAGTAAGTACCGATAGCTGCCTGTTTGGAGCATGGATAGCGGAGGAAGTAAGAAGTATGAAGTACGAGGTACGAAGTGTAGGAACCCCACTCACTACTCACCATTCACCACTCGCCATTCTTGATATCGGCGCAGGCACCGGTTTACTGATGCTGATGCTGGCGCAGAAAAACAATGCAATGATCGATGGTATTGAAATCGATGAACCATCGTATCAACAGGCAAAAGAAAATATCGAAGCGTCGCCCTGGAAGGAACGACTACAGTTGTTTCAAGCTGATGTCAAGCAATTCAGCTTTAGCAAAAAATACGATCTCATTCTTTCTAATCCACCGTTTTACGAAGGCGATTTAAAAGCGGGTGCTGCTAACCGTAATGTGGCCATGCACGATGCCGGTTTAAAACTGGATGAGTTGGTGGGGATCGTTGCAGCGAACTTAACAGAAGCCGGAAGCTTTGCAGTATTGCTTCCTTTTACACGTGCTGAATATATGATAGAAAAAGCTGCAACTGCAAACCTTCATCTGCAAAAGCATGTACAGGTAAAACAATCCGTGAAGCATGGTTACTTCCGCTCAATGTTATTGTTTGCACATACGACAAAAGAGCCCGTTGTTGAAGAGCTGGCAATTAAAGATGCAGACAATAACTATACAGTTGATTTTGTAAACCTGTTAAAGGATTATTATTTGTATTTGTAAATCATCTGTCAAACACCGGCATATTCCTTCAGGTAACTGTATTCTTCTGTAAGCGTGCCCGCTTTCAACATTGTAGCCCGATCTAAAACAGGCGAACCACCTTTCACCAGGTCATCCAATACATATTTAATTAGCTGTTCACCAAAGTAACGGGATGCATCACGTGGCAGTTCGTTGGGTAAATTGCCTACAGCCATTACATCAACAGATGTAGATAAATAGGCTGCTGTTTTTTGTAAGGTTATCTTATCAACGCCATACACCGGATCGGCAATGGTTGAATCGCCGATGTTAATGGGAATAGAGCCGCCTGTATCGTTGGTAATATCAGCAATGGTTTGAATTTTGAACGACGGATTCCTGAACTCATCTAATGTAAATAACGATGGAATTGTCTTATCCCAATACACACCATTGAGCAGTATATCGGTTTGCTTCACAAAAGGAGAGAAGCTGCATTTGTATTCTTCCGGGTGCTCGTGAAAATTATCACGGTTGTAAGTACCATCATCTTTACGTTCGTATAAATCTCTTCCTTTCAAATGCACATACACGGGATATTCATATTGCCGGTGCAGGTAGTCGAAAGGTTCCACTTCGTTTACACCCAGCAGATTCATAATTTCCAGTAAGCCGTGGGCCACACGGCCACTGCCGGTAATGGCAATTTTAATCTTCGGCAATTTCAATCCAAAATAAGTATGAATTAACTGCCTGTAATCACGCACATCGCCAACACGTCCCAGTTTAAACGCACCGGTGCGGTTGCCAAATGCCATCATGCCATTGTGTGCGCCAACCACACCTGCAAAAAAACCAAAGCCAATAATCCGTTGACCGTCGTCGTGTGTTAAACATTCATAATCGATCAAGGTGATCTTTTTTGCAATCATTGCCTGCATCAATTTACGGTTATGTGCCTGCGCTTTTTTTGTATGCGAGAAAAACAGATAAGTTTTCCCCGGAATCAACTGATCAACCGGCACTTCTTTAATGCCAAACAAAACATCGCAACTGCTCATATCGTCTGTTACAGTTACGCCTGCGCTTTTGTATTCTTTATCGGTAAAACAGCGATCTGGTGAGGATTGCACCAATACTTGTACGTTAGTAATATTTTTCGCTATCCATTTGCATTGTGTGGGGGTAAGTGCTACACGGTTATCTGCAGGCGTTTTTCCTTCTCTGATGAGTCCTATTGTTAACATACCAATCGTTTGTTTGCAAGTTAAGTGTTCGGACAAAAAAAATGAAGACATAAAAAATTTTACAGGAAAGCAAAGTTTCTGTAATATTGCACCCCCTCCGATGGCTATCGGAGCCAAAACGCCCGGGTGGCGGAATTGGTAGACGCAGCAGACTCAAAATCTGCCGTTCGCAAGGATGTGAAGGTTCGAGTCCTTTCCCGGGCACTTTTTTTCCCGTCTTCTCTTTTGAAGGCGGGTTTTTTTATTTTTCAGAGCTTCGGTTGTAGAACTTCTTCCATGCAAACTGTATTTGCGTTGTAAATATGCCTTACGTAACCCTGCCCAAGCGTGAGTTGTACACATCTTATGACAAGTTTTAACGAATTAGCCGTTTGTTGAACCCGTACCTTTGTAAGCCAATCGTTCGGTCAACATCTGTTAAAACCTCTTGCTGAGCGAACAATTCTGTCTTTCGTTTATTATTTATTACGTAAATCAATCACCATGCGAAAAGGAATTGCCGAAGCACGCAGCGCTACTATTGAGTTCAACAAGAAAAATCTTGATCAGTTACAAAGCAAGGGTTACAAGTTTGTTCAGATCAAAGGACTTACAGTTGACAAGCATTACGATTACGTGGAGCCACATTACCTGGTGTTGGTGCCAATGAAAGAGCTGCCTACGGATCCTTTGAAGCGTGACATTTATGAACCGCTTGGCAGCGATCTGTTGTACCAATGGGCAACTGAAAAAAACGAGTACCCGGAGATCGTTATTGCCAACAACCTCAACTAAACATGGCCACTTTTTCACTGAAGACTGTACAAAAAATCCCCGTTGATATTGATACAGCTTGGGAATTTTTTTCGAACCCTGCAAACTTACAGGCGATAACGCCGAAGAATCTTGGATTTAAAATTTTATCGAAACATCATGGCGATAAAATGTATCCAGGTCAAATCATTGAATACAAAGTGAGTCCTGTTCTTGGTATCCCTTTGTACTGGATGACGGAGATTACACATGTGAAAGACAAAGAATTTTTTGTAGATGAACAACGTTTTGGCCCATATCAATTATGGCATCATCAACATCATTTTAAAATAGTGGAAGGCGGCGTAGAAATGACGGACATTGTGCATTATCGTAATCCGCTTGGTTTTTTAGGCAATATTGCCAACACTTTATTTGTAAAGGCACAGTTGAAGCAAATCTTCGAATTCAGATTTAAGGTAGTGGAAGAGTTGTTTGGAAAATGGCCGGGTACAGTTATCAATAAGGTGGAGTTTCATAAAGCTGCATAAACGAAAAACCGCTTGCATAAAAAAGAACGGCATCCGCTAAAAGCGGATGCCGTTCTTTTTAGATAGCCTGGTGATTGAAGGGCTGCACCACCATTTCGCTTACCACAGCACTGGTTGGTTGCTGGCACAAGAACCAAATTGCTTTTGCTGCTTCATCGGCCATCACCATTTTATCACGTTGAACACGCAAATCAATGGTATCCCAAAAAGGCGTATCCACACCACCAAGGAATAAATTGGTGATGCGTATTTCTGTTCGTTTCACTTCTTCACGAATGCTTTGCATCATGCCATTCAATCCATACTTCGATGCGCTGTAAGCAGCTGCTCCCAACATCGGCACTTTACCCAGGATGCCCGGAATATTAATGATCAATCCTTTCTTTGTTTCTTTCATATTTGGCAAAAACGCTTTCACCAGCAAAAAAGGTGCATAAAGATTTGTGTGGATGGTCTGCATGAATTCCTCTTCTGTTAATGTATCCGACGGTTTGATGATACCAATACCGGCTGCATTCACCAACACATCAATCGTAGGATATTGTGCAAAGAACTGTTCTTTCAGTACAGCCACTTCTGCCGGGTTACTAATGTTGAGCGCTAATGTTTTGGAAGAAGAAAGATTCAGCTCCTGCGCCAATGCCGCCAGTTTTTCGCTGTTACGCCCCGCCAGAAATAAATTAGCTCCACTGCCTGAGAGTAACTTAGCAACCTTGCTGCCGATGCCGCCCGTTGCACCAACGATCAATACGTTTTTATTTTTTACTGATTCCATGAAATAAGTTTATGCTTCAACAAAAAATAAATGCTTTGGTTGAACTGTGCTTACAAATACCGCACACATTTTTTCCAGTAGCTGAAAAATGAATTGAAGTAGCCTGTTACCTGCGGAAACATCCAATTCCGGCCGTCTTTTGTTCCGGTGTAATGTTCAAATGCCGGATGTTCTTTGGAGATAATTTGTGCACGACTCGTCACTTGTAATAACTCATCAAACTCTCCAACAAAAAGCTGTATACCTTCAATATTCTTCGAAAGATCGATTATGAACTGCAGCACTTTTTCACTCACCGGGTAACGGACAAAATGTGATGGCTCAAGCAATAATATTCTGTTGGCATCTTCTTCTTTGCGCCAGTTGGGATCAAGGTTGTAGGAGTTGTAGATCAACATCGGTTTGGACGGATCAATGTTGATAGCAGTTGCTGTTGGCAATTCGGTGTGTAATGATAATTCAACGGTTTGCTGCAATGCATCGGGGATATTCATCTCCGGCAATTCTTCGTAACTCTTATCCAAAAATGTTTGGCGTTGATTGCTGTTGCAGTAATTGTTGATATTTTCCTGGTTGCAATAATATTTTTTGGATGAGAAAGCAGCCGCCACCCATTGCCAGCTGCAGTTATTACTGGCCAGATCACCATCGAGCAAATGGTAATACATCCATTTACTTGGTTGATGCCAATGCGCTTTGCCAATATTACAAACAATGGAAGCGGTGTACATCCGTGCATGATTGTGCATGTAACCCGTTTCGTACAGTTTGCTTATTTGCTCATCGATGGCTTCAATGCCCGTTGCTGCATTAGCAACAGCACCGATCATGTGCGTATGCTTTACATCAACCTGATCCTGTTTCAATGCGGTGTTGATGGCAGCTGTTCCTTTTGCCTGCCACACACGCTGAAAATATTCACGCCAGGCGAGTTCCTGCAAAAATTTTTCTACCTGGTAAGGTTTGTAACCTTTCTTCATCACAATTTCTTTCACTTGCTTTGTACTAATTACACCACGTGAAATATAAGGAGAGAGATAGGTAACATCTCCATCAATAAAATTTCTCGTCTTACCATAACGAATGGGGTCAACGTTTTCAACACGTTCGAGAATGGAGGAGTAGTCTGTAGCAAACGAAATCATCTTCAACTTATTTAATTGTACGGCATTTGTACGCCCAATAGATTAATACGGGATGTATCACCAGCAAACGAACCCATGCTACCCATGCAGGTACGCACAGGGAATCGCTCAAGCAACCACCTTTCTGAATAAAATAAATATGTGCAGGTAAGAAAGCGATCAGTAAAAAAAGGATGGCATTGCAGCCATGTTTTCTTGTTGAGGGGATCAGTACAGCAATGCCTGCTAAAACTTCGCCTGCACCACTTAAGATATTCAGTAGGGAAGGCTTGGGAAAATAATCGGGAATGAGCGGTAAATAAAAATCAGGATTGATGAAATGATTGATGCCGCCGAGAATATAGAACACACCTAAAACGATGACAGCAATTTTGGGTAACAGTTTTTTCATCGTTTACCGTTTACTGATTTTATTCATGCTGATGCTGCGTTGACGGTTGCATTTAAAACGATTCACATCATCACTACGTAAAGCAGTATGCTTTGTTGTACGACCGGCCATACGTTTGCGCCACATGCGAAAGCTCGATGGCTTGCTGTTGGCCCGCATAAACGCAATCACATCTTTTTCCTTTAAGCCAAACTGCAGTTCGATGGCTTCGAAAGGAGTGCGGTCTTCCCAGGCCATTTCAATAATGCGGTCTTTATCTTCTATTGTAAAATTCATTTGTCGAGTTGTTGTAAAAATATTTCAGCGTTTTTTAAATGTGTTTGCTGTTTTTCAACAGGCATCTTATCAAATGTTTTGATCAACATGCCAAGCCGTGGATTCTGTAAAAAGAAATCACGGTGCACATGCATAAAGCGCCAGAACAAACCATCCCACACAGCCTGCCAGTTTCCCTTCTCATAATCACTCATCTTCATTAAATAATTACTGCCGCTGATGTAGGGTTTTGTGGTCATCAGTCCGCCATCTGCAAACTGCGTCATGCCATACACATTCGGCACCATTACCCAATCGTAGGCATCAATAAACAGTTCCATAAACCAACGGTACACTTCATCGGGGTCAAATTCGCAGAGCAGCATAAAGTTGCCCAGCACCATCAAACGTTCAATGTGGTGACAATAGCCCGTCTTCAATACTTTCTTAATCGTTTCATCTATTGGTAATATACCCGTAGTGCCGGTCCAGAAACTCTCCGGTATTTTTCGTTTGAACTGCCAGTAGTTGGTGGTACGTTGTTTCGTGCCTTCACGTTCGTACACGATGCGTATGAACTCACGCCAACCCATGATCTGCCGTACAAAACCTTCCAATGAGTTGAGTGGTATATTGTGCTTGGCTACTTCGTTCAATACTTTTTCCAACACCTGTTTTGGCGTAAGTAAACCCGTATTCAGCATCGGCGTAAGTACCGAGTGATGCAGAATATATTCTTTCGTTACAATGGCATCTTCATAAATGCCAAACTGTTGAAAACGTTGTTCAATAAACTCATCAAGCCATTGCTCTGCTTCATCAAAACTGCAGACAAAAAAATGCGGCGCTTCAACAGCACCATAGTTGTCAGCAAAATGTTTTTCTACATAGGCTGTTGCTTCTTTGATGAACTTGTTTGGTTTTGGAAGGGTTACTTTTGGCGGCGTTTGCTTCTTCGGATATTTTTCCCTGTTCTCTGCATCAAAGGTCCATTTACCGCCGAGTGGTTTGCCATCTTTCTCTAACAATATCTTTCGCAGCTTGCGCTGATGCGTATAAAAATCGGTTTGGAAATAGTTTTTCTTTTTGCTGAAGTAATCAGCCACATCATCCATCGTATTCAAAAAGCCCGGTGTTGCATGAACAACGAGTTTGATCTTGAGCTGCAGACAGGTTTCGCTGATGCGTTTCAACAACCAGTTGTCGGCCACATCTGCAATATGAATTTCAGTGATCTGTTGTTTTGCCAAAGAAGCAATCAGCTTGCGTACATCATTTTCTGTTTCGGTTGTTTCAATATAGTTGAGGTTGTAACTATTTTCATTCAGCCATTGCGCATAAAACTGCATGGAAGCCCGGTGCAGCACCAGCTTTTGTTTGTGAAATTTGTATTGCCGGAAAAACAATCCTTCCTCCACCAGGTATACGGTGCGGCTTTTATCCAGCGCCGGATGTGCTTTGAATAACTGGTGTGGGAAAATCAACGTAGCAGAACTCATAGGAAAACACAACAATTTTCAATGCAGAATGTTTAGCATTCAAAAAGAACAATGGCTTTCTACAGTCTGTCGGATATTCAAAGTTGGGAACGGTTTTACAGGGGTAATTTCATCAACAGTCTCAGCGGTTTTAAAAGCGCCAGCTTAATTGCAACGGTGAATAAAGCAGGCATCAGTAATCTCACCATCTTCAGCAATATTGTAC
This sequence comes from Lacibacter cauensis, assembly GCF_007830055.1. Taxonomy (GTDB): domain Bacteria; phylum Bacteroidota; class Bacteroidia; order Chitinophagales; family Chitinophagaceae; genus Lacibacter; species Lacibacter cauensis. The sequence continues at coordinate 464,771 of NZ_VLLE01000002.1, forward strand.
ACATTGGTGCCGATCCGGCACTAATTGGTTTTGTAAACAGGCCAAAAGAAGCGGCGCCACATACGCTCAGCAATATCGAAGCAACAGGACAGTATACAATCAATCTTATTCCGGCGAACCTTATTGAGCAGGCGCATCAAACCAGTGCGAAATATGCAGAAGAAGAGAGCGAATTCAAGGCGGTTGGTTTAACAGAAGAATTTACCGAATACTGCAAGGCACCATTTGTGTTCGAAAGCCCGGTGAAGTACTCCATGGAGTTGAAAGAAATCATTCCCATTCAATTCAACAATACGTTTTTTGTGATTGGTGCAGTAACGGGTGTGTTTGCAGATGAGCAGATATTATCTGCAGATGGATTTCTTGATCTGGAGAAAGCCAACATCATTACTTCGTTGGGTATTGATGGGTACTATGCAACCGAAAAGCTGGCCCGTTTCAGTTATGCAAAACCAGATAAGCCAGTCTGCCGTATCGATTAACGCTTTCTTTATTTTTGAGGTATGCAGAAAAAGAAACTGGTTGTATTAACAGGTGCGGGCATCAGTGCCGAAAGTGGTTTGCGTACCTTTCGTGACAGTGATGGTTTGTGGGAAGGTTATCAAATTGAAGATGTAGCCACACCACGTGCATGGCGAAAGAACCCGCAACTGGTACTCGATTTTTATAATTACAGAAGGAGAGATGTGTTGCAGGCGCAACCGAATGCAGCGCATGTTGGACTAGCAGAACTGGAGAATGATTTTGATGTAACCATCATCACACAAAACATCGATGACCTGCACGAACGTGGCGGTTCTACCAATGTATTGCATTTGCATGGAGAAATTTTAAAAATGCGGAGCGAACGTGATGAAGAGTTGATCTATGCTATTACCGGCGATATTATGCTGGGCGATAAAGCCGAAGATGGTGCACAGCTTCGTCCGCATATTGTTTGGTTCGAGGAAGCAGTGCCGATGATTGAAGTAGCAGTACCCATTGTGCAGCAGGCCGATTTTTTTGCTGTGGTGGGTACATCGTTGGTGGTGTATCCTGCCGCCGGATTAATTACAGTCGCCGATGATGCTATACCCAAGTTTATTGTTGATAAAAAGATTCCTTATACCTCATCGGTGTACAATGTAACCGCCATTGAAAAGCCGGCAACAGAAGGAGTGAAGGATTTGAGAGAATTATTATTGCGTTTGAAATAAAACAAAAAAGCTGTTCCTTTCAGAACAGCTTTTCTTATTTGGAAAGATTTCAATTATTGAAACTTCTTTGCATCTTCTAAAAACTGTGCTAAACCAATATCAGTCAGCGGATGCTTTAATAAACCTGTAATTGAACTTAACGGACAAGTACAAACATGTGCACCTGCTTCAGCTGCCTGAACAATATGCAATGGCGTACGGATCGATGCCGCTAAAATTTCTGTTTCAAAACCCTGCAGTGAATAAATGTTGGCGATCTGGCTGATCAGCTCCATACCATCCCAGCAGCTGTCATCAATACGACCGATGAAAGGAGACACATAAGTAGCACCAGCTTTTGCTGCCAGAATTGCCTGGCCTGCGCTGAATACCAATGTGCAGTTTGTTTTAATACCGTTATCGCTGAACCATTTCAGCGCTTTAATACCGTCTTTGATCATTGGCACTTTCACCACAATGTTTGGGTGAATAGCAGCCAGCTTTTTACCTTCTTCCACGATGCCATCAAAATCGGTGCTGATTACTTCTGCACTGATGTCGCCATCAACCATTTCGCAAATGGTTTTGTAGTGCTGCATAACAGCTTCCGTTCCTTTAATGCCAACTTTAGCCATTAACGAAGGGTTGGTTGTAACACCATCGAGAATACCTAATTCATTCGCTTCCTTAATTTGAGAAAGGTCTGCCGTGTCAATGAAAAATTTCATGATAATTGTTTGATTGTTTTGAAGATGAAAAAAATAAAATGGCTTGTAAGGGTCATCTTCAACAGAAAATAAAAAAATGGCAGGTTACTTACATCGCACCGCTACAACCGCCTACCCTTGCTGCGTTCCCACCCTGGGGGAGTTCAGCAGGAGCTGGTCGTGCAAGACCTGCCGGCGCAAAGATAGGGGAATGCAGATGAGAAATGAAAAATGTAGAAGTAAAAATGAAAAATTAGAAGCGCTTACAACAAGCGGTTGTTATTAAAGTTGGGGCGGTTTGCTAATGAATTAGCCTGTGTCATTCCAACCAATTCATCGGCACGGCCACCAAGAGGACGGTAATAAATGAGAATGGTGTACATATTCTCAGTTTCCCACCAGTTGCCTTCAGTAACATCGGTGCTCAGTTGTTTGGTTGCTTTATCTCTTGTAACATAAATGTAATCGTACAAAGCCTGTTTCAGGAATTGTTTGTTTTCGTACATGCCTGTTTCAGCGTTAAAGGTTAATCGATTGGCAGGCGTCAGTTCGTAGTTGGTCATTTCTCCAAAGAGGTACAATTCTTTACCGGGTATTTCTTTACGGTCGGGTGTACTGTAACGAAACCATACACTCGCATAATCACCTTGCCAGTAAGGATTGTTCTGTTCAATGTTCATCAGTTGGTACATGCCATTGTAATCACGGTAGTACATGTAGCGAAGGTCTTTGCGTTCGCCTTCGGGCTTTATAAATAATGTTTGTCCAATGTTGCTGTAGTCGCCTTTTTCAATGCGGTCTGTTTGTAACCTGAAGCTTGTAAGATCTACCCAGCGCCATTCTTTTTGCGCCGGAAACAGTGCCTGGTTTTCGGTATTATATTCCAGTATATTTTGTTTGATGAAGGTGGGTTGCAGATTGGTAATGCAATTATCCCAACGGAAGTTTTGAAGGATCACCACTTTGATCTGCTGAAAAATATTGGTGGGCTTAATATTTTGCACGTTTACATTAAACTGCAGTTTCTGTTGTGTTTTAGCAATGGATGTATTAAAAGGCTGCACAATGGTTGCGCCTGCACTTACTTTGGTATCAATCACCAGAAACCGTTTGGTAAATGCTACCTGCGATGTGTCGCCGTTGGTAAATACTTTTAGAATGTAGTTGCCACTGCGGGTTGGCATCGTATTGCGATCGGGCAGGTTGCAGGTGTAATGGGTATAACGGGTAAGCACCAGCGAAGAGTTACGGTAGGTGTTGATGCGTACGTTGGAAAAACCTTTCATATAGTCGAACTGGCTCAGCATGGCAGGAGTCCAGTCGGCATTGCATAAAGTAAAAGTGTATGAATAGTATTTTACATCAGCATCCATATCATCGAAATGCAGTTCTAACTGATCGCCGCTGTTCAACCGCATGATGGGGTAAGCCAGCTGATCGCCTTTTACATGAAACTTCACCGAACGGATATTCGGTTTAACGATACGATCTGTTTCCTGTGCCATTACGGCTGTAGCAGATAACAGGAGAAGAATAGAAACAAGCTGTTTTTTGAGGAGTTGATGCATAGCTATAGTGCTGAAACGGTTTGGTTTAAGATTCAAAATACTGCGAAACGGTTGCTTTCTAATACAGGGTTGGCAACCTTTTCCAATAAACCATTAGTTTTACAGCCATCTCAAAGATAAAGATTTGAATATTGCTTCCTTTATAGCACGGCGTTTGGTTTTTCAAAAGAATCAATCTTTTTCACGGTTCATCATCCGTTTGTCAACTGCTGCAACGGCCATCAGTGTGGCGGTAATGATACTGGCGTTCGCTTTTGTGGAAGGATTTCAATACACTGTGAGCAGTAAGGTGTTTAGCTTCTGGGGGCATTTGCGGGTGCAGCAACAGCAATCATCTGCATCGGGTTTAGCAGAAGAGTTGCCGATTGAGAAAAGCGATTCGGTTTACACAATCATTAAAGCAAATAAAAATGTGGCATTGGTAGATGCATTTGCTACAAAATCGGCGATGCTCAAATCAACCGAAACAATCGAAGGTGTGTTGTTGAAGGGCATTGAAAAAGATTTTTCAAAAGAACGCCTGTTGCCTTTTTTGATTGAAGGAAAATGGATTGCGTTTGATGACAGTTTGCAGAACAATCAGATACTTATTTCGCAATATACTTCCCGTCAGATCAATGCAAAAGTGGGAGATAAAGTGTTGATTTATTTTATTGATAACAACAGTACAGTGCCTCGTGTGCGGCCTGTTACCGTGAGCGGTATTTACAAAACAGGTATTGAAGAGTACGATAAAACATTTGCCATCGTTGATATGAATTTGATCCGTCGTCTTAACGGCTGGACGGCTACACAAATCGGTGGCTATGAAGTAACACTCAAAGATTACAAAAAAGATTACAGTACCAGCAACCAACTGCTCGATCAGTTGCCTGTTGTTTGGTTCAGCACTCCGTTGCGTGAAATTTATCCGAATATTTTTGATTGGCTGGCTTTGCAAAGTACCAACAAGCAGGTGATTTTAATTATCATGTGCATTGTGGCGGTGATCAATTTAATTTCCTGTTTAATTATTTTGGTGCTGGAACGAGCACGTATGATTGGTTTGTTAAAAGCAACCGGCGCTACCAACGGACAGGTACAGGTTATTTTCTGGAACCAGGGATTGATTATTACACTTACAGGTATTTTGCTGGGTGTTGTACTTGGGCTGGGCATTTGTTTTTTACAGCAGGCTACCGGTTTTATTAAACTCGACGAATCGGCTTACTATGTTGCAACGGCACCCATTAAAGTAATCTGGTGGCAGGTGTTGCTCATTGTTACTGTTACGTTCTTGGTAAGCTTTATTATCCTGTTTATTCCTTCTTTACTTGTACGGAAAATGAGCCCGGTGAAGGCGTTGCGGTTTGAGTGATCGAATAACTTTTTTAAGCAATTGATCCAAACTTGCATCAATAGAAGATGGTTATTTGTCTTTTTTCTTTTTTGCTTCTTCCTGCATCATGGCTTCATAGTCAATTCCTTCCTCTTTCATTAACTCTAAGCCATAGTTACGTAGATAAGTAATTACTTCAACAGCCTTGGTTCCTTTTTCGGTCAACGAATATTCAGTTCGTGGCGGAACTTCTGCATAAACTTTCTTTAACACAAAGCCGTCAGCTTCCAGTTCTTTTAAAGTTTGGGTAAGCATTTTCTGGCTGATGTGTGCAATGTCTTTCTGCAATTCGGTATATCGCCAGGTTTTTTTACGTAAACGCCAAAGCACCGGAATTTTCCAAGTGCCTCCGAGTTTTTTTAATACAAAATCAACCGGGTTATAAAACACTTCTTTGTTAATAATTACATCGGGCATACACTAAAATTAGGCTAAACGCACCAATAAGTGCGTAGCGTACTTCTACAGGTGTTACATGGTTTAAGCAGATCTGTAGTACAATTTTGTCTCATAAAATTTTTAAGCATGTCAACAGTAAAAGAAATACAGCAATACGTGCATTTTCATGGTGCACCAACAAAAGGAAAAATTTTAATGGTAGCAAGCTCACCTTCCGTGAGTGTACAAACAGGATGGCCTATTGGTTTTTGGGCCGCTGAATTAACACATCCGTTACGTGTGTTTCAGGAAGCGGGTTACGAAGTTGAACTTGTATCAACCGAAGGTGGTAGACTTGAAATGGATGGCTACTCCAACCCAACTGATGCGAGTGGCTATTCCGCTCACGATGTTATTTCGCTGGGCTATATGCAGCAACAATGGTTTAATGATATGCTGGTCAGCACCAAAAAACTTACTGCAATCAACCCCGACGATTACGCCGGTATTTTTTTAGTAGGCGGACAAGGCCCCATGTATACATTTCGTGGAAACAAAGAATTGGAGCAGCTTTTTGCAGCATTTTATGAAGCAGGAAAACCCAGTTCTGCAGTGTGCCACAGTACAACCTTGTTACTCGAAGCAAAAACATCAAATGGAGAATTGTTGGTGAAAGGAAAAACCTGGACAGGCTTTGCAGATGCCGAGGAAGAGTTTGCAGACCAGGCAGTCGGAATGAAAATTCAACCTTACCGCATCGAAACGGAAGCAAGAAAAATGGAAGGCACTACATTCAAAGTAGCAGCTCCATTCAGCTCCTATGCCATTCAGGATGGAAATTTAATCACTGGTCAGCAGCAAAACAGTGGCGCAGCTGCAGCCGAACTTTTGGTGAAAGCTCTTGCGCAATAAATTCGATAGCAATAATTGTTAACAGGCATCTACGATCATGCACATGCGTTCAATTATAATATGAAACAATTGCTTGCAGGTTTGGTTTTGATGATTGCGGTAAAGTCTCATGCGCAAATGGTTGAATACTTTGCGGGCGATAAACGTACCGGTATCGATATCATGTGGTTCAAAAATTTTCAAAACAAACAGAAAGCAAAAACAGCATTTCTTTATTTCAGTCGTAACAGAGCCAGCGTAAGTTATAAACAGGGATCGGCTGCAATGGGTTCTACTAATGCTGTTTCATATAATTTCAAAAATGGATTGGGGCTTGTTACTGTTGCATCTTTTGTAAATGCCGGGTTTGTACCCAAAGCAGGCGTTCAATATTACCGGCAGTCGGGTAACTTCATGTTTTTCGGTTGGCTCGTGAGCGATATAAAGAAACAAGGAAATGTTGATTTATTTGGACTCTTTCGTTACCAGCCCACTGTATCAGAAAATTGGCGGGGATTGCTGCAAATGGAATTGTTTCCTGTTTATCAACCATCATCGGAACTATGGAATATCATAGAGCGTGTGCGATTGGGTGCAAAGTATCGTGCATGGAGTAGAGGGCTGATGATGGATTTTCAGCAAACAGGAAAAAATAATTTCATCGGTACAAGTAATCTCGGCGCTTTCATTCGATATGAATTCTAAAAACATTCCTTATACTACAGAAAATTTAAACAGCATATGAAAATAGCAATCATCGGTACCGGCAATGTAGGCGGTGCATTGGCAACCAAATGGGCACAAAAAGGACATGTCGTTTATTTAGGCGTAAAAGATCAACAAGCGTTTAAAGGAAAAGAGTTGTTGAAGAATTCAAATACAAGTGTTCATTTTGTGCAAGAAGCAGTTTCGTTGGCCGATGTGATTTTAATTGCAACTCCTGCCACTGTTGCAACAGAAGTAGCACAATCGTTGGGTGATACAACGGGCAAAATAATTATTGACAGTATGAATGTTGTTATGGGGCGTGGGCCACTGGGATTTACCAATACAGCAGATGCAATTCTTGCACATACACAAACGAAAGATGTGGTGAAATGTTTTAACACAACCGGTTTCAATAATATGCTCGATCCTGTTTACAATAATGTTCCTATTGATGTTTTTGTTGCAGGTGATAGTGTAAAAGGGAAAGAATTAGCGAAGCAACTTGCTGCCGATGCAGGCTTTGCTGCATGTTATGATGTTGGCGGCAATGATCGGTTTCAACTGATGGAACAGTTTGCATTTTTCTGGATCAACCTGGCGATGTTCCAGGGGCAGGGCAGAGAGATTGCTTTTAAATTACTCAAACGATAAAACGTTTTTATGATTGTACGAAAAGTATTTAATCCGCTGGCTGTAGCCCGCTACATGAAAACAGAATTGCTTGTAGCATTTGTTGTATCGTCTGCCGTTTACTTTTTGTACCACAACAGGCATATTCAAAATGTAAGTCTTCCTTTTTCAATTGCTGCAATTATGGGCAGCGCATTAGCCATCTTTCTTGCGTTCAGGAATAACAACGCTTACAGCCGTTGGTGGGAGGCAAGAACAATCTGGGGTGGTATCATCAACAACAGCCGCATTTTTGCAAGACAGATTATTGCCAATGCTGATAGTGCCGTACAAACCGGAAAAGCGTCTGCAACAGATGCGCAGCGGTTTAAAGAAGAAATGATTTTCCGGCAAATTGCTTTTGCACATGCACTACGTTTACAGTTGCGTACGCAAAGCAACAACGATGAGTACAGGGCATTGTTAGCTGCTGATGAATTTGTAAACATCAGCCAAAAGCAAAACCCGGCCAATTACATGTTGCTGATACAGGGAAAACGAATTAAAGAAGCAATGAAAGCTGAACTGCTTGGTGCGTTTGATAACATTAGTCTGGAACCAACACTTGCAGGGTTTAATAATTTTCAAGGCAGTTGCGAACGGATAAAGAACACACCTTTGTTGCGACAGTATCATTACTTCACCCGCTTATTTCTATTGGCATTTATGCTTGTGTTACCATTTTCGCTTATTACCGATTTTAGCAAAATGGGCGTAACCTGGTTGATGATTCCTGTAAGTATTTTGATCTCGTTTGTATTTGCTGTGATGGGTAAAGTGGGTGAGGTAAATGAAGATCCTTTTGAAAATCGTATTACGGATGTTCCGTTAACTTCCATCTGTACAAACATTGAAAGGGATTTAAAAGAAATGTTGGGATCTGACATGCTCCCCCCAAAACTTACTCCGCAAAACGGATTTTTATATTGATTTTAAGTAGGCAGTCCTGCAAATTAAAAAGTAACGAAACGGCCTATTACTGTTATCTCTACAGTGAACTGTTGTATTTTTAACAGTATCAAACTGCAATCCTTTTTATGAAACATATTCTCCCTGTATTCCTTTTCAGCTTAATCTTCCTGGCAACAGCAGCAGCAGCGCAACAAAAACCAACTTATGTAATTGTGCATGGTGCATGGGGCGGCAGCTGGGCATTTAAAAAAGTTGATTCTCTGCTTACGGCTGGTGGTGCAGTGGTGTATCGTCCGTCGTTAACAGGGCAGGGCGAACGGGTGCATTTAGCTTCGTTGCAGGTTGGATTGGAAACGCATATCAACGATGTGGTGAATATGATTTTATACGAAGATTTGCAAAACGTAATTTTAGTTGGACATAGTTACGGTGGTATGGTTGTCACCGGTGTTGCCGATCGTGTGCCTGGCCGCATCAGCAAACTCATTTATCTCGATGCATTTGTACCGGAGCATGGCGAAAGTGTATTGAGTATACAAGGTGCAAGAGCCGATGGTTTGATGAAGATGGCCAGCAATGGTTTTCTTATTCCGGTGTGGGTAAAGAAAGACCAGGCACCACCCAAAGATGTACCGCATCCGGTTAAAACATTTACCGATACAATCCAGTTAACGAATCCACTTCGTTTAAAAATCCCAACAACCTATATTCTTACTGTGGCAAAAGGTACTGATGCCAAGGCTGATGATTTTGCGTTGCAGGCGGAGCGTGCACGTAAAAAGAACTGGCCGGTATTGATTCTGGAAGCAGATCACAATCCGCAATGGTCAGCTCCCGAAGCATTTGTACAAATGTTGAAGAAACTGGCGAACTAACATACATGAACCTAACAGTTGCCGGTAAGCGTAATGAACGAAAATTCATTACGCTTTTTTCTGTGTTGTAACTGCAATAATAAGTTCGCAGGAAACTGTATCTTCAATGTATCCATCATCCACTACCTGTTGAAAGCAAAGCCATATTGTTAACGATTATCGATGTTCTTCCATGATGCAATCTGTAGAAAACAAACTGCTTTGCCGGCAGTCGTTGCTGCTCCTGCTTGGTGAAATGAGTGATGAGCAGTTAGACAACATTTTACAACTTACAACGATCCTTTCGTTTGAAGCGGGCGAATACCTGTTTCAACAGGGAGAAAAGGGCGATTCATTTTATATCGTTCTGTCGGGCCGCTTTCGTGCCATGCAACATAACGAAGATGGTATTTTTATTCTCGGCGATATCTCTACTGGAGAACCGATTGGTGAATTTTCATTGTTTACCAATGAACCGCATAGTGCTTCGGTTGTTGCCTTACGCAAATCGCTTATTCTGAAATTGGCTGATGCCGATTATTTAAAACTGGTACAGCAGTTTCCTTCCTTTGCCAATACCATTACCAAGTTTGTGATTGACCGTATGCGGCGCAATGTGCATCAGACAAAAATGGATGCAGCGCCTAAAAATATTGCAGTGGTTAATCTGCAACCCAATCATGATGTAAGCGCCTATACCGAAGCAATTGAAGCGGAACTGCAACGAATGGGTTTTGGCATCAGCATTTACAACTATGCATCGCATGGCGATAAAGATTACCAACTTACGTTTGATGAAATGGAAAAGCAGGCAGGGCTTAATTTCCTTGTATGCGATATCGATAACCAGGAATGGGCCCGACAGTGTATTGCTTATTGCGACCTTGTAATTGTTGCAACAGATTTTTATGCCGACAGTCACTTGTACGATATTGAAAAAGTGCTGCACCTGTACACCGATAATGTGATGAATAAAAAGATTTACCTGTTGTTGTTGCACAACGAACATGCAGCATTGCCGGTGCACACCAACAGATGGTTTCATGGACGAAAAGCCGATTTGCATTTACACATGCGCAAACAGCATGCAGCCGATACACGCAGGTTCTGTCGTATTGTAACACACCAGGCAATCGGGTTGGTATTGGGCGGTGGCGGTGCAAGAGGTTTCGCACATGTAGGCGCCGCAATGGCATTGATGGAGCAAGGCGTTGAATTTGATTTTATTGGTGGCACCAGTGCGGGGGCCGTGTATGGTGCAGGTTTATCGTTCTTTGATTTTGATTTTGAAAAAATTGATGCTATGTGCAGGCTGGCAGCCGACAGCAAACTCACTTCAAACGATTTAACGCTGCCCATTGTATCGCTTATGAGTGGCAAAAAGATTCGTAAGTTTTTAGATACCATGTTTGGCGATGCACACCTCGAAGATCTTTGGGTGAATACCTATTGTGTATCGGCTAACTTTTCCAACGCTTCGTTGAAAGTGCATGAAAAGGGTTTAACAAAGTTGCAGGTAGCCGCAAGTATGGCTATCCCCGGTGTGTTTCCGCCGGTTATAATCAACAAGCATCTCCACATCGACGGCGGTGTAATTGATAACCTGCCTGTTGAAGCCATGTATAAAAAACCGGTACGGCATATCATCGCTGTGTCCTTATCGTCTGAAGAAACACCAATGGTCGATCTGCACGAAGTGCCTTCTTCATGGGAATTATTCTGGAACAAACTCACAAATACAACCGGCTATCATTTGCCGGGCATTTCATCCATATTGGTCAACAGCATTACCATCAACAGCCGTCATCGGATGGAGAGTAGCAAGCCAAACGTATCGGTATTTCTTGAACTGGATTTGAGAGAGTTTAAGTTCCTGGATTGGAACAACTGGCAGCAGCTGATTTCGAAAGGCTATTCGCAAACCAAACAAAAGCTGGACGAAACAAAACAGGAATTACAGTTCTGGAAACAAAATTGATTTTTTGCGGCAGCGTATTTCACCGAAACAGTTTACTGCATCTATTAAAACAAACAGGCCCGGCAAAATGCCCGACCTGTTTTGTATCAATCAACGAGTAACTGTTTATTCATGCATCACCATTACCGGTACATCGCTGTGGAATACCAGTTCTTTGGTATGACTGCCTGCAAAGATTTTCTCCAGTAAATTATGTTTCTGCGGTATTACAAGCAGTAATTCAATACTGTATTTGTTGGCGTATTCATTCAAGCCGTCTACCATATCTTCTTTATCAATAAAATGATATTGCGGATGGTAATGTTCGAACATGGTTTCCACCAATCCGCTTTGGAACGGTGTATCGTTGGTCCATTGTCTGTTTTTAAAATCAACATTCAATACATGCAAACGGGCGCCCGTTGCTTTTATCAGTTCTTTCACCATATCATCGGGAATGGTACGCACCACATCACGAAAGTCGGTGGTTAATCCAATATCGTTTATTCTGGTAAACACAGCGTTTTCCGGAACAATCAGCACAGGTACTTTACAGTGTTTCGAAATACTGAGTGTATTACTGCCAATCAGCGTTTCTTTTGCTTTACCGGCACCTGTAATGCCCATCACAATAAAAGAAATCTGCAGAACTTCAGTTAAGTCCTGTATCACATCAAGCAGTTTGCCATCGAACAGCAGTTGTTCTACTTTAACCATTGGCTCCAGTTCTGAAAGCTGATTGGCGAGTAACTGCAATTCTTTCTTTTTTATTTCACGCATACTTTCCGGCGAAAGCTCAATGCCTTGGTACAACGGAAAAATAAGTGGCTGTTCGTACGCATGCACCAGCATCAGTTTGCCGCCTACCTGTTTGGCATAGTGCAGGGCATAAGAGGCGGCGTTGAGTGAAGTTGACGAAAAATCAACAGGGACAAGAATCGCTTTCATGTGATAAGTTTTAAATAGTACATACAACTAATCTCACATAAAGCTAACCGACCAAACCGGCCCGGACTATGACAACTGTCAGAACTTCCGCAATCTTCAATCAGCGGGTTTGGGGAACAGCCCAAAAAAGCGAAAAGCGTTCAGCAGGCTGCATGAACGCTTTTCAACAATATAAATTAACCTACGGTTTTATAAAACGCCTTTGGTTGAAGGCAGGTAATTACTCAACGGATCACGCTTCACCGCCATGCGGATGGCTTTGGCAAATGCTTTGAAGATGGCTTCAATTTTATGATGCTCATTATCGCCATGACATTCGATATTGAGATTACACTTTGCCGCATCGCTGAACGATTTAAAGAAGTGGAAGAACATTTCCGTTGGCATTTCACCAATCTTTTCACGGGTGAAGGTAGCATTCCACACAATCCAGTTTCGGCCGCCAAAATCGATGAGTACTTTTGCATCGGCCTCATCCATCGGCAATGCAAAACCGTAACGTTCCATACCACGTTTATCGGCCAATGCTTTACCAAAAGCTTCACCTAACGCTATGCCGGTATCTTCAATGGTATGATGTTCGTCGATATGCAGATCGCCATGCGTGGTAATGTTGAGATCCATTTTGCCGTGGCGTGCAATCTGGTCGAGCATATGATCGAAGAAGCCTAAGCCGGTGTTGATGACTGCTTTACCGCTGCCATCTACATTCAGTTCCACTTTTATTTTTGTTTCGTTGGTGTTGCGTTCGTGCACCACGGTACGCAAGCCCAGTTTCAGAAACTCATAAATTTCTTTCCAATGCACTGTTTCCAATGCAATGGTTGATGCACGGAGTTCGGCTACCTGGTCTTGTATTTCTGCAGCACCAAGGTTCGCATCGTTGCTCATCCAGATCGCTTTACAGCCGAGATTTTTTGCCAGCTGCACATCGGTAATACGATCGCCGATGACAAATGAATTTGCCAGATCGTATTCCGGATTGTTGATGTATTTGCCAAACATGCCAACGCCGGGTTTACGTGTAGGTGCATTTTCATGCGGGAACGTACGGTCGATTAACACATCGTTGAACGCAATGCCTTCATTCTTTAAACTGTTCACCACGAAATTGTGTACAGGCCAGAATGTATCTTCGGGAAAACTATCGGTACCCAAACCATCCTGGTTAGTGGGCATTACCAGTTCATAATCCAGCTCTGCAGCAATCTTACGCAGGTAAAAGAATACATCGGGATAAAAGCTGAGTTTATCAAACGAATCCAGTTGATAGGTGGGAGGTGCTTCGTTAATCAACGTACCATCCCGGTCAATAAATAAAACCCGTTTACCTGTTATTTGTGTAGTTGACATCTGTTGTTGTTTTCTTGTGTCCTTTGTGATACAATGTAGTTGCGCAAAGAGCACAGAGTAATCACAAAGAGCGCTACGTTTATTTGATCTTTGCTCTCGCTACTTTTACTTCAGCAGCAGTTACCAAACTGTATTTATTACCAAAGCTGTTACGTACATAGGTGAGTACATCTGCAATCTGCTGATCGGTTAAGTTGGGTTGTGCAGGCATGGGATTATAATAGGTTTCACCATTGATTGTGAGCTCTTCTTCCAGTCCTTTTAAAACAATGTTGATGAGCTGTGGTTTTGCACCGGCCACCTGTTTTGTTTTGATCAACGGCGGATTTAATCCCTGCAAACCTTTGCCATCCTGCAAATGACAAACAGCACAGTTGTCGTTGTATACTTTCTTCCCACGCTCCATTGAAGCTTTTAAGTTGGGCTGTTGCAGGCTGAATGAAAACAGACCAATGCTGGCTGTAAGAATAATAGCAATTGAAAGTTGTTTCATCTTTTGTTGTATGGTTGATTGAAGCAATGAATTTACTGCACCCGCAGCAAATGCCTGCTAACTTTTCTTATGCAATAAATGAACGGAGTGCTTCCAGCAGTTCATCGTTTTCTTTAGCGGTACCAACGGTAATACGCAAACAACCTTCGCAAAGAATCACCTTGCTTCTGTCACGCACCACAATCTGTTTTGCCAGCAGGTATTCATAAATGCCTCTTGCATCAATTACTTTTACCAGCAAAAAGTTCGCATCGCTGGGGTACACTTTTTCAACCACAGGAAGATTGGGTAATTCCACTTCCAGCCGCTTGCGTTCATTCACCAGTTCTTTGATCATGGCATTCACATCTTCGATATTGTCGAGTGCTTTGATCACTAATTCCTGTACCGCTTCGCTGATATTGTACGGCGGTTTGATTTTGTTGTAGATGCTGATGATCTCCTCGCTTGCGAACGACATACCCAAACGCAAACCTGCCAGTCCCCATGCTTTGCTCAGCGTTTGCATGACCACGAGGTTGGGATAATCGGCGAGTAATGTTACCAGTGAACGTTGACGGGAGAAGTTGATATACGCTTCATCCACCACCACAATGCCATCGAAATTGTTTAACACCATTTCAATGTCTGCAATATTGATGCTGTTACCTGTTGGGTTGTTGGGCGAACAGATCCAGATGATTTTCGTGTGCTCATCCACCAATGTTTCCATGTGGGCAAGGTTCAGCTGAAAATCATCCAGCAGCGGTGCTTTACGCAATTCAATATCGTTGATATTGGCACTTACCTCGTACATGCCATAGGTAGGCGGACAAATAATCACATTGTCAACACCCGGGTTGCAAAATGCACGGTAGAGTAAATCAATACATTCATCACTACCATTACCAATGAAAATCTGCTTTGGCGAGACACCTTTTATCGCCGAAAGTTTTTCTTTGATTTTGTGTTGATACGGATCGGGATAACGGTTGTACCATTTCAGCAATGGTGAACCGATGCTGTTTTCGTTTGCATCAAGATACACCTTCGCTTCACCGTGAAACTCATCACGTGCAGAAGAGTAGGGAACAAGGGTCTTGATGTTTGGGCGTAGTAAAGTATTTAAATCGAACATATTAAGAAGATAGAATTTAGGAGTTAGTAGATAGAATTTTGCTCATGTATGCTTCCAGCATTTTTGAAATTTCGTTAAGAAGCGATTGCTTATCGATTACATCACCGAAGCCGAGATCAGAAGATAATATCAGATAGTATTGGCATTCTTCCAATGATCCCTGAGCTATGTTAAAGAAACGAGCTTTGTCGGCTTTGCCTTTTTTCTTATATCCTTCAGCAATGTTTGCGGCAATGGAAACGGCGGCTCGTCTGAATTGAGAACTCAAACCATAGGTTTCAGATTTAGGGAATGATTCGGTGTATTTATAAACCGACAACACAAACTGATGTGCTTTTTGCCAAACAATTAGTTCCTGAAATGTCGTTGTTGCCATATAAAAGGTAAGTTGTATTACTTCTAACTTCTATCTTCTATATCCTGTGTTCTCTTCCTCACCGCTTCCGCATGCGCCTGCAGTCCTTCTGCTTCTGCCATCAACTCCACATCTTTGCCAATATGTTGTAATCCTTCTTTACTTAATTTTTGAAAAGTGATCTTCTTCACAAAACTATCCACACTTACACCGCTGTAGGCTTTTGCATAACCGTTCGTGGGTAAGGTATGATTGGTACCACTTGCATAATCGCCCACACTTTCGGGTGAATAGTTGCCTAAGAAGATGGAGCCTGCATTGATGATCTGTTCTGCAATGGCTTCTTCATCGTTGCAACTGATGATCAAATGTTCGGCAGCATATTCATTAACCAGCTCAATCATTTCTGCTACCGTTGGCAACAGAATGGCTTTGCTGTTCTCCAATGCTTTTGCAGCAAATTCTTTGCGGGGCAAAGCTTCCAGTTGTGCCGCAGTTTCTTTCAGCACCGCATCGATCATTTGTTCTGATGTGCTCACCAGCAACACCTGCGAATCAACACCATGTTCTGCCTGCGACAACAGATCCGATGCTACAAAAGCAGGATTCGCTGTATCATCCGCCATTACACACACTTCGCTTGGTCCGGCCGGCATATCAATGGCCACGCCATCTTTCTGTACCAATTGTTTGGCGGCAGTAACATACTGGTTACCCGGTCCGAAAATTTTATATACCTGCGGAACAGTTTGTGTGCCATATGCCATTGCGCCGATGGCCTGCGCACCACCCACTTTAAAAATTTTGGTAATGCCGGCCAGTTGTGCCGTGTATAAAATAGCAGCGTTGATCTTGCCGTCTTTTGAAGGTGGCGTACAAAGAACAATTTCTTTGCAACCCGCAATCTTCGCCGGAACACTCAACATTAAAATCGTAGAGAAGAGAGGCGCAGTACCACCGGGAATATACAAACCCACTTTTTCAATCGCTACAGTTTTGCGCCAGCAAAGAACGCCGGGCATTGTTTCAATTTTCTCTACTGCAGTTACCTGTTTGCGATGAAAGGTTTCGATGTTTTGTTTGGCAAGTGCAATCGCTTCTTTCAGTTCTTTACTCAACGATGCTTCTGCAACAGCAATTTCTTCTTTGGTTACCTGTAATTCAGTTACAGAAACTTTATCAAAGATGGTGGCGAAACGTTTCAGGGCTTCGTCGCCACTTGCTTTTACTTCGTGTAAAATATTTGCTACACTTGCTTCCAGCGATGTTGAATCCATTGCCGGACGCTTGAGCAATCGGTTCCATTCACTTTTCTTCGGATGTTTTATGATCTGCATATTCATCAATCGTTCCTACGGAACGAAACGTTTTATGTGCGTTTGTTTTTCTACCCAGCAAATGTCCCTACGGGACAATGTGTTTCAAGAATTACAAAAAGAACTTGGTTCGACCTATATAAAATTTGAAGATGAGCTCTATTAAGTTGAGTGCTACAAGTTCCCCCTTCAGGGGGCGGAGGGGGCATTGAGCTTACATCACCATCTTCTCAATTGGTACCACCAAAATTCCTTCTGCACCTGCCGCTTTCAACTGCTCAATTTTTTCCCAGAACTCGTCTTCGCTTAACACACTGTGTACACTGCTCCAACCGGTTTCTGCCAATGGTAAAACAGTCGGGCTTTTCATGCCGGGCAATAATGCAATGATGTTGCTGAGTTTATCGTTTGGCGCATTCATCAACACATACTTGTTACGCTTTGCTTTCTTCACAGCTTTGATGCGGAAGAGCAATTTATCTAACAGTATTTCCTGGTCTTTGTTGAGTTTATTGTTTTTGATGAGCACCGATTGCGACTGCAGAATGGTTTCCACTTCTTTCAGTCCATTCATGAACAGGGTAGAACCACTGCTCACCAGGTCAACCACCACATCGGCCAAACCAATACCGGGAGCAATTTCTACACTGCCGCTGATCTCGTGTACTTCGCCGCTGATGTTGTTCTTCTTCAAAAACTCATTCACCAAAAACGGATAGCTGGTTGCAATGCGTTTACCATCTAAGCTTTGTACACCTTGATACGTTTCACTACGAGGAATGGCTAAACTTAAACGGCATTTGCCAAAGCCGAGTTTTTCAACAATCTCTGCCTTTTTGTTTTTTTCAAACAACACATTCTCACCCACAATACCAATATCAGCAACACCATCTTCCACGTATTGTGGTATATCATCATCACGTAAGAAAAACACTTCCATCGGAAAAGTGTCGCTTTCTGTTTTCAAACGGTCTTTTACGTTGCGTAATTCAATGCCACACTCGTTGAGGAGTTTTACTGAATCGTCGTAGAGTCGTCCGCTTTTCTGGATAGCGATACGGAGTTTTGCCGGTTTGTCACTGCTGCCACCACTTAGTTCACTCAGTGGTGTGTATTTTTTTTCTTGCATCATAATTGTTTTATGGTTGACCTGACAGGTTAATTCAGTATGGTAAGACACAAGTTTATTTTAATCTTACAAAAGTGAGCTTAACCTGTCAGGTCGTTTGATTCAGACAATAAAAAAAGGCCTACGATCCGTAAGCCTTTTTACAATATTGTAGAACACAATACACATCTGGCTTACCTGGTAGGGCAAGTATGGTGATGATGTGTATGCGTATTTGAAATCATGGCGCAAAAATAAGGGCAGAAATTGAATCAGCAAATAATTTGTTGAATGGTAGAGTAAAAAACTTGTCTTTCGCTACTTTCGAAATCCAAAACAAACAATCATTTGTATGAGAAGTGTATCTCTTTTCTTGATGTTCTTTCTGGCAATTCATGTTGTTGCACAGGATGCGGTCAATTATCAATTACCGCCAAAAGATATTATGGATCTTGCATTGGCAAAGCCTACACCAACGGTAAGTGTAGACAGTAAAGGCCAGTGGATGTTATTAATTGAACGGAATACCTATCCGTTGGTGGATGAACTGGGCCAGCCCGAAGTACGTGTGGCCGGTTTGCGTATCAACCCGGCTAACTTCTCGTTGAGTCGCCAGAATTACATCAACAATTTTACGCTGAAGAATATTGCTTCCGGTAAAGAATACAAGATCAGCGGACTGCCGGCCAATATGCTGGCAAATGCAGTTTCGTGGAGCCCCAACGAAAAAAAGTTTGCTTTTACCAACAGCACCGGCTCGCTGGTAGATTTGTATGTGGTAGATATTGCTACACAAAAAGCATTTAAAGTAAACAAAACGGCATTGAATGTGGTGTTAGGAGCTGCTTTCAGTTGGTTAGATGATAATACGCTGTTGTATAAAACCATCATCAAGCCTGCATCGGCAATGCCCAAACGCCCCATTACTCCGAAAGGTCCAACCGTGCAGGAGAGCTATGGCAGTGCAGCGCCACGTCCTACGTTTCAGGATATGATCAAATCGCCTTACGATGAAGCATTGTTTGAGTTTTTTACAACTGCTCAGTTGGTGAAGAATGTAAACGGCGTAGAAACAAAAATCAATCAGCCGGCTATCTATTCATCTGTCAGTCCATCGCCCGATAAAAAGTATTGGTTGGTGCGTACCATCAACAAGCCGTTTTCGTACGTGGTGCCTGCCAACGGATTTAATGCAACAGTTGCTATAACTGATGCAAACGGAAAGTTTGTAAAAGAAATGGCGAAACTGCCTTCTGCAGAAACTGCACCTGCAGGTAACGATAATGTGGCAGATGTGCCTCGTTCTATTGAATGGCGTGATGATGAAGCAGCAACCATTGTTTGGTGCAAACCGTTGGATGGTGGCCTGATCAAAAACACAGCAGAATACCGTGATGCAGTGTATGCATTGCCTGCACCGTTTACTGCACAACCGAAAGAATTATTCAAAACAAAAATGCGTTACGGTGGCACTACCTGGGGTAACAGCAGCTTTGCGTTGGTACAGGAAGTGTTGCGCAGCAAAGCACAAACAAAACTCAGCCGTTTAAATCCATCATCCGGTGAAATGGAAGTACTGCAGGAGCGTAGTGCCAACGATGCGTACAGTAACTACGGCAGCCCGGTATCAGAAAAAAACAGTTTCAATCGTGATGTGGTGATACCGCACGATGGAAAACTGTTGATGAATAATACAACCGGTGCATCGCCTAAAGGCGATTTGCCTTACATCTCTTATTTCAACCTGGCAACAAAGCAAAACGAAATTATCTGGCGTTGTAAAGAAGATGAATATGAATTGGTAACTGATGTAATTGACCGTAACACGTTAACGGTAATTACGAGAAGAGAAACACAAACCGAAGTACCGAACTTTTACATGAAAACGTTGAAAGGTTTTGTGCCAGGCGGCGGCAAGCAGGTAACCAATTTCAAAAATCCATATCCGCAACTGGAAGGAATTTCTGTTCAGAAAATTTCTTACAAGCGTGCAGATGGTGTTGACTTAACAGGCAATCTTTATCTGCCGAAAGGATACGATGTAAAGAAAGATGGTCCGTTACCGGTGCTGATGTGGGCTTACCCACGTGAGTTTACCAATGCACGTGATGCCGCACAGGTGCGTGGATCAAAAAATCAGTTTACACGCATCAGCTGGGGCAGCCCGATTTTTTGGGTAACACAAGGTTATGCTGTGTTGGATAATGCAGAAATGCCGATTGTTGCCACAAGTGCAGATAAAAAACCGAACGATGATTTTATTGATCAGCTGAAATTAAATGCACGTGCTGCCATTGATAAATTAGCAGCAATGGGTGTGGGCGACAGTACACGTGTGGGTGTAGGCGGCCATAGCTATGGTGCGTTTATGACAGCGCATTTACTATCGCACACCAATTGGTTTAAAGCCGGTATTGCACGCAGCGGTGCGTACAACAGAACATTAACACCGTTCAGTTTCCAGAACGAAGACCGTACGTACTGGCAGGCGCCGCAATTGTATTTTGATATGAGTCCGTTCAGCTATGCACACAAGATTAAAACACCGATCCTGTTGGTGCATGGCGATACAGATGATAACACAGGAACTTATCCCATCCAGAGTGAACGGATGTTCCAGGCATTGAAAGGCAATGGTGGTAATGTACGATATGTAAGCTTACCCTACGAAGCACATGGGTACCGTGGTAAAGAAAATATATTGCATTTGTTGTGGGAAGAGCATATGTGGTTAGAGAAATATGTGAAGGGAAAGAAATAGTTTGTAGTTTGTAGTTGATAGTTGATCGGGCATGAACGTAAGTTTGTGCCCGATTTTTTGTGGGTAACGTTAGTGGAAATCCGATTGTAAGTTGATGATTGTTTAAAGAAGAGGGTGTGTATATTTATGTATTGTACACAATCATAAAAATTTATACCCCGACATTCTTTGAGTTGAGGGTGAAATGAAAAATTGTTATGTATCATTATAAATACATTATTAAGTCAGTAGTTGACTATTGCATAAGCCAGGAAGGTTTTTTTTATATCATAAAAGATGATGTAAGCGGAGCAGTTTTTTTCGAAGCATGCGATGGGAGCAAGAAAAAGATTCTTGATCTAAATAGTCCATACAGAAAAGAATACGGAGATGAAGACAAACTTAAATTATTTGGAAATAAATTAGTCATTTCGAAACATTATTCTACTCAAACCTTTTTGTACGATATTTCGACAAACAAAATAACAGAGTTGTCTTATACTTTTTTTTGTCTGGCCGAGGGACGAAATAATAATTTAAATGCTTGTACTGCCAGAATAAAGGGTGATGACGAAGTTTATGGTGTATTTGATATGGAAGCTGTTTCATTTGCAAAGACAATTGTTGATGAAGAACTTCCGAATGGCATTTGGAGACTAAATGAAAAGTATATTTTATCCAGAGGATTTAAACAATATTTTCCCAACAAGGAGTGTTTGTTAGTTTACGACTACAGCTTAAATCTCATTTGGCAATCCGAAGATCTATCAGAAATTGGTCGCTATGAAGGTCTAAGTAAAGAGAAGCCAGGAGAGATTAAATGCATCCAGATATACGACACAAATAAAGTGATTGTAGCAGCAGGGAGCGTTATGATCTGTTATGATTTGGCTAGTGGCCAAAAAAAATGGCAGTTAAAAATTGACCAAAAGAATAGTAAAATTAAACGATTCGGTGCGCAATTGATAATTGATGGTAATATTGGATATAACTGTGAAGGCGGTTATTTTTATCATAAGATTGATTTGGCTTATGGTAAATTTATTTCAGATGGTGTAATCCTAAACGAAATAGTTGTTGATGGACAATCTCTAGCGATGTATAATGAGGAAGCCTGCAATTTTGTTTTATATGCAGACCTTTTATGGCTGTCGTTTTGCAAAAGTGCTGTATGCATGCTTCTCGCTATAAATCCGGAAACAGGAGAATACGTGTGGCAAAAGCGTTTTGAGGGGATGAGATGGATTTCAGAGCCTCAATTTCATGCGGATAAGATGTTTATTCTTAGCAATGAGGGATTGTTGATACATGAAAGAGTATAATTTTTATTCGTTAGTTCCCAAGTTTGTGTTTTACGAATATTATTTCCGCAAACGTTTTCAATGATGAAAATCAGTTGAACAACCCAAAAAACTTCACCGCAGTCAGTTGTTGCTGTTGTTGTTTAAAGCTGCAAACAACTAACTTTACGCCCGACTCTTAACAACTATTGATTATGAAACAAACAATTGGCTGCCTTGCAGCATTGCTGTTCTTGTGTGTTTATACGTTTGCACAGGAGCTGCGTTCTCCCAACGGAAATTTAGTCTTACAGTTTAATGTAACCACTACCGGTGCACCGCAGTATCAGCTGGCGTACAAAAACAAAGCAGTTATTAAGCCCAGCACATTGGGCCTGGAATTAAAGAACGACAAAAAATCATTGCTCAACGATTTCAGTATTGCATCAACACAAACAGCAACGTTCGATGAAACATGGCAACCGGTGTGGGGCGAAGTGAGCAACATCCGCAACAACTACAATGAGCTGGCAGTTACCCTGCAGCAAAAAGAAACCAATCGGCAGATGGTCATTCGTTTTCGTTTATTCAACGATGGATTGGGTTTCCGTTACGAATTTCCTTCACAGAAAAATTTCAATTACTTCGTTATTAAAGAAGAGCATAGTCAGTTTGCCATGACGGGTAACCACACTGCCTGGTGGATCGCCGGTGATTATGATACGCAGGAATACGATTACACCCGTTCACGTTTATCGGAGATACGTGGTTTAATGAAAGGATCTATTTCCAGCAATGCATCACAAACACCTTTCTCTCCAACAGGTGTACAAACAGCGTTGATGATGAAGAGTGATGATGGTTTGTACATCAACCTGCACGAAGCAGCGCTCATCAATTATTCCTGCATGCACCTGAACCTGGATGATAAAAACTTTGTGTTCGAAAGCTGGCTTACACCAGATGCTATTGGTGATAAAGGTTATATGCAAACACCGTCTACATCACCCTGGCGCACCGTAATTGTAAGTGATGATGCACGGGATATCCTGGCATCGAAGATTACGTACAACTTAAACGAACCAAGTAAGATCAAAGAAACATCGTGGATCAAACCGGTGAAGTATGTAGGTGTTTGGTGGGAAATGATTACGGGTAAAAGTAACTGGTCGTACACCAACGATTTTCCGGCTGTACAGTTAGGCGTAAGCGACTTCAGCAAAGCAACGCCGCATGGCAAGCATGGTGCAACAACAGCGAATGTGAAACGGTATATCGATTTTGCAGCAGAACATGGTTTTGACGGTGTGTTGGTAGAAGGCTGGAATGTTGGTTGGGAAGATTGGTTTGGTCAGTCGAAAGATTATGTATTTGATTTTGTAACACCCTATCCCGATTTTGATGTCGTAGCTATTCGTGAATATGCAAAAGCTAAAGGTGTAAAGATGATCATGCATCATGAAACATCTTCATCGGTTCGTAATTACGAGCGCCATATGGATACCGCTTACAAATTCATGAAAGCAAATGGCTACGATGCGGTGAAGAGTGGTTATGTTGGAAATATTTTACCAAGAGGTGAGCATCATTACAGTCAGTGGATTGTTAATCATTATCAATATGCCATTGAACAGGCTGCGAAATACCAGATCATGGTGAATGCACATGAAGCAGTTCGTCCAACAGGTATTGCACGCACATGGCCCAACTTAATTGGTAATGAAGCTGCACGTGGTACCGAGTTCCAGGCATTTGGCGGCAGCAAACCAAATCATGTGGCAGTGTTGCCTTTTACACGTTTAATTGGCGGGCCAATGGATTACACACCCGGTGTGTTTGAAATGGATATCAGCAAAATCAATCCCGGCAACAATTCGCATGTGAACAGTACGCTGGCAAATCAACTGGCGTTGTATGTAACAATGTACAGTCCGCTGCAAATGGCTGCTGACCTTCCAGAAAACTATATGCGTTTTGCAGATGCCTTTCAGTTTATTAAAGATGTGGCAGTTGATTGGCAGGACAGCAAATATCTTGAAGCAGAACCAGGTGCCTACTTAACGGTTGCCCGTAAAGCAAAAAATACCGGTAAATGGTTTGTGGGTAGTGTAGGAGGAGAGGAAGCACGCACATCGAACATTGTGTTTGACTTTTTAGACAACGGTAAGCAATACATTGCTACAGTTTATGCGGATGCTGCCGATGCACATTACAAAACAAAACCGCAGGCTTACACGATTAAGAAAATGGTTGTAACCAATAAAACACAGTTGAAACAATTTGTTGCTGCAGGTGGCGGTTATGCCATCAGTTTGGAAGAAGCAACTCCTGAGATGATCAAAGCGTTAAAGAAGAAAAAATAATAAATATTTAGTCAGGGATGCCAATCTGCAAAAAGTTGGCATCCCGTTTTTTACAGTACTTTTCACAGATTACCTATTTAGTATGTAGGTAATCAAAAGTAAAATTTTAGATATTGTATATTTACAGGGAAATTAACCGAATAATGAAAAATACCTGCAAGACAAAGCTTCTTGTTTATACGATTGCCTTTTTCACGTTCACATTGTTCATTTCCTGCAAGAAGGATCCAGTAAACATTTTTGTAGGTAACTACTATGGAACAGTTATACACCAATATTATGAGCCTAGAAATACAATTCCTACAATTGATACGCTGTTTAAAAATGTTACGATAATTGTACGTAAAGGATCGGAAAGTACAAGTAGTGAAATTCGGCTCGCTTTGGATTATAGTGATGCGTCAATATCTGTGCCTTACAGCGAGAACATTTGGATCAGGAATGGAGTTATCAAAGAAACTTATACCAACAGGGGAGCTATAGGAACCTATTATCGGTGGAATGGAACGATCACTTCAGGAATCATGGATTTAACGCACAGAGTTGAACAGGTAAATGGTAGTTTACACCTTTTTGTTATAAATGCTGTAAAACAGTACTAGCATCTAACTATACCATAGGCCTGATGTTAAATTGTCTGTTCAGGGTTAATGCAGATTCTAGTGTAAGTAAAAACCAGTCAGCCTTTATTGTTTCTTGTTGAAGGCGATTTGGCTTATCCATACATTAAAAATTAAACGCATGTTACTGCTTTGTTAACTCATTGTATTTCTTCCAACCTTTTTGTTTGATTAATGGTTTATCTATCTCAAACAAAACAAATATGAAAAGGACTACAATTTTCTTAGCCACAGCTGCTTTGCTGTTTTCATCGTTAGCATTTGTATCATGTAAAAAAGAAAAGAAAGAAGAAGCAAGAGTGTTGGTTACGCATGCTTCCCCTGATGCACCTGGTGTAGATTTGTTAGTAGATAACCAAAAAGTAAATGCAAGTGCATTAACTTTTCCCAACAGTACAGGTTACCTCACTGTTACTGCAGGAACACGTAACATCAAAGTAAATGCAGCAGGAACAACTACAACAGTCATTAATGCAGATATTCCATTTGTAAAAGATAAGAATTACTCTGTGTATGCGTTTAACAGATTAGCTTCAATTGGTGCTATTCTTGTAGAAGATGATCTTACTACACCAGCATCGGGTAAAGCGCATATCCGTTTCTTTCATTTAAGCCCGGGTGCTCCGGCAGTAACAGTTGGAGTATTGGCAGGTAGTACATTTACACCGGTTTTCAGCAACCGTTCTTTCGAAACACAAGCAACTGCAGCGGCTAATCAGGCATTTGCTCCTGTTGATGCAGGCACTTATACATTTGATGTTCGTGTTGCAGGTACTACCAATTCGGTTTTAACGCTTACTGGTATCAATTTACAGGCAGGAAAAATTTATACAGTATTTGCACGTGGTATTGTTGGCAATACAACTACACCATTGGGTGCTTCCATCATTGCCCACAACTAATGTCGTTTTTTAATTGTTCCCATAAGCCTGTCTGCTTTTGCAGATGGGCTTTTTTTTAATTTAACCAGGCAGCTTAATCTTCTTCTTCAAGAATTTTTTGCACACGACCGATCTGTCCGTCCTGCAAACGCACTTTAATTCCACGGTGGTGCTTGGGTGCACTGGTGAGCAGGTCTTTTACAATACCTTCGGTAAGTATGCCCGTACGTTGATCTTTTTTTAAAACGATCAATACGAGCATACCTGGTTTAATATTTGAACGAATGGTTCCTTCCATTTTCGAAATTATTGTTTGTAGCTCTGCTGTAATGCTTTTACAAGCGAGCGCAATTTTGTTTGAATGTCATAACCTGCAGTTCCATCACCAACCGCCGCAACATGCAGTAACATCTGATTGCCCTGTTTAGGAAATGGATCGTCCGCAGCGTTAGAGGTTTCGGTAAGTACTGATGCTTCGTTTATACCCTGTAAGCCTATGTAGTAATCAAAGAATACATCTGCTATTTCGGCTATGGGCATTTTGTACTGTACGATGCTTACAGTAGTTTCCGATTCGGGAATACGACGGGTGATGTAAAGCGTTTGTTGCCTGATGTAAAAAGGTTTCTGCACAGTACCCAGCTCAACGGGCATTTCGTTAACAGTATAATCACTGTACAGTTTGTTAAGATAATTCACCAGGGCCTGTTCGGTTTTCTGTGTGGCTTTATTACTTTGTTTTGTTTGGGTGTAAGCTGTAATAAAAAAGCAGGTAAGTAATATGCTTATGAATAAACGTAAAAAAGAAATTGATTTCTTTTTAAGAGTTGTGTGCATTGTGGTGGATTTAGCGACATGGTAAATAACTGAAATTATAAAAACTTATTGTGTAAAATAATTCTGCAAGAAAATAAGTATATCTGCCAGCGCAAATTTTCGGGCAGAGAATAGTTGAAGAGATGATTTTTTTGAATGATTGGCAAATAAAAAGCGGCTTTGCAAATAGCAAAGCCGCTTTTTATAACATGATAATTATTTATCAGAGATTCTGTACAGAATTTGGATTTGCCTGTAATTCGGAAATAGGAATTACAAACTCCCACAAATTACTACCTGCAGGTACTTGCATTAAACCACCAGCGGAAGCAGGTACATAGTTTGGAACAACAGTTCTGTCGAGCGGCAGGTTTAAGCGTTTCAGATCAAACCATCTGTGACCTTCGGCCCAAAATTCAACACGACGTTGAGTCAAAATTTCATCTATCAACGCCTGTCCGGTATTGGTGCTGAGAGTATAGCTTGGATCTCTGTTTACAGCCAATGTATAAAGAGCCTGTTTGGCCTCTGTTTCTTTACCGGGAGTGCGTGCATAAGCTTCAGCCATAATGAGGTACATTTCGGCTAAACGGATGTAAGGCACATCGCCGATTGTGGGCGCATTTCTGGTCTTGAACTTACGGCTCATGTAAGGCGATCTCGAATAACTCGAAAGCGGAAGCGGGAAATTGGTAGCATTCGGACTAGGTTCCCACATTTTTTTACGTACATCGGTTGAAGTGATTCTATCGTACAGAGCAGAATTGATGCGCTTGGGAACGCCACGGATGTAAGTCGTATTTCCATCCCATGAAATCTGTGCCATATACGATCCAAATGTATCGCCTTGGTCATCTTGAATGTAAGCACCCCACAACCATTCAGGATTGGAGAGGTCATTAAATCCTGCCTGGTAAGCTGCATTCGTCATCAATGAATGACCTCCCAAATCAATTACCTGTTTTGCAAATGCCGCTGCATTTACATAATCCTGCATCACTAATGCCACACGTGCACGAATAGCTAATGCTGCTTTACGTGACAAATGTGATTTTTGTTGCGGCCCTGAAGCCGGAGCAGAAGCAGATGCAAAAGCAGTTACAGCGTCGTTCAAGTCTTTAATGATCTGCGTATAATTTTCTTCAACTGTAGATCTTGGTAATTTGCTATCTGTTGGCTTAAGCGGCATTGAAACACCTAATTGTGTGTTGTTAGCTCCTGCTGCGTAACGTTTACCATAAATCTGTACCAGGTAAAAGTAAGCCCATGCACGCATGGTTAGCGCTTCGCCTTTCAGCCTGTTTTTATCTGCTTCGGTACCGGTGGCATTATCAATGTTGGCAAGTAACGCATTGGCGTTACCAATACAACGATAATATAAGCGGAACGGATACTCTACATACAAGTACGCATCATTCCGGTGGTTTACCCAACCTCCCGTGCCATTACCAGGTGTGTACCAGCTGGCAACAGCCTGGTGAACATCTTCACCCATAAAATCAAACATCAGCATAATGCCACCTTGGCCAGGTTGGTTCTGCGCACTGTACCTGCTATATAAATAGCGGTAGATGCCATTGATTACATTTGATGCATTACCTGTTGTTGTAAAGATTGCAGATTCGTCGGCACTGCCGGTAGGCCCTACGTCGAAGTATTCCTTCTTACAACTTGTTGTAAAAAGGCTGAGGAAAGTAACTGCTATAATTATTTTTTTCATAATTGTTGAAATTAAGAATGACAGAAATAAACATTAGAATGTAACATTAATACCCACGTTCCATAATCTGTTAGGTACATAAACCGGACTGTTTGTTCCATTAAAACTTTCAGCCGGATTCATTCCTTTGCGCTTTGATACAATCAAGAGGTTTTCACCACCTACATACACTTTCGCCTGATCGAAACCAATTTTACCTACAACTGTTTTTGGTAGTTTGTAAGAAAGTGTAACGTTACGGAAGTTGATATAAGAGGCATCAATCAAAAATCTGTCTGACTGTGAGTTGAACTGTCCCGAGTTGTTAATGTCGAAACGGGGCATATCAGTAATGTCACCTGGTTTCTTCCATGAACGTAAAACGTCGGTATGTAAAGCCCTGCCATATGTTGCTGCTAATAAGCCAGCATAGTTGCCATCGTAAAACTTGCCACCAACCTGGTAGTTAAGCAAGAAGGAGAGTGAGAAGTCTTTCACTGTTACTGTACTTTGTACCGAACCAAAGAACTTGGGGATAGCAGTACCTGCATAGCCAAAAGCTGCGTTGGTAGGATTCGTTGTAACAGTGTCGCCTTTTGCAGTTACACGGTAACCAGTGGTAATTCCAGGGGTCGCATAAAACAATCCGGCGCCATCTGTGGGATCAACACCATACCATTTTCTTAAATAGAATGCAAAGATGTCTTTTCCTGCTTCTAAACGTTTGGTTCCACTTACAATTGTAGGCGTAGTTGCCGGGAGCTTTGTGATTCTGTTTTTAAGGCTGGTAACGTTCAACTGTACATCCCATTTTACATTTTTTGTTCTTACTACATCAAAATTCAATTGCGCTTCAATACCTCTGTTCCACATTGTACCAATGTTTTCATTCTTAACAGTTACTGCAGAAGATAAACCTTGTGGCACTTCAAATAACAGTTTAGATGAACCACGGTCGAAGTATTCAATCGAACCTGATATGCGATTTTTTAACACACCAAACTCCAACCCTACGTTAAAAGTTTTGTTTACTTCCCATGTTAATTCAGGTGTAGAAACAGTCGCCAATAGTGCTCCCGGTTCGCTGGCGTTATTCCATCCTAAGCCAAATAATGCCTGGTATTGGTAATAAGTATCAAGCTCGTCGTTACCTACTGTACCGTAAGAAGCTCTCAGTTTTAAATCGTTCACCCAGTTCACGTTCGACATGAATTTTTCACGCATAACAGACCAGGAAAGACCGGCTGAATAAAAATTACCCCAACGGCTTTGTGGTGAAAAACGTGAAGATGCATCTCTGCGGTAAGAAATGTCTAAGTAATACCTGTTATCGTAATTGTATTTAACGCTCGACAGGTAACCTTCTCTTCTTAAACGATCGAAAGAGCCATCAACACCTGCAAGTGTTACAAAGTTGGTGAGTTCGATATTTCCATCCAGGTTCATACCTCTTCTGGAACCGCTGAAAAACTCGTTGTTATTTTTTTGCGATTCATGACCTACTAAAGCCGATACATTATGCAAGCCAAATTTTTGATTGTAGTTTAAAACCTGGTTGAATGAAACTGTTCTGAATTCGTTGGAAGTACGACCTGATGTTCCACCTGCAGTTACGCCATCACCCACAATACGGTTTTGAAACGTTTGGCTTTTTGAGTTGTTAAGATCAATACCTGCATTAACTGTAAACGTGAAATACTGCAGGAACTTTGTTTCAAGATAAGTTCTGGCAATAATGCTGTTACGTTTTTGAATGTTTTGGTTTAACATGGTTTCGTAAATGATATGGCGGCCCGGAGATGCACCAGATGGTCGGTTAATAGAACCTGGATGGATACCGTAATCGTAGTATTGGTTACCAAAAGCATCAAGAATGGCATTGCCTGATGCATCCCATGCACGTACAGGATAAATGGGGCCCATACCTCTTGCAAATACGAATGGGTTGATGAATGTATTTGATCCATCACCCGCCGCCTGATTAGACGTTACCAAAACTGTAGTTAAGTTAACACCGGTCTTCAACCATTCTTTAACCTGTGAATTCAACGCAAGGCGGGCGTTGATACGCTGGTAGTCCGATTTCAGAACGAATCCCTGATCGTTAAGATAGTTTAACGAAAAGAAGTAATCGGATTTGTTGGCTTTAGAAGATAAATTAAAACCAACCTCGTTACGCATACCGTTTCTTTCAATAGGACCATACCAGTCAAAGTCATTATAAAGAAGTTTAGCGTTCGGGTTCATAACGCCATTTACGTCTACAAGTTGATTATTCGGTACATTAAATGGATTGTAAATTAACTGGGCAGCAATACCATTGGTTGCATTTTGTGCAGCAACAGCTTCTGTTTGACCGGTACCTGTAGTAGGAAACATCAAGCCATGTTTCATAGCCTGCCACATAAGTGGATAATAATCAAACGTACCCACACGGTCATATTCTGCAATACCTCTTTCAGAAAAGCCGGTATTAACAAATAAGTTTACTTTAGGCGTACCTGCTTTTCCTTTTTTAGTTGTAATCAATACAACCCCATTTGCAGCACGGGCACCATACAAGGCAGTAGATGATGCATCTTTCAGTAATGATATACTTTCAATGTCATTTGTGTTCAGGTCACCAATTGCGCCGCCATAAGGAAATCCATCTACCACGTACAATGGAGCAGAGCTGGCATTCACAGAGCCAAATCCTCTGATACGCAGTGCAGCAGAACTTCCTGGCTGACCGTTGCCCGATGTGGCGGCAATACCTGGCGCAGCACCTGCAAGCGCTTGCGAAATATTCGTAGTGAGCCTTGATTCGAGCTGTTCTGCCCCGATTTTTGAAACAGAACCGGTAATTGATTCTTTCTTTTGCGTACCGTAAGCCACAACTACAACTTCTTCAAGGGCCTTGGAAGATGAAGTCATTATGACGTTAATTGTGGAGCGATTGCCAATGGATACTTCCTGTGTTTCGTAGTCCAATAGCGAAAAAATAATGATTTTGGCACTGGCCGGGACACTGAGTTTAAAAGAGCCATCTGTCGCCGTAGTGGTACCAATTGTGGTGCCTTTTACAACTACCGACACGCCAGACAGCGGCGTACCATCTTTTTCGTCTGTAATTTTTCCTGAAACAGACCTTTCTTGCGCTTTAATGCATAAGGAGTACACTAAGAGCACAACTACTGTAAGCAGTTTTCTCATACTTGTTTTGGTTTAGAAATGAATAAAAGCAGGTGGATTTGATAGGTATTGCAAAAAAATAAACAGGTGCTTAGTCTGCTTAATTTCATTAAGGCTTTTATTACGGTTTTACAATCTTTAATTGATACATCTAAGCTTCGAAATTATCGGGTTTTACCTGAAAAACGATAAAATATTTAGTTGATGTTTTTGATAGAGGGAAGTCACACCGTAAATGCTGCATAGGGCTCTTTTTTTTAGTAATTTTATTGCATCGATGCTTATCGGGAATTGATTGAAAAGCGACTGTTCGGTAACTCTTTATACTTGATAAACGAACTAATAACAATTTTTAATTGGTTAAGGTTGACTAATGTGCTAAAAAATCCTCCCGCATGGGACTAAACACATCAATCAACACACCTTTTTCCAAACAAACAACGCCGTGTTCTACATTTGATGCAACATGAAAGCCATCACCGGCTTTCAATAATTTCTTTTCGCCGGCGATCTCCACTTCAAACACACCGCTTTCAATATGGGTTATCTGTACATGCACATGCTTGTGCAAAGTGCCAACAGCGCCTTGCTCAAAAGCTACTTTCACCAGCATCAGCGAAGGATCATACGCCATTATTTTTCTGCGTATACCTTCGCCGGCAGTTTGCCATTCAAATTGACTGTCTCCAATAAAACCGGGTTGCTGTTGCATGCGGCAAAAATAGCGATCTCGTTGCGTTATTCCGGCCATCCGCTTTTATCGATGTTGGGAATAATGCGCAAAGCGTTTTTGTAATACACTTTCTTTAAAATAGAGTCGGGTAGGCCCATGCCATACAGGGCCCAGAAGGCATGGTATTTTTTGTGATAAGGAAAATATTCATCTTCCGTTTCCAGTACACGGAAGTAAGTAGCATATTCCGAAGGAACCCAACTATCTTTTCCAAACAGGATGCGATCCTGGTATTTGGTGAAGAACGCTTTTGCAGCTTTCGGTTGACGGCCAAGTTCAGCGATTACTGCACCAAACTCTACCACCACGTTCGGCATGGCATCGAGGATTGTGCTGAGCTTTTGCAGATCGTTGGGGTACCAGCCAAAATGCGCAGCAATAAAGGTGGTGTTCTTATGTTTCTTAAACAGATTGTGTTGTTCGTTGATGAGTGTTTCCCATGGTACAGGATTATCGTTACCTCGCTTACGGTTGGGATTAATGATGAGTTCGAGCCAGCGTTCGTTGCTGTTGTCTAAAGGATCCCAAAACGATTTTGGATCGGCTGTATGAATGATCACCGGAATTTTTAACTCGCCTGCTTTCTGCCATACTGCATCAAGTCGTTCATCATCAACAGGTACACGGTTGCCGTTAATATCTTTTACACTAAAACCAAGACTCTTGTAAATCTTTAAACCGTTGGCTCCATTCTTTACATCTTCTTCCAGTTGCTTAGCTGCTTTTTCGCCCCAGCCAGGTTCGCCCACACCTTTAAAATCTACATTGGCGAATACAATAAAACGTCCCGGCTTATTTTGCTTTGCATTGTCCACCGCTTTTTTTAATTGATCGCCACTGCCGCCACTTAAATTCACCATTACACGCATGTTGAGTTTATCCATTTCAAAAGTGAGTGTATTCAAATTCATCGAAGGCATTTGAAACTGGTGATTGTGTACATCAATAAACGGAAACTTTGCTTTCGTTACCGGATGTTGCGGCACCACCAATGTTGATGGCGGATTGTAACTTTCGAAATCAATTTTCTGTTGAGCAGTTGCAGTAACAGTAAGCAGCAACGAATAAGCAAGTAAGCGTTTGTGCATGGCGGTTGATTGTTTTATGTTTCAAAGAAAAGCAGGAATCAACGATAATTGTTTCCGTTTGTCATTTTTTAACGGGTATAAAAGAAAAATCCGGGAACCAAATTCCCGGATTTTGTACCTGATAAGTTGAGTGATTTATTTTTTTGTTGCTTCCATTACCGAAGCTTTGTCCATGTAATGAATGATGCGGTCAACTTTATCATTTGCATCAAAATGTTGTGCCATGTGCATCCATTGCGTCATGCGTTTTCCGGTTTTATATTTGGCATCCACTCTGTACCAGCCAAGCAGCCAGGTGCCGGGCGCTTCTGTACTTTGCGGCTGATTTACTTTTACCGGTAACCAGATAACATTACTAAAGCTGAGCGAATCAATAACGTTCGCTCTTCTGTCTTTCCAGTAATCCATAATTGCTTTTTTACCAGCCAAACTATCGCCTGTGTTCCATTGGTAAACAGCATTGTCGGCAAAGGATTCCATCCATGCATCTACATTGCCGGCTGCTAAATGATCCAGCCCGCTTTTCCCGATCTGCATGTATTTCGCATCTGCAAATTCTGCGGGTTGCGGTTTAGATAAGGATGTGTCCGCAGTTGTTTCTTTATTTTCTTCAGGTTTGGGATTGTTGCATGCTGCAAACAGCAAAACGCTCATGATTACAAGAATGAATTGTTTCATGTGTAAATGATTTAAATGTGAAAAATCAAGGTGGAGGTTGCCGAAGTATTCACATTGTGCGGAAGGAAGAAGTAAGCTATGTAATTAAAATGGCATTGTCAATAGAAACGAAAATCCAAAATCAAAAATTCAAAATCCAAATACCTGATTCCTCGTTTGGTATAAGCAGAAATGCTGAACCGCTTGCTGACGGTGGTAAGTTTTTTTCTTGCGGATAATCATTCTTTGCCCTTTTCGGTGCATCTACTTTTACTTCTGTATTTCAACACATTCACAAGCACATCAGCGATTGCCGTTTTCTTACCGCCCATGTGCTTTCAAAACAAAATTCAACATTATGGCAACAGTTAAAAAGCCTGTCAAGTATGTGTATTCCTTTGGGGGAGGCAAGGCCGATGGCAACGAATCAATGAAAAATTTATTAGGTGGTAAAGGTGCAAACCTGGCCGAAATGGCAGGCCATCCAAAACTACGCTTACCTGTACCGCCCGGTTTCACCGTTTCAACAGAAGTATGTACCTGGTATTATGCCAATAAAAAAGCATATCCGAAAGTATTGAATCAGCAGGTAAAAGATGCGATGACGCAAATGGAAAAGCTGATGGGTAAAAAGTTTGGCGATGTGAAAAATCCATTGCTGGTATCGGTACGTTCTGGTGCACGTAAAAGTATGCCCGGCATGATGGAAACAGTATTGAATGTGGGTTTAAATGAAGAAACGATTAAAGGAATTATTGCACAAAGCGGCGATGCCCGTTTTGCGTATGATGCCTACCGCCGTTTAATTATGATGTATGCAGATGTGGTGATGGAAAAAGCTGGCGGTATTGAACCAAAAGGTGGCAAAGGCATTCGCAAGGTGCTCGATGAAAAACTGGAAAAAATCAAACATAAAAAAGGCTATCAATCCGATACCGATCTTACCGTTGATGAATTAAAAGCATTGGTGAAAGATTTTAAAGCAACAGTTGTAAAAGTATTGGGCAAACCTTTCCCTGAAGATCCATACGAACAATTATGGGGCAGTATTGGTGCAGTGTTCAGCAGTTGGATGGGCAAGCGTGCCATTGAATATCGTCGCATTGAAAAAATTCCTGACGAATGGGGCACTGCTGTAAACGTACAGGCCATGGTGTTTGGTAATATGGGCGACGACAGTTGCACCGGTGTTGCCTTTACACGTAACCCCGGCAATGGTGAAGCTAAATTTTATGGTGAATACCTCGTTAATGCGCAAGGAGAAGATGTGGTGGCAGGTATCCGCACACCCGCACCTGTTAATGAGTATTCGAAGAATGCACAGAGTGAACACTATGATACCCTGGAGAAATTAATGCCTGCATTGTATAAAGAGTTGTACGGCTATCAACAAAAATTAGAGAAGCATTACAAAGACATGCAGGATATTGAGTTTACCATCGAAAAAGGAAAACTCTACATGTTGCAATGCCGTGTAGGTAAACGCAATGGTGTGGCTGCTGTGCGTATGGCAACAGAAATGTATAAAGCAAAACAAATTGATGCAAGGACAGCGATACTTCGTGTTAGCCCTAATCAGTTGGTTGAACTGTTATTGCCCATGCTTGATCCCAAAGCAGAAATAACACAACCGGTTATTGCCAAAGGTTTGCCTGCTGGTCCCGGTGGTGCTAAAGGCCGTGCAGTATTTACATCGGAAGATGCGGTTGAATGGGCTGCAAAAGGAGAGAAGGTGATTTTGGTGCGTGAAGAAACATCACCAGAAGATGTGGATGGTATGCACAAAGCACAGGCGATTCTTACAACAAAAGGTGGCATGACCTCACACGCTGCACTCGTTGCACGTGGCTGGGGTAAATGCTGTATTGTTGGTTGTGGCGATATTGAAATTCATGCCAACACAAAAACATTTCATGCGAAAAATGGTGTAATCATAAAAGAAGGCGATTGGATCAGTTTAAATGGTACCAAAGGTTTGGTGTATGAAGGCAGCATGCCATTAGTGGATATTGATATTGAGAAAAACCAATCGTATAAAGATTTGATGAAACTGGTAGATAAAACCAAACAGATCGGTGTGCGTGCAAATGCTGAAACTCCCGGCGATGCTGCAGTTGCATCGAAGTTTGGAGCAGAAGGTATTGGTTTGTTCCGTACTGAACATATGTTCTATGGCGAGGGAAGTGAAGAACCTTTGTTCCTGCTGCGCAAAATGATCGTGAGTAAAACTGAAAAAGAAAGAAGAGAAGCGTTGAACGCCCTCTTCGTGTATGTGAAGAAAGATGTGAAGGATACATTGGCTGTTATGAACGGACATCCGGTTACTATTCGCCTGCTCGATCCGCCACTGCATGAGTTTGTACCACACGACACCGAAAAGCTGCAGGAGTTGAGTAAAGAACTCGGCATTCGTATGAGTGTGTTGAAGCGTCGTGTATTGGCATTGCATGAAAATAACCCGATGCTTGGTCACCGTGGTGTGCGGTTGGGTATCAGTTATCCGGAGATTACAGAGATGCAGATACGGGCCATTTTTGAAGCAACGGTTGAACTCATTCGCAAGGGCAAAAAAGCATTACCCGAAATTATGATTCCGGTAGTGTGTGGTAAGCACGAGTTGCGTCACCAGAAAGCCATTGTTGAACAGGTGTACAAAGAAACCTGCTTAAAAATGAAGGTGAAGAAAATTCCATATCTGTATGGAACGATGATTGAAATACCACGTGCTGCGTTGAAAGCAAACAGCTTGGCAATGGAAGCCGACTTCTTCAGCTTCGGTACAAACGATCTTACACAGATGAGCTTTGGTTTTAGTCGTGATGATATTGGTGGTTTCTTACCCAAGTATCTCGATCTGAAACTGCTGCCTTACGATCCGTTCCAAACCATCGATCAGAGTGGCGTGGGCGAGTTGATCAAGATTGGTGTAGAACGTGGACGTGTAACCAAACCCAATCTCAAGATCGGTATCTGCGGCGAGCATGGTGGCGATCCTGACAGCGTGGTGTTCTGCCATAAAATTGGAATGAACTATGTGAGCTGTTCTCCATTCCGTGTGCCCATTGCACGACTTGCAGCAGCACATGCAGCGCTGGAGTTTCCACGAAAAAAATAGTGTTTGATTGTGATTGAAAGTAAAAGGCCACCGTTTGGTGGCCTTTACTGTTTGTATAAATTCTTTTAGTTGAGCTGATCTTTTATTTCATCCATATCAATACCCATATGGCTTTCGTAATACACGCATTTGCCATCTTTAATGATGAGTATTTGCGGCGATTCGTGCTCCACTGCAAATTTTTCGGCAATAGCATTGGAAAGCGGGCGATAGCTTAACAGATCCAGGTAATGAAAGTTGGCATTATCCGGTGCTCCGGCTTTTTCTAATCTGCTTTTAGCCACCGAGCTGATGCTGCAACGGGTACTGTGTTTGAAAATAACCTGTGGTTGTTGTGTACTTAAATGAATAAGTTGTTCCAATTCATCAGTGGAACATAACGGAGTCCAGTTCATGCAAAGTTTTTGTTTGTACTAACAGTTTAAGCTCTGAAAGGTTTATTGCTTTGGCTGGTAGGGCAACCATAGCCACGCTTACTGCTTGCGCAAGAGGTAAATACGAATGCTGCGAGAGCAATTACAAGAGCGGAGAATAATATTTTTTTCATAATAAACGGATTTTGGTTCCGTAAAATTAGTAAAGATTAATGGAAATTTCAGTATTTCCTGAAGAATAACGGAGTTCACACCTATTTCAGTATAAATGGATGCCTTTGTTTTAGTTATTTTTGCGCATGAGCCAACAAATTCCCCTCGGATTCGACAGTACAAATCAACCTGCTAATAACGAAATGAACCTGCAGCTTAAACGGCCTTTAGCCATCATCGACCTTGAAACAACCGGAGTAAATATCAGCAGCGACCGTATTGTGGAAATTGCCGTTGTAAAAGTTTCGCCCGATGGAAGCCGTATGGTAAAACGTAAGCTCATCAATCCTGAAATGCCCATTCCTCCCGGAGCTACGGAAGTACATGGCATCAGCAACGAAATGGTAAAAGATGCACCGACCTTTAAGCAGGCCGCCAACGAAATAAAAATGTTCATCAATAACTG
This sequence comes from Lacibacter cauensis, assembly GCF_007830055.1. GTDB lineage: Bacteria > Bacteroidota > Bacteroidia > Chitinophagales > Chitinophagaceae > Lacibacter > Lacibacter cauensis. The sequence continues at coordinate 502,817 of NZ_VLLE01000002.1, forward strand.
CGATCTGGCAGGTTATAATTCCAACCGTTTCGATATTCCGTTATTGGTAGAAGAATTTCTGCGTGCAGGACTGGATATTGAATTAAACGACCGTCATCTGCTCGACGTGCAGCGGGTGTTTCACATGATGGAGCAGCGTACACTTAGTGCAGCCTATAAATTTTATTGCGATAAGAACCTTGATGGTGCACACAGTGCAGAAGTAGATGCACTGGCTACCTACGAAGTACTGGAAGCGCAGGTAAAGCGTTATCCGCAGATGGGTGCCAATGTAGAGGCAATTGTGAAGTTCACCGGCGAAGACCAGATTGTTGATTTTGCACGCAGGTTTGTAATGGAAAATGGCGTCGAAGTATTCAATTTCGGAAAACATAAAGGAAAGCCGGTAACGTTGGTATTAAAGCAGGAACCACAGTATTACGATTGGATGATGAAGGGTGATTTTCCGCTGCATACCAAACAAAAGCTTACTGAAATTTTAAACCGTACGCTGTTAAAAAAGAACTAAACGGCAAGAAAGGGTAAAGAAGTAACAACGACTGTTTTTGAAAAAACCTAACTTGCACTGCAACATTCAAGTGGAAAATCTAGTAATCATACCAACGTATAACGAAAAGGATAATATTGAAAACATTATCCGTGCTGTGTTTACATTACACAACAACTTTCATGTGTTGGTCATTGATGATGGTTCTCCCGATGGTACAGCACAGATTGTAAAGCAATTGCAGACTGTTTTTCCCGGTAAATTATTTATTGAAGAACGTACAGGTAAACTGGGCTTAGGTACAGCCTATATTCATGGCTTTAAATGGGCGATTGCTAAAGGCTACAATTTTATTTGCGAAATGGATGCCGATTTCAGTCATAACCCTGCTGATCTTTCACGTTTGGTTGAAGCCTGCAGAGACAAGGGCGCTGATTTAGCTGTGGGTAGTCGCTACACAAAAGGTGGAGCTGTTGCCAACTGGCCACGTAATCGCATTTTCTTATCAAAAGGCGCATCACTTTATACACGCATCATTACCTGGATGCCGGTAATGGACCCTACGGCAGGTTTTGTTTGTTACCGCCGCCAAACACTGGAAGCCATGAACCTTGATGGTATTACATTCGTTGGTTATGCATTCCAGATTGAAATGAAGTTTGCTGCCTGGAAACTGAAATTCAAAATTGCCGAAGTACCCATTACATTCGTCGACCGTAAGTTCGGCGTCAGTAAAATGAACAAGGGTATTGTAAAAGAAGGCATCCTTGGTGTATTAAAACTCCGCTGGCAAAGTTTGTTTAAAGACTATCATGCACGTATGAAAAGCAAAGGTGAAAATATTGCCAACTTCACATCAGAAAAGGTAATGGCAGAAAGCAATTCCTGATTTTTTATTTTCCACCTCTTATTTCTTTTTTGGCTTTCTTTGAGCAACGATGCGTAACGCTTTTTTGCAATTACATGCTGCTGTTTTCCTGGCCGGTTTCACCGGAGTGCTGGGTCGTTTAATTGAACTGAACGAAGGCTGGCTGGTATGGTACCGGATGCTGCTCTCGGCTGTTTTGTTGTTGTTGCTGATGCTGTTGCGCAAACAATCGATCCGTATAGAAAAAAAATACCTGCTGCGTTGTATTGGCATTGGTGCATTGATTGCGCTGCATTGGGTATTTTTTTACGGCAGCGTAAAATATGCCAACGTATCCATTGCCCTGGTTTGTTTTGCGGCAACGGGTTCGTTCACTGCTTTTCTCGAACCGTTGATATTGAAACGTAGAATAGATTTGACAGAAGTATTGCTGGGCTTATTGGTGTTGCTCGGCATTTATCTTATTTTTCATTTTGATGTGCAATACAAAACAGGTATTCTGTTGGGTGTTGCAGCAGCATTTCTTTCTGCTTTATTTCCGATTTACAATAAACGTTTGATTCAGCATGTACCCGTTTCGGCTTTAACTCTTTACGAGTTAAGCGGCGGTTGGTTGTTGCTGAGTTTAGTATTACCATTCTATTTGCAATTCTCACCTGCAACAAAACATTTGCCCTCATTGAACGATTGGTTCTGGCTGCTGATGCTGGCTTTGTTTTGCACCGTGCTGGCGGTGCAGCTATCGGTGAATGCATTGAAGAAGATATCGCCTTTCACCGCTAATCTTACGTACAATCTCGAACCGGTGTATGGTATTGCGCTTGCGTTTCTCATTTACCACGAAGAAAAAGAATTGGGCGATGGGTTTGTGTGGGGAATACTGCTGATTGTTGCGAGTGTGGTTATTCAAACGGTAAGAGTTTGGAGGGAGCGGAGGGTAACTAAATAGAGTTATGAGTTAAAGGTTATGGGTGGCGGGTGGCTTCAATATAAAAGTTTAGCCTTAACCGCAGAGAACAAGAGGAAATGGAGTTCACGCAGAGTTTAGCGAAGACGTTGTATAAACTGCTCTATGCATCTTCTTTCTCTGCGACCAAAAAAAGTGCGAAGCCGGACTTATACTTCCAACTTCGCACCTCGTACTTTCAAATTAGAATTCTAATATAAATCCAATTGTTGGTGTTACACTCGGATCGTTGTTTTGGAGAATAACCGGAATGGCGTTGCTGCCATCAGCTGCAATGGGTCTGCCGTTTGTTGTTGCAAAACCGCTGTTATCGGGTGTGCGTTGAAACGTGTATTGTGGAAACGCCGGACTCTTCGCCACATACCAATTCGTAACGTCTAAAAACACATCCAATGTCAGGCGTTTAAAATTCCATTTCTTATCAATACGTACATCACTTGCATGAAACGCAGTAAGACGGTTTTGATTTAAACGATTGTAATCAAGCACACCTTCACCAATGCTCAGATAATTTAAACGACTGGCACCTTCGTTAAAGGGTGTAAACGGTGCACCGCCCTGGTAACGGAATTTCAACCCAAGCTCCCAGTTGCGTGGAAATTTGTAACCCCAGGTTACACTCAACAGGTGACGGTTGTCCCATGCACTCGCCACATACTTGTTATCACTGCCGGTAAACTGGCTTACAAATAAAGTATAACTGAACACACCGTAAAAACGATTGGTGAGTTTTTGTTGTGCAAAAAACTCAACCCCATATGTACGTCCTTTGCCTGTTGTTACAACATCTTCATTACCGAGTATGTTGAAGTCGCCGCCTTTGTTGGCAAGGTTAATTCCATCACGCACACTCACCGGCATATTGCCGTACGCTTTGTAGAATGCTTCCACCGTAAAGCGTGTAGTATTCTTGGGTAAAAATTCCAGGCCAATTACATAATGATCGCTGCGTTGATAACCTGCATCACGGTTTACATAGTTGTTGTTATTGTCTTTGAAACCAAGAATGGTATAAGGCGACAGTTTGTAATAGCGTCCAACACTAGCATTGAGATTCCATTTATCACCGAGTACATAACTCAAGCCAACACGTGGACTGAAAGTCTGGAACAGGTTCATTCCTTCATCGGTAAACGTATTACCATCCATACGCACGCCGAAGTTTACACCCAGGCGATCGGCAAAGAAACGTTTGCCTACCTGTGCAAATGCACCCAGCTTTACAAAGTTGTTCGAGGTGTTGAAGTTGGCTTTGATCTCAGGCTGCACCAGGTTACCCAAGGTATCTCTGATGGCTGCACGCACACGTGCAAAACCTTCGTTGCTGAACTGTGGATTTTGTACCACTGCACCATAACTGATCTTCCAGCCATTCTTTGTCTGGTTTACATCGAAACGCAATTTGTTTTCTGTTTCGTTGGATGTTACATCCAGCGATTGTTCTGCAGCAACAGGATTGAGATTGTCTTCGAATCGTGTAATGTTATTGTTGAATGCATTGCGGCTGAGTGCCAGATTCCAGTATCCGTTTTTAATAGTGCGACGCAATGTAGCCCCAACGGTATAGTTCCATTGGTTGATGTTCGGATTGCTGTTCAGGATATATAATTTCTCTGGCGTTGCTTCTGATGGTGCAGAAAAACTAAACTCATCAATAGCACCAACACCGAGCAATGTTAAGGTGGTCTTTTTGTCGAACTGGTGTGTAACCTTGTATTGGAAATCCCAGTAGTTTGGACGAATAGGTAAGTCTAACGCCTGGAACAAAAACTGCAGATAACTTCTTCTGGCGCTCGCAAGAAAAGTCGTCTTCTTGTTGTTGCTCAGCGGTCCTTCAAGTGTAGCGGCCAGTTCGGTTGCACTTAAACGCACATTACCCTGTACACGGTTGCTGTTACCACGTTTCTGTTTAAACTCAAACACACTGCTTAACGCATTATCATAACGGGCATCAAAAGCCGAAGAACTCAGTTTTACATCTTCAATAAAACTTACGTTGAGAATACCGGTTGGCCCGCCACCTGCACCTTGCGTAGCAAAGTGATTGATCACCGGAATTTCTATCCCATCTAAATAAAATACATTTTCACCTGGACCACCACCACGGATGATGATGTCGTTCCGGAAACCGCCTACACTTCCGGCCGTCCCGCCCACGCCGGGTAAGGTATTAATTACACGGCTGATGTCGAAGTTACCGCCAGGGTTGGCTTTAATTTCCTCAGTCGTTAAACGTTGTACACTCAACGGTGTTTCCAGCGTAGCCACTTTTGCTGTGCGCCTGCCCGTAACCGTTATTTCGCCAATGGTCTTGATGTCTTCCTCCATTTCCACCTGTACACTGATTTCGTTACCGGTGGTTAATACAACATTGTAAAGCGTAAATGTTTTATAACCTACTTTCGAGAAGACGATATTGTAGGATTTGGGATCGATATTACTGATGCGGAAGCGACCCGACGAATCGGTAACCGTACCGGCTTCTGTTTTTTCTACTGTTACCGAAACGCCATCAACCGGCAATTGGGTTATTTTGTTAATAACCGTACCGGTAATTACAGCTTTGTTTTGTGCGAACAACGAAAAAGAAGCAAAAATGAAAACGAGTGATAGGATGATCTTATTCATAAATTATTAATTCCACTTGTGTAAAACATTACACAGCGCAAATTGTTTAATTTATCTTGTATAAATAAATATTTAATTAAACTGTTCAATGAGAAAAATTCTATTGGTAATGCTGTCGGCTTTTCCGCTGGCATTACTCGCCCAAAAAAAGCCACTCGATCATTCGGTGTACGACCGATGGCAGAGTGTACAAAGTTCACAGATCAGTAACGATGGAAAGTGGGTGGTTTACCAGGTAAGCCCGCAGGAAGGCGATGCTGAGCTCATCATCCAGTCGCATGACGGCACTTATAAAAAAGTAATTGCCCGTGGTTATGGCTCTGTTATTACAAACGACAGCCGTTATGTGATCTTCAAGATCCGTCCGTTGTTTAAAGAAACCCGAGAGGCTCGCATTAAAAAGAAGCGTCCCGATGAAATGCCGAAAGACAGTATGGCGATTATAGAATTAGGCAAGGAAGAAATATGGAAAACAGCACGTGTAAAAACATTCAAAGCTCCCGAGAAGGGAAATGGCTGGTTAGCGTATCATTTGGATAAAGCATTGCCTGAAGCGCCTAAGCCTGCACCAAAGCCTGATTCGCTTACGCAAATTAACAAGATGATGTTGATGGCTGATTCGTTGTTGCGTGTTGCCGATAGTTTAAAGAACAAAGCAAACGAAGCAAAAACAAAAGGCTTAGCTGCATTGCAACCTCCCAAGCGTGATGCAAGACCAAATAATCGTCCTGCTGCAGATCCTGTTGAAGAAGGAACAGAATTGGTGGTACGCAATATGCAAACAGGCGAAGAGAAGAAGTTTGCATTGGTGAGTGAATATTATTTCAGCGAACAGGGAAATGTATTGTTGATTGAAACAACAAAGAAGAATGCTGATACATTAAGCAAGGCAACTGTTTACTGGATGAATACTGCAACCGGTAAGATTGATACGGTGTTGAAAGGATTTAACGATGCAAAGAATTATGCCATGGACGAAGCCGGTACGCAGGTGGCTTTTGTTGCAGAAAGAGATAGTTCAACCAAATCGCTGCGTAAGTTTTATAAGCTCTGGCATTATAAACCGGGTATGGACAGTGCCCGTTTACGTGCAGACCGTAACACTGCAGGTGTAAAGAGTGGATTAACGATCAGTCCTGATTATATAAACCGTTTCAGTAAGAACGGTAACAGGTTATTCTTTGGTTTGGCACCTATTCGTCAGCCAAAAGATACCAGCCTGGTTGAATTTGAAACAGCACGATTAGACATTTGGCATTACGACGATCTGGATTTGCAGCCGCAACAATTGGTACAGTTGAATGCTGAATTACGTCGCAGTTATGTAGCTGTACTCAATGGCGATGCAACAACAGTAACCATGCTGAGCGATGCAACAATGGATCGTGTAAGTCTTACGCCCGATGCAGATGCAGATGTGGCTGTTGGTTTCGACAGCAGACCTTATCGTAAACAAAACCAGTGGGAGCAACATAATTACAATGATGTTTACCTCGTGAATGTAAATACAGGTGAACGTAAACTGATCGGAAAAAAGATCCGCAGCGGTAATATTTCTCCAACCGGAAAATACATGGCCTGGTTCGATTGGAAGAAAAGCCAGTACATGGCGTATGACGTTGCAAGCGGCAAAACATCGGTATTAACTGCAGATGTTAAAGTGCCGTTGTATGATGAAGATGATGATCATCCCGACGATCCGCCGCCACATGGTACCATGGGCTGGCACGAAGGCGATGCAGCGTTATATGTGTACGATAAGTTCGACATCTGGAAGCTGGATATGACAGGTAAAAGCAAACCTGTAAATATTACCAATGGTATTGGCCGTAAAAAGCAACTCACCTTCCGTAACATCGATCTTGATCGTGATGCATTGTTTGTGAAAGATGGTGAAACATTACTGTTGAGCACATTTGATAATAAAGAAAAGGGCAGTGGCTTTGTTACACATAAACTCAGCAGCAGTTTCAGTTTAAACGAAAGCATTCCTGTAACATATCCGGCTTCTATCAATGGTTTTGCTGTGCAGAAAGCGAAAGATGCAGATGCCATCATCTACACTGCAGCAACACCGCAAGTAAGTGGTTCTGTATTTGCATCAACTATTGCCAATGCACAAAACCATACTGCAGCAAAGCAGTTAAGCTTCATCAACGAACAACAGAAAGACTACAATTGGTATACAGTTGAACTGCATAAATGGAAAATGTTCGATGGTAAGGAAAGCGAAGGTTTATTATTCAAGCCGGAGAATTTCGATCCCAACAAAAAATATCCTGTCATTTTTTATTTCTACGAACGTAACTCCGATACTCGTTACACTTACCGTACACCAGCACCAAGTGCATCAACAGTAAACATTGCCTACTTTACCAGCAATGGTTACCTGGTATTCGATCCGAATATTTATTACAAGGATGGAGAGCCGGGCGAAAGTGCTTATAACTCTGTGGTAAGTGCAGCAAAGTACCTCAGCAAGATGAAATTTGTTGACAGTACGAAGATGGCGATACAAGGACAAAGCTGGGGTGGTTACCAGGTTGCTTATTTAATTACACGGACAAATATGTTTGCAGCTGCAGGTGCAGGTGCGCCTGTTGCCAATATGTTCAGTGCGTATGGTGGTATCCGTTGGGGAACAGGTATCAGCAGGCAGTTCCAGTATGAGCGTTCGCAAACACGCTTAGGTGCAACGCCTTGGCAGCGACCTGATTTGTACATCAAAAACTCACCGTTGTTTAAAGCCGATAAAGTAAAAACGCCTTTACTGATGACACACAACGATAAAGATGGCGCAGTGCCTTGGTACCAGGGTATTGAATACTTTACAGCCTTGCGCAGACTGGATAAGAAAGTTTGGTTGCTGCAATACAACGAAGAGGATCATAACCTTGTTGAACGCAGAAACCGGAAAGATTTGTCGGTGCGTTTAGCTCAGTTCTTTGATCATTATTTGAAAGGAGCGCCGATGCCGAAATGGATGAAAGACGGTGTGCCTGCAACAGATAAAGGAATTGACTGGGGATTAGATATTGTAAAATAAACCCTTCATGCTACAAATAAGAAAGGCGCAATTGTTCGATTGCGCCTTTCTTATTTTCATTTATAATTATGCAGCCGTGAGGAACTTTACAAACCTGCGCTTGGCAATAGGTAAAAAGGTTTCTTCAATCGGGTAACTTAAATCGGTTTCAATACTGTAAACCGCAGGGTTGGGCAATTCTGTTTTATTGCGGATGAGTTCACTTTTGATATTCTGATAGGTATTGGCCAATGTGCTCATCCAGGTATCAACATAATTTGTTTTCAAGGTGCGGTATTGTTCATCGTGACGTTCAAAGAAGCTGAGCCTGTATTGATACACATTGGTATGTTTTACATTTGTATTCCGCAAAAACAGATAACCTTCTGTTGTGTCGAGCGGAATAATACCAATGGGATTAATTGAAATACTCTGCTCAACAAACTCATAAATTTCTGTACCGTTGTTGATGGTAGTTTTCATGCGATCGATAGAGTAGTGCATGATGGTTTCCAGTTCCTGCATCAGCTCATCATCTTCAATCATCTGCTCGTACAGCAGCTGCAGCTTTTCAATTTGTATACCGGTGAGTTTTTTCGGGAACTGTTCCTGCAAATACTTTTTGTTTTCACGAAAAGCAACAAGGTTGTTGTAATGGAAAATTACATCGGCCAGTTGGGGATAAAGCTTTGCCTGGTTAAAGTATTTGTTTACTTCCTGCAGATAGGCGAGCAGGGTATACTTTTTTAATTCAAAATCAATGAAGCCATCAGCAAACCAGGTTTCGGATAATGTTTTCATGTGATGATGTTTTTACCGGGTGATTGTTGCTTAAATTTACAAAAACACAATCTTTTTTAAAAACCTTGTTTTATGTTTAAACAAAAAATCATCAACCTGTCATCCTTATTAACAATTGCTTTATTGCTTGCATCCTGCAGCCGTACTACCTTTTACATTGTGCGCCATGCAGAAAAAGCTACCGCTAATGCCAACATGAGCAGCGATGTGCCGCTTTCAACCGAAGGCGAGCAACGGGCACAAAACCTGAAAGGATTACTGATCGATAAAAACGTGCAAACTATTTTTTCTACACCTTATATCCGCACCAAATCAACAGCCAAACCATTCAGCGATGCAACGCAGGTAGCGGTACAATTGTATTCACCAAAAGATACCGTAGATCAGTTTATTGCACGTATAAAAAATATTCAGAAAGGCAATGTATTAATTGTGGGCCATTCCAATTCGGTAGACGATCTGGTAAATAAACTGATGGGTCAACAACTCTTAACCGATCTGCCGGAAACGGAATACGACAATCTGTTTATTGTAAAGCGGAAAGGAAAGAAATACAGTTTCGAGCGGAAGAAATACTAAGCAGCGTATAGAACAACGTTTCTAAACTGATGTTGTTGAAGTTTAGTAAAAGCTCATGGGGACATTGATGGAAAGCAATAGCTTCTAATGCTATACGAAACGCTTCTACAAGAAGAATAAACCCAATGACAAATGATAATTTCTTATAAAAAAATGCTCTTTGGGGCAAGACTTACTCTTCTAGTTTGCATCATAGTTTCTTTGTGCTTGTATTTAACTTATAAAAGAACAATTGAAAATGAAAATCCAATTGATTATAGTTTAGTAAGCCAAAAACAAAGTTATTGGCGAGGTACAAATTATAAATTAGAAGTAATTTTTAATACTAGAAGACACCTTGTTTCTATTTCAAGGGCAATGTCTGATTCTATTGATATGGCAAAAATGCCCAAACTCTATTATAATAAGTTTACATCTTCAATAATCTCAAATTACCATAAATCAACCGCATTAAAAGTGATTTCTATTTTAAGTATTTTATTTTTTCTAAGCTTTCTGCTCAAAAATAAATATTAGAAAACAGCTCCAATAGGCGCATGTATATCGCTTATACTTTTCATTCGAAACAATGTCTTCTCAACGCAGTTGAATAGTATTGAAACTAAATGGATGGAGAGGCGTTTTAGGAAGTAAATTTCACTATCAGTTATATAACATAAACTAAAAACCCCGGCATGCCGGGGTTTTTAGTTTGTATGCAAAGATGAATTTATAAATCTCTGTCGGGATTGAAATTCTGCAGTTCGTTTGCAACAGCTGTTAAGAATGTTGCACCGAGGCTGCCATCGATAATACGATGATCGTAGCTCATGCTCAAATACATCATATGGCGGATGGCAATACTGTCGCCGTGCGGTGTTTCAATCACCACCGGTCTTTTTTTGATAGCTCCTACTGCCAGTACAGCTACCTGCGGCTGATTGATGATGGGTGTACCCATTAAACTGCCGAACGTACCCACATTGGTTAAGGTAAAGGTGCCGCCGGTTGTATCATCGGCTTTCAGTTTACCGTTGCGTGCACTGTCAGCCAGATTATTCACCTGCTTGGTTAAACCAACCAAATTCAACTGGTCTGCATTTTTAATAACCGGTACTATGAGATTGCCACTTGGTAAAGCCGTTGCCATACCAATGTTGATGTCTTTCTTTACAATAATTCTGTCGCCATCAACCGAGCTGTTAATGAGCGGATATTTTTTGATGCATTTTGCAATGGCTTCAATAAAGAGTGGTGTAAACGTAATTTTTGTGCCTTCACGTTTTTCGAACTCTTTCTTCATCTTGTCTCTCCACTGTACCAGGTTGGTTACATCCGCTTCGCTGAAGCTGGTTACATGCGGACTGATATGCTTGCTCTTGACCATGTGGTCGGCAATGAGTTTGCGCATGCGGTCCATTTCAATAATCTCCACATTACCACTGTAAACAGTTGGCGCAGTTGAAGGCGCAGGGGCAGGAGTAGCGCTGTTGTTATTTGCCGGTGTTTCAACCCTGTTCATCGGTACTACCAACACTTCTTCTTTTACAGAAGGCGGTGGCGTAGTTCCATTTTTACGGGTAGATACATATTGCAGAATATCCCGTTTGGTAACACGTCCATCGTTACCTGTACCGGGAATTTTTTCTAATTCAGCCATGCCAATACCTTCCTGTGCTGCAATGTTCAGCACGAGTGGCGAATAAAAACGAATACCGTTTGAAGGAGCACTAACTCTTGCACCGGCCGGTTGATAAGGGATGGCTACTTCATCTTCTGCCAGTTCGGCAACCGAATCAACAACAGGAGCCTGCACAGGCGCAGCTGCAACCGGAGTTGTTTCTGCGGCACCGGTTTTAATACGGGCAATAACAGCACCAATCGGCACTACATCATTTTCATTAAATAAAACCTCGCTTAAAACACCTTCGGCAGTACTGGGCACCTCGCTATCCACTTTATCGGTAGCAATATCAAGTACTGTTTCATCCATTTTAATACTGTCGCCCGGTTTTTTGTGCCAACGTAAAATGGTTGCTTCCATAATACTTTCACCGAGTTTGGGCATTACTAAATCAACTAAAGCCATAATGATTTAAAGTTTTTTTGTTTGTCAACCGGCAACAGTCCTGATATGAATCGGGATAACCTTATACAAACAATCGTTAATAGGCGTCAAAGGTAAGGATTGACAGTTTAATTCAAGGAATCACCCTTAATAAAACGATACAGGAGTAACATGGCATGTGCTGCCGTTAATTCTATATTCTTTAAGCGGTCGAACCGGAAATGTAATTTTTTGGCAAAGGCCTTTTCTCTTGTACCAACAGCCACCCATACGGTACCAACAGGTTTATCGTGTGTGCCGCCGCCCGGGCCCATTACACCGCTGGTGGCAATACCATAATCAGCAGACGTGGTGTTGAGCAAACCCGCCAGCATTTCCTTTACGGTTTCTTCACTAACAGCACCTTTTTCTTCAAGGGTTTGATGTTGTACACCCAATACATCTTCTTTTACATCGTAGGCGTAAGCGACGACTGTTCCTTTAAAGTAAACCGATGATCCGGGAATAGAGGTGAGCAGGTGGGCAATATAACCACCGCTGCAGCTTTCTGCTGTGGCCATTGTTTGATTTTTACTGAGCAGTAATCTGCCAAGCGCTTCTTCCAGGGTAATGTCTTCATTAATAACCATGTGCTCGGCAACCTGCTGCTGCAGTTGGGCAAACAGCTCATCCAGTTCTTTGCTGAGATGTTTTCTATCTGTGCCGTTGGCGGTTAAACGCAAACGCACCATGCCGTAGTTCGGCAGGTAGGCCAGTTTAATGTGCGGAGGCAATGCGGTTTCCCAATCGCTTATTTTATCTGCCAAAAACGATTCACCTACACCCGCTGTTAACAACGTTCGGTGCAGGATAAACGGCATTTGTAATTCTTTTTGCAGCAGGGGTAACACTTCATCGTGCATCAAACCTTTCATTTCGTGTGGTACGCCCGGCATCGAAACAAATATGCGGTCGCCTTTGCGGAACAGCATACCCGGAGCAGTCCCCCGTTTGTTCATCAACACCGTGCATACATCGGGCACTTCTGCCTGTTTCATGTTCCGGTCGATCATGGGTCGGTTCAGCTTGCGGAAAATAGCACTTACATGTTCCAGCACCTGCTCGTCCATGATCATTTTGCCACCAAAATAATCGCAGAGCAAAGGCTTGGTAATATCATCGGCAGTAGGGCCGAGGCCGCCTGTAATTAATATAATTTGTGCATGCTCACTTTCCTCATCTAATGCACGCCAAATATCTTCCCGGTTATCGCCAACAGCTATTCTGCGTTTCACCCACACACCAATTTTGTTCAGTTCCTGTGCCATCCAAGCGCTGTTGGTATCGATGGTTTGTCCGATCAATAGTTCATCTCCGATAGTAATAATGGAGGCAAAGATTTGTTGTTCCTGCATCTTGATGATTTAAGAAAAGTATGGTTGAATATGTTGCGCCAATGCTTCGGGCATTGTACTGCGGGCCATTGTTTTTGCATCGAGAAAATACAACACAATGCGACCGATAGTGAGCAGTTTGCCTTCTTCGTTGTACACTTCGTGATGAAATTCGATGCGGTGATCGGTGGGTAACTCCCGCAGTTGTGTTTTTATGGTGAGGAGATCATCGTACTTCGCCGGACGCAAAAATTTGGTATGCAGTTCCACAATGGGCATCACCACACCGCTTGCTTCCATTTCTTTATAGGTAAATCCAAGTTCACGTATAGCTTCTGCACGGGCAACTTCGAAATATTGTGCGTAGTTGCCGTGGTACACCACATTCATTTGGTCGGTTTCGGCATAACGTACACGTATAGTTGTTTCGCTGTTAAACATTGTTCGGTTACAACAGATAGGTTGCACTATTTATTTAATCAATCCATCCACGCTGGCTTTCCCCGGGCCGCACAACAGAATTACAAAGAAACCGGTTAAATACAATGCTGCAACTTCGCCTTTTGCAAACAAGGTACTGTTATGCGCCACAAAAAATGCATATCCCATTGATATTACAATCGGAACAACTGTAAAACGTGTAAATAAACCAATGGCTACAAAAATGGAACAGAAAAACTCTGCAAATACAACCAATGCAAGTGTGGCTGTACTGCCAATGCCAAAGAGATTAACAAAGTGATCTTTCTTATCGGCGAAGTTAACAAGCTTATCGTAACCATAGTTTACGCACAAGCTGATACCGAACACAAGACGTAATAATAAGAAGGAAATGTTAAAAGCTGTAGCTGAATAGTTGATGGACAAAAGTTTCTTCATACGAACGTTGTAGTTTAGTTGCTGTACAGGTAAGGCTTACAGCAGGGTTTTCTTCATGTATATTGATTTCGTTTGCGAAATTAACGGAACATGAACTTTTATCCACAAAAATCTGGAATGGTGTTTGAACGGTAACGGAGAGTTTACCTTTACCCGGTACAACAGACTTTAAGAGAACGGATAAAATATTTGCCAACGATGAACGTTTACCCGCTAATGAACAGCCGCATTACTTACATTCTGTTAATTGCTTTTTGCAGTTTTACGTTGCAGTTAACTGCACAAACAACCGCCATCAATAACGATCCGCATGCTCGCTTTAAACAGGCACAGGAATATTTTCTGAATGATCAATACAGTCTGGCATTGCCGCTTTTGCGTGAGCTGAAGCAGGAAGTGCAAACATCAACTGTGCTTAACAATGGTATACAGGTACAGGAAATTGACTATTACCTGCTGGCTTGTGGTCTGCAGCAAAACGATGAACGGGTAGTGGCACCCAGCCGTGAATTTATCACGGTTGTGCATAACCAGCCCCGCACACAACAGCTCAGTTTTCATTTAGGTAATTATTATTTCCGCAAGCAACAGTTTACCGATGCATTGGAGTTTTACGAGAAGGCAGACATTGCCAGCTTAAATAACGAACAGATATCGGAACAGAAATTCAGAATGGGTTACTGCTATTTTCATTTAAAGCAGTACCAGCAGGCGAAACCGCTGTTTAATACCATCCGTCAAATGCCGACGGATAAGTATTACCTCGATGCGAATTACTATTATGGTTTTATTGCGTACAACGATAAGCAATACAACGATGCACTGGGCTGTTTTGAAAAAGTAAAAGAACACCCGGAGTATGGAAAAATTGTTCCGTTTTACATTGCATCTATTTATTATTTCCGGGGTGAAAAAGACAAGGCCATCAAGATTGCAGAAGAGGCGGTGAAGCGTCCGAATATTTTGTACGATGTGGAGATGAAGCAGTTGCTGGGCCATGCTTATTTTGAAAAGAAAGAATACAAGAAGGCATTGCCACTGCTGGAAGAGTATGTCAACAAATCAGAGAAAGTTACACGCCAGGATTTGTATGAACTGAGTTATTGTTATTATCAAAACAATCAACTTACCAAAGCAATTGATGGCTTTAAACAGTTAAGTGGTAACCAGGATTCGCTGAGCCAAAGCGCCATGTATTTGCTGGGCGATGCGTATTTAAAAACCAACCAGAAAGAAAATGCACGGAATGCCTTTGCATTTTGTGCCGCCAACAGCAGTAACCAGCAGCAGCGTGAAGTATCACTGTTCAACTACGCCAAACTTTCGTACGAGTTAGGTTATCAAGGGGTAGCCATCAGTGAGTTTAAACGTTTCCTTAATGAATATCCCCGCAGTACGTACACCAACGAAGCAAAAGAATTGTTGGTAGGCCTGCTAACGGGTACGAGTAACTACAAAGATGCTATTACGTTGATGGAATCCTTAACCGATCCATCGGAAGCAACGAAGCGATTATATCCCCGTATGTTGTACGGAAGAGCAGCAGAGTTAATCAACGACGGACAGATGAACCAGGCTGAACAGTTGCTCGATAAAATTCTGAAAGATCCTTACAATGCTCCGGTGTTGCCTTTAACCAACTTCTGGAAAGGGGAGATCGCTTATAAAAATGATCGCCTCGATGATGCCATTCGTTTTTACGATAAGTTTTTACAAAGCGGCAGTGCAGGTATGGGCGAATCAACAACAAAGGAAGCCAACTATAACATGGGCTACTGTTACCTGCGCAAAGAGAACTTTATTGTAGCGCAGGGCTTCTTTCAAAAAGCAGTTGGACGTGTAGCGTTGAACGCTGCACCCATTGATCAGGATGCGTACATCCGCTTGGCCGATTGTTATTTTATGCAGAAGAATTACAAGCAGGCGTTGAGTATGTATCAGCAGGCGCTGGATTATTCCTGGCCCAATGCAGATTATGCACTCTATCAAAAAGCCATGCTGGCGGGTGTAAACAACAGTCGCTCAAAAATTGATCAGTTGTCGACACTTCAGCGTTTGTATCCACGGAGTAATTTGATTCCCGATGCAAACATGGAGATTGCCAAAACGTATATGGCGGATGAAAAATTCCAGGCAGCCATTCCTTTCCTTAACAATGTCATCAGTGCTCCGCAAAATACAGGCTTCAAACAAAGTGCATTGTTGCAGCTGGGTGTTTGTTATTTCAACTTAAACAAACGGCAGGAAGCGCTGGATCAATACAAAAAATTACTGCAGCAATATCCCAACAGTGAAGAAGCAGGTTTTGCGTTAGAAAACATCCGAGATATTTATGTAGAGATGGGCAAACCTCAGGAGTATGAAGCCTTCATCCGTTCTACCGGTAAAAATATTTCTGCAAGCGAAGCCGATTCATTGGCGTATGCAGCAGTTGAAGTAAAGATCAATAACAACGATTGTGCAGGCGCTATTGAGCAAATCACGAATTACCTCAACCGTTTCCCCAATGGCGCACATGCAATTGATGCATACTACAACCGCAGCGAATGTTATATGGCCCGTAAAGACTGGAAGAGTGCATTGCCCGGCTATGAATACGTCGCTAACCAGGGCGCAAGTCAGTATGCAGAAAAGAGTGCATTGATTGCGGCACGTTCGTATTACTTCGAATTGAAAGATTATGCAAAAGCACAACCGTATTACGATATACTCCGCAATATTGCCACCACCGACGACAGCAGACTCGAAGCATTGCGTGGTTCGTTACGTTGTCATTACCAGTTGAAAGAATACAAACAGGCTGCTGATGTGGCAAAAGATCTGCTGATTGCAAAAGGTGCCGGTAACGATGATAAAGCATTATCAAATTTGGTAACCGGCCGTAATCACCAGTTGAATAATGCATACGACCTGGCCATACAATCGTATCGTGCAGTAGTGAATCTGAACAAAGGCGAGTGGGCTGCAGAAGCACGTTATGAAATTGCAAAATGCTATTTCGATCTCAACAGTTTAACCAATGCAGAAAAAGCGGCGTTTGAAGTCATCAATAAAAGCGGATCGTACGATTACTGGGTAACCAAATCGTACATCATGTTGGGCGATATTTATTTCAAACAAAAAGATTTCTTCAATGCAAAAGCCACTTTCCAGAGTATTGTGGAAAATGCAACCAACCCTCAGCTGAAGCAGGAAGCCGAAGCCAAACTGCAGCAGGTGATAGAAGAGGAGAAGAAGAATTCGAAGGTTGATGGTTAAGATGGAAGTACGAGATACGAAACCCACCGTCTGACGCCCACGTCTGACGGAGTAAAAAAGAGTAAAAGAATTAACAGAAGCAGCATAAAGCAATAACAAACATGCACAGACTCAACATATTTCTTTTTGTTTTTTGTTTGATGACAGCGACTGCGTTTGCGCAGGATACATCAAAGAAAAATTCGGTTGAAATTATTTCAGCATTCAAGCCGGTATTAAAAAATGCGGTGAAGCTGAATTTTATTGCAACTCCACCGGCACCCGATACGAAAGCTCCGGCGTTAACGTACCAGATACCGGTACAGAATTTATTTTTTAATCTGCAGCCGGTTGGTTTAAAACCTATGAACCTGCAGATAGATTCAGCAGGTGAGGCACATAACAGCAATTATATCAAGGCCGGTTATGGTAATTACAATACTCCATTGATTGATGCCGGTTTTTCAATCGGCGACGGAAAGAAAACCAACTTCACCATTTTTGCCAATCATTTGTCGCAAAGGGGAAAGCTGCGTGTACAACGTTTCAGCAATACTTCGTTTTCTGCAAACCTCAATACCATTTTAAATAATGTTGAAGTGTATGGTAAGGCAGGCTATCAGAATCAAACCTATTACCTGTATGGGCCAGATCCATCGTTTATTAACAGCAAAGACGATTCGTTAAAAAAGCCTTACCAAACCATCAACATCCGTGCAGGCGTGCGCAATGCATTTGTAAACAGGTTTGGCATCAGCTACAATCCCGATCTTAACATCAATGTGTTTGGCGATACACGCAGCACCGAAACAAACGGTGTTTTGGATGTGCCAGTAGAAGTACGTTTTGGTAACAGCTTTGGGTTACTGGTGAGAGCCAATGCCGATCTTACAACATATACACCAACCGGCGGTACTACATACAGCAACAACCTTTTTTTCCTGAATACGGCGGCTATGCTCAAAACATCGAGACTGTACATTAAAGGAGGTATCCGTCCAACATGGGATCAGGGTAAGCTGAATGTATTGCCCGATGTGTTGGTAGATGCGCATTTACAGGAAAAGAAAATCATTCTTACTGCAGGTTGGAGTGGCTATGTACGAAAGAACAATTACATGTTCCTGGCATCGAAAAACCCATGGATCAACCAGCCAACATCACAATACAACACACGTATTACCGAATTATATGGCGGTTTCAAAGGAACATTGGCTAACTCGTTTAACTATCGTGTTACCACAGGATTTACTGAATACCTGAACCTGCCTTTGTTCAGCAACCATATTACACCTGCTTTGTTTGAAGTGGTGCGTGAAGGAAAGCTGCAGGCATGGCACACGCAGGCCGAAATGGGATTTGTGCTGCAGGATCAGTTTAATGCCAGCGCTAAAATTGATATTTATAATTTCCTCCGCATACAGGATGAAGCAAGGCCCTGGCATATTCAGCCCATTGAGTTTACAACAGCTTTACGCTGGCAGCCATCGAAGAAAATTATGGTGAAAACCGACTTGTTTGCTTGGCAAGGAGCGGCTTACCGTAAAGATCTTGCCGGTAACAGCGACCGTTTGCCCGCTGCTTTCGATTTAAATGCCGGATTTGAGTTTAAAGTGCACCCGCTCATCAGTGTTTGGGGACAGTTCAACAATATCTTCAACAATACCTACCAGCGCTGGAATAATTACCAGGTGGTTGGATTTAACTTACTTGCAGGAATAAGACTTACTTTTGACCAAAAGCAATAATAAGCAGATGGTGGAGTTGGTAGCACAGTACCTCACTTTTAATAAACAGGTTTCAATAAAAGATGTCGGAACATTTTCGGTAGAAGAGTTGCCGGCCCGTCTTGATTTCCCGAACAGGTTACTGCATGCCCCGGAGCATATCCTTCATTTTAATACAAAGTGGAGCGAGGATGAGCTGTTTGAACAATGGCTGCAAAAGCAGAGTGGTGCGTCTCAGCAGGAAGTACAAGAGCAGCTGCAACATCTTTCCGATTTATTTCAGCGTACATTATCTGAGGAGAAAAGGTTTGGGTGGAAGCGCATCGGTCAATTTTCAAAAAACGAGCAGCAAATAGCGTTCGTTTCCGAGTTTGAAGCAGCTAAACGTGCGCCTGTAACCGCCGAAAAAGTAATTCGTAAAAATGCGCAGCATTCTATACGTGTAGGCGAACAGGAAAAAACGAATGTAGAGATGGAGGAATTACTGCAAACCCAATCAAGGAAAACCCTCAATTTATGGTGGCTGTTTGCTTTGGCATTGTTCTTGACCGCTTTAGTTCTTATTTTGTTCACCCTAACGAATCATTCACCGCAATGGAACAGGCAGGGAAACAGTCAAAAACTAAAACTGAACGAGATGCCTGCATTGTATAAAAGCCGATAACCCTATGACCCAGACCAGAACAGCCCCTTTTATGAGCCTTCATGTTACTTATCGACATTGTCCTGTATGTAAAAGCGAATCGGTTAAGCCCGTTTTATCAGCCAAAGATCATACCGTTACACAAGAACAGTTTACCATCAGCGAATGTGCAGAATGCAGTTTTCGGTTTACATCCGATGCACCGTCGCAGGAAGTAATTCATAATTATTATAAGTCTTCAGCTTACATATCGCATACCGATACCAAGAAGGGGCTGGTTAACATGATCTACCACGTTGCCCGTTTTTTTACCATGATGTCGAAAGAGAAACTGGTGAAAAAAGCCTCAAAGCGGCAGGTTGGTATGTTGCTCGATATTGGCAGCGGCACGGGAACTTTTCTGCATACCATGGAAAAAGCCGGCTGGAGTGTAGTTGGTTTAGAGCCCGATGCAGAAGCAAGAGCATTAGCTGTAAAAAAATACAATTGCGATATCTATCCGTCGGATGAACTGTTTCGTTTGCCCGATGCTACTTACAGCGTAGTGACCATGTGGCATGTGCTGGAGCATGTTCACCAACTGGATGAGTATATTGCCCGTATAAAAGCAATACTTGCACCGCAAGGCAAATTAATTATCGCTGTTCCGAATTATACCAGTAAAGACTGTGCAATCTATGGCGCCAACTGGGCAGCCTACGATGTGCCCCGTCATCTGTATCATTTTTCACCGCAATCGATGCGTGTATTAATGCAACGGCATGGTTTGAAAGTAATTGGTACCAAACGTATGTGGCTCGACAGCTTTTACATTGCCATGTTGAGTGAAAAATACATTGGCGGAAACATCTTCAAAGCGGTATGGAATGGTTTCCGATCTAACCTCAACGCATTATTCAATAAAGAACAATGCAGTTCAGTGGTGTATATTATTGAAGCGGAGAGTTGATGCAGAAATAAGTTTTCTTAGCGGGCAATATCTACACGAAGGATTATTTTTTCTTTGCCTGACTCGATGTAAAACAGCCGAACATATTTTCCTTCGTTAATGCTGCCATCACTTTCGTAGTTTTCTTTGTAACCATACCATGCGTATCCTTGTGAGAATGGTATGCCATTAACTTTGTACGTCTCTTTTACTTTTGTTCTCCCTGCAACAAAATCAGTAACATAACCTTCAACTATTTTATATTTTTTCTCCTTGTAGAGTGAACGCAGACGTAGGTATGTTTTAAAGTTGCCTTCGGTTAAATAAACAAAAACACAAACAAAGAAAGTTATAAAGAGAAACAAGAAAACTCTATCGAAAGATTTTGGCGGAGTTGATTTGAAAAATAGTACGCCTACAATAATAAATATCAGTGGAAATGCCCACCAGTAGTTTATAGGTTGACTGGTAACTTCAAATATTGTTTCGAAGCGTTGATGCATGAATGCCTGTTTGTTTACTCTTCCGCATCCTCATCCTTCATATCGTCGGGTATTTCCAGCAGTATTTTGTCAATACGGTGCCCGTCCATATCCATAATTTCAAATGAGAATCCTTTCCAATCGAGTTTGTCGCCCGCTTGTGGAATACGTTCCAGCTCGTGTAAAATAAAGCCCGCCAGCGTATCAAATTCCTGCTCACCTTCGTTCATCCATTCGGTGCGTTCAAAACGGGAGAGGAAGTTGTAGAATGGTATTTGTGCATCTATAAGAAAACTGCCATCGTCACGCTTGATAATTTCATAATCGTCCTGGTGTGGTTCGGGTAAATCACCAACAATCGCTTCCAGGATATCGTTGAGCGTAATCATCCCCTGTACACTGCCGTATTCATCTACAATAAATGCACTGTGTATTTTGCCTTGCTTGAATTTCTCCAGCACCTGGTAGGCCGAGTTATTTTCCGGCACAAACAAAGCCGGCTTCATCAGGTCTTTAAACAAGGTAAAATCGTCTGACACATACATGTCTTTAATCGATACAAAGCCTTTAATATTGTCGAGGTCGCCATCGCATATAGGGTAGATGGAATGGGGCTGTGTAACAATCTTTTCTTTGATGGATGATTCGTTATCATTCAAATCGAACCAGATGATATCGTTCCGGTGGGTCATAAGCGAAGTAATGTTTCTGTCGCCCAAATGAAACACCCGCTCAATAATTTCCTGCTCGGCTTCTTCAATGGTGCCTTGCTCGGTTCCTTCGCTGATGATAGCTTTAATTTCTTCTTCTGTAACCTGTGTATCCGATACTGTTTTTACATTCAGTAAGCGGAAGATGAGGTTGGTGGTGCTGTTTAAAAACCAAACCAACGGACCAACCGCTTTCGCAAAAATCTTCATGGGCTTTGCAACAGCCATGGCAATTTTTTCTGCATTAATCAGCCCAATACGTTTTGGTATCAGTTCGCCCAGTATAATCGAAAGGATGGTTACAATTACAACAATGATACCTGTTGCAATTTCCTGTGCGTATTCTTTTAAAAACGAAATGCTGGCAATAAGCGGCTCCAGATCTTTCCCGAATTTTTCGCCGGAGTACACCCCCGTTAAAATAGCAATAAGGGTAATGCCAATTTGGGCGGCCGAAAGAAATACTTCCGGGTTTTCGGATAATTCAAGTGCTGTACGGGCACTGCTTTTTCCTTTGGAAGCAAAAATTTCAAGGCGGGCACGGCGTGCCGAAACCAGTGAAATTTCAGCTATAACGAACAAACTGTTTAAAAAAATCAGAACGAGTAATATAAATATCTCCATTGTAGTGAAAGGCCAAAGATACAATCCTTTATCTAAGTGCCTGTTTTATTGAAAATAGTAAAGAATTAATGAATGGTAAGTGGTTTGAATTGCCGGTTAAAAATAATGGCCGTGCGGTGACCGATAAACAAACCCAGCAAAGCACCGCCCAACACATCAAACGGAAAATGTGCACCCACATAAACCTGGGCATAACAAACAACAAAAGCCCACACAAATAAAAGCCAGATAGAACGGTTGCTGATTTGTTTCAAGGTCATAAATACAAACATGGCAATACCAAAATGATTGGCTGCATGTGATGAGACGAAGCTGAAACTGTAGCTGCAGGGTATCAGCATACGGGCTGTATCGGAAGTAAACACGTCGGCGCAAGGGCGGGGGCGTTCAATAAACGCTTTAATCACCTGTGTGCTGATCATGTCTGTAAGTGCAAATGTGGCCAGAAAAAACAATACCCACCAACCGGCTTTTTTACGAAAGTTGAGTACCATAAATGCCAGCAGGAAAAGATAAACCGGCACCCAGAAAAACTGGTTGCGGATAAACGGCATCAGCACATCAAATACAGGATTGCTCCATGTTTGGTTGATGGTGCTGAAAAGGGAACGGTCAAAGTTAAGCAGGGCTTTTACCATGATACCGTCAAATATAACAAACCACTTATGGAATAAAAGCTGTTTCCGCAGAATTCTTTCTACTTTTGGCTATTGCTTCAGGAAACTATGGGTCATCGCTTTCAATTACCACCCACTTCACGCTGGGTTTTGCAGTTATTTGTGTTCTTTATGCTGGGCTTCAGCATTATGCGGGTGCTTACGTTTTTTTCGTTTCGCCCCGATGATGTTACGTTTGCCGATGCATTACCTTCTTTTTTAATGGGGCTCCGTTTCGATCTGCGGTGGGTATCAATCGTACTTGCTCCCATCTTAATTGCGGGCAGCTTAAAACGTTTTTCGCCTTTTCAATCTTCGGCTCATCGCAAATTCTGGATTTATTACCTTGTTGTGGTAAGCAGTTTTCTCCTGTTCTTTTTTGGTGCCGATTTCGGGCATTTCGATTATGTGGAAACAAGATTAAACGCCAGTGCGCTGAATTTTATTGAAGATTTTGCCATTTCCATGCGCATGCTGTGGCAATCGTATCCGCTGTTGTGGATCTTTCTTTTACTCTCAGTTATTATTTACTTTTTATATCGGTTCTTTCATAACAGTCATGCAAAAGTGCATTCGCTGAAACATCCGTTTAAACCGTTTCGTACTGTTTGGATGATCTTGTTGTTGATTGTTGGTGTTGCCGGTTTTAATCCGGCCAAACCGTTGATGTGGAAAGATGCATTTCGGTTGGGCGATAATTTTAAAGCATACCTGGCGCTGAATCCGCTGGAGAATTTTTTCACCACACTTCGTTTTCGCAAACCGTTTGCTGATGTTGGACATGCCAAGATGCAGTTTGAAACAATGAAGCAGTTGTTACAACTGCCGGCAGAAAATCAGCTGCTCAATTTTAAACGCAACGAATCGTTTTTACAGCAACCACGTAAAATGAACGTGGTATTGGTGATCTGCGAATCGCTGAGCATGTATAAAACAAGCTTAAGCGGTAACCCGTTAAATGCAACACCTTACCTGCAACAATTATCAAACGAAGGACTGTTGTTTGAACGTTGCTTTTCGCCACATTTTGGTACAGCCCGTGGTGTGTTTGCGTTGTTAACCGGCATACCCGATGTACAACTGAGTAAGTTTTCTACCCGAAACGAAGCAGCCATCGATCAGCATACAATCATCAATGCATTTGCTGATCATGAAAAATTCTATTTCATTGGTGGTAACAGTGAGTTCAACAATTTTAAAGGGTTGTTGGTGAAAAATGTAGATGGTCTGCATTTGTTTGAAGAAGGCATGTACAAAAGCCCCAAGTTTAATGTGTGGGGCATCAGCGATAATAATTTATTCAAAGAGGCGAATGCGGTGTTGTCGCAGCAGGAAAAACCGTTCTTCTCTATTATACAAACTGCGGATAATCACCGACCTTTTGTGTTGCCGGTAGAAGACAGTGCAGCGGTTGGAACAATGGCTGTTTCGGAAGAAGAATTAAAAAAATACGGATTTGATTCACAGGGCGAACTGCAGGTGTTGCGTTATACCGATTACAGTATTCAGCAGTTTGTGGAAGCAGCGAAGCAACAACCCTGGTTTCAAAATACGTTGTTTGTGTTTGTAGGCGATCATGGTGTAAAAGGGAATGCAAAAGCATTGTATCCTGATGCATGGACCAGTGAACGCTTAACCGATGAACATATTCCGTTGCTGTTTTATGCACCTGGTTTTATTAAGCCCGAAAAAAGAAAAGAAGCCGTTAGCCAGATTGATGTGTTGCCAACCATTGCAGGCTTGCTCAATCAGCCCTATACCAATACCACCATCGGTCGTGATCTGTTACGGAAGCAAGGCGCTAAAGATTTTGCGTTTATCATTCATCACGATGAAGGAAAGATCGGGCTGGTGAATAATGATTTCTATTACATCTTAAACATGAATCTGCAAAAAGATACGCTTGTGCCGGTTCGGTTTAATACACCTGTACTTCCTGCTGCCAAATACGAAAGCATTAAGAAACAACTGGCAACAGAAACCATTGCATTATTCGAAAGTTCACGCTGGATGTTGCTGAATAATAAGAAGTAACTTTGGTCGGTACGGCCCTTAGGCCGTCAGACCATTTCATAAATTAAAATATTTTTTTGACAACCTCCTCGCTTACGGGGTTGTTGCTTCTGTAAAGAAATTCCTTTCCTTCTAATCCGGTTAGCTGCAGAGCTAAAGAAGTATTTGGAATTGTGCCCTTGCGTATTCCTGCAAAGTCTCTGAACGAAGAGTATTCCCAATCTGATAACTCATTTGCTAATCCTGCATTTACTGGATTTTGATGTATGTAATTAAAGACGTTTAATAATTGGTCATCAGATTCGTCTATGAGCTTTGCCTGCGCCTTTTGCTTAAAAAGAGAGCCGGTTTCGTTACGTTCAACATTAATAATTTGAGCGAAACTGCTTTGTAGCATTCTGAATCCATTTGATAGTTCCGTGCTTACGATGTTGCCTACTTTTTTTAGGCGCTATACTCTTTATATTAGTCTGAATAAGAAAGTGATAATGATTAGGCATTAAACAATATGCCAAAACAGTACAGTTGCCAGAAATATATCTTCGAACAAGCACTAAAAAGCGCAAATAATGTTCATGCTTAAAGAAGACAGATTGTTTCCTGTTGCCTTGGTTGTAAACATGATAAATACGGTTAGCTTCGAGATGCATTCTTAAAGCTACTTATTTTTGGTCTGACGGCCTAAGGGCCGTACCGACCAGCGTACATCACTTCACTTTCTTTGCCACAATAATCAACCGTTGCGAATTGTTTACATGGTAAGGCTCAAAGTTGTAGCTGCCGTACACATCCTGAATTTGCAGATTGTGAAAGGCAAACATATCATTAAAATCGCCGAGTGAAAACTTGGCTACCTTTTCGGTAAACTCCAAGGGCTCTTCCAGATTTGCTTCGTCTTCTACTTCAATCTTTTTATAAAAATGTGTTTCGTCGAGCCAGCGTGTAATGTTAAACGTAACACCGTCTTTTACTACTTCGCTTTTGTATTGTAAATGATTTTCGATGTAATGAGCATTCAGGTAATCAATCACAAAAAGCCCGCCTGTTTTTAACGATTGCGCAATGGTGCGGATGGCATTATCGTGCTCACGACGGGTACGGAAAAATCCAAAGCTGGTAAAGAAGTTAAAGGCATAGTCGTAATAATTCATGCGAAACGGCAAACGCATATCATGCACAAAAAACTCCAGCTGATCTGTTTCACTTTGTTTGGCTTCAGCGATGCTGTCTTCGCTGATGTCGATACCCGTTACTTCATATCCTTTTGCTGCCAGCTGGATACTGTGGCGGCCACGTCCGCAACCAACATCAAGCATGCGACTGGAAGCAGGCGGATTTAATTTCTCTACCAAACGATCAATAAAAGCAGCAGCTTCCTGTTCATCACGCTGGAAATAGAGTTGATGGTAGTAAGGTGAATTAAACCAGCTGCGGTACCATGCTTTTTTATTGGTTGGTGCTGCTTCCATGTTCATTTTAAATTGAAAAGCTTTCAGGTGTTTCCCGGTTAAAATTTTTATGTTGAGAAATAGCCTTGTTTATTTCTTTGATGTCCATACTGCATTCAATTCTTCTGCAGTTAGTACACCTTTGTAACGCCACACTTCGGTACCGTTCTTCAGCAGAATAAACGTAGGAAGACCGTCTACATTCAAGGTCTTCATTAAGTCGGTATGTACACCGCCATCAATTTTAAAAAACGAAATGGCTTTGTTGGCTGCTAAGAAATTGTTGACGATAGGCTCCATTTTACGGCAGGGCGGGCACCATTCAGCACCAAAATCAACCAGTACATATTCTTTGCCTGCAATCTGCTGCTGATAGTCGGCCATCGTCATTTGTTTTTCGTTCGATGCACCTTCAACTGGTTTGTCGCTGCGTTTCCAGGCATTGATGCCACCTTTTAATTCAACCACTTTGTAACCTTCACTACGCAGTTTTTCTGCAGCAGCATGGCTTCGGCCACCACTTAAGCAGTAGATATAAACGGTTTTTTCTTTATCTAACGAAGCAGTGCGTTCGGTAAATTCTTTCTGATCGTTCCAGTTTGCCTGCAACGAACCTTTTAAATGACCCGAACGGAATTCACCCGCCGTACGTACATCCAGCAATTGGATATTTGCCTGAGTTAATCCTTTTTCAAACTCGTCTGCTGATACTTCTTTCGCTCCCTGTGCACCACTGTTGCAAGCTGCCAGCAACACAAACAGGCTCATCATTAAAAAACGCATATACTTTTTTTTGCAAAGCTACCACCAAAACCTTGTTTGCCAATCATCAAAAGATGGGTTGTAGAAAAAACACCAACTTGTATCTTGCTTATATTCGAATTACAAACCAAGCGCATGAGAAAAATTATCATTCTGTTTTTGTTTGCCTGCTCCGTACAGGTAAACGCACAACAACTTTCGTATTATTTACCGGCAAATGTTACGTATAACAGTTCGGTACCAACACCGAAATCGGTTGTTGGACATGAGGTAGGTGAGTGGCATATTACCCACGACCGGCTTGTTTCATATATGAAAACGGTTGATGCGGCGAGCGACAGGGTAACATTAACCGTTACCGGCACTACGCATGAAGGACGGCAACAACTGGCTTTGTTCATTACATCTCCCGCCAATCACGCAAAACTCGAAACCATACGTCAGCAGCATTTGCAATTGAGCGATCCTGCAAAAAGCACTTCTTTAAATACAGCCGATATGCCTGCTGTGGTTTGGATCGGCTGCAGCATTCATGGCAACGAACCAAGCGGAGCAAACATGAGTCTGTTGCTCATTTATCATTTAGCAGCAGCTCAGGGCAAAGCCATTGATGAACTGTTGGAAAACACGGTGATTATTCTCGATCCTTCTTTTAATCCTGATGGTTTAAACCGTTTTGCCAACTGGGTTAACATGCACAAGAGTGCTACGTTAGTAAGCGATCCCAACACAAGAGAATACAATGAAGTATGGCCGGGCGGAAGAACCAACCATTACTGGTTTGATTTAAACCGTGACTGGTTACCGGCACAGCAACCCGAAAGCCAGAACCGTTTGAAAATTTTTCACGACTGGCGCCCGAATATCTTAACCGATCATCATGAAATGGGCAGTAACTCCACCTTCTTTTTTCAGCCGGGTGTGCCCAGCCGTGTTAACCCGAATACGCCCAAGAAAAATCAACAGTTAACAGGTGCTATCGGTAACTACCATGCGAAATATTTAGACAGCATCGGCTCCTTGTATTTTACCAAAGAAGGCTATGATGATTTTTATTATGGTAAAGGATCAACTTTCCCCGATATACATGGCAGCATTGGTATTTTGTTTGAACAGGCGAGCAGCCGTGGTCATGTGCAGCAGACAGAAAATGGTTTGCTCACGTTTGGGTTTACTATCCGCAATCAGTTTGTGACAGCACTTTCAACGTTAGAAGCAGCACGCAACATGCGCAAAGAATTGCTCGACTATCAACGCCAGTTTTACCAGGATGTAAAAACAGAAGCGGCTGCTTTTGCAGTAAAGGGGTATGTATTTGGTGATGCCTACGATCAAAGCCGCAATGCACTGTTTTTAGAAATGATGAAGCGTCATAAGATTGAGATCTACGAAAACAAACAGGCACTTGAAGCCGATGGAAAAAGTTTCAAGCCCGGCAGTTCATGGATTGTACCCACCAATCAAAGTCAGTTCAAGTTGGTAAAAACGATTTTCGAAAAAACATTGAATTACGAAGACAGTCTGTTTTACGATATTACCAGCTGGACCTTTCCTTTAGCCATGGGTTTGCCTTCGGCAGAATTAAAAACATTGCCGGCTTTGGGTAACAGTGTAGATGAAGTAAAGAAACCAACCGGTTCAATTATCGGCGGCAGCAGTAAGTATGCCTATGCATTTGAGTGGGATGATTTTTATGCACCGAAGCTGTTGTATGCATTGCAGTCGAGAGGCCTCATTACAAAAGTGGCATCGCAGCAATTTGAATCCATCACGTCAACAGGCAATAAAAAATTCACCTTCGGTACCATTGTTATTCCGGTTGCGATTCAATCAAAAACTGCAGCAGATGTACAAAAGATTGTTGAAGCAGCTGTTGCAGCTACAGGTGTTCAGGTATATGCTTTGAACAACGGTTTATCGGTAAGTGGAATTGATCTGGGCAGTAACAGTTTGGTGAACACCCGCACACCACGTATCCTCATGTTGGGTGGAGCAGGTACCAGCAGTAACGATGCAGGGGAGATCTGGCATATGCTCGATCAACGCATGAACATTCCTTCTTCTTTAATTGAACTCGATCGTTTTGGCTCGGCAAACATCAATAACTACAACATTATTGTGATGCCAGAAGGTTCGTACGGCAATATGGAAAAAGCAGAGCAGGATAAACTCCGTGCATGGATCAGCAACGGTGGTACAGTGCTGGCGTTTGAAGGTGCAGGACGTTTTCTTGCATCAGCTGGAATTACACGAACCATTTACCGCAGTGCCGATGGTAAAACCGATACTACACTGATGCTGCCGTACAACATGCGCAGCGATGAAGTGCGTGCACGTGAAATGCCCGGTTCTATTTTTGAAGCCCGTATCGATAATACGCACCCGTTGTGTTATGGTTACCGTTCAAAAACAATGAGCATTTTCAAAGCAAATACCTTGTTCATGGATCAGAATAACAACCCGTACGATTCGCCGGTATTGTTATCTGATAATCCATTGCAAAGCGGTTACCTGCATAAAAGTTATGTAGATAAAGTAAAAGGAACTGCAGTGGTGAATATTGAAAATATCGGCCGTGGTAAAGTAATTACCTATAGCGATAATATGAACTTCCGGGCTTTCTGGTTTGGCACAAGCAAATTGTTTTTAAACGCTTTATTCTTTTAACAAAGTTTCAAGATGCCGGTTGCCGGGTGCTTACCGGTAACCGGCATTTTTCTTTACTTTTGCCGCTTCCATGATTAACAGTTTCGTTTCCTTTATACATGCAGCTATAGATTGGTTTTATCCGCCTTTCAAAAAGCTGATGCCTTTGCAAACCTTTCGTTATGCCGCTTGCGGTGGCGGTAATACCTTGCTGGATATTTTACTGTTTTACATCAGCTATAATTTTATTCTGCACAAGGAAATGGTAAATACACCGGTAATGACGTTGAGCCCGCACATCGCCGCTTTCTTAATGTCATTCATCGTTACATTCCCCGTTGGTTTCTTTCTAAGTCGTTACGTAGTTTTTGAAGGTAGTGCTGTACGTAAACGGGAGCAATTGCCGAAATACATGGTGGTGGTGCTGGGTGCCATTCTGCTCAACTATTTCTTTCTGAAAGTATTTGTTGAAACCTTTCACATGTACGCTACGCTGGCGAAAATCTGCACCACTTTCTTTGTGGTGGCCTTCAGTTATTTTTCGCAAAAATATTTTACGTTTAAAGTGAGCTAAAGCTCCTTTACTTTTCAGTCTGCGCCTGTTTATTCCTGTTTTAAAAGCAGGACAGTGTAGTATCGGTTTTCACATCGTTCTTATTACCTTACATTTGTCGCAAACGATTTCTAAACGATAGCTATATGAGTGTAAACCGAAAAGTACTTACGCTGGATGAGTTCACCATTCAGCAGTTACGCAATTTTCCACAGGCTACAGGTGAACTGAGTAGTCTGCTCCGGGATCTTGGTCTTGCAGCCAAACGGGTGAATGTGGAAGTAAACAAAGCCGGATTGGTAGATATTCTTGGTGATGCCGGCAGTGTAAATGTGCAGGGCGAAGATGTAAAGAAGCTCGACATTTTTGCCAACAATCAATTCATGAAAGTATTGCAGCACGGCATCAGCTGTGCAGGTATTGCCAGCGAAGAGCTGGATGATATTGTGGTGTTTGATGATGAAATCAGCAACAATGCCAAGTATGTGGTAATGTTCGATCCGCTGGATGGCAGTGGGAATATTGATGTAAACATTTCCATCGGCACCATTTTTAGTGTGTACCGTCGTGTAAGCGAAAGAGGAAAGCCTTGTACCAAAGAAGATTTTCTGCAAACCGGCCGTAATCAGGTCGCTGCGGGTTATATGGTTTATGGCAGCAGTACCATGATGGTGTATGCAACCCGCAGAGGTGTGAACGGTTTTACACTTGATCCTTCCATTGGTGAATTCTGTTTAAGCCATCCCGATATTCAATGTCCGCCCGATGGCAATATCTATTCGGTGAATCATGGTAATTTTTTCCGTTACGATAAAGGCGTGCAGGAATACATTAATGCCTGTCAGAAAAAAGACAAATCAAACGGCGGTCCTTATACGCAACGCTATATCGGCAGCATGGTGGCCGATGTGCACCGCAGCTTAATTAAAGGTGGCATCTTCATGTATCCCGGAACAGTTGACCGTCCGAACGGAAAGCTCCGTTTAAACTACGAGTGTAATCCGTTTGCATTTATCATGGAAGTAGCAGGGGGCAGAGCAACCAATGGTATTATTCCTATCATTGATGTGCAGCCTACCGAACTGCACCAACGAATGCCCATGTTTATCGGCAGTAAAAATATGATGGATGAACTGGATACTTATTTGGCAAAACATGCATCATAATCTGTTCCGTTCAATTTACCTTCGCACACAGCATGAAAAAAATAATTGAAGTAAAGAACCTCGTAAAAAACTACGGCAACTTCCAGGCGGTAAAAGGCATCAGTTTCGATGTGTACGAAGGGGAGATTTTTGGTTTGCTGGGGCCCAACGGTGCCGGTAAATCAACTTCGCTGGAGATTATTGAAACACTGCGGGAAAAAACAAGCGGCGAAGTGCTGGTAAACGGCTTTAACCTTGATACACAGGCCAACGATATTAAACAGATCATCGGGGTACAATTGCAGACTTCGGGTTATTACCCCGGGCTTAATCTTACAGAACTCATTCACCTCTTCAGTGGTTTGTATAACCGTAAGGTAGATGCCATGGAGTTACTGAAAACGGTGAACCTTGAAGAAAAAGCAAAGGCAAAATTTAAGGAGTTGAGCGGCGGACAGAAACAACGTTTCTCCGTAGCGACAACCCTTATTAACGAACCGAAGATTGTTTTTTTAGATGAGCCAACGACGGGCCTCGATCCGCAGGCAAGGCGTAACTTATGGGAGCTGGTAAAGAACATTCAGGCTCGTGGTACCACTGTTATAATTACCACGCATTACATGGATGAAGCCGAATATCTTTGCGACCGTGTAGCCATCATCGACAGTGGAAACATTGTGGCGTTGGATACACCGGGCAAGCTCATCGATCAGTTGCTGGCCACCGGTTTCGAACGGCCCAAGCAAATGAAAGCAGCCAACCTGGAAGATGTTTTTATTTCATTAACCGGCCATGCATTGCGTGGCGAATAAATTTTAATTTTCAAATCACATGCGTATTTTCTCTCTCGTTACTGCCGGTTTACTCGCAGCAACAGTAACAACAGCACAAAACACAAAACCTGCTGTTAAGAAGCCTGCCGTAAAAACAACAACAACTAAAACAACTGTAAAACCTGCGACCCCCAAACCATTGTTACGAAATGGTGTGGATAGTTTAAGTTATGCTATTGGGTTAAACATTGGCGGTAATATGAAAGCTCAGGGCATTGAAACGCTTAATTACATTGCTTTGAATAAAGGTATGGCCGATGCCATGAAAGAAAATGCAACCCCCTTAATGGATGATAATATGGCAAACATGACGATACAACAAAAATTACAGGAGTACATGGCCAAGAAAAATGGCGCTGTAAAAGAAGAAGGCAGAAAATTTCTTGCTGAAAATAAAAAGCAGGCCGGTGTGGTTGAATTACCAAGCGGTGTGCAATACAAAATCATTACACAAGGCACTGGTCCCAAACCATTGTTAGAAGATACCATCAAATTTCATTACAAAGGAACAAGACTTGATGGTTTTGTTTTTGATGAATCGTACAAACGTGGTGAGCCTGTCACTTATCCGTTAAACCAGCTGATTGAAGGTTGGAAGCAAACAGTCGTATTGATGCCTGCCGGCAGTAAATGGCAACTGTTCATCCCCAGCGATTATGGTTATGGCGATCGTGGTGCCGGTGGCGATATTCCCGGCGGTGCTACACTCATCTTTGAATTGGAATTGCTGGAAGTGATTCCGGTGAAGAAATAAGCAACAGTTGATGGTTCATAGTTCATAGCTGATGGTAAAGCATTGGTTTGACTATGAACCATCAACCATTAACTATCAACTATTATGGACTTACGTTATCCCATCGGACAATATGAGCCTGCTCCTTACAGCGATGCTTTAAGAGCAGAGCGTTTAGCTGATATTCAATTCTTACCCGGCTTACTCGAAAAAGCCATTGAGAATTTAGATGAAGCACAACTGAACACGCCTTACCGTGATGGTGGCTGGACGGTGAAGCAGGTGGTGCATCATGTAAGCGATAGTCATTTAAATGCATTGAGCCGTTTAAAGTTTACGCTTACAGAAGAGAATCCAACCGTAATGGGGTATGATGAAGAAGCCTGGGCAAAAACGGCAGAATACACACAACTGCCCATTAATATTTCGCTCACAATGATCCATACCATTCATGCCAAACTGCATTGCCTTTTCTCCAATGTAACTGCAGAAGAATGGAAGCGGACTTATATTCACTCGCAATCAAAAAAACAATTCGATCTCTGGTTCTTGCTGGGCATGTATGCTTGGCATGGCAAACATCATGCAGCACACATCACTGCATTAAGAGAACGGATGGGATGGTAAAAAAAGTTCATGGTTCATGGCAGATGGTTCATAGTCTGAGCCAGGATTTACAATGAACTATGAACAATTAACAATGAACTAAGCATGAACTGGAAAACCCTCGCTTCAAAATATCTTTTTACTGATAACTGGCTCACGCTGCGTGTAGATAAATGCCAACGGCCCGATGGTAAAATTGTGGAGCCGTATTATGTGTACGAATTCCCGGATTGGGTTACGGCTGTTGCACTTACTACCGATCAACAGATTATTTTGGTGAGACAGTACCGTCATGCGCTAGGACAAACCATTCTGGAAATTCCCGGTGGTTGTGTAGATAAAACAGATGCGGATTACGAAGCAGCCTGTGCCCGTGAGTTATTAGAAGAAACCGGTTACCAGTTTGAGCAAATTGAATTTCTCTGCAATACATCTGCCAACCCCTCTACCAATAATAACCTGATGCATGTGTACCTGGCAACAGGTGGTGTAAAGGTGAAGGAACAACAACTCGACGAAGCAGAAGATATTGAAGTGTTACTTTGTTCTATTGATGAGGTAAAACAACTGCTGCGTGACAACAAACTCATCCAGAGTATGCATGTAACGGCATTGATGTATGCGTTGGAGAAAATAGGAGAGTTGAAGTATTAACCTGTCGTCTGACGTCCTCGTCTGACGATTTTGAACACGCAGAGATTTATTATCCGTCAGACGTGGGCGTCAGACGGAATAAACAACTTCACCCACCAAAAACACACTGCCACACACTAATACCAAATCATCTTTGTGTGCATGTTGTAAGGCGTTTGCAATCGCTGCATTTACGTTTTCAAAACAATTTCCGTTCAATTGAAATGCTGAGGCTTTTTGTTGCAGATCGGTTTCGGCTAAGGCTCTTGGTATATGTGCCTTGGTGAAATAATAATGCGCTTCCTTCGGCAGTAATGCCAATACTTTTTCTACTTCTTTATCCTTCACCATACCGATGATGATATGCAGTTGCTGATAGGTGCTTTCTGCAAGCTGGGCAACAATTTGTTTCATGCCGTCTTCATTATGCCCCACATCCAGCACCAGTGTTGGATTGCTTTGCAACACTTCCCAACGTCCATGTAAACCATTGATCTGTTTGGTAGCTGCCAATGCCGTTTGCAAATGCTCTTCTGATATTGCCAAGTTTTGCTGTTGCAATTGCCGAACCGCAGCCAACACAGTAACTATATTCTTTGTTTGATAAATACCCGGCAGATCGAGCGTGTACGGCAATACATCGTTTGTTGCTGTTTCTTGCATAGCAACATGTAGCTTATGATCAATTGTTTCTTTTTGGATAACAGTAAATTGATCATACGCAAAATACAAAGGCGCCTGCATTGCTTGTGCTTTTGCTTCAAACACCGGCTTTGTTTCTTCAACTGTTTCGCCCACAACAACCGGAATATGTTGTTTGATGATACCTGCTTTTTCACCTGCAATTTTTTCCAGTGTATCGCCCAACAGGTTCATATGATCCCAACCGATATTGGTAATGACGGATAGCACGGGTGTAATAATGTTGGTACTGTCTAACCGTCCGCCTAAGCCTGTTTCAATCACAGCAATATCTACTTGCTCTTTCGCAAAATATTCAAAGGCCATGGCCACGGTTATTTCAAAGAAAGAAGGTTCAATTAAATC
Organism: Lacibacter cauensis; assembly: GCF_007830055.1. GTDB lineage: Bacteria > Bacteroidota > Bacteroidia > Chitinophagales > Chitinophagaceae > Lacibacter > Lacibacter cauensis. The sequence continues at coordinate 537,897 of NZ_VLLE01000002.1, forward strand.
GATCTGTGGTTGAATGCGTTTGGTAAAATCAATCACATATTCTTCGCTGATCATTTCGCCGTTGATCTTGATCCGTTCACGAAAATCGTGCAGGTGCGGAGAGGTGTATAATCCAACTTTGTAACCGGCGGTTTGTAAAATAGCCGCCAGCATATGACTTACCGAACCTTTTCCATTTGTACCGGCAATATGAATGCTTTTGAACTGCTTTTGCGGATTATTTAATGCATCGCATAATGCAATTGTATTGTGCAGATCTTTTTTGATTGCAGCAGCACCAATACGGCTGAACATGGGAAGCCGGGTAAAGAGATAATTGATCGTCTCCTGGTAAGTCATGCTGCAAAGATAGAAGGAGAAACTGCATCAACAAGTTTATGCTCTGGGTAGGGTAAATGCAAAAGTGCTGCCTTTACCTAATTCACTTTGTACCTGTATTTCGCCTCCGTTTTTTTTGAGGAATTCTTTGCAGATCATCAACCCAAGTCCTGTTCCTGCTTCGTTGGCTGTTCCTTTGGTTGTAAAATATTCATCACCAAAAAGTTTTTTGCGGCTTTCCTCACTCATGCCGGTACCGGTATCTTTCACAAATACTTCTACCAATTCACCGCTTTCTCTCACGTTTACTGTAACTTCTCCTTGTTTTGGTGTAAACTTTATGGCGTTGCTAATGAGGTTGCGGAGAACAACTTCAATCATTTCTTTATCGGCATAGATGTATACCGGTTTGTCTGTTTTTGAATTGATGTAAACCTGTTTATTCTCTGCCTGTAAGCGTACCACCTGCTGTACATCCGTTATCAGTTTATTTACATCAATCAGCTGTGGCGATAATGCTTCTCCTTTCATTTGACTTTTGGCCCATTGCAATAAATTTTCCATTAAGTCGGTTGTATACTGCAGGTCTTTTACCACATCCGGAATCAGTATTTTAATTTCTTCTGCAGGTAAATCGTATTCATGTACACTTTTAAAGAGATTGCGTAAGCCGTAGAGCGGCGTGCGTATGTCGTGCGAAATAACCGAAAACAGTTTTGTCTTGAGATTATTCAGTTCACTCAGTTCCTCTTTCTGCTGTTCTATTTCAAGGTTGTATTTATTTAACTCTTCATTGCTGGTAATAATTTCCTGTTGAAATTCTTTGTTTTCTTTTTTGATTAGAAACAGTCCCGCAAAAATTAATGCAATAGACAACGCATGCATAAATACAAAGAATGGATAATTAATTTCAGCCATTACAAATTTGTAGTGATGCTGTACAATGTATACGGCAATATAGCTGATCATGGAAAAGCCGATGGCCACTACGATCAACTTCAGTTCCTGCAAAAAGAACACCGAGAAAACAGCGTAAAGCAGGAAAAATAATTCAATGCCTGCATCAATACTTCCAATATATACCAGCGATGTTATGAGCGGGTATAAAATGAAATACCAAAGCATGGCAAAGTTGTAGTGATGGTGATAGTTGGCGTATAACACTACAAAACTGATGAAAGCAGGAGCTGCAGCAACAATCCATGCAATAAGCGGCAGATAACCATCGTTGCTTAATGCTAATAACGGGGTGAATATGCCGGTAAGTAAGCCGAAGAAGTTAATAAGATTAAAGATGCCCAGTCTTCGTTTGCTGTAGCTGTCCATTTCATCGGTATAACCAATCGTCTTAATGCGTTGCAAAGAGAAACGGCTCATTTGTTTCGATTCAGTTTGTTCCAGTACTTGCATAATATAGGTTTTACGGAGTGTAAACACAGGGTAACAGCGTAAAAGAAACCAGCACGTTGCCTCTTTTGCTAAGTGTTTACACGTTGCAACATTCGTATTTCATGAGTAGTTTGGATGTCATAGGTTTGTCTGATGGCACGAACGGTAAAATAGGCTGATGAATAGTACAAAAGGTGGCGCATGCAGTCGTGCTAAAATGAAAAAGCATCATTCAATTACATGAATGATGCCTGTAAATCCGAGGATGAAATTATTTAGTCGTTCACTTTAAAGTTGAACTGTACCGTTACCGTTGATTCCTGATCGCTTGGATCGAATTTGATATTCCGCAGGTATTCGGTAATCGCAGTAGCATATGCCTGGCTGTACGATGTGGAGCGTGGACCAATGCGTACAAATGTACCACGACCTTCGGGCGACACTCTGATGATGGCATAAATGGTTGCTTTATCCAGATCGCCGGAGAACGAATAGTATTTAATGATTTTGCGGTTACCACTTGTTACACGTGGTCCGCCGCTTGTACCTGTACCGCCATTACCATTGTAGTTATCGCTGTTCGGATTACCACCGGGTTTGCCTTGATTGCCTGTACCGCCTGCAATACCCTGGTTGCGACTGTTGTTATACGTATCGGAATTATTACCACCTGTTCCTGTGCCACCGCCATAAACCGCTTTTGGTTTTTGCGGAGGTGCAGGTTTGGGATTGGCAACTGTTGTTGTTGCAGGCTTGGGGGTTGTTACCGGAGGATTTTCTTTCGGAATTACTTTTGTTGGCTTGGTAACAGTTGCCGGTTTATTTATTTCAGGTGCTTCCGGATCATCCCGTTCGCTTACTTCTTTTTCGGTTTCCTGTACCGGTTGTTCTATTTGTTGTTGAGGAGCCGCTTCTTCCTGTGCTACTTCAGGTGCCGGATCGCCGGGAACCATGGGTTCAATATCGCCAAAACCAATATCGCTGTTGCCGAGGTTCACCTCAATACCTTCTTCTGGTTTAGGAGGAGGTGCAGGCACAGCCATTGCAATAGTGATAATGAAAAATAAAAACAACAGTGCTGCATGCACTACAATCGTAATTGCTGCTGCTTTTACATTCTTTTGATTATCTGTTGCGTTCATGGTTATTGCTTGGTTCATCGAAATTACTTCTTTTCTCTTTAACGATGGAAAACCGTGCCCGATTGCACAGCATAAACCAAGCTTTAAGAAAACCTTTACATTCTTATTAACCGATCTTCTTATACAGCGAATATGGAAGCCACTTCAGCAGCCATGCAATCAATGCCCATCGTTTGGTTACCTGTACACGTCTTTTTTTATGCATGATTGCGTTGAAGATCTGATCGGTTGCTTTTGGTAGTGGCGCAATCCAAAATAATTGTGAGCCTTTGGCCATATCGGTTTGTACATAACCGGGTTGAACATCGGTAACAACAATGTTCTTTTTTAACCGTCCGGCTTTAATGCTGATGCCTTCAAGATAATTACTCATATAGGCTTTACTTGCATTGTAAGCAGGTGCCCAGCTGCTGCCACGATATGATGCAATGGATGAGATACCAACGATCTGTCCGTGTTGCCGTTGCACAAAATAGTTGAAAGCGTAGTTGGTTGTGTCAATAAATCCATTGACGTTGATGCGGGTGGTTTGTTCATCATGCTCCCAGCTGAGTTCTTTGCTTGCTTCGCCGAAGCCACTGTTGTAAATGAAGATGTCCATACCGCCCAGCTCATCAATTAATTGTTGCAGGTGCTTTCGGTTTTCATTGCCTGTAACATCAAACACGGCTGTTTTTACCTGCTGCGGATGTTGTTGCTGCAGTTCATCGAGCAGATTTTTTCTGCGGCCGGTAATACCAACCATTGCTCCGTTGCGGAGAAAACGTTCGGCCAAAGCACGGCCAATGCCCGATGTTGCGCCAATGATGATGACTTTCTGCATCTGTTATTTTCGTTTTAGCAAAGCACTGTTATCAATTGCAAGTCCGGCTACAATAAGCAGGAAACTCACTACATGAATATAGCTGATCTTTTCGCCCAAAATAGCCACGGCTTCCATGGTGCTGAAAATAGGAATGAGGTTACCGAACAAAGAGGTACGTCCTGCACCTAGTTCTTTAATAGATCGGTTCCAGAACAGAAAGGAAAGAACCGATGCACCTGCACCCAGGTAAAGAATCACCAATACGGTTTGCATACTCCATTGCACCGGTGCGGCATAAGTGGCTTCGGCTATATAAGCTGGAAAAAGCAACACTGCTCCAATGAGAAATACAAAAAACAAAAAGCCCAAAGCAGAAATAGCTGCCGGACGTTTACGTGTAAAAATATTGTAGATGGCGAAGCTTAATGCACCAAGTAATACCCATGCATCGCCTTTGTTAAACTGTAAGTGCAACAGGTTTTGAAAAAAGCCTTTGCTTAACAGAAAAAGAATGCCTGCAATGCAAAGCAACATGCCGAGTAAACGTCGCCACGAAATTGGTTCTTTTAAAATAACAGAAGCGAGTAATACCGACATGATGGGCGAGGAGGTGGTGCCGATCAATGCAAGATTAATTGCTGTTGAACTATGCCCGGCTATGTACACAAAGGTGTTGAAGAGACTTACACCGGTCAACCCCGTCCAAAAAAAATAAGCTTTGTTTTCTTTTACAATTTGCCAGGCTGGTTTGATGTGTTTCCAGGCAATGGGTGTTAAGATAAGTACAGCTGTTGCCCAACGATAAAATGCCAAGGTTATCGGCGGAATAGTATTCATTACTGCACGTGCCACTATAAAGTTGCCACTCCAGATAATCGTTGCTGCCACAGCCAGTAAAATACCCAGCGATACGTTTGGTTGATTGCCTTCCTTCATGAGGCAAAGATACCGGGCTGCGGGTTTGTTAATACATTTTCAACACAGAGAACAGGGTTTTAGAGAAATTAGAGCATGAATCCGAATGTTAAAAACAAAAGAGCATAATCATTATGAATTACATGCATCGATACACTTGATCAAACTCCTTTTCTCTTTTTCTCTGTGTTGAAATTTTATTGAAACGCTTTCTCTTTCAGCAACGGATACAATTTCCACAAACCAAACAATGGTCCTGGTGCCAACAGCAATAATACCAATGGAGATTGCAGCCATGCTTCAAACAAATAATTGAGCAAATAGATACTGGCAACAGTAATGGAAAAACCAATGCAGGTTACAATGGTTAAGGCTGCACCTTTATTTTCAGCAACGGCTGTTTGCGCAACAATGGATGAAAATTGCGGTGAATCGGCTACTACTGCAATGCCCCAAATAAACATGAACAATAAAAATAAGGGTGCAGGTAAATTGTAACTGAAATAAGCCAGCAAACAACAGGCACAGGAAATACACAAGGCAGCAAACGCCACTTTTGCACTGCCGTATCGTTTGGTTAAATAGCCGCCCACTACACAACCAACAGCACCTGCAGCAATAATGCTGAACGACCAAAAGGGAACATTAAGCAGAGCATGCTGTTTGTTTACATAGAGCGTAAGCAACACCGGTACAAAAGCCCAGAACGCATATAACTCCCACATATGCCCGAAATAACCGAACGATGCCGAACGGAAATTGGCAAAACGAAAACTCTGTTGAAAAGCAGTAAACGAATAATGCAGACTTGTTTTGGCAAACGGTCCACGAGGAATGAACAATACAATCACTAATCCACCGATGGTTGCAAAAGAAGACGTCATCAGTAACACCACTCGCCAGTTATATTCCCAGCCTGCTTGTTTTAATAAATGCGGAAAGGCGGTGCCCAGCACCAATGCGCCTACCAAATAGCCCAATGCTTTGCCCAATCCTTTTTCGTACCATTCGGCAGCGATCTTCATACCAACCGGATAAATACCGGCAAGAAAGAATCCAACCAAAAAACGGGATAGGATTAAACTGCTGATTTGCAGATCGGGCAGGAGAATAATGAGATTGGCAAGTGCAGCCAATACCGACGAAAGAAAAAACACTGTCGATGGTTTAAACCGGTCGGCAATTGCAAACACCGCATACACAAATGTGCCGGTAATAAAACCAATTAATACCGATGATGTAACCAATGCCAATGCACCTTGCTGCAGTTGAAAGGTTTTGCTTATTTCGGGAAGAATTGCATTGCCACTAAACCACAAGGAAGTGCCTGCAAATTGCGATAACACAATGAGTGGAAGAATATGGTTGGGACGTTGCATAAACAGTGCTCAACTTACGGAAAGTAATGAGAATGAAAAAGGGTTGTTCATTTCCGGAACAACCCTTTTTGTAGAAAACGTAGATTATTTTTTTGGAGCACCAAGTACACAAAGTGGTTCACAAAGAACGCAAAGAATACATGATGAACTTTGTGCTTTCCTCTGTGCCCTTTGTGTAACTCTTTAGCTTACCAATGCGCAAAATCTTCCTGGTAGTTTCCTTTAATGCGTTCAATCGGCGGATTGAAATAACCAAACTTCAGATCCGGGAATTCTTCACGGATCAGTTCCTGCAATTGTTTTACACCCATGATTTCACCTGTGTCGGTAACACCGAGTTTACCAAGGTACCAATCAGGATCAATATTGAAATTGCGCCACTGGATCATCTTCAAACCGGTTTCTTTAATGAGTTTGCGTAGTGCTTCATACTCCTCCACACTATCCGTCATTCCCGGGAACACAAAATAATTGATGCTGGTCCAGCCACCAAAGCTGTTCATCACTTTCAAACTCTCCACAATATCTTCAAACGAATAGTTGTTGGGACGATAGTACGCTTCGTAAATATGTTTGCGTGCACTGTTGGTGCTTACACGAATACTGTCTAACCCCACTTCGCACAATGCTTTTACAGCAGCTGGGTTCGATCCGTTGGTGTTGATATTGATGCTGCCTTTTTGAGTATGCTTACGGATTTCGATAATGGCTTCACGCATGGTTTCCCACATCAGCAACGGTTCGCCTTCGCAACCTTGTCCAAATGAAACAATCGGGAAGGGGGCTGTTTCCAAATGCGGTACGGTGAACTCAACTACTTCTTCAGCGGTTGGCTTAAAGGTTAAACGATCCTGCGGACTTTGAATGGTTTCTTCCTGTGGCTGAAACGAAATACAACCAATGCAATTGGCATTACATGCAGGTGAAATCGGAATAGGGCATTCCCAACGACCCATCGCAAAATTTCTGGCGGCAGGACAGTTATACGTTTGGCAACAGTTTTCCATTAAATGTTTCACCAAACGGTTATGCGGATAGGCTTTTACCAATGCTTCGGCACCGGTTTCAATTTTTTCATCATCATAGCCTTTGCATTCCTGGCGAATGTCGTCTTCAATACGCACAGCCGTTACATAAAACTGATCGTTGTGCCAACCGGCAGCGGTATAACAAAAGAGGGGAAGTGTTTCGGCGTCGGGCTCGCTTTCAAATGCGGCAAAGTACAAACTGGTATGTGCCGGCGGAACAAAGGCAGCTACTGCCCAGCCCTTTTCGCACAAACGCATTTCGCCTGTTTCCACATCAATACCAATGCCTTTGCGACCGGGTAATTCGTACAGGTTCCCGCCATCGGGTAAAACGATCCAGTCTTCTTCGGGTACAGGAAAAGCATCCCAACCTTCACGCCCAACAGCATACAGCGTTGTGTCTTCAAAAATATTTCCGTTTCCGTCGGAATAAAGTAAGTAAGGAGAATGATCTAAAGCCATAGTGAATTGTCAATTGTGAATGGTGAATGTGCGGTTTGGCTTATTCACCATTGACCATTCACTATTCACTTTTCAGATAATGACTGCAAAATTCGTGAATTTGTTCCAGTTCGTCGAAAGCAATTGCTTTTTGGAATTCAAAACGGTGAATTTTATTTTTTGTGGTGTGGATGGTGATACTGTGGGGCAGGGCTTCCATTGACTGGATCTGTGCCCATTCGATTTCTTTATCCTTGGGGAAATGCGAAATAGTTACACCAAGGTGATGCACCGAAACCCGCTCGGTCTGGATCACTTTCTTTTCGCAATGAAAAACATAGTAATACATGCCCGTTGCCAGGAACAGGAATGCGGCCGTAGCCCACGATTGATCGAGCAGGGCAAGAATACCCAAACCGCCAAATACCAATACTTCAATAAAACGGAAGGTCGCATTCAGGCGGCTCGATTCTTCGGCAAAGCCACGCAGGAAAGCAACCGTCATTACGTCAACAGCTATTACAATTTCACAAAAGGCTGTAATGCGGTTATCCATACGAAACTCATACGAACCGGCGGCGAGAAACACAGCTCCTGCCAGGAAATGCAATACAGGGCTTATCTTCTTTAAATTGTTGTACGAGGGGTGTACAATTGAAACTGAAAGTGGTGAAGCCATAGCAGTAGGTTTTTGATGAGATGCAGGCTTTTACTTTTTCCATAAAAAAAGTAAAGAGGTGTTGCCGCACCTCTTTAAAGTTACTACCAATTACATACTTGGTTTATGTTTTTTTATCTGGAATATCCGTGAAAGGTTAAACCCAAACCTTATTTCGCCTTTGCTCCAGGTGTTGTAGGTTTCGGTAATAAAGGCCCGCTCGTTCATACCGGTGGCGTTGGAGAAATGCAGTTGAAATACGTGTCCGCCTGTTTCAATATCTATACCGACTGAGAGAGGATTGTAGTTCAATCCTTTTTCAATACCATTCGCTACGTAATAATAATCGGCTGTTAAGGCAATGCGGCTGGTTAGTTTAATACGGCCACCAACACCTAAAGCAAACACATCGTTTGGCTGTGTGTGCACCGGTACCAGGTTGGTGTGCACCATTGTTGGCGAGAGTTGCAACGATAAGGCTTCGGAAAATTTCCTGCCAACGATCACCTGGTAATAATAGCCGAGGCGTGAGGAAAAATAATTGTTGATCGTTGGATCGGCCCATGGTTGCGTGTTCATGGTTATACCTGCCACCAAGGCAACAGTAACAGGTGAAGCTCCTTCGCCTTTTGCCTGCATGATCGGTGCATATTTTATAAAACCATCCAGCTCTTTTTTAAACGTACTTCTTCCTACGCCAACCATCAGGTTACGGTACAAACCAAAGTCGAAGCCCATACGCATACTGGCCTGGTCTAGTCCAAAAAAGTTTTTATAGCCCTGATCCAGTTGTCCGAAGCGATGGAGTATACGAAAATCCATGGTGCCGGGTGCGAGGAACTCCATTGAATGCCCGTTAATCACTCTCGACGATTTGAAAGCATATTTAACGAACTCCTTTTTGGGGTTGTCTTTCTCCACCAGTTTCAGCAGATCTTCGGTTTCCTGTGCTTTTGCTGCAGTTGCACATAGCAGCAACAGCAGCAGTTTTAAGAAATGATTGGTCATTGCAGTTATGGGTTTACATGTTATTATTTGAGAACATCGAGTGTACAATCAACTTTAATGGTTGCTGTTTTCGCTACTTTATCAGCCACCAGTTGCGGCACAGTAATTTTATAATCGGCAAGTGTTACAGCAAATTCAGCTACGGCAATAAGCTTTCCGTTTTTAACGGTAACAGTGCCGGATGTTTCTACCGTTTTTGTTTCGCCATGCATGGTGAGGTTGCCACTTACTTTCACATTATACACACCATCTTTTGCATAGTTTACATTGCTGTTATTGGTGATTGTTCCTTTAAATTCTGCTTTCGGAAACTTGTTGCTCTCAACATAGTTCTCATTAAAGTGTTCCTGCATCAAAGCTCGTTCAAATTCAAAACTCTTCATTAGTAAAGAAAATTGCAGGTTGCCTGTTTTTGTATCGAGCACACACACCGCAGTTTTGGTAATGGCATTTACATTTTCAGGCGACTTAGGCGATGTAGCATCGAAATAAATTTTACCCGACTTAGTGAAATATTTATCCTGTGCATTTGTGATGGTTGCAAGTAATGTGGCACAGATTACGATCAGTATTGTTTTCATTGTAAATAATTGTGTGTTTGAAAAGGGGTTATTGTTTTACCAATACACAGCGGTTAAGAATGATATCTGCGCCAAGGCCAAGCTCATCGGTATTGTAACCTGTACAGATACCTTTGATGGTAATGCTGCTGTTGGGTTTAAGTGCAGCAACGGCCTGTGTTTCCAAACTGTCGGCACTGCAACGGATGGAAGACATAGAACTGCTGTTGCCCAGGATAACTGTGCTGTTGCCGGTATCATCTGTTTCAACAGCTTTAACAGTTCCTGTAACGGCAATTACCTTTCCGCTGTATTTTGCTGTTGCCGTTTTTTCATCGGCAGCAAATTCGTTGAGCAATTGCTGTTCCTGCAAAGTAAAGTCGGCTGTTGCTGCTGACAGATTTTTTGGCTTACGGTTAAACTCTTTGTACATATAAAATGCAAGAGCTGCTGCAAGCACCAGTAGTAGAAGCATTACATATCGTATGATCGATTTCTTTTTCATCTGCATTTGTTTAATTGTTTGGTGCTCCTGCATCGATCCATTTTTTTATAGCCGATAGCTGGCAGTTATTAAGTTTAGCCATGCCTTTGGGCATTGCCGAATAACCGGACGCATGCGTAACGGAGCCATATAACTTACCGTTAACGGCAATTGTTTTATCGTTGGTATATGAGCCCATCAGTACACCACCTCCCGTAGATGTGTTGTTATGACAACTGTAGCACTGCTGTTGAAAAAGCGGAACAATGGTTTGGTTGTAAGAAACATTCGTGGCTGTATCGCAAGTGCCTGCTGATGGATATAATAAATCGGCCGCATCGTAATAACAGGAGCTGAGTACTGTTGTAAATACAACGAGCAATAAAATAATTATTCGGTTCATACGTGGATATTTAGTTGTTCTGAGATCCTGCATCGATCCATTTTCTGATTTGTGTTATTTCGCAATCGGGTAATTTAATGCCACCTTTGGGCATGGCAGAAACACCTGACGACCATATTACCGAACCATACAGTTTGCCGGTTAACGCCGATGCTTTTACACCTGTATAGGTTGAAAGATCGACACCGCCTCCAAGAGATGCAGGATTATGGCACCCCTGGCACTTGTTCTGCATAATCGTTTTAATAGCTGTGCTGTATTTAAAATCTACTGTATCGCATTTATCGCAGGCATTGTTTTTTGCCCCCTGGTTGATCCATTTTTGCAAGGCTGCTTTTTGTTCGGTTGTCCACGCTGGTGCAGGTGGTGGTGGCATCCGTTCATTATCTGTACGAACGATCACTTTGTACAATTTACTGTTGGCTGCATTTCCCGCAACTACATAACGCATAATGTTATTGTAGCTTGTAAGTACCACACCTTCGGCGTGTGAAGCTGCATCATGACATCCGGCAATTGCACAGCTTGAATTAATGAGTGGAAAAATAGTATTGGCAAAATAAACAGAGTCGGGGCTGCAGGGGCGGCCAACCGATCCGGGTAAACCGGATATACCTCCGGGTAACCCGGTTTCAGGACCAGCAGGTATTTCGTGTTTACAGGAATACAGGATTGCGGCAGTAACAGTAATGAAAATTACCACTGCAGAAACATGCTTGTTCATACGTGTTGATTTAATTGTACGGTAATAGGCACAGCGTAACTGTTTACACTGTGAATCAGATAAAAGATTAAACGGTATAAAAACTTACACCGCTACATCGGGAGGTTGATGAATTGCGTAAAGATGTCCTGCAAGGGTTGATGACGAATAAGGTACAGCGATCCTTTCCAGATCAACAAAAAATTGATTGGATTTAAACGAAGCAAGAGGTTGAGGGATGATTACCTGCGCAGTAACCGGATGATGCAAATGTTTAAAAGGCAGATTATTGTCTTCCGTATTGTCAGAACTCATACCATCATCGCCTATGTAATGCTGCACTAGAAATGTTACAAAGCCAATGGATGGATTGAGCTGATGATGCCATTTATAATGCTCTGCCATTTTTGGTAAACTCAACAGTTGACCAAATTCTGTATAGCCCAAAAGCTGTACAGCCAATAAGAATATTGCAAAATACCTGCGCATGCTATGACAAAAACCTGACAATAATCGTGCCGTCTGTTTTTTACAGCCTGTTAATCTTCGGTTTTATTTTTTAAGCTCATTAAAACGGTATAAGCACCTTTGCCTACAATTTCTTTTTGCTGAAGGGCATCGCCATTTAAAATTTCGGTGAAGCCTTTTTCGCTGATGCCGGTCTGCACTTCGGTCAGTTCAAATTGCTTTTCTGATTTTTTCACAAACACATAATGCTTGTTTTCGAAACGCACCACTGCATCTTCAGGTACAACCCAGGCAGCTTTGTTTTTTACTTCCACTTCGGCATTCATATACGTACCGGGGATCAGCGTTTTATCGTATGCTTCAAAATGGCAATGCACTTCGGTGTTTCGTTCATCGTTGAGGTCTTTACCAATCAACAGAATTTCGCATTCGTGTTTGTTCGAAGGATCGTTATTGGTATATGCAACCAGTTTCTGACCGATAAACAGTTTGTTGACATCCTTTTCAAAAACAGTGAGTGCAAGATGAATGTCGGTGGGATTAATCAGTTCAAACAACACATCAGTAGGCGCTACATATTTTCCGATGTTCACGTTTACTGCCGAAACATATCCATCAATAGGCGAAAAGATCTGGATGCTGCGGGTGATATTCGATTCATCTAAACGGCTTAAGTTGATGCCGGCGAGTTTTAATTTTTCTGCAAGTGCACTGGTCAACACTTTCTGGCTTCTGAATTCGGCTTCGGCCTGCTGATAGGTTTTATCGCTGCTGGCTTTGCTTTCGTTCAGCTCTTTCTGGCGGTTGTATTCATTTTCAAGAAAAGGAAGTTTGGCTTTGGCTGTTAAATAATCCTGTTGCAGCTGAATATATTGCTGGTCTTCAATTACTGCAATTACTTCACCTTTCTTTACATGCAAACCGGGCAGGAGTTTGGTAGATTTGAGATAGCCGCCCATGGGCACACTGATGGATACAATATTCTGCGGCGGCACATCAATTTTGCCATTGAGTTTAAGCATCGATGAAATTTGCTGCTGTTGCAGTTTGGTTATTTCAAGCGCTGCATTTTTTAATTGCGCATCGGTTAATGTAACCAGGCTTTCAACTGCCTGTTCGGTTGTTGCTTCTGCCGTTTTTGTTTTACCACCACAAGCCTGTAACAATAATGCAGTGCTGAATAATATGAATGCGTATTTCATTTCGAATAATTTATTGATTGCTGTAATAGTTTAATTGAATGCTGCTTTCGTTGAGATTTTTTACCGCTTCGAGATAATCGCTTTTGATACCTGTTGCCTGGTTGATTAACATAAACCATTCGAGGTAATTGATTAATCCGCTGTTGAATTGTTTGTTGGCGGTTGTTAAGATCAACGTGGCATTCTGCAGACCGGTTTTTTCAAAATAATCAACACTTTCTTTGTACTTGAGGTATTGTTGTTGTGCCGATTGATAATGCGTGTTCAATTCGTTCATGCTTACCATGTATTGATTGGCCGCAAGCTGTTTGCTGAATTTTGCACTGTTGATCTTTGCTTTTTGTGCTTTGGCAAAAACAGGAATACCAATCCCAACCTGCATCGATTGAAAACGATAGGATGAAGGATAGAAATTGTTATCGGCGCCGGTACCACGTATACTGGTGCTGAACAAGCCCAGCGACAGATCGGGGAGGAGCTTTGCTTTTTCTACGGCAATGGCTGCATCTGCAATCTGTTGCTGTTGTTTAATGAACGCAATGTTTGGATGATTGCTCAATTCGGCCGGTGCAAGTTGAACTGTATGCTTCAATTCTTTTGTGGATACAGTAAACGCTGTTGTTGAGTTGAGCAATAACTGGAACTGCAATTGTACAAGTGCCTGGTCTTTTTGCAACTGCTGACGTTGCAAACGAATTTGTCCCAACTGTGTTTCGGCTGTTGCTTTTTCCAGCACATTGCTTTCGCCTTTTTGTAAACGCAATTCGGTTAAACGATAAAATGCACTGTATAAACTATCGGCTTCCTGCAACAGTTGTGCTTTTTGCTGCAGGTATAAGAGATGATAGAATGCAGTTGTTACATCCCGTTTCAGTTCGGCTTCTTTTACTGCAACAAACAACACATTGTTCTTCCATTCTTCGGTTAAGAATGTTTTTTGGGTGCTGTACACTTTCGGAAAGTTGAACGATTGCGAAAGCCCGAATCGGGTATCGTTGTAAATACTGTTGAACTGTCCAACCTCAGCCGATACCGTTGTTTGCGGCACTACCGCAGCAGAACCAATGAGCATTTTTTTGTACTCCGTTACTAACTTCTCCTGCTTCACCTGCAGGTTGTTTTTTAACGCTGTATCAATAGCCGATTGTAAGGTGATCGGTGTTTGTGCGGTAGCTGCAGCTACAGATAAGAGCAATACAATCAGTAAGGTTGGTTTTTTCATTGCTTTTCTTTTTTTGCGTTTTTCAGTTCCTTTTTCAAACAGAACATACAGCCCGGGTAAGACGAATAGTGTTAAAAACGTTGCCACCAATAAGCCACCTATCAATACGGTTGCTAATGGACGTTGCACTTCTGCACCGGCACCTGTACTGAGTGCCATGGGTAAAATACCAAAGGATGCTACAAAGGCAGTCATTAACACCGGACGTAAACGGATTTTTGTTCCCATGACAGCAATCTTTCGTGGATCGGTCCAGCCTTCATCACGCAGGCGATTGAATTCGGAGATCAATACAATGCCATTTAATACTGCTACACCAAACAAGGCGATAAAGCCCACACCTGCAGAAATACTGAACGGCATATCACGCAATGCCAATGCGAAAATGCCACCGGTTGCAGATAATGGGATTGCGGAATAAATCAATAAGCCTTGCTTAATGGAATTGAAGGAGAAGAACAATAGTAAGAAGATGAGCAACAGTGCTACCGGTACTGCAATGGCTAATCTTGCTTTTGCAGCATTCAGGTTTTCAAATGCACCACCATAGGTTACATAATAACCTGCAGGCAGTTTCATTTTCGCTTCTACTTTTTGCTGCAGTTCGTTTACGATCGATTGCACATCTCTGTCGCCCACATTAAAACCAACAATGATTCTGCGCTTGGCATCTTCACGTTGTATCTGGTTAGGACCTTCTTTAATTTCTACGTTTGCCAATTGGTATAACGGCACCTGTGTGCCACCTTTCACCGGTATCAACAGGTTTTGAATGTCTTCAATATTCTTTCGTTTTTCACCGCTCAATCGCACCACCATATCAAAACGCTTTTCTCCTTCGTACACAAAGCCGGTGGCTTCGCCTGCCAGGCCTGTGTTGATGATGTGATTAACGTCGCTGATGTTCAACCCATATTGCGAAATAGCAGCACGGTTGTATTCGATAATGATCTGGGGCATACCGGATACCGGTTCAACATATAAATTCTTGGAGCCTTGTACCGATGAAACCAAATTGCCTAACTGTTGTGCATAATGCGCCAGCGTATCAATGTTCTCACCAAATATTTTACATACCACATCCTGTTTGGCGCCCGTCATCAGTTCATTAAAACGCATCTGCACAGGAAACTGAAAACTTACGGTGATGCCCGGCACTACTGCAACTGCTTTACTCATTTTATCTGCCAAGTCATCAAAGTTTTTTGCAGAGGTCCATTCTTTTTTGTCTTTCAAAATCACCATCATATCCGCAGCTTCCATCGGCATCGGGTCAGTTGGAATTTCGCCACTGCCGATTTTGGTAACCACCTGTTCTACTTCAGGGAATTGTGATTTTAAGATATGTGCAGCTTTCTGTGTGCTTTCAATAGTGGTAGTAAGATTGCTGCCTGTCAACACTCTTGTTTCAACTGCAAAATCGCCTTCTTCCAATGCAGGAATAAATTCGCCACCCAAAGTGGTTAACACAAATACAGAAGCGACGAATAACAATACGGATGCTGCAATCACCCATTTTGAAATGTTGAGAACTTTATTGAGCGCTTTCTGATAATGGAATTCAAAAAACTCCATCATCTTATCAGCAAATGTTTTCTTGTGTGTGAGTTTCCGGCTCATAATCAGCGAACTCATCATGGGTACATAGGTGAGTGAAAGAATGAATGCACCCAGCAATGCAAACGCAATGGTCTGCGCCATGGGAATGAACATCTTTCCTTCAATACCCTGCAACGTAAAGGTTGGCAGATACACAATAAGGATAATGATTTGACCAAAGACTACACTGCGTGCCATTTTACCCGAAGCTGCACTTACTTCTTCGTTCATCTGGTGCTGCGATAATTTGTTTACATGCGTAAAGTGTTTGCTGTGCGTAAGCTGGTGCAATACAGCTTCCACAATAAACACGGCACCATCAACTATCAACCCAAAATCAAGTGCGCCTAAGCTCATCAGGTTACCGATCACGCCAAAGATGTTCATCATAATTACGGCAAACAACATGGCCAGCGGAATAACCGACGCCACTAAAAATCCTGCACGTAAATTTCCAAGGAAGAGAATAAGCACAAACAGTACAATCAATGCACCTTCGATCAAATTTGTTTTAACTGTACCAATGGCATTATTCACCATTTTGGTGCGGTCGAGGAAGGGTTCAATGATGACGCCTTCGGGTAACGATTTCTGTATTTGCGCTACTCGCTCTTTTACATTCTTAATTACTTCGCTGCTGTTGGCGCCTTTCAACATCATTACAACAGCACCGGCAACTTCACCTTCATCGTTGTACGTAAGTGCGCCAAAACGTGTGGCTTGTCCAAAGCGTACATCGGCCACATCACGCACAAAAAGAGGAGTTCCTGCAGAAGTGTTTTTGATGAAAGTTGATTGAATATCTTCCACGCTGCCCACTAAACCTTCGCTGCGGATATACAATACTGTTGGGCCTTTTTCAATATAGGCACCCCCGGTGTTCTGGTTGCTTTTTTCCAATGCCGTAAATACATCGCTCATGGTAATACCCAGCGATTGCAGCTTGTTGGGATCAACTGCAATTTCATATTGCTTTAAACGGCCACCGAAGCTGCTTACATCGGCTACGCCTTTTACGCCCAGCAACTGACGGCGAACGATCCAATCCTGGATGGTTCGTAATTCCATGGCGTCGTATTTGTTTTCGTACCCTTTCTTCGGTCGAACGGTGTACTGGTAGATTTCGCCCAGACCTGTTGTAACTGGTCCTAATGAAATGGAACCGATGCCCGCAGGTATTTCATCTTTTACCTGTTGTAAGCGTTCGGCTACCTGTTGCCTTGCCCAGTAAATATCTACATCGTCATTAAATACAATTGTTACCAACGAAAGGCCGAAGCGGGAGAAGCTGCGGATTTCGTGCAGTCCCGAAATATTGTTATTCGCCAGTTCAATGGGGAAGGTGACTAATCTTTCAATATCTGTTGCACCGAGTGATGGCGCAACAGTAATGACCTGTACCTGGTTATTGGTGATATCGGGCACAGCATCGATGGGGAGTTTGGTAAACTCGTAACTGCCATAACCGATGAGTACTGCTATAAAAAGACCAATAACAAGTTTGTTATTGACAGAAAAACGGATGATTGCATTCAGCATTTAGGAGCTGTTTAAATAAATCAAGAATAGCACTGCTGCTTTGCTTTTGCAAAACGGTAGTGTGTTACAGAAAATAGAATGGAATATGCATCAGCAGGAGCGGGGAGGCTGCCAGATAGAGGAGAGGTAAACTGCTGAAATAAAATCTTCGTTGGGTATAAACCGTTCTACCGTTAAGGCGTGTACGGGTTTGGGTGCGGCAACAAAAAAGGTAGCCGGAACCCCAATACTTAAAACAGCACCGGTATAACCCGTTTTTGATTTAAAAGGTAATTGCTGATCCTTGCTGTAATCGAGATCGACAATGTTCTTATCGTTATAATGTTCTGCAAGAAACTCAATAATACCCAGTTTGTGATTTTGGGCTCTGTGTTCGGCATAATGTTGCATGAGCAAAGGGAACTTCAACAACTGACGTAATTCAGTAGATGAAATGAGATAAGCTCCCAGAAATAATATGCAGATAAGTTTCTTCAACGGCACAAAGATAAACGAAAATCAGCTTTTGGTAAACTTCTGCCTGCAATAAGCGTTTACTTCATCCATTTGCAGCTCGCTGAGTACAGCGCCTGTTTCGTATTGAATGAAGTGATTTTGTATGGTATTGATGGAGACGAAATCGTTTTTAATTAACATGTTGTCTATGTCTTTCCACTCAATAAGACGGGCTTTCAGGTTGGCCGGAATGTGAACGCCTTTTTCATCAATCAATACTTCGCATGGTTTAAAAATTTTACGTTCGGTAAAGAACAGCAACAATAAACCAAGTGCACCAAACACCTGCAGCACTGCACGCAGGCCGTCGTTCATGCTGAGAAAATAGGAGGAGGCATAGAATAAAACTGTTGCCGCCAGCAAGCGGATTAGTCCGTTGGAGCTGTTTTGATTAGCCGACCATTTTTTGCCGGAAAAAGCATAGCTGATGAGGACTAATGCAGTGGCAATTTGCACCACAATAAAAACGAGGTTGGGAGTTGGGTTTTTAAAATCGCCCCATGCATTGGCGATCATCAGAAATCCTGCAAGCAAGTGCAGCAGGCGGGCTGCTTTTTTTTGCTTTTCGAACGGTTCAAAAAAGATGGGTATGTTGTAAGAAGTTGTCACGCTGTAAAGATACAGTTAAATGCGCCACCCATTTAACGGATACGTACAAATTATGCTGCTTGTTATAACGGTATGTATACAAACAACGTAAACCCTTCACCCGGCGCAGAAATAATTTTCGATGTGCCGCTATAAATACTCAACCGGCTGTTGATATTGCGTAAGCCAATACCATTTGGTTTTTTATCGGTTTCCATTCCTTTACCATTATCCCTTATACTCATTTCAATACCTTGGTTTTTTTCTTCAACAACCAGGTGCACTTCAGAAGCTTCGGCATATTTGAGAATGTTAGCGCATTGTTCCTGCGCAATTCTGTAGAGTGCAAGCTTTTGTTTATTGGTTAGTTGCTGATCGATACCAGCGTGAACAAACACGTTAACTGCGGTTTGTACACTTACAAACATGTCTGTTGTTAGTGTTTGTAATAAATTGTGCAGGCTTTCCTGCTCAATATTAGGCGTAACCATTTCGTGCGCCAGTTTCCTGTTTTCTTTAATTACCTCATCTAAACTTTCTACACATTTATCCAACAGGTGTTTATTTTTTTCTACGTTTGATGTGGTAAGCTGCAGCATCATTTTGGTGCCTACCAGGATCTGGTTAATGTTGTCGTGTAGTTCCTGTCCTATAAAGTTGCGTTCCTTTTCCTGCGCATCCAGTGCTGTAGCTGTAATTTCCCGGGCGGCTTTCTGTTGCTGATCGATGAGTTTTTGCTGCAGTTCTTTCCTTTCAGAAATATCACGAATGAATGCACAAAAGAATTCGCCGTCGCCGGTTTTAACGGGTATCATAAACAATTCAATCGGGAATTCTTTTCCGGATTTTTTAAGAGCTGTAAGTTCCAGCATTCTGCCCGATACCTTTTTTTCACCGGTTACAAGATAGTGCGCCATAGCATGATCATGTGCATGTCTGTGTTGTGGCGGAACAATTGTTGTGGTAAGTGTTTGATTTTTTATTTCTTCAAATGTCCAGCCGAAAAGTTCTTCTGCACGTTTGTTCCAGAAAATAAATTTGTTATCGTTGTTTACACAAATGATGGCGTCGAGAGCAGAACTCATAATGAGGTTACGTACTTCTTCGCTCTGTTTTACAGATCGCTCTATTCTTTTTCTTGCGGAAATATCTCGTATAAAAATCGATAGCCCATCCGTTGATGGATAGATATGATTTTCCTGCCAGAGGTCGAGTGGTTCATAATAGTCTTCACTGAAAACATATTTTTGTTCAGTTAACGCCTCTGTTATTGAATGATAAGTTTTACTTCCTACAGCATCCGGAAAAATATCCCAAACATTTTTGCCGATCAGGTCATCTGCGTTCTTTTGTATAAGTTCTGCAGCTTGTTTGTTTAAATAAACATAATTGAAGTTTTTATCGAGCGAAATGAATGCATCTGTAATTCGCTCTACCATTTCCCTGTACTGTTCCTGACTTTTTTGATATGCTAGTTGTATTTCTTTTTTCTCAGTAATGTCATCAAAAATTATCACTAAACCTTCTGATGAAGGATATGCACTTACCGTTGCCCAACGTTTAAAGTGTTCTGAATAATCTTCGATGTGTACCTGCTGTTGTAGTTGCATGGCTCTTTTATAGGCGTTGTAAAATTTTCCGCCAATCAATTGCGGGTATTCATCCCACAGTACTTTGCCTGCAATTTCATCGGGGTTGCATTCAAATATTTCTGCAGCAGTTTTATTCATGTATAAAACACGCCAGTTTTTATCGAGCGCATAAATTCCCTTTTCAATATGTTCAATTAGAAAACGGTATTTCGCTTCGCTCGAACGAAGTTGTATTTCTGCAAGTTGTTTTTCTTTTTTAGCTTCTTTATTGCTGATTGCCTGGTAAATGGCAGAAGGCAACCTGGTTAACCGGTCTTTCAATATATAATCATCAATACCCAGCTTCATAATGTTGATGATAAAATCTTCGTGTACCGTACCCGTAACCAGAATAAACGGTATGTCGGGCAGCAAGTTGCGTACAATTTGTACAGCTTCTCTTGCTTCAAATTGAGGTAGTGAATTGTCTGATAATATAACATCAAATGAATTGTTCGAAAGCGCCGTAATAAAATCGGGCCGGTTATCTACCCATGTACTTTCATACTGCATCTCTTCTTTTCGGAGGGCATGTTTGATCAACTCCACATCAGTGGGGTTGTCTTCCAGAATCAGGATGTTCAGTTTTTTATTCATGGTTATGCATATTCTTATTTTGCAGGAGGTTCATTCAAGAGAAGCCAATAAAAATGGATACTTCGTATGGCAACCGTAAATGCCTCAAAATTTACCGGTTTTACAATATAGCTGTTAACCCCAAGTTGGTAACAACGTTGAATATCCGGATCTTCTTTTGAGGAGGTAAGCATCACTACCGGAATTGTTTTTGTGCGTTCATCAGCCTTAATTGCTTCGAGTACCTCAATGCCATTCACTTTAGGCATCTGAATATCAAGCAAAATGAGTTTAGGCCTTTGCTCAATTAACCTGCCTGTAAATACACCTTTACCAAAAATGTAATCGAGAGCCTGCGAACCATCACTTACATGAAAAAGTTCGTTTACAATATTGTGCTTTTTAAATTCTCTGATGGTGAGTTCGGCATCGTCGATATTGTCTTCTACCAATAAAATGTCAACAGATTTGTGTTGCATAAAGGTTATTGTGGTAATGAAAAATAAAATTCTGCACCTTTGTTTACTTCTCCGGTTGCCCATACTTTGCCTTCGTGGCGTGTTATGATTTTCTGTACAAGCGCCAGGCCAATTCCAGTTCCTTCAAACTCACTCTCGCTGTGCAGGCGCTGAAATACCTGGAATAATTTGTTTTTATATTGTTCGTCGAAGCCAACACCATTGTCTTTTACGAAAAATACAAGTTGATCGTCTTCCCGATAGCTACCGATTTTAATAACTGGCTTGGATACTTGTTTGCTGTACTTCAAAGCATTTGAAATGAGATTGACCCATACCTGCCGTAATGTTGAAAGATCGGCATTAACAGATGGGAGCGTACCGATTATC
This sequence comes from Lacibacter cauensis, assembly GCF_007830055.1. Classification (GTDB taxonomy): domain Bacteria; phylum Bacteroidota; class Bacteroidia; order Chitinophagales; family Chitinophagaceae; genus Lacibacter; species Lacibacter cauensis. The sequence goes on from NZ_VLLE01000002.1 coordinate 559,298, forward strand.
CATTCCACTGCATCTGTTCTTGCATTTGATTTGCCCATCTCATCAATTACTTCTTTTACCAAGGCCTGCGTATCGATTGTTGTTTTGGATATTTCTTTTCTGCCGAGGCGGGAAAAATCGAGCAGGTCATCGATCAGGTTTCCCATTTTTTGCGTGTTTTTCTGAATGATGCCAAACAGTCTTTTTTCTTCTTCCTGCATGTTAGCGCCATAGTCTTCCTGTATAATGTTGGCAAAGCCTATTATGCCACGAAGAGGAGCCCGTAAGTCGTGCGATACAGAATAGCTAAACGCTTCGAGTTCTTTGTTGGCGGCAGAAAGCTGTGCCGTTCGGTGTTCAACCATACGCTCCAGCGAATCGTTGAGCTCTTGTAATTTTTTTTCATTCTTTCTCAGCTCCGCGGTTTTTTCCGATACCTTTTCTTCGAGGTTTTCGTTCATTTCTGCTATGAGTTGCTCTTTTTCTTTTAATGAAGTGATGTCTGCCGAAGCGCCAACAAAACAGTCTTTACCATCCAGCTTAATAGGATCGATACTCATGGACACCCATTTTATATCGCCGTTTTGAAGTGTGGTTTTGTATTCAAGATTACGCACACATCCGGTTGCCGCAAGCTGTTGTTGCACGGCTTCTCTGATGCCCGGTGTATTAGCTAGTCCGATATCGGCAGTCGATTTTCCGATAACACTTTCAGGTTTTATTTGAAATAACTCACAAAAGCTGTTGTTCACATCGAGCATTTTGCTGGTTGCAGGATCCACAATCCATTTGGCAATCGGGCTTTTATAAAAAAGCGCCGAGTATAATTGCTCACTGGTTCGAAGCTGTAATTCGGTTTCCTTTTGTTTGTTGAATATTCTGACAAGCTGCCGGAAATTAAAAGCAGAGATAATGAGTACGAGTATAAGAACAACAATTTGGACAGCGTTTGAGTTCTGGATAAATCTTTCATTTTCCAGTCGCTTTAAATCTAGCATCTTGTTACGGATCGTATCAATTTTGTTTGCAATTCTGCGAACTTCATCGGTATAATATTTACCCCGGCCTTCCAATACAAGTTTTACGGCTTCTTCATATTTCTTGCTGTTTACGAGGGCTGCCATTTGCCAGGAAAATTCTTTTCGTAAATCGATGAGTGGACTTAACGAGTCGTTGATAAGCGTTGCAAGTTCCGGGTTGAGAGTTCGTTTTGCAAGAAGAATGCGCAATTCGTCGAGCTTGCGTTCGGAACTGATCATTGGCTCCAGGAACGCTTTTTGTGCTGTAATAACAAAGCCTCTGGCACCGGTTTCGTTATCGAGTACGGCCATTGTCAGCTGCTGCGTCAGGTAGCGGTTCTCTTCGAACCGTGTAATTTCTGCATCAAATTTTTTTATCTGCTGCGATTGCCAGATGGAAATGAGTGCAACCGCCGACACAGCAATCGTTAACAGCGATAATGCAAAAATCATTCGCTTGTTGATGGGGTTAGTCATTTTTGGTTATTAAGCTAACGGTGTCAGGTTATTTTATGTTGCTGCGCTCACGTTAGTACTCTAAGTTAAGCAAACAATTAAGAGCAAGCCAATTATTGCTCATCAAAATACTTGATGTTCATCAGGTTAAATATTTTTTAGAGAGGTAGTATTGGGCTGAACTTTATGCTTTTCGTGTAAAGAACAGCAAGGAGCCTACTGCTACGTATTCGATTGCGCAGGGCAAATAGCAAACAACAGGGTACAGTATAACAGATACCGGGTGGATGCTCTATTCTGCGCAAACGGTTGCGCAGGCCGGGTTTAAAAAAAAATTGAGAAAAATTGGATTTACGGATTTTTTTTATGTACACTTGCAATAGGTGTTTTTCATAGGTTAGCAACGGCCGACTCTTTTCAGGGTTGGCTTTTTTTTGCGACAGCTTCAACCAAATAAAAAAGGACTGCAATCAAAGCAGTCCTTTCTCCAGCAAAGAATTAAATTTTATACGGGGTTGGAAGCAAGCAGCAGATTGCTGAGTTTATATAAAACCCGGGCACCAACATTTTCATCCCATTCAGTAGGACTTACGCCTACTTCATTCACATCAAACCCGATTAACTGTCTGCCGCTTGATAGTATTTTACGGAAGAGATAAAAAACCTGTTCAGTTTCCAGCCCGCCCATTACCGGTGTACCTGTGCATGGACAAAGTTTGGGGTCGAGCCCATCAATATCAAAGCTCACATATACTTTTTGCGGAAGCTGGGCTACAATTTCATCAGCGATAGTTTTCCATGCTTCCCCTTCAAAAAGCCGTTCTTTCATTGCACGATCAAAGAAAACGGTAATGCGGTTATTACTTTCGTTAACAAGCTTCAACTCATCATCACCATAGTCCCGTATACCTAAGGGAACTAACTTTTCTATTTCCGGAACTTCATTCAGCGCATTGTACATTACTGAAGCATGCGAGTAAACAAATCCTTCATAGGATTTACGGAGATCTAAGTGTGCATCAATTTGCAGAATACCAAAGTTGCCATGTTTTTCGGCAATGGCTTTGAAATAACCGAGAGGCGTACTGTGATCGCCACCCAGCAAGGCAACCAATTTGCCTTTTGCCAATAACTCTTTTGTTTGTGTGTATACCCAATCATTCAAAAACACACCCCCGGCATTTACTTCCTTGAGTGTTTTGCACATAAACTTGTTGTCGTTAACGTTTTCGCCCTGTGCAATGTAGTTGATGTATAGTTCGGCTTCTTTTCGCAGGTAATCGCTTTTTAAAAGAATGTTGCGATCCACATCCCGCATATAAATTCCCCTGCGCCACGCATCGGTTGTGTCATTGTCGTGCAGATCTACCTGTAAACTGGCTCTGAAAATGTGTTCGGGAGCCCGGGCTGTTCCTGCTTTATAACTTACAGTTACTTCCCATGGCACGGGTAAAATTACGAGGGCGGCGTCTTCTTCAGAAAAAGGAAGACCAAATACATTGTTGTTTGGGTTGCCGGCTCCATTCGGATCGAACCCGGAAAGATCAGTCATGATCACAGTTTTTTAAAAGCGGATGCAAAGGTAATAGACGAGGACTTAACTACAGTTAGTTGCAGGCAAAGTTTTGCACAATTCATAAAATTGCGAGCCTTTGAAAAAATGGAGTATGTTGAAAATGGCGGAAAAGGCACTTAAGGTTAGTAGTTTCCGCTGTCTGCTTCCTGGTAAAGAGGTGCACGTACAAGCACTGTTGTTCCGCAATTAGGTTTGCTGTTGATTTCAAATTTGCCGCCTGTTATTAGTGCACGTTCCCGCATGCCAATGATGCCAAGGGTTTTTTTGCGGGTAACTGAATCTATATCGAACCCGATACCATTATCTGATACAGAAAGAATGATTTCATCATCTTCTAAATCGAGCAAAGCTTCTACATGGGTAGCATTAGCATAGCGGGCTACGTTTGTAAGGCTTTCCTGGAAAATACGGTAAAAGGCTTTGCCGGTATCTTCCGGTAGTTCGAGCTGGTCCAGTTCCGAATAAAAGTGAATCGAGACTCCGCTGCGCATTTCAAATTCCTCGGAGTAAATACGAAGAGCCTCTGCCAGTCCCAGATCTTCCAGTGCGGGTGGCCGCAAGTCATGTGCAATGCGTCTGACTGAGTGGATCATACTGTCCGATAAGGCCAGCATTTCGGTGGTCAGGTTTTCAAATTCTGCGTCGGCATCTTTTGGTAATGATTTCAGCCATGCCAGGTTAATTTTAAATACGGTTAACTGTTGGCCCAGCTCATCATGTATTTCACGGGCGATGGTTGTACGTTCCTCTTCACGTATGTTATCGAGTCGGTTATTGAGGCTTCGCAACTGACGGTTTAAGAGCTTAATTTCCTCTTCCGCATTTTTTCGCTCAGATATATTTACGCCCGTTCCGATTAAGCAGGGTTCTCCGTTGTAATCGATCGCCATCGTACGGAAAAAGAAAGGCTCAACGTTGCCTTCGTTATCTATCAGATCACTTTCAATAACTACCAATCCTTTTTCTTTTGCCTGCTGCAGATAGTTATCTACTTTGTAGCGCTCACTTTCCGGAAAAAAATGATGCGGAGTTAATTGTTCAATTTCCTCTTTGCTGCAGCAGGTTGCTTTCAGCAGGTTGTCGTTATAGCGTATAAACCTATTGTCTTTATCTGTAACAAAAAAGATTGCAGGCAAACTGTTGATGATTTGTTCGGATAGGGCTTGTTCTTTTTTCAGGCTTTGCTCAAGATAATTGAGTTTAACCGTTGTAATTTTCGTGAAGTACATGATGATAAGAATGTATGCCGCCGCCATCAGCGCTATGCCTATGTCATGTTGTAGCAATCCGCTTAACTCACCTCTCAATCGTAACCATCCGAAAAAAAGTGTAAGCAGTATGCCGTAAACAAGCATACGGCTGTTATGCTTTGCTGTTTCTGTCTTTTTGGTAAAAGGAGCCAGAAACCCTTCGTCAGATCGGGATACAAGTATGGCCGTTGCCAGCAGAAAACATTCTATTACGGTAACCGGCGATAATTTATGGTGATTGGGTATTCTTTCAGAGTTGGCAAAACTATAGCCGTAAGCTACAAGCGCCAAAACCGTAGCAGCCCAAAAAGGTGGTATAAGCAGTTCTGTAATTTTCGGTTTTAATCGTACCGATAAGCAGATGGTGAAAAAAGACGTAAAAAGAAAAAAGAGAGAAGTGTTGATCGTCATTCTGCCGGGATAGCCTTGCGGTTGGGTATAGCTATCTTTTAAAAAAAACTCGTCAATACCAAGATTATAACCAAAAATGTATTGGCTTAAGTTCAGAAGGTTTAACCCAATAAGTACAATGGCCAGAACAATTCCCGGTGTCTTATATTTTTCAACCGTCGTTAAACCATATGCAATAACAGCAAAAAGAAAGCAGATGGCTGTATTCAGTTTGATAATAGTGGTATCACCATTAACCGTTATCAAGTGGAGTGCATTTGTTCCCCAGCTTACAATAGCAAAACCGGCAATAATGCCGGTAACGATGGTTAATGCAAACGAAAGCCAGGTAATACTGCTGTTCGGTTTATTTTTTAAAAGATGCATAAGCAATATGACGATTCGGTTTTGGGCAATTAAAACAGACAATTTAAAAACCCCGACAAGTCGGGGTTTAGCTTCTAAATTCTTGAGTTCTTCAGTCATCTATCCTGTTGTTTGAAGCTACTGGTTTTTCAGCGCACATTGTTGGTCTTGCACGTTAGGATATTTTATGTGGATTTTAAAACTGTTGGATCGTCATTTTTTACAGGTTGAAGGTATTGTGTACTGTCGCAAAAGGTTAATTCTGCAAGGGTTCATTTTTAAAAAACAGTGTGTCCCTCCATCATTTCTAGGTATAAAAGCGTAAGGTTTTTAGCAGGCTGCTAAAAGCTGTTTAAGGACTGCGGATTTGTCTTTGTTGAAAAGTGCACGAGGACAGTTCATTTGTTAAAATTTAGCATTTCATCACTTCCTGTAGCTAATTGTCAGTTTCCTTCTGTTCCGAAACCTGTTTTGGGCTAACTTTGCGCTGCAATAAAAACAGCAGAGAAAAATGAAGACTTCACATATTCTCATTCTTGTAGTAATCGCTGTGGGAATTGGTATTCTTATCAGCATGATGGGCGATTTGTCAACCTACGATACCATCGAATCAGCCAAAGCCAAACCCGGTAAATTCTTACATCTTATTGCCAAACTAGACACAACCAATGGCAAACATATTGAATACGATGCCCTTAAAAATCCCAATTACCTCAGTTTTCATGTAAAAGATTCTCTGGGTGGCGCTACAAAAGTGGTGTACATGAAGGGCAAGCCACCAACGGATATGGAACGTAGTGAACGCATGGTATTGAAAGGAAAAATGACCGACAGCGCTTTCCTCTGCGATGATATTCTGATTAAATGCCCCAGCAAATACAAAGAAGAAAAGGCAAAAATCAGCACGGCTGCCAAATAATTGCAGCTTCAACCAAACTATCTCTTTCATAAAAGAACGCATTACACATGCCATATACAGGCGAACAGTTATTACCCGGACAGATTGGAACCTTCCTGTCCATTGTATCTTTTGTAGCTTCCTTATTAGCAACCGTCGCTTATTTTAAAGCAACACAGTCGCAACTTCCTTCGCAGCAGCAAAGCTGGAAACGTATTGCGAGGGGAGCGTTCCTCGCCGAAATTATAGCTGTCATCGGCATTTTTGTTACACTCTATTTTATCATTTCCAATCACCGCTTCGAGTACAAGTATGCCTGGCAGCACAGCAACTACCAGCTGCCCATGCAATACATCCTCAGTTGTTTTTGGGAAGGACAGGAGGGTAGCTTTCTGCTCTGGAGCTTCTGGCATTGTATCCTCGGCGGTATCATTATCCTGCGTGAAAAGAAATGGGAAGCGCCGGTAATGGTTACCATCAGCTTTATGCAGTTTGCATTGGCTACGATGGTGATAGGTATTTATTTCTTCGATTTTAAAATAGGCAGTAATCCCTTTGTCTTGATGCGTGACCAAGGCATGTTGAGTCCTGAACAATTCCCGATCGGATTTGATTCGCAAGGGCATCTGCGCAGCGATTACCTGAGTTTTATCCGTGATGGTAACGGATTGAATCCTTTGTTGCAGAACTACTGGATGGTGATTCATCCGCCTGTGCTTTTCCTCGGCTTTGCAAGTACCATCGTGCCGTTTGCTTTCGCCATTGCCGGACTTTGGAAAAAAGACTTTGGCGGCTGGGTATTACCTGCACGCCCCTGGGCTATTTTCAGTGCCGGTATTTTAGGATTGGGTATTATGATGGGCGCTGCATGGGCGTACGAAAGCTTAACCTTTGGCGGTTACTGGGCATGGGATCCGGTAGAAAATGCTTCGCTGGTGCCGTGGCTCATTGCCATCTGCGGTATTCATACATTGATTGCCTATAAGCATACCGGTCATTCGTTGCGGGCAACTTTCCTGTTTTTTATTCTGCAACATCTGTTGATCATCTATTCAACCTTTTTAACCCGCAGCGGTATTTTGGGCGATACCAGTGTGCATGCCTTTACCGATTTGGGTATGAATGCTCAGCTGCTTACCTTCTTGCTCATTTTTGTGGTTCCTTCGTTTGTGTTACTGGGTATGCGTTATAAGCAAATACCAACAGTTGCAAAAGAAGAAGTCATCAGCGCACGTGAGTTTTGGTTATTTGTAGGTTCGTTACTGTTTTTCATTTCGGCACTGTTTATTATTGGTAAAACATCGTTGCCGGTTGTCAACAAAATCTTTGGAACCAAGTACGCACCAGCAGAAGATATTGAGTACTCATATAATAAAGTCCTCATTCTGTTTTCATTCGTCATTGCCATTCTTACTGCCATCAGTCAGTACCTCAAATACAAACAAACAGCCGGTGCTGCATTCATTAAATCAATCTGGTTGCCAACACTTATTGCTTTAGTTGCATCGCTCAGTATCAGCATTTGGGGCGACATCAATTATAACAAATACGGTGTCGGTTATCTGGCTGCTATTCACCTCAGCATTTTTGCTTCGGTGTATGCAGTAGTGGCGAATGCCTTTTACATTTTTACAGGCATTAAAGGGAAGATGATCAAAGCAGGTGCATCCATTGCACACGTTGGGTTTGGCTTAACACTGCTCGGTATTTTAATTTCTGCATCGAAGAAAGAAGTACTCAGCTGGAACACCAGTGGTATTATGGTGAACTTTGGCGAACAAAGCCAGGAAAACCCGGCAGAAAATCTTACACTGGTAAAAGGAGTGGCGACGGATATGGGTAAGTACATGGTTACCTACCAAGGCGATTCAACGCATCCTTCTGATCCGAAGCAGTATTTTAAAATTCATTTCAAGTACAAGAATAAAGACGAAGGCTTTACGCTGTATCCTGATGCATTTGTCAACTTCAAAGGCAACGAAGGGATAATGGCGAACCCCGACAGTAAACACTACCTGCACAAAGATGTGTTTACGTACATTACTTCGCTACCCAACAAAGAAAAGAACAGAGACACCTCTTCTTTTAAAGATCATAAACTGCAACCCGGCGATACGGTGTTTTATTCGCAGGGCTTTATGGTGCTCGATAAAGTAGGCCGTAACATTACACGTAAAAATATTCCGTACGAGGCTACTGATTCTGTATTTGCAGCATCATTAACCATTTATGCAAAAGACAGCAGCAAGTACACGGCCGAGCCAATGCTCATTTTGCGTGGTAACAATATTATGCCTGTGGCAGATACTGTTATTTCGCAAAGCCTGATCCTGGCGTTTAAAGGTGCTGATGCGGATGGTATTAATCTTGGTGTGAAAGAAAGCAACTCGGTGCTGGAATACGTTACGCTGAAGGCTTACCAGTTCCCGGCGATTAATGTTTTATGGTTAGGTATATTGGTGATGACTTTTGGTTTCTTGCTCGCCAGCTGGAATCATATACAGAAGAACAGGAAAGCGGAGTTGAAGAAGGTATAACAGGTAAGGATTTGTTTAAAAGATTGAATGGTTGGTGTTGATGCATCAACCATTTTTTATTATTGGATTGTTAGTTGCAGCAAATACACTTTTTAAAGAATAATTTATTCGTATTGTTCCATTTCATAAAGTAGATGTGCTTTCATTTCTTTTGCAGTTACCATAACGCTTTTTAAATCGCTGTACGGAAACGCAGCTATTTTATACCCTTTCTTTTCAATTGTATCCAGCCATTCAAGGAAGTGCACCATCTCCATGCTGGTTATTTTATAATTCTTCCAATCATCTTTCAACATAAGTTCTGCAAAATCTTTTTCTGGCCAAACAGGAATTGCCATTCGGTCGTCATTGTCTCCAACCATCAGGTATCGATCATTGTCTTGAATGAACCATACTTCCTGAAAGTCCGCAACTTTCCGTATGAAGTATCCATATCGATCTTTTGGTGAAAGATTTTCTATATTGATCAGTTTATTTTGATTCATGATTTTTACAGTTCATGTTCAAGTTGCAGTCCTCGCCAACTTGCAGTTTTTTAAAATCAAAAAAGAATAGCAGGTTAGTTGACGTGGATGCCAACACTAGCTGAAGCCCAAAGTTGTGTGTTGGTTATCTATCTGAAGAATTCTCCAAATCTAAATTTATTCATGGCGAGTACAGACGACAGGATTGGTATCAATACTATTAGAAAACTGAAAAAACCGTCAATATACCATTTGTATTGTGGTGGTCTAGAATCCCATCTTGTCGAAATCAATATGTTTCTATCCGTTGCAAGTCTTGTCAGCCAATTGAAAAACATAAGTGCGATTAGAAAAATAAGGGGTGCGAAATAAAAGGTTTCTTGATAATGTCCATTGTTGCACCTATAATACCCATAACAAAAAAGTCCAAGTGCCGCAACAAGATGAGTCAAAAAAGTCTGTCTAACAAATAGCTTGTGATAAAACTTTTTGTTAGGATTTGTATCAAAACCATAAGCACAATAAATTATGTAGCCGAAGCCGAGTAAAATTGATGTCCACCCGCCAATGCTTAAGTCTCTCACCTAATTATATTTTAGTAATCAGTAATAGTTGTTTCTTTTAGAAGTGTCTTGCTTGACTAACGCACAACACCTAAATATACGTTCCATCTTGTTTAAAAATCAATTGCTACTCATCTCTAGTTTTAACAAATGACGTAAAACAAGTCAAGGCGCTTCTTGTAAATGTGAAAGTTCAGGTGTCTGACGTCTGCGACGTCCTGACAACGAATTAAGAAAATCTTCACAAGGCAGCAAAGGTTACATCGCTCTTGTCTTTTGTATAAAGAGGAAGATTCTTTAATTTACAGGATTGATGATGGGTCGCAAACACATATTTCTTTTATCTGTACTCGTTGCCGCAGTTTTGGCTGTGCAGCCGGCTGTTGCACAAACGGCCGATACCAACGTTAAGCAGGTAGTGAAAACTGAATATGGTCCCAATGATACGGTATTCGTAAAAGCCATGGTCATCAATGGCGAACTGCTCGGCGGCCGGGAAATAAGCGAAGTGCTGGTTTGGGGCGGTAACCCCAAAGAAGCGGCGAAATACTGGGCCAACTGGACAAGACTCCGCAATGCTGTTTATGTAACCTATCCGTACGCACGCTCGGCGGGTGTAGTTATGAATGATGTAAACAAGCACCTCGAAAATATCAGCGGCAAATCCGAACGTAAGAAATACATTAAGTCAAGGGAAAAAGAATTACGTGCAGGCTTTACCGATAAAGTAACCGACTTGTCCATTTATCAGGGTAAAGTGCTCATGAAGCTCATCAACCGCCAAACAGGCAACAACTGTTACGAAATTGTACACGAAATGAAGGGCGGCTTTACGGCCGGGTTTTATCAAACGCTCATGTTTTTTGCTGGCACCAGCTTAAAACAAGGCTGGAATCCGCAGGAAGACCACTTCGATAAACAGATTGAGGAAATTGTGCAGGAAATCGATCGTATGTATTACAACTATCCCGGTTATAATTCAACCTCAAAGAAATAACGGGTTGCTTTCGCTCAGCAGCTTTGCTTGCACTTACTTGCTTATCCTGTACTTTTACAATCCAAAATTTTAATCGATGAAATTAGATATACTCGCATTTGGCGTTCACCCCGATGATGTGGAATTAAGTTGTGCAGGAACATTGATGGTAGAAATCAACAATGGCAAAAAAGTGGGTGTAATCGATCTTACCCGTGGCGAATTAGGTACCAGAGGTACTGCCGAAACCCGCCGGCAGGAAGCGGCTGTTGCTGCAGAAATTATGGGTGTGCATGTACGTGAAAACTTAGGCATGCGGGATGGTTTTTTTAAAAACGATGAAGAACACCAACTGCAGATCATCCAAAAAATACGGCAGTATCAGCCTGAAATTGTGATTTGTAATGCTATTGAAGACCGTCATCCCGATCATGGCCGTTCTTCCAAACTGGTGTCTGATGCGAGTTTCTTATCCGGGTTACGTAAAATTGAAACGGCTCTCGATGGAGTAGCTCAGGAAGCATGGCGACCCAAATATGTGTTTCATTACATTCAGGACCGTTACGCTGAGCCCGATTTTATTTTTGATATTACATCTGTCTTTAATCGTAAGGTAGAAAGTATTAAAGCCTATGGTACACAGTTCAGTAATGCTTCTGTGAATCCTAACGATGATGAGCCTCAAACCTATATTTCAACGCCGGCTTATTTCGATACCATCATTTCCCGTCACAAAATGCTGGGTAAACGCATTGGTGTAGAATATGGTGAAGGCTTTATTACCGAAAAACGAATAGGCATTCGTTCGTTTGATGCGTTGATACAAATCACCACCTGATAACAATCAGTCGTAGTTTAGCCTGTTAATACATTGTCATCATTCAACAAGCTGCTCAAAAAAGACGCAGATGCGTTACCTTTGCTGTAATTTTTTTTGTTAGAACATATGAGTACTCCAAAATTTGCCGTTAAAGCACATTCTTTTCATGCCGAACTTAAGAGAAGAGTAAATGCTTACTTCGAAGAACAAGGCAAACGTCCTACAGGTAATTTTCAACTGTTTTTTAAGGCCATTGCATTTGCGGTTGCATTAATTGCAGTGTATGTGCATCTTGTATTTTTTACGCCCGGTATCGTTTTAGGTATCATTGAATCAATCATTCTCGGCGGATTGGTTTCGGCCATTGGTTTTAATGTAATGCATGATGGTGCGCATGGCAGTTTCAGTAAATACAAGCCGGTAAATGTTTTAGCTGCTTTTTCGCTGAATATTCTCGGTGGCAGCAGTTTTATGTGGAATGTAAAGCACAACATCATTCACCATGCCTATACCAACGTAGATGGTGTGGATGATGATATCGATATCCAACCCTGGATGCGTATGAGCAGCACACAAAAGAAATACCGCCTGCACAAATACCAGCATCGTTATTTCTGGTTCCTGTATGCGTTGCTGTACATTCTCTGGATTTTTGTGCTGGACTATCAAAAGTATTTCAAGCAAAAGATCGGTACCATGCCTTTAAAGAAAATGCATGTGAGCGACCACGTGGTGTTTTGGGCATTTAAGATTGCACACTTATTTATTTTCGTAGCATTACCAATATATGTTGCAGGTTTTCTGCCTTGGTTATTAGGTTTCTTGGTTTCTACATTGTTTGCAGGTTTTGTGTTGAGTATTGTATTTCAGCTTGCACATACCGTTGAGCATACGCATTTCCCGATGCCGGTTGAACCCGATAACCGGTTGGAAGATGAGTGGGCCATTCACCAGTTGAAAACAACCGCCAACTTTGCAACAAAAAACAAATTGATTTCAATGCTCGTGGGTGGATTGAATTTCCAGGTAGAGCATCACCTGTTCCCGAAAATTTCACACATTCACTATCCTGCCATCAGCAAAATCATTAAGCAAACCTGCCAGGAGTTTAACATCGAATACATCGAGTATCCGAAAATGCGGATGGCCCTTGCATCGCATGTGGCATACCTGCGGGAAATGGGAAGAGGTTAAACTTTTTCAGCAATAAAAAATAATTCTGCGTTTGCACGTGGAGGAATGGAGTTGGTACACAACTCCATTTTTTTTAGGTGTAAGTAGGGGCTAAACCGTTCTTCGTATTCTTCTTTACTGCCGCCAAACGGCGGACCTCCTTCAAACGAGCGGTTGAATAAAACACCTACCAGCTTACCGCCCGGTTTTAACAAGCGTTGCATTTGCTGTACGTATTGATTGCGCAAGGCTGGATCAATTGCGCAAAAGAAAGTTTGTTCCAGTATCAGATCGTATTGTCCTTCGTGTGCAAAAAAATCGCCGGTCGTAATTGTAACAGGTGCATCTTTGAACTTCGCTTGCAACGCAGCGGTCAAAACCGGCGAAATATCCAGTACCGTAACATTGGTAAATCCATGTTGCAGCAACCATTCCGCTTCGTAAGCATTACCACAGCCGGGTATAAGAATAGCCAATTGTTTATCAGTTATGGTTTGCAGATATCCAACCAGTGGAGTGGAGCCATAACCAATATCCCAACCGGTTTCGTTTTGCCGGTAGCGGTTGCTCCAGTAATCGGCATTTAAAGTTGTTGACGACATAGGTTAAAGTTAGGAAACCTGCAATGAAAAAGCCGGAAGATGATCTGCATCTCCCGGCTTTGTATAAAAATGAAATTTGTTATTGCGCTTTAAAGTAGAAGATATCGTAGAAATTTGAGTTGAGCCAGGGTTTTTGTTTACCGCTTGATTTTTCACGCACTTCACGACCGGTTAACTTAAACACATTTTCGAGTTGCATGTTGGGCGATGCGATGTATTTGATTAATGCACCGGTGTACAAACCATTGGTGCCTGCAACACCATCGCTGGCAACAGACCCAGGATCTGTAGCAAAAGAAATAACAGTATTATCGGGTGGTGTAATAGACGCCAAACCTTCGCTGGCATCATCATCGCCAAACGAACCACGATCGAACGGATTGTTGCGGCAGGCATCCAAGATTACAATGTTGAGTTTGGTTGATGCTCTTTGCATACGATCCAATACCCAGTTGATATTCGGACAATCGTCTTTTACATCCGATTTGGTCTGCAGTTTAAAATCAATCGGAATCATGAAGTTGGAGTTGTCAACCTGCATACCGTGGCCTGAGTAATAAAATAACGCCACATCGGCACCAATAATCTTTGCTCCAAAATCACGGATAGCTGCTTTCATTTGTGTTGCGCTGCCATCAATTACTTCGATCACTTCAAAGCCGCAGGCTCGTAATACCTGTGCCATTGAACGGGCATCGTTTTTTGGATTGCGCAATGCCGTTGCATACTGATATGACTGATTACCGATTATCAACGCCAGTTTTCGTTTAAAGTTGGTAGTTACAAGTCCGCTGGTATTACTTGTGCCGAAATTGGTATTGCTGTTGGTAGTATTGGTTGGTTTATTGTTGGTGTTACTGTTGCCTGTATTGTTGTTTACATTCGGTTTGTTATTGTTAGCGGTGGTATTGTTGTTACCGGTTGTGGTGTTCGGTTTTGTATTGTTTTGGTTAACCGTAGGCTTGTTGTTGTTGCTGTTGTTATTGTTTGCAGCAATGGTTCCGGTATTGCCGCCCGCAGTTGATTGATAGTTGTTTCGTACCCATGCATCGTAACCGGGAGGCGGTGTAGTTTTATCCTGGTAAGTACCTTCTTTCCAGTATCCGATTTTCAACGTACCGTCAAACTGCACTAATTCTCCTTTACCATGTGTGCGTTGATCTTTCCATTCGCCGGTGTAGCGTTCGCCATTGGTATAGTAGTAAGTGCCTTTGCCGTTAAACTTGTTATCGTCGAAATTACCAATGTACAAATCGCCGATATCGAAATAATATTTGCCTTGTCCGTTACGGTAACCGTTTTTAAAATAGCCTTCGTAATAACCATTGTTGTATACATATTTACCGTAACCATTCTTACAATCGCCGCTGATGCAGCCTGTAGCATTACCGTTTGTTACCAGCGATGCTTTGGGTGTAACCAGGTTATTATCTTTCCAGAAACCGATCTTCTTAACACCCGTGTTGGGATCGTAGTTGATGCCCCAGCCATTACGTTTACTATCAATAAAATAGCCTACATATTTCTCACCCGTAATAAAGAAATAGGTGCCGTAACCGGTTAACAGGTTTTGTTCAAACTGACCAACCCAGCGTGTGCCATCGTTCCAGTAGTAAGCGCCATAGCCATCACGTTTGCCGTTTTTGAAATAACCAAAGTAGCGGTCGTCGCCACTATAATACTTCATACCATAACCTGCATCACAATCACCGTTAAGGCAACCGGTGGTGCCGACGGGTTTACCGTAGTAAGAAATTTTACCGAGGTATTTGCCTTTTTCCCAAATGCCGGTTTGTTTGTTTCCGTCGGCAAGTGTTTTCTCGCCTTCGCCTTCAAATTCTCCATTTTTAAAATCGCCAATGTATTTGGTGCCGTCTTTAAACTCCATCACCCCAAAACCACTGAACACATTGCCGAGGCTTTCACCAATAAATTTTTCACCCGTTTTCCAGATGTACACGCCAAAACCTTCCCGTTTATCGTCGTAAAACTCGCCTTCGTAGATATCGCCGTTTTCGTATTTGAATTTGCCAAAGCCCGAGCTGCAGTTGCCGCTTAAACAGGTTTGACCAACGGATTGCAATGAAAAAACAACAGAAAAGAAAGAAATGAAAACGATTGCTTTCATGCTGGGATATTTTTGGGTTGAAGTTAAATGCTTGCCTAAAGTTACAAATACCCATTACTTGGTATTTAAATAGTTGCAATTTTGAATAAAAAACTTTCAACTGTTAGTATCCCTTATCTTTGGCAAAAACGATTAAGTCCTATGCATTTTCAATTGACAGAAGAACAACTGATGATTCAGAAAGCAGCCCGGGATTTTGCCCAAACCGAATGCTTGCCCGGTGTTATTGAGCGTGATGAACTGCAGAAATTTCCCAAAGAACAGATCAGCAAACTGGCCGATCTGGGTTTTATGGGTATGATGGTGAAACCCGAATACGGTGGATCAGGAATGGATACCATCAGCTATGTACTGGCGATGGAAGAGATCAGCAAGGTGGATTCAAGTGTGAGTGTGTGTATGAGTGTCAACAACAGTCTGGTATGTTATGGCCTGCAGGAGTATGGTACCGAAGAACAAAAGCAGAAATATTTAACGCCGCTTGCCCAGGGTAAGAAAGATGGCGAACTGTACATTGGTGCGTTTTTGCTGAGCGAACCGGAAGCGGGCAGTGATGCTACTTCGCAGCAAACAACAGCAGAAGATAAAGGCGATCATTATGTGATTAACGGCATTAAAAACTGGATCACCAACGGTAACTCAGCTTCTGTTTATTTAGTGATTGCACAAACCGATAAAGCAAAAGGCAGTAAAGGAATTAATGCGTTTATTGTAGAAAAAAGTTGGCCCGGCGTAACGGTGGGTGCCAAGGAAAACAAACTCGGCATTCGTGGAAGTGACACACACAGTATTTCTTTCCAGGATGTAAAAGTGCCCAAAGAAAACCGCATTGGTGAAGATGGTTTTGGTTTCAAATTCGCTATGAAAACATTGGCTGGCGGACGGATTGGTATTGCGGCACAGGCGCTTGGTATTGCCAGCGGTGCATATGAGTTGGCTTTGGCGTATTCGAAACAACGCAAAGCCTTTGGTAAAGAAATTATGCATCACCAGGCTATTCAGTTTAAACTGGCCGATATGGCAACGAAAATTGAAGCAGCCCGTTTGTTATGTATGAAGGCTGCATGGGAAAAAGATAATCATCTCGATTATACACTCAGCTCATCCATGGCGAAAGTGTTTGCAAGTGAAGCTGCGATGTGGACAGCAACAGAAGCGGTACAAGTGCACGGCGGTTATGGCTTTGTAAAAGAGTTTCATGTAGAGCGTTTGATGCGGGATGCAAAAATTACCCAGATCTACGAAGGAACCAGCGAGGTACAGCGGATTGTAATTAGCAGAAGTATTTTGAAATAATGAATAAACCCCGACAGTGGTTACAAACCCTGTCGGTGGTTAAATTTGAAAACAATATTCTAAATGTGCTGATTTGAAAATGATCAGCACATTTTTATTTTCAGCAACTTTGCACAATGGCAGTGAATACAGAAGCGTATCAATCGATTAAAAAGGAACTGGACGCAAAACAGGTTACACTTGTAGCAGTGAGTAAAACAAAACCTGTGGAAGATATTGTTGCATTGTACGAGTTGGGACAGCGAGATTTTGGTGAAAACTATGTGCAGGAGCTGGTTGATAAACAGGCACAGTTGCCGAACGATATCCGTTGGCATTTTATCGGTCACCTGCAAAGCAACAAAGTAAAATACATTGCGCCGTTTGTGCAGTTGATTCATGGAGTTGACAGTTTGAAACTGCTGAAAGAGATCAATAAAGAAGCAGCAAAGAACAACCGTGTAATAGATGTGTTGCTGCAGGTGCATATTGCACAGGAAGAAACGAAGTTTGGCATGAACGCTGAAGAGCTCAATACAGCGATTACTGAATTTGAAAATTTGAAAATGGCCAATGTGCGCATCTGCGGCTTGATGGGAATGGCTTCGTTCAGCGA
Source organism: Lacibacter cauensis (assembly GCF_007830055.1). Lineage (GTDB taxonomy): Bacteria > Bacteroidota > Bacteroidia > Chitinophagales > Chitinophagaceae > Lacibacter > Lacibacter cauensis. The sequence continues at coordinate 576,386 of NZ_VLLE01000002.1, forward strand.
TGACATGGAAAAGGTGAGGGGAGAGTTCTGCAATTTGAAAACATTGTTCGATGCAAGTGCAGCGAAACTTGCCACTCACCATTTACCACTCTCTGTTCTTTCCATGGGCATGAGTGGCGATTATGCAATTGCTGTTGAAGAGGGAAGCACAATGGTGCGTATCGGCAGTTTGTTGTTTGGTGCAAGAAATTATGCGAAATGAAAGAGAGTAAGAATAGGAAGAGTGATTATACAGGTGCTTTCAAACAACTTTTATGGTTTTTTGTTATGGCATGCTGGATTGGATTTGTTAGCCTCCTCGTTTTTGGCACAAGTGGTGGTTTTATTCAACAAGACAAATATAGTAAAGGGAAGGAGGTTCCAGTAACACAAGGCGCTGCCCTGTTTGCAGCTGTATTTTCAACCACTATGCTTATTGCTATGTATTGGCCCGATAAGAGAAAGAAAAGAAGCCAGCATGATACTTGATTATTTTCTGGTATCGATTTATGAACTATGGAATAAGGTATATGTTATAAGGTTTAATGGCTAATCTCTTTTACAACGGATAACCCGGAATATTTTTTCCCAGGTAAATATTTCGATCAGCTTTGACCATGCTTCCGGCGGGCTTATGTTTAAGAAGACCGCTGCCCCCACGGTTCTGCAAATGGCTTCGTTCTTCTGCTGTAAGAAAAGGATCATCGTCGAATACAAAATCATCGATCCAGTATTCCTGTTTACCCGGTTCTTTAATGATGATATGAATGTGTGCCGGATTCTTACTGTTGGGATATGATCCCGGACGCAACGTAAAGAATTTGTAAAACCCATTTTTATCGGTCTTCATCCAGCCACGCAAATAACCGTGTCGTTTGGCCCAGCCGGTTTCATCGCCTTTGGTTGGGTAAACACCTGTTTGGTCGGTGTGATAAACATAAATGATCACACCCTCTGCCGGTGTTTTTCCATCCGCTTTGTATACGGTGCCGCTTACTGCCAGTTTTCGTCCGGGTAAATTCCAATCGGGTAACCAAACCATTGGCTCCAGTTTTTCAAACGGCACCGCACTTTCGTAGATGGCTTCGCATCCTTCGCATGGGCCACCGGTCTTTATCTCTTCCGGGTTTTTCTTTTGTACCTGTGCGCAGGAGAGAAGCGGCGAAAGTAATACCAACGAAAAAACAGCGGCAAGAAAATGGTTCATGTTGCATTCGTTTTCTGAACAAATGTTGCACAACTGGTAAAGCTGTTCAATTAATTTACATCACCTGCATTTGCTGCTTGACCAACTGCAGTTCTGCATTTCGTCAATTAAAAGCAATAACTGCTGTAATCCTTTTTAACAGGCCAATTTTGTACATTTATTTTGAGGTATGCACAACGCTAAATTTTTTCTCAAATACAATCTTCATCATCTCATCATCTGGATGCTGGTATTCGGCACCTGGTTTATGTTTCGCTATGAAGATTATGCATTGCCTGCTACAGCGTTTAAAGTAACGCTCATAAAGGTAATTGATCTGGCTGCATTGGTGTACCTCACCAATTACCTGCTTATTCCGAAACTGCTGTACAAAAAGCAGTATGTATTATTTGCGGTGATATTGATTGGTATGATTCTCTTGAGCAGTTATGTAAAGATGAAAATCATCGGTCATGTTACCAATAATCCTGCGTTGCTCGACTTTTCCGGTAACTGGAAAGGACGAGTGTATGATAATGTGATTCCACATTTTTTCCTTGTACTGGGTGGTGCTGCGTTTAAACTCATGTTTGATTACACAGTCATGCAAACAAAAATGGTCGATATGGCAAAAGAAAAAGCAGAAGCAGAATTGAGTTTTCTGAAATCGCAGATTAATCCGCATTTTCTATTTAATTCAATCAATACTGTTTATTTTTTAATTGATAAAGAAAACCAGGAAGCAAGGGAAGCGCTGCACAAATTTTCGGATATGCTGCGGTACCAGTTGTACGAAGCAGCAGATGATAAAATACCGATTGAAAAAGAAATTACTTTTCTGAACGATTATGTAGCGTTGCAGAAACTCCGGAAAGATGAAAAATATCTTGTAAACTTTTCTGTTGCTACGGATGTAAAAGGATTTACAATTGAGCCTTTGCTGTTAGTGTCGTTTGTAGAAAATGCATTCAAACATATTTCGCATCACAGCCATGAAATCAATTCTGTAAAAATCAATCTGTCGAAAGAAAAAGATATATTGGATTTTGTTGTGGAGAATTCAAAGGAAGAAGTAATTACGGCCGATAAAAATGGCGGCATCGGCTTACAGAATGTACAGCGCCGGCTGGAATTATTGTATCCCGGCAAATACAAGCTGCATATCCAAAATGGGGCAGAATTTTATACTGTTCATCTTCAACTGCACGTATCATGATGATCAATGTTGTTATTATCGATGATGAGCCACTTGCCCGTAAAGGCATAAAGGAATATGTGGCTGATGTAGATTTTCTGCAGCTGGTGGGTGAGTTCGATCATCCGTTAAAGGCGGCTGATCTTATCAGCAAAGGCGAAGTGCAGTTGCTGTTGCTCGATATACAAATGCCCAAAATCACCGGCATTGATTTCTTTAAATCGCTGCAGCATGCGCCGCCGGTAATTTTTACCACTGCTTATCCGCAATATGCATTAGATGGTTTTGAACTGAATGCATTGGATTATCTGGTGAAACCCATTTCATTCGATCGGTTTTTAAAGGCCTCGATGAAGGCAAAAGAGTATTACGAACTGCGGCAGCAAAACAAAACGGCAGATCATACAACTCAGCAAAGTGATTTTTATATTAAAGCCGATAACCAGTTTGTACGCATTGCGTTTAACGATGTACAGTTTGTAGAAGCGCTGCAGAACTATGTGTGCATTTATACGGCTGAGAAAAAATACATCAGTTATCTCACTATGAAATCGGTGGAGGAATATTTGCCTGCAGTTCAATTCATCAAAACACACAAGTCATTTATTGTAAATGCGGCAAAGATTGATGCGATTGAAGGCAACGAAATACGCATTGCTCAACATCGTATCCCCATCAGCCGCAGCGAAAAAGAAGACGTGCTGGAACAGTTACTGAAGAATAAATTTTTAAAACGCTAGATAAATCCGCAGCTAACAAAAATAAAACGGATGAACACAGAAGAAATCTGTATTCATCCGCTTTAATCAGTTCAATCCGTGTTTCTATTGCTGTTTACTTCTTCACTTTCCCATAATCAAACACAATGTTGCAAAAGGCTTTTACACCCACATCGAGCATGCTGTCGTCGATATAAAAATCGGGTGTGTGATGATTGGTTGCAGGACCGCCTTTGCGCATACCACCTACATTAAAGAAAAACGCAGGTGCCTTCTCGCCAAAGAACGAAAAATCTTCTGCACCTGTACTCCATACACCTTCAATTACATTTTCTTTGCCTGCTGCATTTTGCAACGAAGGCAACATCATGGAAACAAGTGCAGGTGTATTGTACGTCACCAATGTTTTATTGGTGATTTCTACTTCAGCAACTGCACCATTTGCTTCAGCAATTTTAGCGGCCATCGTTTTCATTCTTTCCCAAACATCTTTTTGCATTTTACTGTCCAGTGTGCGAATCGTACCGCTGAAGCTTACCGTTTCAGGAATAATATTTTCACGCACACCACCATTGAATTTACCAACGGTAATTACAACAGGTGCTTTCGTTAAATCGGCACTGCGGCTTACAATTGTTTGATATCCGTTAATGATTTGCGCAGAAATAGCAATCGGATCAACACCCAGCCATGGTGTAGAACCATGCGCACCTTTACCTTTTACCGTAACAGTAAACCAATCGCTGCTGGCCATAAACGAGCCGCTTTTGTATTGGATTTTTCCAATTTCCACATCCGCATCAATATGAATACCGAAGATGGCATCTACTTTCGGATTATCCATTACACCTTCTTTTACCATTAACGGAGCACCGCCTTCTTCTGTACCGGGCGGTCCTTCTTCAGCAGGTTGAAAAATAAATTTCACCGTGCCGGGTACATCTTTTTTCATGCTTGCCAATACTTCTGCAGTGCCCATCAGCATGGCAATATGTGTATCATGCCCGCAGGCATGCATTACAGGAACCTGAGTGCCGAGGTAATCGGCCATTACGGTTGATTTGAACGGCAACTCAACACGTTCTTTAATTGGCAATGCATCAATATCTGCACGCAATGCAACAACAGGGCCGGGCTTACCACCTTTGAGTAAAGCAACGATGCCCGTTTTTGCAACGCCGGTTGTTACTTCCAGTCCAAGACTTTTTAAATGCGCAGCAATGTATTCCATCGTTTTAAATTCACGGTTGCCCAACTCGGGGTTTTGGTGAATATGTCTGCGCCATTCAATTACTTTCGGCAAAATGGCTTTTGCCTTCTGATCAATCAACTGCTGCACGTTTTGTGCGTTGGAGCCGATGCTGAACAACAGCAATCCAAATAGTGGAATTAATTTTCTCATGCTTGTTTACGTATTAAAATTTCAGTTTAGTTTCTCTTTAAAAACACATAACCATCATACTCTACAAAATCCGATGCTTTTATTTCAATGGCATTTACTTTTCCGTTGCGTAATTCAAACGGCACTGCAAACTTTCCGTAAGATGCATGATTCCATGTAAGCAGGAAATTTTTATTATCGATGTATTCCAGTTTGCCTTTTAATTTCGGATGATGGCTGAGCAGAACAGTTAACTCACCATTCTCTTTTACAATCTGCATATTGCCATATACATGGTTATAGTAAGTGCCAACAAATGCGTCGGCACTAACAGGTAATTCCGGTTTTTTCTTTGCACGTATTTCCCATCCTTGAATTTTCGAATCGGTCATGGCTTGATCCTGTGCATGAAACTGCATTTGAAATTTACTTCTGTCGGTGTAAGGAACACCGAGGTATGCATCCATAATCTGGTAACGCAATGCTTCAAAAAAGTTCTGGTTATCGTTGTTGGTTAAAATACTGATGCCGAGTTTCTCTTCCGGTATAAAACACACATTGGTTACAAAACCAAATGCACCACCGGTATGCCAGTACACTTGTCTTCCGTTATAGTCAGTCATAAATTCACCAAGGCCATACGCACGGAAATGCGAAGGATAGTACGGCGATTTGCGTGTGCCTGTTAAAATATTTCCGTCTCTTGTTTTTTGCAGCACATCCCATGGTATAACAGTCTGGCCGTTTATTTTGCCGCTGTCTAATTGAAACAGTAACCATTTGCTGAGATCGTTTACACAACTCACCATACTTGTTGCGGGACCAAGATTATCAATTTCATCATAAGGCAAGCGACTTAACGGACCGAATGAGTTGGAGTAGGGTACCGCAACATTTGGTTTGCTGCCCATGCCAGCTGTATTCATGAAGGTGTTGGTCATGCCAACCGGATTTAAGATGCGTTCCTGCACATATTGCTCCCATGTTTTGCCCGTGGTTTTTTGCAAAATTTCACCGGCTACTAAAAAGCCCGAGTTGCAGTAACCATAGTTCTGACGAAACTCACCTTCGGGTTTCAGCAAACGCATTTTCCAGATGATGGAATCTTTCGGCAGATTACTGTTCCAGAAAGTAAAATCGCCCTGGAAAGTTTTGGTGCCTAAACGATGGCACAACATGTCTTTCACTGTTGCCAGTTGTGTGGATGTTGAATCGTACAATCGAAACCAAGGGATGTATTTTGTTACCTTATCATCGAGCGATAATTTCTTTTCTTTCTCTGCTAATGCAAGACTTGTACCCGTAAACAACTTGGAGTTCGATGCTATGATGAACAAAGTGTTTGCATCTACTTTCTCCGGCTTACCAACTTCACGCACACCGTAACCTTTTATGAAAACAATCTTGCCATCTTTAACAATGGTAATGGCAAGGCCGGGAATATTCCAGTCTTTCATGCCACGTTCAATGTATTTCTCAAGACTGTCGGTAATAAAAGCAGGAGGCTGTTGGGCATAAGCAGAAGTAGCAATTAAAAGCAGTGCTGCAAATAAGTATTTCATTGAAAGCTTTCTTTTGAGGAAGATACAGAAAAATGAAAAGCGAACTGTTTGTTGTGTTTTTCATTAGTAAGTAAATAAAAAAGCGGCTTCAATCTGAAGCCGCTTTGTATGAAAAAGTATTCAGGTTATCGTTCCCACAAGGTTTTCTTTCCAAATACCAATGTATTATCGGTAAACTTGATTTTGCTCAATTCAATCACCCAGATATCGCCACGGAAAATACCGGCTACAGGATATTTTCGTAAATAAGCTTTCTTTGCTTTATCGCCTACGCTGCCTTCTGCTTTGCTAAAAACACCTGTAAACTGTACACCTTTAGGTTTTGCCTGTGTAATTTTATCGGGCAACACAGTACCGCCCACCAAATTGTTTTGCAATGCTTCTTCAACATGTCTTGTATCGCTGTCGCTTTTAAATGCCAGCAGATTATCGCCGGGCACAAATGCAAAATAACAAGATGCACAATAAGGTTGATTGTCGATGGATGTTGCAATCGTAACAACAGATTGTTCTTCCAGGAAAGAAGCGATCTGTTCGGGCATTGCAGGTGAGTTGGTAGATGTGCTCATATTGAAATTTGTTTTTCTAAAGTTGCATGAATATACAAACAAGCCGGCTAACCTTTATTAGGTGATCAACTGATTGTAATAAGCTGTTACTTGTACTCGCCAAACACCGCCCGTAATTCATCCGAAATTTCACCCAGTGTACATTTATTTTCAACGGCAGTAATAACAGCCGGCATCAGGTTTTCGCCACTGGCTGCACGGTCGTTGATTTCCTGCAGGCATTGATCTACTTTGCCCGGATCCCGATCGTTTTTCAACTGACGAAGTTTTTCGGTTTGAATGGCACGAATGCTGTCATCAATTTTAAATACCGGTGTTGTGTTTTCTTCCTGTACTTGAAATTTGTTTACGCCCACAATAATCTTCGATCCGTTTTCAATATTGCGTTGGTATTCGTACGCACTCCGTGCAATTTCATCCTGTATGAAACCTTCTTCAATAGCACTTACGCTGCCGCCCATTACATCAATCTTCGCAATCAAATCCCATGCTTTCTGTTCAATTTCATTGGTGAGCGCCTCTACATAATAACTGCCCGCCAATGGATCAACGGTATCGGGTGCACCGCTTTCAAAAGCAACAATCTGTTGTGTACGCAATGCAATACGTGCAGCTTCTTCGGTGGGTAAGCTCAGCGCTTCATCGTACCCGTTGGTATGGAGCGATTGCGTACCACCCAAAACTGCTGCCAATGTTTGTATGGTGACTCTGGAAATATTATTGAGCGGTTGTTGTGCGGTTAAGGTGCTGCCGCCTGTTTGTGTATGAAAGCGGAGCATCATTGCTTTGGGATCGGTTGCGCCCAGCTCTTTCATCATCTGCGCCCACATACGGCGTGCTGCACGAAATTTCGCTGCTTCTTCAAACAGGTTATTGTGCGAATTAAAGAAGAAGGAGAGGCGTTTGCCAAACACATTAATGTCTAATCCTTTTTCCAATGCTGCTTTCACGTAGGCCTTACCGTTAGCAAGTGTAAACGCAATTTCCTGTACAGCTGTGCTTCCGGCTTCACGAATATGATAGCCGCTGATAGAAATGGTATTCCACTTAGGCAACTCCTTACTGCACCATTCGAAAATATCGGTAATGATGCGCATGCTTGGTTTTGGCGGATAGATATAAGTGCCTCTGGCAGCGTATTCTTTCAGAATATCGTTTTGAATCGTGCCGGAGATCTTTTTCAGATCGGCACCCTGTTGTTTGGTCAGCGCCACATAAAAGGAGAGGAGAATAAAACCTGTGGCATTAATGGTCATGGAAGTAGAAACATCTTCCAGTTTAATGCCGTTGAACAGTGTTTTCATGTCTTCAATACTGTCAATAGCAACGCCAACTTTACCCACTTCACCTTCGGCCAATGCGTGATCGCTATCGTAACCGATTTGTGTAGGCAAATCAAAAGCAACACTTAATCCGTTTACACCCTGTGATAATAAATAGTGGTAGCGTTTATTACTTTCTTCGGCTGTAGAAAAACCGGCGTACTGGCGCATGGTCCACAGTTTACCCCGGTACATATCGGGCTGTACGCCACGTGTAAAGGGAAACTGTCCCGGTAATTCCGCATCTCCGGAACCAGTATAAAGTGGTTTTACTTCAATACCGGAGTCGGTGTATACTTTCTTTTCATCCATAGCAAGAATCGTTAAATGCGTTATCAGTTCATGAGCTGTTTTGCTTCATGATTAATGAGTGAGCTTACAATATTCTGCAGCGATACATGGTCGTCATGCGAAAGTAATTCCACAATCTTTTTACTCAAATCAGCACCTGTAGCATTTGGGGCCAGTGTGGATGCCAGTTCGTTAACGATAAAAATGTTTTGTTCTTTCAGGTTTTTAATCCCATCCCATGCCGCCTGCGAAACATACAATTGCTGGCTCACATTATATTCAAATTCTGTTTTGATGCTTTGTACCATCAGGTTTTGCAATTCGGTTGCCGAAAGCTGGTTAACGGGTAAACGGCCCAGGAGGTTGGTAAGGCCAATACGTTCGCAAAGGATTGTCATACGCTCATAGGCTTGTAATTGTAACCGGATCATTTCCGGGTTAGCAGCTTGTGCTTTTGGTTGCTGTGCACGTATTGCCTGCTGCTGCTTTAAAGCTTCCTGTTCAAGCGCTTCACGTTTGCGTTCTTCCAGTAATTCTTTTTTCCCTTTAATGCGTAAATAAACAGCTAAAGCAATAAATACAACTGCAGCTGCGCCAAAAACATAATAATAAATAGGTTCCATACTAATAGAGTTGCAACAAAAATAGGTGTTTGCAGCAGAAAACAAGTTGCTGTTGAGATTGATGGTTGTTGCGTGTTTCGGTTGTAATTTCGCAAAAACAAAATGTATGGAAACAATTAACCAGGCTCCGGTAACATTTACGGCATCTGCCATTGAAGAATTGCAGCGTTTGTATACACAGCAGGCCGAAGGCAAATACCTGCGTGTTGGTGTAAAGGGTGGTGGTTGCTCCGGCTTAAGCTATGTGCTGGAGTTTGATGAGAAAAAAGATAACGACGAACTGTATGTTATTGAAGGCATTTCCTGCATCATGGAGAAAAGCCATGGCATGTATTTGTTTGGTATGGAAATAAACTGGGATAACGGCTTAAACAACCGTGGTTTTACTTTCACCAATCCTAATGCCAGCAAAACTTGTGGCTGTGGTACCAGCTTTGCAGTATAATGCAATACAGTAACAATAATTATTCAGCTGCGGCCATTGGCCGCAGTTTTTGTTTGCAGAAAGCACTGTGTAAAATACCATGCCGAGGGTATTGCTGCCTAGGATAGATGTTGGTAATTAGCTGTAAAATTTTACGTATGAAGTATAAGCTTTTATCAGCAGCCTTGCTGTTGAGTATATGTACAGCCGGCGTTGCCCAAAAAAAGAAACCCGCTGCAGTTTCTGCTCTTATGGGTAGTGAAGCATCTGCGGAAGAAAAGAAAACAAATAACAACGGTAACAATGGTAAAAACGGCAAAAACAACACAACAACCGTATCGCAGGTTTTTAAAATAAAAATCCCAGCAGGTGGGGCGAATGCAGCATCGGTTGTATATCATCCCAAAACCAAAAAGTATTATGCTGCTCAGGCGGGTAATATGAATTTTCCGTTGGTGATTTTTGATGAAGACGGAAAGATTGTTTCAAACGATGAGCAAACAACCATGATTGATGTGCGTGGACTTTGGTACAACCCCAAGACCAAACAAATAGAAGGCAATGGCTATAATGATTACGGCTGGTTTTCTTATGATTTGAATAAAAACGATATTCCTGAAAAAGCAAACGTTAAAAAGGAAGGCTTAAACCAGCCCGATGCCAATAGTGCAGGTGTTTTAAATACAAACGACAATGAAGTGCTGTTTCTTTCCGGTTTAAATGTAGTGTGTTACAATACCGATGGTTCCGATAAACGTAAAACCATACAGCTGCATTTTGGTGCCACAAGCGCTGCCGATGATACGCAGCTTTCTGTTACTGATTTTGAAAAGTCGTATAACGTCCGCTCATTGATCTACACCGGAACAAAAGGGGCAGAGATAGGATTGCTGAATGTGGCCAAGAAACAAGTTGAATTGTACGATATAAAAACCGGTTACATGAAACAGACTATCAGCATACCGGCTGATTTTACAATAGAAACTTATTTTAATTTCTCATATGCAAATGGTGTGTACTGGCTATTTGATAAAAATGAGCGGTATTGGTATGGTTACCGTTAAGTGTAACGCAAAAAAATCCCCGATCAGCTGATCGGGGATTTTTTTTGCAACAGTGAAATTAGCTGATGCTATGTCTTGCTTTTGCAAGCGTTTTATCTTTTTCAGGCTCACCTAATGGTTTGTCTTTTGCAAAATCCATCAGGATTGGTGCTGCTACGAAAATTGATGAGTAAGTACCTGTTACAACACCAATCAACATTGCAAATGCGAAGCCTCTTGTTACCTCACCACCAAAGATAAAGAGGATAAGCAACGTGAGGAACACGGTTAATGATGTCATAATGGTACGGGCCAGGGTATCGTTGATCGCTTTGTTAAGGATCGTTGCTTTGCTCTGTCCAAACATTTTGGCACTGTATTCACGCACACGGTCAAATACAATTACGGTATCGTTCATGGAGAAACCGATTACCGTAAGAATCGCTGCAATAAAGTGCTGATCGATTTCGAGCGGGAACGGTACAATGTTGCGGAAGAAGGAGAATACGATCAATGTTACCAATACGTCGTGCATCAGGGCAATGATGGTACCAACTGAATAGCGGTAATCACGGAAGCGAACAAAAATGTACAGGGTAATTGCAAGCAAACCGAGGATGGTTGCCCATAATGCACCTTTCTTCAAATCATCCGAAATGGTAGCTTGTACTGTTTGTGAGCTTTGTTTATACTGTGCATCAAATTGCGCATAGGTAATACCTGAAGGCAGGAACGATTTCAAACCTTCGAACAGTTTTGCTTCAACCTGTGCATCTACTTCCTGACCTGGTTTTTCAATCAGGTAATCAGTTGTAATATTCAGTTGTTTGCTGTTGCCAACTGTTTTAATAATCGGGAATTTGCCAAACTCTTTATTTAAAGCGTTTGCAACTTCTTCGTTATTCATTTCACGATCGAACTTAACAGTGTAGCTGCGACCACCACGGAATTCAACACCGTAGTCGAACCCATTAAAGATTGCCGCAATACCGAGTAACAATACAACCAATGAAATGCCGTAAGCGATTTTACGATACTCGATGAATTTGTAAGCAGCATGTTTAAAGATGCGGCGGGAAACGGCTGTAAAGTATTCGAAGTGACGTTTTTTGTTTGTCCAGAAATCGGTAATGAGGCGTGATACAAGGATACCGCAGAACAAGCTCAACAGGATACCGATGATTTGTGTTGTTGCGAAACCTTTTACAGGACCTAAACCGAAGTATAACAGGATGAGTGCAGTTAAAAGTGTTGTAACGTGTGCATCCAATACAGGCGCCAGTGACCGCTTGTAACCATCTTCAACAGCCATCTGGTAGCTCTTGCCTTTGGTTAACTCTTCCTTAATACGTTCAAAGATGATTACGTTCGTATCTACCGCCATACCAATGGTTAACACCAAACCTGCAATACCTGCTGCAGTTAATGTTGCACCAAATGCGCTTAATACGCCTATGGTAAAGAGGAGGTTTAAGATCAACGCAATATTTGCAACCCAGCCACCTGTGTTATAGTAGATCAACATTAAGATGAAGATTACCGCAAACGAAATGATGAACGACATTGAACCGCCTTTCACCGCTTCAGCACCAAGTGTTGGACCAACTACCTGTTCTGCAACGATGCGTGCAGGAGCAGGTAATTTACCGGTGCGTAATACACTTGCCAAATCCTGTGCTTCCTGGATAGTGAAGTTGCCGCTGATTTGTGATATACCGCCACTGATTGCACCATTGTTAACACCGGGTGCAGAGTAAACGTAGTTATCGAGCGCAATAGCAATTGCATATTTGTTGCTGAATGCATCGCCGGTCATTTTTTCCCAGATGCCGGCACCTTTACTGTTCATTTCCATTTGCACCTGTACTTCGTTGTTACGTTGATCGAAGTCCTGGCGTGCATCGGTAATAAATTCACCAGACAGTTTTGGTTGATCTGTACCGGGTACAGTCTTAATCACATATACTTCAAGTAAGCTTTCGCCACGTGCATTTTTACCGGTTGGTTTTGCACCAAACATGAAACGCATGGTAGAAGGAATAGAAGCCTTTACTACATCGAGGTTGACATAGCTTGAGAATGTTGCTGTATCAGCCAAACGGATTAAACCGATTGTAGCAGAGCTGTAACCTTGTGGTGTACCTGCTACCTGCTGGCTGATAAGTGCAGTTACCGGCTGGTCGCCCGCAACAGCAGCTTTTGCTGTATCCTTAATGGCAACACCGTTGCTGTCAACTTTCGTTGTATCGCTGGTGCCGCTTAAGTATGCTTTTACTTTTGCATCCATTTGTTGCAGACTTTGTGCTACAACAGGATCCTGGTTGCTGTATGTTTCCCAGAATTCGAGGTTGGCAGTTGCCTGTAAGAACTTACGTACACGAACAGGATCATCGATACCCGCCAGTTCTACGTTGATGATACCTTTGTTGTCATCGTAGCTTACATTCGGCTGTGCTACTCCAAACTGGTCGATACGTGCCATTAAGCGATCGTAAGTACGCTTAATCGCATCACGTGCTTCAACATGAATGGCGTCTAATACAGCATTGTTGCTGGCATCAATCTTAATTGATTTATTTTTACCACCTGCAAACAACGGAGCTAAACGGCCGTTACCTGTTGCCTTACTGTATTCTTCGCCAAAGAGTGTAACAAAATCAGCATCGCTGGTTTCTTTTCTTTGCGTAGCACTTGCAAGGGCGTTGTTAAGTGTTGCGTCTTTTGGATTGTTACTCATTGAACGGATCAAGCCATCGAGTCCAACCTCCAGTGTTACGTTCATACCACCTTGAAGATCGAGACCAAGATTTAATTCCTGCTCAACTGCTTTTTGATACGTTAAATTGGGATAGATCAAAGGAACATTCAGAATTACTTTTTCCTTTAAGCTGTCAATGTATCTGCGGTAAACAGCGTTCACTGCAGAGTCCTTTGTTTCTTTGGAAGCAGTACCAAAATTGTTCTTTACAAATTTCTCAGCTCTGGCTTTTTGTGTTTTCTCAAAATTGTTCACAATCCAAGTGTAGCTCAGTTGCCAAACAGAGATGATGATCAAAACAATCGCAAAAAACCTTACCAAACCTTTCAGTGCCATAGTAGATTAATAATTTGGGTTCTTTTTTTTAAGGAGGGCAAAGATAGGGGTTTCAATGCGAAAGAGAACAGCCTCAAAATCACTGTTATCCACCACTCCGGGCAGGTTTTGAGGTTAAGGTTTAAGTCTTATTTTTGAAGATGTTCAAAACGGTGTTCTCCGGTGGTCTTCTTTTGGTTGCAATAGGATTGTTTTATGCCTGTAAACCGTCCAAAACAGTGGCTGCCAACGACAATTTCCTCGAAAAGCTGATGCAGGCAAATCCTGACGATTTTGCTGCGGTTCTGGCCAACCGTGATTCGATGCGGGTACAGATTGTGTACACCCGGATTGACAGAGATAAGCAAAACCGCCCTCATTTTACCGACTATTTCTTCAATACAAATCCCGGCGTTTATTTTTATCCCGCTTCTACGGTTAAAATGCCTGTTGCTTTCCTTGCCATGGAAAAAGCAAATAAGCTGGGTATTCCTTTGAACGCAACCATGATTACGGAAAAAGGGCAGGAGGGACTTTCAGCTGTGTACAACGATCCTACAACACCCGATGGCCGGCCAACGCTGGCTCATTACGTGAAAAAAATATTTCTGGTGAGTGATAACGATGCCAATAACCGACTGTACGAATTTCTGGGGCAGCAATACCTGCACGATCAGTTAAAAGCAAAAGGATATCCTGATGCGGAGATTATTCGTCGTTTGGCTATTGCCATGCCCGAAAGCCTCCATCGTATCACCAACCCCGTACGTTTTTTAGATACTGCCGGTAAAACAGTTTACGAGCAGCCCTTGCAAAACAGTAATCTGGTTTATCGTCAACGGCACGATTTTTTGGGTAAGGGTTACCTCAACGATGAAAATAAACTGGTGAATGAGCCAATGGATTTCAGCCGCAAAAACAATATCTACCTCTACGATCTGCATAAGATCTTACGCAGTGTCATGTTCCCACAGGCTGTGTCCGAAAAGGAGCGGTTTAATTTTAAAGCAGAGGATTACAAGTTCCTGTATCAGTACATGAGTCAATTTCCTGCTGAAACAACTTATCCGGAATACGACAGTGCGCATTTTTACGATGCCTACTGCAAGTTTCTATTATTCGGGACGAAAAAAAATGAAAAGCTCCCAAAGCATATCCGCAGTTTTAACAAGGTGGGATGGTCGTACGGTTTCTTAACGGATGTGGCATACATTGTTGATTTTGAAAAGAAGGTGGAGTTTATGCTCAGTGCAACCATTTACTGTAACAGTGATGGCATTTTGAACGACGACAAATACGATTATGAAACAGTAGGGTTGCCTTTTATGGAAAAACTTGGGCAGGCGATTTACGCTTACGAAATAAAACGAAAGCGGAAACAGCAGCCTGATCTTTCTGCGTTTAGAGTAAACTACGATCAATAACTTTGCAGGTTCGATGAACATAACAAGTATGAAAAAAGACCGGAAACGATTTGTGCAGTTATTGTTGCTGTTAATAACATTCAGTTTATTGTACTCCTGCAAAAAAGATGTGGTACCGGGTACACAGATGCAGGTATTTGTAGTGAATGCTTCTGCAGGCTCGGGTAGTATTGAATTACTGCAGAACTTAAAACCGGTGGGCAGTTTCAGTTATATAACCGGGTTAAGCAGTAATGCGACTTATCTTAATCTCGACAGCGGTTTTAGCGATTACCGTTTACGATTGGGCAATACACAACTTGCAAGTTGGTTTTACAGCAACACCGGCAGCAGGTATTCATTGTTCATTTGCGACACAGCTGCGAGTGCTAAGCTCAAATACTTTTTTCTTACAGATGTCCTGGACACATCAGGTTTAGGCAAGCGCTCGAAAATCCGTTTGGTGCATGCAAGTCCGGATACAGATACATTGGTCTTGCTTACCACTAAACCAAGCAATCCGCTTCAAGACTCTGTGTTGATTGCCGAACGACCTTATGGAGGAAGAGCATCTGCAAGTGACTTAACTACCGCAGCTCTGTTTCAGAATTTTTATGCCGATACAGCCGTTTTCATCAAGCTGCAAAACAAAAGCACCGGTACTATTGTCAAACAATACCAGTTGCAGTTGGCAAAGGGTGGTGTTTATTCGTTCCTGGTAAAAGGATATGCAGCGAAAAAAGATGCCGATTCACTTTCTCTTTCAGTTATCAAACATAACTAACAAGCAATAGCTGCAGATGCGGTAACTTGCGCAAAACTTTCCTACAAATCACATACAATAAAATGAAACTTTCATCCCTGTTGAGCAGGTTCAGCGAACCTGAGACGTTAAAAATGGCCAAACTCGGCCGTGAGTTAAGAGCACAAGGTGTAGATGTAATTGATTTAAGCCTCGGCGAACCGGATTTCGATACACCGGACCACATCAAAGCTGCTGCTAAGAAAGCAGTTGATGATAACTACAGTCACTATACGCCTGTAGCCGGTTACCTCGATGTACGTGAAGCGGTTTGTACAAAGCTGAAGCGTGATAACAATCTTGATTACAAACCCGAGAATATCGTTTTATCAACAGGTGCCAAGCAAAGTCTGGCCAACGTTATTCTTGCAACAGTTGATGCAGGCGATGAAGTAATTATTCCTGCTCCGTTCTGGGTTACGTATTCTGAGTTGGTGAAAATTGCAGGCGGTGTTCCTGTAATCCTTACAACGAAGATGGAAAACAAGTACAAAATTTCTGCAGCCGAACTGGAAGCAGCCATTACGCCTAAAACAAAAGTATTTCTGTTTTCATCTCCTTGTAATCCTTCAGGTTCTGTTTATAACTATGATGAATTAAAGAGTCTTGCAGATGTGTTTGCGAAGTATCCTGATATCTTCATCATTTCTGATGAGATCTACGAATACATCAATTTTGTTGGCAAGCATGAAAGCATTGCACAATTCGATGCTATTAAAAACCAGGTAATTATTGTAAACGGTTTAAGTAAAGGTTACGCCATGACTGGTTACCGTTTAGGTTATATTGCTGCTAATGTGGATGTAGCGAAAGGTTGCGAAAAATTACAAGGTCAGTTTACCAGCGGTACCAATGCTGTTACACAACGTGCAACAATTGATGCATTGGTAGGTGATCAAACACCTACATTGGAAATGACCAAAGAATTCGAACGTCGTAAAAAACGTGTACTGGAATTAGTGAGCGAAATTCCCGGTTGGAAATTAGCGGAACCCGATGGAGCGTTTTACGTATTTCCACAAGTAAGTGCATACTTTGGCAAAAGCGATGGTACAACAACCATTAATGATGCAGATGATCTTTGTATGTATTTGCTGAACGTAGCACACGTATCTACCGTTACAGGTCGTGCATTTGGTACACCGGATTGTATTCGTTTATCATTTGCCAACAGTCTGGAAAAAATTGAAGAGGCGTACAAGCGCATCAAAACTGCATTAGCTAAATTGAACTAAGCTGATGAGCATATAAAGAAAAAGGGAGCAGTTGCTCCCTTTTTTATTTTAATAAGATTCATGTTCATTCGGAAAATCACCACTCTTTACATCGCCAATATATTGTTGTACTGCACCGGTAATTTGTTCATGTAGATTAAGGTATTGACGCAGAAAACGAGGTTTGAATTCCGTATTAATGCCCAGCATATCGTGCATGACCAATACCTGTCCGTCGCATGCATTACCTGCACCAATACCAATCGTTGGAATGTGCAGACTTTCACTTACTTCTTTGGCAAGTATTGCCGGAATTTTTTCCAGCACCGTGGCAAAGCAACCGGCTTCCTGTAACAACAGTGCATCTTTTTTCAGCTTATTGGCTTCCTCTTCTTCTTTTGCACGAACAGTATAGGTGCCGAATTTATAAATGGATTGCGGTGTTAAACCTAAATGTCCCATTACCGGAATGCCTGCATGCACAATCCGTTTAATCGATTCAACAGCTTCTTCGCCACCTTCCAGTTTAATGGCGTGTGCACCTGTTTCCTTCATAATACGGATAGCAGAAGCAAGTGCAATGTCTGAGTTGGATTGATAAGTACCAAATGGCAAATCCACCACCACCAGGCAACGGTGAATGCCTCTTAATACCGACTGTGCATGGTAGATCATTTGATCAAGTGTAATCGGCAGGGTGGTTTCGTGCCCGGCCATGACATTACTGGCACTGTCGCCTACAAGAATTACATCAATACCGGCTGCATCAAAAATGCGTGCAAAGGAAAAATCGTAAGCCGTGATCATCGAGATCTTTTCACCGTTCGATTTCATTTTCTGCAGCGTATGGGTAGTAATGCGCTTTACTTCTTTATTAACAGACATGAGAATTTTGAAATTTGGTAATTGGGAAATGAAATTACAACACAACTGTAGATGCGTGCAGCTTTTTATTTTTCACCTCATCATACAGCATATGCACCAAGCCATCGGCTAAGCCAATCTTTGGTACATAAATCTCTTCAATATTTGCCCAGCGCATAACATTTACATAAATCTGTAAGGCAGGAAGAATAACATCAGCACGATCTTCACGCAGCTTGTACTGTTTCATACGTTCTGCCAGTGTAAAACTGCTGAGTTCTTTATGATAGTCTCTTAAAAGTTCAAGCGATAAAGGTTTGCCCTCTTTTTTCTTGGAGAGTGAAAAAACTTTGTTGATGTTGCCGCCCGAACCAATTGCAATAATATCGCTCTTGCCTTTGGTTCCAAGTTTTATATAATTCTTCATCTCATCCCAATGACTTTCGTTTACCAAACCTTTCAGCAAACGGATGGTACCAATATTAAACGATTCCTTGAATACCAGCTTGCCATCATTAAAAAAAGTAAGTTCGGTACTGCCGCCACCTACATCAATGTATAAATAGGAGTGATCTTTTGCCAGGTTCTCTGCAATATGATTTTCGTAAATAAACGAAGCTTCTTCGTCGCCGCTGATTACACGAATTTCAATACCTGTTTCCATTTTTACTTTACGGATAATGTCGCCGGCATTTTTTGCATCACGCATGGCAGAAGTGGCACATGCCTTTAAGTATTGTACTTCGTAAATATTGAGCAGGTGTTTATATGCCTTAATGGTTTCAACTACTTTATTGATTTTGATTTTCGAAATATCGCCTGTTTCAAACACATCAAAACCCAAACGCAGCGGTACACGTACAAGATTTAGTTTGTTGAAGAGAGGAGTGCCTTTGCCGTTTTCTTCTACTTCGGTAATCAGTAAGCGTGCCGCATTACTTCCAATATCAATTGCTGCCAGTTTCAACTTGCTTCAGAATTTTTTGATGCAGGAAGTTGTAGATTTCCACCTGCGAACGTATTTTTTTCCCTTTTCGGTTCACGTATACATTCTGCAGTTGGTTATCCAGTATCCTCGCTTTTACGTTATCTTTTAACTGGATGTTGATGCATTCTTTCAGTTCATCTTTTAGGGCTTTGCCGGTAATTTCTACCGCCGCTTCTATCCGATGATCGAGGTTGCGTATCATCCAGTCTGCCGAAGATAGATAAACTTTCTCTTTGCCATTATTGTGAAATATCAACACCCGGCTGTGTTCGAGATACTGATCGACAATACTGATTGCATAAGGCTTTGCTTTGTATTTACTGCTTTCGGTAAGCATGCAAAAGATGCCTCTTACAATTAATTTTATTTCTACGCCATGTCTTGCAGCTTCATACAGTTTTTCAATGAGTATGGCATCACTAAAACTGTTCATTTTTAAAATAATGGAGGCAGGTAATCCTTTTTTAGCGTTATTGATTTCCGTAGTGATATGATGCATGAACCGCTGCCGCATGCCAGTAGGGCAAACAACCAGTGTTTTGCATTGACGTAAGAATTTGAGGCGACTTATAACCGGATGTTCGAGGTAAGAGAAGATGCGGTTAATATCGGCCATAATTTTCCTGTTCGATGTTAACAGGCAATGATCGCCATATACTTTGGATGTGTTTTCGTTTAAATTTCCTGTGCTGACAAAGCCATACTGGATGGTTTTGTTTTTGATGCGTTTTTTTATGATGCAAAGCTTGGCATGCACTTTCATGTTGGGTACGCCAATTAATACCCGCACACCTTCTTCTTCCAGTTTTTCTTTCCACTCCAGGTTAGCTTCTTCATCAAACCGGGCACGTAGCTCCAGCATTACCGTTACCAGTTTGCCATTGCGTGCAGCATTGATGAGAGCATTAATTATTTTTGAATTCTCAGCAAGCCGGTAAGCTGTAATCTTAATTTCTTTTACATCAGGATCCATTGCTGCTTCACGCAACAACTCAATAACTGCATCAAACGAATGATAGGGGAAATGCAACAGCATATCCTGTTTAATGATTTCGTCGGTAACACGAATCGTTTTCTGTAACTGTGGATGGAGGAAAGGTTTTTTCCGTTCCTGTTTTGTTTTAAACACATCGCCGGGAAAATCCATGAAGTGACGAAAGTTGTGAATTCTTCCACCGGGGATGATCGCATCTCTCCGGGTGAGGTTTAAACGACGGATGAGGTACTCCAGCAAACCAGCATCAATTTCTTTATCATAAATAAAGCGAACTGGTTTTCCTTTGCGCCTGTTTTTTAAACCTTTTTCTATTTTCTGAATAAGTGATGTGCTTACATCGGCATCCAGATCGATCTCTGCATCTTTAGTTACTTTGATAATGTGAGCGCTGTATTCATTAAATCCAAGAAATGAAAAGATTTTCGGCAGGCAGTGACGGATCACATCTTCCATCAGGATGATGTGGTGCTGGCCGGCAGGTGAGGGGAGTTTTACAAAACGGCGTTTATACTTTGCCGGTATTTCAATTAACGCATACTTCTTTTTGTAAGCAGTACTTTTTGTACTCATGGCAACTGCGAGGTACAGCGAACGTTCCCGCAGGTAAGGTGTTTGCGGGTTGCTCTCAATCATTAACGGTATCACTTCCTGCCGTACTTCCTCATCAAAAAAAGTTTCTACAAACTTTTTCTGTTCACGGCTCAATTGCTTTTCTGTTACCAGGAATATTTTTTCTTTCTTCAGCTCCTGCTGCACCTGGTTCCAGATACGATTGAATTCATTCTGTTGCTGCAAAACAACTTCCTGTATCTGCTCCAGAATCTGTTGCGGATTTTTTTCAAGATGCATTTTGCCTTTGACCTTTTCTCCAAACTCCGACATGCGTTTTAATGTGGCTACACGCACACGGAAAAACTCATCCATGTTGTTGGAAAAAATACCGAGAAAGCGAACACGTTCACGAAGCGGAACCGAAGGGTCATTGGCTTCCTGTAACACCCTGGCGTTAAAAGAAAGCCAGCTGATATCTCGAACAATCGTCTTACGTTTTTCTGATGCCATAACTACCGGGAATACTTACCCTAAAATTACGCAGCCACAAATTGTTCTAACATTAAGTTTTTGCGAAAACTTATAATGCTTCAATTTTATGTAACAGTGAGGTTGTTGATAAACCTTCCACCAACGGAATTATTTCTATTTTACCACCGTTGGCCATTACTTCTTTAGCACCAACAATGGTATCAACCGTATAATCGCCGCCTTTCACCAGTACATCGGGCATAACAGTAGTAATAAGGTTGAAGGGGGTATCTTCATCAAACAACACAACAGCATCAACCATAACTAACGATGCAAGCACAAGCGCCCTGTTCTGCTCGTTGTTTACAGGCCGGTTTTCTCCTTTTAACCGTTTGGTGGAAGCATCGCTGTTGAGGCCCACCACCAGTACATCTGCAAAGGATGCAGCCTGCATGAGTGAGTGGATATGACCGGCATGGAGAATATCAAAGCAGCCGTTGGTGAATGCTACAGTTTTACCAAACTTTCGCCAACGCATCAGCTCCTGTTGCAGCTGGTACTGGTTATGTATTTTCTGTTGAATGTGTTTGACTGATTTCATTGCTTTTGCGATTAATGATCGGTAAGAGGATAAAGCAGATGAGGCCGCCTAATAAAATAACCAGTGTCTGGGCTATCCACAAGATCCAGCCAAATGTAAAACCGGTTATTTCGGATAAGCCATACAGCATTAAAATTTCCTGCACAATAAACTGGTAAGCACCTATACCTCCCTGCGTAGCAATCATTCCCACACTGCCAAACGAGAGAATGGAAAATGCTTCCCTTGTGCCAAGGTGGGCCACTTCTTCCATGGCATAAAATCCAACACGGCTACTGAAGAAATACAAACTCCAGATGAGGATGGTGTGAATGATGAATAAACGGCGTTGCTTGATGTAACGTACACTGTTCAATCCATGCCAGATACCTTTCACAACGTTTTTGATACGTTCAATGATGCGGATATGGCTGAACCGTTTAAACAGCCAGTAGGTTACAAATACAAATGAAACGATAATGCCTAAGATCATTCCGGTACGCAGCCAGGAAAACTCTTTGCCTCCACCGTTAAAGGTGTTTTGTAAAAGTGATAATGCAAACGAACCAACGGTATCGATCTGTAATAAAATCGTAATTACAAAAGCTGTAATTAAACACACCAGATCAATCGCACGTTCTGCTACAATGGTGCCCACGAGTTTATCGGGAGCTACTTTTTCATAGCGGGCTAGTAAGGTACACTTGAGTACTTCGCCTAAACGTGGAAAGGCAAGATTGGCAAGATAGCCGATCATTACTGCATTAAATACATTGAAGGTGCCGGGTTTGTACCCCAAAGGTTCCATCAATATTTTCCAGCGCAAAGCCCGGATATAATGGCTTAATAACAGCATAGCAAATACAGGCAGAAACAGCCAGTAGTTGGCTTGCTTTAATGAAGTGCGGATCTGCTGCCAGCCTTTATCATCAATACCTCTGGCCATCCACCATACCAGAAACAAACCAAGTCCCAGAAAAAAAAGGAATTGCGCTGCCAGGATGATTCGTTTCTTCAGCATAAATGCGGATACTCGTTAGAGTTTATTTGATTCTTTGGGAAATACCACCCATGGTTTAAAGTTCTTTGCTTCTTCAAACTTCATGGTTGCGTAAGATATGATAATTACCACATCTCCAACAGCACCTTGACGTGCAGCGGGGCCGTTAAGGCAACAAACACCACTTCCACGTTTGCCTTTTATGAGATAAGTTTCTAAGCGATTTCCATTGTTTACGTTCACCACCTGTATCTTTTCGTACTCGATCATATTCGCTGCATCCATCAGGTCTTCATCCAATGTAAGGCTGCCAACATAATGCAGATTGGCTTCTGTAATGGCAAGACGATGAATCTTCGACTTTAATACTTCAATTTCCATACAGCAAATTTATAAGGAATCTTTTTAATGAAACTGCTTAGTGCGTTAATACCATGTTGTCAATTAAACGCACTTCGCCAAGGTAAGCAGCAATCAATGCAACAACAGGATCGGTACCGTTCCACTGGGTAAGTGGTTCAAGTGTTGTTGCATGTGCAAGCTCTGTGTAATCAACCGTAAAACCATTATTTGTTAAAAGTGCGGTTGCGGCCTCTTTGATATTGTTGAGGTTGCCCGGCTGCAACTGTTGTTTCATTTGCAGCAGCGCTCTGTAAATGTATACCGCTGTTATTCGTTGCTGCGGGTTTAAACGCATGTTACGGCTGCTCATGGCCAAGCCATCTTCTTCACGAAGGGTAGGCGCAATGTGCAGTTTGGTGGATATGTTTTCCTGTTGAAGCAGCTGTTGAATAACCATACACTGTTGGTAATCTTTCTGCCCCATAAATAAATCATCTGCTTCAACAATCTGCAGTAATCTTTTCATAACCTGGTAAACACCCTGGAAATGCCCTGGTCTGTATTGCCCTTCCAGAACTGTTTCCAAAAAGCCAAGTTCGTAATGGGGGAGGTTAGCAGTTCCTGCAGGGTAAATTTCAGCAACTGATGGCAGAAATAACACATCGGTGCCAATGCCGAGCAATTTTTCAATATCGGCGCTAAGGGTGATCGGGTATTTCGAAAAATCGTTTGGATCGTTAAACTGGGTAGGGTTTACAAAAATGCTGCAAACGCTAATGTCTGTATAAGCTTTTGACTGTTGTATGAGGGAGAGATGGCCTTTATGGAGGGCGCCCATGGTAGGAACAAACCCTGTTTTAAGCCCCTTTTTTCCTGCACTCTGTAAATAGATTTGCAATTCCGGAATAGTATGAAAAATGAGCATAAAGTATTGTTTTTGCGTGCAAAACAGCCATAATCAGGGCCTTTTGCATAAAATCCACTACCTTTGCACACCTTATTTAACAGGTAACGTTTCTTTAACAATCAGTAATGGTAGCAGCAAAGAAAAGAATTTTATTCATTGCCAGTGAAATGTCTCCGTATCTGGAGGAAACAGATTTCTCGTCCATCGTAAATCAGTTGGCAATTAAAGCAAATGAGAGTGGTTTTGAGATCCGTTGCATAATGCCACGTTTTGGTGTTATTAACGAGCGTCGTCATCGTTTACACGAAGTTGTACGTTTAAGTGGTATCAATGTATCGGTAGACAACGACGATTATCCATTGCAGATTAAGGTAGCATCGTTGCCGAATGCCCGTTTGCAGGTTTATTTCCTCGAAAACGAAGATTTCTTTAAACGCAAATTCATTTATCATGATGAGAACGAGAAATGGTTCGATGATAATGATCTGCGTACGATCTTCTTTTGTAAAGGCGCATTGGAAACAGTAAAAAAATTCGGATGGCCTCCAGACATTATTCATTGCAGTGGCTGGATGACCGGTTTAATACCCATGTACCTGCAAACCGCTTACAAGAAGGAGCCGGTATTTGGTAACAGCAAACTCATCTTCACCGTTGGTCAAAATACATTTAAGGAAAAGCTCGGTGCTAAGTTTTTGAAGCTTGCCAATATTCACGCAAGCATCAAAGACAAAGACCTTGAGCCCTACAAGGATACCAACAACACAGCCATGTTCCGTGGCGGTGCTACGTATGCAGATGCAATTACTTTTGGAGCTGAAAAGGTTGATAAAAAACTGCTTGAAGAGTTTGGCAAAGTGCGTGGTAAGAAAGTGTTGCCATTTAATCCTGATGGTGATTTAACAGACTATTTACAACTATATACCGACCTTTCGGCGAAATAATATTGTCATCATTCTATGAACTTTCTCACACCGGAGATGCGCAGAAGTACTACGTTTTTAGCTGTTTCTTTTTTGTTTGTTTTTATTCTGAACGGTTGTACCAAGCTCGAGAGTACAAGATTAGGTGGTGATTTATTGCCAGGCGGTGACAGGCTTGTCACCGATACGCTTGTTCTTCCTGTTCAAACCTATTCGTTCCTCGATCAGGACTCTATCCTTCTAGATAAAAGCGAGCAATATTTATTAGGTTGGGTTAACGACCCGATGTTTGGTACCACAAGTGCCTCAATTTCGGCGCAGTTTCTGCCATCGTCGTATCCTTTTTCTTTTGCAGTAGCAAAAGACAGTTTATACCTCGACTCTTGTGTGTTATCACTTTCATTTAATGGCTTGTATGGCGATACCAATGCACTGACGAAAGTAAATGTTTACAAACTGTCCGATCCAACATTTAAGTCGAACATTTATTATCCACTTACATTTTTACCGAATTTTTCAACGGGTGATTTGTTAGGATCAACATCGTACACTGTTGCTGAAATCCGTAATAAAAAATACAACACACGTTATACCGACGACAGTATTTTTAACCAGTTACGTATTCGTTTAAATGATGCGTTTGGCCGTTCATTACTCGATCAGGATAATGTGAATGGCGCATTCCGTAACGATACCATTTTTAAAAACTTCTTCAACGGTTTAGCAATTGTTCCTGATACAACAGTTAGCGGAAATGCAATCAGCTATTTCCAGTTGAACAATGCGAAAACACGTATCAGCCTTTACTATCGTCAGCTGAACAGAGAAGGCAAGTTTGATACGGCTGCTGTGCGGTTTAATTTTGTAGCAGATACAATCCGCAGTGCCAGTGCAAACAAAGTTTACCGCAATTACAACGGTAGTACAGTTGCTCCATTTTTGAATAATACGCAGCCTTCGAGCCTGGTTTATTTGCAAAGCGGTCCCGGAACAGCTGTACGTGTTTCGGTACCAGGGTTAGATACGATCCGCAACAAATCTTACATCATTCATCGTGCAGAATTGGTGGCCCAGCAAGTATATCAAGGTCCGGTAGCACAGGAAAGCATTTTTGTTCCTCCTTACCTGCACCTTTTCAGTTATTCAGCAACGAATGATGTTGAGCCGATTCCGTTTGATCAGCCTTATTATTTTGTAAACTCGTTTTTCCTTAATCCCCGCCAGTTAGATACGGTGTTTAATATTGAAACAGCGTACACCGGTGGTAATCCGAATTACATTCAGGATATTGCCAGCAACAAAATCGCTGAGTATCGTTTCAACATGACGAGTTATGTTCAGAGTCTTGTAACCGGGAAGACCACCCGCAGAGATTTTAAACTTTCGGCGCCGTATTACCCCCGTTTCAGTAATAAGAAAATCGGATCCTCCAACCTTAACCCGCTGGCTTATGGCAGGGTGCAGTTAGGCGGAGGTGCGCATCCCTCACAAAAGATGTATGTGCGTATCTATTACTCCAAGCAATAACTTTTGAATTATTTCATAACCTATCTTTGCGGCTTTCCGAGCTAAACCATCGGAGCTTATAAACTCATTATTTTATGCCTTATTTATTTACATCCGAATCAGTTTCTGAAGGACATCCTGATAAAGTTGCAGACCAGATCAGTGATGCGTTGATTGATAACTTTCTTGCTTTTGATCCGCAGTCGAAGGTGGCTTGCGAAACACTGGTTACAACGGGACAAGTTGTGTTGGCCGGTGAAGTAAAATCGAAAGCTTACCTGGATGTACAGGACATTGCACGTGGTGTAATTAAAAAGATTGGCTATACTAAGAGCGAGTATATGTTCGAAGCAAACTCATGTGGTGTGTTAAGCGCTATTCATGAGCAGAGTGCCGACATTAACCAAGGTGTTGATCGTAAGAAGAAAGAAGAGCAAGGTGCTGGTGATCAAGGTATGATGTTTGGTTATGCAACTAACGAAACAGAGCATTACATGCCATTGGCGTTGGATCTTGCACATAATCTGTTAATTGAATTAGCAGCTATCCGTCGTGAGAAGAATTCGAAAATGCCTTACCTGCGTCCAGATGCAAAGAGCCAGGTAACATTGGAATACGATGATAACAACCGCCCGGTTCGTATTGATGCAATTGTAATTTCTACACAGCACGATGATTTTGATGCCGAAGCAAAAATGCTGGCGAAGATCAAAGCTGATGTAATCAATATTCTGATCCCTCGCATTAAGTCAAAATATAAAAAGTACGCTAAGTTGTTCAACAACGACATTAAATACCACATCAACCCAACAGGTAAGTTTGTAATTGGCGGGCCTCACGGTGATACTGGTTTAACAGGTCGTAAAATCATTGTTGATACATACGGTGGTAAAGGTGCACACGGTGGTGGTGCGTTCAGCGGTAAAGATCCTTCTAAAGTAGATCGTTCTGCTGCTTATGCAACACGCCATATTGCAAAGAACCTTGTTGCTGCAGGTTTGTGCGATGAAGTGCTGGTACAGGTTTCTTATGCAATTGGTGTTGCCAAGCCAACCTCTATCAACGTAAATACATATGGTACAGCAAAGGTTGATTTGAGCGATGGCGAAATTGCAAAGATTGTTGAAGGCATCTTTGATATGCGTCCTTACTTCATCGAGCAGCGCTTGAAATTGCGTAACCCGATCTACAGTGAAACAGCAGCTTATGGTCACATGGGTCGTGTTCCTGAAGTGGTTGAGAAATCATTCAAGAGTCCCGATGGTAAAGTGAAGAAAGTAAAAGTTGAGTTGTTTACCTGGGAGAAATTAGATTATGTATCGAAAGTGAAAAAAGCTTTCGGTTTAAAATAACCCAATAAACCATCAATGTGGTTCAAACCCATAAACCGAAAGGTTTGTGGGTTTCTTTTTTATGTTTCTTTGCAATGTGAAACAGTTCCGTCAAAAACAACAACGTCCCAAAAAGTCTTCATTAGTAATTGGCCGTATTGCCGTGCTTGAAGCATTGCAGGAAGGCAAACAACTCGATCGTATTTACATGCAGAGTAATTTGCATGGCGATGTAGCCGATGAAATTCAAAAGCTGGCTTATAAGCAACAGGTGCCCATTAATAAAGTACCGGTTGAAAAGCTGAACAGTTTTAATGTCAACGATCATGAGGGTATTGTTGCACAGCTTTCGAAGATTCGTTACCAGGATCTGCAGCAGGTAATTGATTGGGTAGTGGAGAAAGGTGAAGCACCGATGTTTGTTATTCTTGATGGTGTTACCGATGTACGCAATATCGGCGGTATTGCACGTACGGCTTTATGCTGTGGTGCACAGGCTATCATCATTCCGGATAAAGGAGTGGGGGCGTTGAATGAAGATGCGATACTGGCCAGTGCCGGTGCATTGGAACAAATTGCTGTATGCCGTGTAAACAGTTTAATGAAAGCGGTGGATGATCTGCATCTTAACGGCATCAAAGTATTGGCGAGTGAAATGACAGCAAAGAAAAGTATTTACACTTGCGATTTTAAAGAACCTTGTGCCATTGTAATGGGAGGAGAAGAGAAAGGTGTTTTTCCAGGTTTGATGAAGATTTGCGATGAAACGTTTAAAATTCCCATGAAAGGAGATTTTGAAAGTTTAAATGTAGGTGTAGCAACGGCAATGATTCTGTACGAAGGGATGAAGCAGCGAGGGTAGCTTAACCTTTTTTCCTAACTCTCTTAAGTTGAAATAATGGAGCAGCATTCAATTAAACTTATCGAATGTCCACGTGATGCTATGCAGGGGTGGAAACAGATGATTCCTACCGAAAAGAAAATCGCTTACATCAATGCTTTGTTACAGGTAGGGTTTGATACGATCGACTTTGGAAGTTTTGTATCGCCCAAAGCTATTCCACAAATGGCCGATACGAAACAGGTGCTTGCCGGGCTTGACTTAACCGGTTCAAAATCGAAACTGTTGGCCATTATCGCCAATGAAAGAGGAGCCGAAGAGGCTGTTTTGTACAACGAAATCAGTTACCTCGGGTTTCCGCTATCTGTCTCCGAAACATTTCAGCATCGAAATACGAATAGTTCAATCGCAGAGTCGTTAAAAAGGGTAGAGGCGATTCAGGAACTCTGTATTAGAAACAATAAGCAACTGGTGGTTTATCTGTCGATGGGATTTGGTAACCCGTATGGCGACTCGTGGTCGGAAGAGATCGTTTTTGAAAAGGCTAATCAACTGGCCAATATGGGAATTGAGATTATTTCACTTGCAGATACTGTGGGGCTGGCAACGGCCGACCAGGTAAAACGTGTAACCGGTCATCTTATCCGAAACATGCCTGAGGTTGAAATAGGTGTTCACCTGCATTCAACCGCCGTTAACTGGAGAGAAAAACTCGAGGCTGCTTACAAGGTTGGCTGTCGAAGATTCGATTCTGCACTTTTGGGAATCGGCGGTTGTCCGATGGCCAATGATGAATTGGTGGGTAACATGGATACAACGAAAGTGTTGAGTTTTTTTGAAAACAAAGAATCGCTGCATTTGAATGCTGAAGCCTTGCAGCTCAGCCTGCATTTAGCCGCCGAAATATTTAACTGATGAACTTTTTTGCACATATTGATTTGAAGCCTTTGCCGATGCCGATCACGCATCAGCAGAAGCTTTTACTTATCGGAAGTTGTTTTACAGAGCATATTGGAAATAATCTTAGCGATTTGAAATTTAATGTTTTACAAAATCCTAATGGTATTTTGTTTGAGACAGAAAGTGTAGCCCGGAGCCTGGTTTCGTACATTCAACATAAACAGTATGCCGCTGCGGATTTGTTTCATTATAATGAACTTTGGCAGAGCTGGGATCATCATAGCCGGTTCTCCAATCCATCACTGGAAGCTGCTTTAACTGCAATAAATCAGTCGCAAACCGAAGCGCATCATTTTTTAAAAGATGCCGATTGGCTTATTATTACGCTAGGCTCGTCGTTTGTGTATAAGCTGAATGATGCTGGCCGTTTTGTTGCCAACTGTCACAAGGCTCCCGGACAATGGTTTACAAAGCATTTATTGCCCATAGATGAGCAAATTGCTTTGCTGGACAATACCATTCACCAGCTGTTTCATTTTAATCCCAGGCTAAAGATCATTTTTACTATCAGTCCAGTAAGGCATCTGCGTGATGGCGTTGTGGAAAATAACCGCAGCAAGGCCCGTTTGCTTGAAACCGTGCATCATCTCGTAAATAAGTTCGATCGGTTGTTTTATTTCCCGGCTTATGAGCTGGTTATTGATGTGCTGCGTGATTATCGTTTTTACGATATCGATCTGGCACATCCCAATTACGCTGCTACACAGTTTGTAATGGATAAGTTCAGCGAATGTGCATTTACAGAAGAAACGAAAAGTTTAATCAAAACAATCCGGCAAATTGTAACGGCGAAAAATCACAAAGCATTTAACCCCGAATCGCAACAGCACCAAGCATTTCTAAAGCAACATTATGAAAAGGCAGTTCAGCTTGCACAGGAGCATCCATATCTAAATCTCCAAGATGAGCTGCAATACTTTAAAGGTTGATTATCAAATCCTAAAGTAAATATTTTTCTTATAATTAATATTATGTTAAATAGCCGCACAGAAAAAAAATGGGGACGAAAAAAGAAATGATCCGGAACAACCCGCTTCTTTCGTGGCTTACTTTAAATTTAAAGCATGAAACACTACGACTTTGTAACAGCGGTTAAATTAAGGGAATATTATGCAGACAAACTTAGTGGACTACCCCTTAGTGAATCAATCAGCACATCAATAACAAATATTATTGCATGTATTGCTGGGCAGCAACAGCAGCAAGCTACAAATAATGAATCGCTTAATATTGATTCCGACCTTACACCAGAGGAACGAATAATGAAAATCTATGTAGTTGTAGGATACGTTAAAAATGGAAAGGATTATTACTTTGAAGAATTAGAGAACATTCTGAAATTTAACGGTCTCGATATGGTAAGCCTTTAATGTCACAAAGGTCTTTTACAGACTTGTTCGACATTTTGCTTATTCGTTCCTGACAATCCCACATCCAGTTTAAAAATCTATCAATTTTTGCTTGGTCGGTAATTATTTCTCTATCTACCGATAAGAAAACAAGTTCACCATTCATTTTCATATACCAATGGATTTCACCTTCCTGTAACATGTGTGGTGGAACATTAGCATACTTCTTATAAAAATCAAGGGAAAATCTATCTTCGATAGCTTCTCCCTCTTTATTCATTTCTTTTTCTATGTCCCCATTTTTTTCTTCCATATGTTCAGGATTCGTTTTTTAAAACTTACGAATCCAGAACCACTGAACCCGTAGCTATTTAAACATAATATTGTCTTATATAATTTCTCGTACCGCCCCCTTCCAACTGCCGCCCGTGTTCAGGCGAACATCCCCCTGCGCACAAGCACCAAGGCAGGATGTCCGCCTGAACACGGGCGGCGCTGTCGGGAGCTACACCCAAATAATTCAATCCCTCCGCTAAGAAATCATATAAGAAATTTTTATGTTAAGCAGCTAAAAGACAATTTCAAACCTACATTTGCTGCTTAGCAATGATGAACGGGATCAGCTGATCGATATCAAGGCCTGCCCTGTTGAGCGCATCAGCAATTTCATCTCGGTTAACGTTGGCGGCAAAACTTTTTTCTTTCAGCCGCTTTTTTACTCCTTTCAATTCCATGCCCGCATAACCCTCCGGCCGCATTAAGCTGTAAGCATGAATCAGTCCGCTAAGCTCATCAAATGCATACAGCAGCTTGTCCATTTTTGATTGCCATTTCCCAACGCCACTGGCCAGCTTCATCCAGTTGCTCCATTTCGGCGGCCCAGCTTTTCATGAGTTGAGCTACTTGCCGCATATGCAGCTTTAATCGTTCATTTTTAACCCAGTCATTCAGCAACGTTTCAGCGTCGTGTCGACTCAGTACATTACCTGCATTTGCAGGGGCTCCAAAGTTATTACGGTTTAACAGCAATGACATAGTAATGCGTTTAGATGGTTGAACAGAATAAAAAAGGCTGTTCAAATGAACAGCCTTTTTTATTGATAATCAATTATTATTGATTTAATGCCTGATATTTTGCATCATATTCTTTTTCCTTATCTTTATTGCCGAGGAAACGGTGTGCTTCGGTTAAAAGATATACGGTAGACTTGTATTCGTTCTTCGTGCGTCTGTCTTTTAACTGGTCTGCAGTCATTGCGCTGAAGATGTTGTACGCATTATCAAGACTTGGAATTGCTTCCTTCATCTTTTCGTCCATTTTCTTCTTCATGTCTGCTTTCTTTTGGGTATCTGCAGGAGTTGTTCCTTTGATTTTTTTGATTTCGTCCTGGATAAACGCCGCTTCGTTGTAATAGATCTTACCCATTAACAGGTGCGCATCAGCGGTTTTGGGATCCAGCTCAATGCAGTTTTTTAAAACAGAAATCATTTTGTCGAAGTATACAGGGCGTTGTTCTGCTGTTGCCTTGTTATCCATAAAGATCCAGTTGAAGATTTCAGCTGCATAGTCATAACGTACTTCGTAATCCTTCGGGTCGTACGCTGCAATAGTTTCATATTTCTTGAAAACCTCCAACGGGTCTGCTCCGTTTTTGCGCATTTTGTCCAGCTCTACTTTGTCGTAGTATGAATCCTTCGGATAAAGCTGGCGACCAATATCTGCATATTTTTTAGCGTTTTCTGCATCTTTCTTTTGCTCGTAATAATAAGCGAGGTAACGATAAACTACGTCAAAACCATCGCCACCAATCTTTGCATCAGCAATCTTTTGGAAGAAGCTTACTGTTTCTTCCTTGTTTTCAAGTTGCATTGCTGCAGCGCCTGCATAATAATACAAGATGGTGTCTACTTCGCTGAGAGCCCATTTATTTTTGAAGATGAAACGACCAACTTTGTCGGCTTTCTTATAATTATCTAACGCACCCTGGTAATTGCCTGAGTTGTAAAAAGCGTTTGCTTCCTTTTGGAGTTCGAGGTAGTTCTCAAATACCGGGTAGCTTTTGGTCATCATGGAAATTTCAGTCTGCTTGCTGTCAAGCTCCATCGCTTTTTGATAAGCTTCGAACGACTGCATCCATGCATCCGGAACCGATGCCTTCAGGTTTGCATCTTTTGCAATCTGACCATAAATCATTCCTTTATAATACCAGGCTTCCCAGTTCTTTTGTTCTTTTTCTGTTGCCAAAGCTTGGTCTACTGCGTCCTTTGCTTTTGCCCAGTCTTTTTTGTCGTAAGCACTGCGAATCTTTTTAATATCCTGAGCCGAAATACTCCAGGCAAACAGTACAGCAATCGCTGCGAAAAGAAATTTTTTCATTTTCTTTTTTATTTTGATAATTATTGTTTTTTTTACTGATTATCAGTTGATTCGGTGTTTGTTTCTTCGTCGGTTGGCGTAGTGTTTTCGTTAGATGCTTCAGGTGTTGATTTCGTTGCATCACTGCTTTCTGTCTCAACAACTTCTTCTTCAATGTTGCTTTCATCTAACCGTGTAATGGCTGCAATTTCATCGCCATCATCCACACGAATCAGCTTTACACCCTGAGTTGCACGGCCCTGTTCACTGATTTGGGCAACCTTCATACGGATGGTGATACCGCTCTTACAACTAATCATCAGGTCTTCTTTTTCGGTTACTTCAAGCATACCAACTAAAGGGCCTGTTTTGTCTGTAACGCTGATTGTTTTCACACCTTTACCACCTCTGTTCGTAATACGGTACTCATCAACAGCTGTACGCTTACCGTAGCCTTTTTCACTTACTACCAATACTGTCCTTGTTGCGTCTTCCCTGTTTACACAAATCATACCAACCACTTCGTCGTGCTCGTCATCCACTTCAATACCGGCAACACCAATTGCGCCACGGCCGGTCGGTCTTACTTTTTCTTCAGGGAAACGAATGGCCCGTCCGCTCTTCACTGCCATCATAATTTCGCTGTTGCCATCGGTCATCTTCGCTTCCAGTAACTGATCTCCTTCTACGATGGTAATCGCATTCACACCGGTTGCACGACGTCTGCTAAAGTCTTCTAAAAGCGTTTTCTTAATAATACCCTTCCTGGTGCAGAGTACAATGTAATGATTCTTTACAAATTCTTCATCGTCGAGGTTGGCAACATCAATGATCGCTCTCACCTTATCATCCGGTGGTAATTGCATCAGGTTTTGAATTGCACGCCCCTTGCTGGTCTTATCACCTTCAGGAATTTCGTAGCTCTTCAGCCAGTAACAACGACCTTTTTCGGTAAAGAACAACAGTGTGTGGTGGGTAGATGCAACAAAGAGATGTTCTACATAATCCTCTTCTCTTGTTTTGCTACCGATTGCTCCCCTGCCACCACGCTTCTGCTGACGGTATTCGGTAGCAGATGTACGTTTGATGTATCCATGATGTGAAATTGTGATCACCACATCTTCTTCTTTGATGAGGTCTTCAATACGTACTTCGTTATCGAGATAAGTAATTTCTGTTTTACGCTCGTCGCCAAAACGTTCTTTTACTTCCAGGAGTTCGGTTTTGATGAGCTCGAAACGCATGGTTTCATTTGAGAGGATTTCATTCAGGTGTGCAATCAACTTCATCAGTTCGTCGTACTCCTGTTTGATCTTGTCACGTTCCATGCCTGTTAAACGCTGGAGACGTAATTCCAGAATGGCTTTGGCCTGAATTTCATCCAATCCCCATCCTGCATTGATCAGGTTATCCTTGGCAATATCCGGTGTGGCAGAGCTGCGGATCAAAGCAATTACCTCATCGAGGTGATCCAAGGCAATTAAATAACCTTGTAAGATGTGTGCACGCTCCTGCGCCTTGCGTAATTCGTATTTGGTACGACGTACAACCACTTCGTGACGGAACTCGACGAACTCTGAAATCATGTCTTTCAGGTTGAGTGTTCTGGGACGTCCTTTTACAAGCGCCACGTTGTTGATGCCGTAAGAAGTCTGCAGTTCGGTGTATTTGAACAACTGGTTGATGATAACGTTTGCTACTGCATCACGCTTCAGATCAACCACAATACGAGTACCTTCTTTCTGGTTACTTTCGTTGTTTACGTGAACGATACCTTCAATAACCTTGTCGTTTACCAATTGGCCGATCTTATCGGTCAAAGCATCACGGTTTACCTGGTAAGGCACTTCGGTAATGATGATTTGTTCACGACCACTGGTTTTGGTTTCAACCGTTAATTTTCCACGCAATACAACACGACCACGACCAGTGTGGTAACCGGCTTTGATGCCTTCCATGCCGAATATAGTTCCAGCGGTGGGGAAATCCGGAGCCTTTACATACTGCATCAGTTCGTCAATCGTGATCTCACGGTTATCGATATACGCCACGCAACCGTCAATTACTTCGCTGAGGTTATGCGGCATCATGTTGGTAGCCATACCTACGGCGATACCACTGGAGCCGTTTACCAGCAACTGTGGTATGCGGGTTGGAAGTACAGTAGGTTCCGTTTCGGAGTCATCGAAGTTATTCTGGAAGTCTACAGTTTCTTTGTCAATATCATTCAGCATGCTTTCGGTAAGGCGTTCCATACGTACCTCTGTGTAACGCATAGCCGCCGGACCATCACCATCCTGGTTACCGAAGTTACCCTGACCATCGACCAAGGTGTACCGCATGCTCCATTCCTGGGCCATACGCACCATGGCATCGTATACCGAACTGTCGCCGTGCGGGTGATACTTACCCAGCACCTCACCCACAACTCTCGCACTTTTTTTGTAGGCTTTGTTGTACTGAAGCCCCAGCTCGTTCATGGCGTACAAAATGCGGCGATGTACCGGTTTTAAACCGTCCCGCACATCAGGAAGTGCACGTCCAACAATTACCGACATCGAGTAATCGATGTAGGCTGTTTTCATTTGCTCTTCGATATTAACCGGAATAATGCGGCCGTTGTTATCCTGACCGTTTTCCATTGTATTTTCTGTTTGATCCATAGTAAAAAATAAAGCGGTCAAAGATACCGAAAACGGAGGGCAATACGCACTTCAACAAGTGTTTATTTACACTGTTTTTCAACAAATTAAAGGCTTTTGTGGAAAAGAAAAGCCGGAGCGAATCCGGCTTGAAAATTTTATTAAAAAACATTGGTTGGACAGCCCAGCGAAGACCGCTTTCGGCCAGCTTTTCCGCTGCCCGTATTACCCCTGCTCCCGCCTGTTATGCGGTAGCTAAGTGTAACTCCAAGGAAATAGTAATTATCGTCGTACTGGCTGCCACCTCTCACCTGCAAATTCGGCGGATAAGGATCGCCGCTGTGTGTTGGTAATTCGGGTGTGCGGAACGACATTTCAACTGCTTTTGGTCCACGGTTGGCAAGTAAAACGGCAGGGTCAACATAGGTCTTACTCACATCATCCATGTAATCGGTGAAGGTTTTCCGGTAGCCAAATTCTACACCTACATCAAACCTGTCTGTTAATACCATACGTACACCAATTCCAAGCGGAACTGTAAACTGTGTTAAGCTGTACGGTTTCCGATCTGGGTAACCGGGTAAGCCCTGTCCTTCGGTTGACAATGGTTTCAGGAAAACTTTATTACCTGTCCGATCGTAGGCGTAAGGATTATAATAAAAACCAGCTAATGCCCCAAACACGTACGGTGAAAATACACGGTTATCCATACCAAGAAAATGATATTCTGCACCGGCATGTAATTCGTAAATATTTGTACTGAAGCTTAAGTTTCGTAATTGGTTAAAAGGATTTGTTTGAAAACGATCTTCTGCCCGCAGGTTCGCCAAATGCAAACCACCACGAAGCATAATATACGGGTTGATATCGTAACTGGCCCATAAACCAACTGCATAACGTGCCTGCTGAAACGTAAAAGGTTTGGCCTGCAGATCGCCATTGTAATTGGCCATGCCGCCAAACAGGTTTAAACGCAAATCCTGTGCTGTTGAAAAAAGAAAAGTTGATGCGGTAAAAATGAGTGTCAGCAGTTTCTTTTGCATAGTGTGTTGTTACGCAAAAATAAAGCCAGTTTTGATAACGATCCTGCTTTTTAATTATGGCTTCAACAGCACCTGATTTGGAAAACAGTAACAGCCTTGAATGAAGGATTTTGATTAATCTTGCCGCAACAATGTTTGCGTATGAAACAAGATAACGGGCAGTACTACCCCTCCTATTTGCAATTAGAAAAAATTCTCGATAGCCAGCATCCATTAAGCTTTGCCGAAGGACAAGCACCTGCGCATGATGAAATGCTGTTCATCATTATTCACCAGGCTTATGAACTTTGGTTTAAACAGATTTTGTTTGAACTGGAGTTTGTAAAAAAAGTGTTCAGCAAGGACAAAGTAGATGATAACAGTGAAGATTTGAATTTGTGCCGTCACCGTTTACAACGTATAACGAGCATTCTTGCTTTGCTCAACCAACAGGTAACGATCCTTGATACCATGACACCGATGGATTTCCTGGAGTTCCGCAACCTCCTCACCCCTGCTTCGGGTTTTCAAAGCAAGCAGTTCCGTTTAATTGAAGCAACGCTTGGATTGAAAATGGAAAAACGTCATCAGCACGATTATTACAAACGTACCAACGAAGGTGGTTTTGCTGCAAACGACTTTAACGAGATCAATTCCTTTGAAGCATCGGCGACCATTCTTCAACTGGTTAATCAATGGCTGGAACGTATGCCCTTTTTTGACGAAAAATTCTGGAAAGGATATGCTGCATTGTATCCATCAACTACGCTGCATCCGTTCTGGAATGATTACCGCAGCATTTATGCCAACAGTTTAACTGAACGTGAGCAACAGAAGCTGGCTGATTTTGATGCACAGTTTATTGATGAGAAACAGGCAGATGGTTCGTTCAGCGATGCGGCGATGCGAAGTGCGTTGTTTATAATGTTGTACAGGGACTTTCCCGTGTTTCAAACTTCGTTTCAAATACTCGATACCTTAATTGAAATTGATCATTGGCTTGCAGGTTGGCGACATAAACATTATGTTATGGTTCGACGCATGATTGGTATGCGTGTAGGTACAGGTAATACCAGCGGCGCCGGTTATTTAGAAGGTGCTGTGCAGCAACATTACATCTTTAAAGACCTTGCTGCGATTTCAACTTATTTAATTGAACGTAGAAAGTTACCCAAACTGCCCGATGAATTAATTAAAGCATTGGGCTTTTTGAGTTGATCGTTCTCTTACAATCAATCGCTGTTTAAGCTCAACAAAAAACAGACTGCATTGTTTGTTGATGCATGCAGGAAGCAATCACTATTGTTTGGTTTAAAAAAGATTTGCGACTTACCGATCATGCACCTTTATCGGAAGCGATCAAGCGTGGTTTGCCGGTTTTGCTCCTGCATTTTTTTGAACCAAGCCTGATGGATGCTGCAGACAGCGATGAACGGCATTGGCGCTTTATTTACGAATCGGTTGACGAAATGAAAACAAAGCTGCTTCAACAGCGTATTTCTTTCTTTTCGTTACATGCAGAAGTATTACCGGTACTTGAACAGTTGCAAACACATTTCTACGTCAACAGTATTTATTCGCATGAAGAAATTGGTAATGCCATCAGCTACAAGCGTGATAAAGCAGTGGCTGCCTTTTGCAAACAACAAAAGATACAGTGGCAGGAGTTTCCTACGAATGGTATTATTCGTGGATTGAAAAACAGAAACAAGTGGAGTGAAAAGTGGAATGAAACGATGGCATCACCTGAATATACAGTGCTGCTTCAGGAAATAAAGCCCGTTTCACTTCCCCCAACAATCAACAACTTGGATGCAGCAGCTCATCTTCCGCAAACGATCCGAACAAAAAATTCCTTGTTTCAACCGGGAGGCGAAACAGCTGCCTGGCGCTACCTTCTCTCTTTTTTGAACGAACGCTGCAGAACCTACAGCAAACATATTTCCAAGCCGGAAGAAAGCAGGAAAAGCTGCAGCCGCATTTCGCCTTATTTAACTTATGGCAACATTAGTATGAAGCAGCTGTACCAGTCTACACTCAGGACAATTGAAACAACAACATACAAAGGACCCTTACATTTTTTTATTGCAAGGTTACATTGGCATTGTCATTTTATTCAAAAGTTTGAAAGCGAATGCCGCATGGAATTTGAAAACCTGAATCGTGGGTTCAATGCTATTCGAACAACAATCAATGAAACCTATGTAACTGCCTGGAAAAATGGCGCAACAGGTATACCATTGGTTGATGCCTGTATGCGTTGTGTAACCCAAACGGGCTATTTAAATTTTCGCATGCGCAGTATGCTGGCATCTTTTCTTACACATCATTTGTGGCAACCCTGGCAAGCCGGAGCAAACCATTTGGCTAAACAGTTTTTAGATTATGAACCGGGCATTCATTATCCGCAGTTTCAAATGCAGGCCGGTACCATGGGTGTGCATACCATACGTATTTATAACCCGATAAAGCAGGGAAAAGAACATGATCCTGAAGGATTGTTTATCAAAAAATGGATTCCTGAATTAGCAAATGTGCCGGTGGAGTTTATTCATGAACCATGGCTGATGAGCGAAATGGAACAACAACTTCACAACATAAAGTTGGGTATAGATTATCCGCTGCCCATTATTGATGTGCCGGAGGCGGCTGCTTTTGCACGCAAACATTTGTGGGATGTGAAGAAAACAACAAACGTACTTACAGAAAACAAACATGTACTTGCTGTACACACCAAACGTTCCTGATTGAACTATTTGCTTAATAGAAATAAAACAACAGCTATAGCAACAATAGCCAGCAATAGGTAACCGGTCCAGAAATTTCTGTTCTGTTTTTCTTCAGCCAATTCTTCATTGTACTTTCCTTTGAAGCCATTGAAAGCCCAATAAACAAATCCACCGATCATCATCGGCATAAGAAAAGCAAGATGTTTATCGCCCATTACAGCTTATCAATAAGAGTACACTAAGTAACCCCAAGGCGCTAATACAAATTCCTGCCCATCGGTTAAATGCTCTTTCTTATTGGCGAATACATTTTGTGCTTCGCCGGCAATAGCTCCCTGCAGTTTGGTTGTTTGTGGTTTATTTGAAAGATTCAAAATCACCAATACTTTCTTACCATCCTTTTCTCTTGTGTAAGCAAAAACAGCATCGTCGTTTGCTGATTGCAGTTTTGTATAAGCTGCATCAACTGCTAAAGCAGCAGTACTCTTTCGTAAACCCAGTAAGGTTTTATAAAAAGCAGCACGCTGGTACTTTCCAAACGTAATGGTGTCTTTATAGAAAAAGGAAATCGAATCCAGGAAAGGTTCTTCTTGTCCGCTGTAAATTAACGGCAATGTATTTTTCCATGTTTGTGTTAATACCGCAAACGGTGCATGTATTTCGCCGGGCATTGTTTCGTAGTCGGCTTTATTCCAGCTATTCTCATCGTGGTTGCTGGTGAAGTACATTTTAATATAATCAGGTTTAAAGCTTTCGTCGAGGTGACGAAGCACTGTATCCAGCACCCTTGCACTCGCCTCTCCTTTAGCTACTTTTTTCATTTTGGCAAAACCATCCCAGCCATAGCTTGCATGAAAACCTGCATCATGTATCCACGCAACATCTGCTTCTGCCAGCATAAAAATATCGGGCTTCACCGTTTTTAATTCGGCAATACATTTCTGCCAGAAACTGCGGGGTACTTCGCCTGCAACATCGCAACGAAAGCCATCGATGTTTGTTTCGGTTAACCAAAACTTCATGGCATTGATCATGCTGTCGTGCAAAACAGGATTCCAGAAGTTGAGGTCACGGGTATCGCTCCAGTCGAATGCGTAGGCGAAACTGCCATCGGCTTTCTTTACAAAAAAATCGGGGTTGCTTTGCATCCACCTGTTATCGGCACCGGTATGGTTGGCTACCCAATCGGTAATTACTTTAAAGCCGAGTTCGTGTGCTTTGTTCACCAGGTTTTTCCAATCGTCCAGTGTACCAAACTCGGGATTAACGGCAGTGTAATCGGCCACTGCATAATAGCTGCCCAACGCACCTTTGCGATCTGCTTTGCTGATGGGGGTAATCGGCATAAACCAGAGAATGTCCATGCCCATTTCTTTCAACCGTGGCAGGTTTGCTTCAAACGCTTTGAATGTTCCTTCGGGCGTGTATTGCCGAACATTCACTTCATAAATATTCGATTGCTTAATATATTCGGGATAAGCAGATGTGGTAACAGTTGTTGCATTTGACGGAAGCTCCTTGCAGGAACACAGCAACAAGGTTGCAGCAGTAATCTGCAATACAAGATTTGAAAAGCGCATAATCAATAATTTAATGCTGGAAATTATTGAACTTTTTCTTACGCTCAACATCTATTTCTCTACCGGCTTTTTTGCGGGCCGAAAACTTAAATCAGGGTTTTCAGTTTTTCAACTACAATATCCACTTCTTCTTTTGTGTTGTATTTGCTGAAGGAGAAACGAACAGGTATCTGGTTAGGGTTACTGTTGATGGCACGAATTACATGCGA
Source organism: Lacibacter cauensis (assembly GCF_007830055.1). GTDB lineage: Bacteria > Bacteroidota > Bacteroidia > Chitinophagales > Chitinophagaceae > Lacibacter > Lacibacter cauensis. Next base: position 617,321 of record NZ_VLLE01000002.1, read on the forward strand.
GCCTTGCTGTGCACCACTGGTGCATGCACTGCCGCCCGATGCACAAATGCCTTCCATATCGAGATTCATCAGCAACATTTCTGATTTTTCTGATTTGGGAAAACTGGCATTGAGCACAGTGTAGTTGCTGCGGCCCATCGGATCGCCATTGAAACTTACACCTTTAACGTGTTTCTTCAATTGCTCGATCATGTAATATTTGATGCTTTGGATATAAGCGCTTTCTTCTTCCAATTTGTCTGTGGCAATCTGTAATGCTTTGGCAAAGCCTACAATGCCGTAGACGTTTTCAGTTCCTGCACGCATATTGCGTTCCTGTCCGCCGCCATGGATGTAGGGTTTGATGTGTACGTTTTCGTTGATGTACAAAAGTCCTGCACCTTTTGGTCCGTGGAATTTATGTGCCGAACCGCTGATGAAATGCACGGGTGTACTGCGCAGATCAAAATTGAAGTGGCCGATGGTTTGCACCGTGTCGCTGTGGAAAATAGCACTGTACATTTTACACAGATTGCCCACCGCATGCAGATCGGTGATGTTACCGATTTCGTTGTTGGCATGCATAAGTGTAACCAATGTTTTTTGTTCTGTTGAAGCCAGCAGTTGTTCCAGGTGCTCCAGATCGATATGGCCGTTGGGCAAAACGTTTACATAACTCACTTTTGCTTCATCACGGTTGTCGAGGTATTCAACAGTATGTAAAGTGGCGTGGTGCTCAATTTTCGAAGTAATGATGTGGGTACAACCCAGATCACGAACCGATGCTGTAATTGCTGTATTTGAACTTTCTGTACCTCCGCTGGTAAAGAAAATTTCTGCCGGGTGTGCATTGAGAATTTTCGCTACAGTTTTACGGGAGTTTTCAATGGCTAATCTCGTTTCCCGGCCAAACGAATAGATGGATGAAGGATTGCCAAAACCATTTTGCAGAAAAGGTAACATGGCCTCCACTACCTGTGGATCGATGGCTGTTGTTGCGGCGTTGTCGAAATAAATACGGTTCATGATTTAAGGGAAATGAGGCTGCAAAGATAAGGTGATTACTGCCGATTGAGACAGCAAATGAATTACATCAACCCTTTAATCACATCCATCACCTCATTTGCCAATGCATCAGCTTTTTCAACAGTTGCTGCTTCTGAATAAACCCGGATAATGGGTTCGGTATTACTGCTGCGCAAATGCACCCAGCTTTTATCGAATTCAATTTTTACACCATCAACTGTGTTCACGGGTTGTGCTGCGTATTGTGTTTTTACTTTTTCAAGAATTGCTTTTACATCGGTACCTTTTGGCAGATCGATCTTTTGCTTACTCATGAAATAATCCGGATAAGTTTTGCGGAGTGCAGCTGTGCTTAATCCTGTTTGTGCAAGATGGGTTAAGAACAAGGCAATACCAATCAATGCATCTCTGCCATAGTGCAACTGCGGATCAATAATGCCGCCGTTACCTTCACCACCAATGACTGCATTTACTTCTTTCATCATCTTCACCACATTCACCTCTCCTACTGCACTGGCAAAATACTCGCCGCCATGTTTTTCGGTTACATCTTTCAATGCTCTTGTAGATGAAAGATTGGAAACTGTATTCCCTTTTTGTTTCGATAAAATGTAATCAGCAACAGCCACCAGTGTATATTCTTCACCAAACAAACTGCCGTCATCACTAACAAAGCATAAACGATCTACATCGGGATCGACAGCAATACCTATATGTGCTTTTTGGTTAACTACCTCTGTGCACAGCTCCACCAGGTTCTCGGCCAGCGGTTCGGGATTATGTGCAAAGTTGCCATGCATCTCTGCATTCAATACGGTAATATCGGTTACACCCAATGCATTTAACAGTGCAGGTACAGCAACTGCACCGGAACTGTTGATGGCATCCAGCACCACTTTAAATTTCTTTTCAGCAATAGCTTGTTTGTTCACCAACGGATGAACAAGAATTGCATCAATATGTGTTTGTAACAACGTATCGTCATCAGAATAAGTGCCGAGCTCATCTACCGGTGCAAATGCAAACGCTTCTTTTTCTGCAATCGCCAGCATCTGCTGACCAAGTTCTGCACTGATGAATTCTCCTTTTTCATTCAGCAGCTTTAACGCATTCCACTGTTTTGGGTTATGCGATGCCGTTAGAATAATGCCACCGTCTGCACCTTCAAATTTCACCGCCATTTCAACGGTGGGTGTTGTACTTAAACCCAGATCGATCACATGCAGTCCCATACCCAGTAATGTATTTACCACAAGGCTGCGTACCATTTCGCCACTCATACGGCCATCACGACCAACAATTACTTTTTTGCCTTTACCAAGAATTGTTGCGTATGCAGCTGTGAATTTTACAATATCAACGGGAGTAAGATTGTCGCCGGGAGCACCTCCGATTGTACCACGAATACCGGAGATCGATTTCATTAAAGCCATGGCTTATTTTAGATTTTAGATTTGCGATTGCATATTTTTCTGCGTTGCGAAGGTAATGCTTGTTGTTTGTTTAAGATGCTTTGATGCAACCGTATGCGTTAAGTCCTGAGCGAAGTCGAAGGATGATAAAGTGTATCTCGACTCCGCTCGATACGCTTATCCGTGGTTCGACTGCGCTCACCACTCACCACTCACCTCTTCCCTACATCATCATTTTATAGATCATTTCTTTCAACAGCGATCCGTCTTCTGTACCCACATCGCCCACACCAACGCTGCGCAGATTGTAATGATGCATCAGCAACAGGGCCGATTGCACACCTTCGTAACCATAAGCACTGGCTGTTGCTTTGTAGTCTTTCAAAAACCAGGCGTTGATGCCGGTTTGTGCTGCTACGGTTTTATCATCGCCCTGTGCGCCAAACAACATAAATACTTTGGAGAAATAACTGTACAGCGATGGCAGCACCAGTTGTATGGGCGCAGCTTTCGGATTGCCTTCAAAGTACTGTACAATCTGCAGGGCTTTGGCTAAGTTCTTTTTACCAACTGCATTCTGCAGTTCAAATACATTGTATTCTTTGCTGATGCCGACGAAGTTTTCAATATCGTCTTCGTTAATGGTTTTACGGTTGCCGAGGTTGAGGATTACTTTGTCTATTTCATTGGCAATACGGCTGAGATCGTTACCAATATGATCGACCAGTAAGTGAACAGCTTTTTGTGTGGGTTCGTAACCTTTCTTTTCAATGAAGCTTTGGGTCCAGGCGGGCAGTTCGTTATCGTACATTTTTTTTGTACTCAATACTTCCGCTTTATCCTTCAGCAACTTTGCAAGCTTACTGCGTCCATCTACTTTTTTTTCTTTGTGCGCTACTACAAAAATGGTTGATGCTAGCGGTTTGGCTACATAGCCTTCCAGCTTATCAATATCTTTCATTTGCTGGGCTTCTTTCAATATCACCACCTGTTTATCCGAAAACATGGGGTAACGCATACAGGCATTCACGACATCGCTCCAGTTGGTATCCTTTCCGTAAAAGATCGAAAGGTTAAACCCAGCTTCTGCTTCATCAAGGATTTTATGTTCAGCTGCATCAACCAACTGATCGATATAAAAATCTTCTTCGCCTTCGAACCAGTAAACAGGTTTAAAGCTTTTCTTTTTCCAGTCGTTGAGGATTTTTTCTACACTCATGTTTCGGTGCCGGCAATAAAGATGTTTTCCGGCGGCAACAAAGGTAATTGTTGAAAGCGAAGAAAAATCTGGGCAACCGCAACCACATCTTTCTGGCAGTACGTTACGATCCGTTGCAGGTTTTGCTCCTTGTAGTAAATGTCTTTTACCATGCTGCCGTCAATTCCATCTTTTGGTGTTTCAATACCCAGGCAGTTGGCCAGCAGATGCAGGGATGTATAGTTTTTATAGTCGCCAAATTTCCAAAGCTGCATGGTATCAACCAGGTTGGTCTCCCATGGTTTTCTTCCGCTGAATTGCAAGAAAGCCGGTAAGGCTAATTGGTTGATGAGCATGCGCCGGCTGATGAATGGTATATCAAATTCTTTAATGTTATGGCCGGCAAAGTGCATGTCGGGTGTAGTGTTGTAAAACTTCTCTACATCGGCAGTGAAAGCCTGCAATAATTTTTTTTCATTATCTGCTGCATACGACTTTAACCGGAAGCATAAACGGTTACCTTTATCGGTGTAAAAAAAGCCGGTAGAAATACATATTATTTTACCAAATTCGGCTTGAATTCCAGCCTTTTGCTGATAACTGTCAGGCAGCGAAAAATTTTCTGGCATGGTTTTGGAAATTTTGTCTGCCCAGAGATCTTTCCATACTTCCGGCAACTGTTCGAACGATGCAAACTGTGGTACTGTTTCGATATCGAGTACCATCAGACGATCGGGATGAATATGCGTTTGGTTAGCCATGGATAAATGTAATTTTTTAAAAATTAAAATCAAATAGTATGTCGTATTCAAATTATCCTTCAGCAAATCCGCAGGAACCTACCCCATCTGCGCCTCAGAAAAACAATCGTAGCCTTATCTATGGTTTGTTAATTGCAGCTTTACTCGGTACTTGGGGTTACATCATCTGGGATAAATCAAAAACAAAAGAAATGACTACGCAGCTGCAGGCGCAGTTAAGCACCAGCGATAGCAGCAAAGGCGCTATTCAAACAGAATACAACGCTGCACTGCAACGCCTTGATGAATTAACCAGCATGAATGCAAGCATGGACAGCCTGGTAAAAACCAAGAACGGTGAAATTGCAAATATGAAGAGCCGTATTCAAACGCTCCTGAACAAGCAAAACAAAACAGCAGCTGACCTTGCAGAGGCCAAGCGTTTAATTAACGAGTTGAATGAAAAAATCAGTGGTTATGTTGTAGAAGTGGAAACACTCCGTGGCGAAAACCTCCAGCTGAAAACTGAAAAGCAGGAATTAACTACACAGAAAGAAGCTTTGCAGGTGCAGTACGATCAAACAAGTGCAGAAAAGAAAGTAGTGGAAGAAAAACTGGATGTAGCATCTACATTAAATGCTTCAGCCATCAATATTGTAACAATTGATGAGCGTCGTAACGGTAAAGAAAAAGAAAAAGATGTTGCGAAGCGTGTAGATAAAATCCGTCTGTCGTTCAATGTGTTTAACCGTGTTGGTGAAGAAGGTACAAAAGATGTATATGTAGTAATTACTGATCCTTCCGGCCAGGTTGTAAGCAACGAAGCATTGGGTAGCGGTCGTTTCACCACAAGAGAAGAAGGTGAAAGAGTATTTACAAAAATGACCAGCTTAACCTTCTCTGCAAACAAAACAGTTCCTGTATCTATTGAGTGGAAACCAGGTGCAAAGTTTGTAGAAGGTGCTTACAAAGTTGAAATTTATAACAACGGTTTCAAAATTGGCGAAGGTTCAAAAACATTACGTAAAGGCGGTTTATTTAGCTAAACATACTTACACGTTGATGGTTTATTGGTGGAGCGGCAGGTTTTTCCTGCCGCTTTTTTTGTTTAGAACAATGCTCTTACACCTGCCCTGCCGGTATGAATTGCTTTTGACTCGCCCGGCTTTCTTCCTTCGTAAGTGAAATTAATTTCCATGTTGTTGGAGAGGCGGTGTGTAAAATCGATATTCCACAAAAAGTTTTTACCGGGTAATAATGCATCCAACATAATAAATGCAACAGTTGTATTTTTTGCACCGGTAAAATTGATATTGCTGAACTGGAACTTACCATTGATGGTACTGCTCGAAAGTACACTATAGCGCATTTCTGTAATAATGGAATGAACCGTTGCTTTTTCTTTCTGCCCCTCCGTATTGGTTTTGTCTTCCAGTTTATAGTTTAACGAGAATCGGTATTTTGTTCCGCTTTGATAACTGACAGATGGCTCGGTTACAAATTGTTTGAGATTGTAATTTCGGTTACCAAACTTGGGTGTTTCCAGTTGATTGTTGATGGACTTTACCAGTACGTTTGTTGAAAATGTTTTACTCAGGTTCCAGCGGATGCGTGCAGACAGATCCCGTACCGTTCTTGTTTCTAAACCATACGTAAGAATAGAGCGTCCAACATTTTCGATATGTGTAAAGTCTACGCCCCATACCGTACTGGAACGGTTAAAAAATAACGTATTGGTAAGTACAGAGCTCAACGATATTAGACTGCTGTCTTCTTTTGGTTTTGAAAACGGATCGAGGCTGATGTTTTTATCAGAAATTTCCTTTTTGAAAATCTGCAGCCCCGATTGCAGTGTAATTCGGGTGAGGAATTTTTTGATGCCTTTCGCACTGTTTACATCAATCATCGCTCTTGGGTTGAGATTGATACTGTAATTAAACTGATTATAGTTTGCACGGATAAAATCGAGCGTGGGTGTAAACACACGGATATATCTTGCCTGGTCTTGATAAAGTGCTACTTCAAATTCATTGATCTGCGGAATACCATCGGCATTGTAATCGTTCCAGGTGTACTCGCCTTGTCCTGCAGGAACTTCAAGGAAAGAATAATCTCTTCGCTGTTCCTGTCCGCTACCAGCTTCGTACAACAGGTTGCCAGTAAGCATGCCTTTCCATTCGTTTACAAAATATTCCGCACGGCCGAGTAAGGTTTGCTCGGGCTTTTGTCCGGTAAGCTGACTGTTGTATACTCTCAACTCACGCACAGTAGCATTTAAACGGAACTGATGTTTTTCACTGCTCATCAGTTCAACATAGGCATTGTAGTTAAAGCTGCGGTCGGTTTGTTCCAGCATTTTTCCTAATGGAAGTTTATCTCTTCTGGTAAAGAGATTAACACCCCATTTATTGGCTGCTTCTTTCGAACGCAGGTACAACGTCCAGGTATCCCAGCTGAAGGTTAATGCGGAAAGCGAATCGGTTCTGCGGTTGCGTGATTCGCTGTGTTCAAGATAATACTGCCCGCCAATTTCAATGTTATCAAGCTTCGCAAATCTTCTTTTCAAATCAACTGTTGGACGAAGAAAGAAACCTTTGTTGAAACCACTGTCGGTTGATGAGTAGTTGAGGTTGCCTGTCCACGTCCAGCCTTTTTGCTGAAAGTTATGCTGTACAATTTGACGAAAGCCTTTAAATAACTCGCCCCGTTGATAGTTTTGTATGGTGTAGCTGAATTTATGTTCGCTGCTGCGCATCAACTCAATACCAGCATTTGCCAATTGTTCTTTTTGCTGCTGCAAAAAAATGGGTAAGCCCCACTCCCTTGTAAATTCCACAGGGCGTAAACGTTCCAGTGCACGAAAGCTTTGTTGTACAAATTCGTAACTGCCTGTAAGTTTATAGTTGAGCGGTTTCTTTGTTGGATGTTTAAAGCTGTTGTTGTACTGCAAGGCAACACGACCGGCAGCACCATCATCATTCAACTTATCTTTTCTTGAAAGTGTATTGATATCGAAACGGCTGATGGCTACTTCTGATTTTACCAGCAGCTGTTTCGTTATTTGATAATCGGCACCAACCGTCATCATCTGTTGCGTACGTGGAGCTACTAACCGCAAAGCCGGAGCATAACGTCCCTGCCGCACACCGTTAACCGGCGCCACCCATTTATAGGTTCGCCCGTTGGTGCCTGCTTCTTCCAGAATATAATCGGCATTGCCAATGCCCACATCGGTAAACGAAGCACCGTATACATCGGGTTGATCGATGCTGGTATACACCAATACCGAATCGTACAACACATTATTAACTGTACTGTCAACTAACCGGTACACAATTTTATTGGCAGCAAAGGTGTCTTTCACAATGGATGGATACAAAGCTGTTTCAACTTTATCACCAATATCAAATAAAAACTGCCGTTGCTCAGTGTTTAAAAACTGGTTGACAGAAGTATTCTTTGCATCGGCATTGGAAAAAGCATTCACCCGTACCGTCAGTTTTTCATTCAGCTTTAATTCGTTGCCCACAATAAACTGCGAGTTGACAAAGTTGCGGTCGGCATATTCAAACTCCACCTGTATACGCCGGTCTTTAGTAATCATACGGCGTGGGGTAAACGTAATTTCTGCTGTGTTGTAATTGATCACATAATCCTGGTCTTCGCCACGCTGCATTAATTCGCCATCGATAAACACACGTTCTGTTCCTGCAAGAACAATAAAGAACAATTCGCCATTAGGACCTTGCAAACGGTATGGTCCCTGGTTTCCTTCCTGCCCCTGAAATAAATAACGATTGAATTTTCCTTTGGCAATAGCACCGGAAACAAGTGTAGTATTCTTTCCTTTCGCAAATACATTGCTTTCGTTCTGGAACGAAATACCCTGGAGACGTTTAAAAAAGCTGAGAAAGTATGCATCGTTTCGCCTGATATCAATATCGCCGAGATTCAACTGCCAGCCTCTCTTTTTTAATTGAATCCAAACACGGTCAAATTCATTCAGCTGCTGGGTATTGCCTTCGGCCTGCACCGGAATGTTATTATCGGTTAACGCAGCAGAGAGCATCATGCTATCGCCGATCATGCCATTGATCTGCAGATTCAACACACCATTCACCACTGCATCCTGGTTATTACCAAATGCAATACCACGGCCAAAGCTTCCGTTGTAATTCACATTCCCAAAGTCGAACATGCCTTTACCAAAGCCGGGATTATTGTCGAGTGTAATAGGTGCGGTCATGAAGTTGTTTTTCACATCATCAAACCGCAGCCGCTGTACCTGTGCATTGAGTTTAAAAGGAAATACACGATAGGTGATTACAACCGAATCGGGTATTTGAACTTGTAGCCAGGTAAGTTTTGCATTAATCTCATCAACGGCATATGCATCTTTGGCGATGCCTGCAATACTTACAGACTGCGGAACGATACTCAGCGTATCAATTTTAACCGGGCTGGTTTTTGTGCTTATCTTCTTTGTCCGGAGATTAGATAATGGCGGCTGCTGCTGGGCATTGGCCAGAAGAAAGGAAAGCAACAGCGCTATGACAAAAACTGGTTTTCTGATAAAGCAGTGGTTTTCAGGATAAGAATGTGTAAAAATAGAATTTATTGTGTGAAGACATGGATTGCTGTAAAAACAGCTGCCTGCTTCACTCCTTATTTCATATTCCGTTCAAGTCGGGTATCGGGAATAAACCAGATAAACGCAACAATTACGTAACAGATATAGCCCGGCAGTGGGTGAATAAACAAAGCGGACAGTATGCCCACCAGGTATAACGTAATTGAAATTCTCCCTTTCCAGTCTCTGCCAACAGCTTTTGATAATAAGGAATCGTTGCCTTCAACTTTTACCAATGCTTTTAACAGTAAACTGTACGAAATGGCCGCCATCAGTAAAACAAATCCATACACAGCAATGGGGATCGGCTCCAGGTGAGCCCCTACCCAACCTGTTGCAAACGGAACCAGCGACAGCCAAAACAACAACAGCATATTGTACCAAAGTACATTGCCTTTAATTTGTTTTACGGCATGCAGCAGGTGGTGGTGGTTATTCCAGTAAATGCCGATGTAAATAAAGCTTAGTACATAGCTGATGAGGCTTGGTACGATTGGTTTTAATGCTTCGAAGGTATAACCTTCGGGTTCTTTTAATTCCAGCACCATAATGGTGATAATGATGGCGAGTACACCATCACTGAAAGCTTCCATTCTGCCTTTTGTCATAAGTCGTTTATTGGTTGGTAAGATGATTTATTGCTGTAAGTTACTGCAAATAAAAAGCCTCCCAAACGGGAGGCTTTCCTATACAATCAGGGTTGATTATTTTGTTGCTGTTAAGCTTGCCACCGCATAGTCGGCATTGAGGCGGGCAATGTTTGTTAACGAAATTTCTTTCGGACAAACAGCTTCGCAGGCACCAGTATTGGTACAAGCTCCAAAACCTTCTTTATCCATTTGTGCAATCATGTTGAGTACACGTGTGTTCTTTTCCGGTTCACCTTGTGGCAATTGATTCAAGTGTGCCACCTTCGCACTCACAAACAACATGGCAGAAGAGTTTTTACAGGCCGCTACGCAAGCACCGCAACCGATACAGGCTGCAGCAGCAAAGGCTGCATCAGCTTTTGCTTTATCAACAGGCAGCGCATTTGCATCAACAGCATTACCGGTGTTAACGCTGATGTAACCACCGGCCTGGATAATACGGTCGAATGCTGAACGATCCACCATCAAATCCTTGATAACAGGAAATGAGTTTGCTCTCCATGGTTCTACCACAATGGTATCACCATCGTTGAAAGCACGCATGTGCAACTGACAGGTTGTGTTGGCTTCCCACGGACCATGCGGACGACCATTGATGTACATACTGCACATACCGCAGATACCTTCACGGCAGTCGTGGTCGAAAGCAATCGGGTCTTTTCCTTCAGCAATCAGCTCTTCGTTCAATACATCAAACATTTCGAGGAAACTCATTTCCTGCGAAATATTCTTTGCATCGTAGGTTTCAAATGTACCTTTATCGTTGCTGTTTTTCTGACGCCAAACCTTCAGTTTAACATTGATATTTTTATGTTCCATAAAATCAAAAACGATTTTAAAATTATTTATAAGAACGTTGACTTGGTTTCACCACTTCGTAATTCAGATCTTCTTTGTGTAACTGCCATTCATGATCAGCTTTCATTTCCCACGCAGCTACATACATGTATTTATCATCATGACGTAACGCTTCACCTTCTTCTGTCTGGTGTTCTTCACGGAAGTGCCCACCACAGCTTTCTTCACGGTTCAACGCATCAATACACATCAATTCACCCAATTCAATAAAGTCGGCCACACGGTTTGCTTTATCTAACTCAGGGTTCATTTCATTGATCTCACCGGGAATACGCACATCGCTCCAGAATTCATTCTTCAATTGCTGAATTTCTTTGATGGCTTGTTTCAAACCTTCTGCATTACGGGCCATACCGCACTTATCCCACATGATCTTGCCTAAACGCTTGTGGAAACTTTCAACGGTTTTTGTACCCTTGATGTTCATGAGCATATGAATGCGGTCACGCACTTTGCTTTCTGTTTCAGCAAATGCAGGATGATCTGTTGGAATTGATTTGGTGCGGATCTCGTCTGCGAGGTAGTTTCCGATTGTGTAAGGAATTACAAAGTAACCATCAGCCAGGCCCTGCATCAGTGCACTTGCACCCAAACGGTTTGCACCGTGGTCGCTGAAGTTAGCTTCACCTAATGAATATAAACCAGGGATATTCGTCATCAGTTCATAATCAACCCACAAACCACCCATGGTATAGTGTACCGCAGGGTAAATACGCATTGGCACTTCGTATGGGTTTTCGCCGGTAATTTTTTCGTACATATCGAACAGGTTACCGTACTTTTCTTTTACAACTTCTTTACCCAGTTTAGTTATTGTTTCAGCATCGGCGTTGATACCACGCTTACCTGCTTCAATTTTTCCATAACGTTGAATAGCTGCTGCATAATCGAGATAAACAGCCTGCTTACTTGTACCCACACCGTAACCGGCATCGCAGCGTTCTTTTGCAGCACGGCTGGCAACGTCACGTGGAACGAGGTTACCAAATGCAGGATATCTTCTTTCTAAATAATAATCTCTTTCTTCTTCAGGAATTTCGTTGGGCTTACGGGTATCGCCTTGTTTTTTAGGCACCCAGATACGTCCGTCATTACGGAGCGATTCGCTCATCAGCGTTAACTTACTCTGATGGTCGCCACTTACAGGAATACAGGTTGGGTGAATCTGTGTAAAGCAAGGGTTCGCAAACAATGCTCCTTTCTTGTGCGCTTTCCACGCAGCTGTTACGTTGCTGCCCATAGCGTTGGTAGAAAGATAGAATACGTTGCCATACCCACCTGTACATAACAGTACTGCATGACCGAAGTGGCGCTCCAACTCACCTGTTACCAGGTTGCGGGCAATGATACCACGGGCCTTGCCATCGATCATTACAATATCCAGCATTTCGTGGCGTGAGTACTGGGTTACGTTGCCCAATGCAATCTGGCGCTCCAATGCCTGGTAGGCGCCTATTAATAACTGCTGACCTGTTTGGCCTGCAGCATAGAATGTACGTTGTACCTGTGTACCACCAAAAGAACGGTTGCTCAACAAACCACCATACTCACGTGCAAAAGGAACACCCTGAGCAACGCACTGGTCAATGATGTTTGCACTTACTTCTGCTAAACGGTGTACGTTGCCTTCACGTGCACGATAGTCGCCACCTTTAATAGTGTCATAAAACAAACGGTAAACAGAGTCACCATCGTTTTGATAGTTTTTTGCAGCGTTAATACCACCTTGTGCAGCAATTGAGTGTGCACGGCGTGGGCTATCCTGGAAACAAAATGTTTTTACCTTGTAACCAAGCTCGCCTAATGAAGCCGCAGCAGATGCACCGGCCAAACCGGTACCTACCACAATGATTTCAAGACTGCGCTTGTTAGCCGGATTTACCAGCTTACAAGTATTCTTATAATTCTTCCACTTAGAATCTAACGGACCGGCAGGAATTTTTGAATTGAGCATAGCGTATCAAATTCTTTTATCGTACAAGTTAGTAGATGTTTTTTGTGCAGTCAGCTTTTGTGTGATGTAACAATTGAATAGAGTACTCTTCCTTTCAACAAAGAAACAGTTACCCGATCCACTCGAGGTACATGGCAATGGGCATTAAAGCAAACAATACCGACACAATGAGTGAGAAACCTATACCAATATTGTTTAACAAAGAAAGATAACGATTGTTGCTAACGCCAACTGTGCGGAATGCACTCTGGAAGCCGTGCATTAAATGCCAAAAAAGAGAAATACAGCCGATGATGTAAGCGATAACCACCCAAAGCTGGCTAAAAGTTACTTTCATTAAGCCGAACATGTCGTGCATGTCTACACCATTATAGGTTACAGGAATATCCAGACCTTGGTGAGTAAAACGTGCAGGTACCCAAAAATGACTGAAATGGAGAATAAAGAATAATAACAGCAACGTACCTAATAAGCCCATACTGCGACTGTACCATTTGCTGCCAACATTGCCCATTGGTTTATCGTAACCGACTGCACGGGCTTTACGGTTCAGCATTTCAAGCATGTAACCTTGCACAATGTGCAATACGATACCTGCCATTAAACCTACTTCGAGTATACGGATGAGCACTGTTGAGCCCATGAAGTGTGCTGCTTTATTAAACATTTCACCGTTTTCATCCGGATTAAATAAGTCTGCAAAAATGCAGGCATTAATACTTACGTGAACGATCAAAAAAGAAATCAGAAACAAGCCGGTAAGTCCCATCACAAGTTTCTTACCAATCGAAGAGGTAAACATCTGCTTGAATGTCATAACGAATTAGTTTTTGGGGAGCCGCTGCAAATTTAGGGTATGAACAAACGCAAAAGCAGATAAATCTGATTAATGTAATAAAAAAATGCTCCTTTATGGGGAGCATTACATGTTATAACTGAAACATTTTAAATTAAAACCTGATGCCGAGTGTTAAGCCGCTTCTGATTCCGCCCCATGGTCCATCGAAAATTGCTTTCGCACTGTTGGCTGTTACTTCGGCTTTAATTTTTGTAAGCGGAATATCGATTGATTCTATTTCGTTACGTAACTCATCCTGTTCTTGTTGTGTTAACGCCGGTGAGGGAGTACCGCTGAGCGTGCCCTTGCTTGAACCGTAGTGGGCACCAAGGATCCACCAGTCGAGCGAAACAGCTTTCCCTATTTTCCAGTTTACGCCAAACATCAACCCACCCGAGTTGGCAGTAATATCTCCCTTCAAACGAACGGTTTTTGTAGTGTTGCCACTCGTAAACTCAACCGGCAATTCTTCCGAACTGAATTTTGCAAAACGGTAATATGGGGCAATGTAAAAACCACGGCCATAGCCTTTCTTGCTCAGGTAAAAGCGTATTTCGGGTGTAATGGCGAGATTACCCGTTTTAAATTTCGCAAGATTATCGATGGTTTGCTGATCGGTAACATTGGCAATATTTACAAAAGTTGATTGAAATGGCAGTGTTGAAGAAGGCATCGTACGCACGCCCAACGCAAGCGAAATATGCTTGGTTACTACACGTTCGTATTGAAAAGAGTAATTTTTTAACGGCAATGCAAACAGGTTTACTTTGATGATGTTCATCTTCTCTCCTGTTTTCCCACCATCGCCTGTTGAGGTTTTATTACTTCCGGCTTTTTCATCGAGCGATTGCGCATGTACGCCAATTGCCAAACTGCACAGGCATGCGATGGTAAAAAATTGTTTTACGATTTGCATAGTGTTATGTTTTGGGTTTGAAAGATCAAGATATGCATCCAACAGGAATAGCCAATACCCAATAATTGGTATTTTGTCTTTTATCCCGGCAGCCGGTTATTTAATTCGTCGTTGATTTTTTTGAAAAGATGATAGGGCTTAAACACCCGCCAGTTATCGAGCTGCATTAATTCGAGGTAGCGGTTTAGTTTCAGCTTTTTAAAATCGTATTGTGTTTGTTCCGGCATGTTGAGGATGATGGTCCAGCCGTTTTCATCGGCACAGTTTTCATACCATTCCTCGTAATAATCTTTTTCGCTGCTGTGAAAGTTGAGTACATTTTCGGCAATGAGGATAAACTTGTAAATACCTTCGTTCATCAGCTTTTCAATTACCTCCCGCTTCAACTCCATTACATCGTTTTCAATGGCATCATTCCACTCGCCCAGTAATTCAATAATGGCATATTGTTCGGCATAATCGGCTATTAAAATTTTCAGGTAGAGTGTACGGCTGCCGAATTCATCCCATTGCGGATGGATATAATAGTTGTAAACCGTTTGGGAAAATTCAAATTCAGAATACTGGCGACCGAAAAAAGGAGATCGTTCGTCTTCTTCACTCGTATAAATGTGGCGCCAGTTATAAAAAGGTTCAATATCGTGCATACCTCAAATCAACAACAATCATTTAGCGATTGTTGCTGCAAATTTCAAATTTGCACGTAAAAGAAAAAATATTAATTCTCGTTCGACTCGTTGTAGTAGTTTGCCATTTGCAAAAGCGTGCAGGGGTGCACGTAATTAAACAGGGTTGTGCTGATGAGTTCGGCAAGCTCCCTGCGGTTTACACAAAACGCTTCGCTGCTGAGTGATAGTTTGTATGCATGAATTTTGTGATACGCAAGAAATGCAAGACGACTGGTGTGATCTTCGTTGAGGGTGAATGATTCTGCAATGTGAGCATGATCATCGTAATAATGGCGTTTCATCGGACTGAAAGATTTTGGTTTACAGATAGTGGATGCGATTACAACGTAAATGTAAACAGGAAAATTGCCTTCGCCTGTAGTAAAACGTCGACTCTTTTGTAAATAAATGAAGGACTATTGCTGCTGTTGCTGCTGCTCCTCTTCCAACGCCAGCTGACGATCAGCCTCTTTTTCGGTTTCGGATACAATCATTTGTACATCATTTACCTCTTCAAACACATGCCCATCTTCGTAACCAACCGAAACATAAACTGATAAGGTTTGGCGGGAAATGCCTTTGAAGGTGCCTTTTACCGGTGAGCAATCATTAAAATTACGGCCTACAGCCAATTTAACGTGGTGCGAGGTTGCCCATACGTTATTGGTTGGGTCAATACCCGACCAACCCAATTGTGGTATGTAGGCCTCAACCCAGGCATGCGTTGCACCTTCGCCACGCATGCCGTTTTTGTTGGGACAGATATAACCGCTTACATAACGGGATGGAATGCCCATGCTCCGTAGTAATTGCAAAAGCACATGTGCAAAATCCTGGCATACACCGCTGCGGTGTTGCAGAATCTCATCAACCGTTGTTTCAATATTGGTAATGCCTTTAATGTATTTGAACTGCGAAAAAATATAGGCTGAACAGGCTTCCACAATCTGCATCACCGTTTTATGTTCACAAGCTAACTCATCAAGAATATGCTGCAATGCCTGCGTAGCTTTAATTTCTTCGGGCCGTGATAATTCAAGTAAATGAAAATCGTTTTCAATTAACGTAAGCAACTCTTCTCTGCTGCTGTTTACATCCGGAATTGTTTCCAGGCCGATGGTACGAACCACTACCCTGCTGTCGATAACCAGTGAGGTGTGCGCATCCAGCACGCTGAAATCCGCACAACGGTTTCCCCAATAATCGATAAAGAAAAAAGGTTCCGGATCGGAAGAAATGGTTACATCTTGCTGCAGAATTTCCTGCTGGGCAGAGGCAACCGGATAAATACGGATTTGGTTTACACTTTCCTTTACAGGGCGGCTGTAATGATATTTTGTTACGTGCTGTATTTTAAAAACGGGCATTCAGTTGATACTATGTGTACGAGAAAAATTGTTGACCGAGCATGTATGAAAAATTCAAAAGATCGGTTTTTGTGTCCTGCAAAAAGCGCTGCAATGTAACTTGTTTAATGGAGCTTTCGTCTGCAAATTTTATACGGCTGTAAATGCGTCCAAACTCACGGTACATCGCTTGTTTTTGCGGAGGCTCATTATCTTCCAATACATCTTTTAAATATTTTTCTGTACGTGACAGGGAATACACAACCGAACGTGGGTATAAATGATTGAGCATAGCTTGGTGCAAGACGTTGGAGTTGATGTTGCTGCCCTGGTAACTTTTCAGGTGTAACTCATAGCCAGACAAAGAGAACAAAAGATTACGCCAGAACAGAATGTCTTTAGTATCGTCGAGGTTAAAACCAATTTGCTCGAAATGTTTGGTTGTTACATCGGTGGTAAGTATAGCTCTTTCGATGAAACGGCCAAGGCTCATAAAGTTCCAGCCCATACCACGGGGCATGGTTGTATCGGTTACACCTACGTATGTAAGGCAAAGCTTTAAAAAATGATCAAGTGTAGGTAAAGCTTCCGAACCGGTAAGTTTTTTATCGAGGCCGGCCTGGTTAACGGTGTGGTAAATAAGATTTACTTCTTCCCATACTTCTTTGGTTATATGATCCTGCATGCCACGGGCATTCTCTCTTGCTTTGGTGATAATGCTACGCAACGAATTTTGGTTTGATGGACGCATGATGAGGTATTGCAAGGAATCTGCCGCAGAATATTCCATTGCTTTTACTTCATCGGACGTTAATGTACCAAACATTTCCAGCACGGGTTTCCACGAGTACACACCATGTGGTCCTTTATCGAGCGAAATAATATAATTCGTCAGCAATACACGCAACAAACCTTCGGCCCGTTCCATATAACGGTTCATCCAGAACATTGAATCGGCAACACGGGATAACATGTATGATGTTTGATTTTTGATTTATGATTTTGTTTCTGGTTTCAAGTTTCCGGTTTCTGGTTAGGGGGCAATTTTGAGGATTTTCCTACCTGTAACTTGCAACTGGCAACCTGTAACTTTTCTTCTTTCGTACTTCCAACTTTGTACCTTGTACTTAATCGATGACCCAGGTGTCTTTACTTCCGCCACCCTGCGATGAGTTTACAACGAGCGAACCTTCTTTGAGTGCAACACGTGTTAAACCACCGGGAACAATTTTTACACCATCGGGTCCGCATAACGCATACGGACGCAGATCGACATGTCGTGCTTTCAATTGCCCATCAATAAAACAGGGAACAGTTGACAACTGAATAATGGGCTGTGCAATAAACTCTCTGGGGTTCTTTTCAATTTCATTTTTGAACAAACGTATTTCCTCGTCCGTTGCTTTATTGCCCATCAACATACCATAACCGCCACTTTGGTTGGTACGCTTCACCACCATCTTGTGCATATTGTCGAACACGTGTTTGCGTTCGTCTTCATTGCTCATCTGGTAGGTAGGTACATTCTGCAGAATGGGTTCTTCGTTGAGATAGTATTTGATCATAGCAGGCACATAGGCATACACCGCTTTATCATCCGCCACACCGTTGCCCACTGCATTGGCTAACGCAACAGTTCCTTTCCGGTACGCACCCATAATGCCGGGCACGCCCAACATACTATCAGGTCGGAACAACAACGGATCCATAAATTCATCATCAATGCGGCGATAGATCACATCTACCTGTTGCAGACCACCGGTTGTTTTCATGTACACTTTATGGTTATCAATCACAAGGTCTCTTCCTTCAACTAACTGTATTCCCATTTGCCGTGCAAGAAAGGTATGCTCGTAATACGCCGAATTGTACACACCTGGTGTAAGCAACACCACAGTGGGTTTGCTTACTGCACGTGGTGACAATGCCATTAAGTTGTTGTGCAGCAACAATGGGTAATTATTCACCATGCGTACATTCGCCTTCGCCAACAAATCGGGGAACAGGCGTTTGGTTACTTCCCTGTTTTCTAACATGTACGATACACCTGATGGTGTACGCAGGTTATCTTCCAGGATGTAGAAGGTTCCATCTTCGCCACGAATCAAATCAATACCGGAGATGTGTACATAAATATCATGCGGTACTTTAATGCCCGCTACTTCACGCAGGTAATGCTGACAGGATGCAATCAGTTCGGCAGGAATAACTTTGTCTTTAATAATCTGCTGTTCACTGTAAATGTCTTTTAGAAAAAGATTCAACGCTTTTAACCGTTGTGTAATGCCTTTTTCTACATGATCCCATTCGGCAGCAGTAATAATGCGGGGCAGAATATCAAAAGGAAAAATGCGTTCAATGCCGGCATTATCGCTGTACACGGTGAAAGTAATACCCTGGTTCATGAATAATTCAGCCGCCAGTTTATCTTTCAGTTTCAGTTCGTCAATACTGTGTGTACGCAACGCCTCCATCAACTTTTGATACGGTATACGGATCTCTCCGTTCTGCTGCATCTCATCAAACAAAGCAGGGTTTGTGTGATAGTTTTGTATCAGGGTTTCGCTGTTCATGCTGGATTTTAGTGTTAATAAAAAAGAGTTGCGTTCGCACATGAATTTGTACGGCAGGCAACTCTTCGCCCAATTTAGGGAAAAAGCAGAGACGCTGATGAAAAAATTATCGATTCGTCAATAAAAAATCTTTCAGTTGTTCAAACGAAGGATCGATGCATGTGGATTGCTTCGGCAGATCAATAATCGCTTTTACTGATTCGGGTAATGGTATTGTTTGATGTAACACCGGTTCTACCACATCATAAAACTTTACCGGGTGTGCTGTTTCAAGGAACATTCCTTTCGATGCCTGATGTTGTTGAAGATATTGTTCCAATGCCAGGTAACCAACAGCACCATGCGGATCGAGGGTATAACCTGTTGCATCAAACACACGCTTCATAGTTTGTTTTGTTGCTTCATCAGTAATGCTTATACTGCTGAATTTTTCTTTCAACTGCGGAACCTGCTGATGAAATAATTCGAGGATGCGTACAAAGTTACTGGGGTTGCCTACATCCATGGCATTGCTGATGGTGGCAACAGCAGCCTTGGGTTGGTATTGCTGACTTTGCATGTAATTCGGTACTACATCGTTGGCATTGCAGGCTGCAATGAAATGCTGCACCGGTAAACCACTCATGTGTGCTAAGATGCCGGCACAGATATTACCAAAGTTGCCGCTTGGTACACAAATAACTGGTGGCTGGCCCCCAACCCCTGAAGGGGTGCAAATCCATTGTTTGTAGGCAAAGAAATAATAAAACTGTTGTGGTAACCATCTTGCTACATTAATGGAATTAGCTGATGTAAGAAATAATTGTTTGTTGAGTTCTGCATCTGTAAACGCCTGCTTCACCATTTGCTGACAATCATCAAAAGTTCCATTTACTTCCAATGCATGAATGTTTTTGCCAAGCGTGGTGAGTTGTTTTTCCTGCACACTGCTTACTTTACCGCTGGGGTAAAGTATCACTACATCCACTCCTTCCACATCATAAAAACCATTGGCAACAGCACCGCCTGTATCGCCGCTGGTAGCAACGAGTACAGTAACCTTACCGGTCTGGCCGCTTTGAGTGGCCTGACCTTCACGAACAAATTGCCCCAGACATCTGCTCATAAAACGTGCGCCCACATCTTTAAACGCCAGTGTTGGTCCGTGAAATAATTCAAGCGAAGAGATGTTATCTGTTACCGGTACCAACGGGATGGGAAAGTTGACTGTTTCAGACACGATGCGCATCAGTTCCTCTTCCTTTATCTCGTTACCCACATACGGCTTAATCACACGAAAAGCAATTTCTTCGTTGCTGATGTGTTCGATATTGTTGATTAAATCTTTATCAATCTGTGGAATGGTTTCCGGAAAATACAATCCTTTATCAGGTGCCTGTCCGAGTATGGTTGCTTCCTTAAACGAAGCAATGGGCGATTGTTTATGTAAACTGTAGTACTTCAATTTGAAAAAGTTTTTTGTTGTTTGAATTTGAACGTCATATCGAGGACCGAGATATCTCTGCAGTTACAGCCATCATCAATTTTTAGAGACCTCTCCTTCGTCGAGGTGACGGGAGAATTTTCGTACCTCGTCCTTCTTACTTCGTACTTATCTCACTCACTCCTTCCTGTGCAATCGATGTAACATATGTCTTATAATCGATGCCCAGGCGCTGAAACACTTCCTGCATAATGGCTTCCACACTTTTTGCCGTTGCTTCGTTTGTGCTCAGCATAAAAATCGATGGACCGCTGCCGGAAATACCACCACCCAATGCACCTGCCTCTTTGCTTCTTGTTTTAATTTCATCAAAACCCGGAATTAAAATACTGCGTACGGGCTCAATGATTACATCTTCCAGGCTGCGGCCGATAAGGTCTGTATCACCTTTTTCAAAACCGGCTACCAAACCTGCAATATTGCCCCATTGTTTAATGGCATCTTTCAGCAATACTTCTTTGCGGAGTATTTGCCGTGCATCGCTGGTCTTTACTTCTATCTGCGGATGTACTACTGTTACAAACAAGGATGGTGAGTTAAGCGGCACAATATCCAGCGGATGAATCGAACGGATAAGCGTTACACCACCTGTTATGCATGGTGTAATATTATCGGCATGTTTTACACCACTCGCCAGCTTTTCACCATTCATGGCAAACTGCACCAACTCATCTTTCGTAAAGCGATTGTCTAATAACAGATTTGCTGCAACAGCTGCGCCTGCTGCACTGGCCGCACTGGAACCAAGGCCACTTCCCGGTTTAATCTGTTTTTCAATTTCTACTTCAAAACCAATGTTTCCGCCAAGCTTCTCCATGATCGACAGTAACACTACACCAGCCACATTTTTTTCGGCTTCGGTGGGTAAGTTGTAATCGTCTTTGTTGGTGATGACAACTTTCGGTTCATCGATTAACTTCAGTTTCATGATATCGTAGGGCTCTTTCAGGGCCATACCTAAAATATCGAAACCGCAAACGAGGTTGGCAACAGTGGCCGGACATTTCACTACTACTTCTTTCATCAGAATTATTTTTGAGCTGCTCTTAATATATCTGCAAATACACCACTGGCTGTAACTTCAGCACCGGCTCCGGCACCTTTCACCACCATCGGTTGTTCTTTATAACGATCGGTATAGAATAACACCACGTTGTCTTTACCGTACAAATGATAAAGATCGTGTTGCGGCGGAATATGCTGTAAGCCCACACCTGCTTTACCATCGGCAAAGCTTGCTACAAATTTCAGCTTGCAATTTTCTGCATGAGCTTTATCATAGATGGCTTTAAAATGTGCTTCTTCTTTTTTCATGGCTTCATAAAAATTGGCAACACTGCCCTGCATGCAACTGTCGGGCAGGAAACCATTGCAACTGATCTCTTCCATTTCCATCTGCACTCCTGCTTCACGTGAAAGAATAAGAATCTTGCGCATTACATCAGTACCACTCAAATCCAAACGTGGATCGGGTTCGGTATATCCTTCGTCCTGTGCCTGTTTCACCACATCAGCAAAGGGTCTGCTGCCATCGTAGTTGTTAAACACAAAGTTGAGTGTGCCGCTCAACACGGCTTCCATGCGATGTACACGATCGCCGCTGCGCATCAGATCGTTCAATGTACCAATGATGGGCAAGCCTGCACCAACATTTGTTTCAAACAAAAACGGCGCATTAAACTCGGCCGAAAGATGTTTCAGTTTTTTATAGTTGCTTAGTTGCGATGAGGCCGCTACTTTATTACACGCCACCACCGCAATACTTTTTTCGAGCAGCGATGCATATACATCGGCTATAGCTGCATTGGCAGTTACATCAACAAAAACTGAGTTTCGCAAATTGCGTTTAATGATCGATTGTACAAATGCCTGCAGATCGGCTTGTTCTGCATTGGCTAAACTGTCTTCCCAATTCGCTACATTAATGCCGTTTTCATCAATCAACATTTTGCGGCTGTTGCTTAAACCAACAATGTTTACCTGTAAACGTAATTGCTGTTCAAGAAAAATTTGCTGTTGCTTTAACTGATCGAGTAATTTCTTGCCTACATTACCGGTACCTACTATAAAAAGGTTTACCTGTTTCTTTGTTGTTTCAAAAAACTCTTCGTGTAAAACGTTGACTGCTTTGCGTACATCGGCTGCTGCAACAACTGCAGAAATATTTCGTTCGGTAGAACCTTGTGCAATTGCACGGATGTTGATACCGTTGCGCCCAAGTGCAGAAAACATGCGTCCGCTGATACCGGTGTGATGACGCATTTGATCGCCTACCAATGCCACGATCGATAATTGTTCTTCGATCTGCAAGGGTTCAACTTTATCGCTGTTGATCTCGTATTCAAATGCTTTGTCTACCACTTCTTTTGCACGACCAGCAGAAGCTGCATCTACACCCACACAAATACTATGTTCAGAAGAACCTTGTGTAATAAGAATAACATTGATTTGTGCATTGGCTAAAGCAGCAAACAAACGGCTGCTGAAACCGGGAATACCAATCATACCACTTCCTTCCAAACTTAACAGTGCAAGTGAGTTGATGCTTGATATACCGGTAATAATATTGCTCGATTCTGATTTGAATTCAATCACCGTTCCATGATCATTCGGTGCAAATGTGTTCTTGATCCACGTAGGAATATTTTTCGACAACACCGGTTGAATGGTTGGCGGATAGATCACTTTTGCACCAAAGTGCGAAAGTTCCATTGCTTCCTGGTAAGAAATGGAAGGGATGATCTTTGCATTGGCAACCCAACGTGGGTCGGCTGTCATCATACCACTTACATCAGTCCATATTTCCAAAGCACCTGCATCCACAGCTGCTGCAAGAATAGCAGCTGTATAATCAGAACCACCACGACCTAATGTAGTGGTAATCTGTTCTGCATTGGCTGCAATAAAACCGGGTACAACAATCAGTCTGGCGTTCGATTGCTGTACGTATTCTTTAATCTGCTGGTTGGTTACTGCAAAGTCAACAGCAGCATTACCGTAGTTGGCATTGGTGCGGATGAGTTCACGTGCATCTTTCCAAACAGATGCAACACCTGCATGATTTAATGCAGCGTTGATGATGGTAGATGAAAGCAACTCACCATAGCTTACCAGTTTATCTTTTGTGCGTAAAGATGATTCGCTGAGGAGATAAATGCCGTTACAGATATCTTCAATTTCGTTGCAGTATTTCTTCACCATACTCAGTACACTGCTTTGATGCTGTACAGGTATGAGTGCTTTCACTGCTTCGAGATGTCTTGTTTCAATCTGCTTTAAGAGTTCTTTGTACGATTCATCGTCTGCAGCTGCTTTTGCACCGCAGTTTAATAACAGATCGGTTGTGCCGCTCATGGCACTTACCACTAAAAATAAATTATTGTGTTGGAGCTTTTCTTTTACAATGTCAGCAACCTGCTTCATTGCTTCTGCACTTCCCATTGAAGTGCCGCCAAATTTTAAAACCAGCATATAAGATAAACGTTAAATGATCAGTAGAGTTTCTGTTCTTGCAGCAATATGTGCCCTTGGGGTAATATGGTACTATACAATCCGCTTAGCGGATCGTAGTTGTAAACGTAGTTGTACCTGTAGCCGAAATAGCTACCGGAGTGGAGATTGTATGTACAACTGTCTGTTTCATTATGGGTGTGAAGTTAAATAGCTGTTTTCATGCAACAAGCGTTAGTCTTAAAATAAATTTCAAACAAATAAAAAGGCTGCATTGCTGCAGCCCTTCACCCTATTGATTTTTCGTTTTATTGTAAAATGAATTTCGAAGTATAAACTGCTTTCATTTCATTGTTAAGCACTTTTACAAAGTACATGCCTTTGCTCATTTTTTTGCTAAGCTCAACTCCTTCAAATTGCCCGGGCCCGCTGATATTTACAACTTTGTTCAGCAATAATTTTCCTGAAAGATCCATTACCTGAATCGTATGTATTCCTGTTGTTGTTTCTTCGAAGTTTAATTGAAAACGATATTCGGTTACGGGGTTGGGATACATGCTGATCTTTTGATTCGCAGTTTCAAACGGAGATCGGCCCTGTACATATTGACCTTTATTGATCGCCGGACGAAGTGCAAGATTGCTGCTCGCCAGATCGGAGGCGTTGATGCGTTGTTCTTTTGTAAAGGCAAGCTTTGCCTGCAACTGATCGAGTTCAAGTTGATAGAAAGGTTGGTTGCCTATGCTGCAGGAAAGTAAGATCGTTCCATCGTTGTTTACTGCAGCACCGTTAACGGTAAAGTTTTCCGGAAGTCCTTTGATTGTGCCGAGGTTCGTTGTTATTCTTGTTGCCGGGTCAATTGAAAATACCTGATGCCGTTGACTGATGAGGTAAAGCAAACCATCGGTACCAGCCACCACATCGCCACCCCAGCTGCTGCACTGGCTGTGTACCGACATGGCGCCGTTATCAGCTGCATCAACCAAATTTCCTAAATCGGTCAACTGTGGTTTTTTGCCTGTAGTAAAGCGATAGAGATGATTGCCATCGTTGGTAATAGCATAACCATAGCCATCTGCTGCAATCACCATCCTGGTAATATGATTAGCAGGATCGTTTAGATTAAGTTCATTTAATATCGGAGATGATATTGTGTAATATTTAGCTTCAGCAGGTGTGCGTACATCTGCCCAACGTAATTCTGCAATGCGCATCGGAATAAAAAACATGCGTTGTGTTTTACCATCGTAAGCAGCAGCTGCAACACTGGTATAAGTTGGAAAAGATCCACCAGAACTTGTCCGTTGTCTATTTGTTTCAACATCAATTACTGCCGGGTGTTGTTTCCGGTAATCGTAAATGGTTTGTACCAACTCTCCTTTTTTGCTGTTCATCAGTTGTAGGTTCATCCAGCTTGCCTCGTTTTCGGCAGCGTTGATCACATACACAAACGATGATTTTTGTGCGGCTAATGAACAGGTGATGAAAAGGAAAGCGGAGAGTAAAAAATGCTCTTTCATAATGTGCAGTTTTAGTGGTGTTTGCCGAAATGGAATGTATAAGTTACAACCATTCATTGCCAATTGCAACCCTTTTGAGGCACATTTTTATGAACGAGAAAATGAGGAAGCAGAGTGGTTTATCCGCCAATAGCGGTAAGTGCTTTTTTCACAGTGCCATGCGTAAGCAGCAGGTCTTTGGCCGCTTCGTAATTATTGATGCCGCTGCGAAGCATCAGCATTTTTACACCCCGGTCCACCAGTTTTTCGTTGCTCAGCTGCATATTGACCATGCGGTTGTCTTCTACCCTTCCCAGCTGGATCATAATAGATGTGGAGATCATGTTCAACACCAGTTTTTGTGCTGTGCCGCTTTTCATACGGGTACTGCCGGTTACAAACTCGGGCCCAACAATTACTTCAATTGGAAAATCTGCGGCTTTCGATACGGGTGAGTTGGGGTTGCAACTGATGCTGCCTGTAATAATGTTGCGCTTGCGGCATTCTTCGAGTGCGCCGATAACATAAGGTGTGGTGCCGCTGGCAGCAATGCCAATTACCACATCTTTATCGGAAATATTGTGTGCTTCAAGATCGGCCCAGCCCTGTTCTTTACTGTCCTCGGCAAACTCTACAGCGTTGGTAATAGCTTTTTCGCCACCGGCAATAATACCAATCACCAAACCATAAGGCACACCGTACGTTGGCGGACATTCGCTGGCATCTACAATACCTAAACGACCGCTTGTGCCGGCGCCAATATAAAACAATCGGCCGCCCATGAGCATTTTATCGGTAATGGCAGAAACCAACGGTTCTATTTGTGGAATTGCTTTTTCAACAGCTGCGGGAACAATGCTGTCTTCTTTATTGATGTTGTGGAGCAATTCCGCAACGCTCATGTTTTCGAGATGATGATAATTCGATTCCTGTTCTGTAATCCGTACAAATTGTTCTGCCATGCTGCAAAATTAGCTATGATATTCGATTAAACCCTGCATTGGATTTTTAAGGATACGTCCCGGTTGTAATTCGTACGTATGACACATTGCTTTCAACACATCACGAAATGCATAAGCAACGCTGCCTGTAAAGTGGATGGGATACAACCAGCTTTCCCTGAACTTATACAGGTGGTTAAAGAAAAAATCATTGAAGGAGTCTTCAATAATATTTTCAACCATGTAATGTCCCCTGTTTTCGCTCAGGAAGAGTGCAAAGGATGCCATGTACCTGTTGGGCATCGGCTGGCGGTACACCTTATCCAGAATTTCTACACGGTCGGTGTTGTACTTGGCATCAAAACGGGCTTTCAGCTCTTCATCAAATGTATTGTAGAGATAATGTTGGATTACCTTTCTGCCAAGATAAGCACCGCTTCCTTCATCGCCCAGCACATAACCCAAACCCGGACTTCCCTTTACGATGCGTTTACCATTGTAATAACAGGTGTTGGAGCCGGTACCCAATATGCATGCAATCCCTTTTTCGTGGCCGCATAACGCCTTCGCAGCGCCCATCATATCATTATCAACCTTAATTTTTTGTGCCGATGGAAATACTTCCTTCAACGCCTGCTTAATGCTTTTAATATTCTGCTCGCTGCTGCAGCCAGTGCCATAGAAGTCAATTTCGTCCACCTGCGTTTTTGCTAATTTCTTTTTCAGTTCTTTCTGTAACAAGCTGCTTATCTGTTCGCTGCTCATCAAAAAAGGACTGATGCCTTGGGTAAAAATGGTCTTTTTCTTTTTTCCCTTCAACAGGCACCATTCTGCCTTTGTTGCTCCGCTGTCTGCAATTAGTTTAGTCGAACTCATACCGTTATTACGTTTTTCGGGCCTTTACTGTAATTTATTAAAATCGGGATAAATGTAGGAAGACAATATGCTTTATTTTCATGAAATTTGCGGGTCTTTTATCTGATATTAAGTTCATGAATCAAAAGAAAGTTCAAGTTTGGTTGCCTGTCGTGTTATCCGTTACCCTCGTTTTGGGGATGTTTTTCGGTTATAAACTCCGGGATAATATGGGCAGCTACGCCCCTTCTTTCTTCCATCGGGCCAAGAAAAATCCCGTTCAGGAAATTCTTACACTCATACAGCAGAAATATGTGGATACGGTGAATGTTGATTCGCTTGGCGAATTTGCCATCCAGGATTTACTCAGCCAGCTCGATCCGCATTCTACTTACATTCCTCCCGTTGAACTGGATATGGTGAATGAAAAGATGCAGGGTAATTTCCAGGGTGTAGGTATCGAGTTCGGGATGTTGAACGATACGCTGAACATTTTATATGTGATGCCCGGCGGTCCGTCGGCTGAAGCAGGTTTACAAGTGGGCGATCAGATTATTACTGCGAACGATTCTATCATATCGGGCAAAAAACGCAAAGGCGATGAAATACGCCGCATTTTCCGTGGCCCGAAAGGAACAGAAGTGAAAGGTGAGTTAATCCGTGATGGAAAGAAAGTACAATACAGCATTGTACGCAACATTATTCCTATTAAAAGTATTGATGCGGCCTACATGATAGAGCCAGCTGTAGCGTATATCCGTTTAAACAAGTTCTCCAGCACTACTTACGAAGAGTTTATGGAAAACCTGGAACGTTTGCAGAAGGAAGGCATGCAAAAGCTCATTCTCGATTTACGTGGCAATGGTGGTGGTATGCTGGATGATGCCGTTCAGATTGCCGATGAGTTTTTAGACGGTAATAAGGAAATCGTTTATACCGAAGGCAAATCGTATCCCAAGCAAATCTATTCTGCCCGTCGCCCGGGTTTATTTGAAAAAGGAAAGTTGGTGTTGCTGCTTGATGAAAACTCAGCTTCGGCAAGTGAGGTGTTGGCAGGTGCATTGCAGGATTGGGACAGGGCAACGATCATCGGCCGCCGTTCGTTTGGTAAAGGGTTGGTACAGGAACAGTTTAGTTTAAGCGATGGCAGTGCTGTGCGTTTAACCGTATCACGCTATTTTACGCCGATTGGCCGCAGCATTCAAAAGCCCTATAGCAGAACCGATCGTGATAAATATGAGGAAGAAGTGCAGAACCGATTTACCAACGGTGAAGTGTTTCATGGCGATTCATCGGCACATAATGGTAAAGCTTACAAAACAAAAGGCGGACGAATTGTTTATGGTGGCGGTGGTATTTCGCCCGATGTATATGTAGCAATCGATACATCAGCTTCCCTGCCCCGCAATAAACGTCCGAAAATAAGAGGTTTTGTGAGTGACGCTGCCTACTTGTATTTTATCAAAAACAAAAAGCAAATCAGCTCGTTTAAATCTGCATCACAACTGCAGCAATATCTAGCAGTCAATACAGATGCACTTTCTTTTCTTTCAACCAACCTTGCTAAAGACAGTGTAAATCTTTCTGCATTTACAGTTCCTCAGCAGAAAAATCTTACAGAGAATTTTATCAGTATGATCAGCTGGTACGTTTGGTACAACGAAGGATATGCCCGTGTAAAAAACAGCAGCGATCCTATTGTGCTAAAAGCATTGGAAGAAATAAAGAAGTAATCTCTCCTTTTACTTTGTTACTTTGTTAAGAACGGTGCTACTAACCGTTAGTGTACAGTTATTCCTTGTACATTTGTGCACTTAACAGAAGAAAATACTATGGACATTAAGAATAATATTCTTGAAACAATTGGAAACACCCCGCTTATTCGGTTAAATAAAATAACCCGCAATCTCCCCTGCACTGTGGTTGCAAAGGTTGATTATTTCAATCCCGGCAATTCTATTAAGGACCGCATGGCGTTGAAGATGGTTGAGATTGCCGAACAGGAAGGTAAGTTAAAACCAGGCGGAACAATTATAGAAGGCACCAGTGGTAATACAGGTATGGGCTTGGCTTTGGCTGCTGTTGTGAAAGGCTACAAATGCATTTTTGTTACCACAGATAAACAATCGAAAGAGAAAGCAGATATTCTTAAAGCTGTTGGTGCAGAAGTAATTGTTTGCCCAACCAATGTTGCACCCGAAGATCCCCGCAGTTACTACAGTGTTGCAGCACGTTTGGCAAAGGAAATTCCGAACTCATATCACATGAATCAATACGACAACCTCGCAAACAGGTTGGCGCATTACGAAACAACGGGTCCGGAAATCTGGAAGCAAACCGATGGCAAAATTACACACTTGGTTTGTACAGCTGGTACCGGTGGAACCATTACCGGTACGGCGATGTACTTGAAAGAAAAAAATCCTGACATACAAATATGGGCCATTGATGTGTATGGCTCACTACTCACCAAGTATTTCCGAACTGGCGAAATTGATATGGGTGAAGTACATCCTTACATCAGCGAAGGTTTTGGCGAAGACTTTGTGCCGAAGAATTATGATATGAGTGTTATCGACCACTTCGAACAGGTAACGGATAAAGATGGTGCGGTGATGGCCCGTCGTTTAGCAAAGGAAGAAGGATTGTTCTGCGGTTACAGTGCAGGCAGTTGTTTGCAAGGCCTCATACAGTTGAAAGACCGTTTGAAAAAAGATGACCTGGTGGTTGCTATTCTGCACGACCATGGAAGCCGTTATGTAGGAAAGATATACAACGATCAATGGATGATGGAACGTGGTTTTCTGGATGTGAAAACCTTTAAAGACATTGTTTCATCCCGTGCACATAATCGTTTAATCAGTGTAGATCCGTCTACTACTGTTGCTGAAACAGTAGAGTTGATGAAGAAGTATGATATCGAGCATTTGCCTGTACTGAAGGATGGCGAACCTGTAGGTTCTATTTCGGAAAATGGATTGTTCAATAAAGTTTTTTCGAATCCTGAAATAAAGAATGCAGCTGTAGCAGATGTAATAGAAACAACGTTGCCGATTGTTGCCTTTGATACGCCGATTGAACGTATCAGTTCGCTCATAACAAAAGAAAACGGTGCAGTCCTGAGTAAAGATGAGGCAGGCAACTACCATATTGTTACGAAATACGATATTATACAGTCGCTTACTAAATAGCGAATACCGCAAAAACGAAACGTAAAGGCCGCTGTAAAGCGGCTTTTCTTTTGTAAGAGTGTTCATTTTATGCCTAAAACAGGCTTATTTACGTAAGTACACGCTCAGAAT
The DNA here is from genome assembly GCF_007830055.1 of Lacibacter cauensis. Lineage (GTDB taxonomy): Bacteria > Bacteroidota > Bacteroidia > Chitinophagales > Chitinophagaceae > Lacibacter > Lacibacter cauensis. Next base: position 647,639 of record NZ_VLLE01000002.1, read on the forward strand.
ACACGTAGTTTTACGTTTTGCGGGGTAAATACCGATGGTTCGAAAAAGAGAAATACTGCTCTTGTACAGCTTTAACAATGCTTATACTTTTGTATCGGAAGTTGATTGAAACACAATCAATGTTAACCAAGAGAAATAACTGAGAAAATATCCAAATCCATTAAAAAACCAAAGTAACAAATCCAATATCAGTTGACTTCCAATTTGAAAAACCAACAGTAAATCCAATAGCCCTGTAAGAAAACCAAAAGAACCGTTGAAAAATCCAAATGAAATCCTAACTGAAAGAACCACACCAAATCCTAAAGAAAGACCAAACGCAAAATCCAAGCGTCCTAGGAAGAAAGACCAATCCTAGTCCTGAAAGACCAAAAAAAGCCAACCGGATCAGAACTAATCCCTCTGTTGCGGAAACCAAGAGACCAAAAAAGGCTTTATCTAAAAGATCTGGATCCTAAGAAAACCAACGTAAAATCCAAACGTAATATCCTCTGAAATCCAGATCTTTTTTTCCTTTTATCTGTCATTAACCGAAGATATTTTGAAAAAAAGTTGGAACGTGTTTCCAAAATCCTTTGAATGAGCTACCTGATTTCGTACCAAGAAAACATAAACACCAAAGGAACCGTTCAATTAATTAATTTGCCTGTTTGAAAAATGAAATGAGTCAATTTCACGATCAAACAGGCAAATTTGTTTTTATTCAATCCTCTCCTCCCCGCAGGGTTGTATCTCTTGTGCCATCACTCACCGAGTTGTTGTATTCGCTGCAGCTAGAAGATGAAGTTGTGGGGATTACCAAGTTTTGTGTTCATCCCGAACATTGGTTCAGAACAAAACAACGGGTTGGTGGAACTAAAAATGCCGACATAGCAGCAATCCAGTCTTTACAGCCCGATCTTGTAATTGCCAGCAAAGAAGAAAATGTAAGAGAGCAGGTGGAAGCAATTGAAGCTTTTTGCCCGGTTTATTGTTCAGATATCAGCAACCTGGAAGATGCATACCAAGCAATAGCACAAATCGGCATGCTTACACATCGTTCAGCGAAGGCAGAAGAGCTGATTGAGCAGCTTAAAGCAAACTTTGCGCAATTAAAACCGGCAACAAAAAAAATGCGCTGTGTCTATCTTATCTGGAACAATCCGTACATGAGTGTCGGTGGCGATACATTTATTAACGACATGCTTACCAAAGCCGGATTTGAAAATGTGTTGCAGGAAAAACTGCGTTACCCTGAAATCGATTTGGAGCAAATAGCATCGCTGGATGTTGAGGTTATACTTTTTTCATCGGAACCATTTCCATTTAAGCAACAACATCTCGAAGCACTTGCAACAGCCTGGCAACAACAAATACCGCAGCAAAACCTACCCTTGTTACGAAATGTAGATGGCGAAATGTTTAGCTGGTATGGAAGCCGTTTGCTTTATGCAACAGAATATTTTAAAAAACTCCGGGAAAGCTTATTTTTAAGCGATGAACTTATTGTATAAGCAACGCCTCCCGTTTTCTCTTGCAACGTTTTGTATCCTTTTTGCAGTAACATGGCCACTCTATCAATACGTTTCCGATCTGGATGCAATTGGCTATATGGAAGTAGCTCATCATTATCTCAATGGCGAATGGAAGCTGGCTGTAAATGGTTTCTGGAATCCTTTACATTCCTGGCTGGTGCTGCCATTACTGAAATTAGGGTTGAATGATTGGGCTGCATTTAAAATCAGCAACCTGTTTTTTTCATTGGGTTCGTTGTGGATGCTGTATTCGTTGCTCAATAAGTTTGAATTGTCGCTGTGGTTAAAAGCAGCCATACAATATTGCAGTATCATTATCCTGTTGCACTATTGTTATTTTGAATTGGCAGCCGACGCCCTGCTTGTTTTTTTGTTGTTGATCTATTTCAACCTGCTTAAGCAGGATAATTTTTATACCAGCTATAGTAAAAATATTCTGGCCGGATTTATTGGTGCATTACTCTACCTGAACAAATCTTATGGATTCCCTTTTTTCATTTTTCATTTTACGGTTATTCACCTGTTGTTTAACAGACTGAAAATTGTAAAACAATTTGCAGTTGGATTATTGATATTTTTTGTCTGCATTTTTCCATGGTTGTATGTCCTGCATTGGAAATACGGAGAGTGGATAATTGCATTTGGAAAATTTAATGCACACTGGCAGTTTGGCGATGCACCTCTGCCCGGCCCTATTCTGCATCCTCCGCCCCACGAAGGTTCTTCTTCTGTTTGGGAAGACCCATGGCATATGCGTAGAGATAATCTTGCATCAGCTTCATTTGTAACTCTTGCATTACACCAGATGCGTGTAATACTGTTTAATTTTCAGCAATGGTTAAAATGTATTCATGAGTTGTCGTTTCTTGCATCCGGAATTCTTTTTTTGTCAGGCTATATGTATTTCAAGCACCGATCGAATCAATGGTTGTATTTATTGGTTGGAATGCTGCTATTACCTTCGGGTTATTTGTTGCTTCATTTAGAAACAAGATTTATTTGGGCAACAACATTTGTGTTTTTCATTGCCGGTGCATTATTGCTGCAGCAACTTGCTGCAGCGTATCCTATACGTAAGCTGCAACAGGCATTCATGTGGCTTATTTTCTTTGGCAGTTTTCTTGTTGAACCTGTTAATCTTTTGAAAGATCAGATTCATCAACACAAGAGTATTTTTGAAACTGCTGCAGCAATGAAACGACAAAATATCCAGGGACGCTTCACCTCCAATCAACGTGTTGATGAGTGCATGGTGTATGCTTATCTTAGTGGAAATCCTTTCTACACTATTAATAAACCAACCTATGCAGTAGCCGATCTTCTTACTGAGTTCAAACAAACTAAAATCAGATATTATTTCTTTTACTACATCACGCAACAGGATAAAGAAGAATTTTTAAAAGGAAGCATAGCGTCGATGGGTATAAAACAACTGGAGCTGTTACCCGGCTTACTCGTTATACAGCTTTACTAATGTGTGTTTGCAAAATGAAATTTCCTAAGGGTTTAAAGCCTCAATTTAACTATCTTAGCGGCGCTTAATACAGATGTTAATCTGTCTTTTTCAACTATTAATACTTAACTATGAGCAAGTACAAAGCCGGCGTCCTTTTCGGCGAAGAACTGGAAGCTTTATTACAAGATGCAAAAGATAACCAGTTTGCATTGCCAGCAGTAAACACAATTGGCACCAACACAATTAACGCTACACTGGAAACAGCTGCGAAAGTAAACTCGCCTGTTATCGTTCAGTTTTCGAATGGTGGTGCGCAATTTATTGCAGGTAAAGGCATGCCGAACGATCAGCTGCAAGGCAATATCCGTGGTGCTATTTCAGGTGCTTTACATATTCACAACGTGGCAAAATATTATGGTGTGCCTGTTGTATTGCATACCGATCATGCTGCAAAAAAATGGTTGCCCTGGATCAGCGGATTGATTGATGCTGGTGTTGAATTCAAAAAAGAAAAAGGCCAGCCACTTTTCAGCTCGCACATGTTGGATTTAAGCGAAGAACCAATTGAAGAGAATATCAAAACATCCGTAGAATATTTCAAACGCATGGCTCCTTTAGGCATGGGTATTGAAATTGAGTTGGGTGTAACCGGTGGTGAAGAAGATGGTGTTGATAACAGCGATATCGAAAACGATAAGCTTTATACGCAACCTGAGCATGTAGAATATGCCTATACTGAATTAAGCAAAGTAGGTAAGCTCTTTACTGTTGCAGCTGCTTTTGGTAACGTACACGGTGTATATAAGTCAGGTAATGTACAGTTAACCCCAATCATCTTGCATAACAGTCAGGTACACATTGAGAAAAAATTAGGTACCGGACCTAAGCCTGTTTACTTCGTATTTCACGGCGGTAGCGGTTCTCCTCAACACCAAATCCGTGAAGCCATCAGTTACGGCGCTATTAAAATGAATATTGATACCGATCTGCAGTGGGCTTTCTGGGAAGGTGTTCTCAACAATTACAAGAAAAATGAAGGCTATCTGCAAGGCCAGTTGGGTAACCCCGAAGGTCCGGACAGCCCCAATAAAAAATACTACGATCCCCGTGTTTGGTTACGTAAAGGAGAAGAAAGTTTCATTAAGCGCCTCGAAGTTGCCTTCGAAGATCTGAACTGTGTGAACAGAAACGCTTAATTGCTTACTTTTACCCACTTTTCAAATCAAAGAACGATGGCTAAAAAAGAAGAGGATATTGAGAAAAACCTGACGGGTGACGATTTGCCACAGGCAGATGCAATCCGCTCATCCTGGTTTAAACGGGTACAAAAAGGAATTCTTACTTCAACGTCTGAAAAGAAAGAAATCCAGGAAGGACTTTGGACGAAATGCCCTGAGTGTAAGTATACCTGTACTACAACTGAACTTTCGGAAAATAAATATGTATGTCCGAAATGTAATTATCACCACCGCATTGGTAGTGCTGAATACTTCGACATTTTATTTGATGGCGATGAATACACCGAGCTTTATGCCAATATCCGCTCAAAAGATTATCTGGGCTTTACCGATTTAAAGCCATATGATAAGCGTTTGGAAGATATCTGGAAAAAGTCTGATCTGCACGATTCTATTCGAGTTGCAGTTGGTAAAATTGAAGGACATGAAGTACTCATCTGTTGTATGGACTTTGATTTTATTGGTGGATCGCTGGGTAGTGTAATGGGCGAAAAAGTTGCCCGTGGTGCAGACTATTGTATTGCGAACAACATCCCCATGATCATGATCTGTAAAAGTGGTGGTGCCCGTATGATGGAAAGTGCATTTTCGTTAATGCAGCTCGCTAAAATTTCGGGAAAGCTTTCGCAAATGAGCGATGCCAAACTCCCGTACATATCGCTGTTAACCGACCCAACCTTTGGCGGTGTTACTGCTTCGTTTGGAATGTTGGGCGATCTGAACATTGGTGAGCCTGGCGCATTGATCGGCTTTGCAGGTCCACGTGTAATCAAAGAAACCATTAAAAAAGATTTGCCCGAGGGTTTCCAACGCAGCGAATTTTTACTTGAACATGGTTTCCTCGATATGATCATCGACCGCAAGGAAATGAAACAAAAATTCGGGGTAATTTTTACGTTGTTTAAGAACTGATTGAACCTTCTATATTTGCAATCAGTAAAAGGATGTTCCTTTTGCTGATTGCTTTTTTATTTATTACATGGAACTGAAGAACAGAAGCGCCTTTCACGAATATTACATCGAGGATAAACTCGTGGCGGGCATGGTATTGGTGGGAACGGAAGTAAAATCGATTCGTGACGGCAAAGTGAGTTTTGCAGATGCTTATTGTTTTTTTGATAAGCACGAATTGTGGGTAAAGGGTTTGCATATTGCAGAGTACCGACTTGGTACAACCAATAACCACATTGCGGTACACGATCGTAAACTCCTGCTTAATAAACGGGAGATCAAAAAATGGGAAAATAAACTCAAGGATAAAGGTTACACCGTTGTTCCGCTGCGTATTTTCTTTAATGAAAATAACCTGGCAAAAATGGAAGTTGGTTTGGCAAAAGGTAAAAAACTGCACGATAAACGGGAAACAATCAAGAGTAGGGATGCGGAACGTGAAATGAAACGTTACTTAAAATAACAACGATAGCCGGCGAATGCCGGCTTTTTTATACATTCGGATATGACGAAAGAACAACTGCTGCACGAACTGAAATACGATACCTGGGTTATGATGAAACCCTCTCCCATTCATGGCAACGGTGTGTTTGCCTTGCGGGATATTCCGAAAGGCCAGCGTGGATTGTTTTCGAAAAATATCGGCGAATGGATCAAGATTGAACGCAGTGAAATTGATGCACTGCCTGCACACAGCAAAGGGTTGGTAGAAACCTACTGTTTATTTGATGAAGACTTTTACTATGTTCCTGATTATGGATTTAAAGTGATGGATATTGTCAACTTCCTCAATCATTCCGATACACCGAATATCATTTCTATTAATGATGGCGAAGATTTTGAAACAATTCGTGCAATACAAGCTGGGGAAGAATTGTTTATTGATTATGGTGAGATTGTGGAGAGTGATGAATGATGTACCCCGTCAGCGGTTGCAAACCCTGACAGCGGTTCGCATAGATAAAAAAAACGATGATGCCGGGTACTGCATCATCGGTAAAGGTTTTCTAAGTTGATATTCTTAAGACTTATTAGAATTTGAATGTTAACCCTGCTTTATATCCTTCATTAAATGCTTTGAAGTTTTGATTCTTATCCAATCGCTGAAAGCCCCGTTCGTACGACGCCATCAGACCAAGACCATTTGCAAATTCGTAACCCACACCACCTGTTACACCTACATCCCAACGGTTAAATTGATCGGTAATATCCATATCGCTGTTGATGAGTGAAAAGCCAAGTACGGCAACATCGGCCCGTAAATTATTCTTCACCAAATATGAAACCTGCGGGCCGGCAAACAGCTGCAAACCTGCAGCAGGCTTTACTTTCAGCAGTACAGGCAAATCAATATAATGCATTTGTGCAGTTGCCCTTGCATCCAGTGCATCGATCTTCATATCGTTAATGGTGAGGTTTCCTTTAATGCCATAACCTCTTTGTGTGTATATGAGCGAAGGTTCAATAGAAACAACATCGCCCATTGGTAATTCAATACCTGCACCAACATAAAACGCAGTGCGGTTGCGTGTGGTAATGTAGCCATTGGCTTTGTCAACTAACTGATCGAATGATTGTCGGGCTTCTCCTTTCCATGTTGATTGAATAATACCTGCTTTGATAACAGGTTTCACTTGTGCGTTGCCGGCAATGGTTACTGCAGTAAATGCTACGAGTAAGCTCAGGTATGTAGTCCTCATATAAATGGTTGCAGGGTTTTAAATAACTGCTTGCTCATTCAGATGCAGGAAAATTTTCAACAGATGTATCGTGGTTTCTAAACTTTTGTTAACGGGTAAAGCTCTTAACAAATTCTTGTAAACTAAAACGGCGATTGCAAAGCAATCGCCGTTTTAGTTTTAAATCAATATTTATTCATCTGTTTCTATATCTCCATCAAACTTGTTACTTGGTTTTAGTATGCAGAATTCTTTAAGATACAAGTGCCATTCTAAAAATGTGAATAATGCAATAGCTCCCAATCCCATGTCTTGTAGAGCAAGTGCACTAATAAACATAAAAGAGAATTCCTTCTCCAACGTTTTAAGGTAGTTGCCAAAGGTTCTTGCCCCACGAAACTTTAAAACGGATGTTATTACAAATAGCAAAAATGCAAGGACGTATAGCAGAATCTGTTTTCCGGTAAAATTAATTGTCTCCCAAAAGAAGAAATTTAATACAGTAAAAACAAAAATCTTTACAGCCAAAGAAATCCAAAAGAAGGTATAAATATTTCTCATTTCGAACTGTTTAAAAATAAGGTTGCCAACTTCTAAAAAGTTGGCAACCTTTATACTGATTACTCCTTATTCATTCTTCATCACCCAAACAACTCCGGTTGTGCATTCGGGTCTTCTTTGATCCACTCCATTTCAATGCTCTTGTTGTAATCGGTAAGTTTTGCGCCTACTGCTTTCCAACCCATCACCTCTGCTACTTTCGCCAGCTTTATCTTTGCGCTACGAACCTGTGCGCCTTTACCACTCTGGACAGAAAGAACAGGTTCTTCATCTGTTGTTACTGCTTCCACATAATTCTTCGCTCCTTCTTTAATAAAGAAGAATTTATTGCGGAGTGTGGTTGTTTCAATTTTAAAACGCTTCACATTGTACTGCAGTTTGTCGTTATCTAAATAAACAGCAGTGATGATACGATCGGGTTTAAACAATTCGATTAGCAGAATATTTTCCGGATCGAATTTCTGCGTCATTTCCTGATCGGTAATTTCATAGTTCCCATCTTTGTACACTACGAGGATACGATCATCCGGTTCAAACTTGCCGAGGTACTGGCCTTTCTCTTCGGTATTCAAACGACCAAACTTATCATCGAACCACATTTTCTTTCCGCTCAATGTGGCACGGCCTTTCTCTTTAAACTTCACACTCTTCACCGCATACTTGGTCACCTGGTTACCCATGCTGCTGCGGCCTTTGATATCGAGTTCTTCAAAATAAAAATCAAACTCTTTAATACGGGCACTTGCACTCGGACTCAGCAATACCTTCACCACTTCGGCTTCTCCATTCGGATTCACTGTGAAATAATGGACCTTACTCTTTGGATCGCCTTTGGTAAGATCATATTCCTTATCACGTGTAACACCGGTTACATTAAAACGCTTGGCATAGCTGATGCCTGTTTTACCATCCACATAAATCATGTTGTACGTGGTACGTTCATCGTTCTTTTGGAAAACGGCAGCATGGATGATGTCTTTGCCGATATAGGCTTTGTCGCTCACCTTCACCACTTTCATTATACCACGTTTGGTAAACACGATGATGTCGTCAAAGTCCGAACAGTCGGTAATAAACTCATCTTTCTTTAAGGATGTACCAACAAAACCATCTTCACGGTTCATGTACAGTTTGGTGTTGGCAATGGCTACCTGCTTCACCTGAATCACTTCAAACGGTTTGATCTCCGTTTTACGCTCACGGCCTTTGCCGTATTTCTTTAGCAGATTTTCGTAATAAGCAACTGCATAATCAACAAGATTATCCAGGTCATATTTCACCTGTTTAATATCTGCCTCCAAACTTTTGATCTGTTCATTCAGCTCAGCAATATCCAAACGATAAATACGACGTACAGGTTTCTCCGTCAGCTTTAGAATATCTTCTCTTGTTATATCACGCTTGAGCTGTTTCTTAAATGGAACAAAGGCTTTATCAATCGCTTCAATTACTTTATCCCATGTCTCATGTTTCTTCTCCAGCTCTTTGTAAATCTGTTCTTCAAAGAAGATTTTTTCCAGTGAAGTATAATGCCATTTTTCCTGTAATTCACCCAGCTTGATCTCGAGTTCTTTCTGCAACAAGCCTTTTGTTTGCTCTGCAGAGAATCGCAATAATTCGCTTACCGATAAAAACTGTGGTTTATCGTTTACAATTACACATGCATTGGGAGAGATTGATACTTCACAATCCGTAAATGCATACAAGGCATCAATGGTGATATCGGGAGAAATGCCGGGTGCAAGATCAACCTGTATCTCTACTTCAGCAGCCGTATTATCAGTTACCTTTTTGATCTTGATTTTTCCCTGGTCATTTGCTTTTACAATACTTTCCATTAACTGTGTGGTGGTAACACCGTAAGGCACATCTTTAATCAGTAAGGTCTTCTTATCAAACTCTTCAATGTGTGCACGTACTCTTACTTTGCCGCCACGCTTACCATCGTTGTAGTTGCTTGCATCGATCATGCCTCCCGTTTGAAAATCGGGTAACAGTTCAAAACGTTTGCCACGCAACGATTTAATAGAAGCTTCGATCAATTCGCAAAAGTTATGCGGAAGAATTTTTGTTGACAGTCCAACCGCAATACCATCTGCACCTTGCGCCAGCAACAACGGAAACTTCATCGGTAATACCACCGGTTCATTCTTACGACCATCATAGCTTAATTGCCATTCGGTAGTTTTATTGTTGAACGCAACATCTAATGCAAATTTCGATAAGCGTGCTTCAATATAACGTGGAGCCGCAGCATCATCACCTGTACGAACATCGCCCCAGTTACCCTGGGTTTCAACCAACAGATCTTTTTGGCCCATGTTCACCAACGCATCCCCGATACTTGCATCACCATGTGGGTGGTATTGCATCGCCTGGCCAATGATGTTCGCTACTTTGTTGAAGCGGCCATCATCCATTTCTTTCATGGCATGCAGGATACGGCGTTGCACCGGCTTCAAGCCATCTTCAATGGCAGGTACGGCACGCTCAAGAATTACATACGATGCGTAATCGAGGAACCAGTTTTTATACTGCCCTTGCACACCACCATCGTTGTCAAAAACATTTTCTTTCTTTTTCGATGCACTCATAATTTATTTCTTTCCTATTTCACCTAAATGCGTAAACTTAAATCCGTTTTCGTATTTCAAACCATAGCCGAATATTCTGTCCATCGATGCATGGCCAAACAACACAATGCCCGCTTGCACAAACGGATCGGGATCAAAAAAAGGCAATTGCAGTTTTGCAATCAGTGTAACAGCAATCAGCAATATGGCGATTCCTTTATGATGAAAAATATTGTACAACACTGCTCCTGTTTTATTGCCTGCCAAATAGCCAAGCATGCTTATATCCGGACCAATAAACATCAACAGATACCACCACCATTCCACATTCGAGATGTATAACATTGCAATCGATACAAGCAACATTGCCAGCTCTTCCAGTTTCAGTATTGTTTTCATGTTTACTTTTTAGCGTTATTGTTCTGCTGGCTGAGCGGTTTCAAACAGCTGTCCCGATTTTTTCTTTAGCTCAAAATCTTTCAGGTTCTTCAATTCGCCCTGTACATCGTATAAATCAGTTGCGATAAGTTGTTTCAAACGCCACAGCAAATACATATCGCCGGTAGTGTGTTTGTTCTTACTCAAAAACTGGTTGATGACTTTGTTTGCTTTTTGCCAATCGCCGGTAATAAAATTCTTGAGATCGGCGTCATAAAAATCATAATCCTTTTGTCCGAGTTTTTTACCGCCTTCCAGCAAACGCACACCTTTTTCTTCGTTGCAGAGTTTTGTCCACTCATCCGGATCAACTTCAAACTCACTTGGCGTAACCAAACGTGCAAGCTTCTTTGCCTTCGTCATTTCCTTTGGCTGAATAGTGCTGATCCACTCCGGGTAAAACAACTGCCCTTTCTCATTAATGAAGGGCAGATTGTTGAGGTACAGAATATAAATGCGGCCCTGGAAATCTTTCAGCTGACTGATGAGCCAGTAATAACCACTTACATCGTGTTTGTTTTGTGCAGCCCAGATCCACACTTTCTCTTCTTCATCTTTCTGCAATCGCTCAATTAAAAACGCAACGAGTTTATTATCGTCCACTTCACCTTCATCCACTTTCTTTTCCTGGTCTGTTCCAGCCAATACTTCTTTCCACCATGCACGGCGTGCAGCAATACCTTCTTCGGTATAAATATCTTTCAAAGGACCAACTGCATAATCATCTTCTACCTGCAATACTTCGCCTTGCAGGGTTTCATCCAGTTCAAAGGCTTTTTGCAGCACCTCAATATCGGGTTCGTTAAAAACAATATGTATCATAAAATCTAGTTCTGTTTTACCTGTATCAAATAATAAACACAAGTGGTGAAAAAGTTCCGTACAAACGGAAGAGCTTTTACAAAACCAAACTGTTCTTTCGGTTTCCAGCCAAACTTGTATTCGTAGATCGGGTTAATTAAAAAATGTGTTTGGTTTATGAGTTTGTATCCTTTCGCCTTACAAATACGTTCAAAACGCTCAATGGAAATTCCTGTTTCTTTTATCTCCAGCATTTCCTCCCAGTTCTCGCCATTCGATTTCAACAGCCATTTGTAAATGGGCGTTGGCAGCAAATGATAGTAAGGAATTTTGCTCAACCACTTTCCTTTACAGATCTGTTGGTGCCCGCCAAACGGCATATACCAAGGAGGAAAGCCAAAGAAGATCACGCCATTCGTTGTCAAAAAGGTTTTCATCCATTCAATCAGTTTTGGTTGATCGTGGATGTGCTCAATAACATCCTTCAGCACAATTACATCAAACGCACCACCAAAATCAGCATCGGTTGCTTTGTAAATATCTTTTGAATGAAAGGTGACTTTGCCTTGTGCTATTTCATTCTTCATCCATTCTCTTGCATTCACCAAACGGGTTTCATCCAGTTCAATACCAACACCTGTGCAGCCTTTATCAATAAAGGCTTTTAACACACCGCCTTCGCCACAACCGATTTCCAAAACACGCATGCCTGGCTTCAATGAGAATTCCTTCTCAATAAAGGGCAACACATACTTTTCAGTATTCAGTATCTGTATGTCGAAATAACGTTTCCTGTCGGCGTGAAATTCAAACATAAAACACGAATTACACGAATCACACGAATTGATTCGCTGTAATTATTTTAACGGTTGTTCTTTTAATTCTCCATGTATTCATTCGTGCTAATTGGTGTAATTCGTGGTTACACTTCTTCTTCCACTTTATCCAGTTCCACTTTCAGGTTATCAATAATAAACTCCTGACGGTCGGGTGTGTTCTTACCCATGTAATATTCCAGCACCTGCTGGATATGTGTTTCGGGCAACAGCATCACCGGTTGCTTGCGCATTTCTGCACCAATGAATCGGCCAAACTCTTCCGGACTGATTTCACCCAAACCTTTAAAACGTGTGATCTCCGGTTTGCCACCGAGCTTTTTAATTGCAGCCTGTTTCTCTCCTTCATCGTAGCAATAAATGGTTTCCTGTTTATTCCGTACACGAAACAGCGGTGTTTCCAGAATAAACACATGTCCGTTCTTTACGAGATCGGGGAAGAATTGCAGGAAGAAGGTCATCAACAACAAACGGATGTGCATACCATCCACATCGGCATCGGTTGCAATTACAATATTGTTGTAACGCAAATCTTCATAGCTGTCTTCAATATTTAGTGCATGTTGCAACAGGTTGAACTCTTCATTCTCATACACCACTTTTTTGGTAAGCCCGTAACAGTTTAACGGCTTACCACGTAAGCTGAATACCGCCTGCGTTTCTACATTGCGGCTTTTGGTAATACTTCCACTCGCACTGTCACCCTCGGTAATAAAGATGGTCGTCTCTTTCTGCTTCTCAATAATTTTATCCTTGTCTTTACCTGTTACTTCATCGTTGTAATGAAAACGGCAGTCTCTTAATTTTTTATTATGAAGATTGGCTTTCTTCGCTCGTTCGTTCGCCAGCTTTTTAATACCGGCTAACTCTTTCCGTTCTTTTTCGTTTTGCTCAATGCGTTTTTTCAACGCTTCTGCAACCGATGGATTTTTGTGCAGGAATAAATCCAGATCACGTGCAAGAAATTCCCCTACAAAATTTTTCATAGTAGGCCCACCTTCATACACCACACTCGAGCCAAGTTTGGTTTTTGTCTGACTTTCAAACACCGGCTCCTGGACACGCACACTTACAGCAGCACAAATGCTTCCACGTATATCAGCAGCATCGTAATCCTTTTTGTAAAACTCACGGATGGTTTTTACAAAGCCCTCACGGAAAGCAGCGAGGTGCGTACCACCCTGTGTAGTAAACTGTCCGTTTACAAACGAGTAATATTCTTCACCGTATTGATTTTCGTGGGTAATGGCAACTTCAATATCCTCACCTTTTAAATGAATGATGGGATAACGCAGTTCATCTTCGTTGGTTTTGCGTTGCAACAAATCGAGCAAACCATTTTTAGAAACGTATTTCTTTCCGTTGAAGTTGATCACCAGTCCGGCATTGAGGTAACAGTAGTTCCAGAACTGGTTATCCATGTACTCATGGATGTAATGGTAGTTTTTAAACACAGAATCGTCTGGAATAAACGTTACTTCTGTTCCGTTGCTTTCGGTTGTTTTTTCTTCTTTATGTTCTTTCTTGAGAATACCTTTTTCAAATTCGGCAGTCTTCATTTTTCCATCACGGTAGGCTGTTACTTTAAAATAACTGCTTAAAGCGTTTACGGCCTTTGTACCCACACCGTTCAAACCAACCGATTTTTGAAACACTTTGCTGTCGTACTTGGCGCCGGTGTTGATCTTGCTCACTACATCCACCACTTTACCCAGCGGAATACCACGGCCATAGTCACGAATGGTAACTGTTCCTTTTTCAATGGTCACATCCACCGATTTACCGTAACCCATCGTGTGTTCGTCAATACAATTGTCCAGCACCTCTTTTAGTAAAACATAAATACCATCGTCGGCACTGCTGCCATCGCCCAGCTTACCAATATACATACCGGGTCGCAGACGAATATGTTCCTGCCAGTCGAGGGTTTTAATGGAGCTCTCGTCGTAATCAAACAAATTCTTTTTTTCTTCAGCCATTGCTCAGTTTATAGTTTGTTGTTCTCAGTTTTTGTTACCGGCAGCAGAAAGCCTGTCAGCCGCATTGGCGTCGCACCCTTGTACAGGAGTACAATATTGAACAACTGCTCATGATCGTACTTCCTTCCTTCTTCCTTACCGGAACGGGCAAATATAACAAAACCGACCTCCCCTTCCATTCCCAAATTTGTTCACAGCCCTGTGAATAATTTTTGGCCTGTAACTGATTATTTCTCAATTTCGCAGCATAAAAATCACAATCATGGATAAAAAGATTTATACCCTGCTTACCATCTACATCATCTACCTGGTAATTGCTTTATCAATGGTATTATCAACAGGTGCACAAAAAGTGTTAACAGCGCTCATTTTCGGTGGCGCAGGTATTGTGGTTTTCCTGATTGCATTCTTTATCTGGATGCTAAACCGCAAGCACGAAGGTTAAAACATACATCTCCACAGATAATTTATTTGTAGCCTTAAGCCATGCTTAAGGCTACTTTATTATATTTACTTCATGAAATCAGTCTTATCCCTTATCCTCTTTTTCTCCGTTTTATCTGCTGCAGCACAACAGCAACAGGAAGTTTACAAACTCGACAGCTGTGTTCAATTTGGCGCCAATGCCTTCGACGATGTAGTGGTACGTGTGCAACAGCCTGCCAAATGGAAAACCAAAAAGCCTTCTCTTGATTCGCATATTGAAAAATTCTTTGATGTATACACGCAAAAACGGGCAGGTGGAAAAATAACCATCAGTCTGCTGATAAATAGCGATGGCAAGCCCTGTACTTACGAAGTGCGCCCCAACAGCAATGTACGCCCAGATATGGCCAAGCTCAAAGCCTGGATGGATCTATACGAATGGCAACCCGCCATTAACAACGGCCAACCCGTACGATCGTACAAAATTTTGCAGATCAGCTTCGAAGGCAAGAAGATAACCATCACCGAACTTGATTAAGTGTAAATTATTGGTTTACAATAGCCACTAATTAAATTTTTGTAAATGCGCTGTTTGTGACAGATTAACAGCTCTGCCAATTTCGAAACATGCTACATTTGTTTTGTGCTTAACCCGTACTTACAAAACCCCGCCCGGTTACTTTACAACCCATTACAATTCCGGATTAACCTATTGTTGAATTTTTAAACGGAGAGCTATGTTTACGTACGAACTTTTAGAGGCAGGGTGCCATTATCTTATTCAGGAAAAAGAGAGCGATCAGCTGAAATTGATCAAGCTGCATTTCAAAAGTGATCATGCTGTTTGTGTGTCTACTTTTGTAGAGGGCGAAGAAATTGTGTGGAAGAAAAAAGCAGATACCATACATGACATTGTTGAATGTTTGGATGACAAGGCTGTTGCTGCCTGGGAAAAACTCTACTATAGCCAGGATGCTTATTACGAAGAGGATGATGAAGAATAAGCGCAAAAGAGAATGTGCAGTTAATCGTTGTTTGAATGATTTGGCTTTTAAATGTATTGACAGGTTGCTTTTGCAACCTGTTTTTACTTTATACATTTTTGTTTTATCATTACACAGGCTTTTGTTTTAATATTGAACAAAGCTTGCATTTATTTCGCCTAACTTGTACGTTTAATGAAACAACATCTATATGCCGAAACTACCTAGCATACTTTCACCTTCTCCTGCTGCTTTTCATTTTTATTTTCCGATTATCAAACAAGCTGCAGCAATCAATCTCAGTAAGATGCTTGGTTAAATGCTAACAAATTGCCAAAACGAATCAGTTACAGTTATCATTTTATGTAAAGTCAATGGCAGTTACATCCATCACTAAATTCAAGGTTATGAAGTATATTGTTATCAGTCTGTCGGTATGTTTAGGTTTATTGCAGGCAACGTCATGTAAAACAAGTAAAACAAACAAAACAGTTGCTTCTTCGAACACAGTGGTTAACCCGCCCAACATTGCAGTTCCTGTGGTGAGCGAAGGTAGCGAATACTTATACATGTATCGTTGGTATGTTAGCGAAATCAACGGCAAAGCTGTTACGTTGGCCGATCAGGCAAAAGCAGCACATCTTATTTTTTCTCCCGGCCAGGTGAGCACTGTTGCAGGCTCTACAGGTTGCAATCGTTTAACCGGCAGTTTTGAATTGATGAAAGACAATGCGATTAAGTTTTCGCCGCTGGCTGTTACAAAAATGGCTTGTATGAATAGCGGCGATGTAGAATCAAATTTTTTGTCTGCGCTCAGTAAAACAAGCAAATGGATTATCCGCAACCGGGAACTTTATTTCTATGAAGAGGATAAACTGTTGGTGAAGTTTGCATCTGTTGATGCAGCTGTTGCCAAGCTGGAAGGTAACTGGGAGTTGAATTATATTTCGGGTAGCCGAATTGCATTTGATGGTCTGTACCCGGAGAAAAAACCGTTTATCCGTTTCGACTTAGCCAACAGTCAAATCAACGGTAATACCAGTTGCAATGGTTTCAGCAGTAAGTACACAATCAACGGAAACAATATCAAATTTGCACCGGGTATTTCAACCATGATGGCCTGTCCCGGCAACGGTGAAAAAGCGTTTAATGAAATGCTCTTGAAAGTAAACCGCTACGCCTTGAGCGATGATAATGCACTTACCTTTTTAATGGGTGATATTGCCGTGATGCGCTTTGTACGAAAATAAACCACTCACTTATTTTTTAATGCTCTTCAACACATCCACTGTTTTACGTTTAACAGTGGATGTTTTATTAAAGTTATAGCTGAGTGTAATGCGGTAATTTCTTGTTTGCGTACGGCTGTAACTTTCTAAGTTAAAATTAGGGCCGTAGGTAAACACCCTGTTTTGCTGCTGAATAAACGGATCGGTTGTGTTGATGCTGATAATGACTTTCTTTTTAAACAGTTTGTATTGTGCTCCGATGTTCATGGAGATGTTGCTGCGTACTGTTCCCTGTGGATTGGCAAAACGGTTGAATGAAAATGCTCCGGTAAACGTCCACAAATCGGTTGGGTTATAGTTGGTGCTGAAGTTGGAAGTGAAGGTGCCACCATCACGAAACTTACGCACCAGTTTGTCGAAGCTTCCATACTTGTTGTACGAATAGCTTGCACTGAGGTTGGTTCTTAATTTACGGCTGATGGTAAGCCCGGCCCATGTACTTGCTTCAAACTCCTGGCGGTTGCTTACATTATCCCATGTAACAATGGTTTTGCCATCGGTTTGCAACGTGCGTATCTGGCTAAATACATCTTCTACCAGATTATAGCCGATACTTACATTGGCAAAATATTTACTTTTTGTTTTACCTGCTACCAAATCAAACGTATGCGATTGCGATGGCAACAGATCGGGATTACCGTAACGGAGATTGTACGGATCGCCATAATCTATGGCCGGATTTAATTCACCAATTCCCGGTCTGCGTATTGTGCGTCGATAGGAAAACGTAAGATTCGTACCGTTTTTCCAGCTTCGGTTTACATTGGCAAAGGGCAGAAAATTAATGTAACGGTTGTATTCTTTTTTTTGATCTCTGAATAATTCAAATAAAAAATTTGTCTGCTCAACTGCTGATCCTGCTGTAACCGAAAAGCCAGGCTTAAAAATGTGCTTCATTGAAATGCGTGCACTGATGATGTCTTGGTGAAACATAAAATCATTGCTCAGTAAATCCGATTTCAGGAAAGTATACTCCGGCTTTTTCATAAACTCGGTTACCAGCAACACATCGCTGTTGGTACGATAGTAAGCCACACCTGTTGAAAGACTGGTTTTTTTATTGCTCAACTGGCGATCATACATCACATTGATGCTGTAGCCATTGTTCCGGGTTTTGTTGGTTTGCCGTTGTGTACTATCAACACCTGTTGGCGTATCATCTGCATTTAAAAATTCCTGGAAATAGTTACGGATGTTTTTACTCCAGCCAAAGTTTGCTGCGGAGATGATGCGAATCGATTCGCCGGGTCGTTTGCTTTTGTGGATATAAGTAAAGTTGATCGATGGGTTTTGATTGGCACCTGCTGAGGCAATGGTACGTTCGCTCAGTCGTGAAATGGCATCGAAACGGTTGATATTGGTATAGCGGTTAAATCCGCTATTGTTGCTGTTGCTTTGATTGTACTGTGCAACAAAATTGAAGCTGTTCCATTTGTTTACTTCGTAATCAATATTTAAACGAAGATTGGGACGAATACTCCTGTTGAACGAATTGTTGATGGTGTTCAACTGATTGCTGGAGTCTTTGTAAATATTGGTGCGGTTGCTGTACCCTTCCGATTGAAATTCGTTGTAACCAACTCCTGCATTGAGGTTTACTGCAAAACCTTGTCTGCGGTAGTTGAAGTTGGTGCTGATGCCGGTTTGTCCTCTTGTACCTGCATACAAATTCACTCTTGCTCCAAAACCTACCCTTCCTTTTTTTGTAACGATGTTGATGACACCGCCTTGTTCGTTGGCATATTGCGGTGGTGGATTGGTGAGTACTTCAATCTTTTCAATCATACTGCCGGGCATACTTTCTAAAAGATCCTGCAGTTGCTGCGCATTTAATTCAACCGGTTTGTCATCAATTAAAATTTTCGGCTCTTTTCCACGCACTGCTATTTTTCCATCCGCATCGGTTGTAACCAGTGGTGTTTGTTTTAGTAATTCAGTAGCGTTGCTGCCATTGCTCAAAGCACTTTCGCCTACATTGAAGGTGATATTTCCTTCTTTCGATTCAATCAATGGCTTCTCTACGAATATCACCACTTCCGAAAGTTCTATCGATTGGTTGCTCAGCGGAAGATCATTCAGGTTAAAATCAGCCCGGTCGGCCCGCAGGTGAATACTGTCGATGGTAAGTGTGCGGTAGCCCACGGCACTGATGCGTACCCGGTAATAACCCAGCTGCAGGTTGCTCAAGGTAAATCCGCCATTCTTATCGGTTAAAAAAACGGTTTGTTTGCTGGTATCGGTATATGGTATAGCTGCAACAGTTGCGCCCATAATGGCCTTTTGATTACTAGTATCAATCACCGTTCCCACAATCAGCCCGTCTTTTTTCAACTGCTGGGCTGTGCCTGTGAGGGCTGCAAGGGTAAGGACAAGAAGGAGGAAACGAAATTTCAAATTGCCGGGTTGTTTCGGGTAAAGATAATTTTCAAAGCATCATCAAAAGCCGGGTATTCCATCAGCGGTATCTTTTGCTGTCAATCTGTCACTACTTCGGGATTCTTTCGCTAACTTTGCCTGCTCAATTTGCGAATGAATATGATGGATCTGATGACAGACAACAAGGTACACGACGAAAGCCGCCAGGGTGAAGCTTATGCGCCTTTTGCCAACGACCCTAATCAATACAAAAAGAAGTTTTATATCGAGAGTTACGGCTGCCAGATGAATTTCAGCGACAGTGAAATTGTAGCCAGCATCCTCAATAGTGCGGGCTATGGGGCCACACGGGATACAGAAGAGGCCGACCTCGTTCTGCTCAACACCTGTTCTATCCGGGAAAAAGCCGAGCAAACCATCCGTAAACGATTAACCGAATTCCGCAAAGCCAAAATGCGCAGGCCCGGCATGCTGGTGGGCGTACTGGGTTGTATGGCCGAGCGCTTAAAAGCCAATTTGCTGGAAGAAGAAAAGCTGGTAGATATGGTGGTTGGTCCAGATGCTTATCGCACACTGCCCGGCCTTATCGAAGAAGCAGAAGGTGGACAAAAATCGGTAAACGTATTGTTGAGCCGTGATGAAACCTATGCCGATATTTCGCCGGTACGTTTGGAAAGTAATGGTATGAGTGCCTTTATTTCCATTATGCGTGGTTGTAATAATATGTGCAGTTTCTGCGTGGTGCCCTTTACACGTGGCCGTGAACGTAGTCGTGATGCGAAATCGATTATAGCTGAAGCACAGGATCTGTTCGATCGTGGTTTCCGTGAGGTAACGTTACTCGGACAGAATGTAGACAGCTATTATTTTGTTGATGAAAAAAGTAATGAGACCGTCTCATTCGCCATGCTTATGGAACGAGTGGCGTTGATTTCTCCAGACCTGCGTGTGCGTTTTTCCACTTCTCACCCGAAAGACATTACGGATGAAGTATTGTACACGATGGCCAAATACGAGAACATCTGTAAATACATTCACCTGCCGGTACAAAGTGGTAACACACGTGTATTGCAGCTGATGAACAGAACATACACCCGTGAATGGTATATGAAGAAGGTGGATCGCATCAAGGAAATTCTTCCCGATTGCGGCATCAGCTCCGATATCATTGCCGGTTTTTGCAGCGAAACAGAAGAAGAGCACCAGGATACGCTGAGCATTATGGATTACAGTCAGTACGATTATAGCTATATGTTCTTCTACAGCGAACGCCCGGGAACTTTGGCTGCACGCCGTTATAAAGATGATGTACCGGAAGAAGTGAAAAAACGTCGCTTACAGGAGATTGTAGATAAACAATATCATCTTTCGTTAGAAAGCAATAAACGTGATGTGGGTAAAACATACAAAGTGTTGATTGAAGGCGAAAGTAAGAAAGATGAAAATGCCTGGATGGGCCGCAACTCGCAAAACAAAGTAATTGTGTTTGCGAAAGAGCAGTATAACTTAAAGAAAGGCGATTACGTGTATGTAACCGTAACAGATTGCACCAAAGGAACATTGCTTGGTGTAATAGAAAAATAACAACCATGGATTTACAAACAATAAAGAACAGGTTTGGCATTATAGGTAACTCCCCTGCCCTCAATCATGCGTTGAATGTGGCGGTACAAGTGAGTGCTACGGATTTAACGGTATTGATCAATGGGGAAAGTGGTGTTGGTAAAGAAGTGTTTTCACAAATCATTCATTCATTATCGGCCCGCAAGCACAACCCGTTTATTGCGGTAAACTGTGGCGCCATTCCGGAAGGAACAATTGATTCAGAATTATTCGGTCATGAAAAAGGATCGTTTACCGGTGCGGTAGATGCACGTAAAGGTTATTTTGAAACCGTAAGCGGCGGTACTATTTTCCTGGATGAAATTGGCGAAATGCCGCTGGGCACACAGGCCCGTTTGCTGCGTGTGTTGGAAACAGGTGAGTTTATCCGTGTAGGTTCATCGAAAGTACAGAAGACCGATGTGCGTGTAATTGCAGCTACTAACAAAGAGTTGTTTGAGTTTACACAAACCAATAAGTTCCGGGAAGATTTGTACTATCGGTTAAATACTGTACCGATTCGTGTACCTGCCTTGCGTGACAGAAAGGAAGATATTCCTCTCCTCTTCCGTAAGTTTTCGGTTGATTTTGCAGAGCGTTACAAAACATCGCCTGTACAGCTGGAAGAGGATGCGAAAAATCTGTTAATCAGTTATCCGTTTCCCGGTAATGTGCGGGAATTGAAGAATATTGCAGAACAGATTTCCGTTCTTTCAACCAATAAAATTGTATCGGCAAAAGACCTGTCTGTTTTTTTACCCGAACGCAGCTTTAACCGTTTGCCTGTGCTGGCACATCAGCAACCGGTTGCAGGAAGTGGAACAGAATTTGCAAACGAACGGGAAATTTTGTACAAGCTCTTTTTCGATATGAAACGTGATGTAACCGAACTGAAGAAGATGTTCCTGGAAGTGTTACAACACGGAGGCGCAGCGGTACAAATGCCCGGCAACTTTTTTAATGATGCACTGATGCCTGAGCATAAACCCATGGAAGTTGCACAGCAACCTGTCATCAGCCAGGCACAACCAAGTCAGCCAATGATTATTGGTGGCAACGGCGATATTCAGGAACATGTGGAGGTGGAAGAAAGCCTCAACATCATGGATAAAGAAAAAGAACTGATTATTAAAGCACTGAAGAAACATAAAAGCAAACGCAGAGATGCGGCACTCGATCTCGGCATCAGCGAACGCACACTGTACAGAAAACTGAAGGAGTATGATATTGAAGAACTTTAAATACAAGCCGGTAGACGATAGTTTAAAGTTGTCAGCCATTATCAGGCTAGCGACTATCGTCTTAGTACTATCGGCTTTCTTTGCTTCCTGCTATTCCTTCAAAGATGTTTCGATAGAACCTGAAGCAAAAACAGTACGCATCAGTTATATCGATAACCGTGCACGCATCATCAATCCTAATCTCAGTCAGCGGTTAACCGATAAGCTGCGGCAGAAAGTGATCAACCAAACACGTTTATCACAAACCAACAGCGATGAAGCACATTACGATATCAGTGGACAAATCACCGACTACTATGTAACTACATCGGGTATATCCAATCAACAGGCTGCAACCAACCGTTTGAACGTAACGGTGCATATTATCTTCAAGAACCGCATCGATGATAAGAAAAGTTTTGAAACAGACTTTACACGCAACTTCGATTTTTCGGCAAGTCTTTCGTTAAACCAGGCCGAAGCATCGTTAACCGATCTTGTTGTACAAAACTTAACCGACGAAATTTTTAACCGCATTTTTTCTAACTGGTAACTTTTTCGTTTACTTTGCCGCAATGATGAATGCAGATGCTTTTAACCGATTGCTGCAACAACCCTCTTTACTAAAAGAAACTTCACTTGCAGAACTCGAACAGCTGGCCTATGAATATCCATGGTTCAGCACCGCACATTTATTGATTGCTGCAAAAAAACAACAGAACGATGTAGCCGTTTCTGATCAGGATTTTCAAAAGGCAGTTGCTTATACTGCAAAATCTTTATGGCTTGCCAACCGGTACAAATTGTTTACTGAAGCCTTGGGGGGTAAACAATCGGTCGTAGCAAACGAAACGATGACAACCGATGAAACGGATGCAGCAATTGATGCAATGGCATTGGTTGAAGCTGAAGATACACGTGAAAAAGTAGAACTCGCAGAAGATGAAACAGCGTTTGATGCAGCCATAGTGTTGGATGCAGAGGCTGAAATAGAAGCTGCCAAATTAATAGAAGAAGCAGAAGCCGAAGCTGCTGCTGAAGCAATAATTGCTGCTGATGCCGAGCGTGAAGTAGCTGATTTTATTGAAAAGACCGATGCCGAGCTGGCTGCGGATGCTGCCATTGAAGCTGCAGATGCCAACGAGGCTCTACAGGAACCCATCATCAAACCGTTTGTGATGCCCGACCTGTCTGCACCAGCCCAGGAACCTGTTATTACATTCGAGCCTTTTCATACAGTCGATTATTTTGCATCGCAGGGCATTAAACTGCAGGAAGACCGTTTGGGCAATGATGCATTGGGTAAACAGGTGAAAAGCTTTACCCAATGGCTCCGCAGCATGAAGAAGATCTATGTGGAAGAAAAGAAACAGCTCGATTCAAACGAGGAAGAGAAAGTGGTGAACAAGGCTACCCAAAGCAACCTGCAGGAAGATGTAATCACCGAAACGATGGCCGAAGTACTGGCCAAACAGGGTAAAAAGGCACAAGCCATTGATTTGTACAGCAAATTAAGTTTGTTGCATCCCGAAAAAAGCGTTTATTTTGCCTCCCGTATTGAAGAATTAAAACAATAAACAATGACTTGGTTATTCATTATACTGGTAGTTTTGGCCAGTGCATTATTAGGATTTGTGGTGTTGGTGCAAAACCCAAAAGGCGGTGGCCTTAGCGGTTCTGTAGCCGGTTTCAGCAACCAGTTTATGGGTGTTAAACAAACAACCGATGTATTGGAAAAAGGTACTTGGTTATTTGCTTCCATCATTGCTGTACTTTGCCTGGTTTCTTCTTTGTTCATCTCCGAAGTAGAAGGTTCAGGTGGTTCCGGTAATCTTGATAAAGTTCCTGCAACACAACAAAGCCGTCCGGCAACAAATAACACAACTACTCCTGCAGTTCCTGCTCCGGCACCTGCAAAGTAATTGTTGACAAATTATTTTTACAAACCTCGACCTTGCGTCGGGGTTTTTTGTTTTATTTTGAAACACCTGAAATGATTGCATTACTCTTTCGAAATGGCACGATCATTTCTTTAACACCAGTTCTTTTGAAAACAATTTGTTTTAGCAGATGAAAAAAATACTTGGCTATAGTTTACTTATTCTTTTGGTGGTTGCTTTATTTTTTGCATGGCGTGTAGCCGGCAGTGCAACCAATTTTTCCGAGTCCCGCAAATTCCTTTATATCCATACAGGCGCTGCCAGTGAAAAAGCAGTGATGCAAACACTGCAGGATTCAGGTTTTTTAAAACACCCCGGTATGTTTAACTGGCTGGCGAGTAAATTAAAGGTGTGGGAAAGATTACGACCGGGTAAATACGAAATTGAAAAAGGAGCATCCATCCTCACCCTTGCACGTAAGCTGCGTAACGGTTCGCAATCGCCGGTTAATCTTGTAATCACCAAGCTGCGTACACGCAATGATTTTGCAGGATTAGTAGGTCGAAAGTTTGAATCGGATTCAACAGCGATGTTACATTTCATGCAAAGCAATGATTCGCTGAAGAAATTTAATTTAGATACGAATACTGTTATGACGGCTGTTTTTCCAAACACCTATTCCCTGCTTTGGAACTCCGAGCCGCAAAAGATCTTCCGTAAGCTCAACGAACAGCGGACTAAGTTCTGGACGGATGAACGAAAGCAAAAAGCAAAACAGCTGGGCTTAACACCTGAGCAGGTGTATGTACTTGCATCGATTGTGGAAGAAGAAACTTTGCGTAACGATGAGAAGCCAACTGTTGCCAGTGTGTACCTGAACCGTTTAAATAGAGGCATGAACCTCGGCGCTGATCCAACCATCAAGTTTGCTGTTGGTGATTTTTCCATTAAACGTGTTTTGTTTGGGCACATTAATTCTACCGCATCATCGCCGTACAATACTTACAAAAACAAAGGATTGCCACCCGGTCCCATCTGCACACCAAGCGAAACAACCATTGATGCAGTTTTAAATGCTGCAAAAACCGATTACCTGTTTTTTTGCGCCAAGCCTAACGGTAACGGATACCATGCTTTTGCATCGAACGATATTGAGCATGCAAAAAATGCAAAGGCTTATCAGCAATGGCTCGATAGTTTGAATATAAAGTAAGCGTTAAAACAAGTACTTTCGGTATACATGACCTTTGGTGAATTTATATATCAGTTGCCCCTCGTGCGTTCGCTGGTGCGTTTCAGTAAACGTTTTCGTCCGCCTGGCTTCGAGGGTGTAACCTTGTATGAAGTAACCAATTTCTTTATAAGGCAGATTCAGCAAGGCAGGTTAAACCAACGTGCTGCTGCTATTTCGTTCAATTTCATTATGGCACTGCCACCTGCCTGTATCTTCCTGTTTTCGCTGGTGCCTCTGTTCCCGATTGCCGATCAGTTTTATTATGAGGTCAATTCGTTTGTGCGTGACCTTACACCGAATGCAGCAACAAGAGATATTGTAGAAAATTTTCTGGATGATTTTTTTAAGCGTCCGAAAAACAGTCTGCTGTCGATCGGTTTCTTAACGTCGTTGTACTTTTCTTCGAATGCGGTGCTGGGGATCATTCATAGTTTTAATCAGTCCATTCACGAAGTGGAAAGCAAAAACTTTTTTGCTTACAGATGGAAAGCAATCAGGTTAACTTTTGTAATTATTCTCATTTTTATTGCAAGTATGATTTTGCTGATTACCCAGGGAGCCTTGTTTAACTGGTTACTGGCGCAATTAAATATTGATAATGCATTGGTAAAATGGCTCATCATTATTTTACGTTGGGTTGTTATTATTGGCTTGTTCTTTTATTCCATTGCATTTATTTATAAACACGCACCATCGGTTGAAAAAAAATGGAAATTGATTTCACCCGGTTCTATTGTTGCCTGTTTGCTGATTATCCTGTTTACCTTTCTCTTCTCGTACTGGATTAACAATTTTGCAGCCTATTCTATTTATGGTTCTATCGGCACCATCCTCATCCTCATGATCTTTATCAATTTTATTTCGCTGGTATTGCTTATTGGTTTTGAACTGAACCTGAGTATAAAATTACTCAAGCGCCAGAGCGATAAAAGATTGAAAGATGAAATAAGTAGTACGACGAAAGAGCTGCAATAAATTTTGTTATTGTTCTTCTTTGTTGATCGCATCCAGGTCATCAGCTCTGAATCCCCACTCATCCAATAAAGCGTTAAACGTTGGGTCATCTAGCCGCTGCTTATCGTAATGGCCTGCATTTTTCTTCTGCCGCATGGCTTCGTAAATACTCACAGCGCATGCAACAGAAATATTCAGCGATTGAATAATGCCCATTTGCGGAATAATAAAATTGCCATCAGCCTTTGCTATAATTTCTTCGCTTACACCGGCATGCTCGTTGCCAAACACAAGCGCTACACTTTCAGTAAAATCAATGTCATGCAGACTAACTGCATCGCTGCTGAGATGCGTGGTGTAGATTTTAGTATACTTCTTTCGCAAAGCAGCAAAACATTCTTCAGCGCTTTCAAACTGGTGAACCGTTAACCATTTCGCTGCACTGGATGAACTTCTTGCTCCCCATTTTTTATGCCGGGGAATTTTATTCGTCAGCACATAAATTTCCTGGATGCCCACAGCATCGCAGGTGCGCATGACTGCGGAAATATTGTGCGGATCAAACACATTTTCCAATACAACGGTAAGATCGGGTTGACGTTTGCGTAATACTGATAGTAAACGTTCTCTGCGTTCGGGAGTCATACCACGAAAATAATGCATTTGCATGCTGCAACGACTAATAGGTATTTAAAAGGGAATTGGAATTTGGATTTTGTTTTTTGGAGCTTGATTTTTTCTATTTGGTATTTAAGCGGGACGTTTATATTTTTTAAAAGGCCGCAGGTACTTTGCTCCTTTTCTTGTAAGAAAACGTGTGCCGATCTGCCGCCAGTTGCCTGCTTCCGATTTCCAGACAATAAAGTGTAAATGCGGAAATGCAGTGTAGCCGGTATTGCCGCTGTAACCGATGAGTTGTCCCTGTTGCACCGTATCGCCCACATTTACAACAATTCCATTGTGCTGTAAATGCCAGTATCCGGCTCTGGTTCCATCGCTATGATTAATAATGATATTGTTGCCGAATTGCCGGTAAGCCGCATCCAAACCTCCTTTATCGCCATCTTCTTTTACCCGTGCTACTACACCGCCACGTGCCGCATAAATAGCTGTTCCTTTTTTCATTTTGAAATCGAGTGCAGCCCTGTTGCGGTGGGTAAACCTGCTGAAATATCCTTGTACCAACCGATGCTTCGTGCCAACGGCATACGGCAATGCATACACGTAACTGCTGTCGTCTTTTACTTTTCCTTTTTGCAAAGCACGGAAACGAAAAGCCTCCGGACTTTTGTTAACCGCACAACTGCTCAACAAAAGCAAAAAGGAAAAGAATACAATAAGGTACAAGGTTGCTTTGTACATAAAGTACAAATGTAAGGGATGGTCTCTTTCACTTTCGTCAGGATTCATAAATCCATAATAAAACCGGTTGTCGGGATGTGTTGATGATTTTTTTTAAGTGTTGAAGAAAGCCCGGTGAAACGGTGGGACATCCATCGCTCTGACAGATCTCCGACCATACTTCTTCTTCGGGTACACATTCGTGTGCATGTAGTACCACAAAACGTTCAAAGGCTTTATTGTTGGATGATTCAAGGCCATGCAGTTTGTAAGCAAGCCCAAAACGACCGTTGTATGCATTGCCGATTTTATATTTCCCTAATGAGGTGCAACCACAACCCGGCTCATTTCCATATTTGCGACCAACCAGCCAGCGTTCATTACACCGCCCATGTGTTACTACGCCGGAAGTAATGACTGTATCGGCTTTCAGATCGTACACAAAAAAGCGTTCTGCACCTGAGCGTATTTTCATGTCGATCAAAAAACAAACCTGTTCGTTGTACTTATTCTTTTTTACAAATTGCTTTGCTGTTTTGGCTTTGCTCAGCAACGTTTTTGTTGTAACATTTTCCGGTTCTTCTTTTTTTAACGCTTTGTTGATATGAACAGGCGAATCTGTTGTGTAAACAGTATTGTATAGATAGTATGCAATGGTTGCAAGTAGCAGCACGCAGAGCAGCAGGATGATGGGTTTCTTCATGCGATTGTTTGACGGGAAGGATGCAGTATCAGTATAATTCCACAGAAGAAAACGCCGGATAAAAACAGAACAGCATCTGCAAAACTCTTTTTCACAAAAGCTTTACAAATGCTGTTCAATTGGCTGCTGTTACTTCAGCAGTTATTGCAACTGTAACTCCAGGATCGTATCAATCGCATCCCAACTTACGCCGTTAAGATAGATAAATGTTCCTTCGGGTTGTTGTTTGAATTTGATGACTGTCTTGCCATCAAACGAAGTAGCTTTTTTTATCTTTTGCTTTAACTCCGGAATAAAAATATAATCGCCTTCCTGTTTTTGCAAAATGTGCATGTACACGGTCTTGTCTTTTTGTGTAAAGCCGCCCCAGGTTTTTGGTGTTGTAATCGCTCCTCTTGTGCCGTAAACCGTTGCACCATATTGTTGCAGCCATTTGCCCATCAATGCCAGTGTATCGGTAAACTCCGGTTGAATCGTACCGTCGGGCATGGGTCCAACATTCAATAAAAAGTTGGCGTTGTAACACGCCGCTTTCACCATGTACTGAATCAGATTCTTAGAAGATTTATAATTACGATCAGTAATGTTGAAACCCCAGCTGTCGTTCATTGTTTCACATGTTTCCAATGGAAGCTGCGAAACGGATTGTCCGCCGAAGCCTGTTGTATTATGGCCGGGCAGATCTTTTTCAAATGCCTGAAAATCTTCGCCGGGAATTGGTAACAGGTGATGATTGTTACTGATGAGGCATTGCGGTTGCAAACGATGAATGAGTTCATAAATTTCATCGTAGTGCCAGTTTACTTTCGATTTGAGTGTTTTGTCAACATCATTATCCAACTGATCCCAATGTCCATCGAACCAGATACCGGAAATTTCGCCATAGTTGGTGAGCAGTTCAGTTAACTGTGCTTTCATGAAACGGATATAACTTTCCCAATCACTTTTTTGTTTGCGACCTGTGCCCTTTCCTGTTTTACCTGTTTCGTATTGATAATCGCTGCGGTACCAATCGAGCAATGAATAGTAACAATAGAGTTTGATACCTTGCTTATGACATTCATCCGCCAGTTGTTTCAACGCATCTTTTGCATAAGGCGTATTGGTGATTTTCCAATCACTTTGCTTCGTATCCCAGTTACTGAAACCATCATGATGACGAGTGATGAAGGTGATATACTTCATGCCCGCTGCTTTTGCAGTGGCTACCCATTTGGCTGCATCAAAGTTTTGCGGATTGAAAATGTTGATGAGGCGTTGGTATTCTTTTACGTGGATGTTGCGTTGATTCATCACCCACTCACCACTGCCAAGCACACTTGATGCACCCCAATGGATGAACATCCCGAACTTATCGTTTTGAAATTCTTCCCTTGCTGCAAGGTTAGTTGCAGAAGGCGTGTAGGTTTGTGCAATAGCACTACTTGCTATGCTCAGCATTGCACAGCAGGTAAACAGCAATCGAAACAGTTTCATGTTTTATGGTTTAAAGATTGATTACAAACAGCAATGAGTAACCAGACGAATTATAGTCTATCAGACGAGGGTGTCAGACGGACATTACGCATTCGCCATCGCTCTGTCGAGATGCACATAACCACCATCCACATAAATCAACTGACCGGTTGTATGGCTCGATACAGGCGATAATAAAAACACCGTCATATTCGCTATTTCCTCAGCGGTGGTAAAGCGTTGTTCGAACGGAATTTTTGATGTGATCTCTTTTAATTTCTCTTCAGGGTTCGGTAATGTTTTGATCCATTTATCGTACAACGGTGTATAACATTCGGCCACCACCAATGCATTTACACGAATTGAATATTTCGCCAACTCCACCGCCCACTCTCTTGTCAACGCATTACGACCACCGTTGGCCGCAGCATAAGCTGATGTATTTCCCTGTCCTGTCTCTGCAGTTTTGGATGTGATGTTGACAATGCTGCCTTTTGATTTTTTTAATTCAGGTAAGGCGAAATGCGCCATCAGGTAATAATGCACCACGTTCTTATGCAGACTTTCCATAAAACGTTTGTAATCGCCATTTTCCAAACCCACACCATCGTTTACGCCGGCATTGTTGATGAGTCCATCGATGCGGTTGAATTTTTCAATGACGGCTTTTACCGCTTTCTCACATTCTTCCGGCTGCGATAATTCGGCAACAACCTGCCAGGCTTTACCACCGGCCGTTTCAATTTCTTTTACCGTTGCAAGATTATCGGCTTCACTCCTGCCAACAATAACAGGAATAGCTCCTTCTTTTGCTAATACTTCTACAATGCCTTTGCCGATGCCCTTTGCACCACCTGTTACAATGACTACTTTATCTGCTAATTGAAGATTCATATTGTGTAAGCTATAAGTTGAATGTTATGAGTTATTTGTGTGCTTCGTGCTGCCTTTTCTTCGTGCCCTCTGTGCTATGTTTTAGCACAAAGAACACTGAGTTAATTTTCACAAAGTGCACAAAGAATTTTTATAGTTGATAAAATTTAATTGCATTGCCACTGAAAATTTTTTCCTGCTCGTCTGCTGAATACGAACTGAAATAATCTTTTACTGTTTCGATCCATTTGTTGTAAGATGATGCGACTAAGCACACCGGCCAATCGCTGCCGTACATGATGCGGTCGATGCCGAAACTTTCAACCACAATATCGATGTATGGTTTCAATTGTTCTGCCTTCCATTTCTTC
The DNA here is from genome assembly GCF_007830055.1 of Lacibacter cauensis. GTDB lineage: Bacteria > Bacteroidota > Bacteroidia > Chitinophagales > Chitinophagaceae > Lacibacter > Lacibacter cauensis. Next base: position 678,372 of record NZ_VLLE01000002.1, read on the forward strand.
CAGTCTGCTTCGGTAACCATGCCACTGATTTTGCAATTGACATTATTGTGTTTTGCAAGCTGCTGCATACCTGTTTTCCATTCATCGATTTTACCATCTTTGATGTACGGCTTCGCTACATGATCTACAACAAAACGCTGTTGCGGAAATTGTTTCACCAATTGCAAGGCCGCTTCAAGATGTTGGGGGAAGATGAGAATGTCATAGGCAAAACCATACTCATTGAGTTTACTGATGCCGTTGAGAAAACTTTCCTGCAACATGAACGAAGGTTCTTCTCCCTGCAACACATGACGGAAGCCTTTCAGTTTGCTGAACTGCTGATAATACTGCAAACGCTCTTCAATATGGCTGCTCCGAAGCTCAACCCAACCAACAACGCCTTTAATGAAATCATTTTTTGCTGCAAGTTGTAACAGCCAATCAGTTTCGGTTTCTGTCTGGTCGGCTTGAACTGCAACAGTGCCAAGCAGTTTTTCTTCATTCACAACAACGGCAAGGTCACCCGGTAAAAAGTCTTTTCTGATCACCTGCATCTCATCAGTGATCCAGCTGTAATTCACCGGATCGTATTTCCAAAAGTGCTGGTGTGTATCAATGATCGTCATCACGAATGTTTTAAATCAAATATTTTTTTCATCAGCATCCACTTCTCTCCTTTCTTCGCTGTGGGTAATGCCTGCTGGTAGTTCCACATCAATGTTTCCCACTCCTGCACTTTTTCATTGGCGGTATCGGCTGCCGCTTTTGCTTCAAACGAAAACGAAGTCGTTGTTTCCATGATCATGAACAAGCGGTTTTCGATGCGATAGATCTCCATGCTTACAATACCGGAATCTTTGATTGATGCTTCGATTTCCGGCCACACACGTTCGTGGTATTGCTCATACTCTGCAATGAGCTTGGGATCATTTTTTAAATCACATGCAAGACAATAACGTTTCATGTTTTACTTATTTATCAGTTGTAACAACTTTATGACCTGTCCATCCAAACAACAGAATAACGGCAAAACAGATCAAGGGGATGATATAACCATGTTGAATGTTTCCTGTAGAATCAGCAATCATTCCAAAAAAACGAGGAAGGATTGCACCACCTACAATTGACATGATAATTAAGCTGCTGCCATATTCTGTATCACCTTTCAGATCTTTAATGCCAAGAGAGAAAATTGTCGGGAACATAATTGACATAAAGAAACAAATACCGATTACAGCATAAACTGTAATCATACCTGTTGCAAAGATTGCGATTGCAGAAAGCAGAATACAAGCTGCTGCGTAAAAAGTGAGTAATCGTTCAGGAAGAATGTAGCGCATTAAAAATGTTCCGAGAAAACGCCCGATGAGGAATGCAATACCGCAAGCTCCCAGATAATCAGCTGCTGTAACCTGCTCAAGTCCAGCTGATTTTTCTGCATACAAAATGAATAAGCTGAACACACAAACCTGCGCACCAACATAAAAAAATTGTGCAATTACTCCCCAGGTTAAATGCTTGTGTTTAAACGCATGGAAAATATTTTTGCTGGGAGTATGTGCAGGATCTGTATTGAGTTTTGGTAAATGCGTAAGTGCAAATAAAATGGCAACTACTACCAGAACAATTCCCAAAATCATGTAGGGCATTTTTACAGAAGCCGCTTCTGATGCTAAGGCAAGTTTTCTTGCAGCTTCAGTCATTGCATTTAACTCGGCATCTGTATGTCCTTTCGTTAAAATAATTCTTGCACCAATTACAGGAGCTAATGCTGCAGCCAATCCATTAAAAGATTGTGCAAAATTTAATCGCTGTGTGGATGTTGCGGGATCTCCCAATACAGCCGCATAAGGATTGGCAGCTGTTTCAAGAATGGTTAAACCACATGCAATAATGAACAAGGCAATCAGAAAATAATTGTACGATTGATAATCAGCTGCAGGCAGGAACATGAATGATCCAATGGCAAATAATAACAAACCTGTTATGATGCCGATTTTATACCCGAATTTCTTCATGATAAAACCAGCAGGAAGTGCCATTAGAAAATACGCAACATACACAGCAAAGTCGATAAGTGTGGACTGTGTTGTTGTTAACGTGAATGATTTTTTCAGATGCGGAATGAGGATGGGATCAAGGTTGTGTACGAAACCCCACAGGAAAAATAAACTGGTTACTAATGCAAAGGCAAAGAGGTATGATTGACTTTTTTGGCTGGTCATTGGGCAATCGTTAAGGTTTAGTAAGAATTTGTATTGAAAAAGAACCCCGTCCGACGAGGACGTCTGACGGGGCGTATTGTTTATTTTTTAAATGCAACTACTGTCTGCTTCGATGTACCTAAGCCATCAATACCCAGCTCCATTACATCGCCCGGCTTCAGATACACAGGTGGATTCATTCCCAAACCCACACCTGCCGGTGTACCGGTAGAAATAATATCACCAGGCAGCAAGGTCATGAATTTGCTGACGTATGAAATAAGAAACGGTACATTAAAGATGAGATTGGCTGTTGAACCATCCTGTACTTTTTGTCCGTTGAGTGTTAACCACAAACGCAGGTTGTGTACATTGCTTACTTCATCTTTGGTTACTAACCATGGGCCGATGGGTGCAAACGTGTCGCAACCTTTTCCTTTATCCCATGTGCCGCCACGCTCTAATTGAAATTCACGTTCGCTGATATCGTTGTGCAGACAATAACCTGCAACATAGTCCATCGCTTCAGCTTCTTCAACATACGAAGCTTTTTTGCCGATCACTACAGCCAGCTCCACTTCCCAATCTGTTTTTACCGAATCACGTGGAATCATCACTTCATCATTCGGGCCAATGAGTGCCGATGTTGATTTGAAAAAGATCACAGGTTCACTTGGAGGTGTTGCGCCTGTTTCTTTTGCATGATCGCTGTAGTTTAAACCAATACAAACAATCTTCGACGGACGCTTTACGGGGCAACCGTAACGCTCTACATTCACCACCGGCAGCTTTGCTGTAGCAACAAGTTGTTCTAATTTTTTCAAACCATCATTGGCAAAGAAGTCTTCATCGTAATCGCTCACATGCGCAGACACATCATAGCAAATGGTGCTTAACATGACACCCGGTTTTTCTTTGCCGGCTTCTCCAAAACGTATCAGTTTCATTTCTTCAGTTTATATGTTTTATTTTGTTGTGTTCTTCGTGGCTCCTTCGTGAACTTTGTGTAATGCAATAGCACAGAGGACACAGAGGGTTGCACGAAGTACACAAAGTGTAAATCGTTTTAATTATTCAGTTTTATAAATCCACCATCTAACGGATAATCGCAACCGGTTACAAATCCAGCTTCATCGCTGCAGAGATACAATGCTAAGTGCGCTACTTCATCTGTCGTTCCCATACGGCCAATCGGTTGACTCTTCGATAATTTGTCAAATATTTCTTCTTCTTTGCCCGGATAATTCTTCGCAATGAATCCTTCTACAAACGGTGTAAACACACGTGCAGGAGAAATACAATTGACACGGATATTGTAAGCAAGATAATCACGTGCTGCAGAAAGCGTCATACCCAACACGGCACCCTTACTCATGCTGTACGCAAAACGATCGGTAATGCCAACCGTTGCTGCAATGGAACACATGTTCAGCACCACACCTTTTTGTTGTGCTTTCATAAAAGGAATGATCTCGTGCAGACAATTGTACACACCTTTTACATTGATGTTGAAGAGACGGGTAAAGTCTTCTTCCGTTGTTGAATCGGCAGTACCTACATGCGCCACACCTGCATTGTTCACTAGTATATCGATGCGTTGATGTTGATCAACAATTTTCTGTGCAGCAGTTTTGATGGCCTGTTGGTCGGTAATGTTGAGGATCACCGCTTCAGCCTTACCTCCTGCCTGTTGAATTTCTGCAACGGTTGCAGCAGATCCGTTTTCATCAATATCAAATACAAAAACAAATGCACCCTGTTTTGCAAACATGGTGGAGATGGCTCGGCCAATACCGCTGCCGCCTCCGGTTACAATCGCTGTCTTTCCTGTAAATTGAAACATATACGTAAAACAAAAAAATAGTTAGAGAGATACTCCACGTTTCCATGGAATGAAATCGTCCTGGTTGAGTAATACAGCTTTCGGAATCACTTCGCCACTTGCCGCACGGATCACATACTCCAGTATTTCTTCGCCCACTTCAGGAATTGTTTTTTCTCCTTCAATAATGCTGCCTGTGTCGATATCAATAATATCACCCATGCGTTTTGCAAGATTGGTATTGGTTGATACTTTAATAACCGGGCAAACAGGATTTCCTGTTGGTGTACCTAAACCTGTTGTAAACAAAATCAACGTTGCACCACTTGCTGCTTTACCTGTGGTTGCTTCCACATCGTTACCGGGTGTACATACTAAATTTAAACCGGGCTTCACCGCTGGCTCTGTATAATCGAGTACATCAGTTACTGGTGATGTACCGCCTTTCTTACAGGCACCGTTGCTTTTAATGGCATCAGTAATCAAACCATCTTTGATATTACCGGGCGAAGGATTCATATGAAAACCTGAACCTGCTGCTAATGCCTGGTTATTGTAATCAGTCATCAGCTTCATAAACTTGCGTGCTGTGGGTTCGTTCACCGAACGATCAATCAAATCTTGTTCAGCACCACACAATTCAGGAAACTCTGCCAGCAATACTTTACCACCTAAACCAACAACAAGATCTGCACAATAACCAACAGCAGGGTTGGCAGAAATACCACTGAAACCATCGCTGCCGCCACATTTCACACCAACCACCAGTTCTGATAAAGGTGCAGGTTTACGTTCGATCTTGTTTACTTCAATGAGGTTCACAAATGTTTGCTGTATAGCTTCAGCAATCATTTGCGGTTCGCTTCTGCTCTGTTGTTGTTCGTAAATAAGAATCGGTTTATCGAAGTTGGGATTACGTTCAGCAAGGTAACGTTCAAAATCACGCACCTGCAAATTCTGGCAACCCAAACTCAATACGGTTACGCCTGCAACGTTTGGATGATCGGCGTAAGATGCCAATAGTTTACCAAGCAATTCAGCATCCTGGCGTGTACCACCGCAACCGCCGGGATGTGTTAGAAATTTAATGCCATCTACATTTTTAAATACACGGCTGCTGCCGGGTGTATTAAGCACAGATGAAATATCTATTTGCGTAATGTCCTGTCCTTGCTGATACGCATCAACCAGTTTGCGTGTATAGGTTTTGTATTTGTCGGTAACTGCATAACCGAGTTCGTTATGCATGGCTTCACGTATCACATCAAGATTTCTGTTTTCGCAAAACACCATCGGGATAAAGATCCAGTAATTGGCTGTACCCACACGGCCATCTTTGCGGTGATACCCCATGAAAGTTCTGTTGGCGAATTTTGAAACATCCGGAGCTGTCCACGTAAAGTTGCTGCCACGGTAATCGAACTGATCAGTTGCATGTTTGGTATTATCAGTACTCATACGTGCACCTTTTAAAACGGGCTGTGCAATAGTACCAACGGTTACACCATACATGATGATCTTTTCACCGGGCTGCATGTCCTGCATAAAGATTTTATGCTTGCCTGCAATATCTTCTGTAAGTGTGATGGATTCGTTTTCGAAGTTGATCGTTTCACCCTGTTTCAGGTCTTTCAACGCTACCAGTACATTGTCCGTAGGATGGACTTTTAACACGTTTTGTTTCATATAGCAAATTGCTTAGTCAAAAATGAAAACACCCTTTGCAAAGGTTGTTTTAAGAGAGGTAAAAATAGGTAAATGCCTGTCTTTTGCTTTTACTTTTATTGGCTTTGTGTTGTACTATTTTGGCAACCTGCTGGCATATTTCGTTATTTTGTGATAAAATACTGTAATGAATCCTCATCTGCTTAAAGTAAGTACAGCGCCGCACCAGAGTTTCAACATCCGGCATGATGTGGTTCCTTACTTCTACAACCGCTGGCACTTTCATCCCGAAGTGGAGTTGCTGCACATACAGAAAGGAACAGGCATCCAGTTTATCGGCGACTCCATCCAACGCTTTAAGAAAGATGATGTGATACTGGTCGGTGCCAATCTTCCCCACCTGTGGCGATGTGATGATGCGTATTTTCAGAAAAGCAAAACATTGAAAGCGCAATCAACGGTGGCGCATTTTCGTGAAGACTTTTGGGGCGAAACATTTTTGGAATTACCGGAGAACAAAAAACTGAAACAGTTGCTGGAAAAAGCAAAGCGTGGCATCAGCATCACCGGCGCTACCAAACAGTTTGTGATTGCGCATCTCGATAAAATGCTGGAAGCGAAAGACAGCGAACGCATTGTGTTGCTGCTGCAGATACTTGGAAAGATTGCACAGAGCAAACAGCTGAAACTGATTTCATCTGCAGGGTTCAGTACACAGCTGGAACAGAAGTCAACGGACAAGATCAATTCCGTTTATGCGTACACACTGGCGCATTTTAAAGAGAAGATCAGTTTAAAAAAGATTGCTGAAGTATCGAATATCAGTCCCAATTCGTTTTGCCGTTATTTTAAAGTGCATACTCGTAAAACCTACAGTAACTTTTTACACGAGTTGCGTGTGGGGCATGCCAGTAAATTGTTGATTGAAAATAAGCTTTCTATTTCGCAGATCTGTTACGAAAGCGGGTTTAACAACGTAACCAACTTTTATAAAACATTTAAACGGTTTACCGGACAAACACCGTTGGCCTTTCAGCAGGCATATAATACGACAACGGTTGAGTAGAACTGTTTCCTTCATCCCGACGAAGGATGGGATCTCCCAATTTGCAGCGTTGTTAAAGTATGTAAACATCGTTAACGCTTGGAGATGTTTCCTGCGTCGACATGACGCAATGTAAAAACCGAAGCGTCATTTCCAGCCCTGTTGTTGGGCGAAGCAATCTGATTTGGCTAAGGTAGATTGCTTCGTTCCTCGCAATGACGTTCCAGGCATCATTATTCCAGCACAACAACAAAACCACCTGCTGCAGGCATTGTAATTGTTTGCGGTTTCTTTGAATTTATTTGCTTTTCGGCAAACAGCTGGCCGCCTTCTCCTTCTGTGATCAATGTTGCTTTCTTTTTTTTGAATGAAGAAAGATCAAGCTGAATGGTTTTTGCTGCCGCATCGCCATTGATACCGGCGATATACCATTTGTTGCCAGAACGTCTTGCAATCACCACATATTTACCAGGGAAACCATCAACGAATTTCACATCATCCCAAGTGTTGGGCAGGTTGCGTAAAAACTGCTGAATGTTTTCGGGAACCTGCTGCATACCTTCCGGCGATTCTGCATAGTGTTGAATGCCGGATAGAAATAATATTGATGTTGCCAATTCAAATGCAGCGGTTGTTTTGCGTTGCACTTTTGTTTGCAGTTTGTACAAGTTCATCGGTGTAAAATCCATCGGGTCAAATGCATTGCGGGTAAACGGTAACATCGCACAATGCGTAGCTTCTTTATCCGCATCACCCTGACCAAATGTGATCATTTCAAAACCACGCACTGCTTCCGTTGTCATTAAGTGCGGATAAGTGCGTGCCCATCCCCTTGGTAACGTAGCACCATGGAAATTTACCAGCAGTTCATGTTTCGCAGCGTCTTTTAAAATACTGTGATAGTATTCCATTACCGATTGACCGTCGCCTGCAAAGAAATCGATCTTCACACCTTTAATGCCCATATCTTTCAAACGCTGAAATTCTTTTGCACGGCTTTCTGCGGTGAGGAGTAAATCCTTGGGTGTGTATTTCACCGTATTCCAATCGCCTGCAGAATTATACCACAACAGCAGACCAACATTTTTTGTCTTTGCATAGTCGGCCAGCTCTTTCATTTTTTCGTAGCCGATTTTTGTATCCCACGCAGCATCAACAAGACAGTATTGCCAGTTCATCTTCGCTGCAAAATCGATGTACTTGATCTGTTCATCATATACAATAAAATCATCTTTGGAATTGATCCAGCTCCAAGATGCTTTACCAGGTAAAACAAAGGCTGTGTTTTTGATCACTGATGGTTTTGCCAGATCGGTTCCTGCTGTTGATTCGATGATGGTTGCTAAGCTTCCGATAGTGATGATGCGCCACGGCGAAACATAAGTTGATTGAAATGTAGGCAACAATCCTTTACCGGTGATGATCTCACGTGGATCAGGAAAACCGATGCTGTACTCGCCATCAGGTGATTCTGCTTTTAACCGTGTTGCGCAGTCGTTTGGTTCCACTGATGCTTCGGTGATTAACGCCCACACATCGTTTGCACGGAACAAAGCCGGATAAACCCAACCTGCCGCCGATGGTGATTTTGTACCCACAGGAACATCCTGTACATAATGTTCTTCATACGCAGGATTGGTTTGCTCCCATCCTGTTTTTGAAACCTGCATCGGTTGTAACCATGCTTTGGCTGTTGTTGGAAAATGAAAACTTGTTAACTCGTTGGTGATGTTATCGGTAAAATTATTTCCTTCGTTGTAGTGGTAACGGAAAGCAACTGCATCGTTCGACACCTGGAAAATAATATCGAGTGCCTTGCCATTGTTGTTTTTGAATTGCACAATGCGTTTATTGGCTGTATACGTACTTTGTTTTTTCTTGGCGTAAACCATACTATACGCATCGTTGATTGTTTGTACCGGTGTTGCACCAAGCAGATTGTTGCCTTTCGAAAAATCAACAGTAGCAGTTTGAATACCGAGTGATGAAGAGCGTAATACTTCTGTATCGAGATAACGTACACTGTATTTAATTTCTCCTGCTTTGTTTACAGAAACCTGAACGGAAAGTTTTTTATCGGGACTGATAATGCCAACCTGGGCAGCAAGATGTTTTTGTACTGAAACGAGAAGAAAAACGGCAATCAACAAACGCATGAACAATCGATTAAAGGGTTAACAATTACTCACGCAAAGAAACAGAAAGAATAGTATCAGAAAAAAATTAATACCCTAACGAATGTGTGCTAATAGAAACGCTGATGACGCTGATGGATGCGGATGATAGCGGATCAAATCTGTGTACATCAGTTTAAATCCGTGTCATCCGTGACTCTATCCAATAATATACACGATCAAACTTCTGGCACCGTGTGCACCAATCACCAACGATTGTTCAATGTCGGCTGTTTTGGATGGGCCGGCTAAGAAAACACCAAACCCTTCTTTAGCGCTTTCAATTTGTTTGTATGCATGATGCATAGTTGGCACGATATTCTTTCTTTCTATCACAATTACTAGGTGCTGACAAATAAATGGCAGCAAACGATTCCCCATCTGGCTTTCGTATAACCAGATAGCGCCATTCTCTGCCACAGCAACTGCTCCCTGCAGGTAAGCTGTATCAACAGCCGCAAGTTCATCTGCAGTAAGCGACGCAAGCGAATCACTCACTTCGCCTAATGCAGCAATTCTGTTCACAACAAAATCACCTTTTGCTACTCTGCTTTCCAACTCCTGTTTAAGCGAAGCAAGATTCTGCAACTCTACTGTGCCGCCACCAATACTTTGCAACACTGTTTTGTATTGCTGTACAAGATCACTGTATTGAATAACTGCATTGAGATCAATTGACGGAAGCTCTACCAACTCTGGTTTATTCGCTGTAATATTTTTCAGTATTGTTTCTCTTGCACTCATTGTTTCTTGTTTTGAAGATACCAGTCACGAAAACTTTGTTTCGGTGGCGCAGGCATTTCCCGTTGTTTGTACCAGGGATTAAGTTTGTTGTTCACGATCCACGGGAATAAACGCATCACGGCTCTTCCTGCTTTACCTGCAAAGCGATACAGTCCTGGCCTTGCCAACAGAAACGCCATTCCTTTCAGTCCAACTTTCTTGGTTGTATCAACATATCCTTCTGCAACCAAGACCTGTCGCCATTTCCACAACTGATCGTGTATGTCAATCTTCACCGGACAAACATTACTGCAACTGCCACAGAGTGTGGATGCAAACGGCAAATCAGCATTTGCACGCATATCAATATTCGGATTGAGAATAGAACCGATTGGTCCTGCAACTGCTGTATGATAACTGTGTCCGCCACTTCTTCTGTATACCGGACAAGTATTGAAACATGCAGCACAACGGATACACTTCAACGAGTTTCTGAAATCAGCACGACCCAACTGTCTGCTACGTCCGTTATCAACAATCACAATGTGCATCTCCTGCCCTTGTCTTGGTTTGTGAAAATGACTGGAGTATGTTGTAATGGGTTGACCGGTTGCACTCCGTGCCAGCAAACGCAAAAACACAGAAAGATGTTCTGCTCTCGGAATCATCTTTTCAAAACCCATACAGGCAATATGAATTTTCGCAGCGTGTGCACCCATATCGGCATTGCCTTCGTTGGTACAAACCACAAAGCCGCCTGTTTCTGCAATGGCAAAGTTTACGCCGGTGATGGCGAGTTCCGATTCAATAAATTTTTCACGCAAATGCTGCCTTGCAGCTTCGGTTAAATATTGCGGATCATTGTTTCCTTTTTCGGTGTTGAGATGTTCATGAAACGTATCACTTACATCCTGTTTCTTTAAATGAATGGCAGGTAATACAATATGGCTCGGCGGTTCATTTCTGAATTGTACAATGCGTTCGCCCAAATCTGTATCAACTGTTTCAATGCCTTTTGTGTGCAGGAATTCATTCAACCCGCATTCTTCGGTGAGCATACTCTTGCTCTTCACAATTTTTTTGATCTTGTGATGCGCAATGATGTCGTAAATGATTCTGTTGTGCTCTTCAGCATCTGCAGCCCAGTGTACAATCACTCCATTGTCCTGCGCTTTACTTTCAAATTCTTTTAAGTAATTATCAAGATTGGAAAGTGTATGATTTTTTACTTGCGAAGCCCATTCACGCAACTGCTCCCACTCGGGCAAACCGTGTGCGGCTTTATCTCTTTTCTGGCGAACAAACCAAAGTGTTTCATCGTGCCAGTTGGTACGTGGCTCATCGTTAATGAACTGTGCAGCAGCTTCGGCATGTTTTAATGTACTGTTATGGCTCATGCGTTGCTGTTTAAAATTTCTGCAATATGAATGGTCTTCACCTTGCTGCCGTTGCGTTTTAAAATCCCTTCTAAATGCATGAGGCAACTGGTATCGCCACCGGTAATGTATTGTATATCGTTATTGGCATGATCAGCAATGCGATCTTTCCCCATCTTCACACTCACTGCTTCTTCAAACACACAAAACGTACCGCCAAAGCCACAACATTCATCGGGGCGTGAAGGCATTTTTAATTCGAGGCCCTTCACCATACTCAGCAATTGCTGCGGTTTAGAAAAGGCTGGTAAGTTTCGTTCGCTCATGGATGATAAATGCAATCCACGCTGACCATGACAGCTGTTGTGCAACCCCACTTTATACGGGAAAGATGCGTTGAGCTTTTCTACTTTCAATACATCCACCAAAAACTCAGTGAGTTCGTATACATGTTTACGGATATGCTCCGCTTCGCCGGAATGTTGTTCAACGTGCAGGTGTTCTTTTAAATGCAATACACAACTACCCGATGGCCCAACGATATAATCGAAACCACGGAAGTTCGATACAAAATTTTTATCGCATGATTTACTGAGTGAAGCGAAACCACTGTTGGCCATCGGTTGGCCGCAACAGGTTTGATTGAGCGGGAAACTTACGTTGCATCCCAGTTTTTCTAACAACTGTAAGGTGGCAATACCTACGTTTGGATAAAACTGATCGATATAACAGGGAATAAATAAACCAACATTCATCTCTTCGTCTTTTTTTCTTACAACAACTTACCTGTAAAGTTATCTACAGAATCATTTCGATTCGGAATAATATTTCAGTTCGATGATATCGGTGGGTAATGCTTTCGTGTTCCAGTTTTTATGAAACGCCAATGCTGCGCCTAACGATGAAGCCTGTGCAACTGATGCCGCAAATACTTCAATATTGGTAAAAGCATCGGCAAGCATATGCATAAAAATGGGATTCTTGCCAAAGCCGCCATCAACAAAAATGCGTTTCACTTTTGTTCCTTTCAGCACAAGGTTGGTGCTGTACACCTGTTGTGTAATAAGGTCTGCAATGAGCTGATGATAGGCATGTTCGTAACTGCTGAAATGTAGCAGCTCACGGTTGGCAAATGCCGATTCTTTGATCATCACCTCATCATTGCTTGTTTTGGCAAATGCTTTGGTTTCAATAATGCTCTGCACAATCGCCGGGTTGTATTCAACCTGTTTGTAATAATCGTTTGCTACATTGAAATATTCTGCCAATCGTTTTGTTTGCTGTTCGTGTTCGTAACCGGCAAACAAACGGGACGCTTTCACCGGGTTGCCTTCGTACGATAAATAACAAAGACAATCCTGGTGCAGTTCAAGATCACTCAGCTGCGAATGATTGAACGGATTTAAAGTGATGCACCAGGTACCTGTTGAAAGCAATACAAACGGTTCGTGAAAAGATGCGAGGTAAGGAATGAGAGCCGATGAACTGTCGTGTAAACCGCCACCAACGGGAATCTCTTCTTGCGTATAACCTGCAACCGCATTACTCTTTAAGATGGGTGCAAATTTTTCAGCAACGTGTTCTTTTATAACCCACTCATGGTATTTCTTTTCCTGGAAATCCCACAGGTTGGTATGGCAACCGATGCTGGTAATATCTGTATGCAATGTACCACTGAGAACAAAACAGAGATATTGTGGTAAATGCAATGCGTAATTGATCTGCGCAAACTTTTCCGGCTTCTCGTACCGTAAGCGATAAAGTTGCATTCCGGAGTTGAGATTACCCAGAACAGGTGATGCTGTTTCTTTCGACACCATGCTTTCGCCGCCATAAGTATCATAGAAAAATTTCTGTAACTCCGGTGCGTACGGCTTCAGGTAGTTGTACAGCGGAAGAATGACTTCCTTGTTTTTATCGAGGTACACAAAGCTGGCCCCGTATGCAGAGAAGTTCACTGCCTTTACCTGGAAACGTTCGTCTTGTAAAACTTTTTCAAACGTAGCTTTTACCCAGTTGGTCAGCAGTAGTACATCCTCGCAGGCAAACCCATCTTCATCAGTGGTTTCTTCGAGTTGCTGGCTTTCTTCGTGCACTACTTTGTAATGCTCATCGAACAGCAATAGCTTTTTATTGGTTTTACCAATATCAAAAATTGCTATAACCGGAAGCTTTGCCATTATAATCCTGTTGCAATAGTTTTTGTTCCACGTTCTTTTACCAGTTCTGCACGCAGTTGTTGCTCACGGAAGAATTGCAACGGATACAAGGCAGCGCCACTGCGTAATCTTGCTTCTGCAACTAACGGACGCAGATCGGTGCGGAATGTATTCTGCAAAATTTCCTGTGCTGCTACCACATCATTTGCATCCTGTGCAGCATTCAGCTTCACTCTGTCAACAGTCAATGCCTGTGCATAAGCCAGCATAATAGCTTCAACAGATTGCAGTAAATCCTCCAGCGGATCTTTGACGTTATGGCTTGCATCAATCATCCAGCCAAGATCTGTTGCATGATTCATGCCTCTTGCATCCATGCCTTCAACGAGTTCGTTAAAAATTAAGAACAGTTGATAAGGTTTGATGCTGCCCACCGTTAAATCATCATCACCGTACTTGCTATCATTGAAATGGAATCCGGCCAGTTTGCCTTCCATTAGCAACAAGGAAACGATTTGTTCGATGTTGGCATTGGGAAGATGGTGGCCCAGATCAACCAATGTAGATGCCTTAGGTCCAAGCTTGGTAGCATACAATAACGATTGTCCCCAATCTCCTACTGTCATTGAGTAGAAGTTGGGTTCAAATGCTTTGTATTCTACAAATACTTTCCAATCTTCAGGTAGTGCTGCATAAATTTCCTGCAAGCTTTCCAATGTGTTTTGAAATGCTTTGCGGAAGTTTAACTGGCCGGGGAAGCAACTCCCATCGCTCAACCAAACGGTGAGTGATTTCGAACCCAACTCCACACCGTGTTTAATTACTTCAATGTTGTGTTCGATGGCTTGTTTACGCACTGCTTTGTTTACGTGTTGCAACGAACCGAATTTGTAACTCAGTTCCTGATCTTTCTGATCTTGAAACGTATTTGAATTCACAGCATCAAACTGCAAACCCAATTGTGCGGCCTGTGCTTTAATAGCTGCATAGTTCTCTGGAATATCCCATGGGATATGCAATGAGATTGCACCGCTCGATTGGTTGAGCGCATGCAGCAAACCAACATCTTCTAATTTTTGTTCTAAGCTGCCGGGCTCGCCTGCACCTGCAAAACGGCCAAAGCGTGTACCTCCTGTGCCTAATGCCCAGCTGGGAATGGCAACCTGGAAATCGATGAGCTTTTGCAGCACATCTTCCACATTGTTTATTTCTGAAGCAAGAAAATCGAATTTGCGTTTGTGTGATGCAGCATGCAATCCGTTAAACTCAGCAATTCTGTTTTTATCGAGAATCATAAAATGATTTTAGAGTAATTAAATGAAGTTAAAAAAAGGGGTCGATAGGGAACTACCAACCCGTCAACTATTGATTATGAACAAAAAATCTTAGCGTACAAATGCATTGGCAACACCGCCATCTACATTCAATACGTTACCGGTTGATTTGTTGAGCAGGCCACCTACAAAGGCGTAACATGCATTCGCAATATCATCGGGTAAAATAATTTCATTTAATAAAGTTCTGCCTGCGTAATACGCCGGTAATTCTTCGATGGTAATACCGTAAGCTTTTGCACGACCTGCAGCCCAGCCACCACTCCAGATATTACTCCCTGCAATTACAGCATCAGGATTTACTACGTTTACACGGATTTTATCCTTACCTAATTCAGCCGCATTCAACCGTGATAAGTGCAATTGTGCAGCTTTTGCAGAACCATAACCTGCATTGTTCGGGCCGCTTACCAAGGCATTCTTACTAACAATATTCAACACATCGCCACCAATGCCTTGTTTGCGCATTACTTCTACCGCTTTTTGGGTTACCACAAATTGCCCTTTCACCAATACATCGTAAAGAATATCCCAATCTTTCTCTGTATGATCTTCGATCGATTTCGAAATAGATAAACCTGCATTGTTTACCACAATATCAACACCGCCAAACGCCAGTGCCGATGTGGTTAACGTATCAAGAACGGTATCTTCTTTGGTAACATCCAGTATATCGGCAGCTACTACATCTTTACCAAACAGTTTTACAAACTCATCTTTTGCTTCGGCCAAACGCTCTGCATTCATATCGTTCAGAATAACACAAGCGCCTTCTTCTGCAAATTTCTTTGCAATGGCTTTGCCAATACCGCCACCGCTGCCGGTGATCAATGCAACCTTACCACTCAAAGCTTTTGGCTTAGGCATACGTTGCAGTTTTGCTTCTTCCAGTAACCAGTATTCAATGTTGAATGCTTCCTGGCGAGGTAATGATGTGTATTCAGAAATGGCTTCTGCACCTTTCATTACGTTAATGGCATTGATATAAAACTCAGCAGCAACACGTGCAGTTTGTTTGTCTTTGGCAAACGTAAACATGCCAACACCGGGATAAATAATTACCACCGGATTTGTATCACGAATGGCAGGACTGTTTGGATGTTTACAGGTATTGTAATACTCTGTATACATGGCACGATATGCTTCAAACAGCGGTGCGATTTTTTCTTTGATCGCTTTTGTATCACTCAAATCTTCGCCTGCTGTAAGATTCAACACCAGCGGAGAAATTTTTGTGCGCAGGAAGTGGTCGGGACAGCTTGTGCCTAAAGGAGCCAAACGATCCAGATCGTTGGAGTTGATATATTCAAGCACACGTGCATCATCGGTAAAATGACCGATCATACGGTTTTGCGATGAGCAGAAACCACGCAGCACCGGTGCTAATGCAGCCGCCTGTTTTTTACGATCGGCTTCGGGCAAGGATTCAATTTTTGCACCACCGAAAATGGCTGTTTGTTTGCTGATGTTATCTTGTAAATATTCTGCACAACGCTCAATTACTTCGAGTGTGTTGATGTATGATTCGTAAGCAGTATCGCCCCAGGTAAATAAACCATGCGAGCCAAGCATGATACCACGGATGCCGGGGTTTTCATCGAGACATTGCTTCAACTGCAAACCCAGATCAAAACCGGGCTTCTGCCATTTTACCCAACCAATGGTTCCGTTGAATAATTCTTTGGTGATCTTTTCGCCATCTTTGGCTGCAGCAATGGCAATCGCTGCATCGGGGTGTAAGTGATCAATATGTTTGAATGGAAGAAAACCATGCAACGGAGTGTCGATCGATGGAGCTTTCGAAGCCAGATCGTAAATACAATGGTTGAAAAGTTCCACCATTTCATCTTCGTGTTCAATACCACGATAGATATTTTTTAAGCTGCGTAAACGATCAACATACAATGCAGCCAGGCCGCTGCGCTTCATGGTGCCGAGGTCGCCACCACTACCCTTCACCCACATTACTTCTGTTTCCTTACCTGTAAGCGGATCTTTCGCCATGGCTTTGCACGAAGTATTACCGCCACCATAGTTCGTTAAACGCAGATCGGCTCCCAATAAGTTTGAGCGATATACTAACAAAGCCACTTCATCACCGGCTAATTCTGCAGCCTTTGCATCATCCCACAAATAGCTTACGTGTTTAAAATTCTTAGTTGCTACTGACATATTCTGTTCTTTTCAGTTGTTATTATATATGGAGGCTGTTACCACGTCCTACCAGTAATACCGACAGGATAATAATGATAATGCCTACTGTTATGGTTGTAATGGTTTTTTTGCTTACGCCTTTCCACTCACGCAACACAAGGCCCCACATGTTGGCAACAAGGATAATGAATGCCATGTGTAAGATCCATGAACTTGGACCATTGCCTAATTTGCTTTCGCCCATTCCGTAAAAGAAAAATTGGAGGAACCAGGTTGTACCGGCCAATGCGGAGAAGAGATAGTTTTTTAATAACGGTGTTTTTTTGTTTGTGTAATCGCCGAATGTTTTGTTACGTGCATTTAAAATCATGCACCAGATAAAGTTAGTGGATAAACCACCCCAAAGCAACACCACATAAATAACGTTGTTCCGGTAAAGGAATTCACCTTCGCCGGGGTTGGCAGCTTTCCATGCTTCGTTGGCAACAGTGGCCATCTCCTGCCCTGCTTCCAAACCAAAGTTGAAACAGGCGCTCAGTACACCTGAAACAATGGCCACAAACATACCCAGGCCAAATTTGTATTCGGTGCTTGTTTCGGCACCATGCGGATCGGTACCTGCTGTCTTCAGTTCTTTCTCCTTCATCATACCGGCTTTACCGCTGATGATGATACCGATTACACACACCAATAAACCGGCAATGATGGTTAGGCCCCAGTTAGAGCCAACCATTGCACTGAATGTATCTTTTCCTGCAACAGGATTAAAATCGTAATAGATAGCGGGAATGATTGCGCCGAATACCATGCATAAACCAAGGATGATGCTGCTGCCCAACGATACGCCAAGGTAGCGAACTCCAAGACCATAGGTTAAACCACCAATGCCCCAAAGCACGCCAAACATAAATGTAATTGCTAAAGCTGAGCCGGCTGCTCCGCTGATAATATCGCCAAACCCAGGGATAGTTAAGTAAGCCGCTATAGGAGGAACAATGAGCCAGGAAAACAAACCGCCAACAATCCAGTAGCTTTCCCAATGCCAACCTTTTACCTTTTTGTAAGGAATGTAAAAACTGCCCGATGCGAAACCGCCGATAAAGTGAAAAATAACGCCTAATAATACATTCATTGTAATCCTTGATTTATATGGCAAGACATAAAAAGATAAAAGTAGTTTGCTGTGGCAGAAATTCCGTCATGTACTATCCTGAGCTTAAGAACAGTGTCGGCCGCTAAATGGTTCGTTCATAAACTGTACATTTACATCCCTTACCGATCTTAATTGTCTACAAATCTTGTTTATGAGCGACAATATTTACCGCCATATCGTAATTGATGAACAGTCCATCACCCCTAAATATGTACAAATTGTAAACTCCATTCTGAAGGCCGTTGAAATGGGCCAGATACATAAGGAGTACCTGCTGCCTTCCATTAACGATTTAAGTTTTGAACTGAGCATTGCCCGTGATACGGCCGAGAAGGCATATCGCCAGCTAAAGCAATTGGGTGTGGTGGGTTCGGTACCAGGCAAGGGTTATTTTATTTCGAAGACAGATATCCGGCAGGATATTAAAGTCTTTCTCATCTTCAATAAACTCAGTTCGCATAAGAAGATCATTTACGATTCATTTGTGGCAACGCTGGGTGATAAGGCAGCAATTGACTTTTACATTTATAATAACGACTATGCCCTTTTCCGTAAGTTGTTACAAAGCCGGAAAGAAGGTTATACGCATTATGTGATTATTCCCCACTTCCTCGAAGGAGGTGAAAATGCGTATGAAGTGATCAATGAAATAACCGATGGGCAGTTGATTTTATTAGACAAACTGATTCCCGGTATTAAACGGGAGTATGCAGCCGTATATGAAAACTTTGAGAAAGATCTTTTCAATGCATTGAAAGAAGCATTGCCCAAGCTGAGTAATTACCAGAATCTGAAACTGGTGTTTCCTTCGTACACGTATTTCCCTGAAGAGATATTACGGGGGTTTGAACATTTCTGTATGGAGTATGCATTCAACTATAAAGTGGTGCACGAAATTGCAAAGGAGCCCATTAAAGAAGGCGAAGTATACATCAACCTTATGGAAGATGACCTGGTGGTATTACTTGATAAAATAAAAGAAACTAATCTGGTTGTAGGTAAAGACATCGGCATTATTTCATATAACGAAACACCGTGGAAACGTTTTATCCTCAATGGAATCACCACCATTTCAACCGATTTTAGACGTATGGGCGAAATGGCTGCCGAGGTAGTTTTAAAAAGCGAACACAAACGACTGGAAGTGCCGTTTTCGTTGGTGCTGCGGGATTCGTTGTAGTGTTTTTTCTTTACGTTCTCAATTTCTGTTGTGCATTGTACTTTTAATAAACTCACTTAGCAAACAATAACGAAACAACTACTTGCCAAATGAATAACGAAACAAAACACAGACGACAGTTTTTAAAAGACTCTGTAAAAGCATCGGGACTTATGTTTATGACACCGATGTTTGAAAACTTCAGCACAGTACAGTCTTCTTCGAAACCAAAAACGATTGCTGTTGCCCCGAACAGGATAAAATTCGCAGTGATCAATATCAATCATCCGCATATTTATGGTATGACCGATGCCATTAAAAGAGGCGGTGGCGAATTGGTGGCAGTATATGCAAAAGAAGCCGATCTGCTTGCAGCTTTTTCCAAAGCTTATCCCGAAGCAAAACTGGCTCAATCAGAAAAAGAAATTTTAGAAGATAAGTCGATTCAACTGGTGCTCAGCTCCGGTATTCCTGATGAGCGTGCCCCGCTGGGTATTCGTGTAATGCAGCACAGCAAAGATTATTTAACCGATAAGCCGGGCATCATCAGTTTAGAACAACTGGCAGCAGTTAAAAAAGTGCAGAAAGAAACCAAACGCATCTATTCCATTATGTATAGTGAGCGTTTGGAAAACAAAGGCACCGAAAAAGCAAGTCAGCTGGTAAAGGCTGGTGCAATCGGCAATGTGATACAAACGATCAATTTAGCACCGCACCGCATCAGCAATAAGTTCGGCACATCGGGCTTAGCAGTACGGCCCGATTGGTTCTGGGACAAAAAACGTTACGGTGGAATTTTAACGGACATTGGCTCACACCAGTTCGATCAGTATTTGCATTTTACGAATTCAACCGAAGCAACGGTGCTGATGTCGCAGGTGGGCAATGTACATTTTCCGCAAGCGCCAAACTTTGAAGACTTCGGCGATGTAATGCTGAGTGGTAATGGTGGTGTGGGTTATATCCGTGTCGATTGGTTTACACCCGATGCCCTGGATAGCTGGGGCGATGGACGATTGATCATCATGGGTACCGAAGGAACCATTGAAGTGCGTAAGAACACCGATATTGTTTCGGGTAAGAAAGGTGGCAATCATTTATACCTCGTCAACAAAAAAGAAATGCTGCACATGGATTGCAACAACGAAGCACTCCCCTTTGGTCCTTTGTTTGTGGATGATGTCTTGAACCGTACAGAAACAGCCATGAGCCAGGCGCATTGTTTTCTTGCAACCGAGCTGGCTTTGATTGCACAGAAAAATGCAAAGCCGATGAGTTTGAAAAAATAGAAACAACAGATTCGGTATAAAAACAAAAAGCTTCACAGCAATGTGAAGCTTTTTGTTTTTATACATTTTTCTGTAGTCAAATTTGGCATATGTAAGAGGAACTACAAAGCGATCACTAATCGGCCCAGTAACCCCAGGCAACAAATATCCATTGTAATAATCCAACCACGGCGACCGGTGTAATTGCAGGCGGTGGCGGACCAAAAACGTTCATGATGTGTATCACTAACAGGAATATGATCAGCGACCATGTAATGATACTTTTTCTTTTTCCCGGGTTCACTCTGCTTTTAAAAAACAATGCAACAGCAATCGCATACATCAGTAATTCTAAAAGCAACTCTGCGGTTTTATAATTCCACAAACCCAAACCAAGTTTCTCATTGCTAAATGGTGTTAATGGCAGATCGGGAATATGCACCAGCCAATCTAAAAACCAATGGCTCAAAACCAAAAAGGCTATTACAAAAGCAGATCGCAGTTGTTTGGTAATTCCGTAAAATACAACTGCAAACAACAGTGCCCAGCCTGCTACAGTCAGCAAGCTGTGCGAAAAAGGATAAGAAGTAAATTCCAGCGGAATGTTAGATCCTGCAGGAGCAATGGCTGCCGTCTCTGTACCGGTCAACAAGAGCACAGGCCATAGTAAGTCGAGCCATTGAGCAGCAAGCATGGTACTGCCAAGAGATAGGGTTTTATCAGCTTTCTTAGCTGCGAAAGCAACAGCAAAATGTCCAAGGAACATAGCAGATAGTTTTCTGTAATTTATACAGAAATTATAAAATGTAAAAGCTGTTAACTGTTGTGTACTCTCATCGGTGAAGTGTGTTGCATCTGCATTGCAGGAACAAAAAAGAGCATTGACAAATCAATGCTCTTTTTTGTCGGGACGACTAGATTCGAACTAGCGACCCTCCCGCCTCCTGCGGGATGCGCTATCAATAGCACAAATAAAAAAGCCTCACATTTCTGTGAAGCTTTTAAAAGTCGGGACGACTAGATTCGAACTAGCGACCCCTTGCACCCCATGCAAGTGCGCTACCGGGCTGCGCTACGTCCCGAACTCAAACAAGACCTTGATCCTGTAAGTATCGTTTGATTCCTCTTTTTTTAATTTTCAATTCCAGTTGAGCTGCACTTGATCGAGAAGTACATTCAACTATTGTAATTAAAATCCAAGGAACACCTTTCGATGTATAATTACCTTTTCCTGCATTATGCTGATTTAATCTGATACTTACATTTTCAGTATAACCAACATAATACTTTTCTAAAGAACTACTAAAGAGAATATATACGTAAAACATAAACTCTCTATTTTGGTTAGCAACCCTCCCGCCTCAGGCGGGATGCGCTACCGGGCTGCGCTACGTCCCGAACAAAAATTGAGAAATCCACCCCTGGATTTCATCGGGGGCTGCAAATGTAAGATTTATATCTATTTGGCACAAAATCAATCAAAAAAAACGATCTTAGCGGCGCAATAATTTTCCCCAGGTACATGACTATTCTTATTCGTCAGGCGCATATTATCGATCCGCTTTCTCCTTTTCATAAGAGTACACAAGACGTTTTTATTGATAATGGCCGCATCAGCAAAATCGGTACACTCGCTAATCAAGAGGCCGACCAGGTGATTGAAGCCAACAATCTGCATCTGTCGCCGGGATGGGTAGATGTGTTTGCACATTTTTGCGATCCGGGTTTTGAGTTTAAAGAAACATTGGAAACGGGTATTGCTGCAGCTGCGGCCGGTGGTTTTACCGAAGTGTTGCTGTTACCGAACACCAACCCGGTTGTAACCGGTAAGTCGCAGGTGGAATACATGGTGCAGAAAGCAAAACACAGCATGGTGAGTGTACATCCGCTGGGTGCTGTTACCAAACAAACCGAAGGGAAAGAGTTGGCCGAAATGTACGATATGAAAGCAGCCGGTGCAGCAGCTTTTACTGATGGATTGCATCCTGTGCAATCGGCAGGTTTGTTGCTCAAAGCTTTGCAATATGTAAAAGCATTTGATGGTACAATTATCCAGATACCCGATGATAAAACAATCGGTACGTATGGGTTGATGAACGAAGGCATCATCAGTACAAGACTGGGCTTGCCGGGCAAACCCATTCTTGCAGAAGAAATTCAGGTAGCCAGAGATATTAAACTGGCACGCTATGCCGAATCGAAGTTGCACTTCACAGGCATTACTTCGCCCAAGAGTATCGATTATATCAATCGTGCAAAACAAAGCGGTGCAGCAATCAGTTGCTCCGTAACACCTGCGCATCTTTATTTTACCGATGAAGATCTGCAGACGTATGATACGAATCTGAAATTATATCCACCTGTACGCACAGCTGTTGAACGGAATGCATTACGGGAAGCTGTTTTAAATGGCGGCGTTGATTGTATTACGACCCATCACGAACCACACGAATACGACAGTAAAATTTGTGAGTTTGAATATGCCAAGCCAGGCATGATTGGTTTGGAAACCTGCTATGGTGTAATGGGCGCTGTGTTTGGCGATGCATTGAGTGCAGAGCGTTGGGTGGAGCTGGCCAGCAGCAACCCACGTAAATTGATGCAGCTTTCACAACCGGTAATTAAAGAAGGTGAAGTGGCGAATGTAACATTGTTTGAACCTTTGGCGACATATGTGTTTACAGAAGATGCCATTCGTTCAAAATCGAAAAATTCTGCCTTTGTTGGCAAAGAGTTAAAAGGTAAAGTGATTGGCATCATCAATAACAATCAACTAAAACTCAACTAAACATTTGTTTATGGAAACAAAACAAGCAAATCCCCTCTTACAGTTCGGTCTTATCTCGGCAGTTGTTGGTATCATCGCCTATATTGGTTTGTATTTGGGTGGCGTAAAAATATTAATGAGTCCGCTGGCATTTGTAACAAGCTACCTGTTGCCTATTGTGTTTGCAGTAATGGCTTGTCTGGCTGCTAAAAAACAAGGTGGCGGATATCTTGAATTTGGTAAGGCTTTAAAAACAAGCTTTGGTGTGTTTGTATTGACTGCACTGGCCATCTCTGTTCTCTCCTATGTGCTTTTTAATGTGATTGATCTTGAGTTTAAACAGGCCATGACAGAAGAATCGCTGAACATGTCGGAAAAAATGCTCAAGAAATTTGGTGCATCGCAGGATCAGATTGATAAGGCAATGGATGAAGCAAGGAAGAAAGATAGTTTCAGCATCAGCAATATGTTGTTGGGCTTTGCTTTCAGCTGCTTTATTTATTTTCTCTTAGCTTTAATTATTGCGGCGATTGTAAAGAAGAAGAATCCCGAAAATGAAATGCCTCAAACTCTTTAATTACTTCATGAACTTAAGCATAGTTATACCCCTGAAAGATGAAGCCGAATCGTTACCGGAGCTTTGTGCATGGATTGAACGTGTGGTAAACGAACAGCAGCTCAGTTACGAAATTATTCTGGTGGATGATGGTAGTACCGATGATTCCTGGAAGGTGATCAAGGAACTGCGTTCGGCCAACAGCAATATTAAAGGCATTCGCTTTCAGCGAAACTATGGTAAGTCGGCTGCACTAAACGAAGGATTTAAAGCAGCACTTGGCGAAGTAGTAATTACTATGGATGCCGATTTGCAGGATAGTCCCGATGAAATTCCGGAGTTGTACAAGATGATCAAAGCCGATGGATTTGATCTGGTGAGTGGCTGGAAAAAAGTACGTTACGATAATACACTCACAAAAAATATTCCGTCGAAATTTTTTAATGCAGCTACACGCCGCATGAGTGGTATCTATCTGCACGATTTCAATTGCGGATTAAAAGCGTACAACGGTAAAGTTGTAAAGAGCATTGAAGTTTACGGCGAAATGCATCGTTACATTCCGGTGCTGGCCAAGTGGGCAGGTTTTAGAAATATTGGTGAAAAAGTAGTGGAACACCGCAAACGTAAATATGGTGTTACCAAGTTTGGATGGGATCGTTTTGTAAATGGTTTCCTCGATTTGGCGACTATTTCTTTTGTAGGGAAGTTTGGTAAACGTCCGATGCATTTCTTTGGTTTGTGGGGAACACTGTTTTTTATGATTGGTTTTTTGATCAGCGCCTATTTGATTGTAGCCAAGCTCATCGACTTTAATTTTTCCATCACCAATCGTCCAACATTTTTTATTGCGTTGGTGTCAATGATCATTGGTTCGCAATTATTCCTCGCCGGTTTTATTGGTGAACTGATTGCACGCAATGCACCTGAACGTAATTTTTATTTGATTGGTGAGAAGGCAGGGATATAGATAGAGACACGGATAACACAGATGTATACAGATTAAGGCGGATTTTTTCTGATCATTGATTATCTTGATTAGATTAAAACAACCTTATGCTGCTACATGAAGAACTTACCAGTAAAATACTCCGCTGTTTTTACAATGTTTATAATAAACTTGGATACGGCTTTCTTGAAAAAGTATATGAAAATGCGCTGCTGATTGAATTGCAAAAGAACGGGTTGCAGGCACTTCAGCAAAAACCAATTAAAGTGTATTACGAAAATGTGCAGGTCGGCAGTTATTATGCTGACATATTGGTTGAAGACATGTGTATTCTCGAACTGAAAGCAGGTGAAGGAGGAATTATTATGGAACACGAGTTGCAGCTTCTCAACTATTTAAAGGCTACAGATTATGAGATTGGGTTACTTTTGTTCTTTGGTGAAAAACCTTCTTTCAAACGAAAGGTGTTTACCAATGAAAATAAACAAATCCGTTAGAATCAGCTCAACTCAGTGTCATCCGTGAATCTATCATCAAAAAAAATAATCATCCTCGGCCCTGCGCATCCCTTACGTGGCGGTATCGCCATTTTTAACGAGCGGCTGGCACGGCAATTTCAAAACGAAGGACACGATGTAAGCATCTACTCTTTCAGCCTGCAATATCCCGGCTTTTTGTTTCCGGGTACCACACAATATTCATCGGAACCTGCTCCTGCCGATCTCAACATCAACATAAAAGTCAACTCCATTAATCCGCTTAACTGGATGATCGTTGGCAACGAAATCAAAAAGCAAAAGCCCGATTTAGTGGTGGTACGTTACTGGCTGCCGTTAATGGGCCCGGCGTTGGGTACAATCCTTCGCCGCATCAAAGCTAATGGACATACAAAAATTGTTTGTATTGCCGATAACGTAGTGCCGCACGAAAAACGTGCAGGCGATCATGCGTTCACGAAGTATTTTATTAAGCCTGTTGATGCCTTCGTTACCATGAGCGAAAAAGTGATGACTGATCTGCGCAGCTTCACCCAAACAAAACCGGCTGTGTTGCAACCACATCCGTTGTACGATGTGTTTGGCAATGCTGTTTCAAAAGAAGAAGCAAGAAAACATCTCAACATCAATCAAAACGATTTCATCTTTCTCTTCTTTGGCTTCATCCGTAAATACAAAGGATTGGATATGCTGCTGGAAGCTTTTGCAAAACTGAAAGCTGCCAAACATCAAGATCCCAATACCCAAATTCCAAATCCCAAGTTCCAATTACTAATAGCCGGCGAGTTTTACGAAGACCGTAAGCATTACGACGAACAGATCGCACAGCTGGGTATTGCAGATGACCTGATTCTTAAAACAGAATTCATTGCCGATAGCGAAGTGAAATATTATCTCTGTGCTTCCGATGTAGTGGTACAGCCTTACCGCAATGCAACGCAAAGTGGTGTTACGCCCCTTGCCTATCATTTCGGAATTCCAATGATCGTTACCAATGTGGGTGGACTGCCTGCCTTTGTACCGCAAGGAAAAGTAGGTTTGGTTTGTGAACCCAATGTAGCATCTATTGCAGAGGCGATGCAGCAATTTATGCAAAAAGGCTCTGCCCATTTTCTGCCTCACCTGCAGGAAGAAAAAAAGAAATACGGCTGGGATAAAATGACGGCGGCTATTCTGCAACTCGCTGCCACCGCTTAATTCATTTACATTTGCAGTATGAACGAACAGATCAAACAGATCATCGGCGATTCAATAGCTGTAAAACAGCAATTGCTCAGCGATGAAGCAATGATGACAAAGATCAACAGCATCAGCGATTTGATTGTGGATGCCTTCCGTGCAGGAAAGAAAATTCTTTTTTGTGGCAACGGTGGTAGTGCTGCCGATGCACAGCATTTGGCTGCAGAACTCAGTGGTCGTTTTTACTTCGATCGGGATGCGTTACCTGCTGAAGCATTGCATGTAAATACATCGTACCTAACTGCTATTGCCAACGATTACAGTTTTGAAGTGGCCTATGCACGTTACATCAAAGGCGTTGGACATACCGGCGATATACTGGTGGGCTTATCAACTTCCGGTAATTCAACCAATATTATTGAAGCGTTTAAAGCAGCGAAAGAAAAAGGCATGATCACCATTGGTTTTACCGGCGCAAGTGGAGGTAAGCTGAAAGAATTTAGTGATCATCTGTTCAATGTACCATCGACGGTTACACCACGTATACAGGAAAGTCACATTATGCTCGGTCATATCATTTGCCAGTTGGTGGAAGAGCGTTATTTCAATCCAAAGAATTAATGCATGATCCACACAACACTTACCAACAAGGTTCCCGCCAATACCGCTTATTTTATGCCGCTACCACATAAAGAATTACCACCCGTTACCAACGAATGGACCTTGTTTCTCGATCGTGATGGCGTGATCAATAAAGATGTGGTGGGCGATTACATCAAAAGCTGGAGTGAATTTCATTTCACCGAAGGAACCTTGGAGGCAATTGCTGCATTATCGAAATTATTCGATCGCATTTTTGTCGTGACGAACCAGGCAGGCGTTGGTAAAGGATTGATGACACTCGAAACATTGGAAGAAATTCATACCAACATGTTGCAGGCAATTACTGCAGCAGGTGGACGGATCGATAAAATTTATTTCTGCCCTTCAACCGATAACAAACACATCAACCGTAAACCTAATCCCGGCATGGCGTTGCAGGCCAAACAGGATTTTCCTGAAATCGATTTGAAGAAATCGATCATGGTGGGCAATATGCCCAACGATATGTGGTTTGGAAGAAAGTTCGGCGCATTTACCGTTTATCTGCCTACCCGTCCTGAGGAAAAGCCCGACCCCTCTACGGTAGACGCACAGTATAAAGATTTGTTAGCTTTTGCACAGACCCTCAGCAGCAAGGCGTAAAACACAATAATTTTGCCTTTAAACAGTTAATAGCATCAATGAAGAACCTGTTTACCCTTCTTACAATTTTTGTTGCAGTAACAGCATCGGCACAGAAGCTTACTCCGGTTGAGTTAAAGCAGTTTCGTTTGCGTGAAGATTCGCTCAAGAAATTCGGTTATGAAATTGTGCGTGGCAAAGATGCAGCAGTGCGTTTCCGCAGCGACAGTAACTTTACCCGTATTCTCGTTCGTGCAATCATCCAGGATAAATCATTTCAATATCCGTTCGATTCGTTAAAAACCATTTCTAAAATTTACAGCGAAGACAGTTCGTTCCGCATATTTACCTGGCAGGTAGTAAAGGATGATGATTACTGCCGGCAGAAAGGATTTATCCAGTTCCGTAATCCAAAGGGTGCAGAAAAGTTTATTCCGCTGCGTGATGCTGACCAGTTTATTACCAACGATGTGGATACCATTGCCAACAATATGTGGTGGATCGGAGCCGTGTATTACCGCATTGTAGAAAAAGAATTCAACGGTAAAAAATATTATACGCTGTTTGGTTACGATGAAAACGATACACGTACAACAAGAAAATGGTTGGATGTGATGTGGTTCGATGAAAATGAAAAACCAGTGTTTGGTAAACAGGGTGCTTTTTCGTTTGCACAGGATTCTGTACCGAAGCCTGCAACGAATCGTTTTTTACTGGAGTACAAAAAAGATGGCCGTGCACGTGTGCAGTACGATGAGGAAATGGATATGATCATTTTCGATCATCTTGTATCAGAAACAAGTGAGCCCGGTAAAAAATACACACTCATCCCCGATGGCGACTACGAAGGCTTTAAATGGGAAAACGGACAATGGCAACACATCGATAAAGTCTTCAACTTTAAGTTAGAAGACGGACAGGCACCTGTACCTGAAGCCATCGATTTCAACAACCGTTTATTGAAGGGTGAAATTATTGAAGAAGCGCCACCAGCAGCACCGAAGCAACAACCGCAGAAAAAGCCGGTTGCCAAACCACCGGTGAAAAAGAAAACAGGGAATTAAAAATAAAGGCCACGCATCGTGGCCTTCTTTATTGTAAGTAACAGAGCCCTTCCCAATGTTAGTTGTCGTTATGCTTTGTCAAACGTGAACTTTTTTAAGTCGATAAGCCATTTCTTTTCGTATTCCTTCGTCTGTGGCATTGCTATACTCTTTCATTAAGTCAATGGCTTCTGCTGTCCCGATTGAATACAAAAGCCAACTGAACCATTTTGCAATAGCGTAGGAATCGGAACAGGTATATTCTAAATAGTCAAAGTTGCTTTCCAACGCTTTCCTGATAAAAGGCACTGTCGATGGACTTGGTGCTTCATCTTGTAAGGTCTTAGCAATTTGTTGATGCCTTTTATGGTTGGGATTTATTAGAAGTTCGTTTAGAATGTCAACATACTTAGAAATGTCACCTGATAACAAAACAAGAGAAAGTGTCCTTTGAATTTCGTCTGGGTCAGAATTTGCAATCGCATTTATCATTTCTGTCCTTACAAATTCTGTGTCACTTTTTATGTCAACCGAAAAACTCTTCAAGAAAGTTTCAGTCGTAATAATTCCATAGTCAAGTTCAGCAAGTAATTGTTTGTCTTTGTCGGTCATGATAAATGGTTTGTAATGCCTGCCAACGCCCAAAACGTTTGTGAAGGAGTGGATGTCTGGGTTCCTTCAGCTTCACGTTTGTTTTATTGTCGATTTATGTTTTGCTGTTCAATTTAGCACTTCAGCCTCTCGTTTACAAATGCTCTGTTGGCTGTAGTTTATCTTTCCGCAACAGCAGTCATATTAATTTCGTTGATATTTACTTCAAATTCTTTTGTCACATCTTGATATTTTTTATGGAATATTAAGATGCTGTCAACAAGTTTTTCCAGTTTGAAATTACCGCCTGTCAGTTTTGAAAATCTGCCTGTTTTGCCTTTCGAAAAATCAAACAGTCTCAAATTAAAAACAAGGTCTTGATCTGTTTTTATGTTTTCTTTATTCAGAATTGAAGTATCATATTCTTGTATAATCAACAGTTGTCGTTCCTCAATAATCAGATAATTTGGTGTAAAAAGCCCACTGTCAATCAATTTGTCGTCACGGTAAAGCTGATAGATAAAATTCCAGTGGTCTGCCTTTATATGAACTAAAGTTGGATGGACTAAGTCAAGAAATTCTAATCTTAAAACTGTTCCTTTCGAAATATATAATTGAATATCTTCCATTATCGGTGTCTAACAAATTACATCCAACGAGCAGGGCTTTATGCAGGTTGGGAATTAGTATTCCATCTGCCGACAACCGCTGCGGGTTGAAAATATAAAATTGAATTTAAGAACTAAAGTTGAAAGTCGTTTGTCCAGCCCGAACCACAGTTTGGATTTGAAATTTTTTGATGTTTGCTGGTCATGCCCAAACTGCATAAAATCCAACTTTAGACGCATTGTTGTCAATCTTTTTTTACAATGCCGCCCCAACCAACGTCATCTGAAATTGTATAAACTCCACTTTGCAAGTCAGTCACATAATTATCTATCCAATTTTTAAATGATGTTGCAAGTAAGTCTCTGTTTGGCATGTCATGCCACATCCTGATAATTTGTCCGCAAGTGCCATCGCTTGTAGGGTCTAAGTCAATGCAATAATTGTCACCGCAGCCGTTAGATGTAATAGGAATCCAAGAAGAACTCCACCAATAAGGCTTTATTCCTTTGTCCGGCGTTGAGCTTGCTGCTTCACCATACATTTCTTTGCAATTTTTGTCAATATCTGGCAAAACTTCGTTCCAAAGTTTCCACTCAGAAATAATCTCGTCAACACTTAATAATCTGTCACCGTCAAATAAATTCAAGTGTGTAAATGATTGACCGTTGTGAATTTTATAAAATTCAATAAAGTCGAGTGGTAGCTTTAAGCTAATAACATTTTCTAAATTATTAATGTCTTGCTCGGAAGCGCCAGCATTTAAGGTGTCAAGGATTGGTGGGCAATTTGCAAGAATCCATGTCTCAATCTTTTCCCAATATTTTTTCAAGGTAATATTTTTAAAAACTGACGCATATGTTGCGCCTGACGTATAAATATACACACCTTCTTGTTTAAACAACCATTGATCTGCAACCTGTCTTTCACCAAATGTACCAGGCAAAAAAAGCGTCACAGGATTTTATTCATGCCTTATCAGTTACACAAGTGCTGTCTTCCCAAAAAGTTACATTAAATGGATTCAAGCATTTCGTTCGTTGGTCGGGCGACCAACAACGGCCTGGAGGTGCAGAACACTATCCCTTCCCTTTCTTTTTAGTTGATGATTTAGGCCGGTTATTGATCTGTTGCAGCAACGAATCATTTACAGGTGCATCGAGTTGTTCGTCTTTTTTCTTTACCCAAATGGTGATGCTTTTGCGTACTGCGGGTTCTTTTTTCAAACGCACTTCAACAACCACACTGTCGTACGGAAAAGTCCAGTCGAGCCAGATAGTATTGCGTTCCAGTTTGCCGGCGCTGATTTTAAAATCCAGCTGTTCGGACGTAAGCGGCATGTATTTGCCATTGCTCAGTTTGGCGTCCACGTTAATATAATTCCACGAGCCTTTTTTTAAACTGTCAGTATACAGGTTAAAAAACAAGCTATCGATATGCTGCGCTTTTGCCGCTGCACACAACCAAACAAAACCGAGTATAAAAAGAAACTGCTTCACGCAATTGAATTTAAGCACAAAGATCACAAAAACGGCAAAGAGGTTGGCAGCCTGTTAAATTTAACAAGGTTCTTACCCCGGCATTATTCGTAAACCTGTTGTAATTTGTAGATCTAAACAGCACAAGATGAACCTGATTGTATTCGGAGCAACCGGGCAGGTTGGAGTGCAGGTAGTAAAGCAAGCGTTGTGGCGTGGACATGCAGTAAAAGCCTATGGCCGTAATGTGCATCAGCTGGCCGATGGTAATCCGAAGCTGCAGTTGATCAAAGGCGCTTTGTTTGATGAGGGCGATGTATACGATGCAATAAAAGGCTGCGATGCGGTGATCAGCGTTATTGGTGGTGCATTTGATGGTGCCGATAAATCCCGATCGCTGGGTATGAAGAATATTGTGACACAAATGAAAAAGGCAGCTGTACGCCGCATTGTTGCACTGGGCGGCATGGGTATTTTAAATTTTGATGAACATTCGTTGCTCATCGATCAGAAAGATTATCCGCAGGAATACCTGCCTGTTGGCAACGAGCACCGCAAAGCATTTGAATACTTGCAGGCTTCGTCGCTCGATTGGACATTTGTCTGCAGTCCGGATATCATCAACGATGGACCAACGGGCAACTACACCACGAATAAAGATTATCCGCCGCAACCCAATTTATACCGCATCAACGCCGGCGATCTTGCCCAGTTTATGCTAACTGAGCTGGAAGAAAATGCTTATGTGCAAAGCAGGGTTGGTATTTCAGCTAAATAATAGAAACACGGATAACGCAGATTGTTGCTGATAGTAACGGATATGAAATCATTGCATAGCTATCCTAATTTGTAGTGCTATCCTCGTTTCAGCTCCCATAAAAAGATACTGGTCGCAATGGCTGCATTCAACGATTCAGCTTCACCAAAACGGGGAATCATCAAGGCGTCGCTCAGCAAAGGAATCACCTCTTCACGAATGCCATTGGCTTCGTTGCCAATGACTAAAATACCGTTTCCTGGAAACGTAAACGAAGCTAGTTCTTTTCCGCACAGCACTGCACCAACAACCGGCAGTTGCTGCTTGCTGAGAAAGCTTGTCAACTCTTTTTCAATGATGGTTACACGCATAATGCTGCCCATGGTGGCTTGCACTACTTTGGGATTGTAGATATCTGCACAATCGGGCGAACAAACGATCTGCTTAATGCCAAACCAATCGGCCAGGCGAATGATGGTGCCCATGTTGCCGGGATCACGAATAGCATCGAGTACCAGTGTCCAATCATTTGCAGCAGCGCTCCACTCCTGCTGTGGAAAATAATGCAGTAAGGCCAGTGCCTGGTTAGGCGTTTGCAGTTGCGAAATACGCTCCAGTTCATCATCCGTAACAACAAAATGCTGTTGTATATTTTTTGCAGCAGCGCAATGCCCGTAAAATGTTTCGGTAGCGTATAACCGCACTATTTGCGAAGGATAATGCTGCACCAGCTCGGCCACCATTTTGCTGCCTTCTACCAAAAACAGCCTTTCTTGGTCCCTTCTTTTTTTGTGGCCTAAACTTTGGATATATTTGACTTCGTTTTTACTGAGCATTGATCATCTTTTTATGCAATTCACCCGGGCAGCTGTTACCATATTATTCAGTTTTATTGCAATGCAGGCAATTGTTTCCTGCACGGCATTTAAAAAACCAACCCGGCGTCAATATACCAAAGTAAAGAAATATCCCATAGATAAGCCCTTTGTTTATTACAACGAAATAAAGGTTGTAAACGATAAGTTGAGCAAGGATGAAAAAACAGTTTTGGGTGATGGGTTACGTACACAGCTCGACGATAGTTTGCAAACAATCGTAAAAGAGTCGTTTGTATTTTTTAAGAAACTCGAGTCGCCCGCTGTTTACGATACGGGGTACGCTGTTAACAGTGCCCGTAACATGGAAATCTATCTAAAGACCGAAGGTTATTATAACGGTAAGGTCAATTACGAACTGTTTCCCTTCGATACAGTTTACAAAGGCAATCCTGAAAAAGAACAGATACGGGTTGCAACCAAGTTTATTGTGAACACCGGACCTGTTTTCCGCATCGATTCTATTGCTATTATTCCAAACGATTCGGGACGTAACTACCTTGTGCCGCTGCAGGAGTTATCGAACAAATATTTGTCGCAAAGTTTGCTGAAAAAAGGCAAGCCCTTTTCAGAACAACTGGTATCGGGCGAAATGAATCGGTTGGTGGAGCTGTTCCGCAACAACGGGTATTACAATTTTACCCGTGATGCTATTTATGCCGATGTAGATACGGTTTTTCTTGCACTGCTCGACCCATTGCTGGCACTGGATCCTATCCGCCAGTTTGAAGTATTCCAGGAAGCACAGGAACGCAGAAAGAACCCGGTGATCAATGTGTACATCCGTACCAAGCCCAAATTAAATCCTGCCGTTTTTCAGCAGTTCACCAATAACAAAATTGTTGTTTATCCTGAATTTAAAGGGGGCGATAAAACGGATTCTATTCCTTATGTTGATAGTGTACGCAACAACATTATTGTGCGTTTTCAGGAAGGGAAGTTCAAACCGTTGTTTATCCGTCGTAATCTGAAATTACGAACAGACAGTTTGTACAGTGCTTTAAAGATTAGCCAAACAGCTGAAGAGTTGAATAAACTAAATGTGTGGCAGGTTATCCGTATTCAGCCAAAAATTTCAACAGAAGATTCAGCAAAAATCGATTACGATGTATTGCTGATTCCTTACAAGCGATACACGTTCAGTACCAACCTTGAAGGTGTGTTTAACCAACCGTTAAACCAGCTGACAGGTGCCGGTAACCTTGTTGGTTTGGGTGTAAACTTTGGTTTGCAGGATCGTAATATTGCCAAACAAGGTATCCAGATGACGAACACTTTGCGTACCGGTATTGAGTTTGGCTTACCTCCTATCAATGCCGGTTTGCAGGCAACCGAGTTAACCTTCAGCAATTCCATAACATGGCCACGCATACCCGATAAACTGTTTACACGTAAAAGCAGGCGTTGGCTCAACCGCAAAACATTCTTAACCTCCAATATTTCTATCATCGATAGAAATATCAACAAGAATGGATCGTTTGCGCTTACCACTGTGAGTTCAACATTTGGCTGGCAGTTTCAAACGCCCAAGAATGCATTGTGGCGTGTAAGTCCGTTAAATGTTGAGTATGTAAACCTTTACGATATCTCTAACAACTTCAGGGAGCAGCTGAACAACAATCCGTTTCTGCGTAACTCTTTTAACCAGGGTTTTGTATTAGGTGTTGTAAATGCAGGTTACAAACAACCATTCCGTATCAAGAAACACGATAATCATTCGGCGGCTCTGCGTGTAAATTTTGAAGAATCGGGTGCGTTGTTTGGCCGCTTTAAAAAATCGGTGACGTTGTTCGATGAGCAATTGTTTGAGTATGTGAAAGCCGATGCCGAATTCCGTTATGCTATTGCGAATCCTGCACGTAACCGGGAGTTGGTTTTCCGTGCAGCAGTTGGTGCGGGTTATCTCTACGATAACGATACATCGAACATGCCGTTCTTTAAACAGTTTGCAGGTGGTGGCCCTAACAGTATGCGTGCATGGCCATTGCGTAGTTTAGGACCGGGTGCCAGCCGTAACGATCCACGTACCGGACGTAACCAGTTTTTCAGTCGTTCGGGCGATATGTTACTGGAAGGAAACATTGAATACCGTTACAATATCTGGAGTATTTGGCCCAACACTCTTATTTTACGAGGTGCACTCTTTACCGATATCGGTAACGTGTGGAACTTCCGTAACCAAAGTAATATCGGCAACGATACTGTTGTCTTCCAACTGAAGAACCTGTACAGAGATTTAAGTGTAAGTGTGGGTACCGGTTTCCGTCTGGATTTTGTTGGCCTGTTCCTGATACGTGTGGATGTTGGGTATCGTTTAAAAAACCCGGCTTATCCGTTTGTGCTCACCAACGATGGGTGGCGTATTCCTAAATTCAGTGATGCTGCCAATCTTTTCAGCGGTTCGGATGCTGCACGAAGCTGGCGCTACGACAATATCAATATTTCATTGGGGATTGGTTTGCCGTTCCAGTTCTGATGATCGTTTAATCTAATCCTTAAACGTCACTCTCGACTTTGCTCAGGACTCCATTCCCGCTTTCACTTCTTTTATCCAGGCTAATGTATCGGGCAATGTTCTTGCTTGTTCGGTTGTAAACTCACCGATGCGTGTACGACGCAGGCTGCTGAGATAAGCTCCGCAACCCAATGCTTTACCATAGTCGTGTGCAAGACTGCGGATGTAGGTTCCCGTAGAGCAAACCACACGAAAATGCAACACCGGTAATTCAATCTTTGTTATTTCAAACGCAGCAATGTGCAAGGGTCTTGGCTCCAGTACCACTTCTACTCCTTTTCTTGCCATCAGGTAAACAGGTTTCCCTTTTTGTTTAATAGCAGAATGTGTTGGCGGCACCTGCATAATATCGCCGATGAATTGTTTCGTTGTTGCGTGAATGAGTTCTTCTGTAACAAACGAATAATCTTTCTGCTGTTCGGGTTCGCTTTCCAGATCGTACGTTGGTGTTACGGCGCCAATGGTAAAGGTGCCGGTGTATTCTTTTTCACGGGCCTGGTATTCGTTGATGCGTTTGGTAAATTTACCGGTGCAAAGGATAAGTAAACCTGTTGCCAAAGGATCAAGCGTGCCTGCATGCCCCACCTTTTTTATGCGGATGGTGCTGCGCACTTTTGCCACCACATCATGCGATGTCCATTCAAGTGGTTTATCTACTAAGATCACTTGTCCTTCGGTAAAAATGGTTTGCTCTTCCTGTTTCATGCGTGGGCAAAGGTAGGGATTGGCGCACGTATGTTACGAGATTGGTTCTGTTTCTCTCACTACTCAATAGGTAAACATCCGCAAAACATTGTACACACTTGGCAACCAGTTACGGATATTGCCCGGATCGGTTTCTAAGAAATGTTTGGCCATGACATTGCCCATTACGGCTGCCTGTTGAATATCTTTTTTACCTGCCTTTTTATCCTCCAGACAAATAAGGCTAATGCCACGGTAATAATATGCTGTGGAAGAGCCGGGATGATAGTACAATGCTTTGTCGAAAAAAGTAAGCGCTTCTTTGTATTTCTTTTCCCGTAACAACAACGAGCCCATAACAAGGAGTCCGTTTAACGAAGTAGAGTCATCCGCTAAAAGCGCTTCGGTTTGCCTGTACACTTTTTCCATCATGCCAAGCTTTAATAATCGTGAATTTACAAGTGAGAGATTGTATTCGTCTGCAGGATTCTGTTCGATTGCCCGGTTGAAATAATTTACTGCCGCTGTTGTATCGTGCTGCAGCAATTTCACATCGCCGATATTGATGTACGGCAGTCCTTGTGTTGAATCGGCTTCAATTGCTTTTTGATAGAAAGAAACAGCGGTGTTTAAATCATCCATGTTTTTATAAATGTTCCCCAATACAACAAATGATTTGTAGTGACTGCCCCCTGCCAGTTCTATTGCATTATTTAAACTCTTAATTGCCTTTCGGTAATTAGATTTATCTCCAAATGTTCCGTAACTGTGTGTGGCTTCATTTTTTTGACAATAGCCTTTATAATACCATCCTTCCGGATCTTTTGGCGACAGTTGAATGTAATGATCAATTACGGTTAATGCTTCTTTATAATTTTCCAGACTCAACAATACTAATGCTTTCCTGAAAACAGCATCTGTATCATTGGCATTCATTTCGAGTAAGCGGTTTAAATAGCTTAAGGCAAAATTATAATTACCTAAATGGAAATTTCCCTCAGCAATGCCTATTTGTGCAGCTCTGTTTCCGGGAATGAGTTTCAAAACTGAATCAAAACAAAGAATGGCTTCTTCATAACGCTTCTCGTGGAGAAGGTAAACTGCTGTCGTTTTTAAACGGTAAGCATTAGCAGAATCAGTACTGCTTATTTGTGCGGTTATAACCAATGGTGTCAAGAGAAAAAAGCAGATGACAAGCAAACCATATGATCTGGCAGCAAGCACGTTTGTGTTTTTTGCAATGTAGTAACGGAGACGATGCGTTTGCAATGATGCAGGTCAGAGCAATGGTTGATTGCGCTTATGAAAAGAAGGCTATATCGCCTGCCTTGTCTTGATCTCAATGTATTTGTTGATGGTGTTTACCGTTACATTTTCCGGTGCGGAAAGAATACTGAGAATGCCGGCGTTTTGCAGTTCTTTCACGATCAGTTGCTTTTCGTGCATGTATTTACCGGCGATGGTTTTTACATACAGGTCTTCAAGATCTTTTACCTCCTGTTGACTTACCTGTTTCAGTTCGGTATTTTCGAAAAACACAACCAGCAGCAGATGGTATTTGGCAATGCGCTTGAGGTATTGCATTTGCCGTTGCATACCCGTTAATGATTCAAAATTAGTAAAGAGAATAATTAAACTCCGTTGTTTAATGCTTGCACGGATACGGGTGTAGAGTAATTCAAAATCGGATTCCAGAAAAGCTGTTTGTTGATTGTACAACAGCTGCAACACTTTTTCCAGCTGTACCGGTTTGCGGTCGGCCGCCAGCATGGAGCCTGCTTTGTTGCTGAAGGTCATTAATCCAAACCGATCCTGTTTGTTCAATGCTACGTTGCACATTACAAGACTTGCGTTAATGGCATGATCGAGCAAGGTTAATCCCTGGAAAGGCATTTTCATCAGTCGGCCTTTATCAACGATGCAATATACCTGCTGGCTTTTTTCTTCAGTATACGAGTTTACCATCAGCGATGCTTTGCGTGCCGTTGCTTTCCAATTAATATTGCGTACATCATCGCCTTGCACATACTCTTTCACCTGTTCAAACTCCATACTGTGACCAATCTTGCGCAAGCGTCTGTTACCGGCTTCTTTTGTTTGTGCAGCTTCGGCATGTAGCTGGTACTGCCGCATACGAATGAATGAAGGATACACCGGCACCATTTGTTCCTGTGCTCCGGCAAATTTCCGTTCAACCAAACCAAGCAACGAAGATGCAAAGAACTGTACAGCGCCGAATTTATATTCACCTCTTTCGAGTGGACGTAAACTGTAATGTTCCTCTTTGGTTTCGCCCGGTTTTAAGTAAAGGCTGCGTTTAAAATTCCGTTCTTCAAATTGTTCAGGTAATTCATCAATCAGTACTGCATGTATTTTAAATGGGTACCTGTTTTGTACCGTAATTGTTATGTGGTTAGCATCGCCATTACTTAACCGTTCCGGAACAATCCGTTCAACAACGGGCTTCCGGTTAATGGCAAATAAGAAAAATAAATCGGCTGCAAATAAAACCGACAGCAATACAAAAGCAATACGGGCGGTCGTTTCCATTTCAGGAATAAAGTATGCAAGCAGAAACAACACAATGGTTACTGCCAGCAACACATAAAAACGATTGCTGAGATAGACTGCCTTCACTACAAAGTGCGACAGTACATACAATAAACCTCCTGAAAGTAATAACAACCAGAACATATTAACGTGGTACCTCCAGCGATTTAATAATGCGATCAATTAATTCGTCGGCAGTCAATCCTTCCATTTCCTTCTCGGGTGTGAGGATGATGCGATGACGCAACACATGCGGAGCCACTTCAATAATATCTTCCGGTGTAATAAAATCACGGCCACGCATTGCTGCAAAAGCTTTCGATGCTTTTACAATGGCAAGTGATGCTCTTGGCGATGCACCAAGGAACAGTGAAGGATTATTTCTTGTTTCGTACACAATGCGTGCAATAAACTCCAGCAATTTCTGGTCAACAACAATTTTGCGGATCGTCTCTCTGTATTGTGCGATATCATTCGCCGATAAAACTTTTGCTACTTCGTTCAGCAGGTTTCTGTTATCGGCCTGGTGTTGATTGCTGAGAATGATCACTTCTTCTTCAAGCGTTGGATAGCCTACTTCTATTTTAAACAGAAAGCGATCGAGCTGTGCTTCGGGCAACCGATAGGTTCCTTCCTGGTCGATGGGGTTTTGTGTTGCCAGCACCATGAAAGGTGTATTCATGGTATAGGTTGTTCCGTCAACCGTTACCTGCCGTTCTTCCATTACTTCAAACAATGCCGATTGTGTTTTTGCAGGGGCACGGTTAATTTCGTCAATCAAGACAATATTGCTGAACAGCGGACCGGCTTTAAACTGAAAGCTCGCTTCCTTTGGATTAAACACAGATGTGCCTAATACATCACTCGGCATCAGATCGGGTGTAAACTGAATGCGTGAAAAATCTGCATCAATCAGCTTGGCCATTAGTTTGGCCGAAAGTGTTTTGGCAACGCCGGGTACGCCTTCAATAAGAATATGCCCGTCGGCTAAAATACCTGCTATCATCAGTTCCAGCATCTGCTCCTGCCCTACAATTATTTTACCTACAGCTTCCCTGATGGTTGCAATTGCATTGTTAAGCTGTGTAAGATCTGTACGTTGTTCAAAAAATGATTGTTCCATGCCTGCTTTATTTTAAAAATTGTTGCATTCGGTTATTATACTCCAGTAACTCTTCATCGGTTACTTTATACGATTCCTGTAGTTGCTGAATAAATTTGAAAAAATCTTTTACTTCTGTTTCTGCTACACCACTCTTTCTTGCTAACGACGACATAAACTCTGCGCTGAGCTGACTGGTGTTAAGATAGTAATGCGTACGGATATACTCGAGGAAATACGTCGTCATTTTATGCGCAATATTCACATTGTCTTTCTTCTGCAGGTACAAGCGGCCAATGGTTTCCACAAACGAAATACTGTCGTTACTGTTTACTGTTTTCAACGGAATTAAACGTTGCCTGCGTTTACTTGCAAATGCAACATAAAAAATAAGTAATGCCATAGTAAGCAGCAAAGACCATTTGAGCATTTCGTTTTTCAGGAACACATCAAACATCGAAAAGCTTTCGTTGGGGGTACTGCCTATGCGGTAATAATCATCCCAGTAAACCGTAGTTCTCGAACCGGGCAGGTACGCAAATGCCTCTTCTGCATAAGCCTTGTTTTGTTGCTGCAGTAAAAAATAATTACTGAAAGCTTCGGGATTCAGATGCAGGAATATCCGTCCGTTGCCATGTTGTAATGAAATATAGTTGGGCGAAGTTTCATCGTTCTGGCCAAGCACCACAGCTCCTTTTTCTTCGGGATGTACAAAGTGTGCGTCGAACGGAAAATAAAAGAAACGGTATTGCTTGGGTTGTAACGAATCGGTACGTTTGATAGAAACGGATGTGTAACGCATGGGGCCGGCAGTGTCGGCCTGTTGCTGAAATATACTTTTAACTGTATAGTATTGCGGCTCTATTTCCAACTTGTTTAGCAGCTGTTCATCGATGTATTCTGCTGCGATAAATAATTGGTTACCGTTGCTTACATATTCGAGCAGCAGATCAACATCTTTCTCTGCCATTAATACCCGCTTTGCAATAATTACGTAAAGGCTGTTTACCCGTTCGTTATGAAAGGCAAATGTTTCGGAGAAAGGCTTCGACATAGTAAGCACAGATGTAAGTCTATACTTTGTTGTAAGCATGCTGTAGGCTACGTATGTACCAAAAGGCTTTTTACTTCTTTTGGAATAATTGCGTGTCATATCGGGCAGCTTTACTTTGCTTTTGCTACCGCAGGATGCAAAAGCAAAAAGTGCTGAAAGAATGAAACAATATCGTAGCAGTTTTGTCAAAGTTGTTTCACTGATTGATTGAATAAGTCAAAATCGTTTTTCACCTGTTGATAAACCATGGCATCAATGGCAAAATCGCCATACCATGCATATTCATAGTGCAGCGTAACTCTTGAAAAAGCATTCCTCAACTGTGGTTTTGCAAGTTCCCGTACATATTGATAGTTGGTTTTATCGGGCGACAGATGCAACCAGTTGCGTTGACTAAGCCCGTTTAATGTTTGCAGGTATAAATAACGAATAGCCAAACGGTAATTCTGTTCCTGAACAGCCTGCTTTAATTGCTGATCGATATAAGCCTCGTCGGTCAACTGTTCTTCTTCTATTTCTACCGATTTGTTTTTTGTAGGCGAAGTAAACAAGCCTTTATCGCTTAAGAATACACGGTATAACACAAACAGTACTGCTGCAATGATGATTCCCCAAAGCAGCACCTGGAATATGCCTCCGATATCAACAGAGGTTGTGGTTGAAGTGCTTTCTGTTATTTCCTTCTGCTGTTTGTTTAATTCGTCCTGCCGTATTTTTAATAAACTGTCTAAGTTATTGGTGTAGCTGAAATCTTTTTGCCTGCGCAGGTGGTTAATGCTGTCGTTTGGATAATACCATTGCTGAAACAACAACGTTGTGTCGTACGTTTTTGTATCATCGGCCGACTCCTCATAATCTTCATCTTCAACAACCATCGTTGTGTCAGCAACCGGAGCCTGCACCATAACAGTATCATTCTCCTGTGCAACTGCGTTAACAGCAAACAGAACGAAGAATAACAACAGTAAATACAAAGGATATCTCATGCGTTTATTTTTTCTGCAAAGGCCGGATTGTTCTGCAATTTTCTTTCTAAACGGATGGGATAAATAACAAAATACCAGATGATGAACAGCAACGAAACTGCCAGTATGCTGATGCTTGCAGCAACAGGTAAGGATGTGTTGGTTGTTTTATCAAAAGCATTCGAACTTAAACGTGTAATATAACTTTCGAGGAAAGCAGCAAGAATAGTGATGGGCACAAGGCTAACACAAATCTTCATCGCATCTTTTACACCCCGTTTAAACGAAACCCAACGGGAGTAAGTACCGGGAAAAATGATGCTTGCTCCTAAAATAAAACCGGCGCATGCTTCAATGATCATCCCCGAAATTTCAAGTGTGCCGTGTATCCAGATAACCAGTACACTTTGCCAGCCCAGTCCTTTTGCAAAAAACATATACTGGAAACTGCCGACCATGATGCTGTTTTGAAAAAAGAAATACAACGTACCAAAGCCGAACATGATGCCGCTTACAACAATGAGGAAACCAACTTTGATATTGTTGAACGCAATGCGTACCCACATAGAAAACCGGCTTTCATCGCTGTACACACCAAAAGGATCGCCTTTTTCAATATTCTCCTCCGTCATGGCAACATAGTTCTCACCTAACACACCTTTTACAAAGCCATCATCTTTCATTGATGAAAGCACAGCTATTGAACACAATAGCAGAAACAACAGGAACGTATACAGAAATGTTTTGTGGTACTTGCGGAACATCAGCGGCAGTTCATAACGCCAAAAAGTGATTAAACGGGAAAACCGTTGTTTCTTATTCTGGTAAATGGTTTGATAGATACTTACAGCCAAAC
The DNA here is from genome assembly GCF_007830055.1 of Lacibacter cauensis. Classification (GTDB taxonomy): domain Bacteria; phylum Bacteroidota; class Bacteroidia; order Chitinophagales; family Chitinophagaceae; genus Lacibacter; species Lacibacter cauensis. The sequence goes on from NZ_VLLE01000002.1 coordinate 720,838, forward strand.
TGTTGATCCATTGTGTAACCTTACTGTGCGGATAAAATGTTTTGGCATAACTCAAATCGTCGAGCAGGGTAATAAACCTGTCGGCCATCTGATCAGGGTCTTCGGTTTGCAGATACTGGTATTCGTTCCATTTCTGCGCATTTTTTTTAATAAAGAGTGCTTCTCTCATGGTGAGTCGGGAATTGAAAATAGCAAGTAATTTTTAATTACGGCCATCTGTGCAATAAATTATTCCTTTATTTTACAAGCATAAACAGTTCTATGCCCAACGTACAAATCAGTACACCGTTTAATATAGCGCTCGACTTTGAAATAGCACCCTTTTTCAAACGGCTTGTTGCCAGTTTGCTCGATCTTACGTTGATGGTAGTATACGCATCGCTCATGCGTTTTCTGTTGTACGATCTGTTATTGCTCAGTGGCGAAAAAGCAACCGGCATCGATATCCTGGCTGTATCCATTCCCCTGCTGTTGTATCATTTGGTTTTTGAAATTCTGTTTCACGGACAAAGTCTTGGTAAGATGGCCATGGGTATTCGGGTTATGAGTTTGGATGGCGGCGATCCTGCCATCAGTCAATATTTACTACGTTGGTTCTTCAGGGTGTGGGAGTGGCCATTGGTCTTTGCATTTGTGTTGCCGGGTTTGTTAATCCTTTACCAGATTATTATCGTTTGTGTATTCGGAATTGTTGTGGTGATTATTGTTGCTGTAACAAAAAACAATCAGCGGCTTGGCGATCTTGCTGCCAATACTGCTGTTGTAAGTACACGCATCAACCGTTCCATACACGATACGGTGTTTATGGAAATTAACCAGAAAGATTACAAGGTATTGTTTCCGCAGGTATTAAAACTAAGCGACAGAGATATTAATACCATCAAAACCGTTTTAAACGATTCGTACAAACGGGGCAATTTTGAAACAGCTCATCGTATTGCCGGACGTATAAAGTCTGTTCTGCAAATAGAAAGCGATCTGGAAGTGGATGCGTTTCTCGAACGGATGATTGCCGATTACAATTACCTCGCAACAAAAGAATAAAACATAAAGCCGCTTCGGTTGAAGCGGCTTTGTTATATAAGGAAGACGTTGATTACTTTCCTTGCAATTCCTGCATACGGCGCATCATTTCATCCGGATTGCGCATGGCTTCAATACCGAAAGTGGCGATCATTACAATAATCAGAATAAGGTACAATGCCGAAAGACTTAAACCGATAATACCGCAAACCCGGCCTGCGTTTAAGTTCTTTAAACTGGAAGCAGTATACAGTTCGGGTTCTGCCGCAAAAAGCTTTTTGTCTTTTGCAGCTAAAACAATGGCTACAATGCCGAGAATAATGCCCAGGCCATAAAAGCAGCAGGCTACAATGGAGAGAATACCTAAAACCAACACAATTGTGGCGTTGGGTAAAGGACGTTGCTGTTGAAATTGATCCATGATAAAGTTGGTTTTGATGAGTGGAATTGTTTGCTGTGATTAATTGAATCCGCCGGCGGCACCGGCAGCTGTAACAAGGAATACAATAAATACAACGTACACCAGTAAGCCGATCAGTTGTAGTGCAATACCAATGATAGCGCAAATACGACCAGTTTTAATGTTGCTGTACGACTGTGAAGTGTATGCACCTGGGTTTGCCCGGTACAAGGCTATGTCTTTATTTGCCAGTACCAGTGCAATGATGCCGGTAATAAAGCAAATAACAATAGATAGAATGCCCAACACCAATACAGCTGTAGCGTTTGGTAGGGGTTGTTGCGATTGTTGACTGGATAAGTAATCCTGTTGTTGATTTTGTTCCATTAATGCAGTATTTGGTTTGTTAGTACTTTGTAAATATAATGTACCACAATAATTACTGCACAAAAAATATAGCCTGCTGTAAGTATCCGGGCTCCGTTTTTAAACCGGACAAACAAGTGCACTACGAGGAACAGGAGAAGGAAAAATATAGGGATTGCTGCCGGGTACAAGCGTAAGCTTTCAGCAACATTTCCTTTTAGCAAAGCAATATAACTGCGTTGTAAACCACAACCCGGGCAATCGATATGCAGCAACTTCCTGCTTGGACAGGTGAGCAAATGCTTTTCCAGCCATAAAACGATATCGGCAAATACGCTCAGCAACAGTTGCATACTCCAAACATACACGCCCTGCTCCTGTTTACAAAATAAAAGGCCGGTGTAACACCGGCCTTGAAAATATGCGTTATGCTGTACAGGTTTAATAAGCTAATGCAAACAAGACTCTTTCTTTCGACGGTTTGCCTGTAAGCACACACTTGCCTTCTTCCTGTTCGTTGTTTAACGGAATGCAGCGGATGGTTGCTTTGGTTTTTGTTTTGATCTCTTCTTCTGTTTCTGCTGTTCCATCCCAATGAGCTGATACAAAACCGCCTTTGGTTTCAAGTGCTTCAACAAATTCTTCCCAAGTATCAACTTTGGTAATGTGGCTGTCACGGTAAGCCTTTGCTTTGTTAAACATGTTCTGCTGAATATCGCTGAGCAGTTGATGAATATGCTGTGCCAAACCATCCATGCTTAGGGTAGCTTTTGTTTTTTCATCCCGGCGTGCAACTTCGGCTGTACCATTCTCCAAATCACGACCGCCAATAGCAATACGTACAGGCACACCTTTTAATTCATGCTCGGCAAACTTCCAGCCCGGTCTTGCATTGTCGCTGTTGTCATACTTTACCCGAACACCCAAAGCTTTCAATTCGCTCATCAGCACATTTACTTTTTCTGTAATGGCGTTCAATTGTTCTTCTCCTTTATGAATGGGAACAATCACCACCTGCAACGGCGCAATTTTTGGAGGAAGGATCAAACCCTGGTCATCGCTGTGCGCCATCACCAAACCACCAATGAGGCGTGTACTTACACCCCAGCTGGTAGCCCAAACGTATTCGAGTTCGTTTTCTTTATTACTGAATTTTACATCAAACGCCTTAGCAAAATTCTGTCCGAGGAAATGCGAAGTTCCTGCCTGCAATGCTTTACCATCCTGCATCAACGCTTCAATGCAATAGGTATCTTCTGCACCCGCAAAACGTTCGTTGGCTGTTTTTACACCTTTAATAACCGGCACCGCCATCCATTCTTCTGCAAACTGGGCATATACATCCAGCATTTTCCTGGTTTCTTCAACAGCTTCCTGGGCAGTTGCATGCGCTGTATGACCCTCTTGCCAAAGGAACTCCGCCGTACGCAGAAACAAACGTGTACGCATTTCCCAACGAACCACGTTGGCCCATTGGTTTACCAGAATTGGCAAATCACGGTACGACTGGATCCAGTCTTTGTACGTATTCCAGATTATTGTTTCAGACGTTGGACGAACGATGAGTTCTTCTTCAAGTTTTGCTTCAGGATCAACTACCACACCGCCACCATTCGGATCGTTCTTTAAACGATAATGGGTAACCACCGCACATTCTTTGGCAAAGCCTTCCACGTGTGCTGCTTCTTTACTCAGGAAGCTTTTGGGAATAAACAAGGGAAAGTAAGCATTAACATGGCCGGTTTCTTTAAACATCCTGTCCAATTGATCTCGCATGTTTTCCCATAGGGCAAAGCCATACGGTTTAATCACCATACAGCCACGTACGGCTGAGTAGTCTGCCAGTCCGCCTTTCAAAATAAGATCGTTGTACCATTGCGAATAATCCTGCTCACGAGATGTAATTGCCGCTGCCATTGTTGAAAATCCTTTATAAAAGTTTACAGTTAGTTGAACAAGCCCTGAACACGAAAAATGCGCCATGGCTTGCTATTTGTTAAAATATTAAATGACCCATCCAAGGAGTTGCAAAAGTAGTAACTTCACAGTACAAACCTCAAATTCAAAACATCATGGTAACCAGAATTTTACTCGTTGGTTTGATAACAGCAGGGCTGACCTCCTGCGCCACCTATCGTACAGGACAAACTCCTGATGACGTTTATTATTCACCCGAGCGACCAAGGGAAGAATACGTACAGATCAATCGTGATGAAGATGATCGCTACTCGTACAACGACCGTAATTTAGACGACCGTCGTTTGCGTCAGCAGATCCGTGATCCCCGTTTCCGTTTTGATGATGATATTTACTGGAATACGCCACGCTATAACAGCTGGGGCTGGAATACATGGAATAATCCTTACAACACCTGGGGTTGGAACAGCTGGAACAGTCCTTACAATTCATGGGCATGGAACAGTGGCTGGAATACCGGTTTCTACAACAAATGGAGTTCTCCTTACATCTGCATACCCGGCGGAAATAACCTGATTGTAATTGCAGGCCCCGGTGCTCCCAAATACAGCACAGGTATCCGTTACTCTGCTCCTATTCAGCGTTTCCCTAATTCCGGAACAAACTTTACGTACGGTAAACCAACCGGCAACGGTTCGGGCAGCCGTTACTTCGGTAACAATACCAACAGTACAAGAAACAGTTATTTTGGCGGAAACAATAACAACAGCAATTGGAGCAGCGAAAGAACTTCAAGCAGCCGTTCATGGGGATCAAGCAACAACAACAGCTCCTCTGGCAGCAGCAGCAGAAGCTTTAGTTCGGGCTCATCATCATCTGGCAGCAGTTCTTCTTCATCTGGCAGCTCTAGTGGAAGCTCAGCCGGAGGACGCCGTAACTAAATACAGGTTCACAAGACGATACCAGGAATTAAACAATGAATATGAAAAGAATTTTCATAACAGGGATAGCCGTATGCCTTCTGCAAAGCACATATGCCCAGGACGTTTTTGATGCGTTACGCTACTCTTACCCGATCAGTTCAGGAACGGCCCGTACCCAGGCTATTGGTGGAGCGAATATTTCGCTTGGTGGTGATATCAGTTCTACTTTTATTAACCCTGCAGGTATTGCTCAGTTTAAAACCAATGAACTGGTGCTTTCACCCGGTTTTAATTTCAACAGATATAAGATCAATTATAACGACACTACTACTAAAGGCAATAAAAGTAAATTGAATGGTGGTACCAGTGGTGTAATATTTAGCTTTGGCGGAGGAAGATACGGGCGTTCAAGAAACAACACTACCCTTGCACTGGCAGTTAATCAAACAGCCAACTTCAATACCCGCTTTTCTTATGGCGGACGCAATTTAAACAGTTCATACACTGAAAAGTGGTTAGAAGAAATCAAATACAGTAATGTAACAACAATTGATGGTGTTCGCAGCAGTTTCCCTTTGGGTGCAAGCCAGGCTTACGAATCGTATCTCATCGATATTGTGAATACACCTAACGGCGATGAATTGATTACCAATGCAGACATCAGCAAAAACATCACCCAGCATTTCGCTTACGAATCAAAAGGTGGTATGACAGAGGCTGCTCTTGCTCTTGCATGGAACAGTAACGACAAAGTACTTTATGGTTTTACCATTGGTATTCCCATTGTTCAGTACGACAGGCAAACGGTTGTAACAGAAAAAGACGGTACCGGTAACACTGATAACGATTTTGAAAGTTTTACGTTTACCGAAAACCTGGCTACCCGTGGAGGCGGTATTAATGCCAAGCTGGGTATATTGTTTAAACCTGTGGAGTATTTCCGCATTGGTTTAACTTTTCACAGCCCTTCTGTAATGGCGCTTACCGATTATGCGAATGCAACCATCACAAGTAATATCGAAAACTATTCACGCAGGTTGAACAACGATCCCAGCAAACCTACTTCTTATACTTATAGTACAAAAGATGTGAATGAACTTACTGGCGGTGGCAATGAAAACAGGTATTCGTACCAACTGGTTACACCTTGGCGTGCGGGTTTAGGCTTGTCGTATGTATTTCGTGAAATAAGTGATGTAACAAAACAAAAAGCATTTATTACCGGTGATGTTGAAGTAATCAACTACAAAGCCATGAATTACAGCAGCAGCTCAGGCAACGATGTTAGTGAGACCAATTACTTTAAAGGATTGAACAGCTCAATTGATGAAATGTACAAAATGGCGATTAATGCACGTATAGGTGGAGAGTTGAAGTTTAAAACATTGATGGTGCGTGCCGGTTTTAACTTTATGGGCAGCCCTTATAAACGTAATTTTCTGAATGATGTATTTGGAGAAGATTTGCCTGGCTGGAGAATGACGCCAAGTCTTGGTCTTGGTTACAGAGACAGAGGTATCTTTTTCGATTTAACTTATGCGCAAGCCTTTGGCAGAGATTTTCATGTGCCTTATACTTTGCAGGATGCATCATACCCGTTTGCAAAGAATAAAATCTCAAACGGACAGGTTGTTGCAACTGTTGGGTTTAAGTTCTGAGGAAAATAAATGATCATAAAAAAAGAGCTTTCAATTCGAAAGCTCTTTTTTTATGAGATCAATGTATGCAATGATTGCTGTTTTGTCTGCAGGATGAAACCATTTCATCGCTGCATCCCGTTTAAACCAGGTAAGCTGTCGTTTGGCATAATGCCTGCTGTTCTGTTTTATTTTTTCGATGGCCTGTTCTAAAGAAATTTTTCCGTCGAAATAATCAAACAACTCTCTGTAGCCAACCGTTTGCAATGCATTTAAGTTTCGTTGCGGGTAAACAGCTTTTGCTTCTTCGAGCAGGCCTTCTTTCATCATCAGGTCTACACGCAGGTTGATGCGTGCATATAATTCTTCTCTCGGAAGCTCTAATCCTATCTTAATTACATTAAATGGTCGTTGCTGCTTTGCTCCTTTTCTGAATGTGATGATCGATTTGCCACTTGCCATAACAACTTCCAATGCTCGCAACATCCGTTGCGGATTGTGCATTTCGCCCTGTTCTGCAAACAATGGATCGTGCAGCTGCAGTTCTTGCTGCAGCCATGCCATTCCTTTTTGCTGATAGTTTTGTTGCAGCTGCGTACGTAACGCATCAGGAACATCCGGAATATGATCCATGCCTTCGCAAAAAGCTTTGATGTATAAGCCTGTGCCACCTACCATTACTGCCATATCATTGCTTGCAAATAGTTCATCAGCCGCCTTCAACGCATATTGCTCGTAGGAAGCTGCTGTTACTTCTTCTGCAATGGAATGCGAGTTGATGAAATAATGCTTTACAGCCTGTAATTCGTCAACAGAAGGTTTGGCTACGCCAATGGTAATTTCTTTGTAACACTGTCTGGAATCGGCGGAGATAATGCTGCTGTTGAAATGTTGCGCCAGCTCAATAGCTAGTGCTGTTTTGCCAACTGCTGTTGGGCCTGCAATAAGAATAACTGTTTTGTGCATGGGTTTGATGAGTTTGTACAGAACTCAACAGGTGCCGTATGTCCCGAAGAACGTTTGACACATTATTTAAACAAATGAAAATCGTAGATGGATCTCCGTCAGACGAGGACGTCAGACGGATTAAAATGCAGTATCGTCTTCCTCTGTGGTTGTATCTTCCTCCTCCGCTCCTTCACTTTCTTCGCCTTCTTCACCAAAGCCTTCACCTACTGCACTCAAATCGTATTTCTCTTCCATTTCGGCCAGCTTATCGCCTACCAAACCTTTGGTACCATACTGACTTGGAGCAATGCCTTCGCTGCGAACAACACAGGGATAGGTAAGCTTTGGATTTTCTTCCTTACTTACATTGATCAGTTCTACAAGAAAAGTCCAGTTTTTATTGAAATCGTAAATGTAAATGAACTTCTGGTTGGGCTCACGGATTTCGGTACCAACTGCAGTTTCTTCCATCAGCAAAGGTTCTGCCTTGTAGTTTTTCTCGTACTTCTCAAGCGTTATTTCACGACCCTTTTGCCAGAGATCGTTACTACGATGAAAAGTAGCTTTATGCTTATTATCGAATTCGTATGCCTTGAGAATAATCTCGTGCAGTTCTTTAAAATTCTGCGTGTGTTTAATAGCAACATCACGGTAAATGGCATCATCTTCTTCCCAATAAATTCTGAATCGTAAAACAGCCATAACGCAATTTGAAAATGAAGGAATTTGAAAATTTGAAAATGGAATGCAAACAGTTCCGCATCAAAAGTCTGTTACAAATGTAAATTTATTCATTCACAGGAACAAGATTTACTTCCCTTGCCTTTTGCAGCATGAACGCATATGCAGCTTCGTAGGTGTTTTCAATTGCTCCATCCAGAATAGCATCTTTAATGGCCGTTTTTAAATCGCCCACGATGCGTGATGGCGGCACATTGAAGGTTTGCATAATCAATTCGCCGGTAATGGGTGGTTGCCAGGTACGGATATGATCTTTTTCTTCTACCTCTTTGCAGCGCTGGCGAACCAGTTCAAAGTTTTGCAGGTAGCGTTGTACCTTCTGTTGATTTTTAGAAGTAATATCGGCGTTGCACAAGGTCATTAATGCATCAAAGTCTTCACCTGCATCAAACAACAAACGGCGTATGGCGCTGTCCGTTATATTTTCTTTGGTGAGGCTGATGGGACGCAAATGCAGTTCTACCAACTTCTTCACAAACTTCATTTTTTCATTCGCAGGTAGTTTCAGCTGCGCAAAAATTTTCGGCACCATTCTGCCGCCCACTACTTCATGTCCATGAAATGTCCAGCCATGTCCTTTTTCAAAACGCTTGGTGGCAGGCTTGGCAATATCGTGCAGGATAGCGGCCCAACGCAACCACAGATCGTTTGTGTTTTCGGAAATGTTATCTAATACCTGTAAAGTGTGATAGAAATTGTCTTTGTGCCCTTTGCCATCAATGTATTCTGCTCCGGCAAGATCAACCATTTGTGGAAAGAATAATTTCAGTAAACCGCTTTTGTACAAAAGATCGAAACCAACAGATGGCTTTTTACTCAACACAATTTTATTGAGTTCATCTGCAATACGTTCTTTTGAAATGATATGCAGACGATGTGCATTTTCCATAATACCCAGCCATGTTTCTGGTACAATGCTGAAATTTAATTGCGACGCAAAACGAATGGCTCGCATCATCCGCAAAGGATCGTCGCTAAAGGTTGTGCCTGGCTCTAATGGTGTACGAATAAGTTGCAACTTCAGATCTTCTACTCCATTAAACGGATCGACCAGTGTGCCAAAATCTTCTTTGTTTAAACTGATAGCAAGGGCGTTGATGGTAAAATCTCTGCGTCGCTGATCATCTTCCAATGTGCCGGGCTCTACTTCGGGTTTGCGTGAATGTGCTGCATAACTTTCTTTGCGTGCGCCAACAAACTCAACTTCAAATCCATCTACTTTAATATTCGCTGTACCAAAGGTTTTAAAAACGGCTACCTGTGGTTGCGGCTGAAATTTCTCGGCCACAGCATGTGCCAGCGCAATACCATCACCTACACACACAAAGTCAAGATCTTTACAAGGACGTTGCAATAACTTATCCCGCACAAAACCACCAACAAGGTAACAGGGCAATTGTAACTGTTGTGCACAACTGCCAATCAATTTTAATAATGCTAATTCCTTATCGGTACAATCAATCATCATAAGCTGCAAAAGTAAGAAAGAGAGAACAAGTACAAGAACGGGGTTTGAAGTAAGATAAGTTAGAATAGTTTATTGTACACTTCCATTACTTTCGCTGCTGTTGCGTTGTTGGTAAAACGTTGTGCATGTTGCCATCCTTTTTCAACCTGTTGTGCTGCAAATGCAGGATCATTTAAAATACGTTTCATCTGGGTAGCAATTTCTTCAGGACTCGTTGGATCAACATAAAACGCACCCTCGCCTCCTGCTTCGGGTAAACAGGAAACATTAGAAGTAATTACCGGAATACGGCTCCACAATGCTTCCAGCACCGGGATGCCAAAACCTTCAAACACGCTTGGATAAATCATGGCAGTTGCCATTTGATAAATAGCCGGAAAGTCTTCTGCAGATTGAAAGCCCGGCGAGTACTTTGCAGTTTTTGTATCGGAAAGAAAAATGATCTTGTCGTCGAGTTTGTTCAACGTTACAAAGTCTTTTACTTTTTGCTTGTAATCGCCACCATTGCCAATAACAACTAATGGCAACGGATTTTCATTACCCATTAAGAGGATTGCTTTGCAAAGATTCAGCAGGTTCTTCCGTTCAATAATAGAGCCAACGTACAGGAAATAGTGTTCGGGCAATTGGTAATGCTGGCGAATACGTTCTTTAAAATCTGTTGAATGTGTTTCACCAAATGCGGGGTTGCAACTTTGGTAACATACATCAATTTTATCGGCCGGTGTTTGGTAAAAAGCAATGAGATCACTTTTTGTTTGTTCACTGATGGCGATGATGCGATCTGCATGTTCGCAGGCATACCTGAACTTCTTCGTGTATATTTTCCGGTCGATGGCTTTGTACTGTTCGGGGTAACGTTCATGAATTAAATCGTGCATGGTTACCACCGATTTAATGCCGGTGCGTTTAATGTCCACAGGTATTTCATGACTGAGCCCGTGGTAGAGATCGATCTTTAATCGTTTCAGATCCGACTTCACCAAATTGCTGCGCCACAGCGACGATAATTTTTTACTAATGAATGTATGCGGCTGTACTTCCTGCACGTTCGTCAACGCATCAAAGAAAAACAGGCTGGAGGGTTTGGGATTGAACAGGAAATATTGATGCTGCGGAAAACCGGTTGCCAGCGAACGAATCAATGTGCGACTGTAATGGCCTAAGCCCGTTTGATTGTGGTATGCCCGTTTTGCGTCGAAACCGATATTCATGGCGCAAATATAAGTCGGGAGTGGTCAATGCTGAATGGTGAGTTGTGCATGGCTTCTCGAAGTTTTGAATTGTATGCTAATTGGCAAAGTACCTATCCCTCCTCGGAGGGGCGGCAGCAAGTTAAACATAGGCAACGATTGCAGGGGTGGGTTCCTGATGAGTAGTATTCCCGAACGTACAAGAGCTTGCGTGGCAACAGGCGATGCTATGAAAAACCGTTGTTGGTATCAAAATATTACCTACAAATGAGTTGATAATTTTAAATGCATCCATTGACCATTCACAATTCACTATTGACTATTTTCGCAGCAAATTTGAAATAACAATGAAAGATTTGATTCTTGAAGCATGGAGTAACCGTGAACTTTTGAAGGATAATAAGTACAGCGATGCTGTTCGTGCGGTGATTGAAGAAGTGGATAAAGGCCGTTTACGTACGGCTGAACCTGTAGCCGATGGCTGGCAGGTAAACGAGTGGGTGAAGCAGGCCATCCTGATGTACTTTGGTATTCAGCAAATGCAGACATGGGATGTGGAGCCGTTTGAGTTTTACGACAAAATGCTGTTGAAGAAAAATTACAAAGATCTTGGTGTGCGTGCTGTGCCACATGCCGTAGCCCGTTATGGTGCATACCTGGCAAAGAACGTGGTATTAATGCCAAGTTATGTAAATATTGGTGCGTATGTTGATGAAGGTACCATGGTTGATACATGGGCCACTGTTGGTAGCTGTGCACAAATTGGTAAAGGCGTACACCTGAGCGGTGGTGTTGGTATTGGTGGTGTACTGGAACCTTTGCAGGCAAGCCCGGTAATTATTGAAGATGGTGTGTTTGTTGGCAGCCGCTGTATTGTGGTAGAAGGTGTACGTGTTGAGAAAGAAGCGGTACTCGGTGCAAACGTAGTGCTGACACAATCAACAAAAATTATTGATGTAAGCGGACCTGAACCCATTGAAATGAAAGGCCGAGTTCCTGCACGTAGTGTTGTGATACCAGGTTCTTATACCAAGAAATTCCCTGCAGGTGAGTACGGTGTGGGTTGTGCATTGATCATTGGTCAACGTAAACCAAGCACCGATTTAAAAACCAGCCTGAACGATGCGCTGCGTGATTTTAATGTAAGTGTTTAATACAGGTAGTTGTTTATGATCATATTCAAAAGTCCTGTTGTACATCAACAGGACTTTTTTTATTCAAGTATATGCCTAAGAAATATTCCTTATCGTTTATTGGTTTTGTGCTGACGTTTGTTGGCTCCATCATGTTTTCTACCAAAGCCATTATTGTAAAAAAAGCATTTGCCAATATTGAAATTGATGCCTTGTCGCTGCTTACGCTACGGATGTTGTTTGCGTTGCCTTTTTATATAGTGGTACTTTTTGTTAGCAAACAAAGAAATGCCGCATTACGTGTAAAGCAATGGCTGCAGCTGATTGCAGTTGGGTTGCTTGGTTATTATGTAAGTAGTTATCTCGATTTTGAAGGACTCCGTTATATATCGGCAGGATTGGAACGCTTGATTCTTTTCCTGTATCCCAGCTTTGTAGTGTTGATTAATGCGTTTGTGTTTCGTCAGCACATTCAAAAGAACCAACGGATAGCACTGTTGCTTACATACAGTGGCATTGGCTTGGCCTATGCAGGAGAATTTAATTTATACCATCTCGAACCCGGCTTTTTCATAGGAGGGTTGCTGATCTTTCTTTGTTCGATTACCTATGCCTTTTATATTGTTGGCAGCGGCCGTTTGATTCCATTAACCGGTGCAACCAAGTTTACATCGTACGCCATGCTTGCAGCAACGGCAGGAATTTTTATTCATTTTTTGCTGAAGCATGAAGCTTCTGCGATTGTTACCGTAGCAAAAGAGCATTGGGAGTATGGTTTGCTGCTGGGTATTATTGCCACTGTTCTGCCCTCCTATTTAATTGCGGGTGGTACCAAGCGCATTGGCAGTAACAACGTCGCCATTATTTCCAGTATCGGGCCGGTATCAACCATTTTACAGGCATGGTGGTTTTTGGGCGAAACAATTCACTGGTCGCAACTGGCAGGTACGGTACTGGTTATTGGCGGCATCCTGATACTGGGTTTAAAAAAGCAATCGGCCTGAAGAATGATTTTTAATTTTTTACTTTCCTGAATCCCTTTTACATTTGCACCCCTGAATGCCCAGATGGCGAAATTGGTAGACGCACTGTGTTCAGGTCGCAGCGTCCGCAAGGATGTGCTGGTTCGAATCCAGTTCTGGGCACAAAATTTAACGAGCAGGCGATTCTTTTAAGGATCGCCTTTTTTTTGGTTGTCTCTTCTTAGCAGTCTCCCACTTTCATCGTACATCAATTTGCAGAAAACTGCGATACAGTTATTAGGCTTTTCACAACAATCTCAACAAACAGCGTAAAATACAAAGGCCCGGAATAGCTCCGGGCCTTACCCCCATAAACCACTAAACAACAAAACAGTGTACTATTTCATTGCACAGAAATAGCTCACTCTGCCTTCCATATCACATTTCAGTACAATGCGTTTATTATCTTTTGAGAGTTCAACAAAGTAATTATCTGCATCTTCAAAAGAATGTCCGAACAGGATCATGTCTGTTTGATTTTCCTGGTTATCGTCAAATAGAATAACCGCTTCTTTTGTATAGTCTTTGTATTTGGTATTGATCAATGACTGCGCCTGAAGCGGTAAATCTGTGAATGCTTTCCTGCTTGTTATGCCAATTAGTTTACTTTCAGGATCATAAAAAGCGGATTGCTTTACTCCGTCGTTTACAAATTCCGCTACATCAAAATCGCCTTCCCGTCTCCAGGCAATAGCTGTGGTGTTTCCAAAGTCTTTAGCGAATTGTTCTTTCGACGAATAGGCAACCTCATTATCCTGTTGCTTTCGTAAGGCAGCTTTCTCTTCTTTCATTTCATGTCGGATGCTCTTCTCCTGTGCATGCAGTTGTTTTTGATCTGCTTTTAATACTGCTATGTTGTTTTGTGCATGGCTGCTTATTCCAACAAGTAAAATTGCTGCGGTGATTGTAATTGACTTTTTCATTTTCTTTTTTTTGATGAATGAATTGATAGCAACTGTTCTCAGCCTGATTTTGTTTTACCGGCCTGGTATCTGTTCTCTTTAACGCCAACCCCATTTGTTCACAAGCGATACCGGCGTTACCGGTTTGCTGCACAACACTCCGCACTTCATGATGCGGAGCGTTGCAACAGCATATTGCATTAACTATGCTTTTTATTTTCTTTATACCTTTTGTCGGGTGTACCGTCTTTTTTTGCATGCTGCAAAGCGGTATGGCCTGCCATGTTACTGTTTGCTTTTGTTTGCATGGTTGTTGACGAACTTGTTTTTTTTACTGCGGTGTTTGTGTTTTTTGCCGCTGCAGTGGAAGTTGTTATCGGCTGCTTTCTCTCTTCTTTTTTAACGGTTGCTGTAACAACAGGCTTTTGCGTAGCAACGGCGGCAGACGATTGTGTTTGTTTTTTGGATGCTGCAGTTTTAGTGAGCTGCATTTTTGCATCTTTAGTTTTTGACTGATTAGTTGTTGTTTGTGCAACCGCAGCTGCACTGATACCCAACAGGGTAATTGCTGCAAGAATTAACTTTTTCATTTTTTTAAATTTTAGTTGAACATATATGATTGATAAAACTTCTCTTCAGTTTCATTAGTAAACATTGGCAGATTGAATTTAACTTCAGATTCGCCAAGCCAAACATCGTAGAGGTAGCCCGTAATTCGCCAATCGTTCCGATGTGCCTTGTTCTTGCTGCCGGGTTTACTAAGCAGCATCACACCGGTGCAACAACTCGTCAGTCCGTTTTTTGTGATGTTGCCTTCTACTGCTATCACAAGCCCGGCCGGAGAAAGTCTATTCAACTGTACGGGACTTGTACAATCCATCTGTGCATCAATAACCACCCAATCTGCATAACCATTATGCGAACCTGCTTCCTTTTGTTTTACACCGCTGTTGATGTATGTTCTGCAACCCTTCAAACTAAACCGTCCGGTTTCGAAATCAATCAACACATCCAGCAAGGGCAAGTGCTCCTGAAACAAAATGCCTGCTGCTTTCCAACCGGCTGTTACTGAAATTGCCGCAGGAACAGTACATGCATAAGAGTAAAGTGTTGTTTGCTGATTCATGTAATTTGCGTTTTGTTGATATAAACCTACAACTGTATTTACCGTGTGCGAATCGCAAATAGACCATCAGGCAAAACCTGTCGATGAAAACAATAAAACAAAAGTTGATCTTTAGATCAATCACATTTCACTTAATAAAAAAGCAGCTTTACAGCTGCCTCTCATTGTATAAAAGTGGGTATCAGGTTGCCGCTGTAACTGCAGCAACATGGCCTGTTCGTTTTAAGACACCCCACTGTTGGCTCTCGCCTTTTATTGCTTTTTTTATTGCTCTGAAAAGTATGATGTACATCAATTGCCGGTATACCAACCGTTGCGGAATAAGCCAAACAAGCTTTGACATTTTTTCCTTTTCAAATGCAAATGCGATGGCGCCTACCACTACATCAATGAGCAAAAACAAGAGATAAAAGGTGCCAATTTTGCCAAGACTATTTGTATCATGCCTGTTCCATATAAGACTTATTAGCAACATCAGGTCTGCAAGTGGCGCAAGTACCGGCAACAATATCTGGAACAGCAAAATGTTGGGCAATGCCATTAAGCCTAAACCTTTGTATTTGGGGCGAAAACAAGCATCCCTGTTTTTCCAAAAAGCCTGCATAATGCCGTAGCTCCAGCGAAACCGTTGTTTCATAAACTGGTTTAATGTTTCCGGTGCTTCTGTGATTGCGATGGCAGTTGTACAATTGACCACACGGTAGCCTTTACGCAGAATACGGATAGTAAGATCGCAATCTTCTGCCAACGTATCGGTAGTAAAACCTCCTGCCAGCTCAATGGCTTCTTTGCTAAACGCACCTATAGCACCAGGTACTACTGTAATACCATTGATGAGATCAAGCGCTCTCCTGTCGAAATTTTGTGCAGTAGTGTATTCAATGCTTTGCCATTTTGTGAGTAACGTATGTTGGTTGCCTACTCTTACATTTCCGGCTACAGCTCCTATTGTTTTTGCAGCACCAACCGTTTTTTGTGTCGTGAAAGGCTTCATCAAATGAAGCAATGCATCAGTTTTTAACTGTGTATCGGCATCAATACACACAACATACTCACTTTCAGCAAAACGAATGCCTTTATTGAGTGCCGAAGCTTTACCGCCGTTTTCTTTTGTAAGAATTGTAACTTTTTCGTTATGCTGAAATGCTTCTGTAACCCGTTGCAGTGTACTGTCTTTCGATCCGTCGTCGATAAACACAATCTTGAAATGCGGATAATCCTGCAACAGCAGATTATTGATTGTGCGTACAGCATTTACTTCCTCATTATACGCAGGTACGATGATGCTTACGGGAGGATATTGTTTGCTGTCAACATCAACAGGGCTTTTTTCTTCCTGCTTTCTTTTAAGTATGGCCATTACACCCATCATCACAATCTTAACTATGCCGAGAATGATCGCCAGCCAGAATGCACCTGTCAGTATCCGCTGCAGCCAATATCCTGCGCCTGCAACACGGTTGTCAATTTGTATTAACCCACTTTGAACAGAAGGCATCAATTGATCATGATTTGTATGCAGCAGCGAAGCAATTGAGGTGAAGGCGACTCCTCGTTTTTTAAAGTAATGGATGATGCGTGGTAATGCATCTACAGTTGCCTGTCTGTTTCCGCCCGCATCGTGCAGCAGTATAATTCCTTTCTCCGGATTTGCTTCGTACTGATGGATAACTCTGTTGTAAATACTGTCAGCTGTAATATGATCTTCCCAATCATTCGGATCAATACTTTCACCTACAGCGTAATAACTTTTTTGTTTGCTTATTGCAATCGGCTTTAATTCTACTTCCTTTGTTGGTTCTGCATCTGCATTAAAAGGCGGTCTGAAAAGCACGGTACTTCTGCCTGTAACAGCTTCAATCAATAAGCGTGTTGCTTCCATTTCGGCTACCGCACGTTCTGTACTTACTTCTGCAATATTGGGATGTGTGAACGTATGATTGCCGATTTCATAACCATCGGCTGCTAACTGTTTTAATAACGGCAAATTATTTTCGGCCTGTAATCCTACAACAAAAAAGGCGGCAGGTACTTTTTCTTTTTTCAGTATATCGATTATCTGCGGAGTGTATAAAGGATCAGGACCGTCATCAAACGTAAGTACAACCTGGTTATGAACGTTCCCATATTTTCGTATCACATACCTTGTTGGCAGCTGCACATATTGTTGCTCTGCAATAATTCCTTCTGCACTGTCTGCTTCAAGTTTAATTTTTCCCGGCTGTGGTGTAGTAATCACATTCAATACTTCTCCATCGCCTACATAGTCGGGGTGTTCTGTAGCCGCAGCAACAAATGCCAACTGTTTTATATCGAAAGGATGAAGTTTCAATGCTGCATCATCGAGGTTGCGACCATAAAACTTCCACAATCTTTCGTCCTCACTTCCTAAACGCCACAACGCCGTACCTGCGGTTTTATATTCATCTGCAAACCGTAGTGTATTAAAGTTTGTTGCAGCGTCAGTAAAATAAACTTTATGCGGTTGATTGTCTGCATCGGTATAGCTGTACTCATTATTATACGTGTCGTTATTAAAATCAATAACTGCATTGTATTGTTTTGCTGTAGCTAATGCCTGCTGATAGGTGATGGTAGCCGCTTCCTGTTGCTCTTTCCAATCGTAGCCATAACCAGCTATGCCCAGTATTATTTTTTGAGGCGATACTTCTGCTGCTGTTTTGTCAAGCATTTTTTCAATCCAGCGCTGACTGCTTACTGCGCCGGGTACACTGCTGCTGTAATGCTCATCGTAAGCCATCAACACCAGGTAATCGTTGTATGTTGCAAGGAGGGAAAGATTGAAATCATTGTTATCCGGCATAATATCCTGCGTTACCAGTAAACCCAATTTGTGCAGTTTGCTGTACAGTTCTTTCTGAAACGATACAGCGATCATATCTGACACTTCTTTGTATTCTTCAAAATCAATATTGATACCTTGTAAGTTATACTGCCTGCAATACTTAACAATATCGTTAATCAGGCGTTCTCTTTTTTTCCTGTCTGTAAGTATACGGTGGAGCAGATCGCCATCGAATACGCCTTCTCCTTTTTGATCGTTGGTATTGTTTATGAGCGGAATGATTTTTACATGCGCTTGCTGCATCAGTTTTAAAGCTGAGTAGTCAATTGATGGGCGAAGCGTATCGGTAACCGGATCAATAAAAAACCATTCCGGAAAAACCATGTTGAGGTTGCTGATGTTTTTCTGAAGTGAGTAAAACGATTGCGGATCCCAGTCTACATAAAATGCGGCACGTATATTTTCCTGTGATGTTGCTGCAGGTTCACGCATCAGTTGTTCATTGTATTCCTTCGCTTTCAGAAATGCGTCGAAACCTTTATATTTTTGAAGCTCTTTTTTTGTAAGCCCGGCGGGAGCCGACGGTTTTATTAATTTATGTTCTGCTGATTGACTGCTAAGCTCCGGTAGTGCTGGTTTTTTTTGCAATAGATAGGAAATGATCAAGGAGCAGATCATTAACAATACAATGAACATCGCACCACGTGATGTCCACAAAACCGCTTTCCATCTGAATGTTGATCTTGTTTCGAATACCTGTTTAGTCTGACTCATAAACACATGGTTTGATTATCAGGCGGCATTACTGCGTGCATTGAGTTCATCTATAAAATCCCGCATTGCATCGGCCTGCATTTGTTGAATTTCAATTAAACTTTCCTGCTGATGAATAATGAGGTGATCAATTTTTTCGTGTAGCATGCGTATTTCCAGCTCACTTTTAAGATTGACCATGTAATCGTTTTTTGCACGGTCACGGTCTTTTTCCTCCTGTCTGTTTTGGCTCATCATAATTACAGGAGCCTGGATAGCTGCAAGACAGGAAAGAAGTAAGTTGAGCAGAATAAACGGATAGGGATCAAATCCTTTGTTGTGAAGTGCAACAATGTTCAGGATCATCCAGCTTATAAGAAATAAACCGAAGAAACCGATGAACCGCCAGCTGCCGCCAAAACTTGCAATACGATCGGCCCAGCGTTGACCCCGTGTAGCTTCGTTCTTTACATCGCTTGCTTCGTCGGCAATAAGGTGGTTTTGGTTAATATTATCCAAAACTGTATGCTCCAGTTCGGTTAAGGTGCCAACTTCTTTTGCCAAAAGATTTTGAATATACAATTGCCGGTAGTAATTGAGTTCTGCAACTGCTATAAAATGGCTCTCGTTAAACTCCGGATGATCTTTCTGGATTTCTTTTAGCACCCCGTTTCTGATCGATTTACCGGATACACGTTCCGTTACTGAAAAGGTTTTGTGCGAAATGTCGCTGATGAAGTTCTGCATTGCTGTACATTGAACCATAAAGCTATTACAGCTTAACAGGATGTACTTTTTCAATCGTTGAACGGGCAGAAACTGTCGGTCAGCTGTTTGCTATACTTTGGTAAAACAGTTGTACCTCCTGCAGAGAATGCTTACATACTAATTGCAGGGCTGTATAAGTTTCGGTAAACTCTTTTTCATCGAGGAGATTATATTCCAGCTTGTCGAGTAGCGGGTCGAGCAACGGGTTAAGGCCCATAGCGGCGATGGTTGTTTTCAAACTATGCGCAGTTTGCTGTACTTCATTTGTTTTACCTTGGTTATACAACATTTCCAGTTGCAGCAATTGATCGGGTAACAGGCTCATAAACTGTTCTGTAATTTTTTTCTCGTACGTACGATTACCCATCCCCACTTCTTTCAGATAGTCGAGATTAATGTACGTATAATTTGTGGTAGTACCCGTTAACGTATTGCGTGCAGTTGGATTGTTATTGTTTGTTGGAACAAACTTTTTAATGAGATCAAACAGCAGCTCTTCACGGATTGGCTTGGAGATGTACTCGTTCATTCCGTACTCCAGGCATTTCTCCCGTTCACCCGTCATTGCGTGTGCAGTCATTGCAATAACCGGCAACTGCAGGTGCAATGTGTTTCGTATTTCCTGTGTTGTGGTATAGCCATCCATTTCGGGCATTTGTATGTCCATCAGCACAAGATCGTAGCTGTTCTTTTTCAATAGCTCAATTACTTCTTTGCCGTTTGCAGCTACATCGTACGCAATCTTTTTTTCATCAAACAAATACCGCAGTAATAGCTGGTTCATTACATTATCTTCTGCCACCAGTAGTTTTACCTGTTTCATTTCATCCGGTAACAACTGTTTTTGTTCAGGCAGAACAGTTGCAGAACGGTTGTCTGTAACAATCCGGAAAGGAAGTTCAATTGTAAACATGGTGCCTTCGCCTGGTTTACTTTTAACGGTAATGGAGCCGTTTTGAAGTTCCACCAGGTCTTTCACAATTGCCAGCCCTAATCCTGTTCCTCCATATTTGCGTGTTACTGAATCTTCAGCCTGCTCAAAACGTTCAAAAATTGTTTTCAGTTTTTCTTCTTCAATACCAATACCGGTATCTTTCACAGTAATAACCACGTTAACAGTAGTAGGTGATGTTTCTTTTCCGCTTACGTCAATTGTAATTATTCCTTTTTCTGTAAACTTAGCGGCATTGCCTGCAAGGTTCACCAATGCCTGTGTAAGCCTGGTTGCATCTCCTTCGAGTAAATCAGGCAATCGATCATCGATTGTTACATGCATCTGCACATTTTTTTCTGCAAGCCTTGGCTGAAACATAGCTTCAACAGAATGCACAACCAATCGCAAACTAAACGGAGCAGCTTCAATTCGTAACATCCCCGCTTCAATTTTCGACAAATCAAGAATATCGTTGACCACATGCAGCAAATTTTCACCTGAATGCTGAATGGTTTGCACATAAGCTGCCGATTCTGCATCGAGTTGTTTACGTTGCAGCAGATGCGTAAAACCAAGCACTGCGTTGAGTGGCGTTCGTATTTCATGGCTCATGTTTGCAAGAAAGTTTTCTTTCACTGCAGCTGCATCTCTTGCTTTTTTTTCCGATATATTCAACCGCTCAATAAGCGCCTGTTGCTGTCTTACCTTGTAAGTGATATACGTAAATATGAAGAATACTGAAGCAACGGCAATCAATGCAATGATTACGCCAAGTGTTTTTGCTCTTCGGCCATTACGATCGGCTTGTAAGGTAAAAGATGTGATAGCCAGCTGGTGTAAACCATCAATTTGTGAACAGGTGTTTTTGATAGCGTCAGTGATCAATTTGCTATCCTGGTTGTTGATCATGCGTTCTGCAGCAATCTTGCCTTGTAAACGAAATGTATCGAGAAGTGACCGATGGAATCGAATCCTGGATGTTACAAGCTGGTTGAGCCTGTTCAACAAAGGCTGCACAGAGCTGTCTGCAGTAAGTGTTGTTACTTTTTGAAGCGAAGTTGTAATTGCCTTTATTTCGGTATCAAGATGAGCCGGAGATATTCCAGCATCACTGATAACGGTGCCTCGGGCCTTGCTCTCCAATGCAGCTATATCTGTTTGCAGGCGTTGAAGATTCGCTTTTACTTCAAAGCCGTTGAGCATATTTTCGTTTCCGTTAATTAAACGGTCGATGCTGCGATTGGAATTGAATTGCAGAAAAACAATCAGCAGTATTGCTACTACGAAAATCGACAATAAAAAATATCGGAAACTGTGCTTCATGTAACTGTTATCCTAAATTACAATAAATCATTCATCAATGTGATGAATGTGAACGCATAACTCGTTGCAGAAGATTTGCCATCCACTTGATATCAACAATTACAAGCACGGCTGATACGATGGTTAGCCAAATGCCTTTATGCCTGTCGATGCTGTCTAGAAACAGGTAGGACAGCACCACCAACAGGATGGTGAGAAGTACAAATAATATAATCTGTTTTACATTCATAGTTAAAATAAAAGGGCCATATAGATATACAGCCCTGTAACCAAAACCTAGTTGTGAGAAAAACTAAACATTCTTCAATGCTGTATTATTCAATCAAAAAGCAACGTTTACTATTCGGCTGCAGCATTATTGGCTAACCGTATTGTTCCCGGCTTCATGTTTGATGTATGTTTCAATTGTTTCGGGGTTCATGTAACGTTCGGTAGTACTCTCCCCTTTTTTGGCATACTTCGACCCTCGCCAATTGGCCGTATGCATTGTTTGCCGCACATATGCACTCCATGCTTCAAGCTCTTTACCAAGTCCATGCCGGATGCACAACTCGTCGGTATGAAATTCAAACCGATCAAGATATGTGGGCGACAAGTGACCAATTAAACAACGAGCCGATTGGGCAAACGATTTTGTTGAAAAGTCTGCAACATGGCTCAGCTCATGCCCTAGTACACCAATTCGTGCTTCCTCCGGAAGTTTGTTTAAACTGATGGGTTCAATTGCTTTTGCTGTTTTGTTACTGATGATGATGACATAACTGCGGTGTTCTTTCGAACGAAACATGCTGAAAAACGAAGGCTTTGTTTTGAGTGTGCAGGCCGATTTGCGAAGCCTGAACGAAACAGGCACATCTTTCAGTTCCGGAAAATGCGCATACGCTGCAAGAATTTCTGTTTTGTAAGCGGCGGGAATTTTCCGGAGATGAGTCGGCTCTGTAGTGGCCTCAACTGTTGTTGCCGGTAATACAGTTTGTGCAGCAACCTGTCCTTCGAACAGACTGTTCAACAAGAAAAGAACGATTATTTGCTTTTTGAAATTCATATACTGTATTCAAAAGCAAACCTACTGCCGGGCGCCCGGAAACGAAGAGAGGATACGACGGAAACGTAAAATGAATCGGTGAAAGGGCAAAAAAGGCAGTTGGTTACAGGATGTTCATGCGCCTGTTGAGGGCTGCCCGGTAAGCATCGGCCACGGGTATAGGCTTTCCCTGAATGACCAATGCACCATCCTGTATGCTGTCAATCTTGTTCAGTGCAGCAATATACGAACGGTGAACACGCACAAATTTAGAAGCCGGTAACCGTTCTTCCACCGTTTTTAAAGTACTGTGAACGGCATAAAATTTCTGTGCTGTGTGAAGTTTAACATAGTCGCCCATTGCTTCAGCAAAGAGAATATCATCAATTTTTAACCGGCGGATAATATTAGAATCTCTGATAAACACAAATTCCTGATCCTCCACCTTCACATCTTCCTTCTTGCTGTTAATTACTTCTCTTGCTCTGTCAATTGCCTGTATAAAACGGGAAACTGTTACAGGCTTTACCAGGTAATCTGCAACATTCAGTTCAAATGCTTCGGCTGCATATTCCTTTTTAGAGGTGGTGAATATAATTACCGGGCTGCTCTTTGCAAGATTGCGTGTTAGCTCCAAACCGCTCATGCCGGGCATTTCAATATCCAGTAATAACAAATCAACAGTTTGTTCCTGCAGAAAATTATACGCTTCTACTGCTGTTGCACATTCTGCAGTTACCACAAGATCTTTCACCTGTGTTGCCAGCTGCGCCATGGTAGTTCTTGCAATTATGTTATCATCAACGATCAGGCAGTTCATACACTAAAGATATAACAGGAATAATTTTAAATGATAAGAAACAAAAAACGCTGTCAGCGATTATTTGTTTTTCTGTAAGTGTTAACAAACGTCTATCATCACTCAATAACAAACCAGGTATAGCTGTTTGCTGGTATTGTTACCTTTATTTCTACATTATACCCTCTGTCTAAATTATAGGTTTTAAAAGCCCCTTCTTTCTCCCTGATTTTTGCGGTGCTGCTTAAGCCTGTATAGTAAAGCGGTACTTTTATTGTTCGTACCACCGGTGTTACAGCTGGGTTGTACAGCATCATCAATCCTTTTTGTTTTAATTGTGGATTAACGTGTAGTATTCCATCCCAATCTCTTCCGTCGGCACGTCGCAAATGAATAATATCGCTGTTGAGTATTTCCCTGTATTTTTTATACCAATTAATAACGGCAATCACAGTGTGCTTTGTTTTTTCTGTATCATACAATCTCGGGCCTCTGTAACAAGCCTGCACGCCTGCTCCATAGTATTGCATCATCAATTGTTCATAGTCATCTAAATGATCGTTCAGCGGTTCAAGAACTGCCTCTGCATCTCCTCCCTGGTATTTCGTTAATGGTACAAATCCCCAGCCCATCGAGGGCGTTTTTTCCCATGTTCCATCATAAATATTCTGCCGGTTTAAAATTTTCTGTTGTGCTCTCGATAACGAAAAATTCACCTCTCTGTAACCTATTGCGATCTTATGTGTACCATCAAGGAAGTACCAGTCAGGAGCATTAATGTATACGCCTCTTTCATTTAACCAGCGGTATAATTCTTTTTGAATTTCCATCTGCTTCCATTGAGAATCGTCGAGCCCCTTATGCCCGGGATGTACAGTTGATGCGCATACATCGCCGGGATATGGACCATCATTTTCCCAAATGTCAAAACCTGTTTGCGTAAAGAAGTATTTTATTTTCTCACGATAAGCAAGTCCCCATGTACTGCCAAAGCAAGGAGCATTTCCAAAAAATGCTCCGCCGGGTTTTCCGGTTTTCGGATCAATCACATCATCTTCGTCGCTTATCCTTCGTGAACTGAATAAGGAATACCCTCCTATTTGTACATTCTTTTCGTGTGCATATTGTGCCAGTGTTTTCCATTTGTAAATATTTGCGGCAGAAGAATCTTCCATGTTCAGGTGGCTTCCAAAACTTAGTATCAACGCTTCATATCCGGTTGCAGCGCATTGATCAATGGCAGTTTTCACTTCCTCATCATTACGGCTTACTAAATGCATAAAAATGGGGTTAGCTGTTGTCCACGGTGCAATAACTCTGTACATTTTTCTGATTGCAAGTCCACGTCGCTCACGGTCGTAACTATCCATGAGCAATTCATACGATCGTACAGACGTGAACAGCTCATTTTGTTTTAATTCAATGCCCGGTGCTTTCTCGGGATATACTTCAAGGATACAAGGCGTTTCATAATTATAGTTTACCTGTGATGTATAGGTTCTATCGGTTTTCCAATGTAATGTCTGGTCACTGATGTCGTAACGCATTGCATTATTAAATGCATAATTGGTTTCAATATAAATTCCCTGTGGCTTTTTCATTACTTCAGGTTTGCCGACAACAGCACTTTCTTCTTCTACCACACTCAATAATTCATTCACCACTCTGTTTAACTTAAAAACGGTACTGCCTGTATTTTGTACAGTTACCCATTTTGTAATGAGTGGTAACCCGTCATATATTTCGTAATGCACATACACGTTCAAATCTTTTAATGCAGGTAGTACCGATTGGTATTGAAAAGAGATCATCTTGCCCCTTGGTTGCTGCTTATTGGTTGCCCACTGTGCAAGATTTCCTGTTGTCATTTTTTCTCTCCAGCGAACAAATGCTGAGATAGGTTGAATTTGAAAACCCTTGTATTGAAAATCTGAATCTTTTGTTGTAAATCCGTTCAGCCATTCGGATAACAGGTATGCTTTCTCTTTTTGCCCGTACACACCGCCTACATTGTATTCAATATCATTAATTACCAGCTTGGCTTCCGGACTAACGGCACGCAGTAGTTGCTGACCGGTAATAAGATTGCGGTAATCAATGCAAACCAGGTTTGCCGATACAGTGAATACTCTTTTGACTAAACCATTTTGTAATGCGATTTCTTTCCCGTTCTTACTGATTGCTATATCGGCCTTCTGTACAATTGGTTTTACTAACCAATCGGCAGTTTGTGCTTGTAAAAGCAACACAACATTTAGCAAAATAAGTACAGGTAATAATCTCTTTTTCATTGATGATTTTTTTATACGTTACCGGCTATCTTAAAACTGCATATTGGTATCAGTCTGTCTATAAAACTAAAAGCTTGAAGCTTTTGTTGACGTACATACCTTGAATAAACCTAGTAAACTTTGAAGCATGTAGCCAGACCAATCGTTTGCACAAATTTAAGGGATCAGTTGCAGGCATTCGCCATAGTCATTTTGACGAGGATCGTAGTTTTCATTCTAAGTTTCAAGGAATGCCGTCATTTTCATGGAATGAATTTCATCCTGTTTGGTTTTTGGAAATAAAAAAGCAGCTCATTCGAACTGCTTTTCGTATTACTCATATGATGTTCTTTTGTCACTACAGCGCTGCTATTTCTTCAAAAATTGCACAAAGCTCCTGCGGTTTGCTGAAGAATGGTGAGTGACTTGTTTGCATCCGGTACACTTTTTCGCAAACAGTTTCGGTATACATTTTCTGCTGAATGAAAGGCGTTACAGCACGGTCTTCGGTACATTCAATATAAAACCTGCGTAGCGATCCAAAGTTTGCATCTGTTAATTGTAAATGCGTAACTGCCGATTCGATCGGTTCGTGACTTAACAGTAGTTTTGCCAACTCAGTAATCGAATCATCGCAATCATGATACAAGCCTTCTTTATAAATTTCCGGTTGTAACGTATGGGCATTTAACTCCGGATACCTTGTAACATACGGTTTCAAAACACCATTTACATCCATTGCGGAATATTCAGCCTGTGTTTTACCGTTTGGGATTAAATATGCTGCCAGGTAAATCAGCTTTTCTATTTTCTGCGGACGGTGCTCTGCAACCTGCGAAATGATAATTCCGTTTTTGCTATGTCCAACGAGAATTACTTTTCCTTCGATGCTATCGATTAATTCAATAACTGTTTGGACAGTGGAATGCAGCTTTACCTCACTGATGGGTGTTTTATCTCTGCCCATACCGGGCAAATCAATTGCATACACTTTGTTTCCAGACTTTTCTAGAATGGGAATTACTTTGTGCCAGTTCCATGAACTATGCCAGGAGCCATGTATCAGAATAAATGTGTTCATTCGTTTGTTTTTTATTCTGTACAAAATTCCTCGATCGTGATAAGTGAGAAAACCCGAATCTTGCTGAGTTATTGTTCCAAATGTGTTTTCACTCCCTCCCAACCAATAATGGCCGTTTTTCTCGTAGTTCCCCACATGTAGCCTCCTGTTGATCCTGAGGATTGAATAACACGATGGCAGGGAATCAGGAATGCAACCGGGTTGCTGCCAATCGCTGTACCCACTGCTCTTGAAGCATTGGGTTTTTCAATTTGTTCAGCAATTGTTCCATAGGTTGTAAGCTTACCCATTGGAATTTTTAAAAGTGTTTGCCAAACCTTTAATTGGAAATCGGTTCCTTTGAGATGCAATTTTATTTGATTGAGCTTTGTCCAATCCTGTGAGAAAATGTGTAATGCATTTTGCTGAATGAAATCAACCATTTGCCTGAACCTTGCGTTGGGAAAATGGTTCCTCAATGCATCAAATGCAAGCAGCTCATCATCTGCAAAGGCCATATGACAAATGCCTTTTTGTGTTGATGCTACCAGGATATGACCGAAAGGACTTTCAGCAAAGCTGTAGTTAATATCAAGATTTTTACCCCCATGTTTAAATTCAGCCGGCGTCATTCCTTCTATGTTTATAAAAAGATCATGCAACCTTCCAGTGCCTGAAAGACCTGTTTCGTAGGCAGCATCAAATAATGTGGCTTGCTTTTCTTTTAAAAGTGATTTTGCATATTCCAATGTGGTGTACTGCAAAAACTTTTTCGGACTGGTGCCTGCCCATTCACTAAACAGCCGTTGAAAATGAAACGGGCTTAAATGCACTTTTTTAGCAACTTCATCAAGATTGGGTTGCGCTTTAAAGTTTGTCTGAATGTATGCAATTGCTTCTGCAATCCGGTCATATGTGATTTGCTGCTGCTTCATACCCTGAAAATTAGCTGCTGTAAATGTCGAGAGAAGTTTTGCATTGACAAACCCGAAACTTGCTGATTCTTTGTAAAAATTCCAATCGCACCAATTGTATATCGTTATTAGCTATTAAAGATTCGACTGCTTTTTCAGATGGATTCGTTTACTTCGACGGTAACAGCACTATCTAACGGATAACTCTGGCAAAGCAGAATATAGCCTTTGCTTACCTGTTCTGCTTGCAATGCATAATTCTGCCGCATGTACACATTGCCCTGTAATAATTTGCCGATGCAAATTCCACACGTTCCGTTTTTACAGGAGTATTGTACCGGCACATGATCTTCCAGTGCAACCTCCAGAATTGTTTTACCCGGTTCTATTTGCAGTAAATTGGTTTGCTCGTAATGATGCAGTAATACTTCCTGCATCATTGTTGGTAGCTCTGCCTTTTCTTCGTTTATAGGATGGAATGTTTCAGTAAAAATTTGTGCCTGTTCGATTCCTGCCGATTGTAACGACTCAACAGCCAACTGCATTAATCCGTTCGGACCGCAAATAAAGTATTGTGCATCACGGTAGGCTTCACCTGCGAACTGTTTAATTATTTTTTTCAAACGAATTCTGCTCAGTCTACCTTGTAAACTATTTTCCCCAAAAGAATCATTTGCAGAAATTTCTCTTGTAAATACGTTTATAAGATGGAAACGTTGTGGATACGCTTGACGAATATGCATCAGGGCTTTCCCGAAAATGACATCTGCTGCTGTTTTGTTTGAATTAATGAGCAGGATATTCACTTTTGTTGATAGCAGTAGATATTTCAACATAGAGTAAAGTGGCGTAACCCCACTTCCTCCTCCGATCAGCACAACCCACTCTCCGCTTTCAGCTTCAGTTGTTACATGAAACAATCCATGCGGACCATCTATTTCCCATTCCATAATTTCTTCCGCATGGCTGAGAATATAATTACTCATAATTCCACCCGCTACAGCCTTCACCGTTATGGCAGGATGTTCATCATGTTCCGGGGCGCTGCTTAACGAATATGAGCGGCTGATTCTTTCGCCATTTATAGAAAGCGTAAGATTAATAAACTGTCCGGCTTTAAAAGAAAACGAATCGCCCTGCGTATCAAAGATGATGGTAACTGCCTGTACTGTTTCCCTGATGATACAGACCGTTTTCCAGAAATACTGTTGTTTCACTTTTTTTAAACAAATCTAATCGTTCATGAAATTGATGATGTTACACTTTTACCACCGGTTTGTATATAATTTACCTTTGACAGCTTAATCATGCTTTGTCACCCATCCTGAGCCACTCATCATAAGGCAATACGCCGGCCTCGGGTCTTGCTTCACCTTCCAGTATACTGATAAACTCAAGCACGTTACCATCAGGGTCATCAAAATAAATGGCAACAGCAGGCATCCAGCAAAACACCATGGGCCGTTCCGTGCCATCATTTAAAAAATTATAACAACGAATATTGTTTGCGTGAAGGAATGATACTGATTCATGCAGTATCCAGTTCTTGTCACATGCAAATGCAAAATGCCTGGGACTAAATTCTGCTTCGGGCTTTTCCCAAAGCCCAAGCATAAATTTTTGCGGAGCACCTATCCAAAAGAAAGCGATCTTCCGCTCCTTTTCATAATGGCATAACTGCAAACCGGGTAATTGCTGATAAAATACAATTGACCTTGCCAGATCTTTTACATAAACATGTGTTTCATATAAACCCTTTATCATAAGCTGTTCTTTATTTTGGTTGTTTCAACCATGATTTTGATGCAACATAGTCAAAAGAAAATTTTCCGGCACCATTGATTACTAAAAGCAATGCTAACCCAATCACCAGTAAATGATATTCAAATCCTTCGCCTTTCTGGTTGCCATTCCAGTTCATAAAGAAACCATAATCAGCATGTGCCGTTTCAATCATCCCGATAAACATAATGATGTACGAAATTGCCAGCAATCTTGCTCCCGTACCTGTAAGTAATAATACAGCTCCTACAGATTGCAGCATAATAACAGCGAAAGCTACAATCCAGGGAAGACCAGCAACGCCTTTAAAATATTGCATACTTCCGTTAAAACCATAACCACCAAACCAGCCTAACAATAACTGTAAACCGTGTGGTAAAATAACACCGCCTAATGTAAGGCGCATCAGCAGACCGCTCACATGATCATTTGTGTTTGTAATTGTTTGTAAAAATTTCATACCTGTATTTTTTAGATCACAAATTTGGCACGTCCCATTACCGATAAAAATTAACTGGATTAAGTTTTTGCAAACGAACTGCCTTTCTTTTAAGAAGAAATCTGATTTCTTAAACCAGTTTATTTTTCAGGTTTGCAACAGCGATCATTTTTGTACTGTAAAGTTTTGACGCTGTCGGGAATAACCTATCAGGCATTTTTCTTTCATGCAAAAAGTTGTACACGCAGGATAATTAAAAAAGCTTTACAGACTTTTATGAAACGATTTTTACTTTCTCTTTCAGTAATGTTTGCAGCAGCTATAGCTAAAACGCAGCCTTTGATTCTGGAAGGTTTGGCTGGCGATCACTATTTATTCTATCAACATTTGATTGCTAAAAATTTTTCGGCTGAATCGGCTTTTGGTGTTATGCATATTGCGAATGTCAGCAGTTTTTACACATCCAATAAAAACAAAGAAGCGAAAGCTCCCGAGGTAATGAACCAGGCATACCTGACTGCAAAGCTCAACAAATCCTTAACGCTACTCACAGGCATTTTTTACAGTAATGCTACCGGTATTAGGGTTGCTGCCGGTTTGCAATATGCTGTTCCGTTTAAAAATGGTTTATGGGTAACGGTGCCGAGAGTAGATATTATGAACGGGGGATCTGCAGAATTGATGAGCGTGCTGGAACTGCAGCCGGCAATAAAAGAACACACAAAGCTATATTTCCGCATACAGGCGATGAGCAATGTTGGACCTTATCATCATAACCGCAGCTACCAGCGTGTGCGGTTAGGCATCACAATTAAAGGAACACAGGTTGGCGTAGGAATGAACCTTGATGAATATGGCAGGCAAACAAAAGTACATGTGAACACGGGTATCTTCTTGCGTAGGGATATCAGTTAATATTTTTTCGTTGCTCACGTTGTTTCAGAACAATTCTTTTTTTGATGGTACTCAGAAACTCCGGTGAAATACCAATATAAGATGCAATGTGTTTGGCTGAAATCTGTTGATCCATGTTGGGATAAGCCGTTGCAAAAGCAAGGTAACGTTGCTCGGCATCCATGCTTAATGTTTGCAGAGTTCGTTTATGAAATGCTGCATAGGCCCGTTGAATCAGCAAACGAAAAAAGCGCTCCATCTTGGGCACTGTATCATACAGCGTTTGCAGATCATCATACGAAAAAGAGAGTGTGTTTGTTTTCTCCAGCGCTTCGGTGTACATGGTTGCGGGTGTTTGTGTAATAAAGCTGGGAAAATCGCCCACCCACCATCGGCTGATGCCCAGTTGCACCACATGTTCATATCCCTCTGCATCAATAAAATAAACCCTGGCACTTCCTTCAGCAATAAAATTGGTATACCGGTTTACTTCTCCTTCTGTATTAATAAAATCTCCCCGTTTAAACGGACGTTTAATGACATACTGCAGTATTTCCCGCTCCTCCTCTGCAGTTAGATGAACGTATTGCTTGATGTTTGAAAGCAGCAGATCTGTATTCATGACTTAAATATAGTAATGCACAATGACTTTTCTACTATCCTCCAAATGAGTAATATCTTTTAAGCCGCCAAATGATTGTATTATTCGTGGCAAAGTGAAAATAATCAAAACATGATCCAATGATTTTGCTTCACCTGATAATTCTCATATTCTTTTGTTTTGCCAGTTTCCGATACATTCTATGACGTGTAACATTTCAGCAAATAAAAAAAGGGATTGAAAACAATCCCTTTGCATGCCGATGAAACATCAGCGATCAATCCAAAACTTACTGATAACGGAAAACTTTTTTTATTCTGAACAGATGTTGCTGTGATGAATATCCTTTATAACTGATATATGCTTCTGCCGGATAACCATCTGCATCGTACACATATTCGTATTTGTAAGGTATATTTGAAGGAATTGCACCTGCATAGTTCTTCGAGGTAACCAGCAAATTGTTTTTTGAGATGTTACTGAAATACAAATCATCGTAACCTAACTGATGGTAAGGGTTAATAAATACATCATAGGCATAACTTCCAGCTTCGGCACCACCGGTTGACGATTGTGCCCGATCTTCTACCCTGTTACCGTTAACAATTTTCATCGTATACAGCATGCTGTTGTTATTACTAAAGAGATAATCTACACGAATTTCTTTGTCGCCATTTGCAGTGCCATAGTTAACAGCTGCACCGGTTTGTTGATCGTAGCTTTTGTTGTAGATCGAACGAATTTCCCCATTCGTTCTTGTCATTGCTGTATAGCCGGTAAGCGCCTGAACGGCATCGTAGCGATAAACAGTATCCCATGCATCCATTTGTGAATAATGAAACTGGTATACAAATGTGAGCGGCAATCCTGATACCTGCAACGACTTTTGATAATAGCGTATCGTCTGCAGTTTGTTATGTTGATTATAAACATATTCTGAACGACTCTCCGCTGTAACGGCGTAAGCATTGTCAATAAAAACCGACTCTTCCATTAAACGTTTGGCAGGTCTGCTACTACTGAATGTAATCAGCATATTATCATTTAACGCTGCACGGGTGTATTGTTTTTGTATGCTGGTATTCCATTTGTTTATACTAAAAGTATAGGAAGCATATTCCTGTGGTACCTGTACATTGGTGAGTCCTTGCCGCAGATTAATTTCACGTAACCAGCGCTCGCCATTTGCTTTTACTGCTTCCAGTTTAAGTGTACCCGGTAAGCTGTCGTATACAACTGCTCCAACTGTAACCTGCAGATGTGTTTTGAGTGTAAGAAAAGCTTCAAAACCAAAATCGGTGCCGGTATAGCCAAATAATATTGGTGATTCGGATTGAATAACCGGCAATACCGAAACCGTTAACGGGTTTGTTCCTTTCGCTGTAATGGATACTGGTAAAGGCAGTGTTGCATTTACAAGTACAGCTTTGGCCGATTGGGCCTGAGGTGTTGCAAACAATGCTGTGTCAGTCGATTTTACGACGATCAGTTTACTCAGCTTATAACTTTTCTTTTCCAGCTTAATCTTTTCGCTGATATATTGCTGGTTGCTTGTTGTAATTGCTACTTTCCGGTTGGTAATAATTGAGTCACCATTCTCGTTCGTAATGCTCAAAATGGCATACATGCCGCCCTGCGATGATGGAATACCGGCGAAGTTCAGTTGCAGGTACGAAGTCGTGTCGATGGGCTCGGGGCTTGGCATAACGGTGTCAACCGTTTTACGGCATCCTGTCGCAAGCATAAGGTAAACGACAGTGATAAAAGAAATGTACTTTAAATACATGTGATAAGGTTTAATGATGAATGTGTATTGGTTAAATTGGTTAATGAACGAGATAATAATCTTCAACTGCAACCGAATAGATGCCTGTTTTTGTTGAAGCAGCAGGAGCTGTTCGTATATGTGCACGCTGTACCTGTTGCTGTTTTACCCAACGGTTTGTACTTGTGTGAACAACCATTGCAGTTAATGTAACTGAACAGATGAATAGCAGAGAAACGGTAATAGTTGTGTACATAATGATAAGTTAATGATGTTAATAAATTGCGTAGAAGTCTTCGATGTTAACGGCCATGAAACCTGCTTTGTGAATGGCATCGAGCACCTGGGTTTCGTTAACAATGCCTGGTGCGTATACCTTTAGTGTATTCTCTGCTCCTGCAATATCGAGTTGCCAGTTGGTTGAACCGATTGTTGCATTGAGCAAAGGCGTAACTCGTTGCAATGCTGATGCATTGTTGATGTTTGTTTTGAATGTAATCAGCTCCATATATTCGTTATTAGATAATTAAAACGCTGGTTTTTGTCTCTTCACCCAATAATTGCTCAAAATTTACTCGCCTTAGCTCTCTAGTCAATTTTTATCAGAACACAAAAATCGAAATTACCCGGAAGCTGGTTCTTGGTGTTTACCAAGATTTTCAGCTGTCTGTCTTATCTGGCTAAATAAACTGAAGAATGCTGTTTAAATTCTTGCTGCCCCAGCCTTTCGATTTTTGTTGTACAAATTTTGTTCTGCAGTTGCTCAAAAAAAATGAACTGGCTTAAGTTTTTCCTTGTTTAAGGGGGCTATTCAAAGCTACGATGGCATTAACGTGTTGCTGTTATACTATAGGCCTGCTCTTGTACATAATTCGATCAGGCAGTAAAAAAAGAAAACCCGGTACGAATACCGGGTTACCATCCAAAAATCAACTGCTCTAAACCTGCTTCTACTTTATTTCAACGATGAATATTTTAAACGAAGACTATTACTTACTACGCTTACACTGCTCAGTGCCATGGCTGCACCTGCAATCATTGGATCAAGGAGGAAGCCATTAATTGGATATAATACACCTGCAGCGATCGGAATGCCGATGAGGTTATAAATAAAGGCCCAGAATAAATTCTGCTTAATGGTGTTGACTGTTTTCTTTGAAAGATCCAAAGCTTTCGATATACTGCTGAGATCGGATGTAATCAAAGTCATCTTAGCAACATCCATTGCTATGTCGCTGCCTTTACCCATAGCAATACTTACATCGGCCTGGGCCAATGCATGACTGTCGTTGATACCATCGCCCACCATCGCCACTACTTTTCCTTGCTGTTGTAAGTGTTGAACAAATGCTGCTTTATCGGCCGGCATTACCTCTGCTTGATATTCTTTTAAACCAACCTCTCTGGCAATTGCAGCTGCGGTTTGTTTATTGTCGCCGGTAAGCATGTATACTTCAATCCCCTTTTTCTGCAAACTATCAATAGCAGCTTTTGAGCTTGCTTTAATTTTATCTGCGATTGCAATAACAGCTACAACGGCCTTATCTTCTGCAAAGGCAATGACTGTTTTAGCCTGCTCCTGCAGTTGACTGGTTTTCTGCAGAAACTCTTTGCTGATTTTTATTCCTTTATCTGATAAAAGTCTTGCATTACCAACAAGGTAGTCTCTGCCTTCATGCTTTGCTGCAATTCCTTTTCCCGTAATACTATTAATTTGTTGTACAGCAGCAGGATTTATTTGTTCGATTTGCAGTGAACGTACTACTGCTTCTGCAAGCGGATGTTCTGATTGCATTTCGATTGCCAATAAAATTGATTTCAATGTTGCCTGATCAACTGCAGCATCAAACAGCATATCACTTACTTCCGGTTTGCCTTCTGTAATAGTTCCGGTTTTATCGAGAATTACAGCATCCACTTTATGTGCCAGCTCCAGGCTTTCTGCATCTTTGATAAGAATGTTATGTTCGGCGCCTTTACCTACTCCAACCATAATGGCTGTTGGTGTAGCCAAGCCTAATGCGCAAGGACAAGCAATAACCAATACTGTAACGGCTGTTAAAAGTGCATGAGTAAAAGCGTTCTCACCGCCAAACAACATCCAGGCAATAAAAGTGAGAATTGAAATGCCGATTACGATTGGTACGAAGATGCCGGCAATTTTATCAACCAGCTTTTGCACCGGGGCTTTACTGCCCTGTGCTTCCTGCACCATTTTTATAATTTGCGAAAGCAAGGTTTCTGCGCCTACTTTTTCTGCACGAAAACGGAAACTTCCTTTTTGATTGATCGTTCCTGCAAATACTTTGTCGCCTGTTTTCTTTTCCACGGGTATGGGTTCCCCGGTAATCATACTTTCATCCACAAACGATTCTCCTACGGTTACCATTCCGTCAACAGGGATCTTCTCGCCCGGTTTTACAAGCAGAACATAATTTTGTTTTACCTGGCTCACCGGCAATTCCTGTGATTGTCCATTTTCCAAAATCAGTGTTACGGTTTTCGGCTGCAGTCCCATTAATTTTTTAATGGCAGATGAGGTATTTGATTTCGCCTTTTCTTCGAGCATTTTACCCAACGATATAAATGCTATCACTACTGCTGCAGCTTCAAAATATACATGCGCATGTAAACCACGAGCATGCCAGAATTCTGGAAAGAATGTATTAAAAGCACTGAATAGCCAGGCAATACCGGTACTCAATGCAACCAGCGTGTCCATGTTTGCTTTCCGGTGGCGGGCCTGTTTCCATGCATTGATGAAAAAGCTGCGACCAAAATAAAACACAACCGGTGTTGCAAGTGCCATCATGATGTAATTGCCAAACGGCATGTCCATAAAAAACATACCAATGATAACAACGGGCACCGACAAAAAGGACGACCAGATAGTGCGTTGCTTTATTGCTTCGTATTGTTTTTGCTGTGCAGCTTCTTTGATCTCTTCTTTATTTTCTTTTTCTATAACAATATCGTACCCGATTGAGCGTACTGTTTCCTGGAACTGTTCAGGCGTTGCAACTGCAGGGTCATACTCCACCCAGGCATCCTGGTTGGCAAAATTTACACCTGCATCTTTTACACCTTCTACCGATTTCAACATTGATTCTACACTTACTGCGCAGGCAGCACAGGTCATTTCAAGCACGGGAAAAGTTTCTTTGATAAGCTTGTGCTTTTTACTGTTGTCTGCATTGTGCTTTGTTAGTAATGCTTCCTGTTTCATAAAATTTCTTTGTACAAAGCTAGTTTCAGTTACTGCTTTTATTGTTATACAATTAGCTGGTTGTTGTATATAATTTCCTTTGGCAGCTGCTTAATGATGGGTTTGCCGCAGAACTTTAAAATGTGAAAGTGTGAGCCCGGTTTGTTGTTTAAACTGACGGGATAAGTGTGCAACACTGCTGAAACCAAGCTGAAACGATATGTCGGCAAGACTAAGTGTTGTGTAAACAAGCATTTCTTTAATTTTTTCAATACGAAAATCAATTACGAACTTCTCGATGGTAATGCCCTCCTCTGCAGAGAATTGCTGACTGATAAAATCATGTTCTTTTTCCAGTTTTTGTGCAAGCAGATCCGATAGCCTGAACTGGTAGGGAAAATCATAGTCGCCGGAATAGACATCTGCTACAATTTGCTTTACCTGTCGTACAAGTTTGCTGCGTTTATTTTCAATTACACTAAATCCGAGTGGCGCTAGTGTTTTGTTCAATACATCAAAATCGGTAAATGGAGCATTCACAGCAAACCTTACTTCGCCCAGCAAAACTTCATCCAGTTCGATACCTAGTTGCTGCAGTTCCTTTGTTACGGTTGTAATACAGCGATGGCAAACCATTCCTTTAATAAAAACAGATTGTTGCATAGCATTTGATTTGGTGCAACAAAATAAATACCGGGTAATCGCTGCCCTGTTATATCATTTCGATTAAAATGTATATAATCTCCGGTTTTGATGAAGATGTAAGCCGATTGCTTTTACTTTTATATAAGTATCTTTGTTGTACGATGGCGGAAATACTGCATATTAAAAACATGGTTTGCGACCGTTGTGTGATGGTTGTTCGTCAGCAGTTCGATCAGCTGCAGCTGGCTTATAACAACATCCAGTTAGGGCAGGTAGAACTGAAAGAGCAACCAAGTTTAGAACAGCTGGAGCAATTGCGTTACCTGCTGGAGCAACATGGTTTTGAATTGCTGGATGATAAAAAAGCAAAGATTGTAGAACGCATCAAAACCACGATCGTGTCGCTGATACATGGTAAAGATGCGGATGAGTTTAACCTGAAGCTATCGGCGATGCTGGAAGAAAAACTGGGATTGGATTATCATTACCTCAGCAGCTTATTTTCTTCTGTCGAAGGGATTACTGTTGAAAAATATGCTATTCTGCAGCGTATTGAAAAAGTGAAAGAATTGCTGATGTACGATGAAAAAAGCCTCAGCGAAATAGCTTTTGAAATGGGGTACAGCAGCACACAGCATCTTTCGCAACAGTTTAAAAAAACAACAGGGTTAACGCCGTCACATTTCAAACAGCTGAAAGAAAATAAGCGTAAGCCACTTGATAAGATTATTGACTAACCCGTCCGGACCTGAAATTATATACATTTCGATTCTTATTGTATAACACTCATCCCTTCTGCCCTTTCTAATTTTACATTGTAAACAAACCGGTACGAAACCGGTGAAATGATTGAACGATTAAATTTTAGAAAGATGGACGCATTAACATTCAAAACAAACATTAAGTGCTCCGGCTGTATTGCAAAAGCAACTCCTTTTCTCGACAAGGTTGCCGGTAAGGATAACTGGGAAGTTGATATAGCCAATCCCGATAAGATACTTCGTATTGAAACGGATGAAGCGGTGAGCAGCAGTGATATTATTAAAGCCGTAACCGATGCCGGTTACAAAGCCGAACCACTTCAACAGTAAAACGTATAGCTGGTAAGTACGCTTGCCGGCTATACATTATTCTTTTACGTTAAATCAAACGATCATGAAAGCATTATTTATTCCTCTTGCAACTTTGCTTTTTTCTACTGCAACTGCTCAAAGTAAATCTGTTGGTACAGTATTGAATACCTATTATAAGCTGAAGAATGAACTTGTTGCCGGTAACAGTTCAGCAGCATCTACTGCTGCTGCTGATTTTAAATTAGCTGTTGCGGCTGTAAATAGTTCAACAGCTTCTGCTGCCGAAGTAAAAGCGTTTGAGCCGGTAAAACAAAAACTGCAGACAGATGCAGCAGCAATTACCGGAGCAAATGATATCGACAAACAAAGAGAGTTTTTTGGTACACTGTCAACGAATATGATCAGTCTTGCAAAATCAATCTCCTTATCGGATAAAGAGATTTATGTTGATTACTGCCCGATGAAAAAAGCTTCCTGGCTGAGCGCTGAAAAAGCAATCAAGAATCCATATTACGGCAACAAAATGCTCACCTGCGGAAACGTAAAAGAAACGATTAAACAATGAATAGGATAAAGCTGATCTATAGTGTGTTGCTGTTTCTTGCAGGTGCGTTGCCGGTGTATGCTCAGCATAACATGCAAAAAAGCATATCTGTAAAAGAGCCGTTTGTTACAAGAACAGGTAATAAAATTGTGTATCACTTGTATGTTACCGATACAACGGTCAACTACACCGGTAAAAAAGCAAAGGGCGTGGCCATTAATGGAAGTATCCCGGCACCTACCCTGTATTTTATGGAAGGTGATACCGCAGAAATTCATGTACATAATACAATGCATATGGAAACCTCAATCCATTGGCATGGATTGATCCTGCCGAACGAACAGGACGGCGTTCCGTATTTAACCACTGCACCTATAAAAGGACACAGCACACATGTGTTTCGTTTTCCTATTGTGCAGCATGGTACTTACTGGTATCATTCGCATACGATGTTACAGGAACAAAGCGGTATGTATGGTGCTATAGTTATTCATGAAAAAGATAAGCAACCTGTTGCCGAAGAAGTTGTTTTGCTCAGTGATTGGACGAATGAAAATCCCAACCAGGTAGAACGCTCGTTGCATTATGCTACCGATTGGTATGCGATTAAAAAGAAAGCGACACAGGATTACCTGCAGGCAGTAAAAGAAAAAAGACTGGGTGTAAAAATGACCAACGAGTGGAAACGCATGCTGGCAATGGACGTAAGCGATGTGTATTACGATGCGCTTTTTACCAATGGAAAAATTGCTGAAGAAAAGAAACAGTACAAAGCGGGTGATAAAGTGCGGTTGCGGATCATCAACGGAAGTTCGTCTACGTATTTCTGGCTGCAGTTTGCAGGTGGTAAAATGAGTGTGGTGGCAAATGATGGTGCGGAAGTAGAACCTGTTGAAGTAGATCGTTTTATTATCGGTGTATCAGAAACCTATGATGTGATGGTTACAATTCCCGGTGATGGTAGTTACGAATTATTATCAACTTCCGAAGATCGTACAAGAAGTACTTCGCTTTGGCTAAGCGATGGAGCGAAACATGCTGCAGGCGCCATGCCCCGTCTGAAATATTTTGAAGGCATGAAGATGATGAACGACATGATGAACATGGATGGCAGCATGAACGATATGGGTATGAACATGAGTCTGCAGCAGATGGATATGAACACAGTGATGTATCCTGAAATTGTAGACAGTAACAAATCCATTATCACGCTCAACTATGCCATGCTGAAAGCTCCACGGAAAACAACCTTACCCGAGGGGCCGGTTCGTGAATTGAAGTTTGAATTGACAGGTAATATGACCAGGTATGTTTGGACGATGGATAACAAAACGATTTCTGAGTCGGATAAGATATTGATTAAACAGGGAGAGAACATCCGGATTATTTTAACCAATAATTCCATGATGCGCCACCCGATGCATTTGCATGGTCATTTCTTCCGCACCTTAAACGGACAAGGCGAATACTCTCCGTTGAAAACTGTACTCGACATTATGCCCATGGAAACTGATACCATCGAGTTTCATGCATCGGAAAAATATGGTGACTGGTATTTTCATTGTCACATTCTTTACCACATGATGAGTGGCATGGGACGTATTTTCAGCTATGAGAACACGCCTCCTAATCCGCAATTGCCCGATCCACAGAAAGCAATACGAAAAGTATATCATGATGATCGCCGGTTTTACTTTGCTGCACAGATCGGCCTAGAAAGTACCGGCAGCGATGGCGAACTGATGTACTCCAATACACGGTGGATGCTGCAGAACGAATGGCGGCTTGGGTTGAATGCAGAAAAAGGATTTGAAAATGAGTTGCATATCGGTCGGTTGATTGGCCCTAATCAATGGCTGATGCCTTACGTTGGCTTCGACTGGCGTTACCGTACACATGGAGAAGCAGAGAAAAATCTGTTCGGACAGGTGAATACAAAAGATAAACGTGGCGTTGTTTGTTTCGGTTTTCAATATACGTTGCCGATGTTGGTACGTGCAGATGCACGAATTGATACAGAAGGAAAATTGCGTGTGCAGTTAGGAAGGGAAGATATTCCTGTAAGCAGCAGACTGCGTTTCAACTTTATGGCAAATACAGACAAGGAATACATGGCTGGCTTCCGTTATATTCTCACCAAGTATGTATCATTATCTACACATTACGACAGTGATATGGGATTGGGTGCAGGTTTGACAATTACGTATTAATGAAAATATACGTTTTATAAAACGATGCTCGGTTTCAATTGATGACAACGCTTATGCTTTCGGTTTTGTAAATACGGTTGTATCGCTTTGCAGCATAGGCACTGTATAACCACCGGTATCAATTGTTGTTTTAGGCAATGCAGTCTTTAGGGCTGCATAGTCTTTTTTAGGAACTGCCGATTGATAAATATACACCGCCTGTAAGTTTTGATTATTCTTTAATTGCATCAATCCGTTTGTAGTAACGGCTGTACCAACCAGGTTAAGTGTTTGCAGCTTGGGCAGCTGTTGCAGATGAACAAATCCTTTATCGGTGATTTTGGTATAACTGATATCTAAACGGGTAATCGCTTTGCATTCGGCAAGGATTGCCAGCATAGCATCGTTCACCGGTTGGTTAGCGAACTTTACCCAAACAAGTTGCTTTTTTACTGACAGCAATAGTTTGATATCGCCTTCACTTAATCCCTGTACTGTTACAAAATTCACCAGCAGGTAATTGCTGTTTTGTGCAACAGGTAATACCACCACTCCCCTGTCAGTAAGTTTTTTGATGGCTGCAGCATCGGCCTGTTCAACAGCTGCATCAGGGATTTGTGGTTTTGTTTTTATTTCATTGCTTACTGCAGATTGCAGACTCAACAGCAATGGTTTTATTTTTTCTGGTTGTGCAAGGTCTTTTACTTTTTTATCGAATGATAACCCGGAGTTGATCCACCAATGCAATAATGCTATTTCTTTTTCATTCAGCTGTGGTTTTTCTTTTGGCGGCATGTGGTCTTCGTGTTGCTTGGGCAGCAGTAGCCGTTTGATGAGCTCACTTTCATCGGCATTACGGCTGATAACAACTTCACCCTGCTTCCCTCCTTTGCTGATCCATTCAGGACCATCGAGCCGGAGCTTTCCTTTTTGTTTGGCTGCATTGTGACAGCTGTAACATTTTTCTTCCAAAATTGGTTGCACCACATCTTTGTACACTACGGCTTCTTGTACATTGGCAATGGGTTTACGTTCGGTTTTTGCTGCAGGAGTGGTGATTGATTTAGTAAGATAATCGGAACCATGTGTAAGTGAGCCACCTGTATGTCCTGTAATAAAGATCAACAGTGTCATTAAACCGATCGTCCACTTTACTGCATTGTTCTTTTTTGTATGAAGGAAATAAGAAACAACGGCAACAGCAGCAACAGCAAAGCCCATCCATTTATGTGTGCTCACCATATCGGCTTCATAATCGCCGCTGATGGATAACAGGTAACCACTAATACTGGAACCAATTGCACTCAACATGCCCAGCAACAATGCAACTGTTGTTGCCTGGTGCAATGCCTTGTATTGTTCACGTAACGACAGTACATAAAATACAGCTGCCATCAATAAAATGCCGATTGGTAAATGCACCAGCACCGGATGAAAGCGACCAAGAAATTCTGAAACTGTTAGAACCATATAAAGCGATAAGCTAGTAGCTTTAAGCTGCAAGTATGTTGC
Source organism: Lacibacter cauensis (assembly GCF_007830055.1). GTDB lineage: Bacteria > Bacteroidota > Bacteroidia > Chitinophagales > Chitinophagaceae > Lacibacter > Lacibacter cauensis. Next base: position 762,937 of record NZ_VLLE01000002.1, read on the forward strand.
TTTTTAACTAAAGCTGTTTATTCGTTTATTTTTAAAATTATTCGTCCGACGAGGACGTCTGACGAAGCGCACTCATCATTCACCACGCATTACTCATCCTTCATATCTCTTTTTCAGCATCTGCATCATGTACACATTAATTGCCCATTGGTCTGCCAGCGGCTGTCGGGTGTAAGCTAATATTGGCATATAATTCGGCGGACCAAACTCTGTCAGGATCGTCATTTGTTCGCCGTTTGCTTTCTTGCGTTTGATCACTTCATCCCACCAGGCCAGATGTTGTTTGACGGTTGCTTCCCATTCCGGTGCACGTGGGTCGTTTACCTGCGGCCCTTCCTGGTGACCAATACGTGAATGGATATGCCCCACTCTGCTCAATGCCAGGTCAACTGTCTCTTTCTGATCGGCCAATAAACTTTCGTGTACATTGCACCAATGCGATATATCGAGTGTTAACTGCAACGCAGGATTCTTTTCAATGAACTGTCTTGTGATGTGTGCAGCAAACAGCATTCTGCCACGATGTGTTTCATGATAAATGGGAATACCCGTTTCTTTATTCTTCAGCGTGGTATAACTAATGAATTGCTGGTTCTGATCGAACGTAAAATAATCTCTGCCCGAATGACAGTTGATATACACCGGTTTTTGAATGGTATTACTTGTTGCTGCATCCAGATTTTTTTTGAATGTTGCCAGATGTTCCTGCCAGTTGCTTTGTGAACCACCGCATAAAAATCCAACTTCCAAATTGTATTTCTTTAATGCGGCAAATAATTCATCCTGTGCTTTTTGATCATCAGCAGGCCACCATACTTCTATGCCATTATAGCCTTCTTTTTTTGTTGCTGCACAAAATGCTTCAATATTACCTGCAAAGCCCCAGCTTGTTTGCATGAACAGTAATTTAAATTGATTGTTTGCAGGGAACAATGGCTTTTGTGTTTCAGCTATTGCTGCAAAAGGCGCCAGCATTGCTGCAGCAGTTGCAGATGAAGTTGATTTAATGAAGTTGCGTCGGTCTTGATTCATTGTAATAATGGGTTGTCTTGAATGTGATTAAGCAAGAATATCGGTGATGACTTTTCCGCTCACATCTGTTAAGCGGAATGGCCGACCTTGGAAATCATACGTAAATTTTTCATGGTCGAAACCAAGTTGATTTAAGATCGTTGCCTGTATATCGAATGCTTCTGTTTTACCACTTGTAATACTGTAACCGATCTCATCTGTTTCGCCGTAGGTGGTGCCGCCTTTAATGCCGCCACCGGCCATCCACATACTAAATGCTTCTGCATGATGATCTCTTCCTTTAAACGGCATTTCTTTTCCATCACGGTTTTCCTGCATGGGTGTGCGGCCAAATTCTCCTCCCCAGATCACCAGTGTTTCGTCTAACAGTCCCCGTTGTTTTAAATCAAGGATCAATGCTGTCATGGCTTTATCTACTTGTCTGCATTTATTGATCAAACCAATATCCACAGCACCATCGGCACTTGTTCCATGCGTATCCCATCCCCAATCGAACAACTGCACAAAACGCACTCCCTTCTCAACAAGTTTTCGTGCAAGCAATACATTGTTGGCAAAACTTCCTTTGCCGGGTTGTGCGCCATACATTTCACGAATGTATTCCGGCTCATCATTAATATTCATCACTTCCGGAACAGAGATCTGCATCTTATACGCCATTTCGTATTGCGAAATACGGGAGAGAATTTCCGGATCATTAAACTCTTTGTATTGTTCCTGGTTTACTTTATTAATGGCATCAATAGAAGCTTTGCGTAAATCTCTGTCCATTCCTTGCGGATCGTTAATGAACAAAACCGGATCACCTTCGCTTCTGCATTGTACACCTTGGTAGACACTCGGCAAAAATCCACTGCCCCAAACACTCTTGCCTGCATCAGGATTATTACCGCCCGAAGTCAACACCACAAAGCCGGGCAGATTTTGATTTTCTGTACCTAAGCCATACGTCACCCAACTGCCAATACTTGGTCTGCCTAAACGTGCACTGCCGGTATGCATCAGTAATTGTGCAGGTGCATGATTAAACTGATCGGTTGTTACTGATTTAATGATCGACACATCATCAACAATGGTAGAAAAATGAGGTAAGTAATCACTCACCCACAATCCACTTTTTCCATGCTGTTTAAAGTTTGCCTGCGGCCCTAACATTTTTGGTACACCACGAATGAACGCAAACTTTTTTCCTTCGAGTAAAGAAGGCGGACAATCTTGTCCGTTCAGTTTCGCCAGCTCCGGTTTATAATCAAATAACTCCAGTTGCGATGGTGCGCCTGCCATGTGCAGGTAAATAACCGATCTTGCTTTTGCAGGAAAGAACGGCATGCGTGGAGCCAATGGATGTGCCGCATCAAACACAGGCGATGAAGCCATACCCATATTGTTGCCACAACTGCCGAGCAATGATCCCAGCGCCAAAGCACCAAAACCCATGGCACTTTCTTTTAAAAAATGCCTGCGGGTAAAGAACTGCAGTTCTTTTTGTTTTGCTTCGGTAGCAAGACGTTCATTATTTAATTCTTTCTGTGTCATAATTCATCAGCACATTTGCTCATTTTCAAATTAGCACATTAGTTTTTTGTTATCCATTCATCCAGGTTCAGCATGGCATTCATCACCACAACCAATGCAGCTGTTTCAGGATTATTATGTTTACTGTCCATACCAATCACTTCACAAGCCTTCAGTTTATCTTTATTGAATGTTTGCAATGCTTGTGTGTACAGATCATTTAACGCTTTTAATTTTTCTTTGCTGATGGGTTTGTACATCATCTGTTCATATCCTTTTCTGATCTGTTGCGTTGCATCGCTCACTCCTTTTTGCTTTAACTCATACGCAAAGTTTCTTGCCATATCCAGATAAGAAGAATCGTTCAACGTAACGAGCGCCTGTAAGGGGGTATTGGTATTGATACGTCTTGCCACACAAACATTGCGGGCTGCACCATCAAACATCATCATAAACGGATAAGGTGCACTGCGTTTCCAGAAGGTGTATACTGCACGGCGGTATTTATCTTCTCCATCGCTCATCTTCCATTTTTCTCCATTGTAAGGGGTAAGCCAGATGCCATCGGGTTGATAAGGCATGACACTTCTGCCGAACATTTTTGTACTTAACAGACCACTTACGGCCAATGCCTGATCTCGTAATTGTTCTGCAGAAAGTCGCACACGTGGACCTCTTGCATACCATTTATTCGTTGGATCTTTTTCGATCTGTTCTTTTGTTGCAACAGATGATTGCCTGTACGTAGCAGACAAAACAATTTCTTTGATGAGTGTTTTTAAACTCCAGTTATACTTGTGCATCAACTGCCACGATAAATGATCGAGCAATTGCTGATGTGTGGGCGGAATACCCTGCGTACCGAGATCTTCCAATGTTTCTGCAAGTCCATGACCAAATAACTGTTCCCAGATGCGGTTTACTATGGTGCGTGATACCAACGGATTCTTTTTATCTGTCAGCCACATCGCTAAGCCTAAACGGTTTGCAGGTGCATTGGCAGGCATTGCATTCAATGTGTGTGGTACACCGGGTTTTACTTCTGCTCCTTTCACCATCCAATTGCCCCGTTCAAATACATGTGTTGTTCGTGCAAAACTGTTTGTGCCATCAACCATGATGGGTGTAGAAGTGTATTGCGTTGAACCGATCAGATCGATGTACTGTTGCTTTGCAGAATCATAGCCGGGTTGCTCTTTACCGGGAAATGTTTGTGTGAAATAAAACCAGCTGAAGTTTGCACCGTTATCTTCCGGCTTTTTCAGGTTGGGATTTTTATACGTCAACCAAAGATCATGCACACCTTCAACAACAGGAATAGAAGCTGTTGCAACAGCCCAACCTTTGGTTGTTTTCAGCGGAATACTCGTTAACTCTTTTCCATTAATGCTGTCCAGATGAATTGTCCACACTCCCCCTTCAACACCTGTTGCATAACGAAACAGCAATTGATCTTTTGTCTGCAGATCAACTTTTTTAATGCGAGTACTTCCGTTATTTCTTAAGGAAAGCCATTTCGTATCGGCCAATGCACTGTTGGTAAATGCATCGCACACTACAGAGTTGATCACCGGTTGTCCTGTTTTAAGAAAGCGGATGATCTCTGCTTTCTTCACTTTCGATACATGTTGCTGCAGCCATGCACTCAGCTTTTCAAATTTTACACTGTCAGCATTTTTATATTCACGTAACACAGGATATTCTTCATACGTGTCTTCATCACGTGTGTTGTTGAAGAACGCAAGAAACTGGTAATACTCTTCATGCTTAAACGGATCGTACGGATGACTATGACATTGCACACAGGCAAACGTTGTACCCATCAATGTTTCCCAGGTAGTGTTCACCCGATCCATTACTGCAGCAGTGCGGTACTCTTCATTATCGGTACCACCTTCATCATTCGTCATGGTGTTACGGTGAAAAGCGGTAGCAATGTATTGTGCATCGGTTGGGTCGGGCAAAAGATCACCCGCCACCTGTTCAACTAAAAATGTATTGTACGGCTTGTCTTCATTGAACGATTGAATGAGCCAATCTCGGTAACGCCAGATGGAACGATAGCCATCACGTTCATATCCTTTGGTATCAGCATAACGTGCCATATCGAGCCACATCGCTGTCCAGCGTTCGCCATATTGTGGCGATGCCAATAAACTATCCACTAAGCGCTCATACGCACCGGCTGTATTATCATTTAAAAATTGTTGTGCAATTGATGCTGATGGAGGTAATCCTGTAATATCTAAACTTATACGACGAAGTAACGTTGCTTTATCTGCTTCTGTTGACGGTAGAAGCTTTTGCTGAGTAAGTTTATCGTAAACGAAATGATCAACATCGTTACGCACCCATTCGTTTTTCTTAGCAGGTAATAGACCAAAGAAACGTCGTTTGCCTTTTGGTACTTCCTGTTCTTCAATCGTAGTATAAGCCCAATGCGTTCCCCACTTGGCTCCCTGTTTAATCCATGTACGCAGCACATTGATTTCTTCTTCTGCAAGCGGATGTTCTTTATACGGCATACGCTCCTCTTCATCTTTCAATGTCAAGCGCCTGATCATTTCACTGGCATCCGGATCGCCGGGAATAATCGCCGGCTTACCGCTTTTTGTTTCGGCCAATGCTTCTTCCCTGAAGAGTAAACTGAAACCGCCCTGCTTCTTTACACCACCGTGGCAGGAAATACATTTTTTATTGAGGATGGGTTTTACATCAACATTGTAATCGATTCGACGATTGTCTTTAAACAGGAAGGCAACAACAGAAATCAGTACCACCAGAACGGCGGTAATCACCCAATATTTTTTACTTAAAACAGATGGCATGATGGCAGAGCAACGATTGGTTGTTTCTCAAATATCCTGATTTCAACAATAGAAGCAATGCATTTCTGAAAGAACATTCGTGCTGTACCATCCTGCCCTGTCGGTTTGCTTGGCTATGGGTTGTTACCTGGTTGGGTTTCTGTAAAATGAAAGCCCCAAACCGTTGCAATTGCAATGGTTCGGGGCTTCAATAAAACGTATAACTATGCTATGAAACTTTAGAGCACGGATTCATTATTCGTTCAACGTTCTACTCAATATTAGCAGCAAAGGCTTCGGTAGAAGTAAGACTGTTCCAGTAACTACCTGCGTCGGTCAGGGCACCGTTTGTATCAACAGCAGGTAAATCGGGCGGGAAAAAATAAGCAAACCGCTCAACATACGGAACCGTGTTCAACCAGTCAACAGACAGCTTCATGAAATATTTGTGTACAATATTCGAACTCCTGTTGCGGTTGGCATTGTATTCTGTGATCCATATTTTCTGATTCGGATAATCGGTGTGCACCCGCTCAATGTATGTTTTGAAACGGTTAAATACCGCCTGTGCAGTAAGCGAATCGGTTGCCTGGTTGTTGGTTTGATTCCCCCAATCGTACCAATGCAGTGCAACAAAATCAACCCTTACTTTCTGCAGTTTAGCGGCATCCATAAATTTCGTAAGCCATTTGTTGGCACCAAAAGCCTGGTCTTGTGTAACGGCTGGCGAACCCAAACGCAAACCCGATTGCATCATTACTTTATACCGTGCAATAGCCGTATCAATAATTGGAATATTTGATTGGTCAATATTGTCTGGCTCATTAAACGAAAGCAAATGATCTACATCTTTGCGATTAACAAGACTTGCCATATAATCAACCGTTGCAGTTCCTTTTCCCCATGTCATGGGTACAAATTGTTGTGCGCCAAACGATGGACGATCGATACTCCATCCATAATACCACGATGTATTGAATAATTTAACGGCGTTACTGTCAGTTGCCGCAAATCCTTTTTTTGCAGTGTTTGCAAGCGGTATGTAGCGAACAAAGGAAACCCTGTTTTTTAATGCATCGGGCAGACTGGCTGTAATAGATGCTTTTGCAGACACATAACAAACCGACTCGCCTGTGCCGTCATTGTTTTCGGCAAATACCACAATAAAGCCCTTGGGTAAATAAAACGAAACAATTGCATTGTCGAAACCGGAAGGCAACGCTTTAAACTTACTGATGCCTCTGTTTGAATCTGTAAACACCGTATCTGCACCCAATGCCACTCTTGGGTTACCCATGGCAGTTGTTTTTGATACAACCAGTGTTGCACCCGGTTGAAAAGGAGTATTATCCACTACGGGAGGATTCGTGGGACTATTGTTTGCAGGCCCGGCGCCTTTTTTACACGAACTGATACCTGCAAGTGTAACGAAAAGTAAAAGTAATCTCCAGCTCATGTTCTTTCTTTTAAGTTCTCACAGTTAAAAAGGGTACGGAAACTATTCCTATCCCCTTTTTAATCAAATATTTTTTATTGCCAAACAGGATTCTGTACAAGGTTTGAGTTTACATTCAATTCACCAAGAGGAATCGGGAATATTTCCGATTTACCTGTAAGATAAATTGGTGAGTAACCTGTAACATTATCAGCTTTTGCTCTGTTAAAAGCGTTCTGTACATCGCCCCAACGTTTCAGATCGAAATAGCGTAAACCTTCAAAGGCCAGCTCCACACGTCTTTCATGTCGTACAATATCTCTCAATGCTGCCTGTGTTAACGATGCGCCTTCTACTGCTTGTACGGTTGGCATGCTTACCCGCTGCCTTACCTGGTTAACCAGTGAATAGACTTCGGTTAATTGATTCAGTTCAACCAACGCTTCTGCACGCATCAGTAAAATATCTGCATAACGAATTACAATAAAGTCCTGTCCGCCGGGATTAAACGCAGCAATGCCATTGGCAGAAACCGATGTATTTCTGATATATTTCTTCTGTCCGAATGTGGTTGGTACATTGCCGCCAAACCTAGCCTTGGTATCGATCAGGAATGTATCATTTTTAAAATAAACAGATGCAAGTAAGCGTGGATCACGGTTCTTTTTTTGTGGATGCGAAGCCGTGCCGGTTGGTTGCGCCGGATCATACAACGGAGAACTTGTAATTGGTTTACCATCTGTGCAGTAGTAATCTTTTACCAGATTCGGCATTGGTAATTTATCAACTGCCGGGTTGCCTAAAAATGTACCGGAAAACAACTCATTGTTGTTTGATACATCCTGGTTGAAACGAACTGAGAAAAGAATTTCCTTAGACAATTCGCCTTGCTCAGTAAACAACTGTGCATAGCTTGGATTTAAACTATAACCTAATGTAAGCAGTGTTGTAGTTGCGTCTACAACGCCTTGATAATTTTTGTTATACAGATGCACTCTTGCCAATAGGCCTAACGCTGCACCTTTTGTAGCATAACCATATTGTGTGGCAGGATAAGACGCAGGCAACTTGTCAATTGCTTCTGTTAAATCGGCTATTACCTGTGCATTAACTTCCTGGTAGGTATTTTTAGGCACATACGCTTCTTCAATTGTTTGCACTTTTGTAATTAACGGCACATCCTGAAAATACACAGCCAGATTGAAGTAGTATAATGCACGCAGGAATAATGCCTGTCCAAATAATGCATTCTTTTTATCCTGGCTAATGAGTGTGGTGGACATGTTCTGAATATTTTCAATCGCCGCATTTGCTCTGGCAATTCCCTTGTACGATGAGCTCCAGATGCTGCTGAACATACCATTGGAAGGTGTAATGATGCCGATCATGAAATCGCCGGGACCTTCCCATTTATAGTTGTTGTACAAATTATCTCCAAAGCAATCGAACATGGTAAGACCGGCAGTGGCATTGAGGTTGCCGCTGTACAATGCTCTGTCCTGCATGGCATCGTAAATGCCGTTGATGGCAAGCTGCGCATCCTGTTCAGACTTCCAGAAGTTTTCTTTTGCAATTTGTGTAAGCGATGCTCTTTCGGTAAAATCCTTTGAACATCCGGCAAGTGAAGCTGTAAGGAGTATGATGAATATTTTTTTCATAAACATTTTTTTAGAGGGTTTTGCCCTATCGGTAGTTTATAATTTTACGTTTAAGCCAAATGTGTACACTTTGTACAGCGGTACGTTTTGATCGGTGTTGCGGCCTCTGGCTCTTTCGGGATCAAAGTTTTCAAGCTTGGTAAACGTTAACAGATTTTGTCCGCCAACAAATACACGCACTTTTGATAAACCAATACGCTTAATGAGTGCTGATGGTAATGAGTAGCCGATTTCCAGATTACGCATACGGAGGAACGATGCATCCTGAATATAGAAGGATGAGATGATGGCGTTGCTGTAACCACCTAATCTTGGTAATTTGGCAGAAGGCGTTGTTGGCGTCCAACGATCCAACCAATACGTTAACACATTGTTTCTGTCGCCTTCAAAGGGTAACTGGCCATTGTCGTACAGAATACGATCTACATTACCAATACCTTCAAACAATACATTCAAATCAAAACCTTTGTAATTGAGGTTTGCATTGAAGTTGTAGATCCATGAAGGATATGGATTACCAATGATTGTACGATCAAAATCATTTACCAAACCATCGGGTTTGCCATCAGGCCCCGAAAGATCTGCATACCTGATATCGCCTGGCTTTGTTAATGCCGGATTATTAAATTGTTTTGGTGCGTTGGTTACTTCATCAGCTGTTTGGAAAATACCAAGTGCTTTGTAGCCGTAATACGCATTGTAAGGTACACCTACACGGATGATACTTACACCGCTGATGCTTTCCAAGCCACGATCGCCCAGGCCGGTTACTTTGTTATCTGCAAACTTGCTTACACTTCCACCAACGCTGTAAGTTAGTCCTCCTTTGATCCGGCCACGATAATTTACAGCTACTTCAACACCTTTGTTGATCATGCTCGCTGCATTAATTGCCGAAATATTGGTAACGCCAATTGATGATGGAATCGGAAAGTTGCTGTACAATAAATCGTAACTGTTACGGTTAAAATAATCTGCAGTAATAGTTAAACTGTTCCTGAACAATCCTGCATCAATACCCAGATCGTATTGCTTAATTGTTTCCCATTTTATATTCGGGTTTGCCAATGTGGTAACTGCCGCTGCACTTACAATACTGGTTCCAAGAAAATAATCGAGGCCAACATTATAGGTTTGTGCATACAGGTAGTTGGCAATATTATCGTTTCCGGTAATACCCCAGCTGGCTCTTAATTTCAAATCAGAAATCCAGTTGATGCTACGCATAAATTTTTCTTCGCTTATGCGCCAGCCTGCTGATGCAGAAGGGAAATTTCCGTATCGGTAACTCGAACCAAATCGAGAAGAAGCATCTCTTCTTACATTTAATTCAAGCAGGTATTTACCATCGTAGCTATAGTTTACTCTTGAAAATAAAGACTGTAAAGCAAACTCTGAAGCACCACCTGTAACATTTGGTTCTGTAACACCACCTGCATTAAACTCCTGCAGACCATCTGTGGGGAAGTTTTTCAGTGAGCCTGCAAAACCATCATTACGGCCGTACTGCACAGAATGTCCTAAAAGAACAGATACATCATGTTTGTCTTTGAACTTATGTGCATAGCGCAGAATGTTTTCGTTGAGCAAACGATAGTTGAATGCTGTACTGTTGCGTAAAACGTTTAACGGGTTTTGTGCTACCACTTGTCCTGTCCAGTCGTATGTTGCGTTACGTGGTGTAAAATCAGATTCCTGACTGTTGAAAATATTAAAGCTGCCACTTGTTTCGAACGAAAGATCTTTTGTAAAGTTGATGTTTATACCAAAACGATTGGCAAAATTTAATTCATCGCTGCTGTAATCGCCAAGATATCCTCTTCTGATTGCATTCGTGATGGGGAAGCTTGCGTTTACCGAGTAATACGATCCGTCTATTGTACCATACTCGCCATTTTTATAATAAACGGGAACAGTTGGTGATGAACGCTGGAACTGATTGATGATCCCGGTTTCACCTGTTATGGCATCGGCACCGCCGGTAGGGCCGGTAAATCTTGACCAATAAGCGTTCGATGAATTGGAAATAGAAAGCCAGTTGGTAAGTTTTGAATTTAAGTTTAAACTTAAATTATAACGACTCGATTGAAACTTACCACGCACCACTGCTTCCTGGTTCAAATAGCCAAACGAAGCACGGTATGTTGTACGGTCGTTACCACCCGAAAAAGAGATGTAATGATTTTGAATGGGTGCTCTGCGCAAAATTTCTTTTGCCCAGTTGGTATTGGCATAACGGTCTGGATCTGTACCGTCACGCATTGCCTGTATGTCTGCTACAGAATAACGCAGTGTTGTTGAAGGACCATTTCTGTTGATGTCTGCTTCATTTTTCAACGTTGCATAATCCGGTGCGTTTAAATATTTGGGAACAACAGTTACTTCCTGGAAGCCGATGTAGTTGTTATAAAGAACACTCATCGATCCGCTCTTTCCTTTTTTCGTGGTAACAATAATTACACCATTTGCACCACGGGCACCATAGATAGCACCTGCAGAAGCATCCTTCAGTACTGAAATACTTTCAATGTCTGATGGAGAAAGATTGTTGAACACGTTCAGGTTGTCATATTGAATATTATCAATCACCACTAATGGTGTAGATGAACCAAAAGTTCCCACACCTCTGATGACGATGCTTGATGCATCGGCACCGGGTAAGCCACTGCTCTGTGTTAACTGCACACCGGAAAACTTACCATACATCAACTGTCCGGAGTTGGTTACCGGTTGGTTTACCGACTCATCTAACTTGAGTGTTTGTGTAGCACCGGTTTGATTGATCTTTTTCTGTGTACCGTAACCGATAACCACTACATCCTGCAACGCAGCAACTTCAGGTTCCAACTTAATGGCAATAGCCGAAGAGCCATCCCAGCTAAGTGTGTAGGTTTGATAGCCAACACTGCTGAATACAAGAACAGGCTTTGCAACAGATACGTTTAAGGTGAAAAAACCTTTTGCGTCTGTTGTGGTTCCTTTAGATGAACCTTGCTGTACAACCGATACGCCTGCAACAGGTGTGTTGTCCGACGCATTGATGACTGTACCACTAACAGTAGTTGATTGCGAAAATGACTGCAGGCTTAGTAAGAGGAAGAAGCAGAGTAAGCCGATGTGAGAGAGTAAAATCCTTTTAAGCACAAGCATCGTTTCAGTTTTAGTTTGATTTAGAAATACACAACTAAGTACGCAACTATATGTTACTTGACAGGTGGGTTAGTGCTTCAAAAAAGCGGTGTAATTCGTTCAACAGCGATTACTTGAAAAGGGGTAGTAACGAAGAGATTTCTATACAAATGAGTGTTTCACTGCATGTGTGTACAGCATTACTTTTCCGCAGCAAACATGCTAACTATTTGTTGCTTCGAAACAGTAATTGCTATTCTGCAAAAGCCGAAATTTTATTCGTGTTCGGTGTTTGTTGAAGAAACAGCAGCAGGATTATAAGCAGGGTTTTTAAAAGGCATAAGTGCGTGGGTGGCTTTTAACCAATCCAATAAATCTTTTTTAAGTTTAGCGGCAATTACGGGTTTGGATGCTGCGAGATTATTTTTCTCCGCAATATCCTGTACCACATCATACAGCTCTGTACTTTCATCCTCGTAATTGTAAATGAGTTTGTAATTACCTGCACGAATGGCTGAACCTGGCTTGCCACCCTGGTTGCTGTAATGCGGATAATGCCAGAATAATTTCCGGTTGTTATAGCCCTTCGGTTTTTTCAACAGCATTAAAATATTTTCACCATCAATGCTTTGCTCTTTTTGATAGTTTCGATTGATCGCTGCTGCAATGGTTGGAAATAGATCGGCTGTTGTAACCGGTAAATCAGATGTAGTTCCTGCAATGATCTTGCCTTTCCAATACATAATCAACGGTACACGAATACCACCTTCGTACAACCAGCCCTTCCCTGCCCGCAACGGACCATTTACTGTTGGGCTGCCCTCGGCAGTACTTAATCCACCATTGTCTGATGTAAAGATCACCAATGTATTATCATCTAAATTCAACTGCTTGAGTTTATCCAGTATGCGACCAATGTTCCAATCCATATTTTCCATCATGGCTGCATAGACAGGCTGATCCTGTACCAATCTTCTTTTCCATCCGTCTTCGTATTTCATCCATGGTTCATCTTTTGCAAAACGTTGGTTATTTGTAAGGCCGAGTTGCTTTTGTTTAGCCTGGTACTTTTTAATCAACGCAGCAGGTGCCTGTAATGGATTGTGCACAGCGTACATTGAATACATTAATAAGAAAGGCTTTTGCTGATTACGCTCGATAAATGCAAGACTTTCGTTGGTTAAGCGATCGGTTAAATATTCACCTGCCGGGCCATCCGGTAAGGTTGGATTTTTATACGGCGTAAAAAAGCCGCCAGTACTGTCGTTGATTCTTCCTGTGGGTGAGCCTTTGCTCCATCCGCCGATATTTGTTTGAAAGCCCTGATATTGCGGCCAATATTTTTCCTCTTCACCTAAATGCCATTTACCGGCAAAGAAGGTGCTGTATCCATTTGCAAGTGCATACTCTCCGATTGTTTTTTCTTCGAGTGCCAATTGGTAAGCGGTGGGTTGTGCAATTAATTTTTCATAAGGCTTTGCTTTGCCATCTTCCTGCCGTCCTTTGATCCAATCGGTAACGCCGGTTTTAACCGGGTACTTGCCTGTCATCATCGTTGCACGTGTAGGACTACATACCGGGCAGGTGGCATAACCTTGAGTAAAACGAATTCCTTTTGCAGCCAGTTGATCAAGATTAGGTGTTTCGTAAAATGTACTGCCGTACGATGTAAGATCGACCCAGCCCAGATCATCGGCAAGAATTACAATTATGTTCGGTTGTTGTTGTTTGGTTTGCGCAGAAGCAGGCTGCAGTAAACATAAAAATGAGAATATTGCAAGGAGGTTCCGTAACATAAATTATTCTTTAATGATCAGGATTGCTGATGATACCTGTATAACGCCGTCCAGTTTTTAAAAATTGATCACCGACAGCTCATACACCGAAGGCGGTGCAGTTGCTTTCAGTACGTTCAATCGTAATTTACTGGTTGCATACGTTTTTGGAAAACGGATGACTTTACAATCGCCCATTGGCTCTGTGCCTAAGTAAATAGTTTGCCATTGTCCGTTCTGCCAAATATCAATGCTGTATTCCTTTATTCTGCCGTTTCTTATCTGCGAAAATCCGTCAGGTAGATTTTTTGTATCCTGGTATTCAAAGATGCTGATCTTATTAAATGCTTCAGCAGGATTGAGTTCAATGGTTAATGCAGCTGTTGTATCGGCAGCAAGCCAGCGGCTGTCTAAACTTCCGTCATTTACAAATGAGGCACTGTAGGTAATGTCTTTATCTGCAGCTACACTGCTTGCTGCAGCAGGTTTTAACAGCGAAATAAATCTTCCGTTTTTAGGCAAAGGTTTGTTGGGCTTAATGCCCAAACGTTTTCCCAATTCAATTACTGCAAGCGCTTCGTATTCTCTGATGCGTCCGGTTTTGTCGGGCGGTACATTTATCACCAGCGAATTATCATTATCGGTACACCAATAAAATAATTCTTCCAGCTCATCCAAAGCACGAACAGGAAGTTGCTCCGATTTTTGAAACCAGTTCCATCGGCTGCTTAAGCAAATGGTATGTTCGTAAGGCAGGTAATACGATTTTCCTTCGTGCAGGTATTGCTTCTTATCGAATTTGGTAATGATCTTTGGATCCCACAACCTGAAATCGCTGGGGAAATAATGAAAGAAATATTTATTGTCTTCTGTCATTAATGAAGGCAAAGTAAATTTTCGTTTGCCTTCTTCATTTACGATGGTGTGATTAACGCTTACTGCACAATTGGGGTTGTACTGCTTTACCAGTTTATACACTTGGTCAATACCCCAATCAGTGGGATTTCTTTTCCAGCCACCATCCAGCCAGAGTTCACAAATAGAGCCATAGTTGGTAAACAGTTCTTTCAACTGATTCAACATAAAATCAATATACTTCTGCGGATTGGGATCATTGAACGTAGGTTCATGTCTGTCCCAAAGCGAATAATAAATGGCGAATTGCAGTCCGTATTTTTTGCAGGCATCGGCAACAGCTTTTACCACATCCGTTTTAACGGGTGATGAAGCCACATCGTAATCGGTATACTTACTATCCCATAAACAAAAGCCATCGTGATGTTTGGTGATCAGCAACACATAACGAAAGCCAGCTTCTTTTGCTGTACGTACCCATTGATCGGGATCGAGGTTGGTTGGATTGTATGCACTGGCAGGTGTAGTACCATCCGACCATTCTAGATTGGTAAATGTGTTCACACCGAAATGGATGAACATACCATACCCACGTTTGATCAATTCTTTTTGTGCAGTATTGGGTGCAGTAGCCGGTTGCAACAGTTGTGCAGAAGCATGCATGCAGGTTATTCCAAATGCAAGGAATAAAAGAAAAGCCTTGTAGTTTATTCGTAATGGCATGCAATCATTTTTACGCAAGATAACTTGCTGAAAAATTCCAATGAACGTCTTTCCCGCTTTTGTGCAATGGTTTGCGCTGTATACAAAGAAGCGAAGTATTGCTGTTCTGGAATACTTCGCTTCTTCAATTTATTTCTGCTTGATGTTATCGAGTTTGAGTTTCATTTCTGCAACCCGCTCAGGATAAACTTCTGCAAGGTTTTTTGTTTCGCCGGGATCATCAGCCAGGTTATACAATTGCGGCTTCGGATCATTACCCAATTCCGTATTGGTATCCTTGTTGATCTTTGGCCCTTTTGATGGTTCAATGTATTTCCAATTACCAATTACCAACGATAGTGTAGAGTTAATGGATTGCTCCACTAAATATTCACGTGGTTTATTGGTTTGATTGAGTAAAACCGGCAAATAGTTTTTGCTGTCGGGCGCCTGGCCTGCTTCCACTTTACCACCTGTTAACGCAGCTAAGCTGGCGTACAAATCTACCTGGCTGAACAAAGCAGTATTTACTTTGCCAGGTTGTATCTTCCCTTTCCAGGTTACAATAAACGGAACTCTTGTACCTGCTTCAAATGCACTGTATTTACCACCACGATAAATACCGTTTGGTTTATGGTTACCTAACTTTTCAACTGCATCATCTTTGTATCCATCATCAATTACCTGGCCGTTATCGCTGGTGAAAATGATGAGTGTGTTCTCCAGCAATCCGTTTTTCTTCAACACTTCTTCAATTTGTCCAACTGTCCAATCCAATTGCAGCAGCACATCGCCTCTCGGACCAAAGCCGCTCTTGCCTGCGAAACGTTCATTGGCAACACGTGGCACATGAATATCGTGTGTAGAAAAATACAAGAAGAAGGGATTTGCTTTTTGCTGCGTAATGTATGCGGTTGCTTTCTGAACAAGTATGTTCGCAAAGTCTTCATCTTTCCAAAGTGCAGCAGTACCACCACTCATGTAACCAATGCGGCTGATGCCGTTCACAATCGTCATATCATGTCCGTGCGATGGATGCATTTTCAACAACTCCGGATTTTTCTTGCCGGTGGGTGCATTTGCATCAACAGGGCCGGTATAACTAACTTTTATCGGATCGTTTTTATCGAGATTAACAACATTGTGGTTTTCGACAAACACACATGGCACACGATCGCCTGTTGCAGGAATTAAGAAGGAGTAGTTAAAACCAATTTCAAGCGGGCCCGGCTTAATCACTCCGTTCCAGTCTGCACCGTTTGCATCGCCTAATCCTAAATGCCATTTACCAATCACCGCTGTATTGTAACCGGCTTTTTGCAACATGCCGGGTAATGTTGTAGTTGCAACAGGAATGATCAGCGATGCATCGCCGGGAGCAATACCTGTTCCTTCTTTACGCCATGCATATTTTCCTGTAAGCAACGAAAAGCGTGAGGGTGTACATGTGGCAGATGTTGCATGCGCATTGGTAAAACGCACACCATTCTTTGCCAAACGATCAATGTTTGGTGTAGGAATAGCCGATGTACCATAGCAACCAACATCGCCATAACCGAGATCATCGGTATAAATTAAAATAATGTTTGGCTTTTTACTTTTGGTTGGTTGACCTTGTACTGCAGTACATACTGAAAGTACAAACGTTGCAAGCAATAATCGGTTGATGAGTTTCTTCATATCATTTATTTTGTAACAGGCTCTATGATGTAACTGTAAGTATACTTATTCTTGGTTAATAAATAAGGTGGGTGTGGATAAGCCCCCCAACTGTTATCGCCTCCCACTCCTCGTTGGTTTAAATCAACATGTACAAATGTGAATTTCCGTTCGTTCAAATCGGAAGGATGCTGTTGTTTTTTGGTAACACCGGGATCAAGATCTTCAGTCATGTACGGCAATGCACTAAAGCAGATCGGCTGTACTCCCGTTATCTTAATACCGTTGTTTCCTGTATCGTACAACTGCACCCAACGAATATCGGTTTTATAGCCATTCTCCTGTGGCCTGATGTAATTTTTTACAAACTGATCTGCTGTTTTTTGTTGATAGATACCAACAAAAGCAGCGGTGTTTCTGTCGCTGTAATTTTCCCAAGGGCCTCTGCCGTAAAAATCGATTTGCGTATAAGTTTTCGGAACGGTTAAACGCATGCCAAAGCGGGGCATTTCGGGAAGCTTCTTGTTTTGCAGATCAATAGTCGCTGTTACTTTTACTGCGCCATTGTTCAGCAGTTCATACGTAATTACATAAGGTACGTCTACAGCTGTCATTCGATAGTAACAGTCAATCACGAATCCGTTTTTTGTTTGTTCGTAGACTTTCACTGTGTCAAGCTGCAACAGGTTATGTGCATTGCGCCAAAAACCTAAACGTTGTGGCATTTGGTTGCCAAAATCATTATCTGTTGGTGCTCGCCAGAAATAAGGTTCAGGGAATGTATTCAGCAACGAAACAGCATCCATTTGGTATGCAATAAATTTTCCTGTTTTGCTGTTAAAGCTGCCGCTGATTGCACCTGATTTAAAATGGATGATGTTATCTGCCTGTACTAATTCGAGTTTGCCTTGTCTTAAATTGCTTTGTGTAAAGAATTGCAAACTATTACCGCCAAACTGCTCACGTGCCACTTCATGTCCGGCTGGTACCAATGCTGTTGCTGTTCGTGTTACAGCATATACATTTAGCATCATTTCACTGCTTTCATCCAATACAGGTAAGTTCAGTTTTACTTCTGCTGCTGATGAAGGTTGCACAGCAATTGAAAACGTATCGGACTTGACTGCTACACCATTCTTCAACAATTCCCATTTAAATTGGTAGCCGGCAAGTGATATAAAATTGAAATTATTTTGTACTTGTATGATCCCGCTTTTCCAATTCCTGTCTTTAAAAACAATATCCTGGTACACTTTCTTTACTTCATAAATGCCGGGATGTGGTGAACGATCGGCTGCTACTAAACCGTTGGCACAAAAGTTTTCATCGTTTTGTAGATTACCTGCGCCAAAATCGCCGCCATAAGCCCAATAGGCTTTGCCGTTTTCATCTTTGGTTTTAAAGCCTTGGTCAACCCAGTCCCAAATAAAACCACCCTGCATATGCGGACTTGAGTTGATGATATCAAAATACTCCTGGAAGTTACCGCTGCTGTTGCCCATGGCATGTGCATATTCACACATGATAAAGGGGCGCTTCTTTGTTACATCTTTTGCATAATCCTTCATGTATTTAATGCTGGGATACATCGGACTGACAATATCCGTATTCCACTCCTCCATTGCCTGTTCAAACAATACGGGTCTGCTTTTATCCCGCTGTTTGATCCATTGATAGGTATCACGAAAAACTTTTCCATTCCCACACTCGTTGCCCATGCTCCAGATAATTACAGATGCATGATTTTTATCACGCTCTACCATGCGAACAACACGATCCTTTATTGCAGGAGCCCATTCCGGTTGGTATGCGGGATGATTCGTGGTATCAATTTTGCCGGGCAGCACACCCATACCGTGTATTTCCACATTTGCTTCATCCACCACATACAACCCGTATTCGTCGCAAAGTTTTAACCATAACGGATCGTTGGGATAATGCGCCGTACGCACTGCATTGATGTTGTGTTGTTTCATCAACTGAATATCTCTGATCATTAACTCTTTTGTAGGTACATGACCAAGGTATTCATCATGCTCGTGCCGGTTAACACCATGTACCATGATCTTTTTACCATTTACCAGCAGTTGTGCATTTTTTATTTCAACTTTTCTGAAACCAATTTTTACTGCCGTTGTATGAATGATTTTGCCCGAAGCATCCTGCAAACTGATGATGCAGTTATACAGGTTCGCTGTTTCTGCACTCCATTGTTTTGGTTGTGTAACAGTAGTTTTAAAAGAAACCTGTTGCAACGTATCTGCTGCATCTTTTACTTTCTTCTTTTGGCTGAAAAGAATTTTCCCCGATTGATCCTGCAACTCAACAGCAACAACTGCATCCTTGATGGGATTGTTTTTAAATTTCCGCAGAAATACATCTGCATTCAACAATCCATTTTTATACGACGCATCCAGGTCGGCATTTACTTCCATGTCCCAAATGCTTAATGCAGGCAACGCATAAATAAACACATCCCGTTCAATGCCGCTTAAACGCCAAAAGTCCTGGTCTTCGAGGTAGCTCCCATCATGCCAGCGAAATACCTGTACGGCCAGCAGGTTCTTTCCTTTTTGCAAATACGTTGTAATGTTAAACTCTGCCGCAGTTTTTGATGCTTTCGTGACGCCTGCTTTTTGTCCGTTTACATACACAAACGCACAGCCGGTGATAGAACCAAAATGCAACAACACATCTTTACCATTCCAGTTTTCCGGTACTGTAAATTCTTTTCGGTAAGTGCCAACCGGATTATCGTTACCAACGAACGGCGGATTTTTGGGAAAAGGATAAATGATGTTGGTATAGATAGGAGTACCAAAGCCTTTTAGCTCCCAGTTTGATGGGACAGGTAAGGTATTCCATCTGGAGTCGTCGTATGTTGTTTCAAAAAAATTACGTGGCCCTTTTGAAATATCCGGAGCGTAGAAAAATTTCCAATCGCCGTTCAACGACTGATAAAAAGATGAACGCTGCATATCATCCGACAGTGCATCTTCTTTTTTATTGAACAACACAAACGAAGTATGGGGTGCTTCCTTATTTTCATCTACAATCTTTGGATTTTCCCATGGGGCATGTTGGCTCTGTGCGCTGCAAACTGAAATTTGAAGCAATAGAACAAGCAAACAACAGATACGTGCAAGACAATAATTATTTAGACAAGCTTTCATTACAATGTGTTTTCAAAACCTTTGCTGTAACTACTACATAAAGGCATGAAATAACAGCTAAATTATTATAGCTGCAGTACCTGTTCTTTTCAAAATAGGGGTGCAAACGTAGCAGAGCCTGTTAATGCACTGCCCTTGCAGTAATGTGTGATTGTTATTTTTTGTACTCTGAAGGTGATACGGAAAATTGTTCCTGAAAGCGTTTTCTGAAATATTTGATATCGTTGAACCCTGCTTCATACGCCGCTTCTGTTACCGAGTACTTTCCGCTCTCCAGTAACTTGGCTGCATAATTTAACCTGGCGGTGCGGATAAATTCATTGCCCGACATACCTGTTACGGCTTTGAGTTTACGGTAAAAAGTTGATCGGCTCATAAACATGAGGTTGGCCAGGTCATCGTTATTAAAATTACTGTTTGAAATATTTTCTTCCACCAGCTTCATCAACTTGGCCAAAAACTCTTCTTCAAATGTTTTGATCTCAAAATTACCTGTGCCCAGCAGTATCCGTTTAGCATATAATTCTTTCAGCGTATTACGGGAGTTGATGAGGTTTTGAATATGTACCAGCAGCAACTGCGAGTTAAATGGCTTGGGTAAATACACATCGGCCCCTTCACGAATACCCTGTACATGATGCTCCATATCAGATAGTGCAGTTAAGAGAATGATCGGAATATGCGATGTGTCTTTATCTGATTTGAGCTTCCGGCACAATTCAAGACCATCTACTTCAGGCATCATTACATCGCTGACGATGAGATCAGGAATTGTTTCAACTGCTTTTTCAATACCTTCTCTGCCATTGGTTGCTGTAACTACTTTAAACGAAGGCGATAAAATTTCGTAGATGTACTGCAGCATATCTGCTTCATCTTCCACCACCAGGATAATCGGTTGTTCCTGGCTGATCTGCTCTTGTTCGTCCTGCATAATATCTGAGTTTAAATGTTGTTCAATGTTTTCAGCGTTGTGGTTCAAAGGTTCGGTTGGAATATTCAGTAGTGATTCTGCAACGGTTAGCGCCGGTAATGTAACAGTAAACAAACTGCCGTTAACGCCATCACTTTTTGCTGTAATAGTTCCGCCATGCAGTTCCGTTAATTCTTTTACAAACGAAAGCCCGATGCCTGTACCGGAAATGGTTGTGGCATCTTCTGCTCTACCCCTGTAAAACCGATCAAAGATCCGGTCAATTTCATTAGGGGGAATCCCTCTTCCGGAATCCTGTACACTTATTTCGCAGGAGCGATTTTCTTTTTTCTTAACGCTTACCGTAATACTTCCACCATTGGGCGTGAATTTAAACGCATTCGACAGAATATTAAAAACGATAATCTCCAGCTTGTTGTGATCAAAGTTAAACGAGAGATATTTTTCCTGTGAAGTAAACGTGTACGTAATATTTCTTCTGTCTGCTTCATCGTTAAATAGGATGCAGATGCCGTGGCAAAACGAAATCATTTCACCCGGTTGTAACGATAATTTTAAACTTCCGGCTTCTGCTTTTTGATAATCGAGCAGCTGGTTCACCATCCGCAACATGCGCTTCGATTGTTTCTGTATCAGGCGAAGACTTTTTTCAACTGCAGCATCCAATTTCTTCCGTTGCAGTAAATCATCCAACGGCCCCAGTATAAGTGTTAATGGTGTACGGAATTCATGCGAAATATTCGTGAATAATCGTTCCTTAAAATCGGCTAATTTATTTTCTTGTTGGCGTTCAAGTTTGCTCAGCGTTAATTGATTTTTTAATGCCTCCTGCCGTAAACCAAGATAACGTGTTAACCATAACAGAAATAGGAAAATTGCAATGTAAATACTGTATGCCCACCAGGTTTTCCATGGTGGTGGCAGAATTTTTATGGTTAATTCATGCGATGCAGGATTCCATCTTTTATCGCTATTGCTTGCTTTTACCTGTAGCTTGTAAGTACCGGGCTGCAAATTGGTGAACGAAACCAGGCGTTTGTTACCGGCATACACCCAATCTTCATTAAAGCCCTCGAGCTTGTACATGTATTCATTTTTATCGGGTGCATGGTAATCGAGTGCAGCAAACTCAACCGAAAAGATATTCTCTTTATGGTTCAGCGTAATACTCTCCGTCTTATAAAATGGTTTGTTTAAAAGCACACTGTCTGCTTTACCTGTACCAAATTCGTATGGGATATTGTTGACGGTTAAATTGGTAAAGTAGATCGGCGGTTTAAATTGACTGATTTGAATACTATCCGGAAAAAAATAAGTTAAGCCTTCTACTCCACCAAAGAAAAAACGACCTGCTGCATCTTTACAAAAAGCGTTTTCAGAAAAAACAATTGATTGTACGCCATCCCGTTTATCGAAAACAGCAAATGAATTGTTCGATTGATTAAAACGGATAATGCCTTTATTGGTACTCATCCAGATATGCCCTTTTTTATCAGGAATCACCGCATGAATATAATCGCTGGGCAGTCCATCCTTTGTTGTGTAACTTGTAACTGTCAAGTCTTTGCCGTTATATCCGGTAATCTTGTTTACGCCGTATTGTGTGCCAGCCCAAATGTTTCCATAGTTATCTTCTGCTAAACATAGAATAGTATTGTTGCTGATGCTGTTCTTCTTTTCATTACTCTGCGTAAATACCTGGAACTTGTCGGTTGCCGGTTGATACAGGTGTAATCCTTTATAAGTACCAATCCACAGCCGCTTTTTCGAATCAACCAGCAAACAACTTACTCGTTCGTTTTGTAACGCACCTTTAACGCCATAAGCAGGCTGATAATTTTTAAACAATGGTTTGTTTTGCTTATCATAACCCGTAATACAACTGAGACCGCCTTCCTGTGTGCCGATCCAGATGATGCCTGAAGAATCTTTTACTATTTGTGTTGTCTTTTTCGCACTGATGGATATAGTACCTTTTGGTACAGGAATGAATAGTTCATGGGCTTTTGTTTGTTGTCCTTTATTTAAGATACGTATCAAGCCTTTGTTTGTACTTACCCATAAATAATCGCCTTCCTGCAAAAACGAGCGGCTTTCATAGGGCAAGTTGGGCGCATTCGGAATTTGAACGTCATCAATTTTTATCTCGGTAAAATTGCTCCAATTGGCTGAATACTGTATACCGCCGCCTTTTGTACTTAGCCATAATTTATTAAACGGATCTACATACACCGAAAGCACATGTGTACTGCCAGAGAGCGTATTCTTTTTGTTGTCGTATCCAATATTGAAAAACTTTTTCTGCTTCAGATCGAATTTAAAAACGCCGGAACCATCCGTGCCTATCCATAATAAACCGGAAGGGTCTTCCTGAATTGTTAGAATGATCTGGTTATCGTTGGTGTAAATACCGGGAATTTCTAAATGTATTTTTTCAAAGCTTTCTGTTTTACTGTTGAAACGATTTAAACCGCCTCCCCATGTACCCACCCACAACGTACCTTTCGAATCGAGTAAAATACGATAGGTGTTGTTGGAACTGAGTGTGGTTTCGTTATTTTTTTGATGCCTGTAGTTTTTAAATGCTTTGGTAGAGAGATCGAACCGTATCAATCCTTCGTTCCAGGTGCCCAGCCATAAACAATTGCTTGCTTTATCGTTGACAATGGACGTAATGTTGACAGCGTTGATGCCGAAATTATACGACACATCATTAACAAGACTTGAAGTAAAATGTTGTAATCCGTTGTTTGTTGCCACCCAGTAACCGCCTTTGCCATCAGGTTGTATATCGAATGTTTTCCAAACACTGTTGAGAATTGTAAACTCGCCTGTTTTTTTATTGAGGTATTGAAACCCTTTCCATGTACCAATCAATAATTTTTCGCTGTCGGTATCTAAAATGGAAAGAATATAATCGGCGTTAAATCCGGTGCTGTTTGGATTATTGTTTGGATAGTTGGAAATTTTTCCGGTCTCCAGATCATATCCACTCAGTCCGCCCGATTTTGTACCAATCCAGATGTTATGCTGTTTCCCATTCTGCAAGACTTCAATGGATTGACTTAACAAGTTGCTTCCTTTGCCGAAATCGTTTTTGAGCAATTTCATTTCATAGCCATCGAAGCGTTGTAAACCACCTCTTGTACCAAACCAGATAAACCCGTTTTTATCCTGTATGATGGAAGTAACTTCGTTGTTCACCAACTCGCCCGTTATACTGATAAACGAACTGGCCCGTTGCGTATAACCGGTAAGGGCTACAGCAATTAACAACAGCAGGCAAGCATATTTTTTTATACAGGACGACAAAGCGTTTCTAAATTAATCGTTAACCGAACTTACAATTTAGATGAATTCCACGTTAGTTGAAGTTTTTTTACAGCCTTGCGCTAAACTATAAAAACAGTAATAACGAAATAAATAAAATGACCAGTAAAAAATAGATGACTGCCAGTTTAATATTTAACCGTTGATTGTTTTTTTCAATATTTCCCGTTTTTTGCTTTGTAAACATGCTGTTGTGTTATTTATCAGGTTACGAACATCTATTTCTTTAAACGGAAGGTTGCCAATTCTTCAGGATTGCGCACTCGTACCTTTCGGTTATTCATTAAATCGTCGTGAATCATCAATGTAATGGTATCCCACATTGCGCCTTCAGTCCATATGGGTTTCATTTTATCTTTTTCCCAAGTAAGCAGTTGTTGCTTCATCGATGAAAAGATTTGGGGTTGTTGTTGCCGCAGATCGTTTGTTTCGCCGGGATCCTGGTTCAGATCATACAACCGCTCGCCCAGCCCTTTTACCCGAATCAGTTTGTATTGATTGATGCGGATTGCGGCTGCAGCATCTTTACGCCAAACCAATTGTTCGTGCGGTTGCATTTTTTTATCTGCAGTTAAGAATGGCAACAGACTTACACCGTCTAACCCGAGTGATGCTGTTGGCTGTACACCTGCTGCATCAAGTGCTGTTGGAAAAATATCCAGCGAAGAAGTAAGTCCTGTAAAGTCTGTTCCGCCCGCAAATCGTTTAGGCCAGCTAACTAAAAACGGAACCCGGTGTCCGGCTTCGTATTTATTTCCTTTAAATCCTTTTAATGGAAAATTGATCGATTGGTTATTGTGTGCGCCGCCATTATCGCTTAAAAAGAAAATAAGTGTATTCTCATACAAACCTTGCTTTTTCAGTTCATCTGTTATTTTACCAACTGCACGGTCGAGTGCAAACGTCATGGCTGCAAGTTTTTGGCGGGGATGGTTGGCAAATCTGTCCATGTCTTCTTTACTCGCTTCCATTGGTGTATGAACAGCATTGGGTGCCCAGTACATGAAAAACGGGTGCTTACTGTTTGCTCGGATGTAAGCAGCTGCTTTATCAGCCAGCACATCGGTAAGGTAACCTTCGAACTTTATCTGCTGTTGATTTTCGATCAATGCATTTTTTGCTCCTTGACGATCATCTTTATCCGGTCGGTAAAAATAACTTCGACCACCACTTAAGAAACCATAGTAATATTGAAAGCCTTTTTGTAACGGATGTTGCTCGGGTTTAAAACCCAAATGCCATTTGCCAAATGCAGCCGTAGCATATCCTTGTTGCTGCAACAGTTTGGGGATGATGGTTTGTTTGGTATCCATCCCTGTATACCCGTCTCCTTCGTTGCATTCGTAACCAAAGCGCTGTTGGTATTTGCCGGTTAACAAACCCGCTCTCGACGGACTGCACACAGAAGCGGTAACATGTGCATCGGTAAAACGTACTGCAGTTGCGGCGAGCTGATCAATATTCGGCGTTTGCAGATCTTTCGATCCCATAAACCCAAAATCAGCATAACCTGCATCATCAATCAGTATCACAATGATGTTTGGTTTTGAAACTTGCTTGTCTTTTTTAAATCCACTGTTGCCAATCAACAATGCAACTAGCAGCAAAGAAAACAAACAGCCCGCTACATAGCAGCTTCGTTTGTTTTGTTTTATCGTTTGAATATATCTCATGCTGATTTTATATGTGATCTTGTGCTGTTGTACAGCAGTTTATTTTTGTGGCGCTGCTTTTTTCTCCCGTTCGTAGATTTCTTCCTGGTTCAGTCCGTAGAAAATTGGTGCAATTGTCAGAGCTTCCCATTTTCGTCGCTGCTGCTCAAAACTGTTGAGCAAGTTTTTATCATCCACATTTGTTTTCTCATCAATTTCTGCTTTCAGATTGTAGAGATTGAAAACCGAGTCTTTCAGAATGACTTCTTTAAATCCAGACTGGTGAAGTACAGCATAATTCTTTTGATCAAATTGTCGCCAGAACAAATACGCATGCGGCGATCCTTGTTGTTTTGATTGTAGATAAGGCAGGAGATTGACACCATCTAATTGATTCTTTGGAGAACTACTCTTTCCGATGTTCGAAGCAATTGTTACAAAAATATCCAACGATATAACGGGTTGATCGTATTGCGTGTTTGCCTTGATCTGTTTGGGCCATTGCATGGCAAACGGCACTTTTATTCCGCCTTCAAAAAGAGATCCTTTGCCACCACGCAGCGGACCGTTATCGCTGCCATTATCATTTTCCGGACCGCCATTATCCGAAAGAAAAATGACAATCGTATTTTCTGTAAGCTGCAGTTGTTGCAGTTTGTCTAACACCGCACCAACGCCATCGTCAACGGCACTAACCATGGCTGCATAGGTTTTACGTTTCGGATTTTTGATGTGTTCGAAACGGCTTAAATATTTCGGTGTAGCCTGCAAGGGTGCATGCGGTGCGTTATAGGCGAGGTAAAGGAAAAATGGTTGTTGCTTGTTACGCTCAATAAAAGAAACAGCCTCTCTTGATAATGCATCCGTTAAATATTCACGCTCTTCAACAACCGTGTTATTGCGGATGAGTTTGGTACGATAGCTCTCTGCCTCATTCTTTGCACTATCCTGCTGTGCAATGGTATATTCTTCCGGAAGATAGCGATGCCCACCGCCGAGGAAACCAAAAAATTCGTTGAAGCCACGGTTCCATGGACGGAACTGTTGATGCACACCTAAATGCCATTTGCCAATGCCCATCGTATTGTAACCATTTTGCTTTAGCAGTTCCGGTAATGTTTGCTCTGTTAATGGCAAACCAATTGTTGCATCAAACGGGCGATACAAGGGATTGCGGCTGTAACCAAAACGATCCTGGTAACGACCCGTCATTAAACCGGCACGGCTGGGTGCGCACACCGCATAGCTAACGTAGCCATTTGTAAATACAACACCATTCTTTGCAATGCGATCGATATTCGGTGTGGGAATATCTTTACAACCCGTAAAGCCAACGTCGCCATAACCTTGATCGTCTGTAAGAATGATGATAATGTTCGGCTTCGTTTGATCCGTTACCGTTTCTGATTTTGATTTTTTTGTAAAGGCCCAAGCCGTTGCAATAAGCAATATTGCAGTTAAGCCGACTATACGTTGCTGAATTTTTCTATTCTTCACAGGCTGTTATTTATGATTGGTTTTTCCGTTTTCAGTTACTTCAATTGCTCCGATATCGGGTTTGCCAACAATACGATTGCCCAGTATATCATGCTCTACCTTCAAACCAATTCGCAAACCGATACTGTCGTTTGGAATCGGGAGAACAGCAATGCCTTTGTTCTTAATCAAATTGCTATTTGATGGCCGGTAATCCTGCAGCTGTACAGTTCCTTTTTTGATAAATTGTGGATCACCAAAGAGCGGTGCTGCATCCTGCAATGGAATATCTGTTGGCCAGTTATCTGCACGCAGAAAAAGATTATTCATGAACACTACATTCGGCACACCATCAACATCCACTTCTTTTTTCTTCTGATCGCCTGCAACCATTTGGGCCGCTCCTTCAAAATAAAAAATGTTATTGGCAATCAGTACGCCATCAGCACTGCTGCTTACAGCTACTTTCGGAATTATATTTTTAGCAACGTAAATGGTGTTGTTGTAGAAATAACTGTTGTATGGACCGGCATTTTTCTTTTCATTGCCCTGGTAACCACTAAGCCAGAAAATTTTCCCTTCCTGGAACGCACCATTTTCTCCTTTTACCCGATGACCATCATTGATGCTGATGTTGTAGCGGTAAGCACAGTTATAATTGTTGCCTAAGATCTCGCAGAATCCGCCTGCATTATTGGCGCTGAGATTGTACTGTATTACTACATCGCTGCAGTTATAATCAATATGTACACCTGCCGAATCACCAGGGCCATTTGCATGTTCAAAACGATTGTGCTCAATAAGTATATTGCTGCAGCTCCACGTCCACAATCCACTGCCTCTTCCCCAGTTTCTGCTATCGGCTGTTGATCCGGAATGATCGATTGTGTTGTGATGAATGTGGCCATCTGTCACTCCGGAAAACTGCATGCCCGGCCCTCCCGTTTGCGATACACTGCAAGCTGCAATTTCCAGTTGCTGAATACCGTTGACGTTAGCCGTTGCTTTTATACCTGTATGACTTACGTTGAATACGTTTGACTTGAGAATTTTTATACCCGTTAACTTTCCGGCTTTCGTATTATTGATTACACGAATACCCCATCCATAACTCTGTGTACCGTTGGCCGATTTTACCTCTGCAGCTGAACGTGTAAAACCGGGCTCATTGTAATACACATCGTGTACCAGCACATCTGTAAGTTGTATCTGCTGAAACAAATCGTCTTTCGTTATTTCAACTAAAATTCCGCAACGCATTTGCGCTTTATTGTTGCTATTGTTTGCAGTGTAAGGTTTTTTGCCGGTGAATTCAATTCCTGTAACATGAATGAACGAAGAGTTTTGAATGAGTAAGGCATTCAATTCTTCGCCAGCATCAATCACAGGTTTTGCCTTGTTTCCTTTAAACGGATAACTGCTGACCACCACCGGGTGCTTGACATCGGCTTTCACATCAATCAATGATAACATGCCGGTAAAAACCTGGCCTGTTGCCAACAGAATGGAATCGCCGGCTTTCAGTTGAATCGTTTTTAGCGGTGATATTGTTTTCCAGCAATCTGTTTTGCAGGTTCCTTTGTTTGCGTCGTTGCCTGTAATGCTGTTGATGTAATAATTCGTGGCATTTGCTGAAAAGCTTATGCAGAGAGCCTGTAGAACGAACAGCAAAACAACGACGGTTTTCATTTGAAGCTGGTAGTTAGAGTGGTGTAAAATTTTACTTTAAATGTAGAATTGTAATAAGCCCGGGCCGGTTACGGAAAGTTCAAGAAAGCGGTATAGATGTGTCAAATCTTTTATCCTTCAGTTAATGCTGTTGTTTAAACGAAAGAAGAATGAAAACGCTTCATCCTTTTTCTACATCTTATCGAGTAAACAAAACGCCCCGTTGATTTTAACGGGGCGACTTATTCATGTTGATAGACTATTTCTTTCGTAGAGGTTTTTCTTTGTCTTCCTCCTCCTCATCGTCTTCTTCTTTTAGTTTTACAAATGCACTGCGTCGTGGTGCCGGCATTGGAGAGTCTTCACCCTTTACTGTTTTCCAAACAATTTCGCTGAAGATGAGATCGGGAATGGTATCTTCTTTTCTGAAATCGAAACTGTTGCTGAGTCTTGCACTGGCGGTGTTTTTTGTGTTGCGTTCGTTGAGGTTAATGTTAGATGGCAATGCAACAAACGTTTTGTAATTGGGCGTTGCGGTGAACGAATTCCACATGGGTGTAGCTGCTGCATCGTACTGACTCATGGGAGGTAAACCAAGAATTAATTCCATCGTGCGCAACATCGAGGAAGTTGAATACATGGTGTGATCTGCAAAGCCACGCTTCACAAAAGGACCAGCAACATACGCAGTAGTGCGATGTGCATCCACATGATCCGATCCGTTTTGTGCATCATCTTCTACAATAAACACGGCGCATTCTTTCCAGATGGGACTGTTGGATAAATACTCAACAAATAATCCCACAGCAAGATCATTGTCTGCAACATGTGCAAAGGGTGTTGGACGACCTGTGCGTTGCCCTTCGGTATGATCGTTACCGAAACGAACAGTATTGAATTGCGGTACAGCATTCACCGCAACCAGCGAATCGAACTCCCTTTTCCATTGGTAAAAACGTGTGGTGTCACGCACGGCTAAATCATAACCCGTAAAATACGTGCATACATGATTTTCCAAAGCAGGGATGTTGGGCTTACCATCATCTGCAAATTCACCATAGGTTCGATAGCTTACACTAGCACGCTTACAATAATCCCAGATAAAGCCTTTTTTCGGGTTGGCAATTTCCCGTTTGCCTTCGCCGGGATAAGTACCTCCTCTTCCGCCATAACTTGTTACCCAGTTTTTTTCGAGATAATCCGTTGCATTTGCAGAAGTGCTCCAGTTATGTCCATCGGCACTTACTTCACCATCAGCATAAAAATTATCGAGCAGTACAAATTCTTTCACCAGCTTGTGCTGATTGGGGGTCACTCTTTCACCAAACAACACAATACTTGTATCGCCATTTCCTTGCGGAACATCGCCCAGCACCTGGTCGTAAGTTCTGTTTTCCTTAATTAGATAAAACACATATTTAATGGGTGAAGGTTGTCCTACCTTCATCGGTATCGGGTTACCTGCTTCGCCTGCAGCATGCAGTTCTTTTGTTTTACTGTAAGGCGTGTTGGTATACACAGCTTTCGAATAAACGGCCAATGTCGTTTCTGATGGTTCATCAATAATCGAAAGTGTTCCTTTCATTAAGCCGCCAATATATCCCGAACGGACTCTTACAGTGGTATCACCAACATGATGTTCAACTGTCTGCTCCGGTCTTGTAGGATTGGGCCCTGTTGGATTTGCAAACGAAGAAAAACCTTTGCCATTTGCGACGAATATTTTTTTACCAATTACTTTAATATTTGATGGATACCAGCCAACAGGAATAAATCCTTTGGGACGGCTCTTACCTGCATTCGATACATCGAATACAGCCAGGCAGTTATTATCGGCGTTGGCGACGTACAAACTTTTTTCATTGGCAGACAAAGCAAGACCGTTGGCGGTTGAACCTGCAGGTGCATCGGGGTACAAAGCCGTATTCAATACTTCCAGTACTTTGAGTTGCTTCGTATCAATTACAGAAACACTGTTATCATTGGCATTCGCAACAAGTAACAACGATCCGTTTTTATTCAATAAAAGCTCGTTCGGGTTATCACCTACAACTATTTTTGAGCTGATACTGCGGGTAACAGTATTAAAAACAACAACTGCATCGCCGCCCCATAGCGAAATATAAAGTTCTTTTCTGTCGGGCGACAGCATACATGCATATGCTTCGCTACCTAATTTTTCCTGATGAAGAATTTTCTTGCTGGCAAGATCCACGATGTACAATGCATTGTTTTCTTTTGTTACAACATACAATAAACCGGCTTTATCATCGATGCTGATACCTGTGGGCGAAATTTTTACCGGCCATTTACCACCAAGCTGAATACTGTCTTTCAGTTGCAGTTTATTGTTTGTAATGGCGTATTGTAAAATCCAGTTATCGTTACCGCCCGATGCATAAAGAAATTTTTCATCTTCACTGAACGTAAGTCCGTACCACGATTTTGGAATAATGATACTGTGCAGAATCTTTTCTGCTTTCGGATCGATGAGCTGAATACTTTGTACGCTTTGTCCGTTATTAGTAACCGCCATGTAGCGTTTAGTTTTTGATACGGCTATATTCAGCGGCAGATCACCCAAAGGCAACATCCTTCCGGCAGGAGAAAGCTGCCAGCCATTCGGTAAACGTACTCTCGATTTGTTTAGCTGTTGCTCAACGGTTGGGCTTTGTTGTGCAAAAACTGTTTGACTCAAAAAAAGAAGACTGAAAAGAAATTGAAAAGACCGCATAGTGAACCCATTAAATAGTTTGTAAATATCCTCACCCGGTAACAACCGAAAGGTAGTAAACATTATGAAGCTGAACAGCTATTTAAACAATACGCTTGTTTCGAAATAAAAAGCGGCTGCATAAAATTGTGTGCAATTTGCACGAACCTTTAAAAGAACAATTACAGTTCATAAAAGATAGTAATTCGTTAACACAGCAATCGTGCAGAATCATCAACTTCGGTAAAACATTTTCTTGCAATACTCAGCTTCAGCTTTTGGTAACGATTTTTTGTGGGGTGTGGCTATTGCGGCTGCACAAAACGAAGGCGCCTGGAATATTGATGGCCGAGGACCTTCTATCTGGGATGTGTTTGCACGCAGGCAAGGCAAAATAAAAGGTGGAGCAAGACCAACTGACAACTGCGATTTCTACCATCGGTATAAAGATGATTTGCTGCTGGCAAAAGCACTCGGCTTTCATGTGTTTCGTTTTTCGTTTTCATGGAGCCGCATTTTTCCTGATGGCATTGGCAAAGTAAACAAAGAAGGCGTGGCGTTTTATCACAAGCTGATTGATGAATGTTTGCAGCTGGGGTTAATACCGTTTGCAACAATTTATCATTGGGATCTGCCGCATGCACTGCAAAAAGAAGGCGGCTGGACAAGCGTACACCTACAAAAATGGTTTACCCGTTATGCAACATTTGTAGCTGAAGAATTCGGCAGCAAGGTAAAACACTGGATTGTGTTAAACGAACCCATGGGCTTTACTTCGCTGGGATATATGCTGGGTAAACATGCACCGGGGAAAACCGGTTTGGAAAACTTTTTTCCTGCTATCCACAATGCGGTTCTTGCACAGGCCGAAGGCGGACGTATTGTACGTAAGCATGTTCGTAACGCAGTAATCGGCACCAGCTTTTCCTGCAGTGAAGTACTACCCTTCAGCAATAAGAAAGAAGATATGGACGCTGCAAAACGATTGGATATGTTGTTGAATCGTTTGTTTATTGAACCTACGTTGGGACGAAACTACCCGCATGATGATTTCCCATTGATGGATAAGCTGCACATGCAAACAAAAGCCTGGCGTTATACCGACCGCATGCAGTTTGATTTTGATTTTATTGGTGTGCAGAATTATTTTTCGGTGACCGTTAAACACAATGCACTCATCCCTTACATACAGGCTTCTGAAGTAAAAGCAACAACAAGAAAGGCACCGCATACTGCTTTGGGTTGGGAAATTAATGCTGATTCGTTTTACCGTATGCTGAAGCGTTACTGGAATTATGGCAGTGTAAAATCAATTATTGTTACAGAAAACGGCGCCTGCTTTAAAGATGTGTTGAAGAATGGTGCGGTGCACGATGCAGAACGCATTGCTTATTTTCAGCAATACATTAGTGCCATGCATAAAGCAAAGCAGGAAGGCGTAAACGTAAAAGGTTATTTTGCCTGGACGTTAACAGACAACTTTGAATGGAGCGAAGGATTCAATGCACGGTTCGGTTTAATACATGTTGACTTTAAGACACAGCTACGTACGATTAAGGACAGTGGTTACTGGTGGAGAAATTTTCTGCTTGCAAAATAAAAAGAAAGCCGGCTGCAAAGCAACCGGCTTTTCTTTGTTTTCAAATGCGGGCTATGCGAGTTTCTTTTTTACACTGTAGACTTTGCCAAAACGATCGGTCACTTTTACTTCGATTTCCTTTGCTCCAGCCGATGGTTTTGCAAAGAAGATATGATCGGCCAGTGTTGGTTCCACAAACTTGTGTTTCTTCGGCAACTCAGGGCCGCTGTATAGTTCAACCGCCAGAGGGTCAAATGCTACACGTTGTTCCATTGCACCTTTCGCAGCACCATCTTCAAACCACTCAACTTTCCATTTGCTATCCCAGTTCCATACGTTTGCAATTATTTCATCGGGGTAATCTTTCGATCTTCCTTTTTCAAAAACTGTTACCTGGTGTTCTTTTGGAAGTCCGGTTGATTTGTAATACCATGTCAGTTCATTACCATCCACTTCATAAACACCATAACCGCTTGGCGTACCATCGCCACATACAGGGCCCGTCCACCAGGCACCACATACAGTGCCGTGGTTATGTTCCATCATGTTTTCTTTTTCCCACACATCGTTGAAATGGGTATGGCCCGACATAAAATGTACTTTATAATCTGCAAGAATTTTGTACAACTGTTCCCTGTTGGACACATTCGATCCCAACTCAGCTTCTTTTTTATAACGACGGGCAGCACCGGTATCAGTTGGAATATGCAGACTTACGACAACTGTTGAACCCTTCGATACATTTTTCAAATCCTGTTCCAGCCATGACAATTGATTTTCGGTAATATAACCGATATATTTTTTTGCAGTGCCAATGAAGAACACATCATCCAGTACCACATAATGGATCTTTCCACGATTGAACGAATAGTACGTTGGCCCAAATTCTTTTTTAAATGTTTCTGCACTCCACTCATCTGTACGAGCGGTTTTAATGTCCATATCATGATTGCCGATTACATTGAAGAAGGTAACGCCGGTTGCAGCAATTGCTTCTTTGTAACCTTTGAACAATTCAAATTTATCCCACACCAGATCGCCGCAACCGATTCCATGAAACAGTGTTCCTGTTGGGTAAGATTCCACGAGTTGCTGCAAATCAGGAACCGACTGTGTTTTGAGCAATTCCACATCTTTTTCTGAAATCATTTGTGTATCGGCCCAAACAACAAAGCAATGTTTCGAATCGTCCACCGTTAATTTTTCCAGTGTAAAGTCTGCAACAAAGTTTTCTGTTTTTGTATCGATCGTTTTGTAAAACGTTGCCATCTTCTTTTCGTTCGGAAATGCATATCCTGCCGGCAACGAAATATATACAAACTCTGCTCCTGCTGCAGCCTCCAGTGTATAGTTGCCATTTTTATCGGTAAGCACAATACTTGTTCCGTCTGTTACCGCCACACCTGCAATACCTTTTCCGTTTGCAATAACTTTTCCTGTAACAGTTACTGGTTTTACAGGCTGTTGTAAACTTTGTTCATTAACAGCTGCTTTAGTTGCAAGCGGTGGCAATGCCAGTCCTGTTGCAGCAAAGCCGAACAGTTTAAAAAAATCTTTTCTTTTCATATTATCGATCTCGTTCTGAGTAATTAAGATTAAAGCATGTTATTGCAATTTGGTTGCGCCCTCTCCTTCAATTTCACTAAGTGTGGATGTTTTGGTAAGCAGGATATTGTTCTGTGTTCTCGCTTTCATCCAACGGCCCAATGCAACATTGTACTCTCCTCCCATTTTATAGAAGTAGCCACGGTCTGCAGTTGTATAAGCCATATTCAGTGTATTTGATCCGCTGCGATAAAATGGCTGATCTTCCAGTGTGATCGGATTTTTAATATCGTACCAATCGGTATTGGCAATACGGTAACCTTGTGCTGTTGGTGTGGGTGTATATAAACTTCCGCCTGTTGCAACAAACAGTACATCAACCGGAACAGATGCAGCCGTAACAGTTGTGCCTGCAAATACTGCCAGCCCGGATGCGTTACCGCTGTTGGCAAACAAGCCACTTGTTTTTGTACCAAAGCCATCACCATTAATGGTTGTATAGTCAAATGCACGTATCCAGTTTGCATTGCTGATGTTGGTTGATGAAGCTCCATTAATGAGTTTATTGGCACCTCCCACATAAAAGAAAGTTCCTTTTGCTGCAGTACCTGATGTAAGATTCATTTTATATGTACGCATACTTCCCGTCGCCCATCCATTTGCAGGATAACCGGTTGGTGTAGATGCGTTGGCATTGTTGGTAACCACCACAGAGAATGGTGTTGCTGCAAAATCAATATCACGTGTTGCCATAAACTGCATGTATTCATAGTTACCATCGCCACCTGCCACATCGCTGATGAAACCTGTAATTAAGATTGGTGCTACATTAATGGTTGAACTTAATACCACTACATCACTTGCTTTACGCATTTGCAGCTGCGGTACTAATATTTTATCTGCTGTTTGCTGATTAAATACAATGCCGTAAAAATTTGCCAGAAAAGGAACCGAATTGTTGGCAAATGCGGCCGTTGCATAGGTGTGTAATTTCAATTCACCAAATCCATCATTTAGCAGCTTGTCGCCACTAAGCACATCTGTTGGTGCAGGTGCAGGATTAAAACCACCCTTCACCACAACAATCAAGGTGCTTTCGTATTTATCAGGATTGGCAAGTACCAGGTTCGAGGGTACTCTGTTTACTGCTATGGCTTTGCCTGTTGCAACTTTTGTAACAGCTGTTTCGTTTACACCCGTTATTTGTAAAATGCCATTTACACGTTTTAAAATGCCGCCTTCAACATCAACAATGATTGAATCGCCGGGCACATAGTTCGCAGCCGCATTGCCTAAAGCAATCGAAATACCTCGCAGCTCTGATAAACGTCTGCGATCCTGCAATACCAGTAAACCTTCGGGCATATTTCCTTCTGTATGATCCGAAACCACCACTCCGGTAATTTTTGTTGAGCCGTACATCCGATCTTTTGTAAGCGTCACATCAGACCCTTTGTATAAATCTCTGATGTCAAATAATGCAATGTATGGACTGATGCGTGCACCGGGATAGGTTTGGTCTTTTGCACAACCAAAAACTAAAACAGAACACAAGATGATCGTATAAACAAATGAATATTTCATGTTTTGATTTTTAAAATTCACAAAGCCGTTGCATAGCTGTTATGGTTTTTGCCACCATACTTTTGTTGAAATAACATCGGGCCCTTGTTCAGTAATTGCTGCTTTATAGTTTGTAGGATTTGCAGATTGCACATAAACGGGATATGTCATACGTGCAGGCATTTCGCCATTGTTACGTAAGCCTGCTCCTTTCGGTAATACCGGATGTCCTGTACGACGGTATTCAAACCATTGCTGCAGATCTGCAAGAAACAGTGCATAATATTTCTGCAGATGAATGCGCTCCATTTTATCTTCCAACGATGCGTTATTATCCCATTGAATATCTGCAGCAACAACAAATGTTTTTACATCATTCGGTAAACCTGTTTGTTGATTGATGGTTGTTGGCCATAACGGTAACCAAAGTGTAATACTGTTCAGTACACCGTTGTTGTAATAGTTTTCTGCTGAACCGCTGATCCATCCTTTGGCAGCAGCTTCTGCAAGAATAAACTGCAGTTCGGCATAATTCATCATCATCCCCGCCATTGGTTCTGTTTGTAACGAAACTGCTGAGGTCATGGAATAGAAATAAGATTTCTTTACCGGATTTTCACCTGGTGCATAGCCACTGTTAATGCCCAGATATGCACCTGAGTAAGGCGCAATACCCCAACGGTTAAAACCACCGCTGCCGTATGTGGGAATATCAATCCGTGGATCGTTCCAATCAACTAAATTTTGAATAAAGAAGGTTGCTAAACCGGGTTGACGAAAATCCTGTTCCCGTACTGCAATAAGTGGTGATGTGTAAGGTGCAATACCTGTAAAGCGTAAAATAGCCGACTCGTCATTACTGGCGATGATGGGATATGCTGATGTATTGGTTTCAGTAATTTCCTTGATCTTGGCAATTGCATCTGCTGCTACTTCAGTTTTGCCCGAAACACGCAACAGCAAACGTAAGTACAACGAGTTGCCGAATTTGCGCCAGCGTGCTACGTTGCCATAATAAACCGGATCGCTTGCTGCAACAATTGCTGTATTACTTGAAAGTAAAGTATTCGCAGCTTCCAGTTTTTGAAAAATGTCGAGGTAAATATCCCGCTGTTTATCAAACTTCGGCTCGTAGCGTAAAGAATCTTTTGCCTGGTTCGATTGTGAATACGGAATATCGCCATAGGTATCTGTAAGAATGGAATAGATCCACGACTGGCAAATGAGCGATATACCCATATACGATTTGTTGTAATTACTCGAAGCAGTGTCGCTTGCCATCCGGTAAATGTCTTTGAAGTTGGTTAACTCCGAATACAAACCATTGTACAGGTAATCGGCCCAGGTAGAACGGAAATCGTAACGGAAAACCTGTCCTTCTGCATCGCTGATGTTCACTGTAACCTGCATCAACTCGTTGTTGAAATTGCGGTTGCGGATCATGTTATAATTTAAAGCTCCTGTTAGTGCAGGTGCCAGCAACTGCTGCGGTAGTGCAAAAGCGATATTGTTGTTATCGGTATTCAAATCCTGAAAACCTTTTGTGCACGATGCAAGTGTAACACTGCATACAAGCAGCAGTACAAATAATTTATTGCTCTTCATGTTTAATTGTCTTTAAAAATTTAAAATGCAACTACGAGGTTTACACCCATCGTTCTTGTAGAAGGGAACTGTGCAGTTTCAAAACCTCTCACAATATCTGTTCCGCTGAGTGTACCAAATTCAGGATCGAACATGGGCCATGGCGACCAGATAAATAAATCACGGCCATATACACCCACTGTTGCTTTTTGCAGTTTTAGCTTCTGTACAAGTTTCGTATGCAGTGTATAATCGAAGCGCATTTCACGAAACTTGAAAAAGTCGGTACTGAAGGTGCTGCCTTCTGCATTATCAACACCATAATGCGAACGGTAATACTCATCAATGTTGGTAGCAATAACATCATTGGTTCTGTACTTGCCATCAGCCGTCATCACTACGCCATTCCCGATAATACCATTGTAACGACCGGGCAATGTATTTTTTGTTTTACCCTGTTCAGCCAATTTGTAATGCATCAGCGAATGAGCTACACCGCCAAGTTGCGCATCAAACAAAAAGCTTAAACGGAATTGTTTGTAGGTAAACTCGTTGGTAATACCGAATTTGTATTTGGGAATTGTATTGCCGAGATAAACAACATCCTGCGAAATGAGTGCATTACCGGTTAATGTATCGTACACCACTTGTCCGTCGGGAGAACGTACATAGCCACGGCCATACAAATCGCCCATGCTGCCGCCAACCTTTGCAACAATTTGTCCGCCACCAACAGGGCCGGTTTGCAACACCACTGAGCTATCGAGTAATTCCTTTATCTGGTTTCTGTTGGTTGAGAACACAACTCCCACATTCCAGTTAAATCCTTTTTTTGATTTTACAGGCGAACCATTCAATGCCACTTCCACACCACTATTGTTTACACGTCCTGCATTGATGAGTACTTGTGTAAAACCCGATGAACGATCGAGTATTCTGCGCAGGTGCTGATCTTTTGTACTACCTGTATACACCGCCACATCAAGACTTAACCTGTTCTTCAACATCTTCAGTTCTGCACCAGCTTCGTACGATGTTGTACGCAACGGACGAAGATTGGGGTTGGCCAGTAATCCCGGTGTTTGTAAGCCACCTGCAAATAAACTGCCGGCCGATTCGTAATTGTAAGCCGTTAAATAGGGATTGGTTCCACCGCTACCCACACTCGATGCAGAGAAACGGAGTTTTGCATAATTGATATATTTTGGCAACCTTGTTACGTTCGATAAAATGAAACTCATGTTGGCAGATGGATAAAAGAATCCTGCATTGGTTGTACGTTCGGGTGTTGCCAATACGCTGTTCCAGTCCTG
Source organism: Lacibacter cauensis (assembly GCF_007830055.1). Classification (GTDB taxonomy): domain Bacteria; phylum Bacteroidota; class Bacteroidia; order Chitinophagales; family Chitinophagaceae; genus Lacibacter; species Lacibacter cauensis. The sequence goes on from NZ_VLLE01000002.1 coordinate 802,034, forward strand.
GCGTGCCGTTAAATCGAGGAATAAAAATTTATCGTACGATGCCGTAAGTAAGCCGTAAAAGCTATTGATACCATAACGGCTGCTGTAAGGCATACTTACCAATGGCCCTGCTGAGTTTGCAAACGAGTACAAACCCGGATAAATCAATGAATCGGCACGTGTTTCATCACGCTTGTATTTATTGCGTAATAAACTTCCTCCGGCCATTGCTGACAGATCGATATGTGTACCGATTTTCTGATTGTACTTCAGTAAAAAGTCTGCACTTATTTCACTGGAGAAAATATTCTGTGTACGCAAACTTCCTTTCACCAATTTTGAACCTGCGTCGTAAGGACGTTTCTGTGCACGCTCTTCGTACGATTGATCAACTGATGTGCGTACCTGTAAGCTAAGTTGTTTTGTAAGCGTATAATTTGCCTGGATATTTCCGGTTATACCATGACGGTTAGAACTGTTGATAAATTCATAAGCAATTGCGTAGGGATTTTCCGGAAAGCTGCTGAAGGGGAACATGATCCGTTTATTCTCCTGTCCGTTTACCCAATAATTTTTTAACCAGTTGGGATCTGCACTTGGCTGCCAGAAAATATACCAGTACATGATGGATTGATTGCCATAGCCTGCACCGGGCAAATTATCGCTCCACTTATTGGTGTAGTTTACTTTTGAACTAATCTGCAGTTTATCATTCACTTTTGAGTTGACCGATAATGCAACTGTATTACGTTTGTAGCCGGTGTTGGGAGTTATCCAGTCGTTCAACACATTCGTCATCGAAAAACGTGCTGTTGTTTTATCGGTACCACCATCTACACTTATGGAATTGGTGATAGTTTTCCCGGTATTGAAATAACTGTTCACCCCGTTTTTGTAAGGTCTCCATTCTGTACGTTGTGTACCCTGTGCCTGTGTAACAGGATCGAACTGGAAAAACTGCTGACCATTAAACCGTGGACCATAAGCCGAACTTGTTCCACTGGTACTTGCACCATCTGCTGATGCACCAAAGGAATAATAAGCAGCACCGGCAAGACCTTGTCCGTATTCGTATTGCAATGCGGGCCAGCGGTTCACCTGTTCCATTGAAACATTGGAGCTGAAGGTTACACCCAAACCTTTCCGTTTTGAACTGCCCGATTTTGTGGTAATAATAATTGCACCGTTTGCTCCACGCTGTCCGTACAATGCTGCAGCGCCGGGGCCTTTCAACACTGTCACCGATTCAATGTCTTCCGGATTCAAATCATTCAGACTACTTCCGTAATCAGCAGGCATATTGTCACTACCGGTACCATATACTACCTCACCCGCAATGGAGCTGCGTCGACCACTACCTTGGTTAATAACAACACCATCAACAACGATTAATGCTTCGTTATCACCTGTTAAATTATTTTCACCACGCAGAATAATTTTGTTGGTTCCTGTTGGCCCGCTACCCGAACGAACCATGTTTAAGCCGGCAACTTTACCCGACAATGCATCAATCCAGTTGGCAGATTTTGCATCGGTTAACTGTTCGTTATCGATGGTTGTTGCTGCATATCCCAATGCCATTTGTTTACGTGTAATGCCCAGTGCGGTTACAACAACACCTTCCAGTTCTTTTGCTGCGGGCTTTAATAATACATTTCGGATGCGTTGATTGTCGCTCACAACAATGCGCTGCTCTTCGTACGATACAGCAGAAAAAACAATGGTTGTTCCTTTGGGAACAGCAACGGTGTAGCTACCGTCTTCCTGTGTAACAAATAATGATTTTTTACCTGCTACCGCAACAGTAACGCCTGCAAGCCCGTTATTTGTCTCTGCATCTTTTACAATACCGGAAATTACCACAGCCGAATTTTGTGGTTGCGTTTGTGTTAAACCAGGAAATGCAAGAAATAGAAAATAGAAACAAAGGCTTACATAAAAAGAAAGCTTCATCTTGTAAGTTTTGGTTAAAGAGTTTGAAAAATGATCGAGTCGAATTTTATACCGGGCGCAAGATGAAAGCTGTATGTTTCCGTAGTGTTATGTGAAGGTTATGGGAATATTAAGCGTGACGAATGGAAAGAATTGCGTGTATATTAACTAATGAAGAACATGCATGCAATAAAAAAAGTCAGTTCAACTGAACTGACTTTTTCATTTATCAATAACAATTTTTATTGCACATCCTTTACACATCTGAAGCCAAGATGATTGGTGCCTGTACGCCACTCACCTTTTCCACGTGTGCCCATTACATAGCGGGAACAGTATTGATCAGTACATAAAAACGAACCGCCACGATGTACTTTCTTTTTCATGCCCGGTTCAGCCGGATCAAAACTTTCTGCAGGGCCAACCGGATTTTTAATGACTTCGTTTGCAGGTAAGCTTTGGTAATAATCGTGGTTGTACCAATCAGCACACCACTCCCACACATTACCGGCCATATCGTACAGACCATAACCGTTTTTTGCAAATTGTTTTACCGGCGCAATGCCTTTGAAGCCATCTTTTGCAAGATCGTTGTTGGGGAATTTTCCCTGGAAGGTATTAGCCATTGCTTTACCCGATGGATTGAACTCATCGCCCCATGCAAAACGTTTTCCGCAATAACCACCTCTTGCTGCAAACTCCCACTCGGCTTCGGTTGGTAAACGTTTACCTGCCCACTTTGCATAAGCCATTGCATCTTCCCAAGCTATATGTACAACAGGATAATTTTCTTTTCCTTCAATGCTACTGCCTGCACCTTGCGGATGTTTCCAATCGGCAGCTTTTACAAATTGCCACCACAGCATGTAATCATTTAAGTTCACGGCGTTTGCCGGCGGACTGAACACCACCGATCCTGCAACCAGCATTTCAACAGGCGCATCAGGAAATTCTTCTTTGGTGGGCACTTGTTCGGCAACTGTTTTGTAGCCGGTTGCTTCTACAAATTTTGCAAACTCTTCATTGGTTACTTCGTGTTCATCCATTAAAAATGCATCAACATATACCTGGTGTATAGGTGTTGCATCGGTAGTAAGGCCTTTTACTTCGCATAACGATTCATTGGCTTCTGCAGTACCCATCGAAAATGTGCCTCCCGGTATCCAAACCATTCCTTCGGGAAGAGTTGTTGGTCTGGTAAGATTGTTTTCAACTGTCGGTAAAAAACCGGCTGCATTATCTGCAGCACATTCAACCAAATCGCTTTTTTGTTTATCAGCATCTCTATTTTCTGCACAACTGTTAAGCAAAGCAAGGGTAGAAAGCGCAAAAGCATATGTATACATCCGTTTCATCAATCTTTGTTTCTTGCAGTGAAGATATGCTGCAACCTTAACAGCAAACTTATTAAATAGTATGCATCTAAATCGTTCAAAAAAAAGGTGGTCTGTATACAGACCACCTCACTTTATAACCAATATACAACCTGTTATGCCAGATCGAAACGATCGAGATTCATTACTTTATTCCATGCAGCTACAAAGTCTTTTACAAACTTTTCTTTGCCATCTGCACAACCGTATACTTCTGCAATTGCACGAAGCTCGGAGTTAGAACCAAAGATGAGATCTGCACGTGTAGCTGTCCATTTTAGATCGCCTGTTGCACGGTCTGTACCAAAGAAACCTTGTTGTACAGGATCGGCCGCTTTCCAGGTAGTTCCAAAATCGAGCAGGTTCACAAAGAAATCGTTTGTCAACACACCCGGTGTATTCGTTAACACACCGTGTTTCGAACCATCGAAGTTGGTGTTGAGTACACGCATACCACCTACCAATGCTGTCATTTCAGGAGCTGTAAGTGTCAACAGTTGTGCTTTATCAATCAACAGCTCTTCAGAAGTTGTTGTAGCACGTCTGCTGAGATAATTACGGAAACCATCAGCAACAGGTTCCAGGTAACCAAACGATTCAACATCTGTTTGTTCCTGCGATGCATCTGTACGGCCAGGCGTAAACGGAACTGTAATTGCAAAGCCTGCATCTTTTGCTGCTTGTTCAACAGCTGCACAACCTGCCAGTACAATTAAGTCGGCAATTGAAACCTGCTTACCGCCTGTTTGCGCACTGTTGAATTCTTTTTGAATTGCTTCCAGTGCATCCAGCACTTTTGATAATTGTGTTGGATTATTCACTGCCCAGTATTTCTGCGGAGCAAGACGGATGCGTGCACCATTTGCACCGCCACGTTTATCCGATCCACGGAAGGTAGATGCAGATGCCCATGCAGTAGCTACCAACTCTGATACCGTTAAGCCAGAAGCCAGCACTTTTGCTTTCAATGCGGCAACATCCTGTTCGTTAATCAGCTCATGCGTTACCGCAGGAATCGGGTCTTGCCAGATGAGTTCTTCTGTGGGCACTTCTTTACCGAGGTAGCGGTTACGTGGCCCCATATCACGATGGGTAAGTTTAAACCATGCACGTGCAAACGCATCGGCAAACTGATCGGGGTTTTCGTAGAAACGACGGGAAATTTTTTCGTATGCAGGATCGAAACGCAACGAAAGATCTGTTGTTAACATAAACGGCGCATGACGTTTTGATGGATCATGTGCATCCGGCACCAACCCTTCACCCGCATTACCTTTCGGCTTCCATTGATGTGCACCTGCAGGGCTCTTTGTTAATTCCCACTCGTAACCAAACAGGTTTTCGAAATAGTTGTTGCTCCATTTTGTAGGCGTGGTTGTCCATGCACCTTCTAAACCGCTGGTAATAGTATCTGCACCTGCACCTGTGCCAAATGTGTTTTTCCAGCCAAGACTCATTTCTTCAATACCTGCACCTGCCGGTTCTTTACCAACGTATTTGCTAGGGTCTGCCGCACCATGTGTTTTACCAAATGTATGCCCGCCTGCAATCAATGCAACCGTTTCTTCATCATCCATAGCCATGCGTGCGAAAGTTTCACGAATGTCACGTGCAGCAGCAATCGGATCAGGGTTGCCGTTAGGCCCTTCAGGGTTTACATAGATCAAACCCATTTGTACAGCAGCTAATGGATTTTCCAGTTCACGGTCGCCGGTGTAACGCTTATCGCCAAGCCATTCTGTTTCAGAACCCCAATAAATATCTTCTTCCGGCTCCCACACGTCTTCACGCCCCCCCCCGAAACCAAATGTTTTAAAGCCCATTGATTCCAATGCGCAGTTACCTGCAAGGATCATTAAATCGGCCCAAGATAATTTCTTACCATATTTCTGTTTGATTGGCCAGAGCAGCAAACGAGCTTTATCCAGGTTGGTATTGTCGGGCCAGCTGTTTAAAGGAGCAAAACGCTGCGTACCTGCACCACCACCGCCACGGCCATCGTGCACACGGTAAGTACCTGCACTGTGCCATGCCATGCGGATGAAGAGCGGACCATAATGACCATAATCTGCAGGCCACCAATCCTGCGATGTTGTCATCAACTCATAAATATCTTTCTTCACCGCATCGAGGTCGAGGCTTTTAAATTCTTCAGCATAATTAAAAGATTCACCCATTGGATTAGATAAGGCTGAATGCTGACGAAGCACATTCAACTTTAACTGGTTGGGCCACCAGTCACGGTTTCTGGTACCGCTACCTGCACTCTGCTTACTCATAGCGCCGGTAACCGGACACTTGCCTTGCGATGTGTTATTTTCCATTTTTTACGTTTTGATATGAAAGATTAGTAATGAAGTTTCCAGGACATGTTAATGCGTCAAAACTACTGACTTAGAATTATAAGTTCAATTGATTGTTTTTATCATTCCATAGTTATTATCTATAAGTTGGTTCGAAACAATCACTGAAACAGCCGGATATTAAAGTTAACAGCAGCTCGTGATATTTTGAAACAGAAGCAGCTGACAGTTGTCAGATTAAGCATGATTCCATATTACAAAAGAAGTTGCTGCCTCTTGTATCGTTCGGGTTTAATTTCTACTTTGTTTCATAACACCTTTTAATATGAAAAGCAGAAAACACAATGTTGTTCCCGATAAAATTGATATCAGGGACCGAATGTATCAACCCTCCGTTTCAACAGCTCCCGGAAAATCGTTTATTCAACAAACAAAGCTTCCTGTTTTAAATCAAAAAGAAACCAGTGCCTGTACAGGTTTTGCATTGGCAACAGTGGTTAATTTTCTGGTTCGGAAAATCGATCCCTCCAATCATACATTTACAGCCTCTCCTTTTATGCTGTATTCCATGGCACGTCGCTACGATGAATTTCCGGGTTACAAAAAAGACGAAGGTTCCAGTCTGCGAGGTGCAATTAAAGGCTGGCACAAACATGGTGCGTGCGAAAGCCGTTTTTGGAAAACACTTGAAATGCCCAAGCCCGACATTACTGCAACAGATGGCGATTGGTGGCTCAACTCTGTTAACCATCCTTTGGGCGCCTATTACAGGGTAGAACCCAAAAGTATTGAAGACATGCATTGTGCCATCAACGATTTGGGGGTATTGTATGCCAGTGCGGTTTGCCATGCAGGCTGGGATCATTTGAAAAAATCAACACATCACCACTACCTGGAAATTCCAAATACAAAAGCGAAAGAAAGCGACGGAGGCCATGCGTTCGTTATTATTGGCTATAACCAAACAGGTTTTATTATTCAAAACTCCTGGGGCAAAACCTGGGGAACGGATGGACTTGCTGTATTAACCTACGAAGACTGGCAGCAGAATGCTATGGATTGCTGGGTTGCACAAATAGGTGTTACAACAGATCTTCATTTAACCATTGCTAACTCTGCCACGCTACGCCTCGACAGTAAAAACAAAGTGGCAATTGCTACCGACCCTATCCTTAAGAAGCGAGAGCTTGATCCGTTTATCATTGATATGGAGAATAACGGCATGCTCAGTAATTCGGGAGAATACAGAACAACTGAAATGGACATTGAATCGCTGGTAACACAACACGCCGGTATTGCACGTGAACGCTGGGGCTTGCAAAACAAACCAATGGATGTAGCCATTTATGCACACGGTGGTTTGGTGGGCGAAAAATCGGCTGCCGACAGTTATGCTGTGTGGTGCAAAAAATTATACGATGCACAGATTTTTCCGATTATGCTGATGTGGGAAACGGATATTTTCAATACGGTAAAGAATATGATTGAAGATACACTGCTGGGCAAAGAACCCCGAATGACCGGTGGTCTTATTGACAGAATTATTAATTGGAAAGACGAACGACTGGAACGATTGGCAGCACCTTTGGGAATTAAAATATGGAAGGAAATGAAAGAAAATGCAAAGGCCATCAGTTATCAAAAAAACAGCGGCGGCCAGCTACTGTACAAATATGCAACATCGCCTGCCAGCGAATTAAAGAAGCATGTAAATATTCATCTTATCGGTCACTCAGCCGGCAGTATTGTACATAGTCACCTTGCCGAAAAAATGATCAGCCTTGGATGGAATTTTAAAACTGTGCAGTTTATGGCTCCTGCAGTTACCAATGAATTGTTTGATGCAACTATTCTTAAAGCCATCAACAATAAAAAAATAGGCAACTATTATCAATTTCATTTAAGCGATGAAGTTGAGCAGAAAGATAATTGTTCCATTTATTCGAAATCGCTGCTCTATCTTGTTTCCAATTCGTTTGAACCGGGCCGTAAAACACCGGTATTAGGTATGGAAAAGTTTTTTAAAGATGAGCCGAGGTACAAACAAGCATCCATCAAATCGTTCAATAGCCCCGGAGCTGCTACAAAAAGTACATCACACGGCGGGTTTGATAATGATGCTACCACAATCGAAACCATCATTAAAAATATTAAACGTTCGTAGCGAAGCTGTTGGTTTAATCGTGCCGCATACCTTTTGCTACACGAAACAAATGCAGCACATAAGGAAACAACGCATCCATGGTTTCTGCAGCACCTTTGGTTGAACCGGGCAATGTAATAACAAGTGAGTTGCCAATGAAACCGGCTACACCTCTCGACAACATAGCATAGGGCGTGCGTTGTTGCCCATAGCTGCGTGCAGCTTCCATCATACCGGGAATTTCCCTATCGAGTAAAGGTTGAATGGCTTCGGGTGTAATATCTCTTGGCGACAAACCGGTGCCCCCTGTGAATAAGATGAGGTTATAGTTTTCGTTGCTGTATTGTTTTGCTTTTGATTGAATGGCATCAAACTCATCGGGAATAATGTCATACACAGCTGCTTTCAGTTGATGCTTCTCGAGTTTTTGCAGAATGGCTTTACCGCTGCTGTCTTCTTTGGTACCTGCTGCCACAGAATCGGAACAAACAATGACTGCTGTGCGGATGCTTTCTTTCAACTCATCTTTGAAATCTGTTTTACCGCCTTTCTTGCTTTCGAGTTTGATGGAAGAAATCTCCACGCCCTTATCCAAAGGTTTTAGCATATCATACATGGTCAATGCAGTGATGGCTGCACCATGCATGGCTTCCACTTCCACACCTGTCTTATAGATCGTATGCACTTCAACAAGAATGCGGATACTTAATCCTTCTATTTCATGCTTGATGGCTGCAAACTCCACCGGTAACGGATGACAATCAGGAATCACATCACTTGTTTTTTTGATGGCGAATAAACCTGCTGCACGTGAAAATTCAAACACATCACCCTTTGGTACAGATTTATTTTGAATCGCATCAATGGTTTCCTGTTTGGAAACAGTGAGGGTTGCCGATGCAATTGCCTGGCGTAAGGTTGTTGATTTATGTGTAATGTCGACCATTGTTTATTGATTTACTTTCCATTGATGCGATGCGTCTTCAAATAATTCTTTGCCCCAGACAGGCAATTCTGTTTTAATACGTTCCACCGCTTCATTGCAGGCATCGATTGCCGCACGGCGATGTGCAGAGGAAGTAAACACGAACAAACAGATTTCCCCGGCAGCTACTGTACCCAGACTGTGATGCACATGCATGCACGTGAGTTCATATTTCGCAAATATTTCTTGACGGATGACATGCATTTTTTCCAATGCAAGTTCTTCATACGTTGTGTATTCAATAGCGGCTACTTTCTTTTCATCAATTAGGTCTGCCCTCACCTGTCCTAAGAAAATGTTATGCCCGCCGATAGTTGTTTTACTGCTGTGTTTCGCAATACTGTCTGCAATAAATGCGGGGGCAATCGCACCCTGTACAAATATATTCTTCGGTTTACGTTCCATTACACGGTTTGTTTTTGTTGCTGCATCCATTGCTGGATACCACCTTTTAAACTATAGATCTTTTTCGAAGTGCCGAATAATTCTTCCAGCTGTTTAGCCGCTGCTGCACTTCGTTTACCTGACAAACAAAATACAACAATCGTATTTTCTGTTAACCAGGCTGTATGTTGTTGCAACTGGTTTAACGGAATCTGCATGTGGCTGAATTCTGTTACAACAGGCTGTTCATCTTTTTCCCTTACATCCACAATAGCTGCTTTGCCTTCTGCAATCATTTCATTAAAAGTACTTGCATCAATTTCATTGATCAATGTTGCAGTGCCGCACAGCCATTCATAATCTGTTTGCTGCAATGCTTCGATTGTTGCAGGAATAAGCGCTGAAGTTTCTCCATGTTTGCTCAACTCCAGTTCATAGGTTTGGTTGGTGAGTGTGTTATAGGTAAATAATTTATTCGCCAACAACACTCCTGTACCAGTGATGAGCTTAATGGTTTCATTCGCCATCATACTGCCGATGATGCCCGGCAATACACCCAATACACCTGCTTCTGCACAGTTCAATACTTCACCTTCTTTTGGCGGATGCGGAAACAGGTCACGGTAATTAACAGATTGTTCGATATTGAACACAGCTACCTGTCCCTCGTATTGTGAAATAGCACCGTACACTAATGGCTTGTTCAACAACACACAGGCATCATTTACTAAATACCGGGTAGCAAAATTATCAGAGCCATCGACGATTACATCAAATACGGAAAGAATGGTTGCTGCATTTTTAGCTGTGAGTCGCTCGTTGTAAACGGTGAATTTTGTTTGCGGATTCAATTGCTGCAGTACTTCAACCGCACTATCCACTTTTGGCCGGCCGATCATCTGTACATTGTACAACACCTGCCGATGCAGATTTGAAAGCGATACCTTATCATCATCCACAATACCGACTATGCCGACACCTGCTGCAACAAGATACTGCAACACCGGACAACCCAATCCACCTGCACCGATGACCAACACAGAAGCCGACAACAGCTTTTGCTGTGCTTCGGCGCCAAATCCTTTCAGGATCAGTTGCCGTTGGTATCGATCATATAGTCGGTCGTTGTTCATGGTTATCCGCCGGAGAAAGGAGGTAATAAAGCCACCGTACAGTTATCTGTTAACAAAGTATTTTCTGTGATTGTTTTTTTGTCTACTGCTACAATAAATTTCTCTGCGGCAAGCAATGGAAAGCTTGTCCGTAATTGCTGCAGTAATTCATCAGTTGATGCTACATGCGGCAGTTCGGTTTTTGCACCTGCTATTTCGGCCAACTTCCCAAAAAATAAAACAGTGATCATGTACTGCAAATTTATTCCTTCCTTGTTTAAATACTAGTAACAATCAATTTAACTGCAGCAACCAATAATACAGTTGCCAGTATGTATTTTAAAACTACCTGTTTCAGTTTTACTGCGCCGAAATAAGCACCGGCAAACCCTCCTGCAAAAGCAATGATCACATACAAATACATGTCTGTGGTAAAGTGAATACCTTTCGTTAACTGACCGGCTAACCCGGAAAGCGAGTTGACGAAAATAAACAGGGCACTGATCGCTGCAGTCTGTTTCATATCCGCCCACCGTAATAACAGTAACACGGGCGATAAGATAATACCTCCACCAATTCCTATTAACCCGGATAGGAAGCCAATAACAGCACCGATTAAAATTGCCAGAGGCAGTGAATAGCTTTTTTGTTCTGCTACCCGCACATTACCAAAGAATAGAAAACGAATGACCGGTAATAATAACAACCATCCCAGTATTTGCTTGTAAACAGCGGCTTCAATACTTATTAACCCGCCGACAAATGCAAACGGTACAGACGCTAATGCAAACGGCAGAAATAATTTCATCCGAAAATATCCACCCCGGTAAAACTGGATGAACGATGTAAGCGATACAAACAAATTCAGCAGCAATGCAGTTGGCTTCATTACGTCGTGAGCAATGCTGAAGATGGCCATCAATGCCAAATAGCCACTGGCACCGCCATGCCCTACTGATGCATATAAAAATGCAACAAGAAACAAGAGGATATAAAACAGGTAAATAAAATCCATAGCAATTATGCAGGCAGTAAATGAATGGTTACCGGATCGTTTGTTTTGTACTCGTCATTCTCTCCATCGAGCACCAGCAAACAATTGGCTGTTGCAAAGGAATTGAGTTTATACGATTCCTGTGCTGTTAACGGCAATACTTTTTCTCCGTCGTAATAGGCTTTTTGAAAATGCGTAAGTCCCGGTGGCTTTATACAATCTTTCGCCAAGACAGTTTGCACAGTCTTTAATTGTAAGGGGCGTTTTGTTTGCAGCGACAATGCTTCCGTTACATATTCATAAAAACAGGTAAGCACTGATGAAGGATTACCCGGTAAGCCGAACACTAACTTATTATCTTTCGTACCAAAGAACAAAGGTTTACCCGGCCGTTGTTTTACTTTATGAAACTGTTGCAAAACGCCACATGTATTTGCTGCCTGCAACACAAAATCATAATCTCCTACACTTACACCGCCTGTGAGTAAAACAAGATCACTTTCGTTTAACGCCTGTTGCAGGATTGCTGTTAATATTTCCGGATCATCTTCTGCTTTATAAATGCGATGAACAGAAAGATGCAACGATTCCAATGCGGCTGTTAAACCAAACGAATTCGATTCATACACTTGTCCGTACAACAATGGCTTGCCCGGCTCCTGCAATTCGTTGCCGGTAAGGATAATGCTGATCACAGGATCAGGAATGACGGATACTACCGTTACACCAATTCCAGCTAAGAAACCAATGGCAGCAGCAGTGAGTATACCCCCTTTCGGTAAAGCCAATTCACCTGCTTTTATTTCGGAACCAACAGGACGAAGATTGCTGTGGCGTTGCAGTTTATCATCGTCAATGAGCAACACACCGTTTTCTGTTCTTACTTTTTCCTGCATCACCACGGTATCTGCTCCGGCAGGTACAGGTGCACCAGTAAAAATGCGGATGGCTTTTCCGGTCGTTACTTCAACAGTTGAAGAACTTCCTGCAGCCATTTCTCCCTCGATGATCAATTCTTTTTGGATATCATCAAAAGCAAATGCATAACCATCCATTGCTGATTGCGGAAAGGCAGGAATATCAACTGTTGCAACTATGTCTGCAGCCAGTACTTTTCCTCTTGCCTGTAACAACGGTACTGTAACTGGATGTAATGCTGTTACAGTTGTTGAAATAATATGTTTTGCTTCTGTTACTGAAATCACTTTTTTAGGGTTTAGGGTATAAGCTGTAAGGTCTAAGAAAAACGATTCAAGACTGCTATCATCTCTAACATATCGGGCTGGCAGGTGTAACGTGGGGTGCTTTCTTCCTCACGCCTTAAACCCTCCACCTTTCGCCTTTTCATAGTCTTCCATCGTATCAATATCAATCTCTCCTTTCGGAAAAGGAACAAACGCTGCTTCGTTCTGATATTTTCGAACCAGGCTTTTTGCCCCTGTATCCCCTGTTAATTTCATCAGCTCAGGAAAGAAACGTTTGCTAAATAACACCGGTGTTCCAAAAGTAGTTCCATATTTACTTGCAACAATGTTGTGCTGTTCTTTTTTGTTTAGTTCCATCAACTCATTTAATAAGTCGGCTGTTACAAACGGCTGATCGGCTACCATGAAAACAGCTGCTTCAACTTCCGGATGCAATTTCAGCAACGTTTGTAAACCGAAGCGGATACTGGAAGCCATTCCTTCGTTCCATGCATCATGCACAAAAACTTTGGCAGTTGTATGTTGTAATTCCTGTTTGATGATCTCTGCATTTGCCCCTACTACAACAACTACATGCATTGCATCGGATGCAAGTGCTGTATCAATCGCATGTTGCAAAAGCTTTGAACCGGCAAAATCCAATAACTGTTTCGGAGAACCTAAGCGGGATGATGCGCCTGCAGCGAGTAGTATAACTCCGGTATGATTGCTATGCATTTGTTCATTTGCCATTGCTGCCTGCTTTCTGTAATTCCAATTCGTTGCGGGTATGAATACTGACAGAACGGTTCTTTAAAAAGCCTCCGGTTCGTTTTGCAAATACAGCTTTTATTTCTGCCAGTACAGACAATGCAATTTCTTCTGCTGCTTCTGCGCCTATATCTAAACCAATCGGCCCATGGATCATTGCCCGTTGTTCATCTGTTACCATAATACCTTCTTCTTTTAGTTCATCGAACATCCGTTCCAAACGTTTCTTTGGCCCAAGTGTACCGATGTATCTGCAGTTGATTTGCAGCAGCTGCTTCAACATCGCCAGGTCATACTTATAGTTATGTGTCATCAATACAAATACTGTCCATTCATCGGGTGAAAGTTGGTTGATAATCTCTTCAGGTTTTCCTGTAAGCAAGTGTTGAACACCTGGAAAACGTTGCGCATTGGCATGTGTGGGTCTTCCATCTGCAACGGTGATCTGCCAACCCAATACACTCGTCATTTCTACCAATGGAAATGCATCGTTACCTGCGCCGATAATGATTAATGAAACAGTTGGCTGAACCAATTCAACAAAAGCGGTTAATTCAAATGCTGCATATTCTTTAAAGGAAGAAGAGCCTTCACTTAAAACAGTTGCAGCATCGGCTTGAATATGTGTGAGCAAGCCTGCATCATCAATCTTCGCCAAGGAAGTTGCTGTGTCAAGAAAGAAACAGGTGCCGGGCTGATGACCATGAAAATTATTGAGCGAGAACAAGGTAACGATAACTGTTTCTCTTCTGTACAACTGCGAACGTTCCAATAAAGCGATGGGATTATTTTCGTCAGCAGCATCAATCGGTTCAAACAAAATATGTACAATACCATTGCAGCCTAACTGCACACCAAACGCAGCATCTTCATCGTCCATTGAATTGTAGGTAACAAGTTTGTTTTGGTTTTGATGAATCGCCAGCAATGCTTTTCGTAATGCATCACCTTCTAAACATCCACCGCTGATGGCACCCGTGATCCGTCCATCTTCTTCCACGAGCATGCGTGCACCGGGCCGGCGATACGATGAACCTTCTACATATACTACCGTTGCAAGCGCAGATTTCGTTCCTTTCTGCGTTGCCTGTTTATATGCTGCAATTATTTCATTGATCTCTTTTGTCATGCAATACTCAACTAACCCAACTGTTCTGCAAACGGCAACTTACGTAAACGCTTTCCTGTTGCTGCAAAAATGGCGTTGGCCAAAGCTGCGGCTACCGGCGGTAAAGCGGGCTCTCCTAAACCTGTTGGCGCTTCATCACTTTCAACAAACTGCACCTCAATTTCTGTTGGTGCATCCTTCATGCGTAAAAATTTATATTGATGAAAGTTTGTTTCAACCACAGCACCATTTACAAACGTTACTTTCGGAAACATAGCATGACAGATACCATCAACAATAGAACCCTGTACCTGATTTTCTGCACCACTCAAATTAATAACACGGCCACAGTTAACGGCACAATACACTTTCTTCACCTTTGGTTGTCCATCCACCATTTGTACATCCACCACCTGCGCTACATAGGAACCAAACGAAAACCAAGTTGAAAACCCTCTGAACACACCGGGTGTTTTTGTGCCCCATTTGCTCATCTTCACGACAAGATCAATCACGCTTTTATATTTTTCAGGATCGTAATTGATCTTTCCAACCGTTTGTTCTTTTGCTTTTTTCAGTAACGCTAAACGAAATGCAACAGGATCTTTTTTCAAAGCCGTACACAATTCGTCCATAAAACTTTCAGCAACATAAGCAAGTGTATTGGCGCCGGGTGCTCTCCACCAGCCGGTGGGTGTATTGCTGGTGAGACCTTGTCCTTCGGCACGGTAATTGGCAATTGCGCCCGCAACATAACTATCGCCACGCACACCTCGACCAATACCTACTCCTGATTGATGCCAGGATAATAAATCAGTAGCCGAAAGTGCTGCACGGTAGCGCCACATTTCTGCCGGACGATAAAAATCATTCTGCATATCATCTTCACGTGTCCATTGTACCTGCACCGGGCATTGTGCTGCTGCAGAAATCAACGCTGCTTCAACACCATTATCGGTCATTAATTTTCTGCCAAATCCACCACCTTGCCGTGGAGATGATATGGTGATATTCGCTTCAGGAATTCCTAATTGTTTCGATACTTCGGTTCTGACAGCCGCAGGTACCTGCGTTGGGCCAAACAATTCTACTTTACCATCTTGTACATTGGCAAAAAAGTTCAACGGCTCCATTTGTCCGTGCGACAATGTTGGTATTTCATAGGTTACATCCAAAACCTTCACAGCGCCTTGTGCAGCTGCATCCACATCACCATCGTTTCGTTGAGGAGTTGCAGTTGGTTTATCAAGCATTGTTTTAAATGTGGCAAAATGCTCTGCAGTATTCTCCAGTTTTTCTGTTGCGTTCCATTGAATCACCAATGCATCTCTTCCCTTCTTCGCTGCCCAGGTTGAGGTGGCAAGCACAGCCACTGCATTCTTGATCTTCACAACTTTTTTTACACCATCTATTTTTAATGCTGCAGCATCGTTTACTTCGCCCAATGTTTTGCCATACGCAGGCGGACGGCTTACCATTGCAAACAGCATTCCTTCTCTTCTGGTATCAATGCCAAACAACGGCTGACCGGTTACTATTTTATGCGCATCAACATCCTGCACACGTGTGCCGATGAGTTTAAACTCTTTCGGATCTTTTAACGCAGGCTTTGTTGGCACTTCCAGTTTTGCTGCGGCAGATGCCAACGATGCATAACTCAGTTTACGTCCACTCGTTTTATGAATAACCTCTCCGTTATCAACCGTACATTCTGCTGCAGAAACATTCCATTGTTGTGCAGCAGCGGCAATCAACATTTCACGTGCAGTTGCACCAACTGTACGCAGTTCTGTAAAACGTCCACGCACCGATCCGCTGCCACCTGCTGTTTGACGGCCCATTCTACTGTCTAATGGTGCTAATTCTACTTTGATCTTTCTCCAGTCAACACCCAGTTCTTCAGCAACGATCATGGGTAACGATGTTTTTACACCCTGTCCAATTTCCGGATTGGGTGCAAATAACACAATGGAACCATCAGCATTAATTTTGATATATGCATTAGGTGTAAAGACCACATCTTCCAATGCTTTTGCTTCTGCTGTGAGGTTGAGCAAACTAAAGCTGATGAGCATACCACCACCTGATAAAGCAGATACTTTCAGAAAGTTTCTTCTTGAATGTGTTGTTGCCATAATTATTTTTTGCTTTTTTTAGCTGCTAAATGAATTGCTTTGCGAATGCGTACATGTGTGCCGCAGCGGCAGATGTTTCCCGACATGGCATTATCAATATCCTGATCGGTGGGTTTGGGATTGCGTTTTAGTAAGGCAGCAGCACTCATGATCTGGCCTGCCTGGCAATAACCACATTGCGATACATCGAGTTCTTCCCATGCCTGTTGCAACGGATGATCACCTTTTTCACTTAATCCTTCAATGGTAACGATGGCATTTGTTTTTACAGACGACACCGGCAATGTACAGGAGCGTATAGCGTTACCGTTCAAGTGAACAGTGCATGCTCCGCATTGAGCCATGCCGCAACCAAACTTGGTACCAACCAAATTCAGATGATCACGTAAAACCCATAACAATGGTGTAGACGGATCGACATCAACCGAAAGTGTTTTACCGTTTACATTCAGATTAATTATTGCCATAATGGAATACTTTGAGGAAAGTTAGTTAATCTTAAAATATACTATTCTAAAATAAAACACATTTACACGAATGGTTGTAACTGAGTAATTCAAAAGGAAATTGTTGCAGTTTATTAACTTAAATACAATCTGTTGCTTAGACATTTATGTACAATTCGTTTCACGTCCGACGAGGGCGTCTGACGTTCGTACCCCGTACTTCTAAATTCGCACTTGCTCTTATCCTCCAATTCCGATCATACTTCTGTTATGAATTGCATCGGCATTGATGTGTTCAAAGTTGGCAGTAAATTGCCCACCGAGTTCTTTTGCTTTATCAGAGATGTTTTGTGAGATGAGTTGTGTTACATCTTGTCCGTTACGCAAAGCCGTTAACAGATCCATTTCTTTTTCGGCAAACAAACAGTTTTTCATTTTACCATCGGCTGTTAAACGCATGCGGTTACAGCTGCTGCAGAAAGGCGCACTCATGGTACTGATCACCGAAAATGTTCCGGCATGACCGGGAACGATATAACCTTTGGCTGTATCATGCGCTTCATTCTTCAACGGAAGAAAAGAATTTTGTTGCTCCACTACCTGTAAAATCTGTTGCCAGGTAAAAACCTGGTTGCTTGTCCAACGGTTACCGCTGAACGGCATGAATTCGATGAAACGGACATGCACAGGCGTGTTTTTTGTCCATGCAATAAAATCATTAATCTCGCCATCGTTCAAACCTTTCATCACCACCACATTTACTTTTACATGAAAATTGCGGCTGATGAGCAATTGAATATTGTCATATACTTTTTGAAACTGATCTCTTCTGGTGAGATGCTGAAAAGTTTCAGCCTGCAATGTATCAAGACTTACGTTGAGTGAACGTACACCTGCATCTTCTAGCACATCCACAAACTCATGCAGTCTTGTACCGTTGGTAGTGAGTGTGAGTTTCACCGGCAATTTGCCCAAACGACGGATGATGTCCGCAGCATCCTTGCGTACCAATGGTTCGCCACCGGTTAAACGGATCTTGTTGACGCCGAGTTGTACAAATGTTTTTGCTAATGATTCTATTTCATCCGCCTGCATCAGGTGTGATTGCCTGGTAAACTCGTAATCTTCCTCCGGCATGCAATAAAAGCAACGCAGGTTACAGTTATCGGTTAACGATATCCGTAAATAATTATGTACACGATTATATTTGTCGATCAACATGT
Organism: Lacibacter cauensis; assembly: GCF_007830055.1. Classification (GTDB taxonomy): domain Bacteria; phylum Bacteroidota; class Bacteroidia; order Chitinophagales; family Chitinophagaceae; genus Lacibacter; species Lacibacter cauensis. Next base: position 820,106 of record NZ_VLLE01000002.1, read on the forward strand.
TCTTCTTTTTATTCGTCATTGCGAGGTACGAAGCAATCTTTTAAATAACAGATTGCTTCGCCAAACAACAAGGCTCGCAATGACGAGCCCTTAATGACGTTCGTTAAATTAATTCAACTCCAACGCTTCTTTTACCTGCACAACATTCAACTCATCTCCCACTCTTATGATTCCTTCCTGCTTATATAAAATATTCTGTCCGAAATACACTTTGTTATTTCCTGCTCTATACGATGCCAATGTTTTCAATGGCTCCTTTGCAATGATACCGGTTTCCTGGTCGGTGGTTGTAACCACGCATCTGGCACAGGGTTTTACGGCATACAAATCAATTCCGTTGATCCGGAAATGCTGCATCGTATCTTCTTCGAATGCGACTCCTCCTGTAAACACAATGTTCGGGCGAAAGCGATTCATCGGCACAGCTGTTGTTAATCTGCTGTTCAGATCATCCAGTGATGCCTGGCCAATCATCAGCACCGGAAATGCGTCGGAAAATCCGGTGAGCTCATTGTTCAACGCATAATCTGCATCTACTTTCCGTTGGCTTGCATCGGGCATATATACCAGTTTACAAACACGGTTTAACTTTTCTGAAAACCATTGATTGATTTCGTCTTTCATTACGATCGCTTCAACCACATCATCCCATACCTGCACACGCACTGTTGCTGTTTCAGTCGGCTTCAAGTTAACACGGATCGTATCCGCTTCATTCCCCTTTTCATAAACGGTTAATTCATTTGCATCAATGGCTGTGCGCAACAATGCCATTTGCGGAAACTCCCGTTGCGTTAGAAAACGATTGTTCTCATCCACCAGCATCCATCTTCTGTCGTGTTCAATCCCACGGTCCGTTAAACGGGCTTCGGTTAATTCAATTCCGCCCAACGACTTGATGGGATACACATATAAATGGCTGATAGAAAGCATGGTTAAAATTACAGGTTTTTAAAAGCCAACCGGCAGTATTTCCAACGGAAAGAATTCTGCTTATTCGGTTAAAATAGCAGTAAATTTATCCTGTTCTTTCACCCCTTAAGCCAAAGCAAACATGAAACCCGTTATTACCATTGAATATTGTCCGAAATGTAACTGGCTGTTACGTTCGGCTTATATTGCCCAGGAATTACTTACCACATTCGAAAACGAATTGAAAGGCGTTACGCTGCAACCCAGTGAAGTAAGCGGCGATTTTCATATATCCATTGATGGCAAAGAAATTTTCAATCGCAAAACCTACGGCGGTTTTCCGGAGATAAAAGAACTGAAGCAAATTGTACGGGATATTGTCAGTCCGGGTAAAAGTCTTGGACATGCCGATACCAAACCGCATCACCATAGTTCACTTTAATCGCAACAGTTATGACCGGCATTATACTTTGCGGTGGACAAAGCACACGCATGGGCACAGACAAAGGCCTGTTGAAACATGAAGCAAAAACATGGGCACAGACTGCTGTTGATAAAATTGCTGCATTGCAATTGCCGGTAAAAATTTCTGTCAACAATCAACAGTTTGCAGATTATGCAGAGGTGTTTGCGAAAGATGATTTAATTGTTGATGCTGCTTCACTTGCTGTACACGGGCCGTTGCTGGGTGTACTGAGTGCACATGTTCATTTACCCACGCAGGATCTGCTGGTGCTGGCCTGCGATCTGCCGCTGATGGATTCAGCATTACTCAAAGAACTGTATCAATACTATCTCGATAATCCCGGTTACGATGCTTACCTGTTCGATAATGATGGAGAGCATGAACCCTTGTGTGCCATTTATGTGGCAAAAGGATTATTAACGATTGATGAGATGCGCCAAAGAGGTGAGCTTACACGCCACAGCATGAAATTTATGCTCGATCATTTATCTGTTTACAGTATTCCGGTGAAGGAAGAACAGAAATCATTCTTCCGCAACTTTAATGCACATGCCGAGTTAAATGGTTTGTAGACCGAGCTTTGATTTTTCCGCTTTTACAAAAGTTTCTTTCCCTGCATCGCACAACGGGCAACAGTAATCTGCAGGCAATGCTTCAAACTTTACACCTGCTGCGATATTGTTTTCCTGCTCTCCCACTGTTTCATCGTACACAGTTAAACAATCGCTGCATTGATGCACATATGCTGTTACCGTTTTTTTATCGGTTTCTTTTCTTGGTGCTGCTACTTTTTCAACCTTTGCCTGCTTGCCTTCAAGCTGTTGATAGAACGCAGCAATAGAACGTCGTAACTGTTCAGACAATAAAAATTTAGGATTGTTACTGCTGAACACATAACCGGTACGTTCGTTGGGGTTGAATTCGTTGGCACAAAGTACATCGTAGAGGTACAGAAATTCCCAGCCAAACAGTTTTAGCAGTGGCTTCCGTTTTATCAATATACTACTGAACACTTCGCTCTTGCTTCTTGTTTTAATGCCAATGCAAAGACCAAAGGTTCGTATATCTTCATTATTGAGTTGTTTAACGAGGTAGTTCTTCAACGCCAACCCTTCGCTGCAATCATCTTCCACCTGGAAATTCAATTCATTTGCTGCATGGCGCATATTGATGTGGTATTTATCCAGCAATAAACTCCACTTCGCTTTATCTTTTTCATCAATGCCTTTTACAACAACACTTTTCCACGGTGTAGAACATAGTTGCCCGATCTTGGTTTCAAGGCAAAGCTTACTCACTTCTTTCAGGAAATCAACACTGAATAATTCATCTCTCCTGTACACCCCCATCCAGTATTTGTTATTGTTGTAACGGTTGAACCCTTCGTAGTAAGGAAGATTGAATGTTGGCAACTGAACCGTCTTATCCGCAGACTTGGTAATGTATTTATCGGTATGCACAAGCTTAATTAATGTTTCGCCCTGTGCTTCGGCATTATCGGAAAAACGTTCTTTATGAGCAAGGATGATCTGCTCAATTTCTTTTGATACCCTTGCTACATCATTCGTATATACTAACTGGTTCCATTCGAAAATGGTATTTGTTTTCGGGAATCGAATGAACAGGTGCCAGAAGTGTGCTGCATCTTTTGCAGCCACCCAGTTGATATTACCCGTAAGCATCGGTGTAAAACTCTGGTTGCTGTCGCTTACATTGATTTTTAAAGTGGGCTGATAATCGATGCCATCAAAAATATCTTTGTACACACCTTCACTGAGCCAGGTATTATTGATGAAAATTTCTTCTGCTGGATAAGAGCTCACGATGTTCGGATGCCGATCATTACCTGTTTCATAAACAATATCGATCAGATCAAGTTCGCTCAGCAATGCTTCCCTGTTCTCAACGCTTACACTAATGAGTAATTGCTGACGCAAACCAAAGCTTACATGACGGATACCCACTTTTGTGCAAGCCACCAATGTATTGTACAGATCGCCGGGCGAAATAATACCGCCACGGAAATTGATCTTTATGGTTGAACTGTTACTCATACATACTTTCATTTTATGAAGCAACCGCCAACGGGGCCTACTTCGACAAGCTCAGTATGAGCCGCCGTTGGGGTTACTTTATTTATCTGCCATTGCAGTTTCCTTAACGCTTGTTTGAAGGTTGGCTTCCAGTATCGCTTTCACCTCAGGTCTGCAACTGCCACAACCCATACCTGCACCGGAGAGTTGACACAACTGCAAATGATCTTTACAACCTTCTTTTATTTTATTGATAAGATTTCCTTCGCCCACATTGTTACAACTGCACACCAGTTTGCCAATCACCGGTTCAGGCGCTTTACCAGAACGTAACAGTTGTAACCGTTTTTCACTCAGCTCCATTTTTTGTTCAATGAGATTGCGGTATTCAAGGAACTCGCTCTTATCACCAATTAAAATAGCACCAACCAAACGATCATTATGAATGATACATTTTTTGTAGTAACGTTTGGCTTTATCAATAAACACCACTTCTTCATACGCAGGATCGTCCGGACATTCCACTTCGCCCAATGAACAAAGTTCTGTGCCATGCATTTTTAAAATATTCATCAGCAATGAACCTGAATAATAGGTCGATATATCGCCGCCTAAATATCTTGCAACCACTTCGGCTTGTTGTTCGGCTGCTGCAGTAATGCCATACAGGAATCCTTTGAACTCTGCAATTTCTCCAATGGCAAAAACAGAAGGATCATTTGTCTGCAGGAATTCATCCACCACCACACCACGTTTGCAATCGATACCTGCAGCTTTTGCAATTTCAATATTCGGCACCGTGCCGATTGCAATGACGATTGCCTGGCAATCGATCATTAAACCGCTTTTTAACCGAATGCCCGTTACCGTTGTATCGCCGAGGAAACGTTCGATCTCGTCGTTGTAATAAATATCAACCCCTTTATCTGTTAACTCCTCATGCAACAGTTGACTTCCCAACGGATCAAGCTGACGATCCATCAAACGGGAGATACGTTGAATGATGGTTACTTCCACTCCTACTTCACGAAGTGATGCGGCCAATTCAATACCCAGCAAACCTCCACCAACGATCACTACTTTTCCCCGTCCGACCGGGTCATCCGGGCGGGCTTTTGCAGCATCAACATGATGCTTAAAATTATCTGCATCGTTTCTGCTGCGCATGGTAAAGATGCCCTGCATAGCAGGCACATCACGCAACATGGCTGCACGGCTACCTGTTGCCAGCAACAACACATCGTAGTGATGCGTGTTGCCTTTACTATCTGTTACCGTTTTTTGTTCACGGTTAATCTCGTTAATGCTTACACCACGATGCAGTTTGATGTTGTAATCATATTCTTCAGCATCGCTCATTTTAATGAGGCTTTGCCATTGCAATGTGCCGCTGATATAATTGGGCAACAATACACGATTATAAAAAGGAAAATCTTCTTTGCTGAAAATTTCAATTTCATCATCGGTATTGATCATGCGGTAGCTGCGTACAAAACCACAGGCACCGGCACCTGCTCCAACCACAATGATCTTTTGTTTGGCTTTCTTATACAGTTTTACTTCAACAGCAGAAAATTTAAAATCGGGTTCTTTACTTTTTGGATCAACTAAGTTGTTGGTAAGATTGTTTGCACGGTTCAGATCACTGTTCAATACCTTACCCCAATGCATCGGCAGGAACACAACACCTTTTTTAATATCGGTTGTGAATTTTGCTTTTACTCTTACATTACCTCTGCCATTAAAAATTTCTACAACATCGTTTTCTCTAATGGAACGTTTCTCTGCATCTTCCGGATGAATTTCGAGGAACGATTCAGAAATATGTTGTTTGAGTTTATTTATTTTTCCTGTTTTACTCATCGTATGCCACTGATCCCTGATGCGACCGGTGGTTAAGATCAATGGAAAATCAGGCGATAACTTTTCAGATTGATTTTCGTCGTTAAAAGAATGAATGATGGCTTTTTGTGAAGGCGTATAAAATTTATGATCAGTAAACAAACGCTTTGTTCCATAGCCCTCTGCAGTTTTCGGATAAGGCCATTGCACCGTACGTTTCTCTTTGAGAATAGCGTAGTTCAATCCGCTCATATCAACATTCGTTCCTTCTGTTAATGCAGCATGTTCTGCAAAAATTTCAGCGAAGCTGTTATAATCAAAACCATTATAGCCCATCTTTTTTGCAAAGCGGCAAATGATCTCTGCATCGGGCAATGCTTCTCCCGGTGCATCTATAATTTTATTCAAGTAGCTGATGCGGCGCTCTGCATTCGTCATCGTACCTTCTTTTTCTGTCCATGCAGCAGCAGGTAACACCACATCTGCATACCTGATCGTCTCGGGTTTATTACTAATGTCCTGTACCACTACAAACTTTGCTTTCTTCAATCCTTCTTCTGCAACACGCACATCGGGCAAACTGATGAGCGGATTCGTGCAAAGAATCCAGATTGCTTTTAAGCGGCCATCGTTCAACGCTTCAAACATTTCAGTAGCAGTAAGACCAGGCTTCGCTGCAATTGTTCCGGGAGCAACGCCCCAGAATTGTTCAACAGCAGCACGGTGTTCGGGGTTCAGCAAATCACGATGCGCAGGTAATAAATTACTCAAGCCACCTACTTCTCTTCCGCCCATTGCGTTGGGCTGACCGGTTAATGATAACGGACCGGAACCGGGTTTTCCAATATGACCTGTAATTAAATTTAAGTTGATGAGCGAAAGATTTTTGTTTACGCCAATCACGCTTTGGTTCAAACCCATCGTCCACATGGTAATAAAACCTTTCGCATTACCGATATACGATGCAGCTAAGCGAATATCCTTTTCAGCAACGCCACAAATAACAGCTGCTTCAGCAACCGTGCGTTCAAATACAGTGGTTCGGTATTTTTCAAAACCTTCTGCATGATTGGTAATAAAATTGAGATCAATGTCTCCAGTCTCGATCAGCACTCTTCCGATTGCATGATGAAGCGTAACATCTGTACCGGGATTCAACTGCAGATGCACATTGGCTATTGAACAGGTTTGTGTTTTACGTGGATCGCTGACAATAATTTTCAGATCAGGATTTTTTTCACGTGCAGACTCTACTCTCCTCCACAAAATGGGATGACACCAGGCAGGATTTGCACCTGCAACAAAAATCACATCTGCCAGCTCCAGATCATCATAACTTACCGGCACACTGTCTTCACCCAAACTCATTTTATAACCAACTACGGCACTGCTCATGCAAAGGCGGGAATTGGTATCGATATTATTGCTGCCAATAAATCCTTTGATGAGTTTATTGATGACGTAATATTCTTCTGTTAAACATTGTCCCGATGCATAAAAGGCAACCGAATCAGGACCATACTTTTCAATCAACGTAGCAAACACTTTTGCAGTTCGTTCCAAAGCAGTATCCCATGTAACACGCTGACGGGGTTGATTGCGGTTGTATCGCATCTCCGGGTACAACAAACGATCAGAGCGATCATTCACCGTGTAATGCAGGTTCATGCCTTTACTGCAAAGCATGCCTTTGTTCACCGGATGGTTTTTATCACCTTCCACATGCAAACGTCCAAGCTTATCCTTACTGGTAACAATACCACAACCCACACCGCAATAGCAACAGGTTGTAAGATTTGTTTTCGAATGAGTATGTTCTGATATCTTCACCATAATTACGTCAACATGTATTAATTTTTAAAGGCAAGCAATCGTTTCATCATCAGGCAGCATTTTCAAGTGCTACATTTATTTCAGCAGCTTTTTCTTTTTTGGTAAACTTTGTCACTAATACCAGCAATGATACAGCAATCACGATCATACCGATATAGCCAAACGCTTCTACGTAGGTAATGCTTTTACTTTTGAAGAGAAAGCCAAACAACATACCTCCCACATTACCACCTGCTCCAACAATACCACTCACTAATCCTACATTTTTTTCATTCACGAACGGAGTGATGGCATAGGTAGCACCATTCGCCATTTTCAGGAATAATGCAAACGAGATCATGGAGATGATGGCCATCGCAAACGAACCGGCCTGTGCAAACAGGATCAACCCTGCGCCTTCGAGCAACAATACGGTAGCAAGCAATAAACCTTTGCCACGCATGCCGTATTTCTTACCCACTTTATCGGCAAAAATGCCGCCGAGTGCACGTGCAAAAATGTTCATGAAGCCAAACACTCCGGCCCAGAAACCTGCACTGCCTTGTGTTAATTTAAATTCCTGTACAAAATGTAAAGCCGCAATATTGTCGAACGTGATTTCCATACCAAAACAAACTGCATAGGCTAAGGCCAGTGCCCACACTCTCCAGTCTTTTAACACACTGTAATCCGTTTTGCCTTTTGCTTTTACTTCACGTTCAATTTCATCGTAGTTACCGGCGGGTGTATCTTTTGTATAACGGAAATAAAGAAATGCAGCGATCAACATCATTACACCGGGAACGATCATGGCATAGCGCCATGCTTCTGCTTTTGTATAACCAAAACCAACGATGGCTGCAAAGATCACCGGCATCACCATGTTGGTAACACCACCACCCAGGTTGCCCCAACCACCTGCAACAGCATTGGCTGTTCCTTTAATGTTTGCTGCAAACATCATGGATGTATGAAACTGCGTAATTACAAATGATGCGCCAATGATACTGATGGCTAAACGGAACAACAGGAATGAAGTATACGATTCAGCCAGACCTACGCCCATCACCGGTATGGCACCGATCAACAATAACGTTGTATAAGTTTTACGTGGCCCCCATGAATCGCACAGTTTACCAATGAGCAAACGTGCAATGATGGTGCCTGATACGGATGCAATGACGATGTTGCCGATCTGTGATTTATCTAACTGCAGATCTTCTTTAATGGTGGGCATCAGCGGTGCCAATCCAAACCATCCGAAAAAACAAACAAAGAATGTAAGCCAGGTTACATGAAAGGTTTTCATTTGCACTCCGGAGAGTGAAAAAATGTTGAGCTTGGTTAAAGGTTGATTAGTTACTGCCATAACTAGTAGTTTTTAGATGTGAAGAATATGGTTAAGAGAAGGAATCATTTTGAGAGGAAATCGGGTTTGATATTGATTTGCAGGTAGGCCCAGCTGTTATTCAGTTGCGTACTGCCGGGTGTTACAGCTTTTGCATACTCCATACTTTTGGTTGCAGCCATGTAGCTTAAACCAAGTTCAATGCTTGAAAATTTATTTAGTTGATACGTGCTTACACAATCGAATTCGCTGCCGAGGTATTTTTTGATGGCGTTACCTGTAACATCTTTTTGATTTTTTGCCAATGCGAAATAGTGATAATCGATACCTGTAGAGAAGCGTTTGTCTTTTGAAGTGAACCTGATCTTCGCAAAAGGATTGCTCAATCCGCCAACAGGCGATCCGGTGCCGACATAAAAATAATCCATCAATCCCCAGAGCTTATGCGGTGTGCCATACAACGGATCGAAACGGTGATTGGTAGTTGAGGTGCTGAACGCATCATTGCCCGACACATAATCCCAGCCAATGCTGTACAACCAACTTTTCTTAGCATAGGTTACCGAAGCTGTTGTTGTGTATGCAGAAAGCTTCAGTCCTTCTTTATCTTTTCCGCCCTGGTAATAAGCACCTGCTGTAAGTGTAAGCGATTTCTTTTTATCCAATACACTGTTGATGAGCAAGCCTGTCGTATAACGGGCATGTGTACCTGCTTTGTTGTAACGACGGCCAAACACATAACCCGTATCTGCCCCTGCAATGATTTTTACAGAATCAAGACGGTATTTTGAAAACTGATCGCCGACAACTAATGCTGTAATCTTTGTTTGCCCGAATGTTTTCGCTGCATACAAAAACTGCAATGCTTTATAATGCTGACCGATTGCATTGGTGCTCGGCGCATTTGCCATTGAGAGAGTTCCTGTTTTTGCACTGATGCCTGTTGCATTTACAATAGGAATTAAACCGGCCGGTGTTAGAACAAGATTTCCTTTGCTGTCCTTTACATAAGGATTCACATTTGCAGGCGTGTAATAAGTGCCGTTATAATTAAACGCATCGGTGTTTTGATTAAAGGCTGCACCCAGGTCGAGCTGCCATCCTTTGTTCAAAAATTTCAATACAAGTGCATCATGCCTGCGGGCCTGTTGCAACCAATCGAGGTTACCCAATAAGCGACTATCGTCATACATCAACTCCTGCCGACCGATGCGAAAACCTAAATAATCAACTTTTGCATGTTTGAAGGAAGAATCTTTTTTGTTGGCCAATGTTACTTCGGCCCACGCTTCGTGAACACCTAATTTGCTGCCATCGGCATTGCTGATGGAGGAGGCATCTTGTCCCCACACCCGTACATCCTGCACAGAAGTAAGAAACTGGATACGGTTGTTCCTGTAGCCAAAACTCAATCGAGTACGCTGTGAAGTGAAAAATGCCGGCTGATTGTTGACCGGTCGTAAAGTGCCGGCACCATCACGATACTCTGAACGTGTACGTACCTGCCCCGTTAACGTAAACTGTGCATTAACAGAAGTACCGGCTGCCAACAGCACTCCCATGAGTATTCCACTTTTTGTGTTTAATTTTTTCATGTTACTTTTGGTCGATTTTAAGGTGAGAAATCCTGGAATCATTCGGCCCGGTTAGACTGCCATCTGCCGGGCTTTTTTATTTAATTCATTATTCGTCTATGCCAATAAAAACAACACCATCTTCCACTTTCACTTCGTAGGTTTTAATCGCACACGCATCACCACTCAGGCATTCGCCGGTAACCAGTGAGAATGTTTTTTTGTGAAAGGGACAAGCAACTTTCGGCTCATCATTTTGAGTGCCGATCAAGCCACGACTTAAAGCCATCTGCATACGATGCGGACATTCGTTCTGCGTGGCATACCACTCATCTCTTCTTGTAAAATGGAAAAGTGCAATTTGTGTGTCGTTGTTTTTCACACACACGCCACCGTTAGCAGGAACATCCGATACGCTGCAGGCGGCAAACCAGGTAATTGTTTTTTCTGCGATCATATAATTCGTAGTTAAAGGATTCGTTGAATAATCTGTACTGTAACAACCGCTACAACACAGCTGATCTTCCTTTTTTATATGGGGCAACCGCAGAAAAGTGGCCAGTTGGCCTTAGCAATCAATCATCAAAAAATCGTTTGGAGTATTCACAGGTTCTGTTCAGTAACTTTTTTTATATGGCAGCAATCATATTTATTCAAAACCAAAATTTATTTCCATTCTTTTGCACGCTTTTGTTCACGCATGGGATCAAATACAACCGTTGGATCTTTTTGTTCCGGTGCATTGACGAAGTGCGTAAAGCGTTTGCGTAACTCAGGTGTTTCAATAGCCGCTTTCCATTCGCACTCGTAGCTGTTTACATGATTTTCCATGGCTGCTTCCCACTCAGCATTCATGCCTAATGCATCATGCACAACAACTGAACGCAGGTAATCAATTCCTCCTTCCATTTTATTTAACCAGGTGGCTGTACGTGTTAACGGATCGGCTGTTTTTACATAGAACATTAAGAAGCGATCGAGATATTTCAAACAGGTTTCTTCATCAATATCCGATGCAAGTAACAAAGCGTGTTGCGGCTTACTTCCGCCATTGCCACATACATACAGGTTCCAGCCTTTTTCTGTGGCGATAATACCAAAGTCTTTACTCTGTGCTTCCGCACATTCACGGATACAACCACTCACACCGCCTTTTAATTTATGCGGCGCACGCAAGCCACGGTAGCGTTCTTCTACCCGTATGGCAAAACTTACACTATCATGTAATCCGAAACGACACCAGGTACTACCCACACAACTTTTTACTGTACGTAAACTTTTACCGTATGCATGTCCGCTTTCAAAACCTGCTTCAATTAATTCTTCCCAGATATTTGGAAGATCGCTGAGGTGCGCACCAAACAGATCAATACGCTGCCCACCGGTAATTTTTGTATAGAGATTATACTTCTTTGCAACTTGTCCGATGACGATTAATTTATCCGGTGTAATTTCTCCACCGGGGATACGTGGTACTACAGAATACGTTCCGCCTTTTTGAATATTTGCCAGGAAACGATCATTGCTATCCTGTGCCGTATCATTTCCTTTTTTCAATATCACTTCGTTCCACAAACTGGCAAGGATCGATGCTACAGGAGGTTTGCATAATTCACAACCATCACCTTTACCAAGCATGTTCAACACATCGTCGTATGTACGCAGTTCGTTCAGCTTAATTAAATCAAACAATTCCTGGCGACTGTAATCGAAGTGTTCGCACAATACATTACGAACAACTTTACCTGCTGCTTTCATAGTATGCAGCATCAGGTCTTTTACCATTGGTACACAACCTCCGCAACCTGTTCCGGCTTTGGTACATTTCTTAATGCCATCCACTGTTTCATATCCCAGTTTCACTGCATCACAAATTGAACCTTTTGTTACTGCTTCGCAACTGCAGATCACGGCGTCATCAGGTAAACTTGTAACACCTGCACCTGCATCGCCTTCGCCACCTCTTGCACCAAGAATCACATCTTCTGTATTGGGAGGTAATACCACTTTGTTCTTGCAGGTTTGCAATAACATATTGTATTGCTCAGCATCGCCTACTAAAATTCCACCCAGCAATTGCTTGCCATCGGCACTTACATTTATACGTTTGTACACACCTTTCACGCTGTCATCAAACACAATACTTCTAACTCCATCACCACTCACAAACGGATCACCAAAGCTGGCAACATCAACCCCAATCAGTTTGAGCTTGGTGCTCATATCAAAACCGGTAAATGAGCCCCCATCCCCTAAGGGGGTGTTATTGGCTATTGCAGTTAATTGATTTACCACAACAGTTGCCATTTCATAACCGGGAGCAACCAAGCCATAGATCATTCCTTTATGTAATGCACACTCACCAATAGCAAAAATGAAAGGGTCGGATGTTTGCAAGTTGTCGTTAACGGTTATTCCTCCACGAGGACCTACTTCCAATGAAGCAGCTCTTGCCAATTCATCTCTTGGTTTAATACCCGCAGAAATGACCAGCATATCTACATCAAACGAACTATCATCAGAAAAACGCATGCCGGTAATCGCAGCATCGCCTTCAATGGCGGTTGTATTTTTTGATGTATGAATGGTTAGTCCAAGATCTTCCAGTTTCGAATGCAATAATTTCGAACCCGCATCATCAATCTGGCGTGGCATCAGGCGTGGCGCAAATTCAATCACCTGTGTATTCGTTACACCCAGGTCGAGCATTGCCTTTGCAGCTTCCAGTCCGAGTAAACCGCCACCGATCACCGCACCTTTCTTCGACTTCTTAGCCCAGCCGATCATCAGTTCAAGATCTTCAATTGTACGGTAGATGAATACACCTTCTTTTTCAACGCCGGGAATTGGAGGAACAAAGGCCGCAGAGCCAGTCGCCAAAACGAGGTAGTCGTAGCTTTCGGTAACACCTGCATGAGAGAACACAGTCTTCTTTTCACGATCAATGGAAATAACCGGATCGGAAAGATGAAGTACAATCCCATTCTCACTGTACCATTCTTTCGAAGCGAGGGAAAGATCATCGGCAGACTTGCCTGCGAAATACTCGCTGAGATGCACCCTGTCGTAAGCAGGTCTTACTTCTTCTCCGAAAACCACAATGGAAATATTAGCGGCTGTGTTTTTTGCTACAAGTTTTTCGCAGAACTTATAGCCCACCATGCCATTACCTATGACTACCACTTTCATGTTGTTACTGTTTTAAGTGAAACAATAATGGTAGCAAGCAATCGTATTACAATTTATATCATATAATATTTTTCTAACAGTTGGAACTATTTTTTGAAGCATTAAATGATTTCTGTCATGAAATTAAGGCTATAATTTGTAATTTTAATCAACAAAACATGATTATTATTAAATATAAATAAATGTAATTTGTATGAAATTGAGAAAATTGGTACTTATTGGAGCTGGACCAGGCGATCCTGAACTTATTACAATAAAAGCTATACGTTATTTGAAACAAGCTGATGTGATCTTGTATGACGCCTTGGCGAACGAAGAACTTTTGAACTATGCTGCCCAAGGGTGCATCACCCGTTTTGTTGGTAAACGCTACGGTTGCCATGCCCTTTCGCAGGAAGAGATCAATTCACTTATTGTAGAATACAGCCGGCAATATTGCACAATTGTACGTTTAAAAGGAGGCGACCCCTTTGTTTTTGGCCGTGCGCAGGAAGAAATTGAAACAGCCCGTGCAGCGGGAATAAAGGTTGAAGTGATTCCGGGTATTTCCAGTGCACTGGCAGTTCCAGCCACACAACTGATTCCTCTCACCTGCCGTGGCATAAATGAAAGCTTTTGGATAACTACCGGTACTACAAAAACGGGCGAAATATCAATAGATATAAAATGGGCGGCTCAGTCGAGTGCAACTGTGATCATTTTAATGGCCATGAGCAAGCTTGAAGCGATCATGGAAATTTTCAGCAGCTATGGAAAAGAACATACTCCGGTTGCGATTATACAGAACGGTACTACAAAGGATGAAAAGATGATTGCAGGAACAGTAAAAGATATTTTCTTTCGGGCATCTGCAGCAAACATCAGCAACCCGGCTATAATTGTTGTGGGCGAAGTGGTGAACCTGCACCCGTCAATGATCACACAAGCAATTGCTACACAAACACAGGGACAATTACAGCCCAGGTAATCTTTCTAACCTACTCAAACATTGTTTGCCGTTACTTTGCAGCTGCAAACTCGTAAAACGGCCATGAAGCAAAACAAGAAAAACTGTGACCTGAAAAGCTGCACCATGTGCATACAATGCCAACACGACTGGCTGCCTGCACTGGATGTTAACCGCAAAAGTTTTCATTTTAAAAAAGGAGAGCAATTATTTACCGAAGGCGAAGAAGTAAAAGGAATGTATTTCGTTTCGAAAGGACTTGTAAAAGTGCACAAGCGCTGGGGGAATGAGAAAGAATTGATTTTGCGTATTGCAAAAGACGGCGATATCGTTGGGCATCGTGGCTTGGGCGATGATGCCTTCTATCCTGTATCCGGAACAGCTATGGAGCCAACCGATGTTTGTTATATTGATCTTCCATTCTTTAATAGTACGTTGCGCACCAATCCGGATTTTCAATACAACTTATTAATGTTTTTTGCAGCCGAATTAAAAGAGTCGGAGAAACGAATGCGTAACCTGGCACATATGAATGTAAAGGGACGTATCGCCAATGCCTTGATTTACCTGCAAAACAAATTTGGCAAAGACAGTGACGGTTATATTAATCTTTCGATAAGCCGGCAGGATCTTGCATCGTACACCGGTACAACCTACGAGTCGCTCTTTCGGATTATGAATGAGCTGATGGAGGAAAAAGCGATTATAACTGATGGTAAGAAAACAAAAGTGCTGAATGAAAAATTATTAGCGAAACACATGGCGCAGGAATAAAGAAAGCCGGTTCGTAAGAGCCGGCTTTTGTTTTTATTGCTGATACAGCATTTTAAATAAGGCATACTCAACACCCCGTAATTCTGCTAATCCTTTTAATCGGCCAATCGCCGAATAACCGGGATAGGTTTTCTTCTTCAGATCATCCAGCATCTGATGCCCATGATCAGGTCGCATCGGTAATGAAATATTGCGGCGATGTTGTATCGAGAGTACTTCTTTAATTACTTCGTACATATCTGTATCGCCAGCCAGGTGATCGGCTTCAAAGAAATTCCCTTCTGCATCCCGCTTGGTATTACGCAGATGAAGAAAGTGTACATGGTCGCCAAAGCGTTTCAGCATAGCAGGCACATTGTTATCGGCCCTTGCACCAAACGAACCTGTACAAAAACAAAAACCATTCGCTGCTGAAGGCACAGCTTCCAGCAAATCGGCAGCATCTTGTTCTGTACTCATAATACGTGGCAGTCCCAATACAGGATAGGGAGGATCGTCTGGATGAATCGCCATCTTTAATCCACATTCTTCAGCAACAGGCACCACTTCTTTTAAAAAGTAAAACAGATGCTCTTTTAATTTAGCAGCATCAATACCCTGGTATTTTTCCAGCTCAGTTAACACCTGTTCAGGAGTAAATGCATCATCGCTTCCGGGCAATCCCAGCATCATATTATTGAATAAAAAAGTACGCTCCTCTTCACTCATTGCATCATAGCGTTCTTTTGCACGTACAATTTCGTTCACGTCATATTCCGCATCAGCTTCCGGACGTTTTAATAAAAACAAATCGAACACCACATAATCAATACGATTGAAGTATAGTGCCGTACTGCCATCTTCTAATTGATAATACACATTGGTACGCAGCCAGTCAAGCACCGGCATAAAATTGTAGGTTACCACTTTTAAACCACAGGCAGCTACGTTGCGTAAACTTGCTTTGTAGTTTTCTATATGGTAGAGATAATTACCAGACTGTCGTTTAATATCATCGCTTACAGGCAGACTTTCAATTACCGTCCAGGTCATGCCTGCATCTTCGATCATTTTTTTACGCAATAGAATTTCATCTGAAGTCCAGATATCTCCAACAGGAATATGATGAAGAGCTGTAACAACACCGGCACAGCCTGCCTGTCTTATATCTGCGAGGCTCACCGGATCGTTAGGTCCGTACCAGCGCATGGTTTGATGCATCAACATAATTTCAATTTTAGTAAAGCTAGCTTACAAACAATAAACGGGCCGTGGTTTTCTTTGTTGTTGACAACCAGCGAAGTGGAGGGAACTAAGTTTGTCATTAAAATACCACCGAAAGCTGTTTGCAACAGAAACAAAACGCCTGCCTTTTTTGTAAAGATAAAGTCATTAGGTTTTATTGCAATCGGTTGCAGAAAATTACAGGAAAATGGCTGCATTTTTAACCAATTGCAGGCCTAACAACCAAGGCAAACTATTATGTCCATTTCTTTTTGTCAGCATTGATTTTTTGCAAAACGAAAGCCCTCAAGAATGAAAAAGTAACAAATGCTAGTCAAAAAACAGCAGTAAATACAGTTTCCTTCAATCGCAACTACTGCACCACTCAAAAAAATGCAACCGATTACATTTTTTGATTAAAAAACTACTATCTTAGGCTTTTAAACGAAGCTTGTTTTTATTTCATGCGTCACCATTCTACTTTCTTAAGCCCAGATTGCAGGTTTACCGACTTGTACAATTCAAATTGCAGAAGTGCTGTGCTCAATGAAAGGACAGCTGAATTCCTATCCTTTTCTGAAAAAATCGTTTTTCAGTTTTTACCATATCGGCCTTCTAATCAGGCTGTATTTAATTCAAAACGAACCATGCTACCCTGCACGATATATTTACTGCAGCAGAGAAACAAAGCAGAACTAAAATGAAAGAAAAAAAAGAAGTTACCATTTATGATATTGCACAGTTGCTGGATCTTTCCACTGCAACAGTTAGCCGTGCATTACAGGATCATCCTGCAATTAATAAAAATACCAAGAAGAAAATACAGGATACTGCAAAAGAAATGGGTTATCGCCATAACAATTTTGCAAGTAATCTCCGTAAACAGAAAACCAACACCATTGGTATTATTGTGCATGAACTGAACAGTAACTTTATTACTTCTGTTCTTGCAGGTATTGAAAAGATAAGCACCGAAGCCGGTTACGATTTAATTATCACACACTCATCTGAAAGTTATAAAAAAGAAGCAGCGAACGTTCTCAACTTATTTCACAAACGTGTAGACGGTATTATTGCTTCACTATCGTTTGATACAAAAGGACTCGATCATTTTCAACCGTTCTTCGATAAAAACATTCCGGTTATTTTCTTCGATCGTGTGGAAGAAAATTCTGATAACGCCAAAGTGGTGATTGATAACTACAAAAACGGTTACCAGGCAACACAGCATTTAATTGAGCAAGGCAGCAAGCGCATTGTAATTGTTACAGCCAACCTTAACCGTAACGTATATGCTCAACGTTTCAAAGGATATAAAGATGCCCTGTTCGATAACAATATTGCATTTGATGAAAACCTTGTACTGATAAAAGACCTCAGTGAAAAATGCGGACGGGAAGCTGCCGAACAAATATTGGCAATGAACCCCATGCCCGATGCTGCATTTATTACCAACGATTTCTCTGCTGCGGTTTGCATGCAAACGTTGAAGGAACATGGAATACGTATACCGGAAGAAATTGCCATTGTAGGTTTCAACAACGATGCCATCAGTAAAATTGTGGAACCGCAATTAACCACAATTAACTATCCCGGTATTGATATTGGTGAGATTGCTGCACGTAACCTTATTGCGCATTTGAAAGGCGATGTAAACATTACGCAAACCAATACCATTATTGTAAAATCAGATTTAATTGTCCGTAAATCATCCTTGCGTAAAGGATAATGTTGTAACGATTACTTACATGAAGAAATTAAACCTATTGCTGCTGTTTGTGCTTGCCTGCTTTTGTGTACAGGCAGAAAATGGCTACGACTTATGGTTGCGCTATCTACCTGTTAGTAACCCGGTGTTGCTGCAGCAATACAAACAACAACTGGTATCGCCGGTAGTGCTTGGCTCCTCTTCTACTGTGTCTGTCATCCGTACAGAATTAGCATCAGCATTGAAAGGATTAACAGGAAACGCATATACTGTATCTTCTTCCCTTACGTCAACAAATACATTGATTATCGGTAAAGCTGATGCATCAAAAATCCTGTCACCACTTGTAACAAAAGAAGAACTAAAGCAACTTGGCGAAGAAGGGTTCATACTAAAAGCAAAGCCCGGTAAAACGATCATTACGGGCAATACTGATGTGGCTGTACTCTACGGCCTTTTTCATTACCTGCGGTTAATGCAAAGCAATCAGCCAATCACAAATCTCAATATTATTTCTGTACCGAAACTGAAGTTGCGGATGCTGAATCATTGGGATAATATGAACCGTACAGTTGAGCGGGGCTATGCAGGTTTTTCGATCTGGGACTGGCATCGACTCCCCGGTTTTATCGATCAACGTTATATTGATTATGCAAGAGCCAATGCTTCCATTGGAATTAATGCTGTTACACTTACCAATGTAAATGCCAATGCACTTATTCTTACTCCTGCTTACCTGGAGAAAGTAAAAGCATTGGCAGATGTGTTTCGCCCCTACGGCATCAAAGTATTTTTAACGGCACGCTTCAGTGCACCGATAGAACTTGCACGGTTAAAAACTGCGGATCCTTTGAATGAAGACGTAAAGGCATGGTGGAATAATAAAGCCAATGAAATCTATTCGTACATCCCCGACTTTGGTGGCTTTTTGGTAAAAGCAAACAGCGAAGGGCAACCGGGGCCGCAGGATTATAAGCGTACACATGCAGAAGGTGCCAATATGTTGGCCAATGCAGTTGCGCCACACAAAGGAATTGTCATCTGGCGTGCATTTGTGTATGCTGCAGAAAATCCGGTTGACAGGCATAAGCAGGCTTATGATGATTTTGTTCCGCTCGATGGAAAGTTCAATGACAATGTGATGGTGCAGGTAAAGAACGGCGCTATTGATTTTATGCCCCGTGAACCGTTTCATCCGTTGTTTGGTGCCATGCCGAAAACGCCGTTGATGATGGAGTTTCAGGTAACACAGGAATATTTAGGACAGGCAACCAACTGGGTATTTCTTGCGCCGTTATTTAAAGAGGTGTTAGATGCAGATACATACGCCAAAGGCAAAAACAGTACTGTAGCGAAAGTAATTGATGGCAGTTTAGACAATCATGCACTGAATGGTATGACCGGTGTTGCCAACATTGGCACCGATATCAACTGGTGTGGCCATCCAATGGCACAAGCGAATTGGTATGCACTTGGTCGTCTTGCATGGAATTATAATTTGAGCAGTGATGCAATTGCTGAAGAATGGTTGCGTATGACGTATAGTAACGATGCAGCATTTGTACAATCAACCAAACAGATCATGTTACGCAGCCGTGAAATTATGGTTGATTATATGAACCCCATTGGTCTGCACCATATAATGGCAACAGGTCATCACTACGGCCCCGGCCCATGGGTAAGTAACCTCAATCGCCCTGAGTGGAATCCTGTTTACTATCATAAAGCTGACAGCATTGGTATTGGTTTCAACCGCACATCAACAGGAAGCAAAGCAATTGAACAATATTTTCCGGAAGTAAGAAAGCAATGGGAAAACATTGCAACATGCGATGAAAAATACCTGCTGTGGTTTCATCATGCTTCGTGGAATCATACCATGAAAAGTGGCCGCAGTTTATGGAATGAATTATGCTATAAATACAATACAGGTGTAGATAGCGTGAAATGGATGCAGCGTGAATGGCAAAAGCAACAAACAAAAGTTGATGCGCAGCGCTTCAAAGAAGTAAGCATGTTACTGAATGTACAACTAGAAGAAGCAAAATGGTGGCGCAATGCATGCTTGTTATACTTCCAGACATTTTCGAAACAACCGATTCCATCGAATTACGAACAACCCGATAAAACATTAGACTATTATAAAAGTTTACGTTTCCCGTTTGCACCGGGCAACTAAACCCCTATCCCCTGAAGGGGGATAAGAACTGCATTGTTCTAATAGTCTGACTCAATGAATTAATATTATTGTTTAACAAAACAAATAAAATAAATGAGTAATCAAAACACCCCTTCAGGGGATGGGGGCACAAAAACAGCAATTGTAACAGGTGGCGGATCAGGACTTGGTCTTGCAATTGCCAAAGCATTCACAGCAAATAATATTAAAACCATTATTGTTGGTCGTGATGAAGAAAAACTAAAAACAGCAGTTGCAGAATTAGGTGAAAATGGTTTTTATAAAGTTTGTGATCTGAGTAATTTATCAACCATTCCTGCATTGATCGAAAATATTCTGGCGGAATTTGGCAAGATTGATATACTGGTGAACAATGCAGGCATTAATCAAAAGAAAGTATTTGAAGAAGTAACCGATGAAGAATTTCAACGCATCATCACAACAAATGTAACGGCTGTGTTCAGCATCAGTCGTGAAGTGGTGAAAGATATGTTGAAACGGAATAGCGGTTGCATTATCAACATCAGTTCCATGGCGGCACAATATGGCTTGCCCAAAGTAATTGCCTACAGTGCAAGTAAAACGGCCATAGATGGTATGACGAGAGCCATGGCCGTTGAACTTAGTCCAAACGGTATTCGTGTAAACGCTATTGCACCAGGTTTCATCTATAGTGCAATGACGGAAAAGGCATTGAACAGCGATCCTGAACGCAAAGCAAAAGTATTTAACCGTACACCCATGGGCTACATGGGTCAACCGGAAGATATTGGTGCGGCTGCGTTATACTTAGCAAGTGATGGCGCTAAGTATGTAACCGGTGTTGTACTGCCAGTTGATGGTGGTAACAGTATTGGTTTTTGATTGATTGAACGAACGATTTAAACAAACCTGTGCTGCATGCAGTGAGCAGCACAGGTTGATTCTTGTATTATGAAAAAAACGATCTTGCTTGTCGGTCTTTTTTGTGCGTACATACAATTATCGTATGCGCAATTGATTGCAGAAACTTCAAGCCCCTCTTCTATTGCTTTATCCGGCGCAACGATTCTTGTTGATGCCAATGACTATACTGTTGTAAACAAGGCGGCGCATTTTTTTTCAACCGATATGCAATCGGTTACATTGAAAGAAAGTAGTGTACAGAACATAATCAGCAAGTCGAACAAAACAGCAATCATCATTGGCTCAGTTGACAAATCATCTCTAATTAAACAACTCATTCAACAAAAGAAAATAGCTATTGCTGACCTGAAAGGCAAATGGGAAGCGTATAAAATTCTTACTGTAAAAAATCCATTTAAAGGAATTGACCAGGCACTTGTTGTAGTTGGCAGCGACAGACGAGGAACTGCATTTGCTGTGTTTGAACTCAGCAAACAAATCGGCGTATCACCATGGTATTGGTGGGCCGATGTTCCTGTGCAAACAAAAAAAGAGATCTACATCAACAGCAATGCAACCATTACTGATGCGCCAAAAGTAAAATACCGTGGCATTTTCATTAATGATGAAGCTCCTGCACTCAGCAACTGGAGCAAAGAAAAGTTCGGCGGCTTCAATTCAAAGTTTTATGCTAAAGTGTTTGAGTTGATGCTTCGTTTAAAATCCAACTATATCTGGCCAGCCATGTGGGGCAATGCATTTTACGATGATGATTCGCTCAACATTAAAGTGGCAGATGACTATGCGATTGTGATCGGTACATCGCATCACGAACCATTGATGCGTGCACATGCAGAGTGGGCGAAGTATGGCAAAAAACAAAAATGGAATTACGATAGTACCGAAGCAGGACTAAAAGAATTCTGGAGTATAGGTATTAAGCGTGCATGGAACGAAAAAATTGTAAGTGTTGGTATGCGTGGTGATGGTGATGAACCGATGAGCCGTGAAACTGCAACCGCATTACTCGAACGCATTGTAAAAGATCAACGAAAAATTATTGCTGATGTAACCGGCAAACCTGCTGAACAAACACCACAACTCTGGGCATTGTATAAAGAAGTACAGGATTATTATGATAAAGGCATGCGTGTGCCCGATGATGTAACGTTGTTGTTATGTGATGATAACTGGGGTAATCTCCGCAAGCTGCCGAAACCAACTGAAAAGCCCCGCAAAGGTGGTTATGGCATCTATTATCATTTCGATTATGTAGGTGGGCCTCGTAATTACAAATGGCTCAATACAAATCCGCTACCACGCATTTGGGAACAGATGCATTTAGCATACGAGCATCATGTAAACGAGATCTGGATTGTGAATGTGGGTGATATTAAACCAATGGAACTGCCCATCTCCTTCTTCCTGGATTATGCATGGAACCCGGATAGAATAGATGCAAATGATGTTCGCCCTTACACAGAAAAATGGGCTGCACAACAATTCGGAACAAAACACGCAAACGCAATTGCAGATTTACTTGCGAAATATGCAAAGTATAACAGCCGCAGAAAACCGGAGATGCTCGATGATAAAACATACAGCTTCTTTTATGGCGAATGGGAAAATGTGGTAAATGATTACAATGAACTGCTGAACCTGGCAGAGGAGATCAATAACCAATTAACAGCTGAACAGAAAGATGCCTTCTTTCAACTGGTACTCCATCCCATTAAAGCCTGTGCTAATCTCAACGAACTCTATTACAATGTTGCATTGAACAAAGAAGCTTTCAAAGAGAAGTATGAACGCACCAACGAGTATGCAGATAAAGTAAAAGAACTGTATCAAAAGGATTCGCTCATTACCCTTGAATATCATCGGCTAAACAATGGCAAATGGAATCACATGATGAGCCAGACGCACATCGGTTATACCTATTGGCAGCAGCCGCCGTTTAATAAAATGCCGGCTGTGCAATATTTACCTGAAGGAACACAGTACAAAGACGAAATCATTACAATTGGTAAAATACCACAGGCAGATTATCCAAAGAATGCAAAACCGAATAGTTTCTTTGAACAGTTTGAAGTGATATCGATTGAAGCAGCACATTTCACCAAAGCAAACAACAGCAAAACCATTTCATGGAAAGTATTACCCGATCTCGGCCGCACAGGTGATGCAGTTACAACTTTTCCTGTAACGGCGCAGCAGCAACAACCGTCAGCAACAACTCCTTTCCTGGAGTATGAAATTTATACGTACAGTAAAGACAGCTTTACCATTCATGCCTACTTCTCTCCTTCTTTGAATTTCTTTAATACAGAAAATGGTTTACAGTATGCCATTTCAGTTGATGATGAAGCACCGCAGATCATCAGCCTGAACAAAGAAGATAAGAACAGCATCAGCGGTATCTGGAACAAATGGGTGGGCGAAAATATTATTATCAAAACAAGTAAACACAGGATCAACACACCCGGTAAACATGTAATCAAATACTGGATGGTGAACAGCGGCGTGTTGTTACAAAAAATTGTAGCCGACTTTGGCGGCATGGAAAAATCCTATCTAGGTCCGCCTGAAACAAAGACCAACAACTAATCACTCAACTACTGATAAAACGAATAGTATGAAAAAGTTCATTTTAAAAATTACTGCAGCAGGAGCAATAGTAGCTTCTCTGGCCTATTGCAGCACTGCAAAAAAAATAACAACAACGGCAGTTTCGTTAAAAGATGCGTACAAAAATGACTTTCTCATAGGAACGGCCCTAAACACGCCGCAAATTGAAGAAAGAGATCCTAAAGCCGCAGCTTTAATCCCCGTACAGTTCAATGCCGTTACCCCGGAGAATTGTATGAAAGCTGAAAATATTCATCCACAGTGGGATCAGTACACTTTTGATCTCTCCGATAAACTGGTTGCCTACGCTGCAAAGCACAACATCAAAGTAAACGGACATACACTCATCTGGCATAGCCAGTTACCGCAGTTTGCAAGGAGAATCAAAGATGTTGATTCGTTCAAAACATTTTTTACCAATCATATCAACACAGTTGCAAGCCGCTACAAAGGAAAAGTGTTTTCATGGGATGTAGTGAATGAAGCATTGAATGAAGATGGCACTATGCGTAAGTCGATCTTCTTAGATAAAATAGGCGATGGATTTGTAACAGAAGCTTTCCGTTTGGCAGAAAAAGCATCACCCGGCACAGAACTCTATTACAACGATTATAATAATGAACAACCGAAAAAACGTGAAGGCTGTATTGCACTCGTAAAAAAAGTACAGGCTGCAGGTGTGCGTATTGATGGCGTGGGCATACAAGGCCATTGGCATTTAGGTCGTGTTCCGTTCAAGGATATTGAAGAAAGTATTCTTGCTTATCATGCATTGGGTTTAAAAGTGATGATCACGGAGCTGGATATTGAAATGCTGCCACGCAATTTCCAGGGAGCAGATGTCAACCAACGCCAGGCTTCTAATCCTGCATTGAATCCATATGCCAATGGTATTCCGGATAGTTTGTTACAACAACAGGCAGCTGATTATGCCAACCTCTTTAAATTATTTTTAAAACACAAGGATAAAATTACACGTGTTACATTCTGGGGTGTGAACGATGGACAAAGCTGGTTAAATGGATGGCCCATTCCCGGTCGCACCAATTATCCATTGTTGTTTGATCGTGCATTTAACCCTAAACCTGCTTATCATGCAGTAATGGCCTTAAAGAAATAAACCACTTACAGCTTATTAAAACCAAAACATGGAATCTTCTCAAAAACTATCAGTAGTTGAAAAAATCGGTTATAGCCTGGGCGATCTTGCTGCCAATCTCGTGTTTCAAACACTTGTAACATGGATCGCATATTACTATTTAAACATTTATGGGCTGAAGTCGGAGCATGCTTCCATGTTAACGCTTGTGGTGGGCTTAGTTGCGGCGTTTGCATTTAATCCTATCATGGGAGCGATTGCAGACAGAACAAATTCAAAATGGGGAAAATTCCGGCCATGGATCTTATGGACAGCCATTCCGTTAGGCGTTGTTTCATTGCTTGCATTTAAAACACCCGACTTTGCCTACCAGGGAAAAGTCATTTACGCAGTCATCACTTATGCTTTGCTGTTATTACTGTATGCCGCTAACAATTTGCCTTATGGTGCATTGAGCGGAGTAATTACCGGTGATATGAAAGAACGCAACAGCTTAAGTTCTTATCGTTTTGTTGCGGTGATGTTTGCCCAGTTTTTTGTACAGGTGTTCATGTATAATTTTATTATTAAAGCAGGTGGTGGAACAGATGCAGAAGCAATGAAAATCGGCATCTCAAAAGTAATGACGGTGCTCGCTATTATTGGCACACTGATGCTCATTATTTGCTTTCTCACCACAAAAGAGCGTATCATTCCAAAACCTGAGCAAAAATCAAGTTTAAAAGAAGACCTCGGCGATCTGTTTAAAAACAAACCCTGGGTCATTATTCTTACAGTAACTACGTTGATCTTTGTTACACTTGCATTAAAAGGTGGCTCCTATGTTTATTATTTTGAAAACTATGTTGACAAAGCTGAGTTGACTGCTTTCTTAGAACCATTTAAAAAGTTTCTGCCAACATTTGAAAATGATACTTCATTAGGTTTAGGTGTATTTAATGGCGGTGGTATTTTGGTTGGCCTCATTGGTATTATGATATCGCCTTGGTTTGCTAACAGATGGGGCAAACGCAATGTGTTCATGGCATCGCTACTGATTGCAACAGTATTTATCATTCTGTTCTACTTCTTCCCACCAAAATCAATTGCCATCATTTTTGCAGCGCAAATATTACATGGCTTTTTCTACGGCATCAACACGCCTATTCTCTGGACAATGATTGCCGATGTGGCTGATTACAGTGAATGGAAAAATAACCGTCGAGCAACAGCTATCATCTTCTCTGCCATGATGGTGGGTTTAAAAGCAGGGTTAAGCATCGGCAGTTCACTCGTATCATGGATATTGGGAAAATATGGCTACATGCCGCAAAGCACAAGCGGACAAACAGAATCGGCCATTACCGGAACAAAAATGCTGGTGAGTATCTATCCGGCTATTCCTTTTTTACTAGCTATAGTGCTTTTGTTCTTTTATGAAATAAATAAAAAAATGGAAGTACAGATAGAAACAGATCTGAAACAACGACGTTCATAAATTTTCAACTTCCGTCAGACGCCTTCGTCGGACGGGACAAAACATAACTTATGCCAGAAGATAGTATTGATCATATCGACTTTGATGTATTGAACAGCAAAGCGATTTCTCAACCATTGGTGAAACATATTTACACAGCCGATCCATCGGCACATGTGTTCAATGGAAAAATTTATATCTATCCTTCACATGATGTGGATGCAGGTGATGCATTTGATGATTTGGGTAGCCATTTCGCTATGGAAGATTATCATGTGCTTTCCATGGATTCACCAACAAGTGAAGCAGTTGACAACGGCTTGGCCTTGCATGTAAACGATGTGCCTTGGGCTGCTAAACAAATGTGGGCACCTGATGCAAACGAGAAGGACGGCAAGTATTACCTCTTCTTTCCTGCAAAAGACCATGAAGGCATCTTCAGAATTGGTGTGGCGGTGAGTGATTCACCTGTTGGCCCGTTTACCCCACAGCCCGAAGCAATCAAAGGAAGTTTCTCCATTGACCCTGCTGTGTACAAAGATGAAGATGGAAGTTATTATATGTACTTCGGTGGTATCTGGGGCGGGCAGTTGCAACGCTGGCGCAACGGAACGTTTAATGCAGCACAACCCGAAAGTCCGTTCGCATTTTTACCGGATGCAAATGAGCCGGCTTTGTGTGCAAAAATTGCAAAGCTTACAGATGATTTACTGGAATTTGCTGAAGCTCCAAAAGATGTTGTTATCACCGATGAAAATGGTGATCCGCTTTTACAAGGTGATACCGACCGACGTTTTTTTGAAGCAAGCTGGTTGCACAAACACAACGGCAAATACTATTTCTCTTATTCAACCGGCGATACGCATTATCTCTGTTATGCCATTGGCGATAATCCTTACGGTCCGTTCAAATATGTCGGCAGAATTTTAGAACCTGTTGTAGGATGGACATCACATCACTCTATCTGCGCATTCGAAGACAAGTGGTATTTGTTTTACCACGACAGCAGTTTAAGCAAAGGCGTAACACATTTACGCAGTGTAAAAGTAACAGAGCTGGTGCATGATGAAAACGGTTTTATCCAAACAATCAAACCTTACAACGATTAAACAATACAATCAGATGAAGAAATTATTCTTAGCAGTTTCTTTTGCCATGGCATTGTTTTATGCAAAAGCACAAACCTTCAACAATCCCATACTGGCGGGCTTCTACCCCGATCCCAGTATTTGCAGAGTAGGTAACGATTATTATGTTACCACTTCTACGTTTGCTTATTTTCCCGGTCTTCCTATTTTCCACAGCACCGATTTAGTAAATTGGAAACAGATCGGTAATGCCATGGATCGTGAAGAACAATTGGATCAAACCAATGCAGGTGTGTCCAGAGGTTTGTTTGCACCTACTATCCGCTATCATAAAGGAACATTTTATATTCTTTGTACACTCATTGATAAGAAAGGAAATTTCATCATCACAGCCAAAGACCCAAAAGGTCCGTGGAGCAATCCTATCTGGTTGCCGGAAGTTAAAGGCATTGATCCTTCCATTGATTTTGTAGATGACAAAGCTTATGTTGTTTACAACAATGACGCACCGGATAACAAACCATTGTACAATGGTCATCGCACCATCCGCATGTATGAGTTCGACATCAATGCAATGAAAGTGGTGGGTGAGGAAATTTTACTCGTGAACGGTGGAACCGATCTTTCTAAAAAACCCATCTGGATCGAAGCTCCGCATATTTTCAAAAAAGATGATTGGTATTAT
Organism: Lacibacter cauensis; assembly: GCF_007830055.1. Taxonomy (GTDB): domain Bacteria; phylum Bacteroidota; class Bacteroidia; order Chitinophagales; family Chitinophagaceae; genus Lacibacter; species Lacibacter cauensis. Next base: position 847,933 of record NZ_VLLE01000002.1, read on the forward strand.
TTGATTTGTGCAGAAGGTGGAACAGGCTACAATCACACAGAAGTTGTGTTCAGAAGTAAATCGGCGAAAGGGCCCTATGTTTCATATGAGAAGAATCCCATCCTCACACAAAAACATTTGGATAAAAAACGTCCTAACCCAATTACAACAACCGGTCATGCCGATTTTGTAGAAACACCTGATGGAAAATGGTGGGCTGTTTTTCTCGCCTGTCGCCCTTACGATGATGATTTTTATACAACCGGTCGTGAAACCTTTTTATTACCTGTTGAATGGAAAGATGGTTGGCCGCACATATTGGAAGGTGATGCAACAGTGCCTTATACATTACCTGTTCCTTTACCTGCCGTTACCAAAAAAGTAAACAATCCTTTTGGCGGTAACGTTATGTTTAGGGATGAATTCAATAGCGACAAATTTGATTTCCGTTATCTCTTCTTACGCAATCCTGAAAAAGATGTTTACAGCTTAACTGCTAAAAAAGGATTTCTGCAATTAGCATTACGTCCGCAAACGGCAACTGAACGGAAAAGTCCTTCCTTTCTCGGATACCGTCAGAATAACCTGAAAGGATATGCAGCAACAAGTATCAACTTTACTCCAGCATTAGAAAAAGAAAAAGCCGGCATGCTCATTTTCCAGAGCGAAAACTTTTATTACTTTTTATGCAAGTCGGTTGAAAATGGCACACCCGCTGTACAATTATTTAAATCACCAGCAAGAGGAAAAACAGAACCGGAATTACTCGCTTCGCAAAAATTAAACGCAACAAAAGAACTGTTTTTGAAAATCGAAGCAAGAGCAGACACGTATGCATTCTTCTTTGCAGAAAAAAAGAACGACTGGAAATTGTTGAAAGAAGGCGTTGACGGATCATTCCTTACAACAAAAGTTGCAGGTGGATTTGTAGGAAGCCTGTTTGCATTGTACGGCACATCCAATGGCGCACCAACTTCATCTGTAGCCTTATACGATTGGTTCGAGTACAAAGGAAACGATGATGCATTTAAAAAATAAAGAGACAAACTAAGTTTTACAGTTAAACCAGGATCAAAACAATCAACAATGAAAACCGTTCTTGCCATCCTCAGCACATTGCTTGTGACTATTACAGCATCCGCACAGGATTACAAATCATTTCCCATGTGGAACCCGAAGTTGCCCATTGAGCAACGGGTGAATGATGTTGTAAGCCGTTTAACATTGGAAGAAAAAGTAGCACAGATGCTCAATGCAACGCCTGCAATCCCACGTTTGGGTATTCCGGCCTACGATTGGTGGAACGAAGTGTTGCATGGTGTTGCAAGAACGCCATTCAAAACAACGGTATTTCCACAAGCCATTGGTATGGCTGCAACATGGGATACGACTTCACTCTTTCGTATGGCCGATTATTCTGCACTAGAAGGAAGAGCCATTTATAACAAAGCTGTTGAACAGGGACGAACTGCAGAACGTTATCTTGGTCTTACGTACTGGACGCCCAATATCAACATCTTTCGTGATCCACGCTGGGGTCGTGGTCAGGAAACTTATGGTGAAGACCCGTTTCTAACGGCCATGCTTGGACGGGCTTTTGTGCGTGGCTTGCAAGGTGAAGATCCAAAATATTTAAAAGCGGCTGCATGTGCCAAACATTTTGCGGTACACAGTGGTCCTGAGCCATCAAGACACTCCGATAATTTCAATCCGGCAGTGTACGATTTGTGGGACACGTATTTACCTGCATTTAAAGAACTGATCGTTGATGCAAACGTGGCCGGTGTGATGTGTGCATACAATGCCATCAATAATCAACCTTGTTGCGGCAATGATTTGCTGATGAATGATATTCTTCGGAAGCAATGGAAGTTCACAGGCTATGTTACAAGCGATTGCTGGGCCATTGACGATTTCTTCAAGTATCATAAAACACACAAAGACGCCACAAGTTCGGCTATTGATGCAGTAGTACATGGTACGGATATTGAATGTGGCCAGACTGTTTATAAAACATTAGTAGATGCAGTTAAGAATGGGTTGATTACCGAAGCACAACTGGATGTTTCATTGAAACGTTTGTTCACCATTCGTTATCGGTTGGGTATGTTCGATCCTTTATCGATGGTGAAGTATGCACAAACTCCTGCTTCAGTTTTGGAGAGCGCACCGCATAAAACACATGCGTTGAAGATGGCGCAGCAAAGTATTGTATTGCTGAAAAATGAAAAAAATGTATTGCCCCTTTCAAAGTCGATCAAAAAGATTGTTGTGGTGGGTCCAAATGCAGATAACAGCATTGCAGTGTTAGGCAACTACAATGGCACGCCTTCTGAAATTGTTACCGTGTTAAAAGGTATTCAGAACAAACTTGGAAGTAAAGCCGAAGTGGTTTATGAAAAAGCCATCAACTTCACCAATGATACTTTGCTGGTGTATACCGATATGCGCAAGCAATATTCATTCGATGGAAAGAACGGTTTCAAAGCAGAATATTTTAATAACAAAGAATTACAGGGCAATCCGGTTGTAACGCAAACGGAAGAAACAGTTGATCATTTCTGGCAGGAAGGTTCGCAGGTAGTTGGCAATTTGAACGCTTATAATTTTTCTGCACGTTATACAACCAATTACACAGCCGATAAGGATGGCTTTATCACCTTTGAAGTGGAAGCCGATGATGGTTACAAATTCAGCATCGACGATAAATCGGTATTGGATGCATGGACAAGAAACCGCTGGGGTGCAAGAACCTATCGTTTAAAAGCAGAAAAAGGGAAAACCTATAAACTGGTATTGGAATACTGGCAGGGCGAAGGAAAGGCGAATGTAAAATTAAGAGCCGGTAATTTTGAACAAACCAATTATGCTGCACTACTGAGTAAAGTAAGCGATGCTGATGCCATTGTTTATGTAGGTGGCATTTCGCCTCAACTGGAAGGTGAAGAAATGCGTGTTGATTATCCTGGTTTTAATGGCGGCGACAGAACAACCATACTGCTGCCGACTGTTCAAACCGAGCTGATGAAGAAACTGCACAGTACCGGCAAACCTGTTGTGTTTGTCATGATGACGGGCAGTGCCATTGCTACACCTTGGGAAAGCGAAAACATTCCTGCCATTGTGAATGCCTGGTATGGCGGACAAAGTGCAGGCACAGCAGTTGCCGATGTATTATTTGGGGATTACAATCCTGCCGGTCGTTTACCGGTTACATTCTACAAAAGCGATAATGATCTTCCGAGCTTTCTTGATTACGGCATGGACGGAAGAACCTATCGTTATTTCAAAGGCGAAGCATTGTATCCGTTTGGTCATGGGTTAAGCTATTCAACATTTGCATACAGCGGTTTGCAGCTTCCCAAAACAATTACAACCAACAAACCGGTTACCGTTACAGTAACGGTGAAGAATACAGGCAAACGTGATGGTGACGAAGTGGTGCAGTTGTATGTTTCACATCAAACAAAAAGCAAAGCACCGGTTCGTGCATTGAAAGGATTTAAACGTATCTCCTTGAAAGCAGGCGAAAGCAAAACCATCAGCTTTAAACTTACACCCGAAGAATTATCCTTGGTCAATGAAACAACAGGTAAATATTATCAGCCCAAAGGAAACGTACAGATCAGTGTGGGTGGTGGCCAGCCGGGTGTGAAAAATAAAACAACAAGTAACGTACTCAGCAGTACAATGCAAGTACTTTAATCCTTCATTTTAACGATTGCCTAAACGATATGCCATGCAAAAAAGAAATCAATCACGCAGAAAGTTTTTAGAAAACTCATTAAAAGCCTCTGCCCTGCTTGCTATCCCAAGCATTGTTCCTGCAAGTGTATTTGGTAAAAATGCACCAAGTAACCGGATTAACATTGCAGCAATTGGTACCGGACGTATTTCACGTGGGCACGATATGCCCGGCGTTTGGAAACACGATTATACACAGATTATGGCGGTGTGTGATGTGGATCTGAAACGTGCAAACGAAGGCAAACAGTTAGTAAATGAATTTTATTCGAAGCGGGATAACAAATCATTTGATGGTGTGAAAGTGTACACCGACTTCAGGGAGGTTTTACAAAATAAAGATGTAGATGCAGTACTCATCAGCACACCTGATCATACACATGCGATGCTGGGTGTTGCAGCAGCACGTGCTGGCAAACATATTTACATGCAAAAGCCTGCTTCGTTAACCATTGCCGAAGGAAGAGTCATCAGCAATGTGGTGCAAAAAAGCGGCGTAAAATTTCAGATCGGCAGTCAGCAGCGTAGTGCTGAACAATTCCGTTATGGTGCAGAGCTTGTTCGTAACGGACGAATCGGCGAATTGAAAACAGTGTATGTTGGTTTGCCCGGCGATCCGCCCGGTGGCAAAAAAGAAGAAATGCCGTTGCCCAAAGATTTTAATTATGATCTGTGGTTGGCATCAACACCCGAAGTGTATTATACCGAAGATCGTGTGCATCCTCAGGTTGGTTATAACCGTCCGGGTTGGTTGCGTTGCGAACAGTTTGGTGCAGGTATGATCACGGGTTGGGGTGCCCATCATATCGACAGTGCACATTGGGGCATGGGTATGGAAGCAAGCGGCCCAGTTGAAATATGGACAGATCATGTTGAGTTTGCAACCGGTGGCTTATGGGATGTACATGGCATTTTTAAAACAGGTGCCAAATATGCAAACGGTGTTACCATGATCGTCAGCAATGAATTTCAGAACGGAATCAAATTTGAAGGAACCAAAGGCTGGATTTTTGTTTCAAGAGGCGATTACCAGGCAACCTCCTCCGATCCCAACGTTGGAACCGTACAGGCAAAGAAAATTGATGCAAGTGATCCTGCTGTTCTTACATCAGTGATTGGTAAAAACGAATTTCATTTTACTGTAAGTAACGATCATCATGGCAACTGGCTGGAAGCAATCCGTGATAATAAGAAGACTATTGCCCCGGTTGAAGAAGCACATCGTGCATGTTCTGCTTGTTTGTTGCATCACATCTCCATGAAGCTGAACCGCAAATTGTATTGGGATCCTGTAAAGGAACAATTCAAAAACGATGACGAAGCAAACAGGATGTTATCGAGACCACAACGCAAAGGTTACGAAGTGAAATAAAACAGTCAAAAAACTCAAGCAAACAACCGATCATGAAACCGCTGCTTACCGCCTTTGTATTTGTTTTAGTTATTACAACGATCAATACCTCATTTGCACAGGTGAAATTGCCACAGATTGTACGAGACAGTATGATCCTGCAAAGAGATATGCCTGTAAACATCTGGGGCTGGTGTGCAGTCAATGAAAAAGTAAGTGTAAAGTTCAACGGTAAAACGTATAAAACAAAAGGCAATGCCGAAGGCAAATGGAGCATCAAGTTACCTGCAACAAAAGCCGGCGGTCCTTATACCATTGATATTACTGCCAGCAATAAGATCATCATTAAAGAAGTGTTGTTTGGAGATGTTTGGTTTTGCAGCGGACAAAGCAATATGGTGCATCAGCTGAATATTCATGATGTAACGTATGCCAAAGAAATCGCTGAAGCCAATGATCCGCAGATACGCCAGTTCTGGATTCCAACGCTTACCAGTCTGCAAGGCGTTCAAGAGAATTTACCAAGCGGTTTCTGGAAAGCTGCTGTTGGAGAAGATATTCGTCCCTTCTCTGCTGTTGCCTATTTCTTTGCAAAAAACATTTCGGAGAAGTACAAGATACCTGTTGGTATTATCAACGCCAGTGTGGGCGGCACGCCTATTGAAGCATGGACGAGTGAAGAAGGATTGAAAGATTTTGCAGCCTTGCAAACGACCATTACAAAAAATAAAGACACAGCTTATCTCAACAGTTTAAACCGCAGACCAACAAATATGCCCCGCATGGCTCCGCCTGTTGATGCAGGATTGAGCGGAACAATAAAATGGTTTGATGTAAACTATGTTCCGAAGGGTTGGCGCCCGATCAATATTCCCGGCTATTGGGAAGACCAGGGCATTAAAGATCTGAATGGTGTGGTGTGGTACAGAAAAGAAATAACTATTCCGGCTTCCATGGTTGGCAAGGCTGCTAAAGTTTTTCTTGGACGCATTGTTGATGCCGATGAATTATACATCAACGGCGTGCGTGTTGGCAACACTACCTATCAATATCCGCAGCGCAGGTATGCGATACCGGCCAATGTTTTAAAAGCAGGTAAAAATATGTTTGTTGTTCGTGTTACGAACAATGCAGGCAAAGGTGGATTTGTTCCCGATAAACCGTATTGCATTTTCGCTGGCAATGACACCGTTGATCTCAAAGGAACATGGCAGTACAAAGTTGGTCTGGTGAATCGTCCCTTTACCGGTGGAGGTTTTGGTGGTGGTGGCATCAATGCACAAAATCAACCAACCGCTTTGTACAATGCAATGGTAGCTCCTGTCATCAATTACAGCATCAAAGGTTTTTGCTGGTACCAGGGCGAAAGCAATGCAGGTAAACCACAGGAATACGGTGCGTTGCAGACGGCACAAATTCATGACTGGCGCAACAAATGGAAACAAGGCGAGTTGCCTTTTCTCTATGTGCAATTGCCAGGCTTTATGGATTACAACTACCTCCCTTCCGAAAGTGGATGGGCTATTTTACGTCAGCAGCAATTGAATACACTGTCTGTGCCTAACACAGCGATGGCTGTTGCCATTGATCTCGGAGAGTGGAATGATATTCATCCGGATAATAAAAAAGATGTCGGTACCCGTTTGGCATTAGCTGCACGCAAACTTGCTTACAATGAAAACATCGTGTATTCAGGCCCGCTTTATCGATCTGCAACAATTGATGGAAATAAAATTATTCTTTCGTTTCAACATACCGGCAGCGGATTGACAACAAATGATGGCGAAGAGCTGAGTGAATTTGCAATTGCAGGATCTGATAAAAAATTTGTGTGGGCCAAAGCAAAAATAGAAGGCGATAAAATTGTCGTGTGGAGTGATGAAGTAAAAGAACCGATGTATGTGCGTTATGCATGGGCGGACAACCCGGTGAACCCGAATCTGTATAACAAAGAAGGACTACCTGCCTCGCCGTTTACAACAGAAAAATAAATCATTACATGAAACTGAAACAAGCTGGGTTGCTTTTTATCGTATTTGTTGTTTTCAATAGTATCACTTTTGCACAGGTTTCTGTGATTGACAGCAGCAAATATCCAAAGCTCACAGTGTTTACTGTGCAGCAGGATCAGGCGAATATGATGCAACAGTTGGGCATAAAAAAATTACGTCCCGGTAAAAGTGGTAACGATAAAGATCCCAATCATGCAAACTATGATGAAGCGTTGGCGAATCCATGTCCTTTGTTGCCCGATGCACTTACGTTAAATAACGGCAAGAAAGTTACTACTGCTGATGGTTGGTGGAAACAACGCCGTCCCGAATTGATCGAAGAATTTGAACGGGAAGTGTATGGCCGCATTCCAAACAATGTTCCGAAGGTAACGTGGACGGTGAAGATCACTGACCGAGAAGTAGTGAACCGTATTCCGGTGATTGCAAAAGAAATTATTGGTCATGTAGATAACAGTGCCTACCCGTTGATCAATGTTGATATCAAAATGGTATTGGTGGTTCCGGCAAATGTGAAAGGGCCTGTTCCTGTGCTCATAATGTTTGGCCGCCCGGTATTACCTGCACCTGCACAACCATCGCCGGAAGATCTGGAGAAGATCAATAAATCATTCAAAGAAATGATGATCAGGAATGATCCTGCGATAAAAGAAATTTTCGAAAGGTATCCGGCTTATCAACCCATCACCCGTCTCCCCGCCCCTAACTTTTTTGCGCCTCCAAAAAGCGATGAAGAATTAACGCCGCAGGAAAGATTATTAGCTGCAGGTTGGGGTTGTCTCACCATCGATCCTGCAAGCATACAACCCGACAATGGTGCAGGATTAACAAGAGGTATCATCGGCTTAACAAATATGGGTCAACCACGCAAGCCCGATCAATGGGGTGTATTGCGTGCATGGGGTTGGGGTGCCAGTCGTGCATTGGATTATTTAGAAACAGAACCACTCGTCAATGCAAAACAAGTGGGCATTGAAGGTGTATCACGTTATGGCAAAGCGGCATTGGTAACAATGGCATTTGATCAACGTTTTGCTGTTGGATTGATTGGTTCATCAGGTAAAGGTGGTGTTACGTTACATCGAAGAGTGTTTGGTGAAACAGTCGAAAATTTAACTGGTGGTGGTTATCACTGGATGGCTGGTAACTATTTAAAATATGGTGCTGAAGAATCTTCGTTCGGCAGAAAAACAGGTTGCGACCTTCCGGTTGATTCGCATGAGATGTTAGCGTTATGTGCACCACGTGCTGTATTTGTGAGTTATGGTATTCCGGAGAAAGGTGATGCCAACTGGCTCGATCAGAAAGGAAGTTACCAGGCAACGATTGCAGCAGGAACTGTTTTCAAATTACTCGGCGCAAAAGATCTGGGTGTGAGCAATGATTATAGGAATGAAAAAATGCCACCCATGTTAACTGATATGGCGGATGGACAGTTAGCGTGGCGCCAACATGATGGCGGCCACACCGACGCACCGAATTTTAAATTCTTTATTCCGTGGGCAAGTAAATGGTTGAACTACGAAAAGAAACTACCTTGATCGTATGAAGAAATTACTTTTTGTTGCTTGCTTTATTTGCAGCTTCTTTCATCCTGTTCAGGCACAAAACAAGCTGGCCTGGAAAGGAAAGAAATGTGCAGTTGTATTAACGTACGACGATGCAATTGATCAGCATCTGGATAATGCTGCTCCCCTGCTCGATTCGCTTGGATTGAAAGCCACCTTTTATGTAACTGCATTTTCTCAATCGGTACAAAAACGTTTAACCGATTGGAAAAAACTTCCATTGAAAGGTCATGAGCTGGGCAACCATACCTTGTTTCATCCCTGTGTGGGTAAAACGCCCGGCCGTGAGTGGGTAAGCAATGAAAACGATTTGAACAACTATACTGTCCAGCGCATGGAGAATGAAATGCGGATGACGAATTTGTTTCTGCAATCGCTTGATGGTAAAACAAAACGCACTTTTGCCTTTACCTGTGGTGATATGAAAGTTGCTGATTCTGCATTCATGAATGGTATGAAAAAAGATTTCGTGGCGGCCAGGGCTGTGCGCAATGAAATGCATCAGATAGCAGCAATTGATTTGTACAACGTGGACTGTTACATGGTCAATAACAACAGCTTTGAAGAAATGAAGTCGTGGGTTGATAAAGCCACCCAGACGAATTCGTTACTGGTTATTTTATTTCACGGTGTGGGCGGAGGTAACAGCTTAAATGTTACAATCGAAAACCATCGAAAAATTCTGCGTTATATTAAACAGAAGGAAAAAGAAATTTATGTGGCTCCGATGTTGAATGTAGCAGAACATATCAGCCAATGGCAAAAAGCAAATCATCAGTAAACAGTTGAAGCAATGCACATCAATCACCATAAAATCAATTCGTATGCGTCCACAACATTCACGAAGAAGTTTTTTACAGCAGATCGGACTGGCAGGCTTAAGTCTCCCTCTCTTATCTGCAGATAATTTTGGTAACGAACAATCTTTAAAACAAAACATCTTGCAACAGAAAAAAGAAGGTAAACTCGGTATTGCATTAGTAGGTCTTGGTGGTTATGCAAGCGGACAGTTAGCGCCGGCTTTGCAGCAAACAGAACATTGTTACCTCGCCGGTATTGTTACAGGAACGCCTTCAAAAATTCCTGTGTGGAAGGAGAAGTACAATATTCCGGATAAGAATATTTACAGTTACGACAATTTCGATTCCATTAAAGACAACCCGGATATCGATATCATCTACGTGGTACTGCCTAACAGTATGCATGCAGAATATACCATCCGTGGATTTACTGCCGGTAAACATGTGATCTGTGAAAAACCAATGGCGCTCACGGTTGCTGATTGTGATAAAATGATTGCTGCTGCAAAGAAAGCAGGTAAACAATTATCCATCGGTTATCGCTTAAACTTTGAGCCATTCAATTTAGAAATGGCACGACTGGGTACAAACAAAGTATATGGCGATATAAAAAAGTTAACGGCAGGCTTTGGCTTTTTAATAGGCGATCCAACACAATGGCGGTTGAAAAAAGACCTGGCCGGTGGCGGGCCTATGCAGGATCTTGGAATTTATTGTGTGCAGGGAATTTGTTACACAAGTGGAATGGTTCCGGTTGCTGTTACAGCACAGGAAGGTCCCAAAACTATTCCCGACAAATTCACTGAAGTGGAACAGTCGTTGAAATGGCAGTTTGAAATGCCGAATGGTTTAATTGCAGAAGGCGAAGCAAGCTATGGAAGTCCGATGAACTTTTTACGAGCAGAAGCAGAAAAAGGAACGTTCGAACTGTCACCTGCCTACAACTATGGACGATTGAGAGGGAAATCACCGGAAGGTGAAATGAAATTTGAGAACATCAATCAGCAGGCGAAACAAATGGATGGCATTGCTTTATCGATGAAGAATAATCAACCATCGATTGTACCTGGCGAAATGGGCAGAAGAGATGTGAAACTCATCACTGCTGTGTATGAAGCAATGGCGTCAGGAAAGAAAGTGAAAATTAAATAAGCTTACGCTGTATCCATCTTAAAAAAAATCCTGCAGCATTGTAATTGCTGCAGGATTTTTTATGCTTCGAATATATATTAACCGCTATTCAAAGAACGGCACACCAGCCACTGCATATTTTTTCATGGCCGTTTCGTTAATATCCACTCCTATTCCCGGTTTTTCCGATAACGTGATGTAACTGTCTTTCACCCATTCTCCTTCATACGTTACAATTTCTTTGAACATGGGATTGGTATGGAAATACGATTGCCATTCCAGTATTAAAAAGTTAGGAACAGATGCACACACATGTGCCGATGCCATTGCCCCAAGAAACGATGCCACCATGTGCGGAGCAAACGGTGTATAATATAAATTGGCAAGGTTGGCAATACGTTGTCCTTCACCAAGTCCACCGGCTTTTTGCAAATCGGGCATGACAATATCAACCGCACCAATCTCAAGCATGCGTCTAAAACCATAAGCTAAGTAATGATTCTCTCCTGCACAAATAGGCGTACTGGTACTTTCGGTAATCAACTTATATGCTTCCACATTTTCTGCCGGGATCGGTTCTTCCAACCACATTAGATTCAGCGGCTCCAATCGTTTTGCTACTGCCTTTGCAGTAACAGCATCGTAACGGCCATGCATATCTACACAAATATCAATATTAGGTCCAACAGCTTCTCGTGCTGCTGACATCTGATCGTACATACGTTGCAGCTCCATGGGGCTTGCCGTCCAGTTATACGCATCATACTTGTTCGGATCATTGGCTTGATCCAGATCAAACTTAATAGCATTGAAGCCCATCTTTTTTGCATTCAAGGCTGCTTCAGCAAAATCTTTGGGTGTGGGTAAGTTGCGTTGATACAAAGCAGTATCGCAATACACCCGTATTTTATCACGGAATTTTCCACCAAGCAATTGATACACGGGAACATTCAATGCCTTGCCTGCAAGATCCCACAAGGCTGTTTCAATAGCTGATAAAACAGCAATGTACATACCTCCTTGCGCTCCCTGGAAAAAACCACCTTTGCGGATATCTTCAAACAAACGATGCACATTCAACGGACTTTTGCCTTTTAACCGTTGTCCGAAATTCTTTACCAGATGATAGGTGCCGGGAACAGCATCTACACCTTCACCTACGCCATAGATATCCTGGTTGGTATAAATTTTCACAAACAGACTACCACGGATATAACCACACTTGATATCTGTAATTTTTAGATCGGAAGGTGCAGAAGACTTTGGGGTACGATCAACTGCATCTTTGTAACCCTCTCCAAAAGCTTGCAAAGAAGCAAGCGGCATCAATGCCGATGCGATTGCAGCTTTTGATAAAAATGATCGGCGTGAATTATTTTTTTGCATGTACAATATTTTTTAGTGATGATTGAATCGATTGTTGAAGAACTATTACCAGGTCCTGTCTTTCAAATACTGCTGAATAAATTCTTTTGGCACCGGCAGTTCGCTGATATGGTCGTTCAGCCATTTTGAAAAATCACGCTCAATCTCATCACTCCATCTTGCATCAATTTGCCCGGCAGTATATTTTCCTTCACGCAAACGCTGATGACCAAACATATCTCTTAACCGAACGATCTCCGATGTTGTCACCACACGTTCTGCAAGATGCGGCGGAATAAATACCACCACACCAAGCTTACCCAAAACCAAATCGCCGGGCATGACGGTTACTGTACGTATGCGTGTGGGCTGATTGATACCAACAATCATTGTTGTAAGATCACCGGGTGGATTATGAAACGACGGATCGTAGCTGGTATAAAAAGAAGTAAAGCCCGGAATATCTTTCAATCCTTCCACATCACGCAAAGCACCATCGTACACAATGCCGTTGCCTGTTTTTGCGTAAATGGCATTACCAACATTATCACCAATGGTTGGCCCGTTTCTGGTAGCACCAAACTGATCGGCTACATACACATCCCCTTTTACAAGTATATCAACAGGCCATGTGTTTTGTCCACGCTTGCCTTGCTTTTTCCCAAGCGAATCAATGGCTTTCCACACATCCGGACGACCGGGCATAAACGTTGCTGTAACAGCACGGCCCACCAACACACTGTCAGGATGTATCAATTGCCAACCATACGCAATCTGGTAAGCATAGCCCGCATTTTTCATAACAGCCCATGCTTCTTCCACACTTACATTCTTCATTCGTTGAATGATCTGGTCAGATACTTTAGGTCGTCCATCAGGAAAACGTTCGCCTGTCCATAATGGTGTTAACGCAATCAGTTGTTCTTTACTGATCTGCACTTCCTGTGCTTTTACAGTGTTGAGTAATACTGTAGCAAGCAGTACAAGCAGTATGTTTTTACTTTTCAACATGGCAGTTAATTTTTGTATGAGTGATTGTTTGTATCGTTATTGTTTGCTTGGTCAACAGGTATACGGTTATGCCACCAGCTTGCCAACGCAGATCCTGTAATGTTCATCAAAGGCCCAAACACAGCCGCCGCTAGACCAATGGTGGCAATCTTGCCCAATTCTTTTGCAAGGCCTGATGCAAGGCCGGCATTTTGCATTCCTACTTCAATAGCAATGGTGCGGCAATCTTTTTCATTGAGTTTAAATAAACGACCGCTCCAGTAGCCCAACAGATAGCCGAACAGGTTATGCACTAAAGCAATACCGATCAGGAGCAATCCGATCTTCAACAAATTATCTCTGCCGGAAGCAGTGATGATGGTAACAATAGCAGTAATGGCAAACATTGAGATCGAAGGCATGGCATTATCGAGCCATTGAATTTTTCCTTTCAGCAGTTTGTTGAATACTAATCCTGCACCAATAGGAATAATGATCATCTTAAAAATATCCCACATCATTTTCAGTACATCAATTTCAATCAACGCACCGGCAAATAATTTCATGAGCAACGGTGTTACAAAAGGTGCAATCAGTGTGGTGATGGATGTGATAGTGATAGATAAAGCAAGATTTGCTTTTGATAAGTAAGCCATCACATTCGATGCAAGTCCGCTAGGAGAACAACCGATAAGAATAATACCGGCTGCAATTTCAGGTGGAAAATTACCCGTGTGCGACAATGCAAAACCCAGCAGCGGCATAATCACAAACTGGCTTGCTACGCCGATGATGACTCCTTTCGGTGATTTTACAACAGCAGCAAAATCATTCATACTCATCGACGAACCCATGCCAAACATGAGTAACTGGATCAACGGAATAATGGCACTGCTTAATGCAAACGAACCCCATGTGGTAAAATAGTACGGATGAAACATGGCAACAGTAACCGATGAAAAAATGATGGCGGTAAATGACAAACCTTTCAACAGACTATTTTCTCTGAATGCAAAGGAGACAGCTACAAAAAACAAAGCCAATGACCAGCCTGCAGCATTGATATTATCTGTTAACCAGAATATAGCAGCAGCCACAAGTAACACAGCCGACAATACAAAAAAGGCAATAGATTTCTTTGACATCAGAAAGAGATGTTTAATTCGTGAAAAAAATGTGATGTACAAGCAGCAATCAGGAATCAACTATTTCACTAGTCGTGCTGCAAAGCAGCAATATCTGCAAACTCACTTGCAAGCTTCGTGCTCAACCGTTCGAATATGGGGTAATACTTCAGGTACATTTTATTATTCTGCTTATCGGGTGTGGCAAGATCTGGGAGCACAACCGAATTAGCAGCTTCATCCAGCGATTGATACATGCCCATCTCCTTTGCACTTAACAAATATGAACCATAACTCACACTATGATAATTCTCCCGCAAACGAACAGGCTTGTTAAACATATCTGCAACCATTTGTGTAAAGAAGGGCAAGGTGCCAAAGCTTCCGTTAATGGTGAGACTGTTGATGGATCGATGTTCTTCCAACGTTTTGCCGATGCTGTAGAGCTCATATAAAATACCTTCAATGGTAGCTCTTACAAAATGTGCTTTTTCATGTTTGATGTTCATGCCGAAATAAACACCTCTTGCATTGGCATTCCAGATAGGCGCACGCTCGCCTAACAGGTATGGTAGAAATAATAATCCATCTGAACCAGCGGGCACTTTCGATGCATCATTGATCAGTTCCAGCATGGTGTGTTCGATATCGAATGGATTTTTAAAATCACCAAACTGACGTGTAAACCATTCGAAAATAACACCACCGTTATTTGTTGGCCCGCCCGATACATATTTGTTTTCTGTCAGCAGGTAATTGAAGAAGCGTTGGTTATCATCCTGCATTACTTTATCACTTACCACACGCACTGCACCACTATCTTCCACCGTAATAATGCCTGTTCCTTCGCCGGTAACTCCATCGCCCAATACAGCCATACAACCATCACTTGAACCAACTAAAATTTTTGTATCGGCCGATAGGCCCAACGATGTCTGGTAGGCTTTATTCAGCTTACCCACTTTTGTATCAATGGGCACTAACTCCGGCAACATCGCAGCAGTAACCCCTGCAAACTTGAGCGATTCTGTTTCCCATTTTATTTTATGTATGTTCAACAAGCCGGTTGCAGAAGCAATGCTGTAATCGATCACATACTCACCGGTAAGCTGCTGCAGAATGTATGTTTTAATTGACAGAAATTTGCTTACCTGTTTAAACTTTTCTTTTTCATTGTTTTTGATCCATGCAATTTTTGCAAGTGGCGACATCGGATGCAGCGGCGTACCCGTTGCATTGTATATTTTCTTACCGAGTGCTGAATGTTTTAATTCGGCAGCTTCTTTGTTGGCCCTGTTATCGGCCCAGGTAATAGCATGTCCCATGGGGTTGCCCCGTTTATCAACCGCTACTACACTGTGCATGGATGAGCTGAAGCAGATGCACAGCACTTTGTATTTTTTCGGATGCAACACTTCGTTCAACAGGTTCTTTAATACATACAACATGGTGATAAAGATCTGGTCCACATCCTGCTCGCTGTAATCGGGTTCGCTATGGAAGGTGGGGCAATAACCTTTCAGTGAGCCAATGATATTGCCATTCAGGTCAAATGCATAAACCCTTACTGCATTGGTGCCGAGTTCTATGGTGATGATACATTCCATGTGCTAAGAATTAGTTTGTTCCCAAATGATTTTTTCTGAATTCGCTGGGCGTATAACCGGTTAATTTTTTAAACGTAGTAGAAAAATGCTGTGATGAATAAAAGCCTGTATCCAACGCTATATCTGTTAAACTGATATCGGGTACTTTCAGTAATTTGATGGCTTCTGAAATACGGATATTGATGAGATAGTTTAACGGCGAAAATCCGGAATAGCTTTTTACTTTTTCGTTGAACAGTGTTGTACCTAACCCAACAAATGCAGCCATTTCTTCAACTGTCCATTGATGCGATAAATTGTTGCGCAACTCCTGCTCCAGCTTTGTAAATGTTTTGGGGAAATCTCTGCCGGGATTCGACATGCGTGTAAACTGCCTGCTTACCTGTATAAATATTTCATCGATTAAATGATTCACTCTTGCCTGGCAACCTATCTCTTGCGTAAACAATTCTGTCTGGATGGACTTAAGAATTGTACCGGCTTCTGTAAATTTTTGAAGAATGGGTATCCTGTCGGCCTGTAATACTTTGCTGATGGCATGACACTCTGCTTCCGATAAACTGCTCCATGCTCCTGTTACCAGTTCATTCTTTTCATTCTTGTTTACCTGTATATGTATCCATGCAAAAGAACCGATCTCCAGCACATTGTTTCGATTACCAAATTCATTGCCCGGTAAAATCAATGCCACATCGCCCGGATAAAGCGTATAGGGCCGTTCATTAATGCTCCATTCAAATTTACCTTCCTGTATATAATATAATTTTAAACAACGGTCTGTTGTACTTGGAAAACCATTGAGGCGGATGGCACTGTTCTTCACTACACCTATTTCAACAATATGTGGAAATAATCGTAATTCGGAAGCAGTGGTATGGCTAAGTACAAATTGATTCATATAAAATACAGAACGAACCGCTGGCCGTTGTTCGTTGCAATCGTTTCGTTAATTACAGTACTTCATAAAGAAAATGAATTTATCTCATCTGCATTTATAAAATTCACCGAAGTTTTTAATTGGAAGTTTTTGGTTGACTGTCTGGATACTTTAGCGTAAGATTCTAAAACCGGGCAACTGTATCATCAGTATGCCCAGCCATTTATCACTCAACCAAAACGATTGCATTATGAAGGTAAAATTTCAGCCCGCAACAAAAACGGGTTTGATCCGGCTTCTGTTTTCATTTTTCTTCCTCAGCATTTTTACTGCAGCAAATGCACAAACTGTTACCGGCACTGTGCTGGATGAGGAAAAAAATCCGGTAAACGGAGCTACCGTAACAGTAAAAGGTACAAACAAGGCTACCACAACAAATGCATCTGGAAACTTCAGCATCAACGCTGCAGGTAAAGATGTGCTGGTCATCAGCTTTGTGGGTTTTACAACAGTAGAAGTTCCTGTTAATGGCAGAGCTTCCGTTGCTGTAACCATGAGCCGTGGCGAAGCAGTCATGGAAGAAGTTGTTGTAACAGCTTTGGGCATTAAACGTGCTTCCAAAAAACTGGGTTATGCTACAACCTCTGTTAACTCCGATGAACTGGTAAAACAGCGAACCATCAATATTGGCGAATCGCTTACAGGCCGTGTTGCCGGTTTAAATATTACGCCTCCTGCAGCAGGTGCAGGCGCCAGTAACCAGATTCGTTTACGTGGACAGGTAGGTTTTGCAGGCGCTAACAACTCCCCGTTGCTGGTAGTCAATGGTCTTCCGTTAGACCAAGGAGCAAGAGGTGCTGAAGGTGGCGGACAGCAACGTGACCGTGGTGATAACCTTGCCAACATCAACCCCGATGATATTGAATCGATCACGGTATTAAAAGGATCTACTGCTGCTGCCTTGTATGGTTCAAGAGCTGCAACAGGTGCAATTATCATTACCACAAAATCAGGTCAAAAAAATCAAGGTATTGGTGTTGATTTCACTTCAAGCTATACCACATCGCATGCATTGAACTTCATGGATGAAATTGTACAAACAGAATATGGCCAGGGACAAGGTGGTGTGAAGTTTACTACTGCAGGTCAAGTACAGGCAAACGGACAATGGGGCTGGGGAGCAAAATTAGATGGACAGCCAACGATCAACTTTGATGGTCAGATGCGTCCCTACTCTGCTCATCCATTTCAACTGTTCGACTTTTTGCAAACAGGAACCAACCTCACCAACACACTTGGTTTATCGGGCGGTGGTGCCAATGGAAGTTTCAGAGCTTCTATTTCTACCACAGGTGCAAAAGGTATTGTGCCAAGCAACGAGTATAAAAGAAGAATTTTCAATGTAGGTATCAATCACAGCATCACTTCAAAACTGAAGTTGCAGTTAAACATCAACTATGCAGATGAAGATTACATCAATCCTCCGCAAATTGGTACACAGGGTGATGGTGCAGTAAACTTCTTTAACCGCATGCCCATTTCCACCCCAATTGAAGCATATAAAAACAGTGCAATCAATGCGGCAGGTGCAGAGTTTAAAACCAATGGTTTCCTTGGCACTGTAAACAATCCTTATTATACCTTACAGAAAGGCCAGCGTTATAAAGAAGACAGAAATCGTTTCCTCGGAACAGCAACACTGCGTTACGATCTTGCGAGCTGGTTGTATGCACAAGGCCGTTTCAACTACGACCGTGGCGACAACTTTGCAGAGTGGAATACACTCAACGGATCCGGAGCAGAGGTTTTGGTGAATAACGATGGTACGTACAGAGGCAGCTACAACTTAAGCCAGGTAACCACAACCGATATCAATGCAGACTTTCTCATTGGCTCGATGCATGAGTTTGGAAAGTTTTCTGTTGATGCAAGTTTTGGCGGCAACACGTTGCGTACAGAATTTAGAAGTCCCAGTCAAACAGCTACCAACTTCAGCGGTCCCGATTTGTATTCTATTCCGAATGGTACCGTTAAAACGCAAAACTTTGGTTATTCCCGCAGCCGCATCAATTCGTTGTATGGATTAGCAGAACTTGGTTACAACAATATGCTGTATGTGAATTTTACAGGAAGAAACGATTGGTTCTCTGTTCTCAATCCCGATTATAACAGTAAGTTCTATTCATCGATCTCAGGTAGTTTCATTTTTTCTGAGTTAATGAAAAATGTAAAATGGTTACAGTATGGTAAGTTAAGAGCTTCGTGGGCAGAAGTGGGCAGTATTGCCGGTGTTGGCCCATACGAAGGTGTATTAACCTACGGTTACAATCAAAACCCATTCAATAACCAAACACTTGCAAGTGTAAATGGCAGCAACGTACCCAATCCATTACTTGCTCCTTTCAAAGTAACCGAGAAAGAAATTGGTTTGGAAATGCGCATGTTTAAAAACAGGTTGATGATTGATGTTGCCGCATTCGATAAGGTTACTAAAGACCAGATTGTAGATGTGGTGCTTTCATCTGCATCGGGCTACACCGGGTTTAAACAAAACGTAGCATCGTTAAAAAACAGTGGTCTGGAAACATTGATTGAATACAAAGCCGTACAAGGCAAAAACTTTAAATGGACAACCTCCTGGAACAATGCCTTTCTTAAAACAGAAGTACTGGACGTAGGTACACCAAGCGGCACTCGTTTACTGCTTTACTTTAACGGTACAGGTAATGAGTTCCTCGGTGAAATCAGATACACCGAAGGTTTAGCTATGAACCAACTGTACACAAGAACGTACAGAAGAAATGCAAAAGGCGAAATTGTTGTTGGTAACAATGGTCGTTTACTCGAGTCGCAAGGTGGCCCTGTAGGTAATGGCTTCTTCCCTGTGGGCAGTTCTATTCCTAAGTTCACCGGTGGTTGGAACAATACATTCTCGTATAAAAACTTTAGCCTGAATGTGCATTTCGATTACAAGTTTGGTGGTACCGTTATTTCCTCTACCCTGTTGAACATGACCAGACAAGGACATAGCAAGTTGTCGTTGGTTGGTCGTGAGGATGGTTTAATTTTCCCTGCGGTTTATGAAAGCACAGGTTTACCAAACACGACAAAAATCACCGTTGCAGGTAATGGTTTACAAACGTTCTATACCGATTACAGAAATCTGCAGATTGGCGATCCGTTCGTATTTAAATCAGATTTTGTAAAACTCCGCAACATTTCGTTGGCATACGATTTTTACGACCTGTTGAAGAAGTCTTCGTTCTTAAAATTCGTAAAAGGACTTTCACTTTCAGCATCGTGCAGAAACGTAGCGATACTGTATAAAGATCTTCCCGGTCTTGATCCCGAAGCCATTCAATCATCGGGTGATATCCGTGCAGGTTATGAGAACTCTTCTTTGCCAACAACACGTAATTACAATCTTACTTTAAACGTCAAATTCTAATGTATATGACAAAACGATTTAAACTACTGCTTTTTATAAGCGCTGGTTTTTTGCTTGCAAGTTGCGATAAAGATTTTGTAAAGGTTAACACAAATCCATACGCTGCCAATACGGTTGATCCTGCTCTTTTACTCGCCGGTGCACAACGTTCGCACTTAGGTACCTGGGCGGCAGAACACACCATTGTACAGCAGTTTGTTTCGCCTTACAATACAGGTGCAACACTTGGTTTTAACTTCAATGAAGATATTGATGGCATCAGCACACCCAAATGGGATCAGTCGTATGCAGGTTTGGCCAACGGTAATCTTCCTCCTGTAAAAAACCTTGTACAGGCCATTAATATACTCGGCAACAGCACTACACGTGTCAACTTACTCAGCATGCTCCGCATCTGGAAAGCACAGGTATTTATGGGTTTGGTTGATACTTATGGCGATGTACCTTACTTCGATGCAGGTAAAGGCATCAGTGATCTGATCTTCTATCCGAAATACGATGATGATGCAGCCATTTATGACAACCTGTATGCAGAGCTGAAAGCAGCCATTAATGCCATGAATCCCTCAGGTGATTTTGTTGCTGCTGATCTTTTTTATGGTACCAATGGACATTCAACCACAAGAACCTCCAATGCAGCCAACCAGGTTGCCAAGTGGAAAAAGTTAGGCTATTCGCTGATGTTACGTTTGGGTATGCGTTATTCAAAGATCAATACCACCAAAGCGCAGAGCATCGTTGCAGAAGCATTTGCAGGTGGCGTTATGACGGCCAACAGTGACAATGCATTTATCAAATACGATGGTACATTATATACCCAACTTGATAATGCTACATTGCGCAACTTCTCACAGTTTAACTACGCTGCTGAGCCATTCGTGAATCAATTGAAATCAACCAATGATCCACGTGGAAGATTCATTGTTGCCAATTTCTCTAACCCCGGTAATGTTTCTTCTCAACCAAACCCTGATACGGTTTTAGCGAATCAGTTTGGTGTACCGATTGGAGTAACAGATGGTCAGATTACAGCAACAGGAAGTCCCTACAGAGGTGCACGATCTGGTGGTTTAAACTATTCGCAAATCAATGTGTGGACGGTTGGTTCACCAGCTGCGCCGGATATGTATGTAACCTATGCGCAAACTTCGCTCTTGCTGGCAGAAGCAGCAAAAAGAGGATGGATTCCAGGTGGTGATGCAACAGCAAAAACCTACTACGAAGCGGCAATTACTGCAGACATTGCGGCGTATACGCTTTATCCCGGAACTGCAGCTGTGCCAGGTGCAGAAGTAACTGCGTACATCAATCATCCTTCAGTATTATACAACCCAACTGATGCGTTGAAACTCATCAATACACAATACTGGATTGCGAATATCAGGAATGGTAGTGAAGCCTTTGCTAATTTCAGAAGAAGCAGCTTCCCTACCCTCAATCCTAATCTTTTCAACAACAAGTTAAATGGTGGTTTTGTAAGAAGAATGTCTTATCCTGATGCAGAAGCATCTGCAAACACGGCCAACTACCAGGCTGCATCCACAGCAATTGGCGGCGACAAATTAACCTCCCGTGTATTCTGGGATAATTAGCAAGCATGAACGTATTTGTTATAGGTTATAGATAAAGAGGAAATGTTCATTACTCAACAGTAAACAATCGTCGGCATAGACCTTTTGTATCTACAAAGGGTCTTTTCCGTACGTATACATGCCACAAATGAAAATTGAAGTATGATAAAAAAGACGCAGATCATTGGGTTCAATACATCAGCAGAAGGAACAGAAACGTTTTACTCATTCAACCCTGCTACCGGTGTAAACAATGAATATGTTTTTGCAAAAGCGACAACGGAAGAAGTAAATCTTGCAGCCGAAAAAGCGGCAGCTGCTTTTCAGTTGTACTATAAAAAAAGCGGAGCGGAAAAAGCTGCGTTCCTGGAATGCATAGCAGAAGAAATTAACAATACCGGCGTTCACTTAATAACCGTTTGCAGCAGCGAAACCGGTTTGCCACAGGCCCGTATTGAAAGTGAAAGAGGCCGTACGGTTAATCAATTAAAAATGTTTGCGGCATTGTTACGGGAAGGTTCGTGGGTGGATGCAAGAATTGAAACAGCAATACCTGATCGTGCTCCCCTACCCAAACCCGATATACGCTACATGCAGATTGCATTGGGTCCGGTAGCGGTGTTTGGTGCAAGTAATTTTCCATTGGCATTTTCTGTTGCCGGCGGCGATACAGCTTCTGCATTGGCAGCCGGTTGCCCCGTAATCGTAAAAGCGCATAGTGCTCATCCTGCCACTTCATCCATCATTGGTATGGCCATTCAAACAGCAGCTATTAAAACCAATATGCCCGATGGTGTTTTTTCTTTATTGTTTGGCGATGGGCCAACTACCGGTATCCAGTTGGTAAAACATCCGCACATCAAAGCCGTTGGTTTTACGGGTTCGTATAAAGGTGGAAAAGCTTTGTACGATGCAGCGGTAAGTCGTCCGAAACCGATACCTGTTTATGCAGAAATGGGCAGTAGTAATCCTGTGTTTATTTTACCACAGGCCATGAAAGAAAGAGCAGCTGCTATTGCCGCAGGATATGCAGGCTCAGTAACATTGGGTGTTGGACAATTCTGTACAAATCCCGGCATCTTGTTTTATAATGAAAATGAAGATGCGTTTAAAAATCTGTTGCAACAGGAGTTTGAAAAAACAAATGGCGGTGTAATGTTGGCGCCTGCTATCTATCAGTCGTACAGCAAAGCCGTAGAACAGCAGTTGCATGTAAACGGTGTGGCACAATTGGCAACAGGCTCTGCTGCAAAAGACAGTGAAAGCAACTATGCGACACCGATATTGTTTGAAACAAGCAGTGTCACTTTTGAAAGCAATCCGGAGCTGAGTGAAGAAATATTCGGTCCTGCAAGTATTGCTGTCACCACCCGTGGAAAAGAAGAAATGATCAGTATTGCTAAAAAGCTTTCCGGTCATCTTACCGCTACTGTTCATGGAACAGAGACTGAGCTGGCAGAATATAAAGAACTGCTTCATATACTTGAACAAAAAGTGGGACGGGTTGTCATTAATGGATTTCCTACCGGTGTGGAAGTTTGCAGTGCGATGGTGCATGGTGGTCCGTTTCCTGCTACAACCGATAGCAAGTCTACATCTGTGGGTACAGCAGCTATCAATCGTTTTACACGACCGGTCTGTTATCAAAACATGCCCGATGTTTTATTGCCGGCAGAACTGAAAAATGAAAACACATTAGGTATTTGGCGTTTAATTAATGGTGAGAAGACGAATAAAGATTTAAATTAGCCAGCAAGGCAACCATGAAATTTATAAACAGAAAAAGATGAGCACACATTTAAGAAGCCACGATTGGTTCGGCAAGAAAAATAAAGACGGCATTATTTACCGCAGCTGGATGAAGAACCAGGGAATGCCAACCGATATGTTCGATGGACGACCGGTGATCGGCATTTGCAATACATTCAGTGAGCTTACTCCCTGCAATGCTCACTTTCGTGATCATGCAGAAGCAGTGAAGCGTGGTGTACTGGAAGCAGGCGGTTTTCCTGTGGAGTTTCCGATTATGAGTTTGGGTGAAACATTGCTGAAACCAACAGCGATGTTGTTTCGCAACCTGGCGAGCATGGATGCAGAAGAAAGTATTCGTGGCAACCCGATGGATGGTGTAGTGTTATTAACGGGTTGTGATAAAACAACCCCATCTACTGTAATGGGTGCAGCCAGTGTAGGTTTACCAACCATTGTTGTTCCCGGCGGCCCCATGTTAAACGGACGTTACAAAGGACAAACCATCGGCAGTGGCACACATGTTTGGAAGTTTGATGAAGATATGAAGACGGGCAAGATGAGCCAGGAAGATGTGGAGTTTGCAGAAAGTTGTATGAGCCGAAGCATCGGTCATTGTATGACGATGGGGACTGCAAGTACCATGGCGGTGATGGTGGAAGCATTGGGTTTAACATTGAGTGGTGCAGCCGCTATACCTGCTGCTGACAGTCGCAAAAAAGTAATGGCACAACTCAGCGGACGACGCATTGTGCAAATGGTAAAAGAAAATTTAACCATCGATAAAATTCTTACACGTGAAGCATTTGAAAATGCAATCAAAGTAAATGCAGCGGTTGGAGGTTCATCGAATTTCATTATTCATCTTATAGCAATTGCCGGACGCATTGGTGTTGACTTGAGCCTCGATGATTTTGATGCACTCGGCAGCAAGATCCCTCTCCTGCTCAACCTCATGCCATCCGGAAAATATTTGATGGAAGATTTTTATTACGCAGGTGGGTTACCGGTGATCTTGAATGAAATGAAAGAACACCTGCACAAAAACGTCATCACTGTAACAGGAAAAAATCATCATGAAAATATAATCGGCAACACCGACAATTACAATGAAGATGTGATTGCTGCATACGACAAACCGTTTATTCCCGAAGCAGGCTGTGTGGTGGTGAAAGGAAATTTAGCAACCAATGGCGCTGTAATTAAACCATCGGCTGCAACACCTGCACTCATGAAACATACCGGTCGTGCAGTGGTTTTTGAAAGCATAGAAGATTACAATGCACGCATTGATGATCCGGAACTGGATATTGATGAAACCTGTGTAATGGTGTTGAAATATGTAGGACCTGTTGGATATCCCGGTATGCCCGAAGTGGGTAATATGGCATTGCCAAAAAAAATATTGGAGAAAGGAATTAAAGACATGGTACGCATCAGCGATGGACGTATGAGCGGCACGGCGTATGGTACAGCTGTTTTGCATGTATCGCCTGAAAGTGCCATTGGTGGTGTATTGGCATTGGTACAGAATGGTGACATGATTGAATTGAACGTTGAGAAACGTTTATTGCATCTGCATGTTAGCGATGAAGAATTAGCAAAACGCAAAGCAGCATGGGTTGCACCACAACCGGCGGCTACACGTGGTTATGTAAGTTTGTACATTAAACATGTGATGGGTGCGGATAAAGGTGCTGATCTGGATTTCTTACAGGGAAGTTCGGGCTGTGAAGTAACAAGAGATTCGCATTGATGATAGAAACGCTGATGACGCTGGTGCGACTGATACAAACGGATTTTGAATAACTAATCATGAAGCAAACGATATACACATTACTGATTGCAAGTCTTTTATCCTGCAACAATGTACAGTCGCAACAACAATCGATGTATAAAACAACAGGTACAATTGAACGGATTGATCCGGCATTGGATGCAATCATCAAAAAAGAGGCAGTGATTGAAATTATTGCCGAAGGTTTTGAATGGTGCGAAGGTCCTGTTTGGGTAGAGAAGCATAAGATGCTTTTGTTCTCCGATGTACCAAGAGACACCATCTTCAAATGGACAGAAGCAAAAGGCAAAGAAGTATATCTTACTCCATCCGGCTACACCGGTACAGAAACGAGAGGCGGTGAAAAAGGATCGAACGGATTGTTGCTGGATAAAAACGGCAATCTTGTATTGTGCCAATGCGGTAACAGGCAAATGGCACGTATGAATGCACCGTTGGATAAACCAATGCCCAACTATAGTTCTATTGCCGGTAAATATAATAGTAAACGTTTCAGCAGTCCCAATGATGCAGCATACAACAGTGCAGGTGAATTATTTTTTACCGATCCTCCGTATGGCTTGGAAACACAAAGCGATCGTGATCCCAAAAAAGAAACTGCTTTTAACGGCGTATATAAAGTTAAGACCAATGGCGAAGTGGTGTTGTTGGTTGATTCTATCCCCCGCCCCAACGGTATTGCATTTTTGCCGGGTGAAAAACAAGTGATCATCGCCTGCTCCGATCCCCGCAAACCGAACTGGTACATTTATGATGTAAACGGTGATGCATTGACCAATGGTCGCATCTTTTACAGCACAGCCAACGAACGCAAAGGCTTGAAAGGATTGCCCGATGGTTTAAAGATCAGCAGCAAGGGAATTGTATTCGCCAGTGGTCCCGGCGGCATCTGGATCTTCAACAGCGAAGCAAAACTGCTCGGTAAAATACGGGTGGATGAACATACTTCCAATGTGGCATTATCAGCCGATGAAAAAACCATGTATATCACCAACGATATGCAGGTGCTGCGTGTAAAACTGAGAGATTAAATTTTAACGATCAAATATCATAGCTATAACAATGAAATTATTTAAAACGAAAGCAGGCGTTGTAATTGAACACAACAATCAGTTTTTTGCAGTTCCCGATGAAAGCTGGGATACATTTATCAATGATGATAACGTACTTGCAAAAGCAACTGCACTTGTGGCGAAACTACCTGCAGTGGATGCATCAGCAGTAAAAGATGTTTTAGCACCCATGGGCAGCAACCAGGAATTATGGGCTTGTGGTGTTACATACTATCGCAGCATGGTGGGCCGGCAGGAAGAAAGCAAAGCAGCAGGTGGTGCCGATTTTTACAGCAAAGTATATGAAGCCGAACGCCCGGAATGTTTTTTCAAAAGTACTTTTCATCGTGTGGTAGGCAACAACGATTATGTACGCATCCGCAAAGACAGTACCTGGGATGTACCGGAACCGGAACTCACATTGGTGGTAACATCATCCGGAAAAATCATTGGCTATACTGTTGGCAACGATATGAGCAGCCGCAGTATCGAAGGTGAAAATCCCTTGTACCTGCCACAGGCAAAAACATACGATGGTTGTGCAGCTGTGGGTCCCTGTGTGTATCTTACAAACGAACCACTCGACCCAAATACAACCATTCAACTTACCATCAAGCGTAATGCTGCTGTGGTATTTGAAGGAACGATCGCCATCAGCCAAATGAAACGTACGCCGCAGGAACTGGTTTCGTTCATTTATCGGGAAGCTTCTTTTCCGCATGGCTGTTTAATTATGACCGGTACAGGCATTGTGCCCGGCAGTGATTTCACGTTACAAAGCAATGATGAAATAAGCATTTCCATTCAAGGCATTGGTGAATTGGTGAACACCGTGAAGTAAACGTTTGCGATCATTCAAAAAAACAAGATCAGTTGAAACAGTTACGCTATTTAGCAGTTGTATTGCCGCTTGCGGCTATAGGTTTCGTCTCCATGAAAAAAGCAAATCGAACGATTGCACCCGGCCAAACATTGAAGGATGTGTACAAAGATGCATTCCGCATTGGTACTGCCGTTACACCAACCATTACATCGGGTGCAGATAAAGCATCGCAGGATATTGTGATCAATCATTTCAATTCCATCACTGTTGAAAATGTAATGAAAGCAGCGTTGATCAATCCCGAACCGGGTGTGTTTAATTTCAAACCGGCCGATGATTTTGTGGCCTTTGGTGAAAAACACAACATGTTTATCATTGGTCACACATTGGTGTGGCACAATCAATGCCCTGCCTGGTTTTTTACAAATGCACAGGGAAAACCAAACAGCAAAGAAGAACAGATTGAACGGTTGCGGAGTCATATACAAACAGTTGCCGGACGATATGCCGGACGTGTACATGCATGGGATGTAGTGAACGAAGTGATTGATGAGGATGGCAACTATCGCCCAACCACATGGGTCAATGCATTTGGTAATGGTGACACCCTTGTGAAATATGCATTTAAGTTTGCAGCACAATATGCACCCAACACAGAATTGTATTATAACGATTTTAATGCATGGCGTCCATCAAAGCGTGATGGCATTGTACGTTTGGTAAAGATGTTGCAGAAAGAAGGCCTCCGTATTGATGGCGTGGGCATTCAAGGCCATTGGGGATTGAACTATCCTAAAACAAAATACATTGAGGATGCGATTGATGCTTATGCTGCCTGCAATGTAAAAGTGATGATTACGGAACTGGATGTGGATGTATTGCCTTTAACAAAAGAAGGACAGATCATCGGACAGGGAATGGCCGATAAACAGTTTCAACTGGAAGAGTTCAAAACCTATTTAGATCCCTATCAAAAAGGATTACCCGATAGTGTGCAACGTTTACTCAGCAACCGGTATGCAGAACTTTTCAGTATCTTTTACAAACGAAAAGAGAAGATTGACCGTGTTACGTTGTGGGGTGTGCACGATGGCATGAACTGGAAAAATGATTACCCCATACCACGTCGTACCAATTATCCTTTGTTATGGGATCGTCAGCGCCAACCCAAACCTGCATTGCAGGCTGTAATGGCAGTTCCCGGTAAATAAAAATTTGCTGTCGTTTACGACAGTGCTCAACGATTGTTTGCATGCAGTTACTTATTATACTTGGCGCAATTCTTTTACAGGTGTTTCTTACTGTAAAAAAAGTTAATCCGTTTATTTCGTTATTGATCGTTGCAATACTTGCAGGGCTAGCATTGGGTATGCCTGCTCCTGCTTTGTTGAAATCAATTGAAAAAGGTGTGGGCAGTACCTTGGGCGGACTGGCGTTGATCCTTTGTCTTGGTGCTGTACTCGGCAAAATTTTAGAAGCAAGTGGTGCTGCAGAAAAAATTGCCATCACGCTCATCAAAAAATTCGGCGAACAGAATATACAATGGGCCGTGTTGCTCACGGGTTTTTTAATTGGTATTCCGCTTTATTACAATGCAGGATTTGTGATTCTTGTACCGTTGGTTTTTATGCTGGCACGTAAAACAGGATTACCGCTTTTGTACATCGCCATACCAATGGCCGCATCACTCAGCACCACGCATTGTTTTTTACCACCGCATCCCGGCCCGGTTGTATTGGTGAACGCCTTTAAAGCAGATATGGGTACAGTGTTGATGTATGGCATTCTCATTGCCATCCCTGCAGTAATTGTAGCCGGGCCTTTCCTTGGAAGATTAGTAAAAGGTATTTCATCTTCTGATGTAAATCTTTTTTCTTCTGCCGAAACAGAAATCAAAGAACTGCCATCTGCTTTACCAAGCTTCTTAATTGCCTTACTACCTGTTTTATTAATATCGCTTGCTGTGGTAGCGCAAAATTTCTTAACGGATGGATTCTTAAAAACCGCTTGCCTGTTTATCGGCGATTCAACCATTGCCTTGCTCATTGCAGTATTGTTGGCGTTTTACGTGTTTGGTGTGCGGAAGAAGATCAGCATGGACAAACAAATGAAATGGCTCAACGATGGTATTTCCGGCATCGCCATGATCTTACTCATCATTACAGCCGGCGGTGTATTTAAACAGGTGTTGCAGGACAGTGGCACCGGCGATTACATTGCTTCTTTCAGCAGCAAATGGCAAATGCCACCGCTCATCTTTGCATGGGTGATTACGGCTTTATTACGTGTTACAATTGGTTCTGCAACGGTAGCAGGTATTACCGCTGCGGGTATTGTTGCACCGTTAGTAACAAGCGGAGCGGCATCACCCGAGTTGATGGTTTTAGCCGTTGGCAGCGGCAGCGTATTCGGCTCGCACATCAACGATTCCGGCTTCTGGATGTATAAAGAATTCTTCAAGCTCTCACTCAAACAAACTTTTCTATCGTGGACAGTGATGGAAACAGCAATCTCCATCATTGGCTTGGCGGGTGTACTTGTGCTCAACTCTTTCAGGTAAGCAAAAACTCTTTTTGATCTGTTTGAACCGTTTATCTTGCAATCTGTTATTTCAGAACTAAAACGTAAAAAAGATGATTGCAACAAAAGCGTACGCTGCACTCGATGCGGCTTCTCCCCTTGTACCTTTTTCATTCGAACGAAGAGATTTGCGTGCAGATGATGTACAGGTAGAAATTTTATACTGTGGTGTTTGTCACAGCGATTTACACCAGGCCCGTAACGAATGGGGCGGCTCGATGTATCCGATGGTACCCGGTCATGAAATTGTGGGTAAAGTGGTGAGCATCGGTTCTTCCGTAACAAAATTTAAAGTGGGCGATACCGTTGGTGTGGGCGTTATTATCGATAGTTGCAGCACCTGTAAAAACTGCCAGGCCAATTATGAACAATACTGTTTAGATGGTGCAACAGGTACCTACAATGCAAAAGAACGGGATGGTGTAACTATTGCGCAAGGCGGTTATTCATCGCAGATAGTAGTGAAAGAAAAATTTGTATTGCATGTTGCAGACTCTCTCGATCTGAAAGCAGTAGCCCCCTTACTATGCGCCGGTATTACCACCTACTCTCCGTTGCGTTTTGCACAGGTCGGTCCGGGTATGAAGGTAGGCGTCATTGGCTTGGGTGGTTTAGGACATATGGCGGTGAAGTTTGCCGTTTCATTTGGAGCTGAAGTAACAGTGCTGAGCACATCGCCTTCAAAAGAGGCCGATGCAAAACGGTTAGGTGCACATGGTTTTCTCGTTACCAGCAACAAAGCACAAATGAAAGCACATGAAAATTATTTTGATGTGCTGCTGGATGCCGTAAGTGCACCGCACGATTTCACTGCATATCTCGATCTGCTTGGCCTGAATGGTAAATTGCTGGTGGTGGGATTACCATCAGAAGATCCCAAACTGTCGCCTTTTTCGCTCATCACCAACAGAAGAAGCGTAATCGGTTCCATGATTGGCAGTATGCAGGAAACACAGGAAATGCTCGACTATTGTGCGGAAAAGAATATTGTAGCCGATGTTGAGTTAATACCGGTACAACAAATTAATGAAGCGTATGAACGGATGTTGAAGAATGATGTGAAGTACAGGTTTGTACTTGACATGAAAACACTCTGAGAAAACAACGAAAAGAAAGCGCTCTACCGGGCGCTTTTTTTACGCATGCCTCCTGAGTTACCGACATAAAAAATCCTCAACCGTAGTTGAGGATTCTTATTTGGCTTCGAGAATTTTTTGTTTCTTGTCCGTTCTCTTTTAGGTACAGAAGCCGTTAGCTTTGCATAGGGTTGGGTCGGGATTTAAAAACAGGCCTTTCTTACTTTTGGATTTTAATTGGCTTTCGCCTTTGGATTTCTTAAGTATTGGATTTGATAGACCAATATTACTGCAATAAAACATACTAAAAGCTTCCACAACTTAACAATTTCTGTAATTTGATAGTTTCATGAATTACGCATAAGTGGTTGCACTTAGCGCATTTATAAAATTGTTTCCAAAGCGCCTATTTCTTCATTCACACAGCTGTGAACAACTTTTTTCAGTAAAGTTTCACAGTTTTTGCAATTTAAAACACAGTTTTACCGCATCATAGATTGAAAGCCCTTAATGGAACAAACAAAAGAGATAACAGCCCTGCTTCACCTGATTGATGATCCTGATTCCGAAGTATACTCAACGGTGAGTGAAAAAATCATCTCCCTGGGTAAGCAGATCATCCCCAACCTCGAGCATTTGTGGGAAAATACACCTGATGAATATACCCAGGAGCGTATTGAAATGTTGATCCACAGTTTACACTATCGTGATCTTCAGGTTGATTTCAATGCATGGGCCAACGATAAAGAACATGACCTGTTTACAGGTGCTTTATTGGTGAGTCGTTACCAATACCCCGATCTGAATTTAGCAAGCAACTACCAGGATCTGGAAAAAATCAGACGTAATGTGTGGCTGGAGCTGAACAGCTTTCTTACAGCGCTGGAAAAAGTAAATGTGCTCAATAATATCATCTTCAATTATTACAAGGTAAAAGGTGTTGAAATTAATTACAACAACCCGGATGAATTTCTGCTGCACAAATTGCTGGAGTCGAAAAAAGGAAATGCCATTTCGATTGGGATGCTGTTGTTAAGCCTTTCGCACATGCTGGATATAAATCTCTACATGATCAATATACCAAGGCAGTTTATCCTCGCATATTTTGACGATGAACCATCGGAGATTGACAATGACTTTCCGCCGCAACATATCCAGTTTTACATGGATGGAGCAACCGGACAGATTTTTTCGCACAAAGATGTTGAAACCTATTTCAAGCGCATCAATCTTGCGCCATCTGCCTCCTACTTTAAACCGCTGGAAAACAAACAGGTTGTTGCACGTATGATTGAAGAATATGCCCGTTGTTTTGATAATGAAAAAAACAATTACAAAAAGCAGGACTTGCTTTCACTTGCTTCGCAACTAAACAACAGCTATGAATGAGTTGATCAGCTGGAACGATTTTGAAAAAGTTCAGATCAAAGCCGGAACCATTGTTGAAGTAAATGATTTCCCCAATGCACGCAAACCCGCCTACCAGTTGCTCATCGATTTTGGTGAGCTGGGCATGAAACGTTCCTCTGCACAAATCACGCATCATTACAGCAAAGAAGAACTCATCGGCAAACAGATTGTTGCAGTTGTCAATTTTCCTGTAAAACAAATAGCCAACTTCTTCAGCGAATGCCTGGTATTAGGTGTATATGATGCCGATAACAAGGTGGTATTATTAACGCCGGATAAACCGGTACAAAACGGAGGCACTGTTGGCTGATGCAATGCAGCATATCGCTTATTACCATTCACCGATCGGTTTTATTGAACTGGTAGAAGAAGATGGCTATTTAACGTTTGCCTCTTTTATGGATGAACAGAAGAATGAACCAACTGCTGCAACTCCCCTTTTACAAAAAGCTTTGCAACAACTGGATGCTTATTTTGCGGGAAAGCTGCAACAGTTTGAGTTGCCGTTACGCCCGTCAGGAACAGCTTTTCAACAAAGCGTATGGGATCAGTTGGTACAGATTCCTTATGCAGAAACCATCACCTACCTGCACATGGCCAAACGTTTGGGTAATGTAAAAGCCATCCGTGCAGCAGCTTCTGCCAATGGAAAAAATCCGTTGGCCATCATCATTCCCTGTCATCGTGTAGTTGGAGCCGATGGAAAATTAACCGGCTATGCAGGCGGTTTGCATCGCAAACAATGGTTATTGGAACACGAAGCAAAGTTTGGCGGCAGCAAAACGCTGTTTTAATTATTGCATATAGAACACATCCTTCAACGGCGTACTCACAGGCGAATTATCCGGATTTGTTTCCATAATATCTTTCATATACGCCCACCATTTTTTCATTACCGGATGATTGGGCAGATCGCTGAGCTTTGCCGGATCTTCGGCCTGCAATACAGCAAACAGATCACCGGTGGCTTCATCTAAAAAAATACTGTAATCGCTGATGCCTGTTTGATGTAGCAGATCTTCCAGATCGGGCCAGAGTTCGTCGTGACGACGTTTGTATTCTTCTTCCTGGCCTTTAAAGATTTTCATGCGTGATGCAATGCGTGGCATATAAATAGTTTTAGTGTTGTTAGGAGTAACGTCATTGCGAGGCATGATGCAATCTATGTAGACTGCTTCGTTCTTCGCAGTGACGAAGAGCGTTTATTTCTTTACAATATAACGTGCAAGTTCACCGGGGTTTTGTAAGATCAATTGCTGAATAACAATCTCCACATTCATCTTCGCTCCTTCCAGTCCGGTATGTGTTTTATCGCCATGAAAAAACTTGCTCACTTCTGCTTCTCCCAGTTCATCGTATTTATCAGCAATCAGTTTATTCAGATCAACAAAGTATGCGCCCTCTTCTTTCGCAATTTGTTCGGCCCACAATGCATAGTTATCAGTTGACCGACCCACTTTTCCATCTTTCCAGTTATTACGAGGTATCAAGGAACAAACAATCGGCACTGCACCTTTTGCTTTTGTTTCCCGTACATACTTACGCATGTACCAGCCAAAACTGTACACGGTTTCCTGTACTTTACGGATGGGATTCCAGATCACCGAACTATCATTGCCAATACCACGGATCGTTCCTCTTGCACGTGCAGTATCGTCTAACGGACTTGCATCGTTATGTCCAAACTGCATAATCACATAATCGCCTTTCTTTAAATTAGCCGTAATCTTTTCCCATCGTCCTTCGGTGATAAACGTGCGACTGCTGCGGCCACCCATTGCATGATTCTGAATCGATATTTTGGAGGTATCGAAATAGTCGGCCACAAAACTACCCCAGCCCCATTGTCCGTTACTGCCTGTACCCGAACCGTTGCGCACTGTTGAATCGCCAATAATATAAAACACCGGTTTGGTTTGCAGCAGCGTGAACGACATGGTTGCAACAGCAATAACAGCGAATAAAAGTCTTTTCATTTTTTATAAGTTGAAATCATTTTAATAAATAGTTGATGAGCGATAAGCCGTTCAGCAACTTCATGCCTTCCACCACCGATGCCGCATTGATCTTTGCTCCATCTTCATTGGTATGTGTATGATCTTTATAAAACAGCTTCGCTACTTCTGCCTCACCTAATACATTGTACTTTTCGGCAGTAATGTTATTTAAATCGATAAAAAATACGCCTTCGCTTTCTGCCACTTCTTTGGCCCATTTACCAAAATCATTATTCGCCAAACGCACTTTGCCATCTGTCCATTGGTTGCGGGGAATCATCGAACAGACAATCGGCGTAGCACCTTTCTCTTTCGCTTCACGAATAAACTTACGCAGGTACCATCCATAACTATGCACCACTTCAATACTGCTGTCCTTCCAGGTAAGACTTACCGAATCTTCGCCTGTACCACGCAACACACCACGATAGCCATTACGTGAAGTATCGGGCTTGCTGCCTTCGTTATGACCAAACTGCATGATTACATAATCGCCTTGTTGTAAAGTCGACAATACTTTCTCCCAGCGTTTTTCTTTAATGAATGTTCTGGTACTTCTTCCCGCCATTGCCTGGTTGCTGATGCTGATTTGCGTTGTATCGAAAAACGAACCGATCATTTCGCCCCAACCACATTGCGGACGGTTGGTGTTACGCACAGTAGAATCGCCAATGAGGTACAAGGTTGGTTTTTGCGTATGCAGTACAATGAATGAACTTGTTGCAAAAAACAGCAACAGTAATTTTAAGATCCGTTGATGTGCTTGTATGAATTTCATTTGTTTTCGTTTATGCTGATCTGCCACAAACAGACAATTTATTTTTTAGTAACGATAACAATATTCGGTTTTGCCGGTGTTTGCATACCATCACCTAAATAATAGCTTACATGCGGCGGTTGATTATATGCTACATTCTGCCACGCTATACTTAAACGGTATTGCGGATTATGCATGAGCGTGTACAGTTTAATATCCGTTGGAATAGCTGTTGAGAAAATACGCAGCTCTTTACTGTCTGCAGTACGTGCAATGATCTCTTCACGCCAGTCGCCAAACAGATCTGCACTTAAACAGGGATTGGACTTGGTACCGTTGTTACTTACACAAGAATAATCACGACCATCAAATACTTTATCCATTTTACTGTTGATATAATCCCACTTGCCAACATACACCCCATTCAGTATTTCACTCAAGGCATCACCATCCCAGTAAATACCCATATTACAGGGCGGTGTTTTATCAATAATTACATTTCCTTTGTTATCGAACAAACCCCGTATGCCTGCACCTGCCACCCAACATTCATAACCGGGATAGCGTGGATCAATATCCAATGCCAAACCACGACCGGGGCCTTCGCCATCTTCACCCGCTTTTACCGAAGCTTTCTTCCAGATCACTTCACCTGTTTTTGCATCACGAAAGTTTGCACCCGCATCGCCAAATTTTTCCTGGATACCGAATACTTCCAAACCCGGACGGCTTGGATCCAGATCACTTACATGTAAAGCATCCGCATGACCGATACCAGTGCTGTACAATCCCTGTCCGTTATCATCAATGGTCATTTGTCCGTATACAATTTCATCCTTACCATCAGCATCTACATCGGTTACGGTTAAATTATGATTGCCTTGTCCGCCAAATTTTTCATTGCCGGGTAATGCACTGTCAAACGTCCAGCGTTTCACCAGTTTCCCGTCTTTCAGATCCCACGCTGCCAAAACTGTTCTTGTGTAATAACCACGACACATCACCAGCGATGGATGCTTACCATCAAGATAAGCGATACATGCAAGGAAACGATCCATGCGGTTGCCGTAACCATCGCCCCAGACTTTCTTTAACTCATCGGTAGTTGGATTGAGTGTGGGATAACGTGGCGGATCGTAATCAACAGTAGAAATGATCGTGCCTGTTAAGCCATTGAACACCGTTAAATATTCCGGGCCACTTAAAATATAACCCCGTTCGTTGCGGTAATCTTTTGTTGCATCACCAATCACCGTTCCTTTTGCATCAACCGTACCATCAGCTGTCTTCATCGCAATCTCTGCTTTGCCATCGCCATCCAGATCATACACCATAAACTGCGTGTAGTGTGCACCTTCACGGATATTTTTTCCGAGATTGATCTCCCACAAAAAAGTTCCATCGATCTTATAGCATTGAAAAATCGGCGGATCAGTAATACCCGCCTGCGAATTATCTCTGGCCTTTCCCGTCATGTGCACAATAATTTCATACACACCATCACCATCCACATCACCTACGCTTGCATCGTTGGCTGAATAGCCTTGTGGAGTTCGTAAAGAAATAGAGAGATATGGTTTTGCATTTGGCGCTAATACAAACGACTCGCCTTTTGCCTCTTCCTTTTTATTGATAATAGCTTTAACTGTATATGTATGTGCCGCATTGGTATCAACAGCCACATCGGTATAGTTTGTTGCTTTTTGTATCGGCTCTTTATTAAGCTTAACTGTTTTACCATTGCTTGTACGGTAAAGGTTAAACGCAAGCGATTGATCTTCGATGCCAAGCAACCGCCAGCTGACAAAAACATTTCCGTTACCTGCCGGTACTGCATGTACACCACGGGTGAGAAACTCCATACGGTATTGTGCCTGTGACGTAAACAATGACATGCATGCAATAAGCACCAGCAAAAAAAGCCGTGAGTGGTGAGTAGTGAGTTGTGCGTAGCCAACTGACCATGATTTATTTCGCATTGTATCTTTTGAATTCAATTAATAAATTATCAACTATCCATTATCCAAACTAACCTTTTAGACGCTCTTGCTCTTCAATTCCTGCCGGTTCTTTTTTCTTTTCAACAGGCTTGGTTGATACATCAATACTTGTATTGATGAACTTCCAGCCTTTAATATATTCCATTGAGCCCAATGTGTTGGCGGTGATAATGGAATGGATGAACTGAAAATCTTCCAGCAATGATGTTGGAAGACCGTTTATCTCAAATGCTTTTTGTGCATTGGTGATCTTTACGTTTTGTATAACAAATTTCCGTGCAGCAGGAATTCCTTTTTCAGCAGGCGTTACTTTCTGCAACATCGATTTCCAATGTGCAGACACCGTTTCCATCGTATAACCTTTCGGCAATTCGGAATAGCTATAGGCAGGATACCAGTTTAAATTAAACTGGTAGGCATTACGAACAGAATCTAAAACAGAGTTAACGAAGTACACATCTTCCACTACACCACCACGAGTGGTTGCCGATTTAATACGCAAACCATTATCGGTGTGTTTGGCATACAGGTCGGTACAATAAATATGACGGATGCTGCCCGATGTTTCGCTGCCGAGTGTAACAAGCCCTGCTCCTCTTCTTGCAATTGATTTGCGTATCACCACATATTCTGTCGGACGATTCACTCGTAAGCCATCCCAATCTCTTCCGGCTTTTAAACAGAAATTATCATCGTTGCAATCAATATCACAATTCTGGATTAATACCCAGCTCGATGAATCCACATCAACACCATCGGTACTTGGGCCACTGCCATCCTCGTTGTTCTTGATCACTACGCCATCAACTGTCAGATAAGAGGAATACAGCAACTGCACGGTCCAGAAACCCGCATTCTTAAACGTTAATCCTTTGATGGAAACATCCGTTGAATTTTGAACAAGTAATGTGCGTACACGTTTGGCATCGTAATCAACAATCCAGCGCAGGCCTTTGGTATCATAGTCTTTCCGCATGGCCCAATATTTATCCCAGCAAAACTTTCCTCTTGCATTCACCACACCTTCACCTGTAACAGCCACATTCTTTACATTCACTGCATTGATCAAGGCTGCAGGCCATTTCATTTCCAAACCTGCAATACGGGTATCCATATCCGGGTAGTCATCGAAGTTTTGCGAGCCAAGGATCAACACGCCCTTATCGATTCGTAAATGCACATTGTTCTTTAAAAAGACAGCACCGGTTACATACGTACCCGGTTTAAACGCAACAATGCCACCGCCTTTTGCTGCGCAGGCATCAATCGCTTTTTGAATGGCGTTTGTATTCACCGTTACTGTATCACTTACAGCTCCGTAGCTGTTCACATAATAAATTGATTTTCCTGAAGGAAAACTTCTTGCACCCACTTTCTTTGTCCACTCAGGTGCAACCACCTGTTGTGCTGAAGCAATACCGGTAACACATAACAAAAGAAGAACGAATACCTGTTTCACTGTATGCATATTATTGTTTAATGAGTTTGACTGTAGTTGTTTGTTTTTTAGTCATCACTTTTATAAAATAAATACCCGTACCTAACTGAGCACCTGTTTCAATTTGATTAATGGCTGTACCCTGTTGCTGCAGTTGACCGCCTGCATCGTAGATGTAAAAACGAAAACTTCCGTTGGCTTTGATGCGAAATGTTTTTACAGATGGATTGGGATATACATCCACAGCCATTACTTCACGTTGTACATTACTCACCGGAGTAGCAATATTTTCCACCAGTTGAATGTTTGGTGTCGGCGGCGTGTTCATCCCATCGCCCAAATAAAAACCGGGATGTGGCGGTTGATTATACGCTGCATTCTGCCACGCAATGGCCATGCGGTATTGCGGATCGTGCATGAGTGTATAAATGCGATGGGTTGTTGGATTGACTGTTGTGTAGATATTCAAAAACTGCTGATCGGTACTGCGCAGAATAATTTCTTCACGCCAGTCGCCTAAAAGATCAACAGTTAAGCAAGGATTCTTTTTCGTTGAATTATTGGAACCGCCATAACCCCATGCCTCCTGGTACAACGTAATCAACCGTGTAGATTTATTACTGGTATAATCCCATTTATCCAGCACATCACCATCCAGCAGCTCACGCAACAGATCGCCATCCCACCATACAGCGTGGTTCATACTTGGCCTTGATGGCCCGATCGAATCGCCTTTTACATTGTAGAGATAACCGGTAGCGCCCCAACACTCGTAACCTTTATAACGGGGGTCAATATCCGCAGCCAATGCACGCCCGATATCGCCTGTGGCATTAACGCCCCAGATAGGAACACCGGTAGCTGCATCAACTAAACGTAATCCTTTACCTGCATACTTTGCAGGTTCTTCGTAACACTGCCAAAACTCCAGGCCGGGACGATCAGGATCAAGATCGGTTATATGCAATGCGTCGCCATGCCCCAACGTATTTGTAAAAAAACCTGTGCCATCGTAATTGACCGCACTGGAGCCGCTGTACACTTCATCTTTTCCATCGCCATTTGCATCTGCCGTCATCAACTGGTGATTACCCATACCGGCATAACCACCATTGCCACTTGTATTACTGTCAAAAATCCAGCGTTGTGTTAGCTGTCCGTTTTTAAAATCCCATGCACTACGTACCAAACGTGTGTAATAACCACGACCAAATACCATACTTGGATTTACTCCATCGAGACAAGCAACCGTTGCAATAAAACGATCCACACGGTTGCCATAACTATCACCCCAGCTGCTTACCGTTCCTCTTGCAGGTGTGTATGGTTTCGTATCCATAGCTGCACCTGTTAATCCGTTGAAGACCGTTAAATATTCCGGTCCGCTTAAAACATAACCACTGCTGTTACGGTAATCGGCAGTTGAACTTCCGATAATTGTTCCTACACCGTCCTTTGTACCATCAGCTGTTTTACAAGCTACTTCCGCTTTACCATCGCTGTCAAAATCGTACACTAAAAATTGTGTGTAATGTGCCCCTGCACGGATGTTGATACCCAAATCAATCCGCCACAAACGTGTGCCATTCATTTTATAGGCATCGAGATACACATTGCCTGTATAACCCGATTGCGAATTATCTTTTGAATTTGTTGGA
Source organism: Lacibacter cauensis (assembly GCF_007830055.1). Lineage (GTDB taxonomy): Bacteria > Bacteroidota > Bacteroidia > Chitinophagales > Chitinophagaceae > Lacibacter > Lacibacter cauensis. The sequence continues at coordinate 887,838 of NZ_VLLE01000002.1, forward strand.
TCCCATTTTAAAATGATTTCGTATTCACCATCACCATCTACATCTCCCACACTCGCATCATTTGCGGTGTAGGTATAGGCAACCGCATCGGGTGTAGTGCCGCCTGCCGGTTGTTGAATGGGTATCTGCAAGTATTGTTTTGCCCACACAGTAGCAGCAACAGTAGTACTTTCCTCTACCCCGTTGACAACAGCTTTTACTTTATAAACACCATTCGTAGTTGTTTGATCGGTATAGTTGGTGGCACCGTTAATGGGCTGGGCATTCAGCTTTATATCATCACGGTAAATGTTAAACGCAGTAGAATTGGTTTCAGTACCAAACAAACGCCAGCTGATAAACACCGACGAACTGTTAACCCGCACCGCAACAGTACCACGGTTGAGCTTTTCCATTTTACGTTGTGCAAACAACTGCGCTGTAACACAACAGAGAAACAGTAAACAAATGATTCCTTTTTTTAAATAAAGCAACATGGCAAACGTAAGTAGTTAGTTATCTTAATGAGTACGGAAGGGTAACGCAGGTAATCCTTCGCTGTTGACAAAATTGGGTTGTGCTGTTTCGTTCCAGGCAAAGCGAACCTGTTTAGGTTTCTTCACCTCTTTTGCTGAAACAACAACTGTGTTGTTGCGGATAACTGCTGTGGCAGGAACAAAGACTCCGTCGGCACCCGCAATCGTGAACCAGTTCAGCGGTTGTTGATCGCTGCTTGCAAGTCCTGTTCCTGTATGTGAAAATTGAACAATGATGCTGTTCTTCTTTATCTTGTGCGAAACATAGGTTGGTCCGTATGCTTCAATCTTCGTTTGACCATAACTGTTATGCAACGCCTGTAATGCCAGACGATGCGCTACGGTCCATTTATACGATGGATGAATGTCTTTCAAATTATCAACCAGGTCGGTTGTAACAACCATGTGCACATTAGGCAATTCGGTGCATTCCGTCTGCACTTCCCAAAACTCAGCGAGTAATTCGGGTGTATGTGGCTTGGAATCTTTGCGTGCAGTGTATAAATAAGGCGAAATCTGTACGGTATAAAAAGGCAGCGTTTCATCTTTCAACACCTTGCGCCATGCATTGATAAAAATGCTGAACTTTTCTTTGTACGTCGATTGATCTTCGATCATGCAATTACTTTCGCCCTGGTACCACAAAACAGCTTTTACCGCAAACGGTACCAATGGTTCAAACATGCCTTTGTACATCTGGCCGGGATGCATGCCATCAATTTTATAGTTTGGTTTTACAGTTGAATCTTTAAAGATGGGTGATGAAGCATAAGCCCAATCGGGTGTCCATTGTTCAATACGTGTACCACCCCATGAGGTTGAAATGATACCGATGGGCACATTTGTTTGTTCAAAAATCTCTTTGGCAAAAAAGTAACCGATGGCCGATACATAACGCACAATGGTATCGTTACCATTCACCCAGCCTTTTGTTGGAAGTGCCGGATATTGATTCAACACCCGTTCAACATAGCTATAACGGATTGCATCGGGTTTGTTTGAACTTTTCAACTCAGCTTCCGAAGGATCGGTTCCTTTCTTTGGTGCTGCATAACGCTTCAAGGTTCGGTCTAACGGATATTCCATATTCGACTGACCGGAACATAACCACACATCTCCCACTAACACATTCGCAAACGAAATGGTTTCATTGCCTTTAATTGTAAGTGTGGAGGGCGTTGCAGAAGTACTTAACGGATCGAGTGTAATTATCCAGTTACTATCTGCACCGGCAACGGTATTTTTTTGTTGCGACTGAAATGTAACTGTAATGCTTGTACCGGGATTTGCTTTTCCCCAAACCGGAACCGGCTTGTTGCGTTGCAACACCATGTTGTTGGAAAAAATACCGGGAATCCGCAGTTGTGCAGAGAGATTAACCGCAATTGAAAAAAACAGAAACAGGAATGCGGAACGAATTAACAGCAAGCGCAGCATAGCAATTGTTTGCCCACAAATTAGCCATAGAAAAAGGCGCATCTATCCTGCAGCATCCTGTACAAACGTTTGCGAAAACGTTTACTGATTTTTATGTGCCGAAACCCCTGTGCACGCATCATTTTTGGAATACTTTTGCGCCAAGAATATGCAAGCAACAGACATCGCCCAGTTAAACAGCAGTTATACCAAACGGCAAATACGCATTGCAGTTTCTGTGTTCTTTTTCTGCCAGGGAATTTGTTTTGCCAGCTGGGCAAGCCGCATACCTGATATTAAAACCACCTTGCAATTATCGGAAGCTGCCTTGGGCAGCATTCTGCTGGCATTGCCTGCCGGACAATTAACGATGATGCCCTTCAGTGGTAAACTGGTTACACGTTTCGGCAGCAAATATGTGTTGCGGTTGGCCGCAATTGGCTATGCACTAACCTTAATCCTGATCGGATCTACCACAGCCGCCTGGCAATTGGCTGCAGCACTTTATTTATTTGGCTTATCAGGTAATCTCTGCAATATTTCTGTGAATACACAAGCAGTAAATGCAGAATCCTTGTTTGGCCGCTCTATACTTGCCTCCTTTCATGGTGTGTGGAGCACGGCCGGTTTTACGGGTGCATTGGTTGGTTTGCTGATGATGCGTTTCAACTTACAGCCGGTTTATCACTTCATGCTTGTTGCAGGAACGGTCATTACACTGAATCTTTTCTTTCAGAAAAAACTCATCATTACCCCTGTAAGTAAAACAGCTTCATCGTTTAAACGGTTTCAGTTTCCAAAAGGTTTGTTGTTGCAGTTGGGCTTGATTGCTTTTTGTTGTTTGAGTGCCGAAGGTTGTATGTTCGACTGGAGCGGTGTGTATTTTAAAGAAGTGGTGGAAGTAAAAGGCGAACTGGTATCGCTGGGTTATGCATCGTTTATGGTGATGATGGCCACCGGACGTTTTACCGGCGACAGATTAGCCGAACGTTTTGGCCGAAAGAGAATGGTGCAGCTGAGTGGTGTGCTCATCTTTACCGGAATGATGATTGCTGTATTGCTGCCCAACATCATTTTTGCAACCATCGGTTTTATGATTGTAGGTTTTGGTGTGAGCAGTATTATTCCGCTTGTTTATAGTACCGCAGGAAAAGTAAAAGAAGTCGCCAGTGGTATTGCGATAGCAACTGTTTCAGGCGTTGGCTTTTTTGGCTTTTTGATGGGGCCACCATTGATTGGTTATATTGCAGAACTGGCCGGACTGCGCTCTTCCTTTGCAGTGATTGCAGTATTGGGTTTGGTGATCAGCTATATGATCAGTAAGATCAAGTTGGCGTGAGGTAAACCTGACCTGACAGGTTAAGCCTTTTCGTGTTATTTGTCATAACTAAAACTGACAGTAAAATTTTGCTCAACCTGTCAGGTCTGTTCCGTTTCAAAACTTAATTTCATGAAAAGTTTGACTCGCAATTAATACAGCGGAGATTACAACTGCAATCTGAATTATTCTTACAACTATTTTTTGCCTGCGAATAATAATTGCCGCTTTGTTTTCCGGTATTTTATTTTCGATGACATGGAGTTGCTTATAGGTAATTAATTGTTGCGCAGCAATAAGCAGCATTAATGCCCAAACAATAATTAAAAGAGGAACTTTTACTATCAAATAAGATCCAAGGATTCCTGCAACAAATAAACCTTGTGAAATAGAACGGTAGAAACTGCTTTTCATAAGTGAACGTTTGATATTTTAGTTAGTTTGATTTGACATTATTTCGGCAACAATTCAAACGCTGCCTTACTGATTGTAAGAATTGTTCCATGCCTGATGCCGCTTGGCAATGAAATCTTATCCGAAATATCTGTCCAGTTTTTGAGATCGGTTGATTGTACTGCGCCATATTTATGATCCCGGTATTTATCGAAGTACACGATCCATGTACCATTGATCTTTAAAGTGGTTGGCCCTTCTGCCCAGTAATTACCGGTGATGGGTGCAGAAGCTTCGCTGTAACCGCTGTTGAGTTTTTTACTCGTAGCTATTTTGATGTTCTTCTGCACAGGCTCTCTTGTTTCATCTTTCAGGAACATGATAAACTGTTTGCCATTGGGAACAATGCTTGCATCAATCACATTAAACCCTTTATCGTACAGCAGTTTTGTTTTGCTGAAGGTTTTAAAATCTTTCGTGAGGACATAATACATCCGGTGATTGTACCCATTCTCCACTTTCGGATCAGCAGGATACTTTCCTTTGATCGTTGTTGCCCAATAGATCATGTATTGTTGCTTCTTTGCATCATAGGTAATCTCCGGTGCCCAGCAGTTGCGGGCCGAATCTTCGTGCATCATCACGGGAATAAAACGCTGTTCACTCCAGTTGATCAGATCTTTGCTACTTGCATAACCAATCCCACGATCATTCCAGCTCACTGTCCACACCATATGAAACAGTCCATCTGCACCACGAATAATGCAGGGATCACGCATCAACTTATCTTTTGCAACAGTTGGTTGCAGAAACGAACTGTCTTTTTTCAACGCACTCCATTTGAAACCATCATGGCTGTAAGCCAGATGCAAACCATCCTGACCGTTATTTTTGAAATAGGCAAACAGGTAGACCGAATCACTTTGTGCACGTAGGTACAGCACTTGCATCAACAGCAGAACCAACGAACTGATCTTCTTCATCCTTCTTATTTTTTAAACATCGCTTTGTAACGCAGCATGGCTTCTACAAAATAATAATCAGCATAGGTTAACGGCACATCAATTTCAGTTCCGGCCGGTTTATGTCCTACACTATGTTTCAGGATAAATCCTCCATTTGTTCCTGCCGCAGCCTTGTATTGATCGGTTGACAGATTCTTTAAGATCGTTTCTGCCGCCTTGAAATACTTAGTGGATAATTCCTTGTTCACATAACCGCTTAGCTCTAATAAAGCTGATGCCATGATCGTGGCCGCTGAAACATCACGCAAGGCATTGGGAATATCCGGTGCATTAAAATCCCAGTAAGGAATTTTATCAGTTGGAAGATTGGGATGATTTAAAATAAACGCTGCGATCTTATTCGCCTGTTCCAAATATTTCCTGTCTTTTGTTTCTCTGTAGGTTTCAGTGTAGCCATACAAGCCCCATGCCTGTCCCCTCGCCCACGCACTCTCATCAGCAAAACCCTGTGCTGTCTTTTTTTGTTGAACAGCTCCTGTTTGCGCATGATAGTTCAACACATGATACGAACTGTTATCGGCACGGAAATGATTCTTCATTGTTGTGTTGGCATGTGTTACAGCAATTTTATAAAACGAAGAATCGCCTGTTACCTGTGTTGCCCAGAAGAGTAGTTTCAAGTTCATCATGTTATCAATGATCACCAAGTATTCGTTCGGCTTACCATCCCATGATTTAATAACACCTGTAACAGGGCTAAAACGTGTGGACAAGGACTTCGCACTTGTCACCAAAATATCTTTATACGCTGCAGATGGCTGTATTAAATTGGCATTGCCGAAACTGCAATACATCATAAACCCAAGATCATGGGTTGTTTTATTGAATTGCTCTTTCTTTAACACTTCAAGTATACGTTGGGCTTCTTTGTACAGCACTTCATCTTTTGTTTGTGTGTAGAGATACAGCAACGTGCCGGGATAAAAACCACTGCACCACCAGCCCGAATTGCTGAATTCGTATTTGTCGGTTGTTGGGAAATAGGTCTTCGGAAATTTCTCAGCTGGCAGATTTTGCAGCAGCACTTTGTATTGTGCGGCCGCATCGATCATATTCTGATCAATGGCTTTTAATAATGCCTTATCCGGCTGATGTTTGGTTTGTGCATGACACCACATCAGAATAAACAAGCAACAGCTCAGTAAAGAAAAACGTTTTGCAGACAACATACAGTAATCGTTTAAATGGCAATATAAGACTTAGATCTGTTGATTCGTTGTTTACCGGATCAATGTTACACTCATCAACCCGATCACCACATCATTGGCAATAGTTTTAAGTGTAAGACTTTTTAATTGTTTGTTTGGATCCAGTTTTAAATGCAGCACCGTTGCAGCACCACCCTCAATACCAAAATTGGAAAAACCTTTGATGCTGCTGTACTTATAATTCGCCGGCATCACTTCACCGGTCTTTAATAAAACACGGGTAGGTTTTGTTTCACCGGCAGTAAAGGCAAAACCATCAATGAGATAATCCTGTTCAATGGGCCACCAGTTCTCCGGGTTCTTTAACTCCAGTACAGATGAAGATCCATCGGTATAATGTACAACCACCGTTCCGTTCAGCATCCGGCTTTGCATGGGATTGGTACTGCCTGTCATTAAGAAGTAAACATGGGATGCAGCACCGCTCAACGGCAATACAACCGAATCAGGATAATTGTCCCACATAGAGGTAAACACGATATTCTTCTTTTCGGTGGAGCTTGATTTGAAAGGAATGTTGTTAATGAGCAGTTCTTTCTTCAACCCTGCTTTTACACGCAGACCGCTATCGTTGATGTTGGCAGTGGTTAATGGATAAGCCCAGTTGCCGATGCCCTGCGTGGGCAATTGCAAGGTTGGTACAGCCGGACGGGGTGACAAGTATTCATTCTTAAAAATATTCGTTACTGCATCGTTGAAATGTGGAGTAAGATCAACGGTTTCAAATTTTGTGTCGGGCGTGATGGTTACTGTTTCAACAAAGGGTTCATCAACGATCAATGAAAAATTCAATGGTTCAAACCAACTGAAATCGCCTTGCTTCAACTGCAGGTACAAACTGTTGACGCCTGCATGATGTACATTTCCCGATACAGTGTTTGTTGTACGAACTACATTCCGCAACACTTCTACCGGTTGATAATGATTTAAAATGATGGCCTTGTTTAATTTTACTTGCACCAACTCTTTGCCGTTATATGCTTGTTTATATAAAGGCTTTTCAAATCCTTCACCTTTCCATTTAATCACAATCAAATAGGATTTAGCAGCAGCTGCATCAATCTGTAACGAAGGCGTACCGATGATACTGTCTACCACTTTCCATTTGGCAGATTGACCATTCACTGTAATTGATTCAACCGATTCCCTGTAAGCAGGAATGATCAATTGCAAGTGCAGTGGTCTGCTGAAGCTTGGTTGCAGGATATATTCTTCTGTTAAGCGTGTGCGTTTGAATACAAACTGCATATTGGGCGTGGTTAATGCAGCATTGTTCCATTGGTGCGGCAGACCTGGTTTGATCACTAAACGGTTATGCAATGCATCGGGCAACACGCCAAACAATCCTTCCACCAATGTTCTGCCGGCCATCCCGATCGGATCTGCAAAATCTCTGTACAATTCTCCCCGTATGGCATCATAAAAACTCAGCTGTTGAATATTACCCGGACTGGCGCCGAGATACATACTTTCCATCAACGAACTCTTCCATAAACGATACGCTTCTTCTTTATCACCACCCTGCCAGAACGCTAGTGATGTGTGAAGCAGTTCAGGTAATGCCACATTATTCAAACTCCAGGTATACGGTTGCCAGTTGGTGGTTGACAATGTATACAACGACGAATCCTTCAGGCCTTTTGCAAGTATCGGAATATGCGGAATAAAATCCTTTACATACTGCAACGATTGATACGCTTGAAACGGATCAGCAATGCCTTCATCAATCGCATGATAGATCGTCCACAATGCAGCCGACTCATGCAACAATTTATTACCAAGCAAATCCTTGTATTCTGCATACCAGCCTTTCTGCTTCATCCACAACTGCTGATTAATCGCCTTTAAAATTTTATTCGCTTCCGCTTCATATTGGCTGCCATCAACTCCAATAATCTTCGCCAACTGTGCCGCCATTTTGTTGGAACGATAATTATACGCCGATGAATGCGTTACTCCTCCTCCACTGTACTGCAATGCATCACTGGCCCAGATAGCCGCATACGAATCGTACAAGCCATCGCCATCTACATCAAAATTTCGTTTCTCCCAATCAAGGTGACGAACCAGCAAGGGCCACATCTGTCGTACATAAGCCGTATCACCTGTCCAGTTAAAATGATTGAAGAGTTGATCGATGAACACCAGGTTCATATCATAATGATGTGCACGCAGATCACCACCGGGATTGCGGGAAATATAGCCACTGCTGAACAAGGATGTGCCCAGTTTCTCCAACTGTCTTCCTAAATGCAAAGCCGTATCGGCAACAACGGGTCCGCTTGCAGGTGTGGTTACCTGCGACAATGCATACCCATTGAAATGTTTTTTTGCACGATCGTGCCAGCCAAACACATCGGCTACATACGCACCACGCCAGCCATTCAAACGCATCCGCCACGCAACGGCACCATGCATAAACGATGGATCTTCCCATACGCCATCGGCCGCAATACCCAAGACTCCACCTAATGTATTGATGAACGGATCAGGTGTAACCACCTTGATGCGCTCGGCGATTTTCTTTCTTGCTGCTTCTGCCTGTTGAAACAATTGCGGCAATAAAGCATAATTAATTGTTTTATTCTTTTCTGGTTTTTGTACAGCAAAGAAATAGGTTTGTTTGTCTTTCAGCTGAAGACGGGCAGTGATCAATGGAGAAACAGCTGTACTGTCTGATTGTAATAACGCAAGGGGCGATTGTTGTTTTGTTGCATCCGCAATTTTCAAAACAGCTGTTAATGGAAATACACCGGTTAGTTCTTTTCCCTTTTCTGCAACAGATGAATTGTTATTGGCATTTGCAGGAAGATGCTGTACTTCATACCGTTCTTCTTCAGTCAGCGGTTTTGCAAAACCATACAGCAGACTGAAATTATTTTTCGTAATCTGATAAACATTATCCTTGCAATACTCCGGTTTCAAATAAAACGAAGATTCAGGATCAGCGCCAATATCACCATCACGTGAAAACTTTTTGCCGGTAGCACCACCATACACGGCAACGAACTGTACAGCAGTTGAAACATTTTCTGTTTGCAGTTGCACAATCATTCCTTCACGATCATACAATGCAAGTACATGTAAGCGGATAATACCCTCACCCAGCAATTCATCTTTTATTTCGTACAACATGGAACCTGCACGATAAATCGCTTTGATCTTTTTACACTCGATCAGCCATTTACTTTTTCCGTTTCCGATAATGCCGAATTTCAGATTACCACCCATGCCCGGCATGTATAAGGCGAATTCAGGCAAGTCGCCTGCTTCTGCACGAAACGCCGTATTGCCGCCATACAATGCCCGGTTAAAACGTCTTGTTCCGTTTTCAATGATAATATCAGTTCCTTCAGGCCGATAACGAACCTGCCGCTCAATGCCATGCCATCGCTTTTTCTCCTGTGCGAAAGAGAATTGTGTAAGTGTAAGTAACAATGTAAGAAGTACAGTTAATCTCATTTTGTTAATAGGCATTTATGAAAAGTAAGGCCTGTGTCATGCAGTTCCCGCTTTAGGGGCAACTGAGTTACGAAAGTTGCGAACGTAGTTCATGGGGGCTAAAACATTTTCTTCAACCCTTCCCACTTCACGTTCCACGCTTTCGGAAAACCAATATTGATTCCTTTGTCTGCATCTGCTCCTGTACACATCAAGGCAACCGCATTCAACACACCACCATTACCGGGCAGATAAATGGTTAAACGATCATCCTGGTAATTATGCCCGTTGATTAAATACGTATTCGTTCTAACCGGCATCAGCAAGGTATTCACCGCTTCTTCGCCCATGTGCAAACGTGCAGCAGTCATCGCCATGAGTGGATAATCCCAACCCCATGTTTCATTCCAGTCCCATTTTTCTAATACCGTGAAATAGGTTTTCTTCATCACAACGGTATCCAATCCGTTGGCAGCAGGAATAGTACTGTAAGCACCTAATACTGCCGGATGATCGGTTAAATATTTCGAACCTTTTTCATAACAATCAGGTGTGTTGCCCGCTGCAAGATAAACACCATTGATCTGCGGCAATGGTGCAAGGTTATGGATGATCTCATCCCATTTCTTTTCTCTTGGCAAACCTGCACGTATACGCCATTGTTGCGCTACTTCCAAAGCCCAGCTCCAGTACGACAATTCATAAGTTGGATTGAAAGTAGACACTGCATCAAAACATTCCTGTGCAGGAATTAATCCCTTACCGAGATTGTATTTTTTCGTAGCAGCGTTGTAAGACGGAAACGATGCCATAAAATCAGCCGTAGCAAACAACAGGTCTTTGTACTTATTCAACGTTTTGCTGTTGGGATTATGACGGTACAGCATCTCGGCCATATAAATAAAATGCGGTTGCTGCCAGATGAGGAATGCACCAACAGAAGAAGGTGCCTCATCACCATTATGATCGGTCATCTTTTGCCAGCGTACACCTTCAAAGCCCTGGCGTTGTGCAATGAGCTTTGCTTTTTCAGCAACGTTGAAATACCAGTCTAAACTTTTTTCCATCAGCTCAGGTCTGCCCCATTGTGCAAAATGCACCGCATGCCACCAATGCATTTCCAGATGTGGCTTACCAAACCAGCTGTTATAGGTTAAACCTGTTTCCTGTGGCGGATAGGCGGAAGCACAATTCACTTTGGTGAGATATTGCGATAACACGACTCTCCGCTCCAGTTCAAATGCACGGGTATCTTTTGTTGCAGAAAAATCAACTGCACCTCCACTCATCCAGAATTTCTTCCACGTCAATTCACTGCTTTGTTTTGTTTTGAAAAAATTAGTGAGGGTTGTAACGGGTTTCTTTTCCGAAAAAATGAAACTGCATTCAAAGGCATCTTTTGCTGTTGGTTGCAAGACGAAATAATGGGCTCCTGTTTTTTTGATGCTGGCAGAAGAGGTCCAGTTTACATCCACATAGTAATTCGTTGTATCCAATGTGCGTTGGACGAGTGCAGCACCTTTGCTGGTTGTGAGAGTTGAACGATGTCGATCATCGCTCTTAAAATTATCACCCACATCTTTAAACTGTCCATTGGGATAAGGAAAACGCATACGAATAGCAATGCGGTTACTGTTTAACAACGGCGATTCAATACGAAAGGAAACAGCATCATACTGTTGGTGTGCAGCAGTCGTCACTTTTACCGGCACGCCTTCTACTGTAAACTGACTCGTGATGATCCCCGTCCATACATGCAGTTCCTGTTTGATCTGTTGAATATCGTTTGCTGTAGCCAGCGAACCATCTTTCCTTTTTATTTCCAATCCGATGTTTCCTAATTGCAAACGATGCGGATTCACACGGAAATAATCAACGGTCTTCCGGCCCAGCTCCGGTTCTTTCACCTGTACCGTGTAAGATATTTTCCGTCCTTCCAGGTCGTAGGTCTTTAAGGCGTCCTTTACATTTAAATTTTCTGTGTTGGGAAAACTATGCCAGCCCCATGCCGATTGTGTGCCCAGTGGAACACCTTTTGCATACGCTTCCGGAAAACTCTGCATACCGGTTGCATCTACAGTAAAAGCAAAATTGCCATTACCTACAGTTAATGAAGCAAGCGAATCGATCTTATGCACCTTTACATTGTGGCGCTTCACCACTGCTTCACGGTTAATGGTTTGTGAGTGAACCACAGAGACACAAAGAACACAGAGAAGAAAAGAAGAAAAAATCAATTTCATTTTAGGAGTTTTTATTTCCACAAAAACACTCAACACAAAATAACTCTGTGCCTCTGTGTCTCTGTGGTAAAAAATCAGAATACATTATCAACCGCCGGGCGACTATAATTCTCTTTCGAATCCGTTGTCTTTGGCAGTCCGAAATAAAAATACAAGGTGCGTTTCTTACTGCCACTCACATGATTCAGTTCACTCATCGGTCCGTACACTCTGGTGTTCGTTGTTAATCCGGTTGCCAGTTTGGTGCCGATGGGCGGAATACAATCAAGGAACGAAATATTCCCCACCGGAATTTCGGGATGTGGTTTCGCTGCTGCACTCAATGCATAAAAATCAAAGAGACGAACGAACAAACCATTATCCGGTGAAGCAATGTACAGCTTCCCTTCAACCGTATTCAACTCCATCCAGGTTACATCACCATAATAACCTTTAAACTCCGGATATACCACCGGCGAATAACCCGTGTGCGTATTGTTGTATAAATTCTGCCACACATTCACAGGTGTACCGGCCATGCGGTTCTTCCACTGCCGCACCGGACCCTTGCCCAGCCATCTCGACGAAATCACATAATTCTCCGGGTAGTTGAAACTGATACCGGTAAACGGCGCATCGCCCGTTACAGCATATTCGTATTCCATCGTTGTCCAGCCGCTTGCATTCATCTTCCATTTTACAAAATGCAGATCGCCGCTGTACATAAACTCAACCACTGCATTATTCCCTTCTTTGTATGTTTTGGATGAAACGACGCTTGCAGTTCCTTTCACTAATACAGGACCGTTATTAAAAGAAAGCACATAATCGTTACTTGAATTTTTTGTGGTAACCAGGTTGCCCGATTTTTTATCAAGCACTATGGTTACATCACCACCGGTAATGCTATAGACGGTATCGGTTTCCTTCACCGTTGCTTCATCATTCTTTACTGTAACAAATCCGTTCAACTGCAATTGTTTTGTTTTGATCTCGCTTGTCCATTTGTAGATTTCTTTACCATAAGGATCACGGGCAACAATAATCAGTGCATCATAGTTCTTGTAGTCAGCAGGTAATTGCAGTTGCAATGTTCCTTGTTTTGTTGCAGCAATATCAGGTGCAGTGATCGTTCCTTTTTGTTTCACGATGTAACCATCAAAACGATCAAAGGGTTTGCTAAAATCAACCAATGCCCAATAGAAAGTACATTGTTTGGTATTGGTGAAATGAAAACGGTTATCGAGTTCAATGCTGCCGTTGAATGTTGAAGGTAATTGCGCAGGAAGTTTTAATTGAATGGGTGAAAAGATCTCCCGCAATGCATAATAGCTGCCTTCTTTTTCACGGTGCGGACCAAGAATACCATCGTTGGCATTCAGTCCGTTTGCATCCAGTACATTGTTGAGATCGGTACGCACCACAGCTTCATCCACCAACGCCCAGATGAACACACCACCACTTCTTTGCGAACGCCAGTGCAGGTTCCAGAAATCTTCCATCGCTGCACCACCACCACCATCGTCCTGTGCATGCAGCATTTCGGTGGGCATATAGATCAGCGAATCGTTCAATATTTTTTCGGTGCTGTAATAATCTTCGTAGTGATTGCAATCAATACCGTTAATGGCATTGCCCGGACGGTGATGCGCATGAATCACTGTTCTGTTCGAAAAATCATATTGCGCATAATCATCCACCAGTTCTTTGTTATGTCCGCCTTCGTTGCCGTTGCTCCAGAAAACAATGGAAGGATGATTGAGGTCACGCAACACCATTTCTTTTACCAATGGTGCACCGGCTTGGGTGCTGTAGGCTTTTTGCCAACCGGCCAGTTCGTCAATCACATAAATGCCCAACGAATCACACAACTGCAGAAAATAGTTATCGGGTGGATAATGACTGCAACGCACCGCATTCATGTTCATTTCTTTTAACAGCAACACATCAGCAAGTTCCTGTTCCTTACTCAGACTCCTTGCTGTTTCCGGCCAGAAACAATGCCGGTTCACACCTTTAAATTTTACCTGTGTGCCATTGATGTAAATACCTTGCCCTCGACGCACTTCAATGGTGCGGAAACCAAACTTTTCACTGAGTTCATATAATTTTTTACCTGCTGCATCCTGCAACACAACCGTTGCCGTGTACAGGTTGGGTGTTTCCGATGTCCATGATTGACTGTTGGCAACCGTGCTGTTCACAATCACATGATCCGCTGTTTTTGCAAGCGGCGTTTTAACTGTTGCCACTACTTTTTTATTGGCATCGGTAATAGTTGTAACGATCGTAGCGTTTTGTGTAAGTCCTTTTGCAGATACCTTCATGGCAAAGCTGCCACCGTGTTTGGCATCAATACCCACATAGTCGATATACTGTTTGGGTGTTGCTTCTAAAAACACCGGACGGAAAATACCACCGAACACCCAGTAGTCAGCAAGGCGTTCTGCATTGTTCACACTGGCATCGCTGCTCATTTTACTTACGGTTACTTCCAGCGTATTGGGCTTGTCGTAATTGAGCAAAGAACTAATATCATACTTAAACCGATAGAATGCACCTTTGTGAATTTCTCCTGCGCTCTTCCCATTAATTTTTACTTCGGTATCCGTCATGCTGCCATCAAATACAAGGTGGATGTTCTTTCCCTTCCATGCAGCAGGAACTTTGAATTGGTATTTATACATTCCCTTCTCATCATAAAAGCGAAAATTCTTGCCGTTGGTTTTGTAATCACGGCCATAGTTGTAATTACCAAAACCCTGCTGCTCCCAGCAACTCGGCACCTGTATCTTTTTCCATTCGCCGCTGTTTCGACCGGCTGTACAAAAGAAATCCCATTGTACGGTGTGTGCAGCATCGGTACCGGAGAGGAATTGAATTTGTTTTGTCTGCGAATGCAAAGAAGTTAGGAGTAAAAAGTTAAGTGTTACGAGTAATCCAACTTTGAAAATCTGCTTCATCATATAATTTTATCAACTTTTGTTTTAGTTAACCTACCCTGTTCTAACTGTTCGATGGTTAACAGCTTGCAGCCCCTCCAGGCAGGGGATTAACATCCAGCTATTATAAAAAATTTACTTACACGGCCCCCTACTCACTACTCATTACCTTCACCTGGTCAACAATCACCCCTTCATCAACCGCTGTTATCTTCACCACATGTTTCCCATTTTTGCCAATAGCATGTGTTGTTGTTCGGTTCGCCTGATTGGTCAACACATTTTGTTTCCATTCTTCACTTCTGCCCTGTGTGGCGTAATCAACTGTTTGTACAGGCCCATCATCCACTTGTATGCTGTAACGGATTTTTGTTCCTTCAACAGGATGATGTGGTGCTAACGCCAGCACAATTTTTGCTGAATCGGCAGTACTTGTAAACGTATATGTAACAGCACTTCCTTTTGCTACACTCACCGCTCCACGCTGATAACCCATGCCATGTGCCAATGGTTTTTGTCCGTAGAATGTTTGATAACCTGTTCCGTTGAAAACACATAATGGCTTTGCAGTTTGTACCAATGGTTTGTCGATTATTTGCCGATCCGCTTTATCAAACACCGCCAGTTTTCTTGGCTTCATATCCATCATGTACTTCCACTTACCATTTGCAAGACTGTTGTACCTGTTTGTGAATGCAACAACGCTATCATAAGCAGCATCACTCAATGCCCATGATCCTTTGTTATGTCTTGCCAGTTGTGCATACAACAACTTCCGGTTGATCGCTGCTGCGCCTCTCACCGGGTATTCAATCAATTGAAACCAGCTATCCTGTTTTGTTGATGACATGCGTTTCGTTAACTGCACAATCTTCGTATCAATTGCTGCATATTCTTTCAAACGTTGGTTGATCTCCTCTTCGCTCCATGGTAAATCCGTTACAACTTTATATTTCGGATCACTTTCTTCTGTTCGTGTAGCGCCCATAAATTCAGGTTTACGGATATAGGCCAGGCGATAGTACTCATTCATCACCGCAACAAGATCCTTTGCATTTGCTGTTCCAAATTCTCTTGTAAGCCAGTTATGCAAATGCTGCTCTAAGCCTTTTTGATTGTTTGCAATGGAATCAATGTTCCATGCCATATCTAAAAACAATTCAGTTAAGTACTCACCTGGTTTTATATCACCCACATTTACGATCCACATATTTCTTGCACCTTTATCATACGCCATCCGCATTTGCGTATACATCTGCGCCGGATGTGTGCTGCTCAGCCACAGATAATCATGCGGCCTTCCCCAATACGAAAGATGATAGTACACACCGTTGCCACCTGTTTGAGTCCGTTCTTTTTCATTGGGGAAATGCCTGATGTAGCCATAGTTATCATCGCACCAAACAAGTGTTACATCCTGCGGCACTTCAAATCCTGCATCATAAATATCCTGCACTTCTTTGTAGGGAATGAATGCCTGTGGAACTTTTGTAATGTCAGGATTATTATGCTTCGCCAGCATTTCCCGTTGCTCTTTCACAGCTTTATCCAACAAAAGCTTTTGCTCCTGTAACGTATTTGCGCCAAGCATTTTACTATCGTGCACACCACGTATGCCCAATGTATAAAAGGCGTTCAATCCTTTGCTTTGTATCACCCGTTCTTCCCAATAGTTGTAGATCGTATCATGGTTGGTAATGAAATTAAACTCGCCCATTGTCTTTTCTTTCCATTCATCCACGTTATTACGCAACATCGGTTCTGCATGCGAACTGCCAACAACAATAGCATAATCCGTTGCCATTTGTGCATTACCAGGATAATGAAAGAATGCTTTTGTTGAAGGATGCATGGCAGGCCAGATCATGTTAGCACGCAAGCGAAGTAACAATTCAAAAATTTTGGCGTAGGTTTTGGGGCCTATATCGCCCGTTTCAGGTTCAAATGTTTTGGCGGCCCATGGTTGCAATCCCCAATCTTCATCGTTCAAAAAAATACCACGATACTTGACCGTTGGTTCTTTCGATAAATAACTACCGGAAACGTACAACTGCTTTTTCTTTTGTGGCGTTACATCTGCCCACCAAACCCATGGCGATACGCCCATAGCTCTCGATAAATGAAAAATACCAAAGGCAGTTCCTCTTGGATCGCTGCCGGCAATGATTAATTTATTGGGAGCAATTACTTTGATAAGAAAACGTTCCCATTTATGCAGAATGGAACGTACATCAATCCGTTTTTCTTTTATCAATTGATCAATGTGTTTTGACTGACCAATGGTGCCCGCAATAACCTGCATAGCATTGCCCCTCTTGTTCAGCTGCATGGTTTTACCCGAAATCAATTCCACATCCGCAATGAATGCTTCTGCAGCAATATGCACCACTTTGGCATCCTGCTCATCAATTAAAATGCCAGCAACAGTAGACGATGTAAATAAGGGAAAAGAAGATGGATGATGAGCAACCGAAAGTGCATTGGTTTGTGCCCTGCAAATCGTTACAAGAAAAAACAAACAGCAGAATAAAGGCTTAAACATCTTCAGCATACACAATCGTTTGAAACAGCTTGTAAATTTAACGCTCATGCCAGCTAAGCTATCCTGCGGTGTCCTGCATGCTGTTTCTGCAGTATATATAACCTGAATGCCATATTTTAACAGCTGAAGAATTGGAAAAAACGGAACTCCTGCTTACAAATAACTCCGTCTTTTCTTTCGTATTAATCAAGCGTTAGCCCTTCTAGTTTAAATACCCACGCATGTTCTCCGGGCTTCGTTTGCGGTTGCTGTATCGTAATACCCTTTTCGGTTTGTGTAAAATTGATTTTTTCAGCAGCGCCTAACAAGGTTACTTTTTTAACGGCACCCCATTTTTCCGGTTGCGGCCACTCGATGTTGATTGTAGAAGAAGGCCACTGCAGTAACAAGGCATATAACGTATTTCCTTTACGTGTAAAACGTACCTGCCCTGCTCCTGCAAAATGCCAGGCACGGGTATCGTAAATACCTTCGCCATTTTGTTGTAACCATTTACCAACTCCCAGCAGAATATCTTTTTGTTCTTGAGGTATTGTGCCATCGGCCCTTGGCGAAATATTGAGCATATAATTACCATTGCGTGCAACATTTTCAATTAACCTGCGAATAATTGTGGCTGCATTTGTAAGCTTCATGCCTTCTACATAACCAAACTTCTCACCGATCGGATCATCTACCTGCCACACATAATTGGTTAACTCTTTTGGTGCTCGTCCCTGCCGTTCAAAATCTTTAATACTTCCTTCTAAATAAGCATCGCTTTTTGTGCTGATGGAGACCGGCTTCTTCCATTGTGCAGCACGGTTGTAATAATAAGCTGCAAAACGAAGCTTTACCGAATCGAGCATGCGGCTGTTTACGCCATTGTCAAACCAAAACATATCGGGCTGGTACTTATCTACCAGCTCCTGGCAACGCATCAGCCATTCTTCTAAAAACGGAACACTCTGATACGCTTTCTGCTGATCTTCGATTACTTCTTCACCTGGTTTTTTTTCTGTGCGTTGTGGTGGTACCTGTGGCGGACCATAAAAATCGCTGTAGGCAGGATCAAATAAATCGGTTTTAATTTTTAGCTGCGGATACATAAAATCCCAATGTTCCATCCGGTGATTCGATACCCCAAACTTCAATCCTTCTTTACGTACCGCTTTACCCAACTCACCAATAAAATCAATACGTGGTCCCATATCCTTCGCATCCCATTTAGTGAGCGCACTTTCGTACATCGCAAAACCATCGTGATGTTCGGCAGTGGGTATTACATAACGGGCGCCTGCGGCTTTAAACAATGCGGCCCACTCTTCCGCCTTGAACTGTTCCATTTTAAACAACGGAATCAAATCTTTATATCCGAATTGGTGAACCGGACCAAACTTTGCTTCGTGCCATTTGCGTACTCCATCATTACTATACATGTGGCGGGGATACCATTCGCTGGCGTGTGCCGCTACCGTGTATACTCCATAGTGAATAAAAATGCCAAACTTGCCATTCAAAAACCAGTCGGGTACTTTGTAGTTGTCTTTAATGGATTGCCAAGAGGGCTTGTAGGGGCCTTTCGGTATATCCTTGGCCTTACCACCCGGTAACTGCAGCGTTACACGTGGTACAACAGGCTGTGTAAAAGAAGTGCGTACACTATCGGCAGTTTGCGCAGAGGCGTGTATAAATGAAACTGCAAAAATTATACAGCTTACAGCAAATCGTTTCATGGCAATTGTTTAAAGCAGTAAACTACTTTGAGAAAGCGGTAATACCATCCTGTTGCATCCTGAAGCTCGCAAGATTATGCGCCCCCCTGAATTTAATGACAATAACAGGCATATAGTTTTGTAATAAAGCAGAGTTACGAATAAAAATACCCTGAAAACGGTATAGTTGCTGCACTTTTGTGCTACTAATTTACCTGCTTAATAAACAACGCTGCATGGATATCGCTATAGCTAAAAAGAGTGCCCCGGTAAGAAAATTGCTGGCACCAATTGTTTTTGTTAGTTACAGTACTTTCTTTTTGAGTTTGTGTACGTATGCACAAACTAATTCTACCGACATCCTGAATGAAATCAACAAACACTTGCAGTTTTTCGATAAAGGTTATTATGGCCGCATGGAAATAAAAGATGGCTTTTTGGTGAATTATTTTAGAGACGGCAAAAACTACCGCAAAATAAAACTTACAGATTTGAATGATGTAAAGCTGATTGTGCCCAACGAAAAAATAGCCATCACCTGCAAACAAAATACCGACTGCGTATTTTCTACATTTACCAACTCGTACCACAACGAATTTGCATTTTCAGAAACCGGCGGCAATAATATTCATAAACTCAGAACGCTGTTAACAGAGTTTATAAGTACGTATACCGGAAACAATTTCGATCGCTATAAATCGAACATGAACGTTTTAGAAAGCAACCCTGCCGGCAAGCAACAAAACGAACCGCAAAAAAATACAGGCGTAAACAGTACTGTACTGTACGATAATTTAAAAAATGCCTTTGATGCATTTAATGCACACGTTGTTAAGTTAGACGGAGGGCGCTATTGGGGTTTAGAGGTTAAAGACGGTTACCTTTACAGCTACTATGGAGACAACAAGTATTCCAAAGCCAAACTGGAAGACATTGACTACGTAAGTGCCAATAAACAATACAACTATGTTAAATTAGGTTGTGCAGGCAACAGGAAATGTGTGTATTCTACAATTACCGGCAGCTATCACGACTATTTTAATTTTAACAGCGGCCCTTCTACCATTGATCAAACCACGCTGTTGCTAAATAATTTTCTAACAGCATTAAAAGCCAACCTCAATGCTGCTGCAACAAACAGTACCCAACAAAAACCAATCGATGCGCTGAATGCCTATTTAAAAATTTACAATTCCGGCACGTATAAAAATGTTGTGGTAGAAGGCAATGATGTACTTTTTCATTTTACAAGCTTTGGCGGAAACTATTACTCCAAAATAAGCAAGCAAAATTTAAAAAATAATATCCTTATTGAAGATGTAAATCATAACACTTTCAGGATTAAGTGTAAAAATAATGCATCCTGTTTCTATTCAACCTACGACGATGAAATGAAAGATCACTTTCAGTTTTTTACCTACAACCCACAAGCCGATAAAGCAAAACTGAAAGCATTACTTGAAGCATTTATTGCCAGTCTGTAAGTGATTGTTTGTTGTAGCGTATACTTCTATGAACTGATGCAGTAAAAATTTAAATGTAACAGAACCGACACCCTTGGACATTAGGGAGCAATATTTTCTGAAGTTATGCCTTGGCAATTAAAAACAGTTAGCCGTTGTTAATCTTCTTTACGAACAACGGCTAACTGTGAAGTCTTTTCTGCTTTTAGAATTTAAAACTGTATAAAATCACTTTCTAATAGTAACAAATACCAACTCGCTTTCCTTTGCCTTTTTGGTAAGCTTACCGCCCAACAAAACAATTTCATTATCGGTATCATATAAAATCACATCGTTATACTGCGTACCCCACTCTTCATTAATGAACGTTTTGTACTGCACGGTTTTCGATTCCAGATTATACGTAACTACCGACAAAGCTGTAAGTAGCTGCTTCGATTCTTTAGCTGTAATGGTACCTGCCTTTTTATCCCACTTGTTGTACTCGGTTACATCCTGTATAAGCCAGTACATAGTTTTACCATCTGCCGAAAAACTAAGGTTACCCTTTGAAAATTCTGCCGATTTCGCCAAAACAACCTCCAATGCCCCCTTATCACTAAACACTGCACTAATAATTGCATCGCCACGTTTGCCATCTTCAAACTGCTGTCCGCTGTAAATAAATTTTCCGTTTACAACATTCATTTGCAGATCGGTTACTTTCAAATGCATATCAGGCTTCACTTTTTCGCCATTAATGTTTTGCATTACAGCTTTTATCTGTTCGTCTTTAATTACACTCACATAAGCCAGTTTGCCGTTCTGAATTTTTGCAATTTGAAAAAAAGGAAAATCAGAAGATTTTGGTATGCTGAAATCCTGGTAGGTATCGGCGCTTTTCCCCGCATCTCCAATTAAATACACGGCACCTTCTTTTTCAAAAACCTGGTTAATTTTCCATTGTGAATGTGGTGCGGTAAACGTTAATTGATGTTTTGTTTCAAATGTAGTTCCATCAATACGTATATATTCATACTGGTTTGCAGGCACTACTTTACCGGTCGATTTTTTATAGTTGATGGGTAAGGTTACAAACACATAATCAAATACACCGGGGGCCATTTCAATTTCCTTTGCATACACCAGGCACTGATAATCGAACGTCAAAGCTTTATCATTTACAACATTTGCATCTGCATCGTACTTACGAAAAACATTGTGTGTTTTTGTAACATCCGTGTTTACACCAGATGTGTTAAACAAAATATGTCCGCCATTAGGAATCGGATGATTAAACATCGGTATCCAGCGTTGCCCTTTTTGTTCTTTGGCATCTTTGTTATCAATTTTAAAGACTGCCGGATTTTCAAAGCAAGCATCCGGTTTAAATTTTCCGGTTTCGCCACCCACTTTAATACCAATTCTGGAATTACCGATTTTAAAGCCGGAAATATTTGCTAAGCCCGTTACAATTTTTGTTCCGATATAGCTGTTATCAATCATACCTGTTGGCATAGCAACACCACTTATAGCAGTCCCCATTCCCTCGCCAAAAACAACATTAAACTTTCGGCCATATACAAACTCATTATTACCGATTGCATCAAATGTATTGGCATACGATTTCTGTTCTGTTGAGAGATAAGTGAAATTTTTATCAAACAATAAACGATCTACCTTCCATGCCAGACCTTTAAAAGTGGTTGTTACGGTATTGCCAATAGACGACTTATCAATATCGCAGGAAGCAGATGCAAATTTTACATACACATTGCTGGTTGATTGATCGATACCGGCTTCAATAATTTTCCAGTTTTTATGTTTATTAACCGATTCTAAATCGAGGGTTTTAACCGACACATCAACCTGTGCTTTTACGGTAATCAATGCCAACGAAAAGAATCCCAACAGCATATTTTTTTTCATATAAGAAGAATTTGAATGAGCGTGTTTAAATTATTGTTCAACGATTGTTCCGCTAAAAGTTGAAGTAGTGGAACTTGCATTGATGGGATATGAAATAATGTTGATTTGAGGAACAACAATTTTTGCTTTACCACCTGAAATGGTAACCGTTGCATTTACTGTTTCGCCAACTACAGTTACATACTGTTTATTGTATTGACCTGTACCCTGGTTGTAACCGGTGCTTGCACTAACCATAATTTCATCTGCCAGCAAATCAGACTGATTAGGCTTTGTTACCACCTTAAACGTACCGGCAGCAATACCAGTAGTATTATTAAACAATACAACAACAGTGTTCAGGTTATTGGCTGTAGGTACAGCATCAAATGCACCAACAGAGTTGGGTTGCCCAACATTCCGCAATGCAAGCAATGTTGTATAACTGGTGCTGCCGATGCGCCAGCCATTCGTTGGAATGTTACCTGAAGCATTTGTATCTGCTGCCTCTTTTTTACAAGACACAATACCGGTAACAACAAACAGGAAAAGGGAAAAATGAATAATTGAAATAGCTTTTTTCATGATGGTTTTTAATTAATTGATGATGATTATTTGCAGCACAAATCTGTACCAATTAATTAAAACCCAACTGCGTAAATAAGCCGAAATTAACTACGTATTTTTTGGTATTTACGATACTGGTATGCGGATATAAGCCGTGGTGCCGGTTTCGGCAGATGCATCGAACTCAAGGCTGCCTTTTACCATTTCTACCCTGCTGCCCAGACTGTTGAGGCCAATTCCTTTTTGTGTAGTGGCTACATTAAAGCCACGTCCGTTATCCTCATAAGTTAATTGCAACACATTATTGCGTAGCTGCAACAACAACGATACTTCTGTAGCACCACTGTGCTTAATGGTGTTATTTACCAACTCCTGACAAATACGGTAAACAGTCACTTCAATTTTTTCGGGGAGGCGCTCTTCAATACCAAAATGCTCAAAATGATGCTGTATATTATTTTTTGCAAGACTTCTGCCCAGCAACTCCTCTATAGCTTTTACAAGGCCCAGCTCTTTTAACGTAAGCGGCATCATTTGATACGATATTTCACGCACATCTTTGGCGGCCGTATCAACAGCTTTAAAAATTGTTTGTATTTGCTCCTGCAACAAACCGGGTGCTGTTTGCGCTGCTGACTGCAGGTTGAATTTAATAGATGTAAGATCCTGTACAATACCATCGTGCAGATCTTTGGCAATACGGCTGCGTTCTTTTTCTTCAGTTTCCAATACGCTCTGCAGTAAGTTCTTTTGTGCCAGTGCTTCTGCATTGGCCTGTTTCTTTTTACTACGTTGATAAAAAGCAAGGAATACCAGTGCAGACGTTAACAGCGTACCAATCAATAAAAAATAAAGCACCTGCCGCTTCTGTGCAGCTGCGGCTTGCTCTTGCTGCAAGGCCAACTGCTTTTGCAATCCTTCTTTGGTAAGTGCATTTATCTTTTCTTCTTTTAACGAAGCATCGAGTTTGCCTTGCAGTATCACTTCGTTTTGAGTAAACAGTAAAATACTGTCTTCTGCCAATGCCAGTTGCTGCTGTGCAATGCTGTATAAATTACGGTCGATGGCCGATTGCTGTGCAAGTATCTGCAGACTTTTAATGGAATCCGCTTTGCTTAACAGCAGTATTTTACCTTCTTTCTGCTGCGTTTCGTACTTGGTTTGCAGTTCGAGCAGTTTGTTATTGGAGGTTTCGTTAATAACAGCCTCCTTGTATATCTGCTGCGAATCTTTATAAGCAAACGCCTGGGCATAGTCGTTTTTAGCATTATAAAACGATGACAAAGTTGAAAACAAACTATGCATGTATTTCTTTAAACCTACTTCGCTTCTTGCAATAGCAATGGCTTTGTATTGATAGGTAATGGCTTTATCAATTTGATTTAATCCGCTTATAAACATTGCATAATTATTATAAGCAATTACCAGACTTTCATCGTCGTTATACCGTTCAAGTGTTGTAAACAGTTCATTAAAATAATACTCGGCCTTTGCTGTATCATTTAACCGCTCAAAACAACTGGCTAAAACAGACAGGCTGGAAGTCTCTACTTTTTTATTCTGCAAACTGCGTGAAAGCCTGAGTGTTTGTTCTGAAACCGTTGCAGCTTCCTTGTACTTTTTTTGCCCGTGTAACAAGGCTCCTATATTGTAATTGGTGAGTAATTCCCCGTTTGCATTCTTTCCTTTAATGTAAATAGCCAGTGCCTTATTGTAAAAACCTTCTGCTATATCAAAGTTCTTCAGGTTTACATTCATTACGCCAAGGTTAGAGTAGATCTGTGCCTGCATATCAAAAGCCTTTGCCTGTTCGTAAAAAGCACTGGCATCATAATAATATTTTAATGCGTCATCAAACTCGCCCAAGGCATAGTGGTTATTTCCAATGCTCTGGCTAACATTACCTAACCGGAGTTTATTATTTGTTTGTGTATACATGGCAAGCGCCATCTTTGCAAACCTGTTCGATTCTGTATAAGATTTAAGTGCGTAGTAAATATTTGTTTTAACGAAATAAGTCCTTGCAAATTCATCTGCCACTTTATTTTTAATTCCCGCAGCAACAGCAGTATCGGTAATAGCCAATGCTTTATCGTATTTACCTTTTAACAGATATTGCACTGCCTGATCGTTCATACCCTGTTGATAAAGGGTAAACAGTTTCTTCGATTGCGCCAGCAACATGCCTTCTTTAAAATAACGATCCATCTCCGGCTCACTCACAGCAGCATATTTCTTCGCTATTTCATACAGCCTTGCAACTTTTACACTATCATTTTTTTCTTTTTTGGCCAGGTTAATCAAACTGTCTGTTTGCAATGTCTGTGCATAGGCAGCAACAGAAAACAGCAACGCAAGAAGAATCAATGCTGCTCTCATTTAATTAAATTATTTTTCAGTGCAATGCTGATGAGTTTACCAATTGAGTTTACATCCATCTTGTGCATAATATTCTTCTTGTGTGTTTCTACGGTTCTGGGACTTAAAAATATTTTTTCGGCAATTTCCTTTGGGCTTAACCCTTCACAGAGCAATGCCAGTATTTCCAGCTCCCGTTCGGTGAATGGTTCAGCCAACGAAAAGCCGCTGGTTTTTTCTTTTCTGTGGTAGCCGCTTACATTAATGAGCACCTCTTTTGAAAAATAAACAGCGTCTTTGCTGAAAATTGCTTCCTGCAATTCTAATTCAGTACAGTCTTTATTCAAATACCCACCAGCCCCCTTTTCTATACAATCGTCTACAATTGCCTTTTCGTTGTTCATCGAAAGTATAATACAGTGCAATTGGGGAAAATGCTGTTTAAGCGCCACCAGGGTTTTGCGGCCATCCCAAACGGGCATATCAATATCTAAAAAAACAACATCGGGAAGCTTTTGTGTACATGCATCGTACAAATCTTTACCATTTGCAAACAGCCTTATTTCTTCAACGCCGTTTATCGTTCGTATAAGCGATGCAATTCCCTTGGCCACGATATGGTGGTCATCGGCGAGGTAAACCGTTAAGTTCTTTTGCATGGAAGAATGGGTAAAATTGGTTGCCGTTTTAACCGCCACGGCTTACTTAAACATTAAAGTATTCTACAATGGAAAAATAAGCAGATATATGTGAAAAGAAAAAACTAAGTACCCACTACTGCTATTAAGCAGTTGTTGCAGTTTATCCTGAGCTTGCCGAAGGGCGCTCTTGTACGGTTGGGATTTCTATGTACCTATTTTACTGGCCCATGAAAAGAACACCTATCCGTTACTTATTTTGGAATGGTATGTTGTGGTTAGATTAGTAACGACTGGACACAGGTAGGAGCCCTGCGCCAGAGAGAGCCAGAAAGAGCCATTTTATCTTCTCCCGTTAGAAAACCAAGCATTGCGAAAGTTAGGAACATAGTTCGGGGGTGGGTTCTGGTGATAGATAGACCTGACAGGTTTAGTAATTGTTTAATGCTTGCTAATAGAAGGCAGTTTGCACAAGCGTGCTTAACCTGTCAGGTCGAAACCTCGCATTTGTTGTTGCAGCTTGTCTCAGAACCTGTTTCGATCCCTTATTTATTTTGAAAGAGAAGTAAGGCCAGGATTAATAACAACAGCACAATCGCCGCAAGCAGGCCGCTTAGTGCTTCACCTCTTCTGGGTCTGCAATCGTTGCATCCTCCTCGTCTGACGGACTTCTTTTATGCGTCATCAAACCGAACATCATCAGCAGTGCCATTAACAGAATAACCTGGATAATAAGCGATTGATTCACCAACGGAATAGTATGGGCAGGGTCAATCGATAAAAACAACAAAATGGTAATCAATCCACGTGGCGCCACAAACAACAAGGGCCGCAACGGCAAGTGCGATAAACGCAGTTGCACATAACGAAACAACACAATAATCAACACAATGGCCACAGCCCATACAAACGTATCGGCATTTAATACCGTACTCGTTTCAATTAAAAAACCAAATAACAAAAAGAACGACGCCCGTATTACAAAGGCAGCTTCGCTTGTTAATTCACGAAACTTAATCACTTCCCTGTTCAGCTCATCGGGCTGAAGCTTTTCAATCCATTTAAACCGTTTCAGCTCATCAAGGTTGCCGATGGATAAACCAAAAAACAGGATAAAAATCAGGCCCGGCAAATGATACACTTTCGATACCGCATAAATTAAAATGATGATGAGGATAATTGGTATAAACTTAATGGGATGTTCAATTTTGTTCAGCAAAAAAGCAAGGGCAATGGTTGCAATAAACGATACCACGGCAATAATCAGCAACTCCAGCGCAAAATGGCCGAACGAACCGGCATTGACGATTTCGTTATAAGCAAGAAAGTTAAAGACAATCACACCCAGTATATCCGATAAACTGCTTTCATAAATAATAAACTCTTTGTGCTGCCTCCCCAGGTTGCGCACACTGGGTATGGCAATGGCACTGCTGATAACACAGAGCGGCATGGCATTCAGCAAACCGTCTTTAAACGAAAAATGACCACTGGCATAAAACGCAAAGGCCAACAAAAATGCAAGGGCAAGCATTGGTACAAAAGCGCCGAAGAAAGACTTGCGGATGAGTCCCAACTTAGACCGGTTCAGCTCCAGCTCCAGTGAACCTTCCAGCACAATTAAAATTAAACCGATCGTACCCAGTACAGGTAACAACGGCGAAAAATCGGGCAACTGAATATCCAGCCAGGAAGCCAGCTGTTTCACCAGCCATCCAGATAACAACAGCAGGATAACAGAGGGCACTTTTGTTTTCGACGATGTAAGATCGAACACATACGCTATAAGCAACAGCACACAAAGGCTGATGATGATGGTTACAGTCATACCCGAAAATAGAGAAATGTTTTTGATGCAGCTCAGATACAACTGTTAATGCTGCCGATGTTCTTACCTGTACCCAAGTTGCTGAGAAATGGAGCTTCTCTTAATAGCTTATCCCTGCACTGTTCTTCACCTCATACACCGGCTTACCACCACCCACCATCTTCACCCCTTCAAACCTTACCTGATCTGCATCATTAATAAGCACTTTGCCATTTTCAGGTAGCACAATGTTTGTAAACAAAACATTCTTTAATTTATGTGCAGGATGATTAAACCCGTTGATATTGATCACCGGTTCTTTTACATTCGCCTGGCTCAGGTCAATATGCTTAAACACAAAATTTTCAAACACAGGTAACACAGGAGCAGCCTCCCCATCGTTGTTATAATTCACCGCAGAGAAAATAGTGATCTTCAGCAACTGACAATTCTCCACCGTTACATTCTTTACATAACCGCCACGGTCTTTCGTGCCTTTGATCTGCAGTCCATGCAGCAACGCACCTGCTTTACAATCCTGCACCAGCACAGCACTTACGCCACCACTCATTTCACTGCCGATGGAAATACCATGTCCACGTTTAAAATCACAATCGGTGATGCGGACATTGGTGGTTGGTTTGCCCACATAATAACCTTCGGGGTTCTTTCCTGATTTGATGGCAATACAATCATCACCTGTATCGAATATGCAGTTGAAAATATACGAATCAGTTGATGAGTCAGGATCGATACCATCGCCGTTATGAATGCCATGAGTTTTAATGGTGAGACCATGACAACTGATATTATCGCTGTAAACATAATGCAGTGTCCAGCAAGGCGGCTCTGTTAATGTAAGATTATCGATGCTTACATCCCTGCAGTTCATCAATAAAACCAAACGACCCCTGCTGCGGATGCCTCTTGCAGCTTTGCAGGCAAGCTCCAGTTTTTTACCGCCGCCTTTAATAGTGCCGCCACCTGTTATGCGCAGGTTCTTTACATTGTACGAACCATCACGGTTCAATGTACCGGCATTGATGAGACTTGCATAGGTGTCCATCTCCCATCCTTCGAAACGGTTTTTGATCAGGGGCAGGTAATCGGTTGTGTCGATTGAACCTTGTAATGTGGCACCTTCTGCAATATACAGGGTCATATTACTTTTTAAAAACAAAGCACCGGAAACAAAATTGCCTTTGGGGATATACACTGTACCACCTACTGTGCAGGCATCAATGGCTTTTTGAATGTGTTTGGTGTTGATGAACGATGAATCGCTCTTTGCACCAAAGTCGAGGATATTATAAACCCTGCCTTTGGCTGCTGTTTTAAATTTCAATGGAGACGATGCTGTTTGCTTTGCCCCTTTCAACTGTAGCGAAACGGTATAACTCGCTCCTGGTTTTAAACCCTTGATGGTATAATTTGTTTTGGTAGTTGTACCCTGAAGTTTACCATTGAGCAGCAGTTCATACACAACCGCTTCTTTTGCATATTGCTTATCCCACAACAATACCACCGACGTTTCGGATAAGGTGCCGGGAGCAATGAATAAGTTGTATGGATTGGAAGGAGCAGCAGAAACCGTAAACAGCAGATAGGATAAAATAACAACACAGAAAAATCTTTTCATACAGCGTGCTTTAGCAATCGGATAAAAATAATGCTGTTGGGAGAAAGGAACATCCTGTACTGTTACGGGAATCACTGTGGCAAACCGGAACGTTCTCAGGCGATGTCTGGAGCAGCCGACTCGCCGTGATACGAAGGGAAGAAATAAATTTAGCTTTCGTTCATTGATGACTGCGAGTGCCACAAGGCGAACGCACTTTGCTTTCTGACACGACTTGTCCCGTCTTTGCGAGTCGCATGTGAAGTACAGGAGACTCTGAAATGGATTACTTAGTCTATCCATTGAATAAAGTCAGGGTATCTTTCGTAAGTTTTCCTTAGAAACATACACACATCGCTATTTTTGTCCTTTATAGTAATTACAAGAGTGTCAATAGCCCTCGTCAACGGAATTAAAGACCATAAATAAACAAACTTTCTCCTTTTTTCTTCATTTGATTCCAAAGCAAGTTCATTTGTTTCTTCTTCAATAAAAGTCTCCATTTTGTATCGAATGAAGTCGTCTAATTCTAGGCAAACAACTGTCCAACCTTCAAGTCCTCTACATGATTCATATTGCAATAATCTATGCTGATTTAATTCTACTACATATTGAGTTCTTAAATCAGTATTAGTTAAATCCCAAATCGAAATCCCCATTTCTTTAAATGATTGGGTCAAGCTAAACATCCGCTTTTCAACCATTTTGCCCCACTCATTTACTTGCTGCGATCGTGAAACAAGACTCGGCGGCACTAAAAACATCATTTCGTATTCTGAATTTTCACACTCTTTACATCTTTTCAATTGCTCGTCATGTAATTGCTTTGAATAACCACTAGTTGAAATAATAATCTTGCCTCCAATGAGTTCTTGCTTAGGTTCGATTTCCCATACGACACCACATTGCTTAGCATATTCATTCACAAAAGCAACTAAGTTTACCTCTTGCCTTAAACCCTTTTTCTCGTTTGTTTTTTTGAAGTCAACATCTGGCTTTAAGCCTTGAATCCAATTGCATTTCTTTTGGCTTCTTATTAGTTGGTCAACTCCATCTGCGATAATTGCTTTGTCTCTACCGAAAATTGTAAAAATTATTTTCTTCTCATTTTCACTCCAATCTTGAGATTCGTCAATTAGTATATAGTCCCATGCAATTTTATCATGCTTGCTGCGCATTAACTCTTGAATCTCCTTTTGTTGTATTAAACCTGCTTCTATACAATCGATGAGTTCTTTAAGGTAATCTTGATACTTGGAAATAAAATCAGGAATATACTTTGCATCTTCTAAGGGATTATTAGGATTAGTAACTAAGCCAAAGCCAATTACTAATTCAAAGATGAACTTGTGCAAAGTAGTGATGTTTACAGTATAGCTATCAACCCCATCTGGAATTTCTGCTAACGCTAATGTTCTTTTAATATCACTGACTAAAGCATGATTATAAGTTAGTATCAAAGACCTTGCGCCTTTATTGATGGCTAAATCACAGGCAATCCTTAAAAGTTTAATTGTCTTTCCCGTGCCTGCTCTACCTGATATAACAATTAGTTTCTCTCCAATAGCTTGCGCATATTGCTGATTGTCTAAAAGTTTACTAGTAATTTGTTCAATCTTTTTTCTTGTCAGTTGACCTGTACCGACTTTAACTCTCTCAAAAATGTTAAAAACATTTTCCATTTGCGTAAAGTCAAAACTATCTTTTGATTTCAAGCAATTGAATGAGCAATAGCCTTTGTAATTGCCATCTTTATCTTTTGCATTATAAGGTGTTTGCTGAATGCATGCAAGTTGCATTAAAAACGGAAACTTAAAACTACTTGGTAAATAGTTATGCTTGGTATATAGCAATTCATTTTCACCTATTAAGTTTTTTATTGAATCCCAATTGACATTCCGAAACCAAATAAAATTGTTTATATACGGAGAAAATTTAAGTCTGTCACTTAAGAAGCCTTTTAGTGAATATTTCTGATTTTCACTTTGGGTTGTAACGTCAGAAAGTTTGTTGTTATATTTCACCAATAGGTTTAAACCTTCTAAGCGTATATCCTCTGCTCTATGTCTCTTTGTTTCGATTGTGAAGCAGAAGTTATTTACGAAGACGGTCCTTTCTTTTAATTCTAGTTCTTCTTTTCCAGGGCCAACTGCTTTTGTTTTAATATTACACCTATATTTTTCAAAATTCCCGATTACAATTAGGTCAACATCTTTGACTTCTTGCCCGAATAAAGTTGCATTTGAAACGATTAGAATTTCACCGTCAGTAGTACGAGTGTCAATAGAACTTTCAAAGAGTTGCTTCAACTGTAAAGCATCTTGATATTCGTTGGTGTCAGGATTTCCTTTAATTCTAATTTTTATTGGCATGTCGTATTAAGAATTCTATTATAATACTTATTCAAAAGAATTAAAAAGTTGAGCGATATCCTGAGTTACAAACGCAGGACAGCTTTCTACTTTCTATTCTTTACTCATCTTTTACCTCAGCCAGCTATATTAGTTTGGAACACTAAGGATGGCTGAGAATATTCAGCCCTGCTTTTGATAGGCGTTCATTTATGGGAACAACTGCTTTAAGAAATTCTCGAACCGTTTTGGAATAGAAGTTCGTGGTCCGATTATTTCAAGAGCGTTACTATGATTAATATTAGTTTTAACTTTTGAATTATGATTGTATGTTTTTAATAAGTAGTTGTTAATTCGATTAAAGAAGGTGATAAAAAACCAAGCTTCAAACTTCCCACGCAAATAGATTTTATAACTTGGCATCGTACCTGTAATAGAATACCAATGTTTAAATCCAGATAGGTGAACTTCAGGAGTTTTGACGTGTGTCACTTTCTCTAAATAAGCGATTTTATCAATACTATTCTTTGAAAAAGATAAATCCTCGCTTATTTGGAAAAGCTTTGCAAGGTCAATCATGTTCAAATTTGCTTTAAGTCTATGACTTCTTATAGTCAAGATCCACGCAAGAATTGGTTTAATGTTTTTAATGAATAATTCGAGTTCTGATTCGTACTTCACCACAATTTTATTTATTTCCACTTCTTCGTGAAAATGCAAGATTTCACGAATTAACCTTTTCAAAACTTCTGAATTGGATATATAGTTTTCTATGGAATAGTATGTTGTTTCATAAATGTTGTTATCCGTTGGGACTGCCTCCCCTAAAATTCTACTATAATCCCTGTCTATGAAAATGATAATTCGCTTTTTATCGTACTTAGCCCAATCAATTTTATCGTAGATTTCAATAGATTGTTTTTTTCCTAAACTGATGTGTGTAACATAATTACTTGACAGTCCTTGAAGATAGTTAAAATAAAATGATTGGTCTTCGTAGCCTTCAAAAATATAATGCATTTCGTCGTTATTAAATCTATACTTCTGCAATAGCTTAAGATAAGCAAAGTTTGAAGTTTGTGCTTTTTGTTTTAAGGTTTCAACAGCGTCCATAAATAAATTACTTAATTGAAATAAATTCATTAAATCCTTTAGTGTGTTTTATCAAAGAATCATTGAAAATAAAAGGAGAATGTGTGACGGCGATTAATCCTGAATTATTAGCATTTAATATGTCTTGTAAGAATCGTTCCTGCCAAGAAACAGACAAGGATAGTTCAGGTTCGTCAATTATGACAAAAAACTGCTTTGTATCTGATAAATATAAATGACTAAATAATGAAACGATTTGCTTTTCACCTGAACTAAGCTTAGAGAAATCAATCTCCTTTTCTTGTTGTGTTAGATAAACTTTAATTTTCCTTTCTTCTCTTGAATAAATAAACTTTTTATTGTTGCAATAACTATTACATATTTCCACGAAACTGGTTACTTCTTGTTCAGCAATAGATTGTTTTTCATAAATATCAACTAGCTTCTGAATAAAATATGCAATAATTTTACTTTCATTCGTAATAGATGCAGGATCTGTCTTATAAGTGTCAACAAATCTACTCAGACTATCTTTTTCATTTTTCTGAAGAATACTATTATCAATCCTATTCAATATTTCATTAAGCTTTTCACTTGTTATAGTGTCCAATACGTTGTAATTGTATTTTTCATAATTTTTGTTGAGGATGTCTCTTAAGTACCCCCCCATTAATGATTGTCTCAAATTGTTAGTGAAATTTATATAGAGTGAGTTTAGTTTTCGCTCAACTTTCTGTTGCACATCATCCATGCCAAACTCCACTAATTCAATATACTTGCTTGAATTCTCCTGCTCAACATGAAGTCTTTTGTTTCTTAATGAGTCTAGATTTGTTTCCAAATCTGGGAAGATATTCTTCAAATCTTTTTCAATTCTCCGATAGGTTGGAAGATAAAGTATTTGGGACTTAATTTCTTTATTTAGTATTTCAGAAATCTTATCAATGTTATCTGATGAATCCTTTGTAGAAAATAGTAGTTCATTGGAAATGTCAAACAATACAGAAACTGGCACATCAAATCTACTTGCAAGTTGCTCTAATTCAAAGGGACTGTTTAAAAGAGCTTGAATATCATGGGTCTCAAGAATATAGTCTGCAATTCTTGATATTCTTGGACTTTGCGTTCTACGAAAACTTCGATTTCTTAATTTTCTAAGTTTAATAAAGTTATTCAACTCCTCTCGCTGAACTTTAAATTCATTGTCTCCAATTTCAAATATCAATGTTTCAAAATGGTATTCTGTTAATTTGTACCACTGCCGAGATAAGGTGTAATAAATTATATTAACAATTGTTGTCTTACCGAGTCCATTTTCTGCGACGATAATTAGGTTACTATCGTCGATGTTAATTTTAACATCCATGTCACCATGTAGACCAAGAATTTCGAATCTTTTTAATTGTAGTAGCATAATGTATGTTTAAATAGCGTCCAATTGTGAAAGTGTTCTTACGTCCGCCCGAGGTCTTGCGATAACCACCCTGGGATTTATGCACATTACATATAAACTGTGGACTCAGACAACCTTATTAAAAAATCACAATTATTTCCTGGAGTATCCCGGCGCACCATATCTGCTCTTCTCCTGCGCAGCAATCAAAATAAAATTGTCCGGGGTTAAGCGTGGAGTTTGGGTTAGCTCTGGCTGTTCCGGTGATTCACGGTTGCAGTTTCACTTGCTGGCGCAGCTCTAAAATAGGGCAAAATACTTAGATGAAAAAAAGTTCATGGGTCATTGTTCATAGTTCATGGTAAAACAGGCAACGGTAAACGTTCGATAGCTCTGCAGCTGTTGTGGGGATGTGGGAAATAGTCCTTTGGTATACAATACAAAGCCCTTTGTTATACCATACAAGACCCTTTGCTATACCATACAAGCCCCTTTGCTATACCATACAAAGCCCTTTGTTATACCATACAAGACCCTTTGTTATACCATACAAAGCCCTTTGCTGTACTATACAAAGATATTCTCCCATGTATCCGAAGCCCTTCGGTAAACTATGAAAAGGCCTTCTCATATGTATGAAACGACCTTTGGTAAACTATCCAAAAGCCTTCACCCAACCATCCAAAGGCCCTTTTAACTCCAGGGGACCGCTAAGGCCAGACCCCGGGCGGACGTTGATATTTTTTGTCATTCCGACGCAGGAGGAATCTGTCTATCGCTTGCACCACAGCCCAACGGATCCCTCGTTCCTCGGGATGACAGTTCGATTGAAACTGCAGAACAGTCATTTGGCAACGCAGTTTATAATTTGGCGAAAAGAACTAAGGCAGTACAAGAGTGTCCTTCGACAGGCTCAGGATAAACTGCAACAGAAGATGCAGATAGCATTGTCGCCGGTTACATAAAAATTTTCTCACTGCCTTTACTTTGCCTTATTACTTGCCGGAAAGACGGGAAGGCGAAAAGTTTCTCCGTGCTCTCTGTATCTCCGTGGTAAATATTCACTTCGTTTTAAACGCCGTACTAAACGCATATTTCCCCGAACCAACTTTCACCACCACATATTCTTTCTCCTTACCCACTACCTGTAGTTCTTTTACTAACGCCAGCGGCTGACCGCTTTCCAACACATCGGTTGCTGCAGCTGCTGGAATATAAATGGTG
The DNA here is from genome assembly GCF_007830055.1 of Lacibacter cauensis. Classification (GTDB taxonomy): domain Bacteria; phylum Bacteroidota; class Bacteroidia; order Chitinophagales; family Chitinophagaceae; genus Lacibacter; species Lacibacter cauensis. The sequence goes on from NZ_VLLE01000002.1 coordinate 922,952, forward strand.
GCGGTTGTATTGGCCGGCACTTCTGCATGCAACATCAGTTGTCCATTCTCCAGTTTCCAGCCACTGCTGAGTGTACCGTATTGCGTTTCGTAGCTGGCAGATGCATGGGTGAACTTGCCACCCACATGCGGCTGTATACGGATCTTCTTATAACCGATACCATCTTTATCAATATCCAGACCAACCATTACACGATACATCCAGTCGCCGATGGCGCCGTATGCATAATGGTTAAAGGAGTTCATGGTAATGGCCTGGAAATCGCCGTTGGTTCGGATACCATCCCAACGTTCCCAAATAGTAGTAGCGCCTTTTGTTACAGGATACAACCACGATGGATAGGTTTTTTGCAGCAACAGGGTATACGCCACATCGCTGTAACCATAACGACTCAACACATGACACAAATAAGGCGTGCCCAGAAACCCGGTGGTTAAATGATTGCCGTATTGTTTGATGTTGTTCACCAAACGATCGGCCGCCTGCTGACGTAATGCTTCGGGAAACAGATCGAACTGCAGGGCCAGCACATACGATGTTTGCGTGTTGCTCATCGTAGCACCATTGGGCGTTGTGTATTCGTTGATGAAAGCTGTTTTGATGCGTTGCAGTAAGGCAGTGTAGGTGGCCACATCATCTGCTTTTCCTAATTCTTTGGCAGCATTGATGAGTAACTGTGTAGAGTAAGCGTAAAAGCATTGTGCAATTAAAAACTTATTGGTGATGGCGGCTTTACCATCGTTATCATCGGCCATGGTGTAAAACAACCAGTCACCGAAATGATCGCCTTTGTTCCAGAGATCGTTGGTACTCTGGCTTTGCATATAACCTACCCATGCTTTCATGCTGCTGTACTGGTTTTCTAAAATGCGTTTATCGCCATACACCAGATACATTTCCCAGGGAATGATGGTTGAAACATCGGCCCAGCCTGCACTGCCGCCTGCTGCCCATCCTTCTTCGCCCAATACATTGGGGATGACATGTGGTACACTTCCGCTTTTTGTTTGATCGGCTTTTACATCTTTCAACCATTTGGTAAAGAAATTATTCACGCCTCGTAAGAACGTGGCGGTGCGGAAGAACGCCTGTGCATCACCTGTCCAGCCCATACGTTCATCACGCTGCGGACAATCGGTGGGCACATCTAAAAAGTTTCCCCTTAATCCCCATTCGATATTATGCTGCAGTTGATTGATGAGTGTATCGGATGAAGTGAAGCTGCCTGTTTGCTGCATAGCCGAATACAACGCAACGGCAGTAAAATTCTGTGGCTGTAATTCAGTAGTAATACCTTCTACTTTGATGTAACGAAAACCAAAGAACGTGAAATGCGGCTCAAAGATTTCCTCGCCGTTTCCTTTGAGCACATACACGGCCTGTGCTTTTGCGCCACGCAGATTCTCGGTATAGAAATTTCCGTTCTTGTCTAACACTTCTGCATGTGATACTTTGATGGTATCGCCGCTTTTACCCCTCGCTTTTATTTGCACCCAACCCACCAGGTTTTGTCCAAAGTCGATGACCTTTTCTCCCTTGGATGTAGTGATGACTTTACCATTCGTAAATGTCTCCTGTTTCTTGATCGGCTCGTTATAGGTTGCTACCAACACCTCTTTTGATGCGTTGGATGTTTTTACGGCAGACCAGTTGTTATCGTTGTAGCCGGGCAACGTCCAGCCACTCTTTTCTTTTGTTGCATCCACCACTTCACCCTGGTAAATACCATTGGAGCGGATAGCACCGGTGGAAGATTTCCAGCTTGCATCCGAAACAATGCTTGCAGTTGTTCCATCGGTATAAACGATCTCCAGTTGAAACAGCAGTGCAATATCTTTTCCATAAATATTTCTCCGATGATCGAAGGAGAAGTTGCCACGATACCAACCATCGCCCAATGTAACTGCAAGAACGTTTGCTCCATTCTTCAACAGATCAGTTACATCGTAAGCCTGGTATTGCAGACGTTTGTTATAACTCGTCCAGCCAGGCGTGAGATAGGCATCTCCTACCCGTTTGCCGTTGATCTGTGCTTCGTATAAACCATGTGCAGTAATGTAAGCGGTTGCTGCTTTTATTTTCTTTCCACTGCTGAATTCTTTGCGCATGAGTGGTGCTGCAAATTGGTTGTCTTCGGTATAACCGGGTTCGATCCATTGGGCTTTCCAGTCTGATGGTTTTAATAAACCCATTTGCCAGGATGCAACTGCACTCCATGCCGATGCTTGGCCCTTGTTATCCCACACACGCACCTGCCAGTAATATTTTTTGTTTGCTTGTAAGGCAGCTCCATTGTAGGGCACATGAATCGATTGATCGGATGTGATCTTTCCGCTCTTCCATGCATCAGCTTTTGCTAATGCCGCTGCATCGGTGGCTACTCTTATTTCATACGCCGATTGCATAACATTCCGTTGAGCAGAATTTAACTGCCAGCTGAAATATGGTTGTACCACATCAAGCCCGATGGGGTTGGTTAGGTTTTCTGTTTTGAGATGATCGACTTTTACCTGTGCGAATACTGATACGACCAGCAATTGAAGGAAGAGAAGAAAGCTGACTTTTTTCATGATGATATAAATGAGAATGATTTTATTCTAAAACCGTTTCAATCTGCATACAATCTCCACAGCTCAGCACAAGTGATCCTGCTTTTTGTCATTCCGAGGCACGAGGAATCTGTTCATCCTTTGTACTACAGCCCAACAGATCCCTCCTTCGTCGGGATGACAGCTATAATGCATCTATCTGGCTACGTTAGACCTGACAGGTTTATTCACTGCATGATTCTTGCCGATTAAATGCAGTTGGCATGATAGCACTTAACCTGTCAGGTCGTTTATACACGGGCAGACATTTATCCTAACACTGTTTCAATCTGCTTTAATTCATCTGCACTAAACTGCAAATTATTTAAACAGGCAACTGAATCTAACAACTGAGCTGATGAACTTGCACCAATGAGTACCGATGTAACCCGTTCATCTTTTAACAACCAGGCCAAGGCCATTTGTGCTAATGATTGATTGCGTGTAATGGCAATGTCGTTGAGCGCTCTCACTTTCGCCAACACTTCTTCGGTAATCTGTTCCTGTTTTAAAAACACACCTCTGGTTGCACGTGAGCCTTCCGGAATACCTTTGAGATATTTATTCGTTAAAAGCCCCTGCGCCAACGGAGAGAACGGAATACAACCCACACCATTTGCTTCCAATACATCCAGCAATCCATCTTTCTCTACCCACCGTTCAAACATCGAATACTTGGGTTGATGAATTAAGCAAGGTGTACCCAATTCTTTTAAGATCGCAAATGCTTTTGCTGCATCTTCACTTTTGTAATTGGAAATGCCCACATACAACGCCTTACCCTGACGAACAATCAAATCCAATGCTGCCATCGTTTCTTCCAAGGGTGTGTTGGGATCGGGACGATGATGATAAAAGATATCAACATAATCCAATTGCATGCGTTTTAAACTCTGGTTTAAACTGGCAACTAAATTTTTCTTACTGCCCCACTCGCCATAAGGGCCGGGCCACATATAATAACCTGCCTTGGTGGAGATAATCAACTCATCACGGTAAGCAGCAAAGTCCTGTTTTAAAATTTTTCCGAAGTTGATTTCGGCACTGCCGGGAGGCGGGCCGTAGTTATTGGCAAGATCGAAATGGGTAATGCCGCAATCAAAAGCTGTATGCAGGGTTTTGCGATACACGGCTTCATCATCCATATCGCCGAAATTGTGCCAGAGCCCAAGTGATAAAGCTGATAACTGGATACCGCTTTTGCCGCAGCGGCGGTACTGCATTTGCTGATAACGTTGTTCGTTTGCTGAGTAGGCCATTGTTTACATTATTTCAGCTTGAAAGGTAAGGGTTCAACGAATTGTTTATACACCTGTTTCTGCACAGTTGTGTACTTTAATCAAAACATATCTCAAAAATTACACGTCACTGCGAGGCACGAAGCAGTCTCCCATACAAAAGATTGCTTCGCAAGCTCGCAATGACGACCAGAATCATCAGTTTTTAAACGGCACATCATTCACTATAACATGGTTAAATGAAATGGCTTTATAATTTGTTTTCAACTCAGCCGTTTCAGCTTTGGCAATTATATTGCTGAACCAAATATTAGAAACTGTATCTGCCGGATTGCCCTGCATGGCCCCCACTGTTTTACACTGCACATTGAGATTGCTGAAGCTGATATTGCGTACAATGGCAAACGGCTTTTCGGTACTGCCACCCATATCATAGAACTGTGTCCACGGTGCCATGCTGATGATGGTGCCGCATTTACCGGTGATATTTTCAATGCGGATGTTTTCATAAATCTGATACGTATCGGGGCGCATCTTCAACCGCAGGATTGATGTATTGTGCTCCATCTTGCAATTACGCATCACAATATTGCGTGCATGAATACTTTCACTGCCCAGCGTTAAGGTTCCATGCGATTCACCAAATACACAGTCTTCAATTAAAATATCTTCCACGACGCCGTTCTCTCCACGTTTGTGTGCATCGGGGCCCTTGCCTCCTTTAATACATACCGCATCATCATTCACCGATATATAACATTTACGGACAGTTACACGTTTACACACATCAATATCAATCCCGTCGGTACTCGGTGCCTTCACCGGTTTAAAGGGTGAACGGATATCACAGTTTTCAATGAGCACATTGTTGCATTGGTATAAATGTGTGGTCCAGAAACCGGCATTGAGCAGTTTCACATCTTTAATGGTTACATTGTTGCTGCCCCAGATAAATATCAACCGTGGACGGTGCACTTCCAGGTTGGTGGCGGAACGTCCGTGTTGTTTCACCGAATCACGATAGAACCAGAAATATTCCCAATACTTCAACCCATTACCGTCAATCGTACCTGGTCCATTGATCTGGAAACTATCAACATGATATGCATTGATGAGTGCTGCATAGTAATAAATACTTCTGCCTTCCATGCGTGAGGGAATCAACGGATAGTTATCAATATGATCGGAACCTTTCAGCCTGGCTCCCTCCTGCAACAACAGTTTTGTTTTGGATTTGAAGAACAAAGCACCTGTCAAATACACACCTTTCGGAATAACAATCGTACCACCACCGTTGGCTTCGGCTTTATCAATTACTTTTTGAATAGCGGCTGTCTGCAACTTTGTGCTGTCATTGCTGACTCCATAGTTGCTGATGATGTATTCCTGTGCGTTTGCAACAGCTACAACTGCTAACCAGCTGATCAATGCGATTATTTGCTTCATAAAATCTTTACTCCTTTTTTGTTGACTGCAATGGGTGCATCTCTGTCGCACACAATTTCATTGTTTACATATTTCAATTCGGCTACCTGTATCACACTTCGTTTGTCATCAAACGAACCTTTGGCTGCCGGGTTGGCTTTACTTCTGCCGGGATGTGTGAAATAGTACACAAACGCACGACCATCTTTATTCACTACTACATCACAATGTCCGCCAATGGCCTGGTCGTCTTTTCTTTTGCCGGGGTTTTCCAAAATGCGATTGGATTGTTTTGTCCAGTTCAACAGATCAGTTGATGAATACACTTCCATTCCTTTCCATGCATCCACAATCATAAAGTATTTTCCCTGCCAAAAGAAAGTCTTTGGCCCTTCACCTCTTGCAGCAATGGCCTTGCCTTTATCCACCCAATTGTACAGGTCTTTGCTATCGGCATAATAAATACTCTTGCCATCACGCTCATTGTTGTACCACATGCGAAAGGTTGTATCGTTGATTTGATACACTGATGCATCGATGACCTTTTGTCGTCCGATTTCATCGTCCGACCGGGCATTCACGAGTTTCAATGTTGATTGATAGTTCCAGTTTTGCAAATCCTTACTGGTGAGATGAACGATCACTCTCGGATGATTCCAGTCTTTGAATGTGCCGGGTACATAGGTGAGATACATGTGATACGTTCCGTTGTGTTCAATGACATCGGGTGCCCAATGCGTATAACCAACATCGGGACGATAGTTGATATTCGCCGTATCAACGTATTTCCAATGCACACCATCTTTGCTTTCTGCAATACCAATGCGTGTGCCATGCACCCACTGTACGGTTGAATCCTTTACGGAAGCCCGACGGTTGGTGTACAGCATCCACCATTTCTTTTTGGCTTTGTTGTAGATGATGACAGGATCTGCAGCGCCGTGATAGACGGGATCATCGTATAAAGGTTTGGGGATGCTGTTGTTTTGTGCAGAAGAAGTTTGAACCACGAAGGCACAAAGCACACAAAGAATCACAAAGGAGGTTTTCAAATTCTTCATTTTGATACAGCTTTTGTTTGCCCGTCTGACGCCCACGTCTGACGGAGTTTAATCATTGTATAACCCACCCCTTTTATCATGCTGATTTTGCAAGATATTGCCACCCCTCCCAAGAGGGGATTGACATGCAGAATGCTCATCACTCATTACAGATTACTCATCATTCATTTTCCATTCATCCGTCAGACGAGGGCGTCAGACGGAGCTCATTCATCATTCATCACTCATCCCACCACCTTCAATGCATTTGCATAAAACTCTGCAGGTCGGTTTTCGGGAAAGCTTACCAGCAATCCTTCTGCTGTTTGTTCAAATGCCAGTGTTTGTTTGGTACTCAGTAATTCAACCTTGCTTATTTTCTTTTTGTAGTGTTGACTGTTGCTGCCCAAATTTTTAATGAGCACTTTGCCATTCTCCGGCCAGCCCATCACCGTTGCATACAACACATCGTCTTTCACCACAAAACGGATATCCTGCGCTTCCATGGGTTTGCCCTTGCCTTCGTTAAAACCTTGCGCTGATAAAGGTGCTGTGTTCTCCAATGCAGGTCCTTCGCCAAAAATGTTCCATGGCCTTGTATCGTAAATGCTTTCGCTGTTCGCTTTCATCCAACGGCCGATCTCTTCAACAATCTTTCGTTCATCACTGTCAATGGTGCCGTTGCCTTTCACCGGTACACTTAACATGAGGTTGCCATTCTTACTCACCACATCCACCAATGTATGCACAACAGTTTTTGCAGACTTATACCGATGATTATCGAAAATGGGTTTATTATAATGCCAGCTGCCGATGCAGGTATCGGTTTGCCAGGGCAATGGTTCAATGCTGTTGCTTTGTCCACGTTCAATATCCCACACCATACATTTGCGTTGCTGCTCGTTCAATATTTTTCCGTTGATAACAGCTTGTAATGATCCTTTTGTTTTGATGCTTTTGTTATACAGATGAGCAGCGATCTTTAAACCCACATCACTGATGGGATATAAAGGCAATACTGTATCATCGAAGTACACAACATCGGGATCGTATTTATCAATGAGATCAATGGTGCGTTTGAAAAACTTCTCACAATACGCTTTATCCGGTACACTTACACCTGCACCCCAATCCCACTGCGCATGGATTACGCCATTATCATTACTCTCTTTACTCAATGCATGATTTTGTGCATACAGTTCCTGCGGATCCAATCCTTCCCACCATTTTCCTTTGCCATCTTTTTTTGTGAGTTTACCATCGTAAGAAATACCGGCTTTCGGTCCGTTCTTATCCGATCGTTGTGCAGTTTCGTACCAACTCCATGCATGTGCGGCATGTACACTCACACCAAAATGCAAACCTTGTTTGCGTGCAGCTTTGGCCCAACCTCCCACTAAATCTTTCTTGGGTCCTATTTTGGTTGAATTCCATTTGTGATACTTGCTATTGTACAAGTCGAAATTATCATGATGGTTTGCGAGTGCCATAAAATATTTGGCACCAGCATTTTTATACAACTCCAACAATTCATCAGGATTCCACTGATCTGCCTTCCATGCATTGATGACATCTTTAAAACCAAACTCTGACGGATGACCATACTTTGCAACATGGTAGTTGTATTTGCCATTTCCTTCCATGTACATCTCCCGTGCATACCAATCACCAAACTCGGGTTCGCACTGCGGTCCCCAATGGGCCCAGATGCCGAACTTGGCATTGCGGTACCAATCAGGCGTTTTGTATTGCTGCAATGAATCCCAGTTGGGTTGAAAAGGTCCGTCTGCAATCTTCAGATCATCTCCTGAAAAGAAAGCAGCAGCATCGGCATGTTGTGCCAGCCATACTGCAGGAACAGAAGCAGCTAATTGCTTCAGTAAGGTTCTACGGTGCATACAATTATTTTAGTGGTGTGATCGTAACAGGCCCCAATAATCCCGATGATAACGGGCTCCATGCGGCGGCTGTGAAGATACCTTTCTTTGCGTTTTCTGCCTTGCGTGCAGGCATGTTGGTATTGTAAAATATTTTCCAGGGAAGATTATTCTTGTCCATGTAAATAATGCGGTTGGCCATTAAGTTGGCAACAACAATTTCCAGTTTGTTATTGGTCTGCATAACCGATGCAGGGATCACACATTGAAACACCGGGCCGATAACTGTGGCAATCTTTTTGCCATTCAATATCACTTCAGCTGTTTCATCTACAGTACCGAGATCAAGCAACCATGATGTTGCATTAGCTTCCGGTTTTGCAAAGGAAATGCTGTACTTCGCTGTTCCGGAAAAATTCTTCACATCATCGCCGCCAAGTTCTGTCCATGATTTTAAGATGGTTGTTTTGATAGCAGCGGGAATCGTTGGGCCACCATCGAGGAAGTTGATCGTCCACTCTCCTTTTATTTCCTGAGGTTGTGCAATGCTTTCTTTATAAGGAAATGCTTCACCTGTTTTCTTTGTTGCATACGATTGTACAATGATGGCTTCGTACGATTGTAATTGCAGCAGTATTTCCACTGCACCACTGCTGCTGTTCTTCCGCCATTTGGCTAAACCTTTCTTGTTATGCATGGCATCAAACAAGGCAATGGATGCGGCATTGGTATGCAGTTCAATCCATTCTTCAAACGGTTTATCGGTACGGTTGTTGATGAGCCACATGGTTCCTTCTGCATTCTTTCTGCGCAGCACAGACAATCCTTTTTCTGCATAACTCTCTTTGCGTGCTTTTGCAACTTGTAACAAGGCTTCCATGTCATCGCTCACCACAAATTTGCCATTGCCAACTGTTGCCTGTTGTACATTGTTTGAAGTAGTGAATTTTAATTGACCAATCAATTGCTGAAATGTTTTTCTTCTTGCATCCAGTTGATGAAATCCGGGCACATCGTTCGGCAGATTTTTATAGACCAATATGGTTGCGCCTTGCTGTGCAAGTTTCAGCAACTGTTGCATGGCATTTTCAGTGATGAGTTTATTCGCTGGCAATAAAATAGTGCGATACGCATTACCGCTGCTGACGATATTCTTACCACTGTTGGTAAACTTCTGCAACTGACGTTCGCTGAAGAAATCGAAACTGTATCCTTTCTCTACCATCCATTTCGATACATGTTCAAAATCAGTATTCACAAAATTCTTTTCCATGCCATCGAAATGCTGCAGCAACACATTGCCGGGTTCTGCATAACGGTCAACGATGGGATAATAAACCAACACATCGTTATCGGGTTTACCCTTTTGTAAAAAACTTTGTGTACGTGTGATGTAACTATTCAATGCATGGAAATGGTTCCATTGTGGATTGGTGGGTTGAAAATGCACTGCCGCATAAAACAACCAGCCGGGCCACTTCGCTTCTTTGGGCGAATACTCTGTACCGTGATAAAAAATATGATTGACACCGCCGAGGAAATATAAATCGATTGCTTTCTTTACATCGCCCCAGCTGGATAAGAAATGTTCATTGAGCCAGGTAGCCGATTCAGACGAAACCAATTGCTTGCCCGATACATTTGCTGCTGAGGTTGCAAATTTAAAACGCAGAATATCGGTTCCTTCTGTTTCCGGAATATCAACAACACTATACAGGTCTAATGTATTCGCAGGCGAACCATGCGATTGATTCCGCAGCATCTTTCCTTTGGTACCTGCCCATTTTTTCCAGGTCATGGTAAAGTGTTCGAGCAGCAGCTCATCGATCACCGAACGGTAATCGTAAATCACACGACTGTTTTTCTCCGGTGTATCTTTTCCAAACAATGCAGGTAATTGTGTTTTGAGATCATATCCTTTACGCTTTTTAAATTCCGCAAAGAAAGTTGGCGTCCAGTTGCTTTGTCCTCTTGCATCATCCACTTCATACGAATCGTTGAAGAAAGAACGCAGGTAAGAAATATCATAACCCTTGAACGAAGCATCAAACTTTTTAAAGTAGTTCGTTGCTGCCTGTAACGAAAAGTGATCGATGGCATAACCTTCACCACCAGGTGCTGCACGTTCTACCATCTTGCCATGTAAGCCCTGGAACAAGGCGTACAAGGTCCAGTTGCCTGTTGGTGCAGTCCAGTTAAGTTTTCCGTTTGCATCCACCTTTGCAGTCAAATCAATACTTTCATTTTGATCGGAGTAAGCGATCAATGTTTGCAAAGGCAATTTGCCGGGATATTGAATCTGATCCAATGCCAATGCCTGCAGGTTCTTGTTTGTCCAGACAGGTTTTAACACATGGTCGAATGTCGCCGGTTTGTTATTGGCTGTGCGGATGAATCCTTCCTGTTTGTATTCAACCGCTTCGTTTAATTGTTCGCCGCCGTTGAGCTTATACGTTTTATAGAAAATACTTTTACTTGCATCATCCTCTTTCACCCAAGGTCCGCCGAAAGGCCAGCCGGTTCCGTTTGCTAAATCAACACCCAATCCCAATCGTTTTGATTCGTTGAGTGTGTACGAAAATAGCTGCATCCATTGCGGCGACAGAAAATCGATGAATTGTTTTTCGTATCCTTCAACCCCGTAAATCGGCGTTAACTCCACACCACCTAATCCTGCTTGTTGGTATTGCTGCAAGTTCAAGGTAAGATCAGCTTTGTTCACCGCACTGCCTTCCCACCACCAACGTGTCCATGGTTTGGTTACATTGGTGATTGATGGCCAGTTGATCTGTGCGGTGGCAGCAAAACCATTTACGACGATTGCCGATGCAAGAATTACTTTTCTCAATGTTGTTTGTTTATGCTTCATCTTGTTTATTCGATCAAGCGTACCTACGGCACGCATTTGTTATTTTGTTTTTTCTACCAAGCAATTGTCCCTACGGGACAGGATGTTGCTGATTTATTTTGCTGATTGTGGTTGCGACGTACGCATAACCCTCAACTCATAACCCATAACCTTCTTGTTGTATATCGTCAGACGAGGGCGTCAGACGAAGAAGCTCATTCACCACTCACCATTGACCATTCACAATTCCACCGCATACACATTCTCGATCCCTTCAAAGTTGGCCCGAAAGATCACCCACTTCCCATCGGGACTGAAATGCACATTTGGCTCTAAGCGATAGTTATGATGTTTCATATTCACCAGTCGTGTTGAAACGAATTTATCGCCTTGGGGTTTGAATAAATAAATCCACATCCCGTCTTTCGCTCTGGCAACCTGACCTTCATTACCACCATCACCACAAAACCAACTATTGTCTTTGTTGCTGTTGAAATGAATACTCCATTCATCACGCTGCAACTCGTATTTTGTTTTTTGTCCGGTATTGACGTTGTGACCTTCTACATAAAACTTCGTGCTGCGTGGTTGCTGCAGATCGTACCAGATGATTTGTCCATCTGCACTCGGCCACTCATGCCCTGCAATTTCCATCTCCATAATTCGCTTGTGAATCTGTGTGATCTTCTTCGTCTTTACATCAATCGTCCAAATGCGGTTGACTTTATGCCAGGGGCCTTCATGACAAAACATTAATAAGTTAGGATCGGTTGTAGAGAACTGTACATGATTCAACCACGCACTGTCGCTGTGCACTCTGTCCAGTTCTTTTGTTTTTACATTAATCGTGAATAAAGTACGTGGCAGCTTTGCTTCGTAGATGATGTTGAAGTAGCTTGATTTATTGGGATACTTTTTGAACAACTCTTTTTCTTCATCACTTGATTTGGCACCGCCGAGCAATGTACCATCGGCATTGATGGCTGTAACGGTTCCTTTAAAATCGTCAGGAAAAACAAAGACCTGTTTGACTTCTTTGGTCTTTGCATTAACGCTGAACACGGTATCTTTTATCTGGTAATAAACAATTCCTTTTTTGTTATCAACGATCTCGCCATTCATGGGCGAACGGTGAAAGGTCAGCTGTTCACTCTTTAATGTTTTAAGATCGAGTAAATGAATTTGTCGGTTACCGGAAACGACTGTAGAGATTTCCTGTTTGCGTACACTGTCAACATTGTTTTTGTTGCTGCTGTAAAACACCATCGAGTTTCCGATGAAAGGATTGTTATGAAAGTAAAAGCTGAGGTTGCTCTTGCCTTCCATTCTTGTCAATTTAACTACACGATGTTTAGTGTCTTTATCAATCCATTCGTTGGGCATGGCTCTGCCACCGGTTTCAAGCACTTCCTGTGCATGTATGGACAATACAGTAGCGATCAGCAGGGCAACCGTTAAGAGTAGTTTCATTTTTATACAGCTTTTAAACAGCCTATAAAGTAAAGACTTAAAAGCAGGACGGTTATCCTGTACAATCCTGCTATTTTCCCGCCTGTTTCTGGGCCTTGTACCTTCTGCGTACATCCGGGAAAAAGATGAAATTAAAGTAGAAGAAATTTACGACAATGATGATGTAAGCAACATTAAAGGGCAGGTAGGATCTGAATTTTATCAACAGAATTTCACTGAAAATGATTGTAAGAGCAATGGCAAAAAGTAAAGGGTTGAAAAACTTCCTCATTAAAAAAAATCTGTTGTCCTGCAATGTAAGCTTTTTCAGCTTAACACTTGTTCATATTTAACCTGTTTCTAAAACGGAAACCTCACTCTTTCATCAGCATTACATCATCCACAAGACAAAATGCATGGGCCTTCCCATCGGCAATAAATCCAATCTCTACCTGGCCGCCTTTCACTTCGATGTGATCAATACGAATGGTCGTCCAATCGCTCTGTTCACCGCTAATGGTATACACTTTTGTTTTGTTATTGCTCGTAGCATACATCTGCAGTATGTTGAAGCCGTTACTGTTTTTAACAGTAGCCGTTAACCGGTAATGGCCATCCTTTAACTGTACATAAGGCGATGAGGTTATGACTTGTTGAACGCTGCGGATAAAATCAACCTTATCTGTTATCTGCAAACTTTTTTCGCCGATTACCTTGGTTCGATCGTATTGTGTATTGAAATAATTCAACACCGGAGAACTGTTACTGTCCAGAGAAACTTTGTTGCCTTCAATCACCGTTGTTGTCCAGCCCAGTAAAAATTCCTGCACCGGTTTAACATGGCTGGGAATTCTTCTTCGGTCTGCTTCAAAACTTCCATTCATTACATAGTTATGATCGGCAGCTACTTTCCACTCGCCTGTTTTTGCATTGATGTTCCATGAACTGAGTGAATTGAAATAGGGTTCAGCACCATTAAAGGAAAGTGGAAACCATTGATTGTAGCCCAAACCATTGCCAGCAAAGTTGGCCCAACGATCGCCACAATACACTACTGTTTCCTGTTTCGTTCCTTTGATGTTGAAGAAGAAACCGGTTTGTGTTACATGTGCATAATCGTTTTCACTTCCTTTCATCACCTGCATATTGTTTGTGGGCGTGTAGGGCCCACGAATATCATCGGCCACTAAGTAATAAGCATACGATGCATCCCAGCCATAAATGTTAGAAGCTGCCATGTAATACTTCCCTTTGTATTTGAACATGCAGTTGCCTTCCCTGCTTTCGCCCTGGAATACTTTGGTACAGTCTAACAAATTCACCAGTCCATCTTTCACGCCGATTTCAGAAACATAAATTTTATTGCGGCCACTGCCATATGAATAGATGAGATACGATTTGCCGCTGTCTTCATCGGTAAACACTGTTTGATCGCCGGTATTGCTTGTGCCGATCATCTCTTTCATGCTGATGCGTTGATGCCACTTGAATGTACCTGTTGGGGAATCGGCAATAGTGATCAACACCTGGTTACCATGCTGCACAAACATAGCGTACTTATTCAGTTCCTTTATATAAGCCACACCTAAACGTCCCACCCATGTTTTGGGCACTGTTTTAAACGCTTCTTCTTTGGTAAACACATTGGCTTCAAAGGTCCAATTCACAAGATCAGTAGAGCTGTAACAGGTAACTGCTTCAAACGTTGCATTGGGTAAGGTTACAGAAGGATCGTTGCGGTAGGTTTCTGCTTCTTTGTAATGCACACCATACCAGTAATACTTTTCTTTTCCGTTTGCATCCTTGAATTTAAAAATACCGCCACCCTGGCTGTAGATGGGTTTCCCATCTTTTGTATTCCAGAATACATCGTTTTTGATGTTGAGGAATTGTGCCTGTGCGTTACTCATCAACAGCAATAACACAACAACAATTTGTATTGAAATTCGGTTCATGTTACTTGTATGTTCGCTTCAACCATTCATCGGGTAAATAAATAATGCAGATGTTCATGGATTTTCCATCGGCTGACAACATCGCCGATTGAATCTGAATTTTTGTTCCGTCTTCGCTCATGGTTGGATGCGGATGATCGGCCGCCGTTGGTTTATGTCCTGCAGATAACAAGATCATTTCATTACTGTGCCTGTCGATGAGATAAATATCACGTTTGAAATCATCACCCACTGCCCAGCGTCCATCAGGCGATCCACTCACATGCCACAGACCACTGCCGCTTTTTGTTTGCCCGGCAATATAACTTTCCCTCGTACGCAGGTTTACAATAGCAAGGCCGGTTGGTTTTTCTCTTGTGCCACTTGGTCCCCATGCAGGATCTTGTCCCGGATTTGCACCGCCCACAGCTGTACCTGTTGTATCAACGCCGCCAATCTTACGGTGACCCATAATCGCAATGGCCACTTCATCTTTGCTGATTACAGCTTCATGTGTTACCCATTCGTATTCCGCTTCAGGATAGACCGGACGAAGACCTGTTCCATCACGCATCACCGTCCAGGTACGTTGTGGCGATTTACCACCGGTTTCCCAACAAAACACAATTTCACCGGGCATCCATGGATTGGTTTGTATATGACCGATCTGGAACGGAACAGAAACTACATATTTTATTTCACCTGTCTTTACATTCATCGCTGCAATACCGGTTGGTCCTGCACCCATGTTGCGTGGCCCGAAATTATCTGCCGGTTTTGTGCCTGCTGGCAAATGCTTAGCTGCTGCAGCTTTTCCTACACGGAAATAAGCCCACTCTTCATCGCCATCCAATGCCATATCACCACCGCCTTCGAGTTCAATAGGAATTGTTCCGCAGATGCGTTGGTAAACATGTGCAGGTTGCATCTTTCCTGCTTTACTGTCTGCAAATACTTTTGCCAAATCAACTTCAACAATCTGCAACGGAATCGGATTTCTTCTGCGAGCTGTATCACTCTGTGTTCTTCGTGCAGTATCACGCTGCGGATAACGCATAAAGTAAAGCCTCATGCTTTTGCGGGCCACATTCAACATACCCGTGTAACCACCTTCGGTTACCTGCACCATCTCACCTGTTTTTTCATGTACCGCCAACGCTTCATTGCGTGCACGGTTGCTGCGGAAGATGAGCCATTCACCATCACTCGTCCACTGATTATGCGTCTGGTAAATTTTTGAATCACCAGCTTGTGTGGATGTTAAAAACACCAGTCTTGCTCCCGTTACCGGATCTTTGATTTCCTTTCGTTCAGAGGGGAATCGTTTGCCGATCTGTGCTGAAGCAAACAACGACATACATAATCCTGTAATGATAAAAATCTGTTTCATGATGATTCAATTATAAATTTTACCAATCAAGTTTCAATAAGCTTACACCCTGCTGCGGTAATGAAATAGTGATGCTCAATACGCCATTCGTTATCTTCAATTTCTTCGACGCTCCCATTGTTTTTAACTGTCCTGATTTTTCCAGTATCGCTATCTGTTCATTCGTTGGATTTTGCGGCGAGCCCATTTTCTTCCACACTTCATAACTGTTACTGTGTTCGTCATCAATACGGTATTCCGTAACTGTTACTGTTGTTGCAGACAGTCCGTTGATGTTTACTGCAACAGGTAGCGCTGCATTCTTCACATCGTCATCATGATAATTCCAGATCATCACTGTTGCCGAACGTTTATCTTTCGCAGCAAGTCCACCCACATCATTGTATTTTCTGCGTACGCTTGAATCAACAATTGTTTTCAAATCGTACATCTGGTTGCCCTGCACCAATACACGGTTTCCCTTCATCATACCAAACATTCGGAACACATTCAGTACCGGTTTATCTACACCGTTGGTGGCAAGATCACGAAAACCATAGAACCAGGGCTGATTCTCAAATTCAAAGGCCCAGGTGACTGCTCCCAGGAAGTTAACCTTAAACGAATCGGCCAATAAATATTTGCGTGCAAACGAAGCAGCTGTATAACTCGCATACATGGTTCCGTTACGATACGCATTCTCCGGATTGGTGTGCATGCCGCAGGCGGCACAACCTTCCGGATCACTTTCACCGATAACAACAGGTAAGTTTTTTAACTGCGGATAAGCAGCAACAAATTTGAATCCGGCATTGATATCTCTTAACTGTGTGCCCATATTCATCTGCACATGCCCATTTACAACACGGGGTGATCCTTTTGCGTGAAAGAGAATCATATCAACACTCGAACCGATTTTCTTTGTTACATAATTGGTATCGCTGTAACAATGTTTTACAAATGCATGCAACCATTCCTGTGCGCCTTTGCTTGCAGTGCCTGCTATATTAATACCGCCGATTTTTGCAGTGGGCAAGGCACGCTTCACCGCATCTGCTGTATAATCGTATAGTTTAAAGAATTCTTCTTTTGTTCCCTTCCAGTAGCCGTTTGGTTCATTCCACAATTCCCAATACCAGCTCTCCACTTCTTTTTGTCCGTAACGTTCTACACTGTGCTTCACCCATTGAAAAACCAACTCGGCCCATTTGTTATAATCTTTCGGTGGATAAGCCCAGCCTGTTACAATTCTAAAATAAGGTTCACCCGGTTTCCAATCATGTTTGTATGGTTGCGGATTGGTTGATAATGCTTCGGGCATAAAACCAATTTGTGCCAATGGTTTCATGCCATGTTGCACATAGGTATCAAAAATACTGTCGATGATTTTCCAGTTGTAAACGGGATTGCCGTTTGCATCTTCCGTATATGCATTGGTGCTGCCCCATTTCAATGCAGGCGTACCATCGCCTGTTACCAATAAACTATGTGCACGTACATACACAGGAACGGGACTGAGTTTTGAAATTTCTGTGAGCAATTTCTTTCCATCTTTCATGTACGTATAGTTCGGCTCGTCATAACCAAACCATGCCCACACAGGCGTCATGGCGCCCACTTCTTTATTTAAATCAACATGAATCGTTGGTGATTGCGCAAAGGCAGCAGAAAATAAAAAGAGTAAAGGCAAGAAACGTTTCATGTATGTTTTGTTTATCTGCGTTATTAATTCATGGCAACAACTGTTGTGTCACTCACTTGTACGTTCCGTTTTCATGGCAGCAAAGCAACTCCTGCTTTAAAGATACTCTTTCACCCACCCATTTAAGCATATTCAACAACTATCACCATCTGCAAAAAGTAAGGGCTGTGCGTTGAGTTCTCTCCCTTTAGGGAGAGTTAGAGAGGGTTTTAATTCCCATCGGGTTTTGTACTTGTCAAAAATGAACTCATGGGCCAATAGAAACTTTCAAACGTTGCAGGACTTGCAGGATCGTACACAGCAATATCAGTACGTAAGAATTGTGCTAACGGCAGGTTCTGGTCCTTTATACTTTTTACAATGCACTTCGCCAATTCATAAGCACCATAGGTACTGAAATGTGTATTGTCTTCCAGCTTGGTTGTTTGCCCGGGAAACGTATTTGCCGGAAAATGTACAAATGCTTTGATGGATTTGATGGGTCCCCATGCTTCGTACAACACTTTACTCATGGCATTGAGATCAATTACTGCTACATTTTCTTCCTTCGCAGTCTGACGAACAGCCTCCGGATATTCCAATAATGTATTGATGATCTTACCGTCTTTATCAAAATTGCGTCGATGCATCGAAGTAACCAATACCGGAATACCGGCTTTCTTTTTTACTTCAGCAATGTATTGCTTCAATAGTTTTTTGTAAGAAGTGAATGGTCCGATACCCGGGCCTTTTTGCTTCATATCATTGTGACCAAACTCAATGAACAGATAATCGCCGGGCTTCATTAAACTTAATATCTTTTCCAAACGTCTGGCACTTAAAAAAGAGTTGAGCGCTTCTCCGCTCTCTGCATAATTGGCCACTGCTGCTTTTCCGGGAGCGAAGAATCGTGGAATCATTTGCCCCCATGCTGCCCAAGGTTCTTTATCCTGGTCAACAACGGTTGAGTTACCTGCCAAGAAAATGGTGGGCGCTGTCTTGTTGGGTGTAATTTCAATAGCACATACTTTCGGCAATGAATCGTTGAATTCGATGGTGAGAAAATTATCCCAATGCAGATAGTTATACTCTCTTGGTTTTAATCGAACAGCTTTCACGATATTTCCTTTTTCATCACGGATCAAACTGTCTCGCACATTCACGGTAAATGTTTCAGTCACAAACTTTCCTTTGGCAGTACGGATATTTTCTAAAAACAAACGACGGCATTCTGCACGAACCGTTGTTGCAGATGTTCCTTTCTTATCTCCGAGAATAATTTTCACATCATAATTCCCATCGGGTAAGTTCACCGAAAAATAAAACGGCTTCGAGGATGTGATGTAATCGTCATTCACCGATTTACCACCACGGTCAACTGCTGTTACTTCTGATTCTGCTGTAAACCCATACCCTTTTTCATTCGCAAACTTCGATTCGGGTGTAACAGCCGTATAACCTTTCTTCACTCTCCCATTACCAAAATCGAATTTCAACGTTTGTTGTGCTTCAGTAATAACAGCTACAAACATGAGAACAACACTAACAGCAATACACTTCATAGTTTATTTTTTCGACAGCTGCAGCGAACTATCGTTGATCTCAAATTTAAATTGATTGAGTAATTGATACATTTCAGCACCGGCTAAAATAACCGGGCCGTAACCATGTGCGGCAAACACATTCACGGGACGGTGATAGTAAAACGCAGGATCGAAAGCCATACCTGTACCAACACAGGTTCCTTCCACCTGTCCCTGCTTATTTACTTTTGTTGTTACAGCATTCCACGCAAGGATGGCGGTGGGTGCATACGTCATGGCGTCTATCCATCCTTTATTGATTGCATGCGTAATACAATATGCATAAATAGCAGTTGCTGATGTTTCGAGATAAGAATCATTTCTGTCTAACAACTGATGCCAGAAGCCCGTACCATCCTGGTACTGCATCAAACCATTTACATGAGCTTTGAATTGTTGCAACACAAACGCTCTGCCGGGGTGAGTTTCAGGCAATGCATCCAGCACTTCGCTCATCGTCATCAATGCCCAGCCATTCGCTCTTGCCCAACGAAACTCCGGATGATGCTCCATGCTTTCCACCCAGCCATGCATGTACACGCCTTTCTCTTTATTGAACATGCGTTTGGTATACAACTGCAACTGGTTTACTGCATCATCATAATATTTTGTTTCACCGGTAAGTTTACCCATAAACGCCATTGTTGGCACGCCCATGTACAGATCATCTAACCACAAGGTATTTGCCTGCGGACGCATGCGTGCCAGGGTGCCATCTTTTAAACGATATTCTTTGTTGATGACATAATCAGATAAATGATCAATGATGGGACGAAGATTATTACTCAAGCCACTGTTCTGTGCTTTGATCATCGATGCACACACAGCACCGCCATCATCCAGTGCATGTGGATTGATGGGTTGATTTAACAGCTTTGTTTTATTAATGTACTCAGCAGAAAACTTTTGTTTTACCGCAGGGATCCATTTTGCCAGGAAATCATATCTCGCTTTTACATATGCTGCATATTTCTGATCGCCGGTTGTTTCTGCTGCCCGTTGAAAAGCAGAATACGTAACGCCCCACTCATAACTGGTTAAACGAAAATCACCCTGCTTCAAAACCGTGTTTGTATCCAATGCATTTACATCGGTTACAGCAGCTCCTGTTTTTTTATTCATCATCTCCGCAGGCGTAACTGCATTGAGATAATTATAGACTCTATCCACTACAGCCTTCACACTTTCTTTTGTTGGCGCACCGTATGGCGAGGGATAATCCACCTTCATCGCATGTAACGGCGTGGTTACATCATTTTGTTTGGGTTTGGGTTTAACCTGTGCGTTGGCTGCTGCTGCCGTAAGAAGGGCAGCAAAAAGAAGATTTTTTTTCATAACAAACAATTCGGTTTCGTAGTAATTCCGCTAAATATATTATGTCTTTAGCTAACACATCAAAACTTCCACTTAATCGATTTCGTTAGCTTTCGAATGATACCTAGTAAGGTAACAGTGTAAATGAAAAAGACAGGTACTTGATTCCCTGCCCTTTTCGAACGATTGATTGTCTAATACAAATTTCACCATTTGAATGGCAGGTACCAGTCTCTTGCCATCAGTTTGGCACGGGCAGCAGATGCAGCACCTGCTGAGATGCCCGACTTAACAAGTTTGTTGTATACTTTATCTGCAACAAAAGCAGGATCGTTTTTACGTAATGCAACACGCAACAGATCGGGCCAACGTGTTCCTTCAAATGCATTCTCTAATGCACCCTCTTTAATAATTCCGGCTTCAATTGTATTTAAGCTGTCGCTGCTGATCTGCCAATCGGTAACCAAGGCTCTTGCTCTTATACCAATCTGCCGATACCAATCTGCACGGTAATAAGGTACACCTGAGTTACCACTGTTACGTGCATCAAAATTAAACGGATACGGCTCTGCCAATGTGTTATGATAGTTTGTAACGTCGCTGGTTGGAGCAGGATAAGCTGCTGCAAAACCACCGCTTACCAATGCCCATGCAATGCGGTGTTTACCTAACCTGTTTGCAGCTTCGGCATAGCGCATATGCAGATGTGTTTGACGGAACAAAAACCATTTGCCATTTTTTATTAAAGGAGTTGCAGCAGTGCCTGTTGCCCAGTTGATATAGTTGTAAAGATATTTCATGGCAACCGGCTGTCCGCCAATGTTCATCGTGCTCAACAGCTTTCTTGCGTCGTAAGGAATCGATGTTCCCTGTGCCGGGCGTTGTGTTTCTCCATCCCACAAATCGTACACTTCCTGCGATGGACGAACTAAATACTGACCACCAATTGGTGAGAACAATTTGATAAGTGAATTTTCTGGTTTGAATTTATTATCAAAAGGCAACACCCAAACCCACTCACGGTTTAAACTGTTGCTACCATAAGCACTTTCAAAAATTACTCTCCAGCCATCGTTGTACGTTAAAGTAGAAGCATCACCTGCACGGCCGTACGATACGTAGTGATTATGTCCGCCGGCCCAGCCAAGCTTGTAGTACGAATAAAAATCTTCACCAAAACCAAAAGCGGTAGTGCCGTATTCCATTACCTGGCGATAATAATCGGCTGCTTTTTGGTAATTGCCTTTCCACAAATAAAGATCGCCTAACAATACTTTTTTATTGATATAAAACTTTTGTGTTTGGTAACCATCTACCGTAATATTTAAGCCTGAGCCCGAAGGATAAATCTCCTTAAACGGAATGGTTTCAGTATTGCTGATCAAACTATCAAGTAAGGCATTAAACGGAATACGTTTGAAGTTTGCAGCATTCTTTACCTCATCTACATTTTTTAATGTACTTGTTACATAAGGCACATCACCAAAGTGAATACCTAACTGCAGATACAGAAACGAGCGTAAAGCTGCAATATCAGAATAACGCTGGTTAAACTGTTCTTCATTCATCTTCTTATCCTGCACCATTACTTTAAAATGCGCAAGCACATCATTACAGTTGAGGATTAACTCGTAAAACGGTTTGGGACTTGCGTACGGATTATTTTCGGTAACAGTATGCGTGTTGATCTGGCGTAACGCCTCGTTTGAGTTTGCAGTAACATCCAGCAAATCGGCACGCAATTCATTCAATACAACATATTGTTCGGCAAGGCCCATGAACTTACCGTAAATACCAATTACAGCAGCATCGGCATCGTACACGTTCTGGTAAGCATTTGCTTCGTCGAGCTGATCTTCGGGTTGTATATCGAACACTTTTTTACAGGCCGATAAACTAACCAGCATCATCAGCACCACAGCAAATTCAAGCAAAGTAATCTTCTTCATATCTGAAGCAATATTTTTTTATTCAATAATGATCTTCTTCTTTCTTACAAACCAAGTCTTGCACCTAAAATAAAGGAGCGGA
The DNA here is from genome assembly GCF_007830055.1 of Lacibacter cauensis. Taxonomy (GTDB): domain Bacteria; phylum Bacteroidota; class Bacteroidia; order Chitinophagales; family Chitinophagaceae; genus Lacibacter; species Lacibacter cauensis. Next base: position 945,329 of record NZ_VLLE01000002.1, read on the forward strand.
ATAACGGATCGAGACCGATATCGGTACCTTGTGCAAATAAGGATGGTGATGCACTGAACTCAGGATCATAACCGCTATAATTCGTTAATGTAAATAAGTTGTTTCCGGTTACATAGATGGAAGCATTTTTAAAGAACTTTTCTTTAAATGGAATGTTGTAGGCTAATGTGGCACTACGCAGGCGGAGGTAGGAACCATCTTCGATCCAGCGTGTGCTGAAACGGTTATTCCCCATCGGATCGCCGTAAGCAGCTTTTGGCATCGTTGTTTTCTGCCCTTCTGCTCTCCAGCGGTTAACCACACTGTTCAGTTGATTTTCTACAGTGCTGGCCGATTCCAGTTTATAACGGAGGTAGTTAAACACATCATTTCCTTTGGCGAACGTAAATAATGCTTCCAGTGTAAAACGTCCATACTCAATACGTGGAGTAATGCTTCCAAAAATATCGGGTGTTGGAATACCAATGATAGCTCTGTCTTTTTCATCAATGATCTGGTCTTTATTCACATCAAGGAACCGTACATCACCTGCTTTGAAATAGCTGTACGAACCATCTGCATTTTTCTTTTTCAACCCAGCACCGGCAGCTTCAGCTTCGGTACTGAAAACACCTTGTGCAATGTAGCCGTAGTAAAGTGTTGAACGAAGTCCCTGGCGGGTTAAGATAGTTGCGCCGGAATATTCGGTTGTAATTTCTCTGTTAGGCACAGCTACAACACGGTTGTCGTTGTGCGCAACTGTTACTCCAAGGTCGAATTTGAATTTGCGTTTGTTTACGAGGCGTGCGTTGGCGCTGGCTTCAATACCTGTGTTCAGCATGCTTCCACCGTTGGTAAGCACTTTGCTGAAACCCGATGCTGCAGGTACATCTTCGTACACCAGCATGTTATCGGTTTTATTGCGATATACATCTACACTTACATTTAAACGCTCGTTCCAGGTAGCAAAGTCAAGACCTGCATTAAATTTCTTATTAGTTTCCCACTGAATGGCAGGATTTGCAATACCACTGCGTACCAACCCCTGCATACCCAACAGGTTTTGCGAAGTATAAGTTTGACGTGCAGTGTAGTTACCAATATCATCGTTACCGGTAAGACTAAAGCTTGCACGCACCTTCAACAAATTGATGCTTGATGTTGCCATAAAACGCTCTGAAGACAAAATCCATGCAGCAGCAACCGAAGGCATTACAGCATAGGTAACTCCACCCATTGAAATACCTCCTTTTGCTTTCGAACCAAAACGTGATGAACCATCCATTGCTGCATTAACAGAAAGGAAAAGTTTGTCTTTGTAACCGTAATCGAAATTGAAGTACGTGTTCATCCAGTTCCACTCACCAATACCACCACCTGTTTGGCGCAACGCATTTACACCGTTCTGCACGCTGATGAGTTCATCTGTTGCAGAGTTATAACCAAGAGTAAAATCCTGTTCAGCACGGTTTTGCTGATAGCGTAAACCCAGACGTGACGCAATGCTGTGACGCAGCTGGAAGGTGCGTTTGTACTCAATACGGCTATCTGAATAAACAGAGAACAAACGACGCACCTGTGTACCTAACCTGCTGTCGGCAATGGCGTTGCTCAATGTATCATCGGCTACACCTTTACGTGGCACAAAAATATTTTCACGGTTTTTATCGTATACAATACCCAGCAACGAAGATGCAGACAGGTATTTATTAAAATCGTACTTAAACGTATACGAACCCATAAAGCGATAGTAACGGTTGTAGGCCTGCATGTTCTCAATCAACACCGATGGGTTACTGATACCCAGTATATCAGTATCCTCAAAGTTGGGAGATAACACCCCTTTCTCGTTCATTTCATTGGCAGCCAGGAAAGGCGATTTGGTTAAAGCTGTATACAGTGCTCCTGTTTTATTCACTACACCCTGGTATTTTAAATTTGCCTGGTTGTAGGTAAACGCAAGACTTGCAACACCTGTAAACTTCTTCGAAAAATTAAACTGTGCATTGAAACGTGTATTGTAACGGGTAAGATCTGTGTTTTTGATTACACCTGCATTTCTGCTGAAACCAACGGTTAAGGCATACGTTGCAATATTATCACCACCTGTTACTTTCAGGTAATAATTCTGGTTAACACTGTTGTTTAACACATTCTTTTGCCAGTTGGTATTGTTGTGGTATCGGTAATAAGCTACGTTACTGCTTGTGTCATCATTCATAAAAGGCATTGCAGCAAGGTCAGCAGAACTTACTCCTTTGCTTTGCAGGATATCGCCAAGGTAAGTACGGTAAGCCGAAGCGTTCATTACATTCAACGGTGCGGGAGCCTGGTTGTAACTGGTGTACATACCAAAATCAATACTTGTAGCTTCTTTTTTTGCACGTGCAGTTGTAATGATGATCGCTCCGTTTGCCCCTTTTGTTCCATACATCGATGTTGCATCCTTCACCACAGTGTAGTTATCAATATCGTGAATGCTGATTAACGCCAGCGGATTGGTATAATTGTTTGCAATAATACTGTTGCCATAATCATTCATATCGTATACAATTCCATCGACCACCACCAGCGGTGCATTGCTGCCGTATAATGAATTGTAACCACGTAAAAACATATTGGCACCTATACCCGGCGTACCGGAGCGGCGTATCACATTCAATCCGGCTACTTTACCTTGTAACGCTGCATCGCCAGTTTCGAATGGACGTCCCCAATCACTATTGGCATCAAATGCTGTTACAGCTCCGGTAATTGAGCGTTTACGCATTGTACCAAAATGCATCACCACTTCTTCCTGGAAATTTACAGCCGACTCCGAAAGCAAAGACACTGCAACAGATGTTTTGCCTTTCAGCGAAACCTGTTTTGAAGCGAAACCTTCACCGCTGATCTCAATATCGGTGTAGTATGAGGGAACTTTTAATGTAAATACTCCATCATCATCTGTAATGGCAGCAGAAAAATTCTTTACTTCCACACGTATACCTGCCAACGGCTTCTTACCGGCCGCATCGGTTACCTTCCCGGTAATTACAATTTTTTGAGACGCCGGTATGCTGTCTTTTTTTGTTGGATTTGTTTGCTGGGCAACAACTTCCTGCGAAGTGCTTAACGCAGCAGCAACAAGCATTGCTATAACCAGACTATGTACATTCTTTTTTATCATCACAACTTTCTTTAAATGATGGTTCGTTTTATAAACTTGGTACCAGCTTAATGTAATCGCACGACAGCGGATTTACTGCTGCCGTAGTGCTGTTTGCACCCAGCAGATACAAATTAAACACAGGTGAATATTTGCTTTGTGTAAACTCACCGATGTACACTTCGCTGTAAACATTTGGATTAACCAGCATCGACAACGTGGTTACGATGCCTCCTATACCCAAACGCTGTGTATAGGCAGCGGTCTGAAAATCGTTCAACGCAACTGCATAAGCTTTGTACTTAACAGATGGCACTTCAGGAATATCATAACGCAGCCAAAAATTAGAAACGCCATGATTGAATACCAACACATCTGTAAAATCTTTTCCTGTAACCGTATTATAACGATCACGGAAATAGGTATTAGAACGGCGGTTCACACTCGATGCATTATAACTTTCGCCCTGAACAGTTATTTCCAGAATTTTGCTTGCAGGCAATACATTCATCTGGCTCATGATGTACACAATACCATTACTTGTTTTAATGGTTTTTACAATTGCCGATTTGTTAACCGGAAGTTTTGTGCCGAATTTAGACAATACCGTATCGGGTATTGCATTTGGCTGATAAACGGTATCTACCGCAAAATCTTTCACAACATTCCAGCTGGTAACAAGTGTATTACTATCGGCTGTGTTCGTTACGTAATAAGGCATGTACTTGGTTACCTCTGCATCCCATGCAGCATCGGCAAGCATAAACAAGGTGAATTGTTTTTTCTCCTGTCTTAAATCATGTACTTTGTTCCAGAAAAGATTGGTAAATACGGAATCAGTACCTGCCTGGTAAATCGGTTCGCCGGTATTGGGGTTAATACCTACAACAACGGCATTTGTTGCATCGAACACTTTACGGAAAAGCGAAAGCATAAATGTTTTTTGCTTAACCGGCGCATTGCTGTTGTTAGATAAAAAATCCCAACAGTTATCTAAAGAAGGTAATGCTTTATCAATCACCTGCAGCAAACCGTTACCGGCATACTTATCAGCTACGGTAATGTTGGCATCTTCAATTTTTTTCCCTTGCATGTTATTGTACTTATCGTTTAACATGGCAATACGGGTAAGCTCTGCTACTTCACTTGTACGATATTGCTGTAGGGCGATGTGGTTACCAACGAAACTTTTAAGTTTTGCTGCATCATTAACTATTGCAGGGTCGAGCGATGAAAGTGCACTGTTTACCGGCGCAAATACGGTATAGTTGCGTGATGATCTGATGATTTTATCGTAGCCCGTTTTCACCAGGTATTCTTTGAATGTACTTAACTGGGGATTGGCGCTTACCAGATCCAGCAAAGTTTGTTGCAATGCAGGATCGGTAACATCATTACGTTCGTCTTTTATCTTACTGCAACTGCTTAACAATTGCAGAGAAAATAACCCCGCCAGCAGTAAGAGAGAGGTTTGCCTGATCTTCATGTTCATTATATTTTTCAGTACTTCTGTCGTTAGTTATTATTGATAAATCATTGTGCCATCCGGACGGAAACGAGGTAAAACCTGGTCCTGATCAATCGGAATGAAATGAATCATATCAAGGTTATTATTGTTCTGCGTTCCACTCAATGCAGTAATGCGGATAATTTGTTGCTTCGTTGTGGTAAACTCAATTACGCCCACCTGGCGTGCAGCCCAAAGGCTACTCGTGTTTTCGGTGTAACGTTTCCAGCCAATTGCTTCCAGTTCGGAATCGGTACCGGCAGGTCGTGTATCTGTAAAGTTCATCGTACGTTGCATAATGGTACCGTTTACACTTACCTGGCAAAGCATGTTTGAACTGCTTGATTGTTTTTGCTGACGGTAACAAACCCATACTTTGTATTTACCTTTTACAATCGGTGGCGTGCGCATCTCCCACCATGGCGGACGGTTAGGTAAGCCTAACGGCACCATGTTGATATCTGCATTATAAGCATAGTTGGTAATACTGCTTGCTGCGGAGTAAGTATACTGCAGGAAGTTTGTACTTGCCAATGGGCCCCAACCCCAGTAATGATCTTTAATTGGCTGATCGGCTTCTGTAGCACGGCTGAACGTATAATTGGCTTTTTTATAATAAGCAGGCAGCTTTTTAATTTCATCAAAAGAAGAAACGTCCCAATACAGAGCAGTTGGTTTGCGGAACTTCACCATAAAATGTGCAGCAGCATCGTGCCATACACCATTGGTTGCAGCAATATCACTTTTATCACGATTTAATACGACTCCTTTTTCCAATACACCATTAAACTCGTCCTGGTTAAGAAGTACCTGTTGATCGATCAACTTAATACTTACTACCTCCTGTGGTTGTAATGTTTCATGTGTTGGTGTAGAAATAATATCGCCAAGGAATTTCAATCCTTGTGAAATATGGTAAGCTACATAAATGTGTAAGCTGTCATTTGCATTCGTAGGGCTGCTTGTTTTTGAATACTTCGCTTTTAATGCTGCATAGGTTACAAAACCACTATCGGCTAAAGCTCTATTGCTTTCTGCAAACACCGTCATCCAGCGTTTAGACGTATCGCTGTCTACTGTATTCAGTTTTGTATAGAAACCGGTTTCTTTTAACGCCTGTACAAAAATGGAATAATCCGGATTTTCTTCCAGCTGCTGTGCAATGGTTTTCACAGCTGGCTTCAATACGTTATCAATAACATGAATAATACCATTGCCCACACGTACGTTCGAACGCAATACTGTACCCTGCCTGTTAATTAAATAACTTGACACACCGTTTTTATTGGTAACCGATGTTACAAGGTATTGACCGTACATGGTAATAACAGGCAGCTTACCATCTGTAAACGAGTTGGTATACACCGTATCGCTTAACAGATGCAAACGCACCATGTCTTTTAAAGTGTTGAGATCGGCAGCGTCAACAGAAGCAGCTCCCAAACCGGCTAAGTACGTTTTTACACCACTGTTTGTTGGCGCAAAACAGGTATAAGCCCCGTATGCATTCAAAAAAGCAGCGTTGCCAGTTCTTTCGAGAATCTGACGGAACAACGAAAAGGAATCAAGATTTTTATCCAGATAACCTACAATATTTACGTCACCCGTTGTAGATTCCTCGATCTTGATTTTTCTACAGCCCGGAGCCGACATGAGCAGGGCTATAATAGCAACCGAGCCTAAGGCAAGAACAATGTTTCTTTTCATAATGCAGGTTTCAGTTATTTATAAAAAGGATTTTGTACTAATTGTTTATTGGTTTGCATTTCGTACAGGTAAATCGGCAGGTAATGGCTGTTTTGATCTTTAAATTTCGCCTGTGCAGATTGCTGCATACTGGAAGGAACACTGATGGACACCATGCTTAACAAAATACCAAGACGTTCATACTTGTTGCGTTTTGCATTACGCAACACATCGTACCAACGTTTACCTTCGAAACAGAATTCCCTTGCACGCTCTTCCAGAATAAAATCCTGTATAAGATTTTTATCTGTTGGAGCAGGTGTAAGATCTGTTGCTGCCAAAGCATTTGCACGGGCACGTACGCTGTAAATAATGTCCAATGCTTCCTGCCCACGACCCAATTCATTTAAGGCTTCTGCTTTCATAAGCAAAACATCGGCATAACGATAGAAAAACCAATGTGCATAGCTTTGATCAAGCGGGCGAATTGCACCAGTGCTGCTGGCACCAACATATTTCCAAACTGTTGATGTAGCTGCACGCACAGAACCACCATCGCCACGGATATCATAATTCTGATCATTGGTGTAATCAACCGTAAACACACGTTCCATCAAATCGGCAGCCGCAATCCATCTTCTGGCAGAGGTAGCCGGAGAAAAGATTAAAAAGAAAGGATTTAAACGTTGCTGGCTGAACTGCAATTCGAAAATCCCTTCGTTAGAATTACCGTTATAATACAGTGTATTAAACCAGGCATCATTGTATTCAATAGCTGGTCCGTTTTGTGTTGCACCACGTATTAAACCAAATTTACCGGAGTTAATGATCTTGTCGCAGGCTGCAACACTTTCTGTATACTTTTCCATCCACAAATACACATCAGCAAGAATTGCATTGATGGTATATACTGTTACACGTCCTTTGTCTGAAGCAACATCGCCGTAACTTGTTACCGCCTTTGCTTCAGCAGCTGTAAGATCTTTTACAATCTGCGCAAATATCTCAGCCTGTGGGGTCTTCGGAATCGGAGTAATATTCTCATCACTTAATGTTGCATCAAGCTTTAAAGGCACATCGCCAAACGTACGTGCCAGGTAAAAATACATGAGTGCACGAATAGTTAATGCTTCACTAAGATAGTTATCGAGCTGTTGTTGTGTAAACGTATTGTCGTTTGCTAAAACCTCAGGTGCCTTCTCAATTACGGTATTGCAGAAGTTGATGGTTCGGTAAAAAGGACGCCAGTTGGCATTTACATTTGTGGGCTGAATATTGGCATTGATCAATGCAATGTCATCTGCACTTGATGCAGTTGCTGATGCAACATGATCGGCACGGCCTTCGCCCCAAACAAAAAACAACTCGGCCATTGACGGCACATAATTTGTCGGATTTCCGTAGGAGCCGCTCGAGTATTCCATCATCGAAGAATAAATACCGATAACAGAAGCTTTTACCTGCTCTTTTGTTTTCCAGAATTCTTCTTTTACAATACCATCCTGCGGTTTCAATTCAAGCCATTTTTTACAGCTGCTGAAACTTACTGCAAACAGTACCAAAAGAAAATATGTAAGAAATGTAATCTGTTTCATGCGTTTGTAATTAGAAGGATGCTACTAAACCAATGGTAATATTTTTTGAAGGAGGTGTCATTGAATAATCGTACGATACACGGAACGGATCGGAACCACGGAACGATACTTCGGGATCCTGACCAAGATAGTTGGTGAAGGTGAAGAGGTTCTCAGCAGTTACATAGAAGCTTGCCGATTTCATTTTCATCTTCTTCAATGTTTTCTTATCAAAGTTGTAACGAAGTGTAACTGTTCTGAAGCGGATGTAGGATGCATCTTCTACATAACGATCGCTTCCGAGCCAGTTAAAACCACCATTGATCAATGCACGTGGCATATCGGTAACATCACCTTCTTTTCTCCAACGGCTTAACACAGCTGTACTCTGGTTATCGAAACCATACATATTGGTCGTGTTCATTTTGGTACCGTTAATTACATCGTAACCCCAACGGAAACTGAAGAAGGAGGTTAACTTGAAGTTTTTCCAGGTAACTGAAGGTCCAAATCCTCCAGATAGTTTCGGATTACTATTACCGAGATAAACCACATCCATATAGTTGATGTTACCATCGTTATTAATGTCTTCATACATCGCATCGCCCGGCTGGAAAATATAATCCGTTTGCGGATAGTTAAAGCGCATATAAATAGTTTGACCATTAGGACCAATAATTGGATTTCCTTTGGCATCTTTTGCAATGGTTGCATTACGATCGGCATACACACCTTTAAACTTGTAACCGTAAAAAGAACCAAACGGATTATTGATTTGTAACAAACGGAGATATTCACCATTTTTGGTTACATCGCCACGTTGACTTGGATAGAACTCAGAAATTTCACGAATGACGTTTTGGTTTGCTGAAATATTAAAATCGAAACCAACTGTTACTGTTTTTGTTTTGTACGGCTGTGTCCATACTGCAAGTTCCCAGCCCTGGTTATCCATTGTTCCAACATTCATCAGTACTGTATTGAAGCCTGTGAAAGAAGGAATTTGCAAACCATCAAAAAACAAATCTTTTGTACGGTTACGGTAAACTTCACCATCCATACGAATACGACCTTTAAAAACACTTACGTTGTAACCGATATTTGTACCACGCATGGTCTCCCAACGTAAATTTTTAAGCTCCATGCGGGCGGGGATAATACCAGCCTGATCGAGGTACGTATAATCGTAGGTTGAATAAGTGTTATAAAATAAATAATCGCCTCTGGGCACCTGGCCTGCAATACCATAGCTTGCACGTAAGCTCAAATCATCTAACCATTTTAAATCTTTCAAGCCACCTTCTTCCGAAATGCGCCAGCGAGCAGAAACAGAAGGGAATAAACCATAACGGTAATTAGGCCCAAAACGTGAGTTACCATCACCACGAAGCGTAACATTTATAAGATATTTATCTTTATATCCATACTGTGCGCCTATTAACGCTCCTACTGAACGGCTTTGATTTTGCCCTGATACTGCACGCAGTTCGTTGTTTTGGGTACGAGACTGAACAGAAGGATCTACCAGCAACGAAGACGCAGTGTTTGATGACATTACTTCCTGGAATACTGCAGTGTAATCGTTTGTAAGAATGTTCATGTACGCCTGCACATTGTGCTTTTCATTTTTGATCTGTGGCGTATAGATCAAACTTGTCTTTGTACCAACACTAAATGCATCAATATCGCCATCGTATGCACGGTTTACGACTGTTTCCGTATTCGGACGGCCGGTTGCTATCTGCGGAAGGAAGCTGTTGTTCTTGGTATTGTTGATATCGAACTGCACATCAAAGGTTGCCTTCAGCACACGCTTGATGATGTCGTAATCAACCTGGAAACGTGGAATAATCCGATCGCCCAATACACCAAACTTTGCTTTATCGGCCATTGCAACCGGGTTATACACACGGCTGTACTGCCCTTGTACGTTCGATGCAGGCGAAAAATAATTGGTTGTAAGATCGCCGTTTGCATCGTATTCGAACACACTCATATTTGGCATTTTAATGTAAGCCATACCTCGAATAGAAGATTCGTTGCTTGATAAATAGTGACGAACCTGGTTGGAATGCGTATACGAGAAGCTGGTAAAGAATTTAATTTTTTCTGATACGGTATAGTCGAGGTTAATACGTGTGTTGATCCGTTGCAAACCGGTACCAATGGTAATCCCCTTCTGATCGAACCAGCCTACAGATGCAAAATATTTTGCCTTTTCGCCACCACCGGTTAAACTTACTGTATGATCCTGTATATAACCTGTTCTTGAAATAGCATCGATCCAGTTGGTATTGTTGCTGTAGTTATGGTACCAGTAAGGATCGTTTGGATCGTAGTTGAACTCACGGTTAACGGTTGTGTTCAACGTTGTACCAATACGGTTCATGAAAGCTTCGGGAATGAGCGAAGAATACTGATCACCATTTAGCAAAGGAATTGCCTTGGGTACTACAGAAACCGAACCTTTAAATGTATAGTTAATGGTTGGTTTACCAATACTGCCACGTTTTGTTGTAATTACCAATACACCGTTTGCAGCCTTGGCACCCCAGATAGCAGTTGCAGCAGCATCCTTCAACACCGTAATATCTTTAATATCTGCAGGAGATATATTTAACAGCTGCGCATATCCCTGTTCATCGGCAGTACCAAAGTTAAAGTCGCTTGGAATTTCTGTTTCGTAAGGCATACCATCCAATACAATCATAGGGATACCTGTTGAGTTGATAGAAGACACCCCACGTATCCGGATGTTCATAGCAGCACCGGGATCGCCACTTGAAGCGGTAATATCCACACCACTTAAACGACCTTGCAAAGCCTGGTCGATACTTGGAGCCTGCATCTCTTCCATTTCTTTGGCGTTGATACGGGATACCGCTGTTGTAAGATTTTTTTCAGGCACGTTGATCATCCCGTTTGAAGATGACGGACGGGCTACGATTACAACCTCCCCTAAATCTGCCTGCGAATCTTCCAGTGAAAAGTTGATAGATGTACGGCCGTTGATACGTTGCGTAACACTTTTGTAACCGATATACGAAAGGGAAATACGGTTCTTACCATTTACGTTCTTCAGAACAAAAAAACCTTCAATATCGGTTTGTGTACCACGTACAATCCGGTTATCCGCATCCAGCTCCGAAACCGATACGCCTTGCAGCGGTTTACCATCTTTATCGGTAACCTTTCCACGCAGCACATCTTGTGCATATACCGATACAGCTACAAGAAGAAAAAATGCAGTGAAGGAAAGCAGTCTTGTTAGTTTATTCCACATACGATGCATTGTTTGGGTAATAAGTTTTATTTATAGCGCAGGTAGTTATCGATAAGATGAATCGTACACCTTGTGCTTAATTGGTTACTTGATGCTGTTGTTACGCCTGCAGATCTACTCTTCATATCATTTAAAACGATAGTGTTTGGCGTAGTGTTGTTTACGAAGATGGTTGAAGGATCGCCGTTCGGGAACTTGTACAAAGTTTCGAATGTGCCACTCTCCTGCCCGTCTGTAGCAATATTTTTCTTATTGAGAATATGATAGTAAATGAACGCATCAACCTGCTCACGTTCCTGCGAGGTTAACGAAGTATACTTCGGTACTTTGTTCGGTGCAGTTCCTGTGCCGGGCAAATCACCAGCATTTACAGCAGCAAGAATTGCCGTGTTGCTGGGTATAAAGAACGTGTAGAACGAACCGGAAGCAACCTGCACAATTTCGCCTGTTGTTGTATTAAAAATGGGCGATGCTTTCAGGTAATTCCAGAAATAATTGTACGGCGAGGTAGTTGGAGTACCTAATGTTTCAATATGCTTACCAATTGTTTTTTCGCTGAATTCAAGAATACGATCGATATAATAAACCGTACCATTCTTTGCAGTTTTCTTGTCAACAACAGTTGCCTGATTACCGGCATCGTAATTTCCGGCAGCTGCAATTTTGTTATTATCGAATTTTAAGAACTCACCTGAATACGACATAGCCACACCTGGCGATGTAAGCGAAGTAATATCTCTTCCGGGCACTACGTGCATGTTTAAAATACGTTGCAGACGAACCAATGCCGAAGAGCCGGTTAACTGCGTACCGCCACCTGGCGGAGTATAACGCCATTGTTCGTTCACGTTATTACTTACTGTTGCATCGGCATAATAGCCGGCAGCATTAAACGCCGCATTGCTGATCAGAAACAATGTATACTTCTGGTAAATATTCGAAATCTGGAATTTCAAATCAAGATTCAACAGACTCGTCATGATGGAATAATTCGGATTGAGATAAGCCTTTCCGTACACGCTGCTGAACACATTAGCTTCCTGTACTTTATTGGTACCATAAAACACACCGTTACTCAACACCTGTTTATCTACTACATCAGTGGCGGGATTAAAGCGGGCTTCTTCACCAACCGAATTGTAAGTAGTTGCAAACTTAGATGGCCAAACCACGGTACGCCACATGTGTGCATTCATAAAATCATAAATCACATTTACAGGTAACGCATCGATACTTGGATAATACTCAAGCAATACCGTATTGATATAATTGAGTAAAGCTGCATTTTCCGGAACAAACATGGTATAGCTGTCTGCCTGGCCATCGTTATCCTGCAACTTCAAAAAGTTTTCATTATTTGGCGAAAATGCAAGACTGTTGTTGTACACTTTTGTAAATACATCTGCAGGTGTGCCGTAAATAGCTTTGTAATTTTGCGATACAGTTTGGTTTAATACATACTGCACCAAAAATTTATCCATTAATTTTTTAAACTCGCTGTAACGTGGATTACTGCCAATATACTGATCGATACTTGGCAATGCAGTAATAACACGATCTACAATGTGGATAACGCCGTTCTCGGCAGCAATATCTTTTTCTACCACTTTTGCCTGTGCAACATTAAAGCCTGTATAAGTTGAAGTTGGATAAAAATAATTGTAATCAGCAGCAGTTAATGATTTGCCGCTCATATACGTAGTTTCGAAAATGGGGATGTATTTGTTATTATTATCGGCATCAACATAAAACAAAGTACCGGAGTTGTTACGGTTTGATGCGATTGCTTTAATATCCTGACCGCTTAAATTTTTTGTTTCATAAATGCCGGTATAATTAGCCGTACGTCTGCGGAAAGCTGCCCCCTCTACCCAGCCGAGGTTGCTTTGGTAATCGGAAATCCGCTCCTGCTTAAACGCATTGTACACCAAACTGTAGGTAACAATTTTACGTGCAGATGCTGAATCGATAGCATCTACGCTGGCAATATTGTTTTGTGTAAGGTAAAGTGTTACGGCAGAATCGTGCGGCACAAAAATTGTCCAGTAACCTGCGGCTGAAAGTGTTTGTTTGTACCCTGCTTTGTCAATCAGTTTTAAAAACTGGGTAAAGCGGCCTTTCGCCTGCAATTGCTGATAAATAGGTTGCTCAAGAGAATCGGGCCTTTTATAAAATTCATCGAATTTCTTTTGGCATGCAAACGTTATAGTTGCCAAGGCAAAAAAAAGGCAAAACTGTTTGATAAGCTTAAACATAAATCTACAGTTCATTTAATTTATCGGATGTGTTCGATGGAAAAACTTACTTGACTGAGAGGAAAAAAGAAACTACAGGTGAACCTTTGCATGCAACGATAACCTTCGTTAGAAGCGGCTTTGGTAATAAGGCGCAGCAATTTGCGAAAATGGGTCATACAGCAGCAATCTTTTTCAATCAGCAGTTAGTGGCAAGCAGTAGTTTACCGTTAACAAGGCCAAATTATTGCAGGTGCGGCAGTTAACCGTCATGTGCCATCCTGAACAAATATTGCTTTTTACGCAATCGTTCTCGAAACTTTTTTACCAATAAAAAAGGCTGCCCGGAAGGCAGCCTTTTTTTTGACCGTAGAATCGATTAATAGCCTGGGTTTTGCATGGCCTGCTTTTGAGAAGCAGTTAATGCCAGTCCGCCCATTTGAATACCATCAAGGAAGGTTTGTGGTATCGGGCGCAACAGATGCTTGTCCTGGATATTTGGAGCAGCATCGGGGTTAAAGGCTTTCGCACGGGCAATTAATGTTTTTGTGCGGGACAGATCCTGCCAGCGTAAGTATTCACCTGCCAACTCACGTGAACGTTCGTTTAACAGGAAACACAGCATTCTGTCGTATGTGCTTGAATAACCGAGCAGGTTGATGATGTATTCATCTGCCGTAGGTAAAGTTGCAATATTGGTTACAGCTAAGCTTGCCGAAGCAGCCGTAGTAACAGGAATATTGTTTGATTCGTAGTACGAATTTTCCGGGAAGAATGAAGGAGGAATTGACTGCGGAACACTGCTTGGCGCTGCGCCGCCATCGTAGTAAACCGAACGGCTTTCGCCATTTGCATACTGTCCTCGCACCCTTACAGGATTGATATACACCAACGCATCAGCATAGGTTCCAACACCTGCTTTTGCCTGGCGGATTTTTGCCTCTGCAGCTATCAGGTATGTTTCTGCCGAACGGGCCAATGTAATATCACGCAAGCCACGTACATCATTAAAACCGGCAGTACGTGAACCATCCATAAACTTACTTAATGAAGGGAAGCGGCGTGTATCGTTCCAGCCACCATCAGCAGTAACACCATTTTTATACGCAACGTACACATGTGGAATTGTTTTACCTGTTGTGCTGTAAACAACTGAGTTGTTCAATACGTTGGCAGAAAAACGGGTATCGCCGGGTTGGTTAATTACATACATGATACCTAAATCGCCCTGTACATAACCGCTGGTAGGCGCATTGGCATTTACTTTATGCTTTGTACGGAAAGTTTTCCAGAAACGGGAGTCGTTTACCATGTCGTAGATCCTGTACATAAAGAATGTTGGAGATAAACGACTGAACGGACGATCACCACTTAAATCACGCTGCATCTGAGCAATATCTTCATAGCGTGAAACGTAATATAAATGTTGGGTATTTTGACCACTTGCAGTTAAGTCTGATGTAAACTGTGCAGACAAAATCAGCTCACGCAGATTTTCATTTGCACCATTGGGTGCGGTATAACGCCACAGATCGCCGTAGTTTGGAGCCAACGGATGGTTGGCGATTACCGCATCGCACAAAGGAATAATAGCTGCAAGGTCGGCCGCTTTTGTTGAACCATTCCATGAATCATTGATTTCGCTCGTGCGGCTTAAATATGCTTTTGCTAAAAAGTGTGCTGCAGCATCCTTGGTAATTCTTGCCGGCGAACCAACATTGCCTAACAGGTTATACGCCTGTGTAAAGTCTGCAATAATTAAATCGTATACGTCTTTTGGAGTTGCACGTGTAAACTCCAATTCTACTTTTGTAAACGGCTCCTTGGTAATAGGTACAGCACCAAACTGGCTTACCAAACGCAGGTAATTATATGCTCTTAAAAAATAACCTTCCCCTAAGGCTGTTTTTTTAATGGCATCGGCAGTAGATGTGCTGGCGTTTGCGTTCTGAATAATAAGATTGGCATGACCGATGCCTACATACAAATTATCCCACTGCGCTTCTGCTGGTACAGTATTTCCGTTATTGGGCGTAACAAACGAACCGAAGGTATTACCATAAGAATTGTACATGCCGTTCGAAGGATCACCCCCTACTCTAAACTCATCGGTACCATAACACATATTGGAAAAAGCCATTTCACCATTAAATGGTGTTGCAAACACCTGGTGGTATGCACCATTTACCAGTTGTTGTATACCGGCATCCGTTTTGTAAAACTCCAGATCCCTGGAGGTTTTCAACGTTTCATCTAAGAAACTCTTTTTGCAAGATGAAGCAAGCGAAATAATGAGTACGCTTACGATTGCTATATTTAATATTCTATTTTTCATTCGTAGTAAATTTTATTGTCTTAAAAACCTGCATTAATACCAACTGTAAAGCCACGGTTAGAGAACATTGACACCGCATCCATATCCATAAACTTAATTTGAGAATAAAGCATAAACGGATTGGCTGCCTGTACATATACACGCAGATTTTGCATGTGCATGGCTTTTACTGCTTTGCTGTTAAAATTGTAAGCAGCTGAAATATTACGCACTTTTAAGAAAGATGCTTTTTTATAACCAAGGGAAGCTGAATAGTTATCACCAGAGCCTACAGAATAAAATGGCTTTTGGTATTCTGCATCCTGATTATTATCGGTCCAGTAATCAATTTTACGTTGATTACCTCTTGCTGTTTGTGCTTCACCTCCTGTGTTATACCAATAGTTTAAACGACCATAAATGAAAAATGACAATTCAATCCCTTTGTAGTTGAATGTGTTTGTAAAACCAACAACCCAACGTGGTCGTGTATGACCAATTACTACACGATCATTATTGGCATCAATTTTATTATCACCATTTTGATCTACAGGACGTACTTGTCCGGGAGTAAACGTGTTTCCGTTTGCTGCAAACTTCTTCAGTGTAGGAGTATCTGCATACTGCCACAAACCGCCTGATGCAAAACCATAAATTACACGTATGGGCTGACCAATAAATACGTTGTTGTTGATATCGTTTTGTTTACCATTTGCACCTTCATCAATACGATCTTTCTGCCAGCTGGCATTGATAATACTTGTCCACTGGAAATTCTTCTGAGAAATATTCACTGTATTGATATTCACATCAACACCACGGTTTGATGTTTGCCCCAGGTTGGTAAGCGTTCTTACGTAGCCTGTTACTGTTGGTAACAATTGTGGGAAGATCAGGTCTTTGGTGATCGATGAATAAACATCTACAGTACCTGAAATTCTGCTCTTTAAAATACTGAAATCAACACCTAAGTTGTACTGTGTTGTTTTTTCCCAACGCAGATTCGGGTTACCCAATTGCGTCGTTGGCAAATTTGCAGGTAATACACTTCCGCCATTCGCATAAAAGTAAGGAACACCAAAGGTTAATGTTTGGTAAGGTCCTATTGATGAGTTACCGGTTACACCTACACCTGCTCTAAGTTTTAAGTCGTTAATAATGCTTGCATTTTGCATGAATTTTTCACGACTGATGCGCCATGCAAACGCAGCACTTGGGAAATAATCACCTTTATAACCTTCGCCAAGCTGCGATGCAGCATCATAACGTATAGAGGCTGTTAACAAATAACGCTCATCAAAACCATAGTTAACACGAGCCATTAAACTCGATAACTGACTTTCTGTTAAAGGCGACACACGATTGATGGTGAGGTTTGTTGATGGCAACACACCGTTGTTTAACTCGTACCATTTCTGTGCAGCAAACGGAATACCTGTGCCAACCAAACGGTTTACAGGGTTTGCCACGTACTTTGTTGCGCTTTGTAATAATGTAACGCCGAAACTATGTTTCTTAATTTCCTTGTTGTAGTACAGCAGGTTATCGAGTGTCCATGAGTAGGTTTTTGCCTCTTGCAATGAAGCTCCATTAATACCACTGCTGGCAGCAGACTGTCCATCGATGTATACACCGTTGGTATAGTTGGAAAAATCAGGACCAAAATTGAAGCGGTATTTTAAGCCACTTAAGAAAGAATTGATCTTACCGAAATCAATCTGTGCGTTCATGCTACCAAAAGCACGTAATGTAGTGCGTTGATCCTGCGTAAATTTATCTTCACCAATTACAGTTTTGATTGCAACATCACCACCGGGATAGAGAATACGGTTACCAGCAGAATCGTAAGGAACAGCCCATTTAAACAAACCTCTGGCAGAATTATAAATGCTGTTTGCAGGTGAACCTACAAACGAACCGATTACAAGATTCGATTGGCCGAATTCCTGGATGCCATACGTTACATTAAAATTAGCCCCCATCGAAAACCAGTCTGTTGCCTGTACATCCACGCTGGTTTTTCCTGAATAGCGTGTAAACTTCTGTCCAATAGAAGTTCCTCTGTTATTCAAATATCCGAAAGAGCCATAGGCTTTAATTTTATTGGTACCACCGCTAACACTGATGGTATTATCGGTTGTAATACCCGTTTGTGTAACCAAACCTGTCCAATCGGTATTGCCCACTTTTGAACCATCCCATGTACCACTTGCCCAGCCTTTCGCAATATTTTTCCACGAATCAGGATCTGAAGTTGCCAAGAAAATATCACGATCATTGGCAATTGTAGGAGCATCTCCACGAGGACGGCCGCTTGGGTTACTGTAATAAACAGCCCATCGACGAAAATCAATGTATTCCGAAGCACTCATAATCGGCGCCCAGTCACGTACCGTTTCAAAGGTTGTTGAATTGAAAAAGTTTACTTGCGTTTTACCTGCTTTACCTTGTTTGGTTGTAACAATTACAACACCGTTTGCTCCTCTTGAACCATAGATAGCAGTGGCAGATGCATCTTTTAATACGTCGATCGACTCAATATCGTTCGGGTTCAGGTATTCGATACCTCCAGTGGCTAAAGGAATATTATCCACTACATATAAAGGATCGTTCGTTGCATTTAAAGAACGTTCGCCACGAATACGGATTGAACCCAATGTACCCGGACGTTCATTCGAAGTAATATCCACACCGGCAACTTTCCCTTGCATTGCCTGCAAAGCATTATCAACCGGCCTTGAACGTATTTCTTTTTGATTGATGCCCGATACAGAGCCGGTTACATCTTTCTTTTTTACCGATGCATAACCGATTACCACCACATCTTCCAGGTTAGAAGCGCCGGCAGCAAGTGTTACATTAATTGTACTTCTGTTATTGATCTCAATTTCCTGATCGGTAAATCCAACCGATGAAATAACCAAAACCGATTTGCCCGAAGGCGCATTTAATTCGAAACTACCATCGGTTCCTGTAGTAGTGCCCACCGTTGTTCCTTTCACCAACACACTGGCACCAGACACAGGTTTACCTGCATCATCAGATACTTTACCGGAAACTTTAAATGTGGTTTGTGAAAAAGAAGCGGAGACTAACAGACATGACAGTAATAGCAATACGCTGGAGCGTATCCATTTTTTTTCTTTCATATAGCAGCTTGTTAAAAGGTTTAGGTTTTAAAAGTAGAAGAATTTCGTAGTGGGGGTATCCTGTTCCGTCCTGTAAGTTGTTATTTTTTTACGCAATCGTTCCCGAACTGACAATCGGCTTTTATACAGGATAAAGCGTCGAAAACAACTCTAAGTGTATCAGTTTCAGGATGCAGCAGGATGCCCTTCCAGTGTTTATATACTATCATTGAATTTTAAAAATAACATTGCTGCTATGCTGAAAAAAATCGTTTGTCTGCTGTTGATGGGCTCCTTCTTATACCCTGCAACTGCGCAAAAGTTACCTGCCAAAAAAAGGATTTTAAACACGTTAAGGCTAACCAACCAGTACTTTATGAACAAGTGGCCCGATGCGGGTAAAACCATCTTCACCAACATTGAACGGCCCAGCAACATCTGGACAAGAGCCGTTTATTACGAAGGTTTGATGGCACTTTACAGCATCGATAAGCAACAAGCTTACTACGATTATACGCTGCAGTGGGGCGAAAAACACAAATGGGGTTTGCGTGGCGGTATTAAAACACGCAATGCCGATAACCAATGTTGCGGCCAAACATATATTGATATGTACCTCATCGATAATAAGCGCAACCCGGAGCGTGTGAAGGATATTAAAGCATCCATCGATTCGATGATGGCAACAAGTAAAATTGACGACTGGAACTGGATTGATGCACTGCAAATGGCGATGCCTGTATTTGTAAAACTAGGCAACCTGTATAACGAGCCTGCTTATTTTCAACGCATGTACGAGATGTATGCGTACACCAAAAACAAACACGGTGAAAAGGGTTTGTACAATCCTGCAGAAAAATTATGGTGGAGAGACAAAGATTTTGATCCTCCATATAAAGAACCAAACGGTGATGATTGCTACTGGAGCCGTGGCAATGGTTGGGTAGTTGCAGCGCTGGCAAAAACACTCGAGGCTTTGCCAAAAACCGATCCACATTACAACGAGTACCTCCAGGATTTTAAAGATATGTGTGCAGCCTTACTGCCTCTGCAACGTACAGATGGTTATTGGAATGTAAGCCTCAACGACCCCAATCATTTTGGCGGCAAAGAAGTATCGGGTACCTCGCTCTTTATCTATGGCTTTGCATGGGGTATTAACAATGGTATTCTTGATGCAAAAACATATAAAACTTCAATAGCAAAAGCATGGAATGCCATGTGCAAAGAAGCTGTACACAAAGATGGCAAACTGGGCTATGTACAAGGTACAGGCAAAGAACCAAAAGATGGTCAGCCTGTTTCGTATACAAGCACACCCGATTTTGAAGATTATGGTCTTGGATGCTTTTTATTAGCAGGCACAGAGATCTACAAAATGAAATAATTTCTGAATGAAAAAACTCCTTTTAATTGCAGCAATGAACATTGCTGCAATTTTTTCTTTTGCACAACGCAGCAAATACAATTTTAATCATCAGTGGAAGATTTTTGTGGGCGATGATCCGGCTGCACCTGCACCAACCTTCGATGATTCGAAATGGAAACAGGTGACACTCCCTTATGCGTGGAACGAAGATGAAGCATTTAAAAAAGACATTGTTGATCTCTCCACAAACATCGCCTGGTACCGAAAGAAGTTCAAACTACCATCAACAGCCAAAGGACAAAAAATATTTCTTGAGTTTGAAGGCGCACGGCAGGCTGCCGCAGTATATGTAAACGGTGTATTTGTAGGTTTACACGAAAATGGTGTGATGGCTTTTGGTTACGACATCAGCCAGTTGCTCAAATTCGGTAACGAAGAAAATGTTGTTGCTGTACGTACCGACAACAGCTGGGAGTATCGTGAAAAAGCAACCAACACCAAATACCAATGGATCGACAGGAATTTTAATGCCAACTACGGAGGACTCTGCAAAAATGTATTGCTGCATGTAACAGGCAACGTTTATCAAACATTACCGCTGTATAACAATCTCGGCACAACAGGAACTTATATTTATGCAAAAGACTTTGACATTCAAAACCGGAAAGCAACCATTGTTGCATCTTCCGAAATAAAAAATGAATCGGGCAAAATACAAACAGTTACCTATGCAGTTAAGCTGAAAGACATGAACGGTATTGTAGTAAAATCATTCTCCTCTGCTTCTGTTACTGTTCAACCAAACGAAACAAAAACAATCAGTGCATCAGCAGCAGCATCCAATTTAAACTTCTGGAGCTGGGGTTTTGGTTATTTGTACGATGTAGAAACAAGTTTACTTTTTAATGGAAAAGTTATTGATGCAGTTGTAACCAAAACAGGCTTTCGCAAAACAGCATTTAAAGATGGCATGTTTTACCTCAATGATCGTGTACTACAGGTGCACGGTTATGCACAACGCACCAGTAACGAATGGCCTGCTGTAGGCATGAGTGTACCTGCCTGGTTAAGCGATTACAGCAATAATTTGATGGTACAAAGCAACGGTAATCTTGTACGCTGGATGCACATTACTCCATGGAAACAGGATGTTGAAAGCTGCGACCGTGTTGGCTTACTGCAGGCTATGCCGGCTGGTGATGCAGAAAAAGATGTTACAGGTATCCGATGGGAACAACGCAAAGCGGTGATGCGTGATGCCATTATTTACAACCGCAACAATCCCAGTATTATTTTTTACGAATGCGGTAACGAAAGCATCAGCGAAGATCATATGAAGGAAATGAAAAGCATTCGTGATGCTTACGATCCGTTTGGCGGCAGAGCTATCGGCAGCAGGGAAATGCTCGACAGTAAAACAGCCGAGTATGGCGGTGAAATGCTGTACATCAACAAAAGTGCACACATACCGATGTGGGCCATGGAATATTCAAGAGATGAAGGATTGCGCAAATATTGGGATGATTATTCTCCACCCTATCATAAAGATGGCGATGGACCTTTGTACAAAGGCGAGCCTGCAAAAATTTACAATCGCAACATGGAATCGCATGCATTGGAAAACATTGCACGCTGGTACGATTACTGGAGAGAACGGCCCGGCACAGGCAAACGTGTAAGTTCAGGTGGCGTAAATATTATTTTTTCCGAAACCAACACCCATCATCGTGGTGCAGAAAATTACAGACGTAGCGGTGAGGTAGATGCTTTACGTATCACCAAAGAAAACTTTTATGCACACCAGGTAATGTGGGATGGATGGGTAGATGTGGAGAAACCACGCATTCACATTATTGGTCATTGGAATTACAGCGATACAACGGTGAAAGATATGTTTGTGATTTCATCGGCAGAAAAAGTTGAACTGTTTGTAAATGGTAAATCCTTAGGCTTTGGCGAACAGAGCAACCGCTTCCTGTTTACATTCAAAAAAATCAACTGGCAGGCAGGTACTATCAAAGCGGTTGGCTATAATGCAAACGGCAAGCAACTCTGCAGTACACAAAAAACAACGGCTGGTACACCGGTAGCACTACGGTTAACATCCATTACACATCCAAAAGGTATGCAGGCTAATGGTCATGATTTGGCATTGGTGGAAGTGGAAGTAGTTGATGCGCAAGGTGATCGTTGCCCCGTTGCATTTAACATGATCAATTTTCGACTGGAAGGCGAAGCTGAATGGCGTGGAGGCATGGCGCAGGGACCGGATAATTATATTTTATCGAAACAACTACCTGTTGAATGTGGTGTAAACAGAGTGCTCATCCGTAGCACCACAAAAGCAGGAACCATCAAACTCATTGCCACAGCAGATGGATTAAGTACAGCAAGTACGCAGCTGCAATCAATTGCTGTTCCTGTAAGCAACGGCCTCAGTACACAATTACCATCGTACGGTTTAAAAGGCAATCTGCAACGAGGTCCAACTCCTTTAACACCGTCTTTCAAACAAACAAGAAAGGCATTAACGATCGTAAAAGCAAATGCAGGCTCGAACAGCGACAGCGCTTTTGCCAGTTTTGATGACAATGAACTTACCGATTGGTATAACGATGGCAATCTATCTACTGCATGGATCGAATATGAATTAGACGCAACTGCAACAGTAAGTGAAGTAACACTTAAGCTGAATAATTTCCGTACACGCTCCTATCCCATTCGCATATTAGTTGATGGAAAGGAAGCTTTTAACGGTAACACAACTAGCAGCCTTGGTTACTGTACTATTTCGTGCAAACGTTTGACCGGTAGTAAAGTGCGGATTGAATTGGTAAAATCAAGTAATTTAACCGGCGAAACTTCTACAGAGGTATCGGGTAAAAAATTAGATGACGGTGTAACCCGCAATGATGCAGCCAGCAAAGGCCGACTTAGTATTATTGAAGTGGAGATTTACGAACCAATAAAATAAACGTTTACAAGAAACTCTGCATTTTGTAAAACTTCATAACGGCTTTTTATTATGCGCATGTATCGGTTGCTAATCATATTTTTTTGTTGCTTGTGCCAGTACACAACTGCACAAAAACTGCAGTACAGCAAAGGCACAGTTAAAGATCCTGGCGGTGGCACCTTAAAGCTGTTGGCAAATGTTAACGGCTATCATCATTTAATTTATTTCGGCTATGCCAAAAAGCCTGTTGTTTATGTATTCAACAACCAATTGCATCTTGAAAGCAAAAAAGAATTAAATATTCCTATTGCTGAAAATTGCGATGTTCGTTTACTGCAATTAAAAGATTATTATGTTTTATATACACATACTGACAGGCCTTCCGTTCACCGGTTAATGAAAATAAACAGGGATGGTGTTACAACAGATATTTCGAACCTCTTGAACAAACCGGCAGATTCGCTATGGAACAGAAGCAAAGCTACTTTTCAGTTATTCAACCACAATGACAGTCTTTATTTAATCGCTCATTCGTACCACGAACAGCTGAAGCAAATAAAAACAATAATTGTAAAACCTAAAGCCGACCCCGGCACATCCGCTTTTACACAACTCTTCTTTCCATTCGATTTTGGATATGATCAACTGAAGGAAGTAACCTTGTTGAAAAACCAATTACTGATTGTAAAAACCAGCAAAGATGAAGAGGGGAAAAATATCCTCTCCATTATTAAAACAGATATTGCAACAGGTAATCAGTTTTCGAAACAATTTGAAAGTGGCAAATATGTATACCACAATCCAACACTCAGGTATAATACTGCCGACTCTAGTGTATTTGTTTACTCGTTATTACGCACTCCGTTTGGTTACAGAGGAGCAAGGCCCGAGTTGTTCATGGCAAGATTGAACAACACTTTGAACGAAATAAGTCCTGTACAAACCTTACCCAATATTTTCCATGGTAATGCAGCATCAGCATTTTTGGTAGAGAAAAAACATTCGTCGGGATGGATGTGTTTCACCTACGATCTGCAGTCATTTGGCCGAGGCAGCAGGCTTACTGCAAATCAGTTTAGTCCTTACATGGATGAAGCACGCCGATTTTCGGATAATTATTACAACCCCTTCGTGTATGACGAAAATCAACCTACAGCAGTTTCGATGACCTTACTAAATAATCATCTGGAAAGAAAGGCAGACAGCATTGTAAAGAACAATGGAAACTACTATAAAATTCATCCTGCACCTTATGCACAATTTGTATTGCAAAACACTGCCTATCTTTTGCTAACAGAGGAGCTGGTTGCAAAAAAAAAGGGTTTGCTGTTGGTTTATCCGGGAGAAAATAATTACTTCGAAACAGTTCCCTTAAGGGTACAAAGCAACTACGATTTCCTGTTGCCACAACTGCAGGTAGTCGAAAACAAATACATCCTTGTTCCGTATATCGATAAAAAAGAATTGGGATTAATGAAAGTAACGTTTACCAATTAACTATCACGTTCGGAACGACCATGAACAATTAACAGCTTTATGAAAAAATACTCGTTGCTTTCCTTTTTTCTGGTTTCAGTATGTACAATTACACATGCCCAGAAAATACAATACTGCAAAGGAATAGTAAAAACGCCTGGTAAAGGTTTTGTGCGGTTGTTGGCCGGAGTAAACGGCTATCATCATTTAATTCGATTTTTACCGGAAAGTAAACCTCAAATTTTTCTTTTTAACAAAGAGCTGGTTTTAGAATCTATTATTGAACTGAATACAACAATTCATGAAAATACAGAGGTAAAAATCATTCAGTTTGAAAATGTGTATTGGTTTTATACACACACGATGAAAACCAGTATACATCAATTACTTAAAATAGATGGCAATGGCATAATCACTGACCACTCTGACCTTTTTAAAAATCCTGCTGATTCTCTTTGGAACAAAACAACTTCATCGTTCAATCTTACTAAAATCGGGAGTAACTTATTTGTAATAATTAATAAATATTTCGAACAGTCAAAAACTGCAAAATTTTTATTTATAAAAATTGAACCAGGAAAAAGCACATCCTTTCAAAACGAAATATCTATTGCATTTGATATCGAAAACGAAGAGTTAAAAGACATTGTCTTATTTAAAGACAAATTGTTTGTTTTAAAAACAGGAAAAGACTCCAAAGGGAACAATATACTATCTGTTTTAAAATCAGATAGTACCAATAACAAGTCTTATACAAATCAATTTGAAAGCGGAAAATACTTATTTCTTAATCCTTCATTCAGATTTGGCAAAACCGATTCATCTGTATTTATATACGCCATGATAGCTCCGCCATACGGCTTCAAAGGCGACAAACCGAGTTTATTTATGGCCAGACTCAACGAGTCGTTGAACGAAATTGTACCGGTTAAAATTCTAAAAGACGCTTTACCGGAAACAGCACTTTCGTCATTTATTATTGAAAAAGAAAACTCTGCCGGCTGGATGTGTTTTTCACAATCGCAAAAAGAATATTCAAATTATTCATCCGGCTATTTTACATCACCAACATCTTTATCAACTTCGTATAACTCAGCGAATGCTGCCCCATACAACTTCAATTTACCAACAGCAATCGCAGGTCAGTCAAACCCAAAAGAAATATCCTTTACCGTCTTAAATGACCGTCTGGAAAAAGTAACCGACAGCCTGATTAAAAACAATGGAAAGAGTTTAAAAATTGACCCGCTGGCATATGCCTCGTTTGTTTTAAACGATCAGCCTTACCTTATTTTAAAACAAAATCTAACAAGGAAAAGTAAGGCGTTGATTCTATTAACACCTAACGAAAGCAATGCATTACAAACAATACAAATACGCTCATTCGATCGTTACGAATACTTACTTTCGTTAATGCAAACAGTAACTGGCAATGCCTTTATTGTTCCATTTACAAACAAGAAAGAAATGGGATTAATGAAAGTAACGCTTACCAATTAATTATTTTGTTCAGCATATGAAACCTGTTTATTCTTTATTCCTTCTGGCATTTTTAACCGCATCAGCTACGGGTACAGCTCAAACAAAACAGCCCAACATCATTTTCATTTTTGCCGATGATCTGGGTTATGGTGAGCTTGGTTGTTATGGTCAGCAGAAAATTGAAACACCCAATCTTGATGCGTTGGCTGCAAAAGGAAAAAAGTTTACACAGTTCTATTCGGGCACTTCTGTTTGTGCACCATCCCGTGCTTCGTTGATGACGGGGTTGCATACAGGCCACACGCCTATTCGTGGCAACAAACAATTTGAACCCGAAGGACAAACACCATTGCCTGCATCAACCAAAACCTTTGCAAATTATCTGCAGCAAAATGGTTATGCTACTGCGTGCTTTGGCAAATGGGGAATGGGCTTTAATCAAAACAGCGGTGATCCGAATAAGAAAGGTTTTGATTTATTCTATGGGTATAACGATCAAAGCCTGGCACATGATTTCTTTCCGCCATATTTATGGAACAATCATACAAAAGTTGATCTGTCTGTAAACAAAAAATACGATTCCGTTTATTCTGCAGCACTCATTCAGCAGCAAGCTGTACAATACATCAATCAACAGAATAACAAACCGTTCTTCATGTATCTCTCCTACACATTACCACATGGAGACGTCATTGGTCCGCACGATAGTTTATACAACTACTACAAACAAAAATTCAACGAACAACCACTCACCGGTGCTGCTTTAAAAACAAGACCACATAACATGCAGCCCGAGCCTTATCCGCATGCACAGTTTGCGGCCATGGTTGGCCGGCTGGATATGTATGTGGGAGAAATTGTAAAAGCAATTGAAGCAAAAGGCTTGGCCGAAAATACACTCATCATCTTCAGCAGCGATAACGGACCTCACAGAGAAAACGGTGGTGATCCGGAGTTCTTTAACAGCAATGGTATTTACCGTGGTATTAAACGTGATTTGTACGAAGGCGGCATGCGTGTACCTTTTATTGCGTACTGGCCAAACAAAATAAAACCGGCTGTTGTACAAAAGCCCTTTGCGTTGTGGGATATGTATCCAACTTTCCTGGAACTTGCAAAAATTCCTGTTGCAGAAAAGATCGATGGCATTTCAATTGTACCAATCTTGCTTAATAAACGCAAACAAAAACAACACGACTATTTCTATTGGGAGTTTCATGAAAACAATGGTCGACAAGCTGTATTGTGGGGCAAATGGAAAGGCGTTCGGTTAGATGTAAACAAGAATGATGATGCGCCTGTTGAGCTGTACGATCTATCAACTGATCCATCGGAACAAAACAATCTCGCAGCCCAATACCCTGCTGTTGTGCAAAAGATCAAACAACTGATGAAAGAAGCGCATGTCAGCAACAGCGATTGGCCATTGCTGAAAAGTGAGTTTACCAAGTAAACTGTTATTGCAGATCGGTACTGGTAAAACTCAATGGCAACAACATCGCCGCATCGGGTATAATAAATACTTTGCCATGCATACCACCCAATATCAAACGGATCGGTTGCTTGGTTTTTTCCCTAAACTCCTGCAATGCCTGCCGGCAAATGCCACATGGAGAAATCGGATGATTGCTCTCGCCATTATTGTTGAAATAGCTGATGGCAATTGTTTCAATTGGCATTTTCGGATAAAGTGATGATACCGATGCCAGCACGACTCTTTCGGCACAAAGCCCGGCAGGAAAAGAGGCGTTTTCCTGGTTGCTGCCGGCAATAATCTCTCCATTGTTGAGCTTGGCAACAGCACCCACCTGGAAACGGGAATAGGGTGCATAAGCATGCTGAGTTACTTCTCTGGCCTCATCTAAAAGCCATTTATCTTCTTCTGTGAGGTCGTCGATACTCTCGTACACCTCGTAATCAAACTGGTATTCTTTTTTATTCATGGTCACCTGTTTAGACAAAAAATCCCCCGAACATGTCGGAGGATCCATCATAAAAGCTCGGTATCAAATATAAGTTATTATTTGATTGAACGGAAAATCCTGTTCCATCTCGGGCCTTTGTTCCAGCTAAAGAAAATGAGGGAAGCCTTGCCCACCACATGATCTTCGGGTACAAAACCCCAATAACGGCTGTCGAGTGAGTTATGGCGGTTGTCGCCCATTAACCAATAGTAATCCAGTTTAAAGGTGTACTTATCTGTAGCCGTTCCGTTTACATAGAACTTGCCGTCCTTCATTTCAAAATCGTTGTGCTCGTAGGTGCGGATTACACGCTCATAACGGCTGTAATTTTCAGCTGTGAGCTGAATAGTGGCTCCTTTCTTTGGAATAAACAACGGACCATAATTATCAATTGTCCATTTGCAATACACGCTGTCATTCGGGTACACATCAATACCGCCAATGCCTCTGGTATCTTTTTCGTAAGCATAGTTTACTGGTGTAAGCGATTCAACAAACGAGAGTCTGCTGAAAATACCAACCTGTTCTTTGGTTAAAAATATTTCGTAAAGATTATTACCAAGGTCTCTTACTTCACCGGCATCTGCACGAATACCATACTCTTCTTCAATTGCAGTATAATCTAAAGGCTGGCCTTTTGTTTTCAGCACATAATTCGTTTCCGAATGCGGAGGTGTTTCACCCGGCTTGCCGTTAATGAACACCACACCATTTCTAATTTCAAGTGTGTCGCCGGCAACAGCTACTGCACGTTTAATAAAATTCTCACGCTTATCAACCGGGCGTGTAATAATAATGTCGCCGTAAGCATCCCATAATGCATTTCTGTTACCGTTAAACTCGCTGCGCAACGCATCGTAATAGGTTACTTTCGATCCGTAACGTTCCTCATCATTAATAACCGTATCGCCTACCGGCAAGTTAAACACCACCACATCGTTCCGCTTTACCTGCTTGGCAAACCATCTCCTGTAATCGAGTTTGATCCACTCTAAATACGATTTTGTTTTAACGATGGGTAGTGTGTGATGCACCAACGGAAATGCCAATGGTGTATTGGGAACACGTGTGCCGTATGCCGTTTTGCTTACAAACAGAAAATCGTTTACCAGCAATGAACGTTCCATTGACGGTGTAGGAATAACATACGCTTCAAAAATGAACATGCGGATAAGCCCTGCAGCAACGATGGCAAAAATGGCAGCATCAACCCACTCACGTACAGTTGACTTTTTGTGAGCCGTAATCGCTTCGGGTCCGAGGTACTTATCTGTTTTATTAAATCCGAGGTAAATAAAGTAAAGTGGTGAAATGAGCACAGTTAAGGCATGTTCCCAAAATTTAAACTTGCCATATGCCTTTACAAAATCGATAATGATGGCGATAGAGACAAACCAACCAACGAT
The DNA here is from genome assembly GCF_007830055.1 of Lacibacter cauensis. Classification (GTDB taxonomy): domain Bacteria; phylum Bacteroidota; class Bacteroidia; order Chitinophagales; family Chitinophagaceae; genus Lacibacter; species Lacibacter cauensis. The sequence goes on from NZ_VLLE01000002.1 coordinate 974,835, forward strand.
CGGCAAAAACTGCAGGAAGAACCAATACTTCTTCATACCGGCGAGCTCTACCATTACCCATGTATTGTAAAAAGGAACAAGTGCTTTCCAGGGAGCAACACCTGCTTTTTTAAACATGCCATACAAACCAACGGCAGGCAACAGTATTACCAGTAAGCCAATCAAGAAGATTCCTAAAATTTCATTTCCTTCCATGCTCAGTTTTTTTATTGGTCACAAATGTAAGGGTTTCGGTTTTGCAGCCCGAAACCGCTATTAAAATATTCGCCTATTGTTCCTGCAGACGTAACTCGTTTAAAATAATGGCACTTATTTCTGCAGCCCTGTTATAAACCATAAAATGGCCGCCACCTTTTACAATATAAGCAGCCTCCGACTTACTTACCGGGAACAGTTTATCGTTTGTACCATGTATTTGTAGATAGTTGGATGGTTTTGTTACATTGTTCCATGTTACAATTTCGTTAATGGCCCACTGCACAAAGCGGCCATCTACTTTCTTTCGAAACTGGTTGGCCATCCTCTTTTCTGTTTTGGACACAGTACCAAGGAAATAATTTTCGATTGGATAAAACAACGGATGGGGTCTTGGTTGCAAAAGTTTATGTAGCCCCAGCTTACCTGTTGCCCGCATCCACCAGGGCAAGGCGTATTTTGTTGTTACAGATGAAACCAGGATCAGCTTTTCCAACTCCAGTAGTTTACTGATTTCTATAGCGACCATACCACCATATGAAACTCCCAGAAGAACGGGGCGCTCTTCCTGTATCGACACAGCCATACGCCGGGCATATTGCTGTATCGATTCGTTTTTCTGCGGCATCAACCAAGGAAGAACAACCAATTCGCAGCCGGGTAATGTTAGTTGCGAAAAAACTTTTTCATCGGCTCCTAAACCGCTGATGCAATAAATGCGTTGGCTCATGCACGGGGTATCACAAAATTGTACACATCTTCGGCTGTAATTGTTTTGCCCGAAAGAATCACCAAACGTTCCATTACGTTTCTGAACTCACGGATGTTACCGCTCCAGTTATGCTTTTGCAAAGCTTCCACAGCAGCCTTATCTATTCCTTTCTTTGCCTGGCCATAATCATCTGCCACCTGTTGCAGAAAATGGTCGGCCAGTAACGGAATATCTTCTCTGCGTTCGTTGAGCGATGGCACATGAATAATAATTACACTTAAACGATGGTATAAATCGAGACGGAAATTCTTTTCTTCAACTTCCTTCAGCAGATCTTTATTGGTTGCAGCAATAACACGCACATCCACAGTAATATCTTTTTCGCCACCTACCCTTGTGATCTTATTTTCCTGTAAGGCACGCAAAACCTTTGCCTGCGCTGTAAGACTCATATCGCCAATTTCATCCAGGAAAAGTGTACCGCCGTTGGCCTGTTCAAATTTGCCGATGCGTTGTTTAATAGCAGAAGTAAACGAACCTTTCTCATGACCAAACAATTCACTCTCGATCAACTCACCGGGAATAGCCGCACAGTTTACTTCAATGATGGGGCCGTTTGCACGGTTGCTTTTTTCGTGCATCCAGCGGGCTACCAATTCTTTACCCGAACCGTTTTCGCCGGTAATGAGTACACGGGCATCGGTTGGGGCAACTTTATCAATCGTGTCTTTGATCTTTTTCAAAGCCGGGCTCTCACCAATCATTTCCTGCACTTTGCTCACTTTACGCTTTAGCACTTTGGTTTCGGTTACCAGTGTTTGCTTATCCATTGCATTGCGGATAGTGATGAGCAAACGGTTGAGATCCGGTGGTTTGGCTACATAATCAAAAGCACCTTTTTTAACCGCTTCCACCGCTGTTTCAATGGTGCCATGTCCCGAAATCATGATAATGGGCACATCGGGATTTATTTCCTTTGCTTTTTCTAGAAACTCAAGGCCATCAACCTTCGGCATTTTAATATCACACAACACCACATCATAACTTTTCTCCTTCAATTTTTTTAAGCCCTCATCACCGTTTTCAGCATCTTCAATCTTATAGCCTTCGTACGAAAGAATTTCACCTAATGTTTTCCTGATTGCTTTTTCGTCGTCGATAATTAAAATGTTGCTCATATAGTTTAACAGATTCTTTTGTGGATTTTTTTTCGAATCGATTCAAAGCTAACCAAAAACCATGCAAGTATGAATGCGGCCGCCTTTTTCTTTGCCTGCTCAGGATGCTTTTTACTTTCCCTAAACAACAAGCATACAGTGCCCATAACAAAAACAATTAGCAGTATTCCTTTACCCGACGGATACGAACGCCTGCAGGTACAGGAAAACAGTTTTGCACACTTTCTGCGGCAACTTCCGTTAAAAGCCGACCGCACAGTGTACCTGTACAATGGTAAACCCAAAATCAACCAGGCGGCTCAATATGCTGTGCTTGAGGTTAGTGTTGGCAATAAGGATTTGCAGCAATGCGCAGATGCAGTGATGCGCCTGCGTGCAGAATATCTGAAAAAGCAAAACAAGCCCATTTGCTTTGCTGATAACAACCGGAAAAAATATTGCTGGGAACAATACAAAACCAGGGGCTGGCAGCCCTACTTAGATATTGTATTTGGCATGTGCGGTACTGCTTCGCTGGAAAAAGAACTCAAGCCTAAAAACTGGCAGACATTGGCAGCAGGTGATGTGTTGATCAAAGGCGGTTCACCCGGACATGCAGTGATTGTAATGGATCTGGCCCGGCATAAACAAACAGGCGAACTGATATACCTTTTAGCCCAAAGCTATATGCCGGCGCAGGATATTCATGTGCTTAAAAATACCAGCAATAAAAACCTAAATCCATGGTATTCTGCATCTTCAAATAAAATCATAGCTACGCCTGAATGGACTTTCTACGAGTCGCAACTACGTAGCTGGCCGTAGTGTGGCATCAGTAAATACCGCTTTAAAATACAGGTTTTCTTCGATTGCGCAGGCCAAACAGGTTATGTAGCTTTGTTATGTACTAAAACCAATCCCTATGAAGTTGAATTCAATTTCGTCGCAACCAGCCTGGAAACTCGCAGCAAAAATTTCTGCATTGGGGCTTTCGTTAGTGTTTGTTACCTATGGCTTAGTCTGGATTATTCTAAGTACACTCCGTTTATTTGTAGAAGGTATTATGCCCTAGCGGCTCGCACAGGCCCGTTGAAAGATATAGCGACTGGACAGTTCCGGAAAAAAGAAAAGCCGGATAGAAATCCAGCTTCGTTTAAAATCCAATATCCTATGAAAAACCGAGGCAAATATGCTTCAAAAGTTTTGAATAAAAAATTCTACAGCCACTTATTTGTCCAGAATGCAAAAAAGCCGATCAATTTGATCGGCTTTTTACTTATTGCAACTAAGGTTATTTCTTCATGTACATCACTTCCTTCACCAATTTTACTGTACGTGGTACATCCGGCAAATACGCACCTACCAATGTTGGCGCATAGTGCATCGGCGCATCAGCACTGGTAATACGGCGAATCGGTGCATCGAGGTAATCGAAACCTTCTTTCTGAATACGATATGTAATTTCAGATGAAACAGAAGCAAATGGCCATTGTTCTTCCACAATCACCAAACGATTTGTTTTCTTAACGCTTTCCAGAATGGTAAACCAATCCAACGGACGGATCGTACGTAAGTCGATTACTTCAGCTTCAATCCCTTCCTTCGCTAACTCTTCAGCTGCACCCAAGGCAACTTTCATCATTTTGTTAAAAGAAACGATGGTTACATCACGACCGGGACGCTTAATATCTGCCTTACCGATTTCAATGATGTATTCGCCTTCTGGTACTTCGCCCTTATCACCATACATTACTTCGCTTTCCATAAACACAACCGGATCATTGTCACGGATAGCCGCTTTCAACAAACCTTTTGAATCGTATGGGTTAGATGGAGAAATTACTTTTAAACCGGGAATGTTGGCATAGTAGCTTTCAAACGCTGTAGAGTGTTGCGCACCCAACTGACCTGCAGAACCGTTGGCTCCACGGAAAACGATGGGACAGCCAATTTGACCACCACTCATCGCCAGCATTTTTGATGCGGTATTAAGAATCTGATCCAATGCCAATACAGCAAAGTTCCAGGTCATAAATTCAACTATCGGACGTAAGCCATTCTGAGCAGCGCCTACTGCAATAGCAGTAAAACCCAATTCAGAGATGGGGGTATCAATTACACGTTTTTCACCAAATTCGGCCAGCATACCCTGGCTAACTTTATAAGCACCGTTGTATTCGGCTACTTCTTCACCCAGCAAAAACACTTTTTCATCTCTGCGCATTTCTTCCTGCATTGCTTCACGCAGGGCTTCACGCATGGCTATTGTTCTCATTGAAATAACTTTGTTTTTAAAGTGGGGCAAATTTATTGATAGAAGGGCAAACACCCAAAACTGATTCGCAACAGCAATTCATCAGTATAAATTACCTATGTTCGCTTATCGTAACTCGTTAAAAGAAAAAGCATTTTGAAAACGATTCTTGTCTTTGGCGCCGGCAAATCGGCCACTGTTTTAATTGACTATCTGAAGGCCACTGTAGCCGCAAAACAATGGCAGCTCATTGTTGCCGATGCCAACCTGCAACAGGTACAGGAAAAACTCAACAACGCAACAAATACCAAAGCCGCAGAAGTAGATGTTACCAATGCCGATGAGCGGAGGATGTTGATTGAAGCTGCTGATCTCGTCATATCCTTACTCCCTCCTTTTCTCCACAGTCATGTTGCAAAAGATTGTGTGGCTATAGGCCGACATTTGCTGAATGCTTCGTATGTGGATGCAGACATTAAACAACTGGAAGCAGAAATTAACAGCAAGGAATTATTGTTTTTGTGTGAGATGGGCCTCGACCCCGGAATTGACCACATGAGCGCTATGCAGTTGTTTGATGAAATACGCAACGATGGCGGTTCCATCGCATCCTTCAAATCGCATTGCGGGGGATTGGTTGCTCCGGAGAGTGATAACAACCCTTGGCATTATAAAATCAGTTGGAATCCACGCAACATCGTCATGGCCGGACATGCAGGTGCAGCCTACAAAGAAAACGATGCACTTGTGCAGAAAAGCTATCACCAGGTATTTGAAAACTGTAAAGCAATTGTGATTGATGATTTACCGCCCTTGGCCTGGTACCCCAACAGAGATTCGTTGAGTTATATGCCTTTGTACAAACTTGAAGAGGCTTCAACATTCATCCGTACCACGTTACGTTATGCCGATTTCTGTAAAGGATGGGATGTTGTTGTTGACCTTGGTTTAACAAATGAAAACGATACCGATTTGGTAAAACAATGCAGCACCTATGCCGACTGGTTAGCTGCAAAAACAAAACAGGTAGAAGGACGGGAACTAAGCCTGCGCATGTATCTTGAACTGTATGTACAAGAGGCAGATCATGATCTTATTCTTGAGCAGTTTGCTTTCCTGGAACTTGACAGTAATGAAGCGTTGCCTGCAAACGTAAAATGTAGTGCCGACATTTTGCAACAGAAAGCAGAACAAAAACTGGCATTAAAGCCAACCGACAAAGACATGATTGTAATGTTGCACGAAATTGAATACCGCAAGAATAATGAAACACATACTATCAACAGCAGCCTCGTTGTAAAAGGCGATGACAGCTTGCGGACTGCAATGGCTAAGACAGTAGGATTACCATTGGGCATTGCAGCAAAACTTATCCTGGAAGAACAGATAAAACTGAAAGGATTACATATTCCTACACGAAAAGAAATTTACGAACCCGTGCTGAAAGAATTACAACAGCACGGCATTGTATTTAAGGAACACAGAAGTTGAAAATGGATTAATTCAGATCAATGAGGAAAGTGCCCAAATCAACCACTTCGCCCTCTCCCATTCTGAACTGCTGCAAATCTTCGATACTCAACTCCTGTAACACTTTTGTAGTGAAGACGGGCTTGCCGTTTTGTAATACCACAAAATAAAAGTCGGGTTTGGCTTCTTTAAATGCAGCATCGTTAACAAATGCATCGTGGGCAAAAGCAATGCGTATATGTCCTTCTCGGTCGAGATAACTTTCACCTAAATAATCATCATCTACAATATCTCTGTCGTATAGCCGAACAGTATAGCCATTACCAAATAACGGGCTATCTGCCCCTTTGGTAATAAACCGGGCAGTTACGACAAGATCAGGTTCTTTATTAAGTGTAAAGTCGCTCATAGTTTGTGGTTTACGGTGAATAGGGTTATTACTTATTCAATTTACGGAAACTTACGATAAATAAAAAAGCACAAAGAATGTTCTTTGTGCTTTTAGCATTTATATCCGGGCATTTTGACTTCGCTCAGGATTACATCAAATTTTAATCATCCAGCTTCAACACCGCTAAGAACGCTTCCTGTGGCACTTCTACATTACCAATCTGACGCATACGCTTTTTACCCTCTTTCTGTTTTTCGAGGAGTTTACGCTTACGGCTGATATCACCACCATAACATTTTGCAGTAACATCTTTACGCATCGCAGAAATCGTTTCACGGGCAACGATCTTGGCACCAATGGCCGCTTGGATAGCAATCTGGAACTGCTGACGGGGAACCAACTCCTTCAGTTTTTCACAAAGCTTACGGCCAAAATCCTGCGCACGGCTGCGGTGAATCAATGCACTCAAAGCATCCACTTTATCGCCGTTCAGCAGCACATCCATTTTAATAATGTCTGCATCTCTGTAACCGATCGGGTTATAATCGAACGATGCATAACCACGAGTTTGCGATTTCAGTTTATCGTAAAAGTCGAATACAATCTCCGTCAACGGCATTTCAAAAATCAGTTCCACACGTGTTTGCGTGAGATAGCTTTGATTGATGAGGATACCACGTTTGCCCAAACAAAGCGTCATGATGTTACCAATATAATCGGGCTTGGTAATTATTTGTGCTTTGATATAAGGCTCTTCAATACGATCCATTGCCGTAGGCTCCGGCATTTGTGCAGGATTATTTACCTGTATTTTTTCGCCACGTGTTGTATAGGCAATAAAGCTTACGTTAGGTACAGTAGTAATTACTGTTTGGTTGAACTCACGCTCCAGACGCTCCTGGATAATTTCCATGTGCAGCAAGCCTAAGAAGCCGCAACGGAAACCGAAGCCAAGGGCTTGCGAGGTTTCGAGTTCGAAGGTTAAAGAAGCGTCGTTCAACTGCAGTTTGTCCATGCAGTCACGCAGCTCTTCAAAATCTTCTGTTACCACCGGGAAGATGCCGGCAAATACCATCGGCTTTACTTCCTGGAAACCACGTATGGCTTCCTGTGTGGGATTAGCAGCCAGTGTAATCGTATCACCCACTTTCACCTCTTTGGCATTCTTGATACCGGTAATCAGATAACCTACATCGCCACAATTCACTTCTTTCTTCTCGGTCATCTTCAGTTTAAGGATACCGATCTCAGCCGCTTCATATTCCTGATCGGTACTTACAAATTTTACTTTGTCGCCTTTCTTGATGCTTCCGTTTAAAATACGGAAGTAAACGATGATACCACGGAAGCTGTTGAACACACTATCGAAGATCAACGCCTGCAATGGTTCTTCGGGTTTGCCCTGCGGCGCTGGAATACGCTCAACAATGGCTTCGAGAATGGCTTCAATACCAATGCCACTACGACCGCTGGCCAACAGAATTTCTTCGGGTATGCAGCCGATCAAATCAACGATTTGGTCTTTTACTTCCTCGATCATGGCACCTTCCATGTCGATCTTGTTGATGACAGGAATAATTTCCAGATCGTTATCGATAGCGAGGTAAAGGTTCGAAATGGTTTGTGCCTGGATACCCTGTGCAGCATCTACCAGCAACAAGGCGCCTTCGCAGGCAGCAAGGGCACGGCTCACCTCGTAGCTGAAATCAACGTGACCGGGTGTATCGATGAGGTTCAGGATGTATTCCTGTCCGTCTTTGTGTTTGTAGTTGATCTGAATAGCGTGACTTTTGATGGTAATCCCTTTTTCACGTTCCAGATCCATATCGTCCAGCACCTGGTCCATCATATCTCGATCGCTGATGGTGTTGGTGGTTTGTAATAAACGATCGGCCAGGGTACTTTTTCCGTGGTCGATATGGGCGATGATGCAAAAATTCCTGATATTCTTCATTAAAACTCCTTCGATTTCAAGGCGGCAAAGATAGGTGAATTAGGCGTGCGGAAAGCAGTGTGTTGGAGCTGGGGATAAAGAGGGGAACTGGAATGTCCAATAGAATTTTAAGAGTTGTGTATCATTGCGAAAACATTCCGCATACATGCAATTTAGCCTGCGGTACTTCCTCACCTGCTTGTTTCTGCTTATCGTTGAAATTCTTATTGCCCTCTTCGTGCATGATACAATCATCCGTCCCTATATTGGCGACTTGTTAGTTGTGATTCTCCTCTATTGTTTTATTAAATCGTTTTTTGCAATGCCAGTGTTTAAAACAGTAATTGCTGTGTTGGCTTTCACTTTCCTGGTAGAGCTGCTGCAATACTTTAATATTGTTCAATGGCTCGGACTCGAACATTCAAAAGCAGCCCGCATCATCATTGGCTCTTCATTTGAATGGAAAGATCTGATGGCCTACGTTGCTGGTGCGGCTGTAGTTATATTGTTTGAAAGAAGGAAACAGGCATCCTGCAGTGTCTGACATCTGCGATGTCCTGACACTGCAGGCATTTCGGAGTTCGGTGTGAGGACGCTGCAAGCGTCAGACACCTGAACGAACAATACAAGCCGGGAAAAAGAAGTACCTGCTGTTTAAACTAATCACAGAAAATTTCTATCTTCCACATAAACTTGCCATTTACATGAGTACTGTCCAACTGCAGGATGCTTTTCAGCATATTAATACATTGAAACAACAGGGCCTCACAAACGAGGAAATTCTGCAACGTTTACTGGAAACAGGATTGCCCAATGAAGTTGCGCAACAGCAATTCGACGAATGGAAGAAAATCCGTAATGAAAAGAAACGCAACTCAGCTTTCATTTACTGTGGCATCGGCATCTTCCTGCTTACCACCGGTTTCTTTTTTACACTGATACTGTTTAACAGCAACAGCAATTTCAATTTTGCATTGTACGGCTTAACCATCATTGGGCTCGTACTGGTATTTAAGGGCATGATTGACCTGATGAGTTAAACAGTTACTTGAAGTCGTACGTAAAGCTCAGCACCCGCCAGCCGTTTTGAATGTTACCATCGCCGAACATAAACAACTGTTCAATATGGTTGTATTCTTTACCGGCCAGTTGCTGCTGAACAGATGCGAAGTAAAGTTCATTTTCATACATACCGTTGGGTATAATACAATGATTGCCGTTACATGTCCACAATTTTCCTGCAACAGTGCTTAACCCTTTGTAATAAATTTTCTCTACAGTCAAATCGATCCACTTGTCTGCAATATTGTACAAGCCAAGGAAAGTATCTTCCGGCCGTATGCCCATTACCGCAATTGCACCTACTCCGCCATCAAGCATAAACACACGTGGCACCCAGTTTGGGTCTGTTACGGAAGATGGTCCTCTCAAAACAATCCCATATTTATTATTGACAGGTTTACTGATTCGTTTCACATACATCGAACGGTGACTGTTGATGAGTTTTGATGTATACAAACGGACTTCAACAATATCTACAGCAGCAGTTAACGAATCGAGTGAAATCGAAAACTTACCGGCAATCTTTGTTAGATTCTTTTGTACACGCTTACCGTCTGCAGTCCACCATACATAGGCAGAGTCTGCTTTTTCGTTGGGCAGGTAATTATTGTCCAGCTCAACTATCAAATCGGCAGTGGAAGGTTTGGGAACAGGAGGCGTTTTACGGCAGGCTGCAAAAAACAAAAAAACAGTTATAAGAGATAAGGCTATATTGTTTGTCATGGTTATTTGAGTGAAATTTTAATCTTACCACCGCAAAGCTAAATCACGGTTAAATGCTGTAATACCGCATAAAGATGTGAATTAACAACGTGTGCATTTTATGTACCTATTGCTTCTTATCTTTCCTGTTTCTAAAAACCAATGAAGCATGAGAAGCGTTTTACTACTTACATTTCTGTTACAGTTAGCAACGGTACTGGCACAAAAGAAGCCTGCTGTTAGCAAAGACGATCAGTTCAAAACACAAGCCTCCACTTCTATTCAATCGAATTACGAGCAATACAAAAGCATGGCTTTCCAGATATGGGACTATGCTGAAGTGGGTTACAAAGAAGTAAAGAGCAGCGCACTCTTACAACAAACTCTAAAAGATAACGGCTTTACTGTTGAAACAGGTGTTGCAGGAATACCTACTGCATTTGTTGCTACGTACGGTAGTGGTTCGCCAGTAATTGCCATTCTTGCTGAGTTTGATGCATTGCCGGGCTTATCGCAAACCAATGCACCCGAAAAAACAAGTGCAGGTAAAGACGCAGGGCATGCATGCGGCCATCATTTGTTTGGTGTAGCATCTGTGGCGTCAGGTATTGCCATTAAAAAACTTATTGAAGAAAAAAAGTTTACCGGCACCATTAAGGTATTTGGTTGTCCTGCTGAAGAAGGCGGTAGCGGCAAAGTGTATTTGGTTAGAGCAGGCTTGTTTAAAGATGTAGATGTTGCTATACATTGGCATCCCGGAAATGATAACAGCATCACCATGACGAGTGCATTAGCCAACATGAGTGCCAAGTTTCGTTTCCGTGGCATTTCTGCACATGCAGCTGCATCACCGGAACGTGGCCGCTCTGCTTTGGATGGTGTAGAAGCTATGAATAACATGGTGAACATGATGCGTGAACATATTCCGCAGGAAACACGCATTCACTATGTAATTACAAGTGGCGGTAAAGCCCCCAACGTAATCCCTGATTATGCAGAAGTATATTACTATGTGCGTCATCCCAAGCGTGATCAGGTACAAAGTATCTTCAACCGTGTGGTAAATGCAGCAAATGGTGCAGCACTCGGCACCGATACAAAAATGGAATTTGAAATGATTGGCGGCACACATGATTTGTTACTCAACAGAACATTGGCAGAAGTAATGCAAAAGAATTTAGACAAAACAGGCGGCGTACAATACACTGCAGCCGAAGTTGAGTTTGGAAATAAAATCCAGGCAACTTTTGGTTTTACGGCACCCGCAGTAAACGAAGCAGGAACGGTAAAACCATTGAAGGTTGAAGCAGATGCCGGCGGCGGCAGTACCGATGTAGGTGATGTGAGTTATGTTGTACCAACGGTTGGTTTGCGTTCGGCTACATGGGTACCCGGCACTGCTGCACACAGCTGGCAGGCCGTAGCATGCGGCGGCACTGAAATTGGTACAAAAGGAATGATGGTATCGGCCAAAACAATGGCAATGACAGCAATTGATTTGTTCCTGCATCCTGAGCTGATTGAAAAAGCAAAAGCAGAATTTAAACAACAGGTAGGCGATTACCAATACAAGGCATTGCTGGGCGATCGAAAGCCGGCACTCAACTACAGAGACTAATAAATAAAACAGCCCCGCAAAATTTGCGGGGCTGTTTTATTATGCTCTTCCTTTTTTATGTCCCGGCTCGTAGATCAATCGTAAAAAACTACTGAACCGTTCTGTCTTTCTGCTTACAGGAATTCCTGTTACAATACCCACCAATAAATTATCGGCAACGCTTACACGCATTTGCGGACGAACCGTCATATCAAAACTATTTTTCGATAATTCCTTATTAAACTCAACACCAATAAAGTTTCTTGTACCGGGAATCATATAATGCACATTGCTGTTGATCTGCCAGTTGGTATGTATTGATTTGTCTTCAAAATGCTGACCGATCAAAGGGCCGCTGTACAAAAGTGTATGAAAATTATTACCCCAACGTTTAGCTGCTACAAAAAAAGGATTGTACACATTACCTGTATAAAGTTTGCGTTTTCCATAATTACGAAACTCGGTGAATTCAAACTCCTGTATATAACCAAAAGCCATAGAGGTTTTCTGCTTTTCTGCAACGAGAAACGTATATTGGGCCGCAACTTTAAAACTGTTTAACTGGCTGCCCGGCTTTGTACTATTACCATTTGTGGGATAATAAAACGAAAAAGGCAATTCCACTTCTAAACCAAGACGGTTGATCGGCGCCCATTCGTATTCAACCAATGCTGTATACCGATCGTAGTTATTGTTATCAGTAAGTCCGAGGCCAACATTCCACTCCTTCTCTCCTTTTCTTGCACCAAGATCACGGATGAGATCGATATACAATGGCTCTGCATGCAATACTTTAACCGGACTTTTCTTTGTCTCTTCTTCCAGCACATACAAGCTATCCATTACTTCCTTCTCTTTTTCCGTTTGGGCTTGGGCAATTGAAATACTGAAACAAAAAATAAGTGCAAAAGAAAATCGCATACGTTACTTGTTGGTGAGCGGCAAATTTATGCGGCACGATCATATACAAATATGGATTAACATAAGTGTAACAAGCCCTGGCAACTTTTTCAGGAATAAACGAACAATGAAAAACAAATTTCTCTGCATTCAGTTATCTTGCGCCACTCAATACAGCGCATTTCATGTTTACTTATACCGATTCAAGTCTCGAAGCTCTTTCCGTTCACTACATCGATCAGGAGGGACAAACCGTTTTAACCGAAGATGGTTTTCCGTTAGCTGATGCAGCTCTGCGTGATTTACTGAGCCAGTTTTTTCTCACTGCATTTAAAGAAGAACAGCAGTACCAGTTTGTACACGAAACCGATTTAAAGTACAACGAAATGTATGCATACTGCCAGACCATTTTTCAAAAACCCGACAGCTTACATGAGCAATCGGTTGCCATGGCAAAACATCTGGCCAATGCCAGTAAACATCCCGGCATTAAACCCGGCGAATTGTTTACAGCGTATTTCAAAGATTTAACGTTCGAACAAAAACAAGTGGATGCCATTGTACTCATCAAAGCAGAAAACAAAAAAGATTTTTTACTGGTTGACCTGATGCGTGATCAACTCGATATTCAAAGCCGCAAAGGACTTGACCCCAACAAAGCTGACAAAGCCTGTGTAATTCTCAACTGCAATTCGGAAGATGGCTATCGTTTATTTTTAATTGATCATACCAACAAAGGCAATGAAGCAGCTTATTGGAAATATGATTTTTTAAAGGTGAAGGAATGTGCAGACAGTTTCAGCTTTACCAAAAACTTTCTCCATGTTGCCAAAGAGTTTATTGTAAACAATCTGCCTGCTGCATTTGAAACATCTAAGGCCGATCAGGCAGGCTTACTCAATAAATCGGTTGCCTATTTCAAAGAGCACGACAATTTCAACATCAATAATTTCCAGGAAGCTGTATTTCAGGAACCCGAACTGATCGAATCGTTTCAGCAATTCGGCTCATCGTACCTGCACGAGCATAATATTGAAATTGCCGATTCGTTTGCTATCTCCTCTTCTGCTGTGAAAAAACAAGCACGGGTATTTAAAAGCGTCATTAAGCTCGATCGTAATTTTCATATTTACATCCATGGTAACAGAGAATTGATTGAACAGGGATACGATGAAGTAACCGGTAAACGGTATTATAAAATTTACTTCGATGAAGAAATGTAAATTGCAACATTTTTAAAATCTGATATATGATTGCACAAGCTGTTCAAGAGGATATTCCGCATATTGTTGATTTGCTTAACAGTGCTTACCGTGGCGAACGTTCGCAAAAAGGCTGGACTACCGAAGCACATTTAATTGCCGGTGATGTACGCACCGATGAAGCCGATGTATTAAAAGTTTTTCAACAACCCGGAAGCGTAATTCTCAAATACACAAACGATGCAGGTGAAATCATCGGCACCGTCAACCTGCAACAACATGAGCGGGGCGTGTATTTAGGCATGTTTGCAGTTAACCCCAACCTGCAGGGCGGCGGTATTGGCAAACAGTTATTAAAAGCTGCCGATGAACATGCAAAAAAGGTTGGAAGTGCAACCATCTATATGTCGGTGATTTCGGTACGGAGTGAACTGATTGATTGGTACAAACGCCACGGTTATGCCGAAACCGGCGAACGAAAACCCTTTGTGCAGGACAACCTTACCGGCACCCATTTACAACCATTGGAATTTCTGATTCTTGAAAAGCAGATTCAGTAAGAATTCGCTTATTTTCGTCAAAATTTACAACTTATGGATCTGCATCAACAATTTGAACAAGCGGTGGCAGAAAGCAAATCGCTTAGTGAGCGGCCCAGTAACGACACCCTACTCCAGCTTTATTCGTTATACAAACAAGGCAGCGAAGGCGATGTAAATATCGAAGCTCCTTCAAACCCTTTTGATTTTGTGGCAAAAGCTAAATACGAGGCATGGGAAGCGCTGAAAGGAAAAAGCAAAGAAGCTGCAATGCAGGAATATATTGAACTCATTGCAAAGCTGAAATCGTAATTTATTTTTTTGCAAGCAGCTCAGCATACCAGCTGTTCAACTGCTTACCAATTTCTTTTTCGTTAAATAAAGTAGCTGCTTCGGCAGCTATTTTATTTTTGTTATACCTGTTTTTGTATTGAAGAAATTCTGCAAGCGCTGCAGTCAGTTCGTTTATATTACCTGCTGTTACCAATACGCCGTTCGTTGCATTAACAATCTCTGCAATACCTCCAACACTTGATGAAATAACCGGCAAGCCGCAACATAAAGCTTCGTTTACTACACAGGGCAGGTTTTCATAATTACTGAAATGCACCAATGCATCTGCAGCACGCATGGCAGCAGCAACATCAGCATAAGGCAATGTGCCTTTCCACTGAACCTGTTCTGTTAAACCTAAAGTTTCTGTAAGCGCTCTGTTTTCCTTTGAAGCGGGTCCAACGAACCATATTTCCCAATCAGTTCGCTTTTCTTTCAGCAAAGCGAGTGCACGCAAAATACCTTCTACATTTTTCAGTGGATGCATCATCGACACATGAATAAACCGTAACCGCTCACGATCACTAACAACCGGGTAAAACAAATTTGTATCAACCACATTGCGGATGAGTTTTGTTTGCTGTACAGAAAATAAAAACTGTAAGCGTTTCAGCAGCCAGTTTGAAACAGTACTAACTGCAAGTGCTTTACTGAATGTTTGCTTTGTCACAAAACGGAAATAACGGTTGCGGCTGAAATAATTTTCAGGAATATATTCGAAGTAAGCTGAGCTGTGTTCGGTAACAACAAACGGAACATTGTATTTTCTGTTCAGCAGCACTGCTGTTAACCCTGCTTTTACCGGCACATGCACATGCACAAGATCCGGCTTGCCGTTTATTGCAATGTATTGCTCGATCAGTTGTTTGTAAAAAGCCTGATATCGTTTATTGAATAGATATACATTCACAAATGCAAATCCGGTATTGGGTAAAGGGAGAAAGTAAATGGATGCGTTAAGATTTGTAGTGTTTCGTTCTTCTTTTTTGATTGAAGTAATTCCTTTCAAAAAATGCTTATTCTGTACTACATGCATCACATCAACTTGATGATATAAAGCCAATGCCTTTGCATGTCGCTCAATAAAATCGCCATCAAACGGATCGGCCGAATTCGGATACCAACTGCAAAGCCAAAGTACTTTCATACCTCATCAGTTTTAGCTGTGGAAAATTTCTCTTTCAACAAACCGATCAACAACTGCGCATCCGACTTCCGGAACAATAAAAAATCAACAAAGCGGCTGTTGTATTCTTTTGCATGCGCCAGTAACATATAACTCATGTAGCAGAGATAACCAACACTGCTTACCATTGCAGCACCGGCAATACCATACACGGGAATAACGAGCCAATCGCCAAGAACAATAACAGTGAGCGCCAGAATATTTCCCGTAAGGTTTACACGCAAAACTTTTTTACCGCTGTAATAAGCTGCCAATAAATGAATAACAGAGTACGAAAGAATCGCCGGCGCCAGCAATATAAATGGCAAGTACATTTTTTGAAATGTTGGGCCAAAAACAAATGGAAAAAGCCAGGCGCCTGTTACCAACAAAAACATACAGGCGACACTGTAAAAAAGAATTAATCCACGTGAAAGCAGTTGCATTTTCTGATTCATTTCCTCCTTTCGTCCCGATGCCGTCATAGGAAAAACAACACCAGCCAGTATAGAAGGAACAATAAAAAACAATTGCGCCAGTTTACAGGCTTGTATGTAGTTACCCAGCTCATCATCACCACAATACTTATTTACAAACCAGTAATCAATACGGTACATCAGAAACGTCATGGAGTTGGTAACAACAGCAATAAACGCAAATGAAAAGAACGGTTTTATTAATGCAGCCGGCACAGCTTTCAGTGCAGACCATTTAAAATAACGAAACAAAAAAGCAAGCATCAGCAAAAAGCCCTGCATAAAAAAGCCAAAGAAATACAGTTGCACATAACGTTCGTTGCTTAAAAAACCGCTGACCCATTCGTTATTTGGCACCAATCCAATCAACAACAGATTGACAGCAACCAGTAACAGATTGGGCAATACAAAATCCATTTTGGCGTAAAACAGCGAAACAAAAAAACTAATCAGCAGATTACCCGCAAGAAAAGACGTAGCAGAAAAATGGAAACCGGCCAGCTGCAACAACCCTTCTTTTGGCACCGGTAATGTACGGATGATGAACCAGCCCGGCAGCATAATCAGGACCGTCCACCCAACAGAAAGCAGCGCCAGTTGTGTTTCATTTATTTTTTGTTGGGAGAGATAGTAGCCCATCGGAGCTTCAAGACAAAAACTGATGAGGATAAGTGTAAAGGCCAGCAGGTTAATCACATAGTACATTTGCCCGCTGCCTTCCGATTGAAAATGTCTTGCAACCAAAATGTTCAGCAGCATCACCGACACAAAATAAAATCCACGCCATAATATACTTTTGGAAAGTGCAGTTGCAAGTTTCATGTTCGCCTCAGTCAGTTTCAAATATAGAGCGAATAGATTGTACAAAAAACAATATTTCCCCCAACCTGCAAGCCGAATGAGACAGGCAAATCGGTCATTTCTGTAGTTTTACAGATATTTGAATTATGGCATCAACCAAAGGCAGGCTTAACCGCCTGGCAAAAGAAAATAAAGAAACCGGACTAAGTGTTAACAGCAAGCAAAGCGGCGGTCGTTTTTTTCAAAAAGATGGCCGTCCCAACATTCGCTTCCGGGGAATTTCGTATTTGCAACGTTTCAGCGTGTTTCAATACATGCTCAAACTTCCTTCCTGGAAATTTATTTCATTGATTGCTATCACCTACATTACCGTTAATCTCTTTTTTGCATGCGTCTACTTTATTGTTGGTGTACATCACTTAGGCGGCATGGAAGAAATTACTGTTATGGGGAAATTCTGGGAAGCATTTTTCTTCAGTACGCAAACACTGTCAACAGTTGGCTACGGCCATGTGTTCCCCGACTCTCTTACATCCAACACCATCGCAGCATTTGAATCGTTCACCGGTATATTGATGCTGGCACTTGCAACCGGTTTAATCTATGGACGTTTTTCACAACCGAAAGCTTACATTAAATACAGCAGCATTGCGTTATTTACACCGTTTAGAGAGGGCTACGCATTAATGTTTCGCTTTGCACCGTTTAAAGAGCACTTTTTAACCGATGTAGAAGTAAAAGTTACCTGCGTAATGCGTTATACAGAAAACGAAACAGAACGGAAGAACGCATTTTACAGCCTAGATCTGGAATTATCAAAAGCAAATACTCTCACCAGCAACTGGACCATTGTACACAGCATCAACGAAAAAAGTCCGTTTCATCAACTTACCCGCAAAGAAATTGCCGATGCAGAAACGGAGATACTTGTTTTTGTAAAAGGATATGATGAAGAATATGCCAACACTGTTGTGAGCAGAAGCTCTTACACCTACGAAGAATTTATTTACGGTGCAAAGTTTGACATGATGTATGAGCCAAGTGAAGATAAGAGTACAACCCTTCTGCACATGGATAAAATTGATAGTTACCACGAAGAAAAATTACCGGTGAGCATATAAAATGAAGACAGTAATAGGAAATGATATTACTTCGGCAGCTGCATTTTTACAAGCTGGCGAACTGGTTGCCATACCAACTGAAACGGTTTACGGTCTTGCAGCAAATGCATTAAATGAAGATGCTGTGTTAAAAATATATGCAGCGAAAAACCGTCCGCAGTTTAATCCGTTAATTATGCATGTCGCTTCGTTTGAACAAGCGAAGCAATATATCAAAGATATTTCTGCAGAAGCAGAATTATTGGCTGCAGCTTTTTGGCCCGGGCCATTAACGATGCTGTTTAATAAACAACAGAACGTTCCCGATCTTGTAACAGCAGGCAGCAAACGTGTAGCTATACGTGTCCCCAATCACCCATTAACGCTGCAGTTACTTTCACAAATAAATTTTCCTGTTGCGGCACCAAGCGCCAACCCATCGGGCTATGTTAGTCCAACAACAGCACAACATGTATACGAAGGTTTGCAAGATAAGATTCCGTATATCCTTGATGGCGGAGCCTGTGGTGTGGGTGTAGAATCAACAATTGTAGGATGGAACGAAGACATTGAACTTGTACTCTACCGGCTTGGCGGTATTGCTGTTGAAGCAATTGAAAAAGTTATCGGCAAGGAAATAAAGCATCATCAAAAAATTACCGACAATCCGAATACACCGGGGCAATTAAAAAGTCATTATGCTACGAATACGCCTTTGTATTTAGGAAATATTGATGAGCTGTTGCTGCAATTTGCAGGAAAAAAAATCATTCTTATAAATTTCAATCACTACCACTCCTCTGTTCCGAAAGAACAACAATTCATTTTATCAGCAAACGGCAGTAAAGAAGAAGCTGCAAAAAATCTTTTCCGTGTTTTGCGTGAAGCTGATCAGCTGCAGGCAGATGTGATACTTGCAGAATATTTACCTGAGGAAGGTTTGGGAAGAGCAGTGAACGATCGGCTTGAGCGTGCACAGCACAGTATGAAAAGCTGAAGTTTTTATTATTCCCAGAATTTTACAGGGTAATCGGAGCAGGCTTTTGCAGTAAGCACATCAAGCGACTGTTCTACTGCAGCAAAATGCTCCGCTGCAATATGCTCCTGGATATACATAAATAGTTCCCGTTCTTCAAAACGGATATGCTTTTCAAGCAGGGTATAAAAAGATGTGATCAATTCCTCTGAAGATTCTCCGTTACGTATCGCATCGATCATTCGGCGTATTACGTGATGCTCATTTTTCATTTGCTCGTACATGGGCATCAACCCGGGCAAATGCAGAAAGTACGGATGCAGGTATACTTCTTCTTTAATAAAATGCGTACGTAGTTCACTTTCCCAGCAATGAACAATAAATCCACTCAACACACCTACCGCAGCTTTTTTCTCAATACCTTTTTTTAAAAGCAGAACAGCCATTAAACCATTGTGATGCTGATGCGATAGTTTCTGTAACTGTTCTGCTCGTCTCATTGCATTATTTTAGTGCCTGAATGATCTGTACAAATTCATCGGCTTTTAATGAAGCACCACCTACCAATCCGCCATCTACATCCGGCTGTCCGAAAATTTCCTTGGCGTTGGAACCTTTTACACTTCCACCATATAAAATTGAAATCTCATTTGCAACATCTGTGCCGTATTGAGCCGCCAATACACTGCGCAAATGCGCATGCATTTCCTGTGCCTGGTCAGAGGTAGCTGTTTTACCGGTACCGATTGCCCAGATTGGTTCGTAAGCAATAATTATTTTCTTCAGTTCATCTGCACTTAAATGAAACAGACTTTCTTTTAACTGATTGCCTACATATTCATTTTGTGTTCCGGCTTCACGAATACTTAATGCTTCACCGCAACAAAAAATCGGCGTAAGACCTGCTGCTAAAACAACGTTTACTTTTTCCGCCAGCATTTCGTTGCTCTCGTTAAAATATTCACGGCGTTCGCTGTGGCCCAATACCACATAGCCTACTTCAATCGATTTCAGCATTTCTACCGAAGTTTCACCAGTATAAGCGCCTGCTGTTTTTGTATAACAGTTTTGTGCAGCAACACCGGTATTTGCCTTACCTTTCAATTTATCTGCCACCATGGTTAAGTAAGGAAATGGCACTGCAAAAACTGCATATTGATGAGCCGACAACTGATGCGGCGTATTGATGATACCTGTAATTAACTCTTCAGCCTGCTGATAAGTAAGATTCATCTTCCAGTTGGCTGCTGCTACCTGTTTACGCATTTTGTTCTGATTTTTAAATTATAGTTGGCCGTAAAGATATTCTACTACGGACTTATCCTCGTTAGTAAGCGATTTATTTTTCATCTGCATCCAGTTTTCAATTTCCTGTAATGCTTTGTGCAGGAAATATTTTTCTCCCGTTGCAACATCCCATGTAAAATCGGTAACATATTTCGGCGACAACCTGTTGCTTACAATATTGGCACTGATACCACTCACCATTCCTGTTGTTAATGAAGAGTTGATGGACACCCTTGTATAATCGCCCAGCATAACACCACATTTATTACCGGCTGCTATCCATTTACGCAAAGGCTGGTTCCATACTTTAATATCACTTGCAGTATTCTTGACGTTGGAACAAGATGCACCGGCACCGATATTACACCAGGAGCCGATTACAGCATCACCTATATACCCATCGTGTGCTTTGTTTGAGTAATCGAAGAACACCGCATTTTTAATTTCTCCACCCACTGTACATTTTCTTCCAACAGAAGTAGCACCATAAATTTTCGCCCCCATTTTTACCACCGCTTCATCCAAAGCTGCAAATGGTCCACGAATCATTGCACCTTCCATCAACAATGCATTTTTGCCAATGTAAATAGGCCCGGCTGATGCATTGAGATGACAATACTCAACCTCTGCTCCTTCTTCAATAAATATCTGTTCAGGATTTATAACTGTATTGGTTGATGAGATGGCTGCAGCTTCTCTTGTCTGCTGTATAAAAGCAAAATCCATCCGCAACAAAGCATCGTTCATGCGAACAAGGTCGAAGGGATAAGCAAGTAGCTCAATTTTTGAAACAGCCTGCTGCTTTTTAAACGATGCAAGCTGATCATCTTCTATGGGAAAAGTCAATAACTCGTTAGCGCTAACTGCTATCAATACATCGGCACTGTACAATGCAGTTTGTTTGGCCAACGATCTTACCTCGTTGAATAGCTCATGAGAGAATACAGCCGACGCATTGATGTACAGTAAACCATCAGCATGTTTATTCGGTACAGGCTGTTGCAGGTAAGCCTCGCTTAATGTAAATGTATCTTTTTCAAATGCAGCACTCCATCGCTCCTGCATGGTAAAAATGCCGCTGCGTAAAGCTGCAAGTGGCCGTATCAACGAAAAAGGATATAACTGAGTCCGGGCTGTTGTATCAAACAAAACGATGTGCATATGCAAACAGGTTTACATTGTTGTAAAAGTAAACGAATAGCACATACCTGCGCACAAAAAAACGGCATCCTATCGGATGCCGTTTACCTATGAAAACAACTTTTTTATTGCGGTAATAATACCTGGTTAATCTTGAAGAAGTTGCCGTTAACAGCAATACGATCAACCAAAGGATTGGTTCCTGATGCAGCAGCGGCAGTTGCAGCTGTTGCATTACCAACACCTTTAACAGAAAGACCAACACCTAAACCTGATGACAAGGTAGAGGAAATAGCCAATCCGGGATGATTAGCAATAGCACCATTGAGCAATGTTGGGTAGTTGGCAGCTGTTGAACCAAAGTTTACGGAGAATGCACGTTGACCCAAAACATGGTAAACAACAATACCTCTTACCAAAGTTGTGGTTACATTATTTGTTGAGAGAAATGCAGGTCCGGCAGCAACTGCAGCAGATGCCTGAGCATCAGCAAAAGTAGCGTTACCGCCACTTGCTGCAAAAGCCTGTTGGTAAACCAAGCCGTAAATTAGGGTTTGAAATGCGGCATTCGTTGGAGCAAAAACAGTAAGGTTCGCAAATGGCTGGGCCAAAGCATACTGCAAACTTGGAGATGCGTTTGTAGCTAAACCGGAATCAGCACGCACAACTGCTGCAACCAAATATGCAAAATCCGGATCACGAGCGATTGTATCGAGCAATACACGTGATGGCGGAGCCACTACTGCGCCCACACGATGTACAACACCGTTAGAACCCGTCATAATATCTGCCGCTGCAACGGGAATATTAT
Organism: Lacibacter cauensis; assembly: GCF_007830055.1. Classification (GTDB taxonomy): domain Bacteria; phylum Bacteroidota; class Bacteroidia; order Chitinophagales; family Chitinophagaceae; genus Lacibacter; species Lacibacter cauensis. The sequence continues at coordinate 997,038 of NZ_VLLE01000002.1, forward strand.
TGGCCCATGCAGCAGTTCCTCTGCGTGAGGGGAAGATGGACATTTTAATCGGGATGGCAGTTGTTGGAATCGACGGCACAAAAGCTGTAGTGGCAATATCCAGTTTTGATTTTTTTTCTGCGTTAGGGAACGCATCAGGTATTTGTGCAGCAGCAATATTCTCTGCCGGAATTACATGATAGTTAATTACAGAAGTTAAAGTTGATAAAGGGAGAGCTGCAACAGTAGTAGAGGTAATACCAGCCGTAGCCATTGCCGTATTATCTGGAGCAAATACAGTAAACTTGGCATTAGCTACATCGAGCTCCGCAGAAATACCTGTACGTACAAGAGCAGAAACAAAAACTGAGTAGTTAGAGTTCGCAGCCAGTTTTTTGTAAACTGTATTTGCAACATCACCTTCACTGTAAGCAGTGTACGGAACAGGCTCGTATAATTTATTACATGCGCCTAACGATGCCAACGATGCAGCAATAACAGTGAGGCGGCCAGCTTTTAAGAATTTATTCAACATGGTCTATTCTTTAATGATTTAATTAATAAATGTTATAACCGATACTGATGTAATACAATGCACCAATGGCAGGGTTGCCCGGAGCCTGTACATAATACTGGTTAAGAATATTACTGCCGCCTAATTTGAAAATGTATTTGTTCGAAGGTAGCTTATAGCTAACCTGCGCATCAAGTGTATTAATTTGAGGCACTTCGCCGTTAATGAAATCACTTTCAAATTTGTAGCTGCTCATCCACTTGTAAACAACGCTGAAAGCATACGCTTTTCTTGCACCGAAACCGGTATTTGAAAGTTTGATGTTGGTTTTATATTTCGGTGTGTTAAAGCCAGCCTGGAAACCTGCAGGCACATCTGTCAACTCATCACTTGCGAAGTTAACACCAACCAAAAAGTTAGCAGGTAAACGGTAATCGAGACTGATACCGTAACCAAAGCTCTTTACTTTATTTGTTGTGTTATAAGGAATAGAGAACTTACGGTTGGTTGCAGTCTGGAATACAAGACGGCGTGTAAGGAAATCCTGGTATTGACCATAATAACCATACACATCAATCAGCAACTTATTTGCAATTAAACCTTTGTAACCAATTTCAAAAGATGTTACCGATTCAGGTTTAAGATCTGTAACTGTTACTTTATTGGTAGTTACCTGGTCGTTCTGAATTGCGTAAACTGGGCTTCCGTTCAGGTTATAAAAAGTTCTGAAAGCAGGAACACCGCCGATAAGCTGGTAATCGTTACCCACAAACAAATTGATCCACTGCATTTGTGTACTTGGGAAACGGTAAGCTGTCTGGTACGACAAACGCAGGTTGTTGTTTGGCGATAAACGGATAAGTGCAGTTGCACGTGGTGTAAAACGGCCTGCGAAGTTTTGGTTTTTATCGTAACGTCCGCTTACAGTTAAACGAACCTTTTCTTTAAACAGTTCTTTCGCTATTTGTAAGAAAGCACCAAACTCATTGATACCAATCGGGCCGGTACTATCAGCAAACAATGTACCCTGAGAGTTTAACACGTAACGTTTGTAGTTAGCACCCACAAGAATATCTGCAAAACCTTTTGTGATATCAGAAAAGTTGTATTGTCCCTCAGCAGCATACAAATCAGTTTTGTCAAGGAAACGGCCACCACCCAAAGGTGCACCTGCTGCAGGTTTACCAATAGGTACACCTTTAATAAAATTAAACTGCTGGTTGAACTGTGGAGTGCCTGCTGCAGGACGATTTCTGTCGGCAAAAGCACGGGCAGCAATATGCGCCTGCTGATCGTTCAAACCTCCGGTAACACGGCCGTTCATATAAGCGGCAATGTATTCGGGCAGCCAAACCTGTGTAGGCTTCCACAACTCGTTAAAGTAAGAAGTAGTGGCAGTAAGATTGTACGAGTTACCTGAATTTTCCTGTGTGGTGTAAGCACGCACTAACCAGTTTTTACTGTTGATCTCAAATTTCGCCTGACCCATTTTCAGGTCTTGCAAACTGTAACGATCGCTACCGGTATAAACAGTATTACCGGTACCCCAGAATCCACTCAGGATAGCTTCGGTATTGCTGTTGATTTTATAGTTTAATGATCCACCCATTTTAAAGTTTACAGTATTGGGGTCGATCAATTCTTTTTCAGTGTAACCGGTTCTTGATACCGGCATTGTAGAAGGTAAGGTCGCTATAATAGCTGCATAACCCGGAATAGCTGCAAAGTTGTTGATGATGGGACGGATATCACGGGCAATTTCATCACCATACACATTGATACCATTGTAACCGGCATCAGTAATACGGTCGCCGCCTTTAGGCAAACCGGTTGCTCTGTCGTAGTTACGGTAATCGGCAGCAACCCAGTCTTTCGCCTGGATAATTTCAGATGTGATCTTGAATGCAAAACGATCTGACACTTTATGTGCCCAGCGAAGTGTCCAGTTGGTATAACCAGACATATCACGGAAACGGTTGTCGGTATGCATGATACCTTGTTTCACCTGGAAAGACAAGCCTTGGTATTTGAAAGGATTTTTGCTGTTGATGAGCAATGTACCGTTCATACCACCGGGGCCATATAATGCAGAAGATGCACCAGGCAATAATTCCATATTATCTACATCCAGCTCAGACAAGCCAATAACACCACCAACAGAAAAGTTTAAACCGGGTGCCTGGTTGTCCATACCATCAACAAGCTGGTTAAAGCGGACGTTACCACTTCCCAGAAAGCCCCTGGTTGTAGGCGTTTTAAATGTAAGTGAAGATGCAAGCATGTCAACACCCTTAAAGTTCGTAATAACATCGTAGTACGATGCTACAGGAGCATTCTGGATAGTTGTTGCACTCACCCTTTCAATAGAAACAGGCGATTCAAGAATACGTGTTGCCACCCTTGTAGCCGATACCACAATTTCCTGACCGAGTGAGCTTGCACTGGCAAGTGTAACATCCACAGCAGTTGAAGCTGATGTTACGTTTACTTCCTTCGATTCAAAACCGATGGAAGAAATAACTAATGTAACGGGCAAAGAAGGAACCGTTAAGCTGAATTCCCCTTTTTCGTTTGTATATACACCTGTTGAGGTTCCCTTTACGGTAACCGAAACAGCAGGAATGGTTTCTCCCGACGCAGCACTCTTAACAGAACCTTTTATTGTAACAGATTGGGCAAACAATGACAAGGAGTAGACGCAGGATACTAACAGCAATAACAATGCTCGCAGTTTTTTTGGCATAGTCAGTCGTTTTTAGTTTAAGTAATGAGCAAAATAAAGATTGTTAGTTTAATACAAAAATTTTCTTTGTAACCAGTTATGTACCCAATTTTGCATTTTCATTTTTAAACTTGGCAAACATTCCCGGGCGGTTTACTTTAGCACATGAATATGTATCAATTTCCCAATCAGTCCAACTACTACAAAGGAAAGGTGCGAGATGTTTACAGCATCGGCACTAATTTATTGGTAATGGTTGCAAGCAACAGAATTTCGGCGTTCGATGTTATTTTACCAGAACCCATTCCTTATAAAGGACAAGTCCTTAATCAAATAGCTGCTTACATGCTGAACGCCACAAAGGATATTTGTCCGAACTGGCTGCTGGCAGTACCTGCTCCCAATGCAAGTATCGGTAAACGTTGTGTACCTTTTAAAATTGAAATGGTTGTAAGAGGCAACCTTGTTGGTCATGCATGGCGTACCTATGCTGCAGGCAAGCGTGAACTTTGCGGAGCAGCAATGCCAGATGGTCTAAAGGAAAACGACTACTTCCCTACTCCGATCATTACCCCATCTACCAAAGCAGAAGCGGGACATGATGAAGACATTTCACCTGCAGAAATTATTGCACAGGGCATTTGTACCGAAGCAGAATGGCAACAGCTGAGTACTTATGCTTTACAACTTTTTGCAAGAGGTAAAGAAATAGCAGCAAAGCAAGGTTTGATTTTGGTAGACACAAAATATGAGTTTGGAAAAATTGGCGATACCATTTACCTGATGGATGAAATCCATACCCCTGATTCTTCCCGCTATTTTTATGCGGATGGTTTTGAAGAACGTCAGCAAAGCGGTGAGCGCCAGAAACAACTGAGTAAAGAGTTTGTGCGTGAATGGCTCATTGAAAATAATTTCATGGGCAAAGAAGGACAAACTGTTCCGCACATGAGTGCAGAGTGGGTTAACACCATCAGCAAACGTTATATTGAACTGTACGAAAAAGTGATTGGCGAAACATTTGTGCCGGAAGATTTAAGTGAAGACAAAACGTACCAGCGTATTGTTACAGCACTTCAAACTTTATAATTACTATATGTCGCCCGAAACAATATTCCATCTAAGCAACATCATTGCGTTGCTTGGATGGATTTTTCTTATTGTCTTCAGTCCGTTCTTATACGCATTCGACAAGCCCTTGATCGGCATTGTTATTGCACTTTTTATATTAACGTATTTCTGGCTGCTGGCACAAAACTTTCAGTTCAGCGAGATGGAAAAGTTCAGTACGCTCGATGGTGTAATGGAACTTTTTACCAATCGAATTGCAGTAACAACGGCATGGCTTCATTTCCTTGCATTTGACTTACTGGCGGGCATCTGGATTAAGAAAAATGCTATCAAACACGGTATTAAACATTGGATACTGCTGCCCTGCTTTTTCTTTACGTTTATGATTGGCCCGGTAGGCGTATTGCTGTACCTGCTTATCCGTACTATTCATACAAAACAATATTTCGCAGATAATTACTAAAAACCCTTTTGCATACGAAACCGTCCGGTATTGCAAAGCCGTTATCACAGTGCTTAAAACTGTATCTTTAATACCCGTATAATTCTTCTAAAACATCTTTTCATGAAATTGCTTTTACCTGTTACATTGTTCTTATCGCTTTCACTCAAAGCACAACAGTATCACTTACTGGTTGGCACCTATACTAACTCGGGCAGTGAAGGTATCTATACCTATCGTTTCGATGCACAAACAGGCAAGGCAACAGCCAACGGCTCTGTAAAAACGAGTAATCCTTCTTACCTGGCAGTATCGCCCGATCAGAAATATGTATTTGCAGTAAACGAAAACGATTCGGGTACTGTAAGTGCATTTAAGTTTCATAAAGAAAATGGCGGACTCACTTTTTTAAACGCAGTAAGCAGTGCCGGTGCTCATCCCTGTTACATCAGCGTTAATAAAAAAGGAAATGTTGCAGTTGCCGGTAATTACAGCAGTGGCACCATTGCGGTAATGGAAGTGCGAAATGATGGACAACTGAATCAACCTAAGCAAATCATCCAGTTAAAAGGAAGCAGTGTTAACAGAAGCCGCCAGGAAAAATCGCATGTACATGCAACAGTGTTCTCGCCCGATTTTAAATACCTGTTGGTTCCAGACCTCGGAACAGATAAGGTTATGCTGTACAATGTTGCGCAGAGCAGTGGCGCCTTACAGCCAACCGAAGATGCGTATGCTGATGTTAATGCTGGTGCAGGCCCACGTCATCTCGACTTTCATCCCAAACTGGAAGTAGCTTATCTCATCGAAGAATTAACAGGCACCATCAGTGTGTTTAAATACAAAGATGGAAGGCTGGAGCTGATGCAAAACACGTCTTCGCATCCGCTGAGTTATATCGGCGCATTTGGGTCTGCCGATATTCATGTTTCACCCGATGGTCGTTTCCTGTACGCCAGTAACCGTGGTGATGCAAACAGTATTGCCATCTTCAACATCGACCAGGAAACGGGCATGTTGCAAATTGCAGGATTTCAACCAACGCTGGGTATTCATCCACGCAATTTCTCCATCGATCCCACCGGTAACTTTCTGTTAGTGGCAAACAGAGACAGTAATGAAATTGTTGTTTTCAAAATAGATAAAAAAACAGGTTTGCTCGACGATACCAAACAGCGCATCAACGTTTCAAAACCTGTTTGTATTAAATGGATTGTTACAAAATAATGTTCCATTGAACACACGCCACACCTTAACAGCAAAATAAGTTTCAATGAAAAAGATTTATCCCGATACAATGCCAGTTCCGAAAGGCTACTACTCTCCTGCTATCGTACATAACAATACTGTTTACGTAAGCGGACAATTAGCATTGAACGAAAAAGGCGAACCGCAAACGGCAAGCATTGAAGATGAAACAAGACAATGCATGAAAAATATTGAAACCATTTTACTTGCCAGCGGCAGCAGTTTACAGCACATTTTAAAGGTGAATGTATTTATTGCCGACATTGCCAACTGGCAGGTATTTAACCAGGTGTTTGCAGAAATTATGGGCGATCACCGGCCGGCCCGCATTGTTGTTCCCTGTAACCAACTGAACTATGGTTGCGGAATAGAAATTGACTGTATTGCTGCAGTGGCAGAATAAAGACATACTAGGTTTTACAATTTTTCCGAAGGTTATGCGTATTTCGAAAGCACAAATAGAACAGGCACACGAACGCATCAAGCCGTTCATTCATCAAACACCTGTACTTACCTGCAGTACCATTAATAAAATGGCAGGTGCATCTTTGTTTTTTAAGTGCGAAAACTTTCAAAAGATCGGCGCCTTTAAAATACGTGGCGGCATGAACGCTGTTCTTACACTGCCGCAGGATAAACTGGCGAACGGTATTGCCACCCATTCATCGGGCAACCATGCCCAGGCCATTGCTTTTGCTGCAAGGCAAACCGGAACGAAAGCATACATTGTAATGCCCAGTAATTCGCCCCGTGTAAAAGTAAATGCAGTAAAAGGCTATGGGGCAGAAATTACTTTTTGTGAACCGAATCAACAGGCAAGAGAAACTGCTTTGCAAGAGATTGTTGACAGAACAGGGGCAGAATTTATACACCCTTACAACGATGAACGGGTGATTACAGGCCAGGCTACCTGCGCCAAAGAATTACTGGAAGAAATACCGAAACTCGATGCTGTAATAGCACCGGTTGGCGGCGGAGGGTTGTTGAGTGGCACTGCTTTAAGTGTGCTTTATTTTTCGCCGGGCACTGTTGTCTATGCAGGCGAACCGGAAGGTGCAGCCGATGCTGTACGCTCTATGAAAAGCGGTAAAATTGAAGATGCACCTTACATCAATACCATTGCAGATGGTTTGCTAACAAAGCTCGGCGACAAAACCTTCCCCATCATTTACGAACATGTAAAAGAAATTTTTACGGTAACAGACGAAGAAATTATTGCTGCCCTCCGCTTGGTTTACGAACGCATGAAGATTGTTGTTGAACCCAGCTGTGTTGTACCGCTTGCAGCTGTTTTAAAAAACAACAAGGTATTTGCAGGTAAAAGAATCGGCATCATACTTTCAGGAGGCAATATTGACTTAAGTAAACTGGCGGGCTGGTTCAATGCTGCCTGATGCAGGTAAGGCTATGGACCAACCAATGTAGCTAATGGAAATACAAACTCGCAACGGGTGGCCGGATCAATTTTCGGAAACTGCTCATCCTGCTGAAAACAGATTTTTACCTTTTCAAAATCGGATCGATTAGTAATCGGTTCTGCAAATATCTTAATCGCTCTCCTTGCTAACGAATCAAGGCCTTTTTCTGTTGCCGGCAAATCCTTACTGTTATACAGTGTGATACTGATGTTGGCCTTAGGCCGCTTTCCATCTCCCGCAGTATTTATTGTCTGCACCTTTACATCGGCATTGGCAAATTTGGCTGTAGCCATTACATCCTGAATAACGATGGTATAATTTTTTGAAAAACTGGGCTTAACGCTTTTGTTCCTGTTTGTGCAGGCCTGGAGGCTGATGGCAGCAATCAGCAATAATGCTGCAAATACGTGGTGGGTTGTATTTCTCATGGTGGAATGTGCTTTTTTAATAAGTCTGCAACCGGTTAAATGCTTTTCTATATTACAACTTTTAAAGGAAACTTACAAACGGGCTGTGCTGTTGCTGCGTTTTCCTTTTTAGAAATGTGTTTCAAAAAAAAAGGCCATCCCTAGAAAGAGTTGGCCGTTGCTAACCTATGAAAAACACCTATGATGCAAATGTAGGGCGCACACATAAACTGTCTTGTAGTATTATTACGATATTTCGTGTAGAATCCTTTTGATACCATAAACAGGCTGTAAAGCAGTTTTCCGAAATCGATTGCAGGGAATAACTTTTGTGTGCTTTTTCCCATTTACCAATAACAAAGCCCGGCAAACCGGGCTTTGTATAAACATATTTCAAAAATTGTTCTGGACTCATTCCGTCTTCAGGTCTTTTAACCTCGACTTTGCCTTATTAAAAACATTCCGCCCTTTATCGATGCCGCTGCGTAATGCTTTTTGCTCTTCTTCGGGCAAATGAATGAAATCAAAACATTCCTTGCTGCAGGTTCCTTCCATTTTCGCTTTACACTCCTCGCACTGGATAAACAGCAAATGACAGGCATCGTTTACACAGTTGACATGTGTATCGGCAGGTTTACCGCACTGGTGACAACAGGAAATAATTTCCTCTGTAACACGCTCGCCTAAACGTTGATCGAATACAAAATTCTTTCCATGAAACTTATTACCCAGCCCCTGTTCTTTTACCTGATTCACATAATTGATGATGCCGCCTTCCAGGTGAAATACATTTTTAAACCCTTTGTGGAGCATGTAGGCGCTGGCCTTTTCGCAACGAATGCCGCCTGTGCAATACATAATAATGTTCTTGTCTTTGTCGGCAGCCATCATATCTGCAGCCATCGGTAATTGTTCTCGGAACGTATCGCTCGGAATTTCAATAGCGTTTTCAAAATGACCAACCTCAAACTCGTAATGATTGCGCATATCAATCACCACCGTATTCGGATCGTTGGTAAGCTGGTTAAACTGCTCCGCATTTACATACTTGCCTTTGTTGGCCATATCAAAAGCAGGGTCATCAATTCCATCAGCAACAATTTTATTCCGCACTTTAATATCCAGCACATAAAAGCTCTTGCCGTCATCATCAACTGCAACATTTAACCGCAGTCCGTTCAATGGCTCAATTGCATAGAGGTAGTTGCGGAAGCTTTCCATGTTTGCGGTGGGCACACTTATTTGAGCATTAATCCCTTCATGCGCCAGGTAAATACGCCCTAACACACCCAAGGCAGTAAAGTCTTTATACAGCTGATCACGAAAAGCTTTGGGCTCTTCAATTTTAAAATAACAGTAAAATGAAATGGTGGTACGTGGAGTTGGATCTTGCAGAATACGCTCTTTAAGCTCCTTGCGGGAGATGCGGTTGTGTAAAACAGCCATTGTGTTTGAATTTTAGTTGTTAAATGGTGTACATGAACATCGTTCGGTACAGCTTCCAGACCCTTCGTCACTTCTACCCGATAGCTACCAGGTTCGCTCAGGACGCAGAGTCTTTAGAACCCCAATTGCAGGTTGGGCAAAATTCTAAAGCAGGGCAAAGATAATGAGAATAAAAGACAAGGATCAAGGAACAAAAGCCAGTAACCATATTCAAAACAAAAATGAATAAGGCAAAGCAGCAATAACGCAAGGTACAGGAGCCGAAATATTAATCATCATTATTGCTGCCGATGTTAATGAGTGAGCCGATGCGCACTTCCATTGTTGGTTTCGAGGCTTGCTGGTAGCCCGTTACGACATCTACCCTGAAAAAGCGAAATACATTTTCCAGACCAACATGCCATTCAGCATAAGTTTTCTTTTGCAGCCACATGGCCGCTACGCCACTTACCAAATGCCAATTAAGCTGTTTCAGTCCCGGCACTTTGTTGGTTAAGAATCCATTAAAATGATGCTCTGCAAATACAGTTGCATAATTCCGATCGCTGTTACTGAACAGATAATATTGCGGCAATTGAAATGTGGTCATAAAATCAGAAGAACGGATCAAACGGTTGCCGGGCAGGTGTTTCAGATCGGGCAAATACACGGATGTTTGATTGATAAAACCACCGGTTTCGGCACGATAGTTAAACCGACCCGCCATTTTAAAATTCAAATTATCCCGTACGTTCAACATCCATTTATCGTAATCTACATCGCTGCCAAAAACGTTCTTTAACCCTTTTGTGTATTGCAGATTGAACGTAGGCCACTTATTACCGGCACTGATGGTCCTGTCCGGAAATTCAACATAACGAGCTCCTGGCCTGAAGTTGATTCCAAACGTTGCAATAGCCGCCTGATGTGCATCAAAGTTTTGCGTTACCAGTTCCGAAGGATAGTTTGGAGTGTACGGACGTAAGCGTTTGTTATTCCAGCTATAGTTGGTTGTATTTTCCAGCGGCGATCTGTTTTGATACTGCAGGTTGGCATACAGTGTTAAGCCACCTCCTACTCCTTTTACAAAGTTGATGCGCACATAATCGGCCGCATACAATTTCATGAAGTTGTTTTTATAGAAGAGTGTAGAAACTGTATTGGCCAGTTGTTCGATCGGGTTTTCGTTATTGATCTGGAACACACGTTTACCGCCACTGACGTTGATGGATGTGGTATATTTTTCACCAAACACATAACGGGTGCTGAGCCATGCATTAAAGCGTTCGTTGCTGAAGCCATAACGGATATGCGGTGTAATAACAAGGAAGTTGCGTTCGGCAAATATTTTGGTACTGCTTACTGCAACATCGGCAACCAATCCTTCAACTGTATTAAACTGTACAGACGATAATAAGCTGGGTAAACGAAAACTGAGTTTTTTATTTTGCTTACTGATCGTTTTTCCACTGAATAGAATATTGCCGAACTTGATCTTGTTATTCACTCTGTCAATTGAATCGAGATAGGCAGGATCTTTCCGTAATTGTTCCAGGCTGTCTTTTTTGATGTAGTCAACCTGTTCTTCTCTGGTTAATGCCAATGGACGAATACTATCCCAATAGCCAATTGATTTTTTATTACTGCCACGTTCGTATTTCAACACCGTGTTACCAAAATACTTTTTATCAAACACCGGCTCTGTATTAAAGTTGCGGTAAATGTTGGCGAATACACCATATGCATCAAACCCAAAAAACTTCACCGCCGGATACAACACCTGGCTTTGCGGCACCCAATAGTTCGTTCCCATCTGTCGGTACAATAGTTCTACACGCAGTGTGTCAGCAAAATTCATCTGGCTTTCTTTTACCAGCTGCAATTGCAAACTGTGTATACGCCATTCATCTTCTACAATGTTTATGTAACCGCTGAAACAGGGTTCGTACTTCCGCTTGGGTGTTACTTTAATTTTACTGATGAGTTTACCTTCTTCGCTAAATGCTCCTTCGTATTTGTATTTGTAGTAGTACAGTGCATTTTCAGCAATGGGCGAAATAAAACCACGTGGATTCAATGAGTTACTGATCTGCACATTGTTTGCGTAAAACGACAGAAAATCGGCACCTGCAAAACCAAAGCCATCACTTTGTCCGCTGACTCTTGTACTGATGACTTCTGTTTTTTCTTTATTGGGCTTATCAACCGATAGTTTTGACACCGTTTCGGAGAGATAGATCATTTTCTTTTTGCTGGAATCGCCATCTTCAAAATCTACGGTTTCACCCATAAAGCGTTTGGGAAAATCACGCAGGCTCATGGTTCCTTTGCTGTATACTTCGCAGGTATAGCGGTCGTTTTCATTCACATAATCTTTCCGCTTTTTGATGGCCTTGCGGATGATGGCATAAGCAGGATCTTCTGCACCCGCCTTCACCACTACTTCGCTTAAGTTAACCGACTGTTCCTTTAAATTGAAATTGAGCTGTAATTCTTCGTTTGTAACTGTAATTGTTTTCTCCTGCCGTTCGTAACCCACATGGCGGCAAATAACAGTGTATGTTCCTGCTGGCAGTTGTAAAAAATAAACACCCTGGCTGTTGGCCGATGTAGCTTCTTTACTTCCTTTAACGGTAACAGAAGCATAAGGAAGTGGCTCTCCCTTTTCGTTGCTGACAACACCGGTAACTTTTCCGGCGTAAACAGTAACAGTCGTCAATAAGCTGAAAAGCAGCAGTGCTAAGGTTTGCATGGTACACGAAAATAAAGGCACTGCTGTTAGGAAAAAACTAATTCTTGCCCAAAGTCATTAGTGAATCAATACCTAGTGTAAGAAGATACAAAAGAAAATAACCGCAGTATATCCACTGCGGTTATCGTTTATTCTTTTAGTCTGCAACTGAAAAATTAAACTTCTGCTTTTTTTGATTGGCGCAAATACGCACCACTCAACGCTGCGAACCCGGCTACCAAAGCAGCCACCAAACCTGTAACACTCATAATCAAAGCATGCGAATGCGACTTGAATAACAATTCTGCAATTTTCATGGAAAGAATGTGCTGATTCGCCATATCAATATACAGCGCAAGACCAACCCACAACAGAAAGAGTGAAAGAAAGCCGGCTAAAAAAGCTTTCCCTGGTTTTTGTGGAATAGCAACTGCAACAATAAATGCAGCGATTGCAATACTCCACCAAGGCAAATAAAAACCGGCGGCATAACTTAAGAGTGCAGTCAATATAAAGGCAACTAAAAATTTCATACTAATTATTTTTTATGATCTTTTGTTGATCGAAAATCATGCTTTTTTAAATGTCATTGTCCATTTTACTTTCGGGTTCTTATCCTCTCCTTTCTTCATTACCCATGCTTTGTAATAATTACCGGCAGCCCATGTATCAATAAACTGATCGTAATACTTACTGCCGGGGTTACCACTTTGTCCGCCGGGATACACCACATACGCATCTGTTTCATTGGTCAACTCCACAATCATTCGCCAGCTGGGGCCATGACTGTGCTGTGTGGCGTTGATGATGTGTTTGCCTCCGCCGATGTTTAATCCTTTGCGGGCAAAAGGCATTACAGCATCTTTGAGTATGTGATACACCGTTGTGTTTTTATTGGCCGCCCATTCCAGCTTTCCTTCTTTTTCTTTTTGCAGCAATGCAGGTGTTGCTGCTTTTAACGAAGCAGCAAACACATCGTAAATGGTTTCTTTGGCCGGTGTGCGTATATCATCAATAAACACAAAGGCAGAATCTCTTGTGAGTGCATCGGCCAATGTATTTTCATAAGGCCACGCATACACAACAGAATCCTGTTGCGTCAATTCATCGTACCAGATCTTCGTTTCCAGACTATCGAACCAAACCTGGAAAACAGTTGCCGCTTTTGAAGTAACTGTGTTTTGCAGATCCCACTGCTTTATCATTTCAAAGAAACGTTTTTCATCACCGGTAAGCGAAGCAGCATTGGTATACTTCAGCATCAGCTTGGTCACCACTTCTGCAAACGGATTATAATTTACATTCTGCAGCTGCTGCATATCGGCAGTGGTAATGCCATTCATTTTTGACAGCCTCCTGTTTATTTCCAACCCACGATACACATCATAACCACCGGGAATAAAGTAAGGATACGTACCATCAACCGGACGCTGATTGGCACTGCTTACAAAACCTCTTTCGGGATTTACCTGGTGCGGATTTTCATCGGGCGGAATAATGCCCTGCCAAATGTAACTGCTGTCTTGTCCCGGCATAACGTACAAGCCCTGTCTGTTCCAACGCAATGGAAAATGGCCTTGCTGCCACAAAGCAATATCGCCCCGCTTGCTGGCAAAAATCATGTTCTGTGCAGGTACCGTAAAGTATTTGATGGCATTGTAGTAATCATCGTAATTCTTTGCTCGATCAAGATAATGCCACATCAGCAATTCGTTGCTGGGGTCGTGTGCAATCCAGCGGGTGGCAATTGCTTTTTTATTGGTGAGCGGAGTGGTAAAACTTTCATCGTACGTAACAGGGCCAAACACGGTATAAGCCACTGTATCAAACACAGAAGGTTTTCCTTTTATTTTAATTTCTTCCACACGCTGCGGCGCATCTCTCCATTCGTTGTTGAACCAGTATTGTTTTTTTGTATTGTCTTTGAATTTGATCTCATAAAAATCACGCACATCTCTGCCGGCATTGGTAAAACCAAATGCAATACTGTCGTTGAAGCCAATTACCACGCCCGGTATACCAGGGAAGGATACGCCATAAGCGTTTATGTTATTGGTAGTGATCTGCATTTCGTACCAAATGGCAGGCAGACTCAATTCAAGGTGCGGATCGTTACAAAGAATGGGTGCTCCACTTTTTGTTTTGGCACCACTTACCGCCCAGTTGTTACTTCCGTTGTCTTTCGATGGCTGATCAATGAATGCCATTTTCAAAGATGAATCCTTTTTCTGCAAATAAACTGAATCAACACCCGCTGGTGCAACAGCTGTTGCGGCTGGCGGAGCAAACGTGGTTCCTTTCGGTACAATCGGATCTAACGAATCCTGTAATTGCGGATAAAGAATTTCGATTTGGTCATCGCTGAATACTTTGCGTAAAGCCGTTAACGGCAAATCATCAACCGAAAATGCAAGCGTCTTCGTCATTTGTTTAATGAAGAGTGCGGTTTTAAGGTTGTTCCATTTTTCAGGACTGTAACCAAGAATTTTATATTCAATGGGCAATTCACTTTCGGCTAAGGTTTCAATGTAGGCATTCACGCCTTTGGTATAATTATCGACCGATAGTTTGGTAAACTCATTCGCTTCCATTTCTTTCAACATATTCTCAGCGGCAAATACCATCCCGATACGACGTTGCTCTCTATCGAAATTAATTGCACGTTCGCCAATGATTTCACTTACACGGCCTGCAGCAGCGTGTGTAGAAAATTCCATTTGCCATAAACGGAATTTCGCATGCAGGTAACCTTGAATGAAATAAGCATCCGCATCGTTATCGGCCACTACATGCGGCACCAAACGCTCGTCGAAATACACACTGGCGTTGCCATTCAGTTGCGGAAAAACAAGTTCTTCACTAAAGTTCTTATCAGCGGGTTCGGCATTTTGCCAGAAACCATGTTGCGGACTTAAAAATTTACCAAGTGCCGGAGCAGGACCAATACGTGTATTGAGTGTATACGCAAGACCAATAGTTACGGCGGATGAAATGAGGAATGGGATCAATCGCATAAGACAGATTATGGGTGGAAATTAAAGAAAAAAAACAGTAACGATGAAACATATCCATTCCATAACCTGCTACCCACTTTGTGGTATTGTTTCGCATGAAATAAAGATGTCTTTTTGCACTATAAAATCAGCTAACCAAAAACACCCAATTGATTTTAAAAATGGTCGAGCTGACCTGTGGTTGACACCTTTCAACTTTAAGTTTTAACACCTTCGGCTTCCGGTTTCCCGGGAGCCTTTATTTTTGCACTATGCAAGAAGAAACCATAGACGTTAAAAATATACTGGGTCTGCAATTACCCAGCGATCCCCGTTGGGTTGACCTCGCTCCGCTGTCGCTGGAAGAAATATTGACCGACCATGCTTACTGCGAGCAGAAAGCTGCCACCACCTGTATATCACTTATTCAGCGTTACAGCCAATACGAAAAACTGGTAATGGAACTTGCTCCGATTGTTACCGAAGAATGGGGACACTTCAGAGCTGTGTTGGCCGAATTGCAAAAACGGGGCTTAAAGCTGGGTAAACAACGAAAAGATATTTATGTGAATGAGCTGCTCAGCTTCCAGAAAAAAGGCGGACATGTAGACGACCGTTTCCTGGATGAATTATTAACCATGGCCTTGATTGAAGCCCGCAGCTGCGAACGTTTTAAACGTTTGAGCGAAGGATTGAACGATGCCTACCTGCGGAAGTTTTACCGAAAATTTATGGAAAGCGAGGCGGGACACTATACGCTGTTTATCACTTTGGCTGAACATTACCTGCCTAAGAAAAAAGTGCGTGACCGCTGGAAAGAATGGCTGGCGTTTGAAAAGGACTTGATGCAACGTATGGAGGTACGTGGCGACAGAATTCATTGATATCAACCGAACCGTCTGACGAGTGTGCCAGACGGTTCGGTTTCAGTTTCGTTTATTGCATTATTGTTTCTTACCTACTTTCATCTTCCACAACGAACCATTTTTGCTTTCTATTTTCTGCAGCATCCCTTTCGCTGTCAATTCTTCCAGCATTGCTTCACTTGCTGCACGAGAAACATCCCCTAACTCAGCAAATTCTTTTGCCGTTAACGATTGAAACTTCACAAACAAATCGTTCCAGCTTTTACTGTAAGTTCTTTTACTGGCTTCGGGGTAAAGTTTTGCAACAGTGTTTGCATATACTGCATACGGTTTTGATCCGTACACCAATTCCGTACGTCCGGCTGCATCGGTAAAGAACATGCTGGGGAAACCTCTCACAGCAAGCTTTTTTGCAAGTGCAAGATCTTCTTGAAACAACTCAACAGCTTTTCCTTCATAATCTTCTTTTAGTTGTATGCTGTTTAAACCTGCTGTTACGGCTGCAGCTGCAAGATGTTCCCAGCGTGTAATATTTTTCTTTTGCAGAAAAAGCATCGTACGCATTTCACGCAAAAAAGCAATTGCTTTTTCTTTATCCTGTAGCTGCGCAGCTTTAAATGCAACAGAAGGAGGATAAGAAGAATGCAAAGGATCTTCCAGCCAAACATCACCATCAATAGGCATATCGTAATAACCACTCACTTCATCCCAATGATGTGCCACATCCGAAGGTTTGCTGATGCCCCCACTGTTGTAACTCCAGTCGGGTAACAAGCCTCCCATTCTGTATTCAATTGCAAGAATATCGCCATACTCCAATTTCAGTTTTCGTAACTGCGGCTCAATACCCCAACAAGTAGAGCAAATGGGATCTGTATAGTAAATTACTTTGATCGGCTTTTCAACGGCCACCAATGCGTTTGTGTTGTTTGTAACCGTTTGCTGCATCGGCAATTCGCAAATGCCTGTTTCCGGATTACATAACAAAGGGTTACTGCTGTTTGTGTTTACTGTTGTGCTATCGATTGCATGTTGCGCTGTATCGTGTGCCTCACTTGTGTACTGTGCCATATTATCGTTTAATTTTGCACAAAGTTCAACCGGCTGTTTATGGCAAACAATAAGTCAAAAAAAGATGACTACTAACAATAGCAATGAAAATGAAGCTACTTGTCCTGCACAGGCGATGTTAAAGCTGGTAGCAGGCAAATGGAAGCCGGAGATTCTTCGTCTTGCAGTGGAGCAGCCACTCCGTTTCAGCAGTCTTTTGCGTACACTCAAAGGTTCGAACAAGCAGGCAATTGCTGCAGCGTTAAAAGAACTGGAGGAAACAGGTTTATTAGAAAAAGTGGTGATCAAACAAAAGCCACTGCATATCGAATACTATCTCACCAAACAGGGACATGCGTTGATTCCTGTTCTGCAGCAACTGGAAAATATTGGTTAAGCTAGTAAACAAAAAAGGGTAACATGTTTCATGTTACCCATGTATAGGGAAGAGTGCTCTTGCATAGGGATAGTATGTCTAAAAAATTCCATTGCGACGGTCTCTGCGGTCTTCCTTACGATCACGCACATCTTCACGACGATCTTTTTTATCTTCCTTGCGATCACGCACATCTTCACGACGGTCTCTTACATCTTCCATACGATCTTTTACGCCGCCATCATGTTTTGCATCACGTACATCTTCCCTACGGTCACGAATATCTTCACGGCGATCTCTTACATCTTCCTTACGGTCACGTACATCTTCTTTACGATCCCGTACATCTTCACGACGATCGAAACGGTTTTCTCTACGGTCGAGTTTACGCTTTGCCTGGGCCGATGCTTCGTTCACTGAACCAAGGATTACTGCGGCTACTACTACGGATAAAAAGAGGGCTTTTTTCATGTGTTTATTTTTTGTTGTTTTTAATTGTCACATTGTATAAACATTAAAAATTATTATTAAAGCGTCTGTATGACGGCACGATAATTTTTAATGTTTATTTCATGTGTTTATTTTTATTTGGTTAATGATTTTTGATGCATTTATTTTCTTTACTTGCATTTGTGTATAAGAGACCTGCAGACAAAATGAAGGTTTAAAATCAACTGCAGTTTTTTTTTTAAAACACCCTACATTCACTACTCCTTAACAATACAAGCATGATCAACAGAAGACGTTTTTTACAACTTACCGGCCTGTCGGCCACACTTGTCGGCACCAAAGGTTTTGCCGCAACAGCAGCGCCTGCCAAAGGTCCGTTGGTAGTTTCTACATGGGCACATAACATGAAAGCAAACAAAGCGGCCTGGGAGGTTTTAAGCAAAGGAGGTTATGCATTGGATGCGGTGGTTACAGGTGTAATGGTACCCGAAGCAGACCCAAGCGATAACAGTGTTGGCTACGGTGGCTTACCCGACAGAGATGGAAAAGTAACGGTTGATTCGTGTGTGATGAATGAAAAAGGACAGTGCGGTGCAGTAATGGCACTTGAAGATATTTTACATCCGGTACAGGTAGCCCGTTTGGTGATGGAAAAAACGCCGCATGTGCAATTGGTTGGCGAAGGTGCATTGAAGTTTGCTTTATCGCAAGGCTTTAAACGTACCAACCTGCTTACTCCCGAAAGCGAACAAGCGTGGAAAGAGTGGTTGAAAACATCCAACTACGATCCGTTACGAACAGTAAAAGAACTGGAAGAAAAACTGAAACGTGAAGGCTACGAAAAACAGGAAGCCATGTTGTACAAATGGCCAAGTGAAGTATTAAACCACGATACCATTGGTATGATTGCGCTGGATGCAAAAGGGAATCTTTGCGGTGCATGTACTACCAGCGGTATGGCGTTTAAAATGGATGGACGTGTAGGCGACTCTCCGATTATTGGTGCCGGTTTATTTGTAGATAATGAAGTTGGTGCAGCATCGGCAACAGGTGTGGGCGAAGAAATGGTAAAAATCTGTGGTTCGCATACAGTGGTTGAAATGATGCGCCACGGTGCAAGCCCCGAAGCTGCGTGTAAAGAAGCCATCCGTCGTATTGTGAAAAACAACGGCGTAAATGCAAAGAATGTACAGGCTTGCTTTATTGCCATTAACAAAAAAGGTGAATACGGTGGTTATTCTGTTATGAAAAACTTTTCGATGGCAATACGCAACAACAGTATTGAAAAATCGATGAATACAAAAAGCTGGTTCAGTTAAACAGTTGCTGGTTTATGGTTTGTTGTTTCTTGTTAAACACCCCAACTATAAACCTATAAACTATAAACATTTTTATTGTGCATTATAAACTAGAAGTAATTGCCTTCAGCATCGAATCGTGCAGCATCATTCAAAAAGCAGGGGCACATCGTATAGAACTATGTGATAATCCCGGCGAAGGAGGCACTACCCCATCGTACGGCATGATCAAAAAAGCAAGAGCACTGGCATCGATTGAACTGTACACGATGATCCGTCCACGTGGTGGTGACTTTCTTTATAGTGCCGATGAGTTTGCTGCGATGAAAGAAGACATTCATCTCTGCAAACAACTGGGCTGCGATGGTGTGGTGTTTGGTTTATTAAATGCAGATGGCACTGTTGATAAAGCCCGTACAGCAACACTGGTTGAACTGGCCTACCCGATGGGCGTTACCTTCCATCGTGCATTCGACCGTACAAGAGATGCACTGGAAGCATTGGATACATTGATTGAACTTGGTTGCGAACGTGTGCTTACTTCCGGTTTACACCCCAACATAACTGCAGGTAAGGAAACATTAAAGCAATTGATTACTGCAGCAGATGAGCGTATCATCATCATGCCCGGCAGTGGTGTACGGCATACCAACCTTGCAGAGCTTGCACAGTTTACCGGTGCAGTAGAACTGCATACTTCCGCACGAACCAATCTTGCAAGCGGCATGAACTACCTGAACAAACAGATGAACGAAGACCTCTCGTCTGTTACGGTTGATGAAGCCGAAGTAATTGCCTGCGTACAGGTATTAAACCAACTGCAACAAACTTCTTAACCTCAGCCTCAAACTTTTTAAACTCTTTCTACTTTTTCAAACTCTTAAGCTTTACTTTTTCACTTTTTTATCTCTCAGCGACTGAACCTCCGTGAAGAAATACTAACCGAACACAACAAAGCACAGGCGCAGAAGATTGTGCAATGGATCGGCACATCGCAAAAGCGGATGGATGAACTGCTGCATTTGTTTATAACCGATGAATACCGTGTGGTACAACGTGCAGCCTGGCCCATTGGTTTGCTGGCCGAAACACAACCACAACTGCTGCAAAAACATTTGCCGCTGTTGGTAAGCTTATTACGCAAGCCCGGTTTGCACAATGCTGTGCGCCGCAACATCACCCGCATTTTACAGTACCTGCAAATACCCGAAGAACTGAAAGGCGAAGTAATGGATGCCTGCTTTTCGTTTATCTGCGATGTGCAGGAGAAAGCTGCTGTAAAAGCATTTTCATTAACGATACTTGAACAGCTGTCTAAGGAATACCCTGAAATACTTCCTGAAATTATTACGGTTATTGAAGAACGCTGGGAATATGAAACAGCAGCGTTTCATTCGAGGGCGAGGAAGATATTGAAGAAGAATAAAAAACAAAGCATATAGAGGCTACCTCTATATAATTAATTTTAATAAAAAAGATAACATGCAATATTTGATATCTAGATTTAATAAAGACGGAATAAATAGATACAAAGAAATAGGTTTCAGGCTTCTTTTTTACAATTCCTACATTAAACAAATAGAAAAACTAATTGAATCTTCGCTACAGGATATAGAAAAAAATGAACTTATTCCAAGCGAATCTATTGCGCATAAATACGCAACGTTGCAGTATTCTCATTATAAAGACATTTACTTTGAATCACTAATCATCGCAATGTATTCATTTTGCGAGACTAGCTTATTCTCCTTATGCAAGGTTCTCGAAAAAGATCAGAAAATAAAAGTATCAGATTTTTGGGGGGGAAGGGTATTTTCAAATACAAGCAATATTTGGAAAAAGTAATCGACTTAAACTTTTCCGCCATTGCTACAGAGTGGGAGCTATTACTACAATACAATAAACTTAGGAATCAGCTGGTACATTCTTCAGAAAAAAGAAAAATTACAAAGGAGCTAGAGGAATCTGTTAAAAAAATAAACGGAGTAGAAATTATAAAAAATGAATTTGGCACAGAATTTTTCTTCGCAAATATTTTTGCGTTAACAGATTTAAGAAATATAATTGAAAAAATATTAGACCATCTAAACTTTGAAAAATCCAACTCAAAAACAGAGTAATATATTTGCCTTCAATTACTTTATCTCTCTTGCTTAGGTCTCTGACCAATTACCATAGCGCACTAACGCCCTGGTTCTTGTCGCCACGAACCAAGGCAACAATAACCTTTACTTTCATTCTCTTTATTTCATTGTATTTTAATCCGACAAACCTTCACACTTGATCGATTTCAGCAATATCAAAAACTTTACCACTCCCCGTCCCAATCAATGCTCTGTGTTTGGCACGGCTGCGGAGTTTGATGCTTTACCCGAAACGCACAAAGCACAGATCTTTTTCCTTGATACAACTGCCCGTAAATTTCTGTATGAGTTTATTGATCATGCCTGTTTGTTATCGGATGGTGGCTGGGCTCCGTTTTCGTACAAAAATTATAAGATCATTGAACAGTTTGAACATGCAGTTGATGTACAGGAAAATATTCCTTTGCTGAAAAAATGGATGTACAACCGGGGCATTCCCTTCGGCAATTATGTATTTGTATTAACCGACAGTAACGAACAGCCCTTGCTGATGACCTGGAAAATGGCGATCAAATATGCATTCGATCTTTTTCTGATTGGCGATACACTCATCTTCGATCCTACGATCAACTGGGCAGTGTACAACTACCACGAAGGAAAGCTGTTCTTTGCCAAAGACAATATCTACGACCCCTCAGAAATGGAGCGGTATGTACAGGAATTGAACGAACGCAAGAAAAAATATCCGCAGTTCAGGCATCCGTTTTTATAGAAAGAAGAGACAGCCGAATTACATCAAAGAATCTTTCGATCGTATACGCTCACTGCCGATCCTTCGGCAACAAACAACGAATCGGGCTGCACATCATTTAAAAAAGCAAATGCATCGCCATACAATTGTTGAAAATCGATTGTAAAAGAAAAATTCGTAACCGGGTAAATATTCCAGCGGGGGTGTTCTACTTTGTATTCACCTGTACGAAAAGCAGACAATGATGTGTAACCCCAGTAATGTTCAAAAATAAATTCTTCCTTGCTGCCTGCTACAATCGGTTGTACAATACCGGCTGTTTCTACGTTTAATTTGTGTTGCAGTTGTCTGCCCCATTCGAAATGCAGGAAACGGGAGGTAGTATGTTCTACTTTACTTTTAATAGGTGTGTAGGTATACTTCTCTTTGTAAAAAAGTTTCGCTACCCATGCAATAGCCGGCTTGGGAACGAGTTCGCTAATGAACACCACGCCTCTTTTTACTTCATTCCCCTCTTTATAGCGTACATAAAAACGCAGGTTAATTTCTGCAAAGTCTCTGTGAAAAGGAAAACCGATACCTTTTACTTTGGTGTTGAGAAAATGAAAAGCAACAAAGCTTACATAACATTTTCCTTCAAACGCATCCAGTTCCACATCCTTTGGCAAATAAGGTTTCAACACATCCTCCGATACCACAAAATTCATCATCACCAGGTTTCGCCATTCGGCTGTAAGAAATGCCTTCATACAATTTGTTTACTGTTTAATTCGTACCATACACTAACAAGCAACAGACAAGGATGTTTGTTTTTAATTGTTTACTTCGTCTTTACGATAAAACTCTTTAAAAATTAACCGCAGACTCTGATCGTAGGTAACATAGTTATACAACCAGTTGGTAAAAACAAAGAACCTGTTCTTAACACCCAATATCAACATCAGGTGCAACCCCATCCAGATTAACCAGGCAAAGAAACCACCGAAATGAAGCTTTGGTTTCGGCACATCAACCACTGCCAGGTTGCGTCCTACAGTTGCCATCGCACCTTTGTCGTTATACCGGAAAGGTTGGGCTATTTTTCCTTGTCGCAGATGAAGCAAATTTTTTGCCAGTAATGTGGCTTGTTGTATAGCAACCGGTGCAACCTGTGGATGACCGTTGGGAAAAGCTTCTTCTTCCATGTAAGCAATGTCGCCGATTGCAAACACATTGTTCATGCCCTGTACAAAATTGAATGCATCCACTTTAATACGGTTACCTCTTGCAACAAGCGAAGGGTCGATACCTGCAGGAATGTTGCCTTTAATACCTGCTGCCCAGATCACCAGTTTTGAAGGAATAAGCGTTCCATCTTTCAACGTTACGTTTTCGCCATCATAATCCTGCAGCAGCGCATTGATTTTTACCGTTACGCCCAAGCGTTGCAGATAGGTTAAACTGTTGTTGCTGCTTTGTTCACTCATTGCTGCTAATGTTTTACCCGCAGCTTCGAGCAGGTAGATATTCATCTTTGAAAAGTCCAGTTCGGGATAATCTTTCGGTAACACATATTTTTTCATTTCAGCGATAGCGCCACTCAACTCTACACCGGTTGGGCCACCACCTACCACCACAATATTCATCAGGCGCTGCAGTTCTGTTGCATCGTTTGTGTGCAAGGCATCTTCAAAATTCTGGATGAGTTTGTGCCGCAACTGCAATGCCTCCACCGTACTCTTCATCGGAAAAGCATGTTGCTCCAAATTTTTATTGCCGAAGAAATTGGTGCTGGCGCCGGTTGCAATAACCAGGTAATCGTAGCTGTAGCTGTCTTCATTGGTGATCACCTGTTTGGTAACCGTATCAATCCGTTCTATCTCGGCCATGCGGATGCGTACGTTCTTGCTGTTATGAAAAGCTTTGCGTAACGGAAAGGAAATATTGCTGGCATCGAGTGCTGCAGTTGCTACCTGGTAAAACAGCGGCTGAAACTGGTGATAATTAAAGCGATCAATAATGGTGATGTCGATACCGGGTTTATTGTTGAGCAGTCGGGCAAGGCGTAAACCGCCAAAGCCACCACCCAGGATAAGAAGTTTCATAAAGAGTGTTTAACTCCTCAAATTTACGAAGTTTTCAATATTTTTTGAAAATATCGGAAAAATTTAATTTCGGTCCCATCCACCCGATGTCCAGGTGTAAATAATCAACCCAACAAAATAAATTCCAACTGCAATTCCTGCAGCTGAACTATTGAGCAATGCGAATAAAACAGCTGTAAGACCTGCTACAATAAGTGCCGATGTAAAAATTGCTTTTACCGAACGCAGCTGCATTGTATCGCCCTCTTCGAACCGGCTTACCGGCATACACATGGTTGCAAGTATAATACCTGCCAGTGTAAGGTTAATGTTCATATTGGCGATATATGCTGTTGAACCAAGTGCAATACCACTCAACAGCAACACAACAATTGCAATGGCTGTATACCGCTCCCAGTTATTGAGGATGTATTTTCCATCTTTATGAAACAACAACATGAAATTTGCAACAGAGCTACCGATCCAGCTAAACGAAACATACAACAAGTAAAGAATAATAACCGGTACCAGTATCCATCGTATACCCGGTGTTGATGCAGCCATACTTGTTACAAAACGAAACAGGATGTACAAACCAATGGAGAAACCAATGCGAAAGCCCTGCCCTTTCTCGGCGAGCCAGAAACCTAACTGTAACAGAAAACGGTAAGGCGGGAAATTGGCTTTCAACGCTTCTTTCAAACCTTCTTTTGCAGAATGTAAGTTGGGCGATAACCGCAATGCTTCCCGGAAATGCTGCTGTGCTTCTTTATGTCGGCCACGTTCGAGATGATTGAAGCCAATGGTTACATGGGTAAAATCACTTTCAGGCGCATTGCTTAATGCATCCTGCATGGTTTCTACCGCTTCATCAGTTCGCTTCAGTTTATTGAGTGCTCTTGCCCGTGCATTTAAGCTGGTTATATTCTCAGGATCGAGTTCCAATCCTTCGTTTGCTTTTTCAAGCGCCAGTTCATACTTTCTGTCATCGAGTAAGATAAAGGCATACAAGCCGAAATATTCTGCATGATAAGGATACAAACTGATGGCTTTGTTCAACTCTGTTGTTGCCATTGCCAGTTGGTTCAAATGATAATAAGCAAACCCACGCAGATAGAAATAATAAGCCTCATCCGGTTCGAGTGCAATCGCCTGTTGTATTTTTTCAAGTCCCTGGCTATACTCTCCTTTTGCATAATGGCAACGTGCATATAATGCATACGAATACGCATTATCGGGTTCCTGCTGCAACGCATTTTTTAATTCTTTCACAGCATCGTTGATCCTGCCCTGTTCCAGCAACAGCTCGGCTCTGCTGATGTGTACATTGTTTGGCTCCATAGAAAAGTACGGCGCTACCGTTTAATCTTTAAATACTTGAGAATATCATCGTACAAACCCGATTCGTTGGCATAAAGTGCATAATTGCGTGCACTGCTGAACCATTCCTGTGTGGTGGGTTTGTGCACTTTTAATGCACGCAGAATATCTTTGGTAGTAAGCGGTTGCAGTTCGCCTGTTTCAATTGACTGCGTTAATTTATCCTCAATTGCAATATCAATTACTGCGTTGAAGTCGGCACCTGAATAACCTTCGCTCTGTGCGGCAATTTTCTTTACATCCATTTCGCCCACCGGCTTATCTTTCAGCAGCTGTTGCAGTATATCCACTCTTGCTTCTTCATCTGGTGGTGCAACAAAAATGATGCGGTCGAAACGTCCTGGTCTTCTGAAAGCACCATCCACACTCCACGGTGCATTGGTTGCTGCCAATATTAAAATGCCTTCGTTATCTGCATCCACACCATCGAGCTCAGCTAAAAACTGGTTGATGACATGCCGCATAGCCGATTGCTTTAAATCGGATCGGCTGCTGCCTAATGCATCTACTTCATCAAAAAACAAAACACAAGGTTTGTTGGCTCTTGCTACTTCAAACACCTGGTGCAGATTTTTTTCGCTGTTGCCAATCCACATATCCAGTATATCGTGTAAACCAATACTGATGAATTTGGCATCGATCTCTCCTGCTGTTGCTTTGGCAATAAATGTTTTACCACAGCCCGGAGGACCGTATAACAAAATACCTCCGCCAGCTTTCTTGCCAAATGCTTTGTACAGATCGGGATTTTTTAACGGTTGAATGATCTTTAAAGAGATTTCATTCTTCACATTCTTCATGCCACCTACATCGCTGAACTTGGTGGTTGGCTTTTCAAGAAAGAAACTGCTGTCATCCATCATAAAGTCATCATCACCGGTATCTGTTGACGAGCCAAGACGGAGTTCCCTGTCAATCTCTTCATCAGAAAACTGCGGATGCTGCATCAGCAAATGCCTGTACAATTCAATCGCCTGTTCAATGGAATGTTCCTTGATTAAGCTACGAATAAAAAAAGCAGCCGACTGAACAGGTAACTGTTCAAAATCGAGCTGCTCGTACGTTATAATGGCTGCGGAATATTTACCGAGATGATAAAAACATTCTGCCAGTTGTTGCTGTGCGGATGTATGACCGTAACTGCGTTTCAATACTTCGCTCAGCTGATCGGCAGCTTCGGCATACATTTTTTCATTCATCATCAGGTTGGCCACTTGTAAACGCAAGGGAACATTGTCGGGCGACAGGTTCAAAGCGTCCACAAGGTTCTGAATCATTTCTTTCATAGGCTGCGAAATTAATAAACCATCCGCACCTTGATCGTTTCTTTTACTTCTTTTAGCAATTCAACTGCTTTTTTCGAAAGTTTACTGTCTACATCCAATACCACGTAACCGATCTGGTCGTTGGTTTTTAAATATTGTCCGAGGATGTTGATGTTATGCTTACTTAACTGTGTGTTGATCTGGCTCAATACACCCGGCACGTTCTTATGAATGTGCAGAATACGATGCGTGCCTTCCTGTACAGGTAACGCCAGCTCGGGAACAGTATGCGAGCCAATGGTGGTGCCGCCTTCTAAATACTGCACCAGTTTATTACTTACATCTTCACCAATATTCTCCTGCGCTTCTTCGGTACTGCCGCCGATATGCGGGGTAAGAATAACGTTGGGCAAATCCTGTAATGGTGTTTGAAAACGATCGCCGTTTTTCTCCGGCTCCCAGGGAAATACATCCACAGCTGCACCCGATAAATGTTTATCGAGTAAAGCCTGGCGCAATGCATCCAGATCAACCACTTCGCCACGTGCATAGTTTAGCAGGATTGCTCCTTTTTTAAACTGCTTGAGCAGGTTTTTATTGATGAGGTTTTTTGTTTGATTGGTTTCGGGAACATGCAGTGTAACGATATCCGATTTACCCAACAACTCTTTTAAATTTTTATACTGTACCGCATTGCCTAACGGAAGCTTGGTAACAACATCGTAGTAAATTACTTTCATGCCCATTGCTTCGGCTAATACACTTACCTGGCTGCCGATATTACCGTAACCGATAATACCCAAGGTTTTTCCACGCAATTCGTAACTGCCTTTGGCATCCTTGTTCCAGATACCTTCGTGTGCAGCTTTATTTTTATCAATAATTCGTCTGATGAGGATAATGCTTAAACCAACAACCAGTTCGGCCACGCTGCGTGTGTTGCTGTAAGGTGCATTCATTACCACCACACCTTTGGTTGTAGCATATTTCAAATCTACCTGGTTTACACCAATACAAAAACAACCAATAGCCTGCAGCTTTGTTGCAGCATCGAGCACCTTCTTTGTTATTTGTGTTTTTGAACGGATACCAAGCAAATGCACATCTTTAATTTCTTTGATGAGTTCTTCTTCGCTCAGTGCGCCACTCAACTTGCGTACACTTGCATAACCAAAGCTTTTAATATTTTGTACAGCTGTTTCACTGATGTTTTCCAGTAAGAGAATATTGATCTTGTCTTTTGGATAACTGGTGGTCTTTTTTTCTGCCATGACTGTAAGTATGATTTGCTTATTTTGCAGCGCAAAGATAGTCTACCAAGGCCCAATAGAATGTTAGTTTTTCAACTTTCCGTTGAAGCAGCTTGTTCGGCACTATTTTTCGTACAATCACTCAACCACCGATTTGAAATATAAAGCATGATGTTGTTCAAAAAACGAACGTTCTTTTCTATAGTACTGATCACTTTACTTGCTGCCTGCAACAGTTCTGCACACAAAAAAAATCAACAGAAAGATTTAGCATCAACAGCTGCTCCTGTTGCGCCCTTACCCGAAGCTGAATTGAAAGAGTACAGAAGAAAAATCAATAACTTTTACGATTCAAACCTGTCGCACAGTGGCTTTAACGGCTCCATGCTTGTTGCAAAAAACGGATATGTGTTGTTTGAAAAATACAATGGGCTTGTAAGGCTCCGTGGAAAAGATCCCATCAATGCTTCTACTCCGTTTCATATTGCATCGACCAGTAAAACATTTACAGCCATGGCTGTTTTAAAACTGGCTGAAGAAGGCAAGCTTAACATCAACGATTCGCTGCAGAAATTCTTTCCCGGTTTTCCATATAGCGGTATGACGGTTAAAATGCTCTTGAACCAGCGAAGCGGTTTACCCAACTACGGTTACTATCTCGAAAAAATAAACTGGGATAAAAAGGTAAACGTTACCAATAAAGATGTGCTGCAAACGCTCATTACCTACAAGCCAGAGTTAGCGAATGCAATTAATCGCCGGTTTAATTATTCCAACACCAATTTTGCATTGCTGGCACTGATTATTGAAGCTGTATCGGGTAAATCGTATGCCGATTATCTGCAGACAACCTTCTTTACGCCTTTGCAAATGACGAATACAAAAGTGTACAACCATGCCGATTCTGCAACGGTAACACCAAGCTATATGTGGAATGGCGTACAGGAAGCATTTACCTTTTTGGATCTTACTTACGGCGATAAAAATATTTACAGCACTGTGCGTGACTTGCTGAAATGGGACCAGGCATTATATACCAACCAATTGTTTAAACAATCAACACTCGATTCTGCATTTCAGCCTTACAGCTTCGAACGTCCCGGTATACATAACTATGGTTTTGGCTGGCGGATGTACACACTGTCGCCAAGCAAAAAAATTGTCTATCACAACGGATGGTGGCATGGTAACAATGCAACCTTCTACCGTGTGTTACCCGACTCATTAACGATCATCATCCTCGGCAATAAGTTTAACCGCAACATTTATCGTGTAAAACCCTTAATTGAATCGTTAACCGATCTGCATTTCTCCTACGAAGCAGAAGAATAAATTATTCGGGGAAAGCATGTTTTTTATTTGGCAGTAAATTTTCCTTACTCCATTCGATCTGTTGCTGAAACGGAAGTTTGCGCACCGGGCATTCGGTTAACAAACAGTGCCTGCAGCTGGAGCTGATGCAGGGATCGGTATGGATAAAAAATTCAATACTCCCCTTTTGAAAATTTGTATTCAGTACGGTATCAAGTTTTGTTAACTCATCATGCACCTGTTCTAACGAATAATAATACGGCATGGTTACATGACAATCGACATGATAGTAATTGCCAAAACGTTGCACACGCATATTGTGCACATCAATCCATTCGGATTTTCTGTTCAGTTTTAAAATATCAACGAGCTCATCTACCACTTTCATATCTACCTCATCCATCAAACCTTTAACCGATTTACTCATCAACCGAAAGCCGGTAAAAATAATTACTGCTGCTGCAAATACCGATGCCAACGGATCAATCCATGTATAACCGGTCAGCAAAATCAACACAACTGCCACCAATACACCAATGCTGGAGTAACTATCGCTGAGGATGTGTTTGCCGTTGCCTGTTAATGTAAGACTATTGCGCTTTTTACCAGTTTGCACCAAGAAATAACCCAGTATAAAATTAGCTGCACCACCGGCTACTGTTAGCCATAAACCGGCTGTTAACCCTTTGAGATTTTGCGGATGAATAAAGCCTTGCACCGCCTGCACCAGGATGCCGACGCCTGCAATGAGGATCATCGCTCCCTCGAAACCAATGGAGAAAAATTCGATCTTACCATGACCGTAAGGATGCTCGGTATCTCTTGGCTTGTTCGACAGATAAATGCTGTACCACGCAAATGCAGCAGCTGCTACATTGATGATCGACTCCAACGCATCACTCAATATCACCAACGAACCTGTAATTGCCCACGCTACAAATTTTACAGCACAGATGAAAATGCTGATGATAAAGGAAAGACGGATGTAAAAGAGGTCGCTGCGTTTCAATTACAGTTCAATTAATATTCAGCAAAACAACACATTTTATTGCATAAAAAAAGGGCGTGTTTTGCAACACGCCCTTTTTGCTTTTTTACTGATTGTAGATAAGGCTGACTAAACGCCTTCTCGGCTCAGCTGTAGAGGTTGATGTAATGGCATTATACCCTCTTGCCAATACCGTAAACACCCGCTGATTTGACAGCGATGATGCATTGGCGTAAGTAACAAGATTTGTAGTACCACCTGCTACCCGGATAGCCCATGTTGAAGAGGCATTATTTGTGGGCAAAACAAACGAAGGGCTTACACCTTTGTACGGAATTGCTGATGCTACTTTTACACTACCAATGTAGAGATCGAGACCTGTGGGTACATCGGGCATCATATTTACAAACTTAAAAATTACAAAACCAGAGTCTGGCGCTGTTAACGAATCCTCAACCAAAAGACTGGTGGTGTTTGCACTTGTATCGGCAAAATACAAGGAATATTTTTTACCCGCTGCAACGGTTTGCTGCACATTAGCCAGTTGCAAAGAATCGACATTGGTACCAAACTTCGGCACCGCAACAGCAAAGCTGTTTTGGCCTGCTGTTACACGAAGATAGTCTGCTGTACTACCGCCACCTGTATTTAAACCTCCTCCCGGAAAAGGCGTGAACGTTGTTAATGTACTGCTCACGATCTGATCATTTACTTTGATGTAAATACGGGGATTAGACCGATAGAAAGAAGCAAACATCACTTTTACCTGTGCTTCATTTGCTGTAAGTTTATTTACCTCTGTTGTATTCAGTTCATTTTTTTCGCAGGCTGTAAAAAGAACCAGCACAGCTGCAAAAAAACAGATGAGTTGAAAAAATCTGTTTCGCATATGTAATAGTTTAAAAATTAAGGTAAGCTGAACCACATTTCTTTTGTATGATAATCTGCTGCTGTTCCTCCTATACGGATCAACTCATCCAGATTCCATACATACTCGGAATTATAACGTGGCCTTATACGTGTTGCCAGTTTACCGTTATTTGTTGCAGGTATAGCTGTTGGTACAATAAATCCTTTGTAAACAGGTTGACCTGTAACAGGATCAAGATCGGTATAATGATAACGACGCATATCCACCCATGTTTCGGTAAAGCCCCAACCCCACAATGCAATATATTTTTGCAGCATGATATCAGTAAGCGTAAGTGCAGCAGCATTTTGCTTTACGTTCCCACTTGCAAGATATGCGGTACGCTGTGCTGCAGAAATAATGGTTGTGTTATAAATAGGCACATTACTTCTTGGATAAACAGCACGGTTAATAAAATCGAAATGACCGTTAATACCGTTCAGGTAAGCCTGGTAAGCAGTCGCATCCGGACCACCGGCTTTTCTGTAAGCAGCTTCCGCTTTCATGAATTGCAGTTCACTGTACGTCATAACAGGCGATACGGCTTTATCACGAAACAGGTATTTACCACGTGAAGGGTCGAAACGACTTGCACTTGGATTTGCGTACAACGAATCGCCAAACGGTGCTGCTACACGTTTATTGAGTGTATTCGGATCGGCAAGGCCTGGCTCCAATGCGTAATAACCTCCGTTACCGTTTGTAGTATCGTTCGAAGCGCAAAGCATATGACGTAAACGGGGATCTCGGTTAATTCCAGCAGTACTTCCGGTAAACGTTGTGCCGTCGAGTAACTGAACAATCATTTTCGTTTGACGGAAAGAACTCAGGTTATCACGATAAGTACCAAAGAAGTTTGAGTCGTCATTTTTGGTTGCATCAAACGGCACCACAAAATCATCTTGTGTATTTGCAAACGAACGATCAACATAATAAATCACCGAATCAGCCATGTACGACGACTTGTTGGTCATACGGTGAAAGTTTTTTGCAAGCAGACCATTTACAAACTTGATCCATTTTGCATTGCTGCCATCATAAATGTAATCGCCTCTTACCAACAAAGAATTCGACGGACTCAGATCAGTACGTTGCAGGTAAAATAAAGCGAGCTTACATAATGAATCGATGCCTTTGTATACAACCTGCTGATCGTCGTATTTAAACATCGATGTATTTTCCTTAAATGCTTCTGTGTAAATAATTTCACCATACTCATCGGTACACATCTGGAAAATCATTGCCTTTAACGCATAAGCAGCACCAACATAGTCCCACTGCCCTTTGCGTTTACCATTATCAATAATGTAATTCAGGTTTGCGCCTAAACCATAATAACACTGACGCCAGATATCGCCGCCTACATCCGACGGGTTGGGATAGTTTTGATGACCATGAACATCCCATGCATTTCCCGCAGCATTCTGCGCAAAATTCTGAATGTATTTTGATACGTAACGTGCATCGTACTGCGTACCTCTTGGTATGGCAGCTAACATAGCCGGAAATACAGACGATACATCGGGCTGTTGCGGAGTATCCGGATCGGAGTTGATGTCGAGATATTTCTTACAGCTTGTTGCGTTAATCAACACAGCCGAAAGAAGCAGTATATGAAGAAGTTTCTTTTTCATGTTCATAGAATTTAAAATTTAATAGCGCAACCAAAGTTGAAACCACGTGGAATACTTAATGCACCATAATCAATACCGGCACCGCCAAAGCCACGGTTTGAAGCAGTGTTTGCGTTAACTGCAGGATCGGCACCGCTGTAATTCGTAATCATCAGTAAATCTGTTCCTGTAAAGTATACCGATGCTGATTTAATAAATTTCACTCCCGAAAGCATGCGTGCAGGTAGCGTGTAACGCAATGTAACATCACGCAAACGTGCCCAGCTTACATTTTCAACAAAATCTTCTTCTGTTGCAGCTGTTGTGCTTGAGTAGAACGATGAATTGTACATTGGTGTAACTGCAATTGTATTCTTTGTAGGATTAGCTGTATTTTCCAAACCATCCTGCAATACACCTTCAATTACACGTGGCGTTTCACGGTCGAGTGTTTTAACACTGTAACCGGTTAAGTAAAGAAAATATTCTGTTGCATTAAACACATCACCACCTTTTCTGAAATCGATATTAAAAGATAAATCGAACTGCTTGTAACGAATATTATTTACCCAACCTAATTTAAACTGAGGCTGACGGTCTCCTACTGTTTTAAAATCATTATCACGAACAGGCAACCCTGTTGTTGGACTGATCAACACCTGGCCAGCATTATTACGGGCCACAGTGTTTGCTGCCATGTTACCAATTTTTGCACCAGGGAAATACTGCGAACGCAGATTACCAAATACCCATGTATCAGAATCGTAATAAGTGGGTAATCCTGCAGGCATTGTTTTCACAGTGCCTACGTTACGATCGAAGTTGAAGATCGTTTCCCAACGGAAGTCTTTTGTTTCAACCGGCGTACCTGCAAGCTGCACTTCAATACCTTTGTTTTCTACTTCACCACCATTAAACCATTTTATTACAAAACCGGTACCGTACGATGCACGTGCAGCAAGAATCTGGTTTTTGCTCAGCAATTGGTAACGTGCCACATCCAAACGCACACGACCTTTAAACATCGACAACTCTGCACCATACTCGAGGTTATTTGAACGTTCAGGAACGAGATCAAAGTTGTTACCGGTAACATCGTAAGCAAAACCACCACCTGTAGTAACCTGGCTGGTGAAACGATAGTCGATGATGTATGGTAAAGAAGGACTTTTACCTGTTGTTGCATACGAAATACGGCCTTTGGCAAGATTAAGCCAGGGCAACGCTTCTTTTACGCCTTTAATATCGGAAAGCACGAAACTTAATGAAGAAGAACCATAGTTAAAGAATGGATCTTTATCAACCACACTCGACATAAACGTTGATGAACCTTCACGGCTGCCTGCCAATGATAAGTAAACAAATTTATAGCCCAGAATATAGTTACCGAAGAAACGTACTTTGCGGATGTTGTTGATAGCAGTACGTGCATCACGAGAAAGAGGATCGGTATTATTGATACCCAGGAAATCACGCTCATAAAAACGTTCCCCTTTTTGCGATTCAATTTTGGTGTAGTTGTTCTCCATATAAAAACCTGCAGTAAAGGAGTTACTGAAATCGCCGAACTTTTTAGTTGCAGTGGCTTTCAGTGTATTACTGAAGTTGCGTGTAGTTTGCTGGTAAAGCGAATAGAATCCGTTACCTGCCAAACCAAAACGTGAAAGCGGATGAACAGCCAGTGTACCGTATTGGGTATAATAGTCTATACCTGTAACCGCACCCAGGTTTAACCAGCTTGTAACATCGTACGAAAGGTTCAGATTACCAGTTAATCGATCCACTTTGTCCATACCCGGATTCTTGTATACATCCCACATAGGATTATCATATTCCAGGTTAAGATTGGTGATATTGCGTAATGGGATTTTTGTTCCATCCGGCTTTTGAAAATTGCGGACGTCTGAAGTTACAGGCCATGTTAACAATGTAAGTAAATAGCCCCCTGCTCCTTTACTCGCTTTATCGGTAGTGCTGCTTACATAGTTCATACTGGTTGATAACCGTAATTTGTTACCAATTTTTGTAGAACCCATTAAACGTGCAGTAATCCTCTCGAAACCAGTGTTGGGAACAACACCTTGCTGGTTGGTGTAATTGGTTGAAAAACGATACGTCGCTACATCACTTCCTCCTTCAACATTAATATTATGTTGTTGTGTAAATCCGTTGCGGAAAAAGTTTTCGGCATTATCAAACGTTTTTAACCCAGTCTGCAGCTTTGGACCAAAGGCTGCAGGAATACCTGCACCGGTAGAACTTCCCAATACCGAAAAAGGATTGGTTGTAAAGTTCGGATCATATATACCATTGTTACCTAAACCATATACTTTTTGTACTTCAGGAAAACGATATACATTTTCAACACGGAAAGAATTATCGTATGATACTGATGCTTTACCCGACTTTCCCTTCTTTGTGGTAATTACAATTGCACCCGATGCACCATCTGCACCATAAAGAGCAGTTGCTTCCGGGCCTTTTAGAATGGTTACGTTTTCAATATCATCAGGATTAATATCCATTGCACGGTTACCATAATCGGAGTTTCTGTTTGCAAACGAAACCGAACCGCCAACAAGGTTCTCCTGATTCAATGTCTGGTTATCGTAAGGAACACCATCAACTACAAACAGCGGTTGGTTATTACCTCCGATGGAAGTAGCACCACGCAATACGATCTGTGATGATGCGCCCGGCACACCAGAAGAAGGTGTTATTGTTGCACCGGCAACACGGCCTGCAAGAGAGTTGACAAAGTTTTCACGACGGGTACCTGCGATATCAT
Organism: Lacibacter cauensis; assembly: GCF_007830055.1. Taxonomy (GTDB): domain Bacteria; phylum Bacteroidota; class Bacteroidia; order Chitinophagales; family Chitinophagaceae; genus Lacibacter; species Lacibacter cauensis. The sequence continues at coordinate 1,032,431 of NZ_VLLE01000002.1, forward strand.
CACCATCAACCACCTGTGTAGAATAACCGAGCGATTTCTTTTCTCTTCGGATACCGTAGGCTGTTACAACCACTTCACCTAAACTGGCTTTAGATGCTCGCAATGTAACAGTAATAGTAGCGCTGGTACCAACACGAACAGTTTGTTCCTCGTAGCCAATATAGCTTACCACTAATGTTGCGCCGCTTGCTGCACTAATCGTAAACACACCGGAGGCGTTTGTGGTTACAGAGCGGTTTGTACCTCTTACCGAAACTGTAGCACCTGGTAGCGGTGTGTTCTCTTCGGAAAGAACAGTTCCTGTTATCGTTTTATCCTGACCCAAAACCAATAAGGGCAACCAGAAAAACAGCAATAACAGCTTGTCTTTGCATTTCAACAGTTTTCTCATGATCCAGTTTTATTTTGGTTGTTTAAGAATACAAAAATGTTACAAAACAATTACCCCAGCTTTGTGGTAATCGCTTAATCGTTTATCATCGGGTGGTAATTCGGTAATCAGATGTGTGATTTTGTCGAGACCACAGATCCGTAAGGGTTGCGAACTGTTGAGCTTTTCGGAAATGCTCAAACACACTACTTTTTTTGATGCTTCGATCATTTCCCGTTTCAGGTTGGCCACTTCCCAATCGTTTTCTGTTACGCCGCTTTTACTGTCAATGGCATTGATACCTAAAAAACAGATATCGGCATTCAACTGCCGTATTTTACTGATGGCTTCGGAACCACAGGTGATCTTTGAGTCTTTCAAAATTTTATCGCCAATCATCACGACATCTATCGATGGATGTTTCAGGTATTCATTTACAGCAGGAATACTGCCGGTCATAAATGTTGCACGCAACTGCGGTGGTAACACTTTTGCCATTTCAACAATGGTTGTACCTCCACCGGTTAAAACAAACATTCCGTTCTCTACTAATGAAACTGCCTTTTCTGCAATGATGCGTTTTTTTTCGGGAGAGTATAAATGATCGCTTGAAAACTGAACTTCGCTGAAGGAAAGCGACAATGCACCGCCATGCACTTTTATTAATTTCTCTGCAGCTGAAAGCTCCTGCAGGTCTCTGCGAATCGTATCTTCCGACACTTCCATGATCTGGCACAAATCGTTCGACAAAACCTTGTTGTGCAGGTTTAGCTGATGCATGATGAAGGCGTGTCGTTCTTTTTTAAGCACAGTTTTGGTTTGAAGTTCAATATACAAATTAGCTGCAAAAAACCGCACAAACTCTCAACAACTTGCAGAAATGTGGAAAACTATTGGGTATTAGTTTCCGTTTTGCGCAACAAAAAACCCTGAAAGAAGATCTTTCAGGGTTTTCGTTATGGAGATAAAAACGGCTTAGAAGAACACTGCATTACACAGCATCAACTTACCGTTTTCCCAGAAGTTGCGGAACATAATATCATCAGTTAAATAAATAACCGAACCACGGCCAATGTTTTGTGCGCCAAAGAGCAAACCATCTTTCAAACGGTTTTGCAATTTGCTGCCCACAAAACCTGCAAGCTGATTTTCTTTTTTCAGCACACCAACATTCCAGCCATTGCCATTCATGAACTCGTAAATATTATCATCCATTTTTAACGTGTAGTAATATTCAGGATATCCAAATGCCAACGGATGCGTGTTATCCAATTGTACTTTGTAAATAGAGCCTGGCGTCATCGTGCTTACAAAATCACGCTCACGGTTTTCGTAAGATGCCAATGCCTGGTAAGGATCTTTACTATTATCCCCTTCTGCCTTTTTCGATTTCAATCCCCAATCTAAACGTGCAAATGCTGCAACTGCAGACTCAAGTGCAATTACTTTACCTCCTTTGCTTACCCACTCTTTCAATTCGTCTGTTGATGATTTATCGCTCATGAAACGATAGTTACCATCGGGCATAATGATGACATCTGTTTTTGCCCAATCGATACGGCTGAAATCGTTGGCATATACCAGCGATACAGGATACTCGAGTTGCTTATCAAAGAAATGCCAGATTTCACCTGCACCAAGGCTGCTTACGCCTTCGCCTGTAAGCAATACAACACGTTTCATTTTAAAAGGTGTTACCAAATCGCTACCAAAATCGCCACCATTATCAACAAAGCCTGTTGTTACAGGATAGAGTTTTACATTGTTCGCATTTGCAGCATCAACAACATGTTTCCATAAATCTGCCCCGAAAGCCTGATTACTCGTCTTCATTACAATAACAGATCCACGATCGAATTTCTGTCCATTTACTTCAAAGGGCACTTCGCTGTATCGAAGCGTAATACCTTTTTGCAATAACTGGCCGGTTGTTTTAGCACTTTGCAAACCTTCCCATTTAATGACATACGCATATACATCACCTGTAGTATTTACAACAGCCGCAGGTTTTTGATATGCAGTTGGGTTAATACGGTCTTTCGTTGCAAAAGCCTGTAACCCGTATGCATACGGCAAACTCCATGCGGTAATATCATAGGTTGCAGAATCGCTGAGTTTCGATTTTGGTTCCAGCAATGCCTGCACCATGGCAGAGCGTGGTTGAAATGCACTCACCACAACATCACCATTGGCGACAGAAAAACTTTCTTCTTTGGCAGTAAAGTAATTATAGCCTTTGCCGTTTCCAGTAGCTGTGCCATACTCAATACCATTCTTTTCCAGCAATTGCAACAATGCCTGCAAGCGATCGGCATCTTTCGGATTGTTTTTGATGATATAGGTTTTATACTCACCAAAACCGCCGCTTACAGCCCTGTTAAAAAACTTACGGTATTCAGTAATGAGTTTCGATGCATTGATGGATGCAATTTCGATGGTGCTCATTCCTGTTGTAAAATGATGGATTGCACGATCGTACAAGGTAAGTGTATCGCCTTCTTCGGTTAAAGCAGTTGCACCACCTGCCGGGCCACCACCCTGCTCATACGTCATACCAATTGCACCATTGTAGGTAGGATATGTATCGCCGTAAGAAGGATAGAATAAATCGAAACGAAGTTTGGTGAAGTATAACCAGCCATTTGCATCAAAATATTTTGCATGGCTCTTACCGATCGTTGTTTGAAAATCTCTTTGCCATTGTGTAATTATTTCGTGGTAAGGTTCTGCTGCCGGCGCAAAGTAGTAAGGTTCGTTAATGCCTTGCTCATGATAATCGACATGTATCTGCGGCATCCATTGATTGTATAATTTCAAACGTTGCTGACTTTCAACCTGTGTTTGCCAGGCCCAGTCACGGTTTAAATCGAAATTATAATGGTTACTTCTGCCACCCGGCCATGGATCACGGTGTTCACGAGTATCCATACGTGGCGTAGCCTTAACACCTACAACCGAATTAAACCAGTTTACATAACGGTCACGGCCATCCGGATTGATGCAGGGATCCATCACCACCACGGTATTCTTTAACCACTCTTTTATTTTTGTATTGGCCGGATCAACCAGTGCCCACACCGTCATCAATGCTGCTTCGCTGCTCGATGTTTCGTTACCGTGTACATTGTAGCTTAACCAAACAATCGGTGCTGCATTTTCGTTTGGTGCCGCTTTATCTCTGCTGAGATTAGCTAACCGCAGGTTGTTGGCACGGATGGCTTCAAGGTTGTTCATGTTTTCTTCCGAAGAAATAAAAGCAACCATCAGCGGACGACCTTCGTTGGTTTGGCCATACTGCTGAAGTTTAACTGTTTTAGGTGCATTGGCAGCCACATGCTGGAAATAGCTGACAATTTTCCAATGCGGCGTGTAACGGGTTCCGATTTTGTAACCAAGAAACTGCTCAGGACTTTGCAATTGTGCAGAGGCCTGCCCAACCAAAGCAAGTAAAAGAATCAGGGAAAGAATTTTTCTCATAACGTAAAAATATGTTGCAAATGTAAGCATGGTGTTTAGTGGCGGCTTGCCACTTATCACAACTTTATTAACTGCCAAGATAGGTTGCTTTCAGCCGAAAAAATTAATTTCGGTAAAATTTCGGGCATGAGATCATTCGCAGCAATGCTTTTGTTGTTTATTACTTTAACAACGGAAGCACAGTATAATCCTTACCAGTACAGCATTACCAAAAAAGCAGAAGTAGCAAATGGAGCAGTTGTTAGCGCCCACCCTCTTGCAAGTAAAGTAGGCGTTGCAATATTAAAGAAAGGCGGCAACGCATTCGATGCTGCTATTGCAACACAACTGGCACTGGCGGTTGTGTATCCTGGTGCCGGCAATATTGGCGGCGGAGGTTTTTTGGTAGCAACAACCCCTAACAACGAATACGTTGCGTTAGACTATCGGGAGAAAGCACCTGCTGCTGCAAATCGTGATATGTATCTCGATAAAGACGGTAATGCACAAACGAACCTGAGCCAGAACGGACATTTGGCATCGGGCGTACCCGGTACCGTTGCGGGTTTATTTTCCACACATAAATACGCAAAGCTTCCTTTTAAACTATTAATACAACCCGCAATCGACTTAGCTGAAAAAGGTTTTGTTATTACTGAAGCCGAAGCCAACAGTTTAAATAATTATGCCGGTGATTTTATTCGGTACAGCAGCAAGCCTAACGCTTTTATTAAATATGGCGGATGGAAAGCAGGTGACACGTTGATTCAAAAAGAATTGGCCAATACGCTCAAACGTATTCGTGATTTTGGACAGAAAGGTTTTTATGAAGGTGAAACGGCCAGGTTGATTGTTTCAGAAATGAAACGTGGTGGTGGTTTTATTACGCTGGCAGATTTAAAGAATTACCAAACGGCCAAACGTGAAGCCATGGTTTCGAAATACAAGGACTATACAATCATCGGAATGCCGCTTGTGAGCAGCGGTGGTATTCTTATTCAGCAAATGATGGGCATGGTTGAAAACAGAAATATTGCACAATATGGTTTTCATTCGCCACAGGCTGTGCAGTTAATGGTTGAAATTGAACGCAGAGCTTATGCCGACCGTGCAGAGTTTCTGGGCGACCGTGATTTTGTAAAAGTGCCGGTGAAAAAACTTACTTCACCCGAATACTTACGGGAACGCATGGCCGATTATAATGCAACCAAACCCGGCAACAGTAAAACAACAACACATGGCAATGCCAATCCTGAAAGTGAAGAGACTACGCACTTAAGTGTGTATGATCAATTCGGCAATGCAGTTTCTGTTACAACCACACTCAACGGTGGTTATGGCAGCCGAACTGTTGTTGGCGATGCAGGCTTTTTATTGAATAACGAAATGGACGATTTCAGCATTAAGCCCGGTGTACCGAATATGTACGGCGCATTAGGTACAGAAGCCAATGCCATTGCGCCTAACAAGCGCATGCTCAGTTCCATGACGCCCACTATTGTTTTGAAAGAAGGCAAACCCTATTTGGTGATTGGCTCGCCCGGAGGCACCACTATTCCAACACAAGTGTACCAGGTGTTGCTGAATACACTGGAGTTTAATCTAAGTCTGGAAGATGCGGTTTGGAAACCACGCTTCCATCACCAATGGTTGCCCGATGTAGTTTATGTTGAGAAGAATTTTCCTGCAGATACAAGAGAGAAATTAAAAGCCATGGGCTACGAAATTGTAGTACGTGGAAACATCGGTCGCTTTGAAGCAATCAAGATCACACGCAATGCTGCTGCTGTAAAAATTGAAGCAGTGGCCGACAACCGTGGCGATGATCATGCAGAAGGATATTAGCAAGTACGACGGAAAGGCACAAGTAAAACAAAACAGAAACAAGAATGAGAGTGCAAAACATTCACCATTCACTATTCACCATTGACTATGACATTCGCTGAAACTTTTTTAAACTCCTACATCAAACGGGCGCTGGGTTACAAAGAACTGGCCGATAAAACATTTGCACAATTAAGTGATGCAGATTTTCATTTTCAGCCAAACGAAGCAAGCAACAGTATTGCAGTTATTGTGCAGCATGTGGCAGGCAATATGCGCAGTCGCTTCACCAACTTTCTTACCGAAGATGGCGAGAAAGCATGGCGCAAACGTGATGAAGAATTTGAAGATCAACAATGGAATAAAGAAACATTGCTGCAACGATGGAACGAAGGCTGGGATTGCTACATCAACGCAGTGCAGCAATTAACTGCAGATGATCTGTTGAAAACTATTACCATCCGCAGCGAAGGCTTAACAGTAATTGATGCTTTGAACAGACAACTGTCGCATTACCCCTATCATATCGGGCAGATTGTTTACATTGGCAGGATGATCAAAAACAACGACTGGCAAAGTTTATCAATCGCAAAAGGCCAATCGCAACAGTTTAACGATCAAATGCAGCACAAACATTCATGATCACTTTACAACACATACCCGGCCGAACTACCATCATCGATGGAAAGGAATACCTATTTTTTTCCGGTTATTCTTATCTTGGTTTAGGTGTGTTGCCCGAGTTTACTGATTTGGTAAAGAAAGGAATTGACCTATATGGTGTGGTATATCCTTCCTCACGTATCTCTAATACACAGCTCGATCTCTATACAAGAATGGAAGAACAGTTGGCTGCATTTGTACAAACCGAAGACGCAGCCTGTGTTTCTTCTGGCTTTCTTTCGGCACGAACAGCAGTGGAAGTAGTTGCAGAAGAAATGCAGGTGTATGCCTTCCAGCATACACACCCTGCCTCATCGGCCATGGCAGCGATGCAGCCAATACCTGAAAATCAAAGCTGGGAAGAGTTCTTACGGCAACGGGCAGCCGCAAATGAATACCGCTTTGCTGTGGCGGCCGACAGTATGTACATCACTCCCGGCCACATCAACGATTTTTCTTTCTTAAAAAATACACCCGCTCGTTTCACTATCACACTCATCATTGATGATTCGCATGGAATCGGGTGGCTAGGAAAAGATGGCCGGGGCATCCGTTCAGTGCTTACGCTGCCCGGCAATATCGAACTGCTGCTAAACTTTTCCCTGTCAAAAGCATTTCACATGAATGGCGGAGCTGTTTGCGGCTCACGCAAATGGATAAACGCAGTTCGCCGTCACGTAAACTATGCTACCAGTACACCGTTTATGCCGGCACTCGCCTATGCCTTTACACAGGCAAGCGATTTGTTTCAACAACAACGGCTAAAACTTCATCAAAACATCGAATATTTGCAAAAGCTAACTTCAAACCATACATTTGTGGCCAATGAAGGAACGCCTGTATTTGTTGTAGCCAAAAAAGGCATTGCACAACATCTTTTGCAAAACAACACAATCATTTCATCCTTCGGCTATCCCAATCCTGAAGACGATCCTGTAAACAGGGTTGTTGTGAATGCCCTCCATACCAAATCCGATTTCGAAAGACTTGTTCATTTACTGGAAGCATTTTAAACTTCCGGCTGCAATCACTAAAAATTAAACAATGAAATCGCTTCTGCTTACCGCAACTATCTGCTTATTTCTTTCGGCTGCATCAACTGCACAAACACTTGGTAAAATTGAATACGGTATTAAGGCTGGCTACAACCATGTATTCTCTAAATTTTCCGCTGCAAAAACAACCGGCTTTTCGGGCGGCTATGCAGGTGTACAAATGAAAATACCCTTCGACAACCGTTTGTTTTTTACTCCACAGGTAGATCTTAACTATCGTGGCATGAAAACAAATGCACTGCCTGCAGGCACTTACAGCAAAATAAGTGAAGTGCAATTACGTCTGATGCCTCTTTTGCAAATCGATTTTAAACATCCTGATAAAAAAGAAAACAGCTTATTTGTAATGCTTGGACCATCGCTGGGCTTTGGTCTTGCGGGTAACCAAACCAAACAGGATGGAGCCGGTGTTCCGCAAGAAGGTAAGCTGAAATATGGCTTTCAGCATTACGGACAGTATGATGCAGCATGGCATACAGGTCTTGGCTTTGAAACAACATCCGGTTTACGATTACTGGTTGATTATACGTTCGTATTCGGAAACATGATCAATACCGACGATGCACCCGGCTTGCGTTACCACACTGTAAGTGCAGGCATTGGTTATTGGTTTGGCCGCAAAAAATAAGAACTTCGTCTTATACAGTTATTATGATCGGTTACAATCCTAAAGAGTGGTTTACGTTTTTATTCCATCTGCACAAGTCAGATACCTTACGTAAGCTATCGCCCCTTTTGCTGGGCGTGGCCATTTACTCTGGCATTATTGCCGTACTGGAAGTAGAAGTGTTCCGTTTATCAGAAAACAATCATCTCAAAAACATACCGCTCATGCATAGCCTGCTGGGCTTTGCCATTTCTATGTTACTGGTGTTTCGTACAAATACTGCTTACGACCGCTGGTGGGAAGGACGCAAACTCTGGGGAGCTTTGGTAAACAACAGTCGCAACCTTTCCATTAAACTTGCGGCAATATTAAAAGAGGATGATAAAGCCAACCGCACTTTTTTCAGCAGCAGTATTGCGTTTTATGCATACAGCCTGTTGAACCACCTGCAACAGGAAAGCACAAAGACAGCACTGTTCGATGAAGATGATCATGGTCATGTAATAGCAGGTATTGATCAGGGTAAACATATACCCAACCAGGTAGCGGCACAATTGTTCAAGCGGGTGCACAGTTTGCACAAACAGGAGAAAATTACCGGCGATGAGTTGATTGTGCTGAATGCAGAACTGCACTCGTTCACCGATATCTGCGGTGCCTGCGAACGCATTAAAAACACACCCATCCCTTTTTCGTACAGCGTCTTTATTAAGAAATTCATCTTTTTCTATGTAATGACGCTGCCCTTCGGCTTTGTGTTCAGCATGGGTTATTACGTAATACCTGTTGTAACCTTTGTATTTTATGTGCTGGCAAGTCTTGAACTGGTGGCCGAAGAAATTGAAGATCCGTTTGGGATTGATGCCAACGATCTGCCCATGGAGAAAATTGCTTCCAACATTAAAAAGCATGTACAGGAGCTATTACATTAAACTCTCCTCCGATTAGGATTAACGGTCTGCATTGTTTGATTTTGTTTTGTTAATTGTGGTATTGAATTTGCCGTAACAGGCCGAATGGTTATTTTTACAGCACAGATACCTTGGTACGAAAAATCGCTAAAATACTATCCCGCATTGTTCTCGTTTTATTGCTTCTGCTGATAGCGGCGTGGTTGCTTATTCAAACAAGTGTAGTACAAAACTGGTTAACACATAAGGCCGCCAACTGGCTTTCCGGTGAGTTGAAAACAGAAGTAAGTGTTAAACATGTTAATCTTTCGCTCTTTAATAAAGTATTGATAGAAGGTGTACTGGTAAAAGACCGCAATAAAGATACACTGGCAAATATCGGTAAACTGAAAGTAAACATTACCGATTGGTTTTTCCTGAAAGAACGAATTGAGCTGCAATATATCGGTCTTGAACAAACGAAATTGTATGCTTACAGAAAAGACAGTGTATGGAATTACCAGTTCCTCATCGATTACTTCTCTTCACCAAGCACCGGTAAAAAATCGCAATCGCAGACCGATCTGCGGCTTAAAAAAGTTGAGCTCCGGAATATCGAACTCATCCAACGGGACGATTGGCGTGGGCAAACGATGTCGGGCAAACTCGGTTACCTACTCGTCAACTTTAACCAGTTTGATCTTAATAAAAAAATCATCCAGGCTGATAACGTAGTCATAGAATCACCATTTTTCAACCTCAGCAGTTACGACGGGCTGCGACCCAAACGGCAACGCAAACCCGATAGCGACTATCACCTCAACGATACCATCCCCATTCATTGGAATGAAGATGGATGGAAGCTTACGGCAAACGATATCCAGATCAGCAACGGCATATTTAAACACGATGTAGCAACAGAAAGAGCTGCTTACGATTACTTCGATGGCGCACATATCGAGTTCAGAAAAATAAACGGCCGTTTCAAGAACCTGCAATTTGTTGGCGATTCGCTAACAGCCAATATTCAGCTGTCAACAAAAGAACGCAGCGGCTTCGAAGTGAAACAGCTCAAAGCAGATTTTTTGTTTCATCCGCAGGGCATGGAGTTCAGCAATCTGCTGGCCGAAACCAATAAAAGCCGCCTCAGCAATTTTTTTGCAATGCGCTACACCCAGTTTGAACACGACATGAGTGAGTTTATTACGCATGTGCGTATGGAAGGTGTGTTTGAAAACAGTGAACTGCACAGCGATGATATAGCCTTCTTCGCTCCCGTTTTAAAAGACTGGAACGATAAAATAAATATTAAGGGAAGAGTACGGGGAACAGTTGATCACTTAAAAGGAAATGATATTGTTATTACAACACTCAAACAAACAGAGTTTGATGGCAGCTTTACCATGGATGGGTTGCCCGATATTAACGGCACATTCCTCGATTTGAAAGCGAATACACTCCGAACCTCGTATGCAGATGCTGCAGCAATTTATCCACCGTTGAGAGAAATAACCTACCCTGCAATTTCAAAAATCAGCTACCTCAATTTCAACGGGTCGTACACTGGTTTCTTTAACGATTTTGTTACTTATGGAACCATCCATACCAACCTTGGTACATTGGTAACCGATATTAACCTGAAACTGCCAAAAGGTTCCGACCCCATCTATTCCGGTAAAATAAAAACAGACGGTTTTGCTCTGGGCACCTTTATAAAAGATGATTTATTGGGAAGCATTGCCATGAACGGTTCTGTAAAAGGAAAAGGCTTTAACCCCAAAACACTTTTTGCTGAAGTGGATGGTAATGTACGTTCCATTTATTTGAACGGCTATACCTACAAGAACATTACAGCAAAAGGCATTTACGAGAAAGAAAAGTTCGATGGCGCATTTGTAGTTAATGACAGTAACCTCCGTGTAAACCTCACGGGTCTTGTAAACTTTAGTAAAGACACGCCAGTGTACAAAGTAACCGGCGATGTATACCATATTAATTTCAAAAAGCTGGGCTTAACGAAAGCAGACCTGCGCCTGAAATCATACGTTGATCTTGATTTCAAAGGACGTAATATCGACGATTTTTTAGGCACTGCCGATTTACGCAATGCAGTTTTAACCAACGATACTACACAACTTTCGTTTGATTATCTTTCGCTGTCATCAATCATTATTGATGGAAAGAAACGATTAACCGCCAGCAGCAATGAAGCAGATGTAAGTATTGCCGGTGATTTTAATATTCTTGATCTGCCCAACGCTACCCTCTCGTTTTTGCACACTTATTTTCCATCGTATATAGCAGCACCCAAAAAACAGGCAAAGAACCAGGATTTCACATTTGAAGTAACTACCCGCAATATTGCTGCCTATATTGATTTGTTGAACATACCGGTAAAAGGTTTTGATAACAGCACTGTTAAAGGTCGCATCAGTACGAATCAGAATACGTTTAATGTGCAAACAAATGTACCGGCCTTTCAATACAATAACATCGCATTTAACTACTCTTCTATTATTGCAAACGGCGATTATAAACGCTTGAACCTGCAAGGCGCCATCAACGAGGTTGCCTTTAACGACAGCCTCAGCTTACCAAAAACAACGTTCTCATTAATCGCAGCAAACGATACAGGTTCGGTCAACATCCGTACAAGAGCTACACAAACATTAAAGGATGCAGACCTTAATGCAAAAATCAAAACATCCAAAGAAGGTGTTGAAATTGTATTTCAACCTTCAACACTTGTAGTAAACGATAAGGTTTGGACCATTGAAGACAAGAGTGATTTGTTTATTGGTAAAAACATGATTCACTCCGAACAAATACGTTTAAACTCGGGCAACGAATCAATCCTTGCATACACCAAGTTCTCCGAAACAGGAACGAATGAAGATTTTGTAGTAGAGCTGAACAAAGTACAGATTGGCGACTTTATGCCGTATGTATTAAAAGACCCACGCCTGGAAGGACAAGTAACAGGCCGTGTTGATATTCTGAACCCACTTGGAAAATTCCAGGTTGAAGCAGACCTTGATGCAGAGCGATTCCGCTTTAACAACGATTCAATCGGTACTGTAAAACTTTCGGGTAATTACAATAGCCAATCGGGTGAGATCAATACAAAGATCATATCCGATAATCCACTCTACGATTTCTTCAGCGAAGGAAAGATCAACATCAAAGACCCAAAAAATCCACAGATAAACCAGGTGATTGATGCAAAGAATTTAAAGCTGAGTATCCTTGAAAAATACCTGTCGATTATAATGACGGATATGCGAGGTGTGGCTAATGGTAAAATTCTTGTGCAGGGAAATGCCGTTAAACCCGATTTAATCGGCAACGTAAAACTCAGCAACGCATCATTTGTGCTCGATTATACAAAAGTTCGTTACAACATGAAAGAAGGCACCGAAATTGCTTTCCGCAAAGGAGAAATCGATTTCGGCAGCATTGCATTAACCGATACAACCAACCGGGCTGCAACTTTTTCCGGCAAACTCTACCATCAGTTCTTCGACAGTATGAGTTTCCGCATGTCGTTTCGTGCTAACGATCCACGCAGAGGATTGCTTGTACTCAACACCACTAAAAAAGACAACAATCTTTTCTACGGAAAGGTAATTGCCAATGCAAGTGGTACTGTAAATGGGGATGTTGACAATCTTGTACTGCGGTTCCAGGGCGAACCAACAGACAGTTCACATATCTACTTACCTACTTCCGATTCGAGGGTAACCGGCACAGCCGATTTCATTGTGTTCCGCAAGTATGGTAAAGAAATGAAAGTGGAATCGCAGATTAAGAAAACATCGAACATGTTGGTTGATTTGGATATTACTGCCAACCCACTCGCAAAAGTGGATCTGATATTGGATGAAGTAACCAATGATATCATCCAGGGACAAGGTTATGGTAATCTCAACATTCGTACCAGTACATTTGAAGGAACAACCATGGCTGGTCGTTATAATATTACCAACGGTAAGTACACCTTTAACTGGCAAAAAGTATTCAAGAAACAATTCCTCATCGATAACGGAAGTGTCGAGTGGAATGGAGACCCTTACAATGCCAATATCAATATCGATGCAAAATACATTACGCCAAATATTGCACTACCGCAGGATTTGGCGCAAGGCTGTAGTTCAAATGAACGAAGTCCGATAACGCTTATCAGTAATCTTTCCGGTACACTTTCTAACCCTATCATTAATTTCAAATTTGAGCTGCCGCAAAATCATCCTTGCAGAAATAATCCTGTTACAAAAGCCGGTTTCGACAGAATGTATGCGAATACAAATGAGTTAAACAACCAAGTTTTCTCTGTGCTTTTGTTTAATCAGTTTTTGTCTACCAGCGCAAACTCTTCCAACTCCGCAGCAAATATTGGAACGGGTGTGTTGAGCAGTGCCGCAGGTACTATTTCCGAATTTATTGCGCAGCAAATCGAATCGGGTTTGGGTATTGCATTAAAAAATATTCCGGGTATTAACAAACTCAACCTCGATCCGTATGTAAGTTTTAATCCTTTGCTTGTTTCAGGTTTACAGGCACAAGGTGTGGGCTTTAACGGCACCGGAAGTTTTGGTGTAACAAAAACCATGTTAAACGGAAGACTGATATTAAAAGCCGGTGGCTCTTTATTGGTAAACACAGGCCAGGCCACCACAACGCAAACCAACCAGTTAACCCCCGACTTTACGTTGGAATGGTTGCTTTCGCCCGATGGCAAACTCCGTATCATCGGCTTTTACCGAAGCGTATACGATGTTCAGTGGCGTGCAGCCAACCGCACAGGTATCAGCTTCTCGTATGTAAGGGAATTTGAATAAAAAAACTTACTTCAATATTTCGTGGCCGAGTTTATCTCTTTTTGTTTCGAGGTATTTTTGATTGTACTTGTTTGGTGCAATCTGGATAGGTACAGTATCCACAATCTTCAATCCATACCCCAGCAGGCCTGCACGTTTTTTAGGATTATTGCTGATGAGTTTTATGTTGCAAACATTCAGTGTACGCAGTATCTGAGCACCAACGCCGTAATCTCTTGCATCCATTGGTAATCCAAGATGCAGGTTGGCTTCTACAGTATCCATTCCTTCTTCCTGCAGTTTGTACGCTTTCAATTTGTTAAAGAGACCAATCCCTCTTCCCTCCTGGTTCATATACAAAACAACACCTTTCCCTTCTTTCTCTACCATTTGCATGGCACCGTGGAGCTGTTCGCCACAATCGCAGCGCAGCGAACCTAAAATATCGCCTGTAAAACAAGAAGAATGCACACGCACCAATACCGGTTCATCTTTTTCCCATGCTCCTTTAATTAATGCAAGATGTTCCTGGCCCGTTTCTTTTTCCTTAAATGCTGCCAGCTGAAACTTACCGTAAGCTGTAGGCATGTCTACCCGCACTATTTCTTCAATCAGCGAATCGGTTTTTAAACGGTATTCAATCAGGTCTTTAATAGAAATGATCTTTACACCCAGCTTCTGCGCCAACACTTCCAGCTGGGGTAAGCGAGCCATGGTTCCGTCTTCATTCATTATCTCAACCAGTACACCGGCTGGTTCAAGGCCTGCCAGTCTTGGCAAATCAATTGCGGCTTCGGTATGGCCTGTACGGCGGAGTACACCGCCTGGTTTTGCACGTAACGGAAAAATATGTCCCGGACGGGCCAGATCTTCCGGTTTTGTATCGGGGTTGATGAGAGCAAGAATTGTTTTTGAGCGATCCTGGGCCGAAATACCGGTAGAAGTTCCCTGGCCGATTAAGTCGACTGAGATGGTAAAAGCCGTTTCGTGTAAAGAGGTGTTAGATGAAACCATTGGCTCCAGGCTCAGTTCTTTACAACGGTCATCGGTAAGCGCTGCACAGATAAGACCACGACCTTCTTTTGCCATAAAATTGATCACCTCAGGAGTAGCATGACGGGCAGCCACAATAAAATCGCCTTCATTTTCACGGTCCTCGTCATCCACCACGATCACTATTTTACCTTGTTTGATATCCTCGATAGCACTTTCTATAGAATCCAGCATGCGTTTACTTTTTGGCCGCAAAGTTAGTTGAAAACAAGGCGGGAAAACGCAGGAAAGATCACATATTAAAAAAGAGTTTAAACTCCTTGCAGCAACAGGGTTTAACTCCTTGTCATTCTTTACGAAATGTTAATATTTCTTTACTTCTCGAAGGGAAGTTTGTCGTTTATTTGCACACGTAAAACTATAAAGTATGCTAAAAATCAAAAAACTGCTTTTGGGAGTTATCTCCCTGTTTCTGGCTCTTGCAGCCTATTCGCAGGTAACAACCGCTAATATTGCGGGTGTTGTAAAAGATGAAAATGGAAATTTACTTGAAGGGGCAACTGTTAGAGTAACCAATACTCAAAACGGCTCAGTTAAGCTGTCAAAAACAGACAAGAATGGTCGTTTTTCAATCCCCAACCTTGATGCAGGTGGTCCGTACGTTGTTTCTGTAACTTTCGTAGGATTTACAATCGCCGACAAAACGGATGTGATTCTTCAGCTCGGCACAACCGAAACGCTTGATTTTACAGCACGTTCTTCAAGCAGCACACTGGAAACAATTGTTGTAACCGGCAGTAAAGGATCCCGCACAATTAAAACGGGAACAGGTGCAAACTTCAACCAACGTACTATCAACAGTTTACCAAACATCAACCGTAACATTTCAAACGTTGCGACATTAACGCCGCAAGCAGGTGGAGGTAACTCTTTTGGTGGTCGTGATGGTCGTTATAATAATATCCAGATCGACGGTGCCAGCTTCAACAATAACTTTGGTCTTTCCAGCAATCCACTTCCAGGCGGTGCTATTCAGCCAATTTCAATTGATGCGATCGATGAAATTTCTGTAAACGTGAGCCCGTTTGATGTTCGCCAGGCAAACTTTACCGGTGCAGGTATCAACGCTACTACTAAAAAAGGTACCAATACTTTTAAGGGAAGCGTTTACGGCTTTTACCGTGATCAGGATTTCCTCGGAAGAAGAGCAGTAGGTCAGAAAATCCCAACTGTAACTCAATCAAGATCGAAAACTTTGGGTGCTCAAATCGGTGGCCCGATCATCAAAAATAAATTATTCTTCTTTGTAAACGTTGAGCAGGTTGAAGTAAGCGTACCAGGTGTTGTTTGGAAAGCAAGCAGACCAGGTGTTACTGCTGATGCCAACACTACACGTGTTCGTGCAACGGCTCTTGATTCTGTAAGTGCATATTTGAAATCGAAATACGGCTACGAAACAGGTCCTTACGAAAATCTTGGTAACTTCCAAACCAAGAATCAAAAAGTACTTGGACGTTTAGACTGGATTATCAATAACAAGCATACAGCTTCATTCCGTTATAACTTCTCAAAAACAGATGATGATCAGTTATTGAATGGTAACAGTGCACCTAACCCACGCAGTTCTACCAACCGTTGGAGTGTTAACAGTATGAGTTTTGAAAATTCAAACTATGCTAACACAAACAAGCTTGAGTCGTATGCATTTGAGGTAAAAAGCAACTTCAATACAAAACTGTCAAATCAGTTTATTGCTACTTATACTAAAGCAAACGATCCTAAAAGAAGTTCAAAGTCTACTCCTTTTCCTTTCATCGATATATGGGAAGGCGGCTTCAACTATATTAGCGCAGGTTACGAATTGTTCTCCTGGAACAATGATGTTGTAAACAACACGTTAACCTTTAACGACAACGTGACTTACACAACCGGTAAGCATACCATTACTGCAGGTGCCGCATATGAAAATATTTATGTGCAAAACTACTTCCTGCGTTATGGAACCAGCTACTATCGTTACAATTCGTTAGCTGATTTCTTTAACAATACTGCGCCCAGCGCATTTGCAATTACGTTCCCTGTACAAGGCAGAACTCCTTTTGTAGAATTGAAGTTTGGTCAGGCAAGTTTGTATGCACAGGATGAAATCAAGTTTAACGATAGATTTAAATTAACGGTTGGTTTACGTGCAGATCGTCCTTTATTCCAGAACAACTTGTTAGGTAACAGTTCAATTCAGGCTCTTACTTTTTACAATTTGGACAACCAACCTTTCAAAATGGATGTTAGCAAATGGCCAAAAGAGCGTACTTATTTTAGTCCTCGTGTTGGCTTTAACTGGGATGTTGCAGGAGACAAGAACTTAATTATACGTGGTGGTACAGGTATATTCACTGGTCGTTTTCCATTCGTATGGTTTACCAACCAGCCAAGCAACAGCGGTACTTCAGTTGTACCTTACGAAGTGTTACCCGGCAACCCTACCTACAATCTGAACAACTTCCTGTTCAATCCTGATCCATTTGCATACGTTGGCAGCTTCCCAAGCAGTGCAGGTAATCCTCCATTGCCAAGCAGCCTTGCTATTGTTGATCCCAACTTTAAAATGCCTCAGGTATTCAGAACAAGTTTAGCGGCAGATAAAAAATTTGGTGACGACTGGACTTTAACTGTTGAAGCCATTTTTAACAAAGACATCAACGCATTATTGCAATACAACGCCAATCAACGTCAGCCAATTGGTACAACATTTGGCCCGGGTGGTCGTCCTTTATTCGGAAATTCAAATGCAACAAGAAGACACAATTCCGGAATTTCAGAGGCTATTGTTTTAACAAACACTAGCAAAGGTGCAGCAGGTATCTTTACTGTACAGTTGGCAAAACGTTTCAACAAAAACTGGGATTTCTCTGTAGCATACACCGGAACTGTTGCTATGGATGTAACTGGCAACCCTGGTTCTCAGGCGGCTAGTTCATGGAGCAATGTGCAAAGCTTAAGAGGTAACAACAACCTCGATCTTTCATACAGCGATTACGCAACTCCAAACCGCATCGTTGCATATGCTTCGTATAAAGCAAACTGGAACAAATTCTTAAGTACAACATTTACATTGGTATACTTAGGATATGAGCAAGGCCGTTTCAGTTACATTTACTCGAACGATTATAATCAGGATGGTTTATCTACAAACGATCTGATCTACATTCCAAAAGATCCATCTGAAATTACATTCGTTGCCAATGGTGCTTTCAGTGCACAACAGCAAAGCGATGCATTCTTTGCTTACATCAACCAGGATAAATATCTCAAAAAGCGCAAAGGACAATTTGCTGAAAGAAATGGTGCAAAACAACCTTGGTTCAGTAACCTCGACTTCCGCTTGTTACAGGATATCTTACCGCTGAGTAAGCATAAGAACTATGGTGTTCAGTTAAGTTGGGAAGTTGAAAACTTTACCAACCTGCTTAATAACGACTGGGGTGTAACCAAGCGTACCAATTACAACAATGGTGCTATTTTACGTGTAGCTTCTGCTCCAACAGCAACTACTGCAGCTACTTACCAAATGAACCTTGTTAATGGTGCGTTACCAAAAAATACATATATCAGCAACATTACCGTTGCTAATACATGGAGAATGAACTTTGGTGTACGTTTGTTGTTCTAATAAGAACGCAAATCACTATAACAAAAAAGGTTGCCAATATTGGCAACCTTTTTTGTTATAAACAGTTTTTTATTTTCCCCATCCCCACTCTAAAAAAACGGGAAATGCCTTAGTCCATGTTGGCACATCGTGTGTCCCATCTTCCAGCTCAAGATATTTGATTGATTCTGCAGGATAGCCCTTGCGCTTCAGTTCCATCATTAAGTCCAGTGCATCATCAATTGAATCGATAACACCATTGTTGTTGCGATCAGATTTTTCATCTAACAAACCTGTTTGAAAAAAGAATTTCAGCCACGGCGATGCTTTACCCGCACGTACCTGGTTGTGCATGATGCGGTCTGCTTCATCTGTATAACCATCATCATATCCTTTTTGCCGCCACCACAACGAGCCGGAGAACACGCCCACTTTAGTAAACTCATGTGCATGGTTCCAAACAATATCCAATGCCATTAATCCCCCAAGCGAAAAACCGGCATACGCCTTTTCTTTAAACTGGGGAACGTTATACTTTTTACGGAGATAAGGCAGTAGTTCATTAAACACAAACTTCGTATACAAACCGGCTTTTGCACCACGCCCCAGGTAATCGGCCTGGCTTGCAATACCGTATTCCATTTTACGATCTGGGCCACAATGAATACCTACACAAAGCAGCGGTTGCATCTTTTGTTGCTCGTATAAGTTTTCAAGTATCTCTGTAAAGGGCATCTTCAGCAAGTCCTGCCCGTCGTTAATAAGCAGTAAACTAATTTCAGTAGAGTCAACAACGGGAGACGGCAAATAAAAATCAACCGTTACTTCCCGTTCCAGGTATTCCGATAACAGCTGCTCAGATTCAAACACCACCTGCATTAATTTCGTATTAAGCATAAACGCCAAAAATAAGGAAATGCATTAAAATATTTTTCATCATTACCCGATGTTACAGAATTGTGTGCTATATTAATGCAGTGAACAAACGCTTTGCAAAGCCTTGTACACACATCACCTACATTAAATAAAAAAGTATGAAAAAGATCGGCATCTTACACGGAAAAGAACGCTCTTTCCCCACTGCATTTGTTGAACGTATTAACAGTAAAAACATAGCCGGTATTATGGCCGAACCTGTTCGCATTGATAAGGTAAAGCAGGGCGTTAATAATGGTTATGCTGTTATTGTCGATCGCATTTCGCAGGATGTGCCGCATTACCGTGCGTATTTAAAGAACGAAGCCATTACGGGTACTGCTGTTATTAATAATCCGTTTTGGTGGAGTGCCGATGATAAGTTTTTTAATAACTGCCTTGCAACTAAGATCAATGTGCCTGTTCCGAAAACGGTGATCCTTCCGTCGAAAGAACGCCCCGATGATACCAGCGATGCATCGTTCAGCAATCTTGCATACCCGATGGATTGGGAAGGCATGTTCAACTACATTGGTTTTCCTGCATACATGAAACCATTTGCAGGTGGTGGCTGGAAGAATGTATACAAACTGAATAATGCTGCAGACTTTTTTGATAAGCATGCCGAAACAGGTCAGCTGGTAATGCTACTGCAGGAAGAAATTGTATTTGAAGAATATTACCGTTGTTATTGCATAGGTCGTAAGCATGTACGCATTATGAGTTACGAACCACGCAATCCGCATCATTTACGTTATGTGGCCGACTTTCAACCATCGGCTGAAAAGCTGCAGATGATGACGGATATTGTACTGCGTATTAACAATTATCTTGGTTACGATTTTAATACCGTTGAACTTGCTTTGCGTGATGGTGTGCCGTATGCAATTGACTTTTGCAACCCTGCCCCCGATGCAGACCTGGCAAGTGTTGGCCAGGAAAATTTTGATTGGGTGGTTGAAGCTGCAGCCAGCTATGCTATTGAACGGGCACTTGAACACAAAGAAGGAGAAGATAATTTAACCTGGGGCGAATATGTAAAACGTAGTGCGAATAAACAACCCTTGTATTAATAACGATAAGCGATAAAGAATGGCGAACATCAATTATAAACAGTTTACAATCGGCGTAGAAGAAGAGTACATGGTGTACGATCCCGTAACAAGGGAACTTAAAAGCCATGAACAAAAAATTGTAAGCGAAGGGCAAAAAGTGATTAAGGATAAAGTAAAAGCAGAAATGCACCAGGCTGTGGTAGAAGTTGGAACAGACATTTGCCACAACATTGAAGATGCATACAAAGATGTTTCGTTACTGCGCAAAACAATACAAGGTATTGCAGGTAATCTTGGTTTAGCTGTAGGTGCAAGCGGTACCCATCCGTTCAGTCATTGGCAGGATCAGTTAATTACCGATCATGTACGCTACAACCAGATCGTAAACGAATTACAGGAAGCTGCAAGAAGTAATCTCATTTTTGGTTTACATGTACATGTAGGAATGGAAAACAGGAAGATGGCGATTCATTTAGCCAACAGTGCACGCTATTTTCTGCCGCATGTGTATGCTCTCAGCACCAACTCTCCTTTTTGGGAAGGAAGAATGACGGGATACAAATCGTTCCGCACAAAAGTGTTTGACAAGTTTCCTCGTACAGGCATTCCCGAATCTTTCGACAGTATTGAAGCATACGAAAACTATGTAGCATTGCTGATTAAAACAAACTGTATTGATAATGCAAAGAAGATCTGGTGGGATCTGCGTGTGCATCCATTCTTTAACACTATTGAATTTCGTATTTGTGATGTACCGATGACGGTGATGGAAACCATTGCTATTACAGGTTTGTTCCAGGCTATTACTGCTAAACTGTATAAGCTGCGTAACCAGAACATGAACTTCATTCAATACCAACGTGCACTCATCAATGAAAATAAATGGAGAGCGAGCCGTTATGGTATTGATGGCTACCTGATTGACTTTGGTAAAGAAGAAGAAACCAATACACGTGCGCTCATTTATGAACTACTCGACTTTGTAGATGATGTAGTGGATGAATTAGGCTGTCGTGCTGCCATCAACTATATTCCTGAAATGTTGAACAAAGGAACCGGTGCCGACAGACAGCTGAAAGTATATGAAGAAACAAAAAGCCTGCCTTCTGTAGTAGATTATATTGGTGCGGAATTTTTAAGTGGCGTATAAACGAAATAATAAAATCATTGTAATAAAAAAGGGGTACAGAGATTGTACCCCTTTTTTATTTTTCAACAAACGCTACACTACCTCCTACCCAGGTTTTGTCTTTATTGTAACGCACGCCAATCATTTTACCTTTGCTCATGCGTGCAAGATTAATGGCTGCATGTGGACGCTCATCGCCATCGGGCCATACATACATAATACGAATCTCCACTTTTGCCGGGCCATCGGGTGTCTCCACAACATCAGCATACTGCACTTTGCGTTGCAGAATAAAATTTTCAGGATCAGCAATTGCATCAATGTCTTCCTGTGTTACATCAATGATTACGCCTTGGCCGGCAAATGAAAACAACGGCTTTAATACGTATTTCGACAAATCATCAGGCAGCTGTTTTATTTCATTGAGGAAAAATGTTTCCGGAACATAAGGATGATCAATAAACGGCAATGTGAATTTGCTGATGCGATAGAACCAGTTGGGATGCGGCAACCATTCCACATCAAGATCCTGTGTAATATCAACAACATCTCCCAGCTTTTCTTTATTCGCTTTCAGGTCATCAAAGATGATGCGGTTGTAAATTCGTTTTACTTCCGTTTTCACTCCGTCTTTCATGTAATACAACTTGCGTCCTTCTTGTATGAGTTTGGTTAAGCAAACAGCTTCAATACCAATGTAATCTTTGGTGCAGGAAAAATCAATGCGTGTTTTCTGTTCTTCAGGTTTTATTTCAAGCAGAATAACATTTTCTGTTGCATGCGAACCAATGATGAGTTTACGCAACAGCTCAATATAAGTTTCCTTTGTATAACCATTTAAGAACTGGCTGTAATTGGAAGGAATATCGAAATGACGCTGCACAACTTCGGGATAATATACCTGGAAGCCAAACAAAGTTGGGAAACCCTGCATTTCAATTAACTGCGGCTCCAACTCGCCGGCTTCGTTTTGACAAACACCAAAATCAAACGCAATCATGTGCGAATGTTTGCTTTCATTCGGCACTTTCTCTCCTGCAGGAATGGAACGTTCCGTTAACGAAAGAAAAGAAGGTTCGCAAATAACATCTACAATACGTTCGCATGCATCGATCATCTTTTGCGCAAACGTCTTGTCTACAAATACCGGCGTTTCACTTACACGAAACTCAATATCGCCGGGGTGAAGGCTATGCAGATCTTTTAAGAAGGCTTCATACTTTTCAACTGTAAATGCATTGTTGAATGCTTTGCGTATTGCAGGAACCATAGAAGATGTTTTGTCTTCTAAAAGTATCTGATTTTATTTACATAAGAAAGTGTTTAAACTTCTACTGTTTGCTGAGCAAAAACAGCACTGTGTAAAAAGTTCGGCAGTATGTGTGAGTAGGTATAAAGAATTTTATCCGGATCTTCCAAATGCTCAATCATGCTCTTCCATTTTTCAAACCCGTGATTATCAATAACCGTTTTCTTTTTATCTTCTTTCTGCAGGTACATGCTCATGCCAATTGCATCCGCTTCGGGATGAAACTGTGTGCCGATCATGTGTTGGTTAAAACGCACGCCCATAATTGCACGTTCGAACGGCACATGCGGACGTTCCTTTTCAATACAGAGCAAAGAAGCACCGATCTGTTTCAGATATTTATGATCGGGCTGTATTACCTGGTAATCTCTGCTGTCCACAGCATAAAACGGATCTTTCAATCCGCTGAATACAACCTCTTGTTCTACTCCTTCAATAATGTGAACAGGAAAAACACCAAAGGCTGTTGATTTACGGGCACACACGTTACCGATTTTGAAGAAACGACAGGCTAACTGAAACGAATGACAAATGAAGAATACAGGTTTCTTTTTGCTGTTGAGCGGATTATCGTTCCATTTCTTCACTGAATCAATCCAGTTGAAGAATGTATTCTCCCAATCTGTTCCTTCACTTTCCAAAGGGCTGCCCGGACCACCGGTAGAAATATAGAGGTCGTAAGACAAATCAGGAACCTGGCACTTACCACGTACATCAAATTCATCCCAACTCAAATCCAGTACATTGATGTCGGCAAAGCTGTTCAGTATTTCACGTATACAGCGCATGCCCTGGTTGGCAACGCCATCATACATATCCAATATTGCAACACGCACCTGTTTTACTTCTGCCATAAACGGCAAAAATACCAAAAAATGCTTGTTTGAACAGGCATTCATCTATCCACAGATGTGTAAAATACAAACGGGCCGCTGAAGTTCAGCGGCCCGTTATTATAGTGCGTTCATTTACGTTTACATGCCCATATCCATTTTCTTTTGCTTCAGGCTGTTCAACGATGGATCTAATTCAATCGCCTTATCGCAAAGCGCCATGCCTTTATCTTTTTGTCCCATCTTCTGATAAGACATACCGATCATATACAACGCTCTTGCATTTTTATTATCGCCTTGTAATACCATATCCCAGTTATCAATCGCATCTTTATAACGGCCACCTTTGTATAACGATTCTGCCAATGCATAGCGAACGGTTAAACTGTGCGGACGTTTTTCTAACGACAGCTGCAGGTTTTCTGTTGACTTTGCAAAGTCGCCGAGATTCATGTAACAATAAGCTAAGCTCTCGTAATAATCTGCATTTTTTTGCCAGCCTCTTTCTGCAGCCAGTTCAAACATTGCAATGGCATTCTTATCGTCAGGAATAGAATAATAAACCATCGCCATTTCGAAAACGTAACGTGCATTTTTCTGATCGGCATTCGCTGCTTTCTGGTAATAAGGAATGGCTTGCTTGTAACGTTCCATTTCTAAATAGCTGCGGCCAATAGTATAATAAAGCACTGCATTAGCAGTATCTTTTTCCATGGCATACATTAAGCGATTAATTGCCTGCGGATAGTTCTCCAGATAATACTGGCACATACCGGCAATGTAATGCATGGGTTTATCCTTGTGCAGCTTCTCCCACTTTTCAGTAAAGTTCAACGCATCCTGGTGACGACCAAGATTAAAATAAAGTGTAGCTAATTGTTGAAAAGTTGATTCGTTATTTGGCTCAAGACGATTCCAACGGGTGAATGCATCAACTGCCTGGCGGTAGTTGCGGCTTTCAATACCATACTCGCCCATTGCTTTTAATGCCTCAACATTGGTGGTATCGTATTTTACTGCCTGCTCAAAAAGATTCAAGGCTAACTGGATACGACGTTCGTTTTTAGCGGTAATTGCACGCTGTAACACGGCATTTGAACTATCTCTGTTTTGTGCAAAAAGGGAAATACTGCAAAAGAGAAAGATGGTTGTTAGTGTTAACCAGGTTTTCATGGATTTACGGTTTTTGGATTTCGTGTAAAATTAGACATAATAAAGGTATTACAAAGCGTAAATCTACTCGCATAAACCCTGCCATTTTTCCCATTTTTAAGGGTTTACTTTAAAATAACGGCCCCTAACGATGGCAAATGGATATTGAGCTCGTACCAACCTGCTTGTCCATCTACAACCCTTACCTGTATATCCGGGTTATAAGTATCGCCTGTTCCCCAGAATTTAGCATCATTGCTGTTGAAGATTTCCTTCCAGCTTTCTTTCCCTTGTACATGCAGTTTCCAGTCTTTTCGCACAACCGGGGTCATGTTTAAAACAACCACAATATCCTCTGCAGGATTTTTGCCTTTGCGCCTGTAGGCCATTACCGATTCAGCTCCGTGATTCAGGTCAACCCATTCAAACCCAAACTGGTTGAACTGGTTTTCGTACAAAGCCGGCTCTGCTTTCAGCAAATTCGCCAGGGCCTTTACACATTCCCGAACACCTCTGTGCGAATCGTATTGCAATAACTCCCACTGCAACTCGCTCTTATAATTCCACTCGCTGGTGGCTCCAAACTCGTTACCCATGAACAGCAATTTGCCGCCCGGATGGGTAAACATATAGCTGTACATTAAACGCAGGTTGGCGAATTTCTGCCACTCATCGCCCGGCATTTTGTACAACATCGGGCTCTTACCGTGCACTACTTCATCATGACTGAGAGGTAACATAAAATTCTCGTCATAATAATACATCATACTGAAAGTGAACTGATCTTGCTGATATTGACGATATACCGGGTCCTGTTTAAAATACTTGAGCGTATCGTGCATCCAGCCCATCATCCACTTCATACCAAAGCCCAACCCATCTTCAAAAGTGGGCTTGCTTACACCCGGCCAATCGGTGGCTTCCTCGGCAATGGTTTGCACATCAGGAAAGTCACGGAAGATAGTTTCGTTCAAATCCTTGATGAAAGCGATAGCTTCCAGGTTACCATCACCACCATGTTCGTTTGGCTCCCACTGTCCTGCTGTACGGGAATAATTCAACTTCAACATGGATGAAACCGCATCTACACGAATACCATCAATATGATATTTGCGGAACCAATGCATGGCACTGCTGATGAGGAATGATTTTACTTCGCCACGTTTATAATTGAAAATATAACTGTTCCAATCGGGATGATAGCCCTTGCGCATATCAGCATACTCATAGGTATGTGTGCCATCGAACATAAACAGGCCATGTGCATCGTATGGAAAATGCGATGGCACCCAATCGAGAATTACACCAATACCTTCTTTGTGAAACGCATCAACCAAGTCCATAAACTCCTGCGGTGTTCCGTAACGGGATGTTGGTGCAAAATAACCAGCCCCCTGGTAACCCCAGCTGCCATCGAACGGATGTTCCATAATGGGCATTAACTCAACATGCGTAAAGCCCATCTCCTTCACATAACTCACCAGGTGTTCTTTAAAGAAACTGTAAGTATGATAGGACTCTTCGTTGTATTTATCCGGACGCATCCAGCTGGCCAAATGCACTTCGTACACACTCCACGGTGCATCGAGTTTGTTATGCTCTTTTCGTTTATCCATCCACGTTGCATCTTTCCAGCTGTAATCGAGTGCCCATGTACGTGAGGCTGTATTGGGACGAACTTCCCAGAAGTTGGCATAAGGATCCCCCTTATCTAACTTTTGACCTGCATAACCGTGTATGTGATATTTATAGGATGCTCCTTTGGGCAACTCAGGAATAAAGCCTTCCCATATACCCGAATTATCGAGTCGCACATAAAGTGCATGTATTTGCTTGTCCCAATTGTTGAAGTCACCAAACACGGAAACAAATGTTGCATTGGGAGCCCATACTGCAAAATAGTATCCTTTGGTGCCCAGCACTTCCATTTCATGCGAACCAAATAATTCATCGCAACGATAATTCGTACCATTTTGAAAGTTGGCTATATCATCGCCTTCAAAACGGGAATAATTCCAAACAGGTTTCGTAGTATCTATAAAGTGATAGTCTTCGTATTTGCCGGCAGTTTGCATCTGTTGAGTTTGTTTGGTTCAATCTTAAAACGGCAACAAATACACATATATAAAAAAACTATTGCCGTTTGTATGGAAATATACCACTTTAACATCTTTCAAGGAAAAACTCTAGGAAAAACATTTTAATATCGCAACCACTTATCATCATCAACTAAAACCATGATGTCACCAAAACAACTACTTCTGCTTATTTGCAGCACCTTCATTGCATTGCAATCCTTTAGTCAATCCGGTAAAATTTCTGGCAGCATTACAGACACGAGCTCAGGTAAGAAGCTGAGTATGGCTGTGGTAAGTCTTATCCGCACAAAGGATTCTACCCTTTCCAAATTTACCCGCACAAACGAACAGGGCAGTTTTGAACTAAGCAATTTAACAGCAGGCTCCTACATTTTTATGGTGAGCTACCCGGGCTATGCTGAATACGTAGATGAACTTACAATTACTGCGGGGAGTGATGTACAAAAGAACATCACCATTATTCCACGAAGCAAGTTGCTGGAAGAAATCATCATTCAGCAAAAAGTAGCAGCAATAAGAATCAAAGGCGATACAACAGAATACAAAGCAGATAGTTTTAAAGTGGGGCCTAACGCAAGTGCACAGGAATTGTTGAAACGACTACCAGGCCTGCAGGTGAATGCTAAGGGAGAAATTACAGCACAGGGACAGAAAGTAGAAAAGATATTGGTTGATGGTGAAGAGTTTTTCAGCGACGATCCTGCTGTGGTGGCACAAAACCTGCGTGCAGATGTAGTTGATAAAGTACAGGTGTTTGATAAGAAGAGTGAGCAGGCAGAGTTTACCGGTGTTGATGACGGACAGAAAACCAAAACCATTAACCTGGAGTTGAAAGAAGATAAGAAGAAAGGTTACTTTGGTAAAATTGAAGCAGGAAGCGATTTTGATAAGTACCGCAATGGTAAAGCAATGATCAACTCCTTTAAGAAAAAACAGAAGATTGCGGCTTACGTTACACACAACAACACAACCTTTGAAGGGTTGAACTGGAACGAGCAACGCAACTTCGGCAGCAGCAGTAATACCAACATGGAAATAACCGATGATGGGGGCATGATGATGTGGGTTGGAGGTGATGATTTCAGCAGCGGGCAAGGTTTACCTACTTCAACTACCGGAGGTATTTCTTACTTAAACAAATGGAACAAAGACAAAAATACATTTAGCGGAAGCTACCAATTTAACGACCAGCAGGTGAAAGGACTTAACAGCAGCTTTACGAAAACTTTACTGGATAAAGATTCAAGCTTCAGCAACACTACCACTGAATTTTTCAACAGCAGCCGCCGGCGCAGTAAGCTCAATGCAAACTACGATTGGCAAATTGACTCCAGTGCAACGCTGAAGTTTAAAGCAAGTGGTTCGTTGGTAAACAACAGCAAAATGAGCGAATATACCGGAGAGTCTTATACAGACGACAATCTGCCGATTAACAATACCAACCGCACCACAACCACTGTTGGTGAAAACAAAGACTTTACTTCGGAATTAAGTTTCCGTAAGCGTTTAAAAAAGGCAGGACGTACTATCAGCTATACCGGCAACTTCAGTAACAACGCAAGAGTTGGAGAAGGCTTCCTGTTTTCCGAAAATAACTTTTACGACAAAGCCGGGCAGTTCCTACGCCAACAGGATATCGATCAGAAGAAAACGAACAACGAAAATCAACAAACATTCCAAAACAGCTTGGTGTATACAGAACCACTGTCGAAAAAATGGAATCTTGAGTTGACATATCGTAATAACTTCAGCCAGAATGACGCAAAACGAAATACACTGGAAAAACCTATAAGCAATGATAAGTACACGGAAATTGTAGATACTTTAAGTAACCATTTTCTGTTTAAAACAACCGATCATACCGGTGGTGTTTCATTTCGCTTTGCAGGTAAAAAAATTACTACTTCATTTGGTACAGCTCTTGGCCGAACCCAATTTAATCTGGATGAGTTAAACAAAGGCACAAACCGCAACATAGCTTTTATAAACTTGTTGCCCAGAGCCAGTTTCCGTTTTGCACCAAAAAAGCAACGCAGTTTAACATTGCGTTACAATGGATCAACACAAAATCCTACCCTGCAGCAAATTAATCCTATCATCGACAATAACGACCCATTGAATATTACAATTGGAAACGACAAACTCAAACAGGCTTTTCGTCATAATTTTTCGTTTAGCATGAATGATTATAAGATAATTAAGAGTAAGAACCTGTATGTAGATGCAAGTTTTTCATTTGTAAATAACGCCATCAGCAACGCAAGCGCTATCGATTCAATTGGCCGCCGCATTAATCAAACCATCAACGTAAACGGTAACTATAATGGCTATATGTGGGGCAGGTATGGTTTCGAAATTTTCAAGGGAATCAATTTTAACATCAGCACCAACTCTAATATCAGCCGCTTTGTAAATCGTGTAAACAATCAAACGAATGTCAGCGACAACTATTCAGCCGGTTTTGGTTTCGGCATCAGTCGCTGGAGCGACAAGTGGATCAGCTTCAGTGTTAATTTGCAGCCTACGTACAATTATTCAAAATCATCGATCAATAAATCCCGTGAAATAAAGTACTGGAGTATGAACACCTACCCTTACGTATCGATGCGTTTCAAAAAGCAGAAATTATATTTCGATCTGGAAAGCAATGTTTCGCTCTACCAGAAAACCGAAACATTTGCCAACCAGCGGAACATCTTCTTTGTAACAACATCACTGCGCCGCACATTTACAAAGTCAGATGCCTTTGAAGCAAAGATCACTGTTAACGATCTGTTCAATCAAAATCTTGGAGTACAACGTAACATCAGCAGTAACTTTATTTCTGAAAACACATTCCAGAACATCCGCCGCTTCTGGCTGCTTACGTTTACCTGGAACTTTACTAAAAACGGTAAACCATCAGAATTTTAAACCCTATTCAAACATATACATGAAATATCTTTTTTTTATTCTCGCATTCATTAGCTGCAGTATACTGCATGCACAGGTTAAATTTATTGGCAGCGGACGTATTGAATTTGAAAAACGATCTAACCAGTTTGCTTTTTTTGAAGGAGAAAGTGATGATAATATTTGGGTTGCAGAAATGAAAAAAAACTATCCCAAGATGGTTAGCGAAACGTATGTAATGGAATTTAACGAAGAGAAAAGCATGTACAAACTCCTGAAAGAAGATCCGGCAGGTAAATATGTTTGGGGACGTAAGCCAAGTGAAAATGATGTTACAATAAAAGATGTTCGCCTTGGGCAAATTTCGTTGCAACGTGATATTTTTGAACAAACCTATCTTGTAAAAGACAGCATCCGCAATTATCAATGGCGCATAACCAACGAAACAAGAACCATTGCCGGTTTTGAATGCCGTAAAGCCGTAACCATCATTTGCGATTCCGTTTATATTGTTGCGTTCTATACAGATGAAATTACAGTTAGCAGCGGACCTGAAAGTTTTGGCGGCTTGCCCGGCATGATACTGGGCCTTGCAGTACCCCGTTTACAAATGACCTGGTTTGCTACAAAAGTTGAATTAAAAGAACCAGCAGCCACAACCCTTGCACCAAAACAAAAAGGAAAAACCGTAACATGGAATACGTATGAAAAAGATTTGAGTAAGGCCATGAGCGATTGGGGAAAAGAAGGGGCAAAAATTTTATGGGCAAGTTTGCTATAGCCTACAACCACACATAAAAAAAGACAGAACCTTGTTCTGTCTTTTTACTTATACAACAATTCCGTTTATTGTCCTGTAAATTCCAGTTCTGGCATACCCGGATTTTTTGGATCCTCACCATAATCATTTACAAAACGATTCCCATCAGTAAATAACCATACCAGCATAAGGATTGGACCGACGATTGGTATTAAATAGATCAGGATATACCATCCGCTTTTGTTTAAATCGTGCAAACGACGAACTAAAACTGCAAGGCTTGGAATAAACATTGCCAAGCCAAACAAACCAAACAGCCCCATGCCTAAAATTCCTACTGACTCAGAGTCGTTTAACAAGCCGCCAATAGAAAAAGCATAAAGAGGAATGTAGATGATAAAATTCACGAGTACAAAATTCCAGTACTCCGCTCTGCGGGCACGGCCACTGAAATTGGCGTAGTTTTTAAATACTACTTTTTTCCACCAGTCGAATAAGTTGTAATTAGATTCATGTTTCTCCATGTTGAAGTTGATTTTGGTTAAGGTTTAGTTTTCAACTAAAATAATCTATTCAAACCTATTCAACAAAGTAATTCCCTGCTCCCATTTACCAAAACCCGCAGCTGCATTAATGTGTCCGGCGTCACCAATATCAACCAGTTCGCTTCCCCATTGCTCTGCAAAAAATGCAGCCCGTTGAAAAGATACCCATTCATCATTTCTACTTGCCACAACCACTGTTTTAAATGAAAATTTTCGCAGCGGTATCGGTGTAAAGCCTGTTGCAGGAAAGGTATACACCGGACTTTCAATATCGCTGGGCGCTACCAACAAAGCACCTTTAATGGTTTTACCAAATTGCACAAACCAATGCGCAATTGCAGTGCAGCCAAGACTATGACCAATGAGTACAACTGTAGCTAAATCGTAACCGTTTAAAGCTGCATCAATTTTAGCAATCCAATCGCCGCAATCGGGTGCATCCCATTCGGTTTGCTCAATGCGTTTACAGTTGTTGAGCGTTTGTTCGAAGTATGTTTGCCAATGATCGGGACCAGAGTTGCCGAGACCGGGCACAATAAAATAATGCGTCATAACTACGAAAAGATAATTCAACTGTTCTCCAAAACAGCAGCAAACTTTATTTCAACTCCAACACAAGGTTTGATACAGGCATCAACTGCAATTCTTTTTCCAGCTTGAACTCCACACCCGCTGCTACATCCACAGCCGAACTAAAGCCTTTGATACGTTCAGTAAAACGAGTGAGATCAATTGTTTTTGGTTCTGCGTTCGTATTCATCACACACATTACCGTTTGCTTCGCATCGTAACGGAAATACACATATACACCATCTGCCGGTAAAAACTGCATGAGCTTACCGGTTTTAATAGCCGATGACGTTTTGCGGAAATTAGCCAGACGTTTGATGTAATTAAAAATTTTGTTTTCTTTTTCTGTGCGTCCTGCAGCTGTAAACTTATTGTCCTTATCTCCTTCCCAGCCACCGGGAAAATCCTGGCGCACATAACCATCATTGGGCGATGTGAATCCTGTCATCAGAATTTCATTGCCATAATACATTTGCGGAATACCACGGAAGGTAAGCATCCATGCAAATGCCATTTTATATTTCGAAGTATCTTCTCCCACAACAGAATAAAAACGAGGAAGATCATGATTGTCTAAAAAGATCACCTGGCGCATCGGATCTTTGTATACATAATCCTGCGCAGCGGTAGTATAAAGTTTGTTCACGCCATCTGTCCAGCCAAACTTATCGTTACAGGCAGGCTGAATACCGTAGAACAACAGTTGAAAATCGGTTGTTGCCTGTAGGTTACTCTTATAAGGAATATTGTATTTGTTCTCGCAAAAGAAACTTTGATTGGGCACACCATGCACCCATGTTTCACCAAAGATGCTGATGCGAGGATACTCATCGTACAACGCTTTGTTGCACTTGTTCATAAATACAAGATCGTTGTACGCATACGTATCAATACGCCATCCATCAATGCCAAATTGCTCTACTGTCCATATGGCATGCTGTATTAAAAAGTTTTGTACAAACGGATTACTTTGATCCCAATCAGGCATCGAAGGTACAAACCAACCATCGCTCATGATCTTTTTATCAATAGCGGCGGCATAAGGATCAAACAAAGCCTGGTCTTTATAATTGGTTTGTGTGAACTTTGGCCAGCGATGAAACCAGGTACTGTCGGGCTGATCTTTAAACAAGATATGTTCGATGCCTACGTGATTATACACTGCATCCTGGATGATCTTGATCCCTTTTGCATGTGCAGCATTGATTAAGTTGCGATAGGCTTCATTACCTCCTAATCTGCGATCAACTTTGTAATGATTGGTAAATGCATAACCATGTTCCGTACGCTCCGGCATATCGTTTTCAATAATGGGATTCAACCACAATGCAGTTACACCAAGATCGGTGAAATAATCAAGATGATTTTGTATTCCTTTTAAATCGCCACCATGACGATTGAACACGGTATCTCTGCGTAATGTTTGATCGAGCATGCCCGGCACACGATCGTTCGATGGATCGCCATTGCTGAAACGGTCGGGCATGATGAGATACATCAGATCGGATGAAGTTGCTCCGTTTGCATAAGCTGTACCATTGCCTTTGCGACGGGGCACCAGGTCGAATTCAAAATTCGACTGCTTGCCTGCAGCATTTTTAGAACGGATACCAATCGTGCCGGGCTTGGCAACAGGCGCAATCGTTATATCAAGAATAACATAGTTCCTGTTGCTGAAACGGTTTACTTTCGTTAATGTAACACCGGGATAACGAATGGAAAAATCGGAATGCTTACCCACATCGTTACCACGTATCATCAACTGAATTTTATTGTACTTCATACCCACCCACCAGTTGGAAGGATAGAGTTCGTAACTGTTTTGTGCAAACGAAAAAGTTACTGCTGTTAACAGTAACTGAAGAAGAAACAATCTTTTCCGCATAATTGAAAATCTTAAAGAGTCAACAGAAGAAATTACAAACTAAAGCCGTTGCCGTTGTTCCTTTACAAAAAGGAAACAGATCGTTGCAGCCAATATCATCAATCCGCCACCTATTTGTACTGCCAGCAATCGATCGTTGTTTAATACATTACGCATTAACCAGCCAAAGCCAAGCGATGCAATAATTTCGGGCAATACAATAAAGAAGTTGAAGATGCCCATGTAAATACCCACCTTTTCTTTGGGCAACGAACCACTCAGCATAGCATAAGGCATGCTTAAAATACTTGCCCATGCTACACCAACACCCGTCATGCTTACATACAACAGGTATTTATTTTGTACCCATGCCACACTAATTAAACCAATGGCACCGGCCAGTAAACAAAGTGAATGTGTAAGTTTTCGTCCTAACTTATCGGCAATAAGCGGCAGCACCAATGCAAACAAAAAGGTTACAACACTGTAGTACGAAAGTGTTAAGCTGCCGAAATCGGCACCTTCTGCATAAACAGGATCGCTTGCATCTTTTCCGCCAAAGACATTTACCGCTACTGCAGTTGTATAATAAAACCACATTAAAAATAAACCGGGCCATGTGAAAAACTGCACCAGCGAAACAATCTGCATCCGCTTCGGCATATTACGCAAAGCATGTAAAATTTCATTTACCCCCGTTGCAATACCACCTTTCTTTTCTTCATCTTTTTGGATGCCCAACTCTTCGGGCGAATATTCACGTGTAGTAAACACGGTGTACAAAACGGATGCAAGGAAAAAGAAGGCACCCAGATAAAACGACCATTGCACATTTTGCGGTATGCCACCAATGGCAGCAGTGTTTTCCAGTTTGAAAATATTCCGCATAATCCATGGCAAAGCAGAAGCGATGCTGCCGCCCAAACCAATCATTAAACTCTGCATGATAAAGCCACGGTTCACCTGCGAATCGGGCAATTTATCTGTTACAAATGCACGGAAGGGCTCCATGGATACATTACCAAATACATCCAGTACCCACAACAAACCGGCAGCCATCCACAATGCACTACTGTGCGGCATGGCGATTAATGCAAGAGAGCTTAAAATAGCACCGATCATAAAATAAGGACGACGACGCCCCCATTTCGGATGCCAGGTATGATCGCTCAAATAACCAATGATGGGCTGCACCAGCAAACCCGTTAACGGAGCCGCAAGAAAAAGGATGGGAACTTCGTCGGGGTTGGCGCCAAGATTTTCGTAAATACGTCCCATGTTGGCACGCTGCAAATCCCAGCCAAACTGGATACCAAAAAAGCCAACGCTCATATTGATGATTTCCACAATACTGAGCTTTGGCTTTGAAACAGAAAGATTCTGCATAACAATCATTCATCTTCCGTCCCGGACAGAAGATTTGTTTAGGTTCATAATCAATAGTTGAAAAACTTTCCGGGAAGAAAGCTTAAATCACAAATCCATCGGGTAAAATAGCGCCCTTCTTCACCACCACAATACCATCTTTAACAGTGTACAGCGAATGATCTGTATTGGGCAAATGATGACCGCCATTAATGCGCACATCGTTACCAATGCGGCAGTTTTTATCGATGATTGTGTTCTTAATGTAACAACGTTCGCCTATACCAATTTTCGGTATTCCTCTATCAGCAGCATGTTTCATTTCTTCGAGTGTTTCAAAATAATCACCCCCCATAATGTAACTGCTTACAACAGTTGTACCATGACCTATTCGTGTACGAATACCAATAACACTGTTCTCTACCCTGCTTGCAAGGATGATGGAACCTTCTGCAATAATTGTCTTTTCTAATGTAGTACCGCTGATTTTAGCAGGCGGCAACATGCGTGCACGTGTGAATACGGGCTTGGTGTTATCAAACAAATTGAAATCCGGAATCTCTTGCGTTAATGCAAGGTTGGCTTCAAAGAAAGAATAGATATTTCCGATATCTGTCCAGTAACCATCGTACTGGTAGCTTGCCACTTTGTATTTTTCAATTGAAGCAGGCATGATTTCTTTACCAAAATCGGTCGCATCTTTATACTCATTCTGCAACTGATCAATCAGTAACCGCTTATTGAAAATATAAATACCCATTGATGCGAGATAGATGCGGCCCATGCCACGCATTTCATCGCCGGTATCGCTCACCCAATCGCCCAACACTTCTTTCTTCGGCTTTTCAATAAATGAAGTGATCATACCGTTTTCATCCGATTTCAAAATACCAAACTCCGGTGCTTCACGCTCTGCAACAGGAATAGTTGCGATGCTGATGTCGGCACCACGTGCAACATGATCTTCGATCATTTGCTGAAAATCCATTTGATACAACTGATCACCTGAAAGAATCAATACATACTCTGCATCATGCTGCTCAACATGTCGCAAACACTGGCGCACCGCATCGGCAGTACCTTGGTACCACCCGGGATTATCAGGTGTTTGTTCTGCAGCAAGAATATCTACAAATGCACTACTGAACATGCTGAAGTGATACGTGTTCTTGATGTGTTTGTTTAACGATGCAGAATTAAACTGTGTTAATACAAACATGCGGTTGATGCCCGAGTTGATACAGTTGGAAATAGGGATATCAACCAATCGGTACTTGCCTGCAATTGGAACCGCAGGTTTACTACGGCTTGCAGTAAGAGGATATAAACGTGTACCGGCGCCACCTCCAAGAATGACAGCCAGGGTGCTTTTTGCTGCAGATTTACTCATAACAGTAATTTAAAAAGTGTAAGGGTCTTGTTCTAAAATTATCGCAAACTTTGATACAAAGCAAGATATTGTTGCACGCTTGTTTCCCAACTGAAATCAAGCTGCATCATTTGTGCTCTTGCTTTTGTGAATAAAGATTTATCGCTGTACAAATCGCATGCACGCCAAACAGCATTGCATACATCGCCAACACTGGCGTTATTAAACACAATGCCGTAACCATTTTCTTCGCCAATATCTTTTACAGTATCACGCAAACCACCTGTGTTACGTACCAGCGGCACTGTACCATAACGCATCGAATACATCTGGTTTAAGCCGCAAGGCTCAACCCTGCTGGGCATTAACAGAAAATCGGCACCGGCATACATCAGGTGACTAAGACCTTCGTTATAACCAATATAACAACTGTAATCGTTTTGGCTAAGTGGCATCATGCCGTTTAATCTTGCTTCTACTTCGGGCTCACCACTACCAAGAATTAAGAAATTCATTCTGCGGCCAATGTAATAAAACGAATCGCCAATAACATTTGGCAACAGATCGGCTGCTTTTTCACCAACCAATCTTCCAATAAAAACAAATAAAGGTTTGTTTACATCGAGTCCAAATGTTTCGCAGAGTTGTGCTTTATTTTTTGCTTTGCCTTCTTCAACCGTGGCCAGCGAGTAATCGTGTTTGATATAGGTATCGGTTTCAGGATTCCATACCTGTGTATCAATTCCGTTTAATATTCCAACACACTTTCCTTTCTCATACTCAAACAAAGCTTCTAAACCATTGCTCATGTACTTCAGCTCATCGAGATAGCTGTTGCTTACAGTTGTTACTTTACTTGCACACTTAATTGCACTTGCCAGAGGATTGATACTGTTGCCCCACTCCAGCATACCACGTTTCCACTCATCGTACGGGGGAAGAAGTGTACTCTGTTCCCAAGTCATCCAGCCTTGATATTGTGCATTGTGAATGGTAAGTACGGTTGGTATTGATGCCAGTTGATTGTACCGGTAACAATACTGCAACATAAATGGTATTAAGCCTGCATGATAATCGTGCACGTGCACTACATCAGGCTTAAATTGCCAGGAAGCGATCCAGTCTACAACACAAACCTGAAACGCAGTGAAGCGTTGTACATCATCATCGTAGCCGTAGATTTTCTCCCTGTCGAGCAAACCATTCACATCTACGAGGTACAATCCAAACCCAAGCTTATTTGTTTTTTCTTTAATGATGGTATAATCGAAAAAATAATCACCAATGTTCGTATACCCTTTATGAACTACGTCAAAATCGTTGTTGTACAAAAATTTAGTACGGTACATCGGCATTACCACCTTTGCCTGGTGACCGGCATCCTGCTGATATTTAGGTAAAGCGCCCACTACATCACCCAAGCCTCCGGCTTTCGCCACAGGGTAACATTCGGCACTAACATGAAGTATTTCCATTGGCAAGAATTTGTAACTGTTTGATGACCTGAATATAGGAAGGACTTTGACTGTTACCAAAAATGAATAAATAATTTTTCGCAAAGCGATATCTTGCATACTTTCAAGCTTTCAACAACAACTATTTGATTTATGTCTCAGCAAACAAAATGGTCACAATTTGGTGTGCTCATCTCCGTATTCTTTTTCTGGGGATTTGTAGCAGCATCCAACGACATCCTCATCCCCGTTTTTAAAGAAAAACTTCATCTTGAACAATGGCAATCGCAAATGGTTTCGTTTGCATTTTATGTTGCCTACACTGTTGGTTCTATCATTTACTTCGCCGTATCGAAAGCCGTTGGCGGCGATATTTTAAATAAGATTGGTTATAAAAACGGCATTTCATTAGGCCTCGTTATTTCTGCATTAGGTACGCTGTTGTTTTATCCCGCAGCACAAAATGCATCGTTTGGCTTAATGATTACCGGTTTATTTATTGTAGGTTTAGGCTTCTCGCTTCAACAAACTGCAGCAAACCCGTTGGCGATTGTAATGGGCGACCCGAAAACAGGATCGCAACGTTTAAGTATGGCGGGTGGCATCAACAATTTTGGTACAACCATTGGCCCGTTGATTGTAAGTTTTGCCATTTTTGGTTCAGTTGGCGCAGCTTCAAGTGTTGCAAGTATTGAAAGCATTAAAACACCTTATTTGATTTTAGGTGCAGCCTTTTTAATTGCTGCTGTAATATTCAGAATGTCTTCCGTACCCAACAAGATCGATCTTGATGCAGTTGCAGAAACGGAAGCAGAAGACACAACGAAAGTAGCGCACAGAAAAAGTGTTTTGCAATATCCCCAGCTTGTGTTGGGCATGATTGGCATTTTCGTTTACGTAGGTGTTGAAGTATCTACGGCATCGAACCTGCCGGAATTTATGAAACAACATCTCAATACGCCTACCGAGCAAATTGCACCTTATGTTTCGTTGTTCTGGGCCAGCTTAATGATTGGCCGCTGGACATCTGCTACCGGTGCATTTGGCGTTAGCAAAAGTGCTGCACAGATACTCCGTTTCTTAATGCCATACATTGCCTTTGGCGTATTCCTGCTGGTAAATGCTATTGCACAACACGATCTTTCGCACTTTTACATTTATGCAGTTGTAATTGTGTTTATGATTATTGGTGATATGCTCAGTAAAGGCAGCCCTGCCCGTTTATTACTCATCTATTCGCTCATGGGCATTACAGCGTTATTTATTGGTATGCTGGCCGATGGTATGGTGAGTGTATACGCATTCATTAGTGTAGGATTATTCTGCAGCACCTTGTGGCCTTGTATTTTCACACTTGCCATTGCAGGTTTGGGTAAACACACGAACGAAGGCGCAAGCTTTTTGATCATGATGATCATGGGTGGCGGCATTGTAAGTCTTGTGCAAGGCATTGTTGCATCCGATGCAATACTCGGTATTCAATGGTCTTACCTCGTAGGTGTGGCTTGCTTTGCTTACCTTGCGTTC
Organism: Lacibacter cauensis; assembly: GCF_007830055.1. Lineage (GTDB taxonomy): Bacteria > Bacteroidota > Bacteroidia > Chitinophagales > Chitinophagaceae > Lacibacter > Lacibacter cauensis. Next base: position 1,071,593 of record NZ_VLLE01000002.1, read on the forward strand.
TATGCCATCAAAGCCAAATCGATCCTGAAAGCTCAGGGTATTGATTACGACAAGCTCGAAGGCAGCGGCGGACATTAATAACAACTCTTGACTATTGTATTAACTGTATAGAATAAATAATCCTAATTATGACAAAAGACTATGCAGTAGGCATAGATATCGGCGGAACGAATACCAAATTTGGTATTGTTGATCGGAAGGGAAACATCCTTGAGCAAGGCCGTATGCGTACTGACACACATGAGAATGCAGAAGATTTTATTTCCGAGCTGTATGTACATCTTTCGAAGCTGATTACCTCCCATGGTGGTAATGAAAAATTTAAAGGCATTGGTGTTGGTGCGCCAAACGGCAACTACTACACCGGCAACATTGAATATGCTCCAAACCTGAAGTGGAAAGGCATTATTCCGATGGCCGAATTGATTGAGAAAAAATTCGGCATCCCTACAAAGCTTACCAACGATGCCAATGCAGCAGCAATGGGCGAAATGATGTATGGTGTTGCAAAAGGATTAAAACACTTTATTACCATTACACTTGGCACCGGTGTCGGCAGCGGTATTGTTATTGATGGCAAAATTGTGGTTGGTCACGATGGGTTTGCTGGTGAACTGGGCCACGTTATTGTGAAGCCGGGCGGACGTTTACACAAAGGAACGGGCATGCGGGGTTCATTAGAATCGTATGCATCGGCAACCGGTGTTCGGGAAACGGCTATTGAGTTTCTTACTAACGAACCAGATACGCCGAGTTTACTGCGTAATTATTCCATTGATGATCTTACCAGCGAAACGGTGTACAACTGTGCTATACAAGGCGATATTATAGCGAATAAGATTTTTGAATTTACAGGCGAAGTGTTGGGCGAAGCATTGGCCAACTTTGTGATGTTTTCTTCACCGGAAGCGATTGTATTGTTTGGCGGTTTAACCAAAGCCGGCGATTTGATACTAAAGCCAACGGTACGTGCAATGGAAGCAAACCTGTTACCTATTTTCCAGAACAAAGTGAAAGTGATCTTCAGCGATCTGAAAGAAGCTGATGCCGCTATTCTTGGCGCCAGTGCTTTGGTTTGGGAAAGTGAACATTAAATGGTACGTAACAAAACATAAAAAAGGTCAGGTTTTCAACCTGACCTTTTTTTATTCGAACAACGTTGTTTCAATTCCTAATCCGGGTTTATCACTCACGGTTACTTTTCCATAATCGTAGGCAAGCCCTGTTGCAATATCTTCTGCAAGTAACAACGGACCATCCATATCAACATAATCAACCAATGGAGCCAGATGAGCAATGGCAGCAGAACCAATGGTTGATTCGTTCATACAACCAACCATGATCTTCATATCCAAAGTTCTTGCTTTATCAATCATTCTTCGGGCAGGTGTTATGCCGCTGCACTTTGTAAGTTTGATGTTGATGCCGTGAAAATGATCCTTGCATTTTTCTACATCCTGTTCGTACACACAACTTTCATCGGCAATCAAAGGCAAAGGCGATTCATTGTACAACCGTTTCATTCCTTCCCTATTATCTTTTGCCAATGGTTGTTCAATCAGCTCCACGCCCAGCTCTTTCAGCACAGGAATTTTTTGCTGCGCTTCCTCCAAAGTCCAGCCTGCGTTGGCATCCACACGAAACACTGCATCGGTATGTTTACGCAATGCTTCTACCATTGCAATATCGCCCGGCACACCTACTTTAATTTTATAAATGGGCCAGGGTTTTTCCTGCATCTTCTCCACCATCTTTTCGATTGTATCAATACCAATGGTGTAATCACAAACGGGAGCTTTGCTGCAATCGAGATTCCACAATTTGTACAACGGCGCATTGCGTATTTTGCCAAACATATCCCAACTCGCAATATCCAATGCGCAAACCAGAAAATGATTCTGCGGAAATAAATGATGGAGATAATGCCAGTAACGTTCGGGATCGGTGTACGCAAACTTTTCTACAAATATTTTTTTGCGCTCCAGATCTTCCAGCATCTTCTCTACCGGAATATTGTAGTAGGCAATTGCAGGTGCTTCGCCATAACCTTTCCTTCCTAAGTATTCCAATTCAACAACCAATGCAGGTTGATGTGTTTTTGTTCCTTTTGAAATGGTAAACGGATAGCGGAACGGCAAGTTTGTTTGTTGATAGCGAACTTTTAACGGCATCTCTTTTTAAGGTTTAAGGTAAAGGACACAAGGTTAAAGGAAAAGCAAAAGGTTCAAGGCTCAAGAATGAAAATCCAAACCCCAAAAACAAAATTTAAGGCACAAGAAACCATAAACCAGTAAGCATAAATAACTCTATGCTCTACCACTTGCATCAATATACCCTTTCAATTCCTCGTTAAACACTTCTTCGTTTATTAATTGTTCGAGCGAAAGGTGCATGCGGTAACGCCAGTAATGTTTTGGATTGGCCGGCACATTAATGCGTTCCTCATTCGGATTTTCTCTGCGCAGTACACCATTCATACCCAGCAGTTCCTGTACCTGGAAAATACTCCACATAGCAGGCGAATAAAGATGTTGTGTAATGATGCTGCGAACAATCCATGGCTCGCAATAGAACGGCGCTTCACCTGTTTGCCCCAACTCGTGTGTATAGAACTTTTGTGTTTGTGTACGGTCTTCCTCCCACCAGCCACGAATAGTACTCATGTCGTGTGTGCTTGGTGTAACCACACTTAAATACGGTGCATCTTTCGGATGGAAGAATTGTTTGGCCGGATCTTTTGGCATACGTTGAATTTCCAGGCTCAACATCCCCATCTGCTTCATAACATCGGGCACACAATCGGGCACCATACCCAAATCTTCGCCACACACCAACATATTGGTGCTCCGTTTAAGCGATGGCAGTTTGGCCATTGCTTCTTTACGCCAGAAATCATCCTGCCGGCGATAGAAATAATTTACATAGAGTTCATCCAATTTGCGGCGTGTTTCTTCATCGAGATAACGGAACGATGAAGTTGAACTTACGCTGATGCGGAAATGAAACTGCTGCGACTGACTTCCTTCCACTTCAAACAAAATCACATTGCTGATGCAATCGTACAAACCATGTTTGATGCGATCGTTCTGTACATTCTGCTCAAGTGCTGCAAAATGCGCTTCTACTTTTCGTTGTGTATTAAACTCTTCTTTTAATTCAAACTGTCCGTTACCAATATGATTGAGATAAGGCTTCAGAATTTCTGTATCGCCACTCATTATCTCACGCAACACTTCGTCGTTGATAAACGGACGGCACAAACGCTGGTAATCGAACCACAAACCACGCTGTCCGAATTCGTTGATGTGTACCGGTTGTGCAGGAACAAAATAACCGAGTATCCCTTCAACTGCATCCATTGGAATACTCCAGATGCGGAAGAAACCAAGTATATGATCGATACGGAATGCATCGAAATAATTACTCATTTGCTCAAAACGCTGACGCCACCATTTAAACCCATCATCAGCCATGCGTTGCCAGTTATACGTTGGGAAGCCCCAGTTCTGGCCTTTCACCGCAAAATCATCAGGAGGCGCACCTGCCTGCATACGCATGTTGTACAACTCCGGTTCAACCCATGCGTCACAACTGTTACGGTAAATGCCAATGGGAATATCGCCTTTTACCACTATACCGTTTTTGTGTGCGTAGGTTGTTGCATCTAACAACTGCAGATGCAGATGGTATTGAATGAAGTAATACAATCCGATTTCATCGTAATGCTTATGCATTGGTGCAACAAATTCCTGTATGGCGTGCTCGTTGTAAACACTATGCGTTTTCCATTTCGTGAAATCAGGTGTTTTGTATTTATCACGCAAATAACTGAACGCAGCGTAAGGCACCAGCCAATGACGGTTCAGTTCAAAGAACTGGAAAAAGTCTGCATCTTCATGCAAAGCTTTCTTTTGCTCATGGTATAACTCTTTTGCTGCAGCCCATTTCACTTTCATGACTGCTTCATAATCTATTTCGGGCAACGCATTCAGTTCGGTTTGCTTTTTCTTTAATGACTTAATAACCGGGTGATTTGCTTTTGCAGCAACCATTTCCAGGTTAAGAAAAACAGGATGTAATGCAAACGCAGAAATGGCGGCATAAGGATAAGAATCCTGCCAGGTATGCGTTGCAGTTGTATCGTTAATGGGCAAAATTTGTATAAGCTTCATTCCTACTTTCTTCGCCCAGTCAACCAACAGCTTCATATCGCTGAACTCACCTACACCCATACTTTTTTGAGAACGTAAACTAAACACCGGAATGGCAACACCGGCACCTTTCCAGTTATCGGCTGGCAGTTGTGCAAACCCATCGTGCAGGATGGTTATTTTCTTTTTGCCATAGCTATCGTACAAAATGCGGTTGTTGCCACTTTCAAATTGTACAAAGCTTTTGGTTTTGGTATTGAATACACCATACTTATAAGCAACCGGAAAACTTTCGTTCGAAAAATCAATGCGGGCAGTCCACCAGTTATCTTCTCTGTGCATCAGCAGCGGTTCTTCTGTACTCCACTTGCCGAGTGTTTCGTTACTGCCTGCTAGAAACAACACTTCATCTGCTTTTAACAACGGCGCTTTTACTTTAAAAAAATGCGTGATGCCTTTATACGTTTTTGTCTTGCTTTCCTTATGCTTCGGCAGCAATACTTCCTGGAAAGGCTGTGTATAAAAAGCGTTCTCAATTTCGCCGGCATGGTTCCAGGTGTCGATGAGTGTCAGTTCATCAACCTGCAGTTTCATAAATTCAACCACACGATCGTTACCCCACTCTCTGATTTCTTCGCCGTTTTCGTTTTTAAGAATATAGCTGTATTGCAGGTCGTTTTCAAACTCTTTACCCAGTTCAATAGTCACTGTCCAAAATTCATCGGTAAGATATTGCATGGGGAGCGCAGCAGACAAATCGTTATTTCCTAAAGCATCGCAATTACCCGTAAGAAAAAGGCTTTGGCCATACTGCGTAAAGAAACGCAGATAGAATTGAATCTTCATAATCAACAATTGGCTGGAAAAATACTGAAAATAAGAGGTTGAACGTTGCTTTGGCCTATAAAAAACCGGGATGTTGTAAAAACATTTCTGCCGCTATCGTTTGCATTCAATGAAAAGACGCATTACACATTGCCGAAATGCGCTGCTGATTATAAGCAAGACAAGAAGAAGCGGAGGGAAAGGGATTCGAACCCTTGGTACAGTTGCCCGCACAACGGTTTTCGAGACCGCCCCATTCAACCGCTCTGGCATCCCTCCGTACATGCAAAAGTAAAAACAGTTTTACTTCATTCTAAAAACAAAAAACCAGCCACGAAACGAAGCTGGTTGGCGGAGAGAGAGGGATTCGAACCTTTCTCCTACTCCTTTTATTTCCAATAAATTAAAAAGCCGCTTTTTTAACAACTCACCGAATTACTCACCTATTTACTTTGCTAGTAAGATCTCAACTACTATACTAAAGATAAGTAAATGTTCTAGATTTCTATTTCAACACTAAAGTAGCGCACATCATTGAGCAACCCTTTCATTTTCAACTTAAGTTTGGCTGGCCAAATAACAACCAGGTATTTTGGCTAAGTGGATTAAGTTTATGTGTGTAACTTCTTAAACTATTTGTGATGAAAGAAAATGCAAAGAATGAAATACATACAATCCTAATTCTATCCTTATAAACCGGAGCTTTATTAGAAATGGACCCGTAAAATCATACAGAGAGAAATAAATAATATGTAAAGGCAAAAAGTTCAATAATCCCAATATGATACTGTAAATCGTCAGCATAAAGTAGACTAAACAGGTTTAACTTTAAGAGAACGTTTCCAATATTAATTTTCAAAAAATAGTAACATGGAAAAGACAGTTAAACAGTCTACAGTAACCTTCATAAAGGATATCCACTGTAAAATACCCAGGATATTTTCTTCAGAACAAAAGATCATGAAAGTGATGGAGGCACAGTGGGAGAATCTTCCGTTGCAGAGATTTGTCGTAAGCACTCAATTGCTCCGAGTGTGTTTACAAATGGAATAAAGACTTTATGGAAGCTGGTAAAAAAGACCGGCCGGTGATGCAGTCAGAGAAGCAACCAGCGATGAAGTGGCCGATACGCGTAAAGAAAATCAACGTCTAAAAGAATTGGTTGCAGACTTAATACTGCGGTATACAATTGTAAAAAAAGCTTGGAAATGTTGGACTGAACGAAAACTACCAGAAACACATGCGATTAACAGCAGCAGAAAGCGGGAAATCATCTGGCAAGTTGAAGGATCTGATCTTTGGATAAACCGAACACTTCATCAGCCTGGTATTCCGAAAAGCACTTTTACAAATGGTTAGGGGCTTACGCAGCGAAAGGAATTCTTGGCATAGAATATAAAAACTCAGGAAGCCATCAGCAATGAAATACAATACTGAAGGTAGAAAGGACCTGGTTTTTCAATTACACTGGAGTTAAGTGAACTCTCAGCAAGGAAACTGTCTCGCATGCAATGTGATGAGCAAAAGGTTTTTATATCTGAGTCAGGCGTCTGCTGCATCTTAAAAGCAAAAGGCTTTATCACTTCTACAGCTCCTATGTTGTTATCAGCAGGAAATGAGTTTGTTAAGCAAACACTGTTTGTGCATGCGTTGTGGCAAACTGATTTTACGTAATGCGGAATACTTGGCTGGGGCTGGTACTACCTGAGTACTATTCTTAATGATTACTGTCGCTATATCGTTCATTGAGAGCTGTGTAATACAATGAAAGCAGAAGATATGTACTCAACCATCAGACATGCACTAAAAAAGGCAAAGTTGAGCAAAGGACGGCGACCTGTCTTATTAAGCGATAACGGAGCCTGTTATGTATCCGGTGAGCTGAAAGATTATTTGTCAGCAGTAAAAACAAAATCAATACACGGTAAAGTGGCACATCCGCAAACGCAGGGAAAAATCGAACGCTATCATCGTTCCATGAAGAATGTCGTTAATCTGGATAACTATTATCATCCGGAACAACTGAAAGAGGCAATCGCTGAATTTGTGGACTATTACAACAACCAGCCTACATTATGACCCACACTCAATTACACAATAATTTAAGAATTTGTTCATTATTTTGCGGATCAATTAATTTTTCATTTCCATTGCAGTAAATCGTCATTTTGTTAATTTTTCCTCCTTCATATAGTAAAGAGATTCCTGTTTCCTTATTTTCTAAAAAAAAGCCAGTAAATGTTATATTACCCAAAGTGTCGAAAAATTGCATTGGGCCATATTTACTCCCCTTTTTATAAAAACCAGATGCTCGTATTTTACCATTCTCCCACTGATTTGTTATCCTTAAAAAGGAAGTGTCTTTCTTATTTTTGTAAACGTAGGAAGAGATTTTGCCAAATCGATTTTTTACACTATCAAAAAGAATATAGTCTTGATCGTTAAAAGACATTTCGGAAACAACTTTTTGCTTCGTATTACAACCCACTATAACCAATGTTACAAAAAAAAATAAATTAAATTTCATGCTATTGTATTTACTTGTAAAGGGACTCAACATCAAAATAGCAATTGTGTTTGTCTCTGTAATGTACAATAATTTCGTTCCGCTGTTTTAGTAATATTTCAAGTGTGAAAGAATCAATTTTAATGGGCTGACTTTGCAAAATATCATCACCTAACCGGGTTGTCAGGTACGTCTGTATTATGAGGTTCCGACTTTGGTGCTCCTGTCCGGTAGTCATTATCCAAAAAGCAGCATTCGGCCTTTCTCCATTATTTATATCCTCGTAATAATCAGATTTTACTACCCTTATAGCTGATGTCTTAACTCTTATTTTTTTCCAATTTAAATAATCAATCAATTCTTTTTCTTTTCTGTTTCCAAGTAACGTTTTTACATAATAGAACAGAAATGGGACAAGGAATATTGAACCTATAAGAAGCCAAGCTATCATTTCCTTATTTTACATTAATAAATTGGTATCCTTTGGACGAAAATAATACAAAATAATTATATTTTACTCCATCAACAACTGGATAGGTATCCACGAAGGCAAAAGATTTGAATTTTAATTTGGAAATTTGCACTCCGCCGTTTTTATGAATTTCAAGAGCTTCTTCAAGATTAACATAAGTACCAGCTAAGCCTAACGAACCGTGATTTGTTTCTATGGATCGAATAAGTGGACCTAAATGAGAAATTTTATGTGAATTGACAGCCTGCCTTACCCCCTGAATAAATTGTTGCCCATCCATATCCTCAGAAATATTAAGAATAACGATGTCTGAGCCTGTGAAAGGGTCCCACATCGTTCCATCCACCCCATCTTTTCTACCAGTTGCGTGTCCTGCCAAGCCTACAACATCCGTGTCAAGTACAAAAGACAAAACTGGTATTGTTTTGTGCATAGAAGTTCGAATCGGTTCTTGTCGATATAAAGAAAGATGTTGTTGCTCAGGATGTCTTGCAAGATAGTCATCAAATCGCTTCTTGTCCCATATCAATGCTTCATGTGCTGGATCTTGCCATGGAAAATCAAATTGCATTTTTAACTTTGTTTGTATGTTGACTTGGAGCGGCTTATTAGATTTTTTTGGGGAAAAGGCCGTAAATATCGTAGATCCATTTTCAACTGTAGTTACAAGATAGCTTCCTTTAAGTGATCCTCTACTAACAGTTCCTCCATGTTTTTTAGCATACTCTCTTGCTTTTTTTTCACAATCTATACATCCTCCAGTCGGATCAACATTATTAACGGGATCATTTCCCATTCCAACATACGGACTCCAGAACTCCCCTTCAGGATCCACACTTAACCAGCGGGCAATCCTAGAGTCGTACATTCGTAGTTCGAAGGCATTCCAACCTGTTTCTTTATCTTCTTCTGCGAACCCGCCCTGATAACCATATCTGTAATCATTGGTACCGGCTCTGCGTATTACAAACCCAAACGGATAATAATCGCTGTACATTCTTGTTTCCAGAGTACTGCCATTACGGGCTACAACGGCTCGTACATTGCCGAGCTGATCTTGTAGTTCATAAGCTGTAATATTACTTGGTCGGTAATAGACTCCTTCTCTTCCCCTTCCATAGATCGGCTGCTCCTGTAGAGATAAAAAGGTCCAGAACATACCGCTTTTTGACTGTGAATAAATAGCGGCTTCATTGCCAGCAGCATCAGACAGGTAAAATGTCTTATTAATTGGTTGGTAAGTGCTACTGTTATAAATTGTCTTGCTTATACGTTGTCCTCTCTCATTGTATTCGAAGCTCACGACTGCCTGTGTAAAAGCAGCATCTGCATAAACACCTACGATCTTTCCTGTTACATCGTATTTGATATGTCGTGTCACACCACCTGCATCCGCTCCGCTTCCCGGAGTTTCCTGGATAAGCTGACCATCATCATCATAGCTGTAAGTGGCATAAGTGCCTGTGGGGCCAGTTGATGCGCTTTCGGTGATACTTTGCAGTTTATTCGTATTGGCGATATAATTATACTGGAACTTATCGGTTTCCTGACCCATGTTACCTGTTCGCTGCAGGTACTGAATATTCCCGTTACGGTCGTAGGCCGGAGTATTGTTTCCGGGTTGCATCACTCTCTCCTTGAACAGGTTGGTGGATGTAAAGCTTGCCGGATTTGAGGTCCCATTATTAAAGCTCAGCGTATTGCCCCAAGTACTCTCAGTAAACTGATATTTATCATCGTACGTAAAAATATAACTGGTCGGGTCGTTCATACCGGATACTGAAGCCGGCTTTTGGCTGAACCAGGTCATGGCCTTTACCTGACCTGTAAACAGATCGGAAGCAGTACCAGAGGGAACATTTAATTGTTTGATAGGGACGATACCACTCCTGTTATTGTTATAATCTCCGTTATAATAATCAAGCGTCATCCCAAAAGCATCTGCAAACACACCGTTGCCATTACCATCCTGGCCAGGATCATGAACAGGATTATTCTGTGCATTGTTGATTGCTTTAATCTGTCCTCCAAGTGTATAGGTGTAATCAATCCCCTGAAGGTTGTTGTTTAAGATCTTTCGTTTTAATGGCCCATGGAGGTAATACTGGTAAGTGGCCTGCAAAGTTGCAGTTCCGATATTATCTGTTATGTTAGTACTGATTGTCAATAGACGACCTGCATCGTTATAGGTATAATAGTGCACAAAAGTTTCACCGCTGTTGTCTTTTTCATAAATCACCTTGATTAACCTATTATCCAGGTCATAAGTGTAATCAATAGTTTTATTTCCGACTCCATCAATTCCCTGGATCATCCAGAGCACATTCCCTTCCTCATCATAGTTATACCAAGTGCGGCTGATACGGCTAGCAGCAGCATAATTATTATTTAACACCGCATCCCGTAACTTCTCAGTATAACTCACCGCATTACGTAAAAAATATTCATTCTGCACATAGCTGCCCAATCCATGACTGTTATCAGCTACATCATACTTTGTAATAACAACATCATGTTTAATACCGTTGACTAACCCTCCTGTTTGATCAGTACTCGCAAGAATGGATTTCATGGAACTACTAACAGACATATCACTAGTAAAGGTAATACCAGTCGAAAGATCGGGTTGGTACTCACCGCTTTCAATAACACGCCCCCATTGATCATAATTCGTATAAGAATAACGCCCCGTTTTCCATTGCTCTGCACTCTGGCTAAACCTGAGTTTTCCGTCTCTACGGTATACGACTTCACCTTTACGCTGTATATCTGCATCCTTTGCATTAACCAGTTGTCCTTGTTCATTGTATTCATAAAGACTAATAAAAGGAACTGTGATTTTGGTATAACCGTTCAAACCATTTTGTATTAACATCTTTACACCCTCTGGTGCTATCGTTGCCACTTTCTGCCCTAACTGATTATAAAAATAATAACTCAGATCAGTATAGGTATTGCTGTAACTGACTGTAACTGGATCTCCTATGGCCACCAATTTGTAATAACCTGCTGCTAATATATTGCCACTGGTAAAACTTACTAACTCTTCATCATTACCCATATTATACAACTGGTACGCACCCCCAGTTATTGTTACAACCCCAGCACTGAATAACTTAAATAAATAAACATCAGCAATATCATGCGTAATAGGTTCTGCTGAACATTGCAAACAGGATACTGTAGTAGCACCGCTGACTGTGCTATTTGTATTAACCGTAAAAAACTCATTTGATTCTATTTTATAGTAAGACCGGATAAGATTATTGCCACCCACGCCGCTTGCAGGTCCGGTATAACTAAGCGTAAAATTAACTCCGTCACCGCTGGTATACACTTTTACTGTGCCGCCTGTAATTGCATAACCCGGCAATGCCGAAGAGTTTTCAAAAAAACCATTGAAGATATAACGATATTGCGCCCAGTTCCCTAATACTTTTATATTGGATACAGTTAAATTACCTGAGCCACTCGCGCCTGGTCTACCAGTTACTAAACTCTTACCATCAGAATCTACTATAACAACACCCTCACGACCATTTGCGTCACGATTGATAACTTGTACTCCATATTTGTTAGCATAATTAGGCATCTCTCCTAATTCAGCTGTGGTAAAATATTGATTTCTGACTTGCAAATAATGCTGGAGTTCATTCTGTATTCCAGTAGTATAACTGGTGACAATTCGTCCTAGTCCCATTCGCAATTGATCACCCGGTCCTGCAATTTCTTTAGCAGCACCTGTTCCATCACGATAAAAAGTTTGCCGGGAATATGGATAGGAGGTCGTTGGTGTGTAAGGCTCCCAGTTATTATTAGTACTGTAATACCACCCCAACGTTCCGGATTGAGTACCCACTGCATCCGGTACTTTTGTTTTATCCGATTCCACACTCCCGCTATTGAACCGATCAAAGTTCTTATAATTATAAGTGGTTCCACTGCTACTACTCACAAAAGTACTGGTGTATTTGAACTCTCCTGCATTAATTGGAGCAGGCATAGTCTGCGCTGCTGGTCGGCCAAATACGTCATACAATGGTTGACTGGCAAAAACATGAGTTACGACCTGACCATTGCTTAATTTATATTTAACCTTACTCTGAGTTTGTAAGACTTTACCGTTTTGATCAAAAAAGCTCTTCCCATCATTTACCACATTATTAGTGATCCGGCTGTACGCCTTTAAACGGATCCAGTTTATATTTAGATCTGCACTGCCCGTCTGATCGGCAGGAACCGGGACCTGGGCATGACTGATCTTGGTAGTTAACAGCAAACAAACAAGTAAACGCAGAAACAGTGATTGCATATAAGTTCGTTTTGGAGATAAATGATGATGGTTAGCGTTGTTGTATTAGTTTTTATTTTTAGGCCCGCCGTTCTTACGCACTTCTTCCATTTTTTTACGCACCCGCTCACGTTGAGCAGAAAACAGAATCGAAACCTGCTCCTGACTCAAAAAAGCACGGAGTGCTTGCTCCCGTTCAACAAGAAGCTGATCCATCTTTTGTTTCCTTGCTGCACCTTTCGTATTGCGATCTATCATCACAGCTCTCATCTTTTGGCTATAAGTATTAAGTATAGATTCCGTTTTAGCTACTATCTCAGAACTAAGCCTTAATTGTTCAATACATTCAGCACTTAGTTTAGATGTACCTTGACCTTTTGCTGCTGCAACCAATAGAAGCAGGATGCTAAAACAGGATATTAATATCTTTTTGATCATGTTGATTTATTTAAAAATAGTGAGTGGCCATTGGAATGTAGTTCGACCCGTTATTAACCATTTGAAATTCATAAGAATAATAATCACAAGTCCAGCCATACCACGGATCGTCATACCAATATTCCTGATACTTAATATACCGTCCCATAGCATATTGTGTATTCCCGGCAGGAACAGAAACAGTAGATTCAGAATAACTGGTAGATCCGTATGAGGCATAGTAATCAATGCCATATTTAAATACTGTCGTTTGTCCAAGTGATACCGGTACAGTGCAATTGTAATCGGAATAGAACCTTAAATACATATCGCAATCCTCATAATACTCAGTATTATTATATTGCCAGACATAATCAAAGTTTCCAAGTTCGATCCTTGCATAAATTACCGAAGAACAACTACCTAGTGAATTAGCTATACTTTGAGCGTGTGCGCTGGCCTGATTATCTGCATCCTGTTGTGAGATATTAGAAGCAAACTGACCATAAGGAACGTATACTTGTACAAATCCTCCTATCGGAGTATTTGTTGGGCAGTTATTGCGTTGAATAGAAGAATTGATTTCAGCACTGAAATATTTACCCGCAGCCAAAGAATAATTGTATTCCTGCTCACTTATGAGTTTTTCTCCGTTTGTTTTAAAGGCCTCTTTATAGGTCTTGATTAATCGTCCATTAGCATCATATTCATATCGTGTATATAAATTATTATTATCCAGCACATGCGTCAATTCTCCAGAAAACTTATCATACACATACGAACTCGTAACGCCATTTAACGGTTGAAAACGAATGTCATCAAAATAAACAGTTGGAGTCCCCTCTCTAAACACATATGCAGATACACCAACTTTTAAAGTTGTTTTCCCGATAAGATCGGCACCACGAATTTTGATTTGAAATAAATACCAACTATTTGCCTGACCAACAACAGTAGTCGTACCATAAGCAGTGCCATCAATATCTGCATATAAAGTAGCATTGTTTGGCAGAAGACCATTTGCCCATCTGCCCCAGGCGCTCAGAATATAATCTCGGTTCGTATTGAGCTTATTCACAGCTACCTCGTAGCCCGCCTGTTCGTTTATCCCAACGATTGCAATACTTTGGGTACCTGTATGGGCATATGTGTTTACAATTTCAGGGGTTCCGGCAATATGAGTAAAACCTCCTCCTACAACTGAACTGCCCAATGTCGCATCTTCTGCTCCAGTGTATGCAATTTCTGCATATCGAGCAGGTGACCCACTCACCATTAAACGGGAATTACTAAAGCCCATCTTACTGGCGGCATAATTACCATTTATATCCATTAACTCAAGTGGCCTTGAAAACACATCGAATAGGGTAACCTCGCCTGTTTTTTTCCATGAAATACCAAGACTGCTTGGATTGCCCCAATTATAATCGGTAAACATGTTGATAGCCGTTAGTCCATCGGTTGTTTTGCCTTCCGGCATCCATGTATAAGAGGATTGTTTACGCCATACGTTCCCGGTAGTATTAACACCATTATTACTGCCGTCATTTTGAGTAATCGTGGTATTATCCGGCTGCAGAACTGTCGCTGCATTACTCCAAGTCTGCACCTGAGCACTTACAAGTCCAAGCTTATTGTTGCTGGCATCCACCTTATAGACATAAGTAGCAGCTTCTTGACTTAACATATGCTTATTACCAGCTTTGCCATCCATCACCTTCAAACCCATATCCGGATACTTGGTGTAGGCTGGAACAATCTCAGTCATAAAACGATTACCGTTTGCATCTGTCTCAACAGACTTTGTCACTGCTCCACTGTAAAAATCAAAAGCAAGATTTTTACTTTCTGTTCTTGTGCCGGTACGGTAATCGATTTTTGTATGACCAATGAGAATATTCGGATAATCTTCCAATGAACTCATAGTCACTTTCCAGTTACTGAAACTCTGGCTTGAACTTTTTCTTACACGCTTATACTCAGAAGAACGCTGGTTAATAACACCCTGGTAACTATAAGGCTGAAGAAGAGAATTATACTGAGCATAAAAATCCTCGCCCCGCTTATCGGCAATCGCATCATGAAGGTAATTATTGACTGTCTCTGTTATCTTTTTGTTATGACTATCGTAAGTGATTACACGCTTTAAATTGCCGACCCTTGTAAAAGAATTTTTAAAACTCTGATTCCGCAAATCATATCCCCCCGATGTCTGGTTTTGAAGCATTTTATACGAAAGCAAATTCTCGGTATTAAACGGCTCAAACTGATACATCGTTTTATCCTCTCCAATACGACCAACTGCTTCATCTTTTTGCTTAACAGAACTACTCACCGTTACATACTCATACATCACATTAGGTGATGGAAGAAAACGAGACATTGAAATCAAAAACTGATCGTCTCTATAGAGTAATTTCTTATAGTCGTTGACAATCGAAGTTGATAACGACTTAACTGGAGTAGGAATTGGGTCAAAAATGGCAGGTTCGTAAGACACGAATCCTGAACTGATTGAAGACCCATCTGGTAAATTATATTTGTAATTGATTTCTGAAATCACGTCTTGGCCAGAAAGAGTAATTGACTTTACTCTTAAACCTGATTTTTTTAAGGAATTGTTTTGATAAAAAAGGTTGGCTGCCTGCGGTGTAATGGCACTTCCATCAATACCTTCAGAATCTTTAAAAGGAAAATCAGAACCAGTATAGGTAGCTGTTATCAACTTATTGACATCGTCAATAGAAGAGACTACAAATTGTGCCTGACTTTGACCTGTATTAGAAGAAGTTCCAGAAATGAAATAAGAACTACCATACTGCCAAGAGGTAAGAAGACATAATACAAAATCTATTTTGCCTCCGATTTGAAAAATTGATGATAATGAAGGTAGTACTCCATAGTCATCCTTAACCGTAAAGGTTAGAGATTTTGTCAGGTCATTTTTTATAATACTTTCAGAAATTATTGAAGCGTTCTGATTAAAACCTTGCCTGATATAGGCATCAGACTCATACCTCACAATGACTTCTGACCCCAGCGATGTTTTAATTTTTCTAAGAGACCAGACGTCCGAGTTTTTACTAGATGCGTCAGATGGAGTACGTGCCTGATTATCATTTATCGTTGCAAGAGTTGCATCAAAGTCTGGTTTGTAATACCCCCAGTTGTCATGATAGTCTTTATGATAAGGAGGATTTTTTGTAGTTTTAAAGTTGAGTGAAGAGGATATAATAGGGTTAAACTGTGTATTATTCGCTAATCGATATGTAATTCCTGGACCTCCGTTTTCAACTCTTGTTATAACCCCCATGAACGACTGATTTGCATCATCAGTCAACAAAACATCGCCCACTTCTAAGGGTACTGAAGAAGAAATTTTTTTGTTAGTGCCCGTAGCAGTGCCTCGCTTAACTTGATCAGGGGCATGTTCATACTCAAATCTTAAAGGCGGAATTTTTGTACTTCCCCCTTTACCTAAAAAATTTACAGCTTTTAAGGTAAGCTTGCCTCCGGTTGTTCCATCTGAATTACTGTTAGGTGTTTTTTTACAAAGAGAATAATCTGATTGGAAGTCTATTATACGGATTGCTTTTTGTTCTAATTGCGTTCTTACTCCATTGATATCGTAATTATCGATAACATTATTAGGTAGATTGTAGGTGTAATACCCAGGCATTGTTCCAGCAGCTGCATTTACAAGTGAAGCATCGGCATTATTGATAAGATATATTTTATCTAACTTCAAGGCAGGGCGGTTGAAATCCCATTGACCTGTCGAGGTATAACGCTTATTGGTATTATCCCACTGAGAAAAAATATTATTTGCTTGACCCGCGCCATCTTTACGTACGCTTTTTTCGAAAATAGCAGTATGTGTCCGGGTGGTAATGGAGTTCAGATAATACAACTCCTTTTTGCCCATTGAGAAGTTCTGGAAATTATAATCCAAATCCTTATGATAGCCTTCTGATGGGTTGCGCCAGTTATATTTGTCGGTCCACTTGCCATAATTAAAATTTACCCAATAGCCCCAATCACCCACACTTGCTTTACCAAAACCAGCTGTTCCGGGAGCATCACGATCAACAAAATCAGGGCCAGTAATTGAAGTTAATAACCATGTGTAAGCATACGCGACTGGCTTTTTTTGCCGGTTATTTCCATATCCACCCGATGCAGAAGACCAATCAATTTTTTCAGAAAAAACAACCTCCTCATATGCATATACAGGCAAACCGTAATGATACGTTACTCCGCTTTCATTTGTAATGGAATATCCACCGATCTGATCTTGAATAGCGTAGCTTGTTACAGGAATAGAGGCATAACCGCAATAAAAACCACCAGGCATTTGCGAGCTACCAACAAATGGAGTAACACTACAATAATAAGTAGGTTCGGTAGTGTATAGAAACTGATTTTTCCGTTCAAATCCTAAACAGTTAGACGCATCAACAAAACCATTATTTCGAGCTGTTGATTCATCTCGTATTTGCTTATTAGTAAAATAGTTTATGTTTCTAGAACCCGCAAGCTTATTGGATATAGCATTATAACCATCTGAACCAAAAGATGGACTAGTGGAAAATGATAATAATGTATTACTTGACAAATTCAAGTTGTCGTTATCCTGCCGAAACTTATTTGAAAAGTCATTTTTAAACCTGAAATGCACTGGCTTATTTTGCAAAGAGATATTAGTAGTTCCAGCATCTCCGGAAACATATTGGATCAATACATTATTTCCTATATCTTTTTTCTTTTGACCTGCAGTTCTTGCCTGATACAACTGAGGCTGCATTTCTCCAGCTAAACCTTGTCCCAACACCTGATATTGGTCATAATCCATGAAACTGCCCCCTTGAGAATATGCCGGATCAGGCTCATTAACAAAGGATGTATTGTCGTTCTCAAAAACGCGATATGCATCAAATGCTAAGCCATTCGTCCAAGGATCTTTTCCTCCTGTGTAAAGAACACCATTTGTTTTTACATCTTCAGACTCATAGGACCAATATCTCGTGTAATTGTAACCAATTCCAATATTAACTCCAGCAAATACGGGAATAGAAATACTTGCATCTTGAGATTGTGTACTTATTTTTCCTGCTTTATTATTTGAAACCCCAAAAGAATTTCCATTTACATCCATATCCGCATTTTCCGAACCGCTACTCATACTTATACCTAATCCTCCAGCATTCAAGCCTCCATTTAAACTGAGACTTGAAAAATTAGTTGTAAATCCAATGCTTGCCCCTAAATTATCCTTATTAAACACTGAAAAACTACCACCTGTATAAGCTTCTCCATAAGGTGAAATCCCAAAGGAAATCCCACCAAAACCTATTGATCCAATCTGACTAGCTGATCTCATATTTAGCCCAACGCCAAAGCCTCTGTAAGTGTCGTTGGAAAAAGCCAAGCCAAAGCCTACTGATGGCTGGCCTGCCTGTCCTACATTAATTCCAACTGAAAACTGCGAAGTATTTCCGCCCGTCCAAAAATCTGAACTGGTGTATTCCACCATATTATTATCATCGGGATATCCATTAACTGCTCTGTTAATCGCTCCAGGATTCAAGGTCCATCCAAGGCCTACCCAACTTGCTTCTTCATCTGGTTGAATTCCCGCGTGATACGCTAACGATAATGGATAGCCGCCTTCCGGACCCGGAACTTCTAACAGTGGTATATTGTACGTAAAATCACCAGTCTGAAGATTCACCATATCGGTGGTATCTACCGGCTCAAAACTACTGTATTCGGGTGCTGTAGGTCCTGAGGTCAGCGCATATACCGTTGCAGGAGCAAAGGTCTGAACCGTCATGATGGTCAGCAATACAAGGGCGATAGCCTTACGCGGCTTGGGGCGTTGCAACATAGAGGTGGTTTTTATCTGATGTGTTTGCTAATTCAACTGTTTCAACCAAGGAGCATTATCCAATCTGTCACGCTCAAACTCAAACTTCACATCACCGGTCCCAAAACCACATTCTCCAATATGTATCTTCAATTTATCCGACTTCTTTATCACAGACCGGTCAAAGCTGATCAATAGTCTGTTGGAGCTACTCATCCCATAGGTCTGATCAAAATAATAATCACCCAAAGCAACGGTATCCTTTTGATGGGTGGTTAATACAATGTGATCTCCCATCTGAAAAGCCAGTGTTTGTAGTAAAACACTGTAGTCAGTAAAGCCATCCATCTGACGGATGGCCTCTTTGCCATTTTTTGAAAACTCCAAATGAAAATAATAGGAGCCTTCGTACTTTTTTTGAAGCGAGTCAATCACTTTTTTAGAAAATTGTACCTGTTCATCTAACTCGTTTTGAACCATCAGGCTTGTTGGTTGGTAGGTCAGCTTTATACTCACATTGTTGGATAGTATCTCTTGGCTATATCCGTTCGAACCTTTATTTAAATAACTTAACAGTTCATTCTTATTCGTAAAGCTTTTAGGGTGATTACAGGACAACATTATTGTAATCACCATTAACAAAATTGACAAATAGGATTTATTGAACAGCTGCTTTTGCATACAACAATTACTTGGCTGGTGTTGCGTATTCTTTATTTAAAGCTTCAACTATTTTATTTGTGATATCCATCGAAGGTTCCGCATAGGCAATATTCCCATTGGCTGCAATCAAAATCAGTTTGTAACCATTCTTCTTTCCATAACTTAACAAAAAGGAATTAACGGTTGCAAGCACACTTTGAGTTAACTTCTGCTCTTCCTGCTGCGCATTCTGACGAATTGTATTCTGATAATCATACAATTGCTTTTGTTTGGTACTGATCAATTCTTTGGCCACCTGCTTTTCGCTAGCGCTTCCACTGATCGTTAATTGTTCATACTTAGAAATAGCCGACTTCACCTCAGCTGTTAAAGTATCCATGTTACTCCTCCAGCCCGCTTGTTTCTTTTCAAACTCAGAACGTGCCTGTATCATCGCCTTATACTCATTAAGCAATTTGGATGAATCAACATAACCGATCTTAACAGAAGAAATAATAAACATCCATAAATAGAGGAATGATAATAACAGAAATATCGCAATAAATAAAAGGCGGCTTTGGGATTTACTCATAACGTAGAAAACAGTCAACTTGATTTGAAGACATCAAGATTATAATTAAATACCACAACCAAAAAAATAATAACTGCGTCGTTTCGGCATATTACTGCAACGTTTGACCAAATTTGAATAGAGGAAGATATAGCGCAATCAAAATAACACCAGTAATGACACCGAGAATAATTATTACTACTGGTTCAATTAATTTACCCAGTAAAGAACTCAAATGATCTACCTCTCTGCTAAATTGTAATGCAATTTTATCAAAAAACAAACTCAATTGATTTACCTCTTCTCCAACTTTTATCATGGAGATCATTTTCCTAGGAAAAACGGAATGGAGCTCCATACTTTTATTTAAGGAGTCGCCGACAAGAACTGATTGCTCAATCACTTGTAATGATGTTTCGATCGGATAGAAAGAAATCATTTTCCTGGTTAATTCCAAGGCCTGTAACATAGGAATGTCGGAAGAAAGTAAAAGGCTCATCGTATGAGCAAATCTTGTCAAATAAATTTTCTGCAACAATCGACCAATCACTGGTAAACGTATCAAAAAAGCAGAGGACATTCTTCGATACCAGTTTTTGTTTCGTTGGTTATAATAGAACAAAATTGAAAATACGACTATCAATAAAATTACATATGCGAATTTCTTGAATAGAATTGAAAATTTCAACACAGCTTTTGTTAACGTCGGCAGATCGCTTCCGAATCGTTTAAAAATATCGGCAAAAAGAGGAACTACATAGTTAACCATAAAAAAAATAGCACAAAACGATACGAAAAGGATAAAGATTGGATAGGAAATTGCATTTAGGACCTGACGGCGCTGTTTCACTTTGGATTCAAAAAAAAGAGACAGTTGTTTAAATATATCGATAAGCCTCCCTGTTTCTTCACCAATCTGAATACTAAAAAACTCATAAGAAGTAAAGCTCCTTTCTTTTCGCATTGCTTGAGAAAGAGTGGCTCCTGCAATAATATTTGCATGCAACTCTTCCAAAACTTTTTTTATCTTTTTGTCTTTTATCTCGTTGATGATGATTACCATGGAGTTATTAATATCAACCCCTGCCTCCATTAAGGCACTCAATTCAAGATAGAAGTTTTCCTTTACTTTATCTGTTATAGCCGTCCTTGTAAAAGATATATCTCTGCTCAAAAAACTCCAGAATGCAGAAGCATCTGCAGATGACTTTTTTTCATTACTTTCCGTATCAATTTTACGGTTTAATTTGCGTACATCAATATTCATAGCCTTCCTTTATTTTGTTCTCACCTTTTAATAATTGAACAGCAGAGTATCGCTTTGAAAATAATAACGGAATTTTTTCGTTTTTTATACTAAGTGAGAATTGCATGGTGGTAATCAGCTTGAAAACTGAGTCAATATAAAAAGATTCGATCTGAGTTGTTTCTATAAAAAAGGTATCACTTCGGTTTGGATGAAGTCGAATAATTTTATCTGGCAAGAAATTGTAAAAGATTTGTTCCCTTCCGTTAATTATAATGCTTTTGTCATCGATCTTACTCTCTATAACAAAATCGCAATTCTGAAAGTCTTGGCTTATTACCTTTTTCAATAAAAACAATTCTGTTTTTTGTTGATTTTCAGCCTGATAAGCTATAAAACTTCTTGATACTAACTGGTAAACATATAAGGTAACAAGCAGTATCACGGAGGAAACAAGCATTCCAATGATTGCTTCAAGTATTGTAAAGGATTTCATGTGAAAAAAAATTAATTTAAATCAATAAATGAAATCTTGCTATAGAAACACTCTCCTTCATAGTCAATAACTGAGACTTTCACTTTTTTTGGACCTTTAGCTTGCTCGTTATCTAAAAGATCAACCTTTAGAAAATAAGCGGCATTTTTAAAATTTTCGGACAAGTCGATTCCTGATTTTTCTAATTCACGCAATACAATGTTGACTTCCTCCTTTGCCTTGATCAATCGCCATGAAACCTTCCTTTCATTAACCTGTACAAAAACGGATGTTGTCATTGCAAACAAAAAAAGTATAATCACCATCGCGAAAATGCTTTCAATTAATGAAGAAGCACGCAATGACATTCTACTGCAGAAACCACTGTATAATGTCTTTTTTTCCGGGTGAAGAAAAAATCGGTGCGCCAATAAAGAAATCGGACATTTTCTGTCTGTTAATTTCAACATCTACAAGATAATTTTCGTATAAAATATTTCCTGATTCATGAATAAAATAATCAACCAACACAGTCCCATTCACTTTACCTGCCAATGAACTAAATCCATTACAATAATAGATTCCTTCAAGTAAAAATCCGTTATCAATATGAACATAGGGAGGATTTTTCTGTTTCCCTTGAATAGCCATTATAATTCCTGTAATTGTTACATCTTCTTCAATCGTAACTTTTGTCACTCTTGTTTCAGTAGATAAACCTATCAAAGCCAATACACTTGGATAGTCTAACGTTACCCGATCTTTTAGGATCAATGAATGAGTTGCAAATACCTGCAAATTTCCTTTGAAACCCTTTCCAATAGTCACACTTGGTGCAATGACTATAATATCTTTTAAAATTGCTGAACTGTCAATTGCAATATGTCGATTAGATACAACTACTACATTTCCTGCAAGCAGAATATTCCGTAATGAAATAGAATCGCTTGAAAGATAAAAATATGTCTCTTCATCAAAACCCGCAGTAATGGAATTGGCGACTAATTTCGATTGAATTACCCTTCTTTTTGTCGAATCAATTAAATCAACAAGATTTTGTAGTCTAGCCACTTCTAGGGTATCCAAAGAAGGCAAAGTTGGTTTACTGCCTGAAGACTTACCTTGGTAAAGACTTTCAAAAGAAAACCCCTTATGATTGACATATCCTGGTTTGATGCCGGCGTCAGGAATAGTTAAGTCTCCAACCAATTTAGTCTGACCAACTAAAAAAAGGGATCTTTTATGATCTGCCAAATATAAAGACTGATTCATGTAATGAGGAAGTCTATTGCCGTATAAAAAACTCTTAGACTTCTCGAAGTGACCGTAGTGTGCTTTAATAAACGCAATCGTAAAGAGCCCCCATTTATGTTGCTTAATCATTACAGAATCTGAAGCTTCATCAAATAAACACATATTAACTGTAGTATCTTTTTGATGAAAATTATTTGACAGAAGAAGTCTTATTGATTGTTCTATTTGATAATCCAGTCTCTCCGAAACATCACGTTTTGTTATTTCGATCCGTTCGTAATAAGCCAATTGAATAAGTGACAATAAAACAATAGCAACAATCAGAAAAACCGTAACAGTACTTATTAAACTTGAAGATTTCAAGTTAAACATTTTAGTTATTTTAAAACATCAAAATGAAAGAGAAGTCGTGTCTGAGACGATGGTTCCTTTTTTCTTATAAGTCTTGATAACTTTATTATCACTAGTATAGATCAACCTGGGATAGGAAGGTCTTCCATTATTGTAAAACTCAACCTTTGAAACTCCACCCTTTTCATTGTACAGTACTACTTGGCCATCTAACAATCCTTTACGCCACACCTCTTCTCTCTTTTTGATGCCATCAGCTTGCCAATAAGTCCATTTACCGTTTCTAAGTCCATTATTAAAATGGCCCAGTTCCTTTAGATTTTTATTAGGATAAAACACTTTATATGATCCATTTAAAACCCGCCCGCTGTAAGCTCCTTGAGTCTGATTAATTAACCCCTTGTCATACCAACAATAAAACAATTCTGCATTAAGGACCATTTTTTTTAGATCTACTTTATAGGTATAAAACGAATAAACGGTATCGTTTCGATTAAGTATTACACGATTTGTCGATTCTGGCACTGGTTCTTTTATCCGTTGTGAATACATATCAATTGGAGATATAGAAATTGTGAAAAAAATCAATAATCTTCTGAAAATTAAAACAGTCATTTATTATCCTTTAATATAGGTTAAGTATAGGAAGTAATTACAGATACTAGTATAAAGCCGGAAATTAACTTAAAAAAACAGTTATCTCCAAGCAAAATGCCCATTTAAAAATACTGTTTTTAGTAGTTATTTTTGGATTAACCAAGATTACGTACGCTTATGCCAAATAAGTGCACGTTTTTACGCTAATACTACGCAGTTATACCAGAATCAGCAGAAGTTGAAAAGTATCCTACATATAGTAACTGATAGTTTGACTACATTATCAACCTACCCACTAACATCAAAGTAAAAGTACTACCTCACAATGTCAGTAGCTTATGATAAAATTGGAAATAACAAAGCCGTATTTGTTTGAACCAATGACCACACAGTCATCAACAGTAAACAAATACGGCCATCTATTATTAAGCATAGATAAACGTTATTACAGTGTTTTCTATAACCTGATCGGCAATCGACTGAAGATAAAATATACCAATAGCAAAGTAGAAATCTATCACGAGAACGAAGTAGTAGCTGTCCATAATCGTTTTTTGTAAGGGTAACAAATACATCATCAACCACGATCATATTGCCACACAACGTAAATATTTAGCTGAAGAAATCCGGAGAAGTTTATGGCCACTGATGCTATCGGCCAAGAGGTTGCACAATATGCAACGAAGATATTGGCGAGGGGAAAGCATCCTGAAAAAAGTTATAAATCCTGTTCCGGTGTATTGAGTTTTGCCAAACCTGTTGGCCATGCAGGATTGATCAATGCCTGTAAACGAGCCAACAGCTTTGGCATTTACAACTATACCATTCTTGGTCAGATACTGCGTTCCAAAGCCGATGCAATTCCGTTTGAAGATAAAGAAGGCAGCGTCTACTTGCATTAGCATGAAAACATCCGTGGACAGCATTACTACGAATAATTTTTTAATCACAACACCCAAATCAAAAAATAAACAACGAAATAGTAAAAAAGATGGGCGATATGCACCTATATGATATACAGACTTCGTTTAAAACATTTGTGGAACAACCGCCAACCTTCAACTTCAACAACGATTAGATGGCGCAGTATTTAGTACAATGCGAATCGGAGGACCGTAAACA
Source organism: Lacibacter cauensis (assembly GCF_007830055.1). GTDB lineage: Bacteria > Bacteroidota > Bacteroidia > Chitinophagales > Chitinophagaceae > Lacibacter > Lacibacter cauensis. The sequence goes on from NZ_VLLE01000002.1 coordinate 1,096,379, forward strand.
CCGACACCTGCAACGCAACATCAAAACCGCGAAGTTCCGGTACGTTACTGATGTTAATGGTATCGATTTTAATGAAAAGTGTGAGCTGGATAAAAATCAAATCGACCGTTTGTTTACCCGTGAGAATATTAAAAAAGGATAGGATGTTTTTATAACCGGTAGTACCGGAACAAGTATGGTAGACATTCTACCGTCATTACTTCGTAGCTACCCGTAAGAAACTGGTATGATGTAATCGGAGAACAAACGGAGGCAGATACCATACTCGTCCGACTCGTGCATTTATCTGTCGGTGTTGAACTGAAAGTTTATCATTACGTAAACACAGAAAAGATCAAACTGATAAAACTAATTAATCTAACCAGACAGAATTAATCCTACGTTTAACAAATAAAAACAACCAGTTCTTTAATAGCATTAGGATGCCTCTTAATCAGTTTTTTTAATGAACTGCTTTAGCGGGTCAATTTAAAAAGCGAGAAGGAACAGTTTGCGCGGTATTTAAACATTGAACTAGTGCCAGAAATATCATCTACCCTTAAATACATACATTTTAGTTCCACTTCGTAACGAAAGAAAACTGATCTTCAATTAAGCAATCAGGTCAAGTTAGCAAACTCGGATCCATTTGTTTGCGCTTTACATATTTGTCCACGTAATTGAATTGGTAAACAATACTTCAGTTATTCTTGGTAACCATACACTCTTTGAAGCACTGAAAATCCCTATTGCCATAACAATAATGAATACCATCACAATCACAGCAACTACTTGCACAAAACGCTTATTGGGACTTTTCTTGGCAATTGTATAAAGTTCAAATAGCAATAGCGGTAGCAAGTATTGCGAAAAACTCAGAATATTCAGAAATGGCCCTTCAAATGTTTTGGGATTAAATCCGACTATGCCTTGATTCATAAATAACCAAAAATTTAAGCCAACCCTAAAAAACCAGACCCCGTTCATTACCAGGAATAAACGGATTGCCCAGATCCGATGCTTTTTAATATTTCGAGCCCTGGCATATTTCATTGCGAGTACTGCAAATACAATGATCAGGATAGCATTTATACTGATACTGACATGCTGCACGATCCCACCAACTGAACCTCGTACCCAAACCATGTAAAATCCGCTCAGGCTGGTTACAAAAGCCGACAGGATATAACAACGACCATTCCATTTATGAAATACAGGCATCCGGTTCCTTACTTTTGGAATCAGCTGCAAAGGGCCACCGAAAATGATGGTTATTGCCAACAGCAAATGGCTTCCAACAACCACATTGCCCATTATATCGCCCGTAACATATCCATTGGGAAGAACTTTGTTCCAATCTGAAGGATGTCCCTTCAAGGTTGCAGTACCATAAAACAACAGTACATACACGCCAAAAATCCATTGACCAATTACCGCCGTCACAAACCAGCTTGTTACAGCCATGTTTAAAATTCTCGCATGCTGTGCTTGAATAAATCTTGTCATCTAGAATCTATTTTAAAATATATAGACTGCACTTTTAAACTTATAAACCCAATTAAGTCCACAGTTATTTTTTGCAATCAAAAAGTTGTGCAAGGCTATGAACTTCGCAGAAATTAATGCTAACTGAATCAACAGGGAACTCGTTTTTGTAAACAGATTACAGAAGCTATCAGTCGTAAAGACCGAATGAATTATGATTGACAGGATATTGTCTTTTACGGATTTGATTGACCCGCAACATTAGTTCGTTTACCTAAACATGCAGTACATATACACAAAAATCTAAGCTGTAGTATTTCTGTATTTTTACATTGTGTACCAAAAAGGACAAAATGGCCCTTGCTAAAAAATTTAAATTATATCTGTGGACTGCATTAGTATTCTACCTTATTTTTTGTTTTGGTGAATCATTTGCTTACCCCGATACGTTCTTCAAAAGAAATATAAACGGGCTCTTTTTGCTTGTCTTTGTTTTATTGCTCAATTACCTCTTATTTGAAACCGCCTTGCCATTATTCAAATCAAACGGGCGAAGTATTGTTTCAGGAGCAATCCTAGTTATAGTTCTGATTTTTCTGTATACAATAGGATTATACGAGTGGCGGCAGCTGTGGATAAAGTTGAACTTATATACTGATTATACGCCCGGATTGACATACTGGAATGGTGTAGAAATTCACTCAAGGTATAGCCTTGCGTCCATAATTTTCTTTGGGGTAGCTGTGCATCTTTATAACTACACACAATTGAAAAACGCAGCAAAACAATTACGTCTTGAAAATCAAGAAGCTGAATTGAATTATCTCAAATCACAAACAAACCCCCATTTTCTTTTCAACACGCTTAACAACATTTATTCGCTGGCAAGAGATAAAAGCAATCTAGCTCCTGAATCCATATTACGCTTATCCAAGATTTTACGATTCATGCTCTATGAAACCAACGGCGAGTTTATTCCAGTTGATAAAGAAATAAAAATCATAGAGGACTATATTGCACTGGAAACATTACGGTACGACAATTCTTTAAAAATTGAGTTTGCCCATAACGCAGAAGATTATTCCCGGCCAATACCACCACTCCTGCTCATTCCGTTAGTGGAAAATGCATTTAAGCATGGAGTATCTGAGACCAGAAATAAACCTTTTATTAGTATCGAACTATCTATTCAACAACAGCAATTAAGTTTTACCGTTAAAAATTCTGTCGGTGACGCACCGGAAAGGGGTTATGTAAAAGAGAATATTGGTCTTTCAAATTTACGCAGGCAACTTATGTTGCTTTACAGTGATTACCATTTATCCGCAACCCTTGAAAATTCAGAATTTGTCGTAAACTTAAAAATCAATTTTGCAAGCCATGTCAAAAATAAATTGCATCATCATAGAAGATGAACCATTAGCTTCAAAAATCCTCTCTGATTACATTTTACAGGTACCATTTCTGGAATTAAAAGCCTCTTTTAAGGATGCGATCCTTGCAACCGAATATCTTCGAACAAATGTGACTGACTTAATTTTCCTGGACATTCACCTGCCCAAATTAAAAGGTATGGCATTTTTAAAAACCCTAACTAATCCCCCAGCAGTGATAATCACTACTGCCTATCATCAGTACGCAGTAGAGGGATTTGAATTGAACGTAACGGACTATCTGTTAAAGCCAATTGAGTTTGACCGTTTTCTGATAGCAGTTAACAAGGTAAAAATCTCCCGGATAGAAAATGATAAAGCAGACAGTACCGGAGAGTCTAAAGACTATATATTTTTAAGTGTACAAAAAAAGAAAGTCAAAGTCTTATTTGCAGATATCGTTTATATCGAAAGTCAGCGGGAATACATTAAAATTGTTACAGCAAAAAAAGAATATCTCTCAAAAATGAGCACCCATGAAATTGAATCCTTACTCCCACTTGCACTTTTCAAGCGTGTTCATCGTTCCTATATTATATCTCTGAAAAAAGTCGAATCCTACACTGCCGAAAGTGTAGAAGTCGCCGGAATATCTATTCCAATCGGCAGAGGCTATAAAGACATTATAGATAATTTATAATTACGGTCTAATGAAATCTTTGACAGCATAGCCCCAATTATTCTTCTGTTTACTATAACTCCAAAAAGATACTATAGACGCCTTACAACAAAAATCATAGTGCATAAAGCACACATCAATTCCATTTGTAATTCCTATTTACCGACAATCCCATTTCGAATTTGCAGTGTATATCCTGAGCATCGTCAATGGGAAACAGCGCATGGTCAATGAAGGTACTCACCGGGCAAACAAACTTGTTTTCTGAAATAAAACTGCAATATAATTGCTGTTCTTTTCTGCATTTTAAACAATGAAATTGCAGTAGAAAATTCAGCAGTCCCGTCGTTAGAACCAGAAAGAAACATACAGTTCGTATATCGAATTTATTCAACTGTCCTTTTTGATTTTGTAAAGAAACAGCATTGCCGAAATTAAACAGATACCGTGTAATTGTTACCAAACGAAAGGAAATAGACTTCAAGCGAATCGAAGAACCGGATGGGTTAAAATAATTTCAGAAGAGTGTTTACCTGCTAAGTGAAGTATCAATTACTACGATGACAGAAAAGCGTTGAATGTATAGGACAAAAGGAATAACCGTAATTATAAATGTAAATATTAATCATACTGTTCTTAGGCCATATTCTTTCTGAAGATGTAATCATAACAACGGTTCCTGAAGAAGAATGATATCATTAAGGACAATTGAAATTGCAGGAAGCTTAAACCAGTCAGTACAGCAATAAGAAACGAATGCACATAAACGACTAAAGGCAAAATTGACATGAACAAAACAAGAATATCCCGTATTGCCGGATTGATCTATTTAATTGTTGTAGTGACAGGTATATTCAGTTTGGCCTATGTGCCGAAAGTACTAATTCATGATGACAACCTGGAACTTACGTTTAAAAACATCATGCAGAATGAACAGCTTTTCAGACTGGGCATCGCCAGCAGTGTGATTTGTTATACAGCCTTTCTTCTTTTGCCGGTTGCACTATACAAGCTTCTCAAACAGGTAAACGAATTTTATGCAAAGCTGATGGTACTTCTTGCCGTTACAAGTGTTCCGATTTCATTTTATAACCTGTACAATAAGTTTTCAATTCTTTCCCTTATCAGCATTTCAAAACAGGGAAATGCACAAGCTACTTCCGAAATACCAGATCAGGTAATGAGTTATCTGCGTCAATATGATAATGGCATTTTTATCCTAACGGTCTTCTGGGGTTTATGGCTGTTGCCCTTCGGATACCTTGTTCTTAAATCAGGATTCCTTCCCAAGGTCCTTGGTATTCTTTTAATGCTAGGATGTTTTGGCTATTTGGTAAATTTTTTCGGAAATACCCTATCGGCAAATTACACATCCATTGGTATTGCAAAAACTATCCGCCTGCTCCCCTCCATTGCAGAACTGAGTGTTTGCGCCTGGTTGCTGATTATAGGAGCTAAAGAGAAAATAAAACCTTCTTTAAATTTTACGATATGAAAGAATTTGTTCTGGAAGAATTTCGATTGCATGTAAGAATGAAGTTATCAGCGCTCTGGACAGGTGTCATGTTTTGTTACATCTATGGTGATTATTTCGGGCTATATGTACCGGGAAAAGTGCAAGGTTTGCTGAATAATGATAACATGTTAAACAGCCCTGGCAATCTATTTACGGCTGCCCTTCTGCTTGCGGTACCGGCTTTGATGATTTTCCTGTCTTTGATGTTAAAACCCAAATTATGTAAAGCATTGAATATTGGAGTTGGTATATTTTTCACTTTGTTCACATTGGCAGTTGGCATCGCTTCCATGCCCGGCTCTTATATCTTTTACACAGTCTACTCATTTATGGAGAGCATCATTACGTCTGTGATCATTTACCAGGCATTCAAATGGCCTAAAATAAGTACAACAAAATAATTTTTCATGTTCACACATATCGAAATCAATAATGCAGCCAATCAGCCAATCGTTATCAATGTGTATGAAGCAGAACACTCCAATGATATACTCATTATCGCTTCAGCCACCGGGATGAAACAAACCTTTTATAAAAAATTTGCTGCTTATCTGGCATCGGAAGGCATAACCGTCATGACATTTGACTATACGGGCATCGGTCAGTCTTTAAAAAACGATATCAGCAAGTATAAGCATACTGCAACTGATTGGGGAGAAAAAGACCTGCAAGCCGTTATTCAATATGCTGCTACCGGTTCCCCTTCCGCAAGGATCATACTGGCAGGACATAGTATCGGAGGCCAGCTTATCGGGCTTGCACCGTCATCACAAATTGCTCAAAAAATAATATTAATCGCTGCACAGAGTGGATACTGGAAATTCTGGAAAGGCAAAGCAAGGATAAAAATGTTCTTGACATGGTATGTATTGTTTCCATCATTAACCCGGTTGTTTGGGTATATGCCTGCAAAAAAAATCAGCAATATGGAAAACCTTCCAGGCAATGTTGCCAGGCAATGGAGTAAGTGGTGCAGAAATCAGGAATACCTTTTTGCAGATATCCTGCAAGACAAACAGTATTTTAATACGATCAGCTGCCCGCTTACTGCTTTTAGTATTGAAGGAGATTCCTATGCACCGAAAGAGTCTGTTGAATGGTTTACACATCGCTATCAAAATGCAGAAAAGAAAGTTATTCATCTACATCCAACTGCTTTTAACACAAATCGAATCGGACACTTTAGTGTTTTTCATGAGCGGTTTGAGAGTAATATATGGAAACTGCTGTTAAATGAAATAAAAGACAACTGACAAGCTTATGTTTTCAAAAAAACACGTTAAGGTATTATTGCTATTTGCGTTAACCTGTAGTTTGGTAAAGGCACAAAAAAATATCGAGATTCTGCAACCATCCACAACGTTTGAAGATTCTGTTGCAAGCAGGATGCTCAACGGTGGCAAAGCAGTACTGAAAGGCATGGTTTATTACGAAGGAAGGACACTGATCGGGATAAAATCAGAAACCACCGTCTATGCACCGGTTGGTTCTATTGTCGCCCTTTATCCACTAACGCCTTATATAGAAGACTACCTCAGGCTTAAAAAGAGAAACAAAGAAGGGAAAAGACTTGCTGCAATTAGCAGACAAGCGGCCAGTTACCGTATAGAAAGTAAAGTCTTTTCCGACAAAGGTGAATTTATGATACCCGGTTTAAAGCCGGGAAAATATTACGTTGAAAGTCTGGTAAGCTTTCCCTCAGGAATTGGCGGAAAGGAAGTTTCAGATGTAGTGGAAATAAAATCAGATGGCGAAACAGTTCAATGTAAACTTAATCATATTTATCGTGGATTTATTTATTAGTAATTGCTATGAAACTTCTTTACAGTATTTGCGGTTTGTTTTTTCTGCTACGGTCTGCAGCACAGGTAGTACGCATCCCCGACCCGAACTTCAAACAACGGGTTATTGCGCTGGGCTATGATACGAATGGCGATAATCAGATCCAGTTAACCGAAGCACAACAGGTGAAAAAACTTTATGTAAACGGTCTTGGCATTGTGAACATGGAAGGCATTAACAGTTTTACAAACCTGGAAGAATTGGGTTGCTACAATAACAATCTTTCATCACTTGATGTTTCGAAACTTAAAAAACTGAAATATCTGTACGCCTATAACAACAGGATTGAATCGGTCAACATCAGAGGCCTTCAAAGTCTGGAGCATCTATATGTTCAGAATAATTTTCTATTAACAACTCTTGATTTATCAGGATTAACAGCGTTAACGGAATTATTTGTCATGGGAAATAAATTAAAAAAAATAGATGTTAGTGGCTTGGGTAAACTAGAGAAAATTGATGCTGAAAGTAATCAAATCGAAACGGCACTGCTGACAAAGGCTCCAAAATTAAAATCAGTGAATTTAAAAAACAACCTCCTCTCCGTTACTGTTGACATCAGAGATCTGGCATACCTCGAATATTTTAATGCAGAAGGATGCAATCTGCTTTACCTGAATTTTAGTGGCACGATCAGTCTTAAAGAATATCACTGGTGATTAGTGAAAGTCAAACTAAGTATCAAGCAAAATTTTAAAATAGTTAAAGATGAACCGGAGAATACTTTTTCTATTAACTGCGGCAGTAATTGTGGTCATATTGCTCCCATTCCTTGCAAAAACACAAACGCATTCGAAAATAAGCCGCACTCTGAAAAATCTTTCCATATCCGGTTATGTACATGGCTTCAAGGATAGCAGCTGGTTGTATCTGGATGACGCAGAGAAACTGGGCACCGCCCTTGATTCTGCACAGGTAATGGATGAGCGGTTTATCTTAAAAATAAAAAATAAGAATAATGCAGCACCTAAATATTATGCAATCAGAACAAAATCATTTTCTGAATATAAATTTTTCTGGGTAGAGAATTCAGCATTGACATTTAGTGGTGTAAAAGGTCAGCTAAAAGATGCCATTATTGACGGTTCTGACTTTCAGCGAAAACTTGAATCCTTATATCGACAAACAAAACCTTACGAAGTATTGATTGACAGCCTTCGAAGAAATTATGGCACTGTTGATTCTGCAATATGGAAGCAGATTTTATCACTTGAAGAGGAATTGACAAATATAAATATACGCTTTGTGAAAAGTAACGCTTCCTCTGTAACTGCTGCATACATCCTAAGTGTCTATTGCAAGGGATGGGGAAGAAAGATTTCCGATAGCTTGTACAGACAGCTGGCTGTACAAGCAAAACAATCTGAATACGGCCAGAAAGCAGAGCAGTATATTAAGCTGAACAAGGAAATAGCAGTGGGAAGTTCCTATGCAGATTTTGCATTGCCTGATACATCCGGGCAAACTGTAAAGCTTTCCTCATTAAAGGGAAAGTATACTCTGCTTGAGTTCTGGGCTTCCTGGTGCGGTCCCTGCCGGAGAGATAATCCCCATTTGGTTTCACTTTATGACAAATATAAGCAGCATGGTTTTGAACTATTGGGGGTATCAGTTGACATCAGTGCTTCCCAGTGGAAAAAAGCAATTGTAACAGACAAACTTCCATGGCCAAATGTGATGACCAAGAAAGGAAGTGATGACATCGTAGCATTACAATATGGAATATTTGAAATACCGACCAATTATCTCGTCAACGCAGAAGGCAAAATCATTGCAAAAAATGTAAGAGGGAAAGAACTTGCAAAAAAACTTAACGATCTATTTGGTCATTGATTAATAAGGTAAGCATACTTGATTTTAAATAAAATTCATCTAACGAATACATGGAAAGACAACTGACATTTGGAGAAATCGTCCCGGGCTATTCGATTCCTGTTTTAAATAATCGTGAAATCAGGGCTGCTGCCGGTATTATGTTTTTAATGGCATTTATTTCGCTTACGCTGATTTTAAGTAATGGCAATTTTATTCCTGTTAAATATGTATTACCCATATTCGTTTTGGATTTTTCCATTCGCTTATTTGTTAATCCGAAATATGCGCCATTACTGATTATCGGAAAGCTCATTGTAAGGAATCAAAACCCGGAATATGTCGGTGCTGAGCAAAAAAAATTTGCATGGTATATTGGCTTCACTATCTCAAGCATCATGCTCATTTTAATGGTAGTCATGAATACATATAGTGCAGCTACCGGGCTCGCTTGTCTGACATGTCTTATCCTTATGTTTTCAGAAACGGCTTTTGGGATTTGTTTAGGCTGTAAACTGTATGGATTACTAAACAAAAATAAAGCGCAGTATTGTCCAGGAGAAATTTGTGATCGCAGAAATCAACACGCGATTCAACGAGTTTCGGCTGCACAATGGCTCATGTTACTCGCGTTGATCATAGTGACCTTCATATTATATATTTTGTTCCGGGACAGTTTTAGAATTAGTCCAACCCGGCTATTTTAAACAATTTGAAAAAGAACCTGATAGCGTTTAAAATTAAAATAACAGAAAGAACAAATTCACTACACCTTAAATGTTGTTTTATGACCAATAAATTATTCCATAGCTATTTTCAGATTACAATTTTGTTTTTATTGACTGTACCAGCTGCTATTGCACAACGGTCAAAACCTGATACAATAAAAACAGTCAATGAGAACATCGTTATTCAACCGGTTTTTCATGCGTCAATGCGGCTACAGTTTGGAAAGGTAAACATCCTGATTGATCCATATAACAGTATAAGTACTTTCAAACAAATGGAACCTCCTGCCCTGATTTTAATTACTGACATTCATCAGGACCATATGGATACGGTTTTACTGAACACCTTAAATTTTGAAAAAGTAAAATTTATTGTTCCGCAGGCCGTTGCAGAAAAACTGCCGGCAAAGTACAAGAACGATATAGTAGTACTTCAGAATAACGAACAGATTAAAGAACATGGAATTTCGATTACAGCGGTTCCGATGTATGACCTGCCTCAAACCCCGGATACACGACATCCGAAAGGTCGCGGTAATAGCTACCTTCTGGAGTATGGCGGAAAGCGGATATACATTTCCGGTGACACAGATGATATTCCTGAAATGCGTGCGTTAAAAAATATTGATATCGCTTTTGTCTGTATGAACCAGCCTTTTACAATGACCGTTCAGCAGGCAGCCAGCGCTGTGCTTGCATTTAAACCCAAAATTATCTATCCATATCATTACAGAAACATGAATGGTTTCAGTGATACCGAAGAGTTTAAAAAAATTGTTTCGCAAAGCAACAGTCACCTTGATGTAAGAATCAGGAATTGGTATGAAAAACCAAACATGGCAGCCAACATAAAAAAAAATGAAAATGTAGTATATGGTATGGTTTCAGGCGCTTCTTTGACGATGGACATTTATAAGCCTGAGCATTCCAATAAAATAGGAATAATAACTATACCGGGCACTGCTTACGGATATGCTTATCGTCCGGATTATGAACAAGCCTCTACGACACAAAATTTTGCGCAAGACTCCTTATACTTTGGTAAATACGCACGCCAGCTCGTTGAAAAAGGATACACAATCTTCGTGATCAACCATCGCCTCGCTCCAGATTTTCGTTACACTGATATTGTGGGTGACTGCCAGCGTGCAGTTCGGTTTATACGATTTAATGCGCATAAGTTTGATATTGATCCGGACAATATCGGAGCGTTCGGCTATTCATCAGGTGCAACATTATGTTCCATGCTTGGTGTGAAAGAACAGGATAATGACAGTAAGCAAACAGGACCAGAGACAGTAAGTTCCAAAGTCCAATGCGTTGTCACACTGGCTGCCCGATTCGATCTTTCAGACTTCAATAAAAAAGAAGACACGGCCATTCAAAACCCGATCATTTCCAGGGTTCTGTTTAATTATGTCGGCGAATTGCCGATGGTGGACAACACCGGCTATACATTATCAGGAAAATATGCAGAAGCTTCGCCGCTTACTTATGTGAACAAAGGAGATGCATCCTTTTTAATTTACAGTTCCTATGATGATCCACTCGTTCCACACCGGCAAGAGACCGCTATGTACAATAAATTAGTCAGTAACGGGGTGGATGCGAAATTAAAACTAAGCACGAAGGGTGGACATTTCCCGGTTCCGGATCTTGAGGAAATTGACAAATGGTTGATGCAACACTTAAAGAAAAACTACTGATACGTTTTAGCATTTTAAAAATAAAGAAATGATCAGGCTACTGACCTTACTGCTATTACTCACGATAAAGCAACCCTGCATGGCCCAAACTAAAATAATCAAAATGATTGAATTGGAAAGCTTTTCCAATCAAACAGCAATGGACATGGGAATGGCCATTATTAACCTGGCAAAAAAGCGTCATCAACATATTGCCGTGGAAATAGATCGTTTAACACATCCTGTTTTTCTTTATGTAGATGATAGCCTGACTGCTGATAAACACAACTGGCTCAGACGAAAGATCAATCTGGTGAAACGGTTTGAAGAAAGTTCGCTAAGTGTAAAAAACGATTTACTGGAAGGGAAGATGACGTTAGATAAAACATTTGGGCTGGATGAAAAAGATTTCTTAGCAAGAGGTGGAGCAATCCCAGTATTTGTTAAGGGCGCAGGAATGATTGCCATTATTGCTGTTTCAGGTTTACATGACGAAGAAGATCACAAAATCATTATTGACGCATTAAAAGAAAAGTATTTAAAGCCACATGACATCCAGCATTAATTTTCCAACATCTTACCATGTGAACCCGGAAGTAAACGAATGGTTAAGCAAAGGCTCATTCTTCAACTATCAGGGACTTGACATCTTTTATCGGGATGAAGGTGGAGGCCCGTGTTTGTTAATCACGCATGGCTATCCTTATAACGGATTTGACTTTAAAGAAATCCTTCCGGTACTTATCAAAGATTACCGCGTACTAATTCCGGACATGCCGGGGATGGGCTTTTCGGATAAACCTGATAAACACAGGTACTCATTTGAAGAAATGGCCGATGTATATGCTACCCTGCTGAACGAAATGAATATTACAGATGTACATATGCTGGCACATGACCTGGGTAACAGTGTTGTACAGGAATTAATTGCAAGAAGCGGAGAGAACAAAAATTCATTTCATATCAGGAGCATTGCATTTTTAAATGGCGGGTTGTTTACGGATGTGTACAAACCAAGATTGATTCAGATTTTATTATCAAAATCTCCCAAACCGATCGGCAGATTGTTCAGTAAACTGATGACCCGTACAATGGTGACCAAAGCTACCGCAGAGGTGTTTGGAAAACACACCAAACCTGCACCGGAGCTGCTTGACTGTTTCTGGAAAATTCTTAATTATAAAAATGGAAAAGCAATTACCTATTTATTAGGCAGACTGATCTTTGAGAAAGTCAACTACCAGCACAGATGGATAAACGCGATGCAGAATACATCCATACCCATGTGTTTTATAAACGGTCCGGCGGATCCCAACTCCGGTATGCACATGGCGAACCGTTACAGGGATATCATTCCCAACCCGAAAATATATCTACTTTCTGAACATATCGGGCATTGGCCGCAAATTGAGGCGCCGGAAGAAGTACTGTCCGCATTTTATGCATTTCACAGAAATAGTAATTCGTACAGCAAATAAAAATCGTCAAAAAAATCACGCTTACTAATTTTCAAAAGCAGGCTTCAGGAAGCTTAAAAAAGATATGAACATCGTGTATTCAGCAAAGAGCAACAACAGGTCAAATGCAAAGATGACGGGAATATTTTTTATCGCGGCTGCTGTATTTTCCATTGCAGGACTTAAACTCTATGACCCGGTATTAACGAGTAAAGATTTTCTTCATACAGGATTCATCAATTACTACAAGGTTCTATCAGGTGCAATTTGCGAATTGATTTTAGCGATATCAGCAATCGGCACCGGGATCATGCTGTACCCTTATCTGAAACAATATAACGAAAGCCTGGGGATAGGTTATCTAAGTTTCAGGGTTATGGAAGTGGTTTTTATTGTTACAGGCACAATCAGCATACTGACTGTCCTTTCAATTTGCCATGCCTATGGCACCGGTGTTATTCCTGATCGAATGTATGCCCATACAATCGGCTCGGTATTTATTGACCTGCATGACTGGACATTTATACTTGGACCGAATTTCATGCTGGCCATCAATACGTTTATCTACAGCTATGTTTTTTTGAAAACAGAACTTGTTCCAAAGCCGCTGGCATCATTTGGAATTTTCGCATCCTGCCTGATTATGCTTGCGGCAATTGGCGAACTGTTTGGGCTGTTCCAACAAATTTCAATCTGGGGCATTTTGTTGGCTTTACCAATAGCAGCCTACGAAATCAGTTTAGCAATACGACTGATCATCAAGGGCTTTACATTAAAGGAACATAAGGACCAGGTTACCGGTTATCTGAACCACTAAAAACGACAGCACCTGCATGATCCATCAAATTGCGGAAGACGTCTATCAAATAGCCTTACTTCGAAGAAACGCAATCAATGCTTATCTAGTAGACAATATTTTAATAGACGCTGGTATAAAATACTCAGGACCTAAACTTATCAGTGCCATTGGCGACAAAGAAGTCAAAGCGCATGCGATTACCCATGCACATGCTGATCACCAGGGGGCCAGCAGTTTTGTCTGCAACCATTACCAAATTCCTTTTTGGTCTAGTGAAGCAGAAAAACAATATGCTGAAACCGGAAATGCGACAGCGGGGTATCCCTACCCAAATCATCTGATAACAAAATTTCAGAAAAAGTTTTGGGCCGGCGATGGTCATCCAGTACAACAGATCTTAAAGGAAGGTGATAGTGTCGGCACTTTCAGAGTAGTGGAAACCCCGGGACATTCAAAAGGACATCTTTCATTTTTCAGGGAGAAAGACGGTGTTTTAATTGTGGGGGATGTTTTAGTAAACATGAACCTCCTCACTACCCTTCCCGGTTTGCACGAACCTCCGGACTTGTTTACAGCAGACCTGGAACAAAACCGGGAGTCAATAAAAAAAATAGCAAGACTGCGACCCAAGATCATGTGCTTTGGACATGGCCCTGTTTTATACGATAAAGGAGAACTGCATACATTCTGCAAAAAAACAGGCGCATCAAGCAAGTAATCTGTAAAATAAACATTGAGATTTATGCTGCATTCATCATAGGCATAGTAGTAGACATGCATTCGTTGTTTGTGAATCACATGTTTTAACAACGGAAGATCCATTTCGCCAACCAGCATCGCCTGATTGTTTAACAGGCGATCAGAACATTTAATTCTTCAGACTAATCAAATAGTTGGCTGCTGAAGTATTCACCTTTTCCGGTTCAACACAACTGGATATTGTTGCTGATTCATGATATTCTTTCAGATGGCTAAATATTGACATGACATATTCAGCAACTGGATAAAAATTTGCAGCGTTATATGTAAACATATGTGATGAAAGAACAAGTGAAGAATGGTACGATCATTACCCCAATGCTGTTCCCCTATGATCCCGAGCAGTATTGGCAACAAGTGCGCCAGATCATACGCGAAGAAGTCAGTAATCTGGAAACACAAAAAGAAAAATCAATTTCATATGAAACTCCCGGGCTGACCTACAAACCTCTTTATAAAATCGCAGAAGTGTGTTCGCTTTTTCAAATTACCAAACCCACCATCTATGAGTGGATCAAACACGGCAAACTGAAACCACACAAAATACGGTCAAGAGTCTATTTTTTGTGGCAGGATATTCAACAATTATTACTGAAACAAATATAAACCGATACCTGTTCTTCGTTGCTGTTTCCCAAATGCTCCAAAACCTGTATCAACCATGCAAACGCTAGGCAAATAAAAAACACAGTATTCAACAGCATTTGGTATACCTGACAATACTTTGCGGTCTATTGTCCTTCTTTACGGCATTACTCATCGTCTACAAGCCGTCCCGGTAATTAGCATGACAATCAGGAACATCTTCCCCGATTCTTCCGGAAACATCAGCTACGTGGTCATTGGTGCAGATATTCTTTCAAAAAATTTCTTGCATTAAGAAAGACCGTACATGATCGTTGTGACAGTTACTCAGTCTGCTACAAACAAATCATCCATTCTTACCTCTGCCTGTACCAAGCCGGTGGCATGTATATTCTGCGTAACACCATACGTGGTGATCATGGTTAAAAAAACGGTCTTTCTTGTTTTCGTCTGCTGCTGAAAAACCTGCAGTTTATTTTCCAATTCCTGCCGGTATGCTTTTGTGATGACAAACGCAGCACCCGCAAATTTCATTTCACAGAGATTGATGCAGCGGTCCTGCCGATCCAGCAACAAATCAATCTGTGCACCTTTTTCACTGCTACCCTTTTCCGGCTGATACCGCCAACCGGACTCTTCCACCAGTACACCGCTGATCCCCAATGCCCGTTTGATCTGAGCGATGTGTTTCTGACAAACCGCTTCAAAGGCAAATCCGCTCCAGCTGACAGCTGCTGCTGTTGGGACTTGCCGCAGCCAGGTACCGGCTCCTGTTGCTTTTGCGCCTTCAATAAACTTCAAATAAAACAGGGAATATTCATCGGTGAGTTTATACACAGCTTCCTTGGAGGTTTTACCAAACGGGATATAAGCTGCAATAAAACCCGATTCCTCCAGTTCTTCCAGCAGCAGTGTCGTGGTGCCTCCGGAAGAAAGTTTCACCTCGGCTATGAGTTCATTGCGTGAGAGTCCTTGTGCTTTTTTTGCCAGCGCTTTGATGATAGCGATATGATGCCGGGCATCGGTAAACAGAGAAGCATACAGATTCCGGAACTCCTGCTTTAAAACAGCATCCCTGGCATAGTACAAGCGGTCAATGGTCTGTGCGGCGCTCTCCCCCTTTTTAATTTCTTTCAGGTACTGCGGGATACCACCCATGGCCATGTAGAGCTGCAGCAATTGATAACGGTCCAGTATGATCTTCCGGCTTTGCAGGTAAGCTTCCGTTTCCTGGAGATTGAATGGCAGCAGACGGATGCGCCGTGTGATCCGGTTGTGCAGGCCTCCTTTGCTGTTCACCACATTGCGGATCATCCAGGACGCAGCTGAACCGCAGATAACAACGATCAGGTTGGACTGTTTGGTTCCCCAGTGGTTCCAGAAATGACCAAAGGCCTGCAGAAAGCCGGACTTGGGTGTATGGATCCAGGGGAATTCATCAATGAAGACCACGCCTTTCTGTTCGTTGAGCAGCGGTTCCAGGTAAGTCTGTAAAAAAGCAAAAGCTTCGATCCAGTTTTTCGGAACTGCAAGCGGGATCTTATTGCCCATGGCCGTCTGCAATGCATTGCGGAAATTCAGCAACTGGTCTTTCAGCCCTGCTTCGTGTACACCGGTAAAATCAAAGAGCAACTGCTGAGCATAGACACTGCGGATGAGGAATGTTTTTCCTACCCTGCGTCTGCCGTAGACGGCGATCAGTTGCGCTTCATCCGCTGCAAGGGCTTCCTGCAGCAGCTGCCGCTCTGTGTACCTTCCTGTCAGTTGATCCATCACTTTTTATTTTTAGCCAAAACAACCTAATTACACAAGTTTTGGACAGTTATAAATTTTTATAATCAGCCAAATCTACTACATTTTAACCGTTTTGGCTGTCGATAGAAAGAGTCTTATGCCTCCTTTGCCTGTTGCTGTGCCCGCAATTGCTCCACTTGCGCAGCGACCAATTGGCGGATATCCAGTTTCACCTGGTAAAACCGGTCCATGACTTCCTGTTGGGTCAGGTTACGGACAGGTGGAATCTCTTTAAATCCCAGTTGTTCCTGCTGCAGCCGCAGGCTGTCGTTAACAATCTGTGTATGAAACATTTTCAGCTTGATTTGCTCGTCGGGGTTATCGGCTACCAGACCAACAAATTCACCGGAGGAAAGTGCGGCGATCTTTGAAGCCGGAATCGCAGCCTCGAGTTGTTTGGAATGACTGATGGATGTATCCGTACGATTAACAGAAACACTTTGTCTGTCCTGCAGGATCTTACCGAACCGCTCACTTAACAGCTTTGAAGTTTCGCCCATCACCTGTCCACTGATGATGTTCCCGGTAATGTTCACAATGACATCAGCCTGTTCACGTCCGTAATCTTTTTTCAGCTGACTGAAATCCTGCATCGCTAAAGTCGTTGCCACTTTATTACTTCTTGCTGTTGCGATCAGACTATCGATGTTGTTAAAGTAGATCGTCGGGAACTCATCAAAGACCAGGCTGCAGGGCTGCATGCCCTTTTTATTGACCTGTCGCACAAGCCGGGAAACATACAAAGACAACACAGCACCATAGATCTGTTGCTTCTCCGGATTATTCCCGACACAAACAACTTTGGGATGCACGGGATTGTTGATGTCCAATGTAAAATCGTTACCCGATAAGACCCAATACAAGGCGGGTGCCGCCAGTCTTGCCATCCCGATTTTTGCACTTGCCACCTGTCCTTCCAGTTGTTCCATGGCATCGTTCTGGTAAGCAGTGATAAAGGGATTCACGAGCACTTCGATTTCGGGTTCGGTGTTGAGCACCGGAAACAATTCATCATACGGCACCTGCATCAGCTCGATCACATGTGGCAATGTGCAGTACCGGCCACCGGCATACTTGCGCAGATACCAGATCACAGCCGTTACAAAATTGATCGGTGACTCCACAAAAAAATCACCTTGCTTATTGATCCACTCGCGGTTGAGTCCGAGTAAAATTGTGCGTGCACTTTCGGTAGCATCGGTGATATCATTCATCGTCGTAGGATCCAGCGGATTACAGCGATGCGATACCGAGAGGTTATCAAAATTGATCACATAGAACGCAGGGGTAACAGCATACTGCTCTTTGTTTTGCTGTAACCAGTTATAAACGATCTTACTCAGATCATCGTATTTAAAATCGTAAACGAACATCGCAAAACCTTTTTCAATGTGTTGTTTGATCACGTGCTGGATCACAAACCAACTCTTACCGGCACCCGGACTACCGATCACCAGCAGACCGCGGAAGGGATTAATAACATTGATCCAGCTCTTACGGATTTTTCCTTTCAGGTTATATCGGGCAGGTAGATTAATTGAATATTCATTGCTTAATAATCGCTCCTCCTGCGGGAACGTTTCATTCATCGCATTAAACACATCATCCCCTATGTTTACTTTAATTAAACGGCTTAACAGATTCCCACCTGCCAGTATCAACAAAAATCCGGCAGTAGTAATCAACATATAAACAAGGGCAACTGTTTCAACCGCTGTGGTTAACAGCAATAAACGGCTGCTGCCAAAATACAGCAGGACACCAACCAATAAATACACCGCTATACTTCGCAGCTGCATCCGTTCTTCTTTTTTTCCCTGTGCACCGAGTAAAGAAATCACCAGTAAACCCAGTGCGATCAGTTTCGATTGCAACAGTCCGTTAAACAACCCCGTCTGGCTGACATTTTTCAACAACCTGTCTGTGATCGCACTGTTGATTTGCCATTGTGCAAACGACTGGTAACAGAAATAATAAAAATGCAGCAGCAATACAAAGACAGCTGCGAATCGTGTGAGGTCAATAATTTTTCTGAGCCCCTGTTCATTTTCTCCGGTGTTCGACATACACATTGATTGAAAGGTTATGTATCCGTGTTCTTCCGTTTTTTCTTTCGTTTCTTTTTCAGCAGATGATACGGTGTATTGGTGAACGTCTGTTCCGGTGTAAGCAAACGGACAAACAGGTTCTCCTTTGAACCGGTTTGTTGCTTAGTGACCGTTCTTACGTTGGTGAGCGAAAATTCCTTAGCAGGTACGGGATTCATTTTTCTGCTTACATCAGCAGCAGCCTTTTTTGTATTAACGGTTGCAGCTGTTGCAAATGTTTTTTGCAGCGCTGCAATACTGTATCCCTTCCCGATTGCACTGCCGTTCAATACAGCTTTGTTTTGATTGTCGACAAAGGTGATCCCGTACAAACGGCCTTCTGCATTTTGACGCAGCACGGTGTAGATCTTTTTTTGCTGCAATAACACGATCAGCTCCTGCACCGATGCAGGAGACTTTACGAGGCACTCATCCAGCTTCGCTTTGACAAATGGTTGCAGCGATTGCCTGGCAGTTGTATGGGTTGCAAACTTTTTTTCCAGTCGATCCAGTGTCGGTTGACAGCCGATTGCACTTGCCTTGATGGGCACGCCTGTTTTCGTTCCCTTTTCATCCAGCACCCGGTACAACAATCCCCGCTTGCTGTAAATTCTTCCTTTCTCACTACCTCTGTCTGCCACGACATTGAATTGTTGCAACGCTGCATTGAATTCAGGGAGTGAACAAAACACATACTGACTGAAAACAGCACTGACGACATTGCTGATACTGCGGTGTGTTTCAGATTTACCATACACAACTGTCGCAACATCCACCGGTTTGATTGCAGGCGTACGCAACCGTTGTTGACGTTCGGCTTTGATGAGTCCAAAGCTTGCTTCGATTTCCTTTCTTGCTTTTTCGGATTGGTTGCGTCCGATATTGTGGGTGTTAATCCTGCTGCCGTCAGACTTAATCGTTGTGCTCACGATATGCATATGCGGATGCGCTGCATCGAAGTGTCTGTACACAAGATATGGCTGCGCAGCAAAACCGATCTGCTCCATATACGCTGCAGCGATGGACAACAGTTGCTGTTCGGAGAGCTGTTCGGAAGGATCAAAGTTGAGCGAAACATGGAGCGTTTTCGTCGTTGCCCGTTCATTCAAACTAGTACGTTGCAGAAACCCTGCAAGCTTCTGAGAAACATTCATCTCGTTTGCCTCCCGTAAATAGTTGACCGCAGCAATACACATCGCTGTTCCTTGCTGCACTTTGTGTTCATTGTAATGCAGGGCTGCTTCGATACGTCTTGGCATTGTTATTTTTGCAACCATTGTTCGTAGAGTTGATGCATGCGTTGGGCGATCTCTCCGACTTTACACAGCAATACTTTTTGCAGACCGTCGTAATGCTGTACCCAGCTTCTGAACTCCGGTATCTTTTCGAGCAGATGCAATTTGTGTACGGCCTGATTCACGTTATTGCCGATGGCGTGGAGTTCTTTTTTGAGCTGCAGCATATCGAGTAAAAAATCATCTGCACTGGCATTTCTGTATTTCACGGTGACAGGTTGCTGCAGGGCCAGTTTGCGCAGGTAACTGCCTGTTGTTTTTTCAGTGCTTAGCTGTCTGAACTTTTCCAGCTGCTGCAGCTCCTGCTTATTCATACGGACCACGACCATCTTCCCTCTTACTTCCTTGGCAGGTTTTTTCATGGCTGTTTATTTTCTGTTTTCATTCCCCGAAACGACTCCGGAGTGAAGGGCAAGATGACCCAAACGTATAACGTTTGTACATCTTGCCGTATGCAAGACCGGGCATACTACTTCCTTTCGTTGTTAATGTATGAAACCTGTTGCATAAATTGCTTTTTAGTTAAAGTCAACAACCGGTATCACAGCAAAAAAAATACTGTTTATAAATTTTGCCGGACTCCAGTTTGGTCATCTGCTGAAAAGAATTACTATTGCTTCATGAGAGAACACTTGCGGACCGCTCTTGGCAAACAAATCAGTCTTGAAGATGGCAGTCATTATCACTATGTCGTTACACAGGTTGAAGTGAACAATGCATTGGGTGCGATAGTCGCAGTGCTGGATGAGTTTCTGATCACTGATGAAGCGGGAAATGTTTACAAACTCCACAAAACAAAAGAGGGAAACTGGTACGATTTTGAAGCAGAAAAAAGCGGCGGACAGCCGTCTGTTTTGCAGCGTTTAAAACGGGCCATTGACAATCAATTCAAGCAAATCACTGAATAAAAAAAGGGGCTATAAAAGCCCCTCATCTGCAAAACTCAGATAGCTTTCACCGGTAAGGATCAGATGATCCAGCACCGTAATATCATGATAGGCAGCGGCCTCTTTTATTTTACGTGTCAGCTGTTCATCTGCACGGCTTGGCGTAAGATTACCGCTGGGGTGATTATGACATAACACAATCCCGACCGCCAGTGATTTAATGGCAGCAGCAAGGATCAACCTGGGATCAGCAACGGTTCCGGTAATACCACCGGAAGAAACTTCGTACACGCCCATGACGCGGTTGCCTCTGTTCAGTAACAGGATTTTGAATTCTTCAAGCATCTCCATTTTGCCGAAGTTCCAAAGTTGCCGCAGCAGTTCATAACTGTCTTTGGAAGAATTGATTTTAGGACGTTCAGAAGCTTTGACTTTTGTTTTATAAACCAGTTCCACTTCGGCGACTTTTGTCCATTCCGGTAATTGTACTTTTTGCTGTTCCATAACCTTCGTTTTAATGTTAAAAAATGAATGATGGAACCATCTTCGTCTTTGAGCGACCAAGACCATGAAGCAACGGAATAAATCATAGCTGTTATACTGCAGGCGCCGCTTTGTTTATGCCGGAAATTCATGGGCGCCACGGAGTGAGAAGACGAACTTTGTGCAGGCATGCATGCGTATTCATTTGCACTTCCACGTCTCTCAGGATGTTGACAGTTGCTGCAAGGCATCTGTTAACTGGTTAGGAACATTAAACTCATGGATATAAGCATCGAGATCATAGCGTTGCAGCAACGCTTCCGTATAAGGGTTGGGACTGAATGAAAAAGCCAGAATTTTACAACCCGGATAATGTTGCCGGAGAGTCAGGCAAATATCAAGATCATCCGTATCCGGCAGCTTGGTATTGATGATAAAAACCAGCGGCACAGCTGCGTTCTGCTGAAGTTCCAGCAGCGCAGTGCCATTTGCTGCTTCAGCAACAACATTATATCCTGCATGCTGAACAATTTCTTTGATTACATTTCTGATCAACGGATGTCTGTCAGCAATGACAACGGTCAAATCATTTATTTGAGGCATAGACCGGCGAAGTAAAATTTTCTACCTGCAAATTACCGGCTTCGATCATTTTGTCAGCGTAGAACAAACGTTGAAAATCCTGGTACAAGGCCTCCTGCATCTGTGAAGGAATACACCTACTTCAATAAGCGTTGTGCATCTGGTCAGAACAACCAGTACAGGTCCTACGCAATCCCAACCATCACCCCGAAAACCCGCCGGCAAACCAAGCTGCCCCGCCATTTTTAAAACGCTGTCACACTGTTGCGGGGCAGCTTTCCAAACAAAAAAGCGCATGTAACCATGCGCCTTGTTGTTCATCCATCAGTTATACAACAGTGTCCTGTTTCCTTTGACAAAATCTGCACATAACTGAAACGCTTTCTGCGTTCTCAGCTGGGCTGTACCACCATACAAAAGGGATTTCATTTTTGCTTCATCGTCTTTGTACCTGCGTACATTCTGAAAATAACCGGTGATGGCATTGTATGCCCCAAACACAGTTCCTTTTGTTGTTTCCAGCAGTTGTGAAGGACTGCTCATGTTGTAGGTGAAAACTTCTTCGCACATGTTTTTAAAACAGCTGCTGAGTTCATCTGTTTCGCCCTGTTGAAGACTGTGCAGCACTTCTTTATTCGGTACCATTGCCAGTTGTATCAATTGTCTGACTTCCTGATCGGTAATACGAACCTTTGCCCATTGATTAAAGATGCCGTCCAGTTGCTGACTCAACTGATTGGAGATGCCCATCACCTGATGCGCCTGTTCCAGGCGTTCTTTTGCATTGGCTGTATGACGGATCTTGATAGCATGGCTGCAGTTGCGCAAAGCTGCATGCAGTGTATTGTTACAGACGATACGCACAGGTGTAAACGCGGCCATGATACTGCCAAAGCCATCATGCGAAGTGGTCAGAAACAAATACTTCTCGATCAGATCATCTGCACCGACTTTGATATAGCCCGGCAGTTTGGCAGTGATAAAAATCCGTTCACCTTGACCGAGTGCACCGGCGGTTTCATATTGAATACCTTCCCCATCCACAATCGCATCAAAAAAACGAAAGGCATCGCTGTTTTGTACGACTTCGTAATCCTTGCCTAAACGGTCTCCAAGAATAGCACCTGTATCGGGCCGGTAAGTATAAAAGGAGGTAGCAGAAACAATCTCTGTACCATTATCAAGCCGGTGTGTATTGGGTCGTTTACAGACTTCAAAATCAAGTCCTGCAAACTGCAAAGCTTCTGTACTGTTGGGGTACTGTTCAACAAGCTGTCCGAGTCCATGCCATGCTTTTTGTTGTACACTGAAAAAACTGTGTTGCTGTGTCTGTTCATTGAAACAAATATTGTGTGCCATAAGAATGTATTTAAAAATGAATACAGACAGCATCCTGCACATCGCAGGATGCTGCAGGGTTTGTTTTAAAACGGCAGATCATCTGCTGCATCAGTCATTGCATCTGCGGGCTGAGATGTTGTCAGCATCATTGGTTTCAAGCCACCTCCATGCAGTTTGATGCGGCTGGCAGTAAAGGTCAATCTTGCTTTCACCTCACCTGCTTTGTTGGTCCAGGTGTCTGCAGCAATGCGCCCTGCACATTCCACTACAGTGCCTTTGGTTAAATACGGTGCTATACCGGCACTGAGCCAGTAGGCACAATTGATGTAGGTGACGTTCTTAACCAGCTCCCCGCTTTCTTTTGCTTTGTACGTGTCATTGATGGCAATGGAAAAGTTCACGACTTTTTTCCCTGTCTTTGTCTGGTTGACGCTTGCGTCTGCGGTCATTCTTCCGATGATTTCCATAACTGAAATTTTAGTGATGAATTAATGCTTGTTACATGCATGCAGCTTCGCTTCATTCATGTACCCATAGCGACCAGACATTCGGACTGCGGCGGAGGAACAAGGTTTTTTAAATAAAATACAACCCCGCTGTATGAGCAGGTTCCGTGTAATCGGGTGGAGATTTTTTTGAAAACCGAAGGCGTTTACCGCAGCTGACGGATGATGGCACAAGACCTTGTTCCGCACAGAGCAGGGCAATAATTTTGCGGCAAGGGTGAGTTGAATGCCCTCTGTTTATATGCGTATTTGCAAAGCACAAATCAAACTGCAGTTGTCGTGCTTTTAGTCACTTCACAGTATTTAAAAATAACCCAGGTAAAAGTGTTACAGGAAATTAACCAAAGTTAATTTTCAGCAATCTTATCCGAATGAAATTTACGGTATGAAAAAACTGCACCGTATCTGCGGATTGATCCTTGTATGCTTTGTTGGCATCCACCTGTTCAATCATCTCTGCAGTTTATTGGGTGCGGACGCTCATCTGGCTGTCATGCAGCAATTGCGCAAAGTGTACAGAAATCCTTTTGTTGAAACAGTGTTACTGCTTGCTGTCATAATACAGATTATTTCCGGTTTACGCTTTGTTTGCAGTAAACAAAAACACAAATGGACAGGATATGCAAAATGGCAGGTTTGTTCCGGTTTTTACCTGGCGATCTTTTTATTCATTCATGTTGGGGCTGTGTTGGCAGGCAGATATCTGCTAGGGCTTGATACCAACATTTATTTTGGCGCTGCCGGTCTCAACAGTTTTCCGGCCAACCTGTTTTTCATTCCCTATTATACTCTTGCGATTGCAGCTTTCTTTATTCACCTTGCAGCCCTGCATGCACAACGCATGCATAAAAATATCGCTGGTCTATCTGTTGCCATACAGACAAAACTGTTGGTCATTACAGGTGTAATAATTGCCCTTACCGTCCTCTATGGAATGACCAACGGTTTTCGGGCTCTGCCTCTTCCGGCTTCCTACAACATTTTCTAAACAATAAGCCTTTTTCTATTTAACCACAATTATAAACTCCTACAACAAACAGTTATGAAAGTACTGAACAACCTCTATGTTGCTGCCTGTTTTGTGATGCTGTTGGCATCCTGTAAAAAAGACAACAACGGCAACAATCAACAAAGCCGGGCAGTCCGTTATGAAATCAGTGGCAATTACACCGGCAAACTGAACATCGTGTATACCGATGAAACGGGCAATATTCAAACAGTGACAAACGTATCCTTACCCTGGAACAAATCGTTCACTGCTGGTGCTGCTGTACAGTCAGTAACACTAACTGCCAGCACGACCAGTACCAGTACAGTTGGTGTAGCCGGTCAAACTGCAACAGCAAATCTTTTTATCGGAACAGTTTTAAAAAAAACCGTCACACAAACAGCTGATGCAAGCGGACGGATTCAATTCGGCAACTTCATCCATGTTTTCTGATCGCAGGATCTATTTATCGAAAAGCGCCTTTCAATTAGAACGGTGCTTTTCGATTTTATTCCGGTCAGTTAAAAAATCGGCATGCTTACTGTTCAATTATACAGCATGGGTATTTACAACCGGCTTCGTTAGGCTTATGAATAATAGCTGAAGTAAGTAATCATTTCCGCTGCTGCGTTTCGCCAGCAACTTCTCAGTTATCAACAACTCTGTAAATGCTGACGTTGTTTTCACCGTATACTGTCGTTTTATCCAATATCATCCCCATTTTAAGCGCAACTTTTATTGAGGCTGTATTCGACGGACTAATAATTGAAATCAAAGAAGGGAAAAACGAGTTTTCAAATGCATGCGTTTTACACCTGATGGCAGCTTCCGTTGCATACCCTTTATTCCAATAAGCCGGCAGGATGGAATAGCCGACTTCCAGTTCGATCAGACCGTCTACTCTTTGTTGTATTAAACCACAATGACCAATTAAACAACCGGAAACTTTATCAAGCAATGCATTCATTCCTCCTTCTCCACGTTCATACCGGTTAAACTGTTTTTCATACCATTTGCTACAGGCAATTTCAGGCTTCTCGGCCTGCATGATCCAGTGCCTGGATGTTTCAGGAGTGATAAAAAAAGGCAACCACGCTTCATAGTGTAAACGGTTAACTGCTCTGAAGAAAAGTCGTTCCGTCTCCTGCCCATCCAATAAAAAATTATTCATACGAACCGTATTTGCTGTTAACTATCTTTCAAGATCACGCTGAAATATTTCAAACTTCGATCTCATTGAGATAAAGGTTAAATCTGCTTACGCTGTATTTTACAACAAAAATTGATTTTGAAATCAACAGTAGTGATCTATCTTTTTTCAAAAAAAAATAGTTGCGAACAAACCTTTCCTGCCTCCTCAAGCGGTTGATGCTAACCGTTTTTATTCCTTGCGCTTTTGACGTTGTTTTTTGTGACTTCCGATTTTCTTCTGCTAATAACTAAAACCCAGTTTAATTTTATACCGGTAAACCCGTCCATTAATTTCCTGTTCAAGTTTTAATACCTCCTTCGTTCGCTTACTGATCCAGAAAACTTCTTTGTTCCCTTGGGTTTCATGTATCAACAACCAGCAATCAATCTGCTGATCGTTATATCCGGTCAACGTCCCCGATCCACTAACTGTATAAGCAACCTCTTTTACGCCTGAAGGGGTACCCGGATCATAAAAAGGCAGGATGAAGGTCAAGCCGTTTTTAAAAGGCAGCAGAGGAAATGTTTCCAGATCAAGATGCCAGTTCAGAAAGTAAGGAGCATGTTGTGCAGATTCAAATCCTTTGCGGATGAGTTGTTCCCGTTGAGCAGTATCAGCAGCACTTAGCTGTTTGCCATTGTAAAGAAGCGCTCCGTTGATAAAATCAACAATCGTTTCGGTCGTTGTTTTTACCGGGGCACCTCTTGATGCGGCTGTTTTCCACCAAGATTGATGGTAAAGTGGTTTCATCGTCACTGCATCACAACGTGAAACCACCTTGTGCATCACACTATCCTGATCCTCCCACTCCTGGCTGATTTCAATAACAGGCAACCCGTTGTGAATGGTTCGTTTAATTGTCCTGGTCCAGAATTGTGTCAGGATACGCACACTATCCTTTTTCATTTTCGCATAAACCAGATAGCGGTGCGTTCCTTCCCGCAATACACCTGTTTGCAGGTGTTGCTTTGTTATACGGATCGTGTCACTTTTTTGTGCATGCAAAGGGTTTGTATAAACAAGTGCAGTAATCAAACCCACCAACAAGAAGAAGTCTTTCATCTGTAATGATTTTATAAGTTATAATGATCCAGGAAAGACCCTTGCCAACCGGGTATCACTTCCTGCATTATACAGCATTTAAAAATAGATGAGCAGTGATCGCAGCTAGAAAACAATCTACCAATCAGCCTCTGCTGTCAACATAAAGCTGTTCTGAGCGAACAGGGTAAAAGAACATTTTCGGAATCGGTCAAAAAAAACAACAGCAACAATAGATAGCGCAAAAACAGATTTACATTGTTGCACTCATCAGCAAGATGTCACTTGTGCTGTTTATTTAAAAAAATCCTTACTATCTTATTTTCTTTCCTTCTGTTTTGTCTGCACCCTGAGAAAAAGTAAGACTGTTCACCACTCCTTCAGGGCTTTGATTGAATACAATTCGGGCTCCGATTTCCCGGATAAAAAAACGATTGTCTGCTTCCGCAATAAGTTCCACTTCCGGTTGTCCCGAAGCCTTTGCAAAAAGGCGGTCCTTTTTCAGGGTAATTTCAATTTGAAAACCCGGTTGTAGTTCATAAACACCGGTATACCTGCTGAGGATTTTTGGTGTGAGCACGATGGCTTCTTTTTCTGTGAAGGGCTTTTTATCCGTTTCTACACCAATACTTTTACTAATCCGTTCTTCATAGAGTACTTGCCGTTTGCCATTTTTGAAAGAGAATTTGTAAGTCGCCAGACTATTTTCAAGGCGATAGACGTTCGCTGATAATGGTACCAATGCTTTCGGGCGCCCTCCTTCACGTTTACTGTAGAGCACTCCCTTTTCCAGCGTTATAAAGCGAACCACATCTTCAAATTGATAAGCGCCTTCCCATTTCTTCAAATCGTTCTCCTTAAGGGAAACAGCAACATCACTTGTGATGGGTTTGCCCAAAAGAGTAGCAACAGCTTTTAGAGTGATCATTTCTGCACCCACCCCATCATCACGATTGGACAACACGATTGCATAAATATCTTTTTGCGGAACATAGATACCTGCTGTTGTAAAACCATTCATGCCTCCCGGATGTTCGACTGTAGAAATTCCTTCAATTTCATTGACATACCAACCATATCCATAATTGGAATATGTTCCGTTATTTAAACGATAGTTTGTAAACGCAAGCTGTTTTGTACGTTCTGTTATCAATAAATTATTATGCATCGCTCTGTTCCATCGAAACATATCATCAATGGTAGACATCAATGAACCGGCAGCATAAGGCACAGTGGTACTCATGTACTCCGCATTTTCATAATTACCTTCATATAACTGGTAACCGTTTGCCCTGTTGGGAATGATTTTATACGTATCTGCATACGAGGAGTTCTTCATACCGAGTCTGTCAAAAATAATCTTCTGGATAAAATCATTATAGCTCATACCAGACAATTGCTCGATGATATAACCCAACAGCACATACCCTGAATTACTGTAAGCAAATCGTTCACCCGGTTTAAAATCCAGGGGTTGACTTTTGAATACAGCAATGATTTCTTCCGGTGTCATATCAAGCCTTGTTTTGGTTCTGAATTCAGGTAAGTTGGTATAACTCTTAATACCGGAGGTATGATTCAGCAAATGATGCAGTGTAATTTCATTTCCCCTTGGGAAATCTGCGATGTACTTGGATAAAGGATCCTTCAGGCTGAGTTTACCCTGTTCCATCAACATCAAAACAGCCACGCTTGTAAACTGTTTGGTAATAGAAGCCAACTGCAACACCGTTTCAGGTTTCATCTGCACGTTCAACTCCAGGTTCGCCATACCAAACGCCTTTCTGTAAAGAATAGTATCAGCTTTCGCAAGCAACACTGTTGCTCCGGGTGAATGAGCGGGATAAGCCTGGTTGAAAACAGCATCGAGAGTTGCTTCGATATTCGTAGTGAATACATTGCGCAAGGGCAACTCTTTCACGGCTGTATTCTTCGTTCCCTGTCCCCATAGTATCTGCGCTGCTAAAAGTGTCATATATATGCAAATCGATTTCATTGATGGATGATTTATACGTTTGTTATAAAAGTGTTGAATTGGTTTTGTTCAGACAATAAGCTGCCTGCTTCACCCGGTGAAGTGTGTAATGCTGTAACAAGAAGCCGTGTAAAATCTATCTGTCGGTCTTACGCAGATAAAGGAAATAAGCCAGATAACTCAGCCCAAGAGACATGGCCATAATCGCCAGCGAATGAAGATCAACAGGAGCTGTAAAATAAGTCAGTAACAGACCGAGGCCCAAGCCCAGAAACAAAATGGAGAGTTTAACCACTTCGTTTTGTTTTTCATGTTCATTTTTCGCTGATAAATAAGCGGTGAGCTGCTCCTGCATTCCTCTTTCAATCAGTTTATTTTTTAAACGAAAATCCAAAAAGTATTTAATCAGCGAAGTGAGGATTACGAGCAAAAAACTGATAAATAAAACAGGCAGCAGGATCTCTGCACGGGATGCGGATAAAGGCAGATCAGCAACAGGCGAACCGGCATCTGTTACAGGGTTCGTTTGTTGAGCAAAAGCCGTTGCGGTTGTCGAAAGACCAATCAGCAATAGTATGGTTAATTTTTTCATGTTAAGATGCTTTTTAAATTCTACTCTATCAGACAGTGATCTACAGTTTCGGTTGCAAATTATTTTTGAATAACTGTTCCTCTTTTGACTTGTATTGCCGCTTCAGGTCAGTCCATAAAAAAAGAAATACAGCAACAGCTGTCCCGGTAAACAAAAGCGATGTGATCAAAGACTGTGAACGAAAAACTGCAAGAACAGCCGGGATAAAAGGGATGGAAAATGAACCAATGATAACCACTAAAAAAAGCAAGCCACCCCAATAAAACAATGCCTTCCTTTTCTGTTTCTTCTGTGCGTAATGCACAACAGCTTCCATCACCAATGCTGTACTGTCAAAAGCATACGGTTCTGTTTCAACCTCCTTTATATGTGTGAACAACAGCCGGTATTCTTCAAGCCGTTTCCTGCAATCCGGACAAAACCGGAGGTGTGTATCCACCATATCATCCTGCTGTAGTTCGTTTAACAGACAGGCCTGCAGTAGTTCATCTGACAAATGGTTACTGTTCATGTTTACTGATTTTTATATTGTTGCTCAATGCTGTCTTTGAGGATTTTCCTAGCTCGATACAGATAACTTTTGATAGTACCTTCCGGCAATTCGGTTATTACTGCAATTTCCTGATTGGACAATTCTTCCAGATGATAAAGGGTGATCAGTGTTTTATACAAGGGCGGAAGTTTTCCAATTGCTTCATGCAGTATTTCAACCGCTTCTGCTTTGATCGTTTCCTGCTCCGGGTGTTCGTTGAGATGACTGATCTCTTCAATAGCCCCTTCGATTCCTGTAACAGGAATTTTCTTTTTTTGCAGAAAATTCACGGTTGTATTGTAGGCAATGTTTGCAATCCAGGTTGATAATTTTGATTTAAACTGAAACGAAGCCAGATTCCGGTATGCTTTCAGATAAATCTCCTGTACAAGATCTTTCCGGTCATCAACATTGGACGTCATTTTATTGACAATCTGCATCACCAGCTTTTCAGTACTTTTTACTACAACAGCAAAAGCCTGAACATTTCCATTCAGGATATCGGTAACAACTGCTTTGTCAGTAAGATGACCGCTTTCATTTTGCATATTTGTTCATTAGACCGGCTTCTGTTTGATCGGTTGCAAAATAATTGCTTTTTCTTATTCCGGTGCTGAGCGGTGCCTTGGGCTTTTATCACCCGAAAAGACTTAGCGATGTAAAAAAAATTGCAGCCTTTCCGATCCAAACCTCCATCCTATTTTATTCCCCGCCTTCCTCCTTTAACAGACCGAGCAACTGTAAAAAAGAAAAGGGATAAAGCAATTGCCTTATCCCTTCAACTGAATGCATCCTCCGTTACTGCTACATTCATTTACCATTACAGGTTCATTTATCGGTTACGCAGGAGCAATGCACTTGCTGCAGCGGCTACGACTAATTTGTGTGTTGAACCCGTTTCACTAAAAAACGAGAATGAAGCATTGAACAGATCAACCACCCCAATAACTTGTTCCCGATAGTGAAAGGAGTACCCTCCAGTCACTTTAACCACTTCCTGTTCATTTGTTCGTGACTTTCCTGCTTTGATAAACAAAGGTTCAATGGTGATGCTGTACTTTTTATTGGTTACAAATCCATTCTCAAGAGGCATCCCCTCCCGAATGGTTGCAGCAATTACACCATCGGGCGTTGCTCGATTGTAGCCCATTTCAACATACCATTCGTCCATCGTTGTTTTTGCCGGAGGAATAAAAGCAGCACTGAATTTTGAGCTTTGCTGACTGGCAATGGAAAAATCAGCTTTTTCACCTGCCTTGTAATTTGTACGCTTACCAAGATATTGCCGGGAACAGAAAACCAAAAAAGCATTCGCTGTATCAGCGATACCGAAATGATACGAATCAGATGTTTTAGAAACACTATCATTCACTTCCAATCCGGTATTCGAAAGCAAACTTCTTCTCGTTGCTTCAGCAGAAAAGTCAGCACCAGGCGTTTAATCAAACAAATCAGCACTGATAAGCCAACCTTCTTTAATTGCACCTGAAAATGAATGATCAAATTTAAGCCTGCGTTTCGTACCTGTAATCCCTTTCCGAATAATAATAATCCGGTCACAGCAATATTTAAAATTGTTACACTCTATTTTTTCTCTATCAGTCACAGATACGGCTATCATTTTCATTCAGAGCATTATCGAATTCTGATTGAATAAACGAAATGTCAACGAATGAAATTTAAACAAGGTCAACCTTATACTTTTTACTACAGATTTTTGAATGAATGCTTCTCCCAAAAACAATCACTGTTTCAAATACTGTTCAACGCCTGTTTTAAAACTTTCACCCACCGGAATGGCGATCTTTCCCAACTCAATCATATTGGCCGTAAGCGTTGTAATCGATTTCTTATTGACAATATAGGATTTATGAATACGAATAAAATTACCCGATAGCTCACCTTCAATCTGACTGATCCTGTATTTAATCATCAGCTTCTTTTCATGCCTGAAATGAATTTGTATAAAGTCCCTGATACTTTCAATATAGACAATTTCGCTTTCGTTAAACTGGTAGATTTTTGTTCCTGATTTAATTGACAGATAAATATCGCCTGTTACGATAGCTTCAGCCGGTAGTGAGCGGTTGTAATTATGGTTTCTGC
The DNA here is from genome assembly GCF_007830055.1 of Lacibacter cauensis. Lineage (GTDB taxonomy): Bacteria > Bacteroidota > Bacteroidia > Chitinophagales > Chitinophagaceae > Lacibacter > Lacibacter cauensis. The sequence continues at coordinate 1,128,479 of NZ_VLLE01000002.1, forward strand.
GCCAAAACCGTTCAACAGCGGCAAGAAACCGCTCAAAAGAAATTGGTTTCAACAGGTAATCAACAATATCCAGATCGTATCCTTCTACTGCATATTCACGATGAGCCGTCGTAATGATTACAGCAGGTGGTGATTGCAATGCTTTTAAAAAATCAATACCCGTAATGCGTGGCATCTGTATATCTAAAAACAAAAGCTCTACACGGTGCTGCTTGAGAAAGGATGAAGCTTCAACTGCATTGGTGCACGTTCCCGCCAGCAGCAGATTATCCATTTCACTGACGTGCTTTTTTAATAACTGCACGGCCAATGGCTCATCATCAACTATTAAACAAGTGGCTTTCAACAGAGATTTAATTGAAGATTTGTTATAAAAAAATGATTTGTTTTAGTAATTGTAAAACTATTCTTTACCGGGTAAAGTAATTCAAGCTGGCGTTTCAGATTTTGCAATCCGATACCCGGCGATTCTGTTAAACAAGGATCATATAAATTTTCTGTTTTAAACGTCAGCTTATTTTTGAAACACTCCAATGACAGCTTCACATCTGTTTGTCCGGTATTTTGTTCTACGCCATGTTTAAACATATTCTCAACAATGGGCAATAAAAGCAATGGTGCTATTTGATAAGAATGGTCTGTAATGTATTCCGCTTTTAAAACCAACCTGTCGCCAAATCTTATTTTCTGTAAATCCAGGTAATTCTTAAGCAATTCGATTTCTTTTTCCATCGGAACGAATTTGTCGTTACAGCGATACAGTAAATAGTCGAGTATATGGGCCAGCTTTTCGATGCAATAAGAAGTTTGAGGCGAGTTTTGAACAGCAAGAGAATAAATATTGTTCAGTGTATTAAACAAAAAATGTGGATTTAACTGTGATTTCAAAGCGGCAAGCTCTGCTTCTTTTTTTTCATTATCCGCTTCAGCCTGTTTGCGCATCAGCAATTGCCTGTCCAGCAACAAATAAAACGTTACAAATGGAAATGCAGCTGCGATATTGCCGATGATATAATAGTGGAAAAGTATCCTGAGTTGACTTACAATTTGTAAAAGGTTTTCCTGGTTGTTGTGATAACCGACTAGTGGTTCTACAAGATAAATCACTGCTACCCTGCTTACAACTGCAATTGCGTACAATCCTGATACCAATAGCAGAAAACCATTTACGAGTTTCGCTTTTTCAAGCAGCAGCGGTATTACAATAATGCAGATAAAATAACTGGTGGCTGCAACGCTCAGTAAATGAAAAAGCGTTTTTACAGCAGCTGCACTTGATATCGTCGTTACAGCACCTGCATCTTCGCCAACCGAAACAAGAGGCTGTACCAGGTATATAATGTACATGACAGTCCAAAACAACAGATGCATCAACCACTTTCTTTCACTTATAAAACGCATGTACCATTTTGTAATAAAATTAATTAAAAAACATTGCTGTTTTTAAGGAAAAAGACAAACAAGCGATGTTTTAACACCAACACTTCATTTTCGGGTACCAACCCGAAATCCGCCTGTTTATCGGTCTTTAAATCACGTTGATCGATTTGAATTTTATGCGCCCGTCAAAACATGAAGGTTTGCAAAAAAAAGATATGCGATTTAAAATTCTCTTTGTTTTAGTAGTCGCTTTGCTTGTTGGTAACGCATGCATGGCACAATCAGAAAGTTATAAAAAGAAAAAAGACAGTGCGCTTAAAACAACATCGCCATTTGAATTAATTGCAGCACATCAAAAAAAAGAGGTGCACCTCGAATACGAGGATGACGAGCTTATGGTTTTTGAACCTGTAAGTAAGCAGGCACCTGTGCATCTTTTAATTGTTCCCAAAAAAAGAATTTATACGTTGAATGAAGCCGGAACCAATCACCAGAACATGTTGGGCAAAATGATGCTGTTGGCAAAAGAAATGGCCCGAAAAAAAGGGATTGACCAAACGGGGTACAGACTGGCATTAAATACAAATGAACACGCCGGGCAATCCGTGTTTCATATTCACCTGCATTTACTGGGAGGCACAAAACTCGGTCCAATGATGGACCAAACAGTTCGAAACAACCTTACTGCAAAGCCTGGAACCGATAAAGAGCAAATTGAACAACTGCTGCAGCTGTTTATGACCTCAATTGAAAAAAAAGATACAAGCACCTTATTTTCTTTGTTTGTTGATGTTCCCATTAGCTGGGTGGCGGTATGGAAACCTGAAACATTTAAGGAGTTAAAAAAAACAAAACCAAATGAGCCTTTAGTTGAATCCCGGAATTACAAAACATGGGTCACAGGCCTGATGAGAGATCGTCTTTACCAGGAAAAATTTACCAACCCTGTTATTTCAGAGGATGGCTCAATCGGCGCTGTTACGTTTGATTACAGTTTTTGGGTAAATGATAAAAAAGGCAATTGGGGAAAAGAAAGTTGGGGGCTTATAAAAGTAAACGATCAATGGAAAATAGCCAGCGTATTATTCTCTGTTGAGTATGAAAAATTTAAATCATCAGGGAATGAGTCCAAAGATGGAATAGCGATCAAGCATCCTCTTGCAGAAAAACATATGCGGTTATTTAAAGACACTGCTAATTTTCATGGAACTGTTTTGATTGCCAAAGGAGATTCAGTGATTCATCATGCAGCGTATGGTTATTTTGATGTTGAAAACAATGTACCCAATTCCGTAAATACCCAGTTTCTTATTGGTTCTCTTACTAAATCCTTTGTAGCAATAGCCATCATGCAGCTTGCAGAGAAAGGTAAGATTGATTTACATGCGCCACTGCAACAATACATTCCTGCACTGAAGCCTGAACTCGCCAAAGATGTAACGATTCATCATTTACTTAAGCAACAATCGGGTCTCGCTGCGTCGATGGACAATTTAACAGAATATGAAATTATGGATATTACACCGTCCGAGTTACTGGATATCATTAATCAATCCAAAAGGAATTTTAATCCCGGTGAGAAACATGAATACTCCAATATCAACTATTGCCTGCTGGCAATGGTTATTGAAAAGGTAACCGGCAAATCCTATCAGAATTATCTGCAGGAAACAATTTTTACTCCGGTTGGCATGACCAATACCGGAATGGAACGATTGCTGAATATACCGGCTAACAGAGCCATTGGCTACCGAATGATTAACAACCAATTTCGCAGGGTTCAAAACGTAGTTTCCTATGCATATGGTTCGGGTGATATCTATTCAACTGCAATGGAAATATATCATTGGGGCCGTGCGTTACACAGTGGAAAATTAGTGAGTGCCGAAAGCCTGGCAAAAATGTTTAATGGAGGCACAAAGGACTGGGGCTATTATGGATACGGATTCCGAATTCAAGGATATCAGCGCAGTCCATTACTCCAAACACCGGGCACCTTAATACGGCATGGAGGAACGATGAACGGTTTCACGTCCAATTATCATTATTACAAGGAAGATGATTTGACGATTATTATTCTCAGCAATTACAGAAATATTCCGATAAGAACCTTAACCTATCATTTGAAGGAAATTATCCTTGATTCTGAGCCAGGGAAAAGAAAAAACAGTTTGGCTGAATAGTTTGTCGGGGAACACTTACACGCACATTCCTGTCGGCTACAGGCGACCTCAGTCATAGGATAAACAGATTAGAAACAACGATGAAGATAATCATCTAAGCGAAGTATAAATCGGGGCAATGGCAACATTGGCAGCGAAAATAAAATTCAGATCTTCTGATAGCCGGATCAGGAGAAAACAGAAAAATGAAAACAATTCGAAAAAAGAAATGAAATTGTCAAACCTGTTTCTGTGTTATAAGCTGCTTCGGCGATATAAAGATTTTCAGAATTGTGAACATTAAAAGCAGACCGCAATAAAAAACGCAAGTTGTACTGAAACTGATCTTGAAAATAATCCATGAGCATGGTAAACATGCCATGGATTACTTATGAAAGTTTCTGCTCACTACAGCATAATTTACCATTGTTGTCGATCTGATGATGGATTCTATGCAAATGAATTGACATAGTGAAAGAAGAGAACAGGATTTTTCAACGCTTCCTGCAACAAATTAAACTATTGCAAGAAGCGTTGAGAGCCTGATGACAAAAAAGAGATCCGACGAAAGAGAAAAGGAATTTGTTTCGGCAAATGACAGGCAATATTGTTCTACACGCTGGATCACGAATCTTTTATGAAACAACCGACAGATTCAACACAATCTTAGTCTAATTATTTTGTATAAATCCGGCAAAACAGCATTTATCGTAACGTTCCGAATTATACATGCGGATTGGCTTATTGCAAACGATAAAAGAAAAAGCTTGACAGGTACTATTCCTGCCAGTTCCCTTATCCCTATTATATTTTTTACAATTGTCAGATTCGATAAGGATTGATAAATAAGGGCAATAAAGTTGTCAAAGAATATAACTTGCTGAAGTTTAAAATAATACCGAACCAACAATCAGGGAAATTCTTAACTGCCATTCTTCAATTTTAACCACCATGTTGTTCGGGTAATTTCAAAAGGAATTTTCATTTTCCGCTTATAATAAATAGTAGCAATTATTGAAAGTGAAACAGACGCGAATCTGAAAATATTGGCATACGTGCCGCCAAGTGCATTATTATCGACGTCAAAAATCAACCAATATAAATTCATCAAACAGTGTAAGAAAACAACTGTCCATAAATTAAATTTCCATTCGGCATAGATCCAGAAGAACAAAAGCGAGCCCAGAAACGTAATCAGAAAAATACCAATCAACTCAGTGGGATCACTACTCTGATACAAATGAACCAATCCAAAAAACACAGACCCTGTGATAATTGACGGGATAAAACCCAGGCGGGTATACCTGTAAAGCTGACCTATAAGAAACGCCCTGTAAATAATTTCTTCAAAAAAGGCAGAAGAAATGGTATTGATCAGCAATGTATCAATTGATATACTTGTATTGACATTGAACTTTAGTGCGTATCCAACCAAAGAGGGCAATGTTACAATGAGAGCAAATAACAAACCAACAGAAAAATTACCGGAAAGCCCCAATTTATCCGCAACAACATGCCTGCTTCTGTGCAAAATGGCAACTGTGACATATAAAGGGAAAACGGTCATTGTATAAGCCAGTATATGGCCTGCTGCATTCGATTTTGTCAGATTCGCAATCCAGCTTTGAAACGTTACAAACAAAGCTGCATCAACAATGTAATACAGCAAAAAGCCAACAATAAAAATGATAATAAAGTTTTGCCTTTTCAAATTTAATCTTTTAGTACTCTTATAGTAAGAACGAGTAACAATGATACCCGGGTCTAATTGAAACGGATATCATACAAAACGTTTTTCAAGTGAAAAATTCAAGTCGTTTGTTGATGTTGAAAGGTTGAAAACAACTATATCTTTTATCAGCTTTGTTACTGACAAACATTTCTATGACAGGAATGATGTCGTTTCATATAAAATAACCTGCTAAAAAAGTGTATCCTCAACATCGAAATCAGACTCGCATACTTAATTCAATTCGATATTTATTTTTTTAATTTTTGGGCAACGGACAAGCATGTGTAGCTGCTGCCTGTTTTGCATATTGTACATTTACGCTTAAAACTACCTTCCAATAGAAAGGCCATTCCAATCCATAAAATTTTCTTTTACAAATCTGTTAAGTTGACGACACGTGAATGCCAAAAGTGATTCAACATGATAAAATGACCATTAACTTAAGTTAAGAAATTCATCTTACTGCTATTTTCAAGCACTCTTGCCCGTAGCCTGCTCAATGATTGCGGAGTAATACCTAAATAACTCGCCAGCTGCTGTTGCGGCACACGTTGAAAAAGGTCTGGTCTATTTTGCAGCAGGTTCAGGTATCGTTGTTCCGGCGATGAAATTTTAAACTCGTCCAAATCCTTCCGTTGTTTGGCTAAGATCTCCTCCGACATTTTCCTGCACATGATTTCAAACTTTGGAAATTGACTGTTTATTTCTGTTTCCTTGTCAGCATTGGAGATAGAAAGTACCGTGTCTTCTAAACAACTGACATAATAATCAGAAGGCGTTTGATGTATAACGCAATTGGGTGTTAACGCTTCCATTTCTGTATAGAAAGCTGTGGTTCGTTCTTCACCGTCTTTTAAATAATAAGTACGTATACAGCCACGTAAAACAAAGTAGCTTTCTTTCGAATATTGCCCTTCCTTCAGTAAAATGACGCCCTTCTTTACAGTATGAAATATATTCAACTGGAGAATGGCATTCTTCTCCTCTTCTGTAAGCGTAATATACTTTGCGATAAAGTCAAATAATAGGTCTTTCATAATCGTATGTTCCTGTGTTCGGTTATGACACTTGTGGCATAAAAATCATTTTTGATACAACTACCCATTTTTTATTATACAATAAAAGCTATCAGTCAACAATAAAACAGTATGCTAATAGCTGTTGACATGTCCATTTCCCGTTTTGAAAATATCCCGGTATCGTTTTACATCAGAGCTTTCAAAACCGGCGTCACATTTAGTCATCATATGCTGATTTCCACACAGAAGCGCAAAGGCTCGTGCAAAACGTATTGCAACCTGCGCAACTCAAGGGCAGAAGCCATGGACTATTCGATTAACAGTTCTTCAACATGTATTTACATGAACCTAACCTGTTCCCTAGTTGGCATGAACAAACACCCCTTTCATTTCCACATCCCCTGGAGGGTCAATACCAAGCAGGTCTGCTATGGTAGCAGCGATTTGTAACGAAAATATCTTTCCTAATTTTTTGCGTGGAACATCCGGCCCTAGCGCATAAAAAATAGATTGTCCTTGTCTCATTGTTGCGAGATTGCCGTGAACGGCTCTGCCTGTTTCATTCATTGTCCCGTTGACAAGAAAATTTCTAATGGCCTGTTGTTGCTGTTGAAACAGTTCCGGATCAAATGAATTCTGCACCATCACAGGTACATCAGACAGGAGCCTGTCGGAGATGGAATAACCTGCCCTGCAACTGACAAACAGATCTCCGGAATATGCAGCATGGTACAGTCCTAGTTCTTTCTGCTTTTCATGATCCGCAACCAATTCAAAAACGGGTTCTCCTGTAACTGAATCCCGCAGTAATAAAAGCCTTTGAGCAAGACGTTTTATATAAACAGTCCGCTCTGCCGATTCAATGAGCGACTGATTGATATAGATATGTGCAGAAGTCCCGCTGGAAAAACTTTTTACCTCCTTACGTGAAACAAAGAATCCTGATCGTTCCATATAGTTGTTTAATAATACTGTTGTATGAACCGGAATCATTCCATGATCAGAAACAATTACAAAATTGGTACCCCTGGGAGCTGCGTTCATAATATCCAACAGGTAATTGTCTACTTTCTGAAAATAGCGTTCAATCAGGGATGCATACCTGGCCGGTCTCTTACCCTGTTCGGCTTTGTAGTCAAGTTGACGTTGATCCCTCAGTGTATAGCGATGCTGTACATCATCGAGAGTAGAAAAGTAACCGAAAAGTAAATCCCATTGATTGGTTTGCATACCTGCAATAATCAGATCTCTGAAATATTTTGCTAAACGGTCAACCTGTTCAAACCAGATATCCTCCGAGATTACACCACTCGTTTGCTTTCTGTTCTCAGGCTCTCCCGGCCAATAACCACATGTTTGTTGCAGGTGCTGCAGAAAGCCATCCGGATAGCCATACACTTCCGCAGGCGCACTCATGAACAAACGTACATTCCGATGTGCTGCATCCGTATTCAATATCCGAATAGATGAAACGTATTGTTTTTCCTTATCCCTTACCATCATCGTTGACCAGGATGAACCCGACAACGAAGCAGCAAAACCATTACTCAAATCCGCGTCATTATCAATAATGATCTGTTTAACGGGCTGCAAACTATTTGCAACGATAGCAACTGAATCAGTTTGATAGATATACAAAGGCATCTTCAACTTTCCGGTCACTTCAAATACCGGTTGTGATTCGGATGAGGCATCAACCTTCAACAATTTGAAATAGTTTTCTCCAATTTTTATTTCAGCATCAGTTGGAACAAGGTTTAACAGCAATGAAGGGCCTGCTGCTTGCGGGTACATGTGCATATAATCCACCTTTCGTTCCGGCGCAAGATTATCCACGCTTACGCCACCTAACACCATTACTTTCTTTCCCTGCCGCATGGCAGCCTGAAAAATGGTCTCAGATTGTAGAGGCTGACGAAATGCAGACAATGCAGGTTGATCCCATGGCTGATCTTTGCTTCGAAAACTGTTTCCCACAATTCCTGTTTTTGACGGGGAAGCGCCGGTGAACAGGGCAATATGCGAGGGTCCAGTGGAGGCTACGTTAACAGGCAACATCGTTTCTGCATACGCTCCGTATTTTTTCATTTTTGCAAATGCACCGTTTGCCGGCAATACGCCTGATTTCAGAAACCGGTCGACTAAATAATCAGGAGTACCATCCAACGAAATCATAACCACCTTTGACTGCTGTTGCTGTGCATGCGTATTTTTTACTGCAGAACCCAGCACTAGCAGAATAAAAAAATGTTTGAAAACATAACCAGAAGACACTTTGAACAAGTGAACTTTCGACCCGATAATCCCTACCATCTGCTTGTTACTGATTGATAAATAATGGTGCAAACCTATTATTCTTTAATTGTCAGCCGCTACCAATCAGAAAACAGACATACCATTTTGATAAGCATTGCGAAAGTCCTTTGGCGAGAGACCAGTCAGCATTTTAAAGAAACGGGAGAGATGATTGGGTGCAGAGAAATGCAATTCATAGGCAATCTCCTTTACTGAAAGCTCAGAATACAAAAGCCGGTTTTTTATTTCAACCAATAAAAATTCATTGATCATCTCAGAGACGTTCATACCAAACTGCGCCTTAATACATTTATTCAATGTAACCCGACTGACAGCGAGCTTTCCTGCGTAATATTCAATGTCTCTGTGCTGGTTTATATGATTGGTTAAAAGTTGCTTAAACCTGTATGCCGTTGTATTCTCCTTGGTTTCTTCGGACAGTTGATAGCGTTCTGCATACGCACGGTTCAGTTTAATGAGCAAAAAATACAACAAGGCTCTTGTAATATGTTCACTGTCTGATCTGATTTTTTTTATTTCACGCAACAGGTCCTGCAATACATCAAAAATGCGTAAAGACTCGTCATCAGCGGTTTTCAGAAACAGTGGAGAAACTTTATTGTAAAAATACTGCAGCCTGAATGTAAACAGTTTGTCCAGGAAAAATTTGGACAGAAACCGATCCTGAAAAAATAAAAAGCAGCATTCAATTTTTGACTTATCAACAAACCATCTCCTTTTTTGAAAGGGGGATATGAACACAATCACGTTCCGGTCGATTGCTATCCGTTGTTGATCAAGTTCGAGATAGCCGTTTCCTTTTTTAAAGAAAACTATTTCATAAAAATCTGTACAGTGCAAGCTGTTCTCAAAAAAGTAGGAAGGAATATCAGTATAGGAACCAATATCCATGAGCAATTCAACAGCATATTTATTTTTTGAAAACTTAAATAATCGCATAGTCAGATCAGCAACAACATCTTCAACTTCAAAAATGTTTGTATTTACTTTCAAATGTAATAAACTCCGGACGGTTCTTCCAATCTGTCTGTATCAGCAACAACGATCTGGTATATACTCCAAGACACCCGGACGCTTTACTTTCCGGAAGTATCATTTTAAATCAATTGCAGAAACCTTTACAGAATCAGTTTCCTTGTGCAATGAATCATTCAGATTGCCCGTTTCGCTTCAAATATAAAATGAGAACAACTCGTTACCAGCATAAACGAACGTGAAGCATCAGGGGCAAGACACAGACACCGTAAGCTGCGTATGGTTTACCTTGCATGTTTCAACCGAAACGGCAACTATAAGTTTCAGCTGAGTCCGTTTAGGAAACCTTCAGGCTTATTCTAACTATACTTTATCCTATTCAATTCCGTGATTGAAATACTTCTTTTCCTTCAAACGCATGTACGAGAAATTTGACTGCCGCGTCAATTAAAAAGTGACAACCAATCAGGTCATAGGCTTAGCGAAAGTTTCCATCGCCTGCAAGGTTACATTCAGCTGATGTCGTATCCGGGTGATTGTACCCCTAAAAAAATGATGGAGCAGACAATGCATCGACGTCTTTACAAAGTCAGATCTGTAACAATACTCTCAACTAAATCTTTCAGTTGAAAAAAACTCAACTCATACAAAATGATGATCAGTCAACAGTTATCCTTCACATACATTAACCTGCAATCGACTCCTTTCAGTATGCAAATGTTCAGCCGTTAAAATAATAAACAGTCAAAAACCAATCGCTATCACGAAGGTTTGGACATGAGATCGGAAAAAAAATCACAGTGTTTTTTTCAGTTTAACCGTTACGGTTTCGCCTTCTTTTTTGATGCTGATGATTTTTTTTATTCCTGCCACAGTATTGGTGCCATATTTATAGGTTTTGGTATTCGCTGAACTTCCCTGAAACATCCCATTGATATAGGTATCGGTGTACCCGATCACTTCCGTTCTTGAAGTGGTGTGGGTATATCCAAACTCGGTATAAAGCAAATACTCTCCCGGCATGAGGTTGGTAAATTCAAAATGTCCTTCCTGATCATAGACAGTGGTCGTTTTGATACAGGCAGCTGCTTCTTTTGCAAGCGGCACTGACCTCCCCTTTTTCCACAGTTTTTCATTTAACGACATCCATTCTTTAAAATAAGCCGTGTAAGGAATGAGAATAACTGCTGTACCGGGTTGTGCAAATTGTTTTTTATTGATATTGAGTACAGCCATTCCTTTCAGTGCACCTTCGTTTTCATTATCGCGCGCAAAAGCCTGTCCACCGATGGTTGCATTTCCTGATTGCAGCAAACGCAATGTTTGTTCTTTGTCAAAAGCAGCGGTCAAAGGATTGTAATCCGTTTCCTGATCCACCAGCAGCAGATGTTGACCTTTGGAAAAAATATCGATTTTCCATATCCGTCCCGATTGCTTATCAATCGAATACTGATAGCGATCACCTGTAGCTTCTTCCATTACTTTCACCAGCCAGACCTGGTGATCACCGGTTAAAGGGCTTTGAAACAGATTGCTGGTTACTTCTTCAACCATTGACTTTTTGAAAGCTGTAACAGAAGCGGGATTGAATTCAAATACAGCAATCGCTGTTTTATATCCTGAGCGTAACGGTAACAACCCAAGCAGATAAGGATACATGTAAGCATCAAAAAAACCTTCTTTAATTGATTCCTTTACCGTTACCAGTCGTTGTGTTTTTTTATCCCTGTAATAGCCTGTCACGGAACTGCCAAACCGGAGAACCATTTCTTTTTCTGCACTGAAAGAGGAACGATACAGCGGCTGAAAGGTTTTGCTATCCGCAATACTGGTATCAATCCATTGTGCAGCGGAACCATGTAAACGTAATACCGTGGTCAGTGTCACGGTATTACCGGCATTACTTGTTTCAATGGAAAAAGAACCGATCGCTGTTTGCTGGTTCCCCCTGACAGTAAAATAAGTCATTTCCTGTTTGCGGCTTTTATACCTGTTCAGTTCTAACTGTGGGCTGCCCGGCACAAGGGTCGTTTGCGCCGAAGCATACAAACCGGATAACATACCGATCAACAGAAATAATTGTTTCATAAGATTAACGATTATAGCAACAATTAAAAAAGCATGCGCCAATGCCGTCAACAACAGGATAGAACTGCAGTGACAGCGGTTTGCACAAGGAAGACAATTATCAGTATTGCAGAAGGAGAAATTGATTCAGGACTAAACAGCAAACGGCAGTCATCGTGTTGCGACTGCTGTTGTGCTTATTGTTTTTCCTTTTTCCGTCCTTCCTGCAACAGCAGTGCTGCAATATCCCTGGCTAACTGGGTTGGAGAATTACAGTCACAATTACTCAAGCCTACTACATAAATATCTTCTTCAGGAATGTATACACCCATTGATTTAAATCCGAAGATACTGCCTCCATGTTCTCTTGAAGGTACGCCATTCACATCCTTAATATGCCATCCGTAACCATAGGTGATTTCGGTTCCGTCATTCAGCTTATACTTCGTGAATGCTTTTTGCAATTCTTCTTTTTTTAGAAGCACCTGCTGATTCAATGCATTTTGCCATTTCAACAGGTCAGTGGTTGTCGACATCAACGAACCCGATGAAAAAGGAACACTGTAACTGATGATTGTTTTGTTGACATAACCACTTTCTTTTTTCTGGTATCCATCCGCCCGGTTCAGAATAACCTGCCTGTCAGTTGCATATCGTGATTGCTGCATACCTGCTTTTTGAAAAATAGATTTTTGAATAAACGCTTCATAACTTTCACCCGTTACCAATTCGATGATATACCCCAGCAGTACATAGCTGGAATTATTATATTCGAATTTTTCTCCCGGTGCAAATTCAACCGGTTCGTTCTTAAAAAAATCCACCATCATTTTCGGTGTCATTTCTTTTTGTGCGATCTCATTCAAGGTTTTCATTTTTGTAAAATCCTTTATACCGGATGTATGTGTCAACAAATGATGAAGAGTGATCCTATTTCCTGCCGGATAGTCCGGTACATATTTCGATACAGCATCGTTCACCGACAACTTCCCCTGTTCTTCTAAAAGCAGAATGCCAATCGCTGTAAATTGCTTGGTCATTGATCCGATCTGAAACACCTGTCGCGTTGAAAGCGGAACACCCAGTTCAAGATTGGCTTTGCCAAATGCTTTGTGATAAACAGGTTGACCATTTTTAGCAACCAGGAAAACAGCCCCCGGACCATTACTGTCCTTAACAACTGTTGTTATGAGGCTGTCTATTTTGCTGCTGAGTTTTTGTGCAGTCGCCTGATCAGGCATTGCTCCAACCAGGAGCAACAGTAAAAGAAATGTACGCATTGTTTGAATCATTCGTGTTTTAAGAAGCAGGTTCTGAGATAGTGTGATCATCGCAGCCCCTACCGGATTGTACAGATCTGTTCGGACTGTCTGCATCAATGTTTGCATGATGACAACTATTTTCGCATCACTGATTGATAAGGTATGCCGCATGACAAATTTGAAGAATATTATAGCTTCCTCTTTGTCATTGGTATTACCTCCGTCCGGCATCCGTTCATTCATAGACAGATATTGGTTGTTCGTAGATGTAATTTTTTGTTGAGCAGTCATCGGTATCCCGCAGAAAGAAAAAGGCAACTCTACACTTAACAGAATCCGATAAACTACGAAAAGCAAATATTTTTTTTAATTTGTCTGCCCCGTTCAGGCGAATTGATTGCCCTGACCACATCTGTCAAACGTTATTTGCCAAAGCTGTTTCTGTTTGCAAACACCGGATAACCACATTCCCTTTTTTATGTCCAAGTTCTACATAGTGATGTGCCTCTGTCATCTGATCGAGTGAATAAACTCTGTCAATGAAAGGCTTTAGTTTTCCCTGTCCTGCAATATTCACTATCAGCTCCAGATCTTCCAGTCGTTCGCGGGTATAGCTTTTTACAGAACAGAACCGGCCGCCCTTTTTCAGCAATCGTCTGAGAGTGTCCGGTTTTACTTTCGCCACAGCATCCAGAACAATATCAAAACGTTGCCTGCAATGGCGGAGTTCGTCTCCGGTATAATCCATCAATTCATGGGCTCCAATGGAACGCACCCAGGAATGATGAACTGAACGGCAAACAGCAGTCACCTTTGCACCAAAGGCTTCGGCGATCTGTACTGCATATGAACCTACACTTCCGGAAGCACCATACACAAGAACCGTATCGCCCGGTTTAATCTTTACTTTCTGTAACAACTGCAAAGCTGTCATCGCACCGATAGGCAGCACTGCTGCGGCTTCAAAACTGAGATAATCCGGCTTAAGCATGACAACACCCTGGTTCCTGGTTTCGGGTACACAGATGTATTCTGCATATGCGCCATGTTGCAGGCCGGTGGTGGTTCCAAAAACAGCGTCACCATTTTTAAACCGCGTCACTGCAGAACCTGTCGCTTCGACAACACCGGCAAATTCAAATCCGCTGATCTTTCTTCTGGGTTTGAATAGACCATACAGGAGTCGCAGAATGATCGTAAAAAACAAGGAGCCCTGAAATTGTCCTTTTCGGATCTTTATTTCTCCTGCTGTAACTGAAGAAGCATAAATTTTAATCAATACTTCATTGCTCTCAGGAACAGGCTGTGCTGTTTGCTGTGAATAAAATACACCCGGATCTCCATAACGGTCATACATAATCGCTTTCATATAGATTATTTTATAGGTTTACAAATCTTTACGTGTAAAGTGAATAGCCGGCATCTGTGAAAACCGTCCAACGAATTCTTCTCTTAAGTCATAACCGTAAGAAATGCAGCCTTTGCGTAGCTGAGACCTCATTGCTTTTGTGATGCTCCGGTAATCGCAATACGTTTTATGCAACGCATGCAGGATAGCAGAAAGGCAGCATTGTTGTCCGGCTATACATCAGCGTCCATTACATGTGTTATTGGTGCATATTCACCAACGAATGGTTACAGTCGGTTTATGCAACTAGTGCAGGATAAACACCGTTGTGTCTGTTGCATTGAGCAACCGGTTGGTATAAGCAACCCAAGAATTCAAAACTGTCAGCAGAACATACGCGCACAAACAATGTCCGCTATCCCCTTATATTGCGGACGCTAAAAACAACCATAACTTCACTGTTCAGAATTCAGCAATCGTTGTGCAGCGCTTAAGAAACTTCCTGTTCTGCATAACCTCAACAGCATCCCTTCGAGCTCAGATAGCAGATTTTATTTTTTCCGTTTAACATTGAAATTGTACCCAAAATCAAGTCCTGGTTGAATAAAATAATTGGGCCATTTTTTTTCGACTGCTTTAAAGGATTCCGGAACATTCGTTCTTACCGGCCAATAGCTGCATCCGATTGCGGGTTCAAAAAAGAAACGGTTTTTAAAAAACCTAAACTGGTACCCCAGGTAAAAGTCCAGGTACAATGTGTAGCCATTACCGATCTTCTTTTTATTCGGATCCATGTATTTTTCAAATGCATTCAACGCCTGAACGGATGTATATGCTCCTTTCCACCAAAACCGCTGGTAGCCTAAAGTTGGTGCAAGTATGCGTGCTTGTCCGGGATAGTTTTCGCCAGCTGCGTCAAATGAGGGTGATCCAAAAGGAATACCTATTGGCCAGGCATAAACGGATTTTTTAAACCGCAGGGAGACAACATCTTTGGGTGTGATCCGGTAGCCAACATTTACCTGTATATACGCGGGGTTATTTACGTTATCAAAATTACCTAACAGATAGAACGTGCTGCCAGCAAACCACTTTTTGTAAGTACTGTCCTGATCTTGTGCGTACACTTGTGAACTGCCTGCAAATAAACTAGCAAGCGTGATACATAGAATTCTCATTTGCATATCACTTTTATTGTTTGATGATGATACAAAAATGAATACCCGTCATTCAAAATATGTTCACTTTCGTTAAGAAATAAACTTCAGCTGATCTTTTCAACAATCCGCGCCCTTAGCCTGCTCAATGATTGCGGAGTAATACCTAAAAAACTCGCCAGTTGATGTTGTGGCACACGCTGAATAAGATCGGGTCTTTTTTGCAGTAAGTTCAGGTATCGCTGCGCAGGTGAAGAAGTCTTAAACTCATCAAAGTCGATTTGTTTTTTAGCCAACAGGTCCTCTGATAATCTTCTGTACAGTAATTCAAACTTTGGAAATTTACGGTTGAGTTCAGCTTCCATATCAGCAGTTGAAACAGCAAGAACGCTGTCTTCAACACAACAAACGAAGTATTCGGATGGAGCTTTCGTGATAACACAGGGAGGTATCAAGGCATCCATTTCTGTGTAAAAAGCAGTTGTTTTTTCTGCTCCCTTCTGTTTATAATAAGTCCGGATACAGCCTTTCAAAACAATATAGCTTTCCTTCCCTGTTTGCCCTGTCCTGAGCAAAGTTGTTCCTTTCTTCGCTGTTCGAAACAAATCGAATGAAAGCAATGCATCTTTCTCTGCATCTGAGAGCGAAACGTATTTTGCTATAAAGTCAAATAATAAACTTTTCATTCACTCCAATAATCACTGATTTTAAAAAATAAAAGCAGGGTAACAACCTTTTCATTGATAACAAGATGTGCCGGTATTTCAGCTCCGTCGTTTGCTGTTATACGACCAGTGTACAACACTTCCCGGATGAAGAGCTCCGGCTTTCTGTTGCTGAGCTGTATCCACCCTTGTTCCCGCTTCATGCAAACAGCAGAGTGAACATGCCTATTTTAGTTTTGCAGAAGATGACGCTGCCTGCCTGTGATAAACAGCAATCAGGATCAGGCTTACAATGAGCAACACACTGTATTCAGATCCGTTACGGCCATATCCTACAACAAACCATCCTTCTTTCCCGTGTACAAGCACTAACCCTGCAATCAATTCAACAACAAAGAAGAATGCGAACAAGACAGGCCAGAAGCCGATAGCCATCAACAGACCGCCGACAATTTCGGTTATGGTCAATAACCCTGCAATGGCCGGACCGATTTTGAAACCCAGACTATCCAGATACGTTCCAAAATCATTGACTCCTCCGGCATACCACCGTACAATACCATGTATCATTAACAATAAGCTTACACTGATTCTGAAAAGCATGAATGCTGTTTTGAATTTCCCCTGACTGATTTGCTGCATGTATCTATGTTTTATGAATGAACGCAATAAAAAAATTGACTGAAAGGCTCTTTTCAAACAGCATCAGTAATGAAATCTGCATGCCATCATTGTTTCGCCGGACACCGGACTTCTCTTTTCTGAAAAAAACAAAATGCACAGATCATTACTTTTCACTTTCGACACCTGCATCAGCAGATATAAACCATGAGCAGCAATGAATCGGTCACAGGTTTGAAACAAGGTTTTGAAAAAATGTGTTCGGCCTGATGCTTTTCCGGCAATCAGCATTTTAAAAATAGATCAGCCGTTATTGTTGTCAGACAATACTCTACCAAAGAGCATCTGCTGTCAACGTACAACAGGTACGGGCTTTCAAAACGTACCAGTCCGGTTCGCAATACCTTCAAAAAAAAACGGCAGACAATAAACATTGCCTGCCTTTTGGAGAAAGGCTACAACTACCATTCAGTCATAACCAACACTAGCTGTTTTCATAAGCACCATCCACCCTAAAACCATCTTTCGCTGTTAAAGACAGCGAACAAAATTTATCAATAGCCTGTATTCTGTTTGATGACATTTCCGCTTGACAGTACTTCCCGTTGCGGCACAGGAAAAAGGGAACGATGCGGCTCTGTAATACCAACATCAGCATACCTGTTGTACCTGCGCAGATCAAACCAGCGATGACCTTCATGGGCCAACTCCACCCTGCGTTCATTGCGCACTGCAGTAACTAAATCAGTAACCGTAACAGCCGTTGTATTGGTCAGGCCTGCCCTGTTACGAATGAGGTTCAGATCCGCCTGCGCGCCGGCAATATCCGGTACTGTTTTTCTTGCCCTTGCTTCCGCACGAATAAGATATAATTCAGCCAGACGGATCAATATCACATTATCATCTCCTGCCACACGTGAAAATTTCCTGGTCTTGTTTGCCGGTATTCCTGGAGCAGCGACCGTTCTGTTTACCGGCAGCCGGACATCACCGGTCTCATGTGCAGCTCCAAGTGAAGCTGTACTGGCAATTTCATTTCTGCCACCGAATGCGCCTGTATAATAATAAAATGCCCCGGAGTTGGCATCATCGGTAAAGAACTGTAACTCCCAGATGCTTTCGGGCTTGGCATTTTTTTGCAACCAGAGATTGGTATAATCAATGCCGTTTACAAGTCCTCCGTTCGGTAATGCTGCAAACTGACTGATCACAGCCGTACTGAGGGTTTCAGCCTCTTCCCATTGCTCACGATAAAGTTGTAACCGTGCTTTTAACGCAGTGGCTGCATTTTTTGTAAGGCGGCCATTGGCAGCTGAGGCAGGTAAATTGGCCATTGCAAAATCAAGATCCTCGATAATTTTTGTGTACACTTCTGCTTCTGTCGCTCTTGCTTTCGGTGTTGCATCCGTCACATTGATCGTTGGCTCCAGCACCAGCGGAACCCCTGCACCGTTTGCTTTATTATAGCCTGTTGCAGAGCCGCCGAAATAACGGATGAGATCAAAATAACACAACGCACGGAGACAGCGGGCCTGCGCCAAAGCACCGCTTTTATCAAACAAGGGATCATTGAGTTGCTGCGCCTGTTTGATGACATTGTTTGCCCGGTTAATCATGTTATACATCACGTTCCACATATTGGTGATGTTTACATTGTCTGCAAGCAACTGCTTGTTTGCTACCTGTGCAAATGTTGGAAAAGTTCCTGTATGGCTAAGGTTATCTGCATATAAATCCGCAAATACCCAATAATGAAGCCCGTAATAATCCTGCGCCTGCAATCCGTCATAAATCCCGATTAGTCCTGCTTCTACGCCGGCACGTGTTGAAAATGCATCTGCGGGATCAATCTGTGATTGCGGTTGCTGATCCAGTATTTTGTTACAAGATGAAAAAGAGAATAATGCCAATAAAAGTATGCTGTAGTACTTCATAAAAAATCAGTTTTAAATTATAAGCCAATGTTCAAACCAAATGTGATGGTACGGGCCTGCGGAAAAGTGAGAAAATCAGTACCGGGTGAAGTGTTCGTAACACTGAACGTACTTACTTCAGGATCCAGACCTTTGTATTTTGTCCACGTATATAAATTTTCCCCTTGTACAAAGAAGCGTAAACTGCTGACATGTATTTTCTTTACTAAAGAAGTCGATAAACTATACGACAGTAACACATTTTTGAGCCGGACAAATGATCCGTCTTCCAGCCATCTTGTTGAATTACGGCGGTTGTTATTCGGATCTCCAAACACCGCCCTTGGCATTGTGGTAGTTGTTTTTGCGGGAGTCCAGCGCTCCAGAGTAGAAGCCGCCTGTCCAAATATTGAATTCATGCCTTCCGCAAATGCACGTGTATTGTTGTACACTTCGTTGCCTTGTGTGTATTGTAAAAACACATTCAGGCTGATACCCTTGTACGAAATACTGTTGGTCATGCCGCCAAAATAATCGGGAACTGCACTACCGATGATGCGCTGATCGTTGGCTGTTATTCTTCCATCTTTATCGAGGTCTTCAAACTGAATATCACCGGGTCTGGTTGCAGAGGAATGAACAGGGGCTGCATTGATTTCTGCCTGTGTCTGAAAAATTCCTTTTACCACGTAACCACGGAATGATCCCAGATCCTTCCCCTCTTCTACCCAGCTTGCAAAGCCTTGTGCAATCGGAGAGCCAGCCAGTTTGATCACTTTATTCTGCGGGAAGGTGATATTGAAGTTGACATTCCAATTCCAGTCTTCCCGTCGAATGATATCACCGGATATACCCAACTCAAAACCTTTGTTCTGGAGTTTGCCGATGTTTTCAGTAACGGTTAAAAAACCCGAAGAACCGGGAAGCAAACGGGCCAGCAACAGGTCATTGGTATTTTTGATATAATATTCGGCAGTCACATTGATCCGTTGAAACAATTGCATCTCTAATCCAATATCGGTCTGTTCTGATTCTTCCCAGCCCAGATTCGGATTACCTAATTGAACCGGTGATAACCCTGCAGTTTGCAGATAATTTACACCGGCACCGACCAGAGAAAGAGATGCAAAATCAGCAACCGAAGAATTACCTGATCTGCCGTAACTCCCTCTTATTTTCAGATCACTGATAAATTTCACCTTCGACATGAACGCTTCTTCACTTATTCTCCAGGCTCCGGAAACAGCCGGGAACGTACCCCATCGTTTGTTTTCACCAAATCTTGATACGCCATCCCGTCGCAGACTGCCACTGACAAGATATTTGTCTTTGAAGGCATAGTTGACCCGGCCGATATAACCAGCCAATCCCCAGGAAGAACCCGTTGAACTTGCATTGACCCGTACAGAGCCTGCAGACAACCTTCTGATTTGATTACCGGGAAAATTCTGCGCTCTTGCAAAAACAGATTCAAATACAGATTCCTGAAAAGAAGCCACACCGGTAAATGCAACCGCGTGCGCTCCAAAAGATTTTTTGTATGTTAAGATATTTTCATTGATCCAGTTGAAATCCTGGGTATATCCTTCAATACCATCACCCCTTACGCCGACAGCCTGCAAATGTGTACTGGGTATGAAATTCTGCTCCCTTAATCCAATAAAGTCTACACCAAACAATGATTTAAAACTGAGATTTTTCAAAATTTCATATTCACCGGAAATATTTGCGAGTATCCGGTTATTGGCTACCAGGTTGGTAACTTCATATGCATTGGCCAAAGGGTTTTCAGTTGAACTGTTCGGATCCCTTCCGTAAGTACCATTGGCATTATAAGCAGGAATATGGGAACCGAGTAAAACAGAAGTACTGACAACGCCATAGATATTGTTATCATTACTCAAACGGTTGGATACAGAACGGCTCAGACCGATACCCGTTGAAACTTTAAATTTATCGGTTACTTTATTATCCAGATTCAGCCTGAAATTGTAGCGTTTAAAATCAGACTTCAGTACAATACCGTTCTGATCAAAATAAGAACCGGAAACAAAAAAACGGGTTTTATCATTGCCACCTTGTGCACTGATGTCATGGTTTTGTACGGATCCCTGTGTAAATATTTCATCCTGCCAGTTGGTTGTCGGAAAGGTTGATGGCGCATTGTCAAGTCCTACCAATCCAATGGCAGAAGGTAAAATCCCCGCACCATACCTGTTGACAATACTTTCCTGTACCAGTTCCACATACTGCGGTCCTGTAAGCACAGGAATCTTCTTTGCCACATTTGAAATACCATAGTAGGTGGACAGATTGATCTTTGTTTTTTTATTTGCGCCACGTTTGGTTGTGATCAATACAACACCGTTCGCTGCCCTTGAACCATAGATGGCAGTTGCTGCCGCATCTTTCAGAATTTCATAGGATTCAATTTCATTTGGATTAATATCTGCCAGCGAATTCAGCGTTTGCCCGCCAACACCTATCTGCGAATAACTTCCGGTGTTAATGGGAACTCCATCCACCACATACAAAGGTTGAGAGCTTGCATTGATCGAACCTGTACCCCTGATGTTGACATTCATAGAAGATCCCGGTGTTCCCGAACTTTGCGTAACGGTCACCCCGGCTACCTGACCACGTAAAGCCTGATCCGGTCCCTGTAAGGGTCTGTTGGCCAGATCAGTTCCTTTTACCTGCGCAACAGAGCCGGTCAGTTCTTTTTTACGTTGCGTGCCGTAACCAACTACAACAACCTCCGAAAGCGCTTTCTCTTCTGTCAGCAATTGCACCTGGATAAATGTTTTATTTCCGAGTGCAACTTCCTGTGTTACATAATTCACAAAGGAAAACAAAACTGTTCTGGCATTGTCCGGCACAGAAAGTGTAAAAACACCTTCACGGTCTGTTACCGTTCCTTTTGCAGAACCCTTTACGGTAACAGAGACACCTGACAGTGGTGTTGCATTTTCATCAGTCACTTTTCCCTGAATCGTTTTTTCCTGTGCGAAAGCAGTTAAACTGCAGATGCACAGAAGTGTAAACACTAATAATTTTCTTCTCATAACATTTAGTTGATAGATAATAATCGCTGAAATTATCATGCAGCAAAACGTAAAAACCGGATAATCGACCAACTGCAATCAACAACCCATAAAAACAATTTTGCAAAGCTGTAATGGCTTTTGTGTTGACAGTACACTATGCAGCAAACAACAACAGGCAGTGGAAACTGCCTGTTTATTAATGACTAAATCATTAATATGAGAAAAGATATAACAGCCAAAAGACTGCTATTATGCGGGTGATTAACTGCGTGTATGACTTATGTACCGCACGGTTGTAAAAATAGCCTGGACCGATCATCAGTACAGACCGATTCTATCAATAACAATAACGAAACGACAGTCGACGAAAAAGAAAAGATGAAAGCCATATGCTAACGGCCGGAGGATACCCGTAACATGAGCGGTGCATCAGATAGACTCACCTAAAACAGAAAGAACAAGTTCTTTATAGCTTCTTCCAATAGGGATCAGCATGCCTTTGATATCCACATCAGCCGATGTAAATGCAGTGATTTTGGATTTCGCTACTATGAAAGAACGATGCACACGAATAAAGCTTCCCTTATCCAGATGTTTCTCGATTTCTGATAATTGAAATTTGGTGAGAAAGGTCTTTTCCCTGGTAACGATGCTGATATATTCCCGTTTACTTTCAATAAATAAAATTTCATCCAGGTCAATCTTTATGCGGCGCTTATTGACATTGATATAAATGTGTTGCTTCTCATCGGTACCACCTTTATTGTCCGAAAAAATAATATCAGAAACGGGAAGATTGTTTTTCAGTTTATTCACTGCAGTTAAAAAACGGCTGAAACTGATCGGCTTCAACAAATAATCCACCACGTTGTGCTCATATCCTTCCAATGCATATTCGCGGTAAGCAGTTGTCAGAATGATCTGCGGAGGATTGGAAAGTGTTTTGATAAAGTCAAGTCCGTTAAGCCTGGGAAGATGGATATCAATAAACAGCACATCAGCTTTTTCACTTTTCAGAAATTCAAGAGCCGTTAAGGCATCCGAATAAACCTGTTTCAGTTCCAGAAACGGAATCTGTGAAATATAATCGGTTAAAATTTCAGCTGCCAGCGGTTCATCTTCGATCACCACGCATTTATATCGCACCATAACTGTTTAAATTAATTCGCAATTCAACATAGAAAATATTCTCAGGGGTAAAGATCGTTAATGCCTGTTCCTTGTACAGCAATTCAAGCTGCCGTTGTGTATTCTGTAAACCGATATGGGATGACCGTAGTTCCTTTCCGGAGGCTTCAAAATTATTGCGGATGCCGAATAACAGAATGCTGTTCTTTACAACCAGATTCATTTCAATAAATGATTCTTTCCTGGATTGACTTGCGCCATGTTTAAATGCATTTTCCACCAATGGCAATAAAAGCAAGGGCGCTACCCCCTGATCATACTGATCGATTTCTTTGGTAAAAGTCAAAGTCAGCCTGTCGCCGTACCTGATTTTTTCCAACGAAATGTAATCCTCAATAAACTCAACTTCCTTTTTAATAGAAATGGTATCCTTACCTGATTCGTATAGCATAAAACTCAGCAACTCTGACAGCTTCATAACAGCATCGGGAGTCTGCACAGATTGCTTTCGCGCAAGCGCATAAATGTTATTGAGGGTATTGAACAGAAAATGCGGGTTCAGCTGGTTACGCAGCATCTTCAATTCCGTCGATAATTTTTCATTGATCAACTCCTGCTCACGTTTGGCAGTACGCAACTGTTGTTTGATGTATTTAACGGTTACCATGACACCTGCTATGAATCCGGTGTATATCACAAAACTTAAAAACTGTGTCAGTTGATACAACAAACTTACATCCGTAATGCCGTAGATATACACGCCTACAACACGGTGTGCAAGCAATTGGGTAACCGTAACTGTCAATAAGAAAAGCAGCCCGATTTCAAGGATATACCAGTTCATTTTTGCTTTGTTCAGAACAATCCTGACCAGGGTGACATAACTGATATAATAAGTAAATACCATTTGCGGTAAGATCGTAATGGAACAGGCCTTTACTGCATTTGCAATAATTCCCGAATTACCTGATAACGGATAAGATACTTTGACCCATGCAAATTCTGTAATGACTAAAAAAACAAAATAAACAACCCAAAATAAAATATGCTGCAACATCCGTTTCATCCTTGCAAAAATTCGGCTTTTATACGCGTCAGCCAAAATAAGACACAAACTGCAAGAAAGGAGCTGCAAACAACCATCATCTGCGGATGAGTGACAAGCCGGCAACAGGAATTGCCATGCCAAAAAGCTGTAACAGCAGTATCCAGAAAGACAACAGCATTGGCTGCATTATAATTAACAAAAACAATGACTGACAATAAACATTGTCAGTCTTCAACAAGCATCAACAACTATCTGTGCATTGCATTTCCCGGTTTTAGTTCCGCTTTGTATAACCCTGTAATTTTTGCCTTTTGGAATAACCGTCAACTGCTAAAGACTAAACCCGGATTTAATTTTATACGGGTAAAACCATCTACTAATTTCCTGTTCAAGTTTTACTACCTCCTTGTTCGCTTACTGATCCGGAAAACTTCTTTGCTCCCATTGGTTTCATGTGTCAACAACCGCTTTAGCGTTTACACGCACGAACCTGTTTACCGGTTACGCAGGAGCAATGCGCTTGCCGCAGCAGCCACGACCAGTTTTTGATTCGCATTCATTACGTTAAAAAACGAGCAGGAAGAATTGAACAGATCGACAGAACCAATGATTTGATCCTGGAATGTAAACATATAGCCACCGGTCACTTTGACCATCCCCTTTTCTGTGTTTGCCGGTCTTGCCGCTTTGATAAACAGGGACTCGATAAAGATTGTATCTTTTTTGTTGGTCAAAAATCCTTTCTCCTGCGGCATACCTTCCCGAACCGTTGTAGCAAGTACACCGCCGGGAGTTACCCGATCAAAGCCCATTTCAACATACCATTCGTCCATCGCTGTTTTCGCCGGAGGAATGAGTGCGGCTCTGAATTTCGACAGTTGCTGCCTGGCAATTGAAAAATCAGCTTTCCCGTCTGCTTTATAATTTGTACTCTTCCCAAGATATTGCTGGGAACAGAAAACCAAAAAAGCATTCGCTGTATCAGCGATACTGAACTGATACGAATCAACGGTTTTTGAAACAACATCATTCACATCCAATCCAAGATTTGCAAGCAAACTTCTCCTGGTTGCTTCAGCAGAAAAAACAGCACCAGGCGTTTTATCAAACAGATCAGCACTGATATGCCAACCATCTTTAACCATTCCCGAATAAGTATGATCAAATTTAAGCCTGCGTTTCGTACCTGTAATCCCTTTCCCTTTTACTCCTGCGATTGTAATTGTCTCAACCTTCCGGCCATTCATCTCTTCCGGCAGATCAAGCAAAATTCCGGACGTTGAACAGGAAACACAAAGCAGGCTTATAATACCGGCAAGCATTAATAACTTTTCAGCTTTCATATTGCTTCGATTTGTTTAGTTCCCGAATTTTAATCCAACATAAAATTGTTTGTATGCATCTTCAACGAATGATCAGTCTTCACTGGTTCAAACCCGGTTTCATCTATTCGTGATAAACCATTTCCTTCTTTTACAAGAAAGTGAGACTGCAATTACCTGTTTCATTACAATGAATCCGTAGTAACAGGATGAACAGTTGGTGACCCTTCACTTCATTCAACATGGAAGAGTGATACAGTTCACCAACATCATTCACCTGCATAGGCAATATTGAATTATCCTGATTATGCATGACTGCATACTACTGAACCCTAAACAGCAGATTTTTTTATTGTTTTATAAATGTTTCTGTTGCACCATTACGGAAACGGATAAAGTATACCCCCGGTTGTAAATAATCCGTTTGCAAAGTATTCTGACGACTTCGTATGTGTATTTGCCTGTAGATTCTGCCTGACAGATCAAGTAAAGTAGCCCATGTGTTCACCAGGGCTGGATCATCAATTTCGATGGTCAACTGACCGCTTACCAAAGAAGGATAAAGCGTTATTGCTTTTGCATTTTTTTCAGCAGGTAACACTGCTACTCTGCTGTAATAGATTTCTCCATCCTTATCCACCATTTTAAGTCTGTAATACCGGATCCCTTCAAGCATGCTGCAATCGGAGAACTGATAGGAATGATTACCTGCTCCCGCCGCATCCACGATTCCTCTTTTTGAAAACAAGATGCCGTCTGTTGAGGCCTCCACGATAAAGAAACCGGTATTTACTTCATCTTTTGTTACCCATTCGAGTCGGTTACAATCTGTTGATCTGTTGACATTGATATCAACCAGCGTAAGCGGCAGTGTGGCCGATACTGTTTTGACAAAAAATCCACTGAAGCCTGTTACATCAAAGGACACTTCCCAACGGGATGACGTGGCGTTCCATACAATATCCGCATCATTGGGATTGATCGTTGTGATCGCTCCTGTATAGGTCGACGGTAAACCTGTACCATTACTGCTAACCCCTGCTCTTTTTTCCACCAGCAGGTTCTGTTTACCTGTTGCATCCGCACTGTTCATCGGTAATTTAGAAGAAGGTGCAGGTACCTGGTTGTTGAATGCATCAAAGTCAGCCTGTGTAAAATACAAGGTCACTTTTGAAGTTGCTGCTGCGGTATTGGTTGCCGGTGTTATTTCATAATGCCGGCGTACATAACCCGAAGGCTGTGTGCCCTGTATCCAGACGGTTGCAGTAACGGTTCCGCTCACGGTGTAAGGTGATCCCGATTGTACGGAGGCTACAAGATTCGAACAGTTTGAAAAATTGGTGACTCCTGTACCGGTCAGTGCAAGCTGTACGGTTGTTTGCGCAGTTGCCAGCGGATTGACGGAACTGTTGGCATGCTCACCTTCATAGGCTCCGATATCCAGCGTAGCTGTTCTGGTCAATCCCAAAAAATCTGTCGTCGGTGTACTGCCCGTTCCTGCACCAACGGCCGGCGAGCTGCATTGTAAACGCAGGCCATCATCAGCTGTACCCCAGATATTGTCCGCTCCGTCTCCGTCATTATAATTGACAAACAGGGGATTTCCATTGAGTACATTACTGGTAACAGTGTTGGTTACACTCAATGGAGATCCCGAAGCATCACGGATGATACAATTGTTAAACGTGGGCCAGTATTGCGAACGGGTTTCCGAACTATAGATTTCATTGCGACCCGGAACACTGGTGCTCGTTGGAGTATTATTCCATAAAATACAATTGCGGAATACCGCATCTGTAAAACCAGAATAGGCTGTTCCGGCAAAACGGGAGGTGTTATTGGCAAACGTACAATTCACAAAACTTGACGTATTGAATTCTGCTCCACCGGCCATCATTGCAGCACCATTGTCCGAACTGTTCCCATAAAAAATACAATTACTGATCGTGTGTGCGCCGGCATCGATGTACAAGCCTCCGCCACGTGAACCATCAAAGAATCCTGACCCGCCGGAGTTGTTGGCAAACACACAACGTGTCAAGGTCTGCGACGGCGTACCGGAGATCAATAACCCCGCACCAAATACACCAAAACTTCCACCACCTGCTAAAAAAGAATTGGAAAGGAATAAACAATCCGTAAAGGTTGAAGTGGACATCTCACTGACCATCCCTGCACCCCAGGAATCGTCATTGGTATCGGTGCAATCTGCACTGTTTTGCGTGACAGTAAGATTGGCAAACTGTGTTGCTGCATTCGAATTGTAAATACCGGCACCTTTAAAGCGGGCAAGCACACGGGAGCTTACCGTAATGGTTGACAGACCGGGCGCAGTTGCATAGCCTTTTGTCACTGTAAATCCATCCAATACAGACGCACTGGTAAGATTTACACTGAGCACAACATGATAGGCATTATCAGTTAGTGTATTGACAACCCCCAGATCTCCGCTCAGTATGGTGACATTTTGTTTCCAGTTACGTTGATTCAATTGCGTTTCAGTACCGGCAAATCCACCATACAGCTTCACCCCTTCTTTGAGCAGAAAACATTTATCACGATTGTTCGCAGGTGTAGTGCTGCCGAATGCATCATGTGTTGGCAGATAAGTCCCCGCCTTCACCCAGATCTGATCTCCTGATGCAGCAGCAATGATCGCTGCCTGCAAATCTTTTTTCGCCGTTGCCCAGCTAGTTCCCGCACCACTATTGTTCAAGCTTCCTGCATCGACATAATATTTGGTTTGAGAAAACACTGTCAAACTGCAGTAAAGAATTCCCGTGATGGTTAGTACTATTTTACGCATAATTATGAGAAGATTTATTATTGAATCTTATTGTCCAGCGTTCCGATCGTTCAAGCATGAATCGGATCTTATACTTATTGGCTCTTACAGAATTTCAGCATTGCATGCATCTACAATCAACGCATCCTTACAATTGAAGTCATCGACCAATTAGTCCCGGCGATATTAAAAAAGCAGCGCACGTTTTGCAAGGGTATACGACACCATTCATTCCCGTCAACAATCAACAGCACGTGGTCTTTCTGTTTAACTCTTACCTCAAACGTTACCTATATCTCATCAACCAAAACAAAAACCGGAGATCACAAGCAACGCAGGCTCATGCTTCTTCATTGAGAGAAAACGCACGGCGTGATTTGCTATGATCTTTCAGCTATTGAAATTGATACGATATCTGTCCTGTTATTACAGAGCTACCTGTAAACGTTGCCGTCTTCACGACACTGTTGTCAACAAGAATTTCAAGTTTCAAACTTCCGGTTCCTGAAGCGTCTCCACGCAGCGTCAAGGCATTACCTCTATTAACTGCTCTGCTGAAAGATTTGGAAAATGGCAAATTCTGATTAGAAATATTTGTTAAACCCCCTGTTTCATTTGCATAAATGACACTTGTTGCCTGGGAAATCCCTGAGGATGGCGTTATTCTGTATTGTATCGAAACAGTATGCGGATAGACAGAATTTGATTTTTTCTTACAAGAAACAATGCCACAAATAAAAAATATACTACACAGAAAAAATTTAGAAAATTGACTCATGTTTTTTAAACAAAAATCAATGAAAAGCACATCAATCAAAATGGACAAAAAGACATTTAGCTTGTATAATTCATACCCTCAACCAATAATATACGCAGCTACAGCTATCTTACAAATCACCTGGAATAAAGAAAGTACGTAATGGGTGTTTACGATCCTATATTCAAAGGAAAAAACGAATGCATGATAAGCGGCCATACTCGTTCATTGCCACGCTTAAAAAAACCAAAATGACCGATCTTTTTACTTTGCAGTTGAGCTGGATGGAAATGCAACTTCGACAGTACTGCTGCCGAATACTGATCGGAAAGCCAGTCAGTTGCATTTTGAGGTGCATAATCATCATCAGTAAATGATACTGCGATGATATTACCCATAAAATATTTGAAGTAATTTTTAAAGTTATCCTTATCACAATAATAATAATGACGATGCCTGCACCATTTTGCCCATTGTAATGCCGCATTAGCCGGAAGATCTTCGATTTTTGAATAACCAATGGCCGAAAAATAACCCTTGCTATACGTAACAAGGGGAACCCAAAAAAACCAGGTGAAGAACATGCGGATCCTCTTCAAACCTTTCCAATGACGCCAATATCCGGATTGAGCCGCAATCAATACGATCCTTTCACATTGCAAACTACGTTTTGAAAATCCGATCAATTGTCCGCCCAGACTGTGACCGATTACCATTACCCGGTATGTTGGGCTTAAGTCCCTCCCCAACTGAATAACGGCATCTAACTCTTCAGCCCAATGCAAAAGATCACTATTAACGGACTTAAGACTGCCTTTTAAAGATTTTCCAATCCCTGAATAATCAAAAGTCACTACAACACATCCTTGACGGCTCAACCAGTCTGCGAAATCCCGGTAATAATCCTGTACCACGCCGGCTGCACCGGCAAGCACAATACTACAAACAGGTGCATCAGACTGAAATATTGTTACAACAATTTCTCTACCCTTTAATTTCAAGTTCCGTGTCTGTGTTGTCATACGCTACAAGTCACCAAATAAACGTTTAGTATCGTGCATAAATTTTCACAATTTCAACCGCAATGAAAATGGACAAATAAACATTTGACTTGTACATTTCTGCTTTGCTGTGATGTTGTTTCCATATTAGGCATAACTATACAATATTGAGACAGTCAACAAATACAACTGAACGACCAATCGCATATACGTCATCGGTAAAGAAGTCTGCGCTTCAATAAAATTCATAGGTATACTTGAAATAAAAAAGGACGTCATTATGTTGAAACGTTTTAGAAGAAATCAACAACTGATCCGAATAGTTCAGCAGACTGACTTCACGGCTATTGGTACCATATTCAAGAAAATTTATTTTCACAAGATTAGCTTCATTGTCATAGAAATACTCTTCTTCCCGATCGCTGTATTTAATTTTTGAACACCTGTTTAACCGGTCGTAAAAAAACAGAATCGTTTCTGGCAACCCATCCGGGTAATATTTCTCGATGGTTTTACTGACATTACCGGAGGTATCGTAGAAAAATTTTTTCTCGCTTATTGCTTTTTGCCCCTGTTTTACAATCTCCGTCTGCACTTGTTGGGCATTGTTATAGCTGTAAACCGTTCTTAATACCGGTTCTGTGTTCAATGAATATTGCAGTTGTTCGACTTTGTTTCCCGCTGCATCGTAGACATAAATGACTACCGGTCTTTTTTCCTGATCTTGAACTGTCTGAAAAACCGTATCGATTTTATCCTTTTGAAAATAACTGTAGGTTGTAGTCAGATAAACTTGCCCTTGTGCATAATCCTCTGAAAGATACAGTTGCCCAAGTTTGTCGTAGTATTTTCGGTTAAGGATAAAACAATTGTTACCTGTCGAATCACAATCAAACTGTGTTACAGTTTTGACTTTTTTATTTTGCATAACCTTGGCATCAGGTAAAAAATCCTGTGCGTACAAAGTGGCATAATGGATATTGAACAACGTCATAAAAATCCAGTATCGGATCATATTAAAGCATATAAACTATTTACAAAAAGAAACCGTCACAGGTTTAATAATCAAAAGGTGCACTGGAATCACTTTTGTTGTTTGTTTTACCCGTAGCAATCATGATAACATCTCTTGGATCACCTAAAAACCCAGTATCAAACAGCCGCCTTAGTTCATGCAGGTTTCCATCTGCCATAATCAATATGCTTCGGGCTAACTGATCCTTTCCGACTGTAATATCCGCTTGATTGATTGACTGTAAAAGATGTTCAACTTCGGCCTGTTCAACTGCAGCAGGAAAATAACGGGCAATTGCTTTATAGATATCTGCAAACAGCCAGTCCGCAAGTTTTAAATTAGACAGACTGTTCTGTATCTGGTTTTGCAAGTATGCATTTACATCCTGTTTCCCCGTTTTACAAAGCTCTATCAGTTTCAGATATTTTTCATTTCGCTGACGTTCACTTTCATAATTGGATTCGGAAACAAATTTCGAGCACCGTTCAAATTCCTTTAACGCTTTTTCATATGCACCTGCCCGCAGATAAATATATCCAAAATCAAAACATTCATAGCCAGGCGATCCCCAACTTACCCGATCACCGAATTTATTCTTTCCAAAAAAATTCTTTTGATACGACTTGATGATCTCTTCAGAAGTCCTTGTATTGTTATAAAACGGCAATACAGATTCCTGTAAAAGCCGGAGTACTTCGGTCAAACTTTTTTCTGTCACCTCATCGGTATCACTCGGCCACCAGGTATCCAATCCGTTTTTTGTCGCCAATTTCCCCAATCGGTTACCTGGACGAAGTACAAGGTAATTTTGATTTTCACAGTACATAGGCCGGATACTGATATCCAGCGTGAATGTATGGGTGTGCCGATGCACATTAAAAATAAAAAACTGAAAAACCTGATCATGTGTCATCCTGCCAAATCCATCTTTGCCATATTGTTTAAAACCATGTAACTGAAGAAATGGTCTTGCAACTCGATTCCAGCTTTTCAAAATATCTGATAGCTTACTCATAAAATATCTGCTTAGTTTGAATATTCCGGTTTAGGTCTATTTATTAAGTTCAATTGTTGATAGAACGGGCTATTGAAATCATTGTCGTAGTAATTATTTCGAGGTCATGTATCGATGTCCGCCAGTTGACAAAAGAAGCCCTGATGCCTTTTTCCCCCTTATAAACAGTGGGTGTCATAAAAACCTTTCCCGTCCTGTTCAATTGTTCTAAAAATACAGCGACCAATTCCGGGTCACCGTTATCTTTCAAAGTAAAACAAACATTGTTTAAACGCACAGGTGCCAGCAATGCAAATTGCTCAGATGATGAAATAAATTCACCTAAACGACGCGCCATATCAACCGCATTTTCAACAATCGCACGAAATCCGTTTTTCCCATATGCAGTCAGCGAAAACCAGACCGGCAGTGCCTTCAAACGTCTTGAATTCTCCGGTAGAAAATTCAAGTAACTGAACTGATCAGTCAATGAACCAAGATAAGGCGCATTGGAATTCTGAAAGGTTTCCAC
Organism: Lacibacter cauensis; assembly: GCF_007830055.1. Taxonomy (GTDB): domain Bacteria; phylum Bacteroidota; class Bacteroidia; order Chitinophagales; family Chitinophagaceae; genus Lacibacter; species Lacibacter cauensis. The sequence goes on from NZ_VLLE01000002.1 coordinate 1,160,725, forward strand.
CTGCAGGTGCTGATGTTGTGCTTTGATGAAAAATACAGCATTTTCATAGGGAACGTTGAGCCATTTATGACAATCAATGGTGATACTGTCTGCGTATTCCCAACCATCCAGTAATTCACGGTATTGAGGCGAACAGGCTGCGAAGGCTCCAAAAGCAGCATCAATATGCCACCAAAAATTGTACTTCACTTTCAATGCAGCTATCGCTTTGAAATTATCAAAATCAACGGTATTCACTGTACCAGCACTGGAGACCAGCATAAAAGGTTGTCCATTCAAAAGTGCGATTTTATTTTCCAGATCGAACAGATCAATACTCTCCCTGTTTCCTTCTTCCATTTCAACTTTTAAAATATTGGCACTGCCAATCCCTAACATTGACATGGATTTCAGAATGGAGGAATGTGCATTCGCTGATAAAACATGCAGGCCTTGAGTAATTCCGTTTTGAGCAATATTTTTTCCCTGACATTTACCTGCCCATTGTCTGGCTGTTGCGAGGCAAGTAAAATTAGACATCGTTGCTCCGGTTACAAATCCGCCGAGAAACGATTTGGGAAGCCCGAAGAGTTCTAATAATAAATTGATCGTTGCCTTTTCGATGATGGCAGAGATATCCCCCTGTCCACTGGTCGCTTGCGTATTCTGATCATATACAGAAGCAAGCCAGTCTCCGGCAATGGCAGCCGGGGTTGAACCACCGGTAACAAAACCCAAAAACCTGGGCCCTGACGAACCGATAATCACAGGTTCAAATTGCCTATTAAATAATTCCAGTGCTTTCAGTGTGCCTACGCCTTCATCACTCAAGTTCTGACTGTATTCCACAGCAACAGCTGTAGTCGGCCGTTGAGAAAGTTGCTGCAGGTAATCAAGTCCCTGTAATTTTACAGTCTCAAAAAGCGAGTCAATGGTTGCGAGATCTTCTGCTAATTGCGGGTGCATTGTACGTTAAGTTTTATTATTTTTAAGCAGCTTACTACATTACTTCATAACTGTATTTGAAACCGAGGATGCATTTACCTGGCTTCCTTTTGTAGCACACTGATAATATCCTCCATTCTGTTCCCATAAAATTTACTCATCCATTCTTTCCCCTTCATCTTTTTCTCCAGAATTAAAAAAAGCGCTACCCCTTGTTCCTGTGACCTTTTTTTTCCACCCCGGCGAACTCCTTTAAGTGCAAGATCCTCCGGTAAATTAGCTCCCTGTTTATGTATCAGCCACCGGTACATCATATATTGTCCCAATCCTTCCATCGTAAGAAAGAGTTTATCTGCTTCTTTTAAAAAAGTGAAATTGTTTACAAACCAACGATTATGCCGATCAGTAAATACGATTAATGCTGTTTGCAGTTTTTCATCACGTTCGCCTGGGGAGTTTGACAACGCCGCCTGATAAAAACGATCCACCTCGATTGTAAATGCCTTGCAGTAAGCACTATCGGATTCAAAAACATCTTGTACAATATTATCAGTGATTGGATAAAGATGTGATTTCTTATCCTCCATCAATGCAAGCTGTTCTCCATAAATTCTAATTTGCTGAGAATGGGAATACTCATGTAAAAAAATTCCTACTAACAGATTATCGATTCCCAGTTCCTTACTTTCTACCCCTGCGTTTTTCCAAAAACTTGGCAGGGGCATAACAAAATATGTTTGTTCAGAACCCGAATCAACTGTGGATGCAAAAGCCATTATGGAAGGTTTAATCTGTTGACCATCCGGCAATAAAATAACATCATGATGTGGCTCAACAAACCAGATTAAATGTTGATTTTTAAATCCCGGACCTTTAAACCCAGTCTGTTTGCTGATGGTTACTGTTGAAGTAGAGTATACAAGCGAATCATCAAAAAAAACAAAATCAACGTTGGCTGGCCGATCTGCCTCGCAAATATCTTTGCTTATTGTTTCCCAGGCATTGAACCAGCTCTGCACGACTGCCAAACCCTGATCATTATTTTTCAAGACGTTCTTCCCGAAGCAAACAGCAGAACTTAAAAGAAGGATAAAAAGCGTACAGCAGTGTCTGATATACATGACATTCTCTTTAATGATTTTCATTATGTTTCATCAACATACCAAGTTCCTTTTCTACAGACTTCTCACTGAACTTCAACGCTGTACTTATTGCCTTTCGTTCAACTTCAGTCCGGTTCTGACTCAATTTGAATTTTGCCTGTACCTGTGTAATGTGCATTTCAAAAGCAACGATTCCGTTTTGCATGTTTAGTTTGAACTTATCAGGCAGACCATTCCATTGCTGCAGATAACCCGGTTCAAAGTGCTGAATCGTTTTCATTAATAATTCTTCTACTCTTTTTTGCTCCCGAATAATTTGCACCTCTCCGTAAACATGAACAGCAACATAATTCCATGTCGGAACATTCAAAGCGGAAGTGTAATGAACCGGAGATATATAGGCATGGGGCTCTGAAAATATTACCAGCGAAATCTGGTTTTCAATCGCTTCCCATTGTTGATTCAATTTTGCAAAATGTGAAAGTAATTTCCAATGACCATCTTCTTCTTCAACAATAAAAGGCAGATGAGCAGCAACAGGCAGCTTATCCTGCAAAGAGATGATTGAAGCAAAACTATATTGTTTAATAAAACTCAGTATCTGATTACTGTCATCTACTGAGAAGTGTTTGGGTATATACATTCGTTTATTTTTAACTGTTCAATTTACTGTCTGCTAACGATGCTTACTTACACCGTATATTTTCATTGTCTGTTCTAAAAAGCGCCCCATAATTTTTCGTTCATGCTCTTAAAAAGCCTTACGATCTCTCTTCAAAGAGTTGACAGTGCGGGTTTGTCAACAGCTTTCCGCGTTAATATGCTACAGCTTTTTTTGAAGCAGCATGGTCCCTAAAAGCAACAACCATATCAACCAGAGTGTACTTCCGACCAAACCCGCGTACTGAATGACAGGAATTTCCGGCATGACCGTATGGATTAACTCTGTTTGCGCAGAAAAATAAATAACTGAACTGATCAGTCCCAGCCATGACAACCATTTCGGGAACAATCGCAATTGCATAAAAACAAGACTTATGGTGAACGTCCAGATCACAGTAAAGAGCTGACCAATACTCTCACCAAGCAACACACCTGCAAACTGGTGAAGGGTTTTAAACGAAAGCACGGCGGCCACTTTTGTCATTTCATTACCTGTAGCATACGCATCAGCCAAAACAGGAACGACAAATACCCAACGTAACAGTGCGATCATCTGAACAGTTAACCCAATCACTCCGACAGTTGTACTCCAACGGACAGCACGATGTTCATTTTCTAATTCCTGACCCAGTTTCAGACATCCGATGATCAGGGGAAAACCTACCAAGGCAAAAGCCAGCCAGGTCAATAGTAAAACAGGACCACTATTGTAAAAAATGCCCAGGATTTCTCCGGCATCCTGCCTTAAAATTTCAGGATAACCAAATCGAAGACTTAAGATGCCGTAGGGCACGAGTAATAGCAAACTTCCACAAATAAAGAGCAGGCCTGTGTTTCTATTTTGTATCCGCATCATTTTAAAAAAAGAAAGAATAGTTAATGGATGGAGTTGGATTAATTTTTACAGGTTTATTTTTTGCAATAATTCCAGTTATTCCCAGCCTTGCCTGCAACCCTTTGAGAAGCATTAACCTGTAGCCAATGTCAGAAGAAAATGCATGTCTATTCTTGTAATCCAAATTTAATCCTCGCAGAAAATTCAACTGGACATAAAAAGAAGAAGGATGCACGCTGTTACCGACCGGTAAGAACCAGAAAGTAAGACCGGATTTAAAAAACCTCCAGGTTCTGTTCCTTTCAAAATTTGTCACATAGATTCCACTGTGAACTGAAAAGGCACGATACCTATACTCCAGTCCAATGGAAGGATTTCGAAAAAAATTCAAGCCTATTTCATTTTTGGAAAGCCTGTTCTGAGACTGCGTTGAACCTCCGCAAAAAAAGAATACAATAAGATATAGCATTCGACTAATAACGATCTTGTACATGTATGCCACTGTTTTCTTAGTTTCTAAACAGAATAATAACTGAAACAATTATTCATATTCGTGTATCATCATTCATTCTGATGAACCATCCAATACAACTAACGTGATGGCTGCCAGTACCGAAGCCCCTCACTTAGTTGTTCATACTTACCATTGCATATCCTCAATGATCGATTTAAATAAAAGCTGTACAGTTTTATGTTTCACAGACAAGGCATTTTGTCCGGCCCAAAAAGTCAACATTTCCATCCTCCCCTGTTCAATCGCGGCTTTTCGGAGAGGAGATAAAAAAACTGATTGCAAAGGAAATGGAAGTACTTCCGCAACATCACGCAAGTCATTTCCAATACGACCACTGATACCTCTTGCAAGTCTTCCGGTAAATACGTTTGTAAGTGACGTATATTTTGCACGATCTGAAAAAAGCACTTCCCTGTATTCGTTTGATGCTCCTGATTCCTCACAGGCTAAAAATGCAGTACCGATCTGAACACCGGATGCGCCCAGTTTAAATGCAGCCTTGATACTTCTAGCATCTACTATGCCACCCGCTGCGATCACAGGCGCTTTCACTTTTGAAGACAACTGATGCACCAAGGTGAATGTTCCATGCAAGGACAGTTCCGGTGTTTGTATAAATGAGGGGCGATGACCTCCCGCTTCAAAACCTGAAGCTACGATCAGATCGACACCGGCATCTTCCAAAGCCATGGCTTCATCAAGTGTTGTTGCCGCACCAATGGTTGTGATTTGGCGTTTTCTGCATTCGTTGAGAATTTCCCTTGATGGAATTCCAAAAACAAAACTGAAAACGGCAGGCTGCAGTGACAACAGCACTTCAACCTGTTTTTCAAATTTACTGGCAGCATTCTGTGGCTTCGAAGGAAGCGGAATATTCAATTCGTCAAAATAAGGTTTGAATGACGCAGCAACATGTTCAAACTCTACATCATTCAAGTCACTCGCATTTGCATCTGCATCATTGACCCATAAATTAATATTGAATGGCTTATTTGTAAGTGCTCTTATTTCTTTTACCACTTGTTTTATTTGCAGTGGTTCCAATTGATATGCTCCGTACCCTCCCAAACCTCCTGCATTGGAAACAGCAGCAACAAGTCTGGACGAAGACAAACCTCCACCAAAGGGCCCTTGCAATAGGGGATACTGAATTTTTAAAACGGGGGCTATATCTTTTTTTCTATTCATCATGTTTTTCTGTTGAAGTAACCCTTGGGTCATATTTAGAGTCGATATACTCCAGACCTAACGGACCTATTGCATAAACCTGTGTGATATATTCACCTGATCTTGCCCAATGAAAATGCGGCGTATTACCAGGTAATACAATAACAGCTCCCGGAGGATAAGCCTGTAAACTACTTTCATTAAAGACTTCTCCTATTCCAATATAAAAGACGCCCGAAATCACCGTATAGACTCTGTCCTCAGGATGTTTATGCGGCATAATCTTTTCATTCAACGGCACTTTTACCCGCACCAGGTAAGGTGCCGGCTTTCGTGGATCTCCGACAAGAATAGCGAGTTTAACTTTTGCAGGAAATGCCGCGAACGAGTTCCACTGCAGGCTATCCTGCCAAACAATCCCGAGTTTGTTGATTGACAACTGCTGCCCATGGCTGTCCTCATTGATGACAACCACGAAGAATAGAATCAACAACCATTTCCATGTAAACACCTGTACTTCCACTGCTTTTTTCATTCTACCGGTTGAAGGATTGACCACTGAAGGTCTCACTACTGCATAAAAAAATGAAAACCCGGCAGCAATTGCCAACCGGGTTTCATATTTACCGCGTACCCACACCCACATTTGTAAAAATTTTATTGACGATCTTCCACTGACCTTCAATTCTGCTTAATGACATATAATCGTAATAATTATATCCCAACATCGGCAGATGGAGTTTTGCACTGGCAATATCATTGACTGCTTCAATTCCTAAAATCTTCATTTGAAACTGCTCGCCCGAATCACAGGGGCTTTTCCGGTTCTTTACACCATGCAGATACTCCTCGAGGCTCTTGAAATAAGGCTGTCCGTTGATATCTCCGATCAATAAACATTGCGGATGAAACGCAGACGACAGCTTATCGATATCTCCATAATAGATACCTTCAAAATAATTGGTAATAACAGACTGAATCTGTTGTATATCCTGCTGAAACATAAATACTGATTTAGTTGCCTTTAATTTGTCCTAAAAGTTTCTCTGCAACCAGTTCCGACGACTGAGGATTCTGACCGGTAATTAAATTACCGTCTTCGATTGCAAACGAACTCCAGTCAGCTCCTTTCACATAAATCGCTCCTCTTTCTTTTAACTTACTTTCCAATGGAAAAGGAACAATTTTTGAAAGTTGTACCGCATCTTCTTCTGTGTTGCAAAAGCTGGTTATTTTCTTTCCATTCACGAGATAATTCCCTTTTTTATCTTTCACATTAACCAAAGCTGCCGGACCGTGACATACAAAGGCTACAGGCTTTTTGCTTTCATAAAACTGCTGAATCAAACGGATAGAATTTTTATCATTCGCCAGATCCCACATAGGGCCATGACCGCCAGGATAGAATACCGCAACAAAATCATCCGGTTTAATTGTTGAAAGCTTTTTGGTAGAAGCCAATACCTTCTGGGTCACTGCATCATTAAAATACCTTTTTGTAGATGACGTTTGAAAGGAAGGTTCATTGCTCTTTGGATCAATCGGCGCCTGTCCCCCATTCGGTGTAGCGACAACTACTTCGTATCCTTTATCCGTAAAATAATAATACGGTGTCGCAAACTCTTCGATCCAGAAACCGGTTGGCTTACCGGTATTCCCAAGTTTATTATGGGATGTTAATACAAAAAGAATTTTAGTTTTTTTATTGCTCTGTGCGTTACCGGCAAAACATGCCATACTAAAAATTGCAACGAGAAGAATCATTAAATTAGTTTTCATTTTTTTACTTTTTTGAGTTTAATTAAGATGATGACCGGCAACATGTCCGCCGTCGACATTGATGATTTCACCGGAAATAAAATTGCTGGTTGCTACGGTATACACGACTTCCGCAATATCTTCCGGTTCACCGATCCTGTTTACAAGGTGAAGACCCGCTAAACTATCTGCATCAGCAACACCGATTTTACCCTGTAAAGGACTACGAATGATTCCTGGGGCAATTGTATTAACACGAATGTTTTGTTTGCCAAATTCAGCTGCCAGCTGAACGGTTAATGCATGGACGGCTCCCTTACTAACAACAGGAGCAGTTGCAGGAAATCCACCGATCGCATGATTAACCAATACGGTTCCGATATTTAACACCGAACCACCGCCAAGTTGGAGCATTTCTCTGATTGCGGCCTGTGTAGCGAAAAACGTTCCTTTGAGATTGATTGTAAAATACCTGTCCAAATCAGCTTCTTCCACATCCAGAAAACCTTTGGGAGCAAATACGCCGGCATTATTAATGAGCACATCAACGGCTCCAAAATGTTGAAGAGCAGTTGCTACCATTTCATCGCAGACAGCTTGTTTGCTGACATCCCCAACAACCACTTTTACATTTTCCGGAGAACTGAATTCTTCAAATGTGTTTTGAAGATTCTGCTTTGTAGCAGAGTTCATTACCACATTCCATCCTTTATCGAGAAATGTTTTACTGATTGCTTTGCCTATTCCGGTTGATGCACCAGTTACGATCACTGTTTTTTTACGCATTGTTTGATTGTTTATTAATTTGTTTACGAATTTCTGTTACCTGCTCACCTGCAAGCCCCCAATTATCGCTGTCGATTTCTCTGATGATGACATGTGTGAGACTAAAATCCTTATTAAGGACATCTTTCAGGAGTTGTGTTGCACCAAGAATCAATTCCTGTTTTTGTGCTTTGGTAACACCATCACGTGTTACATCAATTTGTATAAAAGGCATGTTGTATTTATTTTCTATGCAAATTTCAGTTGCAGCTGTGCCCGAAAGAATGGACGAAAAAACACATGAATTGCATTTTTATACATACCGTATGAAATAAGAAATGAACAAGTAGTCCTATCAACCAATGATCATAAAAGTTTTAGGAGAATCATGCAGATAGACGACGTATAATAAATACAAAGAGTAAGGACTCCTCATCTTATATTGTGTTTGAAAAATAACGATGTAAAAATCATTCCTTTTCCCGCAGCCTGCTCAGCAAGATCTTTTACAGGTTTTCAAATAACGGCAAACCAGAATAAAAAAATCCAAACTGTAGAACCGAAGCCTGCATGTATTGCAAAGACAACCAAAGTCTTCGTCAAAAAAAATGGAAATAAATTCAGCTTGTTGAAATGAACGATATACAGGAAGAGGTATATGTCTCAATTCAGATATGAAAGTAATATTGCAGTGACAACAGATTTGAATGCAGATCGAAAGAGGTTTCTAAAAATCCGTGTACTATACCGGATTTATCAGAAAAATGCTTTCTGATTCCAATTACCCTGGAACCTCCTGTTTTAACCGGAATCTGCATATCGACAAAAGACGTAAAATTTTTCTTTAATTTAACGAAAAAAGCGATGGAAAAAACGCCCGTATTACGATAGGTCCATGAATAATCAATATGCTTAAACCTCGCATCACTGGCAACAAAAAATTCATGCTTTGAAACATAGCCAGCCATTCTCAAATTTTTAAATGAAACTGCTGCATGAATGGCTAAGGCCGTATCATGATAAGAAGTACCGATACCTGTTGAAAAGTGATCTGTCCATTTGTATTGCAGCTTTGCAGTTGGCCGTGCGCCGATAATTGACGCCTGTGGCATTGACTCGATTAAGCTTTCAGGAACAGTCGGATTCGGCCGTAATTCCGTAGTAAGCGTAGCTGTATAACCAAGATTGATCTTTACTTTTTTGCCGGGCTTAAGAATCAATTCTGCTGAGCTGTTGGAATAATTTTGTTTTGCTACAGTGAGCGACCCAAAAATCCGAAAACTGCATTTCGTGTTTAATGAATCGGAAATCATCAAAGCCATACGCATTTCAGATATATTCTTAATCATCCGCAGGGTATCAAAATCCACAAAGGTTTTTGATCTAAAAGCAAAAAGGGCCCTGTCCAGCTTAACTCTATTGGTTAAACTGAAAGGGCCTTTTTGACCAATAGCAGCAATGGGCAATAACAAAAAACAAAAAGCTGCTATCCGCATTTTAAGCTGCATTTTGTTTTGAACCGAACTTTCCAAACCTGCTGTTCATCATAGCGTCCAACGCAAATTTGCCACCTCCGGTTATAAAAAGACACACAAACACAACTGCATCTTCCATTGCATGTGAAGCGCCATTGAATCCTTCGTTCTTTCCAAAATGGAAAAGTATGGCTACGATCATTGTTCCCAATAAAAACAAAGATGCAGGCCGTACAAACAAGCCTATAATCAGCAGTAAGCCTCCCGCAAACTCTGCCAATGCAGCCATCAATCCCCAAAATGCAAACCCACTTTTCAAGCCAACAAACTCCATCGAACTTCCTACAAAGGTCCAAGTCTCTGTTCCTCCAAAAAGCTTCGGCGCTCCATGCAAAATGAACATAAATCCAATCAAAACTCTTAATACCAGCAAACCCATGTCTACTTTTTGTTCTTTTAAATCAGCGATCATATACTCTTATATTTTTTTGCAAAGTTGTCCCGCTGCACTGCATGATAGAATAGCAGAAAATGCAGAAAACTTGGATTTTTCAACCTTTTTATAAATGACAACTACATCTAGGTCGTTATTGTGCAAGTGAAAACCACATTTGTGCAAGACGGCATATCTGGTACATTGATTAAATTTGTAGAATAAATTTTACCAGCAATGGAAAAGAAGAAACATGCACCAGTATTTGCAATCGCCGACTATTGCAACACAAAAGAAATACGCAGTATTAAAATAAGTTCATTTCAAGAAGAAGCATGTACGATTGCAGAAATTGAAGAAGGGCATCGTCAGAATTATTATGAAATTGTCTGGTTAAAAAAAGGGAGCGGCAACCATGTTATTGACACGATAGATTATCCATATGCCGGATCCGTATTGTTCATGTTATCTCCCGGTCAGTTACACCGCATTTTTCCAAAAGAAAAAGCTGAAGGTTTTGTTATTAAGTTTTTACCGTCGTTGTTTTCAGACAGTAAAGACATGGACGATTACCTGATTAAAACAGGCTTATTTGACAATATACAAACCGAACCCGTCATTAAACTCACGGCTTCGGTTCATGCAGTACTGGATGATGTTTTGAATAAAATGGAAACAGAGTTCAATGCCAACGAGGAAGATAAAGAAAAAATAATGCTTGCTTACCTGAAAATACTGATCACCCATATCAGCAGGTTAAAGAAAATCAATACGTCACAGGAGTTGACAACTACCGATGTCAATTTCTCTGTATTTCAAAAATACAAAAGAGAGGTCGAAAAAAAGTTTCGTACCGAACACAGTGTACAGGCTTACGCCGAGGCGCTGTCCATACAGCCGAGAACATTAAACAGCTTATCCAAAAAATACACTGCAAAAACAGCAGGAGATATTATTGCAGACAGAATTATACTTGAGGCAAAAAGAGAGCTGTCTTACAACAGCAAGAGTATTAAAGAAATTGGATATGAGCTTGGATTTGATGACCCTGCTTATTTTACTCGGTTTTTCAAAAAACAGACGGGAATTTCTCCCCAGGAATTTAAAGCAACTGAACATTTATCATCGGTCAGAAAAACAGCTGTTGGCTGAAAAAACCAAGTGAAACATTTAAACAACCGACTCTGAAAAGTTCTGCTATTCCATTTGCATTCAGATCGCTACTGATTTCCCAATAAAAAGGCAACTACTCTTTTACAGACAACAAGCAGCTTCAATAGCAGCCTTTTTACGATCCTAACTATCAACTTTATGATTGAATATTTTACATTTTGTAAACATAAGACCAGCTAGCTGATACTGCTCTCTGAGTATCACAACTGTGCGTTGACCAAGCTCAACAATAGACATATAGAACATTGGGTAACACCTCCATGAATCTTTATTTTCAGCAACTGAACTATTTTCAAAAGCAACGAAATGCCAATTCATATCACTTCTTTTCATTTTGAATCATCGATCTAACAATCCATTGTCTTTAAGCGGAAACTTTCGGTTTACAAAACTTATTGACTGCCAACTCTTGCTCTTATTACCAGAGCCGTTATACCTGCTTCATTCATACGCTAACTTAGTGACTTGTAACTGCATAGGAAATGACTTTAAAATATGTTATTCGATTATGCAAATAACCTATTTACAATACGATACAGGTACAGGTTAATTATAACAATACAATTCTTTCATTCAGGAATAGAGGTAGGACCAGTTTTTTGGCTGTCAGCATTTAGGTCTTTTTCAGCGAATCCGTTTCAATTTCACCCTAACATAGAAGTATATTCAAATTTTTCACCATCAAAGGAATGTGCAACCAATGAATGAAATCCAAACATCCTTTTTTCGTCATAAATAAAATCAATCCCAGTGTTCGAAAGAAATGAAATTCGTTTAACTGAAAGGTTCTTAGCAAAGTCGGCCTGATTTAATTCAGTATGATCCTCATCAACCCAGATGTTATCATACTGGCTGAGAAAATCTTCAATAATTTTCTTTCTTGCCATGTCTTCGTAAAGAGAATAATTATCAATTACACGGTTAACCATTTCCAAATGCTCGTCAATACTTACATCTTCCGGATCAATCTCTATCTGAATATTTAATTCATCTACAACTATGCTTGTAGTAAAAACTACCTTCTTATTTTTTTGGTATACCATTGCTGCTTAATAATCTGTATGATTGTGTGATTTAACCTTACTACGAAAACAGTTTTCTATACACGGTTTTATCGAAGGCTATTTATACTTCCATAAATAGCTGCTTGATCTGACTATGAAACCTTTGCTCACTAACTTTCAATACTTCATTTATAAAATCTGTTGATATTGGCTTATTCCCGGAATACCTGACTGATTGTAAGAAATTTCTTAATGCCATATTTACTGTTTGTTCCCCAATCAGTTCACTTAGCTGAACCATTACCACTGCACCTTTTGAATAACAAATATGTGGATTACCACCACTTACTTTATACAATGGCTCATTTGATGAAAATCCTTTTTCTGTATCATATATCTGCTGGTGTACCTGCAAGCGTTCTTTCATTTTTTCAATACCATACATTTTTTTATACAGCATCATCTCTGTATACATGGCCAAAGTTTCCGTAAGAAATGCAGCGCCTTCTCTTATATCAGGAACAATCTGATTGCCTCCCCACCATAAATGAGATAACTCATGCCCTGCCAGCTCATTGATTACATCCTGTTTTTGATCCGCTTTAATATTGGCATGAAAAAGCATATCCTCAGTCATAAATATGGATGCAGGATAAGCTGTTCCGGCGAAGCCCTTTGTGAATGAAGACACTTCTGCAAAGCAAACAGACTTAAAAGGGTATGCCCCGAAATTACTGCGGCAATAGTCCAATGTCAATTTTGCATTACGTATAAGATGATCTACGTTTACTTCATGTTCAGGATGATACAGCACACTGATAGTTATACTATCATGCAGAACACTCTTAATTTTATATGCTGCAGAAGAGACTGCAAACCGAAAAGGAATCGGATCCATTGCTTCGAATTGAAAATAATTTCGGCCCTTGTCGCTCCATTTCTTTTTCAGTTCGCCGATACCTACTGCGGTTTGCCCGTCGTCGGTATCAATTGTCATTGCAAGCGTTATCAAATCATCAGCAGGCTCTCTTGGATCCTGAATCCGCTTTAAGGGAGTAGCCGGCCCCAGACCGTATTGTTTTCTTTCAATGCTATCCATCAATTCATAGTCCGATTGATAACCGATCCTCGGATAATACCGGCTGATGCGCATAAATGAACCATTTTCAACGATGGCATTAAAAGACTGATGTCCATTCACCGGACGCCAGGAGTACTGCAGTGAAAATCGCAATTTTGCACTGTCATTTGGCCTCAATGGCTGACGAAGGTAAATTTCACTGATGGGTTGATCGATCTCAAGTGTCTCTGAAGCAGACGTAAACTGTGCCTCTGTTATTTTCAAATCATCATGAAAACTAACGAGAATGTGGTTCACCGGACGGTTGGATTTATTCCTGATCGTATAAACGCCCTCAACCGTGTATTGCTGTAATGACGGGAATAGATGCACCTGTGTTATTACATCAGTAATAACAGGCTGCGGTATGGCTTGATATTTTCTGTATTTTTTTTCATAGCTAACTGCCATTTCCAGCTTCTGGCGTTTATCTGCAGGTACATACCCTTTTAAGAATTGATTGGCAAAGAAAAAAGATGAAAAAACTAGAAAGATGAACAGAATCAAGAAATGAACTTTCATTTTGCGCTCTTTTATCATATTTGAAATCTGCCAGAAAACCAACAAACTGCATAAACCAAACATCGCCCGTTGTGCATATGAAAGCATATAGGTTCCATAACCATTAAAATCACTGTATTGTCCCCTAAAGGCTGTAAGGAAGCGAAACAACGGATTATTGATGATTAATCCTGTAAAAGGACTTGCTGCAAAAAATGCAATGGATAAAGTAACGCCGAGCGATAGATATTTATGAGGAATGATTTGATTTAAAAGCAACATAAATCCTGCCAGCACTACCAATGGAAAACTACAAAACAGAAAAATACTGGAATAAGGTTCCCAGTTGACAGTCGTAAAACGATAACCCATTTGAAAAAACAATCCCAAAAGAATAGATATCACCGTAAAAAAAATTATAAGAACAATACAACTAAACCAATGTCCCAAAAGTTTTGCGGACATGAAAGCTGTTGTATTTTCCAATATCGAAAAACGGGAAACACTACTTTTCCAGTATAAATCATTCGCATAATACACGATCAGTAAAACGGCTGGCAAATGTAAATTTTCCAGAATGGTGGATGAGAGTAATCCGGAAGATGCAAATTTTTGTGGAAGCCGGATACCTTTTTCGATATCAGCATACATTTCCATACCGAGGTTAAATAATAACAATACAGCAGCTGCGGCAACAGCAATTCCTTTGAATATATAAATCAAATCTGCTTTAAAAAATGAACGGACTGCTTTCAAATACTGCAGACTACTGAAACTAACTGCTGTCGTTTTATATGCAGCTGATACAGCAGTATCTGTAAATCTGCCTTCTTCTTGTCTTTTACTTCGGGAAGATTTTATATTGGTATAATACTTCCTGGCAAGTTGGAAAAACACAACTGACATTGAAGTAATCATCAACCTGTTTGCCAGCAGGCTTCCACTAAGCGGAGTCAAAACAGTGTTCCTTTGTGCAATAGTAAAATCCTTACTTACAAAAAAATAAGCAGTCAGACCAAACGGGTCTGCAAATGCAGAGATGCGTTGTATCTCTAACGACTGAGGCATAGACTGCGTCATAAATGGCGAACCGGAAAAAAGCAATGCAACCATATAAAGGACATATAACAGCAATCCGCTTAGTGCCACCATTAGTTTATTTTTCGTGAGCCATGCAACCATACATAATACACTACAGACAAAAAAGGTATTAACGCATCCAAATAAAACCAATGGATATAAATAATAGGAAAGATAAAAACAGTCTTGTATGGCCGGCCCTTCTCTTAGAGATTGGCCAACCATAAATCCTGCTGTTAACAGGAAAAAACCTGAAATCGTTACGATATAAAACGATAAAAAGCGACCATTTGTAAATTGATTTCTGCTGATTGTTGTGGAAAACAACAACAAATCAAATCGTGAATCCCATTCCTTAAATAAAAGCTGAATACCGTTGACCGTAGCTATAAAAATTACTGAAAGACTGAGCAACCCAAGCATAAACCCGATTGTATAAGGAGAATTTAAATACACCCCTTCACCGACACTTAGATTAAATCTGCTCCCCCCAAAAACGCCAAAACAAAACAACAATACGGCAATAAAATACGTTGGGATTTGTTTGAAGTAGCTGTTGATGTCAAACACTGCAATTGTACGCATGCTCAATTATTTACTCTTTTTATATTCGGTTTTAGGCCATTTCATCAATTACATCTATTGCAGATACTGAAAATATGCCAGCTCCAAAGTAGGCGTTACTGGAAAAAATCCGGAAGGCTGCACATTAGCGTAAACGGATATATGTAATACTCTTTCCACTAGATGTTGGCTGATAACTTTATAGTTGGAGCGATAAGCCTGTAGCTCTGAATGATCGATGGCTTTTGTCCATACCTTACCTTTTAAGGAAGCGATCATTTCGGAGGGCTTTCCGATAGCCCTTATTGTCCCTTGTTGGATGATGGCCAATTTACTACAGAGATTAAATACATCTTCGACGAGGTGGGTAGACAGCATTACAATGACATCTTCACTGATTGAACTTAACAGCATATTGAAACGATTACGTTCTTCAGGATCTAGGCCTGCAGTGGGTTCATCTACGATAATCAACTGAGGATTACCCAAGAGCGCCTGGGCTACACCAAAGCGCTGTTTCATACCTCCGGAAAAAGTATACACCTCTTTGTTCTTCACTGCCAACAGATTTACTTTTTCCAGCAAATTGATGATTTGGCTTTTTCTTTCTCGTGGATTACCTACTCCTTTCAGAATCGCCAGGTGTTCAAGTAAGTTGTAAGCAGACACTTTTGGATAAACACCAAAATCCTGAGGCAGAAATCCTAGACTTTTTTTAACAAATGCAGGCTCTTTGACTATATCAACACCATTAAAATGAATGGTGCCGCTTGTTGGTTTCTGAAGTCCTGCTATTGTTTTCATCAGCGAGGATTTACCTGCGCCATTCGGCCCCAACAATCCAAACATTCCATTCGAAATTTCCAATGAAATATTATCGATGGCTTTGACTCCGTTAGGATATATTTTCTGCAATGTTTTTATTTCCAATCGTTTCATTTGCGTGTATTAAGTATGGGCAATAGAATAGCTACACTCAAGTTGAGTGATATGTAAAACCCAGGTTTTAGTTGATTATTTTTATTGTTCTGCTATGTATTCAAGTATGTCTCCGGGCTGACAGTTTAATACTTTACAAATGGCTTCAAGTGTATCAAAACGGATACCTTTTGCTTTACCCGTTTTCAGTATCGAGAGATTGGCCGGCGTAATTCCTAACTGTTCTGCCAATTCTTTCGATTGCATCTTACGCTTTGCAAGCATAACATCTACATTTACAATAATTGGCATGGCTATATAAATAAATCTTGTTCGTTTTGTAATCGAAGACCTTGTTTGAAAATGGCTGCTACCATCCAGGTAAAAATGCCAAAGATGCAATGGATAATCGCCAGAAGCCATATCATATTAATTATCTCTACAAAAAAACTGCTGATGATAATTGCAGGAAAAGGTATGAACCAGTTAAACAGGTAGAATTTTTTCAACTCTGACAAATTATAGTGCGTAAACAGTTTTGTTTTTGAAAAAACAGCAAACAGATTTCCAGTCAGCAAAAAAAACAAAGCATATAAAATTATCGGCAGCAGAAAAGAGAAAAAAATATAACTGGCATTGTTGTCAACATTTAAAAAAGGCTTTTGAGAAAAAGGATAATTGATATGCAAGTACTGTCCATTACCATATGGTGTAACAAAGCATTTTGTTGTCAAACATATACTACTGTAAACAGCCATTAGCAAATAGGCTATAGCCAATACACGGCTAAAAAATGCAATAAATTTTGCAATAAGCTTTGTTTTACCCATTCTTCAATTATTTAATTAATCATTCAAATATATTAATTAATTATTGTAAAACAATAATTAATTTAAAATATTCTTTGCCCTAATTTCTCATTTATAGCCGGCTTGGGGTCTCCTGTAGTGACCCCGGTATTTCGATGCAGTTTGTTTTAAGCTTGCAATTCCTTACTCCACCGATCGGTTGCACCAAACTACGGCAGACGAAGGTTAATCCACTTTTTTTTAATGAAAGTTCCTGCCTTTATAAAATACCGGTTGCGATTCTTGCTGTTCGTTACGTTTAAACAAAGAGTCCTTCCCGTACGCATTACTTACTGTCATCTGCTTTTGTAAGATTTTTCAAAAACGATGAAAGATTAAAACAGTTGCTCACAATTACATGTATCACCTCCCCTTCTATCTGCAATTTCCCTTCTACCATGATCAGTCTTGCTTGAAGAATTTCCTTTCGAAACTTTTCAAACAGCTTTTCAAAAAAAACAACATTGGCAAATCCGGTTTCATCTTCAATGGTCATAAAGCACACGCCCTTGGCTGTGCCAGGCCGTTGGCGCACCAACACCAGTCCGGCAATTTTTACAAGTTGTCCGTTTGTACAATTGGGTAAAGAATTGATGTTGATCACACGTAACTGTTCCAGTTTTTCTCTTACAAAACTCACCGGGTGTGCTTTCAATGAAAGAGAAGTTGTGGCATAGTCCTGTACCACATGTTCCGATTCTTTCATGCGTGGTAATGTTACCTCCTGTTCATCGGGATCATCATTCGACTGTCCTTCGAATACACCAATGGCAGTATCTTTTTTTGAGATTTCCCATAATGCCTCTCGTCTGTCTGCTCCTATTGAACGAAAAGCATCTGCGTCTGCCAACAGCTTTAAGGAGCTTTCCGATAAACCGATGTGCCGAAGCTCATCCATACTTTTGTAAGTAGCAGTTCTTGCTTTCAGTAATACATTTATATCCTCTTCCCGCATTCCTTTCACCTGTCGGAAACCTAATCGCAGTGCACAGTAATTGCCTGCCTTTTCTTCCAAAAGATTATTCCATGCAGAATAATTAATATCTACCGGCCGCACTTCTACTCCATGCTTCTGTGCATCGATCACAATTTGTGCAGGTTGATAAAATCCCATCGGCATACTATTCAACAAAGCGCAGGCAAACACATCCGGATAATAGCACTTCAACCAGGATGAAACATATACCAGCAATGCAAAGCTGGCAGCATGGCTTTCGGGAAAACCATAGCTGCCAAATCCTTCCAACTGACGAAAGACACGCTGTGCATACTCCAGGCTATATCCATTCTTCAACATACCTGCTGTTAACTTCCTTTCAAACTTTGAAACTTTGCCCTGTGCTTTAAAGGTTGCCATGCTTCTGCGTAATTCATCGGCTTCTGCGGGAGTAAAGCCTGCTGCAACAATAGCAATCTTCATCGCCTGCTCCTGGAATAAGGGAACACCTAATGTGCGTCCTAAGATATCTTCCAACTCTTTTGATGGATATTCAACCGGTTCTTCACCATTACGCCTGCGCAAATAGGGATGCACCATATCGCCTTGGATCGGTCCCGGTCTTACAATCGCTACTTCAATCACAAGATCATAAAATGTACGGGGCTTTAACCGGGGAAGCATCGATTGCTGTGCACGACTTTCAATTTGAAATACACCAATCGTATCTGCACGACCAATCATTTCATAAACAGCCGGATCGTCTTGTGGAATATTCGCCAGTGTAAGATCTCTTCCATACTGTTGCTTTACCAAATCAAATGCTTTGCGGATACAGGTGAGCATACCTAAGGCCAACACATCAATCTTCATGAATCCTAGTGCATCAATATCATCTTTGTTCCACTCAATGCAGGTGCGGTTTTCCATTCTTGCGTTGAGTACAGGACATAGATCAGTTAATTTGCCCCTTGTGATGACAAAACCTCCTGTATGTTGTCCCAACTGTCTTGGAAAACCAATAAACTGTTTGGTGAGAGATACAACTTTCCGTAAATGCGGATCATTAAAATCAAATCCCTGCTCTGCAAAACGATTCTGCGCAAAACTTTCTTCCGGAAATTCTCCCATCGATCCTACTGCTTGCGATAACCGGTTGATCATATCAACTGAAAGCCCCATGGCTTTTGCTACATCCCTGATGGCTCCTTTATGATGCTGTTGTGTTACAGTTGCAACAATAGCAGCCCTGTCTCTGCCATATTTTCGATAGATGTATTGAATCACTTCTTCTCTTCGCTCATGTTCAAAATCCACATCAATATCGGGTGGTTCATTGCGTGCTGCTGACAGAAACCGTTCAAACAACAAATCAAATTTTTCCGGATTAACAGAAGTAATACCTAAACAAAAACAAACGGTGGAGTTAGCTGCAGAACCACGCCCCTGGCATAAAATATTTTGACTTCTTGCAAACCGTACTATATCATAGACGGTTAAAAAATAGGACGCATAGTTCATTTGTTCAATGAATGCCAATTCGTGTTTAATGGCAGCAATTGTTTTTGCGGGAATAGTTTCACCAAAATGTTGCTTGGCACCATGCCAGGCTAAGTGTGTTAATTCTTCCTGCGGTGTCCGTCCTTCTGTAATAATCTCTTCCGGATATTCATACGTTAATTCATCTAAGGAGAACTTGCAAGCTTCTGCTATAGCGGCTGTATTTCTGATTGCTTCCGGGTAATGCCGGAACAACCGAAACATTTCTTCCTCCGGTTTTAAATAGCGTTCAGCATTCAGATGCAGTCGAAATCCTGCAGTATAGATGGTGCATTTTTCCCGGATGCAGGTAACAATATCATGCAACTCCCTTCTTGTCAAATAATGATACTGCACATCATTGGTTGCAACCAGTGGCACATGGTATTCTGCTGACAGTTGTGCAAACCGGTATAAATATTTTGCATCATCTCCATTGTAATATCTGCAGGCAGCAATGTATAATTGATCGCCCAGATTGTGTTTGTATTCCTGTAAGTTTTGTTTGAATGAGTCCTCAAATTCAAATGCACTACTCAATGTTGTTGGCGGCACTGCAATAAACAGTATATCTTTTGCATGTTGGTAGACATCTGCTTTGTACAAACGACATTCTCCTTTTTCTGCACGAAGATTACCGGTTGAAAGCAAATTACATAACTGTGCATAAGCGTTTATGTTTGTTGGATACGCAAGCAGGCTTGCCCCATCTGTTAAATCGAGCCGGCATCCAGGCACAATGCGTATCCCTGCTTTTTTTGAAGCAGCATGTGCCCGTACTATTCCTGCAAGACTGTTGCGATCGGCAATAGCAATTTCCTTATATCCATTAGCAGCAGCTTGTTCAACCAACTCTTCAGGATGAGAGGCACCCCTTAAGAAACTGAAATTTGTTGTTACCTGTAATTCCACATAACGCATACAGCAATTTTTTAAGCAAAAAATCCATGCAAAAACCATTGATAGTTTTCATCAGTATAATGTCCCAAACGAAAGATCCAGTACCGTGCACCGTTTTGATCTTCCACAACATAATAATCACGATGCTGCCCTTGCTGCAACCACCACTCCTGTTCAATCCGTTCGGGGCCATCTGCTTTTATTACTTTGTGTAATGTTCCTTTATAACGAAACAGCATGGGTGGATAATCGGGAACAGGTGCTGTTACTTCAATAGGTGCAGGTGTAGATAAAAGTTGTATCGGTCGGGGCCTTTCTACTTTCCATGTCACATTATTTTCTTCTAATAACTGTTGTGCAGCTTTATAAGAACGTTCAGGCCAGTAATGTTCTGCAGGTAAATAGCGCTTGATTGTATGTGCGCCAAACTTGCCTGCAATGCGATCCATAAGTTCAGCTAATTCCGTATGATGTAATCCTGCTGTTTGTTGCCATAATGTTGATTGAGAAGAAACAATATCTTCTGTCCGCTTGGCTTCCAGTGTAAACAACTCAATACCGAACGCAGGCTCAATGGCAGATAGTTTTAATTCAAACAGTTTAAATAGATGTTTACTATTAACTGTTGCACGGTTGGTGCCGATTTCAACAGTTGCTGTTTTTCCATCTACACGATAACATTTGAAACAAGCTGTGCGTATTCCTTTTTGTTCGTGCAGCAGTTTGTTGCAAAGTGTTTCCAATAATTGTTGCAGAGCCATTTCAATACCGGTTAACGTAATGATCGGTTCAAGACTGGTCAACCGTTCACAGTAAACTGCAATGGGTTGAACGGGTGTAATCATTTCTTCTTCGTTACCCAACGCCTGGTTTAAGCGTGTAATAAAGGTTTCTCCAAATCTTCTGCGAAGAACAGAAAGAGGCATGTTGATGAAATGCTGAATGCTTCGAAGACCTAATGCATGCAAACGTTCAACCGTTTCCGGTTCCAGTCGAAGTGCTGCTGCCGGCAATACCAGTAAAGCTGTTGCCTGCTTATTTGACTCAATAATAGCAGAACCATTTCCATACCGTGCAAAAGCCCATGCTGTCCCAATAGTATCTGCCATCCCCATCCGTACATGATATCCCAGCTCTTTAAACCGTTTATGGATATGTTCGATATACAATTGCTCTCCTCCCCATAAGTGAGCACAACCCGAAACATCAAGTAAAAGTCCATCCGGCAAATCCATGGCAACTATTGGTGTAAACCGAATACACCATTCGCCTAAACCTCCCAATAGCTTTTCAGGTAAACCAGGCTGATCATCCAACACGTTTAATGAAGGAATGATTACTCTTGCATCTGCTACCAGCATTCCCGTACAGATACCTTCCTGTTCTGCTAATGGGTTTACTGCAGTAACCACCATACGTCCATGATCCGGACTGGCTAAAACAAATGGAATTTTGCTTAATGCTTTTTCCCGACGCACAAACCAATCCGTTTTTAAATAACGGAACCATATTGCTACAAATCGCTTCGGCATCTCATCCTGTTTTTCTGTGCAGTTGCGGTTCAACCGCTGCAATATGCTCGTGCAAATGAAACCTGTTCTCTTTCCATTCAACTTCCCACGATCCCGGTTTACCATTCCGCATTTTCAACAACTCCACATCCCATTTCGGAAAACCAACTCCCGGCATTCCGTTTGTTTCACTTGCTATGGAAGAAATTCGCCAACGACTTACACAGGTTGTTGCTGTTAACTTTCGAGGATTGACTCGCAGAATAAATCCGGTTACTGCACTTTGTTCTACAGCTAATTGTAACCGGCGGGATGAAGTAAAACTAAGTTCCTGCAGTTCACAAACAACAGCAGCAAGTCCCCTGCATTTTAATGCTTCTTCTGTAGCCCATAACAGCTCTTTCTCTTGATGAAGCTGAATGAAAATGATACGGTCGGGATCAAGACCAAACAATTTAATTGCCGGAGGAAACAATGTTTTACCTGGGCTCAGCCAAACTGTAATAGCATCCGGATGCGTGATTGTACTAACCAATGCAGACACAAAACCTTCTGTAGCAGCAACACCCTCTTTGTTCGCACAAACAAACTCATGTACAGCAGCCGTTGGAAAATTTGCCTGCGGTAAATGATCTTTTAAAAAGCCCAAACCCTTTGGCAAATCGGAAGCATGCCCTGCTGGTTTCATACCGGAAAGTTTCAGCAGGTCTTTTTGAAGCTGGGCAATAATATAGGCTTTGGCAGGGAGCATGGGAAACAAAGGTAACTAAAATTACTAATTTTTTTAGTATTTTTAAACCCACCCTCTCTCTCCCGAACTAATAATGGATAAAAAAGTTATTTAGAGTTTTTGCATTCTATCTACTATAACAGATCGAATAGAATTAAAGTCAATCGACTAAAGAAAACTTAATAAATAGGTTTCGAAAATTCATATAAGATTTATTTTTACACGTAAAAAAAATAAAACCGAGAAAAGGGGTAACGAGTGAAAAAATCTCTACCGTTAAAATATACAAATCACATTAAACTATAATATCCGCCTCAATTTTTTTATAAGAAAACGGACTAACAATTTTACCTCTATTAATTTGTTGCAAAAGCGCATTAAATGCCATTTGCCCCTGTTTGGCCGGAAAAGGATTTAAAGATACACGAGGTGGTTGTCTTAAATATTGCGAAAAAGAACGACCGGCAGTGCTACCAAAAATTATATCTTGATTTACTACAATTCCCAGTTCAGCGGCTGCTTCAACTGCATCAATATGTACATGATCATTAAAACTTATTACTGCATCTAGTTTACAATTTCTCTTTAACAGTGTTGAAATCGCCTGCCTGTTTCCTTCTTTAGAAAGATCTGTTGATTCAACTAGCTGCATATCAATTTTTCTGCGCCGTATAGACCATGAATGCATATAGGCCTGTAATAGTTCTTTACTCAATAACAAATCAGAGGGGCCGTTAATAAATCCGATATGCCTCCGATTATTTTGAAAAAACCAACTCATCAGTTTCAACATTCCATTATACCCATCACAACTAATAGCATCTGCTCTTATACCTGAAAAGCCAGGTACATGATTAAAAAAAACCAAAGGCAAAGTTGCTCCTGATTCGAAATTCCGCCTTTTAAGAAACATACTTTTAGGCGATAAGCTCATGATCATTCCATCTACTCTCCGCAAGCGCAATGAATGAAAAAGATCAGCTTCTTTTTCGCTGTTATCATTACTGTTACCCAATAAAACATTGTAATTCTGTCGTCTTGCATTCGTTTCAATAACATCCAGCACTTCTGCAAAAAAAGGATCTGTGAAACTTGGAACAATCACGCCAATCGTACGACTTTTTTGCAACCGCAAATTAACGGCAAGTATGTTAGGCTCGTATCCATTAACCAACGCATAGTTACTCACTTTTCGTTTTGTTTCGTCGGCAACCTTAGCATGTCCTTGTAATGCTCTGGAAACTGTTGAAACAGATACGCCCAATGCATCTGCAATACACGTTATCGTCAATACTTTTTTCTTCTTGCTAATCATTGTAATAGTCATTACTGTTGTTACAGTAAAGTATGCGCATAAATAAATTCCTGTTTAGTCTTTTCCATTTAATTTAACTGCATACAAATCAATGTGTGATTTGTATGCGCTGAAAATTTCACAGAACCAGCGCACATGAAAAGACAATTGTGGTTAGAATAAAGCAACTATACCAACGCTTTCACCGCCACCCAAGCCATCAACCCCATGCTGTTCACCAGCACGTCTTCATCCACATCAAAAGTTGATGTATGTAACGATGAATTAATTCCTTTTTGTTGATTGCCTGTTCCCAGCAAATAAAAACAGGAAGGCACCTGTTGCGAATAGCGTGCAAAATCTTCAGCCGCCATCCATATTTCTGCTTCGGTTACATTGTTGCTTCCAAGATAGGCAGCAGCAGATGCTGTTACATGATCTGTAACATCAGTATTATTTACAAGAAAAGGATAACCACGGTTGATGTTAAACTCACAACTGCCGCCCATGCTCTGTGCAATACCTTCGGCCATTGTTTTCATGCGTTGATGCGCTTCGTTGCGCCAGTCTTCGTTCATAGTACGGAAGGTTCCTTCGATATATACTTCATCGGGAATCACATTGATAGCACCATTGGCAATTACTTTTCCAAACGAAAGAACAGTGGGCATTGATGGGTTAGCATTACGGCTTACCAGTTGCTGAAGCGATACCAGCATTTGTGCAGCAATCATCACCGGATCAATGTTGCGATGCGGTTGTGCGCCATGTCCACCCTTGCCCCGTACGGTTACAAACAACTCATCCATTGATGCCATGAACATGCCTTTACGTACGGCTATTTTTCCCGCTTCTAAAAAAGGAGAAACATGCTGACCGATTACAGCAGATGGAACAGGATCTTTTAACACTCCTTCAGCAATCATTTGCAAGGCACCACCGGGCAAAACTTCTTCTGCCGGCTGAAAGAGTAATTTTATTTGTCCGCCAAATGCATGACGTAATGATTGTAAAATTTCAGCAGTGCCCAACAATGAAGCTGTATGAAAATCATGACCACAAGCATGCATTACACCGGGATTGGTTGAAGTATAAGCACATTGATTGGCTTCGGTAATCGGCAATGCATCCATATCAG
Organism: Lacibacter cauensis; assembly: GCF_007830055.1. Lineage (GTDB taxonomy): Bacteria > Bacteroidota > Bacteroidia > Chitinophagales > Chitinophagaceae > Lacibacter > Lacibacter cauensis. The sequence continues at coordinate 1,185,619 of NZ_VLLE01000002.1, forward strand.
CACGCAATGCAATCACTTTATCAGATGACAATTCTCCTTTGATGATTGCCAGCACTCCTGTTCCTGCAACAGCTTTCCATGCAACACCGATTTCATCCAATTTACTTTTGATGAAAGCACTGGTTTCATATTCGTGAAACGATAATTCAGGATGCGCATGCAGGTGTTGTCGATAACTGATGATCTTCTCACTGATTACTGTTGCTTTTTGTTGAATTGCTTCGATCATGCTGGTTGTTATTTATTGACTGCTTTTGCTCTCTTCATCATTTCTTCTATCCGCACCGGTTTACCACCCAGCAATTTACTTTTTTCTGCGGCTTCCAGAAAAGCAATCAACTCCAGTGTTTCATCTTTTGCAACAGGATTTCTACCGCTGTTGAAAAAAGAGGTAATCTGTTTTAGCAATGGTTCATAACCTGCAAAGTTGCCCAACGGTACAATTGCTTTTTCACAATAACAGGTACCGCCAAAATCTGTTTTGCCTGCACGCAATCCTCTGAAGGTGCCGATGCGTCCATCGTTCCATTTAGCAGTCACCACATCATTGTCTTTTGTAAAATTCCGTTGCACACTAACACAACCCTTCCCCATCAATGCATACAAGGCTTCCACTCCGTGAATGCCATACCAAAAGAGATCGGGATGTGTGGGCTCAATCATTGCCGGACTGAACGTATCGGCTCCATTTACTTTTCCATACTTGCCCGATTGTATTTCCTGTATAACAGTGGAGTAACGTAATGCAGATGAACTGAAGACGGGCACGTTGTATTTTTCTGCTGCTGTAAAAATAGCTATCGCATCTTTGAGCGATGCAGCAATGGGTTTATCAATAAACAACGGTTTGCCTGCACGGAACACTTCCAATGCCTGTTCTTTGTGCAAGCGTCCATCGTTTGTTTCAAGCAAAACCACATCTACCTGTTGCAATAATTCCTGTATGCTTGTTGCGATTGCCACACCAATCTTTTTTATTTCATCGGTTAAAACAGGAATACGTGTTTTGCTTAATTCCAGTTCTTTGCTGCCGAAAGGATAAGCAGCAACTACCTTATAACCATGAAAGGTTTCATCTGTTGCATTGTTGAGCAGTTTGGTGAAAACAATACTGTGCGAAGTGTCGAGACCAATGATGCCCACACGTTTTCCTTTTTCAACTTCGTCTGCAGCAGTTTGTTTTGCAAACAGCTTGTTACCTGCAAACAAAGCCAATGCAGTTCCGGTTGTTTGTTGAATGAAAACTTTCCTGTTCATGCGAATTGTTATGGATTACAAACGAAGATGGTTCTGCTTTTTCGTCCCTTGCTGTTGAATGCAGCAAACTTGATGATGCCTTTTTGCTCAAGCGTTTTGTTATACAACGGACTTTTTATTGTTGGCTCTGTACCATCGGTTGTATAACGGATGGTTATTCCGGAATAAAATACATTGGCCGTTACTGCTCCTTTCTCTACAACTGCACCCGGCGGAGGAATCCGATAAGCAAATCCACCTGCATAATGATCCAATCGTGGCAGTTCATCTTTCGCCAGTTTGTTTACAAACACATTCCAGTGTTGTTGATACAATCGTTGTTGTACAGTTGTATCCGTACTTGCTGCCCATGCCGGTTCTTTTGCCCATGCACGTTCTGCAAAACTGATGAGCTTTGGTAGTAACATGTGCTCTAAACTTTCTGCACTGTTTATTTTCTCCGACCATATCTGCGCCTGCATACCTACAATATTCGAACGACCATACTCCGTCAGTCGTTCTTTGCGTTCAAAAATGTTTGGATCGAGTAGTTTGCCATCGGGAGTTTCTTTTGCTGTTCTGTAATAATCGAAGGGATGAAAATAAAACGGCTTTTCTTCATCGAGATAACCACCCCAATACAAGCCCGGCTCGTCTGCATCTTTTTCGTACGCCAGATCAAAATAAAAATTCGTAACAGGTGCCAATACAACTTTGTAACCGGCGTTGGCTAAACGATACGCCAGGTCTTCCATACCCAAGCTCCACACATTGTTCCAAACGTATGCATGAAACTGTTTATTGGCAAAATCAGGATTGGGAATATAGATCGGCTTGCCATCGAGCTTTGTTTTACGCATCGCCACTTCTTCCCAACCGGACAAATAAAGATTCCGTTTTTGTAATAATGTATGGACATTACTCAAATAATAATACCAAAGATCGTCTGTTGTTTTTACTGTTGTATTTTCTTTCATCAACCGTTCAACTGCTGGTGATTGTTGCCACACTCCTGCCGGTACTTCATCGCCACCCAGGTGAATGGTTTGCAGCGGAGAATTCGCATCAACATACATGTTACGCACCTGATCAACCACTTCTTCAATAAAAGTATACACTGATGGCAATGCCACATTCATCACATTATCGTTGTAACCCTGCACGGAACGATACACAGATCGATCTGCTGTATCATGCAAAAGAAAACGTGTGGCTTCAGCAGATTTATTTTCTTTCATCAATCGGAGGTAACGGGCTTTCATTGCCTTGATGGCTGCTCTTGCATGACCCGGTGTTTCCAGTTCGGGAATCACACGGATATGTCGTGCAGTTGCATACTTCAGTATCTCAACAAAATCTTCTTTGCTGTAAAAACCACTACCGGGAAAACTACCACGAGTGCCGCCCGAACCGTAAGCCGGATTGATGCGGTCATTTTCATTTTGGGAATGTCCACGATGAGCGCCAACGTTTGTCAACTCAGGTAATGTTGGTATTTGCAAACGCCATCCTTCATCATCCGTTAAATGAAAATGCAGTGTGTTGATCTTATACAAAGCCAGCAGATCAATGATCTTCAATACTTGCTGTTTCGTTTGAAAATTACGGGCAACATCGAGCATGAATGAACGATACGCAAAACGGGGAGCATCTGTAATATCTGCTGTGGTCAACTGTACTTCTTTTCTGCTCACTGTCCATGCTTCCGAAGGAAGCAATTGCTTCAAACTTTGTACTGCATAAAACGCACCGGCTGCTGCAGATGCTTCGATACGGATTTCGGAAGCGGTTATCAGTAACCGGTAGCTTTCCGCAGGCAAGCCGGAAATTTGTTTGAATGAAATAAAATTACTTTGCTGCTTTGTAAATGCAGGCTGTTTCCCAAGTACAACAGCAAGATCGGTCTGTAATAACGTTGCTTCGTTTGCAAATACTTCATCGAATGAAATAACTGTTGCATGGTTCAGCAAAAAAGTACCATCCGTTTTCCTCACCTGCATCGGTGAAGGAAGAAAGAGGGGCAATGCATCTGCTGTTACAGCATGTATCTGTCTGTTTCGTTCAAAAGCAATTTGCGGCGAACGTTTTAATAAATCCAGTTCCTGTTGTGGCACTGCATCAACGGCAAACTGCTGAATGGGAATTGCCTTATCGGGTGCAGCATCCCATACCAGGTATACACCCGAAGGCGCATCGGTATAGCTGAATGACTTTCCTTTACCGATATAGCGGATGGTTGCAGTAGCACTTGGTTGAATAGCTGTAAACAAAGCAGTGGGTTGCAGACTGCAAAACTCGCCGTTGATGGTTGTAAACAATGCCTGCTGATCTGTTACTGCTACAACTGTTCTCGGATATGAAAAATACAACCGCCATCCTTTTGCAGGAAACAGCTGCTTGCTCTTGTTCTGCAATACAAAGGCTGCTTCAAACTCTTCCCTGCCCTCGTATTTATTCTGCAGTAATTTCCATTGCAGCGAAAGTTTTGAAACATCAAACTGCTGTGCGGTTGCAGTAAGCATTGAAAACAACAGACAGCTTAACAGTATTGCAAACAGCACAGGTTGTTTTCGTTCAGTTCTTTTTTGCTTCATCTCGGTTTAATTTAGAAACAGGACGATCAGGGTTTGTATTTCCATAACTCTGTTAAACGACGGAAATAAAGATTGCCTTCTTTATCCATCGCCAGCAATGATGCATTGGTATTGAGAATCGTTACTGCCTTTGTTTTCGGATCAATTTGAAACAGGTTGTTATTGCCTGTTCCATAAATCATTCCCGAAGGATGAATGACCATGGCCGCACTTCGCCAGATATGACTGCTGAACGGAGGATAATCGTACAACTTATGTGTAGAGATGACAGACTTTTTCTCTGCATCAAAAATAAACAGTGTACCGTCGGCTACACCCCAAATAAAATTATCAGGGCCTCGCATTAAACAGGTAATAGCTGCAGCACCGGGCACAGGAACCAGTTCAAATGTTTTTTGATTGGTTGTAATATCCCATCCAAACAAAACGGCTTCTTTCGTTGATGGTTTAATACCTAACCCACCCGATATGGTTGTACCACCGATAACAAAATTGCTGTGCTGTACCAAACTTACTACCGACTGTTGTGCCACCGGTTGTTCATGCACATTAAATGCGTTCGTCTGTTCATTGTAAATTACCAATGCGCCACCTAGCTTTCCATATTCAGGTACTGTACCAAAAAATATTTTTTGTTCGATAGTGGTTGCAACTTTTAATACTGCAAATGCACGGCTTTGTCCTTCTGCTTCACCAATCAACAACGGATTTTTATCAGCAACATTCCAAGGCTGTTTGGTATCATACATATAAAATCTTCCTTTCGGATAAATACCGAAAAAGATTTTGTTGCCGCTCACTGTCATCCCTTCTGTTTGATCGAGCCCTGCATATTTTGTATTGATGCCGGTACGTGGATCGTAGGTAGCATGACCACCTGCTAAATATCCACCCATCCATATTTTTTCATCAGGGCCATACAACAATGCATTGATGGGAATCGGTTGTGGTGGTATCTGTAATTTTATTTTTTCTGTTTTGCCTGTTGCAAGATCATACTTCACCAGGTTAGCACCGGAAGTAAGCACATACAATTTCTTCTTTCCGCCAAAAGCAAATGCATTACCTGTACCGATATCCGTAGCTAATTCTTTGGCAGCAGTAACCGGTTTCGATGCATCAAACTTCATCAGCTTTTTGTTGGCAGTATAATAAACCGTTTGTGTGTTGGCATCGGTTACAACTGCTTTCATATCCATGCCCGTTATCTCCTGCTCAAACTTTTTTGTTTTGAGATTATACACGAGTGTAACATTACTTGCAGTAAGTAACGCCAGTAAACGGTCTTCTCCATTTTTACCGGGCACCAATTCCAAGCCATATACAAATTCCTGTTCGCTGTATTTGTGTGGCAGCAATTCTTTTTTTGTGCCCGTAGCAGGATTCATTTCAATTAAATGCGCATGCGAACCAACGCCTGCATACAGCAATCCTGTTTTTGCATGATAGGCTAAACTGCGTACATAATTTTCTCCTTCCACCAACGGACCTTTACCCACATCAGAAAAACCTTGTTTGGGATGATAGCGAAATACTCTGCATCCAGGATAGGTTGCACCAAACACTTCACCTGCTTTACCTGCTGTAAGATTCCATACATAAGTTTGATTGGGCAAAGCCTGTCCAAGATTTTTTACTTCCTGTGTGCCGGGTTTGTGACTGAACAAAAAACCACTTGCACCGGGTATGTACAACATGCCATCTGTTGCAACAGCCAGATCCCACACACCATCTGCACCTTCCAATGGTTTATCCAGAATCATTTTTCCTGTTGCTACTTCATAGCCCAGCAAATGTGCTGGTTCGCCACGAACAACGGTGTACACCAGCTCTTTTCCTTTGCTGTCTTTTAAAAAGATACTTCCCTGTATCATGGAAGCACCTAACTGCGGACCAAGATTGGTATACGTTCCCTGTTGTTGCTGTGCAAAATTTTGTGCAGCATACAAAAGCAGAAAAAGCAGGATCAGTTTATGTTTCATTGAAGAGCTTTTTGGCTGTGGAGAAATTCGTTGACAAATGCATCATCGTGCAAATTCGGATAAGCAGCATATACACGGCTGATCTCTTCGTTTTGTCCGGCCGACATTTGTTCTTTCGGATTTAAACACCAGGTTCCTTCTAGCAACCCTTGTCTGCGTAAAAACTCATGCATACCCGGTATACAACCATGAAACTGGTTGGCAGGATCGAACATCGCTGCATTCACATCTGTAATTTCAATTCCCTTTGTGAGTAATGCAGCAAGCTTTGCAGCATCATGATCTTGTTTCACCGCTTTTACTTCCGCTAACAATTCAACTGCCTTGTTGGTCCATACTGCCCAATGTCCCAGCAAACCACCCACAAATTCTTTTTCTGCAATTGTATTATTTACGGCGAAGCGATAGGTAGTTAATAAATCAGCAACAATGTTATCATCATTACCGGTGTACATCGCAATATCATCTTTGCGTTTGCTGTTACAAACGGCACGCATTACATCGAGAGTTTGATAACGGTTAAACGATGCAACTTTAATTGCCTCCACATTCTCAATATCAGCAAAGGCTTTCCAGAAATCGTAACTGAAAATTCGTCCGCCAACAGAAGGTTGCAGATAAAAGCCAAACACCGGCATTACAGCTGCAACTGCACGTACACGATCAAGAATGGCATCTTCCGTCCAGCCCTGCAAACCACCCATACTCAGCAAACCCATATCATAACCAAAACGCAAAGCTGTTTCAGCTTCACTCAACGCTTGTTCAGTTGGTCCGCATAAACCGGCCACTTTTAAAAACGGACGTTGCAAATTGGCATTTGCAATTTCTTCTGCTGCCAATTCCAACACCGGCGCATACAGATCGATACCCGGCTGTCGTATTTCAAATTGTGTTGAATGCACACCAACCGCAATACCACCTGCACCACTGGCAATGTAGTAGCGGCTTAACAGGCGTTGACGTTGTTCATCTAATTTCCGTTCTGCATTCAATGCAAGCGGATGCGCAGGAATAACTGTACCTGCATGCAAATGTTGTTTGAGTGTTGCGTGTAATGTTTTCATCAGAATTTGCCCTCCCTTTCCTGGAAATGTGTGGCCTTGCCCGAAATAGCGCCGCCCTTCTGCATCCAGGTTGCAGTGATATCTATAATTTGTTTGATGGTAATGGTTGGATAACCGAACAGACGATGACACTCAGATGCATTGCTGAGTAAAGCTGTTGGTTGTTCTTCATAGATGAAGATGGGTTCTTTACCAAAGATGTTGCCGAACTGATGTGCCAGCCAGCGAACAGAAACAGTTTCCGGTCCGGTTACATTTAAAACCTTTGCAGGAGTACTGCAATGCAGCAAGGAACGGATTGCAATTTCATTGGCATCGCCCTGCCAGATCACATTGACATTGCCGGTACGCAGATCAATAGCACGACCTTCGTTCACAGCTTTCGCTACTTCCAGCACAACACCATAACGAAAATCAACGGCATAATTTAAACGATAGATAAGCGTAGCTGTTTGATTGAGCTCAGAGAAATACTGGAACATCCGTTCACGACCCAAACAGGATTGTCCGTATTCACCCAATGGAGCAGGTGTTGCTTCTTCTGATAAACCACCCGAATGCACAGGCACAAACGGCAATACATTACCGGTTGAAAAAGCAACGATGCGGCTCTGTTTGTATTTTTCGGCTACACGTCCCGGTAAGTAGGCATTCATGGCCCAGGTAAACGCTTCTTTACCTGTTGTGCCGAATTTATGTCCGGCCAGGTAAATCACATTCGGCGCAAAAGGTAATGCCTGCAATTCTGCATCATTCAGCAGATCAGCAGAAATTGTTTGCACACCTGCTGCTTCAAGTTGTGTACGCATGGCTTCATCTGAAAAACGGGAAACAGCAATCACCTTATGCGGCAATCCTGCTTTCTCCATTGCCTGCTTTGCCAGCACAGCCATCGATGGCCCCATTTTTCCACCGGCACCTAACAATAAAATATCACCATCAATACTGCGCAGATCATTCACCAACGCATCGGATGGAGCAAGGATTTCTTTTTCTAATAACAAAAGTTCATTCATTACAAATGGTTATAGTTAATTGAAGTAATAGCAATTAAAAAACGAGTTGATAAAAATTCCATACAGCCAAACCGGTCAGCAACAGCAAACCGACAGCTCCGGCTATTTTATAAAAAAGCGAATTGACACGTTCGCCCATGATGGATGCATCGTTTGCAACTGCATACATGGCAAAGCCAATAAGTGGCACCAAAAAAATAGTAACGCTTTGTGCAAAAATGATGAGCTCCAACGGCAGCTTACCAAATATCAACGCAATGCTTGCACCGCTGATCATCACCAATGCAATCAATCCTTTCACTGCTTTGCTGTTTAGTTTACTGCCCATACCTAACGCATCGCCCAGCAAACTGCCACCAACTGTTGCATTACCAATCAACGATGAAAATGATGCGCCAAACAAACCGGCTAAAAAAAGATTTGCTGCATACGAACCAAACAATGGTGCCAGTACACCCGACATTTCTGCTGCACTGTTTACACTTTTTCCCTGCGGATGTAATACTGCGGCCGCACAAATGATCACCACCGCACTCATTACACCCAGCAACAAAATACCGGTGCTGCTTTTGCTTTTTCCTGTTGCTAAACCTGTTGCCCTGTTTTCCTGTTCGAGATAAGATTGATAGAACGCACCAACAATAGAAAAGCAGGAAGCGATAAATGCAATGAGTAAACCTGCTGAACCTTTGGGAATGTTTGGAACAAGTCCCGTCACAACATCAGCTGCAGATGGTTTTACAAAAAACAATGTTGTAATAAACGAAAATAACATGAGTGCTACCAGAGCAATCATTAAGCGTTCCAGTGTTTTGTAAAAGCTGCGGAAAAACAATAAACCAATACCGAGCAAATTGAACAACACGATCCAAAACCAAACAGGTGTATTGGTTGCTTCTGCTACTGCAATACCAACACCAACCGAATTACCTGCCTGGAAAGAAGTAGTAACCAAAAATACTCCAATGCCAATGAGCAATGTGATCTTGTTACCCCATTTTTTTCTGATCTGTGTAAGTAAGCTGAGATTACTTACGGCACCTGTTCTTGCTCCCATAGATGTAAATACCATCATGAAAAAAATGGCGAGTACCACCACCCACAGCATTGAATAACCATAGTCGGCACCAAGGCGTGAGGTGATGGTCATTTTACTGGGGCCAAATACCAATGCGGCTGTAATGATGCCCGGTACAATGGCTCTTGCTTTGCTGAATATCGTTTTTGTTTGTTCCATTGCAGATCACGAACGTTTTTGAAAAATGATTTCTTTATTTACCGATGCCGCTTTGTTGCCCCAACTGTTGCGGATGTAATTGATGAGGGAACGCATTTCTTCATCTTTCAAAAAAGAAAATGCAGGCATGGCCGATCCGTCTTTTCCTTTTCTTCCTTTCAATAACAGATCAATGAGTTCCTGCGATGAACCGTTTACAATTGCCGAACCTTTCAGTGCAGGAAAAATACCTTGTACACCTGTGCCATCGGGTTTGTGGCAGGAAGCACAGTACTGTTTGTACAGTTCTTCGCCGTTTAATTTTGTAACAGCACCTGCAGAACTTCCTTTCAATACAGGATGTATTGCTTTTGTTGTTGCTGAAATTTTTAGAATGCGATCATCGCCTTGTTTTGGAAAACCGCTTGCCGGATTCCAGTCACGGTTACTGGTGCTGATGTACACAGCTCCATCTTTACCTGCACAGATATCACGGATGCGTCCATAACGATCAGCAAAAAAAACTTCTTCGTTAACGATGGCAGTTCCTGCATCGTTCAACTTTAATACACGTACACTTTGTGTTTTTAATGTGCCCACTAAAAGACTGTTCTTCCATTCGGGTATGGCAGTATGTACATAGAATGTTATCCCCGATGGAGCCACAACAGGTGTCCAGGAATACAAGGGCTCAACAGTATGTTCTTTAGCTGCAAAAACATGTTCGCTTTCGAGGTTATGAAAACCTTCGATAACAGGCCAGCCATAATTTGCTCCTTTGTTAATGTGGTTGATTTCATCTTCAATCGCATCACCATGCTCAGCAGTATACAAAAGTCCTTTATCAGAATAAACCAATCCTTGCATGTTGCGGAAACCTTTCGCCCACACATAACTTTTCGGATTGGGATTATCTGCCGGAATTGTTCCATCAAGATTGAGGCGTAAAATTTTTCCATTCAAACAGGTATCGCTCTGAGCATTGGTGATCGTGTAGGCATCGCCGGTAGCCCAGATGATTTTTTTATCAGGAGAAATGGTGAGTCGTGAACCATTGTGCGCCGTATTACCACCAATCTCTAAAACAGTTGTTGGCTCAACCAATGTATCATTTTGAAAACGGTAACGTTCCAGTCTTGAAAAGATCACACTGTCACGCATCAATGTATAATTCACAAAAACAAAAGGCTGCGTAGTAAAATCAGGATGCAGTGTTATGCCCAGCAAACCCGCTGTCCGTTTGCGCCACACATCATTAATATGCAGTAGTTGTTTTCGTTCACCCGTTGTTACATCAATGCGCCAAACAGTGCCACCCTGTTCAGTAACCCACAACTGATTATCTTCTCCATAATGCAGATCCCAGGGCACATCCATTTCTGAAGCAAGCACTTCCACTTTCAATAATGTATTTTGCAGTTGTACATTGTCAATTATCTGCAAATCACTTTTGTTTTTACTCGTACATGCAGAAAATAAGAGCAGACTAAAAAAAAGATAAGTTCTCTTACAGGTATGTTTCATTTTACGGATTGATCTTGACAGGTTTTGCAAATTCAGTTTCCATCTTTTCGGGCAGTTGATATACGTTGCCTTTGCTGTCGCAGAAATACAAACGTGATACAGATTTTGCTCTTCCGTTTCCATCGGCCCAAAACGCATAAAAATCTTTGTGTGCATTCACCGGTCTGCGTGGATAGGAATGATTGTATTGACTATTGCGTGTTAATTGTTTGCTGCTCCAGCTCCGTCCTTTATCCGTGCTTGTCCATAATACAATTTCACCGCCGGTATTGTATTGCTGTGGCCCATCGGTTGTTGGGCCGATGATCTGCCAGGTATTGCCGTTGATGTACAGCGAACCCATATCATAATTGTTATCCGATGTTGTTACTTTACGTATCTCCCAGGCTTTACCATTGTAATAAGCAGTATGCCATTCTCTCGGGCCTTTCTCAGGACCCGCTTCGTATCCCTTGCTGGTGATATAAAGAATAACCGGTCTTCCTTTTTTATCGAAGTTGACATCGTTGATGTACACATTCAATCCTTCAGCATAATAATCTTTCACCAATGCAGGATTCTGAATAGCAGAAAGCGGTAATGTCAATTGCTTTCCATCTGCACTCTGCCAGCTTTTTCCAAAATCCTTGCTATGCATGTAATAGAGATTCGAACGATAGTTCAAACCATTCTCACCATTTTTAACCGGATGAAAATTGAACACTGTTGCAACAGTGTTTTTAAACTGACCACTTGTTTGATAATGCCCTTCTTCGATCACCGCCAGATCGATCCATGAGCTGTAAGCAACGCCATCGCTGCTGGTCATATAACTGATCGTACGGCGTGGTTTCGATGGCTGACCGGGAATGACATTACGATCGTAATGGGTAAGCAGATTGATAAAACCACGTCCTTTTTGATACCATGTTTGCAGGTAAGAAAAGTTTGTCATCGGCACAGCAACGTCCTTCTCAATTTTAGTAGGCTTAATCTCTCTGAATTCGGTTATATCGTAAGGCTTTACACTTTTATGAATATAAGATGGGCCGCTGGTGCCATGTGCCGTTGAGAATATCCAGATATAACCTTCAGCATCAATATTCAGCACAGGATTGTCATGTGCATCATTTGTTTTTTTATCTAATACAATCGTTGGGCGAGGTACTAATCCGGTTTTATGATCGAAATAAGCAACTGCATGCAACAACGTTTTTCCTGCTTTATCTGTAGCGCCGTAACAGAAAAACGTTTTGTTCACCTTTGCTGCATACACCGAAAACGGATAATGATTTGCCGGATAGGTTGCTAATCCCCCGCCATACTTGTACACGTATGCATCGTTTGATGGCTGGTTGGCATACCAGATGCCACGGTAACCATCATCTTTTACATTGAGCGTTAAAGTTGTTTGCTGTGCAGTTGCACAAAAACAAATGCACACGGCAATAAAAAAAAGTTGACTCCTCATTACGAATGCTGAATTTGAAAATACAGGGCAATAGTTTTTCTGTTATGCGTTTTGCACAGCATAAACAGTTACAGGATACACCGGGGGAATTACTCCCCCGGCCTCCTGTTGTATAAAAAAGATTCGCTCTTAGTAACCGGAATTCTGTTTGATCAATGCCGGGTTGATATCGATTTGACTTTGTGGAATAGGAAACAACACATGATGCGCCTGCATACCTGATGTTCCAAGTACAGCCAATGCACGGTTTGTGCGTACGAGATCGAACCAACGATGACCTTCAAACGCCAGTTCTACTCTGCGCTCCTGTTCAACAGCTAAACGGAATGCAGCCTGATCAGCCACCTGTAATGCGGCATTGGCATTGCTGCTTGTTTTCGATGCAAGACCAGCTCTTGTTCTTACCTGGTTGAGATAAGTAAAAGCGGGACCATCTGCTACATAACCCTGTTCGTTCAAGGCTTCAGCATACATCAGCAACACATCAGCATAACGCAGTACGATCCAGTTGTTATCGCTGTCCAGATATGCAGCGGGCACACCTGCATACTTGATGATATAATTATGGTTGACTGTATTTCCGTTCAACACATAGCTGTTACGCATAGACGCTGCTTTGCGCAAATCGCCTAATTCATACGCATTGCTCATGTTGGCGGTTGGAATATTTTGTCCCAATGGATTGCCAACACTTACAACTGCTGTACCCGAACCGATTGGTGCAAACTGGTTGGTAAAAGGACTTCCTTCACCAGTTGCTCCTTTGCGGAACTGCACTTCAAAAATCGATTCACGGTTATTTTCATTTGCTGCACCAAAAATGTTGGCGTACGAAGTAACCAACTGGTACTTAGTTTGAGCTGCTGCATCAATTACTTCCTTCAGCTTTTGTGCTGCAAGTGCCCAGTTTTGTTGTGTAAGGTATACTTTGCCCAACAACGACATCGCTGCGCCTTTTGTTGCACGACCGATATCGGCACTTGCATATTCAAACGGCAGATTCTGTTCTGCATCTTTCAGATCGGCAATGATCTGCTCGTACACTTTTGCAGTTGTTTCACGACCATACTTATAACCTTCCTGCGGATTATTGATGATATCGGTTACGAGGGGTACATCACCAAAAATGCGTACGAGGTTAAAATACATCAACGCTCTTAAAAAACGGGCTTCAGCTTTGTAACGGACTTTCAATGTTGCATCCATGTTTACCGCATCAATTTTATTGATGACGATATTGGCCGATTGAATACCTTGGTAATGCCCGTTCCATGTTGTACTGCTGATCGATGTAACCGCATTGTTGGTAAACATATCTACGGCCTGCATATCGGCACCTGCTGCCGGATCGGTAATCTCTGTATTATCCGAACGCAGATCGCCAATGATGTGCATGGAGGAATAATACATACCGCCGTACTGCAATGCACTGTAAACAGATGACAATGCATTTTTCATATCCTCACCTGTACGGTAAAAATTATTGCTGTTTTGCTGCGAGATGGGAGCAAGATCAAGAAAGTCTTTCTTGCAACTGCTGCCGGTTAAAAGTGCAACAGTGCAAATGGTAATTAATTTATGACTGGTCTTCATGTCGTTAATGTTTTGTTTTTAATACAGTTTTTCTTTCCTTCTATCACTGTTCTGTTACTGCTGTATCATGCAATGAATCTTATGAATTAGAAACCAATATTGATACCGAGGTTAAAACTTCTGGCAAGCGGGTAACCACCTGCATCTGTACCGGGTACCAACGGACTTCCGCCCTGTGCACTTACTTCGGGATTATAACCTTCGTACTTCGTGAATGTGTAGGCATTCTGTACCGTAAAGCTTACACGTGCAGAGCTTAAGCGAAGTGTACGCAACGCCTGCTGCGATAAATTGTAACCCAGTGTGATATTACGGATGCGGAGGAACGAACCATCTTCTACAAAGGTTGAAATGATGTTGTTCACAGCATTACTTCCTGCATATGCATTAAAGTTGCGGTCGATCATGGGTGTTACACCATCACCGGGATTTGCTTCCGACTGCCAGCCGTTCGCAGTACTGCGCAGCACATTGTATGTACCGGTATAGTTACCGTAATAACGACGTGCAAGATTGAGTACTTCTACCCCTTGTACACCCTGTAAGGTAAATGCAAAGTCAAAGTTGTTGTAATTAAACGTGTTGGTAATACCATAGGTAAAATCGGGGAACGCATTACCAAGAATCGTACGGTCATCTGTTGTAATTCTTCCATCGTTGTTGACGTCACGGAATTTCAATTGTCCCGGACGAGACTGCACTGTTCCGTTAGCATTGTAAAAGGCCGGACCTTTCGCAACATCAGCATCGTTCTGGAAAACACCAATTACCTGGTATCCAAAAAACGAACCCGGAGCAGCTCCGATTTGCGTAATGTGCGTAGGCGCACTTGCCGATGTTGCCTGGCGTGCGATAATGGGCGAACCATCAGGACCTAATGCAGCTACTTTAATTTGATTGGTTGAAAAGTTCAGGTCGGTTGTCCATCTGAACTTACCAACTGTATTTCGGGTGATGAGGGTAAACTCAACACCTCTGTTTTCAATTGCACCAATATTTTGTAACGCAGTTGAATAACCGGTAAGCGTTGGCACCGGTACATTCAACAACAGATCGGATGTACGCTTGTTATAATAATCAGCAATAAAAGTCAGACGGTTGTTAAATGCTGCTAATTCTAAACCGGCATCAATTTGTCTGTTCTTTTCCCAACCTAATTCGCTGTTCGGAATATTGTTTAAGCGAATACCGTTACTTACCGAGCCACCGCTGTTACCAAACACATAGTTATCGGCAGTGGTCAAACCAATATGGCCGTAGTTGGCAATAAAATTATTACCGGTAAGACCATAGCTGGCACGCAGTTTCAGATCGCTGATCCAGCTGACATTCTTTAAAAAGTTTTCTTCGCTTAAACGCCATCCGAGTGAGAAGGAAGGGAAGAAACCCCAACGGTTATCAGCACCAAAGCGGGATGAACCATCCTGGCGGAAAGCAGCCGTAACAAGATATTTATCATCGTAACTGTAGTTAACCCTTGCGAGGTAAGAAAGCAACGACCATTCTTCTTTCGTTGAAGTTGCACTGGTTATTAAACCGGCTGCATTCATAGTACGGATGATGTCGTTCGGAAAGTTGGTTCCATTTACGGCATTGTTATCGATGTACTCTTTTTGAATGGTATAACCTAATAAACCCTGTACTTTATGACGGTTGAATGAGCGGTTATAGTTCAATGTAAACTCCGACAACCAGTTTTTACTTTCAAATGTATTGCTGCTGCCTGTTGGAATTTTGGTAGCATTTACACTGTTCGGATTTACAATGGAAGGGCTGAATACATCCTGTCTGTTATTACGAATATCGGTACCTACCAACGCTTTAAATGTAAATTGTTTGGCAATACTGATTTCAGCAAAAGCAGTTCCCAGTAAACGTAAACTACCCAGTTTGTTCATCCCTTCTTTGGCAAGTTTTACCGGGTTATCTACTTCGCTCAAACCAATGCCCTGCCCGGTTACTTTTGTATAATTACCATTTGCATCATAAGGTTTCAGATGCGGTGCAGCTGTAATGGCCGACTGAATGATTGCACCACCCTGCCAGTTGCCTTCTGCCGTTACAAGATTGGTGAAGGTGTAGGCAGGCATCAGGTTGGCACCCACTTTTACATTATCACGCAACTTTGATTCAACATTAATACGGAAGGAATAACGTTTGAGATCAGAATTTAAAATGATGCCCTGCTGATTGAGATAACCTGCAGAAATAAAATAGTTGGTCTTCTCATTTCCTCCGGAAATATTTAACTGGTAGTTCTGTGTAAATGCCGGACGGAAAATTTCTTTTTGCCAGTTGGTACCCTCGCCCAACGAATCGGGATTGCTGAGGGCTGCAGGCAATACATACATTACATTGTTCTGGCGAACAGAGTTTGGATCTGTTGCCAAACGGCCGGGTGCTGAATTTACCCATGCATTATTTCTTGACTGATTGATGTAGTTGGCAAATTCTCTTGCATTCAATACATCAATTAATTTTTCAACAGTCTGCACACCGGTAGTAACCGTAAAGTTCATACGGGTAACACCACTCTTGCCCGATTTTGTTGTGATGATCACTACACCATTAGAACCACGTGAACCATAGATGGCAGTAGCCGATGCATCTTTCAACACCTGGATACTTTCAATATCAGCAGGGTTGATTGTATTCAAAGGATTGTTACGTTGATCATAATCATTCGTTACAGGAAACCCATCAATTACATATAATGGCTCGTTACCTGCACTCAACGAACCTGCACCTCTGATGCGCACTGCTGCACCACCACCGGGCGCACCTGTTGTTTGCGTTACCTGCACGCCGGCCATTTGAGCAGCCATTGCCTGGTCAACACTTACTACGGGTTGATCTTTTAATTTTTGTGCACCAATTGAACTGATCGATCCGGTAACATCTTTTTTCAACTGTGTACCATAACCAACTACCACAATGCTGTTAAGGCTTTGTGTGGCTACACGCATACGAATGGTTACGGTTGTTTTACCTGCAACACTTACTTCCTGCTCTTCGTAACCGGTGTAGCTTACAATTAAAACAGCATTCGCCGGCAAATCATCAAAGCTGAAGTTTCCTTTTGCGTCGGTCACCTTCATTTGGCTTGTACCTTTTAACTGCACCGTGGCTCCGGCTAATGGCTCGCCGTTTTCGCCTGTGACTGTTCCTTTTGTTTCTACGGCAACCTGCGCAACAGGTTCCTGTACGGGAACAGTTTTAAGTCTTGTTATAACAATCGTTTTTTGGTCGATGGTGTAGGTAAAAGGTTGCCCCTTCAATGATTCCTGCAATGCTTTTTCAAGCGGAACATTTTTGAGATTTAATGTTACAGGTTTTGCATCCTGTATTTCGTTGTACTTGTAAAAAAAGAAATAACCGCTCTGGTCGCCAATAGCATTTAATACCCTGTCGAGCGGATGATTTTTAACCGAAAGATTAATGGTTTGCGAATAGCCGCTTGCATATAACTGCATGCAGCCAATAACCATAAGAATCGAAAGAAGTTTCATGCGGAGAAACAGTTTGTGAAGGCGCAGGCCGGAAGCCGTCCGGTTTTGCCCATAAGCAATCAATTGCATACTTTTACTGAATTGGGTTAATGATTGAGATTCTTTCCTGAGAGTTTTGATGTTGATCCAAAATGAATTTCGTTTCGAAATTCGGACCGGGAGTGTTGGTAGCACTACCGGTTTTTTGGTTTTTAGAATGAATGCGTTTTATGTTTTCATGCTTGCGTGGTTTAGTTATTGATTGATGACAATGATTTTGCGTCCTTCAACTGCTGTTTTAATTTTACTTAAAGCGAGTATGCGCAGAACACCCGATACATTTTCGCTGCGGGCTATCTTTCCTACAAATACATCATCACTTATACCACCACGATATTCAATTTCTACATTGTACCAACGGGCTACCTGCCGCATGATAGTTTGAATATCTACACGATCGAATTTGAAATAACCATTTTTCCAGGCAACCGCTTCTTCCGTATCGGCCGACTGTACACGAATGGATGCTTTTGAACGGTGCAGCAACGACTGCTGACCAGGCACTAATATTTTTGTTGCTGTTTCTTTATTACTTGTGCTGTTGCGTGAAACCTTTACGCTTCCTTCGAGCAGGGTTGTTTTTTCTGCAGGCTCATCGTTGTAAGTATTCACATTAAAATGTGTACCCAACACTTCGATCACCTGGTTTTCGGAGATTACTTTAAACGGATGCTGTTTGTCTTTCGCTACTTCAAAATAAGCTTCACCCGTTATCTTTACTTCTCTTGTTGCACTGGTAAACGCTGTAGGGAATGTAATGGAAGATGCAGCATTGAGCCACACATTTGTACCATCGGCCAGCGTAAGACGGTATTGTCCACCATTAGGAGTTGAAATAGTATTGATGACTGCTGCGGCTTTTTCATTGGAAGCATACAACACATGACCATCGGCTGCTTTTTTAACTACTGCACCTTGCTGTTCGGAGATCACACCATTGGCTTTATCATCTAGCGCAATCACTGTACCATCGGCCAATGTAAGTACGGCCTGGTTGGTACCCGGAGCAATATCATTTACTACAGGAGAAACGGTTGGCTCATTTTTTACACTCGCTGTTTCGTTTGCGGGTTTACGGGAAATGAAAACAAATGTTGCAATGCTGAAGAGCAATAGTACCGATGCAGCGGCCAGCCATTTGTAACGGGTGTTGATGGAACGAACAACAGCCGGTTCTGTTGCTGCTATTTGCGCATCAATGCCTGCACGGATGCTTTGCTTTAATGCAGTAATGTCGGCAGGATCCATTGCTGCCAGCACATCTTCTTTTGCATCAAACAGATCGTAATAAGCGTGCAGAAACTCCACTTCTTCTTTGGAAGCAGTTCCTTCTTTGTGCTTTTTCAGCAGTTCGAGTATATCAATTTTATCCATGCAGACCTTCGGTTCTTACTATAAAGACCGCCGGCATGCAAAAACTCCCACGCCCGGTAAAACTTTTTTTAAGAAACGTACAAATGAAGCTGGTAAACGAAGAAAAGAGAGCCGAGTAACTCCCGCAGATTGTTCATGCTTTTGCCCAACTGGTTCTGCACGGTTTTACGGCTGATGTTGAGTTTCTCTGCAATTTCTGCAGTAGAAAGCTCCTGCTGGTAACGCATGCGGAAGATCTGTTGCTGCGAAGCCGTGAGGGTATTAATAAGATTCTCGTACTTGATCATAAATTCCTTTCGCAATAACGCTGCATCAGCGCCTTCGTTGGCTGTTTGCTCCAGTAATTCAGGAACAGGCGTAATGCGTTGCGTTTTTTCCATCCACTTGAGCACATTGTTGCGAACGGCTGTGTACAGGTAAGCAGGAAGATGGGTAATCGTCAATTGATGGCGTCGTTGCCATAACTGCAAAAATATATCCTGCGTAATGTCCTTTGCATAGTTTTCATCGTTCAGGCGTTTGTAAGCAGCACTGTAAACAAGCTTCCAGTACTTATCGTACAGGGTATCAAACGCCGCAGCATCGTTGTTTTGCAACTGCTGCAACAGTAATTGATCATTTGAAGTTTGTTCCTGCAATTCGGCCATAACGCAAAATCAAATGTAGCGAAAAATTGTTCACTTGATTTTTACTGCAGCAATCAAAAGTATAACCGGCAAAGTCAATCAGCTGATGATTACATTGCTGTTCATTGGGAAAAACGGATTTTCAGATCCGATACAACAGGGTAATGATCTGATACAGCAGATGGCAATACTTTATATTGAATGATGCTTGCATTGGTGCTGCGGGAAAAAGCAATAAAATCAATGATGCCTTTTTCGCCTTCTTCCGGACAAGTTACTGCACAAGCTGTGCAGGTACGTTGAAACGTTTGATCGAGTATGTTCAGCGTTGTACTTCCGGGATGATCGTTCCAGTCGCCGGCAAATACAAAAGGCAATTTCTGTTCATTGGCAATGGACGCAATTTTTGTTGCCTGCAGTTCTCTGTTACCCGCCGCCTTTACATCAAGATGCGTATTACCCATCAGCAATTGCTGATTGCCGGGCAATGTAACAGTAGTTGTAAACAATATTCTTGGTTCGGCAGTCGTATCCGCATCAGAAGCAAGCCTGTAAACAGTTGCATTGCTCAACGGATACTTTGACAAGATCGCCAATCCGTATTCGCCTCCATCGTAATTGATGGCCTTGCCGAACACAACCTGCATCTGTAATTTATCAGCCAGCAATTTTGCCTCGTTGCTATTGCCGCTTCGTTTCGTGTTTACATCCACTTCCTGCAAAGCAATTACATCAGCATTGAGTGCCTTCAATACCGCAGCTACTGCATCTACATCAATTTTTCCTGTTTTTTCATCCGCAGGTGGGTTGCAGTGATGAATATTATAACTCACAAACCGCAACTGCATTTCGTTGCTTTTGTTAACTGGTCTGTTGCTGCATGCGTTTAAAATAACAATGAAACAAAACAGCACTGCGATGCTGCCAATCAACTGTTGCTTATTTTTTCTTACTGCGTTCATAACGTAACAATGCTTCGAGGAAATAATAATCGGCATAGATCAACGGCACATCAATTTCCCGATTGCTGGGCAAGTTACCGGTGCTGTGCTGCAATAAAAAATAAGGATTGGTTTGTGCAGTGTTCAAATACGCATCGCTGCTGAGTGATTGAACAATCGCAACCGCTGCTGAATAATATTGTTTTGCCTTTTTACCTTTTACATGCGTACTTAATTCAAACAAAGCCGAACTGACGATGGCTGCTGCAGACGCATCTCTCGGCGTTTCTTTAAAACGGTTTGCATCAAAAGTCCAATCGGGAGTAAAGCCGGGTTCACCTACGTTAAAATCCCAGTACGGCACTTTATCCTTGGGTAAATTTTTGTGCTGCAGAAAAAAATCGGCCATGCCCATTGCTGTTTTCAAAAAACGTTGGTCGCCGGTTTCACGATAGCTCATGGTAAAACCATAAATGCCCCATGCCTGCCCCCTTGCCCATGTTGATCCATCAGAAAAACCCTGCAATGTTTGCTGATGCAGTACAGCTCCGGTTTTCGGATCGTAGTTCACCACATGATACGAACTGAAATCTTTTCGCAAATGATACTGCATCGTTTTCTCTGCATGACTGATGGCAATCTGTTTGTACTTCGGATCCTTGCTTACACGACTTGCATAAAACAGTAATTCCAGGTTCATCATATTATCCATGATCACCGGGTACTCCCAGGTATTGATATCGCCTTTCGATTTGCGTTTATTCCACGATTGAATACAACCCACCACCGGTGAATAACGTTTGGTAAGCGACTCGGCCGACTGCAGCAATATCTTTTCGTACGCAGGGTTGTTTTGAAAACGCAACGCATTGCCATAGCTGCAATACATCATAAAGCCGATATCGTGATGTGCTGTGTTGAATTGATTTTTTTCCAAGGATTCCGTCCATACGGTAGCTGCACGTTGCCAGCTTGTATCTTTTGTGTACTCAAACATATACCACAAAATGCCGGGCCAAAAACCGCCTGTCCATTCGTCGATACCGAAATACTTGATGGTGTCGTTACCAAACATCGAATGCGGATAGCGGGTATAGTTACCCGCCGTTTTCTGCAGCAGGTTGGTATAAAGCGGTGCGGCAGTGGAAAAGCTGCGTTTGACGAAGTCTTGCTGCTTTTGTGCAGAAAGATTTTGTGTAGCAACGGTAAATAGAAAAAACACTAAAAAAAAGCGGCGAATAAAAGTCATTGGCAAACGGTTTTAAAAATTGCGTTCACCTAATAAGACCGCCCTGCATTCAAAAATCCCACAGCAGTATGAAAAAAGTAAGGTTTAAATGTCTGAACAGATGTTTGGGAATATGCAGCTGAATAAAGAATGGATGTTTTCTTCTGCAAGAATCCATAGCTACACAACAGTCCGTGATAATTGGTGAGGGCCTGGCCAAATGCAGATTTTTCGCTGAAGTAATCTGCTGTAATCTAACGCATCAGCATAACAAATCCTTTTGCCGTTTGCGGCTGCCCTCCTTCCAGCTGATAGGTACAGGTCCATGTAAACAAACCGGGATCTTGCGGATAGCCGGCAGCTGTTCCATTCCACCCCTTCCCTCTTTCCGTTGTTGTAAAAAGCAGTTTACCCCAGCGGTTAAAAATGCTGAACCTGTACTGGATAACATTACCCCCGATGATGGGATAAACGACATCGTTGAGTTGATCGTTGTTGGGTGTAAACGCATTGGGAACATAAATACCGGTGAGACATTCTTTCGGAGAAACAAGAACACTATCCTGGCCAACACAATTATTTTGATCGGTTACAGTAAGCCAATACAAACCGGGAGCTGCAATGGTAAGCGTGTTGTTGGTCGAATTGTTGCTCCACAGATAAGAACGAAATCCCTGTGTTGGTTTCAGCGTTAATTGATCATACGTGCAAATAGATGTATCGGCAGGTAAAAATTGTGCAGGCAGCGGTAGCAAAGTGGTGATGCGGGTTGTATCTCTGCCCAAGCAACCGTTGTTATCTTTTACCATTACAGCATAAACACCCGGCTGATTTACAGTGAATGTTCTTGCTGTACTACCATCATTCCAGAGATAAGATGTAAAACTGCCTGCATCCAACAGTTTACTACTGCCGGTACAAATAGCTTCCTGTTGATCAAGACTGACAACCGGATTAGTAAAGACATTCAGAATGCGTAGCGTATCATACGATGTACATCCTTGATTGGTAACTGCTGCCACCGAATAGTTACCTGCAGCATAAACAGTTTGCGTTTGCGCATTGCCACCTGTACTCCATTGATACTTGACAAAACCGGCACCTGCATGTAATTGCAGACTATCGCCTTTACAGAAACTGGTATCGGCCCCGAGATGGATAACCGGCGAACGAAATACCGATACCCGCACAGTATCGAATGCAAAACATCCTGGTTTTAATTCAGCCTTCAGTACATATGAAGTATCGACCATTGGATTAGCAATAACGGTTTGTGTAGTTGTTGCAGACAATCCGTAAGCAGGCGACCAGTTATAGTTGATAAATCCGGCAGGAGCGGTTAGCCGGAGAGTATCAGTATTACACTTTGTACGATCGGCACCAACGTTAAGTGGAATCGGAGGATGGTTGTTCACCAAAATGGTATCGGAGTAAACAGTGCCGCATCCATTGATCGCTGTTACATAAAATTTGCCCGGGTTTCGTACAGTGAACGTTGAATCGGTTGAACCATCCTGCCATTGATAAGACGCAAAACCGCTGCGTGCATGCAATACAATCTGGTTATCCGGGCATATAACGGTATCGGCGCCTAAGTTGAGCGAATAAACTGCCGGCAGCACTTCAATAAAAACAGAATCCTTTCTCAACACACAGCCCATCAAACTTGCACGGATAAATCCTTTACCCGGTTTGTTAAAATGAAAGCGGTAAGTACTGTCAGTAAGTTGAGTAACGCCGCTCACAAAACTGCTGTCATATTCCAAAGGTATAAGACTGCCGCACGCTTTATTCTTGCCAATGGTAATCGTAATAGCATTGCCGGGGCAGATGGTAGTAGCAGTTGAACGAAGAACCAACGTATCGCAATTAGAAACCACCACACAGGCAGGATCGGGATGAAGCGAAAAGTTCCATTGCTCGAATTGCTTAACCCGGCTTTCCCTGAACATATTTGGAAGCACTGAATTAATCCGCCTGTTCGCCGGTTCGAAATTGAAATAATAAACAGAGGTGGATGAATCCTTTAACCCGATACATAACGAGGCGGTATCGGAAGTATGAATACGGTAGTAGTCAATGCGTGAACCTTGAGCTCCGGTTTTAGTACTGTCACCCATCAATTTTATATTCAAAAAACCACCATCAGCAAGTTGCAGACTTGCTGGCTCATAAGGTATCCCTTCATTGGCATGAATGCGCTTGCGTTGGTGATAGATCTGATCATCCTTGAACAGGCAAATAATTGTTTCAGCGTTATAACTGCTCACATAATCCAGCATGGTAAAAAGACCACTCCCGTCAGGGAACAAACTGATCTTTGTATTATAGCCATTGGCCTCCAACCGGTTTTTAAAGCCCCAGGCCTTCACAAAATTGAGGTTCGCATCCAGGTCTATTACACCTGCATGAAAAAGATCAATGGTTCCGGTAAAAGCGGGAAACTGAAAATACCGGGTGGTAGATCCGCATAAACGATAATGCCCGTTGTTCAATTTCACCACTTGCGTGCCTCTGTATAAACGAGCCAGCGATACGTCGCCCGTTTGGCTGATCGATTTGGAAAATAAAGTGTCGCCGTTTGTTTTGTTAAGTGCGGTCACTTGCACATAGCTCTGGTTATAATAACCATTCACAAGATCAAACAACAACAGGTGATCGCTGTTGATAACAATACCAAATGGTTGCTCACTATCGAACCCGTCATAACCATTACTCCAGTAAACACTGCCGTCTGATGAAGAAACTTTTGTTACACAACTGATGCCTCCCCATAGACCACCTGTAAAATAAATCGCACCGTTTGCAGGGTCCTCTTCAAGATCGGTTAGCGGAAAAGAATCTCCGCTGCCATTAAAACCCTGCCACAATCTCGCTTCATAAGTTTTCAGCCAAATGAGGTTGCCGTTAGTATCCAGTTTGGTCAATACGAAATCATCGTTACCGGAAATTCTGTTTTTTGTTCTCCCGGCAAGTAAGATAGAGCCATCGGCCAATTCAATGACCCTTGTGTAATAAGTGTAATCGCTTCCGCCAACTTCTACACTGTCATATAGCTTTGCCCACAGCACGTTGCCTTCAATATCCGTCTTCATACAATAAGCTCCGCTCTCAACAAGGTAAGGTGTATATTCCCCAAACTCACCGGTTACAAGCACATTACCATCTCTCGTTTTACAGGCGTCATTTGTATAAAGTACCAACGAATCCTGTTTCAAAAAATTCCTTCCGGATATAGTATAACAAACCGCATTTTGTTGGAGCAGAGAGAAGGCCTTGTTCGTAGCAAGCGGCCCCGCTGTTACCTGTTGCTGCAACTTGTTATAGACCGCTTTATTTTTTTGAGGAACAAGTTGGGCACCGGCAAATTGTTGTTCGAAATTTTTTAATCGGCCGTTTCTTGTTGCTGTATGGATGGTATGCAACGAATCAAGCGTACGGGCATTGACCGTGATGTTTTGAGCCGATGTAGCCGAAGGCATGTTGGAATGACCTGTTTGTTGCGCATACACCCATGTATGCAGTGTAATACAGGTAAGCAGTAAAAACAGAAATCGAAGTACGACCATAGCAGTTAAAAAAGAAACAGGTAAACGGAGTTATACCCATCTTGGTATTTCTAAAGATAACCATTGAAAGATGGTTAAAGCAGACAGCGTTGAACTTATTCATAATCGTGTTAATTGCAGGGATAACTGTGGAAAGATTGTTGCCGAATTAGAATATAAGTCACCGGCCTTTTTTACGCAACTCCGGTTAAACAGGGCATTCGACTATTAATCAACCTGATAAAACAAGGATGCACAGAACACTACAAATGATGAGACGACAGTTGTGTAAAAATAAAATCAGGGTTCAAGCCGCCAACTTAGGAAGTCCATTAGCAGTAGCCTTTCAGGTTACTTTCGGGGCACACAAAAAGTGACAAGAAAAAATAGTCGCTTCATTAATCTACGTCAATCTATTGATCAATGCAGACACTTTTACCAATGTGCAGGATCGTATAAAAGGAGGTTCCGGAATGCAGTTATTACCTTATACTGCGGCTATGCAAACAAGGAGAAAACAGTTTGTTGAGGATCTTACATAACTGTTTTGTAAATACCACTGCTGGCAAAATAAAAAAGCCACTCAAAATATGAGTGGCTTTTTGCGGACCGGACGGGACTTTCCCATCCGCCCTTTATCACTTAAAACACAATATTTTATCCGTGTTCTTTTATCTTGCTAACCGAATTGCTCCCTTTGGCTACAATTCATTAACCATTGATTACAAATAGCAAAGATGCCTTATAAAATTACCAATTTTGAAAACAGTTTGCAAAGGAATAGCACAATTTATTTATAGCAAGAAAATTAAGTTATATTATTCTTGGCAAGAAACTTCTTTACAAAAAAACGACTCATCCCGGCGTATGGCTTTTCTTTCTCAGTAAATGAAAGCAAAATCTTTAATTCATCTTCAAATACTTTTTTTTGACCTGCACTGTTGTCATTATTGAACCGTACAAGTTCTCGAATTACCCGGTCCATTTGCTGATACAATAATAACAGCTGCTTTTTCCGCTCTTGTACTAACAAGTGCCTTTGTAATACAAACACTTCTATTGACTTTTTCCCTTTATTAGTAAGTGGAATGACTACAGCTTCTTTGTCTTCGTATTCAAGTTCTTTTGATGGGTCATCAACACACGGATTGATCAACAATCTAACCTTCTCCTCTTTACTTAGCCTATGAGTATGTTTAAGCAACCGCTTTGATTCGTCGGCTACTGGGAACTGATCTAGCTTCCCGTAACTGGTTAGAGTGGTTTCACCATACAGAATATGTTTCCGTCGTTGATTACAATGCATACATGCCAGGAATAAATTACCCCAATCATTTGCCAACCAATAGTAACCTGGTGTTTGAGGGTTCTTTTCATTCACTTTTCCTTTGGGTCGAAAATGCTCAACATCTCCATCTGAAACATGGCCATAAATGCTCTCACAGTAAGCACATTTTACAAACACCTTCTTCAATTCATCCTTAAGTCTTGCATCGTTGTACATCTCAAACTCAAATGACTCCGAACTTCCACTTTTATAATGCGCAATGGCTTCTTTAGTCTCTTTTACCCACTTCCCGGAGGGATCATTTAGAAACGTAGGTGCTGGTGGTCGATTTATATGAATCATAACCAGTCCAAATTTTGTGATTTTACGATATTGCTTACTTCTTCAATGGTTTCTTTTTTCAATACTTCCTGTGCTTTGAAACCATCATCTCGTATTTTTTGAGCAATTGTTTGATCAATAACTTTAAATAAGACTTGCTCCCTAGGTGTATTGCCCAGCATTTCCTTTTCAGACAGCTTTGTTGATAGCTCATTTATTTTGTCAATGTCCGCTTGAGACTTATCCTCTTCTTTTTTACTTAACAATCGGTAATATTCCTCATAAGTCTTTTCAACTTCTTCATCAACTATATTGATCAGACCGAACAAATCTGATGTCAGAAGCTGTTCAATGCGCATAAGATTGTGGTCAGGTAACAATTGATCATCTAGTGCTTTAATGGTATTTTTTTGATCACGAACAAGTACTATCACTTCTCCATGCGATAACCCTCTCAAACAAAGAGGTTCATGTGTTGTTACAATAAATTGTAGTTTAGGGAAAGCCCTGCGAAGTGCACCTGCTATTTTCATACGCCACCTTGGATGCAAGTGATTTCCAATCTCATCAATCAAGACAATTCCCTGAGAGTTGTGATAACTTGCCATATCTAGTGAAAGTGTTGACATTATATCTGCAACCAATGCTGTTATTGTCTTGTAGCCGTCACTGTTATCTTCTAAATCATGATCTTCTCCGAATTGCTGTATATTAATTTTTCCATTTTTCAACCAAATCTTATCATCACCTCTTAGTGCCAATACATCAAAAAAAGCAGGTGCAACTCGCTCCTTAAATTCATGAGAACTAAGACTGTTTAGCCAATTCTCTGGATTGTTCAATGAAACACTATAATCAAACAAATTCCTTACATTCTGATAAGGCTCTTTGTTACTGTCAGGTTGTATCCCACCTTTCGGCAGTAATCGTGTAGAACCATATGCTAGAATAAATGTGGGAGCTTCTTTAAGTTTTGATATGAAGCCATTTTTATCAAATTCTAAAACAATTGGCTCGTCATGTTCATAGCTATTGATTATAACTTTTCCATTCTCCTTGCCCCGTCTAAGAATATCAACAACATCCAAATTCAGTTTAGCTAACTGCTCTTGTGTAGTTAATGCTAAAGCTACTGCTTGTAAAATTGAGCTTTTCCCAATACCGTTATCGCCTAATAATAATAGCCAAGATTCACGATTGCTATCTTCTTCTAATGGTTTAACGTTTAGTCTTAAATGCTCGATTGACTTGAAGTTTTCTATCTCAATTGATTTTATAGAAAACCTTTTCAGCGATGTGAGTTCTGATGTAACAGCTTTAATTTGCTTTTTATTAAAATCATTAGTTATCTCGGTTCCAACTAGATTTGGCAAATTAACTTTACTGTTAGCTTTATTTACCCTTGCTAAGCTTTGCCAAACTTTACCATTATTTCTAAACCACTTTTCAAACACCATCCTTTGAATTGCCACATGTTCTGTTTTTGGCCTTTCAGAATAAAGATCCCCAATTTCTTTTACCAATCTTTTTCCCAATGCACTACTAAAGCTCATTAAAGAAGACAACTTGTTTAGTCTGGTTCGTAAATTGGCTACAACCGTTTTCCGTTTGCTTATTAGCTCCCGTCTATTTAATCCTAAAATCTCAATTGTGACTTTGCCTTTTTTTGTAATCTCTTTTGCCCTTCCATTTTCTTCAAATAAAATATGCTCTTTGGGTTCATCAATACATGGATTAATTAACAATGGATTTTCTGCTAACAAACCCTGACCCTTTGTACCTATCGCACAGCGCAAATTTTCATGTTCAAGAGGAAAATAATCTCTTTTATATTTTTGGCTGCACACTTGGCATGCCAAAAAAAGATTATCCCATTCATAAGCTAACCACCAATAATGACTGGGTGCATATTCTTTGGAATTCAACCCTCTTGATCCGGTTTTGGGTCGAAAATTGTCTATTTCGGCTATATTATTAATCCCAATACCCACTTCACAGTAAGCACACTTCCGTTGAAACATCTTGTTCAGATCAGCCTTAATTGGATTCAATATCCCTAACTCAAAACGCATCCTTTCAATTTGATCGCTTTTCTGAAAGTTCTCCTCAAGCTTTTTTTTTGCATTCCTGATTCGATCAGATTTAAGATAGGCAGGGGATGCTGTCCTTTTTATTTTAATCATTTGCAAAAAGTTTAAATATTAAATTTTCACAGCACCGTGTAATCTGCTGTACAAAAACTCTCTTGGATTTACTCTCGCAATCTGGTCAAACTCTTCTTCAGTTAAATCATCAACCATATCAGCCAGCATATTCTTCTCAGATTTATGATTGCGGACAACATAAAAGTCTGTACCAAAAAGTACACGCTTTCGCAAAATGCCATTCATTAACGTTTGCTTTAATAAAGGCTGTATTTCTTTACTATGAATTATATAACTAAGATCTGCATAAACATTAGGATATTGTAACATAATACTGCAGATTATCGAATACCAATCAACGTACTTCCAGATGTGTTCTATCTTTCCGGGTTTGGAGTCTCCTTTTTCATCTGTTAAAAAAGTGATTCCCTTTGTTGGATTTCGAACCAGTTGAGCAGCATAGTTTTCCCTGTCAAATTCAAAAAATCGATTCCACTCATCGTCTCCACCAAAGTGCCCGAAACACAATTTAAGGTGGCTGAGATTATACCTGAGTGGAGTATGATCGTTTATATAACCGTAAAGATCTTTAACGCTTTGAGAAGTGGCCTTACCTACCAACTTTCGCAGCAATTGTTCTTCCAGTAAACACAAATAATTTAATGGGTGGGTGAAATTATTACAGTATTCTTGATTCTCGATTTCTAGCAATCTTAAGCTTACATAATCTCCATTTCCATTTGCTTGCTTAAATACTGGATGTTCATCCCATTCTTTTTTCTTTACTCCTCTATAGAAAATAGTTCCTCTTATACAATGTGTCAGAATTGGCAACCCGTTGTCAGCTGCATACTTCCAAAGTGGTAATAACGATTCGTCAAACGGATAATAACCTAAAGCAGGATAAATTTTAAACCCATTAAACTTTGAATCTTCAATATATTCTTTAATAAAACAATCAGTTAGTGTAACCTTGCCATCTTTGAATGTATAATCAAAATGAGATTTTCCCTCAGCCACTATACGCCTTGGTTCTGCAAATACAAAAGGGAAAAAAAGATCCTTATTGTCCTCTTTTCCCTTTATTTGTTTAAGCTCCTCCATTTGTTGCCGGTAAACACTTTTACTATTTAAATCACCCGCATCCATAAACTCCATATCCATCGGTAGAACTACAAAACCAGTTCCTTCAGGATATTGGCTTTTCAATCTTCTAAATACGTCTCCTTGTTTATCATAAAATGCAAATCGCCCAATATTTAAATATCGACCAGCAAGTTCTTTTGTTTTAGACCCGGGCAGTATACCTAAAAAAGACCATGTTTTTTTAAGAATAAAAAAGAACATGTTCCTGCCTGACTGAAAAAAAAGTAAAAAGAACAGAATTAGTAATATTTTCCATCCATTTGCAGTAGGCATCCAAAGCAAGTGCTTTCTTTTCATCCAATCTCGTACAATAGACGATTGTTCGTGTATAGTCTTTTTTGGGTCTCCAACCGAAGCCAGCCAATCATTAACATAAAAGATAGAATGTATAAGTAGCCAGGCTCCAGCCATAAATGCTAAGGTTCCTAATATTTTATAACGTCGTGTTACAATTTTTATGTTATAAAAAAAATCTCTTGTTCGCTTATACCAAGGTTTAAATTGTAAGGTGTAAGGGTTTCTATACCACCACCTGAATATCTTTACAAGCTTTGAGACAGAAAAAAGATAGAAAAATGGCCATGGCACAAATGTTTTTGCAAGCCATGGCGGAACATGATCACCTGTAAAAATGTGAGTGTGGCAGTTAATAATCGATGGTTTTGGCTGGTTGTCCATATTAGCTTTAAGTGAATTTTGATTATTGCTCCTTTCTATAACCTGTAACTTAATTTAGGTACCAAAGGAGAAAGGAGATAAATAGCATTCAAAAGGTAAAAGACAAATAAGGAATTAATAAAGAGTTCTAATAAGCTAGGAAATACACACTTGGCACTAAAATAATATATGAAAGGGATAGTTACAAATTTCTAGCATACTACTTTGTGGGTATCTTCAAGCAAATGGTAACAATTACCTTCACAATTTCGAAATAACAGTTTATTTCCCCTCCATCCTCTGCACTTTCACCACACCCGGTAATAAATGCAACAGCGAATTAATGGCATCATTTCGCAATTTATCAACCTGGCAGTTGGCGATGATCATGGCGGTGCCATCCTGGTACCGGTGCAGATTAAAATCGTTTAGTAGCACATTGTTATCTTGGAAGAACATAGCCAGTCTTCGCAATGTATCCGTTGGGTTTTCGATCTGCAAGACAAAGACACAGTTCGTTCTTACAAGTTCAACTTTTAAATAACTCATAGCGGTCCTTATTTACACTGGCAGCAATACTTTAGTTGAAAAATATTTGTGAAGGCATTCGGTATTAGCACTCTGTTGCCATGATTGTCCGTAAGTAATCTTCAAACTTTTCCAGTGCAAGGTATTTGCCCATCAAAGCATCAAACAAACTGCTGTCCCTGCTATTGTTATGACGGGTAAACCATTCAGCGTCGGCATAAGTATTTCGTTCTTGCACATATTCATAGAAAACCGGGTTTTCTTTCTTTAACTTCTCTTTTCGTTGCAATTGCCTTTTGTAAAAATTTCTCAGTTCGTTCTTATCAGCTTCAAGTTCTACTGTTTTAAACAGGATGATATGATAGCAATACGTGTAAAATTCTACCTCAGCATGAAACAGTGGTTTAATTTGTTTGAAAAAAAGGATCTCATCTTCTACACGTTCAAATGTATGATTACGTACAGCAGCAATCATTTTCTCTTTATATAACCCGGCAATTTCAAAACAAGCCTGCACAAGTTCATCCTCCTGCACATTCTTATTTTTGCAGTTCTTTATTTCCCTGTGCATTTCTTCATAAAGGTCAATACAGTTCCTTAAAAAGACACCTTGTTCAGTTTTCGCCGGAATCTGGAGCATATAAATGATTTATAGTGTAACAAATGGTTATTGCTGACTAGTTTCCTTTCAAAGAAAAAGGGCTGCTGACACTTGCGCAAACAGCCAGCCTCTATTGATTATGAATAATATTTTTTTAAAAGTCGGAGTCCTGTAGAAACAGCACTCCATTGATTTATGACTAAACCAACATGAGAAATCGTTTTGTTCCATTTTATAAAACGAGGAGGCAGTAGAAACAACCTCCGCCTCATTCCTAAACAATGAGCATGAGAAAAATTCTTTTATAATAAAGAACTGGTTAGTTCCTGAATCTTATTTATTCCATCAATCAATCCTGAGCGAACCTGTCCCGTTTAAAAGGAGTCGAAGGGTAAAAAAGGCAGCTTCACATATTGTCAGACGTTCTTGATCCACTGCCTCTTTATTCAAAACTTTACTTTTAGGAGCGAATTAAAATAAGCCCCGGAGGATATTGAAATCGTTATGGTTTATAAATAAACAAATTGTTGAATACACAAAACTTAGAGTAAGAAACTCACTTAAATAATAATCAAAAAACTCGTCACAACGGCATACGACTCGCCTTCACACCACACTCAAGCCACTCCTTATACTTTTTCACATCCGCTGTGTATCCTATCGGATGATTCAGTAATTGCTCATCTTTGCTCAATATCACATACAGCGGCTGTGTAACTTGTTTGAAATTTATTGCTTGAAACAGCGACCATCGCTCTCCTACTGTTTTAATTTCTTTTTCTGTACCATCAGGTAATTGCACTAACCTCTGTTCCTTTGCAGGCAATTTCTTCCTGTCATCCACGTATAATGACACCATTATAAAATGTTCTTTCATATAGTTCATTACAGATGGGTCAGTCCATACCAGTTCTTCCATCTTACGGCAGTTAACACATGCCCAACCTGTAAAATCAATCAGCAGGGGTTTGTTTGTTTTCTTTGATAATGCTAGGGCCTTCTCATAATCATTAATGACCGGAGGTGCAGTTCCCATAATGTTAGCACGGTCCTTATAGATGCTGTACTCTAATGGTGGGGGAAAGCCACTTAGTAAAGAGAGTTTTGCATATTCGGATTTAGTAACTCCAGGTATCAGGTATAATGCGAATGCCAATGCCATTACTCCAAAAACAATTCTTACAGCAGAGAGATTGAACTTCCCATACCTGAAATACAAGACTATGTTAAACAGGTAAATTGCAAGAGACAAAGCAATGATAACCCATGCCCCAATGAATATTTCTCTTTTTAAGATGCCCCAATGATTTACAAGATCTGCATTGCTGAGAAACTTAATTGCCAAAGCAAGCTCTATAAAGGCTAAACTCTTTTTGACTGTATTAAGCCAACCACCACTTTTTGGTAACCGCTGAATCCAATTCGGGAACATTGCGAATAATGCAAATGGAAGACCCAAGGCCAAACCAAAGCCTGCCATACCTGCCGTGAGTTGCCAGGCACCCCCTTCTGCAGAAATAGAGGTTACTAATAGGGAACCTAATATGGGGCCCGTACAAGAGAATGAAACAATGGCTATTGTTAGTGCCATAAAGAAAATTCCTGCAACACTTTTGATACTGCTTTTTGAATCTGCTGTGTTTGCTATCGCAGAAGGCAACTGAATATTAAACAGCCCGAAAAATGATAACGCAAAAGCAAGGAACACGATAAAGAAGAATAGATTTAGCCAAGTGTTGGTAGAAATTGAATTGAAAATCTCCGGATTGATGTCACCAAACAAATGAAATGGAATGCTTGCCAAGAGATATACTAACAAAATAAATACACCGTAAGTTGCAGCGTTACGAATTGCCACACCTTTTGACGAAGATTTATTTATAAAGAAGGATACAGTAACAGGAATCATTGGAAAAACACAGGGAGTAAGTAACGCTATAAGACCTCCTAAAAATCCAATAAAGAAAATGGTTAGTATTCCTTTGTTGGAGGATTGCTCTTCCCCACAGACTGCTACCGGAGTATCAAGTTTAATGCTAGTTAGCTTAATGCGATTCTGATCAACTACTTCAACATCTTGCTGCAACCGGAAACTGATGGTATCATCAATAGGTAAGAATTCATCCCCATTGGAAGCAAACCCTGTGACGTTGACTTTCAACTGTCTGGGTGATTGACCGTTAATTTTAATAAGCTGTGAACAGATAAGTGTTGTGGAGTATACATCGATAGATTTTTGAAATATCCTATCGTTTATTTTGTTTGAAGGAGTAGCAAACTGAATCGATGCATGAGCATTAATGCTATCATAATCCCATTGAATACTTAGCGATTCCAAACCATCATCGTTGTTTGATCTGGCATAAACGTACCACCCTTTATTTATTGTACCGGTTAGTGATAGTTCGTAGATATTATCACCCTTAGACACAGCGGATGCAGTCCATTTTATTACCGACGACTGAGATGAAGCAGCCATTGACATTAAACAAAAACATATTGAATACAGTAGTTTCATTTCAACTGGTTAGGGTATATCGCTTATGTCAAAGCTTTAATGAGAAGGTTACTTTTTCCGGTGTAAGGCATTTGCCATTACTGCATGCCATAAATTCTACTGAGCCATTAATACTTGTTTTCGCATTAGCCTTCAGCTTTACCAGCTGTACAAAATCAACCTTGTTGTTATAAGAATACACGTCAACATCAAAGACATCTTCATGATATATTTCCATTTTACCTTCTTCTCTAATCTTTCCCTGCAGCATTATCAATGGATTCTTACTGAATACAATCTTCGTTGGCAAGGGGCCACCTTCGGGTGAGGATTGAGAATAGATATGCCAACCTTCTTCTAACTTCGCTGCGAGATGGATCTCATAAGTTTTATCTGCGATTTTCTTCGCTGTAAAGTTCCATTTCACAACATCTTGGCAATAACCAGTAACGCTTATCGTCAAAACACTTAAAAATGTAGCAACTGTTCTAAGTAAATTCATTGATGCTTTTTATTATTTCTGCTACCTCAGTCGCAGCAAAGGCTGCGACTGAGGATAGTTTTTTGAAGATTTATAATATATACCGAAGTCGCTTGGTTTGGATCACCGCTTCTTTATGTCATTAATTTCAGTTACATCATCGTCAAAAATTCACACTAAAATTTAAGAGCTTGGCATCTCTCAACGATATTCAAATTCGAATGTTAATGAGCCTGTATATTCTTCAGCGCCGTAAGTATTAGTAGAAATCAAAATATTATTTGTCATCTTAAGCCACTTTGTAGGCGGGGGTGTTGGTGGTGCAGGCCAGTACAAAGAAACACCCAACATATTACGAAAAGCAATTGCACAACTCCTTCCGTAGTTGGTAGCTATGGTACTGCTCATACCTGTTAGATAATTTCCTTGATCAGTTGACAAATTAAAGTTGTCAGATACCCAGGTTTTAAATCCGCTTTCGATCGCTGATGCCTCAGCCATCCTGTCAACGGTTGTCATTGCATAAATCTCTGCAATCTTGTCTTCTACTCCGTCAGCTGTGAGTGGTTGTTTTGCCATTTTTAGTGGTTGATATGTTATATTTCCTTTGCTATGTTTTCTCAATTGTTTAGAATTTGACCCCTGAACAGTTAGCCATTAATCTGCATCTTCAAGAATAATGACCTTTGCTTTTCTTTTTGTTTTTTCAAACTTCAAATCATATTTCTCCAGTTCGGCATTCATTAATTCAGGATGTTCAGGATTCCAAGTGACTTCAAAATTTATTTTTTTGGACGGCTCTAGGTCGAGATAAAAAGGTCGATCACAATAGGTAGTCAATTGATTGTCAAGAGCCCAATGGGGAACCATGTTTACAGAAAGCGGCTTGCCAACTTTTTGAGTTATTCCATAAACAAATTGCTTTTTTGTTGAGTCCAAAGGTTTTAAATATCGCTTCCCATTGCCGTTAGGACTGATCACATAGCAATCTATCATTGCGTCCTCCTCATGACTTTTAAACCCAAAAAAACGGTCCAGATCAGCTACCATATACTTACTTAACTTCAAATCTTTCGTTGAAATACTTGCATAGACCGGATCACCCTTAGTCGGCTTGTACATAAGCTCATAGCAAAAAATATTTGTCTTATTCTCATAATCAGGAATAGAGCTTATCGGGTTAGAATCTTTTCTAACAATCCTGAACTCTGCACCTTTTGCATAAATAGGTAACCTGGCATGTATTGTTCCCGCATATGCCATATTATAAAGGTTGATCATACTTGTATTCATGAATTTCACTCGAACTATATTATTGACACTGTCATACTGGTGTGCATACATTCCGGAAAATTCTTTTCGATATTTACTGAAATATGAATAATAGATTAAATTATTTAGATTTTCTCCGTATCTAATACTTATCTGTGGAAGTGTTGCATGACGCACATTCAAATCTAATTCATCGACTTTTAAAGGAAGCTTTACTTTCTCGCCATTTACAAATTTTTGTAAATTTTCTGTTGTAGTACCTTTCCCGTCAGTAATCGCTATAACATAGCCTGCCTTATTGATCCAAATTTGTGTCGGGAAACTTATAGCAGGGAAATATTGTTTGATCATAGTATCTTCCACAACCTGCGTCATTTTTAAAGATTTTAAATAACGATGGTTTGCCCAAAAATCCTGAATGGCTTCCTTTTTATCTCGTATATTGTACAACAAAATTTGCAAGCCATCTTTTTGATATACCTTTTGAATACTGTCCAGCATTGGCATCGCACTTACGCATGGTGCACAATCTAAAAACCACATATCAATAATTATCGCTTTACCCTTAAAATCTGAAAGTTTGCCTTTGGGTGAAGTATGATTTAACATCTTCTCAAAAACTATATCTGGAACTTTTGAACCGATATTCAACGGCATCACTTGGCCGATGCCCAACGTGGGTAAAAGCATAATTGCAATAAATAATATTCTGACACTATTTTTCATCTTAAAACTGTTTTTTATTAATACATGATTTTTTTGACAAGGCAAATCCTATCACCTTTCGATGTCACTTCATTGCTTTATTTATTTACTGTGAAAAACTTCTAAAGCCTAATTATATCCGGGATTTTGTGTGAGATTTGGGGCTGCCAACATTTCAGTCAACGGAATAGGGAACAAAGATCCTGTTATAACCCACCCACTTTTTATTGGCGCAAGTGTTGCGTCAAGTTGACCAATTCGTTTAAGATCAAAATATCTAAGTCCCCATTCGGCGAATAGCTCCAAACGTCTTTCTTGTATAATGGCATCTACTAGTGCCTGACCATTCAATGATGTTAAAATAGATAACCCTGCACGAGTTCTGATTTTATTGAGGTCATCAATAGCAGTTGCGTCTCCGAGTTTTGCTTTAGCTTCAGCTCTATTGAGATAAATCTCAGCCAGCCTGATCATCATTTGAGTCTCCACCTTAGTTCCTGTACCTATTCGAACTTTATATTTAAAAGGATATCTATAAGTAGTGCCTGACACTACTTTCGAAGCAATCCAATTGGCTTTCCTCTTATCAAGAGCTGTAAAAGCATCATATAATGTAGTCCGTACTAAATAACTGGGCCGTATTGTCGTACTAGTCGCAGGCACAAATGTGAACCCTTCATATGTGTCTGTAGTTGACTGCCCTGCACTGGTCTGCCAAATTGCTTCATTGCTGCCAATAAGAAACACTTTACTTAAATCAGCTTCTAATAAATAAGTACTTGATTGGGCAATTATCTCATTACTATTATTCAAAACTTCGTTCCAATTACCCAAATAAGTATGAATACGGGATAATAGCGCTAATGCAGTATAATAATTAGGCCTATATCTTCCTGATGTTGGATATGAAGTACTTAAAAGAGATTTTGCTTGTGCAAGGTCACTTAATATCTGTTTCATTACTTCATTTGAAGTTGTTCTTTCCATTTTAGAGTTACTGTCAAAATCACTTGAGCTCACCACCAATGGCACATCGCCAAACATGCTTACCAATTGCCAATAACAAAATGCTCTTATAAAATAAGACTCGCCTAAAAGCTGTGAACGCAAAGTATTGGGTATTGGGGACTCTTGCAATCCAGCGATACAACTATTAGCTTGATAAATGTATTGATAAGGAAATCTCCAAAAATTATTGTAGACAATAGAATTCGCTGGCGAGAGCTTGCTATCCGCAAATTCCAAAATGTTAGCAGTTGTCGTAACGGTTGCTAACTCATCTGAATATAAGCCCAAATATACAGTTGGGCCACCAGCTGCGAAATTAAGGCTCGTGCTGGACATAGCACTATACATTCCATTGATTGCAGCAGTTGCGGTTTCCGCTGTAAGAAAAACGGTGCTGCTTGCTACTTGATTTGAAGGAGGCCCAACTTGAACAAACTTTTTACAACTGACGAAGTATGATGCAATCGTCAGAAACAATATGCATGAATATCTATTTTTCATAATTAATAAGTTATTTGGATACCCACTGAATAAGATTGCAGTGTCGGCATTACTAATATGTTTTGAGTTTCAGGATCGTAGCCTTTGGTACGATTAAAGGTCATAAGGTTTTGACCTTGCATATATACCCTTGCCGACGTAGCACCGATCTTTGTCAAAAGATTCTTTGGAAAAGTATATGCTAATGACACATTACGAAGGCGTATGAAAGATTGATCACTATAAACGAAGCTGCTCTGTGATCTGTTGCTGCCAATCGTTCCTGGGAATGCTGATGTAATCCTTGGCAGATCAGATACGTCTCCCGGCTTTCTCCATCTATCATCAATTAACAGGGGTTGATTCTTTTGCGAACCTGCGGGTAATATAAGTCCGTATAGAAAATAATATGGATTTCTTCCGGTTTGGCTTTTAAAATCAAAGAAGCACTGTAGTTCTATTCCGGCATATGTCAAAGTGTTTTGCCATCCTCCATAGAATCGTGGATCCGTGCGTCCGTTGATCTGCCTATCTTCTATATCAACAGCATTATTTCCATTTACATCTACATATGAGATCTGGCCGGTTGTCGGATCAACTCCCAAGGATCTATATAAATAGATTGAATTCAGAGACTGACCAACAACGTATAGACTCCTGTAAGTGGAGGTATTAATATTAGGAAAAGATAACAATGTATTTTTAGGTACAGTCAAATTAAATACACTATTCCAACGCAATTTTTTCGACTGTATTGGGGTTGTCTCCAATAAAAATTCCCAACCTTGATTTTGTACTACAGCAGGAAAATTCGTGATCACACTTGAGAAGCCAGTTATATAGGGCAGCCTGTAATTAATCAATTGATTTCCGCTTCTGTTACGATAATACGATGCGGCTAAAACTATCCGGTCTTTTAAAAAACCGAGATCTAATCCAGCTTCCAGCTTATTGTTACGTTCCCAGGCATAATCCGGATTACTTAAATTATTTGGAACTAATGTAGGATCATTAACATAACTAAAACTCGCAGGGCGCCATGTTTCTACAAACTGATAATCCCCTATTTGATCATTGCCAGTAACACCATAACTCCCTCTTAGCTTTCCAAAACTTAAAAAGTTAAACTTATTACTAATAAATTTCTCTTCAGAAAATATCCAGGCCGCTCCAATTGCACCAAAATTTGAAAACTGTTTTCCTGGGCCAAATCGACTACTTCCATCACGTCGCCCCGTT
Source organism: Lacibacter cauensis (assembly GCF_007830055.1). Lineage (GTDB taxonomy): Bacteria > Bacteroidota > Bacteroidia > Chitinophagales > Chitinophagaceae > Lacibacter > Lacibacter cauensis. Next base: position 1,224,929 of record NZ_VLLE01000002.1, read on the forward strand.
GCATTTACAATATACTTGTCGGCAATATTGTAATTCAATCTACCGAAAGCAGCTTGATAGCGGTATTTGGTCAAAGTGCTTGTTGCATCGATCAATGTTGCCGCATCAAGACTTTCCAATAAAGCCTCACTACTGAACCCTTGGGCATCTATTGATGTACTACTATTAACTTTTGAAAGAAATGTCGTTCCTAACAATACCGAAAACTTTCCCTTCCACAGATTTGTACTATACTCTAGCTGGGGCTCAATATTCCAACTATTATATTGATTCTTTCCAAATAGACCTGAATGTCCTTGGATAGTGCTTGTAGGAGTTTTTGCATCTGCAGGTGACAATTTCTGTTCATCAGTGAATTGTTGGTTATATCCCATCAACACTTTTGCGGTCAGCGTCTTCCATATTGTATATGCTAATGTTAAGTTACTGGTTAGGTTGTTGGTTCGTACTTTATATTTTTCTCGTAAATACGAATAAGGATTTTCAAACTGGACGCCATTATATACATACTGCAATTTCCCATTAGTGTCAAAAAAATCAGGACTATTGGGACTCATGAACGTGTATAAAGTAAGATCACTTGATGCGGACCTATTTTCCACACTTGTAAAACCTCCGGAGAAATTAATACTGAGTTTATTATCCGTTGATTTATGGCTTAAGTTAGTTAACAAGCTGCCACGTTGATTTGGTAAATCATTTGGAAATATGCTTGTTTCCCTGTAATAGTTCCCACTTAATAAAAATTGTGTACTAATATTCCCACCTGAGATTGATAATCCAGCATTGGTTACATGACCGATTCCTCCTAAGAATTCTTTTTGATAATCTTTATATCGAGTTTGGTCGTAAACTAACAGGTCAGGAGCATTGCTTGTTGAAGCTGGAGTTCCTGCATTTGCTAGAGCCTCATTACGCATAGCTATATACTGTTGTGTATTCATCAAAGGCAACAGATTACCTACCTTTGCCATGCCCGAGTTAAAGTTTGCGGTTACTCTAGTTTTACCTATGCGACTTTTTTTGGTTGTAATTAGCAGTACCCCATTTGCCCCACGGCTACCATAGATTGCAGTTGCATCGGCATCTTTTAAAACCTCAATGCTCTCGATATCATTAGGACTTAAAGCATTAAAGGGACTAAGACCGCTTCCCTGGAGTGTATTATTAATTGCAGAATTGATCAATTGCATATTCTCATTACCTGCAGCGAAAGGAATACCATCAATTAAAATTAACGGTTGCGAGCCCTGGGCAATTGAATTTCTACCACGTATCTGTACATTAAATGAAGAACCAGGTACGCCTGATTGTTGTGAGACAACTAAACCCGGTACTCTACCAATTAAAGTTGCCAAGGGATTCGATACAGGTTGCCTTTCAATCTCTTTGGACGTAACTCTACCTACACTACTTACAGAATACTTTTGCTTTTCTGTATAGTAGCCTTTGTTTATAACCACTTCTTTTAATTCAGCTTCACTACTTTTTAACACCACCGTTACATTGGTTCTTCCTCCTAATTTCAATTCCACCGATTCATGTTCTGCATAACTAAACAGCAGAATTGCATTTTCATCTACTCCTTTTAACAGAAATACTCCACTGGCATCGGTAGTGGTACCGTTGGTAGTTCCTTTTACTTTTACTGAGGCCCCAACGAGAGGGCTACCTTCACTATCAGTGACTCGGCCATTTACATCAATTATTGTTTCTACTTTTTCGTTTGGGATTGTTTGCTTTGAAGAAGACGCTTCCTTTACTTTAATTACAATGGTGTTGCTTACGATGCTGTAATCAAGCCCCTGGTCTTTCAGTATTTCATTTAATGCCTGTTGCAGTGAAACATTTTTCAAGTTAACCGTTACAGGCTTACTGTTTTTCAGCATGCTTCGGGTATATAAAACAGGCAGTCCGGTTTGCTTTTTTAAAAGATGAAATACATCTTCCAACTTGGCATTACGTTCCTGCAGGCTTACAGTTTGGGTGTAGCCTTTGGCACATACTTGCATGCAGGCTGCAAATAAAAAAATAGTTATAAGTCGCATAATTTTCCATGCCTGCCCTGAAGACAGGTGGGTTGGGTTAAACCCCTTTGGGGAATGGATACAAAGAACCTTTCGCATAACTTTGCATTGTTTGGGTTGATGAAATAATAAGCAGTTTCGCAATTGTCATTTATGGGATCAGCTCAACCAACTCACCGCTTCGGGGCCTAATCCGGAGCGGTTTTCATTTGAACCAACCAGTGTACCGCCATAAGCGGCAAAAGAACTACAGTTTTTTTTCAGTTAACTTTTCAGAGTATTCTTCAAAGGTTATTTATGATCAATGGGTTAAAATCGCTTAACTCAAGCTAAGGATATTCCCCAGGCAAGTTAGCATCCCTAATGCTACTAATTTCTACCAGCTATCATCTGTATCTTCTGTCTTTTCTGTCTTACCGACTTTCAGCCATATATAAACTATTTCCTTACAAACACTTTCTTCCCTTCCAACCTGAATTTTATCTTACCCGTTGCCTCTAACACTTTCAACAGGGCAGATACATTTTCCTGTCGTGATGTCCCCCCATTAAATTCTTCATTAGGTAATGAACCTTCATAAACTATTTCTACGTCATACCATCTTGCAATCTGATTCATTACAGTCCGCAAGTCTGCATTATCAAAACTGAACATTCCATTTTTCCACGCCATTACAGCTTCAACATTTACTCCCTTAACAATGCTGATATTTTTTCTAATCTGCGCCTGTTCTCCAGGATTTAGCATTGCCCATTCACCTCCTGAGCCTGTCGAAGGACCAATTGAAGTTTTCACTTTGCCTTCTAGCAACGTCACCTTAATCTCACGATCATCATCGTAGGCGTTCACATTAAAATGTGTGCCCAAAACCGTTACATTTAAATCTCCTTTGGCTACAATAAATGGCTTGGCAGAATTGTGAGCTACTTCAAAATAAGCCTCACCTGTTATGTTCACTTTACGTTCCAATCCAACAAATGCTACGGGATAGGTAACAGAGCTTCCTGCATTTAACCATACCCGAGACCCATCTGCTAATGTAATATCGATCACCTTACTTCCTCTTGGATTCATTAAGGTATTATAAACCATTTGCTCATTGCCTGTTGTCAATTGCCCATTGTATTCTATTCTTCCTTCATCTGTTTTCTTAACAACGACTCCGTTCAGATTAGCAAGCTGTCCATTCTCTGCACTATCCAAATAAACTGTTGTTCCGTCTGCAAGTGTAATTTGTGCACGGTTCTTATCTGGTGCTTTCACATCATTTGTCTGCACGATTATGGTCTTTGGTCCGTCGTCTGTAGTCTTGCCTTTCATTAACCAATACCCAATAAACACCAACCCAACCACACTCGCCGCCACCGCAATCCGTTTCCACAGTTGAATATTTTTTGTACCCTGAGCGATAGTCGAAGGGGTACTATTCACCATTGGTCCTGAGCGCCAGTCGACGGATTCACCATTCACCCTTTCCTCCAGCTTTTCCATCAAATACGCCCTGTTCTTCTCTAAATCGTAGCGGTCAAATTTTTCAAGTTGTTGTTTTACAAATGCATCGTTATGCAATTGATCAAACAACGTTTTGTTGGCAACAGAACTGTTGATCCATTCATTTAATACAGCGGCTTCTTCAACAGTAATGGTTCCGTTCAACTCTTTGCCAATAAGCTCACTGATATAAAATAATCTATCCTGCATGTATGATATTTAACAAAAGGATGGTCAAAACTTTACAGAAAAATAATCAAAAAGTAATGGCCGCTTTAAATAGAACGTTTCAAATACGGGTTTGTACTTTGTCGGATCAAAAAAAAATCAGAACCGGTTTGGCAGGTTATTTCGGGCAGTTTCTATTGCAGCTTCTCACCAATATAAAGAAGACTGCAGAAAAGCACAACAGAACTGATGCTTCCATTTTTAAACAGTGAAATGCGTAACAATTTGGTTGCTTCAGATTTGTGATTCCGCACCGTTTGGTAAGCCATGCCGGTTTGTACCACAATTTCATCATTATTCATTCCTTCGATCAATGCCAGTTTAAGTACGGTTTTATACTTGTCAGGCAGCTGATCAATGGCTTCATATATAGCCTGTAATACTTCAGCCATGATAACGGCCTGTTCTGTTTCTTCCTCACTTATATCAGCGAGATACTTAATTTCTGAATGAGTTTGCTCATGCCGCTTTTGCATGCGAAGCAGATCATAGCAGGCATTCTTTGTTGTTGTGTAGAGAAAAGATTTTAAATGTGGTAACGTTTCAAAGTCAGGATTTTTTTGCAACAGTTTTACAAAACTTTCTGTCGCAATATCTTCCGCATGAGAACTGTTACCGGTGATTTTTTCAGCAAAGTAACACAGGGGTTTATAGAACATACCATACACCTCAGTGAATGCATGGCTTTCACCTTGCTTCAATGCATCAAGTAACTCCGTATCCCCGGTTAGTATCCTCATGTATAAGTTTAGTGGCTTTTGGCAGAACTTGCTCACTGCAAGTGAATATAAAATTATCAAATTAAAAGATAATCTGTCAAACTACATCAATTTCAAGACTGTTAATAAACATCGGTAGCTGCATTAAAATCAAATTCATTGTACAGGCGTACAAATTATCAAGTACAAAAACTGGTTACCAACGTTATACTATATTGACATTTTTTTCAGAGCACCCGCTACCTTTCGGGCACAATGAAAATAAATGCTGCTTATGACATTTAAATCACTGCTATTCTTCTTTCAGTTGAGGTGAAAGTAGATAGAGAAAAAAACACTATGGCGCTACCTTACGAATTGGAGTCGTTAGATACAATGATTTCAGAAAACCTTCATCCGAAACACTGGCTGCATGAAACAACAACACCCGAACTCGAAAAGCAATTGATAATAATTGGACAACTGGCACACGATGAAAACAATAGGTTCCGGAAACGCATTAAACCGGTTGCTTATAGTTTAGAAAAAGAGAAACACCGGCAACTGTTTATACGCCAACACATATCAGCCTTAATTCATTTGCTCGATACACTCACACACTTCCTGATGCCTGGCATAAATGAAACCTTTTCTGTACTCCCCGGCGATACACAGCTTTCCAAAGTTTACAAATCCCTGTACATTTCCTGTAGTGAAACCTTAGAAGAACTGCAAACCTGCTTTCCGCAATATGTAAACTACGATCACAAAATACCCGACCATGAATGGTCCTTATTACAAAGCAAATGGAGCAATGAAATAAAAAACATCAAACAAAAACTTTCAAAGTTAAAAACAGACAAATCTTTGATCGATATGCTGCTGGCATACCTCTACAACATTACTGATTCAACAATACAACCAACCATCTCGTACCGAAAAATGCGGTACCTGAACGATCTGTTAATAGGCATCAGTAATCTGAAGCATACAAAGCGTATTGCAAACCAATGTCCTCCTATAACAACCCTGCTCATTTATTTAGATTTCAATACAACAGAGTTTAAAGATTATCTCGTCGATTTCATTTGTGAAAATGCAGCTGGCTTGGTTGATCCAAAAGCAAGGATAGAACGACTTTCATTTTTCTACAAGCAGATAAGTCAGTTGCACGTACGTCCAGGGGCAACGCTACGTCCTTTATCGAAATCAGTAAAAGAAGATCTGAAAGATTGGTTGGCACGGGAAATAAAATACCAGGAGAAAACACATACCATAGGTTTCATTACACCTGCCAACTTTAACCAGGATGTTTACAACAAAGGCATCTGGTACAATTACAGCATCGAAGAACTCGCATTATTCAAACGCATAGAACACGAAGCAGGCTTGATCAGCAATAAAAAAATTCGTCCGATGATTGATGACTTTGCAAAAATTGCACACACATCAACCCAGCACAACATTTCGCCAAAGAACCTCTACAACCTGTTTTACAACATAGATCTTTCAACAATCAACTCCTTGCACGATAAATTATTCTTACTCATCAATCACCTGCAGAAAATAAAATCAGAAGTTGTCCAGAAACAAAAAGAAAAAATCACTACAAAACGTAAAGTAAATAAATCCTGAATAAGCGTGTGCTGAGCGAACCTGTCCCGCAAAGCGGGAGTCGAAGGCGATACTTGCACGTTCACCACTCACTGCTTGCCTTCCTTTGGATTTTGTTTTTTGGACCTTGGATTTTTTCTTGCACCTTGTATCTTGTGCCTTTTCCATTATCCTTTCCACAACTCCATTAAGCCATATTCGTTCACTATCTTATACAGCTCCAGTTCATCATGCAGCGTTAATCCGTTCCTGTTACGGAGATAACTAACTTCTTTCTCCAGCACATCCCCCAATGTATGATAGCCATGGAAAGTCAATAACTCTATCAAGTCACTGTTCAGTGTAAGTGATTCCACTTTTTTGTTCAGGAAATCATTTTGCCTTTGATCCATAGCCAAGTTAAACATACAAATACAGGACCTATTTTGTTGAATAGGGGTCAAAGTTAATCGAAATTTTACAATGAAGTATGTTCATACGTCATTAGATATTCAGAAACAAATGACCTTGGCCATCAATGACGGGCAAGGAAAAACAACTCTTAAAGTTTGCTAATCACCTGAAGAAGCTTCGGGAGGATAAAGACATCAGCATACGAGAGCTGGCCGCCCGTTCCGGTTTAGAATATAGCCAGGTACAACGTATTGAAAAAGGAAAAGTAAATCTTGCACTCACCACCATCTTAGCCCTTGCAGATGGGCTTGAATTACCACAGTCTGAGTTATTGAACTACTGATTACAAATTAATCACCTAAAATTATCATTTTCATTTCTATCTTTCGATCATGACTATCGAGGAACAAGCATATCATGCCATAGGAAAAGCACTTATTTCAGCACAAAGAGTTGAACATATGACGAAAGCACTGGTAAGTTTTTTAATTGAATTTAATGACGACTTTAAGGGGTTCAATACCAAAGACTTTTTAGACGAATCACGGAAATTTAAAAAACTAAAGAAACCAACCTTGGGGACTGTTTTCAATCAACTCAAACTGAATCCCAAATTGGTGTTGGTAAATGATCTTGATGTTTATGTGCAAATGAGAAATGAATTTATTCATAGTTTTTGGGAGAAATATATGTTTTCCAAAGACATAGTTCAAGCCAAAATAATCCTCGAATTCTGCACACAATTCGGTATGATGTCAAACACACTTGAAAGATTTTTTAAAGGATTTATTTATTTGCTCAAACTCCGATATATGACAGCATTAGAAGATGTTGATAGTGACAAGGATAAATGGTCAGATGAATTTGAATACTTTCTAAAAGCACTTCAGAGCAAAAGCCTTTTCGCTAATTAAACTATTTCGCTTCTTCGACTATTACTGCTCGATCTGAAAACCCATACAATTTCCAAAGACTACCGTAAGCACAAGTTTTTTCATCCTTTGCCCTAACCCATGGAGAAGTTGAGCATCTATCATCAGTATTCCCATTAAATGAATTTCCACAACATTTAACTAACCCACATTCTGTTTTGCCATACATCAAAGTATTATTTATTTGTTGTAATGCAAGTAAGTAGAGTGGCTCAATATCTTGCAGCTCCTGTAACTCATGTGGTGGTCTGAAGAACCGATGCTCATGGTAATTATGAATTTGAGGAGTGCCAAATTGCTTCATCGCATTTTCCCACATTCCCGAATAGGGGTCGTTTTCTCGATAGAGTTGCAACATAAAATAAGGGTTGTTATATCTTGAAACAAATCCTGATTCTATAACATACTTAAACCATTCAACAGTATTTTTAAAAAAGGGGCTTTGAATTAAATCATTAAAAACAATCATCGCTCCATCCTTACTGGATTTAAAATCATCCCACACTCTCCAACCATTATCATACAGATAATTAATACCAAATTCGTAAATCTCTTCAGCCTTACTCGGCACAAATTCTTCTTGATGCATTTTCAAAAGAACTTGATAAAACATTCTTCCTGGGTAACTTGAAAGTATTGCAACATCACAAAGAGCGAACAAATACTCATCGTTATCCACAAGATTTGAGCCTAAGTATTCTCCTACCTTCTGACAGGCCCGGTATGGGAAATTGTTAATCGTATCTTCTCCAAAGAATTTCTTCTCAATTAAGTAGGCCATCGTTTCTGTAACAGCCGTATCACCAAATAAATAATCCGCCTCGTTGTTTTTATCATCCTTGATTTTGAGCTTAAGAAATCGCATACCAGAATTAGGTACAAGTTTATCGTAGCTCTCGTCTGGTTTCAAGCTTATGTGAACAACCTTTGCACTACCATCGTCAATGGCCTCCGGCAAATATTTGTCACCGGCAATAGCCGTTAGCGACCTCATAAAAAATCGTTGCGTATTTGCATTGTCACTTCGTACTGGTATTTCAATATCGCCGTTAGTCTTTTGTTGTTCATAAACCAACTGCCTCAATTGATCATATGTACTCCAAATATGTGCTACTCCAAATCCACCGCTAATGTTTTGAAGAAAGTGAATATACTCATGAACAAATACCCTTTGATCTGCTATACTCAGTTCCTTAATGTTGTTAATTGGATCTGGTATTCTTATTCTGATTAATAAATGAGATGCTACATAGCTTCCAAATACGAAATGATATGACATTATATATTCTTATTGATTAATAATCGTAAGGTTTCTTGTTTTAAACTACTGATCTTCCAATATACTTTGCACAAAATCTCTTATCTCATCTTTGCCAAACTCGATTCCATCTCGCATAAAAACAAGAGCCTTCAATTTCTCAGGTTTATATACTCCTTCTAAATGTGTATCTGTATTATAATCATACGCAGCAGACCTGCTTAACTGTTCAGGGTCTATTTGGAAGAAAAATGATTCCTCAACATCTTTCACTTGTAAATTACTCTCCATTTGTTCAATAAATGGTGCGACTTCAGCATTGCTGTAAGGTTCAAATTGTGTAAACAAAGGCGGACATGCTGCCAGCTTTACTTCTGTGCCATTAAGTTTAAAATCATTTGCACAAAGGGGCATAGGAATGCATATAAAATAATTCTGAAAACCAAAGGCAATCACATGTGTAAAGTTGCTGCTCGTCAAGTCACGTTTTTGAAAAATATATGCCCGGGGCAGTAGGTTTGCATGGAAAGGCAAACGGTATCCATACACGGCTGCACCTTTTAAATCAACAGCATTATTTAAAAACATGAACGCATATTTATAAAAAGGGAGCAGTTTTTCATTAAACAATGACAAGCCCCATTTCAATAATACTTTGTACACAGATAGTGGCGTATATGGGTTCTTAATATACTTTACATTAATAATTCCTTTTTCTCTATCAGAAACATCAATAACGTTATTCTCAAAATCATCAGTGGAAATTACCACAAAGTCATTTCCCAAATAACTTTTAGATTTCGCTTTTAATTTCTTCCCAGCAGACTTAAATCCCGGTACTCCTTTTTTTGAAGATACTCGTTGAATTGTTCTTGAAATGCCCAGGAAACTGGCAAGGTCATTTTCCAGTTTACTAAACTTGTTATTACAGATGTCGCACTCGAAGTCGGTAAACAAATCCTTATTGCCAATAAGTTCAGATAACAAATGCGAGTAACTTTTAAAACTGACCTCTGGGAATTTTAATCCACAGAATCGACATTGCCTATTTGCTTTTGGCTTAAGGTTTTTCTTGCTAAACCTTGGGTCCTCTGGAAAAACCATATCAAGCAACTCGTATTTTTCATAAAAGTCCTTATACAAATCCAGATAAGATTCGTGCGGCGTTAATGTAACATCTATAATTTCACTCATTGCGTCGTCTTTAATTTATGTGTCTATAAATCTGACTTTTTACAGACATAAATTTATTACTAAAACCATTAACGGTATTGCATTTCATGCAACTTGTACAAGCCTTGCAGTTTTGAAATCTGCAAACATCCTTCTCTTTTTGCTGTCATAAAATTTCACCACATGGCAGTAAACATTCTAACCAAAGAAGACCTCCAGCAATTCAAATCAGAACTACTTACCGACATCAAGGCACTTCTGCAGGAGGCTCCCAATAAGCCCAAGAAATGGCTAAAGTCCTATGAAGTCCGGGAGCTGCTCGGTATCTCACCCGGTACATTGCAAAACATGCAGGAAAACGAAATACTCATTGGTTCCAAAATCGGCGGCCTCATGTTCTTCGATCACGATGACATCCTTGCACTCATGGCCAAAAACAAAAAGCCCCTCCGTCGATAACAAGTCCTGAGCACCCTGAGCCTGTCGAAGCGTTGAAGGATTAGCCATTCACGATTCACGATTGCATTCTCCATGAACCATGAACTATCAACCATGAACCATTCCATCTACCGTGGCCGCAACCATACCAAAAAGCAGAAATGCAAATGCAAGCCTGCTCTTTCTATTGCCGAAAAGAAAAAACGTAAACAACAAAAGCAGTTTATAAAAACATTCCCGACATGGAAACACTTGTTACCATGTTATTCAGTGAGGATGTTCAATGCAGGTAAACCCAATTCACCACTCACCATTGACCATTCAGCATCATGAACTATGTAAGGCACCTCAACGCCTTCTTTGCGCTTGTTCGTAGTGATCAAAGGCTTACATCTTCGCATGTGAGCCTTTATATGGCTTTATTCCAGTACTGGAACTTCAATCGCTTTCACAATCCCTTTTCGATCTACCGTGACAACATCATGCAGCTATCAAAGATCGGCAGCAAGAATACCTATCACAAATGCATCAAAGAACTGCATGAAGCCAAATACATTTTCTATCATCCATCCGTCAACAAGTTTCATCTTGTCCGTATCAGCATCATTCCCTTGGATGTTCAACCAGAACTGCCCAGTCGTTACAAACAGCTTGATCTCTTCGGTACTGAAAATGATACCGGTAGTGTCCCAAAATCAGTACCGGCCAGTACCGATAATGATACTGCACCAGTCCCAAAATCGGTACACATTATAAAACCAAACAGTACTAAACAAAAAACAGTGTGCAACACACATGTAGTTCTTTTGAAAGGAGATGAAGTAGCAAAAGAAAAGAATGCCCGCCGTCGTGTCCCAAAATCAGTACACGTATCGAGCAAAGTCCTGAGCGAAGTCGAAGGGCGTAACGATGGCAATATTGAGCGCAGTCGAAATATGCCATCGCTAAACCAAGTCGAAGAGTTCTTTCATCTGCAATCATACCCACCTGATGAAGCAAAAAAATTCTTCCTCTACAACCAGGGCAAGAACTGGATGCTCACCGACAAACTAAAGATTAAAGATTGGCAGGCACTTGCTCACAAGTGGATGCTCAACATTAAAAAGAAACCAAAGCAAGAAAACATACCAGAGCAAACAAGCAATGACATAGAAAGAGAAGTACAGTTTCTCTATGAAAGCTTTTTAGGCGGTAAGAAAATCTTTCAGCACATCACAACACAGCATTTCGAACAACTAAACCTTTTACTCGATGATCAAACAATAGAACAGGCAAAACAACAACGCATCAAAGACATTGAAGGAACCAATCAATATTCAATAGGGCAAATCTGGCAAGCCTACTTAACAAATAACCCAAACAATCCAATCGTACAAAAAGATTTGCCCAATGTAATGGAACTGGCAAAACGAATAGCAGTAATAAAACATTTTCAATCACAAAAAAATCAAACCAATGAACATTAAGAACTATACTTCAAACGTGGAAGCAAGTAAATCCATGGCACGTATTGAAGAGCTACTTGTTGAGATAGGAGCAACCAACATAAACAAGCAATACGCAAACAAAGTCTGCACCGGCATCACCTTTCTGCTCTTCGATCAACAACTGCAGCAAACCTTACCCTTTCACCTAAAAGCACAAACCGAAGAATGTTTCCTGGTACTTTGGAAAGATGTTAAACGTCCCCGTCCCGATACCAAAGCAACACTGCAGGCCCAGGCAAACAAAACAGCCTGGCAGATTCTTTCCAACTGGACCGAAATTCAATGCAGCATGATCCTTCTCGGTCAGGCCAAACCCTTGCAGATGTTTTTACCATTCATGTACGATCACAAATCCAACGAAACCTTGTTTGATAAAGTAACAAACGGGAAGGTGAAACTACTAATGCCATGAATTCCTATATTCGTAAACTATTGATTTATAAGAGGGTTCTCAAAATGTGAAAAAGTTCTCATTTTGAGAACTTTTCAATAATTAATCTTATCTTTGATATGAAAGTTCACCTGATTCGAAAAGAAACAATTGAGGAATTTGTCCGGCATAACCCACAAAGCAAACTGCCATTTGGTGATTGGTTGTCAAAAATCAAATATGCAGATTGGGAAAAACCAACGGATATACAAAACACTTTTCCCAGTGCAGATTTATTGGGAAAAAGTTCAAACAGAGTAGTCTTTGACATTGGAGGCAATAATTACCGGATGATTTGTAAGTATGCCTTTGGAGATAAACAGGTGCATCTTTTTGTTTGTTGGATAGGAACACATGCAGAGTATGATAAACTTTGCGACAGTAATAAGCAATACACAGTTAGTATTTATTAAAATAGTAATCATGACAACACTGAAATATAAAGTCATCACAAGTAAGACGCAATACAAAGAGTATAGCAATGCATTGGAAGAGCTTATTTTTTCCGGTTCAAAAGATCGTAATACAAAAGACGAGATTGCCTTACTTACCTTATTAATTGAAAAGTGGGATGCCGAGCATAATACTTTTGACGAACTCAATCCTATACAATTACTTCAATCTCTCATGGAAGACCATAACATGAAAGCAAAAGACTTGGCGGAGTTATTAGATCACAGCAAAGGTTATGTATCTGACATCCTTAACTACAAAAAAGGACTATCCAAAGATGTAATTCGCAAGCTTGCAGAATATTATAAGGTTTCCCAAGAAGCATTTAACAGACCTTATAAATTGACTGTACCTGAAAATTCTCATTTGCGTAATGCAAGTGTAATGAATACTGCTAAAAAAATGAATGACAATAAAGCCCTAGCCTATCTATAACAATTGAAATTTCTAACATTAGACTATGAAAGAATTATCCTTGCCCATACCTAAAACTACCGCATTTGATATTTGCAAAACCGCTTTAACTTCCTGCGAAATTGATATTGAAGAAGAATGTCAGGAGAAAAATTTTCTTAAAGGATCATTAAATACATCCTTACTTTCCTTTGGCAACAATGTTGAAATTTCCCTCACCGAATCCGGTCAAAATACAACTATTGTAATCTCGTCTAAGTCATCCTTTACCTTTCAATTAATAGATTGGGGTAAGAATGCTGAAATCGAAGATGATATTGCTAAAAAAATTATGCAACCTTTTGTATGAAACTGTATGTAAAAGATCGAAACGGCCAAAAAATTCACCTGAATGTTACAGCAGGTACACGGGAGGAGCTGTTCAGGCATCTCGGAAGTCGACAATTCCAGATCATGGGGAAGGTTTATAATGTTAACCAGGTATATGCAGAGGCCTCCGATGACAATACTTCAACAGGAGTAGTTGTAGGTGGTCTAATTGGTATTCTTGGCGGGCCTGTTGGAATACTTATTGGTGGAGCATTGGGCGGCCTGCTTGGAAATGGGTCAGATACTACAGAAAATGAAAGAGTAATCATTTTTAACAATAGCAGAGCGTAATGTTTAAGAAAATTGATATAAAATACACGCTTTACTTTATAGGCCTTATTGCTTGTGTTCTTCTGGCTATTATGTATAATAAGCAACTTCTTAAAGGAGTAGAGCTGTTCCTTTCTTCAGAATGGACACAAATTGTTGCAGGTATCCTATCGTTTGCCGCCGCTATTCTTTCTAAAATCAAGTATAAGCAATTGGCATTTTCGAGACCAATGACATTTAGCCAATTTAAAGTGCCTGTTGAAGAAGTATGGTCTTTTATCTCCAACCCTTTAACATTAGTTTGTTCATTATCGCTTGCTAAAGGGCTATTTCTTCAACTTCGTAATATAAAAAAGGTTTTCGTTGATTTTTCAAACTTGGAAATCACTTTTATCGGGATAGTTGTCTTGTATCTGTTATTTGATGGAATTACAGATTTTATAGGTAATGTAAAATTGGCTCTATCTAAAACAAGCCCAATAACCGCAGTGCCGGAGCCGCTCAGGGAAAATGAATAAAGCATGGTAAATCAGGTTATAGTTCTTGAATTGCGTTATAATGATCTCTTAGCTGAAGCAGCTCCTGTAAAGTGCAAAGAGTATTCATTATTCTCATAATCCTGGTAAAATACTGCAGCTCGATTACTTAAGAGCTTATTGATAAGGTGATCAGGTAATTGCAACTCTTTCAGAATGACACCTTTTAAAAGTTGCCGAAGAGCTTTGTTTGCATAAAGAAGTCTGTTAGGTGTCCATATCTCTTTCTCTGTTTCATGATAATGTGTATAGTAATTTCTAGATTCCCTGATCAGGTCAATTGTTTTTAAAGGGTTCTGAAAGTTTTGTTTAAAGAAATCTATACCTTCAATAATCTTAAAAAGATGATGGTATCTGATTATTTGCTCCCATCTTTTAGTGGGTCGATTTACTAAACCAACTTCTGATAATTCGCTCAGCAATACTTTACGAAGTGCTTCATTTTCCTTCTCATAAAAATATTTGTGAAAAACTTCGAATGCTGTGGTGATATTCAGAAATGAAATTTCAGCAGTATTGTTTTTTATACTCGCAATCAGCAAGTCAATCACTTTAACATATTTGTCTCTTTTACTATAATATGTTTCAAGAATTTTTGGCCAATACAATTCCAATTTATCATAACTAAGCAATGTGTCATTATTATCAGGTTCTGTAACTCCTTTTGTACTCAGAGAAATAACCTGTTTTTTACTAGTGAAAGAAAATTGCAAATAAGTAAACCTTGGCACATCATCAGAAAACAAAGAAAGAAGCTTGGAAAAAGCCGTTGCAATGTGATACATTTCCAACCGGCTGGTTGGCTTACTATTTTTTAATTTTACAAAACTGAGATTTTGGAGAATGGTTTGATTGCGACTGTAATTTTCACCACAAAATTCACATAGTTCAAGCTGGGTGTGCTCTGAAATTTGGAAGGTTCTGGTGAAAAACTCTTTAAGTATTACTTTGCTTTGTTCCGAAGTGGAGAAAGTTATTTCAGGCTTTATCCTTGGGTGGTTAATCCAGTTCGTAAGTCCTGTAATCCGCACCTCGGCTTCAATACAGTTTTTTTCAGTCGCCTCACTGACAAAATCCCCCTCATATAATTCATTAATAACAAACTTGCATCTACTTGAAGAAGATTGGCTAAAATAACAGTTAATAAAAGTGTACTTTTCATTTGTGGCAACTGCGGTAGCGTAAATAACTTTGTAAGACTTAATCCAGTCTTTCATACTGCCGTTATATTCAAAATAATCTTTACCGTCCTGGTCTATAAAAAGTAGTCCTTCTCTCACTTCATTGGGCAAGTTTGGCTCATAAAACTCAATGTCAATACCGATTTTCATAAAGTTATTTTTTTCGGAAGATCGTTTTGTTTCTTATAGTTGCTTCAGTTACATTCATTTCAAGGTGTTAAAATTATTCAAATCATCTCAACCATCAATAGTCGAAAGTCATTAAACTTGTTTTATTTTTAAGACTATTTTACTTTACCCAATTAATCTACACCTGGTATGGCGTTAAAAATAAACTGGCAAATTTTCAGAGTTAAGAATGAAGACAATACGAAGGCATTTGAAGAATTATGTTATCACCTTTTTTGCAGAAAGTATAAACAACTGGAAGGTATTCGGGTTGACTATAATCAGGTAGGTCTTGAAACTTATCCTATAACAAACGGGAAAGAAGTAATAGGTTTTCAATCAAAGTTTTTCGACAATAAACTCTCAGACAAAAGTTCTATTGATCAAATTAATCATTCAATAGCAAAGGCAAAGAAAGCTTATCCCGGATTAACTAGGATTGTACTTTATACGCATCAATCATTTGGATCAGGAAGTCCTAAATATAAAAAAGACATTGAGACAAAAGCAAACCCTGTAAAAATTCAATGGATTACTGAAAGCAATTTTCAGTCACTTCTCTTTCAACCAGGGAATCTTGATCTGGCTCAGTTATACTTTGGGTTAGGCCATGAGCTGGGTTTTATAAAAAACAACATCTCACCGGAAATTAACACGCTGTTACTTTCGGCATCTTTCATAAATCTTCCTTTATCAGCTGATGGATTTAAAGGAGGCATCGATTTAACCACTGAAATACTTAAACCGGGTTCCAACATTTTCGTTATTTCTGGAAGCCCGGGGTCAGGCAAAAGTATTTTGATGCATAGGCTATTTCAAAAATTTGGAGGACTCGACCAAAAAACTGATACAAAAATGTTATCTGTTATAGTTAAGCAGGGAGCTGTGCCAATGCTTATCAATCTTAAACTTTGTAATTCCGATACACTGGAAAATATTATCAGGGGTAGGCAAACGGATAACAACCTTAGAAGAAAGGCACTAAGTTTTATTTATTTGTTTGACGGATTAGATGAACTGAATGAATTCAAAGCAAATCAAGCACTATCATATATTGCAGAGTTATGCAATCATGCACAGACAGCTAAAATAATTATCAGTTGCAGGTCTGGTAATCTAAATGCTTTAAGAGCAAGAAATTATTTGAAAACAATTACTGACTATAAAATTGACCAGCTTGATTATTCATACACATTAAAATATTTCAAAGCAAAAGGAAATATAAATAAAACCCAAAAACTTGCTCTTCTTCAAAAGGAAAATAGCTCATTGCTTGGCGAAATAAAAGACGTTCTTCTTATTACTATTTTATGGGAAATAATCGAAGAATTGGGCCCTGATAGTACAACAATACATTTATTAGAGAAAAAGGTTACTCATTTAATACAAGATCCAAAACATCACAAAAACATTGAAGAACTGAATTTGCTAAATCCTAAAGAAAAAGAGATATTGGAACTAAATCAGGAGCTGTCCTATTTTTTTCAGACAAGGTTTCAATTTCGATTTCCACAAAATGAGCTGCAGGAGTTTATTATTAAAAGATACCCAAGACTCGACTATCGTTCCGTAAATATTTTAACTGATTATTTGGCTGCGTTATTTTTCGAAAGAAATAATTCTCAACCCTCAGAGACCAATTTCATATATCAACATAGGCGGTACCAAGAATTCTTTTTTGCCCAAAAGCTTAAAAAAGAGTTTGAAATCAACCCTTCTATTATTCGGAAGTTAAAGGTTCTCTCAAGCCATGATTTTTTTGAAACCCTTTTTCTTCCTTTCCTCAGAAGTGAATATCAAAAAGAGAACAATTTGACAGGGTTTCTTGGTCTGAATCTTATTGATGTTTATTTAGGTAAGCATAAAGGGTGGGGCGCAGACAATGCTTACTATAAAGATTCAAAGCAATTTGTAACAGCTCTCTCTGTCCAAAGCCCCGGTGTTTTTGAACAAATCATTAATGATGAGTCTCTGCAAATTGCAGAAGAGCTTTTCATTAAACCTGCGTTTTTAAAACAGGCAATCAAAGATTATAGACAAAGTAGTGCACGATTCCCTGACGAACAGTATTTGAAAAACATTTGGGAAGAACATATGACCAACTTGTTAAAACTTAATGCAGAGCTTCATAAACATGGTAAAACAAGATTTCAGCAATCAATATTCTCACAAATAGAAGAACTTAGAGCAATTTATGCTAAGGAAGGTTTTGCTTCAAAATATCAAAAAATCTACAATGATACTCTTCTTGACCCCTATTGGAAGGAATGGTATAGTTATCTCTATCACCTGGTTGTCATTTCAAATAAAAGCATTGCTGATGTTTATGATGACGAAATAAAACGAAACTATCCGCTTATGAAGGGCATGGATTATGAAAGTCGTGAAGAACAAGGCAAAAAGAAATTGATTAACGACTTTATACGAATTGGGGTTGAATATAAGATAAACGAATTGGGGACTATTCTTGATCAATTTGATAAATTTCAATTCCTTTCATTATTAGAAGTCCTATCAACTCCTGAATTCCTACCTTACTTTTATTCCAATGCAGATATTCGAAAATTCATAGATACCTCAATTGACAGCAACAGGTTTCAAGTGACTGAGTTTCACTTTGCCTATGTGTTTTTTAAAAAGATCTTAGGGAAAGCAGTCTTGGAAGAGGAATTTAACGCTGCAAAAAGCAGATTCCAGGAATTGGAAAAGCTGCGAGGAATTGATCTTAAAATGCGGGGAGTTGCTTTTCAATGTGCAGTGCTTTCTTTTATTTTTGATCGCTACACATTCTCATTGTTTTTAAACGAGCAACGAAAAAGCAGTCTGTACATCTATAATGAATTAGGTATATTTTGTACCCTGTTCAAGGAATTTGTATTGTTGCTATCGAAGGAAAGAAACGTTGCCTCAATTTGTGGCGATTTTGTTAAATACTGCACTCTGTATAATGAAAATAAATTCGAAAGTTACTTCACATCAGAAATAACTCAGCTTTTAGCTTGCATTATTAATCATGGGTGGTCTGACATTAATTTTCTGAAAAAACTTATCAAAATAACTGTTCGATCCGAATACAACATAAATCCTTTTGAATTCTTTCTCAACTTAAAGCATACGGATAACAAGCTTTATTTGTCGTTGATAACAGAACCTGTTTTAGAGTCATTTGAAAAAGACTTGAATAAATCAGATGGCTTCTTCCAGGATTATATTGATTACTGCTTTGAGTTATCGATTTTATTTTCCGAGGTAAACGATACTAAATCTGTTGAATATTTTATTAAAGGAATTAACGATGGTATTCTGCGTCACGGTTGGCGTAAAGATTATATCGTCAGCTATCTTTTGGTAGATGCCTTTGAAATTGTTTTAAGAAACAGGTGGCTAGACGAAAAAAAGTTGAATAAATGTGCGTTTGAAATTCTGTCGCTTGCAATCCGTGTGAGTAAAATAACCGATGGTAAAGGCACCCAGCATGGCCCTTATACATTCATCAAAACTGTTGCCTTATACGATATGAGTTTGACAGAGAAACTAGTAAAGAAACTGAAGTCAGATTTGGGTAACATTGGAAATTCAACAAAAGCGGCTATTATAAGAGCCAAAATCGAAGACGGACTTCCTTTCGAAAACTTGGAAGGGGAGCTTGATGCCATTTCTATTGGTTATAGAAATAATGGCAAACCAAATGAAGATTATTATTTTGAAAAATTTAAAACTTACTTAGCAGCAGCGTTAAATTATTTTTATTCTGATGCAGAAAGAGCCAAAGCATTTGAAAGTGCTTATTCCCAAATAGAAGAAGTACTCTCTCAGAATTATGAATATCTGAATTTTAGCGATAGCATTTCGGAGGACTTAGAAAATTATAAGTCGTTGTGCACTCATTACAACAAGCCATTTAATATTCCACGGCGAAAGGATGACAATTCTTATAAATCTGCTTATGACCCAATCAGGGAAAAAGCGTTTATGTATAAAATTTCATCTGCGAAAACTAAAAGAGCCATTAATCTTTTATATGATAAGTTGTACAAGAGTGATAGTGTGCTTCTGCATAATCAGGAATCATGGTCAACATTGGTTAATAAAACTTATGAAATACTAGGAAATATATCTCCATTTTTAAAGGTTATGGAAAAAAATCTATATCCACATTCTGATTATTTTACACATAATGCATCGTTTCTTCACTTTGGACTTGCTGCTGCTTTGGGCAACAGTAACACCCAAAAAGAGGCCCTTGATTACCTATCACTTCATTCAGGACATGGAGGATTTGTTAATACAATGAAGGCTTATGAGGTGCTTAGAGATAAAGAACAATGCCTTACGTTATTTAATCGCTTCTTACAATTCTGCCTACTGTTGGTGAAATAAATTATAACAAAGTCGCTCCAGGCCGTTTGATTTATCCTGTACAAATACATATTTGATTGAAATGCATACAGGATCAATCAAACCGCCTTCCGGCTACCATCATCCGTTTCAATTGCCACCTCTGGCAGTACTTGTCCGGATGCAGTGACGGCAAGCCGATCAGCAGCGTCAGTGCAACAACTGCCAAGCCACGCTTCCTTGGCCTTCGCACATGGTCAACTCTGCTTTTCCATTTTGTGTGGCAAAGCCACGACTTTATTTAGTTGCAGCGCCGTTTCTCTCTGCTGGCAAAGACCGGTAAAATGGTGTTCGTCATTTGTCGTCGGCAAGCAGGTATGCCAAACCATTGCAGCAAAAAAAATGAATTCAATAGCTGTTCCTTACAGGCATTTTTATAGCTGCAATGCCCTTCGCATGCTTCGTCCCTTATCATGTCTCGGGTGCTCCGTTTCACTCTGCAGTTTGTCATATTGCTTGCAGCTCCTTCGCATTCCTCACGGCAGCTCCTGTGTCCTTCACAGCCCTTCATTCAACCACTCCTGCATTGCGTTTCATTGCACCTCGTTCGCTGACCCTTTAATGCTCCAGCGCTTGGCATCCTGCCCAACACACAAGCACACCCTTCGCAGGATGCACATGCACTTCCGCAAGCCTGCACACACCGCTCACCGGGTTCCATTGCACTGCATTCCGTCGGGTTTCATTCAGTACTGTTCAGTCCACCCGCTGCCACACTTTTTTGCTCGCCGGCCGCCCCTTCAGGCTGCGTTCACTGTGTGCTGCTAATTGCTGCTGTCGTACCTCCAGTTCGCAAAGCTGCACTTCAGTTCACTTGCATACGTCCGCCCGTGCCGTAAGCTTCGCATAAATTACGGCACGGACTCCCTATGTAGCCAGCACCGCAGCAGCCCCATAGCTTAGCTTCTTTTCCTTCGGCCTGAAATGGGGCTGCTGCTTTACTGCTGGCCCCTTGCGGGGGCTCGCCGTCGCCTCCGTTCGTCCCTCTCTCCGGCTCCTCATGGCTCGCTCTGCTCCCGCCCTTCCCCGCCGTTACTCCCGGCGGGCGCTGCTTCTTTTTTGCCGCAGGCGCTTTTACCGGGAAATTCAATAATTCAAGCAGCCACACATTTTCTTTATTAAATACACATTAAATTAGCTTACAATGCGAAACAGAGTTATAAATCTTTCATAAATACAACCATTATCAGTATTACACATTTTCACACTTTAATATATGAGTAACGTAATTGAAAAAGAGTTTCCCTTGACTGAAATTTTGGTGAAGACTACGTATCAAATTGTCATAAGTAAAGAAAAATCATTTCAAAGCATACCAATAGCCTTTGGTGCAGGTTTTTTCTTAAACTATAAAAGCAATCTATTTTTTCTTACTGCAGACCATAACATACACATTGACGATCATAAAATAAACGAAAGAACAGGTGTAGATAATTTTCTTTGTGTTTTCAACAACATAAGTGACAGAGAAACATTCACAACAATGATGACTCCAATTGGAGGCTTTTACTATATGGAAAGTTTCGACATTGCAAAGGAGGACTTAAATCCTCAATTAATTGATGTAGCGATAAGTCTCGTAGATAAAAAAAAGTTTGAAGCCCCATTTGTTACTGATGAAGATATCAAAGATGAAAATGGGAAGTCACTTGTTGCGCCTAAAGAGCTGAAGTTTGAATTTATGGATGAACATATAATAGAACCACTATCGGCTGATACCTTTTTTATATTCGGTAAAATTAGACCACGTTTTAAAGGTTTATTTTTGCATTGGGATAGTACTTTTAAATCTGACCTAAAGTTTATTGCCAAATTTGGACGTTACCTTCTTCTAAACACACAAGACGAAATCGCAGATTATGAAGATTGGGCTGGCTTAAGCGGGTCCCCAGTTTTAAATCAGGATGGAAAATGTATAGGTGTTCTTTGTTCAGTTATTGAAGGTACAAAGTCTGTATTTGTGAAGCCATTTAATGAAATATTGCCGCTTTTGGACACAATAATTTTACACGAGAAAATACAAAACGAAAAGTAATACCGCTAACATACATTTTATGAGAGATGATTTTTCAGCAAAAACAAAAGAAATTTTAGCTAAAAGGGTCACATATAAATGTAGCAACCCTGACTGTAGAAAACCTACCATTGGACCCAACTCTGACCCTAACAAGACTGTTCTAATTGGAGTAGCAGCACATATTACAGCTGCTTCGGTAGGCGGCCCACGTTACAATTCTGACTTGACACAAGAAGAACGAGCTGATATAGACAACGCAATTTGGCTATGCCAGAATTGTTCTACTCTTATTGATAAAGACACTGCTAAGTACAGTGTGTCGTTATTGGAAAAATGGAAAATAGACGCAGAAGACGAAGCTTTTAAAGCGCTGCAACAAAAGAATTATACGGACACGCCAAAAGCAGACCAATCAAGGCCATATGCTGAAGCCGAGCTTATCTGGACTCATGGTTTTAAAAGACCTCAAGGAGCAAGTCAAAAGACAAATGAAATATACGGGAACACTCCCATTTCAATAATGCAAGTTATTTGGTACAATCATATCGCATGGAACTACGAATTGAAAATATACAACAATTCATCAGTGGGCCTATTTAACTTAAAGCTTCATCATCATCACTGTAACTCATTCTTTCATTTGAAAGAAAAGCTGCCGAAAATAAATAATCTCCCACCTTACCGGGACTTATCATTAAGGGCTGAAACATCAAAATTTTTTGAAGGAACTGGTGAAGAAGCTAATCAAATAATGAAGCCTCATTTCCCGGACCAATTACAAGGCTTACGACTACTACTTGAATATATTGGAGAAGATAGAAAGACATATTTTACTGAGCTAACACTAAACGGCAATACTTTAACCATTGTACATCTTGATGAAAAACCAAACGACTACTAAAACCCACCTGCAAATTTAAAACCAATTGGACAAAGGCCACTGTCTATGTTTGAACTTTTCGGCAACTGTAAATACATGATTCAAGATGGAAAGAAAAAAACTCATACGCATCACAAAGAACAAAGTTTTTTTGACGCCTGAAATGAGCTTAAACCTCTCCCAAACAAGCTTGGCTGGTACGCACCTTAGCTTTAGGTCAGTTCAAGATATTTATTTTGAGGTAGAGGTATTAGACTATGACAAAGTCGAAAACAAAATCACCCTTGATGTAATCGACTATCAACCCAAGAATATTGAAAAATTCAAAGAACAAAACGCTAAAGCCCCTGTATTATTTGTCCATTTTAAACCGTTAAAGTGGTCTTTTATTGAGAGGCACCTGGGAAGTTATACAAAATCAATATTACTAAAAGAAGAAATCGTAATTGAGGATAAAACACCTAGAGCAAATGAAGACAAAGAGAAATCGTTTTTAAGTACGTTTAAATCAAAGGCAGAAGAATATGCTGACAAACTAAGCATAAATTATAATACATCTCTACCGCACAATGTAGAGTTTAAGCAACGAGAGCCAGTCATTGAAAAAATTACAGAAGAGGCAAAGATTTATTTTAAAGACGTTGATTTTAACTTAGGATTTGTTGCTTTTAGCTACAAATCAAAAATGCTGAACAATACATACAACCTCAAAATTGAAAACTACTTTTTACTACCTGAGTTTAATGCTGTTAAATCTTATTTTCCCAAGGCATTTGGTGGCAAAAAGCAGTTTATAATAAACATCACATTTACCATAACAGACAACGTGGTTACTGATATTGTTACTACGTCTATGGAAATTGCGGGTATCAATGAAAATATCATTGACAGTATAAAACGAGAACGGGTTGCAAATCTTACATCCACTCCCTTACGAAAATCAATTGATAAATCTCTTTTCACATCAGACGACATATTTAACAGTTTCGATGACGATCTGAAAGATGGAAATGTTTTCAAACAAACAGAAGAAGACATTTTAAACTTCTTAATAGAGATAAGGAATGTTAGAAATGCAAAGCATCTTCAATTTTTATCCGGCTCGAAGCACTCCGCAAAACAGAAATTACGTTTTACACTAAAGCCTTTATTTGGTTTTCTATTTTTCATTGAGGGCGAAACTAAAAATCATTTTTGTTGGGAGCTGCTAAATTCACATGCAACATATCTTTGGTCTTTCGACAAAATTGAACCGGACGTAATGTTTCAATTTAAAAGAGTTGAAGAAATAATCAATATCATTAGGGATATGGGTAGAGAAGCTTACAAGAATAATTTTAAAAGTAACAAAGTAGACAACGACTTGTCTTTCTGTACTATTGAACATAGCAACATCAACTCAGCTTTTAAAGAAGGTTTTGTAGAATGGCAACATAGACTGAAGGAACACCTTGTATAAAAAAGGCTGTAAAAGTTGACAATATAGGTCTTTACATTTCCTCGGTAAAACAACCTAATTCGTTGTTCATATTTCCTTAATTATCAATAATCACCAATTTACATCTTCCTAATCCACTATGGCCAGCCAATAGGCAAGTTATGCTTCTTTAGTCGGCAAGGTCTGCTCTCCACTTCGTTCCGTTTGCCCTTCAGGTTTTTGCAAAAAAATCTCCACCCTTCATTTCGTTTTTTGCTTCGCTAATTTATACTCACTCCGGGTAGTATTTTTTATGCAAAAAACCTTGCCTTCCTGCCCACGCTGCATTTGGGTTGCCTATCGCTGGCCAAATGTGGTGTCTTGCCGCATAGCAAAAAAACAGCGTTACAAAATTTATGATGTATCCAATGGTTCGTTGCTATCATCAAAATGCTTCCATTCCGCAACACTCATTTTTTATTCTTTGCAAAGGAAACAATGCTGGCAAGCCCTCCTTAACTCCATGGCCAAATTCGTTTATTGCCACTTGCTCAAATGAAGAGTATTACAAATTCTTCTTTTGGCTGGTGTATGGTTTGCATCAGTCTGGTAAGTTTAAAGTGCATCAGCGTGGCTCTGTTATTCCTTACATCAATTTAGAAGATGTCCGCACATGCATCAGGGAGGTTGCTTTGCTCATTCATCCCAATTGGCAACGATTTCAAGAAATCCTTTCTGCACTTGAAAAATGCAATCAGCTTAAATCAAATCTTGCACAACAAATCATTGCAACAGAAAATTTGCAAAAAGCTTTACTGCAGCAATACTTCCAGCAAATTAAAAATGCCCCTAAATAAGGGGCATTATGCTGGCATCGCAACCGACAATTTTCAGGAGGCCAATTACAACAATGTAAAACCGACCACCAACGCAAGAACTAACCATCCAATTGAAAAAAAAATAAAATTACCGCCAAGTTAGCTCCGGGGCACAGACCTAAGCAGCGCAGCATAAACACATAGCCAACACACAAGCCTTTCATTTATACAGCCAGCCACAAACCCTTCGCATTCATTGGACGGTCATTTTATTTTTTAATCCTTCAATTGTTTGTTATGGCAGTTCTTGTTAATCGTTGGTTCGTTGGCAGTATCTGGGTTTCATGTTGGCATGTATCTCTGGGTGTGTTTGTGTTTTCATCCATCCTGGGCTGGTGTTATTCCTCATCATGTGAGCCTCCGTTTTAAGAGGGCTTTCGTTCAAAAAAAAGCCCGGGATAAAAATCCTGGGCTATCACTTCGGTCACCACAATCGAAGCAATTATTTTTTTATTCGTTTTGCAAGAAGCTTCAACAATAATGTAACTGCAAAACTCACGACTGCACCAACGGCAGCAAGTACTGCTGTCTTGATCAGATCTTCACTATTGATATTAGCAAAGATGCTTAGGAGAGTGCCGCCTGCAGTTCCGGCTTTGGTTGTTTTATCAAACATCATTCGCCCTCCACTGCAGTCTGACTGACTGCACTCAATACACCACTGGCCACCGCAATATAACCAGCCACTTTAATGATCACCGCAGGAAGTGCCACCGGTGCAGCAGCAATTGTTGTGGCAACTGCTGCCAGTGCCAATCCAATTGTTCGAAGCTTCTTGAAGAATTTTGGTGTGGGTGCATTCACCCGTTGAATTAATTGTTTCATCAGATAACAGATTTTATTATGATAAATACTTTGTTGCCTTTCTCAAACTCAATGGATGTAATTGCAAGCAGCTTCTTTAATGCAAGCATTGAGTTGTTTCCTTTTCCTTCACCGGTACAAATGGAAACCGGGGCGATACAGCCTTTAGATTCTTTCAACGCATCATTGTATGCATGAATCAATATCAGTGTTCTTCCATCAACATCATTCACATACAGATGATGCTTGTATCGTTGGCTGTATCGCTTGGTCAGTTCATATTTTCCTTCAGGTATGCACGAAATCATTTGTTTATTCGCAAGCCATGGCAATTCTATAGTTGAACATACCCGCTTGTTATTATGGAGCAACTCTCCGTTCGTGCCGTCAGGAAAATAAGTTCTGATTAATTCCAGTTCCATCTTTCATAGGATTTTAAGATTAATAATTTGTTCTCAAAGTCCCCCTCTTTAAGGAGGGGGATTTAGGGTGAGGTTACACACCACCATCCACTTTCACGATGTTTAATGCATTGTAAGCACCGTTTTTCAACGCATACATCTGCCCGTTCACTTGTTGGTAGAACTCAATACCGAGAACAAGGAACAACGGCTTTGTGCTGTTAGGTGTCACCGCATTCGAAAGATTGATTACCGCAGTTCCAACAGCATCCCACGGAAGAATAGCAGCCGCCTGTGCATCTACAACAAACACTTCGTTTTCAAAATCAATCTCAGCACCGGCAGAGATGAGTTTAAAATGTGTTGCACCGCCGGGTGCTGCAATCATGTTCAATGGAACAAAGGATGGCATGTTCACTACAAGCGTTCCTGCTGCACGATCAATGGTTGAAGTGAAAGGTGCATAGATGGTGGTACCAAGTTTACCGTTGATGTTGAAATCAAAACCTTCAATGAGTTCTGCTTCACCATCGATCACGTTACGTAAACCACGGGGGTTTGTAACATCTTCCTGGATCACTTTCAACATTTCAGTAGTTAACCGGCTTACCATTTTGCTGTCACTTGCATTTTGCAACAGACCCCGGATTGCAGTTCGCAGAATTTTACCGGCTTTACCGGCACGGCCAAACTCTGCACCGTTTTCACGGGTCCGTTGAAACGCAGGATCATTGGCGATACGGTCGGCAGGCACTCCACCTTTTTCTCTTGCCAGGTAACCATCTTTGCTTTTGTAAAAGCTGATGTCGGCAATAGTGCCTTCGAGTTTAATAATCCCTTTTTGTCTTGCCATAAGATTTGGATTGTTTTAGTTTGATACATTTTGCAATTCACTTACCCGGCGCCTGATAAATAACTTTGCATTGTTTACAACACAAGAATAGAATGAAGCTTTCAACTTTTAAAGCAAGCGTTCCGAACATGCAGGGTTATGCAGCAATCAATCCCAAACCGCATAGTTATTTATGCTAAAGACATTATGAATATCACCGGCCGTAAAGAACGGGCCGCAAGAAAACTGCTTGCCAAAATCAGAAAGGAGTACAAAAAAGAAAACGGGGAGTTTATTACCATCAAAGAGTTTTGTGCTTACACCAAAATAGATGAAGATCTTGTGAAGTCCTTCCTCATATGAAGCATACCAAAGCCTGGGATAAAGCATGGATAGTGCATGAAATAATAAAATGACAGGCCTAAGAGCCAGTCATTTCTTTTTCTACCGTATCTGTTTTAAATTTATCACGAAGCATTTGCATATCTGCACTAACTTTCTTGTCAAGAATTTTTGCATAATGCTGTGTAGTCTGAAGTTTCTTATGCCCAAGCATCTTGCTTACGCTTTCAATTGGCACACCATTCGTGAGCGTTACAGTTGTAGCAAATGTGTGCCTGGCAACATGGAAAGTTAGTTGCTTTTTGATCCCGCATAAATCAGCAATCTCTTTTAAATAAGCATTTGCTTTCTGATTGGAAGGTATTGGCAATAACTTCATCTTATTGTTGGCTTGCGGATGGTCTTTATATTTCTCAATGATTGCAAGTGCCGGAGGAAGGAGAGGTATTCTGCTTGCAGTTTTTGTTTTCTGTCTGCTTGTGTATATCCACCTTTCCCCGTCAATGCCGATAGTGATTGAATCTTTAGTAAGATTGGCTAAATCAATAAAAGCAAGACCGGTGTAACAACTGAAAACAAACATGTCCCTTACATGGGCCAGCCGTTCAATCATAAACTCCTTTTCTTCCAAACTTTTCAATTCAGTTTCAGATAAGTAAGGCCGCTCTGTTTGTTTTGTTTTTAGCTTATAGCCAAGAAAGGGATGCTTTTGTAACCAGTTCTTTGCAACACATTCATTAATGATTTTCTTTAAGTTCTTAATGTACTTCGCATTTGTATTAAGATCAATCTTCTTTTTTGTTTTGAGATAGAATTCAAAGTCAGAGATAAACTCGATATTCAACTCCTTTAAGCTGATGTCAGCCCGTTTGTACTTGTAGAGCAGAAAGTCTTTAATATGCTTCCGTGTGGTTTCATATTTCACCCAAGTAGCTCGTGAATATTCCTGTCCAATTAAGGCAGCTATATCCTTATTGTGTTGAATAATGATTTCAAGTAACATCCTGGGCTTTTCAACGACACCGGTGTAAGCTTGCTTTATAGCTTCTGCAGTAATAAACTCTTGCGTAGCTAATAACCTTCCATAGCAGCCAACAAGTTTGCCCTTGATTACAGCAAGCAGATTATTCAACTCTCTTGCTTCAGCACCTTTAGCGGTGCACAGTTGATTTTTGGCATCCCATTCAAATGGAGATACGCTTCGATGAGTGGAGATTTCTGCACGTTGCCCGTTTACTGTGATACGGACAGAGATGGGCGCTTTCCCATTTTTTGTTCTTGCTTTCGCAACCCGGAAAAGGATGCTGAAAGTTTGCGGTTGATTGGACATGTGGTGAACATTTAACTGTGAAAAATTTGGTTAAATGCACCTCAACTATTTGCGCTTGTTACGTAGGCTTTCAAACTGAAATTCAATTAACTGTATCTGGTTTTTTTAGTGATCAGTTCAACCAGCTATTTTGTCAGTTTTTCTTTTCAATTCGGGACCAAATATATTTAAGTGGTTTGCTCCCTCGATTGCTCCCTTTTAGAATTGCAGGTATTAGGTTGTAATTGCAGTATAAAAGCAGAAAAGCCACTTAAAACTTGCGCTTTAAGTGGCTTTTGAACTGTTTGTAGTTCTTTCAGCGGACCGGACGGTGCTCAAGACCGTTCTGTTCCGCAAAAATAACTTTACTTTCCTTTATCTATCTTAACACTAAATGCTGGTTTTTAAACATTTATAAACATCTCAGCATTTACTTCAATTCTAACTTTATTAAGCTTGGTAACACTTTTATAGACCTAAAAATAGACCAAGCTATGCGTTATCCAATTAAGCTCATTGCCCGAAAGGCAAAGGTAAACAAAAATGGTGTTACACCCGTCTCGTTGCAATACTGCCATTCTGCTGACAAGCGTGTAGTATTAAGCACTGGCATCAGTATTCCATTTCAATACTGGAATAAAAAAACAGGAAGAATCTCCAAAGATTTACCCCCTGAATTCGGAGATGTGCAAATACTCGAAACATCTCTCACTCAAAAGCTTCGTAAGGCTGAAGACATGGTGAGCTATGCATTGAAGCGGAGAAATACCTGCCCCATGAAATTCCTGAAGGAAAATTTCAACCGGAACGACAAGTGGGGGCTTGAACAAATGAGCGATGAAAAAAAATCATTAGATGTCTTCTGCAATATTGATGATTATTCAAAAAGCAAAGAAGGTTCAGTAAAGAGATGTACCATCAACGTAATTAATGCCATGAAGGCTCATCTGAGATTGTTTGAAGAATACAGAAAGGAACCTATCACTTTTGATTCTTTTGATGCACAGTTTTACGAAGATTTTGTATTCTATCTCACTTATGAAATGCCGCAGGTGCGGAGAAAGGAATTAATTAAAGGATTAAAAGCAAACAGTGTTGGCAAAACCATCAAACACTTGAAATCATTTCTGAGAGACAGGATGCGGAAGAAGGTTATCCCGTTTATGGATTTAGGTGCATTTAAAGTAATGGAAGAAGAAGTGGATGCAATATATCTCAGTTGGAAAGAAATCTCTGCTATATACCATCTTGATTTATCCAAGCAGACTCAGTTAGAAAAATACCGTGACTTATTTGTTTTAGGTTGTCTTACTGGTTTTCGGTTTAGTGATTATTCAGATATTAAACCGGAGGAAGTGAGAGATGGTATGTTATACGTTAATCAAACCAAAACACACTCAACGGTTGTCGTGCCATTAAAGAAAGATGCAAAGAAAATCCTGATTGATAAGTACAACATGCAAATGCCACAGGTAAGCAATGTCAACCTCAATTATCATATCAAAGAAGTAGCAAGGTTGGCAGGCATTGATGAGCAAATTAAGATAACTCACAAACGGGGGAACAAGGTTACTGAAGAAATCAAGCCCAAGTATGCATGGGTTACTTCACATACCTGTCGCCGCAGTTTTTGCACAAACGAATATTTAGATGGCACACCTACTAATCTCATTATGGCAATTAGCGGGCATAAAACCGAAAAGGCATTTCGCCGCTATATAAAAGCCGACCAGGTGCAAAAGGCCCACATGATCAAAAAACTTTGGGATAATCGCCCCGGTTTATAAAACATAAAATGAAGCAGTATGAATACCGTGAGAAATCTGGAACAGTTGACCAATACAATTCAACAAACCAATCAATACTTTCTTTTACAGGCACAAAAGCAGGTGAATACCTCTCTTACTCTACGCAATTGGGTCATCGGTTTTTATATCCTGGAATATGAACAATCCGGCAAGGACAGGGCCGATTATGGCTCCGGACTTTATAAAGCCATTGCTGAACGACTGGCTCAGAATGGGATAAAATCAATCCGGGAGAGACATTTATATCTGTGTAAGGACTTTTATTTGGCCTATCCCCAAATTTTGCGGACAGCGTCCGCAAAATCATATTTGATTGATTTTCAATCAACTGACTTTCTGCGGACACTGTCCGCAGAAACAGCTCCTTTCAACGGCAGAGATCCTGATCTTAATACCCTCCTAACTCAACTCAGCTTCTCCCATTTTATTGAGCTTTTAAAGACTGAAAACGGAATTAAAAGACGGTTTTACGAAGTAGAAGCCATCCGAAATAACTGGAGTGTGAGGACGTTAAAACGGGCCATCGAAAGCCTGTTGTGTGAGAGGACCGGGCTAAGTACTGACAAATCTGCAACCTTGAAAGACTTTGACAAACAGCCCGACAGCTTACCAGAGGCTCTATTCCGGAATACATATCTTCTTGAATTCCTCGGCCTGGAGGATAAAACCCCTTACACCGAAAGCAACCTTGAAGAACGCATCATCTCAAACCTGCAGTACTTCCTGCTTGAACTTGGTCGGGGCTTTTGTTTTGAACACCGACAACGCCGTATCACTTTCGATAACCGGCATTATCGTATTGACCTTGTCTTTTACCACCGAATACTCAAATGTCATGTGTTGCTGGATCTCAAGATTGGCGAATTTGATCATGCAGATGCCGGACAAATGAACATGTACCTGAACTATTACAAAGAAAACGAAAGTCATAATGGAGACAACCCGCCAATTGGCATTGTTCTTTGCAGTGGTAAAAATGAGGCATTGGTAAAATATGCTACTATGGGCTTGCCTCAGTCAATATTTGTTAGTAAGTATTTGGTGAATTTGCCGAGTGAGCAGGAATTGTTGAGGATTGTGGAGGAAGAAAAGATGAAATAATTTTTTTGTGATACCTCCTCCGCTTTTTATAACAGCATCTTAGCGTATCACTTCATCGGATGCTGGTATAAAAGCAAACTAACTAACTGGATGTTTTATAACATGTATGACTTTCCCGCTAACGAAATATTTTGTAGCCTCTGATTCATCTATGTAGATTGGAGGATATTCATGAGTGGATTCTGAAATCAAACACACTTGTCCATACTGCTTGTCAATAATAATCTTTTTTATATTAGCCGTTTCATCAATCACAGATAGAACATAATCATTACTTCGGATATTTTGATCTGTTGAATCAATAATTACATAGTCTCCATCCTCAATACTTCGTCCATCAATATTAGCTTTGTTCATTGATGCGCCCACAGCTTTAATTGCAAAAACTGATTTCTTATTCTTTAAAAGGAGGCTGGATACCTTGATATGACCCTCAATTCTCTCATCAGCATAAATGTCAGCCTGTCCACAATTGGCAGAACCCAACACAGGCACTATACTGAAATCAGAATTAGAAACTACCCCTGTAGTCTTTTTCACAATGGTTTTGTTTTCTCTATCCCATTCTATTAGTTCCTTACGCTCTAGTTGCTCCAAGTGATGTTTAACGATTTGCGGATGGGGTACATCAATAATTTTAGCCACATCCCTTAACGACATATTACCGATATTGTAGGTATCGGCAAGCCTTAACAACTTTTGTTGAATGGTATGCATAAATCAGGATTTTAATAAACAAGAGGGCTTGTATCCTGGATCTTGAAATTCATATAACTGAATAGAACCGACTGAAGTAAGTTTTTGACCTAAAAAAACAGCTAATCCGTATGGGCCAAAATAGAATAAATGAATCTTCTTTGAATTATATTTAGTGATCATCCTTTTTATTATGTCTTTTGATGCACTGGCCAAAGCTACAGCTTCTGAATCGTTTTTAATCGATAACGTTCCCGGTATTGCTTCCGGCTGGATGGTGATAATCTTCTTTAGTGGCATTGCGGAACTCTTAAAAAATCCTGCAACATCACTTAATGCTTTTCCAGTTATATTAAAAACGATAGCTAGTTCATCTCCTTTAGATTTTATGCCCAATGTCGATGGGCTTATCTCTGAATAAATAGGCTTGTACTTTAATTTCTTTTCAGCATCCGACCTCCACGGATCAATTAATGGCGGTTGCATTAACTCAAATGTCCAATTCCCAATTTCTGGAAAAATCATGCCAAGTGATATTCCTGTTGACAAAGCACATTTGCCTCGAAAAGTAATATGACGGACAGACGTTTTATTAGCCAGCTTATTTTTTGCAGCAACTATTTCAGGAACTAAAACATCATCCCAAAGTGTTGAATCAGGAACTTTTTTAATTGAGCGGTCAAAATATTTTGTCCAATCGATTGTAATATTAGCCTTTGGTTCAAATATTCCTTTCTCCCAATTATGAATATGTATAACATTAGTTTTAAAACCTGCTTTCTTCCCGGCAATTGCCTCATCAATAAGCTTATGTAGTAGTTGACCTGTAAATACTTTACCTCTGTTAGAAACAATTTGTTCAATTAAGTGTGGATAGGCAGGGCTTAATAATTCAAATACTTTTTCTTTATACTTGGGATGCTCATTAAGGTAACTTACAAACTGCCTTTTACAAATTATAGTATCTCCAAAATCATATTTGCCAATTTCAAGTTCAAAGTGGTTGACAATAAAAGAATAATATTTTTGAAGCTTTAATTTAGCAAGGCTGGCCCTTAATGCCGCTTCTGTAGTTTTTAAAGCCTTTTTGTCTGAACCCGTATATAGCTTTTGAGCATCCCTATACCTGGTTAGTTTATTATAAAATGTACTTATATCGGCGCTTACCTGCGGACAGGCCAGATAAAAAGTTCGATATACTTTTTTCGTACCTGAATGAATTTGTAAAAATGTCTTAATCACATCTGCAAATTCACTGTTCGTTACTAAATGATTTTTTACCTGAATGTGGTCATAGAAATGCTTTCTATTTTGTATGAACACAACATCAACATCGCCTGTTCCTTCAGGCATAAGCCGGACAAACGTGGGGTCAGAAATCCATTTTGGAATATTACAAACGATGTATCGATCTTGATAAGAATAGCCGTCACCACCATGTATTCCTCCCATCGCTTGTGGCGATACAAGTGAGAAGACGGGCATTGAATTTTTCTTTTTTACTGTAGCCATTTTTTATAACTTCTATGAGAGAGGAAACATGTCACCAAAAATATTATCCCGCCAAATACGAAGAGCGCCCCCTTGATTTCCCTGCTTCTCTAATAATATTGCCTGGTCAATATATTTCCCTGCCTCAGATAATTTCTGTCTTGCCAAAGTTATTCTTGATGAATCCATTTGGTCGGACACAGGCGAACCTAATCCTGCCGGGTCATTCCATGTCTCACTTATTCTGTCAAAAGCTGTCGCAAAAAAACTTTTTAATTCATACACATAGCCGCCGGAGAAAGGAGGATACAAAATCTGCAGAGCCATTACTTCAATTAAGAAGGATGGCTTTATTGGCTTACCCTGTGTTTCATTCCACTTCTTAATCATCTTTACCATAGGTTTCCATTCACCATCAAAGGCTTTGTTTGCCTGTGTTGCTTTTTCGGCATGTATTTGCGGATCTGTTTTAACCCAATCAACAAGTACATTATCGGGGATTTGATAATAATTACTGACTTCAAATGCCGGAACAGCATCGATACTTAATACTTTATCTTCATCGGTCGTGCCTAATGCAATATCAATTCCAACGGACCTTCTGCCAATTGAAACTTTCGATTCACCATATTTTTTTACGAGGCACTTTTTAAAATCTGTTAAAACCAATAATGGATCTGTCAAATATTTTTTTTCCTTTTCTTTATCGAGCACGAAGAAAATATCAACATCTTTTAATGGCCTTGTCTTCGTATGACGACCATAAGAACCAGTAAGAAAATCAGTTTTCACTGAAAAATTGTTACCAATATGCTCTCGGATTTCTTTCTGTAACCTGCTTGCATCTTTTTGCTCTGCATCTCTCAATTCGAGACGTGACTTAAATTTTTTAAACGCTTCATTTGTCGTTATCATGATGCTTTCCTCCAATAACCGGCTTGTGTACCGATTGAATTTGTTCCTATTGTTGTTCCTAAACTTTGTTTCACGAATCCAGCAGTTGATAGAAATTCACAATCACTCCAGCCATCCACATGTGGCGCTCCGGGAGCTACACTTAAAATAACCCTATATGTACAGGAGCTTGGAAGGACCCCCAACTTTGTAATCGAATATTTTATTGCATCCGTATCAACCCACATTGAGCCTTCACCACTTGAATAACTATAATCAATGGAAAAGTCGCAACGTGTAACCAAAGACCCCGATGCGTTAGCTACTTCCAGTACAGCCTGCTTTAAATGCTTTGATTCAAGCCAGGTTCTTACACCGACATCGTAGACATTAAAATTGCTTGCAAACTTCGATGGATCCAATCCAACATCACGGATGATTTGTTTGATTGAGCTAAGCATTTTTTCAGTTACGTAAGCAACACTGTGGGCATAGGTATATACCGTTACTGTACTGGCCATTCTATTTTAATTTATTTGTATTTATTGTTAATTGTGTTAAACCATCACTTCTGTTTTCTTCACTTTTTTCTTCCTCAATTTGGTCGCCGGTCTTATAGGTTTTGAACCGGCTATTTTTTTCCTTCAATGCCTTTGTTACCCAATCGTAATCCGCTTGGTGAACCGGGAAGTAAATTTTCCATTCCCCTTCAAAAGGCTTCCAGGATAAGGAAGCTTCGTTAGCCTCGTCACCGATTGCATCATCTCCATACAAGCAATAGACTCTTAGCCGTGGCCCATTACCTACTATCGTTATCGCATCGTTAAGCGGTGTCTCGTCAGCGATTAAGGAGGCAGCAATTCCAGCAATGTCATTCAAGTCCTTCTCAACTTCATCAGATTCAGCAGCTATTATATTTACAATTGTTTGCCAGGTTGTTGATGGTATTCTTGCAGGGCTGGCTGCAAATTTTCTTGCAACTACACTCATAATTTTATTGTTTTGGCTTGTTTCAATGACTTTAATAACATTTGATTGGTTAATAAGTTAGGGTTTAAGACGGTGTCAATACTTAATGTAAGTGCGCCTATTACAGCTTTTCTTATCTGTCTCCCGTCTAATCCTTCAGCCTCTTCAACCACTTTTTGAAATTTTGGATCTGTCATTAATTTTTTGATTTCTTTCCATTTCTCAGAAAAAGCCGTCAGTGTATCTTTTAATATTTCTTCACATGCTTCACGGGTAGGTTTATCAATTCTCAAGACTAAATCAGCCCTTGAGATAAAGGCAGGGTCAAGTGCCCCTTCAAAATTACTGGTAGCAATAAATAGCAGTTGAGGAAATCTTGCAGCCAAATTATCAAGTCCGGCCAGCATAGCATCTGTAGCACGGTGTACATCAACAGGGTTAGCCTCCATACTCATTTTGCTTCTGTCCGAAACAAGAGTTTCAACCTCATCTAATAAAACAATGAGCGGTCCCTGCTTTGCGTGTTCCGTTATAACATCTTCTAAAAATCTTCTTATTTCTCTTTGGCTTTTGCCAAGAGCCGAACTACTTAAATTGTGTGGTTCAACCTCGATGAATTTTACTTTGGCGTTATTCAGCGCAGAAACAGCAGCTGACGCAACACCTTTCGCAATCGATGTTTTTCCGGTCCCGGGAGGGCCGACTAAAAGAATTATCCCATGCAATGGAACTGCGGCTTTTGATGTAATTTGTGTACGAAGGGTAAGTTCAAGAAGAACCTGTGCCTGTAGCTGGGTCTTTATATTGTCCGGTAGAACGATTCGCTTCCATAATTCTTCAAACTCATCATTCGGTAAATTCCGTAAATCCAATATTCCTTTATCCTGCATTTGTGTCATTTTTTTTGTCCGTCAAACGATTTGACACAAAATTGACGAAATAATTTTAATTTATATTCAAAAATTTATTCAGAAGTTGTGGATATAGTCATTTGGATTGATAATCAACTGCTTAAAGACTTTAATTTCTCAACCTCTTCCCCAATCAATCGTTTTACCTCCATCTTCACCTGATAAAAATTATCCATTACTTGCTGCTGGGTTACGTTGGAGACAACTGGTATTTCTTTGTACAAGCTTACTTCCTTATTCAGTTGATCAGTATCGTTGATAATCTCCGCATGAAACATTTTAAGTTTGATTTTTTCGTGGGGGTCATCAGCAACCATACCTACAAACTCGCCAGAAGAAAGGGCCGCAATTTTGGAAGCTGGTATAGCGCTATCCAACTGTTTAGAATGGCTAATAGAGGTATCGGTACGGTTTACGGAAACACTCTGCCTGTCCTGCATAATTTTTCCGAAACGTTCCGATAAGAGTTTGGAAGTTTCTCCCATTACCTGACCACTAATGATGTTACCGGTAATGTTTACAATCACATCTGCCTGTTCTCTTCCATAATCCTTTTTCAACTGGCTAAAATCCTGCATTGCTAAAGTAGTGGCTACTTTGTTACTCCGGGCAGTTGCAATGAGACTATCAATGTTATTGAAATAAATAGTGGGAAATTCATCAAACACCAGACTGCATTTATGCATCCCCCTTTTATTTACTTGTCGAACCAGCCTTGAAATATACAATGATAACACAGCACCATAAATCTGTTGCTTCTCAGGGTTGTTGCCAACGCAAACAATTTTGGGATGTTTAGGATTGTTGATGTCTAATGTAAAATCATTTCCACTCAATACCCAGTACAACTGCGGAGAAGCCAAACGGGCCATACCAATTTTTGCAGAGGCTACCTGGCCTTCCAATTGTTCCATCGCATCGTTCTGATAGGCTGTGATGAACGGATTTACCAACACTTCAATCTCTGCTTGTGTATTGAGTACCGGAAACAGTTCATCATATTCTGCCTGCATCAGTTCAATGACATGCGGTAGGGTGCAATATTTACCATCCGCATATTTTCTCAGAAACCAAATAATGGCAGTTACAAAGTTGATAGGAGATTCCACAAAAAAATCGCCCTGCTTGTTTATCCATTCTCTGTTTAAACCCAGCAAAATTGTCCTGGCACTTTCTGTAGCGTCAGTTATATCATTCATCGTGGATGGATCTAATGGATTACAGCGGTGTGATACAGAAAGGTTATCAAAGTTGATAACATAGAAAGATGGCTTTACAGTATAGCGATGCTTATTTTGCTGCAGCCAGTTGTAAACAATCCTGCTTAAGTCATCGTACTTAAAATCATATACAAACATGGCAAAGCCTTTTTCAATATGCTGCTTGATGACATGCTGGATAACAAACCAGCTTTTACCTGCACCCGGGCTGCCGATAACCAGTAACCCCCGAAATGGATTGATGATGTTTATCCAACTCTTTCTTGCCTCTCGCTTCAAATTATATTTGGCCGGAAGGTTGATAGAGTATTCGTTGGTGAGTAATCTTTCTTCCTGCGGGAAGGTTTCATTCAATGAATTGAAAACATCATCAGAAAGATTTAATTTGATTAAGCGGCTCAACAAATTACCACCTGCCAATATCAATAAGAAACCAATGCCTGTAACGGCGATATAAACGACCGCTACAATTTCAATAGCTTCATTCAATCTAAAGAACCAACTACTGCCGAAAAACAGCAGCAACCCAATTAGTAAATACGCAGCAATACTTCGCTTGTTTATCTTCTCATCCTTTTTGCCCTGCGCTCCAAGAAGAGAAATGATCAGCAAACCAACAGCAATCAGTTTTGAAGTAAACACTCCATTAAACAAACCCGTCTGGCTGATATTTTTCATCAGCCTGTCTGTAATGGCACTGGTGATTTCCCATTGCTCAAAAGCCCGGTAACAGAAATAATAAAAATGCAGCAGCAAAACAAAGATGCTTGCAAATCTTGTGAGGTCAATTATTTTCCGCAGCCCCTGTTCATTCTCTCCTGTAACTGACATAAAATATTTGTTGAATTATGAATTTGGATTCGTCCGCTTTTTCTTTCGCTTCTTTTTCAGTAGTGAGTAAGGTGTATTTCCGAATTGTTCTTTTGCTGTAAGCAACACATCGAGCAGGTTTTCCTTAGATGCTGAAACAATAACAGTTTTTTCTTTGTCTTTAGAAATCTGCATTCCCTTACCGGCAGAACCAGGCGAATGACTACTTTCCTTTTCATCCTGCCTGATTGCATTTTCAATAGGATGATTAGAGAGGTTGCTTTGTATAGCCGCCACACTGTAACCCTTGCCTAAATCACTTCCGTTAAAAACACATTTGTTCTGGTTGTCAACAAACGTAATTCCATACAATCTGCCTTCTGCATTCTGCCGCAGAACCGTGTAGATATTCTTTTGTTTCAGATAGTTCATTAGTTCTTTAATTGAAACAGGAGATAGAGCAAGGCATTCATCTAGTTTTACTTTTACAAAAGGCTTCAGACTTTCTTTGGCTGTTTGATTTGCTGTAAACTTCTTCTCCAGGTTGTCTAATATTGGTTTGCAAGAAATTGAACTTGCTTTTATCGGAACACCCACTTTATTCCCATCTGCATCCAGCACCCGATAAACCAATCCACGGTTCTTGTAAATCCTGCCTTCTTCTTTGCCTCTGTCGGCAACTACATGAAATTGTTTGAGTGCTGCATTAAACTCAGGCAATGAACAAAACTTATAACTACTGAAAACTGCACCCACGACATTAGAGATACTCCTTTTAGTTTCTGATTTTCCATAAACCACTTTTTCTGCATCAACAGGTTTGATGCGGGGGTTTCTCAACTGCTGTTGTTTTTCCGCTCTTATCAATCCATACTGCTTTTCAATTTCCTTTCTTGCTTTCTCAGATTGGTTTCTGCCGATGTTATGAGTATTAATCCTGCTACCGTCATTTTTTATTGTAGTAGTTACAATATGAATGTGCGGATGCCCGGCATCTTCATGTTTGTAAACGAGGTAAGGTTGCTCACCAAAGCCAATCTTCTGCATATAGTCAAATGCAATTTGCAGTAACTTACTTTCAGCTAATTTTTCTGATGGATCAAAGTTGAGAGACACATGCAGGGTTTTAGTGCTGGCTCTTTCATTCAAACTGTTCAGCCTTTCAAAACCTGCCAGCTTCTGATAAAAGTCCATGTCTTTTGCATCTTTTAAATAATTGGCTGCATGAAGACAATAAGCAATTGCTTTTTGCACTTTCTTTTCGTTATAGTTCAGCGCCGCTTCAATACTTTTTGGTATTGTTATTTTTGCAACCATTGATCATAGAGTTGGTTCATCCGTAATTTGATTTCATCTACTTTGCTGATTAACGCTTTTTGCAAGCTATCATACTGCTGCACCCAAACCCTGAACTCGGGTATCTTATCCAACAAATGCAATTTGTGCACTGCCTGGTTAAAATTATTACCGATTGCGTTGAGTTCTTTTTTCAGGTTCAGCATGTCCAATAAAAAGTCATCTGCACTTTCGTTTCTGTATTTGATTGTTACTGGTTTTTGCAACGCTACTTTTCTCAGGTAACTGCTTGTGTCTTTTTCGGTAGTTCTTTGTTGCAGTTTTAGCAACAGATTTAACTCATCATCATTCATCCTTGTCTTAACAAAATGCTTCCTCAATTCCTTTTCACTTTTCTTCATAGCTTTTTATTTTCTGTTTCAATTCCCCGAAACGACTTCGGAGTGAAGGGCAAGATTTCAAATGTGGCACATTTGTACATCTTGCCATGTGCAAGACCGGGCACATTATGCCTTTATAAAATCTATCCGTTGAGAATATTTAAGCTCTTGCAAATTCATAGTAAAACAGGTGTAAAATCTGTACCAGTATTGCCATTTGCATGGCTATAATTTAGTCAGGCAAAAACAATTTTTAGAAGTTAGTCTTTTGCTTTTGAGTGGGGTTTATTTGAGCTGAAATACCTGTGAAAATCAGGCATAGGTTCTTCCTTAAAACGTAGGCCGCCAGAGTGGTAAATTTCATCAAAAATTGCCTGTTCATACACTGAAAACTGACAAAGTGTATCAGACATTTGAGCAAAGTCTTTAAACTTTTCCGGTTGCTTCAGATAATAACCGCAAACATCCAGTTCATCTATTGCATACATGTGACCATGAAGCTGCCTTCTGCTGCGTAAAAAATCTAAAAATTTACCTTGCGGATTGCGCCTGTGATGCTTTAATGTGAGCAGAAAAATTTCAAGGTCATCAATATAAACACTCCAGGGATAATTATCAGTCTTATCTTTTTTCAACAGCAGGTTTAGATCTGTTTGCAAACTCCCGAATCTTTCTAATGTAACTACTATGGAAAACACAGAATGAAACCTGGCAGGATTTACTGTATAAAGAACCTTTCTTTTGTCGTCTTCAATATCAAATCGCTCCTGGCCTGCAAATAAATTCTCAACCCGTTTGCATTGATTATATCCGTATTGTACAGAATCTTCAAAATCATCTTTTAATCTTACAATAGCTCTCTGCATATCCCTGAAAGGTTCTCTTAACTTGGATGCTTTGGTTTCAACAATAATAGCCGTGCCTTTCGTCAGGACAAGCAAGTCCTGTTCATGGCCTTCAACAACAAAATAGTTTTCATATAAGAATGAAGAAGAGTCATTGAAAACAGACCTAAAAATCTCCGCAACTTTTCTTTCCAATTCTTTCTCCCGATGCTTACGAATTTTGTCCTTAAAACTTTCGTCTTTTGACAGGAAATCATACATGCGCCTGTAAATGGCAATGGGGATTTGTTTCTGGCATATATGCAAGTATTTATTTTCAGATATTTCGATAATCGGTGCCAGTTCGATTGGGTTATTTTCGGTGTAGTATCTGAAAGATTTTAATGAGGAGGGTTTACAAGAAAACAGATCCAGGAATTTATCAACTTTAACTTTATCAAGTGTATGGTATAAATCCTCTTTTGAAAACAACAGATAAGCATGAGTTTTAGCATGAAATGATAGCAACGCATCGCTGACTTCTTCTGGCAGCTGATCAATACCTTCAGAGAATGTTATTTGTTTGGAATGAAACTTTGCATGAAACTCATTGAACTCTTTGGTATGGGTAAACTTCATTACCTGTTCGAACCTGATTTTTGCCACTAATTCGGTTGCTTTATAAACTTCAATAAGGAAATCTATATCAAGGCCAAAAGCTTCACTTATTTTCTCTTCAAATGGCTGAAAAACTGTTCTTATTTTTTCTAAATCCTGTTCCACATAACTTAGTACACCATTATCAAAATGGTTTCTGAAGGCCATCTCATGAATAGCCGCATCTTCAGTATAATCCTCGAAATTCTGGACATGATAACAGCTACGAATTTCATTTACTAAATCAGCTAATTCGCTAATGGTCGCCGGGTTAAAGTCAAACGGCTCATAACCTTTATTTTCTGTAAATGAATTAAGTGCAATAAGGTAGAAAAAGTCTTTAAGTTTGGACTCGAATTTATTTAGTTCTATATCTATAAAATCTTTTGGCCGACGTTTAATCAAATAAGCAAAAAAACCAGCAAAGCTTTCAGGCTCAAACGTACTTACTTTACGAATCAGTTTATCAATCGCATTTTCCAACTTTTCATTTTTAGCCATTCTTTTAAACCCCAACCGAGAGTGATTTAAGTTGTTCTGAAATATAATAATTGGTTATGCGTTCCTGCTCTAATCTCATGCTATTGGCTTGCAAAAATTCATATAGTTTCAATTCATTGGTATCTAATTTTTCTAATTGCAGTTTTCTGTATGGAGAAGTAACTGAAAACTGACTGAACTGATTGTAGGTTTTCTCATCCATTAAAAAACTTTTTGCTTCGGGGTAATATTGCCGGATTATATTCAGCATTTCAAACCCAGCCGCATCAAGGTCAAACCAGCAAAATAATTCTGCTTTTGCAAGCCAGGGAATGTGTTTGCTTATCCTGCTTTTAAACCCTTCTCCAAATATTGCTACGGCATTTTTTACTTTGGGAAATGAAAGAAAACATGCCCTGTTTTCAACTATAAAAACTCTTTCAGGCTTCCAATTCAGCAATGCGGAATCTTCTAATGTCAATGCTAACTCATCATATCCAATTATTGGTTTCAAACTTTCATCCAATATTCTTATCTGGGCATAGATATTAGGCTTCTTGATATAGTATCGGCTGGAAAAATCAATTTCAGTTTTGTTTATCCAATTAGCAGGTAACATTACATCCAGCATTTTTTTTAATGCTGTGGTATTATCCTCAACAAATTTAGAATGAACTTCAATTGGCAACTCTCTTAAATATAGATTATGAGGTGGTTTATTATTACAGAAATAAATACAGACTTTTATTAAATCGTCTATTTTATCCGCTTGGTTAAATAAGAAAATAACGTTTTCTTTCGCCCAGGCTGACAAGCTATTAAATGATGCGGTTATGTTATCAAAAGCATTATTAATTGCTTCATAGTCTTTTATTCGCTTAGTATAAAAAAGGTAATCATCGAAGCTTTCAAAAAAGATTTTTGATGGTATTTTTTGCTTTGTGCCGTCAACCACTTTTTCTTTCCACTCAATAGTGTAACCTTTTCCTTTTACTTGCTTTGATTGCTGATAAAGCGGAACGATTGCGGCCTTGAGTTCGCTGAAATTTGTACCTGACAACTTCTTGTTGGAAGGGATTACCAGAGGAAAAATATCCTGCTCTTTCAAAACTGAAGTAATAACCTTATAAAACAGTTTATCAGATTTCTCAAAAAGTTCATTTGGTGTTATCATTCTCTTGTTTCGGCTAACTGTTTAAAACTTTCTTTCTTCTCGTAGTACTGTTCCATTGTAAGGTTATACAGAACAGAACTTTTCTTGTTTTTTATTTCCACAAAATGAACCGCATTAATATAG
Organism: Lacibacter cauensis; assembly: GCF_007830055.1. Classification (GTDB taxonomy): domain Bacteria; phylum Bacteroidota; class Bacteroidia; order Chitinophagales; family Chitinophagaceae; genus Lacibacter; species Lacibacter cauensis. Next base: position 1,268,601 of record NZ_VLLE01000002.1, read on the forward strand.
GGCTCAGCAATATTAATTTTGTCGAGCGGGGTAACCACTAATATCTGAAGATTTAGCTGTGCGCAAAACTCCATCAGAAACCGGCTCTTTTCAGGATCTAACTTACTGAATGCCTCATCAACTGTGATAAAGCGGAGACTTTTATGCTGTTTTCCTTGCTGAAATATTCCAAACTGGTGGGCAATTGCAGCACCTAAAATAGCGTATGTAAACTGTGCTTTTTGCCCACCGGAATAGCTGGCAGTATTGTCATGGTATTGACCTGCTTTGTTTTCCATTGCAGAATATTCCCTGGCACTGAATACAAGCCAGTTTCTTACATCCGTTACTTTTCTTCGCCAGGTTTCTTCTTTCTGTAATTCAGTAATTAACTCCTTGATATTATTAAAAACCTCCTGCCGGTAACTCTCATCTTTTTGAATTGCAAAATCCAGTGTATTGGGTATAGCAGCGTTTAACTGACCTCTGAAAATATTTATTTCATTTTCACCCCTTAGCTGACGACATTCCAATTGAAGATAAGTATCAGGATTGCGGTTGAAGGTTATCTTCTTTAACGGCACATTCAATTCCTCAATCATATCCTCAATTTTACTCAATTCATTGTTGAGCCAAGCCCTATAGCTGGTGAGGGCATCCAGCATACTTTTATCCATATAGTCCCTGAACCTTCGCTTATGTTCAACGAGCCGCTGTGTTTGTATAGTTTTATACAAATCTTCCAGGTCACCAAGTCCTGTGAGGTCGGGTTTAATATTCATTACATCACCACTCCAGTTAGCAAATTCATTGGTAATTTTTTCTCCCGGATTTATAAAGGCCGCAATTAACGTAGTGGTATCAAGTTCAAGTTTATTAACGGCATTACCTGCTGTCTTTTGCCTTGCCTTTAATTTAATTGCAGATTGCATCATCATACTATCAAACTGCGTTAATGTTTGAATACCGGATGAAGCAATTTCTTCTTCATTTAGAAATTCAATAATTGCCTGTTCGCCTGCTTCCAATAATTCTTCAAATTTCAGGTTGAGCTTACGCAGGTTCTTGCTGTTATATTCGTCATCAAGTTTACTAATCCTTGTTATTAAAGCATCCCTTTTCTCGTTCTCGGTCTGTAATTGTTTTCCTACTTCTTTGATTTGTTTTTCAATTAACTCATAAGCATCTGTTGATTTTTTTAAATCCTGGACCTGCTTATTCAATGTGTTAATCTTTTCTGCATGTTGCGCCCAGTTTATGTCATCATAATTTTTTATCTGTATCAGATTAGAAATGGTTTGCACCTTTAGCTGCAAAGCTGCAATAAGCGGTGTCAGTTCTTTGATCTCTCCGGAAAGTGCAGCATGTATTTTTTCTTCATTATGCTTCTGCTGCTGCAAGTATTGAATGGTTGCTTTGTTATCCCATCCAAGCCTATATTTTGACTTATTCCATCTTCCCGGCCGGTCGTCCTTTTCATGCCTGTTTACATTTCGCATCAAGCCATTTGATGTAACGGCCTTGGGTGAACCATAAAATACTTCCAAATCATCGGTACAATAATAATTAAACCTGTCAAGCAGAGTGGTTTCAAGCCACTTCGAATATTCTGATTCTTTTAGTTCAAGTTTATTTACCAAAGCATCGCTCTCAGTTGGCCAACGTACAATACTGTTGGATGGTCTTCGGTCAATTTTATGATATACCAGTTTTGTCCGCATGTCATTGTTATAAATAAACTGGTTAGCTGCCTTGCTGAATTTTTCCGGAACCAATAGGTGCATCGAAAAGTTATGCAGCAATTTTTCTATTGAATCTTCCCAAAGATTTTCAGTTGCTTTTACTTTGATTAATTCACCTACAAACGGAATTTCATCTTCCGTTGTTTCCAGTATATCAACCAATCTTTTTCTCGCATTAATCAGGTCATCAGGGATACGATTTTTCCGTGCTAAAAGCGAAGTAATTTGCTGTTGCAGATCCTCGATTTTGTTACCTACGCTTTCCTGTTCAATTTTTAGTCTCAATTTCTTTTCAGCAAACTTTTCTGATTCCGCAGGAACAGTGGTATTTAATTCAAGTATTTTATTGTAATTATTTCTGAATACAGCTACATCAATTTCAGTATCCAATTTTAGCTGCTCGCAAAATTTTACATACCGGGTGTTTTCAGCACTTTTACGATTTCTCTTTTCCGTTTCTCCTTCGATATCTTTATTCAACAGGGAAATCTGGCTATCAATATTCAATGCAGCCCGTTGCATAACAAGCTGTTCCTTTTCTTTGTCAAGTCTATCTATGGAGGTAGAAATTAGCTCTTTATCCTTGTTGGCAATTTCAATATCCAGTTCAAGTCTCTCAACATCTTTCTCAAGCAGTCCATACTCAATTTTACCAAGATAAAAAGGCATCTGTTCTTCTATAAAATCCAGCTGTTCTTTTTTTTGTCGCAATTCATCCAATCTGTGTTTGTTTTGTATTACAGGCTCCAGCAATTCAAGTTGTTTTTCATCTTTTTGAATGGCCTTGTGGCTGATCAATAAATCGCTGTAATGATTATAGAGGCTTTTGAATTGTTCCTCAGCATCTGATTCCTCTAGCATTTCCTGCCGGATAAAATTGGTTAAATCGCCTAATACTTTAATTCCAACCGTCTGGCTGAAAAGTGAGAGGGCTTTGTCTCTCAAACCAAACAGTTCGCTGAACCTGGCCGCATATTCTTTAAAGCTGTTATAAACTTCAGTTTTGGCATATTGCTTTACCAATTTCTTTTTCCAGTCCCCTTTAAAATCAAAATGGTCTTTGCCAAAGTGATCATTAATATTCAGCGGATAAGGAGAAACTATAAATATTTTCTGAAGCCCGCCATTACTGAACCATCTAACCTGTACCAATGTAATTGTATGCTGTGTACCGGAGTTCTGAAAACAGGCCAGTAAAACTGAGTAAGGATTATCTGCTTTGGTGCGCAACTGCTCTGTCTTTGATTTTTCTTCAGCTTCCGAAAATGTTTTACCGTGATAACCCCAGAAATAGGAATTTTCATCCCGTTCCTTTTTCGATTCAGCACCCGAAGATTGATTGTAAAATCTTTTATTGGTAGGAACAAGTATGGTGAGTAACGCATCAATCAGCGTTGTTTTACCACTGCCGTTTGCGCCGGTTAGCAGGGAAGTGCGACCATCCGGCTGCAGTTTATATACTTTCCCGTTAAACGTACCCCAGTTAAACACCTCAAGGTATCTTAGCCGGTATCCACTATCTGAATTATTATTGCTGAATAGGGTTGACATAGTTGCTTAACTTATTCTTTATTTCTTCAAGTTTATCATTGCTGATAAATGCCTTGATAATTCTTTTTATTTCGTACTGGTTGTTATCCTTATTGACAGTATCCTCACGATTTAGCTTTAGTATGCCAATATTTATTAAACTGGTTATTGGTTTTGATAAATCTTTCCAAAGTTTACTTTTATTGGTTTGTTCTTTATAAAACAATTCAATCCGTTCTTTTATTTCCTTTTGGGTGAGATAGAATTTTGTTCCTTCGCTTTTTACATCAAACTCTTCAAGTCCTTCCCTGAGCATTACAGCCAGCAATGTAGCTTCATAATTCAGGGATTGTTTTTTCATAAGGCGTGGTAGTGGATTATCATCATTTTCATCAGTTTCGGGCTGCATCACCCTTGCAAAGCCATCCTGTTCAGTAATGATTAGTTCCATACCTATTTTACCAAAATATTCCTGTATGGCAGATTGCCAGCCCAGCAGTTCCCGCCAGATGTTTTTATCATCTGCATACACGGGCCCCTGCAATAGTTTAATAATGACTGCGGCAAATGGAGCCCTTGCGATTTTTATTTCCATATTACTTTGTTGTTGGCTTTGTATAGATTACCATTGGCACATTTACTTTTCTTTCGCCAATTAAAATTGGTTCTTTTGCTTCTTCTATTATAATATGATGTGTACTTGAAGTGGCTATCGAAAAATAGCCAACAATTTCGCTTAGACCATTTTCAATTCCATACTCATCGATTATTTCTTTTAAAGTAACCTGGGTTTTTTCTTCGAGCATTGCATCAATTCTTTGCAATAATTTCTTTCTGTCAATTGTAAACTGATCGAACAGTATTTTAAAATCAGCATCTTCTTCATCTGCGCTACCATCTGGAAATAATATACCGGTAATATCGTCTTTCTCTTCACCAGGTTCCCATCTGTCAAAAAGATTAATGTATGGTTCATCTTCAATAACTATAAAATCATCCTCCTTAATTTTTGTTTCGATAAGGGAATACGCCATCTGTCGTATATCACCAATCAATTCCATAGCCCTTCTTCTTTCCAAAAGATTTTTTTCAGAAAGTACCCGGCTTATTTTTTCACTTAACTTTCGGTTAGAATCAATCACTTTTCGGCCAGACACATGCAGGAAACGTTTCAGGTGTTTTAAAAATCTATCATTATTATAATCAATATTGTGTTCATTTAAAAGTTGGTAAAGCCTTTCTGTAAGTTGTGTAAATTCCTGTTGCCTTCTTTCATCCATCAAAAACTCCCAAAATGCTTTGAAGCTTTTTCCTTGCGGTTTCTGGTCAATATCATCGAGAGCATCAAGGGCAAATACTAACAGTGTTCCTTTAGCTACATCCTTTTCCGTGTATTTCCGTTGAATATCTTTTCGTATTTGCTCAAAGTTTTGTTCTACTTCGCTAAAGTCGGCAAGCAGTTCCCTTGCCATTTTATTTAAATCGTAAAACTGTTCCTTTATTTCCGTTTCGTCAAATACCGATGGCTTCTTTCCCGATTTCAGCAGGTTTATTTCATCTTCAATGGCCCATTTTTTCTTTTGGAGTTCTTCTATTCGTGCTTCTGCATCTTCATTGGTTTGTTCAATCATTTTCTGAAGCTTAAAAAAAATATCCTTGAACCGGCTGTTGGTTCCAACATGCTCTCTGCGTTCGAGATCAGAAAGCCATTTCAAAGCTTTGATGGTATCAGGCGTTAACTCATGCAGATCTTCTCCTTCATCATTAGGGTATTTTCTTAAAAAACCGCTATTGCTCCATTTATCGATATACTGAGCTGCTCTTACCGAAAAATCATCAAACAGTGTCCCTGCTTCCAATTCTTCATCTCTTTCTTCATAGGACAGTTCTTCCATGTAGCCTTCCAGTTTACTTCGCAATTCGCTATTTGTAATAGTAGTTATGTTAGCATCAGAAAATACTTTTTGAAAAAAAGAAATGATAAACGCAGCATTTTTTGCCCGTAAAAGCAGTAAAGGTTTGGCTGTTTTAAACTGTAAAAGGATTTCCTCAAAGGTCATTCCTCAAAATAGCAAATTTTGATTAAAAGAATGAAATAGAAAGGTTTAAAGGGACTATATAAGCCCCTCATCAGCAAAGGAATAGTAACCTTCACTGGATATGATTATGTGGTCCAGCACCTTAATATCATGGTAGCTGGCCGCTTCTTTTATTTTAAGCGTTAATTCCTCATCAGCACGACTGGGCTTTAAGTTGCCGCTGGGATGGTTATGCGATAATACAATTGATACAGACAGAGACTTAATAGCGGCGGCTAAAATCAATCGTGGATCAGCCACTGTGCCCGTAATACCCCCGGATGAAGCATCGTAAACGCCGGTAACCCTGTTAGCCCTGTTCAGAAATATTACTTTAAACTCTTCCAGCATGTCAATTTTGTTTTCATCCCAAACCTGCAGGAGTATGTTATAAATATCCTTTGAAGAATTTACTTTGGGTCGTTCGGAAGCTTTCACTTTTGTTTTATAAACCAATTCTACTTCTGCTACTCTTGTCCATTGCGGAAATCGCATTGCTAACTGTTCCATAACATTTCATTTAATGATTTAAGAAATTAATTATGGAACCGCATCCGCCTTTTGGCGACCAAGGCAATGAAGCAACGGAATAAATAGTATCTGATATAATGCAGGAATAGTTTTCTTTATGCCGGAATTTCATTGCCGCCACGGAGACAAACGGCGAACTTTGTGAGGAATTAATGAAGGGAAAATCAGAATTTATTAATCAGAATTATTTGCTATTAAAGCAATCCCAATTAAGAGTAAGCCAAAGGTTAATGCTCCGGAATTTGATGGCTCTCTTCGTGGCATCGTTCGGGGTTTATTGTAATTGGAGGGATTTGAATAAACTGTCTTTGCTTCGCTTTTAACATACACAGCAAACGGAACCTGGAGATTGCCGATTGAATAAACAATTTCGGGTTCTTGTTCATCGCCTGCCTGTTTAATCATTTTCCTGGCTTTCCAAATTGACTGCTCTATACTAATGGGTGCATATAAATCATTACACTGGATCTTCCTTGTACTTAATATGAGGTTTGTGGTGAATACACCACCTTTCCCTTTTTTATCCTCCCATGAGGCAAACCCGCTTTTTGTAGCATGGATTATTTTCTTTCCAACCGGCGATTGTAAAATATAATTATCAAAAGCCTCTCTTTCCGGATAATAACCATCAAATGGCAACCATTCTTCCTCCTCCGGAATACCACTGATTGCAGGATATTCTTTTTCACGGCAGGCGTCAATTACTATTAATTGCCGGGGGCTATTATTCAGCAGAAAAAAGTCAGAAACATCTGCATCACATAAGCATATTTTTCTTTCTCCGATAGTATTCTCATAACCATGACCGGCATAATAAACAAAAAGATAATCTGCGATTATGTTCTCAATAATTGCAGCTAATTCTGCAATGCCCGGATTCCATAGCACTTGTATCTCGTTATCCTTCCATTTACCTCCTCTTGAAGAAAGCAAGTGATTGGTGATATTCGTAACATCTGTTGAGGCACTATACAAATAATCCACACCCTCAGTACCAGGGCTACCAATTATCAGGGCTTTCCTGACAGGTTCTATTTGATTAGTATAGCGCATTATCCAAATTTACCGATACAATTAATCTTCACCAACCCCCAAGCTGCCCCGCCATTTTCGAAACTCTGCTGCAATGTTGCGGGGCAGCTTTTTTATAAGATCAAGGGGCATTTTGCAATGCCCCTTGATAATCGTCAATTATAAATACCCACCATTTCACTCTTTACAAAATCCTCACAAAGCTGAAAGGCTTTTTGTGTTCTTAACTGTGCCGTGCCACCGTATAACAATGATTTCATTTTGGCTTCATCATCTTTGTAATTCCTCACATTTTGAAAATAGCCGGTAATGGCATTGTATGCGCCAAACACTGTTCCCTTTGTTGTTTCATATTGCTGGGATGGGCTGCTCATGTTGTACTCATACACATCATCGCACATATTTTTAAAACAGGTGCTTAATTCATCCAATTCACCTTTTTCAATATTCTGCAATACTTCTTTATTGGGAACCATTGCGAGTTGTATCAATTTCTGTACTTCTTTATCTGTAATACGAACCTTTGCCCATTGATTAAAAATCCCTTCTAACTGTACAGAAATCAGGTTAGTTATACCCATTACTTTGTGAGCTTCTTCTAATCGTTCTTTAGCATTGGCAGTATGACGGATCTTAATGGAATTACTACAGTTTTTCAAAGCAGCATTGAGAGTATTGTTACAAACAATTCTTGTAGGTGTAAAGGCCGCCATGATACTACCAAACCCGTCATGCGAAGTGGTAAGGAATAAATACTTTTCAATCATATCGTCATTACCCACTTTAATATAACCGGGCAGTTTAGCTGTAATAAAAATCTTTTCGCCTTTGCCCAATGCTCCGGCAGTTTCGTATTGAATGCCGTCACCTTCTACAATAGCATCAAAGAAACTGAAAGCATCTGCATTTTGCACCACTTCATAATCCTTACCCAATCGGTCGCCCAATACTGCACCCGTATCAGGACGGTAAGTGTAGAATGAACTTTTAGAGATCACTTCTGTACCATCATCTAAACGGTGTGTATTGGGTCGTTTCAATACTTCAAAATCAAGCCCTGCAAATTGCAATGCTTCTTTACTGTTGGGATAGTCTTCCACAATTTGCCCCAAACCATGCCATGCTTTTTCTTTTACTGAAAAGAAACTGTGTTTACCTGTCTGTTCATTGAAATTAATATTGTGTGCCATAGTTGTAAATTTTGATTGTTTAAAAAAAATGAAAGCATCCCGCCATTTAACGGGATGCCATGAAAGTTAAAATGGTAAGTCCTCTGCAACTTCTGAAACTGCTGCCGGTGCGGTGTTCATTGGCACTACCGGTGCAGATGCTGTATTGCCCCCTGTGGAACGGCCATGCAGTTTGATTGTGTTTACATGAAATGTAAGACTGGCCTTTACTTCCCCTTCTTTGTTTGTCCAGGCATTTGCACCAATGCGGCCATAACACTCCACCAACGTGCCTTTGGTTAAATACGCCGATACACCCGGATTAATCCAGTACGAACAGTTTACATACGTCGTAAACTTTTGTACCTCCGTGCTTCCTTTTGTTTTGTAAGTGTCATTGATCGCAATGGAAAAGTTCACTACTTTTTTCCCTGCTTTTGTTTCGCTAACGGTTGCGTCTGCTGTAATTCTTCCGATGATTTCCATAACTGAAATTTTAAATGTTTAAAAAATGATTGTTTAACTGTGTTCTGATGATGAAAAAAAAATTGTTTTGTAAAAGAAAAAATGGAAAAAAAGAAAGCCTTACAGTAAGGCGGCTGCAGGAAAAACAAAAAGGAAACGGAATAAATTAAATCTGAAGTAGTGTGGGATAGACTTGTTTATGCCGTAGTCTTTTTGGCGTTTAATAAATCATCAATGCAGCCGCATAACTTCGCTTTCGCTTTGCCCATTTTCTTACAAAACAGGTTATAACTACTTGTTGTGTCTTCGAGAGAAGAAGAAAAAAATATAAGTTGAGATTGCTCTGAGATTTGTTTATCTGGAATTGTGTTTGCTGAAGAATGAAGCAATCTCAATTCCCAATAGTGTTTAACCGGGGCA
>NZ_VLLE01000003.1 GCF_007830055.1 Lacibacter cauensis
GGCCACGGATGAACACAAATAAACACAGATGAAGAAAACCACGAAACGCACGAAAGGCACGATATGGTTTTTGTTATTCACGTCTGGCCGCTTTGAGCGGCCAGACTCGCAACCCTCTGTACGCTCTGCATCTCCTTTTCTCTGTGTTGAAAAATTGCAAGTGAAACTGCAAAAAGTATTTCCGGTGCTTGCATTTCGAAAAGGAAAGCACTACCTTATGCTACCGGTCTGTAAAAACCGGTATGTTTTAATCGTCATTTTAAACCAAAACCACTTGTACATGAAACAGATTTTTTCTTTCTGCTGTCTGCTGTTTTTACTGGCAGCCTGTAACAACGACGCCAACAAAACAGCTGAAGCAACAGCCGATGCAGCCGCTCCGGCAGCCGAAGTAAAGTTGCCGTACACACTCTCCTCTCCGTACAAAAACTGGAGCATTGGCAGTAACGAAAACGTAGCCGCTGCCATGGGCGGGTTAAAAGCTTTTGTTGATAAAGATTTTACTGCACTGGCAGCCACCCTTGGCGATTCCATTACACTCGATTTTGATATGCTGCAAACCAAACTAAGTCGTGACAGTGCCATCAAGTTCTTTACCGGTGCCCGTGCTGCTTACCAGGATATTACCATTACCATGCACGATTATGTATCGGTGATTTCGGCCGATAAAAAAAGTGAGTGGGTTACGCTTTGGTACAAACAAGTAGGGAAAAACGCCAATGGAGTTGTTGACTCCATGAACGTGGTGAACGACATCCGGCTGGAGAATGGTAAAATGGTGGAGCTGGATGAAAAAGTAAGTCACTTCCAAAAGAAATAAGCAATCGCAGATAGCATGAGCTGGCCCCCGGATAACGGGGGCTTTTTTGTAAGCAGTAAGCCGCAACCTGTTTCCCCCGTTTGGCATGATTTTGGCCACTTTTTACAGCTAAAATCAACTCTATCATGAAGAAAAGCCTCCGTCGTTTACAAGTAAAAACAAGCATCTTTACTTCAGTTGTTTTGTTAATCGCAGCATTATTTTTCATTGCCTCCTGTAACAAAGAACAATCACTCAATACAGATGGTAAGCAACGTGTAACCATCCGCATCAACGATCATCCGTTGGAGGGATTAACCAATGTATGGGTAGATGTAAGGTATGTAGAAGTAAAAGTAGATACCACTTCCGGCAGAAGAGACGATGACGAGTATGATGATGACGACAACGATGATGATGACGACAAAGACTGCGACCGCTACGGCACCTGGGATACGCTGAAAATAACACCCGGTATTTATGACATGCTCCGCTTCCGCAACGGGCTCGATACATTGCTTGCTACCGGTTTTGTAAACACCGGCACCATTCATAAAATCCGTATCACATTAGGCAACGCCAACGAAATTTCAAAAGACAGTGCTGTTACACGCATGCCGCTCAGCATCTGTAACCGCAAGCCTTATGTGTATGTAAAGCTGAAAGACAAAGAACACACCGAAATTGTGAATGGTGAAGTGCGCATCCAACTCGATTTTGATATAGCCCGCTCCATCAGTTACAGAGATGGAAAGTATTGTCTGCAGCCATACATTAAAGCTTATTCAAAAAACAAAACCGGTTCGGTGGAAGGGGAAGTAGCACCACGTGCCGCTAATGCCATGCCGATGCTGTTTAACAGCACCGATACGGCCTATGCACTGCCCGATAGTGATGGTGAGTTTGAGATGGAAGGTTTAAAACCGGGTACGTATAGCTTACGCTTTCATCCGGCTGCTAATTACCGGGATACCTTGCTTACCGGCATTGTTGTAAAGGCCGGACAAGAAACAGAATTAAAGAAAATTGTATTGAAGCAATAAGTTAACAGACAACTAACAGGATGGCCTCCACACGCTTTTACAATAAAGGCGTTTGTGGAGGCTTTTTCTTTTGTACCAGTACCATACAACGCTCTGTCTGCACGCCGATGAGCAGCGGCTCTTCTTTGTACAACCCGGCCAACCGCATCGGTTGTACCGAAAGGCTTGTTTGCGGTTGCAATGAAAACAGGCCGTTGGAATCAACGGCCTGTCTGTTAAAGAACTTATTTTTTGCAACAGCGTTTACAAAGGTGCCATTTGTGTATTACGTGTTGTTACCTGACCAAGTGATACATTGATGTTGTTTTCGGTTTTGTTGTTATAGCCATTGTTACTGTAACTGAGATTGTACACACCTGGCACCGGAATTTTTACTTCGTATTCGCCATTGGCATTGGTTGTGGCGGCATACGCCTGACCCACTACCTGTACAGCAACAGACGGAACTGGTAAGTTCGTGAGCATATCTACCACTTTACCTTTTACCATGGTGCTGGTTGATGTAGCATCGATAATCGATCTGTTGGTTTTAAATGCACTATAGAATGCACTGTTGACGGGTTTAAACTGGAGTGCCAGTTTATCCATTTGCAGTTTAATCATCTCATCAGCCTGTTTAAATAACGTAGTAAGCGTTGCACGTGCAGCTGCACGGTTAGCTACAGCGTTGCGTGGACCGGGAATGAGTGCTGCATAATTATCGATGGTTGTTTGAAAAGCTGTTAGACGCCCGGCTGTAATACCAAAGCTTGCTAATGCTGCAATATTTGCTGTTGCTTTTGCATGAATGTTATTACAAAGCGGCACCAGTAATTCATCTTTTGTTTGCTGCAGTTTTGATACCGGATAATTTACCTGCTCTTTTAACTCGTGATTGTTTGCATCCATTGCAAAGGCAAACACAGCAGCGGCAATGTTCGCAGCTTCTTCGCAAAGTGCTGTTTTTGTTCCGGCTTTGTCCATGGTAATACCGGCTGTAGCCTGTGCTTCCTTTTGTGCAGCAGTAATAATGTTGTTGTACACTGTGCGTAGTGCTGTAGCTACCGTGGCAAAAGCGGGTACCGTTGCGGTGATTGCCGGATTTGCTTCGATGTGTGTGAGTACTGCATTGTACATGCTGAGTTTCGACTCCTGACGTGCATTCATTTTTGTAGGTGTTTAGTGAAGAATGATGATTTGCAACTTTAAACTATAACAGCACCTGTTTTTTTGCAATACAACAAAACGGGTAGTGCCTTGCGGTTGTTTGTTTTTGTTTTGCTGTTATGTAATTCGTAACTGCAGTTTGTTTTTATGTAACTGCATGCATCAATCAAGTTGCTGTAAGCTATCACTCAGCAATTGCAACTATTCATTAAGAGGTTGAATGCTGCAATTAAGGCGCTGCAACATGCAATTAAGACAGTGTACACAACGATTTAATTCTTGTACCATTTGATTAAGTTGTTGTAACGAATGCTTTAGCTGATGTAACTAAGGAAAAAGGCGCTTTTTTGAGGTTTTTTTGGGGTTTGGATAGAAAAAAGGTCATGAGTGACAAACAAAGTAGGACCTGATAAGGCAATAAAAACATGTACGCCTGAGTATTTTACTAAATTGTATATATTAGACAATTACAACTTGCCTACTATTCCATTTATACAAAACCAAATTTACAAAAGGGCCAACATCCATGACCAATATGGAGGGTCTAGACAAAGTGGGATTTCTGCATCCGCAAAAACCCCATTCATCTTCTTATTCTCCGGGGAAGCCGGACATCAGCATGGTTATAAAGATCAATGGGAAAGTGAAGATGTGTTTTCATATACAGGGGAGGGACAAATAAACGACATGACCTTTGTACGTGGAAATTTAGCATTAAGAGATCACTTGAAAAATGGTCGTAAGGTTTTTCTTTTTATTTATGTGGCTAAAGGACTTGTTCGTTTTGAGTCTGAGTTAGAAGTTATCGATTTTGATTTTTTTCAGGGAATTGACAGAGAGAATAACGAAAGAACGGCAATTAAATTCTTTTTTAAACGTGTCGGTAAACAACTTAATGTTCCAAAGGATTTGCTTAATTTAAATCTTGTAAATGAAGAAGGCCAACCTTATGAAATTAGACAACCTAATGAAACCGAAAGAAAAGGGTTGGTAACATCAAGAGTTGGTCAAGGTGCGTATAGAAAAAGTATTCTGTTTCGTTGGGAGTTTAAATGTGCAGTTACCAATTATACAAAAAAAGAAATTCTGATCGCTTCACACATTGTTCCTTGGAAAAACTCGACAGATGAAGAACGCCTTGATGTGGACAACGGAATATTATTATCTCCAACTTATGATGCCTTATTTGATAAAAATCTTATTTCCTTTGATAATAATGGGAAAATTATTCTTTCCGACTCGCTCAAAAAAACAGACATTAATTTAATTGGAATTAATGGAAAAGAAAAAATCAACAAATTAACATCTGGAAATATTCAATATTTAGAAAGACATAGAAGTATGCTTGTTGACATCTAGATTAAACTACTACTAGTATATTCATATTACTTTTCTTTAGCTACGATCAACTTCTATTATTTCCAAGTGAGTAACACAATAATCTGAGAAAATTTCATCAAATAGCTTTTTCTTAAAATCAGAACTACCAAGAAGAATTGTGGAAAATACCTCTATCCTATCATCTACATTCAGCAAGTTTAGTTTTTCATTGTCCCGAAAAAAACTCATGAAATCTTGTCTCGTTATTTCGTCCTCAATTTTATTTTCCATTTATTCCTTTTTACTGTAAACGTATTGCAAGTTGGCTATTTCTTACATATCACACTATAACTTCCAATTGTTTTCTGCATACTCAATCACATTAAAAAATTCATCCAGTGTCATACTCGTTGACGGCGCTTCACTTGTTTTGCTTACTGAAATAAACTCATGTACAAAATGATCGATATCTGGATCCCAATCATCAAAATGCAAATCGGGTACTTTCCATTCTGTTGAGTAAAACAATTTGTCATCAAACAAATGATCTAAAATGAACTGTTCGATTTCCTGAATTGGCTTGTTAGATGAATTGATAAAAACAATCTCGTTGTGTTTTTTATAATTGGCATAATCACGGTAGCGGTAAGAGAATTTAATGTTCATGGTTTGAAATAATCATTATGCTTTTTCAGCAATTCCTTTGCAGGTAAAAACTTATCGGGCAGATGAATAGATTCTCCTTCTAGCTTTAGAAAATATTGTTCTATGGTCACTGGCGATTTTTTCTGTTTGAGCTTGGAGGAAACTTTAATGGTGTAATCATTTGCATTTATTGTAATTAATCCTCTATCGAAAGCTTTATCGTGCAAAGCATTTAGGCAAAGACCATTCATTGGATTGAGTCTGTTTTTTTCATCTATGCTCCAAGGTGCAATATGGCTGGCGATTAGAAGCTCAGGATTGTTGATACCAGTGATACAACATGCGTTATTATATGTTGCTAAAACTACTGTTCGAAAAATAGATTGGTTAACTCTTGCTTTTACTACCCGTTCTTTTTCTTTTCCTTCAGATGGCAGATCAGACAAATCTATTTTGTTAAGCTTTACTACTGTTGAATGTTTTTGTTTTGCTAATAGTTCTTCGCTGGCGATTAAAGCTGCATCCCAATTATTATAAAACTCATCCCATATTGCTTTATCAAGTTTACTTGCATTTGATGCACCTTTTATTCCTCGTTCTCTTAATGTTGGATCGAAGCTTGCAAAATTACCAAGCTTTAAAGCAATTGACGACGGCGTTCTTCCAATCATTTCGGCAAACTTTATTATCTCAGGTGTTCCTTTATGCATCTTTCCAAAAGGAAGTTTACAGTATAGGTTAATAGCAAGAATAAGTTCGTCTCTTGTCCAGAGCTTTTGTCCTTCTTTCATAAGTGGCTATGTTACTTTCCACAATTTAAGATAATATTCATCCTCTTCTCCAATAGCAATAAACCCACAAGAATCATTCAAACAGTATTGTATTCCACTCTTTGCATTTGTATGATAAAAATCTGCAAGTTCTTCACATCTTGCTCCACAATGAGGGCAAGTGAATGGTTGATCATTCATTAAAAATATTTCGAGTAGTTGTATTGGTTTTTTACTAAGCATTCTGCAAAGTAGTTACACTCTTATTCGTTGCATTTGCTTTTAAGTCACATTGTACTAAATATCATTTCATACATGTGTTTTTGCCTTTAATGCGGCTCTTGTTGTAGGAGCGTTGTGCTTTGGTATGTGCATCGGCCATCGCTTAAAGGTAATAAGGGGCAAGGCACAAGAAAGAAAATCCAAAATACAATCATCAACATCCAGGGTACAAGGCTCAAGGCAGAAGGCGCAATGCTGGCTCACAGATGGCAGAGATTTACACAGAAATAATTCAACTATCAGCAAATAGCCTATCTGTGTTCTTCTGTGTAATTCCCGCCTGAACAACAACAGTCGGGCAGGTGTGCGCAACAACGAGAAAATCCAAAACCCAAATGATAACATCCGAGGGAAAGAAATGAGGCAAGAGGCAAGACTCAAGGCGCAAGGCACAAGAAAAATCCGTTCTACTGTTTCAACATCCTGCTTTTTCAATCCGTTCCCGTCTTAGTTTCGTACAGTTAAAAAAAGATAAAAGCATGCCCCTCACTGTATTACAGCAACGCATCAGCGGCGTTCGCAACGCTATTATCCAGCATCCCTTATACCCCGGCTTACAGGAGCTGCAGCATCTACAGCAGTTCAGCCAGTACCATGTGTTTGCCGTGTGGGATTTTATGAGTCTGCTCAAGAGTTTACAAAACAAACTTACCTGTGTACATACACCGTGGGTACCGGTGGGCAGCGCCAACACCCGTTACCTCATTAACGAAATTGTTACCGGCGAGGAAAGCGATGTGGATGCGGCCGGTAACCGTACCAGCCATTTCGAACTGTACCTGCAGGCCATGCAGCAGATGGGTGCCGATACCACGGCCATTGAGCAGCTGCTGGTTTACCTGCAACAGGGGGTGCCTGTACAGCAGGCTTTGCAGCAGTTGCAGCTGCCCAAAGCGGTGGTGGATTTTTGTTCCTTTACCTTTTCGCTCATCAGCGTTGCACCGGTGCATGTGCAGGCGGCGGTGTTTACGTTTGGCCGGGAAGATCTGATTCCCGACATGTTTCACGAGCTGGTTATCCGTTTATCGCAGCAGTACCCGCAGCAGCTGGCCATTTTCAAGTATTATCTCGAACGGCATATTGAAGTGGACGGCGATCATCACAGTCAACTGGCCTTGCAGATGGTGGAAGAACTTTGCGGTAACGACGAGGCCAAATGGAACGAAGCGGCAGCAGCCTGTGTGGAAGCGTTGCAGTTGCGCAAGGCCCTGTGGGATGCCGTGCTGCAGGAAATAACCGTTGCCTGATTTTAGTTGATCACCGGCTTTGCCGGAAAAATTTTTCGTCCTACCATGCTACGCTGGTCAATTGTTTTATGGGTGTTGCTGGCTGCCTGCCGGGCCAAAGAACCGGCGGCATTGGTTAGTACCAACCCTGCCGTAACGGCCAAAAGCTGGCTGGCACTGGGCGATTCGTATACCATTGGCCAGGGTGTAACGGCTACCGAACGGTTTCCGGCACAAACCGTTGCCCTCCTGCAGCAGAAAGGTATTGTGGTGTCGGCGTTGACCTACATCGCCACTACCGGGTGGACCAGCAGCAACCTGCAAACCGCCATCAACACGCAAAACCCGGCAGCACACGATGTGGTGAGTTTGCTCATCGGCGTCAACGACCAGTACCAGCTGGGTGCCGATACTACGGGTTACCGGCAACGGTTTACACAGCTTTTGGAAAAATCGATTGTGCTGGCCCGTGGCAGAGCACAGCAGGTGGTGGTGCTGTCGATACCCGATTACAGTGTTACGCCGTTTGCGTCGGGCAGCGATACGGCCCGCATCCGTAAAGAACTTGATTTGTACAACAGCATCAACCGCTCGGTTACGCTGGCGTATGGAGTGGCCTATCTCGATATTACGGCTTCCACCAAAGAAGCCCGCACCAACCCGGCCTTGCTGGCACCCGATGGCTTACACCCCTCTGCACAGGAATACCAGAAATGGGCACAGCGTTTGGCACCCGTCCTGGAAGGCATGCTCAAATAAACGCTTTGTTGTTGTTGATCAGTAACGTTCGTACCAGTCGAACCGGGTGGCAGCAATCGCCGCTTTTTCTTTGCGCAGGTATTGCAGGTAAGCCGTGGCGGCGGCCCCGTGTTTCTTTCCCTTCAGCCAGATCAAACTCCAGGTGGTATTTACCGGCAACCCTTTTACAGGTATAATCTGCAGCTCACCGTTTTGCAGTTCGTTGCGGATACCGATGAGGGGCATCACCGAATAACCCAGTCCGGCAAGGATGGCCTGTTTCACAGCTTCGTTGGAAGTAAGCTCCAGTTTTTTGCGTACCGTTACATGCTGGCGGTTTAAAAAACGCTCCATGGTTTGGCGGGTGCCCGAACCCTGCTCCCTGAAGATCAGCGGCAGCTCGGTGAGCAGCTCTTTGCTGTATTCTTTTTTGCGGAATTTTTCTTCGGTATTGCCTACCAGGAATAATTTGTTGCGGATAAGGTCAATTTTTTCTACATGCAGGTGCAGGGGTAAGATGGATACCAGTGCAAAATCCACTTCGTTGTTCTCGAGGCTTTCCACCACTTTCAGTTTGTTGGTTACATCCATCTGCAGTTCGATACCGCTGTTGGCTTTGAGGAAGTCGGCAATGAAATACGGCAGTACATATTTACCGGTTGATACCACGGCAATTTTTAAGCGTCCGCTGAGTTCTCCTTTGTACTGCAGGGTGCGGTGGTTGATGGCTTCCACCTGTTGCAGTATCTGCTCGGCTGCTGCTGCAATTTCTTTTCCGAAATCGGTGATGTAGAGTTTACGGCCTACTACTTCTGTTAATGGCAGATCGAACTGATCCTGCAGGTTGCGCAGCTGGATGGATACAGCGGGCTGTGTTAAATGCAGTTCTTCCGATGCTTTGGTGATGCTCTCTGTTTGCACCACTTTTAAAAATACCTGTAACTGATTGAGTGTATAGTTCATAAAAACTATTTATGGATTACATAGTAAATATAAATAAAAACTTATGCTTTTCCTGCTACAATTTTGCTCCCCGAAACAATACAACATTCTATGACACGTATTACAGTAGCAAAAGGGGACGGCATCGGTCCCGAAATTATGGATGCAACCTTATCCATTTTACAAGCAGCCGGTGCACAGTTAGAAATTGATGAAATTGAAGTAGGCGAAAAAGTGTATCTCGCCGGTAACACATCGGGCATTGCGCCGGAAGCGTGGGATATCATCCGCCGCAACAAAATTTTTCTGAAAGCACCCATTACTACTCCACAGGGTGGCGGTTACAAAAGTTTAAATGTTACTACCCGCAAGTTCCTGGGCCTGTATTCCAACGTACGCCCCTGCCGCAGTCTGCACCCGTTTGTGAAAACCAAACACCCGGTGATGGATATCGTTATTATCCGTGAAAACGAAGAGGATTTGTATGCCGGTATCGAACACCAGCAAACCGATGAAGTGGTGCAGTGTCTGAAACTCATCAGCCGCCCCGGTTGCGAAAAAATTATCCGTTATGCATTTGAATATGCCCGCCAGCAGAAACGCAAAAAAGTGACCTGCTTTACCAAAGACAATATTATGAAGCAGACCGACGGCTTGTTTCACAAAGTGTTTGATGAAATAGCTGCGGAATATCCCGAAATCCAGAACGAACACTGGATCATCGATATCGGTGCGGCAAAAATGGCCGACTCACCCGAACTGTTTGATGTGATTGTGATGCCTAACCTCTATGGTGATGTGTTGTCGGATGTGGCTGCACAGATCACCGGCTCAGTAGGTTTGGCTGGCTCGGCCAACATCGGCGAATCCTGTGCGATGTTCGAAGCCATTCACGGTTCGGCACCACGTGTAGCCGGGCAGGACAGAGCCAACCCTTCGGGTTTATTGCAGGGAGCGATCATGATGCTGAGCCATATTGGTCAAACCGAAATTGCGGCGAAGATTCAGAATGCCTGGTTACGCACCATTGAAGATGGTATTCATACCTACGATATTTACCGGGAAGGCATCAGCAAGCAAAAGGTAGGCACCCGTGCTTTTGCCGAAGCGGTGATTGCCAATTTGGGTCAACAGCCGCAACAGTTTCAACCGGCCTCTTATGCCGAAGCAGCTCCGCTGCAGTTACCCAAGTACCAACGCAAACAGGCTGCAGCGAAAAAGCTGGAAGGTGTGGACCTGTTTGTACACTGGAGCGGCACATCGGCCGATGAGCTGGCGCAATTGCTGCAACCGCTGCAAACAAAAGAAGTTGGTCTTTCCATGATCACCAACCGTGGCATTAAGGTTTGGCCCAACGGTTTCGAAGAAACCTTCTGTACCGACCACTGGCGCTGCCGCTTTAAACCAACGAACGGTACACCCATGCAAAAAGAAGACATTATTGAGCTGTTGCGTAAAGCAACCGAAAACCAAATTGATACCATTAAAACAGAGAACCTCTACAGCTTTAACGGTACAGCTGCGTTCTCATTAGGCCAGGGACAATAAAAACTTAACAACATGCACTTACAATTAATCGAAGGACAGTATACTGTACAGGAATCTATTGAGCTGCTTACACAACTGTTACAGGTGAAAATCAAATTTCACGAAAGTAAGATTGAGCAAACCAGCAGCGAGGAAGACATCAGTTACCGGGAAAGCCGTTTACGTTACCTGCAACAGGAGCTGGCCAATCTGCGCAGCCTCATCAGCAGCAACAACGGCACGGTACAGATGAGCGCAACGATTCAGGTACAACTAAAACAAACCACCTATGAAACAATTGCTGCTTAGTATCCTGAGTCTGCTGTCGGGTCTTGTTTTTTTTCTGTGTTCGTTTTACATAGAAGAACAGTTGTACAGCCTTTTGTTTATGGCGCTTGCCGTTAGTTTCCTTGCGCTTACAATCGGCATCCTGTCTTCGGAAAGAGAGGGTGTGCAGGTAGAAAAAAGTAAATAACAACTCCGATTTCATCAACGTTTTAGAAAAATCAAATTATGCAAAAAGAACTGAAAGCCGATTTAATTGATGGCCGTTTTACAGCCGAAGATGCACGGGAACTGTTAATGGATTTGTTTTCGAAGGAGGCTAATTTTCATGAAGTGAGAAACTTCAGTGCCAATGAACGTTTCGGCAAAGACGATCCGCATCATCTGCAGCGTATTGATGTGCTTACCCGGAACATGGAACAAATCAACGCTTTTTTTGGTGAGCTGCAGGCCAAGGGTAAACAGGTGCGTATTCATTCAGTGGTAAATATAGAAGTAAGCGAAGCGGAATAAACCAATCAGTGGTAAACAACCGTCGTTGCTGCCTTCACCTAACAACAGGGGCCGGCCGCCTTACCCACTACCCCCACCGGAATGAGTGGACCGGCTGCCGGCACCCTGTTTATTTATTGGTTTGTTTCTCTCCTGTTGCCTCTTAGAAATTATAACCAATTCCGATCTGAAAGTGCAGTGTCTGCATGTTCTGTTTTACATCCGGAGGATCGGTTGTTTCAATACGGAATTCGGGTTGCATATAGATGTAGTTACCCCCTGCAAATAATACAAGGTTGTTGTTGGTCATGTAGCGGAACTGCAAGCCTGTTTGTACAGGTACAGCAGTACCCCAGTCTTCATCAACAATGGTTTGTCCCTGGTATTTTACTTTGGGCGAGTTGGCCCATAGTACACCCGATGCCAGGTGTACATCGAATAACATCTTATCGTTAACGGGTAATAACAACATCGGACCAACAACGAGTCCTGCATATTGCCAGTGATCGATGCTGGCGCCCGGGAAGTTTTTACTGAAGGCATCTTTCATACCGAAGTTGGCATAATGCCCTTGCAGCATGATTGCAAAATTTTTATGAATGCGGTAGTTGTATTGCAAGCCTGCGC
Source organism: Lacibacter cauensis (assembly GCF_007830055.1). GTDB lineage: Bacteria > Bacteroidota > Bacteroidia > Chitinophagales > Chitinophagaceae > Lacibacter > Lacibacter cauensis. The sequence continues at coordinate 11,843 of NZ_VLLE01000003.1, forward strand.
TGAAACCTGTTTTCGCCATTCCCGCATTTTCATTGGTTAAATCGCCCGATGCAAAATCACCAATGGGTACAGCCAGCCCTCCCTGTACAATCAGAAAGCTGTTTTTCTGTTTTCCGTTACCTGCATCCTGTGCAGTAACGCCCGTGCCAAACACAACCAGTGCCAGGCACAGCAGTGTAATCCGTAACATAGCCTGTCTTTTAAATGAGCCGGTGGGATGAGTAAGGTAGTGCGGCAACATGTGGTTATACAATGACTTGTATCATTCATTCTGCAGAAATCTGAAACTGTTGTCAGTTTTTCTGGCTGATCGTTCCTGCTGTGTTTGTCACACCTAACAAAGGTTCACTTGTACAAAAGCATTCATCTATTCCTGTTAATCTCTTCCACACTCCTTGTTTACAATGATTATTGGCGTTTCTTTGCAACCACATTTCAAATTTTCTATTTCTATTTTCATGACAGCGATTCTTTTATTTTTTTTCCTCCATTGGTTCTTGTCTTTGTTTTTCCATTCTTTTTTTCTGCATCGTTACGCCAGCCACCAGATGTACACGGCCAAGCCTTTTGTAGAAAAAACATTTTACTTCTTAACCTGGTTTGTGCAAGGCTCTTCGTTTCTGGTGCCCCGTGCGTATGCGGTGATGCACCGTATGCACCATGCTTACAGCGATACAGAGAAAGATCCGCACTCACCACATTTCTTTAAAGACATCTGGCAAATGATGATGCATACAGCACGCATCTTCAGCGGTTTTGTTACCGGTAAAAACATTCCTGATGCACGGTTTACCAAAGATTATCTGCCCGTATGGGATAAGCTGGATAAGTTTGGTCATAACAATATTACCCGTGGCTTTTTTGTAGTAGGCTATATTGCTTTCTACTATTTTTTTGCGCCAAGTATGTGGTGGTTTTTATTATTGCCTGTTCATTTCTTCATCGGCCCCATACAAGGTGCTATTGTAAACTGGTTTGGTCATAAAATGGGTTACCGCAATTATTCAATAGAAGACCACAGTAAAAACACAACGCCATGGGGTGTATTGCTGATGGGTGAGTTATTTCAGAACAATCACCACAAAGATCAAAACAATGCCAACTTTGCCCGCAAGTGGTTTGAGTTCGATCTTACATTTATCATTATGCGTATACTGCATGCGCTGCGTATTATTAAACTAAAGCCCTTGTATGTACAACGGCAGCAACAATAAGTTTTGCATTTGCATCTATTTTAAAAAGGCCACAGCAAGTTGTTGTGGCTTTTTTAATACGGGCAATTGTTGTCATTGCATGCCTCAACACTTACTCTTGTTCGTATTACTAAAAAAACGTTAACGTAAGTTGTTGATAAGCGGCAGCCGTTCATACATAAACCACAACTGTTTTTACATGGCCGTTTGTATTTTGCCTTCGTGCAACACATTGAATTTGTTCATAGCGAACACTTTGAAAACAACTATCACCGACATTATGTATCGGGGCCACTGTCTTTATTTGTAGACTTTTTCTGGCAAACCAAATTTGAGCATCTCTGGCAGAAATATCCGGATGGATTCAGCGATGTATTATTCCCCAACCTTGGCTACTCTTATCTCATTAACTTAGGTACTCCTTATGAAATGCAGATTGAGCAGAACCGTTTTCCTGTTAAAGGCGACGGGTTTTTACCAAGGCTGAATAATATTGAAGCGTTTCATCAGCCGGGTAATGTATTGTTTGGGATTAAGTTTAAAGTAAGCCCGGTCATTTTTGAAAAGAAGGTTAACTTTTCTGAATACAGCGGTACCATGTTTCCGTTGAGTTATCTCATCGATCAATCACTCATTAACGATGTAAAACATGCTCATTCATTTGAGAAGCGTGTGCAGATTCTGTCGCAGCATTACGAACAAATGATTGAGCAGTATAAAGGATCGTTACAGCCGATGCATATTGTAACTGAAATTTTACAGCAGGCTGCTATTCATAATTCGTTCGAAACATCGGTTGAAGAGCTTGCTGCGAAGTATTCGATTTCATCACGCACATTGCAACGTTATTTTGAAGCGGGTACAGGTGTAAGCAGTAAGCAGGCTTTACAGGTATTGCGAATACGCAAAGCAGTCAGTCATATTGTTTCCCGTCCGCAAACATTTCATTACGGCGTTTACAGTTATTACGATTACAGTCACTTTCACAAACACCTGCGTCAGTTTCTGCAAAAAGACAACCTGGTGCATTTGCAGCCACATTTACAATTACTGCAGATTGCACGCAAAAAACAGGTGCAGCAGTCGTAACAATACATTTCTTTCTTAGGGTTTTGGTTTAAAAGCCCTTTCTTCTTTGTGTATTGAATTCCTGCACTAAAAAAGAAAGGGCTTTTTTGTGTGCATTTATTTTTGTGCAATTTCTCTGTTACAAAAAAAGAGGGCCGATAAGACTACCAGCCCGTTAAATCAACATGAGAAAAAATGTACCTGTTTGTTTTGCTTACATTACGAAGCATGCAACTGATGAACAGTTTGTGCCTGAAAGACAAAACAGCAGCATACTACTCTTTCATCTTCTTCAGGTTCGTTACTGGGCACGCTGGCGTTCTTCTTCCGAAGCCGTTGTTCTGCGTCGTGCCTGTTGTACTTTATTGTTTCCAAAGCGGTAGGTGAAGCTGAGATTGGCTACTCTTGTTTCACGATATGCTTTCCAATATTCAATGTAATTGTTGTACGTAATTGTACCTTTTGGCAAATTGGTCCAGAAGATATCGGTAATGTTTAAGCCCACCTGTCCTTTTCCTTTCCATAAACTTTTTTGAACACCTGCACCAATACCCCACTGCGGACGCATCACCATAAAACCGTATTGACCACCTGAGTTATAGTTAGCAAATAACTCACTCGTCCAACCCTTACCAAACGTGAAGCTGTTATTCGTGCTCAAGTTCGTAACAACTTTTCCATTATCCAAGTTGGTACCCGACAGGTTACCGTTAAAATGATTATAAAAAATATTGGCATTGTTCATCATGTTCCACCACTTGCTAATGCGAACAGGCGCAGCAACAGTTAAACCGTAATAATCAGACGACGTTAGGTTTACAGGAATCTGTACTGTTATGTTATCATCGCTGGGTATATTCGGAAATGCATCTTTGAACCGTGTAATAACAATGTTCTGATTGTTTTTTGTTTTGCTATAACCCAGTGTGAAGTTGATGTTCTTAATGGTGTAATTCAATTCGTAACTCCAGGTAAACTGCGGTAACAAGGAAGGGTTACCGGTTGAGTACGTGGTCACATCAATCAAAAACATAAATGGGTTCAGCTGCGAATAATTTGGTCTGTCTATTCTACGACTGACAGAAACACCAATTGTTTGGTTTTCTTTCAACCTGTAATTGAAAAATGCACTTGGAAAAAGTTGTGTATACGAGCTGTCCCAACGCACATCGCCTTTTACCTGTCTTGTTTTCACATTGGTGTTTTCGGTACGCAACCCTATCTGAAAGTCGAACTTTGTATATTCCTTTTTATAATTCACATATGCTGCATTAATGTTCTCATCGTAGTAAAAGTGATTGGTTTTGTTCACATCATTTTGAGGCGTACCGCTGCTCATATCAAAGAAGCGTGCATCATTATCGGCATGTACCAGGCTGCTCTTAAATCCTGCATCAATTCTTGCTTTCTTTATTAATGGATGTGTATAATCTGCTTTTAATGTTGCAAGGCGAAGAATACCATCCTGTAAACCATCAAGTATATAATCGGGCTGCAGGCTGCTGCCATCGAGTTTGTAATATGCCGTAGCCACATGAGAATTATTGTTTATTCCAAAATAACCAAGATCAAGATCGGCGGTTAATTCCCGGCCAGTACTGTCGAAGCTGTGTTTAATATTAAAGTTGACTACAGCGTTTTTGTTTTCGTTGTGATTTTTTGATTGTGTACGGAATGTAAATACCGGTTGTTTATACGCATCACTTACGACAGAGCTGTTTCTGTTTGCGGGATCGAACAGGTTGGCATTACTGTTAACAACAAAACCAAACACCGTTTTTTTGGATGGAAAGAAATCGGCACCCAAACGCAGTGTATGTAAATTACCGGGTATGGTTGTATAATTATTCTTCTCATCTTTTCCCGTAAACTCGCCGGAGTTGGTAAAGAAGTTTCGGTCGAGTAAAAGGTTGTTGAGATTTTTTCTGTAACTGTAATTGTATCCTCCAAACAGGTTTACTTTTTTATTACGGTGATTGAAATTGATACCACCGTTTGCTTTGGGATAAACACCCTGTCCATATCCAGCAGTGATGCTGCCATTGGTTCCGAAGCGCTGATCTTTTTTCATGCGGATATCGATGATGCCTGCATTGCCTGCTGCGTCGTATTTCGATGATGGATTGGTGATAAGATCGATACGTTCAATTGCATTTGCAGGTAAGCTGCGTAAATAATTTACCAGATCGGCCCCGCTCATGGGTGATGGCTTTCCATCAATCATAATGATCACACCGCTTCTGCCACGCATACTCAGGTTATCATTTGCATCGATTAAAATTCCGGGAGAACGTTCAAGTACATCAAATGCAGAACTGCCAGCATTAACCACACTGTTTTCTACATTTACCACAATACGATCGCCCAAACGCTGAATGAATGGTTTGCGGCCGGTTACTTCAATGGTTTTTAATTGTGTTGCAACGGGTTTCATAACTACATCTGCAACAGCTGTATTGTGCTGTTCTTCACTTACCGTTACTACTGCTGAAAAATGTTTTTCGTAATTAACAGCACTTGTTCTGATGATGTACAGACCAAGGGGTATCTGTTCAAATTCAACCAATCCGTTTTTATCGGATAGCGCTGTTTTTATTAAAGATGAATCTTTGCTGCGTAATAATTCTGCTGTTGCATTTGCAAGCGGTTGTTGTTCGTTTGTAACTATTTTGAACGTAATTTTTCCACGCACAGCGTTTTGAGCAGGTAACGTTGAAAAAAACAACAGAGAGATGATAAGGCTAATGGTAAACTTCTTCATTTGTCCGGTATTTAATACTAACACCGAACCATTACTGATACAATTATATAAATAGGAACACACATGCTTTCGCATTGTGTTTGATGATTCGGTTACTCAAATTTGTAACAAAAACGAATAATATCGTAGAGATAAATGACGGAGAGTAAAAGGAGTAGCATCAGTGGAGAAACGAATTTTCTTCACTGTCAAAAAATTACCTTTTTCTACTAAACTGATGGATTAATTAGCGACCCATATACACCATTAATATCTGCACATCACTTGGGTTTACTCCAGAAATGCGTGAGGCCTGTCCAAGTGTGCGTGGTCGTATTTTATTAAACTTCTGTAATGCTTCCGTACTTAATGAAGAAATCTTGTTGTAATCGAAACTGTTGGGTATTTCCAGGTTTTCCAACTGGCTCATGCGCTGTACCAATTCTTTTTCCTTTTCGATGTACACGTCATACTTCACCTGTATTTCTGTTTGTTCAAACACTTCTTTCGTTTGGTTTCCTGCGATTTGTTGTAAAGTAGGTGATGCAGCTACGAGCTCATTTAATTGAATACCGGGACGCAATAACAACTGCAGTGCTTTTTGTTTTTGTGTAAGCGGCGCACTATTCTTTGTTTCAAGAAAAGCATTGATTTCTTCCGGATTCAACGCAACCTCTGCCAATGTTGTTTTCAACTTCTCAACAGCCTCCAGTTTGTTGCGGGTTTTATCCATTCGCTCCTGCGATGCCAATCCCATTTTATAGCTCAGTTCGGTTAACCGCAGATCGGCATTATCCTGACGCAGTAATGTTCTGTATTCTGCACGGCTGGTAAACATGCGGTAAGGCTCGTCGGTTCCTTTGCTGATGAGGTCATCGATCAATACCCCGATATATGCATCGCTTCTTTTTAAAATAAACGGATCCTGTTTGGCTGCTTTCAGGTGCGCATTAATACCCGCCATTAATCCCTGACAGGCTGCTTCTTCGTATCCTGTTGTTCCGTTGATCTGGCCCGCAAAGAAAAGATTCTGAATCTGCTTTGTTTCTAATGAATAGGTTAACTGTGTTGGCGGGAAGAAATCATATTCAATGGCATAACCGGGACGGAACATCCGGGCATTTTCAAAACCCGGCACCTTACGAAGCGCTTCGTATTGTACTTGTTCGGGTAGTGATGTCGAAAAGCCATTTACATAGATTTCGACGGTGTTCCAACCTTCCGGCTCTACAAAAAGCTGGTGACGCTCCCGTTCTGCAAAACGATTGATCTTGTCTTCAATACTGGGACAATAGCGGGGGCCTGTACCCTGTATTCTGCCCTGGTACATCGGGCTTCTGTCGAAACCTGTTTTCAAAACATCATGCACCTCAGCACTTGTATAGGTAATGAAACAACTGCGTTGTTCTTCTGCCTTTATCCTGGGAACATCCATGTAGGAAAACCCGGTAATTTCTTCGTCGCCTTTTTGTTCCTCCATTTTCGTGTAATCAAGACTACGGCCATCAATACGGGGAGGTGTTCCTGTTTTTAAACGATCGCTTTCCAAGCCCAATTCCACAAGCTGCTCTGTAATGCCGGTAGCCGCTTTCTCTGATATACGTCCACCACCTAGCTGCTTCTCTCCGATATGAATTACCCCGTTCAGAAAGGTTCCGCTGGTTACTACGACAGACTTGGATTTAATCTCATGCCCAAGACCTGTAACAACACCGTAACATCTTCCGTCTTTTACCAACAGGCTTCGCACCATATCCTGGTAAAAATCAACATTGGGCGTTTGCTCCAGCATTTCCCTCCAGGTTGCGGCGAAGAGCATGCGGTCGTTTTGAGTACGGGGGCTCCACATAGCCGGGCCTTTCGACCGGTTCAGCATACGGAACTGAATCATACTCTTATCGCTTACAATTCCACTATATCCCCCCAACGCATCTATTTCCCGAACAATCTGCCCTTTTGCAATGCCACCCATAGCCGGATTGCAGCTCATTTGCGCAATTGTCTGCATGTTCATGGTTACCAGCAACACCTTGCTACCCATATTTGCAGCAGAAGCTGCCGCTTCACAACCCGCATGACCGGCACCTACAACAATAACATCATAATCTGGAAACATGTAAACAACGCTTTAAGGCTGCAAAGATAACCTCTAATTGGCTGTGAACAGAACGATGTTTCACGTGGAACATCAATGACATGCGAAGTCCTGCACGAGCAAACCTTTATCACCAGAGCTTTGAATAAACGAAACTCCTACAAGCTGAAATCTGGGGTTAAGAATATTTACCCTATGCCCTTTATCCGGCACTCCATGATCGATCAGAAGTGCAATAAGGGACTCTAATCCATTAAAGCTTCCAATAAATATATTCTCAGCCCCACAGGTATATTTCCCGGCAGCCTGTATTCGCTGCACAAAATTTTTACCTGAGGAAGAAATGTGGCTGATGACACCGTTTCGCTTCTTTAAGTCCAAAGCATGGGCTGCGGCCATAGTATTCAGACCAGAGTCGGGCAAGACGAGCGTAAGCGTTTGGGGAGCTTTAAGAATGTCGACCTCTAAAGATCGTGTATAAGCCGATTTGGCTTCAGGGAATTGAACTAAGAACTCTTTGATGATTGTATTGAGGAACCGACGAGGATTTTGCCTGAAGTAATTCAACCAATAAACCGACTCCTGTTCTGGCTTCGACAAGGACTTATAAACAGCAGAGTTGTTTAATGTCTTGATAAGCGAAGAATCATACGAATGGCTATATACAAAGGGCTTATCCTTTAAGGTAAGAATACCTTGCGATAAACCAGTCGTACAAATAGAGATGAAGGCAAGAACAAAGGCATGTTTCACGTGGAACATTGTGTGCGATTTATTGAAGGTATAAACGCAGATAATGATCTTCCCGTTCCCGCATCTTCTTAATTTGTTGTGAAGATTTATCGTTATAACCAACTAAGTGCAAGCATCCATGAAAAATTACACGATGCAACTCCTCTTTAAACGAAACCTTACCCTCTTTTGCATTCTCCTTTACTCTATCAATACTGATATACAACTCAGCCTCAAGACCTGATTTATCTTTATTAATTGGGAAAGTAATGATGTCGGTGTAATAGTCGTGGTTTAAAAAATCCCTGTTAATAACCAGCAAAGCATCGTCGGTGCAAAAGATTACATTTAAACTACGAAGCATACAACCCTCCTTCTTAAACAGCATCGCTATTGCGTATTTTAGCGCATTCCGTTTCGTAAAAGAAAACCTGATATCCTGGTAAAAAAAATTAACACAGTTCGCTGCCATAGACCTCAAAATTCGGGAAGATTCAGTTATGGATTGCGGTACTTTTGCAAAGTATATGAAACGACTATCGGAACTAGTGCCAGGACAGAAAGCGATTATTCATTCTTTTGAAAATGACGAGATATTTCTCAAACTCATGGAGATGGGTTGTGTACCTGGAGAGGAGGTACTCATGGAGATGCAGGCACCTCTTGGCGACCCTATCAGTATTAAGGTGGCGGGCTATCAACTAAGCCTACGGTTGGAAGAAGCACAGAGCATCATCGTAACAACTGCAAAAACTACCTAAAAAGTCAGCCATGAAAACTGGTTTGTATTTCGGTTCCTTTAATCCAATCCATACCGGTCATTTAATTATTGCGCAACACCTATTAAATGAAACCGATCTGCAACAGGTATGGTTTGTTGTATCACCACAAAACCCGTTTAAGCAACAAAAAACTTTGCTTAACGAATACGACCGTCTTTACCTAGTGAATCTAGCTATTCAAAAAACGTCGGGGTTTAAAGCAACTGATATTGAATTTAATCTACCAAAACCTTCGTACACAATTGATACACTTACTTATCTGGAAGAGAAATATCCTCAACATGAATTTGTACTCATCATGGGGAGCGACAGTTTGCAAAACCTAGACAAATGGAAGAATGCAGAAACAATTATGCAGAACTACCCTGTTTATGTTTATGATCGACCGGGCTTTCCTGCTGATCAACCAGAAATCAAACAACTTACCCGTTTAAAAGCACCACTACTGGAAATTTCGGCTACACATATCCGTGAGTTAGTGCAGCAAGGTAAATCGATCCGCTACCTTGTACCTGATGAAGTATTGGATGAAATTGAAAAATCAGGATATTACAAACTAAAAAATCCAGCCAAGTAACAAGCACACAAAAGCTATTATGGGGGGAGGAATCTTGGTTGTAGAGAGCAATACAGTTGTAGAAAAAATCACAATAAGGTTAAGGTAACTAACTGTTTTGAATTCAAGAATTGATATGTCTCTGGCAACATAAAACGCCGAGGCGACCATTAAGCCCACTGTAGCAGCTTTAATTCCTTCAAGTGATCTGTTAACGACTGTATACTTTTTAAGATTATTCCAGATTGGATAAAAGAACAATACCAACAACAAACTCGGCAAAAAGATTGCAACCGCACCCACAGCAATTCCAATCAGCTGACTTTGTTTTCCCAAATCACGCATTGCCATACCGCCCGCATAAGATGCCATTGAAAAGACAGGCCCAGGTACTCCCTGTACAAACCCGGCACCAGTTAACAACTCCTCACCAGTCATATATTGCGTCTTTTCCCTGATTACAAACTGCTCATACATCATCGGAACGAGTACCTGTCCCCCACCAAAAACAAGGCTGCCAAAACGATAGAAATTCTCAAAAAGATTAAATGCTCTTCTATTCTCCCATTCCTGCTTACGAGCTGTTTCACTTAAGAAGCCCGCAAGAATAAAAACAATAGCAAATAGCCAAATATTCGTCCATTTAATCTTTCGTCTTTTGACCTCTTGTTTCGGTTCTCCTTTGTTTACAAAATTTGTTACTATTCCACCAATAACTAAGATGATCGGAAAGACCCACGGTGTTTTTATAAAGAAATACACTGCAAACGCAGCAATGATCATAATTACCCTGGTCACAGCATTATGAATAGCTGTTTTGTAACTATGCCAAGTTGCATATATCAGAAACCCAACAGCCATGGGTTGGAGAAATTTAAAAATATCCGTGTGCAGCGTACGCTTATCTAGATAGTGTACAAAAAAAGAAAGTCCACCCATAATACAGCAGGCTGGAGCAATCCAAATTAGTAGCGTTACCAACGCTAGCGGTAAACCACCCCGTTTATAGCCGATCAGTGTAATTGTTTGCGTCGAACTGGCGCCGGGCAGTAACTGACAAAATGCAAAGAGGTCAGTTAGCTCCTGCTCCGTTAAATCCTTTCGCTTTTTTACAAAAACTTTCATTAACATCCCAATGTGGCCCTGCGGACCACCAAAAGCCGTCAATGTGTATAACAGTACGGCTTTTAAAAAAGGGATGTGACGAATGAATTTCAGAAGAACGTATTTATTATTTTTTTAATCCGATTTCTCTGAGACGCTCATCGAGGTACGCACCTGCAGTAGCATCGGGATAATGCTTTGGATTATCTGCAGTAATGCAACTTTCCAAACAAGCCAACGACATATTGCCTTTTGGATGTAAAAAGAATGGAATCGAAAACCGGGAAGTATGCCAAAGCTCTCTTGGTGGATTAACAACACGGTGCGTTGTGGAACGCAGTTTATTGTTGGTTAGACGCTGCAGCATATCGCCAACGTTTACCACGATTTGTTCAGGCAACGATGTAACGCCAACCCACTCATTTTGTTTTGTCAAAATCTGCAGTCCATCTGCTGAAGCTCCAACTAATAAGGTTATTAAATTAATATCCTCATGTTGCTCTGCCCGTATAGCGCTCTTTGGTTCACTTGTGATTGGAGGATAATGTATCGCACGCAGGATTGAGTTTCCGTTACGAACCCACCCATCGAAATAAAACTCATCGAGTCCTAGATATAAAGCAATTGCCTGTAATAATTTTGTTCCACTCTCCTCAAATGCACGATAAGCGCTATGAAAAGTTGGATTGAACTTCTCTATTTCGCTCACCAATACGTTATCCGGATACTCTTCCGGTATGTACTCCTCACCTTCTGCTTTCTGACCGTATTGAAAAAACTCCTTCAGATCCGGCGCCTCACTGCCTTTTGCATGTTCTTTTCCAAATGAAGTATATCCTCGCTGACCGGCTAATTCAGGAATTTCATAGCTACGCTTTTTTTCGAGAGGCAATGAGAAAAATTGCTGCAGATATTTATAGAGATCCGCAATCAATTCATCAGGAACACCATGGTTCTTTACGGCAACGAAGCCAACTTCTTCGTAAGCACGTCCAAGCTCATTTACAAAACGCTCTTTAAGCACCGGATTTCCACTTGTAAAATCAGCCAAATCAACAACAGGAATTGTCATAACAAAAGTTTTTATTTCTTAAGTGCTGCTTTTCTATTAGGTTTGAATTGCAAAAATTACAAAATTGATTGACTCTAAGAAAGGTTTTTTATTTCTTTCAGCACTTTTTACTTGTATTCTCCCGGGATGCTTTCCTTCTTACAAAGCACAGACAAGTGGTTACAAAACATCTTTTCAAATATCCGATAGTATTCCTGATTACTCTGACCTGAAATACTGGGCTGCACATCCATGGAAGAAAGATCCGTCAGACAGTATACCACTGCCATTGCGAAATATACCAATAGATACCAGTGTAGATGTTTTCTTTATTCACCCAACAACTCTTACCGATCCAAAGCTGAACGGGCGAATATGGAATGCATCAATTAACGATGCAGACCTGAATGCAAAAACCGACTATACTAGTATCTTATACCAAGCCAGCGTATTTAACGGGAACTGTCGGGTGTTTGCACCCCGTTACAGACAAGCACATATCTTTTCGTTCTTTACAACAGACACAACAAAAAGCAAAGATGCATTGAACCTCGCCTACAGGGATGTAGAGACCGCTTTTGCTTATTATCTCAAAAACTATAATAATGGAAGACCAATCATCATTGCTTCACATAGCCAGGGTACCGTACATGCTGCTATGCTTTTGAAGAAATACTTTGAGCAAACAAACCTGCAAACTCAATTGGTTGCAGCCTACATTGTAGGGCTACCTGTAGCTAAAAACCTGTTTCAATACATAGAAGTTTGTAAAACGCCAACGGAAACCGGGTGTATCAATTCGTGGAGAACGTTCAGAACAGGCTATTTACCTACATATGTTCAAAACGAAAAATCGAAAGCGATTGTTACAAACCCTTTAAGCTGGACAACAACCGACTCACTCATTTCCCGAATGAACAATGACGGCTCTGTACTCTACAAGTTCAATAAACGTTATTTACATACCAACTCGGCGCAGATACACGGCAATGTTCTCTGGACAAACAGACCTAAATTTTTCTTTGGCATTTTCTTGAAAACAAAGAATTATCATGCGGGTGATTATAATCTCTTCTATTACTCAATAAGGAAAAATATAAAAGAGAGAATTGAAGCCTATCATCATCTAACGAACACAAGATGAGCACCTCAAAAATTCTAACAGCGGTCATTGTATTTGCGTTCGTTACACGAATGCTATTATTATTAGCATTTCCCTTGCAGGATACAGACTATTACATGATTAACGCCGCAGCGGAAAACTTAGCCAATGGCAATGGACTCGGGTTTCAAAGATCAGACCCGCTCGACCTTTCCGCTATCCGCTTTGAAGGTCTAAGATTATGGCCGCCCTTGCCAACAATTTTACTATCCGGAATATTTAAAATTACCGGAGATATCAATTTCGCTAATACTCTGCTACTTATTCTTTGCCTTTCATTACTTTTTTATTTTTTACGAGTACTGTTTTCTGCTCTGGATCTATCGCTAAGAGTACAAATTCTTTGTTTCCTTATCATAGGCCTAAACCCTGAAATTATTAAACAACCAGGAGTAAGTGATCTTGCAGCTGCTACTTTTTGTATCGGCTCATGTTCATATGCATACTCATTAGTAGAATCACAAACGAAAAAAAAATTGCCGTGGCTGATTCTCTATGGAGGACTTCTTTTTCTTCCATCAGCATTCCGTTATCAATACTATCCAATAACAATTCTCATCCCGGTATTACTGTTTTTAATTGGGCACCGTTACAAGAAATATACTTTGAAACAACAAAGTCTTGTTTTATTCATAATTGAAATTATTAGCATTTCTATTCAGGAGATCTTCCTATACACATACACCTATCAACCATTATCGCAATCAATTTCTATGGATAACTACGGTGTGTATATCTATAATCTATATTTTGTATATCCGTTTTTTTTAAAAACATTTTTAAACTTCGGATACATCGAAAATCAATTTTATACCGTTTTTCAAATTACACGTAACTACTATTCGCTAATTGTACTTGCCTTGTTTGTGTTCTGGATATTAATGCTAGCAAAAGAATTATATAAAACCAACGATATTCTAATTAGAAAAAAATATATCTATTTGTTGACTTCTATCCTTCTTTTGCCTTTCCTTACATTAATCACACTATCTCTTTTTCTAAATAGTCGATCGGGTGATCCCGGAGGCTGGACCTATGTGACTGAGGGAAGATATTATATTGTCACATCACTATTAATACTTGCGATCACAGCATGGTTCCTGAAAAGTAAAACGACAAGACCCGGTTACGCTTTTTCTAAAATTGCGAAAAAATTTTTTGCCTTAATACTTATTTATAATCTATCATCTACCATCAAATTTTATGTAAATTTCTTCAATCATAACATTCCTGATAAAGAAAAATACCATAAAATGGACCGGGCAAAGATTGACGATTTGCTTACCAAGAACTCACTTGGAAATATGCAAACAATATTGACCTATAACGATCCATTTTACGCCTTCTTTAAATACAAGCCTAACATTGCTGTTACGCTAAAAATTCCAATTCTGGTAAGACAAAATTTCTATACAACAAAAAATATTCAACTTTTGATTGTAGCAAATAAACCAATGACAAACAATGATAGCCTACTCATTCTTTACAGCAACGCAAAACATCTCGCAACTTTGAATACAACTCAGCTTTATATTGCCGAAATTAAGCCAACTTCAATTAAATAACCTTGAACAATTTACAAAACGATAATCAGTCTGTATTTGTACTTGTACCCTCCTACAATGAGAATGAGGTTCTACGTGATGTTGTTTCTATGCTTGTTGAAAAAAAATACTCTGTTGTAGTTATTGATGACGGCTCTACTATACGACAATCCCTATATTTAAAAAATCTACCTGTTCATTACATCAGACACAAGTTAAACCTAGGACAAGGTGCCGCTCTTCAAACAGGAACGAACTTCGCCTTATCGAAGGGTGCTACCTATATCGTTCATTTCGATGCCGATGGTCAACACTCAGCAAAAGATGTCGCAACTCTGCTACATCCCTTAGAAGATGATACAATAGATATTGTTTTCGGATCACGTTTTCTTGTACCAACATTGTCAGGCTATATACCAATTCAAAAAAAAATACTACTATTTTTTGGAAGATATATCAACTACATTTTTTCCGGACTCCTGTTAAGTGATGCGCACAACGGCCTGCGAGCGATGACATCCAAAGCATCAACAAAAATCATTCTTACCGAAAACCGTATGGCACACGCTTCGGAAATACTATTCCTGGTCAAAAAAAACAGATTACGGTTTACTGAAGTATCTGTAAGCATTAGTTATACAGATTATTCCAAATCCAAGGGACAACCAGTTTGGAATAGTATTCGCATTTTTTTCGATTTAATTTTGCATAAACTCTTCGAATGACAGGTATTCAAATAATATTAATCAGTGGAATATTAGTAGCAGCATTCGTGTTTTTCATAAGAAGACGAAATAATATCGCAGATCTATTAGTATTTACAACACTCGTTGGGACAGCAATCACTTTTATACTGTTTCCAGAATGGACAAATATAATTGCACACAAACTTGGTGTAGGCAGAGGGGCAGATCTTGTATTTTACCTCTGTATTTTACTTTTTGTCTTCGTTTCACTTAAACTATATGCACGCTTACGAAGGCTGGAACAAATGATCACCGACGTAATACGAAAAGAGGCCATAGCTGAAGCCGACAAACTTGAAAACGAATAACTATTTTATCGTATACGCCCCAATCCTTGTCTCTGCGTTTTGATTGATACCTGCCAACGCCATAACAATGCTTGTTTTGCTATAGATCAAACCAACATTAAAAGCATAGTAGTATTGCAGATCGTACGAATCAGGATTTTGCGTACTACCAAAAATACTGAAACTTGGGGCCACAGTCACTTTAATTACGTTCTTGAACGTTGTTCCATTCACAACATAATCAATTCCCTTTTCACTTATGGTAAACACCAGTGTTGCAGTAACAGGAACAGATGAGCCACCAAGACTTATATTCACCGTTTTCACTTCTGTCCAGGTTGCCCCCTTTGCGAGCTTATCTTTTAAATACAAAAGCTCAATGGTTTGGTTATTCAATTCTGCAAACTTGTTGTAACGGAGGTATTCACCATTGAACTTTGCATAGTATTCGTTTACACCTGCCGAGTTACTCGCTACACTATATACTTTGCCATTAATAGTGGTATCTCTATTGAGGATTGTTACTTTGTAAGAACCAGCGTTCGATCCTGTAACAGTATAATTCCACTCACTACCAACAGTAAGGGGTTGATAGTCGCCGGTTTCCTCCGAGGGTGTAGCTGGCTTTTTACAATTACCAGCCGTTAATACAATAAAAATGATTGTACAAACAAAAAGCGTTTTTTGCATGGTTTAGAATTTGATCTAAAGATACAAAAACGCTTTTCATTGCTGCTTGATGCTTAAAATTCACAATTCTTGGGTGTACGTGGAAATGCAATAACATCACGAATGTTACCCATACCAGTTACAAACTGCACAATACGTTCAAATCCAAGACCAAAACCTGCATGCGGAACTGTACCGAACCTGCGTGTATCAAGGTACCACCACAACTCCTCCGCAGGAATATGCATTTCTGCCATGCGCTGTTCTAGTTTATCCAAACGTTCTTCTCTTTGTGAGCCGCCCACTATTTCGCCAATGCCGGGCGCGAGAATATCCATTGCTGCTACTGTTTTGCCATCATCATTTTGTCGCATGTAGAAGGCTTTGATATCCTTAGGATAGTTGGTTACAATTACCGGCTTTTTGAAATGCTTTTCAACCAGGTAACGCTCATGCTCACTCTGCATATCAATGCCCCACTTCACATCGTACTGGAACTTTTTCTTTTTGTATGCAGGAGATTGAAGTAAAATATCAATCGCTTCCGTATACGTAATACGCTCAAAGCTGTTGTTCACAACAAACTCGAGCTTTTCAATCAAGCCCATTTCGCTTCGTTTGTCTTGTGGCAATTGTTTTTCTTCATCTGCCAAACGTTGCGCAAGAAACTCCAGGTCTTCCCTGTTATGCTCCATTGCGTATTTGATAATATACTTGATAAATTCTTCGGCAAGATTCATATTGTCTTCCAGATCGCAAAAAGCCATTTCAGGTTCAATCATCCAGAACTCTGCCAGGTGTCGTGCTGTGTTCGAATTCTCCGCACGGAAGGTTGGACCGAAAGTATAAATTTCGCCAAACGCCGTTGCACCCAACTCACCTTCCAACTGCCCACTCACTGTGAGGTTCGAAGAACGTCCAAAGAAATCTTCTTTAAAATTCACCGAACCATCTTCGTTGCGTGGCGGATTATCTAACGGTAAGGTGGTTACACGAAACATTTCGCCGGCACCCTCAGCATCGCTGGCGGTAACAATAGGCGTATGCATGTACACAAACCCTTTTTCATTGTAGAATTTGTGAATCGCAAACGCCAGGGAATGACGGATGCGGAACACAGAACCAAATGTGTTGGTACGGAAACGGAGGTGTGCAATTTCACGTAAAAACTCAAGGCTGTGTTTTTTTGGTTGCAGCGGATATTTCTCTGCATCACTATCGCCTAGTATTTCAATTGTCTCCCCTCTAACTTCCAGCTTTTGTCCTTTCCCTAACGATGGAATCACATGACCACTCACTTTCAAAGAAGCCGATGTGGTAATTCTCTTCAGCAATTCATCATCAAACTTGCCCAGCTCTACTACCACCTGCAGGTTATTATTGGTACTTCCATCGTTCAAGGCAATAAACTGATTGTTACGAAACGTACGTACCCAACCCATAACGGTTACCTGCTGATCTTTCGGCTCCCACGTGAGCAGTTCCTTAATTTTAACTCTTTTGTTAAACATATTGCTGAAATTTGAGCGGCAAAGATAACTACTGCTTTTACAGCTTGTTCATCAAATTCGATGTGGTTGGGTCAAAAAGCCCATCAGGACTTGATTTTACTGCACAATACTTTTTTTTCGGTTTTTCCGATTTTCACGTAACATTGCAGAGGAAACCGACCGATATTTAAAAATCCGATCTTCCACGAGCTCATCAAATTCGGTCATTCCAAGTTCCCAAACGTATCATTTCAAACTTACAGATCTAAAAAAAGTTTTACGAATTATCATCCCGTGTTAATGAACTAAATTTTTTATGTACGACATCCTACAACTGAACGATATGCTCGTTCCTGAGTTGCTCGATATTGCAGAGCAACTGAAAATTACCGGTGCCAAGAAAATGGACAAACAACAATTGGTCTATAAAATCCTCGATAAACAAGCCGTTATGTCCAGTGAAACAAAAGGAACCGAAGAAAAAGGCAAACGCAAACGCATTGTGAAAACAACCACCGCTTCCGGTACAGAAGAAGCAGTTGTGGAGAGCGGTGACGATGCGGAAGCACCTGTAAAAGCGAAAAAGAAAAAAGAAGAAGCTCCTGCTCCTGCCCAAAAGAAAACCTTGAAAAAAGTGGAAAAACCAGCTTCACCAGCTGAACCAATTATTCCAGCAGGTTTTATTATTCCGGGTGATGATGATTTTGTTGCTGGTCCTCCTGAAATGGAATTAAGCGAGTTGCTGGCAGAATCTGTTCAGGAAGCAGAAACGGCTCCTGCACCGGAACGCCCCGCACAACAACAACGTCATCAATATCCGCAAAAGAAAGAACAAGCCTTTAATATCGAGTTTGATGGTGTAATACAAGGTGAAGGCGTGTTGGAGATGATGCCCGATGGTTATGGCTTCTTACGCAGCAGCGACTATAATTATCTGTCAAGCCCGGATGATATTTACGTATCTCCTTCACAAATCAAATTATTTGGTTTGAAAACCGGTGATACCGTATATGGCTCTGTTCGCCCGCCAAAAGAAGGTGAAAAATATTTTGCCTTACTGAAAGTAGATACCATCAACGGTAAACGTCCGGAAGAAGTTCGTGACCGGGTTCCGTTTGATTATCTTACTCCGCTCTTCCCGTTTGAAAAATTAAACCTCTCTACAACTTCCAGCAACTACAGCACACGTATTATGGACCTGTTTACGCCAATTGGTAAAGGTCAGCGTGGTTTAATTGTAGCCCAACCAAAAGTGGGTAAAACAGTCTTGCTCAAAGAAGTAGCCAACGCAATTGCAGAAAACCATCCGGAAGTATACCTGATTGTTTTGCTGGTAGACGAGCGTCCGGAAGAGGTTACCGATATGGAACGCAGTGTGAAAGCAGAAGTGGTTGCTTCTACATTTGACGAACCTGCTGAAAAACACGTAAAAGTTTCAACCATTATTTTGCAAAAAGCAAAACGCTTAGTAGAGTGCGGACACGATGTGGTGATCCTGCTTGATTCTATTACCCGTCTTGCACGTGCACATAATACCGTTGCTCCTGCAAGTGGTAAAGTATTGAGTGGTGGTGTTGAAGCAAATGCAATGCAAAAGCCGAAACAATTCTTTGGTGCTGCACGTAAAATTGAAAACGGTGGATCCTTAACTATTCTTGCAACTGCACTTGTAGATACAGGTAGTAAAATGGATGAGGTGATTTTTGAAGAATTTAAAGGTACCGGCAACATGGAGCTTGCTCTTGATCGTAAACTCGCCAACAAACGTATCTTCCCTGCCATTGACATTGTTGCATCAAGTACACGTCGTGATGATTTGTTACTTGATAAAGATGTAGCAAAACGTATGTGGGTATTGCGCAAACACATGGCCGATATGAATACAGAAGAAGCAATGAATACCTTATTGCAGCACATGCGTGGTACGAAAGACAATATGGAATTCCTTACCAGCATGAATGGATAAACCACAAATATTTCTTTATGAAACAGTTTCTTTTATTACTTCTTGTTCTTGGTTTTTATGCCTGTGATGATTCGCAAAAAAGCGATAATGAAAAAGCTGAAAGTGAGTCGAAGATTGAAATCAAAGGTGATTCCAGCGAAATAAAAATTAACAGCGAAGGCATTTCTATTACGGGTGCTGATTCTACCGGCGTAAAGATCAACTCCGAAGATGGAATTAAAGTGGAAGGAAAAGACGGTAAAGTTGAAATTAAAACCGACGATGGAGGAAAGATAAAACTGGAGAAAAAAGGTAAGGAAGTAAATATCCAAATAAAAGAAAACTAACTAAACAGTCCTGCAGATTGCAGGACTGTTTTTTATTTTATGCTATCCCGAATTGTCAATATCTGTCGTGCCATTGGCATTCTGTCTTTTCTTGCCATGTGTTATACCTGGTTTTTTACCAGCGATCTGCAATCATTTCTTATCGCCAAGCAGCTAACTATTACGTTCTTCAGTGTTGCCATTTTTCTATGGCTCATTACACTCTTGCTTGCATACCGCAAGAATAAATAATTTTACAGCTGCGTATGGCCGTTAAAAAAATCACGATCGACGAATTTCTTCCACTCACGGAACAGTTGCCTGTTTTGGATGTACGTAGTCCGGGCGAATACAAGCATGCCCATATCAACAATGCGTTTTCATTCCCCTTATTTACAGATGAGGAGCGAAAAGTTGTTGGTACTGCTTATAAGCAGGAAAGCCGGCAAAAAGCAATTAAAATAGGTCTTGACTATTTTGGCGTGAAGATGCGGAAGATGGTAGAAGAGGCCGAACACATCTGTGACAACTTTAAAACCGGCGACAATAAATCCACATCCGGAAGAACAGTCTTGGTTCACTGCTGGCGTGGCGGTATGCGTAGCGGAGCAGTAGCCTGGTTACTCGACTTATATGGCTTTGACGTGTACACGCTTGTGGGTGGTTACAAATCATTCCGCAAATGGGCTTTGGCCCAGTTTGAAAAAGACTACCGCTTTAAAGTGCTGGGAGGTTTCACCGGTAGTGGTAAAACCTATCTATTGGAAGCCTTGATGAAACGAAAGGAGAATGCCATTGATCTGGAGGGATTAGCCAAACACAAAGGCTCTGCGTTCGGTAATCTTGGTATGCCTCCGCAGCCATCACAGGAGCAGTTTGAAAACCTGTTAGCACTTTCACTTTGGAAAGCGTCCTTAAGACCTGAACCCATTTGGGTAGAAGACGAAAGCCAGCGTATTGGTGACGTCAATATTCCTATCAACTTGTGGAAACAGATGCGCAGCTTCCCTCTATTCTTTGTAGACATTCCCTTTGAAGAAAGACTCAAATTTTTGGTGCAGGAATACGGTAAACATGAGCGGGAACGGCTGGTAAATGCCATTATCCGTATTAAAAAGCGCCTTGGCGGACTGGAAACCAAAGAAGCCATCAATGCCCTTATCGAGGACCGTATTGCCGACTGTTTCCGCATACTGCTTACCTACTACGACAAATGGTATCTCAAAGGCATGCATAATAGAGAACAACTTGAAGCGTTATTACATAAAGTACCCTGTACAACAGTCTCAGTATCCAATATTGATCAATTAACACAGCAGCCGGTATAGCACTAGGCCGTCTGCCTAAAACAACTACATGAAAAACTATTTACTTCTACTCTCGCTCCTTCTTATGGCCTTTGCTTCGAAGGCACAAGTAGTTACAGGTGTTTACAAAGGAAAAATGGAAGTAGACAGTCCAAAGTATACTGTAGATTTTGAATTGACCTTAAAAGAGAAAGACGGTAAACTGGTTGGTTATTGCCAACGCTTATTCATCGTTGAAGATGTTCTGTACTATAACCTGGTTAAGGTAACGGCACGTATCGCTGACAGTGTATTAATTGTTGAAGATGAAAAATCAGTCAGCAATAATTTCAAAGAAAAAACAAGCGGTGTAAAAACAGTGATGTTTTTTAAAATACAAACAGATCATGATACCGTTTCTGTAATGCCGGGCGAATGGAGTACTTCGAGAACAAAAAAATTCTTACCTATTACCGGCTCTGTTTCAGTAAGCCGTGAACGCAATTATTTAGCGACACAGCTATACAAACGACTGGATGAAAAACAGCTGACCAAGGAAATGCTGTTTGAGGAAAAAACACAGCCGAAGCAAAGTGACATTGCTGCTAATCAACCAACGAACAATGATGCAACGACCCAACAAAAAGCTGCTACAAAAAACCCTGTGCAGGTAAACACGACAATCAACAAAACTGAAACACAAACAAAGCCAAGCGATATAGCAGTCAATCAAAACAAACCAACTACGCAACAGCAACAACAAAACATTGTTATAGACACTGCAAAAAATAATGCAACTGCTGTTGTCAACAAACCAAAACCGACACCGACTGACATAACAGTTACCCAGAATAAGCCAACTGCCCAGAATCATCAGCAACAGACGATCACTCAGAAAGACATTATAAAAAATAACGCAACCGTTGGGGCTACTAAACCGAAACCAACCGACGTTGCGGTTAACCAAAACAAGCCTAGTGCGCAAACACAACCACAGTCCACAACTGTCAACAAACCACAAACCTCACAACCCGTCGCTAACAATACAAACGCAGCTATCAACAAACCAAATACACAACCTGTTGATCAAAAACCTGTAACACCTGTTGCGCCTACGCAACAGCAAACAAGCATCAGCACCATTGGTACTACAATTGTTGAAAATACAAGCGGCAAGCCTGTTCCGCCTTCAAAACAACCCGTTATTAACAATCCTGTTCTTGTAACAAGACAAATAGAAATTATCGATGCACTTGAACTTTCTGGTGACAGTGTAATTCTTTCGCTTTATGATAATGGTGAAATTGATGGCGACACGGTTAGTGTTTTTCTAAATAATGAATTGCTACTTTCGAAAATCGGATTAACAGCAAATGCGTTTAAAAAAACCATTCCGATCAACAACGGAGAAACCATACAATTGACGCTTTTTGCTGAAAACCTTGGACGAATTCCGCCAAACTCCGGTTTGCTGGTAATTACAACCAACAATGAACGCTACCAGGTTCACTTTACATCAACGCTCAACAAGAACGCATCAGTGGTTTTGCGGCGTAAAGAATAACAGTTTTATATCATTCCAATTACCATCTTTGTAACATGAAGTTTGTAACCACTTTATGCTTACTCGTGCTTTGTCTTTCGGTAGCGGCACAAGATGTGTCCGGCCTTTGGCGTGGGCGTTTTACAAGTACACATCCGTTACAACTATCGGCTAATTACAAATACGAACTGCTGATTTTTCAGGACGGCAACAAGCTTACAGGTTACTCCTATTCTACTTTGCTGGATGGCAATTTTTATGCAGTTTGCGACATCAAAGGAACGCTGTTTGATGGCTATATGGTGATCACTGAAACGAAAACCATCTATGAAAATCCACCTGGCGACAACAACAATTTCCAAACGCACATTCTGTTTATCAGCGGAAATGGTACAGAAGCAACAGGCGACTGGAAGCAAGCCCATAAACGTGTGACACAACTTTTCGAAGACGCCGGAAAAACATTTTTGAAAAAAGAAGACGATCCTTCCAAATCAGGACTACTCAAAATTCTTGAACAAAAAAATGCAGTCGTTATTGCACCTAATAAACCGGTAGCGGAAGAAACTAAAGGATCGCCATCAAGCAATGCCGACACGATTAAGCTGGCAGAACGCCCGTTGAATATTCTGCAAACAATCAATGTCACCAGTGACAGCATTAACATCGAACTCTACGATGATGGTTTGGTAGATGGTGACAGCGTTTCCGTATTTACCAATAACAACATTCTTTTGAGTAAGGTAGCCTTAACAGATAAGGGCCTGAAACAACGCTTAGCAGCTCCTTCTCGTTCAGAAGATCTGCTGATTTCGCTGTATGCAGAAAACCAGGGCAGCATTCCTCCGAATACCGGCTTGCTCATTATCCGTGCAGATGATAAGCGTTATGAAATTCGTTTTACATCCGATACCAAACAAAGCGCAGCCGTACGAATTAAGCGGCAGTAATCAAATCTGCTGTTAACTTTGTACATGACTTCTACAGAACCGATTCGTCTTACACAATTTTCACATGGCGCTGGCTGCGGTTGCAAAATTGCACCGGCCGTATTAGAGCAGATACTTCAATCAAATCTTACATCCATCACAGATCAACGTTTGCTTGTTGGCAACAGCAGTAAAGATGATGCTGCAGTTTATGACATTGGCAATGGTCAGGCTATTATTTCCACGACAGACTTCTTTATGCCCATAGTGGATGACGCCTTCAGCTTTGGACAAATTGCTTCTGCCAACGCCATCAGCGATGTATATGCTATGGGCGGTAAACCAATACTGGCTATTGCTGTTCTTGGTTGGCCCGTTGAAAAGTTGCCCGCTGCGTTAGCGCAACAAGTACTTGATGGTGCCCGCAGTATTTGTGCAGAAGCAGGTATTCCATTAGCCGGTGGACACAGCATTGACTCCCCTGAACCCTTCTTTGGCCTTGCAGTGAATGGCCTGGTACAGCATACACATCTCAAACAAAATAACACAGCAACCGAAGGCGATCTTTTGTTCCTCACCAAACCTATTGGTGTTGGTGTATTGAGTACTGCAGAAAAAAGATCGTTGTTGAAAGAAGAACACATAGGCATTGCAGCAAAACAAATGAAACAGTTGAACAAAATTGGTGAGCAACTCGGAAAACTCGCTGCTGTTACTGCGATGACTGATGTAACCGGTTTTGGATTGCTTGGTCATTTAATTGAAATGGCTGAAGGAAGTAATCTTTCTGCAGAACTAAACTATCAGCATATTCCTTTTCTTGAAGCCGCAAGAGCATATGCTGCACAACGCATTGTACCCGATGCAACCTACCGTAACTGGAACAGCTATAACAGCAAGGTTTCGTTTGGTAGCGGTGTAAATGTAATGGAAGCATTTAACCTGTTGCCCGATCCGCAAACAAACGGGGGATTACTGATTGCAGTTAAAGCAGATGCTGCAACCAAAGTGCAAGAGTTATTTGCAGAAAGTGGAATGACTCAATTTGCACAACCGATTGGACGAATGATAAACCAGACAGAAAAAATAATCAACATCTTAGCTTAAGAATTGACTCAACAATCTTTATTGGAGAAGCTTGTCGATCCTTGCGGCAAGCTTTTTATCTTTCTCTGTCACCACATCGCCAGCATCGTGTGTGCTTAACCAAATTTCAACCTTGTTCCAAACGTTTGTCCAGAGCGGATGATGATCCATTTTCTCTGCCTCCAATGCAACACGGGTCATAAAAGCAAAGGCTTCAGAAAAATTAGCAAACTCAAATTTGCGGTAAAGCTTATTGTCTGTTTCCTGCCACATAGCGTTTAATTTATCAGAGAATTAAATGTTGTTTGTTCTTGATTTTTTCGTTGTTCAACTCTATTACCAACTGTACTGCAGGCAATGACCGGATATCATTGATCAACGCCAGTTCATCCTCTTTTGAAGGCAGATCACCTTTAATCAGCCAGAGATAATCGAGATGCTTAAATTCCGGTAACAGGTATTCGCCATCGTACTGGTTTTTGTAGAGATAATAGCAAAGAGCTTTATGCGGTTCCTGAAATTCGAACACAGAAAAAAAGTAATTCCTGTTTTTCTTGGTGAGCTGAATTTCTATTTCGTTGTTGATGCGGAAATCGAAGCGGAGCGATTGATTCACCTGCCATACAAACTGATGACTTTCGAGCGATGCCATGATGCCCAACAGCAAGGTGTCCTCAAAAAACTCCTCGGCCAGTAACTCGTTGTCAATTTTCAGTTTCATACACTATTTTAAAAAGCAATATCAAACTCGAGTTCTTTATCACCTCGCTTCACTTTTACTTTTGTAGCATCTCCTTTCTTAAACTTACTCAGGGTTTGCATATAACTCTCTACTGAACTGATAGCAAACTCTCCCAACTTCACCACAATATCTCCGGTTTTAATTCCGGCTTTTTCTGCTGCTCTTCCTGCACTCACACCATCAACTTTTACACCCGCTCCGCTAAATGTATAATCGGGCATAATACCCATACTTACTGTAAAACGTGCTGACGTAGTAGTTTGCTGCTCTCTTGTTTTCGTAAAAGCAAGCTTTGGCTCTTTCTCGGTTCTGCTGATTAAACGGGTTATGTATTTTACTATCTGCAGCTGACCAACATAGTTGATCTTATCAAAATCATCGCTGGGTTTATGGTAATCAGTATGCAGACCTGTAAAGAAAAATAAAACAGGAAGATCTTTTCTGTAGAACGATGTATGATCGCTAGGACCCGTACCACTGCTGTCTACTTTAATGTTGAAGGCGGGTTTCTTTTCGTTGATGAGCGTACCCCATGCAGGAGAAGTACCGATACCGCCAATAGTAATCGTTTTGGAACTATCGCTGAAACGACCCACCATATCCATATTGATCATGTAGTTGACATTGTTGAAAGAGATGGTTGGATGATCGGTAAAATATTTTGAACCATACAAGCCCAATTCTTCTCCACTGAAAGCAATGAAAAGATAGTTGATTGTTTTTTCGCCTTTCAGCTTCAGCAACCTGCTTAGTTCAAGCAAAGCAGCAGTACCACTTGCATTATCATCAGCACCATTGTGAATCGCTTTTTCGCCGGTGTGGCGAGAGTTGTTATCTTCTCCATAACCCAAATGATCGTAATGCGCACCAATGATGATGGTTGTAGCTGCATTGTTATCAATGTACGCCACAACATTATGACCCTTACGGATCTTATCGCCCTGTTCAACCTTCAACTTAATATCCATCATGTGCGACGGATCGGCAGCCAGCTTTGCTGCTATTCGTTGCTGTAAAACAATTACCGGAATGGTTGATAAAGCTGATCGGTCTTTCCCATCATATTTCAAACCGGCATCCTTTGTTCCGCTGTTGTAAATAATCAACGCTGTTGCACCTTTCTGTACAGCATCTTTCTCTTTGGTGCGGATTGCGTTTACCAAGTCGAAATGGGGATTCTTTTCATTATCACTCAACAACTCTTTGATATCCCAAAACCACGCACTGCCGCTTTCGTGCAAGCTGGCAGCTGCAACCGCTTCCATACTTCCGTTTGCGCTCCATGCCAACGGGAAAAAATCAATCTCTGCTTTTAAATGCTCGCCATCAATAATAAAAAAACTGGAAGGAAGAACCTGTTTTCCTTCGTTTACTTCAAAAGGTTGTAAAAAGCCTTTTTCACCTTTTGCTGTTAATCCGTTCTTCTCAAACTGCTGTGAGATATAAACATACGCCAGCTCTTCGCCTTTTGTACCTGTACGGCGTCCTTCCAGCTGATCGCTTGCAAGGTAACTTACATGACTACGGAGATTTTCAAGACTAATCTTATCTGCCTTATTAAGCTTTTGTGCATTGGAAATTGTAAAAACAAAGAAGGCGATACTTACAACAACAACATTTTTCATGAACGTAGGAGCAATTTGGCTGTAAAGGTAAACAGATGCTTGGTTACTTACCCACGACCATTAAAAATTAAACAGCTCTTTACATTGGCTCAGAATGTTTCCGAACTTCGTAAACATCCTCAGAAAATTTGCTCCTACATTTGCACTTGCTTTTCATGGCCACAAATACTATCCATATTGCTTTAGTTGGAAACCCCAACAGCGGTAAAACCTCCTTGTTTAATACACTTACCGGTTTAAACCAGAAAGTGGGCAATTTTCCGGGGGTTACAGTCGACAAAAAAACAGGTGAATTTAAGATCAGTGATCATACAACCGCCGAGCTGATTGACTTACCCGGCTCGTATAGTTTATACCCACGTCGTGCAGACGAATGGGTGAGCTATAAAGTGTTGATGAACCAGGACAGCGATGTAAAAGCCGATGTGGTAATTATAGTTGCCGATGCAAGTACCTTAAAGCGTAACCTGTTATTTGTATCGCAGATTATTGATCTGAAAATACCCGCTGTATTGTCGCTGACGATGATGGATGTGGCCCGTAAAAAAGACATCCAGATTGATGTGAAGGCGCTGGAACGTGAGTTGGGGATTCCGGTTGTGCCGGTAAACCCACGGAAGAATAAAGGTATTGATCAACTGAAAAAAGCTGTTGAAGCAACCACGAAACAGCAGTACCGTCCGCCGGCTTTCGATTTTATTCCCAATAAAAATCTTGCAAGCGAAGCTGTAACAGAAGTCAAAGAGCTGTTACCGCAGCTGAGCGATTACTCAGCCATTCATCATCTCATCAATCACGAATCGTTTCTGCTTTCAAAAGAGCAACAGCAAAAGATTGAAGAAATTGAACAACGCAACAAAGTACAGCACACCCGCATACAGGCCGAAGAAATTATGCAGCGCTACCAGCGCATTAAACAAATTGTACAAACAACGATCACTGAGGAGTCGCCTGTTAAAAAACAAATGATTGCAGAAAAGCTCGACAGAGTGCTGCTGCACCGTTTTTGGGGTTATGCTATTTTATTAACGGTGTTGTTCCTTTTGTTCCAGAGTATTTTCTGGATAGCACAATACCCGATGGATATGATTGAGTTGTTTTTCCTCAATCTTTCCAATTGGTTCAGCAGCTGGCTACCGCAAAACAAACTCACCGATCTGTTCATCAATGGTGTACTTGCCGGGCTAAGTGGCATTTTTGTTTTTGTGCCTCAAATCATGATCCTGTTTGGCCTCACAACCATACTGGAAGAAACCGGTTACATGGCACGCATTGGTTTCTTAACCGATAAAATTATGCGCAAGGTTGGGCTTAACGGTAAAAGTGTAATGCCCATGATCAGTGGCTTTGCCTGCGCCGTACCTGCCATTATGAGTGTGCGGAATATTGAAAACCGTAAAGAACGTTTACTCACTATATTGGTTACTCCGCTCATGAGTTGTAGTGCCAGGCTACCGGTTTATACAATTTTGATTGCATTGGTTGTACCAAAAGAATATTACCTCGGCTTTTTAAGTCTGCAGGGTTTGGTAATGATGGGGCTTTATGTATTTAGTGTATTGATGGCTTTGTTTGTTGCGTATGTTGCCAAACGATTCATCAACATCAAAGAGAAAAGCTTTTTTATCCTGGAGCTTCCGTTGTACAGGCATCCCCGTTACAAGAATGTATTGCTCACTATGATTGAGAAAGCAAAGATTTTTGTGTTTGATGCGGGTAAGGTTATCATGATCATTAGTTTGCTCTTATGGGCACTGAGCAGTTACGGACCGGGTGATCGTTTAGAAAAAGTTACTGCGCACTACGAACAACAGATTGCTGCAAATCCTGCTCAACAAGATCTGTTGGAAAAAGAGAAAGGAGCTGCTTTATTGCAAAACTCCTACGCCGGTATTATGGGACAATATATTGAACCCGTTATAAGGCCTCTTGGCTACGATTGGAAAATTGGTATTGCCCTGATTACCTCTTTTGCGGCACGTGAAGTGTTTGTTGGAACCATGGCAACCCTGTATTCGGTAGACAGTGATGGTGCTGATGAACAAACGCTGCGGCAGAAAATGAATTCGGCAGTAAATGAAAAAGGCGAAAAGATTTATTCGCTTGCTACCGGTGTTTCCTTAATGCTGTTTTACTTATTGGCTATGCAATGTATGAGTACACTTGCAGTTGTTAAAAGAGAAACCAACAGCTGGAAATGGCCGCTCATTCAATTAACGTATATGACCGTACTGGCTTACGTTATCAGCTTCGTGGCTTACCAGCTGTTGAGTTAATTACTTTACCAGCTTACAGTATTCCTGATTCTGTTGACTGTTTGATCATAGATCCGACGGATCATTTCTCCCATTGCATCATCACGTGAAGGCAGTGGCTGGTTATTGCTGCGGTTGATCAACGTCAAATCATTATTATCCAGTGCCCGCTTATCGCCGGTATATCTTGCAAACTCGTACGTGTACCGATAGTTTGACGGAATACGATCCCACAGAACCTGTTCACGTGTATCGGTATTAGTGATGATGAGATTAAGATCGCCGGTTGCATTCAACTCACGCTCGGTTACATACACGGTTGCCACAACAGTAGTGTAGATCGGTTTATTGGCCGTATCCTTTCCTGTTTCAATTTGCTTGCTTCGGTTATAAGTTCTGTTACGGTCTGGATTCTGATCAAACCGAACATTGCGCCAGATTAAATCCACTACAAAGTCGGGCGACTTTCCGTTTCTTCTTAATTCGTATTGATCATAAAAGCGTGCAGGAATGCTGTTGGAACCCTGTCCACCCAAATCACGAATCATATTGCTGTGATACTGGCGATCTCTTCCGTTCAATGAATTCCATCCAAAACTGCCCAGGCCCAGTACATCGTATTCAAAATTATTGACCAACACCTGTACAATACTTTTATCAAACGCCTCTTTCATTTTTACTGCAGCATCACGGTAGTTGGATACGTATTGCATTGCTTTATCAAATGCATAATACGCTTCTCTGTTGCCCGCCCTTGTATTCAACAATAACTGGTCGGATGCGTAATAATAAAAGTCGTTTGCTGCAGAATCTTTGGTAGCCATCAGGCGTGGATACACATTCACCGGCTTCACCATGCGGATAGCATATGCATTGCGGTTAACAATATCATACATCCGTTGTATGCCTTCCAGCTCAGCAATAAGCCGGTCCCACTTTGCAGGAACGGGATCGTATTGGTAATTATCGAGTCGTTGTTTGGCTTTAATATAACCGCTGTTATAAACGTTTTGAATTTCGGCCATCAACTTATCGTCGCTGCCTTTTTTATTAAGCCGATTGATGAGTGATAGTAAATCCTTTTCCTCGTTGGGGATGCGGTTAGTGCGGCAAGAATAAAGTGTAGTTACAAGTAGAAAAATGGGTAAAAGTTTCTTCATAAATCGGGTGGTTGGTTATTGCATAGACTTGGAGGCAACTGTTTTCGTTGCCCGTAAAACATGATTTAACAAACCGGACAACAAATCCGGCAATGCTTAAACCACAACTACAGCTATTTTATTGTACAGATGATGGATCTTTTTTCCAGTCGCTGAAATCTTTATCGCTCCAGGTTGTAGGGCGGGCGTGTACTCCTGCAACAAAATCAAAATGCACATAGTTTACCGCCTTTGCTTCCAGCAGGTTTAAGGCAGCAAACGAAAGATACTGCTCTGCACCGGAGTTACCGGCACGTTCGGTTAACCATTCGGCAGAAGGTATTTTTACAAACAGGGTGTCGCCGGATATATGATCGAACTCAAGCTTCACCTCGGCATATGTTTTATTAACACCATTAATGATCGCCTGTGGTACGGTAACAGAGTCAATAGGGGCATAAATGCGTTTCATGGTTTCATCTTCTGCACTGCAATCCCATATCACTACCGTGTCCGTTGCAAACCACTGCTGTGGCTGGTTCACCTCTTTGGTTAAATCGCTTTCTTTTTCTTTGGAAGCATCATTATTGCAGGCAATTACTGCAGCAATCGTTACAAACAGGAGTAAATACTGTTTCATGTGTTGATTTATATTTTATTTGGCCACATGGTATTCGTCATAATAAAATATTCATCTCCGTTTCTGATAAAATGAATATTTTATCATGACTCATTTCATGTGTACGCTGGTTTAATGTTTTAAATGTTCACATGCCCGTGCCGAGGGTAAGGCACATTTCCTGTCTTAAAGCTACTGAAGACTGCTGATGTTGCGAACTGAATATTTAAATTCGTTTAAATTTTTCCTTATGGGTAAACGGAGCTCCTATTTAGACATTGTTTTAAACCCTTTTAACCTGCTGCGTACCAAACGCATCCTGCACGTTAACCCAACCGTTATCCCCCACCGTGTAGAACCCGAACAGATAAACCTCTATGTATACGATTATGATCATGAAAACCTCTATGAAGAAAAATTAAGCGAGGTAAAAGATGCATTCCGATACAAGCATACTGCCAGTGTAACCTGGATTAATGTGGATGGTATACGCCGCAAGGATATTGAAGAGATCTGCAACCACTTTAATGTGCATCCATTGGTAATGGAAGATATTATGAGTATTGGACAGCGGCCAAAGGTGGATGAAATTGATGGCGTAATCTTTTGCCTGTTGAACATGCTTTACTTTAATGAAAAAGATTCTGCTGTAGAAACGGAACAGATCTCGATTGTATTGGGTAAACAGTTTGTGCTCAGTTTCCAGGAAGATGCATCGAGAGATGTGTTTAATCCGCTGCGTGATAAAATACATTTCCGCAACAATAAACTACGGCAAAGCGGTACCGATTATTTGTTTTATGCCCTGATTGATTTGATTGTAGATAACTACTTTGTTGTAATGGAAAAGCTGAGTGATAAGATTGAAGTACTGGAAGAAGATATCATCCGCAGTCCCAATAACCGTTCGCTTGCAAAAATTAACCAGCTGCGTAAAGAAATGATTGTGTTGAAACGCAACATCACGCCCGTTAGAGATATGGTTAATGGTATTCTGCGCAGCGAAAGCGCATTACTCAATGAACGCACCACCAAGTATTTTAAAGATGTGTACGACCACATTGTACAGGCGGCAGATCTTGCAGAAAACTATCGTGATATGATGATGAACTTACACGATCTGTATTTGAGCAATGTGAATCTGAAGATGAACGAAGTAATGAAAGTAATGGCGATTGTAACCTGTTTACTGGCGCCGGCAACCGTCATCGGTGGCATGTTCGGGATGAACTTTGACATTATTCCCTATGCACATCACCAGTTCGGCTTTTATCTCGCCTGCGGAATGATGATTCTCATTCCGATTGTGATGCTGTATATCTTTCGTAAAAGAGGATGGTTTTAAATTTATGCATATGAAACAACTGCTTGCATTCCTGTTGCTGCTTAGCTCATTCACAGCTGCTGCACAAAACGAAGAACAGAAAATTAAAGAACTGGGGTTACAATTACCACCCGTCAGTAAGCCAATTGCTAATTATGTAAAGTATGTGCGCACAGGTAATCTCCTGTTTCTGGCGGGGCACGGTCCATCAAAAGCTGATGGAACAAACATAACCGGTAAGGTGGGTAAAGACTTAACGATTGAGCAAGGCTACGAAGCTGCAAAAATTACTGCCCTCAGTTTAATTGCGACCTTGAAAGATGCATTGGGTGGCGACTTGAGTAAAGTAAAACGGATTGTAAAAGTGAACGGCTATGTAAACTGTTTGCCCGATTTTACTGATCAACCGAAAGTAATTAATGGTTGCAGCGATTTGCTGGTAGCTATTTTTGGTGAGCGTGGAAAGCATGCCCGTGCTGCCATGGGTATGGTTGCTTTACCATCGAATATTGCAGTAGAAATTGAATTGGTTGTAGAAGTAGAATAAGCTTTTAGAAATGCTCCATACTCTTGAGCATTTCATATTCTGTTTCAAAGCTGCGGTGTTTAAACCAGCCGATGATACCGCCACCGCCTAACCAAAAACATACTTCAAGCAGCATGAACAAAACACCCATGGGGTTGACATAAAAACCAATAAATGCTTGTGGGTCGAAAACAAATTGCAGGAGCTTAATCACCAGCATACAAACTAAACCTTCCCGCAAAACCCCATGGAAGAGAATATACTTCCATTTGGGAATGGTCCTACGTTTTTCCCAATGTTTCAGAAATTTCCGTTGCCTGGGAGTGAGCCGATAGGGATGGTAGTTACGAAAGTCGTTAAATGCCACTTAGTTTTAAGCCGTTGATTTTGGTTGTTTATAAATAGGAACGGTGCTGCATGGTTCGCCGTACATGATGCTTTTTGCTATAGGTCGTAAGCGTTTGGTGATTTCCATATAGGCCGACTCCGGAATTGGCTCATCGCCACATCCTTTTACAACTACACGTTGATTGGTATATGCTTCTACACTAAGTGCTGCTATCGCCTGCATTAACTTCTGCTTTTTCCATTCTTCCTTTGAGCCAAGAAATACTTCTGCTGCCACAGGTTGTAATAAAGCCGCTACCAGCATATACGCCCACATTGGAACAATGGCATCTGTACTACAGGTTACCAACACCGTTTTATCCACATACGCCGAAAGATCTGTTTGCTGCAGAGAAGCACGAAACTCTTTTTCTTTAACAATGAGACCCATAAAAAGATAGTCCTTTAAATCGAAGAGAACCGGCTCTTCAACAGGCATCATGCTTTCAAGATCAATGGTTTGTAAAGAACTTTCTGCAACACGGTTTACTATCACTTCACTCATAATTAAAAAAGATTAGGATAGTAAAATTACTTCAAATATGCCATTTCCTTTTTTACGAAAGAATAGTATCGTAGTTTTTCATTCATTCCATCGTAAAACTACTGTTAATAAAAATGGGCATAACTCTCGTTATGCCCATTCGCTATTTCTTAAAGTTTCGATTAATAAAACTTAATTCTTCTGTCTTTAACAGTGGCTGCACTGCGTAATGCCTGCAACGAAGCATTTGCGGCACTTTGTTTCATACCGCCTTCCATTTGCGCACGACGATCGGTATAAGCTGCATTGCCTGCAGGTAATAAACCAACATTTTCTGTACGGAACAGGAATACTGCAGAATTGCCGGCAACGGGTTCGCCTACTTTTCCTTTGTTAGCCGGGTTAAATGCTGCACCTGTTAATTTTGGTTCCATACCTACACCTGCGATGAACGGAGAGTAGAAAGAAATACTATCTGCACGGAGCACATTTGTTTTATATGAAGCAGCTACCTGGTTTAAATCTCTGTTGTTACCGATTTTCGAAATAATTTCAGCTGCTTTCTTCTGATTGCGGATAATGCTTTCAACCTGTACACGAACGGTTTTCGCATCGGGCAAACCTTCTTCACGCTCTTCGGTAATTAAAGCAACGACAACTTTATCGCCTAAGGTTGTAGGTTCAGAAACATCACCTTTGCCATTCTCATAAATCCAACGTACAAAATTGCGTGCACCACCCAAACCAATAATTGAATAATCGGTAGGACGCACTTCAGCTACACGTGGTACAAGCTTATTCTTTGTTACTGCAGCATCGAACTGGCTTGCATTACGTGCTTCTGCAGCAAACTGTGCAGCAGCTGTACTTGCGCTGTTGATGGTTTCATCACTTGGCTCAACTGTACGTGAGAAATAAGCAACTTTATAAGCCGGTTCAATTTTCTTTTGATCAAGAATTTCAATGTAGTGGTAACCGAAATTTGTTTTCACTACCTGCTTACTGCCTTTGCTGTTGTAAAAAATAAATTCAGCAAACTCCTTTGCAAGACTTCCAAACTGTTGAGATGTGAATTCGTACTCACCAGCTTTCTCTTTCGAACCTTGATCGGTAGAATATTTCGTAACCATTGCAGCAAAGTCTGCACCACCGGCAATTGCTTTCGCAATACTGTCGGCTTTTACTTTTGCAGCACTATCAGTCATTAAAACAGTACCTGATTGTGGATCGACTGTACCAATTAAGATGTGACGGCACTTTACAGAATCGGGCATTTCACGCTTAGCAATCATTTTTGCCAACACGTAGTTACCACCATCTATATAAGGACCGAATACGCCACCAACAGGTAAGTTGCGGATTGAATCAGCATTCGGAACTTGCATGGTTGATTTCAACACATAACCATCATAGTAAGGTGTTGCAGAACTATTGGCAATAATAAACTGTGCTGCATCCGTAGCAGTTGCAAACGCATCTTTCACTTTCACTACCTCATTTAAAGCGGCAGTACTATCTGCTTTGTTCGGAGCAGCATCAAAAACAACGTAAGCAATGTTGCGGCTTTCTGTTTGTTTAAATTCATTTTTATGTTTACGTACATAGGCATTAATATCCTCATCGCTCACTTTTACCGCACTGTCGCTGATAGTTGTGTAAGGAACAGCTACATAACTGATCGACGCAATACTGCTTTGGTCGTTCAATTCTTTATCGCTTAACCATTTTGGATAAAACACTGCACCAGATACCAAAGCAGCATACTTCATACGTAAACCGTTCTGAATAATATAATCGATGATATTACGCTCAACATATACACGCTGCGGATCGTTTGCCTTTTTCTTCTTTAAAGAGTTGATAAACTGGCGTGCAGCAGCTACATCATAATTACCGTTTGCATCTTTAAACTGTTGTGCAAGCGCAGGTGGAGGATTAGATCCGTACAATGCATCATCCAGATCAGCTGAACTGAATACCAAGCCTAACTTTTCGTATTCTACGGTAAGAATAATTTCTTCTACTTCATTATTCCACAACATTTCGTTCAATTGCTGACGCATTTCATCATTAATGTCCATACCCTGCGAACGGTAACCATTCTCCATTTCTGATAAACGCTGGCTAAATGTGTTCACATCAATGTTCTTTCCGTTTACAGAACCAATTGATGTGCCCTGCGAACTGCCGCCACGGCCACGGCCGGCAAAATAATCTGTCAAAATAAATCCAATAAGGCTCAAAGCAATCACAGCAATACTCACAGCTGCATACTTTTCACGAATCTGCTGAATAATGGACATAATAATATATTGTACGTTATAAAAGTGAGCGGCAAAAATAGGGGAAAAAGATGTTTGAACAAATTGTGGAAAACTCCCGTAAACAGCACAGGACAAAGGTTTTAGAATTTGGCAGCCCGATCTTTTCATTTCCCCGAAACTAAATGCACAACCCTGTGTTGATAAACCCGTTTTCCTGTGGATTTCCTGCTGTTGAAAACGGGGATAAAACCGTTAATGAAAAGTGAGCAGATTATACCGGCAGCCAACCTGCCCGAAGTAACGTTCACAACCCCACAGTTATCCTCATTTCGATCACAGCATTTTTTGAAGTAACTACTACTGTAGTTGTACAAACAATTTATAATCCCCCATTGTGTATAAACAACAAAAAGCCTTGTCTGTATTGTATTTGCTAATGTGAATGAGTTGGTAATAACTGTGTATAACCGATAAGCATCAGTAAAAACAAAAAATTCCTGTTCACAGATATCCACGAATTCACAGTCATAATACTAATAGATTATTTAATAAAAAAGATAATTAGTAAGATATACTAGGGTAAATGCACAAGTTTTTTTGAAGTAGCTTTGAATCGAAATTAAAGTTTGCATCATGAGTACAACGCTTGTAACGGATCCGAAATTGAATGTAGAAAAAAATGGCTTTCTGGACATTGAGCTTGACCCTGAAATGGATCTGTTTGCAGAAATTGAACGGTTGAAGAAAGAAAAAAATGCAATCATCCTGGCGCACTACTACCAGGAACCCGATATACAGGACGTAGCCGACTACATTGGCGACAGTTTAGGGCTGGCACAAAAAGCACAACAAACCCAGGCCGATCTGATAGTGTTTGCCGGTGTGCATTTCATGGCCGAAACAGCGAAGATCCTCAACCCTACTAAAAAAGTGGTGATACCCGATCTGAAAGCCGGTTGTTCCTTGAGCGACAGTTGTCCGCCGCCCCTGTTTGCACAATTCAAAGCCCAGCATCCCGATCACCTGGTTATTTCCTACATCAACTGCAGTGCGGGTATTAAAGCCCTCAGCGATATCATTTGCACCAGCAGTAATGCACAACAAATTGTGGAAAGCCTGCCCAAAGAGCAGAAGATCATTTTTGCGCCCGATAAAAACCTGGGAGCTTACATCAACAAAGCAACCGGCCGCAACATGGTGCTGTGGGATGGTGCCTGTATGGTGCATGAAATTTTCAGTGTGGAAAAGATCAGTAAGCTGAAGTTGCGTCATCCGAACGCTAAAATCATTGCCCATCCCGAATGTGAAGAACCGGTTTTACGACTGGCAGATTATATTGGCAGTACCACCCAGCTGTTGAAGTATACCGAGAAAGATGCCGCTACCGAATACATTGTGGCTACAGAAACCGGTATTCTGCACCAGATGATGAAGAGTAATCCGCAGAAAACATTTATTCCTGCACCGCCCAATAACAGCTGTGCCTGCAATGATTGTCCGCACATGAAACGCAATACGCTGGAAAAAATTTACCTGTGCATGGAATACGAGGTGCCTGAAATTACCATGGATGAAGAATTACGGCTGGCAGCGAAAAAGCCCATTGACCGTATGCTGGAGTTGAGTGCACAATTTGGACTGATATAAAGGATAAAAATAAAAAAGGGGCCAGATAGAAATCCTGCCCCGTTTTAAAATCCAATATCCTATGAAAAACCGAGTGTAAGATAGACACGATTTTGAGAATGTAAAAGATTTTGCGTCTTTTTTTTAAAAGATTAGCGGTTTTTACGTACCAAAGCCCGTGCTTTTTCCAGATCGGCTGCTGTATCTATCGAAACGCCAACAGGTTCTGTTATTGCCATTCGTATGCGGTAACCATTTTCCAGTAAACGTAACTGCTCCAGTTTTTCGGCCTGCTCCAATAAAGAAACAGGTAACTGAATAAACGATAACAAGGCTTCTTTGCGGTACCCATAAATACCAATGTGTTTGTAATAAGGTACCGGAGCAGTACTATCCCGCTTAAACGGAATGGTACTGCGGCTGAAATACAATGCATCCATTTGTTTATTCACCACCACTTTTACACAGTTAGGATCGTTTACCTGTTCTTCATCAGTAATGATGTGCATCAACGAACCTACATCAACCGAAGGATCACTGAATAACGCACATAATTTTTCAAGTGATTGTTTTTGTACAAAGGGTTCATCGCCCTGCACATTCATCACAATATCTGCATCAATATCTGCAACTGCTTCAGCAATACGGTCGCTGCCGCTTTCGTGTTCTTTTGTACTCATTACTGCATTGCCGCCATTGTTTACTATTTCATCATAAATAACGGGGCTGTCGGTTGCAACCAATACCTTACTGAACAAACCGGTGGCTACTGTATTTTCATACGTGGTTCTGATAATGGTTTTATCATGGAGTAACTGCATGAGCTTAGCAGGAAAACGGGTGGCCGCATAACGGGCAGGTATAACAGCAATAATTCGCATGTAACAAATGTAAACGAACTTTAAACAATGCCGCATTACTGAAATGAAATGATACATTTGTTTTTCTTAAACGAATTCTATGCATGCTTTAACCCGCATTTGTACCTTTTTTATTTTAGTTGTATTCCTATCGGCCGCAGCGCCCATGAAGAAAAAAAAGTGGATTTCTTTGTTTGATGGCAAAACGCTTAACGGCTGGAAAGTTGGTGCCAATGCTGAAACGTTTACAATAGAAAACGGAGCAATTGCAGTGAATGGAAAAGTAGCACACCTGTTTTACGATGGTGATGCAGGTGCCCATGATTTTAAAAATTTCGAGCTACAGCTCGATATCATGACGATGCCCGGCTCGAATTCCGGTGTTTATTTTCACACCCAATACCAGGAAAGTGGATGGCCGCAAAAAGGTTACGAAGTACAGGTGAATAATTCGCATACCGATTGGCGACGCACTGCCGGCTTATACGCTGTGCAAGATGTAAAAGAAGCTCCCGCCAAAGACAATGAATGGTTTACCATGCACATTGTTGTAAAAGAAAAACATGTAACCGTTTTTGTAAACAAGCAACAAGTGGTTGATTATACAGAACCCGAACATCCCGAACGCCCCAAAGGAATGGAAGGACGCTTACTGAGCAGTGGTACCATTGCCTTGCAGGGGCATGATCCGAAAAGTAAAGTGTTGTATAAAAACATTAAACTGCGCCTGCTCGATTAAGCTTTAACTGCAGCAGGTGCATTGTTGAACTGTTTGTACTTACCCAATAATTTACCTGTTATATATACTGCAGGTAATACCACCGTTTTTACAAAGCGAGGCATTTCGGTAATATCAAACTCCGATTTATAACGGGTGGCTAAATAAGCAATTTCAAACAAGGCGGGCTTTGCAGCACCGCTTTTTTGTTGTGCAGCAAACAATGCCGATAAGAAGAAGACGGTATTGTAAGCCGGTTGTACATAGCCCTTGCAATGCAGCCTATCGGTACCTGCATTCCAGAAACGGTGGGGAACACCCCGTTTAAAAAAGACGGTATCACCGGGGCCGGCAAATTTTTTTCCTTCGCCTTTTATTTCATAACCGAGGTTACCGTTTACCACTGTAAACACTTCGTCCTGCAGCCAGTGTGTGTGCATGGCAGGCCCAATATTGGGTGCTACAAAATTTTCGGCAAGTAATTTTTCACCATCGGGGTGCGGAACAACGGCATGAAAAATAATCTGTTCGCCAAGTGCATTTTCGATGCTGTGTGAAAAGCTGCTATGCATAACAGTATGTTTATGCAACGAAACTAGTATGCATCCATAAATGCTGCCAGCCGAAAGCGATGTGTTGCAACAAAAGCTGTATGAATTGCAAGCAGTTTATGCTTCGTACAACTCAATGGGTAAACCATCGGGGTCGGCAAAGAAGGTAAAGCGCTTGCCGGTAAATTCATCGGTGCGGATGGGTTCGGTTACAATGTTGTGTTGCTGCAGTTGTGTACTTGCAGCTGCAAGATCTGTTACTGCAAAGGCGAGGTGACGCAGTCCACAGGCTTCGGGCCGGGATGGCCTTGCCGGTGGTGAAGGAAAGGAAAACAGTTCTATGATATACTGACCATTTACTGCCAGATCGAGTTTGTACGATTGCCGTTCGGCACGATATACTTCCCGGATGATGGTGAGCCCCAGTACTTCGGTATAAAATTGTTTTGATTGTTCGTAGTTGGAACAGATGATAGCGATATGATGAACAGCGTTGAGCATGGTGCTTGTTTGATTGCAAAGATGCGAGGAAGAAAGTGTAGCGTGTTTATCATTTTTTCTTAGCGGTTGGTGTAGACAGCAACCCGTAAATTAAGATTGAGTTTTGACAAGACATGCATACACCATGCAGTTTTGCTGCAGCGGGGGGCGACGCAAAGCGTCGGTCATCACCTGAAATGCTACTGGGCTATTGGTACCAGCTGACATTCATCCATTAAGCTTTTGAATAAAATTTTATCTTTAGTATCACCGTTCATTACCCGTCGCCAGGGGCGACGTAAAAGAATTGCCCCGCCGACCGC
This sequence comes from Lacibacter cauensis, assembly GCF_007830055.1. GTDB lineage: Bacteria > Bacteroidota > Bacteroidia > Chitinophagales > Chitinophagaceae > Lacibacter > Lacibacter cauensis. Next base: position 52,100 of record NZ_VLLE01000003.1, read on the forward strand.
AAAGCTGTGAACGTTGGGCGAAATCATATACTTAATGCGATATAACATTTTGATTGGCACAAAGTGGGGCAAATACAACATTCTCCTTATCAATGGAACTGAACTTGACAAAGTTCTTAATGCATATGAGCAGGGAAAAGAAACAATTTTTGTAAAGGGAAATAGGTATTCATTCAATGAATTAATGGATATTCAAATTTTTCAGTTTGAACGTAATGAAATAGAGACTGCAGACCAGCTTTTAGAAATCTGTCGAACAAATAACTTGCTGTCAAAAAGTTTTATACCGGGCGATCACTGGATTTCTGAAGAAGTGCTTAAAAAGTTGGGCAAAAGAGTCACCGAACACTTTATAGAAGATGAATTTGGTCACAAGCAAAAGCAAGAGAAGCAATTAGTTCAAAACCACTGGTTTGTTGAACCATCAAGGATTGAAGAACTTGCAAACATAAAAAACCAACTAACGGATTTTACAAAGCTTTGTGAGTTTTGCAGAGAATTGAACATTGCCTATTCGAACGAAATGTATTTAGCAATTCCAATGATTGTCCGGGCAATTATAGACCACATTCCGCCAGTTTTTGGGAAGTCAAACTTCGCAGAAGTATGTGGCGGCTACGGAACTAAAAGTTTTAGAGACAGCATGAATAACTTGGACAAGTCCAGCCGCAAAATTGCCGACGCATATCTCCATACTTCAATTAGAGCCAAAGAAGTCCTTCCTAATCGAACCCAAGTGAATTTTAAGCACGACTTGGACGTTCTTCTTCAGGAAATTGAAAGAATAAATAAAACATGACATCGACCAACATTGGTGTGCTGCTATGACTGGGCGACGGAATAAACTTCGGTTGTTTGCAAGCATCGGCGTAGTGCTTATCTTCAACCATAAACTAAACCGGGCAGCAGTTCGGGGCTGGACGTTCGATGGATGCCGCCACACCTGAAAGCCCTGTACGTTACTTGCAATGCTAAATGACCGACACTACTACCATAGAACTAAAGAATATAGACCCAGGAGACATCTCAGATGTTTTGGTAAAAATTGAAAAATCTTTTGGATTCAAGTTCGGCGACACAGAACTTAAAGACGTCAAAACCTTCGGTGAACTCTGCGACATAATCACAAGCAGAGTTCAGGGCGACAATGTAGACGACTGCACGAATCAACAAGGATTTTACAAAATTCGCAATGCTATAGCTACGATACAGGCTACAGATAAAAACTCAATTACGCCTGACACAAATCTTCAACAAATCTTTCCTCGACCTAATCGTAGAAAAAAAATTAAAGAGCTAAAGAATGAGTTAGATATGGCTGTTGATATTTTAGATATAAAAGGATGGTTGAGGTGGACAATATTCAGCGGTGTTGCAGGTTCGCTTATTATGTTCTTCTTTAATTGGAAACTTGCATTAAGCGGCCTGACTTTTTTCATAGTAATTAGTTGGGCGGCATATAATTTTTTTGCGAAGGAATTCAAACTTGCAACCGTTGGACAATTGACAGAAAAACTTGTAAGAGAGAATTATTTGAAGTCAAGGCGTAACAGTTCAACAATAAATCGAAATGAAATAGCTAGAAAAGTAAAAGAGTTTTTCAGCAAGGAATTAGATTTAGAAGAGGAAGTGTTGACGAGACAAGCAACCTTTGTCTGACAGAGAAGCACTGCAAGTAACATGCAGTTTTGCGGCAGCGAGTGGCGACGCAGAGCGTCGGTCAACACCTGTAATTCTATTAAGCTTTTGAATGAAATTTTATCTTTAGTATCAACGTTCACCACTCGTTACCAGGGGCGACGTACAACAATTGCCCCACCGACTGCAAAGCTGTGAACGTTGTATGTCATGCCAGGCGACACAATCTTTCAAACCTGCACGCCTGTTTGCGTATCAACACGTTTACCAAACAAATTTTGTTGGAAGCATTATTCGTTAATCTTTGCGTGCAAACAGCAATACTTTACCTGTATGCCAATAAAACAACAAAACGGATTCCTTCGTCAAACAGTTCTTGTTCTTGCAGCGCTTGTGTTCGTGAGCGCCTGCATCAGTCCACGTAAAACCGATAAATGGGTGGCCAATCATTATGGCAGTGTACCGGCACCTGTAAAAAAGAAAAACGAATTGGTAACGGTGCAGTCGACTGTTGCATCGATGGGTTCGGTGCTTTCCGAGAGCCGCAGAAAATCAGCAAGTCTGTTGCCATTGCTTGTTTACTGGAAATGGAATTACGTTAATGCCTGTAAGCTGAACCCGCAAATGGCGCTGAATGGTTTTACCACAACGGTGAACAGTTATGCTGCGAGAGTTTTGAAACCGAAGCTCAGCAACCAATCGATTGTATTAACTGTTGAAAAAATTCCTTCGGCATTTGACCTGGATGATACCGGGCATTATATTTTCTTCGGTATTTATGGTTTTGGCTGGGAAACGGTAACGCTGGTACCACAGGAACATGCGTTGCAGGTGTCGTACCAGGTGCTGAATGCCGATCAAAGCATTGCAAAAACAGGAACGGTAACCATGCCTATCAGCATTGAGCCGGTAAAAGCAAAACTGTATCAATCGGTCAAGAAGAAAATGGAGCTTTACCTGGAGCAGTATGATGCAGCTATGCTACAGATGGGTCGTAAGCTGATTGATAAACTGGCAACCGAATTGTAAACAAGGTTCCGGGAAATAAAAAACGCCTGCCATCCGGCAGGCGTTTTTTTATGCGATTATCAGGATCTGTATTTGGTACAAGCCTGCGGGATTATTGTCTATTGTTACAGGTCTTAAATTGACTTATATTCAAAACACAAATTGTATTCCCTTTTCGTCTCTCAGGCACGCATCAATCCATTGCGTTGATGATACGAACAGTAGGTTAGCAAACCGGATTTCGTACAAAACAGATCCTGTACCTAACCCGGAATCAACAAGAAAACCAATAACAAGCAGATGGTAATTAATCAATCGTACAAAAGGGTGTTCCGTTTTCAGCAACAGGTACTTCTTTTCATTTTCATGTTACTGTGTACACTGCCAGGTGTAAACGCACAAAACAAATTAACTGCAACAAAAACGACTAATAAGTTTATTCATAAAGGGGCAGGTAATCCTTATCTCCCGTTGTGGGAACATTTGCCCGACGGTGAGCCCCGTGTGTTTGAAGATCCCGACAGGCCGGGAAAATTCCGGGCCTATATTATCGGTTCGCATGATCTGCGGGTGAACAGTTATTGCGGTCCCGACATCCGCATCTGGTCGGCGCCGGTAGAAGATTTATCGAGCTGGCGGGATGAAGGTCCTGTGTTTACGTACCCGATCGATAACCAGTGGGATGTGATGTATGCCCCCGACCTGGTAGAAGTAAAACGCAAGAACGGCAAAAAAGAATATTACCTGTACCCGCACAGCCGTGGCCGCAACCGGGAGGCGATGGTAGCCAAGGGTGATCGTCCTGATGGTCCATTTACGCCCATCAACTTAACAGCCGACGGCAAGGCAACTGTGCCGGGAAGTATTTTAGGATTTGACCCTGCTGTGTATGTTGAATACATCACAGATCCGAAAGATCCGGACTACGCCATTGGTTTCCGTGCGTATGGCTACTGGGGTTTCCAGGGATCGTCTGCCGCACAGTTGGATCAGAACACGATGTACACGCTGCGGCCCGGCACCAGCATCATCAAACCGTTTCTGCCTGCAAGTGCACGTTATGGCGGACAGCTGCGTGAACCCGCAGGTACGGTGTATCCTGCTATTTTCCCCAATGAAGATTTGGGAACCTTCAACTTTTTTGAAGCTTCTTCGATCCGCAAAGTGGGGAACAAATTTGTAACCGTGTACAGCGGTTATTCCGGACCGGATTATGGCCTGAGCAGTTCGAACTCTACCCTGCGTTATGCCTATGCTGATTCTCCGTTGGGCCCGTGGAAGAGTGGCGGCGTGTTGGTGGATTCCCGTGCACCGGTACTGAACCAGGATGGTAGTGCTTTGCAAACAAGTAACGCAGGCCATAATACCCATGGCAGTATACAGGAGATCAACGGACAGTGGTATGCCTTTTATCACCGTCCGCCACGTGGTTTTGGTTATGCCCGCCAGCCGATGGTAGCACCGGTTACGGTTGTTGCTGATGAAAAACCGGTAGCTGATGGTGGAAAGGTTACCATCAGAGCATACGATCCTTATGCAACCAATCAATTGTGGACTGCCAAAGACAGTCAGGGTAAAGAATACAAAGGTGCCGAAGTAACTTCGGAGGGTTTTCATTTCTATGGCCTCGATCCTTATAGCTATTATTCTGCCGGGTATGCCTGTTATCTGTCAGCAACATCACTCCAGCAGGATTCATGGGATATCTGGGATAACCACATGCCGATTGAAAAAGTAAAAAACGGCAACATCATCGGTTACAAATATTTTGGCTTTGGCGGACTGGCACAAAACAAAAACGGGTTGAAAGCTTTTGAAGGAACGAAGCCGGGCAACCAAACGAAGTTTCATCTGTTCCTTACACCCACCACCGCAAAATCGTTCAAGGTGAATGTATGGCTCGACGGTCCCTGGGATAATGCTACCTGGAACGGTAAAAAGATCGGTGAAATTGTTGTACCTGCCAATGCCAAACAGGAAGTAACGCAATTCACAATTGATGTAGCGAAGTATGTAGACAAGCTCGATCAAAAGCATGCACTCTTTTTAGTAGCTGAAGGCGATAGCACAGAAGTGCTGTTCAATTTAAGTGGACTTGGTTTCAGTTCAAAGACAAAGAAATTGGTGCGACCTGTTGTGCCGGTTGTGACTATAAAGGTGAATGGAAAAGCCATTGATATTCCTGCCACACCTGTACGATCAACCAATGCCAATGGTATTACGGAGTACAATCTTTACCAGGCAACGGTGAAAGTACCTGCAAGCGAAACTACCGTTCCCAAAGTAACTGCCTCGGCCAACAACCAACTTGTACAAGTAAATGTAACACAAGCTGCAGCAAAAGACGGAAAGGCTGTTGTAACGTTCAACTACAAAGGCGTTGTAAAAACATACCATGTTCAGTTTGTTGCGGAATAAAAAACAAGAGGTTCTGTTTATAAAAAAAGGAAGCACCCGTGCTTCCTTTTTTATTGTTCCAGACCGTTAACCGATTTCCAACTTATAACCCTTGCCATGAATACTTACAATTTTTATAGCGGGGTCCTGTTCTAACCGTTTGCGCAATTTTGATACAAACACATCGAGACTGCGACCTACAATCACACCTTCATCTTCCCACACTTCTTTCTGCAACCTGTTACGGTCAATAACCTGGTTGGGTGCTTCAGCAAAAATGCTTAAGAGCTTTGCTTCTTTACTGGTTAAAATCGTTTCATCAGAACCCAACAACAAGCGTTGTGTATCGGCATAAAACAAATAGTTACCAATGCTGAACACAGGAGCATCTGCAGTTTTTTCATCTTTCAATGTTGTATTGCTTTCTGCAGGTTGGCGTTTGATACGCCAGCCCACGAAAGCAGCAGCAGCAAGTAAAAGAATACCTGCGGCAATAAACCACATTGCAGGAGTAAAAGGTTCTTCTTTAAAACTGATGACAATGTTGTACGGAAACGACGGTTGGTTGCGTCCGCTGCAGGGCACAATGTTTTGCTGTTCGCTGCGAAGGATGGCATAGCCAAAAACCACTTTGTTGTTGAAGGGTTCGGTAACCTGCACAATATAATCGGAAGGAAGATGGTTGCTGCGGATAATGCGGTCGATGATCTGTACCAGCGAATCGGGTTTAAATGAAAAACTGCTGTTGAACGGAATGCTGAACGAACCTTTTGCCAGTCGGGTTGGCGGTACTACCTGTGTGCTGCTGTCGCCGGCATATTGTAAAATGCTGTGAGCGATCTGCCGCATCACAATCATTTCTTTAGCGGAGTCGAAACGATTATTGTTGGTCTGTTTGCTTACAAACCCAACAAGCAACAACACAATTCCGCTTGCGGCAACCAGTAACCATTGTTTTCCCTTCATGCGTAACGGCTAGTTTTAAAAAATGGGTTTGCAAGTTTTCCCCGTTAAAATTAATCAATACCCGTTGTTACAGCCTTTGTTTGCAAAGGTTTTACAACCGTTTACAATCTATTTACAACTGTTTTACCCCTTTCGCCTGCCCGGCAGATTAATTTAGTGGAGCATCATGATTACAAACCGAATCTCACACAAAAAGAACATTTATGAAACAGATCCCGTTTTTTGTATTTGCATTACTCTTCGGCTCCTGCATCGGGCAAAATAACAGCAATATCAAATTTCAATCAGTGGCCATTGGCAACGGTCAGCCGGAGCCCAAACGTATTCCGGTTTACAGGTTCCTGTCTGTAAAACTGATACCACAGGAGCAAACCGATTTACAGGTGAGCGACTACATCCGCACCATGTTGCAGGATAAAGCAGGCAATATCTGGTTTGGTACCAATAACGATGGCGTATGCCGCTACAACGGTAAACAGTTTGTGTATTTCGGCACAAAGGAAGGCATCAGCGGAAATGCAGTAAGAAAACTTGTAGAGGATCAAGCAGGCAATATCTGGATGGCCACTAACAATGGTCTTACCATGTACAATGGCAAAACGTTTACCCTGTTTACGGAAAAAGATGGCTTACCCTCGAATGATACCTGGACTTTGTTATGCGACAGCAAAGGACAGCTTTGGGTGAGCACCATGAAAGGTGTTTGCCGTTACAACGGTACCAGCTTTACTGCAGTAGACCTGCCGCTTGCTGTTACACATAACCGGGAGTTTCGTTTTACACCGAAACTGGTGTGGAGTATGTACGAAGATAAGCGTGGCGCTATCTGGTTTGGTACAGACGGAAATGGTGTAAAAAAATTCGACGGGACAACGTTTACCAATTATACCGTAGCCAATGGCCTGGCTGGCAACAATGTGCTGTCGATTACACAGGATAAGGCCGGTAATCTTTGGTTCGGTACCTGGGGACATGGCTTGAGCCGGTATAATACCGATGGCTTTGTGAATTACACCGATAAAAACGGGTTGGCCTCAAACGATGTGTGGACAATGCTGGTTGACAAGCAAGGCTATTTGTGGATGGGTACTTTAGGCGGAGGCGTGAGTAAATTCAATGGTACCACATTTACAACGTATACCGAAAATGAAGGCCGCACCAAAAACCATGTGCAAAGTATTTTGCAGGATAAAAACGGAGAGATGTGGTTTGGTTTTTCGGGAGGAGTATTTCGCTTAAAAGACATCACCCTTATCAACTTTATTAAAGAAGGCTGTTAGCGATTAATGTTTCACTATAGGTGCATAACAGCTGTTGGCTTTTTACTACCAATAGCTGGTGCCATTACTTAAAAAATGTCTGACGTCTTCGACGTCCTGACATAAAAAAGGATGCACACTGTGCATCCTTTTTTATGTTGTTGAGGAAGATTAACTGAACAGGTATTCCACATCTTCTCTGCTGAGGCTTTTTACAAAACCATTGTCATCAGCAATCAGATCACGTGCCAATGAACGCTTGCGTTCTTGCAGCTGCAGAATTTTATCTTCAATGGTATCCTTACAAATCATACGATACGCAAAGATGTTGTTGGTTTGACCAATACGATGCGTACGGTCGATGGCCTGTTGTTCTACAGCAGGGTTCCACCATGGATCAACAATGTACACATAGTCGGCAGCTGTTAAGTTCAAACCCACACCACCCGCTTTGAGTGAAATGAGGAATACTCTTGTTTCTTCGTTGTTCTGGAAATCCTGTACCGCTTTTTCACGATCTGCAGCAGATGTACTTCCATCAAAATACACAAACGGAATGTTGAGCTCTTCCAGTTTTTCACGAATCAATCCCAGCATGCCCAGGAACTGAGAGAACACCAGTGCTTTGTGGTTGCCCATGTTTTCTTCCAGCTCACGAACGAGTTCATCCAGTTTAATCGAATGGTTCGGCAGCTTTTCCGGTTCGTTTAAGATCGATGGCGAATCGCAGATCTGGCGCAGCTTCATCAACCCTTGCAAAATGGTTAACTGCGATTGACCAATACCCACTTCTTCGATGGTACCGAGAATTTTTGAACGGTACTCGTTGCGGTACGCATCGTAAATACGGCGTTGCTCGGTTTCCATTTCGCAATACAGAATGCTTTCTGTTTTTTCAGGCAGATCTTTTGCCACCTGTTCTTTTGTACGACGAAGGATAAACGGAAACAACAGTTTGCGCAAATGTTCTTTCTGTTCTTTTTCGCCAAACTTATCAATGGGTGTTGCAAAGTCGTTTCGGAAATGTTCTACCGTGCCCAGCATACCGGGGTTGAGGAAGTTCATTTGTGCGTACACATCAAAGGTGTTGTTCTGCAGCGGCGTACCACTCATGCACAAACGGTGTTTGCTTTTGAGTAAGCAGGCTGCTTTGGCCACTTTGCTGTTGGGGTTTTTAATGGCCTGGCTTTCGTCGAGTACCACACAATCGAAATTCTGTTCGCTCAGCAATTTAATATCGCTGCGCAGTGTACCGTAGGTGGTGATGATGACATTGAAGCCGGTAAAGAAATCTTTATCACGGCTGCGTTGTGCACCATGATGAATATGATAGGTAAGTGCCGGTGTAAATTTTTTGATCTCGTTTTCCCAGTTGTACATCAACGTAGTGGGGCAGGCAACCAAGGCTTTCAGTCCGTTGTTTTTTGTATGCACATGTTGCAAGAACGACAAGGCCTGGATGGTTTTACCCAAACCCATATCATCGGCCAGAATACCACCCCAGCCCACTTCGCTTAAAAAATTAAGCCAGTGGAAACCACTTTCCTGGTAGGGACGAAGAATGGGTTGCAGGTGTGCAGGCGGATCTACTTTCTGAATATGTTTGAACTCACGCAGGCGTTCGTATTTTTCTTCGAGCTCAATCATGAGCTCAGTTTCATCACGGCTCTCGTACAGTTCATCAATAACGCTGATGTGGTATTTTGATAAACGCAGTTTGTCCTGCTTGTTTTCGCCCACCCGGAAGAGCATGGAATAACGTTTGATCCACTCTTCGGGCAGCACACCCAAAGTACCATCGGCCAGCTGCACCAGCGATTGCTTGTTGGCCAACGCTTTCTTTACTTCGGCAATGCTTACACTCTGATCGCCAAACACCACTTTCACTTTTGCATCGAACCAATCAACTCCATTGCTGATATAGATTTCGGTTTTTGGTTTAGCTGTATTGAAACGGAAATTCTTCAGCACTTCCCAGCCTTCCACCGGTACTTTCATTTCCTTCATGGCATCTACAAACAAAAAGAACCAGTTGTTTTTTAATACCTCTGCTCCTTTTAATGCCAGTTGTGTACCGCCTTCGGGTTTGATGAATTGCGAATGCAATTTCTCTACCTTTTCAACAAACTCATTTTCTTTTTCACGGTTGCGGTTAACGATGATGAGTCCATCTTCGCCGGGTAAAATAATTTCGTCTTTATCGCTGGAGCGCACTTTGTACCCTTTGTAACTGAAGGTGGGAATCATTACCAGGTAATCGCCTTTTTCCTGCAGTTGTAAGGTAATATCCGGTTCACCAGCTTTTACTTCTTTGATCAATGCAGCATCAAACTCCACATGGTAATCACGTGCAATCTTCAAGGCTTCTTTCGAAAGAAACTCCGACAGATCACTATTGCTGATAAGCCGGTTTTTAGTTGCTGTAAAATCGATAACCAGTTGTGCATCTTCCTGTTTTTCCCAGGTGCGTGCTTCATTGTTGAGTAAAAAAATGAGCGGACTGTTCCAATCGTTCTCATGTACATCCAACGGTACGCTGTTGATTTTTACTTTACAACTCCACTCCCATTTATTCTTTTGCTGTTTCAGTTCAAAGAATGGTTTCAGGAAAGTGCCGGTTGTTGTAACAGGAACAAGATTTTTTGTTTTGAACTCTTTTCCTTTTGGTAAGAGTAATACCGGCGAACTTGTTTCGGCAAATAATTTCTGAATGCGTGGAAGTAAATATTCCAGCATCAGTGTTTTGGTATCTTCGGGCAAATCGTCTTCTTCGTGATGGATGATGTTTTCCCAGATACCGGAGAAGGGTGAATTGCGGTTGACAAACTTGCTGATTTCTGCAGGTTGCAAACGACGTAACAACTGCAGGAGTTGTTTATCATTTTCACCAAGGTCGTCGGTTTCGATAAACTTACTTACATCCAGTTTTTCAATATTGCCGATGAACTCATTGGTATCATTATCCACTTCGCCTTTCACCACATCAATACTGAAGTACGGAAACTGTTTGCTGTTATTGTTGAGCACCACACCTAAACGTGTGAGCGCTTTTACTTCTTCTTCTGTTTCAACAGCTGTATTCTCCTGTTCGTTTACAGCAACTGCTGTTGCTGCAGGTTCCGGTTTTTTTACAGCAGATGGTTCCACCCGTTTTACACCCGGATCGAGTACACGCAGAAAAGGTTTACCATCTTTATAAATGAATTCAAATTTCTCCTGCCAGTTGTCGGAAAGCGAATAACCATAGATGCCTAACAGCTTTCCTTTTTCTTTATCCATGTTGCGGATGCTGTCGAAGTACAATGGTCCGTGCGCATTTAGTAATTGAATAAATACGATGGCTTTGTGTTCGCAGATGGCGTGTGCATTTTCGGCACAGGTGCAGGAAGTATCGAAATTGCGTTCGTCGTTTTTCTGAATGGTTACCGGCCATGTTTCACCGTTCATCTGCACTTCGGCTTTTACACATTCGTCTTTTGCCGAAAGAATACTTGCTTTTTTGCTGCGCAGAAAAACTTCGGCATCGTTTAAGGCAGCAGCTGCAGTAAGCGTGCGGATGGTTTTGAGCTCGATGCTTTTCATTTTTACAACGGTATGCCGTTGATCGTACTGCAGATCTTTTAAGCCGAGAATATTTTTATCGATGAGATCCTGCAACTGAAAAAGCGATGCTACCTCGTGGCGACAAATATCGCCGAGGTTGTACGGGCAGCTGCAACGCACATTCATGGCATTGGCATCTTTGTACTTCTGGATGTACACCTTGTAAAACGTGGAGTACGAATCGTCACGCACACGAAACACGACAGTGCCCATCAGTTCATCGTGTTCTACCAGTTCGGCAAAACCGATGGCGTGGATTTTTTTACCACGACGAACCACTTCTTCCGTACCGTGATTGTATGCAAACTTCAGCAAATGAGGTAAAGCCAAGCGTAACAGTTTTTGTTTTCGATAATCAATTTGGTATCAGCCAAAGCAAACATGTGCTGTGTTCAGAAAAGGCTAATCTGCAAATGTAAAAGCATTCAGGTCACATTTCCTGTTAAAAACAGAAAGAATTATCAACGTTGTAAAAGCGATTGCGGTACAGGAAAAGCTTCTTATCTTTATACGTTTGCCTTGAAAAATGTAAACGCATGCAACGCTTGCAGCACTTCGTAAATCTTGCTAAGCAGAAAAACAGAAACATGAACAAACAACAACCATCCATTTTCTTTTGTCTTGTAATGGACGCAGTGGGTTATGCCAGCTATGCCGTTCCGTTTTTGGGTGAGTTTGCAGATGTGCTTTGGGCGCCGGTTTCGGCTATTATTTTTTACCGCACGTTTGGTGGCTGGAAAGGATCGTTTGGTTCGTTATTTAACCTGGCCGAAGAATTATTACCGGGAACAGACTTTGTGCCTTCGTTTACGTTGATGTGGCTTTGGAATTATATTGACCGCAAGAAAAGCAGTAATAAGGTGCTTGTACCAGCAGCATAAAAAAAGAAGCGCCGGCAGCGCTTCTTTTTTGTTTATTGGTTGCTGTTCGATCCGTATCGCCACGGATCGTTGGTATCTTTTGAGGGTCGCATTTCTTCATCTTTTTCTTTATCGTACACCCGCAGGTATACCACCCATTCGAAATTCTGAAATTCTGCAATCAGGTCAATTACCAGTTTACTGAACTCGCCCGTGGCATCGTTGATGTGAAACTGGTTGCTCCATAAACGCAACTCTTCACTTGGTGCAGAATAGGCATTTGTTGGCTGAATACTATTGTTAGCGCCTTTGCTGAACAACGATTTACCCAATATATCGTTGTAGTAAGCTTTGTATTGTTTTTTCAGCGTGTTGATATCTGCGGTTACAAACAGCTTTGCCTCCCACAACCAGTTGATTTTTTTATTGGCAGGATAGCCGATGATCTTTGATTCAACTGCTCCTTTCATTTCAACTTTTGAGCTGTATTCAATGATATTCGGTTCGGCCTGGTTTTGTTGTCCTTTGATTAGTGCAAACTGATTGGGATAATCGTTGATTACTTTTTCAAGATCGGGCCTGATGGTCGTGAAGGTACTTTTTTGGGCAAAAACGTTCAAGGTGCAGCAGATTGTGATGCAGATTAACAGCAGTAGCTTTTGGTTCATGGATAGAGATTTGTTGCAATATAAAAAAACAATCCGGTGTTTTATAGTGGTTTTGTAAGAAGAATAACTAATGCGAAAAATACATGCTTACTTGTTTTTTTAGAGAAGCAAGCATAAACAGACCCGATTAGTACCACTTAGTACATACAATTAGTTTTCGAAAATTTTTTACAACCCTTACTGCTGTTGCAGTTTGCAGAAATCAGCGAATAAACAAAAAGAGAGCGGTGTTGCTGCGCACCGATGTATACAAAACTCCTTTTAAACCAAGGGTTTAGTTGAAAAAAAATTCGAAATGCTTTTTGCAGGAACAGGGAGCATCGTACAATTTACATGCAAACCCGTAAAATTCGCAAGTGAAAAAACATCAGTTCTACGCTTGCATAAACTTTTTTTGCGAATTAATTTTATAGTCCTAAATCCAATTATATGAAAAAGACAACCTCTGTTAAGAAAAGTTCTTCTGTTGTTCTCTCCATTAAACAGATTGTTCATTTGCTGGTGGAGTCGTTCGAGTCGCCGCAAACAAAACAATTCAGAAGATGGAAAAATTATTTTGCCGAATAGCTTATGAAGAAACTTTACGCTTAAAAGCCATTACAGCTGCGAGTGTATGGCTTTTTTTATGTCCGTTACTTTCCTCCAGAAAACAATATATAATCAGAAGCGGTATAGCCTTTAATGGAAAAGATATAATTGTTTTGAAAAGAGCCCTGCCGTACAAATTCTCCTTTACGGGTGTACACAACAACAGCTCCACCATTACCGGAGTTCATGCTACCTGCCAGTAGTGTTGGTAAAAATTTCATGTAAGCAATGGTTGAAACGTCGAGCATTTGTACCTGGTTAAAATCCACTTCCATTTCATCAATGAAATACGCTTTTACTTTTTCCTTTCGCCAAAACAAGGCCTGTTCACCGGTTGATCGGTCTGTGCTGAGGCTTAACCCGGCCATTCTTGTAAGCAAATAATTGATACAATCGGGGTAGGTGAGAATTTCATCGTTATCGAGGAAATTAAACTCCCGTTCCATGATGCTTTCGTAGAGACCGGAAGCAAATTGCTCTTTGTATTTTTCCAGTTTGGTTTTACGTGTGCCGGTAACAATGATCTGCTGCAGTTCTTTCCCTTTTCCTTCCACTCTTACAGCATTGGGCGGAAGTTGATTGATGCGTTTCAGTGAATCGTATTCTGCAGACGTAAATAAGTTGGCTCCAAAATTGAAAACTGCTGTTGTAACCGAATCGTAGTCTTTTGCTTTGGGCAACAGATCAATTGATATATCCGGTTTTTGTTTGCGCTTTGTGCCCACAAAATTGAAGAACACCGTTGCTTTGTTTTCGAATACCAGTTTTGGTAAAACGAAATGTTTATCCTCTTTTACTTCTATTACCTTGTTGTAGTTGGGCATGTTTTTCCCGAACACATACATGAGCAGCGAAGAAGAAATTTTGTTGTTGTTGAGAATACCGGTTACTTGTCTAAGTCCGGGGTAATAAAAAGTTGACAGAACAATTTTATCGTTCTGAAAATTTTCAGGTACGGTTACAAGAAAACTGTTGAGTGTATCAATGACAGGATAATACAAGGTATCAACTACTCCGGTATTCATGGCTTTTGCCACAACCATCAGGGTTCCTGCTTTTACAAACGCCGATTGCTGAAGAGAAATCCAGATGCTGTCTGTATCGGCAATGCATTCAACGCTTACTGTTGCAGCAGCTTTGTTCTGGCTATAACCCCAGCTGATCAGGCAAAGGGAAAAGAAAAGCAAGAGCACTTGTTTTTTCATAAAGGCTAAAAAACCGCAACAATTACTGTTGCGGTTACATATTATACGGTTTAGAATTTTGTGAGTACTTTGTTCATCTCTGCTGTAATTTCTTCGTTGCAGAGATTGCCAATGCTTCCTTCGTGTGTGTGATGTAACTGTTGCAGATCGTATTCAAATTCTCCTTTGTTGATGGCATTACCCACCTGTTGATACGCTTCACGGAAAGGAACGCCTTTGTTCACCAATTCATTCACAGCTTCCACGCTGAATAAATATTTATACTTCTCATCGGTGAGAATATTTTCCTTCACCTTCATGTTGCTGAGCATGAGCTGCATTAGCTGCAGACAAGCTTTCAGTTCTTCAATAGCAGGGAACAGAATTTCTTTGGTCAACTGCATATCACGATGGTAACCGGAAGGCAGGTTGTTGATGAGTAATGTCAACTCGTTTGGTATTGATTGGATGCGATTGCATTTTGCACGGATGAGTTCAAACACATCCGGATTTTTTTTGTGCGGCATAATGCTGCTGCCGGTAGTCAACTCATCGGGGAACGAAAGGAAACCAAAGTTCTGGTTCATGTACAAGCAACAATCCATCGCCAGTTTGCTGAGTGTTGCTGCAACAGCGCTCATGCCAATGCTTGTTACTTTCTCTGTTTTACCACGGCTCATTTGTGCATACACACTGTTCCAGTTAAGCGTGCCGAACTGCAACAATTCCGTTGTACGTTTTCTGTTGAGCGGAAACGATGAGCCATAACCTGCACCACTGCCCAATGGATTTTTATTGGCCACCTGGTAAGCAGCTGCTAATAATTCAACATCATCTACCAAGCTCTCGGCATAGGCACCCAACCATAAACCAACCGAAGATGGCATGGCAATTTGCAAATGTGTATAGCCGGGCAGTAATGTATGCTTATGCTGATCGCCGGTTTTGATCAAGAGATCAAACAGATTTTTTACTTCGTCTTTAATATTGTTGATCTCTGCACGCAGGTACAATTTAATATCAACCGCCACCTGGTCGTTACGGCTTCTTCCGCTGTGGATTTTCTTACCAACGTCGCCGATCTTTTGGGTAAGCAGATATTCAACCTGTGAATGCACATCTTCTATGCCTTCTTCAATAATGAAAGAGCCAAGCTCAATGGTTGCAGCGATTTCTTTCAGTCCGGCAACAGCCTGTTCTGCTTCTTCTTTACTCATCAAACCCACTTCACCCAGCATGGTTACATGCGCAATGGAGCCTTGCACATCGTACTTTGCCAACAACAAATCAAATTCTTTATCACGACCAACAGTGAATTGTTCAACCAACGCAGATGTGCTGCTGTTTTCTTTGCTCCAGAGTTTCATAATTTTTTTGTTTCAGGTTACAGGTTTCCGGTTGCTGGTTACTTGATCTCCGTTGGAGGCAGGTTGTTCCAGTTATCTTCTACCCACTGAATAAAGTTGTTTATTTTCTTACTCAAAACTGTATAGCGCTCAAAGAAACTACTGTACAAACTCGTTTCTTTCAGAGACTCAGTTTCATGCAGGAAATCTAAATGCACAATTGTTTCATCACATTCTGATTGTGCATAAACAAGAAATCGAATGAAATCCTGTTTATATCTTTTTCTGCCGTATCCTTCAACTATTGCAGAAGTAACGGCTTTTGAAGATCTTCTTATTTGGCTTCCTTCTTCATATAACTCAAACTTTGGAAGAGAAAGACTCATTTTGTGTATTTCGATAGCTAGTTGTTTCGACTCCTTATAAACATCAAGCTCCCGGTAACTTTTCATGTGCTAGTTGATATTTTATTTTGGCCACAAAGTATATCTGTAAAAACTCTATCGCTGATATAATAAAATAGCTCAATAATTTTTACAGATATTTCATGTTGTTGGCGTTGTTTTACCAGCAACCAGTAACTGGAAACCGGCAACACTATAAAATACGGTCTAATAATTTTATATACAACTCAATCCCACCTTTGATCTCATCAACATATACATATTCATCGGCTGTATGACTTCTTGCACTATCACCAGGGCCCATCTTCAATGCAGGGAACGGCATTAATGCTTTGTCACTTGTTGTGGGTGAACCATAATAACCACGACCCAACTCAATACCTGCTTTCACCAATGGATGATCCATGGCGATAGAAGTTGATTTCATTCTTGTTGTACGTGGTTTGAACTGGCTCTTTAAGTTTTCTTTCAACTCACCAAGTATTTCATCGAAGGTATAGAGTTCGTTCACCCGCACATCAATTACAAATTTGCATTGTGGTGGTACTACATTGTGTTGCTGGTTTTCGGTACCAATCACCGTTACCGTCAACATCGATTCACCTAACAACGGACTTACCTTATCGAACTTGTAATTACGGATCCAGTTTATGTCGTCCATGGCAATGTACAAGGCATTGACGCCTTCTTTGCGTGCAGCATGTCCGGCTTTACCTTGTGCAATACAGTCGATCACCATTAATCCACGTTCAGCAACAGCCATATCCATCTTGGTTGGTTCGCCCACAATACCAAAGTTGATATTACCGAGATAAGGCAACACCAGTTCAATACCATTCACACCGCTGATTTCTTCCTCAGCACTTGCAGCAAACACCACGTTGTGCGAAAGATTTTCTTTCTCGTAGTAGTAAAGAAAGGTTGCAATTAAGCTTACCAAACAACCGCCTGCATCATTACTGCCGAGGCCAAATAATTTCCCGTCTTCCACTATCGGTTCAAATGGATCTCTTGTGTATTTCGCATTTGGTTTTACGGTATCGTGATGTGAGTTGAGTAACACCGATGGTTTTGCTGCATCGTAAAACTTGTTCTTTGCATACACATTGTTGCCTACACGAAAATGTTCAATGCCTTTTTGTGCAAAAAAATGAATAAGAATTTCTGCGGTTTCGTTTTCTTCTTTTGAAAAAGACGGCGTGGCGATCAGCTGTTTTAATAATTCAACTGCCTCTGTGTGTAGTTGGCTGATGTCCTGGTTGGCCATAATAATTTGTTTAACTGTTTGTAATGGATGTTCCGCTTTCTCCGTTGATCAGATCGTTCAAATGCTCTGCTTTACCAATTACTACCTTTTTTACACCACTGTTTAACGCAGCAAATGCGTTATCGAGTTTCGGGATCATGCCCGCAAATATTTTTCCTTCTGCTTTTAATTGTTCGTATGATGTGGGATCGATGTTGCTGATGACGGTTGCATCATCATTTGCATCGAGCAATACACCTGCTTTTTCAAAGGAATAGATCAAACTTACTTCATACAAGTTGCTCATGGCTTTTGCCACTTCCTGAGCAATCGTATCTGCATTGGTGTTGAGCAGTTGACCCTTACCATCGTGTGTAATCGGCGCAACCACTGGTATAAATCCATGCTCTAACAAGCCGCTCCAGTTTTGTGCATTGATCTTGTCTGACTTTACATCGCCTACAAAACCGTAATCAATTTCTTTTACCGGACGCTTATTCGCAGGAATTAAATTGCCGTCTGCACCGGTAACACCAATGGCATTGCAGCCAAGCGACTGCAATTGTGCGATTACTTTTTTGTTGATAAGTCCGGCGTACACCATTGTTACTAAATCAATGGTTGCGGCATCGGTAATACGACGACCATCTACATATTTGCTTTCGATGCCTAATGATTCGCCGATTTTGGTTGCTACCTTACCTCCGCCGTGTATTAAAATTGCCTTGAAGCCCCCATCCCCTGAAGGGGGGCTAGTATGCCCTCCGACAAGTTTTGAAAAGCTTTCAAGAAAAGACGCCAAAACAGGTTCGCTATCAACAATATTCCCACCTATTTTAATAACAACTAATTTTTCCTTTTCAATCACAAGCTGTTTGTTTTCTTGAATGGTCGCTATTGTATCCTTAATCGTTTTTAAAACTGTTGACTTATTTTGAAATACCTCTTCATTCTTAAAGCGAAGAACTGTTAATCCAAGTGACTTTAAGTTTCGTTCCCGAACCTGATCGTTTATTTTTACTTCCTCAACCTCGTGAATACCTCCGTCAAGTTCTATTACCAACCTGGCAGCATGACAATAAAAGTCAACAACATAGTTTGAAATCGGATGCTGTCTTCTAAATTTTAGTTTCCACTCATTTATATGAATATGTTTCCAGAGCAACTCCTCTGCAGGTGTCATTCTGTTTCGAAGCTCCTCGGCTTTTTGAAAAATCAAATGGCTTGCGCCATAAAACATATTCTCCTTCATACTGCTACAATTAATCGGTGTTAAGCACCCCCCTTCAGGGGATGGGGGCTTTTCAGGATTTCTGCTAACACTGTTTGTGCGGCCCAAACACGATTGCTCGCCTGTTGGGTAACAATGCTGTTGCTGCTGTCGAGTACTTCATCGCTCAGCTCCACATTTCTGCGAACAGGTAAGCAATGCATCACTTTGGCGTTGTTGGTTGTTTTTAGTTTTTCTTCTGTCAACATCCACGCTGGGTCGTTACAGTAAATGCGACCATAATCGGTATAGGTACTCCAGTTTTTCACATATACAAAGTCTGCATCTTTTAATGCTTCATCCTGGTTGTGTGTAATGGTGGCACCTTTGGTGAATTGTTCATCCAGTTCATAATCTTCCGGATGGGTGATCACAAAATCAGCTTCGCCCCAAGCATTGATCCATTGTGCAAAACTGTTGCTCACGCATTGTGGCAACGGTTTGATATGCGGCGCCCAGGTCAATACGATTTTGGGTTTGCGTTTTTCTTTGAATGTTTCAGTGATGGTAATGATGTCGGTCAACGACTGCAACGGATGCAGTGTTGAACTTTCTAAACTCACCACCGGAACACCTGCATATTTGATAAACTGTTTAATAAACAGTTCGCTGTAATCATCATGCTTGTTTTGTAAAGAAGGAAACGTACGGATGGCCAACACATCGAAATAATTTCCGAGAATTGGTGCTGCATCTTTTACATGCTCCACTGTTGTACCACTCATGATAGCTTCTTCTTCAAACTCCCAGGTCCAGCCTTCGCTCCCTACATTAAATACGATGGGTTGCATACCGAGATTCTCAGCAGCGATCTGTGTACTAAGTCGAGTACGTAAACTGGGATTAAGAAAAATTAAACCCATGCGCTTGCCAGCACCTAATGCTTTATCAGCAAGCGGGTTTGCTTTATAGGCCAACGCTTTTTGTACAAGAGCGTTGATGTTGTCTACATCATGAACGGAAATGAAATTTTTCAATTCTTTTTTCTTTTTTTATTCCAGATATAAATTACCAGTGTTGCAACCAGCATATAAAATATAAACAGGGGCAACATTCCAAAATATCCTTTCATCAAAAAGCCGGTCATGCTATACTGACTAAATGATGGATTTACCAAAAACAAAATGCTGTCAATTAAGAATGGTATTGCTAAAAGAAGAAATACGACTGCTAATTTTCCGGTTACATTTTGTTTCATAAAAAAGCATTATCCTTTCATCGCTTCAAGTTCTTCCTTCACAGCATCAATAAACATTTCTGCATCTCTCTTCTTCAAACCAAGGCTTGGCAACAAACGAATTACATTTGGTTTTGCTTCGCCGGTGAAGATCTTTTGGTTGAGCAATAAATTTTTCTTGAGGTCTTTGTATTCTTCCGGCACATCAAAGCCAATCATTAAACCACGGCCACGTACATTTTCCAGTTCTTCGATCTTCTCTAATTCTTCACGTAAATATTTGCCGATCATCACCGCATTGCCCATCAATTTCTCTTCTTCCATTACTTCCAGCACTGCTAATGCGGCCGCACAAGCCAAATGATTGCCGCCGAAGGTGGTGCCCAACTGGAAATGTTTGGGTTTGATATGTGGTGCAATGATGATTCCGCCAATGGGGAAACCATTGCCCATGCCTTTTGCCATGCTGTATATATCGGCATTCACCCCTGCAAAATCATGACTGAAAAACTTACCGCTTCTGCCATAACCACACTGAACACTGTCAGCAATATAAACCGCACCATACTGATCGCAAAGTGAACGGATCTTTTTGAGGAATGAATTTTCTGCAACATTGATGCCACCTACGCCTTGAATCCCTTCAATGATCACCGAAGAAATTTCATCGCCTTGTTTTTTGAAACAAGCTTCCAGTGCAGCTTCATCGTTCAACGGAAGGAAGATCACATTATCGGTTTCGTTAACCGGGGCGATATAATTTTTATTATCTGTTGCACTAACAGCCAGTGACGTACGACCGTGAAAGGCTTTGTTGAAAGCAATGATTTTTTTGCGTCCGTTGTGAAAACTCGCAAGCTTCAATGCGTTCTCGTTTGCTTCGGCGCCTGAGTTGCAAAGGAAAAGTTGATACTCTTCTTTGCCGCTTACTTTACCCAGCTTCGCTGCCAGTTCTTCCTGCAACGGAATTTTAATGGAGTTGGAGTAGAAAGCAATTTTGTTTAACTGCTCTTCAATTCGTTTTACCCAATGCGGATGTGTGTGTCCGATACTGATGACAGCATGACCGCCGTAAAGATCGAGGTACTGCTCGCCTTGATCATCCCATACATAGGAGCCTTTGGCTTTTGTAATTGCGATGTTGTTGATGGGGTAAACGTCGAATAAATTCATGTTGTAAGTTTTACCACAGAGGCTCAGAGACACAGAGATTGCTCTGTGCTCTCTGTGTCTCCGTGGTTATTTTAAAAATAGTTTGCTTTCAAATTCAATCCTGTTTTCTCATCCAGGCCAAACAACAGGTTCATGTTTTGTACTGCTTGTCCGCTTGCGCCTTTTAATAAGTTATCAGCTGCTGAATGAACAACGAGCATGTCACCCACTTTTTCCAGTTGAATGAGGCACTTGTTTGTATTCACTACTTGTTTTAAGAAAACAGCTTCTTTAATCACATGTGTAAATGCAGCATCAGTATAAAAATCTTCATAAAGTTTGTTCAGTTCATCGAGACTCTTATCACATTTTACTTGTGAGCTGATGAAAATACCTCTGGTGAAATCGCCACGCCAGGGAACAAAGTTTACAGCAATGTCGCTGTTGGGTTGTAACTGTACTAACGATTCACCGATTTCTCCGAGATGCTGATGCGTTAATGTTTTATAGGCCTGAATATTATTTGCTCTCCAGCTGAAATGTGAAGTGGCAGCCAGGCTTTGGCCGGCTCCTGTACTACCGGTGATACCGGTTGTGTACACCTCTTTCAGCAAACCTGCTTTTGCCAAGGGCAACAAACCAAGTTGAAGCGTGGTAGCAAAGCAGCCGGGGTTGGCAATGTTGTTTGCAGTTTTAATTTGTTCTTTGTTCAGCTCAGGTAATCCGTAAACAAATTTGCGGCTACCACTTGTTGAACTATTCGCTAAACGAAAATCATTCGCCAGGTCAATGATCTTAATGCGCTGATCAATTGTATTCTCAGCTAAGAACTTTTTTGATTCGCTATGACCTAGGCATAAGAATAATACATTCAGGCCCCCGTCTCCTAAAGGGGTGAGGCTGTCGGTGAATTTCAATTCTGTTTCACCAACAAGATCCTGGTGCACTTTATAAACAGGTTCACCTGCATTGCTTCTGCTATGCACAAAAGACAACTCTACATTTGGATGATTCACCAGTAAACGGATGAGTTCACCACCTGTATAACCTGCACCACCAATGATTCCTACTCTAATAGCCATAATTAAAAATTAAGAATGAAGAATATGAAATGAAAAAGTGAAGGCCGATGCTACAGCTACTTTGTCATTCTTCATTTCTCATTTGTTATTTTTTATTTTCTTCCTGAACCGAAGTCCAGATAGATGTTTGATTGCCGAATATTTTTGAGAAGCCTCTTACATCATCACCTGTAAAGCCGGTGTTCATTTCACCGTACTTCCCAAACTTGCTGCTCATGAGATCGTATTTGCTTTCGATACCAATTACCTGGAAACGGTAAGGCATCAGTTGTACAAACACATCGCCTGTAACATTTTGCTGACTGCTGATGAAGTAAGCTTCAATATCACGCATCACCGGATCAAGAATTTGTCCTTCGTGCATCCAGTTACCGTAGAATTGTGCGAGTGTATCTTTCCATTGCAGCTGCCATTTGGTGAGTACATGCTTTTCGAGTGCATGATGTGCTTTCAGAATCACCATTGGAGCGGCTGCTTCAAAACCCACACGGCCTTTAATGCCGATGATGGTATCGCCCACATGAATATCACGTGCAATACCGTAAGCTCCGGCAATTGATTGTAAATAGTTGATGGCATCAACCGGATGATCGAACTGCTGATCGTTCACCGCTTTCAGTTCACCTTTTTCGAAATGAAGTTTAACTTCTTCATTTCCTGCTTTGGTTACCTGCGTTGGCCATGCTTCTTCCGGCAACATGCCTTTGCTGTTGAGTGTTTCTTTACCACCGATGCTCGTTCCCCACAGTCCTTTATTAATAGAATACGCTGCTTTTTCAAAATTCATTTCCACACCCTTGCTCTTGAGGTAAGCAATTTCTTCTTCACGGCTCAGCTTCATATCACGGATGGGTGTGATGATCTCTACACCGGGAATCATGATGTGGAAGATCATATCAAAACGCACCTGGTCGTTGCCTGCACCAGTGCTGCCATGTGCTACTGCATCGGCATTTAATTTTTTTGCATGTTCCGCAATGTGCAGGGCCTGGCTTAAACGCTCCGCACTTACACTCAGCGGATAAGTATTGTTCTTTAAACAGTTTCCGAAAATGAGATACTTGATAATGCGTTCGTAATAACCTTTTATTGCATTAACAGTTGTGTGTGTTTTTACGCCCAGCTTGTAGGCGTGTGCTTCGATCTTTTGCAGTTCTTCTTCACTAAAGCCGCCGGTGTTTACAATTACCGAATGAATTTCGTATCCTAAATCTTCACTGAGATATTTGGCGCAGTAAGTTGTATCTAAACCACCACTGAAGCCGAGAACAATTTTTTTGTTTGCCATTGTTGAACAGAATTATAGAACGTTGAAGTGTGCGACCCTCCTTCACTAAAGTTGCGGAGGGCAGGCGCAACACCAATAAAAATCAGTTGCAGCCTTACTCCTCTTTCGGGAGCAGGGCATTATAAATGAAAAAAATGCAGGAACTTCTTTGTTTTGCTTTCGCCGCCACTTCCACCGTTTTCTTTCCGGCGAAATGCTTTTAAGAATTTCCATTCTTTAAAGCGGAGTAAACGTTCGAAGCCTGATTTATTTTCTTCAAAGTATTGCTTGGTTTCTTCGGGCTCGTAATGATCTTTTGGATCGTAGAGCATGGCTGTACACATACAGTTCTTGCGCTGCTTGCTCATGAGAATATCATAATTCACACAGCTTTTGCAGCCTGCCCAGAACTCTTCATCTTGTGTAAGTTCGCTGTAAGTAACGGGTTCGTAACCGAGTTCGGAGTTGATCTTCATTACGGCCAGACCGGTGGTGAGTCCGAAAATTTTTGCGTCGGGGAATAGCTGGCGGGAGAGATCGAATATTTTCTTCTTGATCTGTTTTGCCACACCACTTTTACGGAAAGCTGGTGATACAATCAATCCGCTGTTGGCCACAAACGCACCGTGGCTCCATGTTTCAATATAACAGAAGCCAACCCATGTGCCGTCTTTCAGCAAAGCAATTACTGCTTTGCCTTCGTTCATTTTGTTGGCTACATATTCGGGGCTGCGTTTGGCGATACCTGTGCCACGTGCTTTGGCACTCTCCTCCATTTCGTTGGTGATCGTTTCTGCGTAGTGCGTGTCGCCACTATTGGCTACACGTATGATAATTTCCTGATTGTCCATGTTTGCATAAAAGCCTTATGAAAAAGCGGATAACCAATCCTGAGAAAAATTCCGGGGAGAATGTTCACTGACAGGGACCATGGTGAGGGGTTCGTCCTGTCAGAATACACGTCGAGGTCGTGGGGAAAATACATAGAAGTGACAAGTGCTGTTGTTGGCACTTACTTCAATTGTGTTATATGTATTTGTGTTGATCAACTGTTTGAAAATTGAGGCACAAAAGTAAACGATAATATTATAAATGAGACATAAAATTTTTGTAAACGTTTAAGAACGATAGTTAGTGAAGATGCAAGACCTGACAGGTTAAGTTTAAAAGAGTCTGTGCAAATAGTCGAAATGGATAGATGTAGGGAACAAACCTGTCAGGTCTAATCCGTCAATTCAATAAAACAACTAAGCCGTGTCAGCTAGCCAACAAGAAATTACTCCTGGTGAATTTTTCCATATTTATAACAGGGCCATTGGTAATGAAGTACTGTTTCACACCGATGCTGATTATGATCATTGGTTTCAGTTAATCAAAAAGTTTCTTCTGCCTGTTTGTGAAATTCATGCTTATTGTATTCTCCCCAATCATTATCATTTGCTCGTAAGAATACAGGACCATACTGCTTCTGCTGATTTTTCGAAGAAGATGAGTGATGCTGCAAATGCATTTGTAAAATGGAAGAATCTTAAGTACGGGAGAAAGGGAGGCTTGTTCATGACACCTTACAAGCGGAAACTACTGCAAAACGAAGAATACTTGATATGGTGCTTATGGTACATTCACAGAAATCCGTTTCATCATCAATATGCTGAAGATTGGAATAGCTGGAGATATTCTTCTTATCAAGCATATATTATAGATAAGCCAACCCTTGTTACAAAAGCGTTCTTTCTGGAGCTTTTTGGTGGAAAGGAGAAATTCATAAGACACCATATGGTTCAGGGGGAAGAAATCGAAATCATTAAGAAAGTGGCTTTGGAATGATTCGACCTGACAGGTTTAGTGTTTATAAGGCTGTCAGCAAAATAATAGGTAAGACCAAACAAGGGCTTAACCTGTCAGGTCTTGCCGCTTCTTTATAAATGAGATCATCAATCCACTGCAGATAATAAGCAGAATACCAAGTAATGAAACCGCATCAGGAAACGCATCGCCCAGCAGCATACCAATGAAAATACTGAAGATGATGCCGGCATAGCTGATGGCTGAAACAATGCCGGCTTTATCGGCGCCGTAGGCCTTGGTTACAAAATATTGTCCGAATAAAGCAGAGCTGCCCATTAGTAAAACATACAACCATTCTGTTTGCTGCGGCCAGCGCCAGTGAATGAAAAGAATCTCATCGGCAGGTAATTGTAACAGTGCCCGAATGGAAGTGAAGAGCAATGGCACCAACACTCCTGTGAGCACAAACGAAAGCACAATCACTCTTGTATCGTAATACTTTGTGAGTTTGCCAACAGTGATGTAGGCAATGGCCGACAAAATACCACTGAGCAAACCAGCCAAATGATAAAACCAAGGCAGGTGAATACTTGGTTTGTAAATAAGCAACATACCTGCAAAGCCCAGCAGCACCGCCAGGATAACCCAACGACCTTCGTATTCTTTAAATAAAAGAAACGTGAAGAGTGCAATGAACAACGCAGAAGTAAGATTATAACTCATCGCCGTACCCAACGGCAAATGCAGAATACAATATAGTAACATGTACACGGCTGAAGTACCCATGAGTCCACGAAAGATGAGGCGGAGCAGTTTGCCGCCTGTTTGTTGTGGTGCACGATTGAGTAAGCTGCCTGTAATAAATAAGAGCCCAACAATGTTTCTCCAGAACACAAGTTGCCCGGCATTGAAGCTTCCTTTGAGTACTTTGGCTGCACCGCCCATGACCGAAAAACCAAATGCCGCCAGCAGCATAAAGAAGATACCACGATATGTTGGGGAAATATTCAAGTTAAATGTTGACCTGACAGGTTAAGCCACTATTTACAGTTGCTATAATTACATACAAACAGAATAATGTTATTTAACCTGTCAGGTCGTAACGTTGATGTGTAAATAATCAATTGCCCACATTCTTATTCATTCTCGGCACTACATAAATTTCTTTTTGTCTGCCCCCGATGTAACGGAAGCTATTCTCATCAAAATAACCATCCTGCTCCAGCATAATGCGAATGCTCTTTTTCCATTCGGGAATATCTGATGCTGCATTTAATTCAATGCTGTAAGCGGTGCGGAAGTTCATCGGAAAATCGCCTGCACCGGGTACACCATTCTGCTGATCCCACATACCAATGGTTGGTCCGGCTGCATGGCCATGAAAGCCTAACGGGTGCGTATAGATCACCGCTTCAATGTTTTCTTTCTTCGCCTGTGCGAGTGCATCAGCTAAAATCTGGTTGCCTGTTTTGCCTTGTTTGAATTGCGAAGTGAGAATATCCTGCAAACGGTTTGCTTTTGTAAACGCATCCCGGATACTCTTGGGTACTTCCGTTTCGCCGGGCCTTAAGATATATGCGTGTTCCTGCACATCGGTATTGAGGCGCAGATAGGTAATGCCAATGTCTACATGTAACAGATCGCCGGGTTGTATTACATCATCTTTCGGTCTGTTAGAGAAGCTTCTTAAATGTTCAAAGTTTTGCGGATCGTTGCGTTGAACAGATACTGATGGATGAAACCATGTATCGTAACCCATGCTTCTGATCTTTTCACGAAACCACCACACTACATCATCGGTTGTAGTAATGCCGGGCGTAATTACTTTTTCTGAAAATCCTTCTTCAATAATTTTTCGGGTGGCGTATACGAGCTGCGGATAGATCTGCATTTCCCGTTCGGTTCTTGTCTCCAGCCAATTGACTGCAAGGTTTTCTGCGCTCACAACTTTCGACTTGAATGCCGCAGGCATTTTCTGCATCAGTTCATTGTAATCTGTTACATCCAGTCCATCGGCCTGGTTGTGGTGTGTAGAAGTATTGATGCCGATCTTTTTCGGGTTGCGTGTTGTAATGATGTTCAACAGTGCATCCCACTGGTTGGGAAACTTGGTCATGTCCCATTCGGCTTTGATGTTTTCACCCACATTGTAACGGGCAATGGCCAGTTTTTCAAAAACTTTCTTCTCAGGATTATTATAAAATACAATGATTGTTCTGCGGCGTGCAGAGATCCATGTAGATGGAAGCATGGTACGAATCACCGGATCTTCATTGTATTCTCTCGATATGACGATCCACATATCAATACCATTACGCTCCATTAAAACGGGCAGCAGATTATTGAAACGGTCGGCAAGAATTTCATCAATTACTTTGGCCTGTTCACGCATCGGAATTACTTGTGCATGACTAAAACAAACAGTAGTGAGCAAAAAGAGCAGAAAAAAATAGTTACGCATACAATAATTTTACTAATCGAATGTACGAAAGGCAAAAAGTATTACATGTGTAAGAAAAGCCGGAGAAAAAACTTTGTGGAATGATTTTTTACATTATTTTAGCAAACCTTTTAAAAGAAAAAGGTCACCTGTAGAAACAGCTGACCGTTAACGATTGCTTGCCATATAAAAAAATAGTTCTGTATCTTTCGAGAGTCACTTGCCGGTGACTTGATCCTTGGCCGTTACGATGCTATGCTCACTTAGCGATTGCTTCCATATTTTTTAAGCCCGAATCCGATACAAAAATAAACCTGCGTAAT
This sequence comes from Lacibacter cauensis, assembly GCF_007830055.1. Taxonomy (GTDB): domain Bacteria; phylum Bacteroidota; class Bacteroidia; order Chitinophagales; family Chitinophagaceae; genus Lacibacter; species Lacibacter cauensis. The sequence goes on from NZ_VLLE01000003.1 coordinate 79,766, forward strand.
TTGCGCATCAAATCAAAAAAAGGCTTTTGATATGATGCCAAATCAATAGGAGAAGCATGAAATGCAGTGTGGATGCGGGTTTCATACAAAAAAAATATTATGGCCAACCGTTTTTCAGATACATTATTTCAATTAGTACACTCCCTTGAAAAAGCCGAGAAACGGCATTTTAAGCTCTACATTAAACGAAGTTCGTCGAAAGAAGACCTTAAGATCATCCAGTTATTTGATGCTTTGGATAAAATGCAGGAGTATGACGAACGCATTTTGCTGAAAAAAATCTCTGATAACAGCAAAACCAAACTCGCCAATCTTAAAACACACCTGTACAAAGAATTACTGGCCAGCTTACGGTTACTGAAAACAGGCGAGAATGTGGATCTGCAGTTGAGTGAACACCTCGACAATGCCCGTTTACTTTACAACAAAGGTTTAAAGCAGCAAAGCTTACGCATTATTGAAAAGGCAAAAGAGCTTGCACGTGTCAATCAAAAGTTCAATACACTGGTGCAGTTGATTTCGCTGGAAAAGAAGATTGAAACCTTACACATTACCCGCAGCACTACCGATAAAACCGAGCAAATGGCTGAAGAAGCGTTTCAGATCAGCAGCCATATTGATCGTGTGACCCGTTTATCGAATCTGGCATTATTGCTGTACCGCTGGTATGTCATGAACGGGCATGCACGTAATGAGGATGATGAAATTGATATCAAAGCATTCTTCAAAAGTTATTTGCCGAAAGATTTAACCAAGGTGAATGGCTTTTACGAAGAGTTGTATCTGTATCAAAGCTATTGTTGGTATGCATTTATTCGCCAGGACTTTTTAATGTATTACAAGTATGCAGAAAAGTGGGTTGACCTGTACCGGAAAGAGCCGCACCTGAAAGCGATTGAAACAGGACATTATATTAAAGGCATGCAAGCCCTGTTGAATGCACATTTCGATTTACGTAACTTCAAAAAGTTTGAAGACACGTTAAAGGAATTTGAAGACTGGGAAAAATCGCCGGAAGCGCAGCAGCACGATAATTTCCGCACACATACTTCTATCTACATCAACAGCTCGAGGGTAAACGGCCACTTGATGAAAGGCACGTTTAAAGAAGGGTTAAAGATTGTACCGCAAATTGAAGAGAAGCTGAATGAGTATTCCATTTTTGTAGATCAGCACCGCATACTCGTGTTCAACTATAAAATTGCATCCTTACATTTTGGGAGTGGCAATTATGAAAAAGCCATCGATTACCTGCATCGCATTATTCATGGTCCCATGGATATGCGTATCGATCTGCAATGTTACTCCCGCCTGATGCATTTGCTGAGCCATTACGAATTGGGCAATTATGAAATTCTTGATTCGCTCAGTAAATCGGTACACCGGTTTATGGAGAAGATGAAAAACTTAACCACTGTTGAAGAAGCGGTGTTTAAATTTTTGAAAACAAGTTTCCAGCAATCGCCCGATAAAATAAAAGGAGCGTTGCAGCAATTACTCAACGAAATCAAACACCTGGAAAAGAACCGTTTTCAAACAAGGTCGTTTGCATACCTCGATATTATTTCCTGGGCTGAAAGTAAAGTGTACAACAAAACCATGGAACAGGTGGTACATGGTAAGTACATGGAGAGTAAGAGGAGATAGTTTTTTGTCATTCCGAGGCACGAGGAATCTGCCGGGCACTTGCATTGTCTTTGACAGATCCCTCCTTCGTCGGCATGACAAGTTTGCTCAACATCAAATCTTCATCAAGCGTTCAACAGCCTGTTGCAATGTTCTGTTTTGTTTGCTGAAACAGAACCGCACCACTTTATCATCTTTCTGGTTATGATAAAATGCCGAAAGCGGAATGGTTGCTACACCCGCTTCTTTGGTTAAACGTATGGCAAGATCTTTATCTGCTTCATCACTAATGCGGCCATAGCTCGCACAAACAAAATAGCTACCACTGGTCGGCAGCAAATCGAATTTTGTCTGCTTCATTAACTCCACAAAATAATCACGCTTCTGCTGCATAAAACGTGGCAGCGATAAATACGCTTCTTTATTCTTTAAATAGTCAGCCAGTGCAACCTGTGCCGGTGTAAAACAACTGAAGCAATTAAACTGGTGCACTTTTCGGAACTCTTTGGTAAACGCAGCCGGTGCAATGCAGTAACCCAGCTTCCAACCTGTACAGTGGTAGGTTTTACCAAAGGAAAAATTAACGAAGCTGCGTTCGAATAACTCCGGGTATTTCAACATGCTTTCGTGCGGCAGATCATCATAAATCAAATGCTCATACACTTCATCACTTACAATAAACAAATCTGTACCTGCTACAATGCTTTTTAATTCAGCAATATCATTTTTATCCAGCACACTGCCTGTGGGATTGTGTGGTGAGTTGATGAGGATGGCTTTTGTTTTGGCGTTGATGGATGAACGAACCAGATCCCAATCAATTTTATAATCAGGATAGGTTAAGGGCAATGGAATTGCTTTTGCACCGTTGATCTCGATGTTGGGAATATAGCTGTCGTATGCCGGTTCAAACAAAATCACTTCATCGCCGGGTTGCAGTATCGTTGTTAATGATGAGTAGATCGCATATGTACCACCGGGTGTAATCGTAATTTCTGTATCAGGATTTACTTTTGTTTTATAAAGAAATTCAACCTTTTCTGCAATGCTCTCCCGTAAACCAATCAGCCCGGGCATGGGTGCATATTGGTTATGCCCGTTCTTCATCGCTTCCGCAACTTTGGCTGTTAACTCTTCACTCATGGGAAAATCTGGAAACCCTTGTCCGAGGTTGACCGCTTTGTGTTCAGTTGCCAACGCACTCATCACTGTAAAAATGGTGGTACCAACGTTGGGGAGCTTGCTTTTGATTTGCATAGCTACAAAGTAAAGAAGAGGAACGCTTCTGCCGAACATTTTTTCTGCCAATAACTTACAGCTGTTAAAGCGTTTAATACTTATCTTTCTTTTTACTAAACCCTTTTAACAATGAATGCTCGCCGAAAATTTCTGCAACAATCTGCTTTACTTGCCGCAGGAGGTATCATTATACCAGCTTTTGAATCCAATGCGTTTTCCATTTTCAAGAGTCGTATTTCTCCTTCCGACCAGGTGAATATTGGTGCTATTGGTATTAAAGGAATGGGATGGAGTAATGTAATGGCAGCATTAAAAATTCCGGGAGTAAATCTTGTGGCTGTTTGTGATGTGGACAAATCGGTTATCGATAAACGTTTGAGCGAGTTGAGTAAAACCAATCCTGATGCTTCCAAAATAAAAGTATACGGCGATTACCGCAAGCTGCTGGAGCAAAAAGATATTGATGCAGTCATCATCGGCACGCCCGATCATTGGCATGCACTCATGATGATTCATGCATGTGAAGCAGGTAAAGATGTGTATGTAGAAAAGCCCGTTGGTAATTCGATTATTGAGTGCAACCGCATGGTGGCTGCACAAAAACGCTACAACAAAATTGTACAGGCCGGACAATGGCAACGTAGTCAGCAGCATTTTAAGGATGCCGTTGCGTTTGTGCACAGTGGGCAGTTAGGCAATATCCGCACAGCGAAGGTTTGGTGTTACCAGGGATGGATGAAACCAGGACCTGTTGTTCCCGATTCTGCGCCACCAGAAGGTGTAGATTATAAGCAATGGCTTGGTCCGGCTAAAACAAGACCGTTCAACAGCAGCCGCTTTCATTTCAACTTCCGTTGGTTTTGGGATTATGCAGGTGGATTGATGACCGACTGGGGGGTGCATTTATTAGATTATGCGTTGATCGGCATGAAAGCCGATTTACCGAAGAGCATTGTGGGGCTTGGTGGCAAATTTGCCTATCCCGATTTGTATGAAGAAACACCTGATACCTTAACCACGCTGTACGAGTTTGACAAGTTCAACCTTGTGTGGGATTCTGCAATGGGTATTGACAATGGTTCGTATGGCAGAGATCATGGCATTGCGTTCATTGGCAATAACGGAACACTTATTTTAAACCGTGGTGGTTGGGAAGTAATTGAAGAGCGCCAGAGTAAAAATAAAGTGATCATGCCTTTTCAGAAATCTTCTGATAGCGGATTGGATAAACATTGGGTCAACTTTATTGATGCGGTAAAATCCCGCAAAGCAGAAGAGTTGAACTGTTCTATACAGGCTGGAGCGCATGTAGCAACAGTAGCACAAATGGGCAACATCTCTTTCAGAAGCGGAAAAAAATTACTGTGGAATAAAGCGAAGGGAGCTTTTACAGATGAAGCCGTTAATCAACAATATTTGTTGAGCAAATATCATAACGGTTACCAGCTGCCGAAGGTTTAAGTGTTATTTCTTTTTCTTGTTCACCAGGTCGTACGAATGATCGATCCATTCACGTATGGTTTTTGAAGGAATCGTTCCATCAACGACTATTGTGTTCCAGTGTTTCTTGTTCATGTGCCAGCCGGGTAATACACTGCTGTATTGCTCCCGCAGTTCTATGGCAAGATCAGGATCGCATTTTACGTTGAAGCGGAGTTCTTCTGTATCGAGAGGTAGCAACAGAAATGCTTTGTTATTGACTTTAAACACAATTACATCCGGACCAAAGGGCAGTGTTTCTTCTGCATCGGGTTTACTCAGGCAATAGTCACGAATGGTTTCAATGTTCATGTGATTCTTTTGGTTGTATTTATTTGCCACATAGTATATCCATAAATATTATCATCGCTCTGCGTATAAAATCAGCTTGTTACTTTTTATGGATATTTCATGCAACGAAAGTAATTTGTTTATGGTCAGAAAGGTATGAAACAAACACTTCTTATCATCCTTGCCATACTGCTGCTTTTTGTTTCCTGTAAAAAGAAAACCGAAAGTACCTATGTGTGCAAAGAAGATCTTATTTGTCCGGCTGTTGTATGTGTTGCCTACTGGAGCGACCTGCGTTTTGCTGTAACCGATAAAGCAACAGGGCGTGACCTGGTATTTGGAACAAACCCAACAATAACCGCTGCTGATGTTAAACTCTTCATCAAACAAAATTCGCCGTATACCGAAGTGCCTGTTTTGATTGACAGTGCAAAAAAGCAACTCTACACAATGCGTGCAGCAGATACGATGGCGCTGAAAATTAAAAACGAACCAATGCAATACCTGTTGGTGAAAAAGTTTTGCAGCGACCAATGTTGTGCACGCACAGCTGTTGAAGTAGTGCAGGAAGGAAAGCTGTTGATTGCAGATGAAAATAAGCTTATTCGTTTCCGGTATTAGTTGCTTAACGACCACACCGATGAACAGAGATACAAAAAAGAGAGCGGTTGAAATTTTCAACCGCTCTCTTTTTCTTTTATCATTGCTTAGCTCAGCTTTTGCATGGCTTCTTTCAGCTTTCCCAAAAATTCAGGAATTTCTTCCTCTCTGCAGGTGCCCACACTTAAGCGATACCAAGGCGACTCTTTACTTGCACCAAACGCATAAAACGGAACAATCGCCAGTTTTGCTTCAGCCAATAAGTAGTTGGTTACATCGGCCTGTGTTTGCAAAACAGTACCTTCTGCTGTTTTCTTTCCCTTCAGATCAACCTTAATGGTTAAATAAATAGCACCCTGCGGAGCAATTACATCAACATCAAAACCTTCCTGCTTCAGCTGCAGAAAACCTTTCGAAATTTCTTCGAGGCGGTAATGAATGGCTTGTTTAAACGCAACGAGGTAACGATCTACATTTTCTTTTTGCAACAGGTAATTTGCTGTTGCTTTTTGTTCGGCCATGGGAGCCCATGCACCCACATGCGAAAGGATCGCTTTCATTTTACCAATGAGGTATTCGGGACCTAAACTCCAGCCCACACGCACACCGGTAGCAGCAAATACTTTACTGATGCCATCTACAAACACAGTGTAAGCTTTCATTTCGGGACGAAGTGTTACTGGGTTGTCGTGCATATTTTCACCAAACGTCAACGTCCAGTACATCTGGTCGAACATGAGGTACAGTTTCTTTTCATCCTCAGCACGGCTTCTGTTTTCTTCCAGTATCATATCGCAGATCTTTTCCAGTTCTGCTCTGGGTATCATGGTGCCGGTTGGGTTTTGCGGTGTACATAAACAAAGCAAAGCCGCACCCTTAATATGCGGGGCAATATCAGCTACCGTTGGCATGAAATTATTTTCAGGTGTTGCCTCAATCACCACATGTTCGGCCTCATTAAAATGTGTGTAATGATTATTGTTCCATGAAGGGGCAGCATAAATTACTTTATCGCCTTTATCAACAATTGCACGGAAGATGGCGTAGATAAGCGGACGACCGCCGGAAGCAATCTGAATTTCATTCACACCATACTCTAACCCTTCACGTTCCTTTAAAAACTGCAACACACTTTGGCGAAGTTCCAGGATGCCTTCTGCTGCCGGATACGTGGTATGGTGTTGTTTGTAAGCGCTAATAATTTCGTTTTCCAGTTCTTGTGGAATAGGAAATACACTGCTATCAAAATCACCAATGGTAAAGTTGTAAATACGTTCGCCCATGCGAATACGTTCCTTGATCTGGTTACCGAGTTTCACAATTTCTGAACCAACCAGTGTTTCGGAAAGATGAGACAGTTTCATGTGTATCGATTTTTATTTCCGCTTGAGGCGGATGGTTACGCAGCCTTTTTTTAGACATTGTTACCTGCTTTTTAAGAAAGCGCAAAAGTAGGATAACCACTTCGAAAACGAACAGTTGATCGTTTTTTATGACGCTTTGTTGAAGATTGCTTTGTTATTCTTCTATACGTTCCAGGCAGCCGTAATCTTTTTTCAGCAGATCGTCGTACGCATCTGCTTTTAGAAATAGCTGTTGAAAAAGCTGCACACCGTTTTCAGCTGTTAAATCGAGATCGTATATAATACGACTGAGCACAATATTTTGATTGACACAGCTGAGGATTAAACCCCTGTTGCGGTAATTTTCCTGCAGCAGAAAACGATAAAGCGGTTTAATCTGCTGCGGATCCGATGGCAGCAGACACAAATACGCATCGCTGGCAATAAAATAGTTCTCCGGGTTGTAACGGATGATGATGCGTGCACTGCCTTCTTTTACACTCCAGGTGTTGGCTCCTTCTCTTGCCAGCTTAATATCCTTACCCAGCGATTTCAAAATTGTTTCAATGGTTTTTGCTGCGCCTACCGGTTCGTATTCTTCTTTCGGCATTTCCGGCAACTTTACTTCGGTACCACAGGAGGGACAATATTTTCCGCTATCGAGGTTTTCGGGTAACACCAAAAATTCGCAGGCATGGCAACGGGTAGATGGTTTGCCTTTGTACGGCGCATAAATATCCAAGGCCGTACGCAGGTATTGTTCGGGTAATGCAAAACCAAGATTATCGCCGCCACGGATGATGAACGTGTTTACGCCAATAATTTCTCCGCTCATGTTTACCAATGGTCCGCCACTGTTACCGGGGTTGATGGCTGCATCAATCTGGATGTATTTTAAACCTTCCCGTACACGATCTACTTTGGAAATAACACCCTGCGTTGCGGTATAGTTTAAACCATACGGGTGACCAATGGCAATAACCGGATCACCATCTTTTAAACGGCCATATTCGCCTAATGAAATTTCGGGTAGCTGAATTTGTGCAGGTGGTTGCAGAAAAGCAAGATCATGTTTGCGATCGGTATACCAAACACGGCTCAAGGCTTTGTCGAACTTTTTACCGGCAATCGTTACTTCTGCGTTTCCTTCAATTACATGATTGTTGGTCACAATCAAATCGTATTTACGCAGGTAAAAGCCTGTACCCGTGCCTGTTTGTGTGGCAATCTGAATGATGGCATCTTTAAATGAATCGACTATCTCAACCGTTGATGGCATGATGAATGATTTAACTTGATGATGTGTTTACCTCGCTTCGGTGTTTACAAATTCCACTTCTGCAGTAAAGGAATGTGTAAAGCTCAGCAGCGAATCGTATTTCAGGTTTTCGGTTTTAAACGCAAGCTGCGGATATTTTTCTTTCCAGTTGTTGATGATGGTTTCAACTTGCTGTTCAATCGTGCTCACATTAAATTCTCCTGTTTCGCTGTTGTATAATGCAGGTGAAAAACCAAGATCACGAAAGAAAGCAGCGTACGATACTTTCATGAGAATAAGATACAAATCGCTGATGGGTTTGGGTAAGCTGAAATTATACTGGCAGTAACCCAAGCCATATTCGCTTATTTGTTGCGCTACTTCGGGGTAGTTGTTATCACGAAACCAGATCATGCTTTGGTTGGAACCAAAAACCGAATCGGAAATTGTTTTTTGCGGTGTTGGTTGTGTTATGGCAAAACTGTGTTTGCTGCGGAAAAAACAAGGAAACACAATTTCTTTTGAGTAGGTTCCAATAGACTGGAAAGCCTGCAGCATCAGTTTGTTTTTTTCGGTCACCGGTTTTTCATCTTTCAGAAAATAACCAGTTACCAGATCTTCCAGGTCGTACAACAACCGGCCTTCGGGCACCAGTAAAAAATCAATTCTGTAGGCAAGGTTCAGTAACAACATTGAAATGGCATTACTCATTTTATCCGCATCGAGCATGTTTACCAGCGCTGTTGTTTCGGTAATCCATTGCAGGAGGTAGTTGTACTTTACTTCTTTTTCACTGTCGGGTATTACTTCAATATGTTCGGTATCGATGGGCAGCAAGGTTTGGAAATCCTGTAACAGCAAATCGTCCTGTTTGTCGGCTCTTGTGGCCAGTTCTTTAAACGCATAATACAGTTTGTTAGGATTAGCGGTTGCCAGTTCGGTGTCAAAGCGCATACAAAGCCGGTCGTCTTCCATACCATAACGGCAGTAATAAAGGTTGAAGTTTTGTTCCAGCAGGCGGCGCATTACCGGAACCGACGGTTGGGCCATACGGGCAAGTGTTACTTCGGCCGAAAGCGTTTCATTATTAAAAATGCCCCGCACCAGCTTGCTGCCCTGGTAAATACGGAAGCGGTGTTCGCCTGCTGCTCCTTCGGAAACAACATTCTGCACAGCATCGTCCCGCAGATAATCGAAAAAGGCAGCAATGCTTTCGTGGTAACGGTTTTCTTTAAAGAGGTTATCCGCATCGGTCCAGCGTTTGGTTTTTTGCAGCGTTTTGTTATTATCGCTGTACCGGCCGAAAGAAACAGGAGGCGTTTTGATTTCGGGACTTTCGTTTTTCTTTTTCCGGCCAAATAATTTGTCGAACATCGGCAATGAATTAGGAAGCCGAAAGTACAATCATTTCGCCGTATGGTTGGCAGCCAAAAGCCTAAAGAAAAGCGTAAAACAAGTTGATAATTTAACCCTTATCTTGCAGGTTTAACAGCTAATTATTCATTACCTTCCCCGTTATTAAATCAAGAACAGCGTTATGAAGTTTATCGTTTCGTCATCGGCTTTACTGAAACAACTGCAGCAGATCAATGGTGTAATTAACGCCAATACTGTGTTGCCAATCCTGGAAGATTTTTTGTTTGAGATCAATAAAAATAAACTCACTGTTGTTGCTACCGACCTGGAAACAGTGATGAAGATACACATGGATATTGAGGCGAAAGATAACGGCCGTGTTTGTATTCCTGCCCGTATTTTAATGGATACGTTGAAGAATCTGCCCGATCAGCCACTTACGTTCAACATCGATAAAAACTTTGGTATTGAAATTACCAGCGATAACGGTAAGTATAAAGTAATGGGCGAAAACCCTGACAATTTCCCGAAAGAACCGGTTGCTGATGATACCACTTCGTTTACCACCACTTCATCTGCATTGGTTACAGCCATCAACAAAACCTTGTTTGCTGTAAGTAACGACGATCTGCGTCCGGCAATGACGGGTGTATATTTCGAACTCGATAAAAAAGGCTTGACCTTTGTTGCAACAGATGCGCATCGTTTGGTGCGTTACAAGCGTACCGATGTAAGCTGTCCGAAAAACGAAAGCTTTATTGTTCCGAAAAAGCCGTTGAACTTATTAAAAACGGCATTGCCCGGTAACGACGATGAAATTACCATCTCGTACAACAGCAATCACCTGTTTGTAATACATGGTACAACTGAGTTGGTGTGTCGTTTAATTGATGCACGTTTCCCCGATTATAAAGTAGTTATTCCTGCTGATAATCCATACAGCATGATCGCCAGCCGTAACGAACTGGCCGGTGCATTACGCCGTGTAAGCGTGTTCAGTAACAAGAGCACCAACCAGGTGGTGTTAAGCATCAACGGAAGCCAGCTGCAATTGGCTGCACAGGATGTTGATTTTAGTTTTGAAGGAAATGAGCGTATGAAATGCCAGTATGATGGTGAAGACATGCAGATTGCCTTCAACGCAAAATTCCTGGTTGAAATGCTGAATGCAGTTGAAACAGATGAGGTGAAAATGGAACTAAGCACAGCAACCAAAGCCGGCTTAATTAAACCTACCGAACAAAACGAAGGTGAAGATGTGCTGATGCTGGTAATGCCGCTGATGTTGAATCAATAAATACAAGCGAAAGAATATAGAAACCAATACTAACGATAAAAGTCCTGCTCGTAAGAGCGGGATTTTTTTATTGCACAGGAATGTTGTTTGCTTGAAATGCAGCAATGATAGCACGCATCTTTTCCTCTGAAAAATAATCCAACGTCTTATCAAGAGTAAACACAAGCGTTTTTTCTTTCAATATTTCAAGCGAAAGAATTTTCCGTTTTGGAAGACACTTGCTTTTCGATTCCCAATCGTCTTTTTGTACATGCAGATTTTCGAACGATGTTTTAAGCTTTTTCAGTTTCGTTAAATATCCTTTTGAATAAAAGTGAAGTTCTTTGTTCTCCTCATCAAATCTAATCTCTTGTATTTTCTCTGCCTGTAATAAACGAACAATGCCTACCAATAAAAAACCGATTGATAAATAAGGGGCATTATCTGCTTTCGTTGGAAAAAACAATATTGCTACTATTACTATCACCAAATAGGCAATAAGGTAATAGGAGGTTTGTAACAGGAATTGGCGCTTGGTTAATGGCTTATCGGTAGTAAATGTTGTCATCGGTATTATTCCTGTTCAAAATAATCAATCTTTTTCATTGTATTTTTAACACATGAGCTTCACGCTTCTCAATACCTACAACAACTACATCGATGCCAATCTTCACCTGCTGCAACTGCAGGAAGAAGGCATCAACTGCTGGCTCAAAGATGAAAACACAGTCACTATCGATCCGCTGCTCACCAATGCTATCGGCGGTATTAAACTGATGGTGCACGAAACACAAAAAGAACGGGCACAGGATCTGCTGCGTACCATTATCAACAAAGCAAAAGAAAACCGTGCATGTCCTTACTGCGGTTCGCATAACGTGGAATACATTGTAAGCAACCGTAAACCATCCAATTGGCTCAGTGCTTTGTTTACCTATTTACTGGGAGGCTATCCATTGGCTTCTGAACAACGCTACCATTGTTTTGATTGCGGTAAAGAGTTTGAAGAAGTGAAAAACAGCTCTTCTGACGTTCCCGTCGGACGTGGCTAAACATTTTTTCTCCATCCATCAAAGCCTTCGTAACTTTTGCCTGAAACAGCTTTTACCATGTGGAACGAACTACTTGCCCATTTTCAAACGCTTGAGCAACGCCCTCTTGAACGGATGGCCATACTGGTTGGCGGCTTATTGTTTTTCTGGATTGTTGAAGGAGCTATTCCGCTGTTTCCGCTGAAATACAAAAAAACAAAACTGCGGCACGCAGGTGTAAACTTTGTGTTTACGGTTATTCATCTCATTATTCATACATTTCTCGCTATCGTTATTATTAAGCTGAGCGATTGGTGTGCCGAAACTCAATTTGGTATTGTTTACTGGACCAACGCCAGCATTCTGCTTACTGTTATCATTGGTGTGTTGGCATTGGATTTCAGCAGCTGGCTGGTGCATTTGGTGATGCATAAAGTTCCGCTGCTGTGGCGTTTTCATCTTATTCACCACAGCGATACCAATGTTGATGTAACAACCGGCTTGCGTCATCATCCCGGCGATAGTTTGCTGCGGGGCATTTTTTTCCTGCTGCTCATTTTTATTTCGGGGGCACCCATGTACAGTGTCATGATCTACCAAACCTTGGTGGTATTGGCCACTGCTTTTACCCACGCCAACATCAGCCTGCCGGTAAAACTGGACCAAGTATTGAGCTGGGTGCTCATTTCGCCCAACATGCACAAGGTGCACCACCACTGGAAGCAGCCGTATACAGATAGTAATTACGGAGCGGTTTTTTCCATCTGGGATCGCTTACTCGGCACCTTTTCCAGCCTGGATATTAAACAGGTAAAGTACGGACTCGACCGTTATTACCCCGCCGAAAAGGACGAAGAGGTACTGACACTCCTTACAAAACCCTTCAAAAAACCGGAAGCATAGTCTTATTTTTCCGGAATTTGAAGCAGAAACCGAGCTTCTCAAAAAATTTTTCAAAAATTCTTCAAATTATTTTCAAAACTAAAGCACTGTTTTTCAGTGCTTTAGTTTTTGCATGCTATCGTTATCTGCCCACTACTAAAAAAAAGATGGTACTTTGTGTTGCATAGTACTGAAATATCTCTTAGTTTTGTTTTGTCAATGTAATTAAGCTGTGTACAAGAGAGTGGTTAAAGGAAGAGCTCTCCCCAAAACCGGTCCACCTTCTACACATCATCAAAACAAACTCCTCAGGTTATGAATATCGAGAACACACAAAGCCAGATGCGAAAGGGAGTCCTGGAGTTTTGCATTCTCTCCGTTATCCAACGGGGCGAAGTGTACCCCAGTGATATAATAGAGGAAATGAAAAAGGCGAACCTTAACATCCTCGAAGGAACCCTGTATCCACTATTAACCCGCCTGAAAAACGCCGATCTGTTAACCTATCGTTGGGTGGAAAGCAGCAGCGGCCCGCCCCGCAAGTATTTTTCACTTACAGAAAAGGGAGCCGCCTTTTACAAAGAGCTGGAACAAACCTGGAACGAAATGGCCAGTTCTGTTGCCACAGTAACCCGCTCTAACGGAAAACCCAATGCGGTTGTTACGGGCGAAACCATTGAAGTGCATCCCCCTTCACCTGAAAGTCCACTTTAACCATTAAACTGTTATTATTATGAAAAAGGTAATCAATATAAATTTCAAAGGCCGGGTAATTCCCATCGAAGAAGCGGCATTTGAGCAACTGCAGAAATATACCGACAGTCTGCGTCGCTACTTTGCCAATGAAGAAGGCCGGGATGAAATCATTAATGATATCGAAGATCGTATTGCCGAACTCTTTAACGAAGAACTGAAGAAAGGTGCTACCTGCATTACCGAAGAAAGTGTTGCTACTATTTGCAGCAGCATGGGCAGTGTAGAAGATTTTGAGCAAATGGATAATGAAACAGGTGCTTCAAACGCTGGTAACTACAGTGCTGCATCTTCTGCATCTGCAAGCTCAAACACGCACACTGCAACAGAAGAACCCCGTGGAAGTTTAGGTCGTAATGCCAACGATAAAATCCTTGGTGGTGTATGTAGCGGTTTAGCCCATTACTTAAAAATCGATCCTACCGTTGTACGCATCCTGTTTGCACTCATCACCTTTGGTGGCTTTGGTACAGGTGTACTGGTATACATTGTATTGTGGATTGTATTACCACTGAAAGATCTCAAGTCGAACATCCGCAAGCGTTTGTTCCGCAACCCCGATGATAAAATGATTGGTGGTGTTGCCAGTGGTTTAGCCAGCTATTTTAATATTCCTGTTTGGGTACCACGTGTGGTGTTTTGTTTGCCACTTATTCTTGGTATCATTTCATCCATCTTCCGTAACGCTATGTTCAGCTTCAACTTTGAACCCGACTTTGTGTTCGGTGGCTTTGGCGGAACATTGTTTGTGATCTATGTTATTCTCTGGATTGTATTGCCATTAGCAAGCACAGCCACAGAAAAACTGCAGATGCGTGGCGAAAAGATTGATGTGAACAGTATTAAAAACGCAGTACAGGAAGAACTTGGCAGTGGTGGAACCATTCGTGAAAAAGCAACACAAATGGGTGAAGAAATTAAAGAAGGTGCACAGCGTGTAGGTACAACCATCAGCGAAGGTGCACAACGTGTAAGCGAAGAGTTGGGTGGGTATAAAAGCAAAGCAACACCCGTACCGGTAGATGCAACAAGTGCAACTGTACAACGCAGCAGAAGAGGCGGTATTGGTCATGCAATTGGTGTATTGTTCAAAGCCTTCTTCCTGTTTATTGCCGGTGTAATTGCTTTCTCCTTGTTAATGGCATTGATTGGTGTAACATTTGCCGGTGTAGCAGCCTTCCCTTTTAAAGGTTTCTTTTTAGAAGGCACCTGGCAACATGTAGCTGCATGGGGCACCTTGTTACTCTTCTTTGCAGTACCGGTTATTGCGTTGTTAACCTGGGTTATCCGTAAAATTATTGGTACAAAAACCCGCAATCCTTATCTCGGTTACACGTTTGGTTTTCTCTGGTTTGTTGGTTTGGTATGCTTCATTATTCTTGTTTCTTCTTTCACCAATAACTTCCGTGTAAGTGCACACGAACAGCAGCTTGTGGAAATGGCGCAGCCGGTTGCAGGAAAAATGATTGTGAAAGTACCTTCATCGAGAGTAAAAGTGTACGGCAGTGCATTTAGTATTGATGATGTGTTTACACTCGATGGCGACAGCTTATACATCAACAATATCCGTTTACGTATTGTAAAAAGCAGCGACAGCCTGTTTCATGTAAACTACGATAAACGCAGCTCTGGTCCAACCAGAGACAAAGCACAAAGCAACGCAAGCGCAATCAAGTATAACATCAACTTTAAAGACAGTGTGCTTTCGCTCGATAAAGGCTTTACCGTGAGTGAGCAATCGAAGTTCCGCAATCAACGTGTGGTGGTAACAGTTGAAGTGCCTGTTGGAAAGCGTATCTATATCGACAGAACAGTAGATCGTTTAGAATGGCACAACATTACCATCAATGGTCGTGGTGGCGATTGGGAGTGGGAAGATGATCATCGCTGGAGCAACCGTGGCTGGAACGATACAGACATCGAATATATTATGACTGAAGACGGACTGGAGCGTGCAGACGGTAAAGACAAAATTGAAAAAGCAGAACGTGAAGATGAAAATCTTGAAACCGAAATGGAGCGCCTGGAACGTGAAAAGAAAGAACTGAAAGAACGTGAAGAAGAATTGAAGAACCGTAAGAAAGAAAATGACAGTTTGCGTTACCGCTACAATCCTGAAGCACCCAAATCACCTGCTTCGCCAAGCAAACAGGTGGTGCAGAAAGAAGCAACAATAACAAACGATGCTACACTGTTTCAGCCAGTAACAGTAAATGCATTATAAACTCGGTTAAAGTTGGAACAGCCAACGGCCCCGATGTTTTGAAAAAGACAAAGGGGCTATTTTTTCTCCGGCGCAATCATCATCATTACCATTAAACCTTAACTATCATTATGCGTACGTTGAAATTTATTACAGCCCTCTTAATTGCTATTGTTGTGTTTGGTGCAGCGCATGCACAACAGGCCAATCAAAAATATCAGGATAAAGAATTATTCGCCTTTGTTCTCAAACTCGACAGCAGCTGGTTTTCGCACTTTAATAAAAACGTCGACTCGTTCAGCAATTTTGTAGATACAAGCCTGGAGTTTTACCACGACAAAAGCGGGCTTACCTTCTATGCTGATAATATTGCTGCATTTAAACGAATGAAAACTGCTACGCCGGATCTTACCAGAGAATTATTGCCAGAGACAATGGAAGTATATGTAATTCCCAATTACGGCATTGTGCAAATTGCGCAACATCGTTTCTGCCATAAAGAAAACGGAAAAATGGATTGCGGTGTGTTCAAGTTTATTCATACATGGAAAAAAACAGACCAGGGCTGGAAGGTTACCCGTATCATTAGTGTAGATCACTAACAGCTATCAACAATACTGAAGTCGTTTACCTTATCATCTAATGCTTATGCAGTACTTGCTGCATGGCCAAATCATCTATTATGCTAACGAAGCTCAAAAAATTCCTTGTTATCATTGGCATTTGCCTGTTGATAATAGCTTCTGCTTTTGTTATTCTTTTATTTACCGGCGTTATCTGGCGTTCACCTGCTTATTATACAGTAGATGATATGAAAACATTTACTGTACCGGTAATGGATATGAAAGCATATGATAGTGTTGAAGCACATCGCCAGCCGTACATTTACCGCATCAATTCCGGTCAAGGCGTTGTATGTGTAGTAGGTATTCAACATACAAAAGATATTGATGACCCACAACTCGACAGCCTGCGCAGCATCTTTACATCAATGCAGCCCAATGTTGTTTTTGTAGAAGGCAAACTCGGTTTTTTATTTGCCGGCTTGCAAAACCCCGTTAAGCTCTATGGCGAAAAAGGAGAAACAGTTCGTCTTGCCAAACAATACAAAGTGCCTTACTATACGTGGGAACCTCCTAAGGAAGAGGAAGTGCGGTTACTGGCAAAAAAATACCCCGGCAAACAACTGGCACTGTTTTATTCGCTGCGCCCCTATTTCAGCAATTACCGTTTTGGTAAACCTTCTGATCCTGAAAAAAAGTTGCAGCAATACATCAACAGCCGTACCGATTATGTTGGCTTGCGGGGCATGCTCAGAGATGTAAAAGAAGTTGACAGCATCTGGGACAAAGATTTTCCGCAGTTAAAAAACTGGCGTGAAACAAGCGATGAGTTTGGATGGCCTCCCGGTTATCTCGCCGAAATTTTTAACGACTGTAATCTCATTCGTGATAATTATTTGTGCAATGCTTTGCTGCAGGAGGCGAAAAAAGGTAAACATGTTTTTGTAACCATGGGTTCGAGCCATGCGTACCGCATTGAAAAAACACTGGAGGCTGCGTTGGCGAATTAAGCAGTCGACTTTAAAATGTTTTGCGCAATCGTTTTGCGCAAACTTATGCAGCAGCAATCCAAAAGCTTCCTTTACTTTTGTGCGCACGATTAAATGAGCAAAAAAGTATGCAATGGCCATAAAAAGAAGCAGAACTAATTTTATCATCAGTGCTGCTGATTTTTTATGGCTGTAGTATGTGGCTATAAAAAATATAAAAATCACACATGAAAGCAACTCCCTTTACAGGTAAGCACATTGCACTCGGCGCCAAGATGGCTGAGTTTGCAGGATACAATATGCCTATTTCTTACAGCGGTATTAACGATGAGCATGCGGCCGTACGCAACAATGCCGGTGTGTTTGATGTAAGCCACATGGGTGAGTTTGTGCTGAAAGGTGAAGGAGCACTCGATCTTATTCAGCGGGTTACCAGCAACGATGCATCGAAACTTACAAATGGTAAAGCACAGTACAGCTGCCTGCCAAACGAACAAGGTGGTATTGTTGATGATTTGCTGGTGTATTGTATTGAAGAAAACAAAGTGTACATGCTGGTGGTAAACGCCAGTAATATTGAAAAAGACTGGAACTGGATCCAAAAGCACAACACAGGCAATGTGGAGATGCACAATATCAGTGATAAAACCTGTTTGCTGGCCATACAGGGTCCGAACGCTACCAAAATTCTGCAACCACTTACCGAAATTGATGTGTTGAACATGAAATACTACACATTTGCAAAAGGTGTGTTTGCAGGTGTAGAAAATGTATTGGTAAGTGCAACCGGTTACACCGGTGCAGGTGGTGTGGAGATTTATTTTGAAGACAAAGACGGTGCAGCCGATAAAATTTGGGATGCTATTTTTGAAGCAGGAAAAGCTGCGGGTATAAAACCCATTGGTTTAGGCGCACGTGATACGCTTCGTTTGGAAAAAGGTTTTTGCCTGTATGGCAATGATATTGATGATACCACTTCTCCGCTGGAAGCAGGTTTGGGCTGGATCACCAAATTCAGCAAAGACTTTACAGCACGCACAATTATTGAGCAGCAAAAAAACAATGGTGTAGAACGGAAGTTGGTTGGTTTTGAAATGATCGACAGAGGCATTCCCCGTCACGACTATAAAATCAAAGATGCCGATGGTAACGAAATTGGTAAAGTAACCAGCGGTACACAATCGCCTTCTTTGCAAAAAGCAATTGGCCTGGGTTATGTGGCTACGGCTTTTGCAGCATTTGACAGCGAAATTTATGTAGAGGTAAGAGATAAACTGCTCAAAGCAAAAGTGGTAAAGATTCCTTTTCTTTAAACGAATCAGCAAGGCATTATTCTTGCAGTAATATGCAACGCCAATGAGTCACCTGCTTTCTTTGTTCAGCTAAGAATCAGGTGACTCATTTTTTTAACACAATCAGCCGAAATAAACCAGCAGCCGATGCCGTCCATTCATCTTACAACATTTATTGCAGCGCCAATTGAACGGGTGTTCGATCTCAGCCGTCACATCGGCCTGCACAAAGTTTCGCAGCAACACAACAACGAAGAAGCAATTGCAGGTGTAACATCGGGGTTGATCAAACAAGGCGAATGGGTAACCTGGAAGGCTAAGCACTTGTTTAAAACCAGAACCATGACGGTAAAAATTACCGCAATGCAAAGCCCTGCTTACTTTGAAGACGTAATGGAGAAAGGCGATTTTGTTGCGTACACACACAAACATCATTTTAAAGAAGTACAGAACGGAACCATCATGATCGATGAACTGGCATTTGAAACACCGTACGGTGCTGCCGGTAAAATGCTGAACCGTTTTTACCTGAAGAATTACCTGCACCAGCTGCTGCAGCAGCGCAATACTGTTATAAAGGAGTATGCCGAATCAACTAAGTGGCAGGCATTGCTTACGTAACAAACATCGTTTTCAACAACAACAAACTGTTTGTTGGCTCTTTCTTATTTTTGCGGCCTCATGGAAAATAACAAACCCACGCTTTATACTTCGCTTTCTCCCGCATTGTTACACTTGTACGATTTACGTAATGCAGTTGTTGTAATTATTGATGTGTTTCGTGCTACCTCAACCATTGCATCGGCATTATACAACGGTGCACAATGTGTAATACCGGTTGATGAAGTGGCAAAAGCCATAGCCCTCAGCAAAAACGTAAACGGTATTGCTGCAGGAGAGCGTGATGGTAAAATTGCCGACGGGTTGCAGCACGGTAACTCTCCACTGGAATACTCCCCCGATTTTATCAAGGGCCGTACATTGGTATTAACCACAACCAACGGCACCAAGTTGCTGCAGATGGCCCTTGATAACAATGCAGATACCATTATTACCGGATCGTTTCCCAACCTCAGTGCGGTGTGCGATTACCTGGTAAAAGAAAAGAAAAACGTAGTGTTGGGTTGTGCAGGCTGGAAAGACCGTTATAATTTAGAAGACACGTTGTTTGCAGGTGCTGTTATCAGCCGTATAAAAGAACATTTTACCATTCATTGCGACAGCTCGTTAACGGCAGAGATGCAGTACAATGCAGTGAAAGATGATCTGCATGCGTTTGCCCCCAACCTCACACACTATCACCGTTTGGTAGATCGTTTTGGTTTAATTGAAGACATCCGTTTTTGTATGACACCCGATGTTGCCAACGTACTTCCCTTGTATAAAGAAGGGATGTTGCTTGCGCACTAAAATTTAATGCAATTCTTTGCGCATGCAAATACTGATGTCTACACCAATGTATTGTCCGTAATTGGGTATGCGTTCATAGCCTGTTTTTTCGTATAATCGTATAGCTTCGGGTTGGTTTAATCCTGTTTCCAACACACAGGCGGTGAAGCCTTCTGCTTTTGCCCATTGTTCTAATTGTTGAAGAAGAAGTGCTGCAATACCCTTGCCTCTTTGCTGCGGTTGCACATACATGCGTTTAATTTCAACAACCGTTTCTTCAAATAACTTGAATGCACCACAACCAACAGGCGTTTGATTGTGGTATGCTACAATTACATGATGAATATGATCGAGTTTATTGAACTGGTTGAAGAAAGTTTGCTGCTCACCATAACGTGCAGCAAGATCCCGGTCGAGTTCTGCAACCAGCAGCCGGAAATCGGCATCATCCGAACTTGTTTTGTTGAACGTAAGCATGTGCTGTAACTGTGTACACAAGATAAAACGCTTACAGCAAAGGCGAAAACAACAAAGCCTGTTTTACTGCACATAACAATAAAACAGGCCGGTTATGGTACTGCAACAGTTACAGGTTGTAAGCCGTTTTTAAATACGCTTGCAAACTTGTTGGTTTGCGGCCGAGCAATTGCTCCAATGCCGGGCTTACATAATTGAAATCGTTGTTTTGAATACCTGCAGCAAATGCAGCTGACATACCAATAATTTCGGCAGGTAAGCCAAGGCCTTTTAACGCTTCTTCAAATGCAGCAGGCTCTGGACTGATGTACTGCACTGTTTTTCCTACTAAGGTTGAAAGTGTGGTGGCAATGTCGGCAAATGAATAGGCAACTTCTCCTGTAAGTTCGTAGGTTTTGTTTTCGTGACCTTCAGTTACAAGAATGTTTGCTGCAGCCTCACCCAGATCCTGTCTTACTGCAAAACTTACTTTGCCTTCACCTGCAGGAAAGAAGATGCCCGTGTCTGTTGCCTGTGGTCCGGCAAACATCGGAATAACATCTGCATATAAACTGTGCTGCAAAAGCGTATACGTCAGTCCGCTTGCTTTAATGTAAGCATCGGTCTGGTAGTGATCGCTCATAAAAGTATTTAGAGGCGATGTTTCGAAGTTTTGCATGGTTACACCGGTGTACAGCAAATGTTTTACACCTGCTGTTTTTGCAGCATCCACCACATTTTTATGCTGGCCAAGACGATCATTAAAATCGCTGGACGAAATGAATAATACTTTATCAATACCCTGCAACGCAGTTGCCAATGCTGCTTTGTCCTGATAAGTTGCCACCCGAATACTTACGCCCTGTTGTTGAAAAGCAGCAGCTTTGTTTTCATCTCTTACCAATACGGCCAATTCGCTTGCGGGTATTTTTTTTAATAATTCGTTTACAACAATTGTTCCCAACTGACCGGTTGCTCCTGTTACTAAAATCATGATCTACGTTTTACTTGTTTAATTTTTTTTGATGGAGCAAAACTACCCTACCTTTACTATATAAAATATAGCAGTATACTTTAGTATACTGCTATCAAAAAGTATAGTAACCGCAATAACATGGCAGCAGCAACACTTAAGAACATTCAGAAATGCCCCACATCGTATGTGCTGGCAATACAGGATACATTGAATGCATTCCAGGGAAAATGGAAGATGCCGATTATCGGCACACTTCTGTTCGGCAAAAAAAGGTTTAAAGAAATTGAAAGGGAAATACCCAAGATCACACCCCGCATGTTATCGCAGGAGTTAAAAGATCTGGAGATGAACGGCATCATCAGCCGAACTGTATATGCAACATCACCTGTAACGGTAGAATACGAACTAACCAAATCGGGCAAACAATTGAGCAAGGTTGTAGAAGCCATGCTCGAATGGGGTTTGCAGCACCGCCGTGCAAACATGCTGGAGTTGCTGCCGATACTGCAAACGAAAACGGCGTAATGTTCAGATGAACTTGGCAATACTCATGCAATAACCCAGATGCAATCCTTCGTGGTAATTATTAAACGTAACAGCATCTTCCAGGTTGTGTAAATCAAAACCTGTAACTGTTTTACGCTGGTTAAACGTTTGAAAAATGTTGTTTGTGAGATCAGCTTCTGTTTTTTCAATGAGCGATGTAAGGAGTTCTTTTATTTCATCGGCTTCCTGTTGTATAATAGCTGCAGTGGGTTTTGTACCGGGTTTGTAACGGTTAAAAAAATCATCGCTGATGCACATCGGTATATTGCATGAACGATAAACCAACCCCTGCTGTGCAGCAATGACATGCCCGATGTTCCAGATGAGATTGTTATTGAAACCAGCAGGAATAGTATTGAGTTGTTCAAGGTTGTATTTTTCAAACATTCCCGAAAAAATACTGCGGCTTGTTTTCCAGTGAAGAAGTGTTGATTCCATGAATGATGAGGTTGATATATTTGTGCAAGCTAAAGAAATTATTTTTGTAGTTAATTGACTGTGTCTCCACTAGCCAAGATCTAGAATTAAACTAAGAACATAAAACAAAACAGCCGATGCAATGGCACCGGCTGTTCTTATCAGTTCTCATCCGCAGTCATCTGCGTTTCTATTTTCTTAATAATTCACCACCTGTTCTTCAATTACCGCCGGTAATTCTCTCCACTCGTATTGTTGTGTGCGGAGCTGTGGTTCAAACCCTGCTTCACGAATAGCTTCCTGGATAGATTTGTAGGTGAAACGATGCGGCGCACCTGCAGCACTCACCACATTTTCTTCCAGCATAATACTGCCAAAGTCGTTGGCACCTGCATGTAATGCGAGCTGTGCTGTTTGTTTACCTACTGTTAACCAGCTCGCCTGTATATTCTTTACATTCGGCAGCATAATACGGCTCATTGCAATCATGCGGATGTATTCCTCTGCTGTAGTTAAATTATGTACACCACGGATCTTTGCCAGTAACGTATTCACATCCTGGAAAGTCCACGGAATAAAGGCAAGGAAACCTTTTGCATCAGCCGGTTTGCGGCTTTGCACTTCACGGATTTTTTCGAGGTGTTCAAAACGTTCACGCAAAGTTTCAACATGACCAAACATCATGGTACCACTGGTCGTAATATTCAGCTTGTGTGCTTCGTGCATAATATCCAGCCATTCTTGTGCACCACATTTGCCTTTGCTGATTAAACGACGAACACGATCAATCAAAATTTCTGCACCTGCACCGGGTAACGAATCCATACCAGCTTCTTTTAACGCCTTCAACACTTCGTGGTGTGTACTTTTTTCCAGCTTGGTAATATGTGCCACTTCGGGTGGTCCGAGGGTGTGTAGTTTAATGTTGGGGTATAAAGCTTTTAATTGTTTAAACAGCGTTACATAAAAATCCAGTCCAAGTTCGGGATGGTGACCGCCTTGCAGCAGTAACTGATCGCCACCCCAGCGGATGGTTTCATCGATCTTCTTCTTATACGTTTCAATATCGGTAATGTATGCTTCGGGGTGGCCGGGTATACGGAAGAAGTTACAGAACTTACAATTGGCAATACACACATTGGTCGTGTTCACGTTCCGGTCTATCTGCCAGGTTACTTTCCCATGCGGCACCTGTTGTTTACGTAATTCATCGGCTACAAACATCAGCTCGGTTAACGGTGCATGCTCGAAAAGATAGATACCTTCTTCAACCGTTAAAAACTCAAAGTTCGAAGCCTTTTGATAAAGATCATTCAGATTCATAGAAATCAAATTAAGAAATGAATACCTGAAACAGGCAGATGCGAAGAATCCTGCTTAACCGCTCATCTGTGTTTATCTGCGTTTATCGGTAGCTGCAAAGGTACAGCCTGATAATTTATGAACCACGAAGCATTTTTCTTGTTTCCATTGTCTAACTTGTAGTACACGTGAATCTTATCAGAACGATATGCCTGCTCCTGCTCTGCGGCAAACTGCTTGCCCAGGATAACGATTTTCCGCCTGCCCGTCTGCTTACCAGTTTCCGGTTCGAACAACTGAGCGGCGGTATAATTGTGTTACACGCCACACTCAACAACCTGCCCGATACGCTTAATTTTATTTTAGACTCCGGCAGCGGCGGTATTTCGCTAGACACGCTGACTGCTCTTTACTATAAACTAACTATTGAACCGAGCGATCGTACCGTCCGTGGCATTGGTGGTATAAAACCGATTCAATACTACAAAAACGGTACACTGCATTTTCCCGGGCTGGATGTGACGAACCTTGATTTCCACATCAACGATTATGAAATTCTAACATCGGTTTACGGTTTACGGGTAGATGGTATTATCGGTTACTCGTTTTTGCGCAGGTATATTGTGGCGCTCGATTACGATAAACAAATGATGAGTGTGTATACGCCGGGTGCTTATAAATATCCCAAAAACGGAACAGTGCTGAAACCATCGTTTGCATCGATACCTATTACCACACACCAGGTGCAGGATGAGCGTACCAACCTGTTGAATTTGTATTTCGATACCGGTGCAGGATTGTGTGTGCTGTTGAGTGAACGCTTGATGAAAGACAGTGCTTTTTTGAGTAAGAATAAAAAATCGGTAAACACACAGGTAGAAGGGTTAATTGGCAAGATCAATATGCGTTTGACAACCATGAAAAAAATGCGCATTGGCCGATACAAATTTTCAAAAGTACCCATTCATGTGTACGACGATTCGCTGAATGTACTCGGTTACCCTTCGGTTGCCGGTTTGTTGGGCAGCGATCTGTTGCGCAGGTTTAATATTGTGTTTAACTATCCGGAACGGTTAATCCATTTATCGCCTAACTCGCACATGCGTGATGCGTTTGATTATTCGTACACCGGTATGAATTATTATTTTATTGATGGTAAAGTGGTGATTACAGAAATACAGCAAGGATCTCCTGCCGAACAGGCGGGTTTAATGCCCGGCGATGTAATATTCGGTATTGAAAATAATTTCAGCAATAACATTAACCAATACAAACTGCTGCTGCAACACCCGGGACAAAAAGTGCGCATTCTCATATTCCGCAACACCGTTCCGAATATGATTGAGTTAAAAGTTGGCAGTATTTTAAAGTAACAGCTTCCCTCATTCGTTTTTTACCGAATTTTACAGTTCCTTTCCTTAACAGGAAAAAGTATGAGATGTGATCTCTCTTTTTAAGTGAAGAAGAAAAAGCAAATTATGGTACAGTTTGAACGTTATACATTATCGAACGGATTACGATTATTAATTCATAAAGATGCAGCTACGCCCATGGCTGTGGTGAATGTGTTGTACGATGTGGGCGCAAGAGATGAACATGAACACCAAACAGGTTTTGCGCATTTGTTTGAGCATTTGATGTTTGGCGGCTCCATTAACATTCCCGACTACGACGAGCCTTTGCAGTTGGCCGGTGGCGAAAACAATGCATACACCACCAACGATCTTACTAACTACTATTGTCAGTTGCCTGCTGAAAATCTTGAAACTGCATTTTGGTTAGAAAGCGATCGTATGCTGAGTCTTGCCTTCAGTGAAAAAAGTTTAGATGTGCAACGCAAAGTGGTGAGCGAAGAGTTTAAAGAACATTATCTCAACAAGCCTTATGGCGATGTATGGCACAAAATGCGGGAGATGGCGTACAAACAACATCCCTACAAATGGATGACGATTGGTAAAGAGCTGAAACATATTGAAGATGCACAACTGCAGGATGTAAAGAATTTTTTCTTTAAACACTATACACCGTCGAATGCTATTTTGGTTGTAGCCGGCAATGTAGAAACAGAAAAAGTGTTACAGCTTGCAGAAAAATGGTTTGGTCCTATTCCTGCGGGTGAAAAATATGTACGTACACTTCCGAAAGAACCGGTGCAAACAGAAGCCCGCAGACTTGAAGTAAAAGCCGATGTACCGTTGGATGCATTTGTAAAAACATGGCATATGGCCTCACGCCTCGAACGTGGTTATTACATTACCGATTTAATTACCGACATATTGGGTGGCAGCGCCAGCAGCCGTTTGTACGAGCAGTTGGTGAAAGGTAAAAATCTCTTCAGTAATATTGAGTGTTATCATTTCGGTTCAATCGATAATGGTTTGCTTACGATTGAGGGCAAACTGGTAAAAGGTGTAAAGATTGAAGATGCAGAAGCAGCGGTGAATGAAGAAGTGCAGAAGATGACGCAGGAGCTGGTGGATGAAAAGGAACTGCAGAAAGTGATTAACAAAACCGAAAGCACCATTTTGTTTGAAGATATGAGCGTGATGAGTCGTGCAAACAGTCTGGCTTATTACGAACTGTTGGGCGATGCAGAGCTGATGAATACAGAACTGGGCAAATACCAAAGCATTACTGCAGAAGAAGTACTGGCCGAAAGCAAGAAAATATTCGACGAGCGCAACAGTAACACCTTGTATTATTTGAGTAAGAATTAATGAGGCACCAGCACGAAGCAAACAAAAAATTAAAAACAAGAAATTTCGAATGAGCATAGCAACCGAACAATTGAACAGAACAATCGCTCCCGTTATAAAAGATGCAACCGAGTTTGAACTGAAGTTAAAACCGTATGAAAAATACGTGCTGGATAATGGCGTGGAAGTATACGCTGTAAATGCAGGCACACAGGAAGTAATGAGTGTGGAACTGGTGTTCAGCGCAGGTAACTGGTACGAGCAGCAGAATAATATTGCAGCAGCTACTAACTTTTTAATCAAGAACGGTACTAAAAATAAAACTGCTTTTCAACTGAACGAGCATTTCGATTATTACGGTTCGCACCTTACACGTGGCTGTTACAACGAAACGGCCAATATTGTACTGCATTGCATCAACCGTCATTTAGCAACGCATTTACCGGTTGTTGCCGAAATGATTACCGATGCCATTTATCCGCAGCACGAACTGGATATCTATCGACAGAACATGAAGCAGCGGTTGACGGTGAATTTGAAGAAATGTGATTTTGTTGCAGGCCGTTTAATTGATGAGTATGTGTTTGGTAAAAATCATCCGTATGGTGTGTACAGCAACAAAGAAGATTATGATGCCCTGCAACAGGAACAATTACAGGCATACTATAAGCAATATTATACCGAAGGTAAGTGCATCATTTTTGCAGCGGGTTTATTGCCGGCAGATTTTGTGCAACAGCTCAACAGCACGATTGGTCAGCTGCCGTTGAATAAAAAAGAAATACCAAGTATTGTTCATCCGCTAACGCCGGCTGAGCAAATGAAATACCGCATCATGAATGATGAGAAAGGTGTGCAGGGTGCTATCCGTTTGGCACAACCGTTCCCGAATCGTCATCACCCCGACTTTCAAAAAGTACAGGTGCTGAATACGTTGTTTGGCGGTTTCTTTGGCTCACGTTTGATGAGTAATATCCGTGAAGAAAAAGGTTATACCTACGGTATTCACAGCTATATCCTCAACCATATTTCTACAACTGCATGGATGGTGAGCACCGAAGCCGGCAGAGATGTATGTGAAGCAACCATTACTGAAGTGTATAATGAAATGCGTGACCTGCGTGATGAACTGGTGGATGAAGAAGAATTGCAACTGGTGAAGAATTATCTCATCGGTACAATTCTTGGTGATCTTGATGGTCCGTTTCATATCATTGGCCGTTGGAAAAATTTAATTTTAAACGGACTGGATGAAAACTATTTTTATAATTCGGTGAACATCATCAAAACGATTTCGGCAAAAGAATTGCAGGAACTGGCAAATAAATATCTGCAGCCGGAGAAGTTTTATGAGTTAGTGGTGGTTTAATTGTGCGCTTTGCTTACAATCTTCAACACAGAGTTGAAGAGATGTTGAGAACACAGTTGGAGAAAGAATGATGAGGGTGCCCATATTGGAGATTAAAGTTGCGATGTGTATTTTGTTGTATGAAGCTTGAAGATTACAACAGCATAACACAAACGATTATTGGCAGTGCCATTGAGGTACATCGGGAACTGGGTCCGGGTTTGATGGAATCTGTATATGAAGTTTGTCTGCTTAAATTGTTAAGGGATGCCGGATTGAAGGTTGAAAAACAAGTCTCGTTACCGGTATATTTCAAAGGCGAAGAGCTCGATAAGCAATTCATTATCGATGTTCTGGTAGAAAATGAAATAATTCTTGAACTTAAATCGGTAGAAGTATTATTACCTGTTCATGAGGCGCAACTTGTTACTTATTTGAAACTTGCTGATAAGCGCCTTGGTTTATTAATTAATTTTAATGTAGTTCTGTTAAAAGAAGGTATAAGACGAAGAATTAATGGAATAATTGATACTGTTTAAAACAGTAAAATTTTTAACCGGGGGTTGGATAATAAATTTCAGTGTTAATCTGTACCTCCTCAACTCTGTGTTGAACTATGAAATTTGTTCTCAAGGTGCTCATCACTGCTGTGAATGCTTTTTTGCTGGCTTATTTATTACCTGGTATCAGTATCAATCATTTTTTTACGGCAATTGCTGTAGCATTTGTATTGGCATTGCTTGATGCGGTGGTAAAACCAATTTTGGTTTTGTTTACGTTACCCGCTACTATTTTTACATTGGGTCTGTTTCTTTTTGTAATAAACGCCTGTATTATTTTGCTCGATGCCTACTTTGTAAAAGGCTTTGTGGTAGATGGTTTCTGGTATGCACTATTGTTCAGTATTTGTTTGTCCATCATTAATTCCATTGTACACAAAATGGTATTGAAAGAAGAAGGAAGAAGCGATAATTAAATTATTGCAGCAACAGTTTTACTGTAAACCGTTGCGCCCTGTTTTCTAAAATACATTGGTAAATGCCTTTTGGTAATTGCGATGCCTGTAAACTGAACAATTCCACCCCTTCATCAATCATTACCGCTTTCACCATGCTGCCGTTGGTATTAATGAGTTTTAAAGCTGATTTGTGTTGTGTGCGTGGAAAGCTGAACTCCAGGTTGCTGCCCCGCTGCCGAACTTTTAATTCGCCTTTTGGTTGAGGTGTTGTTTTGTTTGCTGTTGCAGCTGCCGGTGTTTGCAACGAAAAGCCGAGCAAAAGAAATAATAGCAGAAAATGTTTTACCGAATAGGCCGAAACCTGAACTTTGTTTTTCATCTTAGGATTATCAGTTTTTATTGTTCACCTGAAATTATACTGAAACGAATTCACGGAACAGGATGACCCGATTGGTTTCAGTAGAAATTTCATCAGAATATTGCTTGTTGTTATGGTCTTCGATCGCAAACATCTATCCAACGCCGAGCTTATCAGCATTTACAGAAGTCTGCTGTACCCCAGATTAATCGAAGAAAAGATGCTTTTATTGCTCAGGCAGGGAAAAATTAGCAAATGGTTTAGTGGTATTGGCCAGGAAGCCATTGCTGTGGGTGCAACCTTGGCGCTGGAGCAGGATGAATGGATCATGCCGTTGCACCGCAACCTCGGTGTGTTCACCACCCGCAGCATGCCGTTGCACAAACTCTTTATGCAATGGCAGGGTAACAAAGAAGGCTACAGCAAGGGTCGTGAACGCAGTTTTCATTTCGGCAGTAAGGAGCATCATGTGTGTGGAATGATTTCGCATCTCGGTCCGCAGTTAGCGATTGCCGACGGCGTGGCGTTGGCGAATAAATTAAAAAAAGCCGATAAAATTTCTCTTGCATTTACCGGTGAAGGTGGTACCAGCGAAGGCGATTTTCACGAAGCATTGAACGTAGCTGCCGTGTGGGATCTGCCGGTGATCTTTATTATTGAAAACAATGGTTATGGATTAAGTACCCCAACCAATGAACAGTACCGTTGCGAAAGTTTGGTTGAACGTGCAAGAGGTTATGGTATGGAAGGCGTAAAGATCGATGGCAATAATATTCTGTCGGTAATCGATACCATCAAAGGTGTGCGTCAGTACAGCATTGAACATCAGAAACCCTACCTCATCGAATGCATGACGTTTCGTATGCGTGGCCACGAAGAAGCCAGCGGTACTAAATATGTTCCTAAACATTTGTTCGAGATATGGGAAGAAAAAGATCCCATCAAAAATTACGAATCGTATCTGCTGCACGAAGCTGTATTAACTGAAACAGGTATTGAATCTATTCGTGCAGAGCTGAAAGAAAAGATTGAACAGGAGCTGCAGGTTGCTTACCAGGCAAAACCGATGGAGATTGATACGGAAGAAGAGTTGGAGGATTTGTTTGCGGAGTCGGTAGTCGACAGTCGACAGTCAACAGTAAAGCATCTCGATCATTCAGACATTACTCACCACTCACCACTCACCACTCACGACAAGCGTTTTGTCGATGCCATCAAAGAAGCCCTTTATCAAAGCATGACCCAGCATCCCAACCTTGTATTGATGGGACAGGATATTGCAGAATATGGCGGTGCATTTAAAATTACCGAAGGTTTTGTGCAGGAGTTTGGCAAAGAGCGTGTACGCAATACACCTATTTGTGAAAGTGCAATTGTTGGTGCGGCGTTGGGTTTAAGTCTGCAAGGTTATAAAGGCTTGATGGAAATGCAGTTTGCCGATTTTGTAACAGTGGGCTTTAATCAAATCGTTAACAACCTGGCAAAGTTGCATTACCGTTGGGGACAAAATGCAGATGTGGTGATTCGCATGCCCACAGGTGGCGGCGTTGGTGCAGGTCCGTTTCACAGTCAGAGCAATGAAGCTTGGTTTACCAAAACACCGGGTTTAAAAATCGTGTATCCATCCACACCCATGGATGCAAAAGGTTTGTTGATTGCTGCCATCAATGATCCCAACCCTGTTTTGTTTTTCGAACACAAAGCATTGTATCGTTCGGTAAGTGGTGCTGTGCCCGAAGCGTATTACGAAATCGAAATCGGCAAAGCAAGACATGTACGCAGTGGCGATGAAGTAGCAATTATTACCTATGGCGCAGCTGTGCATTGGGCCGAAGATTATGCAGCGGAACATCCTGAAATTTCCATTGATATTCTTGACTTGCGTTCACTGGCTCCATTGGATTATGCTGCGATTCGTGCAGCGGTGCAACGAACCGGTCGTGTGTTATTGTTGCACGAAGACACACTGATCGGCGGTATTGGTGGTGAAATTGCAGCATGGATTGCCGAACATTGTTTTGAATTGCTCGATGCACCCGTAATGCGTTGTGCTTCGCTGGATACGCCGATTCCGTTTAATATTGAACTGGAACAAAATTTTATGGCAAAGGCAAGGTTACATGAAACGATGCAAAAACTCATCAGCTATTAGTTTTCCAGGCTCTGCTTTACACAGTTGTAAGCCATTTGGGCACGACGGTTAAATAATGAAACAGAGCCGGACAGAATTTGATTTTTTCAAGTATTTTCATTGCAAACACGCAACCTTCATGAAAGGCTTTTTTTTAGTTGCAGCAGGTTTATTTATTCAACTTCAAACCCTTGCCCAGAATTTTAAAACAACCATGCAGCATGCGTTTATGATTACACGTATGGCCGAAAAGTTTCACGTACAACCCAGGCCATTCGATGACGCATTCAGCAGTTTACTCTTTCAGCAATTTATTAAAGCAGCCGATGAAAATGGCTCTGTTTTTCTTGCAGAAGATGTGCAGCAATTGAACGCTTTTGAAAAAAAGCTTGATGAAGAGATTAAAGCAGGTAAAACAGATTTTCTGCAAACTGTAACTGCTATCTGGAAAAGACGTGTCCGACAAAATGATTCTCTTGCTCAAATCATTTGTAAAACACCTTTTGCGCTTACGCAAACCGATCTGCTCAACCGATCCCGCAAAACAGAATATGCAGTTTCGCTTACCGCCCGGCAGCAACAACTGTACAGGCAACTTAAGTGGGAAATACTGGATGCTGTTACCGATATTCTCCTCGTAAATCCTGAGCGGATTAATCAAAAGAAATTTACAGACAGTGCTGAAGCTGTTTATCGAAAGCGGTTGTTGACGAGTGTACAAAAGCAATATGCCCGCCAGTTGAAAAATGCCGATGATGTATTAACAACATTGTTTTGTAATACGGTAGCGAACTGTTACGATCCGCATACTGTTTATATGCCCGAAGAAGAAAAGGAAGCATTTGATGAAGGAACAGGGCAAACACCGTTACGTTTCGGTTTGTTGTTTGATGAAGATGAAACCGGAAAAATTCTTGTACAGCAGCTACAACCCGGCAGCTCTGGTTATAAAAGTGGTGCAATTAATCCAGGCGATCAGATGATTGCCATACAGCAACCCGGACAATCAGCAATAACAGTTGTAGGTAGTCCTTTCAATACAGTTGATAGTTTAATGCAAACAATTAAGTCGGAGAAACTAGTGCTGACTGTTAAAAAGCCCGACGGCACAACAAGACAGGTAACCTTATTCAAAGAGCGTTTTCTTACCGAAGAAGATGAAGAAGACCTGGTGCAGGGTTATGTATTGAATGGTACTAAAAAGATCGGTTATATCTCTATCCCCGATTTTTATTTCGATTGGGAAAATACAGCTGTTGGTTTAAACGGTTGCGCCAATGATGTAGCAAAAGAAATTGTGAAGTTGAAAAAAGAAAATATCGAAGGACTTATTATTGATATTCGTTTTAATGGAGGAGGTTCTGTACAGGAAGCAATTGAACTTACGGGTATTTTTATTGATGGCGGTCCTGTTGCACAATACAAACAGCGAGAAGGAAAGCCGGCGACATTAAAGGATGTAAACAGCGGAAGTATTTTCACAGGCCCGGTGTTGGTAATGGTAAATGGTTACAGTGCTTCTGCATCCGAATTATTTTCGGCCGCCTTGCAGGATTATAACCGGGCGCTGGTTGTTGGTACACCTACTTACGGTAAAGCAACAGGACAAATTATTTTACCGCTCGATACAACAATTACACTTGAAACTGCAAAAGCAAAAAAAACCGATGTCTATTTAAAAATAACAACTTCGGCTTTGTACCGGCTAACCGGTAAAACAGCGCAACAGCAAGGTGTAGAACCCGATGTTATTTTGCCCGATCTTTTGCAGTCGATTGCCGAAAGAGAAAAAGATCAGACAACAGCGTTTCGTTTAAATACGATTGAAGCAAATAAATACTACAAACCGCTGCCCGGTGTTACAAAAGCAGATTTACAAACTACAGCCAGGATGCTTATCGATACATCGGGTTACTTTAAAAAAATCGGCGAGTTTGAAAGCTGGTATAAATCAATGGAACAATCGGCAAGTTTTTCACTTACGCTTAAAGATGTATTTGCATTTAAACAAAAGCAAACTCTGTTTGCGGAGTACTTTGAATCGTACAAACCAGTTTCGCAATTTAAAGTAGATAATCATCAACTACGCAAACAACGCCTGTTGGCAAGCGCCGTATTAACAGAATCGGATAATGAAGTGAAAACATTTATTTCTTCCGACCCATATATTCAGATCTGTTATAAGCTGGTGCAACAAATGATAAAATAAGACAAACTACATACGCATATGAAAAAAACAATACTTACACTGCTCGTTGCTTTTACATTACTTGGTTCGGCTCAAGCACAGGACGATCCTGTTGCTTATATGAATATGATTGAAAAAGCAGAAGAAGAAGCAAACCAAAAATACCTGGCGTATGTAAGTACAGCTGCACATAGCGGAAGAGTAAAGAAAATAGAACGCATGCGCCAGCAGGTACTAACGGGTATTGAGAATAGTCGTAATAAAGTAATTGCATTACCGCTTTACAAAGGTGATAAAACGTTGTGGCAAAGCAGTATCGATTATTTGAAGCTGCTGTATCTTGTTTTTAGTGAAGATTACGCCAAGATTGTGAACATGGAAGATATTGCTGAACAGTCGTTCAACGAAATGCAGGCCTATCTGCTGTTGCAGGAAAAAACATCAGAAAAACTAAATGATGCAAGCGAAAAGCGTTCGAAGGCAACTAAAGATTTTGCAGCAAAGAATAACATAAAGCTGGTAGAAGGAAGTTCTGAGTTTTCGGAAAAAATGAAAAAGGCGGGTGAGGTTATGGAATACAGGAATAAAATTTATCTGCTGTTTTTTAAATGTAACTGGCAATGGAACGAAATGAACAAAGCCATGAAGACGAACAAGGTAAACGATATTGAACAGGCCAGAAATGCCGTTATAACTTATGCGAATGAAGGTTTAGCTGTGTTGGATACAATAAAACATTTTGCAGGTGACCCAACACTTGGTAATGTTTGCAAAACAATATTGAACCAGTTTAAGCGCATGTCGGAAAAAGAGGTTCCGAAAATGACTGACTTTCTGCTTAAGAGTGAAAACTTTGAAAAGCTAAAGCGTTCATTCGACGCCAAACAGCAAAAAGATCGTACACAACAGGATATTGATCAATATAACAAAGCGGTGAATGACTTGAATGCAGGTGTTGGAGTTTTTAATACCACTGCAAAATACCTGGTGGATACTCAAAACGACCTGATCAATAACTACAGTAAAACAGATAAGGACTATGCCGACAGGCATACCCCTTACTTTAAAAAGTAACCTGCTGTTGCAGTATGATGAGAATACTAGTTGTAACAGGTTTAGCCGTTTCCCTTTTACTGTCGTGCAAAGAGCCATACAGTAAAACAAAAGAAGAAGCTAAACCTGTTATTCTTTTACAGCCCCTTGCATTTACTGATACAGCTACACTTTCCTTTCTAAAAGATTCAATCGAAAAGTTTTATCCTGTTAGCATTGTAATCGCTGAACCAAAACAATTTCCGGCAAATACATATTACAAACCCCGCAACCGTTACCGTGCCGATTCAACAATCAAATGGCTTAAAGAAATAAAGCCCGATTCTGCTATAACAATTGTCGGACTAACGAAAGAAGATATATCAACAAGCAAAAGCGGATATGTTGATTTTGGTGTGATGGGACTTGGTTATAAACCCGGCAATGCCTGTGTTGTTTCAACCTGGCGTTTAAAGAAAACAGCAAAGAGTGCACAACAAATACGAGAGCGGTTATTTAAAGTAGTAGTGCACGAAATGGGCCATAATTTTTGGCTCGACCATTGTGCCGATCAACAATGCACGATGGTAGATGCGGAGGCAAAAATGAAACTGGATGAGATAACCGGATTATGCAACAGCTGTAAACAGAAATTAAAAATTAAACGCCCCGCATAAACCGGGGCGTTGCACTGTTCTTATTCTCCGTTTAATTCGGACTGATAATTTTTCCGGTTACAATATGCGTACCCATTCGAACCCGGTAGAAGAGGATTGCGTAATTCATATTCTTATACTTCACAGCATTGCCTTTGCCTTTTACTATATCCACTTTCCGTTCGCTGAGCTTCTGTCCGTTTACAGTAAACATTTCAACAACTGCTGTTCCTTGTTCGGGCGACTCAATGTTTAGTGTAAAGTTGCCATGATGTGGATTGGGATAAACAGATGCACCGAGCACTCTTACCTCCGGCTCTGTAGCTTTAAGTACAGGAGCTGTAATTGGTGCAGAGCGTCCGTTTACTTCCTGTGTAACAAGCAATGTATAACAGTTGTACGATAAGCCTCCTGTTATACTAACGAAGTAAGTTGTATTAGCAGGTAATGCATACCATTTACCCGATGCATTTGTTTGATAAGGCGTTAACGCTGCTGTGTTATTTCCTGCTGCATACAGATTGTAGGTGAAATTGATTGAAGGATGCGTAACAAATACAACATAATTACCGGCAGTTCCTGTTGTAAACTTAAACCAGTCTGCTGCATCTGTTGCGAGCGCTATTCGTGCTAATACAGGCATACTGAACGGTATTACCTTTGCCTGGTTTTTACTGTTGTTGCCTTCGTATTCATCGCTTCCATTATCGGTTATACTTACAACTTTATTTACTGAGCAGCCGTTGGCATCGGTAACTGTAACAGTATAATCACCTGCATACAAACCTTTAATTGTATTTGCGCCAATAGGTGTTCCGTTTATTGTGTAAGTATAAGGTGCGGTTCCGCCACTGCCTGTTGCAGTAATGGTACCAAGGCTGTTACAACCTGTTGCATTTGTTTTAGCAGTTGATAGTGAAAGTGCCGATGCCGGTTGGGTAATAGTATATGATTTATTTACCACGCAACCGCTTCCGTTATCTGTTATACGTACACTGTAATTACCAGGAGCAAGATTACTGATACTGTTTGTTGTTGCTCCCGTGTTCCATAAATAACCGAAGCTACCACCGGAACCACCGCTTGCATTTACGCTTATAGAACCATTTGCAGCACCACGACAGGTAACATTGTTTACAATCTCGTTTACAAGTATTTCAGCTCGTGATGTAACAGCTAACGGCAAAGTGAACTTACATCCGTTTTTATCGGTAACGGTAAGTGTGTAATTACCCGCAGCAAGATTACTGATGTTTGATTGTGTTGAAGTAAACGAACCGTTGAGTCCGCTCCAGCTGTAACTGTATGCAGGTGTTCCTCCACTTACTGTTACAGTAATGCTGCCTGTACTTTGATTATAACAGGTGCTTTGTACCGTACCTGAAACGGTTAATGCTGTTGGTTGTAAAACTGTTTTTGTAACAAAGCCGGTACAACCGTTTGCATCACGTACTGCAATTGTATATGTACCTGCAGTCAAATTAGTAAAGCTGTAAGGTAAACTGCCCGGTTCAAAACTGCCACCATTTTTGCTAAAGGTAAATGGCGCAGTACCATTGGCATTTGTAATGGTAATTATTCCATTATTACCATTGAAGCAACTCACATTTGTAACAGATGCCGACGGGTTAAAAGGCTCACTTACAGTAAGTGAAATGCTGGCTGTTGCAGTGCATCCGTTTGCATCGGTAACAGTTACTGTGTATGTTCCAACAGGTACATCGCTGATAGATGGAGTGGTTGCTCCGTTACTCCAAGAGTAGGTGTAATTGGCTGTACCACCGTTGGCCAATACTGTTGCCTTATTAGAACAAGCTGTTGAGTTATTTGTAATGGATGCAGTTAAAAGAGCAGGTTGTGTTACCTCATATGATGCGGTGTTTGTACAGCCGTTTGCATCGGTAACTGTTACTGTATAGGTTCCAGCGGCAAGGTTGCTGATTGCATCGCCGGTAGATCCATTACTCCAGCTATAGCTATATGGTTCCGTACCGCCTTGGGCAACAACAGCAGCCGATCCGTTTAATTGACCATAACATAAATTATTCGAGCCGCTTGCGGTTGCGGTTAACGTTGCAGGCTCTGTAATGGTAACCTCAATTACACCTGGTCCATTTGCTTCAGGGTCCGTAATGTAAACGTTAGATCCATTACCATCCGTTATTGACAGACGGTAAGTGCCCGCTGCAAGACCAGTTGGATCTTCGGCATTCGAAATAAATGTTGCATCGCCAACTTTTGTCCATGTATAAGTAAACGGAGTTTTGCCGTACGATGTGGTAATGTTTATTGAGCCATTAGCTGTGCCATTACATGTTACATTGGTTGAACTGTTTAATGTAATTAAGGTTGGATAACCGTCACATGAATTTGGTACTGGTTGGAATCCGGTTGCTACGTCAGTATCAGTTCCGTTAGTAAGCCATGGAACAATATTAACAGTAGCTAATGTAAGCTTCTTAATAAAATCCTGTGCAGCTGCAGAACCGTACCAGTTGCAGGATGCGTTAATTACATTGGCAGCAGGAATTGTTCCGTTGTTTATTGAAATCGAGTCGCTGGTGAAACTGTTATTATTAACATTTACAGTTACACCCGGATAAATATTGCCATAACCAATATAAGTATCTCTGCCATTTGTAGCATCATAAACTGCAAACGAATTTTTAAAGCCATTGATTTTATTGTTGAGAATATTAACAACGGAACCGCTTTGGAGGAAAGAATTACTTCCGTTATCAGGATGTAAAGTAATAGCCGGGCTTACAGGCAAATCAATTCCTGCTGTTTTTGGTTGCTGATTGAAGCCTGTTAAATTGATTTCATTTTTCTCAATAATAGCATTTAACAGGTTACCACGAACCATAATGGGACGTATGAGATGTGCAGGTACTGTACTTAAATCTCCTGCATAGGTGATTTTATTATTTCTAATTGTTAGTGACGGGTTTAAAACACTGTTCATAAA
Source organism: Lacibacter cauensis (assembly GCF_007830055.1). Lineage (GTDB taxonomy): Bacteria > Bacteroidota > Bacteroidia > Chitinophagales > Chitinophagaceae > Lacibacter > Lacibacter cauensis. The sequence goes on from NZ_VLLE01000003.1 coordinate 117,368, forward strand.
AATTAAATTCATGCTGCCCAGCAGAGTAGTTGTACCTGCAATAGCTGTACCCGAAATGGTATTGCCTTCAACCTTAAACGATGATGTAGCACCAACCGCATTGCCGCCCTGTCGGGTATACTGCACAAAAGGTACAATACCGGTACTTCCATCGAGTGTATTATTTGTAAACAAAACATCAGAAGATTCGGCAAAACTGTTATTTCCAACAAATGCAGAGCCTGTGTTGGAGAAGGTATTCTTATTAATATTTGTATAACCCAAGCTGTTTGTGTTTAACGCTGTTGCTGCCTTATCAAAAACGTTATTCGTTATAGTTAAGTAGGCTACAACACCTGCATTGCCTATTACTATACTGTTTTGTGTACGCTCGGTAGTGCCTGTTACTACAAATGAGTTATTATAAATATTCACACCGCCAAACTTGTTTATTCTCACTGAATTTCCTAAGGAAGCATCTTCTTTTTCAAATCTGTTTTCATTTATAATCAAATTCCAGTTAACAAGCGAAGAAATACTGGCACCGGTGCCAGCACCATTTAAAACGAATGCCGGAAATATGCTGTTTAATCTTAACCGGTTTCTGCTCAACGTAATATTTCCAAAAGATGTATTAACTAAGCTAACAGCATTACCTGTTGGAGTAAAGGTTAAGCCTGTAATACTTATACCGTCGGCGCCAATTATCCACGTTGAATTGTCGATGATGGATTCTGTGTTACGTACAGGATTAATCAGCAAAGGATCAGATGAGCTGTTGGGTGATGTATTGTAATTTGTTCCAATGATTTGAACCTGTTTACTGATTGTTGTGTTTTGCGCCGAATAAGTTCCTGCATCTACATAAATGGTAGCTCCCGGTGATGCTTTTGTAAGCGCTGCATCAATGGTTGCTAATGGTGATGTGGGGGTGGTTCCTTCATTCGCATCATTACCAACTACAGTTGTAAAAAGATCACCCGTGGTACTGTTGTCATTTACAAAATAAACATTGCTGCTTGCTCCGCATGTTTCATTATGCTGAAATCCGGGTTGGGTACTTGCATCGGTTCCATCAATAAACCAAGGATAGTAATTAACTCCCGCATTTACTTTGGTGATTACAGATGCTGCATTAGTAACGCCATACCAGTTACAGTTGGCTGTAACATTTGCACCACCAGTTCTGTTAATAGCTAACGCACCTGCGCCTGTAAATGCATTTTGTGTAATACTGGCTGATGTGGATGCAGAGATTTGTATACCACTGGAAATGTATTTATTGAATAAGTTGTTGGTTACAGTAATTCGATTAACAAAGGCAAACATACCAGCTGAGAAGCCTGGATTATTAACAGTTAGTGTGTTGTTGTTTACTGTACCTGTAATATTAGCACCTTCAAAATTTAAAGCAATATATTCTGCATCAAATTGATTGCCTTCTGCAGCAAACGTTTTTGCTGATGGGTTTGTAGCAGCGTCTACTCTTACAAACAGACCCTGGTTACCCCCTTGCAGTTTGCAATTTCTAACACTGCCACCACTCTGAATAATGATGGGCGATACACCTGAAGCAAGGTTACCCGTTACCGAAAGATCCTTGATGTTTACATCGCCGATATTTTGTGCTGTCTGTATTACAGCTTGTTCAGTAAACGGACCGGGAGGCGCAACTGTTGTAGCGGGCTTTAAAATGGAAGTGAGGTTTTGGCCTGCACCTATAATGGTAATTCCTTTTGTAATGGTTACCTGTTCTGTATATGTTCCCGCATCTACATAAATAAGATCATTTGCAGCAGCTGCGTTTACTGCATATTGTATAGTAGCAAATGGTGCTGATTGTGTTCCTGCATTTGCGTTACTACCAATAGCAGTTGTAAATACATCCCCATTTAAACTGTTATTATTTACATACCATGTGTTACCCGGAGGACAGGAAACGGCAGGTTGAAAACCAATATTGCTGCTTGCATCTGTTCCGTCAGTTAGAAAAGGAGTATAGATAAAGTTTCCATTTATTTTCGATGCTACAGTTCCAGCATCAGCAGAGCCAAACCAGTTACAAGTAGCTGTGGGCGTATTTCCTCCATTACCATTTCTGTTAATAGCAAACGAGCCGGTACCGGTAAAACTATTGGATGTGTAAGTGCCATTGTAACTTGATACAAGCATTCCGTCGCCAAAATAATTATTGATAATGTTGTTTTGAACAGTGAGTTGCGGCAGCGGACCAAAATCAAGTCCGGCAAAAATTCCTGAATACATGCCGGAAGGTTTTGTGATGTTGTTGTTCCTGATAATAGTTGTTAATCCGCTTCCCTGACAATTAATACCAATACCTGTTGGTTGAATCGTGTTGTTTTCAATGAGTGCTGTTTTTGTAGCAGATTCTATTCTGAAAAAGATTCCTTGGTTGCCATTTAAAAGTGTACAGTTCTTTACGCTGCCTCCACTTTGTATAATAATGTTTTGTGAAGTATTGTTACTGTTTATTGAAAGACCGGAAATGTGCACATCGCCAATATTCTGGGTCGTTTCAAATAATCCTATTTCGCTAAAGGGTCCCGGAGCCGGTACTAATGAAGAAGATGGTGGCGTAAAAAAGGTAAGCGTTTGGCCTGCGCCAATAATAGTTACGGCTTTATCAATAATTACCTGTTCAGAGAAGGTTCCCGCATCTACATAAATAACAGCACCAGGGGTTGCTTGCGATACTGCATATTGTAAACTTGCATAAGGTGCTGCAGCAGTTCCTGCATTAGCATTATTACCAATGGCGGTTGCAAACACATCGCCTGCGGTGTTGTTATCGTTTACATATAGTTTGGTTTTTATATTCTGTATGCCTCCTGAGTTATCATATTTAAATACTTCAAAGCCATTTACGCCATCATTAGCTGCAAAATAAACGGGGTTACCGGGGGTTAATAAATTGGGCAAGGAAGAACCGGTTGGATTAATATCTGCAACTAATTTGGTGTTCGCAGCAGTGCCATCTGTGATCCATAATTCGTTACCCGTTATACCATTTGTTGCCTGAAACATAATAGTTCCATTGGATTCAACTAAGAAAGAGGGAGAGCTGCTGCCGGACCCCGGTAAAATATCTTCCACCATTGTAGCAACAGTGCCGTTGTATTTCCACAGTTCAACTCCATTTGTTCCATTATTTGCAGAAAAATAAAGGGTGTTATTCAGAGCAGTAAAATTAATCGGGTTGGAACCGGCTGCACCGGGATTAATATCAGCAACCATATTTGTTCCGGCTGTTGTTCCATCGGTTACCCATAATTCATTACCATTACCATCTAAACCTGCGAAGAACAGATTGGTACCAATAGCCAAATAGCGGGGATAATTATTACCACCCGGAGTTGTACGTATTGTTTTTACCTGTGCTGTACCCGCTGCCGTTCCATCACTCTTCCAAAGGATATTACCTACTCCCGGTGAAACAGTCATAACATAAATATTATTTCCGGCCACCATTAAAAAGCTTGCAACAGCATTTGCTGTAGTAAAGTTATAGACCATGTATGTTCCTGCATTGGTACCATCACTTCTCCATAACTGGTCTGCACCGGTGCCCCCCTGGTCGTATACAATAAAATAAAGAATGCCGTTCATCGGTGTAAGAAAAACAACTTGGGGTAAGCCGGCAAAAGCGCTGAAATCATAAACCAGTGAAGTGCCCGCTGCTGATCCGTCAGTTCGTTTTAAGTATGCACGATTAATGTTTCCTGCATCTTTATCAATTACACTGTAGTATGTATAAGAACCCATTGAATTTATTTCCACAACAGGAACTTTGTTGTCAATAGGTTGAAATCGTTCAATGGCAACTGTGCCCGCCTGCGTGCCATCACTTGCCCATATTTCGCCATAACCGGCAATGTTATCGCCTGCAAAAACAATTTTATTTCCCAGCGCTGTAAGCTTATCTGCTTTTGTACTTATATAACCGGGATAGCTGAGATTTAATTTAATCGTGCCGGCACTTGTTCCGTCGGTGCGGTACAAACTTCTGTCTGTAGCTGCTCCTCCATCGTTTTCGTTAAAAAACGTATAGTTACTTGTTTTAACTATTTGCTGTATAGTTCCGCCTGTAGAACTTGGGGATACATCTTTTAGTAAAAGCGGGTTTTGGGGAAATGCAGCTATGTACGTACATAACAATACACAGCACAGTGCAACTTGTCTCATAATAAACAGTTGATGGTGATACAATGTGATTTGGTTACAGGGTTTTCTGTAGCAGTTATGCGGGAGCTCAGAAGGTAAGAAAGCAATTGGTTGTTCAAAGAAGAGTGGACAGCGATGAAAAGGAATAGGTAAAACTATTATTCATGGCTATTCCAAGAAATAGTGTTTTAACTGTAATTATCTTATGGGAAAGCTGGACTTCTAAACCAGATAGTTTCGATTAATAAAGTAAGTTCTTTTATTTAGCAATGTCAATACCAACAAAGGAGTATTTTTTGAGACCAGGCAGAAGTTGTTTTGTTTATTACGTTATCCGCTAAATAAATAAAATAAAAATAAGATGTAAAGTATTGTTGTAATCAATCACTTCCGCAACAGATCAGCAATATTCCTCGCATCCATTTTTGCCATAATATTTTTTCGGTGAGTCTTTACCGTTAGTTCACTAAGAAACAGCTTTTGCGAAATTTCTTTATTGGAGTAACCGTCTTTCAGCAATTGTAATATCTCCAGCTCTCGGGAACTGAGTTTTAACTTACGGCTGAAGTTATCGTTGGCATGATGATTTGTAGATTGGATGTTCGGATCGAAAAAACGTTCCCCTGCTTTTAATTGCTCCAACGCTGCCAGCAGAATATCAGTTCCCGAATTTTTCAGTACATAGGCATCAATGGGTTGCTTCTCCGGATCGAGTCGTATATCGGCAGGCATATACATACTCAGCAGCATAATTTTCAGCTGGGGATATTTTTGTTTAATGCGGGGTAATAAATCAAGCCCGTTAATACCCGGCAAATTAATATCGAGGATAAGAATATCTGCTTCATCTTGCAGCAAGGCGCTCATTACATCGTTACCCGATTGTACGCTGTTTATAACCACGTATTCCGGGTGTGGTCGCAGGGCATTACTTAATCCTTCCGAAAAAAAAGGATGATCATCAACGATAAGTAGTCGCATGGTTGGCTTCATCTGGTAGTACAGGAAATTCAAGCGTTACCTTACAACCGTACCCTTCTTTAGCATCAATTGTAAGACTTCCCTGTACGAAAGTAACCAATTGTTGGATTTGAGAAAATCCAAGTCCTTCTTTGATTGATAAATGGTTAAATCCCCTGCCGTTATCTTCCACAAAAAGATAAATCAACTCTTTTTCAAGTATCAGCTGAATAATTACTTCTGTGGCTTGTGCATGTTTAAGAATGTTTTGAATAAGCTCCTGCAAAATATTGTACACCATTAATTCGTAACGGAAACTTACCTTCTGCAGCGAGCCTATCGATTCGAACTGAATGAAAATACGTTGGCTTTCGTTTACGCCTTCTACAATTTGTTTCACTGCACCAACCAAGCCTTTCTTTTGTAACAAAACGGGTGATAGATTGTGCGAAAACTGCCGCACATCGTTAGCCAGCTCACCAATATCTTCAATTGATTTGGTCAATTGTATTTCAGGTATTTTTTGTTTCAGCGATTCAAGATTCAATCTTATTGCCGAAAGACGAGCTCCGACAGAATCGTGCAGCAAACTGCTGTAACGCTGCATCTCTTTTTCCTGGTAGTTGCTGATGTTCTGGAAAATCTGTTCCTGCTGCAGGTTGGTGGTCCGCAACAATTGTTCACTTTGCTCTTTGTATTTTTTAAAGCGAAGTGTAAGCACAAATGCAAGAATACTTACCTCGGTGGCAAAGCCAATGTTCATCATATTACGGGTAATCAATGTATCGGTGATGTAGCCCGAAACATATTGCATAAAAACAAAAAAGGCAAACAGCAGCACAAGACTTGTACAAATGATATAACCTGCGTATGCAATCTTTTTACGCCATGCCGCAATTGCGGTTACCAATATAATAATGGCACCGGTGTTTTGGAAAATCTGCATCAGCCAAACAAGCAGGATGCGGATTTTTCCCGTATTAGGTATAACAAACGTGCTGATGACTAAAGCGCTGAGATAGAAAATAACAAAGCCAACAACCCACTTGTAATGCTTAGGTAAATGCTCTTTTATGTTTAGCAGCGTTATGGCAAAAAGCATGTATAATGGCGACGCAAGCGAAATAGAAAGCGGCCTCGTAAAATCGGCCGGCAGCGGATGGTTGGGAAACAAGTACATAAAGGAATACCCATAATCGCTGAAAATATAAAAGAACACCATTAAAACGTAAAGACTGTAATACACGTACAGTTTTTCACGCATCGTATAAAACAGGAAGAACGTAAACAGGAATAAAAATAATCCTAATCCCGACATTAAACCGGCTAATAAATTCTTACGCCTGTTGTAAGAAGAAAACCCCTCTTCCGTAACAAAGTGAACGGGAACGTTTAATTGTTCATTGCGTTTATCGAGCAGTATTAACAAAGAAAGCCTGTTACGGTTTTGTTCGGGTATAGGAAAAACAAAATCGGCGTAGCGTAAGGTTCGGCTTGCAAAAGGTAAATGATCGCCGGTTGGGGCAAATGTTTTTACAAGGCTGTCGCCATCAAACACCCAAACATGCAGGTTGTTGAGATGCGGGTTACGCAACATAATGTGTGTAAACGAAGAAAAATCTTTTACTGCAGCCAGAGGAATATACAACCACAGCATTTCATTTTTATAACTGAGGTTAAACTTGACAGCGGAAACCGGCTGCATGTTGTTCTTAATAGCAGCAAACCGTTCAAGATCCATTTGTGCCGATGTATCTCCGTAAGCAAGAACGAGCGACGTGTTGATGTCTGCTTTTGATTCGTTATGGAAAAACTGTATTTGTGCTGTTGCGCCAAAGCAAAGCAGTAAACAAAAGATCAGGTATCGTAAACGTTTATAAATAGCAGCAAGTTAAAGTAGTGATACAAAGTAAACGGATATTTACAGAACTGAAATACTCCTTTGTTGGTATTATAGAACAGCGGTTCGCAAACCGTTTTTATTTGTAGTAACTATTGCAGCGTATTATTTTGTTCCAGCTGTAAAAAAAGTTGATACAGTTGTTGAGTAACGTTGCCGGGTTTGCCGTTTGCAATGCTGTTGCCGTTTACCGAATGTACCTGCAGTAAGCGTTTGGTTGTGCTGCTTACAAACACCTCTTTTGCTTGCAATACATCTTCTATATGTACAGGCTGTTCTTTAACTTTAAGGAACGACGAAGCAAGTTGCAGAATATGTTTTCGTGTAATACCGTGCAACACATTTGTATCTGCAGTAAGTAATTCATTGTTGTGCGTAACAACAAATACATTCGACCGGGGCAGTTCGCTGATGCAGCTGTCTTTTACATACAACACATCATCAGCACCCGCATCTTTTACTTTTTGCTGCAGGTAAACACCCATTAGATAATTAATGGATTTTACTGTTGGCAATTCCCGTACGTATTCTTCTGTTATAAGCCGGATACTTTTTTTCTCATCAAAAACATCATCCATTGTTAGTGGCGCTTGTGTAATGATGATGTTCGGTGTGCTGATGGAATACGTATCCGCAGCATAACCACCGGTTACGGTAATACGTATACCCGAAGTTGCCAGCTGGTTACGGTTGATGAGTTCCAGTATAATTTGTTTTAGCGCATCTAAAGTATAAGGTAACGACAGCCGAAGTATTGATGCAGATTGTTTCAACCGTGCAAGATGATCATCAATAAATAACGGTTTATGATTCACTGTTCTGAAAAAATCGAATACGCCATAACCTCGCTGTATGGCTAAATCGCTTACATGTACACTTGCTTTTGCTGCTTCTACCCAATCGCCATTAATAAACGTCCACATGTTTCTTGCTTCAATAGTTAAAAGGATTATTCGCCCGGGTGATAAGAACGTTCCACATGCTTCAGTACATCTTCTTTATAAAACAGTACATCTTTAAATTGTCCTTTTGTATACATGAGCAACTGATCGTTGAAATGCGGCGATTGCACATTACCACTTACACCACCAGCCAAAAGCGATTTGGCTTTAATGCGTTTTCCAAACTCCACAGCACAAATAAAACTATTGCCACTGGTGCCGTAACGCTTTATTGTACCGGGATAGTAGTTGCTGTTATAGGCAGGCAACATGCCCCATGCACTTGATGCAAAGGCAACAGGTACACTTTCTTTATTATCGTTGTATTGTTGCTGAATATCGTTACTCACCCGTTGAAAGCGGTTGATCTCTCCCCAGGCAACATTCCACTTACCATATCTTTTTTGAAACATACGTACCACCTCTAAGAGCGGGTTGAGTAGCTGTGCAGCCGAAGCTGAGTCAGCAAAAAGTTTTGTTGCATCAACCTGGTCGGTTTCGCCATCTTCAATATACACTTTGCGAATGCCCGGGCCAAGTAACTGTGCCCACTCAATAGCCAAAGCCGTAGCAACTGAATTTTCGGCTACACGATAATCCCATTGCTTCAATACCTGCATGGGTTCAACAAGATCTTTATAAAAAGCATTGTCTGCAGTTACGCTAGCATCGTAGTTTTTTATTAATGCCGGAACTAAAATTTCAAATGCAGCAAGATAGGTATCGTAACCCGCCTTGATCATTTTATCGATGGTGAATTTATTTTCCTTGCTCAACACCCGTACCGCATTCACGCCTCGAAAATTTTCACCATCCGGTGCCATGTAAACAGGATAATCTTTTTTCTTGGGGCTGGCATCGCCACTTACAGTAAATGGTGTGGAATTGCAGTTTTGTATCCATCCGTTTGCCGGATTATAAACATGAACTGTTTCATTTACTTTATGCAGTCCTTTCCATTCAGTAACAGTTGTAGTGCCATCCATTACTTTGCCCCAGTTGAGATTTTTATCACGCACAGGTACAAAGTTGCCATGCCAGTAAGCAATGTTTCCTTTGTAATCGGCAAATACGGTGTTGTTGCTGGTATTGGCCTGCAGATCCATTACTTTTTTATAATCATCCAATCCTTTTGCTTTGGTGCGTAGCCAGCTTTGTATTAAACCTTTCAGATCACGGTTGTTGCTTTTTACACTAATGATCTGCGATCCACGTTTTGCCATAACCGGTCCGTGATGTGTGTAGAACGCCCTGATTTTTTTTGTTACTATTTGACCATTGCTTTTGTATTGCAGCTCAATCAGCTTTTCTTTTACCGGCAACCATTGCTTATTGTATTTGTATACATAGCCGGAGCCCTGTCGTTTTGTTTCTTCGGCATACATATCGCTCACATCAACACTGCTGCTGGTATGCATCCATCCGCAATAAGGATTGAAGCCCTGGTAAATAAAAAACTGTCCCCATGTTACGGCGCCGTATACATTCAGTCCTTGTTCGCTGTTCATGTGTACTTCGGGCCGGAAATAGAAAGTGGTGTGCGGATTGATGTAAAGAATGGCATTGCCGCTTTCTGTTTTCGAGGGCGCTACAGCAAAACCATTGCTGCCATCGGTTTGTTTATTTTCAGCAACTGCAGCGTAGGCGAATAGCTGCTCTTCTTTCAATGCGTTTATATAAGCCGAAGACATTTTGATACTATCGCTGTAAAAATTTTTTACTTCTGCTTCGGTAACATCGCCGGTACTGATGGCACCAATGCTGCCATCGGTCCACAACAACGGGTACCAGGGTTTAAAGCGGGTGAGCAAAGCCGGTTTTACTTCGGGATGTTTATAGAGGTAATAATTGATCCCATCGGCCCAAGCATTCATTAATTGTTTCAACCAAAGAGGCGCTTTGTTGTAATCGGCCACAGCTTCTGCACTGTCGATGAGTAAGCGGATGTAGAGATCGCCGTACAAAGCAGTTTCGCCTAACACTTCTGCTTTGCGACCCAGCTTTTCAATATAGTTCATCTCCACCCGTTTAAAATCGTCTTCGCATTGTGCATACAGTAAACCGAATACCGCATCCGCATCGGTTTTTCCATAAACATGCGGAACTCCCCAGTTATCACGAATGATGTTGACAGCAGCTGCCTGTTGCTGCCATTTTTTTATTTCGGCAGATGAAAAAGGCTGTGCAGCAGAAAAGAAAGGAAGAAACAGTAAAATAAAATAACGCATAGCAGTAACCATTAACAGTTACCACTAAGCTAAGTATTCGTTGTGTGCCCGCAAAAAGCTTTACAGCAACGGCCTTAGTTATGGATTGGCAGTTGTGTGTTTCTTTCTGAAATCGGGCTGCCAGTAAAAGAACCAGCGGATGGTGTGGTTAAGATTGTATTGATAACCGCTTAAACGTTGTTGCCATACATGCATGTAACCAAAGTCGAATGCGAGCGATGGAGTGATCTGTTGTTTGATGCCGGCAAACAAACGGTTTTGATCGAAGTTGTTGTACACAATATCCTTGCCTGTCTGCAGCATCAACTCATCACTCAGTGCAATGCTGGGCACATATTTATTTTTGCTTAGCGGAATGTTGAGACCTAACTGGTAGCGGTAACGTGTGCTGTAACGATAATTATCTGTAAGCTCGTTGTTGACCACTTTCTGAATCCAACGCTCTTCTAAACGGAAGCGTTGAGACAGTTGTACTTTGCCCAATGGCTGATTAAGCTGTACCTGCTGCACCAACCTGTTCTCATTTACAAACAGTTCGGTGGTAGCTGTTTTGTTGGCCAGCCACATGTGGCCGCCGCTTAACGATACACTCAGGTTTTTGTTAATTATATACCCAACACCTGCACGGGTATAGTAAAAGTTGTTGTTCTTTAAGTAATTCGTACGTCGAACATGAAAATCGCCAACAAGAAAAATTTTATTGCTGATGCGGGCCTGTGTGTTAATACTTGTCCAGAAATGATTTTGATGCTGCACTTCACGTGTGCGTTGTGCTGCAGCGTTTAACGAGAAAATTAAAAACAGGACGGGTAGATACTTGTTCAACTGCAAATACATTGTACAAAAATAAAATGACTAACTTTTTTTATCGGTGAGTTCTATCACACTTATTACTGATTCATGTCTTTTGAAAACATATCCTGCAAAACAAAAGGCATGCTAACCTGTACTGTGCTGCTTTTTAAAGTACAGGTAAAAGAAAACACCACTAAGTACCAGTACCAAACCAGTAAGCGATTGCACGGGTTGTGTAATAACGGTGTTAACCAATAACGCAATTGAGAACAAGCCAACAAACGCAGGTAGTACGGGGTAACCGATCACTTTTGTTTTGATTGTTCCGTTGCGTTTCATTTTAAACAATGCAATTACTACAAGACTGTAAAACAAAAATCCGGCAAAGATCACCATATTCGTTAACATATCAAACGTGCCCGACAGTACAAGTACACAACTCCAGATCATGGTATACAATAAGGTAACAGATGGCGTGCGGTAAACAGGATGCACCGTTGCTGCTTTTTTGAAAAAGAAATTTCCCTGTGCCATACGGTAGTAAATGCGTGCATGTGCCAGGATAATGCCGTTGATTGTGCCAAATACCGAAATCATGATGAGCACAACAATCAACGATTGACCAGCCTTGCCCAGCAATGTTTCTGCAACAACGGCTGCACCTATCTGGCTTTCCTCAACTGCTTTTAATGTGTGCAACGGCAACACATGCATATAGGCTAAATTGATCAGCACATACAACAGCATGGCAATCGCCACACCACTAATGATTGCCATGGGAATGTTACGTTTCGGATTTTTTATTTCACCTGCAATAAACGAAATATTACTCCAGCCATCGTAAGCCCAGAATGCACTCAGCATGGCAGCAAGTACAGCACTGAATAAGGCCATACCATGCAGTTCCGTTGCAGGAGCAGATGTGGTTGGCTGTATTGTTTCGTTTGTACCAGCATACGAAAGCCCCAACACAATCAACAAAAGAATACCGAGTATTTTGGCCGATGTGATGATGTTGTTAACGAGTCCGCCATTTTGCACACCACGGTAGTTGACCCATGTGAGTAATATAATGGCTGTTATTGCCAGCATCTTAATGCCGCCATCCTGAAAGGGAAAAATAAAACCGGCAATCGAAACATGCTCGAGCGTATGAAAAGGATTTCCTAATGGAATAAATACATTCACCGTTTGTGCAAAAATGAAACCGAGTGCAGCAATGGATGCACAACCGATGATGGTAAAATCGGTCCAGCCAAACAGAAACGAAAAGAAATTACCGAACGATAGACGCAGGTATTCGTATACACCTCCCGATTCTTCGGTTAACGCAGAAAGGCCGGCAAGCGTAAACGCACCAAACATGGTAATGAGCCCGGCACCGATCCATGCAACAATAATCCATGTTTCGCTTAAACCCGTTTGTGCCATGGGCACAATCTTTTTAAACACACCGGAACCAATCATCATACCTGCTACGAGTAGAATGCCGGTACTAAGGCCCAAGGCACGTTTTAATGTTGGTTGTTGAGTGCTGGTATTGTTATGCATGAAGTTGCTGCTTATTTATTTTCTGCAGACTGGATAATTAACCGCAACACATCTGCAACCTTACTGTCATCGAGCCAGCGTGCAACAACAACCAGATCGTGTTCCTTATCAACAATGATGTAATTGCCGCCAAAACCAACAGCATAGTAAACACTAGCTGAAATACCTTTCCAGTTTTGTTCGGTATTTAACCACCACAAGTAACCGTAGTTTTTGTTAGCAGCAGATGGTTGCTGTATGGCAGCGATCCATTTTTCGGAGAGCAACTGTTGGTTTTTCCATTTGCCATTGCGCAGAAACAACAAACCAAACCGTGCATGATCATATGTATTGATAAAAATGCCGCCACCATGATGACCACCACCACTTACCGATTGTACAGTGAGACCATCCATCGTTACATATGAGTTTTCGTAACCAAACCAGCGCCAGGTAGTAGATGCCCCAATGGGATCCATAATTTTTTCTTTGAGCACAATGGGTAATGGTTTGCGCCACACCTGTAATAACGAATAGGCCAACAAGTTTACACGTACATCATTGTATTCGTAATTGGTGCCGGGTTCCAGCAGTTTGCGGTTTTTCCAATCGTCAATGCTTCCTTCTTTTGGCGGGCGATCGGCCCAATCGTGCAAACCAAATAAGCTTCCGCTCCAATCGCTCGATTGTGTAAGTAAATGCTGCCAGGTAATTTTTGCATTATGTGGTCCTTCAAAACTTTCGTCCCACACATATTGCCCAACTTTGTCGGTTACGTTTTTGATCAAACCCTGATCAACGGCTAAGCCTGCAACGGTAGAAAGATAACTCTTGGTAACGCTGAATGTCATATCAACACGGTTCACATCGCCCCATTGTGCAACAATGTACCCGTTTTTAATAACCAGCCCTGCAGGTCCGCCACGTTCTTTCATGGGCCCGATAATTTTATAGCCCGGTTCCCGAGAGTAGGATTTTATATTGGCTATACGTAAATCCCGTTCAACTTTGTTTTCGCTTCGTAACGCAAGAGCAACAGCACTGTCGAGCGTTGCTGCATTCATCTTCAGCTCCTGTGGTTTTTTTGTTTGCCATTCAGCATCGGGAAAATAACTCTGCTGTGCATACGTAACAGCAACAGCTAAAAAGAATAGGCTTATACAAACGAATTGCCGGAGATACTGTTTCATAATTTCAATATTACAAATAACTCAGCCATTTCTTTTCTTTATGATTTGTTTTATAACGATCGTACCATTTACATAACGGGTACAAGGCCATTACAACCGAAAGCCAAACAACATACACGATCCATAAACTATAACCTTCTCCCGGTATAATAAATTTAAACGGAATGGGTACGTTCATACCTTCTGCTACACTATGTCCTCTTGAAAAGAAAAGCATAATTGAAATGAGATGGAGCACATAAAAATGCACGATGTAATAAAAGAGTGGAACACGGCCAAATACAATAGCGAATTGTGCAAACCGTCCGCCGGTATTTTTTATAAATGATAAGAAGATAAGTGCGCCACCAATTGTTGCACACATAAACAGTAATGATGGCGGATATTTTTGCACATTCATAAAAGAGAAAAATGTTTGCAGCCCGGTCTTTTGATTACTCCATGGTTGTGAATCGCCATACACATTTATCCAGCGGAGTATCACAAAAAATACCAACGCAGCAACGCCCATCCATAACATGAGTTTATTTCTGCGTTCGGTTTCTGTATTGCTGAAAAGTTTACCGAAACAATAACCGAGTATCATCAAACCTGTCCATGGCAAAAAAGGATACATGATGCCCAATGTAAACTTGCTGCTTACCTGAAGAAAAGCAGGACGATGCAAGAAGCTCCACCACACAGGAACAGCGCCGTTGCGCTCTGCTTCAGCAAAATCCAGCAGGTTATGCCCAAATACGATCAGTAGCCCGATGATCAGTAATGCACGGAACGGTAACCAGATTAGTAAACCCAGCAGAACCATACTGATGCCAATGGACCATATTGTTGCAAGAACGATTGTACTGAAGTAGATATCGCCTAATACTCCAAATGTCATTACTGTTATTTCTATCAGCACCAGCCAAAGGCCACGTGTGATGAGAAACCAACTCAGCTCTTTTGTTGTTTTTCTTTTGCTTTGCAGCCAGGCCGAAACACCGGAAAGAAACGCGAAAGCCGGTGCACAGAAATGGGTGATCCAGCGTGTGAAATAAAGCGCAGCTGTTGTTGTTTCAGGATTGAGCGGATCGCCGGTAAATGCTTCCCGATGAAAAAAATCACGTGTATGATCGAGTGCCATAATGATCATTACTATACCCCGAAGCAGATCGATGGATTCAATTCGTTTCGATGATGAGATTGTTTGCTGCATACTATTTACTGATGTGATGTTATAAATAACTCAGCCACCATTTTTCTTTATGGTTGATTTTGTAGCGATCGTATCGTTTACACAATGGATACAATGCAACAACAATAAATATCCAAACAAGATAAACCACCGATAATGAAAACCCATAGCCTTTTAAATCTTCTGCAAACCAGAGTGGTTGTTTCAGTATCCAAGCCTTCCAGCTGAAATCGGTAAAGAACTCTGCCGCCAGCATAGCAAAAAGGTGAACCAGGAAAATATGTGTAAGGTAGTAGAACATGGGTACCCTGCCATAAACCGAAATGATGTTTGAAATTTTGTTGGCCGTATTTTCGGTAAAAGCCAGAAACAAGATGGCTGGTCCCAACGTCATTAATACATACAGGAGCGAAGGCGGATATTTATTGGCTTTAATAAATGACAAGAACGTATAGAAAGGAGACGATTGGGTACTCCACGGAACAGGATCGCCATAGACGTTTATACAACGAATGATGATGAACAGCGCAACGGCTGTGCCGCCAATAAGCAGTAACAGTTTTTTTCTCTGTTGCACACTGTATGCAGCAGTAAACAATGTACCGAAGCAATAACCAAGCGCCATCACCCCAATCCATGGGAGAACCGGATAGCCTACCAGGATATTTTTTCCTTGCCAGGTAAAAAACATTTGATCGTGTAGCAACGACCATCCAAAAGCTTTGAGCGAATTACCGGGTACGTGCACCTGGTCGAACAGGTTGTGTGCAGCAACCAAAACAAGACCGATGACGAAAATGAATTTAACAGGTAAATGAATAAGTGCTGCCAGAATCACCATGCTTATACCCAAGGTCCAGATAACAATGAAGTAAATATTGGTAAACGCTAAATCGAAATTCCATAAAAACGTAATCAGCGTCAGCTCAAGAAAAATTAACCAGGCGCCCCTTTTCAGGAGGAAAAGTGAAAGTTCTTTCTTCGATTTTTTTTGTCCGCTGAGTAAAGCAGAAGTGCCCGCCAGAAAAATAAAAACGGGTGCACAGAAATGGGTAATCCATCTTGTAAAAAACAAAGCAGGGGATGTTTTGGCAAGATCCAACGGATCATACAAAAAGGCATCGGCATGAAAATAATCCCGAACATGATCCAGCGCCATAATAATCATGACCGTTCCCCGCAGCAAATCAATAGATGTAATGCGTTTAGAAACAGATAGTGGTTGTTGCATGTGTAGTTGATTGATGGTGGTTGTAGTTGCATAAATGCAGCTACAAAAATGCCGACACGAAGGTCGGCATTAAAAAGGTAGAAAGAAGAATTGATGTTTGCAAACAAATCATTTGCTTTCGTTATTTGTAACGGCTGTAAACACCCGCATAAAATTTCCGCCAAGTATTTTGCGAATATCTTTTTTGCTGTAACCTCTTTCGAGCAAAGCTTTGGTGATGAGCGGATAATCTTCCACTCCATTCAATTCACGTGGGGGAACTTCAATACCATCAAAATCGCTGCCCATACCAACATGATCTACACCAACCAGTTTTACAATATAATCGAGATGATCGATGAGTACCGATAACGATGGACGAATATTTAACAGCCTGTCTTTATATTTTTCTGCAGTAATTATGCGTGCATAATCCGGTTGCATATTTGTTTTGATCAGCGAATCAATTTCCGGCTGGTATTGCTTTAACAGTTCATCCCGCTTTGCTTCATACGTACTATCAATAAAACCTCCATAGAAGTTAAGAAAGATCACGCCGCCGCTTTTTGCAATGGCTTTGATCTGCTCATCTTTTAAATTTCTTCTGTGCGGACAAAGATTCCATACACAACTATGCGATGCAATGATGGGTTTGGTTGAAGTGCTGACGATATCCCAGAAAGTTTGTTCGCCAACATGACTAACGTCAACCATTATACCCAGCTCATTCATCCGTTGAATTATCTGCTTACCAAAAGCGGTTAATCCTTTTTTGCCTTCGCTGTTTACAGCTCCGCCAGCTGTTGTTTCATCGGCTGCACTGGTTGCCCAAGGCGTGGAGTTGTTCCAGGTAATCGTCATATAACGCATGCCTCTTTTGTACAATACATCGAGTTTTGCAAGATCATTCTCAATCATGTGCCCGCCTTCAACCCCAAACATGGTGGCCAGCTTTTTTTCTTTGATGGCTTTACTAAAATCAGCAGGCGTATACACCAGCATCATCTTAGAAGGATTACGTTTTACCCATGCGTACACACTGTCCATTTCCTGGTTGGCAAATGCAAACGGTTCTTTTTGTTCACCTCCGCAAAAGATCGAGAACATCTGACCTTTTACGCCACCTTTAAACATGCGTTGTAAATCGGAATGTGTTTGCCCGCTGAGATCTGTATCAAACGCAACTTTCTTTTCAATAGAAGATGACGGAATATCGTTATGCGTATCTACCAACACCGAACCGTGGTGAATTTTTTGATATTTCTGGGCAAACAGAAAAGAAGGCAACAACAATAAAATAACAATTCGCAGTAGCATGAGCGTGTAAAGGTTGTAAGTTTGCAGTTAAGTTAAAACAAATGATTGAGTTAATAGATATCCAACAGGAAGGATGGTTGATGGATGAGGCCCGTAAACTGTTTGAAGAATATGAACGGGAACTGGATGAAGATCTCTGCTTCCAGAGCTTTCAGGAAGAAATAAAAAATCCACTGAAGAAATACGGTCCGCCATTGGGTGTGTTATATGTGGCAAAATGGAACAGCGAAATTGCCGGTTGTGTGGCACTTACTCCTTTGAAAGAAAAAGGTGTTTGTGAAATGAAGCGCTTGTATGTTCGTCCGCATTACCGCAAACACAAAATTGGGAAGGTGTTGGTAGAGCAGGTAATGAAGGATGCAGCGATGATGGGTTATACCAAAATGAAACTCGATACTTTGGAAAAACTGCAACCAGCCATTGGTTTATACAAGCAGTATGGTTTTGTTGAAACAACATCTTACTACGAAAATCCGCTGGATGGTGTAGTGTATATGGAGAAAGAATTAGCATAAACTATTGTTGAATAAAGCAAAAGCGCCACCATCAACGGTGGCGCTTTTGCTTTGATACTCGTATAAACAGGCCACACGGGATCGTTTTGTAATTTCTTTGTCATGCGGGTTGTTTATGATTGAACGCATAATGCATGGTTGTTAACGGCGGTAGTTTCGCCTTACAAAAAATCACAATCATGCAAACAATAGCAGAAAGAACAGTAGCAGAACTTGTAACAGAAGATTACCGTACAGCCGATGTATTTAAAAAATACGGGATCGATTTCTGTTGCGGTGGTAAAGTAACCGTAAGCGATATCTGCAGAAAGAAAAACATTTCCTACAACGAATTGGCCGAGCAGTTGTACAACATTGGTAACGCAGTACCCGACAACAACACAAACTTCAACGAATGGCAGCTCGATAAACTGGCACAATACATTGTTGAAAAGCATCACAGCTATGTGGCTAACAATATTGCTGTTGTGCGCCAGTATGCACATAAGGTTGCACAGGTGCATGGCGGCCATCGACCCGAAGTAGTGGCCATTGCCCGTTTATTTGATGAAGTGGCCGAAGAACTTACGCATCATCTGCAGAAAGAAGAACTGATTCTCTTTCCTTATGTTGCCCAGCTGGCTGCTGCAGCCCGCAACAAGGTAACCATTGCTGCCCCACATTTTGGAACAGTGGATAACCCCATCCGTATGATGGAAGCAGAACACGAAGATGCAGGCAATCATTTTCACGAAATAGGAGTGCTCAGCGATAATTACAATCCGCCTGCTGAAGCATGTAATACATACCGGGTGTTGTATGCCAAGCTGAAAGAGTTTGAAGACGATCTGCACACACATATTCACCTGGAGAACAATATTCTTTTTCCCAAAGCAAAACAGTTAGAGCAACAGGTATGTGCAAAAGCACACCTGTAAGCTGTACCCTTGCATACATCAACATGAGAAAAAAAAGGCCGCAGTAATGCGGCCTTGCTGTTTATTCGTCTTTGTTGCTTTTTTCGCCCACAAACCAATGCTCTTTGTTTTTAAACAATACATTAAAAGTGGTGAGTGAACCGTAACAACGGGTAATGTATTGCTGGATGTTTACCTTCTCTTCGTCGCTGAGGTTTTTGTTGCTGTTGATGTTTTGTTCCAGCACCCGCAAACGATCACGCAGTATCACAATCTTGTGAAAGAAATCTTCTACAGGAATTTCTTTGGGTTTGAGCGATTTGTCTTTCGGTTGCAGCAGCAACGTACCGCCTTCCCATTTTTCGCCAAGCGGAACCACTTCGCTTATACCATTCCACAGGCGTAAGATTTTCAGCAGCGATTTTTCTACTTCGCTGTGCGTTTCAATTTCTTCGGTGATATTTTCAGGAATGATCTCATCGAGGTTCGTATCTGTTTTATCAATTTCTTTTACACCACTGTGGATGAAGGAAATTAAATAGGTGGCGTAACGGATACCCACGATTACACCCGGACCGTGTTGTGTATGTTGCAGGCGTGTGCCGATGCCAAGGTTTGTTTGTTCCATGTTCGAAAATTTTGGAAAGGCAAAGTACAACTGAAAAAGGGAAATAATATAGGCGATGTTTACTAAGCAGATGATGGGACGATCAAGCCCGCCGTGGTTGTGCCTCCCGACCAACAACGGAGTAAATAATAATATTATCTGGCTATAAATTTTTCAAACGATTGCCAATATTTATCTTTATATATTTCGTAGTTAATTTTAAAGCTTTTTTTGTAAGACTGGGATATTTGATAAAAGACTTTTGATGGGTTACGAAATTCTTTGCAAGCAAAGAAAATTTCTCTTTCTCCATTTGCTGTCTGTCGCCCAATATTAAGATACCCATCAAAGTCTTTAAGTTCTTTTCCTATTTCTGCTTCAATTTGGTTTAGTAGTTCATAATCATCATCAGTTGGCATTCCGTTGTTGTTACTTCCATCATACCTAAGTGTCAATGTAGCTATCCACGGATGAGAAGCCTTGCTATCCCAATCCAAGAGTTCGGTATTTATTACAGCAAATAGTTTATTGCCACTCTCAAGTTCGGCTTCAAGCATTGAATAGCTATCGTTTTCTGTATCATAGCGAACTGCTTCATATTTTTCAACAAACTCTTTTTGACGCCATGTTAGAAAGTCTTTAAGTTTTGAAATGGGTACAGGTTCTTTTTCAGCTTCATGTGAACCAACTATGCTTAGGTTGTCAATATTATTGATAAAATCAAGCTCACCTAGATAGTTATCTAGAAAAATGTATACTCCGGTAGAAATCTGATTTCTGTTTTCATCATTAAGCTCGTTATGAATTATTGATATATCTACTTCATCCGGATACGCAGCGTTTTCATTTGCATAAAAGAACAAATTTGTACCAGTAAACTCGTAGCCAGCCATACTGATGTTTACATCTTCTATGTTTAGTGCAGGTTTCAGCGCTGTAAACCTCCATTTTTCAAGTGATGGAGCTGCTTCGACAAGATCTTCAACAAATGCAATGTTTTTTATATCACCATCGGCGGTTATAATTAATTCAGCAGTATGATCATTATACATGCCGGTTACAAAGAAAAAGCCATTTTGCAGCTCGCTGATCTTCGGTGATATTTTATCAAAAAATAGCGTTTCAATATCTTTATTTTTCTTAACTACATTGTAGAAATCAGTTTCATATTTTGTAAACCAATTCCAGAAGTCTAGATATGAATTTATTGATGTTTCTTTTGTTCCAAAGAGATTCTTTAAAAAGCTCATTAGGTTGAATTTATAAGTTGATATTTATTTCTAGCTTCTAACTGAAATTTGCATTAGGAATGAGAAATTAGTTATTATTATTTTCATTTCACCCTCCACCAAAAAGATCCTCCATGCTTTTCTACACCCGGCAATTCTGTCCACAATGGTTCTAGAATTTTGTTCAGCTCGTCATCTTCACTCATATAAAAGTTTGGTGCAATTATTTCGTAACGTTCAGTATTACTCAGTAACATGGTCGCCAGCATGTATTGCTCGGCATAAAAGCGATCGCACATGTTTTGCGGATAATCGTACGGCAAATAAATATCATGCACCTGTACCACAACTCCTGCTTTTAAGCGTGGCAGTACTTCCATAAAAAACCACTGCACATCGCTGTTGGCATGTAATAAATGCGAGCCATCAAAAAACAATACATCATCTGCTTCTAAGTTTTCAAACAACGAAAGCGGCGCCTGCTGTAACGGTACATTCAACCATTCATCGGCAACAGCTGTAATTTCTTTTCGTGGATAGGGATCAATGCAGGTAATGGTTGTGGTTAACTGTTGTTCTGCTTTTGCTTTCGCAGCAATTTTTGTGCTGGTGCCGCTGCCTATTTCTACATAGCGCTTTGGTTTTACGGTAGCAAGTAAGGTGTACAGTATAACAATATCAAGACCGGGAAAAAAATCGTTCTTCCAAACCGGGGCAGCATTTGCATTTGTTTCTTGTATGCTGATGTCGCAAAAATTATCCTTGTACTGCAGTGCCTGTTGCAGCAATTGTTTGTAATGGTTCTGTTGCTGTTGCAGCTGTTGTAACAGTTGTTGATGTGGTTGCTCTTTTTTGTACAAGGGAGAGGGCACAATGTCGTAGTCGAGCAACGCCAGCCTGTCCGGGCGAAAGAAAGCGTTGAAGATTTTTTTCAGCTGCATCCATTCAATTTGCAGCAAAGTAAATCTTTCTGTACAAAAGGGGTTATCTTGCCAACTCAGATCAATGAAAAAACCTGTTGTTGTCCCCATATGTTACAACTGTTTAATACCGGAATATTGTTGCACTTGAAGCGTTTGGTAAAGAAGCTGCCGGTAAGTATTACCCGAAATCAACTGTACGATCAGCAGACGAAGCAAATCATTCGCCTTGTTTGTAAAAGCAACAGCCATGCGATTGATGTGGGTACCCATTACGGCGAAATCCTCGATGTGATGCTGCAACAATCGCCCAACGGTATGCACTTTGGTTTCGAACCTCTTCCTTTATTCTACCATCGGTTAAAGCATAAGTACAGTAGCAACGGGAATGTACAGTTGTTCGATTGCGCTCTGAGTAATCGTAACGGAGCTACCACGTTTAATTATGTTACGAGTAACCCTTCTTACAGCGGCATCAAAAAACGCAACTACGATCGGAAAGGCGAAACTGATACAGAAATAATTGTACAAACTGCAAGGCTTGATGATCTTTTACAAAACAGACCGGGCAGAATTGCGTTTATTAAAATTGATGTGGAAGGTGCCGAGCTGGATGTGCTCAAGGGAGCAGAAGAGCTGATTAAAAAAGACCAACCCGTTATTGTTTTTGAATGTGGAATCGGCGGTACCGATGTGTATGATAACACTCCGGCACAATTGTTTCAGTTTTTTGAAACGAAGGGTTACAAGGTTTCGCTACTGCATCAGTTTATGAAGAACAAACCTGCATTAAACCGG
Source organism: Lacibacter cauensis (assembly GCF_007830055.1). Classification (GTDB taxonomy): domain Bacteria; phylum Bacteroidota; class Bacteroidia; order Chitinophagales; family Chitinophagaceae; genus Lacibacter; species Lacibacter cauensis. The sequence goes on from NZ_VLLE01000003.1 coordinate 139,739, forward strand.
CAGCAGTTTGAAGAGCAGTATTACAAAAAGCTCAATTACTATTTTGTAGCTGCTGTTCGGCAACCGTAACTATTTACTCTGCTTTGTTGGTGTAATAAATCAGGCGAGGAATTACAAGGCTATTTGTTTCCTTTTTGAAAATCTTTTGCCGCAGCCTGTATGTACATATACAGTTCTATATCGAGCACCTGTGTAAGCAGTTCGTATTGCGGCCGGTAACGTTCCATAAAGGTGTCGAGTTGCGGACCGTCGGTTAAAGTGGTAAGTCGCTTTACAATGGTTTTATTAAAACGGTAGTCGATGTATTTGTTCTGCTCTTCCCGTATCAAACGTTCCTGGAAACGGGCCATACTTTTGTTGTGCCGGAAACGGAAAACATTAATCAACGCATCTAAATCAATACCTGCACCTACGCCTGCTTCGGGCGATGATCCGGTAAAACGGATACCTCCTTTATCGTGGTTGAACACCTTATCGTACTGCAGCCTGTTTTCAATTGAATCCTGCCGGCGGTTTTTGCCATACACAATAATCTCTTTGAGCTGTTTGTAACGGCCGGGCACATGCATTTGAATCGAAATATCGAAGGCGGTAAAATCTTTAATGGTTGATACAGCAAATTTTTGGGTAGGTCGGTTATTAAAAAAGAAGAACACCGAATCTTTTTCACTCACATAAATGCTGTAATTACCGGCGCTGTCGGTAAAACTCATCGTACCACAGGTGCACACTACCTGTACACCCATTACAATATTTCGTTTGGTGCTGTCGTAAACAGTACCGGTTAACTGTACCTGGGCCAAACCTGTTTTGGCCATCAATACTATAATAATATAGAGAACAAATTTTTTCAATGCTGCAATGATACTTCCTAACTGTAAAAAAAAACAGCGGACTGCGATATTTTAGGATGGATTTACGAAAGCAGGGTTTCAATAACCGGTGCAAAATGTTTATGCTCCAGTTCGTGGATGCGTTGGGCCAGGGTTTCGGGCGTATCATCGGCTTTTACTTCGCAGCTGGCCTGGAACACCACTTTGCCATGATCGTACAACTCATCTACCAGGTGAATGCTGATGCCGCTTTCGGTTTCTTTATTGGCAATTACGGCCTCGTGCACAAAATGCCCGTACATGCCCTTGCCTCCATAGTTCGGCAGCAAAGCGGGGTGAATGTTCACAATTTTTCCGGGGTAAGCCTGTATAAGTGCTGCAGGCACCTTCCATAAAAAGCCCGCCAAAACAATGAAGTCGATTTCGTCGGCCTTCAGTTCATCTACATACGCATTGCCACGGAAGAACTGTTCTTTATCTAATAATAAGGTAGGGATGCCGTGTTCGTCGGCAATGTTCAATACGCCTGCGCCGGGCTTATTGCACACAATCAACTCCACGCTGATGCGGGGGTGATGGTTAAAATGCTCAATAATTTTCCGGGCATTGCTGCCTGCGCCCGATGCAAAAATGGCTATACGTTTCATTGGTTTTAGTTGGTTTTTTGCTGAAAAATGGTCGGTTTTGGCTTATTTCTTTACCAAACCCATCCGTTTTCCTATTTTTTTGAGGTAGGCGGTAAAAAAACGAAACTGTCCAAAAGGAATGCTTATCAGCAATACCATCATGGGCCAGATGAGGGTAATGAGCAGAATATAAACCGGAAGGTAGAGCCAGGGGCTCTCGATGCCAAACAGGGGCATGATCCGTTTGCCCACAAACCCGGTAAGGCTGCCGCCAATGGCAAAAGTGCAAAGGATCAACGCCAGCTGCAAAGGCGTTACCTTCCATTTCGTTCGTAGTTTTTCAAACATCAAGCAAAAATCGGGGGAAAACTTTGTTTAATAAGCAGGTACACATCTAAAAAACTTAGGTAAACAAGCCGTTCAGTTTTTTCAAGATAAATTGAAAGCAATTTTTTTGGCAAACGATTCATTGTCAAGTCACAACTAAGTAAAAATTTTTTTCAAAGTGTGGATATTATGTCAGTATCCTCCCCTATTTTTGCAGCCTGTATAACGGGATATTTCTCCCATTCACAATACGGTTCCAGAACGTTATGAATCAACCAAATCTATTACTCCGCAAGTCGTTCACGCTCTGCTTATTCGTTGTAACACTGTTATTTGCCGGTAATTCGTTTGCGCAGGACGGTAAAGCCCTGTTCCAGACCAATTGTGCCAGCTGTCATGCTGTAGGCAAGAAGTTAACCGGCCCTGCTTTGGCTGGTGTAGAGGAGCGTGGTCCTTGGAGCGATCGTAAAAAACTGTACGCCTGGATTCACAATCCGGCTGGTTTTGCTAAAACCGAGGCGTACGCCGCCAACCTCATTAAAGAGTTCAACGGAATTCTGATGACTGGCTTTCCCGGTTTGAGCGAAAAAGATATTGATGCCATTATTGGTTATATTAATATTGAGGCAACGAAAAAGCCGGAAGGACCTGCAGCTACAACAACTGCAGATCAACCTGCTGAAGACAACTCTCTCCTGTTTGGTATTCTGGCAATGGTATTGGCGGTTGTAGCATTGATCTTATTGCAGATTAACAGTAACCTCAAGAAACTTACCGACGAAAAAGACGGTGTAGTACGTGGCGAGCCTGTAGCTTTCTGGAAAAACAAAGCATACATTGCTACTGGTATCATACTCCTTTTCTTAACTGGTGGGTATTTAATTGCTCAAAGCGCTATCGGTTTGGGCCGTCAGCAAAACTATCAGCCGGAACAACCTATTTACTACTCACATAAAGTACACGCCGGCATTAACCAGGTAAACTGTTTATACTGCCATGGTGGTGCTATGGAAGGCAAGCACGCAAACATCCCCAGTGTAAATGTTTGTATGAACTGTCACATGGCCATCAATGAATATAAAGGCGAAAAAATCTTTAAAGAAGATGGTACAGAAGTAAACGGTACTGCAGAAATTCAGAAATTATATAAATACGCCGGCTGGGATCCAACAGCAAATAAATACACAAGCGAAGGCAAACCAATTGAGTGGATCAAAATCCATAACCTGCCCGATCACGTGTATTTCAACCACTCACAGCACACAAAAGCCGGTGGCGTACAATGTCAAACCTGTCATGGTGAAATTCAGAAGATGGGTGAAGTTTATCAGTTCAGCAACTTAAGCATGGGCTGGTGTATCAACTGTCATCGTGAAACAAATGTGAAGTTCAAAGAAAACGGCTTCTACAGCATGTACGAGAAGTTCCACAACGACATTAAGAACGGCAAAATGGACAGTGTAACCGTTGAGAAGATTGGTGGTACAGAGTGTCAAAAATGTCACTATTAATAATAGGAAAGGTTACGCAATAACCGAATCATCCTGAGCAAACATCGAAGGATTAATTTTTCAAATTCGCTAATTAGCATATGAGCAAGAATAAGTATTGGCAAAGTTTTGGACAGTTGAATGCGACGAAAGCATACACAGAAGATGCTGCAAACGAATTCAAAGAAGAACTGCCGTTTGAAATGGACGATAACGGAGCAAAAACTCCCCGTCGTGATTTCTTAAAGTACCTCGGCTTCAGCACAGCCGCAGCAACACTTGCTGCAAGTTGTGAGATTCCTGTAAAAAAGGCAATTCCTTTCCTTAACAAGCCTGCTGATATTGTTCCCGGCGTTGCCAACTATTACGCAACAACCTTTGTACTTGATGGAGATGTGATACCTGTGGTTGCGAAAGTGCGTGATGGCCGTCCCATTAAAATTGAGGGTAACGAATTAGGCTTTACCAAAGGCGGTACATCACAGCGTGTACAGGCATCGGTATTAAGCCTGTACGATACTGCACGTGTACGTTTCCCGATGGAAAAAACCGGCGAAGGTTTTAAAGAAGCGCCCACATACGAAGCTGTTGACAAAAAAATTGCAGCTGCTTTAACTGCTGCAGCCGGCAAACAAATCGTACTCTTAACGTCTACAATTAACTCACCAACTGTATTAACAGTTATTGATGAGTTCAAAGCAAAATATCCAACTGCCAAGCATGTTACATACGATGCCGTTTCTTACAGCGGTATCATCCAGGCAAACGAAGTTTCTTATGGTAAAAAAGGAATTCCTTCTTACCACTTCGATGCAGCTGATGTAATTGTAAGCTTTGGTGCAGATTTTCTCGGTACATGGCTCAACCCGGTTGACTTTGCAAAGCAATATGCCGGTAAGCGTAAAATCAACGAGAAGAACCCAACCATGAGCCGTCACTTCCAGTTCGAAAGCATGTACAGCTTAACTGGTGCAAGTGCCGACGAACGTTACACACACAAGCCAAGCGAACTGGGTGCTGCATTGTTGGCACTTTATGCAAAGGTTGGTGGTGCAGTAACAGCTCCTGCTATTGCAGATAAGCGTTTGGCTGCAGGTATTGATGCTGCTGCAAAAGAATTACTGGCAGCAGGTGGTAATGCGGTAGTGGTTAGCGGAAGCAACGATGTAAATGCACAGATCATTGTCAATGCAATCAATGATAAAATTGGCGCAAACGGCAAAACTGTAAACTACGGTACCATGCTCAACTACCGTAAAGGTGTTGATGCTGAGTTTGAACAACTGGTTGCCGATATGAATGCAGGTGCGGTTGGTGCAGTATTCATTCATGGTGCAAACCCTGTGTACACTTACCGTGATGGTAAGAAGTTTGCAGATGCGTTGAAAAAAGTTTCTTTGTCTGTATCGTTCAACGAACGTGAAGACGAAACCACTGCAGAATGTAAATTCATCCTTCCCGATCATCATTATTTAGAAAGCTGGGGCGATGCCGAAGCAAAATCTGGCTACCTCTCTTTCATTCAGCCTACAATTCATCCGTTATTTAAAACAAGAGCGTTTGCTACTTCTTTATTAAAGTGGAGCGGAAGCACTGTTGCGGATTACGAAACATATTTCAAAGCATACTGGATCAGCAAACTGGGTGGCCAGATTGCATTTGACCAGGCATTACAGGATGGTGTAATGGAACCCGCAGCTCCTGTTGTTGCAGGTGCATCATTCAACGGCGCTGCATTAACCGATGCGGTGGCTAAATTAAGTGCTGCTAAAAAAGGCGGTAAGCACGAACTGGTGATTTACCAAAAAGTAAGCATCGGTGATGGTAAAATGGCCAACAACCCATGGTTGCAGGAAATGCCTGATCCGCTTACCCGTGCATGTTGGGATAACTACGCAATTGTATCTCCCGAAACAGCTAAAGAGTTTGGCTATGCAACACAAGCCGAACTCGACGAGTACGAAGTAAATCCTCCAAAGCGTGTGTTGAAAATAACTGCAGCCGGCAAATCAATCGAATTGCCGCTGATCATTGTTCCGGGTACAAACAACAGCACCATTGCTGTGGCTACCGGTTACGGACGCAGTGAAAAGGTGGGCCGTGCTGCAAAAGGTGCCGGTCAAAACATCTATCCATTTGTTGGCTTCAATGGTGCAACATACGAATACGTTGTTGCAGATGTAGCTGTTGAAAAGACAGATAAGATGTATGATGTGGTGCAGATGCAGACACATGGTACCTACGATAACCGTGTGGAAGTGGTAAAAGAAACAAGCCTTGCAGTATTCAAGAAAGATCCAAAATACTTCATTAATGAACGTATGGCCGAAATTGGACCATACGGTGGTATCGATGGTTTGGAAGAAAAAGGAACATTGTATCCTGTATTCGACAAGCCGGGTATTAAATGGGGTATGAGCCTCGATCTGAACCTTTGTAATGGTTGTGGTGCCTGCGTGGTAGCATGTAGTGCAGAAAACAACGTTTCGGTTGTAGGTAAAACACAGGTAGGTAAATACCACGATATGCACTGGTTACGTATCGACCGTTACTTCAGCGGTGATATGGAAAATCCGGATGTGGTATTCCAGCCAATGATGTGTCAGCATTGCGACAACGCTCCTTGTGAGAACGTTTGTCCGGTTGCCGCTACCAACCACAGCAGCGAAGGTTTGAACCAAATGACGTATAACCGTTGTATCGGTACAAGATATTGTGCCAACAACTGTCCGTATAAAGTTCGTCGCTTTAACTGGCACGACTGGAATGGTGCAGACAGCTTTAAAGACAACCAGAATCCGTTGGTTGAGTATGGCCGCCTGAACGAAGTAACACTTGATATGAACGACGATCTTACACGCATGGTGTTGAACCCTGATGTAACAGTTCGTAGCCGTGGTGTTATTGAAAAATGTTCGTTCTGCGTACAGCGTTTACAGGAAGCGAAGCTGACTGCTAAGAAAGACAGCCGTCCATTGGTTGACAGCGATATCAAAACAGCTTGTCAGCAGGCTTGTCCTACTAACGCTATCGTATTCGGTAACGTAAACGATAAGGAAAGTGCTATCAATAAAGTGCGTACACAGGAAGGTTACAACCGTAATTACTATGTGTTGGAACAAATTCACGTGTTGCCAAACGTAAGCTACCTGGCGAAAGTGCGTAATACCGACCGTACAGTTGGTAACCACGAAGAAGGCCACGAAGCACACGGCGAAGAAAAGCACGAAGAGAAAAAAGAAGCAGCAACAGAAGCGGCACATTAATAAAAGGTGTCGTTCCCACAATAGGGATTTGCTGAATAGAATTGAACTAAGTTGAAGAGTGCGACGCAACAGAAGACGAAAAGAAATCTGGAGCCAAGTACAAAACATAAAACCAAAGCTTACGGCGAAGAGCTGAAGGCTAAAAGCGAAAACAAGTATGTCATTATTAAGGTACGAATCACAGGTAAGGGAACCATTGGTTGATGGTCACAAAACCTACCACGATGTTACAGAGGATATTTGTAAGCCGGTGGAAGCTGCTCCCACACGTTTGTGGTGGATCGGTTTCATTATTTCGGTTGCCCTCCTGTTATTTGGTGCAGTGAGCCTTTATAAAGAGGTTGTGTACGGTACAGGTATGTGGAACCTGAACAAAACCATCGGATGGGGTTGGGATATCACCAACTTCGTATGGTGGGTAGGTATTGGTCACGCCGGTACGCTGATCTCTGCAATCTTGTTGCTCTTCCGCCAGGGATGGAGAACGGGTGTAAACCGTGCTGCAGAAGCGATGACCATCTTTGCGGTAATTTGTGCGGGTCAGTTCCCGATCTGGCACATGGGTCGTGTATGGATGGCCTTTTTCGTAATGCCTTACCCCAACACTCGTGGTCCTTTATGGGTGAACTTCAACTCACCATTGTTGTGGGACGTATTTGCGATCTCTACTTACTTTACGGTATCTCTTTTATTCTGGTATAGCGGTTTGATTCCTGATATGGCCACTTTGCGTGACCGTGCTAAAAAGAAATGGGCAAAAGCATTCTATGGTGTTGCTTCTTTCGGCTGGACAGGTTCTACCAAACACTGGCAACGTCACGAAAGCTTATCACTGGTATTGGCCGGTTTAAGTACGCCACTCGTATTGTCAGTACACACAATCGTATCATTCGACTTTGCTACATCGGTTATTCCCGGTTGGCATACCACCATCTTCCCTCCCTACTTCGTTGCGGGTGCCATCTTCTCCGGTTTTGCCATGGTGCAAACACTGATGCTGGTTACACGTAAGATCATGAACCTGGAAGATTATATTACTATCAGCCACATTGAAAACATGAACAAGGTGATTGTATTAACCGGTTCTATTGTGGGTTGTGCTTATTTAACAGAGTTGTTCATGGCATGGTACAGTGCCGTGAAGTACGAACAGGATATTTTCTTCAAATACCGTATCGCCGGTCCTTACGGATGGAGCTACTGGTTAATGATGACCTGTAACGTAATTACGCCACAGTTGTTCTGGAGCAAAAAACTGCGCCGCAACATTGCCTTTACTTTCTTAATGAGTATTGTGGTAAACGTGGGTATGTGGTTCGAACGTTTCGTAATCATCGTATCATCTCTTTACCGTGATTACCTGCCTTCTTCATGGTCGGTGTACTATCGTCCAACCATTTGGGAAGTTGGTTTCTACCTCGGTTCTTTCGGTTTGTTCTTTACCTGTTACTTCCTGTTCTCGAAATACTTCCCTGTAATTGCGATTGCAGAGATCAAGCATGTATTGAAGAAGAATGGCGAAAGCTACAAGGAACAAATGGATGGTATTGAAGAGCAAAGTGTGGAAGAGTTTGCACACGAACATGCACACGCACATTAATTTGAACAAAAGCTGAAAGCTAAAAGCTAAAAAATATGTCTGTAAAAAAATTCGTAGTTGGCTGTTTCGATGATGAAAAAACGCTGTTTCCTGCGGTGAAGAATACCCGCAAAGCAGGTTATAAGATTCATGATGTATATACGCCTTTCCCCATCCATGGTTTAGACCATGCAATGGGATTGCGTGATACCAGTTTGCATACAGCCGGCTTTATTTATGCCCTTACCGGTACAACTACTGCCTTAACTTTCATGAGCTGGGTATTTACCAAAGACTGGCCTTTGAACATAGGTGGTAAGCCGCATTTTCCTTTACCTGCTTTCATTCCAATTGTGTTTGAATTAACGGTATTGTGTGCAGCGGTGGGCATGGTGCTTACATTTTGTTACCTCTGCCAGCTGGCTCCGTTTGTAACCAAAGATCATTTTCACTTGCGTGCAACAGACGACTTGTTTGTAATGCCGATTGAAGTGACGGATAAAACAAACGTAGAAGAAGTAAAGGCTTTTTTCAAAAATGCCGGAGCCGTAGAGGTGTTTGAAAAAGAAGCAGAGACCGGTTGGTGGTTAGGTCGTTACGACAAAGCGAAAAAAGCATTTGAAAAAGAAGAAATCGTTACAGCATAAACATATTGCAATGCGTTCAACAAAGATTGTTACACTTGGATTGGTTACAGTAGTATTGGCAGCAGCAGCCTGCAATAACGGCCCCCGCCGTGAGCCGGGCAAAATTTATATGCCCGATATGGCTTACAGCCGTGCAGTAGAAACCTATGCTGACCACAGCAACCTTACTGAAGCCGGTATTTATTACGATGCTACTCCTGTAGCTGGTACAGTAAAGCGTGGTGGTGTTGCATCGTTTCCTTTAGCGAAAGATGCTGCCGGCGATACCGCAAACTACGTGGCATCTAAACAAGTAGTAAATCCGCTCCCTGCCCTTAACGAAAAGGATATGGCTGAGGCAAAGCGTTTATACAACGTTAACTGTGGTATCTGCCACGGCGAAAAACTGGACGGTAATGGTCCAATTTATAAAGGTGGCGATGGCCCTTACCCTGCAAAGCCGGCTACATTGGTGGGCGATGCAAAATATGAGAACATGCCTGCGGGCCAAATGATGTACTCGGTTACCTATGGCAAAAACCTGATGGGTAGCTATGCATCGCAATTGAGCACCAAACAACGCTGGATGGTTATTCACTATGTAAAGAGCATGCAGCCGGGTGGTGTAAAACCAGTAGCAGCAGCAGATACAACTGCAAAGCCTGCAGCAGACACAACAGTTAAGGCAACGAAATAAGAATTACCAAACTAACATTCAACTATAAACGAAGTTCAATGGCACTGAAAGAACAATTTGAAATACCGGGCGGATTAAAAAAATGGAGTTATGCATTGATGGGTGTAGGTGTATTAACCCTCATCCTCGGTGTAGTGTTTCTGCATCCGTTTTCTGGTGGTCACGGTGAAGGTCATGGTGCAGAAGCGTATGGTGCTACCAAATTCTGGATGGCATTAATGCACAACAGCATCTTCTGGTTATTGGTGGTAGCTGCCAGCTTCTTTTTTATTGCTGCTACAACATTGGCGCAGGCTGGTTGGCCGTTGGTGTTCCGCCGTGTACCCGAAGCAATCTCCGGTGCTATGAATGTGTTAGGTCCCATTGCGCTTGTTATTCTGTTAGGATATGTTTGGGTTTCTGATGATCATCACATTTATCATTGGAAAGATGTAGAGCACGTAAAGCACGATGAAAAATTATTACACAAGAGTGGTTTCTTAAACCCAATGTTCTATACCATTTTGTCTGTAACTGCAGTTGGTTTGTGGATGTGGTTCCGCCATTCGTTCCGTAAGCTGTCGCTTGCAGAAGATCTTGCGCAAAAGGGCGAACGTTCTTTCTACTGGAAATCGTTGGCAATTGCAGCTGCGTTTCTGGTAACCTACGGCTTAACAGTTTTAAGTACGTTGCCGTGGATGTGGTTAATGAGCATTGATGCACATTGGTACAGCACCATGTACAGCTGGTACACTTTTGCAAGCTCATGGGTTGCAGGTTTATCACTCATCATGTTATTTGTAGTGTACCTCAAAAACCAGGGTTACCTCGAATATGTGAACGAAGAGCACATTCACGATATTGGAAAGTTCATGTTTGCCTTTTCTATCTTCTGGACATACCTGTGGTTCTCACAGTTTATGTTGATCTGGTACAGTAACCAGCCCGAAGAAACAGCATACTTTATTGATCGCTTAGGTTTTGGTGGTAAAGGCGAGGGTACTTTCAGAGGTATCTTCCTTCTGAACCTCATCATCAACTTCCTGGCTCCGTTGTTAATTCTGATGCGTCGTGGCTCAAAGCGTAACTACACTGTAGTAACGTTAATGGCGGTGATCATCATCTTCGGCCACTGGCTCGATTTTTATCAAATGATCACTCCCGGTCCGTTGAAAGAATTAGGTAAAGAATCAAACTCACTCGGCCATTTTGTTTTCAGTCTGGGCGTAGGTGCAGGTTTCCTCGGTTTGGTTATTTTCCTTACAGCGAAGTATCTAACAAAGGCTCCGTTGTTACCGAAAAACCATCCGTTGGTGAAGGAAAGTATCATTCACCATACCTGATAATTGAACATAAGAAAAACAATTGACCAACTATAAATAATTTGCGCAAGCTATGACTACTACAACATATCTGATCATTGCAGCAGCCGTCCTGGTGTTTATTGTCATCTTCCAGATTGCGAAGGCCAGCGAATATGTGAGTGTATTAAAAGGTGAAGAAACATCACGCAAGCAAAATAACCGCATCAATGGTTTTATGCTGCTTGGATTTATGATTGTTGGCTTTATTGCTGTTTACTACTGCAATAAGCTGTTATATAAAACAACATTGTTCCCGCAGGGGTCTGCTTCTGTTGAAGGCGAAAAGTTTGATGAGATGTTTATGATCACTACGGCTGTAACAGGCCTGGTGTTTGTAATTACACAGTTTCTTCTTTTCTTCTTTGCATGGAAGTACCAGGAAAAAGAAGGTCGTAAAGCTTTTTATTTCCCTCACAACAACAAACTCGAATTAGTGTGGACAGTTGTTCCGGCTATCTTCTTAACAGTACTGGTGGTATTTGGTTTGCGTTTCTGGTTCCGCATCACATCAGATGCTCCAAAAGGTGCATTGGAAGTTGAAATTGTTGGTAAGCAATTTGGCTGGATGATGCGTTACCCTGGTAAAGACAAAATTTTCGGTAAAACATATTTCCGTGTTATCAGCGATGCAAACAGTAATCCGTTTGGTCAGATCTTCGAAGATAACGAAGAGCTGAAGCTGAAAGCTGATCCTACAAACTTCGACGATGTGGTTACCACACAAACGATGTACATCGTTAAAGGCCGCCCCGTTAAATTGATCATTGGCAGCCGTGACGTAATTCATGACGTTGGTTTGAACCATTTCCGTTTAAAGATGGATGCGGTACCCGGTATTCCTACTACACTTTGGTTTACGCCGAAGTACACTACCAAAGAAATGAAAGAGCGTACCGGCAACCCCAATTTCGTATATGAAATTGCCTGCGATCAGATGTGCGGTAACGGTCACTATTCAATGAAAGGAATTATTGAAGTTGTTACACAGGAAGAATTTGATATCTGGATGGCGAAACAAAAGCCAAATTATTACCTGGCGTTTCCCGACAAAGATCCCAGCGCAATAAAACCCGCAGCTGATTCAACAGCAGCTGTAACTGCTGCAGATAAAAATGCTGTAGCTATTAATAAATAATTGTATTGTCAATAGAACTGAATAAAAAAAGATTATGAGTAACGAGACATCACATGTGCATTCTTCTACCGTAAGCGTTCCGCATGAAACGCATCACGAAGTGCATCATGGTCATCACCATGAAACCTTCCTTACGAAGTATGTATTCAGTCAGGACCATAAAACCATTGCCAAGCAGTTTTTAATTACCGGTATGTTCTGGGCATTGCTGGGTGGTTTGTTCTCTGTTATTTTCCGTTTGCAACTCGGTTTCCCCGATGCAAAGTTTCCGTGGATGGAAGCCTTGCTGGGTGAATGGGCAAAAGGTGGTCAGCTGCAGGCCGAAGCTTATTATGCATTGGTAACCATGCACGGTACTGTGCTTGTGTTCTTTGTATTAACTGCAGGCTTAAGTGGTACGTTCTCTAACTTCCTTATTCCTTTGCAGGTGGGTGCACGTGATATGGCATCACCTTTCATGAATATGCTTTCTTACTGGTTCTTCTTTATTGCCAGTGTAGTAATGCTTTCTTCATTGTTTGTACAAACAGGTCCATTTAGTGGTGGCTGGACAGCTTATCCTCCGTTGAGTGCATTGGGTGAAGCATCTCCCGGTTCGAAAGTGGGTATGGACTTGTGGTTGGTATCAATGGCTTTGTTCGTAGTATCATCATTACTTGGTGGCTTGAACTACATTGCTACAGTACTCAACATGCGTACAAAAGGTATGAGCATGACGAGAATGCCGCTCACTATCTGGGCGTTCTTCTTTACCGCAGTATTGGGTGTATTGTCATTCCCTGTATTGTTCTCAGGTTTTATCCTGCTCATCTTCGATCGTCATTTCGGAACAAGTTTCTACCTCAGCGATATTTATATTAACGGACAGGCGCTTCCAAACGAAGGCGGTAGTGCAATTCTCTACCAGCACTTGTTCTGGTTCCTTGGCCACCCTGAAGTATACATTATCCTGTTGCCGGCAATGGGTATGGCATCAGAGATCTTATCGGTTAACAGCCGCAAACCAATCTTTGGTTATATGGCGATGATCGGTTCTTTATTCGCCATTACAATCTTGGCGTTCCTGGTATGGGCACACCACATGTTTGTAACCGGTTTGAACCCGTTCCTCGGCGCCTTCTTCGTACTGCTAACGTTATTGATTGCGGTACCAAGTGCCATCAAAGTATTTAACTGGTTAACTACAATCTGGAGAGGTAACATCCGCTTTACACCTGCCATGCTGTTTGCATTAGGTTTTGTGAGCTTGTTCATCTCTGGTGGTTTAACAGGTATTTTCTTAGGTAACTCTGCACTGGATATTCAGTTGCACGATACCTATTTCGTAATTGCGCACTTCCATATTGTAATGGGTGTGGCAAGTATGTTCGGTATGTTCGCCGGTATCTATCATTGGTATCCGAAAATGTATGGCCGTTACCTCAACAACACACTCGGTTATATTCACTTCTGGATAACGATGGTTGGTGCGTACCTCATCTTCTGGCCAATGCACTACGAAGGTTTAGCAGGTATGCCACGTCGTTACTACAAGTACGATATCTGGGAATCTTTCAAACAGTTTGGAGAGCTGAATAAGTTCATCAGTATTGTTGCCATCATCGTATTCCTGGTGCAAATACTGTTCATCTTTAACTTCTTCTACAGCATCTGGAAAGGAAGAAAAGTAACAACTCAAAACCCTTGGGGCGCTAATACTTTGGAATGGACAACACCAATCAACCCGGGTCATGGTAACTGGGATGGTGAAATTCCTGAAGTACACCGTTGGGCATACGATTATGGTAAAGACGGGCAAGATCATATCGCTCAAACTGTACCTGTAGGTGCAAACGAGAGTAAACATTAATTGAACCGACACGATACGTGTCGATATGAACGAACATTTTGAGCAAGACACAGGCAGATAGCAAGCAGCCCAAAACGGGTATTAGAGGTAAGATAGAAGATTACAGACAGCTCATTAAGTTCACGCTCAGTTTTACAGTGGTGTTCAGCAGCGTAATTGCGTACATGCTTGCACCCAATGTAGTTGAATATGATTTTGGAAGCATCTTGTTGTTGTTGTTGGGTGGTATGCTGGTAACAGGTAGTGCCAACGCAATAAACCAGATAGCAGAAAAAGATACAGATGCAGTAATGAAACGCACTGGTACAAGACCAGTCGCAAGCGGTCGAATGAGTGTGCAGGAAGCCACAACGTTCGCTTTCATTGCAGCAATAACAGGTTCTTTGATTTTAGGTTTGTACTTCAGTTGGTATGCAGCGGGCTTATCGCTCATCAGTTTATTTATTTACGGCTTTATTTATACGCCGCTTAAAAAAGTAAACTCCATTGCAGTATTGGTTGGTGCTCTTCCCGGTGCGTTACCATGTTTAATTGGCTGGGCAGCTGCTTACGATGGCGAAAGTTTTTCGTGGACAGGAGGCTGGATACTATTTGCGATTCAGTTTCTTTGGCAGTTTCCTCACTTTTGGGCAATAGCATGGGTTGCACATACCGATTACAGTAAAGCAGGATTTAAACTGCTTCCATCCGATAAAGGACCAACGAAGTTTACCGCTATCCAAACAGTTATTTATTCGTTACTGATGATACCTGTTGGCATGCTACCTTACTTTTTTAACATGAGTGGCGTAGTAAGTATGTGGGTACTGATTGCGGCAAACCTGTTTATGGTTGTACAATGTGTACGGCTGTATATGAATATGGATGTAAAGAGTGCAAGAAGAGTAATGTTCAGCAGCTACATATATTTACCAATTGTACTGCTTGCATTGCTGGCCGATAAAATTGCACAGCAATAACAAGGTAGCAAAACTGCAAATGCAGTTGAGAATAAAATGCGTTTGAAAGATGGAGAAGGTTATGAGTAGTGAACGAACACAAAAAATGCACCCCCATCGGTTTACTTTGTGGGTAGCAATAGGTAGTATTTCAATGATGTTTGCCGGGTTTACCAGTGCATACATTGTAAAAAGTAACCAGGCCGGATGGCAGGCCGTGCAAGTGCCAAAGATCTTTTATTTGTCAACCGTGCTAATGATAGCCAGCAGTGTAACAGTTTTTCTGGCACAAAAGGCAATGAAGGGGAGAGAAATGGCAAGGTATCGTTTGCTGATTTCGGCAACGGTAATATTGGGATTGGCTTTTGTGGCAACACAGTTTATTGGTTTTACAGAACTGTGGGCAAACAAAATCACGTTCAGTGAAAGTGTGGCAGGATCGTTCTTTTACATTATTACGGGTGTACATGCACTGCACGTTGCAGGCGGTATTATTGCGTTAACTGTTTTGTTTTTCCGTGCGTACAACAGCAAAACAAAATATTACAGCACAGCACCTGTTGAAACTGCCGGATTATACTGGCACTTTGTAGATATTTTATGGATTTACCTGTTTGTATTTTTCTTACTGGTATCCTGATTTTTAAAAATTGAGAACAATTAAAAACTGATAAATGGCACAAACAGTAGCAGCAAACACAAAATGGTGGAGTGGTGGTAAAAGCCCCTTCAATGTGGAGTATGGCAAGTTGATGATGTGGTATTTCTTAATGAGTGATGCGTTTACATTCGGCGCATTCCTGATTGCGTACGGTACAGTACGTGTATCGAGCCCATCATGGCCCGATCCAAACTTTGTGTTTCAATCCTTCCCCTTCTTAGGTAGCGGATTACCACTGGTGTTTGTGAGTTTAATGACGTTTATCCTCATTGTAAGTTCGGTTACAATGGTGTTGGCTGTACACGAAGGCCATCACGGTAATAAAAAAGGTGTAATCAAATGGATGCTCTGGACCATCATTGGTGGCTTGGCGTTTCTTGGTTGCCAGGCTTGGGAGTGGACACACCTGCACCACGAAGGCGCATGGTGGGGTCATAATCCTTTCCCGAATGCAGATGGTACGGTTGCTTCAACCAACTTCTCTAACTTCTTCTTTACTATCACTGGTTTCCATGGTTTTCACGTGTTCTCCGGTGTGGTAATCAATATCATTATCACCATCATGACGTGGAGAGGTGTATTCGAAAGAAGAGGTCATTACCTGATGATTGAAAAAGTAGGTTTATACTGGCACTTTGTAGATCTCGTTTGGGTGTTTGTATTCTTATTCTTCTATCTCGTTTAACCTTTTTCAATAACTATCATTCTGAAATAATTTATATATGGAACATCAAACATTTGGAGGAGAAGTAACATTTCCGCACGGTGCACCAACCGACGATTCGAAGAAGCGGATCTGGAGAACAACCTTCATCCTTTCAGGAATTACAATCGTTGAATTGATTCTTGGTTATGTTATTTACAACATGCACAAAAGTGCAGATGTAAACCACAGCCTTATTTTGGCTATCAAAGGTGTAATCATCATCCTTTCATTGGCAAAAGCTTTTTACATCGTTTCTATTTTCATGCACCTTGGTGATGAAATCAGAAACATGATCATGACCATTGTTGTGCCGCTGGCATTGTTCATCTGGTTTATCGTTGCCTTTTTGTGGGATGGTAACTCCTGGAAAAACCTTCGTAACGAGTATCGTCCGAAAACACCGGTGAAATACGAACAGAAGGCTGAACCGGCACATGGCGGAGCGCATGAAGGCGGATTGAAATAATTATTGTTCTTGATTCATATTCGTCCCGGTTTTCCTTTAGCAGGAGTATCGGGACGATTTTTTTAGCAGCGAATGAAACGTGTATGAGTAAAAAAGGATTTTTAGGGTTAATACTTGCGGTAGGCATACCGGTACTGAGTTATTACATTGTGAAGTGGAGCAGCGAAGGTTCGGTTGAAATGCCGAGACGTTACTTCTTCGATACGGTTACAGAAAAAACGGTAAAGGGCAAGCT
The DNA here is from genome assembly GCF_007830055.1 of Lacibacter cauensis. GTDB lineage: Bacteria > Bacteroidota > Bacteroidia > Chitinophagales > Chitinophagaceae > Lacibacter > Lacibacter cauensis. Next base: position 156,516 of record NZ_VLLE01000003.1, read on the forward strand.
TGTAAAAGATACAGTATGGCACAAGGTTGCCAACTTTACATTCACTAACCAGCTCGGTAAAACGGTGAGTGTTGATTCGTTAAAAGGGAAAATCCTAGTGGTTGACTATTTCTTTACCCGCTGCCCCAACCCTTGTCCTACACTTACTCGTAACATGAAGAAAATGCAGGATGCATTTTTAAAAACAGATTCGCTGGTGCATTTTATATCATTAACCGTTGATCCGCCGAGAGACAGCGTGGAAGCTTTGAAACGGTATGCCGACAAATACAAAGTACGGCACAACAACTGGTGGTTCCTTACGGGCGATAAAAAAGCTATTTACGATTTAGCTTACAACGAATTTAAAGCAGCAACCATTGATGGTGGCGAAGTAGATACTGCTTTCCTGCATACCAATAAATTTTACCTGCTCGATAAAGACAGGGTAATCCGTGGCTGGTACGACGGAACAGATACCGTTGCTATGGCAAAGCTGGCAAAAGATATTGGCTTACTGTTTTTGGAAAAAGACAAAAAGAAAAAGCGAAACCTGTTTAGAAAATAATCATCCAAGCATTCGGTAATATGTCAAGTTACAAAGAACACAGAAGAGGAAAAGCATTGCCTCCTGCAATTGAAAAGAACGATAAGCTGGCGTACGTACTTATTTTTATTGTGAGTATTATTGTATTTGCTGCAGTGTTTTTTTTAAAGAATGTGGAACTTAAGGTAAACCTTGGTTTTGATAAACACATTTTTGCACGGTTGAATGCACTCATTAATACGTTTGTGGCGCTGTTTTTATTGGGCGCATTGTTTGCTGTAAAGGACAAACGTTACCGTACGCATAAAAAATTAATGCTGTGGGCCATTGCCTTTTCTGTATTGTTTCTTGTTTCTTATATCTGCCATCATTTATTTACAGGCGAAACAGCATACGGTGGCAGTGGTTTGATAAAACTGGTGTATTACTTTATTCTTATTACACATATTGTTTTAGCAGGTATCATTCTTCCTTTTATTTTGTTTACAGCTTATCGTGGTTTAACCGCAGAGTTTCACAAACATAAAAAGTTGGCCCGCATTACCTGGCCTTTGTGGTTTTATGTGGCTGTTACCGGTGTTATTGTGTACCTCATGATCAGTCCTTATTATACATAATACCGGCATCATTATTTTTTAAATGGGAATTATTCATCGTAATGATTCCCATTTTTCTTACCGTAACTTTCAGAAACAGGCTGTTTCTTGCGGCAAGCCGGCTCGTAGTTTTCGACACTAAAATGACTATTTCAGCATCCATGAATTGCTAAGTAGAAACCCACAATTTTACGGGGAAAATACGGGAATAGTAGTTTATCAACAGTTTATGCACTAAGTTTATATTTCCAATTAGCCTATTAAACGAACTAACAGCTAAAAAATGAAACCCAAAAATCCAATTTCCATAGTAGGAACGATTGTCCTGCTATTGTTTTCGTACTTTTCTCAAGCTCAGACTTTCGGAACATTTACTTCCCTAAGTAGTATTAACAGCAGCCATATTTATTTTATAAATGGATATGCTTTTTTTGCACCAACTATTTCAAGTGCTAATCCTACTACCTGTAACGGAACAGATGGTTCTGTAACGATCAACGGATTAATACCCGGTACTAGTTATGATATAACGTATACTGATGATGGTGTTGCTGTAGGCCCGGTTACGCTCGTAGCAAACGGTGCAGGCCAGGTAACTATCACAGGTTTGAACGCAGGTGTATATGCCGGATTTGCAGTAACAGAAAACGGTAATACAACCAATTTGTTTTCCGGTGTTATCTTATCAAATCCTATCATCGTTCCTTCGTTTACTGCAATCCCTGCTTTTTGTGCAGGAACAACAGCGCCCATTTTACCTACAACTTCTAATAACGGCATTACCGGTACATGGAGCCCTGCAACTGTAAGTAATACAGCAAGTGGTTCTTATACATTTACACCAACTGCAGGTCAGTGTGGTTTACCGGTAACGATCAATATCACTGTTACTCCACGAACAACTCCAACATTCAGCATACCTGCAAGTATTTGTAATGGAGCAACAGCGCCAACCTTACCAACTACATCAAATAATGGTATTAACGGAACATGGAGTCCGTCAACAGTTAATAATACCGCATCGGGTTCTTATACATTTACACCCGATCCTTCTGCCTGTGCAAATCCTGTAACCATTAATATAGCCGTTAACCCGGTTATTACACCAACGTTTGCATTTGGAACAAGTGCAAGTATTTGTGCCGGAGCAACAGCACCAACGTTGCCAACAACATCAAGCAATGGCATCACCGGTACATGGAGTCCTGCAACTGTGAGCAATACTGCAAGTGGCACCTACACGTTTACGCCAACAGCCGGACAGTGTGCGACTACACAAACATTATCCGTAACAGTTAACCCTGTTCTTACTCCAAGCTTCAGCTTTGGCACAAGCTTAACCATTTGTAATGGCGACGCTGTTCCAACATTAGCTACCACATCCGATAACGGTATTACCGGAACCTGGAGTCCTGCAACTGTGAGCAACACAGCAAGTGGCACCTATACGTTTACACCAACAGCCGGTCAATGTGCAACTACGCAAACCTTTACAGTAACAGTCAACCCGATTGTAACTCCAACATTCAGCTTTGGTACTACGTTAACCATTTGCGATGGCGGTACTGTACCTGCCTTACCAAATACATCAAGCAACGGCATCAGCGGTACATGGAGCCCATCAACAGTTAGTAATACAACAAGTGGTACTTATACATTTACACCAACAGCCGGACAGTGTGCGACCACACAAACATTTACTGTAACAGTAAATCCAAACATTACACCAACGTTTAGTTTTGGTACAAGCGTAAGTATCTGTTCGGGTGCAACTGCACCGGCCTTGCCCACCACATCAAGTAACGGTATTACCGGTACGTGGAGTCCTGCAACTGTAAGCAATACTGCAAGTGGCACCTACACGTTTACGCCAACAGCCGGACAGTGTGCGACAACTGCAACACTTTCTGTAACAGTGAACCCCAATGTTACACCTGCATTTACGTTTGGAACAAGCTTAACAATCTGCAGTGGCGGAACAGTTCCAGCATTGCCTACTACATCAGATAATGGCATCACAGGTACATGGAGTCCCGCAACAGTAAGTAATACTGCAAGTGGTACGTATACCTTTACACCAACAGCCGGTCAGTGTGCAACCACAACAACATTTACGGTAACAGTAAATCCAAACATTACACCAACCTTCAGCTTTGGTACAACATTGACTATTTGTGATGGAGGAACTGTACCTGCATTACCAAATACATCAGGCAATGGCATTACCGGTACATGGAGTCCTGCAACAGTTAGCACTACTGCAAGTGGCACCTACACATTTACACCAACAGCCGGACAGTGTGCAACTACGCAAACATTTACAGTAACAGTAAATCCGAATATTACACCAACCTTCAGCTTCGGTACAACATTAAGTATATGCAGTGGCGGAACAGTACCTGCATTGCCAACCACATCAACCAATGGCATAACCGGTACATGGAGCCCTGCAACAGTAAGTAACACGGCAAGCGGTACGTATACCTTTACACCAACAGCCGGCCAGTGCGCAACCACACAAACATTTACCGTAACAGTTAGTGCCAACAACACTCCAACGTTCAGCTTTGGGACAAGCTTAACGATCTGCAGTGGCGGCACAGTTCCTGCATTACCCAACACATCAAGCAATGGTATTACCGGTACATGGAGCCCTGCAACAGTAAGTACTAGTGCAAGCGGTACCTATACGTTTACGCCAACAGCGGGACAGTGTGCAACCACACAAACATTTACAGTAACAGTAAATCCAAATGTTGCACCAACCTTCAGTTTTGGTACAGCATTGAGTATTTGTAACGGTGCAACTGCACCTGCATTGCCAACCACATCAACCAATGGCATTACCGGTACATGGAGTCCGTCAACAATAGATAACACAGCAAACGGTACGTATACATTTACACCAACTGCCGGTTTGTGTGCGGTACCAACAACATTAACCGTAACCGTTAACCCGGTACTTACACCAACCTTTAGTTTTGGTGCAACGGCAAGTATTTGTGCAAACAGCACAGCGCCTGTATTACCAACACGATCAACCAATGGCATCAATGGTACATGGAGTCCTGCAACAGTAAGTAATACGACAAGCGGTACGTATACCTTTACACCAAACGCAGGCGAATGCGGAACAACAACAACCTTTACAGTAACAGTTGTACCGAACACGGTGCCAACCTTCAGCTTTGGTACAACACTTACTATTTGCAATGGCGGAACAGTACCAGCATTACCAACAACATCAAGTAACGGTGTTACCGGTACATGGAGTCCTGCAACAGTAAGTAATACAGCAAGTGGTACATACACGTTTACACCAACAGCCGGTGTATGTGCAACCACACAAACATTTACAGTAACCGTTAACCCGATACTTACTCCAACTTTCAGCTTTGGTACAAGTGCTTCCATCTGTATCGGATCAACCATACCTGCATTACCAACTACATCAAGTAACGGTGTTACCGGTACATGGAGTCCTGCAACAGTGAGCAACCAGGCCGATGGCGTATATACATTTACACCAACAGCCGGACAGTGTGCTGTTACTGCAACCTACACAGTACAGGTAAATCAAATACCCGTTGTAACAGCTCCTTCAAATATTACAGTAAATGACGGCACAGTGATTCCTGCAACAGTATTTACAACAACACCAGCAACAGGTGTAACGATCAACTGGACAAATTCAAATTCTGCAATTGGTTTAGCAGCATCGGGTACAGGCAATGTGCCACAGTTTACAGCTACCAATACCGGCAATACAGATATTACAGCTACCATAACAGTAACACCACGCATCAATGGATGTATAGGTACACCTGTGACGTATACCATTACGGTGAAAGCATTGAACAAAGATGTGTTTGTGCCAAACGTGTTCTCTCCAAATGGAGATGGCAAAAACGATGTGCTGCGTATTTACGGCAACTACATCAACAAAGTAGAGATGCGCATCTTTAACCAGTGGGGTCAACAGGTTACATTTATCAATAACCAATCGCAGGGATGGGATGGAACACAAAACGGCAAAGCACAACCGGTAGGTGTGTACGTGTATGTGTTGCGTGCTGTAATGACCGACGGTCGTACGATTGATCAAAAAGGCTCCATCACACTTGTACGCTAATCCATGACAAACAAACAATATTCAAAATCTTATATCTGCTATAAAATGAAATATCTATAAAAACTATCGAGCTATTTTATACAAGCAGCGACAATAATTTTTATAGATATAACATGTGGCAATTGAAAAACAATAATAAAAATGCACATGAAAAATAAATTCATCGCACAACAGGGTTTACTGACAGCATGCCTGCTTTTGGTAAGCGTACTTCAATCCGTTGCGCAAACAGATCCGCATTTCACCCAGAACTACACTTACCCGATGTACATCAATCCGGCCATGACAGGCGGCAGCGATGGTGAATACCGTGTATCGGGTGTATACCGTAACCAATGGGGAAGCATTACCAATCCGTACAGTACAACAGGTGTATCGTTTGATACACGTACCAATAAAAACATTGCACTTGGTGTTAATCTGTTGAATCAAAAAGCTGGCGATGGTGGTTTTAATTACCTCAACGCACAGGTATCGGTAGCATATACAGGCGTAAAGTTTGGTGCCGATAATAATCATCGCTTGGTATTAGCGGTGCAAGGTGGTTTAATCAACCGCAGAGTCGATCAAACAAAATTCAAATGGGGCGATCAATGGAATCCCATCACTGGCTATAATTCAAACAATGCTACCAGCGAAAGTTTTGGTACGACCAATACAACGGTATTTGATGCAGGTGCAGGTGCTTTGTATTACGATGCAACACCCGATAAAAAAATCAACAGCTTTGCCGGTGTATCGTTCTTTCACATCAACCGTCCGAAAGACCCCATCGTTACTTCACAAAGCACAGCGTTGAATACCATTCCGCTTCGTTATGTGTTGCATGGTGGTATCAGTTATAATTTATCGGAACGTACCAGCATTATTCCGCATGTATTGATCAACCGCCAGGGCACAGCAACAGAAGCCATGCTCGGTACCTATGTGCAGCTGAATGTAAATGAAGAAACCGATTTTATGTTTGGTGCTTACTATCGTGTAAAAGATGCAGTAGCTCCGTTTATTGGTGTGGATTGGAAAAACTTTGTGGTGGGTTTGAGTTACGATGTAAATGCATCGAAGCTGGGCGCCATGAACCGCAATGTAAACAGTTTTGAACTGAGCTTATCCTACATCAAACGCAGCGGAACAAGAAGTGTGTTCGACTTTATCCGTTGTGCACGTTTTTAATTGTAAGCCATTGAAAGAACCCAATAAAAAAGAATTCATGAAAACCAAACATACCAATAGCCTTTATAAAACAGCCGGCCGCACAGCACTGTGTTTGTTTGCATGTACTGTTATGCAACAGGCAACTGCGCAGGTCGATCAACGCATAAAACAAGCCGAACAATATTTTGCAGCGGGTGATTTTCTTACTGCCGCTAATTTATACGAGCAGTATTTAAAACCTTCACCAAAGGAAAAATCCAAAGCTGATTTTCCACTCAATGCCAAGCATGGCCGCCAGGGAAGCAGCATGGGTAAAGGCGTTACAAAAAACGATCTGTTGTATAAGCAGGCCGAAAGTTATCGCCTGGCACATTACTTACCGCAGGCTGCAGAACGTTACAAAGCCGTTGCAGCTGCTGACATGAATAACTACGCACATGCATTGTACTGGTACGCTGTATGCCAGCGTGCATTGGGTAATTATGCAGCAGCAGAAGAAAGCCTGAATGAGTTTTTAGCAAAAGCAACAGCCAACGATCCATACAGAGCTGCAGCAGAAAATGAATTAAAGACATTGAACTATGTGAAGCAACAAACTGCAAGGCCTGATACCGTTATGTACACGCTGCAGAAATTTGCAGTAAGTACAGATAAGGGTGTATTTGCACCGGTATATGCAGGCAATCAGTTTGTAGTAACCGGTACAGAAAAAGATACAGCTGCACAGGCAGGTGTAAATCCGAATCATAATCGTTTGTACACCGCAACACTTGCAAACAATGTATTGAGTGTAAGCGAACCGCTTACGGTTGGTGCCGATGCAACAGCCAACCAGGGTGCTGCTACAACTAGTGCCGATGGAAAGCATTTGTATTTTACACAATGGAAAACAGAAAGCGGTAAACAGGTATTTGCTGTTTATCATGCATCCAAAACAGCAGATGGCTGGAGTACTGCAGAAGAAGTTACAACAGTAAACAAGGATGGCAGCAGCAAACATCCGCAGCTGAGTGCCGATGGGAAATATTTATTCTTCTCATCGAACCGTGCTGGTGGTAAAGGTGGTTACGATATTTGGTATGCACCTGTAAATGCCGACGGTACGGTTGGTGAAGCCATGCACACCGGTGCAGCCATCAATACGCCACACGACGAACAAACACCGTTCTACCACAGCGCAACCAAAACATTGGTGTTTGCAACCGATGGTAAAGCAGGCATGGGTGGATTTGATTTGTTTACAGCAAAAGGTGAAGGCAGCAACTTTACTGCTGTTGAAAATATGGGCTATCCTGTAAACTCGGTTCGTGATGATGTTTACTTTTTTACAAGCGATCAACAGAACCTGTTAACGAATGCAGTATTCAGCAGCGATCGTGGTTCGGAATGTTGTTTAGAAACTTACACCGTTACAAAAGCGCCGAAGAAAAAAATCTTCACGGGTATTGTGCTCGATAAAAAAGATAACCAGCCGGTAGCTAATGCAACTGTTGTTATAAATGTAAATGGTAAGCAACTGAAAGTAACCACTGATGCAAACGGACGCTACAAAACAGCAATTGAAACCGATGCAGAAGGTACAGTAACAGTAAGCAAACACCGTTACAGCGAAAAGCAAAGCAACGTCAGCATTGTTAAAACAGACGAGAGCGATTGGAGCAGCACAACCTTTACCAACAACGATATTGTACTCGACCGTAAAATTATTCTTACACCGGAAACTGTGGTAACTGTTTACTTCGATTTTGATAAGCACAACATTAAACCCGATGCTGCTTTCAAACTCGATTCGTTGTACGATATACTGGTGAAGAACCCCGGCGCCATTGTGCAGATCAGCGGTTATACCGATGGTTTAGGTTCGGTTGAATACAATAAGATATTGTCTGATCGTCGGGCCAAAGCCTGTGCCGATTATTTGATGGCGAAGGGTGTTGATTCTGCACGCATCAGCTTCGAATCATTTGGTGAATGTTGTCCGCTGGAGATGGAAATCATCAACGGCCGTGATAATGCCGATGGCCGTGCAAAAAACAGAAGAGGTTTGATCAATATTTCTTATCCGCCGAAAGAAGAAGAATAAAAAACTTATTACAATGCGTATACTTTTAACTACTATTATTTTATTCTTTTCACTTCCAGCGATTTCTCAAGATGTTGTTGACGTAACTGAACAGACTATTAGAATTGGAGGATTTAAAGATGAAGAAATATTATTAGGTTTTGCTAAAGGAGATAAAATCATTTTTAACTTTAAGGAAGTAGGTAAAAAGGAAATGAAAGAAATTGAGATTCTTGAGTATCCTTCAAATTCAAAATTTTCGGACTATAAAACGCATAAAATTGAGAATAAGACTATATCAGTAAATCAAACAGGTGTATATGTATTTCGGTTTAAGAATTCCGCAATGAGTGGAAGAATTTGTCAAATTAAGATTCAGCGAATTCCCTCAAATGAGGAAACACGAAATTTTAATACACAAGTTACTTGGGAAACAAAACAAGAAACGACTTATAAAACATACACAAAAGACGTTGTAATAGGGTATGATACTTTATATACACAAAAAACTAAACGTGAATTAAAAAGCACAGAAAGAAAAGAACTTCTCATTTTTGATAAAACTCAGCGAGTTCATTCGACAACAAACGATAATGGTAATAAAACTTCATTATTTTTTACACTTCCTGTAAATGAGTTGGGTTTATACAAAACTAAGAAGGTTGTATCATGGGCCTACTGGGTTGGTGTAGGTGAGGAGGCGAATCAGGCATGGAAACAAAATAGTCAATCTATAAGTAAACTAGCAAAAGGAGCTTCAACCTATTTCGTAAGCCCGTTGGGTGCATTGGCCCTTGGCGCAGTAGCTGATTTGCTTGTTCCAAAAATTGGAGAGGATGTTAGCTATGCAGTTTCAGATCAACAAAATCGAAACCTTTTTCTTGCTGGTCAACAATATCGAATATTTGATCAGGGGAAGGGGGTTGCTGGATTTAAAAACTTTAATAATATGGGAATGTGTCAAGGCACATTCTTTATACTTTTATCAAATGACAATATAATGCAAGGGATTGATGTTACTGTTAAAGTAGTTGCAATCATTGAAACAAATGAGTATGAAGAAAAATCCTACAGCGATGTTAGTATTCAACCAAAGTATGAGAAAAAGACTTTTTCTGATCCTATAATAGTAACAAAAATAGTTCCAGTTGTTGGAAAATAATGGAGAAGCCGCATCTTTCAATGCGGCTTCTCCATTTCATAATAAATTAATTAAGCATATTTTTTCCTCACTCCCACCTTATGCCCGCTCACCGCAAAATAAAGGATGTACAAATAACAAGGAAGTACAGCAATAAAATACGCCAGTTGAAAATCGAGCTGCAGGTTGTCTTTCAGAAATGCATAGATCATTGGCCAAATGGCGCCACCGGCAATACCCATGATCATAATGGCCGAACCTGTTTTGGTAAACTTACCGAGGTGACTGATGCCTAACGGAAAAATAGCCGGCCACATTAACGAGTTGGCTAAGCCCAGCAAAGCAATAAACGTAACAGCTACATAACCACTGCTAAGGTATGCACCAATGCTGAAGGCAATACCCAGCAAAGCACAAATGCGCAAGGCCATTTGCTGCGACAGATATTTGGGAATGCTGATGATACCAATTAGATAACCCAGCAACATTCCACCCAATGTAAGCGATGTAAAGAACTTGGAAATATCGGCACTGATGCCAAGCGATTTGCCGTACACACCAATAATATCACCTGCCATTACTTCGGCCGCTACATATACAAAAATGCAGAGTGCACCGAGGAACAAATGTGGAAACTGAAAAATACTTTTATGGTGAATCACTTCGCCACTCGTTTCATCTACCACATCTTCTTCCAACTGTATTTCGGGTAAAGAAGTAAACTTAATCACCAACGCAAACAAACAAAACACAATGGCCAATACAATGTAAGGCATGTTCACACGGCCCAACACTTCCTGCAACAGTTGTTCTTTTGCTACACCGCTTGCAGCTTCAATTTGTTTTTCAATGGCTGCTGCATTTTTTAAAAACAGCGTGCCCATAATTACCGGCACCAACATACCGGCTCCTTTGTTACACACACCGGCAATGCTGATGCGTTTGGCCGCACTTTCAATAGGACCGATGATCGTCAGATACGGATTCGATGCAGTTTGCAAAAGTGCCAATGCAGAACCCTGTATAAAAATGCCGGTTAAAAAAAGTGCAAACGAATTTGTTTTAGCCGCCGGTATAAACAACAACGAACCCATACCGAGTATGAGCATACCCAATACCAATCCGTTTTTAAAACCTGTTTTCTTTAAAATCCAGGAGGAAGGAAGTGCTAAAAAGAAGTAAGCCATGTACGAGGAAAACGTAACAAAGAAAGCCTGAAAGTCGCTTAAGCCAAACGACAGTTTAAAGAAAGGAATGAGCGTACCGTTGGCCCAGGTTACAAACCCGAAAATGAAGAACAGGGCACACACAATGATCATGGGTATAAGATTCGTTTCTTTCTTTGCTCCGGTCATTTGAATTACGTTTTGCATTGGTTGTTTTTAGGGCAATGAAAATAAGCTAAACGATATGTATTGACGAAAACAAACGGTTGCACAAATAAAAAGCCGCATCAACTCAGCGTGATGCGGCTTTTCGTTTATAGAACAATGAGCTTACTCCTTTACCTCAGTCGTCACCTTTGGTGCTTCTTTGGTCCAGCTGCCCACATCCATTTTGCGTGGAGTAGGATACACTTCATCCAATGTATTACCATCGTACAAGCGTCCGTTCTTAATTACATAACGGATGGTATTGGTATTGCGGATATTCTGCAAAGGATTCGCATCCATAATAATAATGTCAGCCAGTTTACCTTCTTCAATACTGCCGAGTTCTTTATCTAATCCTAAAGCGGTTGCACCAAGTATGGTTGCAGTGCGTAAAGCGTTCATGTTACTCATGCCTCCACTGGCCACGCTCCACACTTCCCAATGATAACCGAGGCCCTGCAACTGACCATGACTGCCGATGCCTGCTAAACCACCTTGCTGCACCACGCTGTTTACACTTTGCGCATGTTTTTGAAACACGTGATCTTCCGGTGTAAACCATCCACCTAAACCGCCGGCACGGCGGCGGCTTTTTGCACTCAGCTCTTCATACGGTGTAAAGAAGTTGAGTTTTTTATCATGCACCGGACTTTCTGTTGTATAGTAATAGTTTTCAGCCCAAGGTCCGCCATACGCAACAAGTAAAGTAGGTGTGTACGCCATTTTACTTTCAGCAATGGTTTTGGTTAAATCGTTGTACAACGGAAACACAGGAATGGCATGTTCATGACCGGGATAGCCATCGAACAACTGCGTCATGTTTAATTTAAAATCCAAACCACCTTCGGTTGTCGGCATCAGCTGTTGTTCTTTCGCTGCCATAATTACCCACTGGCGATGTTGCCTGTTACCAACCAGGTACATTTTAATGTATTGTGTGTTGAAGTATTTGCTGTACTGCTTCAATACATTGCGTGTTTGCTCCAGGCTCTTTAAATTATACATCCAGTAACCTACACCTGGACCGGTGCTGTAAATACGTGGACCGGGAATTTGTCCGGCTTCTACCATATCGCCCCAGGTTAATACATCGGTAACTGCAGTTTGCGGATCTCTTGTGGTGGTAACACCATAAGCAAGATTGGCAGCATAAATCCACGATGTGTTTTTATGCAAACCCCAATAGGTCCACATGTGCGAATGCGTATCAACAAAACCCGGTGTAATGGTTTTACCGGTACAATCAATTTCTTTTGCTCCTGCAGGTATGGTTAGTGTCCCCGATTTGCCAACGGCTTTAATCCGGTTGTTCACGATCAGCACATCACCATCTTCAATCACCTCCTCACCCTTCATGGTTACAATGCGTGCATGTTTCAATACCATGGTAGAGTTAGGAATGTCTTTATTGAAATACACTTTTACCTGTGTTTCATCCGGACTGTATTTCTCTTTCTTCTTCTGCTCTTCTTTGGCCAATGCTTCACGTTTTGCACGTGCCGTATCAGCTTTCAACACAACAGCCATAGAATCGGTATACTTCTTTGCTAAAGAGTCGGCCAGTTTTTTTGCATCAGGTCCCAGCGCCAGTAATGCTTTTACACTATCAGCAGCTTTTTGTGCTTCCAGTTTCTTCGCTGTTTTTACAGAGTCTTCTACAAACTCTGCCCGTGCTACATCGTACACCCAATGTCCGTTTCCTAAACTCCAGTGTACACGTTTGCCGTTTGCTTCCCATGCAGGAAACTCACCACCTATTTCAGTTAACTGGCGGGAAGGGAATGCGCTGAAGGCAGGCGTACCAACATTGATGCTGGTTAGCTTTCCTGTTTCGGGTACTGTTACCACATATACATTATTGTTTACCTGTGCCAATGCCAGGTTACCTTCGGGTGCCATTAAAATAATATCAGCACTCGATGGAAGATTCTGCGGCTCACGGCTGCTGGCACCTTCGGGCAGCATGCAATAGTTTAACGGATCTGTTTTCATCATGGCCTTACCCATTACATAGGCCTTGCTGTTAACTGCAATATGTTCATGATTGCTGTGATCATCCGCATCGGCAATAGAACCATAGGTGGTGATGCCGGTAATGCGTACATACACTTTCGGATCAGTACCATCCCAACGGATCGACATGAGTGTACCGCCACCTGCATTTAAGAAAATACGTTCAGTATCTTTTGTAAAGTGAATGTTGCCACGTCCGTTGGCGTTATCTACTTTGGTAATAGCACCACCTGTTGGAGCAATCCATACAATTTCGCCTTCTGCTCCGCTATAGAACGGATCTTCTGCATCTTTAAACAAACGCACCGGTGCACGGAAAAACGCAATGCGGTTGTTGTAACTCCACGCAGGCTGCATATAAAAACCGGCTTCGGTTGTAAGTTTTGTAACAGCAGGTTTAGTACCCAATGTTGCTTTGTATAAATGACCGCCATCGGTTTCATTCCATGTAACAAAAACCAATTGTGTACCATCAGGGCTCCATGCAGGCATGGCTTCGGTAAAGTTGTGAGTGGTTACACGTTTTGCTGTACCGTTGGGATAATCCATTACATACAAACGGTTCAATACAGTAAATGCTAATTTCTTACCATCGGGACTTGGTACGGCATCACGTATTTGTGTAGCAAGCTTTGCAGTGGTGTCTTTAATGGCATAATTGAAATACAAACGTGGACCCATATCGAGCACTACATCTGCTTCAAAACTTACTTCTGTTGCTTTACTGCCATCAACAGGTATGCGCCATATTTTACCGCCATAGCTGGCAACTAAAAACTTACTGTCGGGGGTAAACGCCATGCCGGGTAATACACCTTGCGGTGCAATACTCTCCTGTTCATCTCGTTGTACAGGATAAGCCAGCCAGCGTTCATCGCCATTCTTCATATTGCGGATAACCAAACCTGTTTTATCCTGGTAACGGCTGCCATACACCATCCACTGTCCGTCTTTGCTTAGTGTGGGTGTAAACGCCGAACCGTAACGGGTGGTGATGGAATTCATGATGCCTTTCACCCGATCATATGTACCAATCTGGTATTGCGGTAACAATGCATTGTAATTCCACGATCCGTTACGCATGCTGAAGTAAATGGTTTTACCATCGGCACTCAAAAACGGATCAATCATTTTTGTTGCAGGCGATCCATCGGTAAGTTGTGTACCGCCGCCACCATCTTTATGATAAAGGAAAAGCTTCGGAATACGACGGCCTTTACTGGCGATGATGTAATTGCCATCGGGCGTCCATACAGCTGCAGGAAAATCTTCTGTTGCTTCCTTGGTTAACTGTACCGTGTCTTTTTTCTCGGTATCAATGTACCAGATATTATCACTGCCGCTTCTGTCGCTGGTAAATAATATTTTCTTTCCATCAGGGCTAAAGCGTGGATGCGTTTCATACGCAATACCTTTTGTTACCTGGGTGGCTTTACCACCTTCAATGGGCATGGTATAAATATCACCCATCAAATCGAAGGCAATGGTTTTACCATCGGGACTAACATCCACACTCATCCAGGTTCCTTCTTTAGTGCTGAATTTCACCTGTCTGGTTGGTTTAAGTGGAAGGCTGGCAAATGCCGTATAAGGCATCGTGTCTTTTTTAACACTGTCTTTGGCCGGTTGTTGCGCAGCAAGAGGCGCAGCAAAGCCAAGCATTGCCAGTACAATAGCAGATCTTCTCATACTGTATAAGGTTTTAGAAATGGTAAGGTACAGTATGAAGTTGAAAATTTTTAAAAAAGTGATGTTCGGCTTAAGTAACGGATGGTTTTTATTTTTCTCTTATAACTCAAAACTCATACTAAACAAAAAACTGCGGGTGGCCATTTTTGCCGGACCGGAAAAGGTAAGTGTACCGGTAGAAGTTGAACCAACATAGGTTTGCGGCGTTGCATCGGCTCTGTCAGCAGGTATAAGATTGTTCAAACCGTAATTATATTGAAAGCCAAACATACCGCCTTTCATACGCAGCATAAGTTTTAAACCCAGTCCGTAATCAATACGGCTGCGATCGTCGCTGGCTTTTTCGCCAAACTGTATAGACTCTTTTGTATCGGGATAATCTTCGGTGTTCTTGTATCTGCCAAACAACGCATAATGCACATAGGGTCCTGCACCAACAGCTACTCCATCTTCACGATTAAAGTTTTTACTGGCGATGGTTAAAGGTAAATGTGCTGTAAAATTATACATGCGAAAATGCCGTTGAAATGGTTTGATTAACATCATTTTCCTGTTGGCATCGTAACCCGTTGATACAATACCTGCATGTGGAGCCAATAATAACCGGCTTGCGTTGCTGTTGCCGGGTATAAGTGGCAGCAAGGTTTCCAGTTCTAAGCCATACGCAAATTTTGAATCGGCCTTGTTATAGTAATGAATATTGCTGCTGCCAAAGCTTGCTTTTACAAATACAGGTTGTTTCTTTTGGGCAAGTACGAACGAGAAAACAAATAAACAGGTAAGCGTTAGAAAAATCTTTTGCATAAAGTTGAGATCGGACGCAGTGCTTATAACAGTAATAAGCAACAGTCGTTTGATTTGGTGAGGAGCAAAAATAGATGCAGCCTTATTTGCAGCGATACCCACCATTGGGTATTATGAGAAATATATGTAATGGATGTTAAGCTAATTCAATGGCCGGATCCCAAAAACGTTTTGCAAAATCAACAACCGTATCATTCTTTACAGCAACACCATCTTTTTTCAGTAACTCTTCCATTTGCGTAGGTGTTGCAAAATGTGCTTTGCCGGTAAGCATACCGTTGCGGTTTACTACACGTTGTGCAGGTACTTTGGGTTGTACATTGTGTGCACCATTCATGGCCCAGCCAACCATACGTGCGGAAAGTTTAGTGCCAAGGTAAGCGGCAATTGCACCGTACGATGTTACACGGCCTTTTGGTATTTGCCGCACCACATCGTATACATCATCAAAAAAAGAATATTCTTTTGCCTTACCTGCTGTTGGTAGTTTGGTTGCTTGCTTTTTGCTGGGCATTGTTCCGTTCTTTTATTACCAAGGTACGACGGGGTTCCGGAACTGCTTCATAATCGTAAGGGCAATGTCTGCAACCATGGCCACAACAATAGCCTTTGTCAAGATGGTACTTTGCGGTGAGCACAACGTTATCCTGCTCATCGTAATAAAAATCGATACCTTCTTTTAACTTGTTCATAGTTGAAAATGCAAACGAAGTAAAACTTTTTAACCAATAGCAGTATGTTTTGTTGCAGTAATTCTTTGCTTCTTTTTGCAGCTGTTCATTCTTTTTCTGTATCGAACACCCATTGTTTTAACAGGCTGTCTTTTTCAACCAATAACTCGCCTGTTGGTAAACCGAAACGCAGGTAATGAATACGATTGCTTTGTGCAATATCCAATCCTTCGTAATGCGTTTTAATTTTTAGCTCGTCGCTGATGGTTGGCTGTTTATATAAATCGTCGGTTGCTTCGTGCAAGGGTAAATCGTACAGCTCAATTACTTTTTTGGTGAATTGATACAATACCGGTGAATCGGTTTTTAAATGAACAAAGCCGCCCGGTTGAAGAAACTGTTGGTACAGGCGTAAGAATTTGGGATGCGTTAACCGTTTTTTATGTTTGGATGCACGCAATTGCGGATCGGGAAAGGTGATCCAGATTTCACTTACTTCAGCAGCGGTAAAGTAATTGTTCACCTGGTCTATTTGCGAACGTACAAACGCCACATTACCGAGATTTTCTTTAATAGCTGTTTTGGCGCCCACCCAAATGCGGTTGCCTTTTAAATCGATACCGATGAAATTCCGTTGCGGGTACATGCGGCCCAGCCCAACAGCATATTCGCCTTTACCACAGGCCAGCTCCAGGGTCAGTGCATGTTCATTTTTAAAAAAGGCACCCCACTGCCCCTTCATGTGTTGCGGGTACTGCAATACATTGGCAAAGGTTTCTATTTCTGCAAAACGGATGAGCTTTTTTTGTCCCATAGCGGGCAAAGGTAAGTGGTGCGGGAAAGCAATAAAAACAAAAAAGCCCTTTGTAAAAACAAAAGGCAATCGTAAAAAAGCATGAGAAAAATCTGTACGGAAAGCAAGGTTATCGGTTTGCGCCGAAATAAGATGCTGTAGGGGGAGGGTTCGAACCTCCACGGAGCAGTTAGCTGCAACACAAAGTTTAGTGGTCAACCCCGGTCGGCCTTACCAAAAGTAACGTCGGCTCTATGTTGCGTTTATCCTGTTATCTCCACCCCCGAGACGAGAGGGCATGTCTGCCAAAAATTTCATCACCCCACAGTGTAAAAGAACAAAAAGTAAAATCCAAAAATCAACTTCCAAAGTCCAAACAAATACAGCCTTGGTAATTGGTTTTTGTATTTTGGAGTTTTGTTTTGCTGTAGAGGGAGGGGTCGAACCTCCACGGAGCAGTTAGGTACCGTTGCCGGACTTTATCCTGAATTCTCCACCCCCGAGACGAGAGGGCATGTCTGCCGAAAATTTCATCACTCCACAGTATGTTGTTCAAAGAACGATTACAGAGCAATATTAAACCATCTTTCCCTTTTGTTGAACATTTTCAAACATAAATTTTAAAAATTTCGATTGTGTTCAAAAAAATATTACTAATATTGAAATAATTTCAAAATAGCATTCTGTTATGGCCACTAAATTGAATCTTGACAAACTCGACATGCAGATCATCTCCGAAATGATGGAAGATGCGCAGATATCGTATGCCGATTTGGGTAAAAAGCTTTTTGTTTCGGGTGGTACCATCCATGTTCGTATTAAAAAACTGCAGGAGCATGGTATTGTAAAAGGTACCAAGCTTAATGTAGACCTGAAAGCACTGGGTTACGATATAACAGCCTTCATAGGTGTATACCTCGAAAAGAGCTCACTCTACGATACGGTTGCAAAAGACCTCCAAAAGATTCCGGAGATTGTACGCCTCAATTATACAACAGGTAATTACAGTATGTTTATTGAAGTGGTGTGTAAGGATATTAACCAGCTGCGTTATGTTTTGCACGATGCGTTGCAGAAAATAAAAGGCATTGAACGTACCGAAACACTCATATCGCTGGAAGAAAGTTTTAACCGCAAAGTACAGGTAGCTTCTAACCTTGCCTGATTTGAACAGCGTACAGAAAACTAATTGTACTTTAGTCAACCTACAACCCGTGTACTGTGTATGAACTTAGATATCGTATGTGAACTGATAAAGAAACGCTGGAAACAAGTAGCGGTTATTGTACTGCTTGCAACATTAGCAACAGGAGGTATTCTGTTTTTACAGAAGCCTTATTACAGAAGTACGGCGGTGTTTACAGCAGCCAATCCTAATCTGGGCGATCGGTCGAACATTTACCGTACCGAATTTTGGGAGCAATATTTTTATTATGGTGGAGAGTTGGACAACGATCGCTTAATGGCACTAGCACGATCGGAAGAAATGTGCCGTTTTATGGTGGACAGTTTTAAACTGGTTGAACACTATAAACTTTCTTCCGCAGGCGATAAAGCAGCTTACCTGGCCGATTATGAATACAAAGAAAATGTGCGTATCCATAAAAACGAGTTTGGCCATGTAAAAATAAATGTGTGGGATACCGATAAAAAACTGGCAGCAGCTATTGCTAATGCAATAGTTGCAAGAGTAAATGCTAAAAGTGTTGCATCATTTAATACAATGAAGATTGAAATACAACAAAAGCTGCAGCACGATTTCAATGTACAAAAAGATACTTTGCAACAGGTAGAGCAATTGTTGGAGAATAAAAATGATGCATTTTTAGCAGCCCGTAAAGAAGGGCTTATTACCAGGTTAAACGAAACAGAAAAGCTTATACAACAGTTTACAACAAGTATTAACGATGTAAGCGCTTTGTTTGTAATTGAAGAAGCCTTACCTGCATTAAAAAAAGATAAACCTAAAATTCTGGCAGCTGTGCTGCTCGCTGCTGTTGCTTCTTTTGTGTTTGCACTATTGTTGTTCATTTTTATTGAATGGCGCTCGCAGTTGAAAGAAAACTGATATGCAGGGCATTTTTACAAGAAAAGATGTTTTTTCTTTTTGGCTACCGGCTATAGCTGCTGTAACCTGTTTTGTTGCAGGTATTGTATTTCAGCAAAACCTGTTATTGGTGTTACCCTTTGCAGTATTGGCCGGTATTGCATTTGGTTTCAACCTTCGCTTTCTGTTTTTTGTTTTATTGTTTGCCATTCCGCTTTCAACTGAGTTTGAAGTAACAGCCACACTTTCTACCGATTTACCGGACGAGCCTTTAATGTTGCTGCTTGCAGGAAGTCTGTTGGTACTATTTTTAGTGAAGCCGCATGTACTGCCTGTTGAAATAAAGAAAAGCAGTCTTGTTGTTTTATTGTTGCTGCAGTTGCTGTGGATGCTGGTAACAGTTTTGTTTTCACAAGAAGTTTGGCTGAGTATTAAATACTGCCTGGCAAAGGGTTGGTTTATTATGGCCTTTGTTGTGGGAGGATTATTGTTTTTACGTACAAAAGAAGATTTTGCAACGGCTTCGAAAGCGCTCATCTTTTCCATGCTTATTACTGTATTGTATAGTTTAATACAGCATGCAGCAAAAGGATTTACGTTTGAGGCGATCAATTCCACACTCGACCCGTTCTTTCGTAACCATGTAAACTATTCGGCACTGCTGGTATGTCTTTCGCCTGTGTTGTTGCTTTGGTACAACTATACATCGCAGCGGATGCGTAAGTGGGTGCTGGCATGTATGCTACTTTTTTTAGTGGCTTTATTTTTTGCATACTCCCGTGGCGCATGGCTGTGTTTGTTATCCGGATTTATAACCTGGCATGCTGTACAAAAGCGTTTCCTGCTTTCGTTAATTGCGGTTACGTTACTTGTAGCCGCTGTTTCGTTGTTTGCACTGGTGGAGAATGACAACTACATGAAGTTTGCACCTGATATTAATACTACCCGTCAGCATTTCGATTTAAACGAACATCTTGAGGCAACTTACACACTCAAGGATATGTCTACGATGGAACGTTTTTACCGCTGGATTGCCGGCGTGAAAATGGTGAACGAGGAAAAGCTGAAGGGTTACGGTCCGAACACGTTTACGACCTATTATAAAGAGTACACGGTTGCTGCGTTTAAAACCTGGGTAAGTAAGAATGAAGAAAGATCATCGGTACACAATTATTTTCTGCTGGCAGCAATTGAGCAGGGATTGCCCGGGTTGTTGCTGTTGCTTGCATTACTCATTGGCATGTTTGCAATTGCTGTTAAAGCATACCACACATTAACCGATGCGTTTGAGCGTTCGCTGGCAATTACTGCAGCAGTAATACTGAGCATGATTGTAACATTAAACCTGCTGAGCGATTTAATTGAAACCGATAAAATTGGAAGCATCTATTTTCTGCTGCTCGGAATATTTATTCGTCTGCAGGTTAAAACAAAGGAGCAGCAGTCAACAGTATTACAATGAGCCTCCTTCTGCAAAGCGGGAGCTTACAAACAGCTCGGTTGTTTCTTCTTTTCCTTTTAAACATTCCATCATCCGTTCGCATGCAAGTTTACCCAAACGGTAGCCGCTTGTTTCAACGTACGTTATTTCCGGATAATAAATGCCGGGGAAATAACCATCGCTCAAAGCAATAATACCAGTTTGTGCAGGTACGTTAATGTGCAGACGCTGTATACATTTCATTACGCCCACCAATATTTCATCGCTCATGCAAAAAACAGCGTCAGGCATTTTCTTTAATTGAAAATAACGTTGTGCAATGCTTTCTGCTTCTTCGCTTTTGCCGGCAAATTCGTATGCAACGTCTACAGAAGTATTTTGCTGCATAATCTTTTTAAACGCATCGAGCCTGCGTTTAGTAATAGAAAGCTGTGTATTTCCAAAAACAGCAAGAATGTTTTTTTTCTTTTTCTGCAGCAAAGCTTCAGCGGCCATTTCTGCAGCCTCTTTATCAGCAAGGCAAACTCGGTCGTACGCATCATTGTCCGGCACTTTATCAAAAAATACGAGCGGTATATTTGCCTCTTTCATTTTATGAAAGGCATCGATGTTTGTTGTTTCTTTCGATAAACAAACAAACACGCCGCTAACACGGTTTTGCCGGTATATCTTCAGGTTTTCAATTTCTATGGCAGGATCGTCGCCGCTTTGCAGGATCATTAAAGAGTAGCCGGCTTTTTTTACTTCTTCTTCTACGGCATTTACAAACGAGTCGTAAAAGTTATTGGTAATGGAAGGAATCATTACACCAAACACTTTTGTGTTTTTACTGCGCAGGTTAACTGCTACAGCATTGGGTTCGTACTCCAGGGTTTCTGCCAGCTCCATCACCTTTTGCTTGGTGCTCGCAGAAATATCAGGATGGTTTTTCAATGCTCTTGAAACCGTAGAAACACTGATATCCAATACCTGCGCAATTTTTTTTAATGTAGCATTTGCCATAACCGAGAATTAGGGTCGTTAATTTTTCCACCGCAATTATTTTCGCAATCGTTTGCGGTTCCGAATGGTTAAACTTAATATGTTTTTCCGGATTGAATTCCTGAAAACTACTATAAATTCACAACAGATTAACATTACCGATTGCGTGTAGCCATATAAGACTGCTTTAGAATTTTCATATCCCGGCCATTCTGGGCTTTCTCCGGGCTGTCATTGCAAGACGTGTGTTGATAAATAACCCTCAACAATTTTAAAAACTACTGATTATGATCTTGACGAAACTTGCAAGAGGCATTCTCACCATGCTCAGTTTGTTTGTATTTGTTGCCTTTGCAACCGCACAAACAAAAACCGTTACCGGTAAGGTAACCGACTCGAAAGGCGAAGGCGTTCCTTCGGCTACAGTAGCAGTTAAAGGAACAAAGGTTTCTACTACTACAGGCCCCGATGGTTCGTTTAGCTTAAGCGCTCCTACAAGTGCTAAAACACTTGTTATTTCTTCCGTAGGATTTGGTACAAAGGAAGTGAGTATAACAGATGGTCCTATGGCTGTTACACTCGAAACACAAAATGCTGCTTTAAATGAAGTAGTAGTAATTGGTTACGGTACACGTAAAGTAAAAGACCTCACAGGTTCTGTATCGAACATTACCACAAAGGATTTCAACAAAGGACAAATTGCTACACCCGACCAGTTATTACAAGGTCGTACTCCTGGTGTATTGGTAACTCCTGCAAGCGGCGAACCGGGCTCAGCTGCTACAATCAACATTAGAGGTACAGCCTCTATTCGTGGTAACCAGGAACCATTGTATGTGGTGGATGGTGTACCTATTGCCAGCGGTGGTACATTAGGTAGTGCCAGCGGTGTAGAAGGTAGCTCAACTCCAAGAAACCCATTGATGTTCCTTAACCCGAACGACATTGAAAGCATTACTGTATTAAAAGATGCATCTGCTGCTGCCATTTATGGTTCAAGAGGTGCAAACGGTGTTGTATTAATTACAACAAAGAGTGGTAAAGGCGGCAAAAAAGGTCAGATCACGTTTAGTGCTGCAACAAGTATTGCAACAACTGCAAAGCGCTACGATTTGATGAACGCACAGGATTTCCTCCTGGCTGCTAAAAAAGCAAATATTGATGGTGGTGCAGATCCTGTTACTGCTGCTGCGGCGGTTGAATTGCTGGATAAGAAAGCAAATACAGACTGGCAGGATCAGATTTTCCGTACAGGTGTATCACAAAACTACAACCTCGGTTGGGGCTTCAATGCCAAATCAACCAATGTACGTTTAAGTGGTTCGTACGACGATCAGCAAGGTATTATCCGTAACAGCTCGCTGAAGCGTTTAACTGCACGTGCAAACATTACACAAAAATTCTGGGGCGATAAACTGAAGTTCGAATTAGCTTCAACTTTCTCAAGCACAAAGAACCAGTATCCTCCATTAAGTAATAACGCAGGTTACCAGGGTAGCTTGCTGGGTGCTGCTTTGCAGTTTAACCCAACGTATCCTGTTTACAATCCTGATGGTTCATTTTATCAGCCCGGCGATCAGCGTAACCCGGCTCAGATGCTGGCTTACTTCGATGATAACGATCGTGTAAACCGTTTCCTGAACAGTATTTCAGGTAGCTGGAATATTACTAAAGGACTTACGTACAAAGTGGTATTAGGCTTGGATAATATGAAGAGCGAGCGTATTGCATTTGCAGATCCCCGCTTAAGTACAAACGCATACAGCGGTACTACTACATTATCTACACCAAATGGTATTACTGTACAAAACTATAACAACTCTATCCAGGGTAATGGCCGTACAACCAAACAAAACTTAGATCTTAAGTCTACCTTGGTTGAACATTACCTTACTTATGATAAAGATTTTGGAAAAAGCAACTTCAACATCGTTGGTGGTTTCTCTTACCAGAACTTTATTACCGAATACAGCCAGCGTGTAGGTTGGGGATTAAATACCCCTGTAGTTGGTCCTAAGGATGTGTTTGTGAAAGACTTCAATAACTTCAAGAACTACGCAGACCTGTATCCCGGTTACGATAAAAACGAGTTACAATCGTTCTTCGGTCGTGTAAACTATTCGTTCGACGACAGATACTTCCTTACTGCGACAGTTCGTGCAGACGGGTCATCTAAGTTTGGTGCAAACAACCGTTATGGCGTGTTCCCTGCATTTGCTGCAAAGTGGAAACTCATTAACGAAGAGTTTGCGAGAAACAGCTTTGGTAGATGGTTCAGCGATTTCAGCGTACGTGCAAACTATGGTGTGCTGGGTAGCCAGGATGGTTTGCCTTCTTATGGTGCTGTAAACCGCCAGTTCAACTACAAAGATGCAAATGGTGCGAACCAAAACACATTGGTACAAACAGGTAACCCCGATCTGAAATGGGAACAAGCTGCAACAACAGGTGCAGGTGTAGACCTTACAACAAAAGACAACAGACTTAATATTACTGTTGACTACTTCTACACAAAGCGTACAAACATTTTGTTCAACGCTCCTACTCCTGGTGGTTTCGCCCCAACATCTAACTGGTTTATTAACTTACCCGGCTATGTAATTAACAAGGGTTGGGAAGTTAGCCTTGGTTATAAAATCATCAAAGGCAAGAAATTTACATGGGATGCAAACTACAACATGACGTTTGTGAAAAACGAATTGCGTGACATGCCTGTACCTGTAATTACAGGTGGCGTTAGCGGCCAGGGTTTAACTGGTGCTTATGCGCAAACATTTACCAACGGTCAACCGTTATTTACATGGTCAATGCCTGTGTTCCGTGGATTTGATGGTAATGGTAACGCCCGTTACGAAAATGGTGCACAAAACCAACTCGTAGGTACAGCCATTCCGAACTTCTTCGCCGGTTTAACCAACAACTTTACATTGGGTAACTGGAGTTTGAGTGTGTTTGCAAACACTGTAAGGGGTTTCCACGTATATAACAATACAGCCAATGCGTTGTTCCTGAAAGGTAGCTTACGCAATGGCCGTAACGTAACTTATGCAGCAGGTACAAGCCCTGAAAATCCATTCAACCCTGGTAGCGTTTCAACCCGCTTCCTGGAGAAAGGTGATTTCATCCGTATTTCAAACGTAAACCTCAGCTATGCGTTTAACCTGAAGAACAGTAAAGTAGTGAAGTCACTTTCTGTTTACGCTTCTGGTCAGAACCTGGCACTGTTTACAAAGTATACTGGTATCGATCCTGAAGTAAACGTTGATAAAAATATCAATGGTGTTCCTTCTCGTGGATTTGATTACACAAACTATCCAAGACCCCGTGTTGTAACATTTGGTCTTAATCTTGGATTCTAATTTTAACTTATAAACTATTTATAAATGAAAACAAGTATGAAAAGTTATGTTGCCGGAGTAGCTGCTGCTTTTGCTTTGTTTACATCTTCTTGTACGAAGCTGGAGCCGGAGTTGGGTGGACAGGAAACGATAGGTGTGGTTAAGGATGGCGCAACACCTGCAGCACCAACCATCTCTTCTGTGTATGGTCAGTTAAACCAGCTGGTTAGCCAGGAAAACTGGTTTGCGTTGAACGAACACAGTACCGATGAAATTTTAGGACCTACCCGTGGTACAGACTGGGACGACTTCGGTACATGGCGTCGTTTGCACCTCCACACATGGGGTCCCGATCATAACCAGATTAACAACGTATGGAATGGTTTAAACGGAGCATTGTTCCAATCTACACTTGCTGCTGAACTGTTAACAGGCCAGGCGCAGGCAGAAGGTAAATTCCTCCGCTCTTATTTCCGCTTCTTAATGATTGATGCATTTGGTCAGATGCAGGTACGTCCTGCAACTGCTCCTGCCAGTGCCATCCCTTCAGTTGTTCCTCGTTCAGAAGCGATCGATTTAATTATTACTGAATTAGAATCTGCTGTTGCCGGCTTACCTGCATTTACAGGTACAAACCGTCATGTTGCAACAAAAGAAGCTGCTTGGGCTTTGTTAGCAAAACTGTACTTGAACAAGGCAGTTTACAAAGCGCCTGCAACTGCTCCTGCAGGTCCTTACACATTTGCTGCTGCTGATATGAATAAAGTAATACAGTACTGCAATAGTGTTGCTGCAAATACAAACCTGGCTGTTGAAACAAACTATTGGGATAACTTTGTTTGGACAAATAACAGCGCTTCTTCTGAAAACATTTTTGTAAGAAGAAACACAGATGGTATTAACATGGTGTGGGCTACTTGTATGGGTGGTCACTACAACCAGGCTCCTTCTGGCTGGAATGGTTTTACAACACTTTCTGATTTCTACGACAGCTTTGAAGATGCAGACGTTCGTAAGAGCGCTACGCTGCCAGGCTTTACAGATCAGGTGGGTACTAAAGCCGGTTTCAACGTAGGTCAGGCAAGAGGTCCTCAAGGTCAGCGTATCGGTAATCCGCTGGTTGATCTGAAAGACCGTAGCGGTAACCCACTGGTGTTTACACGTAACGTAAGTATTTTCTTTAACGGTGAAGCAAGTGGTATCCGTACCAATAAGTTCCCGCTCGATCCATCTTCTATCAACGATGGTGGCTGGGGAAGTACAAACGACTTTGTGTTCCTGCGTTTATCTGATGTACGCTTAATGAAAGCAGAAGCGATCTTAAGAGGTGGTACAGATGCAGAAACTCCATTGGCAATCGTAAACAGCATCAGAAGCAGACGTAATGCAACAGCATTAACTGCAGCTCCAACGCTTACTGTGTTATTGGCAGAGCGTGGCCGTGAATTATATCTCGAAGGCTGGAGAAGAAATGATATGATTCGTTACGGTGTGTTTAATAAACCTGTACAGGAACGTGCGGCTGAATCTGACCCTACAAAGGTTATTTTCCCGATTCCTGCAATCGCTCTTTCTTCAAATCCGAATTTGAAGCAAAATCCTGGGTACTAGTTTGTATCATAATCAATAGGGGAGAGGTCGCTGGTTTCAGCGGCCTCTTTTTTTTAGAGAGAAG
Organism: Lacibacter cauensis; assembly: GCF_007830055.1. GTDB lineage: Bacteria > Bacteroidota > Bacteroidia > Chitinophagales > Chitinophagaceae > Lacibacter > Lacibacter cauensis. Next base: position 182,953 of record NZ_VLLE01000003.1, read on the forward strand.
TTGTGTGCAATTGCTTACAGCTTCGCAAACAGTTTTATCTTACAGCTTTAACGATTCTGTGTTGTATTATGAGGTTCGCAAAAAATTTTACCACCCTGTTGCTTGTAGTACTGGCGCTTGCCTGCAATAAACAAAAGAAAAACACACTGTTTACCGAAGTGGAAAACAGTGGCATCAGTTTCGAAAACAAACTCACTAACGATAAAGACTTCAACATTTTTACTTATCGCAATTTTTATAATGGTGCAGGTGTTGCCACCGGCGATTTAAATAACGATGGATTGCCCGAAGTTTTTTTTGTTTCAAATCAGGGCAGTAATAAATTATATCTCAACAAAGGCAATCTGCAGTTCGAAGACATTTCTGCAAAGGCAGGCTTTACTGAAAAAAAGCAATGGAGCAACGGTGTTGTACTGGTTGATATTAATGCAGATGGCTGGCTCGATATTTATGTGTGCAACGCCGGCAATATGTTCGACTCTTCTTTACGTCGTAATCAACTATTCATCAACAATCACAACTTAACGTTTGCTGAAAAAGCAGCGGAGTATGGGTTGGATAATGATGGGTACAGTACACACGCTTCTTTTTTCGATTACGATTTAGATGGCGACCTCGATTGCTTCATCATCAACAACAGCCCTATTCCGGTAAACACACTCAACTACCCCAGCCTGCGTGATTTGCCAGCAGAACAATGGCAGGTAGCCGATTTTTTAAAACCCGGCGGCGATCATTTTTATCGCAACGATAACGGTAAGTTTAAAGAAGTAACCAAAGAAGTAGGCATTCATGGCAGTTTAATTTCATTAGGATTGGGTGTTACAGTGGGCGATGTAAATGAAGATGGTTATCCGGATGTGTATGTATCGAACGATTTTTTTGAACGTGATTATCTCTACATCAACCAACGCAACGGAACCTTTAAAGATGAACTGGAAGAACGGATACAGCATACCAGTCTTTCATCGATGGGTGCAGATATGCAGGATATCAACAACGATGGCAGTCCGGATATTTTTACAACCGATATGTTGCCAGGTGATGATTACCGTTTGCGTGCCAACTCATCGTTTGAAAGTTATGATGTGTTTAACCTGAAAGTAAAGCAAGGTTTCTATTACCAGTACACGCAAAACGCATTGCAGGTAAATAACAAAAAGGGAAAGTTTTTTGAAACAGCATTCTTCAGCGGTGTGGCCGATAGTGATTGGAGCTGGGGTGCACTCATGTTTGATGCAGACAATGATGGCAACGTAGATATTTATGTGTGCAACGGTATTTACTACGATGTAACCGATCAGGATTTCATTGATTTTTTTGCCAATGAGGTTGCACAGCAAATGGTGAAGACAGGGAAGAAAGAAGAAGTGAGCACCATCATCAACCGTATGCCTTCCAATCCTATTCCCAACAAAGCGTATCGCAACACAGGCAATTTAAAATTTGCAGATGCAGGCGAAGACTGGGGTTTTAGCAAAAAAACATTTTCGAACGGTGCTTCCTATGCTGATCTGGATAATGACGGTGATCTGGATCTCGTCATCAGCAATGTAAACCAACCGGCGCTGGTTTATAAAAACAACAGCAGGGAGCAGAATCAAAACAACTACATCAGTGTGCAGCTGAAATACGAAGGACAGAATCAGTTTGGTATCGGCAGCCTGATTCGTATTTATCAAAAAGACCAGGTGCTTACAAGAGAAATTGTTCCTGCAAGAGGATTTGAATCTTCCATTGAATACAAGCAAACAATTGGTATAGGTAAAGAAGCGGTTGATTCCATCCGCATCTTCTGGCCCAACCAATCCTTTACAACCATTGTTAAGCCGGCGGTTAATCAACTGCACAACATTCAATACGATGTAAATAAGGCTAATAAAAACGTATGGTCTGCATATCCACCAGTTGCTACGTATTTTCAACAGCAAGACAGTTTGTTTGCTGCACATAAAGAAGATGAGCATGTTGATTTCTTTTACGAACGCAATATCCCTTTCATGCTGTCAACACAAGGTCCGAAAGCAGCTACAGCCGATGTAAATAACGATGGCTTAACGGATGTATATATTGGTGGAGCAAAAGGCCAGCCCGGTGCTTTGTACCTGCAAACTTCAAATGGTTTTCGTTTGGCGGATGTGCCCGACTTTAAAACCTTTGCCTTTAACGATGTAACAGCAGCGCTGTTTTTCGATTGCGATAAAGATGGTGATATGGATTTGTTTACCGGTGGCGGCGGTAATTTTTCTGCAGCTGCGGTTGGCGGTTATCAAAACCAGTTATTCATCAACGATGGTAAAGGAAATTTCAGTTTAAAGCGTGGTGCAATTCCCATGTTTAATACCAACTGTGGTACTGCCGTTGCATTTGATTACGATGGCGATGGTTTCGAAGATCTCTTTGTTGGCAGCAGAAGTGTGCCGCAGAGTTACGGTGCAACACCCGAAAGTTATTTACTGCACAACGATGGCAATGGAAACTTCAGCGATGTAACAGCAAGCGTTGCTCCGGTATTTTTAAAAGCAGGAATGATTACTGCAGCAGCAGCAACCGACATCAATAACGATAAAAGGAATGAACTGCTTATAGCCGGCGAATGGATGAATGTGAAAGTGTATGCATTCAACGGCAAACAATTTACTGAACAAAAAACCGGTATTGAAAATTATAAAGGCTGGTGGCAAACAATGAAAGTGGCCGATATAGATAAAGATGGTGATGCTGATTTGGTACTCGGCAACCTGGGCGAAAATTTTTATTTGCAGGCGGGAGCGGAAAAACCAGTGAAGATCTGGATGAAAGATTTTGATGGTAACGACATCACTGATAAAATGATTACACGCACGTACAATGCTACCGATGTGCCGGTGTTTATGAAGCGTGAACTAACCGACCAGGTTCCCTCATTAAAGAAGTTAAATCTCAAACACCAGGACTTTGCAAAGAAAACCATACAGGATTTATTTGGCGATGGCCTGAAAGATGCAGAGCGGAAAGAAGTGAACTATGCATCGTCTTGTATTGCCTATAACGATGGTAAAGGAAATTTTACGATCAAAGCATTACCATGGCAGGTACAACTTTCCAGCATTAATGCGGTGCAGTTGATTGATGTAAACAAAGATGGCTACGATGATCTGGTAACTGCAGGTAACTTTTTTAACCTGTTGCCGCAGTTTTGCAGGCTCGATGCAGGCTATGGTGAAATATTGCTCAACGATAAAAAAGGTGGCTTCAGTGTTGTGCCTGCAGTACAAACAGGTTTAAACCTGTACGGACAAACCAGAGATATTGTGCATTGGAACCGAAGCAACAGCGATTACCTGCTCTTCCTCGAGAATAATGCAACGCCAGTGCTGTATAAACTCAACGCTAAGTAAGCAATAAACGAATGATGCAAAAGAACAGAAGTATGTCCTGCTCATTTACTGCTTTGCTTTTTGCAATGCTGTTGTCAACGAATGCCTGTACAACAAAAAAGCAAATTGAAAATCCTTTGTTTGAAGTACGTCCAAGTACAGCAACGGGATTGAATTTTACAAATCAATTAAAACCAACAGCAGAATTTAATTTATTCTCGTACATGTATTATTATAACGGTGCAGGTGTAGGTGCTGCCGATTTTAATAAGGACGGATTGACTGATTTGTTTTTTGCTGCCAACCAGGGTGAGAATAAATTATTCCTCAACAAAGGAGCATTACAGTTTACAGATGTTACGGCAGCTGCAAACATTTCGCAGGATGGCAGCTGGAGTACAGGCGTTTCGGTAGTGGACATTAACAACGACGGCTTGCTTGATATTTACATTTGCCGTGTAGGTAACTATAAAGTACTGAAAGGAAAAAATCAACTGCTCGTATGTAAAGAAATTAAAGATGGCGTGCCGGTGTTTGTTGATGAAGCTGCGGCGTATGGTTTAGACTTTTCGGGCTTCAGTACGCAGGCTGTGTTCTTCGATTATGATGGTGATGAAGATCTTGATCTTTTTTTGCTGAACCATTCGGTGAACCATGATGGTAACTATGCACCACGCAAAAACTTTCTCAATACCTATGATTCATTAGCCGGTCAGCGCTTATACAGAAATGATCTTATTACAAAAGCCGATCAAAAGCAACATGCTTATTTCACAAACGTAACTGCAACAACCGGCATTAACGGAACAAAAATCGGTTATGGTTTAGGTGTGGTAGTGAGCGATCTGAATGTAGATGGCTGGCCCGATATTTATGTGGGTAATGATTTCCATGAAAACGATTATCTCTACATTAACCAAAAGGATGGAACATTTAGTGAAGAAACAACAAAACGCTTAATGCACACCAGCCAGTTTAGTATGGGTGTGGATGCTGCCGATATTACCAACGATGGTTTTCCCGAAATTATTTCAATGGATATGTTGCCTTACGATCCGTACATGATCCGTCGTTCGTTGGCAGAGGACGATTACAACATTTTTCAAAACAAAATCAACTACGGCTACAACTATCAATATGCACGCAACAACCTGCAGTGGAACAGAGGTAATGGATTGTTTAGTGAAGTGGGACAATATGCAGGCATTAATGCTACTGATTGGAGCTGGGCAGCATTGTGGATGGACTTTGATAACAATGGTCGTAAAGATCTGTTTGTATCAAATGGTATTCCAAAACGGATGAATGATATCGACTACATCAACTTTGTGTCGAACGAAGAACTGCAGCAAAAAATGCGCAGCGGTACTGTTGAAGATAAAGACATGCTGTTGGTAAACAAGTTTCCGGAAATAAAATTGCCCAACCATTTCTTTCGTAACAAGGGTAATCTGCAATTTGAAGATGTAACCGACAGTATTGCAAACAATCTGCCTACGTTCTCCAATGGTTCGGTATATGCTGATCTGGATAATGATGGCGACCAGGATCTCATTGTGAACAATATTAACGATCCGGTGCTGTTGTACGAAAACAAAACCAATACAGTAGCACTCAAACCATCGGCTTCAATAACATTAAAAGGCCCGGCACAAAATCCCGATGCCATCGGTTCAACCGTTGTGCTCTTTGCAGGTAAGGAAATACGTACGTATGAACACAACCCCGTGCATGGATTTTTATCGAGCATGTTGGTGCCGTTGCATATTGGTTTGGATGAAACGAAGATCGATTCTGCTTTTCTTATCTGGCCCAACCGTACGCATCAATCTATCAACATCAAAACAGGTAAACAGGAATTTGCATATACAAAAGACTTGCCTTTGTTTGATTATAGCAAGATCATCAACTTTCATCCGCCAACAGTAAATGCAATAGAAGATATTACTGCAGCAACAAAGCTTGATCACCGGCATATTGAAAATGTATTCAACGAATTTGCAAGAGAACCGTTGTTGCCGCATATGAATTCAACCGAAGGTCCTGCATTGGCAGTCGGCGATATTAATCACGATGGATTGGATGATGTATTCATTGGTTCATCAAAAGGTTACCGCAACGCCGTGTATGTACAAACAGCGGCAGGCACATTCAGCTACAAAGCACAACCTGCTATGTGGCTCGATAGCATGACCGAGAACGCAGATGCTTTTTTTACAGATGTAAACAACGATACACATGTGGATCTCTTGATTGCTTCCGGAGGAAACGAATACTACGGAGGAGATTCACACCTCTTGCCTTTACTGTACATGAATGATGGTAAAGGAAATTTCACAAAGAAGACAGATGCGTTTACAGACATTGTTGTAACGCAAAGTAAAATGGCAGTGCACGATTTTACAGGTGATGGTTTTGCAGATATTTTTCTGCCCGGCAGAGTGGAGCCATGGAATTTTGGTATAAAACCCCGATCCTATTTACTAAAAAATAACGGTAACGGAACATTTACCGATGTAACAGCTGCTTACACAAAAGAATTAGTACAGCCCGGTTTGGTAACCGATGCACAATGGGTGGATGTAAATAAGGATAACAAAAAAGATCTTCTGCTATGTTACGAATGGGGCGGTATCGAAGCCTTTATTTTTAACAACAATACATTTACCAAACAAACCATTACAGCAAATAAAGGTTGGTGGATGTTTGTACTGCCGTTTGATTGGGATGCAAATGGTGAGCTTGATTTCATTGCCGGCAACTTCGGATTGAACAGCCGCTTAAAAGCATCGGCAGATGAACCACTCTCATTATACGTAAACGATTTTGATGCCAATGGCAGAAACGAACAGGTACTTACGTATTACCTGCAGCACAAAGAAATTCCCTTTGCAACCAAACAAGAATTGGAAAAGCAATTGCCATTGTTGAAGAAGAAGTTTTTGTATGCAGAAGATTTTGCCAAAGCATCGCTGAATGATTTATTTGGTGCAGATAAGTTGAAAAAAGCACAGAAGTATTCGGTTGATTATTTAAGTAATGCTTTTTTGCAGAACAAGGGCGATCAAACATTTACTGTTACAGCATTGCCCTACGAAGCACAGTTAACAACCTATCGTGCAGCAATGGTTGTGCAGGCCAACAACGACAGCTTACCCGATGTACTATTGCTCGGCAACTATTACGATAACAATGTCGAGATCGGAAGACAGGATGCCGACTTTGGTACATTGCTCATCAATAAAGGCGCAGGCAAATTTGTGTATGCACCTGTAAATGGTTTAACCATTAACGGACAGGTACGTAACATCAAATCAATAACCATTAAGGGAATGCAGGCATATATTCTCGCAAAGAATAATGATGCAGTGCAAATCATTCGATTCAAATAAATTTAATACAGCACAGGGTAATAAATACGGGTAATCCACTTGCTTGTATCTTTTTCCTGCATACGATCGGTAATGAGCGATTGAAACGGAATAGCCGGTGCAGTCTTCTGATGATCGAATGCATAATCGGCCATGCGCTTTTCAGCAGCGGCAACAGTAGCCATGCCGCCTTGTACATCGCCCACCAGAATATAACCGAGAATCATTTTTTTACGTTTAAACGGTTCCTGTTCTTCCACATCTGCTTTTGTAGGAATACCCACCATCACATCGTAGCGGTTATCTGTAACAGAAAAAATATTCAGCATCGGCGCATTACTTTCTTCTCCGCCTTTTGTTTGAATGTATTTTTTTACATCAGCGATTAAACTGTATACATCTTCTGTAGTGGGGTAATGATTAAATGTTTTCTTTAACGAAATAAGTGTGGAGTCTTTCACCCGTTGCGTTTCAATCTCCATACCATACGTATTCTTCTCGTTTTCAAAAAATGGTTTTACCGCTGCAAGAAACTGTTTGAAATCTTTTTTCAATGAACGCAGCTGCAGGTATTGTTTAATTTTCGTAACCGGGTTAGCACTGTATGCAAACACATAGCTCCATTCGAAATGGGCAGAATCAATATTGTAAGGGAACACCTGGAAGAAAGCCGAAACAGAATCGTTACCAACCGAAGTCATCGTTTCAATACCGGGTAGTGTCATATTCCGAAAAAGATAACTGCGGTTATTGTAACTGTAGATTGTATTGCTTTGTTGCGTACCGGCCCACCAGTTTTTCCATTTTGTACTGTCGTGCAGCAAGCGAATAGCTGAATTATTCGTACATCGAAAAGCCGTTCTGTAACTGTACACTTCTTTTGCAGGAATACGGAAATAAAAAAACAGTACAACAGCAATGAGCAATAGCAGCAGAAGCAACAGCAATCTTTTCATCTTAGAAATCGTTTGAAGCACCTGCAATTTAGGTGAAAACGAGCTGCAGAAACAACGCTTTACTTTTTTGTTCTGAAAGAAATAATCCATAGCAAACGTTTGCATCTTGCAATTGTAAACTCATGCCGGTTTCTTTGTGGTTTACTCTTTATCTTTCCTGTACGATTTACTAAAAACGGTTGCCATGAAACATTTGCTGTCCTTTGTTTTGCTCACTATTGTTTTTTCAACCCAAGCACAAACAATTGATCCCTGGAAAATTGCTGCTACGAATTTCGATCCTTCCAACTACTACGGCATTACCGTTGCCAATGGAATGATCGGAGTCGTATCATCGCCGGAGCCATTCAAGGTAAAAGATGTGGTATTGGCCGGTGCATACGATTTGTATGGCCGTGGCCGTGTAAGTAACTTCTTAAAGAGTTTTAATCTGCTGAACAGCTACCTGGAAATAGATGGCAAACGCATTGATGCAAAATCGGCATCGAATATGAAACAGGAGCTGGATATGCAGCATGCCAGCTTTACAACAACATTCGATTATGCAGATAAAGCAACTGTAACCTATACCTACTATTCGTTGCGTCATTTGCCGTTTACGGTGTTGATGGATATTACAATCACACCCAAAAAGAATATTACCATCACCGGTGCCAGTGTAATGGAAGCACCTGATGCGTTGAAAGATGTACAGAATTATTACAATGAAATTGATCGTCCGCATGTAACCATGAGCTTACTCACTTCTTCAGCAAAAAGTCCTACGGGTAAATTGTTGATGTGTGCCAGCAATACATTTTTGTTTACCGAACATCATGGCAGCGAACCAAGAGTGATTCATGAAATGTGGGATAACAATATGCATCTGCTCAAGTTCAGCAAACAGCTGAAAGCAGGTGAAACTTATCGTTACTCGATTGCGGGCTCATCTATTACATCAGCACATCACGATGATCCGTTGAATGAAGCAGAACGCTTAACCATTTATGCAAAGCTGGAAGGCAGAGAACGCTTGCTGCAGTTTCATACCAAGGCATGGGATGAGTTGTGGAGCAGCCGTATAACGATCGAAGGAACAAACGAAGAAGCAAAGCAGGATCAGCAGGATGTAAACAGCATGCTCTATCATTTGTATTCCTTTACAAGAGAAGGCACTGCATTATCACCATCACCAATGGGCTTGAGCGGCTTGGGTTACAATGGTCATGTGTTTTGGGATACCGAGTTGTGGATGTATCCTGCATTACTTGTACTGAAGCCTGAGCTTGCAAAAAGTATGGTGGAATATCGTTATCAACGGTTGGATGCTGCAAAGCGAAATGCTTTCAGTAAAGGATTTAAAGGAGCCATGTTCCCTTGGGAAAGTGCAGAAACAGGTGTGGAAGAAACACCCGTGTGGGCATTGAGTGGTCCGTTCGAACATCACATCACCGCCTGTGTGGCAATCGCAGCATGGAATTATTATTGTGTAACACAAGATAAAGTGTGGCTGAAAGAAAAAGGATATCCCATCTTAAGTGCAACAGCCGATTTCTGGGCAAGCAGAGTAGAACGCAACGGCCCGGGTAAATACGATATTAAAAATGTGGTGGCTGCAGATGAGTGGGCCGAGAATGTCGATAACAACGCATTTACGAATGCGGCTGCGAAAGCCAATCTGCAGTTTGCAACAGAAGCAGCGAAACTGTTAGGCATTGTACCCAATGCAGATTGGATGAATGTAGCGAACAATATTCCTGTGTTGAAATTTCCTGACGGTGTAACAAGAGAACATGCAACCTATAATGGTGAAGGCATTAAGCAGGCCGATGTAAACTTGTTAGCTTATCCGTTGAAAGAAGTAAAAGATGCAACTGCTATCCGAAAAGATTTAGAGTACTACGAACAACGTGTACCGAATGAAGGAACACCGGCAATGACACAAGCAGTGTTCACTACCTTATATGCAAGACTCGGCAACCATGAGAAAGCGTATCATTGGTTTAAAGATGCATTCATTCCAAATCTCAATCCGCCGTTTCGTGTAATTGCAGAAACAAAGGGCGGCACCAATCCTTACTTCGCAACTGGTGCAGGTGGTATTTTGCAAAGTGTGTTGATGGGTTTTGGCGGTTTGGAAATTACAGCAACAGGCATCACACAAATCAAAACTGTATTACCTGCTAACTGGAAGAGCGTAACCATTACAGGCGTGGGTGTGCAGAAGAGGACGTTTGTGAATAAACGGTGATGAAGTATTGTTACCAGAGTAGCGTGATAAAAGTGGAACGACTGAAGCTACGTGGTTATTTTTTTAGTATTTAACCTATGTAACTTCGTTAGAATGTTTACTTGTCTGTCAATAAATGCTCTATTTTCGTGAAAACAGTTTACTTATGAAAAGCCTTTACTCATTACTAGTACTTTTATCTTTTTGGGGATTAAATGGATTCGCACAAGATTATAGTAAGTCTAAATTCATAACGGTCCGTGGCAGTGTAGAATCTGTTTCAGGTGAGCCTCTCACATCTGCAACTATAAGAGTTCCTAATACAACTTTTGGTACAGCAACCGATAAAAACGGAAATTTTTCGTTGGAAGTACCAGTGTCTTGTAAAATCACTGTCTCATCAGTTGGTTATATCGATGAAGAAATTGCATGTAACAACAATAATTATCTGCTCGTTTTTTTAAACAAGAGAAAAAGAATTGACTCTGCTGTTATTACCTCTGCCTCAATAATTGATGTAAATCCACAGCTTGAAAAGGAAAGATTCAATTATTATAAAGATAATAACCGGATTTTTACGAAGGTTGAAGTCTTATCTCAATTTCCTGGAGGCGAAAAAAAATTTAAAGAATATATCATAAAAAATCTTGTCTATCCTGATTCTTCTTTAATGGCTGGCGTGGAGGGGTCTTTGATTTTAAAATTTACTGTCGGCAATAATGGCTACTTAAAAAATATCAGGATTATAAGGGGATTAGACAGGTTCTGCGATTCTGTTGCACTAGTGGTTTTTAGAAATTCACCCCAATGGCTTCCTGCCATACAGAATGGTCGTCAGGTTGAAGAAGATATTGACTATGTTATTCGGTTTAGCAGAAATGGCTCGTCAGAATCAAAAATTGAAACTCAAAAAAGTAAGATAGAACCAAAAGTAGATATTGCTCCCAAAGAAGAAATCATAAATAGCATAAGTAAGAACTACTCTAAAGTAGTAAAGAGTTCAAAGGAGTTTCAATATGCTTCACAATTGGTGAATAGAATTACGGATACATCTATTTTAAATCTCTATTTTGATTCAGTTATATATAGAAAATTCCGACCTCTGGGGTTAAAAGAAAGAACTAAGTATGATAAATCAAAAGCCATGTTTTATGCAGAGGGCCTTTCTGAATTCAGACGAATTCTTTCTAATTATTTTGCCTCTTCATATACTATTAATGAAATAAAGTATTTGCATAAAATGTATGCTGGTGAAATTGGGCGTTCGATAGCCCTCAAACAAATAGCCTCGTCAAGTGAAATGGAGTATTTTTATCTCGAAAGTTTTATGAAATCTGTCACAAAATAAAAAAGCATTTCCTTTTATAGGAATTGCAAATTAGGTTTACTGATCAATTTTAATGTTTCATTACTAAAGAACGGAATCAAACGTATAATACTTGGTCAATTACATGAAGACTAAAGCTTTTCTCTTCGACCTCGATGGCACTCTCATCGACACCATGCCGGCACATTTTAAAACATGGCAGCTGGTGGTGAAAGAAATGGGCAGTCCGCTTGAAGGGGAAGCTTTGATGAACCAACTCTATGGCAACGGGGCCGAACTGATGCACCGCATTGTTCCTGGCCGCACGTTTACTGAAGAAGAAGCAAGAGCCATTGTTGCCGCAAAAGAAGAACGCTACCGGGCTTTGTATGGCAACGAAATAACGGTGCTGGAAGGAGCACGTGAATTTTTAGAATTAGCGTTGCAGAAAAATATTCCAATGGGCATCGGTACAGCCAGTAACCAGGCCAATATCGATTTTGCATTGGATAAACTGGATCTGCGCCGTTACCTCAGTGCCATTGTTGGCGCTGATGATGTACAGCTGAGCAAACCGCACCCCGAAACTTGGTTGAAACTGGCAGCCGAATTAAACACCCCACCCGAGCATTGCATTGTGTTTGAAGATGCGCCGAAAGGTGTGGAAGCCGCCCTTGCAGCAGGAATGAAGGCGGTAGCTATCACCGGGCATTTTTCTGCAAACGATTTCGGAGAATATGAGAATATTTTACAAATAGTTCCTGCCTTAAATGTGCTCAACATTGATGAATTACTTTATCTTTAAAGCACATTAACGAATTGCTGTTGAGAATTTTTGCTTCCATATTTTTTCTCTCCATACTGCTGTTTAACTGGTTTGGTTACCGGTTAGTGATGGATTACGTACAGCAAAAAGCCGATACCCATTTTGAACAAAAGATTGATAACAACGACTACGATGCAAGCGCATTGATTGAAGTGCGAGCACCGGTAAGCTTACCTTATCAAACCGATTGGAAAGAGTTCGAACGTGTAAGTGGCGAAATCACCATCAACGGTATGCATTACAAATATGTAGAGCGTAAACTCGAAGGTGGTGAAATGATTTATAAATGTATTCCTGATACCGATAAAGCCCGGTTGGTAAATGCCCGGGAAAATTTCTTCAAGCTTGTCAACGATCTGCAAAATCAGCAGGAACAAAAATCGGGTAAACAACCCGCCCCATCGTACAAAGCATTTTCATTTGACTACTGTGAGCAGTTGAGCCATTGGTCGCTCGATGCATTGGAGCAACTGCGTCAACCATTCAACCATACCTTTTCAGCAGCTACACGTTCTGCATTTCTTCTTACCGCAGAACAACCACCCGAACTTTTTGGTTAATTGCTTTTCCTTACAATTTTACAGATCTGCAGATTGTATTGTTGTTTCGTCTCTGCTATGAGGGTGGCAGAACGTTACATTAAAACGTACAATAGTGCAATGTGTAAAAGTGCAAAAGCATAGCTCTTTTAACAGGCTCGTCCCGGTGAGTTGGGATAAACCTGTTTCCACTGCAGCTGCAGTACATGATCTTATTCAAAAAAAGCAAGCATTAGAAGATGAAATGAGCCATCGCACTTGATGGCAACAGCATTGGAAATGATAATCTGAAAAAATAATTGCAGATGAAACAAATTGTATTCGCAGCATTCGTTGCTGTATCCCTGATTGCATGTAAACCCAAAGGAGATTATAAAGCGTACACCAACGATCCGTTGTTGTATAGTAAAACAGTGAAGAAACTCAACAACGTAGTATTGGAGAATAATTTTCCGCCCATGATTGCTGCACGTAATTATGTGTATGCAAACATTGCAGCTTACGAATGCGTGGCTGCCGGCGATAAAAATTACAGAAGCATGAGCGGTCAAATAAAACATATGCCCGCCATGCCCAAGCCCGATATAAGTAAAGCACCGGTTGATTATTCACTGGCTGCATTGCTGGCATTTACAAAGGTGGGTAACGCTGTTACATTTCCCGAAGGCAGCATGATGGACTATTACAACGAGTTAAAAAATAACGCCGACTCGGCCGGGATGCCGTCTGATATGCTGGAGAATACGATTGCTTTTTCGGATAGCATTGCTGCAGCTGTATTACGTTGGAGCAAAGGAGATAACTATGCACAAACACGTGGTGCTGAAAAATTCACCGTACGTGAGGAAAATGGCCGTTGGGTACCTACACCACCTATGTACGCCACTGCGGTGGAGCCGCATTGGGGTAAAATACGTCCAATGGTATTGGACAGTTCTTCGCAATTCGAAATTCCTCGTCCGCCGGTATTTGATGTTGCAAACAAAAACAGCGTGTATTACAAATACATGATGGAAGTGAAAAATGTGGGAGACAGTTTAACAGAAGAACAAAAACATATTGCCGATTTCTGGGATGATAATCCGTTTAAGATGAATGTAAGCGGACATGTAATGTTTGCTACCAAAAAGTTTTCGCCTCCGGGCCACTGGTTGAATATTGTAGGTATTGCAGCAAAAGCAGCAAAGGCCGATTTTAATTCAACTGTTGGTGCGTATGCACTTACATCCATTGCATTTTTTGATGCCTTCATTCGAGGATGGGAAGAAAAATACAAGAGCAATTACGTTCGTCCCGAAACAGCTATTAATAAACATGTAAGCCAGGAATGGCGCCCGTATATTCAAACACCTCCTTTTCCTTCTTATGTAAGCGGCCATGCTACCAACTCTGCAGCAGCTGCCGAAACTATGACTTCGTGGTTTGGTGAAAACTTATCGTTCACCGATACATCGTTATTGGAGTTTGGTATTGCAAACAGGGAAATTAAATCATTCCGTGCGGCAGCAGCAGAAGCAGCCATGTCGAGATTGTATGGTGGCATTCACTATCGTTTCGATAACGATGAAGGATTGAAAGCAGGAAAGCAGGTAGGCGAATTGATTGTTCAACGTATCAGGTTAAGAGCTAATTGAGCTGCACCTTAACAATCACAACAACAACCAAACATCATGAAAAAATTAATTGCTATACAAATAGTATCAGTCATGTTATTGCTGGCTGTTACACAACAACTGTGTGCACAAGGTTGCGTAGCTGTACGCAGCAATGGTGCCATGTGTACACGCAGTCATGCCGATACTTCGGCAGACAGTCATAACTGGCAGCTTACAACAGGCTATCGATATTTCCATTCGTTCCGCCACTTTGTGGGCACCGAAGAACAAAAACATCGTGTAGCCGAAGGAACCGATGTACGCAACTGGCAACATGCTGTTGATTTTACACTGGTACGTAAACTCAACAACCGTATGTCGATTGCAGTGAATATGCCCATCATCTCCAACCGTCGTTCATCGATGTATGAACATTACGGTAACAGCAGCACCAGCCCGAATGCAAGAAGAGAAACAAGTTCATTCGGCATAGGTGATATCCGTATTACAGCGTATCGCTGGATGCTCGATCCATTAAAAAGCAGAAGAGGAAATATCCAGGTTGGTTTAGGATTGAAATTGCCAACCGGCGATTACCGTTACAACGATTTTTTCTGGAAGAACGATTCAACAAAAGTTCTGGGTCCTGTCGATCAATCGATTCAACTGGGTGATGGCGGCACCGGTATTTCACTGGAGCTGAACGGATATTATGTATTTACAAAAGAGCTGAGTGCGTATGGTAATTTCTATTATCTCAGTAATCCACGTGAACAAAATGGCGTATCAACTGCAAGAGGTGGTACAACAACCAATGCCAATATTTTATACGGCAGCAGTGTAATGAGTGTGCCCGATCAATACATGGTTCGTGGTGGTTTGAATTTGATGCTGGGTGCATTCTCTGCATCAGCAGGTGTGCGTTTAGAAGCAATACCATCGGAAGATCTGATTGGTGGCAGCAGCGGCTTCCGTCGTCCCGGTCGCATTTTTGGTGCAGAACCCGGCGTTGCTTATCAATTGAAAAAAGTAAATCTGTTTGCAACGGTGCCTTATTGGTTCAGCAAAAACCGCACACAGAGTTATGCTGATAAAATGCGTACCAAAGCAACGGGCATCTATACACAAGGAGATGCTGCTTTCTCCGATTACTCGATTAATATTGGTTGTACTGTTAAGTTTTAATTGTTCGTAAACGCAACAGCTGTTGCAAAACAATCATCAAATGAAGTTGACTATAAAATTTTTATGGACAATGCTGTTATGCATTGCTGTAAAACAATCTTCTGCCCAAACAGATATTGATGCCATTATGATGGAGAAGAACGCATTCTGCGTAGGCCCCGGCTACTCCTACACTACCTGGAAAAATTATTGGGAAGGAACAAACAAAAGAGAAAACCTCAACCTTGGACATGTTTCTACACAAATGTTTGCGGTGATGGGTAATTATGGCGCTACCAGAAAACTGAACGTTTTATTTAATGTGCCCTACGTTACTACCAAAGCAAGTGCAGGAACCTTACGTGGCCAGAACGATATGCAGGATTTAAGCCTGATGTTAAAGTATCGTGCAATCAACCAAAAGATCGGCGACAGTCGTATGGCATTAATTGGTTTACTCGGTGGTTCTGTACCCATGAGCAATTATAATGCTGATCTGTTGCCGCTATCAATCGGCTTACAAAGTAAAACAGCAATGGCGAGGCTGATGCTCGATTATTATTACGATAACAAATGGTTTGCAACTGCATCAGCTACTTATGTATGGCGCAGTAATGTTACACTCGATCGTGATTCGTATTATACCGATCGCTTTATTCTTTCCAATGAAGTGGACATGCCCAATGCAACCAGCTACAACATCCGTGCAGGTTACCGTACACAATGGTTAATTGCAGAAGCGGTACTCAACAACTGGACAACCAAAGGTGGTTTTGATATTACACAAAACAATATGCCCTTCATCAGTAATCGTATGAATGCTACATCGCTTGGTTTTAATATCAAGTATGTATTTAAAAAGTTGCCGCAGCTTTCGCTAACAGGTGGTGCCAGCCAGGTGGTTGCAGGAAGAAACATGGGACAAAGTTTTTCTGCCAACGGCGCCGTGTTCTATGTATTCAACTTAAACAAGAAAGAAAAGAAAGCTTAATGCTGCGCAAACTGATTTTATACACGTAAAAACGAAACCATGTACATTAACATAAAACGAATTACAAATCTGTTACTGCTCGCTGTAGTTGTTGCATCGTGCAGTAAAGAAATTACAGAACGCACTAAAAATGCACCTGCATTAAATCCGTCGAACATTGATGCAAATGCAGGAACATGGAAACCCATATTGCTTACTGCTCCCGATGAATTTGCAGTGGCAGCACCCGGCGCAGCAAGTGGTCCGGGTTATACAGCGGAGTTGAATGAAATTAAAGGATATCAGAAATCGATGACGGCTGCGCAGGAAGAACGTATGAAGTATTGGGGCGCAGGTGCAGTATTACGCTGGAACGAAATTATGCGTGGTCTGGTGGCTAAATATAATCTGCCACCTTATCAAAATGCGGATGGTACATACCCCGTACCTGATGCCAATAACCCGTTTAACAATCCGCAGTTTCCATTTGCTAATCCGCCCTATGCATCACGAGCCTATGCGTATGTAAGCGCTGCGCAATACGATGCGTTGGTGGCTGCATGGCATTACAAAAAATTATACAATCGTGCTGCACCGTATAAAATCAACAATACCATTACAACCTTGTTGCCGCAAAGCGATTTACCATCGTACCCGAGTGAAGATGCAGTGGTGGTTGGCGTAATGGTGGAGCTGTTGAAATTATTTTTTCCCGGAGAGCAGGCTGCTATTCAGCAACTGGCAACAGAACATAAGAATGCTAGAATTATGGCGGGTATGAATGTGCGTAGTGATATTGAAGCAGGTGAAGCATTGGGCCGCTTAGTAGCACAAAAATTTGTTACACGTGCAAGAGGCGACAGAGCAGGTGCTGCTGTTGGTAATGCAACCTTGTGGCAGCAAATGGAAACACAAACAGCAGTAACAGGCGAAATACCGTGGATCAGCCAGGAATCACCAAAGCGTCCGCCAATGCTACCGCTGTTTGGTCGTGTACGTACCTGGCTGTTCGATTCTGCAACCTTGGTAACTGCAGTGCGTCCCGGTCCGCCACCATCAACCAAATCAGAAAAATTTAAACAGGAAGTAGCAGAAGTATTATACTACAGTAAAAATGCAACACGTGAACAACTGGCGATTGTGCATTATTGGGCCGATGGTTTGGCTACACATACACCTCCCGGCCATTGGAACGCCATTGCAGCCGATGATTTTATTGCACAACGTTTCAGCGAAGTGCGTTGGGCACGTAACATGGCATTGCTCAACATGAGTATGATGGATGCAGCAATCGCCTGCTGGGATGCGAAATTCTTTTACTTCAATCCACGTCCATCGCAGGTAAATCCTGCAATAAAAACATGGACAGGTTTACCGAACTTTCCAAGTTATACAAGTGGTCACTCAACCTTTAGTGGTGCAGCTGCAACTATTTTAGGACGAATTATTCCTGAACGTAAACAGGCGTATGCAGCCATGGCGCAGGAAGCTTCTTTATCCCGTTTGTATGGAGCCATTCATTACCGCAGCGATTGTGAAGAAGGTTTAAAGTGCGGTAATGTAGTTGGTAATTATGCTATTGCGAGGGCTAATACAGATGGTGCTAACTAACAGTTTTTTATTTCTATTGGTAGTATTAATTATGCTCCCCTGTTTTTACAGGGGAGTTTTTATGTACAGCAGCTTCTTTTTGTTATGATGCAGGAAAAGTTATCTTTAGGATCACTATTGATTTGATTGAAACTATGCAGCAAAGCACATTAAAAAAATTGTCCGAAGCATTGGGCATCAGCATTTCTACTGTATCCCGTGCACTCAAAGATCATCCCGATATTTCAGCAGCAACAAAACTGAAAGTAAAAGAACTGGCAGCAGCTATGGAATACGAACCTAACAGTTATGCTGTGCTGTTGCGTACCAGACAAAGCAATGTGCTGGGTATTCTGGTACCTACTATTACCAACTTTTTTTACGATTCGTTTATTGCTGCCGTAGAAGATGAAGCAAGAAAATATGGGTACACCGTATTGATCATGCAATCGGGCGACAGTGCGGCTACTGAAGTAGCTAACATGGCCATTTTCCGTAAACATATGGTGATGGGTTTATTTGCTACTGTGTCTATTGAAACAGACGATTTCTCTCATTTTAAAAAAATGGAAGATATGGATGTGCCTGTTGTTTTCTTCGATCGTGTTCCCGAAGAAAAAGGTGTGCATACTGTTTGCTTAAGCGACGCAGATGCTGCACGTATTGCAGCAGAGGCCATCATTGAAAAGAAAAAGAAAAATGTATTGGCATTGTTTGGTCATCCGCATTTAAGTATTACAAAAGTGCGTTGTAAAACTTTTGTTGAAACAATGAACGCACAAGCGCCCGATGCTGTTGTTACAGTTGATTATCCCGAACAGGCAGAGCCATCTGAAAAAATTGTATTGGATGCACTTGCATCTCCCAATCCACCCGATGTTATTTTTTGTATGGGCGATTTAATTTTAATCGGCGTGATGCGTGCCATTCATCAACGCAATGTAAAAGTACCCGATGATGTAGCAGTTATTGGCATCAGCAATGGCTTTATTCCAACCTTGTTTAACCCTGTTGTTACGTACGTAGAAACAAGCGGATACAAGTTGGGAAAGCAGGCTTTCGCACAAATGCTGGCACGTTTAAAAGGCGAACCTGTTGCCGAAAACGTTTGCATTGAATCAATGTTGGTAAAAGGTGGTTCTTTATAGTGTAATTGCTTTGGTAAGTGCATGGTATCGGGTATATTTAAAACCCAATACTACTTGCCATGTCAACCTTTCGCATTAAGCTTTCGCTTTTCCTGAATTACTTTGTGTTTGCCATACTGCTTAACAGTGTTGGTACTGTTATACTGCAGGTGCAGAATAATTTTGACGTAAGCAAAAGTTCTGCAAGTGTGCTCGAAGCATTTAAAGATATGAGCATTGCTTTTACTTCTTTTCTGATTGCATCGTATGTAAACAAGATCGGTTATAAACGCACCATGCTTATTGCGCTTGCATTGGTTGCTGTAATGTGTTTAAGCATACCGTCGCTTCCAACATTTTATATGACGAAGATGTTGTTTGCTGCAGCCGGTATTGGCTTTGCATTGATAAAGGTGAGTGTCTTCGCAACAATAGGATTGGTAACAAAATCGAAAAGCGAACATCTCAGTTTTATGAATTTTCTGGAATCGTTTTTTATGGTAGGCGTACTATCCGGTTACTTCCTGTTTGCATCGATGGTGGATAACAGTAATCCGAAATCGCTTACCTGGTTTAACACGTATTACATTCTTGGAGGATTAGCCGCAGCTGCATTTGTACTGTTGCTTACTACAAAGCTTGATGAATCGTCAATCAAAGAAGCGGAAAAAAATAAATCGGCAGCAAGTGATTTTGTTGAAATGCTCCGGTTGATTTTTCTGCCTTTGGTGCTGGTATTTATTTTCAGTGCGTTCTTTTATGTGTTGATTGAACAAAGCATTATGAGCTGGTTACCTACATTCAATAAAGATGTATTGAATATTTCCACAAGCTTAAGTATACAGTTGGCCAGCATTCTTTCAGCATCTATCGGGTTAGGAAGATTTCTTGCAGGTATCTTTTTACGCAAGATCGATTGGATTTATGTGTTGGTTGTGTGCCTGCTTTGTGCTGCTGTAATTGTTCTCATCACCATGCCGATGGCTGCGAATATTTCAGCAGGAGTAAAAGAAACACTGGCCGATGTACCTGTTGTAGCATTTGCATTTCCGTTGATCGGTTTATTCCTGGCGCCCATCTATCCGGCTATCAATTCGGTTATTCTCAGTAATCTGCCTGCACACCGGCACAGTTCCATGAGCGGATTGATTGTTGTGTTCAGTGCATTGGGCGGTTCAACAGGTTCCATAATTACAGGGCATCTGTCGCAGGCATACGGCGGCGAAACAGCTTTTTATTTATCGTTGGTACCCATCGTTGTGTTGATTTTGCTGCTGATTGTGTTTAAACGTTTGCAGCCAAAAGGAGGTGCATTGGTTGATATTAAAACTACAGGAGGACATTAAGGTGAAACAGCTTGAGATATTTGAAATGCATCCGTTATTTGAAGATGTGCAGATGAGCCGCATTTTTGAAGATGGAAAAACATTTGTGGATTGTGTACCTGTTACACCTCCAACGTTTATTCTGCAACAATATGCAGCAGAAAAACAAAAAGCAAACTTTAACCTGCAGCAATTTGTTGCAAAACATTTTAAACTCCCGGCTAAAGCTGTAACAGCAGACCATGAAACAAAAGAAAATATTGTTGCACATATTGATGCGTTGTGGAATGAACTAACTCGTCAGCCCGATTTGCAACAGAACGGATCTCTGCTTCCATTGCCCAATGCATACGTTGTGCCCGGCGGTCGTTTTCGGGAAGTGTATTACTGGGACAGTTATTTTACTATGCTGGGTTTAAAAGAATCGGGACGAATTGATTTGCTAGAAAGCATGGTAAATAATTTCACACACCTGATTCGTACAATCGGGTTTATTCCAAACGGAAACAGAACCTATTATCTCGGCCGTTCACAACCGCCATTCTATTCGTTTATGCTGCAGTTATTGGCGGAGGTAAAAGGTGAAGCAGTTTTATTGCAGTACAAAGATGCGTTAGCGAAAGAGTATACTTTCTGGATGAAGGGAAGTGAACAGTTATCCGCTACACATCGTTTTGAACAGCATGTTGTGCTGATGAATGATAGGGAGGTATTGAACCGTTATTGTGATGCCTATACAACCGCAAGACCGGAATCGTTTCGTGAAGATGTGGAGTTAACGCATGTTGCAACACAAGCAACTGATGCTTTGTATGCACATTTACGTGCAGGTGCAGAGTCGGGTTGGGATTACAGTTGTCGCTGGTTCAGCAATATCAACGATTTTTCAACGATACATACAACCGAAATTATACCTGTTGATTTGAATTGTTTGTTGTACAACATGGAACAATTGCTTGCAAAAGTGTACAACATGAGTAACGATGAGGTAAATGTTGCTTTGTATACAACTGCAGCAGCAAAAAGAAAGCAGGCAATTCTCAAATATTGCTGGAATAATGCATTGCAACTGTTTACCGATTACGATACGGTTACCAACAGTTGCACCAATGTACAATCGCTTGCAACGGCAGCACCTTTGTTTGTTGGTATTGCCACACAGCAACAGGCCGATGCAGTTGCTGCAGCATTACAGCAATTGTTTTTAAAAGATGGGGGTTTGCTCACTACATTGTACGAAACAGGTCAGCAATGGGATGCACCAAATGGTTGGGCGCCGCTGCAATGGATGAGTATTGTGGGGTTGGAAAACTATGGTCATCATGCGCTGGCTACTGAAATTGCAAAGCGTTGGATCAAACTCAATAAAGATGTGTTTGCACGCACCGGTAAGCTGATGGAAAAATACAATGTGGAGGATACACATCTTGAAGCCGGCGGCGGTGAATACACAGGCCAGGATGGTTTTGGCTGGACCAACGGCGTTTTATTAGCTTTGATGAAGAAGTATGAAGCCCATTCAACTGAATGATGCATTTACGTTTGCTGTTGAACCACACAACGGTAAACTTCGCTTTGTTGTTTATGAACACAATAGCGAATGTGTTTGTCGTATTGAACACAGGAAAGCCATTGAATTGTTTATACAATCAACTACAACAAGCATCTTTAAAGGACGATTGCAATTACACAAACAGAATCATGAAATTGCTGTTGAAGTAAAAGGTGAAGTGATTGGGATTATTCTTCTTTCATCTTTTAAGCAAATGCTCAGCCTGACCTGACAGGTTGGGCTAACGCATGCAGTTGGATTTTAATCAGGTTATACCAAAAGCAGGCTTAACCTGTCAGGTCACATCATCCCTCCAGCAATGCAAACCCATACGGCGGCAGCACAAAAAATTCATGATCGTTACCAACAGTATATGTTTCGCCGCTCCAGTGATCGAATAATGCAGAAGGCGGATTCCCCTTTTCCTTGAATGCAAACCAGGTTAAGAATGAAGCACTGCCTGCGAAATTAAACACACAGAATATACGCTTGCCGTTACGTTCACGCATGTATGCGGCTACATGAATATTGTGCGGTGTAATCCAGGTGATGTTGCTGTAATCGCCAACCATCTCCAGTTGATTACGTAGCTGCAGTAATTTTTTGGTTGAACTGAAGATGCGTTGCTCAACAGCGCCGTCCTGTTTGCGGCGTTCGTTCTTTTGCCAGTCAATGATTGGTCGATGCATCCAGCGGTTATCATAACTTTTTCCTTCATCATTTAAATAAGAGTAGTCGTTGGTATAACCGATCTCATCGCCATAAAACAACATCGGTACACCACCCAGGAAAAAACTATGTGCCTGCATCAACAATATTTTCTGAATGGATTCATCAATCGCTTTTGCATTCTTATTGTTGAGTGCTTTTTCCAAACCGCACAACGATGCCAGTGAACCGCTGATGCGAGCATCACCTGTTTTAGGGTTGCTGGAGAACAAAGCCCCAACAGCAGGAGTATCTGGATGCACACCGGAATAATAATCTTTCAGATAACGGCGATGTGCATATGCCTCAAAACCCGCCTGCTCAATCATGGCATCATCATAACCCAAACCAATATCATCGTGGCAACGGGTATACGTAATCCACGATGTTCCGTATGGTTTCTTCAACAGTTCGTATTGTGCTGCCAGCATTACTTTGGTGTTGCCTGTTGCAAGCATATCCCACTGCAAAGCCATATGTGTTGCGTTGTAGGCAAAATCACATTCACGTGCTGTGTATTGTTCTGTACCGAAGTACTTCATAATTTCTTTCGGCGCAACAATGGCTTCGCCTAATAATGCCATGCCCGGCGCAGCTACCTGCACACATTGTTTAATTAAACGCAACAGTGTATGTGCCTGTGGTAAATTCTGGCAGGTAGTACCGAGTTGTTTCCAGATGAAGGCCGGGGCATCAATACGTAAAATATCTACACCCAAATTAGCAAAGAAGAAAATGGTGTCGAGCATTTCAATAAACACATTGGGATTGGTATAATTCAAATCCCATTGATAGTTATGAAAAACTGTCATCACCCATTTGTTACATTCAGGCACGTACGTAAAATTGCCCGGCGAACTCTCCGGAAAAATTTCAGGCATGGTACGATCGTATTGATCGGGCACACTACGGTCGTTATAGAAATAAAAATAATCCTGGTATTTCTTTTCGCCTGCCTTCGCCTTCATGGCCCACTCATGTTTGTGCGAAGTATGATTGAGCACAATATCGAGCATGAGGTACATGTTGCGTTTACGCATTTCTTCCTGTAACTGCAACAGATCTTCAAGCGAACCAAAACGCTCATCTACTTTACGAAAGTTGGAAACAGCATAACCGCCATCGCTCTCATTAGCCGGACTTTCAAAAATGGGCATCAGGTGTAAGAAGTTTACACCCAGCTCTTCAAAATAATCGAGCTTGGTCTG
Source organism: Lacibacter cauensis (assembly GCF_007830055.1). Classification (GTDB taxonomy): domain Bacteria; phylum Bacteroidota; class Bacteroidia; order Chitinophagales; family Chitinophagaceae; genus Lacibacter; species Lacibacter cauensis. Next base: position 206,758 of record NZ_VLLE01000003.1, read on the forward strand.
CATGTTTTTGAGACTTCCTGCAAAACGGTCTACATACAAACTCATACCATTGATTTCGTTGCTGAGAAACCAATATTCTTTTTCCAGCTTTTGAATATCCCGTTGCTTTAATACAGCGGGTCGTTTTTTGTACGAAGCAATGATTGTCTTCACCACTTCATCAAACAACAATTCTGCAGATGGATGATGTTCGTACAGTTGCAGATACAATTCAAGAATGGGCGAAGTATTCGCCAGCATGCGGGTGTAAAACAAATTGTCTTTACCACCCACATCAATCTTTTGTTCTTTCAATAATGCATTAATATGCTCGTGCACGCCAAATGTGTACATAAAACTTAATTGAAAATGTCGCTGCTTAAATGTTTAAAAGCTTCCATAGCGCCGAGATATTCACAGGTACGGGCGCCTGCTTTGTTGGCATTGATGATGATCCTGATCCACTCTTCAGCAGGTAATTGTTTTATTTCATGTAAACTGTAATTACGTAACTGAAACAACACAGCACCGGTAAAGGCATCGCCTGCACCGGTGGTATCAACAGGAGTAATCGGTATACTGTCGATGACACAAGTAGCACCATTCATACCGAGCAGTGTACCATCTTTTCCAAGTGTAATGGCAAATACAGCATTGGTCTGTTCCAGAAAATGTGCAGCTGCTTCATCTACTGTGTTCTTTTTCGAGAGCATCAATGCTTCTTCATCACTTACTTTAAAGAAATGACAATGCCGCATAAAGTACCACGACTGCAGAATAAACGAATCCTGGTTGTCTTTGAATAAGAGGTGACGATAGTTGGGATCGAAGCTCACAAAATTCAGTTGCTTCAATGCACGGCTTAACAAACCAGCGTATGCTTCTTTTAAGGGGCCGGGTAAAAAACCGGTTGCCGAACCAAAGTGAACAATCGAATAATTGGCAAGATCAATACGATCCACTTCCTGCTTACTCAGTTCGCCATCGGCGCCACGGTTAAAATAAAAATCACGTTCGCCGTTTTCCATTAACGATACAAAGGCAAACGTGGTGAAATGTTTTTTATCCTGTATTACATGATCGGTGTTTACTCGAAAATCCTTCATCACCTGTATCAAATGATCGCCAAACGGATCTGTACCCACTTTTGCACTTAAATCAACATCGCCACCTAATGCAGCAATGGCAGCAGCAACATTGGTTGGTGCACCACCGGGTTTCTTTAAAAAATGTTCACCATCCGATAATGATTTTCCTTTGTCGGTACAAATCATATCAATGAGTGCTTCTCCAATACAAAGTATTTTTCCCATACAAAAACAAGCCTCACCCTCGTTCCCTCTCCTTTAGAGAGGGAGGCCGGGCTTCAGCAATTATTTTAAAGAATTAGTTTTAAGCATTTCAACTCCTGTATTTTACTCTGCTTTTGTTTAATGCAACACAACGGTTGCTTTATCCATATCTTCTAATGCAATACCTTTTGTTTCGGGCATCATCCGCCATACATAAATTAGTTGCAGCACCATCATCAAAGCAAAAAAACCGAAGATGGTTGTACCACCTACATTTCCGGCAAAATAAGGAAACACCTGTGCCACTACTGCAGCCCATGCCCAATGTGTTAAACTGCCGAATGATGTGCCTGCAGCACGCACCGAGTTGGGAAATATTTCGGAAATGAATACCCAGATCACCGCACCTTGTCCTACTGCATGTGCGGCAATAAACAGGAACACATAGTACACAATATAATCGCTTGCACCGGTGTTGAACGACCATGCAATTAAGCTGAGTGAAATGATATAACCGATGGAGCCAATGAACATGAGTGTGCGTCGGCCAAACTTATCAATCAACGACCAACCTAGAATGGTAAACGCCAGGTTCACCACACCAATGCCAACTGTACCAAGAAAGGCCGATGCTTTGGCAAGTCCTGCCATTTCAAATACACGTGGTGCAAAATAAATAATGGCATTGATGCCCGACAGTTGATTGAATGTTGCCAGCAAAAATGCCAGCAATAATGGTTTGTAAAACTTTTTGTTGAACAGCGGTTCTTTTGTTTGTGTAGCCGATGCTTTTATTTCGTTGATGGTTTTATCAATATCATCTTCGGTAATGGCCAACACCTCACGTGCATGCGCTTCATCGTTTTTAAACAACAGAAGCCAGCGTGGTGTTTCGGGTACAACCATCATAATTAGTGAGAACAACAATGAAGGCAACGCAACAATACCCAGCATCCAGCGCCAGTCGTTTGCACCACCTACGCCTTGCAATAAGTAATTCGATAAGTACGCCAACAGGATACCGGCAACGATGTTCATCTGGAACGAGATAACTAAACGTCCACGATATTTTGCAGGAGCAATTTCCGAAATGTACACCGGTGCAACAACTGATGATGCACCAATACTTAAACCGCTTAAGAAACGGAAGAACATAAAGGAGTACACGTCGGGAGCCAATGCAGCACCAACCGATGATACTAAAAAGATAATGCCGATCCAGATAAGTGATTTTTTACGACCGATTTTGTTTGCAGGAATGTTACCGAATGCAGCACCGAACGCAGTACCATACAAAGCCATTGCAATGGCGGTGCCATGCGTCCAGTCGCTGAGTTGCCAGAGTTGCTGAATGGCATTTTCTGCGCCGGATATAACGGCTACATCCATACCAAACAACAAGCCTCCTAAACCAACAGCAATGGACCAGAGAATGATTTTTTTGTTCATAATCAAAAATAGTTGGACGGGTTATAATTCAATGACAGATGCTTCATAAGGTTGCAGTGTTTCAGACACATTCGCTGATCCATAGTTGTTGAGTACGGTTTTTCCTTTGCTCAGATCCAAACCTGTTTTTACAGTTGCAGTTTTGTTTTTAAAATTGAGCAGTATCAGAAATATTTTGTTGTTGAGTGTTCTTGTGTATGCAAATACATCGGGGTTATCTGCATCAACCAATGTAAATGTACCGTATTGCAACGCTTCATTTGCTTTACGCAGTTTGGTGAGCTTACGGAAGTAATGCAGTGCACTGTTGTTGTTCGCTTCGGCAGCAGCAACATTCACCGTTGTATAATTCGGGTTAATTTTTAACCAGGGTGTTGCCAATGTAAAACCTGCACCTGCTGTACTGTCCCATTGCATAGGTGTACGGCCATTATCACGGGAAGAAATTTTCATGCCTTCGAGAAAACGTTTTAAATCGCCGCCCTTTGCTTTTACCTGTGCATAGTTGGTGAGCAGTTCTACATCATTGTAATCTTCCACTTTATCGAACTTGATATTGTTCATGCCAATTTCATCGCCGTAATAAGTGAAAGCAGTACCACGCATGGTAAGAATAAATGTGTTTAACATTTTTGATGAAAGCTCACGAAACTCCGGTGCATCATTTCCCCAACGTGTAACCATCCTTGGCTGATCGTGATTGGCGAGATAAACAGTGCCCCATCCTTTTTCACTGAATGCACTGTCCCAGCGTTTGTAAATCTGTTTCCACTTTACCAAATCCCATCCTTTGGGGTCGGGCATTTTATATTCGTTGGGTAAGTAACCAAAATCAATTGCTTCAAAATTGTACGCCATGTTCAACTCATTGCGGTCTTCATCCACAAACTTTTTCACCCGTGGCACATCGCCCATTGCTTCTGCAACGGTTGCAAGCTTGTAAGGCGTTAATACTTCCTTGTTCATTTCCTGGATATAATCGTGCAGGTGCGGACCACTTGCATAGTACAACGGCCAGTTGCCATTGTATTCTGCAGGTAAGCCGGGCCAGGTCGTATCTTTTGAAATAAACGCCAATGCATCCATACGGAAACCATCAATACCTTTCTTGCTCCAGAATTTCATAATATCATACACTTCCTGCCGCAGCTTTGGATTTTCCCAATTGAGATCGGGTTGAAAATCGCCGAAGTAATGCAGGTAGTATGAGTTGGTGGCTTTATTAAATTCCCAACCATAACCTTTCTCATCGAAGATGCTGAAACGGTAAGGCGGCTCTCCTTTTTCTGCGGGCCACCAATGAAAATAATTATAGTAAGGACTGTTCCTGCTTTTACTTGCTTCTTTAAACCACGGATGTTCATTGCTGCAATGGTTTACCACCAGGTCCATAAACACTTTTATTCCACGGTTATGAAATCCTGCCAACAGCGTATCAAAATCGTTCATGCTGCCAAACTGCTTCGATACATTTCTGTAATCGCTGATGTCGTATCCATTGTCTTTATTGGGTGATTCGTAAATCGGGTTCAGCCACACCGCATCAATACCCAGCGATTGAATATAATCGAGTTTAGAGATGATGCCTTTGATATCGCCAATTCCATCACCATCGCTGTCTTTAAAACTGCGGGGATAGATCTGGTAAATCACCGCTTCTTTCCACCAGGTTTTATTTTGGATGCTTGTTTGATTTGCAGCGGTTGCATTTTTTTCTTTGCAGGAGCTGAGTGCCCACACAAACAACAGCATCAATAAAAAAATACGCAGATAGTTCATTTCAAATTGTTTAATGGCCTCCGGAAAAACTCACTGTTGCATCTGCTGCCGGTTTATCTGATTTAATGAGCAACGTAAGCAATGCAGCAATTAATAAGAACACGCCGGCAAATGCAACGGCATTACCGGGATTGTTACCCAGGAAATTTCTGAGAATAAAACCAAAGGTTGTGGTTTGAATGAACATGGGTATTACAATCATCATGTTAATCACACCCATGTACACACCATAACGTTCCTTCGGAATTTTGCTCACTACAATGAGATAAGGAATACCCATCATACTGGCCCATCCAATACCAAAGCCGGTAATGGCAGGGAACAGCAAATATTTATTTTCAATAAACGGAAAGAAGAGTAAACCAATACCTGCCAACACCAAACAACCGAAGTGTACCAGTTTGGGCGAATATTTTTTGGCGAAGTACACGAGTACAAATGCACATAAAAACGTAACGACGTTGTACCAGCCGTTTACAAGTCCTGTCCAGCTAACTGCTTTTTCATACAAGCCTGCATCCTGCTCAGGAGAAGTTTTCCAAACAGACAATGCAATACTCTTGGATGAGTTTTGCCAGTAACAGAATAACGCATACCACTGAAATAAATACACCAGTGCCAGTTGCCACATTACTTTCGGCATATTGGTAATGGCATCTACAATTTCAATATTCTGTGCAAACAGAATTTTAAGTGTGGGATGTTGCTCTGCATAATTCAATACACGGCGCATCAATCCTTTTACAAACAAAGACGGAATTAATAAAACAGCAATGATGATATAAGCAACAACGGTTGTAATAATGGAAAGAAAAAATTGTACAGCCGGATGCGGCATGCCTTTGTTTTTTTCATTAAATGTTTTTAACTCTTCTTCACTCGGCGGAATTTCGGTCGTGGTACGTATACTCCACCAGATAGAACCGATGGAACAAACGGCACCTAAAAAGAACGAAGCAAATACCCACGTTGGCAGCTTACCTGTTTTACCAATAAAGATCAACGGAAAGATAAAGAGTGAAACGTTTGCCAGTGTTTGACCAAAGCCGGTAAAGAAGCTTTGTGCCTGAAAACCGGTGGGCTGTTGTGTAGCATCTAACTTATCGGCAATGAATGCACGATACGGTTCCATGGCGGTGTTGTTACCGGCGTCGAGTATCCATAATAAACCGGCAGCCATCCACAGCGCACTGCTGAACGGAAACAGAAACAAGGCAATACTGCAGATCATCGCTCCAATAAAAAAGTAAGGTGTACGACGGCCAAAACGGGGATGCCATGTTTTATCGCTCAATGCACCAATGATGGGTTGAATGATTAAACCGGTGAGTGGACCTGCTAAGTTGAGCCAGGGAATTTCGTCGGGCTTGGCACCTAAAAAATCGTAGATGGGATTAACAGCACTCTGCTGCAAACCAAAGCTGTACTGAATGCCGAAGAAGCCAACATTCATGTTTATGATTTGCCAGAAGCTTAAACGTGGTTTTGAGATAGACATGCGCAGTTGGTTTATATGGACTAACTGCACGTGGCAGCAATCGGTAATGAAGATAAAAGAAGTTGCCGATTGCGCATAGCCTGCAAACGGTTGATGTTGGGAAAAAGAAAAGTGGTTCGTCATGTCGAGGAACGAGACATCTCTTAAAATTAGGCTCTCCTGATTTACTCCAAAATTTTCTAAGCTAAGGAGATCTTTCCTTCGTCAAGATGACGGTTTCTTATTTAATTCCTTACATCCAGCACATCCCGCAACCCATTGCCCAATAAATTAAACGCAAGTACCAATAACATAATGGCAATGCCAGGTGCAATGGCCAGCATGGGATTATTGGTGATGATGAAGTTGTAGTTTTCCTTGATCATGAGTCCCCAGCTGGGTTGTGGTGCCTGCACACCTACGCCCAGAAAACTAAGTCCAGCCTCAATAACAATCGCACTCGCAAAATTGCTGGCTGCAATTACAATAACCGGACCCATGATGTTGGGAAGTATATGTTTGAAGATGGTACGACTGTGCGAAAAGCCCATGGCTTTTGTTGCTTCAATATAATTCAGCTCACGAATGCTGAGGATTTGTCCACGCACCAAACGGGCTACGTTTACCCAAAGCGTTAAACCAACGGCAATAAACACCTGCCAGAAACCTTTACCCAATGCAAGCGTAATAGCAAACACCAACAGCAAAGTGGGGATACTCCACACCACATTAATGAGCCAGAGAATGGCTTCGTCTATCCAGCCACGAAAGTAACCGGCAACAGCACCAAGAAAAATGCCAACGGTAAGAGAAATAAGTACAGCAATGAGTCCCACACTTAAACTAACACGCACACCAACAACGAGTCTGCTGAGAATATCACGACCGAATTTATCAGTACCCAGCCAAAAGGTTTTGGTAGTAAGAAGCTGTGCAGCCTGTTTTCCATTGAGCAGAAAATACATCGGTTCTGAAACGCCATCATCTACATATTTCTGTACAAACAAGGTATCCTGTTTTTGTTGGTACGAACTGATGGGGATGTATTGCACAGCATCTTCTTTACCAAACAACAAGTTTCCTTTGTGGCTTGTTTCTTTTTCCTGCAGGTAAAACTGTTGTTGATAGCCCGGCTTCTTTGCTGCAATTTCAACTATAATGCGATTGGCATCGGGTGTGGCATCAGGCGCAAGTACGTAAGCAAACAACGCAGTAACAATGGCGAGAACAATAACGATCAATCCAAACACAGCGCCTTTATTGCGACGCAGTTTTTTCCAGAACGTTTGAATGTTTGATTGATCTTGTACCTGCATGTTATAGTAGCGAACAGAAATTGAAGCTAATTAATTATTCGATTCATCTGGGTCGATTAACGAACTGTTCTTCCCTTCCACTCATAGTTACCAAACTTACCCAACCAGCCTGCAATAACCGTATACACAATATGAAAAGGTTGTGCCAATGGAAACCAGACCAACAGCTGTTGTTTTTGAAAGAAACGGGCAACCGGAAAAAGAAAAAACAGCTCAGCAATTGTTTTGATACCCAAGGCCAGTAACAGCAATTGCAAATTGTTACTGATGAAGAAACAACTTATTGCAAGTACCAGTAACCATACATTGAGCAGGTACACCAACAACAGCACAACAAAGATGCGTTTGTCATCGTACTTATCTGCTTTGCTGGCCCAGCGTATCCGCTGCCGGAAAAATGCTGCAACCGTTTCAACGGGCTCCGTCAGTACAATGCTATCTGCTGCTTTGCAGTAATGCACTTCGTTGGGATATTGGTTGTACAGTTTATGCATCAGCAGCATATCATCGCCACTGGCAATATGATCCACTCCTTTAAAACCATCTACTTTGTAAAAGGCTTCTTTGCTGTAACACAAATTAGCGCCATTGCACATGCTGTGAAAACCTGCACCAACCGAAGCAGCTGTAATTCCCTGCAGACTTAAAAAATCCAGCGACTGAAATACTTTAATCGCTGAGCGTTCTTCTTTCATGGCAACCGGTGCTGCAATAAAAACAGTCGGCTTTTGCTGTATGATGAAGGCGAAATTGTATAACCAGTTTTCAGGAACGATACAGTCTGCATCGGTGGTAACAATATAATCGCCTGTTGAAGCAACGATTCCAAGTTCAATCGCTTTCTTTTTATACGAGTTGATTTTTTCGTTGAGCAATGTTTTCAGCTCCAACACTTTTACAAACGGAAACTGTTGTGCAGTAGCAACTGTTGCATCGGTGCTGAAATCATCCATCACAATCACTTCAAATAGTTCGTTGGGATAGTTCAGCTGTGCAATGGATTGCAAACAGGCGTTGATATTTTGTTCTTCGTTACGTGCAGGAATGATGATGCTGAAACGGGTTGACGGTTGAAATGTACGATTGACAGTAACTGTTTTTGTTTTACTCCACCAATAACGGTACAGTAACAGCAATACTGTATACGGTAGTAACAAACAACAAGTGAGCAACAGCCACAACATGCTGCAAAATAAGCAGCCATACCCGAACTGTAAACTTTATCTGCAAAGCCTGTTCTGTCAATAAAAAATTAAAATGCAACCGAACTCTTTTTTTGCGCTTCAGGCCAATTAGATTTGCAACCGTTTATGGCCCGAAAGAAAAATAAATCGTTGCGCTACCTTCCCTGGATACTCATCTTTCTTGTGTTTTCCGCAGGTGTTTTTTTGTACGGTCGTAACTGGTGGCTGGAGCGCCAGGCTGGCATGATCCGTTACCAGGAGTTTGGCATCGATATTCCTACAAAATACAATGTGCATGGTATTGATGTAAGCCGTTACCAGCAAACCATTAACTGGGAATCGGTGAAGGCCATGAATATAGCAGGTGTACAGATTGGTTTTGCTTTTATGAAAGCAACCGAAGGCATCAGTGGCAGCGATTCGCATTTTAAACGGAACTGGCGTAAAGCAAAAGAAGCAGGTGTAACACGTGGGGCCTATCATTTTTTTATTTCATCGAAAGACGGAACCAAACAGGCAGAAAATTTTATTAAAACGGTGAAGCTTGCCAAAGGCGATTTACCACCCGTGCTGGATGTAGAACAAACAAATGGCGTAAGTAAAACGCTATTGCAACAACGGGTAAAAGCTTTTTTATATGCAGCGGAGCTTGCCTATGGTGTAAAGCCGATTATTTATACCAATGCCGATTTTTATAAACGTTATCTCGATGATGCGTTTGATGAATACCCGTTATGGGTGGCGCATTATTTACGCCCACTTGCTCCACGTATTGAACGTAACTGGCATTTCTGGCAGCACAGTGAAAGCGGCCGTGTAAATGGCATTGCAGGTAAAGTTGATTTTAATGTTTTCAATGGCGACAGTACAGAATTTCAGCAACTGCTGTTGAAATAGTAATATTTTTGCCGCAGAACAGCGGTAACACAAACCGAATTTTTACAAAACAGATCACGTATGAAAAAACTTATCTTGACACTTTTCTTAGCAACAATTTTTTTAGCCGCTTCTGCACAAAACAGTACAGCAGAAGGTCCTGATTATAAAACAGCCATTGGTGCTAAACTCTGGACAGGGGGTGGTATATCCGTTAAAACATTTATTAAAGACAACAATGCGCTGGAGTTTATCGGTTACTTCGATCGATATGGTACACGCATTACCGGCTTGTACGAAATACATGGCAACCTTAGCTCAGAAGGTGCGTTGAAATGGTATGTGGGCCCCGGTGCGCATGTGGGCTTGTACAAAGGCATTACTGCTGTAGGTATTGACGGAGTAGTGGGGGTTGACTATAAGTTCACCAATATGCCGTTGAACCTGGCGCTCGACTGGCAACCCAGTTTTGAATTGGGCAGCGGTACCCGTAATGGCTTTAACGCCAACTGGGGTGGTTTCGCTATTCGCTTTACACTCTAAGAAAACAATTTATACATTATGCTGTTGTACAGTTTGTGCAACAGCATTTTTTATGTTCGTAACTTTCATTAAAATTTATACAACATGAGTGGCATGGAACCCGAAGCGCAGGATTTTCTGAAACGGATTGTACAAACCGTTTCGGTAGGCATGTTGTTCCTGCTGCTGCACATGACCTTTGGTTTATACCTCAACTGGGGCTTCTTTGAAGGATCGCCAACTATCGGCAATATTATTTACTACATTGTTTTTTTGACTTCGCTTGCCGGGTTAATTTATTTCTATTATCGTTTGTGGAAGGGGAAGTTGTAAAATGAGTCGGGACATTTTCAATGGCCTGTATCATTTCATATTTTAACTGCTGTGATCAGCAACAATCACCCATTTCCCTTTTATTTTTCTGAATAGCAACGTATAATGTCCACCCACATCACCTTCTTTGGGTCGGGCTAAATGCCATTGACCAATTACAAAATATGCATCTGCAGAAATACGCTTTAACTGAATAAAGGGAAAGGTAAGTGTGCCCATTGCATCACGGTTGGGATAACCTTTTTTATAATTCTCCAGTGTGTTGTTATAGCCATAGGTGATACCGCTTTTGCCAATGAACATCAGCGAATCGTTGTTCCAGTAACCTTTCATAAAGTTTTCGATATCGCCTTTGTTCCAGTATTCGGTTTGTGCAGCTAAAATGGAACGTATCTGTTGTTCATCGTTTGTTTGCGCAAAAGAGGAGAACGAAAACAGCAGTGCAGTAAGCAGGAGTAGTTGTTTCATACCTGAATGTAATAAAAAAAGCGGCCACGAATTACACGCATCTTCAAGTAAAATCAAAAAAAAGCCGTTTCAGTTTTGCTGAAACGGCTCTAAACTATCAATAGAATAAGGTTGCTTATTTATTGCCCCACTTTTTCTTCTTCATGTAGGCAATGCTCTTTTTAATACATTCTTCTTCGGGCATGGTATAAGCTTCCTGCTCTACATAAGCATAACGCAAACCTGCTGTTTTCTTGTGCGCAAAAATGCTGGTAAAGTCAATAGTACCATCGCCCACCTGTGTACTTTCTTTTTGACCCTTTGCGTTTACCGTTGCATCTTTTACATGCCACTGTGTAAAACGACCGGGATATTTTTTAAACCACTCTACTGCATTTTCGTTCATAAACGAACTCCAGTATAAGTCCAGTTCAAAATCTACCAGCGAAGGATCTGTCTTATCCAATAAAGTTTGAATGAAGGTTGAACCATCAGGCAATTTCTTAAATTCAAAATCGTGGTTGTGGTAAGCCAGTTTCATACCGGCTGCTTTTGTAAGTTCTGCAGCTTTATTCACTAGGTCAACCAGTTTTGGTAATGTATCAGCACCACGTTGATTCGGATCTAACCAGGGAATGGTAACGTATTTGCTGCCCATGATGTTGGCTGCCTCAATAGACTTTTGCCAAAAATCAAGTTTGCCTTCTGTTAACACAGGTCCAAAATTATAGTGACCGCTCGGTGAACTTAATTTCAAATCATCGAACATGGCTCTTAACTCTTTGGGCGGCTTGCCAAAGAATCCTTTTCCATCAAATCCGTATAACTCAATTTGCGAATAACCGGCTTTGGCCACGTATTGCAGTGTGGAAGCAAGGTTTTTAGCTACATCATTACGAACAGTGTACAGCTGAATACCATATTGCAGCTTGCGTGCTTCCGCATCATCTGCAAAAGAGAATAAAGGCAAACCTGCCAACGATAAACCGGCTGTTGCGGCTGCCGATGTTTTTAAAAATGATCTGCGGTTGTAACTCATACGAATCAATCGTTTTTTTATGCAGCGTAAACACTGCAAAAATTTATTATAAATTTTAGCGAAACAAATTGCTTACTCAGCCCATGCTTTATCGCCTTTGTTATAAGCGAAAGCACCATCGTATTTACCGGGCACAGGTACATGGCGTAATGTTTCGGTCATGCCTGTTTTTGAAGTAAAGAAGCCGAGCAGTGTTAACTGCTTCATCATTGTATAATAATGGCTGGGCGATCCTTCAAACTCAGTTTGATCTTTCCATGCCAATGCTTCATTTTTCTTCTTGTGTTCTTCACGCAATGGCTTATCGGCTTCATCACGTTTCTGGTTAAACTCCTTCGCTTCTTTTTCAAGACTGACTAAAAGGGCTTTGCGTTGCTCCGGTGTACAATCCATAAAACCTTTGCTGTGCATTTTTTTGCAGGCTTCATCCAGTTCGCCAATGCCGCTTACAAAAGCATCTTGTTGTTTTTGTGTGTAACAGTCGGTTACCATTACTTTCATAAACTCGCCCACCTTTGCTGCTTTTGCACCAGGGGTAGAGGTAGCAGGAATAATGGTTTCCGCCACTTCATCAAGCAACGAAATATTTGCTGCGGTAAAACCTGCATCGGCTTTAGCGCCGGTTTTACAACCGGTTAAAAATAATTCGCCACCAATTACAGCACCACCTGTAAGCAGTGCAATTTGTTTTAAAAGATCACGACGATTCATATAAAAAGTTGTTTAAAAAGTGATTGATTATAGTAGTTATAAGTTGCCTTTTTTTAATTCGTTCACAGCAAAATCGGCAGCACGTGCCGTTAATGCCATGTAGGTTAATGATGGATTAACGCAGGACGAGCTGGTCATGCATGCACCATCGGTAACAAATACATTTGGCGCATCCCATACCTGATTGTTGCCGTTGAGTACCGATGTTTTCGGATCACGACCCATGCGTGCAGTACCCATTTCATGAATACCATGGCCCATGGCATGTCCTGAATCGTACGTAGAAATATTCTTTACACCTGCTGCTTCAAACATGGCCTGCAGATCTTCTTTAATATCCTTGCGCATGTTCAGTTCGTTCTCCTTCATTTCGGCATCCATTTTTAAAACAGGCAAGCCCCATTTATCTTTTACTTCAGGATCCAATGAAATTTTGTTTTCGTGATAAGGAAGTATTTCACCAAAACCAGTTGCACCAATGCGCCAACCGCCGGGTTCTGTGAGTGCTTCTTTCAGTTCGCTGCCAATGCTCAGCTCTGCAACCACTCTTCCCCAACCTTGCCGGCTTGCACTTCCCTGGTAACCATACCCACGTAAAAAATTTCGTTTTTTATCGCCGGGTAAATTAGCAAAACGGGTAATGTAAAAACCTGCGGGGCGACGACCGTATTCGGTTACGTTTTCATAACCATCTATTTCGCCGCTTACTCCAAGGTTGTAATGATGATCCATTACATTATGTCCTAACTCGCCACTGCTGCTGCCTAAACCGCCGGGCCATATATCGGTAGCTGAATTAAACAACAACCAGGTAGAGTTTAATGCCGATGCACAAACGAAAACAATCTTTGCTTTAAACTCATAGGTTTTGTTATCCATGGTATCAAGCACTTCAACACCCGTTGCTTTTTTCTTGTCTTTATCGTACAGAATTTTTGTAACGATGGATAAAGGCCGGACTGTTAAGTTGTTTGTTTTTACTGCAGCTGGTAAGGTAGATGATTGTGTGCTGAAGTAACCACCAAACGGACAGCCCTCCCAGCAGCGGTTACGAAACTGGCAACCGGGACGTTGATCGTGCGGTACTGTTATGTTCGCTACACGGCTGTTGATGAGATGGCGCTCGCCTTTATAAAAGGCTTTGATCTTTGCAGCCACATCTTTCTCTACAATATTCAACGGAACAGGCGGAAGAAATTGTCCATCGGGTAAATGCGGCAATCCTTCGAGCGAACCGCTGATGCCTGCAAAACGTTCAACATGATCGTACCACGGAGCAAGGTCTTTATAGCGGATGGGCCAATCAACACCAAAACCATCTTTTGCATTGGCTTCAAAATCCAGTTCGCTCCAGCGGTAACTGTGGCGGCCCCATAACACCGAGCGGCCACCCATACGGTAACTGCGCCACCAGGTAAATGGTTTTACTTCAGTATACGGCGAATCTTTTTCATTGGCCCATGCATCCATTACACGTTCGTTGGCTGCCCAACCTCTGTGTATCACCGGGTAATCTTCTTTCTGTTGTTGTGTGGTTTTTCCTCTGTGCTCAAACTCCCACGGCATTTTGGTTGCAGTCTTGTAATCGGCAATGTGTTTATGCTCTGCACCACGCTCCAGCATCAGCACCTTCAAACCTTTTTCGCAAAGTTCTTTCGCTGCCCAGCCGCCGCTGATACCCGACCCGATTACAATTGCATCAAATGTATTATCTGCCATGATGAATTTTTAGAGGTTACCTTTCTTTAATTCTTTCACAGCAAAATCAGCAGCACGTGCTGTTAATGCCATATACGTTAAAGATGGGTTTACGCAAGAAGCTGATGTCATACATGCACCATCGGTAACAAACACGTTGGGCGCATCCCATACCTGGTTGTTGCCGTTGAGTACAGACGATTTCGGATCACGACCCATGCGTGCAGTACCCATTTCATGAATACCCATGCCCGGTGCATAACCTGCATCGTATGTTTTTACATCTTTAACGCCGGCTGCCTCCAGCATTTCTTTTGCGTCGTTCATCATATCAATACGCATCTTCTTCTCGTTCTCTTTAATTTCTACATCCATTTTCAAAACAGGTAAGCCCCATTTGTCTTTTACTGTTTTGTCGAGAGAGATTTTATTTTCGTGGTAAGGAAGCATTTCGCCAAAGGCTGTAATACCAATACCCCAATCGTCGGCCGGTACGCTTAATGCATCTTTCAGTTCTGCACCAATGCTGAATTCTGCCACTTCAATTCCACGGCCACGGCTTGCAGCACCCTGGTAACCGAAGCCACGCAGGTAATCACGCTTATCATCATAAATATTACGGAAGCGGGGAATGTAAATACCGGTTGGTCTGCGGCCATATAAATATTTATCGCTGAAACCTTCTACTTTACCATTTGCACCGCAACGGAAATGATGGTCCATCACGTTATGACCCAACTCGCCGCTGCTGCTGCCTAAACCACCTTCCCACACATCGGTAGCAGAGTTCATTAACACCCATGTTGAGTTAAAAGCCGATGCACAAACGAATACAATCTTGGCTTTGTACTCGTATGTTTTATTGGTTTCTGCATCGAGTATTTCAACACCTGTTGCACGCTTTTTATCCTTATCGTATAAAATTTTTGTAACAATCGAGAAAGGACGCAGTGTTAAATTACCTGTTGCCATGGCTGCAGGTAAGGTTGCAGATTGTGTGCTGAAGTAACCACCAAACGGACAACCTCTCCAGCAACGGTTACGGTACTGGCAGTTGGTTCTGTTGTTATGTGGTTGTGTAAGGTTGGCACTGCGACCAATGATCATGTGCCTGCTGCCTTTATAATGATCGAGCAAACGTTGTTTTACTTCTTTCTCTACACAGTTCAGTTCCATGCCCGGCATAAAATCGCCATCGGGCAATACTTCCAAACCATCTTTCGTTCCCTGGATGCCTGCAAAACGTTCCGCATAACTGTACCATGGTGCAATATCATCGTAACGGATAGGCCAGTCTACACCAATACCTTCTTTTGTATTGGCTTCAAAATCCCATTTGTTGAAACGATAGCTCTGGCGACCCCACATCAATGAACGACCGCCTACATGATAACCACGATACCAATCGAAACGCTTTTCTTCTGTGTAAGGACATTCTTTATCCTTTACCCAATAATCAAGAACAGTTTCATTGAGGGGATAGTCACGTTTTAATACGGGGTAATCAGCAATCATTTGCTGTGTTGGTCTTGCACCACGATGCGGGAACTCCCAGGAATCTTTGGTAGCGTTTACGTAATCTTTGATGTGTTCAATATTACGACCACGCTCCAGCATGATTGTTTTAAGACCTTTTTCGGTTAATTCCTTGGCGGCCCAACCACCACTGATACCCGAGCCAATCACAATGGCATCGTAGACATTATTTTCAGGCATATGACAAGTTTAGAATTTTAAATGTATTTGGTTTGATTGTTTGCTGGTTTGATAATTATCAAATAATGCTGTCACACATCGCATCGTTTGATGGCATCTTTTAAAGCAGCCAGTTTATCTTCTTTTGTTTTACCGGTAGGAATGTATTCCTGTGCTACATATCCTTTGTAACCGGTTTCAACAATGGCTTTCATAATGGCCGGATAAAAGAGCTCCTGGTTTTCGATGATTTCATGACGGCCGGGAACACCTGCTGTATGATAATGACCGAAGTATTGATGGTTTTGTTTGATGGTGTGGATGATATCGCCTTCGCTGATTTGCATGTGGTAGATATCGTACAGTATTTTAAAATTAGGCGAACCAAGGCGTTTGCATAATTCAATGGTCCATTTAGTATTATCAGCCATGTAATCTTTATGATCCACTTTGCTGTTGAACACTTCAATCTGAATGATGACATTGTGCTTTTCTGCGAGAGGCATAATTTGCTTTAAGCCTTCTACACAGTTTTGCAAACCGGTTTCATCGTCCATACCATTGCGGTTGCCGCTGAAGCAAATAAGATTTTGATAACCTGCTTCTGCAACCAACGGAATCGCTTCTGTATAAGCAGCAATCAGCTGTGCATGATTTTTTTTATTATTCCATCCTTCGGTTAAACTAACCTTACCATTGGTGTAGCACATAGAAACATGGATGCCATGCTTTTTGGCAATGGGCCATTCGCTTGGCGTAAGCAAGTCGATCGCAGAAAAGCCCATCTTCTTTACTTCCACACACAATTCTTCAAGCGAAAGAAAGTCGTGTGTCCACTTACAAACCGAGTGGTTAATGTTGCGCTTTAATTTATATTGATCCTCTTCCATAATACGTTCAATGGTGCCGCCGCTTACAGCATTGCCGGCAGTTAATGCAACGGTTGCAGCTGCAAATTTTTTAATAGCGTCTCTTCTGGTTGATTGATTTGACATGAAAATTTTTTTCTGTTTTATTAAGCGGTCTTATTTGTTTTTTCGTCTTTGAACAAAAGGGCAAAGATCAAGAACACAGCAAAGGCAATTCCTGCGGGAATGAGCCAAACCATTTTGTAGTCCAATGTACCATCGGCTAACTTATAACTGTCTGTAATTTTTCCTGCTACTGCAAAACCTATCAACATACCCAATCCATAAGTAGCTAAAGTGATTAACCCTTGTGCTGCACTTTTGTGTTGTTCGCCTGCCTTTGAGTCGGTGTAGATCTGTCCCGATACAAAAAAGAAATCGTAGCAAATACCATGCAGGGCAATACCTATTAATAACATAAATGTTAGATCGCCTGCGTTGCCGAATGCAAACAATACATAACGTACAGCCCATGCAAGCATGCCTACTAATATTGTTTTCTTAAAACCAAACCGGTTAAAAAATACGGGTAATAACAACAGGAACAATACTTCCGATGCCTGGCCAATGGTCATTTTACCTGTTGGATTTTCAACACCAATGCTCGAAAGAAATGAGTTTGTATTCTGATAATAGAATGCAAGTGGAATACAAATAAGAATAGACGAGATAAAGAAGATGAGGAAGTTTTTATCCTTCAACAGTTTTAATGCATCCAAACCAAGGATATCGTTTACTGTAACTTTTGTACCTTTTCCTTTTGGTGGCGTTTTTGGCAATGTAAAACTAAACAAGCCCAGCACTAATGATGCTGCTCCAGAAAGCAGGAATGTGTTTTTGAGCAAACCTTCTTTTGTTCCTTCTGCAGAATCCCAATGAAATATGAAACTGATCAATAAACCGGCAGCTATCCAACCTACTGTACCAAACAAACGAATCACCGAAAATTCTTTCTCCGGATTTTTCATTTGGTTGAAGGATACTGAGTTTACCAATGCCAGTGTTGGCATATAGCAGATCATATAGATCAATACATACGGATAAAATGTTGCAATGTTTTCTGCATTGTACATCTGGTACATCAGCAACGCACCAATAATATGCAGCACACCCAGAATACGTTCTGCATTTACAAACCTGTCGGCAATTAAACCAATAATAAATGGAGCGATAATAGCTCCCCATGATTGTGTTGAGAATACCTGTCCAGATTCAGCACCGGATGCTGATAAATTGTTATTTAAAAAAGTACCCAATGTTACAAACCATCCTCCCCAGATAAAGAACTCCAGAAACATCATGAAGGATAATTGCAAACGGGTAGTAGAAGACATGCAAAATCGGTTTAAGTTGGTTTTAGCTCAAAAAGGTATTCAGCATTATTGCTAAACCTTGCTTATCATTAACGAGGGTTTAAATTTATGTTATTTCTGCATAGTGAAAATCTTCGTTTTTTCAACTATGCTGTTGCTAACGTTTGCTTGCTTTTACCACGCATATAAATATACAAGCCAGCGAAGGCAACAATTAATACAATAGGAATAATAAGCGTGGCATTTATTATTTCGGGACCAGCTGTAACTTTTGCCTGTGCTAATGCTTTTCCCATTTCCGAACCGGGAGCAGCAGCATTGTAATCGGCCAGGTTAGAATTTGCAGGAAGTTTTGCAATAATTTTTTCATCATAAAACTTACCCATAAACATCATATACACCGATACAGCAAACATACCTGCACCGCCCATAAAGTTCAATCCAACAGCTCCTGTTTTTGGCAAGTACTCTGCTACAAAGCCAAGCATGGTTGGCCAGAAAAAGCACACACCCATACCAAACACAATTGCACCAACAAACAACATGTTACCACTGCTGTGGCCCAACAAATACAAACCTGCTGCTGATAAAATAGCTGAGATAAGCAATACACCTGCAGGCGATAACCTGTGTACAATTGGTTCGGCAAACCCCCGGCCAATTACCATTACAAATGTTGTTACTGTAAGAATAAGCAGCGCATTGTCGGTTACATTACGCAGCAACACATCAATCCACTGGCCGGTAAATAATTCTGTAATAGCAGTACCGAACATGCAAATGATCATAAACAGGAACAAAGGGTTGCCCAGTGATTTATACATTTCAGCAGTACTTACACCTGCTGCCACACGTTCTGTAACAGGGAATTTGAGTTTTAAAAACAGGAATCCATAAATCAATGTGGGTATCAGCATCATACCCATTTGTATTTGCCAGCTGATATTAAGCTTTGAAAAATAAAAGCTTATCAATGTGCCAATAACGATACCACCGGGGAACCACAAGTGAAAGTGATTGAGTTTGGTAGTTTTTTTATCGGGATACAAAGTAGTTACCAATGGATTACATGCAGCTTCAACAGTTCCGTTGGCAATACCTATTAATAAGGTTGAAAAAAACAAGCTCCAGAAACCTCCTGCAAAAATGGTCAATAAAATACCTGCCAGGTGAAAGAAGAAGGCAAGCTCCAGCAAACGTTTCATACCAATCAAATCAACCACCATTCCACCAATGATTACAGCAAGCGGAAAACCCCAAAACGCAGTGGCCGCAATCGTACCAAGCTGTGTTGCATTTAAATTAAAATCTGTTCCAAGCTTTCCGAGAATACCGGCCCTGATACCAAACGAAAGAGAAGTAACTAATAAGGCAAGACAGCTTCCAATAAATAATTGGTTACGGTTAATAGCGTTCATGATGCAATGGTTGTAGTTGGTTTATGATTTCTTTTAATTGGCAATTAAATCGAGGTTTTAAATTTAGGCTATTTCTTTATTGTGCAAACCTTAATTTTTTTCAAAGGAAACTTGCAAACGTTTGAAATGTTAATGAATATCAAACCAGCATTGCCGTTCGTTGATACTATTTTATATTACAACTTTATTTACAGGAATGGCAGGCTTACGTGTGTAATTAGCATTTGTTGTTTTCATTTAGTCATTACCTTTAGAACCTTCAAACCAATTGCATGTCATGGGAGATTTCCAGGTAAAAGTCCAGCCAAAAACGTATGATGTTGTTATTGTAGGCTCTGGTGCCGGTGGTGGTATGGCAGCTTACGAATTAAGCAAGGCTGGATTAAAAGTGTGTTTGCTCGAAGCAGGCACGATGTACGATCCGCAGAAAAATGTTACACAATTAAAAGGCCCGTGGGAAAGTAAACGCCGTGGCGCCAGTACCAAACATCGGCCCTTTGGCGATTTTGATGCATGTTATGGCGGATGGGAGCTTGATGGCGAACCTTATACAAAAGAAAAAGGTACGCAATGGGATTGGTGGCGTGCACGTATGCTTGGAGGCCGTACCAATCACTGGGGGCGTATCTCTCTCCGTTTCGGACCAAAAGATTTTAAACGCAGAAGCATTGATGGCTTAGGCGATGATTGGCCGATTGGTTACGAAGATGTAAAACCGTATTACGACCGTGTAGATAAACTGATTGGTATTTTTGGAACTAACGAAGGTTTGGAAAATGATCCGGATGGATTTTTTCTTCCTCCGCCAAAACCACGTCTGCATGAATTGTTTATTAAGAATGCTGCTATACAATCAGGCGTCCGGGTTATTCCATCACGCTTATCTATTCTTACCAAGAAAATTGAAAGCACTACCGAACGTGGTGCCTGTTTTTATTGCTCGCAATGCGGCCGCAACTGCAGTGTGGCAAAAGCCGACTTCTCATCTACCAACGTATTAATTTACCCTGCACTTAAAACAGGTAATGTAGATGTTATTGCCAATGCCATGGCACGTGAAGTATTAACGGATAAAGAAGGTTTGGCAACAGGTGTTAGTTATGTAAATAAAGAAGACCTGAACGAATACCAGGTAAAAGGCAAAGTGGTGATACTTGCTGCAAGTGCCTGCGAAACATCACGCTTATTATTGAATTCAAAATCGCCACGTCATCCAAACGGTTTGGCCAACAGCAGCAATGTAGTTGGCAAATATTTACACGATAGTACCGGTGCTGCGTTGGGTGGTTACCTGCCAACATTGTTTGGTCGTAAAAAATACAACGAAGATGGTGTGGGTGGTATGCATATTTATTCGCCTTGGTGGTTAGATAATAAGAAACTTGATTTTCCCCGTGGTTATCACATTGAGTATTGGGGCGGCATGGGGCAACCTGCTTATGGATTTGGTATGAACATTCAAATGCTCAATGGCAAGTATGCTGTTGCAGGTAAACAAAAAGAAGCGGGCGGTTATGGTGCATCATTGAAAGAAGATATCCGTTATTTCTATGGTGCCAATGTTGGTATGGCCGGTCGTGGCGAAGCCATTCCTTTAGAAAGTAATTATTGTGCCATTGATCCGGATGTAGTAGATCAGTACGGTATTCCTGTTTTGAAGTTTAATGTAAAGTGGAGTGAACATGAAATTAAACAGGCCAAACACATGAAGGAAACGTTTAAAGAAATCATGCACAACATGGGCGCTGTTATTACCTGGGGTGGCGATGATGGTCCGGAAAACAGTTACGGGTTGGAAACTCCGGGTAAAATTATTCATGAAGCTGGAACTGCACGTATGGGGAATGATCCAAAGAAGAGTGCATTAAATAAACACAATCAGGCTCACGATTGTAAAAATTTGTTTGTGGTTGATGGTGCTGCTTTTGTATCGCAAGCCGATAAGAATATTACCTGGACCATTCTTGCCCTCAGCATGCGTGCAAGTGAATACATTGTAAGCGAATTGAAGAAAGGAAATTTATAAACCAACTCAGCGGACTCTGCACCGCTGCAAGAAATATTGTTTTATGAAAAGAAGAGATTCCATTAAAGCCATTTTAGTTGGTACCGTTGCATCATCGGTATTGGTGGATGCCTGTAAAACAGCTGATGAAAAAGTAAATGCATCAACCGCAACACCTGCAAGTACCATCGATCGTACAAAAGAAGAAGCAGAGATTGAAGCCAAGCTAATGGCAGAGACTTTTTTCTCCAAACATGAAATGGCAACAATAGCTGTTCTTAGCGACATTATTATACCAAAGGATGATGTTAGCGGCAGTGCAACAGAAGCCGGTGTACCCGACTTTATTGAGTTTATTGTAAAAGATATGCCGCAACACCAAACACCCATGCGTGGTGGTTTGCGCTGGCTCGATCTTGAAAGTACCAAGCGTTTTGAAAAAGCATTTATTGATTGCGACAGCAAACAGCAGATTGCTATTGTAGATGATATTGCTTATCCTGAAAAAGCAAAACCCGAAATGAAACAAGGAGTTGCTTTCTTTAACCTGATGCGTAACCTCACGGCAACAGGATTTTATACTTCACAAATTGGTGTAAAAGATTTGGGGTACATGGGTAACACACCTAACCAATGGAATGGTGTACCCGACGATGTGTTGAAACAATACGGACTTTCCTACACCGAAAAAGAATTGAAAGAATGTATTTCGTTCGATAAAACAACCTGATCATACTTTCCGAGCTATACAAACAACTATTATTATGAGCAACAAATCGAGAAGAGACTTTCTCCGTACCGGAGCTGTGGCAACTGCCGGTTTTTTTATTGTACCCCGTCATGTACTCGGCGGCCCCGGTTATATTGCACCAAGCGATCGTTTAAACATCGCCGGTATTGGTGCCGGTGGTAAAGGTGCCAGTGACCTGGCAGAGTTTGCCAAAAGCCCTAACGTAAATATTGTTGCGCTTTGCGATGTAGATGAAGCACAGGCAGCAGGCTCCATGAAGCGTTTCTCCAAAGCAAAATTCTATTACGATTATCGTGAAATGCTGGAGAAAGAAAAAAACAATATTGATGCAGTATCGGTTTCAACTCCCGATCATACACATGCAGTTGCTACATTAGCAGCCATGCAGTTAGGCAAACACGTTTATGTGCAAAAGCCGTTAACACACGATATTTACGAAGCACGTATGCTTACCGAAGCTGCAAAAAAATACAAAGTGGTTACACAAATGGGTAACCAGGGCGGCAGTGGCGATGGTGTACGCAGCATGAAAGAGTGGTACGATGCCAAACTGATTGGTAAAGTAACCAAAGTATATGCATGGACCAACAGACCCGTATGGCCACAAGGCTTAGCAAAACCAAGCGGTACACATACTGTTCCATCAACGATGAAATGGGATTTGTGGATTGGTCCATCGAAGTATGAAGATTATAATCCTGCTTATCATCCATTCAACTGGCGTGGTTGGTGGGCTTTTGGTACGGGTGCATTGGGTGATATGGCTTGCCACATCATGGATCCTATCTATCGTATACTTCCCATTCTTTATCCGAACGAAGTAGAATGTAGTTTGCCTAATCAATTTACAGGTGCCTGGACAGAAGCAGGATATATCGATAGTTGTCCGCCTGCATCGATTATTCATTTGAATTATCCACGTACCGATGGTAAAGGCGAAATAAAAGTTACCTGGATGGATGGTGGTTTGTTACCTCAACGTCCGGCAGAATTATTACCCGATGAAGAAATGGGCAACTGGGATGGTGGTGTAATTTTCGAAGGCACAAAAGGGAAAATGATGTGCGATTGTTATGGTGCTAATCCACGCTTGTTACCTACAAGTCGTATGAAAGAAGCTAAATTACCCAAGCAAACATTGAAGCGTGTACCTGAAGGTCACTATGTACAATGGGTAAATGCGTGTATGGCTGGTTATGGTAATGCAGAAACAAGTTCGCCGTTTGAATATGCCGGTCCGTTTACAGAAAGTATATTGATGGGTAATTTGGCTATCCGTTCATGGATGATCAAGAATCCAAAGCTTACAGGATGGGGTGATAAATATCTTGGCCGAAAAAAATTATTGTGGGATGCACAGAATATGAAAATCACCAACTTTGACGAAGCAAATCAGTTTGTAAAAAGAGAGTACAGAACAGGCTGGTAAAAATAACTAATGGTGAGTTGTGAATGGTAAAGAGCCTTTGACAGCTTCGCATCATTCACAACTCACCATTGACCATTCACAAAAAGTGAGTATAAAACATTTTGAACTTTTAATACTATGAGCAGAAAACTTCGCATGGCAATGATTGGTGGTGGTAAGGACGCTTTTATTGGCGCCGTACACCGCATTGCATTAAATATGGACGGACAGGTTGAGCTTGTTGCAGGTGCACTTAGTGCTGTGCCTGCAGTTGCCATTGAATCGGGCAACATGTTGTTCTTGGATGAAGAGCGCATTTATACCGATTACAAAGTGATGTTGGAAAAAGAAGCAGCTATGCCTGCCGACAAGCGCATCGATTTTGTAAGTATTGTTACACCCAACTTTGTGCATTTTGATCCGGCAATGATGGCATTGGAAAAAGGATTCAATGTTGTAATTGAAAAGCCCATCACTTTTACATTAGATGAAGCAAAGCAATTAAAGGCGAAAGTGGAAGAAACAGGATTGAGCTTATTGCTTTGTCATACTTACACCGGTTACCCGATGGTAAAACAGGCAAAGCAATTGGTAAAAAGCGGAGCGTTAGGAAAGATCAGAAAAGTATATGTGGAGTATCCGCAGGGCTGGTTGAGTACATTCCTAGAAGGAACAGGTAATATACAAGCCAGCTGGCGCACCGATCCGAAGAAGAGTGGTAAAGCCGGTGCGATGGGCGATATTGGTACACATGCGTTCAACTTAGCTGAATATGTTACAGGGTTGGAAGTAACACATCTTTGCTCTGATATTAATACCGTAGTTGAAGGACGCTTGCTGGATGATGATGGTGCAGCCTTTTTAAAATTCAACAATGGTGCAACAGGTGTGCTCATGGCAACACAAATTGCAGCAGGTGAAGAGAATAATGTAAAGATTCGTGTATATGGCGAAAAAGGTGGTATTGAATGGAAGCAGGAAGAAGCCAATAGTTTACTGGTAAAATGGTTAGATAAGCCAACGGAAGTTTACAGAACAGGTGCCGGTTACAACAGTTCATTTGCTGCGCATAATACACGGGTGCCTGCAGGCCATCCCGAAGGCTACCTCGAGGCATTCGGTAATTTATACCGCAACTTTATTTTAACTGTTCGTGCAAAAATGAACGGAGAGCAACCTAAGCAAGAGTGGCTCGATTTTCCCGGTGTAAACGAAGGTGTGCGTGGAATGGCATTTGTAGATAATGTAATTGAAAGCGGAAAGAGTGAGGTGAAGTGGAAAGAGTTTACCCTCTAAATTTACCTTGATCTTTAAATTTGAAATTCAACAGTATTATTATTAACCAAAAGCAAAAAAGCCCCTTTAGGGGTTGGGGTATGAAAACGATTAAAGGACCTGCCATCTTCTTAGCCCAGTTCATGGGCGATAAAGCACCATTCAACAGTTTGGAAACAATCTGCGAATGGGCGGCATCACTTGGTTTTAAAGCAGTACAAATTCCCACCTGGGAAAAACGATTGATCGATTTAAAACTCGCAGCAGAAAGTAAAACCTATGCCGATGAGTTGAAAGGAAAAATCAACAGTTATGGTTTGGAAATTTCTGAACTCAGTACACATCTGCAAGGTCAGCTTGTTGCGGTGCACCCGGCTTATGATGCCATGTTCGATGCATTTGCTGCAGATGAAGTAAAAGGAAATCCCAAAGTAAGACAGGAATGGGCTGTGCAGCAGTTGATGTATGGCGCAAAAGCATCGCAGAATTTAGGAATAACAGCACATGCCACCTTCAGCGGTTCATTGTTGTGGCACACGTTTCATCCATGGCCGCAGCGCCCCGATGGTTTGGTTGAAGAAGGATTTAAAGAATTAGCGAAACGCTGGTTGCCTATTCTCAACTACTTCGACGAATGTGGCGTTGATGTGTGTTACGAAATTCATCCTGGTGAAGATCTGTTCGATGGTATTACCTATGAAATGTTTCTGGAAAAAGTAAACAATCACAAGCGAGCATGTTTGCTGTACGATCCATCGCACTTTGTATTGCAGCAACTCGATTATCTTGAATACATCGATCTGTATCACGAGCGCATCAAAGCATTTCATGTAAAAGATTCCGAATTTAATCCAAGCGGAAGGCAAGGAACCTTTGGTGGTTATCAAAGCTGGTTAAATCGTGCAGGCCGTTATCGTTCGCCCGGTGATGGACAGGTTGATTTCAAAACCATCTTCAGTAAGCTTACACAATATGGTTACGATGGCTGGGCGGTAATGGAATGGGAATGCTGCATTAAACATCCCGAAGATGGTGCAAGAGAAGGTGCAGCGTTTATCAAAAACCACATCATCCGTGTAACCGATAAAACATTTGATGATTTTGCAGGCGGAGGAAGCGATGTTGCTTCGAACCGTCGTATTTTAGGCCTCGATTAATTTTCAATTTTAAACTAATAATTATGAAAAAGATTTTATTTAGTTCAGTAGTTGCGTTGGCTTTAATAGCATGCGGTGGTGCAGATAAAGAAAAAAAGGATGCTGCAACAACTGAAACAAAATCGGAAGCAGCAGAAGCAGCTGCAACAGCACCTGATCCATCTGCTAATCCCGATTACGAAAAAGGCCTGGCATTGGTTGCGGGCAGCGATTGCTTAACCTGCCATAAAGTAGATGAAAAGGTAATTGGACCATCTTATCGTGATGTGGCAAACAAATACGAAAACACCGAAGCAAATGTGAAAATGCTTGCAGAGAAAGTAATAAAAGGTGGCACCGGTGTTTGGGGCGAAGTGGCTATGACAGCTCACCCAACTGTTACGCAAGCTGATGCAGAACAAATGGTGAAATATATCCTTTTACTTAAAAAATAAATTACATGATTCGTTCTGTTTTATTCGCAACAACGATTGCAATGGCCATTAGCTGCAATAACGAAGGAGATAAAGTGTCTGATGCAGATACTTCTACATCTGTAACACCGATTGTATCCTTATTAACCGATGAGGAAGTAAAAGAAGGTTGGGTATCTCTTTTCGATGGCAAAACAACAGCGGGCTGGCACAAGTACGGCGGCGCTCCTGTTGGCAGTGCATGGAAAGTAGAAGATGGTGTTTTGCATTTAGATGCCAATCAAAAAGAAAACTGGCAAATAAAAGATGGTGGTGATATTGTAAGTGATAAGGAATACGAAAACTTTCATTTAAAACTGGAGTGGAAGATTGATACTTGCGGCAACAGCGGTATTATTTTTAATATTCATGAAGACACAGCGAAGTATGAGTTTCCGTGGATGACCGGTCCGGAAATGCAGGTGCTCGATAACAAATGCCATCCCGATGCAAAGATCATCAAGCATCGTGCAGGTGATTTGTATGATTTGATTACCTCAGCTCCCGAAACAGTGAAACCTGCTTTGGAATGGAATCTGGCAGAAATCAAATCGCAAAACGGAACACTTGAGTTTTATCTCAATGGTGTTAAAGTAGTAACCACTACCATGTGGGACGAAGGCTGGAAAAAAATGATTGCCGGCAGCAAGTTTAAAGCATGGCCCGACTTTGGTACCTATAAAAAAGGACGTATTGCATTACAGGATCATGGTAACCATGTTTGGTTTAAGAATATTAAGATCAAAGAATTGTAATAAACAGATTTGTTTGAGCCTGCTCAAGTTAGCCCTCCACAAAATGGAGGGCTTTTTAATGCGGTAAACGTTGTTTCTTTCAAACCCCTTCCCTGCCTCTTTTCCCGTACCTTTGCGGCTTCAAAAAATGAGTATGCTGCGTCCAAGTGTTAAACTTCGGGCAGCAACTGTTGAAACACAATCACAACTATGATCAGTGCAAGAAATATAACCCTCTCTTATGGTAAGCGGGTATTGTTCGATGAAGTGAATATCAACTTCACCAAAGGAAACTGTTACGGCGTAATTGGCGCCAACGGTGCAGGAAAGAGTACCTTTTTAAAAATCCTGAGTGGCGAAATTGAGCCCAACAAGGGAACAGTGGAAATTACACCCGGCGAACGCCTGGCTGTGTTGAAACAGAACCATTTCGAGTTCGATGAACAAACGGTGTTGAACACGGTGTTGATGGGCCACAAAAAAATGTGGGATGTGATGCATGAAAAAGATGCCATCTATGCTAATCCAGATGCTACCGAAGATGACTATATGAAGGCTGGCGAGCTGGAAGCCGAGTTTGGCGAAATGGGTGGCTACACTGCCGAAAGTGATGCAGCTACTTTCCTCAGCAGCCTTGGTATGAAAGACCATTACCACCAGATGTTGATGAAGGATATTCCCTCAAACTTAAAAGTACGTGTGTTACTGGCGCAGGCTTTGTTTGGCAACCCCGACATTCTGTTGCTGGATGAGCCTACCAACGGATTGGATATTGAAACTATTGGCTGGTTAGAAAATTTCCTTGCCGACTATGAAAATATTGTATTGGTAGTGAGTCACGACCGTCACTTTTTAGATTCTGTTTGTACGCATGTAGCTGATGTGGATCGTTCAAAGATCAAGGTGTTTACGGGTAACTATACTTTCTGGTACGAGAGCAGTCAGTTAATGGCACGCCAATTAGGTGATAAGAACAAGAAGGTTGAGGAGAAGCGTCAGGCCCTTATCGACTTTATTGCCCGATTCAGCGCTAATGCTTCAAAAAGTAAGCAGGCTACGTCCCGTAAAAAGGCGTTGGAAAAACTTACTATTGAAGAAATTGAACCATCGAACCGAAAATATCCCGGCATTATTTTCCAGCCTTTGCGTGAAGTAGGTAACCAGATTCTGAATGTTGAAAACCTGAAGAAAAGCATCGACGGTCGTGTACTGTTCGATAAAGTAAGCTTTACGGTTAACAAAGGCGACAAAATTGCCATTGTAAGTAAAGATCCACTCGCTGTAACCCACTTCTTTGATATTATTAATGATGAAGAAAAAGCAGATGCAGGGAAATACGAATGGGGGTCAACCATTACAAAAGCGTATTTACCGGTTGAGCATAACAGCTTTTTTACCGAAGGATTGAACCTGATGGAATGGTTACGGCAATACGTTCCAACCCATGTTACCGATGCCGATGAACCTTTCCTCCGTGGATTCCTGGGCAAGATGTTGTTTAGTGGTGATGATATTATGAAGAAGACGAACGTGTTGAGTGGTGGTGAGAAAGTACGTTGCATGATCAGTAAAATGATGATGCAAAACCCCAATGTAATTGTACTCGATCAGCCAACCAACCACCTCGACCTGGAAAGTATCCAAAGCTTTAACGAACAGTGTATTGAATACAAAGGAGTTGTGCTGTTAACATCACACGACCATACGTTTATGCATACGACTGCTAATCGTATAATTGAGTTGACCCCGGGTGGTATCATCGATCGTTTAACCACCTTCGACGAATACCTGGAGGATGCACGGGTTAAGCAGCTGCAGCAGGAGCTGTACGGCGAGGCAGTATCGGCTTAAGCTAAAAGGATATTCTTTATGAAATAAGAAAAGCCCCACATATTTAATGTGGGGCTTTTTCTTTAGATCCAAGTCGGACTGTAGTGGAAACTGCTGTCCTCAGATCCGTACCATAAGAGAACTCAGAGAATTATTTTACAAAGCGGTGTACTTCAGAAGTGCCATCGCTGTTAATGATTTGTAATGCGTAAACACCCATAGGCAGATTGTTTACATCAAACACTTGTGTTTGTGTAGTGCTGTTCATTTGCTTTACAACAACACCGCTGTTGTTAACGATGCGGATGTTGCGGTTATCGTTGCTGAAGAACTGAACCAGAATTTTGTTGCTTCCAAGACCGCCAACCAATGTCTTTTTACCGCCGTTACCTTGTTTGATGATCGAAGAGAAGTTGCTTGTACCATCCAGATCAACCTGCTCTAAACGGTAGTAGTACATGTTGCCGGTTGCTTGTTTGTCTTCGAAATTGTAATCTGTTACAGAAGCAGTAGTACCCTGTGCCATAGCCATACCAATTGTACGGAAATGAACACCATCTTCTGAACGTTGAATATTGTAGTGAGAAGCATTTTGCTCCTGCATTGTTCTCCACTGTAAACCAACAGTTGAATTATTTACACGCTTTCCGGCAAAACCACCCCAAACTACAGGCAGCGGACCAGGAGCTGATGCTGAGTTAGCAAAACCAAACTCGATCAGTTGTGATTCACTTCCTTCATGCATAGATCCGCTCATTGTTACAGTGCCGGTAACTACAAACCCGCCATTTAATAATGCCGATGTTAAATGCCAATTTGATGTGCCCTGTGAGTTTGAACGGCCATATGTGCCGGGAACAGGCATACCCTCGATTGTAAGATTTGATACAGTGATAGTATTGTTGGTGTACGATTTAACTTTTAAAGTTAAAAGGTTAATGTTTGCAGCAGAAACGTTTTTCCCGTCTGCCGATAATTTATTCGATACGTTGGAGAATGTTGTAGTTGTTGAGTTACTTCCAACAGTGGTAACCGTTGTAAAAGTATTATTACTCAAGTTGTAAGTAATCTGGAATGTGAAAGTTCCAGTTCTGCCATAATTGAAATCACGCTCGTTTTTGCTGTTATTGCGATTATTACCTAAATCCGGGATACCGGCATAAATAGCACTATTCTGCTCGTCGTTTTCAATTCTGATTTTTCTGTAACGGGTGCCTAACAAATTCTCTGATGAACCTGGATAATTTCCGGCTACGAGAGCTGTTTGAGCAGAAGTTGAAGTTGAGAAAAAGTTGAGGGCAATAACAATTGCACAAATTACGGGGTAAAATTTCTGTTTCATGGTACGGTTACTTATAGTTTTCAGGTAGAAACCCCAAGAAGGCGATGGTAAATAAAACAGTCTGGAAATAACTGTTTAGAAAGTATGTATCGTTCTCTAAGGGTAATTACATAGCAAAAGTATATGCTAGTTTTGAAATCTCATAATGTTTTACAGTATTTTTTTTAATTGTAATCGTAAATCTACGAGTTAGGGTTCGTATTAAGTGCAGCTAAGAGCTTGTGGAATAATGCATTAATGGAAATTTTTCAAGCCTAAAAAAAGTCAAATTTTTTTTGGGAGAGGATTGTAAACCGCCTTCTGATAGGTAAAAACCCCTGTAATACCCCTATCTTTGCGGCGTTATTTTGAGTTATACAGTGTTTTGTAAGTGAATCGTATTACCTGCTACGCACAATCTGCTAATAGTTAGTCTTCTTCTTTAAGCTCCGTATTTGCTCAGT
The DNA here is from genome assembly GCF_007830055.1 of Lacibacter cauensis. Classification (GTDB taxonomy): domain Bacteria; phylum Bacteroidota; class Bacteroidia; order Chitinophagales; family Chitinophagaceae; genus Lacibacter; species Lacibacter cauensis. The sequence continues at coordinate 237,591 of NZ_VLLE01000003.1, forward strand.
CTTTATTTATCAATGTTTTAATTAACAAACATGAACATTTATGTTTCTAACTTAAGCTTCAACGTAACAGATGACGACTTAAGAGGTTTTTTTGAAAGCTATGGTGATGTAACCAGCGCTAAAGTAATTAACGACAAATTCACTGGCCGTAGCCGCGGTTTTGGTTTTGTTGAAATGAGTGATGATGAAGCTGCAAAAACAGCTATCAGCGAACTCGATGGTGGTATGGTAGAAGGCCGTGCTATTAAAGTAACAGAAGCTAAACCCCGTGAAGAGCGTGCAGGTGGCAACAATGGTGGCCGTCGTTCTTTTTCTGGTGGTAACAGAAGCTTCAGCAACAACCGTTACTAATCTTGTTTAAATACCAGATAGCAAAGCCCCGCAAAAGCGGGGCTTTTGTTTTACACAATGTTCAGGTGGTATCTTTGTTTAAAAACAAAACGATATGAGTAATCTGGTACAGGAATTTAACGACTACCGCACCAAAATGAACGAGGTAATTCTTAGTAAAGACAATCTTGTTATTAAACGTCTTTGGAACCTCGATACCAATACATATGCCGAAGGCGCACTTTCTACACAAACCAAAGAAATGTTGGGTTTGGTTGCCAGCATGGTATTGCGTTGCGATGATTGTATAAAGTATCATCTTGGAAAATGCCACGAATTGGGCGTAACTACAGCGCAGATGTATGAAATTTTTGCTGTGGCAAATATTGTGGGCGGAACCATTGTAATTCCGCATACCCGCCGTGCTGCAGAGTACTGGGAAGAACTGATTGCGGGCAACTAACCATCATCAGTATTTTTTAGGTGCGAACCAGTCAGTTTTCTGCGTAAATTTGATGCAACTTTTTTATATGAGTGAAGTAACTACAGCCCCTGCCCTTACAGCCAAGGATTTTGCAACCGACCAGGAAGTACGCTGGTGCCCTGGTTGCGGCGATTATTCTATTCTTGCACAAGTGCAAAAAGTAATGCCAACATTAGGCATTCCTAAAGAAAATATTGTGATAGTAAGTGGTATCGGTTGCAGTAGCCGCTTCCCTTATTATATGAACACATATGGTATGCACTCGATCCATGGACGTGCAACTGCAATTGCCAGTGGATTGAAAGCTGCAAGACCTGAGCTAAGCGTTTGGGTTGTAACCGGAGATGGAGATAGTTTAAGTATTGGCGGTAATCATACCATTCACCTGTTACGTCGCAATTTCGACATCAACATATTGATGTTTAATAACCAGATTTATGGTTTAACAAAAGGCCAGTACTCTCCAACATCTGAGCAAAAGAAGATTACAAAGAGTACACCAATGGGCAGTATCGACCATCCGTTCAATCCGTTGGCTTTGGCAATGGGTGCCGATGCAACATTTGTTGCACGTAGTATGGATCGTGATCCTAAACATCTGCAGGAAATGCTTCTCCGCAGTCAGCAACACAAGGGCGCTTCTTTCCTTGAGATTTATCAAAACTGTAACATCTTTAACGATGGTGCTTTTGAAGTGTTTACGGAAAAATCGAGCAAGGCAGACGAAACACTGTTTCTAACTCATGGCGAGCCTTTAGTGTTTGGTGCTAATAAAGACAAGGGTGTTAAGCTGGATGGCTTTAACCCCGTGATTGTTGACTTGAATGAAGGCCACAGCAAGGATGATTTGTGGGTGCACAACGAAAAAGATTTTTACAAAGCGCAGATATTGGTACGTATGTTCGATGATCCACGGATTGCAGGACATTTACCAAGACCGTTTGGTGTATTTTACGAAACAGAACGTGCATGTTACGAAGATGTACTTCAATTACAGATTGATGAAGCTATCGGTACAAAAGGTGTTGGCAACCTCGATAAGCTTTTGCGTGGAAATGAAGTGTGGGAAATCATTTAACATCTGCAAACTAAAAAATTCAAAGGGGCTTTTGCCCCTTTTTTATTGCAGTTACAATAGTTGGAGTTGTAATCGTTACAAATCAATGCAAATTCCTAACTTACTTTTCTAAACGATTTGCTATATGATTCGGAGTAAAATTGCCGGCATCGGTAAATATGTGCCATCGCATGTTGTAACCAACAACGACCTCACTCAATACATGGATACAAGCGATGAGTGGATTCAGGAGCGTACCGGTATTAAAGAAAGAAGGTATGCTCACCGTACAGAAGAAACTACCACAACAATGGGGGTTGAAGCTGCAAAAGTTGCAATTGAACGGGCCGGCATTACTGCACAGGATATCGACTTTATTGTTTTTGCAACACTTAGTCCCGATTATTACTTTCCCGGCTGTGGTGTGCTATTGCAGCGGGCAATGCAAATGAAACAAGTGGGAGCGTTGGATATTCGTAACCAATGCAGTGGTTTTGTGTATTCTATTTCTGTTGCCGATCAGTTTATTAAAACCGGTATGTACAAAAACATATTGGTGGTTGGTGCAGAAAAACATTCTTTCGGTTTAGACTTTAGTACACGTGGCCGTAACGTAAGTGTAATTTTTGGTGATGGCGCAGGAGCTGTTGTGCTGCAACCAACACAGGATGCAAACCGAGGCGTACTCAGTACGCATTTGCACAGCGATGGTACAGATGCTGAAATACTGGCAATGTTTAATCCCGGCACCCATGCTAATCATTGGAAGGCTGATGCGGCAACATTTAATGAAGCAGAACTGGGCGATATGTTTATGAGTCATGCCATGATTGATGAAGCACAGAACTTTCCAAATATGGATGGTCCGGCAGTTTTTAAAACAGCGGTGGTAAAATTTCCGGAAGTGATTATGGAGGCACTGACTGCAAACGGCTATCAAGCATCTGACTTGAAGTTATTGATCCCCCACCAGGCGAACCTGCGTATTGCACAGTTTGTGCAGCAGAAACTAAAGTTGAAAGATGAACAGGTGTTTAATAATATTCAAAAGTACGGTAACACCACAGCAGCATCTGTTCCTATTGCATTATGCGAAGCATGGGAAGCGGGCAAAATAAACGAAGGCGATCTTGTTTGTTTAGCAGCTTTTGGCAGTGGCTTTACCTGGGCAAGCGCACTGTTGAAATGGTAAAAGATTAATTATAAATAGCGGAACTTTCGTTTGAAGAACGAAACGAGGTAGAAGTGTTTTTTACCTTATTGATTAAAAGCAGTCCATTAATTGATAATACAATTGAAAGAAGAATAATGATTACGAAATGTGTTTTGCGTCTGCCAACCAATACTTCTTTACGATCGGAATAATTTGCAGAAGAAAGAAATACGAATAAAAGCACCTCAACAACAAGTAGGAATTGCTCGTCAGTACCGTACTTGTACATAAAAAGAGGTACCGCAAACAATACAGAAGCACATAGTAATAAAACAGAAAAATAAATGCGTAATGTTTGATGCTTCATATTGTTGTTTGACGTGCAAATGTAGTTTAACATGATTAAAACAACTAATGAATAAATTGTGAAGCTGTATTTTTCGATATGCACAACTGTTAGTTGTTGAATGGAAAAACGGGTAGCAGCTATTTCAATTCAACATTATCTTCGTTTTATAGTATAGTAATGAAACAGGTATTTCTTTTTATAGCCTTTCTTTTGACCAGTATTTATGCAGTCGGGCAAATTAATGCCGATTCAATGCGTTTGCAGTACAATCAAAAAACCATAAGGCTTGGCAACCGCATCAGCATGAATGGTATTGTGCTGGAGAAAACTACTGTACAAAATCTGATGCTCTTGTCGCCAGAAGCAACAGGTTATTATAAACAATATCTCAAAAGCCGTAATGTTGGTAATACGCTTCCTTTAATAGGTACGGCTGCAGTTATTGGCGGAATTCTTATAGCACAGAAAAACAGGGCACCCGGTAACATAATTATTTTAAGTGGCAATACAATAAACCTTGTGGCATCTTTATTTCGCAAAAAAGCAGCTAATCATTTGCAGGATGCGGTATGGACGTATAACAGAGATGTATTGTATCCTAAGCGATAAGCTTTATCATTTCATTTTTCGCCAGTAGTTTTACAATAATGCAACGACGTTTTATTTTCTTATTCAATCCACGCTCCGGAGTACAAAAAGGTAAGCCGTTACAACAACTTATTGAAGAGCGTTGCCAAAAAGAGAAGGTTGAATTTTCTATTGAACATAGCAGAGCCGATGCTGATTATTCTTTCCTCATCGAAAAAATAAAAACAGCAGCTGTAACCGATGTAATAATTGCAGGAGGCGATGGAACCATCAGTACCATCCTTGCCGCTATTTATCACTTACCTGTAAACATTGGTATTATACCCCGTGGTTCGGGAAACGGATTGGCTTTTGCAGCAGGCATTCCGAAAACGATCGATAAAGCGTTTGATATTATTTTTAACGGCAGCGCACAACGGGTTGATGCATTTGAAATTAATGGAAAATTTTCCTGTATGTTAAGCGGAATTGGTTTCGATGCAAAAGTGGCACATGATTTTGACCGGCAGTCAAAACGTGGCTTGATGAAGTACATTCAACTTACGCTGCAGAATATTACTTCTATTAAAACATATCCCTTTACTATTTCTTCTCCTGAAGTAAATATTGAACTTGACGCCTACTTCATCAGCATTGCCAACAGTAACCAGTTTGGCAACCAGTTTACCATTGCGCCAAAAGCGAGTTTGCAGGATGGACTGTTGGATATTGTGGCAGTTGAAAAAGCGAATTTATTAGCATTGATAGTTCGTGTAATATGGCATATCCGTTTTGGTACGTTTACAACTGACTTTGCAAATCGAAACGGGATCACTTATTTTCAATCGAAAGAATTAACCATCACAAACAAAGAAAATGCTCCGTTACATATTGATGGCGATGGAAAAGAAGGCGCTACTGCTTTTCACATAAAAGTGATTCCCTCTGCTTACTCTTTATTAATGCCCTGAGTTGCCGATGTGAGCTTTAAAAGTTGTTGCAAAGCCTGGTTATTAAACGAATCGCTTACAGCTGCTGCAATATCTTTCTTTTCCCGTTTGGTTAAATGAAAGCTGAGTGCAGCACCTTGTTTTGCATTTTCCGGACGATACATAAAATGAAAGCGGTACATCGGCATATCATCTACGGAGTAGCTAAGCATACTTTCCTGCATATAGTCCTGTACTTTATAAAAATTGTTTTGCAGTGTTGTTACGGGTTTGTATAAAATATCGCCGATGCCGGGTTCTTTTAAATCATCATTCCACTCACCTTTTTTACGATCGAGTAACTGTATAAACACCACACCGGATGTATTTGCTTTTAGCCAATCGTTGAATACATGCAAAAACCGAAGCGTAATTTCCTGGCCATAGTTATCTCTAAGACCGGCATCCATTACATCAACAATTGGTTTAGTGGGTAGCCACACATTTGGTAATACATAAGGAAAAGTTGCATTCATCCTCAACGCTGTCAGCAAACGGATATTATAGGGATTGAGCTCTTTAAAAAATGCGGCATAGTCAATGGCATCGGGTTCGGCAGTAATACCTTTTGCACTATCGGAACGGGGCCGCATTAAAAAACTGATTGGCTGACTGCAGATCATGAGCTTACGCCCATCCTGCGAAACAGTAGAACTGAAAATGCCCAACGGAATAGTTGCATTAAATTCATCGGTCCGGTAATCGGTCAAGCGATCATTTAAAATAGATCCGGTATTATAGTTAAGCTGTTGTTCAAATGCATAACCACGGTCTTTCACAAAACGGTAAGGACCAACAGAAAATTTCTGTGCAGGTGTAAGCAGATCTCTTGTTACATAGGCTGAGAAAATCGGGTTCAGCAGATCTTTGGAAATATTAGCGGTGATTTGTTCTCTTGCAATCGCAACAGCTTTTCCTTTTTGTTGCTCACGATACAGTTCACGATAATATGTTAAGCCGAGCATACCGCCAGAGGCACCGGAGAACAAACCTGTTTTTTTCATCAGTTGTCCGTTCATAAAACTGTCGATACGTGAGAGCATATTTACAGTAAACGTTGCAGATCGGTTTCCGCCACCGCTAACATTAAGCACATAAAACAGAGGCTTTTCTTCCCCCTGATTTCGTTTCCAGTTTTCCAGCAGGCGAATCATGTTTAAACTATCAGTATGCACTTGTTCTGCACTACACAAAACGCTAAGTGCTGGAAGATTGTATTGCGGCCGCTTTTGTCTGTTTTCATAATTTAAACCGAAAGCTTTATTACGAATGTCGATGTATTCGTAACGAAACAGCAAATTAAAAACTAGCACCAGCAGTATCGAAACAGGAATGCTCCAGGTATCAAGCCAGTGTGCCAACGCAGCAGCTGCACCAATAAGTACTGCAAAAAAGATAAAAATGCTTGCTGCCGCCGGAACCTGTAATTGCGGATAATCCAGAAACAATCCATAGATCATTAACAACAGAAACGCCAATACAATTGCCATTACAGCAGCAAAATGATGACGCTTAAAAATAACATCAAGAAACAAACTGCTGTAGTGTGAAACGTTTCTTGTTTTCTTAATACTGAAGAAACTGGTTAAAAAATAGTTGACTGTTATAAGCTGTTCGTGGTTGTGAGGTTTCCCGTCGGGTTTGTATTGCTGCATAAACTGCTGCGGGTTACGCAACACCGGATGCATCGTTTTAAGGATCGCTTTTTCATACCCGTAGAAATAAAGCATGGAGAAAAACAAAAACAGAAACAGTCCTGCTAAAAAGCCAAATTCAATCCATAATACTTCCGTAACGGACAACAGTTCTTTGTAGCGGTTAAAACGAATGAGCTGTATTAAAAAATTGATGAGGAAAATAAGTGGTATACCTGCATTATTAATACAGTATTTTGAAAAAGGCTTTGATGTAGTTGCTAAAAATTTAAAATAACTGCTGAAGAGAATAAAGCTGGCAATATTCCAGCTCATCACAAAACCTCCAAAAGCGGTGCCTACAAAAAAGGCGCTAAGAAAATTTACACGTCCTAAATATTCAGGCGATAGAAAAAGTGAGTTGGCACCATAGGTGTGCATGAAGCCTCCGCTCACGGCACTGCCTAATAAAAACCAAAATACCAGCAGCAGTTGGTATTTTCTGAAATGCAGAAAAATTAATTGTACAGGAAAGGAGTACCATATGCCAAGCAGGTATTTCTTCATGAAGCAGAAGTTACGGAAAAGAAAAGATTTACGAACGTAACGCTGCTTGTAAAATATTACTTAGTTGGTTTCTTTTCGGCGAACCAGGTACAATACCCAAATAAAGCTCAGCAGTAAAAACATACCTACCAATTGATGCAGTTGTGCTACCCACTCGAACAAACCCCAGCGGTTGGGAATTATTTTGGTGGAAGTAAGTACAGAAAAAATACCGAGTAATACCTGCAACACCACAAGAAACAACGGAAGAAAACGGGTTGCCTTAAACAGGTTGCTGCCTTCAACTTTTGTAGCACGGTAATACCATAAAACAATCAATATACTCAGCAAGTAAGCTAAGCCACGATGTACAAAGTGAATGGTAATTTTGTTTTCGATGAAGTTGATCAGCAGCGGAGAATCTTTCCAAAGTGATGCTGGAATCCATTCTGTATTGATCATCGGCCAGGATGGTGCAGCTGTCGCAGCTTTGTGGCCCGCCATCAATGCCCCAAACAGTAATTGAACAATCAACAGTACCAGCAACAGTAACGTAAAGTTGTTGATTGAACGATGAACAGTTATTTCGCTTTTCTTGACTCTTAGTTGTAATGCAAACCAGAATGTATAACAAAGCAAACCCATTGCAAGAATAAAATGCAATGCTAAACGTGTAGGCTTTACATACACAGCATCGCCCACTAAACCACTGGCTACCATAATCCAACCTACAGCACCCTGTAAACCGCCTAACAAAAACAGGATGATCAATGGTTTGATCATTTCTTTTTTAAAATACCGGCGAACCAGGAAGTAAATAAATCCAACTGCAAACACCATCCCCATTACACGTGCCCACAAACGATGAAACCACTCCCAAAAGAAAATGAATTTAAAATCGCTGAGTGTAAAATCGGTGTTGAGTAATTGGTACTGCGGTGTGCCTTTGTACTTTGCAAATTCTTCCAGCCACTTGGTTTCGTTTAATGGCGGCAACGTTCCTGTTACAACATCCCATTCGGTAATACTTAAGCCACTACCGGTTAAACGGGTAATACCGCCCAGTAAAATCTGAACGATTAACATAAATACACCGAATAGCAGCCAGTTGGCAACAGCTTTTTGCGAGGAGGATGTTTGCGTCATAACGCCTGCAAAGGTAGGCGAGGAAAACATTCGCCTCTATACTAAAATCGGTTCGGGTTTGTTTAAGAACCGCATTTCTGTTGTACAGGCATTCCATAAATAATAACCTCCCGAAAGATTAGCCACCGCTTCGTATCCGTTTTGTCGCAGAATCCGTTGTGCGAGGTAACCACGCAGCCCTGCTTCGCAATAGATGTAAAGGGTTTTGTTTGATGGAATTTCATGTAATCGGTTTCTTAATTCATCAACAGGTATATTAATGGCTCCTTCAATGTTACCCGCTTCAAATTCATCTTTACGCCGAACATCAATCAACAGATCATCGGGCTGCAGTTGATCCAAATCGTTCCAGTAAAACACACGCAAGTGATCGAGCAAAATATTTTCAGCAACAAAACCCGCCATGTTTACCGGGTCTTTTGCAGAGGAATAAGGTGGTGCATACGCATGTTCAAATTCAATAAGGTCGTATACGGTTTTTCCTTGTTTGATGTAAGAAGCAAAAACATCGAGACGTTTATCTACACCATCATAACCGGCAATTTGTGCGCTTAACAGTTTTCCATCCTTCGGTGCAAATGCAAGTTGTATCGTCATTTGTTTTGCACCGGGATAATAACCGGCATGCGAACCGTTGTGTGTGGTTGATACAATATGCTCGATACCTGCTGCTTTTAAATGTTTGGATGCTGTACCTGTGGTGCCCACTGTCATGTCAAACACTTTTACAATGGCGGTATTGATTGAGCCTTTGTACGAACGCACATTGCCCAGCACCACATTATCTGCACAAATACGACCTTGTTTATTGGCTGGTCCTGCCAGGTAGGTAATCATTGATTGATGCGTGATGGGATTTTCAAATTCAATAGCATCGCCTACGGCATAAATATCGGGGTCGGATGTTTGGAGGAATTCGTTCACCTGAATACCTTTTGCTTGGCCGAGTTGCAAACCGGCCATCGCAGCTAATCTTGTATCGGGACGAACACCAATGGAAAGAATCACTACATCGGCTATTAATACTTCACCGTTATTTAAAGCAACTTCAATTTGATCGCCGTTTTTGGTAAAGCCAGTCACGGCAGTGTTCAGGCGAAGTTTTACTCTTTTTGAACGGATATGCTGTTGCACAAACGCCGCAACTGGATAATCGACCGGCGCCATTACCTGGTTAATCATTTCAATAATGGTAACATCTAAACCCAGCTCATGAAAATTCTCAGCCATTTCCAAACCAATAAAGCCGGCACCGATAACAACAGCTTTACTTGTTTTTTTCTGCTGTACGTATGCTTTAATATAATCGGTGTCGTTTACGTTACGCAATGTAAAAATGCCTTCGCTGTTAATGCCGGGTAATGGTGGACGTACAGGTTCTGCGCCGGGCGAGAGCACGAGTTTATCATAACTTTCTTCATAAACTTCGCCGGTTGCCTGCTTGCGTGCTGTAATAGTTTTTGCAGATGGGTTGATCGCAATTACTTCGGTTGATATGCGTACATCAATATTAAAACGTTTGTTGAAGGCTGAAGCAGTTTGTACAAAAAGTTTGTTGCGGTCTTTAATTACATCACCAATGTAATAAGGCAATCCGCAGTTAGCATAGGAGATGTATTCACCTTTTTCGAAAATAACGATCTCAGCATGTTCATCTAATCTTCTTAAACGGGCTGCAGTACTCGCACCACCTGCAACTGCTCCAACAATAATGTACTTCATATTTTTTGTGATTTTATAACAGGTCAAAAGTAGCAGAAGCAATAGCCGCACTTTGTGATTATAATCATACAAAAACCTGTTATTGGAAAGGCTGTAATTCTGTGCTAAAAGTCACACACAACAAGGGTTTCAGCATTTTTTGTTGTGACAAAAATCACACAACGAATGCTGTTTAAACAAATCTTACTTTTTTCTTGATAAGGATCATTTTACATGCGCATGCAGGTCATTAAACAAGAGCTGTTGCTGATCGACTTTTACTGTGTCATAAATCAAACAACAAAACAATTAAGCGATGAAAAATCTGGTTATACTCGGAGCCGGTACTGCAGGCACCATGATGGCAAATCATCTGCACAACGAACTGAAACAACCCGACTGGCAAATTACAATTATTGATGAGCGTGAAGAACATCACTACCAACCCGGATACTTGTTTCTTCCTTTTGATATTTATACGCCGGAAGATATTATTAAAACCATTGAAGAGTTTATTCCGAAAGATGTAACTCTGGTAAAGAAGAAAATTGATCGTATCGTTCCAAAAGAAAATAGAATTGAACTGGCAAACGGAACAGCGTTGAACTACGATGTATTAATTGTTGCCACCGGTGCAAAAATTGCTCCCGAAGAAACTGAAGGGATGCAGGGAAAAGAATGGCAAAAATCGGTTTTCGATTTCTACACATTTGAAGGAGCATTGGCGTTGCGCAATAAACTGAGAGATTGGCAAGGCGGTAAATTGGTGGTACACATAACAGAAATGCCCATCAAATGTCCGGTTGCTCCATTGGAGTTTGCATTCCTTGCCGATTCATTCTTCAAGCATAAACACATGCGTGATAAAGTAGAAATTACCTATGTAACGCCGTTGAGCGGTGCGTTTACAAAACCAAAAGCAACAGAGGCTCTGGAACATTTACTGCACGAAAAAAATATTCATATTGAAAGTGATTTTGCCATTGAACAGGTAGATAATGAAAGCAAAACCATTATTGATTATGGTGGCAGAGAAATTCCTTTCGATATCCTGGTAACTGTACCCACCAACAAAGGCGATGCGTTGATGGAACGTTCGGGTATGGGCGATGATTTGAACTATGTACCTACGAACAAAGCCACACTGCAATCACTCAACTATGAGAATGTATTTGTATTGGGTGATGCAAGCAATATCCCTGCATCAAAAGCAGGATCTGTTGCACACTTCGAAGCAGAGATCTTAACAGAAAATATTTTACGCTATGTCAACAACGAACCATTGAAAGAAGAATTCGATGGACATGCTAACTGTTTCATTGAAACAGGTGGCGGCAAAGCATTGCTCATCGATTTTAACTATACACACGAACCGGTAGAAGGAACATTTCCTTTTGCAGGCATTGGTCCGTTGCGTTTGTTGAAAGAAAGCCGTATGAATCACATGGGCAAACTCGCCTTTCGCTGGATTTACTGGAACGTATTACTGAAAGGAACACATATTCCTTTTGTATCGGCCACGATGAGCGAAAGCGGAAAACATTATGCTTAATCATTCACTTATTAAATACATGTTATGGAAAAGACAATCGCCGGCAAAACCATTGCCGTAAACGAAGAAGGATATTTAACTGATTTCAGCCAATGGAACGAACAGGTTGGTGAAGAACTGGCAAAAGAAGCCAACATCAATCTTACTCCCCGTCATTGGGAAGTATTGAAATACCTGCAGAAAGAGCAGCAGAACCAGGTAGCACTCAGCATCCGTCGTGTAGGCAAGAGTGGTGTGGTGGATATTAAAGAGTTCTACTCATTGTTCCCCAACGCACCATTGAAAACATCCACAAAAATTGCGGGTATACCCAAGCCTGCCAGTTGTATCTAAAACATTTAAAACTTGTCAATCATGAACGAGGATAAAGGAAAAATTAAAAAGATGATGATCATCTTATCCAAAGCATCTTTGGAAAATGTGTATGCAGCTTTTGTATTGGCGAACGGTGCACGTATGGAAGGCATCGAAGCTGAATTGTTCTTTACTTTTTTCGGACTGGAAGCTGTACATAAAAAGAAACTGGAAAAATTACACGTTGCAACAGTAGGTAACCCTGCTATGCATATGCCAACCATGATCGGTGGTTTGCCCGGCATGGAAGCATTGGCAACAACCATGATGAAAAAAGAAATGGAAAAAGTAGATATGCCGGAAGTGCCAGAATTCCTAGACATCTTATATGCATCGGGTGTACGTATGTGGGCATGCAAACTGGCGTTTGATATGTTCCACTACAAGGAAGACGATTTGTACGAAGGCGTGGAAGATATTATAACCGTTGGCGATTTTTATAAACGCAGCGAAGGCGAAGGCGTACACATGCTCTTTATCTAAAAGAAATTTCGAGTTTGATTGTGAGCGTTTCTTTGACAGCAGCAGCCTGCAACATGCAATTGTTGCAAGGCTGCTGCTATTATTTAGACAGAATTACTCTGCTTTAATGTAACTCCAGCCTTCCCGTTGTTTGGCTGCTATTTCCAAAATAGAAACGGGAACAATGGTTGCCTCCGGTATAACACGATCTTTACTGATGTTGCGACTCTTCAACGAATTATTGCAGGCTGCAATAACAACTCCTTTTTTATGTGCTTGTAAAATCTGTTGGTGAAAATAGCCGGTATCATTCAGAACAGCAAAGATGGCAAAGCCGTGAAACACCACTTCAATTTTAGTATCGGGTGCGGCAGTAAGTACATTGTTGATTTGCCGAAAGAGAATACGTTGTTGTGCCGTATCGCCCGATGAAATTTCCCATACAATTTTTTCCTGCGCTTTAGCAAACGAAAAAGCAAGCAGCATTACTGTAACAAGAAGCAGTTTATATTTTTTCATGTGTTTTTTTACCTAAAGATATAATCATATCCTTCCAGTTGCGATAATAAATTTGCAGGCGCATCCGTAGCGGTTACTCTTCCTTCAATCTTCGGACTTACCAACGGATGTGCAGCCAGGTACTCCCGAATTACATTGTGAATATGCTCACCTGTTTTGCGGGGGTTGTTTACTTTTTCTATCCGGCAAATCGTATCATCGGGATCGCCATCACGTTCGCAACCAAGCATCTTGTACATCTTTGTTTCGTCAAGTGCTTGACCATTAATTTTAATTTCGTTAATGCGTTGGCCTGCTTCTTTATTTACAGTAAAGTTTAAGGTAATGCCCTTGAAGCGTACCAGCCATCCGCCAAAACGTTGAGCGGGATTTTTTGCAAATACGTTATGCAGTTCTTTTTCTAACCATTCTTTTAATTGCTTACCGCTTATTTCTCCTATTTTCAAATCTGCTTCAACAGGCATCATACTCCATAAAAAATCATTGGTAATTTCTGCGTATCCTTTCTTCGCATCGGGCACCAATGGCGGGCAAAAACGGAAACCATTGCTGGCAACAAAATCTACTTTGTCTTTATACTTCCAGTGCATGGCATCGGTAATCAAATTATCCATCGGGTTTTCCAGCACATAATAACGTACCAGTGGTACGGCTGTTTTACCAATCACTTTATTGAGTTGCTGTGTATAAGGCTGACGTACTTTTTCAACCAGTTCATTCATTGCTGCATCGGGTTTGTATTTTTCCGGATCAACATCCAGCAGATGATAATTCTCATCGATGATCTTTCCGTCTTCAATTACCACATCCAGTCGTGCAACAAACGAACCAAAGGCACCGGGCTCGGTTACTTTTGCGTAAGCTCCTTGTATGGGTTTGCGTACACGTTCGTGTGTATCGGCACCCAATATATAATCCACGCCCTTTACATCAACTTTGTTTGCAAGATCAATTTGCTGCGCAAGCCCCATGTGTGTTACTAAAAACACCATGGCACATTGCTCATAATCACGCAACAGTTTGATGTACTTCTGCACATTCACTTCCGGTTTTGTAAACAAAATGCCTTTGCTGTATGCCGGCGATTGGCGTTTAGGTGTAAGCGGATCATTGTAACCAATGAAACCGATTTTTACGCCGGCAACAATTTTCGTCCAGTAAGGCGGAAAGATCATTTCGTTCCTATGCTCATCGGTTGTATCGTGAAACATGTTGGCGCAGATCTTGGCACTGTTGTAGCCACCCAGATCTTTCCGCATCATTTCTTTACCATACACCACTTCCCAGTTACCGGGTAAAATAAGATCGTAACCAATATTGTTGATGAGCGGAATGATGGCTTGCCCTTGCGATAGTGAAGCCGTACCGCTCCCCTGGAAACAATCACCTCCATCAATAATAACCGTGTTAGCAGGGTTTTCTGCTTTCAGTTTTTGCAGCATTGTTTTTAATACCGCAAAGCCGCCACGCTTTTTATAAACCGGTTGATTGTTTTCCCAAAAGAACTCATCGTGTGTGTACAGCTGTGCATGGATGTCGGATGTATGCAACAATGTAAACACATTTGCTTTTCCTTTTTTAACCGCCTTATTACTGAATATTTCGTTTTGATGGTAGGCATCACCGCTTACTGCATTGGCAAGCGATGGTGGCATAAATGCTCCGGCTGTTAACAGTGAAGCATTCTTAAAAAAATCCCTGCGTGAGTTTTGAGTAACAGGCAAATGCTGTTGTTCATCTGTACAATTGCTGCAGGTGCAACTGTGCAGATGCGTAATGTTTGTTTCTGGCATGCGAATCGTTGTGTAGGTTTATTTTGTACCGGATTTTTTATGTTGATCCCTGTAATCCTTTATCGGACCATAAGGGCCAAACTTATGCTGCTCTTCGGTAAACGGATCAGCATACGGGCCAAACGGATGATCAACAGGTTTCTTCGAAATATCAGGCCAATCGCTTTTCAAATCTTTTGTTGGTCGTGGCTGCGAGTTTACAAACGCAGCTACATCCCATGCTTCTTCAGCGCTTAACTGTGGTGCATGATAATCAGCACCAAAGGGCATGTTGTTTTTTACATAACCTGCAAAGCGGGATAAGCGGAACAAGCCTGCACCGTTGTTATAACTGTTCTTTCCCCACAAAGGCGGGTAGGCATAACCGTTGCCTTCTAGGTTTGCTACACCTTCACCATTTGCTCCATGACAGGTTTGGCATTTCTGCACATACACTTCTTTTCCTTTTTGTGCATCGGCAGCACGGTTGAGGTAAAGCAATTCGGCAATACCCGAACCTTTTGGTTTTTCACCACGCTGCACATCTTCGCCCAGCCATTTAATGTAGGCATAGATGGCCTGCATTTCTTTACCGGTTGTATCGAGTGCTGTACCGTTCAAGCTGCGTTCGAAACAATCATTCACACGTTTGTAAATGGTTTCAATACCACCCGAGCGATCTCTGAATTTTGGATAGGTTGAATAAACAGCACCATAGTTATTACCCCACGGTTTTGTACCAGCATCTAAATGACAGTTCTGGCAGTTCATCCCATTGCTGATCTGCAATACCGAACCTTTGGGCCCGAGGTATTTTGCTGTGTTGGCAACCAACTCGTGCCCGTACCAGATAAGCTCACCATCTTTACGGGAGTAATAAGGTATCTGGTTTGCAGGTGCTCCTACCCATACCGATTGCTGCATAGTTGAATCAGCAGCATACTTTTTTTCATCCTGCTGCGATGAACAACCGGTTTGTGTTGCGGCAACGATAAGCGCAATAAGTAGAACAAAGAGTAGTATGATGTTTCTGTTGTTCATATAAGCAATGCAGATTAATGCGGTATACGATCTCTTACTTTACCATAAACCCAGGTACCGGCAATTGCACTGAGCAGGGTTACAATTACTGCTGTAGCACCACTGCCTATTTGTGCAAACAACGGACCGGGGCATGCGCCGGTAATAGCCCAGCCTAAACCAAATAACAAACCACCATAGATCTGACCTTTGTTGAATTTCTTGTCAACAAACTCAATGGGCTCGCCGTAAATGGTTTTTATTTTGAACTTTTTGATGATGAGTACAGAGATGAGTCCCACCACTACCGCCGAACCAATTACACCGTACATGTGAGAGCTCTGCAAGCGAAACATTTCCTGTATGCGAAACCACGAAATGATTTCGGCTTTTACAAACACAATTCCGAACAGCAAACCAACAGCTGCATATTTTAAGTTATACCACCACGGATGTTTTAACTCCGATTCGTTAAAGCAAACAGAATCGAGTGAGCGCATTTCGAAATCGGTGTTGTTCTCCAGAAATTCGTGATGCTTTTTTTCCAGTTCAGTTTCCTGTAAGATATCTTTTGATTCCATTTGAGTACAATTAGAGTTTTAAAAGAAAAGGTAAAAGAAGATTGGCCATAATAAAGCCACCCACCATAAACGAAATCGTTGCTACAAGCGAAGGCCATTGCAGATTCGATAAACCCATAATAGCATGCCCACTGGTGCAACCTCCTGCATAACGGGTTCCGAAACCAACCAGGAAACCACCACCTACCATCAGCAATAATCCTTTTACAGAAAACAACGTATCCCAGTTGAAGAGCTGTGCAGGAACCATTCCGCTGTAATCGTTAATACCGTATTGGTTAAGTTCTGCTGCAAGCTTTGCATTTACCTGGATCGGTTCGGGGTTTTGTAATAACCAGAAAGCAAGAAAACCGCCCAGTGTAATACCTGCAACAAAGAACAGGTTCCAGACTTCTTTTTTCCAGTCGTACTTAAAAAATGGAATATTGGCAGGCACACATGCTGCACAAATATGACGCAGCGATGATGAGATGCCGAACGTTTTATTACCAATCAGCAAAAGCGTTGGTACAATTAATCCGATAAGCGGGCCTGCAACATACCAGGGCCACGGCTGTTTAATGAATTCGATGAAACTCATGAAAATTGGTTTTTGTGATTGCCGGAATAACAAACAGTTTACAGATAACAGGTATTTTTCGAAAAGGCAGGCAACAAACAGTTCCTGTTTTTATGAGGACGGATTTTCAGTTGCTTTTTTACGATTGCCTTGAAACATGCTGTTTACAAGCGTGCCCATTACTGCAAAATAGATAATACTGCGTACAGGGCTCGATGTAATTAAACAGGTTCCGTTACAACCAAAATATTTCCAGTAAAAATAACCACCGATTGCGCCAGTTACAGCACCCGGTAAGTACCATACCGATTTTTTAAGAAGCTTTTTCATTGTTTACCGAAGTATTTTGTCGTGTAGGAACAGCACAGGAACCACCCATACAGCCAACGTTAAGGAAGGCCTGCACCAGCAACACCGCACCAATCACCCATAGCAAAGGCGTGGGCGATGCAATACCTTGTATAATTGCAGCAATACCCATGCCCAACCGCAGCAGGCGCATACCGGTCCATTGTTTAAAATAACTGAGCATGCTGTTATATTTTTTGTTGAAGGCTCATCCAGGAACCGCCGTTATGCGCTTCAATACCTGCACCTTTTAAAATAGAAGCGGCAGAGCTGCTGCGCATGCCACTTGCACAACAAGTAATAACAGGTTTCCCTTTTTTCTTTAACTCATTCACGTGTTGACGAATACTGTCAACAGGAATATTTACAGAGCCTTTAATGTGACCGCTACGGAATTCACCGGGCGTACGCACATCTACAATTACAGCACCGCTGCTAAGTAAAGCTTTATAATCGGTACCGGGGCCAAACAAGTTTTTTATCATTGATAACATCGTATTTAATTTTTTGTGGTTGCTGAAAGAAAGGAGGCGAACGAGTTAACCTCCTTTTCCTTAACCATCACCACTGTTTATAAAAGAGTTGAAGGGCAAACGTATTCGGTAATTTGAAAGTTGCCGCTTTCCTTTAATGCTTTAAAACCACCACGTACATCAATCAGGTTATCGTAACCACGTGCACGTAAAATAGATGCAAAGATCATCGATCGGTAACCACCTGCGCAATGCACATAGGTTGGTTTGTTCTTATCAACCTTGAGCATGCTGTCGTTGATGAAATCGAGCGGCGCATTTTCAACATCCACCAAATGTTCGCTGATGTATTCGCTGTGTTTACGTACATCAAGAATACTTATATCCTGGTTTTTCTTTTGAATTTCTGCCAGCTCATCAACTGTTACACGCTTGATTTCATCTACTTCTTTACCCGCAGTTTTCCATGCGTTGAAACCACCTTTGAGATAACCCAACGAATAATCGTAACCTACACGGGCCAGGCGTGTTACCACTTCTTCTTCACGGCCTTCATCGGTTACCAGTAAAATTTCCTGCTTTACATCGGGTATCATGGCACCTACCCATGGTGCAAAACTTCCATCGATACCAATATTGATTGAATTTGGTACAAACCCTTTGCTGAAGGTTTCTGCATCTCTAGTATCAAGAATGAGTGCGCCTGTTTCGTTAGCTGCAGTTTCAAATGCATCAGGACTTAACGCTTGTGTACCACGCTTCAGTACTTCTTCAATACTGTCGTAACCATGAATGTTCATCATTACGTTTAATGGGAAGTATTGTGGAGGAGCAATCAAACCGGTGGTTACTTCTTTAATAAATTCTTCTTTGGTCATGTTTGCACGCAACGCATAGTTGGTTGCTTTTTGATGACCTAATGTGTCGGACGTTTCTTTGCTCATGTTTTTACCACATGCACTTCCGGCACCGTGTGCAGGATACACAATAATCTCATCTGCCAACGGCATGATCTTATTGCGCAATGAATCGAACAGGTGACCTGCTAATTTATCCTGTGTAAGATCGGCTACCACTTTCTGTGCCAGATCGGGACGGCCTACATCGCCGATAAACAATGTATCACCGGTAAAGATGGCAACGTCTTTTCCGTTTTCATCTTTCAACAGGTAACACGTGCTTTCCATGGTATGACCAGGTGTGTGCAGCACCTTAAACGTAAGCTTACCTACTTTCAACTCTTCACCATCTGTTGCTGCATGAAAATCAAAATCGGGTTTAGCATTAGGACCATACACAATTTTTGCACCTGTTTGTTTCGCCAGATCAAGATGACCGCTCACAAAATCTGCATGGAAGTGTGTTTCAAAAACGTATTTAATTTTTGCGTTGTTGCGCTCGGCTTTTTCAACATACGGTCTTACTTCACGCAAAGGATCAATTACCACTGCTTCGCCTTCGCTTTCGATGTAGTAAGCACCTTGTGCTAAACAACCGGTATAAATCTGTTCAATTTTCATATGCTTTTCTCTGTTTTATTTTTTTGAATTGAATGATGCAAAGTTGTGTTTTCAATCAGGGCAGAACTATGACTTTTGTCACAGAGCCGGAGCTTCAGTGAGTACGTATTACTTAATAAACAATTCTTTCACAATTATGTAAATACCCATTACCAAAACAAACCAGCCGAATCCTTTTTTCAGTTTATCGCCCGATACTTTTTTGCTGAGCGCATTACCAACGAAAATGCCGGCAATAGCCAATGCCGTAACAATGATGAGTAATTTCCAATCGATCAACTGGTGGCCAATATCGCCTAAGAAACCGATCAACGATTTTGCGGCAATAATGAGCAACGAAGTACCTACGGCCTGCTTCATGGGTAATTTACTCAGCAACACCAATGCAGGAATAATTAAGAAGCCGCCACCTGCACCAACCAAACCGGTGAGCATACCTACAACAGTTCCTTCAAGTAAAATAAGCGGATAGTTAAACTTTTGTTCACCAGTGTTGCCATTGCCTTCTTCTTTCTTTCCTTTGATCATGGAGTATGATGCAAATACCATCAACACGGCAAACAGCAACATCATTAAAATGGACTTGGTAATAACCAGGTCGCCAACTGTAAACACTTCCTGCGGTATAGCCGGTACAATAAATTTTCGGGTAGCATAAACGGCAGCAATAGCGGGTGCACCAAAAATGAGTGACGTTTTTAGATTAACCAAACCCTGTTTGTATTTGGGAAAAGCACCTACCAGCGAAGTAGAGCCAACAATAAACAAGGAGTAAGCTGTGGCAAGTACAGGTTCAACGCCGAAAAGGTAAACAAGTACGGGTACAGTTAAAATAGAACCGCCTCCACCAATAAGGCCTAATGAAATGCCAATAACAACAGATGCGAGATAGCCGATAATTTCCATGCAGCAAATGTGCTGTACTTTTTTGCACCGAACGGTGATTCAAATCACATAGCAGTGAATTAGAATTTTTTTAGTTCGATGGTATTGCGGTTAAGCTTCACCATGTCTTTCTGCTCCATTTTTTTCAATAGCCTTGAAATTACTTCACGGGAGGTGTTGAGCTCGTTGGCAATTTCCTGGTGGCTGATGTTGAGCAGGTTGGTTTGCTGGGCCTCTTTTGCACGTTTCAGGTAAAATTCCAAACGCTCGTCCATACTGCGGAAAGCAACATTATCCAATGTAGCCAACAATTCATCAAAACGGGTGCGGTAGGTTTCAATTACAAACTGGTACCAGCTTTTGAATTTACTCATCCATTCGCTCATGGTATCAACCGGCACCATCATCACATCAGTTTCGGTTACAGTTTTTGCCATAATAGGACTTGCTTCATGTTTGGCAGCACATACCAGCGAAAGTGCACAGGCTTCGCCCGGACGCAAGTAGTACATCAGGAATTCGTTGCCTTCATCATCTTCCCGGTAAATTTTTATGAGGCCGCTTAGTACCAGCATCGTGCTGCGGATGTATTGACCTTTGCGCATGAGCACTTCGTTGGCAGGAAAGGTTTTAAACTCGCCCTGTTCTTCAATTTCGCTTACCAGGTTGTCTTCGAATAACGGATAGCTTTTGCGTAGTAGATCGTCTTGTACCTGCTGTATTGCCATATTGCAAATGTTGAAATTTTATTTGGATTGAAGAAACAATGGCTTGTTAACTTACTTTTGAAGCTATGGCATTACTGTCTTTTTACCAGGAAGAATTGATTGAAGCCGGCTGCGATGAGGCAGGCCGTGGCTGTTATGCCGGACCTGTGTTTGCAGCGGCCGTTATATTGCCGAAAGAGTTTTATCATCCATTGCTCAACGATAGTAAACAGGTAAACGAAGCAAACCGCAATGCTTTGCGGTTGATTGTAGAAGAGCAGGCTGTTGCTTATGCTGTTGCAAAAGTTGATGTAGAGGAAATTGACCAGATCAATATTTTAAAAGCATCGTTCAAGGCCATGCATTTAGCTATTGATCAGTTAAAGAAAAGGCCGCAGTTGTTGTTGATCGATGGCAACCGTTTTATCAAATACAAACGCACGGCACATAAAACATTTGTAAAAGGCGATGGACGATTTGCTTCCATTGCAGCTGCCAGTATTTTAGCCAAAACCTATCGTGATGAATATATGCTGCAGCTGCACCAACAGTTTCCGCAGTACAACTGGCAAAAGAACAAAGGGTATGGTACATCCGAACATCGCAAAGCAATAGAGGTACATGGTTTGTGCGAACATCACCGCAAGTCGTTTAACATTGATCCGTTGAAAATGCAGGAGTTGTTTTGATTAAACAGGTTTAAATGGGAGTAATAATTCTTTTTTATTTGGCAGGAGCTTTTGCAGCTTTTGGAATAATTTCACATAAGTTGGTGTATTTGGTAATTGATAAGGAAGTCAAAATGATTACGCTTTTCTTAGGAACATTGATATTTTTGCTTTCTTATTTTTCCATTTTTGCCTTTTATATGTTTCAGAAGGAAGCATATGCGTTTGGCTCTTTTTTCCTTTTTCCTTTTGTTCAGGTGTATTGTCCTGCTGTTATAGTATTTATTTTAAATCTTTCTAAGAGTCAATTAAAAAAAGAAGCAGCAAATGTTTTGTCGGTTAGTGTTGTTTTATCTTTTGTAAGCTATTTGGTTTTTTATAAGTATACACTGTCGTTACCTGCAACATTGGGGATACAAATTACTCATTAAAAATCTGGCTTAGCCCACCCACTCACCCAACCCTTGTCTAATCACTACCGGCTCATCATCGGTACAATCAACAATGGTAGAAGGAATCATGCCGCCAATACCACCATCCACCACAATATCTACCAGCTTATGAAAATTATCGTGCATCAATTCCGGGTCGGTATATTCTTCCACCATGTCGCCGGGTAACGATGCGCTGAGGATGGGATGCCCCAACTCACGAATAATGGTTCTTGCAATTTCGTTATCGGGTACACGCAAACCAATGGTGTCCTTTTTACTCTTGAGAATTTTCGGCACTTCTTTGCTTGCAGGTAAGATGAAGGTATATGGTCCCGGCAGGTATTGCTTGAGCATACGATAAACGGGTGTTGAAATCTGTTTGGTATAAGTGCTGAGGTCGCTGAGGTCGTGACAGATAAAAGACAATTGTGCTTTTTGCGGATCTACCTGTTTAATGCGGCAGATTTGCTCAATGGCTTTGTGCTGAAAAATATCGCAACCTAAACCATAGATGGTATCAGTAGGATAAATGATGATACCACCTTTTTGCAGATGCTCAACAATGGTCTTGATTTGTCTTGCCTGCGGGTTTTGCGGATGTACATGCAATAACATGGTTAAAGTTACAACCGAATTTTATGATTGGGCAGAGAGTTTATCTCCAATTGTTCGTTTATATTTGGTTACGTGTTCCAAACCGCTTGATTGATATGCAACTGAAACCTGTTGACACATTTGAAACCATCAGTCCCGAACAATTCCGCAAGGACTATTATCTGCAGGGCAAACCCGTAATCATTAAATCGCTGGCACACCAATGGCCGGCATATACAAAATGGAACTGGGATTTTTTGAAACAGGCAGCAGGCCATCATCAAGTGGGCATTTATAATAATGTAAAAAGCGATGCATATACCCCCATTAACACGGCCGATGATTACAAAACTTTTGGCGAATACATCGATATGATTTCGCAGGGGCCGGCAGGTTGGCGTATTTTCCTCTTCAATATTTTCGATCATTCGCCCGAACTTACCAACGATTTTACCTGGCCCGAAGAATACCTGAAAGGCTTTGTAAAAAAATATCCCATGTTGTTTGTGGGTGGTGCAACGTCCATTACACATATGCATTTCGATATTGATCTGTCGCACATTTTGCATACGCAGTTTGTAGGCCGGAAGCGGGTGTTGCTGTTTCCGTACGAAGAGCAGCATAAACTTTACCGCAAACCATTTGAGGTGTTGAGTCTTGCCGATTTCAGCAATTATCATCTCAATACCGGTAAGCCCGATTACGAAGCATTCCCCGCTTTGAGAAAAGCCAATGGCTACGAAGTAATTCTGGAACATGGCGATACCCTGTTTATGCCGGCCGGGTACTGGCACCATATGGAATATCTTGATAGTGGCTTTGCCATGAGCCTGCGGGCATTGCAGGAAGGTGTTGGTGCGAAGCTCCATGGCGTATGGAACTTGTTTGGTATGCGTGGTATTGATACTTTGCTAAAGAAAACAGCTCCCCAGTGGTGGTATGCTTATAAAAAGAAGAAGGCTTTTGCTGCAGCAGACCGTCAGCTTTGATAACTGATTTGTAAGTAAAATCACGCTTGCAAAAACCAAAAGACTGCTCTATATTTACTGCAGCCATTTTATTCGAGCTAACCTGATTCCAATTCCCTTGTAGAGCGCCCCGATTCCACTATATCCAGCTGATGAACAATTAGTCCTTAACCTTCCTGTTCTTATCTGTCTATCCGAATTCATTTTTGGCAGCGATGCCTTGGTATACCTCTTTCTGAACATAAAAGATCTATTTTTTTGTGGTTTCAGAGGTAAGCAAAAGGGCCCACGATTTCTATCGGGGCCCACTTTTTTATCAGATTCTGATCAACCTGTCAGGTTAATAACGATCAACTATAATTTTATCTCCACCACTTTCTGTTCTTTCCTGCTTTTTTCTGCAGCAAAGCCCATGAGGTGACTTTCAATCGACGCATCAATGGTTGATGTAAGTAAGGAAGGATCATTTTTCGAAACAGCCTGCAGCCAATTGGCAACCAATCGCCAGTCCCCACCACCATGCATATCAGTTGCATTTTTCCATTCTGTTTTTTTACCGGTTAAAAAATCGGTATGTGTAAAGCTGTACATATCACCCACTACATCGCCCAAGGTTCCCATCACTCTTGTTCTTCTTCCTTCGTACGATGTAAAGGCTTCCATGCTGAAGCTGGCCGTAACACCCTCATCAAACAGGATGTTGGTGGTATAATGATCGGGCTGATCGTTTTCCATCCTGTATACACAACGTCCATAGTTAGTTGTTTTCAACTTCTCCATAATATGTGCAGCATGTTTTTCTTTATCATCGGGCATATCAAACACGTAGGTTCGCTGCCGCTCTCTGTAGTAAATTTTTAATGCAGAATACGGACATGTAGCTTCAACTTTACAACCATCGGTACAACGGGCTGTACTGCCTTCGGGTGCATTGGCTTTTTTAAACCAGCTTACATCGCCCAAGGCATGGATGCTTTTGCTTTCCTTACCAATCATCCAACGCAGAATATCAAGGTCGTGACAGCTTTTAGCGAGGATAATGGGTGTAGTTTCTTTACTGTTGTGCCAGTTGCCACGCACATAAGAATGGCTCATGTGTATGTGCTCAATGGGTTCGAGGTGTTGTACACTTACCACTTTACCTAAAACACCACTTTGCATAATTTTCCGCAGTTCTTCAAAGTAAGGTGCATAACGGAGTACATGGCAAACCGCAACGATCTTGCCTGTTTTCTTTGCAAGGGCTAAAATATCCCTGCATTCTTTTTCACTGGGCGAAATTGGTTTTTCCAATAATACGTGGTAACCCATTTCCAATGCTTTCATACATGGTCCGTAATGCAGATTATCGGGTGTTGTTATAAGCACTGCATCTGCAAACTTTGGACGTTTAAAAATATCTTCCCAGGTGGAAAAGCGGTTTTCGTCTTTAATGTTGTGCTTCTTTGCATAACGTTCATTACGGATGGCAATAGGTTCGGCTACACCTACTATATCCATTTGCGCAGGATATTCAGCGGCATAGTTGCCATATACGTTTCCTCTTGCACCAGCACCGCAGGTAATAACGGTTATGGGTTTATCGGGGCGGAAACTGTTTTCAAATTCGGGAAGAATAATCCGTTCTCCTTTATCGTTGGTTGCCCACGATGAAAGCGGCAGCACCGAACCGCCAAGCGAAATACCTAAAGCTTTTAATGCATCTCTGCGTGATAATGAACTCATGTTGATCTGTTTTACGATTGACAATGATTTATTATTGTAACGGAAGATGTAATACTTCCATCATAAATTTTGTGATTTCTGTTTCAACGCCCTGGTAATCGTTCGATTTAATGTAACCCCCAATTACATGATCGCCGGTATTGGGCATCGCTACTTTGCGTTTTTGCTCAGCAGCCGTGCCCAGCTTATCAAACATTTGCAGCATGGCACTCACCTTTACCACACTATCCTGGTGCACATCATCTTTGTAATAATAAAGCAGGAGAGTTGGCTGTTTTATTTTGCTGAAGTTTTCGTTTGTCATTGCTGTTTCTAAATACTCCTGCAAATTCACCACTGCTTCCAAACGGTATTTCGAATACCAGTAGGCTTTATAAATATCCCGTTGATCTTTGGTAATAACGTAGTCTGATTTTTTTACAAGTCGTGCAATTTGCAAGCCCCAGGGGTTGTTGGCCAACCACGCATTGGGATCGTTAATTTCAATATTGGGCGACAGCAATACGAGTGCATACACATCTGGAAAGTTGGCTGCCAGTTGCAATGCATTACTGCCACCGGTTGATGTGCCCATGAGAATGACTTTATTGCCGAGCTGTTTGCCAATGGCATAAGCCTGCTTTACCGTTTCCCAGTATTTTTCTGCCGTAAGGTTTTGCATGGCTTCGGTTGTATCAATACCATGTTCGGCCAAACGTGCCAGGTACAAATTGCAACCGAACTTTTTGGCAATGGCTTTGTGCACAGGAGCACCTTCTTCCTGCGAAGCAGAAAAACCATGCAGGTATACAATAGCGTATGCTGTTTTTTGTTTGGCTGAATCGTTTGCCCAAACAATGCGGGCTTCGTTCCGGGGTTTTATTTTATGCTGTGCTTCGTTGGCAGCAATGTATTGTTCCAGTGCAGTAGCTTCGGTGGGTACTGCAGGTAATATGTTGTTGTAAACGGGTGTGGAAGGGTTCGGGCCAAGAAAATAAATAACCGTGAAGACCAATAACAGGATGAAGATCCATTTAAGCAATCGTTTCATGTGAGGTAGTTGAGTTGACTCTTAAAGTTAACGGTTTCCTGTTTACCAAACATGAACAGGTTAAACGATTGCGCAGGCTTGTTTACCAACGTTCAGCACCTTCATCGTCAGTTGGGGTTGACTTATGTTCGGCTCTTGATTTGATCTTTTGTAATTGCCTGTCGATAATGAGGCGGGCAATAAGCTGGGCAGCATTTTCGCCCTGCTGCTGTTGCAGCAGATGTTTCATTTTTGTTTCATTCACATCAATACGGTAGAGGTAATACACCAACTTTTCAAAATCGGTATTAATAAGGTGGTTGATGTGTTGAGTGAGTTGTTCTTCCAGTTCTATCATCGATAATTTTTCCGGCAACGCCAGTGCCAGCTCATTGTTGATTGATGGAATGATTTGTTGCAGGTGATCACTCATCTTTTTTTCTATTGAAGAGTGTAAAAAGAATGGTCATAAACACAGCTAACAGCAGACTTTTGGGCAGTATAGAATAAAAGGTTACTTCTCCGGATTTTGCCATTGTCTTTGCAACTAAAAAATTTACACCTGCGACAATTAGAAAATTGATGATGAGCAGAATGAAAAACTGAATAAGCTTAACCGGATTCATTTACTGATGAAAGTTTATTTTCCATTACACCGGTGCCAAACAATGCAAAATCATATTTCACCGGGTCTTGCTTATCTAAGGTACGCAGATTAGCGGTTAGTTCAAGTGCAGCTTCCCAATCGTCTTGTTTGCGGTAAAGCAGCCCATACTGCCGGGCAATACGGCTTACATGTACATCCAGCGGACAAATAAGATCGGCAGGCGAAAGATTTTTCCAGATGCCGAAGTCAACGCCTTTGTTATCATCTCTCACCATCCAACGCAGGTACATATTCAATCGCTTACAGCTCGATTTCTGTTTAGGTGACGAAATATGTTTTTCAGTTCGTTTTAAATGTTCGAACGAAAAGAAATAGTTTTTGAAATGATTGAGCCCTTCCTCCACCGTCATTCCTTTGCGGGGAAAGAAAGCAGTTTCCAATGAATGGTGTTGGCTGTAATGCTGGTGAAAGAACTCAATGAAGTAATAAAGATCATCTGCGGTAAATGTGCGGTGTTTAAAGCCGGATAATTTTTTTAATGCGCCGGCAGTATGATGCAGACAGAATTGATGCGGCTGCATTTCCATTAGCTGCATTAATTCTTTGCTTTTATTGATGATGGTGGTGCGGTTGCCCCATGCAAAAATGGCGGCAAAGAAACCGGCAATTTCAATGTCTTGCTGTTTCGTAAACAGGTGCGGAATACAAATGGGATCGTTTTTAATGAACGAAGGTTGATTGTAGTAATCAACCTTCGCATTGAGCAATTTTTTTAGTTGTCGTTTATCATTTAACCCTTTTTCTGATGTACGCATTACTTCTTCTTCTGTTAATAACTGCCAATATAAAAATGTTGCTTTCTTCGGTTATGTATAAAATACTGTATGGAAATCTTTTGATTGGACAGCGCCTGACATTTTTTGTAATAAAGGAATAGTGATACGGATTTTGTACTATTTTCTTTGCAGACTCTTCGAAACTATGAAAGAAACGCTGACCTAAACCCGAAACTTCATGGTCGTACCAATCAACAGCACTTTCAACATCAGTCCATACATCTGATCTTACGATGAGTTTAAAAGCCATACTTATCGTTGATCTTTTTCCTGAACTCCTCCCAACTCATCCCATCTTTCGGATTTTTGATATAGGCTTCATAACGCTCTTCTGCAATGCTGATCTCAACATCTGTAGCTGGAAGTTGTTCTTCATCTACACTTTCCCATAACTCTTCCGCAAGTTTGATTCGCTCTTCAACTGAAAGTTTCAGTAGTTCTTCTTTGTTGTAAGGCATACCAGCATGTTTGTTACAAGTTACAAAAAAAGAGTGACTGCAAATGTAACTCTAGGCTGCTTGTATCTCGACTGCGCTCGATACTGCACAGAACACCCTTCGACTTCGCTCAGGACTATCCAATCGCTTTCGCCAAGTCTTCAATCAAATCATCTGCATCTTCTATACCCACACTTAAACGAATGAGTGAATCACTCAATCCATCTTTAATGCGTTTCTCTCTCGGAATGCTTGCATGCGTCATGCTTGCCGGATGATTGATTAAACTCTCCACACCACCTAAACTTTCAGCTAAGGAAAACAGTTTGGTAGATGATAATACACGTTTTGCTTCTTCAATACTGTCGTCTTTCAGTTCAAAACTGATCATACCGCCAAAACCACGCATCTGTTCACGTGCAACGGCATAACCCGGATGATCGGTAAAGCCAGGCCAATACACTTTGCCCACCTTAGGATTTGCTTTCAACCAATGCGCAATTTTTTCACCATTGGCACAATGCGCTTTCATACGCACTGCTAATGTTTTAATACCACGCAGTACAAGAAAGCAATCCATTGGTCCGGGTACCGCACCACAGCTTTTTTGGATGAAGTATAATTTATCACGCAGCTCTGCATCGTTCATCACCAGGCAACCCTGTATCACATCACTATGTCCGCTGAGGTATTTGGTAGCTGAATGCATCACAATATCAGCACCAAGATCTAACGGGTTTTGTAAGTAAGGTGATGCAAACGTATTATCAACACACAATAAAGCACCGGCTTCTTTTGCAATAGCAGCAATGGCTTTGATGTCGGTAATATTCATCAACGGGTTGGTGGGTGTTTCCAGCCAGATGAGTTTGGTGTTGGCAGTAACAGCTGCTTTAACGTTAGCAGGATCTGTTGTATCAACATAAATAAATTTGAAACCGAACTTTTCAAATACTTTCATGAACAAACGGTACGTGCCGCCGTACATATCATTGGCAGCAATCACTTCATCGCCGGGGTTTAATAATTTTATTACTGCATCGGTTGCAGCTACGCCACTGCCAAACACCAAACCAAACTTTCCATTTTCAATAACTGCCACTGCTTCTTCTAACGCTGCACGTGTAGGGTTTTGGCTTCTTGCATATTCGTAGCCTTTATTTACACCCGGTGCTTCCTGAACGTAGGTACTTGTTTGATAGATCGGCGTCATAATAGCACCGGTAGAAGGATCGGGATGTGCTCCCGCATGAATCATTTTTGTATCGAGTTTCATAATCTAAGTTTTTGATCGTCTGACGCCCACGTCTGACGAGTAAGTTAATGCTTAATCCGTCGGACGATGACGTCAGACGGATTGCAAAGATGGTAAATTACAACAGATGTGCCGCACAGAAATACCGCCAGTCATCATTATTAACAGCATGTGCAGGTTGTGCATGAACAGGTTGTTGCAGGATGCTTTGCTTCAGGATGTTTTCTTTTACCAGTGTCTGGCGGCTTTGCTGCACGAGTGCTGCAAAAGCAGGCGACTGCATCCATTGCTGTTGTGGCGGTTCGTAACCCACTTTATCGGTGCGGTACACAACCGATGCTGGCAGATAGGGTTTGATGGTTTCACGTAAAATGTATTTGGTAAAACCGTTGTTGATTTTATACTGCGATGGTAATGAAAAAATAAACTGTACGAGCTCGTGCGATAAGAAAGGCAAACGCACTTCCACGCCATGTGCCATGCTGTTACGATCGGCATAACGGAGCAACTCTTCCAGTCCAACCAGCATGGTATTGTAATACAGCAGATCGTTGAGCTTGCTTACAGCCGGTTTGTAAATACTTTTTTTATTGAAGTATTGCTTACGGTAGTGATTGTTGATGAACTTATGGTTCAAGACTGCTTTGTTGGCTTTGTTCTCCAGCTGTACTGCAGCAAACTCCGGAAAGCGTGCCGCCAGTTTATTTTTCCAACCCCACTCAACTGAAATATTGTGATCAGCAAATGCCTTCAACTCACGACTTACGACTGACGATTCACGAATCTTCTCCTGCAAAAACCAATGAATGTATTTGTGATAACCTGCAAGTAGTTCATCGGCACCTTGTCCGTCGAGTATTACTTTAACGCCATTTTGCTTTGCCAGTTCGTACACTTTGTATTGTGCATAAATGCTGGAAGATTGAAAGGGCTCTTCCTGCTGGAAGATGAGTTGTTCCATATCGCTCAACAACGCATCAGCAGTGGGTGTAACAACATGCTGCTGCAATTGCAAGTGTGCAGCAACTTCTTTGGCATATTTGGTTTCATCTTTTTCAAAGCCGGGAAAAGATGCTGTAAAGACTTGGAATTTGTTATTTGGAATTTGGGATTTTACAATTGCAGCAATGGATGAACTATCCAATCCACCACTGAGCGAAGTGCCCACTTCTACATCACTGCGCAATCTTCTTTTTACAGAAGTATTGAGCAACTGCAACAATTGTTCAGCAGCGTCTGCTTCGCTGATGGATGCTGTTGTTTGTTTATCCAGATCCCAGTACTGTACTATTTCATTTGCTCCGTCACGCAGATTTAATTGTAAGTAATGTGCCTGTGGTAAACTGCTGATGTTTTGATAAAATGTTTGCGACAGGTTGGCCGGATTTTTAACCCAGCCCAATGCCAGGTAATTCAACAGCATACTGTGATCAACCGAACGCTCAATACCTGCTGCCCACAAAGCTTTCATTTCGCTGGCAAACGCAAACTGTTCTCCATCGAAACTGTAGTAAAATGGTTTTTCGCCAAAACGGTCACGTGCAGCAAACAGATTTTGTTCCTGCTCATCCCAAATTGCAAATGCAAACATACCATCAAACTGTTGCAGGCATTGCTCCTTCCAGCAATCGTAAGCTGCCAGCAATACTTCTGTATCGGTTTGTGTACGAAAGTGATAACCTTTTTGCTGCAGTTCTGCTTTCAGCTCAACATAGTTATACAATTCGCCGTTGTATGTAATACTGTAACGGTTGAGATAATGCATGGGTTGTTTACCTGCTTCACTCAAATCAATAACGGCTAACCGACGATGACCGAAACCAACATTGTTCGTTGCGTTAATCCAGAAACCTTCACCATCGGGTCCACGATGCGCAAGGGCATTGGTCATTTGTTGTAACCGCTCTGTTGATACTTGGTTCGGGTTTCGGGAGATGATTCCTGCTATGCCACACATGCTGTAAAAGTCGAACTTTCATAGCAAACAAACCAATAGAAAAGAAGTTGTCTGGTATCTTGAAGGATGACTGTTCAACTTTGTTTTTAAAATTCAAGATGTGTTGGTGCCCACTTTATAATCCGTCAGACGAGGGCGCCAGACGGTACATCATGTTTTCTACAGCATAAAAAAGCCCTGCATTGCTGCAGAGCTTTTTTGCTATTACTTAAGTTGATGAAAACGTAGTACACTTCTTACTTCGTACCTCGTACTTCATTGTTCGTACTTACCACGAAATCGGCATCTTCACCTGCACATCATCCCAATCCATTACCAGGTTAATACTTTTGTCGGTTACTTTTTCAAACACCATGGTAAACGATTCGGTTATATCCGGGGTTTTAATAACCGGGCAATCAATGCGTGCTACATCTTTACCGGCATCATATTTAAAAGCACCCCACACGTCGGTGTCTTTATTAATAATCACCGTCCACTTTGCAGCACTTTCCAATGCGTACAAAGTGTAACGTCCTTTTTTCACGGTTTTGCCACCAATCTTTACATCACGGTAAAATTCAATTTCAGTGGCTTCATTGGCACCCAATCGCCATACTTTACCATCTTCCACCAGTTCACCAAATACCTTACGTCCGCTTTTTGAAGGGCGGCTGTAAATAACACGGGCAATTAACGGCTCGGTAGGCTTATTGGGCTGAATACGGAGGATCGGATAGTTTACCGGGTAGTAAGACATATCCATGGGTGATTTATCTAACGGTGGAAGCTTAGATCCGTTTTGTGCACTTACTGCCATCGCCATGCATACAAAAGCCAATAATAAAAGTGTACTTCTCATTTTCGTTCTTGAATTTTAAATAAATAATGTAACAGGTTGCGTGTAGCAACCCCTCTGCCATTGCTGCTGCAACCTTATGACTTGTTTAAGTGCCGAAAAGTTGTTTTGCAGGTGGCAAATTTATAGCAAGGAAGGCTGTCTTTAATCACCATTTATCCTGTTTGTTGGCAGTTTCGGGCGGAATGTTGTAATTTATTTTTACACTCTAATTTGTTCGTTATGTACAGGCATATACATTACCAGTCAATAGAACAGGCGCTTTCTGTAATCAAAAGTGGCCAACGCATATTTGTACATGGCAGTGCCCAAACACCGTTGTACTTGTTGCGGGAGCTGGCTAAGCAGTCGCACCGGTTGGAGAAAGTAGAGCTGGTGTTCATCACCGTACAGGGCGATATTACGGTGGACCGTCCGGAGTACGAAGGTATCTTCAACATCAACTGCATGTTTGTGAGCAACAGTGTGCGGCAGGCAGTAAATGAAGGCAGGGCCGATTTTATTCCGGTGTTCCTCAGCGATATTCCCGATCTGTTCAAAAAAGGATATTTGCCCATTGATGTGGCGCTGGTGCATGTATCGCCTCCCGACAAACATGGCTATTGCTCATTGGGCGTAAGTGTAGATATTGCCCGCAGTGCAGTTAATACTGCCAAGCATATTATTGCGCAGGTAAACCCCAATGTGCCACGTACGCATGGCGACAGTTTGATTCATACCGACCGGTTTACATCGATGGTGTATTGCGAAGAACCATTACCGGAAGTTGACTACGGTTCAAAAGTAAAAGAAGATGAACTGAAGATAGGCCAATACATTGCCGGGATGATTGAAGATGGCAGTACCCTGCAGATGGGCATTGGTACCATTCCTGATGCGGTATTACGTTCGTTGCACAATCATAAAAACCTGGGGGTGCATACCGAAATGCTGAGCGATGGTATTATTGACCTGGTAGAAAGAGATGTGATCAACAATGCCAACAAAAAAATTCATCCATATAAAACGGTTACCGGTTTTGCAGTTGGTACAAGAAAGTTGTACGATTATGTAAACGATAATCCGGCTTTTGGTTTCCTGGATATTGATTATGTAAACGATCCGCATGTAATTCGCCGTAACCCCAAAGTGATCGCCATCAACAGTGCGATCGAAGTGGACATTACCGGGCAGGTTTGTGCCGATAGTATTGGTACAACACAGTATAGTGGTATTGGCGGACAGATGGATTTTATGCGTGGTGCGGCATTGAGCGAAGGCGGAAAACCCATCATTGCACTTACATCCCGGACTGCAAAAGGCATTAACCGTATTGTGCCATTTTTAAAACAAGGTGCCGGTGTGGTAACCACACGTGGACATATTCACTATGTAGTTACAGAGTATGGTGTTGCATCGTTGTATGGTAAAAATTTACGCCAGCGTGCAAAAGCCCTCATTGATATTGCACACCCCGACGATCGGGAAATGCTGGAGAAAGCATGTGTTGATCGCTTCAAACAATTTTTGGTGTACGATTCATATATACATTAAACTGTTGTCAGGTATTCCATACCTGTTTTTCATCTATCCATTTTTTTACCACAGCTACCATTTCCGGAAAGAAAGCCTGGTAGCATTGCAGCAGTGTTGTATAATGTTCTTCAAACAAAGCATAAGCCGTTGCACTTTCGGTTAAGTAAGTTGCACGGCGTACAACACCGTGTAAACTGTTTTCAATTCCCCATTTATTGCTGTAGTTGTAAAGCCAGTTCTGTGTTTGCATATAAGGGAACATGCGTGCAAATCGTTCGGGGAAAACAGCAGTATACGGTTCCAGCATTGTGTAAGTGCCGGCCGCAAACGCTTCAAGTGTATCACTGCTGAAAATGAACGGATCGGTGGCAAGGAAATGATCGTACACCACATCTACAAACGCCCCGGCATATAAACGGTAATGGGGGCGGAAAATCTCTTTCGCTTCTTTGGTTGCAGCATGGTCATCCGTAAAAGAGTCGATAAGGCGGTGCAGTTCGATACCCTGCTGAATACCCGGGGCATAGTTGAATTTTTGTTTGCCTTTTACATAATCGCTGATCATATTGCCCACCAGTATTTCAGGCTGCCGGAAGGAGAGGTATGCGTGGGCGAGATAATTCATAAAAAATTTTTACCGGCGGCGTAAACTTTTTCGCAGGTTGTCGTCAAACTCTTTTCAAACAAAATATTATTACAATGAAAGTACTCCAATTTTTATTGCTTTTCATGTTTGTGGGAGCAATTGCAAAAGCACAACCGCCGGCTGATTCAACCAGAGGCAGAGGTCCACGTGTAGACATGTTCAAAGACCTGAACTTAACCAAAGAACAACAGGAAAAAGTAAAGGCCATCCAGGACAAACAGCGTACCGAAATGGAAACACTCCGTAACAGCTCTCTCAGCCGTGAAGAACAGCGTACGAAGATGATGGACATGCGTAAAAAGTACAATGAGGAAATCGAAGCAATTCTTACACCTGAGCAAAAGGAAAAGTACAAAGCCAAACAAAAAGAAATGCAGGAACAGATGCAGCAGCGTAGAAGAGATGGTGGCGGTGGCCCCGGCGGACAAGGTGGAGGAAATAAATAATACTGAAAGAACCGGCGAAAGCCGGTTTTTTTTATCGGGTAGCAATTAAGCTTGTTTATCGTTTTGAAAATTGCCAAACACACACAGCACTGCAAATACAACAGCACTTGCATGTTGCAGAGATCCCTCCTTCGTCGGGATGACGAAAACTGCCGTCATGTCGAGGAACGAGACATCCCTAAATACTTAACAGCAATACAAAACGCATGTAGTAAGTTGTTTTTGGTCGCCTGAAGAGTCAAAGATCAACAGGGAAAGCTGTACAGTCCCTAACTTTACACTATGCCTTTTCAACTTCATTCACCTTATCAGCCCAGCGGCGATCAGCCACAAGCCATTCAGCAACTCACCGAAGGAATTATAAATGGTGAGAAATACCAAACCTTGTTGGGTGTTACCGGCAGCGGTAAAACATTCACCATGGCCAATGTTATAAAGAATGTACAGCGGCCAACACTGGTACTTACGCACAACAAAACATTGGTGGCGCAGTTGTATGGCGAGTTCAAGCAGTTCTTTCCCGATAATGCAGTGGGTTATTTCGTAAGCTATTACGATTACTATCAACCCGAAGCCTACATGCCTGTAAGCGGTACGTATATTGAAAAAGATCTGAGCATTAACGAAGAGCTGGACAAACTGCGTTTACAGGCTACAAGCGAACTGTTAAGCGGTCGAAGAGATATTATTGTGGTAGCGAGTGTAAGTTGTATTTATGGTATGGGTAATCCTACAGATTTTGAAAACGGCATCATCCGTATTCAAAAGAACCAGGTGCTTTCACGACAAGGCTTTCTGCATTCACTGGTGAACAGTTTGTACACCCGTTCGCAGGGCGATTTCAATAGAGGCAATTTTCGGGTGAAGGGTGATACGGTGGATATCAATCTGCCGTATGTTGATTTTGGTTACCGCATTACGTTCTTTGGCGATGAGATTGAAGACATTGAAACCATCGATGTAAAATCAAGCAAACGCATTGGTAAGGTCGATAATGCAGCCATCTTCCCCGCCAACTTATACATTGCACCGAAGGATATGATGCAGCAGATCATTTACGAAATACAGGATGAAGCCGCTGCACAGGTAGAATATTTTAAACGTGAAGGAAAATACATTGAAGCACAACGGTTGAAAGAACGCACCGATTATGATCTTGAAATGATTCGTGAGCTGGGTTATTGCAATGGTATTGAAAACTATTCCCGTTTCTTCGACAGACGTATACCCGGTACCCGTCCCTTCTGTTTGCTCGATTATTTTCCGAAAGATTATTTGATGATCATTGATGAAAGCCATCAAACCATTCCGCAGGTGAGCGGCATGTATGGTGGCGACAGAAGCCGTAAAATGGTATTGGTGGATTATGGTTTCCGTTTGCCGAGTGCGTTAGATAACCGCCCGTTGAATTTTCATGAATTTGAAAGTTTACTCAACCAGGTGGTTTTTGTTAGTGCAACACCCGATGATTATGAACTGGAAAAAACAGGTGGTGTGGTGGTAGAGCAAGTGGTTCGTCCAACAGGTTTGTTAGATCCACCTATTGAAATTCGTCCCAGCGTCAACCAGATTGATGATTTGCTGGATGAAATTGATAAGCGTGTAAAAAAAGGCGATCGTGTATTGGTAACAACACTCACCAAACGCATGGCTGAAGAAATGGATAAATACCTTCACCGCATCAACATCAAATCAAAATACATCCACAGTGAAGTAGATACTTTGGAGCGCATCGAAATTTTGCGTGATCTGCGGTTAGGTGTGATTGATGTATTAGTTGGTGTGAACTTATTGCGTGAAGGATTGGATTTGCCCGAAGTTTCATTGGTGGCTATTCTTGATGCAGATAAAGAAGGTTTTCTGCGGAATGAAAAGAGTTTAACACAAACAGCCGGCCGTGCTGCCCGAAATGTGGATGGATTAGTGATTTTTTATGCCGATAAGATGACCGAGAGTATGCGCCGCACGATTGAAGAAACCAGCCGACGGAGGGAAAAGCAGATTGCTTATAACATTGAGCATGGCATTACACCTCGAACAGTAACAAAATCCATTGAACAGGTAATGGGACAAACTGCTGTGCTGGATATTAAAGGCTACGACCCTGCCAAATCGTACGCACTGGCGCCCGATGGGGAGTTGGTAATTGCCGCCGAAGACCAGGAAACCTACCAAACCATTCCGCAAATGGAGAAAGCTATTGCACGCACCAAAAAACAAATGGAAAAAGCAGCACGTGACCTCGATTTTATGGAAGCGGCACGCTTGCGTGATGAAATGTTCCGCCTGCAGAAAGAACTGGATGAAATGAAGAAATAACCGGGAGCCCCGTCAGCGGTTACAAACCCTGACGGCGGCTCGTTCTAACCGAATCTCGACTCCGCTCGATTCTTTTACCCGTCCTTCGACTGCGCTCAGGACTCGATCCCCTTGTTTGTGTAGTTTCCGCATCTTTTCTTAACTTGATAGCTGTTCATCAAAAGATCAGCCATGTTCACATTTGCATTATTCAACCTTAAAGGTGGAGTTGGTAAAACAGCCAGTTGTGTAAACTTTGCGTACCTCGCCGCAAAAGACGGTTACAAAACCTTGTTATGGGATATCGATCCGCAAGGCGCTACTTCATTTTATTACAAAGTAAAGCCCAAACAAAAAGTAGCGATGAAAGACCTGGTTGGTAAAGATGCCGAACTGGCCGACAGCATCATGGCAACTGAATACGAAAACCTGGATATTATTCCTGCCGATATAACGGCAAAAGCACACGATGTAATGATTGATGAAATGCAATCATCCAAGAAACGTTTGTCAACAATATTAAAACAGTTGAAGAACGATTATGATTTTGTATTTATTGATTGTCCTCCGGGTTTAAGTTCATTAGCAGAAAATATTTTTAATGCAGCAGATATTGTGTTGATGCCGATTATACCAACAACACTATCTGTACGCACTTACAACATGGTAAAAGATTTTTTTAAAGAGAAAGCAATTGATCAGAAAAAGATGACTTGCTTTTTTACAATGACTGATTTGCGCCGCACCATGCATAACGAAGTGATGGAAGAATTATATAAAGACAAACGCTTTTTCGAAAACTATATTCCCTACTTAAGTGATGTAGAAAAAATGGGTGTACACAAAGCGCCGCTTGAAGAATTTGCACGCAGCAGTTACGCTGCACAATGCTATCGTGACCTGTGGGAAGAGATTAAAGAGGGTGTGCTGTAATGCAATACTGTAGCGGTTTTCAGCCGACCGTAAAATTACCAAAACGGCTCTAAGTACTAACCCCCAATTTTGCAAAATAGCCTGTAAACAGTTGCATATTTCAGAAACTGTTTCTACTTTTGAATTGTCCAATTCATTTGAAAAAACTAAATCCAAGTGTCATGAAAAAACCATTGCGTTTCTTCTCATTCGTATTTTTCCTCTTTGCAATTTATTTAAACGTGTTCTACAAAGAAGATTCTTTCCTGGCACGTGTCGTTGCTGGTAAAACAGAAGTTTCCAAACAACAAACAGCTCAACAGCAAACAAAGGAAGCAAAGCCTTTGGAAAATGAACTGGCTGAAAACTCAGCTAAGTAATTCCGTAGTATATATCGTATAACAAGTATCAATTCGTTAAGCACGTCAACGAACCGGCGATCCGTACCCTATATTTTTTTGCTGCCGGTGTTGAATTTTCTCATAATGTAAGTTTTGCGGAGGTGGTGTCCACCACCTCCAGTATTTTTTTGCTTACATGTCAACCACGTTGAAAAAACGGGGCTTTCGTTGTTTATAAAAATTTCTCGTTCTCTCTTTGGTAAGGGTGTTAACTTAGCGCCATGGCCAATGATAAAAAAGTATTTCTGCTCGATGCATTTGCACTCATCTTTCGTGCATATTATGCGCTTATCCGTAATCCTCGTAATACATCCAAAGGAAAAAACACCAATGCACAGTTTGGTTTTACCAATGCGTTAATTGAACTCATTACCAAACAAAAGCCATCGCACATGGCTGTTTGCTTCGATACGGCTGCACCAACAGAACGGCATACCGATTTTGCAGACTACAAAGCCAACAGACAGGAAGCACCTGAAGATCTGTTGGCTGCTATTCCCGATATTAAGCGCATCATTAAAGGGTTTAATATTCCTGTAATAGAATGTGATGGTTACGAAGCAGATGATGTAATTGGTACGTTAAGCAAACAAGGTGAGGCTGCAGGTTACGAAGTGTTTATGGTTACGCCCGATAAAGATTATGGTCAGCTTGTAACAGAAAAAGTAAAAATTTATAAACCGGCTTACCAGGGTGGCGATGTAGAAATTATGGGGCCCGAAGAAGTTTGTGCAAAATGGAATATTAAAACTGTTAGCCAGGTAATTGATATACTGGGTATGATGGGCGATGCGGTAGATAATATTCCGGGTATACCCGGCGTGGGCGAAAAAACAGCAGCCAAACTTTTAGCCGAATACGAAACATTGGAAAATGTATTGGCCAATGCTGCAAACATCAAAGGCAAAATGGGCGAAAAGATTGCTGCAGGAAAAGACCTCGCCATTATGAGTAAGAAACTCGCCACCATTATTACCAATGCACCGGTTGAGTTTCACGAAGAAGATTTCCGTTTAAAAGAATGGAACAAAGAAGAGTTGAAAGATGTGTTTGCTGAACTTGAATTTAAAACAATCGGCAAACGTATTCTGGGCGACGACTTCAATGTGTTTTCAACTGCACCCGTAGCTGTACAGCGTGATTTGTTTGGTAACGTGATTGACACAACAATGGGTGAAGTGCGGAAAGATGCAAAAGCTGCAGCGAAAGCAAAACCTGATGCGCAAATTGCAACAGATGAAAACGAAACAGGTGAAACAGCAACAACAGAAGAAAACTCTGCTGAGTTCGCAATTGCTTCCAACAACATCAACAATACGGCACACGAATATATTGCTGTAACAACAACAGCTGCTATGCAGGAGTTAATTGCCGAGCTGCAGCAACAGACAGAGATTTGTTTCGATACAGAAACAACCGGTATTGATGCGAACGATTGCGAACTGGTGGGCATGAGTTTTTCGTACCAGCCACACAAAGCATGGTATGTGCCTTGTCCTGCCAACCAGGATGAAACAAAAATAATTCTTGAAGTATTCAAGCCCTTGTTTACTGATGAAAGCAAAATATGGATCGGACAGAATATTAAATACGATCTGCTGGTGTTGAAATGGTATGGCGTAGAATTAAAGGGTCAGCTTTTCGATACGATGTTAGCGCACTATGTTATTGAACCCGATGGTAAACGCAGCATGGATGTATTGAGTGCGCAGCTGTTGCAATACGAGCCGGTGCATATTGAAGAACTGATAGGCAAGAAAGGAAAAACGCAGGGCAACATGCGTGATGTGGAATTGGAGCAAATCAAAGATTATGCAGCAGAAGATGCCGACATCACTTTGCAAATAAAACATGCACTGTTTCCGCAACTGAAAGAGAAAGAAGTAGAGCGTGTGTTTTACGAAGTGGAAAATCCGTTGGTGAAAGTGTTGACGGATATGGAGTTTGAAGGTATACGTGTTGATGTTGATTTTTTAAACGATTATTCCAGGCAGTTAGAAAAAGAAGCGAAAGAAGCAGAGGAAAGAGTGTACAGTTCATCGGGATTGAAATTCAATCTTGCATCACCGAAGCAATTGGGCGAAGTATTGTTCGATCATTTAAAACTTGATCCGAAAGCCAAGAAAACAAAAACCGGTCAGTATGCAACGGGTGAAGATGTGTTGCTGAAATTGGCACATACCAGTCCTATTGTTGAAGACATTCTTGCATTTCGTGAATTGACAAAACTCAAATCAACGTATGTGGATGCATTGCCGCAACTGATCAACCGCAAAACAGGTCGTGTACACACTACCTATGGACAGGCAGTGGCTGTAACCGGTCGCTTGGCAAGTAACAATCCCAACTTACAGAACATTCCTGTGCGTACCGAACGTGGACGGGAAATACGCAAAGCATTTGTGCCACGGGATGAAAATCATGTGTTACTGAGTGCCGACTATTCGCAGATTGAATTACGTATTGTTGCTGCTATTAGTGGCGATCCTGCGATGTGCGATGCGTTTATTCAGGGCAAGGATATTCATACCGCTACTGCCGCCAAAGTATATAAAGTAGAAGAAAAAGATGTAACCAAAGAAATGCGTTACAAAGCAAAGAGCGTCAACTTTGGTATCATTTACGGGCAGGGTGCATTTGGCCTCGCCGATAACTTGGGCATCAGCCGAACAGAAGCAAAAGAAATTATCGATAACTATAAACGGGAGTTTGCAGGCATTCAGAAGTACATGGACGATACAGTGAACTTTGCACGGGAACATGGGTATGTGCAAACGCTCATGGGCCGTAAACGTTGGTTGCGTGATATTAACTCCAGCAACTTTACAGTGCGTGGTTATGCCGAACGAAATGCCATCAACTCACCCATACAAGGAACAGCTGCAGATATGATTAAACTGGCCATGATTAAAACACATGCAGCCTTAAAAAACAGTAAGCTAAAAAGTAAAATGATTCTGCAGGTGCATGATGAATTGATCTTTGATGTAGTGAAAGAAGAAGCCAATGAAATGAAGGCATTGATTATTGACTGTATGCAGACAGCTATGCCGCTTACAAACGGTGTTCCTGTTATTGCTGAAGCAGGTACAGGTGTTAACTGGTTAGAAGCACATTAGAAAAATGAAACAGGATATCCGTAACAGGGAAGACATTCGTTTATTAATGGAACGGTTTTACGATAAGCTCCTGGCCGATGAAAGCATCAGCTATTTGTTTACCGATGTAGCGAAGATTAATCTGGATGAACACTTCCCGGTGTTGGTTGATTTTTGGGATTCAATCCTGTTTCAGGCTGATACCTATCAGAAAAATGCCATGAAGCCGCATGTAGATTTGCATCAGCAATCGCCATTGCAAGCACATCATTTTAAAACATGGCTCGGCTATTTTATAGCAACAGTAAATGAATTGTTTGAAGGTGAAAAGGCTGAACTGGCAAGACAAAGGGCAACAAGTATTGCCACGGTCATGCAGATAAAAGTGATTGAAATGAAAAACAAACTATAAATTACTGTATCATCTGTTAACCCGTTGAATGGTTGGTTATGCGTTTGCTTTTCGTGTATGTTTTGTTGTTCGTAACTGCTGCGTTATCGGCGCAACAGAAAACTATTCACTTCATCAACGGACAGTGGTTTAACGGAAATGGTTTTACTGCAGGGGAGTTTTACAGTGTCAACGGCTATCTTACCAAAAGCAAACCAACTGTGGTAGACACGGTTATTGATTTAAAGAATCAATACGTTATTCCACCCTATGGCGAAGCACATAACCATTCACCCGAAACAGACCAGGATCTTGATGTGTATATTGAACGTTACCTGGCCGATGGTATCTTCTACATCAAAAATCCCAACAGTATTCCGTTTGCAACCAATAAAATCAAACACCGCTTAAACAAACCAAACAGCGTGGATGTGTTGTTTGCCAATGGCGGCATAACAGCCAATGGAGGACATCCGGTAACATTGTATAATTATCTGCTTACAACCACCTATAAAAAAGCATTACCCGGGTGGACTGGAAAAAGCTTCGAAGGTGAAGCTTATTATCTCATCAACAACAAAGAAGAGCTGGAAAAGAAATGGCCCTTCATCCTTGCACAAAAACCGGGCTTCATTAAATTCTATTTAATTTTTTCGGAAGAGTATAAAGAGCGAAAAGATGATACTGCCTTTAACGGAAAGAAAGGCATTGATCCTGCTTTGGCTAAAATAATTGTACAGAAGGCACACGCAGCAGGATTGTTGGTAAGTGCGCATGCAGAAACACCGCATGATTTGGAAGTAGCGTTGAAGGCAGGTGTGGATGAAATAAATCACTTGCCGGGTTACCAGGTGCGTTGGCGGGGCGGTTACACAGCCGATTATTATAAAATCGATAAAAAACTGGTACGCCTGCTCAAGAAAAAGCGGGTACATGTTGATCCTACTTACTCGTTGTTGAAAACAGAACTGAAACCCATGAGCAGTGAGCAGTACCAGGCACAGGTAAATGTACAAATCCATAATCTGCAACTGTTACGTAAGTACAAAGTACCCGTAACAATTGGCTGCGACAGTTATAACCTTACTGCTAAAATCGAAATGGAATATCTGCATGCGCTGAAAGTTTACAGCGATCTGGAATTATTGAAAATGTGGTGTGAACTGACGCCTGCTGCTGTTTTTCCGCAAAGAAAAATTGCAAAATTGCAGGAAGGTTATGAAGCAAGTTTTTTGTTATTAAAGACAGACCCAACTGCAGATTTCAGTCAACTTTTCAATATTCAGCTCCGGGTAAAGCAGGGAGTGCTTCTTTGGTAAATAGTTTTTGTGACAATTTTTTTACAAATCGCAAAAAAGTAATAGCTTTCACTCTCTTTCTAAATGAATTATACCTGCACAGATTATCATTAATAATACTTAGTACATGCAGGCCCCGGGTTTTAATGTGGATGTAGAACATCAACTGTTGCAATCAGCATTGTTCCTTTTTGCTTTAACGGATAAAGAACTGAATGTTCTTAAATGTAACGCTTTGTTCCGGTCAACATTAGGTAAAAACGCAACCGGTTATTTTAAATCGAAGAATTTATTTAAGCAGACTGCATTGCAACAGCAATCCGCCAATGAAATTAAAATCGTCCTCAACGATTACTCTGCTATCGGTACCATCCGGTGGGAGCTTACAGGCATACTTAACGAACAGGCAGAAATAACAGGTTATTTTGTTTTGGGAAATCATACTACGGTTGCGAAACAGAACGATCAGGAATCGTATCTGCAATCGGGCTTACTGGAACAGATAAGCGATGCAGTAATAGCAACAGATGCCAATTTTTGTATTGTAAGTTTTAACAGAGCGGCTGAAAAGATCTATCAAATTAAAAAGGAAGATGCAATTGGTAAGCGTACCGATATTCTACTGCATCAGTTTGAGCAAACCAGTACCGAGCTGGCGGCAAAACAATTGCTCGAAAACAGGAAATGGGAAGGCGAAGTGTTTTTCATTCGGCAAAATGATCAGCAGAAAATCAATTTACTTTCCATCGTAACCGCCATCTGCAACGAACAGAATGATGTAATTGGGTACGTAGCTGTAAACAGGGATATTACCGGTTTAAGAGCTGATGAAAAGAGCCTGTTTATTACACATCATGTGCAGGACGACTACCTCGAAGCTTTTGCCAAAGGCCTTGTAATACAAAACAACAAAGGCGAAATACTGTTTTGTAATTCGGCAGCTGAGCAAATACTGGGTTTAACCAAAGAGCAAATGATTGGTGTAAGCTCGGCAGATGCAAGCTGGCGTTGTGTACGGGAAGATTATTCGCCCTTTCCAGGCGGTGAACATCCCGCAATGGTTTGCCTGAAGACCGGCCAGGCTGTTAGCAATGTGATTATGGGTGTTTACAAACCCGATGGAGAAATAACATGGATCAACATCAACTCCAATCCGGTAAAACAGGCAAACTCCGATACCGTTGCTGCTACGGTTACCATTTTTACCGACATCACAATAGAACACAATGCATTTCGCAGTTTATCCGAATCGGAAAACAGAATACGTTTGGCGTTGGATAAAACAGGCGATAATGCATGGGAGTATAATTTTAAAACCAACTCTGTATGGTTTTCTGCCACTAATAATCATTTTCTCGGCTATACAACTGAGGATTTAACCGAAATTAAAAATCATGACAAATGGTGGCAGCAAACTCACCCCGATGATAAATTTCTGCTGATTAAAAATGATGAAGAGTATCGTGCAGGTATAAGAGAAAGCCATTCATTGGAATACCGCATTTTTCATAAAGATGGTACGATGAGGTGGGTACTTGACAGAGGTGTGGTTATAGAACGGGATGCAGATGGTAAACCGGTTCGCATAGTAGGAACCCATACCGATGTAAGTAAAGAAAAAGAAATGCAACTGGAGTTGATGGCACAAAAAGAGAAGAAACGAAAAGACATTGTGGAGGCAGTTTTACAGGCGCAGGAAAACGAACGGGAGCATATTGCCAACGAGCTGCACGAAGGTG
Source organism: Lacibacter cauensis (assembly GCF_007830055.1). Classification (GTDB taxonomy): domain Bacteria; phylum Bacteroidota; class Bacteroidia; order Chitinophagales; family Chitinophagaceae; genus Lacibacter; species Lacibacter cauensis. The sequence continues at coordinate 282,371 of NZ_VLLE01000003.1, forward strand.
TGGCGCAGGTGCTGGCTTCTGTAAAAATAGTTTTAGACAGAGCGACGAATGATCCTGCAAATGCGGTTGCAGATTTGCGTATAGTAAGCGAAAAAATTACAGAGGTGGTGAACGAACTCAAATTCATCAGTCAGAATATCAATACTTCTTCATTAAAAATGCTGGGGCTTACACAAACCATTACCGATTTTATTGAAAGCGTATCTATCACTTCCGATATTCACTTTCATCTCGATTTGAGTGCGTTTGATTACGAAGTAGAAATTGATTATCCTGTACAACTTGCATTGTTGCGTATTATTCAGGAGAAAGTGCGGAATATAATCCGACACTCAGGCGCAGAATATGCATACCTAAAACTTTCTGTAGTGAATAATATGGTAGAGTTAAGTGTAAAAGATGATGGTGTAGGCTTTGACACAGAAAACAGCAAATGGGGTCTCGGGTTTAAAAATATTTACAGCCGTGCAGAACAATATAACGGCAAAGTCAGCATTACCTCTTCCAGGGGTAATGGTTGCCTGCTGGAAGTAAAATTACCGGTATCTGTAAATCCGAGTACAGATAAGCAATCGGCTGCATAAATTTGCAGCATGCAACCTTTACTAATTTATTGTTACGATGCATATTGCGGTTGGTGTTATGGCTTTAGCCCTGTAATGAAAAAAATTGAAGAAGCGTACAAAGACCGTTTACAGATTGAAGTATTAAGCGGCGGTATGGTATTGCCTGAACAGCCGGTACACATTGGCGCAACGGCCGAATACATTAAAGGCGCTTATAAAACAGTAGAAGAGTATACCGGTATAAAATTCGGCGAAGATTATCTCTGGCACATTAACAATCCCGATCAAAGCGATTGGTTTCCCTCATCAGAAAAACCTGCCATTGCACTGTGTATCTTTAAAGAACTGTTTCCCGATAAGCAGGTGAGTTTTGCTTCCGATTTGCAGTACAGTCTGCATTACGAAGGAAGAGATTTAACCGATAACGAAGCCTACCGTCATTTGCTGGAAAAATATACTATTCCTGCAGATGATTTTTACAGCAAATTGGCATCGGAAGAATACAAAGAGAAAGCATACTATGAATTTCAACTCTGTAAACAACTACAGGTAACAGGGTTTCCGCAGGTGTTAATGCAGATCACCGAAACGAAGTTTCATTTATTGGCAAAAGGTTATACTGATTATGAAACACTGGCCAAGCGCATACATCTTGTTTTAACCGAAGCAGAAAACAACTCTTACAATTAGCACAAACGAATTACATGATACTTACAGTAACCCTGAACCCCTGTATTGATAAAAGTTCGAAAGTTGATAAACTGAAACCCGAAAGCAAATTACGTTGTACCGAAGTGGTGAACGAACCCGGTGGTGGCGGTATTAATGTAAGCAAAGCATTGCAGCGTTTAGAAACAGCATCGGTGGCGTTGTTTCCATCCGGCGGCCACAACGGTAATATGTTATGCAGTTTACTTACCGAAGAAAGAATTACCTACCACGCTGTAGATACGCAGGTAGAAACAAGAGAAAACTGGATAGTACTGGAAACATCCACCAATAATCAATTCCGTTTTACCTTTCCAGGCAGAGAAGTACAGGAAGAAACGATTAAAACATTGGTAGAACATATCCGCAGTTTTACACCGAGTTATGTGATTGCAAGCGGTAGTTTACCTCCGGGTTTACCCGATTATTTTTATGGTTTGATTGTGAAGAATGCAAAAGCGGTTGGTGCACGTTGTATTGTTGATACAAGTGGTCCGGCATTACAGGCACTGCAGGGCAAAGGTGCGTATCTCATTAAACCCAATATTGGTGAGTTGTGCAAGATGCTGAATGTAGAATGGCTCGATAAAGAAGAAGTACCCGATGCGGCACAACAGGCCATACGTGATGGTTTTGCAGAATTGATTGCAGTAAGTATGGGCCCCGATGGTGCGTGGCTGATGAGCAGCGATGAAAAACATTATGCTGCAGCTCCAAAGGTTGAAAAGAAAAGCACAGTTGGTGCAGGCGATAGTATGGTGGCGGGTATGACGTATATGCTGCAACAGAACCGTTCGCTCAAAGAAGTAATTGCATTTGGTGTTGCCTGTGGCAGTGCTGCAACCATGAACGAAGGCACGCAGCTGTTTAAAAAAGCAGATGCAGAAAGATTGTTTGCAGGAATGAGTTGATAGAATACAGATTGAAATGGTTTATTCAGATATAAACAAATAAAACAAAGGAGCCGCTTTTTAAAACGGCTCCTTAATTATTGAATAGAGAAATCAGTACAGGTTATTTCAATTTGTGTCACAACGATTCTATTCTATCAATTCCCTTTCCAGTCCGGCAACCTGCCCGGTGTATAAGGTGCGCCGTTCTTTTCTAAAATACTTTCAATGCGTTTTATTTCTTCTGCAATTACTTTCAGTTCGCTGTAAACAGGTGTAAACTGTTTGGCAGCAATCTGGTAATTGTTGATTTGTGTTTGCGTTGGTGCTGCTGTGGTATTCCACAACGAACCCGTAATGTAACCAATGCGTCCGTTAACAGAAGGCGATGTTTCAAACTCTCTTCTTGCCAACGATGCATCACCATTCAACTGGCGGTTTACTGCATGCAATCGTTTTTCAACATCCTGTAATGCTTTCGACAACTCAAGCGATTGCTTGGGAGTTTCAATAATGGCCTGTTTCATATAACGTACTTTGTTTACCAACTCGCCACGGTATTGATCGGCAGCGGCTGCAACTCTGCTCAGCTCGCCCAGCTTTTTGCAGAACTCATCCAATGCTTTTTTATCTGTTGCAGGAAGCGTTGCTGCATTCAACGACATTGCTTTGAATGTTTGCGGTTCTGCTAAATCACTGTACACACCATCTTCAAATTTGCTGAGTGAAACCTTGTATGTGCCGGGTAACGCCAGATAGCCCTGATCGGGTTCGCTGAATGCCATCGATTCATCAAACGGTGTAAAATCAATTGGACCGAAAGGAGCAGTGCGGAAATCCCACACAATGCGTTTCAATCCTTTCTTCGCCGGAGCTTTGATGCGGCGGACAACATTACCTGCTTCATCTGTTACAGTAAACAGCAAATGCGGTGCAGGTTGTTCATCTTCCAAACGCAGTGAATCAGGAGAAGGATACGTTGGTGCTTCACCTTTCTTTATTTTCTCCGCTTCTGCAGCTCTACGTTTCTCTTTGATGGTTTTAATATCCTCTTTGAGATAATAGGTAAACACTGCACCTACTTTGGGGTTAGGCGTAGTAAAGAAACTTTCGCCCTGGAAACCTTTGCCTCTTACGCCCAAGGGCTTCGATTCAATAAACATCCATGCATCCTTCACGGGGAAGATGAGTGCTTCTTTTTCGAGGTCTTCACGTTTTAAATTGCGCAGTGGCGTATAATCGTCCAGCACATAAAAACCACGACCGAATGTTGCAAGAATCAAATCGTTTTCACGTTTCTGAATTTCTAAATCTTTTACAGCAATCGTAGGCAGGTTGCCTTTCATCTGCACCCACTTTGCACCGCCATCAATACTTACAAACAAACCAAACTCAGTGCCTACAAATAACAAGTCTTTGTTTACATGATCTTCTGCAATGGTGTACGATGTTCCTCTTTCGGGTAAGTTATTGGTGATGGCTTTCCATGTTTTACCGCCATCACTTGTTTTGTAAACATAGGGGTGAAAATCGCCATAGCGGTGATGATTAAAGGTGACATACGCTACATTCTTATCGTGCTGCGATGTAATGATATGATTGACATACGTACGTTCAGGTACACCGGCAATATTATCGATCTTCATCCACGTTGTACCGCCGTCGTTGGTTACCTGTATTAAACCATCATCAGTTCCAACATAGATCGTGTTCTCATCAAACTTCGATTCTGCAATAGTGGTGATGTTACCATAAATATCTGTTGAAGCATTCTTCGCCACTGCATCCATGCTCCATACCTTACCCATTACCGGTAATTTATTACGATCAATTTGTCTTGTTAAATCAGGACTGATGACTTTCCAGGTGTTACCACGATCATCGGTACGGAACACTTTATTTGCTGCATGGTAAAGCCGTTTGTTATCGTACTTCGAAATCACCAATGGTGCATCCCAGTTCCAGCGGTAGGCTTCGCCTTCGGGTTCCTGCGGTTGAATGAATAAATACTCACCACTCTTTTTATCGTAACGTGTTAATGCACCATACTGGGCCTGCGAATAAACAATATCAGGATTGCTTTGATCAATCTGCGATTCGTAACCATCGCCCAAACTGGTAAAGTACCAATCAGAATTCATAATACCGTTGGCGCTGAGTGTACGTGATGGTCCACCCAAGCTGAAATTATCCTGTGTGCCACCGTGTATGTGATAGAACGGAAATGCATTGTCGGTTGCTGCTTTGTAAAATTGTGTAACCGGCAAATTAGCTTTGAAGTTCCAGTTTTCACCACTGTCAAAACTTTCGTACACACCACCATCGCAACCAACTAAATAATGCGATGTGTTTGTTGGGTTGATCCAGATAACATGGTTATCGATATGTTTACTCTTTTCGCCTACGATTGAAAATGTTTTTCCTCCATCGACGCTTACACCAAAGTATACATTGGTAACAAAAATTTTATTGATGTCTTTCGGATCGCAAAAAATCTTTTGATAATAGTTGCCGGATGTGGAATAGCTGCTTTGCTTTTCCCAGCTGGCACCACGATCGGTACTTTTAAACACACCGCCTTTACCTTCGGTTGCTTCCACAACACAATACAATACATCGGGATTAACAGGTGAATAATTCAAACCAATTCTGCCAAGATCACCACCTGGTAATCCATTCATCATCTTGCTCCAGGTAGCGCCACCATCTGTACTTTTATACAAGGCAGATTCCGGACCGCCACCAATATATGTAAACACTTTCCGCTGGCGTTGATGGGCTGCTGCATATACAATGTTGGGATAACGGGGATCGACCATTACTTCATTAAAGCCGGTGTGTTCGCTTACAAACAATACCTGCTTCCATGTTTTACCGCCATCGGTTGTTTTATAAATACCACGTTCGCCACCACTGTTCCAAACAGGACCGTATGCTGCAACATAAACGATGTCGCTGTTTTTAGGGTCAATTGCAATACGACCAATATGTTCCGAATTTTTTAAGCCAACATTTTTCCAGCTCTTGCCACCATCTTCACTTTTGTACACACCATCGCCGTAACCAACCACACGCTGGTTATTGTTTTCGCCGGTACCAACCCACACCACATTGGTATTGGTTGGATCGATTGCAACACAGCCAATCGAAAAAGAACCTTCACCATCAAAAATAGGCGAATAGGTAATGCCCGCATTGTTTGTTTTCCAAACACCACCTGCTGCCGATGCTACATAATATTCACTAGTGTTGTCGGGGTTTACAGCAATATCTGCAATACGGCCCGATGTAATAGCAGGGCCAACACTGCGAAACTGAAGACCGTTTAACAAACCGCTGCTCAGTAAATCTTTCGGTGCTTCTTTTACAGGGGCTGTTGGTTTCTTTTGTGCCTGTAGTGTAAACACACAAAAGAGCAGCAATGCTGTGCTGAAAATTTTGAAAGGACTCATAACAGTTGGTTTTGATAATATAGATAGAAAGGTAGTAAAAAAGGTTGACCATGTTAACAGCCAACTCTTCTGTTTATGTGTAAAGACATTTTTGAAACGAATGTACCTTGTTGATTCAAATCGCAGTTACCGTACATACTTGCTTTCATAAATACTAATCCATTCATCGGGTGTAATTTTCGAAGCCAGCTCACCAATTAAATCGTAAGGAATATCCTCTTCCTTTTTATAACGAATACAGCTCTTGCCCATATCCAGTTTTTTGGTCGATCGTTTGGCATGTTCATCGGCAAACCATTTGTGCAGTTTTGCATCGCCATATACACACATATGGTAAATGGAGATGAAGTTTTTCTGCGAAGCAATGTTGAGAAACGGTAATGGTTCTTCGGGTTTACAATGATAGCCTGCAGGGTACTTGCTGTGCGGCACCACATACCCGATCATACCATAACTCATGGTTTCTTTAAACCCTTTGGGCAGATTTTTCTTAATTACTTTTCGTAGTTGAGCCATTGCTTTCTGCCTGTCTGCAGGTAATGCTGCCATGTATTCTTCTACTGTCGTTGCTTTCGATTGCATATTGTAAGGGTTTTGCTTTATTGCCTGTTAACAGGAACAAATTAAACTAAAGGTTTCTGCTAATGCCTACCGAATTTAAACTACAAAAACGAGTAGGAAAAATGTACAATCGAATGCCATCGTCTTCTATTTTTTACGGCTTGTTTCGGTTGTTTCTTTGTGTTGTCAACGGTGATGAAAAACTGAAGACAAAAAATCCAGATCCAATAAAAAAAACCAAAAACGATCCGTACCCATTGAAAACAAATTAATCCAAGATCCAGATTTAGAAAGGCCCGTTTTTAATCCGAACCCATTGAAAAAACACCCAAAATCAACCTTGAAAACCAACGATCCTGATGAAAACCAAAGTTGATCCGTACCCAATGAAAAGTACCGAACGCCCAAACCCTTGAAAACCCTGTTGACCGAAACACCCATGATCCCGATGAAAACCAGATTTTAATCCGTACCCACTGGAACCTTGTTTATCCAAATCCATTTTTGTAAACGAAAAGCCCGTTTTTGATCCGAACCCCGCAGAAAGCTGTTTACCCAAAATCCATTATCCAACCACATGAAACAAACGCATTTTAATCCGTACCCGAAATGACAGCTATAAGTGCTGAAAACAATTGTGCAAACAGTTAAAACATTCTCGTATGAAAAACCAGATTTACCTGAAATCCATTGTAAGCCATGTTACAGCTGCATTGTTACCCGTAGCCGTTTTAAAGCATAGCTTTTTTATAAACGATGTTTCGCCCGAGCTGCAGTTATCTGCCGATGCTGAAAAGCTTGCTGCTGCAGTAAAAAGAATTGTACTCAACGAGATTGTACAAACCACCGATGCCTGTATACGTATATCGGCATCAGTTGAAAACGATCTGCTGCAGTTAACAGTACACAAAAAAGGCCCTTTTGCTTTACCCCTGACAGAACAATAAACTTTTTGATAGTTTGTACAAGTTCGATTTTCTCATGATGATGAGCTGGCCTTCTACACCGAGTTAGTTTTGGTTAAGAATACAAAGCAGGTCGTTTCCACGATCTGCTTTTTTAATTATCCCTGCAGATATTTTTCAGGAACCGAATGCAAGGCAATACGGTTGCCTTCTGTATCAATAAACACGGCCATGTAGCCATACTCCGGGCCAATCTCTGTTTTCGGAACTATAATTTTACCTCCCGCCGCTTCTACACGGTTCAGTACAATATTTACATCCGGGTTACCATTGAGGTATAGCAACGGCCCATCAGTAGCCGAAGGAATATGAAAGCCATCGGTTTGAATGATTGTTCCGCCAACGCCTTCCATCGGATCATCGAGCGGAAACATCCGCATTTTCATCTGGTCCATATCCAGCGGCTGCATTTGTATTTGAAAAATTTCTTCGTAAAACTTTTGGGCACGGTCAATGTTGGTTGCCGGTATTTCAAACCAGCTGATTGCATGTTTCATACAAAAAAGATAAGGGTTAAAAAATGTGTGCTTTTAAAGTTCCGAAATTGATTGGATGTAATAACTCCACTCATCATATCTTTTTTGTGGTTGCTGTAATGAAGCGTTTGAATGATGCAGCAGTTGTCGGCGTTCTTCTTTACATTCGTTTTTTAACGATTGCTTGCTTTTTAAAGTTTTACAAATGAAACAGTGTTTTATAGTTGATGGTCTGCGCACGCCGGTAGGAAGTTTTAAAGGAATGTATTCGGGTCTTCGTGCCGACGATCTGGCGGCTGTGCCGTTAGCCGGGCTGATGGAAAAGTATAAAGCTGTACTTCCTGCACAGGCAGTGGAAGATGTGATTCTCGGTTGTGTAAACCAGGCAGGAGAAGATAACCGCAACGTGGCACGCATGGCTCTGTTACTGGCGGGATTGCCCTATACCGTTCCCGGTGAAACGGTGAACCGTTTATGTGCATCGGGTATGAGTGCAGTGGTGCAGGCCAAACGTGCTATACAAAGTGGTGACGCAGATGTGTTGATTGCCGGAGGTATAGAGCACATGACGAGAAGCCCCTTGGTGATGAGCAAAGCAAGTGTTGCTTTTGATGGTAACCAGGAACTGTTCGACAGCAGTTTCGGCTGGCGTTTTGTGAATCCGAAAATGAAAGCAATGTATGGTACCGATGCCATGGGCGAAACAGCAGAGAACCTGGTTGATTTGTACAACATTGCACGTGAAGATCAAGATCGCTTTGCGTACAACAGCCAAATGAAGGCAGCAGCTGCAACAGCCAACGGAAAGCTGGCAACAGAAATCTGCAGCGTAACGATTCCACAAAAGAAAGGAGAGGCAGTTGTTGTTACAAAAGATGAATTTATAAAGCCTTCTACCACACCCGAGATTTTGGCAAAGCTCAAACCTGCCTTTCGTACAAACGGCAGCGTTACTGCCGGTAATGCATCGGGTTTAAACGACGGTGCTGCAGCTTTACTGTTGGCCAGCGATACAGCGGTTGCACAATATAGATTAAAGCCTTTGGCAAAAGTTATCAGCTCGCATGTTACAGGTGTGGAGCCACGTATTATGGGCATTGGCCCGGTAGAAGCGGCCAACAAAGCTTTGGCAAAAGCAGGCATTGGCTGGAACGATGTGGCGGTGATTGAACTGAACGAAGCGTTTGCAGCACAATCGCTCGCCTGCATACGGCAATGGGGTTTGGCCGATGATGATGCAAGGATCAACCGGTATGGCGGAGCCATTGCAATTGGTCATCCGTTGGGCATGAGTGGTGCACGTATTATCCTTACTGCAGCGAAGCAGTTACAGGAAGTGGAGGGTAAATATGCGCTGTGTACGATGTGTATTGGTGTGGGACAAGGCTACGCCGTTGTGTTGGAGAAAGCATAAATAAGCAAGGCTTTACTTGAATCTGGATTTAATCTTTATTCCTGCCTTACCTTTGCAGCTCAATCTTTCGTTATGCAAAAGTGGGGACTGTTATTTGTTTTTACAGCTTTTTTGTTGTTGCTGGGTACTGTTGATGCAGAGGCACAATGTGCTATTTGTACCAAAACAGCATCGCAGTTAGGCGAAAAGCCCGCAAAGGCATTGAATGGCGCTATTATTTACCTCATGAGTGCTCCCCTGCTCATTATTGGTTTCGTTGGCTGGCGTTGGTGGAAGAGTCAGCAAACAGAAGAGCAGCAATAAATTGTATGTACGACCTGACAGGTTAAGTCCATCAGGCCGATCGTTGCAAGATTCACAATCTGCAATAGATACATCAACCTGTCAGGTCCTTCAGTAGAGTTTAAATGCGCATATCTCGACTGCGCTCGACATTTCGCCAAAAACCCTTCGACTTCGCTCAGGGTTTTCAAAACCACTAATCACATTCTCTTTTCTCAATCAACAGCACTGCTTAACTTGTATGCATCAATCAACTGCATATGCGAAAATTAGTAGTAGTCCTCTTGCTGTTCCCTTTATTTACAACAGCACAAAAACTTCCAACCATTGAAGAAAAAACAAACGGGTTAAAAAAGTACGAAGGGTACTTTCCTTTTTATTGGGATGAAAACACGGGCAAACTTTGGCTTGAAGTAGATAAGTTCGATACAGAGTTTCTATATGTGGTATCCTTGCCTGCAGGCTTAGGCAGTAATGATATTGGACTTGATCGTGGGTTACTCGGCGAAGACCGTGTGGTGAAGTTTACGAAAACAGGGCGCAAAGTATTACTCATTCAGCCCAACTACGGTTACCGGGCATTATCGAACGATGCAGCCGAGCGCCGTGCAGTAGAACAGGCCTTTGCACAAACAACCGTATTTGGTTTTACCGTAGAAGCAGAAAGCAATGGCAGTGTATTGGTAGATGCAACTGATTTCCTGTTGCGTGATGCCATGAAGGTGAGCAATACCATTCGCCGGATGCGGCAGGGTAATTATGCACTCGATAAAACACGCAGCGCCATGTATTTGCCACGTACCAAAAACTTTCCGCTTAACTCCGAACTGGAAGTAACAGTTACCTATGTAAACAACGATGGTGAAGTAGGCAACTACGTGCAGGCTGTTGCGCCATCTACTGAAGCAATTACATTGCGTATTCATCATTCATTGGTGCAGCTGCCCGATAATAATTATAAACCACGGGTGTTCGATCCACGCAGCAGTTACATTCCTATTTCATTTTACGACTATGCATCACCCGTTAGTGACCCCATCGAAAAATATTACATCATCCGCCATCGCCTGCAAAAGAAAAATCCATCTGCTGCTAAAAGTGAAGCAGTGAAGCCCATCATTTATTATTTAGACAATGGCACACCTGAACCCATCCGTTCGGCCTTGCTCGAAGGTGGCAAGTGGTGGAATCAGGCTTTTGAAGCAGCCGGTTATACCAACGCCTTTGATGTACGCATATTGCCCGACAGTGCAGATCCGATGGACATCCGTTACAACATGATCAACTGGGTGCATCGTTCCACTCGTGGCTGGAGTTATGGCGCCTCAGTCGTTGATCCACGTACAGGAGAAATTATTAAAGGACAGGTATCGCTTGGTTCCTTACGTGTGCGCCAGGATTATCTCATCTTCTCCGGTTTACTATCGCCCTACGAAACAGGTATTCCCGCAAATGATCAGATGCTGAAAGCAGCACTGGCTCGTTTACGTCAGTTATCGGCACACGAAATTGGTCATACAATTGGTTTGATGCACAACTATGCTGCCAGCGTAAGTAACCGTGCCAGTGTAATGGATTATCCGCATCCAACCATTCATCTCAACGCACAAGGCGAAATGGATTTTTCGAATGTGTATGATGATAAAATTGGGGAGTGGGATAAAGTAGCCGTTACCTGGGGCTACCAGGATTTTCCTGCCGGCACAAATGAAGCAACTGCTTTAAATAACATTCTAGCTGATGCGAATAAACGTGGTCTGCAGTTCATCAGCGATCGGGATGCACGTGCACCGGGTGGTTTGCATCCGCAGGCGCATTTGTGGGATAACGGTGTAAGCGCAACCGAAGAATTGAAAGAAGTAATGAAAGTACGGGCCAAAGCCTTGAATGATTTTGGAGAGAAGAATATTCGGGTGGGTATGCCCATGGCCATGCTGGAAGATGCATTGGTGCCGGTGTACTTTTATCATCGTTATCAACTTGAAGCCGCAACGAAATTAGTGGGGGGTATGTATTACTCCTATGCTTTGCGTGGCGATGGACAGCTTGTGACCAAGCAAATGAGCAAAGCCGAACAGCTGGCGGCATTGTATGCGATTGTTGATTGTATTGATCCGAAAGTATTGCAGATACCCGATCGTATTGCTGCGTTAATTCCACCACGGCCATCGGGTTATATTGGTTCAAGAGAATTGTTCCGTAAACGCACAGGGTTGTCATTCGATCAGTTGTCACCTGCAGAAACAGGAGCTGATCTTCCCTTCTCGTTTTTATTCAACAGCGAACGCTTGAGCCGCATGGTGCAGTTGGAATTGAAGGGTGGATTAGGAGTAGAAGAAATGCTGCGTGTGTTGATTGATAAAACATTTAAAGCGCCACGCCGCACCGGTATGGAAGCATTGATACAACAACAAACAGAACAGGTGTTGTTAACGTATTTATTGGCTGCATCGGTTGATGAAAACAATTCGTATACAGTGCGCTCGGTATTAACTAAAGTGTTAAACGATTTGAAAAAGTATATCGATCTGCAAAGCAAAACAGCAACGGGTACGTATGCCGGCCATTTGCAATTAGCAGCCGAACGCATGAAGAATCCATCTGCTGCGAAACCAACCATTCACAAAGAAGCCCCGCCGGGTGCACCGATTGGTTGTGAGGATTGATTTGCCACAAAGACACTAAGGCGCAAAGAAAAAGAAAGGAGAGCATTGCTCTCCTTTCTTTTTCTTGTATTTTCTCTTCGTGCATTTTTGCGTCTTGGTGTCTTCGTGGCAAAAACTCAATTAAACCTTTGTACAAACCGGTACAAATTAAAATCTCCTTTCTTCAGCTCTTCTTCAATCTGCAGTTTCATGCTGTTCTTCTGTACATCTTTCATGCGTTGCTGCTGAATAAGGTAATAGGCTTTTTCTGCCAGCAACCAGCTTCTGCGTTCGTTGGTATGTTGCTGCTGTAACAGTTCTTCAATTTTTTCGAGTAATTCAGCGGCACCGTTTTGTTGGGTAGCAATGGTTTTCACCACCGGTAGTTCATTGCTGTGTGTGGCAAAAGCAGGAGCTAACATTAACCGGAGATTACGCACAAACAAATCTGCTTCTGGACGATCGGCTTTGTTCACTGCAAAAATATCAGCAATCTCCATCAGTCCTGCTTTCATCGTTTGCACTTCATCGCCGGCTTCAGGCACCAACACAACAACTGTGACATCAGCCAACCCTGCAATTTCAATTTCACTTTGTCCTACACCTACTGTTTCAACAAGTACATAATCAAACCCTGCTGCTTTGCAGGTATCGGTGATCTCTAAAATTTTCGGATGCAATCCTCCCAGCGAACCACGTGTGGCTAACGAACGGATAAAGACATCGGGATGATTGTACCAATTGCTCATGCGAATACGATCGCCAAGCAATGCACCAAGGTTAAAGGGAGATGATGGATCAACACAAAGCACCGCCACTTTTTTGCCTTTGTTCACCAGTAATCCAATCAGGCTGTCGGTAAGTGTGCTTTTTCCTGCACCGGGTGGTCCGGTAATACCAATAACAGGCGTTGTGGCTGCAGGCAGACTTTGCAAAAAAATTTCATAACCCGCTACCTCATTTTCAATCAATGAAATAATGCGGGCAAGACTTTTTGTATTGCCTTTTTGTAATTCCTCCTGTAAAGTCGTCCACATGTTACAAACCTAAATGAAATAATGGTTCCTTCAAACTAAGTAAAAGTCTGTAGTTGTATCATCGGCACTCACACGCTTATGTTACTGAACCACGCAGTTAGAAAGATCAGCAGTGAAACAACGTAAAGTTTGTTTATTTGCACAACCAGCATGCTGTTTAACCGAACCAACATACATCTGTTCATTTTTTGTGCTGCCGTATTACTCATGGTAATTGGTTTTTTATGCAGCCGTGCTTTACTCAGTATTGGTACAATTGTACTCATTACAAATGCATTTATTCAGGGCGATTTAAACGAACGTTTCCGCAAATTCAGTTCCGATAAGCTATCTGTCGCCATCAGTTGTTTGTTTGTGCTGCCTTTTCTTTCCGGTTTGTGGAGCAGCAACAAAGAAGAATGGGCTGCAATGATGCAGGATAAGCTCCCGTTATTATTACTTCCGTTTGCGTTAGTACTGCAAAAAGGAATAAAACAGCAACAGCTTGTATGGTTTAAACTGCTTTGGATAGGGGCGATGTTTGCAGGTTCGGTATGGAGCACTATACAGTACCTGACAGCATTGACGCATTTCAATGAAGCGTACCGGTTTTCGCAAACAATTCCCACGCCTGCGGCAAACGATCATATACGTTTCAGTATGGGTATTGTTATAGCTTTGTTGTTTTGGTTAAAACTCGAAGAAGGAAAGAAAATAACTACCCGGTTACTTACGCTATTGGTACGTGCTGTTGCATTGTGGTTTATTGTTTATTTACATCTGCTCGGCGCTAAAACAGGGTTACTTGGGCTGTACGTGGTTGTACTTCCTTTGTTGATTACGCAACTGTATAAAACAGGTAAACGAAAAATTGCAGCCCTTGTAACCACGATGGGATTATTCCTGCCGCTACTGGCCTATACAGTTCTCCCTACATTTCGTTTGCGTGTACACTATGTGCTGTTTGAACGGTTGAACTGGAGTACACAGGCGTTTGCAGGAAACTTCAGCGACGAAAACCGCTGGCGAAGTATACAAAGCGGCTGGTATTTGTTTACACACAACTGGCTTACCGGCGTGGGTTATGGCGATGTAAAATCGCAGACTGCTGCGTGGTATGCAACACATGCACCTGCTGTTGCAGCAACGCAACAGTTTTTACCGCTTAACCAATGGCTAATGAGCGGAAGTGGTGCCGGTATTACTGCTTTGTTGCTCTTTGGTACTGTTGCATTACTGCCTTTCTTTTTAAAAAAATGGAAACAACATCAACAGGCATTGGCCTTTGTACTGTTCATGAATCTGGTGTTTTTGTACGAAAGCACAATTGATGATCAGTTGGGTGTGTTTGTATATTGTTTTTTTATCCTATATTGGAATTGTACGATCAACCTTGAGAAAAACGAACTACTGAAATGCAACCCATCTCCGTTGTAATAATTACAAAAAATGCAGCACACCTGTTAGCGCCCACACTGCAAAGTGTAAGGCAGTTAACAGACAGTATTATTGTGTGCGATACAGGCAGCAATGATGCGACCATACCCGTTGCCAAAAAAAACGGCGCCAGGGTAATTGAAGAAAAGTGGCGGGGGCATGGGCTTACCAAAAACATTGCCAACGAACAGGCCGATTATGATTGGATATTGCAGATTGATGCCGATGAAATCGTAGATCAACAACTGCTCGATTCGTTGCTGCATCTTGATTTATCGAATGAAAAACTGGTGTTTACTGTACGGCGGAAAAACTTTTTTGCAGAAAAGCTCATACGTTTTGGCCAATGGCGGCACGATGAACCGATAAGGCTGTTTAACCGCAACCAAGCCATTTGGAATGAAGATGCGATACATGAAAAACTGATTTATGAAGAAGGCTGTGAAGTAAAAAAGCTGAAAGGGGCCCTGCTGCATAAAACAGTACAAACGGTAGAGCAGTACAGGGAAAAGATGAACAACTATGCAGTTAAAAGTGGTGAGCAGTATTTTAAAGATGGGGTAAAAGGCGTTTCGTTTAAACTCCTGTTCTCGCATTTGTTTAACTTCTTTCATAATTACATTCTGCGGTTGGGTATACTGGATGGCAGAGAAGGATTGATTATTGCGCTTACCAATTCGAAATACACCAAAATAAAATACAAAACACTGCAGCGTTTACAAAAGCAGCAGAAACCGTAATGCGTTTCTTTGTTATTTTGTACAGAGAACCACTTGTATGACCAACTTTATTCCCATCTTTCCTTTAAGTATAATTGTTTTTCCCGGCGAAAATTTAAACCTGCACATTTTTGAACCCCGGTACAAACAGCTTATTACCGAGTGCTTCGAACAAAAGAAGCCATTTGGTATACCGGCAGTGGTAAACAAAGAACTGAAAGAGCTGGGTACATTGGTGGAAGTAAGTGAAATACGCAAAGTGTACGACGATGGCAAGATGGATATTACAACACGTGGTATAAAAGTATTTCGTACACTGGAGCTGGTGCGGACTATACCCGATAAACTCTACAGCGGAGCAATAGTAACCTACCCCGATGATCTTGATGATGGCAGCCGCCTGCAAATGCAAAAAGTAGTGCAGGGCATTAAGGAATTGCACAAACTTTTACAGGTAAGTAAAGATTTTAAAAAGCCGGAAGACGAGTTAAAGTCGTTCGACGTAGCACACCACATTGGCCTCAACGCAAATGAAGAATACGAACTGTTGGGCCTCTTCAGAGAAGCACAACGGCAGGAATATTTAAAACGCCACCTCAACAAGGTTATTCCCTTGCTTTCGGAAATGGAAGGCCTCAAAGAAAAAGTAAAACTCAACGGCCATTTCAGGAATTTGCAGTCGTTCGATTTTGACCTGTAACTTCGCTCTATGTCCACCACCATTTGTTTCGACTTCGGGAACACCCGTTTAAAAGCGGCAGTGTTCCATGAGCGGGAGCTCAAAGAAATCAGCATTCTTCCGGATGACGAGCGTACAACAATCGAAGCCCTGCTGCAGAAATACCAGCCGCAGTTTACCATTCTGTCATCGGTCATCAACCACAGCGAAACAGTGGAGCATGTGTTGGCGCATTACAGCAACTTCCATAAATTATCGCATGTAACGAAGCTGCCGTTTACCACACCGGTGGGTAAGCCCGAAACCATTGGTGCCGATCGGTTGGCACTTTGTGCAGCAGCCGTACATCTTTTTCCCAACAGTAATAACCTGGCTATTGGGCTGGGCACTTGTATTACCTACAACTTCATCAATAACCAGAACCAGTTTTTAGGCGGCAGTATATCGCCGGGGCTCGAAATGCGGTTTAAAGCCATGCATGGCCTCACAGCCAAACTGCCATTGGTAAATATGGAGTGGAATTTCCCCCTAATTGGCTACGATACCAAAACCAACCTCCTCAGCGGGGTGGCCTGGGGTATGGCCAAGGAAATTGATGGTATCATTGATGCCTACGCCGAAAAGTACGGGAACTTTAACGTGCAATTAACCGGGGGCGATACGCTTCATTTTGCTCCTCTGCTCAAAAACCAGATATTTGCAGACCCTCAACTAATCTTTAAAGGACTGTATGCAATCAGTGAGTTTAATCGGTAAGCGTGTTTCGTTGTTGTTCGTGCTAGCATTAGCAATCGTTTCTCAGGTACAATCGCAGGATAATTCGCCCTGGAGCCGCTATGGTTTAGGCGATATTGTTCCGTCAGGTAACATTGTAAACAGAGGCATGGGCCACATTGGTGCTGCATACAGCGATTACCAAACTATCAACTTCGTAAACCCCGCATCCTACAGTCGTTTTGGCCTGCAGCGCTCTATTCTCGATATCGGTATCGACATCAACAGCCGTAAGCTGAGCGATAACAAAGGAAGCTCCTATACCTCTAACAATGCGGTGGTTCCTTACCTCGCAGCCGGTTTTCAAATAAAACCTCCCAAGGCAAAATACGACTGGGGCCTGGCTTTTGGTCTGCGACCGTTAACCAAAGTGAGTTACAATATTGTTTCGGGCAGCCGTTTAAATGCAGGCGACAGCGTTCTTTCCATTTACGAAGGAAGTGGCGGCAGCTACCAGGCTTTTGTTGGTTCGGCTATCGGTATTAAAAACTTAAGCATTGGTTTCAATACCGGCTACCGTTTTGGTACAGCCGATTACATTACAAGAGTAAGTATACTCAACGATACCGTACCCGACAGGTACCGGAACGGTCAAAAGAAAATCGGTAATAAATTTGGTGCAGCATTTTTAGAAGTGGGTCTGCAATACCGCATTAAACTCGGTCTCGATACTGCCAGAAAACGTGCAAGCTTTTTACAACTGGGTGCGTATACAAGCTTACAAGGTAAAATGAGAGGCACCCGAGACGAGGTACTGGAAGGTGTTTTTGTAATTGGTACTTCTGTTGGTAACGATACGGTTGTTTCAAAAGCCAATATGCCTACTACGCAGCTGTATCCATCTACTTATGGTTTTGGTGCCATGTACGAGTTTGAAGGAAAGACCAGCTTGCGTATTGGTGCCGATCTGGTCTTGAGCAAATGGGCCGATTACCAATACAATGGTGCAAAGGATAATAACCTCCAGAACGGATGGCAGGTAAAAACCGGTGCACAGTTTATACCCGATATTACAGGCCGTTCAAAATCGTACTGGAACCAGGTAATGTACCGTACCGGTTTCAATTATGGTCTTGAGCCATACAAGGTAAATGGCGATATGAACAGCTATGGTATTACGTTCGGCGTAGGCTTACCTATCCGCCGTTATTCGTATGCTGAATACAACAAGAATAACATTGTCAATGCAGCAGTAGAGTTTGGCCAGCGTGGTAACCGTACCATGTTGCTCCGTGAAAACTATTTCCGTTTTTCGGTAAGTTTCTCACTCAGCGATATCTGGTTCATCAAACGTAAATATGAGTAATCGTTTACACCATATCACCGCATTAAAAAAAGCAGCAGCACTAATCATGGGCTGCTTTTTTTTCATGGCCTGCGAAAACAGTCTCGACCAGATTCGCCAGATGCAGCAACAAAAGCTGTCGGTAGATGAAGTAAAAGGCGTAACCAGTTTTCTGAGCCAGGCAGGTGTGGTAAAAGCAAAACTAACGGCGCCCTATATGCTCCGTTATTTCGACAGCGTGCCGAGGGTTGAATTTCCCCGTTCGCTGCATGTAGATTTTTACGACGACAGCACCCGCATTAAAAGCTACCTCAACGCCAAAAAGGCCGAATACTACGAGCAGCAGGGCCGTGTTATTTTGCGTGACAGTGTGGTGGTAATAAGTATTGATGGCGATACCTTAAAAACAGATGAACTGTTCTGGGAGCAGAACCTGCATAAACTCTATACCACCAGGGATGTGGAGATTCGTCAGCGTACCAAAACCATCTTCGGCAAAGGCTTCGAAAGCGATGAGCAGCTGAAAAACTTTAAACTCGACTCCATTACCGGAATTTTATTGGTAGGCGCTTCTAAATTTGCAGGCAATTAATGCAACTGCATGTTCTCTTGTACCTGTTGAACATGATCAATCTGCTGCCAACCGCATAAAACAGATACAATCGAAAACCAAAATGAGTTGTCTTTGTTAAATACAAATGGTACAAGCAATTAAAACAATCTTTGCAACAAAACCACGTTTATCCGAGTAGTAAACCAACCATCAACGTACTAACCATACTTGCTTATGAGCATTGAAAAAGACATCCTCCAAACCCGGAAATTCCGGAACGAACATCATAAATGCGTGGTGAATCTTATTTACACACACAACTGGGTAACCGAACAGTTAAAACTGGTTCTGGAAGAAGAAGAACTTACATTACAACAGTACAATATCCTGCGCATTTTACGTGGCAGCGATACACCCCTTTCAACCTTGCAGATACGTGAACGTATGCTCGACAAAATGAGCGATACCAGCCGTATTGTAGACCGGTTGATTTTAAAAAACCTGGCACTCAAAAGCATTAATAAAAAAGACAAGCGATTGGTTGATGTGAAAATTTCAGCAAAGGGAAAACGGCTGTTACAAAAACTCGATCAAACGGCGAACAACATCGACAACGTTTTGAAGAATGTTTCTGAAACAGATGCAAGAGAATTGAACCGCCTGCTCGATAAAGTGCGTGGTTCTGTTTAAATTTAACCATGCTAAGATGCCTTTTATCGTTCGCAGCACTTTGCTTTGCTCTTTATCTTTCTGCACAAACAAAACAGGAGTTTCGTGCTGTATGGATCGCTACTGTTGACAATATCGACTGGCCTTCGAAAAAAGGATTACCTGTCGATTCACAAAAAGCAGAGTTCATCCGCATACTCGATCTGCACAAACGCAATGGTATGAATGCTGTGGTAATGCAGGTACGTCCTGCAACGGATGCATTCTATCCATCGCCTTACGAACCATGGAGCGAATGGTTAAGCGGTGTACAGGGTAAACCACCTTCGCCTTATTACGATCCTTTGGAGTTTATGATAACGGAAACACACAAACGTGGAATGGAGTTTCATGCATGGTGCAATCCTTATCGTGCCGATTTCAGTATTGGCAAAGCCTCTATTGCACCCTCGCATATTACACGCATGCATCCTGCCTGGTTTGTAGATTACGGAGGCAAGAAATATTTCGATCCCGGGAATAAAGAAGCACAGGCGTTTGTGGTGGAAGTGATTCGTGATATAACAGAGCGTTATGCTGTAGATGCTATTCACTTCGACGATTATTTTTATCCCTATCGTATTGCAGGCTTGGAATTTCCCGATGCACTTACATACAAACAATCTGGTAACAGCTTGTCGAAAGACGATTGGCGACGAAGCAATGTCGATTCGATCATTGTGGCGTTGAGTCGGATGATCAAACAAACAAAACCTGCTGTAAAGTTTGGCATCAGTCCGTTTGGTGTTTGGCGCAACAAGGATAAAGATCCGCTGGGCAGTGCTACCAATGCCGGACAA
This sequence comes from Lacibacter cauensis, assembly GCF_007830055.1. Lineage (GTDB taxonomy): Bacteria > Bacteroidota > Bacteroidia > Chitinophagales > Chitinophagaceae > Lacibacter > Lacibacter cauensis. Next base: position 302,301 of record NZ_VLLE01000003.1, read on the forward strand.
ACCAACTACGACGATCTGTATGCAGATATTCTCTTATGGTTGCGCAACGGATGGATCGACTATGTAGCACCGCAACTCTATTGGGAGTTTGGTCATAAAGCAGCTCCTTACGAAGTGTTAATTGATTGGTGGAGTAAACATACCTATGGTAAACATTGTTACATTGGACTGGGTATTTATCGTGCAGGCAGTAACGATGCATGGAAAGACAGTACGCTTATTCCACGACAGATCGAACTGCTGCGCAACACACCCAATATGCACGGTATGATTTTCTTCAGCAGTAAAACATTCAATAAAAATCCAAACGGATGGAACGATAGCTTGCGCACAAATTATTTTAAAGAACCGGCTTTGATTCCGGAGATGAATTGGTTACCTAAAAAGCATTAACGATGGCAACAAACGAAAAACCGAAAGTTCAGCAGTCAATCAGCGAAATAAAATTTTTAGAAGGTCCACAAAGCCGTTTACGTGAATTCCGCTTTGCATGGAAAGTAATGATGGAGTTTGTAAAAGGGTTCCGCAGCCTCACATTTGTAGGTCCATGCGTTACCATCTTCGGATCGGCACGTTATAACGAGGGACATGAATACTATGACCTTACCCGCAAGGTAGGTGCCGAAGTTGCAAAGATGGGTTTTACGGTGATGACAGGTGGTGGCCCCGGTTTAATGGAAGCAGCCAATCGTGGTGCAAAAGATGTTGGCGGACGAAGTGTTGGCTGTAACATTGTATTACCACACGAGCAGGAGCCTAATCCATATCTCGACCGTTGGGTGGATATCCGTTACTTCTTTGTACGTAAAACACTGCTCATAAAATATTCCTACGCTTTTATTTGTATGCCCGGTGGGTTTGGTACGTTGGATGAGTTGTTTGAATCCATCACACTTATTCAAACAAAAAAGATCAAAGACTTTCCGGTAATTGTAATGGGTAAAGAGTTTCATAAAGAAATGATGGAGCATGTACAATTAATGAAGCAACGGGGAACCATTTCTCCCGATGATGATCAACTCTTTGTTGTTACAGACTCGGTAGAAGAAGCCATACAGGTGCTGAAAGAAAAAAGTATCAAACGTTTCCATCTTCGTCCGGAAAAACAACGGCCGTTCCGTTGGTTGTTCGAACGCCGGTATTGGTTAAACAAGCGGTAGCAGGTAGATTATTCGGTTGTTGCTTTTCGTTTATTCACGAAAAATACGCCGGTAAAAATGAGTACTGCTGCAATGAGTTTGGCTGCAGTAAGTGCTTCGTGAAAATAGAGAATGGAAATAACAGCTGAAAAAAGCGGCTGCAGGTAAATGTAGGCACCAACAGCAGAAGCGCTTAGATGCTGCAAACCATACACCGTAAAATAGTAAGCAAGAAAGGTTGCGCCGATCACCACAAAGGCGAGAGCAGCAAAATGCGATACGTTGAAACTGCTCCAGGCAATGGCTGCAAAATCGTTCCAGCAAAAAGGAAAAATCATGACCAGCCCGAAAGTAAACACCCAGCGTACCACATGTACAGGACTGTACTTTTGCATCAGCGGTTTTACCAGCACATAATAGAAAGCATAAAACACAGCATTGATGAGAATATAAATATCACCCAGCAGCATATTGCTGCCGATATCGTTCTGTTCTCTGCCTAATATCAGTAAGGCAGCTCCGCCAATGGCTGCCAGCAGACCGGTGATTTTCAGAACAGTAATCTTTTCAGATCGTAAAGCAAACCCCAGCAGTAAAATAAAAACAGGTGTTGCAAGGATTAGCAGTGCTGCATGAATAGGTGTGGTTAAGGTCAGTCCTTTAATAAACATTAACTGGTTAACAGCAACACCGGTAAATGCACACAACAAAAAACGACCAATATCTTTTTTTTCAATACCGGCTTTGAGTGGCTTTAATGCAAACAATAACCAGAATAACAAAACGGCTACACCTACACGAATGAGATTGAGGCCAAACGGTTTCACCAACGAAGGTGAAATATATTTTACTACGCTGAAATTAATGCCAAACAATAAGTTGGTGGTTAATACTGCCCAATGTGCTTTGATGGTTTCCTGCTTCATTAACCTGGTTGAAGAATGAAGCTGCAAAAGTAACGGAAAGCAAAATGAAACAGAGAAGAATGCAACACCATGTGAACTGTGATTATTGCTTTGCAAGCAACAAATCCAGTTGTCTGATAAGAACTGGTTTAAATTCTTCAAAACTGGTAGTGGCAAAAGGGTGTTGATAGTTAAATGCAGCAGCCGTTTGTAATACACGTTGTAGTGTAACTTCTTTTTGTTGCAGGTAAGGAAAGAGCTGCAGCAACTGCATGTGTTGTGCAAGGTATTCCTGTTCGGGCTGGCCGGGTGTTGGAATAAGCACCGCCTTCTTTTGCAGATGAACAAGATCCATTAAACTCGTATAACCACTGCGGCACACAACCGACTTTGCAGCACAGATGGTTTCCTGTAACTGTTGTGCAGACAGGTGCGCATGCACCGTTACATGAGCAGGAACGTTGAAGGAAGTTGTTTCATTGGGTAAGCCCCGAACAAGTACCGTCTTTCCCTGGAAGCTGTGTAATGATTGCAGCAGTTGTGTTTCAAGAATTGTTCGTTGCGGTTCGGGGCCTGAAAGCATGATAAGCAGATCAATTTCTTCCTTTACCTCTACACGCTGCATGCGGCTGAGCAAACCCATGTAAACAGGTTGTACCAATGGTTTGGCAGGGTGCGCAAGTTCGCCTGCAAGATTGGTGGCAGCGGCTGTATCGGGTACCCATACCGCAGTAAATTTTTTCATGTACACCGTATGCAAGCGCTGCAGGATACGGTTCATCCATTTGCCTTTGCCCGAATGAATGAGTAATTGATGCGTGATGTAAACAGAAGGAACAGCCTTGCTGTAAAAGCCTGGCCGGTTATCGCTGATGATAAGATCAAACTGTTCCTGTTGCAACAGTTTTTGCAGCCATTGCTGTTCGTAACGAATGCTGTTGAAAATCGACGGCAGCTGTTGTGCAATGTTCAGAAACAGGGAAGCACCTTTACCATAACGGATATGATAACCCTTCAGCTGTTTTACTTCGATGTTGGGGAACTCCTGCAGCAGCAGTTTTTCAGGGGCACCACTGGTCGCCAGCACCACCTCGCAGCCAAGTTCCTGTAAAAAACGGATGAGGGGAATACAACGGGTAGCATGGCCCAGCCCCCAATCGAGGGGCGACAGCAGAATCCGTGTATTTTTTAAACCGTTCATCGGGTGCCAAACAATAATTGTGCGGGAAAGTAGTTATTTTACAAATCACCGATTAAACAAATATCCAATGATCCGTAAAAATTTTGTGAGTTTGCAGATGCAGCGTTCAACTAAAATTATTTTTCTATTGTTAGTTACTGTGGCACTGTTTTTCGGAACAGGATGTAGTGCATCAAAGAAAAACAGTTGCGGCTGTCCCAACAAAAAAGGGATGGTGGGTTATTAAACAAATTGTTATCTGTTAGTTATGAAGAGGAATCAGCGGAGAGATCTTCTGGTGCTGCTCAATAATCACCAACGCAGCCAGGAAGCCATCGATCACGAAGTGGAATGGTTACACGAACTGTTGTACCATGTGGAAGAACTGGAAAACTTCTGCAAGGCACACGAGGTAATTGATTTGAACCGGTATAAAATTTACAGGCAAACCGGTAAGGTAAAGATGGCGGTGCTCCGCAGGGATTTCAAAGCATTCGAATTCATCAACAATAAGAACTAAGAAATCAGAATATAGAAGATAGAATACAGAAAAGGGAGATGGTAAGCCATCTCCCTTTTCTATCTGCTAAATGCTAGCTTCTATATTCTTCTTTAAAGAAACTTATCACCCTTATTCCGCTTCACTTCGGCTACGTATTCTTTAATCTCCTGTTCTTTTTCTTTTTTACAGATCAGCAATACATCGGCGGTATCTACTACAATAAAATCATCGAGACCCTGCAGCAACACCAACTTTTTATCGTTGGCATGCACTACGTTTTTGGTGGCATCAATGATCATCACATTTTTACCGGCCACGGCGTTGCCAAAGTAATCCTTCTCCATGTTTTCATACGCACTGTTCCAGGTACCGAGATCACTCCAGCCAAAAGACGATGGCATCACATACACATTATCGGCTTTTTCCATAATGCCATAGTCGATGGAAATATTGGTACACTGCGGATAAATGCGTTCAACAGCTTCCTGTTCATTAGCCGTGTTGAAATGCTCCTGCTCGGCAACAAACACTTCGTTCATTTCCGGTAAAAACTTTTCAAATGCTTTGATGATGTTCTTCACCTTCCACACAAAAATGCCGGCGTTCCATAAGAAGTCGCCGCTGGCTAAAAAGGTTTTCGCCAGTTCAAGATTGGGCTTTTCGGTAAAGGTCTTCACCTTGTACACGCTGTCGGCAACAGGCATGGCTTCATGCTGTATATAACCGTAACCGGTATTGGCGTAGGTTGGCTTAATACCCAGTGTAACCAGTGCGTTGATGTTGTTGACAAAATCGAACGCATCGGTACATACTTTGGTAAAAGCAGGTGCATCGAGAATCAGATGATCAGCCGGTGCACAAATCAATAACCCATCGTTGTTGATCTTTTGCAGCTTGTGGGCAATATACGCCACACAGGGAGCTGTGTTTTTCCGGCTGGGCTCGCACAAAATATTGGCTGCCGGTAAATCGGGCAGCTGTTCCTGTACAATAGAAGCATATTCTGCCGATGTAACCACGTAAATATTCTCGTTGGGAATAAACTGCAGGTAGCGGTCGTAGGTACTTTGGATAAGCGTACGACCGGTATGTAAAATATCTAAAAACTGTTTGGGGTAAGCGGTGCGGCTCATGGGCCAGAACCGGCTGCCGATACCGCCGGCCATGATGGCTACAAAATGATTCTTATTCATGGTGCATACTGAGCGGCGAGTAGTGCGTGCTGAGTGGTGAGTTCCATTCACCATTCACCATTCACCATTCACCTTTTAGATCAATCCTTCTTTAATTAAATCGTGCAAATGTATGATGCCCAGGTATTGGTTGTGCTGAACCACCAATAACTGGCTGATATTATTTTTCCGCATCAACTCCATGGCATCAATGGCCAAGGCCTCTGCTTCAATCGTTTTGGGGTTGCGGGTCATAATCTGGTGGGCCTGTACGTCGTTGAACGAACTGTTTTTTTCCAGCATACGGCGCAGATCACCATCGGTAATCACACCCAGCAGTTCGCCGGTTTCGTTCACCACGGCAGTGGCACCGAGCCGCTTCTTCGATATTTCAACAATCACCTCTTTTAACGATGTATCGGCCGCTACTTTCGGCTGTTCGTTGTGGATGTACAGATCGGCCACCCGCAGGTAGAGTTTTTTGCCCAGTGCACCACCGGGGTGGAACTTGGCAAAATCTTCACTCTTAAATCCACGAAGCTCCATCAACGCTACAGCCAGGGCATCACCCATCACCATTTGAGCGGTGGTGCTGCTGGTGGGGGCCAGGTTATTCGGACAGGCTTCCTGGCTGACAGTAGTGTTGAGTACAAAATCGCTCTGCTTGGCGAGGTAGGATTCGGTATTACCAACCATACCAATCACCGGGTTGCCAAAGTTCTTCACCAGCTGGGCAAGCACTTTAATTTCCGGACTTTCACCGCTTTTGCTGATGATCATCACCACATCGTGCTGCAAAATCATCCCCAGGTCACCATGAATGGCTTCGGCTGCATGCAGGTACACGGCGGGTGTACCGGTAGAGTTGAGTGTAGCCACGATCTTTTGCGCAATGACGGCACTTTTGCCGATACCACTCACAATCAGGCGGCCTTTGGCAGCAAGAATGGTACTGCAGATACGGGTAAAATCATCGGTCAGTAAGGCCACAAGTCCTTCAATAGCACCGGCTTCCAGTGCAATGGTGCGGCGGGCAATCTGCAGGGGGTCAATATGCTTATTCTCTTCCATCAGCGGGGCAAACCTAGTGCAATTCAGCAGAACAGAAAAGCTAAACTGCAAAAAACGAAACCCGGCCATTTGTGCATATTTCGGTCTGGCAAATCCGTAAAAATGATTTATCTTATTTGTTGAACTTTTTTAGCAGGTTTTTGGCGAATTGCAAAAGGTAAACCCCGTTCAATTCAGTAACTTCGTGCCCCTTTAGCAAAAAAGCACAGTCTGTGCTTTCGCAACTACTTGCTTTTCAGAAATCCAGTTAGTTAAACCAAGCGTGAAGGAAATTAAGTGATGGCAACAGCAAAGAAAAAAGCCCCTGCAAAAGAGGCAACCGCAACAAAGAAGAAGGAAACCGTTAAAAAAGCCCCCGCTAAATCAACCGGTAAGAAAAAAGCAGCTACCACTGCAGGCATCGACTTGTATGCCGCCGTAAACGAGCATTTCGGCTTCGATGGGTTTAAAGGCACACAGGAACAGGTGATTACCAACCTGCTGGCCGGCCGTGATACGTTTGTAATTATGCCCACCGGTGGCGGTAAAAGTTTGTGCTACCAGTTGCCGGCATTGGTGAGCGAAGGGGTGGCCATTATTGTTAGCCCGCTGATTGCCCTCATGAAAAACCAGGTAGACCTGGTACGCAGCTACAGCAGTAAAGACGATGTGGCGCATTTCCTCAACTCCACTCTTACCAAAAAAGAAATCAAAGAAGTGCATGATGATTTGCTTACGGGCAAAACCAAAATGCTCTACGTAGCACCTGAAACACTCACCAAACAGGAGAATCTCGAATTCTTCAGCGATCTGCAGATCTCATTTTTTGCTGTGGATGAAGCACATTGTATCAGTGAGTGGGGACACGATTTCCGTCCGGAATACAGGAGACTGAAAGAAATGATGGACCAGATTAATCCAGATATTCCCATCATTGCACTAACGGCCACAGCTACACCCAAAGTGCAGAGCGATATTGTGAAGAACCTGGGCTTACGTAATCCCGATATTTTTATTTCTTCCTTCAACAGGGGAAATCTCTACTACGAAATTCAACCCAAGATCAAAAAAGATCAGACGGTAAAAAATATTGTAAAGTTCATTGCACAAAACAAAGGCAAGAGCGGTATCATCTATACCCTCAACCGTAAAACCACCGAAGAGCTGGCCGATCTGCTGATGGCCAACGGCATCAAGGCCGTTGCTTACCACGCCGGTTTCGACGGCAAAGTGCGGGCCGACAGACAGGATCAGTTTCTGAACGAAGATGTGCAGGTCATTGTGGCCACCATTGCCTTTGGAATGGGTATCGATAAACCCGATATCCGTTTTGTGATCCACTACAATATTCCCAAGAGTATTGAAAACTATTACCAGGAAACAGGCCGTGCAGGGCGTGATGGTATGGAAGGAAAATGTATCCTGTATTACTCGCATAAAGATGTAAGCAAACTTGAACACCTGATGCGTGATAAGCCACTCAGCGAACGGGAAGTAACAGCACAGATGATCCAGGAAACCGTAGCGTTTGCCGAGAGCTCGGTGTGCCGCCGTAAAATACTGCTGCACTATTTTGGTGAAGAATACCAGGAAGAGAATTGCGGCAACTGCGATAACTGTCTGCACCCGAAAGAACAGATCGAAGCAAAAGACGAAGCGGTGATTGCACTGAAAGTGATCAAAGCACTCGATGAGCGTTTTGCTACAGAGTATGTGATCCCTGTAATCATGGGTAAGCTTACTCCGCAAATACAGATGTATCGCCACGACCAGCTGGCAGAGTACGGCAGCGGTAAAGAAAAAGACCAGCATTACTGGAACTCAATCATTAGGCAAATGTTGCTGCATGGGTTGATCCAGAAAGATATTGAAGAATACGGTTTGCTCAAGTTTACCAAAGCAGGTGAAGCCTTTCTGAAAAAACCAAAGAGCTTTAAGATTGTACTCAACAATTTATACGAAGAAGCCAATGCCGATGATGATGAAGGTGCAGATGCAGGTGCTGGCGGGTTGGCATCGGACGAGAAATTGTTTGAGATGCTGAAAGAGCTTCGCCAGAAAGAGGCCAAGAAAAAAGGCTTACCTCCTTTTGTAATCTTCCTCGAAAACTCATTGCTCGATATGGCAACCCTTTATCCAACCACTTTAGAAGAGTTGGAAAAATGCCAGGGTGTAAGCAAGGGCAAAGCCATCCGTTACGGCAAACCGTTTGTTGAAATGGTGGCGAAGTATGTAGAGGAGAACGAAATTGAAAAGCCCGATGAGTTTGTGATGAAAAGTGTGGTGAACAAGAGCGGCAACAAAGTATTCCTCATCCAGAATATCGATAAGCGCATACCACTCGAAACCATTGCCAAAAACAAAGGTTGGCGCATGGATGAAATGCTGGAAGAAATGGAAACCATTGCAGCCAGCGGTACCAAGCTGCGTTTAGACTATGCGATAGATGAATGGCTGGATGAATACGAGCAGGAAGAAATTATGGACTACTTCAAAACCTGCAGCACCAGCGATTTAAAAGTAGCGCAGCAGGAACTGGAAGATGGTGGCTATAACTGGGAGCAGCTGAAGATTATGCGCATTAAGTTTTTGAGTGAATACGGCATGTAAGCCCGAAGGAAAAGTACAAGGCACAAGGGGTGAAAAACCAAGGCACAAAATCCAAGGTACAAGGTTGAAAACCCAAGGAGCAAAATCCAAGGTACAAGAGTTAAGCGCAGCGTTCTCTCTAACCTCTGCGTGTAACAATAATGAGCGAAGCGAATTTTCTCTGTGTAAATCGGTGCAATCTGTGAGCAACAACACGAGCGCAGCGAGCCAATGAACAAGGCACAAAGTGAAAACCCAAGGAGCAAAATCCAAGGTACAAGAGTAAAGCTCAGCGTTCTCTCTAACCTCTGCGTGTAACAAAAACGAGCGAAGCAGATTTTCTCTGTGTAAATCGGTGCAATCTGTGAGCAACAGCACGAGCGCAGTGAGCCAATGAACAAGGTACAAGGTTGAAAACCCAAGGAGCAAAATCCAAAGTACAAGAGTTAAGCTCAGCGTTCTCTATAACCTCTGCGTGTAACAAAAACGAGCGAAGCGAATTTTCTCTGTGCAAGTCTGTGCAAGTCTGTGCAATCTGTGAGCAACAGCACGAGCGCAGCGAGCCAATGAACAAGGTACAAGGTTGAAAACCCAAGTACCAAAATCCAAGGTACAAGAGTAAAGCTCAGCGTTCTCTATAACCTCTGCGTGTAACAAAAACGAGCGAAGCGAATTTTCTCTGTGTAAATCTGTGCAATCTGTGAGCAACAGCACTAGCGCAACGAGCCAATGAACAAGCTTCAGGAAAAAAGACACCAGCTCTTTACTCGCAGAACCGAACAGTTATCAAGTAAATCAACACACATAAGCAGAAGGTTCTTTCCTTCTGCTTTTTTTATGCAGCGGAGTTTTATATTTAGTAACGAAACCAAACTTAACTGTATGCTTGAAATTCTCGGACTTATTTATTTTACTCGCCAGATCGGTCCCATTGCCGATCGGAAAGGCGTCAACGCTACCGGTTGGAAAGTAATGGCGGTGCTTGCCTGGCTCATTACAGAAATTACTGTTGCGGTGTTGCTTACCCTCAACGGTGTTGAACAAATGGCGTTATTCTTTTTAGGACCACTCTCCGGCTTGTTGGGGTATTTTATTGTGCGGCAGATCCTGAGCAGCAAACCCGATAAAGACGATGAACTGCTGGCTGAGTTTGGCAAAGACGTACAGCCTTAACAGTGCAAAACCCAACTGAAAATAAAAAACCGATCGCTGTAATAACGATCGGTTTTTTTATGTGTTGCAGTATGCAACAGCGTAAGGCTTAGTTATTGAAGATATAACGGATACCAAGCTGTACCTGGTACACATCATCAATGGTTAAGGAGTTAATGAACGCATCACGCAGCAAAACAGTAGAACCGTTTACCACCTGTGTAGCTAAACGGTAGATGGGTTCGCCACCTGCAGTTCTGCCACGATAGTTCAAAGGCTGTGTGGTAGTAGACGCATAACCTACACCCCATTTGCTGTTGATGAGGTTGCCGAAGTTTAAGATATCGGCACGCACACGGATGATGTTCATCTTTTTCGACTTACCCACTTTCACAAAGAAATCCTGCTCTGCACTTAAATCGAAACGGGTTAACCAGGGCAGTTGTGCGCCATTCCGTTCTGCATACGTACCTCTGCGTGTTTTGAGGTAAGGATGGTTGTTGATGTAGGTATCGTAAGCAGCCTGTTGCTGTGCAGCTGTAAAGGTTACACCACTGGTGGTATAATCCTGGAAGGTAAGGTTGCTTCCTTTTGCCGGAACATAAATGAGGTCGTTGATCTGTCCATCGCCATTCATATCGTTGCTGGCAGTGTACGATAATTTGCTGCCGCTTGCAGAAACCATACCCAGGGTAATGGTTGTTCCGCCACCGTATGTTTTACCATACAGGATGCGGTAGCTGATGTTACCGATAAAACGGTGACGGAGATCGTTATCGCTGAAACTGTTGCGCACATAGTTTAAACCATAAACAGAAGGCACGTTGGCATTTACCGTACTGGCTACAAAAGCTACATCCGTTGCTTTCGCATACGTGTATGCTAACAAACCACCCCAGTTTTTCGTAATGGGTTTTTCCAGTTTACCGGTAAACGAATACGAATAACCATCATTGTTGTTGGTTAACACAAATACGTTACCAATACCGCTGTTGAAGAAACGTGCATTGGTAGCAGCACTTCCGCTTAAATCCAGTGCAGGATAAATATCACGGTTATCGGCACCGCTGAATTTGCCCGAAGGCAGTTTCATATTCACATCTACATAGTTCAGGGCATTTACGTTCTGGTTGTAGATGTATTCTACAGTTGCCACAACACCCCATGGTAATTTGTAGTCAACCGCAATATTGCTCTTCCATGTTTGCGGGAACTTCAGGTTCGGATCGCCATAGTTTACGTTGTAACCACGTAACAACGTAACATCCGTAGAGGTAGGTGTGTAACGGGTAGGGTCGAGCGTAAACGGATACGCATTGGCTGCGGTACCGGTTACATTCACCAAACCAATATTTACACCGTTATTACCCAGCTGGTTGCTGATGAGTACATAGGGCATACGTGAAAGGAACAAACCTGTACCACCACGCACCTGCAACTTACGGTTGCCATACGCATCCCAGTTAAAACCTAAACGGGGCGACATGTACAAACGTGATTTCGGCATCTGGTCGGTATTCACTTTATACTCCCTGTACTCCGGTGTACGGAAACTTAAACCGGCCACATACGTATTGGTATAATCGGTAGCGGTGTTCGGAATCGCAATGTAATCCAAACGGAAACCGGCAGTAATACGCAGGCGGTTGGTCATCTTGTATTCGTCCTGGCCATACACACTGTAGGTTTGTGTTTTAAATACCTGCCAGGGCAATTTACCATCAGGTAAAAGGGTATAACGATAGTTGAAACGGTTGAGTACAACAGGCGATGTTGTTAAGTTAGGGTTTGTCTTGTACGCCAACGCTGCTGTTTTAAAATCGTCGATGCTGTTAAACGTCCACACACCGTTGGATGCATAGAAGAACAGGTTGTTCGATTTGAATGCTTCAAACGATGCACCTGCTGTAAACGTATGCTGGTTTTTGACAAACGTGAGGTTGTTGGTGATGTTGAACGTATAATAATCGAGACGGTTGTTCGGCGTAAACGGATCGAAACCTAAAGACGTGTACGTACTGCCATCTTTTAAGATATCAATCGTTGGAAACACGCCTGTGCGGTAAGCACGGTCTTCGATCTGTTTGTTGTACGTAATCAAAAACTGGTTCGATACACGTTTGCGGAAGCTTGAGTTCAACTCGGCTACAATCGAACGGGTGTTGTCCTGGATTTTGTAACCGGTGTTCTGACCCGAAATAGCCAGGGCCAGGTTCTGGCGGTTACCGTTACCTGCTGTATTACCCGAGCTGCTGTTGCTGATGATCACATCACTCTGTGAGTTGTGATGCGAGTAACGCACGGTAAGCTTGTGTTTATCGTTGATGTTGTAATCGATACGGGCAAGAAACTTGCGACTGAAAGCTTCGTTGTTGAAGTTATCGGTAGCGCCCATATCCCAGTCGAAGTTGGTCTTCATAAAGTTCTTCAGATCTTCCAGGTCGGCAGCGGTGGTACGGCTTACGTTACCTGCTGCGCCGGGGCGGTTGGCTACCCAGTCGAGAGCCGGACGGGTGCTGCTGCTGAACTCGCCATTCACAAAGAAGAAGAGTTTGTTTTTAATAATGGGACCACCCACACGGAAACCGGTTGTGTTTACTTCAAACGGTGTAGCCGGTACCTTACCGCCTTTGGCATTTTTACCGGCGAGGTTACGGTTGTTGAGGAAGTGAAATACCGATCCGGAATAGTCGTTGGTACCACTGCGTGTAACCGCATTAATGGCTGCGCCTACAAAACCCGACTGGCGGATATCGTACGGTGCAATATTGATCTGCAGTTCTTCGATGGCATCGAGCGAAATAGCACCCGAGTTGGTACGGCCACCGGCCTGTGCCTGGCTACCCAAACCAAAACCATTGTTGAACACCGAACCATCGATGGTGAAGTTGTTCAGACGACTGTCTTGACCTGCAAAAGAACGGCCGTTGCTGTACGCATTGTACTTGGTGATATCGTTGACTGTACGACCGATGGTAGGCGTACGGTTCAATGCTTCTTTGTTAATGGTGGCCGATGCACCCGTGTTTTTGGTATTCAGCACCGGGTTGCGGTTGGCCGTAACAGTAATGGCACTCAGCTCCTGTGCACTGGCACTGAGCGCTACCTCTACGTTGGCCGTGTTACCCAGCGAAGCATACACATCATTTTGCACCCCTTCGCTGTAGCCGGTGTACGAAACCGTAATCCGGTAAGGACCACCTACCCGTACACTGGGTAAAATAAACTGTCCGTTTTTGGTAGTGGTGGTAACATAACGTGTGCCCGATGGAACGTGGAGGGCGGTTACCGTTGCACCTTCAAGCGGTGCTTTGTTATCGCCGGTTACCAAACCGGTAATACTACTGGTTGTTACCTGTGCATTTGCAAGCAACAGGAAGAAACTGAAAGCAAGTGTAAAGAGAACACTCAATTTTCTCATGTTTACGTTTTTTGGTTGAATAATAAATGAGTGGCCGGCAGGTACTACCCCGCATTTGTACTGCTGAAGGGTAATGGGATGCTGCCGCCGGGCATTTTTATACGTTAGCAGTTTTTTTTACAAGGCGGCAAAGGTATTGCAAGGTAGAAAAGAAAGCGAAAACCTTACTTTAAATTAAGGTTAGCAAAATTAAGCGGTCTTTTTTCAATCTTATATTTCATCGTTTGCAGAGATACCTCTATATTTGCAACCCCGAAGCACAAAAGGAGGATAGGCTTCCACTTACCAAATAGCGTGTTTCAGGAATGGTGCGGTAGCTCAGTCGGTAGAGCAAAGGACTGAAAATCCTTGTGTCGCCGGTTCGATCCCGGCCCACACCACAGTGAAGCAGAAAAGCCTGAACGAAATTTCGTTCAGGCTTTTTGTTTATCCGGGCTTTTCGCTTCACTGTGTCCTGAAGCGACGGAGGAGGAACGACGACGTCTGCTTCTGGACACTGCAGCAGTTGTTGGTCTGCAGACCAACAAACAATTCCTTCAATACCTCATCTGTATTTCGTTCGTGTCCATTCGTGTTATTCGTGGTCCATTCAGTTCATTCCTCATCTGTGTTTTTCTGCGTCCATTTGTGGCTAAATCTTCTTCATCTTTTTTGGTCTTTAGACCAACACAAATTTTCTTCGAGAACTTATCTGTATCTCGTTCGTGTCCATTCGTGCTATTCGTGGTCCACAAGTTAAGTCCGGTCGCAACCACCTGCGTCCTCTAAAATTGTAAGCGCAGCGCACGATCCATCTGTGTTCTCTGTGTAATCCGTGAGCAATCACATTGCAAGCGCAGCGCCGCATCCATTGCCGCCGTTGTTGGTCGCCGACCAACCAACACACATCTGCATCATTCACTTTGTGCCTTAAAAAACGCTTGCAACATTTCTGCATGCAATTGCTGCAAATCCATCGAACCATAAGGCAGCCATTCATCGGCTAACCGGTTGTATACTTCGGTACACTGCAGATCGGGAAATAATTTATAATCGAACTTGTTGTTGTGGATGCTGATATAGCCGGGGTAGAAAAACGTTTTGCCCTGCCGCAGTGTTTCTTCCAGTTTCAGCAGCACCAGCACTTTGCCCAGGCTGTATTTTTTATACGCCGGATCGTAGATGTTGAGGATGCCCATGGTGCTTTGTTCCCCTTCATCGTAACAGCCGGCAGCAATCAATGTTCCTTCGTGGCGGATGGTAATTGCCTTGGTGGGAAACACCGATGCCGAACGGTCGCCCAGTAAATAGCCCTGCACCGTATCACTCATATCAAAAGCAATGGCGCTGCGGTAACGGGTAAACAATGCTTCCAGTTCCTCATTCAGCTGCAGGTCTTCTATCGCAATGCTGAAATGTGCAGCCGCCTTCAACAGCTTTTTGCTTTTTGTACTGTGTGCATAGGTTGCCAGGCGGTACCGCAGCCAGAACACAGCCAGGAACTCATTTTCTTTGGTAATGAGATCGGTGGTGATCAACATCTGCTGAATACGGTACCAGCCTTTGCTGAGGTAAGCATCCAGCAGGGCAGGGGTAATGAACTCCGGGTAAAAATGTTGGTAATAAATCATACACCGCAGGCGGCAAGTTACGCAACAGTTCATTCGGTTATACCGTGTCGTCAGGCAGGCGTATCAATCTCCAGCAACACCGTTACCTGTTCATCGGGCTGTAACACATAGTTGCCCGTGTGTACACAAATTTCCTTGAGGTTGTGCGTGCCCTTTTGCTGTACCGCCGTGAGTGGTTGCAGCTGGTATACCGGGTCGGTTGCATCGGCATCGGCCAGTACGAGGCAATCGGGTGAAGCAGCTGTGTGCGAACGGTCGATCATGCGCCAGCCGATGCTGAGCGGCGCCTGTTCTTTAGCCGTTGTTTGCAGCAAGCTGCTCAGCAAAACGGCGTTAACGGTTGCACCCGGTACCAGCAGTTTCAGTTCGGGTGTGGCGGCGGTGAGTTGTACAAGTAAGAGCATAACATTTTAGTTTATGCATCGAAAGTAGAAGGCCACATCGCAGTGTATTTGCGGAGTGAAAAATAACGGGAAAAATTAAGCAGCGAATACCACGCATGAACAGTAAGGGAATGGTGGTTCATTGACTGGTGGTGCATGCTGTCCTGTTGTTGTATTTAGCGGTGCCTGTATATACGCTCTATATACGCAGTATGTATTTTTCGCTCTATTTGCTACCAGCCATCAAAAACGCTCTAATTGCTCAAAAGCGGTAAAAACGCCCGGTTGATTTTCATTCGCTTTTTTGTGTTTGTACTCTTGTAGTGTCGTTGCAACGGACGGGTTTTACCAAGATGTACCCAAGAGCTTTTTAACAAGCTTTGAAAACATTTCCATTTTTCCAGTTTTAAATTTTCATCCGATGGCACAACAAAAAGGTATCCTGCCATTAAAAGGAACGATCGGTAACATTAATTTTTACAAAACGAAAGACGGTTACCTCGCCCGAGAAAAAACAAGCGTGAACAAAGACCGTATTGCCAATGATCCTGCTTTTGCCCGTACCCGTGAGAACGGTGCGGAATTTGGCCGGGCAGGGGCAGCAGGTAAGGTGTTGCGTACGGCCCTGCGCTCGTTATTACTGAACACCGCCGACAGTCGTATGCTGAGTCGACTTACCCGTGAGATGATGAAGGTGATCCAGGCAGATGCGGTGAATGAACGTGGTTTACGCAATGTGATTGATGGTGAAGCAACACTGCTGGAAGGTTTTGATTTTAATGCCGGCAGTAAACTGAGTACTTCATTGTTTGCACCGTATACGACCAACATTGATCGTGTAAGTGGTGCACTGAGTATTTCCATTCCCTCTTTTGTTCCGGTGAACATGGTGGCTGCGCCGAGCGGTGCCACGCATTTTAAAATCGTTACGGCAGGTGTTGAAATTGATTTTGAAAACAAAACGTACGTGGTTGATTTTGGTAACAGTAACTCGTTGCCGATTAACTCTACTGCTACGGCTGTTTTGAATCTCAGTCACCAGGTAACAGCGAACAGCACGAAGCCTTTGTTTCTTGCAATGGGTATTGAGTTTTACCAGGAGGTGAATGGTAACCAATACAGTTTGAAGAATGGTGCGTTTAATGCGTTGAGCCTTGTTAAGGTGAGTGGGTCTTAACCTCACCCCGACCCTCTCCTGAAGGAGAGGGCTAGTCAAAAAAGGGTATTCATTCTTCTCTGACGGAGCCATTTTTCTTAATAGAAATCACGCAATCATTTATTGCACTAATAACATTACTCCTGAGCGGACGGGAATTGTATTACCCTTTTTATCTCCTGATTTTTTTACAAGACAATTTTCAAAAAATGAAAAAGATTTTGAAACGTGCGAAGCGACGCACACCAAAGTTTTTTAAACAGGTGCGGACTATTGGTGTGGCACTGGCTGGTGTGAGTGCTGCAGTTCTTGCAGCGCCTGTTGCATTACCTGCAGTGCTGATTAAGGTAGCCGGTTACTTAGCTGTAGCAGGTGCTGTTGCCGGTAGTGTGAGCCAGACGGCTGTTACCAACGAGCGGAATTAATTATTCCTATGCAAGACTCGTACTTTTTGAAAACAGGAACAGCCGGCGGAACGCTGACGATTCTTTTTGCAAACATTCACACAGATGATTTGGTGAAGACAGTGGTACTTGCTGCTGTGGGTGCAACGGTGAGTTTGGTTGTATCGTTTGTGTTGAAGAAGATGTTTGGGAGGAAGAAGTGAGCCGGTTTGAAAGCCCCGAGATTATTCGGGGCTTTTTTGTACCACGAACTACACGAAATGACACGAAAGATTGCTGCGCTGCGCTTGCAATGAAGAAATAGAATCACGGATGACACAGATGGGACGGATGTACACAGATGGATCGTGCGCTGCGCTTACGATTGTTTAAGGCCACAAATAGACGCTGATGAACACAGATGAAGTAATCTATGGGATTGTGCTCACACTTCGACTGCGCTCAGTGTTTTGCTACCTCATCCTTCGACTCCGCTCAGGACTGCAGGAAGTCTTTGATGAGTTCTTCGTCGATGCCGGTGAAGTAGGAGAATTCCTGGATGGTGATGAATTCGTGTTTGGATTTACCGAGTGCTTCACGGATGCGCTGGATCAGTTTACGGGCGGTGCTTCCACGACGACCTGTAATGTTTTCGACATCTTTGGGATAGAGCACAACACGTGCAGGGATGCGGTTGGAGTTTACTTTCATGGTTGGGTGTTTTTTTAACAGGAATGGATCTACATTGCATTACTTCTTCACTAAACTAATCGAAATGCGTTAAGATAAACTTGATAAACATCAATTTTTTTGTCTTTAACTGCCGCTTCAGCCTTGCATCAATCTTCAGGAACGTTTTGCACGAATACGGCTTAAGGTTTCTTCTGTTACACAGAGATAGGTTGCGAGGTATTTTGCAGGAACACGTAATACCAAATCGGGATGATGCTGGAGCATGTAGTAATATCTTTCGGTTCCGTTTTTCATGCGGATCAGCTTTGCCCGGTTTTCACTCAGCAAATATGATTTTGTAGTTAAGGTAGCAGCAATTGTATTGAACTCGGGGAATGTTTTATAGATATACTGCAGTTCATCGTAACAGATATACCAGACCACTGCATCTTCCAATGCCTGCACATATTCATTGCTGTATTGCTGCAAAAAGAAACTGGCTGCGGACACAAGTATATCTCCTTCTTTCATGAATTTAGAAGATACTTCATGGCCTGCTTCGAAATAATAACAGCGAAATAATCCTTTCTTGACAAAATAAATATGGCGACAGATATTTCCAGCTGTCAGCAAATGATCTCTTCTGGTAATTGTTTTTGATTTGAGGGTTGCTGACAGGTATTGCTGGAGCGCAAGGGATAATGGACAGATGCTATTGAGTAATGAAAGAAGTTCTTTCATGTTACAAAGATCAATGAAAGAAAGGGAGCAATTCTTTTCAATACATCTGTAAACGGGATTTTTTTATTTGATATCGGGATTATTTTCTTTAACATGACCGACCGGGTAACGGTGCGAGTAATTTTGAAGTGACCTATTTATTGACAGAGATCAACAGCGTCAAAAAAAAATATTTTCTACTTGTTTAGTCCTTTTACCTGTTTTGTGGATTATATGATTATAACAGGCGCTGAAAAAAAGATAATTTAAGTGTATGAAAAGCGGGAGCACCTTCAAGACAGAGGCAGAGGCGCAACGGATCGGCTGGCTGGTTGCAGGCTTTATACAGCAACGGCTGAACGAAGCGGAGCGGGATGAGCTTGATGCATGGATTACAGCATCGGATGATCATCAGCGTTTATTTGAAGAACTTCTTTCACCTGGTTTTATTGAAGAAGGAACAGCTGCCTATCGTTCTGTTGATGCGGAAGCAGCTTATCATCAATTAAAACAACGTATACAACAAAGTTCTGCGCCAAAGACAGTACGCATCAGGCGCATGCAGCTTATTTCTATCGCCGCATCCATTGTGTTCGTTGTATGCGTTCTTGTGTTTTATCAAATGACTTACAGAAAAACCAAACCATTGATGCCTGTTGCAGTTACTGAAGGGATTACCCCCGGTGGAAATTATGCAGAGCTGATTACTGACAACGGAAAGCGTGTAACACTTGCCGGTTTAAAAAACGGATTGATTGATTCGCTGGATGGCGTTGAAGTATTAAAAACAACGGATGGACAATTAAGCTATCTGGACAATCAACATTCTGCGACCGTGTACCATACCTTACGCACACCTGTTGGCGGACAGTACCGGCTTGTGTTACCTGATGGCAGTCTTGTTTGGCTGAATGCAGGCTCCTCGCTTCGTTTTCCAGTTCGGTTTGATGGACCGGAAAGACGTGTTGAATTGATTGGAGAGGGCTATTTTGAAATTGTACCGGCCGCAAAGCTGTTGGCAGAAGGCAAACAAGCATCACTGCAACCTTTTATTGTGCGTATTAATAATGTTGAAGTGGAAGTATTGGGAACACATTTCAATGTACATGGTTATGCAGATGAAGCGGCGATTAAAACAACCTTACTTGAAGGGAAAGTAAAGGTTGTGCGGGGATCGGAACAGGATGAAGTGATCTTACAACCAGGCGAGCAGGCTGTTGCCGGAAAAGGAAGACTACGTGTTGAGCGAGTGCAATCAACAGAAGCAATTGTTGCATGGAAGAACGGATGGTTTGATTTTAAGAATGCATCGATTGAGCAAATTATGCAACAGGCAAAGCGGTGGTATAACATTGACAGTGTTGTTTACACTGCTGCGATTGAAAAGAAGTTTGATGCAGAAGTGTTGCGCAGTGAATCGATTGAAAAATTATTATCGCTGCTTGAACAAACAGGCGGTGTTCATTTTACGATTAAAAACAAAACGATTTATGTATTACCGTGACGGCTAACTAAGGCGGTTACCCAACAAAACAGGAAGTGGTGGAACACTTCCTGCAACCCGCAAAGCGGGGTCTGGGTTAACCCAATCAATTATTTGTGTGTGCAAAAACTGTTTAGTAACCCAAACAACGTAAAGTTATGGAAATGTATCCGCTTTTATTCCTGTGGTACAGGAAAGTAGTGCCCGTACGAAAAACACTTTTCATCATGCGACTGCTTTCTCTCTTTCTTTTTGTTTTTCTTTTTAAAGTGAATGCCGGAGGATATGCCCAAAGCATCCGGTTGAAGGTTTCGAATGTATCGCTGATCGAGGTATTTCAGCGGATTAAACAGCAAACAGATTTTCGGTTTATTTATGTACGTGACGAACTGCAACAGGCAAAACCTGTGAGCATCGATGTAAAAGATGCGTCTCTGAAAGAAGTATTGGATTTATGTTTTGCGGAGCAGATGTTTACCTATGTGATCGAAGGAACGTATGTTATTGTGAAGCGTAAACCAGTCAACCAGTCCGTAACTACTTCTACTATTGTAACGCATGATGTGACGGGTTATGTAGTGGATGAAGAAGGAGAACCTGCTGCAGGAATTACAGTACAGGTGAAGGGAAGTACAGTTGCGGTGAGCACCAATGCAGAAGGTTATTTTCAATTGAAAGCTGTTGAACCCAATGCTGTACTTGTTTTCAGCGGTGTGAATGTGGAAGAGAAAAGTGTTGCGCTAAAAGGTGCTACTGAACTAACGGTAAGGCTGCAACGAAAAGTAAATAAGCTGGATGAAGTACAGGTGATTGCCTATGGCAGTACAACAAAGCGATTGAATACAGGAAGTGTAAGTAAGATTGGCAGCAATGAAATTGAACAACAACCCGTGCTGAATCCTGTTGCTGCCATCCAGGGAAGAGCACCCGGTGTGTTTGTAACCACACAGAACGGATTACCCGGTGGCAATATCAGTGTATTGATCAGGGGAAAGGGTTCTATTAATTCCGGAACAGAACCTTTGTTTGTTGTAGATGGCGTTCCTTTTAATTCCACTCCGCTGAACAACAGTTTCGGGAGTCTGACCACCACTATTACGGGTAGTATCAGTCCGTTGAACAGTATTAACCCCAGTGATATTGAAAGTATTGAGATATTAAAAGATGCTGATGCCACAGCTATCTATGGTTCACGTGCTGCAAACGGCGTAGTGCTGATTACAACCAAGAAAGCAAAGGCGGGAAAACCCAAGGTTGATGTTGGCATTTACGGTGGTGTTCAAACGCTGAATGATTTTCCTGAAATGCTTGATCTGCAAGCGTATCTTTTACTGCGACGTGAAGGTTTCTTCAATGATAATTTAGTGCCAACCGTAACGAATGCGCCTGATCTTCTTGTATGGGATACGACCAAGCATACAGACTGGAGCAGGTATATGCTGGGCGGTACAGCAGGACTTATCAGCAGCCAGATCAGTATCAGCGGCGGTGGGCCTCTTGTTCAATTTTTACTGAGTGGTAATTACCGCAAAGAAGGTTCTATCCTTCCGGGGAAGCAACAATACCAACGTGGCGGTCTACATGTATCACTTCATCAGCAAAGTGCGAATCATAAATTCAATATGGATTTTACATTCAGTCTGAGTGCTGATCAAAACCGTACGCTGAGTTCTTCGATCTTCAGCATTCTTACGTTGCCTCCTAATTTTCCATTGTATGATGCAGCCGGCAACACGAACTGGACAGGGATTTCGGATGTGCACCCTGAAGCGGTTTTAAAACGTAAAGCCAGCAATGAAACGATGAACTATGTTGGTAATCTGCAAATACGTTATCAATTATTTCCGGGACTTCGTTTAAAATTCAGTGCCGGTTATACCATGACTGATATGGATCAACTGATGCTGTTTCCGAAAGCCAGTCTGAACCCCAGCAGTGCGAGTGAGAGTTATGCTTATTATGGTGATTTGCGCACCAAGGGGATTGTGCTGGAGCCACAGGTAGAATATTCTTTCAGCAGAAAGCAACAACGTGTTGATGTACTGGGCGGTGGCAGCTGGCAACAGAACGACAACCGGCGGAATTTATTTACGGGCAGAAATTACAGTAATGAAGGATTGCTTGAGTCGATCGGTGCAGCGGGAACGGTTACCGGCAGTAATCAGCTAAGCACTTATAAATATGCATCTGCATTTACGAGAGTTACTTATGCGTATCGTGAACGTTATATATTGAATATGCAGGGAAGGCTTGACGGTTCTTCGAGGTTTGGACCTGGTAAACGGACCGGCATGTTTGGAGCTGTTGGTGCAGCATGGATCTTCAGCAAAGAACGTTTCCTGCAGGATGTTGCGTGGATGAGTTTTGGTAAGCTGCGTGGCAGTTTTGGTATTACCGGAAATGACCAGATACCCGAGTATCAATATTTATCGACTTACCGCAACAGCAGCGTATTGTATCAGGGAGTTGCGGGTTTGACGCCTTCGAGAATTGCCAACGCTGCTTTTGGCTGGGAAAGCAATCAGAAAACGGAGCTTGCGCTTGAAACAGGTTTTTTGAATAACCGGTTGCTGCTTACCGCTGCTTATTATCATCAATTAAGCGGTAACCAGCTGATTGATTATCCGCTTCCTTATATGAGCGGTCCGTTTGGCTCTTACCTTGCTAACCTGCCTGCCAAGGTTTTGAATTATGGATGGGAGTTTGAGTTCAGCGGAACTGTATTGCAAAAAGAAGCGATGCAGGTACAGGTTCATGGCAATATCAGTTTGCCGAAAAACAAACTGCTCAGTTATCCGGGTTTAGCGGCATCGAGTTTTGCGAACACTTATGTTGAAGGCGAAGATATCTCGATCCGTAAAGGGTTGAAGTATCTCGGCGCTGATGTGCAAACCGGTCTGCCCCGTTTTGAAGATGTTAATGGTGATGGTGTTATCAGCTTACCTGAAGATTATGTTATCATCGGTAAAGTTTCTCCCATCTGTTACGGTGGATTTGGCTGCGATGTGCGTTACCGGCAATTTGAGGTTTCTGTTTTCTTTCAATACAGCAGTCAGTCTGCACAGGGAACAAGTACCATACCCGGTACAAGAAGTAATAAATTCAGCACAGCCATTGACAGATGGACGAAGGCCGGTGAAGAACGATGGATTCCAAAGGCCACTACTGTGCCATCGGGCAACTACAGTTTACTTTCTCTATCGGATGCTGCTTTTTACAATGCCAGTTATGTGCGCTTTAAAACGATGCATGTTTCGTACCGTTTACCTGAGAAGCTGTTGCAGCGTATGAAGCTTGGCACCGGAAGAATTTATGCGGAGGGGCAAAATGTATTTACCTGGCGAAAGCGAGGCAATCTGTATGATCCTGAAACGGCGAATACGGGTATACCACCGCTGCGTACACTTGCAGCCGGCTTTCAATTCACTTTTTAAAACTGCTATTATGAAAAAAATCCTGTTTGGTCTTTTACTTCTACTAAGCATCGTTTTAGGATTCAGCGCCTGTAAAAAACTTATACATGTTGATGCACCTAAAACGCAATTGAGTACAGATAAACTATTCTCCAATGCTGAAACTGCCAATGCAGCAATGGCAGCAATCTACAGTCAGTTTAACAGTTCCATCGGATTAAACATCAGTTTGTTTGGCGGACTGTATGCTGATGAACTGCAGACAAGCAGTGCCTCGCAACCAACACTTGAATTTGCACAAAGTACCATTGGTGTAAGTAATGGGGTTAACTTAAATATCTGGCGGGGGCTTTATGGTGTGATTTATCAATGCAATCATTTTCTTGAAGGACTAGAAGAAGGTACAGGGATGAGTGAGCAAGCGAAGAACGGTTTTAAAGGTGAGTTACTTTTTATACGTGCTGCGTGCTACTATTATCTTACCCAGTTGTATGATGATGTACCCTTTCTGACAACTACTGATGTGCGCTACAGTTCGATTGCAGCACGTATGCAGGTGGGTACTATCCACAGCCGATTGCTTACTGATTTGCTGGAAGCCAAGTTGCTGTTGCCCAAAACCTACAGTGATGCAGAACGTGTACGGGTGAATTACTGGGGAGCCTGTGTGCTGCTGAGCAGGTTGTATTTACTTGGCGGAAATTTTCAAGCTGCTGAACAACATGCAACCGAGGTGATCTCATC
Organism: Lacibacter cauensis; assembly: GCF_007830055.1. Lineage (GTDB taxonomy): Bacteria > Bacteroidota > Bacteroidia > Chitinophagales > Chitinophagaceae > Lacibacter > Lacibacter cauensis. Next base: position 325,975 of record NZ_VLLE01000003.1, read on the forward strand.
GGGGTTGTTTTCACTGGCTTCCACTACCGGTTCTGTTTTTGTTAAAGGGAGTAGTGAGACGATTTTGCAATTCTGGACACAAAACGGTTTTACACAGATGGGTGTTTCCTGTATTCCCAGCGGAACGGCTTTACCTGTGTACCTGCTACATCCGAAACTTCTTGAACGATTTGAACCAGGTGATACCAGAAAGAGCAACTGGATTAAAACAGCTGTGATTAACGGGCAGAGTTATCTGTATCCATTTAAGTATAAGAACCGGGTGAGTACCAGCGGAACGAACGGCGAGTATTTTGGTTTTCTTCGGTTGGCTGAGTTATATCTTATCCGGAGTGAAGCCAGGGCCATGCAGGGAACTCTTGCTGATGCGCTCGCTGATCTTAATGTTGTACGCAGCAGGGCCGGTTTAACGGCTTTATCGCTACAGGCAGGTGAAGCTTTGTTGGCTGCCATTGAACAGGAACGTTCGCTGGAGTTGTTTTGTGAATGGGGCGAACGTTTTATTGACCTGAAACGAAGACAACGATTAACTGCTGTACTGGGTGTTTTGAAGCCGGGGTGGAAATCATCCGCTGCTTTGTTTCCATTGCCACAGTATGAGTTATTGAATAATCCGAACCTGGTACAGAACCCGGGGTATTAGTGCCACGAATTGGCACGACCCTTCGGCTCTCCCCTGCACTTTGTTACGGAGAGCAAGTCGCTCAGGGTTTTGTAGCCACGAATTGCACGAATGGACACGAACGATTTATAGCCACGATTTGCACGAATGGACACGACCCTTCGGCTTCGCTCAGGATTTTATGGCCGCAGATGAACACTGATGCACACAGACTTCTTTAAGCCACGAATTGCACGAATAGACACGAACGATTTGTAGCCACGAATTAACACAGATGAACGCAGATTTTTTAGGTCACGAATTCCCTCCTTCGTTAAAACTTCTGAGGGCAGGGCACGAATGGACACGACCCTTCGGCTCTCCCCTGCACTTTGTTACGGAGAGCAAGTCGCTCAGGGTTTTATGACCACGAATTGCACGAATAGACACGATCCTTCGGCTTCGCTCAGGATTTTATGGCCACGAATTAACACAGATGAACGCAGATGCGCACAGATAAATTTTTATAGTCCACAGATGGAGTCTGATTTAAATCAATAACCAGCGACCCTTCGACTCTACTCTGCACTTCGTTACGGAGAGCAGGTCGCTCAGGGTTTCAACAACTTTTATTCTTAAAATTTTTAATTCATTTTTTATGAAAGGGATATTCTTTGCCATGTGTGTATTGTTTGCTTATGTGAACAGTACAGCACAAACAATAAAGCCATTGGGTATTGGTGATACAGTACCTGACGTTCGCCTACACTTGCTGGAAGCAAACGGATTGAAAACAGTGAAGCTTGCTGACTACTACCGGGAGAAGCCATTGATCCTTGACTTTTGGGCGAGCTGGTGTGCGGCCTGTATTAAGGGTATGACGAAGGCGGATTCGTTGCTGCAACGTACCGGTGCTGCTGTTAACGTGTTGCCGATTACGTATGAAGATGAAGCAACGGTGAGACGATTTATCGGCCGGCAGAAATCAATGCAAGGACTTCGTTTGCCCTTTGCCGTTAGTGACGATGTATTGATGGGTAAGCTGTTTGCTTTCCGGACATTGCCTCATGCGGTGTGGATTGGTACGGATGGAGTTGTGCAAGCGATTACGTATGCCGAGGAAATGAATGCAGTTAACTTAACAGCCTTTGCTGATAACCGACTACCTGTTTTAAGGGAGAAGAAAGACAATGTGGATTATAATCCGCAAAATCCTTTGCCGGTGGAAGAGGGTAGCTATGTGTACCGATCGGTTCTTACAAAATACCAGCCGGGGCTGCAGTCTATTATCGGGGCATATACGTCCGCTTACAGTAAGGGAGCGGTTTACAAACGGTTTATCGGCATTAATACTCCCGTGGTATCCTATTATTATTACTGTTATTCCAAAGGAAGATCGGGTTCGGTGCAGATGCAACGAATAGAGTTATCTGTGAAAGACAGCATGGCGGTGAATCCTTACAGAGCGGAAGATGCAACAAGGGTGATGATTGAGCCATACCTGTATTGTTTTGAACTGACCTTGCCTGAGAAAGTAACTGCTGCTGACTTTTTTCCGTGGCTGCTCAATGATCTGAACCGATGTCTGCCATATAAGGGAAGTATTGAAAAAAGAGAACGCTTGTGTTGGGTAGTGAAAGCTGTTGATGCAACAAAACACCCGACAGCATCAAAAGGAACTGAAGGAATAAAATGGAAGAAGGGAATTGTGCAGGCATTCATCAACCAGCCTATGGAAGTTGTGTGTGATTATTTTAACTGGAACCTGGAGTATCCTGTAGTGAATGAAACGGGCATTGGTTACAATGTGGATCTGGACGTAACTATCAAAGAAGGTAGTGGTAAGGAAAGCCGGTTTCTTAATGCTGCATCCGTAAAGGAAAGTTTAGAACGCTATGGCTTTACGTTAAGTCTTGAACGAAGATTGGTTGATATTTTGGTTATCAGGGACAGATAAAAAAAGGACCGGTGTTGTTGATTGCACCGGTCCACCCTGTTTTACTTAAGGCAACGCCTTCATGATATAAATATCAAGTGGCTGGCCTTCTTCATCGTAGGCCCGGGCACAGATTGTTTCATTGTCTTCGGGACAACCGAAGAAGTTGCGGGCCTGTACATCGGAGCCCGTGTATACAACTGCCGGAGATAACTCCGCAGTGCCTGCTGTATTGTATTTGTGCCAGGTGTACACGGTTTCTTTTGCTGCCGGTTTTGGTTTGTTCACCAGGTGCCAGGCGCTGAGTGAGATGACGAATAAGAGGGCGAAGATGCCCAACAGTAATTTTTTCATTTTGTTTAATTTAAATGATGTGTGTGCTTACTTTTTTCTACAGGTGTTCAGCATCTCCTGTTTATTGCAATAAAGCGTTTAGTCGTAACGGTTAGTGTAGTGTTTTTTTGTTACCACTAAGTTGCTATAATTTTTGCCCTGCTTCCAAATGAAAGGCTTTTGATAACGGGATTATCTCTTTCGATAACGGGCCTGTTATTTATTGCTGTTTCGAAATTCGCTGGGATACATGTTGAAATGCTGAAAGAAGACCATGGTTAGATCAGATGGACGATAGCCAACAATTGCAGCTACTTCTTTTACGCTTTTATTCTGCAGCAGTAATTCTTTTGCTTTCTGCATCCGTTGGTACACGAGGAATTCGTAGATACTTTTACCATGCAACTGCCGGAAGTATTTTTTCAGTTTGAATTCGTTGAGCTGTACTTTTCTGGCGAGCTCGGGTATGGTTAGGTGCACAGCCAGATCGGCTGTAATTATTTCTGCTGCTTTGTTGATGGCTATGATATCGGCCTCTTTTATGTGGTGGTGCTTATGCGTTGCAGCAGTAAGGTTGTTGCAGGTATGAAAGAGTATATCTCTGATGCGGGCCTGGAGAAAGTAGTTCCATAGATTACCCGACATTCTTGCAGTGCGTATTGCGTGTATGTTCTGCTGCAATTCTGTATCGATTGCGGTTGTTTGTTCAGCAGCCTGTTTTATGATTGAGGGGAAGAGTGCAGTGAATTCGTTGACCAATGTTTCAGCCGGAAGGATTTCTACCAGTGTGTAATTGCCGGGTGTTTGAAAGGAAGTAATGTAAGCCTGTTGCAGCAACGGTGTAAAGCATACCTGATTTTTTAAAAGAGTACCGGGGTGCTGCAGTTGTTCTGTCATTGTTTTATCGCCTTCGATGAGGGCCTGCAGTAACCAGTTGTGCGTATGCTGTGCTGTATACAGCTGAACGGGAACAGTTGAGCTGCATTGTTTGAGGAGGAAGGTACAGGAAGTGGTTTTGATTTGCTGTACAACGATTGAAGTTTCTGCGTTGGTGAATGTATATAGTGCTGCCTCCGACAGCAGGGTTCCTTTGATGTTGTTGGGTAAAGCTGTAGCGGGTGCAAGTATTCCCAGGTTGCGTGCTTCATAGCTGATGGTCATAAGCAAGTGGACCTTCTATTCTTTGGGTAAGATAGAAAAAAATCAGGATGGTTTTTTATTTCGTGTGTACGGTGCCGTTGGAATTTGATAAAGGTCAATTATAAGCCTCAAAAAAATGTAACAAACAGTTAGAAGATGCTATAAGTTAAATAAGAATAAATTATATTTGACTTGCTTATAATAGTGAAAAGCATAATTACCCAATTTTCGAAAACACCTGCTTATGGGATCATCCTCTCTGACGTTTGAATTTCTAACCCATTTTGGTATACAATCCTTTTTTAAGAACGAAAAACGTGGCGGGCAAAAGAACGTCTATTTTGTTGTAAGAGCAGATGGCAGCAAGCAAGTAATGAAGATACTTGTTGGGGGTATTGATGCAAGATTTACCCGTGAAATGAAAATATATGAAAAATACAAGGAGCATCCATGTATACCAGTCGTATATGAAGTACATGAGTATCAAAAGGAAACTGTGATTTTTGAAGAATACATCGAAGGACATAGCTTAGATGAAATTGAAAGCACTTACAAGGGCGATAATGATAAGATTAAACAACTTTTACGTGCAATTTTTGATTTGATGACCCCTATATGGAAAGATGGAGTTGTACATAGAGATATAAAACCCGCAAATATTATTGTAAGACCTGATGGAACCCCTGTTTTAATTGATTTTGGTGTTGCCCGGGATTTAAATGAGGAATCAATCACCGCTGCCGGAGGTTTGCAGCCAGGAACTTGGAAATGGGCAGCTCCCGAACAATATGCAGCTAAAAAGGAGATGATCAATTACAGGACAGACTTTTTCAGTTTGGGCGTTTTAGCCTACTACCTATATCATCAAGCCCTTCCGTTTGGAAAAACAATTGATGAAATCAACCAAAAGTTCACAAGTGGTGATGAAACATTTAATCATGATGCGAACTGTACATTTGCTGACTTTTTAATTGAAACCTTACACTTTAAAGTTGCAAACCGCCCCAGAAGTATTGAAGAACTTGTAAAACTTATTTAAATGAAAGTACTGCACCTGACCGGCCATTTTCAGAAATGGAATCTGGATTCTTATTTTCAAAATTCAATTGGTGATGGATTTGTATTCTGCGCTTATAGCTTTGAAGAAGGTTTTTTTGCAAAGGACAAGGTAAACGGCTATGTAACCGATGAAATTTTGGCACATTCATTTTTTGATCTGCAATATTATGGAAAGAAGGAAGGCGGTAATATTCAAAAGGGAAAGCTTGGAACCTATCCTTTTCACCCTACAGCAAACGCTGAAAGTGAAGAGCAGACAAACGTTTTAATCGAAAGCCTGATTAAGCAGGGGATAACTTATCAAATTGACAACCTTGGGTTAAAGAATGTTATCATTCCAAATTATTATGAAAATGAGCGACCCAATGATTTCATTGCAATAATTAAAAGTATCAATAAATGGCTGACAGCTAATAAGGTTGATGGAATAAAATATTTTATGACCTTACCAATAGCTAACCATACAATCATCGATGAGGCAAAGATTGATGAACTTTTATTTCATTTAACTGATCTTCCAATTGTTTTTGATGGGTATTATATTGTTTGTGAAGCTAAGCCCGATGCAAGGCAAAAAATAAGCACCGATTTCAAATACCTGCGTAATCTTGCAACCATTTTCAAGACTTTAAAAAAGCAAAAGTTTGAAACTATTTATGCTTATGCCAATTGGGATGCCTTGGTATTTCTGTCATTAACTGATATTGACTATATCACAATCGGTACTTATGAGAACTTACGGAATTTTACTATTAAACGATTTACAACACAGGAAGACGGCGGTCCTTCAAAAGGCTGGTATTTCTCTGAAGCATTACTCAATTTTGTAAAGGCGCAGTTCCTGGATCTGATTCGTAATCAGAAAGGGATTGATATTATAAAAAATGAGCGTAATGTTTTTTCAGATGCAATACTTGTTGAAGGGTATCCATGGAGTAATCAAAAGCCTGAGGTGCATAAGAATTATCTTTTAACGATAACAAGGTTGTTAAAAGAACTCGCTTCTGAAAAAGACCTGGAAAAACGGAAAAAATTGTTGATTGCCAAGATTGATCAGGCTGTAAAAAATTATGAGCAACTTGAACGGTTACATATCACTTTAACAGATGAAAGTAAAAACTACCACCTCGGCATGTGGAAATCATTTTTACTTACACAGTAAATTTTTCTTAAGACTTTCATTCAATAAAATCCACATTTTCATGTCGACAGGGTTGCTCTTTTGCGGGTTAAAATGAAGGATGAGCTTTCCATCTTTATTTATTTCTGCAAGGCCTACGTTCAATTGTTTAAACTCCTGAATGTTTTTAAGTGCAGGGTTTATATAGTGACTGTCGAGAACGACAATTGATTTTTCTGCGAACCATTTATACCGAAAGGCCTGATTTAAGGCTCTTTTCCAATTTTTCAGTTTTGCTTCAATTGCAATCGTATTTGTAGAAATACCCTTATACGATTTACGGAATTTAATTAATGAATCAGTTTTGTTGATATAGCTGTCTTTGATCAATTTATTCAGTGATCTATTCAGCGCAACCGTATCGGCTTTCGTTATTTCTTTTAACTGATTTAAAGTTACAGTTCTGTTAGTTTCGATAATTCTGTAGATAACGGTATCGAAATAAGTCAGTTTTTCCGTTGTTTGTGCTGCCTGTTTCTGCAATTTTGCAATTACCAAATCAGCCACTCCAAAACCCAAATCAACTTCCTCCAGTACGCTGGTATTGGAAGTTTTTGTTTTCCAATCACAAATTGATGCGTAATTGGCTTTCAGTGAGTTAACAAGCTCTTTTTCGGATGTGAACATGGCAGTTATTTCACAAAAATAAACGTGGAATCATCAATGTTCTTGCCTTTTATCAAAGAATTTATTTTTTCGCTTATCGTTTTCAGCGATTTTTTCTGGAATACCTCAAAAAAAGCAAGCTTATCTTTTTCCAATACACGTGAAAAGCCATCCGTACAAAGTAACAGATGCAGGTTATTTTTCAGTTTTTCTTCCTGTCTAAAATCGCTTATATGCAACTGGGGGTCTCCCAAATATTTCGTGAGTACATTTTCTGAATAGTTATCATCTAATGTTATTTGCTCCATAAACTGATTACTAATGATATACAATCTTGAATCGCCCAACCAGGAGTACGTAAAGCTGCTGTTTGTTTTATTCTGGTATACTAAACAAAAAGTTGTAAACGGCTCTTTGGTGCCTGTTTTTAACAGGTGGGAATTTGTATCATACATGAGCTGTTTCAGTTTTATTTCATTGCCGAGGTATTTTTTATGATTTGCTTTTATAAAGTCGGCTGCATTTTTAGAAGCTTCACCGCCACCGATGGCTGAACTTACTCCATCAAAGACTGCAAATACGTTGTAATCCGGCTCTTCTATCAGGAGCAAGTTATCTTTATTTATTTCTCGTTTTTCACCCTTAATGGAGGCAAAAACATGTCTGGTCTTTGTCGTCATATTTACGTACTGCAAAATTAATACCCAATATAGAACTTCTGTTACTGTATTTTACCAGGAGTTTTATTGTTTTGTAACTGCTATGGGTAAATATATTCCTGACAAACATCTTATTTATCTTGATCAGTTTGCATTGAGCAGGCTGGTAACATCTGAGCCTGGAACAATTTGGGAGCGGTTACGACAATTGTTGGAGCAAGGCGTTGAGCAGGAGAAAATCATTGTGCCTTATTCGCTTGACCATTCGATGGATTCCTCTACTTCTAATATGGAGCTTGCTGAAAAGGAAGATTCTTTTCTTTTTAATTTAAGCAGCGGTTTTATGTTTGATGTTGAAGCGAAGATTGCGGCAAAGTATATCATGCACCTTGTCAGGTGTAAAAGGATTGGGGTTACGATTTTTAAAAAAGTAGCATCCCATAAAGCTTTCGGAACAAAAGAAGCCCAAGAGCAATTTGCTGAACGAAGGGCAACTTATGAGCGAATGATTAATGAAGGCACTTCCCAGCTTAATGCTTTTCGTACTATAACCAGAGATGGTAAGAAGCCAGATAAGAACTTGGTAGAAACCTCTTTGCAGATGCTTATTGCAAACTATGAACAGAACTTGGTCTTACGCCTTAGACAATATAGCCGTTATGGATTCTACGAGAAGCGGAAAATAGAATTCAGTTTTAAGACCATACACTTTTGGGCAGATGTGCTTATGGAACTAATGATAGGTGAGTACCAGCTTACAAAGGCCGAGGCTAAAAAGGCTGTTTTGTTATTTGAAAGGGAGGGATTAAAAAAAGTTATGCCTACTCAATATATACGTGCTGCTATTGAAGCAATGATGATGGTTAAACAACAAGCTGAAAAAGTAAATGATCATGTTGATATTATACGACTTTGCACAGCTTTGCCATTTTGCGACATTGTTTTAACTGACAAGATGCGGCTTTATGATGTACAAACAATGAAGCTTGATAAGGAGTTTAATACAGCAGTGTATAGTGGTACTAAAGAACAGTTGGCTCTATTTGAAGAGAAACTAACAACTATTGTAGAAAATTAGGCTGTTTTATTACCTCACTTTCTTTTTTACCTGCGTCCGCTCTTTCTTAAATTACATCTATAATGATTTGGATATCTATTTAGCAGATTGGAAAGGTTGCTAACAGATAACACAGACGATTTTTGATGGTATTAGCGACGAATACCTCCTTTGCTTAACGCTACGGAAGACAAGCACGAATGAAAATACTTTGCTGCTGTGTGATGTACTTGTTGATTGGTAAGGCTACCAACAACGGCGTAGAAATAAAAAAGGGCAGTATTATGTACTGCCCTTTTTTATTAGAAAGGTTTAAGAGAAATTATGCATGTACAACTTCTTTGGATCTTTTCGGCTCCCTGTGCATGTTTTTTCCACTTTTCTCAAATTCCTCTTTTTTCTTATTGAGTGAACGTAAGCTTCGCCTAGACTCCTTGCTTACAAAATATCCAATAAAAATTCCAATTGAAATTATTACCAGAGCGATTAGTATGTTATAATCGGGGGTCATTGTTTAAATCCTCCTTTATGTATAAATCAGTTTTTACGAATAGTATGTACAAGATAGACAACGAAACTGTCCATAAAGTTGTACTGGATGTTAATAGAAATCTCGAATTACTTATTATGTTAAATTTAATTAACAAAAAATTTGTACCTGCTGCAAATAAAACAACCAGTGGGAACAGGTAAATAACGAATCTTGCTACGCCCATTGGTCTAAATCCCGAAAGAATATAATCTACAAGAACTGCACCAACCAACGATATAGAAACGAAAAAAATTGCTCCATCGTATATCAATAAATCAATTTCATCTCCTCCAATCTTTTTTTCAGAAGCAAAATAAAGAACACATAATATCCATAGAGGAGCGGTTGCAAAAACGGCATTTAAAATAATCCATTTAGTTGACTTCCATAGGTATGCGAAGTAAGACGGTCTTTTTTTTGACATGTAAATAATGACGAAAAATTGGGTTTTGATTTTTACAGCATTAAGGTAATTAATGTAGCGTGCAAATGCAAGACCTTAGGCCACTTTCTGTTTATATCAAAAGTTATAAAATAGGACGGACGTTGTAGAAAGGTTCTTACCTAGCTTTTTTCTTTACCTGCGCCAACTCTTTCTTGATTACATCAATGATGATCTGGATATCAATGTTTAGCAGATTGGCTAAGCCCTGGATGTGTTTAAATTTAAACTCCTCCGGATTATTTAGTTTGGCGATATACCGGCTGTGATTAATGCCTAAAGCCTTTGCTATGTTTGTTGGCTCGATTTCTTCGATGTCTTTCATCTTAGAAACTGTGTTCGCAAGAAACATTGCTCTTACAGCTATAAAATTATTTTTGGAAGCTTTCGGCAAGTTAATAATGTATTGTACCGAAAGTTATTCTGGAGAATTTTAAATGTCTTTTAATAATTACACTACGTAAATTAAAACTTACAAAACGTACATTTTTATGTATTTTTATTAACGTTAAAATAATTTGCGAATTCTTCAACGCATTTGAAGCTTTCGCTTTGAGTCTTGTTCTGAAACGTCGAAATTTTCATGTACACAAGATGATAAGCAAGGGCTCACGTTCCGGCGTGGGCTCCCTTATTGTGTACGGGCTTTCGACGGCCTCAGAACGGTAAGCGGAGACCTACGCCTTTTTCTTCCTTACAGAGACTCTTTTTGTTCACCATTAAACCTGAAGCTATGCTGAAGGGGATGGCGGCTAACGAAGAGAGCGCCTTAGCCGCATTTACTGCGGGTGATGAAGCAGGACTTGCTTTCCTGTTCAGGGTGTATTATCCTGTGCTGGTAGTGTTTGCCTGTAAGTTTACAAGCAAGGCAATAGCAGAAGAAATTGTAAATGAAGCCTTTTATAAAATTTGGGAGAAACGCAGCATGTTCAATTCTCTTTCTCACTTCCGGAGTTACCTGTATAAGATTGTTTACCATGATTGCCTGAAAGCAAAACAGGTTGCCATACCTGATGAGTTGCCGTCTGAAGCTATTGATGCATTTGACTACAATGCTGAACTGATTAAGAGTGAAACCTTACGGCATTTATACCAAGCTATTGAAAGTTTACCTGCACAATGCAAAGCTGTGTTTACACAACTTTATGTTGAAGGCAAAACGGTGCGTGAAACAGCTGATGAGATGGGCATTGCTGTAAGTACGGTGAAGGCGCAGAAGGCGAGGGGGCTTGTACTACTAAAGGCGAAGCTTGGGACTATTGAACCGGGAATGCTTTTGTTGTCTTTTTTTCTTCTCAGATAAATTGATGTTTGTCAAGTTGCTTTCGGATATTTCTTCTTTTCTTCAGCAAAACTTATGATATGCAATTACTGACTGTATTCTTATTTTTTGTTGCCTTAACCGGTACTGCTTATGCACAGCAAACTATTTCTTTAGAAGAGGTATCGAAGCATATTGGTGACAGTGTAAAAGTTTGTGGTGTTGTGCGGGGAGGGCGTTTTCTGGAACAGGCGAAGAACAGTCCAACACTTTTAAATATCGGTGCCGCATTTCCGAATCAACAGTTGACCGTTGTTATCTGGGGTGATGTGCGTAAGCAGTTTGAACAGGCGCCTGAGGAATTATTCAAAGACAAAGAAGTTTGTATTGTTGGAAAGGTGGAATTGTATAAGGAGAAACCGCAGATTGTATTGAAGCGAAAAGAGCAGCTATTGTTGAAATAACGCAGTAGCTCATTGAATCGATACAGATAAAAGCAATGGTTTACAAAATCAGGTTTCTTTTCTTATTTTTAGCGACGAGCTAACGCCCATGAACCACAACGAACCCGAAAAAGTAACCCGCAAAAAGCGCATTGATACTAACCTGAAAAATTTGGGTTGGAATATTGTGCCCTACGAAGCCGGGTTAAATACGAGTACGCTTACAAAACACGCAGTAGAAGAATACCCTACCAGTAACGGACCTGCTGATTATGCCTTGTTTGTAAACGGGCAGCTGCTCGGTATTGTTGAAGCCAAAAAATACGGAATCGGTGCACAGAATGTTTTAGAGCAGGCCAAGCGCTATGCCCGTGGTGTAGTGCACTCAATCGGGCGGTGGGGTGAGTACATGGTGCCCTTTCTTTTTTCTTCGAGTGGTGAACAGGTTTATTTTCTTGATGTACGACAGCCCCAAAACCTTAGCAGGTCTTTACAGGATTTTTATTCGCCACATGCTCTTTCGGAGTTTTTTCAACGAAATGAAACAGCTGCCAATGAATGGTTTCAACAAACTCCGATTGATAACCCCCGCCTGCGTCCTTATCAAATAAAAGCTATTGCTGCGGTAGAAAAAGAAATAATTGCCGGAAAGCGGAAAATGCTGCTGGCTATGGCAACCGGTACAGGTAAAACCTTTACTACTGTAAACCAGATTTACCGGCTACTGAAATCAAAAAAGGCAAAGCGTATTCTGTTTCTTGTTGACCGTAAGGCATTGGCTGCACAGGCAGCAACTGCTTTTGCATCATTTGAAACGGCCTCCGGTCTTAAACTGAACCAGGAGTATGAACTGTACAGTCAACGGTTTAAAAAAGAAGATCTTGATGAGAACGAGAAGTTTGATGTGAATGTATTGCCCAATGAATACCTGACCAAACCTGATGCCAGCAAAACATTTGTGTATGTTGCCACGATTCAGCGGATGGCGATTAACCTGTTAGGCAAAGATGCTGTGATGGGAAATGATGATAACGATAACGATGATGAGAGCGATGCTGCAAAACTGGATATACCTGTACATGCTTTTGATGTGATTATAGCAGATGAATGTCATCGTGGTTATACTTCGAAAGAAAGCAATGTGTGGCGGGCTGTGCTGGAGTATTTTGATGCGGTAAAAATTGGTTTAACCGCTACGCCGGCTATGCATACGGTAAGTTATTTTGGTGAGCCTGTTTACAGATACACTGTGAAAGAAGCTGAGCTGGATGGATACCTCGTTGGTTATGATGCCGTGAAAATTAAATCGGGGGTACTCATCAATGGGGTGTTTTTAAAAGAGGGCGAGCAAGTAGGTAAAGTAGATACGCTAAGCGGACAGCTTACCATTGAAGGACTGGAAGATGAACGGCAATTTGATGCGAGCCAGGTAGAACGCAAGATAACGGTACCCGATACCAATAAAAAAATTGTGGAGGAGCTAGCGAAGTATTGTTTTGCATTTGAGGAAGAGTATGGCCGTTTTCCCAAGACATTAATTTTTGCGAGTAACGATATCAATAATATTTCGCATGCCGATAACCTGGTTACGTTTTGCAAACAAACCTTTAACCGGGGTGATGATTTCGTGATGAAGATCACTGGTAATGCAAATGTTGACCGGCCACTTGAAAAGATCCGGAAATTCCGCAACCGGCCTGAACCAAAGGTGGTGATTTCGGTGGATATGCTGAGTACGGGTGTGGATATACCGCAACTGGAGTTTATTGTTTTTTTACGGCCTGTTAAGTCGAGAATTTTGTGGGAACAGATGCTTGGGCGTGGGACAAGACTTTGTCCGGATATCAATAAAGAAAAGTTTACGGTCTTTGATTGTTTTGATGGCACACTCATCAAGTACTTTAAAAATGTGAGCAATTTTGCTTTTGATGAACCCGGCAGCGATCCCCTACCAATTGAGGAAGTGATACGACGGATTGATAATAATGAAGACCGTGATCATCATGTAACTGTATTCATTAAGCGGCTGCGACGAATTGAAAAACGCATCAGCAGTGAAGGAAGAAGAGAATTTGAACCGTGGATCAAGGATGGTGATATTGGCAAATTTGCCGGTGGTTTCCGGAAGCTGCTCGACAATCAATTCGGTGATACGATGCGTATATTGAACGACAAACAATTTCAGAAGCTGCTGTACAATTATAAAAAGTCGAAACCTTATTTTGTAGTGGCGCATAATGTGCAGGATGAAGTAAGTTCGGAAGTGGTGTTTGAAGCAGGTGAGCAATACCTGAAGCCGGTGGAATACCTGGAAGCCTTTGCAGCGTTTGTGGAAGAGAACAAAGAGCGTATTGAGGCTATGAAGATTGTACTGGAGAAACCAAAAGAATGGCGAACGGAAGTATTAAAGGAATTACGAACAGAGTTGCTTCGGCATCATTTCCCCGAGGCGAGTCTGAAGCATGCTGCTCAATTGGTACACAAGAAGCATTTGCCGGATATTATTTCGCTGATAAAAACAGCCGCCAATAAGGAAGAGCTTTTAGAAGTGCATGAACGTGTGGGCAAGGCTATTGAAAAACTGTTTGCCGTCAAGCAACTGAATGCAGAACAGGATGCATGGATAGCGTATATTAAAGAGCATTTGATCCAGAACCTTACATTGGATAAAGAGGATTTTGATTATTCGCCAATTCTTGAAAGGCATGGTGGCTGGGGTAAGTTTAAGAAGGTGTTTAGTGCTGAAGCGGAAACGATTATACGTGAAATAAATACTGCCATTGCTGCATAATCATGACTTACTTACCTCAACATATCTGGGCTGATATTGCAGCCACTCAAGAATTAAAAACGGATTGGGCTAAGCGAATGTTTACGATTTCTGAAGGGTTGATTGATGAAGAAATTGACAGACAGGCAGCTTTTTTCAGCAGCCTGGGTTTTACAAATAAAATAGTGTTGGCTTTTTTGCAGTTTATGCCCCTACTATTGGAGCAAAAAGCAATATCAAGTTATATTAACAATAAGGAATTGCCTGAGCTAAGAAGTGTTTTGCCTGAAATACAAGATGCGGGCGAGGCTGTTCTTTATGTAAAGAACGAACATATTCTTAGCGACTATGAAACTAAGGCCTTATACTGTTTATTTAAAGCAATCGAAAACAGCCAAATGATTAGTTAAGCATGCTTGGAGAACTTCTTAAAATATTAGCTGATGAGCCAGAAAAAATATCCAAAATATTTATCCGGTTATTTAAAATTATTCTAAGCATCCTGTTGACCGATTTTCTTTACAGGTACTTATTTCACAGTACTCCATTTTTTGATATCCGGCTTTCGAATAACTGGATCAGCTTCTTTGAACAGGGTAAATTATTTGTTTATCTTTTCCTGTATTTTGTATGCGAGATTTTTTTATTTCATGTATTCAGCCCGATCAGTTCATTTATTCCTGAGTTGCTAAGTAAAATCAAATTTGCAAAAGTTGAAAAGCAGGAGTTAAACCTGATACTTAAGATTACCGGCGTTATTAAATACGATGAAACAATAAAAAAAATAATGCCAGGAAAAAACTTCAGTTTATTTCATAGTATCGTCGATATTTTTTCAAATCAAGAAAGTAAAGAACAAATAATCGACTTGAAAGGCAGTTTTATTGAAAACATCTGGCAATTATACACTGCCTCATTATTTATCTTCTTTTTAACAGGCGCCTATATTTACTGGCCCAATGAAATATATGTGTATTTTTTTATCGGACTGGGACTTCTGATTCTATTCTACTATATTATTCATAATGCCATTGAATACTTTATAAAAAATGAGCCGCAATTAAGTTTTAGTGCAGCAAAACTAAGGGCACAAAAAATAGTATATGATGCACTTGCCAAACATTTTATTATTCCTCTAGCCGCTGAACCTGACAACGATTTAAAGCGGGGAGTTACTTTTTATATTCATGGCAGAGAGTATGTATTGAATTTTATTTATTCAACTAATGAACCGCATGTTAATGGATTCAGGAAATACGTTAACACAAACGAAAATGACAAAAGATACTTCCTGTTTGTTACCAATCTTTATCCTGCGGGTGAATTAACAGCATTGGATTGCTGAATATGGATATTATTGCATTTGATAGCGAGGATGATTTATCTGTTAAAGTTGAACAGTTTTTAAAGGCACATACAAGAAGTAAAACAAGAATACAATAAGGATATTATGGCAGATATTGTAAATAAACTCTGGGGGTTTTGTCACACATTAAGGCATGATGGTGTGGACTATGGCGATTATATTGAACAGCTAACCTATTTGCTGTTTTTGAAAATGGCCGATGAAAAAGAAATTGATGTTGATAAGAAATACAACTGGAACAGTTTAAAAGATTTGAGTGGTACAGAGCTGACCGACCATTATGCAGAAACCTTACGCAAACTCCGTGAAGGCAAGGGTATACTCGGGAAAATTTTTACACAGGCCATGCCACGTATTACCAACCCTGTAAACCTGAAGCGCCTCATTAATATGATTGATGAGGAGGACTGGAGCAGTATGGACGTGGATGTAAAAGGAGAAGCGTTTGAAGGTTTGCTGGAAAAGAGTGCCAATGAAGGGAAGAAAGGAGCCGGACAATATTTTACACCAAGGGAACTGATCCGCAGCATTATCAGGGTGATGAAGCCCGACCCGAGAGCAAAAAAAGATTTTACCATTTGCGACCCCAGCTGTGGTACCGGTGGTTTTCTTGTGCTGGCTTACGACTGGCTGATGGATGTAACGAAGGGCGGTGCCTTAGACCGTGAAGATGCGAAGCGTATAAAAAGCAAAACCTATTTTGGTAATGAGCTGGTGCCACGGCCTGCCCGTTTGGCGATGATGAATCTGTTTCTGCATGGCGTAACCACCGAAATAAAAATTGGTGATACCATCTATGAACCGTTTGACGGAAAACAATACGATTGTATTCTTACCAATCCACCATTTGGTACCAAGGGTGCCAACCAGGCACCGGAACGGGAAGACTTTACCATTGCCACCAGTAACAAGCAGTTGAATTTTGTGCAGCATTATTTAAGTGCCTTGAAACCCGGAGGCAGGGCTGCCATTGTGTTGCCCGATAATGTGTTGTTTGAAGACAAGGCTGCCGAAGTGTTTAAGATATTGATGCAGGATTGTAACCTGCATACCATTTTACGTTTGCCCCGAGGTACGTTTACGCCCTATGCACAAGGTGTAAAGGCGAATGTGGTGTTTATCCAGAGAGGGTTGCCTACTGAAAATGTGTGGATTTATGATGCCCGGAGTAATGTGGAAGGGATTACCAAAAAGGACCGGCCACTCACTGCCAAACATTTTGAAGAGTTTGAACAATGCTATGGTAAAGACCCAAACGGGCAAAGCAAACGGAAAGACCTTGGGCCTGAAGGCCGCTTCCGCAAATTTCATATTAGTGAAATAAAAGAACGGGATTACAAGCTGGATATTACATGGCTGAAAGATGAAACGCTGGAAGACAGTGATAGCCTGCCCGAACCACAGGTGTTGGCAACTGAAGCCATTACTGAGCTTGAATTTGTAGTAGATGAATTGAAAGAAATTTTGAATTTACTGGAAACAGAAAGTGAAGAATAATTATGTACTTAACTGCAGGACTACTATGATGCTTCAGTTGCGTTGCACTCTTGTACTGCAGTAATTTTATTGAGCATGGATAGTAACTTACCTAAAGGTTGGATTGAAATTTCATTTACTGAATTGTTAGATGTGCAAGGAGGAACTCAACCTCCTAAAAGCACTTTTATATATGTTCCAAAGAAAGATTACATAAGATTGCTACAAATTAGAGATTTTGGAGAAAAACCTCATCCAACATTTATTCCCTTCAGAACACAATTAAAAACTTGCACGAAAGAAGACATACTTATTGCAAGATATGGAGCATCATTAGGGAGAATTGTAACAGGAATGGAAGGAGCTTACAATGTTGCTCTTGCTAAAGTTGTCATTCCCGAAGAAATTAATAAGAAATTTGTATATCATTTATTGAGGTCTGAAATATTTCAAAGACCTATACTGGCTAATGAAAGAAGTGCACAAGATGGTTTCAATAAAGATGACCTAGAGAGAATACAAATTCCTCTTCCACCACTTCCCGAACAGCAACGCATAGTTGAAAAGCTGGATGCATTGATGACCAGAATTAATAACAGCAAAGAAAGGCTGGAAAAAATACCAACACTGCTTAAAAATTTCCGTCAGTCTGTATTGGCTGATGCAGTAAATGGAGAGTTGACAAAGGAATGGAGGGAGGAGAATGATAATATAACCGAAGCAAAAACAAAAACTAATAAAAAAGAACGGAAGAATATACTTGATGACAAGGTTGACGATTACGAGTTATTTGAATTGCCTGCTAAATGGAATTGGAAAACAATTTCAGATATATCAGACGTAAAAGGCGGTAAAAGAATTCCAAAAGGGCATCAGTTAGTTTCTTATGATACTGGCCTCCCATACATTAAAGCAGGAGATTTAAAGAAAGGAACAGTTATAAAAGATAAACTTGAATTTCTTTTACCTGAAACACAAAAAATAATTAAGCGATATATAGTTTCAAAAGGGGATGTGTATATAACAAATGTAGGTGCGAAAATTGGTGACGCAGGTGTTATTCCAGATGATATGGATGGCGCAAATCTTACAGAGAATGCTTTAAAAATGTGTAACCTTGATGGAGTAATAAATCTTTATTTATCTATTTGGTTGCAGTCTCCAATTGCACAAAGATTTATACAGAAAACAATTTTATCAGCAGCTCAAGGTAAGTTAGCACTGGGTAGAGTTGAAGTATTTCCGATTCCATTGCCACCAATCCAAGAGCAAAATGAAATCGTCCGAAAAGTAGAAGAATTATTTCATTTTGCTGACAGCATTGAAGCACGTTACCAAAAAGCCAAAGCGTGGTTTGATAAATTACCACAGGCAATACTTGCGAAAGCATTTCGTGGAGAACTTGTGCCGCAGGATGAAAGTGATGAACCGGCAAGTGAATTATTGAAACGTATACAACAAGAAAAACATACTATTTCTAAACAGCCCAAAACTATTGCCCTCAAAGCCAAACGTAGGAAGAGTTATAAGATTGATGAGGATGAGGAGTTGAGGATGGTGGCGGAGGGGTAAAAAAGAACTATATGAATAACATCATGGATTTAACATTAGATGATTTACGTTTAGCATTCAGAAAAGCTAAAATTGATGCGTATTACGAAAATGGCGATAATAGCGTCAGGAAGTTTATTGATTATGAACTTCAGTTGGATAAAAACCTGAATAGTCTTTTACTGAATATTTTATTAGATCAAGCTGACAATGATATTGAAAAAAGTGTAGGTTCTTTCACTTACATGATTAAATCAATAAAGCGAGACAAGGAGTCACTAACAAATTTTTATTATTCAAATGCTGATGAAGATTGGAATAACCTTGAAAATGAGCAGATCGAAATTCAGTATAGAGTTATTGGACAACTTGAAGTAGAAATGCATGTAATTGCTTCACTATGGATAATGAAAACAGGGCATAAACTGGAAAGACATTTAAGCGAGAATAGTTATGGTTGCAGGCTTAGGAGAACAAATCAAAAGGAGTGTTTTTTTAAACCAGGCTCAACGGAATACAGCGAATTTGATAAGGGCAACTTCAGACCCTATTTTGTAGATTACAAAAGCTGGCAGAACAAAGGGATAGATACTCTGAAGCATGAAATTCGTAACGGCAAAGATGTAATAGCCATTACACTGGACATTGAGAGGTTTTATCACAGGGTTAATCCTGATTTTATTAATTCTAAAGAGTTCCTTGATTTGATTGGGGAAGCTGATTTGTACAACGATCCTTACACAATCTTACTCCTTAAGAGGCTTGAAATATGGACAAAGAAAGTTATTGATGAAGGAATTTTTGATTTTGATATGTTGAGAATTCGGCATTGTGGAATTCCTATTGGTTATAGTGCATCGAAGATAATTGCCAATCTTTTATTATTTGAATTTGACAAATTAATTGAAAAGCATATTGACCCGCCTTATTACGGACGATATGTTGATGATATTTTTTTAATTATTAACAATACAGGCGAAATCACCAATAGCGAAGATTTTTGGAATTTTATTCAAAAAAGAATTGGAACAGATAAAATAGAGAAAGTTATTGATGAGGATAACTATAAATTAAGTATATACTATAGTAAACAGAGCGAGGTTATTTTTTCTCCAAAAAAGCAAAGATTTTTTGTATTAGCCGGAAAAAGCGGCGAAGCATTTATTGAAAGCGTACAGGACTCTATTAATGAAAACAGTAGTGAATGGAGAATGTTACCTGATACAGATAAGGATCTGGAGGCGTTAACAAAAGAGATGGCTTCTCCAACAACCGATAGTTCGGAACACGTCAATTCAATCAGAAAGTCAGATGGATTAAGTATTCAACGCCTAAAATTCGCTTTGCATTTAAGAAACTTTGAAGCAATTGTTCACTCGCTAAATGCACATTACTGGAAAGACGGATTAACGAAATTTCTTGATCTTTCACTTGATTTTGTAGTTACACCCTTGAATATTGATGTTTACCAAAAGTATTATGCAAGACTGGTAAGACTAGCTATTTTATCCTCACGGATAGACTATGCAATCAAAATTATCAACAAAATAAATAATTCATTTGACCTGTTACAATCAAGAAGTGACAATGACGTCCAATTTGAATTATGCAGAAAGCATATTAATGAGACTTTAACGGAAGCAATTATAACGGGACTAAACCCAGATTTGTTGGCTGGTAAAAAATATGAGCAATATGAACCATTGTTTAAAATGCTTAACCAGAGCAGTAATGAAATTGTAAAGTATCACAGATATGCGATCTACTCAGATTGGCATGTAGTTCCGTATAAACGTTTTTTAATTGATGATATTGAGTTTAGAAAAAGTGGATTGAAGCATGATAAATTTGTTTTAGATAGTGCGGTGCTAAGTAATAATAGCAAACTGTCTCATCAATTCAATTCATTACTTGAATTTTGGTATACTTACATTAAACGAACTAATGCTGGATTTCCCAGTGCTCTTTTTTATTACACCAGACCTTTTGATACACTTGAACTAACACTTCTATTTAGTGACTGGTTAACTAATGAATCGAAATTCGATCTACTGTTATTGCTTAATAGAATATTTGGCAACCCAGAAATTGAAGGCTACATAAAGAAACCCAGACAGCATAAAGAACTTGCAAACTATTTGTATGTTGATATTAAAGCAGAGTATAAGACTATTGACAGATATTTTTGTTTGAGTAATTTTTATACGAGTGAGGATAGCTGGATTGCAGATGTGAGAGATGATCATCAGGAGCCCGATACCGGTCGATTGCAAAGGCTTTATAGATTAATTAATAATGTGCTAAGGGTGAAGGAAAAGGAAATCGATTATATCGTATTTCCTGAATTGAGTTTGCCCAGAAGTGAAATTAGTTATGTTGCAAAAAAATTAAAAAACAAGGGTATCTCATTAATTGCGGGGGTTGGTTATCAAAAAAAAGAATTAAGAAATGAATTACAACCATTAAAAGGATCTGTATCAAATCAACTGATCTATATTTTAAATATTGGAAGTAGTGATAAAGAGCAACAAATCTCAATAATACAGGAAAAGGTATTTCCTGCCATACATGAAGAAAGTAATCTTATGCAAGTAGGAGGGAAAATTCTAATCCCTCATTCAGATAAGAAATACATTATTAATCATGACGGGTTATACTTATCGGGTCTAATTTGTAATGATGTTTTAAATATTAATAACCGATACCCGCTTAGAGGCGAAATAGATTGCCTTGTTTTAGTTGAATGGAATCCCGATACGGAAACATATGATGGCTTAATAAAAGCTACAGCAAATGATTTGCATTGTTTTGTTATTCAAGTAAATGATCGATTGTATGGTGATACCAGAATACGAGCACCCTATAAGGAACACTATATGAGAGATGTGGTTAGAATAAAGGGAGGTGAAATTGATTATTTTGTTGTGTCTAAGATTGAGGTGGAAAGTTTACGTGAATTTCAAAGAGATTTTCGATCCTCTCCAAAAGGAAAGTTTAAGCCTGTGCCTACTGGATATGAAATATCAGATGAAAGAAGGCACTATAAACATAAGCAATGAAAACTTACGGAAAAACAATTCGATTATTCCTAAGCGAAGGTACACCAAACGGACTAACAACTGCCGAACTTAGTAATTGGACAGGCCTTGGTATAAAAGTACCCCGCATAAAAGTAAAGGATAGCAGCAAGCGCCCTGAGTTTCAAAAGCCAGGTATTTACATTCTCTTGGGAAAAGATGAAGCAAATAATGAAGCTGCCTATATTGGTGAGGCGGAAGTTATTGCAGACCGTTTAAATAGCCATCTTGCAACGAAAGAGTTCTGGAATGAAGTCGTCTTCTTTACAAGTAAGGATAAGTATCTAAACAAAGCGAGTGTAAAATATTTAGAGCATCGTTTACATGATACGGCCATTAAAGCCGAACGAGTAAAGCTTTTAAACGGTAATACGCCAACACGATCTGAGCTGTCGGAAGCAGAGCAAGCAGAGCTTGAAGAGTTTCTTTCAAATATTAAACTGCTTACTTCCACTCTTGGTCATAAATTGTTTGAAGCGATTGAAGACACGTTGGAAACAACTGCAGATAACGTAACTCAACTTTTTTACTGTAAAAATGCAGCCGGAGCCAATGCAACAGGCAGTCCATCTACCGAAGGGTTTATTGTATTTAAAGATTCCTTGTTTCTGAAAGAACATATGACCTCAGTTAACGAAAGTATACGACTTGAAAAGGCCAAGATGATAGAGGATGGTTACTTTAGTATTGAAGGTGAGTTGTTGCGTTTAACCCGTCATTATACGTTTACCTCATCTTCCCGTGCAGCTGCGATGGTATTGGGGCGTTCATCGAACGGGCGGACAGAATGGAAAACAGAAAAGGGGGTAATGTTAAAACAACTGGAAGAATAATTACACGCTATGATACCTAAGGAAATCACTAAACAAAACATACTGCAGGCTATTCACTATATTGATCAATATGGTGTACCCAAAATGCGTGTTTCTAAAGATTGGGATTTGATTTATAAAGACAGAGCCTATCCTCCCAAATACCTTATCTCTATTGCAAATTTATTTTCTAGAAACAAAGTGTTCTGGTCGCATGATAAGTTTGTTTCTACCGCCGCAGTTCGATTTTTGAAACGAGATTTCATTGTTATTCGACGAAGCGATCGTTTAGACAACTATGCCAATAAAAAGGGTACAATTTCTGAACGCTTATTTAGTGCGCTTGAAACATTAAGTGCAGATGCCCCTAAGACTAAAAAAATCCTTGTTGAACAAACCATACGAAACGATTCACCTATTATCAAAGCGTTAAAGCAAAAGCATCATTACAAATGCCAGTTTCCAAATTGCAATTCAATTATTAAAAAGGTAAATGGTGATTTGTATGTTGAGGTAGCCCATATTAAAGCTGTACATAAAGGCGGTAAAAGTGTAGCAGGCAACTTGTTAGTATTATGCCCCAATCATCATAAAGAATTTGATTATGGCGCACGGGAGATAGAGGTAATTAGTGCAAAAGAAGTTAAGGGAAGTTTAAACGGGAAAAAATTTCATATTCTTTTTTAATAAAAATCAAATAAACATGCCTGAAATTCAACCAAGCAGTACCGGGCTTTCCGGTGAGTATTTTGTAGCAGCCGAACTGTTACGCAGAGGTTTTAGTGTTGGTATTACCATGGGTAATGCCAAAGCCATTGATATCCTTGCAGAAAAAGATAATAAACAGTTCATTATCCAGGTTAAATCAATTTACAAGAAAAAGAATGTTGGCTGGCCAATGATGAAGGACAAAGTGAATATCAATATTCTTTATGTGTTTGTGAATCTTAACGGTGACAAAATGAGTACTCCCGATTATTTTATAGCTACAGGGAAGGAAGCTAAAGCTAAAGTAAAGCAATACACAACGAGAGGTATTATTGATCTTTCAACTTTGAACAATGAAGATTACTTGGGGAGATGGGATAAGATAAAATAGTAGTCTATTATTTACACCTTTATACAAAATACAAGCAAACAAAAAACCATGAATCCTAACATCTTTTATGTTGCTACCAGTGAATTATCGCATGACGCTTTTTTTACTTGGTTATTGCAATGGGCCGATCCAAAGCATTCTGATACGAATCAAGAACTTCATTTATTGGGGAAGAGCTTTATAAAACTATTGCTACATGATCAATTTGCGGAAGAGATTAATACTCTTTCATCTATAAAAGCAGTAAGGCAATGGAAAAATATTGACGTTTGGGTAGAGATATTTTGCAGTAATACAAAAATCCTTTTGATTGTTGAGAATAAAACTTTTACAGTTGAGCATTCAAACCAATTACTACGTTATAAAGAAACTGGCGAAACGTTTTGTGCGGAACAGGGATTTGAGCTCTCGTGTGCCTATGTGAAAGTAGGTAGTGAAACAAAAAAGCTTATCACTGCTATTCAAGAAAAAGGATACAAAACGGTGCATCGTCAAGCGTTGTTACAATTCTTTTCAACAATGCATTGCAAACATCCATTGGTTGCTGACTACGTTAATTACCTGCAAAAATTAGAAGACACGCAAAATGAATACAAAACCAAAGCAGTTAAAGATTGGGATGGTGCATGTTGGGTTGGATTCTACCAACATATTGAATCAATGATACCAGTAAATATGTGGCATTATGTAAATAATCCAGGAGGCGGATTCTGGAATTTATCTTTAAACTGGAAAACCTGGGATGATATTCCGGTGTACACTCAAATTGAAGAACGTAAGATTACTTTTAAAGTTGCATTATCTGAAAATGAAACAGGTTTAGAGGATAATGAAATAGATAAAAATGCAGTACAAAATTTTATTCATGACAAGCTTTTGGCATTTGGAAAACAAAGTGGATTTGCTGAAGTAGAATATCCGCCATACATGCAACACCGAGGAGCCTACCGGGCTATTGGTGTAATCAAGTCGGAAAATTGGTTGGGCGATCTAAGTGAACCTGTGGAATTAAATCAAACAATACTTTTTTTAAAGCGATTAGAATCGTTTTACGAAGCATTTGTTGATCATCTAAGGAGTTTTTCATATGAGCAATTCATAATAAAGCAGGAAGAGGTTAGTTTAAGAAAAGTTGCGAGTGAAGAATAGCGCTGAAATAAACTAGCTTGTTATTATGATTATCCGGAACGATGTGATCTTTTGTTGCGTTTCCTTTTTAGTTAAATATAGGTCGGGGGCATTTACATATCAAGGATGATGATTTGCTTTTCGTTTCACGCATCAACAATAACACGTAACAATTCAATGTGCAAGGTTCATAATTCTATTGGCAGCTTAACCGCTGTGAAATCGCACTTAAAGCGGAACAATATTCATGACTTTACCTCTTTAAAAGAAGTATTGGATTTTCAGCATAACTTTTCGGCTTTAAGAAATCAAATCATTTCCAATCATGAGCAATTCATTGAGCAGGAAAAGGCTATACTTGATGCAGACATTTTACAGTTAGACAAAGCTATTCAGGCGAACAGAGCTTACTTTGAGAACTATTTACGTAAGGAGATTGAAGACATTAAACAAAAGCTAAACGGCTTATCAACTCCGGGCCAGTTTAATTATATCAAGCAAATTGTGAACTATGTAAAACAAAGGTCCTATAAAAAGAAAATTGAGGATTTGGAATTCAATCTGGATTTTAATGTAAACGACTCTGTCAGCGAATTAGTTCAACAATATCAAGATAAAATGAATCGTTCTCATTTTATCAGTTCCAATTTCAGAGGCGCTGTTAACGAGAGCAGTTCAAGCGAACTTACGCAGCTTGAAAAGAAGCTACGAGTAATTGATGAAGTAAAAAACTCCATTTATGGTGCATTGGGAGAACATAAGGTCGTTAAAGAATTAGAAAGTCTATCAGACGAAAATATTTTGATCAATGATTTTGCTTTAACCTTTCAGCCAGCTATTTATAACCGGCAAGAAAACGATTATATAAAGACCATTCAAATTGACCACTTGCTTATAACAACTTCGGGCATCTTTCTGATTGAGACAAAAAACTGGAGTGAAAAGTCATTGAACAGATTGGATTTGCGATCTCCTGTACAACAAGTAAAAAGAACAAATTTCGCTCTCTTCAGACTATTGACTGAAGGTATTGCCAGCCATAAATTTAAGCTTAATCAACATCATTGGGGAGACCGGAAAATACCCATCAGAAATCTGATTGTATTGACCAATTCAAAGCCAAACGAGGAATTTCAGTATGTAAAGATTTTGACTTTGGATGAGCTACTTAGCTATGTGAAGTATTTCAAGCCTGTGTTTTCGAGTAAAGAAACAGAAGCCATTTCAACTTACCTGTTAGGGTTGAACGAGCGGAAGCGCTAAACGCTAAGAAGAAGATGATGACTATAATGAGGCTACTTATAGTTGAGATTGCTTCGGCGCAAAACAGCACACAGACCTTTCCCCTCGCAATGACGGGTGCTAATAGCGATTAAAGCTGAATATACTGAGCAGGTACGTGATCGGTTAACCATACTCCGTTATCGGATAAGAAGAAGGCGTAACTATCGGCATGCATTGCAGCGGCGTTGATTATTAAGATGACCGGCTTTCCTCTCCTGCTGCCTACTTTGGTTGCGGTTTCTTGATTGTTACTTAAATGCACATGCTGACGGCTCATTTTCTTTAGCCCTTCTTTTTGGATTGCTTCCATAAATGCCTGAACAGTTCCGTGATACAGGAACTGCGGTGGTTGCATTTCTTTTAAATTCAATTCTACTTCCACACTATGCCCCTGGCTTGCACGGATCATGGTTTTATCCTCATTAAAAGCAAAGCGTTTTTTATCGTTTGTTTCAACGATATGGTTCAAGGTTTCACTATCTAATGCTGTATTGTGTTGATTGATTTTGCTGATGAGCTCCTGTACATTGGCCCAGCCGTTTTCGTTTAGTTGTAGGCCGATGGTTTCGGGCTTGTGACGAAGGATGAGGCTGAGAAATTTGCTGAGATGTTTCAGGTTTTTTTCCATGGTTTATGGTTTGCAAATTTAAACCGTATGGTTACACAAATGCACGTGAACTTGAAGCAAGATAGATGTTGTTATTGGATGCGTTCATAATGCAATTCAAATCTAAAGGATACAATTTGTACCTATTGGATAATGAAGAAGAGGTTGTCAATTGTTCAGACCAGCGGAGCCGGGCCGACCGGAGGGGTATAGGTTAGGCCGAAGCAGTTAAGGTTCTTTTTTGTTGCCTTTTTGATTTAAATAACTATCTATGGCATCCTGCATATCCCGTAACGCCATGGCAGCTTCCTGGTAATTGCTGGTATTGATATCGACCTTGGTGACTTTCCAAGGCTGGCGTTTAAGGTCTAGTCTTTTTTCCATTAAAATATAGCGGTCGTTTTTGCCTTTGATCTTGAAGCGTTCGACCTGCGCACTGCTGTAATAGTGTTCCACTTCCATGCGGAATTTGCCTTTGGTTTTCGTTTCAACCATGATATGGAAACTGTTACTGCTCATAACAAGGATAGCTGCTGTTGGGGCGGTGGTGCTTGTTTTTCGGGATCGCTGCTCTGCAGAAAATTCTTTGCCACGGGCCATGCTTTCATTTTATCTGCCGGAAAGCGATAGGTGGCGAGTTGTTGTATGCGTTCTTCGCTGAGGTTAGGCTGCAACCACTCCAGCGCCAGATCGGGGGGCAGTATGACGGGCATGCGGCGCTTGGTATTGTGTATTTTCTGCATGAGCTCGTTTGCCTCTGTTGTTACCACGGCGAAGGTGGGGGCACGCTGATCCATTTCGAGGTTGTGCCATACACGGGAGACACCTGCCATGAAGAAATATTCTTCCGGTCCATCGACGGTGATGTAGTGCGGAATTTTTTCGGTGGCTTTTAATGCCTGTCCACGTTTACCCAGTTTTGGCACATGCTGCCATTCGTAAAAACCGGTGGAGAGTACCAGGATACGGCCGAGCATAGCGCCTTCCCTGTACATGGAATGATTTCCTTTTTCGTTGACCAGAATGTTCTCACCTTTGGCGTTGAGCCAGGTAAAGTTTTTACGGGCAGCTATTAACTCATCGGCATCGTGTATACTGTCGGGGATGTATTCCCAATGCATCAGGCGGATATCGACATCGGTGCCGTTGTTTGCTGCAACAAGTACGGGCCAATCTTTGTACTCAAAACCGCTTTGCACGGGGCGGTTGAGGAAAAGAAGATTCTTGATTTCCTTTTCGATGGCCATGAGGCGGATGTATTCTGAGCGGGTGACCCGGCAGCCGTTGTAGTAACACATGGGGTAAAGGTACAAGGGAGAAGGAACAAGGGACAAGGAAGAAAATCCAAGGGACAAAAAACAAGGTTCAAGGTAAAGGCAAAAGGCGAAAGGCGGAATGTTTGTGCCGTTTTAGATTGCTTCCTGCGTCGCTATGACGTAACGGCGAGTTTTTTGCAGGAGACATCGCCTCAGGAAAAATGCATACCAATAAAGGAGTATTTTTTTGTTTCAGAAAAAAAAAGGGACAAAAAATTTCTACTTAAGTATTGAGGAATGTATCTTATTCAAAACATCCACCTTGTTAGTTCCAAAATTGCTATTATACAATCTATTTTTTCTTGTTATCTGTTCAGACTTTGTAAAAGGACAACAGACAGTATGCGACCAAACCGAATTGTGTTTGTCTATCATAGGTGAAAAATATTCCGAATCTGAAAAGAAAATTCTTTTAGATAACTGGAACGACTTTTCGGGGGAAAATCTGAATGATCAGTTTCCTATAGATAAAAATATTAAGACCCGTGTAATAAGTTTAAGATTTGATGGTATTGGGTGCATCTATCCATCTTTTATAAACGATACAGCATATAGAGCCCTGTTCTTGAATAATCAGAAAGATCAACGTGATTATACCAAGCTGAGTTTTTTTGACTCGTATTATTCAGATACGGTTGATGGCAAATTTCGCAAGGCACTTCCTGGAATACTTTCTGAGAACCTGGTTCAAACAATTGTTGGAAAACGAGAAAGTATAGAACGCAATGAAAGCGGAGCAAAAGAGATATATGCTTTCAGGAAGACATGGAATTCTTATTATTTGCCCGAAATTGACCGGGCTTTTAAAGCGCAAATACAAAGCAGCCCGGTTAAGTATGTTTTCTTTTTTATACATGGATTTAATGTGCCCTATGCCCTTGCACATTTGCAAGGGAATAGAATGTTTAAGGAAATAATAGAGAATTTGCCCAAAAGCATCAGCGTTGATGAAGTACTCTTTGTACGTGTATTTTGGCCAGCGCTTTCGGAGAAAAAATCTGACTTTATGAACAACCGGTGCGATATAACAAATAATAAGCTTAAGGTACATAAATCAAAGGCGTATTATTTTGGCACTAATCGTGCATACCTAGCCGGTAATACATTGAATAACATTATTGCTAAGTTTCCAACTGAGGTAAGCATTCAAATCATGACGCATTCATTCGGATCGGTGGTTGCGAGCTCTACAATTCTATGTCCAAAGCCTAAAATTTCTGAGCGACAACAAGCTTATCCTCTTAATTCGGAATTATTAAAAGCATTTAAGGAGTCTGAGGATTTATCTAAGCACCAACTTCATTTTTTTATGAATGCAGCAGGAATGCCGGGTGTTTCAACGTTTTCAAAAATTAATCAACAAAAAAATCAAAATCATTATTTCTATATAGGACACAACAGGAAGGATAAAACGTTATTGAAAGCATTTATTCCATTGATACGGTTTCCCACAACAAAAAATTCGAGCTCGTTGGGTTGTAACTACAGAAAGGAAGTGAGTAAAGTAAAACATCTGTTTGCGAGAGAGATGTTAAGTGATCATTTTTACGAAGCCCGAACAAGCAATGATAAAGAACACGATTTTTTTTGCTATGTACAGCAACCACAATACAGACAGTTTTTGATTACCTATTTACATAGCTTGAAATAGCAGTACAAATAACCAAAACTATTCAGATGCTTCAAAAAAACAAATGGAAAATTTTTACCCTGTTAATGCTGTTGCTCAACCTCAATGAGGCTGCTGCTCAAAGTAAACTTGTAACGTACAGTAGTAAATCATCGTTGCAATATGGCTTTAGCCTGAAGGTGCTGGTTGGTATTGGTGTTATTAATCCGGAAAGAAGAAATACTATTAGCAATAAATCTAAAAAAGAAGAGGTAAAGATTAAAAATTCGCTGAGTGAGTATATGAACTGGCGAATAGGAGCATCTGCCGGCGTAGGTTCGTTTGCAGGAGATAATAACTGGTTTTATCCCTCGCTTAATATCGATTTTATGTGGTATCAGGGAGGAATTGGGAGTAAATGGCCGGGACATAAAAGAAGTAAATCCTGGATGTTCCAAAATGATTTAGAAATTATTGGATCTTATTCCTTAACCGGAGGCATTAATCACCGGCTTAGGCGAAACTGGTTTAATGAAAAAACATTTATCAATAAGCCCTATTACTATTTCAATACATTTAATCAACCAACACTTCAAAACCCCTTTGATTATTCTGTTACACTTGGAGGAAATATGATTTGGTTTCCTACAAGGAAGGAGACTAAATTTCAGAGGGTAGGTTTTTTAAACCTGAACCTGAACCGGATTCAACTTTCCTATCTCAACGATGGACCTCCATTTAAAATGCCATTTGGGGATGAGTATGACCGATTGCATACGGGAGGCGGATATATCAGTTATCATGGAAGACAAAGCGATTTTATAAGTTTAGTTGAAGTAGGCTTTGACAAATTCACAGGATATAGCAAAAATGCTTATGAACTAGGTAATCGTCTTGGCAACGGGTTTGTCTATCACCAGGATTCAGCACAACAATTTTATAACAAAGGAAGAATTTATATAAACGTAGCGAGTTTACGGAATAACGCAGGCGTATCACTAAGTTTTAATGATTTCCCGAAGTTGGATGTTCAACATATGATTCATCTGTCAAACAAGTATCCGCTACATGCTGTTCCTAATGAAAAGTTTGTTTCTATAGCGCCCCTATATTATATGAATCATTTAAAACTTGGATTACAATGAAAATAAATTATCTACTATATGCTATTATTGTTTTTTTGTTTGTTTCATGTGGCACACAAAAGAAATTTGTAGAAAAAACGCAGGCTGAAATTGATCAAATGGGTGACAGGGTTAATGAGTTTTCATTTGATACTACAACTACGGAGTTATATGTGCGTACGGTTGTGAAAGTTAGGTCTGTAAAGCAGATTGTAAAATATCAAAAGGCTAAGGATAAATATGGGGTTTTTTATGAATTGAAAAATCTGGAATCCAATGTAGAATATGATAGTACTACTAAAATTGTGGAAGAACAATATTTGCTTTATAATCGGAAACTTAATAAAGTTCTAATAATAAACAACGTACCAAATTACTTTGAAAAGCTATTTAGTGAGAAAGATTTGAAACAGGCTAAAGACGGTAAAGGCACATCTAAAGCGAAAGACCCCCAAAAAGTTGACACAATATTAACTTATGATATCTGGAGATTTAATCAATTCAGATTTGGGAATATTATGGAGGTGGGAAAAGATTCATCTATTTATACTTTCCATGATGTGCTGGATTTCAAGAAAGATCATGTTTGGTATTTAAAAAAAGACACAATCGAAGGAGCAATTTACCTGAAAAGATTCGCCCAAAAAGATTCATTTAATGAGGATATACAAGAAATAAGACCAACTTATCCTTTTGATATGAAATTCCGAAGAATCAATAATTTCAATTTTGTATTGAAAGATAATCGCAAAGGCTTTGCAAATAATCCAGAAAATGTAAAAAGCTCTGAAATAACGGGACAAACGATGAAGCTTTACAGGTATAATAAACAATGGTTTTTGGTATTTCAATTAACAAACCCTCCTTTAGGGATGAACCCGTTTGTTGTATTTGAAAATGGCTCTATATATGCTGAGCCTTATTTTACGAATTGATCTGATACCATTAAAGTTGAAGGCATAAGAGGTAGCCTGGAGACTTTGTTTAGGAATCAAAGTGCCGGAATATTATGAATCTTTTCCTCTCAGGCAAATCTCTGTAAGGGACTGGACGATCTCCAACTCACGATACTAATGTTTTAGTTTACTTATGATATGTTGAGTTTTTTCTTCCATCTCTGCGCCAAAGCAAAACTCAAAACCCAACTCCCAATCCCTAATTCCCCATCAGCTTCTTCACCGCCTCCACCGCAAATCGAATTTCCTCTTCCCTTGTAAACCGTCCCAAACTAAAGCGGATACTCCCCGCCGCCGCTGCATCGCTGCAGCCCATAGCTTTGAGCACATGCGAAGGTTCGGCTAAGGCACTGCTGCAGGCCGAGCCGGAAGAGAGGGCCAGCTGCGGCTGTAAGCGGGTAATCAGTTGATTGGCACCCGGGATGGAAAAAGAGAGATTGGCCACATGTGGCAACAAGGCCGATCGATTACCGTTGAGGCTGCAACTGCCCGTTTCCAGCAGTCCATCGAGTAGCTGATTGCGCAGGGCCGAAAGCCGTTCGGTTTCGCTGTGCAGCAGCTGTCCTGCCAGGGCACAGGCTTTGCCAAGGCCCACAATACCGGGCACATTAAGGGTGCCGCTGCGCAGTCCTTTTTCATGACCGCCGCCGTAGAGCAGGGGCTTCAGTTTCACCCGTGGATTTTTGCGGCGCACATAGAGGGCGCCCACACCCTTGGGTCCGTAGAGTTTATGCGCCGAAAGGGCCAGCAGGTCAATGCCGTCGGCCTGTACATCCATCGGCAGTTTGCCCGCTGCCTGTGTGGCATCGGTAAAAAAGAGCACCTGTTTTTCTTTGGCCAGCGCTCCTATTTGCTGAATGGGGAAGACAACCCCTGTTTCGTTGTTGGCATACATCGCCGCAATCAGCACCGTATCGGGACGGATGCTTTCGGCCAGCAGGTCCAGGTCGGGCAGTCCCTCGTTGTTCACCGGCAGATAGCTTAGCTCGGCACCTTGCTTTTCCAGGGCAGCACAGGTATCCAGCACCGCTTTGTGTTCGGTTTGCCAGGTAATGATATGCCGGCCTTTTGTGTGGTAGGTATGAAACACCCCTTGGATAGCGAGGTTCACCGCCTCGGTGGCCCCGGAGGTGAAAATAATTTCGCTGGCGTCGGCTTTTAGTAAATGCGCCACCTGCTCCCGGCCAATGGTCACCGCTTCTTCGGCCACCCAGCCATAGGCATGGGTTTTACTGGCGGCATTGCCAAAGTTTTGGGTAAACCAGGGCAGCATCGCTTCCAGCACCTGCGGGTCGCAGGGCGTAGTGGCATTGTAATCGAGATAAACAGGTAACTGCATAGTAAGTGGTTGCAAATTACGGCTTATTACGTGAGTCCTGAGCGAAGTCGAAGGACGTTTACCCAAGCCTGAGCGCCGTCGAAGGATGGGTTTCGAAGCATGAAGCAAGTCCTGAGCGCCCTGCTCTCCGCAACGCAGTAAAGGAGAGCGTCGAAGGACGGTTTTCCCTTCTTGTCCCGGCAAACCCTCGGAGTACAAAAGCACAGTTAAGAAACTCACTACTCGCCACTCACTACTCACCACTCACCACCTCTCCCCACCCAATACAGGCAGATTCTTGTCGCATCCGGCCCGTCTTTTAACATTTTGCGCAAAGCTTTCGGCCTAACTTTGCAGCACTTCACCATCCAAAGCCATAGAAACACTTAGTTTCCCAATTCTGCTGCTGCGAGAGATACTATTCAACACTTAAAATCGTTAGAGCTATGCATTTGGTGAACCAAATCAAATTATTAATTTTACGTATCCTTTATCCGTTTAAAACCTATTCTATGAAACTGTTACGTACCAACGTACTCTACATTGCGATCACTGCCCTCATTACTTTACAGATTCCCATTGCTATTGCCGGTAACAGTCCCGACGCAGGTACCTTGTTGCATTTCGTCAACAAACCCGCAGCCGAAGAGGCCGCCGCTCCGGTACTGAGTGCCGAAGAACGGTTGCTGCAAACGGCCGACAGCATCTACGATACCCTGCACCTGCTCCATGCCGGTCTGGAAGAAGAAGCCTTTGAACTGGCCTATAAAGGCTATTACAAACTGAAAGAACTGGGACAGATCAGCAAGACGGATGTGTTAACCATTGCCGATTTTTCGCAACCTTCCTCCGCCAAGCGCCTCTTTGTGCTGGATATGGAAGCAGGGAAGATCCTGTTTCAAACACTGGTGGCACATGGCCGCAACAGCGGACTGATTTACGCCAAAGAGTTTTCCAACAAGCCCGAATCCAACAAAAGCAGTCTGGGTTTTTACCGTACCCTGCAGTCGTACTACGGCGATAAGGGCTATGCCATGCGTTTGGAAGGGTTGGAAAAAGGCATCAACGACAAGGCTTACCAGCGGGCCATCGTATTTCATGGCTCCGATTATGTAACCTCCAGCTTTTTGAACAGCAACGGTTACCTCGGCCGCAGCCTCGGTTGCCCGGCGGTACCCATGAACCAGACAAAGCCCATCATCAACACCATTAAAGATGGCAGCCTCTTGTTTATTTACCATCCAACAGCACAATACAAAAGCAAATCAACCATTCTCAACAGTTGATGTTGTAATAAAAGATTAACCTGTAAGATTCGGAATTGCTGATGATGACAACCCTGGCTTTGCCGGGGTTTGTTGTTTAGTACACAATCATCCAGGCAACCAACTGGATCAGGGCGCCAGCCAGCAGTCCAACGCTGATTTCTGCCGGTCTGTGATCGCTTACCAGTAAACGGCTGGTACAGGTAATACCGGTGATGAGGATAGCTACCAGCAAGGGCAAGGCATCATCAAGCTGGTTGCTGAACAGCAACAGCAGCATCAAGGCAAGCATACCACCCACGCCGGTTGCATGCATGCTTACTTTCATATAATTGTTGATGAGCAAGGAAGCCGAAGCTGCAATAAACGCACTCAACAAAAAGGCACGGAGGGCTAAGGGATCGTTGAGTTGTTTGGAAACATAATAGCTCCAGAAGAAAAAGGTAATACTGGCTACGTAGGGTACAATGCGGTCCTTTTGCGTGCGTAGTTGTATCGACTGGATAAAGCCCAGTCCTTTCAACAGCAACACGGTAACCAGTGGCAGGAAAATGCTGGTGCTGAACACACGCAGGAACACCGTTAAGCGCATATCCTGCTCCATACCCACAAACACGGTGTTGTTCCTGTACAGCAGAAACAATACAACCCATGCAATTACAAATACAGGATGAAATAAGTACGAGAAAAAGACAGCGAACGCTTTTACAACAGGGTTGGTCTTGTTGTCTTTTACATCAAGATGCCCTTCTTCTGTAACCACCAGTTGTTCCATAACAGCTTATAATTGTTTACGCAAACGGGCAACCGGTATATTCAGTTGCTCACGGTACTTGGCTACCGTACGTCGTGCAATATTATAGCCTTTTTCCTGAAGTAACTCAGTCAAACGCTCATCGCTGAGCGGCTTGCGTTTTTCTTCTGCTTCCACCAGGTCGAAGAGGATCTTTTTCACCTCACGGGTCGATACTTCTTCGCCGCTTTCGGTACTCAATGATTCACTGAAGAAGAATTTCAAACGGTACGTGCCAAACTCGGTTTGTACAAACTTGCTGTTGGCCACACGGCTCACGGTGGAAATATCGAGATCGGTCTTTTCAGCAATGTCTTTTAAGATCATCGGCTTCAGGTTGGTTTCATCGCCGGTGAGGAAGAACTCCTCCTGGTGATACATGATGGCATTCATGGTGTGCAGCAGGGTGTTCTGCCGTTGTTTGATGGCATCAATAAACCATTTGGCCGCATCAATCTTTTGTTTGATGAAGAGAACGGCTTCTTTCTGACGCTTGTCTTTTTTACTGCCCCGGTCGTATTCCTTCAGCATATCCCGGTAGCCTTCGCTGATGCGCAGATCGGGGGCGTTGCGGGAGTTGAGCGTAAGTTCCAGCTTGCCGTTGTTGTTGAGGATAAAAAAGTCGGGAACGATATAGGTTTCCGCTTTGTTGACTTCCCCTACATTGCCGCCCGGCTTGGGGTTGAGTTTAATGATTTGCTGGATGATGGCTTTGAGATCATCATCGTTCAACGAGAGACTGCGTTGTATTTTCTCGTAATGCTTCTTGGTAAACTCATCGAAGTATTTTTCGAGAATAACAATGGCCTGCTCAATATCTTTTGAGCTGTTCGTTTTCTGTTTATGCCGTAACTGGATGAGTAAACATTCCTGCAGATCTCTTGCACAGATGCCCGGCGGGTCAAACTGCTGGATCAGGTGAATGATGTCTTCCACTTCCTGCTCCGACGATTCAATGTTCTGCCGGAAAGCAAGATCATTCACGATGGCACTGTTTTCACGACGCAGGTAACCGTCATCGTCAATACTGCCAACAATCTGCTCGGCAATCACGCTGCGCTTTTCATCCAGCTTCAGCATGCCCAGCTGCTGTAACAGGAGTTCGTAAAAACTGGTCTCCAGTTTAACGGGGGTTGTCTTTTGCTCTTCATGATCGCCATAATTATCATCTCGTGTACGATAATCAGCAACATCGTCATCGCTGTCGCTTACGTATTCGGCAATATCAATATTGTCGTACTCATCTTCGCTGCCATCGAGTTCATAGTCTTCTTCGTCAGACGAATCAAACTCATCCCTGGGCTCATCCAGCACCTGCTCGTCGGTTTCTTCGTTCGATTGTTCCAGCGCAGGGTTCTCTTCCAGCTCCTCCTTAATCCGTTCTTCGAGATTTGCCGTAGGTACCTGCAGCAGCTTCATGAGCTGAATTTGCTGGGGCGATAATTTTTGCAGTAATTTTTGATGTAGTCCCTGACTCAGTGCCATTTTCTCAATACATTTAGGTTTACAATGCAATGTTCGTATGGCTAAATTAGGAAAAAATCACACCTGTTTTAAAAATTGGAACAATTTTTGCTGTTTGGTACTGGTCTGCTTGCTGTACTGGGCTCCTTTAGCTGCACAAAACGCTGATTCTGTTAAAGTTAAACCAATTGTAAGGAATCCGTCAGTTTTTCAGCATTTTAACAGTTCCGGTTCATTTTTACCGCTCAACTCCGAACCGGGTAAAAAAATTCAAATAAATTTTGGAAGTCCTTTTGCGCATTGGGGTTTTATGTGCGTAGGCGAATACAAACTCGAACAAAAGACGGGTCTTCCGCTCCGTTTACGGCTGGGTTCGCTGGAGTATGTGAACAAGCTGGAAGGGAAACGGTAAGCTTATACTTCACTTTCTTTTAAATAGGCCAGGTGATTTTGTACGGCACGTACATCGGCAAAACTATAGGCATCGCCTAATGCCAGTTTGTGTTCGGTATTGCTTTGTTCGGGGTAGAGTTCAATGTGGTTGAGAATGGTTTGCAGCTTTTCTGCAGTTAAAAGTTGCTCCACTTTTACGCTGCCTGTTTTTACAAGATCTACCAAATGCCCTTCAACGGTTCCCGGAGTAATGTTGCGTAAAGCCGCAATTTCTGTAATGGATTTTCCTTCGTTAAAGTAAGTAAGCGTAATGGTCTTGGTATCTACTTTGGGTGCTGTTGATTTTTCTTGCCGTTCTTTTTTAGGGCTTGCCTGCTTGGCGGCAATATTGGTAGATAAATTGTGTTCTGTACAGTAATCGGTTACCAGTTCCAGAATCTCATCGCCATACTTCTCTACTTTGGCTTTGCCAAAACCGGAAAGCAACAGGAGATGCTCTTTCGTAAAAGGCAGATAGGTACAAATATCCTGCAGGCTGTTGCTGTTGGCAACCATGTAAATGGGTTGGTTGCTTTCGTCGCACACACGGTCACGCCATTCTTTTAACAGAAAATACAGTTCGGGGTGAACGAGGCCGGCAGCAGTTTGCTTTTTATTGGCAGCATAGCTCGTAAGATTTGCCCTCGGTAGGGTGAGATTTAGTTTGTGTTGCAGGTGTGCGGTAATACCAAAGGGTTCTCTGCCCGATTGCAGGTTATAGATTTCGGTATGCAGTGCAACAAAAAGTGCATTGAGGTATTCGTTTACTTCGTCGGCAACGGTTTTGTGTTCGGTAATGAGCGGATGTTGTTTCAACTGTTGCTGCAATTCTTCCAGCCGTGGAATAAAATAATTACTCGCATCCTGTACCCGTTTTTGCAAAGCAGTATTTTCTTCTACCAAGGGATGTTGCTTGCTGAGTTCATTCAGTTGTAGCAGAAATTTTTGTCCCAGCCTATTCAGGTTGAGTAATTGTTGCTGCCAGTTGCTGATCCAGCTTTCGGCATCTTCCTGTAAATCGAACTTGTGTTTGGTAATACTTTGCTGCAGTTGTTTGCCTGCAAGATTGGTTTGTGCAAAGGAGAACAACTCTTCGAGTAATTGTTGCACAAATACTTTGCGTGCTTCTTCAAAACGTTGGGGTAAAGAACCTTTGGGCAGTAAGGCTTTTTGTCCGTCGACCACCTGTTGGTTACTGAAGATAACCGATGGTTGAATTTTCGACAGCAGTACAATACCCTCCAGGCTGGTACAACGGCTCAGTGCCACATACACCTGTCCGCTGGTAAAAGACAGACCGGCATCGATCATTACTTTTTCAAACGTAAGCCCCTGGCTTTTGTGAATGGTGATGGCCCAGGCAAGCCGCAACGGGTATTGTTCAAACGTACCCAACACATCCTGCTCCAGTTTGCCATCTGCACGGTTTAAGGTATAACGGGAGTGATCCCAGGTCTCTTTTTCTACCCGGATGTTTTCCTTGCCGCAGCGTACCACAATCTCCTCTTCGGTTAACGAATGCACTACACCGATCTTGCCGTTAAAGAATCGTCTGCCTTGTGTATCGTTCTTTAAAAACATCACCTGTGCACCTTCACGTAATACGAGTTCGGCATCAGCAGGATAACTGTTCTCGGGAAAGTCGCCATCAATTTTTGCAGTGTAGGTATAGGGTGGGGCAGTTAAACGTTGCAACTGCTGACGATTGATGAGCTCTGCCTGGTTATTATGCGATGTGAGTGTAATGTATGTTTCATCCCGATCGGGTTGAAAGCCCGGGCTATACCGTTCATTCAATATTTCGAGATCCTCCGCTTCGAGCTGGTTGTTACGTACTTTATTGAGCAGCTTTACAAACAACTCTTCTTTTTGTCTGTAGATAGTAGTGAGTTCGATCAACAATGGCATTTGTTCCTGTATCACCTTGCTGTCAAAAAAGAAAGTAGAATTATAATATTCCTGTAATACCTGCCATTCCTGATTTTGTGCAACAGGTGGTAACTGAAACAGATCGCCAATGAATAGCAACTGTACACCACCAAACGGAACCTCATGTTGCCAACGCACACTCCGTAGAATGGTATCAATCGCATCCATTACATCGCAACGCACCATACTTACTTCATCAATGACCAATACTTCCATTTTACGCAGCAGTTGCAGGCGTTGTTTGTTGTAACGGATTTTGGCCAGTAGTTCCTGTTTACCTGCAGCGGTTGGTAAAAACGGATGAAAGGGTAGGTGAAACAAACTATGCAGTGTTACACCACCGGCATTGATGGCAGCTACACCTGTAGGTGCAGCAACAATGGTATTCTTGGCGCTGTGTGCTTTGAGGTATTTGAGAAAAGTGGTTTTACCTGTACCTGCTTTACCGGTAAGGAAAATACTTTCCTGCGTTTCGGTTACAAAGCGATAAGCCAGTTCAAACCGTTCGTTGCGTTCCAC
Source organism: Lacibacter cauensis (assembly GCF_007830055.1). Taxonomy (GTDB): domain Bacteria; phylum Bacteroidota; class Bacteroidia; order Chitinophagales; family Chitinophagaceae; genus Lacibacter; species Lacibacter cauensis. Next base: position 365,119 of record NZ_VLLE01000003.1, read on the forward strand.
AGATTGCATAGTCTGTAATTAATAAATAAGACGTTTGTAATTAAGCGATGTTCCGCCAAAGTTAACAACCAGGCCCAACTTCATTCCGGAAGCTTTTAAATAATTGAGCGTTTGCGCTACAGCAGCATCCGTAATGCCATCTTTGTTCACTTTTACTTCTACAATGATTTTATCGAATACGCTGAAGTCAATTCTAAACCTGCGGTTCAATGGAGTGTCTTTATACAGTACAACGATTGCATTTTCCCGTAAGTAATGTATGTTCCTTGCTTTGAACTCAATTTCTATCGCATCTTTATACACCACTTCTGAAAATCCAAAACCAAGTGTTCGATAAACTTCCAGGCAAACAGCAACGATGTTGTATACGTCTACTTTGTATAAAAGATCTGCCATATAACTGATTTAGTTAGGCCACGAATTACACGAACGACACGAATTTCATTCGTGTAATTCGTGCAGTTAGTGGTTTGCAATTAAGCGGTTGTTTTTTCCCCCAGCAACAACAACTCATTTACCTGCACTTCGCAGATGTATTTTTTGTTACCGTCTTTATCGTTGTAGCTGCGGTTAATGAGTTTGCCTTCCACCAGGATTTCTTTGCCTTTGGCTAAATATTTTTCGGCAATCTCTGCTATTTTACCCCAGGCCACCAAGGTATGCCATTGGGTTTCGGTTACTTTTTCACCTTTGGCATTGCGGTAGCTTTCGCTGGTGGCTAAACTGAAACGGGCCATTTTTTTACCGCTTTCCAGTGTTCTTACTTCGGGAGCATTGCCGAGGTTACCAATCAGCTGCACTTTGTTTTTTACTGCGTACATAGTGTTGAAATTTGCCGCCTGCAATTGCTGCAGACGAGGTTGTAAAATTTGTTATCTCAGTCAGCGGATGTTGATTGCCGTTGACAGCACAAAGTTGTTACAGCAGCAAAGTGCCAGTCGGTTGATAACCGTTTCTATGGCAATAATATACTTGTTTACACCAGCAGAAAGGCTTAATTTTGTAATATGGATAGGTTAGTTTCTTATTTTTAGTTCCCTATGTTTATCAAACAATATCCCATAGAATTACACGTTCTTAATTTACCGTTACTCTATTTTTGAAACAACCAACGTTACATCCAAAAACTTGCTTCACCGTTATGTCTTACGAACGCTACTTATCCTTTTTGAGCCAAGCCGAGTTAAAAGCTGCTCCCAAAGAGTTATTTCATGAAGGTAATTTTGACTTGTTAATGAAAAGCCCTAAAGTCGCTGTTGTTGGTTCACGAGAAGTCAGTAATGATGGAATTAGAAGAACTCAGATGATCGCAACGGAGCTTGTTAACAGGGGCGTTACAGTTGTAAGTGGCCTTGCACAAGGCGTTGACACTATTGCTCACACTACCGCTTTATCGGGTAAGACAATTGCAGTACTTGGAACTCCGATAAGTATGGCAAGTCCTGTATCAAATACTGAATTGCTTAATGAGATTAAGAAGAATCACTTAGCAATTACACAATTTAAGGAAGGAAGTAAAGTATATCCTTCTAACTTCCCTGCTCGTAATAAAACCATGGCATTAATAACTGATGCTACTATTATAATTGAAGCATCCGAGCGTTCTGGTACACAGCACCAAGCTTGGGAAGCTATAAGACTTGGAAGGCAGGTTTTCTTAATGGAAAACATCATTAAGTCAGACATTAAATGGGCTCATAAAGCGTTAGAATATGGAGCCGTAGTATTAACAAAGGATAACTACGGTTACATCTTAGATTCTATCGCCGAGTTCCATTTAGAGATTACTTTATGACAATAGGAGCGTTTTCTATATATGAATGTGGCAAAAGGGGCGAAGAGCAAATAATTACCAATTCTAAAAGCATTATAGCCAATACAAAAGCCTGCCGTCTTAGCTTTTTTGAAAAATACCTGAACGAAACTATGGACGTTTCCATCCGAGATTCGTTGTCAAAACTTATTCCTCCAAATGCAACTTTAATTCCTTTACCAAAAAGTGCGCCTTTAGTTACTAATGCACAATGGCCCGGAAGAGATATATGCGAGATACTAATAGCAAATGGGTTCGGGAAAAATTATAAGCCATTATTAAAAAGAACTAAAGCTGTTCCTAAAGCCGCTTTTCAACACGGCTCAGAGGATAGACCTACTGTGCAAACGCATTACGATTCTATTGTTTTTGAGGATGAACCTTTGTTTACTCGCTCAATAGAAACTATAGTATTGGTTGATGACGTAATAACGCAAGGAAGGATGTCTGCTGCGTGTTCTCTTAGAGTCATGGAGGCATTGCCAAACGTTACGGCTGGACTGTTTGGCTTAATTCGTACAAATACTTTTACCAACATCGAGAATGTCATAAATCCTAAGCATAGCAACGTATTATATTTTCCTGACTCTGGAAAGACTTTTCACAAGATTTTGTAACCTGCCGAAATAATAATACAATTCGAGAAGATTTTTACACTAAATCTTGTGTTTTTAATTTATTGAGCATATCTTTACACTATAATTAAAGGATATGTTACCAGAGTTTAAAAGCATCTTCGATTTACTGAAAGCCTTTCCTACTGAGCAATCTTGCATTGACCATTTGGAAGGTTTGCGCTGGGAAGGGATTGTAGTTTCTCCTTTTGACGAATCGTCTAAGGTTTACAAATGTGCCGGAAACAAGTACAAGTGTAAGAATACTGGTAAATACTTTAACGTTCGTACAAACACCATCTTCGACAATACAAAGATTCCTTTACAGAAATGGTTCTTAGCCTTATATGTTTTTAGTTCACATAAGAAAGGAATCAGCAGCCACCAGTTAGCAAAGGATATATCTGTAACTCAAAAATCTGCATGGTTCATGTTGCACCGTTTGCGTTATGCTTTTGACCATCCAAATTTCAAAAAGACAGTTGGCGATATTGTTGAGATTGATGAAAGCGGAATTGGTGGTGATTCATCTAACAAGCACGAAAGCAAAAAGACTAAGAATGAAGAAGGTAATACCATCAGCACAAAAACAACTGTATTAGGTTTCAGGGAGAGAGGCGGCAATGTAATTGCAAAAGTGGTATCAGACAGAACTAAAGATACTTTATTGCCAATCATTCACGAAACAGTTGAACCTAACAGCGTGATAATGACAGACGATTATAGCGGCTATAATGACCTTTCAAATCATTTTCAACACCACACAGTAAATCACAGCGCAAAACAGTATGTAAACGAAATGGCGCATACAAACGGTATCGAAAACTTTTGGTCACATTTGAAGCGTGGTATTGATGGCATTTATCATTCAATCAGCAATCAACATTTACAGGCTTACGTCGATGAATTTACTTTGCGGTTTAATACACGTAAATTAGATACCCAAAGTAGATTCGATTTTGTACTTTCAGGAGTTGCGAATAGGCGTTTAACATATAAAAATTTAATCAAATAAAATGATAGATTTAAGTAGACAAGGTGCATTTCTTTTTTATAATGGTGCAGACGGGAAGATTCAGGCGCAAGTAATACTTGGCGATGAAACAGTCTGGCTAAGTCAAAAAGGAATGGCAGAAGTTTTTGGAGTTCAACGACCAGCCATAACAAAACATTTGCAAAATATATTTCAAGAAGGCGAATTAAGCGAAGAGTCAGTTAGTTCCATTTTGGAACATACTGCCGATGATGGTAAAAAATATAAAACGTCTTTTTACAACCTTGATGCAATTATTGCCGTAGGATATAGGGTAAGTTCTTACAAGGCAACTCAGTTTAGAATTTGGGCAAATAAAGTCACAAAAGAGTATTTAGTAAAAGGGTTCGTTTTAGATGATGAACGATTGAAACAGGGCAATAAGCTATTTGGCAAAGACTATTTCAAAGAATTATTAGAGAGAATACGGGAGATTAGGGCATCAGAAAGGATGTTTTATGAAAAGATAACAGACCTTTATGCTACTGCTGTAGATTATAACAAGTCAGACCCAGAAACACACAAGTTTTTTGCTAAAGTTCAAAATAAATTAGAATATGCAATTGTTGGTAAAACATCTGCCGAAATAATAAAAACAAGGGCAAATGCAACGCTTCCAAACATGGGATTAAAAACTTGGAAAAATGCAGGAAAACAAGGCAAGGTTCAAAAATTAGATGTTACAGTTGCTAAAAATTATTTACACGAAGAAGAGATAAGAAAATTGAATACACTGGTCAACATGTACTTAGATTATGCCGAGCTACAGGTGGAAAGGAATAAACTAATGACTATGAAAGACTGGTCTTCAAGATTAGATGCATTTTTAAAGTTTAATGAATATGAAGTATTAGAGAACGCAGGAACGATAAGGAAAGACGTGGCAGATAATTTTGCAGAAAATGAATACATAAAGTTTAGAGTTGTTCAGGATAATAATTTTAAATCAGATTTCAATAATTTACTCGATCAAATCAAAGACCCTGCTAACTTACCAACAGAAGAAGATGTAAAAAAGCAAAAGGAAATCGTAAGTTCTTTTGATAAGCACTTGCAAGGGCTACTAAATACTCCGCCACCAACGAAAGACAATAAAAAATAAGTGTTTACTCTTAGTAAAAACACTCGATTAATGTTAAAGTGTTTAGTCTTATACCTAAGACGCTTGCAAATACAGGCATAAGATTATACATTTGTAGTAATAATACTCGCCACGCTTCCCGCAGAACAGCGCACCCGGGCGAGTTTTCTGTTTTTTATAGAGTATGAAATTCCCCAAAAACGCCACAACCATCCCAGAACAATTAGCCCTATTAAAAAAAAGAGGATTAAAAATTATTAATGATAATTCTGCGGCTAAAACTCTGAACAATATCAGCTATTACAGGCTTAGTGCTTATTTTTTATCGTTTCAAAAATTTGGTTCTCCTAGCCATGATTTTATGCCGTGGGCAGACTTTAAAAAAGTAGAAAAACTTTATATTTTTGACAGAGAGTTAAGAAGTATTCTTTTAGATGCAATAGAAAGAATAGAGGTCGCACTTAGATGTCGAATCGTTTACGAGTATTGTCATAGACACGGTAACAATTGGTATGAAGACCCATCTTTATTTATAAGAGAGCATACTAAATTTCTGAAAAAAGTTCACACCGAATTAGGCAACTCAAAAGAGGTATTTATTTCACATTATTATTCAAAATATACCGTTCCGCAACATCCTCCCGCATGGATGTCTATGGAGATTTTGTCTTTCGGGCAAATTTCAATAATGTATAAGAATCTTCATAATAACGATGCAAAGAAGGCTGTTGCACGTCATTTTGGAGTAAGCCCTTCTGTTTTAGAATCTTGGCTTGAGCATTTAGTTTATATTAGAAACATTTGCGCTCACCATAGTAGATTATGGAATAGAATTATGACAGTGAAAGCAACCATACCTACTAAGGCAAGTGAACTTTGGATTTCATACCCACCATCAAAACCAGACAAAATTTATACTACTATATGTATAGCTGCTTATTTACTAGAAAGGGTTAATAGTAGTTCAATATTTGCTGGTAAAATTAGAAGTCTAATAAAAAGGTTTAATAATATTGACTTAAATGCTGCTGGATTTAATAAAAATTGGCAGTCCGATCCATTTTGGAAAAGCATATCATCGCCTTTTACTCACAAAATTAGAATTGTTATTTTTAGCTGTATAAATGCAATCAAAATCGAAAAACGATTAGCATAATTTAAATTTAATACCTTTACTTATACCGCACCAGTAGCACAAAGCGAAAAGTGGTTTTGTTCTGTTCTTTCTTTTACTCATTTGGTTTTTGATGCAGGTTAGCATCCTTTCTACCAGTCAAGTATTTCGAGACTTGAAAGCCAAATTGAGGTTCATTTTCAACTACATAGATTTTCCGTTTTGTCTGGTGTAAACAGGTATATTATTGCCGTTTCTATCCGAAGCTAAGCGTGTAGAAACGTTTGCACACGGATAAATTAATTGTATCTTATTGTCTAAATGCTTTACTATGACTGCACTGGAAACCAAAACCTGCCTGGCCTGTGGCAAGCCGTTAAAGGGAAGAATTGATAAGAAGTTTTGTGATGATTACTGCCGGAATAACTATAACAACCAGCAAAAAGCCAAAAGTAATTACAGCAGCCTGGTGCGTAACATCAACAACACGTTACTGAAGAACAGAAAGATCCTGGAAAGTATTTTACCCGAAGCAGAAGAAACAGCAAAAGCCACAAAAGATAAACTGCAGCGCATGGGTTTTCATTTCAAATACATCACACACCTCTACACGACCAAAAACGGCAAGACGTATTTCTATTGTTACGATTATGGTTATCTGCCGCTCGAAAACGATTGGTACCTGGTTGTAAAGAAAAAGGAGGAGTAGTGTTATCGTTTAATGGCCGATGCACGCACCTGTAACTCGGGTGTAAGCACACGTTTTTCAAATTCTTTTACAGGCCGTTTACTTTCTACCAGTTGCAGTAACAACTCTGTAGCAGCTTTGCCCATTTCTTCGGCAGGTTGACGGATAACCGTAAGCGGAGGATCTACCAATTCAGCAATATCGTAATTCGAAAAACCTATCATCCCTATTTCATCGGGTATAGAAATGCCTCTGCGTTTCAATGTACGCAAACAGCCGGTGGTTAATTTATCGCTGGTGGTAATAATGGCATCGGGTCGTTTCTTGAGTGTAAGCAATTTGTTGACGGCTTCTTCTACTTCCGAAAAAACCATTCCGCCATAATAACAATGCTGTACATATTCTTTGCTGTATTCCAGTCCGTGTGCTTTTAAGGCATCGTTGTAACCGGCTAAACGTTCGGAGGTGATGGATAAAAACTCGGAGCCTGCCAATGCAGCTATCCGTTTAAATCCATTTTTAATTAAATGTTCTGTAGCATCGTATGCACCCCGGTAATTATCAACAATTACTTTGTGTGTATTGATCTCTTCAGTGATGCGATCGAACAACACAATGGGCATACCACGATCGTGCAATGCTTTAATATGACTGAGATCGGTTGTTTCTGTTGCAAGTGAAATAATCAATCCATCTACCGAACGGGAGGAAAGAAACTGCAGATCCACTACTTCCCGATCGTAACTCTCATGACTTTGCGATACGATGACATTGTAACCACGATCGTATGCAATCGATTCAATACCATTAATGACCTGCGAGAAAAAACTGTTGGCAATTTCGCATACCACCACACCAATGGAGCGGCTGCGTTTTTCTTTTAAACTTAATGCAATGGGGTTGGGCTTGTAGTTGAGCTTTTCGGCACACTCCAATACCAGTTGTTTTGTTTCGGCACTGATCTCATGACTGTCACGCAATGCACGTGAAATAGTAGAGGTAGAAAGTCCCAATGCCTTGGCAATATCTTTAATGGTAACAGCTTCAAATTTCATAACTGCAATGTTGCGCTAAAGATAGATGATAAAAATCTTAAATGACAGGAGGCCCTCTTCAGTTTTTGCATAACCAATTGTGAATCATTAAAAAGCAAAAAACAGACAGCACAGGATAGTTGCGGAAAAATGGCATCGTTCTCGGGAACGATTGCGTAAATAAACCCTTCTGCAGGCCTTTACGATTCGTTAAAATGTAGGTAGACTTGTTTTGTTAAACGAACGGATTTGCTTGTATTGAACGAAACCAAAACATAAGATTTTACATCGGCCATTAACCAGTTAACGATTCAAAACAATCACCAAAACATTCAACTTTTTTATTGCATCCCCTTGCAGTAAAAGTCTATTGATTATTTAAAAACTAAACACAGTATGAAACAGTTTTTCTCCCTGTTTTTGCTTTGCATGTGTTGTACGATTGCAGTTGCCCAAACCCGCCAGATTAAAGGCAAGGTTACCGATGAAACCGGTGCCGGTTTAGCAGGTGTAAGTGTGCTGCTGAGCGGCGCCAATAACGGTGTGCAAACAGATGCAAATGGTAACTTTTCTATTGCTGCACCCGGTACCGGTGCAGTAACCTTAACCATCAGCTATTCCGGTTACAAACCGCAAACCATTAAAACCGATGGTAAATCGGAAGTAAACATCAGTCTTGAAAAAGATGTAGCCGCATTGGAAGATGTGGTGGTGATCGGTTATGGTACTATTAAACGGAAAGATCTTACCGGTACTGTTTCTTCTATTGGCTCTGCTGAATTATCGAAGATACCTGTTGCCAGTGCTGCAGAAGCAATTACAGGCCGTTTACCCGGTGTACAGGTTACTACAACCGATGGCGCACCCGGTGCTGAAATTGTGATTCGTGTACGTGGTGGCGGTTCTGTAACACAGGATAACTCGCCCTTATATATCGTTGATGGTTTTCCGGTAAACAGTATCAATGATATTGCGCCTGCAGATATTGCTACCATCGATATCTTAAAAGATGCGGCTACTTCTGCTATTTATGGTGCACGTGGTGCAAATGGTGTAGTGATCATTACCACGAAATCTGCAAAGGCAGGTAAAACAACTATCTCTATCAATTCTTTTGGTACTGCACGTACTTTACCCCGCACACTCGATGTATTATCGCCTTACGAATTTGTTTTGGCTAACTATGAGTATGCCCGTATACAAAATCAGAGTGCGGTAGATAATTTCACCAAGTTTTTTGGTGTGTACGAAGATTTGGAATTGTACAAATACCAGAAAGGTACCAACTGGCAAAAGGAATTGTTTGGTAAACCTGTTTACTCGCAACAACATAACCTGAGTATTACAGGCGGAACATCAAAAACAAAATTCAGTTTAAGCGCTACCAACAATACCGATCAGGGATTAATTAAAGGTTCGGGTTACATGCGCAACTATGTAAACTTTAAATTAAACCACGAAGTTTCAAAAGCATTGCGTTTCGATTATGCAACTCGTTTTGTGCATACGGTAATTGATGGTGCAGGTTCATCCGGTTCATCGAGCTTCCGTATCGGCGATGCCATTACCACACGCCCTGTAAATGGTTTGGCCGATATCTTTACATTAGATCCTACAGGTACGGATGATGATTATGAGCAGTTCCTCAAAAGTTTAATCAATCCATCTAAACTCATTGCACAGGATTATCGCAAGCGTTTGAATTATACATTCAATACCAACCTTGCTGCTACCTGGAATATTGTTCCTGCGCTTTCTTACCGTACCGAGTTCAGTCTCGATCTTGGTTTCGGACAAAATAAACGTTACTACGGTCCGTTAACCGGTGAATCAAGAAACGTTGGTGGTAACTTACCACTTGGCGAGTTAACCAATTCCAACTCGAATGGTTATCGCTGGACGAATACATTGAACTATAAAAAAGAAATCGGCAAACACGATTTTACTTTCCTTGCCGGTCAGGAAATCAATGTACTCAACAGAGGTTTTTCTGAGTTTAACCGTGCAAAATTCTTTGCCGAAAATATTCAGCCCGAAAAAATGTTTGCCAACATGACGCTTGGTACACAAGACCGTCATACGACCACTGTATTTGCAGGTGAGCGTATTGCTTCATTCTTCGGACGTGTTACCTACCAGTTCGACTCCCGTTACTTACTTACACTCACAGCACGTGCCGATGGATCAACCAAGTTTGCACCCGGCAAGCAATGGGGTTTGTTCCCTGCTGCAGCGTTTGCATGGCGAGTATCGCAGGAAGAGTTCATGAGCAATGTAAAATTTGTGAACGATCTGAAAGTACGTTTAAGTTACGGACAGGCGGGTAACAACCGTATTCCAAACGATTTGTGGAGAGTACAATTTGCGCCAACCGACTTCCGTACCATTGGTTTTGGCGATGTTGCTAATCCCTACTACGGTTATGCATCCTCGTTATTACCTAATCCGGATATTAAATGGGAAACAACCGTTACCCGTAACGCCGGTTTAGATTTTACATTATTTAAACAACGTTTATCCGGTTCGTTCGATGTGTATTGGAACACGACGAAAGACCTGTTAGTAGAATCAGATATTCCGCAGATCACCGGTTTCTCTAAACAGCAACGTAACATCGGCCAAACATCTAACAGAGGTATTGAGCTGGGTTTAACCGGTACCATTGTACAGTCGAAGAATTTTCAACTGAATGGTACATTCAATATCGGTATCAATAAATCGAAAATTGATAAGCTGGATGGTGTGAACGAAAAGCCATTCTCCTCTAACTGGGCCGGTACCGATCTGAAAACACAAGACGATTACCGTGTGTATGTTGGCCGTACTATTGGTTTAATGTATGGTTATGTAACAGATGGTATGTATACAGTTAACGATTTTGATTCGTACAACCCTATTACCAGAACCTATGCTTTGAAAGCAGGTGTGGTTAATGTTGGTTCGTTCCTTGGTGGTGCTGCTGGTGTTCGCCCGGGTGTAATGAAACTGAAAGATCTCAATGGCGATGGTGTTATTACAGCAGCCGATCGCCAGGTAATCGGCAGTGCATTACCCAGGCACACAGGTGGTTTTGGTTTGAGTGCCGTGTATAAAGGTTTCGACCTGAGTGCAAACTTTAACTGGGTTGTAGGGAATGATATTTACAATACCGGTAAAATTTCGTTCAATCAGTTTTACCGCACCAGCTATGGTAACATGCTTAACACTGTTAATTCTGATAACCGGTTTAAGTATATTGATGCAGCCGGTAATCTTGTTACCGATCTTACTGAGTTAGGCAAGCTGAATGCGAACGCAAAAATATGGTCGCCTTTCTCTTTTGGTACAGCTGTTCCCGTGTTTCATTCGTGGGCGGTGGAAGATGGTTCGTTCCTGCGGTTAAACAATCTTTCATTGGGTTATTCTTTACCTAAGAATATGATTTCTTCACTTCGTATGACCAAGGTGCGTGTATACGCAACCGTGTACAATGCGTTCTTATGGACGAAGTATTCCGGCTACGATCCGGAAGTAAGTTCAACCAGAAGTGATGGTTACTCACAGTTAACACCCGGTGTTGATTATTCGGCTTATCCAAAGAGCCGCAACTACACGCTCGGTATTAATGTAACATTCTAACCTGTATTGATCAAACAAAAGAAATTGCCATGAAAAAATTATATGTCATTTTATTTGTTCTTGCTGCAGGTATCCTGCAATCGTGCAAGAAATTTTTAACAGCCGATTCGCCATCCAACTTCACACCCGAGTATGTGTTTGCGAGTGAAGCCGATGCAAAAAAATCGGTGAACAGTGTGTATGCATTGTTTAACCAGGATGCGTATACCTCCAGATTGTCGAACAACTTTGCGGGTAACACCGATATTGAATGTGGTGGTGTTTCTGCATCGCCCGATAACTCACGTCGTGATATCTGGTCGTTCGAATGTACACCGGCCAATGCCGATTTATTAACGGTTTGGAACAATGGTTTTAATGCCATTAACCGTGCCAACGAATGCGAAAAAGGTTTACTGGAAGTGGGCCTGGTAAAAGAACCCAACAGCAAAGTTATGAACAACCTGTTGGGCGAAGTAAGAGCACTGCGTGCTTTGTGGTATTACTGGCTCATTAATCACTGGGGCGATGTACCATTTAAAACCAAACCTTCACGTGCGGGTGATAATTTCTATTTACCAAGAACAGGCAGGGATACGATTCTGTCTTTTCTCATCAAGGATCTGATGGAGGTAGAGCCAAAGATGGCCTGGGCTGATGAACTGGATTACGGTATTGAACGGATCAACCGTGAGTTTGTGATTGGATTTATTGCACGTTTGGCAATGATGCGTGGCGGTTATTCGCTGCAACCCGATTTAACGATGAAGCGTAAAGATGATTATCGTGAATACTACCAGATTGCGAATACGTATGCAAAAAAGCTGATCGATCTGAAGCCTCGTGCTTTACCCGATTATGCAACAGTATTCATGAACGAGAACAAATACATCAAACCTGTTAACAGCGACGTATTGTACGAAGTAGCGTTTCATCCCGGCTTTGGTGATGTGGGTTGGAACAATGGTGTGCGTGTAGATGCAGGCACACATCCATACGGTTCAGGTTCTAACTATTTATCATTTCCGATTACGTATTATCATTCTTTCGATACAACCGATAAACGTTTGCCTGTTACCTGTTCTATTATTTATTACGATAAAGATCTTTTACAGCAACCTTCCGGTGCCACCTCAATTGCTCCCGGTAAATGGAACAGATTACTGGTGCCAACGCCTTTAGGTTCTGCATCGGCAAAAGGTACAGGTATTAACTGGCCGGTGATGCGTTATGCAGATGTACTGTTGTTGTTGGCAGAAAGTGAAAATGAATTGAACGGACCTACAGCTGTTGCACAGGATGCATTGCGTCTTGTTCGTCAGCGTGCGTTCCCGGAAGCATTATGGGGTGAAAAAGTAACGGCGTACATTAATTCAGTAGCTGCCGATAAACAAACCTTCTTCAATGCCATTGTAAACGAACGTGCATGGGAGTTTGGTGGTGAGTGCTTGCGTAAATACGATCTGGCACGCTGGAACCTGTTTGGTAAAAAAGTAGCCGACACACGAAATACACTTGCACAAATGGGTATTGATGGTAATGCAGGAACAGGTACCTATGCACAACTGCCCGATTACCTGTATTACAAACGTAACAGCGATGGTACCATCAGCTGGTACAACAAGTTTAAAAAACCGGCTGTAGAACCACCATTAAAAGATGTGCCTTCTGTTGGCAGTAACCCCGATGGTTACACCCGTATTGCCTGGACAAGAGCGATGTATAACACCACCACCAGTGGCTCTGCCAACTATGTATTATGGACCTGGCGTGGTTATACCGATAATACGGGAGCATCGTCATTACGTTATATTCTGCCTTTGCACAACTCGGTTATTTCGAGCAGTCTTGGTGTATTACAAAACCAATATGGTTACTGATAAAACTCATTGGCCATTCTAAAAAAAATTGCAATGAAGAAATTACTTTTTATATCGCTGGCTGCAATGGTAGTGTTGTTTGCCTGCAAAAAAATGGATGATCCGGGTGAGGCGCCACGCCTGTTCCGTCCGGTGATTAAAGATGCACTGGAATCGAACGGTAACTGGATCAAAGTATCCTGGCAGGCTGTAACCGGTTCTGCTTCTTACACAGCTGAAATAAGTGTGGACAGTTTCCGCACCATTGCCGCCAGTGTAAAAATTGATACCAATGTGCATTTGTTTGAAAATCTCTACTGGGAAAAAGTATACCAGGTAAGGGTTAAAGCCAATGCTGCCGATACATCGAAGAGTTCGAAGTTTGCAGATTTAGGCGCTATTAAAACAGCCCGCTTCCCCACTATTTTAAATGTGCCGGGCTTAAGTGATGTAAACGACAACTCGGTGAAAGTTAGCTGGACAAACAGCGGTGCAGCAGTAACCGAAATTAAAATACTGCTTGCAACCGACAGCTCTGTAGTGAGTACAACAGCTTTAAATGCAACGGATATTACCAATGCATACAAGATCATCTCGGGTTTAAGTGGTTCTACATCGTACATCATTTTCCTGTACAGCGGAGCTACTGTGCGTGGCTGGGCAAACTTTACTACAAAAGCCCCGCTAACAGGTGCAATTATTGATTTGCGTGGCATTACCGGCCGAGCAAGTGTTTTGCAGGATACAATCCCCATTGTTGCATCGGGCAGTATTATTTTATTGAAGCGTGGTGAAACCTATAACATCAGCTCTACCACCAACATCAACAAAACACTTACGTTCCTTGCGGGTGCCGATTTGTTGAACCCGAATAAGCCGGTTATTTACATGCCTGCCAATTTCAACATTACATCAGGCAGTACTATCGATTCAATTGTGTTTAATGATGTGGTGTTGCGTGGCAGCGATTATGCATCCAAGTATGTATTCAACATCAACACTGCCTGCAATATTGGTAAGATCCGTTTCGAAAACTGCGTAGCGGAAATTTTCAGGGGTGTGTTGCGTACACAAAGTCAGCCGGCTATTATTACAAACCTCGAAATGAACAACTGTATTGTAGACAGTATTTCGAACTACGGTATATTTAATATTGATGTGGCAACAAGCCGTGCAGATAATATTAAGCTTACCAACAGTACAATTTATAAAGTAGAGAAAGTAATTACCAGCAGAAATAATTCCATCTCGGTTTTGGTTGAAAACTGTACGTTTAACGAAGCGCCTGCAGGTAACAGTTCTTCATACTATGTAGACTACAGTACATCGGGTACCAATAATGTAACCAATGGTATTACCGTTAACAACTGCATTTTTGGTATTGGTAAAAGCAGCTCAGGTGCTTTTACGGTGCGTGATGTACGAGCCAATGCTGCAACAACCATAAACGCAAGCAACAATTACCGTACATCCGATCATTTATCGGCTGGTAACGATTTGCCAAACATTATTACCTATACAAAAACCGCAGCACAGATCTGGCAAGATCCTGCTACGGGAAATTTTAAAATTATCGATAATACATTTCCGGGCAGAAGTACTTCGGGCGATCCACGCTGGAGACTGTAAGGAAGTAAAACCATTTAACGCCGCAGTATAAACATCTACTGCGGCGTTTTTCCCAAAACCTGTTGTTAACGAGAAGCTGCTGCAAAAAAATTGCAACGTATTTCTATTGAAATGCTTTGCGTAATTGATTAAACAAACAGGATGAAACAGAATAAGTTTATGACAGTACTTGGAGCCGTATTCGTATGCGCTTCCTTTTACGCTTGTGCTCAACAGAAACAAATTTCTATTCAAACAGAAACAGCAGCTATTGCTTTTCCCGGTGCGGAAGGCTTTGGCAAATACACAACCGGTGGCCGTGGTGGTAAAGTAATGATCGTTACTAACCTCAATGATAATGGCCCAGGTAGTTTTCGTGAAGCTGCAGAAGCAAAAGGCAAACGCATGGTGGTGTTCGCCGTATCAGGAACCATTCATCTCGAAACAAAATTGTTTATTAAAGGCGATATTACTGTTGCCGGGCAAACAGCTCCGGGCGATGGTATTTGTTTTGCCGATCAACCAGTGAGTTTAGCAGGTGATAATATCATTGTTCGATACATCCGTGTACGCATGGGCGATAAATACCAGCGACAAAAAGGAATGGTGGATGGTAGTGGTGGCGATGATGCATTTGGCGCATCGGGCCGCAAGCATATCATCATCGATCATTGTTCGTTCAGCTGGAGTACCGATGAAGTATGTTCGGTTTACAAAGGCGATAGTACCACCTTGCAATGGAATATCATTACCGAACCACTCAACTACTCGTATCATTTTGAAACAGGTGATAAGGACTGGGAGCACCATGGTTATGGTGGTATCTGGGGCGGACAACATTTATCTGCCCATCATAATTTATTTGCACATTGTGTAAGCCGTAACCCACGCTTCAATGGTGCACGACTTGGAGCCGATGCAGAGTTTGTTGATTTCCGCAACAATGTGATCTATAACTGGCAGCACAATAATGTGTATGGCGGCGAAGGTGGTACATATAATATGGTGAACAATTATTACAAGTATGGTCCGGTTACCAATAAAAATGTTCGCAGTAGAATTGTTAATCCTTCCAAACTAGACAAACAACCTTTCGGCCGGTTTTATGTAGAAGGCAATTATGTGGATGGTGCACCCGATGTAACAAGCAATAATTTATTAGGTGTACATCCCGATCCGAAAGGAACTGAAGAAGAAAGAAAAACAGTTGTGCAAACTGTTGCATTCCCAACAATTGCTATTCCGGTACAAACAGCAGAAGATGCTTATAGAATTATTCTGCAGCAAGTAGGGGCTTCATTCCAAAGAGATACGATGGATGCACGCATCATCAACAATGTCATCAATCGTACCGGTGCAATTATTGATGTGCAGGGACATTATCCGCATCACTCAGCTTTTGAAATCACCACCAATGCATGGCCCGTTTTGAAATCCGAACCAGCTGCTGTTGATACCGATAAAGACGGTATGCCCGATGAATGGGAAAAGAAAAATGGGTTAAATGCAAAGGATGCAGCTGATGCAAGTCAATACAAACTTCATCAGCAGTATACCAATATTGAAGTTTACATTAATAGCTTGGTGAAAACGAATTGATGAGGATTGTAAAAAGAAAAATGAGTTAGCACTATTGTATAATTAAAATACGATAGCCTGGCCTCCCTCTCTTTTGGAGAGGAACGAGGGTGAGGCTGTTTAATTAAGTAAGATGAAGAAAGTTGTTTTATTGTTTGCATTGCCGCTGTTTGCTTTGATGTTGCCGCCAAAAAAGAAGATCAAACTCTTTATTGCAGGCGATAGCACTGCCAGTATTAAAGAGGTAAAAGCTTATCCTGAAAACGGATGGGGAATGCCTTTTGTATATTTCTGGGATTCAACTGTAACTATAGTCAACAAAGCAAAAAACGGCAGAAGTACTTCTTCTTTTCAAACAGAAGGTTTGTGGAAACAAATTATGGATGAGGTAAGTGAAGGGGATTATGTGTTCATCCAGTTTGGACATAACGATGAAGTACCTACCAAGAAAACAGCCACCACGCCGGAACAATTCAAAAACAATCTCAAAAAATTTGTAACCGAAACAAGAGAAAAGAAAGCCATTCCTGTTTTGCTTACTTCCATGGCCCGTAGAAAATTCGACAGTACAGGTAAGATCGTTGGTACGCATGATGATTATATGAAGATTACAAGAGCTGTTGCTGCAGAAGAAAAAGTTGTTCTGCTGGATATGGATGTGCTTACGCAACAACTCTATCAGCAGTTTGGCCCGGATAATTCTGCCTTACTCTTTATGCAGCTGAAACCAGGCGAACATCCCAATCATCCGAAAGGGAAAGATGATAATACACATTTTAATGAGTTTGGAGCCCGACTGGTTGCACAACTGGTATTGAAAGAAATTCGTGCACAACTGCCCGAACTCGCATCAAGAATTGTTAATGCAAAAGAATAACTGATCGTACAATGAAAATGCGTATAAACCTTTGCTTGCCCAAACGAATTGTTGCTTTTCTCTCTCTGCTGTTTTGTGGTTCTGTCATGCATGCACAGCAGATCGCCTTCCCCGGTGCGGAAGGTGCCGGCCGTTTTACTTCGGGCGGCAGAGGAACGGTAAGTGTTCCTACCACTGTATTTGAAGTAACACATCTCAACGATGATAACAGTGTGGGCAGTTTGCGTTATGCCTTAACACAAACCGCCACACACCGTACCGTTGTGTTTCGTGTATCAGGTACCATACATCTTACATCCAAACTCAACATTCGTGCAAATACAACCATTGCCGGGCAAACAGCACCGGGTGATGGTATTTGTTTGGCTGATTACCCGGTCGTGATCAGTGGCGATAATGTGATCTTACGTTATATCCGTTGCCGTATGGGCGATAAGAATCAGTTGAAAACTTCACCTGCCAACTGCGGTGTACCTGTTGCTCCGTTTACAGCAGCCTGTATGCCCTTGGATGGCAGCGGTGGCGATGATGCATTGGGTAATCTTGGTAACAAAAATATCATCATCGATCATTGCAGTGTTAGCTGGAGCAGCGATGAAGCATTAACCGTTTATCGGGGTGATAGTGTTACGCTGCAATGGAATATTATTTCGGAGCCATTGAACTATTCTTACCACTTTGAAACAGGCGATACCGATTTTGAAAATCATGGATATGGTGGTATCTGGGGTTCTTTGCATGGCAGTTTTCATCACAACCTGATTGCGCATTGCCGCAACAGGAATCCACGTTTTGCAGGAAACAGTACTTATCCTGCAGGTTCGGTTGAAAGTGCTGATTTTCGTAACAATGTTATTTACAACTGGGGCATCAATACGATTTATGGCGGCGATGGCGGACAATACAATATTGTAAACAACTATTACAAGTATGGGCCAAATACAAGCAGTGGTGTACGTTACAGAATTGTTGGTGTTGACAGTACTGCTGAGTTTGGTTATGCAAAATATTTTCTTTCGGGTAACTATGTGGATGGTTCAACCACCAATACCAACAACAACTGGTCTGGTGCAAGTATGAACACAGGTGTTGCTGCTGATACGGTTAAGTCAAAATCAGTAACTCCTTTCTTATCCAATTACAATTTAACCACAACACATACGGCACAGGAAGCATACGACCTGGTATTGCAATATGCGGGTGCCAGCTTAAAACGTGATACGTTGGATGAACGTGTTACCAACGATGTACGCAACCGCACAGGAAAAATCATTGATGTGCAGGGTGGCTTTCCACATGGTACGCCTTATGCAAACACGGTGAATGCATGGCCTGCGTTGAGTTCAACAACGGCACCAACCGATACCGATCATGATGGTATGCCCGATGCATGGGAAACTGCAAATGGTTTAAATCCAAATGATGCAAGTGATCGTGGAATTTTTGCGGCAAATGGTTATACCAACTTAGAAAATTATCTCAACTCTATTATTACGGCCCAGCAGAATACATCACCTGCCATCTACAGCTCTTCTTCATTTACATCATTTACGCAAACAGTAGGTACTCCTTCTGCATCGCAGTCGTTTACGGTTTCTGCATTAAATCTTACAGCTGCTCTAACGATTACAGCACCTGCTTCTTACGAAGTATCAACCGATAATTCAACCTGGAACAACAGTGTTTCACTTACTCCAACAAATGGCAGTGTTACGTCAACAACCATTTATGTTCGGTTGAATGCAACAACAGCCGGCGCATTTGCAGGCAATCTTGTTGGCAGCAGTACAGGTGCAACCAATCTGTCGATCGCAGTAACAGGAAATGCTTCGCAGAACCTGCAGGATGCAGCTATTGGTTATTTTCCCGGTATTGATGGTGGATTTGAAAACCAGACTGTCGGTTCTTATTCAACCGTAACAGCACATTCATCCACTACCAATTGGGAAGTATCGGCTGCCTGGGAAATTAAAGGAGCTGAAGCCCGCACCGGAAATAAACTTATGTTTTACAAACAGGCAAGCACCAGTGTAAAGTATATGTTCTCTCCGGTGTTAACCAATCCTGCACTTACGCAGAATACAGATTATGTAATTCAGTTTTGGTATAAACCTGTTGGAACATTAACTGCATCAACCGTATTAAACGGATCGGCAACTGTTGTAGGAGCAACAGGTGGAACAGGTACTTCGTTAACAACAGCCACTGCTACTTTAGATGCATCTACACCACAAGACTGGCAATTGTTTACAGGCACATTAAAAACAGCAGCTACAACTCCAACCAGTACCTACTTCGGAATGAAGATTTCCAATCCGCAGTCGCCTTATTTTTATATTGATGATTATGTAGCCTATCCCGGTACTGCCGTGGACAACACGGCACCCGATGCAGTCACTAATCTGGCAGCAGCAGGTTCTGCAAATGCCATTGCATTAACATGGTCGGCACCCGCAACAGGTATTGATAACGGCGGTTACATTGTTGTAAGAAGTACAGTAAGTGCGGCACCTGCTTTAAATACAAAAGGAGTTTATGCAGCGGGCAATACCATTGGTGCAGATTATACTGTTTTATATACGGGTACAAGTACATCTTTTAACGATGGTACTGTTACAACAGGTTCAACTTATTACTATCACGTATTTACGGCCGATAAGGCATTTAACTATTCACCTGTTGCAACCCTATCGGCTATTGCAAATACTTCCAATGCGCCAACTCTTCTTGCAACAGCCAGTTTTACCAATTTCACACAAACCATCGGTACGCCATCAGCTGTGCAAAAAGCAACCGTAAGCGGAACAAATCTTACTGCTGATGTTACAATAACGGCCCCATCAAATTACCAGGTTTCATTAAACGGAACAACATGGACAAGCAGTGTTACATTATCTCCAACATCAGGGACTATTGGATCAACTGAAATTTCTGTTCGTTTAAATGCAGTAAGTGCAGGAACATATGCCGGAACGATTTCTGTTGCAGGTGGGGGCGCCACTACCAAAACATTAACAGTAACAGGTGTGGCATCAAACCCTGTGCTAACTCCTGTGTATGATGTATTGGTTGCAAAGGATGGTTCAGGTAATTATACATCGGTACAAGCTGCTATCACTGCAGCACCAACTAACCGTACTACGCCGTGGAGAATTTTTATCAAGAAAGGAAAGTATGTGGAAACAGTTGTCATTCCATCCAACAAACCTTTCATGCAGTTGATTGGTGAAAACATGGCGGAGACAATTATCTCTTATGATAACTATTCGGGCAAAGCAAATCCAGCAGGTGGTACATATGGCACTTCAACATGCGGTACCATGATTATTAATGCAGCTGATGTAATGCTGATGAATCTGTCGGTTGAAAATGCAACAGGCTATGGTATTAATGCCAATGCACTGGTTCCTGCACCGGGCGATGGTCCGCAAGCCGTGGCTGTATACACAACATCTGATCGTGTTGTGTTCTTTAACTGCCGCATGAACAGCGGACAGGATACGTACTACGGCGGTAACAACAGGGGTACACGTGTGTACATGAAGAACAGTTATATTGATGGCAATACGGATTTCATCTTTGGCTCATCTACCATCATCTTCGATACATGTGTTATTTATCCACGTACACGATTGGATAACGGAACCGGTGGTTATGTAACGGCTGCTAATACAAAACTTGAATCAGGTTATGGTTATGTATTTCGTGATTGTAAGCTCACCAAAAACCGGGGTACTACATTTTATACATTAGGTCGTCCTTGGCAGAATGATGCCGGCACAGCAGATGCATCAAAATCACGCAACAAAACTGTATTCCTCAATTCATTCATGGGTGCATCAATCAAACCCGAAGGATGGAGTGCATGGGATGCAGGAACAAATACATCGTACATTACTTATGCTGAGTACAATACGAAGAACTATGATGGTACATTGAAAGATATAAGCGGCCGTGTAAACTGGAGTAAACAATTAACTGCAGCTGAAGCAGCAAAGTATTATAACAACGATACGGTGTTTGTAAACGCCAACACACCGGCAATGGCTACTTGGAATCCATACAGTACATGGCCGGAATTAACTACTGCATTTGTTCCTGAATTATCCGCATCAAATGTGCTAGCACGTAAACCAAATGCAACTGCAACAACGGTGAATGTTACGTGGAATATTACCTGGCCAATGACAGGTATTCAATGCGATCTTTACAGGAGTTCAGACAAACAGAATTTTACATTGATCAGCACGCAGCACAGCAGCGAAGATTCTGCTGCCAACTTCAGCTACGTTGACAATGCGCCTGCTGCCGGTACAAGCTATTATTATATTGTTCGTTTATCGAAAGCAGGGTTCACCACTACAACTTCAGATACAGCCTATGTATCAAGCAAGCCACTGATAACAGTAACTGCTGCCTTGTCTGATTTTTTACAAGGCATTGGCACGCCCTCAACAACACAAACCTACCTTGTTTCGGGTTTGAATATTATTGACAGTATTAAAATTACTCCGCCTCTTAATTATGAGGTATCTGCCGATGGAGGAACAACCTGGTATAACAACAGCAAATCGCTTGGCCTGAAACCAACAAATGGAACTGTTACCAATACTACGTTAACATTGCGATTAAACGGCACTGCTGTTGGCAATTACAACGATAACATTGTCCATAGTGCAACATTAGCCGATACGGTGAAGACTGCAGTGAGAGGAACCATTCAATCGCAGCCTGTACAGATTTCTGCAGTGTTGCAGCATTGGCCGTTTACACAAAACAATCAGGACAGTGCGGCCATCCGTTCGGCAGGTGTTGTTGCAAGTGCGCCAACGTTCAGCAAGTTTGCTGTATCGGATGCTGTAACCGTTGCCGGTATGTTGCCTTACTCCTTAACAAGAGGACAGGTGTTTGCTGCAACTGCAGATGGTTACTGGACAAGTGGATCGGGTGGACCCGGTGGTAACCTCAACCGCACCAATTACGAACAATTTACCCTTACTGCAGCAGCAGGTTATACAACACGTATCGACAGTCTGCTGTTCAACAATGCATTTTACGGGTCGAACAGTAACATTAAAATTGCTGTTGTGTATTCCCGAAGTGGATTTGTAAGCGACTCAACAGAAGTAACCGGTTATGAATTTGCAACGCAAAAGGCATTAACCCAGGATAACAATGGTCCTTCTGCAGTATATCGCTTTCCATTAAACGGTTCAACGGGTGTTACGTTAACCGAAGGACAAACACTCAGCGTCCGTCTTTATTTCAGTTGCGGCAGCACAAGTGCAGGACGTTATGCCCAGTTGAAAGATGTTATTGCAAAAGGTATCGCCACACAAAATGTAACAACAGGTGTGCTTGATAATATTGCTGCAAGAGGATTTGCAATCTATCCGAATCCTGCAGCAAACACGATCTATATTAAACATCCACGTAGCGGAAACAACACAAATATTGTTTTATATTCTATGTTGGGCGTTAAAATAGCCGAATGGAAAGCAACGCCCAACACAACACAAACGTCTGTGGATGTACAGACGTTACCACAGGGGCAATATTTTATTCAGTACAGTTCAGGAAAAGACAATGTTGTTTTAAAATGCATCGTCGTACATTAATTGATATGAACAAGACTATATTTTTGATTGCTTTGATCTTTAGTTGCAGTTTCGCTTTTGCACAAACAGGCAATCCGCAACAATACAAGTATGTATTCACTGTTGCCAAAGATGGCAGTGGCGAATTTAAATATATACAGGATGCCATTGATGCCATGCGTGTGTATCCCTTAGCATCAATTACACTTTACATTAAGAATGGTGTGTACAATGAAAAGATAGAACTGCCGGCAACGAATACCGATGTAACCTTTATTGGTGAAAGTGTGGAGAAGACGATCATTACGTTTAATGACTATTCGGGAAGAGGGAAGCATACAACCTTTACTTCTTATACTGCAAAAATTTCGGGCAACCGTTTTTATGCAGAGAATATTACGTTCGCCAACAGTGCCGGTCCGGTGGGACAAGCACTGGCCTTGTATGTTGATGCAGATAAAGCCGTATTCAAAAACTGCAAGTTCCTTGGCAACCAGGATACGATTTTTGCAGCAGGTGAAAATGCCCGCCAATTGTTTTTGGATTGTTATATCGAAGGCACAACCGATTTCATTTTTGGTCCGTCAACAGCAGTATTTCAAAACTGTAGCATCAAAGCAAAATCAAATTCCTACATCACGGCAGCAAGCACCACACCCGGTAAACAATTTGGTTACGTTTTTCTCGATTGTAAGATTGTTGCTGATTCGTCCGTTACAAAACTTTATTTAGGAAGACCTTGGCGTGCACATGCAAAAACAGTCTTCATCCGTTGCGAAATGCCCAAACAAATTGCACCCGAAGGCTGGAGCAACTGGGGTAACCCTGCCAATGAACAAACTGTATTGTATGCAGAATATCAATGCACCGGCGAAGGTGCTGCCACCGGCAAACGTGTTGCTTGGAGCAAACAACTGAGCGATAAAGAAGCAAAAGCATATACGCTGGAGAGTATTTTCTCCAACAACAGCCTGGTGAAAGATGAAAGTGGTTGGTTTATGCAATCACGCAGCAAACCGTTTGAATGGACAAGCGGGAAAACCCAATAAGCAAAATCCAAAAGCGAAAAGGCATAAGGTTCACACATGAAAAGATTGTTTTACATAGTACATGGTCTGCTGTTTTGTATGGCAGCAAACGCACAAACAGTCAATGGTATTACCAATGTGCCTGATACTTCTTTCAATCTTACAAAGGAAAAGGAGAAGGTAAAGAAACAATATCCTTTCATTGTATTGCCTGCAGATGAACGCAGTGCATTTATTGAAGAAATAAAGGGTATCAATTACTATAAGCCCACGAACAGATTTTTACAGTTAGATGCCTTCTTTCCAAAGCAAAATAAGGGGCATAAAAAGTTGCATCCTGCTATCATCATCATTCATGGCGGTGGCTGGCGCTCGGGCAATCGCACACAACATCATGCACTGGCATTTGCTCTTGCAGGAAAAGGGTATGCTTGTTTTACACCTGAATATCGGTTGTCAACCGAGGCCTTTTATCCGGCAGCAGTGCAGGATATTAAAGCTGCTGTGCAATGGATTAAAACCAAAGGAGCAACATATGCTGTTGATACAACTAAAATAGTGGTGATGGGTTTTTCGGCAGGCGGACAGTTAGCAGCATTAGTAGGTAACACAAACGGCTATCAACCATTTGAACCACTTACAAACCTCAAAGCAAGTACCAACGTACAGGCCATTGTAGATGTTGATGGAACCTTGTCATTTATCCATCCGCAATCAAGCGAAACCAAACCCTCGCCAACAATCGGTGCATCAGAATATTGGTTGGGTTATAATACCACCGAAAATCCGGAGTTGTGGAAAGAAGCTTCGCCGCTTTCACATGCGGGTGCAAACTCGTTACCTACTTTGTTTCTCAACAGTTCTGTCGAGCGTATGCATGCAGGACGAGAAGACTATATCAGCATTCTGCAGCAGCATAAGATTTATACAGAAGTACACACGTTTGAAAATTCACCACATTCGTTTTGTTTGTTCGAACCCTGGTTTACCCCAACAGTTAACTATATCACTTCATTTCTGCAAAACATTTTTCCTGATGCGCAGCACTAAAATAGTTTTTATAGTATTGTTTATTCTCCTTGTAGCATCAATGCAGGCGCAGGAGTTTGTTCCGTTATGGCCTGCAGGAAAAAAACCAAACAATAACGGCAAAAAAATTACCGATAGCATCTATAACGAACGCATCTGGCGAGTGGCAACGCCGGGCATCTATTGTTTTGTTGTACCAAAAGCAGAGAACAACGGCACAGCAGTGTTGATCATTCCTGGTGGAGGTTACGAACGGCTCTCTCATTTATACAGTGGTTTCAACTTAGCGAAGTGGTACAATACCATCGGTGTAAATGCTTTTGTCCTCATTCATCGTTTGCCCCATCAGCAGGACCTCATCAACAAACAACTGGCATCTGTGCAGGATGCACAACGGGCCATGCGCATCATTCGTGCAAATGCACAGCAATGGAATATCAAAACAGAGCATGTCGGAGTGATGGGCATTAGTGCAGGTGGTCATGTAGCAAGCACGCTCGGCACACATGCAAAAGATGAAAGTGCAATAAAGGATACTGTTGATCAATATAGTTTCCGTCCTTCTTTTATGGTGCTGCTTTCGCCTGTAATTACTATGGGCAAATTTGCGCATGGGGGCAGCAAGAAAAATTTTATAGGTGCTGATACTACAAAAGCCAACATCGAAAATTATTCAAGCGAATTACAGGTGAGTGAGTTTACGCCTTCAACATTTATGGTGCATGCCCAAAACGACAGCGCAGTAAAGGTGCAGAACAGTTTGTTATTCTACCAGGCATTAGTTGAAAAAAAGATCAGTGCCAGTCTGCATGTATTTCCGCAAGGTGGTCATGGTATCCGGTTAGATGAAAATCCCGGATCAACCGATCAATGGCTGAATTTAGTAGAAGCATGGCTGAAAGAAATGAAGTTTATTAATCCCCTTTCGTTTAAATAATCTTTGAATGAAAAAAATTGTATTACTATGGTTACTTAGCGTTGGTGCTGTTGTTTTGTTTGCGCAAAAACCTGTGACTGTAAAACCACGCTTGCTTATTAGTACTGACATTGGTGGTACAGACCCCGACGATAATCAATCCATCACCCATTATTTAATGTACAGTCACCTGTTTGAAACAGAAGGACTTGTTTCTTCTCCATCGTACGGGCAAGGAAGCAAGAAAGAATTGTTGCGTATGATCGATCTGTATGAAAAAGATCTGCCACTTCTGCAAAAACATCAGAAAGGTTATCCAACACCAGCATCATTAAAAGCAGTATGCAAACAGGGTCGCTCAGGTGCAGCCCCATTTGCAGGATATACAACGGCAACTGAAGGATCGAACTGGATCATTACCTGCGCAAAGAAAAAAAGTAAACTGCCGCTGTGGGTTTTAGTA
This sequence comes from Lacibacter cauensis, assembly GCF_007830055.1. Classification (GTDB taxonomy): domain Bacteria; phylum Bacteroidota; class Bacteroidia; order Chitinophagales; family Chitinophagaceae; genus Lacibacter; species Lacibacter cauensis. Next base: position 391,048 of record NZ_VLLE01000003.1, read on the forward strand.
TGGGGCGGGTTAGATGATCTTGCACAGGCTTTGCATGATGCACCTGAAATTCAAAGCAACATTAAAGTGTACTGGATCGGCGGACCAAACAAAAAATGGAGCGCCAACAGTTATGCATATATTGTTGCAAACTTTCCGAAGCTCTGGTTTATTGAAGCCAACAGTTCATACGATGGTTTCTTTTCGAATAATGGAGTACCCGATAGCTTACGCAATCGTAATTATTATGATCGGTTTATTAAAGCGGCGGGGTATCTAGGGAAAGATTATAAGAACTATTACAAAGGAGCCATCAAAATGGGTGATACACCGGCATTACTCTATTTAATGGATGGCGATCCAAATAACCCTTACAAAGAAAGTTGGGGCGGAAGTTTTGAAAAGTTTACACATAGCCCAAGAATAGTATTTAACCGAAATCCTACACTTGCAGATACAGTAACAGTTTATTCTGTTGTTGAGTTACATTTGAAGGGACCGGTTGATAACAACATCCCTCCCGACTCTGCATGTTTTACTATGAGCGTGAAAGCAAAGATCGGTGAACAGAAGTGGGCGGGGTTTTATTTGGGTAATGGTGACTATGTGATCAGGTATTGTCCGAAGCAGACAGAGATGATCACTTACAGCATCACATCACCTGTAAAAGGATTTGAAGAAAGGAACGGACAATTTGTAGTGGATAATGTTTGGCCGGGTAAACAACGCTCAACAGATTATCAATTAGGTGCAAACTGGTTTACTGATCGTAGTGATCCAAAACTTTTTGATGATGATTCGCAAGGAGCACAAACAGTGTTGAAATGGAGAACCGATGTGTTGTTAGATTGGGCAAAGCGTTGGAAGTGGTTACAGGAAAACTAAACCAGTAAGATAATATTTATGAAGAAGCTGATTTTAGCCATCGCTATTTTTGCTGCAGTGAAAACAAATGCACAAACCGAAATGCCGCTGTATAGTAGCGCTATTCCAAATGCAAAGCAGGCAGCAAATAAAGAAAGTGCCGTATCGAAGGATAACGTGCTGCGTATTTCAAAAGTAAGTGTGCCCACACTTACGGTGTATAAACCGGAAAACGCTAATGGGATGTCGGTGATCATTTGCCCGGGTGGCGGTTACGGCATTTTAGCGTTTGATAAAGAAGGTACCCGTGTGGCCGAAGAAATGAACAAGTGGGGTATTACTGCATTTGTGTTGAAATACCGGTTACCCGATGATACAACGAATATCGACCGCAGCATTGCTCCATTGATGGATGCACAGCAAGCCATTCGTTTGGTGCGCAGCAGAGCGACAGAATGGGGATTGAAGAAAGACAAGATCGGCATCATGGGTTTTTCAGCCGGCGGACATTTAGCTTCAACTGCTGCCACACATTTTTCCAGTAACGCAGATGTTACTAACAAAGACACAAGTTCTGTTCGTCCTGATTTTGCGATCCTCATTTATCCTGTTATCAGTTTCGACAGTACCATCACACATAAAGGATCGAGAAATAATTTAGTTGGCGCAACGGCATCGGCAGAAATAATTAAACTGTACTCAAACGAATTACAGGTAAATGCGAAAACGCCTCCTTCGTTTTTAGTACATGCAGGTGATGATGGTGCGGTACCGGTGGAGAACAGTATCCGTTATTACCAGGCCTGTATTAAATACAAAGTGCCGGTTGAAATGCATCTCTATCCAAAAGGCGGACATGGGTTTGGGCTGAATAATAAAACAACAAGTGACAACTGGATGGAGCGATTGAAGAACTGGCTGACAACTTTATAATTGTTGCCGGTTTCAAGTTACAGGTTTCAGGTAACCGGTAACTTGCAACCTGTAACCAGAAACAAATATTTTATGCAACCGATCAATACAGCAATCTGTTCTTTCGGTATGAGTGGCTGGGTGTTTCATGCGCCATTCATCAGTACACATCCCGGCTTCAATTTTTATGGCGTATGGGAACGCACAAAAAATCTGGCACAGGAAAAATATCCATCGGTAAAAACATTCCGAACGCTCGAAGAAATGCTGATGGATGAAAACGTTGAGTTGGTAGTGGTGAACACTCCGAACATCACGCACTACGACTATGCAAAGAAAGCATTGCTGGCTGGTAAACATGTGGTGTGCGAAAAACCTTTTACGGTTGAAGTAAGTGAAGCAGAAGAGTTGATAGCCTTGGCAGCAGAAAAAAATCTGAAGCTTTCTGTTTTCCAAAACAGAAGATATGACAGTGATTACAAAACGATCAAATCGGTGCTTGATCAAAAACTGTTGGGCAACATTGTAGAAGCAGAGTTTCATTTCGATCGATATAAAGAAGAGATCAGCCCGAAAGCACATAAAGAAGTGGCGATGAAAGGTACCGGTGCCTTGTACGATCTTGGTTCGCATCTCATCGACCAGGCATTGCAATTGTTTGGCAAACCAACGGCTGTTTTTGCCGATATCGCTATCATGCGACCCGTATCGCAGGTGGACGATTATTTTGAAGTGCTGTTGTACTATCCTTCATCAAGAGTGCGTGTTAAAGGCAGTTACCAGGTGCGTGAAGCATTGCCCGGCTATGTATTGCATGGCAGCAAAGGTTCGTTCATTAAACCAAAAACAGATATGCAGGAAGCGCAACTGCAGGCACACATGCTGCCGACCGATGTTGCTTATGGTATTGAACAGGAAACGGAAAAAGGATTATTGCATACAGAAACAAATGGCAACATCATCAGAGAATATATCCCTTCTCAAAAAGGAAATTATACAGCGTATTATGAAGGTATTTATCAAGCTATCCGTAACAATGAACCTTTACCTGTAACAGCAGCAGAAGGAACAGATGTGATACGTATTATAGAAGCAGCTTTCAGAAGCAACTTAGAAAAAAGAATAATTAAATTATGAAGAAATTATTGGTAATCGGTTTCGTTTCTATTTGCATGCATGCGGGTGCGCAAACCGTTTCAAACGTTTGGGTAAGCGATCAGAAAAACGGCACCTATAAAAATCCGGTGATCGATGCCGATTACAGTGACCCCGATGCTATTCGTGTTGGTGATGATTTTTATATGATCTCTTCATCGTTCAATCATATTCCCGGCTTGCCGATTTTACATTCGAAAGATTTAGTGAACTGGAAGCTGATTGGTCATGCACTGAAACGGCAACCACCGTTCAATCATTTTTCTGCCGTGCAACATGGTGGCGGTGTGTGGGCACCATCCATCCGTTATTACAACAGCGAATTTTATATCTACTATCCCGATCCTGATCTTGGAATTTATCTCACCAAAGCAAAAAACATTACCGGTCCCTGGAGCGAACCTGTGCTGGTTGAAGCAGGAAAAGGTTTGATTGATCCTTGTCCGTTGTGGGATACAGATGGTAAAGTTTATCTCGTACATGCGTATGCAGGAAGTCGTGCTGGTTTTAAATCCATTCTAGTTGTAAAAGAACTCAACAAAGAAGGCACAAAAGTTATCAGCGATCCTGTGTTGGTCTTCGATGGTCATGCAACTGATCCAACATTGGAAGGACCGAAGTTTTATAAACGCAATGGGTACTATTACATTTTTGCACCGGCCGGTGGTGTAAGCACCGGTTGGCAATTGGTACTTCGTTCAAAAAATGTATATGGCCCTTATGAACGTAAAGTTGTGATGGATCAAGGTTCATCACCGGTTAACGGTCCGCACCAGGGCGCATGGGTCAACACGCAAACAGGTGAAGATTGGTTTCTGCATTTTCAGGATAAAGATGCGTATGGAAGAGTGGTGCATTTACAACCGATGATATGGAAAAACGATTGGCCGGTAATTGGTGTGGATAAAGATGCTGATGGAAAAGGTGAACCGGTGATGGTTTACAAAAAACCCAATGTCGGCAAAACATATCCTGTGGTAACAGTTACTGATAGTGATGAATTCAATACAACAAAACTCGGTTTGCAATGGCAATGGCAGGCCAACCCGCAGCAGGGCTGGGCTTTTCCAACTGCTGAAGGTGTATTAAGGATGTTCTCTGCACTCTTGCCCGATAGTATCAAAACGGCCTGGGATTATCCGAATCTGCTGGCACAAAAATTCCCGACAGAAGCTTTTACTGCAACAGCAAAAATCTCCTTTCAACCCAAGCACGAAAAGGAACGGTTTGCCTTAATGGTGCATGGTGCCAGTTATGCGTACATCGCTGTAGAAAAAAGAGCCGATGGTAACTACATCAGCTATGTAAAAGCTGTGGATGCAGACAGGAAGGGAAAAGAAACAGTGCAGGATGGTGAAAAACTGAAGAGTAAGGATATTTATTTCCGTGTGCAGGTGAGTAAAAAAGCTATTTGCACATTCAGTTACAGCGAGGATGGAATAAACTTTAAAACGATAGGTGAAGCGTTAACTGCAAAGCCTGGTCGATGGGTTGGTGCCAAGCTTGGTTTTTTCTTCAACCGCAGTAACAAAACAAACGATGCCGGCATAACAGATATTGATTGGTTCCGCATCGAACAATAACGATTCTTAAAAACTACAATTGCCATATGGAAAGAAGATCCTTTGTTAAGTACACTGCAGCTGCAGGCGCATCGCTTATGCTGCATCCGTTTGCATCACTTGCATCTCCCACAGGTAAAAAAATAAAATTGGCACAGGCAGGTACCGGCCATCGTGGAAGTGGTTTCTGGGGCGAAGACTTAATTAAAAATTTTGGAGAGTATATAGAGTTTACAGGTGTACACGATAGTAACACCGGCCGTATGATGCGTGCACAGAAACGTTATGGTGCCGATGTAAAGGCATTTGCCAGTTTTGATGAAATGCTCGAAAAGGTTAGTGCAGATTATATTATTGTAACTACGGTTGATGCAACACACCATGAGTTTATTGTAAAGGCATTGAAAAAAGGCTTCAATGTAATTACAGAAAAACCAATGACCACCGATGAGGTAAAGTGCAAGGAAATTATTGATGCTGAAAAAAGTTCGGGCAAAAAAGTAATTGTTGCATTCAATTACCGGCATAGTGTACACAATATGCAACTGAAAGAATTACTCGCAGCAGAACGTGTAGGAAAAATTACTTCAGTTGATTTTCATTGGTACCTCAACGTATATCATGGTGCTGATTATTTCAGAAGATGGCATGGCCGCATGAATAAAGGCGGATCGCTTTGGGTGCATAAAGCCACGCATCATTTCGATTTATTGAACTGGTGGCTCAATTCTGAACCGGTGGAAGTATCGGCTTATGGCAGCCTCGATCATTATGGAAAAAACAATGCATTCCGTGGTACCAACTGCCGCAGTTGCGAACATAAAGGCAATTGTAAATTCTATTGGGATATGACCAAAGATGCACGACTGATGAGCCTTTATGCAGAAAATGAAAAGTACGATGGTTACCTGCGTGATGGTTGCGTATGGAGCAACGAGATCGACATTTTTGATAAGATGAGTGCGCAGATCATTTATGCAAATGGAGTAACAGTGAACTATTCGCTTACAACATACTCACCGTATGAAGGCTGGAAAATTGCATTCAATGGAACAAAAGGAAGACTCGATACCTGGGAAGATATTCCGTTTATGCAAAAGGTACAGGAAGATCAATCCAAAAAGCACGCAGTAGAAATGAGCGAAGCGGATGATGGGGTTAAAGGCGAAGTAAGGGAAATTATTGCCATGGATAATTTTGCGAAGAAGTTTGAAGTATACACCACACCCATTATCAAAGCAGGACATGGTGGTGGCGATGTGCGTATGCAACGTAGAATGTTTATTGATACCAATGATAACCCTCACCATATTATGGCCGGTACACGTGATGGTGCCATGAGTATTTTAATTGGTATTGCTGCCCGTAAGAGTATTGCATTGAAGCGCCCGGTAAAAATTTCAGAGTTAACCGACCTGGTGCCAAAAGCAAACAGGCATGATGTATAAACAAATAGAAAATAATAAACCCGGTAAACGGTTGTTCTATTGATTACCGGGTTGATGCTGTATCAGTAACCACAAGTAAATTATTTCAGATGAAAAAAATAGTCGTTCCTTTTTTTGCTTTACTCTTTACCGTTTTGCAAACAAATGCTCAATCGAAACAGGAAGCAGCAGTAGCAAAAGCAGTAGAGAAATTACGCCTGGCAATGATTTCGGCCAACCCCGATGATCTGCGTTCAATTTCCAGTACACAGCTCAGCTATGGCCATTCGGGCGGTACAGTAGAAAACCAGGAACAGTTTATTGAAAAACTGAAGAGTGGTCAGTCGGATTTTATTACGATTGAATTAAAAAATCAAACCATCAATGTTACCGGTAAGGTGGCCATTGTTCGCCACGAACTGCATTCAACCAACAATGATAACAACAAACCCGGCGAAGTACACCTGCGTATTTTGCTCGTGTGGCTCAAAGAGGGAAAAGAGTGGAAATTACTCGCTCGCCAGGCGGTAAAAATGACTCCCTGACAATCAGAAGCAGTCGAAAACGATTGCGTAAATAAACCGCTCCGTAAGGGGGGTAAGCCCGTCTATCAAGGTTAACTTGTGGCCTGTTTCAAAAACAACGAACAAGTATGCTGTCATTTAAAAAAATATCTTCTCTTGCCGTGCTGTTGCTTGCAGCATTTGCTGCAACAGCACAGTGGAATAAAAAACTACCGGTTGTTATTTCACCAAAGTTTAAAAAAGATACCGTCAGCATTGTAAAATTTGGTGCGGTGCCCGATGGTAATACAATCAATACAAAAGCCATCAACAACGCCATTGAAACATTGGCCAAACGTGGTGGTGGTGTGGTATTGGTACCTGCAGGTTTGTGGTTAACAGGCCCCATTGTGTTAAAGAGCAACATCAACCTGCATATTGCAGCAAGTGCTACGTTGCTGTTTACAGCCGATAAATCGCAATATCCTTTAGTAAAAGCAAACTGGGAAGGGTTACCGCAAATGCGTAACCAATCGCCCATTTCTGCAACAGATGCAAGCAACATTGCTATTACCGGTAAAGGAATTATTGATGGCAATGGCGATGTGTGGCGTTCGGTTAAAAGCGATAAGCTCACTGCAGGTCAATGGAAAAAATTAGTCGCATCAGGCGGTGTGGTGAGTGAGGATAAAAAAACATGGTATCCTTCTGAAGCGTTTATGAAAGCGAGCAAGGGACCAGCCAACCCCGGCGAAATTAAACCTGAGCGTGATGCTGCTTATTTCGAAAACATCAAAGATTTTCTTCGTCCCAATCTTTTCATTGTTACCAACTGTAAATACATTTTACTGGAAGGTGTTACCTTTCAAAATTCTGCAGCCTGGTGCTTACATCCGTTGATGAGTGAGCATTTAACTGTCCGCAACATTTTCGTAAAAAATCCATGGTATGCACAAAACGGTGATGGTATTGATGTGGAAAGCTGCAGCAATGTACTCATCGAAAATTCAACATTTGATGTTGGTGATGATGCGTTGTGTATGAAGAGTGGCAGAGATGAAGCAGGTCGCAAACGTGGTATGCCAACTCAGAACGTTATCATCCGCAACTGTACCGTGTATGCATCGCATGGCGGTTTTGTAATTGGCAGTGAAATGAGTGGTGGTGCAAGAAACATGTACATCAGCAACTGCACGTTTATCGGAACCGATATTGGTTTACGTTTTAAAACTACACGTGGCCGTGGCGGCGTGGTGGAAAATATTTTCATCAAGGATATTTACATGAAAGATATTGCTGCCGAAGCCATCCTCTTCGATATGTATTACATGGCCAAAGATCCTGTTCCGCTTTTAGGTGAAAAAAGAGAATTACCCAAAGTGGAATTTAAACCGGTTGATGAAACTACTCCGGTGTTTAAAAACTTCCACATCAGCAATGTGTACTGCAACGGAGCAGAGAAAGGTATTTTCCTGCGTGGCGTACCCGAAATGCATGTAAAAGATATTGTACTGGAGAATATGGTACTGCAGGCCGATAAAGGCATTGATGTGCAGGAAGCCAGCAATATTACCTTCCGCAATATCACCATTATTCCGGCGGATACCAATCCTGTGGTAGACATCATCAACAGCGACAACCTCGTATTCGATAACCTGAAATACAAAGAGGGAAGCCAGTTGCTTTTCCGTGCAGCCGGCGAGCGTACAAAAAATATTCTCATCAAAAACACAGATGCGTCCAAGGTAAAAGAGAAACTGGTAAGTGAATTTGGAGCTGATGCAAAACAAATCAACTGGTAACAACTATGAAAAAATTGACAACGATCGTATTGCTGTTTATTGCATTGCAGTCATCTGCACAAACAATGTGGAGCGAAAAAGTTGCTGCCACGGTTGATAAAATATGGCCCGACAGTTTGCCCATCGGAAGTCGTACCAAATGGAGCTACGACATGGGTGTGGTGCTGAAAGGTTTTGAAAGCCTTTGGATGCGCACCGGTAATGTAGCGTATTACAACTCCATCAAAAACCGCATGGATTATTTTGTGCAGAACGATGGCAGCATCAAAGGATATGAACTGGAAGAATACAACATTGATCATGTAAACAATGGCAAACTGGTATTAATGCTCTACCGTATCACCGGTGCAGAAAAGTATAAGAAAGCAGCCATGCACCTGCGTGATCAGTTGCGTACACACCCACGTACCAACGAAGGTGGTTTCTGGCATAAGAAAATTTACACCAATCAAATGTGGCTCGATGGTTTGTACATGGGTGCTCCGTTTTATGCAGAGTATGCCATGCTTTTTCACGAAGACACAGCCTTCAACGATATTGCCAATCAGTTTATTTGGATGGAAAAACACGCACGTGATCCGAAAACGGGCTTACTCTATCATGCATGGGATGAAAGCAAACAGCAGCAATGGGCTAATAAAACAACCGGTACATCACCACATTTCTGGGCCAGAGCTATGGGCTGGTATGCCGATGCATTGGTTGATGCATTGGATTACTTCCCTGCTGATCATCCAAAACGCAAAGACCTGATTGCCATCCTCAACCGTTTAGTAAATGCTATTGAAAAACAGCAAGACCCATCAACAGGTTTGTGGTACGATGTAATGAATTACAACGGACCAGGTAAGGAGAAAAATTATTTCGAAGCATCTGCTTCATCGCAATTTGTATATGCTGTGGCGAAAGGTGTGCGCAAAGGATATTTACCTGCTGCAAAACTTGCTATTGCGAAGAAGGGATACGATGGTATTGTAAAGCGTTTCATTAAAGAAGAAAACGGACAAACCAATTTGCACGGTACGGTAAAAGTATCGGGCCTTGGTGGCAAACCTTACCGTGATGGCAGCTTTGCGTATTACATGAGCGAAGATGTAATCGTCAACGATGCCAAAGGTGTAGGTGCATTTTTATTGGCTGCCGGTGAAATGGAGCAGTTGCCAACACAGCATATTGGTAAAGGAAAAACAGTGTTACTCGACCGCTGGTTTAACAGTGAGAAGAAGAAAGATGCAGGTGACCAGATGAGTTACTGGCATTACACTTGGGAAGAAAGAAGTCATAGTGGGTATTATACATGGGGAACCATTTTTGAACGCTATGGTGCTACTATCAAATCACTGGATGTTGCGCCAACAGCAAGTAATCTCAGCAAAGCATCGGTGTACATCATCGTTGATCCCGATCATGTGCGAGATAATCCCAACCCGAATTATGTCACTGCAACTGATGTAACAACCATCAGCAACTGGGTAAAAGCAGGCGGTGTATTGATCTTACTGGCGAACGACAGCAACAACTGCGATCTGAAACATTTCAATCTGTTGGCCAACAAGTTTGGTATTACGTTTACCGATAACAGTTTAAACATGGTGAAGAATGACAACTATGTGCAGGGCGAAGTATTACCTGGCGCTAACAACCCTGTTTTCAAAACAACAAAAAAAATGTTCCTGAAAGAAATCAGTGAACTGAAGGTGAAAGCACCTGCAACAACCATTGTAACAAAAGAAAATGCAGCCATCATTGCTGTTGCAAAATATGGTAAAGGAACTGTGTTTGCAGTAGGTGATCCCTGGATTTACAACGAATACATCGACAACCGGAAATTATTACCGGCCGATTTTGAAAACTATAAAGCAGCCGAAGATCTTGCGAAGTGGTTGCTGCAAACAGCAACGAAGAAGTGACGGCCTTGCTACGATATGGATGGATGGGTTTGATGTTCCTTTGTTGCATAGCAACACAGGCGCAGAAGAAGATTATTGTAGATGCAAAAGGAAAAGGCGATTATAAAACCATACAGGGAGCAATCAACAGTTTAAGTGATTCGGCTGCAACAGCCCGGATCATTTTTATTAAGAAGGGTGTTTATAAAGAAAAGCTCTATATCGAAAAACACAATATTGTTTTCGAAGGCGAAGACAGAACGTCTACCATCATTACCGCTGCAATTGCAAGAGATGAGTGGCGTTGCGAACACAACGATGACTGGGGTGTTGCCACGATGAATGTGAGCGCCAACGACATTACACTTAAAAATCTTACCATTAACAATACGTATGGATTTGATTATGTAAATGATCGTGTAGTCAACTGTCCGCAGGATACCATCAGCAAACAAAAAACCATTTCTCGCAGCAGTCACCAGATGGCCTTGCGTACCATGCATTGCACAAGGCTAAAAGCCATCAACTGTCATTTCAAAGCTTATGCAGGTGATACGGTAAGTCCGTGGGATGTGGAGAATGGTATGTGGTATTTCAAAGATTGTGTAATGGAAGGTGGTGTTGATTTTTATTGTCCTCGCGGTTGGGCATGGGCCGAGAATTGTGAGTTTATTGCACATACAGGCAGCGCTGCTATCTGGCATGATGGATCGAAACACAAAGATTCCAAAACAGTATTGCTCAATTGCCGCTTTAAAGGGTATGATGGTTTTTTACTGGGTCGTTATCACCGTGAAGCACAATTCTATCTGATCAATTGTTTGTTTGCAGACAATATGAAAGATGCACCCATTTACAAAGCAGGCAACAATAACCTGCAGTGGGGCGAACGTATTTTTTATTACAACTGTATACGCAAAGCCGGCAATTACAGCTGGTTTGCCAATAATATTTCGAAGGAAACAGCAACTGAAATAAATGTACAATGGGTATTCGGCGATCGTTGGAAACCTGTTGCACCCTAACAACCATAAAACAGGCATCGGCAAAACCGGTGTTGCAAAACAATCGATAGCGTTATGCAATTAACGAGAGAAACGTGCAAGCAATTGCAATCTAAAACCGGTCTGCAGGTTCCTGCCGATCAGCTCTTCGAACTGCCCGAAAAAATTCTGCAGTTTGGTACAGGGGTATTGCTTCGTGCATTACCCGACTATTTTGTAGACAAAGCCAATAAGCAAGGAATTTTTAACGGACGGATTGTCGTAGTGAAATCGACCGAAAGCGACAGCACTGCATTTGATCTGCAAAATGGCCTGTACACTGTTTGTGTACGGGGTATTGAAAACGGAAAGAGTGTTGAAGAGAATATCGTCAACGCTTCTATCAGTCGTGTGTTGAGTGCAAAAAGCGAATGGCAGATCATTTTAAAATGCGCTTACAATCCCGATCTGAAGGTTGTGCTTTCCAACACAACAGAAGTAGGTATTCAGTTAGTGGAAGATAATATCCAGGCCGATCCGCCGGTATCATTCCCCGGAAAATTATTAGCGTTCTTATACGAACGTTTTAAAGCGTTTGGCGGCACACCTGAAAGCGGACTGGTGATTGTGCCTACTGAACTGATTACCGACAATGGCACCAAACTCGAAAGCATTGTACTGGAGCTGGCACATTTAAATAAACTTGAGTTTGCATTTATTGAATGGCTGGAACAACACAATACGTTCTGCAATTCATTGGTGGATCGTATTGTGCCGGGCAAACCCAATGCAACAGAGTTAAAGAAGCTGGAAGATGAATTGGGTTACGCCGATCACTTGTTAACCATGAGCGAAGTGTTTCGGTTGTGGGCTATTGAAGGCGATGAAAAAGTAAAAGACGTATTATCATTTGCGCAGGTAGATCCTGCTGTTGTTATTGCTGCTGATATTACGTTGTTCAAAGAATTAAAGCTGCGTTTGCTCAACGGTACCCATACCTTCAACTGCGGTATTTCATTTTTAGGAGGTTTCAATATAACACGTGAAGTAGTGCAGGATGAGGTGTTCGGGCGTTTTACAAAAGCATTGATGCACAAAGAAATTGCTCCGGCAATTCCGTTTGATATTCCGGTAAAACAGAAAGAAGATTTTGCGAACAGTACGTTCGATCGTTTCTGTAATCCGGCGATTGACCACCAGTTGTTGAGTATAACCGTGCAGTATACATCTAAGATGAAGATGCGTAACCTGCCACTTATTCAACGCCATTACGAATTGGGCACAAGTGCTCCACAACGGATGGCGGCTGGCTTTGCTGCGTTCCTGTTGTTTATGAAAGCAACAAGGAAGGAGGAGAATAAATATTTTGGCGAACGCAATGGCGTGGAGTATGAAATTAAAGACGACAGCGCTGCTTATTTCTACGATGTATGGCAGCAACACGAAGCAGCTGCAGTGCCAGCTGTAGTGATGCAGAACACTGCATTGTGGGATACAGATATTACACAATATCCCGGGTTTTTACATGCCGTTGAAGAGCAGCTGAACAGTATGCTTACTAAAGGCGTTGCACAAACCGTAGCCGAACTGGAAAATGCAAACGTGGCTTTATAATTGATCACCGCTGCAATCCGTTGCGGCAAACAGTAACTAGTATGAAACAGTTTTTAAACGAAGATTTTTTACTGCAAAGTAAAACAGCACAGCGTCTCTACCACGAGTATGCGAAGCAAATGCCCATCATCGATTATCATAACCATTTGTTACCCGACCAGGTGGCCAACAATATCAACTTTGAAAATCTTACGCAAGTTTGGTTATATGGCGATCACTACAAATGGAGAGCCATGCGTACAAACGGTGTAAACGAAAAATTCATTACAGGTAATGCAAGCGATTGGGAAAAGTTTGAGCAATGGGCGGCAACTGTTCCTTATACATTGCGTAATCCACTTTATCACTGGACGCATCTGGAGCTGCAACGTTATTTCAACATCAAAGAAGTGTTGAACGCAGACAGTGCTAAACGTATTTACGATGATGCGACGGCACAATTGCAAAACGCATCACATAGTGTGCAGGGGTTGCTGCAACAGATGAATGTAAAACTCATCTGCACAACCGATGATCCGGTTGATGATTTAAAATATCATCAGCAATACCGTGCACAAGGTGGTTCACCAAAAATGAATCCTGCTTTCCGTCCGGATAAAGCGATGAATGTGGATGATACCATCACCTTCAATAATTATCTCACTTTACTGGAAAAGGCAGCCGATATTTCTATCAGCACTTTCAACGATTATTTAGCAGCGTTAAAAAAACGTCATGATTATTTTGCGGAGAATGGTTGTGCTGTATCTGATCATGGGTTGGAAGAGATCTATGCAGAAGATTATACGCAAACAGAGATCGTTGGCATTTTTGCACAGGTACGCAGTGGTGGCAACTTAACACTCGAAGAAAAGAAAAAATTCAAGAGTGCTATGCTGGTGATCTTCGCAGAATGGGATCATGAAAAAGGCTGGGTACAGCAATATCACTTGGGTGCATTGCGTAACAACAACAGCCGTATGTTAAAGCAATTAGGTCCAGATACCGGTTGGGACAGCATCGGTGATTTTTCGCAGGCACGTGCACTGTCAAAATTCCTCAACCGGTTAGATACAAATGATAAACTGGCAAAGACCATCATTTACAATTTGAATCCTGCCGATAACGAGTTGTTCGCAACCATGATCGGCAACTTCAACGATGGTTCTGTGGCGGGTAAAGTACAATGGGGCAGTGGCTGGTGGTTCCTCGATCAGAAAGATGGAATGATCAAACAAATCAATGCCCTCAGTAACATGGGTCTGCTAAGTCGCTTTGTGGGTATGTTAACCGATAGCCGCAGTTTCCTTTCCTTCCCACGCCACGAATATTTCCGTCGCATATTGTGTAACATGTATGGCGAAGAAGTGGAGAATGGTGAATTGCCGAACGATCTTGCATTGATCGGTAAAACCATCCAGGATATTTGCTACAACAACGCAAAAGAATATTTCAACCTGCAGTATTTAGATGCTGCACAAACAGTAACTACTAATCAACTATAATTAAGAACATGCAAACATTGGATCTATTTAATCTCGCAGGTAAAACCGCAGTAGTAACAGGTTGCGATACCGGTTTAGGTATGGGTATGGCAACTGCATTGGCCGAAGCCGGTGCCGACATCATTGGTGCATCGATTGTTGAAGATTACAGCGATGTAAAAGCTGCTGTGGAAGCTACGGGAAGAAAATTCACCTATCACCGTGTTGATATTTCAGACAGAGAAGCATTGTATGCTTTCATCAATAAAGTAAAAGCAGAGAACGAACGCATCGATATCCTGGTAAATAACGCCGGTATCATTATGCGTAAACCGGCTGCAGAACATCCGGATGAATATTGGGATAAAGTGATCGACATTAACCTCAATGCACAGTTCATCCTTGGTCGTGAGTTTGGTAAGCACATGATTGAAAAAGGCGGCGGTAAGATTATCTTTACCTGTTCGTTGCTGAGCTTCCAGGGCGGTATCAATGTACCGGGCTACACGGCAAGTAAATCGGCTGTTGCAGGTTTGGTACGTGCATTTGGTAACGAGTGGGGCAGTAAAGGTGTTTGCGTAAATGGCATTGCGCCCGGTTATATTGCAACCAACAACACACAGGCGTTGCGTGAAGATGCAGACAGAAGCAAATCGATCCTCGAACGTATTCCGGTTGGCCGTTGGGGTGTACCTGCCGATTTCAAAGGACCGGTTACCTTCCTTGCTTCATCAGCATCAGACTATGTAAACGGAACTGTATTGTTTGTAGATGGTGGATGGATGGCTCGATAAGAAAGCCGATAGTGTTAACAGTATTCAGTCATTAGTAATAAGAAAGACATGGCAACAAAAAAAGCAAAAACTCCTGCTTTGCAGTTAAAAGATTACAACAGCAATACGTACATGGATGGCGATATGGAAATTCGTTTTGCTGTTGGTCCGGAAGAAACAAAGAACTTCAACACACAGCAACTCATCGATAATTTCCTAGTGAAGGACTTGATGGTGGCCGATAAACTGAAGCTCGTGTATTCGCACTACGATCGTGTGATCATTGGTGGTGCAGTGCCCGTTGCAAAAGCCATCACGCTCACCAATCATCCTGAATTGAGAGCGGATTATTTTTTAGAAAGAAGAGAACTCGGCATCATCAATATTGGTGGCAAAGGAACTGTAACAGCCGATGGTAAGAAATATGAGCTGGATAAACTTTCCTGTTTGTATCTCGGTAAAGGAACACAGAAAGTAAGTTTTACTTCTTCATCGAAGAAGAACCCTGCTGTGTTTTATTTATTATCTGCACCGGCGCATGCAACTTATCCAAATACATTGTACACAAAAGAACAGGCATCACCTGTAGAGTTGGGTGCAGTGGAAACAGCCAACAAACGTACCGTGTATAAATACATTCACCTCGATGGTATCAGAAGCTGCCAACTGGTGATGGGATTAACAGTACTTGCTCCCGGCAGTGTATGGAATTCTATTCCGCCACATACACATACACGCAGAATGGAAGTGTACCTGTACTTCGATTTACCGGAAGGACAGCGTTTGTTCCATTTCATGGGCAACCCAATGGAAACACGTCATTTGGTTATGACCAATAACGAAGCGGTGATCTCTGCTCCGTGGAGTACACACTACGGTTGCGGTACTACCAACTATGGTTTCATTTGGGGAATGGCAGGAGAAAATTTAGTGTACACCGATATGGATCCTGCTCCTGTAGCCACTTTAAAATAAATTCATTCATTAATTTCTTAAAACAATAATACAACCAATCATGTCAAAGAAAGTAGTTACTCTCGGAGAGATTATGTTGCGTTTGTCAACACCCGATTTTAAACGTTTTGTACAAGCCGATACATTTGATATCACCTATGGTGGTGGTGAAGCAAACGTTTCTGCTGCATTATGTAACTATGGTTTAAACGGAACCTTTGTTTCTAAAGTTCCCAACAATCCAATTGGTCAATCGGCCATTAACCATTTACGTCGTTATGGTGTGGATACGCAGTTTGTTGCAAGAGGAGGTGATCGTTTAGGTATTTACTTCCTCGAAACAGGTGCTTCGATGCGTGCATCGCAAGTGGTGTATGATCGTGCAGGTGCATCGATTGCAGAAGTGGAAGCAAGCGAATTCGACTGGGATAAAATTTTTGATGGTGCAGATTGGTTCCATACTACCGGTATCACACCTGCATTGAGCGATAAAGCTGCTGCGTTAACAGAAGCTGCATTGAAAGCTGCAAAAGCAAAAGGCATTACTACAAGTATCGATCTCAACTACCGCAAAAAATTGTGGAGCAAAGAGAAAGCGCAAAAGGTAATGACGCATCTCTGCCAATGGGTGGATGTATGTATCGGTAACGAAGAAGATGCAGAGACAACACTTGGCTTTAAACCTGGTGAAACTGATGTTACCAAAGGTGAATTACACCTCGATGGCTTCCAGGATATCATGAAACAGATGGTAGCGAAGTTCGGCTTCAAATATGTTGCTTCATCTTTAAGAGAAAGCTACAGTGCAAGTGACAACGGCTGGAGTGCATTGGTGTACAATGGCACAGATTTCTATCACACCAAGAAGTACAACGTACGTATTGTTGACCGTGTAGGTAGTGGTGATTCATTTGCAAGTGGTTTGATCTACGGTTTGGTAACAGGTATGCCAATGGGCGAAGCTGCTGAGTTTGGTGTGGCTGCAAGTGCGTTGAAGCACACAATCCCCGGCGACCTTAACCACGCAACATTAGGTGAAGTAAAAGACCTGATGAAAGGCGATGGCAGCGGCCGTGTACAACGTTAATAACAGTTTCTGGTTTATAGTTTATGGTTTGAAGTGGCGAACCATAAACTATAAACTAAAACCATAAACTTCAAACCATGATAATCGATACTATTCAGAATGCACACAAATACTTCAGCATTCATCCCTTGTTCGCCAAAGCGTTTGCATACATTCAGCAAACCGACCTGGCAAATGCTGCCGATGGGAAGAGTGAGCTTGCAGAAGGGTTAAAAGCCATCATCAGCAATGCACCCGGTAAAACAAAAGAAACCAGTCTGCAGAAATTTGAATGTCATAATAAGAATATCGACATACAGCTTTGCATCAACGGTGTGGAAACCATTGGCTGGAAACCAAGAGAAAAATGTGTATCACCCAAAGGTGAGTACAACGATGAAAAGGATGTGTTGTTTTATGATGATGCACCCGATATGTATTTTCAACTCACCGATGGACAGTTTGCGATCTTCTTTCCTGAAGATGTACATGCACCCATGATCGGTGAAGGACAAATTAAGAAGTTGGTGATTAAGGTGAAGAAATAGAAACACGGATAACACAGATTGAAACGGATATTCACGGAACTTATCTGTTCAACCACGTTATCTGATTAATAAATTAAAATCTGCGCTTATCCGCTTTAACCAGCGTTGTCAGCGTTTCTATCAAATTATGAGCAAGACACAACAAATAACAGATGCAATCGTACAACAAGGCATTCTTCCTTTGTATTTTAATCCAAGCGAAGAAGTGAGTCTTGAAGTATTAAAAGCGATTTACAAGGCAGGCATCAAAGCAGTGGAGTATACCAACCGTGGTGATGCAGCATTGGCCAACTTTACCAAAATGGTACAACTGCGTAATGCAGAAATGCCCGGTTTATTATTGGGCGTTGGTACGATTAAGAATATGCAGCACGCAACAGACTACATGGCTGCAGGTGCCGACTTTTTAGTAAGTCCGGGTTTTGTGCCCGATGTGGCAGCGTATTGCGTTGCGAATGATATTTTCTATGCTCCCGGTTGTATGACGCCGAGTGAAATTATTGCAGCTGAAAATGCAGGTATTAAATTCATTAAGTTATTCCCCGGTAATATGCTGGGTACAGAGTTTTTAACTACCATTAAAGATATCTTCCCTAAATTGTTGTTTATGCCAACCGGTGGTGTTGATACAACGAAAGAAAGTATTGAAAGCTGGTACAAAGCCGGTGTATGTGCAGTAGGTATGGGCAGCAAACTCATCAGCAAAAAATTAATGGAAGCAAAAGATTACGCAACCATTGAAGCAGCAACAAAACAGGTGCTTGAAGTAATTCAGGCCGTTAAGTCTTGATTTACTTATTCAACCTAAAGCTTGTATATGATTACTAAAATGTCGAATTACAGATGGAGTATCGTGGCACTCCTGTTTGTAGCAACTACCATTAACTACCTCGACAGACAGGTGTTGTCCTTAACCTGGGATGAATTCATCAAACCGGAATTTCACTGGGATGAAAACCACTACGGTACCATCACTTCGATATTTTCTATTGTATATGCCGTTTCTATGCTGTTCGCCGGCAGATTTATCGATTGGATGGGTACGAAGAAAGGGTTTCTTTGGGCAATTGGTATATGGTCTGTTGGTGCTTGTATACATGCTTTGTGCGGAGTTGTAACCGAGCAATATGTGGGCTTGCATACAGCTGCGGAATTGATGCAGGCAGTTGGCGATACTGCAGTCATTATTTCTACGGTAAGCATGTATGCGTTTATTGTGGCCCGTATCATTTTGGCCATTGGCGAAGCGGGTAACTTTCCTGCCGCTATTAAAGTAACTGCAGAATATTTTCCGAAAAAAGACCGGGCCTTCGCTACCAGTATTTTCAACGCAGGTGCATCGGTTGGTGCCTTGTTGGCTCCATTGAGTATTCCGCCATTGGCCAAAGCCACTAGTTGGGAAATGGCCTTCATCATCATTGGTGCATTGGGCTTTGTGTGGATGGCTTTTTGGTTATTCATGTATAAAAAGCCGGAAGAGCACCCAAAAGTTAATGCGAAAGAACTGGAATACATTCTTTCTGACAGAGATGAAAATGGTGAAGCGGAAAAAGCAGAAGATCCCAACAAAAAGAAAGTAACACTTGCAGATTGTTTCAAGTACAAGCAAACATGGTCGTTTGCTGTTGGTAAGTTTATGACGGATGGTGTATGGTGGTTCTTCCTTTTCTGGACACCATCGTATCTCAATACACAGTTTGGCATTAAAACATCGCAGGGGTTGGGTATTGCATTGGTATTTACGCTCTATGCTATTACGATGTTATCGATTTTTGGCGGTAAGCTGCCTTCAATTATCATTCACAAAACAGGACGTGATCCATACGCTGCACGTATGAGAGCCATGCTCATTTTTGCTTTCATACCGTTGCTTGTATTGCTGGCACAACCGTTGGGCACCATTTCGCCCTGGTTGCCGGTTATTATGATCGGTTTGGGAGGTGCGGCGCACCAGTCCTGGTCGGCCAATATCTTTTCTACCGTGGGCGATATGTTTCCAAAATCGGCTATCGCTACCGTTACCGGTATTGGTGGTATGGCTGGCGGACTTGGTTCTATGCTGCTGCAAAAATCTGCCGGTAAGCTCTTTGTATATGCCGGTGAAACGAACATGCAGTTTTTGGGATTTGAGGGTAAACCAGCCGGTTATTTTATCATTTTCTGCTTTTGTGCTGTGGCTTATCTCATCGGTTGGGTTATCATGAAGAGCCTCGTACCAAAGTATAAGCTCATTACAGATATGTAAGCTAAAAGATATACGCAAGAATGTAAGGTTGCCAGCTTGTAATCCTGTTGAAGGATGAGGTTGGCAACTTTTTTTAGGCCTCTGTTCACTCCACAAATACACTGCAAAGTGAGTTTGTTCTTTTACATTCTAAAGAACAAACAATGCAACAGCTTTCATTTCCTTTCAGCAACAAATGTTATTTCAGTATTTGCGAAGGCAACCGCAGTTATGCACCTGTTGAGGCAGAAGAAGCAGTTACTGCAGCCGAAATTTACCAGTCGCTTAACTACCGAAGTCGGCACCAGTTTCGTAAACCACTGGTATTGCATTTCCCGGGTGTTGATCAGCAAAGTGCGGTTTGGTTCGGCTATAGTTTTGATGTGGAAGTGATTTTAGTAGATGCAACAGGCACCATCAGCAAAACATTTGTAATGCCGAAACGCAGAGAGGGTGATGCCTTGTTTGTACAATTCTTTATCGATTGTGCGTATGCTGTTCTTGTGCCCGTTGGTTTCTGTAAAAAATGGAACATCCGTGAACAACAGCATGCAGTAAAGCTTACTTCTTTTGCATTTCTGCAAAAACAAAAAATCAGTTAATGCGTTTGTGTTGCATGAAGTACAGCACACTTTCTTGTATTGCAGTGATTTTATTTTTGTTGCCGTTGCTGGCCTTAACACCTCCATCTTATACACTTAAAGGAAAAGCTGTTCGTATTGTTGATGGTGATACGTTTGATCTGCTGGTTGATAAAACTACGCACCGCATTCGTTTAGCCGGTATTGATGCACCGGAGAAAAGTCAGGATTTCGGCACCGCATCTAAACAACTGCTGGGTACATTGTGTGCAGGTGAAGTGCTTACTGTTGTTGTAACCGATACCGATCGGAACAAACGTAAAATTGCAGAAGTGTATACAGCAAATAAAAGATGGGTCAACAAAGAAATGATTGCAAAAGGAATGGCCTGGCATTTTGTAAAATACTCGAAGAATAAAGAACTGGCAGCAGCAGAACAGCTGGCACGAAAACAAAAAATCGGTTTATGGAGTTTAAGCAATCCCGTTGCGCCATGGGAGTGGAGGAAGAAGCGTCGTGTCTGACGTCTCGAAAAGCGTCTGACACATGAAAATGCGAATACGAATATTGTTAACTGTAAGTGCTGTGCAATTTCAATAATATCCCATCGCTTTCTGTAGTTCTTCTTTCATACGTTTTTTCAGCGATGCAGGTTTTACTACTTTCATTTCGTTGCAAATACTCAACAGTTGATGAATAAACTCTTCCGTTACTGTTACTTCCAGCTCAACGGTTAATTGATCCTTTGCATCTTTGATGATTTTTTGGGTATGATGCATGGGGCTTACCTGCAACATACGTGAAGCAGGACCATACACTTCCAGCACCACTTTCTCTTTCGGCTTCGGTCCTTCCATAATACCGGTGGAGTATTTAAAAAAATCATCTGCATTAAATTCCCGGCGGTATTTAAATGCTTTTGTACCCTTGTCCATACCTGTAATCCGGTCGAGGGCATAGGTTGTAAAGTTGTTGTGTTTGTTCGTCCAACCAATTAAGTACCATTTATTGCGTACCTCTTTTAACAGGTAAGGCTCCAGCTCGTGTGTACGGGTTTCGTTTTTATAAATATTGAAGTAAGTAAATGTAATCGGCAACCGGTTTACAATGGCTTCGTACAATGGTTTAATCCAGTCTTTCCCTTTTTGTGTAACCGGTTTTTCAAATTGTACATATTGGTTAATGGATGGATCTTCCAGGTTTGCCGAAAGTGAAAGACGGGTGTTGATTTTTTCTATTGCTTCTTTCAGGTTTTCAAACAACGGTACATCCGCAAATAAACTGAGTGTATGTGCTGCACTGCGCAGTGCTTCACTTTCCTCTTCGTTCAAACCCACTGCATCAATACTGTAATGTTCGTCTTCGTAGTAATAACCTTTGTGCAGACGATGATATTTGATGGGGGCGAAGTAACCCAGCCCCGCATCATCCCGCATGGCAATAATATCTTTTTCAATGGTTGATAAAGAAAGATCATCGGCCATATCGCCATACAACTCTTCCATACAGCGCTGACGAATGAACTCTTTGCTGGGGTATTTATGCTGCCGGTTACGCAGGCAACGATCAATGATGCGGTAACGAATAGCGGCACTTTTATTTACAGGCATGTTACAAAGTTGCAGGAAGGAGTATGATTTTCAAAAACTGCTTCTATGTAAATGCCTGCTTCCATTTAATAAGGTAGCTTTTTATTTACGTAGAAAAAAAATCACGCAAAGCCCGGCATCAATTGCGGGTGCCTGTTGGCCATTCAAACGTTAAGCTTTCGTTCTCTTTTATGATAACAGCAGCTTTGAGTTCTTTAACCAGCGCTTTTCCAAGCGTAATTTTTTTCAATTCTATATTTCCATATTTCACGGAAAGATTTGCCTGGTAACCTTTGTCTGTCTTTACAATCGTGCACATACCCCAGGCACTCCCGTTTGACCAAAAATAGTTACCGGCTGTATTAGTGAAACTGATCGATTTATCAACAGCCGAAAAATGAAAGCCGCTCTGTTGAATGATGCCTGCCCAGGAAGCCATTGCTCTGGCATAGTGATGACCGCATTCTCCTTCATTGAATGGATTTCTTTTTTGGCCATCGTAACGATCACGAATATTCTTCACCACATCAAGACCTTCCTGTTGCATCCCCTCGTACATCATACCAATAGCTGCTGTGTATTCAAATCCGGTCATTACCTCAGACCAGTAGGGGAACGGAATTGCAGGACGACCCCCTTTGGGCCAACTGGCCATCAGTAATGCCTTTTCCTCACCCATTGCAAAGGAGCGCATATTGTTGAAGTGTTCGAACATCGTTTCCCGCTTATTATATTTCAGGATGCTCTGCAAAGTGGTCTTGATATGTTCCTCCTTAACCAGGTAACCCAGTCCCAAAATGTGGGCCATGTATTGCCCTACCAACTGATCGACTAAACAGCCTGACCCCAACTGATAATCGGGATTATCAATTTGCTTGGTACCCATTCCTGCCATTTGTCCTTTCGGAATAGAAGCTTTACTTACAGGTGGTTGAATTTTTTGAATATAGTATTCTCCGTTAAACAGGTGCTCATCTGTCCACTTAGAACCACTTTGAAACAGCGTTCTGCATTTTTTTGCAAAAGCGGCATCCTTCAAATAGGTCGCCATTTCTTCACCTGCTCTTAATGCTCCGAGATACCACAGTTGCATTTGCGGATTCGGGCCAAAATATTCAACATCCATGGTGTTGTGCTGAACGCCTTCCATCACTCCATCTTGGTTTCCATCCCAGCCGTTTTCGATCCATGCATACGACAAGGCTGTTTTAATTTTCGGCCAATGTTTCATCAGAAAGTCTTTATCACCGGAGAGCTGCCATTCACGATAAAATTTCATAATGGTTCCCATTTGTCCATCTGCAGCTGCTACATTAATGCCGGAACCGGCTTCTACCAATGGAAGATTAGTTCTAAAACCCATATGCCCGCTTTCTCTCATAGCGTAATTAAATTCAACCTCACGCATTGTTTTGGCTAAACTATTAAACAGGTAAGGCGTGGCTTGTTCGTAATTCCAAACATGCGTACAAGAGCCTTTGCAGGAACCAAATCTGTCCATCACACCTTCCCATCCAAACATTTTTCCGTCTTCTGTGCGAAATACAGTTTGTGAACGTAGGGTGCTTAAATTGAATAAAGCAGCTTCTTTAATGACATCCGGATAACTGCTGCTCATCAAAGCATTTACAAATTCAATTGTTTTCTGTGTTAAGATTGGCAACCGGTCAACTTCCTTTTCCATTACATTCCATGCATCTGCATATTGTGTGCTGTAGTAGTTGCCAACGTTTGATTTTGACCATGCAAACCGGTTAGGAAAATGCCATGTTAAATAAAAGGTGAATGTTTTTTTCTCCCCGGCCTTGAGCGTTTTTGAAACAGCAAGTGAAGCCATAGGGTCTTGGTCAATCAATTTCGTTTTTTCAGTCAGCATTCCATCTGCAGAGAAATCATCCCAAAAGTCGAGCAAGGCATTTCCCCATTCATTTTGCGCAGAGCTTGTTCTGTAACTAACTTTTTCATTTTCTTCAATCGGTGTAGTAAGTGCCATTGTTCCCCAGGCAGGAGATGCTTTATCAACGCCATCTGAGTACATATAAATGCCCGAATAATTATTACCGGAGCGATATACATTTTTGTTTTCTTTTGCGCCCGTTGGAATATAATCACCTTTCCAGTCTGATGTATATTCACTGCCGTCTTTACCAATAAAATTCCGGATGTTTCCTGATATGGATATCTCAACGGTTTCATTGCTGATGTTCTCCACCTCATATTTGATGATGGCAACTGGAATTCCTGAAGCATCTGCATTGCCTGGTATAAAAGGATTGTAAGCAAGCAGTTTAATGTTAACCGGCATTGTGCCGTCTGATAAGGTTACGATACCAAAAGGATAGGTCGATTCAAAAGAAGCATTTCTGAACCGGGGCAATCCATGATGATTAACAGAACGGCCTTCGTAATGTTGGTAATCGGCAAAATGTATCGGGCCTAACAGCGCTTTTGACCTTGGAGCTTCATCCTTCTTTTTTGTATAGATCGAAAAAAAAGGGGCGTCGTTACCGGTGGTTACTGTACTGTAATTTTTGGCGGGCACATTCATAATCTCCCAGTCTCTGAATTCTCCACTTCCCCCCAGTGATACTGTTCCCGTACCAATGCCACCTATTGGCATGGCAATACGGTAAAGATGCTCCTTATCATATTTTTTTAAAACTGTTATGCCCTCACTCAGTGGTTTGTGTTGGGCTTTTACACGAACCGGTAAACCAACTAGTAAAAGCAATAAAATTTTGATCAGGTTTTGGATTGGGGGCAAGCAAATTTTATTTGTCATTTTCTGCAGTTATTTAGTACGTAAGTCAAAGTAGCTTTTCGTGTTTCACCAGGGTCTGAATATGTAGGGGCATTAGGTTGCTTACTTGGTAATTAATTTTGTTCTTAAGTTTTTTTTTGCTTCTGCATTCCAATAACCGCATTCTAACTGAAAGAAAACGGACGTATAAGGTAATGCCAAATCTGTTTTTATGATGAGTACATTAAACAGTTTTGCAGCTGCATCCAGTTCATGAATGATATCCTCATGCAGCATGCTTCTAACTGGCTTACCTTGCAATAGTTTATTAAGCTTCGTTCGATAGGCTTCGATACCAGCAGCGTCATTCTCAGGAACAAATGCCATTTCTTTATCGATAATAATGTTCGCATCTACATGTTTCGCTTTTTCAATTAACTGTAAAACAAACGCAACAGCTTCTGTCTGATCGGCATCAATTTTTATTGTTTTAATGGCTGGATTACTTTGTTGTGGGTAAGCGGCGTCTGCAATCACGATCCAATTTCGATGACCATATAAATTTAATGTGCTCTCAATCTCGGATTTCCAATCCTTTGTTTCTGACGTTACCATCGTTTTTTGTTGTTTGTTGTGTGGCGTTGAACAGGATAAGCATGCACTCAACAGTAAAATAAGTGTTACTCTGGTCCTCATAATTTCATCTTTTATATAGCTTCAATTAAGTTCCGCTTGTTTTGGCTGAATTTACAAGTAATAGACCGTTTATGTTTTCTGCTGCAGGATTTTGACATGCCAGTACCCCACATTTGATTTGAAAGTTCCCTATATGCACAAAAAAAACAGTTGTGAAATAATCCACAACTGCTTAACTTTTTGCTCCCCCTTCAGGACTTGAACCTGAGACCCTCTGATTAACAGTCAGATGCTCTAACCAACTGAGCTAAGGAGGAATACTTTCCCTTTCGGGGATGCAAAAATAGGGGAATTTGGTTTTTTGTTTGTTATTCGGACAAACTTTTTTTATTTAAAAAAGCTGAAAAAAGAATTTTCTTCCAGGCCTATATAAAGACCGTCTTCTCTTTTTTCAACCGGATAGGTTTTAAGGTAGTATCCTTCGCCGCTAACATTACGTCCGTTGCTTACATTAAACTTGTAGCGGTGCAGCGGACAAACAATATTGCCCAATGCATCCAGAAACCCGTCGGCCATATGGCCACCGGCATGGGGGCATTTATGTGCGCAGGCATAAACCTCTTGGTTATGTTGTGCAATACAAATGGTTTTACCTTTTACTTCTATTTCGCAGAGTTTGTTGTCAGTCCACGGAAAATCATGAAGGCCTTCTGCAATTTTATGCCAGGTATATTTTTTTTCGGCAGGCATTAATACAAGTATTCTGTTTTGTACGGATAACGGATTTTGTAAAGCTGGCGTACACTTTCCAGAATTTGTGTACGCAGTTCGTTGAGGTTGCGCTTTTCGGTTGCAGATACAAACACACATTGTCCTTGTGTGTCGTTTTCCCAGCGTTCTTTCAGCTCCTGCAAAATGGTTTCTTTTATTTCATCTTCCAGCCATTCGTCGAAATGAGATTTTTCATACAGATCCATTTTGTTGAAAATGGTGATAACCGGTTTGTCGTGGCATTTCAGATCCTGCAGCGTTTTATTTACAACCGCCATATGGTCTTCGTACTGTGGATGCGAAATATCTACCACATGCAGCAGTACATCGCTTTCACGCACTTCGTCGAGGGTACTTTTAAAACTCTCCACCAAATGGTGCGGCAGTTTGCGGATGAACCCGACCGTATCGCTTAACAGGAAAGGCGTGTTTTCAAACACCACTTTACTTGTGGTTGTATCGAGCGTAGCAAACAGTTTATTTTCTGCAAACACATCACGCTTACTTAAAATATTCATGAGTGTGCTTTTGCCCACGTTGGTATAACCCACCAATGCCACACGAATAAATTCGCCTCTGTCTTTTCGTTGGGTGAAAGCCTGCTTATCAATTTCGGCCAAACGTTTACGGAGCAACGCAATTTTATCTTTTACAATACGACGGTCGGTTTCAATTTCTGTTTCACCAGGGCCTCTTGTACCTACGCCACCACCTTGCCGCTCAAGGTGTTTCCACATCCCTTTCAGCCTTGGTAAAATGTATTGATACTGCGCCAGCTCAACCTGTGTTTTGGCCTGTGCCGTTTTAGCACGGCGTGCAAAAATATCGAGGATCAGATCGCTTCGGTCGATGGTATAAATACCGAGCTCCTTTTCAATATTCATAATTTGTGCGCCTGTAAGCTCATCGTCAAAAATGACCAGTGTAATATTGCGCTCCTGCACATAGGTTTTAATTTCCTGCAACTTACCCTTACCCACAAAGGTTTTACTATCGGGGTGAGAGAGTTTTTGCATAAACCGTTTTACGGTAATTGCTCCTGCTGTTTCGGCTAAAAAAGCAAGTTCATCCAGGTACTCTTCTACCTGCAGGTCCGTTTGTCCTTTTTGAACCACGCCAACAATTACGGCACGTTCTTCTTTCTGTATCTCCTGTTTACGATCAATCACGTTGTATAAAATTCAGTGGGCAAAGGTAACTAAGTTGGCGGGTATGGCTAACAAAAAAGCCTCTGCGTGTGCAGAGGCTTTGTATTGCGATCAAAAAAAAATCTTACAAACCGGTTAATGTAATACCAACAGTCATTGGGCGGATCATGTTCGGGCCTTGTCCTTCTTTAATCATATCGTTTAACTGGTACTGAGCAAAAACACCAAAGTTGCCGAATCCGATTCTTGCAGTAGCTGCAAGGCGCAGGTTATTAAAATTGTTGCGGCTTTTTTCTTTTAATGTATAAGCAGTATTACCCGCAGCGTCTTTTGTAAATCTTGTTTTGTCGGTGGCGCTGATCATGGTACCAATCTTCATACCCAATGCAAACTTGAGACTTTTATTAGGGTTCGCCGGGTCAACCATAAAGCGAAGTTCAACCGGTGCTTCTAAATATACCGTAGCCAGCTTAATAGACTTATAGCGGATGACCGTGTCCTTACCTGTATTTTTTGCAAAGCTGAAACCATTGGTGCTAACGATATTCAGGTTGCGGCCTGCATTTCTGTTAAAGAACATGTTATCGGCTCCAACACCTGCACCTAACCCAACACTGAAACGGGGATCGGTTTTAAACGGAAAGTCGAACGAAAAGTATGCGTTTACCGAACGGGCAAAACCGGCAGTAGCAATGGTATCTGGTTTTTGTAGCCAGTTTAAATAACCTACCTGGAAAATAAGATGATCTTTTGGACGATTACCAAGATTTACTTTCGACCAGTCTTTCTTTTTCTTTTTTGTTTCGGTTTCCTGCGCCTGTAACGATACAACCGTAACAGCCAGCAACGTGAACAGTAATAATTTCTTCATAATTGTAAAGAGGCAAATGTATTTGCTTATCGGTTAAGCAAAGGTTAAAGCCGTTTTTAAAAAAACTGCCGGAAAGATGTTAAGGCGGGAAGTATTACGCTTGCTTTCCGTCTTCCTGTCTTACCGGCAATTAAAAGGATTGTTTTGTGGATCCTGTAGGATTTGAACCTACGACCCTCTGATTATGAGTCAGATGCTCTAACCGTCTGAGCTAAGGATCCGGCCTTTTGGGCGGGGGCAAAGATAGAAAAATAGGTGTATCGTAAGCGGATTATTTATAAGCTAATTTTTAGGTACACAAAACCTGTTTGCCGAATACTGCTGCCGATATATTTTCTTTGCAACATGCAAACAGTTACAGCAATTATTTTCGACTTGGGCGGCGTCTTACTCGATATCGATTTCAGGTTAACGGAAAAAGCGTTCGCAGATTTGGGCGTGAACAATTTTGCAAGTCTGTTCAACCAGTTTCACAGCAACGCATTGTTTAAAAAGCTGGAAACGGGAGTGGACGAAGAGTTGTTCTATGATGAGTTCCGGTCGGAAACCGGGATGTTGTTAGCAGACGAACAGATACGTGATGCCTGGAATGCTTTGTTGCTCGATTTCAGGTTGGAAAGCCTGGCCGTATTACCTCAGCTACGCAGCAAATACGAGCTCTACCTGTTGAGCAATACCAATGAAATTCATTTGCAGGAGTTTCAGCGCAGATATGGGTTGTTGAAAAAAGAACAAGCATTCGATGCCTTATTTGATGCAGCCTATTATTCGCACCGCATTGGTCATCGCAAACCCAATGCGTCAGCTTTTGAGTATGTATTAAATAAACATTCGCTCGATGCTGCTGCTACCTTGTTTATTGATGACAGTATTAATAATATTGAGGCTGCAGCAGCACTGGGTATGCAAACTGTTCATCTGCAGCCGGGCATGAGGGTGGAGGCGTTGGGTTTGTAATAATCCAATGTCCAAAATAGTCTCAACCAACCTGCATGGAATTTGGATGTTGTGCCCTGAGCTTTGTTTAAATTATTTTACTTCCTCAAAATCAATATAATCGCCTTCTTTTGCTTTGGGTGATTCCTTTACCGGTTCGGGGCGTTGTGTGGCAAAACCATGCTGTTGCTCCTGCATACGGTTTTGAAATTCGGTCATTTTACTCCGCATTTCACGGGTAGCTCTTGTAACGGGTATAATAAAGTTGAAAATGAACCGGTATAAAAAATAAATAAGAAGTCCGAAAAGCAAATAGCGTATCATACTGCAAAGATAAACGAATCCGGAAGCAGCTTTTGTGAACAATCCCCTAAAGCCATTTCGCAACCGGTTAAAATTAATTTTTCAATTCATCGGCATTATGCTACTTTTGCACCGGATAAAAGAAGCAGTGGAAGGGAACGGATACGTTCCCTTCTTTATTTTCCTTACATGAATTTAGAACAAAAAGCAGCAACCATCAGGCAAATGGCCGAAGAACTCATCAGCAACGATGCTGATGCGTTTTTGGTAGATCTAAAGCTGAAACCGGGTAACAACATCCAGATATTTGTTGATGGCGATGCAGGAATGCCTATCAGCCGTTGTATTGCTTATAATAGAGCGTTGTACAAGCAAATTGAAGAAGCGGCTATGTTTAGTGAAGGCGATTTTTCGCTCGAAGTATCATCGCCGGGCCTGGAAGAACCGCTTAAGCTTACCCGCCAATACCTCAAAAATGTAGGCCGGCCGGTAGAAGTAATTTTAAAAGACGGACGTAAAGTAAACGGCAAATTGCTTGCGGCAGGCGAAACCGAAGTAACGGTAGAAGAAACCAAAGGAAAAGGGAAAAAGCAGGAGGTGTTGCAACACACACTTGCGTATGCAGATATTAAATCAACTAAAATTCAAATTGTATTTAACTGATTTCGGTTGCAAACATTGAAAACAACCGTTGTATTTAAAAAACAGAGTTATGGCAAGTATCAATCTTATTGAGAGTTTCCAGGAGTTTAAGGATGCGGAAAATATTGACCGCCCCACGATGATGAAGGTGCTGGAAGATGTATTTAAAACCTTGCTTCGTAAAAAATACGGAAGCGATGATAACTTCGACGTAATTGTAAACACTGAAAAAGGTGACTTGGAAATCATGCGTCGTCGTACAATCGTGGAAGACGGACAGGTGGAAGATCCATTGGCACAGATTGCATACAGCGATGCTGTTAAGATTGAACCTGACTACGAAGTAGGCGAAGAATTATACGAAGATGTAGATATTCACGATTTCGGCCGCCGTGCTATTCTTGCTGCAAAGCAAACACTGGCAAGCCGTATCGGCGATTTAAAGAAAAACGTACTGGTTAAAAAGTATGGCGATCGTATCGGCGAAATTATTTCTGCAGAAGTTTACCAGGTATGGAAGAAAGAAGTATTGCTGTTAGATGAAGAAGGCAACGAACTGTTGTTACCTAAAAGCGAACAGATTCCGCAGGATTATTTCAAGAAAGGCGAAAATATCCGTGCCGTTATTAAGAAAGTAGAATTAAAAAATAATGCACCCGTAATCATTTTATCAAGAACAAGTCCGTTGTTCCTTGCTAAATTGCTTGAAATTGAGGTGCCTGAAATTTTTGATGGCTTGATCGTTATCCGCAAAATCGTTCGTGAGCCGGGCGAAAGAGCAAAAGTTGCTGTAGAAAGCTTCGACGACCGTATTGATCCGGTGGGTGCCTGCGTTGGTATGAAGGGTAGCCGTATCCACGGTATTGTACGTGAGCTGAAGAATGAGAACATTGATGTAATTAATTTTACCAACAACATCAACCTGCTCATTCAACGTTCTTTAACACCTGCAAGAATTACCAGCATGGATATTGACCAGGATGGTAAACACGCAGAAGTTTATCTGAAACCCGATCAGGTTTCTCTGGCTATCGGTAAGCGTGGTGTAAACATTAAACTGGCGTGCGAGTTAACAGGCTATGAAATTGATGTATACCGTGATACGGAAGAAGAAACCAACGAATTTGATATCGATCTGGATGAATTTACAGATGAGATTGATGGTTGGGTAATTGATGAGTTGAAGCGTATTGGTTGCGATACTGCACGCAGCGTACTGGAGCTTACTACCGAAGAGCTTGAACGCCGTACAGATCTCGAAAAAGAAACCATTGAAGAAGTACGCAGAGTGTTGAAGGAAGAATTCGAAAAAGAATAACCTTTAAAGGTTATCGCAATAAGATTTATTTAAACAATTAAACAAGTTGTTCCCTTCATTGCAAGCAAGTGCAGGGAAAGAAATTATGTCAGAAAGTAATACACCACGTTTAATGGCCGCTGCCAAGGAGTTTAATATTGGTAAGGATACCCTTATCGACTTTTTGGCCGCAAAAGGTTTCAGTAAAGACGATTTAAAACCTACTGCAAAGCTTACAGAAGCAATGTATCGTGCCTTGCAGTCGGAGTTTTCATCTGATAAACTGGCGAAAGCAAAAAGTGATCAGATCGAAATTCCGAAAGGTGGTATGTCCGATCTGAAAAAGAAAAAAGAAGAGGAAGAAATTTCTTTCAAGAAAGAAGTTGTTAAGAAGAAGGAAGAGCCGAAGGTAGAAGAAGCAAAACCGGTTGTACAGGAAGAAGAACCGGCAGCGGTTGTGGAAGAAGTGAAACCGGTTGTGGTGGAAGAAACACCGGCGCCTGTAGTAGCAAAAGAAGAAGTGCCGAAAGAAGAAGAAAAGGAAATTCCGAAAGAGCCTGAGGTAATTAAAATTGAAGCACCGGAAGTAGAGGGTCCGAAGATCATTGCAAAAATTGATCTGGATAAAATCGATTCTTCAACCAAGCCCAAAAAAGTTGAGAAGCGTAAGAAAGAAGACGAACCACGCATTGAAATCGTGAAGAAGGAAGAGGCTGCAGCACCTGCACCTCAGCCAGTTGTTGAGCAGCAACCTGCAACCGAAGAGGAAGAAGAAGTGGTGATCGAAAATATCAAGGCCGAAAAGCTGGAAGGTCCGAAAATTCTCGGCAAAATTGAATTGCCCGTTAATCCTGATACTAGACCTAAACCTGCATTAGATAAAGAAAAGCGCAAGCGCAAGCGTATTCCTATTGATAAAAAAGGATCGCAACCTGCACAAGGCGAGGGGCAGCAAGGAGGCCAACAAGGCGGCTATCAAAACCGTGGCGGACAACAGCAAGGTGGTCAGCAACGCAGAGGCCCGGGTGGTCCTAACCAGGGTGGTAACCGCAACGATCGTGGCCGCATCCAGGTGAGAAGAGAAGATAAGGTGATTGACGAAAAAGAAATTCAGGAAAAACTCCGTGAAACGCAGGCGAAACTTGCGGGACAAGGTGGTCGTGGTAAGAGCCTGAAGGCAAAATACCGTAAGCTGAAGCGTGATGAAATGGCCGATAACATGGCCGAAGGTGCAGAAGATAACAAACTGCAGGTAACTGAGTTTGTGAGTGCAGCCGAATTGGCAAGCTTAATGGATGTTTCTGCTACCGATGTTGTGGCAAAATGTTTCAGCCTTGGTATGATGGTGTCGATTAACCAGCGTTTGGATGCAGAAGTAATTGAACTTGTTGCCGGTGAATTTGGCTTTGAAGTAGAGTTCATCGATATGGAGAAGCAGGCCGAAATGGAAGAAGAAGAGGAAATGGATGATGAAGAAAGCCTGCAACCACGTGCACCTATTGTTACCATCATGGGTCACGTAGATCACGGTAAAACTTCATTGCTCGATTATATCCGTAATGCAAACGTAGTATCGGGCGAGGCCGGAGGTATTACCCAACACATTGGTGCGTATGAAGTAACCAATGCAGAAGGTAAAAAAATCACCTTCCTCGATACACCGGGTCACGAAGCATTTACGGCCATGCGTGCCCGTGGTGCAAAAGTGACGGATATTGCAATTATTGTTGTTGCGGCCGATGATGCGGTGATGCCGCAAACAAAAGAGGCTATCAGCCACGCACAGGCAGCAGGCGTACCAATGATTTTTGCAGTCAACAAAATCGATAAAGACGGTGCCAACCCGCAAAAAATTTACGAGCAGTTATCGCAAATGAACATCCTTGTAGAAGAGTGGGGCGGTAAATACCAAAGCCAGGAACTCTCTGCTAAAAAAGGGTTGAATGTAGATAAGCTTCTCGAAAAAATATTGCTTGAAGCAGAATTGCTCGAACTGAAGGCTAACCCCAACAGAGAGGGTTCCGGTTCAATTATCGAAGCGTCGCTTGATAAAGGCCGTGGTTATGTAGCAACGGTACTTGTGCAGAATGGTACACTCCGTCAAGGCGATTTGATTGTATCGGGTCAGTATTACGGTCGTGTTAAAGCCATGTTCAACGAACGCAACCAGCGTATTGATGTTGCAGGTCCTTCAACTCCCGTACAGATACTCGGCTTAAATGGTGCACCGCAGGCGGGTGAGAAATTCAAAATGTATGAGGATGAAGCCGAAGCTAAAGAAATTGCCGGCCGTCGTGCACAAATATTGCGTGAACAAGGTATACGTACCAAGAAGCATATTACGCTGGATGAAATCGGTCGCCGTTTGGCACTCGGCAACTTTAAAGAACTTAACCTTATCATTAAAGGTGACGTGGATGGTTCGGTAGAGGCCTTAACCGATTCGTTACAGAAACTTTCTACAGAAGAAATTGCAGTGAATGTTGTGTTGAAAGCTGTGGGTCAGATTTCTGAAGCCGATGTAACATTGGCCAGCGCTTCAGATGCAATCCTGATTGGTTTTAACGTACGTCCTTCATTACAGGCGGCACGTTTGGCAGAGCAGGAAGGTGTACAGATCAAGAACTACTCCATCATCTATAATGCCATTGAGGAAGTGAAGAGTGCGATGGAAGGTTTATTGGAACCGAAGATCACCGAGAAAGAAGTTGCCACAGTTGAAATACGTGAAGTGTACAAGTTCGATAAAGCAACTGTTGCCGGTTGTTATGTACTGGAGGGTAAGCTGAAGCGTGATTCCAAGATCCGTCTCTTCCGTGATGGTGTGTTGGTGTACCCACGTACCGAAGGTGGTTTTGCAGAACTCGGCAGCTTGAAGCGTTTTAAAGACGATGCAAAAGAAGTGGCTTCAAATATGGAGTGTGGTTTAACCATTAAAAACTTTGCAGATCTGAACGTTGGCGATACCATCGTAGCCTTTGAACAGGAAGAAGTAAAACGCACACTGTAAAAGCGTAAAGTATAGAAACAGAATGTTAAAACAGAGATGACTGTGTACACACAACAGTCATCTCTGTTACTTTTGATCCTCATCTTTCTTAAATAATGAAAAAAGTATTAACGGTTTTAGCAGTACTCGTAGCCTTTGCAGCGCAGGCGCAGGTAAAAAAAGTTACTGCCGATAAAATTATTGCTGTTGTTGGCGATCGTATTGTACTCAAGTCTGATATCGACAACCAGATCAACGATGCAAAAAGTAAAGAGTATGAGTTGCCACCCGATGCTCCCTGTTATTTGATGCAACAGCTGGTAATTAATAAAATGCTGGCGATACAGGCAGAGAAAGATTCATTGCCTGTGAGTGATGAAGAAATTGAAGGGGACTTAGATAACCGTATCCGTTATTTCATTCAACAATACGGTTCAAAGGAAGTGATTGAGCAGATTACGGGTAAAACCATTTACCAGTTTCGTGAAGAAATGCGTGACCCCATCAAGGAAAATAAGCTGGCGAGTGCTATGCGTAGTAAAATAGTTGAGAATGTAAAAATTACTCCAACAGAGGTGCGTGCTTATTTTAATAAGATTCCGAAAGATAGTCTGGCTTTTTATGAAACAGAATTAGAAATCGGTGAAATAATCGTGTATCCCAAAGCGGGCCGTGAAATGGAGGAGTATGCACAAGAAGAACTGAAAGAATTTAAACGGCAGGTTGAGGCAGGCACCAAAAAAATGGAATTCCTTGCATCGCAGTACAGCGATGATCCCGGTGCAAAAGAAAACGCAGGTATGTATGTATTAAACCGTGGCGATAACCAATGGGATCCTACTTTCTACAATACGGCTATGAGTTTGAAAGAGGGACAGATTTCACGTGTGATCAAATCCAAATTCGGGTACCATATTATCCAGTGTTTATCCCGTAACGGCGATGAGGTAACGGTACGTCATATTCTCAAAATACCACGTATTAATGAGCCCGATATTAAAGATGCAATCAACAAACTCGATACAGTTCGTGCAAAGCTCATTACCGGTTCTATGAAGTTTGGTGAAGCGGTGAATAAGTATTCGGATGATGACAACTCGAAGTTTACTGCAGGTATGATGCGTGGAAAAGATGGTACAGCCATTATCACCATCGATGAACTGGATAAGGACATGGTGCCTTTGCTGGAAAAGCTGAAACCGGGCGATTATTCACAGCCTGTTACATTTACCGATCCACAGGGTAAAAAAGGCGTTCGTTTAATTTACCTGGTAAGCCGTACAGCTCCGCACAGAGAAAACATTACAGATGATTACAGCAAAATTGCAGGTCGTGCATTAGAAGAGAAGAAGGAGAAGGAATTGCAGAAGTGGTTTCTGAAAAACTCGAAAACCTTTTATGTGCAAATTGAAGATGAGTACCGCAGCTGTTCTGCCATCAAAATCATCCTCGGCGAAACAGTCAAAAACTAAAGAAATGTTATAAACCATCCCTCCGCCAGCCGGAGGGATTTTTGTATTTGGAAAATTACATGTATGTACATATATTTGCATTGTGAAACTGGAACAAGCCATACAAAGCACAAATTTCAAAAACGAAAATCATAAAGCAGTGTTGAATGTGTTGTATACTGCCTGGTGGTTAAAAACCATGATGAGCAGGGAATTGAAGCAGTTTGGGCTTACGCATGAGCAATACAATGTGTTACGTATTTTGAAGGGCAAGTCGCCGGAAGAAATGTGTGTAAAGGATATTGCAGGACGTATGATTGAAAAAAGCTCAAATGTGCCACGTATTATTGATCGGTTGGTGTTGAAAAAGCTGGTGAAGCGAACGACCGATGCAAATGATAAGCGCCATACCGTAATGGCACTTACAGCTGCTGGCTTAAATATTCTTGAGCTGAGTACGCAACGTATTAACAGCGTATTTGACCAGCATGTGAAGCTGAACGAAAACGATGCAGCCAAGTTGAACGAATTGCTGGAAATCATCAGACAACAGGAAAGTTGATTTTTTTTAAACAAATACATGTATGTACATGTAATATAAAAAGGAGTAAGTATGAAAAAGGTATTACACAAAGCAGGAACCAGGGGCCATGCCAATCACGGATGGCTGAACAGTTACCACAGCTTTAGTTTTGCCGGTTACTACAATCCCGAGCGCATTCATTTTGGTGCTTTACGGGTTTTGAATGATGATACTGTTGCAGCAGGTATGGGTTTTGGTACGCACCCGCACGATAACATGGAAATTATTTCCATTCCATTAAGTGGCGACCTGAAGCATAAGGACAGTATGGGTAATGAAGCCATTATTAAACAGGGTGATATCCAGGTGATGAGTGCAGGTACAGGTATTGCGCACAGCGAAATGAATGCACGTAAAGACCAAGAGGTAAAGTTTTTACAGATATGGGTGTTCCCCAACAAGAAAAATGTAGAGCCCCGCTACGGACAAATAACTCTCGATGAAAGTAAAATGAAAAATAATCTGCTGCAGGTGCTTAGTCCTAATGCAGATGACGAGGGTGTTTGGATTCACCAGGATGCATGGTTTAGCCTTGGCAATCTGGAAAAAGGATTTTCAGCCGAGTATAAATTGAAGTCTGCTGAGAACGGCGTGTATGCTTTTGTTCTTGAAGGTGATGTTACCATTAATGGTGAAGCACTTAACAAAAGAGACGGACTTGGCATCAGCGAAACAGATGTACTAAATATTCAGGCAGATGCTGACGCACGATTATTACTGATGGAAGTACCTATGTTGAAATAGACAATTTTTAAAACAAATACTTAAACAAAAAACAAAATCTAAACACAATGGCAACGTACAAAATTGATGCAGCACACAGCGACATTATTTTTAAAGTAAAACACCTGATGATTACAACAGTTACAGGTCAGTTTAAAACATTTGATGCTACATTAACTGCAGAAGCAGAAGATTTTTCTGATGCAGTGGTAACCTTTACAGCAGACATTAACAGCGTAGACACCCGTAACGAGCAACGTGATGGTCATCTGAAAAGCGATGATTTCTTCGCAGCAGAAAAATATCCTGAACTGAAGTTTACTTCTACATCATTTACAAAAAGCGATGATGGTTATGTGGTGAAAGGTGACTTAACCATCCGTGATGTAACAAAACCAATTGAACTGAAAGCTGAGTATGCAGGTTTAATGGTAGATCCATGGGGTCAGACAAAAGTTGGTTTTGAAGCAGAAGGTAAAATCAAACGTAAAGAATTTGGCTTGGGCTGGGATGCAGTTACAGAAGCTGGTGGTGTAGTGGTAAGTGACGATGTAAAACTGCAGTTCCATGTTCAGTTTGTGAAGCAATAAGTAAAGCAATCGTAAGAGCATTTTAAGAAAAACAGTTATGAAACAGATCAAGTACATCAGGAGAGCGGCTCCCCCACACATGGTAGGAGATGGGTTTAAAGTGAGAACGTTTATTTCGTCGGCGATGTGGAAAGACCTGAGCCCTTTCCTGATGCTTGATTACATTGAACCCACCAATTATTTACCAACCGATCATCCCCGTGGTGTAGATGTACATCCGCACAAAGGTTTTGAAACGGTGAGTATTTTATGGGAAGGTGCATTGGCGCATGAAGACAGCAGCGGTGGTAAGGGCAAATTATTTGCAGGCGATGTGCAGTGGATGACAGCAGGTGCCGGCATCTTACACAAAGAATTTCACGAAGAAGAGTTTAGCAAAAAAGGCGGTGTATTGCACGGTGCCCAGCTTTGGGTAAACCTTCCGGCAAAAAACAAAGCAACAGCGCCGGCCTACCAGGATATACGATCAACCAATATTCCGGAAATAACATTAACGGATGAAAAAGGCAAAATAAGAATCATTGCCGGAGAAATGAATGGCGTAAAAGGCCCTGCCAACACATTTACCCGTATTAATATTTTTGATGCACATGTGCATGCCGACGCCGCTTTTGAATTTAACGTAACAGAGGGCGATCATACTACGGTACTTGTTTTAAAAGGCACCGTACTCATCAACGATGAAAAAACGGCAAGAGAAGGTGATATGCTCCTGTTCGACAATGCTGGTGCTACCATTCACGTGCAAACAAATAATGAAACACATTTGTTATTGTTAAGTGGTGAGCCGATTAATGAGCCGGTAGCAGCGTATGGTCCTTTTGTAATGAACACGCAACAGGAAATTATTGAGGCGATTGATGATTTTAATGCCGGTAAATTCGGACATCTCAATTAGGAGAGACTATTTTTGAACTTTAATGCAACAGCGGAAAAGGAAAGGAGGAATACTATTATGAATATTGAAATTATTACAGGAAGCCCCAGAGAAAACAGCGTAACCAACCGTGTAGCCATCTTTCTCAAACAGCTTCTTGAAAAAAATACAACGCACACCGTTGACATTATTGATGTGCGGGAGTGGAACCTTCCACTTTTACAGGACGTGTTTGTATCGGTAGATGCTACTCCTGAAGAATTTAAGCCTTTAAGCAAACGGATGTTCGCAGCCAATGCGTTTATCCTTGTAACACCCGAATACAATGGTAGTTATACACCTGCCATGAAAAACCTGCTTGATCATTATCCCAAACAAACACACAAGGCGTTTGGTATTGTTACAGCAAGCCCTGGTCCTTTAGGCGGTATTCGGGCAACGCAGCAAATGCAATTGCTGATTAATGCTTTATTCGGTATAGCCAGTCCTTATATGTTAATTGTGGGTGGTGTGGATAAGAAATTTGATGAGCGCGGAAACCTTGTAGATCAATCATTTCAGAAAAATGTTGATGTTTTTATAAGGGAATTTTTATGGCTGGCCGAAAGCCTTTACCCCGAAACGGTGTTGAATTAATGCAGGAATGTTGCAACAGGTTCTTACCTTTGCGCCTTCCACAACCGTAGTTAAGAAAACGGCGGTTGATTTCTGATACAACAATCATGAGCGACGAAATAAAACACGAATGTGGCCTTGCCTTCATTCGTTTACGCAAACCCTTCTCGCATTACCAGAAACAATATGGCTCGGTGCTGTATGGCCTTAACAAGCTGTACCTCCTTATGGAAAAGCAGCACAACCGTGGACAAGACGGTGCCGGTATAGCAGCCGTTAAGCTGGATGTTGAACCGGGTTATCCTTTCCTGCACCGTTTACGCAGCAGTGCACCCCAACCAATTGCCGACTTGTTCTTTAAAGTAGGACAGGAAGTGCAGGAGCTGGAAAAATATCAACCCGATATTAAACAGCATGCTGGCTTAATGAAAGGCCATTTGCCTTTTTTAGGTGAGCTGATGTTGGGGCATCTCCGCTACGGAACACAGGGAAAGAACAACGTAGAGTTTTGTCATCCTTTTATTAAACGCAATACCAATACAGCCCGTAACCTCGCCCTCGCAGGTAACTTCAATCTTGTCAATACAGATGAACTTTTCGGATTGGTGAATATTGACCCGGGTGAGTTTCAGCGCCAGAGTGATTTGGCAGCCATGATGGAAGTGGTGCATCATTTTCTTGTAAAGGAAGATGAGATCAACCCAAACAATCCGTCGGTACTGAATGTGCTGAAAAAAGCAACGCCGTTGTTTGATGGTGGTTACACTATTGGTGGTATGACGGGTAATGGAGCCAGCTTTGTAATGCGTGATGCACATGGTATCCGTCCGGCTTATTACTATATTGATGAGGAAGTGATTGTGGCTGCAAGTGAGCGTGCAGCTATTCGTACCACCTTTAATGTGGGCGAAAACGAAGTGCTGGAATTAATGCCCGGCCAGGCGTTAATTGTTGAGTCGAACGGTCAATACCATATTGAACAGGTAATTGAACCGAAAGAAAGAAGAGCCTGCTCGTTCGAACGTATTTATTTCAGCCGTGGCAGCGATGAAAAAATTTATCGTGAGCGGATTACACTTGGTTATAAACTCAGCAAACGTATTCTTGAAAACATCAACTACGATTTAAAGAATACCATCTTCTCTTATATTCCCAATACAGCCGAAGTTGCATTTTTTGGTTTGGTAAAAGGTATGGAAGATTATCTTAACCAGATCAAAGTACAGCGTATCCTCAGCTGGGGAAATGATTTTGATGAAGAGAAGCTGAATGAGATGATTACCCGCAAGATCCGCCAGGAAAAAATTGCGATCAAGGATGTGAAGCTGCGCACGTTTATTACCGAAGACAGCAGTCGCAACGAAATGGTACAACACGTGTACGATGTTACATATGGCACCGTTCGTCGTGGAGAAGATACCTTGGTGGTAATCGACGATTCGATTGTACGTGGTACGACGCTGAAAGAAAGTATTGTACGCATGTTAGGTCGTTTGGGTCCAAAGAAAATTATTGTTGTATCAAGTGCCCCGCAAATCCGTTACCCGGATTGTTACGGTATTGATATGAGCAAGCTGGGCGACTTTGTTGCATTTCGTGCGGCCATTGAATTACTGAAGGAGCGGGGAATGGAACATGTAATTACAGAGGCTCACGATACCATTAAAGAATTGCAACGCAATAACCAGCTGCATACCGAAAACGTGGTGCGCCGTATTTATAAGCCATTTACAACAGAAGAGATCAGCGATAAAATTGCACAGTTGATTACACCTGCAGGATTTTCAATTCCTGTACAGGTAATTTACCAGAACATTGAAGACCTGCACGCCAGCTGTCCTACAAACACAGGCGATTGGTATTTTACAGGTAACTATCCTACCCCGGGTGGTAACAGGGTTTGTAACAAAGCTTTGTTGAACTTCCTCGATGGAAAAAATGTTCGTGGTTATTAAAAATACCCACGGAGTTTTTCGTCTTTGGTAAAATTTTTGTTGTACTAAAACGTCCGTCTTTAAAATCAAAATATCGAGCCGGAAAAATACTGAAGAGAGAACCATCTGGAACAACAGGTGGTTTTTTTATTGCGGTTGAATGCTTACTTTCAGAAGATGAAATCGTTGTTTCTTATTCGCCATGCAAAAAGCAGCTGGGATAGCCCTCAGCAAAACGATTTTGACCGGCCGCTGAATGCACGAGGTATAAAAGATGCTCCGGTAATGGCAAAAAAGCTGTTCGATCGGAATGTACAGATCGATGCATTTATCAGCAGTCCGGCAGTACGGGCAAAACAAACCTGCGAATTCTTCGTGGAGGCATTTGATAAAAGCAAAGCCGATATCCAATTATTGTCGCAGCTATACCTGCCGGAACCTTCTGTATTTGAAGAAACAATTAGCTCGCTGCCCGACAGCCTCGACGCCGTTGCAATTTTCTCGCACAACAATGGCATCACCGAATTTGCAAATCAATTAAGCAGTGCAAAAATTGACAACATGCCTACCTGCTGCATTTTTGCAGTTAAAATTGAAACCGACAGCTGGAGCAAATTTGCAAAAGCAAAGAAGAACTTCTGGTTTGTTGATTATCCCAAATTAATTGGTTGATACAATTACAGTTTTGTAAACTGTAATTCTTTGGTAGGATTGGCTCTGTCGTTATGAAACAATACCTGCTTGTAAGTAAGCAGCTTGTTAAACCAAAGATGACTTATTTCTGATAACTCCTGTTCGGTGCTGGTGATGTTGATAGTAAAATTATCGGCCCGTGGGTCTTCGTTCCATGTACCTGCAAAGGTTTGGGTGCCATTACTTACGTTTACAGTTTTATCGTTGTTAAAACGAAACTGCCAGCCGGAATAAAGATACGTGTAGTTATTATTGTTTTGTTTGTACAGGGAAATACGCCATACGCCATCTGTAAGAATGCTTTGCAGCGGCGGGGTATCTTGGGGTTTTCTGCAGGAGCCGAACACACCTAGTAGCAACAAAACCGGCAGAAGCTTATTCATGGTGATTTCAAGTTTGGGTAATGTGAAGATATAAACGTTTTTCTTACTGTTTAAGTACGTAATAAAAAAGGTTACCGATTTACGGTAACCTTTTTTATTAAGCTAAGTAGCTTGTATTACTTTATCCCGTACTTATACTTATAGCGCTCGTTCAGTTGTTTGTGCTTATCGTCAAGGCTTGATTGGCGGCCCTGGATAAACACCGTTGTAACAATGCTCGATTTCATATCCAGGATATCCCCTTCAGAAATAACAATATTTGCATCCTTACCTACTTCGAGGGAACCGGTAACATTGTCAATACCGAGGATTTTTGCAGCATTTAATGTAATAGCCGTAAGTGCCTGCTCTTTGGTAATACCATAGGCAGCTGCCGTACCTGCATTGAATGGAAGATTGCGTCCTCTGGTTTGTCCATCTTCATCGTTAATAGCATACAGCACACCTGCATCCTGCAGATAAGTAGCCGATTTGTAAGGAAGATCCACATCGTCATCCGTCATGGTTGGCAATGCATGGCGTTGGGCAAGTATTACAGCAATGTTATTCAGCTTCAGTAAATCTGCAATTTGCCAGCTTTCACTACCGCCAACAATCACCACATCAAAGCCAAACTCTTTTGCAAAATCAACTGCTACCAGCATTTCTTTTACAATATCGCAATGCACAAACAGCTTTTGTTTTTTCTCAAACAATGCTTTTGTTGCTTCGTATTTCAAATTTGTTTTGCTGTGTGTCGTTTCTTTCAGATAAACCTTTGCCTCACGGAAAAAGTCTTTGATGTTTTCTACTTCGGCCAATGCTTCTTTTACTCTGTCTGCACTGCTTCTTGTTTCTGCGCCACCGCCAAAACCACCAAACCGTGAAGGGCGGGGAAGTAACGACGGCATGTTGATGTGCATTTGTCCATCGGCTTTATAAATTGCATCTTCCCAGTTCCATGCATCAAGTTGCACAACAGTTGATGAACCGCTGATGGTGCCACCTTGCGGTACAACGTTGGCAAACAGGATGCCGTTGCTGCGTAAAGTGCCGATTACTTTTGAATCGGTATTATAAGCAACAATCGAACGGATGTTGGGGTTGTACAAACCGATTTCTGTATGATCGATCGTTGCACGTACACTGTTTACTTCTACCAGGCCCAGTTGCGAAGACGAAAGAATTAAACCGGGATATACATGCTTGCCTTTGGCATCAATCACTTTCCCACCGCTTGCAGGAGCAGTTTGACCTACCGCTTTAATTTTTCCGTTTTCAAACGTAATGAATCCATTGCTGATAACTGTACCATTGCCAACATGAATAGTAGCATTGGTAATGGTTATTGTTTCGGTTTGTTTACCGGCAGGATAAACTGTTTCCTGTGCAGATGCAAAAACAGCTGCCAGTAAAAGTTGTATACTTAAAATTAGTTTCTTCATTGCAGTAAGTTTTATTGGTTGCTGTTTTGATTCAGTTCATCGGCATCTACTACCAGTAAACCATGACTGTGATTATGATCGGAACAGGTGTGCATAATTTCCATGCTTGGTGCAAACGGAACTGTTGGCATACCCGAACGTTTTTCGCCAATCATCTTTGCCATTAAACGGGCACGTTCTTTGGCAATATCAACACGCAGCTGTTTGTCTTTTTCACGATCGTAATAAACAATACCATCTACAATTGTTTTTTCTGCTTTTGCATAAATGCTCAACGGATGATCGCTCCACAATACAATGTCTGCATCTTTACCCACTTTAATACTACCTACACGGTCATCAACACGCAGCATTTTTGAAGGGTTGAGTGTAACCATTTTCAACGCATCTTCTTCGCTCATACTACCATACTTTACACTCTTTGCTGCTTCATGATTCAGGTGGCGGGCCATTTCAGCATCATCTGAATTGATAGCAACATTAACACCTACTTTCTGCATAAGGTTAGCGTTGTAAGGAATAGCATCAACCACTTCCATTTTATAATTCCACCAATCGCTGAAGGTAGAAGCGTTGGCACCATGTGCTTTCATTTTATCGGCTACTTTATAACCTTCCAGAATATGTGTGAAGGTGTTTAATGTAAAACCAAATCTGTCTGCAACACGAATCATATCGGTGATCTCACTTTGTACATAAGAGTGACAAGTGATAAAACGTTTTTTGTTGAGAATTTCTACCAATGCATCTAACTCCAGATCACGACGTGGGGCTGTTGCTTTTGGATTTTTCTTTTTCTCTTCATCAAACTTTTTCCATGCAGCTTCATAATCTCTTGCACGTGTAAATGCATCTATCAATACCTGGCTTACGCCCATACGGGTATCGGGGAAACGGTTGTTTTGTTGAGATGAAGTACGTTTTACGTTTTCGCCCAATGCAAACTTGATGTAGCCCGGCCAGTTCTGGAATTTCAAACCCTCATCATTGGCACCCCAACGGAGTTTAATGAGTTGTGTTTGTCCGCCAATGGTATTAGCAGAACCATGCAGAATATGTGAGGATGTAACACC
Source organism: Lacibacter cauensis (assembly GCF_007830055.1). GTDB lineage: Bacteria > Bacteroidota > Bacteroidia > Chitinophagales > Chitinophagaceae > Lacibacter > Lacibacter cauensis. The sequence goes on from NZ_VLLE01000003.1 coordinate 435,615, forward strand.
ACCGCTTAACTGGCGATAGATATTAATATCATCCGGGTTTAAGTTATCGGCAATACGTACTTCCGATGTAACACTTTGCCCGCCTTCGTTAATAGAAGCTGCAGCAATATGCGAGTGCTCATCAATAATACCGGCAGTAACATGCTTGCCTGAACCATCAATTACTTTTGCACCTGCATCGCTGAGGTTTTTACCAATAGCAGTAATCTTACCATTCTTAATCAGTACATCGGTATTTTGTAAAATGCCTTCTTTTTCATTGGTCCAAACGGTAGCATTTTTAATAAGAATAGTTTCCTGCTTTGGCATTTCGGTATATCCATATCCATTAAACGGATAAGTTACGGATCCGATTTTCACCGGTGCTTTGCTACGGGTGCTGTCAGCTTTCACCATTGTTTCTTTGCTGTAAACAGCGGTCCATGTAAAACGATTTCCGTTTACATCATCGCCCACACCACTCCAGAGATTGTCGTTTGCAATACCGCTTAAACGAATATTGTTACGGCTGCCTTTTGCTTCGGGGAAGTTGAGGCGAACCTGTTTGCCATCAAATGTAAAACGTCCGGTGAGTGTATCTTTTCCAATAACCGTTGCTGTCGTGCTGTTCTTTACATCAAGTGTAAATGTTTTAGCACCGCCGGGTGTATTTACAGTTAAGTTGTAAACACCTTTTACATCGTTCCACAACTCATCTTTTACACTGTATTTTTCGCCTTGTACCCAGTTTTGATAAATGGTTGTTTTTTCTGAAAAGATCGGACCGGATGTAATGAGGAAGTTCGCCAGTTTACCTGCATCGAGACTGCCCACCACATCGTACACACCAAGTAAAGTAGCCGGTACTTTGGTTAAAGCTTCCATTGCTTTACTCTCACTTAAACCATACTCCATTGCTTTGCGCAGGTTGGTGAGGAACTGGCGTGGATCACGCAAATCGGATGTAGTAAGTACAAAGTTGATACCTGCTTTTTCAAACATGGCTGCATTAGCCGGAGCCATTTCCCAATGCTTCATATCGGTGAGCGAAACAAAACGTGCATCATGCGGATCTTCAATATCCATTGCTGCAGGATAATTCAACGGCAGAATAAACGTGGCCTTTGTGCCGGCCATATCGGTTATACGTTGGTACTCGTTACCGCCTGCTTTCATTATAAACTGCACACCAAATTCATCGCCTATCTTATCGGCACGTACTACAGCCCATTTATCGTTTGCTTCAAAAATCTGGGGCAGATTTTGTTGTTCGTTCCAATATTTCAACGTCAGGTTTACACCTTCTGCCAACGGATTATTTTTATACCATTGTGCATCGAGGTAAGTTTGGCGCAGCAATGAAATACTACCCATAATTGAACTTGGGTACGATTGCATAGATGTGCCTTTGCTGAACGAATAATGCGCAGCAGCTTTTTCTTTAATGATTGTTTTATTTTCTTTTGTATCAGCCAGTGTAACAAACACACCTGTACCACGTGCAATACCATCACGCTGGTGCGCAAGTGCAGCACCAAAGCCACTTTCTCTTAATGCTTTTGCCTTTACATTATCGGCAGTAAAAATCTGTACACCCTGTACATCGGTACGGATGGCCTGGTTCCAGCCATAAGCACCTTTTTGATTGGATGCAAGCTGTGCCGGTGCATTAAAGTTGAAGCCGCCTTGTGTACGCTGGGCAACAGGCATACCGTAATCGGCATACAAATCAATAAACGATGGATAGATGAATTTGCCTTTGCAATCAATCACCATTGCATCAGCAGGGATGCTGATTGCTGTACCAATTGCAGTGATTTTTCCATCACGGATAATCATGCTGGCGTTACTGATGCTTGTAGCGGCATCTTTTACAATTGTTGCATTGGTAAATGCATAGCAGCTTGCCTTAGGTTCGGCTACGCCGTTTACAGGAAATGTTTCCTGTGCCCTGGTTGTTATTGTAAGGAATAACAGCCAGGCAAAGAGGACCAATTTTCTCATGCTGTGGTTTAATTTAAGAACCGGTAAGGTAGGTTAAAAGACCAAACAGAAACAAAAGTTTGGATGAATGGAGGTTTTTAATGTTAATCATGTAGCAACACTAAGTAACTACCTTAAAGTAGTATTGGTCACTTCGTTTTTTTACGTTTATTTACAACAGATTCTATACTGTTGTAACCGCAGATATTAGTATTTATACGAAATTGTTACTGCAAGTGAATGAGGCTTTGTACTACAATTTCGGTAAGTGTTTTAGTTTACTTTTGATGTGTATCCAATATTAATGAACAGCGCAGAACTCATACCCGATATCTTCCAGAACAGCCGTCAATTATACTACGTATTGATTGGAATGGATGGCTATTACTGCGCTGCAAATGATTATTTCCTCGAACGTTTTACAACACCCGATACTGTTCTTGTTAAACTACATTCTTTTGAAAGTGTACACCCGGCTGATCATACATTGACCGCAGCAGTTGTAGAACAATGCATACAACAACCCGGACGTAGTTTTCCTATTGAAGTACGTAAACCTTCTGCACTAGGTAATTACATTTATACAAAATGGGAGTTTACCTATATAAAAGCTGTTGATGGAGTTGCATACATCCAATGTATTGGTTTCGACAGTACCGAAAATGCCAATAAAACCAGGCAGCTGGCAGAGGCAAATGTATTAATTGATACAAAGCAGGAAATGCTTGTGCAGATGCTCAGCAACAGTGTAGATGTGTTTATACTTGTTGATGCAGAAAATACAGTAACCTATTGCTCTGCGAATATTGAACAGGTATTGGGTTATAACGAAAAAGAATTGCTTGGCACTAACGGTTTTGCACTTGTTCATCCCGAAGATTTGATGACGGCCAAAACTGTTTTCGAAGCAGAGCTGCTTAATCCGGGCAAGAATGCTGCAGTTGATATACGGTTTAAGCATAAAAATAACAGCTGGCTGTGGGCAGAAGTAAAGGGCAAGAATCTCTTTAGTAATCCCCACATCAATGCAATGCTGATTAACCTTAACGATATCAGCGTAAGAAAGCAGGCTGAAGAAGAAGTAAAGCGTAATGAAGAACGCTACAAAGCATTTTTCAACAACCTGTCTTTGCCGTTGTTTGTTGTAAGCAAAGATCACACTCAAATACTCGATGTCAATAAAAAGGCAATCGACTGCTATGGTTATTCAGAGGCCGAGTTTAAAAACATCAATATCCGGGATCTGTTTGTACACGAAGTAACCTGCGAACAACTAAACGATATTTATCAGAGCAACAAAGTGGTAGAGCACCGTACAAAAGTGGGCGGACAGATTTTAGTACGTATTTCCCGTCACGAAGTAGCGTTTGCTTCTACCAATGGTTATCTGCTGCAGGTAACAGATGTTACAGAAACCTATCGCACTCAACAGGAAAACGAGTTGGGCTTCGAAATTTCAGATACGTTAATACAGCCACGTGCTTTAAAAGAAAATCTGCAACTGGCATTGCAAAAGCTGCGCAGGTTTACCAACTGGGATTTGTGCGAGTTTTGGCTGCCAAGTTTCGATGGGCTTTACCTTAAAAGTGAAGTGGTGGATGTTGATGAAAGTCTGGATAAAACTGCATTGGAAGAATATTTTGCTGCTACAAAACAACTTGTTTTTCCTGCAGCCGATTATTTCGATAGTGATCAAATCAACACAGTTCGTTCGAGCTGGATTGAAGATATTACAAAAGCAAAGCTGCAATTTAAACGGCTGGAGCAGATGCAGAACTGCGGTTTACGAACAGCCTTAATGATTCCTGTTGTAGCCGACAATAAAGTTGTTTGCTGCCTGGCTTTAATGAGCCGTACTCCTAAAAAGTATAACCGCCATGAGCTAAACCTCATCAGTACGATGGCTAATTTATTTGCTGCCGAAGTTTCGAAGCAAATGAACAGCACCATGCTCAACAATTTCTTCCTCATCAGCAGAGATATTTTAACCATTGCTGGTTTAGACGGCCGCTACATTCGGGTAAATCCTGCATTTATCGAGTTCAGCGGGTATACTGCTGAAGAAGCGAAATCCATTCATCCGTTGAGCTATGTACACGATTTTGACAAGCCGGCAGTTTACAAGAAGCTACTTGAATTAAGTGAGGGTAAGCGGGTAGATTATTTTGAAAACAGAATTATTACTAAGCACGGCACTACCAAATGGATTGCATGGACAGCAACACCACTCATTGATGAAGGAATCATCATTGCTTCGCACAGAGATATTACAACGCAAAAAGAAATGCTGGAAGCATTGGCGGTAAGTAACGAACGGTACGAATATGTAAAGCGGGCAACCAACGAGGCCATTTGGGATTTTGATATTAAGAAAAATGTGATTCTTCGCAGCGAAGGTTTCAAACAACTTTTTGGGTACGATCCGAATGCCGAAAATACAAGTCTCGATTTTTGGGAATCCAAACTTCATCCGGAAGACCGGGAACGGACCAAACAGCAACTGCAAAGTTTTTTAAGTCAATCGGTAACAAACCAGTGGCAATGCGAATACCGCTTTTTGAAGAGTGATGATACTTACGCTTACGTAAGCGATAAAGGGTTTAAAATTCACGATGGTGATGGGTTGCCCATACGGTTTGTGGGTGCAATGCAGGACATATCGGAACAAAAATTATTTGCTGAAAAATTACGTCTCAGTAACGAACGCTACAAGTTAGTAGCCAATGCCACAAGAGAAGCCATTTGGGATCTTGACTTTGAAACGCAAGATATTACCTGGAGTGATGGTTACCGTGTACTGTTTGGCCATGGATTTGAAGATGAGGAAGCCGGAAATGATTTTTGGGCAACAAATATACACCCGGACGACAAGGCAAATGTTGTTGAAAGTTTTAATAAATTTTTGACCGAACGGAGTACTCACTTCTGGGAATGTGAGTACAGATTCAGAAAAAAAGACGGATCGTTTTCTTTTGTCTCAGATAAGTGCTACCTTATATACAATAATGAAGGTAAGCCGATTCGTGTGGTAGGCGCAATGCAGGATATAACACGTCAAAAGAATCTTGAAAAAGAAATTATTGAAAAAGAAAAGAGCCGTCAGAATCAGATTGCGCAGGCCGTAGTATTTGCACAGGAAAAGGAACGTGCCGAAATAGGGAAAGAGTTACACGATAATATTGGTCAGTTACTGACCACTACGAAACTCTATCTTGAAATGCTGAAGAATAACCAGGAAAACCCAACTGCTCTGATCGATAGAAGTACGAATCATATCAACTCGGTTATTAATGAAGTGCGCAGTCTTTCCCGCTCACTTGTGCCACATAGCTTGAAAGACCTGGGACTGATTGCATCGATAAGCGATTTGGTTGACAGTTTCAGGTTATTGGGAACGCTTGAAATTGAGTTTTCCGTTGCAGACGAAATTGAAGAGATTATTGATAATACATTGCAGCTTACGATTTACCGCATCATTCAGGAAAAGCTGAACAATGTTGTACGGCATGCAGAAGCAAGGAATGTTTGCATTAAACTTTCCGTCTCAGACAATAAAGTGTTACTCTATGTTGAAGATGATGGGAAAGGGTTCGATTTACGGACTATTCGAAAAGGGCAAGGTATTATGAATATAAAAAGCAGAGCAGAATTACATGCGGGAACGGCAGAGATTGCTACGAATCCCGGACAAGGATGCAAATTATCCGTGCTTATTCCAATAAATAAAAACTAAACAAAAACTACATTACCATGGAAAAGATTACTGTTTTAATTGCCGATGATCATAAGCTGATTAGAGAAACATGGACTTTCATTTTAAACAGCGATCCACGTTTTACAGTTGTTGCACAATGCAGTAATGGAGAAGAAGCGATTGCACTGGCGCAAAAATTACGTCCAAAAATTGCAATGCTCGATATTAACATGGCTCCTGTAAACGGTATTGAAGCTACTGAGCAGATCCGTAAGTTTTCTCCAACAACAAAAATTATTGGAGTATCCATGCATTCGCAACCGGCTTATGTTAAAAAGCTGCTGAAGCTTGGTGCAATGGGCTATGTAACCAAAAACTCACCACAGCAGGAAATGTTTGATGCAATTGTTGCAGTAAGCGAAGGCAAACGCTATATCTGCGCAGAAGTAAAAACAATTTTAAGCGAACAGATATTCGAAGAAGAAAGCACCGGTGCCAATACGTTATCGGCACGTGAGCTGGATGTCATCAAGTACATCAAGCAGGGCCTTTCATCGAAAGAAATTTCTGCTGAGCTCAACATTTCGTTGAAAACGGTGGAGGTACACAGGCACAACATTCTCAAGAAGCTCAACTTAAAGAACAGTGCGGCGTTGGTAAACTATATCAACTCATCAGGCCTGGTAATTTAATTCTCGGCCTCTTCGGTATTACCGTTGGATTGTTTTTCTTTGCAGTAAATCTGTAAAAAAGCATTTCATGGCAATCCGCATATTTATTACGGGCGGTACATTCGATAAGGAGTACAACGAAATAACCGGTCAGCTTTATTTTAACGATACACATATGCACGACCTGCTCGATATGGGCAGGTGTCGTGTGCCTGTTGAAATACGTACGTTAATGATGATCGACAGTCTTGAAATGACGAATGAAGACCGGGATCTTATTGTTCACCAGTGTGCCAATGCCGATGAAGACCGGATTGTGATTACCCACGGTACCGATACCATGAGCGAAACTGCCCGCATTATTGCACAAAAAATCAGCAATAAAACCATTGTACTCACCGGCGCCATGATTCCCATTAAGTTCGGTAGCAGCGATGGGCTTTTTAATCTTGGCAGCGCCATTGCCTTTGCACAAACACTTCCTCCCGGCGTTTACGTAGCGATGAATGGCCGCTACTTCCATGCCGATAATGTGCGGAAGAACAAACAAACCGGCATGTTTGAAGAAGTAAAGTAAAGCAGCTTTATTTCTTTTCTTCCAATGTTGGGTAGGTAATGCCTAATTGCTCCAGGTAAGTATTGTATTTTGATGGGTCGTAGTAAAACTGTTTCAGCTTTGGCCTGTACTGTTGCATGATTTCGGTATTCAGAAATACAGCAGGCTTTGTATCTGCATCTACAAACGGTTTATACTTCACTTCTTTTGTTTGTAAATTGTTATGATAAGTCCATGCATCGGCAATAATCTTCGGATTGGTAAGCATATCAATTAACGTTGCAGCTACTGCTTTACTTCCTGCAACAACTCCTTTATGTGCAATCGGCGTAGCCATTGCAATACCATCTACCCAGCTATGCCCCGGTGTGCCGGGTATATTGCCGGGAAAACGTAACACAACTGTTGGTACATTCCAGGCAATGTCTGCAATATCATCACTGCCACCGCCCATTGAAAATTGTACAGGCCCGTTAAGTGTATCAAGTTTCACAGCCAAACCATCAATCGCATTACCACGCATATCCTTCTTTGGAGCACCACTTATTTTCTGTACTGCTCTTGCAAGTGCCTGGTCCTCGTTACTCCAGGTGGGTAAGCCAACAGTCTGTATGTTTTTATACATCGCTTCAGCAATGGCTTTATTGAAATGGCCTGGCCATGCAGTACCCAGCAAGCGATACTTCACTGTTGTATTGGTCATCATTGCTGCACCATTGGCAATGCGGATACCATCATCGTACATAGCTTTAATATCTTCGTACGTACGCTCTCGAAAATAATACCAAACGGCAGCTTTAGACGGCACAACATTTGGCTGATCACCTCCATCGGTTACCACATAGTGCGATCGTTGCGTGGGTTTTAAATGTTCCCGTTTATAATTCCATCCAATGTTCATTAACTCTACTGCATCCAATGCGCTCTTTGCACGCCAGGGAGCACCTGCTGCATGTGCGGCACTTCCTTCAAACATAAATTCAACTGAAACAAGACCGTTATTACCGGCATCGCCCCAGCTTACACCTAAGTTGTTACCCACGTGTGTAAAAATGCAGGCATCTACATTTTTAAAATAACCATCCCGTATATACCAGGCTTTACTTCCTACCAACTCTTCAGCAACTCCCGGCCATATCATCAGTGTACCCGGTAGTTTTTCACGCTCCATAATTTTCTTTACTTCAATGGCGGAAAGTATAAGTAAGGGCAAACCGGAATTATGTCCTTCGCCATGGCCCGGCGCATCTTCAACAATGGGTGCTTTAAATGCAACACCCGGTTTTTGCGAAGCTTTGGGTATACAATCCACATCGCTGCCTAAGGCAATAAATGGTTTGCCGTTACCCCATGTTGCTGTCCATGCAGTTGGTATGCCTGCAATACCACGTTGAATGGTAAATCCGTTTTCTTCCAGAATTTTTGTGAGGTAAGCGGCTGTTTCTGTTTCGTGAAAACCAAGTTCCGAAAAACTGAACACCATATCAACCATTACCTGTGCATCTTTTGCACGGCCATCAATGGCTTTGATTACTTCTTTTTTCCAGGCTTCTGCTTTAGGATTGGCAACAGATTTTGTTTGTGCATTTGTGTGCATCCATACAAACAGAAGGAATGCGGTTGAAAAGAATCTCATGCTGTTAGAGTTTTTGGTTGAAGGAAGTTAACACAAAATCAGCGCTTTTTACTTGGAATGGGAATTGCTACATTTGAATGAATCTATTTTTTATTATGAACCGTGTTGACCGCCTGTTGGGCATTATTACAACTTTGCAAACGAAAAAGTTTGTAACTGCCGAAAAAATTGCTGCCAAGTATAACATCAGTGTACGTACGGTTTACAGAGATATGAAGGCCATCGCCGAACAGGGAATACCTGTAAGTTTTGAGCAACACCGTGGCTATTTTTTAGTAGATGGGTTTTTTCTGCCACCGGTAAGTTTTACCAGTGAGGAAGCAAATGCGTTATTGTTAATGCAGACAGTTGTAGAACGCTTTGCCGATAAATCCATTCTTACACATTATACGGCAGCACTCGACAAAGTAAAAGCGGTGATGCGGCCTTCGCAAAAAGAAAAGCTGGAGCGCCTGCATCAGCAAACAAAATTCCAAACGATGTATCCGGGCTATACCGATTTTGAACACCTCTCTGTTTTGCAAACAGCCATCTCTTCCAAAACAAAACTGCTGCTCGATTATAAAAACAATAACAACGAAGTAAGTAAACGGGAAGTAGAGCCTATTGGTTTAATCTTTTATGCTTACAACTGGCATTTGGCTGCCTGGTGCCATGTACGAAACGACTACCGTGATTTCAGGGTTTCACGCATACTGAAAGTAAAAGATACCGGCATTACATTTTCCAAAAGCAACCATATTGATATTAACGACTACATGAAGCAGCTGCCGGTGAATTATTAATTTTTTTGCAGACGCAAAAAGTACACTGCCATAGGGTTGTCAGTGGCCGGTTGTTTCTTTGAATTCTAAAAACAATCAGCTATGAATCTTACACAATTGCTCGTTAAAGAAATGGAGCAGGAAATTGCTACCACACGTAAAATGCTTGCATTAGTTCCCGACGATAAGTTCGACTGGAAGCCACATGAAAAAAGTATGCCTATGAAAAACCTGGCCATTCATATTGCAGAAATACCCGGCTGGCCCGAACATATTCTGGAGCATGAAGTACTCGACTTTGCAGCACAGCCGTACACGCCATCTCCTGTAAGCAATAACAAAGAGTTACTGGACTTGCTTGAAAAATCGTACAGCAAAGGAAAATCTCTACTTGAAAAAACGGATGATGATACGCTGGTAAACAAACATTGGAAAATGTGTATGGGCGACACCGTGCTGGCTGATCTGACGAAGTATGAAGCACTCCGTCATTCGTTTGCACAAACCACACACCACCGTGCACAGTTGGGTGTTTACCTGCGGTTGCTCAACATTCCTATTCCCGGTAGTTACGGCCCAAGTGCCGACGATCAAAATTTTTAAAGGTTGATCGATGATTTAGCAAGTGCTGTGCCGTAGTAAATAGGGCATAGCACTTTTTAGTGCAGCAGGTGTTGTATACCCATTTCTTTGTGCTTGCCTTCAACAGCTGCAAAAAAGCAAAGGATCTGTTTAAAGTCGTTGGTTTCATCGGCCGAAGGATAAATGAGTGGCCCCATAATTACTTCCCGTTTTGTAAAATCGAAACCAACTAACTGAATGGGTACATTGGCTTCTTTGGCAATGTAATAAAAACCTGTACGGAGTTTATCTACTTTCTTTCTTGTTCCTTCCGGGCTCATAGCAATACGGAAAACATCGTGTTGCGCAAACTTATCTGCAACCTGTTTCACCAATCCCTGCGATGAAGAACGATCGACCGGTGTACCGCCAATGGCACGAAAGAACCAGCCAAACGGCCCGTCGAATAATTCTTTTTTACCAAGAAAGTAAGCATGCTTTATCGGAATAAGATAGCGTGCAGCTAAACCCACAACAATATCCCATGCACTGGTGTGCGGTGCAACAGCCAATACCATTTTAGGAACATCGTTCGGGAAAGTACCGGTAACTTTCCAGCCCCGCAGTTTAAACCAAAGTGAAGTAATCCATCCTACCATACGCTGTAATTAGGTAGAAAAGGTAGGATGAAAATTGCAGGATGCAAAAACCAAACTCAGCTTAAAAGTTTTAAAACATGGCTGCGGTAAATTTTGCCGATAGGAATTTCTGTTTTCCCAATCTGTATCAACTCACTTGTGTACGACTTTATTTTTTGTAAGGAAACAATAAACGAACGATGCGAACGGATGAATTGATTTTCCGGCAGCATGGCTTCTACCGAACTGATGGATTGTTTGGTAATAATTGTTTCCTGTGTGGTTACAACTTTTACATAATCTTTCATGCTTTCGATGTAGAGGATATCGGCAAGTACTACTTTAATCATTTTTCTGTCGGCTCGGAAATAAACAAAGGCATCTGTTTTTTCCTGGTCAGGAATTGTTTTTTCAACAGCTGTTTTCAAACTGCTGTACTGGTACGCTTTGTTGACAGCTTTTAAAAAACGATCGAAGCGAATTGGTTTTAACAGGTAATCAACCACATCCAGTTCGTAGCCATCTAATGCATATTCTGCATGGGCAGTAGTAAAAATTACTTTGGGCGGATGTGGTAATGTTTTTAAAAAATCCGTACCCGATAATTGTGGCATGCGAATGTCGAGGAAAATAAGATCGGCTTGCTGTTGCTGTAAAAAGCTAATCGCCTGTATAGCATTACCACATTCACCTTCCAATTGCAGCATAGGTGTATCGGCAATGTATTGCTTAATAATTTCACGGGCAGGCGGCTCATCGTCTACAACCAGGCAGCGTATTTTTTGTGCATCAGGCATGCGTAAGTGTTTTTTCTTTTACGATAACAGGTTGCGTGGCAGGTATCAGCTCCAGCTTTATTTTCAGGTTCACAATAAACACATCAGGTTCATTCATAATTTGCAAGTCGTGTTCGCCCGGGTACAGCAAACGCAAACGTTCTTTTACATTTTGCAAACCAATACCCGATTGGTGTGCAACAGGTTGTTCTGCTTTTCCGTTAAGCAGTTTCATATACAAGGTATCGTTGCTGATGTGTAGCTGAAGACTTACCCACGGATTTTCGAGCATTGTGCTTGTTCCATGTTTAAAACAGTTTTCTACAAAAGGCAGCAGCAGCAGCGGAGCAATGGTATACTGCTCAGCATTAGAAGGATAGCTGACTGTAACTTCCAGTTTATTACCATAACGCAACTGCTCTAGTTCAATATAATCACGCAGCAGTTTTAATTCTTTACTTAAGGGTACCCGTTGCTGGTCGCCTTCGTATAAAATGTAACGCAGTATATCCGATAACTCCATCAGCATTTTCGATGCTGCAGGCGAGCTGTTATGGGTATAAGAATAAATATTGTTGAGCGTGTTGAATAAAAAGTGGGGATGTATTTGCGCCTTCAGCACTTTCAGCTGGGCTTCCATATTTTCTTTTTGCAGAATAAGGTTGCGTTGTTCTTTTACATACCAATGCTTCATAAGTTTAATGGCTGCCGAAATGCCACCAATGGTAATGGCTCCACGAAATCCTGCCATTAAACCAAGGAAGATAGTGAGCCCTTTTCCGTCGTCTCGCAAAGCAGAAATATAATCCCTGCTCATAAAATAAAGGCGGGTACTTTCAATAAGCGTAACAGATAAAAAAGAGGAGATCAGTGCCGAAAGAAAAAACAGGAAAAGCACCCATACAATGGTTGCAAAATATTTTTGTTTTAACAGGTAACGGGGAATAACAAAGTATATGAGCATGTACGACAGAAACATGTGCGGAATCAGGTAAATCAATGATTCCACAAACGACGATTGGAGCCGGGGCCAGTAAAGAAACCCTCTGCGAACGGCAACAAACGAGTAAAGAAACCCCTGGAATACCATCCAGAACAGCCAGTAACTTGCATGGCGGGCAAGCTGGTAACGTCTGCTGTCGGAAAATAAAAAGGGATATTTCTCAATCATCATTCTTTAAAGTTACAGTGCTTCGTAAAGATTTGAAAGCTTTACGAAGCATGTATAGACAAACGATTTAATTCTGTCGACAAACGGCCTTTGCCGATGACAGGCAGCTGCAACTCTTTATTTTTTTCTGAAATAGGCAGCAACCACACGGTTTTCGTTGGCAGCAAGAGTTCCCTGTTCGGATGCGGTAAGTGCTTCTTTCAACGCTTTGTTAAGTTTTCGTTGAACTTTTGTACGTTCAATATGGAGTACGAATCCGTTTACCTGCTCTGCATACACTACCTGGTGCAGGTGATTGTAAAAGACTACCCGTGCCTGTTTAGGTTGCTGAACACTGGTTTCAATAACCCAGTAACCTTCGTCTTTTGCAAGTGGTTGTAGCTGATGTTGTGCAGATGCAGTGAAGCCGGCAATAATGATAATGGCTGTAAGCGTAAGCTGTTTAAAATACTGTAGCATGATGATAAGATTTAATAGTTAAGAACATAAAACTAATTCCTGCAATTGCTGTACAAACCATAAAGCGATGAGCACAGTTGCTTTGATAACAGAAGGAGTTTCTTTATCGATAAACAACGAATTGCTTGTTGGTCGATACAAACAAAACGTTTATCTACTAACGAAAAGTTAGCGTGCAAGTAAAATGCTGATACAGATTGGACAGCACACTTATATTCATCATTCGCTAAAAAACAGTTTACAGCTTACTTGCATATGAAGAAAAGGATATTATGTTTGTCTAACTAAAACTAAAACAAGATGATTGCCCCCGACAAAACCGAATTGAAAGAGTGGGTCCTTAAAATGCAGGATCATTTTCAGCCCGAAAACGTACACTGGTGCACCGGTTCACAGGAAGAATACGATGCATTGTGCCAGCAACTGGTAGACAAGGGTACATTTATTAAACTCAACCCCGAAAAACGCCCTAACAGTTATGCTTGCTTCAGCGATCCCAGCGATGTAGCCCGTGTAGAAGATCGTACCTATATCTGCAGCCGCAGAAAAGAAGATGCCGGCCCTACCAACAACTGGATGGAGCCGAACCAGATGAAAACCTTACTGGAAGGTTTAACCAAAGGAAGTATGAAGGGAAGAACCATGTATGTAATTCCCTTTTGCATGGGCCCGGTTGGCTCATCCCTCTCTCGTTACGGGGTACAGCTTACCGATAGTGAATACGTTGTCATCAACATGCGTATTATGACACGCATGGGCGACCAGGTAATGCCTTTCATCGACGATTCGTTTGTAAAATGCGTGCACACATTGGGTGCGCCTTTACACGAAGGACAGCTGGATGTAAAATGGCCTTGTAACCCGCACGAAAAATACATTACACATTTCCCTGAAGAGCGGTTGATCATTTCTTACGGCAGCGGTTATGGTGGTAATGCCTTGCTGGGTAAAAAATGTTTTGCATTGCGTATTGCCAGTGTCATGGGACGTGATGAAGGATGGCTTGCAGAACACATGCTGATACTTGGTGTAGAATCGCCCGAAAGAGAGAAGAGTTATATCGCTGCTGCTTTCCCCAGCGCATGCGGCAAAACCAACTTTGCCATGATGATTCCGCCGGAAGGTTTAAATGGATGGAAAGTAACAACCGTTGGCGATGATATTGCATGGATTCATAAAGGACAGGATGGCCGTTTGTATGCGATTAATCCTGAAGCCGGTTACTTTGGTGTAGCACCGGGTACCAACCGCAAAACAAATCCCAATGCAATGGACAGCATACGGGCCAACACCATTTTTACCAACGTGGGTATTACACCTGATGGTGATGTTTGGTGGGAAGGCATGAGCAAAGAAGCACCCGAAGGTTTGATTGACTGGACAGGAAACTTGTACGATAAAGCAAGTGGTAAACCTGCGGCTCACCCCAATGCACGCTTTACAGCGCCTGCTTACCAGAATCCTGTAATTGATGCCGATTGGGATAATCCCGAAGGTGTGCCGATTACCGCATTTGTATTTGGTGGAAGAAGAAGCTCTGCTGTACCATTAGTTTATCAATCGTTCAACTGGAACTTTGGTGTATACCTTGCTGCAACAATGGGCAGCGAAATGACAGCTGCTGCATTTGGTGAGTTAGGCAAAGTGCGTCGTGATCCGTTTGCCATGTTGCCGTTCCTTGGTTACCACCTCGGCGATTATTTCAACCACTGGTTACAGTTTGGTCGTGATCTGCCCAATGCACCACGCATTTTCGGTGTTAACTGGTTCCGCAAAAATGAAAAAGGCGAATTTGCATGGCCCGGCTTTGGAGAAAACATGCGTGTACTCAAATGGATTGTACAACGCAGCAAAGGCGAAGCAAGTGCTGTTGAATGTCCGATCGGTTGGAGACCACGCTACCGTGATCTGGACTGGACAGGTATGGATGAATTATGCAAAGACGATTTCAACAATATTATGCATGTAGACCGTGAGCTGTGGAAGAAAGAATTACTGGGTCATGAAGAGTTGTTTGAAAAAGCATATGACCGTTTACCCAAAGAATTTTTCTTTATGCGTGAACTCTTGCTGAGTGCATTGTGGCGTAGCCCCGATGATGTAAAACTAGCTCCCGAACATCATTAATATTTGTTTTGATTGGTGATGAATAAAAAGAGCCACTGTTGCGTAGTGGCTCTTTTTTTATGCACGTTAAAAGTTGTAAATGAAATGCTGCTGTATTACAGTTTTATTTTTAAACCACCGTTTACAACAAAGCCATCGAGTGGTGCATATACATCACGAAAAACAGGATTGTTGATGTTGCCGGTATAAATACTGTCGAAGCGTGTTTGTCTTGCATCAAGAAAATTTTCGAAGTTGATGTACAGTGAAAACTTTTCCCACAAACGTTCAACCATAAATCCGCAGATCCAGTACGCTTTACCGGTTTGGCCATCGGTAAGTAATTGTTTATCGAAATAATAAGCCTCAAGTCCTGCTTTCCATTTTTCTTCTGCTTCATACATTAATACAGCATTGATGCGGTTGCGTGCTGTTAACGGGTTAACACGCTTGTTGATTCCTTCATGAATTTTCGTATCGGTAAATGTATAACCAAGGAAGAGTTTAAAATCTTCGTAACCGATTTTGATATTGGTTTCAATACCTCTTGTATCAATATGGCCACTGCTGTTTACGAACTTTCTGCCGTTGGGTGTGCTTTGTAACAGCAACGGTTGATTAATACGGGTATAAAAGAACAACTGGTTGATGCTGAAACTTACTGCATCAAATAACTTGGTTTTATAGTTTACATCGGCATTAAAGCCATAACTTCTTTCAAGTTTATTGGAGGCATCAATACCCAGAACCTGGCTGTATTGTAAACGTTCACTTTCTTCTGTAAAAATGGTAGGCGGTTTGTAACCCATACCACCACCAATACGGGAGCTGAAGGAAGCGGAAGGTTTAAACAAAACAGCTACACGTGGTAAAAAAGCAAAACCATAATTGTTGACGTAGTCGCCACGTACACCACTTTCAAAATGTAACCATTCGTTTACTTTAAATGTATTTTGCACAAACGCACCAACAGTATTTTGTTTAAAACTGCGTACTGCAGTATTGCTGTGCGGCACTTCATTAAAATGTTCGTTCCACATATTAACACCCGCCACCCATTCTGCAGTTTCCCCATGATGTGAATAATTGGCTTCTGTAAAACTGTTCAGTTGCTTTCCTTCAAATACATAACCGGGTGTACTTAGTTTACGGTTGAAATAACTTACACTTTGTTTTAATGTAAAACGACTCGCTTCTCCAAAATCATGATCGAGTGAAAACTGTGCAGCATACCGTTGCGATTTGTTACGTTCGTAATAACCGGCTGTTGTATTTTCTTTGATGTATTCCATATTGCCACCAAGCCTGTTTTCAACAACAGTATTTATACCCAATATCAATTTTGTTTTTGCTGAAGGATAATAAAACAAACGGGGATTAACAGTGTAACGCTGAAATGCAGGAATAGCAGATAAATTAATTTTTGCAGGATCGTAGGCTGCATTGCTGTTTCGTGATGTAAAAACGGTGAGGCCAAACTTATTGATACGTTTGCCATAAAAGAGGTTTGCATCAATTCCGCCTGCAGTTGTACCGTTGAGGTGAATTTTAAAATCCCGTTCTGCTGTGGGTGTTTTTGAAATAAGATTCACCAAACCTGCTATGGCACCACCGCCATATAATGTGGAAGCAGAACCTTTAATCACTTCTACCTGTTTTAGATCGAGCGGTGCAATTTGTAATAACCCCAATCCACCTGCTGCGCCATTGTACAATGGAAAACCATCTTTGAGTATTTGCGTATAACGACCATCCAAACCTTGTATGCGGATAGACGCATTGGCCGATGTGGCCGATGTTTGCTGTGTTTGAATGCCGGTGCTTTCATTCAGCAACATGCGGATATCGCCCGGTTTCATATTTGCTTTTTCATCCAGCTCTTCACCTGCAATAAACTCTACACGGGTCGGAATATTCTGAAAAGTCCGTGTGCTGCGGGTAGAGGTAATGATAATCTCTTCTTCCTCTTCTTCTTCCCGTTCAAGCAGCACCACAACTGCTTCATTGTTTGCAAGTGGTACCGTAATGGTAATGGATTGTGTGGAATAACCAACATGTGATATGGTTGCTTTGTAAACGCCCTGTTGAAGATTGGTGAAGCTGACCTTACCGCTGCTGTCGGTTACGGTACTACGTTGTGCAAGCTGCACAGTAGCGGCTGATAATACTTCATTGGTATGTTTATCTTTTACTGTAAACGATAAGGTATGTTGCGCTGTAACACTGCTACAAATACATGTAAGCAGGAACAGCAAAAGAATTTTTTGCATAAATAAAATTAAATGGTTGAGTTAAGAAATAGTACGAAGCGCTTAACTCAGTTGCGGCGGTTGCCAGATGGGGCGGTAAACATCGGATAGGGCTAATGTTTGTACAACAGGATGATAAACTGCAAGCTGCACCGGTGTTTTTATATGTATGCAATTGCAGTTACGCATCAGTTGAATACCACAGCAGGAACAGGCGCAAAATGGTGGACAATCATCTTTGCAATCATCATCTGTTGCTGTTTGGGTAAGTGCAACAGTAGCTGTATCCTTATCAGCAGTAAACACATCTTCCGGACAAGGAAACATGCTCAACAGCAGAATGTAAACAATAAGCAGCTGTGTAAACAATTTCACGCTGCAAAACTAAAACATGAAACGAATCGGCAGAAAAATATTCCTGACAGCAGGCAAAAAACCTGTAATTTACTTTCAATCGTAGCGAAGCTAGAACACTGAGCCCAAATAACAATAACAAATACCGAAGTAATTTATTAACTAGCTTAGTTCTTTCGCAGTTTATAATGCTGTAGGGTGTAACAGCTTTTAGTTGTGATTTGCTTTTGGGTAAGCGTTTTTTGTTCCAATCATCCATATCTCCAGGATAATGGTTTTGTTGTTTAGCTGTTCTTCCTAATCCATAAACACCATGGTAAATTTGCACCCATTTGCAAATAGTAGTGCGGCTGATGCCATACTTTGATTGAAGACTCCGGTAACCGCAATCTGTTTCCAGATACTCCTTAATAATCTGTTCTTTTAAATCCATAAAATGATTGATTTGCAGTCAACCTATTTCAAGACGAGACAAATTGAAGTTGAAGTTAACAACTAAAAGCCAGGTAGAATTCGGTCAAGCCCGATATTAGCTGATAGTAGTATCCCGCAGATGCGGGATTATTCCGTCCGCCAGCCTTGCGGCAAGCCATTTGTTGGCTGTAGTTATTTTTTCTCGTTGCTTATTTTATCTTTTTGAATTGGAGAATAATCTGTTTTAGTCTGTCCGTTTACTTGTATTTTGTCAAAGTAGCATTTAACGCCTGTTGCAGAATTCATATCTTCTACATTTTGGATGTGAAAATGTAAATGCGGTTCTGATGAATTGCCTGAATTTCCACAAAGTCCAAGCAGTTGTCCTTGCTTTATCTTTTGTCCTTGCTTAACTACTATTGAATGCTGTTTAAAGTGAGCAAAAAATAAATACTCGTTCTTTAGTGTCTTAATAATAACTGTGTTGCCTGGAACATAAACAGGATTTAAAATTCCTGGCACATTGTCTTTAACCCCATCAACTACTAAAACAACTTCTCCATCACAAGGTGCAATGAGGTCTTTTCCGAAAGCATAATAATCTTCATTGGTTTTCCCGTCTGTCTTGTATGAATTTCCTTTGTCGTTAGTTATTACAATGTCAAAGGCATTTTTTTGAGCTTCGCTTTCAACGTGATAGTTTAATTCTTTTGTGTCGCCACCCCAAATTACTGTCCACTCGTCTTTAAATGGTAAAATTAGTTTTGTTGTGTTACGAACTGATTTTTGCAAATTACTTTCTTTGATGGGCTTCACAAACAGTCCGTTGATTTTTGAATTGTTGTCAACTGAAATATTGACTGCAAATAATGCTCTTTCAAAATGTGTCTTGTATGAGGCGTAAGTCTGCTCGTATTTTACAAATTGTCTTTTTGTAATTTTTCCTGCTTGTGTTTTCAGCCCTGTAAAAAATTCTTTCGTTTTGTCAAGTGGTAATGCTGTTTGCATTTCTGTGGAGAAACTTGAAAATATTGCGTCAAAATTGTCTGCATTATAATTCATCTCAAAACTGTCAGCAACAGTTTTGTTAACTATTTTTTCTGTCTGTCCAAATCCAAAATTTATAAACGTTGTCAAGATGATTGTTACTGAATATTTTTTCATACTGTTAGAATTTTGTGAGGTCTGGTATAATTAGAGCCAACGCATAAATATACGAAGCTTTCATCCCTGCAAACTTTCGCATTTTTTTGCTCATTGCTAATTTGCAATCAGTTTAAAATATTGTTTCCCCTCAAAAATCGTTAGCAAATACAATTCGTTCCTCCGTCGTCTCCTGCAACAGTCCCCGAAACCATACAACCGTCATCCAGCACGTACTCTTTTCACAAGCGTAAAGCACCGCACCACTACCTGTTATAACTGTTTGGCTGTTGCTGGGTTTACAAAATAAAGAAGTCAGCTAAAATTAAAGTAGGGCTATCTTGTTACGAAACGTCCCCTGCGGGAGACGTTTCTCAGAATAAATGGTTGATTTGTTGTCAACCTATTTCAGGACGAGACAATCCGTGTCAATCTGTGGCTGCTAAACCTTCGTGTCCATTCGTGCTGTTCGTGGTTCTCTTGCGGTATCTTTCGTTGTGCCTCCGTGGCCTCCTCCCGTAGCTCCCTTAACACCACACCCACCAGTTCCCGGTACTTACCCCGGCTCCGTTCCGCTTTCGGCACCGTTCGCCGATAGCGTTCAGAGGCAATCTTCGCCGCTCTTCCAAGCAAATCCGCATGCTGCATCGTCTTTGCAAATGCCGGATCACGCTTTACTCGTTGCCCCGTAAGCGAACTTTTTGCCCTTGCATAATACACCCCGTCAAGGCAGTAAAAACAAACACCGCCAATCGTTCCCGTTATCTTCAGTAACCCCATTTGTTGTGCCATACACACAAAATAGAAAACAAGTCTGCGACTGAAAAATCCAACGGCCATTTATGCCGTTTTTGAGCGTTTTTGCCGTTTTTGAGCACATCTAATAGCCGGTACTCCCGACAGGTAGTGCACAGATAAAGCACGGCTTAGCCCACCTTCAAGGCAGTTAAAAGCGTTCAAAAGGGTGGGTGCACGAACACAAAAGCCGAATAGTTACACCACAACAGGCCTCTTTGGTTCTGTTAAAACATTCCCAAAGCAAACAGAGTACCTGTGTATTTGCAGCACCTGCTGCATCCCACCACAAAATCAACGTTATGCAAACAAACCGTAAACCATTGCTGGCTGTTGCAACAGTATGTACAGCCGCTCTGCTCGCATTTGCTTTTTGTAAGCCCCATAAACAAAAACAAATAACAACAGCACCTCCGCCAACAACCGATCAAAAAATACAGGTGGCTATTCTGCTCGATGTCAGCAACAGTATGGATGGCCTCATCGACCAGGCCAAGGCACAACTGTGGACCATGGTCAACACACTCGGCCGTGTGCATTGCGATAACAAAGCCAATCCCAAAATTGAAATTGCCTTGTACGAGTATGGTACCCCACGCAACGATGTGCGGAAGGGATACATCCGCCAGATCAATAATTTTATGACCAACCTCGATTCGCTCTCACAAAATCTGTTTGCACTAACCACCAACGGTGGCGATGAGTATTGTGGTCAGGTTATCTATTCCTCCATTAATGAATTGAAGTGGGACAGTAATCCCAATTCGTACAAAGTAATTTTTATTGCAGGCAATGAAAGTTTCCGCCAGGGGAATGTCAGTTTTACACAAGCCTGTACAGCTGCAAAAAGCAAAGGCGTTATTGTGAATACCATTTACTGCGGCGAAAGACAGCAAGGCATACGGGAGTTCTGGAACCTGATGGGCGAATGTGGCAACGGCAGTTTTACAAACATCAACCAGGATTATAAAATTGAAGACATTGCCACACCTTACGATGATGAAATTTTTAAACTCAACGAACAACTCAACAGCACCTACATCAGCTATGGCGCAAGAGGACAGGCGTTGTACGAAAAGCAGCAGAAAATGGATCAGGCCAATACCATGATGAGTAAAAAAGCCGGCATCAAACGGGCAGAAGCAAAAAGTAATAATATGATCTATAACAACGCTGATTGGGATTTGGTAGACCGTACTGCAGGAAAGGAAGAAGAAATTCAAAAGATCGATAAGAAAACATTGCCCGACAGTTTGCAGAATAAATCAACAGCAGAGTTAAAAACAATCATTGTACAAAAGCAGAAAGAGCGTGCAGCAATTCAAACAAAAATGATTGCACTCAACCGGCAACGCCAGCAATACATCAATGAGCAGAAAAAGAAAGGTGCCGATGCAACGGTGTCAACAATGGAAACAGAAGTGGAACGCATCATTAAAGAACAGGTGAAGCGTTTTAAGATGAATGTGAATTAAAGGATTGATCGTTTTTGATTTCTTGTTGATAGTTGATCATGCTCCTTTGTACGAACGTTACAAAGGAGCATGATTTATTTTATGCCAGAAATGCTTTTTTAAACGATGGTTGTACACGATGTTTGGTGGCTTGCTCATACGCATAAGCCAAACTGATTAACTCACCTTCTGTATATGCTGTACTGAAGAATGAAAGACCAACCGGTAAATCATACAGCAATCCACAAGGAACAGAAATATGCGGATAACCACTCATAGCAGCAGGACCCGTAAGAAATACATTGCCCCAGCGATCACCGTAAATCACATCAATACTGCACGATGGCCCCATGGTTAAACCAATCAATGCGTCTAGTTTATTTTGCTGTAATACATCATCAATGATTTTCTTCGAACCAAGATGACTTTTGGCATAAGCTTCTTTGTATGCTTTGCTGTCGAGTCCTTCTTTTGCTGCACTGGCTACCATGTTCTCCTGCTTAAACGTAGGCATCACTTTATCTTCATTGGCTTTGTTAAATGCAATCACTTCATCAATTGTTTTCAGCTTTGCATTTGAGGCCGACAGGTACTTATTCAATCCATCTTTAAACTCAAACTTCATCAGTTCATATTCTGCACCACCTAAGTCATTTAATTTATCGAGATAGTCCAGTTCAACAACTTCTGCACCCTGTTCTTTTAAATCAGCAATCGCTTTTTCAAGCAAGCGGTTTAAAAACTGGTTCTCGTATTTCTTTTTTTCAACACCTAAACGTTTCCCCTTCAAGCCATCTGCTTTGCAGAAAACGGTATAATCTTTTGCAATCTTTCCTTCGCTTTCTTTTGTAACTGCATCATTCGCATCAACACCTGTTATGCACGATAAAAGAATGGCGGCATCTTTTACAGTGCGTGTAAGCGGCCCTGCAGTATCCTGAGTTGCCGAAATAGGAATAATACCGCTGCGGCTTACCAAACCAACTGTTGGTTTTATACCTACTGTACCATTTACCGATGCAGGACAGGTAATGGATCCATCGGTTTCGGTACCAATGGCAACAGCACATAAATTCGCCGATACAGCAACACCCGAACCGGAGCTGGAACCGCAGGGATTATGATCGAGTATGTACGGCATTTTTGTTTGTCCGCCACGGCTGCTCCATCCCGAACAGGAATTGGAAGAACGGAAGTTGGCCCATTCCGATAAATTGGTTTTACCTAATAACACCGCACCTGCAGCACGCAGCTTGCTAACAAGAAAAGCATCCGCTTTCGCAATATGATCCATCAATGCAAGCGAACCCGCAGTCGTCATCATTTTATCAGCCGTATCAATATTGTCTTTAATCAAAACAGGAATGCCATGCAAAGGTCCACGCAGTTTACCGGCCTTACGTTCCGCATCCATTTGCTGTGCTATGCTGATCGCATCAGGATTCATTTCAATCACGGCATTCAGTTTAGGTCCGTTTTTATCAATGCTGTTAATGCGGTCGAGATACAGCTGCGTAATTTGTTCAGATGTATAATTGCCTGCTTTCATTTTTGCCTGCAGATCATCAATGGTTAATTCGTTTAAGGCAAATGTATCGGCAGCTTCATTTGTTGCGTTATCCGATGTTGTTTTTGTTGTGGATGGATTGCAGGCTGCGGCTACCAATGTAGTGGCACCTGCAAGTGTACTGTTACGGAGAAAATCTCTGCGTTTCATATGCAATAGTTAAGTGGTTGTTTAAATATACAGCCGAAACAGCTACAAACAGTGCAGTGTGGAGCCTTTGCAGATGGCTGTTTGATGAGTGGAGTTTAGCGTAAACCCGGTGCGCTGTTACAGCTGGTAACGAATGCTGATAGTGTACAATTGCTCAATAATTTTTTCTGTAGTGGTAAGCATAAAATCTGAGTAGTAGAAAGGAAAGGGGTTAGGTAATTACCCCTATTCTCCGGCAGATTACTTACTTAGCTGACGATAATCAGCAAGTCGCTTCTATCTTGTGTCTATATTGAAATAGCTTGTTTGCGAGTCTCTGGCGCATACACATTACTACTACCCATCATCGACTCTTAAAGAACAGGCCCCATGTGTTGAATAAGAATATTTGACAGTAGTAATTTTATGATCCCCACTTCCACTTTACCATTGCTTATGTCGGCATTGCCTGGCTGTAGTTTCATACTTACACCTGATGGATGCATACTCGCAGCTACCGCAGACTGCAGCAGTTTAGCTTCCGGTACAGACAACAATGTGCAAGGTCGTTTACTTTCGGCTGTTCTGCAGGTGGGTAACAACCAAATAGAAAGTATTACAAACCTCATCAGTCATGCAACGGCAACCAATCAACAACAAAGCTTAGAGGCTTCTGTAAAATTTTTAACCGGCGTATTCATTAATTGTAAACATACCTGCAAGCCTGTTATGGAAAATGGACAACTGCAGGCGTTGATCTACACTGTTGAGCAAATACCTGAAGTTGGCAGGTATGATAAATTCCGGGTATTGCTCGATCTGGCACCCGAAGCCATCATTATCAGTAACGATAAAGGAATCATCGAATTTGTAAATACCAAAGCCGAACAGGTATTTCAGTTTACAAAACAGGAAATGGTTGGCAGTACAGTAGAGATGCTGATACCGCAACAGTTACGGGAAAAACATCAGCAACAGCGTGCAACATTCGTAAAGGAACAACGGATGCGTGCCATGCAAACAGGTATTGAGCTAAAAGCCGTACGTAAAGACGGGCATATTTTTCCCGCAGATATTGCCTTGGCGCCGGTGCGAAGTGAAGAAGGTAATTACATGATGGTAACAGTTCGGGATATTACCGAACGTAAAAAAGCACAGGAAGATTTGGAATCATTGGCCCTGCAATTACAGGCTGTTAATAATGATCTGGAAGAGAAAGTAAAAGTGCGTACCGAAGAAATTAAAAAGAGTGAAATACAATACCGGAACCTGTTTGAAAATAACCCGTTGCCCATGTGGATTTTTGATCCGCATACCTTTCGTTTTCTGGCCGTAAACCGGCAGGCAGTAATGAAATATGGTTACAGTGAGGCGGAGTTTATTGGCATGACACTTTACGACATTCGTCCGGAAGAAGAGCATGAGCGGTTGAAGGGTATTGAACCGCTGATCGAAAGCTTTGAAGGCTCACAAAATCGTGGGGTGTGGAAACATATTACAAAAGCGGGTAACGAAATACTTGTGGAGGCATGGGCACAAACAATAATGTTTGATGGAATCGAAGCCAGGCTTGCCTTGCTGGAAGATGTAACAGACAAAGTGCATACAGAAAATGTAGTAAAGGCCAGTGAAAGACGTTTCAGATCATTAATTGAAAATAGTTTTGATTTAATTGTACTGCTCGATGCATCGTTTCGAATTACTTATCGCAGCCCATCGGTTAACCGAACAACGGGCCGTACCGATGAAGATACCATTGGTACAGATGCATTGGCATTTATACATCCGGAGGATATTGAGAAGGTTGGTAAAGCAATAAAGGAACTGATGCATGCTCCCGGCAGTACAGTAAAATGCCTGTTTCGGTATCAAAAGAAAGATGGTACGTATTTGTGGATGGAAGGTACTGCAACCAATTTGCTGCACGATGCAGATGTGCAATCCATCGTATTCAACTATCGGGATGTATCAGAAAAAAAAGAAGCAGAGGAAAAAGCAAAAATCAGTGAAGAGCGTTACCGTAATTCACTCGACACAATGATTGAAGGGGTACAGATTATCGGTTACGATAAAAAGTATATCTATGTAAACGATGCGTTTTCTAAACAAATTGGAATCCCGAAAGAAGCGTTGATAGGCCGCAACCTGCTCGAACTTGTTCCTGCCATGAGCGAAAATCGTATTTACCAGTTGGCAGAAGAGTGTATGGCAGAGCAGAAATCGATGCAGATTGAAAACATGTTTATTTTTCCGGGTGGTTTTCAAATCTGGTTTCAGTTGAGTCTGCAACCTGTGCCGGAAGGTATTTTTATTCTGTCGGTTGATATTACAGATAAAGTAAGAGCAGCAAAAGCATTAAAAGAAGAACGGGGTAAACTGGAAAGTATTGCAGCAGTTGTACCGGGGTTAATCTACTCGTTCCGTATGGCGCCCGATGGATCGTTTACCATGCCTTATGCCAATAATGCAGTAGAAGAAATTTATGGCTTTACATTCGAGCAACTCAAAAATAATCCGCAGCCGATCTTCGATCGCATCTATCCCGAAGATGCTGAAATGATCTTTCGTGAAATAACAGCATCTGCCGAAAATCTTACGGCATGGCAGGTAGAGCATCGGTACAATCATCCGGAAAAAGGATTGGTATGGCATAACGGAAGTTCAATGCCCATGCGTGAAGCAGATGGCAGTACAGTGTGGCATGGGATGATCATGGATATTACCGAGCAGAAAAAAGCACAGCAAAAAATTACTGAACAAAATGCACAGCTTCATACGTTAAGTAATAACCTGCCAGGTGTAATGATCTATCAATTAACAGGCACTTCTTTGGAAAGCAGAAAGTTTACGTACTTAAGCAAAGAGGTGACCCGCATTACGGGTTGTTCGCCACAGGAAGTAATGGACAATCCATTCATTCTGTATAACAGTATTCTTGAAGAAGACAGGGCTGTTATGGAACAGGCAGAAATTGATTCGTATATACATAAGACTACATTTAATGTTGAAGTACGCAGCCGTAATTATAAAAATGAAATACGTTGGCTCAATATTGTTTCTACACCAAGAGAAGTTGATAAGAATACAGTCGTGTGGGACGGCTTTCATTTGGATATAACAGACCGGAAAAATGCAGAAGCAGAAATTAAGCATTCGAATGAGCGTTACGAATCGGTAGCAAATGCCACCAGCGATGCAATGTGGGAGCACGATTACAGAACCGGAAAAACATTTGTACTTGGTAACGGATATAAAAATCTGTTTGGCTACCCGATTGTGAACGATTATTACGATCTGAAATTTTGGGAATCACGAATTCACCCCGACGATAGAGAACGTGTTGTAAAGGAAGAAGACAGGGCGAGAGATAATAAACGCATCACAAAGGGTTATGTAGAATACCGGTTGTTGAAAGCTAATGGAGAGTATGCTTATATCTCCGACCGCTTTTCTATTACCCGTGATGAAGATGGTGCAGCCATAAAGATGTTTGGATCGAAGCAGGATGTTACAGCGAGGAAGTTAGCTGAAGAGCAATTACGCAAAAGCCTGGAAGAAAACAGTATCATGGCTTCCAGATTGTCAACCATCTTAAATACACTGCCGGCCAATATTGCTTTGATCGATAAAAAAGGAATTATTCAGGATGTAAATCAATCATGGAACGAAAGCAATAAAAGACTTTGTCCGATTATTGGGAAGTATACTGTTGGCGATAACTATTTATCTGCAAAAGGCCGGTCTAAAAATTCTACAGTTGATGTAAAGGAAATGGTTGTTGGAATAAGAGCTGTGCTGAGTGGTGCAAAAAATGATTTTGTAATGGAGCATTCCTGCGAATTACAAAATCATAAAAGCTGGTTCAGGATGATTGTAACAGCGCTACGTGGTAACGGATTTGAAGGAGCTGTTGTAATGCACATTGATATTACAGAGGTAAAGCGACTGGAGATGGAACGATTGAAAAGCCAGATCGACGAGCAGCGAAAAATAACACAAGCAATGCTGCAAGGCCAGGAGAAAGAACGCAATACCATTGGTATAGAACTGCACGATAACGTTAACCAGATTCTGGTAGGTACCAATATGCTGTTATCGATGATCAGCGCTAACCGGTCGATGCTGGAGGAGTTTTTACCAAAATGTATTGAAAACATACGCCATGCAGTAAATGAAAACAGACGGATCTCCCATGAGCTG
Organism: Lacibacter cauensis; assembly: GCF_007830055.1. Classification (GTDB taxonomy): domain Bacteria; phylum Bacteroidota; class Bacteroidia; order Chitinophagales; family Chitinophagaceae; genus Lacibacter; species Lacibacter cauensis. Next base: position 462,914 of record NZ_VLLE01000003.1, read on the forward strand.
GTTACACCGAACCGTGTTACAGAAACAATTTTGCAGCAGATAACCAGGCTTACACAAACAATGTTAAACAGTGTTGGGCTGAAAACTAAAATCAACAACAAAGCTTTTTCTGATGATTTGTTGAGCGACGAACAAAAACTTACAGCATACCGTATTGTGCAGGAGCAGTGCACAAATATTCTAAAGCATTCCAAAGCAGAAAAGGTGGTAATTACACTTTCCACTACCAACTCGTTATTTAAAATGCGTATTGCAGATAATGGTATTGGTTTGAAAAATGGAAAAGCAGAAGAAGGCATTGGTTTAAAAAATATCCGTAACCGTTTAACGGTACTGGATGGAACGGCAGTAGTTGAATCGGCAACGGGTAAAGGATTTGCACTGCTGGTTGAAATGCCGTTGGCGCAGTATTGATGTTTATTGATACTTACTGATACAACAACGCCACTACATTTTGTAGTGGCGTTGTTCGTACTTCTAACTTTGTGCCTCGTACTTATTTTGTTTCTTTCATCAATTCTTTTACAGCTGTTTCCAATTGCTGGTCGCTGCCGGTACTTACTTTTTCATTTTCGTTCTTCACTTTTACATGCGGTTCTGTTTGTGCATTTTCGAGGTAGTTGCCGTTACTGTCTTTACAACCAACAGTAGGCGCACCCCAACGGATACCGGTATCCATCAGTGCCTCCCACGCAGCAAACGAACAGGTGCCCGGTACAGGCATACCCACTAATTTACCAATACCTACTTCTTTCACCATGTATGCATAACAATGACCATCGCTGTAGTTGCCTTCATTCGCTAATGAAATGCTGGGTTTGGTCCAGCGGAAATTAGGTTCGTAACCATTGCTGCGTGTATCAGTAGCATAGTCCATAAACTTTTTGCCGCTGAGGAACATCGCTAAATCTGCAACCAAGTCGCCACCGCCGTTGTTGCGGGTATCCACTACAATACCTTTCTTTTGGAAATACTTACCCATGATTTCTTCATAGGTTGTACGGTAAGCACCATCGTTCATACCCGGTATATGTACATAACCCAATGTGCCGTTGCTCATCTTATCAACCTCATCAGCATTGCGTTTTACCCAGCGTGCATACAGCAAACGGTTTTCTTCGCCTAACGAAACAGGTTTAATAATGAGTTCACGTTTTGTATTTCCTTCAACCAAAACAACCAATGTGTTCTTTCCTGCTTTGCGGTTGAGGTATTGTGCAATGTCTTTATCTGCTGTAATAACTTCACCATCGATGCTTTCAATAATGGTTCCTGCTTTTACATTCATCCCTGCTTTGTCTAACGGACCATCTTTAATTACTTCCAGTATTTTAATACCGTTGCCTTTGTGTGTAAAGTCGTAGAAAATACCCAGTGCGGCAGTAGCATCTGCATTGGCAGTAAAGTTGCCACTGTATGCAGCACCGCTATGGCTCACATTTAATTCGCCCAGCAACTCACTCAGCATTTCACTCATTTCATAGTTGTTGCCGATATGCGGTAAGTATTTTTCGTAATCAGGTTTGTAGCTATCCCAATCAATACCGTGGAATGATTTGGTGTAGAATGTATTTTTTGTTCTGCGCCATACATGATCGAACTGGTACTGGCGTTCCTTCAATCCATCTACCAGCATTTCTCCATTGATGCTGATGCGGTCTTGTTTACCACCGGCCGGATCAATTTTCATAAATCCACCATCGGCATTCAGGAAAATACTCTTCTGTTCTTTATCCCATACCATACTGGCAAAACCGGTATTCAACGGCACCAGCATTTTGGTTTCTTTGGTACGGAGATTAGTGGTCCATAAATTCATGCCACGTTCAAAACGTGCCAGGTAGTAAAGTGTTTCTCCATCTTTACTTACCAATGCATCGCCCATTGAAGAGGAGTGAATGGTGAGTTTTGTTTTACGCAAACTCAAGCCATCCCAATCAATCACAACAGAATCTTTTGCTGCAGTTTTCTTTTTGCTGGTATCTGCTTTTGCTTTGTTTTCTTCCGTTTCTTTTAACAAAGCAGCTTCTTCTTTGCTCAACTTAAAACGATCGAACGCTTCCTGTGTAAAGAACATCGCATAGGCATCGGCCTGCGAACCACCACTCATAGCTGCACCACGCAAACCATCTCTGTTGCTGAACCACAGCATGCCTTTACCACCCATAATCCATTTGGCATTAAAATCGCCGAAACCGCTTTGTGTAAGGTTTTCAATTTTCTTACCATCGGCACTTACAATACCTACTTCGCCAACAGCACTGCCCGGCATTGCATAATCAAACAACAACCATTTACCATCGGGGCTCCACTGGAAGTATTGATCATTCTCTGTCCATGCAAATAAATGATCGCCGCTTAAAATGGTACGGCTTTGCTTGCTTGCAAGATTGTAAATGCGCAGTTGATTACGGTTCTCAATAAACGCCAGTTCTTTTCCATCGGGCGAGTACAAAGGTTGTGTATTGGTATTTTTATTTTCCAGTACAGCTGTTTCTTTTAAAAGGGTAGACGCATAGAAATAAGGTTCTTCCTTGCGTTCCATTCTGGTTTCATAAATACTCCATTTGCCATCACGTTCGCTGCAATAAATAATGCTTTTTCCATCGGGAGCAAAGCTTACAGCTGTTTCTGCTTCGGGTGTATTGGTAATGCGTTTGGTTATACCACCATCTACACTGGTAACAAATACTTCTCCACGGTATACAAAGGCAATTTCTTTTCCGTTGGGGGCAACACTCATACCACTGCCGCTTGTAACACGGTACACCTGCTCACGGTTATTGCGTGCATCGGCTAAAATAGTAATGTTGAGTTTTTGTGCAGATGCGCCGGGCTTCATTGTATAGATATCGCCATCGTAACTGTAACACAGCAAACCATCGTTGCTGCTGCTGAGGAAACGTACCGGATGTTTTTTATACGAAGTGAGTTTCTCCGATTTGCCACCACTCATACTCATTTTGTGAATATTGAATGAGCCGCTTTCTTCACTCAGGTAATAGAAACCGCTTTCATCGGTTGTAAACACAGGGCTTCTGTCTTCACCATTAAACGAAGTGATTTGTTTGTGTGTATTGGTTTTAAAATCGTACAGCACAATATCTCTTGTAATAGCCGATGTATGATGTTTACGCCAGATGTTTTCGCCGCCAACTTTATTGTGATAGATGAGTTTGCTGCCATCCTTGCTGAACTTCACATCTTCTGCAGGTGTTGTAAAGAGTTGATTCACTCTGCCGCCATTGATTGAAACACTGTAAAGCTCCGTCATGTAACCGGAAGGATATTGGCGGTTGGTTGGTAAATCCATCCGTGTACCACCAAATACAACTGCCTTGTTATCGTTGGTAAAACTGTACGGGTATTCCGCCATTGAATGATAAGTAAGACGTTTGGCTTCACCACCTTCAACCGGAATCAGAAACACATCGAAGTTGCCGTAACGATCGCTGGCAAAGGCAATGCTTTTACCATCTTTACTCCACACCGGCATAAAGTCGTGTGCTTCGTGCATGGTAAGCGGAGTAGCAGTACCACCTGTGGATGCTACTTTGTACAAATCGCCTTTGTACGTAAACACAATGGTTTTACCATCGGGCGAAATTGAAGGATACCTTAACCAGGAAGGAGTTTGGGCTTTGCTTAAAAAGCCAAGTGCTGTGAGACAAATGCTCAGCGCCAGAAATTTTCTCATAAACTTTTTTGCTTAAGTGATAAAGATAAAGGGAAAACAAAATGCGTGGAGAGAATTTGATGGGTGGCTTGTGGGCTAAGCGATAAGAGAGAGAAAGGGATAAAGACCTAAAGATTGGAGTTTATCTTCTTCTACGGATAACAGACTTAAGATTCTGAGGGTTTTGCCTGTTGTTGAAAATTGCGATGATTTCTATGTTTCTTACTGATGGCTTGTAGATGATAAGCGTTTTCGGATGAATTGCGTATTTGCGGAGATTCTTTCGTTTGTTAAGGATTGGGAAAAGGCGTGGTTGATTTGCTATGACAGATAAAAAAGCAATCCACTTTTTATGAAATTTTTCGACAGCAGATTGACCGAATTCTGTTTGCAGGTATAGATAGAGCTCATCGAGCTCTTTGGCAGCTAATGGTGATAGAATTATTTGCTTAGGCTTTAATGCCATATTTTTTTGCTAATGATGCAGTTACTTTTTTGGCACTGATTCCTTTACCTTCTTTTAATTGTTTGATACCAAGATCAATTTTTTTCTTTTGTTCAGCTGATAAATCAACCCATGAAGGACTGCCTTTTTGCTGACTTACCATTTTAAATACATCGTACATGCTTTTGATGGTACTTTCATCAGCTTTATCTAGTTCCTTTAATAACTCACTTTTCATTTGTTTAATACTCATCTGACTGAATTTTATACAAATTACCTCTCTTCCAGCATAAAAAAAAGCCTTCCTGTTTCTTTTCTGTCTTTGTTCCTTTGTAGTTCAAAAAACAAAAAGCGAACCCATACAGATTCGCTTTCGTTGATAATTATCTCTAACAGTACTTATCCTTTCTTCTCATTAAACTTCTTCTCGGTTTCTTTTGCTTTTTCAAAATCCAGAATAACACCGTTAATGCAGTAACGCAAACCTGTTGGTGGCGGACCGTCTTCAAACACATGACCCAGATGCGCTTTGCAACGGCCACATTGCACTTCGGTACGCTGCATACCATGACTGTTGTCGGGTGTGTAAATGATGGATCCTTTGCTGATGGGTTCATAAAAGCTCGGCCATCCGCAACCACTGTCGAACTTTGTATCGCTCTTAAACAATGCATTGCCGCAGGCCGCACAATAATACGTACCCACTTCATCAAATTTTTCAAACTTACTGGTCCATGGGCGCTCCGTACCTTTCTGGCGGGCAATATAATACACATCTGAAGGCAGAATTTTTTTCCATTCTTCTTCGCTCATGTTTACTTTACTGGAATCTGTTTTGGAATAAACAGGGTTTCCCGGTTTTTTCGCTTCACTCATAGTATTCTTTTTTACGTTCGGTTGACTTGTTTGTGCTTCGCAACTTACCAGTACCAGGCTCAGCAATACAAGCATACTAACAATTCGTTTCATGCCAATTTCATTTGATTGAATAAAGTTACGTAGGTTCTTATACTAACGGATGTCTGTTAAACGACAGATACCGACTCTTAACAAACCTTTGTTTTAAACAAATTCCAATCAAAATAAGTTCAGTTTGCAGATTTTTAAACGATGCTGACTATATTTACAGCCTCACTAAGGTAGTTACGTGCTTATGTTTAATTTGATTCTGTTTGGCCCTCCCGGTAGCGGCAAGGGTACGCAATCCGAGAAATTAATTGTTGAATATGGTCTCAAGCACTTGAGCACAGGCGATTTGTTGCGCAGCGAAATAGCCGCACAAACACCGCTTGGTATGGAGGCTAAAAAGCTGATGGACAAAGGTCAGCTGGTGCCCGATGAAGTAGTGATTGGTATGATCAGTTCGGCATTGGATGCTAACCCGCAGGCAAAAGGCTTTTTGTTTGATGGATTTCCACGTACGGTGGCACAGGCCGAGGCATTGGATAAATTATTAAAGCTGAAAGGCACACAGATTTCTGCCATGATTGCTTTGCTGGTAAGTGAAGAAGAACTGGTGAAGCGTTTGCTCAACCGTGGATTAACCAGCGGCCGCAGCGACGATACCAACGAAGAAGTGATTCGTGCACGTATTACAGAATACCGCAACAAAACATCGGTGGTGGCCGATTACTATAAGCAGTTTGATAAGTTTGCTGAAGTAAAAGGTGAAGGAACCATTGATGAAATTTTTGCAGCACTGCAAAAAGAAATTGATGCTTATATGGAAGCATAAGCTTCGTTGAAATAAGTGAGCCCTTCGTTTTACGAAGGGCTTTTTTGTGTCAGCAACTTCTCACTATCTTCAGTATATGAAAAGACTTCTATTCCTTTTACTGTTAATTAGTACAGTACATGCATCTGCACAAAAAGCAATGGATGAATCGGCAACCGAAAAATTTGTATTGAAACTGCATGAAGCAAAGTTTCGCTGGATGGTGAACAAACGGCTCGATTCGTTAAACAACATGCTCGATGAGCGTGTACAGTACGTTCATTCGAACGGATGGATACAAAACAAAAAAGAAGTAATTGAAGATATCCGGTCGGGTAAACTTACAATGACGAATGTAAAAGTAACAGAGGCGAAAGCACGGGTATACAAAGGATTTGTGATTGTAAACGGCAAAGGCATCTTCAGTGGTATCATGGACGGCAAGCCGCTGGATATTTCGTTGCTGTATACCGAAGTTTATGCCAAGCGCCAAAACGGATGGCTGTTGGTAAGCCGGCATGCAAATAAATTGCAGTAGAATGTAAAAGTCAGGCCGCTCAAAGCGGCCAGACCTGAAATAAAAAATAGAACATGAATCTTTATTTAAACGATCAGCTGTTTATCGTTGGTGGCGCAACCAGTGGATTTGGTAAAGCAGTAGCACATGCATTACTCAACGAAGGTGCAAATGTGATTGCAGTTGCAAGAGGCGAAGAACAATTACACGAGCAGTACGATATGCACAGCAATGCAGAAGTTGTGGTGGGCGATATAACTGAGTCAACCACCATTGAAGCTTTAAAATATCTTGTTGCCGATCGGGAGCTGCATGGAATGTTGGTTAATGCCGGCGGCCCACCTGCAAAAACAGTGTTGGAAACAACACTCACCGATTGGGATGATGCTTATAAAAAAATATTGCGCTGGAAAGTGGAATTGACACAGGCATTTGTACCTGCCATGATCAATGCAGGCTATGGCCGTATTGTGTATGTTGAAAGCAGCAGTGTGAAACAACCCATTGAAAATTTAGTGTTGAGTACATCGCTTCGGTTAGCTGTCGTTGGCTTTGTAAAAACATTGAGCCAGGAAATAGCCAAAAGCGGAGTTACATTGAATATACTTGGTCCGGGTAGTCATAATACACCCGCTATCGACAGGTTGTATCACAAAAAAAGTGAACAGACTGGTTTGGATTTTGATACAGTGAAACAAGCTGCCATACAACAAATACCAGTTGGCCGTTTAGGTGATGCGGATGATTTTGCATCGCTGGCTTTATGGTTGCTGAGTAAGCACAGTGGGTTTGTAACCGGACAAACAATGATGGTGGATGGTGGAGCCGTACGGTCTACTTTATAAATACACTTTATCGTAAATAGCAACGGAGCGCTTTTAGCGCTCCGTTTGTTTTAACAACATTCGCTGCCGCAGCAGCCGGGATCATTTTGATTTGTGTTCATGATGCTAAGGTTTAATTGTGAAAAAAAGAATTAACAGCAACCACTGCCGGGTGCACAACAAGCTGGTTTTTGTGCATACACGGTGATGGAGAAGATACCTGTTGTTCCGTTTTTAAACGAGGCCAGTTGCTCTGCATTTAAGTAGTTGCTTAAAATATCATCGGGAATTATAATTGCTTTTTCTTTTTGTACGGTAATGTTGGTGAAACCATTTTGTGCAATCAGTTCTAAGTACACTTCTTTCTGAATAGCACCTGCTACACAGCCTGCATACATTTCTGCATCTTTACGTAAGGCATCGGGCAATGCACCAACAAGAACCACATCCGAAATGCTGAAATGGCCGCCTGCTTTCAATACACGAAACATTTCTTTAAACACACCGTCTTTGTTGGGCACGAGATTGAGTACACAGTTGCTTACAATTACATCTGCAGTGTTTGCTGTAACAGGCATGTGTTCAATATCGCCTTGCCGAAACTCCACATTGTTAAAGCCGAGCTTTTCTGCATTGGCTCTTGCTTTATCAATCATGGCAGGTGTAAAATCAATACCAATCACTTTGCCGTTTGCACCGGTTTCTGCTCTTGCAACAAAGCAATCATTACCTGCACCACTGCCTAAATCAATCACCGTATCGCCGGGTTTTATTTTTGCAAACTGTGTTGGTAAACCACAGCCAAGACCAAGATCTGCATCGGGGTTATAACCTTTCAGATTGGTATAATCATCACTCATAATGTTATACACTTCGGTAGAACAACCACCTGCACCACAGCAGGATGATTGATTGGTTTCCTTGTCTTGCAAAGCAATTTCACTGTACTTCTGCCTTACAATTTCTTTCAGTTGTACATCGTTTGTCATGTTGTTTGTTTTTTAATGATGAAGGTTGATGATTAACAGCACTTGGCGTTCGCTTCTTTCAGTTTTTCAAAAAGCGAATTAAAATCGGTATTAAATTTTTCGAATGCTTTCCAGTTGATGCAGTAGCAGCTGCGTGGGCCATCGGTTTCACCATCGATGAGTCCTGCATTTTTTAATTCTTTCAAATGCTGGCTAACCGTGCTTTGCGCCAACGGTAATACTTCTACAATTTCGCCGCAAATACATTGGTTACGTTTGGCCAGTACACTTAAAATCGCAATACGTGCCGGGTGACTGATTGCTTTAGCAAAAGCTGCCAGGTTTTGCTCTTTTGTACTGAACTCTTCTTTTTTATGAACTGCCATTTGTTTTATCGTTTTTATACGATTAATAAGGTGAAAGAAAAAGACGAATCGGATCGTCTTTAAACTTATATCGCAAATATACGATTAGTGGGTTTAGATTTCCAAACAAAAAGCCGGAAAATTTTTCCGGCTTCTGTTTTCGTCATCCCGAGGAACGAGGGATCTGCCCGGCTATTGTGCACCTGTTCAGCAGTTCCCTCCTTCGTCGGGATGACAGGATCAATGAACTTACTTATCTAAATCCATCTCCATCCAGTAAATTACCAATGCCACCTAAGAGACTACCTTCTTCTTTCCTGTTGGTTGTACCATAGGAGAGAATGCGGCTGGCTAATCTTGATACAGGCAAGGTTTGTATCCATACTTTGCCCGGTCCACGCAGTGTTGCAAAGAACAAACCTTCGCCACCGAAGATGGTATTTTTAATTCCGCCTACGAATTGAATATCGAAGTCAACAGTATGTGTATAGGCAACAACACAACCGGTATCGATCTTCACCAATTCACCCGGCTGCAGTTCACGTTCAAATACATGACCACCTGCATGTACAAAGGCCATTCCATCACCTTCCAGTTTTTGCATAATAAAACCTTCGCCACCAAACAAACCGGTACCGAGTTTACGCTGCAGTGCAATACCAACGCTTACACCTTTTGCTGCGCAGAGAAAGGCATCTTTCTGGCAAACAACCGGACCGCCCAAACGTAAGAGATCAAGTGCAATAATTTTGCCTGCATAAGGTGCAGCAAAACTTACACGTTTTTTTCCATGACCAATATTCGTGTATGCTGTCATGAATAAACTTTCACCGGTGAGTAGGCGTTTACCTGCACTGAAGAGTTTGCCTAACACACCGGTTGGTGCATTGGCGCTGCCATCGCCAAAAATGGTTTGCATTTGTATGCCATCATCCATCAACATAAAACTGCCGGCTTCTGCAACGGCTGTTTCGTTCGGATCTAGTTCAATTTCTACGTACTGCATTTCCTCACCTACAATACGGTAATCAATTTCGTGTGCCTGTGCCATGATGATAATTTTTATGTGAAATTACTTTTAAGACGAATATGCCGGTTGAATTATTTTGTTAAACGCAAAAGAAAAACCCTCTCGGTTTTGAGAGGGTTTTTGCAGGAGGTGTTTTTATCAATTATATTTTAGTAGGAACTGTTTTACGTGGTTTACCAAGCCATACTTTCTTTCCTTGTATTGCTCTTCCGAGGTACATGATACCTACAAAGATGAAGAAGAACGGACCGAGGAAACCAAGCAGTGCTATGTACTTCGTACCATAGAATTGTTCCATTGGTCTTCTTAAACGTTCAGAAATGATGTACATACTTGGCACCATAATCAATGTTAAGAAGAAAGCGAAGATCAAACCATAAATGATTGTCCAGCTTAATGGTCCCCAGAATACGACGCTGTCACCACCAAAGAAAATCTTTGGATTAAGGTGCTGGAACAGCGAAACGAAATCGATGTTGAAACCAACAGCCAGCGGTAACAAACCAAGCATGGTAGCAAGGGCAGTAAGCAACACCGGTATGATCCTGATTTTACCTGCCTGGATAGCTGCTTCACGTGTTTTGTACCCACGGTGGCGCAACTCATCGGTAAACTCAATCAACAGGATACCGTTCTTGATTACAATGCCCGCCAAACCAATTACACCTACGCCCAACATGATTGTTGCAATGGTTTTGCCGGTTAATGCATAACCCAACAACACACCAATAATGCTGAAGAAGATTTCAGTAATTACAATGAATGGTTTACTTAAGCTGTTAAACTGTAATACAAGTATCAGGAAGATTAAACCGATGGCAATTACCAACGCTGTTCCAAGAAACGCATTGGTTTCTGCTTCCTGTTCGCTTTGTCCGCTTTGGCGAATGGTAACATCTTCCGGAATACGTACTTTATTTTTAAAGTCATCAATCTTTGTTTTCAGTTGCGCATTAATTGCTGCTGCCTGTGTAGGATCAGCAATATTTGATTGTAACTGAATGGTACGTTTCAGATTCTTACGTTTTACACCACCACTGCTGCTGGTATAATCGAAGCTTGCAATTGCGTTGATGGGCACCTGCTTAATTTGTCCGGTATTAAAATCACGGAATGTGATCTTCATGTTCATCAGGTCGCCGATGTTGTTGCGTTGCAGTTCGTTGTAACGCAACTGAATCTTGTACTCATCTTCGCCTTCTTTCAACTTACTTACTTCTTTACCAAACAGGGCAGTGCGTAATTCCATACCTACCTGTGCAGTACTAACACCTTCAATCAATGCACGCTCACGATCAACATGCACGGTAATTTCAGGATTGTTCAGATCAACATCCATCTGCAGGTTATCAATACCTTCCACACGGTTTGTATCGAGGTAGTTGTACAACTCTGTTGCAACCTTCGCAATATTGTTGAAGTTGTCACCTACTACTTCAATGTTTACCGGAGGATCTGTGGGCGGACCACCATCTTCTTTTTCAACGCTGATAGCTGCACCCGGAATACCTTTAATACTCCTACGGATTTCATCGATGTAAACCTGGGTTGATTTGCCATGACGTTTTTCATATTCCACAAACGACACTTGTATACGTCCAAGATTGGCTTGTGTACTACGGTTATTATCACGTGGGTTATTGGCACTTACCGCAACGTTGGTAATAATACTTTCAACAATTGAACCTTCTTCACCTGGTTTTTCTTTCTCTAGAATTTTGTACACTTTCTTTTCCAGTAAAGTGGTTACTGAATCGGTATACTTAACGTCTGTACCAACAGGCAATTTCAAATACACATAGATAAAGTTCGGATCGCCACTTGGGAAGAAGGTAGAAGAATTACCTCTTGCCAACAGTAAAGCAACCGAAATAGGGAACAATACGAACAGCGATACCAATGCCCATGCAGGTCTTGTTCCTTTCAATATCCAACGCAGGAGTTTTTCGTAACGGTTCATTAAACCGGGGAGAATACGTTCCTGGAAGAAATAGATGGTATCACGCAACACATAACGGTTAAGCACACCCGCCAGAGCCATAAAGAACAGGAAGTTACCGGTACCGTGGTTACCTAAAACATGGTTGGCAATACCCACAATCCAGAATGCCCACCAATGCCATTTACGGAAGATGGCACTTTTCCTTTCATCGTATTCACGGCCTTCAGGCTTCATAAAGCTTACCGCAAATACAGGGTTGATGATGAACGCAACAATCAATGATGCAGCCAGTGTTAAAATGAGCATCACCGGCAGGTAAATCATAAACTTACCAATGATACCTTTCCAGAACAACAGCGGGAAGAATGGCGCAAGTGTTGTAGCAGTACCTGCCAACACCGGAATAAATACTTCACCTGCTGCTTCTTTTGCACTGCGTATTACCGGTACTCGACCGTTATGATAAATACGGTGTGTATTTTCAATTACCACAATCGCATCATCCACAATAATACCCAAACCAAACAGTAACGCAAACAACACAATAAAGTTGAGCGTTACGCCTGTACCAACAATGTAATCCGCTACCGGTAAAAACAGGAAGGCCACAAACACACTCAACGGTACACTCAATGCCACAAAGAAGGCATTGGTAACACCCATGAAGAACATAAGGATAAGCAATACTAAAATAAAGCCGATAACAATGGTGTTCACCAATTCGTTAAACGATGTTTTGGTTTGCTTACTCTGGTCGCCGGTGAATGTTATTTTTAAGTCTTTCGGTAAGATGTCGTTCTTCTGCATTTCTTCTACCGAAGCCTTTACATTATCTGCTGCGCTGATGAGGTTTTCACCACTGCGTTTAATAATGTTGAGCGTAATTACATTCTTACCGTCTAAACGGGCAAAACTTTCTTTTTCTTTAACAGTGTCTTTAATGCTTGCAATATCCTTGAGGTAAACAGGCGCACCGTTTACACCTTTTACAATGATATTGTTCAGATCGAAAGAGCTGTTGAACTGACCACGTACACGTACAGTACGTTTTTGTGTACCAATTTCAATTAAACCACCTGTGATATCATTGTTCTCACGGGCAATGGCACCTTCAATATCTGCAAACGTAATACGTGCACTTGCCATGCGGTAAGGATCTACGTTTACCTGTATTTCACGTTCAGGCGCACCCACAATATCAGCACGTGTAATTTCTTTCAGCTCTTCAAAACGGTCCTGCATTTTTTCTGCATACTGTTTCAGTTTTACAGGATCGTAATCGCCACTCACATTCACATACATAATCGGCATTTCGCTGAATGCAAATTCCTGTACATCCGGTTCTGCAGTAAGATCCTGCGGTAAATCGGTTCTTGCTTTATCTACCGCATCTTTTACTTTTTGCTTGGCGAGATCGGTTTTTACGTCTGTATCAAACTCCACAACAATTAATGAGAAATCGGTTTGTGAAGTAGATTGTACCTTAATAACACGTGCACCACTGATACTCTTGATTTGCTTTTCGATGGGGCGTGTTACCAGGTTTTCAATATCGGCAGGGGAGTTACCTACATAAATGGTAGCCACCGAAATGGTTGGTACCACGATATCAGGAAACTGTTCTTTGGGCAGCGTATTGAATTTAAACAAACCATAAGCCGTAATAAGGATGGTGATGATATAGATCGCCGTGCGATTATCAACACTCCAGCTGGTGGGTTTAAATTCTTTAAACTTTTTGCTGAGCCCTTCTATTAAGTTTGATTGCATATAATAATAAGATTATATAGTCAGCATTTGGTTAAGAACAACAGTGTACACAGGTACAATGAAACATACCGTGATCTGCTGTTGCAGTGAAATTATCCGATAGTTACAACTTGTTTATCGTACACGGTTTGATAACCTTCGGAAATAAGTTGCATACCTGCCTGCAAACCGGCTTTGATCTCAATCTTATCGCCATACGATTCACCAACTACAACTGGTTTCTTTACGGCAACGTTGCGACCCTTGCTGTCTTTCTCCACTACATACACATACTTTCCTTTATCGTCGGTTTGTACAAGGTTTACAGGTATAACAATTGCATTTGGCGCATCGTAATCTTTAATACGTACTGCAGCTACAGAATTCGGACGAATAGTACCACCCGGTACCGCAGCTTCAATTGTAAATGTGCGTGAGCTGGGATTAATGATTTGCGATGCAAGTCTTACAGTAGAGTTGAATGACTTTCCAACATCAGGAAGTGTAACGATCACTGGACTGCCAACACGCACACGTGTCATGTAATTTTCAGGAACTTCTACCAGTGCTTTTAAGGTACTGTTATTGACAATGCGTATTTGCGGACCCATTGCGTTTGCACCAACAAACAGTTCGCCTACTTTGATATTCACCTGGTCGGCAATACCGGTTACAGGAGCATAAACAGTATAGAGTTTAATTTGCTCGTTTGCAGTTGCAATTTGTTTCTCCAACGCTTCTACCTGTGTTTTTGCCTGGAGCAGTTGTACTTCCGATCCAATGTTCTGATCCCACAAATTCTTTGTACGGTTATACAGTTCTTTTGCCAGTGATAATTGTGTTTCGTAAATCTTTACTTGCTGACGAAGTACTTTATCATCGAGCTTTAACAGCAGCTGACCTTTCTTTACGTTTTGCCCCTGCTTTACATACAATTCAGTAACAACACCGCCCTGTCCGTTGGGAGGAGCTACATACGAAATGTCGTCTGCATCAATTTTTCCCTGCAGATCGATGTAGTGCGAAAAATCTTCAGTTACAACAGGCAGTACTGCAATCAGCTTAGCTTTTTCGCTTTTACCGGCTGCGGTATCCAGCTTGGCAATTTCTTCTTCCAGTGTTTTAATTTTTGTAGCAAGTGTTACCTGCTCTGTCTTCAGCTTTTCCAGCTGTGCTTTTTTATCGCCCAGTGAACCTTTTTTCTCTTTCGCTCCGCCGCCGCAGGCTACCAGCAATACGGCAAATCCTGCGATGATTGTGTATTGAAATATGCGTTTCATATTTTGTTGTTTATAGTAATGGTTTGATGATTAGTTTAATTGGCCAATGGATTTAAAGTAATTGATACGTGCAACAACGGCATTGTACAATGCATCGAAGTAATTGCCTTGTGCTCTTTGTAATTCTGTATCGGCTTGTAATACTTCAAAACTGCTGCCTACGCCTTGCTCATATTTTTTCTTGGTGGTATTGTACACACGTTCGGCCAACTCAAGATTGTTCTGCTGTGCATCCATATTTAAAATAGCATTGCGCAGATTAATCTGTGCCGATGTTTTTTCAAGATCGATCGCCTTCTTTACATTGTCGAGTGTGTTGGTTGTTTTATCCAGCGTGTATTTTGCCTGCTGAATTTTATACTTGCGCTGCATACCATCGAATATGGGTACACTCAGGTTTAAACCAATAAGATTGGAGTTGAACCAAAACCAGTTTTGACCGGTGAAAGCAGAAAAGTTTTTGTTAAGCTGACCCTGTTGCTGAAACTGGTAAAAGAATGCCAGCGTAGGTGCATACCCCAACTTCTGACGTTTGACATCCAACTGCTGCAGTTTTTGTACCGTGTTGAGTAAACGTACTTCGCTGCGGTTGTTGTAATTGAACGAACCATCATCGAGGATGTTTTCTTTTACTGTTTGAGTAGAGAGTTTTTCAGTTAAAACAATTTTATCGCCCTGGCTTAAACCCATGCTGAATTTTAAAGCAGCATAACCCAGCTCAATCATATTCTTCAGCTGCGTTTCGGTTGATTTGGTGTTGTTAAAGCTTACGGTTGTTTTATCAATATCAAGCTTTTCAATAAAACCGTTTTTGAAGAGTTGCTCCTGGTCGCTCAGTAATTTTTGAAAACGTTGCAGACTTACTTGCAGTACTTCGAGTTGCTGCTCGGCAATCAACACCTGGTAATAGGCTTTCTGCACCTGCTCACGGGTTTTATCTTCCTGTACTTTGATGTTTTCTGTTGCATACGCAATAGAAGTTTTGCGGGCAATCAGTCCTACAAATACATCAGGTTGAAATAAAAGCTGGTTTAAGCTTACACCAGCAGTTACGTTCCAGGGCTGTACAAAAGAAAATTCCTGTACAGTAAATTCCTGTTTTGCCGGAATGGTATTGCCGCTGCCGTCTTTTACTCCTTCCTGGTTTAGTACACGGTAAATGTCTGTACGTCCGGCACTCGGGAATAATACTTTCGGCAATGTGAGATAATGTGCTACTTGCGCACTGCCGCTTACCTGTGGTAAAGCGGAGCCAACAATTTCTTTGTTTTGTGCTTCCTGCTTTGCAGAATCGATGCGAAGGTTTTTGAGATCGGCTACATTTTTTAATGCAAGATCTACGGCATCTTTTACGGTGAGCCTGTATTCTGTTTGCGCTTTGGTTGTTTGGAAACCAAGCAGCAGCAGTGCAAACAGGAGCCACTTGTTTCTTTTTGTTTTTTTCATCGCTTGTCTTTAGTTAGTGATAGCCATATAACCATTTGCCCGGCAACTCAGCTATAAGTATGCTCAGCAATTTGGTTAGTATGGATGTTAAGGTTTACTATGTTGTTTCTTTTTATACTCTTCTTTGTATTTCATAATCAGCTTATGTCCTTTTGATGTAGATAAGCCAAACAGAAAATGTTCCATTGTTTCACGTGTCAGATCAATGAGGTTGAACTTGCCGGGTGCAGATGCGGCCATTGCAAATGGTATCATCATTGTTTCTACCCGGTAGCGGCTCATTACTTCTACCGATATATCTTCCCTGTATAATTCCTCTTCAATTCCTCTGCGGATGTTATGCGCAACAATCTCATACAGGAATACTTCTTTCATTTTCCTGAACCGTTCAAATGCTTTTGGATGAAATTTTTCTGCATCGTACAACACTACCGGGTTCAGGTTGGCAAACTGTTCGTACATGCGCTCCAGCGTAAGAAAAATTTCTTCAACAGCGTTGCGTGCATTGTTTTTACACATTTCGCACTTGTGCTGGGTATAGTTTACCTCATCATCCATCACGGCAGTTACCAGTTCATCTTTCTCCGAAAAAAACTGGTAAATGGTCTTCTTGCTCATGCCCAGCTGTGCAGCAATATCATCCATCGAAACCGACCGGATGCCGTACCGCAAAAAGAGTTCATGCGCTTTCTTCTGTATTCTTTCTTTTGTTTCCATACCGAAAATCGGGTGCAAAACTATGGAAACTTTTATCGTTGCCAAAGTTTCCATCTTCTTTTTTTGCCATTCGTCACAAAAAATTAACCATGGCAAGCCGCAGCCGAAAGCTGTATTTTTGATAACGATAAATCAATGAGCATGTTTAAATCCTTTAATTATAAGCGGTTATTTCAATATTTTCTCCAAGGCTTACTGGTGTTAGCACCCATTGTTGTTACAGCTTATGCTATTTACTGGATTGTTACGAGCATAGACGAACTGATACCCATTTTTACTTTTACCGATGAAACAGGAAAAGTAACTGTGCGGAATTTTGGGTTGGGGTTTGTATTAATTGTTGGTGCTATTTGCCTGGTGGGTTACCTCAGTACCTTTTTTATCCAGAGCCGTATTTTTAATTTGTTTGATCACTGGCTGGAAAAAGTACCCGGCATTAAGTTTATTTATACAACAGTTAAAGATTTTTTTGAAGCCTTTGCAGGAGAGAAGAAAAAGTTTAACCGTCCGGTGCTGGCAAACATTGACGATAACGATGTTTGGCGTGTAGGTTTTTTAACCCGTGATGAAGCGGATGAATTTGGGTTGAAAGATTATGTGGCGGTGTATGTACCCATGAGTTATTCCATTGCAGGTAACGTGTACCTCATTCCTTCCAGCAGAATAAAGTCGCTTGAAGGTCATTTAACCGGAACGGAGGCAATGAAGTTTGCTATTAGTGGTGGTGTTACCAAGATGGATGAAGAAATTGAAGAAGAAATTAAAAAGGAGGATGAAGCAGTGAATTAATAAAGTGTATGAAAAAAGCTTTATTTGTATTTGCATTGTTACTGTTGGCGCAGCAATGTTTTTGCTGGGGCTTTTTCGGGCACCGGAAAATTAATTATCACGCTGTATTTCTGCTACCACCCGAAATGATCGGGTTTTACAAAACACATATCGATTTTTTAACCGAACATGCAGTCGATCCGGATAAGCGCCGCTATGCCCTGCCTGAAGAGGGTGCCCGGCATTACATCGATATTGATCGTTACGGTACTTATCCGTACAGCAATCTGCCACGCAATTACGACAGTGCTGTTGCAAAGTTTAGTGCTGATTCAGTAAATGCGTATGGCATTGTTCCCTGGTGGGTACAAATCATGTTGGGACGTTTAACCAATGCTTTTAAAGAAAAAAACCAGGCAAAAATTTTAAAGCTGAGTGCAGAAATAGGACATTACATAGCCGATGCACATGTGCCCTTGCATGCTTCGCACAATCATAACGGGCAATTGACCAATCAACAGGGTATACATGGTTTTTGGGAAAGCCGTGTACCCGAACTGCTGGCCGAAAAGGAATTTGATTTCTGGATCGGCAAAGCAGAGCATATCAAAAATCCAGGTCAGTTCATTTGGGCAAGAGTGCTGGAAAGCGCAGCTGCAGCCGATACCGTGCTGCGATACGAAAAAGAGTTAACACAAATAACAGCGCCTGATCAGAAATATTCATTCGAGAACAGGAATGGTATCACCATTCGTACCTACTCCACTTCGTTTACAACTGCATACAATACAAAACTAAACGGCATGGTTGAACGCCGTATACGGCAAAGCATTTATGCCGTAGCTAGTTTTTGGTACACTGCATGGGTTAACGCAGGCCAACCCGATCTCAATAAACTCAACAACAAAGAATTTACTGCTGAAGAGTTAAAAGAGTTTGAAGAGTTAAACAACAACTGGCGAAAGGGGAAAATTGCCGGCAGAGAACACGAGTAGCAGCTTACATTTTCCTTTACAGAAAGATGACAACGATTTGACGTTGTAACACTGCTGCTTGCTTGTAGCTTTGCAGTCCATTTTTTAAAAAAGTAAAAAGACATATGCAATCATTAAAAAACAAAACAGCACTTGTTACAGGTGCAGGTAAGGGAATTGGAAAAGCTGTGGCGTTGGCATTGGCAGCCGAAGGGGTACACGTAGGTTTAATTGCACGTACTGAAAAAGATTTGCAGGCAGTGGCTGCAGAAATAAAAGCAACAGGTGTAAACGTAGCATTTGCTACAGCAGACATCAGTAACCGTGCAGAAGTGGAAACTGCTGTTGCTACAATTACGGCTGCATTGGGCAGCATTGATATATTAATTAACAATGCAGGCACAGGCACCTTTGGTAAGTTTCTTGATCTGGAGCCCGAGCAGTGGGAGCAACAGATAAAAGTAAATCTGTTTGGTACCTATTATACCATTCGTGCAGTGTTACCGCAAATGCTGGAAAGGCAGGCGGGCGATATTATTAATATATCCTCCACTGCGGGAAAGAATGGTGCGGCTGTAACAAGCGCCTACAGTGCATCGAAGTTTGGCGTGTTTGGCTTGGGCGAAAGTTTAATGCAGGAAGTACGGAAACAAAACATTCGTGTAACCACATTAGCGCCAAGTACCATTGTTACCGATCTTGCATACAGTGCCGATTTAATTAAAGGCGATGCAGAACGTGTAATGCATCCCGAAGATTTTGCGGAGTTTATTATTGCACAATTAAAGCTGCATCCACGCATGCTGCTGAAAGAAGCAAGTTTGTTTTCTACCAATCCTTAATAACAGTAGCATTAATAAAAAGGAGCTGCACTGCTGCAGCTCCTTTTTACTACAACATGCAAAGCTGTACATTTGAAAACGCAACAGGTTATTTATGTTCGAACTTCTGATAAAAAGTATACAGGCCAAAGTACCTTCTACCGAAGAGGAGCTGCAGTTATGTAAATCGCATTTTACACCAAAGCGGTTACGTCGCAAGCAATTTCTGTTACAGGAGGGAGATGTATGCAACCGCACGGCCTTTATTGAAAAGGGAGCGATGTATTCTTACACTACCGATGCCAAAGGCGGGCAACGTGTAATGCAGTTTGCTTTTGAAGGTTTCTGGATTTCTGATCTGTACAGTTTTTTTACGAGAGAAGAATCGAAACTGAATATTGAAGCACTGGAAGATTGTGAGTTGTTACTGCTGGATCATGAACAACACGAATACCTGTTAAAGAACGTACCACAGTACGAAACCTACACCCGCATATTATACCAGAATGCATACGTTGCCTTGCAGCAACGACTGGAAGGAACGATTGGATTAACTGCCGAAGAAAAGTATTCCAAATTTGCAGAGCAGTATTCGGCAATTATAAACCGTGTACCGCAGCATTTAATTGCATCGTATTTAGGTATAACCCCTGAAACACTCAGTCGTATACGCAAGCAAATAGCTTCCCGTTAATTTTTTCGTTGACATATGTCAAGATTTCTCTTATCATATGTCAATGCTTTTTCTTATCACATATCATTGGAGCAGGGCTTTGGTTGAGGGTAGTTTTGCAGTATCAAATTCATTGATATGCAAACAAAAAGAACCATCGCAATAATAGGAGCATCCGGTAACATGGGCGCTGCTATTGCAAAGGCTCTTGCAAAAGGAAATGATCGTTTATTGCTCATCAGCAAAGAAGAAGAGAAGTTGGAGGTATTGAAAGCAGCAATTACAAACGAACATCCTTTGGCTGATGTGGAAGGTATGTCCTGTGCCATGCACGGAAGTTGGGAAGCAGATATTATTATACTCGCAACACCTTACGAAGCACAAGCCGATATAGCGGAGAAAATTCGTGAAGTGGCAAGTCAAAAAATTGTGATCAGCATTGCTAATCCGTTGAATACAACATACGATGCACTGGTTACCAACCCCAACAAAAGTGCAGCAGAAGAATTACAGGCTTTATTACCTCATTCAAAAGTGGTAAAAGCATTTAATACAACCTACGCAGCAAATTTTGCCCAACCAATTATCGATGGTAAACAGGCTGATGCATTTATTGCGGGCGACAATGAAGCCGCTTTGGAAACAACAGCAGAGCTGGTAAAAACAACCGGTTTTAATCCCATCATCGCCGGTAAACTTTCAGTAAGCCGTACGTTGGAAGCTATGCAGCTGTTACTGATACAGCTGACGATGAAATACAATTACAACTGGCTGGCCGGTTGGAAAATTCTGCATCAATAAGTGAACAATCAAATAAAATAAAACAAACAAAGATCAACAATGAAAAAGGTAGCAATTATTCTTTCGGTATTTTTTTTAGCAACTGCATTTACTACTGTTGCGGTATGGAAAAACGATAAAGCACATTCACAGCTTGCGTTTACAGTAACACACCTGGGTGTTTCTGATGTATCAGGTACATTCAACGATTTTGATGTGGAAGTAAAATCTTCAAAACCCGATTTCAGTGACGCATCGTTTACACTTACAGCAAAAGTGGCATCAATCGATACAAGAGTTGAAATGCGAGACAATCATTTAAAGAGTGCCGATTTCTTTGATGCAGCCAAATATCCTGAGCTGACGTTTAAAAGCACAGGCATTAAAAATGTAGGTAAGAACAAATACAAACTCAGCGGTAATCTTACAATTAAAGATGTTACCAAGCCTGTAACTCTGGATCTTGTGTACAGAGGTGTTATTGAAAATCCAATGAGCAAAAAACCAACTGCAGGTTTTCAAATAGCGGGTGTTCTTAAGCGTTCTGATTTTGCATTGGGTAACGGTTTTCCTGCTCCAATGATCAGCGATGAAGTGGTGATAAAAGCAGATGGTGAATTTGCACAATAATAAATTTTAAGCATAGCGAATATGAAGAAGTTATTAAGTGTAGAAGCTGGTGGTAACGCATTACATCTTGCAGCATTGTTTGTACGTATTGCAGCAGCGGCATTGATGTTATCGCATGGGTTACCGAAGTTGAGTTATTTATTTTCAGGCAGCCCGATACAGTTTCCCGAAGTGTTTGGTATGCGTTCGGACGTATCGTTGATGCTCACCGTATTTGCAGAAGTGATCTGTTCAGTATTTATCTTATTCGGCTTAGGTACACGGCTTGCAGTAATTCCATTAATTATTACAATGCTTGTAGCTGTATTGCTCATTCATTCGGCCGATCCATTTGCCAAGCAGGAACCCGGTATTCAATACCTTATTCTGTATGTAATATTGTTTATTACAGGCAGCGGTAAATATTCTGTTGATTATCTTTTACAACGTAAGCAACAGGCAGGAATAGTTTGGATAAACCGATAAGCGCAGTCGTAAAGAAAGCAAGGAAAGCAATCGTTCATGCAACGAAAACAATTTATAACAACAGTGTTAACAGGAGCAGCAGGTATGACAGGCTTGGCAGCGTTCAATCGTTTTACAGATGATCTTACGGAACAAGATCAATTGATGCCGGTATTGTTTATTGGACATGGTTCGCCCATGAATGGAATTGAAGATAATGCGTTCAGCAGAAGATGGGCGAAGATGGCCACTGAAATTCCAACACCCAAAGCAGTGTTGGTGGTATCGGCACATTGGTTTACGAAAGGTACACATATCACCGCAATGGATTTTCCGGAAACCATCCACGGCTTTGGAGGTTTTCCGCAAGCATTGTTCGATGTGCAATACCCTGCACCAGGCTCTCCTGCATTGGCACAAGAAACAAAATCATTGATTCATTCAGCTGATGTTGGATTGAGTCACGACTGGGGATTGGATCACGGCACATGGACCATCATCCGCCACATGTATCCCAAAGCAGATATTCCGGTGTTACAATTAAGTATTGATTACACGAAAGGACCGCAATACCATTATGATCTTGCAAAAGAGTTGTACAGTTTGCGTAAGAAAGGTGTGCTGATTGTTGGCAGCGGAAATATGGTGCACAATTTACGAATGGTTGCCTGGGATAAATTAGATGAACCTGAATATGGTTATGATTGGGCTTTGCAAATGAATAATACATTTAAAGAGTTAATTGGAAATAAAACACACGATAAGCTCATTCATTATTCATTGCTGGGGAAAGAAGCACAGTTATCTATCCCAACCCCCGAACATTATTTGCCACTGTTGTATACGTTGGGTTTACAAAACGACAAAGAAGATGCTTCATTCTTTAACGATAAAGCTGTTGGCGGATCGTTAACGATGACATCGGTTAAAATAGGTTGATGATGATAAGGTTTAATGAAAAAGAGTCGCAGCAATGCGACTCTTTTTTTTTGTAGCCTCGACAGGAATCCCTGCCTGTCGGCAGACAGGGAATCTTTATGTAGCCTCGCCTAGAATCGAACTAGGATCTGGAGCTTCGGAAACTCTTATACTATCCATTGTACTACGAGGCCATTAGGTAAAATCCAAAGTCCAGGGCTCAAATAAGGAAATGAAACCTGCTTGTTTGGATTTTGTTTATTGGGTTTTGGATCTTTCTACTTGATCAATCCACCTGCATTACCTGCAAATATTTTTACGGCAATGGCCAGCAAAACTACACCAAAAAACTTTCTTACAGCAAGTAAACCGGCAGGCCCCAATAATTTTTCGATATGCTTCAACGATTTCAGTACAATGAATACAACGACGAGGTTGAGCAGTATAGCCAGAAGTATTATAAAATCGGAATAGTTGGCGCCGAGAGACATAATGGTGGTAAGTGTACCGCTTCCGGCAATAATGGGGAAGGCGATGGGCACTACGGTTCCGCTTTTAGCATCTTTATCGCTTTTAAAAAACTCATGTCCAAGCACCATTTCCAATCCCAACACAAAGATCACAATCGAACCGGCAACAGCAAACGAACGACGATCGACACCCAGCATCTGCAAAAACGATTCGCCTACAAACAAAAACAGGATCATGAGTGCACCGGAAATAAGTGTGGCTTTAAACTCACGAATGGCGCCCATCTTATCCTTCATGGCAATCAACAAAGGAATAGACCCGATAATATCAATTACGGCAAAAAGAGTAAACGATACAGTGAGTAACTGATCCCATGTAAAGTGGAAGTTCATGTGTGCTGTTTTGACAAAGATAATTTTTGCCGTAGTAATTCCGTATGAAATTACTGTTTGCTGATGCTGGGCTTGTGTTGTTCCGATGTGCTTTGCACATTGTGCAGTATTTCGTGTACAAACCCGTTTTCCTGTAGGGTTAGTTTAACCACACAGCCATATTGCAGTTTAAATACATTGAACGAATCGATAAGCGGCGTATCTGTAAGATGCGAAAGAATACTGCGCAAAACTCCGCCATGCGACACAATGGCTGCATGTTCCTGCTGTGCTGTAATTTTTTCAAACAGGGTTGTGGTGCGTGCCAGCAGATCGAGATAGCTTTCGCCGCCCGGTATACGTACGTTTACAAAATCGTTCATCCATGGCATTACAACTTCCTGCGGAATATCATCCCATTTCAATAATTCCCAGTCACCGCAATTGATTTCTTTCAACTCATCATGAAATAAAATGTTGTGCGATGGAAATAAATATTGCGCCAGTTTACTGCAGCGCTGCAACGGACTGGCATAAACCGTTTGAATATGTGCAGGCAAATATTCTTTGATTCGGGCCGCTTCATCAAAAAAACTTTCTGTTACATCCAGATCGGCCTGTCCATAACAGGTTCCTTTTTCAACAGCAGGCGTTGTATGACGGATAAGATAGATTTCTGCACTCATTTTTCTTTGCGGTTTATGTTATTGCAAAAGAATAAACTCAATTTTCCAATAGGCGAGTAAGCTCAGGTAAAACAACACTTCGGCTACCTGTTGCGTAGCACCCAAACAATCGCCGGTGTAACCACCGATCCACTTGTGAAAATATCTTCTTAAAAAAAATGTACCGAGCAAGGGAAGTATGAGTGCATAGATAATTTCAATGCGTTGAAAAAAGAGCAGCGGCAGTAATCCGAACAGCACAGCAGGAATAATTTCTTTTGCTGTAATGGACTTTGCCAATGGCTTTGCTTTTGCATCATCGTTCTCCCGTACATATTGACTTGTTGCTACAACTGACACGGCACATAAACGGGAGAAGCTGT
Source organism: Lacibacter cauensis (assembly GCF_007830055.1). Taxonomy (GTDB): domain Bacteria; phylum Bacteroidota; class Bacteroidia; order Chitinophagales; family Chitinophagaceae; genus Lacibacter; species Lacibacter cauensis. The sequence continues at coordinate 487,485 of NZ_VLLE01000003.1, forward strand.
GTGCAGCAAGCAAGATCATCCACATTTGTGTAAACGGCATGGCACTAAGCGTTGTAAACTTCAACAGCAATAACAGCATAATGCCAATGGCGCCGTATGCACCAATACGGCTATCCTTCATAATGTCGAGGGTCTTTTCTTTGGTCCAGCCGCCACCAAATGCATCGCATACATCTGCAAATCCATCTTCATGAAAAGCACCCGTTGTTAATATACCCGCAATCATCGATAGTAAAACAGCAATGGATGATCCAAGAAAAAATTCGGTACCCATGTATACCAATGCACAAACAGCCGCAACAAGCCAGCCCATCAATGGAAAATAACGGGTGGCTTTGTTGAGATACTCCGGATCATGTGTTACCCACTTAGGACAGGGAATCCTGGTGTAAAACATCAATGCAGTAAAAAATATTTCAATTTGCTTTCTCATGTTGCTGCAAGATAAATGATTGAACTGCGATTATAAACAAATGCAGGCAAGTCTACTCTTTACCACTTACACCTGCACTTTCAAAACTCGCCATTTCATTGAGGAAAGCAACCGCACTCTGCAAAACAGGTATGGCTAACGCTGCACCTGTTCCTTCGCCCAAACGCATTCCTAATTGCAAAACAGGTTTTGCAGCAAAATGTTCAAGCATTTTACGATGACCGTTTTCATCGGAGCAATGCGCAAACACACAATTATTGCTGATGCTGTGGTTGTATTGTTCTGCAACCAGTAAAGCTGCCGTTGCAATAAACCCATCTACTACAATCAACATATTTAATTCTGCTGCTTTGTGATAGGCACCGGCCATCATCGCTATTTCAAAACCACCAATACGACAAAGCAGTTGATGCGGCGTAATATCGTAACGGTTCAGTTCATGCAACCGGCTTACTTCTTCAAGTGTTTCGAGTTTTCGTTGCAGCTGCTCATCGTTTGCACCTGCTCCTTTTCCAACACATTCTTTCAATGGCAGATGTAATAAATGATGCATGATAAGTGCAGCAGATGAAGTGTTACCAATACCCATTTCGCCAAAGCCAATCGTATTGCAATCGGCATCGTACAATGCGTGTACTATGTTTCTTCCTTTTTCTATTGCTGCATTTACTTCGTCAATACTCATGGCATTGTTCAAACTGTAATCGGCAGTACCATGATTGATTTTTGCATGAATAATGGGAAGTGAGAAATCGAAATCAACATTCACACCCGCATCAACAACCGTTAAGCCGATATTGTGTTGCCTTGTAAACACGTTGATAGCTGCACCGCCATTTACAAAATTCAAAACCATTTGCGCTGTTACTGCCTGCGGATACGGATTTACTTTTCCTGTTGCAGCAATACCATGATCGCCTGCAAATACCACAATATGCGGATTGCTGATGCCGGGCGATAAACTGTGTTGCACAGTACCAATCTTTAAGGCCAATTCTTCCAGCATGCCCAATGCACCAATGGGTTTTGTTTTGTTGTTGATTTTTTGTTGCAGTTGTTCCTGAATGGTCATAGTCATCAGCGGTTTTTAAAACGCTCCGGTTGCGATTGAAATAAAAAGTATGATTGCTGTAATTGTAACAGACAGTTCCTGCACAGGCAATCGCTGTACTGCTTTTGAATGAATGCTTCAGCTTCTGCACTCAGCTCAATACCGTAGCACTGGCAGTGCACAATATCGCCCGGTTTGCATTCAAACGTTGCATTGCAACGGGCGCATGTTTTTTCTTCGTGTTTGTTCATAACAGAAAACCCGCTGCGGTGGGCAGCGGGTTGTTTAAAATTTAAAGATCAATCGTTACGCCTCCGTGTAAGGCAAACGGCATGCTGTTAAATCCATACAGATCAGCAAATCTGCTGTTGCCGATATTTTGTGCATCTGCAAAAAAGCGAATGTGCTTTTTCCATTTGTATTCTGCATACGCACCGGCAATAAAATAATCTTTCAACAGTACATCTGCTTTGCGATAGCCACCCACATCGAATCGTTTACTCAGATATTTTCCTTGCAGTGCAATATAAACACCATTGCTGAACTGGTAGCCAATGTTGAGATTGATATGATGTTTAGGGCGACGGAGCAAGTAACTGTAAGCAGTATCAGTTGTTGTAACACGACTCTGTACAAAATCGTTTCCGTTGAGGTAGGTATAATTACCGGTAATGCTGAGATTACGCACCGGTGTAACACTTACTTCATATTCAACACCACGTACTACCTGGTTGGGAATATTGTAATACACAAAACTGATATAGTCAAAATCAAGACCCGTTTCAATTTCACGATAGAAATAAACCAAACGCTGACGGATATTTTTTGCATTATACTGTATACCTGTTTCGTAGTTGATACTTTTTTCTGCTTTCAGCTCTGGGTTTCCTGCCGATGAAAATAACTGGTATAAACTCGGTGCTTTAAAGCCAGTGGCAATGCTTCCAAACACACGCAGTTGATTGGTAATTGCAAAAGACGGGTTGATGGTGTATGTGTAATTTGTACCATACTGGCTGTGTACATTTAAACGTCCGCCCAACTCAATATTCAACTTTTCGTTTATGCCATTGTACAACAAAGATGCATACATCGATTGCTGACTGATGCTTGTATCCCTGAAGTTACTACGGTACGGACCAAACGAACTGATGGATAAAAACTGACTGTTGAATGAATTGAAACGATAGTCGGCTCCCTGTAACAACGTAAATCCTTTACCCAACTGAATAGTTGCAAACAATTCTACAAACTGGTTTTTGCCTGCATAATCATCCTGTGCATATTTTGAAAAACCGGGTGCATGTGTACTATCGTTTAAAAAGTTGCGGTAGCTTTCACTATACATATAATTACCTGCAACACTTACAGCTTTGTTATGAAATCGAAAGCTAACACCGGTGTTGAATGTGCGGCTGCGCTGGGTAAAATCACGATCATCCCGAAAGCCGCCTTCATCTACACTTGTTTTGTATTGATTGTATTGCACAAAACTACGCAGCTGTAATTGCTCACTTGCTTTGTATTCTACGTTTGCACTGTTGGTAAAACCAAGGAAACCATCTTTATCAAAACCTTTGTTGCCTGCTGTATCTTTTGCAGCAGAAAATCCTTTGCTGCTGATGGCTGCAGAACGTACGGTATACGAAAAGTTATTTGCCTTACCGTATACCTGTACGTTGCCACGATACGTATTGAAGCTGCCCGCAACTGCAGTAGCTTTTACATTCAATGGTTTTGTTACATTGGTTTTATTGGTAATGATATTAATTACACCGGCCACAGCATCGCTGCCATATAAAGTTGATTGTGCACCACGTGCAATTTCAATACGCTCCACATCATTTACCAGTAACAGGTTTAAATCAAATTCATTGTTGATTTGTGAAGGATCGCTTACCGGAATGCCATCCATCAACACCAGTGTCCGGCCACTGTTGGCACCACGCATATACGTAGTTTGCACGGTACCTAAATTGTTGAGAGCGCCATTAATGGTAATACCTGCCTGTGTGTTTAACACTTGTGCAACGGAGCGGCCGGCACTTTTCTCCAGTACATCACGACCAATAACGGTGATTACTTTTCCGGTTTGTGTTTGTTTCTGCTGTAAACGGTTGGCCGTTACAATTACTTCTTCTAACGATTTTGCACTACTGTCGTTTTGTGCATGTAGCTGACTGCTGATAACGAATGCAGCAGCCACGACAATGAATTTCTTTTTCATTTGTTGAAAAAAGGGTTTTGTTGTGACTGCTTTCGAAGAATGTTGTCGGTGGGGACACCAACAACGGCGTGATAGAAATATAAAAGCGCTGTGCTGTTACACCTCCTGCCTTTCACCCGAAAGCAAATGATTAATGAATTCCGATAACTATCGGAAGTACCGGCAGGTCTTCTGGCTTGTTCGCTGCTGATGCACCTTCCCGTTCAAGTGGCAAACACCTTTCATGAACAGTGGCATATGGAAATCAGCAGGTGAGTGGAGAGTAGGAAGTGGCGAGTGGAGTTGCCGAAGCAGAAACATTCACCATTCACAATTGACCATTCACTAACAGAACTTACAGCTACGGGGATAGCGCCGGATTTACACCGGACTTCCCTTTTAATTCCGGCTATGAACGCCGGAAACCGTTACCGCAGCAAAAGTAGGGGAGCAGTACTTGTTCATCAAAATAAGTTTTTGCACATCTGTTTGTGTTACAAAACAAAGGCGTTCATCTGTTCATAGTGATTACTCACCGATACACTGTGCATTACTTATTTTTTACGAACTTCATTTGCACATGAATCGTTCTACGGCAGTTACAGCAGGCTTACACTTTATTGGCTGGGCTCTTTTTTACAGCATCATCCTTTTTTTTATAGCCAATGGCAATCCAGATGGCTCCGGTTCCGCTGTCGATGTATTTGCCCGGCCCGTGCTGTTCTTTTTTATTCATTTCCCCACTATTTTTTATTGCAACCGGTTTGTATTGATTCCCTGCCTGTTTGAGCAGAAACGCTACCTGCTGTATGCATTGGTATTTGTTGCACTCCTGTTGCTGATGTTTTGGTTGAAGCCTTTTGATGCGGTGATGAGTCTTGCCCGGGAGGGTCATAAAGGGCCTCCGCAACAAATGACCGAACAGGATTTCTTTAAGGATCGGCCCGAAATGCCCGGCCCGATGCGGGGCGAATCGCATTTCGATATCATGAGCATCATCCTGTTTCTGCTGGTGTGGTTGCTTTCATCGGCCATGTTTATTTTTCGCCAATGGCGTTTAACGGAGCAACGTGCGCTGCAGGCCGAAGCAGAAAAAGCAAATGCCGAGCTTTCGTTTTTAAAAGCACAGGTCAATCCGCATTTCCTGTTTAATACGCTCAATAATATTTATTCGCTGGCAGTAAGTAAGAGCGAACATACAGCCGACAGTATTATGAAGCTCTCGAACATTATGCGGTATATCACCGATGATGCACGGGAAGATAAGGTAGACCTGCAGCAGGAAGTAGACTGTATTCGTGATTATATTGATTTGCAGCAACTGCGTTTAGGCAAAAATGCACAGGTAATGTTTACAGCAAACGGGGAGCTGCAATGGAAAAAAATTCCACCATTGCTGTTAATGACATTTGTGGAGAATACTTTTAAATATGGTGTAAGCAATCACGAACCTTCGCCGATTGTAATACGTATTGATGCAAGCGAAAAAGAACTGCACTTTGAAACAATGAACAAACTCTATGAAAAGAAAACACAGCTGGAACGTTCAGGTATTGGTCAACAAAATGCATTGAAGCGTTTACAGCACATGTATCCGTCGAAACATACCATCAGTATCGACAGCAACGGTGGTTTTTATACTGTTAAATTATCTTTACAGGCGTAAGCCGTTAAACTCTGCATTTATGCCGTTAAAATGTGTTGCTATCGACGATGAATTACCTGCACTGCAGCTGATGCAGAAGTATATTGCAGATCATCCGCAGCTGCAGTTGCTGCAAACATTTACTGATGCGGTATCGGCATCGGAATATCTTAAACACACCCGTATTGATTTATTGTTTGTAGATATTAATATGCCCGATATAACCGGGCTCGATCTGGTACGATCGCTTACACATCCACCCATGATTGTTTTTACAACGGCGTATAAAAAATTTGCGATTGATGGGTTTGAACTGGATGCAGTTGATTATTTACTAAAGCCTATTAGTTTCGAACGGTTTTCAAAAGCAGTGCAAAAAGCCGCCGATTATTATAATTACAAAAGCAAACCTGCTGTTGCTGCTGAAGAAGTACTCATGGTTTTTTCGGAATACCAATTGATAAAAATCAATTGCAGTAATATTGAGTACATTGAAAGTCTCGACGATTATATCCGCATCCATAGCAGCAACACAAAACCCGTAATGACTTTAATGACATTAAAGGCAGTACTGGATAAACTTCCTCTTACATTTAAACGCATACACCGCAGCTATATCGTTAATAGCAGCAAAATAAAATCGGCAGTTAACCGAAAACTAAAACTCACATCAGATGTTGAGTTGCCGGTAAGCGAAACATACATCGATGTAATTAAAGAGTGGAAGCAAGCCTGATTCAGCGGTACAAAATTCCTGTTCACCGATTCTTAATTTAAACGGTTTAATTTTTGCTTTAGTTTCATACGTACAATACTTCATTAGATGGCCCAATTCTAAAACATCCACACGGTTCGGTTTTTAAATGCTTTAACAAACTATGTAAAATGAAATTTCATTTTCAGCGTTTACAGCAACACACCGTATAACCACCTCATTCGCATTTCAACCAAACTATTCTGCTTTCATTTTTCAAGACTAAACATTCATCGAATGAAAGCAACATTCCAACCATTGTCTTTCGTGTTGATGGTATTGGTAGCAACCGAAACCAACGCACAGTTACGCACATCGAAGTATGAAGTGGGCGCCAATATCGGCACTTACATTTACCAGGGCGATCTTACGCCCAACCGTTTCGGATCGTTAAAAACGATGCAGCCGGGATTGGGTTTGTATGGCACACGTTATCTTTCTTCATCTTGGGGCATCAGGGCTAATCTTTCTTTTGCAAGGTTAAAAGGAGATGATGCCAAATACAATACACCTGCATACCGGCAACAACGCAATTTTAATTTCCGCACACCTGTACTTGAATTATCTGCAGTGGCTGTGTGGAAACCATTTGCAGATAATTATGTAAAAGAAGGGAAAGGAACTTTATCGCCTTATTTGTTTGGCGGCGCAGGTGTAAGTATGTTACGTGTTCGCAGAGATGCATCCGCTTTTAATGCTGCTTACTTTGCCGAAGAGCCGGCTGTAATTACTGGTCTTGCTACAGACCTTGCACGACGCACTCCCCGGTTGCTTCCTGTTATACCTGTTGGTGCAGGTGTACAATACGGATTAACCGATCAATGGTTTCTGCATCTTGAAACAACGTATCGCTACAGTTTCAGCGATTATATTGATGGGTTTAGCCGTGCTGCAAATCCAAATCGTAAAGACAAATACTATAATATTTCAGTAGGAGCCACTTTCAAATTTGGTAAAAGCAACAGCTGGAAATGTCCACCTGTGCGGTAGCTGTTATGCATTCACCGATGCATCGTACCGGTTGGTCGGCAGATAAACAACTTCTTTAAACCCCACAAATAGTTTTACATCAGAAACAGTGAACAACGATTTTCAATCACCACCAAACACATTTATTATGGAACGCAAACACTTTTTAAAAAACATGTTCATCGGTGCTGCATCGGCTCCTGTTATTTTAGCTGCCTGCAAAAAATCATCTGCAAGCAGCAACGGGTCAACCTCCGGTTCGGGGAGCGGTTCTGGTTCATCAACCTGTTCTGTTTCACCAACGGAAACAGCAGGTCCGTTTCCAACCATCACACCATCATCGCTGGTGCGTACCGATATCCGTGACGACAGAACAGGTGCAGCCCTCACTGTTAAAATAAATATTCTCAATACCAACAACAGTTGTGCAGCATTGCAGGGTGCTATTGTTGATATCTGGCATTGCGATAAAGATGGTTATTATTCCGAGTATGGTGGTACAGGCATGCAATCGGTGAATTATACGGCGGTGCATTTTTTACGTGGCCGTCAAACAACCGATGCAAACGGGGTGGTACAGTTTACTTCCATCTTTCCGGGTTGGTATACCGGCCGTGCAACACATATACATGTGCATGTGTACAAAGCAAACGGCACCTCGTTGTTAATAACGCAGATTGCTTTTCCTGAAGGTAGCGGAAGTGCTGTAGCAACAGTAAACGCAGCTACAGCGTATGGTTATACAAAAGGTATGAACGGTTATACCTACAATTCAGCGGATAATGTTTTTAGTGATGATACTGCAGGTAAACAGCTTGCTTCAATAACCGGAAGTTTATCGGCAGGATATGTGTTAACGAGTAATATTTATGTTGCGGGCTAAGTAGTACAAAACAGTAACGTATCCTTTTCTCATACTTGTTTTTTCATGTGTACGCAAGACGTCGGCGGAGCACGGCAGCAAAACCGGCGTCTGCTTTTATCCATTCTTATGCAGCAGAAAGTAATTCGCATCAGTTATACAAAACGCATCAACAGCAGCAATACGGCGCTGTGGGATCAGCATGTGTTGAACAGCAGCTGGCAGGAGTTACTGATGCAAGCTCAATTTTACAACCAACAACAGCATACAACATTCAGGCAACTTGTGCAGCAGGTTCCCTCGGCCGAAAAGTTACATTTTCTGGTAAGTACATCCGTGGTTGGATATCTAAGGCAGTTAAACGGTATTGTTCCCGATGTTTACAGCAAAAGGGGCGTACCGTTCCTGCCTTTTAATGACTTTAAGTTTGAAATAATTGATGCAGACTTTGCTGATAAAAACACATTCGAAATACAGGTTACTTTTTACAGCGATCCGCTTATCTGGCACGAGACAATTGGCGACACGTTATTACTTTCTCCCGCAGCCGAACCTCCAACCAAAGATGGTGCATTAACACAGCTATTGCAATTGCAGCCGTCAATTGAGATTTATTCATACAAAACTGTAACAACATGATTGCACAAGTAACCGCAAAAATATTTTTAAGCGATACTCATACCGTTACTGAAACAAATGCATGGCGTAACAGTGCATTGTTCAGTAGCGCAGAAAACTTCAATGAACACCGGCAGCCTTTCGGACAATTGTATTTGCTTAATGATTATACACTTGATGGCGCAGGAGTTGTAACAGTTGCTGTAGAAGCTAATTCGTTTGTAATTGTATTACCAGTAGTGGGTGTGGTAGAATATAAGAATGGTGATAATAAAGAAAGGCTCATCATTGCGGGGCAAACATTGATGTTGGAAAAAACAGCAGCTACAACTTTCACGCTCACCAATATTTTCGAAGAGGCACTCGTGAACGTTGTGGTACTGGCATTTAAAATAAATGAAGCGTACCAGTTGCCATCCGGATTTATTTACTCGTACGATGTTACTGAAAGACCCAACGGCCTGGTGCGTACCCTCACCGGCCGTTATGAATTACCTGCAACAGTACATGTAGGTAAGTTCGATGGCAGAGCTGAAACAACTTACAGGTTGTTGCATGAACAGAATCGTGTGTTTGTATTTGTACTTACAGGAGCATTTGAAGTAGAAGGGCGGTTGCTGCATGCAAGAGATGGGCTGGCACTGGAAGGAATAGAGCGTATTGAAATGGAAGCATTGAGTAACGATGCGTTGATTGCCGTAGTTGAGTTTTGAAGTTTATAGTTTTTGGTTGAATACCCCAACAACCCTGCCTAATGCAGGCGGAAGTTGAAGACGCTGCCGGCGGTTATGGATTGAAAACCTGTTAAACCATCAGCATATTTATCCCCTCCCCGGAGGGGCAGAACCAAGTTAAACTTGTAACCGAATCAGCAGGGGTGGGTAACCGTAACTCTTAACCCGTAATAGTTTTCTAATGATCACTCTCTAACCAAAACCTGACGAACATCAGCCGTCTAAATCTGCATAACACAGCATACACAAATAATTTTGTGCCGTTTTAAAAACGGCAGCTATGTTACTACTCACAAAAATTTTCGATTTTGAAACAGCGCATGCAATCGATGGTTACAACGGTCTATGCAAAAATATTCACGGCCATTCGTACGAACTGCATGTAACAGTAGGATCTATTGTAAATGAAAATGCATTTTTACCGGCGCCCGGTTTTTTGCTCGATTTTAAAGATCTGAAAACGATTGTACAAAAAGCAGTGGTTGATCTGTTCGATCATAAGCTGGTGCTTTCGCATAATTATATTGCACAACATCCCGAAGTGCTGGAACAGGAAAACCTTGTTTCATGGGATGCAGAACCTACTGCCGAAAATTTATTACTCTTTATTAAATGGGCTATCCAGGACGAATTGCCTACCGATATGAAGCTGGTGGAATTACGTTTGTACGAAACCAAAAATTCGTACGCCACCTGGAAAGAAGAAGTAGAAGTGTACCAGGGCGATATCTGGTAATCCATCACTACTTGTTTTACCGGGCACAAAATCAACCTGCCCGTTTGCTCCCAAGGGCTACTGTTTGTTCCTTTTGTTGCTGAAACGGCCGATCAACCGTTTGCGCCAATTTGATTTTGCTGTGTTTGTAATTGATTAATTAGAGAAATTGCAAACACAAAAAACAGCGTTGAGCATGGCAACAGATCGCAGAAAATTTTTACGCAGTATTTCAGTGGGCGGCGGCTTACTGGCAACAGGCTTACCTGCATTTGCAGGCAATTTTGCAACAACCGATGAAGAAGTAGAACGGTCGAACCGTTTCGAATCGGGTAAACAACGTTTTAATATGTGCGGCTATGCTGCACCAAAACTTCCCGTGGTGCGTGTTGGCATTGTTGGAGTGGGTATGCGTGGAAGCGGTGCTGTTGACCGGTTGAGTTACATTGACGGTGTAGAAATAACTGCACTGTGCGATAAGTATCCTGATCGTGTAACCAAAGCACAAAAAACACTCGAGAAAAAAGGACGTCCGAAAGCAAAAGAATACAGTGGCGAAGAAGGCTGGAAAGCTTTGTGCGAAAGTAACGATGTTGATCTGGTGTACAATGCTACACCCTGGCATTTGCATGCGCCCATTTCTTTATTGGCGATGAAGAATGGTAAACACGCTGCATCGGAAGTAAATGCAGGCTTAAGTATCGATCAGTTGTGGGAGTTGGTGGAAACATCGGAGAAAACCCGTAAGCACATGATGATGCTGGAAAACTGTTGCTACGATTTTTTTGAACTGCTCACACTCAACATGGCCCGCAATGGTTTGTTTGGTGAGATAGTGCATGGCGAAGGAGCATACATCCACGACCTCAGCAGAAGTTATCTTTTTAATAAGAATGCTTACACCGATATGTGGCGCCTGAAACAAAACTATGCGTTGCACGGTAACCTGTATCCTACGCATGGTCTTGGTCCTATTGCACAATGCATGGACATTAACCGTGGCGATAAAATGGATCACCTGGTGAGTATGAGCAGCAACGATTTTACATTGAATTCCATTGCAAAAGAAATGTCGGCAAAAGATGCGTTCTTTAACGAGTTTGTGGATAAGCCTTACCGTGGCAACATGAATACAAGCATCATCCGCACCAATAAGGGCAGAACCATTATGCTGCAGCACGATGTATCAACCGTACGTCCGTATTCACGTTTGCATACGCTTAGCGGAACAAAGGGTATTGCACAGAAATATCCCGGTCCGGAGAAAATTGCGTTCGGTCATAGCTGGATTAAAAAGGAAGAGCTCGACGAGTTATACAAAAAATATACACCACCAATTGTAAAGCATATCGGCGAAATAGCGAAGGAAGTAGGCGGTCATGGAGGCATGGATTTTATTATGGACTGGCGCCTGATCGATTGTTTGCGTAACGGGTTGCCACTCGACCAGGATGTGTACGATGCGGCTGCGTGGAGTGCAGTCATTCCGTTGAGCGGAAGATCGGTAAACAACAAATCAAGAACAGTGGATATTCCCGATTTTACAAGAGGTGCATGGAAAACCAACAAGCCCGTTGATCTTACGTTGAACGGCGGAGGTACCACTACCGTTCGCAAAGTAGAGAAGTCGTAACCCTGAGTTTTAAAAATGCAAGCCGGAACAATTGTTCCGGCTTTTTTTATTGTTGAGAAAGTTTGTTGGGCAGATCCTTCGTGCCTCAGGATGACAAGTTTAGTTGGCTTTGTACTGAAGATAGACGAAAGTACTATGCTCAGCAGCGTTGTCGTTCCGACGAAGGAGGAATCTGCTCATAAGTACTACGTATTTTTTTCATTTAGGTTGAAATATTTTGTCTCGTTCATACAAAATAGTCCAATTCGTTTCAAAAGCAGGCGTAGTTATTTCTATATCCCAGTTTTTTTGAATTGAAGGAAATGCTTCATGTAGGCGGTTTAAAAACTGATACCATCCTGCATGTTCTTCAGTAATTTCAAAATGAAGGTCTGGGTCGTATTCAACCAATAAACAAATACAATCAGTAGTTAAATAGTCTCTTTTAAAGCCACTTAATCTTTGTATTTGGCTCCATTTAATAAACCTGTTTTCATCTTTTGATTGAATGAAAAACCCTTCGTCTGCAAAAGAAAATGGGCCATAATCTGAATATTCTTCTTCAAAATCTGATTTCGCTTTTTCGAAGAACTCTTCGCTCTTAGGGGTTGGATCATTTACCCATTTAAATGGAGGGTAAAAAAGTTTTATCAAAAAGAAGGAACTGCCAATACTGAAGAACATAAACGATACCCAGCCAAATAGAAAACCATTTTTGATACCGACAATACTCATTGCCGAGAATAATATTCCGATGACGAGATAATGTAATGTTTTTATTTTATTCAATTCCCTAAGCTTTTTATTTCCTCTTCCCCCAAAACATCGCTACCCCAACTGCATAATTTCTTCCCGGTGCTACATTGTAAAAGCGATTGGCGGCTGCATTAATGTCGTTGCCTAAACTGTACACTTCGTTCAGCAAATTATCACCGCTAACAAACAAATCGAAACGGAAATCTTTTGCATATACCTGTTTAAAACCAATACGAGCAGCCAGTAAATGAAAATCATTTCCGTAAAATGTATTCGCATCATTCAACGGTGTTTTGCTGTTGTAGGTGTAGGTGAGGTTGGCATAAATGCCCGGCTTCAACAACACATCAATACCTGCAGCAAATATGTTATTGGGTACACTGGGCAAATGTTTACCGCTGAAATCGTTGGTCAGCTGTTTAAAGTCTTCATACTTAAAATCATTCAAGGTGTAACTTGTCCATCCAGAAAGATTTGATACAAACTGCTTTGCATCATCCACAACAATATAACGGGCATTCGCTTCAATGCCTTGCTGTTTGGTGCTGCCTGCATTTACAAAATAATCTGCACCACCTGCATCCCTTCGTTGTACAATTGTGTTGTTGAGTTGAAAGTAAAATGCATTTACATCTACAAACAGCTTCTGTTGGTAATTGTAACGTACACCTGCTTCGTAATTCCAGCCTTCTTCTGCATTCAGATTGGTTGAGATCACACCCGTACTTGGTAATACTTCAGCAGAAGTAGGTGCAGAAAAACCTTTTGCCGCCGATGCATACAACGATAAACTGTTGCGGAATTTTTTGAGCAATGAAATGCGTGGTGCAATTTCATTGGCATAGGTTCTTCGTTGCGGACTCAACGGAAATTTATTCAGCCTTGTAATTTCAATGCGGTTTTGGTTACTGCTGGCACCTGCAGTAATAATCCAGTCGTTCGGTAATTTCCAATCGGCCTGCGCAAACACACTCCACAAAAACGGGTTCACTTCATCTTCTGTTTGCAAACTATCGCTTGTGCCGTTTACATTTTTATAAACACGGATGTTGTACCAGCCACGTTGCAACTCTGCTCCCGCCACCAGTTTCAATTCGCCCAAACCAACAACAGGAGTGTAAGCAAACGTTGTTCTGCCGCCGGTATGTGGTTCGCTGCGGCGTTCGTAATTGCGAACGGTTGGATTGGCAAATTGTGAAAATGCACCGTACAGCGAAGTGGTATTTTTTAAATTGGAGGAGAAGTTGTAATCATAACTCACACCTGTTAGAAAACTTTTTTGGTTTACGCTTGCATTCGCTTGTGCACTGGATGCTGTTGCACCAACTCTTGGCCTGGCTTGCTCGGGATTAGCAGCAAACTCAGCTGCAGTTAAACCGCCGGGTGTTTGGTACGAAAGATCGGCATACATTAAATAAGTACGGATGCTTTGCTTTTCATCGATGGTAAAACGACTGTCCCACGTGAACACACTGCGGTCGAGTCTTGTCCAGTCACGGTAACCATCGCTGTGCAGTTTGGTAAAGCCAATTGTTTGCTGACTTTTGCCTTCACCAATACGTGCATACACATTGGTATTGTGCAAACCAAAACTGCCGAAGGTATAATCTATACCAACACCTGCAGGTTGATTGCTGTTGTTGGTTTTGATTAATACTGCACCACCACTGCCTGCACCATACAAGCTGCCCGATGGTCCTTTCAACACTTCAACAGCGTTGATATTGTAAAAGCCAAGCAGGTTCAAATAGGTGGAGCCGCCGGGTTCGGTAAACGGAATATCATTAAGGTACACTTTCACATTACGCACACCAAAAGGCGAACGCAACGAACTGCCACGAATGTTCAACCGGTAACTGCCGGGACTGCGCTCTTCCATACGCACACCGGGTGCGGTATTCATTGCCGAAACAATAGATGCAGGGTTGAAACGGTTGAGTTGTTTATTGCCGATGTAACTGATTGCAGCCGGAACATCCATCAACTTACGGTTCTGTTCAAACGCTGTGATGACTACTTCTCCTAATTCTTTGGTGGAATCGGTTGGGGTTTGTGCAAAAGCAGGAACTGCAAAGATTATTGCAGCAAGAATGGTTAGTAATTGGTTCTTCATAGCGTAAAAATAAGGAGAAAGGAACAAGAGGCAAGTAACAAGGTGAAAGGCCTAAAAGCAAGTCAAAGAAAAAAAATCCAAAGGCCAAAAACAAAACCCAACAGGGAACAAGAAGCCGGCAACCGGAAACATGCAACCAGCAACAAATCCTACATCATCCATCATAAATCCGTCATCTTCCCTATCTTCAAAGCCCAAGAAAAAGCATGAAGACTTCCAACAACAAACTCAACTTGTTTTCCTTTACCATGATTGTGGTGGGATTGGTAATAGGCATGGGCATTTTCCGTACAGCTGCAACAAGTGCCAAAGATGCCATTGATCCCTCCGTTTATTTCAGTGCATGGCTGGTAGGTGGTTTGGTGGCGTTGTGTGGCGCATTAACCTATGCGGAGATCGGCAGCCGATTTCCGGTAACAGGTGGTTATTACAAAGTGTTTGCACAGGCTTATCACCCAAGTATTGCCTTTGCCATTAACTGTTTAATATTAGTGAGTAATGCTGCCAGCTTAAGTGGTGTGGCATTGATCGGCAGTGGGTATTTGCTCAAATTATTTCCCGGCGATTGGAACGATACACACAAAGCATTGCTAAGCTGCGGCGCCATTCTTCTTTTTTATTTTATTAATCTGCGTGGGCTCAAGCTGAGTTCCATGGCACAGAATATTTTAATGATCATCAAGATCGGGATGATACTGGTGCTCATTGCGGCATTGTTCTTTCCCAATGAATATGCGGTACAGGAAACAACCTCTGCAACTTCAACATTCAGTACTATGGATTGGATCAAGAGTTTAGGTGTGAGTTTGATTGCGGTATCGTTTACCTATGGCGGTTACCAGCAAACCATCAACTTTGGCAATGAAGTACAAAACCCAACGAAGAATATTCCCCGTGGTATTTTCATGGGTATTGCCATTATTATTGGTTTGTATTTGCTGGTGAACATGAGTTACTACAATTTGGTTGGCTTTAACCAGATGAAAGGCGAACGTGAAATTGCTTATGTAGTGATTGATAAAATATTCGGCAAAACAGGTGCTACCGTTTTCTCGGCCTTTTTATTTTTAGGTGTACTGGCGTATGTGAACGGACTGTTGATGAGCAATCCACGGGTAATGTATGCCATGGGCGATGATGGAAGTCTGCCGAAGATTTTTGCAAAGCAGAATGAGAAAACAAATGTGCTTACGTTTTCACTCACTGTGTTTGCTGCCATTTGTATGGTGATTCTCTTCTTTGCACAGGAGTTTGAAAAAATTCTGTCATTCTCCATTTTTCTCGATTGCTTCGGTATGATCTTGAGCAGTGCGACCATTTTCTGGTTCCGGAAAAAAACAAAGAATCTCGATGGTACAGGTATTTATAAAATGAAACTGTTTCCATTAATGCCGTTGATTTTTATGGCAGCTTATGTATTTGTAGGTGCCAGCATTGCTATTGATGATCCTGCTGCTGCTTTAACCGGGCTTGCTGTACTGGCAGGGTTTGTGATCATCTATTTTATCATTCATCGTAAAAAATAACCTTATGCTGCAAAAACTCCGCACTGTTATTTATCATGTCAACGATCTGGCTGCTGCCAAAGCATGGTACACATCTCTTACCGGTAAAGAACCATACTTTGACGAAGTGTTTTATGTTGGCTTTGACATCAACGGGTTTGAGTTAGGCCTTGATCCGGATATGAGCAATGTACAGAGTGGCAACCACAGTACAGCGTACTGGGCAGTAGAAGATATTCGTGCAGCAGTGGACAAAGCAACAGCCATTGGTGCGACAGTAGTTGATGCCGTGCACAATGTTGGCGGCACAATTGAAGTGGCAATTGTGGCCGATCCGTTCGGCAATCATATTGGTTTTATTACAGGCGCTTAATTTTATGGACTTATCATACATTCTCAACGAACTGGGCGAAGACCGTGCGCATTACTTCAATGCCATTGCACCGCCCATTATGCAAACAAGTAATTTTCGTTTTAATAAAGTAGATGAACTGCGTGCTGCATTTGCCGATGAAATGAGCACCTATCTCTACAGCCGTGGCCTAAACCCAACAGTTGATATTCTGCGGAAAAAGTTAGCTGCATTGGATGGGGCAGAAGATTGTCTCATTTTCAACAACGGTGCTGCAGCCATTTTTGCTGCGGTACTCGCCAATGTAAAAGCAGGCGATCATATTGTAAGTGTAAGCAAGCCCTATACCTGGGTACAACGCATGTTCGATGTTATACTTCCACGCTTTGGCGTTAGCACCACGTATGTTGATGGAAGAGATGCCAACAACTATTTCAACGCTACAAAATCCAACACTACTTTTTATTACCTGGAAAGTCCGAACAGTTGGGATTTTGCTTTGCAGGATATTGCAACTATTGCAGCATATGCCAAACAGCACAACATTGTTACCTTAATTGACAACAGTTACTGTACACCGTTGTACCAGCAGCCGATTGCGATGGGTATTGATATGGCCATGCAAACAGCTACCAAGTATATTGGTGGACATAGCGACACGTTGGGCGGTGTGCTCAGTGGCAGCAAAGAAATGATCAAACGCATTTTCGACAGTGAATACCTCAATATCGGCAGCGGTATACAGCCGTTCAATGCCTGGTTGCTCATTCGTGGTTTACGTACGTTGCCCACCAGGCTCGAACGCATTAACCGTTCAACCAAAGAAGTGCTTGCTTTTGTAAAAGCACATCCGGCGGTGAAGCGGGTGCTTTATCCCTTCGATGAAAGTTTTCCGCAGCACCAACTGGCCAGGCAGCAAATGAAAGAAGCACCCGGGCTGTTTTCCTTGTATGTACAGGCCGAAAGCAGGCAGCAGATTGTAACATTCTGCGAAAGCCTGCAACATATACAGATGGCCGTTAGCTGGGGCGGGCACGAGAGTTTATTGCTGCCCAAGTGTGCAGGAATGCAGGATGAAGAATTTGATGCTACTAATGCCGAACACCAGATGATGCGGATGTACGTTGGGCTGGAGGATGCCGCTTATATAATAGCTGACCTTGATCAGGCTTTTGCAAAAGCCGGTTTAAAATAGTTGCAGAAGACGAAAACTTCATAACAGCATCGTCCCGCTAATCAAAAATCAATAAATTCGTGGCCCCAAGGTCATTATATTGTCATTAATTTGATATATGAAAAAAACGCTGTCAGTAATCTTATCATCCATCTTCCTTTTAACCGGAACCCGGATCCTTGCACAGGAGAAGTGGGATCTGGTGCGATGTGTAGAGTATGCTATTGCCAATAATATTTCCGTTCGCCAGGCCGATGTGCAGGCACGTATCTTCAATCTTACGTACGAGCAGAATAAACTGAGCCGCTATCCCAATGCCAATTTCAATACCTCAACCGGTACTAACTTTGGCCGTGCGGTAAACCCCACTACCAACCTGTTTGAAAATACGACGTTGTTATTCCAACAGTATAATTTAAACGTAAACGCTCTATTGTTTAACTGGAACAGTGTGAAGAACGGCATTCTCAGTGCGCAATACAACCTGGCCGCTTCCAAGGCAAGTGTAGAAAGTGCCAAGAATGATATTGCGTTGAGCGTGGCTACAACCTACCTGCAGGCTTTGCTTGCGAAGGAACAGGCCCGCATAGCGCAGGTGCAGATGCAGCAAACAAGAGCAAGGCTTGTGGATACAAGGAAGCGGGTTGAAGCCGGATCGTTACCTGAATTAAATGCACTGGAACTGGAGTCGCAATATGCAGCCGACAGTGCCACCTATATTAATGCGTTTACAACTTCGCAACAATCGTTGTTAACGTTAAAGGCTACGCTTAACCTGGATGCAGCACAACCTTTTGATATTACGGAACCACCGGTATCGATGATTCCTGTAGAACCGATTGCAGATTTGCAGCCCGATGTTGTTTACGGTCTTGCGTTGCAAACGCAACCCAAACAAAAAGTAAACGATCTGCGCATTAAAGCTATTGATGCGAATATTAAATCTATTCGGGGTCAGCTATATCCTTCTATTTCTGCTTTTGGGGGCTTAGGAACCAACTTTGCGAGTTCTAATTTGAAAATTACAGGCACACAATTTCTCGGTTACCAAAATACGTTAGGAAAGGTAAATGTTGCCGGTACTGATTATTTTGTTCAAACACCGAATGTACAGGTACAGCAAGGCAAAAAGAACTTGGGTGAGATGTGGACCGGCTGGGGCAACCAACTGAACCAGAACTTCCGGCAGAACGTCGGTATCCAAATATCGGTACCCATCTTCAATGGCGCAACGGTACGTACCAATTACAACCGCAGCAAGCTCGATCTGGTAAATGCAAAACTGGTAAAAGAGCAGGCCGATATGCAACTGAAGAACGACATCTACCAGGCATACAATGCAGCAGTAAACGCATTGCAACGTTACAATGCCAGCAAGAAAACACTGGAAGTATCGGAACGTGCAAGTGTACTTGCGCAGAAACGATACGAAGCCGGGTTGCTGCAAACAATTGAACTAATTACCAACCAGAATAACCTGTTCCGTGCACGTATTCAAAACTTAGCCGATCAGTATGATTATGTTTTTCGTATGAAAGTGCTGGAGTTTTACAAAGGACAGGGCCTGAAATTATAATTATCATCATTTACAACCGGAATAACAGAAATATATGAGTAAGAAAATATGGTGGATTCTTGGTATCCTCTTGGTACTGGCAATTGTTTTGATTGTTCTTAAAAAGAAAGAAATAATTGGTAAGAAAGAAGCGGTAAAAGTTGCAACGGAGAAAATCATCCGCCGTACAATTATTGAAACCGTAAGTGCAAGCGGTAAAGTTTATCCTGAAGATGAGCGTAAGGTAAGCTCCGATGTTAGCGGTGAAGTTGTGGAGATGTATGTAGAAGAAGGCGACAGCGTACGCAAAGGTCAGTTGTTGGCAAGAGTATTTGCCGATGTATTAACGTCTGCAAAGGACCGTGCGGCATCAGTTGTTAATCAACAGCAGGCGCAGGTAGGTAATACTGAAGCTTCGTTGCGTGCATTTGAAGCCAGGCTGAACCAGGCGAAGCTTGCTTACGACCGTCAGAAAAAACTGTACGATGATAAAGTTATCTCAAGAGCTGAGTTTGAAACGGCAGAAAGTGCATACTTAACAGCAAAGGCCGATCTGGATGCTGCCCGTCAAACCATCCGCAGCGGTAAGGCAAGTGTGCAAAGTGCACAGGCAAGCTTAACCGAAGCAGAAAAGAATTTATCTCGTACCACCATTGTATCTCCCATGGATGGCATCATTTCATTGCTGGCTGTAAAGAAAGGTGAGCGTGTGGCAGGTAACAGTTTCAGTCTTGGTACAGAAATTATGCGTGTTGCCGACATGAGTAAAATTGAAGTGCGGGTTGATGTTGGTGAAAACGATATTCCGAAAGTAAAAATCGGCGACAGTGCTATTGTGGAAGTAGACGCTTACAACGACCGTAAATTTAAAGGTGTTGTTACGCAAATTTCCAGCAGCAGCACATCGGCACAAACACAGGCAGCTGCAACATCAACCGATGTTACCAACTATAAAGTGTACATCCGTATCGATCCTGCTTCGTATGCAGATCTCATCGATCCGGCAAAAGGAAAAAATCTTCCTTTCCGTCCGGGTATGAGTGCAAGTGCCGATATTATGACAACGAAGCAAGTGAATGTAATTGCAGTACCTATTCTTGCAGTTACAACAAGAGATAAAAACGAAGAAACTTCTAAGGCCAAGGCGAAAGAAGAAGAAGATAAAAAGAAAGCACAGGGCCAGGAAACAACAACTGCAGCGAATGCCGTACTTACCGACGAAATGGAAGAAGTGGTATTTATTATGCAGAAAGATGGAACCGTGAAAAAAGTTGCAATTAAAACCAATATCCAGGATAACGAATACATTGAGGTGTTGAGTGGTATTAAAGAAGGTGATGAAGTGATCAGCGCACCGTACAATACCATCAGTAAAACACTAAAGGATGGTATGAAAGTGACAGTTGTTCCAAAAGACAAAGTGTACGACGGAAAATAATTCATAAAAAAAGCAACAGGAAAAATCCCGCTGAGAGGCGGGATTCTTTATTTTAGAGCGTTGAACTATTGGTAGAAAGAACAGCATGCGTTTATTGGGAAAGGATGTTTATTTTTATGGATAGTCCGGCGGCATGTAAATGCCAATCAATTAAACACGAGAAACTATTTGCTTGAAAAAGGAAGGGAATAATACAAAGAAGATGTCGGTTATTGGCAGTGGCAGTTTTGCTACCGCTCTTACAAAAATTCTTAATGGCAACGGGCATGCGTTGCACTGGTGCGTACGTAATCAACACATCATTGATCATTTGCAGAAGTATGGGCACAATCCGAGTTACCTGCGTTCGGCAACGTTTAATGTAGCATTATTGCAGCTGAGTACAAACATGGAAGAAACCATCCGTGCAACTGATTTTATTATCCTTACTGTACCATCAGCTTATATTGAAGATATACTGGCAGCATTGCCAAAAGATATTTTTAAAGGGAAGAAAATTATTTCTGCAATCAAAGGTATTTTGCCCAAACGCAACATGCTGCTGAACGATTACCTGAAAGCGGAGTTTGATTTTGATGCCAACGATTATTACACCATCATGGGGCCTTGCCATGCAGAAGAAGTGGCATCGGAGAAATTATCATACCTCACTTTTACCGGTTTAAATCAAACCACCACACAATGGATTGCCGATCAGTTCCGCAATCATTATATCAATACCGTTACCAACGATGATGTATATGGTGTGCAGTTTGCAGCCATCTTAAAAAACATTTATGCACTCGGCAGCGGTATTGCACACGGGCTGGAATACGGTGATAATTTTTTAAGCGTGTTAATTGCAAATGCTGCCGATGAAATGGCCGGCTTTTTACGCAAAGTGGGTATCCGTAATATTGAAGTGGGTGTGCACAAGGAACCCATACCCGGTGTACAGTTATTAAAAACATCGCTACGTAAATCTGCTAACTATGCAGCCAGCGTGTACATGGGCGATTTGCTGGTAACCTGTTATTCGTTGTACAGCCGTAACCGTACGTTTGGTAATATGATCGGTAAAGGCTTTAGTGTAAAAGCAGCACAGCTTGAAATGAATATGGTGGCCGAAGGCTACAACGCCAGCAAATGTTTTTATCAGATCAACCAGGAAGTAGGTGCCGATATGCCTATTGCTACTGCTATCTATAAAATTTTATGGGAAGGTGTACAACCCGCCGAAGCATTTGAGCAGTTGGAGCAGGTGCTGATTTAATGTAATCGACATCTTGAAATACGTCTGATATAATTTTTAGTTTACTCTTCTGCTCATATTCTGCATTGCTCTTTTCAACTAATTCAAACGAAGATGGTACGTTCAATTATAGTTATTCTATTCTTTCTTTTTTTTAGCGGAGTTTTTGCACAGGATACTGTTCGTTTCACGAAAGGCCTTGCCGTTGCAAGCGGCAGTCGTTACGGGCGGGAAGCAATTTATACCGATCTGCTTGCATGGAACATGTATAACGGCACATTGGTAAAACCATCAGTCAACGCTGTTTTTACAACCACTGAAAAGGGCGAACAAATCCTTTGGCGTGAAATAACTGCAGACAGCAGCGGACGTTTTCGTGTGTTTGGCCGAAACTTTCAACGCAGTACCAATCCGTTTTTAAATCCGGGTTCTGCAGACAGAGGCAGCGATTATTTATATCTCACTTACAACAGCACGAAAGCACAACCGGCGTTGTTGAATATTATGGGCAACAGTGCGGTATATGTAAACGGGGCACCACACATGGGCGATCCGTACAGTGCAGGTTATATGTATGTGCCTGTACTTCTTAAAAAGGGTTTGAATGAATTTTATGTGCGTGCTGCCAATGTGTTACCGGAGCTTATTCTTAATGTTAAGCCTGTACAGCTTTTAACCAACGATGTTACAATACCAATTATTGATGTAAGCCAACCAAATAAAAAAATAAACGCAGCGTTGGTTGTGGCGAACACTTCTGCATCTGTAGTAAAGAATATGCAGGTACAAACATTTGTAGCCGGCAAAGAAATAACAGTAGTAATTCCATCTGTTCCTGCATTTGTTACACGAAAAATAATCATCGAAGCAGATGCATCAGCTATTACAGCAAAAGGCAAATACAATTGCAAGGTTTTGTTGTTGCAGAACGGCAAAGCGGTAGATGAAAAAACAATCACATTGGAAGCAGTAGAAAACGGAAGTCACTACAGCAATACATTCATCAGTACAATCGACGGCAGCTTGCAATACTATGCCGTTACACCACAACTTGGCGGCTGGAAAAGTAATGCAGCGTTATTTCTTTCGGTGCATGGTGCAGGTGTGGAAGCAATAGGGCAGGCACGTGCTTACAAATCAAAAGACTGGGGCACATTGGTGGCAGCAACCAACCGCAGGCCACGTGGGTTTAACTGGGAAGATTGGGGACGATTGGATGCATTAGAGGTGTTGACAATTGCCAGGCAAACTTTTCAACCTAATCCTCAACAGGTTTATTTAACCGGTCACTCAATGGGTGGCCATGGTACCTGGTTTCTTGGTGCAACTTATTCTGATAAATGGGCAGCCATTGCTCCGGCAGCAGGTTATGCTTCGTTGAAAGATTATGGCTCTGCCGACGGACGCATACCTGACAGCAGCAGAAGTGCTTCGGAAAAAATACTACTGCGTGCAGGTAATCAAAGCGATGTGCCCAAGCTTGCATTCAATTATAAACCGCTTGGCGTATACATTTTGCATGGCGATTCGGATAAAGTTGTGCCTGTAACGTATGCACGGCAAATGCGCAAAGTACTCGCCGATTTTCACAGTGATTATAACTACTATGAATATCCCGGTGGTGAACATTGGTTTGGCGACCAGAGTGTAGATTGGCCACACATCTTCAGCTTTTTTAAGTGGCACAGTATTCCGCATGATACAGTTGTTAACACAATTGACTTTACAACTTCAAGTCCGGGTATTGCTGCAACGTATCGTTGGGCAACAATCTATCAACAGCTGCATCCTTTACAGTACAGCCGTATTCAACTGCAACGAAACCGTGCAGCAAAATCCATTACCGGTTCAACAGAAAATGTATTGTTGCTGCAATTAGCGTTGAACAATTTTGGTGCTGCTGCAGAAGTGAAGATTGTGTTGGACAGTACTAATGCTGTTTTGTATAAAACATCTTCTGCAAATGATACAATTTTTGTAAGAAAAGAAAACGGCAAATGGGTTGTTGCCGCAAAGCCGGATGTGTATGAGAAAAACCCTGTACGTTATGGTACGTTTAAGGAAGCATTCAATCATCACATGTTGTTTGTTGTTGCAACCGGCGGAACTGCAGAGGAAAAAGAAACAGTGATGAACAAAGCTGTGTACGATGCTGAAACCTGGTATTACCGAGGTAACGGTGCGGTTGATATTATTACCGACAAAGAATATTCTCCTGCGAAGTATGCAGGACGAAATGTTATACTCTACGGAAATGCGAATACCAATGCTGCATGGAAAACTCTGCTCAGCAATTGTCCTATACAAGTAAACAACAATGAACTAAAAGCAGGTGATGCAAGTTGGAAAGGAAACAATCTTGCAGCATATTTTATTTGGCCACAGAAAGATCCAACCTTGCTTACAGGTGTAGTGGCAGCAACCGGCACAGCGGGAATGAAAGCGGCCTATGCCAACCAGTATTTTGCAGGCGGAAGCGGTTTCCCCGATTTCATGATCTTTAACAGCGATATGCTGAAAGGCGATGACAAAGCAATCAAGCTTGCCGGCTTTTTCGATCAGCAATGGAAGCTTTCTCCGGCAGAATATGTGTTGCAGCAGTAAGGTATTCCTGTTACTTAGTGTTAAAGTTGATGGCTGGCGCACATCAGCAAACATCTCTTTGTAACTTTATACAAACAAACAACGATGCCTCTTTCATTTACAGGTTTTGGCGGTTGGGTACTTTTGCTGATGCTGGCAATTGGTATTGTGCAGCACATTGTAAGCAGCAGGCGTACAAAAACATCTTCGCATTAATGCGTTAATGCTGCTGTAAAGGAATTATCTCTTCATTTTTAAGTTCGGTTTGCATACCTGCGGCTGCTTTGTAATAATGCAGTATGGCGGCAATCATAGCCATATGACTTACATCGTTATAATTAAACCAGTAATGGATGCTTAATTGCAAAGCATGACAAAGCAATGCCGCTGCGCCCCATGCGGTTGCATAAAAAATATGTTTTAATGCCGCATCTTTTGTTTTGCTGTACACATAGAGTTCGAAGCAGAAAACAACTACCAGCAAACCATACATTGCATGCAGGATTACAAAAAAGAAACGTAATGTAATAAGCGAAAGAATCATAAACGTCAGTATCTCGGCATAATTAAACCACGAGAAAAAACGACCGATTTGTTTATTCATCAATGGACGGCTGTGAATGATTGCGGCCCTTTCAAATGCAGCTACAGCCGCCATGCCGGTGTACCAGCCGGGAATTTTTCCATACATCCCAGTTGCGTATAAAAATGCATGACCTATTACACCGCCTGCAAGAGTAGATATTCCCATTAACAAAAAGAAAAGGAACAGTAAACGTTGCGGCAGCGTTTGGTTTAATTTTTTTGCACGAAGATGAAAGCAGGCGTAAAAGCAGGCTGCAGCAATAAAGATGTTTGTAAGAACCGTAAAGGGCTCAAGAATTTTGATGCCAAACAAATGCATGAAAGGCATATCTGTAAAGTCAATATTCGGCTCCATCATAGTGCTGCAATTTTTTGGTGAAAGCAACCGAAATTCTTTAAACAATGTACAACGAAGAAATGTAAAAGTGAAGCTTGTTTTAAGCAAACAGGTCAGCAGCAATGCTGTCAGCAAATAATTTACCGGGTTGCGTAAGAATAAGATGATCGTTTGCTGCTGTAAGTAATCCTTTACTTACAAATGCAACTGCTTCTGTTCGTATTCGATTAGCAGCAGCAATACCAAACCGTTGTTCAACATAGTGCAGATCGCATCCTTCCATTAAGCGAAGACTGGTCATGATGTATTCGTTGAGCTGTTGTTCTTTGGTAAGTTCTTCTTTTTCGAAAGGAATAGTATGTTGTTGTAATGCCTGAATGTATTGCTGGTTGTTGGCAACATTCCACTGCCTGCTGATGCCGTTAAACGAATGTGCTGATGGTCCGAGACCGAGATAATGTACACCCTTCCAATAACTGCTGTTGTGTTTACTACGGTAACCCGGTTTGGCAAAGTTGGAAATTTCGTAATGTTCAAAACCCGCTTTTTGCAATTCGTTCATCAATAAAATAAACTGCCTGCTTTGTTGTTCTGCATCAACATCTGTTTTTTTATGTTGACGGATGAGTTTATCCAGCGGCGTTTTTTCTTCTACTGTTAATGCATAACAAGAAAGATGATTGATGTTTTGCTGCAACACCCAGTTTATATTGCTCAACCATTTTTCATCGGTTAATCCCGGTGTACCATAAATCAGATCAACTGTAAAGCTGTTAAAGCCTGCAGCCCTTGCTTTGGTAATTACCTGTTTGGCTTCTTCGGCAGTGTGTGCCCTGTTCATCCATTGCAGGTCTTCTTCAAACAGCGATTGAATGCCGATGCTGAGGCGGTTAATGCCTAAGGTTTTCCAGCCTACAAGTTTTTCGTCTGTTACATCATCGGGGTTTGCTTCCAGCGTTATTTCAGCATCGGCTGTAACAGTAAAATGCTGCTGCAATGCCTGCATGATCTGCTGCAGTTCTTCAACAGTTAAAAGGCTGGGGGTACCGCCGCCGAAATAAATGGTTGCAATAGACTGGTCTTGTAAATAGTTCGCAGCAGCTTGCAGCTGTATCTCATTCAATAAAGCCGCAACAAAATCGTTCTTGTAATGCAAACTGGTACTGAAATGAAAATTACAGTAATTACAAGCCTGTCTGCAAAATGGAATATGAATATAAATGCCTGCCATCATCAACCCGAAACCTTAATTTCGATTCTGCAAAACTAACCGTTCGTGCATCAACTTCGTTCAGCTGTTTATAAAACCGGAATATTAACTGCAGTTGCCTGCGTGGTATTGCTATGCAGCCATGCACAAACAAAGTATTTGCTCAACTATCGTTTTACCGATACTGCAGATGTATCTACCGCAATGGGATTGAAAAAGGAGTTTGATGATAAAAATCTCTGCTCACAATACATTTTTGAATTGCCGGCGCTGTTACAGAAAAAAGGGTTTATTGCCGCATCGGTTGATACGGTAACAATGGATTCAGCACAGGCAATGGTGGTGCTGTATCTCGGAAAGCCTTGGCGTTGGGCGAAGCTTACCACATCATCGGTACCAACAGAATTACTCAACGCAGCAGGTTACAGAGATCGCAACTATACCAAGCAAGCGCTCGATTATGCTGCTATACAACAGCTGCAGGTAAAAATTCTTGATAAACTGGAAAATACCGGTTATCCATTTGCGAATGTGTACCTCGACAGTTTTGCCATACAGGATGGTGATGTTACCGCTGTTTTAAAAGTTGATAAAGGACCGGAGTACAAAGTAGATAGTATAAGAGTTTTTGGCGATGTGAAAATCAGCAATCGTTTTCTGCAGCGTTATCTCGAAATATCCGATGGTTCTATTTATCAGAAACAAAAGCTGTTGACTATTTCTTCCCGTTTGTTGCAGCTGCCCTATCTGTACGAAGAACAGAAATGGAACATGACTTATCTCGGCACAGGTTCTATTGTGAATCTTTACCTCAAGGAAAGGAAAAGCAGCCAGGTAAACGGATTAGTTGGTTTTTTACCTGCTACCGATGAAGCGGGCAGAAATAAATTGTTGGTTACAGGCGATTTCAATCTTAACCTCAAAAATGGATTTGGTTTGGGCGAAGCATTAACCATGCAGTTTCAGCAAATACAGGTGCAGTCGCCACGTTTACAGTTAGGCTATCAACAACCTTTTTTGTTTGGTTCGCCATTTGGTGTGGATGTGAGTTTTGATGGGTTGAAAAAGGACAGCAGCTTCCTAAACATTAATATGCAGATAGGCGTTTTGTATGCATTTGGCGGAAACAGAAGTGCAAAGATTTTTTACCAGCAGTTCATATCAAATCTGTTAACGGTAGATACGATTGCTGTGCGTAACAGCAAACGTTTGCCCGATCAGATCGATCAGACAACATCCAACATCGGTCTTGAATACGAATGGTACAATACCGATTACCGGTTTAACCCCAGAAAAGGTTTTGATGTGAAGTTCACCGGCTCTGCAGGTATTCGTAAAATAAGAGCCAACAACAACATTACATCTTTAAAAGATCCGCTTAATCCGGTGTTCAATTATCAGGCATTGTATGATTCAGTTGGCACAAGGGCATATACTTTTCGCTTAAAAGCAAGTGTGGCCCGCTATTTTAAAACCGGTAAACAAACAACATTCAAAACAGCAATCAATGCAGGCATGGTGCAAAGTCCACGCATTTTCCGCAACGAGTTGTACCAAATCGGTGGCTTTCGTTTGTTGCGTGGTTTCGATGAAGAAAGCATTTTTGCTTCGGCTTATGCTGTGCTTACAACTGAGTACCGCATACTGCTGGGTTTAAACAGTTTCCTGTATGCTTTTGCCGATGGTGGTTTGGTGCGTAACAACAGCCAGTTTGCCAACACAAACAGCCAACTGTTCGGCGCAGGCTTTGGCATGGCGTTCGAAACCAAGGCTGGTATTTTTAATATTGCTTTTGCTGCAGGTAAACGCAACGACTTACCGTTTAATCTCCGCCAAAGTAAAATCCATTTTGGTTACGTGAATTTTTTCTGATGGATGATTGTGCTTAAGTATTTTTGCAAACAACCCATGCGTTTTACAATTTTTTTCATCGGCATCTTCATTTGTTTGCTTGCAAAGGCACAGGATAGTGCTGTTGTTCAACAAAAGGCAGACAGTGCATTGAAAATTGCAACGCAGCCAGTCGATTCTGTAACGAAAGCAATTCCGTTGGTTGCCATTGATTCCTGTTTCAAAGCAGTACTGCAAACATCCAGGCTTCAATTATTTGCCAAAGCAGAGTTTCAGATAGAGAAAGAAAAACAGGTAGAAAAAAAGGAGTGGTTGTTTTATTATTTGCTGGGCATAGCCCTCATGTTTGGATTACTCCGTTTAAGCTATCTCCGTTATTTCAACGATATGTTCCGTGTGTTTTTCCGTACATCACTGCGGGTAAATCAAATTCGGGAGCAGCTGGTGCAATCGGGGCTGCAGTCGTTGCTGTTTAATTGTTTGTTTGCCATTGTAGCCGGCGCTTATGTGTATTTACTCATCCGTTATTTTAAAGTATCCATACAGCTGCCCGAAGTGTTTATACCGTTAATAACAGCTGCTGTTGTTGCGGTGCTGTACATCGCTAAATATCTTTTCCTGGAGTTCAGCGGATGGTTGTTCAGTATTAAAAATGCTGCCAGTACTTATTCGTTCATTGTGTTTTTGATCAATAAGATCATTGGTATTTTGTTGCTGCCGTTCCTGTTTATCATTGCATTTGCAAACAGGGAGTTGGCGGGCATTGCCATAACTATTTCTTTGGTTATTGTGGGCGGGCTTTTCTTATATCGTTTTCTCCGGGCATACAGTCCCGTTCAGTCCGATGTGAAGGTGGGCAGGTTTCATTTCTTTTTATTCTTTTTAGCCTTTGAGGTGGCGCCTTTGTTGGTGATCTACAAGCTGGTGCTTGGATTTTTGTAAAGAATTGTACTTACCTTTGCAGAAATTTTCCAAGTACGTATGGGAAAAAACGGTATGAAGCCACAAAAAGAAAAAGCTATTAAAAGCATCCTCATTACGCAGCCAAGGCCCGAATCCGACAAGTCACCATACTATGAGCTTGCCCGGAAATATAACGTTGAGCTTTCCTTTCAGCCCTTTATACGGATTGAAGGTATTCCTGCAAAAGATTTCAGAAAACAGAAGATTGATATTACCGCTTTCTCTGCTGTCATTTTTACCAGCCGTAATGCGATCGATCACTTTTTCCGTATCTGTGAAGAAATGCGGATCTCTGTTTCTCAGGAAACCAAGTATTTCTGTATTACCGAAGCCGTTGCTTTATATCTGCAAAAGTTTATCCTCTATCGTAAGCGGAAAGTATTTTATGGTGCAGATGGCACCAACAAGAGTTTGTTTGATGTGGTGAATAAGCACAAAAGCAACGAAAAGTTTTTATACCCCTGCAGCGAAAATATTGACAACGAAATAACCACCTGGTTACGTAATCACAACTGCGAATTTTCTACACCAATTCTTTACAAAACCGTGAGTAACGATGTAAAAGAATTGGTTACAGAAGGCGGCTTTGATGTGATTTGCTTTTTTACTCCAAGCGGTGTAAAGAGTTTGTTCGAGAACTTACCAAAATACCAGCAGAACGGAACGTTTATCGGTGCTTTTGGCGCAAATACATTTAAGGCGGTTGAAGAAGCAGGCTTGCAATTACAGATCAAAGCACCGGAACCGCAGGCTCCAAGTATGGTTTCTGCACTCGACCGTTTCCTGGCTCAGCTCACAAAATAATTCTGCATTTTCTTTAGTGAAAGGAACGAGCTTTGTTGATTCAAACATGGCTTAAATTGTTATGCAACATACTAACAGGCTTTCGAAAGAAAACAGTCCCTATTTATTACAACACGCCCATAACCCTGTCGATTGGTATCCATGGGGAGATGAAGCGTTGCAAAAAGCAAAAGCAGAAGATAAACCGGTGCTGGTAAGTATTGGTTATTCGTCTTGCCATTGGTGTCATGTAATGGAGCGGGAAAGTTTTGAAGATGTGGCTACTGCAGACATTATGAATAAGCACTTCATCAACATCAAGATCGATCGGGAAGAGCGCCCCGATCTTGATCATATTTATATGGATGCGGTGCAGTCGATGACGGGTAGCGGCGGCTGGCCATTGAATGTTTTTTTAACACCCGATCTGAAACCTTTTTATGGCGGCACTTATTTTCCACCGGTACGTGCATACAACCGCAGTTCTTGGAAGGAAGTGTTGTACGGCATTGCTAATGCCTTTAAAGAAAGGAGAGATGAAATTGAACAACAGGCAGCAGAATTGGTGCAGCATCTGCAGAACGCAAACTCGTTTGGCACACAAAAAATATTGAAGTTCGATTTACCAGCCGAAGAACTGTTTCCTGCCAGGCACAACGATTTGATGTTTGAAGCCATTATGAAAACGGCCGATACAGAATGGGGAGGCTTTGGCAGAGCACCTAAATTTCCGCAGACCTTTACCATCGGGTATCTTTTAAAATATCATTACTTCACAGCCAAGCCGGAGGCGTTAAACCAGGCTTGTCTCAGTTTAAATAAAATGATTGCCGGTGGTTTATACGATCATATCGGTGGAGGTTTTGCCCGGTACAGCACCGATACGGAATGGCTTGTTCCGCATTTTGAAAAAATGTTGTACGACAACGCCTTGCTGGTAACAGTTTTAAGCGAAGCCTACCAGGTAACAAAAGATCCGCTGTACAAAAAAACCATTGAAGAAACGCTTGCCTTTACAGAACGGGAAATGACTTCGCCCGAAAATGGCTTTTATGCTGCGTTGGATGCTGATAGCGAAGGGG
Source organism: Lacibacter cauensis (assembly GCF_007830055.1). Classification (GTDB taxonomy): domain Bacteria; phylum Bacteroidota; class Bacteroidia; order Chitinophagales; family Chitinophagaceae; genus Lacibacter; species Lacibacter cauensis. Next base: position 518,602 of record NZ_VLLE01000003.1, read on the forward strand.
TGGAAGGGAAATTTTACACTTGGCGTAAAGCTGAAATTGAAGCGATTTTAAAGGAGCATGCAGCATTATTTTGCAATTATTACAACATTACTGAAGCTGGTAATTGGGAGGAAGTCAATATTCCGCACACCAGAACTACTGCCGCTGCTTTTTGTCAACAACAAGGATTGGGCGAAGCGGAATTTACCAGCATAATGGAAGAGTGCAAAGCAAAATTGCTTGCTGCCCGTGCGCAACGGATACGGCCTTTGCTCGACGATAAAATTATCTTGGGCTGGAATGTGCTGATGAATGCAGCTTACAGTTCGGCTTTTGCAGCATTGGGTATCGAAGCATATCGGCAGAAAGCAATTGCCAACATGGATTTTCTGTTACAAACCTTCCGGAAAGAAACCGGCTGTTGGCATGTGTACAAAGAAGGCGAGAGAAAATTCCCGGCATTTTTAGATGATTACGCATTTTTTATCAATGCTTTGTTGCAGTTGCAGGAAATAACATCCAACCAGGATTACCTGTTTGTAGCCAAAGCGCTGTGCGAATATGTGCTGGCACAGTTTGGAGAAGAGGAAACCGGCTATTTCTTCTTTACCGCAGAAGGACAACCCGACATTGTTGTCCGAAAAAAAGAGGTGTACGACGGAGCCGTACCTTCCGGCAATGCGGTAATGGCCGATAACCTTGCCCGGCTGGGAATCCTGTTTGATTTGCCTGAATGGCGGGAACGCAGCGCTAAAATGGTTTTAGGATTACAGGATACGTTTGTACAGTACCCGGGCTCTTTCGGCATATGGGCGTCGCTTCAGCTGAAATTAAGCAAAGGTTTTGCCGAACTGGCGGTAGTTGGGCCGGACTTTGAAACTAAACGAGATGAAATTCTCAGGCTTTTCCGACCTCACGTAATTCTGCAGTCTTCCGCAGGAAACAATCGTACTTTCCCGCTATTATCTAACAGGGAAACACCCCAAGGGAATACGCTTTTCTATCTATGCAGGGAGTATGCCTGCCTCAGGCCTACTGCTGAAATGCAGGAAATACAGGCACTCTTAAGTTCTGCATCCTGATAAAACAATAAAAAAATCAATTCCCCGTTATGCTTCTGATGCCTAAAAACATTTTGAATAATTAAAAATTAATTATTAGCATTGCGATGAATTTTAAGCTAATCTCCAAGGCGGAGTACTTAAATTTGTCCAATACCTTAATCAAGAAAATTAAATTCTTAACAAATGAAGAACCAACTGTTAAGTTGCCTAACAATCGCCGCCCTATCCGTACTGGCAGTAAGCTGCGGTAAGTCTAAGTCTTCTTCCAAAACTGCAAACAACGGACAACTTGTTGGTGCTGCTTATGGAGCTAAGCAAAACAACAATACTCATCTCGGAATGGTAATGATTCCGCAGGGTACTTTTCACATGGGTCCCAGCGATGAAGATATTAACTATGCCTATACTGCACGTAACCGCCAGGTATCGATCAGCGGTTTCTGGATGGATGCGACAGAAGTTACCAACAGCGAGTACAAGCAGTTTGTATATTATGTACGTGATTCTATTGCGGCAACAATTCTTGGTTATATCGACCCCAAAACAAACAGCATCGATAAAAAGAAAGCTGCAGGCATCTGGAAAGAGAAGAATGTATTTGAAAAACTCGGTCAGATGATGATGGCTCCGGATGATCGTATTTTCGGTAAAATGGAAATCGATCCTGATAAATTAATTTACCAGGAAGAGTATGTAGATTACAAAGCTGCTGCTTACCGTAAGCCAAACGAACCCCGTTCTAAATTTATTATTAAAAACCCCGTAAAGGTTTATCCCGATACATTGGTATGGGTGCGTGACTTCTCTTACAGTTACAACGAGCCCATGAGCCAACGTTATTTTGCACACCCTGCATTTGCTAACTATCCTGTGGTTGGTGTTACCTGGAAACAGGCAACTGCGTTTTGTAACTGGCGTACCCGTTACCTGAACGATTACAACGATTCAAAAGGATATGCAACAGAATCGAGCTACCGCTTGCCTTCTGAAGCTGAGTGGGAATACGCAGCACGTGGCGGTCGTTCGCAATCAATGTTCCCTTGGGGTAACTATTATCTCCGTAACCGTAAAGGATGTTTAATGGCCAACTTCAAACCCGGCCGTGGTAACTATCCTGAAGACGGTGGTTTCTACACAGTACGTGCCGATGCTTATTGGCCAAACGATTTCGGCTTATATAACATGGCTGGTAACGTTGCAGAGTGGACAGGTTCTTTATATTATGAAGGTGCATACAACTTTGCACATGACATGAACCCCGATATCCGTTACAACGCCAAAGACAGTGATCCTCCCCGTATGAAACGTAAAGTGGTACGTGGTGGCAGCTGGCAGAGTGTTGGTTACTTCCTGCAAACAAGTACACGTAACTACGAGTACCAGGATACAGCGAAGTCTTACATCGGTTTCCGTTGTGTAATTAACCTTCCTCCAATGATGCGCAAGCGTTAATACTAAACAGCATTTAATTTTTTAAACCCAATATTTATTTTTTAGAACAAAAGCGTTGCTTTTTGAGCTAATCTCAAACCATCATTTACCTTTTTAAATCCAACTTTTATGGCAGTTTCTAAATCAACCGAAAAAATCACAAACATCATCGTATCAGCAGGTGCAGCCGTAGTAATCTTTGGCGCATGGGCTAAAATCTTACACCTCTCTTTTGCTGATATGATGCTTACAGTAGGACTTTTAACTGAGGCAGGCATTTTCGTTGTATATGCTTATCTGGCAACGCAAGGTTATGGTTTGCACGATGATCATGCCCCGGCAGCCGGTGCTGCAGGAACTCCTGCGCTGGCCTCTTTAGATAAAATGTTACACGAAGCAGATATTACACCTGCCAACTTAAAAAGCCTGGGCGAAAACTTCCAGAAGCTGAACAGCACAGTTGGTGGTATTAAAGATGTAAGCGATGTTGTTGCTTCTACAGGCGAACTCAGCGCATCATCAAAAGAAGCTGCGAAAGTGTTAAGCGGTATGAAAGATGCTTACCAACAAGCTGCATCAACCGTTTCATCGTTCAACCTCGCTGCAGAAGGTACAAAAGCATACCACGAGCAAGTACAGGTAATGACGAAAAACCTCGGTTCATTAAATACAATTTATGAACTCGAATTACAGGATACAAATAATCATCTTAAAGCAATGAATAAGTTCTACGGTAACCTTACACAAGCTTCTGAAGCAATGTTGGGTAGTGTAGATGATGCTAAAAAAGCACAAGAGCAAATTGGTTCATTAGCTAAGAACCTCGGCACCTTGAACAACATCTATGGTAACATGATCAATGCAATGCAGGGCCGTTAATAATGAAACAACAGACGAACCAAAACTTATTCCTGATTTAAAACCAAAATCCGAAAAAGATGGCACTACCTAAAGAGCCCCGGCAGAAGATGATTAACCTGATGTACCTGGTGTTAACAGCACTGTTGGCACTCAACGTATCAGCAGAAATCATCAATGCATTTAAAGTAGTCGATAATAGCCTTACCACTACAAACGCAGTTGTTAACCGTGCTACGGAAACAATTATGGAGTCATTTAAACTGAAAATGCAGGATCCTACTTCCAAAGCGAAAGCAGAAGTGTGGATGCCAAAAGCACAAACTGCAGTTCAGCTCACAAAAGAGATGAGTGACTATATTGAGCAGATTAAAACAAAAATTAAAGTAGCAGCAGGATATAATCCAAACGATCCTGAATCGAAGTTTAAAGAAGATAATATCGATATTGCCACCCGCATCATGGACAAAGAAGGTGAAGGTGAGAAGCTGCGTAAAAAACTGGACGAATACAAAGCAAAAATGCTTGCGCTTGATCCAGAAGTTGGAAAAATGTTTGCCACTAACCTCCCGATCAACACTGAAATTCCAAAGTTGAAGAACAGCAAAATCGGTAATGTTACATGGGCGTATGCCTATTTCCACATGACACCAACTGTTGCAGCATTAACCATGCTGAGCAAGTTCCAGAACGACGTTAAAACAACTGAAAGCCGCCTTGTAAATGAGTTTCACAACCGTGTAGGTCAGGTAGTAGTTCGTTTCGATGCGTTTGAACCAATTGTTGGCTCTAACACAACCTATCTTTTCCCTGGTCAGGAAATGGAAATTACTGCAGGCTTAGGTGCATTCAGTAAGCAAAAACTTCCTACGGTATCTATTGCTGGTGCGCCAGTTGAATTAAATGAGAAAGGATTGGCCATTAAGAAATTTAAAGTGGGTAGTACAAGCGGTTCGGTTAAAGTAGTTGTAAACTACACCGACCAGGATGGTAATCCTCAAACAAAAGAAACCGAAATAAACTATACAGTTGGTACCGCAACCGGTGCGTTTGTAAGTGCCGAAAAAGTAAAAGTATTATACATTGGTTTAGATAACGAACTCGCTGTTAGCGGTGGTAACGTAGGCGACGAAAAAGTAAGTGTTAGTATCAACAACGGTAGCTTAACAAAAATTGGTCCCGGCCGTTATGTAGCAAAACCTGCTTCGCCTGGTAAAGCAATCGTCACCGTAAATGCTGATGGCAAACCAAGCAGCTTCGAGTTCCGTGTAAAATCAGTTCCTGATCCTGTTGCAATGGTTGGCCCAAGCAAGGGTGGTCGTATGCAGTCGAATGTGTTTAAGGCACAACAAGGTGTTCGAGCTGAATTAGAAAACTTTGTATTTGAAGGAGTTCAGTATACTGTTACAGGATATGTTATTTACATGACTGGTGCTGGTTTCCCTGATCCTCAATTCCGCCAGGTGAGTGGAAATACATTCTCTGCTGTACAGGATCTCATCAACAAAGCTAAACCGGGTACAACAGTTACGCTGGATGAGGTGCAGGTACAAGGTCCCGGAGGTAGGAGAAGAATTCCAGGAATATTCTTTAACCTGTATTAATTGTGCGGCAGTATATTATTTCAACGAAAATTGCGTTTAATCAGAATAAAACGGACAAAATGAAAATGAAAAACCTGGGTATTGGAATGTTAGCGCTGTTCCTGATTGTATCAGGTGGTGCTGTTGCTCAGCAAAGGAAGAAAACAACCAAAAAGACGACTACACAGCAGCAGTCTTCCGGATATGGTTCTTCGGGCTATGGCAATTCTGGCTATGGCAATACTCCTTCGAATACGCAACAACAGCCACAAAATTCTGCATACGGTAATAATAACCAGCAGCAGCAATCCAATCAGCCGCAAGCCAATATTCCAATTGTTGTTGTCCCTAAGTCAGGAAACAATTCTTTAGATACAGTTATTCCTTCATTGCGAAACGATGCGGCAATTGAACGTAACCTCATCAAAGACCGTCAGCCATTAGCTTATGAGCATATTCGTGAGGACGATGCGGTTTACCGTCAGCGTGTTTGGAGAGAAATCGATACACGTGAAAAAATGAATCTGCCTTTCCGTTATTCGGCAGATGAAGACAATGGTAACCAACGCTTCATCGCTATTATCTTAAAAGCAATTAAAGACAGAGAAATAACAGCATTTGATGCGAATGACGATCGTTTTACAACACCGCTCACGCCTCAAAAAGTAATGGAAGCATTTGCGGGTGGGGTTGATACGGTTCCTGTGTATGATATGCAGGGTAATATAGAACGTTACGAAGTTCGTACACGTGAGTTTGATCCTGACAGTATTTATCAATTTCGGATGAAAGAAGAATGGGTGTTCGATAAAGAATCGTCACGCATGTTTGTACGCATTCTGGGTATTTGTCCTGTAAAACCGGTTTATACAACGCAAGGTACGTTTGTAGGAATGTTCCCGATGTTTTGGATTTATTATCCCGATGCCCGTGGTGTTCTTTCACGCTACGAAGCATTTAACGGTAAAAACTTTGGAGCACGTATGACATGGGAAGAGCTGTTTGAAAACCGAATGTTCAGCAGCTATATTACCAAGTCTACAATGGACAATCCTTACGATCGCCGTTTGAAAGATTACATCAAAGACCCGATCCTTCGTTTACTTGAAGGTGAAAATATCAAAGAAAAAATATTTAACTACGAACAAGATCTGTGGTCGTACTAAGAATATCGATTTACAAAAAAGGGCCGTCTTAACAAGACGGCCCTTTTTGTATGATTATGGTCAGTAAAAACTGAGCATCAATATTTTAAACAGCTGCGGTTCAAAACAGTAGGCAAAACAAATATGAAAAGGTTTAAAAATACTCGATTCCGGGTATTGCACTTCTGGTATGAGTTTGTATCTTTACCTCGGTTTTTCATAGGATATTGGATTTTAAAGACGGGGCTGGATTTCTATCCTGGCCCCATTTTTTTACCTTTTCAGTGAATTAAATTTCCGCATCTTCTAATGCTTTTTTCACAAGCATTGCTTTGCTTTCACCTACAACTTTAGTCAATTCTTCAACAGATGCTGTACGTATGTTTTTAACCGATTTAAATGTGTTTAACAGTAGTGTAGCAGTTGCCTCGCCAATACCATTAATCGTATCGAGTTCTGTTTTAAATGTGCCTTTGCTTCGTTTAGCACGGTGAAAGGTAATACCGAACCGATGCACTTCATCCCTTATACTACGGATAAGACGTAAGCTCTCGCCGTTGTAATCGAGCTTCAGCGATTGTTGATCGCCTGTAAAAAATATTTCTTCTACATTTTTTGCAAGCCCTACAACGGTCATTTTATTTTCAAGCTGCAAAGCTTTGATGCTTTCCATTGCAGATGAAAGCTGCCCTTTACCACCATCGATAATTACAAGCTGTGGAAGCGGTTCATCTTCTTCTGTTAAACGTTTATAGCGACGCATCACCACTTCTTTCATTGAAGCAAAGTCGTTGATACCCTGCACTGTTTTTATATTAAACTTGCGGTAATCGTTTTTACTGGGTTCTCCGTTTTTAAAACAAACCATTGCAGAAACAGGATAAGAACCCTGGAAATTGGAGTTATCGAAACACTCTATGTGTAATGGTAATTGCGGAAGATGAAGATCTTTTTGAAGCTGCTCAAGTATGCGCAGGTTGTTTTCTTTTTTTCGATCGAGTAACTGCAGTGCTTTCTTACGTTTATATTCTTCAAAGAAAATGGCTGCGTTTTTTTGCGAAAGTTCCAGTAGTTTTTTCTTTTCGCCTGCTTTGGGAACCGTTATTTTTAACTGTTCGTCGAGTAATTCAATTTCAACAGGAACAATTAACTCCGGTGAGATGCTTTCGAATCTGTTGCGGATATAGCTTACTGCAAACTCAAGAATTTCTTTTTCATTTTCGCCCAGCCTGCTCTCGAGTTGCAGATTTTCTGTTTGGATGATGCTGCCATTCTGCACCATCATGTAATTAAGAAACGCTTTTTCTTCATGAATCACCAATGAAATAACATCTGCATCTCCAAGTTTTGGGTTAACTACCGTTGATGTAGCCCGGTAGTTTTCGAGGTGTTCAATTTTTTTTCTGTTGATCTCTGCTTTTTCAAAATTCAGATCAGCAGCAAACTGTTTCATCTCTTCTTTCAAATGACGGATAACAGGTGACAGATTTCCCTTTAAAATATTTTTTACCTGTTCAAGGTTATCCCTGTAGTCGGCTTCTGTTTGCAGTCTTTCACAAGGGCCTTTACAGTTGCCCAAATGATATTCAAGACAAACTTTGTATTTCCCTTTTTTCAGCTGCGTTTCTGCCAGGTTTAATTTACAGTTACGGATAGGAATATGCTGGCGAATAAAATCAATCAGGTCTCTTACTTTGGCAACAGATGTAAATGGGCCAAGATAGGTGGAGCCATCGTTTATTTTTTTCCTTGTAAGAAAAACTCTCGGAAACGGTTCGTTTTTAATAACAATAAACGGGTAGCTTTTATCATCCTTCAGATCAATATTAAAAACAGGCTGAAACTGTTTAATGAGTGAGTTTTCTAAGAAAAACGCATCCTGTTCCGAATTAACAACTGTAAACTCAATGCTTCTGATACGGCGAACGAGCTCCTGCGTTTTGTATGATTGAAGTGTTTTTGTGAAGTAAGAGGAAACACGTTTACGCAGATGCTTGGCTTTGCCAACATACAATAACTTTTTATCAGCATCGTAATACTTGTAAATTCCGGGTTGTGCAGGAATGCCCGGCAAAACTTTTTTTAATTCAGCTTCGGTCATAATCAGTTTTCTTCACGTTCATCCCAAATTACTTTCTCTGTAATTGTTTTTTCCGGCTGATCTTTTTTTGCTTTAGAAGTAATGAGTACTAAACTTTTATTGTGTTTCCAGAGTAGCTGCTGTACAATGGATGAATCGCCTTTCTCTTCGTGACGAACAAGGTACAGTTGTGTAATAGTTTCCTTTTCGGGGTTTACATAAATATCCACCCGTGTTACTGGCACATCTTCATTTATTGATTCGTAGTTAAGTGTGAGCGATTCGATCGTTTCATCTGCAAACGTTACTTCCTTAAAGTCCTCTTCAAAATTTTTCTTTTCAATTTCCTTTACCAGGAATGGCTGCAGAATTGCTTTCACCTGTTCTTTGCTGATAAACTGTGAATCGGTGTAAACACTGTCTTGCTGTACCACTTTTAAAAAGGCAAAAGGAACAGTGTCAATATATTTCAGTTGTCCTTTCAGGTAAGACGAAACATCAACATAATCTTTTGGTTCTTTTGGTTTGCTCTTACAACTTCCTAAAAAAAAGATTGCAGCAATTGTTACAGCAACGAATAATAAATGCTTCATGCTGTAAAAATATTGAAAACTACGGTGTAATGGTGAAGGCGGTTAACTTCCGTTATATTTATCGGAGGGTTTTAACCAAGCCTATCCGGAAGCCATAGTCAACCAAATGTTCTTTGATCGGATAATCGCCTCGGGTGTTAGAGAAAAGCTGGTACCTGAGTTGAGGGCCCGCCTGCAACTGAAAGTCTTTCATGTTCCAGCGAAGGAATGTTTCCAGTGAAGAATTTAAATTCAGATTACTGAGCAAATCCGGAGCTTTAACGTATTTCTTAAGATCGTTGGTAAGGAAATATCCGGAAGCAGAAAGTAAGTAGGTTGGTTGCAAATTGGCAGCCATGTGCAACTGCAGGTTGCGTTGACCAGCCAGTTTAAATTCAAAGCCAAGCGGTATTGCCAACTGGAATGTTTCGTTTTTAACCACGCTCAAAAAGCCTGAGTCTGCTCTCAAAGCAGAAATGCGTTGTACAGTTCCTGAAGAACCAAAAGAGATCGTTGCCACTTGCGGATTAGACCTGAATACTTCTACATTATAACGGGTATAATTTAACTGCAAACCTGTACGGAAGCGAACGTTTTTTGAAGCCGGGAATAGTATGGCAGCACCGGCTTCCATACCAACAGAAGGGGTATGCCGTGCAACATTTTCCGGGTTTTGATTTTGAAGATTACCAAATGTTAAGCGATTATCGCTATACAATACCCTGTAGCTTGCACTTGATGTAAGATAAAACTGAACCTGTTTCTTCAGTGGTTGTTTTACAATAACAGGAACCTTTACTTCGTAATTAAGTTCTGCATCAGTTAATGCAGAAGTAGCTGCCGTTTCGGTTGCAGGAGCCTGTTCAGCAGGTGCAACAATTATTTCAGGTGAAGTTGGTTTTATTTGCGGAACACGTTGTGCAGGATCAACAGACATTAACCTGTTTTCAGCAGAAATTTTTTCAAGTGAACGGGTGTCATCAGCTGCGGTTGTTTGTGCATCTTGTACAGTAAGTACTTCCGTATTTGTTTCTGCAGTTACAACCTGTTCCTGTTCAGTTGAAAATGTTTCAGTATTCTTTTCTAAACCAGCCTGTGTGCCTGTTATTGTGTTGTTACTATAATTACGTTTACTGATCGAAATTACAGGAGTTTCATTGCCGGCAGTAAGTTCATCTGCATCGTTATCAATAAGCTGCTGTTCTGTATTTGAAGTAAGTAATTCGTTATTTGTTCGTTCATCGTCACCTGTAGCAATGGCAAAACCCAACAGGAGTAAAGTGCTTAAACCAAAAGATTTGAAATTGAAAGTGCGGTTGCTGCGTCGGATTTGTTTTTGAATATGCTCCCACGATTGCTGTGACGGGTACATGCGATACTGGTCAGCCTTTTCCTTAAGCGTTCCTTCAAATGAATCATCCTGGTACATAAAGCGCTCCATAATCAGTTTTTGGTTTGGTTGTACGGACATTTAAAACCGAACATGGGCTGCTGCAACCCATTCATCCTGTCTCTGCGGCCGGATAATAATTTTCTTTTGAACTAAAATCTGCTCCAGCATGGCTTTGGCTCTTGTGTATTGCGAACGGCTTGTGCTTTCTTCAATATCCAGCATTTGTGCAATTTCACGATGCGTGTAACCGTCAATCGCAAAAAGGTTTAATACCGTTCGGTAACCAATCGGTAGCATACGAATACATTCTACTACCTGTTTGGCCTGGATTATCGAAGGAACACTATCTTCCCTTACCTGTAATGTATGGGCTTGGGAAATGTCCACACTGTCATTAAACTTCTTGTGCTTTTTAAGATGATTAATGCAGGTGTGTACAATGATGCGCCGGATCCAACCTTCAAAAGAGCCTTTGCTTTGAAACTGATGAATTTGTGTAAACACCCTGATGAAACCTTCCTGCAGCATGTCTTCTGCATCTTCCCGGTTACGGGCAAAACGATAACAAACGGCCAGCATTTTAGGGCTGTACTTACTGTACAGTTCCTGTTGTGCGGCAGGTTGATTTTTAAGACATCCCTGTAAGATTGCTTCCTCAGTCATTCACAGATGGGTTTGCAACCCTGAATTTAGACAAATTCCATGAAAAAACTGCTGCTTTCCTGCCAAAAAAAGCAGAAAAGCAGCAGTAGGTAAATGAGGATCTAAAGCGCTTAAAATTCCACTCTTACTGCCAGAATGAAGTTTCTGCCAGGTGCCGAAAAACCCGAGGCAAAGTAGCGGTAATTGCGGTCGAAGATATTTTCTATGCTAAACTGTAAGGTTACAGGTTTGAAACTGTAAGAAGTACGCAGGTTAAACGTAACCCAGCCCGGCATACCATCGGCAGTTGCATACTGGGCATTGTCTTCGCCATCGGCATTGTACTGATCGAGTTTTTTCCAGCCGTTGTACAAAGCAAAAATTTCTGCAAACAGTTTTTCTTTTTGATAGCTGATGCTTGTTTTTCCAAATACAGGAGGAATATGATCGAGTGGTTTTGATGAAACTTTTTTACTCACCAATGCGTACGATCCGTTTGCTTGTTTTTCATATACCGATGAGTTTTTTGTATTATCGGTTTGAAAGCGTCCTCTGGTAAAATTGATCTGGCTGCTGAACGTAATATAATTTGCAACGGTTGCATAAACTGCACCCGATACACCAAACAGATAGGCTTTGTTGGCATTGCTGTTTGCCAGCACCTGGCTCAACACACCATTATACAAAATTGAATCTTGGCCGTTTAAACGATAAGGTGCTTTCACCAACGCATTTCGGAACCAGGTATAAAACGTACTGGCTTCTATGCGAATATTCTTGCCAATGTTCTGGCTGATACCAAGATCGATATTGTAGGTTCGTTCGGGCTTAATGTTGTTATTGGGTACAACTACCTGCCGGGCGGCTGTGCTCGATTCGAAAATTTTTGCCAGATCATCTACGTTTGGTGCACGAAACCCACTGGCAATATTTACACTGAGTTTGGAACCTGAAGCCGGCAAATAAACCAAGCCAACATTACCAGTAACAGTTGTATTCTTCTGCTCAATTTTGGTAAACGGAAGATTGAAAAAAGAGTTGTCGGTAATAGTAGAAAGCAAACGGCTTGTTTGCACACGCAACCCATCATTCAACATCAGTTTTTTGTTTTTGAATTTGTGCACATGCTGTGCAAACAAGCCGGCGTTGAGCTGATTGTTTTTTCCGTTGGGATAGCGTGTATCGAGTTTGGTTGATGCACCGGTGTTGATGTTTACTCTCGATGCAGTTGATTGAAGTGTGTTGTATTGCCCGTCAATACCAATTGTAAGTTCATTGTTGTTCCAGATTTTGCGTGAATCGAGAACAAAGCCTGCAACGTTTACATTTTCAACTCTACCGTCTAAGCGATCGTAACGGCGATAGTCTCGTGTATAGCGGCTCTCTTCAATTTCCTGGTAGTTGAGGTTAAGGTTGATATTGTCGAACCTTCCTGCTTTTGCAATGCGTAATTCGTAAGCCGTAAGCAGGCGTTCCTGCGGTCCGTAGTACCATTCTGCAAAACGAAGGGTACCATTACGCTTATCTTGTAAACGATCGTAACGGGGAACGTTGGTTGTATTAGAGTACTGCACGTTGAGTATGTGCGTTACGTTATCGGATTGTTTAAACAACAGCTTCTGCAAAATATCCCATTGTTTGTAACCCGAAAATTTCTGCACTTGCGGGTTGGCATTTTTCAGAACGGTATCGATGCCGTTCATGCGTGTCACAAACGAATCTCTACGGCCGAATGTGGGATAAGCAGATGGATAGTTTGCTCCCATTTTCATATCGCCAAAATCGCTGTAAGTATACGATTGCAACCATGCGAATTTTTTCCAGCCAAGGTTAATGTCTTCGTGTATGGTTTTTTCGTTGTTGGCCGAACTGTAGCGTGCAAACCCCGAACCTTTTACCAATGTGGTATTGTTGGTTGATAAAACCGGATCTTTTGTACGAAAGTGAACCACACCACCCAAGGCATCACTGCCATAAATAGTTGATGCCGGTCCGTACAACACTTCCATACTGCTCAACATATTCTGATCGACAGTAATGGCATTTTGCAAATGACCTGAGCGATAGATCAGATTGTTCAACCGTACACCATCTACCACCAGCAATACCCGGCTTGCTTCAAAGCCACGTATAACCGGGCTACTGCCGCCTTGCTGACTTTTTTGTACAAACACATTGCCTGTATTGATGAGCAGATCGCCTGTGTTTTGTGCATTTACCCGGCTGATGTATTTTGAACTGATCACATCAATCCGTTGTGCTACGTTTAATTTTTTTTCGGGGAACTTACTTGCGCTGATGACTACTTCCGACAATTCTTTTAAAGCGCTGTCGCTTACTGTTTCTTGTGCATGCACCCATAAGCCGGCTACATTTGCCAGTAATGCAATTGCTATTTTTCTCATTCGTTTGGTTTAATAAAATACACATACCAATACCTGTTAACAGATGCTTTGCAACTGTTAGCAGTATTTTTTTCCATTACTCAGTCAATTGTATTAAGCAAAACGTGGGGGAGGCTTCAGGAATTCGATATAGGGGTTAAAATACCGACTCTTATGAAATAAAGGATAGCGCTTTTTAAGAACAAGCATCGGCGGTTGTGTAGAGAGGTAGTCCGGAATTAAAACAACCAATGAGAGTAGTTTAATACAGTAGCGTGCCTGTTTAGATTGCTGTTGCGAGTTGGATGCTGCAAGTTTCTTCAACTGTTTTTCTTCAGTATCGTACAAACCGGTTAAAACCAATGTGGTTCCTTCTTCCTGCAAATATTTTACATCAAACATTTCAGCACCAATCATACATTCTCTCTCGGGCTTTACCCAGTTAACCATTTCTTTTTTAACACGAATGCTGATAAGACTTTTCTTTTCCAGTTCTTCCAGCATTTCATGTTGTATATGCAGCTGTTTCAGTTGCAGGTAAACCGGTGTGAGTAACGGCACCAGCAAACACACAAATAAAACAGCTGCAGTTATGGTTCTAAGTACAAACATGTCAGGAGATCAATACGTCACCAGTCATTTCAGCCGGAACGGGCAAGCCCATCATGGTTAAAATGGTAGGTGCAATATCTCCTAATTTGCCCGGTTTTACTGTTCCTTTCCATGAGCGGTCGATAACAAATAGCGGAACAAGGTTTAATGTATGAGCAGTGTTCGGAGTTCCATCTTCATTGATCAAATAATCGGCATTGCCATGATCGGCTGTAAGAAAAACAGTATAGCCATGATCCAATGCGGCTGTAACAACACGCTTCACACAGGCATCAACTGTTTCAACCGCTTTTACTGCTGCACTGAAAACTCCCGTATGGCCAACCATGTCCGCATTCGCATAATTCAAACAAATAAAATCAGCTGTTTCGTCCTGTATTTCCGGTACAATGGCATCGGTAACTTCTACCGCACTCATTTCGGGCTGCAGATCGTACGTAGCTACTTTGGGTGAAGGAATCATAATACGTTTTTCACCCTCAAAAGGTTTTTCTCTGCCACCGCTGAAGAAGAAACTTACATGCGGATATTTTTCTGTTTCTGCAATGCGTATTTGTGTACGGTTGTGTTGCTCCAATACTTCACCTAATGTTTTCGTAAGATTATCGGTAGCAAAAATGACGTGTACATTTTGGTACGTTTTATCATACTCCGTCATGGTAGTGTAGTGCAGGTTCAGTTTTTTCATGCCGAACTCAGGCATATCCTGCTGCGTTAACACCTGTGTAATTTCACGGCAACGATCGGTGCGGAAGTTGAAGCAGATCACAGCATCACCATCCTGTATTTTCGTGTTCTCAACTTTTGTATTGATGATTGGTTTCAAAAACTCATCGGTAACTTCATTGGCGTACGATGTTTCAACAGCCTTCAATATATCATCTGTTTGTTCACCAACAGCATTTACCAATGCATCGTAAGCCAGCTTTACACGCTCCCAGCGTTTGTCACGGTCCATTGCATAATAGCGGCCGGTTACAGTTGCAAGAACGCCAACTGTTTTATCGAGATGCTGCTGCACATCGGTTAAATAGCCTAATCCGCTTTTGGGGTCGGTATCACGGCCATCGGTAAATGCATGCACCAATACATTGCTGAGGCCTTTTTCTTTGCAAAGCGTGGTAATAGCTTTTAAATGACTGGTGTGTGAGTGTACACCACCATCGCTTACCAAACCAATGATGTGTAATGTTTTATTGTTGCTGATGGCATAATCAATACTGTTGTTCAAAACCTTGTTTGCAGCAAATTCGCCACTGCGTACAGCTACATGAATACGCTGTAATTCCTGGTACACAATGCGGCCGGCGCCAAGGTTTAAATGTCCTACCTCACTATTGCCCATTTGTCCGTCGGGTAAACCAACTGCTTCGCCGCAAGTGGTAAGGGTTGTGTTGGGGTATTGGCTGTAAAGACTGCTAACGAATGGTACTTTGGCATTTTGGATGGCATCTGCAGCAGGTACCTTGCCCAGTCCCCATCCGTCCATTATTACGAGGATTGCTTTTTTCTTTGTCATACCGCCAAAATTACTTTATTTGGGTCAAAATCATTTGATTAGAAAAGCTGACAACGAATAGCCAACTTTATGCGTCTGAACAGTTGGTTTGTGGCATGTTTTTCGTACTCATTGCATACAGATGTATGGCCAAAAAGCCGGATACATGCAGAAAACGTAATAAACAGAAACGTATGAAAATGAAATATTTTTTGCAATCGATTTTTTTGATGCTGATGGTAACGGCCTTGGTTGCCTTTACGCAAAAAGATGATATTGTTGCAGCGCTGAAAACCGGAAGCGTTGAAAAAATGTCGAAGTATTTTGATAGCATGGTAGATGTTACCTTACCTGGTAAAAGCAATTCCTTCAGTAAAGGACAGGCCGAGCTGGTGATTAAAGATTTCTTTAACCTGAATAAAGTAAAAGGTTTTGAGTTACAACATTCGGGCAGTAACCCGTCCTCCAACTTTATTATTGGTACGTTGGTAACCAGCGGCGGTACTTACCGTACTACTGTGTATATGCGTACCAAAGGCGACAAGAATTTAATTCAGGGAGTAGAATTCGAACAGAAATAAGAGGAAAAGCAAGCGTGAAGAGGCCCACTGTTTTCGAGCAGCGGGCCTTTTACATTTTAGTGCTCACCTGTATTCCTTTAGTTTTGCAGCATGGTAGCCAACTACAACGAATTACTACAGGAACTGATTACTTCTGCATTGAAAGAAGATATCGGTGAAGGTGATCATTCAACACTCAGCTGTATATCGGCCGATGCAAAAGGAAAGGCTGTGTTGAAAATTAAAGAGGCAGGTATATTGGCAGGGATGAAACTGGCAGAAGCGGTTTTCCGTCATCGGCAGCCCGATATTGTTTTTAATGCCTACAAAAAAGATGGTGATACCATGCAGCCCGGCGACATTGCTTTTGAAGTAGAAGCATCGGTGCATACCATTTTACAGTGCGAACGCCTAGTGCTAAACTGTATGCAACGCATGAGCGGCATAGCTACACTTACACATACGTATGCAGAAAAACTGAAAGGATACAAAACACGCATTCTCGATACACGTAAAACAACCCCTAATTTTCGTTTGCTTGAAAAAGAGGCAGTAGCAATCGGTGGCGGTTACAATCATCGGTTTGCATTGTACGACATGATTATGCTGAAGGATAATCATATCGATTATTGCGGAGGTATAGAAGCTGCTGTTGAAAAAGCATACAACTATGTACAAACAGTAAAGCCGGGTTTAAAAATAGAAGTGGAAACCCGCAACCTTGATGATGTGAAGCGTGTACTGGCAACCGGCAAAGCAGATCGGATTATGCTTGATAATTTTACACCGGAGTTGATAAAGGATGCGGTTTCTTTAATTGGCGACAAAGCAGAAACCGAGGCCAGCGGCGGCATTAACCTCAGCAATATTGAAACCTATGCTGCAACTGGCGTAGATTTTATAAGCGTAGGGGCACTAATACACCAGGCACGCAGTTTAGATTTAAGTTTAAAAGCAGTAATAAACAGTTAAGTAATGAGTAAGAAAAATAAACCGGACAACAGGGGCTTTGTGTTTAGTACCGATCCGGATTTTCGTTTTGAAGAAGTGCGTGAAGAAAAGGAAACCTTACCGCCAGCACAGCAAAACCTGCGTGTAAAACTGGAAACCAAACACCGTGCAGGTAAAACAGTTACACTGGTAGATGGTTTTGTTGGCACCGATGACGATGCAGAAAAACTGGGCAAACAACTGAAAAATGTATGTGGCACCGGCGGGTCTGTAAAAGATGGTGAAATTATTGTGCAGGGCGATCATCGTGAAAAGGTGCTGCAGTTCCTGCTGAAGAACGGTTATGCCAAAACGAAAAAAGCAGGGTAAGCCTTTTCCGTTTTAACTATCTTTACCATCATTCAAACGTTCTAAAAACCAACTAGCCCGTGATGTCTATTATTCTTCTTGGAGCTTACACTGCAAGACTGGAACTGTTTAAATTCTTTTTCTTTTTCTCCTTCGGAATGCTGATCTGGAGTTTCTATTTGTTTTACGAAAGTTCGGGCTCTAACAGCCGTAAACGTAAAAAGAAAAGAGCGGTTATTCTAATGATTGTTTCTTCTGTTATAGTAACGGGCATGTCGGTAATTTGGTTGCTGAGCAAAACCAATATTGGTGAATACTGGTTCAGGAAGTAGTGTTGCCGGAGCCAGCTTCTTCATTCAAAAAGTAACTGAGTGCACCACTCGGGCATTGTTGCACTTGTTTAACAATAGCATCGGTTGTTGCAGCGTTTGGATTGATCCATGGTCGTTTAGCAGGGTCGAATACTTCGTTCAATCCTTTCCAGCAAAGTTTGGAGTGTTTACACAGTTCGGGCTGCCATACAATGGTTACTTCGCCGTTTGAATAGTGATGTGTTGTTTTAGACATACTGGTATGTGTTTTTAACCGTTCTTCAACCATGTGAACATATTTTATAAAATTCGATTATTTTTATATCAAATAAGCAAAGTGGTATTTCAAATTTCAGAAGGAGTAAAAGTTAGTGTAGAAACCTACTACCAGCCGGATTACAGCAACCCGGTAGCTTCTGAGTTTATGTTTGCTTATCGTATTACCATCGAAAACAACAATACTTTTCCTGTTAAACTGTTGCAACGTCACTGGAATATTTTCGACAGCAATGGTTCGTATAAAGAAATTGATGGCGAAGGAGTAGTAGGTGTTCAGCCAGTTATTCTTCCCGGCGATCAGTACCAGTATGTAAGCGGCTGCAACCTGAAAACCGAAATGGGTAAAATGCAAGGCAGCTATACAATGGAGAACCTGCATACCAAAAAGGAATTCGATGTGCGCATTCCGATGTTTGAAATGATTGCGCCTTTTAAGGTTAATTAGTTACTGTAAAGCTTTGTTATTGTTACTCGTTAAAGCTGTTTGCTAATCAATAAACGTTATCTTCACGCACTGTCGTAGTCGTTCTGATTTAAAATGACAGTAATTTAGCATGTGGCCAAAGTCTCGTTTAACAATTCCAATGCAATTTTCTTTGCAGATCTCAAACAATCAGTAGAACAGTATTTTGCTCAGGCATCCATCAGGAAAACAGGTAATTTCAAATTATACCTGAAAACAATCGTACTTATTCCTGCAGCAATTCTTATTTACACTTTGTTGTTAACCGTTTCAATGCCTGTGTGGACATCATTAGTGTTGTGCGGTTTGCTGGGCTTTGTATCTGCCAGCATCGGGTTTAATATTATGCACGATGCCTGTCATGGAAGTTATAGCCGCAAAAAATGGGTAAATACAATTTTAGGCTACTCCATCAATGCATTAGGCGGCAATGCTTTTATCTGGAAATTCAAGCACAACATTATCCACCATACATACACCAATGTAGATGGAATGGATGATGATATAGCACGTAGCCCCTTACTACGCCAATGCAGTACACAGTTATGGAAACCTGCACACAAGTACCAGCATGTTTATGTGGTGTTTCTGTATGCTATCTCCTCGCTGGCATGGGTGGCTTATCTTGATTTTGATAAATACTTTAAGCAGAAAGTAAACAATACGGTGATGCAGAAAATGAAACTATCTGATCATATTATTTTCTGGGGAAGCAAATTGCTGTATGTTTTCTTTTATGCTATACTGCCTATAGCAGTGCTTGGTTTTACAAAATGGGTCATTGGTTTTTTGGTGATGCAGTTTGTATTAGGGTTTGTGTTGGCTATTGTATTTCAACTGGCACATGTGGTAGAAGAAACGGAGTTTGAATATGCAGGTCCAAACGATCAGGTACTCATCGAAAACGAATGGGCGGTACACCAGATAAAAACCACTTCCAATTTTGCACCACGCAATCAAATACTTTCCTGGTTTGCAGGTGGATTAAATTACCAGGTAGAGCATCATTTATTTCCACGCATCAGCCACGTACATTATCCTGCCATCAGTAAAATTGTAAGTGAGAAATGTAAAGAATATCAACTGCAGTACAACTCAATTAAAACCATGCGTGGCGCTATTGCTTCACATTTCAGAATGATGAAGCAGATGGGTAAGCAGCCGCAAATGGGTTAATGCGGTTTGTAATCAGCCTCGTTAAATATGTTTTTGTTGGATGTGCGCATGAGTTGCGCAACAGTAACAGATGGCTTTTTTTGCATGTATGCTTTTACAATTTCCCAACCGAGAAAAGCACCAATATTTCCCGGACTTTGCTCAGGCATTCCCTGTGTGGTTGGTCCATCAGTTGTAAAGTTTTGTGTTAGTGCAGGATCAATTTCGAACAAGAGGTTTTGCTGTATAAAAAAGTTATACATGCTGCGTTCATTTTCTTTACACCATTCGAGTTGCTTGCCGGTGTAACCAATCAACAATGTGTCGTTACTGTTTGGCAGAAACTGTTGCAACAAGTACAAGCGTTTTCCTTTTTCAATAAAACGTTCAATTAACGGGTATCGGCTACTGCTGTCGGGAAACAAATCATCAATCACCAGTTTAAACACATCACTTGCAATATATTCTTTGCTGAAACGGGCGCTTCTGTATTGCGGGGCAACACTGCTGACGTAACCGGGATCGTTATAAATACTGAAATCTTTGCCGAGGTAGAATTGCAAGCTGACAGCCAGGAAATTTTCACCCATGTAATTCGGGCTTGGTTCATTATTACTCATGGGAGCCAGTGCATCCATTGGTCCAACGGTGGTAATAATCGTGGGCACTTTGTAATCGGGAAAATAATGTTTCACATAGCGGAAACCATTCTCCAGTTCTTTTGCAGTACCGCTGAAATCTTTAAATAACTTCTGCGAGTCTTTGTACACCACCTGGTTAAGATTGAGAAAGCGTTTGCTTCCTTCAAATGCCAGTTCGTTGGTATCGTTTACCGGTCCAAGCCCCAGCACATGATTTACAAACAAGGGAAGAAAAACAGGGTACTTCTGCTCCAGTTGAAAAATGCCGGCTTTGGTATTGTTGCTGTCGATGGCAAAAAAATCCTGTTCAAACCGCTCGGTTTTTAAATCGATCTTGATATGCGAAACATCGGGTGCATTGTTGCCGCTGTTGCAGGAAGCCAAGCCGATGAGCAGGAGAATGGGCAGTAATTTTTTCATGTGTTCTCTAACGATATATTATTGGGTTTGTTGTTGACCTCTGCTTAAAAGAAGCCTGCTAAATGAAATGCAAATTCCTGAAATTTGTGGAATGAAGATTTTCTTAGCGCAGCAAAATTATCACATCGGCAATTTCGAAAGTAATACACAAAAAATAATTACCGCTATTGAAGAAGCCAAGCGGCAGGGTGGCGATTTGATCCTGTTCAGCGAACTGTCTGTTTGCGGCTATGCACCTCGTGATTTCCTGGAGTTCAACGATTTTATTGAGAAGTCGTATAAAGCTATTGACGAGATCAAACAACATGCGGATGGTATTGCTGTGCTGGTTGGTGCTCCCGATCGTAACAAACAACGTGAAGGAAAGGATTTGCACAACGCAGCGTTCTTTTTGTACGAACAGCAAATAAAAGCGGTTGTACATAAAACCTGCTTGCCTAATTATGATGTGTTTGATGAGTACCGCTACTTTGAACCGGCGTACGATTGGAACATTGTTGAATTTAAAGGAAAGAAATTAGCCATAACTGTTTGTGAAGATATCTGGAACCTGGGCGATAATCCTTTGTACCGCATTTGCCCGATGGATGAGCTGATGAAATTTTCGCCGGATTTGATGCTGAACATGTCTGCATCGCCATTTGATTACACGCATGTGGAAGACCGTAAGGCGATTGTAAAACTGAACGTACAGAAATACAAATTGCCGATGCTGTATTGCAACAGCGTAGGTAGCCAAACCGAGATTGTGTTTGATGGCGGTTCGCTGGTGTTTGATAAACATGCCAACATGATTGCACATTTGCCGTTGTTTGAAGAAGCATTGGTAGCTGTAGAGCTGAAAGATGATGGAACATTTGTACAACCGGTACAATCGAAAGCAGAGGAAGTTCCCAATGAAGAATTGAATCCCTTGCATTTAGATGAAACCCTTAGCATAAAAGAAATACACGATGCCATCATCCTCGGCATACGTGATTACTTCCGTAAAATGGGTTTTACCAAAGCCATCCTCGGCAGCAGTGGTGGTATCGACAGTGCTGTTACATTAGCATTAGCATGTACTGCATTGGGTAAAGAAAATGTACGTGCCATTTTAATGCCATCGCATTATTCAACGGAGCATAGTGTAAGTGATGCTGAACAGTTAAGTAAGAACTTGGGCAATCCCTACGGCATTGTTCCCATCAAAAATATTTACGACAGCTTCTTAACCGAACTGAAACCGATCTTCAACGATCTGCCGTTTTCATTGGCTGAAGAAAATATACAAAGCCGCAGCCGTGGAAATTTGCTGATGGCGATTGCCAATAAGTTTGGTTACATCTTGCTCAACACCTCCAACAAAAGTGAGCTGGCAACTGGCTACGGTACGTTGTACGGCGATATGGCCGGTGGGTTAGGTGTGCTGGGCGATTGTTATAAACTGCAGGTATACGAACTGGCGAAGTACATTAACCGCAACGAAGAAATTATTCCGGATAACATCATCACCAAACCACCGAGTGCAGAATTAAGACCCGGACAAAAAGATTCTGATTCGTTGCCCGATTATTCAATCCTTGATAAAGTGTTGTATCAATACATCGAACGACGTCAGGGACCGAAAGAAATTAAAGCATTGGGTTACGATGCAGCGTTGGTTGATCGTGTATTGAAAATGGTAAACGTAAACGAATACAAACGTAACCAGTTTTGTCCCATTATACGTGTAAGCCCGAAAGCATTTGGTGTGGGAAGAAGGTTGCCGATTGTAGCAAAGTATTTAAGTTAATCGATTCCTATAGGGTCTGCCGGGGGCTTTGCAGCGCTGCAGACCTTATACGATAAAACATCATCATCATGCCAAGAGAAGGTTTTGCCATCACTACCGAAAAGGAATTCTTTAATGTAGAATACATTCATGCATTTCTGTCGTCATCTTATTGGGCAGAAAAGATTCCCATTGAAACGGTGCAGAAGTCGATTGATAATTCACTTTGCTTTGGTGTTTTTCATCTGGGAAAGCAAATCGGTTTTGCAAGGGTAATAACTGATAAGGCAACTTTCGCTTATCTCGCCGATGTGTTTATTGATGAGGCGTATCGTGGACAGGATTTAAGCAAATGGTTGATGGAAGAGATTATGGCATATCCTGATATTCAGGGCTTGCGTCGCTTTATGCTGGCCACCAGAGATGCACATGGATTGTATGCAAAGTTTGGTTTTGGGCCAATGACTTTTACCGATCGCTGGATGCAGATACATAAGCCGGATATTTACAAACAAGCCTCAGAATAAAAAACAAAATCTAATGAACGCCCATCCCGACTCCGCTCGATGGGCTTGACCGTCCTTCGACTATCGCTCAGGACTACTCAGGACTCAGGGGCTTTCGTACCTCGTACTTCTAACTTCGTACTTCCGCTTATCTTTGCGCAAATTTTTGAGTTATGTTACAATTGGCATTTATTCGCCAGAACAGAGATTTGGTGAAAGAACGACTGGCCGTAAAACATTTTGCTGATGTAAACCTCGTTGACCAGATTATTGAACTGGATGAGCAACGCAGGAAAACGCAGCTGGAAAATGATGAGCTGGCATCGAAAGTAAATGCAGCATCGAAAGAAATCGGGATGCTGATGGGTAAAGGACAAAAAGAAGAAGCCGAAGCAAAGAAAACAGAGGTTGCACAGTATAAAGAATCGTCGAAAAACATTGCTGATCAGTTAAGCACATTGGAACAGCAGGTGAATGAGTTGCTGGTGCGTTTGCCCAATCTGCCGTCTACATTAGTACCTGTTGGTAAAACAGCAGACGAGAATGTGAATGTAAAAGAAAGCGGCGATGAGCCTGTGTTGCCTGCCAATGCAAAACCACATTGGGAATTGATTGAGCAATACGATATCGTCAATTTTGAATTAGGTGTAAAAATCACCGGCAGAGGTTTTCCGGTGTACAAAGGAAAAGGTGCCAAGTTGCAACGTGCACTCATCAGTTATTTTCTTGATTACAATACGGCAGCAGGTTATACCGAATATATTCCGCCGTACATGGTTAATGAAGCAACTGCTTATGGTACCGGACAATTGCCCGATAAAGAAGGACAGATGTATTACATGCAGGCCGATAATTTTTATATGATCCCCACTGCAGAAGTACCTGTTACCAATGTGTATCGTGATGAGATTGTAAAAGAAAATGAACTGCCGATTAAAATGACGGCATACACACCATGTTTCCGCAGAGAAGCAGGAAGCTTTGGTGCCGATGTGCGTGGTTTAAACCGTGTACACCAGTTCGATAAGGTAGAAATCATTCAATTGGTTCATCCCGAAAAGAGTTATGAAACGTTGGATGAAATGGTAGCGCATGTAGAAAAGCTGTTGCAGAATCTCGGTTTAAAATACCGCATTCTTCGTTTATGCGGCGGCGATATGAGTTTTACTTCTGCATTAACATACGATTTTGAAGTATGGAGTGCCGCACAAAAGAAGTGGCTGGAGTGCAGCAGCGTAAGTAATTTCGAAAGCTTCCAGACTAACAGGATGAAGATTCGTTTTAAAGATGAAAAAGGAAAAACACAATTAGCACACTCTTTAAATGGAAGTTCATTGGCGTTGCCACGTATCATGGCTGCATTGCTGGAGAATAATCAAACAGAAAATGGCATTGTAATACCGGAAGTATTACGTCCGTATTTTGGAGCAGATGTGATCAATTAAAATCAAGTAGTGTATAAATGAAAATGCCCTGTTACTATCAGGGCATTTTTTTATGTACCAGCAAAACTTAATTCGCAAGTGAAGCTCTCGGGCCGCCAATTGCATACGTTGCCTGTACACGCATGGCTTGTCCCTTCGAAAACATATACATACAGGCATCGTCTGTATGTATATGTAGTTCATCGTCATTTCAATACCGCCGTCGCAACTGCTTATTTTATTTGCAGGCGGACAACCGAAGTTGTACGTATAATGCAGCGGTGTATCATCTACATAATCGTTCCCGCATTGGCGATCGCCCCAAATATGACGCAGGTTAAAGTAATGGCCCACTTCATGTGTTGCTGTACGGCCAAGGTTGTAATCTGTGTAAAGATTATAAGCAGCTCCACGGCCAAATGCAAGTGTATTGATTACTACACCATCAGTTGCTTTATTACCTCCGGGAAATTGAGCATATCCTAAAATACCGCCGCCTAAATTACAAACCCACATGTTCATCGTTGTTTCAGGGCTTGTGGCATCGATGCCACCACGACTTGCTGATTTCATAGCATTGTTGGTAGAAAATGCAGTAACAGTTGTATACTTCCTGTTTACCTGTTTTAGGATAAAACGAATTTTAAGATCACCCGACTTCACACTGTTATAGGTGCTGGTGGTAAACAAATCTTTGTTGGTTGCTCCGAAATCTTCATTAAGCACATCTAGCTGCGATTGTATTTGCCTGTCTGAAATATTTTCTTCGGGTTTATTGTAGAGCACATTTACAACCACCGGTAATTCAAGTACTCCGTTGATTACTTTTCGATAGGCAGCGGGGTTTTGTATATAGCGGTTGGTAAAGGCTTCGATGTCGTTCATGCGGTCTTTTAAAGTGGGGTCTGCTTTCAGTTGCTCCTGGAACACTTCGTACGTACGGCAGGCTTTACCGGGCGCTTTGGTAATAAACAACTCTTCGCCCTCGGCAGTATTTATTTTGCTGTCGGTTTTAGCACAACCGAACATTGTGAGCAGCAATACTATGCTGAAATAGTATGTTTTCATGTGTTGTAGTTTAGAATGATGAATAAATGCAACGGATAAACTACAATTTTTGCTGCAGGATTAAAAGCATACTGCCGGATTATTTACAAAAAAAAGAATCCCGCCAGTTGGCGGGACCCTGTTTTCTCATGTTGATTATAGTAAAGCGATCATCTTATCTTAATGAAGCTCTTGGACCACCAGCTGCAAAAGTTGCACGCATACGTGTTTCCTGCCCTGCAGTAAACATGTACATACAAGCATCAGCTGTATAATCCATATAATTCATATTCATTTCAAGAGGCTTACCGCTACACGCACTTTTTGCACCAGCTGCGGGGCAACCATAGTTTGCACCATCATGCGCAGGTGTATCTCCAACAAAATCATCACCACATCTTCTGTCGCCCCAGATATGACGCAGGTTCAGCCAATGGCCAACTTCATGTGTTGCTGTTCTTCCTAAATCGTAGGTAGATGTGAATGTGCCTGAAGGAACTTTGGCACGGCTGCCGAAAGCACTGTAAAGAATTACTACACCATCGGTTGCAGTAGAACCACCCGGAAACTGAGCGTAACCTAACAGGCCACTTCCAAGATTACAGCTCCACATATTTAATGAAGTAGTAGGATTAGTAGGATCAATACCACCTTGTGATGATTTTTTCATTGCATCATTTGTACCCCAAGATGTAATTGTTGTTGATTTACGAATAATTCCGGCTAATGTAAAACGGATATTTGTGTTACCTGCTTTAACAGTTTGATAGGTAGATGTTTTATTTACATCTCCGTTTGAACCAGCATAATCTTCATTCAGCACATCGATTTGCGATTGGATTTGTGCATCAGAAATGTTTTCAGCAGCGTTACTATATAATACATTCACGTATACAGGAATCGTCATTGTAATGCCATCTGCTTCGAGTTTACCGTTTACACTTTTTTGTGCAACATAACGGGCAGTAAAAGCTTCAATTTCATCCATACGTTTTTGCAATGAAGGATCTTCCTTCAATTTTGCCTGTAATACTTCGTAGCTGGCGCAACGGCGTGTCGTTGCCTCTACTGTATTCTCCTCTTCTTGTTGTTTGTCCGATACGGATTTGCTACAGCTAACGAGCAGCATTAATGCAGCTGCTGTTAGCACAGATAATTTCTTCATGCTTTGTCTAGAGTTTGGTTTAAGTGTAAAAAAATGACTATCGGAAGTTATTGTTTTTTTACTTCCAACCGTTAGCGGAAGAGAATATTTTTTTGAAACGTTGCTGCATTTGAATGGTTTTATCGTAGATCTACTGTTGATAAGCTGTTGCACAATCGTTGTTTTACGAGCCATCCATTTCTTAATATTTCTCTAAGAAACATTTCTTTAAGATTTTAATCGAATAACTGATTCTATACTTGTGCTTCAACAACTAAATGCTATGAAATGAGCCATATTAAAATATTCATTTTCTTACCAACCGGGAATGAAAATTTTAATGTGGCGAATAACATGCGACCTAAATCAAACAACAATTAACGCATGAAAAAAATTATTACACTTTCAGTTATTGTATTGCTGGCCTTCAACGCTTCTGCTCAGTTTCAAAAAGGAAATAAAGTATTGGGTTTTGGTTTTAGTGTAGGTAGCTCTTCACGGGAAATAACGTACGATCCTGCTGTAAGATTGATTAAAAACAATTACGCTAATCTGAATGCAGAATTAGGTTTCGCAAAATCAGAAAGCAGACTCAATGGCTTTTATATCAGCTCCGGCTACGGTACAATAAAGCAGTACAATACTTCATCAGCTACAACGAATAAAAACCAGGAAGTTAATTTCAGGGCTGGATATTTTGCACGAAAATATGTATTGCTTGCAAACAGGTTTTTTGTTTTTGGCGCAGCGGAAGCAGGTGGGTTCTATGCAGCGAATTACCGGGCAAGGTTGAATGATGCATACCAACAGAATTTCGGAGCATCTGTTTCCTTGCGTCCGGGTCTGGCCTACAAAATAAAAGAGCGGTTTCTTTTAGAATTGGAATTTGCTGATCTGGCAAACATCACATATTCGCAATTAGAATATGAAACCGGGCTGGGAAATAAAAGCATCAATCGTAGTTTTAATCTTGGCACAAGCCTTGGTCTTGGTTACTTCGCTAGTATCGGTATCGGAGCCCGCATTATTTTAAAATAATACAAACTGATTATAAGAACACCTATGCTGTAAGAGGAGGCGCCGCAGGCGTCTCTTTTTTTATGCGGTTGTTCATGATGTAAAACCAAAGTGGCGGTATATGCGCCAGCAACATCATACCGGGATAGCCGGTGGGCATTTGCATGGAATGTTCGTGATGCCGCAGAATTTGATATTTACGACTGGCCATGTAATGATGATCGCTGTGACGGCTAAGTTCAAACAACATTAACCGGCCAATGATGTGATTACTGTTCCAGCTGTGGTGCGGCATGGTACGTTCATACAATCCGCTGCTGCTCTTGCTTCTGCTGAGGCCATAATGTTCAATATAGTTTACACATTCTAGTAACAACATACCCATGAACGCTGCTAACAGATAGGCCAGCAGAATAATTAAACCAAACAGTAAGAAGATGATTAGTACAAATGCCAGCTGTAATAATTGCAGCTGCAACATTTCGTTGTGCAGACTTAATGCAGACTTTCCCTTCTTTTCACACTCTTTGTTTGCAATTTTCCAAGCACTGATGTACGTGAAGAATAAGGTGCGTGGATAGAATGCAAAAATCGATTCGTTGTAACGGGCACTGGATGGATCGTCGTGTGTGGCCACATGTTTGTGATGCCCTTTGTTATGCTCAATAAAGAAATGTGTGTAGAGCGAGGTTAACAGCAAAGCTTTTGCCATCAGCTGTTCCCATTTGTTTACACGATGGCCAAGCTCGTGTGCTACATTAATGCCGAATACACCGCACAACAATCCCATGGTTATAATATGCCCTGCTTTATCAACAGTTGAAAGATCGCTTTGCTTCATTGAAAACAAGAAGCTGATGAGCATAAAGTATTGCAAGGGTAAAACGAGGTAAAGAATAGCATCGTATGTCTTATCACGCTTCGCAACTTCTTCTTCGGCTACAGAAAAATTAGACAGATCGGGTTTCAGAAAGAGCTCCAGCAACGGAATGCAAACGAAGGCATAGGTCACTGCCAGAAAACTCAGCCACCCACTTGCCTGTAGCGAAATCCATGCAAGTACAAAAACAATAAATGGACTTAAGTATTTATATGGCCGTACGTTCATATCTTAAATGTAAGAAGAACGCTGTTTCGATAAACGATTTTTTCAAATTCATCGTTTACTATTAAACTCTTTCAAGAATAAGGAGTCAATAACAAATAATTTTTTCCATGGCAATATCGGTTCAGTTAAAAAATCAGCATCTGTTATGGCGTGCGGGCTTTGGTCCGGCAGTAGAGCAATGGGGCGATCTTTCAAAAACAACACCTGTTAAACTTTACGAAGCATTAGAAAAGGCTTCTAAGAAAGAGCTCCTGCCGTTAAAGGTGGCAAGCAATTTTGTAGAAGGGTTGATGAATGGTGTTGATGGCGTACGTCGTACAGAAATGACGAAGGAGCAGGCGCAGGCCATGCAGAAAAAGTCGAGAGAAGAAATTCGCAACCTCAACTTAGAGTGGCTCGATGAAATGGTGAACAGTGAGCAGCAGCTGCGTGAAAAAGTTGCGCTGTTCTGGCACGGACATTTTGCTTGCCGTAATCTGAATGCACTTTATCAACAGGAATTATTACAGGTTATCCGTGCAAATGCACTCGGCAATTTTGGTACATTATTGAAAGAAGTAAGTCGCAGTGCAGCTATGCTGGCCTTTCTCAACAATCAGCAAAACAGAAAACAGAAACCCAACGAAAATTTTGCACGGGAGGTAATGGAGTTGTTTACCATGGGCCGTGGCAACTATACCGAAAAAGATATTAAAGAAGCAGCCCGTGCATTTACCGGCTGGCAGTTTAAGTTAAACGGTGAATTTATTTTTCGTCCGGCTATACATGACGATGGATTAAAAACAGTGCTTGGTAAAACAGGCAATTTTGATGGCGATGATATATTGGATCTGTTGCTGGAACAAAGGCAAACAGCGGTTTATCTTACAAAAAAACTCTATCGCTTTTTTGTGAATGAACAGGTTGATGAAAAGCATGTGCAATGGCTCGCCGATCGGTTTTTCAAATCGGGTTACGAAATAAAAGCATTGCTGAAAGATATTTTTACCAGCGATTGGTTTTATGAGGAGAAGAATATTGGCTCACATGTAAAATCGCCGGTGGAATTACTGGTGGGCATCCGCCGTGCAATGCCGATGCAGATTGCCAATGAAGATGCACAGCTGTATTTACAAAAAATTTTGGGGCAAGTATTATTCTATCCGCCCAATGTTGCGGGATGGCCCGGTGGTTTCAATTGGATCGACAGTTCATCGCTCATGTTCCGCATGCGTATTCCGCAGCTTGTGGCAACGAAAGAAGCCTTTAATATTAAAGCAAAATCAGATGATGACCAGGAGATGGGCCGTGGTAATAAATTGCCTGGCCGTGTGGTGGAAACAACCATCAACTGGGAGCCGGCAAATAAACAGTTAGAAAAAGTAAAGCGTGAAGAGCTGTTGCAACACATTGCATCGCTCATGTGGCAAACGAATACCGGCAAGTTTAATAAAGCAATGGTTGAAAAGTTTGTAGATGCAAGCTCAAGGGAGCGCTACATTCAAACGTCCATTATTCAGTTAATGTGTACACCGGAATATCAAATGTGCTAAACCAAAGTTGGAAGTAAGAAGTACGAGGTATGAATCTTACCTCCTTCATCTTACTTCTTACCTCAACTCTTTTTTATGTATATCAAACGCAAAGAATTTTTACAGATCGGTTCACTCGCAACAGCATCGCTGCTGATGCCGCAGTTTTTAAAAGCATTTGAAAAAGGAAAGCTGGTGCCGCCGGGTAATAAGGTTACGGTTATCATTCAGCTGAGTGGTGGCAACGATGGATTGAACACAGTGATTCCCTACAGAAATGATTTGTATTACAGCAACAGACCGAAGTTGGGTATACAACGCAATGCGGCCTTATCATTAACCGATGAAGCAGGTTTGCATCCATCGCTTACTGCATTTAAAGATTTGTATGATGATGGAAGTCTTGGGATTTTCAACAGTGTTGGCTATCCCAATCCCGATAAAAGTCATTTCCGTAGTATGGATATTTGGCATACTGCCAGCGATAGTAAAGAGTACTGGAACACTGGTTGGGTGGGTCGTTACCTCGATACACAATGCAAGGGTTGCGATAAACCAACACAGGCATTGGAAATTGATGATGTATTAAGTCTTGCATTGAAAGGAGAAAATATTAAAGGACTTGCTTTGGAAGATCCGAGACGTTTGTACACCACCAGTCAGGAACGTTACTTCAAAGAAATCATGGCCAATTATCAACACGATGCGCATGAGCAGCCGGTTGATTATTTGTACAAAACCATGGCTGAAACGATTTCAAGTGCCGATTATATTTTTAAACAGAGTAAACAACGACCATCATCTGAATCGTATCCTGCAACAGATTTAGGCAAAGGATTAAAAACAATCGCCTCGCTCATCTTCAGCGACATCAATACAAAAGTGTATTACATATCGCTGGGAAGTTTTGATACGCACATTAACCAGGAAGGGCAGCAGAAGCGTTTGTTTACCGAGTTAAACGATGCAGTAAAAGCATTTGTAAAAGACCTCAAAGCAAATAACCGTTTCGATGATGTATTGCTTTTTACCTTTTCTGAATTTGGAAGAAGAGTAGCACAAAATGCCAGCAACGGAACTGATCATGGTAAAGCAAACAACATGTTCTTCATCGGTGGTGGATTAAAAAAGCAGGGCCTTTATAATCCATTGCCCGACCTGTCAAACCTTGATGATGGCGATGTAAAATTCCAGCTAGATTTTAAACAGGTGTATGCAACCGTACTCAACAAATGGCTGGGGGCCGATGCCGATGCTATTTTGAAGCAAACGGTGAAGCCGCTCGATTTTATTTAAAATCAAGCAGTTAAGATTGGCTGCCGTAAAATTACTGTAGCAAGATTAGGTGGTAACTCCTATTGTGGGTGGTTGCAAAGCCTTTTATATTTGTATTGTCCAATTATTCGAGAAACCAAACATCGTCCAACATCCATGGAAGTCGCATACTTCTTTCGTAAAAAAAGATTGCATGCATTCAGTATTGAATCCTTATTCAATAATGTGCAGGCGCAGGTAGCAGAAACTACACACTTCAAAGCCAGCAAGGTTGAAGTGCCTTCCATTCGCAACGTATTTCAAAACATTTTCAGTTCACGTAAGCAGCAATCGGAAATTAATCACATCACCGGTGACATTCATTACGTATCGCTTGGATTGAAAAAGAGCAACACCATTCTTACTATTCATGATTGTGTGTTCTTAACGAAGTACAGCAAAACCAATCTCAAATACTGGTTGTTTAAATTTTTCTGGTACCAGTTACCCATGTGGCGTGCAAACACCATTACGGTTATCAGCGAAAAAACAAAGCGTGAATTAATCGCACTTACCGGCGTACGTGCAGAGAAAGTAAAAGTGATTCCCAACTTTGTAGATCCACGTTTTGAGTTTACACCAAAAGAATTCAACGCACAAAAGCCTCGTATTTTACAGATCGGTACAAAAGAGAATAAAAATATTCATAACCTGGCCAAAGCATTAAAAGGCATTAATTGCGAACTGCATATTGTAGGAAGCATTGATGTAGAAACACAGCTTGTGCTGCAGGAAAATAAAATTGATTTTAAAACACATACCAATCTTTCGTTTGATGAATTGAAACAACAATACATCCTAAGTGATATGGTGGTGTTTGCATCTACTTACGAAGGTTTTGGCTTACCAATTCTTGAAGCATGTTCTGTTGGCCGTCCGTTGGTAACCAGCCGTATTTCGCCGATGGATGAAATTGCAGATGATGCAGCATGTAAAGTAAATCCTTACAATGTATTCGATATCCGTCGTGGTATATTAAAGGTGATTGAAAACGAGGCATACCGTGATCAGTTAATTAACAACGGTTGGAAAATGCGTTATCAATACAGCATTGCCAACGTAACCAATAAATACACCGAGCTGTACGAAGAAATTGCAAACCGTAAAGAGCAGGCGTTTTCTATTCTTGGTCCTGCTAAAGCAGCAGCTTCTTTTCTTGGTTTAATGTAATCGTACTTACTGACCCATTCGCATAGTTGTAGTTTTAGAAAAAGAGCCTCCATTTGGAGGCTCTTATATTTTTCAGCAGGTTTCGATTATTACGATTCCTGTATCTTTTCTGTTTTTTGTATACCGATGCGGTACAGTACAAAACCCATTAACACAAAGAACAACGCACCAAGCAAATAGTAACCATTATCGCCAAGCATGCCTGTTAACCCATGCTCTGCATTTACTTTGCCAAGTGATGCTGCAATAGAATCGTTCACTGAAAGTATCGCTACTAGCACACCGGCTAATGCTCCACCTGCAACAAGACCGGTCGCAAACAAGTTGCCTTTACCTAAGTCTTCTTCTTCGGCACTTAATTCTTCGCCTGCTTTCTTTTTACGCATATCCACTATACCACGAATAGCGCCACCGATAAAGATGGGCAAAGTGGTTGATAAAGGCAGGTATAAACCCACTGCAAAGCTGAGCGATTTAATACCGCACAACTCCATGGTAATAGCAATGAACACGCCCACCAATACAAACTGCCAATCGAGATTGAATGAAAGAATGCCCTTGATGAGTGTTGCCATTAATGTGCCTTGCGGTGCAGGATATTTATCGGTACCAATAGCATGCGTAATACCTTGTGCCGCCATTTCTGCTGTTGGTGTATCGAGTACTTTAATGGTTGCACCAATAGCAATGGATGAAACAATGGCACCAATGAACAACGCCATCTGTTGATTTTTTGGTGTAGCACCAACAATATAACCGGTCTTTAAATCCTGCGATGTTGCACCGGCATTGGCAGCTGCAATACAAATCATACCACCTACAACAAGCGCCATGGGTTCGTATACTTTACCGGTCCAGCCAACTGCAATAAAAATCAAACAAGTGCCCATGAGTGTGGCAATCGTCATACCGCTGATGGGGTTGTTGCTCGAACCGATCAAACCAACAATGCGTGATGATACGGTAACGAAGAACGCACCAAAGATCACCACCAATAAGCCGAGTAATAATTTGCTGCCGATACTGTCGCCGGGCACTTGTGGCAATACCGCCATCAATGCAATCAATACCAGGCTGCCGATACCAACAATTTTAATGTTGAGATCTCTTTCAGTTCTTCTTACTTCAACTGCAACACCATCTTGTTTTTTGATAGAACCAAGACTGCTTTTGAAGGATGAAATAATGGTAGGAATGGTTTTGATCAACGTAATAAAACCACCTGCAGCTACAGCACCTGCACCAATCTGCCGGATGTATGCACGATAGATGGCTGTTGAATAATCGGCGAAGCTATGTGTTACAGGATCCCATCCACCTGGGCCGCCGGGTTTGGCAACATCAGCCAGGTAACCAAGTTTAGCCAGCTGTGCAGCAATAGTATCAGGCGGCACCAGCGAAGCCATTAATGGTGTAAATGCAAACCATGCAATCACACCACCGGCAACCAGCACACCACTGATTTTTGGACCAATGATATAACCCACACCTAAATACTCCGGTGTAATTTCTCCACTCACTTTTGCAGACGGGAAAAATTTATTGGCCTGCTTCGTCATCCAGAAGGGTGTTTCAGCAATTACATGAAAGATTTTTTGCAGAATAGCATACACAAAGGCAAACCCTAAACCCATGAAAGCAGTCTTGGCAAAAGAGCCGCCCCGTTCACCGGCTTTTAAAACACTGGCGCAGGCTGTTCCTTCGGGATAGGGAAGTGTGCCGTGTTCTTTTACAATCAACGATCGCCGCAACGGTATCATCATCAATGTACCAAGGATGCCACCAAATATGGCCAGCGTAAGAATGGTAAAGTAGTTGAAGAATTGCGAGCTGTCTTTCTCACTCAAAAACAAAAAGCCCGGCAAGGTAAACACTACACCGGCTGCAATACTTTCGCCGGCGCTGCCCGTTGTTTGAATGATGTTGTTTTCAAGGATGGTTGTTTTAAGTGCCCATCGTCCAAGTGTGATAGCAATAACAGCAATAGGAATAGATGCACTCACAGTTAAACCGGCTTTCAAAGCAAGGTAAACGGTGGAGGCACCAAAGATGATTCCGAACGCAGCGCCAACAAGTACACTTTTAATGGTGAACTCGGGCATCTTACTGTCGTCGGGAACAAAGGGTTGAAATTTTTGCTCGGACATGTTGTAAGTTGATTTAGAAAAAGGAAGATAGGGAAAAACGATCAACTGTTATTACTGATGCTTAGCAGCAATAAAAAACGCCGCTGTATAGCGGCGTTGTATTTATTTGAAAAGCTAAGTTTATTTTCTGTCGTTGAGTTTAGAAAGTAAACGGAGTATTTCGAGGTATAACCATACCAATGTTACCAATAGCCCAAATGCACCATACCATTCCATGAATTTTGGAGCGCCCATTTCACTGCCACGTTCAATCATATCAAAATCCAGCAACAGGTTTAAAGCTGCAATACCAATTACCGCTAACGAAAACACAATGCCGAATGTAGAACCCGTGGTAAGGAATGCGAAGTGAATGCCAAAGAAACCAAGTATCCATGTAAGCAAATAGAAAACAGCAATGCTGGCCGTTGCTACAAAGATGACAGAACGTAAACGTTCGGTTACTTTAATAATGCGTAACGAATAAAGCAGGTACATACTTGCCGCAACTGCAAATGTGAGCAGTACTGCATGCATGATAATATCGGGATACTTTTCACGAAACAGGAAATTGAAGTAAGCAGAAATGGCACCTACAAACACACCTTCCAGTATACCATACGCAGGAGCTAAATAGCCACTCCATTCTTTTTTAAAAGTAATAATCAACGCAACAACCAAACCGCCTAATGCACCAATCAACAAATAAGGCAGAATATTTTTTCCTTCGTTAAAAGCCTGCCAGCTGAATGCAGCGCCGGCCATGACCATCAGCATCAGGAAACCAAATTTGTTCATGGTTCCCCGTACAGTCATGGTTTCAAAACTGTTATAGCCCGAAGTAGTTTGTTGAAATTGTTTTTCGCTGAGAGTAGGATTGCCCGATTTAAATAAAGACATAATTCAAGTAATTTAAAGAATAAAGGTAAACATTGTTTTTCTTACTTCAGTCCGGGGTAACGGCTGATGAATTCCAGTTCATATTCCTGCTTTGTTTTCATCTGCTGAATAAACTTCCGCAGCGATGCAGTACTCAACGAGTCAACAAAAGTTTGATCGTGTGTAAGCAACACAATGTGGTCGGGTGTTTTTGTTTTGTTGTGCAGCAACATGCTGTCAACCTGCAGTATCAATTCATCGCTGGTTTGCTTCAGCTTCATTGAATCGTTGTAATGCCATTCAAGATCCCAACCCATTACAACAAAGCCATTGCTGTATAACGAGTCGGCTGCAGCTTTACTTTTCGCAATATCGCTTGCATTAATAGTACTTGTTCGCCACATGTTGCGGCCGGGTGTACGTACAATACGGTTGTTGAGTTGTAGTGAATCTTGTGTTCGTTCAAAGTCTGCAACAACAGCCGTATCGTTGCTGTAAAATTTTGCAAACTTGTTGTGTGCATGCGTGTAGCTGTGGTTGCAGATTTCAACCCAGGCGTTGTGATGCAAACTGTCCCAGGTAGCCTGTTGTTCTCTGCTGCCATACACATGTTCACCCACAACAAAAAAGCTCACAGGAATCTGTTCTTCGTTCAATACCTGTAATACGTTACGAGTGCCTTTGTTGGGACCATCATCAAACGTAATGTAAAGTTTCTTTTTCTTTTTGGGTGGAGGTGCGGGCTTTGCTGTAACCGGTTTACTTTCTGCAACAGGCAACACAATATTTACCAGTTCGGTATTCACTTTGTTGTAACTGCAGCTGCTGAATAAAAGGAGAAGAAGAAGGTGGGGAAGATAGCGGGTGGCGTTTACAGGCTCACCTTCATCGTCGGCAGACGATGATACATTTTGGTTCATAAAAGTTTTATTGATTGTTTAATTCGGATATGAAATTATTCTGCAGCAACATCACTTGCAACTACCCCATCGTTAAAGATTGTATAAAACAAAAAAGCGTTTTCATGTTAAATGAAAACGCTTGAAATTATTATAGTACCAGTCATGCAATTGCTTTAAGGAAACAGTTCCGTTAAACTGAACCGTTACTGCTGCCGGTTTCTTTTTTCTTAAATAGATCATTGAAAAAAGATTCTGCTTCGCCCATATAATCTTTCATACTGTCGGCACCTTTTGTTTTTAGTTCTTCAAAATACTCACCTGCTTTGCCGGCAGCTTTTTCTGCTTCGTCTTTCAGGTTGTTGGCTTTCTCTTTTAAGTCGGCGTACAGCTTTTCTTTTTCTTCATCGCTCATGCTGTTGTATTTAAACAAAGCGTATCCGGCTGCCGCTCCCAGTAAGAAGGTGGCGATGTGTTTAGGGTTCACCATAATTGTGTGTTTTACCAAAGCTATTCAATTGAAGTGCCAGAAAACGCAGGGTGACAAGAATGCAGCAAGCTCAGGGTATCTACCTGCTTTTATTGTGTGGGTATAAACAAATGCCCGTTTGCCTGAAAAAAATGTGGCTTAAAAATGATTAATATCAATTTTTTCATAGCTTGGAGCGGCCTAACTTTGCCTCCGTTATGACAAGAACCCAGGAAGTATTACAAGACGTAGTAATTAAGTTCGCCGGCGATAGCGGCGATGGTATGCAGTTAACCGGTAGTCAGTTTACCAACAATACCGCTTTGATGGGTATTGACCTGGCAACTTTCCCCGATTTTCCTGCCGAGATCCGTGCTCCTCAAGGAACATTAGCCGGTGTAAGTGGTTACCAGTTGCGTTTCAGCAGCGATAGCGTGTTTACCCCCGGCGATGAGTGCGACGTATTGGTAGCGATGAATGCAGCTGCTTTAAAAGCCAACCTCAAGTCAATTAAAAAAGGTGGTAAGATCATCGTGAATACTGATGGTTTTGATGCCAAGAATCTTCGTTTGGCCAACTATCCCGAAGGTGTAAATCCATTGGAGAACGACAGCCTGTCGAACTACACGGTGATTAAAATGGATGTGACCAAAATGACCCGTGAGGCTTTGAGCGATATTACCATGGGTATGAAGGAAAAGGATCGTGCCAAGAACATGTTTGTGCTGGGCTTCCTGTATTGGATGTACAACCGTGATATGGAGAATACCATCAGCTTCCTGAAAGAGAAGTTTGGTAAGAAACCCGATATCCTCGAAAGTAATATCCGTGTACTCCGTGCGGGTTATAACTACGGTGATACAACTGAAACATTTACGACTACTTATAAGGTTGAAAAAGCCAAAATGGAAAGCGGTGTGTACCGTTCCATTATGGGTAACCAGGCGGTGAGCTATGGCTTAATTGCAGCTGCGCAAAAAAGCGGTTTGCAAATGTTCCTTGGCTCGTATCCTATTACTCCGGCAAGTGATATCCTGCACGAACTTTCACGCCACAAAGCCTTTGGTATTAAAACCTTCCAGGCCGAAGATGAAATTGCAGCGATTACATCGGCCATTGGTGCTGCGTATGGCGGTGCGTTGGGTGTAACAACCAGCAGTGGTCCCGGTATTGCATTAAAAGGTGAAGCGATGGGTTTGGCGGTGATGCTGGAAATTCCTTTAGTAATTGTAAATATTCAACGTGGTGGTCCTTCTACAGGTTTGCCAACCAAAACAGAACAGAGTGATTTGATGCAGGCTTACTACGGCCGTAACGGCGAATGTCCGATGCCGGTTATCTCTGCATCTACACCTGCAGATTGTTTTGATGCGGTGTATGAAGCCGTACGTATTGCAGTGCAACACATGACGCCTGTTATGTTCCTGAGCGATGGTTACATTGCCAATGGTGCAGAGCCTTGGCGTTTCCCCAAAAGCGAAGACTTGCCGGCTATTACCGTCAACTTCAAAAAAGGACTCGACGAAGGCGAAGAAAAATTACAACCGTATAAGCGTGATGAAAAACTGGTTCGTCCCTGGGCTATTCCCGGAACACCAGGCTTGGAACATCGTATCGGTGGATTGGAAAAACAAGATGGTACAGGTAACATCAGCTACGATGCCGATAACCATCAGCACATGGTGAAAACAAGACAGGCAAAAGTTGACAACATTGCTGATTATATACCATTGCAGAAATTGGACAGCGGTACTGCAACAGGTAAAGTACTGGTTGTTGGTTGGGGCAGTACCTACGGTGCCATTAAGAGTGCCTGTACAGAATTGCAGGCGCAGGGTAAATCGGTAGCACATGCACACCTGCGTTACATCCGTCCGTTCCCTAAAAACCTGGGTGAAATACTGAAGAGTTACGATACCGTGTTGGTACCGGAGATCAACAATGGTCAGCTGATTCGTATTTTGCGTGATGAGTTTTTTGTGGATGCAAAAGGTTACAACAAAATCAAAGGTGTACCCATTACAAAAGGTGAGCTGATTGAAGAAATTGGTAATTATTTGTAAATTACTGTCAGCTTCTTAAATAGTTAAATCCATCAATACCCATTGATGGATTTTTTGTTTTCAGCTTTTGCAAGAAGCTTAACTTGTTTCAAATCTTATGATCATGAACAGAATAGTCTTTATTACAGCATGCCTGCTTTTTTCAGTTACAGTATCTGCACAGCAAACTAAAGCGCCCATAGAAAAAGAAAAATGGCATTGGGGCGATCCCAATAAACAGGATACTGCGGCGGGTTATGCTCAGGTACTGAAAGTGGGTGATGTGCTCTACATTTCCGGAACTGTTTCGCTTACCATTGATGAGGCAGGTATAAAGCGTTTATACAGCGGTTTGGAACATTCGCTTAAGCAATACGGATTAACTTTTCAGCATGTGGTAAAAGAGAATTTATATACAACCGATATTGAAGCGATGAAGCAATTCAATTATGTACGCAAACAATTTTACAAAGGCGATTTTCCTGCGGCTACCTGGGTGCAGATAACACGCTTGTACATGCCCGAGGCAAAGCTGGAAATTGAATTGATTGCACATTTTCCGAAACAGTAAACGGATTCTTATTTCTACAAACCTCGTTACTTGTTATTCTTTACAAAATACCTACAGCAATGCTGCAGCCCACATTCTCTGCATTTGGGTGTGCGGGCTAAACAGGTATAGCGGCCATGTAATATGAGCCAGTGATGTGCTTTATAAATCAGTTCAGTTGGAAAGTTTTTGATGAGCTCTTTTTCAACTGCCAATGGAGTGGTGGCCGATTGTTTTACCAGACCTATACGCTTGCTTACACGAAACACATGCGTATCTACCGCCATGTTGGGTTGCTCATCCACAACCGATGTAATAACATTGGCTGTTTTACGGCCAACACCCGGCAGGGTAATTAACTCGTCTACCGTTAACGGCACTTCGCTGTTAAACTCGTCTACGAGTTTTTGAGCCATACCTATTAAATGCTTGGTTTTGTTATTGGGGTACGATATGCTTTTGATCAAAGGAAACAGTTCATCAAAAGTGGCCTTGCTGAGTGCTTCGGCATCGGGGTATTTTTTGAAAATGGCAGGGGTAGTTAAATTCACCCGTTTATCGGTGCATTGGGCACTGAGGATTACAGCCACGAGCAACTGGTACGGGTTGTCGTACAAGAGTTCAGTTTCTGCATCGGGTGCATGTACCGTAAAATAATCGATAACTGATTGATAACGCTCTTTTGTGGTCATTCAGCAAATAAATTGAATGACGGCGAAATTAGGGAAAGATCAGTTGGTAGAAATATCTGTTGTAGCCAGCGTTTTGTTGGCATATTTAAGAACCGACAATACTGCTTCTGTTCTAGGAGAAATGTTTAGTTGTGAAAGTTGTTTGGCAGCTCTTTTAACCACTTCAAACTTTTCTCTCAGCGTCCAGTCTTCGGCTAAGGCCTTTTCTATGGCTTCAGTTTCTGCTGGGGTCGTTTCCTTATAGAGATATTGTAACAAGTCTTCCGGCGTAAATTTTTGTGTCATAAGCAATCCTTTTTTGTGTAGGTGGCTTTCCATAAGGATGCTTTTCTATTAAACGCTGTTGGTAAACTTGTATTGTGCGGGCGGACTTTTTTTATTCGTCGAAGAGGAAAATGTCCTCGTTGTCCTTTTTCATGTAGTATTTCTCACGGGCGAGGCGCTCGTAGGCTGCCGGATCGTTTTTGCGGCTTTCCAGCTCAGCTTTGGCGGCTTCGATCTTCTGGTTGTAATAGGTATTACTGTTCCTCAGATCGCTCAGCTTACGGTAACGGCCAATCTGGGTAAGAAAGTCGTTTCTGTCAACAAATAACATCCATACGGCAAAACCAATAATGGTTAAAACGTATTTGTTTTTCAATACCGGTGGAATATTACTCAGAACTTTCATATACGATCAAAATAAAAATAGCTCATAGTTCACGGTTAATGTCCATGAACTATGAGCCATGAACAACGTGTTACTTACCAAATTTAATCTTTCCTTTTGGATATACACCGTTTCCGCCCAGCATTTCTTCAATGCGGATCAGCTGGTTGTATTTTGCCATACGGTCTGTACGTGAAGCAGAGCCGGTTTTGATCTGGCCGCAGTTTAATGCTACCGCTAAATCAGCGATGGTCGTATCTTCTGTTTCACCGCTTCTGTGGCTCATTACCGATGTGTAACCTGCGTTCTGCGCCATTTGTACAGCATTGATGG
The DNA here is from genome assembly GCF_007830055.1 of Lacibacter cauensis. Taxonomy (GTDB): domain Bacteria; phylum Bacteroidota; class Bacteroidia; order Chitinophagales; family Chitinophagaceae; genus Lacibacter; species Lacibacter cauensis. The sequence goes on from NZ_VLLE01000003.1 coordinate 559,604, forward strand.
TTTCGGTTACAGTACCAATCTGGTTTACTTTTACCAGGATGCTGTTGCCGATTCCTTTGTCGATACCATCTTTCAAACGCTTTACGTTGGTTACAAACAGATCATCACCTACCAGCTGGCATCTGCTGCCGATGCTTTCGGTTAATTTTTTCCAACCTGCCCAATCGTCTTCGGCCATACCATCTTCAATAGAAATGATGGGATATTTATTTACCCACTCAGTCCAGTAAGCAACCATTTCATCGCTGCTGATTACTTTACCGGGGTTGCTCTTGTAGAACTTATAAGTGTTGGTTGCTTCATCATACATTTCGCTTGATGCAGCGTCCATTGCAATGGCTACTTCTTCGCCTGGCTTGTAACCGGCTGCAGAAATTGCTTCGAGTACAGTTTCAATGGCTTCTTCGTTGCTCTGAATTTCAGGCGCAAAACCACCTTCATCACCTACGTTGGTGCTGTAACCTTTTTTCTTCAATACCGATTTCAGGTTGTGGAAAATTTCAACACCCCAACGTAAACCTTCGCTGAAAGAAGGCGCACCAACCGGGATGATCATAAATTCCTGGAAATCGATTTTGTTATCGGCGTGTACACCACCGTTCATAATGTTCATCAACGGCATTGGCAATACCGTTGCATTAACACCACCGAGGTAACGGAACAAAGGCAAACCACTTTCTTCTGCAGCAGCTTTTGCAACAGCCATACTTACAGCCAATGTTGCATTAGCACCGAGGTTGCTTTTGTTTTCTGTACCGTCAATTTTTAATAATAATGAATCGATATAAGCCTGGCGTGTAACATCGATGCCGATGAGTTGGTCTGCAATTACATCGTTTACGTTTGCTACTGCTTTTAATACACCGCGGCCAAGGTATTTGCTTTTGTCGCCATCACGTAATTCAACCGCTTCGTGTTTACCTGTACTTGCACCACTTGGTACAGCTGCACGGCCAATGATACCGTTTTCGGTTATTACATCTACTTCTACTGTAGGGTTACCACGACTGTCGAGGATTTGTCTTGCATGAATGTCGGCAATAAAGCTCATAATCTTGAATTTGTAGTTTAAAGTATAGTCCGGAAGTCGGGAAGAGAAAAGACCGGAAGAGAATCAGTTCCAGAACAGCTGTCATCAGCAGAGTCATTTCTCTCGGACTTTCTGACTCTTCTCTTTTCTGACTTTTTTGTTTGCGCTGCAAAGAAAAGACATTCAACGGGAGGAACAATGATTAAAAGCAGTGAAATTGATTATTTTTAACTACAACAAACGATTGTATGGACGTGCAGTTGATTACAGCCATTGCTATGGGAATTGCATTGAGTGCCTGCTGCGGTTTCCGGGTGTTTGTGCCGATGTTGGGCGCAAGTTTTGCAGCCTGGCAGCAATGGTATGCATTGCCGGCAGATATGCAGTGGATGGGTTCGTTACCTGCATTACTTTGTTTTGCTACTGCTGCTGTTTTGGAAATTGCTGCGTACTATATTCCGTTTGTAGATAATCTGCTCGATACAATTGCCACACCTTTGGCAGTTGCTGCAGGAACTATTCTTGCAGCTTCATTTTTACCCATCGCCGATTTTAACCCGTTGTTGAAATGGATACTTGCCATTATTGCCGGAGGTGGCGCTGCAGGTACAGTACAGGCAGGTACCGGATTGCTGCGTTTGTTCTCTACCAAAACAACAGCCGGTGCAGGAAATGTAGTTGTTTCAACAAGTGAAAATGCAGCAGCCATCAGCGGTACTGCATTAAGTTTTATTGCACCCATTGTTATTGCAGTGCTGATGTTGTTGTTGATTGGATGGATATTGGTGAAGGGAGTAGGGAGGTTGATGAAGTGATGATTTTAAGAAAAAAACACATTGTATAAAACCCCAAAGTTTATCCCCGCCATTACTACCAGAATGAAAATAATTATAAAAGCTTTGAATAATAAAGTGGTTTTAGGAGAATCGATCACTTCATACGGATTATTGTTATTGTAACAAATACTAACAGCGCTTCCTAAAATTGGTTTGTTAAACGAAAAGTTATCCGATAGATACTTGTACTCAATGCCGTTGATAACGTAACGAATTAATGGAGCATATTGAGTACGATCATCTAAATCGGGTTGTTCAATAATATCAATAACTTCTCCTGTAGCTGTGTCTCCGTTTGTAATGAGTTTGTTAAGCCTGAAAAAATCTGCTATGGACTTTTTTAACATAATACGGTAGCTAATGAGGTCAGCAATTATCAGGATAATAATGTACAAGTAACCTTGGGTAGTCATTTGTTTTTCATTTGCTTAATTTGGAAGGTGCTTATTTTATCAATAGCAGACAACGCTACGCTGTTAAACTTCTAAATACATCTTCAAGATTATTAGTATCACTCGTAAGTGAAAGAATATTCAGGTTCTTTTCAACGCAAATCTGTAATAACTGTTTTTTTAACTGCTCCGGGTTATCTGTTTTAAAGTTCCATGTAGTTCTGTTGACTCTTGAGATATTTTGAATTTGATTAAACAACGATTCATCTATTTCTTCTTTAATTTCAAGCGTAACAGAACCGGAGTGTATATTTTTTACTAAGTGTGAGAGCTGATCATCTGCCACAATGTTTCCTTTGTTAATGATGATGACCCGTTCGCAAAGTGCCTGTACTTCCTGCATAATATGCGAAGAGAACAACACCGTTTTATTTTTGCCAAGCTCTTTAATTACATTCCGTATTTCAACAATCTGGTTGGGATCTAATCCGCTTGTCGGTTCATCCAGTATCAACACTTCAGGATCATGAATTAATGCAGCTGCCAAACCAACACGTTGCTTATAACCTTTAGAAAGCTGTGCAATTTTTTTATGTGCTTCCGGTGTTAACCCAACCTGCTCAATAACATGTTCGATTTTTGATTTTTGATTTTCGATTTGATGAACTTCGGCAATAAACGCAAGATATTCCCGAACATACATATCGTAATACAAGGCATTGCTTTCGGGTAAGTAACCGATCTTTTGTTTTGTTTCAGTCGATTGGTCGTTTACTTTAATGTTGCATACCAACGCTTCGCCTCCGCTGGGTTGCAGGTAACCCGTGATCATTTTCATTGTTGTACTTTTGCCTGCACCGTTGGGCCCGAGAAAACCAACGATCTCCCCTTTGTTCACTTTAAACGAAATACCGTTCACCGCTTTCTGCTCACCATAATTTTTTACCAGGTTATTTACTTCAATCGACATACGCTGTGTTTGGTTCAAAAGTAAAATAAAATCATTTCAGTCTACAGCTAAGGTATCAGCAATACCGTTCCCTTCTGTTTATACAGCTTATCGTTGCGTTTGTATACAAGCGTCCATACATATTGGCCGGGCGGTGCTTTCTGATTATTCATGGTGCCGTTCCAGCCAATGTTTAATGATGGAGAAACAAAAATCTGTTGTCCCCAGCGGTTATAGATCCGCAACTCAAACGAATCGATACGGAAGTAAGCTTTTGCCTTTAAAACATCATTCAACCCATCACCATTTGGTGTAAATACGTTCGGCATAAAGATCATATCGGCACAATCTTTAAAATCAATCATGATTGCATCAGTTACAGTACCGCAGAAATTACCTACAGCAACAGTGTACAAGCCGGGTGTGGTTACAGTAATACTTGTGTCGGTAGAGTTGTTGCTCCATAAATACGTTTCGGCCAATGGATGTTTGGCATGTAAGACAACCTGCTCGCTGAAACAAAGTAATGTATCGTTACCTAATGCAACAGTTGGTGTAAAGTTGCGACCGATATCAAACGTATCCCGCCTGCTGCAAACATTGTTGGTAGTATATAAAGTGTAGGTGCCGGTGTTGGATAAAGTCCGCTGAGCTGATGTATTGCCATCATTCCATAAATAAGTTGCAGGAGTTGATTGCTGTACATCAACAGGTAACACCTGTGCATCGCATAACACCGTATCGTTGGGAGTTAATTGCTGAAAAAGATTGGGCTGAACTGCAACAGTAATGGAACCGTTGCTTACACACCCGCCGTTGGTGATTAACTGAAGATTATAGGTGCCGCCATCGCTTACAGCTGCAGGAAAAAAGATCAACGAATCGTTTGGATTGTTGATGGGCACAGCACCCTTGGACCAATTGTATTGCAATGCTGTTACCGGTGTTGAAATATGCAGCGGTAATTGTTCGCACACAGGTGCATTGCTGCGTAATTGCGGAGGCTGTGGCCGGTAAATGTTAACATTCATTACAGGCGAAATAGCCCTGCAGTTGGTAGAGTTGATGTTTACAGCTTCGGCAACAAGTAAACGGTACGAACCACTGTCGCTCGTTTGTGCATTGGTAATATTGAGACTGGTAGTTGTTGCAAAAGGAATGTTCGCCCAACCGTTACCGTTATTAAACTGCCATTGGTACGCAGGGGTAGCATAAAATCCATTTGCCACATTTACATTTAATTGCAGATTACTGCCAATACATGCATCGCTGCTGTTTTGATAACCGCCGCTTATAGTGGTTGTCATGTCCGGTCCGCATAATGTAAATTCAATATCATCCAATGCAAGATCGTTCCCTAAACCACCAACCTGGTTATTGAAAATGCGGAGAATAACCGAAGTTTCGCCTGCAGGTAAGGAAAACGGAAACCCATACTTATCCCATGTAAAATTGCTGAAGCGGGGAATGGTTGGTGTAAGAAAACTTGCCAGCACATTACCCGAAGTGGCGCTGCTTATTTCGAAACGGATGATGGGATCTAAAGGATTGCTGGAACCAAGTGGCATAAGATTGGCAATCCAAGCAGAAAAGTACAGCTGAGAACCGGAGCATAAATTATTCACTCTTGTTTCGTAAAATTTACCTGCTGTATAATCGGCATTTACAATCATCATATTGCCGCCCGATGAGCGATCGTTACCAATATGCCAGGTATTAAACTGTCTGCCTCCCGTTACAATATCGGCTGTTGTTTTACGGATGCCGTATTCACCATCGTTGATTACACCGAGTGAATCAAATGCATAGCTTGTAACACCGGGTGCAAGTGGCGAGCCTGTTAACGGTGAGCTGATGCCTCCGCCAAAATTTTCATAAAACAATACGTTGCCTGTACATTGTGCTGTAGCTGTTTTGTAGCAGAGGAGAAGCAGAAATGAGAAAATTGTTTTAACAAGAAGTCGAATAATTGTAGCCATACGTTCAAGCAAGCTCAAATGTAACCATTATTCAGTTGTATTTTCTGTGAAAGAAAAGCCCCCTGATGAAGATCAGGGGGCTTAAAAAAACCAACCATATGAACAGACATCGAACAGAATCAATAGGGGATCGTTCGTTCTTTCAAAAACTTAGACCACAAACCCTACCAGTTCGCTGCACTGTTACAGTAATTTTTAATCGGTTACCTCGTCGGAATTTTCCGGCAGGTGATCGTATTCGCCTTTCAACGCATACCATCCGAAAATGATCATACCAATAGCAATGGGAATAAACACAATGACAAATACGGCCCATTGAATTTTTGTATCAATAACGGGTTTACTTTTTATTTCGGCAATGGCTGTGCTGATGAGGAAGTAACAGGTTAACGGCCCGAGTACTATCCACAGAATACCGGCATATCGTTTTAATTTATTCATAACATCTACTGTTAAGCGTAAGTAAATAATTTGTTGTTGTAGGGTTAGTCGTTTACGTTCGGATCAATTTTATTATTGATGTACAATGCGCCAATGATCATACAAACTGCTGCAACAATAATCGGATACCATAAACCAACCAATGCATCATTGGTATAAATAGTAGTCAGCAAGGTTGCAATAAACGGCGTTAAACCTCCGAACACTCCATTGCCGATATGGTAAGGCAAGCTCATGGATGTGTAACGGATCTTCGTTGGAAATAATTCAACCAGGAATGCAGCTATTGGCCCGTACACCATTGTAACAAATAGAATGAGCAGGAAAACCAATGCTGCAAATTTGATGTACGTTGATGTATTTAATGTAACAGCTGTGTACACAGGTTTTGTATCTGCAATACGAATATTGTTTGTGTGCAGTGTATCGGTTTTTATTTCGGTAAACTGCATGTTGGCCTGATTTTGAAAAACTGTTTTTGTAACAGCTAATGTCTTATCTGTGAGAACTGTTGTACTGCTGTCTTGCTTTACCACCGTAAGATCCTGCTGCAACCATTCTTTTACATTCGTATCCTGTTTAAAGATGTTGAAGATGGGGCGATACAACAACACTCCTGCCAGCATACCAATAATCATAATCCACTTTCTGCCAATCTTATCACTCAGGCTGCCGAACACCACAAAGAATGGTGTGGCAAAAACAATGGCCCATATTAAAATAGTCCGGCTCTGATCAAAATCGAGTTTACATACATTTTCTAAAAACGATTGTGCATAAAACTGGCCGGTGTACCAGATAACACCTTGTCCCATGGTTGCACCAAATAATGCCAGCAACACCATCTTCAGATTTCCTTTATGCGCAAAGCTTTCCTTTAATGGGTTCACCGATGTTTTGCCTTCTGATTTTAACTTGGCATATAACGGTGATTCGCTCATTTTTAAACGGATGTAGATGGATACACCAACTAACAAAATCGAAACAAGAAACGGAATACGCCAACCCCAATCGTTAAACTTGGCAATGGATTTTGCAGGATCGCTGTCAAGGCCATGTCTGGTTAAAAGAATAACACCCAGCGACACAAATAAACCCAATGTTGCGGTTGTTTGTATCCACGAAGTAAAATAACCTCTCTTATCTGCAGGTGCATGCTCTGCAACATATGTTGCAGCACCACCGTATTCGCCACCTAATGCAAGACCTTGTAATAAGCGCAGCAGCAACACAATGATGGGTGCAGCAAAACCAATTTTTTCGTAACCAGGTACAAGGCCAATACCAAACGTAGCACCACCCATTAATACCAATGTTAAAAGGAACGTGTACTTACGGCCAATCATATCGCCAAGTCGGCCAAATACCAACGCACCAAACGGACGAACAATAAAACCTGCAGCAAATGTGGCAAGTGTAGAAAGTAACGCAGCAGTTGGATTTGTTTTAGGGAAAAACTGGTTGGCAATTACAGTGGCAAGACTTCCGAAAATATAAAAGTCGTACCACTCAATGAGTGTACCCAGCGATGATGCGCCGATAATCTTCCAGATACCTTTGTTCTGAGGCTTCATGCAATTCGTGTAGTTGAGTTAGTGATTGTAAACAATACATACCGATCATTGCATGCAGCAGATAAACTTAGTTCAGCTCCGGCAAGATCAATCGTATCGAGTTTGAAATATAAGTCATCTCTTTGATGACAGGTGTTCGTTTTTTGAATTTTACTATGCAAACGTTCCCAAACAACCTGTACGGCTATTTTTGCTAACTTGTGACCCTTAAATTTTACAGATCGTTTGCTATGAGTTATCCTTACCAAATTACATCTCTCGAACAGTACAAAGCAGATTATAAGCGAAGTGTTGATGACCCTGATGGTTTCTGGGGCGATATAGCTGAAAATTTTCAGTGGCGCAAAAAGTGGGACAAAGTGCTCAACTGGAATTTTAAAGAACCAAAAGTTGAGTGGTTTGCCGGCGCAAAGCTCAACATCACGGAAAACTGTATCGACCGTCATCTTGCAACGATGGGCGATAAGCCTGCCATTATATGGGAACCCAACAATCCCGAAGATCGTGTACGCATTGTAACTTATAACCGTTTGCATAAACGTGTTTGTCAGTTTGCACAGGTGTTAAAAAACAACGGGGTAAAAAAAGGAGATCGTGTTTGTATTTACATGGGCATGGTACCCGAACTGGCATATGCCGTATTAGGTTGTGCACGTATTGGTGCAATACACAGTGTGATCTTTGGTGGCTTCAGTGCACAAAGTATTGCCGATCGTTTATATGATGCGCAGGCCGAGTTCATTGTTACCTGCGATGGTGCTTACCGTGGCAATAAAGATATTCCACTCAAGAGTGTAATTGATGATGCGTTAATCGGTAACCGTACAGTGAAGAAAGTAATTGTTTATACACGTACACGTACGCCTGTATCAATGTTAAAAGGAAGAGATGTTTGGTGGGAAGATGAAATGGAACATGCAGAACACCAGGTAGAACAAAACGGTGTGGTATCATTTCCTGCAGAAGAAATGGATGCAGAAGATCCGCTGTTTATTTTATATACCAGCGGTTCAACCGGTAAACCTAAAGGTGTGGTGCACAGCAGTGCAGGTTATATGTTGTGGACCAACTACACATTTGTAAATGTATTTCAATACAAACCCGGCGATGTACATTTTTGTACAGCCGATATTGGCTGGATCACCGGTCATAGTTATATCCTTTACGGTCCATTGAGTGCAGGTGGTACTTCGTTAATGTTCGAAGGTATTCCTACATGGCCCGATGCAGGACGTTTCTGGGATATTGTTGAGAAACATAAAGTAAATATTCTTTATACTGCACCAACAGCCATCCGCAGCTTAATGGGTTTTGGTTTGGAACCATTGAAAGGAAAAGATCTCTCCTCCTTAAAAATACTCGGCACTGTTGGAGAACCAATCAATGAAGAAGCTTGGCATTGGTACGATGAGCATGTGGGTAAAGGCAAATGCCCCATTGTTGATACCTGGTGGCAAACAGAAACAGGCGGTTGCTTAATTTCAAACATGGCAGGTGTTACACCAGCAAAACCAAGTTGGGCTACATTGCCCATGCCGGGTGTGCAACCGATCTTAGTTGATGAAAAAGGCGAGGAAGTAACAAAGGCCGATGAAGATGGTATTATTAAAGGCAATCTGTGTATAAAAGCTCCATGGCCTGCAATACTGCGTACAACCTATGGCGATCATGAACGTTGCAGACAAAACTATTTTGCAACATATGAGAATTTATATTTTACCGGCGATGGTGCGTTGAAAGATGCAGATGGCAATTTCCGTATTACCGGTCGTGTAGATGATGTGTTGAATGTAAGCGGTCATCGTATTGGTACGGCTGAAGTGGAAAACGCCATTAACATGCACGCAGGTGTTGTAGAGAGTGCAGTAGTAGGTTATCCGCACGATGTAAAAGGGCAAGGTATTTATGCGTATGTGATTTATGGCCACATGCACAACAACGATGAAGAGCTTACACGAAAAGATATTCTGCAAACAGTAACACGTGTAATTGGCCCTATTGCAAAGCCCGACAAAATTCAGTTTGTAAGCGGCTTACCGAAAACACGCAGTGGAAAAATTATGCGCCGCATCTTACGCAAAATTGCAGAAGGAGAAACCGGTAGCCTGGGCGATACAAGTACACTGCTCGATCCCGGTGTTGTAGATGAAATTGTAAAAGGTAAATTATAAAAAAGTAAACCCCGCCGAAGCGGGGTTCTTTTTTACAACACGGGATTTTGGGTAAACTCCTGTTGCAAATTTTTATTCTAAAGGCATTTTAGCAAACCACAGTGTTTTACCGCTTTTGTTTTCGCCAAGAAAAACAAGTTGTCCTTTACCAATTGGCAGGAAGGGGTATTTGTTATTTACATAATAATCGCTTTTACCTTGCCCAAATTGTGCAAACTCTCCAATAGCCGCATTGTTAATATCAATTACACTTACACTGGGATAAACTAAGAATTTGTATTTGCTTTCGCCCAGTTCACGTTCGGTTTTAACACCGGCCATTTCCATAATCATCCAATAGAGTTTGTTGCCATCGTTGCTGAACACAAGTGTCTGGCTGTTGGGAGACATACTTGCTTCTTTATCATTTTCTTCTCTGCGTACGCCATAGGCTGCTTTTAACGAACCGGTGCTGCCAAAATGCATCATAATAATATCTTCATACTTAATGGATGCACCGCCGCTGCCACCTAACAGTTTTGGGCCGTTTGTTTTTTTATACTTCTGACCGGTAAGAAAAATATCGCCATTGGGTGAAACTTTTAAATCGGCAATTCGGAATTTTTTACCGGTGTATTCCGGTTTTTTCTTTTGTGATGCAGGCGATTTTGCTTTGGCTTCAAAATCATCCAATGTATTGTTGGTAACAAAGTCTACTTTACCATTACTGATTTTCACTACCTGGAAACCTTTTGCTTTAAACTCATCGTTTTGTCCTTCCCTTGCATCTGAAGCAGGTTGTGGCGTGGTGAATTTTTCATTGTAATAATCATCATCGCTGCCTGTTGCTCCAAGAATTAATACGCCATCGTTTGTTTGTACAAACATGTTGCCGTTAAAAATGCCTGTCTTTGATTTAACAGCAATGCGTTCTTTTATTTTACCATCGTAACCCAAACGCACAAATGTGTAATTGGTAGGGTCGGGGTCAGCAATGTTCTTCATACCCTTGCCACCCATAGGTGCAAAGAGGATGAGGATATCATCTTCTGCATTGGCATCTTCATCATTATCGGCACTGCTGATGCCGGCTATTGATTGTGGTGTATCGAAGTTGATGGTTTGATCGCCGATGCGGTTCATCTCTGTATCAAACCGCATTACATGTATTTCTTTGTACTGGCGCATGGGATCCTTTGTCATTGGACCTTTAGCTCCGGCAATAACCAAAATGCTTTCCAGTTCATCCTGTTCGGTATGAGCAAAGTAAAACAGTTTTTCTCCGTCATCTGTTTTAGGCTTCAGTTTATCGGCCAAAGAAATTTTTGAATCGTAGCCACCCCAGAACCAGTTCCATTTGCGTTTAATAATTTTACGGCGAAGCACCAATGTGCCCATGAAGTTTGTTTCAACAGTGAGCGAGTTGAGGGTATATTCCTCCCCTTTATCAACTTTGTATCCTTTCACTTTTTCCATCGGCTGTTCGCTCTCTTCCATTCCTTTAAAGTTGAAATCGAGATCGAAGCGATAGGTTTCAAACTTTGCCTTTTTGTTCGTGGCTTTGGTAACGTAAGTCATCGTAAGCTCGTTCTTGCCTTCGTCAATAACGGGCTCATACAAATAACCTTTGTTTGCTTTTTTGGAAATTTCGTGTGTGCCTTCTTTCGAAAGTTTTTGGGCAGTTAAACTGACGCTGCTGCAGATAAATACCAGCATCAGGCTGAGTTTCGGTTTCATGTTGTGGAGTTTGAAACCAAAGAAACTTTTTTCTGCTTCGCCTTACTATACCGTGCAGCGGGTATTTTAATGAAGGATAGTTACTTCTGTTCCAACAGGTAACAGGTCGTACAGTTCTTTTGCATATTCCCGTTTGGTTGAAATGCAGCCGAGTGTCCAGTTATAATAATAATCAACAAACCTGTCTTCGTTACGGCGTGTGGCGTGGATGCCGATACCGCCACCTGGTTTTGCATTGGAAGGTATGATGCCTTGCGATTTACGGGCATTGAATTTTTCTAAATCGGTTTGTGTGGGATAGTCGAGCAAAAGAAAATGTCCCCACTCGGGGTGCAACTTCTTTGCAATGATTTTATACTGGCCTTCGGGTGTGCGGCGGTCTCCTTCCATCATCTTATCGGTCATTTCGCTGGTGCCGAAAACAACCGGGTAAGTTGACACCCATCCTTCTTCATCGTATAATTTTAATTCGTAATGACTTTTATCAATTACAATCCGGTAGGTAGAAGTAGTACGCACAGGCTTTTTGTATACCTGCGCTGTTTTATTTCGATGAAAAAAGCTGAAACCCGACAGGGCCAGCATTACTGCACTGCAAATAACCAGCAAGGTTGATTGGCTTTTCATTTTACACGTTGTTTTCGATGGTACGTATATAACGACGAAAAATTATTCCATATTTTCTGTGGTAAATCTAATTAACAAACTATTGATGCCAATGGGGATAATTCGTGTTTGAACAGGAATAAAAAAAGCCGCTCTTTATCAGGCGGCTTTTTATTATTGATCGAAAAAATGCTTAGTGAAAAACTTTTTGCTCCAGTGTTTTTGCCTGTGCAATCATCTCTGCTAACGATTCGGCAGAAGGCACTTTGCCGGTTAAGCCAAACTGTTCATTTGTTTCAACAAGCTTTGCGTGCAGGTTTTCGGCATTGCGGTGCGCCAGTTCTTTTACGGTATCTACACCGGCAGCTTCCAGCAGTTCTGCTGTTTGTCCGGCAACACCGGTAATACGATGCAGATCGGCATGGTTGACCCAGGTAAGAATCAGGTTTTCGGGTATACCGGTCACTTCACTTATGCCAACTCTACCTTTTTTTGTACTTCCTTGCGCCAGCAAATCATCGGTAGTAAAAATGGCCATGGTTTCAAGCCTTGCTGCATAGTTAGGGCCAATACCTTCAATATCGATTACTTTATAACTCATCTGTTTTTTTTGAGTGAGCAAATTAAGGAAAATACCCTCCCCAACCCCTCCCGGGAGGGGATAAAAAAAGCCGCTCCCTTTCGAGAGCGGCCAGCCAGAGAATACAGCGTTAGCTGTATTACCAGCTGCTAAGCCGGATACCAATGTTGTAAGGTGTTTGTTGTAATCCGTTTTTATGTAAATCGTTCAACGCATAGCTTCCGTAGAGACGTACTGCACCAAGGTTCAATTCGCCGATTGCAGAAAGCTTCCATGGTTCCAGGTTAAAGTCGCTTCTTACTTTTTCTTTACCGTTCTGTTCGCTTTTCATTTTCTGGCGGGCTGCATACAGGTAACCTGCGCTTACACCTGCACTAAAGCCATAACCTCTTTTGCGTTTGGGTGCAAAGTTGAAATCGAGCATAACCGGCACCGTTAAATAATCGGCAGCCAGTTTGTTTTTGCGGTACTTGATGTTGTCGATGGTAATGTTGGTTGTTGGCTCGGTATTGTAACGCACACTTTTTTCGAAACTGTAGTTGTTCATTTCAACACCTAAACCATATTTCAGGTTTACCACGTGTTGAATGATGTTTACACGCTGCATAAAGAACCAAACGTTTACGTTAATGGAACGGCCGTTGCGTAAATCCAGTTGTTCTTTGGTGCCGCCGGGGAAGAAGGCCTGTGTTGCAGGTGCTGCATAATTGGTTTGATCATTTACATTGGAAAAACCAAGATCAACAATCAACCAGTTGGTACTCACGTTCGACTTTTTGTACTCTTTACGCTTTTTAATTTCTACGGTTGTACCGCCATCTTCGTTGTTATCATCTTTCTTCTCTTCTTTTTTTTCTTTGCCATCATTCTTTTTAATGATGACCATGTTGCCGATCTTAATGGTGTCGGCGCTTTGTGGTTTGGTGGTGTCGGTTTGTGCATTAACGCCAAGGCATACGATGAGACCAAGCAATGCGAATAAAGACTGCTTCATAAAATTTCCGTTTAAAGTTTTTTGTTATTGGGTGTTTACTGCAAACACAGCAAAGCGTACTTCGGAGCTGCCTGACTGAATACCGGTTTTACGTTCAAACGTCCGTTTTGCTTTTTTAAGTAACCCTGCTATACCACTTCTGCGTTGTCTTTCTTCGGTAAGAAGCTCATTGTCTTCTTCGTTGTCAACTGCAGCTACATCGTTGTTGTAAAGTGTATAAGCGGCGTTGGTTGCTGTGCTTGTTTCTATAGGTTGTACGGTTGGTGTTGCAGAATTGTTACTGGGAACATCAAAATTATTTTTTGCAACATCTGGTTGTGTTGTAGTAACAGGTTCTACCTCTACATTTGGTTTTGTTGTGGTTGTTGTGTTACCTGTATTGTTATTTACCACAGTTGTTGATACAGTAACCGTATTTGTTTGCGTGTTGTTTTGTGCATTAATTGTTTCATTTACGGCAACAGAACCGTTTTCTGCATCTTGTTTCTTTTTTTCCTCTTCTAAAATTTCTATAACTGTTTTTGGCGATTGCGTTGCTTTTTGTTGTCCATTTGTACGTTCAGCTACTGCAACTTTTGTTGCATCAGGAGTATACTCTTTATCCATCATTAACCACATTGCACTGCCGAGCAATACAACCACAGCTGCAGCTGCACTCCAGCGCCTTGCCGATGCACTTAATGAAAACACACGGGCAGGTTCGGCTTGTTTGTACAGTAATTGTTTATCAGGAAATACAATCGACGTATCTGGTTTAACCTGGCTGCGGCGTAACCAAAGCAACTCTTTTTGCAGGCTGGTATTTGTAAGCAGTTCTTTTTCTACGTTCGCTTTTTCAGCAGCAGGTAATTCTTCATCAACATACAATAAAAGTTGCTCTTCGTTTACACTGCTTTCTTCAACCGGTTTCAACAGCGACTGCATAAATGCATCATCCAGTTTGGCATCAGCTGTAAACGTAGATTGATTGATGAGAGCGAACTCTTCCTGCAGGTCGGGATTGGCCGCCACAAAAGCTTCCACAATTTCCCGTTGCCCGGCTGTCAACTCATTGTCGACATACAGGAGGAAAAATTCTTCGTAATTATGGCGGTTAATATTCATTTTTTATTTTTTGTCCGAAAGTCGGTAAGACCGAAGTCCGGAAGATTATTCATCTGTCAGCATTGTTCTTTCTGACTTTCCGACTAATAACTTCTAACTACATCACATTTTCAATACTCACTAGGTAATTCTTCAATTGCAATCTCGCCCTGTGCAAGTACACTTTTACCTGGCTCTCGTTCAATCCCGTTATTTCGCCTATCTCTTCGTAACTGTATCCTTCGTAATCTTTCAGCAATACCAGGCTGCGGGCTGTTTCACTTAACCGGGCCAGGGCTTCTTCCAGTACTTTCTTCATATTGTGCTGTGGACGGTCCTGTATACGCACTTCTTCTGCAAACTCGTCTCTCAATGTCATCCGTTTGTGTTTGCGTATATGGTCAATCATTTGATTGTACGCAATCGTAAACAGGTACGATTTGCTCCTTTCGGTGTCCACATTGTCCTTATTCACCCACAATTTTTCGAAAGCACTCTGCACAACATCCCGTGCATCTTCCTCGTGCCCCAAATTTTTGAGGATAAAACGGTATACGTTATCGGCATACCGGGTCACACAATCATTATATTCTCTGGCGGTCATAAATCAGTTAGTGATCCGTGATGATAAGTTTAACTACATGTGTTACGTACACAGGAATTAAAAGTTACAGCGAAATGAAATTATTTTTTAAAGAGATCCTGAAAACGAATCTAAAATAAAGAACCCGGTTTGGGGAGCGTTGGTATTGGCAGGTTTTTCCTGGCAGGCTTCTTTGCATGCCGGAGATGCAGGTGCCATTTTCTTGTATGCAGATGTACCCGAAAGCAAAGCCCAAGAAGATACCGTTATAAGAATAACAGCGGCCAAAAGTATTAATTGCTTCTTCATCTGATTGTTCGTTGCTTTTTTCATTTACAAGTACTGCGGCCCTGCGGCATAACAGCTGTTTAATGAAGTTGGACGAAGTTAGAGCTAAAATGTTACAATTAGCCCACATATTTATGTGAAAATCCCCAAGGTGCAATCGGTTACACATAAAAGGAGTGGCGAATCGCCCTAAATTTGTCGCCTAAACTATTGACGTATGAATGCGAAACTTGTGCAACGAATTGCAAATGAACTGGATGAGATAAAAGCCAACGGGCTGTTTAAGACCGAACGCATCATTGAAAGTGCGCAAGGCCCGGAGATCATGGTAAACGGAAAAATTGTGCTCAATTTCTGCGCCAATAACTACCTCGGCCTGTCATCGCACCCCAAAGTAATTGAGGCGGCAAAAAAATACATCGACCTGCGGGGCTTTGGTATGAGCAGTGTACGCTTCATCTGCGGTACGCAGGATATTCATAAAGAACTGGAAGCAAAAATTTCTAAATTCCTCGGTACAGAAGATACTATTTTATATGCAGCCGCTTTCGATGCCAACGGTGGTGTGTTCGAGCCTTTGTTTGGCGAACAGGATGCCATCATCAGCGATGCGTTGAACCATGCCAGTATTATCGACGGGGTTCGTTTGTGCAAAGCCCAGCGCTTCCGTTACGAACATAACAACATGGCCGACCTGGAAGCCAAACTGCAGGAAGCAGCCGGTGCCCGTAACCGAATTATTGTAACCGATGGCAGCTTTAGCATGGATGGCACCATTGCCCAGCTGGATAAAATAGTGGAGCTGGCAGAAAAATATGATGCAGCCATAATGGTAGATGAATGCCACAGCAGCGGCTTCTTAGGTAAAACAGGTCGTGGTACACACGAATACCGAGGGGTGATGGGTAAGATTGATATTATTACCGGCACATTGGGTAAAGCGCTTGGCGGTGCCAGCGGTGGTTTTACCAGCGGCAGTAAAGAAGTAATTGAAATGCTGCGCCAGCGTTCACGCCCATACCTTTTCAGCAATACCTTGGCGCCAAGTATTGTGGGTGCATCCATTGCTGTAATGGACTTGTTGAGCGAAACAACTGAGCTGCGTGATAAACTGGAAGCCAACACCAAATACTTCCGTACAAAAATGACAGCAGCAGGTTTTGATATTAAACCCGGCGATCACCCGATTGTACCGATTATGTTGTACGATGCGGTAGTGGCACAAAACTTTGCAGCGAAATTGCTGAGCGAAGGCATTTACGTCATCGGCTTCTTCTTCCCGGTTGTACCAAAAGGCCAGGCACGCATCCGTGTACAGTTAAGTGCGGCACACGATCAGCAACATTTAGATAAAGCCATCGCTGCCTTTACAAAAGTGGGCAAAGAATTAGGCGTATTAAAAGAAGTAACTGCATAATGCGTATTCTGTTTACAGTATATTTTTTGTTGATGGTTGTGTGTTCATTTGCACAACCATCTTCTTTTCCTGCATCTTTTGTTGGTAACTGGAAAGGAACGCTCACCTGGATCAGGCCGGGCAAACAACCGCAGGAGTTTACAATGCGGTTAAACATTCAGCCCGTAGACAGTGGCAGGTACACCTGGCAAATTGTTTATGGCGATAACCAGCAAGACAACCGTCCATATTTGTTACAGCCTGTTGATACAGCAAAAGGTCACTGGCAAGTAGATGAGCGAAATACAATTGTGCTCGACAGTTATGTTATTGGCAATGTATTCTCTTCTGTTTTTTCTGTATCGGGCAGCACCATTGTAAGTAAATACGAATTAACGGATAAAGGACTGCTCGTTAGTTTTACCACGTTTGCAACGAAGCCTGTTACAATAACAGGAGGGACTTCAGCCGAAATGCCACCTGTCGATAGTTACAAGGTTCTTGGCTTGCAACAAGGGGTTCTTAAAAGAGTAGCCAATTAAAAGGCCTGCATTCACATTCTAACTTTACTTTTGTGCCAAATTTCAACGGTATGCGTCTTGTTTCAATTTTGGTGGCAGTTGTGCTCTTCTTCAATTCCTGTTCTATCAATAATTTCAGTATTGATAACGATCTGCAGCAATACTTCGATCAGTACAAAGCCAAGGGATCGTTTGCCATGTTCGATAATGCACAGGCGCATTTTACCATTTACGACTCAGCTAATTTTCGCAAGCGTTATACACCGGCTTCCACGTTTAAAATTGTTAACTCATTAATTGGCCTGGAAACAGGCAAAATCTTCGATGAGAAAATGATCATTAAATGGGATGGTGTTGTAAGGGAACGTGAAGAACTGAACAAAGATTTAACAATGGAAGAAGCGTTCAAAGTTTCTTCTGTTCCTTATTACCAGGAAGTAGCCCGCCGTATTGGAAAAGATACCATGCAATATTGGCTCGATTCGATCAAGTATGGTAACATGCAAATCGGTACTGCTGTCGATTCGTTCTGGCTCAACAATCAATTAAAAATTTCGCCCGATGAGCAATTGGGTTTGGTGAAGCGTTTATACTTCGAACAATTACCTTTTCAAAAACGTACGCAGCAGATCGTTCGTAAAGTAATGCTGCAGGAAGATAATTCACTCTACAAGCTGTCGTACAAAACAGGCTGGGGTTTCGATGAAAAAGGCGATAATGTGGGTTGGATCGTAGGTTGGATCGAAGAGAACCGTCACCCTTATTTCTTTGTACTGCTGGTACAATCGCCCGATCGTAATTACGATATGCGTACTAATCGCCTGGCTTTGTTGAAAGCTATTCTCAAGCATTACGATTTTATGCAGGGGAAGAAGTAAAGCAGTTTCTTGTTTATAGTTTAAGGTTTCTGGTTTGAGGTTCAGCTAAAGGCTATTTACTAATAACCATCGGCTATCGGCTAGAATAAACATTGGCGCAACTTTTGCAACCTGTTTGCCGTTATTGCTCTATTCCGGTATCTTGTACCCGTAACCGAACATGTTGTTTTCTTTCGCTCATATTGAATATTTGCTGTTGCTGCTGTTGGTAATACCGGCGCTGTTGTTGTTTGTATTGAATAAACGCTGGAAAACGATAACAAGGAAGAAAATAGGCGATGAGCAACTGGTGAATTTGTTAACGGTAAATCATTCTGCTAAAAAGTTTTCCATAAAGTTTTACCTCATTTTAGGTGCTTTGGCCTTAACAGCCATTGGTGCTGCCAACTTACGCACTGCCGGTAAAGCAGAGGCAGTCAACCGGAAAGGTCGTGATGTCATTGTTGCCATGGATGTAAGCAAAAGCATGCTGGCCGATGATGTAAAGCCCTCCCGGTTAGATAAAGCCAAGCTGTTTGTTACAAAACTACTCGATCAGTTGCCTGATGATCGTATTGGCTTGATCTGGTTTGCAGGTAAGGCTTATTTACCAATGCCCTTAACCGCCGATCAGGGTGCAGCCAAACTCTTTATTCAATCTGCTGCTCCGGATGCTGTTCCTACGCAAGGCACTGTTATTGGTGAGGCGTTGCGGTTGGCAGCAGAAAGTTTTCCGCAGAACAGTAAACGCTATAAAATTATTGTCCTTATCACCGATGGTGAAGATCACGATGAAGCAGCAGAACGGATGGCCAAAGAATTGAAAGATGGTGGTATTTTGTTGCTTACAATCGGCCTTGGTACAGCAGAAGGATCGGCTATACCCGATCCGGAAACAAAAGATTATAAGAAAGATAAGTTTGGACAAACTGTTGTTACCAAGTTGAACGAGCCCTTGCTAAAGCAGTTGGCTGCGGTCAATGGTGGTTTGTATGGCAATCTGCAGAATACCGATGAGATGTTGAACGATGTTACAAATGTCATCAACCAGTTGGAAAAGAAAGCAGTGGAAGGAGAAGTAAGCCAGGCAAATTACAACTACCATTTTATGTGGTTCCTGTTGGCAGCATTCTTGTTGTTAACGATGGAAGTATTTATTACGGAGCGGAAAAAGGTAACGACGGCAATCAATAAAAAAATATGAAATGAGCCATGATAAAATGTTCATGTTATTACCAAACGAAATGAACATTTTATTGTGACGAATAACATGTGGCAAAAAATCAAATAAAAATTAACACGTGAAGCTGATCATCACCATTTTAATTTCTTTTTTGTGTGTATATGCATACGCACAGGATGGTGATGTGGTTAAAGGAAACCGTTATTACAAAGAAGGGAATTACGAAAAAGCAGAAGAGTCTTACCGCAAGGCATTGGAAAAAAAGCCTACGCCTGTTGCCGGATATAACCTTGGTAACACATTGTACAAGCGTGAAGAAATTGACAAGGCCATTAAAGCTTTTGATGAGGCTATTGCAGCAGCCGACGATCCGGCTTTAAAAATAAAAGCCTTGTACAACAAGGCGGTGCTGTTGCATAAAAACAACCGTCTGCCCGAAGCAATTGCAGCGTATAAACAGGCGCTGCGTTTATCGCCGGATGATGACGAGGTAAGAAAAAACCTGCAGATAGCTTTGCGTGCACAAAAGCAACAGCAGCCCGAGGAAAAGAAGAAGAACCAAAAGCAACAGCAGCAACCAAAAGAAGAAAAGAAAAAGGAACAACCGAAGCCTCAACAACCCAAACCGCAAAAAAGCAAGCTTACCAAAAAGCAGGCTGAGCAATACCTGAAAGCGCTGGAGCAAAAAGAAAAAGAACTGCAGGAAAAGGTGCAGAAGAAGACCGGTGCACCCAACCAACCCGAAAAAGACTGGTAGCCAACCACTTTCTGATAAATTTGAAATTGAATCGGGCCGTGTTTTACTCAACCTTGCAGCCCTTTCTTTGTTACATTTGTACGAATTTCCAAAGCAGTCTGCCGGAAATTTTCAAATTAATCAATTTTCAAATTTTCAGATTGATGTTTCTCTATACTCCTTCCTTAACGGATTATCAACGACTGGCGACAAAAGAGGTGAAAATAGGCGATCTGCTGCTGGGCAATTTCAATCCTATCCGTGTACAAACGATGACCACTACCGATACCATGGACACAATGGGTACGGTAGAACAGAGTATCCGCTGTATTGAAGCCGGTGCAGAATTGGTACGGATAACTGCGCCTTCCAGAAAAGAAGCAGAGAATTTACAGAATATTAAAAACGAGTTACGCAAGCGTGGCTATAACACACCGTTGGTGGCCGATATTCATTTTACGCCCAACGCTGCAGAAATTGCAGCACGTATTGTAGAGAAAGTGCGTGTAAACCCCGGCAACTATGTGGATAAGAAAAAGTTTGAGCAGATTGAATATACCGATGCTGAATACCTCGAAGAAATCGATCGTATTCGTGAACGTTTTACGCCGCTGGTAAAAATTTGTAAGGAGTACGGTACAGCAATGCGTATCGGCACCAATCATGGTTCGTTGAGCGATCGCATTATGAGCCGCTATGGCGATACTGCTATTGGAATGGTGGAGAGTGCAATGGAGTTTTTGCGTATCGCACGGGCAGAAAGTTTTCACAACATTGTGTTGAGCATGAAGAGCAGTAACCCGCAGGTGATGGTACAGGCGTATCGTTTGCTTATTCAACACATGTATGGAGAGTTCAACGAATGTTATCCGTTGCATCTTGGTGTTACCGAAGCCGGCGATGGTGAAGATGGCCGTGTTAAAAGTGCAGCAGGTATTGGTACGTTGTTAGAAGATGGTATAGGCGATACAGTTCGTGTAAGCTTAACCGAAGATCCGGAATTTGAAATTCCTGTTTGTCGTGATCTGGTGAAGCGTTATTCAGTCGACAGTCGACAGACAACAGCCCATAGTAGCGTACCTGCTATTCATACCGGCAGCTTACCTTATTCTCCATTTGAGTATAAACGCAGAGAAACATTTGAAGTAAGCAATATCGGTGGCAAACAAGTACCTGTTGTAATTGCCGATTTAAGTAAGCTGAAAAAGATTACTCCGAAAGACCTGGAGCAGGTTGGTTATAAATATGATGAGGTAACCGATAAGTGGAGCATTGGCGATATGGCAGCCGATTATATTTTTACTGCAAACCAAAAACTCAACTTTGAATTACCCGGTACATTAAAAGTGATTGTTTATCCTGAAACATGGAAAGAAACAACGGCAGCAAGTGCAGGCGAACAAAAGTACTATCCCATTTTTATGGATAGCGGTTATGTTGAAGCAGAGAAGAAACATGCACAGTTGAATTTTGTAATGATCGACTGTTATAACGATGAAGAAACTATCAACGATTATACCTATCTCGATCAATTAGCCAATAACCCGACAGTAGTATTCTGCTTAAGCAGTACCAATAAAAATGCTATGCAGAGTGTGCGTCGAATGTTTATTGAGCTGATGAACCGTAAAATTCAAAATCCGGTTGTATTAATAACAGATAGCAACTGGAGTACAGCCGATGAGCATCTTATTCATTATTCAACTGAGTGTGGTGCATTGTTGCTGGATGGTATGGGCGACGGTGTTTGCCTTGGCATGAGTACAAACAGTTACGAACTGCAAACAGCAAGCTACTCGCAAAACACAAGTGGCCGTAATTATCTTTCCAATCAATCGCCTGAACAGTTCATCAACAATACTGCATTCAGCTTATTGCAGGCAACACGTACACGTATTTCCAAAACCGAGTACATCAGTTGCCCCAGTTGCGGAAGAACATTGTTCGATTTGCAGGAAACCACTGCAAAAATCCGTTCGGTAACCAATCATCTCAAAGGTGTTAAAATTGCCATCATGGGTTGTATTGTAAACGGTCCCGGCGAAATGGCCGACGCTGACTTTGGTTATGTGGGCAGTGGTCCGGGAAAAATTACCTTGTACAAAGGAAAAGAAGTCGTGAAACGTAATGTAGACAGTGAGGTTGCGGTTGATGAACTCATTAATCTCTTAAAAGAAAACGAAGCCTGGGTAGAGCCGGCATAATAACAGTTCAATCATTTAATTAAACACAAATCATGTACAAATACTTATCAGTTGTTGTTGCTGCCTTATTGTTGTTAACATCATGCAGTATGCACGAAGAAATTGATCTTGCAAAAGAAGGGAATGGCTTTTATAAAATAGATGTTGACATGAGCCAGATGATGGCAATGATAAAAAGTATGAGTGGCGATAAAATTCCCGACAGTGTTTCAAACAGGGTAATGGATTCTGTTTATTCATTGAAAGGAATGATTGATTCTTCGGGTGGTGAGTTTACAAAAGAAGAGAAAGCTTATTTCTACAATGGTACGGCACATGTTAAAATGGATATGCCGGGAAATAAGATGAATGTGGTAATGCAGTTTCCGGTAAAGAATGCAGCCGACTTAAAAAAGTTTTTTGCAGTGTATGATAAAGTAGATTCTTTAAATAAGTTGAAGAAGCAGCAGCAAAAGGAAGCAGAAGCAATTGCCGGACCAAATGATCAAATGGATCCTTCTCAAGGATTAATGAATGGAGGATTGCCGTTTAACAGAACGCCCTATATTATTACCGATACAAGCATTGAACGTGTTGCATTATCAAAAGAAAAAATGCAGGAGCAAATGGGAAAGGAAATGCAGGGAGCTGAAATGTTTATGTCGCAAATGAACATGATGGTAACCATTAAATTACCTCGTCCTGCAAAAAGACTGGAAGGTAAAAATGCAAAGCTGTCCGATGATAAGCGTTCGGTGTTTCTGTCTACGTCGTTATCAGAAATGATGGACAACGCAGAGTCTAATACCTTCAAAGTAATTTTCTAACAACCGATTGTATGGTGGTGGCATAGGCACAAAAAAATTCTGCACATGCCCCCATCATTGCATAAAAGCTGATAAGCCAGAGCTCGTGCAGAACAGTTTTTTTATGGATATCTTATCTCTTTTTTCTTTACAAATTCAATACCAAAAATCTTGCTTGTACAAGAATAATAAACATGTCGTTTTTATACGCTCAGCACAAAGCTGTTTCGCTAAAACAAACGTTTACATTGATAATTTACAAGAGGGATCAGGTGTTTTTCTATAAAGGGGATCTGTAAAACAGGTCAGCTTCATATTATATTTCAAAGATATGCATCAAACTTTTTTTTGACAAGCTTTTTTTGAAAAAATATTGGCAATGTATGCATGCAACGCACAAACATTTATGTTTCACTAACTTTAGCTTATAGATAAAAATTATGCAAACAGATTTTTTGGTGATTGGGTCGGGCATTGCAGGTTTAACGTATGCAATTAAGGTGGCAGAAGCTTGTCCGGATAAGCAGGTATTGATTGTGACAAAATCAATGGCAGATGAAACCAATACAAAATATGCACAGGGTGGTATTGCAGTGGTAAACGATCTGGAGAACGATAGTTTTGAAAAACACATTGATGATACGTTGATTGCCGGTGATGGTCTTTGTAATAAAGATATTGTGGAAGTTGTAGTGAAAGAAGGTGCATTACGGGTAAACGAAATTATTGAGTGGGGCGCACGTTTTGATAAAGAAAAAGATGGCGATTATGCATTGGGAAAAGAAGGCGGGCACAGTGAGCACCGTATTCTGCATCATAAAGATGTTACAGGTGCCGAAATGGAAAGGGCATTACTGGAAACAGTAAGTCGTCTTAAGAATGTTCAATTCGTGAATCATTATTTTGTTGTTGATCTCATTACACAACATCACCTTGGTTACCTGGTAACAAAATCAACACCCGATATACAATGTTATGGTGTGTATGCACTTAACCTGCAAACTAACCGTATTGAAATTATACAGTCGAAAATTACCATGCTGGCAGCAGGTGGTAACGGGCAGGTGTATCGTACTACAACAAATCCTTCTATTGCAAGTGGCGATGGTGTGGCAATGGTGTATCGTGCAAAAGGCCGTATTGAAAATATGGAGTTCATCCAGTTTCATCCAACGGCTTTGTACGAGGCAGGTCAGAAGGGACAGGCATTCCTGATAACAGAAGCTGTACGTGGCGATGGGGGTATTTTACGTAACCATAAGGGCGAAGCGTTTATGGAACGTTACGACGAACGTAAAGATCTTGCGCCACGTGATATTGTTGCAAGAGCCATCGACAGCGAAATGAAAATTAACGGTACCGAACATGTGTGGCTCGATTGCAGGCATATGGATCTTGAAAAGTTTATTCATCACTTCCCCAATATTTACGAAAAGTGTAAAAGCTTGGGTATTGACGTTGCACAACAAATGATACCGGTTGCCCCGGCAGCGCATTACAGTTGTGGTGGTATTAAAACTGATGAATGGGGACGCACTTCTATTAAGCATTTGTATGCTGCGGGCGAATGTGCAAGTACAGGTTTGCATGGTGCCAACCGCCTTGCGAGTAACTCATTGTTAGAAGCAATGGTATTTGCGCACCGCAGTTACCTGGATGCAGTTGAACAAATGAAAATGTTTACAGTTGCACAAACGGAATTACCGGAGTGGAATGCGAAAGGAACCAGCGTGCCCAAGGAAATGATTTTAATTACACAAAGCCTTAAAGAATTGCAACAGGTGATGAGTGATTATGTAGGCATTGTGCGCAACGATATTCGTTTGCAAAGGGCTATGCGCAGGCTGGATCTGTTGTGGGAAGAAACGGAAGAGCTTTATCGTAATACAACCATCTCTCCGCAAATAATGGAGTTGCGTAACATGATTACGGTTGGTTATCTTATTACAAAAGCAGCGGCATTCCGTAAAGAAAGCAGGGGCCTTCATTTTAACACCGATTATCCAAACAAAAATCCGCTGTTGCAGAATATTGTCCTGTAAGCAGATAACGTTTGCCGAATTTATATCTTCATACTATGTATTATATCCTGTACGGATTTTTAAAACTGCTTTCGTTTATTCCTTTACGCCTGCTTTACATACTGAGCGATTTTGTATACGTTTTGCTTTTTTATGTTTTTGGCTACAGGAAGAAGGTGGTGCTGTACAACTTATCCATTGCTTTTCCGGAAAAGACAGACAAGGAACGAAAAGAAATTATGAAAGCATTCTATCATAATTTCTGCGATAATTTTATCGAGATGATCAAGCTGATGAGCTGGAGTGAGAAGGAGATCAACAAACGCTTTAAGGGAAATGCAGAAATACTGAATCAATGGAAAGATAAAGGACAAAGTGTGCAGGTGGTATCCGGGCATTTTTTTAATTGGGAAATTGCAAATCTTGGAGTGGCTTCTGTAAGTGAAATTCCATTTGTGGTAGTGTATATGCCCATTAAGAATAAAGCAGCAGATAAACTCGTTTATGATATCCGCAAAAAAACAGGTAGTATACTTATTGCTGCAACAGATTTCAGAGCTCAGTTCAAAGAAATCAGTAAACAACAATACGCTTTAATTCTTGTTGGCGATCAAAACCCCGGCGATCCTTCTAAAGCATACTGGTTAAACTTTTTTTCAAAACCTGCTCCGTTTGTTGTTGGTCCTGAAAAAGGGGCACGCAGAAATAATACTGTTGTTATCTACGCCGATTTTTATAAAGTGAAAAGAGGCTATTATGAATATAAGCTTGAATTACTTACTGCAGATCCTAATAGTTATCAAGAAGGAGAACTCACACGCAGTATTGTAAATAAAGTAGAACAATCAATTCGTCAACGGCCTGCAAATTACTTGTGGAGCCACAGACGATGGAAGCATGCATGGAACGAAGCATACAGAGACAAATGGATTGCTTCTTAAGAGTTCTGTAAACATATCAACAAACATCAATAGTATATAAGATCATGTATTGCCTGTTTGTACCTACTTTTCTCCTGACAAGTAGCCTTTGATACTTTCTGATTTTTGAATAAACTTTTTCTATTTCATTCGAACAGCTGTTGCATAAAGTCGTATTAACTTACTCTTGCATAGTAAGTTTTATTCCGCTGTTATATATTTATTAAACAAGAGGGTGAAAACACCCATCCAAATAAGAAGCACTTTATTTTTATTTGGCTGGTTATTGAATGTGTTATTATAAAACTTAAATTGAAATCATGTCCAGAATCTCCACAGGTAAAGCCAGAGGGCTTGCAAAAAATTATCGGGATCATAAGCTCGACAAAAAATTGAAACCAAACGACACCCGGGGTATTTGGTTTAGTAAAGAAGTATTTTATGAAGCATTAGGTTTAGTTAGAGATCCCGAAACGGGAATGCTTAAAGAAACCAAACTTCCGTACATGGAAGCAGAAGTTTTTCCTGATGGCTTACGTATTTATTTAGCTGCTTATTCTGAAAATCATATTGATGAAAATAAAAAAGGAAAATTAACTGTTGTGCTTGTTCCTACAGGAGAGGGCAAGCCAGGTGGTCCGCTTCATTTTGATATTTTGTCGAACCCCGATCAACCACCGAGTGGTTTGGATGAAGCAGGTGGTGAAGATCAAAAAGATACACAGTTTAATGATGGTCAACTTTGCCCACCTCCGGTTTGTGACCCTGAAGGACTTTTAAATTTTTGAGCTTGATCGACTTTATCTACATCAGCTTTATTGCCGCTTCTGTAATTACGGGCTTGCTTTTAGTAAAGAAAGCAAGCCCTGTTTGGAACAAGGCATTGGTGTTTTTTCTTATAGTAACTTTATTCAACGAGGTGCTTTGCTATTTCCTGAAGAAAAGAGCAGTTAATACAATCGCTTTTTATAACTGCTATTCGTATTTTAGGTTTCCGATGCTTGCGTGGATATATTTTGATGTGTTGAAGAAGAGAAGAATACAGCGTTTAGTTTTTTTATCGTTTATCGGGTTAACTGTACTGCTCTTTGTATTCAACTTGTTTTTCTATAGAAGTTTTTTTGTGTTGCATTCTAGTTACTTTCTTGCAGGCGGTATTTATGTAATTATTTTATCATTGATTTATACGTATTCTTTAATGGATAAGGACAGCCTTCAGAATCCGTTAAGGGAGCCGTTCTTTTGGATCAGCAGTGGCTTTTTGCTTTACTTTTTGGGAGCGCTTCCGTTTATCGGGGCAATTAAATTACTTACCAAGTATAATACTGTTCTTGCATCCCAACAATTGATCATTACAAAATCAATGAGCATTGTATTATATTCATTAATTACAATTGGTTTCGTTCTGCAATGGAAGAAAAAGAATTATTCATATTAATCATTTCAGTAACCATCATTCTTTTATTGCTGGGGTTATTTATTTTGATACTGTTTGTATTTTATCAAAAGCGGCTGCTCATTAATAAAACAAAGCTCGAAAAGCTCCAAAGCGAAACCCTTAAATCTCAACTGGAAATACAGGAGCACACACTTAAAAATATTTCGCAGGAAATACATGATAATGTAGGTCAGGTACTCACCTTGGCCAAATTAAACCTAGCAACAACTGTTATTGAAGAAAGTGCTTCGGCTGAAAAAATAAAAACGAGTCAACAGCTTATCGGCAAAGCCATACAGGATCTTCGGGATCTCAGCCGTAGCCTCAATACAGACTATGTAAAAGAAATGGGGCTTATTCGGGCAATAGAATACGAACTGGCTCTTCTTAAAAAAACAGGTACCATAGAAACCGGATTTGCTATTGATGGATCTACTGTAAGACTTGGTAAACAAAAAGAGCTGATTCTTTTTCGCATAGTGCAGGAAGCTATTCACAATGTTATCCGCCATGCTAACGCAAGTGTACTGAACACTGCCATCCTGTTTAGTAAAGACAAAATGGAAATAGTTATCTACGATAACGGCAAGGGGTTTGATCTAGGGCCATTAACTGATCCGGATAATTCCAGCTTTGGTCTTGGGTTACGTAATATGCAGGCAAGAGCAGCCTTGATTGGTGCACATTTTTTTTTGTATAGCAGCCCGGGTGCAGGAACTAAACTGCAGCTTCAATTACCGTTAAATAATACAACCGATGAAACAACAGCAAAAAATTAAAGTAGCATTGGCAGATGACCATGTGCTGCTCCGTAACGGACTTGCATCTGTAGTAGATGGATTTGGTGAATACGTCGTATTGTTTCAGGCAGATAACGGAAAACATTTTCAGCAACAGATCAGAGCATATGGCGAACCAGATATTGTGTTGATGGATATTAATATGCCGGAGATGGATGGTTACCAAACAGCACAATGGCTAAAGGAACACTATCCGCTGGTGATGGTAATTGCACTTTCGATGTACGATAGTGAGAATGCAATTATTAAAATGTTTAAAGCAGGAGCTAAAGGATATATTTTAAAAGACAGTGAACCAGCAGAGTTAAAACGTTCGCTTGATTCTGTAAGACAAAAGGGTTTTTATTACTCGGAATTGGTGACCGGTCGCTTAATTCATACAATTAATAAGTTGGGAGAAGCCAATGCACCAAAAAAAGAATTGAATAGTTTAAACGATCGTGAAATTGAGTTTCTGCGCTACGCCTGTACAGAAATGACGTACAAGGAAATTGCAGATAAGATGTTTCTGAGCCCACGTACAATTGATGGTTACCGTGATGCGCTGTTTGAAAAACTCGAGCTGAAAACAAGGGTAGGACTTGTGATGTATGCCATAAAAAATGGCATTGTTACTGTATAACAAGAAAGCCGGCAGTTCGCCGGCTTTCTTGTTATTAATTTAGTACACTGTTTTCTTTTACAATATCAATTTTCTGTTCTTTAATTTTTTCAAAACCACCAACTACATTACGCAGGTTATGAAAGCCCTGCTTTTTTAAAATAGACGATGCAATTACACTACGGTAACCGCCGGCGCAATGAACATAGAGGTTATCACGATCTTCAATATTGGCAATTAATCCGGGATCGTTCATTTCAGCTAAAGGAAGGTTTACGGCATCTTTTACATGTCCTTCGGCAAACTCTGTTTCTTTACGTACATCAACCACAACTAAATTGTCGTCGTGTGGTAAGTCCATTGCAAGTTCGTCTGCTTCCACATCAATAATCATATCAATCTCTTCTCCTGCCTGCTGCCACGCTTCAAAACCGCCGGATAAGTAACCAGTTATTTTTTCAAAACCAACACGTGCAAGTCGTGTAATGGTTTCTTCTTCTTTTCCCTGTTCACATACAAGCACAATGTTTTCATCAAACGATAACAAAGCGCCAGCCCATTCTGCAAATCGGCCTTCCAGTCCAATGCTGATGGAACCGGGTATAAAACCGATTGTAAAAGTTGCGGCAGCTCGTGTATCGAGTAATACTGTTTTTGGTTGTTTGAGGAGTTGCTTAAATGCGTCGATTGATAATGCTGTCATACCTTTTTGTAAAACTGTTTGTAATAAATCGTAGCCTTCTTTGTTAATGCGAACATTAACGGGAAAATATTTTGGAGGAGCTTCCAATCCTTGCGTTACGGCTTTAGTGAATTGTTCTTTTGTTTGTTGCTGTAAAGCATAATTCGTTGTTTTCTGTTCACCAATGGTGCTGAACGTTTCAGGGCCAAGGTTTTTACCACAGGAGCTGCCGGGCCCATGCGCCGGATAAACAAGCACATCATCGGCAAGCGGTATAATTTTTTCCTGCAAAGAGTCGTAGAGTTTTCCTGCAAGTTCTTCTTGTGTAACTTCTCCGCCTTGTGCAAGGTCGGGGCGGCCAACATCACCAACAAACAACGTATCGCCTGTAAAAATGCAATGATTTTTTCCCTGCGTATCTTTCAGCAAAAAGCAGGAGCTTTCCATTGTGTGTCCCGGTGTGTGCAATACTTCAAGTACCAGTTTGCCGATTTTAAACTGTTCACGATCTTTTGCAACATAAATTGGAAAAGAAGTGGAAGCATTTGGCCCATAAACAATAGGTGCATTTGTTGCTTTTGCAAGATCGAGATGACCACTTACAAAATCGGCGTGAATATGCGTTTCAAAAATATATTTGATCGTTGCATTGCGTTCCCTTGCGAGGTTGATGTAGGCATCAACATCTCTCATAGGGTCAATAACTACACACTCTCCCTCGCTTTCAACATAATAGGCTGCTTCGCTAAGACAGTTTGTGTAGAGTTGTTGAATGAACATGATGTATACAGTTTCTGCAAATGTACGTAAGCAGAAGATCTGTAGACAAGCGCCAATAAGAGTTCGGTAACAGAAAGGTAGAATTACCCCAACAGACTTTTTATAAACTGTTCAATTTCGTTAAGTCTGTCGTGGTTAACAGTATACCAGATAAACTTGCCTTCACGTGTGGTTTTAACAATATTGCTTCTGCGTAAAATAGCCAGGTGTTGTGATGCCACTGATTGTTCCAGGCGAAGCTTCACATATATTTCAGTTACGGTTAATTGCCCGCTTTCGTTGATGAGTTGTAAAATCTGCTGGCGCAATTTGTGATTGATTGCCCGTAAAATGAGCGCTGATTTTTTTACAGCATGATAATCTAATGTGATAGGGGGATTGCTTTCCTTTTTTTTGGTAACAGCCATTGTAGGGTATGTTTTGTGGGTTGGGTTCGTAATTTTTCTTATATATCGAACCGTAAAACTAACCGTAAATTTACGGAAATCATAGTCGTAAAAGACATAGTTTACTGATTTCCAAAGTGAAATCCTTTGCCGTATTCCGGCGCAGAATATGCGAGTGAAAGGAATTGTTTTTGGCTGTAATATCGCTCACTAATTGCTATCATATGCTTTGAATTCCAATTAGTTGAAATAAAACGAGCATTGGTGCTGGTGCAGATATTCTGCCATTTAGCGGCTCCATCACCAAAAAAGTAAACGGGTGTTTTCGCCAGTTCCTGTTCGTATGAACCTGCATCCAGTACTTTTGGGGTTATGGGAGACAATAGTTCCAGTTGGGGGGAATAAATGGCAGTGAAGACCTCCATTCTGCGGGCATCAATCATCGGACAAAGTACAAATCCCGCTTCTTCTGTAAGCTGTTCACGGGCAGCAGCACTCATAACAAGTGTTGTTGGTATGCCAATTAATGGGATGTTTAAAGCAAAGCTGAGTCCTTTCGCTGTTGCCATTGCAACCCTCAATCCAGTATAAGAACCAGGACCTGTAGTAACCGCAATAGCATCTAATTGTTTTAACTCCTGACCCAGTTCAAGCAGCAGATTTTGAATGGCGGGCTGTAAAAAGGAGGCATGCTCTTTTTGCGATGCACTTGTTTTGATGCCAAGCAGAACTGCATCTTTTGCAACAGCAACGGATGCATGGGTTGTGGACGAATCGATGCAAAGCAACAAAGCCATTCTTATAATTGGTTTAAAAGAGATGATGCAGGTTGATATCGTTGATCGGTAGCTGAAAGTTTTTGCAGCAAAGAAGCAATTCGCTTTACGCCTGTTTGTTTGCTCCATTCAAATGGCCCCATCGGATATCCGGTTCCTAACTGCATGGCGGTATCAATTTCTGTTTCGGCAGATACCTTTTCTTCTTTTGCAAGAAAGGCTTCATTAATGATCATACTTACTGTACGGGCACTTACAAAACCAGGTGTATCTGCAGTACTATAAAACGATACGGATAACTGTTGAAAGATGTCTTCGAATAACGACCGATGGCTGGGATGAACAGCAAATTCCACAACCGGTCTGTTAATAAAAACTGGCCAGTGATTAAAACGTGCAATGGGTTGTTGTGGCTGAACTGCCAGGTCTTTCAGTGTATGAACCACTGAACCTATGAGCACGGGTTTGTTAAGGGGCTGATAGAGGTTGATTCGCTGCGGGTTCTCTTCAAAATCCAAATCAATAATAAAGTCTGCAAATGCAATGTCATCAGCTTTTACCTCCTGCTTTGTGTGGCATTGAAAACCATCGAACGGAAATGATTTTCCAAAAAGTGTATTGCAGATGCCTGAACTGATGAGCAAAATATTCATTGCCACAAATTTAAGCGAAGCTTGGCAACTTGCTTTTTTTCTTGCCAAAGGAGTATGTTTGTGGTATGATGGAAAAGAAAATTATTCAAACAGAAACGGCACCGGCACCGATCGGTCCATATAACCAGGCAGTAGCAGCCGGTGGTTTTTTATTTATCTCCGGGCAGGTTTGTATTAAACCCGGGACAAGCGAGTTGAACAACGCCGATATACAGGCCGAAACACACCAGGTGATGCATAATCTGAAAGCTATTTTGCAGGAAGCAGGTATTACTTTTAATAATGTAGTCAAAACAACCATCTTCCTTACAGATATGAATCTGTTTGCAGAAGTAAATGAAATTTACGGTAAGTACTTTGAAGGGGCTTTTCCGGCACGTGAAACTGTTGCAGTAAAAGGGCTACCCAAAAACGTGAATGTAGAAATAAGTATGATAGCCGCATTATAACGCAATAAAAAAGGTTGATCAAGAGATCAACCTTTTTTATTTAGAGTTTAATTTCTTCTTCGTGGTTATCAAAAAAATGATATTCAGTAAGGTGATAAGATGTATTTGCTTTTATCTTGATCTTTTGTTTGTATTTCCAGCTCCATCTCATTCGCTTCGATGGGAAACCTTTGCGTAAGTAAGCTTCCATAATCGGGTGTACAGCAATCAGCAGTTCTTTATGCTTTTGCATAACGAGGTAGCTGATGTTCTTTTCAATTTCATCTTCCAGTATTAATGTTGATGAAACCTTTCCTGTACCGTTACAGCTTGGACAAACCTCTTGGGTGTTGATGTTCACTTCAGGCTTCATACGCTGCCTTGTAATCTGCATCAAACCAAACTTGGAGATGGGCAGAATTGCATGCTTGGCTCTGTCTGCACGCATGAACTCTTCCATTGATTCAGCAAGTTTGCGTTTATTGTCGGGCAACTTCATATCAATAAAGTCTACGACAATAATGCCACCTATATCACGCAAACGCAATTGCCTGGCAATTTCTTCTGCAGCTTCAAGGTTTGTTTGTAATGCATTTTCTTCCTGGTTGGCGCTTACACTTTTGTAGCCGCTGTTAACATCAATAACATGCAATGCTTCCGTATGCTCAATAATGAGGTACGCACCACTGGCAAGATTCACTGTTTTGCCAAACGAAGCTTTCACCTGCTTGGTAATACCGTAGTTGTCGAAAATGGGCGAACCATTCTGATAAAACGTAACAATATCAGCTTTATCCGGAGCTACTTTCTGAATGTAGCTGAGCGCATCGTTATAAATATTTTTATCATTTACAACAATGCGATTAAAATCGGCATTGAGTAAATCACGAAGGATGCTGGTAGTTTTATCCGTTTCGCCCAAAATTTTTGCAGGAGCAACAGCATTTTTAAGATTGCGCTGAATCTGCTGCCACATGGTAATGAGGTTGTTGAGATCTTCGTGGAGTTCGGCAGTATTCTTTCCCTCTGCAGCAGTGCGTACAATAACACCAAAGTTTTTGGTGCGGATGGATTCTACAATCTTTTGTAAACGCTTGCGCTCTTCGCTTGAATGTATTTTACGGGATACAGCTACGATGTCGTTAAACGGTGTAAGCACTACAAAGCGGCCGGGTAATGAAATTTCGCAACTGAGGCGTGGGCCTTTTGCTGCAATCGGCTCTTTCAGAATTTGTACAAGAATGTTTGGCTTTCCGTTGAGGACTTCGCCAATTTTTCCTGTTTTAATAATTTCAGCTTCGGTTTGAAACTTGCTGAAATCACTGATGCTTTCGCTTTTGTCTGTAATGGAAAGTGCTGTAAACTTCAGCAGGGAGCGGACATAGGGGCTCAGGTCGGTGTAATGAAGAAAGCCATCTTTCTCAAAACCAACATCCACAAATGCAGCATTCATACCAGGTACAAGCTTTTTTACTTTTCCCAAGTACAAATCGCCAACAGTAAAACTGGTATCAAGACTTTCCTGATGCAGTTCTACCAGCTTCTTATCTTCTAACAATGCAATTTCAACCCCGGTTGGGGCTGAATTGATGATCAGTTCCTTATTCACTAAAACGTCTTTTAAAATTGAACTATACTACTTCACCTGATCAGAAGGAAGGGACCACTGTAAACAAATGTATACAAGCAAGCAGACAGATTTCTGCAATGGCCATAGCGAAGCAGAGTCCCGACTAAAAGGCGGGACTCCGTTCAATTTCAGAAGATCTTATTTGTTCTTCTTCTTATGACGGTTCTTTCTAAGACGTTTTTTACGCTTGTGCGTCGCAATTTTATGACGCTTTCTCTTTTTTCCGCAAGGCATGTTTAATACTATTTACGTTCGTTAAAAAATAGGGTTATAATAATTTAATGTGGTCTTCAATTTGTTTCAGCATTTCAGGATTGCTCTTGAATTTGCCTTGTGTTTCGAGTGATTTTACTGTTTGTAAAAACAACTCGTACTTCTTTTTTGCATTAGCCTTGTCTCCGCTTTTTTCATACGTGTCGGCTAATCGTAAAATCAGCTCCAGGTTTTGAGGTTCTAAGGCTAAAACCTTTTCAAATCGTTCAATAGCTTTTGGCCATTGTCCGCTGATGGTTGAACCAATACCTAACATGTATTGCGAAAAGCTGTCATCCGGATTCTTTTCTGCTACTTCCCTTATCAATGCAATTCCTCTCATAGGTGGTTCATTACCTGCACCACCAAAAAAGTAGGTACTGCCCAAGCCAACTTTCGTTGAATCGTTCGCCGGATTAACTTCTAATGCCTTTTCAAATAACTCTTTTGCTTCCTTGGCCAGCCATATTTGTAACGGTTGTTCCGATACAGACTGTGCCTCCCTTAAAAACAAATGGGCTGCAAAGGTGAGGTTTTTCTCCGAATTTTCCAACTTAGCTGCTTCACCGAGATATTTGGCATACGGCACAAAGGCGCCGATGGTATCCATCCAGAACGCAGACATGGTTCTGTAAACCTTTATTTGCTGATTTTTTACGTCGCCACGAACCACTGAATTTTCCCATTCGGTTACTTTCTGAAGTTGCGCTGCCGTTAAGCGTTTTTTGGCCAAGCCTAACATCGTAGGAAAATCGAGTGCCACATTTCCTGTGTTGGCAGAAGGAGGGGCTGCTGTTTTGCTGTGATCATGGCCTGCATGATCATCAACGTGGGTTTTAGGAACCGTTCTTCCAAAAAAGAACAAAAGAAAAACTGCTGTTATAGCAGCAGTTACATATAAAAGTTGTTGCCTGCTCACACGAATAATTTAGAGCTGCAAAGCTAAGGCAAGATGGGAGCATTTGTTAGCTCTCTGCAGAATTAGTCTTCAGAATCATCGGGTTCGTTCTCCGAGCTGCCTCCACCTGTGTAGCGGCTTTTTACTTCCTGCACAAACTCCTTTGCCGGTTTAAAAGCAGGAATATAATGTTCCGGAATATGTACGGCTGTGTTACGCTTGATGTTGCGGCCAATTTTTGCTGCTCTTTTCTTGGTAATAAAGCTGCCAAACCCCCTGATATAGATGTTCTGACCTGCAGAAAGGGAATCTTTCACCTCTTTAAACATGGTTTCAAGGGTAACTAGAACATCCACTTTAGGAATGCCTGTTTTTTCTGAGATTTGATTCACGAGATCTGCTTTTCTCATGGGTAAAAGTTTATGGGTTGTGATAATTAAGACTAATATCCTGAATAAAATTCAAAAAATGAAACATATTGGATAAAAAATCTTTCAGAACTGGTTGATTATGAACAATAAGTGGTTTTACGTGTTCTGTCACTTTATGCTATTTTGCATATTGTTTGTTTAATACAGTTCTAAAGCAGCATGGAGCAATCAACCAAATTCAGGCAAAAGTTAGTAAAGTGGCATACCTCCGAAAATAAGCGGGAGCTTCCGTGGAAGGAGGAAAAAAATGTTTATCGTATTTGGTTAAGTGAAATTATTCTGCAGCAAACAAGGGCCGAGCAGGGCTGGAAATACTATGAGCGATTCACTGCTGCTTACCCAACAATAACCGACTTGGCCAATGCTCCGCTTGAAGAAGTTTATAAATACTGGGAAGGGCTGGGGTACTACAACCGTTGCCGCAACCTGCACCATACAGCCCAATACATTGCCTTTGAGTTAAACGGAAAATTCCCCGACAGTTTCGACGCAATTCTTCAGTTGAAGGGCGTTGGCCCTTATACAGCAGCTGCCATTGCATCATTTGGTTTTGGATTACCGCATGCTGTGGTTGATGGCAATGTGTTCCGGGTATTAAGCCGTGTTTTTGGCATTGAAACTGCAGTAGACAGCACCGCAGGAAAAAAACAGTTTCAACAGCTGGCAAACGATTGCCTGGATGTAAAAAATCCGGCAGCTTACAACCAGGCCATTATGGATTTTGGTGCAACTGTGTGTAAACCCGATTTGCCCGATTGCAAAAACTGCAGCATGCAATCGTTCTGTATTGCATATAACCAGCAAAGAGTAAACGAACTGCCTGTAAAAGAAAAGAAAATAAAAATCAGGAAGAGGTGGTTTACGTTTTACATCATTATGCAGCATAATAAAATTGCTGTGCAGAAACGCACCGCAAAAGATGTGTGGAGTAATTTGTACGAGTTTCCCAACCAGGAGTTTTCATCTGAAAAAGAATGGAAGGAAGCAAAAGGTACTGTAACTGAACTGTGGTTAAATGAACAAAAAATAAATCAAACGTACAACGTTATTGCAACCACTAAAGCAATCAAGCAACAGTTGAGTCATCAGCTTATTTGGGGAAATGCACAGCTGGTACATGTAAACAGCAAACACACACCTGCAAATAGCTGGGAATGGAAAACAGCCGACGAAGTGAAGCAGTTACCTTTTCCGAAATTGTTAAATGATTTTTTTAAAGCCGGTATTCTCGAATTATTTGCAGGCAGGCATACAACAGTAAAGCAAAAAACGTAATTTAGAAGGAACGATAAAAGCGTTTAGAACCTGATTTACACATTCTGCACTTAAATATTTTATTGTATGAGAGGAGTTAACCGTGTAATGCTGATAGGCAATTTAGGAAAGGAACCTGATGTACAGGTGTTGGAAGGCAATATCGCCGTAGCAAAGTTTCCTTTGGCAACAACCGAAACATTTAAAGACAGAACAGGAAAGCTGGTAAGCCAAACAGAATGGCATACCGTTGTGCTTTGGCGTGGACTGGCAGAACTTGCGCAAAAATATCTGCACAAAGGAAGTCTTGTTTACATTGAAGGGCGTTTGAAAACACGCAGCTGGGAAGACAAAGAAGGTGTAAAAAAATATGCAACCGAAGTGGTAGGCGATAACCTGATTATGTTGGATAAACGTACTGATGGTACCGGCAAGGTAGAAGGTCCTGATCCTTTATCCGGCTATCATGGCGATGATATTCCACCAATTGGTGAACCCAGCGTAGATCTTCCTTTTTAGGAAATATCAATGGGTTGTTTATTTTTGCCCCAAAGCGGCATATTGTTCACCTAATTTTGATGTTTTGGACTATCACCACGCAGTCAATTTATTATTTCTCAAACCGGTTTTACTTGCAATAAACAGCCAGTTACTTACAGTATTGATACTGGTTTTTCTGTTATTACTTTTTTTATCGTTTGTAGTAAGCGGGGCTGAAGTTGCGTTTTTTTCGCTGCGCTATAAAGATTTGAATGTCATTAAAACAAAATCCGATGCACCATCGAGACGTATTGTAAACCTTTTGGAAGAGCCAAAAGTGTTGATGGCCAGTTTACTTTCAGCCAATGTTATCTTCAATCTTGGTATCGTTTTTCTCACCAACTACCTGGTAGACGAAGGTTTTGGTTTGCAGCATAAAATATTCTGGGCAGAAATGATTGTGAAAGCATTGGTTATAGCAGCTTTCATTTTGTTGTTCTGCGAAATACTGCCAAAAGTGTGGGCATCGCAAAACAATACCTTCTTTGCATACTTTGCCAGCTGGTGGATTGATGCTTTGGTTTATCCGCTGTTTAAATCAACCGGTAGCTGGCTTGCCGGTTACTCCGATAGTATTGAAAAGCGAATTACACGTCATCAAACTTCTTCTTATAAATCAGAAGAACTGGATTATGCCATTGATCTGATGAGTGAAGAAGAAGCAACTGTAGAGGAAAAGCAAATCTTAAAGGGTATTCAAAACTTCAGCAACATTACCGTAAAACAAGTCATGCGTTCGAGGCTGGATGTAAGCGGTATCGATTATAACTCTTCCTTTACAGATGTAATTAAACGTCTTCAGGAACTTCATTACAGCCGGGTACCGGTGTATAAAAACAACCTGGATGAAATTGTAGGGATACTGCAAACAAAAGATTTATTGCCGCATGTAAATGATGCCGATGGGTTTCACTGGCAGCAACTCATGCGTACACCATTTTTTGTTCCTGAGCATAAGTTGATTGACGATCTGCTGAAAGAGTTTCAGCAGAAGCGTATTCACTTTGCAGTAGTGGTAGATGAGTTTGGCGGCACAAGCGGCATTGTAACCATGGAAGATGTAGTGGAAGAAATTATCGGCGATATTAAAGATGAGTTTGATGAAGATGAAAGCATCAACAAAAAAATCGATGAAAGCAATTATCTCTTCGAAGGACGAACGATGGTACACGATGTGTGCCGTATAATGAATCTTCCTGCAGATACGTTCGATGCTGTAAAAGGCGAAAGTGAATCGCTTGCCGGGTTAATACTGGAACTCGCAGAGCGACTGCCCCGTGTAAATGATGTGCTTGAAACAGGCGATTTTCAATTTGCCGTTTTGGAAGTAAGCCGCAACCGTATTGAAAAAGTGAAAGTGACGATTAAACCAATGATTGATTAAGATGAAACAACTGCATTTACGGGCCTCGTACTTTGTACTACGTACTTTTAATATCATCAGTTTGCTTATAGTTTTTGTTGCGTGTAATTCCGATCCCAGACCACGCCCTAAAGGATATTTCAATATCGATTTTCCTGAAAAAAAATATGTGTTATTCGATGAGCCTGGTTACCCCTACACTTTTGAATATCCTGTTTACAGCAAAGTATTGAAGGATAGTACCTTCTTTGAAGCGAAAGCAGAAAATCCCTATTGGGTAAATCTGGATTTTCCGGATTTTGCCGGCCGTATGCACATCAGCTACAAAACAATTGGTGGCACCAATAAATTTGATGTGCTGGTGCAGGATGCATTTAAGATGACCAGTAAACACAGTTTAAAAGCAACCTCCATCGATGAAATACCCGTGAAAGGCGGTGCCGGTGTTAACGGATTTATTTTTGATGTGGGTGGTAATGCAGCAACGGGTAAACAGTTTTTTGTAACCGATAGTGCAAGGCATTTCCTTCGTGGTGCACTCTACTTCGATGCAACGCCGAACTACGATTCCATTAAACCGGTGGAGCAATTTTTGTACAAGGATATGCAGCATTTGATTGAAACGCTGAAGTGGCGTAACTAAACCTGCAATTCTCTCTCTTAAGTTTTTGTTCTGCGGCCGTATCTTTGCGGCATGATAGTAATTGATGAAATCTACATCAGTGATGAAGTGGTGGAGGAACAATTTGTGTGCGACCTCAACAAATGTAAAGGTGGTTGCTGTGTGGATGGCGATGCAGGGGCGCCTCTTACAAACGATGAGTTAAAGGAAGTGATCAATGGGTACGAAAAGATCAAACACCTCATTACCGAAGAGGGCAGAAAAGTAGTTGAACAAAACGGCCTGTACCAGTACGACCAGGAATTTGGCTGGGTAACTCCAACCATCAGCAATGGTATGTGCGCCTATGGTTTGGTAGACGAAAAAGGAATTGTGAAGTGTGCTTTCGAACAACAATACTATGCCGGTGAACTGCAGTGGAAGAAACCCATCTCCTGTCATCTGTATCCCATCAAAATCAGCAAGAGCAAAAATACCGAACAGCAATATGTAAACTACGAACCGAGAGACCCGATGTGTAATCCCGGTTGTGTAAACGGACAGAAGTTGAAAGTGCCGGTATATGTGTTTTTGAAAGAAGCACTCATTCGCAAATACGGCGAAGATTTTTATGAAGTGCTTACGCAAATTGCCGACCAGTATTACGCATCAAAAGAAGCAAAGAAGTAACTTTAATCAATGAGCCAGACTGCAGATAAATTTATTGCTAAGAGTACCATTAAAGCTGCTGATCTCGATCACAGGCGTACCATCAATTTCAACATTGGTAAGTACAATGCAAAAGTGCCTGAGGGTAAGCAACAGTTTACGCAGCTGCTTACTGCACGTGAACGTGCAAAGAATGTGAAGTGGCGTGCATTGGAAACACTCGATCAGCAACTGGAAGAATTTGAACTGCAGTTTACACGCCGTGGCGGTAAAGTCATCTGGGCCGAAAATGCAAAGCAGGCCTGCGATGAAATTTTAAAGATTTGCGAAGCACGCAATTGCAAAACATTGGTGAAGAGCAAGAGCATGGTGACGGAGGAAATTCATCTCAACGAATTTTTAGGTAAGCACAATATTGAAAGTGTGGAAACAGATCTCGGTGAATACATTCAGCAGCTCGATGATGAACCGCCTTACCATATTGTTACACCGGCCATGCATAAAAGCAAGGAAGATGTAGCGAAGCTGTTTGCAGAAAAACTCGGCACTGATCCGAAAGCAACACCGGAGCAACTCACACTAACGGCACGCAAAATTCTCCGTGAAAAATATGTGCAGGCCGAAGTGGGTGTAACAGGTGCCAATTTTATTTTAGCTGATGTTGGCGGCGTTGCTGTTACCGAAAACGAAGGCAATGCAAGATTGAGTTGTGCTTTTCCAAAAACACATATTGTAATTGTGGGTATTGAAAAAGTATTACCCAGCATCAACGATCTTGGTTTGTTCTGGCCTTTGTTGGCAACATTCGGAACAGGACAAAATGTAACCGTATACAACAGCATCATTCTCGGACCAAAACAACCTGGAGAAAAAGATGGTCCCGAAGAAATGATTGTGATTTTACTCGACAATGGCAGGACAAATGTGTTGAAGAATCCAAAGACGAGAGAGAGTTTATACTGCATCCGTTGCGGCGCCTGTTTAAATGCTTGTCCTGTTTATAAAAATATTGGTGGACATAGTTACGGTACAACGTACAGTGGCCCGATCGGGAAAGTCATTACACCACACCTCAAAGATCTCGGCGAATACAAACATCTCAGCTACGCATCATCGTTATGCGGCAACTGTACAGAAGTTTGCCCGATGCGTATTAGCCTGCACGAACTGTTATTAGAAAATCGGTACGAAGCAGTAGAAGATGGCTTTGTTTCCTTTGGCGAACGCATGGCATGGAAGGTTTGGAAAAAAGTATCGATGAGCCGCAAACTCATGAATACCGGCAGCAGTAAAATGCGTAGCTGGATGATCAATACATTCGTAAAAGACTGGACACGCCACCGTGGCCCCATGCAGTTTCCTGAAAAAAGTTTCAATCAACTTTGGCGTGAACGAAACGGGCAGTAAATTCAAACATGCTTGTTTATACACCGCATATCACGCCCCGCATCAGTTACATTATTCAATTGCTGCATGAATGTTGGCAGATTGAAGTAGCTGTAACAGATGATGCAGAAACATTCAAGCAAAGCACTGCTGTTAAACTGCAATACTGCGAAGAACGTATTTCAACAGATGGATTTTTTGTTCAATCAACCGGCCTGTTACAGCAACAGGTTATTCGCAAGCAATGCATCAGTTGTTTTGAATGGGAAGGAGTGAAAGCATTCTTTCAAACTGAAGACGATCTAGGATTTGATGTGTTTGCTGCTGCGTTTTATCTCATCACCCGTTACGAAGAATACCTGGAATATGAACCTGATGAATATGGCCGCTATGCACATTGGAATGCTTTAGCATGGAAAGAAGAATTCTTGCATCAGCCGCTCATAGATAGTTGGCTGATGAAATTTGAGGAGAAACTAAAAGCAAAGTTCTCTTCATTCACCATTCACCACTCACCATTCACCGTTCTCCCTACTTACGATATCGACATTGCCTGGAGTTACAAACACAAGGGATGGTTGAAAACAATCGGCGGCTTATTAAAGCATCCGTCAACAATTGGTAAACGTCTGCGTGTAATCACCGGAAAAGAAAAAGATCCGTACGATGCATACGATTGGCTAAAACAATTGCATAAGCAATATAGATTGCAAGCGATTTATTTTTTCCTGCTTGCAGAACGCAACAGCGAGTACGATAAAAATATTTCACCAAAGAAAGCTGCATTGCAGCAACTCATTTGTGCAACAGCTGAAAATACAACGGTTGCACTTCATCCATCCACACAAAGTGTAACAAACGAAACTTTGTTGAAGCAGGAAAAAGAACTACTGCAAGTGATCAGCAGAAAAAAGGTTACGGCAACACGTAATCATTATATCCAGTTTCATCTGCCGCATTCTTATCGTACACTTATTGCAAATGGATTTACAGATGAATACAGCATGGGCTATGGAACAGTGAATGGTTTCCGTGCATCCACTTCACATTCTTTTTTGTGGTACGATCTGGAGAAAGAAGAAACAACGGCTTTGCGTGTACATCCGTTTGCATACATGGAAGCCAATTCATTTTACGAACTGCATCAATCCCCTGAGGAAGCATTAAAAGAGATGCAACAGCTTTGTGCAGAAGTGCGAAAGGTAAACGGTACGTTCATTACCACTTTTCATAATCACATGTTGGCAACAGAGCCGATGTTTAAGGGATGGAGAGAGATGTATGAAAAGTTCATCGCTGCTGTCATCCCGACGAAGGAGGGATCTCCCGAAAGCAGTGCAAATGGTGAGCAGATTCCTCGTGCCGCGGATTGACAATACTATTGCTCATTCCTCGAACCTTCCAGCATCTTCATCATCTCCTGCATTTCGGGTTCGCTCAAGTAGCGCCATTTACCAACAGCAAGGTTACCTAGCTTGATGTGCATAATGCGGATGCGTTTTAAACTCACTACTTCGTAACCAAACACTTCACACATACGACGTATCTGTCGGTTCAATCCTTGTGTAAGAATAATCGAGAATGTTTTGCTGCTGATGGTACGCACTTTACACGGCAGTGTGGTAGTGCCGAGTATGTGCACACCTTTGCTCATCTTAGCAGCAAAATCGGGAGTAAGTTTTTTATCAACCGTCACAATGTATTCTTTCTCGTGTTCGTTCCCTGCACGTAGAATCTTGTTAACGATATCGCCGTTGTTGGTTAGGAAAATCAATCCTTCAGAATCTTTATCTAAACGACCAATCGGAAAGATTCGTTTTGGATGATTGATGTAGCGGATGATATTGCTGCGGTCTTTTTCATCCGTTGTGGAAGTAATGTTCACCGGTTTATTAAAGGCCATGATAAACCAGTTGTTTTTTGAAGCCGGTTTCACTTTCAGCAGTTCGTCATCAATAAAAACTTTATCGCCGGGATTTACTCTTGCACCGGGTAACGCTACATTTTCGTTAATGGAAACACGACCTTGTTCAATCAGTTTATCGGCTTCCCGTCGTGAGCAATAACCTGTAGCACTGATGTATTTATTGAGGCTTATCTTTTCTTCCGCCATGTATCAAAAATAAGTAAGCATTTTGTTATCAGCGAAAATGTATTAATTGGATTGAAAATTTGATTATTCTTTTTTATTAGATGATTTTTTTTGAATATTAGTGAATGAAAATGCTTATTGCCATCCCACTTTTACTTTGTAGTCTTTCTCTGGTCGATCTTCCTGACTTACGGGATCCTACAATGGTGAAAATTAATGATACTCTTTATGCTGGAATCAGCGAAGTCACTCTTTATCAATGGAAGCTATTCCTATTTGAATCTCAAAAAGGGACTTCAATGAGTAAGGCAGAGAGGAAATATTTTGAGAGAGATTCTCTTTATTGGAAATCAGTTTCTAGGCGATTTGGTGGTATTCCTTCAGATTACTTTTTAAATCCGGAATACAGTTGGTGCCCTGTTGTAGGTGTTTCTTATGAAGAAGCCGTAGCATTTTGTGATTGGGTTAATTTGAAAGTTCGTTCTAAATTCAAAAACGGTTATCAATACACTTACAGATTGCCTTCAGAAAGTGAATGGGAGTATATTGCTTCATGTGAGAATAAACTGGGTAATAATAAGAAGCCCTTGGAAATTTATAACACCGCTGATAAGGTTATAAGAGAGTCGGTTTTGTCAAGAAAATTTCAACAAAAAAGTTACTGTTGTAATGATGATTTTCGATTACTAAGTATTTACGACTCTTACAAGAGTAGTTGTGGCCTTATTCACATAAAGGGTAACGTTTCTGAAATGGTTCAGGAAAAGAACATCGCAAAAGGAGGAAGCTTCAAACAGACGCTTCTTGAATGCGACTGGTCAAAAAGGCAATCTTATTTAAAGCCTGAATTGTGGGTTGGGTTCAGATATGTTGTGATCAAAAAGGAAAGTAAATAAACTATGCATCCATCACATCTCGTTGCTCCTCTGCCGTTTTCTTGTACGCTTTGTTTACGAGATAAACACCCAGCAACGCAACCAATCCGCCGGTTGCCAATGGAACAGATATTTTTTCATCAAACAGCAATACACCAAACAACACCGCCACCACAGGATTCACATACGCATATATGCTGGCTTGTTCCGTTGGCAGATTTTGCAATGCGTACAAGTAACACACAAAGGCAATCACTGATCCGAACAAAACGAGGTAACCGATAGCAGCCCAAGCCTGCCATGCAATTTGAGTAAACGGCGTAAAGTTGGGATCGGTTGTAGATATGCCCAGCAAAGCAGCACCTGCAATCACCATCTGAAAACCTAAACCGAAATAAGGATTAAAATTCGCTGCTTGTTTTTTGGTGTAGAGCGAACCGAATGCCCATGTCCAGGTTGCAATCAGTGAGATCAAAATACCAAAGCGGAAGTTGGGATCAAAGAAATCCTGAAGGTGTTCATAGAAGATCACACATACACCAGCAAAACCGATCATTAAACCCAGCAATGCTTTTGCCGGAATTTTTTCTTTTGAACCAAAGAGATTAATGATAACGAT
The DNA here is from genome assembly GCF_007830055.1 of Lacibacter cauensis. GTDB lineage: Bacteria > Bacteroidota > Bacteroidia > Chitinophagales > Chitinophagaceae > Lacibacter > Lacibacter cauensis. Next base: position 604,603 of record NZ_VLLE01000003.1, read on the forward strand.
CCACAACGGAAAGATGGCGCCCATAATGGCGCCAAGTCCCGATGAAATATATTTCAATCCCCATGTGCTGAGCCCGTTGCTTAATACAAAGTTCAGTAATGAAAGAATCAGCAATGGAACGAGTTCTTTACCTCTGGGGAATTGTGCGCCCTTTGCAATAAAGAAAATCATGTAGCAAAGTCCTCCAAGCAATTGCCGCATACCGGAAAGTTGCAATGCAGACGACATGTGCTGCACACCAACTTTTGAAGCGATCCATGTGGTACCCCACAACACACAAACAACTGCCAGTGCAAACAATGCTTTTGCCCTTGTTCCTTTTTTATGAATGGTTAAAGGATTGAAGACAGAAAGACTCTTTACAGTGTCAGTTGCTGTTGTAATTGTTTTATTGAAACTGGGTTTCTTCAAAAGTTCAATTGATAATTTTATAATGGATAGCTGATAATGATTCCGTACTTATGAATTATCAATTATTCCGATATCCATTAGTGTTTAAAGTGCCGCATACCTGTAATTACCATTGCCAGGTTATTTTGTTTACAGTATTCGATTGAATCATTGTCACGGATAGAACCACCCGGCTGAATGAATGCAACAATACCTGCTGCATGACCTAACTGCACACAATCATTGAACGGGAAGAACGCATCACTCGCCATCACCGCACCATTCAGATCGAAATTGAATTGTTTTGCTTTTTCAACAGACTGACGAAGCGAATCGATACGGCTTGTTTGTCCGCAACCTTTACCCACCAGTTGTTTATTCTTCACCAATGCAATGGCATTCGATTTTAAATGTTTGCAGATGAGGTTGGCAAATGCCAGGTCTTCTTTTTCTGCAGCCGTTGTTTCTCTTCCACCGGCTTCTTTCCATTCGGTGTAATTGCCTTCATCTACACCTTGTACCAACACACCGTTGAGAATAGATTTGTATTGCTCTATTACGTTTGGTTGTGCTTTCAGTTGTAACAAGATGCGGTTCTTCTTCGACTTCAATACTTCCAATGCATCCGCAGCAAACGAAGGAGCGATTAATACTTCAAAGAAAATTTCGTTGATGGCGTCAGCCGTTGCTTTATCAATTTCGCCATTGCAAACCAACACACCACCAAATGCACTTTCGTTATCGCCTGCAAGTGCGGTATCCCAGCTGTCTTTTACTGTTGCACGTTGCGCCACACCACATACATTGGTGTGTTTGATGATAGCGAACGTAGTTTCTGTAAATTCTTTGATGAGTTGCACCGCTGCATCCACATCAACCAGGTTATTGTATGAAAGTTCTTTACCGTTTAATTGGGTAAACAGTTCATCAAGGTTGCCGAAGAAACGTGCACTTTGATGAGGGTTCTCACCATAACGCATGATCTTTTCATCTTTGTTGAAAGGTGTTTCAACAGCGGATTGATGGAAGTAGTTGCTGATAGCAGTGTCGTATGCAGTACACACATCAAATGCTTTGATGGCAAACGCACGACGTTGTTCATAAGTTGTTGAACCGTTTTGCTCACGCAGAATATTTTCCAACACGGCATATTCTTTCTTCGCTGCCAATACCACTACGTCTTTATGATTTTTTGCACCGGCACGGATCATCGATGGTCCGCCGATATCAATTTTTTCAATGATTGCTTTTTCATCGGTTGTTGAAGCAACCGTTTCTTCAAACGGATACAGATCAACAATCACCAGATCCATTTCAGGGATATTGTATTGGTTCATTTCAGCTAAATGCTGTTCATCGTCACGCTTGCCGAGGATACCGCCGAATACAGAAGGGTGCAATGTTTTTACTCGGCCACCCAAAATAGAAGGGTAGCTGGTTAAATTTTCAACAGGCACTACCGGAACGCCGAGTTTTTCAATAAACTGCTGGGTGCCGCCGGTTGAATAAATGGTTACATTTTGCTCGTGGAGGAGCTTTACCAATGAATCAAGACCGTCTTTGTAAAAAACTGAGATGAGTGCCGATTGAATTTTCTTCATAAATGTGATTGATTTTGGCCACAAAGGCACTTAAGTCACGAAGCGGCACGAAGAAAAGAATGTGCCGGAGCTTGAGTTCTTTGTGGCAAGACTTTAAGAAGGCGCAAAGGTAAGCCTCTACAGGTTCATCACAAAAGCGCCCTGCTCACTTGTGCAGAAATAGTTAATGCCGAGCTTTTCGCAATCGGCTTTCCAGTATTTCAGCTTCCATTGCGGGTTGGAACTGTCGAACACCAGCAGCTTACAGTTGATTGTTTTCTGTAATTGGTTGAGGTAGAGTTTGGGATTTTGGGAGATGATCACCACATCGGCAGTAATCTTTTTAGTAGAATCGTAGCGGTATGATTGGTTGATGTGAAGGATGGTTTTATGGTTGATGGTCCACACTTTGTTTGTGTTGAGGTTTGGCTGATGATAGGTGCGGTGTGCAATGCGGGAAGGTTTGAGGTGAAAGTTGCGCAGGAAACCATCCTGCAGCAAAACAGAATCGCCGGCGAAGTAATATTGATCGCCCAGCATAAAATCGATCGCTGTGTGCTGCGATAAATTGTACACCACCAGTTTTTGTTGCTGTATTGTCTGGTAACGGTAGAACGATTGCACTGCAAAGAAGCAAACGATGCAGCCGAGCAGCCAACGCAATGCAGTTTTATTTTTTTCAATGAGCCAGATGCCTGCTGCTGTTATGATGGCGTACAGTAAAATGGTTTGAACAGGTGCATGTTGAATACCATCCACTACTGCAAACGTAAAATGATCGACCCAGAGAATAAACTGGTTCATGATCCAGAGCATTTTTGTAATGAGCCAACCAGTTGCATTCGCCAGTACAGTAATTGGTGAAACGAGCATTAAAAAGATCAAGACATACAAAACCAAACTCGATAACGGTACAGCAATTAAGTTGGTGATGAGAAACAATGTGGGAGCCTGGTGAAAATGATACATGCAAAGCGGTAGCGTTAATATTTGTGCAGATAGGGTTAATGCATTCAGCTTCCACAATCCATCGAGTAATTTATTTTGAATTGCAAACCAGTTGTAGATGGGTTTCATAAAGAGTACAATACTCAATACAGCTGCATAGGATAACTGAAAGCCAACATCCCACAACAAAAATGGATTAAAGAGTAAGAGTGCAACTGCAGATGCCGCCATGCTGTTGTAAATATTTCCTTTACGGTCGAGCAGTTCTGCACCAATAATTACGGTGAACATGATTACTGCTCTTAATACCGATGCACTGGCGCCTGTTAATAAACTGAACAACCAAAGCAACACAATTACCAGAATGGCCCGGATGAGTTTCATGCGCCTGTTGCGGTTGAACCGTTTGAACAGGAACATGAGCAAACCATAGATCAATCCAAGATGCATACCACTTACTGCAATAATGTGTACCACGCCGGTGTTGCTGTATGCCTGTACCAAGTCTCTGTCAAGATCATCACGATAACCAATGAGCAACGCTTCGGCTATGCTTTGCTCCATATCGCCGGCTACATGTTTGCGGATGGTTTGCAGAATATAACTCCGTGCATTGTACATCGTTTTCCAGAAGAACGCTGTTTGCTGTTGCGGTAACTTGTTATACTCGTTTGATTTGACAAAGAGCTGATGAGTGATGCCGTTGAACAACGCATAACGCTTATAATCGAACCCGCCGGGATTACCTGCATTTTTTATTTCCTGTAAGTTGCTGCGTACAAGAATCACATCACCATATTGTAAAGAAGGCGCAATACTATCCTTGCGGAAATAGATCATCGCCCTGCCTTTTACCTTTCTTGCTTTTTGTTGATGATAGACAACACTGATTTCACTAAGTGCTTTGTATGTTTTCTCACGCTCACTTAATGGTTCGAGTAAACGCAGTTGTACCACATTGCCTTCTTTGTAAAAATGCCCGGCCCAGTTTGGTTGATGGGGTAGTTGATTGAACCAGTTTAATGCGATACCGAATGCAATAAAAAGAATATTGAAAGTAATGCCATTGACCCAGCCATGATAAAATTTGTTGCGCTGGCCACTAAACTGAAAAAAGAGATAAACAGGAAGAGCAATTACTGCAGCTATTAAAGCTATTTGCCAATGCAAAGAAAAATACCAGCCACCTAAAATACCTGCACTGAGCGGAACGAAGATGCGGAGGAAAGGGATGTTTTTCCAGAAGGGGATCATGGGTGTTAGCTGCTTTACAGTAAGATAAAAACAGCAGGTTAGAAATGCAAGTGGTTGCTCACGGATTTCTCAGATAAGCACGGATTTTTTCTTTGTATCTCCGTGTAATCTCCGCCTGCATGGCTTACGGCGGACAGGAGTGAGAGATATTATTCCCCTAATAAATTTTTCAAAAATGCTATTTGACCTAAATGATAAATATTATGCTGTATCAATCCATTGAGCAGGAAACGAAAATTGTATTCACGGTAATCAACCATTTCATTTAGGAAAGCATCGTCTTTTGTTTGCAGTTCGGCAACGAGTTGTTTGTGTAGCTGTTCAAACTCATCCAATGCTTTTGCCCATGTATGTACTTTCGGATCAATGATGCGCCAATCCATTTCTTCTGCAGTTTTTAAATCGTAATCCTGTTTCTTTTGCACACGGCTTAATGTAAACTCCGCCCAGGTGATCATGTGATACAATATTTCAATAGCTGCATGCGAGTTCTTGGGATTGATATACACAACTGCCGGATGAATTTTCCGCAGCATGGGCATCACTGCTTCGCCATACCAGGGCTGGCCGGTTAACACTCGTTCGAGGTTTGTGATGATCGATTGTACTTCTTTGTTGTTCATTTTTCTAAGTTAAGAAGAATAGCTGCGTTTTGCAATGAAGTATAAGAGTGCGACGCAACAGTTGATGCTATGAAATGCTGCAGCTGGTATCAAAAAAAATAGAGAGCCGGAAAGACGGGAAGGCAGTAAGTTTTTCTTTTCGTCTTTCCGCCTTCCCGGCAGCAATAAAAAACTCCGCAACAAGTGCGGAGTTGAAAATTTATTTACTGAGATACATGCTTCTGTCTTTATACAACTGACGGAAGTAAGGATCACGCAGATTTTTAATAAAACGGATGGCTTCACCCGTACTCTTCATTTCAGGTCCAAGCTCTTTGTTTACGTTCGGGAATTTGCTGAAGCTGAACACCGGTTCTTTAATGGCGTAACCTGTGAGCTTTTTCTCAAATGTAAAGTCGGTGAGTTTGTTTACACCCATCATTACTTTGGTAGCAATGTTGAGGTAAGGGATCTGGTAGGCCTTTGCAATGAACGGCGTAGTACGGCTGGCACGTGGGTTGGCTTCAATTACATACACTTTGCCATCTTTAATCGCAAACTGAATGTTGATGAGACCTTGTATTTTCAATGCTTTCGCAATTTTCTTTGCGTACTCTTCCATGGTTGCAACAACCAGCGGCGTAAGGTTGAACTCAGGTAACACAGCATGACTATCGCCACTGTGGATACCGGCCGGCTCAATATGTTCCATTACACCCATTACGTGGAAATTTTCACCATCGTAAATGGCATCAATTTCGGCTTCCTGGCAACGATCGAGGAAATGATCGATGAGGATTTTATTGCCGGGCAAATGTTTGATGAGGCTTAATACCGCACTTTCCAGCTCGGTTTCGTTAATAACGATCCGCATACGCTGACCGCCCAATACATAACTGGGACGAACCAGTACAGGATAACCCACTTCTTTCGCTACCTCAATGGCATCGTCGGTAGTGTAGGCTGTACCGTATTTTGGATAAGGAATCTCCAGTTCTTTCAACAGATCGCTGAAACGGCCACGATCTTCGGCAATATCCATACTGTCGAAGGAAGAACCGATGATGCGGATTCCTTTTTCGTGCAGACGTTTTGCGAGCTTGAGCGCTGTTTGTCCGCCCAACTGTACGATGACGCCGTAAGGTTGTTCCAGCTCAATAATTTCCCAGAGATGTTCCCAGTTCACCGGTTCGAAATACAGCTTGTCAGCCATATCGAAGTCGGTACTAACCGTTTCGGGGTTACAGTTCACCATGATTGCCTCGTAGCCACATTCTTTGATGGCGAGCAAACCATGTACACAGCAGTAGTCGAACTCGATACCCTGACCGATACGGTTGGGGCCACTGCCGAGAACAATAATTTTTTTACGTTGAGATGGAATGGATTCGTTGTGAAGGATCGTATTTGCCATTGCGGTGCAAATGTACGGTTACAGGAAAAATTTTGAGGGATTTTTTCACCCAAATTTTGGCCGATTTTACTAACAGTTATGAGTTGTCAGAAGGGTTGCTCCAGGTCTTGCTTGTTGTACAGGTGATTACGGCTGTTGAACAGCGATTGTTGAGCACCGGCTTTTTTTACAAACTGGGTTTTACCCAGCAGCCGCATGAGGAGTGCAATGGGCGTAAGAATCACGAAAAAAATAATACTTAACAGGATGCGGCTATTGATATAACCCAGCACTTTGGCTAAAAGCATCCAGCCCAGGTGAATGTATTCGCCAACAGGCCCGACAATAAAACCAATGGTGCTGATGCCGACAGGAATGAGCATCCACTCTTTTTTAAACAAAAGAAAGAATACGCCAAAACCGAGTGCAATAACAAGCAGTGAAGTATGTTTTGCCTTCCACTTCATTAAAATAAGGAGTAGATAAATGGTGCAACGGCAGAACTACCGCCGAAAATGAGCAATACGCCCAGCAAGAGCATAACAATAATAATCGGGGCCAACCACCATTTCTTGCGCACTTTTAAAAAGGCCCACATGTCTTTTAAGAATTCGAGCATAGTTTAGTTTATTAGCAAACTGTCAATTTTCTGCAGAATACTGTCAGCAATTGCTGTGTTCATTTCTGGTGAATAATGAACCCGATCAATAAATGGGAAGCGAACACTCCCATCCAGCATGTTTGCAAGGTATAAACTGTTGTTCATTTTTTTGAAATTCGTTTCTATAGCCGGGTTCAAAAACGCATATACAGGAAACGAGTCTTTATCACAAAAAGGATCTTTTAATTGGTTGGAATAATTATAATAGGGTACTGGCTGCCATACAAACAACGTATTAAATGCGTATGCTTTTGCGGTTCGGCTTACTGTTTCGGTTGTTAAGCTGTAATTGTTTAATAAAATGTTTGCTTTTTCTTTTGCAGATCGGTTTTGATCTTTTATATAATATCTTTCAATGGAGTCAGTTACATTTTTCCCTCTTGCAAATGGAAAATTACCTTTGAAGTACTCCCGCAAAAAACCGGAGTAAAAAGGTTCTCTATGTAAAGGTGCAGGATAAAAGACCACATCGTTCAACCCATCCAAAAAAATAACCAGATCAGGCGTTTGCTCGTACAAAAGTCTGTCTTGCAAAAGTTTCATTTCCTGGAAACTATAATAAGATCGTACGCCATAGTTAGAGACCTCTAAGCTTTTTTTGTATTTAGCAGCTTGACTGTATAACTGGGCGAATTTAGCTGGAATGGTTTCGTCATCCGTAACATTAAATCCCCACATGGTGGAGCCTCCAAAAAACCAGACACGAAAAGTATCGATTCCTTTGGCTACGAACGACGGAATACTTTTTCTGATGAAGCCTGTTGTGTTAACATGTTTTGAGGTAACATCTATATTACGGAACTGAAGCCACGGATCGAATTCAAATGCATTTGCCGCAGCCATTTCCTGTACGATCTCTTTACTTAGTTCATCTGCTTTCCCATTACGAATCAGTTGTTGGTTTCGGAACTGTACTTCCGACTCCTGTCCATTGAGTTTGGAATTGACAACTCTGCTTTTTGCACTTATAAAGAAATCGACAATAGCTAACTTGTTATTGCCGTATTTATAGTGAAATGCTATGCTTAAAAAAGCTTCGACTAAAAACATGCAAAACAGGCACAACAGTATGTAATACAATAGCCGTTTTAAACGTGAAGGTTTCTGTTCCATGTAGCCGTGTGTTTAATCAGCTTTTAGTGTTTTTTTCCAATCCTCTTTTTCTTTCCATGCCGGCTGATCGCTTTTACTGAAAAGATAGTTTTCGATAACAAGATAATCCATTTCGGTACGCATGAAACATTGATACGCTTCCTGCGGAGTACACACAACCGGCTCGCCACGCACATTAAAGCTCGTGTTAATCAACACTGCACAACCTGTCTGTTGTTTAAATGCTGTGATGAGCGAATGAAAAGCAGGATTGGTTTCTTTGTGCACCGTTTGCACACGTGCCGAATAATCGATATGTGTTACGGCCGGTAAACTGCTGCGTTGAAAATATAATTTATCGGTTAAGTTGAGTTGATGATAATTCGCCGGTACAGGATGCTGCAAATTTTTTTTCACCGGTTGAACCAGCAACATGTAGGGAGATGTAGTAGTTAATTCAAAATAATCCTGTACATCTTCTGACAATGCAGCCGGGGCAAACGGGCGAAACCCTTCCCGGTATTTTATTTTCAGATTAAGTTTTTTTTGCATCTCCGGGTTACGTGGATCAGCAATAATACTTCTGTTGCCTAATGCACGTGGACCAAACTCCATCCGTCCCTGGAACCAGCCAATTACATTTCCATTGCTGATGTGTGTTGCAACTGTTTTATTTAATTCATCTCTGTTGTTGAATGCAGTTGCAACCGCTTTGTATTGTTGAATGGTTGATTCAATTTCACCAGTAGAAAAAGAAGGACCGAGATAAGAACCTTTCATGGCATCCATTGCTGAACTGACAATACGTTCTTTTTCAAAATAGATATGATGTGCCGCTAAGGCCGAACCAGCTGCACCGCCTGCATCGCCGCTTGCAGGTTGAATGAACATATTTTCGAAGAGATTAGCGTTTTGTAGTTTGCCGTTTGCCACACAATTCAGTGCCACACCGCCTGATAAACAGATATTTTTTGAACCTGTAATTGCTTTTGCATGTGCAGCAAGTTTCAATACAATTTCTTCCGTTACCTGTTGAATGGCGAGTGCAAGACTACAATGTTGCTGTGTGAGTTCTTCTTCCTCGCCTCTGCGTTTAAAGCCGAACAGTGTTTCAAACTTTTTATCTTTTACCATGCGTAAACCAACGGCATAATTGAAATACTGTTGATCCAGATAAATGGAACCATCATCATAAATCGTTATAAGCTTTTCCTTAATGGTAGAAACGAACTGTTTTGTTTGTTCTGCGGATGGATCACCATACGGTGCTAAGCCCATTAATTTATATTCACCACTGTTTACTTTAAAGCCTAAGTAATAAGTAAACGCAGAATACAATAAACCAACAGAGTGGGGGAAGTTGAGTTGTTTGAGTATTTCGATGTTTTTTCCGTTGCCTTTGCAAATGGTTGTTGTGGCCCATTCGCCTACACCGTCAATTGTTACTATTGCTGCTTCTTCAAATGGCGATGGGTAGAATGCCGATGCTGCATGACTGAGATGGTGCTCGGGAAATAAAAGTTTCAGTTTCTTTTTATCGTAGGGTTGAAGTTTCTTCAACTCATCACGGATCATTTTTTTCAGAAACAGTTTTTCATTCAACCATACAGGCATTGCCATTAAAAAAGAAGTAAATCCTTTTGGTGCAAATGCATAATAGGTTTCAAGTAAGCGCTCAAACTTCAGTAGTGGTTTATCGTAAAATACAACAGCTTCCAGTTGATCGATTGTTACACCTGCTTCCTTTAAACAATACACAACCGCTTTTGAAGGAAACCCGGCATCGTGTTTTTTTCGGCTGAAACGTTCTTCCTGTGCAGCGGCAATGATCTCGCCATCTTTCAGGATAGCTGCAGCAGAATCATGATAAAAAGCCGAAATGCCGAGAATGTACATGGGTGCAAAATAAGCTATTATGGAAACACGGATGACGCAGATTTGTGCAGATGAAAACGGATTTCTGATCAGTATTGATCAGTATTGATCTGTGTTATCCGTGATTCTATCTCTTTATTTAATATCTCTGCCACTTTAGCCGCTCCCTGTTTATTAAAATGTATAAAGTCGTAGTAATAAAGTGTATTCTTCGGCATCAGCTTCGCCAAATCAATAACAGTTACCTGCGTGCTGAATGCACGCACAACATTATTATACTCTTCCAACACCTGCTCCTGCAACAAATTATTTTTTCCGGGGTTGCTTTCATGAAACTTCAGATCCATTTTGATACCGGTAGTACTATCGGTATAAGAGCCATACAAAGATGGTTGTGTAAGAAGTATGGGTTGAATTTGATTGGCTTTGCAAATACTGATGATCTCCTGTAATCTGGAATGATAACCGATGAGGTGATTCTTTTGCCTGGCAATAGCTTCCTGAATATATGCCGTAGTATAGGTTGTATCTCTCAATTGCTTAAAATCAACATCTTTATGGATCAATCCCTTTTTATAGGCAGAACGGATATTGTACAGTTGAAAAACAGTTGCACCGATCTCTGTTTTATTGAGCAATGATTTAATGAATGCTTTTACAGAACCATACTGCAATTTGTTTTCATTCATCAGATCAAATTGTTCGGGCTTCTCTGTTTCCACATCATTCACACCTGTTAGCAACAGCACATACTTCGGCTTTAGTTTGCTGATGTATTCCTTCATCAACAACAAATGCCCAAAGGTGGAATGCCCGTCAATACCTGCATTGTTCACCCATAAGTTGGGTATTGAATCTTTCAGCTTTTCCCCTAGGAGAAAGGGCCATGTCGTACTATCGCTCAAAAAACGGCACTCGGTTGTGCTGCCACCAACTGTAATAATGGAGTTGAGCTTTTGAATACTATCAGTCGGCATTGGCCCACGAAAACCTAATGCATTTCTGCTGTAACAGATCTTTGTATCCAGTTGTTTGATCCATTGATTATCGAATACTGTTTGCTGATTAGCAGGCAACACCAACTTTCCCTGCTTGGTAAAATTGGTGAATGGGTTATAAATACGCAACACAATTTCGCACAACACAAGTGCAACAAGTAATCCAAACAATAATGCTTTCAGGTTTTTGATCATGGTACTGTAAGATAAAAACTGTTTACGATAGAAACACTGGTGACACTGATTTGAACGGATGAACCCGGATTTAATCTGTGCCTATCTGCTTGATCCGTGTTATCCGTGATTCTATTTTTTGTAAATAAAAAAGCAGCGGAATAAACCGCTGCTCTCTTTATTTCTTTTCACTTTTTCAATCTCTTAGTTACTCAAACGTACTATAGAAATACGGCGTCTTCGCCTCAAACTCGGCGCTGCAGGTATCTACCATTTTGTACACACGGGTAATGCCCCATGCCTTCCGTTTTTCGTAGAGTTCATCTTCGCTGGCATCCTCTTTCATAATGCGACAGATCTGCTCATCGCCAAAGCCCATACGTTTTGCTTCTTTCAGTAATTCTTTAGGCAGCGATTGCATATCGTGTTTCGCCAGTTCTTTTTCCATGTTTACAATATCCTGGATCTGGTAAATGAACCAACGGTCGATCTTGGTTGCCTCAACAATCGTCTTCACACTAACACCGGCCATCAACGCATCTTTAATTCGGAAAATGCGATCCCATTTCGGCACCTTGATGTATTCAATCAGCTCTTCGGCATGTTTTACACTTTGTCCGTAGTAGCCCAAGCCAACTGCATTGTTCTCTAAACTTTGACAAGCTTTTTGCACCGCTTCCGTAAAGCTGCGGCCAATGCTCATCACTTCACCCACACTCTTCATCTGTAAACCTAAACGGTCATCAGCACCTTTAAACTTGTCGAAGTTCCAACGTGGCATCTTCACAATTACATAGTCCAATGCAGGCTCAAAGTAGGCAGAAGTCGTTTGTGTGATCTGGTTTTTCAATTCATCCAACGTATAACCAATCGCCAGCTTTGCAGCAATCTTCGCAATCGGATAACCGGTTGCTTTACTTGCCAACGCAGAAGAACGGCTTACACGTGGATTGATCTCCACTGAAATAATTTCTTCGTTCTCCGGGTTTAAAGCGAACTGTACGTTACAACCACCGGCAAAGTTGCCGAGGCTGCGCATCATCTTAATCGCCATGTTACGCATGTTCTGGAAAGCTGTATCGCTCAGCGTCATCGCCGGAGCAACCGTAATACTGTCACCGGTATGCACACCCATCGGGTCGAAGTTCTCTACTGTACAAATAATAACAACGTTGTCGTTCTTATCACGCAGCAGTTCAAGTTCATATTCTTTCCAGCCAATCAGCGCTTTCTCCACCAGCACTTCGTGTATCGGGCTGGCCTGCAAACCTCTTTCAAGTGCGGCATCCAGTTCTTCTTTGGTATTGACAAAACCGCCACCGGTTCCACCCAGCGTAAACGACGGACGAATCACCAATGGAATACCGATTTCCTGTGCAAATTCTTTTCCTTCCAGCAATGAGTTAGCCACTTTTGAAGGCGCAACACCCACCCCAATTTCAATCATCAGCTGACGAAACTTTTCACGGTCTTCGGCAGTATCAATTGCTTTTACATCCACACCAATCATCCGCACATTGTTCTTTTCCCAAACACCCAGCTCATCAGCCTCTTTACAAAGGTTCAGGGCTGTTTGTCCGCCCATGGTTGGCAACACTGCATCAATCTGCGGGTTTTCCTCCAGTATCTGTTCAATACTTTCAACCGTAAGCGGCAACAGGTACACACGGTCAGCCATCATGGGGTCGGTCATAATGGTGGCGGGGTTACTGTTGATGAGGATCACTTCAATTCCTTCTTCACGAAGGCTGCGGGCTGCTTGCGAACCCGAATAATCAAACTCACAGGCCTGGCCAATCACAATGGGGCCGCTGCCTACAATCAGCACACTTTTTATCGAATTATCTTTTGGCATGGGGAGAATTTGGCTGCAAAAGTATTGGATTGAGCGTTAACCTGAGCGTGAAATTTCAACCGATTTTCAAGGTTTTTTTGGTAACGGTCGTTAGGAATTCTGTTGGGCTGCATGGGCGTCGCACTCTTGTGCAACAGTAAAGCCATCAACAGACCCACCCAAATCATCTGTCCTATGTGTAACATTTTGCTAACCCCTCCCAAGAGGGGATGGTCAGGTTGCACTCGTTGTTACTGTGCTTTTCGTTATCTGTTTACATGATGCAGTAAAATAAACGGGATGTTGAAATTAAAGTAGTAGCCTGTTATCAACAATCTGCAACCCATTGTTAATACTGCATCGTCTGTAAGGGGCAAACACTTTCGCTCATCTTCCTATTTTTGCCGCATGCTCAAACATGTTTTTACTTCTTGTTTTTTATTGTTCATTATTCATACTGCAAAGGCACAGCTTTTTCCTGAGCACAACTATCCAACCAATTACTTCCGGTATCCGTTGGATATACCACTGAAGCTGAATGCGAACTTTGGCGAAATGCGTCCGAACCATTTTCACATGGGGTTGGATCTGTTTACACTCCGCAGAGAAAACCTGCCCGTTTATGCACCGGCCGATGGATGGATTTCGAAAGTTAAAGTTGATCCCAACGGTTTTGGTAATGCAATTTATGTAAGCCACCCCAATGGGTACACCTCCTTGTATTGCCACATGAATACCTTCCCCACAAAAGTGTTGCAGGCAATGAAAGAAGGACAGTATGTGAAAGAAAGCTGGAAGGGCGATGTGGAGTTTGCAAAAAATCAGTTTCCGGTAAAGAAAGGAGAGTTTTTAGCATATAGCGGCAACACCGGCGCATCTGCAGGTCCGCATGTGCATTATGAAATCCGCCGCACCGAGGATGATGCCTGTTTGAACGCATTGTTATTTCATCGTGTATATGATGTAACCCCGCCAGATATTACCAAGCTGGCCGTGTATGATCGTACAAAAAGTACGTATGAGCAAACACCTAAAACACTGATGCTTTCAAGGGCGGCAGGAGGTTATAGCGTACCGGGAGGAACAATTACAGTGAACAGCGAAGCAGTATCGTTTGCTATTGTTGCTACCGATCGTGTTACAGGTGTGCCCAATGCCAATGGTATTTTTGAAGCACTTGTGTACGTGGATGAAGAAGCCATCAGCGGTTTTCGGGTAGATGGGATTGATTATTTGCAAACACGTTATCTTAATGCACATATCGATTATCGCATTAAAGCAAATGGAGGTTCTTACTATCAGCATATTTCTCCATTGCCTGGCGATCGGTTACCGATTTATTTTAAAAAGGATGATGGACTGATTCATTTGGATGATACCACAACACACCAGGTGAAGATTGTAGTAAAAGATGCAAATAATAATGCTTCAACAGTTCGTTTTCAATTGAAGCGTTCGGCATGGACAAGTGCTGCTACAAATGTGCAGAAGGACAGTCGGTATATGTTGCCTAACCAGATCAATATTTTTGAACAAGGCGATGTGCAGATGGTGAGCAGTGAAAAAAGTTTTTACGATGCATTCCGGTTGGTGTACAACTATAAAACAAGTGCCACTGCCTTTTCTAACATTCATGTCATGCATTCGCCAACCGTTCCGGTGCACGACTCCATGATGTTTCGAATAAAGCCGAACAAAGAAATTCCGGCAAGTGCACGCAACCGTGTTATTATGATTCATAATACAAAAGGAAAAGTGGTGGTTGAACGTGCAACACTGGTAAAAGGCTGGTACGAAGCAAAGAGTCGTGACTTTGGTGAGTTTTGGTTAGAGGTTGATGAAGTGCCGCCAACAATTACCGTTGCAGGTGTTACCGATGGCGGAACAGTGGTTGCAGGGTCGCCCATTACGGTTACAGTTGCAGATAATAAAAAAGCCATTTACAGTTTTCGTGCAGAACTCGACGGACAGTGGTTAATGTTCGCCGGTTTAGGTCCGGTGTTTCGTTACAAAACAGATGAGTATTGTCCTATTGGTGATCATGAGTTAAAGTTGAGAGTGGAGGACGAAGCAGGCAATGTAACGGAACGCATCATCCGTTTTACGAGAAAATAAACCGGATTTGTTCAGTGAGTTTCAAATGAACAAATCATTCAAATCCGTGTTTCTATCAAAACAGTTTACGAGCAATGGCAACGAAGAAGAAAGCCGCAGTTAAAAAAGCAGCAGCAAAATCAGTAAAGAAAGCAGCAACAAAGTCAGCAACAAAAAAGGCAATCAAAAAAGAACCATTTAAGAACTACGTTACCAAGTTAAAAGCGGGCGATAAAGCACCTGTTTTTAAAGGCATCGATCAGGATGGTAAACCCGTTTCATCTGCCAACTACAAAGGAAAAAAGATTATTCTGTATTTCTATCCGCAGGATCTTACACCTACCTGTACTGTACAGGCTTGTAACCTCCGTGATAATTTTTCACTACTTCAAAAAGAAGGCTACGAAATTATTGGTGTAAGCGAAGACGATGTAAACAAGCATAAGAAATTTGAAGAGCGTAATACGTTACCGTTTCGTTTGATTGCTGATGTAGACCATGCCATTATTAATGCATACGATGTTTGGGGCAAGAAACAGTTCATGGGCAAAATTTACGATGGTTTGGTGCGTACCACTTTCGTAATTAACGAAAAGGGCATCATTGCAGCAGTTATTTCAAAAGTTGATTCAAAAAATCACGCCCAGCAAATATTGGATCTGGTAAAGCAATAACTCCTCTTTTAAGCAGGTAAAAAACAATGCCTGTTTAAACACTGAAAATACCGGTTCAGATAGAAAGAGTGTCCCTGCGTCTGTTATTTACATAACTTTCATGAAATAATTTCCGGCGTAATGAAACAATTATCAGCTATTCTCATTCTGTGTTCAGCATTGTTTATTGTGGCTTGCAAAAAGAGTAGTTCAGGAACCGGCGGTTCAACAGGTGGAGGAGGATCAACTCCCTTTACACCTGATTGTAATGGCGCTGCTATTCAGTTTTCGGCTAATGTTGCACCTATTATCTCATCATCTTGTGCTATTTCGTCCTGTCATGCAGCAGGCTCGTCTAACGGCCCTGGTCCGTTAACAACCTATGCGCAAATCAGTGCAGCGAAAGTTCAAATACGTGCTGCCATTATCAGCGGCGCTATGCCCAAGTCGGGAACAATCACTACAGCACAAAAGAATTCAATTATTTGCTGGATTGATGCTGGTGCTCTAAATAATTAAGCTATTATAAAAATGCCTATTGCTCAAGTGTGCCTGTGCGTGTTCGTTCTAAAGGCGCACTTTTACTACAAGTCTTTTTTTATATAAATGGGTAAAAACGAAAAGCGCTTCAATGCTGAAGCGCTTTTCGTTTATGAGTAGGTATTCGATTATTGTCCCTGCGCTAAACTGTACGCTTTTTTATCGCCCCACATGTTCAGTAATTCAAACGAACAGATTTTGAAGTTACCGCTCATGCTCACATACAAACCAATTACATCCTGCTGGTTCAGCGGGTAATCTTCAATACTTTCGAAACGTACGTTGTACTGGTTTACCAGGTTGGTGTAAACAGAACCTGTTGGCCACACCTGTGTACCACGGTTACTGATGTTCACCAGCTTAAACTTAACACCTGCGTGTCGCTGGCATTTTTCTGCAATGGCAGCGGGTTGTTCATCACTTTCAATAAACAGATCTACACCAACAATGGTTTCAGCTTCACCTTCGTGTGACACCATCATCGAGTTCGATTGCAGTTTCAAAGGTGTTGGGGTTCCTGGTTTGTTGGGTACAATTTCTTTACCACCGTTTTGCGGCTTCTTACCAAAATTGTTGATGATGGCGTTTGCAAACTCGGTTGTGTTCACACTTGCTTTGCTCTTGTCGCCAAAGTCGCCGGTGTGTACTCCGCTTTCTAATGTATAGAGTAAAGCGTTTTCAATGATCGCTGCGTTTTCAGTTAACCCTACATGGCGAAGCATAGCCAAACCGCTTAATAACAAAGCTGTTGGGTTTGCAATATTCTTTCCCGCAATATCCGGTGCTGTACCATGCACTGCTTCAAAAATAGAAATATGATCGCCGATGTTTGCACTGGGTGCAAAACCTAAACCACCAACCAAACCTGCACAAAGATCACTCACAATATCACCCTGCAAATTGGTAAGCACCACCACATCAAACAGATCGGGGCGTGTAACCAGCTTCATACACAAATCATCCACAATAATATCGTCCGCTTTCAGATCAGGATATTCTTTTGCCACTTCATAAAAACATTCTAAAAACAACCCGTCGGTTATTTTCATAATGTTGGCTTTGTGTCCGCACGTAATACGCTTTGCATTTTTCTGGCGGGCCATTTCAAACGCATATCGGATCACCTGCATACTGCCGGGGCGGGTAATAAAACGGCGGCTTAAAGCTACATCATGCGTAAGCATGTGCTCAATACCACCATAAGTATCTTCAATATTTTCACGCACAACAGTAATGTTAATAGGAATACCTGCTTTGCTGAAAACTGTATCTACACCATGCAAAGTTTGGAAATCACGCTTGTTGGCATAGGTGTTCCATGTTTTACGGGCGGTTACATTAATACTTTTTACGCCCTTGCCCTTTGGGGTTTCCATGGGGCCTTTAAAAAGTAAGCCTAAACTTTCAATGGTTTGCTTCGCTTCAGGTGTCATACCATTATTAAAGCCTTTGTCGAACACCCATTTGCCCATCTCTACAATTTCATATTCCAGGGGTACTTTGTTGGCATTAAAAATTGATAAAACGGCATCCATTATTTCCGGACCAATTCCATCGCCTTTAGCTACAGCAATTTTCATGTGTTTATTTTTTCGTGCCGCAAAGGTAACATCCGTTAGGCTTCGGACATACGGAACTATTTAAAAAAAAGATAAATCTTACAGCAGCCATTCCACTTCGCCAAAAGCAAAGTATTCTTCTGTTTCAATTCCGGTGCTTAACTGGCCTTGCAAGTTCACTCCGTTTATGCGGGTATGCAGAATGCGTGTTTCCTTTTTCAGCCGCACTACTTCGTTCCGGCGAAACAAGTGCTGATTGTAATCATCAAAAAACGAAGTAAACCCGGTTTCTTTTAATTGCATCAAGGCGTTGAGGATTGCCGTATGCAGCTGTTTTGCAAAAGCCGTTACATCGGTTTGCTTACCGGTTATCTGTTTAATGGATACCGGATTTTTGAGATCGCCGAAACTGGTTTGATTGATATTGATGCCGATGCCAATGATGGCCCATTGCCAATCTTTACCTCTTAGCACATTTTCAATGAGAATGCCTCCTGTCTTTCTGTCACGCCAATACAGGTCGTTTGGCCATTTAATGGATGCTTCGTCGCCAATATACATTTCCAATTCGTTACGCACCGTTACGGCCACTGTTGCCAACAGCTGAAAAGCCTGATTAATGAGTAAACCGGGTTTTACCACAATGGAAAAGCTGAGGTTAGCGCCAGGTTCGGTTGCCCATACTTTTCCCCGTTGCCCTTTTCCCTTGGTTTGGTGATGTGCCAGCACCACCGTTCCGTGTTGTGCCGTTCCTGCATGTACAAGCCCCATGGCATAGTTGTTGGTGCTGTCTACAGCGTCCAGTTCAATCCAGTTGTAATTTGATTTTTTAGGCGACAAGGTTGATGAAGATTGACTAATTTTGAACAAATTAAAAGTAAAATGCTGTGATCGGGCGTCATAGCAAAAAGAATTATTCATTAAACCCACAAGCGATTGAATACATTATCTCTGTTAAATGACCGGAGCAAAGGATCTAAAAGCACCCCTGCACGCATTAACCGAAACAGCAAATTATTTAAAACAATCTTACGGGCTATCCAGGAAAAAAAGGGTGAGCATATTGTTAGCCTCGACTTACGAAAAATTCCCGAAGCTGTATCTGATTTCTTTATCATATGTGATGCTACCAGCACCACACAGGTAAAGGCAATTGCTGATCATGTAGAATATCTTGTTGAGCAGGAGTGTGGCGAAAAGCCATACCGCAGCGAAGGAAGAACAGGGCTGCAATGGGTTTTAGTAGATTATATAAATGTTGTTGTACATATTTTTCAACCCGAGACACGTAAGTTTTACCGTTTGGAAGAAATGTGGAGCGATGCTGCAGAAGCCGATCATGAATCATAACAAATCGTTACCAAAAAAATAACAACATTTACCCGAAACTTTTATTCACTTAATTGTAATACTATCTGAACTCCTGAATGAAGGGAAAAAAATAAGAAGATGAGCTTGAATCAAGGAAATAACCCGGAAAATAATGGCGAAAAGGGCGACGGTCGGAAACCGTTTCGTTTTAATATTTATTGGCTGTATGCTTTAATCGCAGCTGTATTAATCGGCTTCAATCTGTTTAAAGGAATTACGCCTTCAACTGTTGAAACGTCGCAAACTGTTTTTGAAGACAGTATGCTGATGAAGGGCTATGTAAAAGAGTTGAAAGTTATCCGTAACAAAGGCGAAGTACGTGTAACATTAAAGCCCGAAGCATTTAATGATCCTGCAATTGCAAAAAAGTTTTCGGCTAAAGCGAAACTAAATAAGAACGTAGGTCCGCATTTGTACTTCTCTATCGCCGACGGAAAATCGTTCTCTGAACGCATTAATAAAATTATTGATGAGCATGCGGCAGTAACAGGCAAGCCAAGCATCGATTACGATGAAGAAGAGAATTGGATAAGCCCGCTCATAAGTTTACTCTTACCTATTCTTGTATTGATTGGTTTATGGGTATTGCTGATGCGTAAAATGAACAGTGGCGGCGGTGCAGGCCCCGGTGGTGGTGGCATCTTCAACATTGGCAAATCACGTGCACAATTGTTCGAAAAAGGAACAAAGGTGAACGTAACCTTCCAGGATGTTGCCGGTTTGGATGAAGCCAAAGTGGAAGTAATGGAGATTGTTGATTTTCTGAAGAATCCCAAAAAGTATACAGCACTCGGTGGTAAAATTCCAAAAGGTGCATTGTTGGTTGGCCCTCCGGGTACAGGTAAAACATTATTAGCAAAAGCAATGGCAGGTGAAGCACAAGTGCCTTTCTTCAGCATCAGTGGTTCCGATTTTGTGGAAATGTTTGTAGGCGTTGGTGCAAGCCGTGTGCGTGATTTGTTTAAGCAGGCAAGAGAAAAAGCGCCATGTGTAATTTTTATTGATGAGATTGATGCAATTGGTCGTGCACGTGGCCGTAATGCTATTGTTAGTAACGATGAGCGTGAAAATACATTGAACCAGTTGCTGGTTGAAATGGATGGTTTTGGTGGTGATACCGGTATCATCATCCTTGCCGCTACCAACCGCCCCGATGTATTGGATTCAGCCTTATTACGTCCCGGTCGTTTCGATCGCCAGATTTCTATTGATCGTCCCGATGTGAAAGGTCGTGAGCAAATCTTTAATGTGCATCTGAAGCCAATTAAAATTTCTGAAACACTCGATATTCATAAACTGGCTGAACAGACACCAGGCTTTGCCGGTGCAGATATTGCCAACGTTTGTAATGAAGCGGCGTTGATTGCTGCACGTAAAGGAAAAGCGGCAGTTGATATGAGCGATTTTCAGGATGCAATTGATCGTGTAATTGGCGGTTTGGAAAAGAAAAACAAACTCATCAGTCCTGAGGAGAAAGAGATCATTGCCTACCACGAAGCAGGCCATGCCATTTGCGGTTGGTTCCTGGAGCATGCGTATCCGTTATTAAAAGTAACCATTGTGCCACGTGGTACGGCTGCATTAGGTTATGCACAGTATACACCAAAGGAACAGTATCTCTATAATATTGAGCAGCTGAACGACCAGATTTGTATGACGCTTGGTGGCCGTGCAAGTGAAGATATTTTCTTCGGAAAAATTTCGACAGGAGCAAGTAACGATCTGCAGCAGATTACCAAAATTGCTTACTCTATGATTACCGTTTATGGTATGAATGATAAGTTGGGTAACATTAGCTACTACGATCCAAATCAGGATCAAACATTTACCAAGCCGTACAGCGAACGCACTGCAGAAATGATTGATGATGAAGTACGAAAGTTAATTGAGCAGGCGTATTTACGTACCAAAAACCTCTTAACTGATAAAAAGGAAGAGGTAGAAAAACTTGCGAAAGCATTACTTGAAAAAGAAGTATTGTTCCAGAGCGATGTAGAGGCTTTAATTGGTAAGCGTCCGTTCGAGCATAAAAAGCTGTTAGAAGAAGATGATACAGCTTCGCACACAACAGGTAGCAATGATGCATCGAACAATGGTCCAACTATTACACCACTTCCTGCATAAGTAAGTTATGAGTGTATCTGCATCAAAAGAAAACATTCTTAAAAAAATAAGACAGGCACTGAGTCATCCGGTGCCTGTTCCTTTTCCTCAAAGCGAAGGCAACAACAGCGTATTTCAACCACCGGTTGATGATATGGCTGTACAGTTTGCCCAGGAGTTTACCAAGCTGCAAGGCAAGTTTGTGTTTTGTGCCGATGAAAAAGATATGGCCGAACAATTATTGCAACTGGCAGCTGCACGTAAATGGGATAAAGTGGTTTGCCGTGAGCAAAAACTGCAGCAAATATTTAAGCAGCTCAAAATTCCTATTAACTTTCACGATAACCTTGCAGACAGTGATGTAAGTTTTACTACCTGTGAGTTACTTGTAAGCCGTACCGGAACAATGGTACTAAGCACAGCAAACGAAAGCGGCCGTACCACCAGTGTGTATGCGCCTGTACACATCTGCATTGCGTATACCAGCCAGTTAGTGTACGATTTAAAAGATGCAATACAGGTACTGCGTGAAAAATACCAGGGTCAGCTTCCTTCCTTCATCAGTTTTGCAACAGGCCCCAGCCGCACTGCCGATATTGAAAAAACATTGGTGGTAGGTGTGCATGGACCTAAAGAAGTGTTTGTGTTTTTGATTGAAGGGTAAATGAGGAATTGGTAATTGGGATTTCGGCATTTGACCTCGGCTTTTTATTTTCTTTCCTGAACTTTTTTCTATTCTTTCATTGGTAAATTGGACTTTGGATTTTTCTTTCTTGTGCCTTAACACATGTATCTTTAAGGCATGAACAATGCCCTTCATTTACTGTTTGTTTACGGAAGCTTGCGCAGCGGATTTCCCGGTCCGGCATTTCAATACATCGCACCTTATTTTACGAAAGTAGCCGATGGAAAAGTTAAAGGAAAGCTCTACGATTTGGGAGAGTATCCTGCTGCTTTGCCCACAACAGATGAAGCATATATTGTTGGTGAGTTATATCAGGCAAACTCTGCTGAAGAATTTGGTTGGGCAATGGCTCAGCTGGATGATTACGAAGGTGTCCACCCCGAAGAAGGTGAAGAACAGTTATATGAACGAACAGCAACAACTGTTTATACCGATAAGGGTGAGTTTACTGCCTGGATCTATTGGTATAAATGCGATGTAACAGATAAGCCTGTAATTGAAAGCGGTGATGTGCTGGAATACCAGCGCAGCAAAGCGAAATAAACAATGGTGTTGCAGAGCTTCTTTATATTTGTTTGATGCAAATTCCCGAAGGCAAAAAAATATATTTTCTTTCCGACTTTCATTTGGGGGCACCCAACTATGAACAAAGCCTTGTTCGTGAAAAAAAGATCGTACAGTTTCTGGATGAAATAAAAAAAGATGCCGCTGTTATTTTTATTGTGGGCGACATGTTTGATTTCTGGTACGAATATCGCACAGTAGTTCCCAAAGGGTTTGTAAGGCTGTTAGGCAAACTAGCAGAGATCACTGATGCAGGTATTGCCGTTCATTTTTTTGTAGGCAATCATGATATGTGGATGAAAGATTATCTGCAGACTGAGCTGAATATTCCGGTGTATTACGAACCCAAGGAATTTGAATATAATGGTAAGCAGTTTTTAGTGGGTCATGGCGATGGGCTGGGGCCCGGCGATCATGGCTATAAAATGCTGAAGAAAGTGTTTCGCAACCCTGCATGCCAGTGGCTGTTTGGTATTTTGCCGCCCGTGGTAGGTGTTGGGCTGGCCAATTATCTTAGCAGACGAAGCCGTGCACAAACAGGTTTAACCGAAGAAAAGTTTTTGGGCGAAGACAACGAGTGGCTCATCATTTATTGCAAAGAAGTGTTGCAGCAAAAAAAGTTTGATTTTTTTGTGTTCGGGCATAGACATCTGCCTATCGATTTTCGTCTGAATACGGAAAGCCGTTATATTAACCTCGGCGATTGGATTCGTTATTTCAGCTACGCATCGTTCGATGGACAAAACCTCGAACTGAACTATTATAAATAAATGAGCAAACAACTACTCTTCTTACTATGCCTGTTTGGGATATTGTCTGTGGCAGCGCAGCAAGCAGCATTTACTGAAGCTAAATCCATTGAAGGAGAGTATACCGATTTTACAGTTGATAATCTGGGTAACTACTTGCTGCTGTCGAAAAACAATCAATTAAAAAAGCTGACGGCAAACGGCGATTCAGTTGGTGTGTTCAATGATGTACGCCGTTATGGAAAACTGCATTCTATTGATGCATCCAATCCATTGAAGTTGTTGCTCTACTATAAAAATTTTGCAACCGTTGTTGTGCTCGACCGCTTTCTTAACAATGTCAATACAATTGATCTGCGTAAACAAAACATCTTCCAGGTAAAAGCCATTGCGCAGAGTTACGATAACAACATTTGGGTGTACGATGAGCAGCAAAGTAAATTGAAAAAGATAGGGGAAGATGGAAAAGTACTGAGCGAAACAGTGGACTTTAGAATGATTTTCGATGAAGCACCTGCACCAACACAAATTTTCGACCAGGATGGTTTTGTGTATCTCTACGATCCGGAAAAAGGAATGTACGTGTTTGATATTTACGGTACGTTTAAAACCAAGCTATCGTACACAGGGCTCAGCAATGTAACAGTAGTAGGTAAAACAATCATCGGTATCGAAAAGCAATCGCTGATTGCATACACCACCGGTACGTTTACCGAAAAGCGGTTAACGCTGCCTGTGCCTGTTACGCAAATTCAAAAAGCGGTGATACGCCCCGGCCATTTTTATGTATTAAAGACCGATCGTATAGAGCATTTTACGTTTTAAAGTTTCTTACACGAACGCAGTTTGTATTTTTGCGTATGTCTGAATTTCTCCATACAATTATTTTAGATAATCCGCTCATCAGTTATTTATGGATAGCAGGTATTCTGCTGGCCATGTATTTGCTGAAAGGAATTGTGTCTCGCTTTTTATGTGGCTTGCTGTATGGCTTTTTTCCAGGTGCAAAAAAGTATGTGAGCCGTGAGCAGTTTATTGCATTGGTGCTGATACCGATGGAATGGTTTGTGGTATGGTTGGTGGTGATATTTTCATTTCACAAACTCAACTTTCCTAAAGTGTTGGAGATTGAGTTGTACAAAATAACATCCAAGGAAGTTATTGAAGCAACGGGCAAAGCAATCCTTGTTATTCTCTTCATTCGTTTGCTGCGCCGCTTTATCGATTTTCTGGCATTGGTACTTAAGGCTAAAGCCGATCAAACAGAAGACCAGGCCGATAACCAGCTGGTGGTTTTCTTTCGTGATTTTTTTAAAGCCATTGCTCTTATTATAGGTGTAATTATGTTTTCGAAATTTGTATTGAAGTTTGATGTATCGAACCTCATTACAGGACTCAGCATTGTTACTGCAGCCATTGCATTGGCTACAAAAGAAAGCCTCGAGAATCTTATTGCATCCTTTATTATCTTTTTCGACAAGCCATTTACATTAGGCGATTTGGTGAAAGTGGAAAGTATTACCGGTACCGTTGAGAAAATTGGTTTGCGGAGTACACGCATACGTACCGATCAGAAAACATTTGTTACAATGCCTAACAAAAAAATGGTGGATAGCATTCTCGATAATCTTTCGTTACGTACGCAACGGAAGGCCGAAATAAAACTGGAGCTGCGGGTTGATACAACTGCCCAGCAGTTAATGCAGTTGCAGCAAAAAGCAGGACAGTTACTGGAGCAGCATGAGCTAATTGAATCGGGTACAGCTTACGTAACTGAGATTGGTTCGAAGGCAATTAATTTGCAGGTAGATTATTTTACAGCAGTGATTGATTTTAACGTGTTCCAGGAACTGAAACAAACCATCAATATCGAGCTCATCAGTATTATGAAAACGCTGCAGATAGAACATGCAGCATTACGGCAGGCAGAATAATTATTTTGCTTTCGCCAGCACTTCAGCTAATTCTTTATCGTACACACCGTATTTGCCGTATTCTTCTACACGGCCAATTTCTTTTCCGGCTTTCAATACAAGAATAGTAGGAGCTTTGGTAACATTCAATGCCTGGCATAAAGAACCAAGTGTGGTTTTATTACGGTCTACACCAACAATGGTTAATCGTTTCTTATCAAAGCCAACTTGGTTGAGTAGTTTTAAAAACTGCGGATACACATTGTGCGAATCTTCGCACCAGGTGCCGATGAATACAATAAACTGTACCGTGTCTTTTACTGCAGTAAGATTAGCTACACAATCAGCATTGGGTTTATACCAGCTGATGTCGTTCTTCATCCAGGTAAAGGCTTCATCGTTCTGAAGAATTTCGGGACTCAGAATCCCTTTCAATGTTTTTAAACCATTCTCCGGATCTTTTGATGTTTCGTATTGTACCTGTGCAGATAATTGGAGCGATGTTGTAAGCAACAGAACAGCAAATAAAAATTTCATACGAGTGTTTGTATTGTCAATTAAAGGTCGGCTTTGATCGTTAACAGAAATTGTTTGATCTGTTGCAGGCTTTTCACCAGTTCAAAGCGTGTATCGGTTTCGGTCTTGTGTTTTTTCAGATAATCCTTTGCCGCTTCAATACTGTATTTTTTATACCGCAACAGGTAGTAGATAAGATGCACTTTTTTTAATTCCGTTGCATTAAAAAAGCGATCTCCTTTTTTATTCTTTCTGGGTTTTAAAAAAGTAAATTCCGTTTCCCAGTGCCGTATAGATGAAGGATTGATCTGGAACATATCGCACACTTCGCCAATACTGTAGTACAATTTTTTGCTTAGCTCTTCATCCGAAGGAAGCTCCACAAACATTGTTTCATCAACCGGTTCTTTCAAACTCTTGCGGCCACGTTTTTGTTTGGGCTTGGGTGGTTTGTTCAATGGCTTACGTCCACGACGTGGTGCTGCTTTCGGCATGTCGTCGTCCTTGGGCGTAAAATCAAAATCAAATGATATTTGCGATTGAATTGCCAGTGGAATGTAGTTTCAGCAAAAATAGTGTTTCAGCCGATAGCCTGTAGCCCTAAGTTGTTAGCCATTTGTAAATACGGGCTACTTATCATTCACCGCTTGCTTTCTTAATCAAAACTCTGGTTACCCGTTGCTGCAATTTTCAGCATACGGTCAAATTCTTCGGGCGAAAGATCGTTATAGAAGAAATAGATGGGGTCGAGATCTCTTCCGTTTTTATGTACTTCGTAGTGGAGGTGCGGACCTGTACTTTTTCCGGTGCTGCCCACCCAGCCAATGACTTCACCTCTGCGTATTTTTTGTCCGTTGCGTGCTTTTACACGCACCATGTGGCCGTACAATGTTTCGTAACCATACCCATGATTAATCACCACATGATTACCGTAACCATTACCGGTATTGCCGGCCAGAGTTACGGTTCCATCGGCAGTTGCATAAATAGGTGTGCCTTGTGGTGCAGCAAAATCAAGCCCTGCATGAAACTTGGTGGTTTTATAAACAGGGTCAATACGGTAACCAAAGCCCGATGCCAGTCTGGAAAGTTCTTTATTGCTTACGGGTTGTATAGCAGGTGTCGCAGCAAGCAGTGCTTCTTTATTTTTCACCATGCCTTCAATAGCCGTAAACGAAACAGTTTGCGCATATAGTCTGTTACGCAGAGTATTTATCTGTTGCAGAATGGAGGTATTGAGTTCATCTTCACTCAAACTTGCAATCATTCTGTCCTCGGCCTGCTTTTCAATCATTTTTGCACGTGCACTGTCGGGTAAAGGGTTGGCTTCAAAAATTGAACGGTAAACCTGGTTATCACGCTTCTCAATTTCTTTCAGCGTCTGGTTCATACGTTTAATTTCTTCGTTGAGGATGCTGTAGTTTTCACGCAGGCGGTTATTCTCCCTGTGCAGTTTCTGCTCGTTAGCAGAGGGAAAATAACGATACGATATTTGCATAAACAGAAAACCCGCCACAGAAACAGCAGCCAGGAAACTGAACACACGCAACAACTTTACACGCAGGGGCGTAACCAGTTTTTCGTACCGGAGGGTATTGGTATTATAGAAATACTTGACTTTCTTCATACAGGCAATCCGCAGTGCTGTGGTTTAACTTACCTTTGCTTCCCCTTATGGGGTATTTACAAAGATAGGAGTATCACTTCCTCAAAAATCAATCCAAACAACGGTTGAACATGATGACAGCAGCTGAAATACGACAACAGTTTTTAGATTTTTTTGCATCTAAGAAACACCAGGTGGTGCCCTCTGCACCCATTGTGGTAAAGAACGATCCTACCTTGTTATTCACCAATGCGGGTATGAACCAGTTTAAAGATTATTTTCTGGGCAACCGTAAAGCCGAACATCCACGTGTGGCCGATACGCAAAAATGTTTGCGTGTAAGCGGCAAACATAACGACCTGGAAGAAGTGGGTGTTGATACCTATCACCACACCATGTTTGAAATGCTGGGTAACTGGAGCTTTGGCGATTACTTTAAAACTGAAGCCATTGCCTGGAGCTGGGAACTGCTGACGGAAGTGTATAAAATTCCGAAAGATCGTTTATACGTAACCGTGTTTGAGGGTGATGCAAAAGAGAATTTGCCCAAAGATGAAGAAGCATGGAATGAATGGAAAAAGTGGATTGCTGAAGACAGAATTCTCCTGGGGAATAAAAAAGATAATTTTTGGGAGATGGGTGATACCGGACCCTGCGGCCCCTGTACAGAAATACATGTTGATTGCAGAACCGATGATGAGCGTAAACAGGTTGATGGCAAAACACTGGTGAACAACGATCATCCGCAGGTGATTGAAATCTGGAACAATGTATTCATCCAGTTTAACCGTATGAAGGATGGATCGCTGGAGCAACTGCCTGCAAAGCATGTTGACACCGGTATGGGCTTCGAGCGTTTAACCCGTGTGCTGCAAAACAAACAAAGCAATTACGATACGGATATTTTTACCGGAACTATTGCAACAGTTGAAACAATTGTTGGCAAAAAATATACTGCAGGCGACGATAAGGAAAGTATTGCTTTTCGTGTGCTGGCCGATCATATCCGTGCCATCTGCTTCACCATTGCAGATGGACAGTTGCCCAGTAATACCGGTGCAGGCTATGTTATCCGCCGTATTTTAAGAAGAGCTGTTCGTTATTACTATTCCTATCTCGGTTACAAGCAACCGTTATTACACCAGCTGGTGCCTGTATTGGCAACACAGTTTGAGAAAGTATTTTCTGAACTGAAAGCACAGGAAGCCTTTGTACAAAAAGTAGTAAAGGAAGAAGAAGATGCGTTCTTACGTACCTTGGAAAAAGGCTTGAAGCGTATTGATGATATCATCAATACAACCAAAGAAGTGATTGATGGTAAAGCTGCGTTTGAATTATTTGATACATATGGTTTCCCCATTGATCTTACCCGTTTGATTGCAGGCGAAAATAAATTGGCGATTGACGAGAAAGGTTTTGAAGCTGCATTGAACGAACAGAAAGAACGCAGCCGTGCTGCAACAACCATTGATACAGAAGATTGGGTAGAAGTATTTGCTGCAGATAAAACTTCGTTTGTAGGTTATGATGCTGTTACTGCAGATACCAAACTGGTGAAATACCGTAAGGTGAACATTAAAGGTAAAGCAGCTTGTCAGTTGGTGCTGCAGGCAACACCTTTCTATGCTGAAAGCGGCGGACAGGTAGGCGATACCGGTGTGCTGTTGTTTGAAGGTGAAGAAGTAGTAGTGACCGATACCAAAAAAGAAAACGATCTCATCATTCATTTTACTGAACAGTTACCGGTAAACATTACAGGTGTTGTTGCTGCTAAAGTAAATGCAGATCGTCGAAAGAAAATAACTGTACACCACTCTGCTACACACTTAATGCATGCTGCGTTACGTAAAGTGCTGGGCACGCATGTAGCGCAGAAAGGTAGTTTGGTAAACGATCAGTACCTACGTTTCGACTTTTCGCATTTTGCAAAAATGACCGATGAAGAAATTGCACAAGTAGAAGCAATTGTAAATGAAAAGATCCGTGAAAATGTGCCTGTAGTCATTAAGTCGATGCCGAAAGAAGAAGCCATTGCAATGGGTGCTATGGCTTTGTTTGGCGAAAAGTATGCAGATGAAGTACGTGTGGTAATAATGGATCCTGATTACTCTATTGAATTATGCGGTGGTACACATGTTGGCTCAACAGGCGAGCTTGGCTTGTTTAAAATTACAGGCGAAAGCGCAGTTGCTGCAGGTGTGCGTCGTGTAGAAGCTGTTACCGGTTTTGCAGCTGAACAGTTTGTAAACGAAGAGTTCAATACAACACGTGTAATTCGTGGACTGTTGAAAAATCCAAAAGATCTTGGCAAGGCTATTGAAAGTATACAAAGCGAAAACAGTGAGCTGAAGAAGAAGTTAGAAAAACTGGAAGCACGTCAGCTGGTTGTATTGCGCAACGAACTCTTGCAGAAAGATGAGATCATCAACAATGTAACGTTCATTGGCGATGTTGTTGAAGTAGGCAATGCAGATGCATTAAAGAAAGTTTGCTTCGATCTTAAATCAAATCTTAACGATTATGTGGCTGTGCTTTGTGCCAATATTGATGGTAAGCCATTTGTTGCCGTAGGCATCAGCGATTCAGTTGTTGCAGCAAAAGGGTTGGATGCAGGCAAGATTATTAAAGAACATATTGCACCATTGATCAAAGGTGGTGGTGGTGGCCAAAAAACGCTGGCAACAGCAGGTGGACAAGATATCAGCAACCTGCAACAGGTGATCGAAAAAGTAAAGGGTTTACTATAATGTCCAACGTCTCGGAGAGCGTCTGATACTTTTTACAGAACTACCGCAGCCAACCGCTGCGGTAGTTTCTTTTTATACCTGCCCGTATGCAGAAAATGTTAAAATCTCCGAAAGAATTCGTAAATAAGAAAAACTTCGTACATTAGCTGCATCAACTTAAAACCTTATTAGTATGAAACGATTTTCGTTGTATGCCCTGGCCCTAGTAGCCGCTACCCAATTGCTTGCTGTTGCAGCCACTGCACAGGAAAAAGAAGAAAAGAAAGAAAAACGGGTGAAGGAAGAAAAGAAAGAGCAGATCATCATTCGCAAAAAAGGCGATAAAACCGAAAAGACCACCATTGTAATTGAAGGCGATAAAGTAACTGTTAATGGAAAGCCGGTAGAAAAAGGCGATAAAGACGTAATTATTGAGCGCTTTGACGGCGATGTGTTTACTTATCGTGTGCCTAAAGTACGGGTAACACCTCCACGTGTTTATCATCGTTATGATGGTGCGCAAAACTGGGAACCATTTAACAGCGAAGAGTTTAAACGTGAGTTCAAAATGAACTGGAAAAGTGGGGCTTTGTTGGGTGTTATCAGCAATGATCACGAAAAAGGTGCTGAAATCGAAACCGTGCAAAAGGAATCTGCAGCTGACAAAGCAGGTTTGCAAAAAGGCGATATCATTACCAAAGTAGGCGATAAAAAAATTGCGAATCAGTCTGATTTAAGTGCTGCCATCCGTGCACAAAAGCCGAACGATGAAGTCGATATTACTTACTTACATGATGGCAAGGAAAAAAAGGTAAAAGCGAAACTGGGAGAAG
This sequence comes from Lacibacter cauensis, assembly GCF_007830055.1. Classification (GTDB taxonomy): domain Bacteria; phylum Bacteroidota; class Bacteroidia; order Chitinophagales; family Chitinophagaceae; genus Lacibacter; species Lacibacter cauensis. Next base: position 635,316 of record NZ_VLLE01000003.1, read on the forward strand.
GAAAAGGACCGGAAGGGATGCATGAGTTTCGCATGGAAATGCCCGAACTGAAAGAGTTTGGCGCCCCTGATCAGTTTCAGTTCCATATTCCCCGTTTTGAGGGGATGAATGAGAACATGCTGCTGTACAGAAATGGTCGCCCGCAATTCGGTGTAACTATTCAGGATACTGAAGAAGGCAATGGTGTAAAAATTCTGGATGTGGATGAAGATTCTCCTGCTGCAAAAAGCGGGTTACTGAAAGATGATGTGATTACGGAAGTAGATGGTAAAGCGGTAAAATCTGTTGCTGAAGCCCGTACTGCATTACGTGGAAAGCCTGAACAAAACCTGTGGAATGTAAAGGTTTTGCGTGCCGGTAAAACGGTAAATGTGGAAGTGAAAATTCCGAAGAAATTGCAAAAAGCCGATCTGTAAATTTTTCTCATGCTCTGATATAGCGTTGCCCCTGTTTTTGAACGGGGGCTTTTTTGTGCATTTACTCACATACGCTTCCATTTAAAACGGGTATTTTTGCCAACCCTGAAACCCGGGGAGACCCTGAGCGAAGGCGAAGAGTCGAAATGTCGTTTTTTTTAAACTATGTCAAATTATTCAGAAAAATACGAAGCGGTTGTTGGTTTGGAAGTACATGCACAATTGCTTACAAAGAGTAAATTGTTTTGTGGCGATGATGCAAGTTTTGGTGCATTGCCCAACACGCATGTTAGCCCGATTGTATTGGCACATCCCGGCACATTACCCAAGCTCAACAAAGATGCGATTGCATTGGCTGTGCGCATGGGGCTTGCCTGCAATTGCACAATAGAACGTAAAAACTATTTTGCACGTAAGCATTATTTCTATCCCGATCTGCCAAAAGGTTATCAGCTTTCGCAACACACTACACCGATCTGTGTTGGCGGCTTTGTAAAAATTAAAACAGCAGCCGGCGAACGCAACATCCAGCTCAACCGTATTCATATGGAAGAGGATGCAGGTAAAAGTATGCACGACCAGGATGAGCAATATTCAGTTGTTGATTATAATCGTGCAGGTGTGCCGTTAATTGAAATTGTAAGTGAACCCGATCTGCATAGTGGCGATGAAGCAGCGGCTTATCTTACGGAGATCCGCAAACTTGTTCGCACATTAAATGTGTGTGATGGAAATATGGAAGAAGGAAGCTTGCGTTGCGATGCGAATATTTCTATCCGTTTAAAAGGAGATCCGAAGCTTGGTACCAAAGTAGAAATCAAAAACCTCAACTCTATCCGCTTTCTCAAGAAAGCAATTGATCATGAAGTAATGCGTATGATTGAGATGAAAGAGAAGGGTGAAACAATATTGCAACAGACGAGAGGCTTTAATCCTGATACAGAAACAACATTTGCCATTCGTACAAAAGAAGATGCAGATGATTACCGTTATATGGCCGATCCGGATTTGCCGCCATTCGTCATAACTGATGAGTTCATTGCAGATATACAGGCTTCGTTACCGGAACTGAGCGAACAGAAGAAGGAACGTTTTATGCAGCAATATGGTTTACCTGCTTATGATGCCGGGTTGTTGAGTGAAGATGTAGAGTTGGCTGCTTATTTTGAAGACGCAGCGAAAGCAATAACTGCGTACAAACAAATTGCAAACTGGTTACTTGGTCCGGTTAAATCGGTGTTGAATGAAGAAGGAAAAGAAATCAATCAACTTACACTTACGCCACAGCAACTGGCTGCAGTTATTCAATTGGTAGAAGAAGGGAAGGTGAGTCATACCATGGCGGTGCAGAAATTATTTCCTGCATTGTTACAATCAACAAACGGATCATCAGCAGAACAACTGGCACAGGAGTTGAACTTGTTGCAAGAGCGTAACGAAGATGCGTTGCAGCAATTGATTGAAGAAGTATTGAGCAGTATGCCGCAAAAAGTAACCGAATACAAAAAAGGAAAGAAAGGATTATTGGGTTTGTTTGTGGGCGAAGTAATGAAGAAGTCAAAAGGTAAAGCCGATCCGAAGCTGCTGAATCAATTAGTAACAGAAAAATTAGCGAACTAAAAAGTCATGATAAAAAAAATCGGAATCATTGCAGTTGTAGCCCTGTCCGCTGCTGCATGCAAAAACAACGGAAGTAAAAATTTTACTGTAAGTGGTGAAGTAAAGGGAGCACCGGCAACGGTTGTTTATCTCGAACAGATCTCGTTTGAAAACATGCCGCCACAGGTGTTAGACAGTATTACTTTGAAGGATGGTAAGTTTTCATTGAAAGGAAAAGCAGCAGAAGAAAGCTTATTGCAATTGCGTTTTCCTAAGGTTGAAAACAGTCCATTGTTTTTTGTAATCAACGATAAGTCGGATATTACCATTACAGGCGATTGGAAAGATATTCGGAAAGTAAACTATAGCGGCTCTCCTGCAAGTGAACGTTTGCAAAAGTTTGTTGATTCATTGTCTGTAACACAGCAAAAGTTATACTCCATGCAATACCAGTTGCAAAACGAAGTACAAGGCGATAGCTTACGTATGGTAAAGCAGAACGAGATGAATGCAGTACTTTCATCGTTTCGTGCATATGTAAAGAAAACTGCAGCGGAAGATAACAGCCCCATGGTGAGTATGTTTGCAACATCCATTAATGTAGGTGCCGATGCTGCTGAAAACGAAGCAATGTATAACAGCCTTGTAAAACGTTTCCCCAAGCATACAGGTATTCAATCGGTGGTTAAGCAGTTTCGTGAAAGTGTTGCTGCTGCACAACAACCGAAAGCATCAACTCCTGCAATTGGTACTGTTGCGCCGGATATTACACTGCCCGATGTAAATGGTAAGAATGTTTCATTGAGCAGTTTTCGTGGGAAGTATGTGTTGGTTGATTTTTGGGCAAGCTGGTGCGGTCCATGCCGTGGCGAAAACCCGAACGTAGTTGCTGCATACAATAAATTCAAGAATAAAAATTTCACCATACTTGGTGTATCGCTCGATAAAACAAAAGATGCCTGGGTAAAAGCAATTGAAGAAGATGGCTTAACCTGGACGCATATCAGCGATTTAAAATTCTGGGATAGTGAAGTAGTAGGTTTATATGGTTTTAACGGCATTCCTTACAACGTATTACTTGATCCTAGTGGTAAAGTGATTGCAGACAATTTAAGAGGCAGCGCATTGGAACAAAAGCTTGCCGAAGTGTTACAGTAAAAACTTATTCTTACAAAGAGAAAGCCCCGCCAATTGTAGTACCTTTTACTGTAACGGGTACTCCCGCTTAAGGATGTGCGTCTTTTTCGTTTGTTACATTTCAGGTTTGTGTCTTGTTCTATGCAAGGAGCTGTTAAGTGTGCAGCTAGAAGTATATCACAATTCCATATGTTCCTCATGCAATGGTGATTTATGATTGAAAATGGTTCTTAGTTTTATTGGTTTTGAAATGATTTTGAAACATTAGTCTCTAAATTTAGGGGCTGTCGAAAACCTATGCGTAACTTACTAAGAGAGCAAATAATAATGCTGCATTCAAAATGCTTAACTTGTGAAGTTTTTCTTTGGAAAAATCTTTAAACAGGCATAATAAAAAAGCCGCATTCACAAAGAATGCGGCTTTTTTATTATTAATAATTAAATAATTAATTATTTAAGTTAGGGTTATTTAAAACCTCTGCTTGTGGAATCACGAAAGTAAGTTTTGGATCGCTGTACTGAATGGTTGCACCCGCTTCAAATAAATGATTGGAACCACGTACAACTGGCTTTTTCAAACGTTTCATAGCTAAATAGGCCTTGCCTTCGCCCCAGAGTTCAATTCTGGTTTGCAGGTAAATCTCATCCAGTAAGCTTTGGCCAGAAAGCGCATCTACATACGAAACATCAGTTATACGTCCTGTGAGGAACGATTTCAACGCAGTTTGTGCAGCTGCATCTTGATTCAATCTTGCTTTTGCTTCTGCATTTAAGAGATAAAATTCATCTGCACGCATGTACACGTAATCGGTTTCAACAAAACGTTGACCGCCAGAAACACGTGCTGGAGCCCAGAACTTGCCTGTTGGTTGCAAACGACGGCTTGTTGCAGTTGGTGCAACAAACTGGTTTTTACGAATGTCGTCTGCACGAATAGCATCGTAAAGACCTCTGTCGATGGTTTTAGGATCGCCAGCCCAAGTATAGCTGTAAGTGAACTGATCTACCTGACCCCACCAAGAGATAAGGTTCAAACCCTGTGCAAGTGTTAAGTCAACACCCCAGATCCAGCTAGGATTTGCAACATTATTAAAACCCGCAGTTGCAGCATTTGTACCATCAAAGTATAATTGTGCCACCGTTGTTTTAGGATATGCATTCATGATATCCTGTGTAAGTGTTACAACCTGGTTAAGATCTGCAGTTGTACCTCTTGCTGAAAGTACATACGCCAATAAACCTTTGGCAACATTAATATCCACCTGGTCTTTTGATGATCTTGTGAAACCTGTCAGTAAAGAAATCGCATCAGTAAGATCCTTGACCATAAGATCAAATACTTCTTTTGTAGTTCCTTTCGGACGATTTACCTGAGTTGCTGATGTATAAATCGGAATCAGCTTGTCATTACCAGTACCATATTCCTTACCATACAGTTGGGTAAGATAGAAATAGGAATAAGCACGCATCGCTTTTGCCTGCCCCATTGTGTATTTATTACCTGCTTCTGCCGGTACCGCATCGTTGCCACCTAAGATGTCAATAAGGTTATTGGCACCGAAAATCTGACGATAGTAGTAGCGGAAGGGTATGTAAACCTCATTCCGGGTAAAATCTGGTGATGCGTTGTAACGTGCAACGTTTGAATACCAGCCATAGTTTAAGCCGGCAAGCACCATATCAGACTGCAACATGTCAGTGTAGATGTCAATACCTTTCTGACCAAAATCATCATGCCCGGTAGTACCTCCAACACCTGTAGAGAACATGGTTGTATATAAACCCGCAATACTACCGTTTAGCAGTTTTGGGTCTTGTCTGGCAGCTGCACCCAACAATTCAGGTGTGGTAAACTGCGTAGGCTCGGTATTAAGAAATGACTTTTTACAACCAATAGTTGTGGTTAGCAATAAAGCCACAATTGATAAATATTTTAATTTCATAGCTTTTGAGTTTATGCTTTAGAATTTGATTTTACAGCCAAAAGTAATTGTTGAAAGCGGTGAATAGCGATACATATCGGAACCACCTGTTTCTGCTGTACTTGGGTTAAATCCTCGGCGTGCAGAATGCAACCACAGGTTATCACCCGAAACAAATAATGATGCAGATTCAATGATACCTAAGCGCTGAGCAACATTTGAAGGTAAAGTATAACCTAAGCGAATGTTGTTCAAAGCAAGATAATTTGCTTTTTCGAGGAATCTTGTAGACTGTGCATTCACGTTTGCATCAGTGTTGTTAGAGAGTCTTGGAACGTCTGTAACGTCACCAGCTTTCTGCCAACGTCTGCGGATATCGGTATGCCAGTTGTTGTTACCAATCAAACCATTACCCATCAAAGTTGCGTAAGCACCATCGTAAGCGTAGCCACCGAAGCTATACAATAACTGAACAGCTAAATCAAAACCTTTGAAGCCACCTGCAAGGTTAAATGCACCTCTGAGTTTTGGCACAGCCGATTTTCCATTGTAAAACTGCGTAGCGTGTGAATATGTTTTGGTAGTTGCTGTTTTCAACGAACCGATTTTATCCGGATTGTTTGCTTTGAAATTTTCCAGATCAGTTGTTAAACGCTCTGTGCTTTGGTAAATACCATCGTTATTCGCATCAATGTAGTAAACAGTCCAAGTGCTTGCACCATCTGTAGGATCAACACCAGTGAAGTTGCGGAGATAGAAATCAAAAATTGATCGGCCTTTTGACCATGCATATGCTCCTTGTACATCAATTGGCTTTTCCTTATTACCAAATGAAGGATCGAGCGGCATACGTGTAATGGTATTATCAAAGTGCTCACCATTAACACTAAGGTCAAGGAAGTGATTGGTTCCTTTCAGGATATGACCAGTCAGTTCAAATTCAATACCTGCGTTACGTAATTGACCATCATTTACCTGCAGTAATGCATAGCCATTTGAAATACCTACACGTCTGTCAAAAATCAGGTTGTCAGTATTTTTAATGTAATACTCGATTGAACCATCAAGGAAATTACCTAAGCGGAAATCTGCACCAACCTGGAACATTTTAGAGGTTTCCCATGTAAGTTCTGGGTTACCCGGTGTAGGAATACCGAAAGAAGGCAGGTTGTTCAACACATTGATAGAAATGCTTGAAACACCCGGATAGAAGCCTAAACCATTCTGATCGCCGAGGATACCATAGCTGGCTTTAAGTTTTAAATATTTCAAAATGCCTGCATTATCCATAAAGCGCATTTTTGAAACTACCCAACCGGCACCAACAGAACCAAATGTGCCCCATTGTTTGCCGGGAACGAAACGTGAAGAACCATCACGACGAACAGTACCTGACAAATAGTAAGTTCCGTCGTAATCGTAACTTACCTGTGTAAAGTAGCTTTCAAGGTTGTTCGTGTTTTTATATGAAGTTTGCGTTGGATTTTTAATGATTGCATTTGTCAATGAAACATCGTAATTGCTTACGAGATTTTGACCTGATGCAGAAGAAATCTCAAACTCATATTTAGTTGCTTCATGTGCTAATAACGCATCAATATTGTGGTTGCCGATGCGTTTGTTATAGCGGAGCATGTTCAACAAGTTCAGATTCATCAGGTTGTTGCGGCTCTGGAAAATTGAACCGTTTTGTGAAGCTGCAGAACCATAAAACTTATTGGTAAGCTGGTAACCAACTGTAGAGTTGTACTGCACACCTAAACGGTTTTCCAATGAAAGCTCATCGGTAAACTTAATGTTTGCGGATGTTGTACCAGTTAACTCATTATTAAATGTTCTGTTGGTATTGAAAGTTGCGTCTGCAATAGCGTTTGTCAATGAACCAAACTTTCTTCCTGTTTCACCGTAGTCGTATCTGAAACCACCAAAGATTGGATCAGGAATTTTGTTGCCGCTTGCATCACGCATAAACAAAGGATAAATCGATGGCATATTATCTGCAAACCAGAATACGCTGTTAGAGCTGGAGCCCTGACCGTTGTTGTTAGAACGGGTATTAGCGTAGTTCAGATTAAAGTTTGTAGAAAGCCATTTTTTTACTTCGTGGTTGAGGTTGATACGTGCGTTTAAACGTCTGAAATCTGTGTTAATTGAATAACCAACATCATTTAGGTAACCAAATGATGTGTAGAAATTTGTACGTGAATCACCTCCACCAAAACGGATATTGCTTTCAAGCCTGTTAGAAGGTTGAAACGCATACTCTTCCCAATTTTCCGGATCGTATAAACGTGTTACACCGGGTAATACTGTACGTGTAGTTGGATTAATTAAATCTGCACCTGTAGTTACGTTTTTCCAGATGTTGTTGCGAGGATCGATCCCGTTAGCAGAAAATAAACGTGTGTTTGCGTAGTTTGTGGGATTAGCATTATTAACTATCACACCTTCGTTGTAAAGAGCCTCCCAGCTGAGTCCAATAAACTCTTCTGGAGACCTTAACACATCGTATCGTGGCAAAATTGCTCTGTTGCTACCAAATCTTCCATCAACTTCGATGAACGACTTTTTACCACGACCTGTTTTGGTAGTGATAACGATAACACCGTTTGCACCTCTTGAACCATAAATTGATGTTGCAGCGGCATCTTTCAATACTGTAGTGCTGGCAATATCGTTCGGGTTAATTGAGTTAATCGAACCTGTAAAAGGAACACCATCTACTACATACAAAGGAGCACGGTTACCATTTACTGAACCAAAACCTCTTATACGAATTACTGCAGAAGTTCCTGGCTGACCGGAAGGGTTAATTACTCTTACACCTGCAACTTCACCTGCTAAAGCCTGTGATACGTTTGAAACGCTTTTGTTGTTCAGCTGATCGCCTGTTACAGATTTAGCAGAACCAGTAAACGCTTCTTTTGTTGTACGTGTGTAACCAACTACCACTACTTCCTGCAGTGATTTTTCATTTGTTGAAAGACCTGCATTAATGGTGGTTTTACCGCCAATGGCCATTTCAATTTGCTGGTAATTCACAAAAGAAAAAACCAATGTTTTAGCTGAAGAAGGAACACTTAATGAATAACTACCATCGGTAGCAGTTGTTGTTCCAATTGAGGTACCCTTAACTGTAACCGAAACACCGGCAAGTGGTGTCCCGTCTTTTTCATCTGTTACTTTACCCGTAACAGTCTTGTCTTGTGCAAATACCTGCGTAATGCAAAGTAGAAGCACAACCATCATACTTACAAGTTTTCTCATACTCGATTTAGGTTTATTAATGAAAATTGTTTCCGATTTTTTGGAGTGTTAGTCAGGAGGTTTTTATTACAATTTGTCAGTACATGCTTTTTTACGGACGCCAAATTTAACGTCAAATGCTACAAATAGTTAAAGGAAGACAAAAAAATTACAGTGTTGCTGCTTACTCAGCTGGTTTTTTTATGAACGGTAGTCGGCTTTTTACCAGTTGAGATTAATAACACCGGAAGCAGCACAAGGTTCGTGATCATGGCGACTAAAAGTGTAAGAGATGTAAGCCAACCCAACGCTTGTGTACCACCGAAGCCCGAAAAGCAGAAAATAATAAAACCGGCAACCAGTACCAACGAAGTATAAATAATACTTATACCTGTATGACGAATGGTTTGTTTTACCGTTTCGGCTGTTTCATGTTGATGCAATGGTAACTCTTGCTTGTAGTTAATTAAGAAGCGAATAGTAACATCAATAGCGATGCCAAGTGCTACGCTGAAAACCAATACAGTACTGGGTTTCAGCGGAATGCCCACCCAACCCATAACACCGGCTGTAATAACCAACGGAATGATATTGGGGATGAGTGAACAGATAAGAATGCGTACTGAGCGGAACAAATACAACATACACAAGGCAATTAGCAGGAAAGCCCAGAAAATACTTTCCTTCAAACCATTTATGATAAAACGGCTTCCTTCTACGAAAATAATACTGGTACCTGTTAATTGGATGTTGGCCGATTTTTCCAAACGTGCAGAATCAATTTCGTTCGGCTTTACTTCTCCTTTGTTGATCATTGCAGCGTATTCTATGCTGTCTGCATTAAACAAGGAGTCTGCTTTTAATTGTACCGCTGTCAGAATTTTCGGCAAGCTGTCGCTGCCAACATCGGCCATATTTACACTGATACGTGCTTTTTGTTTGGTGCTGTCAACAAAATTGCTCACCAGTTTTACAAAATTGTTGTTCTTGCTGTTACTATCGGCTTTCATTTGCAGATAAGGCGCAAGAAAAGCAAGGTCAAATTCGTTGGGCACCTGGTACATATTGCTGTCGCCATCATAGTAAGCCTGGCGTGCAAATTTCAACCCTTCGGTTAACGCCAGTGCTTTACCAATTTCGGGACGGCGTTGTAAATATTGAACTAACGAATCAATTTTTGTGAGATTGGAAATACTGCGTACCGCACCTTGTTTCTTTTTGGTATCGACCACAATTTCCAAAGGCATTACACCGGAAAAATGTTGTTCGAAAAATTTCAGATCAACATACAGCTTATCATTCTTCGGTAAATCATCAACAATGTATCCTACACTTTTTAAACGCATAACGCCCACAAGTGAAAGTGCTACAAGTACAGCTGTTGCCGTATAAATGTATTTGGGATGATTGAATACCCACATTTCAATACGCATGATCCATTTATTCAGCCGCTCATTTTCGAGGTAACGTACATGGCGTTGTTTGGGTGCAGGTAAATAACTTAATACAACGGGAATAAGAATAAACGAAATAACAAACAGGACCATGATGTTGATGCCCGCAACAATACCAAACTCACGCAGGATCTGGCTTTTGGTTAAGGCAAATACAGCAAAACCAATGGCTGCAGCAATGTTACAGAAGAGTGTAACAATGCCCATGCGGCCAATCATGTTGATGAGAGACTGCTGTTTGTCGCCTGTTTTTTTAAACTCGGTATGAAATTTATTGAGGAAGTACACACAGTTAGGAATGCCTATTACAACCATCAATGGCGGAATCAATGCATTCAGGATGGTGATCTTATAGCCAAACATCACCATGGTTGCAAGGCTCCAGATTACACCTATAATCACCACTGCCATACTCAGCCACATGGTGCTGAATGAACGGAAGAACAACAGTAAAATCAACGCTGAAAGTAATACAGAGCCTAACAGAAAGTATTGCATTTCCGAAGCAATACGGGTGCTCATTACGGTACGTACATGCGGTAAGCCGCTGAGGTGCATGGTTGTGTTGTATTCTTTCTCAAAAGCTGTAACAAGTTTAATTACACCGTTTACCGATACATCTCTTTTCTTTGAGTTCAGCACTTCTTTGTTAATGCGCACGGCAATCATGTACACGTTCGCATCAGGGTTATAAAACAAACCTTTGTAAAAAGGCAGGTTATACAATACTTGTTTACAACTGTCAAGTTGAGCCTGCGTTGAAATTGTTTCGGGAAATACAGTTACTGTGCGCAACTTTTCGCCTGCAGTATCTTTTACCAGTGCTACGGCTGCACTAATGCTGAGCACATCTTCTACACCGGCAACTTTCTTCATCTCACTTTGCAGCTTTGTAAATGAGCGGAAGAAATTCAATTCAAACATATCCTTCTTCTCAAAACCTACTACCAGCAAACTGCCATCTTCGCCAAACTTCTTTTTAAATGCTTCGTACTCGAGGTATTTTGGATGATCGATCGGAATTGCTTTTGCATTATCGTAGCTGCGTTGAACCTTGGCAGCAAAAAACGCCATTACAGCGGTTGAGAGAATTACAGCGATTAAAAGAGGAAGTCTGTTACGCAATACCCATTTACCCAAGTTATACCACATGCTGTCTGATACGTTTAATTTAAAATAAGCAGCGCAAAGAAACGCCATTCTGCCTGAAAACAGGCAGAAAATTTAAGTTGTATTGCCCTGTAAGTGAGCGTGGGATTGAATTTGTCAGGAATATGTCTGTTTGCTGCATCGTTTTTCTACAGCTGTTTCAAAACCAGTTAAATTTGAGAACTGATGAGAGCTTTATTTCTATTTGTTTTTTTAATCACATCCCTGCAGGGTATTACTCAACTGCAACCTATCGGCCGCTGGCGGGAGCATATGGATTACCGCTCCGGCAAACGGGTGGCGTTGTCGGTCAACACGGTGTTTACTGCTACGGAATTTGGCGCCTACATGGTTAGTAAGAACGAAGGCGAAATTACAAGGCTGAGTAAAGTGAGTGGTTTCAGCGATGTAGGCATTCGAACGCTCAATTATTCTGCAACAGATGAAAAACTGCTGATCGCTTATAAAAACAGTAACATCGATATTCTTTATCGAAATGATGTGATCAATATCCCTGATATTCTGCGAAGTACTGTTACAGGCGATAAAGCCATCAACAACATCAGCTTCTATAACAGCAAAGCATACCTCAGTACAGGTTTGGGTATTGTGGTGATCGATCTTGTAAAGTACGAGGTCAGCAATACTTTTTTAATCGGCAACAGTGGAGGGAATGTGCAGGTAAATGGTTTTGCAGCAACTGCCAACTTGTTTTATGCTGCAACAGAAGAAGGATTGAAAGTTGCCAGTCAATCAGCTGTTAACTTAAACGACTATCGTAACTGGACAAATATCAGCGGTACCAATGGATTACCGGCAGGTGCAATAAAACAAGTTTTTATCATCAACAATACCGTTGCGGTACAATACTTCAATACGATTTATGTATTGAGCGGAAGTAACTGGCAGGCCGTGTACACAGATACATGGCGTTGGGAATCGCTTAATGCAAGTGATGGTTCGTTGTTGCTTTGCGAAGAACGTTTTGGCTGGAACGAACGTCGTGTGCTTGTGCTCAACAGCAACGGAACAATTACGGCTACAGTGCAGAACAATAATCAACTGCGTTATCCCATGCATGCAGTAAAGAGTGGAAACGAAATATGGATTTCTGATTATGAAAAAGGATTGGTAAAAGCAGAAGCAACCGTATTTGAACGCTATAACATTAACTCTCCTTATGGGGCATTGGATGGTGAACTTTACTTTTATAAAGGCAAATTGTATGTAGCAGGCGGAAGTATCAATGCAGCCTGGAATTATCAATACAACGGCAGTGGTTTTTTTACGTATGATGGCAATGAGTGGAAAGATTATAACCGTTTTACACTACCATGGATGGATACGGTGCTTGATGTAATAACAATAACTGTTGATCCTCGTGATGAAACCATTTATGCAGGATCGTTTGGCGGCGGACTGGTAGAACTGAAAAATACCAACAGCTTTAAAATTTACAAACAAAATTCACCGTTAAATGTCGCTATCGGCGATCCGAATAATTATCGTGTAGGCGGCATGGCGTTCGATGCGCAAAACAATTTATGGATCAGCAATTTTGCAGGTAGTAATAATTTTCTTGTGAAGAAAGCCGATGGCAACTGGCGAAGTTTCCGTGTGCCGTTTTTAATACAGGACAACATGGTGGGCGCCATCTTAATTGATGATGCTGATCAGAAATGGATACAGGTACCACAAGGTAACGGCTTGTTCTGTTACAATCACGGCGCATCTATTGATAATGCAGGTGATGATCGCTGGAAGTGGTTGCAAACGGGCAAAGGAAATGGTAACCTGCCAAGCAATATGGTTAACTGCATGGCGAAAGATAAAGATGGTTTTATCTGGATTGGTACCGATAAAGGCATAGCGGTTATTCAATGTCCGGGTGATGTGTTTACAACTAACGCCTGTGAAGCGTTTCAACCGGTAGTACAACAGGATAATTTTGCCGGACTGTTATTTGAAAATGAAGATGTGCGTGCCATTGCTGTAGATGCTGCGAACCGTAAATGGGTAGGCACACTCAACGGTGTGTGGTTAATAAGTGCTGATGGTGAAAAAGTATTAGAACGATTTACAGCAGAAAATAGTCCGCTGCTCAGCAATGGTATTATCCGCATTGCCATCGATCCTTTAACAGGCGAAGTATATTTCTCTACGTTCAATGGTATTTGCAGCTACCGGAGCAGTGCAACCGAAGCAAGTGAAAATCCGGATAAAGTAGTTGTGTTTCCAAGTCCAGTGCCTGCAGGTTATGGCGGAACAATTGGCATTCGTGGTTTGCCCGAAAATGCAATTGTAAAGATTGTAGAACTAAACGGGCGTCTTGTGTATCAGACAAGATCATTAGGCGGACAAGCTGTTTGGAACGGTCGTGATTATAAAAATCAACGGGTAGCAAGCGGAGTGTACCTTGTGCTTGCCAAGAACGAATTTGGTGTAGAGAAACAGGTTGGCAAAATTGTATTTATCAAGTAGCAGCATTGAGCAATGTATTACATACTACCAAAGCAGTTGTTTTACGTACAGTAAAGTATGGCGAAACAAGCCTCATTATATCTGCTTATACCGAGTTGTATGGTCTGCAGAGTTATATTGTGCAGGGAGTAAGAACAAGCAGTAAAAAGGGCGGCGCAAAAGCAAATTATTTTCAGCCGGGTGCCATACTGGAGTTAGTGGTGTACCATCACGATCTGAAGAATCTGCAACGCATCAAAGAATTCCGCTGGAATTATTTGTATACAGAACTGTTTGCAGATGTCATTAAAAACAGTGTTATGCTGTACATGATGGAACTGCTGCAGAAATGTGTGAAGCAGCCAGAAAACAATCCCGATCTGTTTTACTTTGTTGAAGAAGCGTTGGTAGAATTAGATACAGCTTCAGATACGGTTACAGCCAATTTCCCGTTATACTTTTCGTTACATCTTACCAATTTCTTCGGATTTCAGATGAACACCGAAGATGCCGGCATGCATACCATTTTTGATTTGCAGGAAGGAAGTTTTGTAGATACCTATCCGCAGCATGTGTATTATATCGATGGACTGGCTGCACAACTGATGAGCGACGTATTGAAAGCCATGCAGCCACATGAACTAGCTGAAGTGCCGATGAACTATTTGCAAAGGCGGCAGTTGCTGGAAGCGATTGAAACATTTTACTTGCTGCATATGCCAGATTTCACCAAACTGAAAACATTACAGGTGTTGCAGGAAGTACTGTCGCCCTGATGAAAAATTATACCGAACTTTAGCAGATACCATGTGCATTCTTTTAAACGGTGCATCTTAACAAAAACAACTATACGAAACCACACTTTAGAACGTATGAAATTCAAACCCTTTGCCCTCCTGATCTTCCTCATTGTTTGCAGCTCATCTTTTGGCCAGGTTAATAAAAAGCCATCGAAGTATCCAAGTTTGTTTTGGGAAATAACAAAGAAAGGATCAACAAAGCCTTCTTATTTGTTTGGCACCATGCACGTAAGCAGCAAGCTGGTGTACAACCTGCCCGATTCGTTTTACATGGGTATTAAAAATGTACAGGTTGTAGCCCTTGAAAACGATATGGCTTACTGGCAGCAGGATATGGATAAATACGATTTAGATCCGATGAGCTTTATACGAAACCGCAACCGTGGCGGCGATCATTTGTCCATCAACACCTTTAAAGTGCACAAGTACGAGGAGCTCATTAAATATGCACTCGCAAGTAATCCTTCTGTGATCAACAATCTGTTGTACAGAACATACGGTGGTAAAACATCCGACTTTGAAGAAGATACTTTTCTCGACATGTTTATTTACCAGTGTGGAAGAAAGTATGGTAAAAAAACAGCCGGTCTGGAAAATTTCGATGAAAGTATGCAGCTGATGATTGAAGCAGTAAAAGACGCTGCAAAGGATAAAAATAAAAAGCAGCGCAGCTACGATAATTACAATAGTGAGTACTCATTCGACAAACTGGAAGAAGCTTACCGCACAGGTAATCTCGATTTGCTTGACAGCATTAATCGCTACAACTCACAGTCGGAGTTGTTCGATGAAAAATTTCTTTATCGCCGTAATGAAATTCAAGCCAACTCAATTGATTCGATTATTAAAGCTGGAGCTTCTGTTTTTGCAGGAGTTGGTGCAGCACATTTGCCCGGCACAAGAGGAGTAATAGAACTGTTGCGTAGCAAAGGGTATATTGTTCGCCCGGTTAAAATGGCGGGACGCAGCAACCAGGAAAAAGATGCAGTTGATAAAATAACGGTGCCGGTTGCCATGCAAAAAATTATTGCAGAAGAGGGCACCTACCAGTTGCAGGCGCCGGGTGCTTTTTTTTCAACCAATCATCCGTTCTTTAACCAGGTACAACATGCCGATGTTAGTAATGGAAGTTATTACATGGTAACAAAAATTACAACCAATGCATTAATGTGGGGGCAAAAAGATGCACGTGTAATGGAAGTGATTGACAGTTTGTTGTACGAAAGTATACCGGGAAAAATTCTGTCGAAAGAAACCATCAGCAGAAGTGGGTACCAGGGATATGATATTGTAAACCGAACCCGTCGAGGCGATGTGCAACGCTACAATATTTTTGTTACACCTTACGAAGTACTCATTTTTAAAATGAGTGGTATTGGTAATTATGTAAGCAACAGTACAGAAGGAAAAGAATTTTTCAGCAGCATTCAACTTAAAAATTACAAAGAGCAAAAAATTACCGGTAAATTATTTACACCTGCAAGTGGTGGTTTTGCAGTTGCATTTCCGCACGAGCCCTACTTTACAATAAAAGAAAATCGTGTATACGATGCAGTTGATGATGTAAATCATTATCGTGTTGTGGCAACTTCTTTGCACAATTACACAAAGAGCGATGAAGACACGTTTGATTTAAGCCTTGCTGAAGAAAGCTTTAAAGCATCTGCATTTATTGATAAGCAGCTTGAGCGCAAACAAATAAAGCACAAAGGATATCCTGCTCTACATACCCGTTTCAGAGATAAAGATGGCAAAATATTTATGGCCCGATTTATTTTGCAGGGGGCGCATTATTATGCCGTAATTGTGCATGCAGCAAAAGAAAATCCTGCAATGGAGCAGTTCATCAACAGTTTTGAACTGCAACCGTTTGTTTATGGTAATGATGCTGTTCAAAAAGATACAACACTTTACTATACTGTAAACACACCTTTTTATCCTGTGCCAAAACGAAAAACAGATTTAAAGGAATTGGCAGGCATTTATGATAAACTGAGTAATGAGGAAGATGCTAAAGAAGAGTTTATTTACAAAACCATCAACGAAACAAAAATTATACAAAACGATACTACCGGCGAACGTATTGAAGTGAGTTTTTACAAAATGCCTTTTTACACCTATGTAAAAGACAGTGCAAGTCTTACCGACAATGAGTATCATGATACAAGCAGAATTGTACGCTGGCAACAAAAGACCGTTCTGCCCAATAAAATGAATGTGTGGGAAACCTACCTAGGCGATAAAGGCAGCAGTCGCATGGTACATGTTAAATCGTTTTTGAAAGATGGCATGGTGTTTACCATACAAACCCTGCGTGATACACTTACAAAACCAAGTCCGTTTATTAGCAGATTTTTCGAAACGTTTACACCGGATTCTACATTGAAGGGTTTTGATATCATGGCGAAGAAATCAGGTTATTTATTCAGCGATTTTCAGTCTGCCGATACAGTGCTGCATAAACGGGCAAAAAAATATATTTCATCTATTGTATTGGATTCTTCAGATTTTCCTCAATTGAAAAATGCAATTGAGCAAGTTAACTGGAAAGAAAAAAATTATCTCGATACCAAGCGTGCATTAATGAAGCGGTTGGCAAGTATTAAAACCGTTGCATCTTCGCAGTACCTGCACGATTTATATTTTGCTGCCGGCGATACCATTCAACTACAGTATGTTGCTTTGGAAGCGTTGTTACGGCAACAAACCGCAACTTCGTATAAACTCTTCAGAGATATTGTAAAAGCTGAGCCGCCGATTATTGAAAAAAATAATGACGATTATGATTACAGGCGATATGCTTCCGGCATTTATGGCTTAGCTTCAGAACTTCCCTATGGTGAAGATGACGATAGTGATGATGAGTTTCTAGATAATATGAGCGATACGTTGTTGCTGGTAAAAGCAATACTGCCCGATCTGCTTCCGTTGGTAAACCTCGAAGATTACAAAGATGAGATGATGGAACTGCTGGCAGATATGGTGGAAGACAGTGTGATTACTGCAGCAGATTACCAGATGTACTTCGATAAGTTTTTACTGGAAGCAAAACACTTGTGGCGGAAACAAGTAATTGCAGAAAAGAAACAATCAATACAAAAAGCAGAAGCTACTAAGAATAAGGAGGAGGCGAATGATGATGAAGATATTGTAGTAACAACAGGCTTCGATGAAGAAGACGAAACAAACAGTGATCTTATTTTATACAGCAGGTTGTTGATTCCTTCTATTACAAAAAGCCAGTCTGTACAGGCGTTTGTTACGCAACTGTTACAATCGGAAAGCAAGCAGCTTAAGTACGATGTGATGGAAGTGCTGTTAAAAAACAAACAGCAGGTGCCCGATACGCTGCTCCGCTTCTTTGCCTCAAAAGATGAATATCGTTACCGTCTTTTAAAAGATCTGAAAGGGTGGAACATGGAAAAGTTATTTCCGGTGAAATACCGCAATCATAAAGATCTTGCAATGGGTAAACTGCTCTGGGCAAATGACAATGAGAAACCAGACACCATATCGTTTATAAAACGTTATGCAATGACCCTAAAAGATAAAAAGGGGTACATCTATTTCTTCCGGTATAAAATGAAGAAAGATGATGTGCAGTGGAAAATTGCAACGGTTGGCTTAGTGCCGGAGGCAGATACGGAAATTGAATTTGAAAACGACAAGATGTGGAAGTATTACAACCGTTACAGGATTAACCGCAACAATGACTATGAGTTTACACAGTTTACAAAAACAGCGTTGGAAGCCGATGAGCCGGAAGAAGCGCAATTGCAAAAGTTGTTGAAGCGGATATTAATTACAAGCCGTACAAGCGGTGTCGATTTTTACAGAAACGAAAAGAAATCGTTGGTTGATGTAGAGTCGATGTACGAGTAAAAAACTAAGTTATAGTAAAGCAAAAGCATTCCAGCGGGAATGCTTTTGCTTTTTAAAGTAGTCTCTTCGAAGAACCGAAGTCGTGCTTAATAAGTACAATGCCCGGCTGTTTATTTTTTTCAAAACTTCCTAGATCGTTTTGCCATTGCATTGCCTTTGCGCCATTAAGTGTAGCCATTTGCAACGCCTGTTCTTTTGTAACAGTAGTGTGCTGCAGTAATGCTTGTATTTCCTTAGTAATACTCAGTTGCCAGTTACTGCTGTAGCTGTCGGTGCCCAGTACCACGTTGCAATGTTGTTGCTGAAACAAAGTAACAGCCGGCACTTTGTTTTCAATATAGAGGTTGGCATTAATACAAAAGCAGTAAACAAGCTGTAATCCATTTGCTGCTGCATATGCATTCGCCCAAATAATATCTTCTTCCGGCATAAAGCTGTTATGAATGAGAAAAACTGTTTGGCCATTGTTGAAGTATGGCAGGTACGAACGGATGCTGCTTTTACCGGTTACAGGAAAGGGCGAACCAGTAAAACCAAACAGATTAAACAAACGCAGAAAATCGCCTTGGCCCGTTTTATACAATTCATCCTCCGCTGCAGTTTCCTGGTTGTGGATGGAAATAATTTGATTAGCTGTTGCTTCGTTGATGAGTTGAAATGTACGTGGTGAAATACTGTAGGGCGCATGCGGCACAAGTGAAGTGCGATGATCGGCTTTTAATTGTTCTGCCACACGTGTATACTGCTGTACATTACTCACAGCTTTTTCGTCAGTAAACCCCAGCACTTCCACAAAATTGTGCCAGCGGATTTTGCTGTTTCGTTTTACTGCAGCAGTATCGGCGGTGTTGCCAATATCGCCCACAGCAACAATACCGTTTTCAAACATTTCCTGTTCGGCTTTGCGGATCTCTTCCTTTATCAGCTCCTGTTCAAACCCACGCTTTGTAACAACCGAACATAGAAAATCAACAAGCCCGGTATGTGGTGGAATGATATTTTTAAGGTGGCTCAGCTCCAGGTGGCAATGGCAATTGATGAAACCGGGCGAAAGAATACCTGAAAATGTTTCAACATCATCACCCGCATCGGCGGCAGCAACAATGTCAATTACTTTCCCTCTGGCATCCACAATAAGGGTATCGTCTGTTTTTCGCAGTGTGTATCCATCAAACAACTTATCTGCCCTGAATTTCCTGTATTGCATGCCGATTTCATTTAAATTTGCCGCTCAAATTTAAGACGAAAGCATTTCCTTTCAGGAGCAGATTATTATGTTAGATAAGTTAGAAGCAATACAGGCAAGGTTTGATGAAGTTGGTGTAGCACTCACCAACCCCGAAATAGTTGCCAATAATAAGCAGTTTTCTGCCTTGAGTAAAGAGTACCGTAGTCTGGAAAAAATTGTGCAGGCAAGGAAAGAATATCTCTCTATACTCAGCGATGTGCAGAGCTATAAGGAGGCATTGAACGGCAGCGATGAAGAGTTGAGAGAACTGGCAAAAGAAGAGCTACCCGTTTTGGAAGAAAGGCAAACTGAAATAGAGAAGTATATCCGTCAGTTATTGATTCCCAAAGATCCGCAGGACGATAAGAATGCTATTCTTGAAATACGTGCAGGTACGGGTGGCGATGAAGCGAGTTTATTTGCAGGCGACCTGTTACGGATGTATATCAAATACTGCGAACGCCGTGGCTGGAAAACTGCTATACTCAGCGAAAGCGAAGGAACGGTAGGTGGCTACAAGGAGGTGCAGCTGGAAGTTACGGGCGATGATGTATATGGTATTTTGAAATTTGAAAGTGGTGTACACCGTGTACAACGTGTACCTGCTACCGAAACAAGTGGTCGTGTGCATACCAGTGCCGCAACAGTAGCTGTAATGCCCGAAGCCGAAGAAATTGATTTTGAATTACGGGACAGTGATGTGAAAATGGAAACTGCCCGAAGCGGTGGTGCCGGTGGACAAAACGTAAACAAGGTTGAAACGAAAGTTATGCTTACACACGTTCCAACAGGTACAGTAGTCATATGCCAGACCGAACGTACACAGCTGGCCAACCGTGAAAAAGCCATGCAAATGCTGCGAACACGTCTTTACGAAGAGCAGGTGCGTAAGCAAGAAGAAGAAATAGCCCGCCAACGAAAAAGTTTGGTGAGTACCGGCGACAGAAGCGCCAAAATCAGAACATACAACTATCCGCAAGGCCGTGTAACCGATCATCGTATTGGTCTTACGCTCTATAATCTCGATGCCGTACTTAATGGTGAAATCGAAGAATTAATAGATGCTTTACAGTTTGCCGAGAACGCAGAAAAGCTTACACTCCAGTAAGTGGAATTGTGCACGGGTATCAACTTCTAACTACATCAGGTTCACTACTTATTCTATTTTCCGCACAGGAAGAGCACCGTTACTTTGTACCAGAATCAGATACATAGTTGACGTGACTTAATCTGATCTGTAGCTCTTACTTGCAGGCGGCAATTTGTTAGCTGTTTTGGCCATAAAAAATGGCAAGTAAACATTTGGTATGTTTTTCGTTTACAAGAAGACAAACAAAATGTTTAGCAAGAACAGCAGCGACTTACTCAACATGTAGGTAGCAGTTACTGAAATCAATTTCCAATATCTTAAAAACCAAATCCAATCACTATGAAAAAGTTGATTGTTTATGCCAGCGTATTAATCCTCGCTGCATGCCAAAAAGAAAATTCAACCCTTACTGAGCAACAGGCTCTTACTCCCGCTCAAGCTATCGCTTCAAAGAAAAAAGAAACCTGCGATTTTCTTAAAGGAAACTACAACAGCATTCGCCGTGGCGAATTGTTTGCTGATAATTTTATTGCAGGCAGAGGAAAAGACGTAGATAAAGACGGTATTCCTGATAATGTAGACAATTGTAAATCTACTTACAATCCAGACCAGGCCGATAGTGATAAAGATGGTATTGGAGATGCTTGCGAAACATCAACCTCCATTGTTACAACACCAACAGTTACCAGCTCTTCCTGGTTGTTATATCTCGATTTTGATGGACAGACAGTAAGCAGTCCTTATTGGAACGGTGGTGTGCCTTTTTATGCAACTCCCTCCGGCTTTACAAGTACAGAAATTGCAAATATTTTGGCAGAAGTTACCAACGATTATGCCGCATTCACCAATATTAAAGTTACTACAGACTCAGCTGCTTATTTTGCTGCTGCGGCAAACAGAAGACAACGCATTATTATTACACAGTACCACGAATGGTATGGTGCAGCGGGCGGTGTTGCTTACATCGATTCTTGGACATGGGGTCTTGAAATACCAGGTTTTGTATTTTCAAAGGCATTAGGCTATAGCCAAAAAAATGTATGGGAAGCCTCTTCACACGAAGGTGGCCATACCATCGGGCTGTACCACCAAAGCTTGTACGATGCAAACTGCAACTGGCTGGCCGAGTATAATCCGGGCGGTAATGGTGAGGCTCCAATTATGGGTGTATCCTATAATCAGCCAATTGGTAAATGGTGGATTGGCCCTACCACCAGTTGCAAAACCACACAGGACGATGCATCTGTAATCGCTGCTAAAGTTCGATAAGTAACCAACACATAGTTATAAACAAAGCCCGGTAGTTGAAGCCGGGCTTTGTTATTTTAAGCCGGCTTATATAATAATTATTTCAACTGTATTGCTTGCATCCCGGAATGTTTTACAGTAACTTGATAGGTAAAATATACAATCATCATGTTTGATCAATTATTAAATCTTGTAAAACAACAGGCTGGTCCGGTAATTTTCGACAATCCCGAT
This sequence comes from Lacibacter cauensis, assembly GCF_007830055.1. Taxonomy (GTDB): domain Bacteria; phylum Bacteroidota; class Bacteroidia; order Chitinophagales; family Chitinophagaceae; genus Lacibacter; species Lacibacter cauensis. The sequence continues at coordinate 657,181 of NZ_VLLE01000003.1, forward strand.
ATTCCAAATGAACGCAATGAGGAAGCCGTTGCTGATGTAACCAGCAGTATTACCGGAGGTTTGCAGCAGGCACTTGCGGGAGGCCAGTTTAAAGATGTATTGAAATTACTGGGTGGCCAGGGAGGTGAAATCGAGGCCAATCCATTGGCAGGGCAACTTTCGGGCAATGCTGTTTCTTCATTGATGGAAAAATTCAATCTTAATCAGGGACAGGCGGGCAGTATTGTAAGCAACCTCTTGCCAGGTGTGTTGAACAACTTTATTTCTAAAACAAACGATCCAACCGATAACAGTATTGACTTACAGGGAATTTTCAGCTCTTTAACCGGCGGCAGCACCAATGGGATTGATTTACAGGGTTTGCTGGGTCGGGTAACACAGGGCGGTTTCGATAAAGATGGTGATGGCGATACAGATTTGAACGATGTGATTACAATGGTGAAAGGCGGAGCTTCGCAACAGTCGGGCGCCGGCGGAGTAATGGATATGGTAAAGGGGCTTTTTAGCTAATTAACGAGGTTGCAACAACCACTTTTTTGTATTGGCATGGTTTTAGAAATAGATGGTATAGAGACAGCAAAAATGCTTTTAGGATATTTTAACAATCGAACTGTAAACTTTGGAATGCATTTAGCGTCTTAAATATGAAAGTTCTTTAAAGCAGTCAATTTTCTCATAAGCAGTTAGTTTTGGTTACGGCCCCTGGTTTCTACCAGGGCCCGTTTTTTAAAACAAAAAGGCTTTAGAAAACATTAACAAGGTAGTAGCAGTTTGAAGTTGTAGATAGTGCGAACTTTGTGTAACAAATCTGAATTTAAATTTTTCTCATAAGCAGTTAGTTTTGGTTTCGACCCCGGTTTCTACCGGGGTCTTCTTTTTATACCAAATCCAGCTTGCAAATACGATAGTGCCTGCAGCATCGGCTACCATATCCCATACATCAAAATCCCGGCCTACCCAATCCTGCACATATTCTGTAGTAATACCATAAACAATGGTACAGAGTAAAATAAGCAGGTAGTTCAAAAAGCTGTTTTGCTTTTGTTTGATGTAATACGTCCACAAACCTGCAATGATGCCAAACAGAAAAAAGTGAATGACCTTGTCGAGGTTTACAATCTCGATTTTCTTTTCGTCACCAATTGCCAAAGGAGGAATAATTAGCAGTATAAAAACAATGACCGACCAAAGAATGGCCGGCCATTTTGTAGAAAGATATTGTTGAAGCTTCAATTTCATTACGCAACCAAAGCACTGTACGCTGCTGCATCCAGTAATTGCTCTACGTCGGCAGGGTTATTTACAGTAACTTTTACCATCCAGCCAGCTCCATAAGGATCTGTATTTACAGCTTCAGGCGCATCGTTGAGTGCACTGTTTACTTCGGTAATGGTACCGGCAACAGGTAAAAACAAATCACTTACGGTTTTCACAGCTTCTACCGTACCAAATACTTCCTCAGCATTTAATGCCTTGCCAACTGTGTTAATGTCTACATACACAATATCGCCTAATTCTCTTTGTGCAAAATCAGTAATACCAATTGTTGCAACATTACCTTCTAAGCTGATCCATTCGTGATCTTTTGTGTAACGGAGATTCTCTGGAAAATTCATATTGTATTTGTTTTTAAGCGCTGCTAAATTGATTGTTTTCCTGCAATCAGAAAAATAAAAATTTCCGCTTCAGTTTCATCCGGATGATGCGTACATCTTCTTTTGGCCGGTCGTACTGGTCCCGTTCCATTTGCGCAATCGTATCCACTACCTGCATGCCTTTTACCACTTCGCCAAATACCGTGTAATTCTGATCGAGGTGGGGAGCTCCGCCAATGCTTTTGTACACCGCCCGGTAGCGTTCAGGTATTTTACGGCCACCCATCCGTTTTACTTCTACTTCATTCAAGGTACTGTCGGTAAACTTTTTACCCTGCACAATGTAAAAGTGGCTGCCGCTGCTGGCTTTTTCGGGGTTGTTATCCCTGGCCGCAGCCAGTACACCACGTTTATGAAATAAGGAACTGTCGAATTCTGCGGGAATTTTATACGAAAGTCCACCACTGCCGTAACGTTTGCCCGGCACCGGATTTTTTGTGGAATCATCGCCCGCCTGGATCATAAATTCTTTGATTACCCGGTGGAACAGAATACCATTGTAATACTTCTGCTTTACCAGTTTTACAAAGTTGTTGCGGTGCAATGGCGTTTTGTCGCTCAGTTTTACTACGATGGTTCCTTTGCTGGTAACAATCTTTACCTTACGGTTACGGGCATCTGCAGTTAGTGCAAGCATTACGCAAAGCAGCAGCACAACATATTTCATCTTACAATCCGTTTTGTTCAAAATAAAGCAATACATGATCTTTCAAAAAATCTTCCTGTTCACGCATGGTCATATTGGGCATGGCTTTCAGCTGCTCAAAGTGCGGCCATCCATCATCATCAAATCGGTCTAACTTAAAATAACCGCTCTGTGATAAAAGTGCGCAAACAGCCACATGCATCAGATCCTGCTTCTGCTCTTTGCTGAATTTATCTTTTAATTGCCCGAACTCCTGTACACCAATTAAAAATAAAATCGATTCTAAATCGGGCTTTTTACCAAAGCGTTCTACCAGTTTTTGTTCAAGGTGCATCCACCTTACAAATAAATCATTCGCTGCGTCCATAGGCCGCAAAGATAATTGTTCGGCAACTGCCGCAAGTTTCCGTTGGTAGAAGTACGCAATGTTTTACAATTCCTGAAAAAGTACAGCGCTTCAAAAAGTTCGGCCTTTTTTTTGCGTTTATGGAGGTTAATTTTAATACAGCCTACAGGAAAAGAATAAGATGCGTTGTATTTTCACCAAAAAACCAAGATTACATGTTAAAAACCGCAGAAGACATCAAGGTACTGAACGATAAAATTCAATATGCCGGCAGTTTTCTCGACCGACTTCGTGCAGAAGTTGGAAAAGTGCTGGTAGGACAAACGTATATGGTAGATCGCCTGTTGGTTGGGTTACTCGGTAATGGCCATATTTTACTGGAAGGTGTGCCGGGCCTTGCAAAAACACTCACCATTAAATCGTTGTCGCAGGCCATTAATGCAAAGTTCAGCCGCATACAGTTTACACCCGATATGTTGCCCGCCGATGTTATCGGCACCATGATTTATAACCAACAGAAGAATGAGTTTTTCGTCCGCAAGGGACCCATCTTTGCCAATTTTGTGTTGGCCGATGAAATTAACCGTGCCCCGGCAAAAGTGCAGAGTGCTTTGCTCGAAGCTATGCAGGAGCGCCAGGTAACCATTGGTGAGAATACGTACAAACTGGACGAACCGTTTTTGGTTTTGGCAACACAGAATCCGTTGGAGCAGGAAGGTACATACCCGTTACCTGAGGCACAACAGGATCGTTTTATGTTGAAGGTGGTCATTGATTATCCAAAGAAAGAAGAAGAGCAATTGATTATCCGGCAAAACACACAACAGCTTGTTTCGCCAACGATTAATCCTGTGGTTTCCATTCGTGAAGTAACAGAAGCAAGAGATCTTGCACGCACCATTTACATGGATGAGAAGATTGAAAACTATATTCTTGATATTGTATTTGCAACACGCAAGCCAGAACAGGTTGGTTTAAGTAATCTCAAACCACTCATCTCTTATGGCGGTTCGCCACGTGCATCCATTAATATGGCATTGGCATCGAAGTCGGTTGCATTTATTCATAAACGTGGTTATGTATTACCCGAAGATGTACGGTCGATTGCAGCCGACGTGTTGCGCCATCGTATTGGTTTAACCTACGAAGCCGAAGCAGAAAATATTTCGGTAGAAGAAATTATTAACCAGGTATTGAATGTGGTAAAGGTGCCGTAACCTGTAACGTTCAACGCATAACCCGTAACAAACTTGTTAACTACCGAAGAAATATTAAAGAAGGTACGTTCGCTTGAAATTAAAAGCAAGCGACTTACCAATCACATGTTCACCGGCGAATACCATTCGGCATTCAAAGGGCAGGGTATGAGCTATAAAGAAGTGCGTGAGTACCAGCCCGGCGATGATATCCGTTTCATCGACTGGAATGTGAGTGCACGCTATGCACATCCATACAGCAAAGTGTTTGAAGAAGAACGGGAGCAAATGGTGTTTCTGTTAATTGATAACAGTGCAAGCATCAGCTTTGGTACACATCTGCAACGTAAAAAAGACCTGATAACAGAGTTGGCGGCAGTACTTGCATTTTCGGCAGTTAACAATAACGATAAAGTAGGGGCCATTTTGTTTGGCGATAAAGTGCAGCGTTTTATTGCGCCCAAAAAAGCAAAGCAACATACGTTATATATTGTGCGTGAAATGCTGAGCAACGATGCTGCATCGAGCAGAACAAATTATGCAGATGCATTCCGCATGTTCAATAATGTGTGCAGACGTAAGAGCATTTGTTTTCTCATCAGCGATTTTTTGGGTAAAGGTTATGAAGATGCTTTGCGTGTTGCAGCAGGCAAACACGATGTGATCGGCATTAAAATTTACGACCAGCTGGATATGCGTTTACCCGATGCCGGATTGTTACAGGTAGCCGATGCTGAAAACGCCGAGCAACGATGGATTGATACATCGAGTGCGCTGGTGCGTTATGAATATGAAAAAGATTTTCACAAGCATAACGATTATGTAAAAGATGTGTTTCGCCGTGCAGGCGCCGATCTGTTGCATATGCGTGCAGGAGATGATTATGTAAAAGTGTTACAGAAATTTTTTATTAACCGCAGCAGATGATTCAACGCATTACCATTTTATTTTTTTGTTTGATGCTTCTGCTGTGTACGCAGGCACAGGTAACAGGCGTAGTATCGGGTAACAAAGAAAAAATTTTGATCGGTGAACCGTTCACCATGCGGTTCGAATTAAAAGCCATCAGTTCTTCTGCAGCTATTCAATGGCAACTGCCCGACAGCATTCCGCATTTTGAAATAATCAGTATCGACAGCAGTAATGTATTAACACGAAAAATAACCCTTACCAGTTTCGACAGTGGATTGTGGGCTGTTGAAAATATTGCAGCGCTTGTTCCATCTAATGTAAACGGGCAGCCACAGCTGTTAAAGTTTTCGCCTAAGGAAATATTGATTGAATACGATACAACCGGCAATCAGCTGATGAACGATATTAAACCGATTGTAGAAGTAAATGCCGGGCAATGGTTTATTGGTTTGATCGTTGCTGCAGTTGGCCTTATTAGTTTAATACTGTTGATAATCCTGTTCCGCAACTGGAAGCAAAAGAAAGTAACCGATGTTATCGATGAATCGCCGGGTACAGCATTAGAAGATGTGCTGAAAAAAATTGCACAGTTAAAGAAAGAAGACTGGCACACACAGCTCGATCAGAAACGGCATTTCTCCGATCTATCGCATGCTGTTAAACGCTATTACGAACGAAAGCTGCGTGTACCTTGTACGAAACTTACTACCGATGAATTTGTGCTTGCGGTAAAGCCTCATCTCATTAACGATCGGGTGATTACGCTTACACAAGCATTGCGTTTAAGTGATGCTGTGAAGTTTGCAAAATTTGCAGCCGCTGCAACTGAATGCATGCAGGTGTTGGAAAGTCTTGAAACAACAGTCAAACAAACAGAAAAAGAATTGAATCCGGATGCTTAGTGAATGGTATCAACATATTGTATTTGCTTATCCTTACCTTTTATGGTTGCTGTTGTTGCTGCCGGTACTGATTGTTTGGTATATCCTTACGAATCGGAAAGCCAGCTCATCAGTAACCGTATCTACACTCAGCATTTACCGTAGTACGGGTACAACAAAAAATATCCTCCGGCACATGCCGTTTATTTTGCGTTTGCTCTCGCTGGCATTACTCATTATTGCAATTGCCCGGCCACAAACACGCAGCAGCGAAGAGCGTGTTGAAGGTGAAGGGATCGATATTATTCTTTGCATGGATGTAAGCGGCAGTATGCTGGCCGAAGATTTTAGCCCGAACCGGTTGGAAGCAATGAAGAAAGTAGCAAACGATTTTGTGGATGCACGTAAAACAGATCGTATCGGACTGGTTATTTTTTCAGGTGAGTCGTTTACACAATGTCCGCCAACAACGGACTATGCAGCATTAAAGAGCCAGATCTATGCTGTACGCAGTGGTATTTTGCAGGATGGTACAGCTATTGGTTCTGGATTAGCTACAAGTGTTGAACGGTTAAAAGATAGTGAATCGAAAAGCAAAGTTGTTATCCTGTTAACCGATGGTGAAAACAATGGCGGATTGATACCACCAAGTACAGCCAAAGAAATTGCGAAAGCCTACCAGGTAAAAGTGTACACCATTGGCATGGGTACAGAAGGTTATGCTGCATTACCACAACAAACTGCAGGTGGTGTAGTGCGTACAATGGAGAAAGTAAACATTGATGAAAAGCTGTTGACTGAAATTGCCAACGAAACTGGTGGTAATTATTTCCGGGCAAAGGATAACGAAACACTCAGTAAAATTTATTCCGATATTGATCAGCTGGAAAAATCGAAAATTGAAACAAGCCAGTTTGCCCGTTACTCCGAAGAGTTTTATCCGCTTGCTTTCGCAATAGTGGCGCTGCTGTTACTGGAAATTTGGCTGCGGTACAAAGTGCTGCGGAAGTTTCCGTAAATGCCACAGAGGCGTAATGCCGTTAAAATTCGCTTTTGTAATTTATCTTTTCTGTTCACTTTTTCTCTTTGTGCTTCCTGCTGCCTTTGAGCCTTGGTGGCGAATAATTTTTTCTATCTCTCCGTGGCAATCTATTCCTTTTCTTTGCATCACAATGAAAGCCATCATTTATAAATCAACAGGTAGTTGGTATGTTGCCAAAACAACACAAGGCGATTTTGTGCAGGCACGTATCAAAGGAAAATTTAAAATTGATGGTATCACATCTACCAACCCAATCGCTGTTGGCGATGAAGTGGAGATGATGTTGGATAACGATGTGGAGCAAACCTGGATCATTTCGGGTATCAGCGACAGGAGAAATTATATCAACCGGCAAAGTCCGCATAACAAACACCAGCACCATATCATTGCTTCAAACCTCGATCAAAGTCTGCTGTTTGCAACGTTGAAAGAACCCCGCACTTCACAAGGGTTTATCGATCGTTTTTTAATTGCATCAGAAGCGTATCACATTCCGAGCATCATTGTGTTTAACAAAGCCGATGTGTACCGTAAAAAAGAGCAAGAGCAGTTTGAAGAATGGAAAAACATGTACGAAGCGGTAGGTTATAAGGTATTTTTAATTTCAATGGAAACAGGGCAAGGGGTAAGCGATGTAAAAGCCTTACTGAAAGATAAGACCACTTTACTCAGTGGTCATTCGGGTGTAGGGAAATCGACCTTTATCAATGCTGTAATGCCCGACCTGGATTTACGTACCGAAGAAGTAAGTGGCTGGAGCGGTAAAGGCATGCACACTACCACGTTTGCCGAAATGTTCGACCTGCCGTTTGGCGGCCGCATTATTGATACGCCCGGTGTAAAAGAATTTGGATTATTTGAAATCGACCGTCAGGAATTATCGCACTATTTTCCGGAAATGCGCCAACTGATTGGCGAGTGCCAGTTTAATAATTGTTTGCACCTGGAAGAACCTGGCTGTGCAATAAAAGAAGCTGTAAGAGCAGAAAAAATTCATCCGCTGCGCTACATCAGCTATTGTGGTATTCTTGCCACAATCGAAAATAAAAAGCACTGGCAGTAGCAAACAGAACTGCAGAAAAGTACAGTTTGTAATTACTCTTCAGGTGAAGCATCTTTCAACGCATCTACTAATTCAGCGATAGCTGCATTTTCAAAATGATCGCTTTTTTCCTCCAGCGAAGGAAAAACAGAAATGCCATTGAAGATATTGAAGCTAAGGGTGAGTGCCGTGCCTTTGTACAGGAAGTCCCAGTACAGCGCTTCAAAATCATCGAGCTTTTTGGTAAAAGAAATTTTCAGTTTGTCGGCAAGAATATCTGCCCAACGATGAAATTTATCAAAGCTGGCATCGTCGTCAAGTACGGCTTCGTTATATCCTACATGGTTGCGTAATGTTGGATTCATAGCGGTATTTTTTGGTGTTATTAATGCGGGTTAGTAAGCCCTATATCTGTTAACTGTTAAATCGTTTCGCTCTCTTCACTTTTTCACCACTCAGCAATCGCTCTGCACCAACATTTTTGCCATTGGTAGGACAGCCCTCTTTGGGTGTGCGTTTAAACACGTTGCAACTCGTCATTATAAATGACAGTAAAAAAAGGACTAACGCTGCTTTTGCGATCTGTTTCATATACGTAATTGTTTAACAGTTGGATATGGACAATAGTTGTACCGTTATTGTTTTTCGTTTGTTACAGTTTCTTTAAACCATCCGGCATACTTCAGGTAGTTATTCGCAATGCGGTTAATTTCGCCGTGTATCAGCTCCTGGCTGATGTCCTTTACCTTTTTTGCAGGAACGCCGGCATAAATAGTACCTGCTTCAATCACCGTTCCTTCCAGCACTACTGCCCCTGCTGCCACAATGGAATTGCTGTGAACTACCGCATTATCCATTACAATAGCACCCATGCCGATGAGCACATTATCGTGCAGGGTACAGCCATGCACCAATGCGTTATGGCCAATGCTTACGTTATTACCAACGATGGTTTTGGTTTTTTGGTATGTGGCATGCAGCACCGCACCATCCTGTACATTCACTTTATTGCCCAGGCGAATACTGTTTACATCGCCCCGTACCACTGCATTAAACCAAATACTGCATTCGTCGCCCATTACTACATCGCCAACAATAGTAGCATTGGGAGCTATAAAACAATCGTTGCCAAACTTGGGAAAAACGCCTTCTACAGGGAGTATTACGGGCATCGGAACTGGGTTTTAAGTTGAACTGTAAATTTCGCAATGTTTTTTGAGGGTTCATATTATTTCAGTGCTTTTTTCAGTGAAAACTAGCAAACGCAGGCGGTGATGCCTGCAAAAGCCAGCTTTCGTACCAAATCTGCCTCAAGTTTTCCGACATTTGCAGGCATCAGTTATGAATCAACGGGAACTTTTTTTAAAACACGTAGCACAAACATCGCCGGCACCTTTGGCTCTTGAAATTGTAAAAGCTGAAGGTTGCCGCATGTGGGATGCAACTGGCAAAGAATACATCGATCTGATTGCCGGCATCAGTGTTTGTAATGTGGGGCACAGGCATCCGAAAGTGCTGGCAGCAATCCAGGAGCAGTTAAATAAATATATGCACCTCATTGTGTATGGTGAGTTTGTTGAAACGCCGCAGGTGCAATATGCCAAACTGCTAACCGATCATTTACCCGCAACACTCAACTCTGTTTACTTTACAAACTCTGGTACCGAAGCTACTGAAGGTGCCATGAAGCTGGCCAAACGTGTTACCAACCGTGCTGAAATTGTGGCATTTAAAAACAGTTATCATGGAAGCACACAAGGAGCATTGAGTATTATGGGCGATGAATACTGGCGGAATGCTTTTCGTCCATTGTTGCCGAGTGTTCATCATGCCAATTATAATTCGTTTGAAGATCTTTCACTCATTACCACAAAAACAGCTTGCGTTATAGCAGAAACCATACAAGCAGAGGCAGGTGTAAATGCGCCTTTGCGTGAATGGATACAGGCTTTGCGAAAGCGTTGTACCGAAACAGGAACCTTACTCATACTCGACGAAATACAATGTGGCTTTGGCCGTAACGGAAGCTTGTGGGCGTTTGAACAGTTTGATGTAGTGCCCGATGTTTTACTGTTGGGCAAAGCATTGGGCGGCGGGATGCCGTTGGGTGCGTTTGTTGCTAACCGTGAGTTGATGTGGCAGTTAACAGAGAATCCGGTGCTGGGTCATATCAGTACGTTTGGTGGTCACCCGGTTTGTTGTGCAGCAGGTATGGCGGCTTTGCAGGTGTTGTTTGAAGAGAAGTTAGTAGAAAGTGTTTTTGAAAAAGAACAATTATTCCGCAGTTTGTTGCAACACCCGAAAGTGGAAGCCATCCGTTCCCGTGGGCTGATGATGACGTTGGTGTTCGACAGCTTTGAAACAAATAAAAAAGTAATTGATGCCTGTATTGCCAATGGTGTAATTACCGATTGGTTTTTATTTGCAGCCAATTGTTTGCGTATAGCTCCGCCATTAACCATAACACAAGAAGAAATTACAAAAGCATGCAGGGTGATTGTAGACTGTATCGATGAGTTGTAAAATGCAGCATCAGTAAAGGCTGTTGCTAGAACTGTAAACGGAAGCTGCCGAAAATGCCAAAACGTTTGTATTGCTCTTGTGGCAAGGGTTGTGGTAATAAACGCCACACAAAATCGAAACGCAGCACACGAAAAATATTATCAACACCGGTGCCTACTTCCATATACGTTTTACCATTAAGTGATTGAAATTGATGACCACGATCGAACACGGTACCCACTTGGTTAAAACTGCGGTTGGCATCACTTAAGCTGCCCCACAACATTTTTGCCGTCCAGAACTGGCGAAGCTTTAGTTTACGGGTTGGAGCCAGCAAACGGAACATACCGTTGCCGATATTATGTTCGAGGTTAATACCTGCAAATTCATCACTCAAATATTCAAACCTGTTCATCAGGTTGAAAGCATATTTATTGTAATAAAAGATCTCGTTACCCGGATGAATTTCTAACAATGGGAAAGGCAATGTGCCAAACACTTTTCCACCGTACAAATTGTAATACATTTCACCATAGTTCGCAATCTTAAAATAGTCGTGTACCGATAAACTTACACGATGGTATTGGTAATTACTTTTCAAAAAACCTGGAAAACCTCTGCTGTACTTTAATTCAGCAATCGGGTAGGGACTGCCTAAACTTGATCGTAAAAAAGTTCCTTCTAAAAAACGTTCGAGATAAGCATAACGGATACGAACACCAACTTCTGTATTATTGAGGGCATCGCCTGCTCCGTTTGGATAAATTGATTTTGATGGTAAAGATCTGATGGGGTCAAATATTTTTCTCGTTGCAGAAATTTCAAAGGTGAAACCGGCATGTGTTTCTTTCGAAAACTCAATCCGCTGTTGTTCTACATGTAAAAATTTAATGGGCACCTGCGATTTTCGTGCAGCTAATGTAAATACGTTATCAGTGCCTACTTCATCGTAATAACGTTGACCATTATCGTAATCGTTGGTGTACGACATGTATAAACGCATACGTGGATCCCGCTTAAACAAATGCGTTATCTCTGCCCGGCCTTTAAAACGTTTATCGGTAAAACCATATGCAAGATAACCACGCAACCACCATGTTTTACTGAAGTTGGTACTCGTGCCAATATCCAAACGGGTTCGGAATCCTTCCACAATATTCGAGCTCATGACATTGAACCAAGGACCATATTCAAAACTGCCGAATGCTTTGTAACCTGTTGCCAGGAAATTGGCAATATCGCTGTAGCGTTTGAACAACGGCATATTCTGCAACGTATCGATCATGTTGTAAATGGCCTGTTCATTCTTTGCCAGGTCTTCATGTCTCGATTCTGTCCAGTAAGTTTCCGGTTGTTCTGTTGAGCCGGCAAGCAAGATGGTTTCTTCCAGCTTTTTATTTTTCTGTAGCTTTTCCCACACTACACCGGAGTTGATCAGGATGTCTTTGTAAGTAGTGGTTTTTCTTCCTGTAACACCAAACTGCTGCTTACCAATAGCCGATACATCCATGATGAATTTATCTTTTGCCAGGAACCAAATGCTGTCGTTCACGAGTTTGTACTCCTGTACAATACTCAGCTTTTCTACATAGTTTACATTGGCATCTTTCGATAAACGCAGGTTCATCTTTTGTACGGCAAAAGTGGTATCGTGTATCCAGCAATCGCCTTCAAAAGTATTTTCGCCTTTACGTTTGGGCGAGAATACTAAATGAAAAAAGCGTTTGCCTGCAACATACTGTGTATCGGGCACACGGTAATTGTAAAAAGCATCTCCATTATCACTAATGGGGCTGATGAAGCGTTTATCAAATACCGGTATATAGTTGTTATATACGTTGATGTTCTGATCCATGCCGCCCAGCAGTTTCTGTACACTTTCATTTTTTAATCCCGATGTACGGCTGGCTTTAATTTCTTCTCTTCGGCGTAGAGGGGATTTTTGAAAATAGTAGTCAGAAATAGTTTCGGTAAGAAACACCGGCAGGAAGGGTTTTTCTTCACTCGTACTGTCGATGTTCTGATCCATAATAAAACCAAACGGTTTTAACGGGCGGATATTTTTAAACTTTTCTTTGTTGAAACGGTTTAAATCTATTTCAAGTTTATTGTACAATTCGTAACCGAAATTTTCGAAACGATAGCGATCGTTTACGGGTTTTTGGCGAACCACTTTTCGCCACAAGATCCAACCCCTGCCGTATTTGGATTTCACCACCACTTCTTTGCCGGCGCTTCCACGCTCCAGTTGAATCATCAAAAAAACAGTATCATTTGTTGTTACGGGTATGGGTATCGTTACACTGTTGTAACCAACGTAACTGATAAGCAGGGAATCGGTTGGAGTGATAGAAGTAAGGTGCAGTGTAAAGTTTCCGGCAGAATCAGTAAGCTTACCTGTAGTTGTATTTTTTACAACAACCGATGCAAATGGAATAGGTTCGTCGGAGTGTGAATCTTTAACGAGGCCGGTTATCAGCTTTGTTTGTGTAAACGCCGAAATACCTGCAACACAAAACAGCACAAAAAGAAAGCTATACTTCATCCGGTTATCAGAGTGATCGTTAAAGCGATAAAATTAGCGATTCCTGTTTTGCTACCGTTAAGAGATTTACCCGTAACATTACTCTTTTTCGGAAGTTTCTGTTAAAAAGGTTGTTGAAAATTTGGCGAAGTAACTCTTTTTGAATTTACTTTGTAAAACAAAGTGCTTTTATGACAGACCAAAATCAAACGCTGGAAACAATAAAGGACATCCGCAATATTATGGACAGGAGCAGCCGCTTTTTGAGTTTAAGTGGCTTAAGCGGAGTGGGGGCAGGTGTATGTGCACTTGCTGGTGCCTGGTTTGCCAATGATGTAATTGCAGGTTCAGATGCAGGTAAAACTGCAAAGGCAGGAACTATACGGCAGTACGAGCATGCAGATGGAGGTCTCGATATGCTTCACTCGTTTATGGGTCACCGCTTGTTTATGATTGCAGCTGTTACCTTAATATCTGCAATTGTAGTGGCCGTTATCTTCACCTATTTACGAAGCAGTAGGCAAGGTATTCCTTTGTGGAGTTCAACATCGCAACGACTTATCTGGAATGTGGCGGTACCGCTTGTTGCGGGGGGCTTATTTTTATTAAAGCTGATTGAAGCTGGTGTATATGGCTTAATTGCGCCCGGATGTTTAATTTTTTACGGACTCGCATTAGTGAACGGCGCAAAATATACGCTGGGAGAAATACGGTTTTTAGGATATGGAATGTTGTTGTTGGGCATAATCAGTTGTTGGTTTCCGGGTTATGGTCTTTATTTTTGGGCCGCCGGTTTTGGATTACTGCACATTATCTACGGTATTGTAATGTGGAACAAATACGAGCGGCAGGCTTAGACGAATCAGAACAGGAACGTATGAAGAATCCGATTGAACAATTACAGAAAGTTTTCGACAGCCGTGTGCGGCTGGGTGTAATGAGTGCGCTGATGGTAAACGACCAGGTTAGCTTTAACGAGTTGAAGGAGCTGATACAGCTAACTGACGGTAACCTAGCATCGCACTTAAAAGCATTGGAAGAAAACGGTTATATAAAAGTGAACAAAGGCTTTGTTGGCCGTAAAACAAATACAACGTATGCTGTTACAAAAGCAGGAGAGAAAGCATTTCGTCTTCATCTCGATGCATTGGAGCAAATGATCAAACAAATGGGGAAGTAAATTTTTTTTTGGATTTATACTTTGTAATTCAAAGCGCTTTTAAAAAATGAAAAAATGGGTACACAACAACAAACATTCTGGCAACGCTACGGGCTCTTTTTTAAATCGATGGTCGTTGGTTTTCTTATGCTCGTATTACTTATTCCTGCTTCTTTTATTCAAGACCTGGTACGTGAACGGCAGGAGCGTCAAACGGAGGTAATTGCCGAAGTAAGTTCCAAGTGGGCATCGGCACAAACGATTAACGGTCCGTTTTTATTGATTCCTTATCTCGATTATCAACCTGCTGAAAATGGAAAAGTACTGGCATATAAACGTATGCTGCACTACATGCCTGATGCGTTGGAAGTGGATGGCAAACTGATGCCCGAAGTAAAGCACAGAAGCATTTTTAAAATTGTATTATACAAATCGGATATTATGCTGAAGGGAAAAATTTCTCCTTTACAATTGGCAAAAGCCGGCATCGATCCGAATAATATTCAATGGAACGAAGTGCGTTTGTGTTTGGGTATTACCGATAACCGTGGTATTGCAGAATCGCTGGTGTTAAACTGGAATGGTCAGCCAATGGAAATGGAGCCGGGCTTTCCCGAAACAGAAGTAGCAGTATCAGGAGTAAGTATGTTGGTACCAGATGCCGTTCGTTTAAAAGACACCGCATCAACATTTCAACTAAAACTAAAACTCAACGGATCGGAACGATTGTACTTTACACCATTGGCCAAACAAACCAGTGTGCAACTGCAATCGAGTTGGGCGAACCCGGCGTTTGATGGAAAATTTTTGCCACAACAATCTGTTGTAAAACCAAACGGCTTTACTGCCAAATGGAACATCCTGCATTTTACACGTGATATTCCGCAGGTTTGGAAAAGCGGCAAACACGATGTACATACCTATGCTTTTGGGGTTGGTTTGCTGCAGGGCATCGACTCTTACAGTAAAACGATGCGTACGGTGAAATATGCGTTACTGTTTATTGCGCTTACTTTCTGCTTATTCTTCTTTATTGAAATACTGAAGAAACGAAGCGTGCATCCGCTGCAATACATTTTGGTAGGTTTGGCACTCTGTATTTTTTATACGTTGCTGTTATCCGTATCGGAGTATACCGGTTTTAATATTGCGTATGTAATTGCATCTGTTGCAACCATTGGATTGATTACAGCTTATACCTACAGCATTTTTAAACAGGCAGGTGTAGCTATTGCATTAACGAGTTTCCTTTCTGCATTGTACGGTTTCATTTATATTTTAATTCAGTTGCAGGATGGTGCCTTGTTATTCGGCAGCATCGGCTTGTTTATGCTGCTGGCGTTTGTTATGTTCTATTCAAGACGCATTGATTGGTATGGTGACACGAAAAAATCTGCTAACAATTCAACACCTGTTATATGATAAAGTTGCTGAAGAATTTACGAAGTCAGCTGCTGGTATTGCTTACTCATACGTTTGCTTTACCGGTACTGAAAATTGTGCGGAGGAAAAAAGCTTTTCCATATAGTATGGAACAGTTGAGCGCTTTGCCTTTTGATACAGTAGGTAACGAAGTGTGGCAATTGCTGAATGAAAATAATCTGCGGCTGTTACCGTACTACGAGCGGCACGATATTAAACATGTAGTACTGGGCTATCCGTTTACAGACGAAGGCGAAGTGTGTCTGCAGTTTTTTATGCTGGCAAATGGCCGTGTTTCATTTCCGGTGCTGGCAACAGTACTGTATGGCCTGGTTACAATGCCGGAGTATTATGCATCGTTTCGCAAAGCGTATGCAAGAGGAAAAGAAGCCGGCGATCTTTCGCAACTGGATTGGTTTGGTATTATGCCCGAGCTGTTAATGGATGTACGCAAACAATATCATGTAAATAAAATTGTATGAAGTCGTTCTATTATGCCATTAGTGGGTTAATGTATGCATTACGTCGAGAATACAACCTGCGGTTACATGCAGGCAGTGCGGCTGCTGTTTGCATCGCAGGGTTCTTTCTGCATATTTCAACAACGGAGTGGTTATTGGTTGTTACGGCTGTTGTTGCAGTAATTGCAGCGGAGTTGATAAACACAGCTATTGAAGTATTGTGTAATCATGTAACACCCGAACATCACCCGGCAATAAAACAAGTGAAAGATATTGCTGCAGCTGCCGTACTGGTTATCAGTGCCGGTGCTGCTATAACCGGCGCCATCATCTTTATTCCAAAACTTTTTTCATTGTAAATCTATGCAACGCATCTTTCTTTATTCTGTAGGATTTCCCATTTTACTCTACGTATTCCGTGTAGGCTATACCGGCAGCTTCCTGTTTTTATTTATACCGTGGAATTTATTCCTGGCATGGCTGCCCTTGTATTTCAGCAGTAAACTCACAAATGCATCTTACAGTTTGCGTAATGTGTTGTTGTTTGGGTTGTGGTTGCTCTTTTTCCCGAATTCGCCTTATTTAATTACTGATCTGTTTCATTTGCAGGAACGGCCGGGCGTGCCACTGTATTACGATCTGGTGTTGTTGTTTATGGCAGCGTGGAATGGCTTGATGATGGGACTGTTTTCATTACGCAATATTGAACGTGTATTGCTGCAACGCTTCTCAGCTAAAAAAGTAAACGTGCTCATTGTTTGCTTTATCGTGTTATGCGGCTTTGGTATTTATCTCGGCAGGTACGATCGTTACAACAGCTGGCACATTCTTACACAGCCTTTCGAATTAGCATATGGCATTGGTACAAAATTAATTTCACCGCTCGCATACCCACGTGTATGGGCAGTAACAATTTTGTTTACAGTCGTGCTGTTGCTCATTTATGAAACACTCAAAAAAATGCCTGCTCTTTTTGAAGAGCAGGCATCTGTTAACAAAGAACTGAAACATTAAAAGTCGAAGCCCAGCGATACATGCATTTGTGGTTTGCCTTTGAAAATACCATTCATCTGCCAACCTGCATCGTAGCGGATAAAGTAACCAAGCAATGTACTTCTTGCACCAAAACCATAGCTGCCGAGGAATGGTCCAACGCCGGGAGCTTTAATGGTTACTGTTACCGGACTGTTGGGGTTGCTTGGATCGGTATAGGTAATTTCCGGGCGACCGATTTTATTGTACTGACCATTCCAGGCAGTACCTAAATCAATAAACTGTACCAACTGGAAGTTGCGCAAAAACGCATTGTTAATTGGTTTATTAAACAGCGTAGCAAAAACAGGCAAACGTAATTCACTGTTTATTACAACAGCATTGTTTCCGTTTGCTGCATTTTGTGTAAAGCCACGCAGGTTTACTGCAAGCGATTCGTACACATAACTTACATCGTTTGCAGGTTTATTGGCTGTGTTGAAATAACGTTCTTTTGCAACACCATTTCTGATAACGGTATTTGGGCCAAACATCAACCATCCGTCTGTACCACCGAGATAGTAAATAAATTTATTATCACCCCACGATACATCGGCAGCACCACGTACCGCCCAAATGAAGTTGCGGTAAATGCGTAGATAATGACGAACATCAAAACCGAAATTGAACGTATTGTCTCCGGGACGCACAGCGTAATTACCACCTAAACGATGGAACAGTTCCATCCATGCTTTTGCACGTAAACCTACCCAGATGTTTGTAGCAGGATTGATGGAATTATCGTGTACAAATTCTGCTCGGCCTAATGCAAAATTTTCATCGAACGGTTGTTGTTGTAATGAACCAGGCACCTGGTCATCGCTCTTAATATGATACATATCACGACGCAAACCTCCTGTAAAACGAAGACTTTGTACTTCGTTAAACGGATAAGAAAGGTTTGCCTGGTAAATACTGGTAATACCCGTTGCTCCATTATTAATAGTACCACCCGACGTTTGTAAACCTAGTGAAGAAATGGAGCGGTAATAAGCAAGTCCCCAATCGATGCGGCGTCTCAGGTTATCGAAGCGCATGTACACTTCATTATCCTGCAAGCCATAGTTCATGCGGAACATGCCGGTGAATTTATAATCTTCCATAAACTCCATTGCGCCCACACGGAACATACCGTTTAACGGATTGTTATTACCAAGGTTTACCGGGCCGTTTGCACCTGAATAAGGTTGGAAACGGTTGATGAGTAATGCGCTGTTCGAAGCAAAGTTGGTGCTTACATTATCAATAAAGTATTTCTTTTTGTAGGGGAACAAACGCATACGGCTAAGCACTTCTTCTCTGCTTTGCGATTTTGCGCCCATCAGCTTTTCTGTTGTTTGTTGTGCAGAATCTGTTTTAAATTCTGTTTCAAAAAAGTCGGAAGCTGGCTTTTGTATTACCGATGTGCTGTCAACAATATCTGTTTGCTGGTTTTTATCTTCCCCGGCAATTTTATCCATCCTCGTCATACGTTTTACATACTCCGTAGGACGTGCATTAACATTGCGTTTGCGTAATACATTTTCATCCACTTTTAATTTGTACAGGAATTTAAACTCACCCTGGCGGTTTACTTCAGTAACTTGCCCGTTATCGCCTGCAATGCGTGTTTCCAACACACTGCTTTGATAGTTGGTGATTGGGAACGTATACGAACTGTCGTCGGTTACACGGAAGGTGTAAACTGAATCGGGTTCCTGTTTATTCCACGCCTGCAATGTTGAATCAAGTTCTTTTGGTTCGGGATTGCGCAACAGTTCATCACCCACCTGGAAAATTGTATCTAAACCTGCAGCTGTTGTGCTGAAGAAACCTGCCCATCTGTTACCAATACCGTTTTGTTCACTAATGAATGTAAAGTGATTCATGTTGTATTGCATGGGGTAGCGGGCATTACCATAAGGAATATTACTCAGCTGCGAAATTTGTTTGAACTCCGATTTGTTCCAGTTATCGATGAGGAATACATTGTAACGGTCTTTCGGTAAAACAGTATCACCTGTTGGTGCGTTGGGCGATGGACGGTTACTGGAAAAGATGATACCTGTTTTGTTGGGGAACGCAACAAAACTTGCATCAAGGTCGTCGTACACATCGTTGGTAACCTGTTCTTCTTTCATACGATCGATCTTGTAAACAAATACATCGCTTTGTCCGCCCTTCACAGCACTCATCACCAATGTATTTGCATCAAGCATGTACTGCATATCATTCACCTGTTCAAAAGGCAATTCCACATTCTTCACTGTTTTAATACGGCGGAATGCATCGTACACATTCAACAGTACTTTCCCTTTTTCCCAAACAATCATGGCAATGCGTGTGCCTTTGGGGTCCCATGCCAGCAACGGATAGTTGGGGTTGGGTTTTTCTTCGAGGTTACGAACACCACTCTTCCACAATGTTTTTTCGGAGATAAAGTTTTCGTTCAGAATCACTCTTGTTTGTCCTTTCTTGTATTCAACAACAGCGTAGGTAAAACTTTTCGGATTGGGGTTGGCCTGGAAGCGGAAATAATCGCTCTTGCCAATTTCTTTGGGCAGCGTTAAGCGGCCGGCCGGCACATTTCTTCTTGCACGGATATCTTTAAAATATTTATCACGGTTATAAACCATGAAATCTTTCAACACGTCCTTCAGTTTCTTTTTGGCAATCGTGTTTGTTGCACGGTTTACATTTTTATAAATGCGGCTGAGGTAGAGGAGGTAGGTTACATTCTCCTTGCGGTATTTTTCTTCGATATAATACCAAAATGCATGCCCCGCCAGTTCGGGCTGTACATGTGCAAAGTGGTAGAAGTTTTTATATTCAGCACCAATCATGGCGCTTTTTAATTCGTTGTCCAGTTTCGGGCTCCAGTTTTCGGCCACGTACGAAATGTAACCATCGGTCATCCATTTCGGTAAATCAAGCAAAGCCTGGTTTTGTGCAAACTCGCCCAAATCATCACCAAAAAGCATTGTTTCAACCAGTACTTTAGCAATGCCTTGTTTGATCTGGCGGCGGAGATCGTTATGATCGCCATTGTAATACACCACCATTTTATTGTTGACCAGTTTGGTTAAACCGCCGGCATTCGGGTAATCGAGTCCGAGGCCAATATTCGATTGCTTGAAATCGTTGAAGTTGTTGTATAAAACAATGTTGATGCGACGCTGCACGGCAAACTCAACAAAATCTTCGATACCCGGCAATTCTTCTTCGGCAACCTGTGTTGCAAACTTGGCCAGCTCCAAACCATTAAGGGTATAGTGAACGTTGAAGTTGGGACTTTGATAAAAGCTCCACTTGAATTTTGTATGCTGCACTCTGTTCTTACCAAACTCCACCATGTTCACCTGTGCAGTAGTAGATGTGGCTAGCAAAAGAAAAACACCTGTTACAAATGCTGTAAGCCGTAAGAAACCGATCCGTTGAATTCGCATATTGTCATTTGTTATTTGATGAGCGAAATTTACCAAATGTGATTCGCCAAAAAGTTGTTATTTCAATTTTCAGGCAGCAGTTCATCCGGCTCATTTCGTGTTGTATTGGTTGTAGAAAACAGAGTCGAAAAATGTAATTAAAAGTACAAAAATCAATCCATGTTCACTGTTAAAGCTTTTACATTCAGCCCCGTTCAGGAAAATACATACGTAATCTATAACGAACAGGGGCATGCATTCATTATAGATCCCGGCTGTTATTTTGATGAAGAGCGGGAAGAGCTGGCCCGTTTTCTTCACCAGAATAAACTTACCCCTGTAAAACTGCTCAACACCCATTGCCACCTCGACCATGTGTTTGGTAACAAATGGGTACATGAGCAATACGGCCTGGAGCTGCACCTGCACCCCAACGAAAAACAGGTATTAGACTTTGCCCCGGCCAGTGGTTTAATGTGGAACCTGCCTTTTGATAATTACAACGGACCGCTGCATTGGTTGAACGAAGGCGATGAAATTTTGCTGGATGCCGATAAGCTGAAGATATTGTTTGCCCCAGGCCATGCCCCCGGCCATGTGTGTTTTTATTGCGAAGCCCAGGGTTTTGTTATTGGTGGCGATGTGTTGTTCCGGCAAAGTATTGGCCGAACCGATTTGCCGGGAGGTAACCACGAAACCTTGCTCAACAGCATACGAACCCAGTTGTTTGTGTTACCCGATGAAACGATCGTGTATAGCGGTCATGGACAACCGACAACCATTGGTTACGAAAAGAAGTATAATCCGTTTTTAACGTGATGAGATAAGTCTGCCAATGTAGGGTAAGCCTTGCAGCTCTTTCCGTTCTACCTGCAATACCAGCCAAGTAAAGCAGCCAAGCAACAGTGTGCCGGTAACAATACTGAACCAGAGTGGCGCATACAACAGCAGAATGAGTTTGTGCAGCAATACAAGTAGTGTTACCACAACAAGGTAGCTGATGATTTTTTTACGGGCATATGGTATGGGATAATGTCTCTGCCCCAATACATAACTGCTTACCATCATTAAAAAATAGCAGCTGAAGGTTGCAATGGCTGCACCCCAGTAATGAAATTTCGGAATCAACAAAATGTTGAGCAGTACAGTTACTACCGCACCGGCAATTGTAATGACTGCTCCGTACATGTTTTTATTGGTGAGCTTGTACCAAACGCTGAGGTTATAATAGATGCCCAGGAAAATGTTGCCCATGGCCAGCAGCAACACCACGTTCATGCCTTCGCCCCAGGCTTTTGATTTTAATGTAATGATCCATTTCAACACATCCAGATATAAGCCGATGCCGAGAAACATAAAGCAGCAGGCAATGACAAAAAACTTCATTACCCGTGCGTAGGTACGTGGGGCATCTTCATCTTTGGCCCGGTTAAAAAAGAAAGGCTCGGCTGCCATACGAAATGCCTGTATCATGATGGTGATGAGCACAGCAATACGATAGATATTGGCAAAAATGCCCAGCTCATTTTTGGCTTGTTCCTTTGGTAAATCAACCACATGCTGATACACAAGCCGACTGAGCATATCGTTGATCATGCCACCCAGTCCAACAATAATGAGCGGATAGCTGTAGTTCATTACTTCTTTCCACAAACCGCCATCGAAGTTGAAACGGATCTGCTTCCATTCTTTCCACAACAATAAAAAAGTAAACAGGCTGCCGCATAAATTACCGATGAGATAGTAGCCAATGCCGATTTCTTTGTTATAAAAAGTGCCAATGAAACCATCCGGATGATCTTTTACATACGACGGAAGAAAGCCTAGAAACGTAAACACGATGAGGATGTTTACCACAATGCCCGCTACTCTTACAAAAGCATATTTCTTCGGGCGGTTTTCCTGACGAAGCCGGGCAAACGGCAAAGTAGCTAATGTGTCTAAGAACAGAATCGCTAACATCCAGGTAATATATTCCGGGTGATCGTTTAAGCCAGCTGCGCCGGCAATACTATCCCGGAAAAAATATAAAAGAACCGAAAACAGAATTGTTGTACCAAAGATGGAAAGACTTAAGGTGTTGTAAAGAGCGGTGCGGTCCTTCTCGTTCGAGTAACGAAAGTAAGCTGTTTCTACACCGTATGTAAAGACGATGCTTAAAAAAGGAATGATAGCATAAACCTGTGTAAGATCGGCCGTAACAGATGGCTGTGCAAAAATGAACGGCAATGCCATGTTCATTAAATAACCCAGAAACCGGCTTGCGATTGTGGGTAACCCATACCATAAAGTTTGTCCGGCTAATTTTTTTACGCTGCTCAAGTAAGGATAATTACGATTTGTAAAAATAGGGAAACATCATTCCATAATCATGCAACTGATCTGTATTGTTTTCTATCTTCGGTTCACAAAATAAGTTTATATGAAAAAACAGCTACTCTTTTTAGTTGCCCTTTTTTCTGCAGTTGTTGGTCTGCAGGCGCAAAACTTTGGCGAACTGGAAGTACAGAAGAAAAAGATCCCTGCTATTATTACCGAAGTACCTTACACGGCCTCTGTAACTGAAGATGCCATACGGCAAAAATTCAGCCAAATGGGTTACAGTGCGAAAGAAAGTAAAGGAGTGTATACGTATAAAACAGTGCGCATTCCCGAAATAATGGAAGAAGCGTTTGATCTGTTATTGAAAGTAGAACGCAAAAGCCGCAAGGAAAAAGATGAAAGCGTTGTGTATTTTATTGTAACACGCAGCAATGAGAATTATATAAAATCAACAGATGATCCGGTGTTAATTGCTAAAATAAAACAGTACTGTCTTGGATTTATTCCGTTAGCAGAAGCACAATCGCTGGAAGTGGAAATTAAAGGCCAGGAAGACAAAGTAAAGTCTACCGAAAAGAAGCTGAAAGATTACGAAGATGAAAGTGTGAGTTTGGAAAAGCGCTTACGCAAATTGCAGGAAGATATGGAAGAGAACAAGAAGAATATCGAAAAGCAAAAAGCGGAAGTAGAGAATCAGAAAAAGGCATTGGATGTGTTAAGAGCCAAACGAAAAATTTAAGCGATCTTTTTTTATAGCCCCGGTAAAGCCGGGGTTTTTTATTGCGGTGCAGTAAAGCTGCTGTTGCCGGTAAAATTGTTATCGGTTAATGTACGCAAAAAGTCTACCAACGCATTGCGTTCGTTGGTTGAAAGAGAAATGCCGCTGCTGAGTAACGGATCAAGTGTTGCACTTTGCTGAACACCTGTTTGGTAATGATCGAACACCTGCGAAAATGCAACAAACCTTCCATCGTGCATAAACGGATAACTTTTAAACAGGTTGCGTAAAGAGGGTACACGAAACTTCAGCGAATCGAATTTGTTGTTGGTTACACGCATCCGTCCAAAATCGTTTAATGCAGTAACCGGTAAACCACTATTGCGGTAACTGTTATTGGTAAAAAGCGGTTCGGTATGGCAACTGTTGCACTTGCTTAAAAAAACATTGTAGCCTGTTTGTTCACTAACGGTAAACGAAGCCAGTCCTTGTTTTACCGAATCGTATTTTGTATTGGCACTGACGAAAACAGAAATAAATTGCGTTAACGCAGCGTAAATACGTTGCTGGTTTATTTCAGTTGTGCCAAATGCTTGTGCAAACTGTTGCGGATAGCGGTTGTCGGCCTTTAGTTTATTAATGATGCTGGTAATATTTTCGCCAAACTCAATGCGGCTGTTGATGTGCGCTGTGTACACATCTTCTACGGAATTATATTTTCCATCCCATCCAAAATTGGTTTGCCAGGCAAGGTTAAACAAACTCATGGCATTGCGGATGCCATGCTCCCCATTTACACCATGGCTTAAGTCGTGATTGAATGTTCCAAACGCTGCCACCTGTTCGTGGCAGGAGCCGCAGGAAATAGTGCCGTCTTTCGAAAAACGGGTATCGTAAAACAAACGTCGGCCTAATTCAAAACCTTCTTTGTAAATGGGTTTACGTTGGTAGTAATCGGTAGCAGGAAAATGTGCAGGAACAGAAACAGGATAAGTCGTTAACTCCAGCTTGTTTTTACGGCAGCCTTCCATTACCCAAACGAACAGAACAATGAAAATTGTAATAAGGAGTATGGTGTTTCTTTTCAGCATGTTTAAAGATCTGATAAACGAATTTTCCGCCGGTTTTGTTTTTGGTCGCCCAGTTTTTTCTTACTCTCAATGCGTTTTTCTTTTGCGGCCCTGGAAGGTTTGCTGGCAATGCGTGCTTTCTTTGGCGTAAGTGCAGTTGCAATCAGTTCGTTGATCTTTCGGATTACTTCTTCTTTATTGCTTTGCTGGGTGCGGTGTACCTGGCTTTTTACCAGCAGCATCCCTTCTTTGTTGATGCGGTTGCTGAGTTTTTCCAGCAGCAATTGTTTCTGCACATCGGTAAACAAAGCCGATGCTGCAACGGGCCAATAGCCCATCACCATTGTTTCTACCTTGTTTACATTTTGTCCGCCGGCACCGCCGCTACGTGCAGTCTGAAATTGAATTTCGCTGCTCACATCTTTTATCATACATCAAACCCGAAGCGTTGTATTTTCGGTTTTCGAATGTACAACCAAATAGAGAAATTATGAGAGCGGTACTGCAACGAACGGCACATGCATCTGTTAAAGTTGATGGACAAATTACCGGCGCCATTGAAAAAGGATTACTGGTATTAGTTGGTATTGAAGATGCAGATACAACAGAGGATCTGGAGTGGCTTTCTTCAAAAATTGTGAACCTGCGCATTTTTGATGATGAGAATGGCGTAATGAACCTGAGCGTAAAAGATGTGGCAGGTGATGTTTTATTGGTAAGCCAGTTTACCTTGCATGCATCAACAAAAAAAGGAAACCGCCCATCATACATCAAAGCTAGCAAACCCGATTTTGCGGTACCGATGTATGAAAAAATGATTGTACAACTGGAAAAGGAACTGGGTAGAAAAATACAGACCGGCGTGTTTGGTGCTGATATGAAAGTGGAGTTGCTGAACGATGGCCCGGTTACAATTGTAATTGATACGAAGAATAAGGAGTAATGAATAATTTATAATGGATAAATGATACGATAATGAGTATAGACATAACACTAAAGCAGGCACAGACTGATGTGGACCAATGGATCAAAACTGTTGGTGTACGCTACTTTAATGAATTGACCAACCTTGGTATTTTAATGGAAGAAGTGGGTGAGCTGTCGAGGTTGATGGTACGCAAATACGGCGAACAATCGTTTAAAGAAAGCGATAAAGGCAGGGAACTGAGTGATGAAATGGCTGATGTGCTGTGGGTGCTGATTTGCCTCGCCAATCAAACCGGTGTTGATTTAACCGAAGCCCTGCAAAAGAATTTTGAGAAGAAAAACATAAGGGATGCCAATCGGCATCAGGAAAATGAAAAGTTGAAATAACACCTGGGTTCCAAAATTGGCTTTTGTTTCTTGCTGCTGTTCCTTCGTCTTGCGACTGCAAACGCTTATCTTTGCCCACCTTCAAAAACAGCGAACATGGCGAACGAAAAGCTTTTTGCAAACATTATCTCTCACGCTAAAGAGTATGGCTATATTTTCCAGTCATCAGAAATTTACGATGGTTTAAGTGCGGTATATGATTACGGCCAGTACGGATCGCAGCTGAAAAAGAACATCCGTGATTTCTGGTGGAAGAGTATGACTCAGCTGCACGACAATATTGTAGGTATTGATGCGGCTATTTTTATGCATCCTACTACCTGGAAGGCCAGCGGCCACGTAGATAATTTCAGCGATCCGATGATTGATAACAAGGACAGCAAAAAGCGCTACCGTGTAGATCATTTAATTGAAGGTTTTGCAGAAACATTATCTGCAGATCAGGGAGCAGCCCTCATTACAAAAATGGAACAGTTGTTAGCGGCCGATGATTTTACCGGCATTAAACATCTGATTGAAGACAATAAGATCAAATGTTCGGTAAGCGGTACTGCTAACTGGACCGATGTGCGCCAATTCAACCTCATGTTCTCCACCGAGTTTGGCGCTGTAAGCAGCGATAACCCGGAAGATAATATTGTATACCTCCGCCCCGAAACGGCACAGGGTATTTTCGTCAACTTCCTTAATGTGCAAAAGACCGGCCGTATGAAAATACCGTTTGGTATTGCACAAACAGGAAAGGCTTTTCGAAACGAAATTGTGGCCCGCCAGTTCATCTTCCGTATGCGGGAGTTTGAACAAATGGAAATGCAGTTTTTCGTACGCCCCGGTACGGAACTCGATTGGTATGCAAAATGGAAAGAAACCCGTTTGCAGTGGCATAAAGATCTGGGCTTACCTGCTGAAAAGCTCCGTTTCCACGACCACGTAAAACTGGCGCACTATGCAAACGCAGCGGTAGATATTGAGTTTGAATTTCCGTTTGGATGGAAAGAACTGGAAGGAATCCACTCAAGAACCGACTATGATCTTCGCCGCCACCAGGAGTTCAGCAAAAAGAAAATGCAGTATTTCGATAATGATCTGAATGCAGAAGGTAAACCTTATGGCAATTATATTCCTTATGTGGTGGAAACCTCTGTTGGTCTGGATCGTTTGTTCCTCACCGTTTTAAGCAATGCTTATCATGAGGAAGAAGTGCCTACCGCAGAAGAAGGTAAAACAGATATGCGTACAGTTTTGCGGTTACCTGCCAAAATTGCACCTATCAAACTGGCAGTGTTTCCACTTACTAAAAAAGACGGATTGCCGGAACTGGCTGAAGAAATCGTAAAAGAATGCCGTCCGCATTTTGCATGTTTTTATGAAGAGAAAGATGCTATTGGTAAGCGCTACCGCAGGCAGGATGCAATTGGTACGCCGTTCTGTGTTACCGTCGATCATCAAACAAAAGAAGATGGCACGGTTACAATCCGCAACAGGGATACATTGGTGCAGGAGCGAATTCCCGCAACTGCCGTTAAACAATTTATTCTCAATTATATTGCATAATTGGCAGAAGTGAACTAATTTGCCGCCCGAGCGCTTTATTTATTAGCATACCCAAATCAATACAGGCAAATTGCCATGTTATTGAACTAAACCTTAGGAAGAAATGATAGACCTTACTCAATTAACCCTTGAAATCCTAGGTTTCATACCAGGTGAAATCTTTGGCCTAACACAATCGACCCTTCAAATTCACGTAGTTCTTTTCGGTGCATTAACTGCTGTTTTTATATTCATCGGCTTTCTGTATGGGCGTAAAAATGTAAAAGCGAAGGAAAAACGCATCTTGGAAGTAGAAGAAGAAATGCTTGCAGCACACCAGGAAATTTTACAGTATGCTAAAGCCAATAAGCAGTTGAAGGAAACTCTCGAAAAAGCAAAAATTCCTTATCCAGTTACAAGAATAGATGAAGAGGATGATGAAAAGGTTAGAAAAATTCCTCTTGGTAAAATCGGATAATCAAATAAGAAATAAAAAAAAAGAGCCATTAGGCTCTTTTTTTTATGCTTGTATGTTTGCGGGTTTATTATTTGCCCTTTGTGATCTTTTTCGTGTACTTATCTTTTCCTTTTGCATCTCTTATTTCTACAAAGTAGATACCCTTTGGCAGCTGGCTCATATCTACCTTGGTATCGCTGTAGGATGTTTGTACAAGCTTCATTTCCTGGCCAATGCTGTTTACAATACGAACTGTCATTGAACGTACTTGTGGTTTATTGCCCACAGCAATCATTAAGTTTCCTGCTTCGTCGGGGAATGCATTCTTAATAAATATGCCGGTTTCAGGAACATCGTTTACATCCGTTACAAGTTGCGCTAAACCCATATCCACAGCATTGATCCAGAACTCAGAAAAACTCTTCACTTTAAATTCCGCATAATAGCCATTGTTAAATGGCACTACATCAACTTTACCTGAATCAATGAACAGGAATGTTCCATCTGTACCATCGTTGAGTAAACCATTTTCGAATGAAGCATAACCGCTGTATTTGGTAACAGCAGCCAGGAATGCATCAGAAAACTTCGTACAGCCTGTACAGCTTGTGGCAGATAGCAATCTGTTTACTTCCTGTTCTGTAAAGTAGAAGCGAACCAATACACTATCGGTTGGTGCATTTGCAGAACTGATAACAAGATTACGATCGAGATAATACTGATTGTTCATGTAACGCACGGGATTGGTGTTGATGTAAACACTCACATTCGTAGTACCAAGATTCTGACCTAAAGGATGGATTGAAGCAATACGGTTACCGCCACTGTTAAAATGCACCCAGTTATTTCCGGACACTGTTTGGCTGTTATTTAAAACATCAGTACCGGTATACACGGTTGCTTTATCAAAGATGTGGATGTCATCAATACCCACGCCTTCATATTCTGTCAACTCATCACTTGATAATACAAAACGGAAACGGATGTTTGCTGCATTCGGCACCTCTGTACTCGATACATGCCAGCGTTGAATACTTTTTCTCCATGATTGGTTACTGGTTGAGTCGAACCAATTAGTACCGTTGGTAGCAGATAAACGTTGCCAGGTATTACCATTATCAATGCTGTATTCGAGTGTATGATAATCGCAGTTGCAATTATCTTCCTGTTGTGAAATATGGCTAAAGCTTAAAACAGGTTGCGTTAAGCTGCTGAGGTTAAAGCAAGGTGAGTAGAGATATGCATTTTCGTTTTGCCTGTAAATACTGTTAAGTGTAGTAAACCAACCTTTGCCTTCACTGGCAGCTCGTTTCATAATTGTTTTTCCTGGCTCACCCCATTGCCAGCTGTTGTAGCTTAAGGTATCTGTAAACCAGTTACCCTTATTATTATTGAAGCGTTCGAGGTAAGGGAAGGTGGTAACTAACGGGCTGCTGTAAACATATTGATTTGTAGTACTGTCGTTGACAGGATAATTGTCGCCGGGTAATTGTACCCATGCATCAACTTTATATGCTCTTAACGCAGTTAGGTCGGCAGTTGTTGTAAATGTATAATTCACTTCGGTGTTTGCAGGTAACGAACTGATGCTGCCTGCTACAGGTGTTCCGTTATTGATGCGGTAGTAAACAGGAACATTATTGTACACAGAAGTGGTAGTGTTTTTTACTTTGATGGTAACAACTGTATTACCTGCATTACAGAGGAACGTATCGGGCGCAACAATCTGTGTTAACTGCAGATCGTTGTTGGCTTTTACAATTCGCAGATCATCAAATGTAAACCCATCATCCATATCATCACTTTCACTGCTGTAACTGCCATTGTTTGCCGAAGTAGTTCCTTGCTGACCAAACCGAACCTGGAAACTGGAGCTTACCGGTTGACCAAGCTCATTGATGTTGATGCTTACTCGTTTGATATCGCCAGGTTTGCCTTGATTGGCAGACAGGTCGTATACTTTTATCCATGGATTAACATCACTACCACGCATCCAAACAGCAGTGCCGGGTTGTTTCAACTGTCCGTGATTTTTAAAACTAAAATCAAAGCGTAAACCCTGATCGGCTATGTAATTAGAAAGATTCGCAGTTGCAATAATTTCGTTATTGGCTAACACGCCTGTATAGTTTACAGCATCCAGCGTTAATGCTTTACCGCCTGTAACAGCAATGCCGCTGTTCACAAAAGTGCGCAAACGCCCGTTGGGTGTAGTAGTAAAGTCGAATGCGGGCAAACTGGTTAATGCAAAGTAGTTACTGGTGTAAGTTGAAGTATCTGCAGCTTCAAAACCTTCCGTGTATGGTAAACTGATTGCTGGGTTTACAACTTGACGGATAGTATATATCAATTCGTCATTAGTTGTTTGTATGTCTCCGGTTTGCTTAACCGTTACTTTAATGGTATAGGTGCCAGGTGCTGCAAAATTTGCCGGAGTTGTAAAAGTGTAATTAACGGTACCGCCTGCGGCAATTGTTGCAGCTGATGTTTCAGAAATAATTGAACCACCATTTACCTGGTAGGTTAATGTATAACTGCCGCTGGTCGCAACATCGTCGAGGTTTTTAATGCGAACTGTTACGGGATGTGCAGCGGTTAATGCATTACTTGTTAATACCCGTCCATTTATTGGTGAAAGTAAGGAGTCAATTTTCAGATCCTTATCAAACTCAGCTGCAGTGCAGGGGGTAGTTGAAGTTGGGATGATGCTTTTGGCAACGGCACGCTGACCTACTGAATCGGTAATACGCCCTCTTACTGTAAACCAATAGGTTTTTGTTTTGTCAAGCGCATTTACCCTGTAGCTGGTTGCAGTAGTAGTTCCTAAGCTTACATATTCATAATCTACCAATTGCAATACTTCGTAGTCTGTTGCTCCTGAAATAGCGGGCCACGAAAGATTAACGTAACCTTCGCATGGAACAGAAGGTGTAAGAACCGGTTGTTCAAGTAATGTAAAGTTGCCGGCAGTTACGGCAGAAGCACCGCCACCGTTTCTTGTAACACGCACTTTACCTTTATTGGTAGGGGTGTTCGGAATGCCAATCCAACGTAATCGATGTTGGTTTGCAGCGACATTATTATTTATCGTAATCCACGTTGCACCATCGTCAATGGAATATTCTATTGTGAATGTATTTGTGCTGTTGTCGTTTGCATTCCATTTAATTACTTCATCCTGCCCTGCTGCCAGTCTCTCTCCTCCAATTGGGTATTCGAGTTTAATACCATCAAATAGAAACTCATAAGTAACAAAATATTCCTGTGGACCATTAGGTATATTAAATCCGCTAAGGTTGACGGTTACGTTGCTGCTTGGATTATCAATTGTTACCTGTTCTATATTGTTGACATGATCTGCGCCTCTGGTGGCAGGAAGATTTACTGAAGCAGGAGCGGAATTTAAAATCCATGGCTGATATGATGTTGCACCATCAATAACCGTCAAATCAATATCGTTTACTAGTGCATTCGCAGCTACAGGCGACCCTGGTCTATCGTGCCAGTAAACCATTACTTTTATTTGCTTTGTGCCTGCAGGAACTGTAATTGTTTGAGAGTATGTCCCGCCAGACGATAGCACACCAGAGAAATAGCGATTATTCTCAAGAGCTTCTGCAGCTCTTCGCGGATTAATAAATCCAAACCCATAGCTATAATCCGGACCGGGATTTCCTCTATCATCACCAGTATTACAAATCACAGCCTTTAGTAGTGCAGATTTTGGAAGAGTGTTACTGTTAAGTTGCTTGTATCTTTCGGTAAGTAAACTCCACACGCCAGTAATGAAGGGTGAGGAAAAACTCGTACCATATGCGTCTTGGTAACCGTTGTTGCCACTTGTGGTCATTACAGCTACGCCACTCGCAGTAATTTCAGGCTTTATTCTTCCATCTTCTACAGGACCTCTACTGGATGAAAGGTTTAGTGCATCTGTCCCCACATGATAATCCGCAACATCTAAAATATTTTTACCCGCTTGGTAACCGCTTTTTATGGTACCAAAGGACAAAGGAAATGGCGAGCAGGTTCTTTGCCCATCGTTTCCTGCAGCAAAAACATGTTGTAAAAAGGGATTGCTGTAAATCTGTTGATCTACAAATACACTCAACTCATTGTATTCGCCATCGCCAATACAGCCTGCAAGACCATTATAATAGGAGTTATTTGTAACAGTCATGCCGTAGTCATTGAAGTAAGTAGGAGTTTTTGCCAGTATCAAATCAAAATAATCAACGATCAAACGACTTTTAGGTGCCACGCCACGAAAACGTTCTTCAACCAATCCATCACCGCCTACTACACCAGATACCATTCTTCCGTGAATATTACTCGTATAAATTGGGTTTCGGTTTAATACATTTTTTGTATTATCTAGATGCATAGGATCTGAATCATCACCCACGCCAACAGTTATTCCTGCACCCGTTAAATTCCGTCCTCCTGCTTCTGAACCGGTGAGATTGGTTAATCCAAATAATCCTCTTTCACGTTGATTCAATGGCACAACCTGGTTGTTACCTGTATTGAGATAGGCTACAGCCGGTATCTGGCTGATGGCATCAATTTGTTTTGCAGAAACCCTTATTTGCAACAAACCTTGATTTAAGAATGTACTCTTTATTAATGCTGCACCGAGATTTTCAAACTGTGCTTTCACATCTGCCCATTGTACGGCGGGTAATAATTGTACATTGAGCGTAAGATTGGTTTCAGGCTGTTGGCTTGCAATTGATTGGCTTAATTCCCGGCCAAGTTTCGATGATCCGGGTAATTGAGAAATAGCTCTGATGCCAATGCTGTAAAGTTGGGAATACTGTTGTGTTTTTTTTAATCTAACCTGGTAACTATTATCTGGCAGGTATTGCAATAATTCAATTTCGTTATTTTTTAATGACTGTTGTTGAGCTGCAGTAACAGGGCCATTAAATGATAAAAGACAATACGTCCATTCTCCAACCCGTCCCTTTTTAAACTCGTTGTTAATATTTTCCACAGTCATGTTTTCTTTAACAACAACATTGCCTGTTTTTAAGCGAATGGTGGTGACTGTCTTTTGTGCAAGAACAAATTGGATACTGCCAATAAGCATTGCAGCAAGCAGCAATGGCTTTGCAAAATTTGTATAACGCAAACGAAAATGTTTTTGGAAATATGAAGCAGATAGAGGTGAAAGCAGGTTCAAGTGTTTCATGGAACTGGTTTTCAGATTTTGGATTACCTCAAAAATAAGTAATATCAGCTTAAAACGGAAGCTTTTGACCGAATAGTTCTTGTTGAAGATAAATGTCGGCTTTGTATCTTTACCGCCTGTGAATTTTGAGTTGTTGCAGAAAAAGTTTACCGATGATCCCCGCCTTTTTCAACTGGCGGACAGACTTTCTTTTTCCCAAACGCAACGGATTTATCTCAAAAACCTGTTGGGTAGCTCATCGCAGTTTGTGGCAGCTTCGGTTTTTAACCACTCATCACTGGAACAGTTCAATCATGTGTTTATTGTTAATGATGCTGAGGAGGCTGCATACTTCCACAATTCACTGGAAAGTATTACCAAAGAACTCAACCTGTTTTATTTCCCTTCGTCGTTCAAGCACCCAAAGAATTTCCGTTTGCTCAACTCATCGCATGTGATGTTGCGCACGGAAGCGTTGACGAAATTTTCCATGCCTACCGGGCAACGTGTAGGTGCAATGGTTACTTATCCCGATGCCTTGTTTGAAAAAGTGGTATTACCCAAAAAGTTGCAGGGTAATATGCTCCTCATTAAAACCAACGATACACTGGACGTTGAGAATATGATGGGCTTTCTCGTTGATCTTGGTTTTGAACGCACCGATTTTGTGTATCAGCCCGGACAGTTTGCTGTACGAGGAGGTATTCTCGATATTTATTCATTTGGTAATGAAAAACCTTATCGTCTCGAATTGTTTGGGAACGATGTAGACAGTATCCGCATCTTCGATCCTGAAACACAGTTGAGTGAACGACGATTGGCGCAGGTAAGTATTATACCAAATGTAGAAACACAATTTGAAAGTGGCGAGAAGGTTTCACTGTTTGAATTTTTACCGGAGAATACGATTGTGTGGGTGAAGGATTTTGATGTAATGAAAGAACGATTGCTCACCATGGAAGAAGACATGGAGCAGTTTTTGAAATTGCCGGTATCGAAACAGGAACGTGATGATGATGAGCGTTTGGAAAAAATTGATCTCAACGAACAGGATTTTATTACTGCAGCAATTGTTGAAGAGCAAATAAAGCAACATCATACCATTGAGTTTGGTTACGAGCCGCACTTGTTGAACTCTGTTGAAGAGAAGAACAGGTTTGAAATCGAATATCACACCAAACATCAACCTGCTTTCAACCGGCAGTTCGAATTATTGATCAGCGATCTTAAAAGTTGGAATGCGAAACAATTTGAACTATTCATCTTTGCCGAAAATCCCAAGCAACTTGAACGACTGCACAGCATCTTTGCAGATCTGAAAGCAGAGATTCCCTTCACGCCAATTGCATTAGCGATTCATGAAGGTTTTATTGATGAAGACCTGAAAGTGGTTTGTTATACCGATCATGAAATTTTCCAGCGTTATCATAAATACAAAGTCAAGCAGGCATATAATAAGAGTAAGGCATTAACCATTCGTGCATTAAAAGAATTGCAGCCAGGCGATTATGTAACGCATATCGATCATGGTGTAGGTACGTACAGTGGGCTACAAAAGATAGAAGTAAATGGCGTAATGCAGGAAGCGGTGCGTTTGATCTATAAAGACAGCGATATTTTGTATGTGAACATCAATTCACTCCATAAAATTTCAAAATACACTGGTAAAGAAGGAAGCGTACCGAAGATCAATAAACTCGGCAGCGATGCATGGCAGCGGCTGAAAGAAAAAACAAAAACGAAAGTAAAAGAAATTGCATTCGATTTAATTCAGCTGTATGCACAACGTAAAGCGCAACAAGGTTTTCAGCACTCACCGGATAGTTATCTGCAAACAGAACTGGAAGCTTCGTTTATGTACGAAGACACTCCAGATCAAAGCAAGGCTACGGCCGATGTAAAGAAAGATATGGAAGCGCCATCGCCCATGGATCGTTTGGTATGTGGCGATGTTGGTTTTGGTAAAACAGAAATTGCTGTTCGTGCAGCGTTTAAAACAGTATGTGATGGTAAACAGGCTGCAGTAATGGTGCCAACAACCATTCTTGCTTACCAGCACTACAAAACATTTAAAGAGCGTTTAAAAGATTTTCCTGTTACGGTTGATTACGTCAATCGTTTCAAAACTGCCAAAGAAAAAAAGGAAACCTATCAGAAACTGTCGGAAGGAAAGGTTGATATAATTGTTGGTACACATGCATTGCTCGCTAAAGATGTGAAGTTTAAAGATCTTGGTTTACTGGTGGTAGATGAAGAACAGAAGTTTGGGGTAGGGCATAAAGAAAAGATCAAGACGCTCAAAACAAATGTGGATTCGCTTACGCTAACGGCTACACCTATTCCACGTACGTTGCAGTTCAGTTTAATGGGGGCAAGAGATTTGAGTATCATGAATACGCCGCCACCTAACCGTCAGCCGATACAAACAGAAGTGCAGGTGTTCCAGGAAGACTTCATTCGTGATGCGATTTACTTTGAAACAGAACGTGGAGGCCAGGTATTCTTCATCCATAACCGGATTGCAGGGTTAGCAGAGATGGCGGCTATTATTCAGCGTTTGTGCCCCGACTTGAGTATTGGTTTTGCACACGGACAAATGGAAGGTCATGAATTGGAAGAACGCATCTTCGACTTCATCGATAAAAAATACGATGTACTGGTTTGTACAAACATTGTAGAAAGTGGTGTAGATATTCCTAACGTGAATACGATCATGGTTAACAATGCGCACCAGTTTGGTTTAAGTGATCTGCACCAGTTACGTGGACGTGTTGGTCGAAGCAATAAAAAAGCATTCTGTTATCTGCTGGCACCACCTATGAGTACGTTGCCCAACGATAGCCGCAAGCGATTACAAACCTTGGAGCAGCATAGTGAGTTAGGTAGTGGTTTCCAGATTGCCATGCGTGATTTGGATATTCGTGGTGCAGGTAATATGCTGGGTGGTGAGCAAAGTGGTTTCATGGCCGAGATCGGTTTCGAAATGTACCAGAAAGTACTGGATGAGGCCATTCGGGAATTGAAGCGCACCAAGTTCCGTGAACTGTTTAAAGAAGAAATCCAGCAACAGGAAAATTATGTAAAGGATTGTGTAATTGATACAGATCTTGAAATTCTTATTCCCGATGCATACGTTGAAAGCATTGGCGAACGTTTGAGTTTGTACACACGATTGGATAATTGTGAAACCGAAGAAGACCTTGTTGCGTTCCATACAGAGCTCATCGATCGTTTTGGCCCCATACCTCCGCAGGTGGAAGATTTGTTTACCACTGTGCGTTGCCGTAAGCTGGCAGTAGAACTTGGCTTTGAGAAAATGACCCTGAAAGAACAAACTTTGCGTTGTTACTTCATCAACAATCCCGATTCACCTTATTTTGAATCAGCCGTATTCCAGGGCATAATGCAGTTTGTGCAAACCTCTTTGAATAAGGCACAACTGAAGCAAACAGGTAAACTTTTCCTCCTGGTTGTAAGAGATATCGATGGCATGGAAGCTTTGCTGCGCCTGCTAACACGTATGCACGAAGCTGTGGTAGAGAAGCCCGTAAACGCATAATACTTATTGCTGACTAACCCTGTTTGCAAGGATAAAAGTAAAAACGCACCCATTTAGTTTTAAAATCCAAATCCGGAAGTCTGGAAAAAAAGAGTATTTTTAATCGTACAAAGTTGCTGTGTCCAAAAAACTTTAACCAATTACTTTAAAACATTAAACCTTTAATCATGGAACAAAACTTTGCACATTTACGTGAAGTACCTTATGCCAATGTAAGCAGCGATGAACGTACCATTGCAATTCTTACACATGTACTATCTCTCTTTTTTCCTATTCTGGCTCCGCTTATTATTTATCTTGTAAAAAAAGACGATTCCCGTTACGTTGGTGAGCATGCCAAAGAGGCGTTGAATTTTGGTATAAGCATATTCATTTTTTGCATGATCAGTATTCCGCTTTGCTTATTGATTATAGGCGTGTTTATGCTTATAGCTATTGGTATCGGTTCATTTATACTGCATATCATTGCAGCAGTAAAGGCGGCAGACAATGTGCTATATCGTTATCCATTCAGCATCCGCCTCATCAAGTAATTTTACTTTTTTTAAGTTAATTCAATGATAAAGGCTTTCGTTTAAGGAAGCCTTTTCTATTTTTGGTACTGCAATTGATTCTTTTCCTATGACATGTTGTTGTTCATTAAAACCGAAGCTTATGAAGCATATTCTACTCTTACTCTCTCTTTCTTTAGTTATTTCTTCCTGCGCCAGAAAAAAAATGATGGAACGTGTACAGCAGTACAATATCCGCACCATTGCTATTTTACCTTCACAGCTGGAAGTAACCGGAAACATTCCTAAAAAGCTTACACCCGAACAGGTAAAAGAAATGATTGCCAAAAACAATGCATTTCTGAACCGTGCATTGTACATCGACCTGGTACAGTATGTTGATACACGTTTGCGCCGTTACTCGCAGGTGCAGTTTCAAAGCACTGAACGCACTAAAAAATTACTCGAAGAAAAGGGGCTCAGCGATTCAGCTGTTTGGCAAATGGATCCAATGGAGCTGTCGAAAATATTAGGTGTGGATGCGGTGGTGTCAGCCAAGGTTACACAAAACCATATCCTCAGCGATGAAATGGCATTGGGCATTGATGTAGTAGGCGGCATTCTTAACCGTACTGTGCCGGGTATTGGTATACCCACAGGTGCGGCCCGTACCAGCGATATGTTTGTAAGCTGTGCATTGGTTAAAGAGGGTTATAATGTTTGGAGTACACGCTTTACCAATCAAACCGATTGGAATTATCCTTTTCAGCAATCCATACAAAATGTAACAAGGGCCATTGCACGAAGATTCCCGTTATAAAAGTTAGCAACACTAAAAAAGTCCTGTACACATTGTACAGGACTTTTTCTATGGTAGAAATTTCAATTAATCCCAACCTTTCTTAGCAGTACCTGCTTCAATAGCAGCCAATGCTTTTGCTTCGCTCAGCAAAGAAGTTAATTTATTGCCTTTGCCATCGTTGCCTTGTGCCATATAGCCACCTTTCGCTGTACGTGTGATCACTGCATCGAGAATAGGAACGTTTTTCTCTTTGGTCTTTACATTATACGCTGTTAATTGCATAGTTTACTTGTTTTATGGTATTAGTAAAATAGTTGTCTTTCGGCCTTGCCGTGCGGGCTAAAATACGGCTTTTAGCCAAAAAGCCGGGAAAATGCTTTCCACAGCTGTAACGGCATGGTTTTCAATAAAAAAAGCGACTTGTAAAGTCGCTTTCTATCGTTGATTTGTTATTGCTTACACATCAATGTTGGCATACTTGGCGTGGGTTTCAATAAACTCACGGCGTGGAGCTACCTCATCACCCATAAGCATACTGAACACACGGTCTGCTTCTGCAGCACTTTCAATGGTCACCATTTTCAGGGCTCTTGTTGCAGGGTTCATGGTTGTTTCCCATAGCTGATCGGCGTTCATCTCACCCAAACCTTTGTAGCGTTGTACGCCTACGCTGTCATCCTTACCGCCACCAAACTTGGCAACATATTCTTTACGCTGCTCTTCGTTCCAGGCGTAAGCCATTTCTTTACCTTTTTTTACCTGGTAAAGTGGTGGTTGTGCCAGGTAGAGATAACCTTGTTCAACCAGGCTGGTCATATAACGGAAGAAGAAAGTAAGAATCAATGTTGCAATGTGGCTACCATCCACATCGGCATCGGTCATGATGATAATCTTGTGATAACGGAGCTTGCTGATGTCGAGTGCTTTCGGATCTTCAGGAGTACCCATCTTTACACCAAGCGCAGTAAACATATTGCGGATTTCCTCGTTATCGTAGATTTTATGCTCCATTGCTTTTTCCACGTTCAGGATTTTACCACGAAGCGGAAGGATAGCCTGGAAGCTGCGGTCACGACCTTGCTTAGCTGTACCACCTGCCGAGTCGCCCTCAACCAGGTACAATTCGCAACGTTCAGGATCACGATCCGAACAATCGGCCAGTTTACCGGGTAAACCGCCACCTGTTAATACTGTTTTACGTTGTACCAGTTCACGTGCTTTTTTTGCAGCTGCTCTGGCTTGTGCTGCCAAAATAATTTTTTGAACAATATTCTTGGCTTCTTTCGGATTTTCTTCGAGATAAGCTTCGAGTGTACGGCTTACCGATGTTTCAACGATACCGCTTACCTCACTGTTACCAAGCTTGGTTTTTGTCTGACCTTCGAACTGTGGCTCGGGAACTTTAACTGAAATAATTGCACTCAATCCTTCACGGAAGTCATCGCCTTCAACATCCACTTTTGCTTTTTCAAACAACCCTTCTTTTTTACCATACGATGTAAATACACGGGTGATGGCACGGCGGAAACCGGTTACATGCGTACCGCCTTCAATGGTGTTAATGTTGTTTACATACGAGAAAATATGTTCGCTGTACGAATCGTTGTAGATCATGGCTACTTCAACAGCAACATTGCTTACCGCATCATGTCCATCCATGTAAATAACCTGTGGTAATAACGGACTGCGTTTGCCATTTCTTTCAATCAATTCAACAAACTCTGTAATGCCGCCTTCGCTATAAAATGTGTTGGTGTAAGTAGCGCCACTTTCATCCACTTCACGCAAATCGTTTAAGATAATGCGGATGCCTTTGTTCAAAAACGCAAGCTCACGTAAACGTGCTTCTAAAATTTCTTTTTTGTAAACCGATGCAGTGAAGATGCTGGTATCAGGCCAGAAATGTACACGGGTACCTGTAATATCGCTGGTGCCAATTTCACGCACGGCGTATTGCGGGATACCGATTTTATATTCCTGTTCAAATATTTTTCCCTCACGTTGTACCGTTACATGCAGTTTGGTAGAAAGTGCGTTTACGCAACTCACACCCACACCGTGTAAACCACCGGATACTTTGTACGAACCTTTATCGAACTTACCACCGGCATGCAACACGGTCATTACAACTTCAAGTGCAGAACGTTTTTCTTTTGTGTGCATGGCAGTGGGGATACCACGACCATCATCCTGCACACTGATGCTGTTGTCTTCGTGAATGGAAACGGTAATATTTTTACAATAACCGGCAAGGGCTTCGTCAATCGAGTTGTCTACCACTTCGTATACGAGGTGGTGTAAACCTTTTTCGCTGATGTCGCCGATATACATAGCGGGACGTTTACGAACCGCTTCTAAACCTTCTAAAACCTGGATACTGTCTGCGCCGTAACCTGCATTTTGTGCAGCAGCGCTGAGGGCTGTTTCCTGTAACTCTGTACTCATATTTTGATTCTCAAAAATCTTATTGGAAGTGGTGAAAATAGATTCGGACAAATGTACGAAAAACAAAGGGCTTAATCGGTTTTATTGCCTTCATTTTAAGGGAAGAAATCCACATTTTTTATACTGAAAATGAAGTGGTTGTGGGTAATGTTGAAAAAGGGGTAAGCAGGCGTATGCAGGCACTCGCAAAACATGACGAAACTCTGTCAATCATGTAACAGGTTAAGCGTGCCGGAGATAGTATCTTTGCGCTTCGATGCAGCAGACAAACGACATACTTACACCCGCTTACAAGCAGGCGTTAATGGTGCAGGAACTGGAATTACTACAAATGCAGGAAAAGCAAATTCCGGGCTCCGTACAGTATGGCATTTACCGTTATAAACTGCAGCCGCATATTACACCGGAAGATACTGCCGAGCTCTTGTACAATGTACAATCAACAAAGGCGAAAGAAAAGTCGATTGAGCTTCGCTTTTGCATAAGTGGCAACAAATATTGCGACAGCGACAGTTGCCGCAATGGTGTTTGCAAAGCATCCTCTGCCGATTGCATGGCACATCCTACTGCCGATGTATTCGTGTTTCGTTTTTCACCCGCCTACCTCACGCCGTTTGTAAAGGGCCGTACGATTTCAACCAAAAGCGACAGGGTGCTGGCTTTTAAAGAAAAGCAATCCTTCACTACAACCGTAAACCTCTGCAACCGTATACGTACTGTGTTGGATAATTTGCTGCAACATAATTACAGCAATGCACTTGAGAATATTTATGTAAACAGTCAGTTACAAACATTGCTGTTGTATGGTTTGGAATGTTTAACCGATCAAAAAGCAGAAGAAAGTTTTGTGTGCCGTTTCCTTGCAACAGATAATGCAAAGGATACCATTCTGCAGGCACGAGAAATTTTACTGCAACGTATTGGCGAACCTATTACCATTAAAGAATTGAGCCGGAAGGTTGGCACCAATGAGTGTTATTTGAAGAAAGGGTTTAAAGAAATGTTTGGTACAACTGTATTTGAGTTTTATCAAAGTCAGCGTATGGAACACGCCAAATATCTTTTATACGAAAAAGGATTAAGTGTTACCGAAGTAAGTGCAATGCTTGGCTATTCATCCATCTCACACTTTTCTACTGCATTTAAAAAGCATACTGGGTTGAAACCCTGTGAACTGCTGTTTCGATGATAACAGATAGCGGTTTTCCTTATTGCGTAAACCCTTTTCCCGATATTGAAAGTAAAAGAAGTTGATTCATTAGAAATTCGCATCCGAATAAAATGTGAATTATGAATCGGACATTACTAACGCTTAGTCTAGCACTTATTAGTTTATCAGTATCAGCTCAAAATAATTTCAATACAGAAAACAGAAATACACAGCCCGTAACAGCTCAACCGGCACCTGCTCCTGTTGTAAAAGGTGTTGTACGTACCAGTGACGGTAAACCGGCAGGTTGGGTGAACGTACTTATTAAGGAAACAAATAACGGTACAATTACTAACGAAGCAGGCGAATATTTTTTCTATTCTGTTCCGGAAGGTCGTTATACACTCATTGTATCGTTTACAGGTTTAAAAACAGTAGAAACGGTAATTGATGTTAAAAAAGGCGATGCTTTGGTGCAGGATTTTGTACTTACCGAAAACAAAACCGAACTGCAGGAAATTGTAATTGCTTATTTCCGCAGTGTAAACGATCGAGCAACAGTATTTGGTAAATCAGCTATTAAACCAATGGATTTGCCACAAGCCATTGCTACTGTTAGTGAAGTAGTGATGAAAGAACAGCAGGCACAAAGGTTGAGCGATGTGGTGAAAAATGTAAACGGTGTGTACCTCAGCACAACAAGGGCAAGTACACAGGAAAGTTTTTCTGCAAGAGGTTATGGGTTTTCTTCAACCAATATGTTTCGTAACGGATCAAGAGTAAACAGCGGTGCAATGCCCGAAGTAAGCTCACTGGAAAGTGTGGAGATATTAAAAGGTGGTGCGGCTATTTTATACGGGAACGTTGCACCGGGCGGTGTGCTGAACATGGTAACCAAAAAGCCAAAGTTTGATTTTGGTGGTGAAGCAAGTTTGCGTGCAGGAAGTTTCAATTTATGGAAGCCAACATTTGATGTGTACGGACCCATCTCTAAAAAAATCGCCTACCGTTTAAACGGTACGTTTGAAACAACAGACAGTTACCGTGCGAAAGTTTCTTCTAAACGGTATTACATCAACCCTTCTTTTCTTTTCAAGCTGGGTAACAAAACAGAGTTGATTCTTGAAGCTGATTACCTGAAACATGATTTTACTCCCGACTTTGGTGTTGGCTCTTTAAACAATACGATTATACCCAATGTGCATCGTTCAACATTTATGGGTACCGAGTGGCAGTATAACGTTACACAGCAGTCTACTGCATCTGCAACGGTAAAACATGCGTTTAATGACAAATGGCAATTGAGCAGCGTGCTTTCTTACCAAAACTTCGATCGTGATTATTATGCTGTAGAACGTATCCAGGCAAAAGCCAATGGCGACTGGGGCCGTCCGTTGGGGCGTGTTGATACCAAAGAAAATTATTTCACAGGCCAGGTAAATCTTAACGGTAAATTTAAAACCTGGGCAATGGAACATACCTTGCTGGCAGGTATCGACGCAGATCGTTACTTAACTGAAACATACAACTACGATATTCAGGGTAAGATCTACGACAGCATCAACATTCTTGATCCAAACAAATTCGTTCGTCGTACTGATATTCCTGTAGCAACCAGAGTAACATTTGTGCAAACACCTGTAAACCGTTTAGGTGCTTATGTGCAGGATCTCATCAGCATTACACCAAAACTTAAATTACTCGCCGGCATCCGCTGGTCGTTACAGGAATCGGTTCCCTCCACAACTACCTATCTTGCGAAAGATTCGGTTGTAAAAGGAAAAATTAAAGTTGATCGGGCGTTCTCTCCACGTTTTGGTTTGGTGTACAGAATGAAACCCAATGTTTCGTTTTTTGCGAGCTACTCCAATTCATTTGCGATTAATACCGGGTTGGATATTTACAACAATGTATTACCTGCTTCCATTATTGATCAGTATGAAATTGGTGTAAAGAATATTCTGTTAAAAGGAAAATTAACGGTGAATGTAACTGCATACAAAATCATCAATAACAACCTCGCACAAACAGCACAGTTCGATCGCAACGGCAATCCGAACAACAACAGCAACCTGAAAGAATTAACAGGCCAGACAACCAGCAATGGTATTGAAGTGGATGTTACCGGCAACTTTGTAAAAGGATTATCAATGATGGCTGGTTACAGTTATAACGATATGCGTTATACAAACACACCCGATAAAGTAGGCAGCTATATTGAAGGAGACCGCCTGGTAAATATTCCTGCGCATACAGCTAATGCAAGTGCATTCTATACCTTCAGCGAAGGAGCGTTGAAACGTTTGAAAATTGGTGCAGGTGTTTATTATATCGGCGATCGTATTGGAGGCTGGAACAATACACAGGGTCAATCGCAGAACTATTCACGCATGATTCCTGTAAAAGCGTTTACAACCGTTGATATAACTGCAGGCTACAATATCAAACGTTTTACGTTACTTGCAAAACTTGCGAATGTGGGCAATGTACTTAACTATTATGTGCATGAGAATTACAGTGTGAACCCGATTGCTCCACGTAGTTTTGTAGCAACGGTTTCTTACAAATTCTAAGAAGGAGAAATAAATATCGATCGTCTAAAAGGGGCACGTTAACAGCGTGCTCCCTTTTTATCATAAATCCAAAAAGTAAAAGCAATTCATTTCAGCAATGGCAAAACAGGAAATCAGTAAAACACGCTGGCAGAAATTAAGAAAGTTGGTTAACGATATTCATTTATGGCTGGGACTCGGCAGCGGATTAATTGTCATTGCTGTTTGTTTCAGCGGTACAGTGTATGTATTCAATACCGAATTAACGGAGAAAGCAGCACCGCATTTGTACAAGTTGCAATCAGTTGCGGATAAAGAACGTATTCCTGTTGATTCGTTGCTGGAAAAAGTAAAACAGGAAACAGGTGGTACGATTACCGGTGTAACGATTCCTGCAGAACTAAACCGTACGTACCAGTTTAATGTAAAGAAAGCCGGTGAAGAAGGACCAAGAGCTGGCACCACTTATTTTGTAAATCCGTATACCGGCGAAATAACAGGCAACTCCAAAGAGAAGAATGGAACCAAAGAATTTATGGGAACGATGTTCAGTCTGCATCGTTGGTTGCTGTTGGATAAAGTGAAGAAGCCGATTATTAATGGTGTTGAGAACAGAAAGCTCGGCAGTTGGATCACGGGATTTGCAACTATCATCTTTACGTTGGGATGCATCACCGGTTTGATCATCTGGTTTCCACAAAAAGTAAAATTCTGGGAACAGGGATTAAAAATAAAATGGAATGCAGGTTGGAAACGTGTGAATCATGATTT
This sequence comes from Lacibacter cauensis, assembly GCF_007830055.1. Classification (GTDB taxonomy): domain Bacteria; phylum Bacteroidota; class Bacteroidia; order Chitinophagales; family Chitinophagaceae; genus Lacibacter; species Lacibacter cauensis. The sequence continues at coordinate 701,762 of NZ_VLLE01000003.1, forward strand.
GCACAACACACTTGCATTTTATGCACTCATCTTTTTATTGCTGATGGGCTTAACCGGTCCGCAATGGAGTTTTGAATGGTACCGAACAGGTTTGCAAAAAACACTCGGCACGTATAAACCGGCAGATGGAGCAAAAGCCGGCGAACGCAAAGAAGGCGAAGGAAAGAAAAATGCGGCAACGGATACCGCTGCTTTGGCTGTTACGCAACTATCCGTTGCTGATTATATAAAAGCTGCTGATAAAGCACTGCCCTATACCGGCAACTATGTGATTACATTACCGGCCGATGCTGCTGCAAAAACAATGATCAGCAAAACAAAGCTGGGCTTTTTTGCACCTGCTGCCGGCGACCGCATCACCATGGATCCGGCTACTGGTAAAATTGTAAAGCTGGATATTTTTAAGAAGAAGCCATTTAACGAACGTGTTGCAGGTTCAATTAAAGCCATTCACGTTGGTAATGTATATGGTACGTTCACCAAAATATTATACTTCCTTGCCTGTTTAATTGCAACCAGCTTGCCCATAACCGGCACAATAATCTGGCTGAATAAAATGAAGAAGAAAAAGAAAAAAGAAGAACCTGTTGTTGCATTCACGGGTAAAGAAAAGGTAGCATAAACTTGAAAGAAAAAAAGCATGGGCTGAGATTTATGAGGAATAAATTTCAACCCATGTTTGTTATGTACAGCTGAATCGATACATTTGTTTCAGCAGGAACCTGCAGGTGCGTGTTCGAAAAAGGAATACCCCGGCTGTATAGTTTAGCTGAAACTCTGATTACAAGTGTTATATTTAATTCATCTGTTGTGTGGGCGTTGCCTGCATTGCAGCTGATGGTGGATCTATAAAAAGATCTGAAAAATCATATAATTGCCGCTTGTATCATGAACCGATTGCTTGCTTGTACTTTATTCATTTTTGCAGTTATTGTAACAGCTGCCTCCTGTTTTAACAAGGGCATGAGTGAAGGGGCGTTACCCAAAAACGTCAGTTACAATTTTCACATCCGCCCCATTCTTTCCGACAAATGTTTTAAATGTCATGGTCCCGATGCAGGTCACAGGGAAGCCGGTTTGCGGTTAGATCTTGCCGATAGTGCCTATGCACCGCTGCGTGATACAAAAGGAGCATTTGCCATTGTGCCAGGCAAACCTGAGCTGTCTGAATTAATTAAGCGGATAAGCTCTACAGATTCTGCTATCGTGATGCCCACACCCGAATCGCATTTAGGTGCATTATCGGAATATGAAATTGATTTGTTTAAAAAATGGATCAAACAGGGAGCGAAGTACGAACCGCATTGGGCGTTTACGGCACCGGTAAAAGCGCCGCTGCCGGAAGTAAAAAATAAGAAGTGGGTAAAGAATGAAATTGATCGGTTTATTTTGGCAAAGTTGGAAGAAGAAGGATTAGAACCAAATGATGAAGCAGATAAGGAACGTTTATTAAAGCGGGTGAGTTTTGATCTCACAGGACTGCCGCCTTCTATCGAACTGATGGATCGTTTCTTGGCAGATAAGTCGGATGCAGCGTATGAAAATATGGTGAATGCATTGCTGCAACTTCCGCAGTACGGCGAAAAGATGGCGGTGCATTGGATGGATGTTGCACGTTATGCTGATAGTTACGGTTACCAGGATGATAACATCCGCACACAATGGCCCTGGCGTGATTGGGTTATTTATGCATTTAACAAAAATATTCCGTACGATGAGTTTATTACCTGGCAGGTAGCAGGCGATCTGTTGCCGCAAGCAACAAAAGAAAATATACTGGCCACGGGTTTTTTCCGTAATCATAAATACACCGAAGAAGGTGGTGTAATTGATGAAGAATACCGCATTGAATATTTAATTGATAAAACAAAAACATTCACGAAAGGTATTCTTGGTATTACGATTGAATGTGCACAATGCCATGATCATAAGTACGACCCGTTTTCGCAGAAAGATTATTATTCGTTGCTGGCGTTTTTCAATAACACCAAAGAAAAAGGGTTTGAAGGTGATGTAACAGCCTCGCAACCGGCAAAAAATCCGGTGCTTACCATTACTGCCGAAGACAGGAAAAATCTGCTCAACTATATCAATTCAAAAGATACCAATGCGTTAATGGTATCGGTGATGGGCGAACTCGATACATTGCGTAAAACCTATGTACTCAACCGTGGTGTGTACGATCAACCGGGAGTTGAAGTACAAGCATCTGCTGTAAAAGCCGTGATGAAATTTGATACTGCAAAATTTCCACGTAACAGGTTAGGTCTTGCGAAATGGACGGTTGACAGAAACAATCCGCTTACAGCAAGAGTATTTGTAAACCAGGTATGGCAGGAGTTTTTTGGAAAAGGATTGGTGAAAACATCTGGTGATTTTGGAATGCAAGGCGAGTTGCCATCGCATCCTGAATTACTCGATTGGCTGGCTGTAGATTTTATGGAGAACGGCTGGGATATAAAAAGATTGGTGAAACAGATTGTAACCTCTGCTGCATACAGACAATCTGCAAAAGTTACTCAGCAACATTTACAAAAAGATCCGGAGAATATTTATTTGGCAAGATCGCCACGTCAACGATTAAAAGCAGAGTTTATTCGTGACATGTATTTATCCTGCAGCGGACTGTTGGTAAGAACAATCGGCGGTGCAAGTGTAAAACCATATCAACCCAAAGGCATTTGGGAAGCTGCATCATCGGGTCGTGGTGTATTGGCAACGTACAGGCAAGATCATAACGAAGCCTTGTACAGGCGTGGATTGTATAATTTCATTAAGCTTACTGTTCCTCCTCCGAATATGATTATGTTCGATGCCAGCAACCGGGATCAATGCGAAGTAAAACGGTTGAAGACAAATACACCGTTGCAGGCGTTGATTATGATGAATGATCCTGCAGTGCTTGAAGCATCACGAGTGCTGGCGCAGCAACTGCTCGGCGAACAATCAACTGTAGAAGAAAAGATAAACAAGGCATTCCGGTTAATTATTTGCCGGCAGCCATCTGCAACGGAGAAAAAAATAGTGAAAGCATATTACGATGAACAGTTGCAGTTATTTCAGCTAAACAAGTTAAATGCAGCCGTTACTCTTAAAGTGGGTGAGTATCCGCTCAACAAACAATTGAATGCACAGCAGCTGGCTGCAGTAATGAAAACCATCAATACGATTTATAACCTGGAAGAAGCAATTGTGAAATGAGTGATTGTTTAGTAATGAACCGAATGATGAAGTGTGCGACGCAACAGTTGTTGACCAAAGAAATGAACGCCGACTAAATAAAAAATTATGCAAAAGGAATTTCTTGAACACAAACTAAATATTAACCGCAGGCGCTTTCTTACACAGGTAGGAATGGGTATTGGTGGTGCCGCATTGGGTTCGTTGCTGATGCCCGATTTGTTTGGTAAGAGCGAAGAAGAAATGATCATGACCGGGCTGCCGCATTTTGCACCCAAAGCAAAACGCATTATTTATTTGTTTCAGAACGGAGCACCATCGCAACTTGATTTGTTTGATTATAAACCGATGCTGCAACAAATGTATGGACAGGATTTGCCTGCATCCATTCGCATGGGTCAACGGTTAACAGGCATGACGGCGGGACAGGAAAAATTTCCATTGGCAGGTACAGCATTTCAGTTCAATCAATACGGTGCAGCCAGAGCATGGATCAGTGAGTTGTTGCCGCACACATCGAAAGTAGTGGATGATTTATGTATTGTTCGATCGATGTATACCGAAGCAATTAATCATGATCCTGCATTAACATTTTTTCAAACAGGTGCACAGGTCGGTAATCGTCCAAGTATGGGTTCGTGGTTGAGTTATGGTTTGGGAAGTGAAAATAAAAACCTGCCTGCATTTTGTGTGTTGCTGTCGAGGGGAAGAGGTAATGGGCAAGGTGTGTATTCCAAATTATGGAGTAATGGATTTTTAGATTCATTTCATCAGGGTGTGCAGTTCAGCAGTGGCGATAATCCGGTGTTGTATCTTAATAATCCCGAAGGCATTGATAAAGCCGATCGCAGAAGAATGTTAGATAAGCTGGCTGCATTAAATGATGAATCGTACAAAGAGTTTGGCGATCCGGAGATCACTGCAAAAGTGCAGCAATACGAAATGGCGTATCGCATGCAAACAGCAGTGCCCGATATTACCGATCTCAGCAAAGAACCGGAAGATATTATTAAGCTGTACGGTCCTGATTGTTTAACACCTGGTACTTATGCCGCCAACTGTTTGCTTGCAAGAAAATTATCGGAGAATGGGGTACGCTTTATACAGCTTTATCATCAAGGTTGGGATGGACATAACAATTTGCCATCGGAAATAAAAGGACAATGCCAGGATGTTGACCAGGCATCCGCAGCGTTGATCACCGATTTAAAACAACGTGGGCTACTCGATGAAACTTTGGTGATATGGGGTGGAGAGTTTGGTCGTACCAATTACTGCCAGGGTGTTTTAACCAAAGAAAATTATGGTCGTGATCATCATCCACGTTGCTTTACCATCTGGATGGCAGGCGGCGGTGTAAAGCCCGGCGTATATGGCGAAACAGATGAGTTTGGTTACAACATCATTAAAGATCCGGTACATGTACACGACTTTCATGCAACCGTGTTACACCTGATGGGGCTGGATCATGAAAAGCTGACGTTTAAATATCTCGGTCGTCGTTTTCGATTAACCGATGTTGCAGGTAAAGTAGTAAACGGGTTGATCGCATAATTATACAGTATGAATCGTAAACAATTCATTAAACATAGTTCCATTACTGCAGCAGGTCTATTGTGTGCGCCTGCAATTATTGGTGCAGCAAAACAGGAAACCATTCTTGGTCATAATAACAAACGTTATCGCATCAATACAAAATGGAGTCAGTTAAATGCAGCGCAATACCCGGTAAAGGATTGTCATGAAATGGTGCAGGATCAACAGGGCCGCATTATTTTATTGACCAATGAAACAAAGAACAATGTGCTCATCTATGATAAAAGCGGAAAGCTCATCAACAGTTGGGGACATGATTACCCCGGTGCACATGGTTTAACCCTGTTCAGTGAAAACGGAACCGATGTGATGTTCATTTGTGATAATGAGTTGCACCAGGTAATTAAAACAACTACCGATGGAAAGCAGTTGATGAAGCTTAACAATCCGAAAGAGGTTAATGCATACAGCAAAGCAGAAGAATATATACCTACTGAAACAGCCATTGCACCCAACGGTGATATTTATGTGGCCGATGGTTATGGAAAAGATTTTATTATCCAGTACGATTACAAAGGAAACTACATCCGGCATTTCGGCGGCAGAGGAACAGGTGATGAATATTTGATGAATGCACATGGTATTTGTATTGATGACAGGGATAAAAGCAATCCATGTTTGGTAGTAAGCTCCCGCCAGCAAAATGCATTTAAGCGGTATACACTCGATGGAACATATATCAACACGATTGCATTGCCCGGTGCTTGGGTTTGCAGACCAGTGATTAAAGGCGATTATTTGTATGCTGCCGTTTTGCAAACCAATGCAAGACAAGGCGAACAATCGGGTTTTGTATTGATACTGGATAAAAACTACAAAGTGGTTTCAAACATCGGTGGCAATTTACCTGCGTATAATAATGGGCTGCCCGATGAAATGTACCAGACCATTAAAGTATTTCAATACCCACACGATGTTTGTATTGACGATGAAGAAAACCTGTATGTGGCACAATGGAATTCCGGCAGGGTTTATCCTTATAAATTATCACCTGTACAATGAAGAGGCTTTTAATATATCTGCTTTTTCATTTAGCGTTGCAGGCACATAGCCAGCAGGTATTTCAATTGGCAACGCCTATGTTGAAATACGAATCAGCTTTTTTTAAAGACAGTACATCGTTCAGCATACAGTTTAATCAGCCCGGTGCAGAAGTACGTTATACCTTAAATGGAAAAGAGCCAACGGTAAATGATTTGTTATACAGTAAGCCTGTAAAGATTACAAAGCAAACATTGGTGAAAGTAAAAGCCTTCGGTAAAAACTTTCTGCCATCTGCAACAGCAGAAATTGAATTTGTAAAAGATGGAAAGGCGATTGCAGGCATGGAATTTTCGAAACCGCATGAGCAATACAGCAGCAGTAAAAAAGATATACTGTTTGATAATGCCGGTGGCAGTTTACAATTCCGGAACGGCACATGGCTTGGTTATAACATTGATACAGTTGAAGTGTTGATTCATCTGCAAAAGCAGGAGCAGATCAATACAGTGCTTGTTGATCTGTTGCAGGATGAAGGCAGCTGGATTTTTTTACCGCAGCAGATACAACTGTACTACTATGATGAACAACAAAAAGTATTTGTGCAGGCTGCTGATGAACAGCAGTTGTTTGAACAACAGGTACCCCGCAGAACTGTTTCAAAAAAAGTGACAGTAAAGCGTAAGGTAAAAACAAACAAACTTAAACTGGTGTTGTTACCGGTAAAACCTATTCCCGATTGGCATACAGGAAAAGGAAATCATGCATGGTTGTTTATTGATGAAATAAAAGTTTACTGATTTTATGCAACGCTGGAAAGCTATCCTCTTTAATGTATCGCTGGTATTCAATTGCCTGCTCTTGTTTTTAGTAGTATTTGAGAGCAGGCTTGCTGTTCCTGTGTGGTTGCAGATTGCGGGCCGTATGCATCCGCTGGTACTACATTTTCCGTTGGTGCTGATTGTTGTTTATGCATTGGCTGTATTGTTTCTTCCGCCACATAAAACACCAACTGAAATTACTTATGCAAATGCAGTTTCATTTGTTTTGCTGATCGCTGCGTTTACCGCAGTTACAACATCGCTCATGGGTTTGTTTCTTTCGAAAGAAGAAGGGTATGATGCAGATGCATTGTTGTGGCATAAATGGGGCGGTATTGCTATTGCATGGTTTACGTTGGGTTGGTATGCTTTTTATCAAAAAATACAAACAAGGAAGATTGTAACTGTTGGTACTTCTTTTTTTGCATTACTACTGATTATCGTTACCGGACATTTAGGTGCAGGCGTAACACATGGCGAAACATTTCTTACAGCTCCGTTGCAGAAGCTACAGAAAGAAACGCCTGTTGCGATAGAAGATGCAGAAGTGTTTACGCACATGGTAAAACCGATACTTGAAGCAAAATGTATTTCCTGTCATAACAACAACAAAGCAAAAGGCGAACTGGTAATGCAATCGGAAGAACTGTTGTTGAAAGGTGGAAAGAATGGAAAACTTTGGGATACAACTGTTGCTGATCTTGGTTTGTTATTGCAACGTATACACTTACCGATGGAGCAAAAGAAACACATGCCACCGAAAGGTAAACCACAACTTACCGATGAGGAGATTGCAATATTGACTTACTGGATAAGAAAAGGAGCTGATTTTAAATTGCGTGTTGCACAACTTCCTGTGGGCGACAGTCTGCAACTAATTGCAGCAAGATTATTCTCATCATCTGCTACACCTGTCTACAATTTTGAAGAAGCTGATGTAGCACTTATTGCCAAGCTGAATACCGTTAACCGCATTGTGAGCAAAGAAGCAGAAGGTTCTCCTGCATTAGCTGTTAATTTTTTCAATAGCAGCCTGTTTAAAAGCGAGCAGCTGAAAGAGCTGGAGAAAATCAAAAAACAAATTGTTGCAATTGATCTTGCAAAAATGCCGGTACAGGATGCTGATCTTCAGTTCATCAGTGAATGTGAGAATCTCCGTCGGTTAAATTTATCTTTTACAAACATTACCGGTAATGGTTTGCTGCAATTGAAAAAGTTGAAATTTTTACGAAGCCTCAGTCTGGCAGGAACCAATATCAGCAGCGCTCAACTTGAACTGCTGCGAAGTTTTCCCGAATTGAAAACAGTGTATGTGTGGAATACAAAAATTACTGGGAATGATCTGGAACAGTTACGGCAAAAACTAAAATCTATTGATTTTATTACCGGTTATAAAGGCGATACGACTATTTTGAAGTTAACGCCGCCTGTATTGTTGAACGAAGAAACTTTTCTTACAGGTGATCCTGTTCCTTTAAAGCTGAAGCATTATATACAAGGTGCGGTCATCCGTTATACTACAGACGGAAGTGAACCGGATAGTTTACAGTCTGCAATTTTTAAAGGCACCGAACAGATCAACAGCAATACGTTTATCCGTGCAAAAGCATATAAAAGCGGATGGATCAGCAGCGATATTTTTGAAACACGTTTTTACAAGAGTACCTACAAGCCCGATACAATTGTGTACATCAGCAAACCGAATGAAAAGTATAAAGATGAAAGCGGGAAAACATTGTTCGATCTGCAAAAAGGCGAACGCAATTTTCAGTTAGGCAACTGGATTGCTTTTCGTGAAAACAGGATGGAATGTTTGCTGCCGTTCTCAAAACCGGTGCAACTGGAAAGCGTTACGTTAAGCACACTGGTTGATGTAGGAAGTTATATTATGCCGCCGCAACTCGTAGAAGTGTGGGGAGGAAATGATGCGAAAAATTTGAAACTCTTAGGCCGGTTAAAACCCGAACAACCTGTGAAGTTGATGCCTGTTACCATGAAAGGATTTGAATGTAAGTTTCCGGCCACGACTGTAAAATACATTAAGCTTATTGCAACACCAGTGGGCAAATTGCCTGCATGGCATCCGGGTAAAGGCGATAAAGGGTGGATATTTGTTGATGAGTTGCTGTTGAATTGATCTTATCGTCTGACGAATGAAAATAAAGTGTAGGCTGCCTTTGTAATTTTGATTTTTTTTGCACGCAGTATATGAAAAAAATAATTGTTCTATTTTCCCTTGTTTTTAGTGCTCATTTTATTTCTGCACAAACAGTACCTGCGTATAAACGTGCCGATCTTCCGGTTGATGTTCGGGTAAAAGATCTGCTGCAACGGATGACAGCAGAAGAAAAATTCTGGCAACTGTTTATGATCCCCGGCGATCTCGGTACAAACCCATCTGATTACAAGAATGGCATTTTTGGTTTCCAGGTAAATACCGTGCAGCAACAGCAGGGAGCAGCGGCACAATTGCTTAATTACAAGTCGGGACAAACTGCACAGCAAACATTGGCAAAGATCAATGCCATTCAAAAATACTTTGTAGAGCAAACAAGATTGGGCATTCCCATTATTGCATTTGATGAAGCATTGCATGGATTGGTGCGTGATGAAGCAACTGTATTTCCTCAATCCATTGCCTTAGCAGCAACATGGGATACAACGCTGATGAATAATGTTGCCGCTGCTATTGCAAAAGAAACGAAAGCAAGAGGTATTCGTCATATACTTTCACCGGTTGTAAATGTTGCAACAGATGTGCGATGGGGCAGAGTAGAAGAAACTTATGGTGAAGACCCTTTTTTAAGCTCAGTGATGGGTGTTGCATTTGTAAAAGCATTTGAACAACGGGGAGTGGTAACTAATCCAAAACATTTTGCAGTGAATCATGGTGAAGGAGGAAGAGACAGTTATCCCATTCATTACAATGAACGGTTACTGGAAGAAACTTATTTTGTTCCGTTTAAAGCGGTGGTGCAGAAAGGTGGAGCAAGAAGTATTATGACGGCGTATAATTCACTCGATGGTTCACCTTGTTCGGCCAACGATTGGTTGTTGAACAAAAAGCTGCGCAATGATTGGGGCTTTAAAGGTTTTGTATTGAGTGATGCAGGTGCAACCGGTGGTGCTAATGTGCTGCATTTTACAGCTGCAGATTATGCAGAAGCTGGTAAGAAATCAATCGAGAACGGACTGGATGTAATTTTTCAAACAGCATATGAACATCACAAACTGTTTAATAAATATTTTCTTGATGGCAGTATGAATCCTGATGTGATCGATAGCGCTGTTGCAAGAGTGTTGCGTGTAAAATTTGAATTAGGTTTATTCGAGCATCCATACATCGATGAAAGCAAGTTAGAAAAATGGACAGCCGCCGAACACCGTGCATTAACAAAAGAAGCCGCTGTACGTTCGTTTGTGTTGCTGAAGAATGATGTGTTTGGTAAAAGCGGAGCTTCTGTATTGCCATTAAATAAATCGTTGAAAAAAATTGCTGTTATTGGAGTTGATGCAATAGAAGCAAGATTGGGCGGTTACAGCGGACCGGGCAATCAGAAAATTTCTATCCTGCAAGGTATTCAGCAAAAAGTTGGTAGCAACACACAAGTGAAATATGCAGCAGGCCCGGGCAGGCAACATCGTACATGGACATTTGTTCCCGGCAATCATTTGTTTACTATGCAAAATGGAAAACGTATAAAAGGTTTGCAAGGAGAATATTTTAACAATGTAACAATGCAGGGGCAACCGGCTCTTACACGAACAGATGAGTCGATCAATTTTCAATGGACATTGTTTTCACCTGATGCTGCTAAGATCAACTATGATTTCTTTTCTGCACGCTGGACAGGTAAAATAGAAGCACCTGTTACAGGCACTTATAAAATTGGTATTGATGGCAATGATGGATATCGTTTATACCTCAACAATAAACTTATCATCGATAACTGGAAGAAGCAATCGTATTCAACAAAGTTGGTTGATTTCTATTTTGAAAAAGGCAAAGTATACGATCTGCGTATTGAGTATTTTGAACCGGCAGGTAATGCATGGTTTCGTCTTATCTGGAATGTAGGTGTTACTGATCATGCAGAAACAAAAATCAACGAAGCGGTTCAATTAGCAACAAGCAGTGATGTTGCAGTTGTTGTTGCAGGAATTGAAGAAGGGGAATTCAATGATCGGGCATTATTACAATTACCCGGCTTGCAGGAAGAGTTGATCAAGCGTATTGCAGCAACAGGAAAACCGGTTGTTGTTTTATTAGTAGGCGGAAGTGCTGTCACTATGAATAACTGGATCGATCAGGTACCTGCTATACTGGATGTTTGGTATCCCGGCGATGCAGGTGGTGAAGCGGTTGCGGATGTATTGTTTGGTGATCGTTCGCCATCAGGTAAGTTGCCGATTACATTTCCTGTATCGGAAGCGCAGTTGCCATTAGTGTACAATCATAAACCAACAGGAAGAGGTGATGATTACAACAATCTTACCGGTCAGCCTTTGTTTCCGTTTGGATTTGGTTTGAGTTATACGCAGTTTAGTTATTCCGATTTACAGTTAGATAAAAAGCAGGTCAAGGCTGGAGAAAATCTTACAGTAAAATTCAAATTAAAGAACACCGGAAAATACAAAGCAGATGAAGTAGTACAGTTATACCTGCACGATGAACTGGCATCTGTTGCAAGACCGATCAAAGAGTTAAAAGGTTTTCAGCGCATCACGTTAAACCCGGGTGAAGAAAAAGAAGTAACATTTACGATTACTCCCGATTTGTTGACGATGCTGGATGTGCATCTGAAAGAAGTAATTGAGCCGGGTATGTTTCGTATGATGATCGGCAGCTCCAGCACAGACATCCGGTTGAGAGAATTGTTTGAAGTGAAATAGTTTCTGTCGTTGTCTGACGCCCTCGTCTGACAACCATGTTTCGACATGAAACAACAAAGCGATTGAATGTTGAATCGCTTTGTTGTTAGTAAGTAATTTGTCAGACGAGGGCCTCAGACAAATCAAACAAGTTCCTGCAAACTTTCTTTGGTTGCAGCAATGGTCTTATCTAAATCTGCATACGTTAATGCATTGTTGAGGAACCAGCTTTCAAAAGCAGATGGCGGCAAATACACCCCACGCTTCAACATAGCATGAAAATATTTTTTGAACAGTTCATTATTGGCTGATGCTGCTGTTGCAAAATCAACTACTGCATGATCACTGAAGTGAATGCTGATCATTGAACCAAGTTGGTTAATGATATATGGTTGCCCCCATGCTTTCAATACTTCGTTCAATCCATCCCGCAAGTAAATGGTTTTTTCTTCCAGCTCTTTGTAAATAGAGGGATTGTTCTTTAACTCTGTGAGCAATGTATAACCGGCGATCATCGCAATCGGGTTGCCACTCAATGTTCCGGCCTGGTACACATTTCCCAACGGAGCAATGTGCTGCATAATTTCTTTCTTACCACCAAACGCACCAACAGGCATACCGCCACCAATCACTTTTCCATACGTAACAAGATCTGCTTTAATGCCGAGACGTTCCTGTGCACCACCTGCTGCTAAACGGAAGCCCGTCATCACTTCATCAAAAATGAAAACGATTCCTTCGTCATCACATAATTGGCGTAAGCCTTCATGAAAACCGGGCTGTGGTAAAATACAACCCATGTTGCCTGCAACAGGCTCTACAATGATGGCTGCAATATCTCCTTTATGTTCTGCTGCTAATTTCTTCACTGCATCGAGATCATTATACGCAGCAGTTAATGTATCGTTCGCTACACCAGCCGTTACGCCGGGCACTGTTTGAATGTTGAAGGTGGCCACACCGCTGCCTGCTTTTACCAAAAATGAATCCGCATGACCGTGATAATGTCCTTCAAACTTGATGATCTTATTTCGTCCTGTATAACCTCTGGCCAAACGAATGGCACTCATGCAGGCTTCGGTTCCGCTGCTCACCATGCGGATCATGTCAACATTCGGTACCATGCTGAGAATTAACTCAGCCATTTCAATTTCCAATTGCGTAGGTGCACCAAACGAAGTTGAATCCAATGCTTTTTCCTGAATGGCTTTGACAATGGGTTCATGTGCATGACCAAGAATCATGGGTCCCCATGAAGCAATGTAATCGATGTATTGATTACCATCTGCATCATACATGTAAGCACCTTTTGCTTTTTGCATGAAGAGTGGCGTGCCACCTACACTTTTAAATGCACGTACGGGGGAGTTAACTCCACCCGGAATACTTTTCTGTGCCCGTTCGAATAGTTCTTTGCTTTTTTCGTACATAGTTCTGAATGGTCAATGGTGAATGGTCAATGAGATGCCTTCGCTTCAATCAGTCCGCTTAAAAGCTTAAAGCATTTGATCATTGATTCACCAAGTTTAGTTAAATCGTAATTGTTTAAATATTCAATATCTTTTGCAACATCCAGCGCTGCATCAATTTCAATAACAGAGCCTCTGGCAATTTCGTAGTATCGTTTTCGTTCAACTTCCGACTTTCTGGAAGAGCCTTCTGCAATATTCAGATGGACAGATAGTGCAGCTCTTCTGATTTGTGAAATCATTCCGAATTTTTCATCGGCAGGAAAGATCTTGGTTAACTTATAACACTCAAGTGTAAATGTTTTTGAGAAGTTATAGATATCCAGTTTTTGGTGGTTTAGGGTTAGAAACATGGTAAACGATTAAAGGTGATAAATGAACTGTAGCTACAAAATAGTAATTAAGCTTGGCATTCACAATTCACCATTGACCATTCACAAATAGTGTCTTAGTGGTTTAAAATTCTTATTGCGTCTTTTGCAAAATAGGTTGCAATCAAATCAGCACCGGCACGCTTAATCGACGTTAGCACTTCCATGATGGCTTTGTCTTCATTGATCCATCCTTTTTCTGCTGCTGCTTTGATCATGGCATATTCACCACTGATGTTGTAAGCACTTACCGGAACATTCACGGCATTCTTTACTTCACGGATGATGTCTAAATAACTCAATGCAGGTTTCACCATTACAATGTCTGCACCTTCTTCCACATCCATCACAGTTTCTTTAATGGCTTCAATGCGGTTGGCATAATCCATCTGGTAGGTTTTCTTATCACCAAAGCCCGGGGCACTATCCAGCGCATCACGGAAAGGACCATAGAAGCAGGAAGCATATTTTGCACTGTAGCTCATAATACCCACGTTGATGAAATTATTTTCTTCCAGTCCTTTTCTTATTGCACCAATACGTCCATCCATCATATCGCTGGGCGCCACCATATCAGCGCCTGCTGCTGCATGAGAGATACTCATCTTCACCAAGGCTTCGACCGTTTCATCGTTAACAATCTGCCCATCTTTCACAATGCCATCATGACCATACGAAGAATATGGATCGAGAGCCACATCTGTCATCACATACATTTCAGGCACCGCATCTTTAATGGCTTTTATGCTGCGTTGCATCAGTCCGTCTTTATTCCATGCTTCTTTGCCGGTGTTATCTTTTAATTCATCTTTCGATTTTACAAAGAGCAACACAGCTTTCAAACCCATGCTCCAGAGTTCTTTCACTTCGTTCACCGTTACATCTAAACTGTTACGATAGTAACCCGGCATGGAAGTAATTTCCGTTTTTACATTCTCGCCTTCATCAATAAAAAGCGGAACAATGAAATCATCCGGCGTAAGAATGGTTTCTCTTACCATGCTTCTGATGGCTTCTGATTTACGGGTGATTCTGTTTCTTCTTTGTAGATACATAAATGATGTCTGATGTAGGATGGATGATGTCTGATTTGTTTCAGTTCAACCAGCCTGATTTTTTATGTCTGATGTAGAATGGATGATGTGTGATTTGATTTAGCACAATCAACCTGTTCTTCATTAAAAAGAACGGCTGATTTTCAGCTTCATAAATCCTAGATCATAAATCAGATATCCTACATCCGATTTTGTTTCGTTTTATTCGTTTTATCTGTTGCAGCAAAGATGGCCGTTAATTCATTCGCTTCCTTAATCAATCTATCCAACTCTGATCCCGCTTGCAATTTTGCATCTTTTACAACTTCCAGCCAGTAATGACTTTCGTCTGCTTCTTCTAAAACAATTTCAATTTTATAAAGAAAGTCTGCCGGTGATTTTGCTCTGACAGACGCTCTGTAATTTGCTCCAACAGATCCTGCAGAACGAATCAGCTGTTTTGCTGTTTCAAATCCTGCGGCATTTTTCGGAAAGGCTTCACATAAATGAATGACATCTACATGAAATTTTTTTGTTCGGCTTTGTAGTGTTTTTCGATCCATGGATAGTTTTTCTAAGAAAGTTACAAACGATCAGCAACAAATCCGACATCCTACATCAGCCATCCTACATTTAACAGGAGTTCGATCTCTTTGCCCAGGCAACTCTTTCTGCTTCACTTATTTCATTCAGCCAATCTCTCGGGTGCAAACAGGCTTGTAGCAATTTATCTTCTTCACTTCCCGGTTGCGGTTGATAATTATATTCAAAACGCACAGTAGGAGGTAAGCTCATCAAAATACTTTCAATGCGTCCGTTGGTTTTTAAACCGAAAATTGTTCCTCTGTCGTGCACTAAATTAAACTCCACATATCTGCCTCTGCGTATTTCCTGCCAGTGTTTGTTTTCTACAGTGTAAGCAGTTTGTTTTCTTTTTTCTACAATCGGAACATACGCATCAATAAATGCGTTGCCGCATTTTTGTGCAAACTCAATCCAGAAGTTCACATCCTTCTTTTCGTCGGGACGTTGATGATCGTAAAAAATACCACCGATGCCTCTGCGCTCTTTGTTGCGATGCCAGTTTACAAAATAGTTATCGCACTCTTCTTTGAATTTCGGATAGAAGGTTGCATCAAATGCATCGCAGGCATCTTTATAGGTTTGATGAAAATGTTTTGCATCTTCTTCCATCAAGTAATAGGGAGTGAGATCTGTGCCACCGCCAAACCATCTATCGATCACTACATCGTTTTCGTTGTACAACTCAAACATGCGGTAATTACAATGCACTGTTGGTACAAATGGATTAATGGGATGAATCACTAAACTTAAGCCACAGGCGAACCATTTGCTGCCGTTGATTTTTAACTGTGTTCTCATCGCATCGGTTACATCGCCAAACACAATAGAAGTGTTCACCCCACCTTTCTCAAGCACATCACCATTGGCGATCACACGTGTTTTGCCACCACCACCTTCGGCACGGTGCCATTCATCTTCCACAAATACAGCTTTGCCATCGCACTGCTCCAACGCAGCACAAATGCGATTCTGCAAATCGTGAATGAATGCTATCCAGGTTTGTTTTACGTCCATATAATTGTGAATAGTGAATGGTGAATTGTCAATGGGTTCTTACATTCAGATATTCACCATTGACCATTGACCACTCACAATTTATATTCCTTCACTGCCTCTACAAATGCTTTTGCATGATCAACAGGAACATTTGGTGTAATACCATGACCTAAGTTGGCAATGTATCGCTGTGTACCAAATGCATCAATCATTTCTTTCACTGCTTTCTTGATCTCAGGAATGGGTGCTAATAATTTAGCGGGATCAAAATTACCTTGAATGGTGATATTGTTCTGCGTAAACTCTCTTGCCATTTGCGGCGTAATACACCAATCAATACCAACGCCACTTGCAGCACTTTCACTGATATCTTTCAACGCATGCCATGTTCCTTTTGGAAAAAGAATGACAGGTGCATCATCTTTCAACGCTTCTGCAATCTGGAATAAATAAGGTTGTGCAAATGTTTTAAAATCGGCTGGTGATAAAGAACCTGCCCAACTATCGAACACCTGCACGGTGTCTGCACCGGCTTTTACCTGATGCTTCAAATACACAATGGTAATATCGGTTATCTTCTGTAAGAGTTGGTGTGCCATTGCAGGTTCTGTATAAGCAAACTGTTTTGCTTTATCCCATGTTTTGCTGCCTTTACCTTCTACCATATAACAAAGAAGCGTCCATGGTGCACCGGCAAAACCAATGAGTGGTACACGACCATTCAATTCTCTTTTTGTTAAGCTCAATGCATCGTACACATATTTCAAACTTTCTTCGGCACCGGTAGTGATCAATGCATCAATATCTGTTTGTGTTTTGATGGTCTTTGGCAAGGATGGTCCTTTCCCTTCTTCCATCAATACTTCCACACCCATCGCCTGCGGTATTACCAGAATATCACTGAAGATGATGGCTGCATCTACACCCACCTGATCAACAGGTTGCAAAGTAATTTCCGTTGCAAGCTCCGGTGTTTGGCAACGGGTGAAAAAATCATATTTCTCCCGCAGCTTAATATAGTCAGGTAAATATCTTCCTGCCTGGCGCATCATCCACACGGGTGGGCGTTCTACTGCTTCTCCTCTGAGTGCTTTTAGTAATAAGTCGTTTTTTAACTGTGTCATAGTCGTGAGTTGTGAGTCGTTCGTCGTCAGTTGTGATACATGGGTATTTGCACTCACGATTCACCATTGACGATTCACGAAAAATATTCCATCGCCTGCCGCACCAGTTCGTCTTTGCCGGGTGCTTTGCCTACGATGATGGTATTGTTACAATATTGTTGGATTGTTTTTGCTGTTGTATTACCAATGGCAAACAAAATTGTTTGCGCAGGTACTTTATTGTTGCTGAAAAAACTGCTTACGGCACTGGGACTGTAAAATAAAACGGCCTGGTACTCTTTACTTATTTTGTGTGGTGTGTGAATGGTTTCGTACACCAGAATTTCCTGCACATCAATTCCACGTTTGCGGAGGATGGCTGGTAACTCATCTCTGCGTTGTTCGCCGCAAAAGAAAATCACTTCATCCGTATCACTTTCTTCTGCAATACGTTCAGCAAGTTCGGTGGCGTTATTGGCAGTACCTGCAACACTGTGCACGCTAAAACTTTCCTGCAGTAATTTTTTGGTGGTATTGCCCATGCAATAAATGACCCAGTCGGGCTGTTGATCATCTTGCCAGGCAAGTACTGCTGTTACTGCATTCATGCTGGTAAAAACTACTGTTGCAGATTGCAGGTAGGCCTGTTCAATTTCCTGCTGTACTTCTACCGTTTGAATCGGCTCGGTTTCGATGAAGGAAAGTTCATCAATAACGATGCCTTGCTGCAATGCTTCTGCAACAAGCGAACGGGATAGTGGCCGGGTAGATAATATGTTGATTTTATTTTCCTGCATGTTTAATACTATCGGCAATGGCTTTTCCGCCATGCATTAAAATTTCTTCAGCAGCTTCTAATCCAAGATGTGCTGCTTCGGGTATAGAAACAGTGTTTTCGTATTCTGCTTTTTGTTTTCCATCAAGCGAAAAAATATTTCCACGGAAATGAATTTCTTCGTCAATCACTTCTGCATAGGCGCTGATGGGTGTTGAACAACCGCCTAATAATGCACGCAAAAACTCCCGTTCAATTTTTGTACAGAAAGCAGTGTCGGCATCATTAAACTGTACACAGGCGTCCAGAGCATAATCATCCTCTTCTCTGCACACCACCATAATGGCACCTTGCGCAGGTGCAGGTAACATCCAATCCAGCTCAATCGAATTTTCAGGTCGAAGGTTAATACGTTGCAATCCTGCTGCGGCAAAAATGGCTGCATCCCAGTTCTCTTCTTTTAACTTGCGTAAACGTGTGTTTACATTGCCACGCAGATTTTCTACTGCCGAATTCGGATAGCGATGTAACCATTGTGCTTTTCTGCGGATGCTGCTGGTTGCAATGGTAAGTGGCAAGTGGTGAGTGGTGAGTGTGTTGCCGATAGTTGAAGCGTCTTCATTCACCATTGACCATTCACCATTCACAAATCCTAATCGTGTACTCAATTCTTCCCATTCACCTTTCCATACCAACAAATCCTTCACCGGTCCACGTTTCAATACAGCGGCCTGTAGAATGCCTTTGGGTAATTGTGTAGGTACATCCTTCATAGAATGTACAGCAATATCAATTTTATTGTTGAGTAAAGCACTATCGAGACTGCGGGTAAACACGCCCTGTACACCCATTTCGTATAAAGGTGTATTGAGATCAATATCGCCTTCGCTTTTAATGTAAACAAGCTCTGCTTCGTAGCCGTGTTGTGCCAGTAACTGTTTTACCTGTGTGGCCTGCCAGACTGCTAACTCGCTTTCCCTGGTGCCGATGCGGATAATTTTTCCCATTTTATTCTGTGCCGGTAGCAATAAACTCATTGATGGCTTCAATATAGTAACAGCCACGCTGGTTTTGCTCTTTCATTTTTGATGCCATGCAGTTGATCACTTTCTGAATTTTTTCATCGGCTTTGCTGCAGGCTGTATGATGCGGTTGCAAAGTTATATATAATGGGGAAGTATGAATTTCTTTCAGCTTTGTTTTTACGGCTTTCAGCACCGGTACATGCTTACGCATCTGGTACCAATCCATAAATTCGGCTGTATGTTCGGTAATAATCTCTTTGGCTTTTGGTACTTCAGCCTCACGCCTGGCCAGTGTTTCGTCTTTCAGCTTCGAAAGCTCATCTACATTTACCAAGGTTACATTAGGTAATTCGGCTGCAGAGGCTTCTACATTGTTCGGAATCGATAAGTCGATCACGAGTTTGCGTTGCGTACCTGCTAACTGCTGTTTCAGAATGGTTGGTTCAGCAGAGTTGGTTGCCACCAGGATAATGTCTGCTTCGGCAATTTTTTCGCTCAGTGCTTCTATTGGTGCCGAAAACAAACCAAGCTCTTCTGCCAATGCAGCTGCTTTTTCTTCGGTACGGTTAATAAGCGTAATATTTTTTGTACCCAGGTAATCTACCAGGTTTTTACAAGTGTTACGTCCAAACTTACCGGTACCCAGCAACACAATTTTTTTGTTGCGGATCTGTTTTACATGCTCACGAATAAATTGTACAGCAGCAAAAGAAACCGAAACAGTACCATCGCTTAGCCGGGTGTTATTCTTAATGGCCTTGCTTGCCTGCAGCATACAGTTGACTAAACGCTCGGTAAATGCATGGATGCGTTGCTGTTGCTTGGCAGTTTTTGCAGCTTGTTTAATTTGTCCTACAATTTCATAATCGCCAAGTATCTGCGAATCCAATCCGCCGCCTACATGAAACAAATGATCAATCGCCGCTTTTCCTTTTTTTACGTAAGCCCTTGCTTTAAACTCTTCCATGCTGCCTTCTGTTTGGCTGCAGAGCAGTTGCTCCAGCTGCATAGGTTCATCTGCAAAACCATAAATTTCGGTGCGGTTACAGGTAGAAACTACAAAGGTTTCCTGTACACCAAATTCGGGAGCCTGTTTCAGTAGGGTTTCGTATTGATCGGGAGAAAGAGCAAAACGGCCACGCATTTCTGCATCTGTTTTGCGGTAGTTGATACCCGCAATAAAAAATTTCGATATGTCTTTTGTGCCGTTTTTGTGCATGGTGATTGTACCAAAAATCTCAAGCGCAAAAGTAACCTCGGGCATCGCATCAACCTAAAAATTCTGTCATTGCATTGTCAAAAGAAAAAGTGATTTTAATCAGTTGAACGAGTGCTCATTATCAATGAAAAACCGTAGCAGAAAATGCATCAATTCATTACCTGAATAAGACATTTCGTACAAGTTTTCGTGCAGATTGAACTTTTCTTTTGTAATGCGGTTACTTTTGCAAACGATTTAAAATTTCATGGCACAAGCAATACGAAAAGGAATTCTGCTGATGAATCTTGGTTCGCCCGATTCAACCGAGGTAAAAGATGTACGCAGGTATTTGAACGAATTTTTGATGGATGAACGGGTGATTGATATTCCTTATCTGATCCGTGCTTTACTGGTAAAAGGAATTATTGTTCCTTTTCGTGCACCAAAATCGGCCAAAGCGTATCAAAGCATCTGGACGGATGAAGGCTCGCCTTTGATTGTGTTGACGAAGCAATTACAACAGGCCGTGCAAGATGAAGTAAGTTATCCTGTTGAAATTGCCATGCGTTATGGTAATCCAACGGTACAACACGCCTTTGCACAGCTGATGCAGAAAGCGCCTGAGCTGGATGAAGTGATTGCGGTTCCGTTATATCCGCACTATGCCATGTCATCGTATGAAACTGCGGTAGAAAGTGTAAAAGAAATTCATGCAAAAGGAAATTATCCTTTCCAGTTAAATTTTATCAAGCCTTATTACAATAACACCGAGTATATCGATGCGTTGGCAGAAAGTATTAAACCTTACCTGCAACAGGAGTTTGATCATATTCTGTTCAGCTATCACGGAGTGCCCGAACGGCATATTCGTAAAGGCGATACAACCGGTTGTCATTGTTTAAAAGTAAATGATTGCTGTAATGTTGATTCGGCAGCACATACACAATGCTACCGCCATCAATGTGTGGTAACAACAAAACTGGTTGCAAAAAAACTCGGTTTGCCCGAAGGTAAATTCGGTTTTTCATTTCAGTCACGTTTAGGAAAAGAAGAATGGTTAAAGCCCTACACTGCCAAACGTTTTGAGGAAATGCCAAAAGAGGGGATTAAAAAATTATTGGTGGCTTGTCCGGCATTTGTGAGCGATTGTTTGGAAACACTAGAAGAAATAGCAGAAGAAGGGAAGGAAGATTTTATGCATCATGGCGGCGAATCGTTTACCATGATTCCCTGTTTGAATATACATCCCATGTGGGTGAAAGCAGTTGCGGGCTGGGCCAACAATGTAGCAGCAGGAGAGAAGGAGATGGTGCTGGCTTAGAGGTCAATGGTCAATAGTGAGTGGTGAGTGCCGTGCTGTGTGCACCATGGGGCTGTGTAACTTTTATATGAACTTTGTAATGTTAATTTATAATGTTTGGTGTTGCTGTCTTTAATTGACTGTTCACCATTCACCATTCACATCATGTATCTCTACGTTAAAGCACTCCACATCATCTTCATCGTTACCTGGTTTGCGGGATTATTCTACATGCCCCGTTTGTTTATTTACAATGTTGAGGCCAATCAGAAAGACGAGACCAGCCGTAAAGTATTACAGGAGCAGTTTGGTATTATGATGAAGCGTTTGTGGTATGGCATTACATGGCCATCGGCAATTCTTACATTCGTCTTTGGGATATGGGTTTTGTTCGAAAGCGGTTATGCAAAAATTGTGTTTGAACCTGCAGGCAGGTGGATGTTGATTAAACTCATTTTTGTTGTCTTCTTATATCTCTATCATTTTTCTCTGCAGAAAATTCTGAAACAACAACTGGCTGGCGTATTTACCTATACTTCACAACAACTCCGCATTTGGAACGAAGTGGCAACCATCTTCTTAGTTGCAGTCGTGATGCTGGTGGTGGTAAAACAAAACCTCAGTGCATTGTGGGGCGTTCTTGGATTACTGTTGTTTGTGGTATTGCTGATGAGTGCAATTAAGGTTTATAAACTGTTGCGGAAAGCCTGAGTAGTTTCCTCTCAAACGATCGTTCATTTTTAGGTGTGCACTACTTCTTTTCATTTCAGCAAAAGGAAATGATTAGTTTTAGCGTCAAACCATTGCTATCAGGCAAAACCAAAACTCACCAACAATGAAAAAATCAATGCTCGTTTCGGTAGTCTTCGTATCGTTTGTACTTATTATTTTCTCCTGTTCTCGTAAATCGGCAGCTACTTCTTCTGTAAGTAAAAAGGAATCGGCTGCTGTAACCATGTACCAGAGTAGTGTAAAACCATTGATTGCACTCAGGTGCTCGCCGTGTCATTTCCCTGCAGATGGCGGAAAGAAAAGACCACTGGATAATTACGATAGTGTAAAAGTGATGGCTGCAGATATGGTACGTCGTGTAGAATTAAATCCGGGCGAAAGAGGATTTATGCCTTTCAAAAAGTCAAAACTTACTTCAGAAGAAATTGCTGTATTTAAAAAGTGGGCTGAGGAAACAGCGAAATAAGTACAGCTCTATCTTCAATAAATAACAAACCCCAAATAATCGGGGTTTGTTATTTATTGAAACTGGATTTTGGGTATTGCTTACTTTATTTTCAGCATGCATCATCAAATTGCTTTGCTGAACATTGGTTTTACCGTATCTCTTTGCAGGTACAAATCAAATGCACTGCAGATATTGCGGATAAACTGGCGACCTTTTTCGGTTACAACCAATCCGTCTTCATTCAAATAAATTAAGCCATCATCGAGAGGTTGCTGCAGTTGTGGCAATACATATTTGTGGATGAGGCGTTGATCTTCTCTGCGGAACACGGCATAACCCCGGCAACTGATGCCGAGAATATATTTGCGGAAGGCCTTATCTTCTTCACTCAAAAAATAGCCTTTAAAAATGGGCAGTTCGTTGCGTTGGATGCACTCATAATATTCGTGCAGCGATTTTTTATTTTGTCCGAACGCTACGCCAATATCGCTGATGCTTGATACACCCAGCCCAAGCAGCATAGAGGTATGTTGTGTGGTATAACCCATAAAATTGCGGTGCAGTTTACCGGTTTCCCATGCAAGAAACAACTCATCGTTAGGTAATGCAAAATGATCCATACCAATATCAATATAACCCGCAGCCGTAAGCAGCTCTTTTCCTTTCAGGTATAGCTGCAGTTTTTCTTCAGGCGACGGCAGATCGTTTTCATCAAACAAACGTTGTCCACGGCTGGTCCAGGGCACATGCGCATAACTGTAAAATGCAATACGGTCGGGGCGCAGGGCAATTACTTCTTCAATTGTACGTGTTATACTTGCCAGGGTTTGTTTCGGCAAACCATAGATCAAATCGTAATTCACCGAAACAAAGCCAATGGCACGTGCTTCTTCGGTTGCACGTTGTACGTTTTCAAGGGGTTGAATGCGGTTGATAATACGTTGTACTTCGGGGTCGTTATCCTGCACACCATAACTGATGCGGCGGAACCCGAGGTTGTATAATGTTTCTAAATGTTCTTTTGTGGTATTATTGGGATGGCCTTCAATGCTGAACTCATGATGCGGATGTACCGTGGAATGCCCGGTAATAAAATGTATTAAGCGTTCAAGATTGGCAGGTGAAAAGAAAGTAGGCGTGCCACCACCAAGATGCAGTTCACGGATCACCGGTTTTTCCGGCAGCAGCGACAGATAGAGTTGAAACTCTTTTTCAATCATGCCAAGGTATTCCTCTTCTACACTGTGATTGGTTGTAATTTTTTTATTACAGCCGCAGTAAGTACATAGCGATTCGCAAAATGGTAAATGAATATATAAACTGATGCCTTCTTTGTGGTTGTGCAGCTGAAACTGCTGTTGCAACAGATGAATGTATTGTTGCTGGTCGATGTTTTCTTTCCACACCGGCACTGTTGGATAGCTTGTATAACGGGGCACGGGTTTGTTGTAACGGCGTACCAGTTGTTGAAATACTTCGGGTTGCATAGTGCAAAACTGGAGCTTAAATAAGCGTTGTTTGTTGAGGCTGGTTGGTATGGTTGCTGATTTTCATCAGCAGAAACGGCCGGGCTGTACTTTCTGTCATCGGCTTGTCAGCTTTTCCCGTTTACATAACTAGTTTTCCCGATTCCGTAAATGGATTTTTTTATGCTGACTGAATTTTGCGGCGGTTTTTAAAGATTACACATGAAGTACAGAAGAATTTTAATGGCTGCTGTTTGTATGGTTGCAACAGCAGTTCAGGCACAAGAGCAGAACATGGAGCGTGATACACAACGTGTACACACCAAATACCTTTCAGAAATTACCTTGGTTGGCCGAAACACCCGTGCCGATATTCATTTTTTGCCCGAAGTACTGGGCACACAAATCAACGCCGGTAAAAAGAATTCGCTGATTGTTACAGATAATGTGCAAGGGAATGTGGTAACCAACAGTATGCGGCAGGTAATGGCAAAAGTGCCGGGCATACAGGTTTGGGAAAGCGATCCCAGCGGTATACAAATTGGTATTGCTGCACGTGGTCTCAGCCCCAACCGCAGCTGGGAATTCAACCTCCGCCAAAACGGTTACGATATTACAAGCGATCCGTTTGGTTACCCCGAAGCGTATTACACACCACAGCTCAACTCGGTACAACGTATACAGGTGGTGCGTGGCGCAGGCAGTTTGCAATACGGTCCGCAGTTTGGAGGTATGGTGAATTTTGTAATGAAGAACGGCAGCGAAATCAATAAACCTTTTCAATTCGAAACACAGCAAACAGCAGGAAGCTTTGGCCTGTTTAATACATATAATGCAATAGGAGGCGAAACAAACAAAGCACATTATTATGCTTTCTGGGATCGCAGAAGTGGTGATGGCTCACGCCCTAACAGTGCATTTACCGTAAATACCGGCTACGGTTCGGTTACCTTAAAGGCAACTGCTAAACTGAAGCTGGGTATGGAGTACACACATTTCGATTACCGCAGTCAGCAGCCCGGTGGTTTAACAGATGCACAGTTTACGCAGAATCATTTGCAGAGTTTTCGCAGCCGCAACTGGTTCAATATAAAATGGAACATGCTTGCGTTGAACACCGATTATACCATCAATGAAAAAAGCCGTTTTAACCTGAAAGTATTTGGTATGGCGGGCGATCGCAACAGCAATGGCTTTCTGGCTACTCCTAATATCAAAGACACGATCAATGCTGCAACATTGCAGTACAACAACCGCAGGGTAGATGTAGATGAATACCGCAATGCCGGTGCTGAGTTTCGTTATGTAAACGAATACAAAATCGGCAAACTCAAAAATACACTTGCAGCAGGCGTGCGTTATTTCTATGGTAATACAAACCGTAAGCAAAACGGCAAAGGCGATACCAGCAGCGATTATAATTTCAACCTGCTCTCCGATTTTGGTACCAACCTCAGCTTTGTTACCAACAATGCGGCTGTATTTGCCGAAAACATTCTGCACATTGGCGAAAAGTTTATTCTTATTCCGGGTGTACGTTATGAGAGCATCCGCAACAGTGCCAATGGTCGCATCAGTTTTAACAGCAATGGCAGTGAAAATAAAATCAACAATCAAAACCGCACCCGTAACTTTCTGTTGGCAGGTGTGGGTGCAGAATATCATATTGGCAGTACAGAATTGTATGCCAACTGGTCGCAGGCTTACCGCCCCATGTTGTTCAGCGATTTAACGGCTAATCCTACTACCGATGTTATTGATCAGAATCTGAAAGATGCAAAAGGGTACAATATTGATTTAGGCTGGAGAGGCACAGTTAAAGAATATTTATTCTTTGATGTAAGCGGATACTTTTTGCAATACAACAACCGCATCGGTGCCATCACTCAGCAGCGTACCGATGGCAGCTTTTATAATTTCCGTACCAATGTTGGTAACAGCAGCAGCAAAGGAGCTGAATTGCTGGTGGAGTTCAGTCCGGTAAAAGCATTCTTCAAGCAATCAACATCTGGAAATATTACCCTCTTTGCTTCGATGGGTTTTATTGATGCACGATACGATAATGTCAAGGTGGTAACCCGTAATGGAAACACATTAACGGAGTCAACACTCAGCAACAAAAAAGTAGAGAATGCGCCAGAGCAGATCATTCGTACAGGTATTACCTACAGCTACAAAAAGCTTACGGCTAATGTGCAATACAATTACGTTAGCAAAGCTTTCAGCGACGCCAACAATACAGTTACACCGGTAGCAACAGGTGTTAACGGTCTCATCCCTTCTTACCAGGTGGTGGATATTGCGGGAACGTATAAGTTTACCGAGCGCTTTTATGTAAAAGGCGGCATCAGTAACCTGTTCAACGAAAAATACTTTACCCGCAGGGCTGGTGGTTATCCCGGTCCCGGTATCATGACAGCCGAACCACGTAACTTTTTCTTTACCGTGGGAGCGAAGTTTTAAATTGTTCCTGTTTCATTGTAAAAACCCCAAACGGCAAGGCTGTTTGGGGTTTTTGGCTGAAATACGCCTCGTTTGCCTTCCTAAACTTCTTACCTTTGGCGACTTTTAGACGAATTACGACCGATATAATTATATGAGTACGAAATACAGAGAGTTTTCACAGCTGAATTTGCCCTCCATTGAACAGGAAATACTGGCAAAATGGGATGCCGAACAGGCATTTCAGAAAAGCATCGAGGTAAGAGAAGGGGCTACACCTTTCGTGTTTTACGAAGGTCCGCCCAGTGCCAACGGTATGCCCGGCATTCACCACGTTATTTCCCGTACGCTGAAGGATCTGGTATGTCGTTACAAAACCATGAAAGGTTTTAAAGTAAACCGTAAGGGCGGATGGGATACGCATGGTTTGCCCATTGAGTTGGGAGTTGAAAAAGAACTCGGTATTACCAAAGAAGATATTGGCGTAAAGATCACGGTTGAAGAATACAACAAGAAGTGCCGTGAAGCGGTATTGCGTTATAAAGACAAGTGGGATGAGATTACGAAGAAGATGGGTTATTGGGTTGATCTGAACGATCCCTACATCACTTTCGATAACAACTACATTGAAACTCTGTGGTGGTTACTACAGCAGTTGTACAAAAAAGGATTGCTGTACGAAAGTGTAAGCATTCAACCGTATTCACCTGCAGCAGGCACCGGTTTGAGTAGTCATGAACTGAACCAGCCCGGCACCTACAAAGATGTAAAAGACACGAGTGCAACTGTGATGTTCCGTGCCACACAGGATGAGAAGAGTAAATTTTTGCATGATGCAGTACATGGTGCAGAAGTATTCTTCATGGCGTGGACCACTACACCTTGGACATTACCAAGCAACCTTGGCTTAACGGTTGGCCCCAATATTGACTATGTGTTGGTGCAAACCTTCAATCCGTATACACACCTGCCCGTAAATGTTGTGCTGGCTAAAGACCTGGTGCACAAGTATCTGAAAGCAGAAGGAGAGAACGGCGATTTTGAAGGCTACAACGGCGAACAGAAATTATTACCGTGGAAGATCATCACTTCATTCAAAGGCTCCCAACTCGAAGGTTTGCATTACGAGCAACTGTTGCCGTACGAAGCCAACAGCATTGATGAAGTAAAACGCATTACGCCTGATGCTGATCCTTTCCGTGTATTGATCGGTGACTTTGTTACAACAGAAGATGGTACCGGTATTGTGCATACTGCTCCTGCCTTTGGTGCAGATGACTATCGTGTAGGTAAAAAATACAACATTGGTATTTTAACCATGGTTGATCGTGAAGGAAAGTTCCTTGATGGATTAGGTGAGTTCAGCAATCGTTATGTAAAGAATTACAAAGACGAGAAAGAGTATGTAGATGTGAATGTTGACATCTGCGTAAAACTCAAAAAAGAAAACCGTGCATTTAAGGTAGAGAAATACGAACACAGTTACCCGCATTGCTGGAGAACGGATAAGCCAATTCTTTACTATCCGTTGGATGCATGGTTCATCAAAACCACTGCCATCAAAGACAAGATGGTGGAATTGAATAAAACCATCAACTGGAAACCAAAATCAACCGGCGAAGGCCGCTTCGGCAACTGGTTAGAGAATATGGTTGACTGGAACCTGAGCCGTTCACGTTTCTGGGGTACCGCATTGCCCATCTGGAAAACAGAAGACGGTGAAGAAGAAATTTGTATCGGCACTGTAGAAGAGTTGAAAGAAAATGCAGCGAAAGCAGATGCAACACTTGGCACCAACAATGCAAAATATTTGGGTAACGATATCGATTTACATAAACCGTATGTAGATGAGATTGTGCTCATCAGCCCAAGCGGCAAACCCATGAAACGTGTACCTGACTTAATTGATGTTTGGTTCGACAGTGGTGCAATGCCGTATGCACAGTGGGGATTGGATCATGAGAAGGTGAAGAAAGGAGAGAAGTATCCGTTCAAACTTCCTGCAGGCGTTGAAAAGTTTGAAGATCTGTATCCTGCAAGCTTTATTGCGGAAGGTGTGGATCAGACACGTGGATGGTTCTATACTCTTCATGCAATTGCATCACTCGTGTATGATAGTGTTGCGTACAAAACTGTTGTAAGTAACGGATTGGTGTTAGATAAGAATGGTAACAAAATGAGTAAGCGCCTCGGCAACGTGGTGAACCCATTTGAAACCATCGAGAAGTTTGGTGCCGATGCTACACGCTGGTACCTCATTACCAATGCATCGCCCTGGGATAATTTAAAGTTTGATATTGAAGGCATCAAAGAAGTGCAGCGCAAATTCTTTGGTACGCTGTATAATACCTACCAGTTCTTCGCTTTGTATGCCAACGTAGATGGATTTGCGTTTAAAGAAGCTGCCATTCCGGTAAAAGATCGTCCGGAAATTGATCAGTGGATTTTGTCATCCCTTCATACACTGATCAAAAAAGTAACGGATGCAATGGATGATTACGAACCAACGCAAGCCGGCCGTTTAATTGAAGAATTTGTAGATGAGCATTTGAGCAACTGGTATGTGCGTTTGTGCCGTCGCCGTTTTTGGAAAGGCGAATACGAGCAGGATAAGATCAGCGCTTATCAAACTTTGTACGAATGTTTAGAAACGGTACTTCGCTTAATGGCACCTGTATCGCCATTCTTCAGCGATGCTATTTTCACTGAGCTCAACAAAGTGAGTGGCCGCTTCAACGCAGCATCTATCCACCACGTTGATTTCCCTGTTGCAGATGAATCATTAATCGATGCAGCTCTGGAAGAACGCATGCAGTTGGCACAGGATGCTTCTTCTTTGGTGCTTTCGCTCCGCAAAAAAGTGAACATCAAAGTGCGTCAGCCTTTGCAGAAAATATTGATCCCGGTGTTGAGTAATGGTATGCAGGAGCAGTTTGGTAAGGTGGAAGATATTATTAAGAGTGAGGTGAACGTAAAGGAGATTGAATACCTTACTGCCGACAATACGTTCATTAAAAAGAAGATCAAACCCAACTTTATTGCATTGGGTAAAAAGCTTGGACCAAAGATGAAGGCAGTTTCAACGGCGCTTGCAGCCTTCACCCAGGAACAAATTGCACAAATTGAGCGTGAAACTGTTTATAATCTGTTGATAGAGAATGAAACCGTTCCATTATATTTGACAGATGTAGAAATTCTCAGCGAAGATGTACCCGGTTGGATGGTAACCAATAAAGGAGCCGTAACCGTGGCGCTGGATGTAACCATTACCCCCGAATTACTCAACGAAGGGAATGCCCGGGAACTGGTGAACCGCATCCAGAAAATCCGCAAGGAGAGCGGGTTTGAGCTGACTGACAGGATTGCTGTAGAGCTATCGTTTAACGAGGCTCTCGAGCCATCCATCACTCAATTTAAATCCTATATTTGCGCCGAAATTTTGGCAGACAGCCTCGAAATGGTTCCCGAATTAACCAACGGAACAGATATTGAGGTAAACGATTTTAACCTAAAAGTTCAAGTACTCAAAAAAGGAGGATAGAATGGCAACTAAAAAGAAAGCAGCCAAAGCAGCCCCTAAAAAAGTGGCTAAACCCGCAGCAAAACCAGCACCCAAGAAGGCGGCGAAGCCTGCTGCGAAAAAGCCTGCTCCTAAACCCGTCGCCAAAAAGGCTGCAGCGAAACCGGCACCCAAAAAGGCAGCTAAACCTGCTCCTAAACCGGTAGCGAAGGCCGCCAAACCGGTTGCAAAGCCAGTAGCCAAGCCTGTTGCAAAGCCAGCAGCGAAACCAGCGCCCGTAGAAAAACCCGTGAGTGCAATTAAACCGACCGTTAAACAAGCAATCAAAGAATTGAAAAAAGAAGCAAAAAAGCCGGCACCTCCCAAAGAGATTAAGCCTATCAAAACATCGGTGAACACATCGGTGAAATATCAACCCGATTTTACAAAATCAGTATTAGATAAAACAGTGGAAGAAAAACCTCAAGGACCGTTGGTTCGTTACAGTGATGCCGACCTGCAGGAGTTTAGAGAACTCATCCAACGTAAACTGGAAGCGGCAAAGAAAGAATTATCGTATTTACAGGGTTTAATTACCCGTAAAGATGACCAGGGTGGTGATGGCGACGATGGCCGTTATATGACCATGGAAGATGGCAGCGTAAGTATGGAGCGTGAACAACTGAGCCAGATGGCCAGCCGCCAGATTACTTACATCGACCACCTCGAAAAAGCCCTGATGCGTATTGAAAATAAAACCTACGGTATTTGCCGTGTAACCGGTAAGCTGATTGATAAAGCCCGTTTACGTGCAGTGCCACATGCAACCCTGAGCATTGAAGCGAAGATGGGTATTGTAAAAGGTCCTCAGCCAGCAGGCGAGTAATTGTCAGCGGCAATAAAATTTGTTACTCCTCCTTTATGGAGGAGTTTTTTTATGTGGCTGTTGCTGATTGCTTGTTTACAGCATCCTCATCGTTTACCCAGCTTTGTTGCAATAAAGCTCACAAAGAAAATCTGGAAGGCATGGAATAACATCAGCGGCAACAATATAATGCCGATAGCTGCTGTGTGGCTGAACAGGATTTTCGAAAAAACAGTTCCATGGATCAACGATTTTTTAGTACCGCAAAATTGTGCAGTAATGCGGTCTTCAATAGAAAATTGTAAGCGTTTGGCAATAGAACCGGTAAGAAAATAAATGAAGAAGAATAATCCGGTAACGATGATTGACAGCAACAACAGGTGTGTCCACCGCATATTGCTGAAAATCTTTTCTTCAAACGATTCTGCAAAGCTTTTGTAAATGATCAGCAGAATTACACTCTTGTCGAACATCGACAGATACTTGCTGTAACGTACTGCATATTTTCCCCCAAAACGTTGCAATAAAATCCCCGCCAAAACAGGAAGCATGATTTCAACAATCAGTTTTTTATAAATAATACCAAGATCGAAACCTGCCGTACTTGTTTGCAGAAACAAACCCATCCATAAAGGTGTAATCAGAATACCAATAATGCCTGAGATGCTGGCATTAAAAATAGCAGCAGGAATATTACCCCGGGCAATGGATACCATTACCACCGATGATGAAACGGTAGATGGCAATGCTGCAAGAAATAAAACCGAGAGCCACAACGTTTCTTCCTGGAAGATTTTTGCCAACGGATAAAATGGTAATACAACCAGTGGGAAAAAAAGAAAAGTTGAAACATGAATGAGCACATGCATCTTCCAGTTTTTTAAACCGGCCACCAGTTTATCGGGACTGAGTTTTAATCCATAAAAAAAGAAGATGAGTGAAATACCAACTGAACCGATTGTATCTAACGGAACAGCACTTTTATTGGAGCCCCATTGCGGAAAGAAGTAAGCCAGTACAATAACAGCAATGATGAATAAAACAAAAGTATCGGTTTTGAACTTCATGAGCGTGTAGCTTCTTTTTGCAGAATACAGTACAAAGGTATAGGCAACCAATTTGCAGTTGAACGAAATAAAAAAACCCTTCGCTTGCCGAAGGGTTTTATGTAGACGAGTTATTGTTGGATTAATAGTCTCTGCTATAACCACCGCCGCCACCTTTGTAGCCGCCGCCACCGCCACGGTTGCCGCCGCCTTTAAAGCCGCCGCCACCGCCGCCACGGTAACCACCACCGCCGCCGCCACCGAAGCTGCGCTTTTTGAAGCCACCGTCATCTTTCTTAGGCTGTGCTTCGTTTACTACAATCTTACGACCTTGAACGTCTGTGTCGTTCAATTGACTGATCGCAGCTTGTGCTTCTTCTGCATTGTCCATTTCAACAAATGCAAAACCCTTGCTACGGCCAGAGAATTTGTCGGTTAAAATTTTGGCAGAGCTAACAGTGCCAAATTGCTCAAACAGAGCAGCGAGGTCTTCGTTCGTCATAGACCAGGCGAGGTTTCCTACGTAAATGTTCACAATAAAAAAATTAAAAAAAAACAATTATGAACCAGATAGCAACTGAAAACCGAAGGAAACTGATCGAACGAAAAGCATCTGGAGGCTCAGAAAGCAGGAACTGAATTCATGTTAACCTTATAAAGATAGGGGATTTAAGATGAAAGTAAAAAGCCCCCGGCCAAAATCTTAGCGTACTTCCTGCAGCTCCACCAGCTTCCTGTAAAAGCCATCCAAGGCCACTAATTGGTCGTGGGTACCCCTTTCAACGATCACACCTTTCTGTAAAACAATGATTTCGTCGGCATGCCGAACGGTCGATAGCCGGTGTGCAATTACCAGGCTGGTACGGTCCTGCATCAGGTGGTTGATGGCATCCTGCACCAAGCGTTCGCTTTCGGTATCAAGCGAAGAAGTGGCTTCGTCAAGGATAAGAATTGGTGGATTTTTTAATACTGCACGGGCAATGGTAACACGCTGGCGTTCGCCACCGCTGAGTTTGCTGCCTCTGTCGCCAATGTTTTCGTGATAACCATTCTCCTTACGACTGATGAAGCTGTGAGCATTGGCAATTGTAGCCGCAGTTTCAATTTCTGCAAGCAGGGCATCAGGCTTACTCAAGGCAATGTTGTTGGCAATGGTATCGTTAAACAAAATGGGTTCCTGCGTTACAATACCCATGAGTTGACGAAGACTGTTAAGCGAATAGTTTTTTATGTTTACACCATCCACCAAAATTTCACCACTCGTAACATCATGAAATCGGGGAACAAGATCGGCAAGTGTTGATTTGCCCGAACCGCTTGAACCTACCAGCGCAACTGTTTTTCCTTTCTCCAATGTAAGATTGATATTGTGCAGCACTGTAACATCGTTATACGCAAACGATACATTTTTGAATTCAATACTTTTTTCAAAGGAAGAAATATGAACGGGGCTGGCAATTTCTTCCACTACTTCCGGTGCGTTGATGATTTCTTCAATACGTTCAATAGCAGCACTGCCACGTTTGGTATTGTAGTAAGCCGATGAAAGCGATTTCGCAGGATTAATGATTTGTGTAAAAAAAACGATGTAGGTAATGAAACCATCAGAGGTAAGTCCTCCTGCATTATTACCCAACACCAATTGACCGCCAAACCATAATACGCCACTCAGCACTAATACACCCAATACCTCACTTAAGGGTGAAGCCATATCCTTACGGAAGTTGATCTTGTTGCGGATATGATTCAGCTCGGCATTCATTTGATGAAACTTGCCTCCCAATAATCTTTCAGCTGTAAATGCTTTAATTACACGTATGCCGCCAAGTGTTTCATCGAGGATAGAAAGTACCATGCCGTTCTTTTCGCCTGCTTCTGTTGATTGCCGTTTCAATGAGCGGCTTACCCTGCCAATAATGAACCCCATCACCGGTAAAAAGATCAAAAGAAACAAGGAAAGTTTAGGACTAATAACAATCATTCCCGCCAAATACAACAGAATATTCAATGGTTCTTTAATCAGCACTTCCAATGCCATCATCACACTCCATTCCACTTCGTTCGCATCGTTACTCATGCGTGAAATAAGATCGCCCTTCCGTTGCTCGGTAAAAAAGCCAACAGGTAATTTCAAAACCTTGTCGTACAAATCGCCACGTAAACGGGTTAACACGCCATTACGCATCGGTGCGAGTATGCGATAAGAGAGATACAGAAAAACGTTTTTAAACAGGATCGAAGAAACAATAACGATACAGATAAACGCCAGCGCCGAAAGTTCGCCTTTTGTTACAATGAGTGTACTGATCTGGTACATCAAATAATTCAGTACATCAGAAGCTGAACGGATTGCTTCCGGAGCATTGAGAACCAGGTCTTCTTTATTGAATAATAATTTCAGAAACGGTGCAAGCATAGCCAGCGAAACCATTGAAAAAACAATGGAGAGCAGGATGCATAAAAAGTAAAGTACAATCTTGCCGCTATAGCCACGCAGGTATTTGAAAATTCGTTGAAACTGTTTCATGCTGTTAAACCCCGCAAAGTAACTACTTTTACAGCGTTTAAACGTTGCAGATATGTTAGAAGGTAAAAGACAGAAACAGGTTGCGGGGGTTATTCACGAAGAAATGACAGGCATTTTCCAAAGGTTGGGATTGAGTATGATCGATGGTGGGCTGGTGTCTATTTCATCGGTAAAAGTTACGCCCGATTTACTGGAAGCCCGTATTTACTTAAGTGTGTTCCAGGCAAAGGATAACGAAGCAGTCTTAAAAAAGATAGAGGACAAAGCATTTGAAATAAAGCGTGACCTGGCTGCTAAGATGAAGCACCAGTTACGCCGTATTCCGGAAATCAGATACTACCTCGACGATACACTCGATCATGTATTTAAAATGGAAGAGCTGTTTAAAAAGATTGATGAAGAAAAGAAAGGAGAGCAGTAGATAGCCGATAGTTGATAGTAGCAAGCATAGCCGCTATTGACCATTCACCATTCACCATTCACAAAAACATCCCTTGAATTTCCTCTTTGCCTGGCGTTATTTCCGCTCAAAAAAATCAACCAATGCCATCAACATCATTGCATGGATCACGGTATTGGCGATCGCAGTAGGTACAGCAGCACTGGTGGTGGTGCTGAGTATTTTCAATGGCTTTGAAGGGTTGGTAAAAACGTTGTACTCTTCGTTTTATCCCGATATACGCATTACAGCCAAGCAGCAAAAAATTATGCTGCTGGATGATGCAACAGTGAAAAAAATTAAGCTGCTGCAAAACGTAAAAGGCCTGAGCATGGTGGTAGAAGAAAATGTACACCTGCAAAACGGCGATTACCGAACCAATGCGGTGATTAAAGGTGTTGATGATGCCTATGTGCAAACAAGTGGCGTAAAGGAAATGATCACCTCTGGTCAGTTCGAATTGGGCAGCAACGAAACACCTGCCTTAGTGCTGGGTGTTGGTATTGAAGGTGCGTTGAATTTACGCAGCGATCGTTCGGTTACACCTGTTACGGCCTATTTACCCAAGCGTGGCGTAACATCAACCAATCCTTTCGATGCGATCAGTACCGTTAACCTGCAACCAACAGGAGCCTTTTCTATTCAGCAGGATTTTGATAATAAGTATGTACTCACTAATCTCGATATTTTAAAAGAAATGCTGGGTTTAAAGCCCAATGAATACAGCGCTGCCGAACTGAAGTTAAAAGATATTGCTACCGAAAAAGAAACTATTGCAGCCATACAGCAGATACTTGGCAACAACTACCTTGTTGAAAACAGATACCAACAAAACCGTTCGCTGTTTGGTGTAATGCAAATGGAGAAATGGGCCATTTACGGCATACTTTCACTCATCCTCATTATTGCATCGTTCAACATGATTGGCGCATTAACTATGCTGGTGCTGGAAAAAGAGCAGGATATAAAAATACTGCAGGCAATGGGTGCAGGCAAATCGTTTATTCAACGTATTTTTTTAACCGAAGGTGTGTTGCTGGCGTTAATCGGCAGTGTAATTGGTATTGTGCTGGCGCTTATTTTTTCGTACCTGCAGGTAACATTTAAGCTTATTCCGCTGCAGGGTTCTTTTGTAATTGATTACTACCCTGTGGAAATTTCCATTACTGATATTTTACTGATCGTCGTTACTGTATTTGTAATTGGTTTACTTGCTTCGTGGATCCCATCTGTAAAAGCAGCGAAACAAAAAGTATCATTAAGGGCACAGTAAGTTTTAGCCGAACCTTGCTAAAACAAAAAAGCAGAGAATCGTAATCCTCTGCTTTGTATCAACTAAAATAGCTTTCAATTAATAATCGCCTAAACTTGTTTCGCCCAATTGTGCCAATGCCTTTGCCAATTGTTCGTCGTTTGGAGCAATTCCATGCCATTCGTGACTGCCTTCCATAAAGTCTACGCCTTTACCCATTGCCGTTACCATCAGGTTAACGATTGGTTTGCCTTTACCTACAAATGTTTTTGCTTTCTCTAAACCGGCAACAACCTGGTCCATATCGTTACCGTCTTCGATAATGAGTGTTTCCCAACCAAATGCTTCGAACTTGGCTTTCAGATCACCGAGGCTCATTACTTTGGCAGTAGGTCCGTCAATCTGCTGACCATTCCAATCGACCGTTGCAATCAGGTTATCCATTTTGTGGTGCGCTGCAAACATCACCGCTTCCCAAATCTGGCCTTCCTGTAATTCTCCATCGCCATGCAATGAATAAACAACTGTATTTTCTTTATTTAAACGCTTGGTATAAGCGGCACCAATAGCAACACTTAAGCCCTGGCCCAACGAACCGGAAGCAATACGTACACCTGGCAAATGCTCGTGTGTTGTTGGGTGACCCTGTAAACGGGTATTCAGCTTGCGGAAGCTGGCTAATTCACTTACCGGGAAGTAACCACTTCTTGCCAGTGTAGCATAAAACACAGGCGAAATATGTCCGTTTGAAAGAAAGAAAAGATCTTCACCCTTGGCATCCATATTGAACGCTGGGTCGTGCTTCATCACTTTAAAATAAAGGGCTGCTAAAAAATCGGTACAGCCAAGTGAACCGCCGGGGTGCCCGCTCTGACATCCATGT
The DNA here is from genome assembly GCF_007830055.1 of Lacibacter cauensis. Lineage (GTDB taxonomy): Bacteria > Bacteroidota > Bacteroidia > Chitinophagales > Chitinophagaceae > Lacibacter > Lacibacter cauensis. The sequence continues at coordinate 738,670 of NZ_VLLE01000003.1, forward strand.
ACCATACGTACAATGTCTCTGCGGAGTTGGGTTGCTATTTCTTTCAGTTCTGCCATAGTTTTAAAAGTTGCGGGCAAAGCTAACAGAAAAAGCGGTTTAAAGTGTAAAAGATTAGACAGGCTGAAAGATTTTTGCAGCGGTATTGTCTTTACAGCATAAAGTTTTTTTCTATTATCATATCTAATGTTTTCCATTTAGCCGCAGAACATATAGATTTGTGGTACACTTGAACAATCAACTGCATGGATCACCTCCTCATTGGTTCCGTTATTGCCTTTTTAATTACGTACTCGGCTATTCCCATTATTATAAGGGTTGCAGAGGCAAAGCATCTGTTTGATGTACCGGACGATGATCGCAAATTGCACAAAAGCCCTATCCCCTCGTTAGGAGGTATTGGCATCTTCGCAGGATTTATTCTTGGATTTTTAATAGCTGTTCAGGCTGGGTTACCTGAGGTGCAATATTACGCAGCTGCATTTCTGGTGGTGTTTTTCCTTGGCTTAAAGGACGATATTGTGGTGCTAACACCGCTTAAAAAATTCCTCGGTCAGCTACTGGCAGCATTCATCATTGTATACAAAGGCGGAATTGTTATTGATGGCATGTATGGCTTCATGGGCTTTGAAAAAATGCCCTTCATTCTTAGTCTTGCATTTACCTACTTAACCATCATTGTTATTACCAACTCGTTTAATTTAATTGATGGTGTAGATGGATTAGCAGGATCGCTGGGTTTGTTTACAACACTTTGCTTTGGTACTTATTTCTACCTGGCCGGTTTGCCATTTTATTCGATGATGGCGTTTGCCATGTCGGGCAGTTTGGCAGCATTCCTGATCTTCAATATCTCTCCGGCAAAAATTTTTATGGGCGATACAGGTTCGCTGATGCTGGGTATTGTTAACTCGGTATTGGTTATCAAGTTTATCCAGGTGGCTACTGTTCCTACTGCGAAAGTATATCTTCCTGCAGCTCCGGCGATAGGCTTTGCTATACTTTTTGTACCGCTGTTCGATACGTTGCGCATCTTTGCTTACAGGATTTTATCACGCAGGTCGCCTTTCAGTCCCGATCGTAACCACGTACATCATTTATTGCTCGAAAAAGGGTTAAGCCATAAAATGGTTGCTTTTTTGGCTGTTGGATTTAATGTGGTTATTGCCGGCCTTACCGTATTGGCCCGGGAACTGAATATTACATTCCTTTTATTGGGTCTTATCAGCGTTGGTTTTTCTGTTATCAGTCTCCTTATTTATTCCAACAGGGCCAACCGCAGAAAATTGTTTTCGTTGGAAAAGAAAGTCGACAAAGAGAAAGAAACAAGAGTTATACCCCTTGCTAAAGGAGCAGCCGCAGCAGTTTCGGAGAAAACAGAAGCAGCCAAATAATTTGTTTTAGATGCTGATTTTTATTCGGCAAATCTTACAATTCTGTAGGTTTGCAGCTCATTAATTTTTAAACGTATGTCAGAAGATCTGTCGTTAATTTTGGATGATGCTGAAGAGCATATGAAAAAAGCCATTCAGCACCTGGAAATAGAATTAGTAAAGATTCGTGCAGGAAGAGCAAACCCAAACATGCTTGATGGTATTGTGGTAGATTATTACGGTTCGCCAACTCCCATTGGCCAGATTGGTAACATCAGTGTTGCAGATGCAAGAACACTTACGATTCAACCTTGGGAAAAAAACATGTTGCAGCCAATTGAGCGTGCAATCATCAACTCAAACATTGGCTTGGCTCCCCAAAACGATGGTAACATCATCCGTTTGTTTTTACCTCCATTAACCGAAGAGCGTCGTAAAGAATTAGTGAAGCGTGTAAATGCTGAAGGCGAGCATACAAAAGTGGCTGTGCGTAACATCCGCAGAGATGCAATTGAAGGAATTAAAAAACTGCAGAAGGATGGCTTGAGTGAAGATGCTGCGAAAGATGCGGAAAAAGATATGCAGGTGATGACCGACAAATACACTGCGCAGATTGATAAACATCTTGAAGCAAAAGACAAAGAAATCATGGCTGTTTAATAACAGACTTTATATTTCGGTAAAGGGAACGTTTGACGTTCCCTTTTTTATTGCCTGTTGGTAATGTACACACCGGAAAGAATAACAACCAATCCTGCCATTTGCATAAGTCCTACTGTTTCGCCTACCAATAAACCCCAGCCAACGGCAACAAAAGGAATACCATAGGTTACCATGGTAGAAAATAAAGTGCCTGCACGTTTTAGCAGCATGTAAAACAAAATAGAAGCGATGGCTGTACCAAAAATACCCAGCACCGATGCTGCTGCAACCGAGCGTATGACTGCACTGTCTGCAAGTTGGTGTTGTGTAAAACCGTTGTAGAGTAATACTGCAAGTGATGCAGGGATGAGTGAAACAAAAGCAATCGCTGCAATATCGAGCGAGCCAACATGTTTCAGGTAACGGTTGGTCATGTTTACATTTAAACCATAGGAAAGTGTGGCTATTACAATCAATACTGCAAAGAAAATATTGCTGCTTGTTGCTCCGCTTTTTTGCGACAGGAATAACAGCAGCATACCACTAAACCCAATGAACACACCAACAATTTTCTGTACCGCCACTTTCGACTGAAAGAAAACAGCACCAATCAGTATTACAAAAAACGGAGTAAGTGCATTGAGCATACCTGCAAGTGCACTGTCGATTTGTGTTTCTGCCACACAGAATAAAATGGCTGGAATAAAACTGCCCAGTATACCGGTAAGCACTAACAGTCCAAGATCTTTTTTCTGCATGCGTTGAAACGAGCGCACTGCAAAAGGAAGCAATACCAATCCTGCACTTAACATACGGATGGCTGCCACTTCGTAGGCCGATAGCTGTCTCAAGCCTTCCTTCATTAAAATAAAAGAACTGCCCCAGATGAAGCATAATAGTAAAAAGAGAAGCCAGTTGAAAAGTTTTGGTTGCATAACGGAAGCTGCAAAGATGTTGGAAAATTATGGATTCATGTATGCAAGTTTTATATTCGTACAAATGCTGTTACCATGGGCAGAGTAAAATTATCCGCAATAAGCACCAAAGCACCAAAAGGTTCCGATAAAGCAAAACTGAAAGCTAAAACAGCCAGGATTATTGAGGAGCTGGATGAATTACAGAACAGGCTCATTGCCGAAAGTAAACATTCGCTGCTGGTAATTATTCAAGGGATGGATGCCAGTGGTAAAGATGGTTTGTTGCGTGACGTGTTTGGATCGCTTAATCCGTTGGGTGTTTCGGTAAAATCGTACAAAGCACCAACGGCAGAAGAGTTAAGCCATGATTTTTTATGGCGTGTCCACCAGCATGCACCGGCAAAGGGAATGATACAGATTTTTAACCGCAGCCATTATGAAGATATTTTAATTACCCGTGTGCATGGCTGGTGCAACGATGATACAGCGGTAAAACGTATGAAAGCCATTAACGATTTTGAAGAATTGCTTACCGAACATAACAATACACATATTCTTAAGTTTTACCTGCATGTATCGCCCGAAGAACAACAGGTGCGGTTAAAAGAACGCACACACGACCCACGCAAAATGTGGAAGTACAACGAAAAGGATTTTGAAGAGGCAAAACTGTGGAGTACATACATGAAGTATTACGAAGATTGCTTTCAGCATTGCAACAAAGTGCCCTGGCATATTATTCCGGCCGATCAGAACTGGTATAAAGAATACCTGGTTGCACAAAAAGTGTACGATACATTGAAAGCTCTGAAGATGCAGTACCCCGGTCTGAAAAAATAAAGTTTGTAAATGAATTATTTTTTTACAGATTTGTAATACCCGCCACAGGAAGCATTCTATCCATTCAATTTATTTGTAACAATAAAAAACCACTACTATGGGTATGTTAAAAGAATTCAAGGAATTTGCTATGAAAGGCAACGTAGTTGATCTCGCTGTCGGTGTGATCATCGGCGGAGCTTTCGGCAGTATTGTAAGTTCATTGGTTGAAGATATTATTACCCCCGTTTTATTAAAGCCTGCTTTAAAAGCAGCTGGTGCAGCTAATATTGAAACATGGGCACCAGGCGGTGTTTTACTTGGTAAATTTATTGCAGCTGTAATTTCGTTTATCGTTATTGCATTTGTGCTATTCCTTATAATAAAAGGAATGAATTCTGCAAAGAAAAAAGAAGAAGCACCAGCTGCACCGGCAGCCACTCCCGAAGACATTCAGTTGTTGCGTGAAATAAGAGATGCGTTAAAGAAATAAGAAACTCTTTTTTTTTAATGGCAGCAAGGAATTTTCTTTGCTGCCATTTTATTACTGGTATGGTGCAATTATTGCAGCACCTGCCGCAAACAAATACTTATGATGAAACAGTTACTATTTACTGCAATTGTTGCTATTGGTGCAGCAACAACATTTGCACAGGATGCTGAGGTAAAACGGCTGAAAGATGAATCGAACAAAACCATTAAAAAAGAACCCGAACAAAAAGAAGGCTGGACGAAGGGAGGTGTTTTTAACTTAAACCTGAGCCAGGGTGCCAGTAAAAACTGGGCTGCCGGTGCAGAAAAATTTTCTTTCTCGGTAAATGCATTGGCTAACACCTTTGCGTATTATAAAAAAGGCAGAAACGCATGGGACAATACGTTGAATGTGCAGTACGGTATTGTCAATGCTACCAGTATCGGCACAAGAAAAAATGATGATCGTATTGATTTGCTTTCACGTTATGGTTACCAGCTGGGCGATACCGCTAAAAGCAGATGGTATGTATCGGCATTGGTAAACCTGCGTACACAAATGACAACAGGTTATAACTACACGGTTGAACCGAAAGAAAAGAACTCCAACTTTTTTGCCCCTGCTTACCTGCTGGTATCGCCGGGTATTTTGTACAAGCCCAATGCTGCTTTCGATGTTTTTCTGTCGCCGGTAACCAGCCGTTGGGTTATTGTAAACGCAGCCAATAAAGACATTCGCAGGTTGTTCAATTTTACCGACACAACCAAAGGATCTATTAACGAGATCGGTGCGTTTTTAACGGCCAATCTGAAGAAAGACCTCGCCAAAAACATCAGTCTTACCAGCAGGCTCGATCTGTTCAGCAATTACAAAAACAACCCCCAGAATATTGATGTGTTCTGGACCAACACGCTGGGTTTCAAGGTAAACAAATATATCGGCGTCAGTTATAATTTCGACCTCATTTACGACCACGATGTGAAAAATGTAAAAACCGGCGGCCTGCTGGGCACACAGCTCAAATCGTTGCTCGGAATAGGCTTCACCGCTACATTTTAGTACGGTTTAGTTCCCTACATTTGCAAGTCCCGGATCAGATGATTCGGGACTTGTTCGTTAAAAACAGAAATACTTTGCAAACAGAATCATACCAGATAAAACTCCCGCAGTTCGAAGGTCCGTTCGATCTGTTGCTCTTCTTTATTGAACGTGATGAGCTGGACATTTACAATATCCCTATTACACGTATCATCAAAGACTTTATGGATTATATCCATCAGAGTGAGCAGCTGAACATTGAACTGTCGAGCGAATTTATTTTGTTCATTTCTACGCTTATGCGCATCAAAGCAAAAATGCTGTTGCCACGTAAGGAAATAGATGAGCAGGGAAATGAAATTGATCCACGCCAGGAACTGGTTGATAAAATTCTTGAATACAAGAAGTTTAAAGAAGCCAGTGTGCAAATGGCCGAACTGGAAGCCATGCGTATGATGATGGTGAAGCGGGGAAACATTGCCAAAGAATTGTCGAGCATTGGCGAAGAATCAGGCGAAGGCACCGAGATACAAACCATTACCATGTTTAAACTGATGAAGACGTTTGAACGGGTAATGAAGAAACATCACGAACGGTTTAATAAGCCGGTACATACGGTAGTGCAGTACAACTATACCATGGAAGGTAGCCGTGAGTATGTGCTGGATTTGGTGAAGAAAGATAAAACAATACCTTTTGAGAAGCTGTTCGATATTGTGGAGAATCGCATACATGCACTCTTTCTGTTTCTTTCCCTGCTTGAGCTCTCGCAACAACGTTACATGACACTGTTGGTAGGCGAAGGAAGAAATAATTTTATTGTAGAGTGGAACGAAAACCGTCCTGCAGATCTCGATATTGATATTTTTGAACAGAACGAAGCAACAACAGATGCAGCAGAGGAACAGGAGCAACACGAAGAAGAGCCACCGCAAACAGATACTACAAACGAAACTGAAGAGCAATAGTAAAAAAGCCGCATCAATTGATGCGGCTTTTTATTTACAGGCAGTTAAATATTTACGCTTTCACAGCTACCCGTACATTCATCATCTCCCTTACCGTTTTTGCAATACCATTGGCATCAATGCCAATTTCTTCATACAGTTGTTTTGGTGTACCATGTTCCACCAAACGATCGGGAATACCCATGATCTTTACTTCAGCACTATAATTGTGTTGTGCCATAAATTCCAGTACGGCACTGCCAAAACCACCTACAACTGTTCCATCTTCAATCGTTACTACTTTCTCAAATTTTTGGAACACTTCGTGTAACAATTCTTCATCGATTGGTTTTGCAAAACGCATATCGTAATGTGCAGGATTAATGCCATCGTTCTTTAACTCACGAATAGCACTTGCCGCAAAATTACCAGGGTGACCAAATGAAAGAATGGCAATGCCATCACCATCTTTCAACTTACGTCCTTTACCAATTTCTATTTCTTTCATCTCTGTTCTCCACTCCGGCATAACACCTTCTCCACGTGGGTAACGGATAGAGAAAGGCAGCTTTTGCGTTTCGAGTTGTGCGGTGTACATCATGTTCCGCAACTCGGCTTCATTCATCGGAGCTGCAACAATCATGTTGGGTATACAACGCATGTATGCAACATCATAGCAACCGTGGTGTGTAGGTCCATCTTCACCCACTAAACCTGCACGGTCTAAACAAAATACAACCGGCAGTTTTTGAATAGCCACATCGTGCAGCACCATGTCGTATGCACGCTGCATAAACGACGAATAAATATTACAGAACACACGCATGCCCTGTGTTGCCATACCGGCGCTGAGCGTAACAGCATGTTGCTCACAAATACCTACGTCAAAAGCACGGTGCGGCATTTGGTCCATCATAAACTTGAGTGAAGAACCACTGGGCATTGCCGGTGTAACACCCACAATCTTTTCGTTCTTCTCCGCCAGTTCAATAATGGTATGGCCAAATACATCCTGGTATTTGGGCGGTTGTGGTGTATCGAATTTTTTCTTGTGAATTTCGCCGGTTACTTTATCAAACAAACCCGGCGCATGCCATTTGGTTTGATCTTTTTCTGCCAGCTCATATCCTTTTCCTTTAACTGTTACAATGTGCAAGAGTTTTGGACCGGGAATATTCTTCAGATCTTTTAAGGTATCAACCAGCTTGGTAATATTATGCCCATCAATTGGACCGAAGTAACGCAGCTTCAATGCTTCAAACAGGTTACTGTTCTTGTTGACAAAGCCTTTAATGCTATGCTCCAGTTTGCTGGCCATTTCACGACTGAAGGTTTTGCCAACAGGCAGCTTGCCCAAGGCATTCCACACTTCATCCTTGATCTTGTTGTACGTAGGCGAAGTAGTGATATCGGTTAAGTATTCTTTTAATGCACCAACGTTGGGGTCGATGCTCATGCAGTTATCGTTGAGGATAATCAATACATCGCTGTCGGCTACACCTGCATGGTTCATGGCTTCAAACGCCAGGCCGGCCGTCATAGCACCATCGCCAATTACGGCAATAGACTTACGGTTTTCGCCTTTTAGTTTGGCAGCCATAGCCATACCCAACGCTGCCGAAATAGAAGTGGAGGAGTGGCCTACACCAAAGGTATCGTACTCACTTTCGCTGCGTTTGGGAAAACCGCTGATGCCGTTGTATTTGCGGTTGGTGTGAAAATTATCTCTGCGGCCGGTAAGAATCTTGTGGCCGTAAGCCTGGTGGCCCACATCCCATACCAACTGATCGTAAGGTGTATCGTACACGTAATGCAGAGCAGTGGAGAGTTCAACCACACCCAGGCTGGCTCCAAAATGTCCGCCATGCACACTCACCACATCAATAATGTATTGCCTCAACTCATCGCAAACCTGCGGTAATTGATCCATGGGCAACTTCTTTAAATCGGCCGGAGAATCAATTTTGCTCAGCAGTGTACCGGGTTTTATTTCCATATATTCCAGAATAATTAGGTAAAGGTAAAAAACTTACGGGCAATAGCAGCGCCCGGTTTTGTTTAACAGACAAAGTAAAAAATGGTTGAACAGAGTTACAAAAGATGAGCAGAAAACCAACCATTTACCCAAATAATTAGCCCTTTGTACCTTTCGGCGGTTTAATCCCTTATCTTAAAGGTTAGATTTGTAAGTACATGCGTGTTTCTTTAAGTAAAATAGGAGCTTATTGGTGGTGCCAGGCAGCAGGCTGGGGCGGTAACATGCTCATGAATTTCTTTTTTGCCTGGACCTACAACAGAGATATCAATGCTCCGTTCATTCTGCGTTCGTTTATCATAGCCGTGCTGGGGGTACTGGTAACCCATTTTATGCGCTGGGTAATTATGAAGCTGAATATGCTGCAAAAGCCTTTCGAACAACAGGTGGTTTACTTCCTGTTGCTGACGGTGGTTTTTTCTATGATTCTTCCATTCCTTTCCTTATCGCTTTTCAACCTGTTTAATTTATTTACGCCTGAACAGCGTGTGTATAGTTTTACCCGGTTGTTGGTGGGTTCGGCTGCTAACTCGTTTGTAACGTTGTTGGTTTGGAATCTTATTTATTTTATCTATCATTATGTGGAGCGTTACCGCATGCAGCAGCTTGATGCGCTGCAGATGCAGAGTGTGGTAAAAGAACTGGAGCTGAAGACCATTAAAGCACACATTAACCCGCATTTCATTTTCAATTCGCTCAACGGTATTCGTGCATTGGTTGATGAAGACCCGGCACGTGCCCGCACCGCCATTACCGAACTGAGTAATATTTTGCGCAACAGTATGCAGGCCGATAAACAGGAAACAGTTCCTTTTGAAAAAGAGCTGGCCATCGTAAAAGATTATCTTGCACTGGAGCAGATGCGTTTTGAAGAGCGCTTGGTGGTTAAATTTGATATTGATGAAGACACACTCGATCAGCCGGTACCGCCCATGATGTTGCAAACGCTGGTGGAAAATGCGATCAAGCACGGCATCAGTAAAAATATTTCGGGAGGAGAAATAAAAATCATTTCCCGTTTTGTAAACGATCAGCACGAGTTGGTTATCCGTAATACAGGACGTTTGAATGGACAGATCAATGCTGATGGCTTTGGTATATCGAGTACTCAAAGCAGGTTAAAGCTGATGTTTGGCGATAACGCAGGTTTTTCGATAAGTGATGTAAACGGAAACGAAGTGGAAGCAAAAGTAACAATGCCTGCAGCGGTATAATATTTTAAAACCACCCTTATCATATAAACAGACAGATATGAACAAAAAAGCAATTATTATTGATGACGAACGCTTAGCCCGTAATGAGCTGAAGAAACTGTTATCAGAATTTCCGGATATTGAAGTGATCGATGAAGCATCGAATGTTGATGAAGGTTTGCAGAAGATAGAGGCACTGAATCCTGATCTTATTTTCCTTGATATACAGATGCCCGGCAAAACCGGTTTCGATCTGTTGAGCGAACTGGAACGCACACCCGAAGTCATTTTTACTACTGCTTACGACGAATATGCATTGCGTGCATTTGAAGTAAATGCACTCGACTATTTGCTGAAGCCAATTGAGCCGAAGCGTTTGGCCGATGCTTTGCATAAACTCGATGAAGAAGAGAAAGAACATACTGGTGGTGATGGCGAACCGGTGCATGTGAATAAAAGCATGTTGAGTGAGAACGACCAGGTATTTGTAAAAGATGGCGAACGTTGCTGGTTTGTAAAACTGAGTGATATCCGTTTGTTTGAAAGCGTAGGCAACTATGCGAAAGTGTATTTCGGTCCAAATAAGCCACTGATCTTAAAATCGCTGAATGCGTTGGAAGAACGGCTGGATGAAAAAATGTTTTTCCGTGCAAACCGTAAACATATTGTAAACCTGCGCATGATTGAGAAAGTAGAACCTTATTTTAACGGAGGGTTGTTGCTTGAAATTCATGGTGGTGATAAAATTGAAGTAAGCCGAAGACAGGCGGTGAAGTTTAAAGAAATGATGAGCTTATAATTAAACAAGAGCGATACAACAAACACAAATGAAGAAATTAAACCTGACGTGGTTACTGCTTTTTGTAACCACGTTTTTATTAGCCCAAACAAAAGCCGATCAAACAATCAATGCAAAAGAAGTAGAACGTATTGAACGTGTACTGGCATCGGATGAAATGAAAGGCCGAAGAGTTTTTTCGCCTGAGTTAGACAAAGCAGCCGATTTTATTGCAGCCGAATTTAAAGCTGCTGGATTAGAAACCTGGAACAACAGCGGCACTTACCGCCAGGAGTTCGCAATTATTACTCCACGATTTAAAGGATTGACTTGCACATTTGATCAACAACCCGTGGATGGAAAGAATGTAGTGGTGATAACCACCACCGCCAGTTTAACCGTTAACGAACAATCGGGGTACGAAAAAGTAAAGCTGGGTGCAGGGTTAAACTTTTTTACAGAAGCGCAGAAATATATCCGTTCAAACAAGAACTATCTTGTACTGGTTGATACATCGTACAGCAAAAACTTTGGAAGGTTAACCGGTTTTAAACGGGGAATGTTTCCAATGAAGAACAATGTGCTGTTTGTATTAACAACAGCCGATCCTGCAACGTACAGCATCGAAGCACAACACGAAATTGTTGAACAGAAACTGGCCAATGTAGTTGGCGTATTACCGGGCAAAAGCAAAAAGAATGAGTATGTGATCTTCTCCGGTCACTACGATCATATTGGCATAGGTAAACCGGTTGATGGTGATTCTATTTTCAACGGCGCCAATGATGATGCTGCAGGTACTACTGCTGTAATCCTGCTTGCAAAATATTACAAAGCATTAAACAATAATGAACGCACCATCATCTTCGCAGCTTTTACTGCAGAAGAATCGGGTGGGTATGGTGCACAATATTTTTCACGCCAGTTCGATCCTGCACAGGTGGCTGCAATGTTTAATATTGAAATGATTGGTACTGAAAGTAAGTGGGGTAAAAATTCTGCCTACATTACCGGTTACGAAAAAACAGATATGGGCGCCATTATGCAGAAGAACCTTGAAGGAACAGGGTTCACCTTTTATCCCGACCCATACACCGATCAAAATTTATTCTACCGTTCCGATAACGCAACGCTTGCACGTTTAGGTGTTCCTGCGCATACGATTTCTACTTCTAAAATGGATAGCGAACCAAACTATCATAAAGTAAGTGACGAAGTGGAAACACTTGACCTTGATAACATGACAATGATCATCAAATCCATTGCATTGAGTGCACGAAGTATTGTTGCAGGAAAAGATTCGCCAACGAGAGTAAAGGTGGATGAGTTACGATAAGATAAAGAGCATTGCTTAAATGAAAACGCTCCTGTATGCAGGAGCGTTTTCATTAATACGTTAAAACAAGTTTATGCTTTTACCGGCACACTGTGTATAGCTGCTGCCATCTCTTTAATCAGATTGGGATCTTTTTCAATCGCATTGCCTATAACAATTACATCGGCACCTGCTTTACAATTGCGATACGCTTTTTCAGGATCGGTGATACCACCACCAATAATCAATGGCGCTTCAATTTGCTGGGCCACTGCCTGGATCATGTTTTCGCTGATGGGGCGTTTGGCACCGCTGCCTGCATCCATGTAAATTACTTTCATGCCCAGCATTTCACCGGCCATAGCCGTACACATGGCAATTTCATTTTTATCGGAAGGAAGGGGGGTTGCATTGCTGATGTACGATACTGTTGTTGGTGCACCACCATCAACCACCATATAACCGGTTGAAATAATTTCCAAACCACTTTGTTTTACAAACGGTGCTGAAATAACATGCTGACCAATTAACAGCTCCGGGTTGCGGCCCGATATGAGCGACAGATATAAAAGACCATCGGCATACTTGCTTATTTGCGAAGGGCTGCCGGGGAATAAAATAACAGGAATATCACAGCTGGCTTTCAGCTGTTGTACCACTTCATCCAAACGGTTGGAAATAACGAGGCTTCCGCCTACAAGAAAATAATCTACACCTGCTTCCACAGAAAGTTTCACCAGTTGTTCAACGGCCAACGGATTTACTTTATCAGGATCAATTAAAACAGCAAACGATTTTTGTCCTTTCTGCTTTTTTTCCAGTAACTGTGTATAGAGGTATTGATTCATTAATGCTCAGCTATGGGTGCAAAAATGCAAAAAAATGTTCAGCTTTTCCAGAAACCGTTCTATTTATCTGTAAGCAGTTAATCCTGCCTGTTAAGACAGTTGCAGGCTTTGCCGGAAATCTGCGTTTACAGGAAAACGTTAGTTTAATTTTCGGTTAAGTTTGACCTGTAATGCAGCAAAAGCAAGGCCAAGGGATTTATTTGCTAACCGCAAAGACTTTTTTTTGCTCATTTATAAACTGGGGCGTTAATAACTCAATATCCACACCAAAAAGCAGGCCTATACTGCATTTGAGCCGATTTCCACAAACTGTGCATATTTCACACTTTGTCTGTATTATCTGAAAAAATATTTTCGTAATCTGTCGTTTAGCGATTTTCATAACCCAACTACTAACCCCAAAACTTACAGTTCATTATGGCCAGCAAAAAGAAAACGAACCAGGGGCTGCAATTCAGCCGCAGGTTTACTAAAGAAGGCGTTTCTCCCTTCGATCTGTTTGAATACGACTACCGTACATCCGTGATTCGTAATCCGTCGGGTGAGGTTGTATTTGAAATGAACAATGTTGAGGTTCCCAAACACTGGAGTCAGATAGCAACCGATATCCTGGCACAGAAATATTTCCGTAAGGCAGGCGTGCCGCAACCGGATGGAACGTTGGGTAGAGAAACGTCGTCGAAACAGGTAGCGCATCGTATGGCTAATTGCTGGCGTGTGTGGGGCGAACGCTACGGTTACTTCGCAAGCGAACAGGATGCACAGGTGTTTTACGAAGAGTTGGTGTACAGCATTTTAAACCAGGTGTGTGTGCCTAACAGTCCGCAGTGGTTTAATAGTGGTTTGTACGAAAGCTATGGCATTAAAGGAAAACCGCAGGGCCATTATTATGTAGATGCAAACGATGGACAATTAAAAAAATCAACTTCTGCATACGAACGTCCTCAGCCACATGCATGCTTCATTTTGAGTGTAAGCGATGACCTGGTGAACGACGGTGGTATTATGGATCTGTGGGTACGTGAAGCACGTATCTTCAAATATGGTTCGGGTGTAGGTACAAATTTCTCAACCATTCGTGGCGAAGGTGAAAAGTTAAGTGGTGGTGGTACATCGAGCGGTTTGATGAGCTTCCTTAAAATCGGCGACCGTGCAGCAGGAGCAATTAAAAGCGGTGGTACAACACGCCGTGCTGCAAAAATGGTTTGTCTCGATTTAGATCACCCCGAAATCATGGACTTCATCAACTGGAAAGTGGAAGAAGAAAAGAAAGTAGGTGCGTTGATCGGTGCAGGCTACTCACACGATTATGAAGGTGAAGCTTACCGTACCGTAAGTGGACAAAACAGCAACAACTCTGTACGTATCCCCAACGAATTTTTCGAAAAGTTAGAGAAGGGCGAAGACTGGGAACTGAAAGCACGTACCGATGGTCGTGTAATGAAAAAAATTCCTTCGCAGGAAGTGTGGAACCAGATCGCTTACGCTGCATGGCGTTGTGCTGATCCCGGTACACAATACGATACAACAATCAACGAATGGCATACTTCACCAAAAGGTGGACGTATCAACGCAAGTAACCCTTGCAGCGAGTACATGTTCTTAGATAATACAGCATGTAATCTTGCTTCTGTTAACCTTCGTCGTTTGTTCGATGAAGCAACACAGACATTTGATGTAGAAGGTTTCGAATACATCTGCCGTTTGTGGACAGTGGTATTGGAAATTTCTGTGTTGATGGCGCAGTTCCCATCAAAAGAAGTAGCGCAACTTTCTTACGATTACCGCACACTCGGTTTGGGTTATGCCAACCTCGGCTCTATGCTGATGGTAATGGGTATTCCTTACGATAGCGAAGAAGCCCGTGGAATTTCCGGTGCATTAACCGCTATCATGACGGGTATTGCTTACAAAACATCGGCTGAAATGGCTGCCTTTCTTGGTGCGTTTCCACGTTACGAAGAGAATGCAGAAGACATGTTGCGTGTAATGCGTAACCACCGTGCAGCTGCCTACGATGCAGAAGATGCATACGTTGGTTTGAGTATTAAGCCGCAGGGTATTAAAGCGCAATACTGCCCTGATTATTTATTAAAGAGTGCCTGCAAAAGCTGGGATGATGCAGTGGAACAAGGCGAAAAATATGGTTACCGTAATGCACAAACAACGGTGATTGCTCCAACAGGAACAATTGGTTTGGTAATGGATTGTGACACAACCGGTGTTGAACCCGACTTTGCATTGGTGAAGTTTAAAAAACTCAGCGGTGGCGGTTACTTCAAAATCATCAACCAGTCTGTACCAACTGCATTGGCGAAACTGGGATACAGCGAAAAAGAAATTGATGCAATTGTAAAATATGCTGTAGGTGCTGCTTCATTAAACGGTGCACCGCATATCAATCCACAATCGTTAAGCGAAAAAGGATTTATTGCCGAAGAAATCAAGAAGCTGGATGGCGCAATGCTTTCTGCTTTTGAAATTGGATTTGTATTCAACAAATTTACATTGGGTGAAGAATGTTTGCAACGCCTCGGATTTACCCCTGAGCAATACAACGATTTTGAATGGAGTTTACTCGAAGCACTCGGCTTTACTGATGAGCAGATCGAAGAAGCAAACGACTACATCTGTGGTACGATGACGGTAGAAGGTGCGCCTTTCTTAAAACTGGAACACTATCCTGTATTTGATTGTGCCAACAAGTGTGGTAAGAAAGGTGAGCGTTATATTCACCACAGTGGCCACATTCGTATGATGGCTGCAGCACAACCATTCTTAAGTGGTGCCATTTCAAAAACCATCAACCTGCCCAACGAAGCGAAGGTGGAAGAAATTGCCGAAGCTTATTACGAAAGCTGGAAGCTTGGTTTAAAAGCTTGTGCCTTGTATCGTGATGGCTCGAAACTGAGCCAGCCGTTAAGTACAAAAAGCGATAAGAAGAAAAAAGATACAACTGATGCTGCTGCAGAAGAAACAGCTGCTGCGGTAAACGACGGTCCTGTTATTGTTGATATGGCGAAGCTCACAGTTGAAGAGCTGCTCGAAGAGTTGAGCAAACGTGTACAGGCATCGCCCGATACAAAACTGAAACGCCAGCTGGCACGCATCGTAGAACGCAGAACATTACCTGCAAAACGTCGTGGCTTTACACAAAAAGCAAAGATCAACGGCCAGGCTATTTTCTTACGCACCGGCGAATATAACGATGGAACATTAGGTGAAATCTTTGTTGATCTTGCAAAAGAAGGAAGTACCTTACGTAGTTTAATGAACAGTTTTGCCATCGCTATTTCTGTAGGCTTACAATACGGTGTACCGCTAGAAGAGTTTGTAGAGAAATTTGTATTCACCAAGTTTGAGCCAAGCGGTATGGTAGATCATCCGAATATTAAATCAACAACTTCTATTGTTGACTTTGTATTCCGTTGCCTGGCGTACGAATACTTAGGACGTACAGACTTGGTACACGTGTTAGACAAACCGGATATTGATAATACAGGTACTGATGACTGGGACGATATCCCGACCGGTTTGGAGTACGAAAAAAAAACACCTGAACTGAGTGATGTACGTGTAGTTGCATCAAGCTCAAGTGCACCACAGGCGCAAAAAACACAACGTGTAGCTGCACAAACAGCGAAAGTTGAAACAGGATTGGATGCAATGAACATGGCAGCAAAGAGCATGCAAAGCGATGCTCCAGCATGTAACACCTGCGGACACATCACCATCAGAAGTGGTACCTGTTACAAGTGCTTAAACTGTGGTAACAGTATGGGTTGCAGTTAATGCACTCTTCCAAATTTTAATCTCAACAGAGGTTCCTATAATAAACGCTCCGGTTCCCCGGAGCGTTTTTATTTTCGGCAGTAGATACTGAAAAGTAAATCAGTATTTCCACAACGTATAATTTCTATCAGCCCCTTTTTTATGCGTGAATACCCTTATTTATTAAAAGATCAGGTTTGTTGCGGTTGCAGATTGTGAAGCAAACAACTATTTTTAATGCCTAAACAAATCCGTATCAATGAAAAAAGCAATTGTTTATGCAGTATTGTTGGTGAGTATTATTTATTTGAGCAGCTGCAGCCGAACCCTTACTCCTTATGAAGCAGCAAATGGAAAGTATCGCAAATGTATGCGTGTAAGATAAAAAAAGAAACCCCGCAATGGCGGGGTTTCTTTTTTGCAGTATTTTTTATTTCGATACATAATCTTTTAAATACACACAGGAGTTAAAAACCTCCTTGTAGGTTTTGGTTTGTTTGTAATCCCGGATCAGCTCCGGAAAGTATTTATTCTGCCGAATGTTTTTTGCATACTGTTCATTCGCCTTTTCGTATTGGTCATAATCAGGATATGCATCGTAGCTTGGTACAACAATTTGTTTTTGCGAACATTTTGCAGCCATAAACAAACATCTTACCTGGAAGTTTCTATCAGCTGTTAATGCTTTTGCTTTTAAATAATATTGTTCGGCTGCATACACACCGTAATACTCTTTCTTCCAGGGTTCTTTTTGCGTTAAGCCGGTAAGTCCGTCGTTACCACTCCAGCCATACTCCTGCAACAGCCAGCTGTTACCCCAGTAACTCGATTGGTATAATCCATTGGCTAATTGATAAAATGCTTTTGCTTTTTGCTCGTTGGTGCCGTTATTGCTTTGTTGTAACAATGCGTTCATTTTACGAACGTATTGCAGCTTATTGTACACAACTGTATCCTGTTTGGTAGGTGCATGGGTATCGTACAACAGATCGGCAAAAGGGTTTGCTGCCAGATAAGTTTTATACGGATCTTTTTTATAGTAACTGCTGCTTACCTGTTTTAACCAGCGTTCGGCATTGGTCCAGTTTTGCTCACGTAGGTAAGCAGTGCCTGCCACATCTGCCACTTCATCTTTTGTATAGCTGTTGTTGTCAACCATAAATTTTTCCCATGCTGTTTTGGACGAAGAAGTAATGAGCTGATGCAATGTTTCAATTTCTTTTCCTTGCAACTTTGTACGCAGGTAGGATAAGGAATTCTGACGCCAGTAATAGTAATCTTCATAATCATCATACTTCACATACATAATCTTATCTGCACAACCTAAGGCTAATGCAGCCTTATGAGTATCGTTTTGTCTTTCGTATTGCAATGCAATAATTTCTGAAAACAGGTTGCGATAGAATTTCTTCCACTCTTCATCTTTCTTCGCTTTGGCTTCCAGCCATTGTACCGATGGAAGTATATCGGCTTCAGATGCAGCATCCAGTTTTCCTTTCTCGTTGATCTGTACCAGCAGATTGGTGAGCATCCACTGGTCTTTTACTTTTTCTGTGAGCGGTAATTGTTTAGCTGCCTGCAGATACTTATTTGCCTGTTGTAAATCTTTACTGATGTATGCGATGTAAGCTGCAGCTACTTCAAACAATCCTTTGTTTGCAACAGCTGCGTTGCCAGCAACGGCGTGGCAGAACTTCATCATCTGTTTTACTTCCTGTTCGCTGGCTGCATACAGGCTATCGTGGTTCGGGTTCTCAACATCCCATCCAAACAAACTCCACGAGTACATTACTTTTTCACCTTTCAGTTTTTGTATGGATGGATGCAGGTATTTTTCTTCCAGCTTATTTACTTCACGTGTGGTAAGCAATTCCAGCATGGGCGATGAAGGATCGAGCTGATAAATGCTTTGCAGGTGCAGCAGATCATCGGCTGTACTGTTCAAGGCAAACGCAGCTATTACATTTGCTTTCTCCTTATTGGTCTTGCAATATTTCAATACATCTTCTTTTGAAACAGCAGTCTCATCTTCATTGCCTGATGTGCTGAATATAAAACTGATATAGTTGCTTCTGCGTTTAAGCGCATTATCGGCACAGAGTTGAGCAAAACGGTAAGCTGCTTCTTCTTTTTTACCGCTGTGGTATAATGCACCTGCATACAGCGCCTGCGACAAACTGTGCAACTCGCTTTTGGTTGTATTGGAGGCCACATAGTTGTTGTAATAGCTGATGCAGTTGTTGTACTGTTCGGTATAATGTGCAAGCCTTGTTACCTGGTAACCGTAACGTAGTTTTATGAATTCGTTTTTCGAAGCGCTCCAAAGTTGAATACCACTTTTAATGAGGCGCTGCATTTTAATACTGTCTCTATTGATTTCTTCCCAGTAATCTTCATCACCCGTAACAAACGGCTCTACCTGCTTGGCATAGAGCAAATAGCCCAAAGCTTCAAGATCTTTCGATTGTATGAACCATTTGGTAAAGCCATTTCGTTTTACCGAATCGGCAACTGTAAGCGGTTGCTTTTTTTCAATATGATTGTAGATGGTTGAAAGTTGTTTGTAACTGTACTTCAACACAAAATCCTGCACTTCTTTTTTCGATGCAGTGTTACCTGTGTAAGGTATCCATTCGCTGCTGGTTATTTCTTTAGTTGAAAGCGGTTCTGCTTCATCGTACAAAAAACGATAACCGGTGTAATAAAACGGACGATAGGTTTCATCTGTTTGCAGCTTTTGCGAAAAAAAGCTGGTGTAGTAATCGTACGGGTCTTCACTTGGTCCGCAGCCAATTAAATTTTGCGGAAAGCAAAGAATGCTACTGCTGATGAAAACGGCTATACAAAGCTTCCAGTTCATGTGTGGGGTGTTTAGATAAAAGTAATGGATCGAGATGATAGAATAAGATGCGTGTTTGTTGATTGACAGGTGATAGTTCTGCTGCAATGTAAGCTGCAGCTTGTTGCAGTACCGCAGCCGTACTTTCTTCATACCGCAGCACATCGCCTTTGTAAAACTGAATATTGCTGATTGAAGTATCAACTAAAAAATGATAGCGGTTGTGCTGTTTACTGTAAATACTGCCGGGTAGTGTTGAAGGATTCACTGTTTGCACAATACCTTTGAATTGATTCTTTCGGAACAATACCGACCATTCGAACAACGGCAAAGCCACATCGAGTTGTAAAGGATAGCTGTTTAAACCACCAAGATATTTTTTCAATTCATCAACTTCAATAATGGAGTTATTGGTTGCAGGGTTTTTCAAATTCCCCATGTTGTAACACATCAACAAACCTTTATCAACTGGTGGTATACCTGTTTTGCCGCTGTACTTTACCTGGTGCAGGCGAATGGTGGCGGAGAGTAAACTGTTTTTAAAAAGCGCCGATTGCTGCATTTGCTTTCTTACTTCATGCAACAAAAAGAAGTAGCCTGTTTTTGTTTGTTGTGTCCAGTCGCAATCGATCTGTAGTTCGCTGTACTGTTCCTGTTGCAGCTGCTTGCTGATACTGCTGAGAAGTGTAGCAATGTTTTGTGCCAGTTGTTGCAGGGCTGTCGAATCGTTATCAAGCAGCGATTCGTTGGTAATGAATACAACAGGAACAATTTCGATGGTTTGCTTGCGCAGCTGTGCTAAACTTAAACTGTCTGCTGTTAACCGGGCAACAGGTACAGGTCCGATGCCATCGTTTGCAAGCGTAACATCAAAAAACTTTACATAAAGATGTTTCGCCTGCAGCTGTTGTAAGCTGTTGATTTCGGAATTGCCAAGCTGAAGTTTACTTTTCCAGTAATAGAATCCCCGTTCAACAGAACGTGACGGTTGGTGCCTGCAACTGCTTGTAAAAATTAATACGTACATAACAGGAATGCCGTATCGGCAAATCCATTTCAACCAAACATTTGTTACATTGCAGCGTTTCAACAGTCGTTCACTTTATACACGAAATTATGAGAAGCGTACTTCGTTTGGTATACCTGCCTGTACTGATTTTTATTTCTTTTACTGTACAGGCGCAATTAGTCAGCGGTCCCATGCTTGGTCCGGTTGAACTGCGTACAGCAAAATTGTGGATTGAAGTAAAACCCGGCAGTACGGCAGAGCTTTGGTATTGGAAAAAAGGACAACTCTCAGCTGCTAAACGCATCAGCAAAAAAACAAATGCCGATCAGTGGTTCGCTCCCTTGCAGTTTGATGTGGTGGATCTCGAATTAAACACAACCTACGAATATCGTTTCCTCATCAACAATACGAATAACAGCAAGCCCACAAAGGCAGATGGATCGTTTACCACCAAAGAACTGTGGCAGTGGCGTAAACCTGCTCCCGATTTTTCGTTCCTTGCCGGTTCCTGCGCTTACATCAACGAACCGCCTGTTGACAGGCCGGGTAAACCCTATGGTGGCGACTCTTCTATTTTTGAAACGATGGCCAAAGAAAAAGCAGCGTTTATGTTTTGGATGGGAGATAACTGGTACACCCGTGAAGTAGATTACTACGATGCATGGGGCTTGTGGAATCGTGCAAGTGACAATCGTGCAGCACCTGTTATGCAGAATTTCTGGAAATCAACTTCGCATTATGCGATGTGGGATGATCATGATTATGGTCCCAACGATATTGGTGTGAACTATATCCTGAAAAATGTTTCCCGCCAGGTATTTATGAATTACTGGTTGAACCCCAGCTATGGTATGCATGAACAAGGCATTTACTCCATGATCAGTTATGGTGATGTAGATATTTTTATGATGGACGACCGTTGGTGGAGAAGTGCAGATAACATGCAGGATTCGGTAAATGGTCAACCAAACCCTGACAAGGAAATGTGGGGTAAACAACAGATTGCCTGGCTGAAGAATGCTTTGCTCTACAGCAAAGCAACATTTAAGATTATTGCAAACGGAAGCCAGGTCTTGAACCCTGCTTCACCCTTCGATAAATTATTGAACTGCCCTGCAGAGTATTACGATGTGATGAACTTTTTAAACGACAATAAAATAAACGGTGTACTGTTTATGAGTGGCGATCGTCATCACAGCGAAGTAATAAAAGTAAACAGAACAGGTGCCTATCCGTTGTACGATGTTACCATATCACCCCTAACCGCCGGAACACATACGTTCAACGGACCGGAGAAAAACAATCCTTACCGGGTACTTGGTATTGATGAAAAGCAGAATTATGGTAAGCTTAGTTTTACCGGCGAAAGAGGTAAACGCAAACTCACGGTAGCGTTTTTTGGTGTTAAAGGGGAGAACCTGGGCGAATGGAGCATTACCGAAAACGATCTGAAGTATAACCGGTAAATTTGCAGGCTTACAAAACAGAACCACATGAACATTTCTTTTACATATAACCGCAGCAAAGTAATACAGGCATTGCGTTATCATTTTATTTCAAAGAAGGAAATCCGCTTACTCATCATCTTTGTAAATGTGTTTGCCTTGTTTGCAGCAGCCATGTTCTTCTGGAAAAAAATTACACCCGTAGCTTTTTTGCTCAGCTCGTTTTTGTGGTTTGCGTTAATGATCTCGTTCTGGTTTATTCTGCCGTTAACGGTGTACAACAGGGCAAAGACGTTTAAAGATGCGTTTAACCTTACGTTTCTGGATAGTTACATGCACATCGAAAACCCCAACGGAAGTAAGAACTGGAACTATAATTCGTTCAAATACTTTATTGAAACGCCTAATTTTTTTCACCTCTATATCGATGATCGGTCGTTTTTCCTCATCCCCAAGGATGCGTTTGCCAACGACGATGATACCCACAATGCTCGTGTTTTGCTGCGGGAAAAAATAGGACAGAAATAAATCACCCCAGTCAGTTCAGTAAAAAACCTTAAAAATTCTTTCCCGTAAATTTGGTTTATAAAATAAACCAGTTTATTTTTGAGTCTTATTTATCGGAAATGAAAACCTTAACCTTATTCATCAGCCTTATCATCACCCTGCAGGGTTGGAGCCAAACCAACATCAGCGGTATAGTTGTAGACAATAAAAAGAAACCGGTGCCGGGCGCATCGGTCACCATTAAAGATTCGTACGATGGTGCCACCGCCGACTCGCTGGGACGTTTTAAGTTCAAAGCTTTCGACAAAGGCAACCAGCTGCTTGTGATAACAGCCATTGGGTTCAAAACCGTTGAAATTCCGGTTGAATTAAAAGGAGGCGATCTGGAACTTCCTGTACAACTAAAAGAAGAAGTAACCGAAATGAGTGCGGTGGTAATTACTGCCGGTTCGTTTGAAGCAAGCGATCGCAAGCGGGCTGCAGCTGTGCTTACCTCTATTGATATTGTAACAACTGCCAGCGCCAATGGCGACGTTACCGGTGCATTAAAAACACTGCCCGGCGCACAGCAGGTAGGCGAGAGTGAAGGGTTGTTTGTGCGTGGTGGTACAGCGGCCGAAACAAAAACGTTTATTGATGGTACATTAGTGAACAATTTCTTTTTCAGCAGTGTGCCGGGTATTGCACAACGTGGCCGTTTTTCGCCGTTCATTTTCAAAGGCACTGTGTTTAGTACAGGTGGTTACAGTGCATTGTACGGACAGGCATTATCGTCTGCATTAATACTGGAGTCAATTGATTTGCCCGAACAATCTTCGGCCAGTTTAAATGTATCTGTAATTGGTGTTGGTGCAGGGTTTCAACAACTCAATAAACAAAAATCTGCATCGTGGGGTATCAACTATGGCTACACAAACCTTACCGCAGCTTTTGCAGTAATCAAGCAGCAGCAGGAGTACAGCAAAGCGCCTACTGCTCATAACATTGATGCCAACTTCCGTATTAAAACATCGAAAAATGGTATGTTGAAGTATTATGGCTTCTATCTCACTAACAGTTTGGGTTTCCGTCAAAACAGTTTGGATTCGTTGGGTTATAAAGATCGTTTTGCATTAACCAACGGCAACATGTATCATAATCTCAGCTGGAAAGAAAATTTAAAGAACAAATGGAAGTTAAACGCCGGTGTATCTGTTTCTACCAACAAAGATGATATTGCTTTTGGTATGCAGGATGCAGCTAAAAATGATGTATTGCTGAACGGTCTTGAATACAAACAATTTGATGTAAACAACAAAGGTTTTTATGCCAATGCAAGACTGGTATTGGAGAAGAGATTTAAAGGATTGAACACACTGCGTGTTGGTACAGAGTATAACCACAGCGACGATAAAAATAATTTCACAGCTTATAATGGAATGCTGTTTAAAAGCAGGTTGATTGAAAATATTTATTCCTTGTTTGCAGAACAGGATGTGTACCTCACCAACAAATTGGCAGCAAAGCTTGGAGCAAGAGCTGAGCATTCTGCTTACTTAAACAAAACGAATCTTGCACCACGTGCATCGCTGGCGTACAAGTTGGGCAAAGAAAGCCAGGCTTCATTGGCGTATGGCATCTTCTATCAGAACCCTGAGTTGCGTTACCAACCTGCTGTAAACCCGTTAACGTTTATGAAGGCCACGCATTATATTGCGCAGTACCAAAAAACAACCAGCGCCACTACGTTTCGTGTAGAAGCATTTTACAAGCAATATGATAACCTTATCAAAACACAAAATATTAATGGTCGTGAAATCGGCAGCAGCAACAATGGTTTCGGCGAAGCAAGTGGTTTCGAATTGTTCTGGAGAGATAAGAAAAATGTAAAGAATCTTGATTACTGGATTTCGTATTCCTTCCTCGATACCAAACGTGATTTCTTAAATTTCCCCACAGCCATTACGCCCAATTTTGCAGCAAAGCACACCGCATCATTGGTAATGAAAAAGTTTGTAACAAAGTTGAAGACCAATTTCAACCTGTCGTACAACTATGCAAGTGGAAGACCTTATTACAATATCCAGTACGATGCAAATACCAATAAAACATTCTTTGCCGATCAGGGCCGTATACCCGATTATCACAACGTAAGTTTTGCGTTGAACTATCTGCCATCTATTGGTAAAACCAACAGCAAAACATTTGCGGTGTATGTGTTGAGTGTAAGCAATGTGTTTAATTTAAAACAGGTGTACGGTTATAACTATTCCGGTAACGGTATGCGTAAAACCGAACTGGTACCGCCCTCACGCATGTTTATTTTCATTGGCGCATTCATCAGCTTTGGTGTAGACAGAAGCGAAGATGCCATTAACAACAATTTATAAATCATCATTTACCATTCAACTTTATCAACCATGAGCAACTTTCAACGCATCCCCGATGCAAACGATGAAAAAGACAAACAACTGTGGGAAATTGCACAAAAGCGTGCATCGTTCAAACAGCATCTCATCACGTATCTGCTGGTCAATTCATTCTTATGGATTTTGTGGGCCATTAACGGATCGCCTTATTATGGCGGTGGTGTTCCCTGGCCGGTTTGGCCAACATTGGGCTGGGGTATCGGTATCGTATCGCATTTCATGGGTGCATATGTTTACCCGAAAAGTAACAGCGTAGAACGTGAATATGAAAAACTGAAAAACAAACAATAACTACTTATCATCTTAAAAAATAACAACAATGAAACAAGTACTTCTTGCACTCTTCTTTGTAAACATATGTGTTACTTCTTTTGCACAAAGCGAACGCTACACCGGAGCCATGGCCAAAAATCTGCAGGCTATGGCCGAAGCAAAAACAGCCGATGCTATGCTGGATGTGGTCAATGCATTTGAACGTATTGGCAATGCAGAAAAAACGCAATGGTTGCCGTATTACTATGCAGCGGTAGCACAGGTATGGCATGCATTTATGGTAAACGATCCCAAACAAAATGATGTGCTGGGCGATAAAGCAACCGCTTTTCTTGCAAAAGCTGAAGCCATTGAAAAAAACAATTCGGAAATAGCGTTGGTAAAAGCAATGATTGCAACTGTAAAAATGATGGTTGATCCGATGAGCCGTTACATGCAATACGGTACCATCAGTGCAGAAAATATTGCATTGTCCAAAAAACTTGATCCCAACAATCCCCGTCCTTACATGTGGGAAGCTCAGGGGCTCAGTCGTACACCGGAGCAATTTGGTGGTGGCTGTGCTAATGCTAAACCCATTTTTGAAGAAGCGGTAAAGCGTTTCGAAACATTTAAGCCGGCAACAGCACTGCATCCCAATTGGGGCAGGCAGCAGAACGAACAGGCGCTTGCAGCGTGTAAATAATGTGTATTAGTCCCGGAGTAAGCACTTCGGGACTATCTTATTTTTGGCGTTTAAATAATCGTACATGGAGCAACAGGATTTTTCAGCAAAAGACAGTTTGCAATTGATCGAATCAATGATCAGCAAAGCACAGAACCGTTTTAACGAAAACGGTCATTTGTATTTACTGTGGGGCTGGGTTGTTTTGGTTTGCAGCATTACAAGCTTTGTATCCGTTTATTTTTTTCAGAGTTTTAAAAACCTCATGTACATCTGGATGCTTACCATTCCTACGGTTATTTACCAGATGATTTACCTGGCACGTAAAAAGAAAAGCGAAACGGTACGTACGTACACTGATGAGATTACCAATTTTGTGTGGGTGGTATTTGTGGTGATGGGTTTTCTTGTTGGTATTATCATTGGCAGAAGCGGACATCCGGAGTTATTCAATCCGCTCATCTTAATGCTGTATGGTATGCCTACATTTTTATCGGGTGTAATTTTAAAATTCGTACCATTACGCATCGGAGCTATCAGTTG
This sequence comes from Lacibacter cauensis, assembly GCF_007830055.1. Lineage (GTDB taxonomy): Bacteria > Bacteroidota > Bacteroidia > Chitinophagales > Chitinophagaceae > Lacibacter > Lacibacter cauensis. The sequence continues at coordinate 764,503 of NZ_VLLE01000003.1, forward strand.
TTGGGTGCTGGCCTTGGTTTCTGTTTTTATCCCGTACCAATTTTCATTTTTATTGTTGGGATTGGCGGTTATTACCACATGGATTGTACCCGGTTATTTACTTCGGTTACGTTTTAAAACGCAGTTTTAATTTTTTATGGAAGATAAACAACTCACCGAGCAGGAAAGTCTGCAGCTGATTCAACAAATGATCAGCCGTGCAAAAAACAATTTTGTTGATACAGGTATTGGTCCCATTTTATGGGGGGCAGTCATCAGCTTCTGCAGTATTGTGCAATTCCTCATCATTCACTTTCAATGGCACTTACCATTTGATGTGTGGATACTGGCACTGGTTGCCATCATTCCGCAGATTTTTATTTCTGTGCAGGAGCGTAAGGAACGCAGAGCAAAAGGCTGGGATGATGATATTATGAATTACGTGTGGCTTTGTTTTGGTGTTGGTGTGTTTATCGTTAATTTTTTGAATAATGTTGCAGCCGATGCGTTCAATCCGTTGCTGAACGATTACCGGGAAATAACAGGCAAAGAAAATATTCCCAACTTCTGGAGCTATGGCTCTTCGTACTTACTGTTCGTGTACGGCTACCCAACCATTATTACCGGTGCTGCACGTAAGTTCCGTTTAATGACAATCGGCGGTATCGTTTGTTGGGTAAGTGCCCTCGTAAGCGCTTTTACCATTACCAAGTTCGACTTTCTGCTGATGGCTGTTTCGGCTGCTCTGGCCTGGTTAATACCCGGCATTGTGTTACGTAAAAACTATCTGAAGGGGAAGAACACACAGCATGTTTAAAGATCTTGATCCCATATTACATTCGCAGCTGCGGCTGGCCGTTATGAGTTTGCTTATTGGCGTAAAGGAGGCAGAGTTTACGTTCATTAAAGAAAAAACAGGCTCCACTGCAGGCAACCTCAGTGTGCAGATAAGCAAGCTGAAGGAGGCCGGTTATGTGGATGTAGTAAAACAGTTTAAAGACAACTATCCGCAAACGATCTGCAAAATTACTCCGCAGGGTGTAACAGCTTTCGAAGCTTATGTGAAAGCCTTGCAAACATATCTTCCCAAATAAGTTTTCCTTTTTGCCAAACCTTATCTTTACTTGCTTGTTGTTACAGCACAGTAATTATGGAAGCAGTTATTAAGGTTAGCCATCTTACAAAAAAGTTCAGCGAATTAACAGCCGTCAACGATTTGTCGTTTACCGTGCAAAAAGGTGATGTGTATGGTTTCCTCGGGCAGAACGGTGCAGGAAAATCCACCAGCATCCGTATGCTGTTAACTTTAATACAACCTACCAGCGGCACCATTGAAGTGTTTGGTTACGATCTCCAACATCACCGCAAAGAAATACTCCGCAACACCGGTGCAGTTATTGAACGCCCCGATTTGTACAAATACTTATCAGCTTACGAAACGCTGCAGTTGTTTGCAGCCATGAGTGGTGTTAAGCTTACCAAACAACAGTACATGGATCAACTCGAACTCGTTGGTTTGGCACAAAGAGCCAACAGTAAAGTGCGTACGTTTTCGCAGGGCATGAAACAGCGTTTAGGTATTGCTGTTGCATTGGTGCATAATCCGGAATTGATTGTACTGGATGAACCAACGAATGGTCTCGATCCGCAGGGGATTGCCGATATGCGTAATTTAATTTTGATGCTGCGGGAGAAGATGAAGAAGACGGTATTAGTTTCCTCGCATCTGTTGAGCGAAGTGGAACAGATTGCCAACCGCATGCTTATTATTGATAAAGGAAAGAAGCTGGTGGAAGGTACGGTGAGCGAATTGTTTCATCCTGATGATACAGTTGTGCTGATTGAAACAGCCAATCAAAAAGCCTGCGAACAGCTGATCCGTAACAGTAGCTATGCAACACAGTTAATAGGTATTGATGCAGCCGGTATAGAGTTGAAATTGCGGAAAGAAGAGGTGCCGGTATTAACGAAGATGCTTGTTGAAAACAACATCAGCATTTTGGGTATTCACGCACGCCATACACTGGAAGATTATTTTTTAAAGATTACAACAGCCAATCAACATGTGGAGCCTTTTAAAAATTGAGTTGTTTAAAGTATTTAAACGTCCACGCACTTACATTGCGTTTATTGCGGTATGGGCTATTGTGTCGTTGATTCAGCTGGCGATTTATGTTGATGGACCGAAGTACATGGATTTTGTGCTGCGTGATGTAAAGGACAGTTTTGATGTAATCGGTAATCCGCTCAACGGTTATTTTGTTTGCTTTGTTATTCTGCAAACATTGTTGATTCATGTGCCATTGCTGGTGGCATTGGTAAGTGCAGATATGATTGCAGGCGAAGCCAACATGGGCACTTTGCGTTTGCTCATCAGTAAACCGGTAAGCCGAACAAAATTGTTGATGAGTAAGTTTTTAGCATCAGCTATTTATGCCATCATTCTGCTGATCTGGATTGCTATACTCGGTTTATTTTTATCGATGGCTATTTTTGGTACCGACGGCTTGATGAATGCCAAGAGTTATGAAATCATCATCCTCAATGGTAATGATATTTTCTGGCGTTACCTGTGTGCATTTGGCTTTGCTGCACTGGCGCTCATCACCGTATCATCACTTGGTTTTTTCTTTTCCATTTTTGCAGAAAATTCGTTGGGACCCATTGTGGCAACCATGAGTGTGATTATCGTGTTCACAATCTTAACCACACTGGATATCCCGCTTTTTCAAAACGTAAAAGATTTTTTCTTTACCTCGCACATGATTGGCTGGAAAGGTTTTTTTGAAATGAAAGTTGATGCCGACGGTTATGCTATACCGGGTACCATCCGCAATTTGCCGGCTGTGTTGCGCAGTGCGGGCATCCTTTTGCTGCACATCATCGTCTTTACTGGGTCAGCAATTTATATTTTCAACCGTAAAGATGTGTTGAGTTAATTTTTAAGTACGATTTGTTATGACACTATTGCATAAAAAAAGAAACCAGTTGAAGATCGTATCGGTTATGCTGGTTCTTACATCCTTCTTCTTACTTCTTACCTCATTCCGTAAAGAACTTACGGCAGACGAACTGTTGAAAAAAGTGAAAGCCAAGATGGATAAGGTGAACGATTATGTGGCAACGGGCAAAATGAAAACAGATGTGGTGTTTATTAAAGCACCCATTGCTAATATAAAATCGTATTATAAAAAGCCTAACCGTTTTGCCATTAAACGGGATGGCGGCGTATCGTTATTGCCAAAAGGTGGTGTGAGTGTAAACGTAAGTTCGTTGTTGTTAACGGAAGATTATACCGCTATCGATGCCGGTAAAACAACATTGGGAACAACAGCTGTCCGTATCATTAAGTTACTTCCGCTTAGCGAAAAGAGTGATGTGGTATTAACCACGATGTATGTTGATGAAGCAAATCTGCTCATTCGTAAAGCAAGCACAACTACCAAAGAAAACGGCACTTTTGATATGGAAATGCAGTTTGGTAAATATGCAGAGTGGGGCTTGCCCGATAAAGTGTTGTTTTCGTTCAACACCAAAGATTATAAACTGCCAAAGGGAATTACTCTGGAGTACGACGATGGCAGCAAAAAGCCCGAACTGCCCAAGAATAAAAAAGGAAAAGTGGAAATAACCTACAGTTCTTATGTCATCAACAAGGGTGTTTCAGATGCCATGTTGAAATAGCTGAGAACAGTTTGTAGCTCGCAAGTGTTTTTACCTTGTGCCATGTTTACTGTTCTTTGTATTTTCTCAGGTCTATTCGTCTTCAGTTAATTTTTCATCTACTGCTCTTGCCAACATGGCTGCACTCATTTTACGCATCGGGTTTTTGCGTGCATCGGCATAGCCCTTACGGCTGCGGTAAATATCAATCGCAGCAAACAAAGCAGCTCTTGTGCTCGATTCATCGGCTTTGCCTTTCCCGGCAATATCAAACGCTGTTCCATGGTCGGGACTTGTACGGATGCCGCTTAAACCTGCAGTGTAGTTTACACCCTCGCCAATGGCGAGTGATTTAAACGGAATCAATCCCTGGTCATGGTACATCGCTAACACGGCATCAAACTTTTCGTATTGTCCTCTTGCAAAAAATGCATCGGAACTGTAAGGGCCAAAGCAAAATACATCCTGTTGCTTTGCTTCTTTGATGGCGGGTTGAATAATTTCTGCTTCTTCTTTACCAATCAATCCATCGTCACCTGCATGCGGGTTTAAACCCAGCACCGCAATTTTTGGTTTTGTAATGCCGAAATCTTTTTTCAGTGATTGGTTCATAATCTTCAGCTTACTTACAATACCCTGTTTGGTAATATGTGCGGCTACTTCTGCTACGGGAATATGCTCTGTAACCAATGCCACTTTAATATTTTCAGCCACCATAAACATCACCACATCATTTGCTTCAAATGCAGCTTTTAAATACGGTGTATGACCTGTGTATGGAAAGCTTTCGCTCTGCACATTTTTTTTATGAATCGGAGCGGTAACCAACGCATCAAGATGGCCGTCTTTCAACGCCTGTACAGCATCATTCAACGATTTAACGGCATAGGCACCGGCTTCGGCGGTTAACTGACCGGGCTGAATATTTACTTCATCTTCCCAGCTGCTGAACACATTCACCGTTTTTTGGCTGAGGCGTTCGAAATCTTTAATGGCCTGGTAGCTGAAGTTGGCTTCGGTAGCGAGTTTTTTATAAAAATTGACGCTCTTGTTGGAGGCAAAAATTACCGGAATGCAGAGTTCCGTAATGCGGCTGTCGCTTAAAGCCTTAATGGTTACTTCAAGGCCAATTCCGTTTAAATCGCCGGCGGTAAAGCCAATAACCGGTTTCTGTTCAGCTTGATTCATGGTTTAAAGATTACGGGCAAATGTACTGTTTGTTCCTTTATTGCTGTTATATAACGGCTTGAAAACCATTACACCCTTTTTAACCGTATAGAGAACTACTTATGCTTAGTGCGGAAAATACGGCAATTTCATAGGGAAAAAAGGTGGTCCTTTAAGTGGAAATTCATGGCGGAAAATTATGACTTGACTCAGCAGGGCTGTATTTTGCAGTCAAATCTTAATCCCCATGAAAGCAATAATTATCGGCACAGCACTAATGTTGTCAGCAGCACTTTCTACAGAAGCCTCAAACGGCGTTTCGTCAACTAAATATGTAACAGTTAAGCCTGCAGCAGCACAGCAGGAAATTGGCTATTTCCGTATTCACCGTCAAAAAGATGACGTTTCTCTCAATTGGTCAATTACAAGCCCGGCGGATGTTGCATGCTTCATTATTGAACGCTCATTCGACGGCATTAATTTCTATGAAATTGATGAGGTGGGATGTGATGGTTCACCAACACAGAAATACCGTGATGCAACAGCCTATCCTGGCTATTTGTATTATCGCATTAAAGTAAAAAATTCCGATGGCACATCGGTAACCTCTGCTACAGAAATGATTCGCATCGTTAGTCGCAAAGGTTAACAACACAAAGCTGTACAGCCTTATAGCTGTACAGCTTATCTTTCAATTTTAATCCAAGTCTATGAAACAACTTCTACTCAGTTTGTTTCTGTTGATTTTTATCGGGCATGAAAACCTAACTGCACAAATCACTACACCGCAAATCAAAGCGAGGTTTGGTATTGATGCAGACTTGCGAAGCAACTTTTTTAATGGCTTTGCGCAGGTTGGTAATGATGATTGGTTTAGCTCTACCAACGTGGTTGGACCAGGAGTAGGCGATTTCATTATCGATACTACCGGCGCTGCTTACATCGTTTCCCGTTACGCTTCCACACCTTCTACACGCAACCTTCCGTTATTTCGAAATATGCGTTTTCCGCAGTTCAGCGTTTTGAACGGTATGTTGCTGATTGATGCTATTTTCATCAGGGACCATCATGGCGATGATTCAACCATGTTTGCATCAGGCAGTAATAAAAACGGGATGAACCCGAATACCTGGACAACACCGGTAGCACAGAGTGTACCCGATAAAAACGAAATTCTTGATATGTTCATGCATGTTCGAAGAGATGGTGACGGCTCTGAAACAAACGATTCGCTTTGGTTGTTTGGTGGTGTTTCAATTGAAAATACTACCGGCGACCGGTATTTCGACTACGAAATGTATCAAACAGATATTTATTACGATAAACCTAATTTGAACTTCAAAGGTTACGGGCCAGACGCTGGTCATACCACGTGGAAGTTCGATGCTGCAGGAAATATCCTTACTCCCGGCGATATTATTTTAACAGCAGAATATCAAAGCTCCAGTCTTACAGCACTCGAAGCAAGAATATGGATACATAAAAGTTCTTTACTGATAACGCCAACAGCATTTAACTGGACTGGTTCGTTCGATGGAGCTGATGCAGGTGCTGTTTATGGTTACGCTGGGATTAGTCCGAAAACAGCCGGCGCATTTTATACAGGCATGACGAGTTCAAATAACACATGGGCCGGGCCGTTTAAATTGGTGCTTGGCAATCAATCCGTTGTTGATAACTATTCCTCGAAGCAGTTTATGGAGTTTTCTGTTAACCTGAGTAAGCTGGGGTTGGATCCCTTGGTTCGTACCGGCGATGCATGTGGTTTACCTTTCAGAAGAATATTGGTAAAATCAAGATCATCTACATCATTTACTTCTGCTTTGAAAGATTTTGTAGGACCGTTTAGCTTTTTTCGAGCTCCTGCAGCAGATGTGGCAACTGATTTTCCCTCACTCTGTCCAGGTGGTGCGGCAGATATCTGGGTAACAAATGCTTTATCCACCTCGCTTTATACATGGAGTACCATCAATGGTAATATTGTTGGTTCAAATATAGGCGACCGCATCAATGTTGATCAGCCGGGAACCTATGTGGTATCGCAGGTATTAATGGATAGTTGTGGCAGTACCTATGCAACAGATACCATCCAGCTTACGATGCAGAATTTCTGCGAAGTATTAAGCAACAAACCATTTAACCTCAATGCCCGTTTGCAAAATAAAACTGCCTGGGTTAGCTGGAATACTTCCAGTGAAGAAGGTGTGGCATATTACGAATTGCAGCGAAGTGATAACGGAAGAGAATATTACACCGTTGGCAACCGTATTGCACCACGATCGGGCGGTGCTTATCTTGAACTGGATAATCTGGATGACTATGATCCATCGCAGGTTTTCTATCGTGTGAAATATGTAGCATCATCGGGAGGGAAAATTTATTATACCAATGCTGTTCGTTTGTACTTACGACGCAACAATAGTTATACGCTTACGGTTGCACCAAATCCTGTACACGAACAGTTCAGAATCAGCTTTACTGCCGACCGCATGGCAAATGCTGAAATAACCATTACCAACAGCAGCGGAGCTTTGGTATACCGAGCAATGGAACAAATAAAGCCGGGCACCAACGAATGGCAAATAAGCAATACTGCCAACTGGAGCAACGGGCAATACATTGTTCAGCTACAACTCGGAAACGAGGTTTTCAGAAAACGGTTAATTGTTACCCATCAATAAATCAAAAAAGCCCTCCTTTACGGGGGGCATTTTTTTTCTGCTACTTTTGTGCTGTGCAGTATACATTAAAGAAATCGCTCGGTCAGCATTTTTTAAAAGATGAAAACATTTGCCAGCGCATTGTTGATGCTGTTTTAGAAGAACATCCACAGCGTTTGGTTGAAGTGGGTCCGGGTGCCGGTGCCATTACCAAATACTTCCTCAAAGAAACTTCGTTTGAGTTTAAAGCAGTGGAATTGGATGATGAAAAGATTGCCTACCTGCAACATACATTTCCGGCAATAGCTGGCAAGCTCATTCATAAAAGTTTTCTCGATGCCGATGTGCCGTTCGAAGACCACTTTATGGTAGTGGGTAATTTCCCATACAACATTTCTTCACAGATATTATTTAAAATCCTCGACTGGAAAGAACAGGTAGATTGTGTGGTGGGAATGTTTCAGAAAGAAGTAGCGCAACGGGTCGCATCCAAACCCGGCAATAAAGCGTATGGTATATTGAGTGTGCTGGTGCAGGCGTATTATGACGTGGAGTATTTGTTTGATGTGGATGAAAATGCATTTAATCCGCCGCCGAAAGTAAAAAGCGGTGTGATTAAACTGAAACCTTCAAAAACTACCCCTGTAATGGCAAGCGAGGAAAAGTTTAAACTGCTTGTTAAAACAGCATTCAATCAACGGAGAAAAATGTTACGCAACGGAGTTCGTGGTATGTTTGATGCAGACTTTTTGCAAGATGAAATTTTCAATAAACGTGCGGAGCAATTATCGGTAGAAGATTTTGCGGCGTTAACGTTCCGGATGAAATAAGATCAATCAACATCAATTTATCAATCGGTGAAAGTTATTATTACAGCTAAATGCCATCCCTATCTGCAACAGAAACTGGAAGAAGGCGGTTACGAAGTGCACTATGCACCGGCTATTACTTACGAAGAATTAACGGAGCAAATAGTTGATGCCGCAGGTTTGGTTGTTTCAACTCGGGTGCGTATTGATGCAGCGTTGCTTACACAGGCAACAAAGCTGTTGTGGATTGGTCGTTTAGGCAGTGGACTGGAATTGATTGATTTGCCTTTTGCAGAAAGCAAAGGCATTAAAGTGTACAGCAGTCCCGAAGGGAATTGCGATGCAGTTGGTGAGCATGCACTGGCCATGCTGCTGAATTTAATGAACAACATTAACAGCAGTTTTGAAGAAATAAAACAACACATTTGGCTGCGAGATGAAAATCGTGGTATTGAACTCAATGGCCGTACAGTAGGTATTATTGGTTTTGGCCATACAGGAAGAGCATTTGCAAAAAAGCTCCGTGGGTTTGATGTAAACATTCTTGCACATGATAAATACCAATACGAGTTTGGCGGCGAAATGGTAAAAGAAGCTTCGCTGGAGCAGGTGTTGCGTTACAGCGATGTCATCAGTCTGCATTTGCCTTTAACTGCCGAAACACATCATTATGCCAATGCAGATTTTTTTGCTGCCGCTAAAAACAAACCTTTCTTTTTAAATACATCCCGTGGCCGTGTACACGATACTGCCGCTGTTATTGATGCGTTGAAAAACGGGTTCATTGCAGGGGCAGGATTGGATGTGCAGGAAAATGAAAAGCTGCATACTTATACCGAAGAAGAAGTACAGCAACTCGACTGGCTGGCAACACAACCCAATGTGGTGTTAACTCCACATATCGCTGGTTACACACACGAAGCTTTTTATAAAATGAGCAAAGTGCTGGCCGATAAATTAGGATTGCAATAATCAGCGTGTGATTTTTACAGGGACTTCGAGACGGATTTTTTCCCAGGCAATAACAAGTTTATCTGCTTCAATAAAATATTGCAGGCGTTCTGTTACCTGTTCTGTAACAACCGGTTTAATCTTCAGCCGCACAAGATCATCTTTTGCATCGTACTCATCGGTTAAATGCTGCTGATAATTTTTGTTGAGGATAAACGTCCATTCGCCATTTGATGGAATGGTAAAAATGGCATACGTTCCGGCAGCAAAATTTTTGCCCCCAATCACAAGCGGTTTATCTATTTCGATATTGGTGGCTGCATGTGCACCGGTAACCCAAACTTCATCCATGGGCACTACGCCACCCCAAATGATGCGGCCACGTACACCCGGCGAATAATAGTTGATGCGGATATTGGCACCGCCTATTTTACCTACAGCAGCGCATTTAATACTTTTCTTGCTGGTATCTTTTTTTGCGTTGGGGTTGTAGTTAACATCTTGTGCCTGTGTGCCAAGGAAAAGGAACAACTGCAAAAGCAAAAGGCCGATAGCTTTCATTTTCTTTTTTTCAAAAGTAGGCAATGAAAGATTGATAATTGGTGAATAAAAAGCAGGACATAATCTTAACAAACAACTGTTTTCTGTTTCAAAAAAAGGGCTATTTTTGTCGTTCAAATAAACATGCAACGCTTCAAACCCAATTGAGGCGTTGTTATTTTTTTGTATAACCGTAAAGCAAGGAGGACTTATGAGCGTACAATATGTTACGAAAGAAACATTGGAAAAACTGCAAGCCGAATTACAACACATGCGTGGAGTAGAGCGCCCTGCAGCATCGAGAGCGATTGCCGAAGCACGTGAAAAAGGCGATTTGAAAGAGAATGCAGAATATGATGCAGCAAAAGAAGCACAAGGTTTGCTCGAAGCAAAAATCAGTCAATTGGAAGGCGTTATTGCCAATGCCCGTATTGTAGATGAAAGTACCATCGATACCAGTCGTGTGGCTATCTTAACCAAAGTGACCATTACCAATATTGCAACCAATAAAAAAATCACTTACCAGATTGTAAGCGAAAAAGAAGCCGATCTGAAGGCAGGGAAAATTTCTGTTTCATCACCCATCGGTAAAGGATTGCTGGGTAAAGAAGTTGGCGATGTAGCAGAAGTACAGGTACCAGCCGGTATGGTGAAGTTCAGAATTGAAGATATTACGGTGTAAGGAAGAGGGCAAAGGATTTAAGGTAGAAGGCGGTAAATTGTAAACGATTATGAGTAGCATATTTTCAAAAATCATTGCAGGCGAAATTCCTTCGTATAAAATTGCAGAAGACGATCGGTTTTATGCATTCCTTGACATTTTTCCTTTGGTGGAAGGGCATACATTAGTTGTACCTAAAAAAGAAACCGATAAATTGTTTGATGTAAGCGATGAAGAATTAGCTGCATTACTTGTGTTTGCCAAACCTATTGCCAAAGCAATGGAAGCTGTTTTTCCATGCGACAGAGTAGGCATCTCAGTAGTAGGCCTGGAAGTGCCACACGCACATGTACACCTGGTACCTATTAACAGTGCAGACGATTTAAACTTTACCCGACCTAAATTGAAATTGAGCACAGAACAGATGAAAGCTGCACAACAAAAAATACTCGATCAACTAAATAAACAGTCAGCATGAGCGAAGTAAAGTACGATCAATACGGCTATAAAAAGAAGGGAGGCAAACGCAATCCACGCCCGCAACTGATAACCATACTTTGTGTACTGTTGTTTGCATGGGGCTTATGGGAAATTGCTTTTTCGTATACTGGTAATACGGCACTAAGTAAAAGTGGTGTGGATACATTATATCCCGCTATTAATGCCTTAATGATGGTTTTTTCGTTTGTAGGTTTAAGCGGTGTGTGGAGTATGGAAAAATGGGGACCTATCAGCTTTGCTGTTGTTGTGGCGTTAAAGATTGTTGTTGATTTGCTGTTTGGTCATTTTAATCCTGTTTATTTTATTGGCTTTATACCCGCAGCGGTGTTTTTATTGAACATAAAAAAGATGCGACGGACGGATTAAGGCTGATGCAGGAAGTAAGAAATAAATACAAAAGAGGCTGAACAATTTGTTCAGCCTCTTTTGTATGCGGCTATTTGGTTGGCTTTTGTATACGTGATGGGTTTTGCTTTACGAAGTCTTCCCAGTTTTTTACTTTGCCAAATCCTTTCAATAAAGGTTTGCTTGTTTGAAAGTGATGACAAAGAGCAACAGACAAAGCATCCGTTGCATCAAAATATTTCGGCTTGGCTTTGAAGTGTAAATGTTGTTGCAGCATTTGCCAAACCTGTTCTTTATCGGCATTACCATTACCGGTTACCGATTGCTTTACTTTCTTTGGCGAATATTCTGTAACCGATAAACCTGCACTCATGGCCGTAGCAATGGCAACGCCTTGTGCTCTTCCCAGTTTCAACATACTCTGTACGTTTTTTCCAAAAAAGGGCGCTTCAATAGCAAAGTCGGTGGGGTGATGTTGCTCAATGATCTCTTTTACTCTTTCGTGTATTAATTGTAACCGCAGGTAAATGTCTTTGTGCTTTGCCAATTTCAGCACATCCATTTCAATTAAATGTAATTTTTGCTGCTGTACACCAATAAGCCCGTAACCCATTACCACTGTACCGGGGTCAATACCAAGAATGATTTTCGAAAAACTTTGCAAGGAGCAGATTATTTTTGACCAAAATAAACAGAAACTGAACAGGAACTTCAAAATCTTCATCAATTACTTTCTTGGTCCCGTACTTTTTGTGTGGATTAGTGTTTCGCTGTATAACCAGGTAAAGCAACAACCCGATCTTCCCAATGCATGGCTGCAGGTAAAGCAGGCGTTTTACGGTCCTCAAAGCTGGAAATTATGGTTGGGTATTTTGCTGATGCCTGTTAACTGGGGCCTCGAGGCTTACAAATGGTATGTACTGGTAAATAAACTGCAGCCGCTTTCGTTCAACAAAGCATACGAATCGGTATTAAGCGGGTTATCACTTGCAATGAATACCCCCAATCGTATTGGCGAATATGGAGGACGTATTGTGTACCTGCAACCGCACAATCGTTTAAAGGGTGTTGCACTTACATTGGTAAGCAGTGTGGGGCAGTTGCTCATTACTCTGGTTTGTGGTCTGGTGGCATTGTTACTGCTGCGTAAGCAAATACAATTGGTGCAGCTTGACGGGAATCATTTGTCGGGTATTTTGCTGCAGGTATTTTTATGGTCGGTCTTGTTTTTTATTGGTCTTACTGCACTCTTTTTCTTCCGCATGCAGTTGCTGGCAAAAATGCTGCAATGGGTACCGTGGTTAAAGGAAAAGTTAGCTTTTGCTACGGTGCTCGACTATTTAAATAAGGCAGCGTATACCAGTATATTATTTTACTCATTTTTGCGTTTTGTTGTTTTTGCCTTGCAATATGTTCTTATATGGCAGGCATTACAGGTAAATTTGCCCTGGTGGGAGGGTTTTTGGAGTATTGCATTAATTTTTCTGGTTATGGCGATTGTTCCGAGTTTTGCAATTGCCGATGTGGGTATCAGGGGTAAAGTAGCAATAGCAGTTATCGGCGTTTTCAGTTCTAATACGCTGGCTATTCTTGCTGGCAGTGTATTGGTGTGGTTATTAAATCTGGTGCTGCCGGCGCTGCTTGGAAGCCTGTTGCTGTTATCGATAAAAATATTTAAGGAGCGATGAAACCATCTGTACAAAAGGATTGTCTATATACAAAATCTGCCGATTGGTTTCGGCGTATGCAAAGAAGAATCGAAAAGAATTAAAACCTGTGGCATGAAGAGCATTGTAGTTTTGTTAACTTTTTTATTGCTGTCGTTTACAACACAACCAACCGTTACCGCCGACGAGTTCTGTGGCAATATCCGTAATACGGCGTGGCATGGTGGAGAGTCCATCAACTATCATGTGTACTATACGTTAGCCGGTATTTATGTGTATGGTGGAGAAGCAAATTTTAACGTGTACAACGAACGTTATAATGGCAAACCAGTTTATCACGTAGTTGGCGATGGCAAAACAACTTCTTTCTTTGATGGCTTTTTTAAAGTGCGGGATAAGTACGAAAGTTATATTGATACAGCTACATTGCAACCCTACAAATTCGTTCGTAATATCCTGGAAGGCGATTTTAAAAAGTTTGAAACAGTAACGTTTAACCAGCAGGCCAACACGGCTACATCGCAGGGCGGAACATTTAAAACACCCGAATGTGTGCAGGATGTACTCAGCGCTATTTATTATTCACGCAACATCGATTTCAATAAATACAAACCCGGTGATCGTATTCCGTTTAATATGTTTATTGATGATAAGACCTATGGTTTATATGTTCGCTATCTCGGCAAAGAAAAAATTAAGACCAAGTACGGAAAGTTTAACGCCATAAAGTTTAAGCCATTGCTGATTGAAGGAACCATTTTTAAAGGTGGTGAAAAAATGACGGTTTGGGTAAGCGATGATGCCAACCGTATTCCGGTGCGTATTGAAAGTCCTATTTCGGTGGGAAGTGTAAAGGTTGATATGATGGGCTATAAAAACACCCGTCACCGTTTAAGCGGATTGATCGAAACGAAATAGTGTGCTTGGGACCCTGAGCGAAGTCGAAGGGTATGCAGTCAATCGAGCGCAGTCGAGAGTAACGCAGGAAACGACTACACTTCATCCAATCTGAAACTCTCTTTCATTCTTATTCCCTTCTCCGTTTGCTGCAGGTTGCAGCATTCAATGTGCGGATCGTGTTCAAAGAATAAAATATAATCGTTCTCTACAGCTTCAGTAAGAAACGATTTTTTTTCGTTCAACGTAGTCAGCGGAAACATATCATACGCCATTACATACGGAATAGGAATATGTGCAACTGCAGGTAACAAATCGGCCATGTACACAATGGTTTTGCCGTTGTAGTTGATTTGCGGCAGCATCATACTTTCTGTATGTCCGTTTACAAATCGCATGGAAATAGTTTCGGTAAAAGCAGAAGATGATAGTTGATGAAACTGGCTTTCACCTGGTACAATAAATTTCAGCTGACCGCTTTCTTCAATCGGCAAAATATTTTCTTTTAAGAACGATGCTTTTTCCCGATCGTTGGGTTTGGTGGCCCATGCCCAATGCTGCTCATTACTCCAGAAAGTTGCATTCTTAAATGCAGGAACCAACTTGTCTCCCTCACGTTTAATGGAGCCTCCGCAATGATCGAAGTGCAGGTGTGTAAGTACAACATCCGTAATATCATCTTTACTGAAACCGTGCTTCGCCAGTGATTTATCCAGTGTATCATCGCCATGCAAATGATAATGGCCAAGAAATTTTGCATCCTGCTTATCGCCGATACCATTATCAATTAAGATCAAACGATCTCCGTCTTCAATTAACAAACAACGCATGGCCCAGCTGCACAAATTATTTTCATCGGCAGGGTTTAACTTGTTCCACATTACTTTGGGTACTACGCCAAACATGGCGCCACCATCCAACTTAAAATAACCGGTGTTAACAGAATAGAGGTTCATGTGAAGATTTGTTATTACAAGTTATTGCCAACGATCAAAAGAGTAATCTGCTTAATGATTTGCAGCAATCAATTATGCTGCAGCTTTTTGTTCTCTTTGTTGTGTACGCAAGGTATGCCAAAGAAATACAAGACCCAGCACAAAGAAAATGATTAACACAAGAATAGAGTTGCGCATGTTCTTCGTTATACCTTCAATAAAACCAAACGAGAAGAGACCAATAACGATAGCAAGCTTTTCGGTTACATCATAAAAACTAAAGAACGATGCGGTGTCTTTTGTTTCGGGCATCAGCTTGGCATAGGTTGCACGGCTTAACGCCTGTATGCCGCCCATTACCAATCCTACAAACGATGCTACAATGTAAAAGTGCATTTCGGTTTGAATGTTATAACCACCAATGCAGGCACCAATCCACAACAGCACCGTAAATATGAGTACCCGGATATTGCCAAACTTTGCTGACAGTCTCGACATCAGTAACGCACCAACAATTGCAACCAATTGTAACAGGACAGCTGTAATAATGAGTTTTGTGTTTTCAAGATTGAGAATTTTTAATCCAAAATCAATGGCCACGAGCAATACGGTTTGCACGCCCATGCTGTAAAAAAAGAAGGCCGTTAAAAAGCGTTTCAGCTGCGGCATATGGCTCAGTTGTTTCCACACCTGTTGTAATTCGTGGAAGCCATTTACCAATACATGCTTCTTTAATTTACGTTCTGTTTTGTTGCTTTGGTTGGGTAAACGGCTAAAGGGGATTTGTGCAAAACCGATCCACCAAACACCTACCAATAAAAAGGTTAACTGCAAGGGTAATGCTTTACCGGGCATTGCAACCACTAAACCAAAACCAATCATCTGCAACAACACACTGCCGATATAACCCATGGTAAAACCTTTGGCGCTGATGCGGTCCATATCTTTTTCTGAAGCTATTTCGGGCAGGTACGAATTATAAAACACCTGCGATCCATAAAAGCCAATACCTGCAAACATGAAACAGAGCAAACCAAAAATTACATTGCTCTTATCAAAAAAGTACAGCATCGAACAACTTAGTGCGCCCATGTAACAGAAAAAGCGCATAAAGTTTTTCTTGTTGCCTTTGTAATCGGAAATAGAAGAAAGAATGGGCGACAGTAAGGCGATAAGCAAAAAGCCAAACGCCAACACATAATCCTTCAACTCGGTGTTTACATAAGTTCGTCCGAGAAATTTTACGCCATCGGGAAAGTTGGTCGTACTTGTTACGGCCGCATAATACGCAGGGAAAAAAGTAGTGGTAATAACAAGATTGTAAACACTGTTGGCCCAATCGTACATGGCCCAACCGTTGACTATTTTTTTTGAAGCAGTCTGCATAAGTTGGTTTTAGTGGAGCAGGGGTTTGCCTGCTCTATGAAAATAGTACAATAAAACGAAATGCTATTTAAGGTAACCTGTCATAAACAGGAGCAGCAGAATAACGCCTGCAATAATGCGGTACCAGCCAAACAAACGGAAACCGTGCTTTTGCAAAAAGCCGATAAAGAATTTAATGGCCAGCATCGCAACCACAAAGGCCACCACATTACCAATGATGAATGCCTGTGTATTTTGGGTAGAAGATAGAATGAGTTCATAGCCTTTTTGTTCTATACCGTTTTCGTTCCAGTTTTTCAGAAACAACGAATAACCGGTTGCTGCCGCCATGGTTGGCACCGCTAAGAAGAAGGAGAATTCTGCTGCTAATGGCCGTGTAAGTTTTTGCTGCATACCACCGATGATACTGGCCGCACTGCGGCTTACGCCGGGTATCATGGCCACACATTGCCACAAACCAATCACAAACGCTTTGCCGAATGAAATCTCTTTTTCTTCGTTGATGGTATGTTGTTTGAAAACAGTATCAATAAACAACAGGACGATACCACCAACCAATAATGTAATCGAAACAGTCAACGGACTTTCGAGCAGTTCATCAATCTGGTCGCTGAAGAGTTTACCCAGCACCAATGCAGGTATAACTGCCACAAGAAGCTTTGCATAAAACTGCCAGCGCTGGAAGTCGATAAACTTTTTCCAATACAAAACAACCACACTCAGGATAGCGCCCAGCTGTATAGCCACCGTAAACAGTTTGGTGAAATTGTCGGAGGGTACATTCATCAATCGCTCGGCAAGGATCATATGGCCGGTAGACGATACGGGTAGATATTCGGTTAGGCCTTCTACAATAGCAATGATGATGGATTCAATAGTATTCACGAAGAGAAATTTGAGAATTTGAAAATTTGAGAATTTGGAAATGAAAAAAGCCAATTTGAAAATTCGAAATCAATATTCAAATTTTCAAATTGGCTCATCTTCAAATTATGTTGCTTACTCTTTTGGTTTTTTCATAATGGCGTAGATCTCAATAATCAAACCGCCGATGATGAGCAGCGGAGCCAGTGTAATACGACGGAAGCTGTACACTTCATCTTTATTAAACACGTTGGGGTCTGCACTTTTACCACCAATCATTAACAGGAAACCGGCCAGCATTACCAAGCCGCCAATCAACATCCACTTGTAATTTTCTTTTGTAAAAATGCTTGCTGTTTTTTTCTGACTCATAGTCTTGTTTTGAGGGGTGCAATATAAGGTAAAGTCGGGAAGTCGGAAAGTCCGGAAAGACAGAAAGTGCTTCGCAGTTTAATGTTTCTGGCACATTCTTTCGGTCTTTCCGACTAATCTCTTTCTGACTTAATACAGTTCATCCAGCTTCATCCGTAAATATTTCATTACGCTGCGGTGGGTGCTGTACAGCGAAATGCCCACGCCAATGACAATGATCGAACCAAAGAGAATCAGGTAAATCTTGGGGTCACGCAAAGCCTTCATATCGGGGATATAGCTTTCGGCCCAGGTAATAACCGCCCAAATAGCTGCAATGGCAATACCTGCGCTGATGAGGCCGTTCACAATGGCTCTGATGTTCATCGGCCGGACAATAAAGCCACGGGTAGCACCTACCATTTGCATAGTTTTAATAAGGAAACGGTTGCTGAACATGGCCAGCCTGATGGTGGTATCGATGGACACAATTACAATTGCACTCAGCAAAATAGCCACTACCAGCAAGGCCAGACCAATTTTCCGGGCCCGGTCGTTGAGCGATGTTACCAGGTCTTTCGGGTATTGTATTTCGCTAATGACACCGGGGAATCGGGCGTTGAGGTCAGCAGTAATTTTATCCAGGCTGTCTTTCTGCACATAATCGGCCTTGGCAAAAAAGTCGATGCTTTCAGGCAAAGGGTTTTCGTCAAGAATCTTATCCCAGCTTTCGTTACCGTCTTTATTATAAATTTCTTTGGCCATTTCTTTGTTTACATAGGCCGACGATTTTACGTAAGGCTGCGCTGCTACATAGGTCGTTAAACTATCGATCGATTTTTTATTGGTGGTGCTCAGCCATGCATGAAACTGGATGTTTTCACGCAGGGTATTGCCCACTTTTTGAAAGTTTAAGAAGATCCACCCTAAAATACCGAGAATAAAGAGCACCAGGGCCACGCCAATAATACTGTAGAGGTACGATGGTTTGGAACGTTTCATCGATGCTTTGTTCGGTTGTTGCGCCATGCCGTAAAATTTTGTAAGTTCTTGAAAATGAAAAAAATCCCGCCCTACACAGGATATGGGCAAATTTAGCAGAAATCTCCTGCACAAGCCCTGTAATCCTTAATTTTGTTGCCCTTAAACGAGGGGATTCTGCACTTATTTTACAACTGGTGCAGAAATGCTGCACGAAGAAGTTTTTTTAAGTCTTCTTTCACAGCTTGAATCATCGTTCCTTGCATTCGAATCATCCGGTGAATAATTCGCACACTTCGGGTGTAATGCAATGTTCAGCAAATTGGTTACACAACGTTCACGGAGATCAGCACAGCGTACAGCAATCTTTGTGTACTTAGTGAGCTACTTTGTGTTCTTGTTGAAACAAATAATTGATTAGTATAAATTAACCGCAACGGTACATGGAATATAAGTTCAGAGATATTGAGAAGAAATGGCAACAGCAATGGATCACTACAAATGCCTACAGGGTTTCAAATGTAAGTGAGAGGCCAAAATTTTATGTGTTGGATATGTTTCCCTATCCCAGTGGTGCAGGCTTGCACGTAGGTCATCCGCTGGGCTATATCGCCAGCGATATTTACAGCCGCTTTAAACGCCTCAAAGGGTTCAACGTATTACACCCGATGGGGTACGATGCGTTTGGTTTACCGGCTGAGCAATATGCGATTGAACATGGTGTACATCCTGCAGTAAGTACCGATGCAAACATTGCCAACTTCCGCCGGCAGTTGGATAATATCGGTTTCTGTTACGATTGGGAGCGTGAAGTACGTACCTGCGATCCCGGTTATTACAAATGGACACAGTGGATCTTTTTACAACTCTTCAATAGTTTTTACAACCGCATTACCAACAAAGCTGAAAAAATTGATGTGTTGATCGCATCGTTTGAAGCTGAGGGTTCTGCAACTCACGGCTACCGGCTCACGACTGCCGGCTTTACCGCCGACGAATGGAAAGGCTATGATGATGCAACCAAACAAAGCATACTCATGGACTATCGCCTTGCTTATTGCGGTTATGGCGAAGTGAACTGGTGCGAAGCATTGGGTACCGTATTGGCAAATGATGAAGTGGTGAATGGTGTAAGTGAGCGTGGCGGACATCCGGTGGTGAAAAAGAAATTACGTCAGTGGTATTTGCGTATTACCGAATATGCCGATCGTTTATTGGAAGGATTGGAGCGCATTGAATTCAGCGAAAGCATGAAGGAAATGCAAACCAACTGGATTGGTAAAAGCAGTGGTGCTGAGATCGATTTTGCAATCAAAGGTCACAGTCAAAAACTCACGGTATACACAACGAGACCTGATACCATTTTCGGTGTTGATTTTATGGTAATTGCGCCTGAGTTGGATTTGGTTGACCAGATAAAATCGGCCGAACAAACAACTGCAGTGGATGAATACATTGCTTATGTAAAAAGCCGCAGTGAGCGTGAACGCCAGGCAGAGAAAAAAATCAGCGGTGTGTTTACCGGTGCTTATGCCGTAAATCCATTCGATGGCAGAGAAATTCCGATCTGGATTTCTGAATATGTATTGGCGGGTTATGGTACCGGTGCTATTATGGCGGTGCCTTGTGGCGATGAACGTGATTTCAAATTTGCAAAGCATTTTACTATTCCTATCACTAACATTATCGGCAATCATTTCAATGGCGAAGAAGCCAATGCTACAAAAGATGCACAGTTGCAGAATAGTGGCTTCTTAAACGGAACTCCGATGCGTGAAGCGGCTGAGATCGTTATTAATAAGCTGGAAGAAATGGGCATCGGCAAACGCAAAGTGAATTACAAAATGCGTGATGCAGCGTTTAGCCGTCAACGTTACTGGGGCGAACCATTCCCGATTCAATGGAAAGCCGGCACTGCTTATCCATTAAGCGAAACGGAATTGCCGTTGTTGTTACCGGAAGTGGATAGTTACAGTCCCGGTCCTGAAGGTGAAGGTCCGTTGGCCAATATACCGGAGTGGGTGGCGAAAGAATTAGAGACAAACACAATGCCCGGTTATGCGGGCAGCAGCTGGTATTTCTTACGCTACATGGATCCGAAAAATGAAAACGCATTCTGCGACCGTGCAGTAAGCGATTACTGGAACCAGGTTGATTTATACATTGGTGGTACTGAACATGCGGTTGGTCATTTGTTGTACAGCCGTATGTGGACGAAAGCCTTGTACGATCTCGGATACATTGGTTTTGATGAACCATTTAAGAAGTTGGTGAATCAGGGGATGATACAAGGGAGTTCAAGGTTTGTTTATAGAGTAAATCTTAGAACAACAATGACTTCAAAATCAGAAACGATTTTCCTTTCAAAAAAATACTTTGACTTACTTGAATTAAATACAAGTGAAGCGAGGCTTATAGTAAAGAAGGCAATTGAAGAAGTCATTGGTCAAGAAGTTGAAGATCCTCTACATTTTCATGAAAGTGTTTGGCATGTTGATGTCAACTTTGTCGATGGTTATGAACTAGATATCGAAGCGTTTAAAAAGTGGCGTAATGGAGAATATGCAAATGCTCAATTTATTTTGGAAAACGGCAAATACATCTGCGGCGCTGAAGTAGAAAAGATGAGTAAGAGCAAGTTCAACACCGTCAACCCCGATGATCTGGTGAATAAATACGGTGCCGATACATTCCGTATGTACGAGATGTTCCTTGGTCCGGTAGAGATCAGCAAGCCGTGGGATACAAAAGGGATCGAAGGTGTACATCGCTTCCTTAAAAAACTCTGGCGTTTGTTCTACGATGATCTGAAAGGTCAGGTATGGAATAACGACAAAGCAACAGATGCAGAGTTGAAAGTGTTGCACAAAACCATTAAGAAAATTGAAGACGACACCGAGCGCTTCAGCTTCAACACCGGTGTAAGTACATTCATGATTGCTGTAAATGAACTCAGCGATTTAAAATGTCACAAGAAAGAAATACTCGAACAGTTGCTCATTCTCTTAACGCCGTATGCACCGCATGTGAGCGAAGAGTTGTGGAGCCTGCTGGGCAATAGTGGTTCTATTCTCGATGCATCCTTCCCCAAATTTGAAGCGAAGTATGTCACCGAATCAACCAAAGATTACCCGGTTGCCATTAACGGTAAAACAAGAACCGAGCTTACACTCGATCTGAGTATTACGCAACAGGAAGTAGAGGCCATTGTACTGGCGAATGAAGTGGTGCAGAAATGGCTGGAAGGTAAACAACCGAAGAAGATCATTTATGTGAAAAACAAAATGATCAATATTGTAATTTAAAATAGTTAGCTCAGCTTCACTGCTGAGCTTTTCTTTTACCCCTTTAATTTTTATGTAATGAAAAAACTAGTAGTCTTAGCCGCAATTGCATTAGCCGCATGTAACACAAAACAGGAAACCAATCAACCTTACACCGAAGAGCGTGCTACTGTAAGTACAGAGCCGGTTAAAACCTATGCGTTCACCGGAGCCGACAGTGCACAGTTTAAAGTGCAGTTGTTTGAGCAAAAGAAATCACTGAACTACGAAGTGAAGTTTTCCTACAAAGATGCCAGCAGCGAAAAAATCATCACCCTGCCAAACATGGGCATGATGCCAAAGCCTGAATTGAAAAAGGGTGCAAATGATCTTTCCTGCATTATTGGTTTTTACGATGCAGACAGTGTGTTTATGGAATACCGTCTTGTGAATGTAGAAAACGGTTTATTGGGTTACAAACACCTGAAAGAATACCAGGTAGAAGCTCCCAAGAAATAATACAATTGATACATAGACTTGAAAGGTTGATGAATGGATTTTCACCATTCATCAACCTTTCTTCATTTAGACATAAAGAGTTTTGTATTTTCCAAGGATAAAATCATCACACATGAAGCATCTGTTATCAACAGGAATCATTTGCCTTATCAGTTTTTTTTCAACAGCACAAAACAGTTCGTATTTTTTGTCGAACCCAACACTTACACCCGATGGACAAACCGTTGTGTTTGCATTTGAAGGCGATTTGTGGAAAGCGAATGTGAACGACTTGCAGGCCACACGCATTACTGCTATGCAGGGCTACGAAACATCGCCACGTATTTCGCCCGATGGTAAATGGATTGCATTTACCGGTCGCCAGTATGGGAATGCAGATGTGTTTGTAATGCCATTGGCAGGAGGCGAGGTAAAACAAATTACGTTTCATAGCGGAAATGATGAAGTAACAAGCTGGAGCTGGGATAGTAAAAGTATTTACTTTAACAGCAGCCGTGCAGGACAGATAGCCGGTTTTAAAGTGGCTGCTGCGGGTGGTACACCACAACGTGTTTTTGGCAATTACTTTTTTCAATACGATCATAACCTGGTAGAGCACCCCGCAACCGGTGAAATCTTTTTTAACGATACCTGGGAAAGTGCCAGCCAGGTACAGCGCAAACGTTACAAAGGGCCTTTCAATCCCGATATTCAATCGTATAATTTCAAGACTAAGCAGCACAAAAAATACACAAGTTGGGAAGGGAAAGATTTTGCTGCAACCATTGATAAAAACGGTAATGTATTCTTTATTTCCGATGAGAACAATGGTGAATACAATTTGTACACACTCGATGCTGGTAAGAAAAAAGCATTGACCCGTTTTGCTTCTTCCATCAAAACACCGCAGGTAAATGCAAACGGTGGTAAAGTGGTTTTTGAAAAGGATTACCAGTTGTGGTTGTATGATGTAAAGACAGATAAAGAACGCAAGCTGGATATTGGCATTGTACGCAATCATGTATTGCCAAAAGAAAAAGATTACGAAGTGCGTGGAAATATTTCTGCATTTGATGTGTCGCCCGATGCAAAGAAATTTGCTTTTGTGGTAAGAGGAGAGTTGTTTGTGAGTGATATAGACGGAAAGTTTGTACAGCAGATAAACAGAGGTTCGGCAGAGCGTGTACGTGAAGTACGCTGGATGAACGACAACAAAACGATCTTGTTTACACAAACTGTTGATGGTTATGCCAACCTGTTTACTGTTCGTGCCGACAGCAGTGCTGCACCCAAACAACTCACCAGCGATCAGCAAAACAACCGCAGTGTAATCGTTAATAAAAAACGTACACTTGCGGTTTATCTCAGCGGACGAAACGAAGTGCGTCTGCTCGATTTAAAAACACTGCAAAGTAAAACCCTTGTAAAAGATGAGCTGTGGGCTTTTCAAAACAGCGATCCCGGTTTTTCTCCCAACGATGAATATGTGCTGTTTACTGCACGTTGCAATTTTGAAGAAGATATTTTAGTACATCACATCAAGAATAACAAAACCATCAATCTCACCAATAGTGGTGTAACAGAAAACAGTCCTGTATGGTCGCCCGATGGTAAGTATATCTATTTTGTTTCGCAACGTTTGAAACCGGCTTATCCGTTTGGTATGGCGAATGCGAAAGTGTATCGTGTAGCATTGGAAAAAATGGATGAGCCTTATCGCATCGATAAGTTCAATGATTTGTTTAAAGAAGAAAAGAAAGAAGCAAAAGGCGCCAATGGCGATTCGGGTAAAGTCATCAACATTGATACAGACCTGATCATGGAACGACTGGAACAGATCGGGCCGTCTTTTGGCACACAGTATCTCATCAATGTGTATCAAAAAGGAGAGAAGACATCTGTATTGTATGCAAGCAATCATGGCGAAGGCCGGTTTGCAATTTGGAAAACAGTACTCGAATCATTTGAATCAACAAAAACCGATAAGATTGCAGGCACAGATAATGCAGGCGGTTTGGATATTGTTGAAGCAGGTGATAAATATTTTGCATTGGGCAATGGAACCATCAATAAATTGAATCTCGATGCTAACCGTATCGATCCGGTAAATATCAGCTATACCTTCCGTCGCAATCTGCAGGAAGAGTTTACACAAATGTTTTACGAAGCATGGGCAGGAATGGAAGAAGGGTATTACGATGAAAATTTTCACGGACTTAACTGGAAGAAAACAAAAACCTATTACCAGCAGTTTCTTCCTTACCTGAACAACCGTGCAGATTTGCGTACACTGCTCAACGATATGCTGGGCGAACTCAACTCGTCGCACCAGGGCTTTGCTACATTTGGTGATGATGAAACGATTGCATTAACAAGTGCTACCATGGAAACAGGCATCATCTTCGAGAACGATGATCCGTACAAAGTAAAATACATCGTAAAACGTTCAGCCGCCGATCGTAAGAATATTGATATTAAGCCGGGTGATGTATTGGTGAAAGTGAATGATGAAACAGTGGATGCAAACAAAGACCGCAATGCTTATTTCACATTACCATCTCGTGACCGTGAACTGAAGCTAACGTTTAAGCGTGGTGCAGAAATGGTGCAGGTAAAGATTCATCCGCAGGCAACGTTGTTTAATAACTTGTACGATGAATGGGTTGACAACAACCAGAAGCGTGTAGATGAAAAAAGTAAAGGACGTATTGCGTATGGTTATATGAAGAATATGGGTACAGGTGAGCTGGAACAGTTTATTAATGATATGACGCAGGAGTTAACGAGCAAGGATGCACTCATCTTCGATCTGCGTTATAACACCGGCGGTAATGTGCACGATGAAGTGTTGAAGTTTTTAAGTCAGCGTTCTTACCTGCAATGGAAATACCGTGAAGGAAAACTGGCACCACAATCCAATTTTGCACCTTCTGATAAGCCGATCATTTTACTTATCAATGAACAATCGTTGAGCGATGCAGAAATGACAGCACAAGGCTTTAAAGGATTGAAACTGGGTAAGATCATTGGCAACGGAACCTATCGCTGGATCATCTTCACCAGCGGTATTGGTTTGGTGGATGGTTCGAGTGTGCGTATGCCGGCTTGGGGTTGTTATTCTTTGGAAGGGAAAGACCTCGAGATAAACGGTGTTGAACCGGATATCCGCATCATCAACAGTTTTGAAGATAAACTCAACGGCAACGATCCGCAACTGGATAAAGCCATTGAAGAAATATTGAAGCAGATTAAGTCGTGAGTTGTGAATGGTCAATAGTGAATGGTGAATGATCAGCAGTGGTAATTTATTTTAACAATAAAACAAAGGGTGTACAACTGTACACCCTTTTATTTTGCTAAATCAATATTTCTGTGTTCTCTGTTTCTCCTTTTCTCTGTGTTGAAAATTGCAAGCATAGCGAACAATCCTCATTTCTTCTTTCTCTCTTTCTAAACTTTTAGTTCACTCTTTCTTCACAAACTTAATCATGGCACTGCTGTTTTCTGTACTTTCTAAGTTAGCGGAATAACGAACCCCATTTACATAAGCAATCATATACGATGTATTCGGTGGAATAGCACCCAGGTTTTCGGCTACCATCACCAGTTCATTCGTTTCACTTAATTCCTTTACAGCAAATTTCACCACATGTGGTTTATCGCTCAGTTTCACGTGTTCAAATACCAATCTGTTGTTCATGAACAAGGAAATAGAATCGCCATCTATTTCTGCGTTATCGTAAAAATGTATTTCGATGGTATCGCCAAGCAACGGCAATTCTGTTGTTAATACTTTCTTCCGTTCAATAAATTTTTCGGTTATGGTTGGCGGCTTGGTTGTAACAACGGCCGGTTCTTTTACAGGTGGTTTGTTTGCTGTTTTTACAACCGGTTTTGTTTCTTTTGGAATCGTTGGTTGCTGTTGCACCACTACCGGTTCGGGTTTTGGCTCTTCACGTTTCGGTTGTTCGGTTACAACAGACGGGGGTGGAGTTGCTGCAATTACTTCGGGTTGTTTGGTTACTTTATGAATGGCTGCCACACTATCAATAAAATAAGGATCGTTGGCACCGACTGTGTAATTGTCGATCACAAAGTTCCATTCATCATTGAATTGCGGTTGCTCTACTTTGTCTAAATGCAAATCGCCTTTATTCTTTTGTTCTTCCTTTGTTACTGCTTTTCCATCCAACATCATGATACCGGCACCGGGACAATTAAAATCAGCTTCCATCAGAAGCGGAACAGTTCCTGGTGATGTAATATTAATACGTCCTGTTTTCGCTTCAATCAATTCATCATCCCACCACACAACTTCATTTGTTTGATTGTTGAAATAACCTTTCACTGCATAACGTCGGTAATTGTTAGCTGATTCGTAATAATAGGAAGTACCGAATAAACTGTCGCCCCGTTGAATGAGCTTTAATTCCAGGCGGCCGGGCCGTAATCCGTTACCCACTTTGCCTTTCCATACACCGGTAATCATTTGCGCCTGTGTAGTGGTGCCCAATAAAAACAAAACCGCCAGTAAGTAGACAAAACGAAGTTTCATGTGTACAGCTAAAACGAAATGTTGATGTAAATATTTTTTGTAATTGTTAATAATTCAACAAAAGCAAACTGCTAAAAAGTTTCTACAGAACTTTAAAATATGGCACAAGCAAACATCCCTTTAATAGAAGCACTGCGTGAAACAGCGGCTCGTCTCCGTAATGGCGCCCATTATGCATGGGGCAATCATGGTGCATGTAATTGCGGTAATCTTACACAGGTAGTAACCAAGTTGAGTAAGGAAGAGATTTTAGCCTATGCACATACTGGCATTGGTGAGTGGACCGAGCTTGCAGAAGATTATTGCGGTATTACCAACGCACCTGCGGGGTTACTGATTACGAAACTGCAGGAGATTGGTTTAACGCCCAGTGATATTCATAACCTCGAATACCTGGAAGATAAAGCGGTGCTGCAACGTTTGCCCGGTGGCTTCCGTTGGCTGCAGCGGAACGTGCGTGAAGATGTAATTGTGTATTTTGAAACCTTTGCCGATTTGCTGGAAGAGCAACTGGCCGATAAAATTACGTTTACCATGCAGGATCTGTTGCCACAACAGCAACCCGAACTTGTTTAGCAAACAACTACAGCATAACATTGCCCTGCAACATTGTAGGGCTTTTTTGTTTGGTTGAAAGCGATACTTCGTTTAACCATCGTAACTTGCTTCCATGTCTTCTCTCATTTCAATACTTGAAAAAAATAAACACAGTTTTCATCCGGTAGTGTTGTTTAATACTGCAACGGATCGGTTGCTGCAAATGGATTTTACCGATGCGAACAAAGCACTGACGAAAGAAGTAATTGAAGATGTAACAAAATTTGATGGTTATGTAAATGAACAGTTGGGTGCAGCAAATGCTTTGTATGGTATTGGTGGTTATGCCGAGCATCGAACAGTGTACAGCCGAAGCAGTGTATTTGATGCACCCGATGGCGGTGAACCACGGCGATTGCATTTAGGTACAGACATTTGGAGCAAAGCGGACACACCTGTGTTTGCTCCGTTAGGAGGCATGGTGCACAGTTTTAAATTTAATGATGCGTATGGCGATTATGGAGCAACCATTATTCTGCTGCATCAACTGGAGGGCACTGCTTTTTATACATTGTATGGTCATGTAAGTTTAAAAGACCTGGCCTTGGTAGAAGGACAATACATTAACCGTGGACAGGAGTTTGCACATTTTGGTGAACCGCATGAAAACGGTCATTGGCCGCCACACCTGCATTTCCAGATCATCAGCGATCTCGAACTGAAAGAAGGCGATTATCCCGGTGTATGCCGGTTGAGTGATAAAGATTTTTATTTGAAGAATTGCCCCGATGCTGATTTGATTTTGCAGATGAATCAATACATCTAAACCGGCGAGAGTTTTTCGTCCGGCTGTTTGTTTTTGATCGGATGCGTTACGATTTACAGCTGAGCATTCACTATTCACCATTGACCATTCACCACTTCCCCTTTTTCCTTAGTTTTACACCCAATGGCCAATCCCAATTTAAATAGCGATAAAGAAGGACTGAGTGCAGCCGAAAAAGAATTTGAAAACAATATTCGTCCGTCGAATATTGAAGAGTTCAGTGGTCAGCAGCAGATTATCGATAACCTCAAAATCTTCATTAAAGCAGCGAAGATGCGTGGTGAAGCATTAGATCATGTATTGTTTCATGGTCCTCCCGGTTTGGGTAAGACAACCCTGAGCCGCATTGTTGCTAATGAGTTGGGAGTAAGCATTAAAGAAACCAGTGGACCGGTAATTGAAAAGCCGGGAGATCTTGCCGGGTTACTGACAGGGCTTGAAGCAAACGACGTCTTGTTTATTGATGAGATCCATCGGTTAAGTACAGTTGTTGAAGAATATCTCTACGCAGCCATGGAAGATTACCGCATTGATATTATGATCGACAGCGGACCCAATGCAAGAAGCATCCAGATCAACCTTAATCCTTTTACACTGATTGGTGCAACTACCAGAAGTGGTTTGTTAACAGCACCGTTGTTATCTCGCTTTGCCATTAAATCCCGGTTGGAATATTACAATGCCGAAACGTTACAGAAAATTATTCAACGTGCTGCAGGTATTTTAAATGTTAAGATTACCAGCGATGCGGCAAAAGAAATTGCAGGCCGCAGCAGGGCTACACCACGTATTGCCAATGGATTGTTGCGTCGTATGCGTGATTTTGCCATGGTGTTGGGCAATGGCGTTATTGATCTTGGTGTTACACAACATGGTCTTAAAGCATTGAATGTTGATGAGTATGGTTTGGATGATATGGATAATAAAATCCTTACCGCCATCATCGATAAATTCAAAGGTGGTCCGGTTGGTATTACCACCATTGCAACAGCAGTAGGTGAAGAGCCGGGCACATTGGAAGAAGTGTACGAACCGTTTTTAATACAGGAAGGTTTTTTGCAACGCACACCAAGAGGAAGAGAGGTAACGGCAAAAGCCTATGAACATTTAGGAAAGAAACCTTACGGTGGCAGTACGCCTACGTTGTTTTCATAATTGAAGTACATAAAAAAAGTCACTGTAAACACAGTGACTTTTTTTATACGTTGCGATATTGTTAATGTGCTACATCATCTTTTTGTTCATATACTTCTTCCAGCTTAGGTTCATTTAACTCAACTACACGTTTCGCTTTCATTTTATTGCGCATCACCATGTTGAGCATTTCCACTACAAAGGAGAATGCCATGCCAAAGTAGATGTAGTTTTTCAGGTGCAGTTGATGTGCTGCTTCTGCATTCCAACCTTCAATGACTAAACTTAAACCGATCATTACAAGGAAGGAGAGTGCCAGCATTTTTAATGTTGGGTGCTTATGAATAAAGCCTGCAATTTTCGGACTGAAAAGAAACATGATCGTCATGGCAATAACTACTGCTGCAATCATAATTTCAACATGCTTGGCTGTACCACCTGCTGTGATGATACTGTCGAAAGAGAACACAGCATCGATCAATACAATCTGCCCAATTGCTTGTGCAAACGAAATACCTTTTGCATTTTTCGGATCCTGGTTCGGGTCTTCACCTTCCAGCTTCTGGTGTATTTCGTGTACCGATTTGTAAATCAAAAACAAACCTCCGGCCAGCATAACCAAACTCGCCAAATCGAAGCCTTTTCCTGCAATAGAAAATACAGCTTTGCCTTTTTGTGAGAGTAACCATCCAAGTCCCATCAGCAGTAAACTGCGGGAGAGAATACCGATGATCATCCATAAACGGCGTGCCCGTTTCTGATCTTTCAGTTCTTTTAAACGGTTAAGAATAATGCTTACAAAAATTACATTGTCGATGCCGAGCACTACTTCCAGTATCACCAATACAATAAAACTGATAATGCTTTCGGTCGTAAAAAGATGTTCCATACTTTACTTTATTGTTCCTGTTTTTGGGAATGCAAAATTAATCTACTGCTACCGTTATTGAACAGCTATTCCATTGCAGATTTTTTTAGCAATAGCAGGGCCTTCGTAAATAAAACCGGTCCACACCTGTACCAGCACGGCTCCGGCCTGTAATTTTTCATTGGCATCGGCTGCTGAAAAAATGCCGCCGCTGGCAATAACCGGTATTTCACCGTTTGTTTTTTGAGTAATGTACTGCACAATTTCGGTGCTGCGCTGTTTCACCGGTAAACCACTTAATCCGCCTGCACCAATGGCGGTTACAATTGCAGCATCGGTTATTAATCCTTCTCTGCTGATGGTGGTGTTACTCGCTACCAATCCGTCCAGCTGAATTTCTTTTGCAAGGTCAATCACATCATCCAGCTGCGACTGTGTTAAGTCGGGTGCTATTTTTAGTAAGATCGGTTTTTCAACAACCGAATCTATTTTCAGTTTCAAACGTTCGGTACGCAGTGTTTGCAAATGCGAAAGAATTTTACGTAACGAATCTTTCTCCTGCAGTTCACGCAGACCGGGTGTATTGGGGCTGCTTACATTCACTACGAAATAATCTACATAATCAAACAACTCATTAAAGCAGATCTCGTAATCTTTCCATGCATCTTCATTCGGAGTTACTTTGTTCTTACCGATGTTTCCGCCTATGATGAGCCGTGAATGGTGCGTGGTGAGTGGTGAGTTTTCGTACTTCGTACTTTGTACTTCGTGCTTTTCTTTCCATTTCTTCAATCGTTCTGCAACAACCTTTACACCATCGTTATTAAAACCCATACGGTTGATGATGGCCTTGTCTTTTGGTAAACGGAAGAGGCGTGGTTGATCATTCCCATCCTGTGGTTTTGGTGTTACAGTACCAATCTCAACAAAACCAAAACCAAGCACTTCCAGTTCACGCAGGTACTTTGCATTTTTATCGAAACCTGCTGCAAGTCCAACACGGTTCTTAAATTCTAACCCCCAACTTTCGAAAGCCAGTTTTTTATTCTTTGCCTGAAAATTTGCAGCGAGTATTTTTTTAATGAAGCCGATGGAGCAGAAAAACCGCAGTGCATTCATTGCGAAGTAGTGTACTTTCTCTGCATCAAACCAAAAGAAAATGGAGCGTATAAGCTGGTACATGCGTGCGAAGATAAACTTCAATTGCCGTTCGTAGATTAACAACAATGATTTGGATTGAATTCTTTTGAAGCCTTAACTTTGAATTAGAAAGTTGCATAAACAACTATTTAACGATTGAACCTAAAAAAATTTCTATGCAGGAAGCATATATCGTAGCCGGTTACCGTACGGCAGTGGGCAAATCAAAAAGAGGTGGGTTTCGTTTTACACGACCTGATGATTTGGCAATTGATGTCATCAAAGGCTTATTGGCAAGTGTACCGCAGCTCGACCCGAAGCAAGTGGATGATGTGATTGTGGGGAATGCTGTACCCGAAGCTGAACAAGGCTTGCAGGTTGGCCGCATCATTGCTGCCCGTGCAGTTGGTTTTCATGCTCCGGGTATGACGGTGAACCGTTATTGTGCAAGCGGCTTGGAAACAATCGCTATTGCCACAGCAAAGATCCGCATGGGTATGGCCGAATGTGTTATTGCAGGGGGTACCGAAAGTATGAGCCTGGTACCAACAGCAGGTTGGAAAACCGTTCCTGCTTATTCCATTGCCAAAGATGAACCCGACTATTATTTAAGCATGGGTTTAACAGCCGAGGCTGTTGCCAAAGAATATAAGGTGAGCCGAGAAGACCAGGATCAGTTTGCCTTCAACAGCCATATGAAAGCAAAAGCTGCTATTGAAAACGGTTATTTCAAAAGCGGTATACTGCCTATTACGGTTGAAGAAGTTTACCTGAATGAAAAAGGCAAAAAGCAAACAAGAAGTTATGTGGTAGATACGGATGAAGGTGTGCGTGCCGATACCAATGTAGAATCACTGGCAAAGCTGAAACCTGCTTTTGCAGTGAACGGTTCTGTTACTGCTGGCAACTCATCACAAACAAGTGATGGTGCAGCCTTTGTGTTGGTGATGAGTGAGCGATTGGTCAACCAGCTGGGCTTAAAACCCATTGCCCGTTTGGTGAACTGTGCATCGGCCGGAGTCCATCCACGCATAATGGGTATTGGCCCTGTAGAAGCGGTGCCCAAAGTATTAAAGCAAGCCGGAATGAACCAAAACGATATTGATTTGTTTGAATTAAATGAAGCGTTTGCTTCGCAATCATTGGCGGTTATCCGTGAGCTGAATCTCAATCCTGAGATTGTGAACATTAACGGTGGTGCAATTGCGTTGGGACATCCGTTGGGTTGTACAGGTGCGAAACTGACGATTCAAATCACCAACGATATGAAGCGCCTTAACAAAAAATACGGTATTGTAACGGCCTGTGTGGGTGGTGGCCAAGGCATTGCAGGCATTATTGAAAACATTGTTTAATCTCCCGTCGTAATAAAGCAGAGTAATCCCGTCCTTCGTGACGGGATTTTTTTATGCCTTTCCTACAGGTTTAGTCGTTTTTTTCCTGCCCGTTAAACTTTTGTATCTTAATCAGCTCAAACAATCGATTTCCTGCTTAAACCAACTGCCTTATGGATCGTAGAGCATTTCTTACTGCCAAAAAATCGAAGCAACCGGCTTCGGTAAAACCTCTGCCTTTGGAAGGGCGTACTTCTACCGGTTTGGCCGTGTACACAGGTGCATGGACCAAATCAGAAATAACCCATTTGCTGAAACGCACCATGTTTGGTGCCCGCATCGACGACATTAATTATTTCGCTGCAAAAACAATGGGTGAGGCAGTAGATGAATTGTTGAATCCTGTTGCAGCTTTGCCCAATCCGCCTTTGAAAGATTATGATGGGGTAACCGGTGCCGCTACTCCCGATAATGATGTCGCAAACGGCGCAACCTGGATCAACAGCGTAAACAACGATGGTACAATTCAAAGCCGCCGCAGGGCATCGTTTAAAAAATGGTGGATGGGTTGTTTGTTGCAGCAAGACAGAAGCATCAGGGAAAAGATGACCTTGTTCTGGCACAATCATTTTGCAACCGAAACGGTTGATGTAAGCAATGCGAATTTATTATACAAACACGCCAATCTGTTGCGCACAAAGGCATTGGGAAATTTTAAACAGCTGGTACGAGATATTACACTCGATCCGGCTATGTTGGTTTATTTAAACGGACGTTCCAATACAGCAACTGCTCCCGATGAAAACTATGCACGTGAATTGCAGGAGTTGTTTACACTGGGAAAAGAAAATAATCCGAATTACACTGAAGCCGATGTAAAAGCTGCAGCAAAAATATTAACCGGCTGGCGGGTTGATACAACGGTGAACACATTTCCATCTTACTTCACATCATCAAGGCATGATGCAACAACGAAAACCTTCTCTTCTTTTTACAACAATACAACAGTAACCGGTCGTACCGGTACAACAGCAGGTGATCTGGAATTGGATGATTTGCTCAATATGATTTTTGCAAAGAATGTAGAAGTAAGTCGATTTATGGCAAAGAAGCTCTACCGCTTTTTTGTGCATTACGATATTGATGCAGCAGCAGATGCAAATGTGATTGAACCATTGGCACTCATTCTTCGTACAAATAATTGGGACATAAAACCGGCACTAACCACACTGTTTAAAAGCGAACATTTCTTTGATGTATTGAACAGGGGTGCAATGATTAAATCGCCGATTGATCATGCAGTGGCATTGTGCAGAGAATGGGAAGTCGTTTTTCCAACAGCTGCTGCTGAGTATGCAGATACCTATGGTATGTGGAATTATATTATGAGTGTTGCTGCAAACAACCAGCAAAGCATTGGAGATCCACCGAATGTTGCGGGCTGGCCTGCTTACTACCAGGTACCACAGTATTACGAATTATGGGTAAATACCGATACGTTGCCCAAACGTAATCAGTTCAGCGATCTGATGATTGGCAATGGTTACACACGCAACGGAAAAAAGATTGTGATAGATGCTGTAGCATTTACAAAAAAGCTCAGCAATCCCGGCGACCCCAATGAATTGATTAATGAGTTGTTTGAAATCCTGTTCCAGATTCCACTTTCGCAACAGGTAAAAGATCAATTGAAAAAAGATTTTCTGTTAACCGGTCAGGACTCCGATTATTACTGGACTAATGCCTGGAATATTTATATCGCATCGCCAGTTACAGCCAACTACAATGTGGTGAATACACGTTTACGTGGACTGTTTAAGTATTGTATGAACCTCGCCGAATACCAGTTGGCTTAACAATTAAAATCTGATTCAATGAAACGCAGAGATTTTTTACAGAACACAATACCGGCAGCCATACTGCCATCCATCATCGACAAGTTTTCGTTTCGGGTGTTAGGCGATAACCCCGTGATGAATGCATTACTGAACACGTATGTAGATACAGACCGTGTATTGGTTATTATTCAACTCAACGGTGGGAACGATGGATTGAACATGGTTATTCCGCTCGATCAATACAGTAAATATTATAATGCACGTACCAACATTGCTATTGCACAAAATAAAGTACTTACGTTGAGTGGTACCAATGCAGTTGGTTTACATCCTTCCATGACAGGTTTGCAAACAATGTATAACGAAGGTAAACTTCGGTTGGTGCAGGCCGTTGGTTATCCTAATCCCAACTTTTCGCATTTTCGTGCAACCGATATCTGGATGAGTGCAAGTGACAGTGATCAACAGTTATACAGTGGCTGGACAGGTCGTTACCTCAACGATCAGTTTGCGAATTATCCTTCGGGTTATCCCAACACAACCATGCCCGATCCATTGGGGATACAGATCGGTTCTTCTGCTTCATTAACGTTTCAGGGGCCGAGTGTAAACATGGGCATCAGCATTTCAAGCGCAACTAATTTTTATAATCTCATCAACGGTATTGAAGATCCTGCACCAGCAACAAAAGCAGGCAATGCCTTGCAGTATGTACGCTTGGTTGCCAAACAATCCAATCAATATGCAACTCGTATTTCTGCAGCTGCAGCAGCTGTTCCAACGCAAGGCACTTATCCAACTGGTAATACATTGGCCGATCAGTTAAAAATTGTTGCACGCCTCATTAAAGGCGGCTTAAAAACAAGAGTGTACATGGTAAGCATGGGTGGGTTTGATACACATTCGGCACAAACAAATACCGATACTGCAACAGGTACACACGCAACGCTGATGCAACGTTTGAGTGATGCCGTAAAGGCATTCCAGGACGATCTGAAAGGGTTAGGTATTGAAGATCGTGTAATTGGTATGACGTTTAGTGAGTTTGGCCGACGCATCAAATCGAATGCAAGCACAGGAACCGATCACGGAGCAGCAGCACCGATGTTTGTATTCGGCAGCAAAGTCAATCCCGGTATTACCGGTGTAAATCCAATCATACCAGCAACGGCAACGGTTAACGATAACATACCCATGCAATACGATTTTCGCAGTGTGTATGCCACCATTTTGCAGAACTGGTTTTGTGTTGATAACATCACACTGCAAACCATCATGCTGCAGAACTTTCAGCAGCTTGGTTTATGTGCAAACGGAAACTGTACAACTACCAATATTGACGATATCCGCAATGCAGGCATTACACTTATCTCCAATTATCCCAATCCGTTTACCTCAACTACTACCATCAGCTTTACAACAAAAGGCGGGCATACATTAGTGCAGATCATGGATGCACTGGGCCGTGTACTTACAACACCGGTTGACAGAACTTACAGTGCAGGGAAATACCAGGTAAGTTTTGATTCCTATACTTTACCACCGGGTGTTTACTACATGCGTTTCCAGAATGGAAGTACACAGCAGGTAAAACCAATGTTGAAGGTTCGGTAAACACACTAATGCATAAAGGAATTGTGAAAATTCCAGCAATATTCAGCCACTTAAAAAATAAAGTTTTGAAATTTGAAACTTTGTTGCAAATTTGCAACCATGTTTCAAATGATACGAGCGATCGTTTTTATTGCTTTCGGCCTGATCTTTCAAACGGCTGCAGCACAGTGTACCCTTACTTTATCAGGGCATGTAAACGATATTGAAACAAAAGAACATTTGTCCGACGCTGTTATCCGTATCAAGGAATTAAAGATTACAGCAATCACTGATAAAGACGGCTTTTACAGTTTTAAGGGATTATGCCCGGGTGTGTACACGTTAGAAGTAAGTCATGCTGGTTGTGTTACCGCAGAGAAACATATTCATCTTAAAACCGATCTTGAAACAGATATCGATTTATCGCATGCAGTAACCGAACTGCAGGAAGTGGTTATACAGGGCAAGGCCTCGGGTGCAGCAACTCCATCGGCCGAAGTAAAAGGAAAAGCACTGGAAGCAACACGTGGGTTAAGTTTAGCAGAGTCAATTAAAAAAGTGAGTGGTGTAAGCATGTTGCAAACCGGATCGAATATTTACAAGCCCGTGATTCACGGTTTGCACAGTAACAGGGTGCTCATTTTAAACAATGGTGTACGGCAGGAAGGACAGCAATGGGGTAATGAACATGCGCCGGAGATTGATCCGTTTATTGCCAACCGCATTTCAGTGATTAAAGGTGCATCAGCCATTCGTTATGGTGCCGATGCCATTGGTGGTGTAATATTGGTTGAACCGAAATTATTACGGCATGATCCTGGTATAGACGGGGAAGTGAATACTGCTTTGTTCAGCAATAACCGCATGGGCGTATTATCGGCTATGCTGGAAGGAAACAGCGAACGGAAACCTGCATTCAGTTGGCGTGTACAGGGAACAGTTAAGCGTGGTGGTTACGCACATACACCTAATTATTGGTTAGCTAATTCGGCAAATGAGGAATACAATTTTTCTGCAGCAGCGGGCTGGAAAAAGCAGGAATGGGGAACCGAACTTTTTTATTCGCAATTCAATACAAGACTGGGCATTTTTGCAGGTTCACATATAGGCAACGTAACTGATTTGTGGAATGCAATACTTTCGAAAGATCCTCCCGATTATATTAAAAACGTTGGGTTTTCTTACAACATTGATCGTCCGTACCAGGATATTCAGCACCAGTTACTCAAGGCAAAAACATGGAAGAATACCGGAACAATCGGCCGGTTGAATCTTGTTGTATCCGGCCAGTACAATAACCGGCAGGAGTACGATCAGAAACGATTTGCCAGCAGCAGCAATGCTCCGCAGCTCGATCTTTCCATTGCTACTGGTATGGCCGAATTGGTGTGGGATCATTTCAATACCGGCGACTTTCGTGGTACAATCGGCGGCTCGTTCATGTATCAAAACAATCAGTACGAACGCAGGCTGTTTATTCCGAATTACGAATCAACCAATACCGGATTGTTTGTAATTGAGAAGTGGACAAAAAACAAACTTGATATTGAAGCAGGTGTAAGATTCGATCGGAAATCGATTTACAATACAACTGATAACGGCGCTGTACGTTTCTATGCCGACCGTTTATTTAATAATCTTTCGGGTAATATTGGTTTTAATTACCGGTTTACGCCAGCGTTTCGTGCAACAGTACATGCTTCAACAGCATGGCGTGCACCACAGGTAAATGAATTGTATGCTGATGGGTTGCACCATGGTGCGGCACGTATTGAAAAAGGCAACGCAACTTTAACACCTGAGCGAGCCAATAATATTGCTGCCAATTTTATTTTCAGTAACAGTAAATGGGATATTGATGCAGGCATATATCACAAAGAAATTGATGGATTTATTTTTCTTGAACCAACCTTTCCTCCCGAGTTAACCATTCGTGGCGCTTTCCCTGCATTTCGCTATACACAAACCAATGCACGGTTAAGCGGATTGGATTTTTCTGCTGCCTACAGTTTTGATGCGCACTTCAGCTCTTCGCTTAAAGCATCGTTGTTACGGGCATGGGATAAAACCAACAAGCAATGGTTAATACAAATGCCTGCCGACAGATATGAAGCAGCGGTAGAATATAATTTCGGCAATGCCCGTAAACTGAACGATACCTATATTGGAATCAACAGTACATGGGTATTGCAGCAAACACGTGTACCTGCAACGGGTAATATTGAAGTGCCCGGCACCACAGTTAAACAATCGGATTATCTTAATCCTCCGCCGGCTTATTTCTTACTTGGTTTTGAAGCGGGTACAAAACTGAAATGGAAACATAACAATGTCAGTTTCATTTTAGCTGTAACCAATCTGCTTAACAAAGCTTACAGAGATTACATGAATTCGTTCCGCTATTTCAGCGATGAAATGGGTCGAAATATTTCACTGCGTATACGTATACCTTTTGATATTAAACACAAACACAAATCGTAAAAACAATCATTAAATCAATTGTTATGAAAATGAAACACATCAAACTCTTTGCAGTAGTGATGCTGAGCGGATTAATTCTGGCCGGATGTAAAAAGAAAAATAACGAAGAAGAAAATGAAGAAGAACTGATTACAACAGTAAAGCTTACGTTAACACCGGTTGGGGGTGGCAGTGCGTTGGTTTATTCGTGGAAAGATGTTGATGGAGTAGGAGGGAATGCTCCGGTTATTCAGGCGGTAACATTAGCGCCATCAAAAGTGTACAATTGTTCTGTACAGTTTTTAAATGAAAGCGTAACTCCAGCCGAAGATATTACAACCGAAGTGGTAACTGAAGGAGTAGATCACCAGGTGTATTACGCCGTAAGCGGAGGTGCTGCCTTAACCATTAACGGACTGAATACAGATGGTAATGGTTTGCCGCTGGGTACAACATCATCGTTTACCACTGCAGCTGCAAGTACCGGTTCGTTAAAAATAACCTTAAAGCATAAGCCTGGTGTTAAGGCAGCAAACGATGCTGTAACAAAGGGTGAAACAGATGTAGAAGTGGATTTTCCGGTTACCATTCAATAGTTCCGTGGTTTAAGATAAAAGTGAAGAAAGCTGCAGTTTACTGCAGCTTTTCTTTTGTTTGATTATTTTTAAGCCATGAACGACTTATCCATCAATACGCCCGCATTGTTATTTCCTGCCATTACCTTGCTGATGCTGGCATATACCAACCGCTTTCTGGCAATTGCAGCATTGGTACGTAAGCTGCACGATGAGTATGTAAAAGAAACCGAGCAAAAGCTGTTACACAAACAAATCAGCAATTTACGTGTGCGCATCAGCTATATCCGCAACATGCAGGCCTTAGGTGTTCTTAGTTTCTTGCTCTGTGTAGCTTGTATGTTTCTTATTTTTCGTAATTACGATGTGGCAGCAAAATGGGTATTTGCATTAAGTCTGCTGAGTTTGCTTGCATCATTACTGTTTTCACTGGTTGAAATTATCCTCAGTACAAAAGCCATTGATGTGGAATTAAGCGATATGGAACTAAAACGCCCCAGCCTTTTGAAGCATTTGCTGGATGATGAATAAGGAGGAAGAATAATTGTTGAGGTTAAGGTTGCAATGAACCTTAACCTTACTCATCAACCTTCATTCTCAGTAATCAAATTTTTGCGGTTCGGAAGTTTCGTAATCTTCGTCGTAGCGTACAAAAAAGTAGAGATAAATAGTGCGGCTCAAGCGCATTAACCAGGGTTGCAGTATTAATAACAACACAGCATTGAGTCCCAACCACCAGAACACACGGTTATCATCGAACGATACACCAATCAGTACCCACCAGGCTACAAATGTTGCAACAGAAATTG
Organism: Lacibacter cauensis; assembly: GCF_007830055.1. Classification (GTDB taxonomy): domain Bacteria; phylum Bacteroidota; class Bacteroidia; order Chitinophagales; family Chitinophagaceae; genus Lacibacter; species Lacibacter cauensis. The sequence goes on from NZ_VLLE01000003.1 coordinate 804,290, forward strand.
CTACCGTTAATGCATAGCTCACATAACCGGTACCATACCAGAAGCCGGGTTCCATATCAAATTTTTGCTTGCAAACACTGCACTCTTCGTGCATATCAAACGTGTGTTTAAAGTTGTAAGCGCTGAATGGTTTAAACAGCTTTCCTCTTCTGCACCGTGGACAATTCATGGAAAGCATACTCCATAAATAATTTGGCTTTGGCTTGTTACTGGAACCCATGAGCAAAAATTTTTGCAAAGGTAACCTATCTGCAATAGCTTAAAGTGATTTACATCACTTTAAGTAAATAAACTGCATGGTTTCTGTCTGCTGTAAAAAAAAATTTCTGCCAAACTGCTTTAGTTAGCACCGGGTTCTGCAGTGATTAATTTTTTACGTTCACCAATTTGCTGACGCCACATGGCATAGTATAAACCTTTGTCTTCAAGTAATTGCTGGTGACTACCTGTTTCAACCACATCGCCGCCTTCCAGTACATAAATACGATCGGCATGCATAATGGTGCTGAGCCTGTGTGCAATTAAAATGGTTACCTGGTTTCGCTGAGATGAGATATCACGGATGGTGCTGGTAATTTCTTCTTCTGTTATTGAATCGAGTGCAGATGTTGCTTCGTCGAAAATCAATAACCTTGGTTTACGTAACAACGCACGTGCAATGGATAAACGTTGTTTCTCACCACCGCTGAGTTTTAATCCGCCTTCACCAATCATTGTATCCAAACCTTTTTCTGCACGGGCTAATAAACGCTGGCAGCTTGCTTTGTTTAACGCATCGGTTAACTCTTCGTCTGTAGCCGATGGATTCACAAACATCAGGTTTTCTTTAATGGTGCCGCTAAAGAGTTGCGTATCCTGTGTTACAAAACCAATCTGATTGCGCAGGTCTTCAAAATTGATGGAGTTTTCATCCATACCATTGTATAAAATTTTTCCGTTTTGCGGTCGATACAAACCAACCAACAACTTCATCAATGTTGTTTTGCCCGACCCCGAAGGTCCTACAAACGCAACTGTTTCGCCTGTTTTTACATTAAAGTTGATATCGGTAATAGCGTTTTGCGATGCGGTTTGGTGTTTGAACGAAACATTATTAAACGAAAGTGTTTCAATAGCACCCAGGTGCAAAGGTTTTACAGGTGTTGGTTCGGGTTGTTTTTCCATTAACTTATGAAAGTTGGTAATGCTTGCTTCTGCTTCACGATAGGAGAGCAGAATATTGCCGATTTCCTGTAAAGGTCCAAATACAAAGAAAGAGAAGATTTGCATGGTTACCAGCTGTCCTGCATCCATTTGTCCTTTATAGATCACCCACATCAACATAAATAAAATTACCTGGCGCAAGGTGTTTACAAACGTACCTTGTACAAAGCTGATGCTGCGGATGCGTTTTACTTTTGTTAGTTCGAGCCCGAGAATTTTAAATGTGTTTTTATTTAAGCGTGTTACTTCCTGCTCAGTTAAACCTAAACTTTTTACCAGTTCAATATTACGGAGCGATTCGGTAGTAGCACCGGCCAGTTGTGTGGTTTGTGCAACAATGGTTTTTTGTACCGCTTTTACTTTTTTACTGAGTGCATTACTGATGATGACGAGTAAAATAATTCCACCAAAATAAATAAACGGCAACGACCAGTGAATCGATGATGCATAAATAGCCACGATGATGATGCCAATAATAACCGGAAAAAGCAGGTTAATAAAAGCTGAAACAAATTTTTCTGTATCTGTTCTCACCTTGGTTAAAATAGAAAGTGTTTCACCGCTGCGTTGATCTTCAAAATCCTGGTAGGGTAGCTTCATAGCATGTTTTAACCCATCGGTAAAAACTTTGGTGCCAAATTTTTGTGTGGTAAGGTTTTGAAAATAATCCTGGAAAGCTTTGGCAATACGGCTGATCATGGCAACTGTAATAGAGGTCGTAAGTACATATAACACTCCCGGTTTATCCCAGGTAAAGGAAAAAAAGAAATCTTCCTTTGTTAGTGTGGGGGTATTGTTTTGACCGAGATGTCTTGTTGCAAGGTTGATCAGCTTACCAAATAAAATAGGATCGATGAGTGAAAAACCAATGTTAACACCGGCTAAAGCCATGGTTAGCATAATGAGGCCTTTGTAAGGAGCCAGATATTTTAAAAGCAGTTTCATAAAATGATTGATGTAAAAGGTTATGACGGTTCAAAGCACGATCCAGTTTTAAAAGTAAGACAAGTTTACAGTACCCGGAGGGTTAAACAGGGTAAAAAGAAGGTAAGTTCCGTTTAGTGTCATTCATGTTCAGCGGCTTTGGAAAAGTTCAACAGGATTTCTGCCAAAATGAACGTATCTAAAAATTTGTTTACTTTGGCGATATTATACATCATGAAGATTACCGGAGTCACCATTGTTCGTAATGCTGTTTTAAACGATTTTCCTGTGGTAGAGGCTATTACATCGGTGTTGCCTGTGGTAGACGAAATGATTGTTAGTATTGATAAAGGGGATGATGATACCGACGGCTTGATACGCAGTATCCAATCGCCCAAGTTGAAGATCGTGTATTCAACCTGGGATATGACGCTTCGCAAAGGCGGAAGGGTGTATGCGTTGGAAACGGATAAAGCGATCGATCATGTATCGGCCGATACCGATTGGATCTTTTACATCCAGGCAGATGAAGTGATTCATGAAAAATACCATGCTGTCATCAGGCAAACAGCCGAAAAGTATGTCAACAATAAACGGGTAGATGGTTTTTTATTCAACTACCTCCATTTTTATGGTACATACGATTATGTGGGCGATAGCCGCAAATGGTATAAAGATGAGATTCGCATTATCCGTAACGACAGGAGTATTCATTCATATAAAGATGCGCAGAGTTTCAGACGGGGAGAGGAGAAACTGGATGTTGCAAAAATAGATGCAGAAGTGTACCATTATGGTTGGGTAAAAAGCCCCGAACAAATGAAACGTAAGCTTAAGAATGTGCAGCGTTTCTACCACGCCGATGATCAACAGCTGGAAGCTCACCTGAATAGCCTAGACTTTTTTGATTTTAACGAGTTTGATGCGTTGCGAAAATTTACCGGTACACATCCGCAGGTGATGCAGCAACGCATTGCTGCCCGCAACTGGCAGGTTGAACTTGATATCAGTAAAAAGCATTTGTCGTTAAAAGACCGATTGCTTTACAGCTACGAAAAACTTACCGGCAAGCGATTGTTTGCATTTAAAAACTATCGAAAGATTATAAAGTAACCAATTTAAACCAACCACAAGTATTTATGGAGTGTACTCTTGTTATATCTACCTATAACTGGCCACAGGCACTCGATCTTGTGTTGAAAAGTGTATCAAAGCAAAACGTATTGCCCGGTGAAGTCATTATTGCAGATGATGGATCGAATGAAGAAACAAAACAGCTGATTGCTGCATACCAGGCTTCATTTCCGGTGCCGTTAATTCATATGTGGCACGAAGATGATGGTTTTCGTAAAACCATTATTCTCAACAAAGCGTTCAAGGCTGCAAAGGGGGACTACATTATACAGATTGACGGTGACATTATTATTCATCCTGATTTTATAAAGGACCATCTTAAGTTCAGAGAAAAAGGCTACTACATCAAAGGCAGCAGGGGTTTGTTAACGAAAGAGTTTACCGAAAAAGTACTCAAGAGTAAACAGATTAATTTTTCGTTACTGCAGTCGGGCATCAAATCCAGGTTTAATATAACACGTCTGCCATTGGCATCACGACTTTTGTATGGCAAACCTGATAATACACGAAAAGTAAAAGGCTGCAATTTTGCCGTTTGGAAAAGCGATTTTATAGCTGTAAACGGATATAACAACGATGTGAAGGGATGGGGGCATGAAGATATTGAGCTTGCTGCAAGATTGGTGAACCATGGAGTGAAGCAACGGCATTTAAAACTGGCGGCTATTTGTTTTCATATTCATCACGAACTGGCTTCGAGGCATAAAGAAGCAGATAACCTGCAATCGTATTACGACGTTGTGCATAACAAGGTTGTGCGTTGCGAAAGCGGCTACGACCAGGTTTGAGATGAAATTTCCAGTGAGTTTAACTGTATTAGAAATTCTTCTAGAAAATCTGCGGAGCACGAATAGTAACCGTAAAACGTAAGAGATTCAACTTGTCTTGTTGTTGTTTACAGGTATTTTTGCAGACAACCTGATTTATGAAGACATTATTGTTAGCGGATGCAGAAGGGCGGCAGTTAAAGTGGCAGGAAAAAGCGTTTTACTGGCTTGTGCTTGTTTTTTTTATTTCTTTATTTATACCCCGTGCACCGGTTGCTTCTAACATTCTACTTGGGGCGTTTGTAGCACACTCTTTTTTTTATAATCGCCTCAACGAGAAATTGCAGATTCTGAAACAGCGGCCAGTTGTTATTTTAATTACTGCGTACTATTTATTACATGTTATAAGTTTAGCTTGGTCAACAGATAAAGAGGAAGCTGCAACACAGTTAGCCATCAGGTTGCCCATTTTTATTCTTCCGCTGGCAATAGGAACTGTTATTATAAAAAAAGATTTAGCTGATCGTATCATTCTTGTAATCGGATTCATTACTACCGGTGTTGCAGTTGTAAGCCTTGGTCTTTCATTTTCGCAATACATGAAAACAGGCAACTCCGGTTTCCTATACAACGATAGTTTAACCGTTCATTTTGGGCAACAGTCGATTTATGTTGCGATGCTGGTTAATCTTTCAATAGCCGGTATTGTTTACTTGCTGCAAAGAAAAACGGTAGCACAATCGCTGCAGGGTTGGCTTTATGTGTCGCTGATTATTTTATTTGTCTTTCATTTTCTGTTAGCCAGCCGGTCTGCCATGTTATTGTTGTACGGCAGCGCATTACTTTTTGCTTTTTACTATGTATTTACAAAGCGCAGGTATCTTGAAGGAGCAACGCTGATCTTAGGGTTAGTTATTGGTGCGTTTATGCTCTTTAAGTTTTTTCCTAAAACGGTACAGCGGTTTAAAGAATTGGCATATACCAATTTCACGTTTGAAAGTAAAGCAGCCGAAAGCCATTACGATATGCAACTCGACAGTGCACAATGGAACGGGGCCAATACAAGACTTGCACTATGGCAATGTGGTTGGGAGCTAGCAAAACAAAATATGCTTACCGGAGTTGGTATCGGCGATCGTGTAAGCGATATGAATAAAGTTTATGCAGATCGAAAATTTGCAATGGCGATTGAAACAAAAAAGAATGTGCACAACAGTTATCTCGATGCATGGCTGACGTTTGGAATTGGGGGTTTTATTTTATTGTTACTAGCGTTTGCTGTATTGCCATTTGTTGATGCTGTACGTGCTACTAATGGATATTATCTGTTTGTTGTAACCGTGTTTATTGTATCCATGCTGTTTGAAGTATACATAGGCCGAAGTTTCGGTTGTATGCTCGCCGGATTTTTCTATTCGTTTATAGCCGCAACAAAAAAGAAATAATGGCCGATTATTGATTATCGGCCATGTAGAGTTCAATTGCTTTTTCGGTATCGCCGAAGTAAACCATTTCGCCGTTTTTCATAAAACCTGCACGGCTGCAGTATTTACGAATAACATCCATACTGTGACTCACAAGCACAACTGTTTTTCCTTCTATCCAGGAGCTTTCAAAAACCTTGATAGCTTTTTCCTGGAACTTCATATCACCTACTGCAAAAATTTCATCGAGGAACATAATGTCTGCACCGGCGTTTACCGCAATGGAAAAACCGAGACGTGCCACCATACCTGAAGAGAAGTATTTAATCTTGGTATCTACAAAGTCACGAAGCTCGGCAAAATCGATAATGGTATCAAAAATGGCATCGATTTCTTTGATTTTTAAACCCAGTACCGAGCCGGAAACATAAATATTTTCTCGTGCAGTTAACTCATGACTCATACCTACACCAAGGTTCATGAGCATGGTGCTGCCGTTAATTTTTACATAGCCGGTATCAGTAGGGTATACACCTGCAAGAAGCTTAACCAGCGTTGATTTACCACAACCATTACGGCCGAGCAATCCTACACATTCGCCTTTGTTGATTTCAAAGGATGTCATTTTTAATGCAGATACTTTCTTTTTTCTGGGAGGATTGAACAGGTTGAACAGGCGATGTTTTACCGTGTTGTGGCTGTCTTCTGAAATGTAAAACGTCTTGCTTATATTTTTAGCTAGTAATGCTGTTGAGTTTTTCATTTAAAAATAATTATAGTTTTTCTGCAGCTTTGCTTCCAATTTTATTTAAAAGTATTAAACCTAAAAAGAGAAGGAAACTGGAATATACCCAGCCGAATGCCATTAAATCCCACTCAGGGTTCTTATTATACAGTATGACATTTCTGGCGTTAATAATGATGCCAGAAATTGGATTAAGGTAATCTACTCCTGGTAATGCTTTCCGAAATAATTCCAGCTTGAAAAGAATTGGCGATAGCCAAAATCCTACCCCGGTTATCACCAACCATATTTGTGTAATGTCTTTTGCTAACACATAGATATTTGAGAGAATAAGCGAAAAAGCCAATGAAAAAACAACTAGATTAATGAAAATTGGAATTATATACAGCGATTTTAAACTTAATTCTGCTGTGCCGTTATCAAGAAACTGGAAGTAAATAAGGAAAAGGGAAAGATTGAAAAAGAATCCAATGCAGTTAGATAGGATAGTAGACAAATATATTTCAAGTTTATTCATATTTGTGTACTCGTATAAATATTTTTTAGCGTTCAATATTTGTATTGTCCCGGCAGTACTTTCTACAAAAAAATTCCACATGATTAAAGCTATAAATAAAAAGGAAACAAAGTTTGGTACACCTTGTTTAAGCACAATTTCAAACGCTACGTAAAAAATAAAGATTTCAGATATTGGTTTAAGTAAGGCCCATAGCAAGCCGAGCTTATTCTCATAATATCTTAGTTTAAATTCTATTTTGGCTAATAACCAAATCCTTTCAATTTTATTGGATCTGTTATTCCAATCTCTTAAAACTGTTGATGACATGTTACTATTTTTTTACTGCTTTGTAAATTTTTAAAGCAAATTTTTTTACGTGAAGATGTTTTCTGATTGAATAGAAGATAAAACTTTTGAATGGTAGCCATTTTGGAAGCGATCTCCTTTTTGAATAGTCCAATGTAGGGTTATCAATTTTATAGCCTGGTCCATTAGCATTGAGTAATAAGGTCAAATCCTGTGCATATTCGCTAAATACATCTGAATGTTTGTTGGTAATATATTTTATTGAATAAAGGATTTTTTCTGAAGTAAAACGTCTTGCCATTGAGCCTTTTCTGATTCTATATTGGTAAAATGGCTCAGGAAGAACAATGCCTTGCCTTCCACTTTTAACGAGTGAGAGAACTGACTCCCAATCTTCTAGTCCATACTCAAGAGCCTCATCGTTTTTGCCAGCTTCTAGGTAGGCTATTTTCTTATAAACAAGGCCTCCGCCACATACCATATTGTAGTAAAGCAGGTAAGGTAACTCTGGAGTGAATGATGGCCATATGCCATTGCTATTTTCAAAATATCTTACCCACGAGCCAACAAAGTATACGTTACTTTTAGATTGCAAAACTGAGATTGCAGCTCGATAAAATTTCGGGTCTATTTTATCGTCTGCATCAATAAAGGCAATGTATTCACCGCTGGCCTCTTCTGCCCCTCTGTTTCGTGCAAATGAAAGTCCATAGTTAGACTGATTGATCAATCGGAATCCGAAAGCTTTTTGTAGTTTATTTAGTTCTTTTACACTTTCTTCTTCGGTAGAGCCATCGTTAATAACAATTACTTCGAAGTTATCGTATTCAATGTTATAAACAGAGGAAAGAGTTTCTTTAACTGTTTTTCCCATGTTAAAAAATGGGATTATGATAGATAACTTATTATTTATTATTTCTTTTACCGAAACCTCTTTGCGAACTTTTATTTGAGGGCGTAAGAAAGGGAATACATCGCTTTTAGTTGCTTGTTCTAATAGGTTGTTAATAAGTGTCTTTTTTTCTGAAAAGACTTTATCATAGTTATGTAGGTTGTTAACTGATCTTACAGCTTCCTGTCTAATTTTTTGTAATTCGTTTAAAGGCATGCTTTCGATTAGTAAAATCTTGGCTTCAAGATCGCCATGGATCGTATGGTCAAATAAAAAGCCATTTTTGCAATGTATGATTATTTCACTTTGGCCACCTTGTTTTGAAGCCAATACAATTTGCCCATTACTCATTGATTCCAGTACAGTAAACGGATAATTATCTCCAATACTTGGAATAATGATTATGCCTCCATTTTTCGTTTTATCAGTCCAGTTTTCCTGTGAAAGGTTACCAAGAAGTATTAGTTGTTGCTTTCTTAGTTCTGCGGAAAACCTTAGCTTAATCCAATCAGACATTAACATATTTTCCGGGTGATAATAGTGATCCCCACCTCCGATAATGATCAGTTTTCTTTTCCATCCTTTACTCCAAAGTTTTTTGCATGCAATCAAGAGAGGAATAATTCCTTTTTGCGGAGTCATCTTGCCAAAGAAAAACCAATTATTTCTTATTTCATTTTGCTGAATTGTTACAGGTGAAACATTTTTATATGGATATCGAATTATTGAAATTTTCTCAGTTAAGGATTCTAAAAAAAAAGGTTGAATTGCATTTATAAGAAAATGCCCAGGGCTATTTAATTTATCGGCTGCATGAATACACCATTTCTCCATTTCTCCGATCCAAAAGTATGGTAAGCTGTATGAGGGAACTTTATTGTATTCGTAGTACAAGAAAGCGGGTGCATGCAGCGTTAGCAATACTTTCAGATTGCCGAAAAAAGCATAATTCAGGTGCTTATATAGCAATGTGAAATAGGCAATTCCTCCATATTCCTGAGACTCCAATATATCAGGAATTCCTTCTTTTGCCATGTGGTTTTCAATAGCCCTCGCAAAAAGAAAAGATCTTGCTGTCTCATATCCAAGATGCGGATATTGTTCGGTGTTACAATTGAATCTGATTACCCTAATACCATGTTCAAATTTGATAATTTCAGGTAAACTGATTTCTGAAGTAACAAAAATTGAAACTTCATAACCTTTTTCTTTTAGCATTTGCGCATTGTGATAACAATAAGTCGCAATTCCGCCGCCATATTCAGGCGGATATTCGGATGTTAGAATCCAGTATCGCATAGGGTTATTGGCTTTTACTAAAAAGTGATTTTAACGATCGATCCTTTCGTATTACCTTAATAATGTGGCCAAAACGTTTGTACCAAAGCGGAAGAACCTCATACTCTTTGTGATACCAACTTTTGATTTCTGATGCGTTTTTTTCCCAATAGTTAGCAAGTTCACTAAAAGCCTCAGCTTTTTCTAATGAAATTTGCTCTAATGTATTTACAGTATCTTTTGTTGTATTTGTAGATAACTGACTGTTGTTTATTTCTGGAAAATTCGAAAGATGTTCATTTGTGTGTAACTGCTCACGATAGATTGCTGAGTTGTAAGGAAACTGTTTTTTATGCAGTTTGCCCATTTCCTTTTGATTGAAATAATAGTCAAAGAGTTCGTCAAATCTTTCACATCTGCCTTCCCAAGTCCAGTTTTTTATCCTTATTTCATTTTCTTTTGAAAGTGATTCCAGAATTTCCCTGTTCTTTATCAGGTTAAGTAGTAGTTTCTTCAAGGCCTCTTTCGATCTCTCAGTAAGTATATATTCTTTCTGTAGTTTTCCAAAAACCTCTTTTACTATACCAACATCTGTCGAAATAACTGCTATACCGCATGCCATTGACTCTAAAACCGGGTTTGGAGTTCCTTCAATATCGGATGCACATATGTATACATCTAACTGATTATAATAGTCAACCATATTTGCTGGGTCAATATGTGTATGTGGCTCTTGCTTGTCTGCATAAGTCAGTTTAATTGCATATCCTTCCTGAATTAGTTCCTCTACCGCTGGTTTAATAATGGAAATAAAACCTTTGTGATCAATACCATCTTCAGATTGCCCCCATGCACTATTACCTGCCCATCCAACAACCAGAGGCGAATTATGAGATGAAAACGCTTTTTCTTTTTTTCTGTAGAATTTATTTATATCAACGCCATCCTGAATGACACAATATGGCTTTTTATATTCGCTTATTTTGTTGTAGATATTCATTAATTTATGAGAAGAGACAAAATAGCCATCAATGTTATTATTAAAAATGTCAATATTGTTTTGCTTATCAAGTTCTTGTAGATACAAATGATCATAAACACCTGTTAGAAGAATCGTTTCGTTTAAGAAGTCTTCGAATTGATTCCTGGAGATACTGAATTTATATTCAAGGTAATTTTTAAGATCGACGCTGAACAAGTGTTTATATACCGGTCTCCAGAAAAAGAATAGAAGATCGTATTTTTCTTTGTATAAGATTGGATAAAGATCAAGCCATTTTTCCCAAGCATATTCGGATTGAAAATATATCGTAAAATTATATTTATGCGAAAGATGATGCTCGATATTCTTTGCGATGTTATGAAATGCCCAATTCTTAACATCTACGATAAGTGCAATCCTTTTCTTTATTTCATCTCCTTTTTTACTTGTACTTGCCGTTATTAATTGATCCTGTTTTTGTTTGAGCCAGTCCTCGGTATGTTTATCATACACTACCAAACCATTCTTCTTTTCAAAAGCTTCAGCTGACGCTTTTATTATGTCGTTATTAAATCTTTTCTTTTCAGCTTCTATATCATCCTTGTCACTTGAAGGTTTGTGATTATGCACAACAACAAACTTATGTAGGTTGCCAATTTTGTAACCCTTTTTGTATAGTCTGAGTGAAAAATCAATGTCTTCGAATCCAACAAACATGTTGCGGTCAAATCCTCCAATATCCAGAAATTCTTGTCTGTTTAGTATGCATGCGCCACCAAATAGAAAATCAGACAAAAAAGGCGCTTCGATCTCAAGATCATTATATTCTAAATCGGTTTTAAAATTATAACAACTGCCTCCACCCGAAAAGAAGGTTTCGTTTGTAGGCCAGGTAAAAAGAGCACCACCCAAAGCAAAAACTGATTTGTTATCATAATTTATCAATGGAAGGTTTAAGAAATTTACCCCTAAGGTATTAATTGCTTGTTGAACTGATTCCAGCGGATCTTCAACAAAAAACATATCGTTGTCAAGAAACATAATCCAATCTTTTTTTGTTTGACTTGCTGCATAGTTTCTTGCATTTCCAACTCCAAGATTCTCTTGTAATTCAATAATCTTTATCGGGCAACTACAGGTTGAGGTAAATTCTTTAAGAAGTTTTTTTTGTGCAGCCGAAGAATTGTTATCAATGATTAGTATTTCACCTTTAAATTCCGGGATATAGTATTCTACAGAAGTAAGTAATCGGATAGTTAAATTTACCCTGTTTAAACTAAGCAGAACTATACACATGTTTGATCCGTATGGTGCAAATGAAACCTTATTGAATTTTGGAACATTATTTAGATTTGCTGTATTATCACTATAACAATACTCTGTTTTTTTTATGCTATAAGTTAGTTTGTTATATAGTTCTCCAATTTTCATTATTTAATTCTTTTTAAAAATTTTTCGGAACATGATCTGTAAAATATTCGCTTCTTCAAATTTTTCTTTATAAGCAATGATTTGTTGCGATTGTTTATCGTTGCTTTCAGATAGTTCATTTATTGTATTGCTTTGTGCGGTAATTATTTGCTGAAGAGAATTAAGTTCCTTATAAAGAGTATTTTCTGTGTTTTGTTGAGTAGCAAAAATTTTACTTATTTGCACGACTAGATTGTCGATTTTGTTGTTTAAAATATTATTATTTTTTTCCTGTTCAACCAATAAGTGTTGTTGCGAGGTGTTATGTAGTTGTATTAACTGGATAATATTATCACATGAGTTTTTTATACCAATTATCTCTATATCCTGATTTTGCAACAAGTTCATTTGTTCGAACTGTGTTTTTTTAATTTCATTTATTATAACAAACAAGGTTTCTAATCTTGTTTGTAATGTGTCAAAAAGCCGTAATTGCTTTGATAGCAATTCTTGTTCTGAAAGCAGAGCTACCTGCGAGCTCACTATTTTTTGAAGAAGAGAAGCGTGATTTTCGTTTTCCTTAATCAATTGTTGAGTCCTTATTTCAAGACCGTTAATTACATTATGAAGGTCGTTAATTTTATTTTTTGTAATATTTATGCCTGAATCAACTAATGCAAAATGATTTTCACAACTGAAAGTGAGGGCTTCAAGAGCAGAAAAGACTTGTATCAGTTCTCTGTTATTTGATAATATGGAATTAAGTTCATTCGTTTTTACCTCAAGATTTGCTTCTGATTCATCGAGTCTCTTTTGAATACTAACGTTGATATTCTGTTGTTCAGTTTTCAGCTTTTGATAGTAATCAATCAAGTCAATAGACATTTCTTGAGTAAACCATGAGCGTCCCCACATGTGGATTGCAATGGTTTTTGATGTTAGTTCCCATTCGCTGCTGTTTTTTCGTAGGTATGCTTTTTCGTAAGGTAATGGATAGAAGACTTCCTTTTCGAAAAGCATGATGTCGGCAAGAAGTTGTTCTCCATATTTAGCGAGCGAATACTTTTGTTTTAGAATTTCAGTTACAAGGTGGGGAGCAGATAAATTAGCTTTTTCGGTGCCATCAAATTTTTCTAGAAGAGTTTTCTCACAATCCTTTATAAATTCATGATTAGGAATTGCACCGACAATTGCGTTATTAACCCAATAGTCTTCATTTCCGAAGTTACCGGATTCAAAGCCTAAAAAACAATGATAATTTAAAAGAATATCTAATGGACCTAGAATTTTCATATCTGTGTCCATATAAATGCCTCCTTCAGTTCTCAATGCATAAAGTCTTATATAGTTGCTAGCATTAGCCCAATTTTTTTTATTGATTGAAGTTTCGAGATAAGGAATATATGAAGGGATATTATTATTATTCCATTCTTTAATTTTGAAATCAGGATTGAACCGTCTCCATTCGTTTATATATTCTTTATACTCATCATTAAGAGGAGTATCCCCAAACCAACAATAATGTATAATTTTTGGTATCACAATTCTTTACCTCACTTTTTTGTACCTAGCAGCTTTTCTTTAATCGTTCCAATCAAACTTCTCGTCTCATACGTCCTCTTATACCACTCAATATCATTCTGGTAACGGCGTATATCTTCAAGCAGTTTATTAATCAATTGCTTCGTTCCTTCCTGCTTACGGAGTTCATCTTTTAATATTTTTTCTGCTTCTTCCTTTTCTTTTTGCTCTTTCAACAATTGGTCTTCTATTTTTTGTAATCGTTCTACAAGTTCTTCAATACGATCACGCTTAAATTCATTCTCCGAAAGCAAGTGCGTATAAACCTGGCGTAAAACATCTTCCAGGGGAAGATCTTTCAACTTGCCTGCGAGTGCAACAAGTTTGCCGGTGTCATGTAATTGTGTTTGTCCCTGTGTTTCCATTGTTGTTAGATGTAAAGTGATTTAATAGGCATAAGCAATACGGTAATTACCAGCACTGCTGGCCGCATTAAATTCTGTGTTGCATAAACTTTTTGAATAGCTACCCATTGCTTCCAGCATAAAAGGGTTATTGATGTAGTAAAGAATTTGTGTACACGCCTGTTCGATGGAATCGTACAAATCACCATTTACTCCATAACGGATAATATCTTTATTACCGGTACAGTTTGATAGAATTAAAGGTTTGCCTAATGACATTGCGTCAAGTACACCAAAAGATAGGCCTTCATAATCAGCAGTTGAAAGATAAAGAGAGGCTTTTGAGAGTTCTTTTTTTACATCTTCTTCCAAAAGCCATCCTGTTATGCGAATATTGGATGATGATAATAAATACCTGTCAGCTCCATCTCCAATCCAAACAAATTCTACTTGTGGGTACGCTAAAAAATGTTCCGCTATTTCGTTAAAACGTTTTGGGTTCTTTTGTGCAAGAATGCGTCCGCTGAAAGCAATTATAAATTTACCTTCATTGTTATCTGCATTTCTTACCTGCTTAAGCGAGCTGGTTCCATTATTGATATAGGTAGCTTCAATACCCAAATTGCGATAAGCTTCTGCTTCAGATGCTGACACACAAACTACTTTACCTCCGAATGAATGACCAATTAATTCCAATTGCTTATACAGCAAACGTTTAATGCGGCTGTCTTTAACAAGGAAAGGTGCACCGTTGGGGGTATAAATAACCTGCTTTATATTTAGCCATCTGCAAACAAGTCGGCCTAAAAAGCCACTTTTTGATGAGTGCAGATGTACCGCATCTGCAGTACGAAATCGCTTCAGTATAGTAAACAGTTCAAATAAAGCACGGGTATCCTTTACAATGTTTAATCCTCTTTGTGCTGATTTCCAGTGAATAAATTTTACCTGGTTTGGAGGGAAAAGTTTTTTTACTTCAGCACGTTCCATTACCTCGGGGCGCTCTCCGTGAATAACGATATGATAATCCTCCGGCAGATGCTCTACCAGTGACTTTACAAAGGTTACTACGCCGCTCGCAAACGGCTCTACTACATGAACAATTCTCATTTATAGGTATTGTTTTTTCTTAGGCACATTATGTGTCACAGTACTTAGCTTGACAAGTGCTAAACGTAAACCGCTGCAAAGGTATTTGCTATGTATTTAATCGGCTGCACACTTATCGCTTAAAACACACAGTTATGAACTTTGACGATTTTTTATTTTATCAATGTGGAAAACTAAAGCGCTTTAGTTGGGTAATGATTTTATACGGAAACAATGAAAGTAGATGTTGACGTAATAATCCGACGAAAATTAGTGTTTTAATAAAACCGTAATGCTTTATTACTTTTAGTTTTGAACGTATCTGTTGCTTTCTTTTTTTTACACTGATTCCCTCTGTATTTACTTCTGTTTCAACTAAGATTTCCTGTAGAATATGCGAGTGAAATTTCCCGATTAGCTCAAAGAAAAATGCATAATCTTCTGCATAAGGAAAGTTGTAAGGATAAAGTGCTGTTTGTTTTAGTGATTCGTTTCTAAACATAACTGTAGGGTGTATAAAACTGCACTTTAGATGCATTTGTTTGCGAATTACATAATGCTTCTCTGCAGCATGATAAACGAATCGATTTTTTTTTGCAGAATCAACAAACAAACACAAAGAACCAAGTAGAGATATGTAAGTGTTTTCATTTAAAAAATTCACTTGTTTTAAAAATCGCTCTTCATTACATATATCTCCGCAATCTAAACGTGCGGTATACAATGCATCGTTGCGTTCCAGAATAAGTTGCAGGCCGGTGTTTAATGCCTCCGTAATACCTTTGTTTTCTGTTAGCCTGATGATTTCAATTTGCAACTGTTGCAGAATGTCTGCCGGTAGTAATTCTATTGTTACAGGAACATCACTTCCATCATCAACAATCAGAACTTTGCATTTTTTCTTGGGATATACTACCGAGCGAAGCGACCTTATCAATCCTTCAAGATTATTGTAACATGGTATTAAAAGATAGAAATCAAGCATCATCAGTTCTACTTATCCTGCCCAGCCTTCTCTGTCTAAGCTGCGGTATTGAATGGCTTCGGCCAGGTGTTCAATTTTAATGTCGTTGCTTTGCGCAAGGTCGGCAATGGTACGACTAACTTTTAAAATACGATCATACGCTCTTGCACTTAAGTTTAATTTATCCATCGCTGCTTTTAGCAACGTTTGTCCGGCTTGCGAAATAACACAGATTTCTTTCAGTTGCTTGCTGCTCATTTGCGCATTGGCGTAAATGCCTTCCACATCTTTATAACGTTGTTCCTGTATTTCACGTGCAGCAATAACCCGTTCACGAATAACAGTACTTGTTTCGCTGTTTTCTGTTTTCGATAATTCGCTGAAGGGAACGGGTGTTACTTCTACATGCAGATCGATACGATCTAACAATGGTCCGGATATTTTATTGAGATATTTCTGTACTGCACCGGGCGGACAGGTACATTCTTTTTCCGGATGATTGTAATAACCACAGGGGCAGGGATTCATCGATGAAATGAGCATGAACGATGCAGGAAAGTCGAGTGCAATTTTTGCTCTGGAGATGGTGACTCTTCGTTCTTCCATGGGCTGACGCATAACTTCCAGTACAGTGCGTTTGAATTCCGGCAGTTCATCTAAAAACAACACACCGTTATGCGCTAACGAAATTTCTCCGGGTTGCGGATTGCCGCCGCCACCAACCAATGCAACATCGCTAATTGTATGATGTGGCGAACGAAACGGACGCTTTGAAATGAGCGTAGCATTTTCCGGTAACTTGCCTGCTACACTATGAATTTTTGTTGTCTCTAATGCTTCCTGCAAACTCAATGGCGGAAGGATGGTAGGCAACCTTTTTGCAAGCATGGTTTTACCTGCACCGGGCGGGCCAATTAAAATAGCATTATGACTTCCGGCAGCTGCAATTTCCAAGGCACGTTTAATGTTGTGCTGTCCTTTTACATCACTGAAATCAAATTCGAAATCGTATTGTGCATGAAAGAATTCTTCTCTTGTATTTACAACAACAGGCTTCAGTGAATCTTCGTTTTCAAAAAAGTTGATCACATCACGTATATGCTCTACGCCATACACGTTGAGATTGTTCACCATTCCTGCTTCACGTGCATTTTGTTTGGGAACGATCAATCCTTTAAAATTTTCTTTACGTGCCTGTATGGCAATAGGCAATGCGCCTTTAATGGGTTGAATGCTTCCATCCAGACTCAGTTCACCCATAATCACATACTCACTTAATTTTTCCGGATTAGGTACTTGCTCTGTAGCACCGAGTATACTAACGGCAATGGGCAGGTCGAATGCAGTACCTGTTTTGCGAATGTCGGCAGGAGCGAGGTTGACAATTACTTTTGTGCGGGGGAAAAAATAGCCCGATGTTTTTAATGCACTTTCAATACGCTGCTCGCTTTCTTTCACAGCGCTATCTGGTAAACCCACCATGAAAAATTTCTGGCCATTACTCACATTCACTTCAATAGTGATGGTAATTGCATTTACTCCGTAAACAGCGCTTCCAAAGGTTTTAACGAGCATGCAGGTTGTGGATGTTTAGTTGTAAGATAAAAGTAATTTTTTTAGCGGAGAAGTAAAGTCTTGTCGCCGCATGGTTAAAACCAGAGTGGCTCATTCTTGAGCAAAACCTGCCACAGCAATGTTACAGCAGTAAGAAGTGAATACAGGATCTTCCGTACAAAGAACCGCAGCTTTACTTTGTTCGGTTGAAATCCCATTCGTTCGAAAGCTTCTGAGTAGAACGTACTGCCATCTTCTTCACTCAAGCCATGTTTGGCATTCAGCAGGCAACGGCCCCAGATCGCATGTTGCAGAATCGTGGCAACAAATACCGGTACCAGGATTTTCCAGTTAAGGAGAAAAGGCGCTGCATAAGCACCCGCAGTAAGAATGCAATGCACGACGAAAATGATGTTTGATTTTACTTGTGGTGAAAACATAACAGTACTGTAAAGTTGCGTCTTCTACTTCAGCCACAAACATACAATTCTTCCTTTGCCTGTGGCCGGAGGAAAGACCATTGCAGAATCGTTTTGGATCAGCTGTAGATGCCCGTTTAACTGTTTATCGAACAGGCTGCCATTAAATGTAAGGGCGATACCTTGCTGTATTTCACTGGCCAGGTTTTCCTTGTGCAAAGGAAAAGCGTGTATTGAATCTGTACCCGGAAAATGAGCAGTAGGTTTCATTGCTTCAAACCAAATTTTTTGACGGTTTGCTGCAACAAAAGTTAAGTTGCCCGATGCTGAAAAATCAACAAGAGCAGCACCGTTCAACTCCTGTTTTTTTACAGGCTGTGCAATAGCTCCACTTGTATCAAACAAGAAAAATGTATTGAGCAAAACAGCACCCGGTTTTGGTTGGATTGTATGGGCGGAATCAATACCAGCATCGGGCAACAGGATCGAACCCGCAGCAATCCGGCATTTGTATTCTTTTGCTAAATTGGTAAATACCTGGCAGTATTGCTTTGCCATTTTTGCTGCTTTCAGATGAAAAACAGCATAACTGTTCTTATCTGCCACCGGCGATTTAAACCATCCATTGAGATAGCTGAATAAGCTGGCAGATCGAATGCCCTTGAAAGCATCCTGTAACGATGCAGCTTTGTAAACACTTTCTTTTTCATTCGCTAATACCAGCCAGGTGCCAATCTGTTCGGGCAGCACAACAACCGATTTGCTGTTGAGTTTTCCTTCACGTTTCAGCTGTTCAAAATAAAAGCGGAGCGATGTTTCGAAATTGTAAGCAGTGGAATAATTAACTGCTGTTAAATAAGGTTGTATGCCGATGAGGTTTCCTTTGCCACTGTCTGCGCCTTGTTCAATATATTCAAACCGTACTTTAAACTCGGGGTTTTTGCTCCAGCCGCTTTCTTTTTCTGTTGCACGACCGGTAAGCGACCAAATAAAATAGCCTGCAAACAAAACAGCTAAAAGAATCGTTATGCGGATGAAGAATTTTTTCATTGAATTATTTTTTTGAACCACAGAGACACAAAGAAAAAAATCTGTGAAAATCTTTTACATCCGTGTTATCTGCGATTCTATCTTACTTACAACTTCTCCAACATATCCACCACCTTCTCCCGCTTCAAAATCAAATAACCAAAGCGGTCGTTGCTGATGCCTTCTTTTAATTGGTAGCTGAATTGTAATTGCTCATCGGTGGCTGTTGTTTCAAAATAGCGGAACGAAATATTCGGGTATTGTTTCAACTCTTCACCAATTTCATACAAATGGGTAGAAAGAATAAACAGCGAACTTTTAATCTTCACCAATCCTTTAATCACCGCTGTACTGCAATGCATCGCATCCTGTATATTGGTGCCTTTAAACAATTCATCAATCAGCACCAACCATTTGCGGCCATCAGTAATTTTCTGTACCGTATTTTTTATGCGTTGCACTTCATTGAAGAAATAACTTTCGCCTTTTACAATATTATCCTGCACCTGAATATTACTCAGCAATCCATCAAACATGCTTAATTCAAACGATGCTGCCGGTACACCCATACCCAGGTGTGCCAGGTAAACAGCACAGCCCATCGATTTAATAAACGTGCTCTTACCGGCCATGTTGGCACCGGTGAGAAATAAAAAGTTGGCCTGCGGATTCAAGGTGATATCGTATGCAACAGGTGTTTTCAACAGCAGGTGATACAGCCCTGTTGCTTTAATCATGGGTTCGCTGCTGTCGTGCATTGCAGGAAAATGCAGGTTGAAGTGCTTTACCGCTTTTGCCATGCTGTAGAATGCATCGAGCTGATGATACAGATTGATCAGTTGCTCCGCTTCCTGTTTGTAATGGTACTGCAGAAAATGCCCGAACTGCAACATTTTTTGAGGCAGCCATTTGGGGTTACCTGCAGCAATCATTTCATGAATCATTTGATGATTCATCCATTTACGGATGTCGGTTAACAGCTTTTGTAAAATGGGTGAACCATTATCATCCCACAGTAATTGCTGCAGCTGATCCATGCCTTTTAAAAAATCAACAAAGTGTCCCACTGTATAACGTACCAATCGGTAATCGGCTGCATTTACCAGCCGGTACATCAATGTCGGTAAGGGCGAGTAACTGTTGGGAATATGATCGAACGGGTAACCATAAAATTTCTCGATCATTAAAATGGTCCCATTGGTAATCGATACTGGCCACTGTTCTAACAGCGAGCCGATATGTTGCAATGCCTGTTGTGTTTGCAGAATATTCGATAACTGTTTATGCGGATGCGTTAACAGGTATTCGAGATGTTCTCTGCCACCAACTGTATTGCAGAAGTTGATGCGTTGCAGCAACGAGTACTCTTCCTCAGGATTAAAGATCGAAAGATCGTAGTATGTGACTTTGTCTATTTCCAATGCTTGCAGATGCGTTTATGGTTTAGTTCCGGTCGAATAATAAGCGTTGTCCTCTATGAGATTCATTGATCACTCCATTTTCATAAACTAAATGTCCGCTTACGAAAGTATGCGAAATAGCCGCCGGGAATGTAAAGCCCTCAAGTGGACTCCAGCCGCACTTGTAAAGTATGTTTTCTTTTGTAACAGTGTACGGTTTGTTTACATCAACCAACACCAGGTCGGCATAGTAACCTTCACGCACATAACCACGCTCTTTTATCTGGAAACAATCGGCCACTGCATGGCTCATTTTTTCGGCAATCTTTTCCAGCGAAATTCTTCCTTCTTTGGCATAATGGAGCATCAGTAACAGCGGATGTTGCACCAATGGTAAACCCGCATGTGTTTGTTCGTAACCACCTTGTTTTTCTGCCCATGTATGCGGTGCATGATCAGTTGCAATGACATCAATCCGGTTATCGAGTAATGCTTTCCACAACGCTTCTTTATTTTCTTTTGCTTTAATGGCGGGGTTGCATTTAATCTGGTAACCGAGTGTTGCATAATCATCGGCTGTAAAATGTAAATGATGTACGCACACTTCGCTGGTAATACGCTTTTCTTTCAGCGGCATCATATTTCCGAATAAATCCAGTTCTTTGGCTGTTGTAATATGGAGGATGTGTAAACGTGTGTTGTATTGCCTTGCAATTTGTATAGCCATCAGGCTCGATTCGTAACAGGCATCTACATTGCGGATAACCGGATGATCGGCAGGAGAAAGTTCTCCTTTTTCGGCTTTCAGCTTTTCGTAGTTTTCTTTAATAATGCTTTCGCTTTCGCAATGGGTGGCTATCAGCATTTCACTTTCACGAAATACTTTATCCAGTGTATTGTAATTATCCACCAGCATATTACCTGTACTGGCACCCATGAATATTTTAATACCGCAGATTTTATCTTTATGCAGATTGGCTTTCAGCGTATCATCGGCACTGACATTACTCGTTCCCATAAAAAACGAATAGTTGGCCAGCGATGTGTTGGCGGCAATCGTGTATTTATCTTCCAGCAATTCGAGGTTTAATGCGTTGGGTACGGTGTTGGGCATTTCCATAAATGATGTAACACCACCTGCCACTGCAGCTTTCGCCTCTGTATAAATATTGGCTTTATGCGTTAAACCGGGTTCACGAAAATGCACCTGGTCGTCAATTACACCGGGAAACAAATGTTTGCCCTCGGCATTAATTTCTGTTACAGCAGTATCGGTGCCGATGTTGGGAGCAATCTTTTCAATACGTCCGTTCTTAACCAATACATCTGTTGCAGTAATGGTTCCTTCATTTACCAGCAAACAATTTTTGAGGAGATAGTTTTGCATAACTTATTTTTACGAATAAAATATAACCGCATGCAATTTAGCAAATGCAGTCTATGGTTCGCTCTTCTTACGCTTCCCTTTTTTGCAGCTGCACAAAGCACCTACCTGCCGCAGCAATCGAAACACCAGCATTTCATCGACCGCCTGGAGTTGAAAACAGGTACTGTCAGTAACCTCAACTTCACCACCACGAAACCGTACGATCGTAAATATGCCGTACAATGGCTGGGGGCCAAGGCCGATTCCATGCTGGCGCTGAAGCCTTTGTTTTTTAACCAGGATACTGCTTTGCGGTTGAGTAAGGTAGATGAATACAATCTCCGCAGCCTGTACCTCAACAACCAGGAATGGGTAAAAGGCGACCGCAGTGTGTTTAACAGTAAGAAACCTTTTCTGAAAAATTTTTATAAAACACCCGCCAGTTTGATTGAAAAGTATGGTGATGATTTTTTTGTTGCCGTAAACCCCATCATCAGCTATCGTCAATCGGTCGAGCTGAATAATACCAGTCAGAATTTATTTATTAACCAGCGAGGTTTAACGGTACGTGGCGGTATTGATAACCGTGTTGGCTTTAATGCAATGGTGATGGATGTACAGGAAAGAGGGCCGTTGTTTGTACAGCAATGGATTGATAGTGTGGATGCGGTACCCGGTGCCAACTTCTATAAAAAATTTAAGCAAACCGGTGTTGATTATTTTGATGCACGTGGTTCGTTTACGTTTAATGCGGCGAAGTATATCAACTTTCAAATTGGATACGACCGCAATTTTATCGGTAATGGTTACCGTAGTTTAATGTTGAGTGAGTTTGCAGGTAACCAGCTGTTTGTAAAACTCAATACCCGCATCTGGAAATTTAATTACCAGAATCTTTTTATGGAGTTGCATACAAAAGGAAAGAATAACAACAACAACGACCTGGTGCCAAAGAAGTATGCAGCCATGCACCACTTAAGTATGAATGTGTTGCCCTGGTTAAATGTGGGTGTGTTTGAAGGCGTGGTATTTGGACGGAAGGATAAGTTTGAATTCGGGTATATGAACCCGCTTATCTTTTACCGCACCATTGAAGGAAACTTAGGCAGCAGCGACAATGCATTGGTAGGTGCTGATTTTAAAGCAAACCTGGCCAAGCGTGTGCAATTGTACGGTCAGTTAATTATTGATGAATTCAATTTTAAAGAACTCCGTAAGGATCGCAGCTGGTGGGGTAACAAAACAGGTACACAGTTAGGGTTGAAGTATATTGATGTTGCCAATGTAAACAACCTGGATCTGCAGGTGGAATGGAACAGTGTGCGTCCGTTCACCTACTCGCATTTCGATTCGGTATCGAGCTACACGCATTACAATCAACCATTGGCGCATCCGTTAGGAGCGAACTTTAGTGAGGTGATTGCTATTCTGCGTTACCAGCCAACTGGCAAGCTTAACTTAACCGGCAAACTTATTTACTGGAAACAAGGATTGGATAGTGCCAGTGGCCGCAACTCCGGCAGCGATATTTTTCGGTTGAATAACGATGGCCGTACAAGCAATTATGGATATAGCCTGGCCAATGGTGTGAAGAGTACCGGCATTAATGCCTTGTTCCTTGCCAGTTACGAACTGTATGAAAATATTTTTATTGATGCTAACCTGCTGTTCCGCCGTTTTACCAAAGGCACAGCTGCTGCACAAAACACAACCATGCTCGGCTTGGGTGTGCGGATGAATTTGTGGTACAGGGAGTATGATTATTGATGATAGATTCGCAGATGACGCCGATTGAAAAGATGAGCGCTGATTTTTTCTGCTAATGAATCTGAATTACAAGTCGGTCAAATGATTTGAAATAATCAGTGAGTATCAGCAATGCTCAGTGTCATCTGCGTTTCTATTGCCTTATCCTTCCAAATGAATACTAAACACCAGCATTCTTGCCTGCATTCTGTCAATTACATTCGAGTAGATGAGATTTTTATCCCGGCTGTGTACGCTGTTAAAGCTGTTGCTGAATTTTATTTCGGGACTGAAGATGAACGTTGGAAAATAAAAATGGAACCCAAGACCCAGCTCATAGCCCAAGGCTGATTTGTTGAGCTTCACTAAGTCTTCTGCACGACGTGCCTGGCTGTTGCTAGCCAAATCGTATTCGTATTTACCACCGCCCAGCATGTACACACGAAAATTATCAATACGATCACTGCTGAATTTTAATTGCAAGGGCAGGCTGATGTAAATGCTTTCCACATTTTTTTGTTGCCAGTTCGGATCGCCGGTTAACGGTTGATTAATGTAATAATTGATGCCTCTTGTTGCAAAGATCAACTGCGGATTTGTTCTTGCTTCCAGGTGATTCACCAAACGAAGTGTACCCAGCAAACCTAAACCAAAACCACCTTTACCGATGGACGCAACACTTGCAACGCTGTCGTCCTGTAAAAATTTCGGGGCATGATCCATATGAAAATAAGCCGTGTTACCGCTCAATGTAATACCAAAGTAATAGGGCTTCATTTCATGGTTCGGCAAATTAATTTCCCGTTGAGCAAATGAACTGATGCAAATAAACAGAAACAGGGTAACGATTATTTGTCGCCGCAATAAATACTGCATATGCCGAGCGTAAGAGGTTTGCATGAAGTGTTTGTAAATCCGGTTTTGTTCAATACAGCAACAAAGTTTTTTCCTTCCGGAAAAGCCTGTATGCTGTTGTTAAGATATTGATAGGCTTTTTTGTTTTTACTTAAAACGCCGGCAACCTGTGGAGCCACCAAACGCATGTACAGGTTATATGCCTGCTGTACACCAGGTAGTTTGGGTTTCGAAAATTCCAGCACCACTAATCGTCCACCGGGCTTTAACACCCTGTAAATTTCACTGATTCCCTTTTCCAGGTTTTCGAAATTGCGTACCCCAAATGCCACAGTTACAGCATCAAACGTGTTATCGGGAAAGTTTATTGTTTCGCTGTCGCCGCTTTTCAGTTCAATCACCGTTTCTAAACCCTTGGCTTTCACTTTTACCCTTCCGCCCTGCAACATACCTTCACTAATATCGATACCGATAATTTTTTCCGGCTGCAGTTGTTTGGCCGCCATAATAGCTACATCGCCGGTACCTGTTGCCACATCCAGCATCAGCTTCGGATGGAGTGGGGCCAGTTTGGCCAATGCCTTTTTACGCCAGCTTACATCAATACCGGCCGAAAGAAAACGGTTGAGGAAATCGTAACGGGGCGCAATGTCATCGAACATTTCAGCCACTTGTTTTTTCTTGCTCTCGGCCGAGGCTGCATCGGGTACTACCTTGTCGTGTGAATATTGTTCTGCCATGGGCCGCAAAGGTAAGGCAAAGCTGTAAGGAGTAAGGTAGAAGGTGGAAGGAAAAGCCGCTGCTTATACCCTAAACCTTCAACCCTTAACCTTTAACCATTTACAACTATCTTGCAGTCGTGAACATTCATGCAGCAACATATCTCATCAGCAGTCCGTCGGTAGAGCAGTGCCCCAAGCCCGATAAGGCCGAATATGCCTTCATCGGCCGCAGTAATGTGGGCAAATCATCGCTCATTAACATGATCTGCAACAACCAGAAGCTGGCCAAAACCAGTGCGTCACCGGGCAAAACACAAATGATCAATCATTTTGTAATTGAAAGCCTGGATGAGAAAAGCAACAAAAAAACAGCCTGGTACCTGGTCGATCTGCCGGGGTATGGGTATGCGAAAGTGGCGCAGGGCAAGCGGAAACAATGGATCAAAATGATTGAGAACTACATCCGCAAACGGGAAAACCTGGTGAATCTGTTTGTACTTATCGACAGCCGACACAAACCACAGGAAATCGATTTGGACTTCATCAATCAACTGGGCGAGTGGGAAATACCATTCACAATTGTGTTTACCAAAGCCGATAAGAGCACACAAAAAGAAGTGGCGGCCATGGTAAAAACATTTTTAACCGCATTGGGTAAAACCTGGCAGTTTCTGCCGCAGAGTTTTGTAAGCTCGGCTGTAAAGTACAGGGGAAGAAAAGAAATACTCGGCTTTATTGAACAGTGCAACAAAGATTACTACAATCCAAAGCAGGAAGAATAATAGGAAGAAGCTTAAATGAAAAATGAGAAATGAAGAAGTGTATACTTCTTCATTTCTCATTCGATATTTTTCATTTTTAATTATCCTTACTCCGATACTACCAGACGGAAACCGTTACCGTGGATGTTAACAATTTCCACTTTCGGATCATCTTTCAGGTATTTACGCAGCTTGGCAATATAAACATCCATACTGCGGCCGTTGAAATAGGTATCGCTGCCCCAAATACGTTTCAACGCTGTTTCTCTTGGTAACAGATCATTCTTGTATTCGCAAAGCATACGTAACAGTTCGCTTTCTTTAGGCGAAAGGGTATGCGTTTTTCCTTCAATCGTCAGTTCACGCAACTTGGGGTTGAAATGGTAAATTCCCAAGTCGAATTCTTTATTTTCGGTTTCCTGTTTCGTTTCTTCGTTACGTTTTAAAATGGCTTTGATTTTCATCAGCAACACTTCACTGTCGAAGGGTTTGGTAATGTAATCGTCAGCACCCAGTTTATAACCGGTTAAAATGTCGTCCTTCATGGTTTTTGCACTCAGGAAAAACAAAGGAACATCGGGGTCTATATCACGAATTTCTTCAGCCAGTGTAAAACCATCCACGTGCGGCATCATTACATCCAGCAGGCAGATATCGAATTTTTCCCGTTGAAACGCAGCCAAACCGAGGCGGCCATCACGCTCCAGCACCACATCAAAATCGTTCAGTTCTAAATAATTCTTCAGCACATTTCCAAAGCTGGTATCATCTTCCACCAACAATACTTTTGATTTTACTTCTTCCATCGTATAAAATTTAATGTCAAATAAAGTTAAAGCTTTTGGTACTTACCTCATTTGATGCGCAATTTTTTGTTAAAGAAAGCTCGTTTTTGGCAGTATGAGAAGGTATAAAAAATTGCACGGTACTTATTTTTGCACTTTAACTGAAAAGCTATGCGTATTACAGCAGATAACCGTTTTAAAAAGTTAATCGTAATTGGCGATCGTGTTTTAATTAAGCCCGGCACTCCCGATCAACGAACTGCAAGTGGATTGTATTTGCCTCCCGGGGTGCAGGAAAAAGAAAAAGTGCAGCAGGGGTTTGTTATAAAAACAGGCCCGGGTTATGCCATACCTATGCCGGTAGAAGATGAACCGTGGAAAAGTGATGAAGACCAGGTGAAGTATGTACCGCTGCAGGCGAAGGAAGGTGATCTTGCCATTTTTTTATTAAGCGGAGCTACCGAGGTAATGTACGAAGGCGATAAGTATTTTATTGTTCCGCAGAGTGCTATTTTGATGCTTGAGCGGGAAGAAGAGTTATAAAAAAGCATCCTGTGAAAACAGGATGCTTTTTTATGTAAGCGAACCAGAATTAATTTACACGGTCCATGTACCATGTTCCGCTCCCCGAAACATTGGAACCCGAACCCCAGGTGCCATCGGTTAATTTACCGGTGTTGCTGAAGTTAGCCTGAATACTGAAAGTAGAACCACCATTTTGGTACGTATAGGTTGCTTTAAATACGTTACCAGTCATTGTCCATGTACCAACCGCTTTGCTTGAAGTTGAAATTTTACTACCATCGGCGATTGTTAATACACCACCTGGTTCAATCAGCATTGAATATCCGCTTGCAGGAGTAGCAGATCCGCTGCCATACTTTCCAACCCAATAGCCTTCGATGGAATAAACAGGATCTTTTTCTTTTTTGCACGATGCAAATACGAACAGAAGCGATAAAACGGTAAATGCTGTAACTAGCTTTTTCATTTGGTTTAGTTTAAGGTTTAATGATAACTGATGAATGAGGCACAAAACTATTTTACTAAACGAAGGCGAACAATACCACTTTGAGGGAGCTACCGCAAAGTGGTAGCTAAAAAAAACGCTGCATAAACATGCAGCGGTTACAATAAAGTATGAGAAAAATTGCTTGACGCAGTAAAAGTAATTTCGTTTGTTGCTGTTGTCAATACAACAAACAGGTAACTTTATACGGCAACAAAAGAAAAGCAGCATACACGAATCATCTAATAACTTCATAATGGCAGACGCACAACAATTTACTACCGCAGTACAACAGGGTTATACATTCAAAGGCGAATGGTTTCGCTTAGGAACAGCAATGCTCGATCAACAGGTGTTGAAAGGAACCGATGTATTGTTGCCGTTGAAAACAATGAACCGTCATGGTTTAATTGCAGGGGCTACCGGTACCGGTAAAACAAAAACCTTACAAGTAATTGCCGAAGGATTGAGTGATGCCAGTGTGCCGGTTGTGTTGATGGATATTAAAGGCGATCTGAGTGGTATTGCAGCAGCAGGTGCAAGTAATGCAAAAATTGAAGAGCGTTTGCAGTTGATGGGCGGCGAATTCAAACCCACTGCATTTCCGGTGGAGTTAATGACGCTGAGCGACGACAAAAAAGGAGTTCGCCTGCGGGCCACCGTTAGTGAGTTTGGCCCAATACTCTTATCGAAAATTTTAGCATTGAATGATACGCAGCAGGGTATAGTTGCCATGATTTTTAAATTCTGCGACGATAATAAAATGCCCTTGCTCGATTTGAAAGATTTTATCAAAGTAATTCAATACATCAGCGATGAAGGAAAGGCAACCATTGAAAAAGACTACGGCAAAATTTCTACTTCATCTACGGGAACCATTTTGCGTAAGGTAGTAGAGCTGCAACAGCAGGGTGCCGATGCATTTTTTGGTGAACCAAGTTTTGAAGTAGATGATCTTATGCGAATAGGTGATGATGGCCGTGGCATGATCAGCATTTTGCGTGTAATGGAACTGCAGGACAGGCCCAAACTCTTCTCTACATTTATGTTGAGTTTATTGGCTGAACTGTATGCTACATTGCCCGAAGAAGGCGATATGGATAAACCCAAGCTGGTATTGTTTATTGATGAAGCGCATCTGGTTTTCCAGGAAGCCAATGAAGCTTTGTTGCAACAGATTGAAACAGTGATTAAACTCATCCGTTCGAAAGGCGTTGGTATTTTCTTCTGTACACAAAATCCGCAGGATGTACCAGCCAGTGTATTATCGCAATTGGGTTTAAAGGTGCAGCATGCGTTACGTGCATTTACAGCAGCCGATCGCAAAGTAATTAAACAGGCCGCAGAAAATTATCCGGAAACAGAATACTACGATGTAGATGAGCTGCTCACACAATTAGGTATTGGTGAAGCCTTTGTTACATTGCTGAATGAAAAAGGTATTCCCACACCGTTGGTGCACACCATGTTGATGCCGCCACGTAGTCGCATGGATGTGTTGAGTGATGCGGAAGTAGATGAGCTGACAGGTAAAAGTAAACTGGTACGCAAGTATGCCGAAACAATTGATCATGAAAGTGCGCATGAAATAATTACAGCTAAACTGGAAGAAGCTGCCGCCAAAACAAAAGCAGCTGAAGAAGCAGAAGAGCAGGCGAAAGAAGAAGCAAAAGAAGAAAAGAAACGGCCTGCTAAAAAAGAAGAAAGCTTTTTTGATAACCCAACAGTAAAACAGGTTGGTCGTACAGCTGCAACTATTATAACACGCAGCTTATTGGGTGCATTAGGTTTGGGCGGAAGAACAACCAAGCGTAAGAAGACGGGTTGGTTTTGATGATCGTTATTGTCATCCCGAAGAATGAGGGATCTGACCAGCTTTGTGCAAGTGTTGAATGTATCGATATCTCCCGCATTGGGAAAATAGCTTAGTTCGAGTGCTGGCGCAAGATTTGTGAGCAGGCTTGTGTGCGGCTATCTTGTGCCTGAATATAGTACTGCAAACAGTTTAATTTTCAGGCACAGGAAGCAAAAGCACAAATCCTTCGCCTCATTCCTGCGCCAGATTTCCGAATGTTAAAGATTAAATACTTGGACTATATGGGGGATGGTTTTAAAAAATTATTTGAGAGTAGTTGAAGCTAATGTTTATAACTAAAAAGCAGGTATCTGTTTTTAATTTCTTCAGCTCCTCCCGGAATTATTATTTCTAATTTATTTTCAGTGTGAAGAGATGATACTATTTTGTAAATATCTTCAACGAAGTCTCCAATCCATGGCAGACCAATGATTGTTGTATTATCAATCGATTTATTTTCATTTTGACCATCCCATTTTACGGAAGGTATTTTAATAAATGGATTAGTATATGCACCTCTTAATGTAAAGTGATGTGTTAAAGAGGGCTTTTTGCTATTCTTATTGGAAAGGCTGTAATCATGAGCAAATGCATTTCTAAGTGCATAGATTGCATCAATTTCTTGGTCACTAAGCTTTGTGTTTAGTTTTAAACAACGTTGAATAGGGCTCAAATCTGTTAAGTTCGGATCCTTTTTGGCTTTGTAGCACTTCCCTAACTGATCAAGGATTACTAAATAACAAATGGAGCCTAACCAATTGCTTGAAAGAGTGTTATTATTTTTGTCAGGATTTTCTCCTGTTTCAATATTTCTCCCCGTAGCTTGTCTAGCGTCACGAAGTGCAGCTACCAAAGAAGAAAATACAATCGTATCATCATCATAAGGCTCAATCAAGTTTAAATGAAATGATATAATTTCTTCATTTGATAGGTTTTTAAAATTCATAAAAAATTATTTTTATTTGATTTTCAACAATCCCTCCTCATTCAACACAATCTTCTCTTCCGCTACCAAGTAATCAATCACCTTCCATACCCGTTCTTTTTGTTTGCTTCCAAGTCGACTGATGAATTCTTTTACGACAATGCCTTTTTCAGTAGCAGCATGTAAAATCTGTTGCTGTAGTTGTGTAAACTCAGCAGGAGAGAGTTCGTTTCCTTTTTTCCATAAGCATACATCGCACACGCCGCAATCGGTACTATGTTCATCACCAAAATACAAGCCAATGGTTTTGCTGCGACAATGGCTGTTGTCGGTTGTGTAGCGGATCATCTGCTGCACTCTTGCTTCAAACTGTTGTTTGCGGTTGGCGATATTTGTTGGGTTAATAAACAATTGTTCAACAGGTACACGGCTTTGTAAAAACTGCAGTTGCGGTTTTTCTTTTTGTGGCGTGTATTGCAGAATGCCGAAACGATGCAGTTGTATTAATGCTTGCTGTATAAATGCCAGATCGGTTTTGAGCACTTTTACCAATTGCTTTTCCGAAATAATACATTCCATATCGAAGATACCACCATAGGTACGTAACAATCCTTTGATGATGGGTTCCAGTTGCGGATGCTGTGCTTCAAATTCTTCTAATGTTTGCCTGCTGCTGGTAAATACTACTCTTGAAGGGAGAAAGATCTGTTCGGCATAACTGATCCAGCCTTCCTGTTCCAATGTTTTCAACGCATACACAGCAGTATGACTGTTGAGCTGAAATGTTTTGATGAAATCCTGCAGATCGAATTCCAACCATTGTCCTTCGCCGCTGCCAGAGGGTAATTGTAGATAGTTTACCAGGCAGCGATAAATCTGTTTCACATCTTCCACCGAAGGAAAACGAATGGCCGATAAATCCTTCAACTCTGCAATATCTTTTGCATCGTATAACAAAACAGCATATGCTTTTTGTCCATCACGGCCTGCACGCCCGGCTTCCTGGTAATAGTTTTCCAAACAGTCGGGCATGTCGTGATGGATCACCACACGTACATCGGGTTTATCAATGCCCATGCCGAATGCATTGGTACAAACCATTACTCTTGTTTCGTTGCGCAACCATGCTTCCTGCCGTTTGCTGCGTTCATCGTTCGATAAACCTGCATGGTAATAATCGGCAGTAATCTGTTGCAGCTGTAACAGCTGTGCTACTTCCTGCGTACGTTTCCGGCTCTTGCAATAAACAATAGCACAGCCCTGCACATTCTGCAATACCTGTACAACTTTATTGATGCGGCTCTCCACTTCAAACACACTGAACGAAACATTCGGTCGCAGGAAAGAGCCTTTGTAAATATGATGCTTGCGGAATTGTAATTGTTTGCAGATATCATTCTGCACCAATGGCGTGGCAGAAGCAGTAACAGCCAACACAGGAACACCGGGAAGTTCTTTCCGAAACGCAGCAATCTTTAGATACGAAGGACGAAAATCATAACCCCATTGCGAAATACAATGCGCTTCATCTACAGCAATCAACTGAATGTTCATACCCGGCAGATATTCTAAAAACAAATTTGTTTCTAAACGTTCGGGTGATACGTACAAAAATTTCAATTTGTCGTTCACCGCCATCTGTAATATATCTTTTACCTGCGGAAACGGCATGCCTGTGTAAATAGCTGCGGCACGAATGTCTTTCCGGTGCAGCGCTTCTACCTGATCTTTCATTAATGCAATCAATGGCGAAACCACAATACACAAACCCTCTTTTGCTAAAGCGGGCACCTGGTAACAAATACTTTTACCTCCACCCGTTGGTAGCAGAGCCAGGGTATCATGCCCTTCCAGTACAGAAGTAATGATTTGCTCCTGCATCGGACGGAAAGAAGAGTAGCCCCAATATTGGTGAAGTATGTCGTGAACTTTTTGCATGTACATGTTTAGCCGTGAGGCGTGAATCGTCAGTCGTCAGTCAGGCTCCGATCATCTTCGACAGCATTTGAAAGCAGCGGATGATGTGTGAGCCAAGCTCCTGTAATTGTTCGTTTGTTGTGTAATTTAATTCAACTGCAATATCAAATGCTGTATCTACTTCAACAAGTGAACCTCTTGCAATTTCGTAAAATCTTTTTCTTTCAGCCAGTGATTTTCTGGATGCGCCTTCGGCAATATTCAGATGAACAGACAATGCTGCCCTTCTGATCTGTTGAATTATTGCAAACTTTTCATCAGAAGGAAAGTTATTTGTTTCCTTATAGCAAAGCAGTGTAAAAGTGCGTGATACTTTAAACAGATCGAGGTTGGTGTGCGATAGGTTGAGAAACATATTTTTAATACAAACTAAACATTTTCGAAAGAAAATGAAAGTCCTGTAAAATATAGCAGGTAACCTGAAAAAATCAGGGTCTCACTCACGACTACCGATTCACGACTCACGCTTATTACACGACTCTTTTCACAAACAACCTTACACTGTTAATCGCCAGTACCACATCACTCATACCCATGACCAATGCACCAAAGGTGGGCGTTAATAAACCAAACGCAGCAACAGGTATGGCAATGATGTTGTAGAAAAACGCCCAGAATAAATTTTGCTTGATGGTTAAGAAGGTATGTTTACCCAAGCCTAATGATAAGGGCAGATTTTTTAATCCGTGATTCATCAACACCACATCGGCCGTTTGCATCGCTACCTGCGAAGCTTCGCTCAATGAAATGCCAATGGTTGCTTTTGCTAATGCAGGCGCATCGTTAATACCATCGCCAACCATTGCCGTAGGTGTAGCTTTATTTAAACGTTCAACTACTTCCAGTTTTTGTTCGGGTGTTTGTTCGGCAATCACTTCATCAATACCCAGCTCTTTTGCAATGGCTTCACTCTTTATTTTGCGGTCGCCACTCAGCAAAATGGTTTTAATGTTTTTGCTTTTCAGGTATTGTACAATTGTTTTTGCTTCGGGTCGTAATTCATCTTTTACATCAACCCAGCCAACTAATTCTCCATTGCGTAATACATATACATTGTGACTTTCATCTGTTGTTTGTACAGCAGCTGCTTTATAGGAACCGGCGATCCATTCCACACCATCTTTGGTAACGGCTTTCATACCCAAACCTTTGATCTCTTCAATAGAAGCCCAGCGTTCATCTTTATTCGTTTTCCATTCGGTTGCTATACAAACAGCGATCGGGTGATTGGAATATTTTTCAAGCGAATAAACAATGCGCTGGAATTCGTCATTGTCAATGTTGAATGGTGAATGGTGAATGGAAGATCCTGCTGTTGAAATATTACTTTCTTTCGGTAGAGTATTATTTTGAACCTGACTATTGACCATTGACCATTCACCATTCACAGTTGTTTCTTGTCCATTCACAATCTTCCAATCGGCCAATGTAAATCTTCCTGTTGTAAGCGTTCCTGTTTTATCGAACACAACCTGTGTAATGTTCTTAAAAAGCTCCAGGCTTTTTGCATTACGGAACAGTACGCCATTTTTTGCAGCACGACCCAAACCCACGGCAATAGCTGCAGGTGTAGCCAAGCCCATGGCACAGGGACAGGCAATTACCAATACCGCAATGCTGCGCATGAGTGCAGGTGTAAATTCTTTTAAGATGATCCAGTTGGCAGCTAATGTTACAACGGCAATACCTAATACAATCGGTATAAATACAGCGCTGATTTTATCAGCCAATTGTTGCACCGGTGGTTTTTCGCCCTGCGCCTGTTTTACTAAGTTGACGATGTTTGCGAGTACAGAATCTTTTGCAGTTGCTGTTACCTGCGCTTTAACAGTGCCATCCACCAATAAGCTTCCGCCAATCAGTTGATCTTTCTGTTTTTTTGTTAAGGGTAAACTTTCACCTGTAATAATTGCTTCGTTAACCGTTGCTTCACCCCAGAGTATTTTACAATCGGCCGGTATCTGTTCACCGCTTTTAATAAGGATGAGATCGCCTACATGCAACACGGTATTCTCAACAGGAAAAATCTGTTCCTGATGCTGATCATCAAAGGCGATCATGTTGGCCATTACCTTCTGGCTTTTTGCCAAACTGTTTAGTGCACGTTGTGTTTGTTCAACCGATGCATCTTCTAAATAATTACCCAAGAACACCAGTGTAATAATGGTAGCAGCTGTTTCATAAAACATGTATTCTTCTGCCTGTCCGGTTAATGTGCCGTATAAACTGTATACGAATGCAGCAGTAGCACCAACAGCTACCAATACATTCATATTCGGTAAACCGTTGCGGATGCTTTTCCATGCACTGCGGCCAAAATAACTCATACCAATTACATACACCGGTAAACACAAACCCAGTTGTACCCACGGATTCATGAGCCAATGAATGTGTACCCATTTTTCAATCATATGCAGCATCAGCACCAATGTAAATGGCGCACAAATCAAAACATAACGGAGAAAGCGGTTCATCTTTTTCTTCTCTTCCGGTTTAGCCACAACGCCGTTACGTTCGGCTACGGTATAGCCCAAGGACTCCAATCCTTTTTCGAGTTTATCCTGATCGGTTGTTTCTGTAAAATCAAATAATACTTCGCCGCTGGCGGGATTGGCTTTAACGTTTTTCAAGCCTTCTTTTTCGAGGTATTTGCTGATGGTGAGGGCACAATTTGCACAGGTCATTCCATCAACTTTCCAGTTCATTGTTTCCATACTGCAAAGTTACGGCAGTATCAAAAGCGCTTCAATCAATATCTTTGCAACCATCATTCAATTCTGCCGTGCAGTACACTATTACAAAGGAGAATATACACAGCGTTGCAAACGAATTATTGCAGCAATTGAAGCCTTACAAAGTATGGGCTTTTTATGCGGCGATGGGCAGTGGGAAAACAACGTTTATTCATGCATTGTGCGATGTAATGGGAGTGGAAGATGCGGTGGGCAGTCCTACATTTTCCATCATTAATGAGTATAAAGCCGCAGATGGATCAATTGTGTATCATCTCGACTTATACCGCATCAACGATGAAGAAGAAGCGATACAGGCCGGGGTGGAAGATGTATTGTACAGCGGCGATCTCTGCCTGGTGGAATGGCCCGAAAAAACACCCGATCTTTTTCCTGCAGATACCGTTCAGCTCTCGATCGATGTTGTGGACAGCACAACCCGCAGAATAACGGTGAAAGTTCCGTCCTGATTTTGTAATTTGTACCTCTTTCCAACAAGAAACCAGCTTCAAACCGTATGGCTTTATCGAAACCGATTGTGAGCGCATCCTTCAGCTACGAAACATTAGAGGAAAAATTAGATATTAAATCGAAAGGAGCACAGCTGTTTATTGGCTTACCTCGTGAACATATGTTCCAGGAAAACCGTGTGGCACTTACACCTGAAGCGGTAAGCGTACTGGTGAGCAACGGTCACCGGGTGATGATTGAATACCTTGCCGGTGAAGGTGCCCATTTCAGCGATAAAGATTACAGTGAAGCAGGTGCAAAAATTGCATACGATCGCAAAGAAGTGTATCAATGTGATATCCTTATTAAATCGGCTCCGGTTTGCGAAGCAGAACTGGAATTACTCAAGCCCGGGCAAACCATAATTTCGCCCATACATATTGCTGTGATGAAACCGGAAATTTTAGCCGGTATGATGGAGAAGAGAATTACGGCATTGTCGTTTGAAAATCTGAAGGATGATTCGGGACATAATCCCATTGTTAGGAGTATGAGCGAAATTGCCGGTAGTGCAGTGATGTTGATTGCCGGACAATACCTGAGCAGTTTCAATAACGGTAAAGGCGTGTTGCTTGGTGGCATCAGTGGCATCCCTCCAACAAAAGTCATCATCATCGGTGCAGGTATTGTGGGCGAATATGCAGCCCGTACAGCATTGGCCATGGGTGGCAGTGTAAAAGTGTTCGACAACAATATCTATAAACTCAAGCGCATGCAAACGGCCATCGGTCATCGCATGTGGACCTCCGTTATTGAGCCGAAAATTTTAGCCAAGCAATTAAAAACGTGTGATGTTGCAGTAGGGGCATTATCATCCATTGGTGGTGCAAGAAGCCCTATTGTAGCAAGCGAAGAAATGGTTGCCAACATGCGGCCCGGCAGTGTTATTGTAGATGTAAGTATTGATCGTGGAGGTTGCTTTGAAACAAGTGAAGTAACCAGTCATGAAAGTCCCATCTTCATCAAACACGGTGTAATCCATTACTGCGTGCCCAATATACCGAGTGGTTTTGCACGTACGGCATCGCAAGCCATCAGCAATGTATTGATGCCGTTATTACTTGAAATGGCAGACGAAGGTGGTTTGGAAAAACTACTCTGGCACAAGCTCAATATCCGCAACGGTATTTACCTGTTTAAGGGAGCGCTCACCAATTTTTATTTAAGTCAGCGTTTCGATTTAAAATACACCGATTTGAATTTGTTGATTGCAAGCAGGGGTTAGAACAGATAGCTTATCGGGAGCGGTATAAAATAAAAGGAACGTTTTGTTTGTAAGAATGGTTTTCTGAGTAATAATTCCGATTGATTGTTTGTTGAAAGAATCTTCTCAGTTCGGAGACAAACACATTTGTTTAGAGCTTTAGCTGATGCTTTTGTTCTGTAGGAACACACGGTTTCTAGCATAATCAAAAGCAAGATTCGGCTCCGTAGGAGCCTCCCGGTTTGAAAAACATGCATATGCCAAATACCTATTCCCAAATCTATCTGCAGTTTGTGTTTGCGGTAAAACACCGGCAAAGCCTCATACCCAAAGAACACAAAGAAGAATTACACAAATACCTTACCGGCATCGTGCAAAACAGAAAAGCAAAGATGATTGCTGTGCATTGTATGCCCGATCATACCCATTTGTTTGTAGGCTTTAAACCGGTCATGTCTATTTCTGATTTTGTAAAGGAAGTGAAGGTTGCCAGCAATGAGTTTATAAATGACAAACCGTGGATGAAACAAAAATTTAACTGGCAGGAGGGGTATGGTGTATTTTCCTACGGTCATTCACAAATAGATGCAGTTGCAAAATATGTGCTTAACCAAGAGGCGCATCATCAAAAGAAAACGTTTAAGGAAGAATACCTGGAGTTTCTTGAAAAATTTGTAATTCCTTACGACGAGAAATATTTGTTTGAATTTTTATGAGAAACAGGAGGCTCCTACGGAGCCAGACATACTATGATTAATATTCTAAAAGCAGGGAACTCCTTTGGAGTTAATAAAGAACAGTTGAAGAGAGTTACAATGTTATTTGTACTCCTCTCTCTCCGGCATAAAAATATCAATCACTTTGCAGTTGCTGATGGCTTTGCCGCCATGTTTAATATGGCCGGGAATGGTTACAACCGCTCCTGCGGTTAATTGTTCTGTTTTTCCATCAACTGTTAATTCAAACTCGCCTTCCACAACATGCATAATCTGTTCGTGCATGTGCGAATGTTCAGGAATAGGAGCACCGGCATCAATATTCCAGAAGGCAACAGTTGAAGTGCCTGTATGCACAAACTTACCGTGATAGCCGGGAAATAATTCTTTAGCTTCAATGTTGTTGAGATGATGGAAATACATACACTTATTGTTTATAATCCATAATGCTGATCTTGTGTTGGCAGAAGTTGTATTCTACTTCATCGTTACTGCTAACGATCACCAAACGATCAGCACAGTAAGCATTCACTAAACGATGGTACAACGAAATACCATCTGCATCTAAGTTGGTACAAGGCTCATCCAGCAATACAACAGGTACATCGCTTAAAATAGCCTGGGCCAGTTTTACCCGTTGCTTCATACCGCTGCTGAAATAACGGATTTGTTTGGCCGCTGCTTTTTCAAGTCCAAGCAAAGCAATGATCTTTTTCACAGTTAAACCCGGCAAAAAAGTTTTGAACGATTGATGGAACGTTAGAAATTCTTCCAGTGTCATTTCTTCGGGCAACTCTAAGTAAGGAGCTGCCATCGCAACCAAACGATGTTGCACATCGGCAGCTATGGTAGAACCATTATTGTATTCAATAGTACCTTCCGAATGTTGAACTGCTCCTGAAATGATCTGCAGCAAGGTCGATTTCCCGGAACCATTGTTACCGGTAACAGCATAGGCTTCCCCTGCATTGAACTCGTATGTTACATGGCGAAAAATCCACTCCCTGTTGTAGCGCTTACCGGCATCAGAAAGCAATATCTTCATCACTGATGGTTTGTGAATGACGTTTGATAATGCCGATCTCCGATTTTTTAATGAAGCCGAGAATTTCGTCTCTTGTTTCGGTAGAAGGCAACATACTTTCAATCAGCTCAACTGCTTTTGAAACAATATGCTTCTCCACAAAAAGGATATGATAAATTTTGAAGATCTCTTCAATGGTTTCTTTGCTGTAACCACGGCGACTTAAACCAACGTTGTTAATGCCTACATAGCTTAATGGCTCACGGGCTGCTTTTACATACGGAGGTACATCTTTGCGGATGGCGCTCATGCCCGCAATGTAAGTATGCTTACCAATATGTGTAAACTGGTGGGCGGCACTCATACCGCCGATGATGGCAAAATCATCAACCGTAACATGGCCAGCCAATTGCACAGAGTTGGCGAGAATAACATTGTTGCCAACAATACAATCGTGTGCCACATGCGCATACGCCATAATTAAACAGTTGCTGCCAACTTTCGTGGTGTTTTTATCGGTGGTGCCACGGTGGATGGTTACACATTCACGGATAGTAGTGTTATCGCCAATTTCTGCAAGGGTGTATTCGCCCCGGTATTTCAAATCCTGCGGAACAGCACCAATAACAGCACCGGGAAAAATGTTACAGTTTTTTCCGATTCTTGAGGCAGAAAAAATAGTGACGTTGCTCATTACATGGGTACCATCGCCAATAACAACATCGTCGTGGATAACAGTAAACGGATCGATGGTTACATTTTTACCGATCTGAGCATTAGGATGTATATGAGCAAGGTTACTAATCATTCTTGGTTCTTTTTACAATTTGAGCAGTGAGATCGCCTTCACAAACAACTTTACTGCCCACAAAAATAGTCCCCCTCATTTCAACAATACCTCTTCTGATGGGGTTTTTCAATTCCATTTTTAAAATTAAGGTATCGCCGGGCACTACCTTTTGCTTGAATTTACAATTATCAACTTTCAGGAAATAAGTATCGTACTTATCGTCTGTATCTTTTGGTATTGCCAGCAAGCCACCACATTGTGCCAATGCTTCAACCTGTAACACACCGGGCATTACATAGTTTCCGGGAAAATGTCCCTGGAAGAAGGGCTCATTGTAAGTTACATTTTTTACGCCTACAATATAGGTGTCTGTCAACTCAATAATCTTATCAACTAACAGGAACGGATAACGGTGCGGCAGAATTTTTTCAATGGCTGTTACATCGTGTACCGGTGGCTTATCAGGATAATAAGCCGGCACCTGTGCTTTAAAACGGTTCTTTTTAATATGTTCTTTGATCTTGCGTGCAAACTCTACGTTGCTGGCATGACCGGGGCGGTTGGCAATGATGTGTGCTTTGAACGGTATACCCACCAGCGACAGATCGCCCACCAGGTCGAGGAGTTTATGACGGGCAGGTTCGTTGGGGAAGCGTAACTGCAGGTTGTTGAGATAGCCTTCGCTGGTAACCGCAAATTTTTCTTTACCAAACGCAGTGGATAAGGTTTCCAGCTGCTCATCTGTAACGGGCTTATCAACCACCACAATGGCATTGTTTAAATCGCCGCCTTTAATGAGGTTGTTCTTTAAAAGAAATTCTAATTCGTGGAAGAACGAAAACGTACGGCAGGATGCAATTTCGTTATTGAACTCACCGATATTGCTCATTTGCGCATGCTGTGTACCCAGCACCGGCGAGTTAAAATCGATGAGGGTATTAATGCGAAACGTATCAGCCGGCATGGCTACCATTTCCACTTTCTTATTCTCATCTAAGAAATAAATATTGTGTTCAATGCTGTACCAGGTTTTGATGGCATCTTGTTTTTGACGACCGGCTTTTTCCAAGGCTTCCACAAAAGGGCGGGAACTGCCGTCGAGGATGGGTACTTCCGGTCCGTCGATCTTTACTAAAACGTTATCGATTTCGCAACCGGCAAAGGCTGCCAGTAAATGCTCAATTGTGCTTATCGAAGCGCCATTGTTGGCAAGGGTTGTGCTGCGGTTGGTTTCGGTTACAAAATCAACGTCTGCTTTTACCGAAGGTTGATTGGGTAAGTCAACTCGTTGAAAAACAATACCGGTGTTTGGCTCTGCGGGTTCAAGGGTCATCGTTACCGATGCACCTGTATGTATACCTACACCGCTGATTGTAATTGGTTGGGCAAGTGTATGTTGGTTGGCATTTTCGTTGCCGTTACTCTGATTCATGGGCACGAAAGTAATAAAAAACAGGTGAAACGATTGTAAGCAGATCGCTTACTGTATACTTTCCCTTTCGGCCATGAGTTGTTTTACCAACAGTTCCAGTTCGGCAATGCGTTTTTCCATATCCGGAAGGTTGCGAAAAATAGCCTGGCTGCGCAAGGTGCTGGTATAATCGGATGCGGGTGAACCGGTAACCACACTGTTGGGTTGCTTCAGCGATTTGCTTACACCACTCTGTGCGTTAATGCGGCTGCCATCGGCAATGGTAATATGGCCAACAATGCCGGCCTGTCCGCCAATCATTACCCGGCTGCCGATTTTGGTACTGCCGCTAACGCCTGTTTGTGCCGCAATTACGGTGTATGTACCAATTTCAACATTGTGGGCTATTTGAATCAGGTTATCGAGCTTGGCGCCTTTATGAATAATGGTGGAACCCATGGTTGCCCTGTCGATGGTGCAATTAGAACCGATCTCCACCTCATCTTCTACCACCACATTGCCAATTTGCGGTACCTTCTTATAGGTGCCGTCAGCTTGTGGGGCAAAACCAAAACCATCACCACCGAGTACGGTGCCCGCATGGATAATGACTTTATTGCCGATTACACAATTGTGGTAAATTTTTACACCCGGGTTGA
This sequence comes from Lacibacter cauensis, assembly GCF_007830055.1. Taxonomy (GTDB): domain Bacteria; phylum Bacteroidota; class Bacteroidia; order Chitinophagales; family Chitinophagaceae; genus Lacibacter; species Lacibacter cauensis. The sequence goes on from NZ_VLLE01000003.1 coordinate 845,281, forward strand.
TCACACAATTATCACCAATGCTTACCCCATTGCCAATGTAGCAATGCGGGTGAATCTTTACATTCTTTCCCAGCTTTACGTTTTCGCCAATGTAGCTGAAAGCACCTATGAAAACGTTTTCGCCCACGGTTGCAGTTTTAGCAACAAACGATGGTTCCTGAATACCCACCATCTTTTGTTCCATAATTTGTTCGTAAGCCTGTAAAAGGGTGGCGAAAGCGGTATATGCATCGGGCACACGGATAAGAGTGGCCTCTAAGGGCTGCCTTAATTCCAGCGATTCGTTGATGATGATGACCGAGGCACCGGTGGTATATAAATAATCTTCGTATTTGGGATTAGCTAAAAAAGCGAGCTGACCTGCAACGGCTTCTTCAATTTTACTGAAGGAATTTACTGTTGCATTGGGATTACCCTCTACTGAACCTTTAATGATGAGCGCAATTTGCGAGGCCGAAAACTCCATGTATCCTGTCTTATTATTTTAAAGTTACTTTCAAAAACGTTCCAAAACAATCTTTATGACGTGCTTTCTGCACTTTTTACTTCAGCGCAGGCCGGCAAAGATAAAACTTACGCACCGGGGTTAGCACTGTTTCGTGTATCAATCCGTACTCAACTTCCGAAATATCTTTTACCGTACCATCTTTAAACAGGATATTGATGTGCTCATTACCCGTATTGTACATCCTGTTTTCGGCTATGCCATTAAAAACGAAATAGTTGACTTCTTCTTCTGTTAACGACAATTGTTCCTTTGCTTTACGCTGCACCACCTCCATTTCTTTTTCATCAAACGGCTGCATCTGCAGTTTTGTTTTAAGCATATTACGATTCAACAGCCATTGGCTGAGGGTGCTGAGCACTTTATCCGGATGGTGCTGCCACTTTTTGATGGATGCGAGCACATCGTAATCGTCCAGCTCGCAAAATTTCGCCAGGTTGTTCCGGATAAATGCCGATGATTGCGTTGTACGCAAAAATTCGTCCAACAATGGCGTTGATGCAAAAAGACCTTCTTCCTGCTTCGCCAGTAACCTTGCCCGTTCCAGGATTTTTACCAGCATATTCTCCGCACTCAGCACTGTTTTGTGCAGGTAAGCCTGCCAGTACATGAGGCGTCGTGCTACTAAAAACTTTTCAATGCTGTACACCGCTTTTTCCTCCACCATCAGTTCATTATCGTGCACCACCATCATTTTAATAATGCGGTCGTAGCCAATTACACCTTCACTTACACCACTGTAAAAACTGTCACGGGTGAGGTAATCCATGCGGTCTACATCCAGCTGGCTGCTGATGAGCTGGTGTAAAAACAATTTCGGATGCGTGCCTTTAAAAATAGCAATCGCTGTTTCCAATCCGCCGTTGAATTCGTTGTTGAGGTGTTCAAATATGAGCAATGATATCTCTTCGTGATGTACATCTTCAATTAACACATGCTCCAAAGCATGGCTGAAGGGCCCATGTCCCACATCGTGCAGTAAAATAGCCAGTTTTGCCCCTTGCTCTTCTTCGGCAGTAATGTCAACACCTTTGCTTTTCAATTCGGCCAATGCCAGGCACATTAAATGATAAGCGCCCATGCTGTGGTGCAGGCGTGTATGCACAGCGCCGGGGTAAACCATGTGCGCCATCGCCATTTGATGAATGCGTCGTAAACGTTGGTAAAAAGGGTGCGACAGCACTTTGTAAATCAACTCATCGTCGAACGTAATAAACCCATACACCGGATCATTCACTATTTTTCTAAACTTCATGTGCTATGTATAGTTGCTTTTTATTGCCACCCGTTATTGGCCATTGATGAACATTGCTTTTGTAAAGAATGTTCATTGTTTTTTATGGCTCATTTCATTGGTAAACTGTTAAATATCAAACGGGCAAGTGTGCAAAGGTAATAGCTTATGCGTTGAAACTTGTACCTTAGGTTCTTAACTTTAGAATAAACCAATAAGCATGGCTTTAGCAAAAATATTATGGGTTGATGATGAGATTGAAAGTCTGCAATCGCAGAAGCTGTTTCTGGAAGCGAAGGGCTACGAAGTACATACACTAACCAACGGTTTTGATGCCATTGATTATGTAAAAGAAAACCCGGTTGATGTGGTGCTGATGGATGAGACCATGCCGGGTATTACGGGGTTGGAAACACTTACAAAAATTAAGGAAGTGAACCAATCCATACCGGTTGTATTGATTACTAAAAATGAAACCGAGAACCTGATGGACGACGCCATTGGTTCACAGATAAGCGATTACCTGATTAAACCCGTAAACCCCAACCAGGTTTTATTGAGTTTGAAGAAGATCATCGACAATAAACGGTTGGTGAGCGAGAAAACAACATCGGCTTACCAGCAACAGTTCCGCAATTTGTTTATGGCACTCAACAGTAATCCCAATTACAACGAGTGGATGGACATCTATAAAAAGCTGGTGTATTGGGAATTGGAAATGAGCAAGGCCGACAGTCCCGAAATGAGCGAAGTATTGCAGCAACAAAAGAGTGAAGCCAATAATGAGTTCTTCAAATACATTTCACGCAATTACTCCACTTGGGTAAAACCGAAGGCAGCCGAATCGCCCATTATGAGCCATACGCTGTTTCAGTTTAAAGTATTGCCACATGCTGAAAAAGGAACGCCTTTATTTTTTATACTGATCGATAACCTGCGTTTCGATCAATGGAAGGCGATACAGCCGGTGTTTGCCGATAACTTCCGCATTGCGGAAGAGGAGTCGTTCTACGCCATTTTACCAACTGCCACACAATACAGCCGCAATGCTATTTTCAGCGGATTGTTGCCGGTTGATATTGAAAAGAAATTCCCCAAACAATGGAAGAATGATCATGATGAAGGCGGGAAAAACCTGCACGAAGAAGAGTTCTTCCGGGCACAGCTGCAACGGTTGGGCAAAGGCGATTTGAAAGTATCGTTTACAAAAGTGCTCAATCACCAGGCAGGGCAGGAGCTGGTGAACAATATACATAACCTGTTGCAGAACGATATTAATGTGATTGTGTACAATTTTGTGGATATGCTGAGCCATGCCCGTACCGAAATGGAAGTGCTGAAGGAACTGGCGAACGATGAAAAAAGTTACCGCAGTATTACCGCCAGTTGGTTCGAACATTCGCCGCTGAACCAGGCATTGAAGAAAATTGCGGATAAAAAGATCAACATCGTAATGGCAACCGACCATGGCAGTATTCGTGTACAAAAGCCCGCCAAAGTAATTGGTGATAAGGAAACCACTACCAATATCCGCTACAAGCATGGCCGTAACCTCAATTTTGAACCAAAAGATGTATTGGCTTTTCGTGATCCTGCCGAAGCAGGGTTACCGGTGCCCAACGTCAATTCCTCATACATTTTTGCCAGGGAAGATGTGTACCTGTGCTATCCCAACAATTACAACTACTATGTCAACTATTACCGCAACACATTTCAGCATGGCGGGGTGAGTTTGGAGGAAATGATTATACCTGTGGTGCGGATGACAAGCAAATAGCAAGTATAAAGTAAGAACGGCAAAGTACAACTGTGGAAAAGTCCTCCTTACCGAAACAGGTAAAAAGAGGCAGTAACGGTAAATTTGCCAAGAACTAAAGCTTCCCATTGGGGCAGAGTATGAAACTGAATCAGACGACACTTAATAAGTTAGAAGCTATTTTAGGCGAAAGCGGTTATATCGTTCGCTACGAACGTGGTACTTTTCAAAGTGGTTATTGCATACTGGAACAGAAAAAAGTGGTGGTATTGAATAAATTTTTGATGCTCGAAAGCCGGGTAAATACCCTGCTCGAATTAATTCCCCTCATCAACATCAGCTTTGATGCATTAACCGGCGAGTCGCAAAAATTGTACGAAGAAGTGATGGCACTGGCTGCGGCAAAAGCAACGAATGAGTAATTAGAAATGAAAAATTTAAAATGAAAAGGAAACGCCGTCGATCTATGCACTTTTTCATTCCTCCTTTTCAATTTTTCATTTTTAATTTTAAGTTGTGAGCTATCCTCCCATTAAAATTACATTTCTCGGTACGGGCACCAGCAGTGGTGTACCGATGATCGGTTGCGATTGTGACGTATGTACTTCATCCAACAAAAAAGACAACCGGCTCCGCAGCAGCATTATGGTTGAAACGGCCGATACAACAATTGTTGTTGATACAACGCCCGATTTTCGTTACCAGATGTTGCGACTGGGGGTAAAGAAAATAGACGCTATCATTTTTACACATCCGCATAAAGATCATATTGCCGGACTCGATGATGTACGTGCCTTCAACTACATCAACCGCAAACCCATGGAAGTGTACTGCAACTATCTTACAGAAGAAGCCTTACGCAGAGATTTCTATTATGCCTTCTCCGATACCCGTTATCCCGGTGTACCCGAAATCAATCTCAATACCATCACCGATCAACCATTTACCATTAACGAATTATTGATTGAGCCTGTTTTGGTGTGGCATATGAAAATGCCTGTGCTTGGTTTTCGCTTTGGACCGTTTACTTATATTACGGATGCAAATTTTATTGAACCTGCTGAACAGCAAAAGATCAAAGGCAGCGAAGTAATGGTGGTGAACGCACTGCGCAAGGAAAAACACATTTCTCATTACAATCTTGAGGAAGCTGTTGCGCTGGTGCAGGAACTTGAAGTACCGCAGGCTTATTTTACGCATATCAGCCATCAGTTAGGTTTGCACGATGTAGTTGAAAAAGAATTGCCCAAGGGCATTCATTTAGCGTTCGATGGTCTTGTGCTGCATTTGTGAGCTGCAGCTCTACCCGTTTTGAAGTATTTCATTTAAAAGCGTCAACTGCTAATTTTAAAGTATGCAGTTTACCCGCCCCCATTGGATAAAAGAATACTTCAGCTTCACCAAAAAAGAACGCAATGCAACATTACTACTTGCTGCAGCTGCACTTTTGTTTTCCTTGCTGCCTTCTATTTTTCCATTTCTTGTAAAAAATGATCTAGAGCTAACTGTTGACACAACTGTGCAGCAGCAACTGGCCGCTTTACAAACTATAGAAACAGAAAAAGGAAAAGTGAATGATGAATATGATGATGCCTCGTTGTTTCAACCCAAAGAGTCGCAGTTTGAAAAGTATCAAAGAAAAAAACAGAGCAGCGAGTTGTTTTATTTTGATCCGAACAACGCAACTGCGGATGAGTGGAAAAGACTTGGTGTAAGAGAAAAAACAGTTGCAACAATTCTTAAGTACAGAAGCAAAGGTGGTAAATTTTACAAGCCGGAAGATCTGAAACGTATTTATGGGCTGCGGCCCGATGAAGCAGAGCGGTTGCTTCCCTTCGTATCAATTGAAGCAAAACAAAAGCCTGCAAGCGTTACTGAAAATTCAACTGTTGAAACTTCTTATACAAAAGAAAGGAAAGAATTTACAAAGATCGTTGTTGATATTAACAGCTCCGATACAAGCGATTGGAAGTTGCTTCGTGGCATTGGGTCTGGTTATGCCCGCCGGATTGTTAATTTTCGCAACAAACTCGGTGGTTTTGTTTCGGTTGATCAGGTTGCAGAAACTTACGGACTACCCGACAGCGTGTTTCAACAAATAAAACCTCAGTTAAAAAATACAACAGCTGATGTGCGGAAAATAAGCCTGAACAACAGTACAGTTGAACAGTTAAAAGCGCATCCTTATATTGGTTTTAGTGTTGCCAATGCCATCGTGCAATACCGGAAAGAGCATGGCAGTTTCAGCAGTATTACCGAATTACAGAAAATTGGGGCAATCGACGAAAAGCTGTACCAAAAGATCAGTCCTTACCTGCAGGTTGAATAAAGGAAAAATATTTTCTCTGTTTCGCTAACACGTGTTAGTAATTCTCCTATATTTGTTTAGCCGTTTCGATTGATTGCTATTATGTAAAACAGTTGAGTCATGGTACTGGTTTGAGAGTCAGTTCATGGCTCAACTTATTTTAAAGAAGACCGTAAACAAGAATACAGGATGAATTTTTCGCAAAACGAAGTAACACAGCAGGTAGCGCAGGTAGCCAGAGATTTTGCACAGAAACACATTCTGCCACATGTAATGGAGTGGGATGAAAGCCAGCATTTTCCCAAAGATGTATTTCATGAAATGGGTAAGCTGGGGCTTATGGGCATTTTTGTACCGGAAGAGTATGGTGGCAGTGGCTTTGGCTATTACGAATATGTAGCTGCAATTGTGGAAACAGCCAAAGTGTGTGGGTCGATAGGATTAAGTCTCGCTGCTCATAATTCGTTGTGCACAGGACATATTCTTTATTGTGCAAGCGAGGAACAGAAGAAAAAGTATTTGCCTAAACTGGCAAGTGGCGAGTGGATCGGTGCATGGGGTTTAACAGAGCCCAATACCGGCAGCGATGCAGGTAATATGAAGACTACGGCTGTTAAAGATGGTGATGACTGGATATTGAACGGCACCAAATGCTGGATTACGCATGGTATTAGTGCAGAACTGGCGGTAGTGATTGCACGCACCGGTGAACCACGGGAAAGCGGTAACTCAACAGCATTTTTGGTTGAAAGAGGTACACCTGGCTTTAAAGCCGGAAAGAAAGAAAACAAGCTGGGCATGCGTGCAAGCGAAACAGCAGAAATGATTTTTGATAACTGTCGTATACCCGATGCCAACAGAATTGGTACGGTGGGAGATGGGTTCCGGCAGGCGCTGAAAATACTGGATGGTGGCCGGATTTCTATTGCTGCTCTCTCGCTGGGTATTGCCAAAGGAGCTTACGAAGCGGCGGTAAAATATTCGCAGGAGCGTTACCAGTTCGATCAGCCGATTGCCAATTTTCAGGGAATTTCGTTTAAGCTGGCCGATATGGCTACTGAAATTGCTGCAGCTGAATTACTGATTTTAAAAGCAGCCGATTTAAAAAACCGTGGTGAAAAAGTAACCGAAGCTGGGGCTATGGCAAAATACTATGCCAGCGAAATAGCGGTGAAAGTAAGTAACGATGCCGTACAGATTTTTGGCGGTTATGGTTACACCAAAGATTTTCCGGTTGAAAAATATTATCGTGACAGTAAACTCTGCACCATTGGCGAAGGCACCAGTGAAATACAGAAGATTGTTATTGCACGTGAACAATTAAAATAGGCGATCGATAGCATGAGAAAGCCGGGCCGTTCCTTCGGGAACGGCTTTATTGTTTAATCGAGAAAATCATCGTCGTCTTTTGGCCCGTACTTGTCAAACAGTTTATCAATAGCTCCGCCGAAGATGGGAAACTTTTCTTTCGCAAATGTTTTGATGACATCGATAGCTGCATAGGCCTGCTGTTCGGTTAAACCTTTTTCCATTAAACGGTTGATAAGATCCTGCATGCGTAAAAGTTTAAAGTGGAAAGTTAGAAGATTAAACTTGGATAGAAACACGGATGACGCAGATTTTAGCAGATGCTAACTGATTTGTTATGTGTGTGCATTGGTAGTGTCCCTGTTACAAGTCAATCTATCTTTCTGCAAATAAAAAACCTGTTGAAAAAATCAACAGGTTGAAATATAGTTCACGTTCGTACTTCTAACTTTGTAATTCTTACTTGCGTTTACGCAACTTTCAACAAGCCGAGTTTGCTCTTATCAAACTTGTGCATTGCATAATCGAGTGTAAGATGGAATTGTTTTTCTTCGCTGCCCGGTAAATCAAACATGGCATCGGTTAAAATGCTTTCGCAGATGCTGCGCAAACCTCTTGCACCGAGTTTGTATTCCATTGCTTTTGCTACCATAAAATCGTACACTTCATTATCGATGACGAGTTCAATGCCTTCCAGTTCAAACAACTTTTTGTATTGTTTAATCAAAGCATTCTTTGGTGTAACCAGAATTTCACGGAGCGTTTCTGCATCCAGCGGATTGAGGTAAGTAACGATTGGTAAACGGCCGAGTAATTCAGGGATCAAACCAAATGTTTTCAGATCCTGTGCATTAACATACTGCAACAGATTCTTCTTCATGTGCTCCTGTTCTTCTTTGTTTACATTGAAGCCAATGGCATTGGTGTTTACACGACGTGCAATCACTTTATCAATACCATCAAATGCACCTCCGCAAATAAAGAGAATATTCTGTGTGTTGATCTTAATGAGTTTTTGCTCGGGGTGTTTACGGCCGCCTTGTGGTGGAACCAATACTTCTGTTCCTTCCAGCAGCTTCAACATACCTTGCTGTACACCTTCGCCACTTACATCTCGGGTAATAGAAGGATTATCGCCTTTACGGGCAATTTTATCAATCTCATCAATGTATACAATACCTTTTTCAGCAGCGGCAACATCGTAGTTACAAACCTGTAACAAACGGGTGAGGATGCTTTCCACATCTTCACCTACATAGCCGGCTTCTGTAAATACGGTAGCATCAACAATCGCAAACGGAACATTGAGTAAGCGTGCAATAGTTTTCGCCAGCAATGTTTTACCAGTACCTGTTTCGCCCACCATTACAATATTGCTCTTTTCAATTTCAATTTCGCTTTCGGCTTTTTGCTTTAAGCGCTTGTAATGATTGTACACTGCAACTGCCAATACTTTCTTTGCTTCGTCCTGGCCAATGATATACTCATCCAAAAAGCGCTTTATTTCAATCGGCTTTTTTACGTTGAGTTTAAAATTAGAAGTAGTTGTTTCATTACGCAGCAATAATTCCTGCGCAATAATTTCCTGTGCATGTTCAACGCAATTCTCACAGATATGACCTTCCTGTCCTGCAATGAGGATCTTCACTTCGTCTCTGCTTCTGCCACAAAAAGAACAATGCAACATGTTGTTTTTCGCCATTTGGAATGGGTTTTCAGGTTGTTTTGATTATACAAAACCAACTCAAAGATAACAATGCTTTTTAATTAAGGTAGTAGAATGATAAAAAAGGGATGGAGCACTACAAAGCCCCATCCCAGTAAATAGTGTAAATGTTCTGTTACAGCTTATCGAGAATACCGTCCACAATACCGTACTCTACAGCTTCTTTGGCATCCATCCAGTAGTCACGGTCAAAATCTTTCAACACCTGTTCTACCGATTTGCCGCAGTTTTCAGCCAAAATTCTGGCGCCCATTTCTTTGGTTTTGGCAATTTGTGTAGCAATAATTTCCAAATCAGCACTGGTTCCTTGCGCACCACCAATGCTTGGCTGGTGAATCATTACTTCGCCACTTGGGAAAATATAACGCTTGCCTTTTGTACCACCGCTGAGCAAAATAGAGCCCATTGATGCAGCCATGCCCATACAGATTGTGCTTACAGGTGAGCTGATGAGTTTCATGGTATCGTAAATAACCATACCGCTCGTTACCACACCACCGGGGCTGTTGATGTAGAGTTTAATTTCTTCGCCGGGTTTTACTGCATCTAAGTAAAGCAGTTTGTTTACGATTTCTTTGGCTGAATTATCGTGTACAACACCCCAGAAAAAGATCTTGCGTTGCTCTAAGAATTTTTTATTGTATGGTCCGAAAGCTGCAGCCGAAAACTGTTCCAACGGATTTTCTTTTGGCTCATCATCTTGGTCTTCGAAACGAACAGGAAATTTTAAATTATACTGATTCATTGTTTGTAACGGTTTTGAGGTTTAGCTTTCTTTTGATTTACGTGGGTTCATTACCAGTACTTCATCCACCAGTCCGTATTCTTTTGCTTCAGATGCAGTCATCCAGAAATCACGGTCGCTGTCTTCTTTTACTTTATCGAATGTTTGACCACTGTGGTAAGAAATGATCTGGTATAATTCATCTTTCAGCTTTTTTACTTCATTCACCATAATCTGAATATCGGTAGCCTGGCCACCTGCACCGCCGTATGGCTGGTGTAACATAATACGAGAATGTTTCAGCGCTGTACGTTTGCCTTTTGTGCCGGCACACATTAGCACCGCACCCATACTTGCAGCAATACCAATGGTAATGGTGCTTACATCGGGGGTGATGTACTGCATGGTATCGTAAATGCCAAGCCCTGCATAAATGCTGCCACCGGGACTGTTGATGTACATCTGAATATCACGTGTACGATCGGTACTTTCCAGGAACAACAGCTGGGCTGTTACAATGTTGGCTACATAATCATTAATCGGTTCGCCCATAAAAATAATACGGTCCATCATCAGGCGGGAGAACACATCCATGCTTGCAACATTTAACGGACGTTCTTCGATGATGTAAGGCGTAAGATTAGTAGGGGTGAAAGCGTTCTGATAATTATGCAATGTGGCGCCGGAGATACCACGGTGTTTCACGGCGTATTTTTCAAATTCTTTATTGAAATCCATAGTCATTTATTTTCCGGTTTGAAGTTAAGGGAAACGTTTGGAATAAATTGTTTTCAAATACCATGCGAGGCATAAAAGCAGGACATTAAGGCAGAGGAAACGGTTTAAGGTTTATGGTTTAAGGTTTATGGTTGCTTGCAGTTCGGTTATTATGGCTGGGTTGATTGCAGATTGGCGATTTTAGATTTCAGATGTTGGAGGCTTGCTTAAACAAAAACCCCGCTGTAAATTATACAGCGGGGTTTATAATAAATCTGCAATCTAAAATCGCAAATCAAAAAAATCCTAGTGGTGGTGGTGGTGGTGTTCTTCGTTCATCTTAATAAACTCTTCAGAGCTTACTTCTTTCTCATCTTTTTTCACCTGGCCTTCTGCCCACACAAATACTTTTTCTGTCACCAAACGACGGTATGTTTGATCAACCTGTTGTTCATCTTTCAATAAACCATCAACATATTGATCTAACCATTCGAGGTTGCCATCACCAAGGCTCATGCTGCCAAAGTAGCTGAGCACCTGCTGGCGCATGCTTTCTTTCAGCTCTTCCTGGGTTACATCCAGTTTATTTTCAGTAATGATTTTATCCGTAATCAACGTCCAGCGGAGTTGGTTGTTGAAGGTTGGGAATTCTGCTTCCACTTCTTCAGCTGTTTTTGGCTTTTCACCGGAAGTAGCTAACCATTTTTTCAGGAAGCTTTCAGGTAATTCCATTTTTGTATCATCTAACAACACATGATACAGGTGGTGCTGGATCTGGTTGCTGCTCTGACGATCCCAGTATGCCTGGATATCGGCTTCAATGGCAGCACGGAAATCGGCTTCTGTAGTAATGTCTTTACCAGGCAACGCTTCTTTAAAGAACTCTTCGTTCAACTCACGTTTTTCAATGAGGCCAACCTTTGTAATGGTGAGTTTAAAGAATTTACCTTCAGCTTCTGCTGCATCTTTCAAACCTAAATCACTTACAACCCAGCTGCGTTCTTTTTCTTCAAATGCATCAGCCAAAGTAATAACGATTGTATCGTCTTTCTTTTTGCCCTGCAGTTGCGTGCGGTAAGCTGGTGTGAAATATTTTACGAGGAGAGAGTTGTCTTTTTTAATGCCGCCTTCAACAACAGTACCTTGTGCATCGCTTTCTTCAAACGTAAGGTTCAGTACATTGTCGTCGCTGTTAACCGCTTCTGGCTCAGTCATTTTACCAAAACGGTTTTGCAAACGCTCAATTTCGTCGTTTACCATTTCGGCAGTAGCCTTCACCTTATAATAAGGAGCTTTTACGTTACCGAGGTTGATTTCGAATGCAGGTTTTAAACCAATTTCAAAATCAAAGCTGTAATCAGCCGGTTGATCCATGTTTGGCTTAAACTCCGTGTTGGCAAGAGGAAGAGGCTGTGCAAAAATGTCCAGCTTTTCGTTTACGAGGTAATCGTTCAATCCTTTTTCAATATTGCGGATTACTTCTTCGGTAAAGATACCGGGACCATACATTTTCTTTACCATACCTGCAGGCACCATACCCTTACGGAAACCGGGGATATTTGCTTGCTTGCTGTAAGTTTTTAATGTTTTTTCAAACGCAGGAAAATATTCTTCCTTGGTGATTTTTACAGTGAGTTTGTCGTTTAACAACCCAATGTTTTCTCTTGTTACTGTTGCCATAGTAATTTCTGCTTTTAGCTTTCAGCTACCGGCTGTAAGCTGTTAAAAAAGCCTCCCCGGTAAAGGGGAGGTTGAAGCGGTTGTCCGGATGGAGGGACTCGAACCCCCACACCTCACGGCATCAGATCCTAAGTCTGACGTGTCTACCAATTTCACCACATCCGGAGTCAAAAATCCAATGTGAAAAATCCAAACTCCAATACTGCTGTGCGCTTGGGCATTGGTTTTTGTGGTCTGGACCTTTTTTAAATGGGTTGCAAAGGTAGGGGGTTTCAGTTATTCCTGCGCTTTGTAAAAGCGCTTTTTCCTAAATTCGCATTTACTGGAAACAAACGTGAACATACCGGCCTATACCCTTACCCCCGAACAGGAAAAAAAGGAAATCCTTCGCCATTACCGTAGTTTATTGCGCTCGCTGAAGACGAAACTTAAAAAAGGCGACAAGGAATTGGTGCGTACTGCCTTTGAAATGGCAGCCGATGCACACAAGACGATGCGTCGTAAAAGCGGCGAACCTTATATACTCCACCCGTTGGCGGTGGCACAAATTTGTGTGGAAGAAATTGGGTTGGGTGTACGCTCTACCATTTGTGCATTGCTGCACGATACGGTAGAAGATACCGATATTACACTGGAAGATGTAGCCCGTGAATTTGGCAATGAAATTGCCCGCATTATTGATGGGCTTACTAAAATTTCTACCGTAGTTGATGCCAACTCCTCGCAACAGGCCGAAAATTTTAAAAAGATTCTGCTTACCCTTACCGATGATCCCCGTGTGATTTTGATTAAGCTGGCCGATCGTTTGCACAACATGCGTACGATGGACAGTATGAAGCGGGAAAAGCAACTGAAAATATCCAGCGAAACGGTTTATGTGTATGCGCCACTGGCACACCGCCTCGGTTTGTACAACATCAAAACTGAAATGGAAGATCTTTCCATGAAGTACCTGGAGCCCGATACCTATAAAGAAATTGCCCGTAAGCTCAGCGAAACCAAGCGGGAACGCAGCCGGTATATTAATGAGTTCATTAAACCCATTAAAGAAAAACTCGACCGTGCAGGTTTTGGCAGTTATGAGGTGTATGGTCGCCCGAAATCAATCCATTCGATTTCCAATAAAATCAAGAAGAAGGGTGTAAGCTTTGAAGAGGTGTACGATCTGTTTGCCATCCGAATCATCATCGATTCACCTGCCGAAAAGGAAAAAGAAGATTGCTGGAAAGCCTATTCCATCGTTACCGATATGTACACGCCTAGTCCCGAACGTTTGCGTGACTGGCTGAGTAATCCTAAAAGCAATGGCTACGAAGCCCTGCACACAACCGTGATGGGGCCGCAAGGTAAATGGGTGGAAGTACAGATACGCACCAAGCGGATGAATGAAATTGCAGAGAAAGGGTTGGCGGCGCACTGGAAATACAAAGAAGGAACCGGTGATGAAGACCGCTTTGATAAATGGTTCCATAATATTCGTGAAGCACTCAATACACAGGACAGCAGCTCCATCGATTTTCTGCAGGACTTCAAAAGCTCCTTTCTGGCCGAAGAAATTTATGTGTACACACCAAAGGGCGACGTAAAGATGCTGCCTGTTGGTGCAACAGCACTGGACTTTGCATTTAGTGTGCATAGTGATGTAGGTAGCCGTTGTATTGGCGCCAAAGTGAATCACAAATTGGTACCGATAGCGCACAAACTACGCAGCGGCGACCAGATTGAAATTATTACCAGCAGCAAACAAAAGCCCAGCGAAGACTGGTTGAATTTTGTTGTTACTGCTAAAGCCCGCAACAAGATTAAAGATGCGCTGAAGGAAGAAAAGCGCAAGGTTGCCGACGAAGGAAAATATGTGCTGCAACGTAAACTGGAACAACTGGGGGCCAGTTACGATGTGCAGAATGTGGATACGCTTACCTTGTTTTACAAACAGCCTTCGCACCTTGAACTGTTTTTTAAAATTGCTACAAAAGGCATCGATCTCAAGGAGCTGAAAGAGCTGCACCTGGTGGGCGATAAGTTTGAACTGCCAAAACCGGTTAAGCCGGTCATGGAGCCCAAGCCCGATTACGATCCCAACAAACCATCGCACAAAGATTCGGAGCTGATCATTTTTGGTGAAAGCAGCGATCGTATTGTGTATACCTTGGCGAACTGCTGTAAGCCCATCCCCGGCGATGACGTGTTTGGCTTTGTATCCACAGGTAAGGGTTTAATCATACATCGTACCAGTTGCCCCAATGCTTCGAGGTTGCTGGCTAATTTCGGCCACAGGGTGGTAAAAACCAAGTGGGCGAAAAACAAAGAGATTTCGTTCCTCACCGGTATTAAAATTATTGGAGTGGATGATGTGGGTGTGGTGAGCAAGATCACCAACCTCATCAGTGGCGAAATGCGTCTCAACATCAGCGCCATTACCATCGAAGCAAAAGAAGGTGTCTTTGAAGGCAATATCAAAATCTTTGTGCACGATAAAGACGAACTCGACGACCTTGTTTCGAGGCTGTATAAACTAACGGGCATTCAGAAAGTAGAGCGGTACGATACAGAGCAATAATTTTCTTTTCCCCACTCGCATTTTTTTGCGGCTTGCCCTTTGTATTCTCTTATTTTTGCGGCTTCAAAATAATCCACTCAAACTTTTTTATGGTTGATGTAATTCTCGGCCTCCAGTGGGGCGACGAAGGAAAAGGAAAAATCGTTGATTTTTTTGCACCTAATTATGATGTGATTGCACGTTTCCAGGGAGGCCCCAATGCAGGACACACACTGTATGTAAATGGTACCAAGGTGGTGTTGCACCAGATACCCAGCGGTATTTTTCATAAAGGCATTGTTAACCTCATTGGTAACGGTGTTGTACTCGATCCTGTTACCTTGAAAAAGGAATGCGAGAAAGTAGCAGCCATGGGAGTGGATGTGCGTGAAAACCTGTTTATTGCTGAGCGTACAAACATTATTGTACCTACACACCGTGCGTTGGATAAAGCTGCTGAACTGGCAAAAGGCGATGAAAAAATCGGATCAACCTTAAAAGGGATTGGTCCTGCTTATATGGATAAAACAGGGCGTAATGCATTGCGTGTTGGCGACCTGCTCGATCCTGAATTTAACAAGCTGTACGAAAAGCTGAAAGCAAAACATCTGCAACTGCTCGGTAATTATAATTTTTCAGAAGACATCAGCGAGTGGGAAAAAGAATTTTTCGAAGCAGTTGAGTTTGTAAAAACACTCAACATTGTAAACGGCGAATATTTCATCAACGAAAAAATAGATGAAGGTAAAAAGGTATTGGCCGAAGGGGCACAGGGTAGCATGCTCGATGTGGATTTCGGAACATTTCCGTTTGTAACTTCATCAAACACGATTTCTGCGGGTGTAAGCACAGGTTTAGGTGTTGCGCCGAATAAAATACGTGAGATCATTGGTATTACCAAAGCCTACTGTACACGTGTGGGCAGCGGACCTTTCCCAACAGAATTGTTCGATGCAACCGGTGAAGAGCTGCGTAAAATAGGGAATGAGTTTGGTGCAACAACTGGTCGCCCACGCCGTTGCGGGTGGATTGACCTGGTAGCATTGAAGTTTGCATGTATGGTGAATGGTATTACACAAATTGTAATGACAAAAGCCGATGTACTGGATAGTTTTACCGAACTTGAAGTATGTACGGCATACAATGTAAACGGAAAGGAAACCAAACAGATTCCGTTTGAGATTAGCAAAGTAAAAATTGAACCTGTATACAAAGCATTCAGTGGTTGGAGTAAACCAATTACGGAGTGTAAAACATGGGCCGATTTTCCTGAGCAAATGAACGACTATTTAGCATTCATCAACAATTACCTTGGAGTAGATGTTAAGTATGTATCAAATGGTCCCGGTCGTGATCAGATTATTACCGGCTGATAAGAAAATAAGCAATTAAAAAAAACTGGAAAAAAGTTTGGCTAATTCAAAAACCCGTTGAAATTTTACAGCACAATCCAATAATAAAATGGCAAAGTCAATAAAGAAATCTGCGGACAAATCATCTCCTAAGGCGGAGAACACAGGCAAGGCTGACAGCAAGCCAAAAAAGAATCATGAAGAAGATGAAGACGAAGATGATTTTGAGTTAGAAGATGATGAACCCGTTGCAAAAAAGGGCGGTAAAGCTGTTGCATCAAAATCGAAGTCGAAAGACGACGATGATGATGACGATGAAGAAGGTGATGATGAAGATGACGATTGGAACAAATCGGAAGATGATGATGATTACGATCCCGATTTCGAAGAATTTGATTTACCTAAATCGAAAGGTAAAGCTACAGGTGCCGGTAAAAAGAAAGGCGGCGATGATGACGATGATTTTAAACTCGATGAAGATTTCAAAGAGTTTGATATGATGGGTGGTGGTGATGATTTTGATGATGATGATGATGATTTTTAAATCTGCACGTGAAGCATAACTTCCGCACTTATTTCATAACAGATTTTTCTGTAGTAAAGCAACAAATGTTGAGCTGGTGTAACAACCGGTTCAACATTTGTTCTTTTTTAGACAACCACCACTACCGCTTGCCTGGTAACAGTTACGAGTGTTTAGTTGGTTGTGGCGAAGTTTCCTTATTACAACTCAACGCCGGTACTGCACTTGAACAATTGCAACAATGGTTGCAACAGCACGCAGAAGAATGGCGTTTTGGACATTTGGGCTACGATTTGAAAGCAGAGATCGATGACCTCCCTTCCTCACACCAAAACAAAACAGGATTTGCTGATCTGTGTTTTTTTGTACCGCAGTATGTGCTGCAACTGTCGGAAACCGAATTGAAGATCGGTTCCGTTAATTACGATCATGATTTGGTTTGGCAGCAGATCAAAACTGAGGTTTTACAGGCAGCACAAACAAAACAGCCTCTGCAGGTAAGCGAACGCATCAGTAAAGCCCAATACATTGATGCCATTGAAACCATCCGCAAACATATTTTGCGTGGAGATTGTTACGAGCTTAATTACTGCATGGAGTTTTTTGCAGAAAATGTGCAGCTCGATCCTTTGTACTGTTATCAATCGCTTACAACGATATCCCCCAATCCATTCTCTGCTTTTTATAAAGTAAACAACAGCTATCTGCTTTGTGCGAGTCCGGAACGTTTTTTACGTAAGGAAGAAAATAAACTCATATCACAACCCATTAAAGGAACCATTAAGCGTAATACTACAGATGCAGCGGATGATGAACTCTTGAAACAGCAGTTACATAAAAGCGAAAAAGACCGTAGTGAAAACGTAATGGTGGTAGACTTGGTGCGGAATGATCTGAGTCGTGTATGCAAAGAAGGCTCGGTGCAGGTAGATGAGTTGTTTGGTATTTATTCGTTTCCGCAACTGTATCAAATGATCTCAACCATCAGCGGTGAAGTAAATGATGCGTTAACGTTTACAGATGTGCTCCGTGCAACGTTCCCTATGGGTAGTATGACGGGTGCTCCCAAGCGAAAAGTAATGCAACTCATTGAACAGTATGAGCAGTCACGAAGAGGATTGTTCTCCGGTGCAGTTGGTTACATCGCTCCCAATGGCGATTTTGATTTTAATGTGGTCATCAGGAGCATCTTTTACAATGCTGCTTCCAATTATCTCTCGTACATGGTAGGCAGCGGTATTACCTATTACAGCAATGCAGAACAGGAATATGAGGAATGTTTACTGAAAGCAGATGCGATACGGAAAGTGTTGGGATGATTCTTTTACATCGTTTAACTTATTTACTATTCTAAAATTGGGTTAGATTTTCATGAATTACTCTGCTCTCACTGACATTTTGAGAAAAAATATTGGCGCATATAAGTTACTCTTGATTGATATGCTTACGGCAAATGAAGCATTGGCTAGTGCTATTAGTAAGACTTATTATGAGAGTAATATCGGTATTGTTGAATGGGTCGAAAGTGTCGAAGCAAATTCTTTCTTTGATTTCAATAGTAAGCTTCTCGGATACATGAAACCACGACTTGGGTTTAATGATATTATTTATGATGAGCGAGAAGTAAAAGCTATAAACAAGCTAATGGGAAATGAACAGAAAAATTATTTTGGACGAAGGGAGTTTGACAGCTTAGAAGGTATAAAAGGGTTATCTCCAAGACCCTTTTATATTTACGATGAAAAAAAAATGATGAACCTAGATTACGATTTCGTCCAGTTAATTGGTGGTTATAATGAAATTGGAAATAACGCTGGACAAAAGAGGATATCAGATAAAGTGGCGTTAGAATTAGTGTATGTGTCTAAGAAATTAGGCTATAATTCAATTGATGCTTATTGTTTTCCAGAGATTTACATTGTTGTGAATAAAAATAAGTACTGGATATGTGAAGAAGCTGATGTAAAGAGTTTTTTATTTCTTGGAAATCGTAGTTTTAGTCTATTTCAGAAAAATTCAGTAGAACCTATATTAGATGGATCGGGAAATATTATTTCTTTCAAGTATAAAACGGATGAGCCAAAAATCATTATTGATTCGCTAGAGAATAAATTTATACTTACTAATTCTGATGAGGCGAAGGAAAAGTACAATCTGTTTATTAATATGACTTTATCTCTTTCAATAGTATTTTTTAACTTGTTTGAAAAGTGGTTTATTAATGAAATGGCTGACTTGGTAGAAGCAAATAAAGAATTGTGAGATGTCAGGTTATGTTACTGAACCTTAGACCTTGATTTGATTTCCTTATCTCAAAGGAATATTTATTAGTTGATTCGAGGAAATAAAAATTAGTAAATCTGTTTCTCCATCAAATGCGTAAAGAGCCTAACCCTTTTTCTTCACCACAGGTTTCTTCTTTACTTCCGGTAATTCAGAAACTTTCGGATAAATATCTTTCATGCCATCTTCGCCATAAAAGCGCATCAGCAGCTGAATACTTTCGCTAAGTATAGCATATCGATTACTGTTGAAGAGTTGCATCTTCTCCTTTGGTAAACGCAGGCTAAATGTATTGTTGCCCGCCAGTACCGCATCAAAATTCGGGTTCAGCTGATTGAAGTATAACAGATCCACCATCAGGTTTTTTGCCATCACTACCGAACTGAATTTTCCGGCTATCACCTGCACATCAATATTCGGATCTGTTTTTTCCGGGGCAAATTCGGCAGGCTGTTGTTGTTTGCCATCGTTTACAACAGTTGTAACGCCGCCTTTTCCTTCCATGATGTAATGCGTAGCAATAAATTTCTTTACGTGGTTACGGCTCTCTTCAGGCAAATGATATTGCAGCTTCCAGAAATCTCTGCTGCCGCTTTTCTTAATGGCGCTATACACACGTCCTGGTCCGCCGTTATAGGCTGCAATTACCAGTAACCAATCATTGAGGTCGTTATAAAGCGTGGTGAGATATTTTGCGGCTGCATGTGTGCTGCGGAAATAGTCGGTGCGTTCATCAATCCAGCCGTTTACATTCAATCCATATTCTTTGGCTGTGTAAGGCATAAACTGCCATGGTCCACGTGCACCAACCCAGCTGGTCGCATTGGTGTTCAAGCCGCTTTCAATAACGGCCAGGTATTTTAATTCATGTGGTAAACCATATTGTGTAAGCACATTATCAATCAGTGTAAAGTAAGGTGTGCCCCAGCTCTTCATTTTTTGCAGATTCTTACCGTGCCGGTCGAGATAGTCTTGTATAAAACCCCATGCCTGCGGATGGATCTGTGCATCGTACGCATTGGTACTGTTGAACTCTTTGTTTACAAACAGCGATTTGAATCCATAATTTTCTACATTACCCTGTTGAGTAGCAATGCCGGTATCTGCTGCTGAACCTTTTGCAGTAGTTGTTTGCGCAAAGGAGCCAACTACAAATAGAATAAATGAAAGTGTAATGATTAATTTTTGCATGGATAACAACTTACCCTGCTTTATACGTTTGCATAAACGTATGTGCAAGACGAAGCAAAGATACTTCATCGAAGTGCTTGGTCATCATTTGTAAACCAAATGGTAAACCATTGCTATGCTGAAAGAGGGGAATTGATAAGCCGGGAATACCAACCAGGTTGGCAAACACGGTATAAATATCAGCAAGGTACATTTCAACCGGGTTGCTGTTCTTTTCACCAATTTTAAAAGCGGTAGAAGGCGATACAGGCATCAGCAAAACATCTACTTCACTGAAAACCAGTTTTGTTTGTTCAAATAATTTACGACGAACTTGCTGTGCCTTGGTATAATAAGCATCGTAATAACCGGCGCTCAACACAAAAGTACCCAGCATAATACGGCGTTGTACTTCCTTGCCAAATCCTTCGGAACGATTGGCCGAATAAAATTCCGTTAATTCTTCTTTTACAGGTGTAGCCTGGTAGCCATAGCGCACACCATCAAAACGGGAAAGGTTACTGCTGGCTTCAGCAGTTGTTAGCACATAATAAGTTGGAACGATATAGTCGATGAGATCGAACTCCAGTTCTTTTACCTGGTATCCATCCTGCTTCAGCTGTGCAATAAATGCAAGATGCGATGAACGGATTTCTTCATCCAATCCTTCGTGCTGCAGGGTTTGTTTGAAATAACCGATTACGGGTTTGGTAGACGCAGAAGTCAATTCCTCAGCATAGGAGGGAACAGGCAAGGTTGAGACCGTAGCATCATACTCATCTTCTCCGGCAATAACCGAAAGTACCAAAGCGGCATCTTCTACATTGTTTGCAAGAATGCCAATCTGGTCGAAGCTTGAACCGTAGGCAATCAATCCATGACGGCTGACACGGCCATAGGTGGGCTTTACACCAACAATACCGCAGAAGTCGGCTGGCTGCCGAACAGAACCTCCGGTATCGCTTCCCAAGCTAACCATACAAAGGTGTGCCTGTACTGCTACCGCCGATCCACCCGATGATCCACCTGGTACTCGACTTTCATCAATTTTATTACGCACAGGTCCAAAGGCAGATTTCTCGTTACTGCTGCCCATTGCAAATTCATCGCAGTTATTAATACCGATGATAATAGCATCTTCGGCTACTAATTTTTGAACGGCGGTAGAATTATAGATAGAATGAAAACCTTTCAGGATGTTTGAAGAGGCAGAAAGCGGATGTTGTTCCCATGCAATTACATCTTTAATGGTTACAACTACACCATGCAATTTTCCGGTTGATGTTCCCGCTTTTCGTTTTGCATCGAGCAGTTCAGCCCGTTGTCTTGCTTCTTGCGGGAACACGGCAACTAACGCATTTAAATGCTCTTGTCGTTCTATTTGTTGCAAATAGAATTCAACGGCTTCTTTACAGGAGGTTGTGCCTGCAAAAAGTTGCTGTTGATATGCGTTTATGGATGCGAAAGGATACAAAAGGGAGATCGCTTCAAAAAAGTTGAAGTGTAAGAATCAAATCGAAAGGGGTAATCGATTACTGTTTGTTCTGAGGAGTTTCAGTTGTGCTTTCCTCTATCTCCTTACGTACAGTATTCTTGGCATCGTTAAATTCACGGATACCTTTACCCAAGCCTTTCATCAGTTCAGGAATTTTACGACCTCCGAAAAGGAGCAAAATAATAATGGCAATAATGATGATTTCCTGCGTACCGAGAACACCAAGCAATATGGGTTGAAAATTCATGATCAAAAATTTAAAGGAACACAAAGTTACAGTTATTTATAACTCGGGCTTTGAAACAATTTGATAAAAAAAACCTTCCGGAGAGGGAAGGTTTCAACATTTTTATGAAAGTCTGCAAATTAGCGAATGTAATTTTTGCCGCATTTGCCTGCTTTGCCATTGGCTGCCTGGTAAGGAGTAATACCCCTGTTACAAGACATTAAAAAGAAAGCGACAACTGCAAGAGCTACTAATACCTTTTTCATGACCGGAACAACTGATTTAGTTAATAAATAGAGTTACGATTCTTTCAAAAGGTATGGAATTACAAACAAGCAATGCTTGCCCGGGAGCATAAATATAACGCAAAGGCCTGGTATATTCATATAAAAAGGGGAAAGATTTCTTTCCCCTTTTTAAGTATTGTGATAATCTTTTGGATTATTTCATGCGCTTTTCCTTGATACGTGCGCTCTTACCGCTTCTTTCACGGAGGTAGAACAGTTTAGCACGGCTAACCTTACCAACCTTGTTGAGTTCAATTGACTCAACGTTAGGAGAGTTTACAGGGAAGGTACGCTCAACACCAACACCATCAGAGATCTTACGAACTGTAAATGATGCAGTTGCACCCTGGCCCTGACGCTTGATTACATCGCCACGGAAACCCTGGATACGCTCTTTACCACCTTCAACGATTTTATAGTTAACAGTAACATTATCACCAGCTTTAAAGTTGGGATGTTGTTTTCCTGCAGTTAATTGCTCATGTACAAATGCAACAGCGGCGTTCATAACTCTTAATTTTTAGGACGGCAAAGGTAAGGGGTTTTTGTAGTAAATGGTAATTTGTTCGCAGGAATTTGGAAAAAAAGTTCAGACAATATTTCCGATCACTAATTACCAGTTGCTTTCAGTCTTATCTCGCCACGTTTACAGCTCTTTTTTCTCTGATAACGGTTACTTTAATCTGGCCAGGATAAACCATTTCGGTCTGAATTTTCTGCGCCATTTCAAAGCTCAGCTTGTCCGATTCTGCATCGGTAACCTTCTCTGCTTCTACGATTACACGCAACTCACGACCGGCCTGGATAGCGTAAGCCTTTTCAACACCAGGATAGCCCATTGCCAGGCTTTCAAGATCTTTAATACGCTGCAGGTACTGCTGCATAATTTCACGGCGTGCACCCGGTCTTGCACCACTAATGGCATCGCAAGCTTGGACAATCGGAGAAATAACATACTGCATTTCCATTTCATCGTGGTGGGCACCAATGGCATTGACAACTGCAGGGTTTTCACCGTACTTCTCAGCCAGTTTAGCACCGAGCAATGCGTGGCTCAGTTCAGTTTCTTCGTCTGGTACTTTACCAATATCGTGTAAAAGACCGGCACGTTTAGCCAGCTTTGGATTCAAACCAAGTTCAGAAGCCATGATGGCACAAAGGTTCGCTGTTTCACGGCTGTGCATTAACAGGTTTTGACCGTAAGAAGAACGGAAACGCATACGGCCTACCATGCGGATCAGCTCTTTATGCATGCCATGAATGCCGAGTTCAATAACAGTACGCTCGCCAATTTCCATTACCTGCTCTTCCAGTTGCTTACGGGTTTTTTCCACCACTTCCTCAATACGGGCAGGGTGAATACGACCATCGGCCACCAAACGCTGTAAGCTCAAACGGGCTACTTCACGGCGAAGCGGATCGAAAGAAGATAACAGAATCGCCTCAGGCGTATCATCAACAATCAGGTCAACGCCTGTCGCTGCTTCAATCGCACGGATGTTACGGCCTTCACGACCGATGATCTGACCTTTTATTTCATCGCTTTCAAGGTTGAAAACGGTTACTGTATTTTCAATAGTCTGTTCTGCTGCAGTACGCTGAATTGTTTGGATGACAATCTTACGTGCTTCCTTACCGGCTTTGAGCTTGGCATCTTCAATAATTTCCTGTTGCAATACCAGTGCACGGGTCTGTGCCTCCTGCTTCAGACTTTCTACCAATTGATTTTTGGCTTCTTCTGCGCTAAGACCAGCAATTTTTTCGAGGCGGCGGATATGCTCCTCCTGGTGTTTCTCCAGTTCGGTACGCTTTAGGTTCACCACTTCGATCTGGCGGTTGAGGTTTTCTTTGATAGCCTCGTTTTCTTTAATCTGCTTATCGAGGTTAGCTTCCTTCTGGTTAATGGATTGTTCTTTCTGGCGGGCACGGTTCTCGCTTTCGCTGATTTTGCGGTTGCGTTCCATCACGTCACGGTCGTGATCAGCCTTCAGTTGAACAAACTTTTCTTTTGCCTCGAGTTCTTTTTCTTTCCGGATGGTTTCGGCCCGGATGCCTGCTTCTTTAATAATGGATTGTGCCTGTGCTTCGGCTTCTTCTACCTGCTTTTGTGTGTTTTTAGCAAAGATGAATTTTCCTGCTACCACCCCTATGAGGAGTGCTACAATACCAATTATAACATAAATGAGTTCCATTGTTGATGTGGGGTTTGTTTTCTTTCTGCAAATCGTTCCTTTCTATGGCTTTATACATATACATAGCGGGACAATAGTGGCGAAAATACAGAAAAAAAGAAAGCATACCGACGTAATACAGCCCGAGCGGAGAATATGGCTTACGATTGCAGCAGCTGATCTATTTGCAGTTCGAGTTTTTTCAAGGCTTCTTCTGCATCGGCAGCGTTGGCTGAAGCTGGGGTATTGCCCGTTTTGGCGCTCACTTCAGTAGCATACCATATCAACACCATTGCAACATAATCCTGCATGTCTTTGCCGGCAAAGCTGGTTTTGTATTCAATTATTTTTTCATTGATGATTTTAACCGTTTTGCGAACATGTTCTTCATGCTCGCTGCTTACTTTAATACGGTAGCTGCGGTCGCCAATAACAATGTTTATGGGAATTAATGATTCCATCATACCAAAATAAGGCTAAGTTTTTATATATTCGAAACTCGTAAAAAAGTTCCCTTATCTGTTTTGTTGCATACTTTTTGAGAAGCACTGCTTATCACTTACCTCAAACCAGGATCAAAACAATGTTTGCAAAAGTTAAACCACAAGTGTTTATCGATACACTTACGTTGGAACTTTCGTCACCGGAACGGAAAGCAATAAAAGCAGTACTGAAAGATGAAGGTGGAGCTGTATGTCGCCATCTCGAATCAGAAGCATCTTCTCATCGTTCGCTCATCTGGAGTGGACTCAACGATCTTCCATACGGCGTGTATACCATCGAATTAAAGCAGGGTGAAAACGAGATGAAAATGCAGATCGTTAAGCGGGTGTAACTACTCTGTAAGCAAGGCAATACAACGATCAATTTCTCTTATAAATCCGTTCAGCTTTTTTTCCAGTTCCTTTTTTTCTTTTTCGTCTAATTGCTGTTGCGATGCTTTTAAAATTGCATTCTGCATTTCCAGTATTTCCATTTCCTGTTTACGATCGCTATGCTTGTCCTTTAACTGCAGCAGTTCTTCCTTGAGCTTTTTATTCTCTTTTTCAAGCTGCTGATGTTTTTTTACCAGCAGTTGCATTTTTTGCTGCAGTGATTGTATGTGTTGCTCGATAGCTGTCACCGTAAAGGTTTAATGAACATTATTTGCGTATTTCAGCCGAAAGTTGTTTTTCCAGCGTTTGAATGAGTGTGCTCATCATCTTCTCTGTTTCTTTATCTACCAATGTCTTTTCATCGTCCTGGAACACAAAATTGAGCGCCAGTGATTTTTTGTTGGCTCCAATTTTTTCACTCTCAAAAACATCGAATAACGACACAGCTTTCAGGCGGCTCACTTTCGCATTCTTAATTGCTTTCTCCACTTCCGCATAGCTGATATTCTTTTCAATTACAATCGCCAAGTCACGCTCTACGGCAGGGAAACGTGGAATTTCTTTGTACTCCAGTTTGGCTTTTGCAGCAAGCTGAGTTAAAATGTTCCAGTTAATATCGGCAAAGTAAACCGGTTGTTTAATATCGAACTGTTTTAACTGGGCAGCATCAACAATACCTACTTTGGCGATTACCTGTTTTTGGGTTTTGTAGTTGATGACTCCGCTGAAGCCTTTTTCTGCTTCTGCAATTTCTGTTTCGGCAGTAAGCCCCGCCTGTTGTAAAATACCATTCACCACTGCTTTGAGGAAGTACACATCGGTAGCCGATGCTTTTTGTTTCCATGAAGCTTCGGTAGTGCCGGTTGTATAAATAGCTAAGTGATCGGTTTCGAAATATTTACCGGTTTCGGTTGTTTTGTACGTTTTACCAAACTCAAACAAACGCAGACTGCTGTTTTTACGGTTGAGGTTAAACGCTATGCACTGCAAGCCTGTTTCCAGCATCGACGGACGCATCACATTCAGCTCGGCACTCAGGTTGTTGAGCATTTTAACCGTTGTTGCCAGCACTTCTTCGCTGTACCATGCACTGTTGGCAATGGAGTTGGTGAAGATTTCATTAAAGCCCTGACCGGCCAGGATGTTGCTTATTTTTTCTTTGTACGCAAAGCTTGTTTGATCGGCTTCGGTAGAAGGAGAGATGGTGATGCTGGTTGGAATTTCTACATTATCCAATCCATCAATACGCATTACTTCTTCTGCAAGATCGGCCGGTAATTCCATATCGGGTTTGCTGAAAGGTGCGGCCACCCATAGTTCATCAATGGATTCTTTCACCAATTCAAAACCCAGCGATTCAAAAATTTTCTTCACCGTATCGGGGTGATAGTTTTTACCGCTGATCTTTTTGAGGTAATGGAATTTGAGCGCAATTTGTGTTTTCTCTTTTGGCTTCGGATACACATCAACAACATCACTTGCAATTTCACCGCCACCGAGTTCTTTAATCAGTAACGCCGCACGCTTCAGTACGTTTACAGTATTACTAATGTCAACACCCTTTTCAAAACGTGTAGCAGCATCGGTACGCAGGTTATGACGGAACGATGTTTTACGTGTTGTAACCGGGTTGAACCAGGCACTCTCTAAAAAGATATTCTTAGTGGTTTCTTTTACACCGCTTTTCATGCCTCCAAAAACACCTGCAATACACATCGCTTCTTCTTTATTGCAGATCATCAGATCTTCTGCATTGAGCTTACGTTCTTTTTCATCAAGTGTAACAAAGGCAGTGCCTTCGGGTAAGTTCTTTACAATTACTTCGCCACCGGCAATAGCATCTGCATCAAATGCATGTAACGGTTGGCCTGTTTCGTGCAGAATATAATTGGTAATATCTACAATGTTATTGATCGGTCTTACACCAATTGCTTTTAACCGTTGCTTCAGCCAAACAGGGCTTTCTTTTACGGTAACATTGGCAATACTTACACCTGCATAACGCTGACAAGCTTCTGTATTTTCAACCTTAACTGTGATGGGTAAGTTTTTATGATCGGTTTTGAAACCATTGCTGAAAGGCGATTTCAGCACATAGTTTTTCTTATCATGAAAGTTGAGGTAGGCAATTACATCACGGGCAACACCCATGTGGCTCATGGCATCCATGTGGTTGGGTGTTAAACCAATTTCGATGATCCAATCAGTGTAGGGTTTAAAATAATCAGCTGCACTTGTACCCACAGTTACGTTGGCGGGTAGAATCATAATGCCTGCATGGCTGTTGCCTAAACCAATTTCATCTTCAGCGCAAATCATACCATGACTTTCAACACCACGGATCTTCGCCTTCTTCATGGTTAACGGTTCGCCATTTGCCGGGTAGATGGTTGTACCAATCGTTGCCACTACTACTTTTTGACCAGCAGCAACATTCGGTGCGCCACATACAATTTGCAAAGACTCAGCCGCACCAATATTTACTGTAGTGAGCGATAATTTATCGGCATCGGGATGTTTTTCGCAGGTAAGTACTTCGCCAATAACCAAACCCTGCAAACCTCCTTTTACTTCTTCGTAGGCCTCCATGCTTTCTACTTCTAGGCCAATTGATGTAAGAATACGGCTCAAACGCTCCGGTTCAACCGAAACGGGTAAATATTCGTGCAACCACTTATAACTGATCGTCATGCTAAGAGAACTTTTATTCGGAAAGCTGCAAAGATAATTGATTGACTGCTTGAGCCCTACAGTAGTTTTTGGCAGCTGACGAAAGGAGCAAAAACAGGGTTTTGGAAGCAAAAGTCCATATTGTAATCTGCGCCACACAGCAAAAGAATCGGTTCAAAATCTTTCTGCACAGCCTGTGTGGAAATGCGCACTGTTGGAGCGAAAAAATAAATTAAATTGAGGATAAGCCGGGTGTTTTATGTGCATCACTTCAAGAAAAGCGTGGATAACCCGGAATTTAATGTGGATTGAGGTTGAAAAAATTATACTGTGGATTTGTTTTTGCTGGTATTGGTTTGTCCTTTACATTCGTCGCCCTTGTTCCGGTAACAATTGCTTAACATGAAAAAACGATTGTACAACGCCGGCAAGGCAAATCCCAAAATAACATTGTAGTATTCTTTGTGAACTATGGCTATTCCGAATTTAAATACAGACCGTTCTAAGAAAAAACGTACTACGGTAGATCAGCTCACCGGCAGCTACAGCAAAGTGCAACCCCAGGCAAGAGAGCTGGAAGAAGCAGTGCTTGGCGCTATTATGCTGGAGAAAAGTGCATTCGATATTGTAAGCGAAATTCTGAAACCGGAATGCTTCTATGTATCGGCACACCAAAGCATTTTTAAAGCAATGCAGGAGCTGCAAAGCAAATCGACGCCCATTGATATTTTAACGGTTGTTGAACAGCTGAAAATTAATGGCGAACTGGAAATGGTTGGTGGTGCGTATTATGTGGCCAAGCTAACCAATTCGGTTGTATCTACTGCCAATGTGGAAGCGCATTCACGTATTGTACTCGAAAAATTTATTCAGCGGAAATTAATCACCATCAGCAACGAAACGATTGCAGAGGCATATGAAGATGCTGCAGATATTTTCGATTTGCTGGATGATGCGGAAAGCAAGTTATTCGAGATCACCAATAACTACATGCGCAAGAACTTCGAATCGATGGAAGATATTTTGGTGAAGACTATCCAGCGTATCGAAGACATGCGGAACAAGCAGGAAGATATTACGGGTGTACCGAGTGGCTTCCCCTCAATGGATAAAGTAATTTATGGCTGGCAGCCATCCGATCTGGTTATTCTTGCTGCCCGTCCTGCCGTGGGTAAAACAGCGTTTGCTTTAAATCTAGTACGTTACGCTGCATTAAATAAAACAAAGCCAACGCCGGTTGCTTTCTTCTCGCTTGAAATGAGTGCTGCACAGCTGGTGCAGCGTATTCTTTCGGCCGAAAGTGAAATTATGCTCGAAAAGATCTCCCGTGGTAAACTGGAAGATCATGAAGTTCAAGAGCTGTATAAAAAAGGAATTGA
Organism: Lacibacter cauensis; assembly: GCF_007830055.1. Lineage (GTDB taxonomy): Bacteria > Bacteroidota > Bacteroidia > Chitinophagales > Chitinophagaceae > Lacibacter > Lacibacter cauensis. The sequence goes on from NZ_VLLE01000003.1 coordinate 874,209, forward strand.
ACCTTTAGCAAAGGCGCCGATTTATATTGACGACAGTGCGGCACTCAACATTTTCGAATTGCGTGCAAAAGCCCGCCGATTGGTAAACAAGCATGGTGTAGGCTTATTGATCATCGACTATCTGCAGTTGATGAGCGGTGCAGGAAATAAAAACACCAATCGTGAACAGGAGATCAGTACCATTTCACGTGGTTTAAAACAGCTGGCAAAAGAATTACATATTCCCATCATTGCACTTTCGCAGTTAAGTCGTGATGTGGAGAAACGTAAGGATGGTAACAAGATGCCGCAGTTGAGTGACCTTCGTGAATCGGGTGCGATTGAACAGGATGCGGATATGGTGTTGTTCTTGTATCGTCCCGAATATTACGATATTACATCGAATGAGTTTGGTGAAAGCAACCGTGGTGAAACACACGTACGTATTGCCAAGCACAGGAATGGTTCGCTCGAAACAATTAAACTGAGAGGCTTACTGCATATTCAGAAATTTATTGAAGATGATTTTGGTGATGCAGGTGGAATGCCAGGTGGCGGTGGTAGTTACAATGCGCCATTACCGGGCGGACCGGGCATGTTGCCGGGCAGTGGTAGTTGGAAGCAAATTCCAGAAGATGACGGCCCCAAAGTTTACGTACAGAAAGGAAGTAAAATGAATGATATGAACTTCGATGAGGAAACGCCGTTTTAGATTTCTGATTTCGGATGTATGATTTTAGATTTGTCCCGCTTGCTTAAAGCGGGACATTCTTTTTTATGGCATTACCTTTTTTCTATATCGAGTCTTTAGATTCATCGCAACAACTTCTTACGTTAAACGAAGAAACCTCGAAGCATGTGGTGCAAGTATTGCGTATGCAGGCAGGAGAGCAGTTGAATTTAACCGACGGGAAAGGCAATTTGTTTACAGCGCTAATAAACGATGCACATAAAAAGCATTGTGTAGTAAAAATTCAAACAAAAAGCTTTACACCGCAAGCTGCACGCAAAACATGCATAGCTGTTTCGCTGGTGAAGAATGCAAGTCGTTTCGAATGGTTTTTAGAAAAGGCAACAGAAATCGGTATCACCGAAATTATTCCGTTGTTGTGCGACCGGACCGAGCGCCAGCATTTCCGTTACGACCGGATGAAAGGAATACTTGTAAGTGCCATGCTGCAGAGCCAGCAAACATGGATGCCTGTGCTGCATGAACCAATGAGATTTGAAAATTTAAAAATGATGCAATTTGAAAATGCAGTAAAGCTGATTGCACATTGTGAAGAAAGAGAAAAAACATCGATCACCGATATCCTGAGCGAAGTCGAAGGTGCAAATTGTATGATCCTGATTGGTCCGGAAGGTGATTTTACTTCTGCTGAAATTGAATCTGCAATTGCAAGCGGATGCCAACCCGTAATGCTGGGCGAAACAAGATTGCGAACAGAAACAGCTGCTGTTGTTGCAGCCACTTTATTGAAAATCCGGTAAGAATAGGGGCGAAGAATTTACGAACCGTGGTTTACACGGTTGAGAGACAGAATCGTAAACGAAACAATCAGTTTACTATTTTATTGGCACAGCTGCTGCTGGCAAAAGCTTCGGGCTTGGCTTTAAAAGCAAAGCCCATACCGAGGATATAACCCATGGCTTCACGCAATGCTTCATTGCTTTTAAAATGCGGATTGGTATTAATATCGGCATGTACTTCCATATCCACATCGTACTGTGTAAACAGATCGCAGAGCTCGTAGGCAATTTCAATACTCTTTGCCACTTCTACCAACATCCGTTCTTTGATGGAATACTTCTGTTTGGTTTTATCGTTATGAATGAACATGAAGCCACCATGTCCTTCACGCAGAAAAACAATAACTGTTGCAAATTCGGTATCGCTTCCTTTTACCTGGCTATCGGTACCAATACAAACTTTTAAACGGAAACCTTTTTCGGTTTCTCTTATGATGGCGGTACGTACCTCATCCTTAATAGGAATACGGATGTGCTCGCCGTTAAATTTTCTCCATTTCATAAAAAGGGTTTTCCCTAATTTACGAAACTCTTTTTGCCTGCTGCAAGCTTGTTCAGTTATTAGTTTATTAACAGCTGGGGATAACCGAAGCCACTTCAACAAAACTGCCGGAACGCTGAAAGCTAATACTGGCCTGTACTTAAGAGCACAAGTGTACAGGCTTCCATCGTTTCAATATTGTTATTACGTGCCAATTCTTCCAGCTCCCGATTTTCAGTACCCGGGTTAAAAATGATGCGTTTAGGATGTAAGGAGAGTATATAATCGTAATACGCTTTCTGGTGTGTTGGGTTGATATACAGGGTAACCGTATCAATATCGTGGTAAGGTTGCTGTTCTGTTTCAATGGCTACATCTGCCACGGTTCCTTTGTGTTTGCCAATAGCTTTTACCGGATGACCATTGCTGCGTAACCGGTGGACAGCCAGGTAACTAAACCGAATGCTGTTGTCTGAGGCACCTATGACTAAGGTTAACTTGGACATTATTTAATCTTCGGGTATGATGAATGAAATTTTTTGACGACGCCATGCTTTTACATTTTTATTGTTCTGAAAAGCAGGCTCCCATTTTGGGCCTTTTCGGATTGCATTAACGGCCATAATATCCAACAGAGGGCTGGAGCTGTTTATTGCTTCAACAGAGCAAACTTCTCCGTCATTACAAACTACAAACTGAACTTCAACAGTCATACGTTGCGGTCTGTTAATAGCCATAATAAGATCGGGCATGCTTAACTGCTTGGTAAGATATTTCGACCATCCTTTGTCTCCTCCCGGAAACGAAGCTTCTTTTTCAACTGTTGCAAAAACAACACTACTGTCTTTTTTCATATGCTCATTTTGCAGCATTGCTGTTTTATTTTTTTCAGCTTCATCATTCTTTTCCGGAAAAGAATTTTTTACTTCCGCTGTTGTTTTTTCAACATAGTGCAATGAGTCGTAGATTTCTCCTTTAGTATTATAGAAATACCAATAGCCGCTTGGTTTACCATCTACAAATTTTCCTTTATACATTGGTTTTCCTTCCCAAAAAAAGGAGTGAGGTCCTATTTGTGTTGTGAAATTGCTATCTGTAAAATACCCTGTTCGTACAACTCTGTCTTTTGAATCGTAATCGGTATAAGCCCAATAACCTTTAAAAGGCTGCGATAAACGATAAAAGAAAGCTTCTTTTACATTGGTGGTTACTTCGAAATAGCGATTTAGCAAATTTTGCTTTACTTCCTGTGCATTTACCGTAAAGACTGAAATAAAAAAAAGCAATGTTATTTGAAGTGTTCTCATTGAATAAAAATATTGCATAACGAGGAATATTCTAACTAAAGGGGAGATGTTTTTAGTAACAACAGATTATACACAAACAGCAAAATAAATACAAGTGCAAATGTTATAAATAGAGCATTCATGCCTATTTCGCCTATTTTGAAAATCAGTTTTTTGGGTATCTGGTACATAGGGTAGTAGGCAAACTGTGTCGCAACTTTCCCTGTCCAATAAGCTGCTATTAAGCCGGTTAAAGCCACTGCCAGTGATGTGCCGTTTTTCAATTCATCGGCTAGCAGTAAAGAAATGAGTCCGAATGAAAAATTTAACCCCTGAATATACCTGCCGTATGTTTTTGCTATTTCCTGGTTAAGAGGCTTTAGTTTTTTAATATCATTATACCAATCAAATACTTTGTGGCGTATGTATGGATAGATGAGTGCAGTAAACATTTGTCCTACTGCTCCTACGTAGATAACCCAGTTTGGAATTTCGAATTTCATTACAGATAATTTAGCAACAGCTATTATTTCAAATGCACAAGCTCTTTCAGCTCCAGTGCATTCAGTTCAAGCTTGCAGATGATGGTATAGATGAGTGCAAGAACAGGTGCGGTGTACAACAGAATAAATAAGCCAAAGCCAAACGGAACAAGCAGGATTAGAATAGCAATGAGCCAATGATAATAAAGGCGCAGACTGCTTCGGTTGGTAAACCATTTATTAGCCGCATGTACCAACATACCAACAATGTGTACTGCGCCCACAACAAAATAAGCGGTAAGCAACTGGCTGTTGTCTCTGCTGATGAGCCAGCTGATAAAAAATCCAATGATCAGCAGAACACTGCTGTAAAATTCAATTTGCTTAAAACGTTTCATGGGTTCTTTTTATGATCGAAATAATGCAAAACGATTGTGTATAAAAAAAGCCGGGAAATACCGGCTGTTAACTATTTGAATATTTTGAGTGCTGTACTTAAAAACCAGTTTTCATCACTCTTTACCAACACGTCGAGCATGTCATCGGCATGCGCACCAAATTTCTTGATGCCGTTGATGGTGTCGAGAAAAGTTTTCACTTCTTTATCACGTTTATCACCTTCCACTTTGCTCAGCTGATCCATCAGCTTCATCATTGGGTCAAGCTCACGTTTCTTACGTTCCTTGATGATTTGCGTGGCAACTTTCCAGATATCTTTTTCTGCCGTAAAATATTCTTTGCGTTCACCCGGTATCAGCACACGATCAACCAACCCCCAATCAATCAGATCCCGGATATTCATATTTACATTTCCCCGGCTGATGTTGAGTTGTGCCATAATATCATCCTGTGTAAGCGGATCAGCACTGATCATCAGCAACGCATGTACTTGCGCCATGGTACGGTTAATACCCCAATGCGTTCCCATCGCTCCCCATGTGCTGATGAATTGTTGCCTTGCTTCTGAAATCTTCATGGCCCTAAGTTAGCAAGAAGTTTAGAATTTTCAAAAATTACTGAAAAATAATTTTCAAATATGAACGGCTGTAAGTATGCTGCAGCAAGGGTTTGGCTAAAATGGATAGTATCCTGTCCGATTGCAGAACAACATTGTTTAAAGTACACGACTGCTAATAGTACTGCCATGCACACAACGATGCATGTGCAACAACTCCACTGTACTAGCAGATACTATATTTCGTTGGCTGCTGTAAGAATAACTGGTTTGTTATCGGTAATTAAAATGGTGTGTTCATGCTGCGCAACATAACCACCTTTGTTGCCAACAAAAGTCCAGCCATCACTTAACTCCACTGCTAATGTTGAATGTGTGGCAATAAATGTTTCAATAGCTACAACCGAATTTTTGCGAAAGCGTTTGGTGTTGAAGCGATCGTAATAGTTGGGTATTTCTTCCGGCTCTTCGTGTAAACTTCTGCCAACACCATGGCCGGTTAAGTTCTGGATTACTTTACAGTTTGCTTTTTTTGCCTGTGTTTCGATGAGCTTACCAATTTCTGCAATGCGTACACCGCCTTTTATTTCGTTGAGTGCATTATATAAAATGCGTTTCGATAAATCAACAAGTGGTTGATGTTGATGAAGATCTTCACCCACAACAAAAGAACCACCATTGTCAGACCAAAATCCATTTAACTCTGCCGATACATCAATATTCACCAAATCGCCTTCCTGTAAAATAATATCGGCAGATGGAATACCATGTGCAAACGATTTGTTGACACTGATACAGGTGTATCCGGGAAAGTTATAGGTAAGATAAGGAGCCGATTTCGCACCCATTTCTTCCAGCATCTTCTTTCCATATTCATCTAATTCTTTTGTACTGATGCCGGGCTTTGCATACTCCCGCATGGCTTTTAATGTAACAGCAACGGCATTGCTGATTTGTTTCATGCCCTCCAGTTCTTCGTTGTTGGTGATGCTCATTTTTATAAGTGCTTATGGCTGCTAAGTTAGGTAATGAATACACAAAAAAAATCCCGTTGCATGGCAACGGGATTGTATGCGATAATCGATGAACTTATACCAACATGGTAACAGGATTCTCGATATATTTTTTGAGTGTTTGTAAGAAGGCTGCACCAATTGCACCATCCACACTGCGGTGGTCGCAGCTCAATGTTACTTTCATCACATTAGTTGTACCAAAGCTGCCATCTTTTTTCTTGATTACAATTTCTTTAATGCGACCAACAGCAAGGATACAGCTGTCTGGCGGATTAATGATGGCAGTGAAATCTTCAATGTCCATCATACCAAGATTAGAAATGGTAAAGGTGTTGCCACTGAATTCCTGTGGCTGCAGTTTACCTGTTCTTGCTTTATCGTACAAACCATTTGCTTCTGCCGCAATCTGGCTTAAACTTTTCTGATCTGCAAATTTGAATACCGGAACAATCAATCCCTGATCAACGGCAACTGCACTACCAATATGAATGTGCTGGTAAGTGCGGATGAAATCACCCATCCAGGAAGAGTTTACTGCCGGATGTTGACGCAAGGCCATTGCACAGGCTTTGATCATCATATCCTGGAAGCTGATCTTAACAGGACTCACTGCATTCATTTGCGCACGTGCAGCCATTGCATTGTCCATGTTCAGTTCCATCTTCAGGTAGAAGTGTGGAGCGGTAAACATGCTTTCGCCCAAACGACGTGCAATGGTTTTACGCATGTTGCTGTTTGGCGTATCAACATAACCTTCGCCTGCACCCGGCGTAAATGCCATAACAGGAGCAGAAGGCGTTGCCGCTTTCGAAGCAGCAGGAGCCGTAGCTGCTGCAGGTTTGAAATTATCGATATCTGCTTTAATGATACGGCCACCATCGCCACTGCCTTGTACAGCGTGGAGATCGATACCTTTTTCAGCAGCAATTTTCTTTGCTAAAGGTGATGCTTTAACACGACCATTTTCAGTGCTTGAAGTCGTTGTTGTTGCAACCGTAGGAGCACTGGCAGCAGTAGGAGTTGCAGCAGCCGGTGCACTTGCAGGAGCTGCGGTTGCACCCGGATTTTTAAAGGCAGCTACCAACGCTGTAATATCAGTACCGGCTTTACCGATCACTGCAATTACTTCGTTTACTTTCGCAGCATTGCCGGCTTCAACACCGGTATATAAAATGGTACCGTCAGCATAAGGAACCACTTCCATGGTTGCTTTGTCGGTTTCAACATCCGCTAAACTTTCGTCGGCTTTTACACTGTCGCCCACTTTTTTATTCCAGGCAACAATCTTTCCTTCCGTCATTGTATCGCTCAACAAAGGCATGCGGATGACCGTAACACCCAGTTGACTTGCCAATGCATCTGCATCAACACCCGCAGCGGCAGGAGCCGATGGAGCAGGGGCAGCAGTTTCAGTTGCAGCAGCGGGAGCCGGAGCCGGAGCAGCAGAGCCACCATCCAACAGGCTCTTATAATCTTCGCCTTCTTTACCTACAATTGCAATGATTTCGTTGATTTGGGCTGCCTTTCCTTCGGGCACGCCAATGTATAATAATGTGCCATCTGCATAGCCAACCACTTCCATGGTAGCCTTATCAGTTTCAACATCTGCAAGCACATCGTCGCTTTTTACCTTATCGCCTACCTGTTTGTTCCATTTTACAATCTTTCCTTCGGTCATTGTATCACTTAACAGGGGCATACGAATCACTTCAGCCATAAAATCAGTTTTTTTGTCGTAATGAAGGCGTGAAATTAAGGCAATTTGGCCAAATATCTTCCTGTGCTTTCTGGCCAATAACTGTTAGCTTTTTGCATGGGGCAGAAGCAGGTTAACGGAAGTCCGGTTCCGGCACTTTTTTCAGGTGGAAAAAGCGTTTCCCATCATTGTTATTGCCGGCAAAAGTTGTGGGTTACATATCGCTCAATTGCTTTCGAAAAGCGGTATGCTTTTGTTTGAAAAGGGTGATTTGCTTTTGAGAAAGCGCCGAACGAACAGTTTAATCGAGCTGCATACCCAAACGATCTCTCAATTCTTTCACCAAAGGATATTTTTCAGCCATTAGTTGAAACTGTTCCCGTACGGTAAGCGGACGTTCAATCGGCGTGTCATCTTCCGGGTCTTCAATGAGCTCCACATGAATATTGATGTTGGGATTTTTGAAAAAGCTTTGTACATGCAGTAGCAATGATGTTTTTTCCTGTTTCAGAAAACCAGCCTGGATAGCACCCGATACCACCACTTCAAAATCAACCGGCGATTTGATGCGGTACTCCATCATTTCAAAAATAGATACCACCGAATGTTTAGCTGCTGCTTTTAATTTGAGAATGTATTCCTGCCAGGCAATTTTTAATCCTTCTTCATCAAGATCACGTTGCTGGTTAGCTGCATTGTTACTTTCTGCTGCAATTTTTTCACGAAGTTTTGATAAGCCACCTTTTAAACCCGGGGAACTTGGTTTTGGAACTGAAACGGATGGGGTTTGGACATTGGTTTTTGGCTCTTGTTCCTTGTACCTTGATCCTTCTATCTTCTGCTGCGGTTCTTCCACTAACAGCTTGGCTCCACTTGTTTCCTGCACCTTGTTCCTTGTACCTTCAGTCTGCTCCTTTATTTCAACCGGCTTTAATGCACGAAACTGAACAGCTTTTGCTTTCTCAACTACTTTTTTTTTATCAGCAAGATCAATGGCTTGTTGCAGGTACGTGAGTTTAATAATGGCCAACTCAACATGCAGGCGTTTGTTACGGGCAGCTTTGAAACCAATTTCCGCTTCGTTCAAAACATTCAGTGCGCTGATGATATAAGAAGCCGATGTTTTTTTTGCTGCAGCAATGTAACGGTCTTTAAAACTTTCCACTACTTCCAGCAAATTGGCCACACGTTCATCTTTACACACTAATAAATTACGGAAGAATTCGGCCATGGCGTTGAGTACCATGTCGCCTTCAAAACCTTTGCGGTTAATATCATCAAACAACAACATACCGGTTGCCAGATCCTGCTGTTGCATCGCATCAAGCAGTTTGAAGAAATAATCGGCATCGAGTATGTTCAGATGTTCTAATGTGTTTTGATAGGTTAATTCACCATTGGTAAAACTCACGATCTTATCCATGATGCTGAGTGCATCACGCATACAACCTTCGCTTTTTTGCGCAATTACCTGCAGGGCTGGTTTCTCTGCTTTCAGTTCTTCCTTATCAACAATTTCCTGTAAATGTTCAACCGTATCGTTAATGGTAATTCGTTTGAAATCGAAGATCTGACAACGACTCAATATGGTTGGAAGAATCTTATGCTTCTCCGTTGTAGCCAAAATAAAAATTGCATAGGATGGCGGTTCTTCCAGTGTTTTCAAAAAAGCGTTGAAGGCACTGGAGCTGAGCATGTGTACCTCATCGATGATGTATACTTTGTATTGACCCATCTGCGGTGCGAAACGTACCTGTTCAATGAGTGAACGGATATCATCTACCGAGTTGTTACTGGCCGCATCGAGCTCGTGAATGTTGAGCGATGTGCCTTCGTTGAAAGTGCGGCAGCTTACGCAGGTATCGCAAGCCTCACCGTTGGGTTGAATATTTTCGCAGTTGATGGTTTTGGCCAGAATACGGGCACAGGTTGTTTTACCTACACCACGTGGACCGCAAAACAAAAATGCATGCGCCAGCTGGTTGTGGCTGATGGCATTTTTTAATGTTGTAGTAATGTGACTTTGCCCCACAACTGTATCAAAAGTCTGGGGTCTGTACTTTCGTGCCGAAACAATGAATTTATCCATAACTGCGGCTGCAATTTAGTGAAAAAGCGAGTTAGACCTGTAAGGTTTACCTACCCCGCAATATTCACCCCAATCAGTTTGCCTATTCCAAACGTAATAGCTGCTGCAGCTAAACCAAACAGCACCTGGCGAAAGCCGGAGCTCCAGATGCTTTTGCCGGTGAACAAGGTAATGGCTGCACCAATAAGAAATAAACCCACTGCACTTAAACCAATGCTCCAGATAATAAAGGTGAAGCCTGTACCAAAAAAGAAAGGCGCAACAGGAATAACCGCACCAATCGCAAACAAAACAAACGAAGCAATGGCGGCTGTCCATGCACTGCCTCTTAATTCTTCGGCATTAATGCCCAGCTCTTCTTTAATCAACACTTCATGTGCATGCGATGGATTGCTGATCACTTCCTTCGCCATTTGTTCGGCCTGTTCTGCAGGAATACCTTTGGCCATATAAATCAACTGCAGTTCTTTCATCTCTGTCTCCGGATTGTTTTCAATCTCTTCCATTTCCAATGCCATCTGTCGCTCATACAATTCCTGCGAGCTTTTTACAGAGATCCATTCGCCCAGCGCCATCGATAATGCACCGGCTAACAAACCGGCTAGCCCGGCCAGTAACACACCTGTTTCGCCATTGGTGGCACCGGCCACGCCCATCACTAAACTCATGTTCGATACCAGTCCATCGTTGGCACCAAGCACGGCAGCACGCAAGGCATTACCACCAACCGATTTATGTCTTCTGCCTTCTAATGACGTTAACTTTTCGCTGCTGATTTTTGAATCGGCACCAATTAAATTCTTGAGGATTTTTACATGATTATTTTCTGCACCGGATAATGGAATATTTTGCTGGACTTTATCGCTCGATTGTTTAAAGGCCAATACCTTTTCTGTTTGCATTAATGAATCAAGCACATATTCATAACCGAATAGTTTCCCAATACGATTGAGTGTTTTTGCACGCCACGATGGGGAAGGCAGTTCAAATGCTTCGCCTTTTTCTTTTGCTTTGGCAACCATACCATCTGCATGGCTGCGTTCGATAGCCGCCATTTGTTGATAAATGGAAGCAATGGTTTCATTATCTTCTGCCGCTGCTAACTGACTGTATAAATAAGCGGCATCAATTTCGGTTTGTACACTGGCGGCTGCTTTGTTCATTTGCTGAAGAGTTTGCACTAATGTACTTCATCTGTTTCAGAAGAGCAGTGATGTTAAGCACGAACAGTACTGACAGTAATAGGTTTAAACAATGGGATGGCGGTAAAATGGTTTTGTACGATCGAAATTGTAACGATACGTAACCAACCGGCGGCTGATATGCGTACCGAGGCTGGATGCAACGTTCATCATCTTCGGATTAAAATCGCCGATCCACTGCATTTCATAATCTTCATACTGCAATTGTTGCTGTATTAGTTTTGATGCTTCAACAATCATAAATGCATCTACACCTTTGGCCCGGTGTTCAGGCACCACACCGAAAATAATACCGGTGAATTTTTTATTTTTCTTTCTGGCCTTGATCCACAAAAACTGCAGCTTACCCCACCAGTCGAAACGGCCATTGAGGTACTTGAACCATTGATTGAGGTCGGGTAGGTTCAACCAAATGGCAACGGGTTCATTTTTATAATAGGTAAACCAGGCGATGCGTTCGTCAAGCACCGGCTTCATCGCTTCAAACATCGCAAGGGCTGTTTTCTCTTCCATTTGTTTTAAGCCTGCATGTGTAGCCCATGCTTTGTTGTAAACCGTACAAAAGTCTTTGGCAAATTTTTCCAGTTGATGAATGTTTACATGCACTGCTTTGTAATCGCCATTCTTTGCTATTGCAGCATGACGGGTATAAAATTTATCATCGAGTTGATTTTTTACTTTAACGGAATAACAATATTGGTTGAAGAAAAGCTGAAAGCCGGATTGTTCAAACAACTGTTGGTAATAAGGCGGGTTATAATTCATGCAGTACAACGGTTGTCCGCTGCCTTCTACCTGCAAGCCCCACCAGCGGTCACGCTCACCAAAGTTGATGGGCCCATCCATGGCTTCCATACCCTTGCTTTGCAACCATTGCCTTGCTGTATCAAATAAATAGTTGGCAGCAGTTTGATCATTGATGCATTCAAAAAAGCCCACACCACCAACAGGCACATCATCGCCTTTCGATTTATAACGGCTATTCACAAACGCTGCAATACGGCCAATTAATTTGCCGGCATCATCTTTCAGCACCCATCGAATTGCCTCGCCATATTGAAAGGTTTTATTCTTCTTTCTGTCAAACACCTGTTCAATATCCTTATCCAGCGGACGGATCCAATCAGCATCATGTGTATATTGTTCAACAGCCACCTGTAAAAATTCTTTTGCTGACTGTTTATCATTAACTTCAACCAATTGCATGTGCCCTTCTTTAATACTCAAATGTAAGGGTTCATACAACAACGGATTGTTAGCGTATTGTAAGAAGTTTAATACAGATGTCATATGGAAAAATATATTCTTGCCTTAGACCAGGGAACAACCAGCAGCCGTGCAATTGTGTTTGCACACGATGGAAGTATTGTTTCCGTTGCACAAAAAGAATTCACACAAATTTTTCCGCAGCCCGGTTGGGTAGAGCATGATCCCGAAGAAATATGGAGCACACAATTAGGTGTAGCTGCTGAAGCTATTACCAAAGCTGGATTAACCACCGAGCAGATCCATGCCATCGGTATCACCAATCAACGGGAAACAACCGTGGTGTGGGATCGTAAAACGGGGAAGCCCGTTTACAACGCAATCGTTTGGCAAGACAGGCGCACGGCCGATTTCTGCGATGAACTGAAACGAAAAAATCTGCACATCCTTATTCAGCAACGAACAGGATTGGTGGTGGATGCCTACTTCAGTGCTTCGAAAATAAAATGGATTTTAGATCATGTAGAAGGCGCCAGAACAAGAGCCGAAAAAGGGGAACTCTGTTTTGGCACCATTGATACGTGGTTGTTATGGAATCTTACAAAAGGGCAGGTGCATGTAACCGATGTTAGTAATGCCAGCCGCACCATGCTTATGAATCTGCAAACATTGCAGTGGGATGGTGAACTGGAAAAAATATTCGATATACCCGGAAACATGTTGCCGCAAATACGCAGCAGCAGCGAAGTATACGGCACCACACAAAACATCCTAACGGCTACGAATATCCCTATTGCAGGTATTGCAGGCGATCAGCAGAGTGCCTTGTTCGGACAAATGTGTACCAAACAAGGCATGGTAAAAAATACCTATGGCACCGGTTGTTTTATGCTGATGAATACAGGAGAGAAGGCAGTGATTTCAAGAAACAACTTACTGACAACTGTTGCATGGAAGATCAACGGTAAAACAGAATATGCGTTGGAAGGAAGTGTGTTTATTGCCGGCGCAGTGGTACAATGGCTGCGTGATGGTTTGGGTATCATCCGTTCGTCGGGCGATGTAGAGAAGCTGGCGGCCAAAGTAACCGATAGTGAAGGCGTTTATTTGGTGCCTGCTTTTACAGGACTTGGAGCGCCTTACTGGAACCAGCATGCAAGAGGAACGATGGTGGGGATGACGAGAGGAACCACCGCTGCACATATTGCCAAAGCAGCCCTCGACAGTATTGCTTACCAAACGGTAGATGTACTGAAAGCGATGGAAGCCGATGCCGGCATTTCCATTGCGGAGTTAAGAGTAGATGGTGGCGCTACTGTAAATAATTTGCTCATGCAGTTTCAAAGCGATGTGCTGCATACCAATGTTGTTCGTCCGCAGATTACAGAAACCACAGCATTAGGTGCTGCTTATCTTGCCGGGCTTGCAACGGGTTACTGGAGCAGTATTGATGAAATACAGCTACAATGGAAGGTCGAACGAAAATTTGAACCTTTAATGGACGATGAAAAGCGAACAGCTTTGTACAATGGCTGGCTGAAGGCGGTTAAGGCAGCAACTAGTTTTTAGTTTATGGTTTATAGTTGTTCAACCTTAACCTGTTTCATTTAATTTGCACTTCAGAATTTTCGAACCAGAAACAAAAAACGTCAAACAAGAAACAGCTTTTGAATCGTTCGCAACAAATACAACAATTAAAAACCACCAACCATTGGGATATCATTATCATTGGTGGTGGCGCTACCGGTCTTGGTGCGGCAGTGGATGCTGCTGCCCGTGGCTATAAAACACTTTTACTGGAGCAGTACGATTTCGGCAAGGGAACATCCAGCCGTTCAACCAAACTCATTCATGGCGGTGTGCGTTACATGCAGCAGGGAAATTTCCGTTTGGTGCGTGATGCTTTGCGTGAACGTGGTTTGTTGCTGAAGAACGCACCGCATATTGCGCATCCGTTAAAGTTGGTGTTACCAGCTTATCGCTGGTGGGAGAAACTGTATTATGGTTTGGGGCTGAAGGTGTACAATTTTTTATCGGCCAAGTTGAGTTTGGGGCCAAGTGAAATTCTTTCAATCAAAAAAACACAGCAATACATTCAGGGGCTTGACGGAAAAAAGCTGAGCGGTGGTGTTGCTTATTTCGATGGACAGTTTGATGATGCCCGTTTATGTATTTCGCTGGCATTAACTGCTTCCGATATTGGCGGAACAGTATTGAACTATTGCAAAGTAACCGGCTTAATACATGATCTCGGCAAAGTAAAAGGCGTACATATTAAAGACTGTTTAACCAACGAAGAATACGAGGCAAGAGGAACAGTAGTGGTAAACGCAACCGGTGTGTTTGTAGATGAGGTGTTGAAGATGGATGATGATGGATTGGAACGATCGGTATCACCATCGCAGGGAATTCATATTGTAGTGGATAAAAAATTCTTTCCCGGCGAGCAGGCTTTGTTTATTCCACGTACCGATGATGGTCGTGTATTGTTTGCCGTTCCGTTTCATGATAAAGTAATTATTGGCACAACTGATACCAGCGTTGAAGCAGCAGAGATAGAACCAAAGGCATTAGAAGAAGAAGTGGAGTTTGTCATCAACCATTTTAAACGGTATGTACAAACCGGTTTGCAACGCAGCGATGTAAAAAGTGTATTCGCCGGATTACGCCCTTTGGTGAAAATACCCGGACAGAAAAAAACAGCTGTGCTTCCCCGTGATCATACCATTTGGGTATCGAAGGGCGGCATGATCAATATCAGCGGTGGTAAATGGACAACCTATCGTAAGATGGCGCAGGAAGTAATTCTGAAAGCACATTACGAAGGTGGACTTGCTTACACCCGTTGCCAAACGGAAACCATGAAGCTGCATGGCTGGATGAAGAAAGTTGATTTTACTGATCCGCTGCATTATTACGGCAGCGATGCAGCAGCTATCCGTTTCTTACAGCACCAGGGTTATTCGCAGTTGATTCATCCTGATTTGCCTTATACGGTTGCAGAAGTTTTCTGGGCTGTAGGTAACGAAATGGCAATGACTGTTGAAGACGTATTGAGCAGAAGAACAAGAGCGTTGGTGCTTGATGCAAAAGCAGCGATTGCTGCAGCACCACTTGTGGCCGATATTATGATGAAAGAGTTGAACAAAGATGAACAGTGGAAAGAACAGCAGCTGCACGATTTTTATAAAGTGGCAGAAGGATATGTGTTGAGGTAAGAAAGAAGTACGAGTTACGAAGAAAGAAGTACACCACCGTCTGACGCCCTCGTCTGACGGATTTTAAAGATTGGTCAAATCCGAAATCATACATCTAAAATCATAATCTTTATTTGCCATATGTCTCCTTTCGTTGCAGAATACATCGGTTCTATGCTCTTATTGTTATTAGGTAACAGTGTTGTTGCAAATGTGTTGCTCAGTAAAACAAAAGGTAATAACAGCGGATTAATCGTGATTGCTTTTGGCTGGGCGGTTGCAGTGTTTGTAGGCGTGTACAGCAGTGCCAATTACAGCGGCGGACATTTAAACCCTGCCATCACCATTGGTCTTGCAAGCATTGGCAAGTTTGAATGGAGCAATGTGCCTTCGTATATTCTTGCACAGTTTCTTGGAGCTATGACGGGCTCTGCATTAATGTGGCTGGCGTACAAACAACATTTCGATGCAACAGAAGATGCAGAAGCTAAGCTGGCTGTGTTTTGTAATTCACCTGCTATTTCCAGTGTATTTTACAATTTAGCAACAGAAACCATTGGCACATTTGTATTGATGTTAGGTGCGTTGCTCATTAGTGCACCTGAAGCAAAGCTCGGCGCATTGGATGCGTTGCCTGTTGCACTGCTTGTACTTGGTATTGGGGTGAGTTTAGGCGGACCAACCGGTTATGCTATAAATCCTGCACGTGATCTTGGTCCACGCATCATGCATTTTTTATTGCCCATTAAAAATAAACGCAACAGTAACTGGCGTTACAGCTGGATACCTGTGGTTGGGCCAATCATTGGTGCAGTGATTGCGGCTTTTTTTTTTCAATTGATACAGTCGTAAAGTTTTTCAACTAAGACGTCACTGCGAGGAACGAAGCAGTCTCCAGATTGACCAGTAATTTACTTTTGTTATTCAACCACTTTCGAAAATACATACAAACATTCCATCGCTATCTGATTACTGCGTTCAGTATATTTTTCGTTTTGTAGAATGGTATTGTCAAATGCTTTGGGATCGTTGTAGGTTGTGCCAATGCGTAAATCGCAACCGGGAATGAACGGACAATTCTCATCAGCATCAGAACAGGTCATTACCGCTGCAAAATTTTGGGTTGGATTTGCTTCGTGGTTATACAGCTTTGAAAAACAGGTGCTGAACTTGTCTTCAGTAAAAAATACATTGTACACAGGGTTATTGCTTTCGTCTGTTTTCTGAATTGTAAAACCTGCTGCTGTTAATGCGTTGATGGCATTCGGATTAAAAGCAGTTGCTTCAGTACCACCTGAAAATGTATGTACATTGTTTACGCCATAGTACGCTGCGGCTACTGCTGCCCATACCTGGCCTAAATGACTGCGGCGTGAGTTATGCGTACAAACGTAAATGAGATTGATGGTTTCATTCGCTGACTGTTTTACTTTGATATAGTCTGCAATTTTTTCCAGCAGTTGTTTGCGTGCTGCGGGTATTTCTTTAAAGTTGTTGGCAAGTGCAGCGCAACGTTCTTTTATCGGTTGAAACATGATGGAACTTTGTCTTGTTTGTTTTGCAATATTACAACGGATAGAAAGGCTGGTGAATTAATTTTATATTAGCAGGCAAGGAAGAGTAGATTAATTTTCCTGCGAACCCGAATTGATTATAACCCTAAAGCTCATTATGACATTCAACGAAGCATTCAATACATTTATTCTCCATCAGAAAGTAATTGGCTGGGGATTTCAGCAGCAGAAACGGGTGCAATTGCCGAATGGTTATTCTGCTTTTCCCTGCGGTTACTATACCGAATATGAAAACGGCTACAAACTGATTGCCAGTGGCGACCGTTTGGGCGAAACACCCATACAGGAAGCCATGATCTTAGACCCGAATGGGGTGCCGGTTGCAAGAGATACGGAAGATTTGAGAGAGGTGGAGTATTGAGTAATGATTTTTGAGGTCGCAATTTGCGACCTTAAGTTTGGATGAGATATGCTGAAATAGAAGTTGTATTCACATAAATACTGACAAATGAAATCATTTGTTCTTTTTCTTGTCTTATGCTGCTGTAGTTTTTATTCCTGCAATCGCTTCAATAGGCATCCGGATAGTTGCATGGAAAACCCAGATAAAGAACAGTTACTGATTTTTGTTGGCGAGAAGATTGAAGTGACCGAAATGGAACAAGATCATGAGTCAGACATTCCGTACCTTAAATTTAAAGCAAGGTATAAAGTATTGGATATTGTTTGTGGTGATTATGATGGTAACGAAATTACGTTTATAGGATACGATCATTATGGTATGCCTGCTTTTTCTGATTATAAAAACTGTATTCTTTATGTTCATAAAGACAGAGATACGTTTTATCATGAATCCTATTTATATGATGCTTTGTATAAAACAAAATCTGGCGAGTGGGCTAGCCCCTGCGCTCCTTCGAATTTCGCATTTGCTGACCCAACTGTTCAGAAAATGATCCCGAGGCCTGTTGATTTTGCAGAGGAAGTGTCGTTTGATGTAAAAGGTGGTTCAAGGAATTGGCTGAAGGAACATTATCCCAATCCTTATTATGAAATAAGAAATAAAAGAGCAATTGCTAAGTATGGCAATTATGTTGAAGAGGTGGTTGAGTTTAAAAAAAGGGGAGTGCTAAAAGCAAGGGGTTATTATGGAAAAACTGCTGATAATAAGATTAAAATCCAGGATGTAACATTAGCAGATATTAAACAGGTGGATGAGTCACAAATGCTGCAAAAAAACAAAAGTGAAATAGTTAAGGCTGCATACAGATTTTTTGATTTTTTAAGACGTCGGGATTCTGCTGCAGTTCGGCAAATGTCGTTTGACAGTGTTTTTTGTTCTATATGTGAAGAGCCAACACGTCGTGATTATGAAAATAATCTGGAAACGTTTGATAGTTTTTATGTTTCAATTAATAAGTATTTGACTTTTTCACAACTTGAACTCGAGATAAAGAATAAAGTGTTTGAAGTGTCTGCCCGAAAGATCGAGCCTGCGAAAGAAAATTCTTTAATAAGGAATACAGGGATTGAAGTCGTTTATTCTATTGATTTCACTGTTATTGAAAATTTTGACGGATATCGGTCAGAACAAAAGCATCGGTTTGAGTTTGTAAAGATGAATGGTGTTTATAAGTTTTATGGCATGAGAACTGAAGAGAATGGTGGTAAGTATGTAAGAGACTTTTAGAAACTCTGCTCCTTCTTTTTTATACAGTAAACCATACTTCACCTGCATCACAAGTTGTTGGTCGGGTGACACAACAACGGCAGCTCATAATCTTTAGCCATCTGTTCCTTTTCTGCACCATTGCCCCAAATGCCGCCATGAAAATGGAACCATCAACCGAGCGTGGCAACAGTTGATGCCATTATAATATACAGCCCGCTACCAAACCTGCCTTTCCTCATATCAATTAGCTTTTTGGCTGATGATGGTCATGTATCACCCTCCCGGGCTCGGGTAAATTCGTTGCTTCAAATAATAGTAAATCATGGAAGCAACAACCAACCTTGCAGTAACTGCAGAACCAGCGCAAAAGAACAAAGCTGTTTACGAAGTAATGGATGGCAATGAGGCCGCCGCTTACATTGCCTATAAGTGCAATGAAGTGTGCGCTATTTATCCCATCACTCCTTCTTCCACTATGGGCGAGTGGGCCGATGAGTGGAGTGCCAAAGGCATGAAGAATATTTTCGGCACGGTTCCCCGCATTATGGAAATGCAGAGTGAAGCAGGTGCAGCAGGTGCCATACACGGAGCGTTACAAGGCGGTGCTTTGGCATCCACCTTTACGGCATCGCAGGGGTTGCTGCTCATGATTCCCAACATGTTTAAAATTGCCGGTGAGTTAACGCCAACGGTATTTCATATTGCTGCACGTAGTTTAGCAACACATGCGCTTTCAATCTTCGGCGATCATAGTGATGTGATGGCAGTACGATCAACAGGTTTTGCGATGTTGTTCGGCAACAATCCGCAGGAAGTAATGGATATGGCGTTGATTGCACAGGCATCTACCTTGCGTTCAAGAGTTCCTTTCCTTAATATTTTTGATGGCTTCCGTACTTCGCATGAGTTGAATGAAGTTGAAGTAATCCCTGATGAAATCATTGAACGCATGATGGATATGGAAGCCATTCATGCACACCGTAACCGTGCATTGAATCCGAACAATCCTTCGATACGTGGTACTGCACAAAATCCTGATGTGTATTTCCAGAACAGGGAAGCAGCCAATACGTATCATGCAAATGTGCCGAACACAGTACAAACAGTGATGGATGAATTTGCAGTTTTAACCGGACGTAAATATAAATTGTACGAATACTATGGTCATGCGCATCCCGATCGTGTAGTTGTATTGATGGGCTCTGCTGCAGGCGCTGTAAAAGAAACCGTTGATTATCTGAACGCACATGGTGCACATGTAGGTATGATTGCTGTTCGCTTGTTCCGTCCGCTGGATGTGGAAGCTTTTATGGAAGCATTGCCAAAGAGTGTGGTGAGTATTGCCGTGCTCGACCGTTGTAAAGAACCCAACGGTATTGGTGAGCCATTGTACATGAATGTGGTGAATGCGTTGAACGAAGCGCAGGAAAATCATCATGCACATGTAATTGGCGGACGATATGGTTTATCGAGCAAAGAGTTTACACCGGCGATGGTAAAAGCTGTTTTCCGTGAGTTGAAAAAAGAACATCCGAAAAATCACTTTACCATCGGTATTGATGATGATGTTACACATACAAGTTTGGAATACGATAAAACATTTCACCTGGAAGAGCAACACCAGTTCCGTGGATTGTTCTTTGGTTTGGGTGCCGATGGTACAGTGAGTGCCAATAAAAACTCCATCAAAATCATTGGCGATAAAACCGATGATCATGTGCAGGGTTACTTCGTATATGATTCAAAAAAATCTGGTTCATTAACGGTGTCGCATCTGCGTTTTGGTAAGAACCCCATTCAATCAACTTACCTGGTACAGTCTGCAAACTTTGTGGCCTGTCATCATTTCAACTATTTAACCAAGTACGATATTTTAAAAGATGCAGAACCGGGCGCAGTGTTCCTCTTAAATGCTCCGTATGAAAAAGAAGAGTTGTGGAGTAAGCTGCCCAAGAAAATTCAGGAAGAAATTGTACATAAAAAATTAAAGTTCTATGCCATCAATGCGTACACCGTAGCAAAGGATGCAGGCATGGGTAACCGTATCAATACCATTCTGCAAACCTGTTTCTTCGCCATCAGCAATGTATTGCCACGTGAAGAAGCCATTGCAAAAATTAAAGAAGCCATTTACGATACCTATTGGAAAAAGGGTGAAGCGGTTGTACAAAAGAACTACGATGCCGTTGATCAAACCTTGGCCAATTTGTACGAAGTGGATTATGCACAATATGCCATTGGCGATAAACCAATTGATGCGCCTGTACCCGATGCAGCCCCTGATTTTGTAAAACAGGTGTTGGGTAAAATTATTGCCGGTGAAGGTGATGAATTACCCGTGAGTGCATTTCCTGTTGATGGCACCTTCCCAAGCGGAACAACCAAATGGGAGAAACGAAATATTGCAGATGCAGTTCCTGTTTGGGATACATCGTTGTGTACACAGTGTGGTAAATGTTTTATGATTTGTCCGCATGCAGCGATTCGTCCAAAAGTGTATGACAAAGCATTGCTGGCTGATGCACCCGATGGTTGGAAACATGTTGACCCGATTGGTAAAGAGTGGAACAAAGAAACAGAAGCCTACACCTTACAGGTATCAACAGAAGATTGTACCGGTTGTACATTGTGTGTGGAGTTCTGCCCGATTACGAGCAAAACAGATCCCGGTCATAAAGCCATCAACATGATGGATAAAACAGATATCCAGGAACAGGAAAAAGAAAACTGGGATTATTTCTTAACGCTGCCCGAAGTTGATCGTACAAGAGTGAACAAGAATACGGTGAAGGGTTCACAATTCTTCCAGCCGTTGTTTGAGTTCAGCGGTGCATGTGCCGGTTGCGGTGAAACACCGTACATTAAACTCTTAACACAATTGTTTGGTGAGCGAATGATTGTTGCGAATGCAACAGGTTGTTCATCCATCTTTGGTGGTAACTTACCAACTACGCCTTGGACAAAAAACAAAGAAGGTGTGGGTCCGGCATGGGCAAACAGTTTGTTTGAAGACAATGCAGAGTTTGGTTTAGGTATCAGCATGGCCAGCAATAAGAAAAAAGAAATGGCTTTGCAGTTGCTCGATGAATTGCGTCCGATGATTGGTGAAGAGCTGGCTGATAAGATCATCAATAACAACGGCACAACCGAAGCTGAGCTTGCAGAAAAACATGAGCTGGTAAAACAATTGAAAAACAGGTTGAGCCATGAACGTTCCATGGCTGCATTAAATCTGTTCCACCTGGCAGATTTCTTAGAAGAAAAATCAATCTGGATTGTTGGTGGTGATGGTTGGGCGTATGATATTGGTTACGGTGGGTTGGATCATATCCTCAGCACCGGTGAAAATGTCAACATCATGGTATTGGATACTGAAGTGTACAGCAATACCGGCGGACAAAAATCAAAATCAACACCAATTGGTGCAAGTGCGAAGTTTAGTGTAAATGGTAAGACAGCTGGTAAGAAAGATTTGGCGATGCAGGCCATTGCACACGGCACAGCGTATGTTGCACAGATAGCTATGGGTGGTAATGATATGCATACGATCAGAACGATTCTTGAAGCAGAAGCGTATCCCGGTCCATCGTTGATCATTGCCTACAGTCATTGTATTGCCCACGGTATTGATATGGCACATGGTGCAGAAGAACAGGACTTCGCCGTGAAGAGTGGTTACTGGCCATTGTTCCACTACAATCCGCTGAAACCAAAAGGCGAACGCTTTGTGGTTGATTCAAAAGATCCATCGTTACCATTGAGTGAATTCATGTACCATGAAAACCGTTTCAATGTCATTAAAGCAAAAGATCCTGCACTGGCTGCACGCTTCCTTGAAACAGCAGAAGAGTTGAAAGAGGGCAAGTGGCACCGTTTGCAAACATTGAAAGGATTGTAAGCAGATTAAACCCATATGAATAAAGCAAAGGGAGTTTCGAAAGAAGCTCCCTTTTTATTTTACTTATTCAACCGGTTTCAGCTTTGCTGTAAAATGCCTTAGCATCGGTGCTTCTTCTGTTATCACTAATCCTTTTATGTTGTTGCGTTTTGCAAACACTTCAATAATTACTTCGGCCACATAATCAATATGGCTTTGGGTATATACTCTTCTGGGTATTGCAAGGCGTACCAATTCCATTTGTGCAGGAATAAGATTGTTTGTTTCGTCATATTTGCCAAACATCAACGAACCGATCTCCACACTACGTATACCAGCTTCGGTATACAACGCACACACCAATGCCTGTCCTGGATATTGTTGTGGCGGAATATGTGGCAGAAAAGCTTTTGCATCCAGATATACTGCATGTCCGCCGCCCGGCTGCATCACCGGAACACCTGCATCAATTAATTTATTGGTGAGATATTCAATGCTGCGGATGCGGTATTGCAGATAAGGTTCTTCAAGCACTTCGTTTAAACCAATAGCAATGGCTTCCAGATCACGACCGGCAAGTCCGCCATAGGTTGGAAAACCTTCTGTAATAATGAGCAGGTTGCGGCATTGCATTGCCAGGGCTTCATCTTTCAATGCAAGAAAACCACCGATGTTGGCAAACGCATCTTTCTTGGCACTCATGGTACAACCATCCGCATAAGAAAATAATTCGTTGGCAATTTCTTTAATCGATTTATTGGCATAACCTTCTTCACGCAGTTTAATAAAGTAACAGTTCTCTGCAAAGCGACAGGCATCAATAAAGAACGGGATATTGTGTGCTGCACAAATTGCTTTCGCTTCTTTAATATTCTGCATGCTCACGGGTTGCCCGCCACCGGAGTTGTTCGTCACTGTCATGATCACCATCGGAATATTTGCAGCACCAACTCTTTCAATAGTTTGTTTCAACGCATCTACATCCATGTTGCCTTTAAATGCAGCTGGAATCGATGGATGTTTTCCTTCTTCGCATAACAGGTCAATTCCTTCTGCTCCGGAGAATTCAATATTCGCTCTTGTTGTATCGA
Organism: Lacibacter cauensis; assembly: GCF_007830055.1. Taxonomy (GTDB): domain Bacteria; phylum Bacteroidota; class Bacteroidia; order Chitinophagales; family Chitinophagaceae; genus Lacibacter; species Lacibacter cauensis. The sequence goes on from NZ_VLLE01000003.1 coordinate 897,482, forward strand.
AGAGTGTATTACTGATGAAATATTTTCCTTTGCCGCCGGTAATACTGAAGAGAATTTTTTCGGATGCCCGTCCTTGGTGTGTAGGAATAACAATGGGCATACCGGTGATATCACGTACCGCTTTTTCAAACCGGTAAAAGCTGGGACTGCCTGCATACGATTCATCGCCTTGCATAATGCCCGCCCATTGGCGACTGCTCATAGCACTGGTGCCACTGTCGGTGAGCAGATCGATGAGTACATGCTCCGAGTTTATTAAGAAGGGATTGTAGCTGGCTTGTTTGAGCAATTCGATGCGTTGTTCAGTTGTTGTGAAATAAATCGGTTCAACCGATTTTATACGGAAGGGTTCAATAATCGTCTTGATCATAACAGATTGGTTTATACTGTTGCGTTGTACAACAGTTGTATGAATAGAAGAGTAATGCACTGCAGTAAGCAGCATCATTTAATGTGATAGATAAAAAAGAAAATTGGTTCGGAGCGAACCGGATTGCATCGTTATGAAGGACGTCTGATAATATTTTTCCAGAGATTGGAAAGCATGTTGCAAAGATAGGAAGAAGGATGAAGCTTCTGCCTGATTTGTTGAACCGGAAGAAAGATTGTGTTTATTTTCTCGATTGCAATTCAGTCTTGATCTTTCTCATATTAGCAATGTTCATCATCAGGATTGGGAGGAACATTAGCGGCAAAATTGTAAACACAGAAAATCCTTTTTGTTGATAGCTTACCACTGCAGAAACAATCATAACACCAATTGATGCTGAAATAACAGCAATGGCAACACGCATCAGTTTCAGGTTTCTGTTGAGTTCTTCAGTGGTCATTTCAGAGATTTGTTTTTGTGCCATAGTTGTCGGTTTTGGTTGTGATGATTGTATGTATTGAATAACTGAAAGCGTTTTACGCCCCAAACTGCCGCAAATGATGATCAAGATGTTTCCACATACTCTTGCCCCATTGTTCGGCGGTCATTTTTCCAAAGAAGGGATGTACTTTATCGCCCACACCTGCAGCACCTTTTTCATAAAAAGCTTTGGTAATGGAAAGCATCTCTGCCTTTTCTTTTTCAAAATCCCGATCGTCTTTTACAATAAAATTGGGAGCAGTGGGCAAACTTTTGCCGTATGGCCTTGAATTATACAATGCAGGACGAAACAGCCAGGCAATATAACTGATGGGTTTCCGCTTCAGCGGTTTGCTGGTTAACGGTACTTTGTACGCTTCTTTGCAATGGGTAAGCATTTGTGCGGCCGTCATTTTGCCCCATTGCCGCTGATGATGGATGGTAAGATTTTGCAGGCGCTGATAGATTTCTTCAAACGCCTCCTGATCGAACATATTCTTTACTTCCATTTGCTGATGATTTCGTCTTCCGCAAAATACGGAATTGTATCATCATTGCTTTCTTCTTCCTGTTTCCAGTAAGCCAGTGTAACTACCTTTCCGTTTTTTGTTTTGAGCAAACGACCGAATATCGCATTGGTAGGATTGAAGGTAACATCGGTAACACCAACTGTAAACGTTGATGGAGGCGGCGGCGCTTCAACAGGAGCCGGAGCTGCTTCGCCCTCAACAGGCTTTGGTGCGGGTGCTGCTTTCGGTGGAGGAGAGGCAACTACCACAACTGTATAACGATTCTGTTCGAGCAGATTTTTTAAAAAGGCTACACGTTCAGGCGATGCATTCTTTTCTACGATTGCACACTTCACGCCATCTAACTCTTCAAACTCATGATTTTTATTAATAGCCATAAAAACAGTTTATAGTTTCTGGTTTCTTGTTGCGGTAACCGGTAACAAGTAACCTGTAACAGTTTATTTCAACAACGAGTAAATGTATTCATACGCACCGCTGATGATACCGGTAACAACAATACCTGCCATACAAACTGCCATCGAAATTTTCGGACTCCAGCTGATTGCCAATTTTTCAACAGGTGTTTCATTGGCATCCATAAACATGGCTTTGATGATGCGCAGGTAATAATAGAGCGATATCACCATGTTCAATGCTGCAACAATAATGAGCAGGTAATTGCCTTTGCTTGCACCGCCCAGCAGTAAAAAGAATTTACCAAAGAAACCAGCTGTTGGCGGTATACCTGCCAATGAAAACAACGCAATGGCCAATACCCAGGTAAGCGCAGGATTCGTTTTGTACAATCCTTTGTAATCATCAATGTTTTCTTTTCCGCTTGCTTCGCTTATCACATTAATAACTGCAAAGGCCGCAAGGTTCGAGAATAGGTACACCAATACAAAATAAACAACCGAACTGTGGCTTTCTATATTTGCGCCCGACATACCGATTAAAATAAAACCAACCTGCGATATAGAAGAGAAGGCAAGAAAGCGTTTGATATTTTGCTGACGGATAGCAAACAGGTTACCAACGATCATTGACAACACTGCCAGTACAGCCACAATATTGTACCATTGAAACAGCAGGTTGGCAAATACAGTAGACAATACACTCGTCATTACAAACAGCATACTGCCTTTTGAAATAACCGAAAGATAAGAGGTAACGGCAACAGGCGCACCTTCGTATACATCGGCTGTCCATAAATGAAACGGCACTGCTGATATTTTAAATCCAAAACCTGCAATCAATAAAATAAAGCCAAACAGAAACAATGGATTTTCGGAAGCAGCAACAGCTATGTCTGTGAAGTTTACTGAACCAACCATGCCATAGATCAATGAAATACCAAACAACAACAAACCCGATGCAAACGCCGAGCTCATGATGTATTTCATAGCTGCTTCGGATGAACGTTTTTTATCCAAATCGAAGTTGGCCAAGGCAGCCAACGGAATACTGGCCAGTTCAAGACCAACATAAAACATCAGCAGGTTACTGCTGCTCAGCATAAAGAACATACCCAGCAAGGTAGAAAGCATCAGCAGATAAAACTCTATGGCGTGTTTGTGTTTCAGCAGCCAGTTGTAGGCCTGTAACGAAATAAGCAATGTGCCGAGGTTGAGAATATTTTTTTCGAATCGCAGCAGATCGTTGGTTTGAAACATATCGCCAAACAGTGTTCCTTTTTCCTTGAAAAAGAAACCCGCTGCCAGGTTAACGACCAATAATATATTGACGAAGGAAAGCACTGTTTGACTGTTCCATTGCTTTGTACTCAGCTTCACAAAAAGCAATACAAAGATGATTGCTGTTAACAGCAGTTCCTGTTGAAGTAAAAGAAAAAAGATACTCATCGCTTAATTTACTTTATCGATCCAATCTTTTGCATCAGCACTTCGGTACCGGGATTAATTAAATCCGTTAACCAGAATGGTGCAATACCCATAATTAAAATTCCTGCCAGTAATACAACAGCTGCAGTTTTTTCGTGCCAGCCTGCATCGCTCAAACTCAAATGCTCGTTGTTTTTGATTGGTCCCATAATGCTGGAACCAACTGCACGTAAAATGTACACTGCTGTTACAACAATCGATGCACAGGCAACGATGGTTGCTGTATGATAGAATGCACCGGCACGTTGCCAGCTGCCCATGAACACGGTCATCTCTGCAACAAATCCACTTAAGCCGGGTAACCCAAGTGAACACAAACCTGCAATTACAAACACAGAAGAAATGAACGGCATTACTTTCAACAATCCGCCGAGTTGTGAAACCTGTCGTGTATGTGTACGGTCGTAAATCATACCGATCACAGCAAAGAAAAGAGCCGTCATTAAACCATGACTCACCATCTGCAGCACTGCACCATTGATGGACGTTTTTGTGAGCATACCAATACCCAGCAATACAAATCCGCAGTGACTAACCGATGAATACGCATTGATGTATTTCAGATCGGTCTGCATCATCGTCGCAAACGCTCCGTATAAAATAGCGATACATGCAAGCACAATAATGATGGTTGAATAATGTTGTGCAGCATCCGGCATCAGCCATGTTGCAACACGCAAACATCCGTAACCGCCAAGCTTCATGGAGATGCCTGCCAAAAACATCGAAGCTGCAGTTGGTGCACTCGAGTGACCATCGGGCACCCATGTATGAAACGGAAACAGCGCTGTGAAAATGCCAAAGCCGATAAATGCAAACGGGAAGAAGAAGCGTTGCAGATCACCCGCAAGCGGATTTGCCGCCAGCTTTACAATATCGAATGTATGTTCGCCATCCACATTGCTGTTGAAGAACAAACCTGCCAATCCAACAAACACCAATGCAGAACCGGCCATTAACATCAACGCCAGTTTCAACGCACTGTATTCTTTTTTACCACTGCCCCAGATACCGATGAGTAAGAATTTAGGAATCACCGCAACTTCCAGGAAGAAGAACATCAGGAATACATCGAGCGATAAAAAGAAACCATACGCACCTAAACTCAGGAACAACAGCAGGAAGAAAAATTCTTTGTATAACTTTTCCTGCTTCCATGATACCAATACACCTGCCAATACAACAAAGGAAGTAAGCAGGATCATGGCAACAGAAATACCATCTACACCCACATGGTAATGGATCTTTAAAGCATGATACCAGCTGTGATCGAGTTCAAACAAATAAGCAGCATTGTTTACTGCACGTTCGCCTAAAAACTGAATCAATAAATAAATGCTTAAACCCAATTGTGCTACAGCTGCTGCCAGTGCAACACTGCGTACCTGCTGCTGACCTTTCACTACCAATACCAGCAGTGAAAATACAAGGGGCAATATAAGAAGTAAGGATAAGTTCATAGTTATGGTTTCCAGATGTAAATAAATATGATCACAAGTGCAGCAATACCGCCAAAGAAATACAGCAGATAATTCTGCACTTTACCCGATTGCAATGTTTTAATCAGGTTCGATATCCAACCTGTTGCTGCAGCAATACCATTCATCAGGCCATCAATAATGTTTTTGTCGATCCATGCTGCCGGGCGACCGATAAGATTAAAGACAAGCTTTTTTGTGATGAACAGGTACAACTCATCGATATAGAATTTTTTATACGCTGCTTTGTATAAACCGCCGAGTGCTGTTGCCAAACGTTCGGGTTTATCATTTGCTGTTTTGTACAACCACATCGCCAGCAGAATGCCGCCAATACCCAATGCAAGTGGGGCAGCAGCAAAGCTGAGATGAAACTCTGAAGCCAATGCAGTACCATCGCTTGAAACATAATTACCGAAATGGATAAAGCCTGCCGCAACACTGCATACAGCCAATAAGATCAATGGTAATTTCATTGACAATGTTCCTTCGCCGTGATGATGATCGTGTACTGCAGCTTCTTTGTTCCAGAAAATGGAGAAATACAAACGGAACATATAGAAAGCGGTGAGGCCGGATGTAAGCAAGGCGATCACATACACAACCATACTTTTGTTATAAGCCGCTAACAGAATTTCTTCTTTGCTGAAGAAACCTGCAAATGGCCAAATACCTGCAATCGCTAAACATGCAATTAAGAAACTGATATGTGTAATCGGCATCAATTTGCGTAAGCCGCCCATGTCTTTCATTTCGTTGCTGTGTACTAAATGAATCACCGCACCTGCACCAAGGAACAATAGCGATTTAAAGAAGGCGTGTGTAAACAGGTGAAACATGGATGCGGTATAACCAAGACCCTGCCCGACTGAATCGGTCAGGCGGGCATTCTCACCACCATAACCACTTACACCTAAAGCAAACATCATGTATCCGATCTGGCTCATGGTAGAGTAGGCGAGTACACGTTTAATATCTGTTTGTGTACATGCAATGATGGCTGCAAACAGTGCAGAGGTAACACCAATGATGGTTACAACAGTTAACGCATCGCTGTTAATAGAGAAAACAGGAAATAGTCTTGCAACAAGAAACACACCGGCAACAACCATGGTTGCAGCGTGGATTAATGCTGAAACGGGCGTAGGACCTTCCATTGCATCGGGTAACCAGATGTGCAACGGAAACATCGCACTCTTACCTGCACCACCCATAAACACCATCACCAATCCCCAGGTTAACGCTGAGACACCAAGGAAGGATGCCGATGTAATGGCTAAGAACTGTGAAGATTGCTGTGTGGTTAAGTTATGAATAATGGTGTTGAAGTCTAAACTTTCACCATAAAATGCGAGGATTAAAATGCCGATGAGAAAACCAAGATCGGCAAAGCGTGTAACAATAAATGCTTTTTTCGATGCAGCTACAGCAGATGGTTTCTGGAAATAATAACCGATGAGTAAGTAGGATGATGCACCCACCAGTTCCCAGAACATGTAGATCTGGAACAGATTGGATGATACAACGAGACCCAACATGGAGAATGTAAACAAGCCAAGGAATGCGTAGTACGTTGCAAACCGTTCTTCACCTTTCATATAACCAAGGCTGAAGATGTGCACCATCAGCGAAACAAACGTAACCACAACCAGCATCATCACCGAAATAGGATCGAGCAGAATGCCCATATCGATCGACACATTTTCACTGAACGTAAGCCAGGTATATTTTACAGCGGTAATACTTTGGTATGCATCACCCACTTTTCCATTCACAAAAAAGTATTGGTAAGCAGTGTAGAGTGATAAACCTGCTGCAACAAGTAACAACATTGTAGCTATTATACCTGCCGACTGGTTAAAATATTTTCGCCCAAACAAACCCAGCAGTACAAATGCTGCCAGTGGCAAAAGCGGAATCAGGGCAATGTATGATGAGTAGTTCATGGCTTTAATATTTCATGTCAGTTGCATCTTCCACATCAATTGATTTGTGACTGCGGTAAAGATTAATGATGATGGCAATTGCCACCGCAGCTTCTGCAGCAGCAATGGTTACAATAAATATGGTGAAGAAGATGCCGTCTAACTTGTCGGGGTAGAGATATTTGTTAAACACCACAAAGTTGATGTTGACGCTGTTCAGGATCAGTTCAATTGCCATCAGCATCGTAATCATATTACGACGGGTAAACAAACCATACATGCCGATAAAGAACAGCGCTGTGCTGACGAATAGAATATGTGAAATGGGTATATCGCTCATTTTTCTTCGGGTTTTGTTTTAAGGGCAATCACAATACAACCAACCATTGCTGCAAGCAGGAGAATACTCACTACTTCAAACGGTAATGCATAACCGCCTTGTTCTGTATTAAGCATGGCATTACCAATGCGGGCTACATCATTATCAAACGGCTGATCGATTGCAGGAAATCCGTATTGATCGATGAGTAAAAAGGTAAACGCAAAACCAAACAGCACAGCCAATGCGCCTGCAATTGTTCGTAACAGCGGAGCCTTCGGCATTTCTTTTCCTGATTGCTGTGTAAGAAATATGGAAAAAATGATGAGTACAACAATACCGCCAACGTACACCACAATTTGTACAGCAGCAATGAACTGCACATCCATCCAGAAGTACAAGGCGGCAATACCAATTAACGAAAATAACAACCAGATTGCCGAACGGAAAATCTTACGGCTGGTTACCGATAAAACACCCATGCTCAGAATAAATGCTGAGATGAGATAAAATATGATTTGTGATGCTGTCATTTCTATTCTTTGTAAAACCAATGATCAATTACTCGATACCTGCACGGATCTTTGAACCGGGCTTATTTAATTTTTTCGTCAGCTGACTTCTATCAAACACACTATGTTCAAATGTTTGTGCCATTTTAATAGCATCCGTTGGGCAAGCTTCTACGCACAGGTTACACATCGTACACAGTTCAAGATGATACACAAATGTGTCGATCGCTTTTTTCTTCTTTCCTGTTTCTGCATCTACATCAAACTTGGTAATGATCTTGATCGTTGCATTCGGACAAGCCAGTTCGCAAGCTGTACAACCGGTACAGGCATGCTCATTGTTCTCATCATGAATCATTACCACTTCGCCTTTGAAGCGTTCGGGTAACACCAGTGTATCCCTGTTATCAGGATATTGTTGTGTAATGATTTCTTTGTGGTGGGTGAAATAGTAACCGGTACGTTTCATACCTGTTGCCAGCGATTTTATCGCACCCCAGATGTCTTGTATGTATTGTTTTAAAAACATGGCCTCATCCTCCATCTCCTTCTCCTGTAGAGAAGGAGCGGTACTTTTGATTTTTATTTAAACATCAAATCTTCCACTTCAACATTTATTCTTTATTCAACAAATCAACACTTTCAAATAAGCTGGCGTTGTGCCTTGCTCTCCTCCCTTTCAGGGGAGGTTGGGAGGGGTTTCAAAAATGCCAACCCATAATTGCAATCAATGTTACCAGCAGTAAATTGAACATGCTGATGGGTAATAAATATTTCCACTCCAGGTTCAGCAGCTGATCGATCCGTAAACGGGGGAAGGTCCAGCGGAACCACATGATCACAAAAATTAAAAAGAAGGTTTTGCCAAAGAACCATACGCTCGATGGGATCCAATCCATCACACCGTTAAATGCATGCCAATTACCAATATGAAACGGCATCCATCCACCTAAGAATAAAGTAGCACCAATGGCACACACAATAAACACATTCACATATTCTGCAAGAAAGAAAAGAGCGAATTTCATTCCCGAATATTCTGTATGAAAACCTGCAGTCAGTTCACTTTCTGCTTCAGCCAGATCAAATGGTGCACGGTTTGTTTCGGCTGTAACCGCAATAATGAAAATGATAAAGGCGATGATGACAGGAATATGTCCTTTAAACAACCACCAACCGTTTTCCTGTGCCTGGATAATATCGCTGATACGCAAACTGCCTGTTAATACAACAATGGCAAGCACAGCAAGACCGGCAGATAATTCGTAGCTCACAATCTGTGCACCGCTGCGCATGGCACCCAGCAACGAATATTTATTATTGCTGGCCCAGCCTGCCATTAAGATACTAATGACAGAAATGGATGATACAGCAGAGATATACAATACGCCGATGTTCAAATCCCACAGTTGAAAATCTTTTGCAAACGCAATGGGTGCAAGCAGCAGCATGGCAACGATCATGGCAACAAACGGTGCAACGTTGAACAACAATTTATCTGCACCACCGGGTGTCATGCCTTCTTTCACCAATAACTTCAATGTATCAGCTAACGATTGCAACATTCCTTTTGGTCCTACACGATTTGGTCCGAGACGGATTTGTATCCATGCCGATACTTTACGTTCCATAATTACCAAAACCAATCCGAGAGCGGCAAACAAACCAATTACGGCAACACCTGCAATCACCATTTCCACAATCAATGCCCATGTAGGGCTCATGTTTGCGTTGAGCCATTGATCAATATTTGCTGCTATGTTACTTAAGCTCCACATTCGATTTTCGATTTATGATTTCTGATTGCTGATTCACCTCTGAAACCTGCAATCGCCATTCTGAAATTCTTTATCGGTCAATATCCGGTATCACCAGATCCAATGTTCCCATCGCTGCAATCAAGTCGCCGATCTTTCCACCTTTCACCAAATGATTTAACGCTGATAAATTGGAGAACCCCGGCGAACGGAATTTAATTCTGTAAGGCGTAGTGCCACCTTCACTTACAATATATACACCTAACTCACCACGTGCTGTTTCAGCTTTGCTGTAGAATTCACCTTTGGGTAATTTCAATACCGCTTTTGTTTTTGCCTGGAACTCACCATCGGGAATATTATCGATCAGTTGTTCAATAATGCGAACCGATTGCTGCATTTCACGAATACGTACCATGTAACGTGCAAACGAATCGCAGCCATCTTCCAATACTTCATCAAACTCCAGCTTGTCATAAATCTCATACGGATAAAGCTTGCGTACATCGCTGCTTACACCGCTGCCTCTTGCTACTGGTCCTGTACAACCGTAGGAGATCACATCTTCAGGTGAAATAATACCCACACCTTTCATACGGTTCTGGAAAATGATGTTACCCGTTACCAGTTCATCGTATTCGTGGATCTTACGTTTATAAAGTTGTAAAAAGTCTTTTACTCTTTGTTGAAAGTTGGGATGAAGATCATGCATCACACCGCCGGGCACCATATAGTTCATGGTTAAGCGTGCACCACATGTTTCTTCCATGATATCGTTGATGACTTCACGTTCACGAAACGCATGAAAGAAAGGCGTGAAGGCTCCAAGATCCATAGCCATTGCTCCCCACCATAGTTCATGCGAGGCAAGACGTGTCAGTTCATCCATCAGCACACGGATCACTTGTGCACGTGGCGGCACTTCCAGCTGCAAACCTTTTTCCACGCACATGGCACATGCATGGTTGTTGATGTGTGCAGAAAGATAATCCATACGGCTTGTTACATAAATGAACTGGCGATAGGTAAGGCTCTCACACATTTTTTCAATAGAGCGGTGAATGTAACCGAGATGCGGTTCTACATTCTTGATGGTTTCGCCATTGAGCGTTACAACCAAATGCAACACACCATGTGTGGCAGGATGCTGCGGCCCCATGTTAATAATCAAATCGCCTTCCGTTGTTGTGCCTACTTCTTCAAACATGCCAATGTTCTCCTTAAGAGAATTTTTTGTTTTTAAAGTTCGTTCTGTTATTCTTGCCTTACTCCCCTTCAGGGGATGGGGGCTATAGTCTGATCATGTTAATCGGATCTTCAAAATCTTTCAGTAATGGTTTCTTTCCTTCCCAGCCATCAGGTAAAATCAATAAACGCAGATCAGGATGGTTCAGGAATTGCACACCAAACAATTCATACACTTCACGTTCATGAAATTCTGCCGTGCGCCAGATATGTGCAACCGTTTCTATTTCGGGATTGGTACGATCGAGTTTTGCTTTTACAACCAGCTCGTGTTTGTGCATGGTTGAGCGGAGATGATACACCATGGTAAGATGTGTTTTCCAGTCAACACAGGTTAAGCAAAACAGGAAATTGAATTGCAGTTCGGGAACGTTGCGTAAGCTTTGTGCAAACGACAACCAATTGGATGCGTCAATGTTTGCAGTAAGCCAGCCGTTTGCATCTGCTTCATCAATAACAGCAGTTGCGGCTAACTCACCAAGGGTCGTCTTTAATTCTTCGTTCGTCATACGCTTTCTTTTCCCTCTCTTATTTGTTCACGGGTTAAACCCATTTTAATTTTTTGTTGAAGTGTGATTAACGCATGTAACAATGCTTCGGGCCGTGGCGGACAACCGGCAACATACACATCAACCGGTATTACATGATCAGCTCCTTTTACAACAGAGTATGTATTATAAAAGAAAGGACCACCGCTGATAGCGCATGCACCCATTGCAATTACATATTTGGGATCGGCCATCTGATCGTACAAACGTTTCAGTACAGGCGCCATTTTATTTACAATGGTTCCCGCTATAATAATGACGTCGGCCTGGCGTGGCGTAGCACGTGCCACTTCAAATCCAAAACGGGAGAAATCGTATTTCGCACCAGCGGTACTCATCATTTCAATACCACAGCAGCTGGTAGCAAATGTTAATGGCCATAAGGAGTTGGAACGTGCCCAGTTGATGACATCATCCAGTTTACTGAGAACGATGCCGCCACCGGGTGTTTCATGTATCTCTCCGGGAAAATCACTTGCTGTATGTTGTTGTGTTATCATCCGGTACTGTTTGTAAATGTTATTTCCATTTCAACGCACCTTTCTTGTGTGCGTATAAAAAGCCCATGAATAAAATGAAAAAGAAAATAATGATTTCAACAAGGGCAAGCAGGCCAACTTTTTTAGCAGCAACTGCCCATGGATATAAAAAGATCAACTCCACATCGAAGATGAGGAAGAGAAGTGCAAATAAATAATAACCGACATTAAACTGTACCCAGCTGGGGCCACGGGTAGGGATACCACTTTCGTAAGGCTCGGCTTTTTGCTTATTCTTTGTGGCTTTGGTTACCACTTTAGCGATAAGAATAGCACCGGCCGAAAAGGCAATGGCAGCAAGAATTAAAACAATGAGTGAAGCAGCACCCATATGCGTTTGGTTTGTTTGAAGATTTAATATACATCATTTATTGAATCCTCAATTATGCAACGCATAAAAGTTATTCAGATTTAATAAAGTGATGTATGATTTGCGAGGTGAAGGTCGATGCTGTACAATTTTCAAGCAGTGATTATCATCATACAAAAAACTGTTTCACCTCACAAACATCATCATCAATTAACCATACAGTTCCTGATGAATAGCTTTTTTATCGTAGCCCATTTCCATGATGCGTTTTTTTGTTTCATCAATCATGGCTTTCCATCCGCAAAGGAAAAAGCTTGCGTCCTGTTTGTTGGCGCAGAGTTCTTCGTATATCGGGTGTACATAACCGGAACGGCCTTCCCATTCTTCTCTCGAAAGCGTGGGTATGTAATGGAAGCTTGGTAATTCTTTCTGCAGTTGTGTTAATTCTTCGTAATACAGCAGATCGGCTTTTTTACGGGTACCAAACAACAGGTAAATATTCTTGTGGGGGATGTTGTGCATTTTAATGTACTGCGACATACTGCGGAAAGGAGCAATACCCGTACCGGTGCAGATGAAGAAAATATCTTTTTCAATTTTTTCGGGTAATGTAAATACACCCATGGCACCACGTACCGGAAATTGTGTGCCTACAACTGCATTTGCAAATAACCAGGTAGTACCGGCGCCTTGTTCGTTTAATACAATCAACAGTTCAAAAACATTTGTGCCATCGGGTGGTGAGGCAATGCTGTAGCTGCGTAAGCGTTTGCTTTGCTGTTCGTGAATAGGAAATTCGAGTTGTACAAACTGTCCGGGTTTGAAATCGAACACATCAATTTCGGCAAGTTGTATCCAGTAACGTTTTGTGTTGGGAGTTTCATCCACAATACGGATGATGGTACCGGTTCGCCAGGGTTGTAGCGCCATTAGTTTCAGTTTTAATGCCCCAATTTATTTTATCTGTATGGATAAACCAATCTTTTTTTGCGGAAACGAGTGCGGAGTGATGAGGATCAGTTCATACTTAAGGGTTCTGTTTATTAGCTGACAGGTATTAGCTTGTTCTCGTTGGTAATTATCTGTAACAGTATTATAGAACATTGTAAATTAAAAAGAGGAACCTGAGTTCAGGTTCCTCTTTACATGTTAAATCGCTGCTGTTATTGTTTGGTTAAGGTAACAACAAGGGTCTGTCCGCTAAAGCTTTCAGAAATTTCAATGCTCTTACATTTGTTGCTCACATTTCCATCGAAATCATCTCCGTCGCCGGTGTGTGTAATGGTAATTCGGCCATTTACTACATCCCAGGTTCCTGTTCCTTCCGATGATGGACTACATGCTGTACCGGCATCTCTGTAGATTACAGTTTTGTCTGCTTTCAATTCATAGATGTCATCTTTTAAACAGTCTTCAAAAAATAATTGACTGGTAATGTCTTGACCTGCAATGGTGCCCTTGGTTATTTTGTAATTGCCGGCAATGGCAGCAACAGTGTTGTCGCAAGAAGTTTTATCTTCTTTTTTACAGGATGTAAGGATAGCGGATGCAGCAAGGGCTGCAAGAAAGTAATTTTTCATGTGTTGTTTTTTGGTTTAATGCAGCGAATATAGATGCTGCTCATTAGATCGGACTATTTTAGAAGGACAAATTGGTAACTGTGTTGTTTTACCAATGAGTGTGTAAGTAAAATATGATTATTGGTGATACAATATTGTAGAAATGAAAAGGATCTTCAATTGAAGATCCTTTTTCGTTATACTAACTGTATTATTTATTTACCGGGAAATAATGTTTTAAAGAATTCCTTCATATCGTTCCAGCTCGCAGTATCAGCAGCGGCATTGTATTTAATCGGAATCTTGAATTTTTCGCCCATTGCGGTTGCGTTGGGGTTGGTAAAGGCATGCACCGCATCGGCATACTCTTTAAAGGTATAAGTAATACCGGCCGAATCCATTTGCTGTTTGAACGTAGTTACTTCGGCTGCCGGTACAAAAGGGTCGGCTGCGCCATGGCAAACCAGGATTTTTGCTTTCAGCAGATCTTTATTCAACGGCGTACCAACAAGGTTGCCATGGAAACTAACCACACCCTTCACACCCAGTCCCAAACGTGCAGTATTTAATACCATAGCTCCGCCAAAGCAATAACCAATGGCGGCCACATTAGCTGTATCGGTTTGCGGGTAGCTTTTCAGTTTAGCCAAGGCTGCATCCATTCTTGCCTTCGCCATTTGCGGGTTTTGGTAAAACGGTCCTGCTGCTGCACCCGCACTGTCGGGAGTTTCGGCTGTTTTACCATTACCATACATATCCATGGCCATCGCCGTGTAGCCAAGCTTTGCCAGTTCACGGGCACGCATTTTGGCGTAATCGTTCAAACCCCACCATTCCGGAACAATTAAAACCGCCGGGCGGGCACCTTCCATACTTTCATCGTACACAACGAAACCGTTCATGCTTACACTGTCGGCTGTGTAGGTAACATTTTCTTCTTTTAATACAGGTTCTTTTACTTCTGCTTTTTTATCAGCCTCATTGTTGCAGGCAACTGCAGAAAATACAATTGCGGCGAACGCCATCAATCGAATTGCTATTTTTTTCATTGTAAATCAAGTTTTAAGAATAGTAATAACCTGTAAACCGCCAAAAAGTTTACAGGGTGGGCTTTGCCCGAAGGATAAATTACTGAATATGCGGCCGTTTGGATTGATTTTGTAGTGATTCTGCGGTTTCTCGCCGGGTAAAAAGGGACGGATCGGCCCCGGCTACCCCGGTTTTCCCGCTTTTTTCCACGAATCAGAAAATTAGGCCGTTACAAATTGGCAATTCATTCGCTCACACTTACCTTTGCGCCCAGTTTTCAAAACCATTCTTTTAAATAACATTCAATATGGCCAATACTGGTAAGGTAAAACAGGTTATCGGTGCCGTTGTAGACGTTCAGTTCGACGGTCAACTCCCGGAAATTTACAGTGCTCTTGAATTAAAACGTCCAAACGGCGATGTGCTTGTTATGGAAGTTCAGCAGCACCTTGGTGAAGACAGCGTTCGTACAATTGCGATGGACGGTACAGAAGGTCTGGTTCGTGGTATGGAAGTAACCGATACCGGCAAAAACATCCTGATGCCAACCGGTGAGCTGATTAATGGCCGTTTATTTAATGTAACCGGTGATGCGATTGATGGTTTGCCACAGGTAAGCAAGGCTACCGGTCGCCCGATTCACTCAAAGCCCCCGGCTTTCGAAAACCTCAGTACATCTAACGAAATCCTGTTTACAGGTATTAAAGTAATCGATTTGATCGAGCCTTATGCAAAGGGTGGTAAAATTGGTTTGTTTGGTGGTGCTGGTGTAGGTAAAACCGTATTGATCCAGGAATTGATCAACAACATCGCAAAAGGTTATGGTGGTCTTTCTGTATTTGCCGGTGTAGGTGAGCGTACTCGTGAGGGTAACGATCTGTTGCGTGAAATGATTGAAGCGGGCATTATGAAATATGGTGACAACTTCAAGCACAGCATGGAAGAAGGTGGTTGGGATCTTTCTAAAGTAGATATGGAAGGTTTGAAAGAATCAAAAGCAACCTTCGTGTTTGGTCAGATGAACGAACCTCCTGGTGCACGTGCCCGTGTAGCACTTTCCGGTTTAACAATCGCTGAGTACTTCCGTGATGGAGATGGTACCGGCAAAGGAAAAGATATCTTGTTCTTCGTAGATAATATCTTCCGTTTCACACAGGCAGGTTCTGAAGTATCTGCGTTGTTAGGCCGTATGCCTTCAGCGGTAGGTTACCAGCCAACACTTGCTACTGAAATGGGTCTCATGCAGGAGCGTATCACTTCAACACGTAACGGTTCAATTACCTCCGTACAGGCGGTATACGTACCTGCGGATGACTTAACCGATCCGGCGCCTGCAACAACATTTGCTCACCTGGATGCGACTACTGTATTGGATCGTAAGATCGCTGACTTAGGTATCTACCCTGCGGTAAGTCCGTTGGAATCTACTTCACGTATCCTTACGCCAGCTATCGTTGGTGAAGCGCATTATAACACTGCCAACCGTGTGAAACTGATTCTTCAGCGTTACAAGGAACTGCAGGATATCATCGCTATCCTTGGTATGGATGAATTGAGCGAAGAAGATAAAATGACTGTATTCCGTGCACGTAAAGTACAGCGTTTCCTTTCGCAACCATTCCACGTAGCGGAAGCGTTTACCGGTTTGAAAGGTGTATTCGTAAGTATCGAAGACACAATCCGTGGTTTCAATATGATTATGGATGGTGAAGTGGATGAGTATCCTGAAGCAGCCTTTAACCTGGTAGGTACGATTGAAGATGCTATTGAAAAAGGTAAGAAATTACTGGCAGCAGCGAAAGGATAAACCAATTTGAAAATTTGAAGATGGGTTAATTTGAAAATGAAACCCGTCAATTTTCAAATTTTCAAATTCACAAATTTTCAAATTGTATGAATTTAGAAATATTAACTCCACTCGGAAAAACATATAGCGGCGAAGTAATCGGCGTACAGTTACCCGGTATTGATGGTAGCTTTGAAGTGCTCGATAACCACGCTCCGTTGGTGAGTGCATTGAAAGCCGGACAGGTAAAAGTGCTGGTTGAAAAGAACCGCAATGAATCGTACAAGATTCAGGGTGGTTTTGTAGAAGTGCTCAACAACAAGGTAACGGTGCTGGTTGAAGGCAGTGAAGCAGTATAAAGTTTTTCTATACAGGTAAGAATGTAAAAGTCCCGCCGAGCAGGCGGGATTTTTGTTTTATGTAATCCTCCGCTTAGCTGCATCCATCCTTCATAAAACAATTGTTTATGAAAACAGCAGCAGCAATTCTTGTCGTTCTTCTTTCTCCTTTTTTACTCCTTTCACAACAGATAAAACGCACAACTGTCGATACCAAAATGGAGCAGGTAACCGTGTTTACCAAGGGAGCACAGGTAAAACGTACGGGTAAGCAATCACTCGTTGCAGGTAAACAGGAGATCATCTTCACCGGCATTTCCACCGATATTGAAAAGCAGAGTGTACAGGTAAAAGCCGATGGTAAACTCATCATTCTATCGGTGCGTGTGCAGCGTGATTATTTGAAAGAACAGGAGGTAAGAGAAGAAATTAAACAGTTGCAGGAGAGAGTAAGTACACTCAACGATAAAATCAGTATCACAGCAAAAACACTGGATGTATTTAAACAGGAAGAATCCATGCTCATCAAGAATCAGCAGATAGCTGGTTCAACAGTTACACTAAAGCCTGAAGAATTGCGGCAGGCACTCGATTTTCAACGGCAACGCTTAACCGAAGTGCTGAAGCAACAACTCGCTTTGCAAAAAGAAATAGAAGAGTTGAACAAAGAGCGCAACAAGCTCAATAATCAGCTGGCAGAAATGAATCGTAAGTTCGATCTTTCTACCAATGAAATTGTTGTGCTTACTGATGTAAAAGAGACAGCAACAGTTCCTTTCGAGATAACTTATCTCGTACAAAAAGCAGGTTGGTATCCTACGTATAATATCCGTGTAAAAGATGTGGTGAGTAACCTTCAACTCGAAATGAATGCAAATGTTTACCAGACAAGTGGAGAAAACTGGAACAATATCAAACTCGTTTTATCAACCGGCAATCCCAATGAAAATAATTCGAAGCCACTCATTAATCCCTGGTTTATTTCTTATGCCGACGCACAAATGAGCAACTATATGAAGCAATGGTATATTGGCGGAAGTGATCAAATGCTGATGGGAAGAGTAACAGATGACAAGGGTGTTCCTCTTCCAAACGCAAGTGTAGTAGTAAAAGGAACAAACCAGGCTGTAATTACTGATGCCAATGGGTTTTACCGTGTTAAAACAAACGGTGTAGGACAGACGCTGGCTATTTCTTCTGTAGGATATGAGTCATATGAATTTGCTGCGGGAAGAAGTTTTGTCAATGTTTCGTTGAAACCTGCTATGAATAATTTGCAAGAAGTTGTTGTTGTTGGCTACGGAAGTACAGATGGGTATTTAGCCGGAAGTGCTCCCGGCGTTCAAATAAGAGGAACGTCATCAGTGAAAAAAGAAACCAAGTCGATGCCTCTGCAAGTTATCACAACTTTCCAGCCTATCACCGCCCAATACGAAATTCAGGAAGTTGCAACGGTAAATAACGATGGTAAAATAAATACGATCAGCATCAATGAGAAAAGTATTGAAGCTTACTATGAATACTACACGGCACCAAAGCTGGATGAAGCAGCTTATCTCACTGCCAAACTCATCAACTGGCAGGAGCTGAATTTAATTCCCGGTGAAACGAATTTGTTTTTTGAAGGAACATTTCTCGGCAAGTCCTACCTCGATCTGTCAACTGATTCAGATACCTTATCACTTTCATTAGGTGTAGATAAAGGCATTACAGTAAAGCGAACATTGCTGAAAGAGTTCAGCAATAAGAAATTTCTTGGCAGCAATCGTACCGATAACAAACAATATGAAATTGTAATCCGCAACAATAAAAATGTGCCGGTGAATATGATTGTGGAAGATCAGTTCCCGATTTCAACCCTCAAAGAAATTGAAGTGGATGATCTGAAATATGATGGCGGAAAGCTCAACGATGAAACAAAAATCGTTACCTGGACGCATAGGATCGATGCAAAACAATTGAAAAAAATGGAGTTGAAATACAGTGTAAAATACCCGAAGGAAAAGAAGCTGCAACTCGATTAGAAAAGCTGAACCACAAAGACACGAAGGTAAAAAGATATACTAAGGGCTATGTAGGGTTCTATACTTTCCTTTGTGATACGTAGTGTCTTTGTGTCTTCGTGGTTCAAAACCTCTTTTGCAGCAAAAAACTTCTTTCCTATCTTCACGCACTTCAAAATTCTTGATATGCGTAGAATCATCAGTGGTATTCAACAGGTAGGTATTGGCGTAACAAATGCCGACGAAGCTTTTGTATGGTATAACAAACATTTTGGTACCGATGTAGTGGTGTTTAAAGATGCTGCCCGTGCAGAATTAATGAAGCGTTATACAGGTGGCGAAGGACATGAGCGTTATGCCATTCTTGCCATTAATATGCAAGGTGGTGGAGGTTTCGAAATTTGGGAATACCGCAGCCGTAAATCGCAGCCGGCAGCTTTTGAAGTGCAGTTGGGCGACACCGGTATTTTCGTGATCAAAATAAAATGCAAGAATGTAAAAGCGGCGTATGCGGAATATCAGAAAGCCGGCTTGAATTTATTAAGTGCACCGAAAGAAAATCCCGGTGGTATCGAATCATTTTTCTTAAAAGATCCTTACGGAAACATCTTTGAAGTAATGGCCGATGATAACTGGTTTGGCGATACAGGCAGATACACCGGTGGTGTATGTGGTGTAACGATTGGCGTGAGTTCTATTGCCAAAGCAATTCCTTTTTATGAAAAGGTATTGGGTTACGACAAGCAATTGTTTTTAGACGAAGGTCATTACGAAGAGTTCAGCAAAATGCCTGGCGGTCAGCATCATTTTAAACGTGTAATGCTTGGGCATACACGTAAGCAGGAAGGTGCGTTTTCAAAACTGCTTGGTCCAACATACATTGAGTTAGTAGAAGTAACCGATCGTACACCCAAGAAAATATTTGAAAACCGTTACTGGGGCGATCAGGGATATATTCATCTCTGCTTCGATATTAATGGTTACGAAGAACACGAACGCATTTGTAACGAAAATGGTTTTCCGTTTACGGTTGATAGCGCCAACAGTTTCGATATGGGTGAAGCTGCAGGTCACTTCTCGTACAACGAAGATCCGGATGGCACATGGATTGAATATGTAGAAACACATCGTGTACCAATTCTTAAAAAAATCGGCTGGTATTTAAATTTGAAAAACAGGAAACCCGAAAAGCCATTGCCGAACTGGATGGTGAAGAGTTTAAGTTTTTCGAGAGTGAAAGTATCCTGAGCGCAGTCGAAGGAGCTTAGGCGTCCATCGAGCGATAGTCGAGATGGACGTTTGAAAATTTAGTTATCAATTCAACTGCGGATCAATAGGGTAATTGATGAGTTGTGTGTATTGACCGCCCATTGCTTTCAATGAATTTTTCCAGATTAGATCAGTATCTTTTTCAAATACAAGCTGGTTCGAAGCCTCAACGGTTAGCCAGCTTTTTTCTTTCAGTTCACTGTCGAGCTGGCCATTGCTCCAACCGCTGTAGCCAAGATAAAAACGGATCTTATCAAGATCAAGCAAGCCTTGCCGTAACAGTGTAAGTACAATATCAAAATCGCCACCCCAGAAAATGTCTTTTCCTATTTCTTGTCCGCCGGGTATTTCGTTGGGCAGTTGATGCAGAAAATGCAGTGTATCCATTTGTACAGGCCCGCCATAATACACCGGCACATCAAAACCGTCAATATCAGTTATCAATTGATCCAGCGTTTGTTCAAATGTGCGGTTAATGACAAGGCCAAACGTTCCGGTTGCATCGTTGTGTTCGCAAAGAAGCACAACCGTACGCATGAAGTTAGGATCTCGAAGAAAGGGATCAGAAATTAATAATATGCCACTCGCAGGATCAATCATATCAGTAATATACTGCGGAAAATTCAATTTTCCTTCTTTTAACAACCAATGTAAAAGGCACGTTAAAAAGGGGTATTGTTTTTAAATCGGGTATTTCCTTTAATTTTCAAGGGTATTTTTGCAGACTGCCGAAAATTGAATAACTGGAACACAACACATGAAGAAAACATTTCCCGTAATTATTGCATTGATCACGTTATCGTTGATGGGTATTATCTACATCCAGGTATCGTGGTTAAAAAACCTTGCACAGCTGCGGGAAGAGCAGTTGAAGGAAAAGTTGTCAACGGTTATTCAGCAGGTGGGCGATGAAATGGTTATGCAGCGGAGCGATGCATTTAATAATCTCGGGCGTATGCCGGGAATGAAGTTTCGTGGTGATGGCTATGATATTTACAAACAGTTTTCAGTTACCAACCGTTTTACGTTATACGAGATAAGAGAAAAGTTACAGAAAGCCTTTCAACGGCAGAACTTAAGGGATACAAGGTTTGAATTTGCTGTTGCAAGCGACAATGTGTTTGGACATTACGAGCTCAAGTCGCAACATTTCATGGACATGGCAGTGGATACTGTACATAACCTGAAAGTTTGGTATCCGTTGGTTGCTGCAAGCGGCACCTATCTGGAAAGTCTAGCTCCCGATGAAGTATTTGTAATTGTTGTACCCGATGTAAAGAACTACGTTATTCAGTCGTTGGGTTGGATGATTGCAGGTTCGTTGTTGTTTACACTCATCATCATCACTGCCTTCTTCTTAACCATCCGTACGTTGTTGCGTCAGAAAAAGCTCGGCGATATGAAAAACGATTTCATTAACAATATGACGCATGAACTGAAAACACCATTGGCTACTATTTCACTGGCCGTAGATGCGTTGAAGAGCGAAAAAGTATTGAGCAATCCTGATAAGCTCAGCTATTTCACCAATATGATCAAGGATGAAAACAGACGCATGAATAAGCATGTTGAATCGATTTTGCAGGCGGCACAAATGGAGCGGCAGGAAGTACAGTTGAATCTGCGTGAACTGCATGTACACGACATCATCAACAAAGTATTAAGTAACCTGCAACTGCAGATTGAAGAGAAACAGGGCAAGGTAGATGTGCAGCTCAACGCAACCAACGATCTGATGGATGCAGATGAAGTACATCTCACCAACCTCATCAACAACCTTGTTGACAATGCATTGAAATACTCCAAAGATGATTCGTTCCGATTAAACATTGCTACACGCAATGCCGGCAAATTCATACGGATTAGTGTAGAAGATCACGGTATTGGTATGAACAAAGAAACACTGGCAAGAGTGTTCGAAAAATTCTATCGTGCACACACCGGTAATGTACACAACGTAAAAGGTTTTGGTTTAGGCTTAAGCTATGTAAAAACAATGGTGGAGGCACACGGCGGCAAAGTAAAAGCCGATAGTGTGGTTGGTAAGGGCAGTACGTTTACTGTTGATTTGCCGTTGAAGAAATAATCATCATCTCTTCGCCACCGGTATCACTAACTTCAAACCACTCCATTTTTCTGTAACTGCACACACTTTTACATCAACAAAATTATTCGCTAAGGCAAACTGCCGTATCCAGTCTTCGGTAACATCGGTTGCTATTCCCGAACTTTTTTTGTACCAGCTCACCCACACACTAACGTTGCCGCTCAGGCGCTTTTCAATTGTGCTGAATAAGTGATGCAATTCTTTTTGTGAAGTGACGAACAGATGAATAAAGTCTGGACGTTCTTTTGTGCCGCATAATTGTGCAGAACAATCGGCCCCTATCAGCCTCCAATAATCTTCCATTCCACCTGGCGGGTTAAAAATGAACAATCTCATTCCCTCTTTAATTCCGAGTTTCTTCAGCAGCGGTGTACCCGAGTAACCTGTCATGACAAATGTTTAATTCACATTGAAGTTTGGCTTATCCACAGGCTATTCACGCTAATCCACATCTGTTTCCACTAAAATGCTTCCATTTTCCCCCGAAAGCCTTTGCCAGCAGGGCATAGCGGTTTGTGGAAAAAATAAAACTTTCCCGTTTTGGTTCGAAAGTGGGAAAAAGTGTTATTTTGTGTGTAATTGTGTAAGTTTAGAAGTAAACAAGTTTAAATGATTGGTTTTCTGGGAGAATATGAGGTTACGCTCGACGCAAAAGGTCGATTCCTGCTCCCGGCCGGCTTTAAAAAGCAAGTGCCGGAAGAGTGGAACAACCAGTTTGTGATCAGCCGTGGCTTAGACTCATGTCTCACGCTGTACCACACCAAGCATTGGGAACCCATATTCGCCCACATCAGTCAGTTAAACGATTTTGATCCGAAGGTAAGGCAATTCCAACGCTTCTTTTTGAACGGGGCTACTACGGTGGAACTGGATTCTGCAGGTCGTTTGCTCATCCCCGCTCAGCTGAAAGAATATGCAGGGCTCGACAAAGACGTTGTGTTATTTGCCAAAGGGAATAAGATAGAAATATGGGATAGTAATAAGTACAAACAGTTCTTTGAAACCCTTTCGGCCAGCGATTTCAGTAACCTGGCGAATGAGGTGATGGTGAAACCTTAGGTGTTGCAAGAAGTATGGCGAAACAGAAACACATACCAACTGCTGATGATGGCGAGGCCAATCAGCAACAGGACGTTTATCATGTACCTGTACTGTTGATGGAAACTGTTGATGCATTGAACATACAGCCCAACGGTGTGTATGTTGATTGCACATTTGGCGGCGGTGGGCACAGCCGGGAAATATTGAAACGTTTGGGGAAGCATGGTAAACTGGTTGCTTTCGACCAGGACCCCGATGCCAAACGCAATCTCCCTGGTGATGAGCGTATTGTTTTTGTACCGCACAACTTCAAGCATCTTACCCGCTTTTTAAAACTCAACGGTTTTTCAAAAGTGGATGGCATTATGGCCGACCTCGGCGTTTCCAGTCACCAGTTCGATGAAGGTGCAAGAGGCTTTTCTACAAGGTTCGATGGTCCGCTTGATATGCGGATGGATCCATCGCAGCCTGCAACCGCTTCTTCCATTCTTCTCAACTATTCGCAACAGCAACTGCATAAATTGTTTGAACAGTATGGTGAGGTAACCAATGCCAAAACGCTTGCAGCAACAATTGTTCAGCAACGCAAAACCAATCCGTTTCAAACTATTGAGCAGTTGAAACAGGCACTGCAACCGGTGGTAAAGGGTAATCCCAATAAATATTTCGCACAGGTATTTCAGGCATTGCGTATTGAAGTGAATGATGAATTAGGTGTATTGAAGGAGTTGTTAGAGCAGTTGCCTGCAGTACTGAAACCCAAAGGCCGAGCGGCCATCATTTCGTTTCATTCGCTGGAAGACAGATTGGTTAAAAACTTTTTTAAAAAAGGAAGTTTTGAAGAGGAAACCTATAACCCATTTGATCGGGAAATAAAAGAACAAGTCTTTAATGTCCTTTCGAAAAAACCAATCGAAGCTTCTGCTGAAGAGTTGAAGCGAAACCCAAGATCGAGAAGCGCACGCTTGCGTGTTGCCGAAAAAATTTAGACCCATTGTAAAACATTGCGCATAAACAACAACTGAAAACGGGAAAATTACAAACAACCAATGGCAGTAAAAGAGCCGAAGATCGATGTAAAAAAGTGGTTCAATTACCAGTGGATCGTTCGCAACGTTCCATACTTTCTCTTTCTCTCAGTGCTGGCGATCATCTACATCGCCAATGGCCATTATGCCGATAATACCATCCGGAACATTAACAAAACAACCAAAGAGCTACGGGAGCAGGAGTACGAATACAAAACACTGAACGGACGATTAATGTATCAGAATCGTTTGAGTGAAGTAGCAAAAGCAACCGAAGCAATTGGTTTAAAAGAAAATATTCAGCAACCCATCAAATTAACCGACAGTACCAAACTGAAAGACAATTAATGGAAGTTAAAAAAGACATATTGTGGCGTGTGTATCTCGGCTTTCTCGGCCTGGGTGTATTTGGCTTCCTCATTTTAGGGAAAGCTTTTTACACACAGCGTTTCGAAGGTAGCTACTGGAAAAGCATGGGCGATAGTCTGCATACAAAAATCCTCGACCTCGCTGCAGAGCGTGGCACTATTTATAGTGAAGATGGAAGTATGCTCAGTACATCGTTGCCGCAATTTGATATTTATATTGATTTTGGTGCAGATGGTTTGCGTGCAAAAGACGGAAAGAATTTTTACGAGAACATCGATTCCTTAAGTATTTCACTGGCGGGATTATTCAACGATAAAACGGCAGCTGAATACAAAAAGGAACTGAAGCAGGCATATGCAGACAAAGAGCGCTACTATCAGTTGCACAAAAAAGTTTCATTTGAAGAATACAAAGCGTTGCGTTCGTTTCCGTTGGTTCGGTTAGGACGTAACAAAAGTGGTTTTATAGCCGAAGTAAAAACCAAGCGTCTCAATCCGTTTGGTGAGTTAGGTTTCCGCACCATTGGATTGTATCGTGAAAATTCGAAGCTCGTAGGTTTAGAGCGGTCATTTGATAGTGTATTGCGTGGTACAACGGGTAAACGTTTGGTGCGCTATGTAGCAGGCGGTGTATTAATGCCGGTTGAAGGTTTTGAAGTAGAGCCGGAGAATGGGGATGATGTGTACACAACCATTGATGTAAATATCCAGGATATTACTGAGCGTGCATTGATGCGTACCATGACCACCAACGAAGCATTGGAAGGAACCTGTATTGTAATGGAAGTAGCTACAGGAAAAATTAAAGCCATTGCAAATTTGGGTCGTACACCCGAAGGCACCTACTTTGAAACAGATAACTACGCACTGCGTACATCAGAACCCGGTTCAACCATTAAATTGGTTACACTCCTTGCAGCTTTGGAAGATAAGCATGTAACCATCAATGATAATATTGCTATCCATGGCGGCCGTTGGAATTTAAACGGAAGAACCATTGTGGATGATCACCATGGTCCGGAAGTAACAACCATTAAAACGGCCTTTACACAAAGCTCGAATGTGGCGATGAGTAAACTGGCTTATCAATACTATACTGGTAAGCCGAAAGAGTATTACAAACATTTTACAGCACTTCATCTTACCGGTAAAACCGGTATTGAATTAAATGAAGAATTCAGTCCGCTCATCAGAAACCCCAATAAGGTAAAGCCAAAGCAATGGCATCCGCAAACATTGGCATCGTGGGGCTTTGGTTATGAGTTGATGGTATCGCCTCTGCAAATGTTGATGGTGTACAATGCTGTTGCCAACAACGGTAAGATGATGAAGCCTTACCTGTTGAATGAAATAAAAAGTTACGGAACAGTTATTCGCAAAAACAAACCAATTGTTTTAAACGAAGCCATTGCCAGTGAAGCAACCATTAAGCAGTTGCAGGAATGTTTGGCTGCTGTTTGTACAGAAGGTACTGCACGCAAACAGTTTGAAACAGCACCGTACAAAGCAGCCGGTAAAACAGGTACAGCAAAAGTGAATGACGGCAAGTTCAAATACCGTGATGGTGTATATCAATCTGCATTTGCAGGTTATTTCCCGGTTGATGCACCGAAGTACTCCATTATTGTAGTTGTAAAAAACAAACCACATGCAGCAAACTACTATGGTGGTTCGGTAGCAGCACCGGTGTTTAGAGAAATTGCCGATCACTTATATAAATACAGTATCGATAAGCAGCAGCCTTTGCAACTACCTGTACAGGATTCAATGCTGTACACATTTGCAGGCATGAAGAAAGAAGTAAACACGATTGCTTCACAGTTTGGTTTTACATACGCCGATCAGTTAGCTGGTAACTGGCGTCGTTCGTATTTGAAAAATAAAACAGTGCAATCACAAACAGTACAAACATCGAATGCAGTAATGCCCGATGTAAAAGGTATGGGTTTGAAAGATGCTCTGTATGTGTTGGAAACAGCCGGTATGAAAGTACAGGTAACAGGTAAGGGAAGAATTGTAAACACGTCTGTAGCTGCAGGTTCGCCGGTAGCAAAAGGACAGGAAATAATGTTGTATCTCAATTAATGGCGGAGTTAAAAGACATATTGTACAAAGTGCATTTGCGCAGCGTTCACGGTTCAACAACTGTTGAAGTGAAAGATCTGCAGATCGACTCCCGCCATGTGAAAGCAGGCACTTGTTTTATTGCCGTAAAAGGTGTGTCGGTTGATGGACATGCGTACATCGCAAAAGCAGTAGAGCAAGGTGCAGCAGCAATTATCTGCGAACAGTTGCCGGAGCAGTTAAGTGATGCTGTTACCTATGTACAGGTAGCCAACAGTGCAGAAGCGGCCGGTTATATGGCCAACGAGTTCTTCGGAAATGTTACAACACAAATGAAAGTAGTGGGTGTTACCGGCACAAACGGTAAAACAACCATTGCAACATTATTATATAAACTGTTCAGCGGTTTAGGTTACCGCTGCGGATTAATTTCTACCGTGCAGTATCATGTAGGTGGTAAGGTTTATCCATCAACACATACTACACCTGATGTCATTAACCTCAACAGTTTATTAAAAGAAATGTATGATGCAGGTTGCACCTATGTGTTTATGGAGTGCAGCAGTCATGCCATTCACCAGCATCGTATTACCGGTATTCATTTTACCGGTGCGTTATTCAGCAATATCACACACGATCACCTCGACTATCACAAAACATTTGATGAGTATATCAAAGTAAAAAAGAGCTTTTTTGATGGATTAGGGAAAGATGCATTTGCAATCAGCAACAAAGATGATAAGCGGGGTGAAGTGATGTTGCAGAATACAAAAGCAAGGAAGTTGTATTACGGGTTGAAAAATCTTGCCGACTTCAAAGGAAAGATATTAGAAAACAGCCTCACCGGTTTGCAGATGATGGTGAATAATGATGAAGTGCATTTTCGTTTGATCGGTGAGTTTAATGCGTATAATCTGTTAGCTGTTTATGGTGCAGCTGTTTCGATGGGCGAAGACAAACACAAAGTGCTGCAGGTATTAAGCAGCATTACCGGTGCAGAAGGAAGATTTGAATACATCATTTCACGCAACCATCTCATCCTTGGCATTATTGATTATGCACACACGCCTGATGCGTTGGAAAATGTGTTGGGGACGATTAAGAAATTAAGAAGAGGACACGAACAGATCATCGCAGTTGTTGGTTGTGGTGGCGACAGAGATAAAACCAAGCGCCCGGTAATGGGTGAAGTGGCTTGTGAGTTAAGCGATAAAGTGATTTTCACCAGCGATAATCCACGGAGTGAAGATCCGTTGGAAATCCTGGCCGATATGGAATATGGATTGAGCAGTGCAGCAAGAAGAAAATTTATTTCCATTGCCGATCGCAAGGAAGCCATTAAAACAGCAGTAAGTCTGGCAAAAAACGAAGACATTATTCTGATTGCCGGCAAGGGACATGAAAAGTACCAGGAGATCAAAGGTATAAAGTATCCTTTTGATGATAAGCAGGTATTGGAACAAATGTTTGAATTATTAGAACGATGAATGATGAGTAATCAGTGATGAGTATGTATTCACGACTCACTACTGACGATTCACGATAAAACGAAACACATGTTAAAAAACTTATTTGATTGGTTGAACAGCATCGGGATCAAATTTCCGGGCGACAATCTGTTTCAGTTTATCACCAGCAGGGTGATGCTGGCGGTATTGTTATCGCTGATCATTTCAACTGTGTTTGGTAAAAAGCTCATCAACTATCTGCGTAAAAAGCAGGTAGGCGAAACCGTTCGTGATTTAGGATTGGCTGGTGAGCAGCAAAAGAAAGGTACACCAACAATGGGTGGTCTTATCATCATCCTTGCAATTGTAGTTCCTACATTATTGCTTGCTGATGTAAGCAAAGTGTACATTTTGCTCATGTTGTTTGCAACAGTATGGATGGGGTTGATTGGTTTTATTGATGATTACTTGAAGATAAGAGCCAAGCGTATTGCACAGGAACAGGGTATTGCGTATAAGAAAGGTGATAAAGATGGTTTGGCAGGTTGGTTTAAAGTATTAGGTCAGGTGGTGTTAGGTATTGCTGTCGCAACCACCTTAATGTTTAATGATTCGGTTAGTGCTTACCGTGAGTTTACAGGTACAAACATACCTGCAGGAGCCGATACGTTTGTTGTGAAGCTTGACGGAAAAGAACGCATCATGGTAAAAGCAAACGAACCGGTTACAACTATTCCGTTTGTAAAAAGTCATGAGTTTAATTATGCAAAGCTGTTACCAAAGGCAATGCGTGGTATAACCTGGTTGATATATGTATTGGCAGTGATCTTTATTGTTACAGCAGTATCGAATGCTTCCAACTTAACCGATGGTATTGATGGTTTGGCGACAGGTGTTTCGGCCATTATCGGTATTGGCCTCGGCATTTTTGCTTATGCAAGTGGTAACGTACGTTTAGCCGATTATCTCAACATCTTATATGTGCCGGGCATTGGTGAGTTATCCATTTTTATTGCAGCGATGATTGGAGCCTGTATCGGATTCCTCTGGTACAACTCTTATCCTGCACAGGTATTCATGGGCGATACAGGAAGTTTAATGCTCGGAGGTGTAATAGCATCGTTAGCATTTTTAGTACGTAAGGAATTACTCATTCCCATTTTATGCGCCGTGTTTTTTGTAGAAACACTGAGTGTAACGCTGCAGGTGAGTTATTTCAAGTATACGAAAAAGAAATATGGTGAAGGAAGAAGGATTTTTTTAATGAGCCCTTTGCACCATCACTATCAGAAAAAAGGATTTCATGAGAGTAAGATCGTAACACGCTTCTGGATTGTAACAATCCTGTGCGTAGCATTTGCGATTGTTACACTCAAAATCCGATAAAGAGGTTATTGAAAAACCACCCCTGGTTTTCAATCCTTACCCATCCAATCCTGTGTAAGACCAACAGTGTCCAATGTCTGTGAACCACCAAGAGGATCGAGTACTAACCCATACTTGTGAAGAACCTTCTTTTTATTTCTTACTGAAATAAAGAAAGGCGAAAAACCAAAATCAACAAACAGTTTCCGGTTACAGGTTACCGGTTACTGGTAACAGGCAACCTGTAACAGAATTATGGCACACAAATGTTACATACTTGGAGGCGGCGAAAGTGGAGCAGGCGCTGCTATTCTTGCAAAGAAGCAAGGGTATGATGTATTTGTGAGTGATGCCGGCCCAATTAAAAACATTTACAAAGAAGAGCTGAAAGAGTACGGAATTGAGTTTGAGGAAAGCATGCACAGCGAAGAAAGAATTTTAAGTGCAGATGAAATTGTGAAGAGCCCGGGTATTCCGGAGAAGAGTGAGATGATGAAGAAGATCCGCAAGCAGGGAATTCCTGTTATCAGCGAAGTAGAGTTGGCTTATCGTTTTAAAGGCGATAGCAAAATTGTTGCTATTACCGGCAGCAACGGAAAAACAACCACTACCTCTTTAGCTTATCATATTTGTAAACATGCGGGTTTGGATTGTGCGTTGGTTGGTAATATCGGCATCAGTATTGCCAAACAGGTAGCACTCGATCCGAAGGAAGTGTACATCGCTGAAATAAGCAGTTTTCAGCTCGATGATATTCAAGAGTTCAGGGCAGATATTGCTGTACTCACCAACATCACCGAAGATCATTTAGACCGATACGATTACAAGTTTGAAAATTATATCAACGCAAAATTCAAGATCACGAAAAACCAAACGGCAAACGATTCTTTCATATACTGTCCGGACGATCCGGTAACAGCAAAGTATTTAAAAAAACTTACTCTCCAATCAAACCCATTACCATTCACCATGAAACAGGAACCACAAAAAGGCGCATTTATTAAAGACGGAACAATGACGATTGCAGTAAACGACGATAAGCTCACGATGAGTGTCGATGATTTTAAGATTAAGGGTAAACACAACCAGTACAACACCATGGCAGCAGGTATTGCAGCGGCTACATTAGGTATCCGCAAGGAGAAAATCAGGGAAGCCGTTACAACATTCGAAAGCCTGGAGCATCGCATGGAAATGGTGGCACTGGTAAAAGGCGTTGAGTACATCAACGACAGTAAGGCAACAAATATCAATTCTACTTGGTATGCTTTGGAGAGCATGAGCCGCCCAACTATTTTGATTTTAGGTGGTGTGGATAAGGGTAATGATTACGAAGTGTTGAAAGAACTGGTGAAGGAAAAAGTAAAAGCAATTGTTTGCCTTGGTTTGGACAACAGAAAAATTCATGAAGCATTTGGCGATACAGTAGCATTGATGGTGAATACAACCAGTGCAGAAGATGCAGTGAAAGCTGCGTATCACTTTGCAGAAAAAGGAGATGCTGTATTGCTGAGCCCGGCTTGTGCAAGTTTCGATCTGTTTAAAAATTACGAAGACAGAGGAAACCAGTTTAAGCAAGCGGTAAGAAATCTGTAAGCACAAGCACGACGTACGAAGTAAGAAAACGAAATGAGTCAAATCGCAAACATATCATCTAAATTTTCACCGGCAGGGCTGCGGGATAAAACCCGTGGCGATAAAGTAATCTGGGCAATCGTGGTTGTATTGTCGCTGGTGAGTTTATTGGTGGTGTACAGTGCTACTAACTCATTGGCGTATAAATTATACAAGGGCAATACGTTTGTTTATTTGTTTAAACAGATTGCCTTTATTACACTTGGCATCATCATTGTTTATTTTGCCCATCGTGTAAACTATACGATTTATTCACGGGTAGCCAAGATGTTGTTCTACATCTCCATTGTGCTGCTCATTTACACCTTATTCTTTGGTGCAAAAATTAACGATGGCAGCCGATGGATCAAGTTGCCCATCATTAATCTCACCGTGCAAACATCCGACATTGCAAAACTTGCTTTGTTCATGTACCTGTCGAGATTGTTATCGAAGAAACAGGATGTCATCAAAGATTTTAAGAAAGGCTTTCTTCCGTTGATGATGCCGATTGTGATCATTTGCGGATTGATTGCTCCTGCAAACCTGTCTACAGCATTACTTACCGGTGCAACAAGTATGTTATTACTGTTCATTGGTCGTGTAAGTTTTAAACACATTGCATTGGTTGGCGCAGCTGTTGCAGTGCCGGTGATTATACTTATTGCAATTGCCGGTGCGTATTACGATAAAGCAGAAGGCAAGACAAAAGAATTGCCGGCTGTACTTTCTGCAGGTCGTATTCCCACGTGGATCAAACGTGTGCAGGATTTTATGTATGCTGAAAAAAGTGAAGCGCCTTACCAGGTATTGCAAGCGAAAATTGCTGTGGCAAAAGGTGGCATGTTTGGTTTGGGTCCGGGTAACAGTGAGCAACGCAACTTTTTACCACATCCTTATTCCGATTATATCTATGCCATTATTATTGAAGAGTATGGATTGATTGGTGCTTCGTTCATTGTGTTTATCTACATGGTGTTTTTATTCAGAAGTATACGGTTGTTCAGAAAATGTCCGTATGCGTTCGGTGCATTTCTGGCATTGGCCTTAAGCTTTACGTTGGTTATTCAGGCAATGACGAATATGGCGGTGAATGTGGGATTGTTTCCAGTAACAGGTGTAACACTTCCCTTGGTGAGTATGGGTGGTAGTAGCTTTTTGTTTACCTGTCTGGCAATCGGAATTATTTTAAGTGTTGCAAGAAATGTGGAAGATGCAGAAGGTTCGTTGGAACCGGCAAAGGAGGAGCTGGCATGAGTGTAAAAGTGATTTTGGCAGGTGGTGGTACAGGCGGACATATTTTTCCCGCCATTGCAATTGCCAATGCTATTAAGAAACAACAACCCGATGCCGAGATATTGTTTGTAGGTGCGAAGGGTAAAATGGAAATGGAAAAGGTACCGCAGGCCGGTTACAAAATAGAGGGACTGGATATTGCAGGTTTTAACAGAAGTTCTTTGATAAAAAACATCGGTTTACCGTTTAAGTTGGTAAAGAGTTTTTTTCAGGTGCGTACCATCATTAACAGTTTTAAACCCGATGCAGTCATCGGCGTGGGTGGTTATTCCAGTTTTCCGGTGTTGCGTTTTGCACAAAGCAAGGGTATTGCAACGTTCATTCACGAAAGCAATTCGTTTGCGGGCAAGAGTAATATCCTGTTAGGAAAGAAGGCAACGAAAGTATTTGTGGCAAGTGATAAGATGGAAAAGTTTTTTCCTGCCGATAAACTGATGATCACTGGTAATCCTGTTCGTGCTGCTATTGCACATGCAACAGTAAGCAGGGAAGAAGGGTTGAAGTTTTTTGGTTTGAATACTGATAAGAAAACAGTACTGGTGGTTGGTGGCAGTCTTGGCGCCAAAAGTATCAACGAAGCCATTGATGCAGGCATTGATCAGTTTCAACAAAATGATCTGCAACTCATTTGGCAAACAGGTAAACCGTATGTAGCACAAGGCAAAGCCAGCGCAAACGGAAAAACCAATGTGTGGGTGAATGATTTTATTAAGGAGATGGAGCATGCGTATGCCGCTGCTGATGTGGTGATTTCAAGAGCAGGTGCCATGGCGATTGCTGAGATCTGTTTGGTTGCAAAGCCTGCTTTGTTTGTGCCTTACCCACATGCAGCAGAAGATCATCAGACAGTGAATGCACAACATTTGGTAGAAAAGCATGCCGGACTGATGGTGAAGGATAGTGAAGCAAAAGAAAAATTGCTAAGCAGCATTATTGCTTTGGCAAAAGATGAAGTAAAACAAAACGAATTGAAACAACAGATTGCAAAGCTGGGTGTGGCAGATGCTGACACCGTAATTGCAACAGAAGTATTGAAGTTGATAAAGAAATGATTCAGTTGAACGATATAAAAGCAGTGTACTTCGTAGGCATCGGTGGCATCGGCATGAGTGCACTGGCAAGGTTCTTTAATGAAAAAGGAGTGCGGGTAAGTGGGTACGATAAAACAGTAACGCCGCTTACAGCACAACTGGAAGCTGAAGGAATTGCGATTCATTACAGCGAAGAAGTAGACTTGATTCCGAAGGATGTGCAGTTAGTTGTTTATACGCCTGCTATTCCAAAGGAGCATAAAGAGTATCAGTATTATCTGCAGAACGGGTACAGTGTGGTAAAGCGGAGTGATGTATTGCAGATTATTACACAAAGTTCTTTGAACATCTGCGTAGCAGGTACTCATGGTAAAACAACCATCAGCACCATGACGGGACATTTGTTGCGCCATAGTGGTTTTGGTTGCAATGCATTTCTTGGTGGAATTGCGGTTAACTATAATCGCAACTTTTGGGCAAGTGATAACAATGTGTGTGTGGTAGAAGCCGATGAATATGATCGTTCTTTTCATAAGCTGAGTCCCGATGTAGCAGTGATCACCGCAATGGATCCTGATCATTTAGATATCTACGGTACAGCTGAAGCAATGGAAGAGGCATTCATTGAGTTTACAAGAAAAATTAAACCCGGTGGATGGCTTATCAGCAAACATGGATTGACACGATACAGCGATTTGGTTGCAGACAATCACATCACGTATCATCTCAACGATGTGAACGCAACGGTTCATGCAACCAACCTGAAAGTACAGAACGGCAGCTATGTATTTGATGTGGTGTTTGGTGATTGGTTGTTGAAAGATGTATTGCTGAATGTGGGTGGTTTGCACAACGTTGAAAATGCATTGGCTGCAATTGCAGTGGCACATGTACTGCAAATCGATGATGAAAAGATAAAAGCAGCTGTTGCAGCCTTTAAAGGAGTGAAGAGAAGATTTGAATATGTGATTGCACCAGGTGAAGGAGAAGTAGTTTTTGTAGATGATTATGCCCATCATCCTGAAGAATTGAGAGCGTTGATTACCGGTGCAAGAAGTTTGTTTGCAGAGAAGAAACTGGTGCTGGTATTTCAACCACACCTGTTTACAAGAACAAGAGATTTAGCTGATGGTTTTGCAGCAAGTCTGGATATGGCAGATGAAGTAATCCTGTTGCCGATTTACCCGGCACGTGAATTACCGATTGAAGCTGTAACAAGTGAACTCATCTTAAACAAGATGAAGCTGGAGAAGAAGCAGGTGTTGACAAAAGAAGAGTTGCTGAACAGTGTAAAGGAGAAAGTTGACAGCAATACTGTATTTGTAACTGCAGGAGCAGGCGATATTGATGCTATGCTGCAGGAGTTAAAAAAGAAGATCGAAGCATAATTATACAATGAGCAGTAAAAAGTTTTCGTGGAAAAAGTTGATGCTGGCCATGCTGTGGACAACAGTTGGTGCATGCACCATTGTGTTGCTGGTTGCTGCTGCCCGCAATCAAAACGGGAAAAGGTGTAAAGATGTATTGGTAAAAATTAAAGGTGTTGATGGCATTGAGTATGTAAGTAAAAAGCAAATTCTGAAAACGATTTCCGGCGGACGACCTGATTTAATGAAAGGTCAGCTGGTTAAAACATTCGATCTGCAACAATTGGAAGAATTGCTGGAACGCAATCTTTGGATCCGCAACGCCGAACTGTTCTTTGATAACAATGATGTGTTGCATGTAGACATTACCGAACGTGAACCGGTAGCAAGGGTATTCCGCACCAATGGTCAATCGTTTTATATTGATGATATGGGTGAGCAATTACCTGTTACCAACGATCAGGTGGCACGGGTGCCGGTATTCACATCGTTCCCAACTGAAACAACTGCTGCACGTAAAAAAGATAGCGTGCTGCAACAGCAGGTAAAAGAAATGGGACGCTACATTTTGCGTAACGATTTCTGGATGGCACAGGTAGACCAGGTAAATATCAATAACTATGAATTTGAATTGGTACCGAAACTTGGCAATCATATTATTCAGTTTGGTGCAGCAGAAAAAATGGAACCCAAGTTTAACCGCTTGCTGTTGTTCTATAAGCAGATCATGAATAAAACAGGCTGGAATTACTACAGCGCTTTGGATGTACGCTTCGATAAACAACTGGTGGCTGTACGCAGAGATAGTTCGAGCTTGTTTGCAAGTTTTACAGTTGAGCAGAATAATTACCAGGTGAATACTGCTGTTGATACAAGCTATGGTGCAGCAGCAACCAATATACAACCAGACAGTTTGCTTACCTCTGGGATCTATAAGAGTGAACCAACACCTACAGAGCCCGTTTTAAAGTCCGCTACTGTGAAACCACAAAGCGAAAATCGCAATGCTTTGAAAAACCAACTCCCTACCCCCTCTGCAAACAGCAAGGTGCATGGAGACAAGGCACAAGAAAAAAAGCCCAATGTCCAAAAACCAAAGACCGAAGAAGACAACGTACTAATTGAAGCTAAAAGCCAACCTGTGAAAAAGCAACCGAAAGCAGTGATGAAGAAGAAAGATGAGTGATGAGGGGGTAAATCCCCTCCCTGGAGGGGCCACAGAGTGTAGCACTAAGGAGTAATGAAAGGGGGGGGAAGAAGTATAGATGAACGATGAAGTGAGTGACACAACGAAGATGAAAAACGCACAACAGTTGATAACCATAAAAAACAAACGTTTCACACAACTAAAAAACAACATACAACTATGACAACGGAATCTTCCACAAACGGAACAGCAACGAACGCACAGGCTGTCAATAACAATCCCATCATTGTGGGTTTGGATATTGGTACAACCAAGATTGCAGCCATTGCCGGACGTAAGAATGAATTCGGCAAATTAGAAATTCTCGGCTTTGGCCGTGCTAACTCCAGCGGTGTGCAACACGGTATGGTGTTAAACATCGATCAAACCATTAAAGCCATTGAACAGGCTTTACAAAATTGCTATGCAAGCAATCCAAACCTTGAAATTAACGAAGTGTATGTAGGTATTGCAGGCCATCATATTAAATCATTACAAACACGTGGCGATATTGTGCGTCAGCAAAACGAAGAAGAAATTTCGCAGCGTGAAATTGATCAGCTCATCGGCGATCAATATAAAACCTATATTCCTGCAGGCGATCAGATCATTGATGTAATACCGCAGGAGTTTACGGTGGATAACTTTCAGAATATTCCTAACCCGATTGGCTATAGTGGCGTGAAAGTTGGAGCAAACTTCCACATCATCACCGGCGATAAAAATGCGATCCGCAATATTAATCGCAGTGTGGAGAAGAGTAACCTGAAGGTGAAGGATCTCGTGTTACAACCGTTGGCATCTGCAGCAGCTGTAATGTGCGAACACGATCTGGAAGCAGGTGTTGCCATTGTGGATATTGGTGGTGGTACAACGGATCTTGCAGTATTCTATGAAGGTATTTTGAAACATACTGCTGTTATTCCATTCGGTGGTGAAAACATTACCAACGATATTAAAATGGGATTGGGTGTATTGCGTACACAAGCCGAGCAAATGAAAGTGCAGTTTGGCAGTGCATTGGCCGATGAAGCAAAATCAAATGCATTCATCACCATTCCGGGTATTCGTGGTATGCAGCCGAAGGAGATCAGTGTAAAAAATCTGGCGCATATCATCCAGGCACGCATGAGTGAGATCATGGATTTTGTTACCTATCATTTAAAGCAGGTTGGTTTAGATAACCGTATGCTTAACGGTGGTATTGTATTAACCGGTGGTGGTTCGCAACTGAAACATTTAATTCAGTTAACAGAATACGTAACGGGTTTAAATGCACGTATCGGTTTTCCGAACGAGCATCTTGCTCCGGGGCATATTGATGAACTGGCGAAACCAATGTATTCAACCTGTATCGGTTTAATTCTGAAAGGATACAATGTATTTGAAAATACAGAGAATAAACTGAAGGGTATTGAAGTGAAAGATGAGCCTGTTACAGAAGTTGTAAAAGAATACGACGAGCAAACCGAAACACATGTTGTTCGTGTTAAGAAACGTAAAAGCTTAAAAGGATTCATGGACAGCATTAAAGACGGATTGATCGATTTGTTTAACGAAGAAGAAGATCGCAAGCTTTAAATACAGTCCGCAGCCGATAGTCTTTAGTATGAAGTATAGGGCTATCAACTAACATCTATCGGCTACCGGCTTCGAGAAAAAACTTACTAACCCAGCAAACCCGGAAAGTTATGATACATTTTGATCTGCCAAAGGAAAAGTCATCCATCATCAAAGTAATTGGTGTTGGTGGAGGCGGAAGCAATGCAGTAAATCACATGCATGCGCAAATTATTGAAGGCGTAAATTTTATTATTTGTAATACAGATGCACAGGCAATTGCTACGAGCATGGTGCCAAACAAAGTGCAGTTAGGTCCGCATTTAACACAGGGCCTTGGTGCCGGTGCCAATCCCGAAATTGGAAGGCAGGCAACAGAAGAAAGTTTAGAAGAATTAAAAGCGATGCTGGAGGTAAACACCAAGATGGCGTTTATCACTGCCGGTATGGGTGGTGGTACAGGTACAGGTGGTGCCCCCATCATTGCAAAAATCTGTAAGGATCTGGGCATACTTACTGTGGGTATTGTTACCACACCTTTCAGCTACGAAGGGAAGAAACGTATACAGCAGGCAGAAGATGGTATTAACCGTTTAAAAGAATATGTTGATACATTACTGGTGATCAGCAACGATAAACTGCGTCACCAGTTTGGTAATTTGAAAATGAAAGAAGCATTTTCAAAAGCCGATAACGTGTTGGCAACAGCAGCAAAATGTATAACCGATGTAATTAACAGTACCGGCCAGATTAACGTGGATTTTGCCGATGTATGTACCGTCATGAAAAACGGTGGTGTAGCCATCCTTGGTAATGCAAGTGCTAATGGCGATAACCGTGCACAACGTGCTATTGAAGAAGCCCTCAACTCACCATTGCTGAATGATAATGATATCCGTGGTGCAAAATGGATACTCATCAACATCAATAGTGCAGAGAATGAGCACGAGTTTACGATGGATGAAGTAGAGATCATTCAAAACCATTTATTATCACAAGCAGGTGAAAACACCGATGTAATTCTTGGTTTAGGTTACGATAACACGTTGGGCGATAAAATTGGTATTACACTCATTGCAACAGGTTTTGAATCAAAGAATCCATTTGATAAAAAGCCTGCAGTAGTTGAAGAAGTAAAACCGAAGGTTGAAAAGATCGTGATGACTTTGGCTGAGCCAGAGAAAAAAGCATACACACAACCCGCTCTTTTTACGGAAGAGCCGAAGCCAGCTCCAGCGCCTGCTCCGGCTCCTGTTGAAAATGTTGCAGCTCCGGTAGCAGAGCAGGTCAATCTGCAGCCGGTATTATCAACTGAAATGCCTGTAGCAAAAGTTGAAGAAAAACCTGCGCCTGTTATTGAAACAGAAAAGATCGAGTTTGTGCTGGAGCCGGTTGTAGCTCCTGTACAAACAGTACAACCTGTGGTAAAGATGGAAGAGCCGGTACAGCCTGCACCAGTTGTTACAGCCGAACCTGTTATGCAGCAGCCAGCTGTTGAAACAAAGCAGCCATCATCAGGTAGCTTTTTGAAAAAGCCATCGATCATTTATGTTGAAAAAGAAGAAGAATCCATTCCGGAAATAAAGGCCGAAGAAAAACCGGTTGCAGCTCCCGTACAGTTGAATATTGTTAAGGACGAAGAAGAATCGTTCGATATGCAGCTGGTGGAGAAAAAAGAACAACCAACGGCGGAGAAAGAGCCTCGGGCCGATCAAAATGTTCATCTTGCTTTTTCGGAAGAGCCTCCGGTAACGGATGAGGCAGAAGAGCAACGGAAAAAAGCGGCAGATCGTTTACAGAAGTTGAGAAACCTCTCATTTAACATCCATGCTGCTGATCCGAACAATGAGTTTGAAACTGTGCCGGCATACCTCCGCCGTAATTTAGAACTGTATAATACCATTTCGCCTGCAGAAAATTTCTACAGCAATTATACTGTTCAGAGCGATGAAAATAACCAGGCGCAGATCAATACCATCAATACATTTTTAGATGGTAAAAAACCGGATTAATGATTTGCTCCATGCTTCAGTATGGAGAGGAGTTTAGTTTTATAGTTGTAAGGTGAATTTTAGACCCTTTGCGTTTTATTAGTTGTGTTAAAGCCCCTCTTTTGGAGGGGCTTTGTTGTTCATAAACCTTAAACAGAGAAAATACTAAACATGCATACGGGAGAAAATAATACCTGCAATCAACGCCTGGAAAAATCCATACAATAACCACGAACCTACTGTTAACAATGAAACATTGATAGCACTGTATAATATCAGTAATGAGGGAAGTGTTGCAATGGCTGCATAAATCAACGCCATTTCAATTCCCTGCACTAATGCGTTCCCTTTTAATAATTTTTTAAATCTGTTCCAGAACCAGGCCAAGCCAAATGCCAAAACAATCGGGTGCACATAGTACAGCATATTGCGGCTTTCATCGTTTACAAACGAAGGGTTATAATATTCTTCCGCTACTTTGGGTAAAAGTACTGGCATAATCAAAATACATATGTAAGCATAAGCCAGTAATGCAACGCTGGCTACAAGACCGGAGCTGATGATTTTTTTCATACGTGATGATTTAACAACGAAAATACTCCCCGGTGTAGGGTTCTGTACTAACGATGGTAAGAGTGATAGCTGATCGTAATCATATGTTATGTAAATAAACATATCTCCTCTTCCGGAATAGGAGGCGCTGCAACATTTTTTATAGGTAAAACCTGATATTTACGAAAGGGTTTGATCTCCGGATTTTAAAAAGGATCATTTTCTTTTTTTTATTTTTTTTCATGCAACTTCTTTTCTCTTTTCGATCTGTTCTTCCGGTGATTATATAATTCTTATTGATTGAAACTGAATAGCTTTTGTTGTGATGTTCGTTGTGAAAAATCAATTGGCATGCTTTATGCAAATGCCAAAATGAAGTGTTTATTTTTTTATCAACAGATTTAAACCTCGTATTACAACACTCGTCAATTAATCCGTTAAAAGCAATAAGCTTTTAAATTTTAATCATCTAAAAACAACTCTGTATGAAGAACAGTATGAAAAAAGGAATGCTTGCATTTGCTGCATTCGTAATTGGAAACGCAGTAATGGCGCAGGTGAATGTAAATCTTAACAGTACTGCAAGTGCAGTTACAAAAGCAACAGTCAGTACAACAAAAGTTGCTGATGTCGTAAGTAAAACAACACAGGCTACAACACGGGTGGTGAACGCAACCGGCAAAGTTGTGCAAACAACTGCTAATGTTGCAACAAAAACAACAGCGAGTGTTACAGCGAAAACAAATGCAGCAGCCAATGCTACAGCAAAAAGCAACAATGCTGCTGTAAAAAACGAAACAGCAGTTGATGCGAAAGTAAAAGCAGAAACGAATGTAAAAGAACAGGCAAATGGTATGGCTGCAGAAGTAAAAGAAGAAGTAGTTACTGAAGCAAAAGGTATACGTACAACAGCAAAAGAATTGCGTAAAGATGTAAAGCCAGGTTTAAACATCAGCAGTAATACCAACAGCACAACGCAAGGTGAAATCAGCTCTGAAAATGGCGCTTTAAATGGTGGCATTAACAGCAGTACAAATGCTGATGCTGACGTAAAAGTAAAAACAGATACGGCTAAGCAAAAGGCCGATGCGGCAAAACAAAATGCAGCAGAAGCAAAGCAAAAAACAAAATCATCGGTTGAAAAAGTAAAGAAAACAAAAGTAGAAGCAAAGGCTGATGTGTCGGCCAGCAGCACTACAACAGCAAGTACCGGTAATAATTAATTAGAACAGTTTCAGTTGTGTGATTGGTGATTAGTGACCGGACACAGGAGTCCTGCACGGCGGGACTCCTTTTTTATTTCTACGATGCGATAGAAACTATGAAATGTGCCCTTCATTCACATTAAAACGGAACACATGAAAAAGCATATTCAGTTACTGTTTGTATTTCTCTTATCGATCATTTTCGCTACGCAGGCACAAGACAGTACCGATACAAGAAAACCTGTGTTTGCTGCGAATATTTCTCACCAGAGTTATGTACATTTTCTTGGACGATCGGATAGCCTGAGCAGTAATGCTACTTTGCCGATTATAAGTTATCAGCTTAAAAACGGATTGTATGCGCAAGGTGCAGCTATTTTTATTGCAAACAGTGCTACTCCTTTTCAATATACCGGTTCGAGTGTGGAAATGGGTTATCGTTTTCCGCAGAGCGATAAGTTTTCAGGAAACATTTTTGTGTCTCGTTTTTTGTACAAAGATGAATCGGTATTGGTGC
Organism: Lacibacter cauensis; assembly: GCF_007830055.1. Taxonomy (GTDB): domain Bacteria; phylum Bacteroidota; class Bacteroidia; order Chitinophagales; family Chitinophagaceae; genus Lacibacter; species Lacibacter cauensis. The sequence continues at coordinate 939,102 of NZ_VLLE01000003.1, forward strand.
AGTCGGCTTTAAAATACCAGACAGGTATTAATACCAGTTTTCAAAATAAAATCATCAATGTAAATCTTGGCGCCGATTTAAAGTTCAGCAATAAAACAGATGTTGGTGCAACAGTAGGTATCGATCATCTGTTTATTATTAAACTGGCCGAGGGTAAACCAAGAGCCTTCGCAATTAATCCTACGCTTACAGCATACGGCGGCACGCAGCGTTTTACCGAAACATATCAGCAAAAGCAAAGCCCTACCGTTGGAGGTATTCCGGTTGGTCCGCCACAAACAACCACGCAAACAAAAAATGTAAATACATTTTCAATCCTCGCATATGAATATACCATGCCGTTGGTACTGGTAGTTGGAAAGTTTAATGCAGTACTCAGTCCATCGTATGTAATGCCGCAAAATATTCTTGCAGCGAATGGCGAGTACGGACGTAACCGCTTTTATGTAACAGCAAGTGTGGGTGTTCGTTTCTAACAAATCTTATTCCCTTACATATATACGGCTCTGGATTTGTATCCGGAGCTTTTTCGTTTAAGTAAACAGATAAACGTATTTTTAAAGTAGAATTTCACTTCTGTAATAAGCTGCTGTATGAAACAAAAACAGAACTTTCTTTTTCTTTTGGTTGCTGTCTTTTCCTGCTTACATTCTTTTGCACAAACTGTTGCTGCTGATAATGCGTACAGACCGAAAATTCATTTTTCACCGGCAGCACATTGGATAAACGATCCCAATGGAATGGTCTATGTAAATGGAGTGTATCATCTTTTTTTCCAATACCATCCTTACAGTTCCGTTTGGGGGCCAATGCATTGGGGGCATGCAACCAGTAAAGATTTAATACGCTGGCAAGAAGAACCCATTGCATTGTATCCTGATAGTCTTGGCTATATTTTTTCAGGCAGTGCAGTTGTTGATGTAAACAACAGTTCTGGCTTTGGAAAAAATGGAAAAGCTCCATTGGTTGCAGTGTTTACACACCACAACAGCAGAACAGAAAAAGAGCGCATCGATTTTCAAACACAAAGCATTGCTTACAGTAACGATAACGGAAAAACATGGACGAAGTATGATGGTAATCCGGTGATAAAAAATCCCGGCATTGCAGACTTCAGAGACCCGAAAGTAATGTGGCATACTGCAACACAGAAATGGATTATGACGTTGGCAACAAAAGATTGTGTTACGTTTTATTCTTCACCCGATTTAAAAAACTGGACAAAAGAATCTACGTTTGGTAAAGAGAATGGAGCACATGGTGGAGTATGGGAGTGTCCTGATTTGATTGAAATGGAGTTTGAAGGAAAGAAAGTATGGGTATTGCTTGTAAGCATCAATCCCGGAGCTCCAAATGGAGGATCGGCAACACAATATTTTATTGGCGATTTTGATGGACATACTTTCACAACGAAACAAAAAGATACACGCTGGATCGATTATGGTCCGGATAACTACGCAGGCGTTACATGGTCGAATACAGGAAAACGGAAACTGTTTATCGGCTGGATGAGCAACTGGAATTATGCCAACCAACTGCCAACACAATCGTGGCGCAATGCTATGACGATTGCACGGGAGTTGCATCTTGCAAAGGAGGGAAATGAATTGTACCTCGCATCATTGCCTGTAGGAGAATTAACAAAATATGAAACACAGCAGGCTTCATTAAAAAATATAACGATTGATGAAAGGGCTGCAGTTATTGCTAAAATAGGCATCCTGCATTTTCCTTCCGGGTTTAATTTAACAACAACTGCCGATGCCGATTTTACTATTCGGTTTTATAATAAAGCAACAGGGGAGGAGTTGAAGATTGGATACGATAAGAAAGCGAACAATTATTTCATCGATCGTTCCCGTTCGGGTATTGTAAATTTCCATTCCGGTTTTACAGCAAAGCATACCGTGCCACGCATCAGCACAAGTAAAGAAATAAAACTCCGGCTTTTGTTCGACGCCTCTTCGGTAGAGTTGTTTGCCGATAATGGTCTTTCGGTTATGACCGCACTGTTCTTTCCAACAGAAAAATATACCCATGTAGAATTGTTGAGCGCTACAAAAGCAATCGTTAAGGAGGTCGCCTACTTCACCTACAAGCAAGCGAAATAAACGGTTTGAGTACGTAAGGCACTAAAGCAAAAAAGCAGTTCATTTGAACTGCTTTTTTGTGCCCAGGACTGGATTCGAACCAGCACGCCCTTTCGGGCACCACCACCTCAAAGTGGCTTGTCTACCAATTTCAACACCTGGGCTCAATAGGGCAGCAAATGTAAAGTGCTTGCCCGACCCCATCAAATTTTTTTTTGACGATTGTAAAAATGCAGTGTCGTTTTACATGAAGACCTTGGCCAAAGCGGTGTAGCTTATTTTTTTAATACAATGCGGAAAGTAGTACCCTTGCCCGGCTCCGAATGTTTTACATACAACTGGCCTTTATGGTACTGCTCAATAATGCGTTTGCTCAGCGACAGACCCAAGCCCCAGCCACGCTTTTTGGTGGTAAAGCCCGGCTTAAATACACGGTTGATGTTTTGTGAAGCAATGCCTTTGCCCGTATCGGTAACATCAATGATGATGTTGCGGTCTTCGTTATGCATATCAACCGTAATACTGCCTTTTCCATCCATCGCATCCAGTGCATTCTTCAACAGGTTTTCAATTACCCAATCGAAGAGGGGAGGCGATATTTTTGCAGACATTTCGTTGGCGTTTTTCTTTACTTCAAGAAGAACTTTTCCGGTAGCACGCTTACGAATGTATTCAACCATCTCTTCTACCTGTACTACCACATCGTGCATTTCCAGTTGAGGAGTGCTGCCTATTTTTCCAAAGCGATCGCTCACAAGCCGTAAACGTTGCACATCTTTTTCAATTTCGGTGGCAATTTGCCGGCTGCCATCCACTTCTTTCAACATTTCAACCCAGCCCTGCAACGATGATACCGGTGTACCCAGCTGATGGGCTGTTTCTTTAGCCATACCCGCCCATACCTGGTTTTGTGTTGATTTGTTACGGATCTGTAAAGAGAAAATAGTAATGATGATAAACAGCGCTACAATAAACAACTGCACCATTGGGTAATATTTTACCTGTTGCAGCAGTGTTGAATGTCCGTAGTAATATTTGTTGATGAGCAGGGGTTCTTTGCTTATTTCAAGTATGATGGGTTGGTTTTGCGCTTTAAACAACTTCAGTTGTTTTTGCAGGTACTGTGGATTGGCCGCAATTTTTGTACTGTCGATATTGATGTAACTGACAATGCTGTCTTTTTCATCCGTTTCAATAATGGGTATTGATTTCTGTTCATTCCGAATAAGTGAAGGCAGTTTGGTATCGGCATCAACAGGGGCATAAATCAAAAAACGACCGGCTTCAACCCATTGCTCCACTTTCAAGCGTTCTTCTACTGCAATTTTTCCGGCCAAATAGTTCGAATAGAAAATGGTTCCGGTAACAATAAGGATTGCTATCAGTGCCAAAAGGGTACGCCAGTTAAAATATTGACCAAGCATGCCCTAATTTAGAGAAGGTTTGGCTCTGTTAAGCTATTTTTGATAAAATATTTATTGCCCTTGCAAACACAACCTGCAGTAGCTGTTGTAATCCTCAACTGGAATGGAAAAAATTTCCTGCAGCAATTTCTCCCATCTGTACTGGCGTCAACCTATTCCAACCTGCGCATCATTGTTGCCGATAATGCGTCAACAGACGATTCGGTGCAGTATGTACAGCAAACATTTCCATCAGTAGAAATATTGGTGAGTAACGAGAATTATGGTTTTGCAAAAGGGTATAATTATTTTCTCCAGCAAATACAATCGGATTATTATGTGTTGCTCAACAGCGATGTGGAAGTACAGCCGGGTTGGATTGAACCTGTGATTGCTTTAATGGAAAGCGATGCAAGCATTGCTGCCTGTCAGCCTAAGTTGCTGGCATATCACAACAAAAAGGAATTTGAATATGCCGGTGCAGGCGGTGGTTGGATAGATATGCTGGGTTATCCTTTTTCCCGTGGAAGAGTATTTGATGTACTCGAGAAAGATGAAGGACAGTACAACACATCCATTCCTGTTTTTTGGGCAAGTGGTGCGGCTTTTTTTGTAAGAGCAGAACGTTATCATGAAATGGGTGGATTCGATGGGTTCTTTTTTGCCCACCAGGAAGAAATTGATTTGTGCTGGCGCCTGCAAAGAGCTGGCTATAAAATTTATGTATGTCCGCAATCGGTGGTGTACCATGTTGGGGGCGGCACTTTGCCAACAGGCAGCAGCCGCAAAGTGTATCTCAATTTTCGTAACAACCTCATCATGCTCACCAAAAATATGCCCTGGAGCCAGCTCTGGTGGAAGCTGCCTTTGCGCCTGGCGTTGGATGGCTTATCGGCCTGGAAAGAGCTTTTTGCGGGTAAAGGGGGCTATTTTATGGCTGTTTATAATGCACACATGGCTTTTTGCGAGTGGGCATTAAGCAGGCAGAAGCACGATGTATTGGGTTATCCGGCTTTGCAAACTGTTTATAAAGGTTCGGTGGTGTGGCAATACTTCCTCAAAAAAAAGAAGAAATTTTCCGAAATTGTAAAGCAAGGGTAAACAGATGTTGCGATCATCCCTTACATTTGCAACGTTAAAAAACTGACGCATATATGGCACACGAAACTAACGATACAAAGCAAAAAGACATTACCAGCAACTGGGTAACATCATCTCGTTTTCTGTTTTATGTACAATTGTTTTGTGTAGCCGCTTTTTTACTGGGCGGTTGTTATAAACTGTACAACTCACGTTACCAGGGTAAACCAAAAGTAGAAGTGCCTGAAAGCACTTTGTACAATCCAAAGTATAAATAAGTTATTACAACTGATAAATTTATCCCCTCTGCATGAGGGGATTTTTATTTGTTGGTACTTGATATTTTTTTTGAAATTTTTCTTCAACTTTTTTGTCAATATTAAAACGTCCCTTACATTTGCACCCCAATCGTTCTTTAACACATCAGCGGAAGTAGCTCATTTGGTAGAGCACGACCTTGCCAAGGTCGGGGTGGCCGGTTCGAGCCCGGTCTTCCGCTCAACGATCCCGCTTAAAGCGGGATTTTTTTTCACCTCTTTGGAGCCCCGGTGGTGGAATTGGTAGACACGCAGGACTTAAAATCCTGTTCGCAGCAATGCGAGTAACGGTTCAACTCCGTTCCGGGGCACAATAAAAAAAAGCGACGTTCATCGTCGCTTTTTTTTATACTCATTACTCATCATTCATCACTCATATCTGTACGTCACATAGCCCATCAATTGTTTCTGTTTGCTGAAACAGCTTTCTTTTATTTTCAAACCCTGCTCATTGTACTGGTAGCGCCAGGTAACGTAATCGCTGCTGCCGCTTTGCACCGAAATCATTTGTGTTAACAAAGATTGTTCGTTGTATTCATAGATATAATCAGGCAGCAAACGCCTTGCACGTTCGTTGTAACGTACAACATCCGTTAAGCGGTTTTTATCATCGTAGTAGTAATACCAGGTTTCTGTTTGTTTGTTACGGCCTGTAATAATTTCTTCACCTACATTCCCTTTTTCATCGGGCTTAAATTGTACAAAGCTGGTATCAGTGCCATTTTTTATCCGCAGCATCGATACCGGAAATCCTGTTGTATCGTATTTGTATTCGTGCCGTACGGTTTCTTTTGTTTTATATGCATATGCCTGCGATACATTTTCAACAACAAGCAAACGGCCCGCAGCATCGTACACATAACTCGATACATTTAAGGTGGTGTTTGAACTGTCGGCACTACGTATCAATTGTCCCTTTGTATTAAACTGGCTTACCAAAATCGATTGCATCGTGGCAATCGTTTGTGTGTAGGTTTTAATGATGTTGTAAGCAGGCGTTATTTCCTGGAAACAGATAAACTGATCTACAGGTTCGCCGGTTGCTTCGAACGATTGCAGTACAACTTTTCTTACTTTATTGGCCTTGTACTGCTTCACCTGGTCCATGGCCTGCTTTGTGCCTGTTATGTCTTTCTGGTAATACTGGCTGCAGACTGTTACCGGCAACAGCATAACTGTAAGGAGCTGAAAATAGAGTTTACGCATATGGTTGTTCAAAGATATTCCCGAAATAAGAAATAACCATTCAAAAGATTGCCCTTTGCAGCATAGCTGATGATTGGTTCAGCAGCCGTATGCTGCAAAAAGCATCCTTATTCTGTGTGGCTCGAAAACAATAATAACACACACATGAAACGTATGGGGTAATCTTTTTATTTTTAGCAAAAGCTAAAGGGTATGTCGCACGGGCACGAACGGAAAGAAAAGAATTGTTTAAACTGTAATGCACGGGTATTTGGCCGTTACTGTCATATATGCGGTCAGGAGAATATTGAACCCAAAGAGTCGGCATTTGGATTGATTACCCATTTCTTTAACGATATCACGCACTTCGAAGGGAAGTTTCTTACATCCTTACGATACATTCTTTTCCGTCCCGGTTTTTTAGCGAAAGAATACGAGCGGGGACGCAGGGCAAGCTACATGAATCCGGTACGGATGTACGTGTTCACCTCGGCATTTTTCTTTATTGTGTTCTTTTCCTTGTTTAAAGTATCGGATGAAAAAGTGGCGGATAGTTATAGTAAACTCGAAGAACGTTTAAAAAATACCAACGCCGACTTTAATGTGAACTTTCTTACGGGCAAAATTACAGTAGACAAAGTAGTGGTAGGTAACATCAACGAAATGGATCGGTTGAATGAACGGCTGATTGATTCAATTACAAAATTATCGTCCCTGAAAAAAGATTCATCAGTTGTAGCAGACAGCTCAGTAGAGTCTGATTTTACAATCTTCAACTTCGGCACTCGTTACCGAAGCATACAGCAGTACGATTCTGTTCAACAAGCCTTACCGGCTGAAAAGCGAGATGGGTGGATCATGCAAAAGCTGAACAGGAAAGCCACATACCTCAATAATAAATATGCTAAAAGTCCGGGCCTTGCTTTTTCCCGCATTTTTGATGTGTTTTTGCATAAGCTCCCAACAATCCTGTTTATATCATTACCATTATTTGCACTCATCCTATCATTGCTGTACATACGCCGGCGACAGTACAATTATGTAAATCATGCCATCTTCGCTATTTATTATTACATTTTTTGTTTCCTGGCATTGCTTCTTTATTTCGGCAACGATAAACTTTCGGAACTTACACATTGGAGCATTTTCTCGTTCATTGAAATTGTATTGGTGCTTTTGTTTTATGTGTACCTGTATAAAGCCATGCGCCATTATTACCTGCAGGGCCGTGCTAAAACAATTTTGAAATTTTTGTTCCTGAACTTCGTGTTTTTATTTGTCATCATTTTCCTGTTTGCCGGGTTCTTTATTTTCTCGGCTTTAAATATTTAAACTATGCAAGCAACAGCAGACAGCTTTTTACGGTTAGTGAAAATTATGGATGAACTCCGGGAACAATGCCCGTGGGATAAAAAGCAAACCATCCACACACTTCGCCAGCTGACCATTGAAGAAACGTATGAACTAACCGATGCTATTTCGGAAGAAAACTGGAAGCATATTAAAGAAGAACTGGGCGACTTGATGCTACATTTGGTGTTCTATGCAAAAATTGGTACAGAGCAGCAACAGTTTACTTTACCCGACGTTTTGAATGGCATTTGTGAAAAATTAATTTCCCGTCATCCGCATATTTACGGCGATGTAAAAGTAGCTGATGAGGAAGATGTAAAACGTAACTGGGAAAAGCTGAAGATGAAAGAAGGCAAAACCTCCGTTTTAAGTGGTGTTCCCAAAGGTTTGCCATCGATGGTAAAAGCCATCCGCATACAGGAAAAAGCAAAGCAGGTTGGTTTTGAATGGGAAAACAAGGAGCAGGTATTTGCTAAAATTGAAGAAGAGATGAACGAGCTGAAGGAGGTGGTAAATACAGCCGAACAGGATAAAATAGAAGAGGAGCTGGGCGATGTATTTTTTTCGTTGGTGAATTATGCACGGTTTTTGCAGATTGATGCAGACCATGCATTGGAACGTACCAATCAGAAGTTTATAAAACGGTTTGTACAGATGGAACAGGAAGCACTTAGTGAAGGCAAGCAGCTTACACACATGACGCTGGAAGAAATGGATAGCATCTGGAACCGTATTAAACAGAAAAACAGGGAAGCACAAGCATAATTTTGAACCACATTTTAACCATCCGCCGTTTTGCTTACCGCAATGGCTACCTGCTTATTTTAGCAGGTTGGTTGCTTACGTTTTCCTACCTGTTTCAATATTATTGGTCGTACACCTCTGCGCCCGAACAGGTTAAAAAAACCTTGCAAAAGGCCATCAACAAACGGGAGAAAGATTTTGCAAAACTACTAACAGACTCTTCGCTGCTGTTGCAATTGAAGACGGGTAAAGCCGATTTGAAAACCGTTGAAAAACTGGTTGATAAAGATTACTTCATTTTTGTTGCAAGCGATGGTGCAGATGGTTTTCAAACACGCTTCTGGAATACGCAGGCTATTTTACCCGATTACAGTTTATGGCAAAGAGCTGATGGTATCTGGTTCGAACAGTTGATTAACGGGTATTACACGGTTTATAAGAAAACAAAAAAACTGGGCGATGGAAGTATTTGCCAGGTAATGGCATTGATTCCGGTTAAATGGAATTTCTTTGTTACAGCTAACTATATCAGTAATGATTTTGCTTACCTGGGCGGCATCGAAAAATATTATGGCCTTAGCGATATAGAACAAACAAGATTAAAGGTGCAGAGCACCGACGGCACAGCATTGTTTTGGTTAAAGGAGTTAAACAATCTTCCACAGCCATTAAACAGCACAACCATATTTTTCAGGCTACTGGCAATGTTGTGCATACTGATGTTTTTGCATAAGCTGGCAGCAATGGTTACAGAACGTTATTCGTTTGCAGCCGGATTATCGTTCCTGGTGGCCGTTATTCTCTTAGTACGAATTTCGAGTTATTATTTTCCTATACCGTTTAACCTTCGCCAGTTCGAATTGTTTAATCCGGCTGTTTACGGTTCAAATAAAATATTAAGATCGCTGGGCGATTTGCTCATTAACTCCTTTTTGTTGTTGTGGGTTTTGCTTTTTATACGACGCTATGGAAAACTGGCAAGAAAAATTCCGTTGAGGTTAAAACACAATGCAGGGCTCGTAACAATTACAATCCTGTTGTTTGGTACAACTATTCTTTTCGGCAGTATTATTAAGAGCCTGGTATCCGATTCGCAGATATCATTTGATGTGATTAATATTTTCAAGCTGACTATTTTCAGCTTTGCCGGTTTCTTTGTATTGGGCTCTCTTGCATTGAATTATTTTATTATTGCCGACTGGCTGGCAGGATATCTGAAACATTACAGTCACCGAAGGATTCCGATTCAACTGCTGGCCATTACAGTTACGGGGCTCGTGTATCTCAGCTTTAACATCAACTCTTCTTCGGTTATATACCAATTGTTTTTGCTTGGCTGGTTGCTGTTACTGGTAATGTTGCTGAACAACAGGCAAATGCGGCTTAACTTTCTCTCGTCAAACGGCAAAACAATTTTCTGGTTGTTTTTCTTTTCACTCTCACTTACATTTTTACTGATAAGTGAAAATGGCAAACGGGAATGGAATGATCGTATACGTACGGCCGATAAGCTCAGCTTGCAAACCGATCCTTCTGCCGAAAGTTTATTGAATATTGCCATGCGCAATTTCAGAAGCGAATTTCTGCAGCGGGAGTTTTACCGTTTTGCAACATCTGCAGAAAATCAGTTGTTAAAAGACAGTCTCATCAGCGAAAACTTCAGCGGCTACCTGAATGTATACGATACTGAAATTTATACATTCGACGGAAATGAACAACCGCTGTTCAATGTTGATTCTGTTTCCTTCAATACCTTAAGTACAGTTTACAACCTGCAGAGCAAGCGCACCAGTTCTGCTGAATGGCGTTACTATGAAGAATCGTACGACAAGTTTTATTACATCGCCAGGAAAATTGTTGTAGACACAACCGAAAACCGCACACAAGGTTATGTGTTTGTCATATCACGTCCCAAACGTTATGCTGATCAAAAGTTTAACGCAGATATTTTCTACCGGTCCGATACAAAAGTGGCTGACAATACACTTTCCTATGCATTTGCCATTTACAAAGGCAACGAACTTATCAGCAGTGCAAACGACTATCCTTTTCCTATTCACCTGGATAATAAAACCAGGAGCGAAAAAATAGAACGTAAAGTGAGTAAGAAAGGGTATACAGAATTGTGGTATACTTCAGCAAATAATCTTACGGTTGTGATTGCCAAATCGCAAAACAGGTTATTGGAAACAATCACTTTGTTTGCGTACCTGTTCTGTGTGTTCCTGCTCATGCTTGCTGCATTCAGAATGGTACAGTATTTCTTACAGTTAGGGTTGCGTCCTGCCGATTGGAAAGCACATCTGCAGTTAACATTCCGTACGCAGGTACATACCACCATCATCGGCATCAGTATCTTTTCATTTCTGATCATCGGTGCATCTACTATCTTTTTCTTTATTAACAGGCATAGCCGGATTAATAAAGAACGCCTGTCGAGATCCATTGCTATTATGAAAGCAGAAGTAGAAACGGCGTTGAGTAACCATGCGATGTTTGATGATGTGTTGAAGCTGTACGATGAAGTAGCTAAGGCAGAGTTGCAGGGAAAGATCAACCGTATTTCTGAAATACATGGTGTGGATGTAAACATCTACGATCCGAATGGTAACCTGCAGATATCATCGCAGCCTTATTATTACAACAAAGGATTGCTGAGCCGTAAAACAGATCCGCTGGCTTATTATAAGCTTTCAAAAGAATATCTTGTACAAACAATTGAAAACGAAAAAGTGGGTACACTCTCGTACATGAGTATTTATGTGCCGGTGCGTGATGAAGACGGTAAAACCTATGCCTACCTCAACATTCCCTACTTTACTTCGCAAAACGAACTGAAGCAGGAAATTTCGAACTTCCTTGTTACGTTGATTAACCTGAATGCATTCATCTTTTTAATTGCAGGTTTGATTGCCTTCTTTGTTACAAGCCGTATTACCAACTCGTTTGCCATCATCAGCGAAAAAATGAAGGAGATTAAATTGGGAAAAACAAACGAAGCAATTGTATGGCACAGGAACGATGAAATTGGTGAGCTGGTGCAAGAATACAACCGAATGGTAAAACAGCTGGAAGAAAGTGCCAACCTGCTTGCACGAAGCGAAAGGGAAGGTGCATGGCGTGAAATGGCCCGGCAGGTAGCACATGAAATTAAGAATCCGCTTACACCAATGAAGCTGAGTATTCAGTACCTGCAAAAAGCGGTGGATTCCAATTCTGCAGATACGAAACAGATTTCGCAAAATGTTGCTAAAACACTGGTAGAGCAAATTGATTATCTCTCCAATATTGCATCTGACTTTTCGAGCTTTGCCAATATTGGTAACCCTCGTATGGAGCGTGTGAATCTTATTGCATCGGTACGTTCGGTGGTGGAGTTATTTAATATGCAGGAAAATGCACAGGTGGCATTTACCACTACTATCAACGAAGCTTACCTGATGGCCGATAAAACACAACTCAACCGTTTGTTTACAAATCTCATCCGCAATGCTATTGAAGCAGCAGGAGAGGAAGAAGCTGTTGTAGAAGTACACATTGATCTGCGTGCTGATAAAGCTGTGGTTGCTGTGCGTGATAACGGGCAGGGTATACCGGCAGAGCTGCAGCAGAAAATTTTCTATCCCAACTTTACTACCAAAACTTCGGGCACAGGTTTAGGCTTGGCTATGTGTAAGAGTATTGTAGAGCAAATAAAAGGCGAAATTTGGTTTACTACCGAACAACAAAAAGGCAGTACCTTTTTTGTGGAACTGCCTTTGTTAATGAGTCATGAGTAATGAATGAACTACGGCACACGCTTATCACTCGCCACTGACTACTCGCTTTTCCCTGCTTCTTCTTTCTTCACCAGCTGCGTATCAATAATTTCTTTGAATACTTTTTTCGGAAATGCGCCGGGCTGCATCATCGGGTCTGCATCCATTGGAATAAATAAAAATGTGGGGATGCTGCGAATACCAAATACCGCTGCTAATTCCATTTCAGCATCCGTGTCAACTTTATAAATTACCAGTTCGTCTTTGTATTCGTTCGACAATTCTTCCAGTACAGGTGCAACAGCTTTACAGGGGCCGCACCAATCGGCATAAAAATCAATGATAGCAGGAGCTGTTCCCTTGTATTTCCATTCTTTCTCTGTATCGTAATTAAAAACCTTGTCTTTAAAATCCTGCGTGGTGAGTTTTACTGTAGGCATATCTGTTAATTTTAAAACAAAGGTAGTTGAACATGCCTTGTTGTTATGTGATAAAAATTACGTTGTTTAATAGGCTGTCCAAGCGCCGTCTGCAGTAAGTACTGTGCCATTAATAAACCCGGCATCATCGCTTGCAAGAAACAGTGCGGCTTTGGCAATATCTGCAGGTTCGCCTGTTTTGGCATTCAACACCATACCGGCCATAATACGGTCGTTAACGAGTGGCGTAATCTTGCTCATATCAATCGTATCGCCAATATTGGTTGCTACGGCTCCGGGTGCAATGGCATTGCAACGGATGCCTGCTTTCGCATACATAAAACCTGTGTTTTTGGTAAGACCAATAAGTGCATGTTTACTCGCTGTATAAGCAGCACCAGCCCTTGCACCATACAAACCTCCTATCGAGGCGATGTTGACAATACAGCCGCTTCCTTTTGCCAGAAAGATTTTTACTGCTGCACGCATGGCTTTCATGGGGCCGGTAACATTGATGTTCATCACTTTTTCCCACATGTTATTATCTAATTCCGCAACAGGTGCAAAGTGATCCATAATGCCGGCATTGTTAACGAGTATATCCAATGTACCATAGGTTGATACTGTTGTGGAAATCATCCGTTCAATATCTTCTTCTGCTGCCATGTTTGCAAGGAGTGTGGTAGCTTCTCCGCCGCCTGCTTTGATTTCTGTTTGCAATGCATCGAGCCGTTGCTGGTTAATATCGGTTGCTACAACTTTGCAGCCTTCGGCAGCAAACAAAAGGGCAATGGCTTTACCCATACCGGAACCTGCGCCGGTTACAACTGCAGTTTTGCCTGATAACTTTTTCATACGTTTTTCTGTTTAGTAGACAAGCATGTAAGGTAATCCTGTACAACAGTAAAAAACAATGACGGCCGTAATGATTGTTGTTAGGTAAAATAAAAGGATATGATTGCAGCAAAGCTGTTGATGAACTTTATTTACGGTAAATATATAATCAGTTGTAGTTGGCTATTTTGATGAGCTTGTTTACATCCAGCACAATAATTTTTCTGCCCTTGGTTTCAAGAATAGCATCGTCTTTAAATTCGGATAACAGGCGGATCACATTTTCTCTTGCAGTACCAACAAGATTTGCCAAATCATCACGCCCCATGTTGATTTCTACAGGCATGCCCGGCTTAAAATTCACCTTGTATTTTTCACGCAAAACAATGAGCTGTAGTGCCAATCGTTCTCTTACCGATTTTTGCGCAAACAATGTAAGACTGTTGGCGAGTACTTCAAACTCATGACTTAATGTTTTCAGCAAGCGTCTGTTTAATAATTCCGATCGGTGTAGCGCATTCAGAAAATCTTCTTTTGGCACAAAGGCAATACGGCTGGCTTCCAGTGCTGCAGCAGAATCGGGGTAGCGGCTTTCGGCAAGTATAGCATGATAGCCGAGTAACTCGCCGGTATTGGCTACATAAATAATATGTTCCTTCCCATCTTTATCGAGCTTGTACTTTTTTACTTTTCCTTCAACGATGTAAAAAATACCCGACGGAGCAGCGCCTTCCCAGAAAATGATTTCTCCTTTTTTGTATTCCCTTTCTGTTTTATTGGCAGTGAGCAAGGCAAATTCTTCTGCCGGCAAATCTGCAAGTACAGACTCGCTTTTAAAGTCCCATTTGTCAATTGAAAAAATGCCTTTGATGCTCATGGTAGCAAAAATACCTTTTTTAAAAACTGATAAAACTTACTTTTTACGCTGCAAAGGTTTACCGCTGCCGGCAACAAGGTAAAATAACTTTGCAATATGCAAATAGAGAAGATTCCTGCCAGAGATCTGTATTACACAAACGATCACGAATGGATCGACTTCCAGGGCAAGGTTGCTTATGTAGGTGTTTGCAGCTTTAAGCTTACAGGGTTTAAGCAAGTGGAGCAGCTGGTTGTAAACGAACCTTTAGGTTTTAAAGTGAAGGGCGAAGTGATTGCATCGATACGCTACAAGGATTATAGTATTGATGCCTGTATGCCGGTTGATGGAAAAATAGTACAGCTGAACGATCATTTACTTGCAGGCAATTATACTCTTCTTGCAGAGCAGCCCGAGCACAACGGATGGGTTGCGTTAATAATTCCGTCCGAACCAAAGGAACGGTCGCACTTACTATCGCCAGAGCAATACAGGTTTGCTAAAACTGGTAAATGATTTCGGCTAACACACAACAAAAGCAGATACAGTTGATAAACACAACAACAGATATTGAAAACTGGTATGGTTCCGATGCAGCGCTCGACCGCATGTATCCGCCTGCAATACAAAAGTTGGCTCAGCAGCATTTTACAAATGTTGCAGTAGCAAAACGTGCTGCAGAGTTTTTGGCAGCCGAGCCCGGTATGCGTATTCTGGATATCGGCAGCGGAACAGGAAAGTTCTGTTTAACAGCAGCACATTATCAACCCTCCGCTTTTTTTTATGGTATTGAGCAGCGCAGAAACCTGGTAGCAATTGCCAACGAAGTGCAGCAGGCTGTTGGTATTACCAATGTAAAATTCATCTGCGGCAATTTTACACAACTCGATTTCAGCAGGTACAATCATTTTTATTTCTACAACTCGTTTTACGAAAACCTGAATGGTACCAGTAAGATTGATAACAGTATTGATTACTCTGCAGAACTATACTATTACTACAATCGCTATTTGTACAAGCAACTCGAACAAAAAACCGAGGGTACAAGGCTGGCTACTTATCACAGCCTGGAAGATGAGATACCTCCCAGCTATCATGTTGTAAAAACAGAGATGAACGATTTGTTGAAATTCTGGATTAAAATTTAACCCGAAAAAAAGATAATCATGCCACATACATTTGATGCACACATTACAAGCCTTGTAAACGATATTTTATGGGCTTCTTCGCAGCAGGAGATAAGCGATTTGATGGCTGCAACAATTATTATTATTGAACAGAAAGAAGCAGATCAGCAAAAACGCAATACGATTGTTGAACGGTTGAAAGAGGAGTTGAGCCTCTTTAATCCGTTTAACAAAGATGCACAGCAGTGGAGCAATATTAAGCTGGCAAAAATTCTGCTCAACCGTTATTTACAGGAACAAAGTGTTGTTATAACCGAAGAATAAACAGTTGGCAATGTTCCGTCCCAAACTATTCGATACACTTCAACAATACAGCAGGCAAAAGCTGGTGAAAGACCTGATGGCCGGTTTAATTGTAGGTATTGTGGCCTTACCACTTGCCATTGCATTTGCTATTGCAAGCGGCGTATCACCGGAGAAGGGATTATACACCGCTGTTATTGCAGGTTTTATTATTTCAGCAATGGGCGGCAGCCGGGTGCAGATTGGCGGACCTACCGGTGCGTTCATCGTTATTGTGTATGGCATTGTACAAACCTATGGTGTGAATGGTTTAATTATTGCTACGTTTATGGCAGGTATAATGCTGATGATAATGGGCTTTGCTCGGCTGGGTGCAGTTATTAAATTCATCCCACATTCACTCATTATTGGTTTTACCAGCGGTATTGCTGTACTCATCTTTTCTTCGCAGTTAAAAGATTTTTTTGGTTTGCAGATGGGAGTCGTGCCTGCAGACTTTCTTACAAAATGGACAACCTATTTGCAACATGCTGCTTCTGTAAATTATGCAGCGTTTGCAATTGCAGCTGCAACAGTCGTCATCATTTTGTTGTGGCCAAAGGTTTCGCACAAAGTACCCGGTTCGTTAATTGCCATTGTACTTACTGCACTGGTTGTGCAGCTGGCGCATTTGCCGGTAGAAACAATCGGCAGCAGATTTGGAACCATTTCTTCTGCTTTTCCTGCACCTGTAATGCCGGCGTTGGATATTGCAATCATTAAAAGTTTAATACAACCTGCATTTACCATTGCATTGCTGGGTGGTATAGAATCGTTGTTGTCGGCTGTTGTAGCCGATGGTATGATTGGCGGTAATCATAAATCGAACATGGAGTTAATTGCACAGGGAACAGCCAATATCTTTTCTTCATTGTTTGGCGGTATACCTGCAACAGGCGCTATTGCACGTACGGTAACGAATATTAAAAACGGTGGCCGCACTCCGGTAGCAGGTATGACGCATGCTGTTGTGTTATTGCTCATCATGTTGTTTGCCGGTAAATGGGCGGCGTTGATTCCGATGCCGACATTGGCAGGCATCTTGGTGGTGGTAGCTTACAATATGAGTGAGTGGGAAAGTTTTCTTACGGTGTTGAAAGGTCCACGAAGTGATATTGCAGTGATGCTGACCACTTTTTTTCTGACAGTAATTATTGATTTGACTGTTGCCATTGAAATTGGAATGGTGCTGGCTGTATTTCTGTTTATGCGAAAGATGATTCAGTTTAGTGATGTAAAGATGCTCACAAAGGAAATTGACGACAGGAATAGTACAACCGATAACGAAGCGATTATTAACTACAGCATTCCTGCCAATGTAGAAGTATTTGAAATTACCGGCCCGTTATTTTTTGGTGCAGCGTATAAATTTAAAGATGCGATTAAGTTTATTGAACGACCTCCCAAAGTATTGATCATCCGTATGCGGCAGGTGCCCATCATTGATGCAACCGGCATTAAAACCATTGAAGAAGTTTACAAAGAATCGAAACACCGGGGCACAAAACTTATTTTAAGCGAAGTACACAGCAACCAGGTACTGGATGAATTAAAGAAAGCACGTTTGCTGTTTGCAGTTGGTAAAGCAAATGTTACCGATACGTTTGCTGAAGCCTTAGAAAGGGGCAAAACAATCATGAACGAAGTAAGCATATAAGAAAAGGCTTCACCAAACTTTCGTTCGATGAAGCCTTTTGCTATAACTGTAGTTGCAATTAATTCCAGCCACCGCCCAATGCCCTGTAAATATTTACTTTGGCATCGAGTTGTTTCAGTTTAATTTCAATCAGTTCAATCTTCGAATCCAATGCTTCACGTTGTGTAAGCAACACTTCTATATAATCTGCTCTTGCAGAACGGAAGAGATTGTTGGAAATGGTAATGGATTGTGTGAGAATGTCTACTTCCTTCGCTTTTGTCTCATAACTCTTTGTAAAGTTATCCATGCGGGAAAGCTGGTTCACCACTTCAATGTGCGCATTCAAAATAGAACGTTCATAATTGTAAACTGCCTGTATTTGTTTGGCGTTGGCATTAAAGTAGGTTGCTTTGATTGCATTCTTATTAACCAACGGCGCAATCATATCGCCTGCTAAATTATACAGGATCGATTCCGGTTTGATCAAATACACAGGATTGAATCCTTGTAGCCCCACACCTGCGTTTAAACTAAACGATGGATAGAAATTTGCCTTAGCTACCTGCACATCCAGTTTTGCGGCTGCAAGTTCTAATTCTGCCTGGCGAATATCCGGACGATAGGAGAGCAGTTGCGATGGTACACCAGCAAAAATAGGATCGAGGATCATGTTATTGAACGAAGCTGCATTGCGTGCAACAGGTTGCGGAAAACGCCCTGCGAGGAAATTGATTCTGTTTTCTGTTTCAACAATCTTCTGCTGAATTTCGAATTGCAGATTTTTTGTGTTGAGCAACTGTGCTTCAAAACGGTTAACAGCCAACTGCGAAACTTTTGCTGCATCTTTTTCCAGCTTCACTACCTGCAAAGCACTTGTTTGCAACTCAATGTTCTGCTGCACAATAGCCAGCAGGTTATCCAGTGCTGTAAGTTCGTAGTAAGAAGAAGCAATTTCTGCAATGATGTTTGTAACCATAAAGTTTTTGCCTTCGATGGTTGACAAATACTTCAGCACTGCTGATTTTTTTGCATTGCGTAATTTCTTCCACACGTCGAGCTCCCAGGTAAAGTAGGTGCCCACCATAAAATCACCAATGTATTTATGGCCTTTATCAGGTCTGGTTTTCCAGTCCTCTTCCGAAATACCATCCCATGTATACTTACCGGATCTGTCTGCACCTGCGCCTGCTTTTAAATTCAGGAAAGGCATGTATTCCCCTTTTCGTGCCATGATCTCATTCTTCGTCATCTCAATTTCCTGCAACGTAATGTTCAGCTCCTGGTTGTTGAGGAGTGCAGTATCGATGAGTGCAATAAGATATGGATCGGTAAAGTATTGTCGCCATTGTAGCTTTACCGAATTGGTTGTATCCTGCGAGTTGGTATAACCCGCAGGAGTAGATTTGTTTTCCTGTTTACTGCTGATGGCCGGTATTTTACAGGCACCAAGCCATACAATGCAGAGAACAAGTACAACGTATTTAGCTGTTATTTTCATCTTCATTTTTATTTCTGATTCGTTTGATAATTTTTGAAATGCGCTTGCTCAATGCTGCATCAGAACGGCTTTCAACAAAGTCTTCACTCAACGGATTTTCATCTTCATCTCTGATGAGGTGTTTACCTTCCTGCAGTTTGCCGAAGATGAAATAGAGACCCGGTACCACAATAACCCCGAACACTGTACCGAATAACATACCACCTAATGCAGATGCACCAATGGTGTGGTTACCCACCGCACCGGGACCTGTAGCAATTACCAACGGAATCAAACCGGCAATAAAGGCAAACGATGTCATTAAGATGGGGCGGAAACGTGCTTTCGCTCCTTCGATAGCTGCTTGCAATACTGTTGCACCCTGGTTGTGTTTCTGTACAGCAAACTCAACAATCAATACCGCATTCTTTCCAAGCAAACCAACAAGCATAATCAAACCAACCTGTGCATACACATCATTGGCAAGCCCCATACCTTTTAATAACAGGAACGAACCGAAGATGCCCGGAGGTAACGACAACAACACTGCCAACGGCAGAATAAAGCTTTCGTACTGTGCTGCCAGGATGAGGTACACAAAGAAGAGTACCACAAGGAACAAATACAACGCTTCGTTTCCTCTTCTTGCTTCATCGTACGAAAGACCTTCCCATGCAATATCGTAACCACGTGGCAACGATTGTGCTGCTACTTCTTTAATTGCATTAATCGCATCACCCGATGAATAACCTTTTGCAGGCAAACCATTAATGAGCGATGAAATGTATAAGTTGTAACGGGAAATTTCATTCGGCCCCTGCGTTTTCTTAATCTTCATAAACGCAGAGTAAGGCACCATTTCACCATGATCGTTTTTAATGAACATATTTAAAATGTCGGAAGGCTGTTTCCTGAATTCGGGACCTGCCTGTGTGTACACTTTATAATAGTTGTTGAAACGAATAAAGCCCTGTTCGTAGGTACTACCTACCATGATGTTGAGGTTTTCCATGGCATCGCCAACAGAAACACCTTTCTGCATTGCCAGCTCATTGTCTACTGTTATCTCGTATTGCGGATACTTGGCAGAGTAGAACGCAAACAAACCGGTGAGTTCTTTTCGTTTTTTCAATGCTGCAAGAAACTCGGCATTCACTCTGTCAAACTCCTGGTAATCTACATCACTGCTTTTATCAAGTAAACGTAACGAGAAACCATCAGACGATCCATAACCCGGTACAGCTGGTGGTTCAAAGTATTCAATGTTGGCAGGAAGGTCTTTTGATTTTTCTTCCAACTCTTCAACAATCTGTTTTACGGAGTGCTTGCGTTGCGACCAATCTTTCAGGTTGATGAGACAGGTACCAGCGTTTGAACCACGACCTTCTGTTAAAATTTCGTAACCAGCCAATGAAGTAACCGATGAAACACCGTCAACTTCTTTTGCCAAGAGCTGCAGCTTTCTTGAAATTTCATTCGTACGTTCCAGTGTTGTACCGGGAGGTGTTTGAATGATGGCGTAAATCTGTCCCTGGTCTTCACTTGGAATAAAACCTGCAGGCAACACTTTGTTTACACCCATAATACCAAATGCAAATGCAATTAAAATTCCAAACGTAACAACCCTGCGGTCTACAATCAACGTTAAGAACTTTGTGTATCGGCCGGTAACACGTTCAAACGTGCGGTTAAACCAATCAATAAACATACTGATGGGTGTTTTACGTTTTGGTTTGCCGTGTGTGTTTTTAAGTAAGATGGCACATAATACCGGTGTAAGCGTAAGCGCCACAAAACCGGAGATGAAGATTGCACTTGCCATCGTTAACGAGAATTGGCGGTAGAGTACACCAACAGGTCCGCTCATGAATGCAACCGGTACAAACACCGAGATCATAACTAAAGTAATGGCAATGATGGCACCACTGATTTCACGTATTACTTTCTTCACAGCAGCAAATGGTGAAAGATGTTCTTCTTCCATCTTCACGTGCACGGCTTCTACCACCACAATGGCATCATCCACCACCACACCAATTGCTAACACTAATGCAAACAACGTAATGAGGTTGATGCTTAGCCCGAAAAACTTCATGAGTGTAAATGCACCAATAAGCGATACCGGTACTGCAAGGATTGGAATAAACGTCGATCGCCAGTCGCCAAGGAAGATAAATACCACAATGGCCACAAGAATAAATGCTTCTATCAAGGTGTGTATTACTTTCTCAATCGATGCATCCACAAATTTCGATACGTCGTAGTTGATCTCGTAATCAATACCCGGAGGGAAATCTTTTTTCAGCTCCTGCAGTTTTGCTTTTACATCTTCAATAACCGTATTAGCGTTACTGCCCGGGTTTTGTTTCAGTACAAGCGATGCAGAAGGATGACCATCTTTATTTGAATAAATATCCACGAACTCACTACCTACTTCTACTTCAGCAATATCTTTCAACTTCAATATTTCACCACTGGAGTTTGCCCTGATCACAATATCCTGGTATTGCTCGGGAGTATTGTACCAGCCTTTGTAGGTAAATACATATTCCTGCGATTGTGCAGTTTTACCGGAGCTGAGACCAACACGACCTGGCCTTGCCAATACACTTTGCTCATCAATTGCTTTCAGCACTTCATCAGCAGAAATGCTGTACGCCCGCATACGCTCGGGGTTTAACCAAACACGAATGGCGAATGCACGGCTACCGATCGCTTGTGCAAAACCCATCCCTTTAATACGTTGTAATTCGGGTAAGATGTAGGTGTTGGCATAGTTAAAGAGAAATTTTTCATCGATGTTCTTTTCCTTACTGTAAAGGTTCAGATACATCAACATACTTGGTTGCAAAGGCGAAATAATTACACCCTCACGTTGCACCAATGGAGGCAGGTTGGTCATTACCTGGTCTACCCTCGATTTTACCCTTACTGCTGCAAGCGTAGGATCGGTACCTGGTTCAAATATTACTTCAATACTTGCTTCACTTGCACTCGTCGCATCACTCAACATGTATTGCATACCCTGCACACCGTTGATGGCACGTTCAAGAATCGTAAGTGTTGATTTTACCAATACATCGGCATTCGATCCGGGAAACTCAATAAAGATATTTACCCTTGGCGGTGCTATTTCGGGAAACTGTGCTACCGGCGATGAGTTGATTGCCAAAAGCCCCATGAACACAATAACCACAGAGAGAGCAATGGCAAGAACCGGCCGTTTTATAAACTTATTAAACATTGTTCGATTGTTTTTTTGTTCCTGCCTTATTCGGCGTGTAAATTGTTTAACTCAGCTAATTCTTTTTCAAAAGGAACAAACTCGTATTTGATCTTCTCGTTGTTTTTTACTTTACCTAAACCTTCTGCAAGAATTTTATCTTTTGCACTTAAGCCGGAACCAACTACATAAACGTGCGGCAACTCCTGTGCAATGGTGATTTGTTTTGCTTTGAGCACGTTGTTCTCATCTACCACGTACACATATTTTTTATCAAGCACATCGAAGGTTGCTTTTTGCGGAATAAGAATGGCGTTCTTAAGTGTAACAGGCATCAGGATATTTCCTGTTTCGCCATGGCGGAGAATACCTTTCGGATTAGGGAAAGTGGCTCTGAAAGCAATGTTACCTGTTTCGTTGTTGAAATCTGCTTCAATGGTTTCAACTACACCAGGCACATCAAACAGTTCTTTGTTTGCCATTTGCAGCAACACATTCTGTGCATTCTTTGCTTTTGCTTTCTTAATATAGTCGAGGTATTCTGCTTCGGGTACATTAAAGTATACCCACATTCTGCTGTTATCTGAAAGCGTAGAAAGCAGCTCGCCTTCGTCTATAAGACTGCCTAAACGTTTTTGGAAACGATCCATAATGCCGTCGAACGGCGCACGAATTTCTGTAAAGCTTAAATGTGCCTGTGCCAACGCCAGTTCGGCTTTTGCTTTATCCAGCTTTGCTTTGGCCAATGCCAGTTCGTTGGGCGATACAACGTTGTTATCGGTAAGGCTTTTTGTATTGCGGTATTCAATTTCAGCAAAATTCATTTCTGCTTTTGCCTTTTCTACTTCGGCCTGGTAAATAAGCGGCATAATCTTGAACATGAGTTGCCCCTTTTTTACAAACTGTCCTTCGTCTACAAAAATCTTTTCGAGATAACCTTTTTCCTGAGACCGCAATTCGATATGACTGGCAGATTGTACCTGGCCAACATATTCTTTGTAAATAATGGTGTCTCTTTCTAACGGACTTGTTACTAAAAATTTCAAGTCTTCCTGTTTTTCTTCCTCTTTGTGTTTGCAGGAGGAGAAAATAAATACGGTTGCCACAATGGCGAGAATAAAGATCCTCTTCATTAAATTAGTTGTTTAGTTGATGAAAAATGAACGCTGCAGTGGACATACAGCCACATGCGTATTAGAAATGAGGTTTACCCGGCACTAGCGGGTGTTGCAAACCTTGTTGATGGAAAAAGAAATTAAGCGAGGTAGTTTTTCCAGGAATGGTAGAGGATGAAGAACGGAACTGTAGGTTGGTTTTGAACAGACGATGCCAATTGTAAATAGCGGCTTCGTAAAAAAGAAGTATACACCTGTTCTTCTACAGCATGGATAGCTGCAAGATTATTGCAGTAGGCTTCAAGATCGTTTTTGGTATCATCTTCTTCGGCAACTTCCACTTCCATTTCAAAACCCAGCGGCGAAGACTCGTAGGGTAGATGAACTGAAAGTTGTGTATTGGCGAAAGAATTTGTTTTGTACGATGCTGCAGTAAAATTTGTTTTGGCAGTACGGCTACCTATTTTTAAAACAGTAAACGCAGAAAGCTGCTGCAGGAAGAAGACGAAAGCCAATAAAAAAACAAAGCAATAGTTGATCACCGTTTTTAAAAACGGTCTTTGCGATGAGGGTTGTTTTTTATTATGCTTTTTTATGTGCATTCCGGTGAGCGAAAGTACAACAGATTAAATTATCGAAAAAGAACAGATGTTCTCAAATCGTCACTCTTCTGTTAAATTCTGCTGTAAACGCCTTTTTGCTAACTGTTGTGAGTGCATTTGTTTTATTTTTTCCACTGTTTTTTATCCATTTTGGCTATTGGACATCATGTGCAGGATTGGCTGGAACCCTTTGCTGTAAAGGGTTTTTGCAAAACATTTTAAAATTTAAGGCCATAAAAGCAGCTGTTATTTGACTTGTGGGGCAGTTAGCAGCGGTTTACTTTTGTACTGTCGATGATGCTAACGGAAATAAGAGAACCAAAAAACACTCCAACATCAAACAATCGACAGTCTGCAAACGAAACAGATTTTCCCCGATTACTTGCCTGCGAAAAGAAACAGTAAAAAATTATAAACGCATAAACAAAGCAAGATGAAAACAACAATTAAAAACACCCTGATCGGTTTATTAACCTTCGCAGCAATTATTACAGTAAACTTTGCAAACGCAACAACAACGGAGGAAGTACTTCCTTCAGCAGAATTAAAAGTAGTTGCACATTTAGATAACCAGCCAGTATTTCAGCTTTCGCTCAACAACACACAATATGCAAAATTCCTGGTTGTAGTAAAGGATGAAACCGGTGCAATCGTTTACCAGGAAACAGTAAGCGGCGTAAACATTAAACGTAAATACCAGTTGAACACAGAAGAACTGGGTGCTACAGGTTTAAGTTTTGAAATTGTAGGTAAGAGCAATGAAAAGCCTGTTGTATTTACAGTAGAAAGTAATGTAACCATCAACGAAGAAACGTTGATCGTGAAGAAATAATTAACCTGAGGAAACATTTTAGATGAGCCGCCTTTAACGGGCGGCTTTTTTTATTTGGTAACAGCTACAGGTTATGGTCAAAGCGAATGATAGATGTTTCTAAAAACGAAGGACGGTTTTCAGCAACCCGTTTCGAGTATAGTCCGATGATATTTTCTTTTTATATGTAAATGCTTCAGTCACGACTATATTCCGGGAATGTCTGGTCATAAATTCAGTCGTTTAAGGTTTACTCTTATTTTTTATTTTTCTTTCAACAGATTTTGAACCAGAGCAGGCTGGTTGTTGTTATTAATTGAGAATTTTATGCTAAGGACATATATGACCTGATTAACCATGCTTTATGTCATTATTTTCCTGTTATTTTGAACGACAGGGATGCTATTGATTGCTCATGAACGATTACGCTAAGCCATTATATGATGACGGATATTGCCTTGCAAAAATCAAGGAGGGCGATGAGCATTTTTTTAACCTCATATTCGGGAAGTACCGCAATCAGCTGTTTGCCTATTTGTACAAAGTCACCAAATCAAAAGATCTGGCCGAGGAAATAGTGCTGGATGTATTCTTAAAGCTCTGGCATGGACGGGATGCGATCACCGAAATACAAAACTTCGAGGCCTTTTTGTATAAGGTAGCGCACAACAAAGCCATTGATTTCTTTCGTTCGGCCAAACGCAGCCAGGCTTTGCAGCAGGCTTTATGGGAAGCAATTACCGAAACCCCCGCTGTAGATAATGCCGATAACCGGCTGATTTTTAAAAACACCGATGCATTAATTAAAGAGGCTATCAATCAATTATCACCTCAACGAAAAAAAGTGTTTGAGCTGCGCCACTACGAAGATCTGAGCTATGCAGAGATAGCTGCAACCCTCAACTTATCATCCAATACCGTGCGTAACCACCTTGCTGCATCACTGCAGTTTATCCGGGATTACCTGGAAAAAAATAACGCACTGGTTCTGCTGCTTGCCATCTATTTTCAAAAAAAGTAAGTTCAGCATTAGTACACGCTTTCTTTTCCTTCGTCTGTAATCTGGCACATACCAAATTAACATGAAGAAAAGAATACCACTCCAGCTGTTATCGGTTTTCATCGTCTTTTTATTTTCCTGTGGCAAAAAAGGCTCTGTAAACAACACAACTCCCGAAGTACCAACCAATACGCTTCAACAACTGGAGCAGTATAATTTTGTACTGGGTACACACGCCATATCGGGCAGTTACCAATTTACTTCAGAAAATAAACTGGTGGAGCAGGCCAAGAAAGTGCGGGAAATGGGCTCGAACATCCTGAAAATTACTTTGGGTAAAAACTCAGCAGATATTTATGGCATCAACGAGGTTACAAAAAGCACTACCACATTAGCGTTGTTCACGAATAACCTGCCGTATAAAGCGGTATGTAACATGGATTTTAAATACATCTTTTTTTGGGTGCATACGCTTACCAATGTGGATTGGAAGAAAACCTTAACTGCTGCCGAAGAAAAAGTATTATATGATGAAATGTTCAACTTCGTTTCTTATTTACTTACAACGTATGATAACTCCGGGAAAACATTTTTAATTGGTAACTGGGAAGGCGATTGGCTCTTGATTCCCAACTACGACAGAACGGTTACGCCCGCTCCTGAGTTGCTTGCAAATATGACCAAGTGGTTTCAGATAAGACAAAAAGCGATTGATGATGCAAAACTGGCATCAACAGCTAAGAATGTTTCCGTGTATCATTACATCGAAGCAAACCTGGTATTGAAAGGAATGAATGGCGAGCCTTGCGTGGCAGAAAGTGTGATACCAAATGTTGATATTGATCTCATCTCTTACTCCAGCTATGAAGCGATCAAGGATAAAACTGCTGCACAGAAAAAAGCAGATCTGCAGGCTATTTTCACGTACCTGGAGTCGAAACTGAAACCAAAAACAGGACTGCCCTTCAGCAGACGGGTTTTCATTGGTGAATATGGTTACCAGGCCAATGCTTCCAAGCCTGAAACTTTTCAAAAGCAGTACGACGAAACAAAGGAAATTATGCGGATTGCTTTTGAGCTGAACCTTCCGTTTGCATTACATTGGCAGATGTACAATAATGAGTACGAGAACGGAGTATCGAAGCAAATGTCGTTGATCAACGAAGCCGGTGCAAAAACTCGCCAATATGGGCTGCACAACAACTTTTACAAAGCTATGAATACTTACCTGAAAGACGAAATGCAAAAAAATAACAAGTATCCAACAACAGAAGAATACAGAACAAAAGCATTGCAGGTTTTATCATCGCTTTAGGACCAGTTTTTATTAAAAAAGTTGAAGGCGCATTGGTACATGTTTTCTTTTCGTTCGTCAATTTATTTAGCACATTTCATTTCACCACATGAATAATAACAAGGAGAACCTCTCCGATCTTATAAGTAAATACCTGAATAACCGGTTAACTTCTGCAGAATATGCAGAGCTGTGGCGGTTATTGAACGAAGAACCTGATGAAACTGCCTTGAATGAAGAGCTAAAACAACTCTGGCAATCTGCTAAAACGGTAACCCCGCTGATAGCAGCTGCCGAGTGGGACCAAAAAATACAGGAAGCGAAGCAAAAACTTGCAGCAACTACTCAAACAGAAGAACAACCAGTCATTGGCCGCTTTGCACGTTACCGTTGGGTAGCTGCGGCAGCAGTTCTTTTATTGATCGTTTCTTCTGTGTTTCTTTTAACGAATCAAAAAGAGAAGCGTACAGCTGTAGCAAAAAATATACAAACTCAACCGAAGCAAGACAGGTTGCCCGGCGGCGATAGAGCCATACTCACATTGGCAGATGGTAGTTCTATTGTACTGGACAGTGCAGGTAATGGAATGCTTGCACAGCAGGGAACAACAGAGATTATCAAGAAAGAAGATGGACAACTGTTGTACAACAGTTCGGGCGCTGCAACAGATGCGGTTGCGTACAATTTATTACAAACACCACGTGGCGGACAATATAAAATTACTTTACCGGATGGCAGTAAAGTATGGCTCAATGCCGCATCTTCTTTGAAGTATCCGGTAGTATTCAGCGGTAAAGAACGCCGTGTGGAAATAACAGGTGAAGCTTACTTTGAAATTGCGAAAGATGCAACAAGACCATTCAAAGTACAATTGAATCGAATGGAAGTGGAAGTGCTGGGTACACATTTCAACATCAACAGTTATACTGATGAAGAAACTGTACGCACCACCTTGCTGGAAGGAAAAGTAAAAGTAACTACCGCCGGCGAAAGTAATTTTTTGCAACCCGGTCAGCAGGCACAACTGAAACCATCGGGCAACATGAAGATTGTTAATGATGTAAACCTGGAAGAAACAGTGGCGTGGAAGGATGGAAATTTTCAGTTTGAAAACAGTGATATTAAATCGGTGATGAGACAACTGGCCCGCTGGTACGATGTAGAGGTAAGTTACCAGGGCAGCAACATCAGCAAACATTTTATTGGTGGCATTTCCCGTAATGTAAAGCTGTCGCAGGTGCTTTCAATGCTGCAGCAAACAGGTGAAGTGCGATTTATTATTGAAGGCAAAAAAATAATTGTTATGCCGTAAAAAATCAGAACAATGTAAACCGAGTATCGTAGGCAAGAGCGTATAAAAAAGCCGGAAGTGGTTGCAACACTCCCGGCGAAAGATCAGGGCTCTTCAACAAGCAATCAAACCAATTGAGACTGTTTATCGTTAAACCCCCAAAAACGAAGTTATGCCATTTACTGCTTTTAGTTTTCAGCACGAGCGAAAACTAACCAAAACATGCCCTCCTGTCAGGAAGGCACTATTGATTATGAAACTTATTGCTGTCTTTCTCTTTGCAGCCTGCATGCAGGTATTTGCAGAAGCCCATTCACAAACGGTAACGCTTTCAGTAAAGAATGCGCCCTTCCAGAAAGTATTAAAGGAAATCAGAAAACAAACAGGCTATAACTATATATGCACTGTTGAAATGATGGAACTGGTGGGCAATGTAAGCGTAGATGCCAAAAATGTTTCCTTGCAGCAGGCACTGGAAGAATGCCTGCAAAAAACGCCGCTTACGTTTACCATTGTAGAAAATACAATCGTAATTAAGCGGAAGGTAACAGCAGTACCCACTGCAACTGTTACAAAAGAATCACCGCCTCCTGCCGACATTACGGTAAAAGGAAAAGTAACAGATGAAAGCGGAACGCCGCTTCCGGGTGCATCTGTAAATGTAAAAGGAACCGGCAAAGGAGTTAATACGGATAGCAACGGCGACTTTTCAATCAGTGTACCAGACAATTCAGCAATGATTCTGGTAATTTCTTTTGTGGGTATGGAAACAAAAGAAATTAGTGTGAAAGGATTGACAAGCGTACAGGTTACTTTAAGTAAACAGGAAATTCAGCAACAGGAAATTGTAGTAGTAGGTTACGGTACACAAAAGAAAGCAACTGTTACAGGTGCTGTAGCACAGGTAGGAGCCAAAGTTTTACAGTCTGCACCGGTGCCGAATACCTCACAGTTACTTGTGGGTAGAATGCCCGGTTTATTGGCAAAAACTGCCGGTGGCTTACCTGGTGAGGACAATGCCAGCCTGCAGATACGAGGCTATGGTACAGCATTGGTAATTGTGGATGGTTTGCCAACTCCCTTTAACCGTATCGATCCCAACGATATTGAATCGGTTTCAATATTAAAAGATGCATCTGCCGCCATTTATGGTGCAAGAGCCGGTAACGGTGTAATACTCGTTACAACCAAGCGTGGTAAAACAGGTGCACCACAAATTACTTACTCTGGTACGTACACTTACCAGATGCCATCTGCTTTTCAGAAAACAGTAAATGCAGGCGATTGGGCTGAGTTACGTAGAGAAGCTGCACTTAACTACGGTTTAAACCCCGGCGAGTTTACAGAAGATGTAGTACAGAAATACAAAGCTGGCAACGAAGCCAACTATAAATCATACAACTGGCGTGATGCCATCTTTCGTACCGGTGCACCCATGATGCAGCAAAGTATTACGGTTAGCGGTGGTACACCAACGTTAAAATATTTTGGTTCGCTGGGTATTACCAATCAGCAGAGTGTATTTACATCAGGTGATTATTATTACAAGCGTTATAACTCACGCTTAAACGTAGATGCGACCATTGCCAAGAACCTCTCCTTGCGTTTTGATATGCAGTATCGTTTTGGTCAGGATCAACAGGTGGGTTCTATTGAAGATGTAATGGTTGATTTCAGTACAGCACAACCCCGTTACAATCCTTACCTGCCAGATCCTACAAAAAATGCATACACCGGTTTCCAGTCCCGCAATCCATTGTTGCGTATTGATGCAGAAAGGAAAGGATACAACCGCACAAGCTCTAATTTTTTCAACGGACAAATTGGCCTGAACTATAAAATACCTTTCGTAGAAGGCTTGCGTCTTGGTGCCGATTTATTGGTGAGCCAGTCTGCAGATTATACGAAAGTATTTAATACGCCTGCAGAGGTATATGATTACGACTATGATACAAAGGTTTATACCTACATGGCCAACATGGGTAATTTTATTACACTCAGAGAAACCAATGCACGTTACTTCCAGGTTTACCCAATGCTGAAAGTGAATTACGATCGTGACTTTGGTAACCATCGCATCAGTGCAATGGGTATTGCCGAACAACTGCAGAATGGTGGTAATTCGTTAATGGCTTTCCGTCGTGATCTGTTGTCGCCATCTGTACAGCAACTTTATTCCGGTGGCCAGGATTTCCAGGATAATACCGGCACACAAAGTCAAATGTCGAGAGTGGCATACATCGGTAAAGTAAATTATGATTATGCAGGTAAGTACCTGGCAGAATTTATTTTAAGAGCAGACGCCAGTGCGAATTTCCCGAAGAATTCAAGATGGGGTTATTTCCCGGGCGTTTCTGTTGGCTGGGTTTTCTCGAAAGAGAAATTTATGGATAACGCATCATCATGGCTTACGAATGGTAAACTGCGGCTTTCTTACGGACAGTCGGGTAACGATGGTACCAGCCAGTTCAGTTACCTCACAGGCTACGATATTAATGCCGGTGGATATATTATGGGAAGTACCTATTACAAAACCATCACAACCACAGGTCTTCCAAACCCCGACATTACCTGGGAGAGTATAACCAACTACAATGCAGGTATTGATTTAACACTGTGGAAAGGCAAACTGGTATTTGAAGGAAACGTGTTTTACAGATTAAGAGATGGTATCCTTGCTTCGCAGCAAAGAGCTGTGCCTTCAACTTTTGGCGCAACCTTACCTCCGGTAAATCTTAATAAGCAAAGTAACAGAGGTTTCGAACTCATGATCGATTACCGTCCAAAGATCAGAGGTGTACAGCTTTCCATTATGCCTACGTTTACGTTTACACAAAACAAGTGGGAGTACAGAGATGAAACAGCGTATACCGATCCTGATCAAATCAGAATTTACAAGTTAACGGGTAAATCAACCAACCTCTCTTGGGGCTATAAGTCAGATGGTATTTTCATGTCGCAGGCTGAGATTGACAAACTCACATTTAACCAGGATGGTGTAGGTAACACAACATTGCGTCCCGGCGATATCCGTTATGTTGATTTAAATAAAGATGGTATTCTCGATTGGCGTGATCAGGATAAAATTGGTAAAGGAACATTCCCCGAAGTTGTATATAGTTTAGTGCTGGGCGCAACATACAAAGGCCTGT
The DNA here is from genome assembly GCF_007830055.1 of Lacibacter cauensis. Lineage (GTDB taxonomy): Bacteria > Bacteroidota > Bacteroidia > Chitinophagales > Chitinophagaceae > Lacibacter > Lacibacter cauensis. Next base: position 970,214 of record NZ_VLLE01000003.1, read on the forward strand.
CGTTAGAAATGTTATGGCAAGGTTCAACAGGCTTTAACTTCTATGTAACCGGTGCCGCTGCTTCGATGTTCTCCAACGAATCCATTCCGTACGATTATCATTATACCTATCGTTGGCAGCCAGATCCTGCAAATCCAACGCAGAACATCAATCCAAAGGCACAATTGCCTGCGGCTTCATTGGGCTTAAACCCCAATAATATCAAGCGTTCCGATTTCTGGATGAAAGACGCCACATTCATTCGTTTGCGTAACGTCAACTTATCGTACAGCTTCAGTGGTAACTGGACCAAAAAATTAGGATTCAAAAATCTGCAGGTATTTGCATCTGCTACCAACCTGCTAACATTCAGCAGACTTGGATTTTACAAGAACACATTTGATCCTGATGCGAACTTAAGTGGTGAAGGACGCAACTATCCGATTCACAAAAACATTGCAGGCGGAGTACGCTTAACATTTTAAATAAAAGTTTATGAGAAATATAATCATTGCTTTCATTGTAACAGGCTTGATAGGTTGTACCAAAGTATTGGACATACAACCACTCGATATGATTGCCGGAACAACCGTATTTAAAGATAAAAATCTCATTGAAGCAAATTTGCTTAGCTTATACGACCGCACGAAGTTCCAGGAACTCGGCAACCAGGAAAATTTCAGAATGGGTTTATTAGCAGGTCCTGGAGGGGAATGCCGGGCGTTTGGCGACTGGCAGGATCCTTACATCGCTTCCATTAAAATTTACGACAACACTGGTTCAGGTTTGCTCGATTATTGGGCCTATACTGCCATCCGTCAAATCAATGAATTTATCGAAGGTGTAAAAGGTTCTTCATTTGAACAAACGTATAAAGATCAAAAAATTAGTGAAGCACGTTTCCTTCGTGGGTTTATCTATCACCAAATGGTGAAGCGTTTTGGTGGTGTACCCATTATTACCAAAGTACAGCAGTTAACAGATCCTAAAGAAGAATTATACCCTGTTCGCAATAAAGAAGCAGAAGTATATGATTTCATCGCTAAAGAAATGGATGAAATAGTTCCATTGTTGCCGGCTGCATATCCGGGTAATGATTATGGCAGACCAACAAAATTTGCTGCATTGGCACTCAAAAGCAGAGCTATGCTTTATGCAGGCAGTATTGCAAAATTTGGTACAGTAGCACTGGATGGTGTAGTGGGTATTCCTGCAAGCGAAGCAGATAGATATTTTACTGCTGCCATGGATGCTTCAAAAGCAATTATGGATAATCCTGCATTTAGTTTATACAACAAGGTGCCTACTGATCCTGTAAAAAACTTTACGCAGTTATTTACCGATGAGAATAATAATCCGGAAATTATCTTCGGTGTTAAATGGGATGCAAAACTCCTCAAAGGCCATTCGTGGGATGCGTTATGTACACCGGCAGGTTTTACATCGGGTTGGAACTCGAACTTTAATGTGTTTCTCGAGTTTGTGGATCTGTTCGATTACCAGGATGGAAGATCCGGTGTAATGAACCGCACCTTGCTTACAAGCTCAAGACTGCATGATATCGATTCGTTGTTCGGCAAACGTGATCCCCGTTTCAGAGCATCCACTTTTTATCCTGAATGTATCTGGCAAGGCAAGAAAGTATTCTTCCATTCCAGTACCAGGTATAAAAATGCCAGTGGCCAGGTGGTTACAAGTTCCAGCGCAACATTCATGATTCCAAATTCAGTATCTGCACAATTCCCCGATGGTTTTTATGCCAAAGCACCCGACCGCAATACGCAAAAAACAGGTGTGTATTTACGAAAGCGTTGCGATGAAGCATTGACGCCTGCAGCAAGCGCACAATCAAGCACTGATTTCATTGTGTTCAGGCTGGGTGAAATTCTGCTTAACTATGCAGAGGCAGCATTCTATCTGAATAAAACGACCGAAGCACTTACTGCCATCAACCGCATCAGAACAAGGGCTGCTATGCCACAACGTACAGCCTTAACAGAAGCCAACATCCGCCAGGAAAGACAAGTGGAACTGGCTTTTGAAGAGCACAGATATTGGGATTTACGCAGATGGCGTATTGCTGAACAGGAGTTGAACGGAAAGCGCTTCCAGGGCTTAAACTATGTGTATGATTTTGATGCAAAAAAATACATCATCACCTTAAAAAATGCAGAAGGCGTAGCAAGGGTATTCCAGCCTCGTCACTACTACTTACCATTGGGTATAGACAGAATTGCCGACAATCCAAGTTTGGTTGAGAATCCCGGATACTGATGTGTTTAACGAAGGTTGTATGCTTTGAAAGCATACCCTTCTTTATGAAAAAGCCATCATTGTAAAGTTTTACCTGATAATTATCAATAAAGGTGCTTAAATAATTATTTAAGCGCCTTTATTACTACTTGAAAATAATTTACAGCTTTTTAACCTGAAAAATGATTCAGTTAAAAGGCATTGAAAAATGATCGTATGCAAAGCCGTAAGAAAAAAAAGGATAGCCGGAAGTTCGTCATCATCGGTTTGTTTGCCGCAACAGTTGTAACGCTGTTTGCGTTTCGTGAGAAGCAGGAAACAAAAGCGCAAAAGCCCATGAATGTGATTTTCATTTTAACCGATGATCACAGGTTTGATTTTATGGGTTTCACCGGTAAAGTTCCCTGGCTGGAAACTCCGGCAATGGATCAGTTAGCAAAGCAGGGCGTATGGGTGCGCAATGCAACAGTAACAACCTCTCTTTGTTCTCCATCACGTGCATCCATTCTTACCGGGCAGTATGCACACACGCATAAGGTGGTTGATAATTTTTCGCCACTGCCTGCTAATCTGAATTTCTTTCCGGAGTACCTGCAGAAAGTTGGTTACCGCACTGCATTCTTCGGCAAATGGCATATGGGTCATGCAGGTGATGATCCGCAAAAAGGCTTCAATCATTGGGAGAGTTTCAAAGGGCAGGGTGTGTATTTCAATCCCTTGCTCAACATTAATGGACAGCATGTACAATACAAAGACAGTACCTACATTACCGATCTGTTAACTGAGCATGCAACTACATGGATGCGTCAGCAACCGAAGAATAAACCCTTCTTCATGTATGTATCGCATAAAGGTGTGCACGATGAATTTATGCCTGCACCACGTCATCGTAACAAGTATCATGGCAAGCCCATCAACTATCCTTCTACCATCAACTTAACAGCAACAGAAAAAAGTAAGCTGCATGGCGATGTTTGTAAAAGCCCGATTGCGGCGATGGTGAAGAATGATACCAATTACAATGTAAAAGATATTCCGCAATGGGTATGGGCACAGCGTGACAGCTGGCACGGTGTAGATTTTATGTATGACGGTCGTGTGCAGTTCGATGATTTTTATTATCGCTATTGTGAAACGTTATTGGCGATTGATGAAAGTATTGCCAGCATCCGTAAATCAGTTGAAGAGTTAGGCATTGCTGAGAATACCATGATCATTTACATGGGTGATAATGGCTTCTTAATGGGTGAACATGGACTCATCGACAAACGCAATATGTACGAAGAAAGCCAGAAAGTGCCTTTACTGGTGTATGCACCGGGCATGTCGCACAATGGTAAACCACTCGATCAGATTATCCAGGGCGTTGATATTGCCCCTACTGTGCTTGAAGTTGCAGGTGTAACAAAACCTGCCAATATGCAGGGACAATCGTTCTTACCATTGCTGCAGGATAAAACTGTAGAATGGCGTAACAAAGCATTTTATGAATATTACTGGGAGTTTTCTTATCCGCAAACACCAACAACGTTGGGCGTTAGAGAAGGCTCACACAAATTTATTTTCTACCCCGGTCTTTGGGATGTATCTGAATTTTATGATCTGAGCACTGATCCTGAAGAAAAGAAAAATCTCTATCGTCATCCGGCATGGCAAAATGAGATTGGCCGCATGCGTAAGGAATTATGGCAATGGCTCTTTGAAACCGGGGGCTTACAAATTCCGCTAAAACCAATCAATGAAAAGAGAGGTGATTATGGCAACAAAGGATTGTATTAACAGCAAGCTTAAAAATAAAACGTCGATTCTTCTGGCAAGCATTTGGTGAGTTATATAGCAACGACGGCGGTCCGGATGGTCGGTGGAAACACCGGCCACAGATCGCCAATAACGAAAGTAACAGTAGTAGTTTAAATAAGCGTTCATAAACCTTGTTAGTAAACGCACAACCGATGATGCGTGAATATTCTCACTCGCTGTTTTCAGGAGTATGTTTTTTTGTCGTAGGGTAAAGCAAAAATCTATTCTTCCGATAGTTGTATCGTAGCCATCAGGCATCGTCATCTGATGATTATTCTTTAAAAATCGAACCATTCTTTCATGAAACTATTTGCGATTACTAATAAAAGAGTTGCTGTTCTTATTGTGTTGTTGCTGTTTGGCAAGAGTTATTTGTTCGCACAAAAGCAACTCAACTTTGGATTAACCAAAAAACAGCCGGTAGAAACTTTGCCAAAAGGTAAAGCACCGTTTCAAACTGCAGTTGAAAAACCAAGATCGGGAAAAGCAGGTGAAGCAACAGCGTTGGGTAATGCAAACTATCGTCTTGCCAGTGGATGGGAGTTAACGGATGATCTGACGAATCTGTTAGGTTCACCATCTGTGTTTACTGAAGTCATTAACAGCAAAGGTTGGTACGATGCAGTTGTGCCGGGAACAGTGTTAACATCGTTAGTAGCAGCCGGAAAATTTCCCGATCCTTATTTCGGTTTGAACAACATGGCTATCACCGATTCTTTGTGCCGCAAAGAGTGGTGGTATCGTACAACATTTGAAACACCAAAAAATGAAAATGGAAAGCTGGCTTGGCTTTGTTTTAACGGCATCAACTACAAAGCACGTGTTTGGCTGAATGGTCATTTGCTTGGCGATATCAAAGGCGCATTCACCCGGGGTAAGTTTCAGGTAACAGATCATTTAAAAACAAACGGACGCAATGTGTTGCTGGTGCAAATATTACCGCCGCATAATCCGGGCATACCCGATGAACAATCTGCATTATCCGGCATGGGGAAAAATGGCGGTGTACATACATTGGATGGTCCCACGTTTTTTGCAACAGAAGGATGGGATTGGATACCCGGCATCAGAGACCGTAACATGGGCATCTGGCAAGATGTTCAACTTTCATTCACCGGCAGTGTCACTTCTTCCGATCCGCAGGTAATCACTGATCTGCCGTTGCCTAATACAACCAGCGCTAATGTTACACTGCGTACAACCGTAATCAACAACAGCGCAACAACACAGGAAGCAACCATTCATTTTTCGTTTGAAGGAGTGGCTGTATCTAAAAAAGTAAAGCTGGCACCGGGACAAACATTGCCTGTTGTATTTACGCCTGCTGATGCGGCACAACTCAACGTAAAAAATCCACGCTTGTGGTGGCCCAATGGTTATGGCTTACCGAATTTATACAATGCTACCATTAAAGTAACAGATGCAAAAGGCTTGGAAGAAATCAAACAGTTTCGTTTTGGCATCAGGGAATATGCGTATGAATTGATGGCCGATACAGAAGAGAAGCAAGCGGTGCGTTTTGCATATAGCCCAACAGATAGTAGAACAGATAAACCCATCATAGACTATACAAAACGCCGTGCATTCAAGGACAAAATTTTTATACCTACACTGCGTAAAGAATTTCCATCGGAAAAAATGCAAGTGCTGTCAGATAATGACAATCCATTTTTGGTGATTAAAGTGAACGGCGTTGCCGTGTATTGCAAAGGTGGCAACTGGGGTATAGATGATGCCATGAAAAAAGTAAGCCGGGAAAATCTGGAACCAGCTTTTCGTTTGCATCGTGAAGCAAACTTCAACATGATCCGTAACTGGACAGGTGAAAGCACTGAACCTGTTTTCTTTGATCTGGCTGATGAATACGGTATGTTGGTGTGGAATGATTTCTGGTTAAGTACCGAAGGCTTCAATCTCAATCCAAGCGATGATCAATTGTTTTTAGACAACAGTTTAGACATGATTAAGCGTTACCGCAATCATCCATCTATTGCGATCTGGTGTCCGAGAAACGAAGGCTATGCACCGGCAGGTATTGAAAACGATCTGGCAACACAAGTTGCAAAAGAAGATGGTACACGGCATTACATTGGTAATTCAAGAGAAATCAATCTGCGGCAAAGTGGTCCCTGGCATTTCTTCGTCAACAACAAAGATTATTTCAGCAAACAAGGCGATGGTTTTACAACGGAGATCGGTACGTTCTCTGTTCCTGAAGCTAGTACCATTCGCAAGTTTATAGCACCGGAAGATCAATGGCCCATCAATGATGTGTGGCACTACCATGATCTGCACACCAATAATCAAAATCTCGAGGGCTATCTGCATACAGCAGACAGTTTGTATGGAGTGTCGAATAGTCTTGATGATTTTAACCGCAAGATTCAACTCATTAATTACGACAGTCACAGATCCATCTTTGAAGCATGGAATAACAAATTATGGAACAACAGTAGTGGCGTATTGCTGTGGATGAGTCATCCTGCATGGCCAAGCATGATCTGGCAAACCTATTCATGGGATTTTCAAACGCATGGTTCGTTTTACGGTTCAAAAAAAGGATGCGAGCCTTTGCATATTCAACTGAACCTGCACAACAACCAGGTAATTGCCGTGAATACTTCGTTAAACAACGTGAAAGATGCAATGGCTGTGATGCAGGTATACACAATGGATGGAAAACTGTTGCAAAACAAAACTGCTCCTCTTGCTATTCAGACAAATGCAAAAGCCGATGTGTTTACAGCAACATTGGATGAAGCCAGCTTGCCTGCTAATTATTTGGTACGTCTTTCCATAACAGACAAAAAGGGAAATGTGCTTGCTGCCAATGAATACTGGAAAGCCAATACAGCAACAGGTCATTTTAAAGCATTCAACCAGTTGCCTGTTGTAACGCTTTCATCGAAAGCAACACGTCTTGCAAACGGACAAATCAAAATTGAACTGGAAAATAAAACCAAACATCCTGCTGTTGGTATCAAGTTGGATGCACTGGATAACGCAGCACAAATTGTACTGCCGGCTTATTTCAGCGACGGATATTTTACATTACTCCCCGGCGAAAAGAAAACCATTTTGCTTGCACCTGTTGATACAAAAGCAATCAAAGAAATAAAAGTAGCCGGTTATAATCTTACAGGAACTGTATCCATTAAAAACTAATCACATGATCAAGTCTGTTATAACTTCTCTTTTCGTATTGCTGTTTACTGTTACACAAGCCCAGAAGACAATTCAATACGATAGCATTAAACCGATGGAGCCTTATAATTTTATTTTGGGCACGAATACCATTGGCGGCAAGTACCAGTTTACAAACGACTCTAAACTGCTGGAACAGGCAAAGCATGTGCGGGGTATGGGTTCGAATATGCTGAAAATTTCGTTGGGCGCCAACTCTCCGAAAAGTTATGGATTAACCATCGATCAGCAACCGTCTACTACATTACAGTTATTCAATGCTTCGCCGGAATATAAGAAAGTAGTTGATATGGATTTCAAATACATTTTTATGTGGGTACATACCATCACCGGTATCAATTGGAAGAAAGGTATTAATGCCGAACAGGAGAAACGTTTGTATGATGAGATGTTTGATTTTGCTACCTACCTGTTGAAGACCTACAACAATTCCGGTAAAACATTTTTGATCGGCAACTGGGAAGGCGATTGGCTTTTATTGCCCGATTACAACCGCACAGCAGCTCCACCACAGGAGCACCTGCAAAACATGACGAAGTGGTTTCAGATAAGACAAAAATCAGTTGATGATGCAAAGAAAGCAGTTGCATCAAAAAATGTTCAGCTCTATCACTACATCGAAGTAAACCTGGTGCTGAAAGGTATGAAAGGTGAGCCTTGCATTGCCAGCAGCGTATTGCCGTATGTAAATGTGGACCTGGTTTCGTACAGCAGTTACGAAGCCATCAAGAACAGAACCTACAGTGAAAAGCAAGAACAGTTGAAGAGTATTTTCAACTACCTCGAAAAACAATTGCAGCCGAAAGAAGGACTGCCGTTTTCACGCAGAGTGTATATCGGCGAATACGGTTATCATGCCAACAGCAATAAGCCCGAATCATTTACCAAGCAGTACAATGAAACAAAAGAGATCATGAAGATTTCATTGGAACTCAACTTGCCCTTCGCCTTGCATTGGCAGATGTATAACAACGAATACGAAACCAACGGTGAGTCCAAACAAATGTCGCTCATTAACGAGCAGGGCGAAAGAATGCCCTTGTACTTTCTGCATCAAACATATTATCAGCAGATGAATCGCTTTTTGATCAACTATAAAGCAAGCAACAAGTCTGCCCCTTCTACAGAAGTGTTCCGCAAAAAAGCATTGGAAGTATTGGATGCGTTGTGATTTTTTTTGCGGCTTGCGCTTTATTGTGGACGGTTTTTAAACCTGCTCTTAGTCAGCACATCAACATGATGACTGTGCAACCGGTAGCTTTAATTACCTGCAAACGGCGACCCGAAAATACCCACTGCCAGTTCTGCCCAGGTGAGTAAAAACAGGATGACAAGAACTGCACAAACAATCAATCTGTTTCTCGTTGTCTTTACCATTCTCAATGTAAGTTCAATGAGTGCTCCCGTTCCAAATAACATTACACCCATAAGGGCGAAATCGGCGATGCTCCAGTTGACTTCGTTTGTAAACTGCATACCGATAAACGGAATTGTTAACAGTATTGCTGCAGTGGTGAAAATGATAAGTAATCTTTTGTGTTTCATTATGGCAGAATTAACCGGCATGAGCGTTGATTTTCTTTTGAATAAATAGAAAGGATAGAATTCCTGTTAAGCATAAAAACAAAGGGATTGCTCCGGGTTCTCCTTCCACTGTAACCATAAATGCTAACAGGGCGGCGCCCAGCAGCAATAAGATGATGGAAAGCAACCTGAATGTTTTTAGCCTGGAAAGAATTTTCGATTGCATGAATTTAAATTAAAAGTACTTTGAAATACAAAGTAAATGCATAGAAGCTGAATTTCAAAATATTTTTAGTTGAGGGACAAAAGATGCAGCTGTACTGCTGGGGAGACGCTGCAGTGTAAAAACAGGTCAGTTATTTTTCCAGTTTTTCAAACCTGCTGGTAATTGTGAGATCAAGAAGAAGACCAAGGCCCACGCCGGCTCCGTACATGAAAATATCCAATGGATCGTACGTGTTTCCAAACAAATGAATATTGTTCAATTGCAGCAACTCAACAAAAACACCGAATGAAAAAGTAGCAACTGCTGCAATAGCTCTGGAGTGAAGAACAGAAAGTTTTTTCCGTAACGACAGCTGCAGTAACAGGTAAAGATTGAGGGGAAGTAACAGATCAATTAAATAACCGTGCACAAATTGTTTGAAAGGCCCCTGGTAACCGGGCCCGGTCACAAAATGCAAAAGCCCCACGAACAATGAGATGGCTACAATGAGGTAGATGCTCTTTTTGCTTTTCATTTACTTTTTGTTTGTCAAAAGGCGAGTCGGTTGTACCAGACTCGCCTGCGAAGGAAAAAACAAGATTTCACTTGCTTTTTTAAACAGTTTATGTTGGAGGTAGCTCTTCTTCTCATTCGCCCCAGTGTATTGCTAATTGTTCAGGTGGGGTTTGCACTTTCATTCCGTGATTGTGGGTTTCAAAATTATCAGTATCGAAATTGCAAACTAAAGCTTCAACAACTGTCCGCCTGTTCTCAATGTTGCCACCGTTATGATAAAAATGGTCTTTAGTTACAATGTTGAACCGGCTCCAAAACTTATTTATCATTTCGTTCTCTCTCCAGTCGTTGTGATGCCAAGTAGAAAGAATAAATTTTGCTTTTGTTTCGGAAAGTAAATTGAATAAAAGTTCTTCGTCTTGTTCTGTCCAGCCGTTATAGTAGTCAACATGTCTGCCGAAATACGGTGGGTCGCAATAGATAATGTCGTTCCCTGTCGCAAGAGGAATAATGTTAGCAAACGATTTATTGTGAAAAGTCCATTTTGGTTCTGGCTGTATGACTTGTGAAACTGTCGAAACCTGATTTGTTATTTTAGTGATGTACGCTTGTGCAAAACGGTCTGGTTTTTTGCAAAATGGAATGTTCCAATTTCCCTTGCTGCCAAATCGCATCATTCCGTTGAAACCCGCTCTTGAAAGGAAAATAAAATCGTAGGGTGAAAACTCTCCGCTATTAAAACGTGTCCGAACTTTCAAGTAATGTTCGTAGCCGTTATTCTCGGCTTTGCTCAATAACTCACCTTCTCTTTCGAGATATTGTTTCATTAAAGGTGCAGTTATTGTCTTGTCTTGAATACTCTTGTAAAAATTGATAATGTGCGGATTAGTGTCGTTGAGAATAGCTTTTTTGTAACCCGAATTAAAAGCAACTACACCAGTTCCAAGAAATGGCTCAATCCATTTGCCCGAAACTTTTGGGGCAAGTTCCATTATCCAAGGAACTAACTTGGTTTTTATCCCCTGACTTTTTATTGGCGGAACGATTACTCTCATTTCTTTCCTCCTTTTTTCTTTGGAAATTTCTTTAGGGCAGTTTTTTTACTTGATTTCTTAACTGCAACTTTCTTTGAAAGAGTTTTATTCCCTTTAGTTTTTGCAACAATTTTAGATAGGAGTTCTTTTCGGTTCTTGAACTCCAAGAAATCTTTAAGCGTAGTAATTTTAGTCGGCTTTCCGTCTTTTACTATTATAGCCGAACCGTGATTTATCCAGTATTCGTCAAACCATTCTTCACCTAACTTGCTGAAAATTCCATTTTCATTTTTCAGGTCGTCAATGTCGAAAATAGAACCAATGTTTGCTGTGTTTCCCGAACCTTGTTTGTCGCTTGCAATTTTCCATTTCTCTGCTGCAAAAAAGTCAAAGTCCTTAATTACCGAAGTAATGGATTTTAAGTTCTTTACTGTCGTAACTGAACGCTCGCCAACTTTTTTCTTTGGAGTTTCATATTCTTCTTGAAGTTCCTGAACTTGATAAATTTCTGTTTCTGCAAGGTCGTCTGAAACATCTGTCCGAGTGTAAATAACACCTAAACAATAATGTCCTGTATATTGATTGTAGGGAAACTGAATGTTCTTGTCCTTATCTCGCTCTTTGAAATAACCACCGTGACTGCCAAGTGTAAAACCAGCAGTTTTATCGTTTCGTCTGAAAGTGGTTTTTATATCAAGTGCAAATTTTACTTCTTCATTATCCTTTTTAACGAAAGTCAAGTCAGGATACCAATTTTGTTTTTCGGCAAGAATGATTTTGTAACCGATGCTGTCGGCAAACTGCAAGATTTGCGGAAAGATGTGTATTTCAAGAATTTTTGAAACGATTTTGGTGTCAGAAGAAATCGTATAGATGTTTTTGTAAACGTCAATAAAGCCTTTTACCGTCCAGTCGCCATTGTCGGTGGAAACGTATTTTTCGAGCTTGTCCGCAAACATATCAAGCTCCTTTTTGAAGTCTGATTTATACTTGTTTTTTTCCTTTAAGTTCATCTCTCGAATGTAATTAAAATTGTCGTCCTTTTTGCAGTTCTTTCAATGAAGTACCGTCATTTTAGAATGACCACCAACACATTAATATACTCAACCCTGAGCAAATTTTGAAATTTCTAATTCTTTGAATTTCATCAGTTGCTATATGCGCTTTTTAGATTGTTGGTTGCATAATTGCCTCAACTCATATCCCTTTTTCCATCCGTACATCCATAATATATTCTTCAAACTCACGTAACGAAAAACTGCTGAGGTTACGACTGTTGGTTAAGCGGCCTTTCTGTGCGGCCAGTACACCGTACTTAATATCGTTGTAACCACTCAGCTCATGTGCATCGGGGTCAATGGAGAGGATAGCGCCTTTGTCTAATGCATAAGGGATCCAGCGCCAGTCAATATCTAACCGACGGGGGTGAGCGTTCAGTTCTATCACCACACTGTTGGCCACACAGGCATCAATAATTTTTTTATGATCGAGTGGATAGCCGGCACGGCTTAATAACAATCGTCCCGTCATGTGACCGAGGATGGTGGTGTAGGGATTTTCAATCGCATTCAATACACGCATCATTGCCTTATCTTCGTTCATTTTTAAATTGCTGTGTACCGATGCAATTACTAAATCAAAACTTGCCAATGTATCATCATCATAATCCAGCGAACCATCACCTAAAATATCGGCTTCAATACTTTTAAAAATGCGGAAGCCGTTGAGCTTGCTGTTCAGCTCATCAATGTACTGGTGCTGTGCTTCGATTCGCTCTACACTTAAACCATTGGCATAGCCGGCGCTCTTGCTGTGGTCGCTGATCACCAAATATTCAAAACCTTGTTCCTGCGCATGGCGGGCCATGGTTTCAATGGTTTCTCCACCATCGCTCCAGTTACTGTGGCTGTGGATAATGCCTTTGATCGATTTCACATCAATGAGATCATTTACCGGTTCTGCATTGTATTCTTCACGCAAACAGGAGGGGATGTAAGCAATGCCTTTTTCTTCAAACAACACTTGTTCTTCAGCTGCAGGTTGTACTTGGCCCCAGGCGTTTAAAAATGCTTCAGCTGCCGATGTTTGAAACAAGGTACTGCCAAATGCATCGGCTGTTGTTATATGAAACTGCAGTGTAATATTCTCCGGTCCTTTCACCGAAAGAAAAACATCGCTCTGTTCTTTTATTTCAAAATTATGATTGCTGAATACAGGCAGTAATGCAGTAACAGGTGCCGTGGTTACCCATTCCAGCTGATGTATGATTTCCAGCTGTCGTCTGAACTCACCCGTTAGTTCAAAACGGTAATCGGTAAAATGCGTACGCAGGTTGTTGTCAACTGCCAGTGCATACGCTTCCACATCGGCATACAAATGAATATCCTTGTGCTGCAGAAAAAATTCAATCGATTCTTTGACATTCTGCTGTGTTTTTTCGCCAAAGCCTTTAAACAGCAGCAAACGGTTTTCGTTGCAGGCATACAGTAATTCACCAATGCTTTCAATTTCCATTTCTTTCCAGATAGTGGATATTTTTTTCGGACCAATCCCTTTTATCTGCAGCATTTCAATAACACCGGCTGGTGTGCGTGCAATCAAATCGTTCAGCGCCTGTAATTCACCAGTCTGTAAAATCTCTATAACTTTTTTAGCGGTGCTTGCACCAATGCCTTTGTAGGTAGAAATTTTGGAAGGCTCTGTTTCGGCCAACTGCACAGGAAGCTTTTCAATATTAAATGCAGCGGCGGCGTATGTTTTTGCTTTAAACGCATCTTCGCCATGAATATCCATGAGTTTGCTGAGCAAGGAAAAACGGTCGGCTATCTGGTAATTATCGATCATGAAAAAGCATTTCTTTATACAAAGAAACAGATTTCACAGAACCAAAGTTTGTGTAAGAAGAAGAGGTGGGGTATAAAAAAGAAAAACTTCCGTTTCGGGAAGTTTTCAAGGGATAGGCGGATTATCGCCGATATTCCATAAGATTAGAGATCATTAGTCTTTCAGAGGATGTGAATTATATGGTTCTCTTATAGGGTATACGTTCATTGCTGTTATAAAACTAAACACTGAAAAGGATACACTCAAACTTAATTCAGCTGTTTAAGTGTATCCTTTTACTACCGCCATAAGATAACTTTCGGTTAGAACGTGTAGCGTAAAGCGATACCGCCCCAGTTGCCCGAAAAACCACCATAATCGCCAAATTCAAACGATGGTTGCCAGTCGATGGACATGTTAATAGGCGCACCGTTGAATTTATAATCCAAACCTAATACACCATCAATACCAATTAATGCGCCACCTCTGTAACCGGGGTAGTAACGATCCCAATAACGGTTATTCCAGAAGCCAACGTGTGCACCGGGACCAACATACCATTTTAAACCGGGCGCTCCGTTAATGTTTCCATGAAACTCGTATAAGCCTGTTATACGAACACCATCTCTCCAGAAATAGGCAATACCTTCCAATGCATTTTTATCAACAAAATGCTTCAGCGTAATACCTGCACCGGGATAAAATTTTACACCCAATGCTGTTTTGTAACTGCTTCCTTTTGATTGTGCGCTTGCAAACGTTGTACAGGCTGCAAGGATAAGAGAGGCCATGATAAGTTTTTTCATACATGTGAGTTTTAGAATAACCATGGCTTGTAAAAACCATGCCAAACTTTAACAAACCCTGTTCTGATGTTTCCTTTCTGCCTGAATCTGTTACCTTTGCGGCTTCGGTTGGCTGATGCAATGCAAGACAGCAACAGCTTTTACCTTCCAAAAAATAAATACGACAATGAAGAGTAAGACCTTAAAGAAGGATAAAGTCAACATCATTACACTCGGTTGCAGTAAGAATATGGTGGATAGTGAAGTGCTGAGTGGCCAGCTACTGGCAAATGAAATTGATGTGGTGCACGAAAGCAGCAAGCGTGATCATAACATTGTAATTGTAAATACCTGTGGCTTTATTGACAAGGCAAAAGAAGAAAGCATCAATACCATTCTCGACCAGGTAGAATTAAAGCGCAGAGGTAAACTGGATAAAGTAATTGTTACCGGTTGTTTAAGCGAACGTTATAAAAACAACCTGGAAGCAGAAATACCCGAGGTGGATGCGTTTTATGGTACCATGGAATTACCCATGATCTTAAAACAGTTTGAGGCCGATTATAAAACCGAACTGGTAGGTGAACGTTTGCTGGCAACACCCTCGCATTATGCGTATTTAAAAATCAGCGAAGGATGTAACCGTACCTGTGCGTTTTGTGCTATTCCGCTCATGCGTGGACAGCATGTAAGCAAAAGCATGGACGACCTGGTGAAAGAAGCAGAAGGTTTGGTGAAGAAAGGTGTGAAAGAAGTGATGTTGATTGCACAAGAACTGACATACTACGGTTTGGATCTGTACAAGAAACGGATGCTGGGCGATTTGATGAATCGTTTAGCCGATGTAAAAGGGTTGGAATGGATCCGTTTGCATTATGCTTATCCGCACAAGTTTCCGTTAGATGTATTGGATGTCATGCGTGAACGCCCCAATATTTGTAACTACCTCGATATGCCGTTGCAGCATGCCAGCGATAATATGCTGAAAGCCATGCGCCGTCAGATTACTCGTACAGAAACAGAAGAGTTAATTGCTGCAGTGCGTGAAAAAGTTCCCGGTCTTTGTTTGCGTACAACTTTAATTGCAGGCTTCCCCGGTGAAACGCTCGATGATATTGAAGAAACAAAACTCTTTTTACAGAAACAACGTTTCGACCGTGTGGGCATTTTTACGTACAGTCATGAAGAAGGCACCAGTGGTTTTGATTTGGTGGATGATGTACCTGCTGAAGAAAAAGAACGCCGTGCACAGGAAATTATGGGTGTACAGCAGGAAATTTCTTTTGAGTTGAACCAGGAAAAAGTGGGACAAACATTTAAAACAATCGTTGATAAAAAAGAAGCAGGTCGTTATTTAGGTCGTACCGAATTTGATTCGGTGGAAGTAGATAACGAAGTGATCATCCAAACCGATAAGCGGTTGAAGATTGGTGAATTTGTAAACGTAAAAATTACCAAAGCATTTGACTACGATCTGGAAGGCGAAGTTGTTGCTTAAAATTCTTACATAAAAAAAGCCCCGTTGTAAAACGGGGCTTTTTTATTTATTTGAATGGGTTCGAAAATTTATCGTCTTTTAAAATGGCATGATCGGTCAGTGTTTTTAAGAAAGCCAGCAGATCATCTTTTTCCTGTTGTGTAAGGTTTAAGCGTCGTGGTCCTGTACCGTCTGCTGTGCGTAATTGAGGCGGCAGGTTGGGGTTCAACTTTATACCACTGTTATAATGTTCAATTACTTGTTGCAGTGTGGTAAAGCGTCCGTCGTGCATGTACGGAGCAGTCAGTTCAATGCCTTTTAATGAAGGCACTTTAAACTTACCTGCATCGGCAGCATTGTTGCTGATGCCGCCCACACCTCTATCAACAATAGGTGATTCAAGTCCATTGTTTTCTGCACGTGGCGCCGTAAATGTTTCGGTACCATGGCAGGTTGCACAAGCCGTTTGCGCACTAAAGAACAAAGCCTTACCTCTGTTTTCTGCTGCAGTAAAATTGGGATAGTTAGTTGCTACAGGATTGGCCGGCGGGTTAATGGTTGCTCTTCCTGTATCGAACTTTGTGCGGTACGAAATGATGGAGCGTATAAACTGAGCCAACGATTTTGAAATACGATCGGAAGTGATGCTTCGGTCGCCAAATGCTTTTTCAAATAAATACGGGTAATGCGTTGTCTTGTTGAGCCGGTTGATCAGGGTATCTAAACGCATGCCCATTTCAACAACATCCTGTACGGGTATCAGTACCTGCTGCTCCAATGTGGCTGCACGTTCATCCCAAAAAAAACGGCGGTTGGGATAATACACCGCATTAATGAGCGACATGGAATGTCGGCCGGTGAGTCCGTTATTAAAACCCTTGCTTAATACGCTGGCATCGCTGAAACTGTTTTCACGTTTATGACAACTTGCACAGGCTACACTGTTATTGATCGATAAAACTTTATCGTAAAACAAAACACGGCCAAGTGTGGCGCCCCAATTGGTTACAGGGTTCGTTGCATCGGTATTGTTTTGCCCGGTAATAACGGGGTTATTTAAATACGCCGGTAAGGGTTGGTTGCTGTAGTTGAAAGGTTCTGCCGGGAGATTTAATGCTGCTAAGGCATTGCTGTCGGCAGCGGGCTCGTTCTTTTTTTTGCATGCTTCTGCAAATACAAGCAACATACAAAATGTAACGGCAGCAAAAGTGATGCGGGTTGTGGATTGGGGCATATGGCTGGTTAATGGTATCGATCGTCTGTTGCAAAGGACTTAGGGTCTACGTTCTCTTCCACCTTGCGGCGGCATTCTTCTCTTCTGCATTTCTTCAATCGTTTTCTTAAATAATTCTACCTGTTCGGGTTTGCACAAGGCACGTATCTGCATAAAGTGTTTATGAAAGGCCAGTTCAAATTTCTTTTTGTTGGCAGCAGATAAGTTGGTGAGCGAGTCGAGCAAGAGGCTGTCGCTGCTTCCGTCTTTCAACAGCTTAAACTTTGCATCCTGTATTTGTTTGTCTTCGTTGCGTAAGGCTTCCAGTTCGGCTTTGTGTGCATCTCTCAGTTTCTTCAGCTCTTCGGTTTGCTGTGCATCGAAGTTGAGCTTTTTACTGATGTATTCAGAATACGGACGGCCACCGCCACGATGTTTATCATCGGAACGTTTACCCCAAACAAAATACAACGTCACGGCGTTCAGGGCCAGTAGTAATACTACAAGTACGGTGAGGAATTTTGTTTTGTTCATAATCTAAGCTGTCAGGGTAAAGACGTGTAAGAATTATCAGTATTGTATTCGTTAAGTACCGTTTCAATGTCAACACCGGTGGTACTTTTGGATGAGTTGTTGCTCCAGCCCAGTACATTCAGTAAAAGCATGATGGTAAAGATGCCGGCCATGGCATACACCCATTTTAACTGCACAGGTTGCCTGTCGGGCAGCTGCTGTTGTAAACGGGCCATTACACGGGTATGCAGGTGTGGATTGCCCTCTGCCGCTTGCATTCCCTGCAAACTGCCCAGTATGTCATCAACCCATTGTTCCTGATTTTTCTTCATGTCTCGTTATTTTGACGTTCTGTATGTAAAAAACTTGCGATTATCCTTCTTTTTTATAAAAATCGGCCAACATGCCCCGCAGGTTTTTGCGTGCCCGGAACAGCATCGACTCGATTGATGAGACCGAACTACCTGTAATTTCGCTAATTTCTGCATAACTGAGGCCGGCTGTTTCGCTCAATAAAAAGGCAATTTTCTGTGTTTCGGGTAGTTTATCAATGGCTTTGTACAGGATAGCGGCCTTTTCCCGGTTTTCGGTTACCACGCCGGGGTGCACAAAATCGCCTGCATCGCTGATGGGTTCGCCACTATCGTGGAAAAGACTGGTTAAAAACGCAAACCGTTTTTTCCGCTTCTTGCTCCGCAAATGATCGATGCTTTTGTTAATGGCGATGCGGTAGAGCCAGGTGCTTACCTGTGCTTCACCTTTAAATGTATGGGCTTTGTTCCAGGCCTCAATAAACACATCCTGAGTAATTTCTTCTGCATCTTCTGCATTCTGCAACAGGTTCAACGCCGTGTTGTACACCCTTGGCTGGTGCTGTGTGATGAAATCCCGGAAAGCCTGTTCATTGTCACGAAAATTAAGCATGCAGGTAGAATGTAGAAAGTGCCGGAAAAGATAAGAAGGAATAATGGATTGAAAAAAATCCCCTTCGGCAAAGCAGAAGGGGAACGATGATAAGGTTAGCTGTTATCTTAAACGGAATTAAGAAACCGGTGTATGTCCTCCCGAAGAATCAGGAGGGCTTGAATCAATCAACATGAGAAAAAGGCTTTATCAGATCACTTCTTTTTTCTTTTCTTTCTTTTTTTCTTTCAGATCCTGTTCAGTTGCCTGGCCAATGATGATTTTGCCAAAGCTCGATTTTACTTCAACTTTTGAAGAGCCAGAACCCGAACGGCCTTCGTAACTGCGGTTGGAGTCAGGACCATATTTATCAGGTGTGTCCGTACGTTTAATATTGGCATTGCTGCGGTCGGTTACAGAACCAAAGCTTGTTCTGATATTGTAGGTACCCGAAAAATCAGAGGAAGGCTTGAGGTTAACTGTGCTGTACGATTCGTTCAGCTGTAAAGAAGTAACATCGTTGTCAATTGCAATCCGGCTGCTGCTGCAGAACGAAAGGTTTATTTTATTGTCCCCCTTCATATTTTCGATGGATACAGTTGAAAACTTAAACGATGTATTGGCATTGTTGATGTTCTTCAGATTGGCTTTGCCAAACTCTACTTCCAGTTTTTGAATGGATGCAAGGTTGCCTGCTGTTAACGAACCAAACTTACTAACCAATGACACCGCACCATTGTAATCGGGAATAGTGATTGCCCCAAATGAGTTTTCAATCTTTAACGGAACAGATGCAGGCAGCTGAACAGTGTACGTAATGTTCATGCTTACTTTACAGTTTTTGCAGTTGATGTTGCCGTTTTTGTTTTTGCTGGTAGTGGTTTTGAATTTTATTTCATTACCATCCTTGCTTTCGGTTACATCGAGGTTTTCGAACATTTTCTCCGCCATCTCTTTATCGCTGGAACTTGCTTCGATGTGGATGTCTACTTTGATTTCGTTTTTATTCCAGGTAGTAACCGTAACATCACCGAAGCTGTTTTCAATATTCAGCGAAGCGCCGGAAGCTGAATAGGTTTTAGAAACCGTACGTTCTTTTACATGTTCGTAACGCTTACGCTCAGGTTTCTGTTCGTTTTGTTGTGCAGTTGCCTGCAGTGTAAGGAACAGCAATACTATTCCGGTGAAGGATTTCAATGATAAGTTCATGCTTAATTTTTTTGAGTGATGTAAGGTGAATGCACCAACAGTTATCCGTTGGGTAATTCGTTGTTTTGTTTTGTTTGTTTTTTGATGTCGTTGGTGATCATCAGCTGGCGGTACAACAACTCTGCCTGCAGTTGCAGATTTTGCAGCATCGCTTTCATGATCACATCTTTATTAGCTGTTTGTGCAGCCTGCCGTTGCAGCATATTGTAAGTACTGTCGAGCAGTTGCAGATCGCTTAAAAACTGTTTGTATAGTTCGGGGTTATCAGCTGTTGCTTCTTTTAATTCTTCCTGTCGTGTTTCAATGGCATTGAATACCTGCTTTGCTTCTGCAGCATATTCGGGTGTAATTCCTTTTAGCGGCGAAACATTCTTGCCGGCTTCTGCAACAGTGGCATTGTCATTCCTCTGGCTGCGGATATAAATAAAATACACCGATGTTAATACGATGCACAATACCGCTGCTGCTGCCGAGAATTTATATATGTCTCTCAGCGAAAAAACTTTTGCTTCTTTCTTTTTTAACGGAATGGTTTGCTCAATTTTTTTCCACACATCATTGCTTGGATGCTCGGTATCAAACTCGCTACGGTTCCGGTTCACAAATTTTTCCAGGTTACTGCTCATATACTTCCTGTTTTAACAGTTGTACTAATTTTTGTTTGGCACGCATGTATTGTGTGCGTACAGTTGAATGGGCGAGTTGCATTATACTTGCAACTTCTTCCTGTTCGTATCCTTCAATTAAATGCAGACTCAATACAGTTCGATAGCCATCGGGCAACTTTTGCATGGCCTGTTTAATACTCTCTACACTATACCAGATTTCATCTTCGTCTATTGGAGCTTCATCGGCAATATTTTCAGCATCCGTTTCCAGTCCGTTCAAGTGTAGCTTTTGTTTTTTCAGGTGTGCAATGCTTTTGTACACCACAATCTGCCGCAGCCATGCACCAAAGGTTGATCGTCCTTCAAACGAACCGAGTTGCTGAAACGCATCGGTAAATGCTTCCTGTAAAATATCTTCTGCATCATCGGTACGGTTTACGATACGCAAAACTGTATTATACATAGCCTTTGCATAACGTTCGTACAGGGCCCTATACGCCGTTGCATCGCCGCTGAGGCATTGCTGCACTAATTCTTCTGCAGATGTGATGATTGTTGACAGGTTCAATGGTTTTATACTATAAAGTATGAAGGTCATGCATTTTGTTGCATGACCTTCGTAAGTTTTTTTTGCCTGAAAGATGAATGGATGGAAAAGCGGATGAGTGGAGGCATTCTTGCTTCATCACGCCACCGCCATCACCCTTTCATCTTCCTTCGCATGCTTCATCACAAACCAGAGCGTAACAATTGTAGAGAGTAGAAAGTAAGCACCAACGCCATATTTAATGAACGGACTTAGTGCTGTTGCGCCAAACCAATCGCCGGTTTGCAGAATGATAGCAATGCCCAAACTGTTTTTAATGATTTCCCAAACGATGGCATATTTATTCCGGTCCATCAGTTCGGTGTAAGCGTACACACTCAGGAACACAAACAAACCATAGACATAAATATATGAGGCATTGAGTGTGTTGATGGGCGCAATATTGCCAAAAAGATAACTGATGAATAATAAGGCCATCGTTATCTGCACCCAACTCCATACATGCAGGGAAGGAGAGGCTTTGGTATCGTACTTCTGCATGTGGTACACATCATTGATCTTGTGCACAGGAAATTTTTCGGCAACATCTGCAGGGCGCCAGCCGGTGGGCATTATCCAGATGCGGAATTTATCGTTCCAGTTTTTGGTATGCCAGGCATCTTTTATCATCAGCCACAAATGCATGAAATTTATTTTGATGGGGTTCCATGTTTGCACCGGGCGTGTAATACCATACACCGGTGGTTTATCGGCTAACTCTTCCTGGTAAGTACCAAACCATTTATCCCAGAAAATAAAAATCTGTCCGTAGTTCTTATCCAAATATTCGGGATTAATCGCATGATGCACACGATGATGCGAAGGCGTAACAATGATCTTTTCCAGGAAACCCATTCGGTTGATGTGTTGTGTATGGTACCAGAACTGTGCAAACAAATGCAGGGGTGCTACAACAGCAATCACCATGGGCGGTACACCCAATAAAGCAGCAGGCAATAAAAAGATGGTAAAGATGCGGAACACAACCGAAATACTTTGCCGCAAGGCGCAGGCTAAATTAAAATCTTCACTGCTGTGATGGATGATGTGTGCGTTCCAGAAAAAATTATACTCATGATCCAAACGATGCACCCAATATCCGGCAAAGTCCAAAGCAATAAATGCAATGATATAAGTAAGGATGCTGTTTTGCACATGTACCAGCGCCAGTTTATCAACTAACCATCCATAGCTGATGATGGCAATGCTTAAACCCAATACATCTTTCGTAACATTGGTAATACCGCTGCTGAGGCTTGAGATCATATCCAGGTTGCGGACGGTTTGTTTTCCCTTCCACGCTCCATACAATGTTTCGCCAAGTACCAGCAATAAAAAAGCCGGCATGGCAATGAGTAAAATCTTACCGTAAGTTTCCATGTGCAAACAATCTTTGATAAAGATAGGTATTCATCAGAAATCAATTTCTCAAAATGATCGTCATTGCGAGCCTGCGAAGCAATCTTATAAGGAGACTGCTTCGTTCCTCGCAGTGACGGCCTGTACATCAGTTTACCTGCTGCCGGTAATCGGCCATGTAACGGGAAGGCGAAACACCGGTTACCTGTTTAAATACCCGGTTAAAACTCACCGCACTGCTAAAGCCGCATTCGTATGCAACGGATGAAATGGCAACGACTGAATTGCCCGTCATTTTTTTGCAAGCTTCGTTGATGCGTATTTCATTGAGAAAGCGGATATAGGTTTTACGGGTATGCTTTTTAAAGTAACGGCAAAAAGCCTGTACGGTTAGATGCGCAACGGAAGCAATTTGTTCCAGACTAATGTGTTCGGTATAATGCTCCATGGTGTAACGGTACACATCATTCATCCGTAAACCTTCTGTATCGGAAATACTGTACACATTGGATGCAGATGAAAGCACACGGTTGCCTTTGCTGTTGCTGAGTGTTTGCAACAATTGAAGAAAGGCTGAAAGCCGGTAACCTTGTTTAGCCTGTTGTACAAATTGCATCTCAGTCAAAATTTTTTTACTTGCTGTTGCAGAAATTTTCAGGCCGGTTGTTGTCTGTTCAATAAAACGACGGATCGGTTTTGTTTCGGGTAAGGCCAACACCGTTTCATAAAACTGTGCTGGATTGAAAAAAAGCGAAAGTGCTTCTACCGTTTTCTTCTTGCGCTTATCAAAGTAAACAGGATCGCTTTTGAACAAGTGTGGCTGATTAGCTCCCAATACATAAATATCTCCCGGACGAAACGGCTGCATATAATTCCCGGCGATCAGTGTACCTGTTCCTTCTTTGATCCAGGTGATCTGGATTTCCTGATGCCTGTGCAGATGCACATAAAAATGCGGCAGTACATCTTCCTGCACCACAATGGAACTGTCGCCTGCAACCGGTATCGTAAACTGTACAACCTTCATATTTTAGCCAATATGAACCTTTTTTGTAAAAGTAAACGTATTTCAGGTTAAAATCGGTTAAGCATCCGCTAAGAACGGCTTTTTGATTGTTTATCGTATCGGTTACTTTCGTTAAAAATAATTTACTATGTCATTTGAATGGAAAGGGGTGTTCCCCGCTTTGCTTACACCGTTTACAGCGAACGAGGAAATCGATCTGCCGATGTTTGAAAAAAACTTACAGGCGCAACTGGATGCCGGTGTGCATGGCGTGATCATTGGTGGTTCCTTGGGTGAAGCCAGTACCATCACTGCTGCAGAAAAAGAACAACTCATCAAACATGCAATCAACTATCTCAACGGAAAAATTCCGGTGATCATGAATATTGCGGAGAGTACCACCAAAGATGCAGTGCAACAGGCAGCCAATGCAAAAGCATGGGGTGCAGCAGGACTGATGTTGTTACCGCCGATGCGTTATAAAAGTGATGACAGGGAAACAGTGGAATATTTTAAAACAATTGCGAAGTCAACCGACTTGCCGATCATGATTTACAACAACCCGGTTGATTATAAAATTGATGTTACGCTCGATATGTTTGAAGAGCTGATCGAGTGCAGCAATATCACTGCTGTAAAAGAAAGTACCAGGGATGTAACGAATGTAACACGATTGATCAATCGTTTTGGCGGACGTTTAAAAATTCTTTGCGGTGTAGATACGCTGGCAATGGAGGAATTGTGTTTAGGTGCCGATGGTTGGGTAGCAGGATTGGTTTGTGCGTTCCCGAAAGAAACAGTAACGATTTACAACCTGGTGAAAGAAGGCAAAATTGCAGAAGCTGCAAAAATCTATCGCTGGTTCATGCCTTTGCTCGAACTCGATATTCATCCGAAGCTGGTGCAGTATATTAAACTGGTGGCTACACAAACAGGCATCGGAAGTGAATATGTTCGTGGACCTCGTTTAACTTTACAGGGCAGTGAGCGGGATCGTATTTTGAAGATCATTAATGACGGTATCGCTGCACGACCTGTTTTGTAAACAACTAAAAACGAACAATGAGTTATTCTGATACTTCAGTACAGGAAATTAATGCATGTATGCAGGAAGCATGGAATGCGTTTCATGTGTACCGCAAAAAAAGTTTAAAGGAAAGAGCCGCATTGATGCGTGCTATTGCAAAGGAATTGGAAAGTTGCGGCGATCATTTAATTGCAGTCGCCATGCGTGAAACCAATTTACCCGAAGCAAGATTGCGTGGCGAACGTGGCCGTACGATTTTTCAATTGAACAGTTATGCTGATGCATGCGAACGGGGTGATTGGTTGGAAGCAAGAATTGATACAGCGGTGCCTGATAAAGTTCCACCGAAACCAGACATTCGAAAAATGCTCGTACCTCTTGGTCCGGTGGTGGTGTATGGTGCAAGTAATTTTCCCTTTGCTTATTCAACGGCCGGTGGCGATACGGCTTGTGCATTAGCAGCAGGTTGCCCGGTAATTGTTAAAGCACATCCTGCGCATGAACATACATCGGAGATTGTTGCAGATGCTATTCACAAAGCAGTGGCTTATCTCAATTTACCGAAGGGTGTGTTTCAACATGTGTATGGAAAAAGTATTGAGGTTGGAAAAACGTTGATCCAGCATCCCCATACAAAAGCAGTTGGTTTTACCGGTTCGTACGGAGCAGGTATGCAATTGTTCAAGTGGGCCAATGAACGTAAAGAACCGATTCCTGTGTTTGCAGAAATGGGCAGTGTGAATCCGGTGTTTCTGTTGCCGGAAAAATTAGCTGCCTCTGCAACAGACATTGCAAATATGTATGCAGGCTCTATTACATTAGGTGTGGGACAGTTCTGCACCAATCCCGGTCTCATCATTGGTATTGAAAGTGAGGCCTTGACAACTTTCACGCATGATCTGGGTAAGGCGATACAAAAAATACAACCTGCACCTATGTTGCATGCAGGTATTGTGAGTGCGTACAAAGAGAAAAAAGGAAATGCGTTGCTGCAGGACGATGTGCATTTGGTTGCAGAAAGTGAAACTGCTGTAAAAGAAAACGAAGCATTACCTACTGTGGCTACTGCAAGTGCACAGGCGTTTTTAAACAATCCCGTGTTGCACCAGGAAGTGTTTGGTCCGTATTCACTTATTATCCGTTGCGCCAGCAAAGAAGAAATGCTGGCAGTGGCACAACATCTCGAAGGACAGCTTACAGCAACACTCATGGCAACAGAAAATGACATGTTGCAAAACGATGAACTGGTAGAAGCAGTAAAAAATATCTGCGGTCGTTTTATTCTCAACAGTGTACCAACCGGTGTGGAAGTTTGTTTGAGTATGCAGCACGGTGGACCTTTTCCTGCAACAACCGACAGTCGTTTTACAAGTGTTGGTGCCGATGGCATTAAACGTTTTGCAAGGCCCATCGCTTTTCAAAACTGGAGCAACAGCTTGTTACCTGATGAATTAAAGAATGAAAACCCGTTGGGAATTATTCGTGCAGTGAATAATATCCCAACTGCTTCTGTACTATAAAGCAATCGTAAAAAGCAAAACCAACATGCGAAAAATCTGTTTATTGCTGATGCTGCCATTTGCTGTGGCAGCTCAGCAAAACAAAAGCACAACCGGTGCACAAAAGATGGCGGCTTTTCAACAGCAGCAAATGTTGTTGCAACAATCGCCGTATAAAAATCTGCAATGGCGCTTAACGGGCCCCGATAACCGAAGCGGTCGCAGTACCGACGTGGTGGGTATTACCGGAAACCCGAATGTGTTTTATGCAGCTTTCGCAACAGGAGGTTTATGGAAAACAGAAGATGCAGGCGCAACCTGGAAACCCATCTTTGATCAAGAAGCAACGCAATCGATCGGCGATATTGCATTGGCTCCATCGGATCCGAATATTTTATACGTTGGCACAGGCGAAGCAAATATTTTCCGTGCATCACTGCCGGGCATAGGCATGTATAAATCAACCGATGCAGGTAAAACATTTCAGCATATTGGTTTGGAAAATACAGGAACGATTGCCCGTGTCATCGTTCATCCAAAAAATGCAAACATTGTTTATGTAGCTGCAAGTGGTAACGAATGGACGTATAACAAAGACCGTGGCGTTTATCTCAGCACAGATGGCGGCAAAACATGGAAGAACGTGTTGTTCGAGAGTGAGCAAAGCGGTTGTATTGATTTGGTGATGGATCCATCTGATCCGAATACTTTGTATGCAAGTATGTGGAATCGTATCCGCAAACGCTGGAGCGATCCTGTACCGGAAGATGGTGATCATTTGTATAAAACAACCGATGGCGGCAAAACATGGAAAAAGATTACGAAAGGGTTACCCGATACAAAACTCACCGGCAGGATAGGCCTTGCCGTTAGTCATTATAACCCGAATGTATTGTATGCATTTGTGGATGATCATAACAAAAAGCGTGATCCCAATCCTGGCGAAACAGATAGTTATGAACGGAAAGTACAGAAGGTGGTAATTGGTGCAGCGATCTACCGCAGCACTAACAAAGGTGAGAGCTGGGAGAAGATGGGTGAAGTGCATGATTTCCTAAAACCATTCTCCGGTACTTATGGCTGGGTGTTTAGCCAGATAAGAGTACATCCGAAAAATGAAAACAGAGTTTATGCTTTTGGGGTGGAGAAAGCCATCAGTGAAGACGGTGGTAAAACATGGAAGGTTTGGGAGGCAACAGATAAAGAAAGCGAATGGACGCATGGCGATCATCATGCATTGTGGATCGATGAAGAAAATCCGGATCGTATGATCATGGGTGATGATGGTGGTGTTTCCATTACGTATAATGGTGGAGCAAAATGGAAAAACTTCTTCGATGAAATTCCTACAACACAATTTTATACGGTTGCATACGATATGCAAACACCCTTCAACATTTTTGGTGCAGTGCAGGATGAAGGCACCATGAGTGGTAATGTGAGCAATACATTTGGAAAAGCTGCTGATACAACACTTCGTCCGTGGCGTATGGCGCCGGGAGGTGAAGGAACACAGATTGCTGTTGATCCGGAGAACGCAAACATTGTTTATGCTTCATCCTACTACGGACGTTTGATGCGCACCGATATGAGCAAAGGAAGAAGAGAAGGCACAAAACAGTTCAAACAATTTGATGTAGGCCGTATCGATTCGTTGCGTGGCGAATGGCTGGCTGCAACCATCATGAGCAAGTTTAACAACAAAGTGTTGTATCATGGTTTGCAGCATTTGTATAAAACTGAAGATGGCGGCGAAACATGGAAGATGATCAGCGGTGATCTTTCGTATAACACGAAAGAACGCAACGGAAATTATCCTTACTTAATTTATCACCAGGCCATCACCGCTGTTGCAGAAGCTGATAAAGCTGGGGTGCTGTATGCAGGAACTGATGATGGTCGTGTTTGGTTTACAGCAAACGACGGCGGCAACTGGAAAGAAATTACCAAAGGACTTCCATACAATAAGCACGTTGCAAAAATTGCTGCGTCGAAATTCAAATCATCACGGGTATATCTTGTGTTGAATGATCGTCGTGCAGATAATAACACGCCTTATTTATATGTAAGTGATGATTATGGTACAAGCTGGAAGCCGATTGCTTCAAACTTACCTGCATCACCAGTGAATGTGATTGCAGAACATCCCGACAATGCAAACACTTTGTTCTGCGGAACAGACTTTGGTGTATACATGAGTAAAGATGGAGGCAAGAAGTGGATAGTGATCAACGGAACTATTCCTGCATCTGTTTCTGTGAATGATTTATTCATTCATCCGAGAGATAAAAAATTAGTGATCGGTACATACGGCCGAGGCGTGTATGTGCTCGACGATTTAAACAGTTTACAATAATGGCAACAAGCCCGATCGTAAAAAAATATCCCAACAGTTCGCTCAATCGTTTTGGTGGGTGGGTGTTTCATTGTGTGGATGCACATACTTGTGGCAACCCTGTTCGTTTGGTTGCAGAAGGTGGTCCTGCATTGGAAGGCAACAACATGAGCGAAAAACGCCAACACTTTTTAAAAGAGTATGACTGGATACGCAAAGGATTAATGTTTGAGCCAAGAGGACATGACATGATGAGCGGAAGTATTTTGTATCCGCCGCATGATCCGCAGAACGATGTAGCGGTGTTGTTTATTGAAACGAGTGGCTGCTTGCCCATGTGCGGTCATGGTACGATTGGTACAATTACCATTGCTGTAGAAGAAGGATTGATTACTCCGAAAACACCAGGCATTATTCGGATGGAAGCGCCGGCGGGTTTAGTAATGATCGAGTACAACATGACTGGCCTTGGCCTTCAGGCCAAGGTTGAAAGTGTGAAGTTGACGAATGTTCCTGCATACTTGCACTCAACAGAATTAACCGTTGATTGTCCGGAGTTGGGTGAATTGGTGGTAGATGTTTCGTATGGTGGAAATTTTTATGCAATTGTTGATGTGCAGAAAAATTTTAAAGGGCTGGAACATTATGCAGCTGATAAACTCATTGCATGGGCAAGAGCGTTGCGGAAGAATATCAATGCAAAGTATGAGTTCGTTCATCCGCAGGATGCAACGATCAATGGCTGCAGTCATATTTTATGGACAGGTGCAGTGATCGATCCAACATCCACTGCACGCAATGCGGTGTTCTATGGCGACAAAGCAATTGACCGCAGTCCTTGTGGTACCGGCACTTCTGCACGCATGGCGCAATGGTATGCAAAAGGTATGCTGCAGAAAGGCGATCAGTTTATTCATGAAAGCATTATCGGCAGTAAGTTCGTTGGCACCATTGAAGAAGAGTTGGAAGTGAATGGTGTCAAAGCAATTCGTCCGGGTATTGAAGGTTGGGCAAAGATCTATGGATATAACACTATCAGCATTGATAAGGAAGATGACCCGTATGCGTATGGGTTCCAGGTTATCTGAACCATGATTTATAGGATTAGTGGGATGAGTTTGATAGAATCAAGAAGACAGCGTTTTCGTTTAACAATAATTTATTTACAAGTTTTCAATAGCTGGTTACATGAAAAAAGTATTTCTCTTTTTGCTTGTCTACATCTTTCAATTAAACCTGTTTGCACAAACCAAGTTGCAGAAAATTGAGTTCATCAATTTTTCACAGGTGAATGTGACGGATGCATTCTGGAAACCGAAGATTGATAAGGTTGCTACCAAAACATTGGCTGCCTGTATCTATCAAACAGAAGTAGCTACGCCACGCATCCGCAATTTTGAACGTGTTGCAAGAAACAAGGGCGAACAGCATGAGGGTATTTTTTATGATGACAGTGATGTGTTCAAAGCATTGGAAGCGATGGCGTATTCGTTAAAGACGCATCCGAATGCAGAGATGGAAAAGAAATGCGATGAATGGATTGATAAGATTGCTGCTGCTCAGCAACCCGATGGTTATCTCAACACCTGGTATACATTAAAAGGTTTACAGGATCGCTATACCGATATGAGCATGCATGAAGATTACAATGCAGGTCATATGATCGAAGCGGCGGTTGCATATTACAACGCCACCGGCAAGCGTAAATTTTTAGATGTGTGCATTAAGTGGGCCGATCATTTTGATGCATTGTTTGGCCCCGGTAAACGTCATTGGGTAACCGGTCACCAGGAATTAGAGTTAGCGTTGGTGAAATTGTACAAGACAACCAAGAACGAAAGATATTTAAAGCTGGCCGATTGGTTATTGAGCGAACGTGGTAAACGTTTGGCAAAAGGTTATACCTGGACCGATTGGAAAGACACGGCTTATGCGCAGGATGTGTTGCCAGTGAAAGAACAAACGCAAATTACCGGTCATGCAGTGCGTGCCATGTACATGTACACGGGTGCAGCTGATGTGGCTGCACAAACAGGCGATGTAGATTATATCCGTGCAATGAAAACAGTTTGGCAGGATGTGGTGTTTCGTAACATGTACATCACCGGTGGTATTGGTTCTGCAGGAAGCAACGAAGGTTTCAGCCAGGATTATGATTTGCCGAATGAACAGGCGTATTGCGAAACCTGTGCAAGTGTGGGCATGGTGTTCTGGAACCAACGGATGAATGCATTAACAGGTGATGCCATGTATATGGATGTGCTGGAACGCAGTTTGTACAATGGTGCATTGGATGGTTTGAGTTTAACAGGTGATCGTTTCTTTTATGGTAATCCGCTGGCATCACGTGGACAGCATCAACGCAGGGAATGGTTTGGTACTGCATGTTGCCCGGCAAATATTGCTCGTATGGTTGCATCGCTCGGCGATTATATTTATGCAAAAAGTGATGAAGGAATTTATGTGAATCTGTTTGTTGGCAGTAATACAAGTATCCAGTTGCCGAAAACAAAAGTGGATGTAAAGATGGAAACGAATTATCCGTGGGACGGGCAGGTGAAGATTGCAGTTGATCCGCAAATAAAAAAGCAGAAGTTTAAATTGTATGTACGTATTCCTGACTGGATGTATAACCAGCTGAACACCGATGGACTGTATCGTATTACAAACACAGGTAGTAAACCTCTTCAGATCAGTTATAAAATCAACGGAAAATTATTGAGCGGCACTTATGAAAACGGATACCTTGTTATTAACCAGGAATGGAAGAAAGGTGATGTTGTTGAACTGGAATTGCCAATGGATGTAAAGTTAATTGAAGCAAAAGCAGAGTTGAAGCAAAACAACAACCGCATCGCCATTCAGCGAGGACCGGTTGTTTATTGTGTAGAAGGTACGGATAACAATAACAAAGCATGGAATATTGTACTGCCTGCCGATACAAAGTTTGAAACGATTGATTACAAAATAATGGATGAGCAGGTGAAGGCATTAACAGCAGAAGTGCCGGTTGTGATTGTTGCAGAAGATGGTCTGTCAATCCGTACTGAAAAACGAAAGATTATTGCCATCCCGTACTACACATGGGCCAACCGTGGTAAAAATGAAATGCAGGTGTGGTTGCCTACAACAATTAAGGATGTGAAAATTAATTACTGATCACACGCAACAAATGAAAAGAATCCTTTGCACGCTTTTAGTTTTGTCTTCATTCCTGGTGAGTGTTGCACAATCGTATGTTCCTGAGAAAAAGAATACAAAAGTAAAAGTGCAGCCCGTTGTACAAGTAAATGCATTTGCATTTCCATTGAGTGATGTAAAGCTTTTGGCAAGTCCGTTTACAAAAGCCATGCAGTTGGATAGCGCTTACCTGTTATCGTTAAGTGCCGATCGGTTGCTGTATCGTTTTTATAAAAATGCAGGACTACCGGTGAAGGATTCGATCTATGGCGGATGGGAGAGCGATGGCTTATCGGGACATACATTGGGCCATTATTTGTCGGCTGCATCAATGATGTATGTGTCAACAGGAAATGTGGAGTTTAAGAAACGTATTGATTACATCGTTGCTGAACTGGAGCGTTGTCAGCTTGCACGCAAGACCGGCTATATCGGCGCCATTCCAAAAGAAGATTCCATTTTTGGTAAAGTAGCAAAGGGAGAAATCAAATCATCCGGTTTTGATTTGAATGGTGGATGGAGTCCCTGGTACACCGTGCACAAAGTAATGGCCGGTTTGTGCGATGCGTATTTGTATTGCAACAGCAACAAAGCATTGAAGATGGTGACAGGTATGGCCGACTGGACGTACAACACCGTGAATCATTTGCCCGATTCAACACGTTTAAAAATGTTGAACTGTGAATACGGCGGCATGAATGATGTGCTTGCGAATATTTATTCTTTCACCGGCAACAGAAAATATCTTGATCTCTCGTATAGATTTTACGATGAGTTTGTCATGGGTAAACTGGCGCAACGTATCGATCCTTTGCCCGGCAAACATAGTAACACCAACGTGCCGAAAGCAATTGGCAGTGCACGGCAATATGAATTGACAGGCAATAAAAATGATCAAACCATAGCTTCTTTTTTTTGGGAAACCATGGTGCACAATCACAGCTATGTGATTGGCGGTAACAGCAACTACGAGTATTGCGGTGAAGCAGGTAAACTCAACGACCGTTTGAGTGATAACACATGCGAAACATGTAACACCTACAATATGCTGAAGCTGACAAGGCATTTATTTGCCTGGCAACCTTCTGCACAGCTGATGGATTATTATGAACGTGCTTTGTACAATCATATTCTTGCTTCGCAGAATCCGGAGAACGGCATGATGACTTATTTTGTTCCGTTGCGGATGGGAACAAAGAAACAGTTCAGCGATCAATTCAATACGTTCACCTGTTGTGTGGGCAGCGGTATCGAGAATCATGCGAAGTACGCAGAGCAGATCTATAGTTACGATGGGAAGAATAATTTGTTTGTTAATCTGTTCATTCCTTCTGTATTGAACTGGAAGGAAAAAAACATCCGCATTACACAGACCAATTATATTCCTGCAAGCAAACAGGTGAAGTTGATTGTTGCTGCTGCAAAACCAACTGCATTCACAGTTAAGATCCGTAAGCCATCGTGGAGTAACTCAGCTCCGGTAATAAGGGTTAATAATGTTGTGGTAAAAGCGGAAACTGATGCGGCCGGTTATTTAACTACTACTCGTGTCTGGAAAAACGGTGATGTGATTACTGTTGATCTCGATATGAATCTTTATACCGAAGCAATGCCCGATAATCCCAATCGAATTGCATTCAAATACGGTCCGTTAGTATTGGCCGGATTGCTGGGTAAAGAAAAACCCGATCCGGTTATTGGAGTGCCGGTGTTGTTAACATCAAATCGTAATGTCAACGATTGGATGCAATCAACTTCTTCGTTGCAGTTTGAAATGAAAGGAGTGGGTATGCCGTTTGATGTGCAATTGATTCCTTTCTATCAAACCTACGATCAGTATTACAGTGTGTACTGGGATTATTTTACACCGGATGAATTTGCCAGACTGCAGGCCGATTATGAAGCAGAGAAAAAACGTGTGCAGGAAATTGAAAACAGAACCATTGATCTCTTTCGTGTGGGTGAAATGCAACCCGAACGTGATCATAACCTCAAGGCAACAGAACGTTCTTACGTAAGCGATGCAATGGACAGAATGGGACGTGAAGCAAGAAGCAATCATAACTTTGAGTTTGAAATGAAAGTTGATCCTGCAGTGAACAACGCCTTGTTGTTTACTTACATTGGTGATGATAAAGACAGAGTATTTGATATTTTAGTGGATGGCGTAAAGCTTGTGACGGTTGAATGGAAAGGTGGTAAGACGGGTAAGTTTTATGATGTGGAATACAAACTGCCTGTAAGTATGCTCAGCGGTAAAACAAAGATCACTGTAAAGATCGATGCCAATCATGGCAAAACAGCAGGACGTGTATTTGGTGTACGAACAATAAAAGAGCAATAACAGCAATGGGCAAAGCAATTGTAATTGGTGGCGGCATTATCGGTTTAAGTTCGGCTTACTATCTGCAGCAAAGCGGATGGGATGTAACAGTGTTGGATAAAGATGATTTCTCCAGTAACTGTTCGTATGGCAACGCCGGTTATGTTTGTCCGAGCCATTTTGTGCCATTGGCAACACCCGGTATTGTAACGCAGGGTTTGAAATGGATGTGGAATTCAAGAAGTCCGTTTTACGTGGAGCCTCGTTTAAATGCTGCGTTGATTTCATGGGGATTGAAGTTTATGAAAAGTGCCACAGCCAAACATGTGGCAGAATCGGCTATTCCTCTCCGTGATATTGCCTTGTTCAGTCAGCAGTTGTACGAAGAGTGGGCAAAGCTTCCTGACTTTGATTTTGCGTATGAAAAGAAAGGCTTACTGGAAATGTTTCAAACAGAAGCAAACGAAGAACATGCACATCACACAGCGCATGAAGCAGCAAAGTTGGGTTTAGAAGCAGTGATGCTATCAAAAGACGAAGTACAGGCCATGGAGCCACAGACAGAACTGAACATACGTGGTGCTTTGTATTTTAAATGCGACGCACATTTGTATCCGCAAAAATTAATGAAAGGCTTGATTAATATACTCAAGCAAAAAGGCGTGCAGTTAATTTCAAAACAGGAAGTAACCGGTTTTGAAATGAAGAACGACCAGATCAAATCAGTTATTTGCAACAATCAACGATACGATGCAGATGTGGTAGTGATTGCAACAGGTTCCTGGTCGAGAGAAATGGCACAGAAGCTCGAACTTAATTTGCCA
Organism: Lacibacter cauensis; assembly: GCF_007830055.1. Classification (GTDB taxonomy): domain Bacteria; phylum Bacteroidota; class Bacteroidia; order Chitinophagales; family Chitinophagaceae; genus Lacibacter; species Lacibacter cauensis. The sequence goes on from NZ_VLLE01000003.1 coordinate 1,004,399, forward strand.
CTCATGCCCGGCAGAGGCTATTCTGTTACATTGGAAGATTCGCCGTTTACATTCAATCATCCGGCTGTGTTGCAGGAAGGTCGTGTAGCCATCACACCCATGGATGGAAACAAGATTCGTTTTGGCGGTACCATGGAAATCACATCAACGAAAACAGCACCACGCTACAAACGAGTAGAAGGTATATTGAATGCTGTTGAGCGTTTTGTGCCCCAGTTTAAAATTCGCATGCCATCACCTGAAAACATCTGGTATGGTTATCGGCCCTGTTCGGCTGATGGCTTGCCTTACATCGGTAAAATAAAATCGAATGCCATTATTGCTACCGGTCATGCCATGATCGGGTTAAGCGTTGGCGCAGGCACAGGCAAACTTGTTGCGGAGATTGCGAATGGCGAAACACCCAGCGTGGATATCAATCCTTATAATCCAAAAAGGTTTTCCTAATTTGCTGTGCATTTTGCACAACAATCTGCACAACGCAATATGAAACAGCTTGCATTCATTCTTCTGTTCACTTCCATTCTTTTTACTGCAACTGCACAACATAAACTCGTGAAGTTGTGGGAAACAGATACCACGTTAAAAGTTCCTGAATCGGTTTTTATCGATCATAAAAACAATGTGCTGTATGTTTCCAATATCGATGGGCAGCCTTGGGCAAAAGATGGCAAAGGTTCAATTGGTAAAGTGGGTATGGACGGAAAAGTTATTGCGGCTGAATGGGTAACCGGTTTGCAGGCACCCAAAGGCATGGGTCTGCACAAAAATAATTTGTACGTAGCCGATCTGAATGAAGTAGTCGTGATCGACATTACAAAAGGAGCCATTGTTGATCGCATTGTTGTTGATGGAGCTATTACGTTAAACGATATCAGCGTAGAAAAAAACGGAACAGTGTATGTGTCCGATTCACGGGGAAGAAAAGTGTACAGCATCGAAAATAAAAAAGCAACCGTACTGCTCGATACAATGCAACTGAAAGGACCGAATGGGGTACTAAAGCATAAAGGAAGTTTGTACGTGCTGGATGCAGGCAGTATGTACCGCATGGAAAAAAACGGATCTCTAACCAAGTTGGCCGAAGGCATGGAAGCCAGTACAGATGGTATTGAAAATATCAGCGGTGGCGATTATATTGTTTCAACCTGGATTGGTGTGGTTTATTATGTAAATGCTGATGGCAGCAAGCAGGTGTTACTCGATGGCAGGGAGCAAAAAATTAACTCGGCCGACATTGGCTTTGATGCTGTGAAACGCATCGTATACATTCCTACTTTCTGGCGAAATACGGTGGCAGCCTACGAGCTTCAATAAAGGAATGTGAAAACTTGTCGGACGGTTGATTGTAACCGTCGGGATGTTCCTAATTTTACAAAACGTATGGACTGTACATCGCAACGGATCACTTACCGTAACACGGCTGCTTTTTCAAGTATTGTTTTGGATTACCTGGATGATGCTGCGGCATTAAGACCGTTTTATAAACATCGTCCAAACCTGGAGGGTATTAAGCATGCAATTGCAGAGCGTTCTGCATTTGCAACCAACCGTACAGTCTTGGTTAATCATCTCAAACAACAATACAGTGCAGTAAGCGAATCGGCTGCAGTTAACCGTAATATCGATCTGCTGCTGCAGGAAAATACATTCACCATTACCACAGCACATCAGCCCAACTTATTTACAGGCCCGTTATACTTCATTTACAAAATTCTGCATGCCATTAAACTGGCCGATACCTTAAAGCAGGAATTAACACAATACAATTTTGTGCCTGTTTATTACATGGGTAGCGAGGATGCCGATTTTGAAGAGTTGAGTTATGCAATAGTAAACGGCGTAAAATACCAATGGGCCACACAGCAGAACGGTGCGTTTGGCAGAATGGTCATTGATAAAAACATCACACAATTGATTCATGCCATCAGTGGACAGTTACTGGTGGAGCCGCATGGTAAAGAAATAGTGGATGCATTACTTGCTTCATACAAAGAGAAAACAACTATACAGGATGCAACATTTGCCTTTGTGCATTTCCTGTTCGAACGTTTTGGTTTGATTGTGATCAATGCTGATGCGAAGGCACTGAAGCAACAGATGATTCCGGTGTTTGAAGATGAATTGCTCAACCGTTCATCGGCCAAACTGGTAACACAAACCATTGCAGCACTCGATCAGCAACACTACAAAGTACAGGCAGGTGGCAGAGAGATCAATCTGTTTTATTTTGATGAAGACCTGCGTGAGCGTATCGAAGCAGATGGCGATGGTTTTACTGTTGCAAACACAACGATTAAGTTTACAAAAGAGGAGATGCTGAAAGAACTCAAAGAGCATCCGGAACGTTTCAGTCCGAATGTAATTCTGCGTGGTTTATACCAGGATACGATTTTGCCCAACATTGCTTTTATTGGCGGCGGCGGAGAACTGGCGTATTGGCTGGAGCTGAAAAATGTGTTTGCACATCACCACGTACCTTATCCGGTATTGGTATTGCGGAATTCATTTCTTATAACCGAAAAGCAATGGATAGAGCGCATCACAAAGCTTGATTTTACACTTGAAGCATTCTTCCAAAGCAGTGAAACATTGCTGAACGAATATGTACACCGCACCACTGTTAATAAAATTCAACTCAACGGAAGTTTAGAACAGGCAGAAGCATTTTATGCTGCATTGAAACAACAGGCGGCAACGGTTGACCCCACTTTACAGCAACATGTAGATTCGTTGAAAGCAAAAGCCATTCATCGTTTACAGGAGCTGGAGAAAAAAATCATCCGTGCAGAAAAAAGAAAGTATGCCGATGAGCAACGGCAGATTCAAACCATCAAAGCACAACTATTTCCCGGCAACGGCTTGCAGGAACGTAAAGAAAGTTTCTTGAGCTTTTATGCAAAAAAAGGAAACAATCTCATTGATGCATTGTATCAACATTCTCTTTCTCTCGAACAGGAGTTTGTAGTTTTATCTTTCTAAACTATTTCGTCTTCAATGCTTTTACCGGATCGAACTGAAAGCCGAGGCTGAAATAATTACTGCGGTAATTGGTATTGCTGTTTCCTGTAAGTAAAGACGCATTCATTTGTGCCTGGACACGAAACCAGGGTGCACTAGCAAATCCAAAACTGGTGACCAAGGCAGGCTCAACAAACAACAACCTGTTGCGTGTTAGCTGCAGCAGTTGGTACGATTCCAGTTCATTATTATCATAGCTTGTGCTGATGTTGCTATAGCCGATTGATGTAAACCGCAGCACAGTGCTCAATGTAAAATTTTCACCGGTATGAAAACTGAAGGATGGTTGAATATAATAACGGTTGGTTTTGCTGTTGTGAAAACCCAATGCTCCACTATTGGTTGTGCTGTTATCGGAGATATTGTTTTTACCGAAACCGTAGCCACCATACAGTTCAAAAAACACTTTCTTATCTCTTGATATGGGATAAAAAACGCCTGCGCCAAATTCGGCTGCGCTGCGTTTGTATTTTACAATGTCTGTTCCGGTATTGCCACTGCCATCGGAGTAGGTGAGTTCATCCTGGCTGCGTAAAGAACCATACCATGCTGCAGTTACTGCAAAGTGATTGGTTATTGCATACGCCCCCTGCAAACTGTAACTGTTTTCTGTACCAACCAATGTACTGGCTGCCACAGCAGTAACTCTCGATTCATTTTTTTCTTTGAATGCAGGTACTTGTTGTATCGAAGGTGCATAGGCAAAACGCAGTAGTGTACAGGAGCTTAGCAGGCAGCTCACTAGAAATACGGTTGCTGTTAGTTTCAGGTATGTGCTCATAAGTTTGGTTTTAGCAGTTACAGGTTAATCAAATTTATTATCCCAACCCTGTTGTTTCAGTTTGTCAACTTTGGTCAATACTTCATCGTTGAGGTTGGTTTTGTAAGCAGCAATTTTTGCAGCTACTGCTTCATCGGCAGTACCAATGATCTGTGCGGCCAGAATACCTGCGTTTTTTGCTGCATTCAATGCCACTGTTGCCACAGGTACGCCGTTGGGCATTTGCAGAATCGATAAAACAGAATCCCAGCCATCAATAGAGTTAGACGATTTAACAGGTACGCCAATAACAGGTAATGTTGTAACACTGGCTACCATGCCCGGCAAATGAGCAGCGCCACCTGCACCGGCAATAATCACTTTCAATCCTCTCTCTTTTGCTTTTTGTGCATACTCCACCATACGTAAGGGTGTGCGGTGTGCAGATACAACCGTTAACTCGTAATCGATACCAAATTCTTTGAGGATATCTGCAGCGGGTTGCATAACTGGTAAGTCGCTGTCGCTGCCCATGATAATACCAATGATTGGAGTAGCCATAAAAAGATTTGCTGCAAAGAAACAAAACAACGGGCAGTAAAAAAAGAAAGCTGCTGATGTTATCATCAGCGGCTTATTGTCAGACGTCCTCGTCGGACAATAAATTTTTTTAACTCGTCCGACGAGGGCGTCTGACGAAGATGGGTTACAACTTACTCAAATCACCGGCCAGTAACTTCATCTCCGCTTCGGCAAGCTTCGCCATGTAGAGCGAATTGATGTAACGGGTTTGTCCGTTGATGTAATCAATTTGTACCTGTCGTAATTCCAGGGAAGTGATTGCCAGTTTGCGGAAACGTTCAGTGGAGATCAGATTGTTTTCTTCAATCAATGCCAATGTATTTTTCTCCAGTTTCACTAAGTTGAGTGCATTCTGAAAATTAGAATACGCATTCAGCAGATTGGTGTATACCTGATTTTTCAAACGGTCAATAATCACTTGTTGATTTTTGATATTGATATCTGCTACCTGTTCCTGACGTTTGATATTACCGCCCTGAAAAATGGGAATAGCAATGCCAATATTACCGCTGGGACCAAGGTTACGGTTAAACAACGTAAAACCTGCATCGTTGCGGCTTTGTGCTAAATTGAAGTTGCCGTTTAATGTAACAGATGGCAGACGTTGTGATATGATCTCCCGCTTTTGCTGAACAAGCACCGAAAGATTGCTTTGTGCAAGCAACAGATCATAGTTGTCGCTTTGCGATTTGGTAACCAATGCAGCAAAGGTTAATGCAGCATCCGGTTCAATTACATCCAGCACTTCGAAAACAGTTTCGGGTTTGCGTGCAAGCAGATTATTAAAATCGGCTTTGGCAATGCGGATGCTGTTTTCAACTGTTAACAGATTTCCTTTTTGTTGATTCAGATCTACTTCAGCTTGCAGAAAATCGGTTTTCGGTGCAGTACCGATTGTAAAACGACTTTCAGCAATTTGTTTCCGTTCTTCAAAAAACTTAATGGTTGCCTGTAATGCTTTCTTTTGTTGATTGAGTTGTACAATCTGATAATAAGCAGCAATTACATTAAACACCGTTGTATTTACCTGACTGCGGAAACTGAGTTCTCCAATTTTCTCCAGTTCTTCCAAACGACGTTTGGTGGCAAACATCCGCATACCATCAAAAACACGCCAGCTAACGGCTAAACCTGCATTTTGATTGCGCAAAATAGCACCGTTCCGTTTAATGGTAGTCCCATTGGTTAAACGTTGCTCAAGATTATTCGATGCAATACCAACCGTTGATGTTGCACTGATGGTTGGCAATAAACCTGCAGTGCCCCAGTTGTTATTGATAGCGCCGATCTGTTGTGCATTACGTTCGATTTCCACATCAAAGTTTTTTTCAACAGCAATGCGGATGGCTTCATCTATAGTAAGTTTCGATGCGTCCTGTGCCAGCGCAATGCTGCTAATCAGCCAGCTTGCTAATAACAGTTTCAGTTTCTTCTTCATGCACTTTAATTTTTTTGGATGAGAGGTACGAATACATGGCCGGGATCACAAACAATGTAAGGATCAACGAGAACATGATACCTCCCACAATTACAATACCTAAGGGAATACGGCTGGTGGAAGCTGCACCCAATGATAAGGCCAGCGGTAATGCGCCCAATGCCATGGCCAGACTCGTCATTAAGATGGGTCGCAAACGCATGGTAGCTGCTTCAATTACTGCAGGCTTCTTCAACATACCTGCATGTTTCTTTTGGTTGGCAAATTCCACAATAAGGATACCGTTCTTAGTTACAAGACCAATCAGCATAATCATACCAATCTGCGAAAAGATATTAATGGTTTGATCGAATAGCCACAAGGAGAACAAGGCACCTGCTATCGCTAATGGTACGGTTACCATGATAACGATGGGATCGATAAAACTTTCGAACTGTGCAGCCAATACAAGGAAGATGAGAATTAGTGCCAATCCAAATGCGAAGAAGGTATTGCCACTACTTTCTGCAAAGTCACGTGAGTTGCCGGAGAGGGCCGTGTTAAACGATTCGTCTAACAACTTATCTGCAATGGCCTGCATTTCTTTAATGCCATCGCCAATTGTTTTTCCGGGAGCAAGACCCGCACTGATGGTTGCCGATTTGTAACGGTTGAAGTGATACAGTGTTGGTGGCGTTGTTTCTTCTTCAAAAGAAACGAACTGATCAACCGAAATCATTTGTCCTGCAGCGTTACGCACAAACAAATTCTTCAGATCTGTTGGGTCGTCACGATCATCACGCAAAACCTGGCCGATTACCTGGTATTGTTTACCTTCTTTAATAAAATAGCCGAGACGACGGTTACTGAGCGATAACTGCATTAACTCAGATATGTCTGTAACGCTTACTCCCAGTTCACTTGCTCGCAAACGATCGATATTTAAACGTAATTCCGGCTTATTGAATTTCAGATCAACATCCACACTGTTGAAGGTTGGATTTTTTTGTGCTTCTTCCAGAAACTTCGGCAGTATAGCTTTCAGTTTATCGAAGTTGTTATTCTGAATAACAAAGGCAACCGGCAAACCACCACGACGGTTGACCGATATGGTTTGTTCCTGGATGGCAAAGGCACGGCCTTCGTTATATTTTGGAAGATTACGGTTAATCACATCCACAATCTGTTGTTGCGAACGTTGACGCTGATCGGGATCAACCAAGAGCGAACGCACAAAACCACTGTTAACAGAACCTGCTCCTGTAAACCCCGGTGCAGTAACGGAAATGAGTACTTTGTTTTCAGGTACACTATCCATGATCAACTGGTTCAGTTTATCGATGTAGGCATCCATTGCATCGAAGCTGGTACCTTCCGGCGCAGTTACCTGTAAACGGAATTGACTGCGGTCTTCCAACGGAGCCAGTTCGCTTTGCAACTTACCGCCAATAAAATAAATCATTACACCGCATGCTACAATCAATACCCATGCAATCCAACGTACACGCATAAACGCAACCAGCGCTTTGTGGTAGCCATTTTCCATTGAACGAAAAAATGGTTCGGTTACACGGTAGAACCAGCCATGTTTTAAGCCGCCCTTTCGTGTTAGGTATACGTTGAGTACAGGTGTAAGTGTAAGTGATACGAAAGCGGAGATCAATACCGCACCGGCTACCACAATACCAAATTCACGGAACAAACGACCAACGAAACCCTGTAAGAAGATGATGGGAAGAAATACTACGGCCAGTGTAATAGACGTAGCAATAACAGCGAAATAAATCTCATTCGAACCTTCACGTGCAGCACGGTATTTATCCATGCCCTGTTCCATCTTTTTAAAGATGTTTTCTGTTACCACAATACCATCATCCACCACAAGCCCTGTTGCCAGTACGATAGCCAACAGCGTTAATACGTTAATGGTAAAACCACTGAGGTACATGATGAAGAATGCACCAATCAATGAAACGGGAATATCAATCAACGGACGGATAGCTACAATCCAATCACGGAAGAAGAGGAAGATGATGAGTACCACCAATGCAAACGAAAGCACCAACGTTTCTTCTACTTCGGCAATGGACTTACGAACAAATTTTGTCTGGTCCAAACCAACATCCAGTTTGATGTCGGATGGAACTTCTTTTTTAATCTGTTCGTAACGCTTGTAAAATTCGTCGGCAATGGCTACATAGTTACTTCCCGGTTGCGGTACAATAGCCAGCGCAATCATGGGTATACCACTTTCCTTCAATACACTTTCTTCGTTCTCCGGTCCAAGGATAGCTTGCCCAACATCTTTTAATTTAATATCACGGCCATCAACGTTTTTTATAATGAGGTTATTAAAATCTTCTTCTGTATTTAAACGGCCGAATGTACGCACCGTTAACTCCATGGTATTGCCTGAAATTTTACCGGAGGGCAACTCGAGGTTTTCACGTTGCAATGCTGCCTGCACATCTTTAGCCGTTAAATTATAGGCCAATAATTTTTCCGGTTCAAACCACACACGCATGGCATAACGTTTCTCTCCCCAGATATTAACAGTACTAACACCGGGAATGGTTTGTATACGCTCCAGCAAATTGTTGGTGGCATATTCGGTAACCTGTAACGGATTTCTGCTTTCGCTCTGGATCGTCATGGAAAGAATCGGATCGCTGCTGGCGTCGGCTTTTGTAACAACAGGTGGTGCATCTAAATCGGAGGGAAGCGAACGAACCGTTTGCGATACTTTATCACGTACATCATTTGCTGCTTCTTCCAGGTTAAAGCCCAGCTCAAATTCTACATTGATGTTGCTGTTACCCTGGCTGCTGCTGCTGGTAATATTTTTTACACCTGCAATACCGTTGATTGATTTTTCCAGTGGCTCGGTAATCTGCGATTCAATTACATCGGCATTGGCACCGGGGTATGAAGTACGTACGCTGATATTGGGAGGATCGATAGCCGGATAATCCCGGATACCTAAGAAACGAAACCCGATTACACCAAACAACACAATCATGATGTTCATCACGATGGCCAGCACGGGTCGTTTCAAACTCAGTTCTGAAATCGTCATGTTTATTGAACTTTAGAGAGTTTAACTTTTGCATCGGGTTTTAAGCCGAGTAAGCCGGTTGTAATAATGGTATCGCCGGGTACAACGCCGCTTGTAATTTCAATGTTGGCAGAATCACGGATACCGGTTTGTACATCTACAAACTTTGCAATACCATCTCTGTACAGAATTAATTTTTTACCTCTTGCCTGTGGCAGAATAGCCTGCGAAGGAACAAGGATGGCATTACTGTTTTTAGCAAAGTCCATATCTACTTTAGCAAAAGCACCCGATACCAGTGATGCATCACTTTGTTGTACAATGCAACGAACATTCATACCACGTGATGTTGCACTTACAGTTGCTTCATTAGCATATACTTTAGCAAGATATTTTTTACTGTTGCCTTCAACTGAAAAGCTGATGGTTTGTCCGTTGCTGATTTTTGAAGTGTACTTTTCAGGCACACTGAACTGCAACTTCATTTGGTTCAGCTGGCGGATGTTGGTGATGACAGTGGCCGGTGTTACGTATGCGCCTGTTGAAATATTGCGGAAACCAATACGTCCGCTGAACGGTGCACGGATTTCTGTTTTTGCGATGTTTGTTTTCAGCAAATCAATATCGGCTTTAATATTACTCACCTGCAAAAAGCTGAGGTCGTAATCCTGCTGACTGATACCGCTGATCTTGAGTAACTCTTTGTTACGCTCTTCTGTTTTTTCGGCAATCTGTAATTGCACCTGTAACTTTTTCAGTTGCGCCTGTAAATCGCCGTCAAATAATTTTACCAGTAAGGCACCTTGTGTTACATAGGCTCCTTCGTTGATGGCATGTGAAACTACACGACCGTTTACTTCGGTATGTATTTCTGTTTCTTCCATAGGTAATAAAGTACCCGGCAATTGTAAGGGCTCGCTTACAGCACCGGTTTTTACAATATAACCAACCACTGTCATGGGGCCTTGCTGCCGGCCGGCCGGTGGTGCTGCCTGTTTCTTTTCGTCTTTGCAACTAACAGCCAAAAGTGCGGCTGCAGTTGCCATAATAATTGTTCTTCTCATGTGAATATCAATTGGCTAAAGGTAAGCAGAGAACCTCGTTTCCACCCCCTCATTGGATGAGTGGTAAACGTAATTCTATAACTGTTACAATAGGTGGATGTTTGCGGGGGCGGTAAACTGCTTACTTCGATTTTACCTTGAGTAGATGTTTAATGCGGTTGGCCTTGTACGTAAGTTCGGTCCGGTCTTTACCGATAACGGTTACGTGTCCCATTTTTCGGCCAGGTTTTGTTTGTGCTTTACCGTACAGGTGCACAAACGCATTCTCCATTTTCAGTACATCTTCAAGACCTTCGTAGTGTACGGGGCCACTAAAACCATCTTCGCCCAAAACATTTAAAATAACCGACGGCATAATCGGGTCGGTGCAACCTAAGGGGTAACCCAACATAATACGCCACAGCATATCGAACTGCGAAGAGAAATTTCCTTCGATACTGTGATGTCCACTGTTGTGCACACGGGGTGCAGTTTCGTTTACCAGCACTTCACCGTTTTTATCTACAAATAATTCTACTGCAAACAAACCCGGCGATTGGAGGTTACGGACTACGGCCATAGCAATAGCTTCTACTTTCCACAATATTTTTTCGGGAAGTTCTGATGGCGATATCTGGTAGTCGAGCAGGTTGAGCAGCGGATCAAACACCATTTCTGCAGGCGGGTACATGGTGGTATCACCATCTTGTCCAACAGCTACAATCATGGCAATTTCTTTATCTACCTGTACCAGTTTTTCCAGTACCGATGGTGCATCGAAACCACGTTCAAGATCGGCTTCGGTTTTCAACAGTTCAACACCCTTACCATCGTAACCACCCATGCCTATTTTATGTGCCGCAGGAAGAAACGAAGCCTGTGCTTTCAGCTCTTCTTTGTTTTCGGTAATTACAAATTCGGATGTAGGTATCTGGTGTTGCTGATAGAATTTCTTTTGATCGATTTTGTTTTTAATGATGCGCAGGGCTGCCGGTTTGGGAAAAACCTTTACACCTTCTGCTTCTAGTTTTTCCAACGCTTCCACGTTCACCGCTTCAATTTCTATTGTTATGGCATCGAGGCCTTTGCCGAAATTGTAAACAGTTTCAAAATCTTTGATATCGCCTTTGGTAAAATGATGACAGAGATGAGCCGAAGGGCAATGCTCATCGTTTTCGAGAATATATGTTTCAACAGGATAGTTTGCTGCTGCCTGTAATAACATACGGCCAAGCTGGCCGCCACCAAGGATACCAATTCTGAGCGTAGTCGAAGAGTTCATGGCGGCAAAGATAAGGGAGGGAGTTGATGCGGAGAGGGAGGATGCCCTGAGCGTAGTCGAAGGGCGGTGTAAAAGTTCGAGCGTAGTCGAGAACTTTAGTGATGGCTTCTGAACTTCGAATGCGAAAGATTCTGACACTCAGAAAGCAATGAAAGCTTGTGCAGATTGCCATTCATCAATGCTAGTTTTTTACTTCTTGACCAGCCTTTTAATTGTTTTTCTCTTTGTGCAGCTTCAAGTGAAAAAGGGATTGTTTCATAATAACGTAAAATCAACGGTCTTCGCTTAAAAGTGTAACAAGCAGGATAAACTCCTTCACAGTGTTCTGAAAATCGTTTCAATAAATCATAGGTTAAGCCGGTGTAAAAAGAGCCGTCGTTGCACTCAATGATGTACACATAGTAAAGTTCTTGGGAGGTGTCTTTGTAGATCATATAAGTAAAATAATAAAATTTACCGGTAATCTCGACTGCGCTCGATTCCCTCCACCGTCCTTCGACTACGCTCAGGACTCCTTTCCGAAAGTTTTTTTTACTTTTGCCCCATGCACCCCGATTATGCCAATAAACGCTTCCACGATAAACGCAGCAACTATTGTTTGCTGATGGAAGTATTGGCGACTGATTCTAACTGATTGTTTGAGTAAGGTTCTTCTCCTGAACCGATGGTTTATCGTACTTCTTCACAGAAAAAATCAACAATCATGTCAACTATTGCTGTTAACAAAAAACAAGCTGTGCAACAGGATTTTCTTCCGCTGCATGGTACCGATTACGTAGAATTTTATGTGGGCAATGCCAAGCAGGCAGCTCATTTTTATATCACCGCATTTGGTTTTCAACCGCTGGCTTATGCTGGTCCTGAAACCGGTATGAAAGATATTGCGAGTTATGTTGTGCGTCAGAACAAACTCACTTTTGTATTAACCACACCGCTTCGTTCGGGTAACGAAATAGCCGATCATATTTACAAACACGGCGATGGTGTAAAAGTATTGGCGCTGAAGGTAGATGATGCAACCTCTACTCTGCATGAAACAACTGTACGTGGTGCCAGACAGTACAAAGCTGTAACGAAATTGACCGATGCAGAAGGCGAAGTAGTTGTCAGCGGTATCCATACCTACGGCGATACTGTACATTTATTTATCGAACGTAATAACTACAATGGTGTGTTTATGCCGGGCTATCGTGCATGGAGCAATCCTTATTTCAAAACAGAACAAACCGGGTTGCAGTATGTGGACCATTGTGTGGGAAATGTTGGCTGGAACCAGATGAATCCTTGGGTGGGCTTTTACGAAAATGTAATGGGCTTCCGCAATATCCTTAGCTTCGATGACAATGATATTTCTACCGAATACTCAGCCCTCATGAGTAAGGTAATGAGTAATGGCAACGGGTATGTTAAGTTCCCCATCAATGAACCTGCCGAAGGAAAGAAAAAATCGCAGGTAGAAGAATACCTCGATTATTATGCAGGCGAAGGTGTGCAGCATGTGGCACTCGCAACCAATAACATTGTTGAAACCGTTACAGCTTTACGCAGCAGAGGTGTGGAGTTTTTAAAAGTGCCAACAACGTATTACGACGATTTGCTCGATCGTGTTGGGCATATTGATGAAGACCTGGAGCCATTGAAAGAACTGGGCATATTGGTAGACAGGGACGATGAAGGATACTTACTGCAGATATTTACCAAGCCGGTAGAAGACCGTCCAACCTTGTTCTTCGAAATCATTCAGCGAAAAGGAGCGCAAAGCTTTGGTAAGGGTAACTTTAAAGCGCTGTTCGAAGCAATTGAGCGGGAACAGGAAGCAAGAGGAAACCTCTAAAAAAGAAAGGAGCAGTTCTACTGCTCCTTTCTTTTTTGCTGATGCGCTGAAATACCGTTGCCTGCTCGTTGATTTCACGAACAGCTATTTGTTTTCTACGCACAGTTTTTAACAAGTGATTTCGTTTCAATTTATGCACATTTTCAAATATTTTTGTGCTACGGACGTTCAATAAAAATCCAGTATGCTCAACAAAGGCCTTTTTTTAATTGTAAGTTTATCGGCGGTAATAGCAACCACTTTTGCTCAGTCTCCGTACGAGGGTAGCAACGCTACTTTTTCAGCAGCCCGCAACTTTAAGGAAGCCGGTGTCTTCTCCCGTGTGGAAGATTCTTTACGCAAAGAGTTGAGAGAAAAAGGGTTTCAATGGCCTGCCAAGTACATGTACATCCGCACATTTAAGCACGAAAAGCAACTGGAGGTTTGGCTGAAGAATGACTGGAGTGAAACCTTTGAGCTGTTTAAAGTGTACAAGGTTTGCGCAACTTCCGGCACCTACGGTCCAAAGCGGAAAGAAGGCGATAAACAAATACCCGAAGGTTTTTATTACATCAATGAGTTTAAGCCGAACAGTAATTATCACCTCGCTTTGGGTTTAAATTATCCCAATGCATCCGATGCAATCCTCAGCGATCAGAATAAACCCGGTGGCGATATTTATATTCACGGCAACTGTGTAACCATTGGCTGTTTACCATTGACAGATTCGTTGATTGAGCAGGTGTATTACATGGCATCGGTGGTAAAAGACCAGGGCCAGGATTTTATTCCTGTGCATATTTATCCTGCACGTTACGACAGCAAAAAGTCGATGGAGCAGGTAATGTTGAAAGCAAAGAACAAACCCGAAGTGCAAAAATTCGCCACACAAATACAGGATGCATACGAGTATTTTGAAGATACACATCAGTTGCCTGCAGTAATGATTGCAAAAAATGGCAGCTATGTGGTAGCTACGAATCCCGAAACACCGAAAGTAAAACGGATAAAAGTAATTGAGACCAATAATCCTGTTGATCCTTATGCTGCGTGGGCATTGGAAGAAAAAGTAGACCGTGTTCCGTTTTATAAAGAGGGCAATGCTGCTCTGCAACGCTGGTTGTTTAATCTCAGTCAATCGCTTGTACCTATGCTGAATGGTAATGCATCCATGTCGCTGCAGGTAGAATTTATTGTTGACAAAAACGGTAACACTGCACTGGCAACAGTTGTTCGTGGTGGCTATGCCGAATTGAACAAGGTGATCAAACAAAAGTTTGAAAAGGAACTCAAATGGCAACCGGCGTTAAAAGGCGATCAACCGGTTAATACCAAACTAATTCAGAACCTGAATATTGTAGCTCCGGAAGATTTATAATATCTTACGTATCCATTACCTCCAATTATTGTAAAGCCTCGGTACCCTGTGGATAACAGAAACCACTTGAAACCATTTTGGCTTATATCATTTTGCTTATCTCTAACTGCTTTTTTTCATCCATTTAAAAGCAGGGGGCAAACTATATCCGGAATAATCAACAGCTATTACAAAGCAACTGCTATTATTGATAATGGAACCTTTAACAGTGCCAGCTACGACGGTATTACTTTGCAAAGTATTGCCGGACTATCTACCGGCGACAGGGTGCTCATTATTCAAATGAAAGGGGCAACTATTTCATCAACAGACAACTCTTCTTTTGGAAATATTTCCGCTATTGGAAATGCAGGTAATTATGAATTTTCATCCATCTGTGGATTTTTAAACAATACGATTGTATTGAGCAATCATCTGTTAAATACTTATGACGTAGCGAATGTGCAGGTGATTCGGGTTCCAGTGTATACGGACGTTACAATATCTGGAACGTTATTGGCACAAGAATGGGATCCGGTAACTGAAACCGGAGGGGTTATTGCCTTCGAAGCGTCGGGAACGGTTACCATGAATGCTAATATCAGGGCCGATAGTGCCGGTTTTAAAGGAGGACCATTGTTTCGAAATACGTCATTTCATTGCGGTCCTCAATCTTCCTGGTATTATGGATTATCAGGAAACCAGGGGGCTCCGAAAGGCGAGGGCATAGCAACATTTATTGCGAATAAGGAATACGGGAGGGGGAGACAGTCAAATGGCGGAGGCGGCGGTAATGAAGATAATACGGGTGGTGGCGGTGGCGCAAATTATGCAACAGGTGGTAATGGGGGAAATAAAATAGGCACTTGTAGTGCTACAGTTCATGGCGAAGCTGGACTGGCATTAAACGGTTATGGGTATTCAAATTTAAACAATCGTGTTTTTTTAGGTGGGGCTGGCGGTAACGGAGAAAGCAATAACGATTACGGTGGTGCTTCTGTTTCTGAAGGTACACCTGGTGGCGATGGCGGCGGGTTGATTTTTATTAAAGCAAATGAAATAATTGGTAATGGATTTACTGTTTCAGCAAATGGAATGCAGGGAGTAAACCCCGGACTGCCTGTTGCTACCGAAGCAGCAGGCGACGGTGGCGGCGGTGGCGGTGGCGCTGGGGCAGTGATGCTTGAAATTACTACTTATACCGGTAATTTGATCTTAGAAGCCAGAGGAGCAAATGGCTCCAATGCAGGATTTCAAACACAATGTCCGGGACCTGGTGGCGGAGGAGGTGGCGGAGTTATTTGGACGACTTCAACTCTGCCTGCAAACGTTACAACTTCAGTAGCTGGAGGTGCCGCCGGAATTATTAAATCAACATCATACGACCCGCCTTGCGAGGGTTCGTCAAATGGAGCTACAGCTGGTGCTAATGGTGTTGTTCAAACAGGCTTTGTTGCACCGCAAGGAACAAACACAATCAGCTGTGCCATTCTTCCGCTTGATTTGTTGAAACAATTTACTGGCAAAAGAAACAGTCAACATATTCAATTGAACTGGTCGTTAATAAATGCCGATCAGGTAAAAAAAGTTGTGCTGGAAAAGAAAACCGGAAGTACGGCATTTGTTCCAGTTACAGAAAAGCTTCAACCGGCATTAAATGGTTTTTATGATGATGAAAGAAATACGACGCCGGTTACGTACCGATTATTACTTTTTGCATTGGATGGTACTGTTCAGCATTCTAAACATTTATTTTTTAATGCGGATAAGCAAACATCTTTCAATCTTTATCCAAATCCTGCTCAAGATAAAGTAACAGTTCAGTTACCGGTAAATACGAAAGGGAAAACATTTGTTGCAATTACAGATGTAAACGGAAAGCTATTACTGCAAAAAGAATTACTAATTCAACCTGCACAAACAACTTTTGAACTTTCGGTGAAACATTTGCCAATTGGCATTTATCAGGTGCGTTTGGTAAACAATGCAGTGCAGTTTACGACCAAACTATTAAAACAATAATTTTACTCTAACAGCATCTGTATTGTATCTAAGCTTTGCTGCTTTAATTCAATCGATTTTCCTGCAGTTAATTTTTCAACGATCTCTGTATTATAGTGGCGTATGCTTAGCAGCGTTAAACCTTTCTCCACCTGTACATCAAACTCAGCAGATGCAGCCAGCGCAAGCTTCTCCACTTTGTCCGGACGATCATCGATACACAACTGAAGGTTTACTGCATGTGTTTGAATAAGGTTGGGCTTAATGTGCAGCTTCGCCATCATCTCATATAAATCACTCATCGGTTGTTCGCCCACAAACGAAAAATCTCTTGTGTGCAGTTCCAGTAGCACCTGGTTATGTTTTATAACAATAATCGGCGGCAGATTCTTTACCGGATTGTTATGAATAACCGTGCCTGGTAAACTTGCATCGGCAAAGCATTTTACATGCAGCGGTATGTTTTTATTCTGCAGTGGCTTGATGGTTTTTGGATGAATGACCTGTGCGCCATAAAACGCCATTTCAATCACTTCATCGTAATTCAGTTCGCTGATGTATTGTGCGTCAGCAAATAATTTCGGGTCGGCATTCATTACACCTTTTACATCTTTCCAGATGGCTACATTTTCTGCATCAAGCATGTAAGCAAATACAGCCGCTGTATAATCACTGCCTTCACGGCCAAGCGTGGTGCTTTCGTTTTCATCAGTACAACCAATAAAGCCTTGTGTTATAACGATGCGGTTTTTATTGAATAAAGGTTTGATCTGCGAATCCACTTGTTGTTGCGTAAATGCAAAATCAATGGCTGCATCACGGAAGTTATCATCGGTGCGGAAAATATCCCGCACATCGATCCATTGGTTGCTGATGCCGATTTCGTTCAGGTATGCACTTACAATGGCTGTGCTCAACAGCTCTCCCACGCAAACGATCTGATCGTAATAGTAATCGTATTCACGTACAGGTTTGTCGTGCAGCAACCACTCCACTTCGGTAAAGAAATCGTTCAGTTGTTCCATCAACGGATTGAAATGTGTTACCAGCAAATACTTTGCTTCATCGAGGTGCTGCAGTTTTACCGCACGGAACAAGTGCAATGCTTCGTCTTTTTTTCCGGCAAAGAATGCTTCAGCTACTTTTTCCAATGCGTTGGTGGTTTTACCCATAGCCGAAATAACGATCATCAATTGTTCATCGGGAAACTGTTTGACGATGTTACCGAGGTTCTGCACTTTTTCATAGTTGCTTACGCTTGCTCCGCCGAATTTGAAAACACGCATGGAAGATGTATGATTTAAGATGTCTGATTTCGGATTTGTTAAACCCGTTACTAAAGTGTTGCAAAGATAAGGTGTAGCTCAACCCCATCAGCAGTTGTTATCCTGACGGCGGTTCATCAAAAAACTGATCTAAAAAGGACGTTGCTTTTTCACCACAGAGAAAAAAAGATGATCGTGTAAGAAAAACAGTCACCCGTTGGGTTAGTCATCATCAAAGATTTCTCGGATTTTTCCACTGCTTGCCCAAACGTTCAATGGTACCTTCTACACGTTCGGTTCTTGTTTTTTCCTGTTTGGCTGTAACAATCCATTCAATGTATTCTTTCTTGTTGGTAAATGAAAGTGCTTGAAAGAATTCGTTGGCCTTTTTATTTTTCTTCAAAGCCCCTGCAAGATCATCGGGCAGTTTTACTTCTTTGGTAGTTGGGTTTACCCAGTTAAAAATCTCTCTTACTTTGGGCGTAGCTTCTTTCTTTTTATCGGCTGCTGTTTTTGGCCGGAAACCAAATACACTCCACATAGCATCAAATGAGATCAAACTGATCCACGTGAGCTTGTCACCTTCAGCCAATAAACAATCCCAACCCTTATCACGTGTAAGATCGGTTTGTATACCCGATGTGCCTTTAGGATAATACATCCACACCGTCACTTCCGGTTTCAACAGCTTCAGCACCTTATTGATTTGTTTTTCCATTTGTGCCCGGTTCAATACAAACCAATGTACCTGGTTAAATTGCTTGCCTGTAGTGGTTATCTCCACATCGGCAGGAAGGTTACCTAAACTCTTTTCGAAGTTTTTGGGCGCATTCAATGTAAGCAAAACAGAACCTTCTTTGATGCGTAGTTTTTGAGCGAGTGTAGAGGGCATACAAAACAAATTTCTTAAAGATAAGCAGCTATTTATTCTGCTGTTGCAGGAACTGTAACTGCAATTGTACTGCCCTTGCCCTGTTCGCTGTTAATATTGATTTTGCCTTTATTAAGTTGTACAAACTCCTGCATAAGTATTAAACCGAGGCCGGTACCTTTTTCGCCTGCAGTGCCGTTTTTACTTTTCAGTTTTCCAACACGGAAAATAGAATCGCTTACATCTTTACTCATGCCAATACCTGTATCGGTAACCAATACGGTTGTGCTGTTGTTGTTCGATGTGCCTGAAATAGTTACCGAGCCACCTGCCGGCGTAAATTTTATAGCGTTGTTGATGAGGTTGCGGATAATGAATGTGTATTGATTTTTATCGGCATACAATTGCAGTTTGTGATCAATTGTATGGCCGATGGTTATTTGCTTTTGCGCAGCAGGTTCTTTAAATAAAGCAATTACATCATTTACCACTTCTGCTGCGGTAAATAACGAAGGGTGTGCCTCTTCTTTCTTCATCTGCAGCTGAGCCCATGTTATCAGGTCGTCGGTTAATTTGCGTGCGTTGTCAATAAGGCTTTTCGATTCGGTTACCAGTTCATTCATTTGGTCTTCGGGTAAATTTTTCAATTGCCCGCCAAGTAACAAATCTGTAAACGACGAAACTGCACTCAATGGTGCCCGCAGATCATGCGATACAATGCCAAAGAACTTATCTTTTGTTTCGTTTAACTCTTCCAGTTTTTCATTCTGGCTTTCAATAATCATGTTCTTTTGCTCCAGCTGTTCGTTGGTGCTGCGAATTTTGTTGATGTTCCGCACAAGCAACACCAACAGGATAATGGTGACGATTGAAAAGCTTCCGATAAAATAGATGATTACATTTTTACGTTTTGCACGTTCGTCTTTGAGTTTGTTTTCTATTTCGAGTATGCTGTTTTCTTTTTCAACCTGGTAGAGTTTTGTAAAAGACGCCACCAGCTGGTTTTTATCCTGCGATTCAATTTTAGCAAGGCTATCCGAAACCTGTCGGTATTTAGTGGTATACGCAAGCGCTTTATTTTTCCTGTTGGTTTGTGTATACAATTCAATAAGGTCCAGATAAATCTGCCGGGTATAATTGGTAAGCTTGTATTTAGCCACAAATTCTGCTGCGTCGTGTAAATACCGTTCTTCTTCAGCTATATTGTTACGTTGCTTATAAATATTCGCAAGTTGAATGTACGCTTCGATCGTTGCAATTTTTTGCGAATTGTCTTTCAGCGAGTCGTGGATATGCAGGATTTTCTTAAAGTAAACTTCGGCTTCTGTATCATTCTTTTCTGCCATCAGTATTTTACCCATTACTTTATAGCAGGACGACAGCACTTGTACATTGCCGATAGAGCTGTTAATGCCAATTGCCTTTACCGTAAGCTCCTTAGCTTTATCCAGTTCTTTATTGTTATAATAACTTTCGCCTAAGTTATGCGAAGTAACCCCGATGCGCTCTGCATTGCCCAGCCGGGAATGCATATCGTACGAAAGTTTATGATAGGTTATTTCCTGCGGAATATTATGCAGGTAACGGTACATATGCCCCATGGAAATATAACAGTTTGCCAGTCCAATCGAGTCGTTCAGTTCCTTGTAGCCATCGATGGCTTTTTGCAGGTTAAATACCGTTAAGTAATAACTGCCATAATAGGCATAAATGCTGCCGAGGTTCCGGTACGATTCGGCAGTGCCTCTTTTGTAATTGATTTTTTGCGAAAGCTCCATGGCCTTCTGTGTATAATTGAGCGCTTCAATTGGCTTTATAAATGAGAGTTGCCGGCTAATGGAGTTGTTCGTATTGATGCGAACAGTATCGGGCAGATCCGGATTATTGAGCAGCTGCAATAACGAATCGATCTGTTGACTTTTTCCTTTACAAAAAGGGCAAAGGGCAATTAATAATGAGAGAAAAAAGCGGTACAATGTTGTTTAGTCGGTTTTGGCTACTGTTATGCAGTGCTTGCAAGATAAAATAATTAAACCATGCGATAAGTAAAATGTGGCGGCATTAGGGGTAAACAAGTAAGCTTTAGACCCATAAAAAAACCGAGTTCTTTTTTTAAAAAAAGCCGGCACAGGGTGAAAAAGACAAGAATTGCAAGCTGCTTTCTGTCCTTCTGCCATTTTTTCACTTTTCTACCGCATGGCATCATCATTGAGTACTGTAATTGAACTTAAAAACAATCCATATCATGGGCAAGATTATAGGAATCGACTTAGGAACTACAAACAGCTGCGTTTCGGTAATGGAAGGAAACGAGCCTGTTGTAATTGCAAACGACGAGGGACGCCGTACAACCCCGTCGGTAGTGGCTTTTTTGAAAAACGGCGAGCGTAAAGTGGGCGATCCTGCAAAACGTCAGGCGATCACTAACCCTATCAATACCATCAACTCTGTGAAGCGTTTCATGGGTCGTCGGTTCGACGAAGTGGGCGAAGAAATTAAACACTGGAGCTACAAAGTATCACAAGGTGACAATAATACCGTTCGTATTGACATAGATGGCAGACTTTATACACCACAGGAAATTTCGGCAATGGTGCTTCAGAAAATGAAGAAAACTGCTGAAGATTACCTGGGCCAGGAAGTAACAGAAGCGGTGATTACCGTACCTGCTTACTTTAACGATGCACAGCGTCAGGCTACAAAAGAGGCCGGAGAAATTGCCGGTTTAAATGTTCGCCGTATTGTAAACGAACCAACGGCTGCTGCGTTAGCTTATGGTTTGGATAAAAAACATAAAGATCAGAAGATCGCTGTGTTCGACCTTGGTGGTGGTACATTCGATATTTCAATCCTCGAATTGGGCGATGGTGTATTTGAAGTAAAATCTACGAACGGTGATACACACCTTGGTGGTGATGACTTTGATAAAGTAATCATCGACTGGTTAGCCGATGAGTTCAAATCACAGGAAAATATCGATCTCCGTAAAGACCCGATGGCTTTACAACGTTTGAAAGAAGCAGCTGAAAAAGCAAAAGTGGAGCTTTCTTCTTCCAGCGAAACAGAGATCAATCTCCCATACATTACAGCAGTGGATGGTGTACCTAAACACCTTGTACTGAAATTGAGCCGTGCCAAATTTGAGCAACTGGCCGATAATTTATTTACCCGTTGCTTAGTGCCTTGCGAAGCTGCTTTGAAAGATGCAGGCTTAGGTATCGGCGATATTGATGAAGTGATTCTGGTGGGTGGTAGTACACGTATCCCTAAAGTGCAGGAAATTGTAGAGAAGTTCTTTGGTAAAAAGCCCAACCGTGGTGTAAACCCCGATGAGGTAGTTGCAGTAGGTGCAGCCATCCAGGGTGCGGTATTAACAGGTGAAGTGAAAGATGTACTGTTGCTCGACGTTACACCTTTGAGCCTCGGTATTGAAACAATGGGTGGTGTAATGACAACGCTCATTGCCAGCAACACAACCATTCCTTCTAAGAAGAGTGAAGTGTTCTCTACAGCATCCGACAATCAGCCGGGTGTACAGATTCATGTACTGCAAGGTGAGCGCCCAATGGCAAAGGACAATAAGAGCCTGGGTATGTTTAACCTCGATGGTATTCCGCCGGCTCCACGTGGTGTTCCGCAAATTGAAGTAACCTTCGATATTGATGCCAACGGTTTGTTGCATGTTAGTGCAAAAGACAAAGGCACCGGTAAGGAACAAAAGATCCGCATTGAAGCAGGTAGTGGTTTAAGCAAGGAAGAAATTGAAAAGATGAAGAACGAAGCGAAAGCCAACGAAGCAGCCGATAAAGCAGAAAAAGAAAAGGTGGAGAAAATTAATCAGGCCGACAGCTTGATTTTCCAAACAGAAAAGCAACTGAAAGAATATGGTGATAAAATTGGTGCCGACAAAAAAGCGCCGATTGAAGCTGCTCTTACCAAACTGAAGGATGCACACAAAGCACAGGACCTCGCAGCTATTGATGCAGCTATGACTGAAATGAACACAGCATGGACAGCAGCCAGCGAAGAAATGTACAAAGCAACGCAGGATGCACAAGCTGCACAACCAGGAGCTGATGCGGGCGCTGGAGCAAGTGCCGGTGCAGCAGGTGATAATGTGGAAGATGCACAGTTTGAAGAAGTGAAGTAGTGACAGGTGTGTTGTGAATAGTGAATTATAATTTTAAAGCCCCAGCAAAAGTTGGGGCTTTTTTATAGTACATAGTAAGATAGGTATACAAAAAAGCCCGTCGCAGTTCCGCAACGGGCTATCTATATAAAATGTAAGCTTCAGCTTAAATTAAATCCAGCGCCTTTACAAAGTAGTAACAGATAAACGGAAAAGTAGCGGTAATATAGTTGGCAAACATGGGCGACAGGTACATAGCCACACATACAACTACAGAAACAAAAAACAGGATCCAGTTTAATGCAGATGATTTCTTTTCCATTTCGTTGAAATTTTTGCGAAGATAAGGGAAGCAAGCTAAATAGAAAAGTACAAGCTTGAGCCAAATGTATACAGTAAAATCAGCGGTTGATCCATCTTTTTACACAACATATTTATGTGGTTGTTTTTATTTCAATCTTTTCCCTATTTTGCCGCCCATTAGTAACATTAAACCTTTTCTATGCGCAAATTTACCCTTCTCTTCCTGGTAATGTTTGTTACCCTCATTACCAATTCTGCATTTGTTTCTGTTCCGGAAACACTCACTGCCCCCGAAGCTGCTGCAGCAACAAATGTTGTTGTAACCAAGAAAGCTTCAAAAGGCAAGCTCTTCATGAAAATTCTGAAGAACAAATTTGAAAAAGTTGCTCAAAAAGCAAAACGTGCCGGCGATAAAAGCAAAATCGTAGCCGCATTGCTCGCCTTCTTCCTTGGAGGTTTTGGTGTACACGATTTTTATCTTGGCAACAAACGCAATGGTATTATTAAATTGTTAGGAACAATACTGGGTATTGTTTTAATGGTTGCAGGTATTGCAGCTGCGGCAACTACTACTACAGCTACAGGTTTGGCCGCATTGCCTGTACTGGCTATCATTGGCTACATCATTATTTTAGGTGTAAGCATCTGGGCGTTTGTTGATTTCATCCGCATCCTTACAGGAAGTTATCAACCGGTAGATGGTTCTTATACCGACTAATTACCTATTTTTATAACATCTATTAACCAAAAATTAAGCTCACTATGAGAAAGTTAATCATCGTTCTCTTGGCTGTTGTGTACAGCATCTCTTCTAATGCAGCAGGAATTATTACTGTACCTGTTGATGCCACCGACAATGCGAAAGCAGGTGTTGAAGCAACAATTGCAAACGTAAAAGCTTCTAATATGGAAGCATTCCTGTCGCTTACTCCTGAAAAAGTAAAAGCAATGACAGGTAAGAAGATGAACTTTGCACAAAAAATGGCCCTGAAAATGGCACAAAAGAAAGCAAAGCGTGCCGGCGGAGAAATTCCAAAAGGCTTGTACATTGTTTTGGCTATTTTCGGTTTAGCATGGATCGCAATGGGCGTTATGGATAACTGGAGCGGCAGTACATGGATCATTAACCTGGTTCTTACTTTCCTCTTCTGGTTACCTGGTTTTATTCATGCATTGGTAGTAATGAAGAATTATTATTAATAAAAGAATAATCTGAACAAAAAAAGGCTCTCAATTTGAGAGCCTTTTTTTGTTAGCAGCGTGTCCTGTTATACTTTTATCATCAATTTTAAAACAATGAGCGACAAACTATCGATTTTAGAACAACAGAAACAATTGATCGAAGCCAACGGTTTTCGTATTAATACATTCGACTTTACACGACCCTGGGGTGGTTTTTTTGTACTGGACGAAAGCCAGGCCGATAAATTCATTGAAGAATATTTTCCTACATACAAGAAAGAAGAGTTGATGTTGGGAAATAAATTAAGTCCGAAAATTTTATGTGTTGCACCGGGGCAACGTCTTTCGTGGCAATATCATCACCGTCGTGCAGAAATCTGGCGAGTGGTAGAAGGCGAAGTAGGCGTGGTGATGAGCGATACCGATGAGCAAACAGAAGTAAGTCATTTTGAACCGGGCGATATTATTGTTTTAAGCAAAGGCCAACGTCATCGTTTGGTTGGTTTGAATGGCTGGGGCATTATTGCCGAAATATGGCAACATACCGATCCATCCAACCCATCAGACGAAGAGGATATTGTTCGTCTGCAGGATGATTTCGGCCGTTAATTATTTTTTCAGCTCTTATCATAAAAAAGATGTGCGACAATAACGCACATCTTTTTTATTTCATTAACTTAAGGCAACAAAAAAACCGGGACTATGAGAAAAGTAGCACACTTACTTCAACGCAAAGGCGCAAACATTATTTCTGTTGAACCCGGCTTACCGGTATTACAGGCATTGCAATTAATGGCCGATAAAAATATTGGTTCGGTAATGGTAATGGAAAACGGCGAATACTTAGGTGTAATGACGGAACGTGATTATGCCCGCAAAGTAATTCTTAAAGGAAAAGCTTCGGCAGAAACACTGGTGAAGGATATTATGAGTACAGGATTGCCACGCATTACTCCCGATAACTCCATTGAAACCTGCATGCACATTATGAGCGAAAGCAATATCCGTTATTTGCCTGTGTTCGATAACGATCATGTTTGCGGCATTATTTCTATTACCGATGTGGTAACAGAAACGATTCTGTCGCAAAAGGAAACGATTGAGCAGTTGCAGAATTATATCCAGTCGTAACTTTAGTAACTTTTAGGGGGCAAACTACTACTTAGGTTGCAGGTTGTTAATCTCGTCTTTCATTTGATGAACGGCTATGCAGTACCTGTTCCCTTTGTACCTTTGCAAACGCATGAAGCAACTCTCGCATCTCAACAAATACTTCTGGAAATACAGGTGGCGGTTAATACTGGGCATAGTTTTCATTTTCATATCCAACTACTTTGCTGTGCTTGCACCGCAGGTTACCGGCTATATCATTGATAAGGTACAGGCCTATTTAACAGGCGCTGCAAAAGAAAAAATTGTACAACAAAACGACTGGCTTGTTACAATTACCATTGGCTGGATTGAGCAGTTAAAATTTTCGTTTACCGGTATTGTAGCCTTATTTGGTTTGGTATTGTTGCTGTTTGCCATTCTCCGTGGCTTCTTTATGTTTTTGATGCGGCAGACGATTATTGTAATGAGCCGCCATATTGAGTACGATCAGAAGAGTGAAGTATTTCAACATTACCTGCAGCTCGATACCAATTTTTACAAAACACACGAAACCGGCGATCTGATGAGCCGGATGGCCGAAGATGTAAGCCGTGTGCGGATGTATACCGGTCCGGCGATCATGTATCTCATCAACCTCATCGCATTGATTTGGCTGAGTGTGTACTACATGGTAAAGAAGAATCCTGAGCTCTCGTTGTATGTATTGGCACCACTGCCCATACTTGCTATTGCTATTTATTATGTAAACAACATCATCAACAAAAAAAGCGAAGAGGTACAGGCCAAACTTTCCGACCTTACTACCAATGCCCAGCAATCGTATTCCGGCATACGTGTAATTAAATCGTTTGTGCAGGAAAAAGCCATGCTTCGCTTCTTCGAAAAAAACAGCGAAGATTACCGTACGAGTGCCACCGCTTTGTACAAGGTGGAAGCAATCTATTTCCCCATCATGGGTTTAATCATCAGCATCAGTACGATCCTGGTGGTATTGATTGGTGGCTTAAAATATATGAATGGCCAGATCAACTTTGGCGATATGGCGGCCTTCATCATGTACCTTACCATGCTGGCGTTTCCGGTAAGCGCCATTGGTTGGGTAGCAAGCACCATCCAGCGTGCAGCAGCCTCACAGCGCCGGTTAAACGAATTTTTATTAACCACCTCTACCATACCTGTTACCGAAGCAGGCGTGGAAATAAAGTTGCAGGGAAATATTGAATTTGAAAATGTAAGCTTTACCTATCCGCACACCGGTATCAGGGCTTTAAATAACTTCAACTTAACGATTAAGAAAGGAGAGAAAATTGCTTTGATTGGCCGTACCGGTTCAGGTAAATCTACCATTGCACAATTACTGTTGCGCTTTTATGACCCATCGACCGGCGTTGTTCGCATTGATGGTACAGACATCAAAGACCTAGCTTTACAAGCGTATCGCCGGCAGGTGAGTTATGTGCCCCAGGAAGTATTTCTGTTTAGCGATTCTATTGCTAACAATATTGCTTTTGGTGGTGGCAATGAAAACGAAGAGGCAATAAAAACTGCAGCAACATCTGCATCGGTACATCGGGATATTCAAACTTTTCCCGAGCAATACCAAACAATAGTTGGCGAACGTGGAGTAACATTAAGCGGCGGACAAAAGCAACGCATCTCCATTGCCCGTGCGTTAATTAAAAATCCCGGTTTAATTATTCTCGATGATTGTTTGAATGCGGTTGATGCCCGCACCGAAAAAGAAATTCTCACACACTTGTCTACATACCTGGAAGATAAAACGGCCATTGTAATTACACACCGCATTTTCTCACTCCTGCAATTCGACAGAATATTGGTGATGGACGATGGTGTCATTGCCGAGCAGGGAACCCACGAAGAACTGTTGCAAAAACAGGGCTTGTATGCCGATTTATACAGCCGCCAGCAACTCGAAGAAACCGTTTCTTAGCAGTGAAAATCAACAGTTTCAGGGCTTTTTGGAAAATTTTGCCAAATCGAAAAGAAATATATCTTTGTCGCTGTTTGAAAATAAGCATTGACAACTAAAACCTAAAAACTGTGGCGTACGAAAACAATGACAAACGCATGGAGAGTATTTACAGCAAACGTATCCGTGCCGGAAAGAGAAGAACGTATTTCTTTGACGTAAGATCAACACGTGGCAATGATTATTACCTCACAATTACGGAGAGCCGTAAGCGCTTTACCGGTGAAGGTTACGACCGTCACAAAATTTTTCTGTACAAAGAAGATTTCAACAAGTTTATTAAAGGATTGAATGAGGCGGTTGATTATGTAAAAACTGAGTTAATGCCTGATTTCGATTTCGACGCATTCAACCACGAAGATGCCCCGTCAAGTGGTGATGGTGATTATAACGATGTACAGGAAACGGTGGTAGTAGCAGCACCTGTGGTTGCAGCAGCTCCGGCTCCAGCTCCTTCTGCAGCAGTAGAAGAAGAAGTACCTGCGGCAAGCGGCGACAACCTTGCCAACGAAGAAGTTGATAAATGGTAAGCCAAATCAAAACCAACTGATAAAAAGTAAGCCCCGCATTTGCGGGGCTTCTTTATTTTTTAGCATCAAAGGGAAAAACGATTAGTACACTTTTACCATGTACACATACTCCAGCACTTTATTCGCTTGCTGTGTACGATCCATTCCTTTTAAAGATGACTTAGAAGTAAGCTTCAAATCAACAGACGAATCAGATTTCTTCAATTCGTTCACTGCATCAATGATGTATTTCGACTGGATGGCAAAAACAACACCATCAGCTTTTGTTTCTTTGGTGCTGAGGATACCGATCACTTCGCCAAAGCGGTTAAATACAGGACCACCGCTGTTTCCGGGGTTTGCTGCAACTGCAATCTGGCAGCTGAGCGTATCGCCGTTGAAACCGGTTTTTGCACTGAGATAACCTTCGCCATAAACAATTTCGTTACGTGGGTAACCCAGCGTAAAAATAGGTTCTGCTATTGCTGTAGAAGATTTGCGGATGCTGTACGGCAATGTTGCTGTTGCTTTATAATCTTTGTCTTCTATTTTTAAAATTGCAATATCCCGTTCTTCATCAACCTTTACAATCTGCGCTTTAAATTCTGCTCCTTTGTTGTTCGATACAAAAGCTCCTTTGGCATTTTTAACCACATGTGCATTGGTTACCAGGTAACCTTTGCCATCAACCAAAAAGGCAGAACCAATACCGGTAATAACAATGTCGGGATTTATTTTGCTGATAACCGTATTCAGTTTACTATCGGTTGCTTTCAGGCGGCTTTCAAACTGGTTTACTTTTTTACCCAGCTCGGTAAGCGCTTTATCGTTGCCTTTGGGGGCAACTAAGAGTGTCATGCTGCTGATAGAAAGAGCTGTAACACCGGCAATAGACGCTGCAATGGTAATGGTGCGTTTGTAACGCTTCCATAAGTTGACCACTTTGGCACTGCCAGATAATACTTCTTCTTTTATTTCACCATCCTGCATCAGCTGGTTGTGTACATCGTGCAGCGTATGCTTCATTTCACGTAACCCACCATAGCGCTCAAACTGCTGCAAAAAGAACGTATGCTCCACCACCAGTTGATCAACCTCCTGGTTGGTCTGGCGGAGTTGCTCGAACATCGCTTTCTCTTCGGCGTTAATTTCGCCGTTGAGGTAACGTTCTGTTGCATCTAAGAGTAAAATCTCATCCATCTCAATCCACTTTTTTGTATTGTGCAAAGAATAATTTCTTTAACCGCATCAGGCATTTATACTTCTGGTTCTTTGCATTGTCGGCATTGGTATAACCAAACTCGGCAGCAATATCCAGCATTTGCTTTTTCTGGATATAGTAAGATTCCAGCAGGCTTTTGCAGGGCTCGCCCAAATGGGAGAGTGCCTTTTCCATTACCCCGAAAGCCTCATTCTTGCGTTCATGCTCTTCCAGTTCCTCTTCCACCGGTACCACCTCTTCCATGCTTTCTACTGGGGTTCCAAATCGTTGGAGCTGTTGCAACCGCTTCAGCCAAAGTCGCCGGCAAACCGAATAAACATAGGTTTTAATCTGACAGTTCAGCTCAAGTGATCCATCTCTTGCCTTCTCGTAAAGAACAATCATCGCTTCCTGAAAAACATCTCTTGCATCGTCGGTAGAGCCATTATTGTTCACTATAAACGCCTGTACCATGCTGTAATTCAGCTTGTAAAGGGTTTCCACCGCCTTCCTGTCGTTACGGGCTAAGCCTTCCAGTAATTCCGATTCGTTGATGTCAGGTTTCACTATATCTCAGTTTTAATACCCAAAAGGGCAAATTGTAACCCAAAGAACGGCTAAAAAAAAAATTTAAAAAAGTCGGGTTACCTTTTTTCGGTGCCGGTATTAATCCTCGATAATTATCTTAAACTTTTAAAAAATCAAAAAGAATGAAAAAGGTTTTATTAGCGTTCGCTATCCTCGGTTTTGTAGCTTGTAACAATGAAGGTGAAAAAGCTGCTACTACAGACACTACTGCTGTAGCTCCTGCTGCTGACACTACTGCTGCTCCTGCTGCTGATACTACAGCTGCTCCTGCTGCAGATACAACTAAAGCTGACACAACTAAGAAGTAATTTCAGCGTTCGGCTCACCGTGAAGAGTGAACAGTCCCAGCTTGCCGGGGAGTGATGAGACCGAAATAAAAATTTTCATATGGCAAGCAATCGTTAACGGCCGTTCCATTCCTGGAATGGCTTTTTTCGTTTCAGGGAATGATTTCCCCTGAAACAGCGTTTGTTAGCTATACAATGAATAACGTTTGCACAGATTTTTTCTTCGGCTAACGCTTGTTTTATTGAAAAGCCTGTCTACATTTGAACTCGATGACAACAAACAAAGGATACCGTTTCTTTTATTTTAGCTTCTTCTACTTTAGAACGAGGCCGGGACTCCTTTTGTTGAAAGCGAACTAAACGAACAAACGAAATCAACATAAAGAATCCCGGCCAAAAGGTCGGGATTCTTCATTTTACCCCCATCCCCTGAAGGGGAGTAAAACAAAAAACTAAAATGAGTTTAGAGATGACAAGCAAAAAAACAGAGAGTGTAACAAGCGAGGTAAGTGCGGATGCAAGTTCCCCCTTGAGGGGGCGGAGGGGGCCAAAAGTTACAATTCAAGGTTACGAAGGCAGTTTTCACCAGGAAGCGGCAAGACAATTCTTTGGAAAGGATGTGGAAGTGATTCCCTGTGCCACATTCAGGGAAGTGGTGAAGATCGGTGCCAACAAAAAAGAAAGCGATGGAGCCGTAATGGCCATTGAGAATTCCATTGCCGGCAGCATTTTGCCCAATTATAATTTATTGCAAAAAAGTAACCTCACCATTGTTGGTGAAGTGTACCTGCACATCAAACAAAACCTCATCGTCAACCAGGGGGTGAAACTCGAAGACATTAAAGAAGTGCACTCCCACACAATGGCTCTGCAGCAGTGCTACGACTATTTAGATAAATACAAATGGAAGTTGGTTGAAACAGAAGATACGGCGTTGAGCGCAAAACATATTTACCAGCATAAGAGCAAGCATGTTGCTGCCATTGCCAGCAAACTTGCTGCCGAATTATATGGACTGAACGTGATTGCCCCCGGTATTCAAACCATGAAAAACAATTACACACGTTTCTTGATTTTACAACGTGAGCAAAACGGTTCGATTGAACAAGCCAATAAAGCATCGGTGAATTTTGTAACCGATCATTCGAAAGGAAGCCTGGCAAGAGTGCTTGGACAAATTGCTGATGGTGGCATTAATTTAAGTAAGCTGCAAAGCTTTCCTATTCCCGGTAGCGATTTTAAATACAGCTTCCATGCCGATATGGAATTTGAAACCATTGAGCAGTTTCATAAAGTGATCGAAGCAATTAAACCTTCAACTGTTGAGTTGAAGATCTATGGTGTTTACAAAAACGGAAAGACAGTTTAATATGATACAGACAGCAAAACGATTGGAGAGCATTGGTGAATATTATTTCTCTCAAAAGCTGAGAGAGATAGAGGAGTTGAATAAGCAAGGCAAGCAGATCATTAATCTTGGTATTGGAAGTCCTGATTTACCCCCGCATCCTGATGTAATTAAAGTATTGCAGGAAGAAAGTGTAAAGCCAAATGTACATGGTTACCAATCGTACAAAGGATCGATTGTGTTGCGCAAGGCCATGAGTGATTGGTACAAACGCTGGTACAACGTGGAGCTGAATGCCGATACCGAAATTCTTCCGTTGATTGGAAGTAAGGAAGGTATCATGCATATCTGTATGACGTATTTGAACGAAGGCGATGAAGTACTGGTGCCCAACCCCGGTTACCCAACATACAGAAGCGCTGTGAAATTGGCAGGTGGCATTTGCGTGGATTATGATCTAACCGAGGCAAATAATTACGCTCCTGATTTTGCAGCATTGGAAGCAAGCGATCTTTCAAAAGTGAAGTTGCTATTTGTGAACTATCCGCAAATGCCAACAGGACAGGCAGCTGATAAAAAACTGTTTGAACAACTCGTTGCATTTGGAAAGAAAACAGGTATCCTCATCATTCATGATAATCCGTATAGTTTTATTTTGAATGACAATCCGATGAGTTTGTTGAGCGTTGATGGTGCCAAAGATTGTGTACTGGAATTAAACTCACTGAGCAAATCGAGCAATATGGCCGGCTGGAGAGTGGGCATGTTAAGCGGTGCAAAAGAACGTATTGATGAAGTGCTGCGTTTTAAAAGCAATATGGACAGTGGTATGTTTTTGCCTTTACAATTAGCTGCAGCAAAAGCATTGAATTTGGGTAAAGATTGGTACGATAGCGTCAATGCAATTTACCGTGAACGCAGAGAGAAAGTATTTGAATTACTCGATCTGTTGAACTGTAACTATTCAAAGGAACAAGTGGGCATGTTTGTGTGGGCAAAGATTCCTGCGAACTATAAAACAGGTTACGAAGTGAGTGATGAAGTGTTGTACGGTAGTAATGTATTTATTACACCGGGCGGTATTTTTGGTAATGCGGGTGATGGATATATCCGCATCAGCTTGTGTGCACCGGTTGAACGGTTTGAAGAAGCAATCAGCAGAATTAAAAAATGATAATTGAATAATTGATCATGGAACGTAAACGTATTGCAATCATTGGAGTGGGTTTAATTGGTGGTTCACTCGCCATTCGTCTGCATGAGAAAAAAATCTCATCACGATTGATTGGTGTGGATGCCAGCAAAGAAAACGAAGCAAAGGCACTGGAGCTGGAACTGGTAGATGAAATTTTGCCATTGGATGAAGCGATTGCACAAAGCGATGTAATTGTGTTGGCTTTCCCGGTTGATAAAATGGTGAGCCTGTTGCCATCGATCCTTGATAAAATTGAAAATCAAATTGTAATTGATCTTGGTTCAACCAAATCGCAATTGACAGAAGCAGTTGGCAATCATCCAAAACGTGGACGATATGTTGCAACGCACCCGATGTGGGGTACGGAATATAGCGGTCCGGCTGCAGCAGTACGGAACGCTTATGAAAATAAAGCAGTAATCATTTGTGATGAAGGTGACAGCGACCTGGATGCGTTGGAATGGACCAAAGCGATGTATAAGAAAATTGGCATGCACCTGTTGAACATGGAAGCGAAAGCACATGATCTGCATGCGGCGTATGTGAGTCATATTTCACACATCACTTCCTTTGCATTAGCAAATACGGTATTGCAAAAAGAGAAAGAAGACAATGCCATTTTTGAAATGGCGAGTGCAGGTTTTGAAAGCACGGTGCGTTTGGCAAAGAGTAATCCTGCTATGTGGGTGCCCATCTTTATCCAGAACAAAGAAAATGTGCTGGATGTATTGAACGAGCACATTGAACAGCTGAAAAAATTCAGAGATAAAATTGAAGAGAGTAACGAACAGGAGTTGAGAGGGTTGATTGAACATGCAAACAATATCAAACGCATTATTAAATGATCTTTCGTGAAGCGACCATACAGGATATTCATCAAATGCAGATTGTACGCAATGCTGTAAAGGAAAACACATTGAGTGATCCTGCATTGGTAAGCGATTCTGATGTGGAAGCATATATTACGAAACGTGGAAAAGGATGGGTGTGCACCATCGGTGATGCAGTTGTTGGATTTGCGATTGCTGATTTAGTGGATCACAATATCTGGGCTTTGTTTGTGAATCCTGATGTGGAGGCAAGAGGCATCGGTAAACAATTACACGACCTGATGATGAACTGGTACTTTGAACAGACAAATGAAGCGGTTTGGTTGAGTACAAGTCCGGGAACAAGAGCAGAAACATTTTATCGCAAGCAGGGATGGATTGAAACGGGTTTGCATGGAAAAGGAGAGATCAAATTTGAAATGACGGAAGAAAGATTTAGAGAGATGAATGATGAGTGAGCAAGAGTGTTCATCCCCTCCTTGGAGGGGTGGCAGAAAGTAAAACATGAAGAGTGATTGAAAGGGGTGGGTTTGTATAATAGAATTAAGAACGCTGAAGTGAGCGAATCATTCACTGGATGATTCGAAGACAACAGCAGCCAAATAGCAGAACAAGTGTTCGCAACATAAAACTTAACTTTACAACCAATAACAATGCAAACATTAGAAGCAAACATGAAAGAAAAAGTGCAGGCAGCATGGAATAAACGTCCGCTGGTGATCAGTGGTCCTTGCAGTGCCGAAACAGAAGAGCAACTGGTTGCCACAGCGCAACAGTTAGCCGCAACAGGTAAAGTAGATATTCTGCGTGCAGGTATCTGGAAACCTCGTACCAAACCCGGTATGTTCGAAGGGATTGGCGCAAAAGGTTTACCCTGGTTACAAAAAGCAAAACAGTTAACAGGCTTACCAACCGCAGCAGAAGTAGCAACTGCTAAACAAGTAGAAGATGCGTTGACGTTTGATGTTGATGTATTATGGATCGGTGCACGTACAACGGTGAACCCTTTTAGCGTACAGGAAGTAGCTGATGCGTTACGTGGTGTGGATGTGCCTGTGTTGATCAAAAACCCGATCAATCCTGATTTGGAGTTGTGGAGTGGTGCAGTAGAGCGTGTTGCACGTGCAGGTATTAAACAAATTGGTTTGATCCATCGTGGTTTTTCCTCGTATGGTAATACCGAATACCGCAATGCACCGATGTGGCATTTAGCGATTGAAATGAAACGTCGCAATCCTGAGATGATGATCATTAATGATCCTTCGCATATTTGCGGACGCAGAGATATTTTGCAGGAAACTGCACAACGTGCAATTGATCTCGACTTTGATGGTGTGATGATCGAAAGTCATATTGATCCAGACAATGCATGGAGCGATGCGAAACAACAGGTTACTCCTGAGCGTTTGGGTGAAATGATCGGTAACATCATCTGGCGTAAAGAAGATGTGGCATCGGAAGAATATCATGCTGCATTGGAAAAATTGCGTCAGCAGATCAATCATTTGGACGACGAGTTGATGCAGATCATTGGTCAGCGTATGAAAATTGCTGAAAGCATTGGTCAGTACAAAAAAGATAACAATATCACCATCTTGCAAACAAACCGCTGGAACGAAATTCTGGAGCGTGCTTACAGAGAAGGCGAACGTAAAGGTTTGAGCAAAGAGTTTATCACCAAGTATTTTGATGCGGTGCACATGGAAAGCATTAACCATCAGAAGAAGGTGTTGGATTCGTAAGTGGTGAATGATGAGTTGTGAGTGGGCTGCAGTAATGCTATGTTGCTGCAGTTGCGTCGCACACTTGTACGTTTTATTCAATCCTGAGCGAAGTCGAAGGACAGTTCATCTTTTTTCTTTGTGCCTTAGTGCCTTTGTGGCAATCATATTATGGTAAAACAGACCTACCAATTTTCTACCGCATCGGTTGATTATTATTTCAACGGCAGTATGGAGCAACTGTCTGCAATTGCAGATAGCCACAGCACTGTGCTCATTACCGATGAAAATGTTTTTGCTGCACACCCTGCAAAATTCAATGGCTGGAAAACCATTGTAATGAAAGCAGGTGAGGCGCATAAAATACAAGCAACAGTTGATGATGTTATTCGGCAGTTGATCGAATTGGGTGCCGATCGTAAATCAACACTTGTGGGTGTTGGTGGTGGTGTGGTAACCGATATGGTTGGCTACATTGCTGCGGTGTACATGCGTGGTATTGCCTGCGGCTTTATTCCTACAACTATTCTTGCCATGGTTGATGCAAGCATTGGTGGTAAGAATGGAATTGATGTAGGAGTTTACAAGAACATGGTGGGTACTATCCGTCAGCCTTCGTTTTTATTGTATGATGTTTCGTTGCTGGAATCGTTGCCCTTAAAAGAATGGGAAAACGGTTTTGCAGAAGTCATTAAGCATGCTGCTATTAAAGATGCAGCGATGTTTGATGAGCTGGAGCAACATTCAATCGTATACTACCAGAGCAACAAAGAAGCATTGCAGCAGTTAATTGAACGTAACTGTTTAATTAAAACCAAAGTGGTGCAGGAAGATGAGTTTGAAAAAGCTGATCGCAAGTTGTTGAATCTTGGACATACGCTTGGACATGCAATTGAGAATAAATATTTGCTGATGCATGGTCATGCAGTAACAATCGGAATGATTGCAGCAGCAAAAATTTCGGAAACGATCAACAATTTTTCTTCTGCCGAAACGCAACGCCTCACCAGGCTTATTGAACAATACGGACTCACTTCTTCTTTTTTGTTTGATAAGGCAGAAGCTTTTGAAACATTGAAGAAAGACAAAAAGAAAGCACAGGATGTAATGCAATATGTTGTGCTCAATAAAATAGGCGAAGCCAAAGTGATGAATATTCCTTTGGTGCAGCTGAAAGAATTAATTGAAAATTTATAAGTAAAGACGGCGCATCATTTTTAAAGTGATTCGCTGCACTTGAATCATGAAGGTTACAATACATCCATCAACTATTACGGGAACCATTCAGTCGAACGCATCAAAAAGTTCGATGCAGCGTGCATGCGCTGCTGCATTGGTGGCGAAAGGAAAAAGTATCATTAAAAATCCAGGTCATAGTAACGATGATAAAGCAGCGATGGATATTACCCAACGCCTGGGTGGTACTGTTGCCAACAATGGGAATGAACTCATTATTGAAAGCAATGGTGTGCAACCCGTAAGCAGCGAGATCAATTGCGGCGAAAGTGGATTAAGCATCCGCATGTTTACACCACTGGTGGCATTGAGCAATCATGCACTAACGGTGAACGGCAGCGGCAGTTTGGTGACAAGGCCAATGGATTTCTTTGATGAGATATTGCCACAGCTGGGTGTGCAGGTGAAAAGTAATGAAGGTAAGTTGCCGTTGAATATCCAAGGGCCGATCGTTCCGGAAAATATTACCATTGATGGTTCACTCAGCTCACAGTTCTTAACGGGCTTGTTGCTGGCGTATGCAGCCAGCAATGCAAGTGATGTTTCGATCACTGTGACCAATCTTAAAAGCAAACCATACATCGATCTTACGCTCGATGTAATGAAACAGTTTGGTTTGAAAGTGCCGGAGAATAAAAATTACGAATCGTTTTATTTTGCTCCGTCCACTCACGACTCACTCCCGATAGCTATCGGGATCACGACTCACCACTACACCGTAGAAGGCGATTGGAGTGGTGCTGCTTTCTTACTTGTTGCAGGTGCAATTGCCGGAAACATTGTCGTGAAAGGATTGGATGTGTTTTCTCCACAGGCCGACAAAGCCGTGTTACAGGCGTTGATGGATTGCGGTTGCATTATTTCTATTCAGCCCGAACAGATTGAAATTGGTCCGGCACCATTAAAGCCTTTCCATTTTAATGCAACCGAATGTCCCGATCTGTTTCCGCCGTTGGTTGCTTTGGCATCTTACTGCAAAGGCAAATCGGTGATTGAAGGCACCACACGTTTAACACATAAAGAAAGTAACCGTGCATTAACACTGCAGGAAGAATTTGCAAAGCTGGGTGTAACAATTGAGTTGCAGGATGATCTCATGATCGTTCATGGCGGCGGCAGATTAAAAGGTGCTACTGTGCATTCCCGTCACGATCATCGTATTGCAATGGCTTGTGCAGTTGCTGGTTTAAAAGCTGCAGGTGATGTAATAATTGAAGAAGCAGAAGCAATCAATAAATCGTATCCTGATTTTTATGAGCATCTTAAGTTATTAAAAGCTTCCGTATCTTACTGATTCAATAAATCAGTAGCAGTTGAAGTTAGTTCGGTTTTTATTTAAAGGGTTTAATATACCTATTGTTGTAAGCACAACAGTTTTATTATTTCCTTTTTTTGTCTGGACTTTGTTAGTTGCTGTTGGTTCTAAAAACAGCCCAGTATTAAGCAGTTCTGAGATTTTCTTAAGAAAAGTATTTGACTTGTTTCTTTCTGGGTTACTTTATTTTTTTTGGCAGTTTGAAGTAGGTGGTTTTTTCGAAATGTTTATGAATTTCTGGCTACCTATATTTATTTGTTCTTTTGTGAGTGCCCTTATCTTAGATAGAATTGTTTATTTAATAATACTTTTAATTAAGAAAGTTCGACCATAATTTTTATGAACTCATTTGGTAAATTATTTCGTGTATCCATCTTTGGCGAATCGCATGGCGAAAGTGTAGGTATTGTGGTTGATGGTTGTCCGGCAGGATTGGCTTTAACAGCCGATGATCTCTTGCCCGATCTCGAACGAAGAAAAGGCGGCAAACAAAAAGGAACAACGCCCCGCCAGGAAGCGGATTATCCGTTTTTCAAAAGCGGAACCTTTAATGATAAAACTACCGGTTTCCCGATTGCGATTTTCTTTGAAAATAATAATACCCGTAGCGAAGATTATGCAAAGCAACGCAGCATTCCACGCCCGGGTCATGCCGATTGGGTAGCGCATCAAAAGTTTGGTGGTCATGAAGATTACCGTGGTGGCGGGCATTTCAGTGCACGACTTACAACAGGTTTAGTGGCAGCAGGCGCCATTGCAAAAAAGCTGATGCCTGGTATTACAATTCATGCTGAGGTAACAGAAATAGGTGGTGAAAAAGATTTAGAAAAAGGATTGCAGAATGCTATTGATGCAAAAGATTCTGTTGGTGGTTTGGTTGAATGCAGAGTGACAGGTTTACCTGTTGGTTTGGGTGAACCTTATTTTGATTCTGTAGAATCAGTATTGGCGCAGATGATGTTTGCTATACCTGCGGTACGTGGTGTGGAATTCGGAACAGGTTTCGCTGCGGCAAAAATGTTCGGCAGCGAACACAACGATGCGATTGAAGATATGAGTGGTAAAACAAGAACCAACCATGCAGGTGGCGTAGTAGGCGGCATCAGCAATGGAAATGAACTGCTGTTTCGTTTGGCCATCAAACCAACTTCTTCTACGCCTAAAGAACAAAACAGTTTGAACTGGGATACAGCGCAGACAGAAAATTTTTCTATTAAAGGTCGTCACGATCTTTGTGTTGCGTTGCGTGCCCCTGTAATTGTTGAAGCTGCAACAGCGATTGTATT
This sequence comes from Lacibacter cauensis, assembly GCF_007830055.1. Lineage (GTDB taxonomy): Bacteria > Bacteroidota > Bacteroidia > Chitinophagales > Chitinophagaceae > Lacibacter > Lacibacter cauensis. The sequence continues at coordinate 1,043,099 of NZ_VLLE01000003.1, forward strand.
AGCCGATCTCATGTTGCAGGAGCAACGGATCAAACGAATCGTCTCTTAACTTTATATCATGTTTCAAAAAATATCGATTGCTTTTTTTGCCTTGCTTCTTACCGGCTCCGCTTTTGCACAAACCGATGCAAAAATTGAAGTGGTGAAACATAATCATGTAGCCCTGCATGTAAAAGATATTGCAGCGAGTACAAAATTTTATAGAGACGTTATGGGTTTAGAACCTGTTGCTGTGCCTGATTCTTTAAAAGCTATCCGTTCGTGGTTCAAGTTGGGAGCAGATCAACAGATTCATTTACTGGCCGGAAGAGATTTTGAAGTAAAGAACGATCGCAATGGCAGTCACTTTGCGTTGTTTGTTACATCCATTGCTGCTGTTGAAAAATATTTAACGCAACACAAGATGAGCTTTCACAAGCAGGTTCGTTTTGATGGTGCAGTACAGATTTATGTTGCCGATCCTGATGGTTACCTTATTGAACTGAACGAAGTAAAACGTTAACGATGCCTATTATTTATCATGTTACTACAGCTGCCGAATGGAATGCGGCAAAGCAAGTTGGTGCTTACGAATCTCCCTCTTTAAAAGCCGAAGGTTTTATCCATTGTTCACAAGAAAACCAGGTGGCAGGTGTGCTTGAACGTTATTTTGCAGGCAAAACTAATCTTGTAAAACTGGTGATCGATACCGATAAGTTGACGAGTCGTTTTGTATTCGAATGGAGTCCATCAACAGAAGATACTTTTCCGCATGTGTACGGAATGATCAATATAGATGCGGTGGTAGATGTGGTTGAACTTAATTAGCAAGCTTTTTCAGTTTCTTGAAGTCAAGATCCAGCACTTCATAGTTCCTGTCGTTGGGCCAGTAGTAATGCCACCATTCTGTTTCCAATGCAGAAAAACCATGTTTCAGCATTATGTCTTTTAACAATTTCCTGTTTTGTAATACAGTTGTGTTTAATTGTGTAAACGAATGATGTGCTGTATCACTAAAATTATCAAAGTCTGTTCCCATATTTAATTCAATACCTGTTTTCAAATCAATGATGGTTAAATCAACTGCCAGCCCACGGTTGTGCCCGCTTCCCTTTGAAGGATTTGCAACATAGCGTTCGTCTTTGATCAACTCCCAGAATTTTACGGTAACAGAATAAGGACGGTAGGCATCAAAAATTTTCAGACCATATCCTTTTTGTTTCAATTCTTCCTGCACCTGTTGCAAGGCGTTGGCAGCAGGCAAGCGCAAAAAGGTATATGTGGTTGTTACCGGGTACAGCGGTAGTTTTACGAAATTGTTTACAGTAGCATAACGTAAATCGTAAACTAAACCCGGCATTTTTGTTTTTAATTCAACCATTTGTTTATGGTTGTCTTTTTTTAACGTATGCTTGTAACTTTTTTCCGATGCAATGTAGCGAACACCATACGAACTTGTTACAGTTGTCTGTGCTTCAGCTTTCGTTGTGCTGCTTAAAAAAAAGCAGATCAGTCCGATTGCTATGTGCAACCGTTTTGTTATTTTAATTATCTGAAAAACAACCATTGCTTAACCGATTGGTAATGGAAGAATAAATGTAATAAATACATGAGAAAAGCATTCGATCCCTGGTTTTATTGTTTAGGCATCTGTCTACTCGTTTTCTGTTATTCCTGTACGGAGGGGAAGCCGGGAGAGATAAAAGATATTGTTGAGGAGCCGGCACAAATGAACCAGCGGGTTGAAACAAATATCAACGAATATCTTTCTGCAATCGGGGATAAAGGTGAGCTTGACGATACGACGACGTTTGTCTTAATTGCTGATGTTAAAAAGTATTATTCCGAAACAGATTATAAAGCTTTATGGTGCAGCAATGAAGCTTTTTTACCGGCAGCCGATTCGTTGATGTTGTTTATTAAAGAATCGAAGCGGTATGGTTTATTTCCCAATCAATACCACAATGGGGTAATGCAAACTTTGGCTGATCGTTTTGCTGCCGATACTGCTTCAACAGGCGATCGGAGAGATGCTGGCTTATGGTCGAAAGCGGATGTGTTGTTAACAGATGCTTTTTTTGCTATAGCTAAGCACTTATACATCGGACGTTTAAAGCCTGATAGTTTGTCGGCCAGAACCGATTCGTTAATAACAGATGGTTTTTATACATCGCTTATTCAACAGGTAAAAGAAGGCAAACAGCTTTCGGGCATATTGCAGGCTCTAGAACCAAAGCATAAAGGTTATGTGGATTTGAAAAATGGTCTTCAATCGTTTCTTGATAGTGCCGATTTCCAGCATAAGTTTACTTATGTTTCTTATCCTTACAAAGATTCATTAGAGTTTGTACAATCACTTACCAAACGTTTACAGGAAGAGGGTATGCTGAGCTGGCAGATAAAAGAAGTTGACAGTATTCAGTTAAAAGATGCATTGATCAAACTGCAGAAAAATAAAAAGCTTACTGTAGATGGCAGGTTTGGTGCGCAGGTAGTACGCTATCTGAACAATACCGATGAGGAAAAATTCAAACGCATTGCCATTAACCTCGACCGTTATAAATTGTTACCTGCAGAAATGCCCGAACGTTACATTTGGGTAAACCTGCCTGCTTATCAATTACAGTTGTGGGATCAGGACACACTTCGTCTTGAAAGCAGAGTGGTGGTAGGTAAACCAATCACCCGTACACCTTTGCTTACAAGCCGCATTAGCGATATGGTTGTTTATCCGCAATGGACGATTCCCAACAGCATCATCATGAAAGAAATTGTGCCGGCTTTGCGTAAGAATCCCGGTTACCTTGCAAAGAAAGGTTACTCGTTGATGACCTGGGAGGGTGAGGAGGTTGATCCGTATACAATTGATTGGACGAAGTACAAAAAAGGAATACCGTTTCGTATTGTGCAGGGTAGTGGCGATGATAATGCTTTAGGAATTATGAAGTTTAATTTTCCGAATAAGTATTCGGTTTACCTGCACGACACCAATCAACGCTATTTATTTAAAAACGATAAGCGGGCATTAAGTCATGGTTGTGTGCGTGTACAGGAGTGGGAGAAGCTCACTTATTATATTTCCGGTTTAGACAGTATGAATTACGAGTTCGATGCGTCAAGAGTTGAGAGCGATTCGATTCGTGTGTGGCTCGACAGAAAAGAAAAACATGTGGTAAAAGTAAAAAGTAAACTGCCGGTTTATTTCCGTTATTTTACCGTAGCAGTTAAACATGGCAGACTTGTTTTTTTTGAAGACATCTATAACGAAGACAAAATAGCTCGTGAAGCTTATTTCTCAACAAAATAACGATTGATGCCAAAATCTCTTTTACTGTCGGGTTTGTTGTTCTTGTTTATACAGGTGGCAGCAATTGCACAGCAAGACAGCTCCAAGCCCACCAAAAAAGCGACAGGTAAGTCAAAAATTCAATACGGTCTTGCCAGCTTTTACTCCAATAAATTTAATGGGCGTAAAACCTCAAGCGGCGAAATTTTCAGTCAACAGAAGCTCACGGCTGCGCATAATACTCTTGCCCTGGGAACCTATGTACGGGTAACCAATTTGCGCAACGGTAAAACTGTTGTTGTCAAAATCAACGACCGCCTGCATCATCGCAATAAACGGGTTATTGATCTGTCAAGGGCTGCTGCTACCAAGCTTGGGTTTATTAAAAGCGGGCTTACACGGGTTAAAATTGAAGTGCTGGGTAAAAAGCCTGTTTCCCGTTAAGTTTTTAAGAAGACACACTTTTGTGAGTTAATTTATTTTATCGGTATGCTACCTACCGTTATTTTTGCTCAATCCAAAACAATTGATATTATGAAAAAATTGCTTTTATTGCTTTTTGTCATCGGCGGTTGTTCAGCTGCTTTTGCACAAAAAACGGATCTTAAGAAACAGCCTTCTATCGGGTTTCAGTTTACTCTTTTTGATTTTAAAACAGGTGTAGATATTCAAAACAGGGGGCTTGCTCCGGTTTTAAGAGACAAACAATACAGTAAAGTTAATAGGATGAGCCCTGGTGTAACGCTTAACTACATGCAAGGGATTACCAATCAAATTGATTTCATGGGCCGTTTAGGTACTTCTTTTTTTCCCTATCCTACCCGGAGCGTACAGCCTGGATCTGGAGATAATTTGTATTTGGAACTCGATGCAAATCTTAACGTGAAACTTTTGCCAGATAACTATGTTGTAGTTCCATATGTACAAGCCGGCATTGGTGCTGCAAAAGAAAGAACAAACTTTATGGCATACATGCCACTGGGTCTTGGCTTACAGTTTCGTTTTGCAGATTTTGCTTTTTTACAATTAAACACAGGTTATCGTATACCTGTAACTTCAAAAGGAAACTATGGCCTTGTTCATTCATTTGGTTTTAGTGTGCCATTGAAGGAGCGCCAGGTAGCTCCGCCTCCGCCACCTCCTGCCCCGGAACCACCAAAAGATAAAGATGGTGATGGCGTGTTAGATGTGGATGATGCTTGTCCTGATGTGGCTGGTGTAGCTGCTTTACGTGGTTGCCCCGATACTGATAAAGATGGTATTGCAGATAAAGATGATAAGTGCGTAGATGTTGCAGGTGTAGCCCGTTATAATGGTTGTCCTGTTCCTGATAGCGACAAAGACGGCATCAACGATGAAGAAGACAAATGTCCGCAGCAGGCAGGTGTAGCCCGCTACAATGGTTGCCCTGTTCCTGATAGCGATAAGGATGGTGTAAATGATGAGGAAGATAAATGTCCTTCTGTTGCAGGTATTGCTGCAAACGCAGGTTGCCCCGAAGTAAAAGAAGAAATTAAAACAAAGGTTGAATTTGCAGCCCGTAATATTTTCTTTACAACAGGTAACTATCAGTTAGCGAAGAAATCATATGCTCCGTTAAACGAAGTAGCGAAGATTTTGAAAGAAAACCCTACTCTTCAGTTAGATGTGGAAGGGCATACCGATAACACCGGTGACGCTGCTAAAAACCAAACATTGTCTGAAAACCGTGCTGCTGCCGTAAAAGCTTACCTGGTAGCACAAGGTATTGATAAAAGCCGTTTAACATCGGCAGGTTATGGTCAGGATCGTCCGGTTGCTGATAATAAAACAGCAGCAGGCAAAGCTCAAAACCGCCGTGTAGAACTGAAACTGAGAAGCTATTAATTGCAATAGAATCAATCGAAAAAATCTCCCGTACAACGGGAGATTTTTTTATGCCCTGCCGTTAACAAGTTTTATCTTCGCCCACTTACAAAACAAGCGCAACTACATATATGAGTACTACAAAAGAGATAGTGATGAGTGGCCTCCGGCCCACCGGTTATCTGCATTTGGGCAACTATTTCGGAGCAATGAGGAATTATGTAAAAATGCAGAACGAGTATGAGTGTTATTTCATGGTTGCTGATTGGCATTCACTCACCACGCATCCCGATACCAAAGAATTGAAGGAAAACGTACGACGTGTATTTGCTGAAAACATAGCATGTGGATTAGATCCGGAAAAAGTAGCGTTCTATTGTCAGAGTCATGTGTATGAAACGGCAGAATTGTATTTGTATTTAAACATGCTGGCCTATAAAGGTGAGCTGGAAAAAACCACAACGTTTAAAGATAAGGTTCGTCAGCACCCCGAAAACGTAAACGCTGGCTTGTTAACCTATCCTGTATTACAAGCCGCAGACATTATTCTGCATCGTGCAAAGTATGTACCTGTTGGTAAAGATCAGGAGCAACATTTGGAAATGGCCCGCAATTTCGCCAACCGTTTCAATCATCGTTATGGCGATGTGTTTCCCGAACCATTGGCTTTTAATTTCGGTGGTGAGTTGGTGAAAGTGCCAAGCCTTGATGGTACAGGCAAAATGAGTAAGAGCGAAAACCAGAATGCCACGATTTATCTGGCAGATGATGATGACCTCATCCGCAAAAAAATTATGAAGGCGAAAACAGATGCGGGGCCAACAGAACCCAACTCTGTAAAGCCGGATTACATTGAAAATATCTTTCAGCTCATGCGCCTGGTAAGTACGCCCGATACAGTACAGAAGTTTGAGGATGATTTCAACAATTGCGTTATCCGCTATGGCGATATGAAAAAGCAGTTAGGGGAGGATATGGCAAAGTTTGTGGCACCTATTCGTGAAAAAGCAGCTGCCATTCAGGCCGATGATGCGTACCTGAAGAACGTGATGTTGCAGGGTGCTGAAAAAGCCCGGATCAGTGCACACAAAACCATTGAATTGGTAAGGGATGCAATGGGATTGAATTATTACTAAAAAACCCAAATTCCGAAAACCAAAATCCAAAAAGATTATCTACATTGAACATTCTTGGATTTTGTTGATTGTTTTTTTGGCATTTAAAAAAGTTTATGGCGAAAAGTAAAAAACCAAAGCACGTGGCAATTGCCGGCAACATTGGAGCCGGTAAAACAACTTTAACGGAAATGCTGGCAAAGCATTACAAATGGATTCCGCAGTTTGAAGATGTGGACCATAATCCTTACCTCAACGATTTCTATGAGGATATGCCAAGGTGGAGTTTTAATCTGCAGATCTACTTTTTGAATAACCGTTTGAACCAGGTGCTGGAAATTCAGCGTGGTACAGAAACCGTGATTCAGGATCGTACCATTTTTGAAGATGCCAATATTTTTGCACCGAATCTGCACGACATGGGTTTAATGGGCAAACGTGATTTTGATAATTACTATTCGTTTTTCTCTACACTTAAAACAATGGTATCGCCACCCGACCTGTTAATTTATCTGAAAGCATCGGTACCAACACTGGTAGCTCAAATACAAAAGCGTGGTCGTGAATATGAAGAAAATATCCGTCTCGATTACTTGAAAAAGTTAAACGAGTATTACAACAAGTGGATTGATAATTACAAAGAAGGAGGGTTGCTGGTGATTGATGTAGACCATAATAAGTTTGCTGAAAATGAAGAGCATTTTGGCGAGATCATTAATAAAATTGATTCGCAGTTGTACGGCTTATTCTAACACAAAAAAATCAGTTGCACATTGCATAACATCGAACAGGAAAGTAAAAACAGCTTTTGTTTTTATGCCGGTTTATTTGGCGTACTGATGTCGGCTGTTTCTTTGTTTCAGATGTTTGCAGTAGGTTCTGAAAACTGGCTGGCTTTTGCAGTAATGTTTGTGGAACTGATCAGTATCACAGCCTTCTCTTTTTTAATGGCGAAAAGCCGCTTTACATTACCCCTGTTGTTCAGTAGCACTGTATTGGTGTTGTTGATGAACATCCTGTTTATTCTTACACTTTCCTTTTCGTTAATCATCGTTTTCCTGTTAATTTATTCCATCGTCATTCTTTCCATCTTTTGGGCAAATGGGTATACAACATACCTGAAGCAGCGGTATGCGTATAAAAAGAAAGAAGAACTTGAGTGGCAAAATAAATTCTCTTAATAAAAATAAACCCCGCCAGGAATAGCGGGGTTTGTTCTTAGCAAACAATCGATTACGACCACTTACACTTGCGGTGATGCAGCAAGAATATCTGCACTGCAGCCGGAAGCATATTTTTTAAAATTCGTTGTAAACTGCTCTGCCAATGCAATGGCTTTTGCATCGTAGGCAGCCTTATCGTTCCAGGTATTACGTGGGTTCAAAATTTCAGCAGGTATGCCTTCACAAGCTGTTGGTATAGCCAGGTTAAACACCGGCATCGTTTCATACGCAACATCATTCAGCTTGCCGTTTAATGCAGCTGTAATTAATGCACGTGTGTACGAAAGTTTAATACGGTTACCAACGCCATAACAACCGCCTGTCCAGCCGGTGTTAACCAGCCACACATGTACATTGTGCGCATTCATTTTTTTGCCCAACAGCTCTGCATATTTTGCAGGATGCAATGGTAAAAACGGAGCACCAAAACATGCACTGAAAGTAGACTTTGGTTCAGTAACACCTGCCTCCGTACCCGCTACTTTAGCAGTATAACCGCTGATGAACTGGTACATCGCCTGTTCTTTTGTAAGCCTGGCAATAGGAGGCAGTACACCTGTAGCATCGCAGGTAAGGAAGAAGATATTTTTGGGTAAACCACCAACGGCTGGTTCCAGTGCATTGCTGATGTAATGCAGCGGATAACTTACCCTTGTGTTTTCAGTAATGGAACTGTTGGTGAAATCAATTTCATTGCTTCCATCAAAGAAACCAACATTTTCTACCAATGCACCGGGCTTAATGGCATGGAAAATTTCTGGCTCTTTTTCTTCTGTAAGATCAATGCACTTTGCATAACATCCACCTTCGAAGTTGAAAACAGCATCATGATCCCATCCATGTTCATCATCGCCAATTAATTTACGTGCAGGATCAGCACTCAATGTTGTTTTACCGGTACCGCTTAATCCAAAGAAAACCGCTACATCGCCTGCTGCACCAACATTGGCACTGCAGTGCATACTCAGCACATTCTTTTGTTGCGGCAACAAATAATTCAATACGGTAAAAATGCCTTTCTTCATTTCGCCGGTATAACCCGTTCCTCCAATCAAAATCATTTTGTGCGTAAAACTCACAACGGCAAAATTGCTGTTGCGCACGCCATCGGTTTCCGGGTTGGCAAAAAAGGAAGGAGCCTGTATAATATGCCAATCGGGTTCAAAGCTTTCCAGTTCTTCATCGGTTGGGCGTAAAAACAAATTATAAGCAAACAGATTACTCCAGGCATTTTCGTTTACTACACGAATGTTCAAGCGATAATTTTTATCGGCACACACATACGAATCACGCACCCATATTTCCTCTTTCGTACCTAAATAATCCATCATCTTTTTGTAGAGGATATGGAAATATTTTTCGTCGATAGGGTTGTTGAAATCGTTCCAATGCACCGTGTCTTTTGTAAGGGCATCCTGTACAATGAATTTGTCTTTAGGGGAGCGACCTGTAAATTTTCCCGTATGAATACAAAGAGCCCCGGTGTTGTTTAATTGTCCCTGGCCTCTGTTTACGGTTTGCTCGGTCAGTTCATCAGCGCTAAGCTGGTAATGGATATTGCTGGATAATGTAAGCCCGAGCTTCAGCAATTTTTGCTCAGGTAAGAATACACTTGGTATCGACATAATCAATAGTTAACGTTATATGGCAGAGCCAAAATTAAAGGCTTCGAACCTCACAGAAAAATTCCGCAATCGATTCCGTGTTTATTATTTCTAACGATTAGGTGGTTTAGTTAGATAAAATCTAATTACTAAATTTTAAAGTGGAGGATATTAAAATATTTCTAACAGGGAATAGAGGATTTATAAATATTCGCCAAACGTGTGTTAGTTTTTAACTTCCTGTGTATTAATGACCATTAGAATTGGGCGGCCAAGGCCGATACCTTATTTTGCAGCCCTAATATTTGTTGTATGAAATTTCAACCCGTTAAACCTCAACTCTTCACAAAAAACCGTGAACGATTTATAAAAGCAATGCTGCCGAACTCAATTGCCATTTTTGTTAGTAACGACGAGTGGCCAATGAATGGTGATGCGTTGCATGCATACAAACAAAACAGTGATCTGTACTGGCTTACCGGTGTTATGCAGGAAGATAGTATGGTGATTTTATTTCCTGATAATCCGGATCCGAAATTCAGACAGGTGTTGGTGCTTGTTCGTCCGAATGAGTTAAAAGAAAAGTGGGATGGTAAACGCCTGCGTGCAAATGAAGCAAGAGAAATTTCGGGTATTCAAACCATTGTTTGGTTAGATAGTATTGAAGCTTTGCTACAAACATGGGTTCATCTTTCCGATCATATTTATTTAAGCAGCAACGAAAACGACCGTAAAGCTTCGGCTATCCGCAGCCGTGATTATCGTTTCATTGATGAAATGAAAGAGAAATATCCGCTGCACAGTTTTCAACGTGCTGCAAAAATTATGCGGGAGCTGCGTGCCATTAAAACAGCCGATGAAGTGGAGCTGATGAAAAAGGCGATGGATATAACCGATGTTACATTCCGTCGTTTGCTGAAGTTTATTAAGCCGGGTGTATTGGAGAACGAAATTGAAGCGGAAATCTACCATTCATTTTTATCGCAAGGTTCAACGGGGCCAGCATACGGCAGCATTATTGCCAGCGGCGACAGTGCAAGAACATTACACTATGTAAGCAATAACCAAGAGTGTAAAGATGGAGAGTTGGTATTAATGGATTTTGGTGCTGAGTACGGTGGCTACTGTGCCGATCTTACACGTACTGTGCCTGTAAGCGGTAAGTTTACCAAGCGCCAGAAAGAAGTGTACAATGCCTGTTTGCATTTGCATAAATATGCTGCCGGCATTTTAAAGCCGGGCATTACCATTGTTGATTATACCAACAAAGTAGGCGATGAGGCAACCAAACAATTCATCAAAATTGGGTTGATTTCAAAAGCTGATGTGAAGAATGAAGATGCAGAGAACAGAGCTTACCGTAAATATCTGTATCATGGTATTTCGCACCATCTTGGTATTGATGTACATGATTTGGGTACAAAAACCCAACCCATTAAAGCAGGTATGGTATTTACCATTGAACCGGGTATTTATATTGAAGAAGAGCAAATGGGTGTGCGTATTGAAAATAATTTCTGGATCACGAAGAATGGTAACAAAGATCTGATGAAGAATATTCCTATTACCGTTGAAGAAATAGAAGCATTGATGACGAAATAAATCGGACGATGGTTGACAGTCGACAGACGATAGCTGGTTCTGATTTTTTAAGTTCTTAAAGAATAGTATGGCGTTTAAGTTTGAAAATCTGAAAGTGTGGCAATTGTCATTGGAACTTACTGATGAAATTGATTTATTGGTGAAGGATTTTCCTGCATACGAATTGTATTCGTTATCAAGCCAGATGCGAAGAGCGGGTAATTCGGTGTCACTTAACATCGTTGAAGGTTCAACAGGCTTATCAAATGCAGAGTTCAAACGGTTTCTTTCGATTGCAAACAGATCGGCTTTAGAAGTAGTTGGATGTTTGTATTTAGCAAAACGTAGAGGTTATGTAAAAGATGAACTGTTTTCAAAATTGTATAGCCAGATAGAAAGCTTAGTAAAAATGATTCAGGCCCTTATTAATTCATTGAATGATTAATTTAAAACGTTCGGCTGTGGTCCGTAAACAGTCGACTGTAGACTAAACATGAAACAAATTCCCAATCTCTTTACATTACTCAACCTCGTTTGTGGTTGTATCGCCATCATACTTATTCTGCAGCCGGGAGAGTCGATCATTGCAACAGAAGCTGGTAGCTTTCAAATAAATATGCCAGAGAAATTGGCCTATGCTTCCTTCTTCATTTTTGCAGCAGGCATCATCGATTTTCTCGATGGCTTTCTTGCACGACTGATGAAGGCCTCTTCCGAAATGGGCAAGCAGCTCGATTCGTTGAGCGATGCGGTAACCTTTGGTGTGGCTCCTGCCATGATTATGTACCAGCTTTTGCGCATGAGTTATTTAAAGGAAGAGTCGGCTTTAGATACTTCTATCTGGATGCTGTTACCTGCGTTGCTCATAGCCTGCTGTGCTGTTTGGCGGTTGGCCAAATTTAATATCGACGAGCGCCAGAGCATTTCTTTCCGGGGGGTGCCAACGCCGATAACCGGTTTTGCAGTGGCAGCATTGCCGCTGGTCATATGGTATAACAGCTGGAACCTTACAGATGTTATCCTTAACCGCTGGGTATTGTACAGTTTTACAGTTTTGATCAGCTACCTGATGGTAAGCGATTTACCCATCATGAGCCTGAAGTTTAAAGATTACAGCTTCAAAAACAATCAGCCGAAAGTAATTCTGTTGGTTCTGGCTGTTGTGCTGGCAATTGTTTTTCAATGGGCGGCTATTCCACTCATTTATTTAACCTACGTTGTTTTATCTTTGCTGCTTCGTAAACAAATCTCATAATTTAATTATACTACAATGACGTACACAGTTCAGGTAAAAGTAATGCCGCTGAAAGATTTATTAGATCCTCAAGGGAAAGCCGTTATGGGCGGATTGAGCAATTTAGGCTTACAAGGTGTGGCAGATGTACGCATTGGTAAAAACATCAGCATGCAGATTGATGCTGCTACTGCAGATGAAGCAAAAGCCATTGCTGAAGAAGCGGCTAAAAAACTCCTTGCCAATCCGGTAATGGAGCAATACGAAATTTCTGTGAACTAAACACGATACAAGAGGTAAGAAGCAGCAAGTAGAACCTGAACACTTCGTACCTCGTACTTCTTACCTCATACTTGTTTCATGTTGATTCTTGTTCCAACTCCCATCGGTAACCTCAAGGATATTACACTTCGTGCATTGGAAGTATTGCAGGAGGTGGATGTTATTCTTGCAGAAGATACACGTACCAGTTCGGTTTTACTGAATCACTACAATATACAAAAGCCACTTTCGCCTTACCACCAGCACAACGAACATAAAATTGTGCAACACCTCATCGATCAGTTAAAGGAAGGGAAGAAGATTGCTTTAATAACCGATGCCGGAACGCCGGGCATCAGCGATCCCGCTTTTTTATTAGTACGTGCGTGTGTACAAAACGAAATACCGGTAGAGACCTTACCGGGTGCAACAGCATTTGTTCCTGCGCTGGTTAACAGCGGCCTGCCCACCAACCGTTTTGTATTTGAAGGATTTCTTCCGCAAAAGAAAGGACGCATGACGGCCCTGAAACAATTAGCCGAAGAAGAACGCACGATGATTTTTTACGAATCGCCTTATCGTCTTGTAAAAACATTAGCCGACCTGATGCAGTATTTTGGCGAAGAGCGTTTGTGTTCAGTAAGTCGTGAACTCACCAAAAAGTTCGAAGAAAACAAACGTGGTACATTAAAAGAAGTACACGATTATTTCGCAGCAAAAACGGTGAAAGGCGAAATTGTTATGGTTGTTGCCGGCAAAGAATAGCCGTCTTTATTTTCTCTCACTACATTCAACGTACTCTTAACAATTTGCGGCAAAATAGCTGCGTAACTTGCAGCATAAAATGTTGAATTATGAAATTGATTTTTTCATTGCTGCTTTCCTTTATGCTGATCAATTTTACTGTTGACGCACAGCAATTATTTTCTGTTCCTGATATTGTAAAGCAAACCTTCGACAAGCAATATCCCGATGCACAGGATTTGAAATGGACAAACGGGTTGGATAATCATTCTGTACGGTTTACGTTAGGCGATCGAAAACTGAAAGCAAACTATGCACCTAAGGGTGATTGGGTGAGTACAGAAGAACAGGTAAAAATGGAAGCTTTGCCCGAAGTTGTACAGGAAGGCTTTAATAAAAGCAAGTATAAGGACTGGCCGGTGAAAGATGTAGTTGCTGTTACAAAGCCAAGAGAAAATGCCAACGAGTATTTTATCATCGTACAAAAATCAGCACTCAATAAAAAGAAATTAGTGTTTGATGTTAAGGGCAGGTTATATGAAGAGTTGCTAAGCCTATAAACAAAATAGCCTATTCTCCTCCGCTCATCATTTAAGCTTTTCCAAACAGGATTTTTCAGGATATTTACGGCTCAAATTTTTTGAGCATGAAGAAAACTGTTTGGACGCTGGCCGCTTTCCTGGCCATGTTTACAACCTTTGCACAAACCAACCGTTGGCAGCAGCGTGTAAAGTATGTAATGGATATTGACATGGATGTAACCACGAACCGTTACACCGGAAAGCAAAAACTTGAGTACACCAATAACTCCCCCGACACCTTAGATAAAGTGTTTTATCATTTGTACTGGAATGCATTTCAGCCAAACAGTATGATGGATACACGCAGCCGTGAGCTTGGAAAAAAGATGGTAAGCAACCGACCCGATTGGGATGGTCGTGTACGAGATCGTATTCTTAATCTGAAAGAAAATGAAATCGGTTACCAGAAAGTAAAAGTGCTTAAAATGAACGGTGTAGTGCAACAAACCATTGAGCATGAAACTATACTGGAAGTTAAACTAAGTAAACCTATTTTACCAAAGCAAAAGGTGGTACTCGAAATGGAGTGGGAGGCGCAGGTGCCTTTACAGGTACGTCGGAGCGGAAGAGATGCAGCCAATGGTGTGAAATTTTCCATGAGTCAATGGTATCCGAAATTATGCGAATACGATAACGACGGCTGGAATCCCAATCCTTATGTGGCACGTGAGTTTTATGGGGTGTGGGGCGATTTTGATGTAAACATCAGCATCGATAAAAATTTCCTTATTGGCGGTACAGGCTATTTAACCAATGCTAATCAGATAGGGTATGGTTATGAAGCTCCGGGTGTTAAAGTAGTTCGTCCGGTAGGTGAAAAACTTACCTGGAAGTTTACAGCACCAAACGTGCATGATTTTGTGTGGGCTGCAGATGCAGAATACAAGCATATAGCCCGTCAGGTAAGTGGTGGCCGCACTATTCATGTATTGTATAATTACAAACCGAACGATGCCAAAAATGATGAGGCCTGGGAAAAAGTGGCAGATGCTGCTGTAACTGTAATGCCGTTTATCGAAAAGAATTTTGGTGCTTATCCTTACAAACAATACTCATTTATACAAGGTGGCGATGGTGGTATGGAATACCCGATGGCTACTTTGCTTGCAGGTCCGGGCGTTGGTACAGTGTTTCACGAGTGGATGCATACTTGGTACCAGATGCTGATGGGTACCAATGAAAGTTTATATGCATGGATGGACGAAGGTTTTACTGATTATGCTACCGGCCTGGTTGCAGATTATTATTTTACTGAAATGCCAAAGAAGAATGGTACTACACACAACGATACTAAGTTGCCAAAGTATCATTACGATAATTACAACGCCTACTTTGCCTTGGTAAAAAGTGGATTGGAAGAACCAATGACTACGCATGCCGATCATTTCAATACCAACTTTGCCTATTCCATTGCATCGTATTCGAAAGGTGCGATATTCCTCAATCAGTTGGGCTATGTGGTGGGCGATTCTGTACGTAATAAAATTCTGCTGGAGTATTACAAGCAATGGCGTTTTAAACATCCGAATGTAAACGACTTTATGCGTGTGGCAGAAAAAGTAAGTGGTTTGCAACTCGACTGGTATAAAGAATATTGGGTGAATAGTACCAAAACAATCGACTATAAAATTGACAGTTTGTGGGAAGAAGGCGGTAAAACAAAAATCAGTATTAAACGCATTAAAGAGATTCCCATGCCGATTGATCTGGTGCTTACGTTTAAAGACGGTACACAGCAACTGCATTACATACCTGCTTACTTAATGTTTGGTGCAAAGCCGGCAGAAGACAATACGCCACGTATTGTTCATGATGCTTGGAAATGGACTCACCCAACTTATGTAATTGAATTTGATAAACCATTACGTGATTTGAAGGTTGTTGAAATTGATCCTACACAACGGATGGCTGATGTAGATCGTAAAAACAATAAGCTTGAATTAAATTGGTAAGTTAACTACGGCATTAAAATAGGCGGCTGTTCGTTTACGGGCAGCCGCTTTTTATTGATGGTAAGTAAGAGATGAACTGAAAAACTCTGGGTCTAGGGTTTGTTTACTATGGTCTGCTTACAAAAAAGGTGCTTAAAAAAGCACCCTGTTTATTTACTCTTGATGTTAGGATTAACGACCATAAAACTTGTTAACGGCTTCAACACGGTTATTTACATGCAGCTTTTCGTAAATGTGGTACACGTGTTTGCGTACGGTTTCGGGGCTTATATCGAGTTCGTTACCGATTTCTTTATAAATTAAACCTTGCGCCAGTTTTTCCAGCACGGCTTTTTCCTTCTTTGTCAAAACCGATGTTTCTTCATTATCTCCGCCAGGTACAACTGCTTCAACTACGGGCATGTCTTTAAATGCATTCACTACTTTCAAAGCAATCTGGCTGCTCATAGGCGCACCGCCATCTACCAGTTCGCCGATTGCATCCAATAATTTCGAAGGGGAAGATTTTTTAAGAATATAACCGCTTGCACCTGCACGCAGTGCATCGAAGATCTTTTCATCTTCTTCGTATACGGTACACATCATGTACAAAATTTCCGGATGCTGGGGTTTCAGTTCTTTTACAAGATCAATGCCGTTGGTAGAACCCAGGCCAATATCCATCAACACCACATCAGGTTGAATGATTGGTATTTTAATCAAAGCTTCTTCGCCGGAGGAAAAGGAGGCCGCTAGTACGCAGTTGTCGCTTAATTCAATAATTTGCTCCAAAGCCTGACGGATGTCTGTAACATCTTCTACAATACACACAGCAATTTTATTCATAGTGCAAAGTTGTTGATTTAGAACAAAAGAGGAAATACCACAAAGTGGTAGTATTTGCGGTAAACAAGTGCCGTTTGCTAGGTGAAAACTACTGCTTTTAGCTCAACGTTTTACAGCAAGCACGTATTTCTCTTTAAAAAAATCTTCTGTAAAAAGCTGCTCAATTTCCCAAATAAGTGGGTGCAAACCACTTTCATGTATTTCCTGCGTAAGATCGCCACCTTTCAAGCAAATCAGTCCACCATACATTGGTTCATCAAATGCGGTAGCTGCTTTGCCTTGGCCTTTGGCTTTTAAAATGGGTACACTCCATTTCCACAGATCTTTTAATGGCGCTACAGCCCTGCTTACCACGAAATCGAATTTGCGGTCTTTTATTTCTTCGGTACGGGTATGTTGGGTAGTGACGTTTTTTAAACCTACAGCAGCTGCTACTTCCCGTACCACGTTTAATTTTTTATTGATGCTGTCGGTTAAATGAAACTGTACTTCCGGGAAAAAGATGGCCAACGGAATACCCGGGAATCCACCTCCTGTTCCGAGATCGCAGATTTGTGTACCGGGCTGAAAATTAAAAACAGCGGCGATGCTTAACGAATGCAGTACATGTTTTTCGTAAAGGCTGTCGATGTCTTTGCGGGAAATGACATTGATCTTTTCGTTCCACTCGGTATAAACAGCTTTTAACTGTTGTAATTGCTGCAACTGTGCTTCTGAAAAGTCGGCGAAATATTTCGTTACTATTTCCAATTGTTACCCGGTTTTTTAAATAAAGTATTTGCAAAGAAAAGATAATAAAACCATTGCCAGATATCGAGCAAGGGGTATAGCCAGATAAGATCTTTTTCATTCAGCTTTTGCATACTGCGGCTGTACACAATACCTTGTACAATTAACCGGAACGCAAATACGCTTAATGCAATCCACCAGCAATAAAAGATGGCAGCAACAACCAGTAAAGGATAAAATAAAAAATGTGCAGCTGCATACAAACCAAGCCAGAATTTATGTTTGCTTTTGTAATGTTTGCTGGTGCTGTAGTGTCTTGTTTTCTGGCTGCGCCACTGACTCCAGCTTGTTTTGGGTTCAGAAAACGTAAACGCCTCTTCATCTATAACAATAGCAGTATTTGTTTTTGTAGCTACTTTATTAATGAACAGATCATCATCACCACCCGGCAATTGATTGTGCGATGAAAAACCTTTGTTACGAAAGAACAGTTCTTTACGGTAAGCAAGATTACGGCCAACGCCCATGTAAGGCATACCTGCTAATGCGTACGAGAAATATTGCAGTGCCGATAAAAATGTTTCGAAGCGGATGAGTTTGTTGAGCAGTCCGGGTTTTTTATAGTAAGCCCCATAGCCCAATGCAATTTCTTTACCATTGCTGAATGCATCCTGCATCAGTTCAATCCACTTGTTACTGGCAGGTTTACAATCGGCATCTGTTAAGAGTAAGAGCTCGTATTTCGATTCTTTAATACCCATCGACAGTGGAAATTTTTTACCCTGTATTAAACGGGCTTCCTGTTTCAACTCTATAGGTCGCAGGTTGCGGAAAGGTTTCGATAAATATTCCAGTACATACTTACTGTCGTCGAACGAATTGTCATTCACCGCAACTACTTCAAACGTGCTTTTATAATCCTGTTGCAGCACATCGGGCAGGTTATCGGCGAGGTTCTGCGCCTCATCACGGGCACAAACAATTACCGATACCGCATGCTGCATGGAACTTTCACGCTTTGGTTTTTTATAAAACGCAAAACGACTGAAGAAGAACAGGTAATAAAAAACCTGTACAGCGGTTATCAAACAAAATACAATGAAGACGATTTCGGGCCAGTGCACACTCATAAGCAGCTGCGAAAATAGCATAAAAGTAGATAGCGGTTGTTGGATAGCTGTGGGCGTTGAAATAATGAATGCAGGAGGATATGGTTTCATAGCTGCAAATGCATTGGCTCATTTTGTTTTTCTAATCTTTATATAGCCTGTGTAAGAATAAGAGACAGAATTTTCCTATTTATTTTAAATATTTATTGTTTTTCAATAAATTTATATTGATATTTGTCGAGTCAATAAAAACACAGCTTATGGAAATCAGAATTACAACCAGCCACATTTTAAAAGTATTGGAAATACTTTCCTGGATCATTTTTATCGGTTTATGTATCGAGGCGGGGGCGCTCCTATTTAACACAGTGTACGCCATGTACAAACCTATCGTAGCAGAACATTTCTGGAACGGAGCGGATCTTTCACAACTGTATAGTTATGATAAGGGGCACTTTGTGGCACAGATGAGTTTAGTAGTTACGGTAGCTGTAATGAAGGCGATGATCTTTTACCTGCTTGTAAAAATGTTTTACGACAAAAAGTTCAGCCTCGACAAACCATTTAATGCAGCCGTTACACGTGTGGTGTTGAATATTGCTTATCTCTGTTTAGGAGCAGGTTTTTTTTCGATGTGGAGTATACGACAAATGAAATGGTTCAGTAAAAAGGGAATAGCCATGCCTCAGGAACACTTACTGAATATTGATGGTGCTGATGTATGGTTGTTTATGGCTGTGGTGCTGATTGTAATTGCACAGGTGTTTAAAAAAGGAATTGAAATTCAAAACGAAAACGATTTAACCGTATAGCCTATGCCCATTGTTGTAAACTTAGATGTAATGATGGCGAAGCGGAAAATGTCGCTGAATGAGCTATCGGAAAAAGTCGGATTAACGCTTTCCAATCTCTCTATATTAAAAACGGGAAAAGCAAAAGCCATCCGCTTCAGTACGCTGGAAGCAATCTGTAAAGTACTCGATTGCCAGCCTGCAGATATATTGGAATATGTGGAGTCCTAAGTCGTGAATATGGAATAGCAGTGCAGTTGCAGTCTGTTGTCCGTTGTCTGTCGTCTGTACTATCTTTGCGCTCTTATGGCCGCATTACAGTTTCAGTTACAACATACCGATCCGCAATCGAAAGCAAGAGCAGGAGAGATTACTACTGATCACGGAACAATTCAAACACCCATTTTTATGCCGGTGGGTACAGTGGGCAGTGTAAAATCGCTTACGGTTGAGCAGTTGAAGAGCGAAGTAAAAGCAGAGATTATTTTAGGTAATACGTATCATCTGTATTTACGTCCGGGTACAGAAGTACTGGAAGCAGCAGGCGGTTTGCATAAATTCAACGGATGGGATCGCCCTATTTTAACAGACAGCGGCGGCTACCAGGTTTTCTCATTAGCCGGTAATCGAAAAATCAAGGAAGAAGGTGTAGTGTTTCAAAGCCATATTGATGGCAGCAAGCATTTGTTTACACCCGAAAGCGTAATGGATATTCAGCGTAGCATTGGAGCAGATATTGTGATGGCCTTTGATGAATGTCCGCCTTACCCGAGCGATTATACCTATGCCAAAAAATCGATGGAGTTAACACACCGCTGGCTTGAGCGTTGCATCAAGCATTTTCATAACACTCCCGATAAGTACGGCTATACACAAAACCTGTTTCCGATTGTGCAGGGTAGTACGTATAAAGATCTGCGTACAGCATCTTCGCAATTTGTTGCCAATACTAATTTAACCGGTTGTGCCATTGGTGGTTTAAGTGTTGGCGAGCCCGAAGAAATGATGTACGAGTTTACCGAGTTATGTTGTGATGAATTGCCAATCCAAAAACCACGTTACCTCATGGGCGTTGGTACACCGTGGAATATTTTAGAGTGTATTGCATTGGGTGTAGATATGTTCGATTGTGTAATGCCAACACGCAACGGACGTAATGCCATGTTATTTACAAGCAAAGGTGTTATCAATATCGATAATAAAAAATGGGAGAAAGATTTTTCTCCATTGGATGATGGTATCGATTGTCATATCAGCAACTACTACAGTAAAGCATATCTGCGACACCTCATCAAAGCAAAAGAAATTACCGGGCTTACATTAGCAAGTGTGCACAACCTCGCATTTTATTTATGGTTGGTAAAAGAAGCACGTAAGCATGTTCTCGCAGGCGACTTTGTAAGCTGGAAGAATGAATTGGTGCCTGTGTTGAAAACAAGGTTGTAAAAAGTATAATTGTGCGAACTGTAAGTGCAGAAAATTTAATTTTAAATTTTCTGCAGTATTAACAACGCAAAGGTTATACTTTTAGGTACGATTACCTGCGGTTATGA
Source organism: Lacibacter cauensis (assembly GCF_007830055.1). GTDB lineage: Bacteria > Bacteroidota > Bacteroidia > Chitinophagales > Chitinophagaceae > Lacibacter > Lacibacter cauensis. The sequence continues at coordinate 1,063,511 of NZ_VLLE01000003.1, forward strand.
CGGAAACCGAACAAATACAAGAACTGTTTAGTGAAATTGCATTGCAGAACAGCCAGCAGGCTTACCGCAGGTTGTTTATCCGTTTACACAAACCTTTACTTCGTTTTGCCTACGGCATTTTAAAATCGAACGATGATGCAGAGGAAGTCGTATCGGATGTATTTATCAATCTCTGGCAAAAAAGGCAGGAGTTAACTGCCATCGAATCGCCTTTGTTATACATCTATACAGCAGTAAAAAACAGGGCATTGAATGTACTGGCCAAACAAAAACGGCAGGAAGCCGCCGATGCAAGCCAATGGCTGGTACCGCTGAACAGTGTATCGTTTAATCCTGAGCAATTAATGATTTCGCAGGAAACGATCTTACGCATTCGCAAAGCTGTCGATGAACTGCCTGCCCGTTGCCGGCTTATTTTCCTGTTAATTAAAGAAGACGGTTTGCGGTACCGGGAAGTTGCTGAGCTACTCAACATTTCTGTAAAAACAGTAGAAGCGCAAATGGCCATTGCCATGCGACGTATGGCCCAATGCATGCACCTGCAGCTGCCTGTAAAAGAAAGCGCAAATTTTTTTAAAAAATAATTTCACCGACTTTAGGGGTAAACGAATAGTTGTGTTGTCTTACTTAGTAAGAAACGACATCTATTTTCATGAGCCAGGAACAGTATTGGATTTTACTTTCAAAAAAGATTGCAGGCGAAGCCAGCCCGGAAGAGCTGACGGAGCTGGAGCAGTTAATGCAACAACACCCCGAATGGCAGTATGCTGCACAAAATCTTGCTGATATCTGGGCATCGGAAAAAGATACAAACACAGCTGACGAGGAAGACGCTTATCTCCTGCATGTACAACGCATGAAGGAGCAGGGAGTAGGTTTTGAGGATAATGTGCTTTACGCTTACCCGCAAGCAGAGCAACCCCGAACTTCTCATTTTGCGGCCTATCGAAAAATTTACATCAGCATAGCCGTTGCTGCCTCTATTTTAACTGCTGTGTTTGTATTTTCTTCTCAACTGAAATCCGGCAGTAAAGTCGTTGCCGTTAAAGAACCCAACGAAATAACAACCAACAACGGGTCCCGCACCAAAGTGCAATTGCCCGACGGTTCTGTGGTATGGTTAAATGCAGGCAGTAAAATTAAATACGATGAAAACTTTGGTACCCAAACCCGTGATGTGATATTGAGTGGCGAAGCTTTTTTTGATGTGGTGAAGAACAAAGAAAAGCCTTTTGTTATTCACACGCCCACGATTGATATTAAGGTAGTAGGTACTGCCTTTAATGTAAAAGCCTATCCCAAAGATCCCACTACAGAAACAAGTTTAATTCGTGGGTTGATTGAAGTAACGATCAAGAACCGATCGAACGACAAGATTATTCTTACACCCAACGAAAAACTGATTGTTGAAAATAATCCTGCCGGTAACAGGGAAAATGCATCAACCGGAAAACCCGAACCGGTAATTTCTATCAACCCCATTAAACCTAACCGTAACGACAGTACTATTAACGAAATACAGTGGGTACAAAACAGGTTGGTGTTTGATGATGAACCGTTACAGGAAATTGCACGGAAGATGGAACGTTGGTACAATGTAACAATCAACATTCAAACAGAAGAGCTGCTGGATAAACGTATTTCGGGCTCGTTCGTAAACGAAAATATCGACCAGGCACTGGAAGCCCTGAGTATAACGGGGCGTTTCCGGTATAAACGCACTAACAACACGATTACCATAAACCCATAACGATTACTGCACAATGCTTTGCCACAACACATCCTGATAACAATTAAAAAAGCGGAGCTCTGCTGCAACAGAACCCCGCCGGTAGTAAAAGATTGAAACTGTCTCCCGGGCGGAAGACATCGTTATTCACCTTTCAAATGGAAATTATGAAAAAAAAAGGAGCAGGGTCTGTTTTTAAAACAGATCAGCTATCAAAAAAGCTGTTATTGATTATGAAACTAACGACACTATTGTTAACGGTTTTTTGTCTGCATGTATCGGCTCATACGTATTCGCAGGAAAAAATAAGCCTGAAAATGAAAACGGTTGAGTTGAAAAAAGTACTGCAGGCAATTGAAAAGTCAAGCGATTACCGGTTCCTGTTTGATGAAGTATTGGTAAAAGGAAAACCGAAAGTATCGGTGGAAGTTGAGAATGCCGATATTAACCAGGTGTTATCATTGGTACTCAGCAATACCGGTTTAGGTTACCAGATACTTAATACAAATCTTGTAGTGTTAAAAGAAACAGGTTCGCAACAGGAACTGAAAGAAGTAACGGTATCAGGTAAAGTTACGGCTTCAACAGGCGAACCGCTGGCAGGGGTATCGGTCACATTAAACAACAGTACAATTGGTACTACCACCAATGCCGATGGTACTTACAGTTTAACAGTACCCGATGATGCTGTACTTATATTTTCTTCGGTAGGTTATACAACTACAGAAGAAAAAGTGAGTGGCCGTCCGGTTATTAATATTGTTTTACAGCCTGCCACACAAACCATGAACGAAGTAGTGGTGGTGGGTTATGGTACACAACGCAAGCGTGATTTAACCGGATCGGTTTCTTCTATTAAAGGCGATGAAGTTTCCAAAATGCCTGCAACCAATCCTATTGCTTCCTTACAGGGAAAAGTGCCCGGTTTAACTATCTCGAACACAGGTAGAGCTGGTGCTGCACCGGTGGTACGTATTCGTGGTATCAACAGTACCAACAGTGCAAGTCCGGTATATGTGGTAGATGGTATTTTACACGATAACATCGATTTTCTCAATCCAGCTGATATTGAAACAATCGACATCCTGCGTGATCCATCGTCTATTGCAATTTATGGTTTGCGTGGTGCTAATGGTGTAATTGCTATTACATCGAAAAAAGCAGCACGTGGACAAACACGCATCAACCTGCAAAGCTCGGTAGGTATACAAACGGTACAACATAAAATTGCCTTAACCGATGCAGCAGGGTTTAGAAAATTATATACTGCACAACTGGCGAATCTTAATGCAGCTCCATTCGATTATACCAACTATACTGCTAATACCAATTGGCAGGACCTGGTGTTACAGGATGCTGTTATTACAACACATAACCTCAGCGTATCAAACAACTCAGAAAAAACAACCACTTACCTCAACATTGGTTATACCAACCAGGAAGGTGTGTTAAAGTACGATCAGTTTGAGCGGTATCTTGTTCGTTTAAATGAAGAGATCCGCATTTCAAAGAATATTAAAGTAGGTGGCGATATCAGCGGTTATCATTACAAAAACAATCCGCCGGCTGCATCCATTACCAATGCCTTGTGGGCTGCGCCAATTGTACCTGTACAGGCAGATGCCAATACATATTACAGTATGCCATCGTTCCAGCGTGCGCAGGTTGGTAACCCCATTGCTGCACTTAACAGGAATAACCGCAGTTCTATTGAAAATGGATTTCGTGTAATTGGTAGTTTGTTTGCCGAAGTAAAGTTTTTGAAAAGCTTTACCTGGAAGTCAGTTGTGTACACCGATCTGAGTTTCTTTACAGGGCGCAGCTTTAACCGCTTGCCTTATCGTTTTATAAATCTTGGAGAAGGTACAGCGGCAACTACAACTACGGTTGATAACTCCATCCGTACATCGGTATCGCAAGAGCAAAGCGAATCACGCCGTTACCAGCAGGATCATACATTGAGCTACGATAAGCGTATCGGCAACGGGCATACGATTAATGCAGTAGCTGGTGTAACGACCATCTATAACCGCAGTTCATTTGTAAATGGTTTCCGCAGAGATACATCGGTTAACGTTCCTGATAATCCTGATTTCTGGTACCTCGGTGTTATTAATGTAAACAACCCCATTTCCAATGGTGGTGGCGGCGGCGAAAGTGCAATTGCCGGTGGTTTTGCAAGAGTAAGTTATACGTACAAAGGCAAGTACCTGTTAAATGCAACCATCCGTAGAGATGGCAGCTCGAAGTTTGCTCCTGAAAACCGTTGGGGTACGTTTGGTAGTGTAGGTGCCGGTTGGGTTGTAAGTGATGAAGACTTTTTCAAAAATGTAAAAGGAATCGACTTTTTGAAAATACGTGGTGCCTGGGGTTTAACCGGTAATGCCAATGGCTTTGCTGATGATTTGTGGCGCCCCGGTATTCAAAATGCATCTACTGCAATTTTTGGCGATAATATTTACACGTCTATCCAGGCAGCTTACATTCCCGATCCGAAACTGCGTTGGGAAACGGTACGTGGTTTAGATGTAGGGTTTGATATACGTGCATTGGATAACAGGCTCAATACAGAGTTTACATTCTACGATCGTACAACAACAGATATTCTTACCGGTGTAACGTTACCAAACGAAACACGCAGCTACTTCACCAATCTTGGTAAGATCACCAACAGGGGTGTTGAATTAACTGCAGGATGGAACGATCGTATTGGTAAGGATCTTACTTACGGCGTATCGGCCAACGTCAGTTACAATATGAACGTGGTTAACTCTATCGGTAATAATTTCAACTTTACGATTACCGGTAATGGTGGTGTAAACCGCACCAACACGGGTCAGTCGATTGGTTATTTCTATGGTTATACACAAACAGGTATTTATCAATCAACAGCCGATCTGGCAAAGCAACCTGCTTTTGTAACATCATTACCCGGCGATATTGCTTATCTCGATCGCAATGGTGATGGGGTATTGAATGATAATGATCGTGGATATATCGGAACTCCATTTCCTCCATACAGCTATGGTGGTTCATTAAGTCTTGGTTACAAAGGCCTCGATTTTCAAATAGAAATGCAGGGTGCAGCAGGGCATAGCATTTACACCCAACGCCGCACTTCTACGTTTGCTACATTGAATTTTGAAGCCAACCGTTTAAATGCATGGACAGCTCCGGGCACATCGAACATTGAACCGATTATGGATAACACAAGAGGCAACAACTTCCTCATGAGCACGTATTACCTTGAACCAGGCGATTATCTCCGTATCCGTTTGTTACAGATCGGGTACACATTTAATGAATCTGCATTAAGCAAGGTTGGTATTAAAAAAGCGAGAGTATTCCTGAGTGGTCAAAACGTTGCTACATGGAGCCGTGTTACAGGTTACTCACCTGAACCATTGATCGGAAGTATTCTTGGCGGCGGTGCCGATAACGGTGCATATCCTGTACCATCCGTTTATTCACTCGGCATTAATGTAACTTTTTAAACGACTTTAAAACATTCGAAATATGAAATCATTCATGCCTTTAACAAGAAAAATACAGGTAGCTCTGTTTGCTGCAGTTGTTGTACTTGCAGCAACCGGTTGTAAAGGATTTCTCGATACAAACCGGCAGGGAGCTTATACCGAAGATAATTATCCTTATCCCGGAGGTTCCGGTCCATACGATCAGTTTATTTTTGGTGCATATAACGAGCTGCGTAGTTTTAACCTGCACAGCCAATCGTTCATAACTGCTACCAGCATCCGCAGTGATGATGCCGATAAAGGAAGTACACCAACTGATGGTGGTACCAATGCCATTACCATGGATAATTTTCCGGTAGCAGCAAGCAATGGTTTTTGTAATACACTCTGGTTGGGTAATTACACACTCATTACACGTTGCAACAGTACCATTAAAGAAATCAATACCAATACAAGCATTATTGCAAGCAACGAAGTAAAACAGCAAACACTTGGTGAAGCCCGTTTCCTTCGTGCTTATGCGTATTTTAATCTTGTACGTTTCTTTGGTCGTGTGCCATTGATTGATACATTGTTCAGCGATCCTGCTGCACAAAATAACGTGGCACAAAGTACAGCAGCGCAGATCTATGCGTTTATTGAAAACGATCTCACATTCGCAGCATCGGTATTGCCACTCAGCTGGGACAGTCGCTTTGTAGGCCGTGCCACCAAAGGAGCAGCAAATGGTTTACTGGCGAAAGTATATCTCACCCAACAGAAATGGGCTTCTGCAATGGCTGCAGCCAACAGTGTTATGATATCGGGTCAGTACGATCTCTCAACGCCGTATGATCGCATTTTTAGAGAAGAAGGAGAGAACAGCAAAGAATCGGTATTTGAAGTACAGGCAACAGCAACTGCTGCCATTCCTTCTAATAACGGTGTACAATATGCGCAGATACAGGGTATACGTGGAGCAGGCATCTGGGATCTTGGCTGGGGCTGGAACACACCAAGCGATCAGCTGGTAGCGGCATACGAGCCCAACGATCCACGTAAGGCAAGAACGATTTTGTTTACAAGCACATCTACCACGCCGGGCTTAACTATCTATGGTGAAACAACACCTGTTGGTTTACCTAATCCCCGCTACAACAATAAAGTGTACAGCAATCCATCGTTACGTACATCTATCGGTAACCGTTTCGGTTACTGGATGAACGTTCGGTTGTTGCGTTATGCCGATGTTGTATTGATGTATGCAGAAGCAGCAAATGAAGTGGGCGGTGCTGCTAATACCACTGCTGCATTGGCAGCATTAAATTCTGTAAGGGCAAGAGCAAGACAAGGTGCTCCTGCAGGTACATTGCCCGATGTAACAACAACCGATCAGGCATTGTTGCGTGAAGCTATCCGTAAAGAACGCCGTGTTGAACTGGCAATGGAGCACGATCGTTTCTTTGATCTTGTACGTTGGGGTATTGCGCAAGATGTGTTGCAGGCTGCAGGTAAAACCAATTTCAGTAACAGTCGTGATGTATTGTTGCCAATTCCGCAAACACAAATCGATTTAAGTGCGGGTAAGCTTACACAGAATCCCGGTTATTAATTTGATTGATTCTTAAAAACTGAAACAATGAAACTATTTCAAATAAAACAAACAGTTGCAGGCGCATTGCTACTAACGGTAACAGCATTGTCGTGCAAACCCGATGGTAATCCGAATAATCTGCCATCGGTAAACCCGGCCGATTATGCCGGTAAGATCGATGGCTTCAACAGTTCGGATGAAATTTTTCCCGATAACTTGATTGCATACTGGAGCTTTGATGATACGAAAAATGAATTGAAAAGCGGTACCGCCCCTGGTTCTTCTGCAGGCGACAGTTATGTAACCGATGCTGTGCGTGGTAAATCGCTAAGTCTTACTGCAGGATATTTATATTTCCCTACGCAGTTCCAGAAATTTAAAACAGATACAATTAAAAGCTGGAGTATCAGTACCTGGATCAAGATCCGTAATAACGGAAGCAAACGTACCATGCTGTTTCAGCTGGCACGTCCGGGAGTTTTCACCGGTAACATCAACTTTGCATTAAACACGCAAAGCTATAATGCAGCAAACGATTCTGTTCTGCGTATTCAACCCACATTTGCAACCGTAAGTGGCGGTACGCAGGATAACGTCAACAGTGGTGCGGGACAGGATAAAGTAAGCCTCAACAGCTGGGTACACGTCATTCTTACATACGAATACACAACAGGTGTATTCAATATCTGGATGAATGGTGTAAAAGTGGGCAACTTTCCCAATCGTGGTACAGGTAATAACTCATTTAAATCGTATGAGCCAAGTGAAGTCATTATTGGTTCAAACTACAATGGTATTCCCGGTAAATCGGTTAGCAGCGATGTTACATTTGCACCAATGACAGGGCAAGTGGATGAGTTGCGAATCTTCAACCGTACTTTACCCGATGCATTTATTAAGGCATTGTATAATTTAGGTAAAGCCAATAAGTAATTTATTTCTTAGGCGTACACAGTTGCATGCGTTGCTGTGTACGCTTTTTTATTTCTGTACGTTCAATAATTTTTCTTATGCGGTTTTTTTCAGCGGTTATTCTTGTCAGTTTCTTGCTTGCGTGTTCCAATGCAAAAAAAGTTCCTGCAACGCAGACTGTATTTGCATCAAAAGAAGACGAAGCCATTTTTACCGACGTGCAGCGTGCAACCTTTCAATACTTCTGGGATGGTGCAGAACCAACCAGCGGTTTGGCCCGTGAACGTTTTCATGTTGATAATATCTATCCGCAAAACGATAAAAACGTTGTTACCAGCGGCGGCGGCGGTTTTGGTGTAATGGCTATCCTTGTTGGTATTGAACGTGGATTTATCAGCAGAGATGAAGGAAGGCAACGACTGGAAAAGATCGTACAGTTTTTAGAAACAGCCGATCGCTTCCATGGTGCATGGCCGCATTGGTGGAATGGCGAAACAGGAAAAGTTAAACCGTTCAGCCGTTACGATGATGGAGGTGATTTGGTTGAAACATCGTTTATGATCCAGGGCTTGCTTTGTGTGCGGCAGTATTTTCAAAACGGTTCTGCAACAGAAAAAACATTGGCCACACGTATTGATAAACTCTGGAAAGAAGTAGAGTTTGATTGGTACCGCAATGGAAAAAATGCATTGTACTGGCATTGGAGTCCCAACCATGCGTGGCGGATGAATTTTGCAGTGGATGGTTATAATGAATGTTTGATCATGTATGTACTTGCAGCAGCATCGCCCACACATGCTGTGCCTGCAGAAGTGTATCATGAAGGATGGGCAAAGAACGGTAAGATCAATGAACTGCCTGCGGGTTTTGAGGATATTAAGTTGTCGATGAATCATCATAACAAAGAAGGAGCAGCAGGTCCGTTGTTCTGGGCGCATTATTCATATCTCGGTCTTGATCCACGTGGATTGAAAGACAAGTATGCCGATTACTGGAAACACAATACCGGTCATACGTTGATTCATTATCGTTGGTGTGTTAACAACCTGAACGGATACAAAGGTTATGGCCCAGACAGTTGGGGTTTAACCTCAAGCTATTCGATGAAAGGCTATGCAGGGCATGCACCAACCAAAGACAGAGATCTCGGTGTTATTTCGCCAACAGCAGCTTTATCATCTTTTCCTTACACACCTAAGGAGTCAATGGCGGCGATGAAAAACTGGTACACAAACAAAAAAGACAAACTGTTTGGCGTGTATGGTTTTTATGATGCTTTCAGTGAAACGGAAAATTGGTATCTGCCACGTTACCTTGCAATAGATCAGGGACCAGCAGTAGTAATGATGGAAAATTACAGAAGTGGTTTACTCTGGAATTTATTTATGAGTTGCCCCGAAATAAAAGATGGGTTGAAGAAACTTGGATTTGAAAGTCCGCATTTAGCAAAGTAAAAAAGTGTACAGGCTTCATCATTTGTTAATGATAAAGCTAAACTTCACCACATAATTTTGAAACATGAAATACAGAAGTATACTTGCTTTTTTATTCGTACTCTTATTTGTTGATGTACAGGCGCAGGATATGAGCCTCTACGAAAAGCAATGGTTTATTCAATACGGCGATATATTGCCTTACCGTATACTGTTGCCGGAGAATTATGATGCTGCAAAAACCTATCCGCTGATTGTGTTTTTGCATGGAAGAGGAGAGAGCGGTAACGATAATGAAAAACAATTAACACACGGTGCCAAACTCTTTTTGCAGGACAGCATCCGTAAAAAATACCCGGCCATTGTTGTGTTTCCGCAATGTTCGGCAACCAATTACTGGAGCAATGTGCAGGCTGTAACAAGCGGTACAAAAAACGGCAAACGCAGTTTTTATTTTGTAGCCGATGGTGAACCAACATCGCCATTACGTTTGCTGATGAGTTTGGTTGGTAACCTGCAGGTGCGTTATAGGATTCAGCAAAAGCAGATGTATGTAATGGGTTTATCCATGGGTGGTATGGGTACATTTGAATTGGTACGACGCATGCCCAATACCTTTGCTGCAGCAGTTCCTATTTGCGGTGGTGCGCATCCGGCAACAGCCACGCAATTGGTTAAAACAAAATGGTGGGTGTTTCATGGAGGAAAAGATGATGTAGTGCTGCCGGAGTTTTCGCAAAAGATGGTAACCGCATTAAAGCAGCAGAAAGCTTCGGTGAAGTTTACGCTTTATCCCGATGCCAATCATAACAGCTGGGATGCTGCCTTTGCAGAACCACAATTGTTGCAGTGGTTATTTCAGCAGCGCAAACAATAATAGTACAATTAAAAGTAAACACGTGAAACGCTTCAGCTATAGTCTTTGTTTGTTGTTCTGTTTATCCTGTACAGCAACAAAGCAGTCAACACAAAACATAAAATTTGCGGCCAACCCTGTGGTGGCACATCGTGGTGCCTTTAAGCTGAATAAGCTGCCTGAAAATTCGATTGCAGCATTAAAGGAAGCGATTCGTTTAAAATGTACAGGATCGGAATTTGATATACGTATGACGGCCGATGATTCACTTGTGATCAACCACGATCCGCATTTCAATAAACTGGAAATTGAAAAAGTAACATATGCAGAGTTGATGCAGTTTCGTTTGTCCAACAACGAGCCATTACCCACACTCCAGCAATACCTTGAAGCAGGATTAGCCAACAATACCTCTACACGTTTAATTCTGGAAATAAAACCTTCAGGCATCAGTAAAGAAAGAGGTAAACGCATTGCTGAAAAAGTAGTACAGCTGGTAAAACGTTTACATGCCGAACCGATGGCTGTGTACATCAGCTTTGATTATGATATTCTGCTGAAGATCCGTGAGCTGGATGCAACTGCTGTGCTGCAATATCTCGAAGGCAACAAATCGCCTGCACAGGTAAAGGCCGATAAGATTAACGGCGTCGATTATCATTACTCTTTCTTTCAAAAAAATCCGCAATGGATTACGGAAGCGAAACAAAACGGTATTGCCTTGAATTCATGGACGGTAAACGATAGTACAACCATGAGCTGGTTATTAAAAGAAGGCTTCGATTATATTACTACCAATGAGCCGGAGTTGTTGTTTCGGCTGCTGAAGAAATAAAAGCCAGCTAATCCCAAGGTCGGGGAGTATTACCGGCCGTTTTTCCAGAAAACGGCCGGTTTTTATTTCTAACACTTCTTTTCCAAAATCTGCCCTTACTTTGCAGGCATTCATGAAAATCCTCGATTGGTACATATTAAAGTCGTTTTTGAAGACTTTCTTTTTCCTGCTCCTCATCTTTTCGATGATTACATTGGCTATTGATGCCAGTGAAAAAAGCGAAGATTTTGTGCGCAGCGGGCTAACCTTCAACGAAATTGTTACCAAGTATTACTATGGGTTTCTGCCACATATCATAGCATTGTTGTTCCCGGTGTTTGTATTGATTGCGGTGGTGTTCTTTACATCCAAACTTGCACTCCGCAGCGAAATTGTAGCCATGCTGAGTGTGGGCATGAGCCTCAACCGCATTCTTCGTCCGTATTGGGTAGGGGGGATCTTTCTGGCGTTGATGCTTGGACTGGCCAATCACTTTTTGATTCCGGTTGCTAACATCATCCGCACCAATTTCGAGAACAAGTATGTAGATATGGGCAATATTGCCAAGCAGCAACGCCAGTATCTCAACAATATTCATTTCAGGGTTGATACGTACACCTATGCCGGTATGCGTAACTACGATACGACTACCAAAATCGGCAATGGCTTTTTTCTGGAAAAGGTTAAGAATAACCAGGTGTATTACAACCTGCGTTCCGAATCGATTTTGTGGGATACGGCCAAAAAACAATGGAAGCTGGAAAATGCAGTTGAGCGCAAAATCAACGGGCTTGATGAGGAAGTAAAAACCTTATCGAACTACTATTTAAAAATGGGATACCTGCCCAGCGATATTTCGGAAGATGACTTTAAAAAAGATAAACTGAAAACACCAGCGCTCAACCGTTTTATTAAGCAGGAGCAGATCCGTGGATCGGAAGGGGTGAATGCCATTAAGTTTGAACGCTACCGGCGTGATGCCAGTGCTATTTCAGTAATTGTAATGACGATGATCGCTGCTATTCTTGCCTGCAGGAAAATAAGAGGGGGCAGTGGCTTTCACCTGGCCCTGGCGTTTATTATTGGCGTAACCTTTATTGTGGTTGATAAATTCTCCATGGTGTTTTCTACAAAAGGCAATCTTCCGCCTATTATTGCGGCATGGATACCCAATGTAATTTTCGCTTTCATTGCCTACCGGTTGTATAAACGTGCACCTAAATAGCGTTTGTTTCAACAACTTTTAGCATTTGTTAATTGTTATGAAAGTGCTTATTGGTTAACTTTGACGGATTCGCAAGTAACAACACTTACAAGCGATTATTTCAAGAATAAACTTAAACAGGGATATGCAATAACCACCCAGGAATTAGATCTGCTGTTACCCGGATTCATTCGTACTGTAGCCGGGCATTGCAGGATGGTTGGTTATACATGTGTTCCATTAAAACCATAATAAATACACACATGAAAGAACGGTTTAAAGAGAAAGCGGAAGCGGCCAGTGCCGAGATAAAAAATATACTGAAAGAGCATGGGAATAAGGTGGCCGGAGAGGTTACCCTGTCTCAAATTTATCAGGGTATGCGTGGTATAACAGGATTGGTTACCGAAACCTCTTTGCTCGACTCACAGGAAGGTATTCGTTTTCGTGGATTTACGATTCCCGAGTTACAACAAAAGCTGCCGAAATTTCCAAATGGTGGCGAGCAGCCATTACCCGAAGGCTTGTTTTACCTGATGCTGACCGGCGATTTGCCCGATGATGCAATGGTTAACTCTGTTACCGATAACTGGATGCGCCGCAGCCATGTACCCAACCATGTATTTGATGCTATTGATGCATTGCCGTTGCAAACACACCCGATGACGATGTTTGTGGTGGGTGTAATGGCCCTGCAGACAGAAAGTATTTTTGCCAAACAATATGCAGAGGGTATTAATAAAAAAGATTACTGGGAACCGGTGTTTGATGATGCAATGACGTTAATTGCACGTTTGCCCCGTATTGCAGCCTACATCTACCGCCGGAAATATAAAAACGGCGATCATATTCATCCGAATGGTTTGCTCGACTGGTCGGGTAACCTGGCACACATGCTCGGTTACGAAGACAAAGGTTTTATGGAACTGATGCGTTTGTACATGACCATCCATGCCGATCATGAAGGTGGTAACGTATCGGCACACACCACACACCTTGTTGGTTCTGCATTGAGCGATCCTTATTTAGCTTACGCTGCAGGTATGAATGGTTTGGCCGGTCCGTTGCACGGTTTGGCTAACCAGGAAGTAATTAAGTGGATTTTCGAAATGCAGGAAGCATTAGGCACCGATGCACCGGATAAAGTACAGATTGCAGATTACGTAAAGAAAACATTGGGTGAAGGAAAAGTGGTGCCAGGTTACGGTCATGCTGTATTGCGCAAAACCGATCCTCGCTTTACAGCACAAATGGAGTTTGGTAAAAAGCATATGCCCGATGATAAACTGGTAAACACCGTTTGGAATATTTATGAAGTGGTGCCGCCGATTTTACAATCACTCGGTAAAGTAAAGAACCCATGGCCGAATGTTGATTCGCACAGTGGTGCTTTGCTGGTACACTACGGTATGGTGGAATATGAATTTTACACCGTGTTGTTTGCTGTAAGCCGTGCATTGGGTGTAATGGCCAGCCTTATCTGGGATCGTGCATTGGGCTTCCCGTTAGAGCGTCCAAAATCCATTACAACTGATTTGGTGAAAAAATGGCTCGATGGAAAAGATAATATCTGGGGTGAATAATTTCACTTGATAAAATAAGTAAAGCCGCTTCGGAAGAAGCGGCTTTTTTGTTGAATTGTATGTCATCCCAAGACACGAGGGAACTGTTGATCTTTTGTACAATTGCCCGGGAGATGATCCTCCTTCGTCGGGATGAAAGGTTTATTTGGCTTTTTTCTTCTTTGTTTTGATCATTGAAATTTTCAAACGCTTTGCTTCTTCCTGCCAGTTCGCAGCAGTAAGCAATACTTCATCAATTTGTTTTGTTTGAATTTCCTTTTTGTTACGGATAATAACAGAGGCTACCATCACCCGTTTGCCTTGTTCCAGTTGTGGTAATACATCAACCAAATCTTTACCACGGCATAAACCAAGATCAATCCCATCCTTTACTTCGTTGAGGTAACAGAACATGCCATGATAATGATAGAAGGGAATTTTAAAGCTGAGTTTTTCCTGCACATGCGGAATCAGTGTGAGGATCATTTCACGAAGCTGTTCGGCTATTTCCCGTTTCTCATCGGGCAGGCTTTCGATGTATTCATCCACAAGGCGATTCATTAGTTAAAATAATATTGAGGTTGTTTCAAAGATATTTCTTACCGCAGAGAAAGGAGGAAGAGAGTTTAACCTCTGCGCTTGTCTTTGTATTCTTTTTTCTCTGCGGTGAAAAAAAACTTTATCATCAGAGCTTCAACTGCTTCACCATTTTTTGTACAGCAGCTTTTGTTTGCTTCAACTCTTCCTGCTGTTCAAGGATGAAACTGTTTTCTTTCAGCTTACCGGTTACTGCTTCCAGCTCGGCTTCTGTTTCGTACATCATTTTACGGAAGGGACTGGTATAATCTTTTGCTCTGGATGATGCAATGCCTTCCACCATCCATGTTTTGGTTGCAAGATAGCTTTGCAGGTATGCTACGAAATTTTCTTTTGTGAGTTTTGCAGTGCCTGTTAATTCAAACAAACAACTCAATGCATGTTGTAATTTCTGTTGCGGATAGTGTTGTGCCTGCGTAGCATAAAATGCATGCACGGCATCCCAGCTTTTTATTTTACCGCTAACAATTTTCTGTTTCAGGCTATTGAGTTCAGTAACGGGAATCAACTGGCCACCCACATTCACCCACTCACTGCGTTTTTGTTTTTTCGGCAATTGTGCAAACAGTTCATCGGCGGTTTTGTATTTCACCGTTGATGCAAATTGTAAGGTCTGCTCAACAGCATAATATGTAATCAGTTCTTTAAAGAGCTGGTAACTTTTTGATGCTTTTAGTACAACAACTTTGCGTTTACTGTTTTCTACAATGCCCGCCGGTATTTCAAGTGTATCTATATTTTCATCCAAAGCTTTTTTGCCTGCGTATTGCTCCAGCAGCTGCAATGTTTGCATCACTTCATTCATGCTGTCGGGTGCAAGAAAATCGTATTCGAGGGTTTGTGTTTTATCGATTCGTTTATCTCTGTCAATATATTTCCAGGCATTACGTGCAAGTGCATACATATTGTACATAAACCAATAGCCCGGCATTACAACCAATTGATCATTGGCGGTATCGTTACTTACCAGGGCAAACGGAAAAGGAATAGAAAGTTCTGCAGGATAATCACCTTTTGCTAATAACGTGTACGATGCAAAGCGGGAGTTGTGTTTGATACTTACACAAAGCCCCGGCCAGAAACCACGGCCGGCAATCATTTCACCATCGGCACTGCGACTATTGTGATTACTGCCCAGTGTTGCACCTGCAGCAATATTGCTTTGTCCCATTACCGTTGCTGCACACAAGAATGAGTTGTTGTGGTGTTGTTCATGCGCAGGGAAAATGAGTGAGTTCAAAACTTCGCAGCAGGAGATAGTAGCATTGTTGCCAAGATAAGAGTTGATGAGTCGTGCGCCGTATTTCAACTGCGAATGTGATGCCATGTAAAAACGCACTGCCTTTACACCATAGAAAATACGACAGCCTTCACCAATAATTCCATTTACCAGTTCGCAGCCTTCGCCAATTTGTGAACTTGCTTCGGGTGCTGAATTGATAGTGAGATTTTTCAGTTTGTTGGCACCTTTCAAATACGCATCACTGCCAATCCAAACGTCTTTGATGATATCGCAACTTTTAATAACAGTACGGTCGCCCACTTTGCCATAATAACCACGAAGCTTATCGAATTTACTTTCTGTAAACTCTTTGAATTTCTGTTGCAGCTGATCGTTATCTCTGTTGCGGCTCCATAACCAGGCATCGCCTGGTAACATGCCATTGAAGGGAATAATTTTTCGTCCTGCATTTTCATTGCACACTTCCAGCCAGATGCGGATCTTTTCATCTTCCCCTTCTTTTAAAATACCGTTACCAAACTTGGCATAGTTGGTGGTACCCATTTCGTGCACATTGGTAATGATTACTTCATTGCCAATGATGTAGTGGGAGAGGTAATGCACATTATCGATGACCACATTTTCACCAAAATCGCAGCTGATGATGGTGCTGTTGTATAAACCAACCTGTAATTTGATGGAGTGAAACTCGAGATAGTAAGGTTCCAGTTTTCCAATACGCACCAGCCCGAAGAACTTACAGTTTTTTACCAGCTCTGGATTGAATGCATCGGATACCAAAATGTTATTCCAGTTGTCGGAGGCATTGCGGTTACGCACCAGCACTTCAATTTCGAGTGCAGAAAGTTTACGGTAGTTGATACCGCTGCGGTTTTGTTTATTGCGCAGATAGTATTCGTCTTTTCCTTTTGGCAGAAACTGCTTCGGAATAAATTCGTAACCAATGCCGGCAATCGGTTGTTTGGTGATCTGGTTCATAAAGAATGGTTGCAGGTTACAGGTTGCTTGTTTCAGGTAATATAATTTAAATTACATGTTTCCTGACCTGTAACAGGAAACATGTAACCTGCAACAAACTATTCAACCGTTACACTCTTTGCAAGATTTCTCGGTTTATCTACATCAAATCCTTTGGCTACACCAATGTAATAAGAGAGTAGCTGTAGCGGAATTACACTCAGCATCGGCGCTACAATTTCATCAGCTTCCGGCACATACATCATGTCGTTACTCATCGAAGGAATCACTTCATCATTTTCTGTTACCACTGCAATTACCTGTCCTTTACGTGCTTTAATTTCCTGGATATTGCTCACTACTTTTTCATAGTACGCATCTTTTGTTGCGACAAATACAACAGGCAGTTTTTCATCCACTAATGCAATCGGTCCGTGTTTCATTTCTGCAGCCGGGTAACCTTCGGCATGGATGTACGAAATTTCTTTCAGCTTCAATGCGCCTTCCAATGCTACCGGGAAATTGTATCCACGACCAAGATATAAGAAGTCGCTGGCGTCTTTATACTTCAAACCAATCGCTTTCACCTCGTCTGCTCTTTCAAGTAAGGTTTTTACTTTTTCAGGTACGGCATGCAGTTCGTTTAAGAGTTGCATGTAACGTTCGTGTGTAATGGTTCCTTTTTCAATGGCAATCTTCAACGCTACCATTGTTAATACTGCTAACTGAGCCGTAAATGCTTTGGTACTGGCCACACCAATTTCCGGTCCTGCATGTGTGTAAGCACCTGCATGCGATAAACGTGCAATGGAACTGCCCACCACATTCACCACACCAAAAATAAACGCACCTTGTTCTTTTGCTTTGTCAATCGCCACAATGGTATCTGCTGTTTCGCCGCTTTGCGAAATAGCAATGATCACATCTCCTTTGTTGATAACAGGATTACGGTAGCGGAACTCGCTTGCATATTCCACTTCAACAGGAATACGACAGAGCTCTTCAAAAATATATTCTGCTACAAGACCTGCATGCCAGCTGGTGCCGCAAGCAATCATCACAATGCGTTGTGCGTTTTTCAACTGCTCAATATTGTTCTCTACACCGGCCATGGTAATGCGGCCGCTTTGTGCATCTAAACGGCCACGTAAACAATCCTCAATGGTATGTGGTTGCTCATTAATTTCTTTGATCATGAAATGATCGTAACCGCCTTTTTCAATGGCAGCTAATTCAAGATCGAGCTTTTGAATATAGGGTGTAATTTTTTCGTTGCCGAGATTCTTCAGAATCAGTTCATCGGCTTTTACAATCGCCAGTTCGTAATCGTTTACATACACTACTTCTTTGGTGTATTCAATAATGGGCGATGCATCACTGGCCAGAAAATGTTCGTTCTTACCAATACCAATTACCAACGGACTTCCTTTACGGGCAGCAATAATGGTATCAGGATCATCTTCATCAATTAATAAAATAACATACGCACCCACCACACGACGTAAAGCAATACGTACAGCTTCTTCGAGCGGGCATTCGTTGTTTGTTTTGATGTCTTCAATAAAGTTGAGGAGAACTTCGGTATCAGTATCGCTTTTGAACGTGTATCCTTTTTTCAATAATTCGTTTTTGATAGATACATAGTTTTCAATGATGCCATTGTGGATCATGGCCAGCTTGCCGCTTTTTGATTGATGAGGGTGCGCATTGCGGTCGCTGGGTTCGCCATGTGTTGCCCAACGTGTGTGACCAATGCCAATATTCGATTGAATGTCTTTACCAATAACTTCTTCTTCGAGCTGGGCAACCTTGCCTTTCTTTTTATAGACGTTTAATCCGTGGTTTAACAACGCTACACCGGCACTGTCGTAACCCCGGTATTCCAGTCGTTTCAAACCTTTTAATACAATAGGATAGGCCTCTCTTGACCCTATATAGCCAACGATTCCGCACATGTTAATCAGTAGTTTGTTTGTTGCAAAGATGCAAAAATATAGCTATGGATGGGGGATAAATTTCTCACTTGGAAAAGCAGCTTTTTACAGCTTTCACATTTCTTTATTAATCGTACAAGCGGTTGCTGCATCATATACGTGAAGAGAGGTAACAATTGAGGCGATTGGTTGATCTGCTAAAAAGAAAGGATCATGAACAACAACATTCACATTGCCGCTACACTCGACAGTCTGGAACTGTTAGAAAACCTGGTTGAACAATTGGCTTACCGCCGTTTCGATCTTGGGTATGGTTTACAACGTGTACCTGTTGACAGCGAAGCGTTGGAAACATCTTCTTCCACTATTTATCTCAGCGGTACCATTTTGCTGAACAATGAGCAGGAGCAGTTTCATATTCCTTTTATCACCAGTTTTTTGTTTACCTGTGTAAAGGGTGGGGATGGTATTTATAAACTGGCATGGAGCACATCATTGTCATAAAAAAAATGCCCCGGTTAACCGGGGCATTTTTTTATCAGTTATTTTTTTTGCGGAAGGGCCACCACTTTTTCTTTGTTGTATCCGCAGCACGTTTGTTTTTATCTGTTGCTGCATCTTTCTTCGGCTCTTGTTTTTTATCGTCTTGCTTTTTTGCTTCCTGTAACACTTTGTTTTCTTCGTTGATCTGCGATTCCGGTCCAAGCGTTGGATCGGGTGTTAACTGCAGATCGTTATAGTCTGATGATGTTCCATTACCTGCATCCGGATTTTCTGCATCGGGTTCGTTACGGTATTTATCGGCAAAGTTTTCAAAGTCCATAAAGGTTTCCACCTTCATACTTTCCGGTTGTACAAACTTTGCATCTCTGGATATGCCCAATGTTTTATCGCTTTGTACACGATCCATAAAGTAACCCCAGATAGGCAGTGCTGTACGGTTACCTTCGCCCACCATTTTCAGGAAAGGATCATCGCAACCAACCCAGCCGCCGGCTAATAACTGTGGCGTGTAACCGATAAACCAGGTATCGGTATTATCGTTGGTTGTACCTGTTTTACCCGCAATTTCTCCGGTTAAACCCATACCACGCAAACGTCGGCCGGTACCAATATCAATTACACCCTGCATCATTTTCACCATTGTAAATGCAGCCGATTCGCTCAGCACCACTTTTTGTTCGGGTGCGTATGATTGTAAGATATTACCGTTACGATCTTCAATGCGTGTGATAAAGATGGGTTGCGTGGTCATGCCATTCGTGGGGAACATGGTATAAGCCTGCATCATTTCAAACACACTTATTTCTGCAGCACCTAATGCAATGGAAGGATAGGGAGGCATTTCACTGGTAATACCTGTGCTTTTGGCAAACGTAATAACCGGTTTTACACCAAACTGATTCATCAAGTAAGCCGCACCGGGGTTTTTCGAAAACGCTAAACAGATAGCCATTGGTCCGCCGGTTCCTGTAATGATTTTTCCACCAAGATTAATCGGTCCGCTTGGTAAGGGCGTTTCAGGTGTAAAACCATTTTCAACTGCATACGCATACAGGATCGGTTTAAAGGTTGAACCTACCTGGCGTTTGGTATTAGGATTAACGTGATCGTATTTAAAGTTTTTAAAGTTTACACCGCCAACCCATGCTTTTACTTCGCCGGTAAACGGATCCATTGCCATAAAACCGGTTTGAATGATCATACGGTGATAACGAATGGAATCAAACGGTGTCATGATCGTATCTGTTTCACGTTTGCTGTTCCAGGCAAATACCTTCATCTTCGTTTTTGTTTCGAACGCTTTGCGGATCTCCTCTTCGCTTGCGCCTGCCTGTTCCATCTTGCGCCAGCGATCACTTTCCTTCATGGCACGTTCCAGAATTTTTTCGTGTCCTTTCCAGATGCTGTTGGTTTTTATCCAGGGTAAGGTCCAGTAGTTTTTCTGCAATGCACTCATGTGCTTCGATACTGCTTCTTCGGCATACAACTGCATACGTGGATTGATGGTGGTATAAATTTTTAAACCATCCCTGTAAATATTATAGTTGTCTCCGTTTGGCTTGGTATGTTCTTTCGCCCACTTCTTCATAAAATCACGCAACACATCACGGAAGTAGGGGGCAAGACCTGTACTTTCATCGAGCTTTTTATATTTTAAGTTGATGGGTTTGCTCTTCAACGATTCACCGTCACTCTCCGAAACAAATTTATTCCGCACCATATCGTTAATTACAGCATTGCGTTTTTGCATAGCACGTGGAGGAAACAAACGAGGATTGTAAGCATACGGTGCGTTTACCATACCAATGAGCAATGCTGCTTCATCAACTGTAACAAGCGCCGGTTCTTTCTGGAAAAATGTTTTGGATGCGTTGCGGATACCAAACACGTTGTCGCTATACTCAACCGTGTTGAGGTAGAGTGCTATAATTTCATCTTTGGTAAAGTTGCGTTCCAGCTTTACAGCAATAATCCACTCCTGAATTTTTTGAAACAGCCGGCGTACTTTATTTTTTGCACGACCACCAAACAGGTTCAATGCCAACTGTTGGGTAATAGTACTGCCACCACCATCACTACCAAGCTTTACGACAGCTCTTGCCAGTGAACGGCCATCAATACCGGAGTGATCATAAAAGCGTTCATCCTCGGCCGCAACCAACGCTTTTACAATGTTGGGCGAAATGTCTTTGTACTCTACATTGGTTCTGTCTTCAAGATAAAACTTACCCATCATGGTTCCATCGGAAGCAATCACCTCACTGGCAAGTGAAGCCGAAGGATTTTCGAGTTCCTCCAGCGATGGCATTTTACCTAACAAACCAAAATTGGCTCCAACTACAATTACCACAAATAAGCCAATGCAGATAAAAAATGCACGCCAGAGATATTTGATGGGTGTACGCATATTCGAATTTTAAAAGCTGAATTATTGCAAATTCAGTACCAGACAAATCTATAACAATTAAAGGAGTGCAACTGTCGTAAAAAAACTAAAATTTATCTTTGATGTGCTGCTGCAGGAAGAGCCTGTATTCTTCCATATTCTTCCTGGTTTTGAGTAGTTCGAGGTTCCGTTCTGATATAACGATAAACTTATATTTCGACTCGGTCAACCAGGGAATAATCTGCCTTGCATTCTTCTTCCATTCGTCCATATAACCCATGGCGATGGTTACATCGGAGAACATGCCCATTTCCATCCACAGGGTTTCTTTATCGGCATCGTTTACTTTCAAGCCAATTGTTTCGCCACTGTGCGAAGCGTTGTTATACCGCTGAAACGCATTCTTTGCTTCGCTGATGTACACAGGGTCTACCTGGTCGAAATAAATTAGCACCGTATAAGGTTCGTTGGAATTATAGATATAGGCGGTTTCAACTTTCACCTCTTTCATAGGTTTAAGCGTAGTGGTATCTTTTGCTGTTTTTGGATTGATGCCGATTTTACTTGCATTATTCCGGTCGGTTTTTTCTACTTCCGTTTTTTGTACGGGTGCTGCCGGTCGTGTAATGTTGGCGTTGTTTTGTGTTGGCTGATTACCGGTTACAATCTTATTATCCTGTTGTTTTTTATCCTGAACGATCTTGTTCACCTTCGGGCCCTCATCGAACGGAATAACAATACTGTCTTCTGTTTGGCGAACAATATTGGTGCGTGTAAGATAATCTTCAATTTCAGCTCTTCTGCTCACCACATCCTTCATTACGGCTGCTTTGTCGGCCATGGGCGAACCGGGGAAATTGCGTTCGAGATTGGTGAGTGTTACAATAGCAACACTATCGTTTTTTTGTTTGATGTGGTACAACGCTTCAATGTAGAGCAACTGCGGCGTCCAGTATGAATTGCCATAAACAGAATCGGCAAGTTTTTTCTGTTGTGCTGCTTCATCGAACTTACCGGAGATGAAGAGATCGTATACTCGTTCGTACACAATTGTTTTTTCATCTTTTCCCGGCTTCACAGGATTGTTGGCGGCAGTTATTTTCTGCACAGGATCGCCATTGGGATATTTCTTTTTCAACTCCTGTTGAAAGTAGGCAGCCCGTTGTTTATCGCCCAGCTTATTGTAGCAATAGAATAATTCAAACAACACTTCTTCTTCCTTTTCGTAATTGCCGAAACGCTTCCACAGTTCTTCAAACACCGCAGCAGCCTGGGCATAATCTTCCAGTTGATTTTTGTAGATCTGTCCCTGTTCA
This sequence comes from Lacibacter cauensis, assembly GCF_007830055.1. Taxonomy (GTDB): domain Bacteria; phylum Bacteroidota; class Bacteroidia; order Chitinophagales; family Chitinophagaceae; genus Lacibacter; species Lacibacter cauensis. The sequence continues at coordinate 1,086,007 of NZ_VLLE01000003.1, forward strand.
AATAAGGATTCAGCAATTTTTTTATTCGATGCCAACACCTGTTCTTCGGTGAGCGGCAAACGGGATTTCAGACCATCAACTGTTAATTCATCCGATGGAATAGTATTAGGATCGATGCTGTTTTCATCACCAGGTCTCACATCGGCCTGCGGTTTATTGTTGTTGGCGAAAGAGGCTGTGGCATCAACAGCACTTTGCCTGCGCCAGTTATCGATATTCGGACGATTGCCCCATTTCGCTTTAAACTCATTAAATCCTTTTGCCTTTTGTGATGCATTATAAAAATACCAGCTGTTACCACTGCCGGCGTTGGTAAACAAAGGCGTATTGACATCCTGCGGATTACCTGTAAGCACAGCAGGTGTGTAGGCCATTTCTTCTTTCAGCCCTCTTTCCCGGCGCAGCTTTCTTGCAAGGGAACGCAGGTAACTGTCCATTTCTTTCTCTGGCATTTTTGCTACAGTCTGCAAACTGTCCTGCTGTTTTACAACGGTAATTAATTGCACCAGTTGTTTCAACAGTTGTTGTTTGTTTTGCAGCTGCACACTCTGTTCGGCAAATGCAGGGTCGTTCAAATTAGCACTGTCGAGCGATGAGGAGGCGAGTATATAATCTCTGCGGCGATACGCCAGTTCGGATAACTGTACAAACGCCTGATTTTTTACGGAGGGGTTTTCAGTTTGGTAAGTAACACTGCGCTTCAGCAAATTCATGGCTTGTGTGGTATCGCCTTTTTGCAATGCTGCGTTGGCAGCAGCATAAAACAATACATCTTCATATCCATCAAAACGTTCTTTCTTCGATAGTTTCAACAGGTCAGCCAATGTTTCATCCATTGTTGCAGTTGCGCCTTCTTTCTTTACCAGCTGCGCTTCGTAAATGCGTGCATGGATGTACAATACAGGATCAGTTGTATGCGCTTTTGCTTTGTTGAAATAGTCTGATGCAAGATCGGGTTGATTGGTTTTTGCATACAGCTGCGCCAGCAAATATTCCCAACGGGCTAATTCTGTTTTATCGGCTGCTTCGCTCAATGCGTTCTTTAAGTAAAAAGCGGTACTGTCCCATTGCTCTTGCTTGTAAAAAGAATAGGCCTGTACTTCGTTTAATTTGCCGTGCAAGCGTTTCGGAAAGGTGGGATCTTTTTTCAGCAGATTCACTAAGCTGTACGTTTCCGGAAAAAGATTATCCTCTGCATACGTACGGGCCAGCCACAGCAAGGCATCGTTTCGGCTGGGTGCTTTGGTAAAGGCTCGGTGCAGCAAACTGTTTTTTTCTTTGGTGGCAATGTTGAGATCGCCTTTGGTAGAGCGATCGTTGGCACCAACTACAATAATGTATTCGTCTTTTCCTTTCGGGAAAAAGTTATAATTAATGAACTGAAAGATGCGGTAAGCCGAATCGTATTTCTGCCAGTAGTAATAACTTTTACCAATCAGCAGGTACATATCGTCGATATAGCTGTTGCGCAAATCGTGCAGTACAATACCGGCAGTGGCTTTGTAAATCACCGAATCCAGTTCGGCCGAATCGGCAGCGGTAATGTTGGTTGAATAATTATAGAAAGGAAGCAGCTGCGTATAATCATCCCTGTGACTTGCCTTTGCCCTTTCAAGGATGGCATTTATTTTATTGGTAGCGTTATAATAAAAGTTATAATGCGTTACCGTGCTCTGGTAAATTTTACGGGGTAGTGTAAACTTTTTTTCATCGGTTTTTTCCGAACCCAATGTTTTGTTCTCGTATTTTTTGGGTTTTACCAGCGGCAATGTAAAATCGGGTTGTGCCGATGCAGAAAAGCAGCCCAGCAGGAACAAGAAGAAGAACAGTCGGAATTTTGGTACAAGAATTGGCTGCATGCAGGCGTTTACTTGTTTTTTTTTATAACTCAATACGGTCAAAAATATTTTAATTCGGGGTAAAATAGGGAAGAAATTCTTTTTTTACCCTTGGTAAACAGTAAATTTAGCCCTCATTTACGCTATGGCAAAACGAATTGATGCAGAAAGTACGTTGAAACGATTACGAAACCGTTACCGTTTGGTGGTGATGAACGATGATACGTACGAGGAAGTGGTGACGTTTAAATTATCCAGGTTGAGCGTTTATATTACTCTTAGCACCATTTTTGTATTATTAGTGGGGCTTACGGTAGCGCTGATTACGTTTACCAACCTCAAATATTATTTACCGGGGTATGGTTCGCAAAGTCAGCGGAAGGAGTTGATCTTTTATAAAACCAAAATTGATTCGTTAGAGAAATCGATGTTGTATAAAGATCAGTATCTTGAAAACCTGAAAAAAGTGTTATCGGGCGATGTGAAAACAACTGTGTTAGATACTGCTACCTTAAAAATACCGGAAGTAGAACGATCAACGCAATAAAAACCAACGCATATGTTCAACAGCAAATCCAGTTCCTCGGAAAAAGAGTACGCAACAGGTGTGGCTACCATAGTGGCACAGGGTACCGAAATTAAAGGTAACATCAGCGCTAAAGGCGATATTCGGGTTGATGGCACATTGGTGGGCAACCTCACCACTTCTTCCAAAGTATTAGTAGGCCCTTCGGGCAAAATTACCGGCGATGTAATTGCACAACAAGCCGATGTGTTGGGTGCAATTACCGGCACTATTAAAGTTACCGAGCTGTTGTACCTGAAAGGCAGCTGCCAGATTAATGGAAATATTTATGCCGGTCAGTTACAGGTAGATGCAACTGCTTCCTTTAACGGCGAATGCCACATGGGAGCAGAAGCTGTATCGAAAGCACCACTGGCAAACGTGGTAGATATTGCGAAAGACCAGGTACATGCAGCAGCAAACGACCAATAAGGATCCTAAAAAATATAAAAGCACTTCGGCTTATTTGCTGGAGTATTCAGGTTTAGCTATGCAGATTATGGCGGCGCTTGGTATTGCCGTTTTTCTTGGAATAAAAACAGATGGCTGGCTGAACCTGAATTTTCATTTATTTGCATTTGTGTTGCCCGTGCTGGTTATAACAGGTTTGCTTGTGCGGGTAGTTAAAGACACATCGAAGAAGAAATGAATGCACAAAAAAGTAAGTTGATCGTTCCTATTCTTGGTTTATTTGCAGCGGTAAGCTGCATCAGTTTATTAAGCAGAAACTGGCTTGCAACTAACAATATCGATCTTAATGTACTCATGACAGGCAACCTGATTGTGTTTGCCGTTACATTGGTTTCTCTTCTTTTTCATATCAAAGGATTTACTACCAACAATGCACAGGTGTTTCTGCGTGGCGTATATGCATCGTTGATGATTAAAATGATTGTTGTTGCAGCAGCTGTATTGATTTATGCATCTACTGCCACAAAAATTAACCGCACAGCTGTATATATTTCCATGGGTTTGTATTTCATTTACTCTTTTATTGAAGTGCGGACCATTTTCCGTATGATGAAACAGCAGAAAGGCAAATGAGTAAAAAGGAAGTTCCTTTACATGCATTAGCTGCGTATGTTCCCGAAGGTTCGTTGGAACCTGTGCTGGAATACCTGCACCGGTACAAAATTCACTTAACCATTACCAAAGAACGCAACAGTATACTCGGCGATTACCGTCATGCCATCAACCAGAAAAATCACCGCATCAGTGTAAATGGTAATCTTAACAAGTATGCTTTTCTTGTAACACTACTGCACGAAATTGCGCACTTACTTGCCTTTGAATTTTACGGACACCGCATTGCTGCACATGGTAAAGAATGGAAACATGAATACGGAAAAATTCTTGCCCAGTTTTTACTGAAGAAAATCTTTCCCTCTGATATTGAAAAGGCGTTGATGAAGTCGCTGCAAAATCCATCGGCTACCAGTTGCGGTGAAGAGCATTTGATGCGTGTGTTACGTAACTACGATGCACGGAAGGATGGAGTAGTGCTGGTGGAAGAATTACAACACGATCAATTATTCAAAACAAAAGACGGACGTATTTTTCAAAAGAAAGAAAAGCTGCGTAAACGGCATAAGGCTGTTGATGTAAAAAGCGGTGCGGTTTATTTGTTCAGCGGGGTGTATGAGGTGGAGGTGATAGGTAATGAATGACACACTTATTCTTTAAGATAACACATTTATAAAAATTATAATAAAAATTTTGAAGTTTCATTTTTTTTTTTTGTTATTGAGAGTGTTAATCGTATTTATAACACAAAACAAGCTAAAATGAAAAAAGCATTTTTAATTGGTTGTCTTTTTATGGCTGCATTTGAGTCCTTTGCAGCTGAAAAACGTATGAGAAAAGACGAGCCACAAATTTCATTACCAAAAACTGCCAGTATTAAGCAAATGCAAGAGTGTGCAACTGCAACAACTACTTATCAGGGGGAAACCATTGTCTGTTATCGTTGTGCAGAGACAATGGATGGACCAAATGGTGCTCAAGCTAAAGCCCATGACTGTCTGATGGACGCCATGATGGAATTCGAGCCTTAAACTAAAGGAATTTTCAAAACCAAGGGACTGAAAACGTCCCTTTAATTTTACTGACATGAAAACACTTTTTAAATTGGTTGTCTTTCTTTATTCGTTTTCTACGTTTGCTCAGGATAATAAGTTGTATCGAATAACCTACTATAATTTCAACGATACATTGATGCCTGAAGACAAGAAGTATAGTGCAATACTTCTTAGTAGCGAAACTCAATCTGTTTCATATAAACTGCCCTATCGTTTTGAAAATGCAGGAATGAAAAAAGTTTCTTCCAGTCAAGGCGCCACCAAATACGAATATTATTCTGAAAAAGATACAATTAAAGTTTATTGCTATAAAGAACTTGCTCACAACAGGCTTGTATTTGAATCTGAATTTAGCTTTGTCATTAGGGCTAGCAAACCTTATACTGATTCTCTACACCCGTTTGATTGGGTAATCCATGAATCACAAAAGGAAATAGGTGGTTTAGTTTGTAAAAAAGCGACTATGTCGTTTCGCGGCAGAAAATATGTTGCTTGGTTTGCAGAAACAGTTCCATTAAATAACGGACCATGGAAATTTGGTGGCTTACCTGGGCTAATTACCGAAATTCATGATGAAACATTCACGGTTTACTGGACGCTGCATAAAATTGAAAAGACGAATGATGTGCTGCCGTTAGTACCTACTAAAATTGAAGGCGACTATGCCGACTTCAAAAAGTTATACAAGGAAAGATTTTTAAAAGTGAAACGAGCGATCGAGTCTCATGGTAATGTAGAAGATCCTAATTGTAGTGATTGCAAAGGTTCTACTACCTTTACGTCAAACACAATTGAAGATTTACTTACAGACAACTGAGAAGAAGTGAGATAGCCGTAAATAGTTTATTGCATTGGTTTGTTTGTACATTTGAAATGTAAGTATAGATTCATGTGGGTAGAACAATTTATAAAAAGGTCCTTCTTCTTTTTCTTTTTTGTGGGTATTGTGCCATATTCGTTTGCGCAACATAAAATAGAAATTCGAGGTAAAGTACTTTCAGAAGGTGATATAACTACTACAATATCTCAATCCACGATCGTAATAAAGCAAAAAAATCAAGGCGATCAGGAAAAAACAGTTGCCTTTGGGTTTTCAAAGGTAAATGGAACATATTCCCTGATGGTAGAGTTGAATGATACAGTAGAATATTTTATTGTAGTGTCACATATTGGTTTTGAATCCCAAAAAAAGCAAATTCAATTTAAGCGTCAGGATACATTCCTTGTTGTTGATTTTTCCCTCCTACGTTCTAGAAATCAGTTAAAAGAAATTATCATTGAGAATAAGGAGCCAGTCAGAATCAGAAAGGATACGATTGAGTATACGGCTGATAGCTTCCAGACGCCACAAACACGTAAAGTTGAAGATTTAATAAGAAACATTGAAGGATTCAAAGTGGAGTCTGACGGACGAATTACTTACCGAGGTAAAGAAGTAAAAGCGTTGTTGCTGGATGGTGATGATCTAACACAAGATCAATATCAATTGCTAACCCGCAACTTAAATGCAGAAATGGTGGACAAACTGCAGGTAATTGATAACTACAACAAGAACAGGATCATGGGCGGTTTGCTTGAAAGCAACCAAGCGGCTATTAACCTCAAGTTGAAAAAAGGAATGGAGGGTAAACTGAACGGGAGTGTTTCTGCATCAGGTTCTGTTGAAGGAAGATACGAAGCGGATGCTACGCTTGTTTGGTTAAAAAGCCGGTTCAAAATGGTATATCTGGCGAATACGAATAACATTGCAAAAGATGCTACAGGTTTGTTGCGGTATCAGGAAGAAGGTAACGCCTCTGCTTTACAACAAAGAGAAGAACTCTCAAAGAAAATAGTGAACGGGTTAGGGCTGGTGAATAGCGGAACTGTATCGGCGCCGGATATAGCCAAGGAGTACGTACTTAATAACAAAAACTATTTTACGTCGCCTTTATTACATTTCAGAATCAATAAATCAATTAAGCTGGCTGGAAGAATGTATGCAGTTGAAAATGCGCTGTTTTTTAACGGGCAAAGAAGTTCGGAAACGTTTCTTAATGAGCAGAATAAATGGAATGTGCAGAATGAATTGTCAAGTGAAAAGAAACGGCAAAATGTAGCTGGTAATGTTGAGCTGGCACATGATAACCTGAAGCGGTTTGCAGGAAGCTTAAATGCACAATGGGGATGGGCCAATACAACTGATCTTTACAGGAATAAAACGTCGGGCTTTTTTTCTGATACACTAAACGAGCGTGTAAGCGCAAACAGAAATGGCTATGCCACAACCTACAATGGTGCTTTAAAACTTAATGAGTTTAGTGTGCTGAATTTGCAAAGTAGTTTCAGCGTAATTCCTGAGAGGCAGCTCTTTAATACGAATACCAACAGGCTTCAGTTGGTTTATGGTATCGGTAATCAATACCGGTTATTTGAACAGACAACCAATGGTACAATCACTAACCAGCAAAATAATATTTCATTTCTGCACAAAAAAGGAAAGCTTACATACAGGGTTGGTTATGAAACAAACTGGCAGAAATTAGCAATGGAAAATTCTGTGTTGAGTAACGATTCTTTACTTTCAATTTCTGACAATAGTGTTTCATTTTTTGAAAATCGTTTAAGCTTTCTTACAGTTTATCAATTAAATGGAAAAAGCTCCGTAAAATTTCTTTTGAATAGTGGTGTTGGTTCTGGTAAAAATGCAATGCATGGGAAAGATCAATTTTTCCTTTGGCGGGCAAATGCAGAATATGTTTATAAGCTGAAAGTCTTTGCAGGTTTACGCCTTTCGTTATTATCTGCAAGAGAGTTGCCTTCAATTATGTATTTTCATTCGCAAAATATGATTACCGCCAATGCCTCAGTCATCAGCGGAGCAACAAGAGTTTTACCACAAGAGTATTACACGGCAGCATTATCTTTCTCAAACTTCAAAATTGTATCTAAGTTTTCATTGTTAGCAGGCATAAATATTCGGTATGGAAAAACTGATTACACTGGTAACAGCATTTTACAGCCGCAATATACTCTCAGGGAATGGGCGCTTGTTACAAATAACAGACAGGCTGGCGTAAATTTTGATATAGGATCGTTTATATTTCCGCTTAATTCAACCTTCAGGTTAAGCAGTAATGCAAACTTCAGTATCAATAATCAGTTGTTGAATAGTAAGGCAGTTGAAAACAGGATGTTTTTTGGCCGTTTCACACTTACGTGGGTTCCATCTTTCAAAATACCTGTTAGCTGGCAGGTCGATTTTTCGAAAGATTTCTTTGAAAACAAACAATTCAATGAATCACAAACCCTTTTTAATAAGAATAATACCACTGATGTTTTAGTTAAACTCCGTACTGCATTCAAAGGCAATTATTACATTGGAACGCAATATAATTATCTAAGTCTGTCGGAAAACCAGGAATTTCATTTGTGGGGTGTTTTCCAGAATTTAACGCTTACAAAGAAATTAAATGTTGATTTGGTTGCGCATAATTTGCTAAACAATAAGCGTTTTGTTCAACGGGTAAATTCGCCTAACACAAAATCAGAGAATACATTTATGGGAGTAGGTCGATATTTCTTGTTAAGGGTTAACTATAGTTTCTGATCACAACTCCTTCAACATCCACCGGTCGCAACCAAAATGTCCGCTGTTGCCCAACGGTCCGTTTAAATATTCAAAGCCAAACAACTCATATACTTTCAGCGCCTGTTTTAATTCGGGCATGGTTTCGAGGTAAACCTGTTCGTAGCCGTTCGCTTTCGCCCAATGCAAACATTCTTCTATCATGCGTTTGCCTAAGCCTTTGCCACGGGCATCTTTGTGCAGATACATTTTTACTAACTCACATGTTTTGTTTGGCAAACCTTCGGTTGGAAAAATACCGCCGCCACCCAACAGTTTTCCTTCTTCCTCGGCAATAAAATAAACACTACCGGGTGTTTGAAACAGTTCGTACAAAGCATCGGTTGTTGGATCGAAGAATACTGTGCCGGGCTTATTGGCACCAAACTCTGCGAGTGAATTGCGTATGATAACTGCCAGTGCAGCATTATCGCCGGGTTGTATATTGCGGATAGTAATTGTTGACATGGTTGCAAAAATAAAGGAGGAATGGCACAAGGCACTCGGTGGAGAAAAATCCAAAATCCAAAAAAGCAAAATCCAAGGGAAAGGAACAGGTTCAAGAAAATCCAATCCTCCAATTCCTAAATTCCAATTCCCAACACCTCTGTCATGTTCGGATTCAACTAAATCCTACATCAGCAATCCTAAATCAGACATGGCTTAGTATTCACCTTTGTACTCATCATACAAACCACCACCAAGTGTAATGCCGAGTTTAATACCAAGATAGTTGTTGTTGATGTTGTTGGTTTTGCCAACAAGGTTGTATTCGAATGCGGCACGCAGGTGCCATATTTCAATACCGGCACGGGCAAAGCCACCGAAACGGGTAGAGGTAGGAATTTGTACGGTACCGCCATTGTCGCTGTTGGCTTCAATGCTCATAAAATTATAAATACCTGCACCGCCGCCAATAAACGGACGAACAAGACGGTTGGTAAAATAATATTCAACAGTAGGTGTAAAGTGTAAACCTAATCCTGCTTCGCCATTACCATTGGGCGTGGTACCGTTTACACCAACATAGCCACGGGCCATAGCTGTTGCTTCCATGCGCAAGCCAATCGAAACTTTATCAACCACATTCAACCGAGGTTCCATGCCTAACAGAAAACCTACTTTCGCTCCTTTGCCTTGCGGTCTTGCATAACCTGCATTTAATTCCACTTCAAATGGTTTGTAGTGATGTACTACTTCAAAACGGTCTTGTGCAATAAGTGAAGAAGAGATAAAAAGAAGCAGAGTAAAAAGGAATTGCTTACGGATCTGTATAGTCATACGATTTTGGTTGATGGTGAATGGCTGTAACTGTTTCAAAAATATCGCCACATGCTGTTGCAATATGCTAAAAGAAACACAAGAATAAAAAACGAACGCCATACAATTATCGTATGGCGTTCGGGAAGTTTATTTTTTGTCATGTCGTTACGCTACAGCCTGCTTCACCAGTTCTGCTGCTTCGCTCAACTGGATTGCACTTTGTACTTTCAGTCCGCTTTCGTCGATGAGCTTTTTCGCTTCTTCAGCATTGGTACCTTGCAAACGAACAATGATGGGAACAGGAATATCGCCGATTGTTTTGTAGGCTTCAATTACACCTGCCGCCACACGATCGCAACGAACAATACCACCAAAGATGTTGATGAGGATTGCTTTTACGTTCGGATCTTTTAAAATGATTTTGAAACCGGCTTCAACTGTTTGTGCATTGGCAGTACCACCTACGTCGAGGAAGTTGGCCGGCTGACCACCGCTCAACTGGATCATATCCATGGTAGCCATTGCCAAACCTGCACCGTTTACCATACAACCCACGTTACCATCTAACTTAATAAAGTTGAGGTTGTGGTTACCTGCTTCTACTTCTGTTGGGTCTTCTTCTGTTGTATCACGCATTGCAGCAACATCTGCATGACGCATCAAGGCATTATCATCAATGTTCATTTTACAGTCAACGGCAATAATCTTGTCATCAGCTGCTTTGAACAATGGATTAATTTCAAGCATACCGCAATCCAAACCAACATAAGCGTTGTACAGATTGGTTACAAACTTTACGCAGTTCTTAAATGCTTCACCGCTTAAACCGAGGTTAAATGCGATTTTACGTGCCTGGAAACCTTGTAACGGACCACCGGGGTGTACCCACTCTTTAAAGATTTTTTCAGGTGTATCGTGTGCAACGTCTTCAATGTTCATACCACCTTCGGTAGAGTACATGATTACGTTTTGCTTTTTTGTACGGTCTAATAAAATAGAGAGGTAAAATTCTTTGCGCTCGCTTGGTCCATCGTAATACATATCCTGCGCAACAAGAATTTTATTTACCACTTTACCTGCAGGACCTGTTTGAATGGTCACCAAGGTACCACCCAGGATGCCTTTTGCAAATTCAGTAATCTGGTCGATGTTTTTTGCAACCTTCACACCATTGATACCGCTTTCTTTTACAGTACCCTTACCACGGCCACCTGCATGAATTTGTGCCTTAACAACTGCAAAACTGCTTCCGCTCTGGTTTTTGATCTGGCGGTAAGCTTCTTCAGCTTCGTGTACAGTACTGCAGGCAAATCCTTCCTGCACGGGAACATTGTATTTCTTCAATAATTCCTTCGCTTGATATTCGTGGAGGTTCATACGTAAAAAAAATTTTGGCGAAGATAAGGAAAGAACGAATGGAGAAAACCGAAAAACATAAGCTAACAGATATAAGGCAATACAGAAAAACCAGTGAAAAAAATACTGAAATCCAAAGCCCCGATTTGCTGGCATAAACGAGTTATAAAGAGAACGTTCGTACTGTCTTCCTCGTTCTTCTTGCTTATATTTGCCGCCTTACAAAAATTTGAAACGATGGGCGAATTACTCAACAAGATCAATGAAACGGTAGCCTTTATCCGCAGTAAGTATGCTGATGCTTCTACAGTAGGTGTGGTATTGGGCAGCGGACTTGGACATTTTACCGATGAACTGCAGGTTGAAACAGAAATCAGTTATAATGAAATTCCGCATTTTCCGGTATCGACTGTAGAAGGACACAAAGGCAAACTGGTATTTGGTACGTTGGGCGATAAGAAAGTGGTGGTAATGGCCGGTCGTTTTCATTATTACGAAGGATACTCTATCCAGGAAGTGGTGTATCCCATTCGTGTCATGAAGTTTTTGGGTGTGCAGCAACTCGTCATCAGTAATGCGGCCGGAGGTGTTAATACATCGTTCAAGGTTGGCGATCTGATGATTATTAACGATCACATCAGCCAATTAACAGTAAACCCGTTGATTGGTAAAAACGAAAGCGAATTTGGTCCACGTTTCCCCGATATGAGTGAACCCTATAAAAAGGAGTTCATCCAAAAAGCAAAAGCCATTGCAGCGAAGATGGATATTGAGGTGAAGGAAGGGGTGTATTGCGGCGTAACCGGTCCAACATTTGAAACACGTAGCGAATACAAAATGATTCATACACTGGGAGGTGATGCGGTAGGTATGAGTACAGTACCTGAAGTAATTGTTGCGGTACACATGAGTATTCCTGTTTTTGCCATGAGTGTTATTACAGATATCGGTATTCGTGAAGAAGAGAATGTAATTACGCATGAAGAAGTGCTGGAAGCTGCAAAGGCTGCCGAACCAAAAATGACGGCAATCGTAAAACAGCTTATTCTTGAACTTTAAGTTGCTTTTAGTAAAGCACAAATTCAATTCAACTATTTTTGCACGGGCTTTAACAGCCCGTTTTTCTTATATGGTCCGGATATTTTTTGTTTTACTCTTTATGGTTTCTGTTGCAGCTGTACAGGCACAGCGACCGGGCATGTTACAACGTTTTCCAGGTGGAGGCGGTGGTGGCGGTCAAACAAGCGGACCATTTAAAGACACTTTGCTGCATCGCACCGGGCTCGAAGATTCAGTTACAATCGTGTTTCGCTATCTTGATACAGCCCGTTTTTCAACCTTGGATTCATCGGTGAATGATTTCAGCAAGCGTTGGCATTTACCTTGGACGCATATTTTCCTGGGCAATACCGGCAGTGCTTCCCGTTCGTTGCTGTTTTCGCCAAACATGAAGCCCGGCTGGGATCATGGTATGCATGCATACGATGCGTACATACCTAAAATTGAAGAAACGAAGTTTTATAATACCACCCGTCCTTACTCGGAGTTGAGTTATGTGCTGGGTGCACAGCAGGAGCAGAGCATAGGTGTGTTACATACACAAAACATCCGCTATAACTGGAACTTTGCATTCAACTTCCGGTTAATTAATGCGCCGGGTATTTTCCGAAACCAGAAAACCAACCACAGCAATCTCAATTTTAACACCTGGTACACATCGCCTAAAAAGCGTTACAGTATTTATTTTATAGCAGCAAGTAATAAAATTGGTGCAACGGAGAACGGTGGTATTAAAAGCACTGCATTTCTTGATAGTCTGCCTTATTTCCGTGAGCGTTTTAGTATACCCACAAATCTTGGTGGTACAGATGCAGTACAATCGGGTTTGCTCAGCAATACCATCAACACCGGCAACCGTTATACAGTCAATAGTTTTTTAGTTCGTCAGCATTACGATTTAGGTAAAAAGGATTCTGTTATTGTAAATGATTCTACAACCAACTATCTCTTTTATCCACGGTTCCGTTTTCAGCATACAGCACAGTTAAGCCGTTATACCTTTCAGTACAACGATGCAAGAGTTGATGCCGAAGGTTATCAGAAGCTGTACGGGTTAACAAATCTTCCCTCCACCTTTGGATTAAAAGATTTCTGGCAGGTGCTTACTAATGAAGCTGCCATTTACACCTTTCCCGATATTAAAAATCCGCTGCAGTTTTTTAAAGCCGCAGCTGGTCATCAGCAATTGAATGCCGATTTTGGAACCAATGAGCCGGGCTTTACCAACATTTTTCTTAATGGTGAATACCGCAACAAAACCCGCAACAAGAAATGGGATATGGAACTGGCGGGTACGTTTTATTTAGCCGGTTTCAATGGCGGCGATTACAATGTGCAGGCATCATTAAAACGATTGATCGGACAGAAGCTGGGCTACTTAACACTCGGATTCCAGAATGTTAACCGTACGCCTTCGTTTATACACGACGACAGAAGTAATTTTAAAAAGTTCAACCTCGGGGCAACCAACTTTGGAAAAGAAAACACAACCATTGCATCAGCAATGTATGAGTTGCCGCAGTTTCAGTTAAAGATTGGTGCAAAGTATTTCCTTGCATCGAACTATATCTATTTTAAAAATTATACGCAGGCCGAACAGGAAGCTACGTTGTTTAATCTTCTGCAGCTGCAGCTGGAAAAGCAGTTTCACGTAGGTAAACACTGGAACTGGTACCTCGAAGCTTACGTGCAACAAACAACAGCCAACGCACCCATAAATGTACCGTTGGTATTTGCACGAAGCCGGTTTGCCTTTGAAGGAAAATTTTTCCGAACGCTCAACATCAGCACAGGTATTGAAGCCCGTTACCATACGCCTTACAAGGCCGATGGTTTTTCGCCGGTGCTTGGTCAGTTCTTTCTGCAAAACGATACAACCATTAATAACCTGCCCGACGTGGCGGCTTATCTGCAGTTCCGCATCCGCAGCCTTAGTATTTTTATGCGGGCCGAAAATCTCAACACCTTTCAGGTGGGCAGCTCAACAGGCTTCTTAAACAATAATTTAGCCACGCCTTTGCAGCCAACACCCGGTTATTTTCTGCGGGTGGGTATTTATTGGGGTTTCGTTAACTGATCCGGATCAGTATATTCTTACGTACTTTGTTTATCTTTGTATTGATGTTGAAGAAATTAATCATAGCAACGATGGCTTTTTTCTACCTTACTGTTTCCAGTGGTATGGTGGTGAATGTACATTACTGCATGGGTAAGTTTTCTTCTGTATCCTTTGGTCACGAACAGGATCATAACGATGGTGCCTGCGATAAATGCGGCATGGCCAAAACCGAAAACCATTGCTGTAAAGATGAAGTAACGAAAGTGAAGCTGAGCGATTCGCACCAGTTTTCTACGTTTGCTTTTGAACTCGCCGGCATCAGTGCCGTACTACCGGAAAAAACAATTGTACTCAGCGATCCTGAACAGGGTGTATCACCTGTTCCGTTCCTTGCTTATACCTCTCCGCCTCCGAATACACATAACAAAGTGTATCTCGCTGTACAAACATTCCTGATTTAGTTTAGATTGATTTATCTCCATGAATACTGTTGTATATGCAACAGGTTCTCTTTATTCAGTATTATCAATCCAACAACTTAATCAAAATGAAATCAATTAATATTATTGCCGTATTCATCTTTTTGTTTGCAGGCATTTCTGCAACAGCACAGTCTAAAACAAGTGGTAAACAAGCTGCCGTAAAAACTTCTGTATTTAAAGTATGGGGTAACTGCGGTATGTGTAAAGAAACCATTGAAGCTGCTGCAAAATCAAGCGGTGCAACGTTTGCACAATGGAATAAAGACAGCAAAATGCTGACTGTTAAATATGCTGCTGCAAAAACATCTGACGATAAAATTCAGAAATCAATTGCAGATGCAGGTTATGATAATGAAAAGTACACTGCTCCTGCAGAAGCTTATAACGGTTTACACGAGTGCTGCAAATACGATCGTAAAACAACAACCGCTGCAAAAGAAGCAGGTGCTTGTTGCATGAAAGATGGTAAATGTACTGGCAACATGGATTGCTGTAAGAAAGTAGCCGGCAAAAGCGATTGTTGTACAAATGGCACTTGCGCTAAAGAAGGTGGCTGCTGCGCAGATATGAAATGCGAAAAAGGTGCAGACTGCTGCAAAAAAGAAGGCGCTACAGCTAAGGCTGATTGTTGCAAAGATGGTAAATGTGCCAAGCACAGTTAATTAAACTAGTTGAATCGTTTATTTACTGCTGATGGTAAACACCATCAGCAGTTTTTCTCAATCACCAAATTATTTCCGATGAAAAAGTTTCTTGTATTTATGTGTGTACTGTTGGCTGTAACTGCTGCATCGGCTCAATTTAAATCGGCCAGCTTGCAGGCAAGTGGGTTAACCTGTGCTATGTGCAGCAATGCAATCAATAAATCGTTGAAAACACTTTCGTTTGTTGAAAGCGTAGAGTCTGATATTAAAACTTCCTCTTTTGCTATTACATTCAAAGAAGGTGCTGATATAAATTTTGATCAGTTGCGTAAGAAAGTGGAAGATGCCGGTTTTTCTGTAGCAAAGCTGCAGGTAAAAGCTGTGTTTAACAATGTTGCCGTACAAAACGATCAGCAGGTAACTGTAGATGGAAAAGTATTACACTTTCTTGCAGTGAAAAATCAACAGCTGAGTGGCGAGCAAACCTTCACCATTATTGATAAGAATTTTTTACCTGCCAAAGAGTATAAAAAATACGCAGGTCTTACCAAAGCAGAAAGCTATAAAAGCGGACAGGCCAACGGTATGCGTGTTTATCATGTAACTATTTAAACAAACGGGAAGCGTTCTGCTTCCCTTTTTCTTTATGCGCTATTTATTTACTTGTTTATTGCTTGCAACAATGGTTGCAGCAAAAGCACAGGAGCTCTATATTTTTTCAAACCCGGCATCGAATATTCCGGCAAAGGCATTGGTTGCAAAAGTGAGTACTAAAACCATGCGTTCGTACCACAACAACGAACGGGAATTTCGTTTTATGCCCGAGCTGCAGTTAGGGTTAAGTAAAAACTGGATGGTTACAGGTAATATGAGTTTTTCAAACATGTTCTTTCAATCGAAACAACAGTTCGAAAGTGCACGGCTTTATACCAAGTACCGGTTTTACAGTAACGATGAAGTGCACAAACATTTTCGTGCAGCTGTATATGCAGCTGGCGCATGGAGCAATAATCCATTAGTTTACCAGGAACTGAACCTCGAAGGTGATAACAGCGGTTTGCAGCTGGGTGTTGTCGCCACGCAGCTGGTAAATAAATTTGCAGCATCAGCAGGTGTATCGTATGTACGGCAGTTGGAAACAAAGGATAAATTAAATTTAGGATTGCAATTTTCAAATCATGCATTGCAGTATAATTTATCAATGGGCTATTTGTTATTTCCGTTGAAGTACGAGAACTATAAACAAACGAATCTCAATTTATATTGTGAGTTCCTGGCACAGCAAAACACCGATGTAAAAGTTGGGTTTATTGATATTGCACCTGCTGTACAATTGATCTTCAACAGTTCTACCAGGTTTAATGTGGGTGCACGTTACCAGTTAACGGGCAATGCACATCGTATGGCAAACCGTTCGGTGTTCATCAGTCTCGAACATTATTTTTTAAATGCATTAAAATGAAACGGATAAAACCAATCTTACTTTTTATTCTTTCACTCTTTCGCAAGAAAGATTGTTGCAGATAATACAGCCCCGCATTTGCGGGGCTTTTTGTTTACAATAACTGTTGTTACTTTTAGTAAGCATGAAGATGTTTAAAGGAATAACACGAACGATCTGGTTTATTTCGCTGGTGAGCCTGTTTACCGATATGGCCAGCGAAATGTTGTACCCGGTTATGCCGTTGTATTTAAAAAGCATTGGCTACTCAGTGTTGGTAATTGGTATACTGGAGGGTTTTGCAGAAGCGGTTGCAGGCTTGGGTAAAAGTTATTTCGGACGGTTGAGTGATGTAAGCGGTAAGCGATTACCATTTGTACAGCTGGGCTATTTGTTCAGTGCCGTATCGAAACCCATGCTTGCTTTCAGCACACAGTTGTGGTGGATCTTTGTTGCACGATTTACCGACAGGGCAGGTAAGGGCTTACGAACTGCTCCACGTGATGCTATGTTGAATGCAGAAGCAACTGCAGCAAATAAAGCAACTGTGTTTGGCTTTCATCGTTCAATGGATACGTTGGGTGCAGTGCTGGGTCCATTACTGGCGCTTGGTTTTCTTTATCTGTATCCCGGTAATTATCAACGCTTGTTTTTAATAGCTGCAATACCGGGCATAGTTGCAGTATTATTTACTTTATTGCTGAAAGAAAAGAAAACAGTTACTGCGGGTAAGAAAGCAATTCCTTTTCATCAAACATTCAGTTACTGGAAACAATCGCCTCAGCAATACCGGAAGCTGGTGATTGGTTTGTTGCTGTTTGCTTTATTCAACAGTTCGGATGTATTTCTGTTATTGAAGATGAAGGAAGCCGGTTTACAGGATACAGTATTAATCGGCGTGTACATCTTTTACAATCTTGTGTATGCATTATTTGCCTTTCCTGCAGGTAAACTGGCCGATCGGGTTGGGATGCAAAAAGTATTTCTTGCAGGGCTTTTCTTTTTTATACTTACATACATGGGGTTTGCTTTTGTAAACAATACCTGGCTGTTTATCTTATTTTTTACCTGTTATGGGATGTATGCGGCAGCTACAGAGTCGGTTGCCAAAGCGTGGATCAGTACCCTTGTACCTGTAAATGAAAATGCATCGGCCATTGGGTTATTTACAGGTTTTCAAAGTATTGCCGCCTTGTTAGCCAGCAGTTTAGCCGGTTTTCTTTGGTTTCGTTTTGGTGCAGTTGCGGTGTTTTCAGCCGCTGCGGCCGTAACCGCCTTTGTACTGCTTTGGTTGTGGAAGCAGGCCGGAACTCAAAAATAAGTTTGACTCCTTTCAACTATTTTCTATATTTGTCTAAACATAAATTTAGACAAGTCTAAAAAATGAAACGGAAAAACATCTTTTTTGTGGGGTTGATGCTGTTGTCGGTAACAGCTTTGGGGCAAACATTTACCTTATCGGGCGAGGTAACCGACTTGCGGACGGAAGAACAACTGAAGCATGCAACCGTGAAAAATCTGAAGAGCGGCTTATCGGTATTAACCGATCATGCAGGTGGGTTTAAGTTAGCAGCAACAGAAGGAGATTCGTTGTTTGTTTCAGCAATTGGTTATGCAGCTGATACGCTTGTTGTTGCTGCCGCACAAAAATTTGTACTGATTCAACTGAAGCCTGTAACCAAATCTTTGGGTGAAGTAGTGATCAGCGGAACGTTGAAAGAAATCAAAAAGTCGAACAGCCCTATTGCAGTTGAAACGTATTCTCCCAAGTTTTTTAAAAAGAATGTTACGGCTTCTGTATTTGAAGCCTTATCCATTGTGAACGGCGTTCAGCCACAGTTGAATTGTAATGTGTGTAATACAGGCGATATTCATATTAATGGCATGGAAGGTCCGTACACGATGGTGCTCATTGATGGTATGCCGGTGGTAAGTAATCTTGCGACGGTGTATGGTTTTTCCGGTATTCCTGCAAGTTTAATCAAGCGTGTGGAGATTGTGAAAGGTCCTTCCTCTACTCTGTACGGAAGCGAAGCTGTTGCAGGATTGATCAATATTATCACCAAAGATCCCGGCTCTGCATCGCAATTGAATGTCGATATCAATTATACTTCGTACGATGAGTTGAATGCAGATGTAAGTGCAAAATTCAAAGCAGGAAAAGCACATTCATTGCTTGGAGTTAATGTGTTTCACTTTGATAAGCGATACGATATCAATAACGATAACTTCACTGATGTAACGTTACAAAAGCGTATTTCTTTATTCAATAAATGGAGTTTCGATCGGAAAAATAAATTACCATTCCAGGTTGCGGTGCGTTTATTAACTGAAGATCGTTGGGGTGGTGAACTGCAATGGAATAAAACATGGCGTGGCAGCGATAGTATTTATGGCGAAAGTATTTATACCAAACGGCTTGAACTGATTGGCAACTATGGAATAAAAGCGGGTAAAGAACAGGTGCTGTTAGAATATTCGTACAACCTGCACGATCAGAATTCGTATTATGGGGTTACTCCTTACAATGCCAGGCAACATGCAGGTTTTGCACAGCTGCGTTGGAATAAAGATGTAGCAAAACATAGTTTGTCTGCCGGATTGCCTTATCGGTTTACGTGGTATGATGATAATACAATAGCCACTATGAAACCCGATGGTACAACCAATCATCCCTCCGTACAGCAAATGAAAGGTTTGTTTGTACAGGATGAGTGGAAGTTTCATCCGAACTGGACATTACTTGCAGGTATACGTTATGAATTAACGAATATGCAGGGCAGCATTTTCTCTCCACGTGTTGCAATGAAGTTCAGCAGCAACAATAACCAGGTGTTTCGTTTCAGTGCAGGTAACGGATTTCGGATTGTGAATTTATTTACAGAAGATCATGCTGCATTAAGCGGCGCAAGAGAAGTGATTATTGCGGAATCGCTCAACCCCGAACGCAGCTGGAATGGTAATGTAAATTATACAGGCACATTTACTCCTTCGTTTGGCTATGTTACGATTGATGCGACATTATTCTATACATACTTTACCAACAAGATTATTCCTGACTACGATACCGATCCGCAAAAAATCATTTATAAAAATATTGATGGGTATGCTGTATCGAAAGGTTTTACATTGAACACCGACATTTCATTTAAGAAGCATTTTAAAGTGTTGGCGGGTATTACCTTGATGGATGTGTTTACAAAAGAACCCAATGCACAAGCTGTTATCGAAAAGCAACAACAATTATTTGCACCAAGGTTTTCGGGTAACTATGCCATTACGTATAGCGTGCCTAAGTGGAAATTCACTTTAGATCTTACAGGAAAAATATTCGGTCCGCAGCGTTTACCCATTGTACCGAACGATTTTCGTCCCGAGTATTCACCTTGGTTTACTTTGGCCAATCTGCAGTTGACACAACGTATCGGTAAACAGGTAGAACTTTATCTTGGAGTAAAAAATCTGTTGAATTTTATACCACAGAATCCCATTCTTCGTCCGGAAGATCCGTTTGATAAACGGGTGAATGATCCGTTGAATAATCCGAATGGATATACTTTCGATCCGTCGTACAACTATGCACCGGTGATGGGAAGGAGGGTGATGGTTGGAATGCGATTTAATCTTGATTGATGATCATAAAACAAAGCGGCCGAAATTTTCGGCCGCTTTGTTTTATATGAATGGATTGAATGCGTCGTTTACATTCTTTCAGGGACATTGATGCCCAGCAACTGCATACCACTTGCAATAACATTGGCTGTTAATTCACATATAAACAAACGTAGTTGCTTTTTCTCTTCTGTTTCTGCATTCATCACCGAATGTTCGGTGTAGAATGAATTGAAGGTTTTTGCAATGTTGTAAATATAGTTGGCCAGGTGCGAAGGATCGTGTTCGTTACCTGCCTGTGCAATAACGGTTGGATAATTTTCCAGTTCAATCAATAATTCTTTTTCTAACGGAAGCAATACCGTTTGCTGAATACTGTTTGTATCGCTGGCTTTTTGTTTACGCAGAATGGATTTGATCCGTGCATGTGTATATTGAATAAACGGCCCGGTGTAACCATGAAAGTCGATGGACTCTTCCGGGTTAAAAATCATTTTCTTTTTCGGATCAACACGCAACAGGTAAAACTTTAACGCACCTAAGCTGAGTGTGCGGTACAATTCTTTTAATTCTTCTGCTGTAAAATCTTTCACCTTGCCCAGCTCTTCCGTTTTTTGCTGTGCCACACGCTCCATTTCATCCAACAGATCATCGGCATCAACAACCGTTCCTTCACGGCTCTTCATTTTACCGGTTGGTAACTCCACCATGCCATAACTCAAATGATAAATACCATCGGCGTACGGTAAGCCCAGCTTTTTGCAAATAAGCTGCAGTACTTTCATGTGGTAGTTCTGCTCATCGCCAATAACATAAATGCTCTGGTCAATTTTATATTCATCGTATTTCTGTTGGGCCAAACCAATATCCTGTGTGATGTAAACCGAAGTGCCATCTTTCCGTTGTACAATCTTTTCATCGAGGCCATCGGCTGTTAAATCAATCCACACACTACCATCTTCCTTCTGAATAAATACATTTTTTGCTAAACCTTCCTGAACGGTTTTCTTGCCCAGTAAATACGTATTGCTTTCGTAATACACTTTATCGAAATCGCTGCCGATGCGCTTGTAGGTTTCATCAAAACCTGCATACACCCAGCTGTTCATTTCTTTCCACAGCTCCATTACTTCGGGTTTGCCGGCTTCCCAATCTAACAACATCTGCTGTGTTGCTTTCATAATGGGAGCTTCTTTTTCGGCATCTTCTTTTTTCATGCCACGGGCAATCAGCTCTTCAACCTGCTTTTTATATTCATCGTTAAACTTTACATAGTAATCGCCCACAAAATGATCGCCTTTGGTTTGGGTACTTTGCGGTGTAGCGCCATCACCAAACAGCTGCCAGGCGATCATACTTTTACATATATGAATACCACGGTCGTTTACAATACAAGTCTTAACTGTGTCATATCCATTTGCTTTAATAATTTCTGCTGTACTCCAGCCTAAAAAGTTATTCCGTAAATGACCAAGGTGTAAAGGCTTGTTGGTGTTGGGTGAAGAATACTCGACCATCACCTTCTGATTTTTTACTGCGCCTTTACCAAAGCATACATCTTTGTAGTTTTTTGAAAGAATCTGCAGCCAATAAGTATCAGCAACTGTAAGATTTAAAAAACCTTTGATTATGTTGTAAGAGGTAAACAGTTCTGCATTGTTTTCAACCAAGTGTTTGCCTAATTCGTTGCCCAATGCATCCGGACTTTTGCCCAATGGTTTCAGCAAAGAGAATAACACAATCGTATAATCGCCTTCAAACTCCGGTTTCGTTTTGTTGATTTGAAAATCTTTTGCTGTAAACGTTTTGCTGTAAAGTTGTTCCAGACTTTTAATTGCTGCCTCTTGTATCTCTTGCTGAATTGCCATGCTGTTTAGTTGAGCCGCAAAAATAAATGAATTGGGGCTAGGGCAGGAGCGGCTGTTGCAAAAATAAAAAACCTCCTGTCTCAGGAGGTTTAAAAAGAGTTGTTGTGTGATTTTTATTGGCCACCGCCGCCCATACGGAACTGGAAATTGCCGCCACGGCTGCCTTGGTTCATTTCGCTCATGGGTTTTACATCGTAATCTTTAGGAACCACAAAAGTTTTATCATCAACTTTCGCTGTAAGATCTACTTTGGTAACCTGGTAATGCACTTTTGCACCATTTTGTCTTGTCAGTTCAAATTCCATGGGAAAACCTTTCAGCTTTTCCAAACCGGGAACGTTGGCCATGCGCATTACATCACGGATGCGGAATCCTTCGCCCATAACAAACTCCGGACTGTACCAAACCTCCTGCTGAACCTCCTGTCCACGACGGTCTTTATAACGGATGAGTGCTTTTTTGCATTCCATACCTGCAATCTTTTTTGTGTCGCTGAGGTACTCAATAAACACTTCAGGTGTAAACGGCTGGGGCATACGTTGCTGACGGGTAGAATCGCCACCAGTACCGCCAGCCATCATTCTTTGCATATCAGCATCGGTTGTATAAAAACCCATTTTGCGACCCATTGCTTCAAACAGGGTAGTAGTTTTCTTTTCTTTGCTGTCGATGATAACCTGGTTAGTACCCATACCCAGATCGCTTTCGATCTTGGTCATGCCATTTTTGAAATACATTTTCGACTTTACTTCACCATCACCCATCCGTATCATCACTCTTCCTTCACCATCGCTGTTCACTGCATTTCCATTGTCGTTATTCGGATTGGTCGTTTCGATCTTCATTTGAAGAGCGGCTTCGTTTACTACCTGTTGGGCATTTGCAAGCGTTGCCATAAAAAGCATTGCAATCGCCGGGATAATCACTTTCATTTTGTAAATTTTGAGAGAGCTAATTTACGAGGCTATTCGTAAAATTCAGTTGCCGCTGCTGTAATTAGAAAAAGTTTAAGAAAAAAAGAAGGGTTGATGGAAATCAACCCCGAAACCTAAACCAACTGCATGTAGAAAACATGAAATTATCATTTTGACTTGAGCAGTGCGTCGATGTTGCTGTCTGCAGCTGTTGCATCAGCAGGACGAACTGTTTTGAATGTACTTTTATACATTGCTGCGTCAATATTTTTGTCAGCATCTGATGTGCTGAAGCTTGTTGTTTTTTCAATTGCTGCGCCGTAAAGCATCAGGTCAACCAATTCATCAGCCTGGGTGCTGGTGGTGGTAACCGCTTTTGTAAAGGCAGCTGCTTTTGCTTTGTTGTCTGCATCTTCACCAGCCAATTTATCGGTAGCCGCATCAGTAGCTGCAATCTCAGACTGAAGCATTTTTCCAAAGAGGGGAGCAGCTACGGTTTTATCGAACGCATTGTTCAAGGCATTGTCAGCATTTTCTCCTTCAGCCTGCATGTTTCTACTGTAGTTTGCTGCCATTGTTTTGTTTAATGCTTCAGCCAATGCAAATGAACCATCAATTTTTTGGTCTGCGTAACCAATCATGTTGTAGTTGAACTTTTTGAAAGAGTAAGCTTTCAGGCTGTTCACCCATGTATTCAGGTCCATATTGTTAATACGAACTTCAGCAGCGCCAAATGCGTTTGCATTTTTAACCATTATTTGCTGGTTGCCGTAAACAAAAGTTACAGTGCAGCAGCTGTCGGCATTTTGAAAGCCATCTTCAGCATACTTGGTGGTGTCGTCTTGGGTAAAAGACATTGTAGCAAATGCTACCACAGTCAGTACAAACGATGCTGTCAGTCGCATCATCCTGGTTACTAAGCTGTTGTTCTGTTTAAGTGTTCCGTTTGCGGAATTCACTGTTAATGTTGTTGTCATCTGGTTTTTGATGTTTAAGGTTCTTTTTATTTTATCCCTTTCGGGTTTTCTTTTCTTTCGATTGTATAACAAAGATACTCTCAAAAACTGGTACTTTGCAATACATAATACCTTGTTTGGCTCATTAAGCTGATGAATGGTCATTTTTTCTTGTTGACCGGCCATCAAGGCAATTTGTTTGGTTTTGTTTGCGATCGTTGTTCGTTGGTACCTGTTCAAAATGCAGTTTAGCAGGGATGTTTTTCGAAGTAAACTGTCAAAGGCGGTGTTTCTATATTAACCGGAGCTTTGGGTACCTTAACTTGACGCTGCAAAGGTATATCAGGTGCTGCGATCTTCCAACTAAATTTTCAAAAATTTTTGAAAATTATATATTTTTTGAGAGTTCGGTGTTTTTAATAATGTCAGCCAATCAAAGAACTTATATCAATGTGACGGGGAATGAGCCTTTTTGTTACATTGACCCTGCAAAATTCTTTTGTTTTTACGGTGTACGGAGCTAAAAGAGGATGGATGGATTGAAGGAAATGTTAAGACAAAACTATGCTCTGCCAACTGCAGGTATGTGCGGATGAAAGGCCCAAAAACGGGGATGAAACGGACTACCCGAAAGCGGTAATCGGGATAAACGGTTTTTGAATCAGGCGTTTTGAAGCTTGATGCGTTTGGCCAGCCAGCTATCGCTTACCGGTACTAACCAGTTTTGTTCTAATTCCTGCTTGGTCTGTACCAGGTTATTAAAATACAGGGTGGTTGCCTGGATGAATTGATTATCTGCAGCATATTGCAGCTGGTTGAGCGGCAGTAACTGGATCTTGTCTTTTACCACAAAAGCCAGGTTTTGTCTGTCGAACATGGCTACCTTATATAATTGCTCAATTTCTTTAATTAAGCGCACACTGCTGTCGGTGCTGCAACCGCTGACCCCGGTTGCGTTTTCATCGGCCATCAGAATAATAAACTGGCCGAAGAACAAAGTGCCGAAACCTTTAACAGGTGTACCGTGACTTTTCCAGTTAGCGGTAAAGTGGTTCAGCAAATCTTCTATCTGTAAAGCTTCGCCCATAGAAAACATACGGCTGCTTTGGTAAATCCAAACACGGGAATCGGGTGCAAAATCGGCAGGTAAAAGATGGCTGTACGCTAAGTTCATACTGCAAAGTTAAAGGCAGGGCGGCTATTTGTCAGCGACTCTGTTCTCTTTTCTTAAGCCTATAGTAGTTACGAACAGCATCATATATTGTAAATGTAATGCTGATGATAAGAATGAGCAGCAGGGAGGGTTTAATTACTTCCGTTATTCGCCCCCTGAGTTCAGAGCCTAGTATATATAATATAAAATAGGTGAGCCCGGTAAGCGCTGCAACAAATACAATGCAGATCAGTGCAATGAACACAGCAAACCACAGGTAAAATTTTACAGCACTTGCAATACTGTCAAAGGTTTGTGGCTCCGATTCGTCTTTTTCGATTGGTTGCTGTTTTTTCCAGGTTTTCCCATCTGCCAAACCAAAAACTAAGGCAGTAAGCAATTTACCGTAAAGGTTTGTGAGGAAAATACTGCGCAATGCATAGTTACCGCCAAACAGCTCGTACAGCAGGTGAACGGCCGTAATGAAGAGAAAGAACAGAAAAGTTCTTTTCAGGAAATTCTTCCAGTTAAATTGTTGTAGAGGTTTTTTCATCCAGTTTGTTTTTGCAAACTATTGCATGCTTGCAGCAACCAGCTCGGCAACATCCATCACTTTAACTGCGTCTTCTTTTTCGGCAACTTTTACGCCATCCGTCATCATTGTATTACAGAAAGGACAGGCCGCTGCAACAATTGAAGCACCAGTTTCAACCGCTTCGGCAGAGCGTTCCCAGTTAACACGGGTAGTTCCTTTCTCTTCTTCTTTAAACATTTGTGCACCACCGGCCCCACAGCACAAACCATTGCTGCGGCAACGTTTCATTTCAACCAATTCTGCATCTAAAGCTTCCAGCACTTTGCGGGGGGCTTCGTAAATATGATTGGTACGTCCTAAATAACAACTGTCGTGATACGTAATTTTTTTGCCTTTGAACGATCCTTCTTCTTTCATCTTTACTTTTCCTTCGTCAATCAGTTGCTGCAATAAAGTGGTATGATGAATGACTTCATACTCGCCGCCCAAAGCAGGGTATTCGTTCTTTAATGTGTTGAAGCAATGCGGACAGGTAGTTACAATTTTTTTGATGCCGTATCCGTTCAGCAATTGAATATTGTTGTACGCCATCATCTGAAACAGAAATTCGTTACCGGCACGGCGGGCAGGATCACCTGTACACATTTCTTCTTTGCCAAGTATTGCAAACTTAATTCCTGCTTTATCTAGAATTGCGGCAAATGCCTTGGTAATTTTCTGCGCACGCTGATCGAAACTGCCTGCACAACCAACCCAAAACAGCACGTCGGGCGTTTCATTATTCGCCATCATTTCAGCCATGGAAGGAATACGCATATTGGTTTAATTTGTTTCAAAACTAAGAGAAAACAAATGAAAAGCAATCAATCGTTTGTCTGTATATGACACTGCTCGGTTATCTTTGAATTTCATGGTGAAGAAATTTTTTGAACGATTGACAAATTGGGAACTGTGGCCTTTTGCAGTAATCTATTTCCCCATCAGTTTTGTGTGGCTCTGGTACATTGCACGAAGCAGAGCTGTCTGGTTTTTTACGCCATCGAATCCTACCATCGATTTTGGTGGTTTTGAAGGCGAGGGAAAAAAAGAAATGTACGATCAGCTGCCACCGCATACCATACCACGTACCATTTATATTATGCACGATCTGCCGTTTGATGAAGTGCGTGAGCGGATTGCTGCAGCCGGCTTTCAATATCCGTTTATTGTAAAGCCCGATGTGGGAATGAAAGGTATCCTGTTTCGTAAAATTGATACGGAAGAGCAGTTGCGTAAATATCACGAACGTATACCCGTTGAGTACATTGTGCAGGATTTAATTGAGCTGCCTGTTGAAGTGAGTGTGTTTTATTACCGCCATCCTGCGCAAACCAAAGGAACGGTGAGTGGATTCATACACAAAGAACTGTTGCATGTAGTTGGTAATGGTGAGGACACGCTTCAACAGCTGGTGCAGAAACATCCGAGGGCGAAACATCGTATGGAAGAAATGGAGCACCGGCATGCACACCGTTTCGATCGTGTAATTGAAAAGGATCATATTTTTTATCTGTCTTATGCGGGTAACCATAACCGGGGTGCACATTTTACCAACCTGCATGCGGAAATAGATGAACAGCTGCACAAAGTATTTGATGAGCTGAGTGCGTACTCCAAACATTTTTATTACGGCCGCTACGATATTAAAACAACCAGCATTGAAGATTTAAAGGCCGGAAAGAATTTCATGATACTGGAATACAACGGCAGTGGTGCAGAACCCAACCATATTTACGATTGTAACATGCGTTTATTCGATGCGTACAGAGAAATACTGAAACACTGGAAAGCTTTGTACGAAATAAGTAAGTACAACCATAACAACGGCCACCCTTACTGGAGTTTTGCAAAGGGTTACCGTTTTATTAAACAATCGCAGAAACACTTTAAGCTGCTGCAGAAATATGATTAATTTCATAACCGAATGTTGTTATGGGCAGCGATGAGAAATTTTTATTGATTCGTAATTACGACCTTTTTGCACATGTAACGGATGAAGAGTACGAAGAACTACGGCTCGATCATCATTTTATTGAAGCAGCAAAGGGGGAGTATATTTATTTCGATTCAGCCTATCATAATAAATTATACTTTCTTAAAGGCGGCACCATTAAAATTGGTTATGTTGATGAGGATGGCAAAGAAGTGATTAAAGAAATCATCCGGCAAGGCGAAGTGTTTGGCCAGTTTACATTGGAGCGCAATAACCTCAACGGTGAGTTTGCACAGGCCTATAAAGCCGATGTATCATTATGTGCTTTTAACATAGAAGATTTTGAAAAGCTGTTGAAAACAAAACCTGCCATTGGTTTTCATTTTACCAAACAGGTTGGACAAAAATTACGAAAGCTTGAAAACCGGCTGTTGAATCTGTTGAACAAAGATGTAAAAACAAGGCTTGTGAATTTCCTTCTGATGCTTGCACAGGAGCATGGTAACAATACTATGGGCGATGAACAAACCGTTCAGAATTTTCTTACCCATGAAGACATTGCGCAACTCATTGGCAGCAGCAGACAAACTGTTACTACTTTACTGAACGAACTCGAAGCTGCAGGCCTGGTGCAGGTAACCAGGCAGCAGATAAAAATTCCGTCCGTTAAAAATCTGCAAAAGCGCTTAGCTGTCAGTTAACCGACAAAACCTGCACAGACAGGCATCTACTTTTGTTTCATAAATTAAAACAGATGAAACAGGTACTTCTTCTTTTATTTCTATGTTACGGATTTGGTCCGTTGCAGGCGCAGGATCAGCAACGACAAAAAGACTTTAATCTGGAAAACGGAATAGCCGTAAAAGGCTACGATGTAGTGGCTTATTTTAAGCAAGGCAAGGCGGTAAAGGGCTCTTCTTCATTTGCCGTAATGCACCAGGGTATTAAGTATCATTTTTCTTCGGCGGCCAATAAAGAAACATTTAAAAATAATGCAGTTGCCTACGAACCGCAATACGGTGGATGGTGCGCCTATGCCATGGGGGCAAGCGGCGAAAAAGTAGATTTTGATCCTGAAACATTCAAGATTGTAAACGGGAAACTCTATCTTTTTTACAATCGTTTTTTCAACAATACATTGCCTAAATGGAATAAAGACGAAGCGAACCTGAAAGCAAAAGCGGATATTAACTGGAAAAAAATCAGCAATTAAACACAAACTTATGAAACAATATATTTTGCTTGTGCTGCTGTTTGTAACGCTGCAGACGAAAGCACAAACTTCTGAAATTTTTGCTCCCGATAGTATTGCATTGCGTGGTTACGATGTTGTTGCATTTTACACCGAAGGCAAGGCAATAACCGGCTCCGATAAGTTTATGTACAACTGGAAAAACGTAAAATGGCTGTTTGCTTCGGCCGAACATCTTGCTTTATTCAAAGCTAACCCTGCCAACTACGAGCCGCAGTACGGAGGCTATTGCGCATACGGTTTGGCAAGAGGATATAAAGCGCCAACCATGGCAGATACCTGGCATATTCAGGAGAACAAACTTTACTTCAACTATAATCAAAAAGTAAAAACCACCTGGCAAAAAGAGCAACAACGGTTTATCGATTCGGCCAACCGTAAGTGGCCAGAAGTTAAATTTCAATAAACAAATCAAGTATGAACATTACAACTGTTTTTAATTGGGTGCTGCGTGTAGTTGCCGCACTCATTATGCTGCAGACCTTGTTCTTTAAATTTTCTGCAAGCGAAGAATCGGTTTATATTTTTTCAACAATCGGGATTGAGCCGTGGGGGCGAATTGCAACCGGAGTGATGGAGCTGATTGCTTCGTTATTATTGCTGTACCCACGAACAACCGTCTTCGGTGCTTTATTGGGAGCCGGCATTATGGGCGGAGCAATTGTTTCACATCTTACCATACTCGGTACAGAAGTAAAAGGCGATGGCGGTCTGTTATTTACTTATGCTGTTATTGTAATGGTTGCTTGTCTGTTGCTGCTTTATTTTAACCGCAGAACCATACAGGAGTTGATTTCCAAAATGCAAGCAAAGCAATGACTTTGTTGCAGGCTCGTTGCTGTAAAAACATCATAAATAAAACTTTCTATTGAGCTGCTACGTATCTTCTAAGGGATTGCTGATGGTGAAGTAAACAGGTCGCTTGACTATTGTTTCGCAACGGCAACAACCATTGAAAGAGCAGAAATCGCCCTTTGTAGAAAAAATAAACCTGTTGTTGATTTAAACAGGAAATTGAATGGGCTTGCCGGAAAATGGCTATTTTTAAAAAAGATCGTGTTCACTATATGCACTTATTTACTGCAGTAAAAAACGCTATGCAACAATTGACTGCGTTGCTCGACCAATTAACAGCAGAACAATACCAGCAACCGTCTGCTTATTTGTCGGGTTCAACAATCGGTCAGCACACCCGTCATATTATTGAACTGTATCAATGCCTGTTAAACGGATACGATCAGCAATCTGTTTGTTACGACGACCGTAAGCGGGATGTACGTATTGAAACAGATATTTTATTGGCGAAGGATTTTTTGCATGATATTTCCTGTAACATCAGCAAAGAAAATATTGATCTGCAGCTTACCGGTACGTACGATCAAACAGCAAAAGAGCAACTGCATATTGCAACAAATTATTACCGTGAGTTGTTGTACAATTACGAACACAGCATTCATCACATGGCATTGATACGTGTGGGAATAAAAGAAGTGAGTACTGCTGTTGTAGCTGATGATTTTGGTATCGCATCGTCCACCATCCGCCACAGAGAACAATGTGCACAGTAACATACATACCGGTTCAGTCATCGTTTTATCTTACTTCCAACAGAGATGAGAAGCAGGTGCGCCTGCGTGCAGAAGAGCCTAAGTGGCAAAAGTTTGCAAGTGGTCATCTCTTGTTTCCGAAAGATGGTAATGCCGGTGGTACCTGGATAGCCCTGCACGAAAACGGCAACGCCATGGTGCTGCTCAACGGTGGTTTTGTCAATCATGTTTCGATACCGCCTTACCGCAAAAGCCGTGGATTAATCTTTTTAGATGTATTTGATCATCCCCGTCCGGTTGAAGCATTTACACAAATTCACCTGCAGAAAATAGAACCCTTTACACTGGTTATACGACAGGCTGAACAGTTGTTTGAAGCAAGATGGGATGGACAGGAGAAAGCAATAACAGAACTCGATGTTGCTTCAGCTCACATCTGGTCGTCGGTTACATTGTACAGCAGTGAAGTAATTGAAAAACGGAAAGCATGGTTCGATGCATTTCAACAAGAATACAGTGAAACAGGCTCAAAAGAAATTCTGCATTTTCACCGTTTTGCAGGCGATGGCGACGGAACAAATGATGTGTTGATGAACCGCAACAATGAAATGCTCACTGTGAGTATTACGCAAATTCACCGGCAGGATGAACTTTCTTTTATGCATTACCACGATTTAGCAGAAGGCAAGGTATATTCGCAGGAATTCAACCATTCCATTTCACAACTGCATGCGTCTACCTAAGCTGTTTACACACCACCCGTTTTTCATTCGTTTATTACATTGGGAATATTGGAGTTTTACAGCAGTATACGGCTGGATCTATCCGGTGTTTGCCTTGTTGTGCGTACGTGCAGGAGGTAAGTTTTTCTTTACGGCAGCCAACCCAACAATACAATACGGTGGTTTTTTAATGGAGCCCAAGCAGGAAATTTATCCGCTGTTACCTGCAGGTTATTATCCTTTATTTTTTCATGTACCGGTGCATACGCCGTTTGTGCAAATTGAACAAATGCTGCAACAGCATCAGTTCAACTTTCCGCTCATTGCCAAACCTGTAATTGGTATGCAGGGTAAAGCTGTAAAGAAAATTAATACAAAAGAGGAATTGCAAAGCTATGCTTCCATTTGTACGGTTGATTTTATGATACAGGAATTATCGCCCTACACAAAAGAGGTTGGTATCTTTTATTATCGTATTCCGGGAGAAGCGAAGGGACATATTACCGGTATTGTAGCGAAAGAACCAATGACAGTGGTAGGTGATGGTGTATCGAGTTTGTACGAATTGATACTGAATGTGCCCAGATATATTTTACAGATGGATGCATTGAAGCACATGTATGGCAGCGATATTCTGCAGGTGTTGAAGAAGGGAGAAGTAAAAGTATTGGCACCTTACGGTAATCATGCACGGGGTTCGAAGTTTGTTGACTGGACAGTGAAAGTCGATGCAACATTTGTGGCAAGCATTGATGCTGTTTGTCAGCAGATTGATGGATTTTATTACGGAAGACTGGATGTGATGTATAATGATTGGGATGATCTGCGCCAGGGCAATAACTTTCATATCATCGAACTCAATGGTGCCGGAAGTGATCCAACACATATGTACGATCCTAAACACAGCCTCTTTTTTGCCTGGAAAGAAATCATCCGGCATTGGTTTATTTTATGGCGCATCAGCAAAAGAAATCATGCAAAAGGCCATGGGTATATGACGTTGAAAGAAGGTGTTGCCATGTTTAAGCGCAATGCTGCACACGTACAAAAACTCGATGCGCTTGCACTGAAATTATAATCGTTCAAATTAGCCCTAAGCATTTATATTTGTTTTATGCCACAGCCGGTTAAAATTTTAATGTGGGGCTTTATCATCAGTTTTTTAGGTTCGCTGCCCTTGGGAACACTCAATATTGCTGCCATGCAAATCGGTATTACCGATGGTATTTCTCCTGCACTCTGGTTTTCTGCAGGCTCCCTTACAGCCGAAATTATTTATGTGCGTATTTCACTGGTTGCGATGGACTGGGTGCGCAAGCAGGAAAAATTATTAAAGGCACTGGAATGGGTAACGGTAATTATTGTACTGGCATTGGCTGCCTCCAGTTTTTGGGCAGCAGCACATCCTTCGGTTGAAAAAAATGTGATTCTTTCCAATACGATGCACAGAGGTTTGCTTGGTTTTACCATGAGTTTGATTAACCCTGTGCAAATACCTTTCTGGTTTGGCTGGAGTACCGTTTTGTTTACGAAGAATATTTTAAAGCCGGGTGCATGGAATTACAACAGTTATATTGTGGGTATTGGTATGGGCACTTTTGCCGGCAACTGTATTTTTATTTTTGGCGGCAGGTTACTGGTTGAACGACTCAACGCATCGCAACACATGCTCAACTGGATCATTGGTGGCGTGTTTCTGTTTACGGCATTGTTTCAATTGTACCGCATCTTGCGTAAGAAGGATGCTATTCATAAACTTGAACACCCGGAAGATGTTACGGGAGGATTGGAGAAGAACATTCACTAGGATGTAGGATTTCTGATTTCTGATGTAGGATGTAGAAACGCATCATCGTCTGAAGTCTTCGTCTGATGAATTGCAAAAGGCAGGAAGTAAGCGGTAAGAACACATTGATGCTATACTTCCATCAGTTGAACGGAGCGTCGCCCATGCAGCTGCCATGCAAACCTTCTGCCGGTAACAATATCCATCTTACGCTTGCTGCATTTCCTCAGCCCATTTATCCCTTTCATCTGGACTGAATTTCCAGGGCGCAAAATTGTTTTCTACGTTGCCAAACATGGCATTCCATTCGCCGGGTGCATTACTGTCTTCCATAATCAATGAGCGGCGCAGTTCAAGAATAATATTTAAAGGGTTGATGCTTACGGGACAAGCTTCCACGCAGGCATTGCAGGTAGTGCAGGCACGCAGCTCTTCCACTGTTATATAATCGTTGAGGAGAGTTTTCCCATCGGTAATAAATTCTTTGTTGGCGTTGATGTTGCGGCCCACTTCTTCCAAACGGTCACGGGTGCTCATCATAATTTTTCTTGGGCTTAACAACTTACCTGTTGTATTGGCCGGACAGCTTGCACTGCAGCGGCCACACTCAGTACAGCTGTAGGCATCGAGCAAACTTTTCCAGCTGAGGTCCATTACATCTTTGGCTCCGAACTTAGCCGGTGCGGCTGCATCGGTTGGAGCCAGTTCGGGCTGCATCATGTACTTAACTTCGTTTTGTACCGATGGCATGTTGGCCATTGTACCGGTATTGGTTAAACGGGCATACCATGCATTGGGGAATGCCAAAACAATGTGCAGGTGTTTACTCCAGGGTAAATAATTTAAGAACGCAAGGATGCCGATAATGTGTAACCACCAGGCACTGCGTTCAATTGCAATCAATCCTGTTTCGGAAATGCCTGCTAGCGATGGTGCCAGCAAACCGGATAACACAAAGTTGCCGGTTTGGTGATAGTGCTCTGCTCCGTTTAACTGCAATGCACGATCGGTTGCATTCATTAGCAGGAACAAACTCATTAACACAATTTCGGTAATGAGAATATAGTTGGCATCGCTGCGTGGCCAGCCATTGAGGTCGTTGCTGATGAAGCGTTTTAACTTGAGTACATTTCTGCGTATCAAAAAAATTACACAAACCACCAATACCAGCAGGGCCAGTATTTCAAATGCATTGATGAGGAATGTATAGAACGAACCGAGCAAGGGTAAAAACAAACGGTGTGTACCAAACAAACCATCGAGTACAATTTCCAGTACTTCGATGTTGATGATGAGGAAGCCTGCATAGATGATAAAATGCATAACGGCTACCAAGGGGTTCTTGAACATTTTCTTTTGTCCGAACGCCAGCAGCAGCATGTTCTTCCAGCGGAGCGAAGGATTATCGGTGAGGTCTTCGTCCACACCGAGTAAAATATTATGGCGGATTTCTTTTACTTTTTTGCTGAAGAGCCACACGGCTGTACCCAGGCAAAGGGCAAATAAAAGCTGCTGAACAAGTTGCATACAAACGTTATTTGTATTGCTAAGATAAGGGGAGATGGGGAGGGGAAGAAAAAGAGTTGGTTGTTTATTGCTGAGATGGTTGGGGGAAGTTAATTTTAGTTTCGTTTACATAAGGTCTTCCTTAGATTGGAGTATGAAAATTGCAGCAAGTTGAAAGTTAAGATGTTAGTGGGAAGAAAGATAAGAATAGCATAAAGGAATAATAATGGTAAAAAAAGTTGCTTTGGGTTTGCTGGCGCTGTTTGTAATCATAATCGGTGCTGCTCAATTTAATGATTGGCTTAACGAAAAACGGGATAAGAAAAGCTTAAAAGAAAGTGATAACCTTTTCTTTATACCGGCAAAGGTTGATTCGTATTCTTCAGTTTCAAAATCTCGTAAAATTAATCTGCACTATACTTATTCTATCGCAGGTAAAAAATATAGCAATACACGTACGTTGGTAAAAAACAGGATAGAACCGCCAACAGTTCCATTTAATATTCTGGTTGCGGTAGATACATTAAATCCTGATCTTAATTTTGGTTTATTTATCAGGGATGATTTTATTTATTTTGGTAAAGAGCTGCCAGATTCGCTTCAATGGATTAATAGTGTACTAAAAAATGGGTGGTAATGCTTTCCTTATCGGTTGGTGTCTCCACCGACCGAAACAATCACTCGTCATAGTGGGTTAAAAAACCAAACTCATCTTTCCCTGTTAAATAAAAAGCTGCACTACTCCAACGATAGTTCTCGGGTAAATCTGCCAGTTTCCATTTTTCCTGCACAGGATTATTGTGAATATAGTCCAGCTTCTGCAGCAATGCCTTCTTTGATGTAATTGAAATAGCAAGCGGGTCTCTTTTCCAAAATTGATATTTCCGATCTTTTTTGTTTGATTGATAAGGTAATAATGCCAACTCACTTTTTTGTT
Organism: Lacibacter cauensis; assembly: GCF_007830055.1. Lineage (GTDB taxonomy): Bacteria > Bacteroidota > Bacteroidia > Chitinophagales > Chitinophagaceae > Lacibacter > Lacibacter cauensis. The sequence continues at coordinate 1,121,159 of NZ_VLLE01000003.1, forward strand.
GCAGTAACTCCTTGAAACGATGAGCCGTAAACTTTGCAAAGCTACCTGCCGGACTTTCCTTACCATTTAACTCATTCATCATCCACAGTAGATGGATATGATTTGGCATTATACAAACCCGTAAATTCTTATCAGATTTTTTTCTGTCAGGTATTTCCATGAGTCAATACAAATCCTTTTACAATCATCATCAGCAAGCAAATGTTTAAAATCATGGATCGTATCTGTATAAAAGTAATAGAGTGATGTTTCCATTTGTCCTTGGCGTACATGCAATAGGTTCATGTATTAAATTTACGATATTTGATTTCGGTTGGTGGCGACACCAACCGATAAAAAAAAGTTGTTTTGCAGGCTTCCGCCATAGTGGTTTAACTCCTTATCGGTTCGCATTTTCGCCAACTGATAAAAATTAAATATGAGAATCCGACAACTTTTTTGCAAGTATTAGTGGACTGCTAAATAGATGATAAATGATAAAAACAGTTATAATCGTTAGCTTTCTTGTAATGCTATACGGGTGTCTTGAAAAAAATAGAAAAGTGCAGGTAGATGTCAAGGGTTCAGACAAACTAATAGTTAACGATTCAGTTTGTACTAAAAGTGTAAGGTATGCTGATACACAAAATGTAAAACTTTTGCAGTCTTGTTATATAATGCTACGTGACTCTGTTTCTGATGTTTTTATTAAGGAAACAGCAAGAGTTAAAACAGATAAATTGTTGAATTTTCGTTCCACAGATGGAGAATATTCTTTTAGATTAAGTAAGGATACACTTAAGATTTCTTTTTTGCGGGAAGTCAATAAACACAGGTATTTTTATCGTATTCCAGATTCAATTTATTTTAAAGGGGACACCTTGATAGTTACCGAAACAGTAAACGTCTTTCGTAAGAGAGAGAATGTTTCGGATATTGCATTTGATTTGTCTGAATACGCAATTCAAATTAGAAGGAGGCCTACAGGTAGCATTAAAGTTATGTATAGGGTAAATTAATTTTTTCCTTTAGGTTGGTGGCGACACCAATCGATAAAAAGAAAATTTCACAAGGTTGAAAGGAGAGAAGTTGCTGGCATGAAAGCATAACTAAAGAAACTATGAGGATAAAATTAAAAGAAGGGGATATTTTTTCTATTGAACTTGACGATAAACATGTGGGGTTTGGTCAAATATTGATTAAAAAGGGTACGTTATTTATTATTGTATTTGCAGAATCTTATGATAAAAATCATATACCCGAGCTAAAAGAAATTATAAAACCAATTCCATTATTAATGGGAGAAACAATGGATGCGTTGTTATATGACGGAGATGATTGGAAAATTGTTGGCAGTAGTATTGAAAATCTAAACCAATATCCACTCCCGTATTACAAAGTTGGTTTGCCGACTGAAATTATATACGTAGTTAATCATTTGGGTGAACGTCTGAGGCCCGCTACCAGCGAAGAGATCAAGACGCTTAACTATCAAGCGAGTTATGCGCCTATTCGTTTTGAAAATGCGCTAAAGGCTTATCATAAGCTAATTCCATGGGACAAATCTTATGATGCAATATTGTATAAAGAAGTTCTAAGAAAATCAATCGTTGCACTTAATTCAAAGAACTAATCTAATCGGTTTGCCTAATCAGTTGGTGTCCCTGCCAACCTAAAAAAGCTTCACTACAAAAAATTGCTTCTTTTTCAACTTCACACAAAACTAAATTTATCTCTTCATTCCTGCGTAAATTGCAGCAGCAATACAACCATGGAAAAGAAATACATTTTAGATAAAGACAGTACAGCCCGCAAACTCCGCCGCCTTGCGTTTGAAATTGTAGAACGTAATTACGATGAGCAGCAGTTGTTTTTTGCCGGCATCCGCCAGAGTGGTTTAATTGTAGCAAAACTGCTGGCCGAGCAGGTAATGGACATCAGCAATATTCATGTTGAGCTGGTAGAAGTAAGTCTTGATAAAAAATACCCGGTAGAAGTAACCCTCGACCGGGAAATCGGTTTCAACAATCAATCTATTTTATTAATTGATGATGTAGCCAACAGTGGTAAAACCATGCTGTATGCGTTAAAGCCGTTTCTGCAGTTTCAGCCACGCAAAATACAAACACTGGTGTTGGTAGAACGTACACACAAAACCTTTCCGGTGCAGCCCGATTATGTTGGGTTATCGGTTGCCACTACCTTGGAAGAGCATATATACGTAGAGCTGACGGATACGGAAATAACCGGCGCTTATCTTATTTAATTGAGCAACTGAATTTCGAACAACTTACTCCAGTTTTTACCGGTAATAAACACCCGGTTGCTGCTGCTGTCGTACGCAATACCGTTTAATACTTTGTCGCTTTCCGAAACTCCACTCAGTTCGGGGAACTGTTGTTTGAGAGCTGCAAGGTTTAGCAGGCCCACCACATTACCTGATGCCGGATCAATTTTCAAAATATCGTTGGTTTGCCAAACATTGGCATAAATGTATCCGTTGATGAACTCCAGTTCATTGATGTTATTCTTCAGTCCGTTGTTATCCTGCACGCTGATGCGACGGATTTCTTTGCAGGTAGCCGGATCCCAGAAATAAATATTGCTGCTGCCATCACTTACAATTAATTCTTTGCCGTTGTGTGTAATACCCCAACCTTCATGATTGTAACTGAACTCGTTTAACAGTTTAAAAGTTGCAGCATCGTACACATAACCTTTGCGGTTTTGCCAGGTGAGCCGGTAAATTTTATTGTTGAAGATGGTAATGCCTTCGCCAAAGAAAGCAGAATCGAGCATGGCTTTTTTGTTTTGTTTACCGGTTGCAATGTCCACAGTGCCTACCCATGAACCGTTATGCAATACGCCTCCCGGGTTGCCTGTGCTTTCGTATAATGTATTATTATAAAAGATCAATCCTTGGGTAAACGAAGATGAGTCGTGCGGGTGATCTTTCAATAATTTATAATTGATCTGTGCAGGTGCGGCTATTGTTGTTGCCGATGTTGTTTCATTGTTTGGTTTTGATTCATTGTTACATGCAACAAACAAAAGAGCAAGGCCTAGTAATCTGTAGTTCATACGAGTTATTGATATCATTCAAAAGTAAAGAACGGCACAAATTATACCGCCAAAAAATCGATAATGTTATTTAGAAGCCGGTAAAAGCAGCTGTGCAGACGGTTGATATTGCAGATGGATGGCTAAAAAAAATATGTGAACCTAACCTCTTTTGGGTATTGCAGATGTAAAAAATAGTCTTTAGGTTTACTGTCCACACAACAACCTACCCCCCATTGAACACTCCGATAACCTCCCTATGTGTCTGTTCCCTATTGAGCTTGCTTAATACCAATTAATCCTTTCAAAACTCCAGTATTCCATTTGTTTTTGCTCCGGCAATGGTTGTATTTCTATGCACTGTTGCTGAGGGTGAAATGTTTTGTCCTGTCTTTAAGATCCCTAATAGTTACCTGTGATTATTATTCACTCAAAAATTCGACAAAATGAACACACTGCTACATGCCTTTGAACGAAAGGATGAGAAAAGCAAGTTAGCAGGCAATTGGCTCTGGCGACAGATGCTGATGCTGCTGATCCTCATTTTGGCATTCAGTCCGGGAGATTCATTTGCCCAAACGCTGCCCGTAATTGACGGTAATCCTGTCGATTGGAATGCTGCTAATTTTAATCTCTTCGCCATTAAAAAATACCAGGGTGATGCCTTTGGTAATGGTGTTGTAGACAACCAGTTTACGGAAGGCTCGAAAGATTTCTTTCCGGCCAATCAGTTAGTCTGGTCTATCAGTCAAACAAAAGCAAAGAACGACATTGCCAATGGCGCTGCCATCATTAAAGATGGCATTTTATATTTCGCCGGCGATCGTACTTCGAACAACGGTGATGCCCAGATCGGTTTCTGGTTATACCTGAATGGAACCGGACCGGTAACAGTATCGGGCAACAATATATTCAGTCCACCTCATGTGGATGGTGATGTGTTGGTACTTGCCGATTTTACCGGTGGTGGCCGTAATGCAACTGTTACTATTTATCAGTGGGATGATGATGGCGTTGCCCCTGCGGGTCAAACCATTGTTCCGAACACAGATAATCATCTACGCACAACAAGTCTTACAGGTGCAGTTGCAGAAAATAACACAGGTCAATTTCCCATTCCTACAGGATGGACTTTTCTTAAGAGCACATACGATGTAAATATGTTCTTTGAAGGTCAGGTTGATCTTACAGCATTGGGTGTATTGAATTTGTGTAACACCAGTTTCCTGTTGGAAACAAGATCGTCTCAATCAATTACAGCTTCGCTGGATGATTTTGTAGGCGGTGGATTCAGTGTAACTCCTCCGCCATTGGTATTAACCGGTAGTGCCATCTGTTCTACCAATCCCAATACCGGCACAATTACATCTACTACTTCTCAACTCAATGCGAGTTACCAATTGTACAATGGCTCCAACCAACCTGTTGGAGCGGCACAACCCGGTACAGGTGCAGCTTTAACATGGAGCAATTTGCCGGCAGGCAACGGGTATTATGTGGTTGGTGCGGGCGCTTTGCCTAACTGTACATCTACAAGTAATCTTGTTAATATAACCAGCATTCCTCCGCCAACAGTTACTGCAGACGATGCATCGGTTTGCGCAGGTTCATCCATTCAGCTTACAGGTTCCCCTGCTGGTGGTACCTGGAGCGGTGCAAACGTAAGTGCCTCAGGCTTATTTAATGCTGCAGGTCTTACTGCAGGGACTTATAATGTAACTTATACCTATACCGATTCACAAACAGGTTGCAGCAACAGTGATCAGGCAACAATAACTGTTTATAAAGTAACCTTAACAGCCAACGGAACCAATCCGAAGTGTTTTGGTGAAAACGGAAGTATCAGCTTCAGCTCCACAGGAGGAAAAGGCTCAGTAACGTTTACTGTGAACGGTGCAGCCGCAACTTCACCATATAGTGCAGC
>NZ_VLLE01000004.1 GCF_007830055.1 Lacibacter cauensis
ACGCCGCATTCAACCAATTTTTAGGGATAGGTTAGCAAGGTCTGTACTGAGGGCTGATATAGGTACATAAAAAAACCCCTTCATGATATTGAAGGGGTTTAGAATAAATATGGCAGCTACCTACTCTCCCGCATTGTAGTGCAGTACCATCGGCCATGAGGGGCTTAACTTCTCTGTTCGGTATGGGAAGAGGTGAACACCCTCGGAAAAACCACCATAAACTCTTAAATAAGATCATATTGGGAAAAGTTGTAATTGCAGTTGGCAATTAAAAAAAATTAAAGCTTACGGGTAATTAGTACTACTCGACTTTACTGTTACCAGTTTTACATCTGTAGCCTATCAACGTCATCGTCTTTGACGGCCCTTAAAAGTAAACTCATCTTGTAGAAGGTTTCACGCTTAGATGCTTTCAGCGTTTATCCTTTCCGTACATAGCTACTCTGCACTGCACCTGGCGGCACAACAGATACACCAGCGGTACGTACGACCCGGTCCTCTCGTACTAAGGTCATGCCTACTCAATTTACTAACGCCCACCACAGATAGGGACCGAACTGTCTTGCGACGTTCTGAACCCAGTTCACGTGCCACTTTAATCGGCGAACAGCCGAACCCTTGGGACCTTCTCCAGCCCCAGGATGTGACGAACCGACATCGAGGTGCCAAACCTCCCCGTCGATATGAGCTCTTGGGGGAGATCAGCCTGTTATCCCCGGAGTACCTTTTATCCTTTGAGCGACGGCCCTTCCATGCAGAACCGCCGGATCACTTTAGCCAGCTTTCGCTCCTGCTCGACCTGTATGTCTCACAGTCAAGCACCCTTATACTAATGCGCTCTACGTACGATTACCAACCGTACTGAGGGTACCTTTGCGAGCCTCCGTTACTTTTTAGGAGGCGACCACCCCAGTCAAACTACCCACCATGCACTGTCACCCGTCAGGGTTTAGATTCTAAATCAAAGAAGGTTGGTATTTCAACGACCGCTCCACAACTGCTGGCGCAGCTGCTTCAAAGCGTCCCAACTATGCTACACATCCGTAATTCAAAATCAATGCAAAGTTGTAGTGAAGGTTCACGGGGTCTTTCCGTCCCGTGGCGGGTAACCGGCATCTTCACCGATACTACAATTTCACCGGGCTCGTGGAGGAGACAGTGTTCAACTCATTAGACCATTCGTGCAGGTCGGAACTTACCCGACAAGGAATTTCGCTACCTTAGGACCGTTATAGTTACGGCCGCCGTTTACTGGGGCTTCAGTCAGAAGCTTTGGCTTGCGCCGAACATCCTTCCTTAACCTTCCAGCACCGGGCAGGTATCAGGCTCTATACGTCATCTTTCGATTTTGCAGGGCCCTGTGTTTTTGCTAAACAGTTGGTTGAACCATTTTACTGAGACCATCCGAAGATGGTACGCTTTATCCCGAAGTTACAGCGTCAATTTGCCTAGTTCCTTCTCCACGGCTCACCCGAGCGCCTGAGAATATTCATCCCGTCCACCTGTGTCGGTTTACGGTACGGGTTGTTTATGCCTAGCCTTAGAGGTTTTTCTCGGAGGTCTGATTAGGATCACTATCCACGCTGCCGAAGCTTTGCGGTACTATCACGTTCGACATCTCTTGCGGATTTACCTGCAAAAAATATATCTACACGCTTTAACCTGGTATTCCGTAACCAGGCGGATCTTTCACTACCCCGTCACCCCATCGAAACATAAACAAGTGTTGGAATATTAACCAACTTGCCATCAGGTGCGCCTTTCGGCTTTCCCTAAGGACCCGACTAACCCTGATCTGATTAACATTGATCAGGAAACCTTGGACTTACGGCGAAGTAGTTTTTCACTACTTTTATCGCTACTCATTCCTACATTTTCTTTTGAAATCGCTCCAGCATCCATCACCAGACACCTTCGCAGCAGATTTCAATGCTCCCCTACCAATTGTACAAGTACAATTTTAGAACTTCGGTTCGTAGTTTGATGCCCGATCATTTTCCGTGCAAGACCTCTCGACCAGTGAGCTGTTACGCACTCTTTAAATGAATTGCTGCTTCCAAGCAAACATCCTGGCTGTTATAGAAGTCTCACCTCGTTTGTTCAACTTAACTACGTATTAGGGACCTTAGTTGCTAATCTGGGTTATTTCCCTCTCGGCCACGGACCTTAGCGCCCGCAGCCTCACTCCCGGAGATATGTATAAGCATTCGGAGTTTGTCAGGGTTTGGTAGGCGGTGAAGCCCCCTAGCCCAATCAGTAGCTCTACCTCTTATACACTTCTTAAATCCGAGGCTGTTCCTAAAAACATTTCGGGGAGAACGAGCTATCTCTCAGTTTGATTGGCCTTTCACCCCTATCCACAGGTCATCCCATAACTTTTCAACGTTAATGAGTTCGGTCCTCCATTCTGTGTTACCAGAACTTCAACCTGCCCATGGATAGATCACAAAGTTTCGCGTCTACCCCCACTGACTAAGCGCCCTGTTCGGACTCGCTTTCGCTTCGGCTCCGTTACTGAAGAACTTAACCTCGCCAGTGAGGAGTAACTCGTAGGATCATTATGCAAAAGGCACGCCGTCATCCATTGCTGGACTCCGACCGCTTGTAGGCGCACGGTTTCAGGTACTATTTCACTCCCCTGTTTCGGGGTACTTTTCACCTTTCCCTTACGGTACTGGTTCACTATCGGTGTCTGAGGAGTATTTAGCCTTACCGGATGGTGCCGGCAGATTCAGGCAGGATTCCTCCGGTCCCGCCTTACTCAGGATACTGCTCGTCCATCTCAATTTCTATCTACAGGGCTATCACCTGCTATGGCCCAACTTTCCAGAAGGTTCAATTTGATGAGATTTTCTAAATGCAGTCCTACAACCCCTAAGCGGCACGCCGCTTAAGTTTGGGCTCTTCCCGTTTCGCTCGCCACTACTCAGGGAATCATTGTTATTTTCTTTTCCTCTCCCTACTTAGATGTTTCAGTTCAGGAGGTTGGCTTCCTTTCGGATAACACACCTTCAGTGTGCTGGGTTGTCCCATTCGGAAATCTTCGGATATAATGCTTGTGTGCAGCTCCCCGAAGCTTATCGCAGCTTACCACGTCCTTCTTCGCCTCTCAGACCCAAGGCATCCACCATGCGCCCTTATTCGCTTTAAAAGAGTTATTATACTTAAATCGCCTTACTAAACAATTACAACTTGTTACATCCCAATATGTCAAAGAACTTTAACCCCCATCCCCTAAAGGGGAGTAAGAATTATGTTTGATAACACGGTTACGAACCGACAGGCCTTAAGCCATTATCAAAGAAGTAAAGAACTAATTTTCGTGGAGGATATCGGAGTCGAACCGATGACCCTCTGCGTGCAAGGCAGATGCTCTAGCCAACTGAGCTAACCCCCCGAGGTTATTTGTAGACCCGCCCAGATTTGAACTGGGGACCCCTACATTATCAGTGTAGTGCTCTAACCAGGCTGAGCTACGGATCTATTTAATCTTTAGCCTAGTGGCCTCAACAATCCATAGCAACTGGCCAACTAACCATTTATAAGAACTTATTTCTTGAAAGTGGAAAAGCAACAGCATGTAAATCTAAGCATGCTCTAAAAAGGAGGTATTCCAGCCGCACCTTCCGGTACGGCTACCTTGTTACGACTTAGCCCCAGTCACTAGTTTTACCCTAGGCGGCTCCTTGCGGTTACCGACTTTAGGTACACCCAGCTTCCATGGCTTGACGGGCGGTGTGTGCAAGGTCCGGGAACGTATTCACCGTATCATTGCTGATATACGATTACTAGTGATTCCAGCTTCATGGAGTCGAGTTGCAGACTCCAATCTGAACTGAGAGAGGGTTTTTGGGATTAGCTCCTTATCGCTAAGTGGCAGCCCTTTGTCCCCCCCATTGTAGCACGTGTGTAGCCCTGGGCATAAAGGCCATGATGACTTGACATCATCCCCTCCTTCCTCACGTCTTACGACGGCAGTTTCTTTAGAGTTCCCAGCATTACCTGATGGCAACTAAAGATAGGGGTTGCGCTCGTTGCGGGACTTAACCCAACACCTCACGGCACGAGCTGACGACAGCCATGCAGCACCTTACTGGCAGTGTATTGCTACAAAACAGGCTTTCACCTGCGGTCTCCCAGCATTCTAGCCCAGGTAAGGTTCCTCGCGTATCATCGAATTAAACCACATGCTCCACCACTTGTGCGGACCCCCGCCAATTCCTTTGAGTTTCAACCTTGCGGTCGTACTTCCCAGGTGGATTACTTAATGCTTTCGCTTAGACACTAACTGTAATATCGCTAATGTCGAGTAATCATCGTTTAGGGCGTGGACTACCAGGGTATCTAATCCTGTTTGATCCCCACGCTTTCGAGCCTCAGTGTCAATGTCTCCGTAGTAAGCTGCCTTCGCAATGGGTGTTCTATGTCATATCTAAGCATTTCACCGCTACATGACATATTCCGCTTACCTCCAGAGAATTCAAGACTAATAGTATCAATGGCAGTTTTCGGGTTAAGCCCAAAGATTTCACCACTGACTTAAAAGCCCACCTACGCTCCCTTTAAACCCAGTGAATCCGGATAACGCTTGCACCCTCCGTATTACCGCGGCTGCTGGCACGGAGTTAGCCGGTGCTTATTCCTCTGGTACCGTCAGTCCCCGTAGAAACAGGGGTTTCGTCCCAAAGAAAAGAAGTTTACAACCCAGAGGGCCTTCATCCTCCACGCGGCATGGCTGGTTCAGACTTGCGTCCATTGACCAATATTCCTTACTGCTGCCTCCCGTAGGAGTCGGGCCCGTGTCTCAGTGCCCGTGTGGCTGATCATGCTCTCACATCAGCTACTGATCGTGGGCTTGGTGGGCCGTTACCCCGCCAACTACCTAATCAGACGCACGCCCATCTTTAACCGCCGGAGCTTTAATATCTAAGTGATGCCACTCAAATATACTATGGGATATTAATCCACCTTTCGGTGGGCTATCTCCCAGTTAAAGGAAGGTTGCGTACGTGTTCCGCACCCGTTTGCCGGTCGCCAGCCCCTGTATTGCTACAAAGCTGCTGCCCCTCGACTTGCATGTATTAAGCCTGCCGCTAGCGTTCATCCTGAGCCAGGATCAAACTCTCCATTGTAAATGAAGTTTGATACTGACTATTAATTCTCAAGAATTAACAGTTCAAAATCGAATTTTATTACGCTTAAAATTTACCCGTTCTATTTTCATAAAACGTTGCTGTTGCTTCCATTCTTTCAAAGATCTTTTGTTTTTCTTTCTACCCGTTTTTCGAACGGAGTGCAAAGGTAAGGGCCTCGCTTATTCTAACCAAACTTTTTTCAATTTATTTTTTAAGATATCTCCTAACTAACTCATTGAATATCACACCCTCTAACCTCATAAAGAACTACCGCTTTTGTCTTGCGGGTTGCAAAGGTAAGGAGTTAACACCTTTCAATCCAAAGCTTTTTAAAAGTATTTTTAAATGAAAAATTGAAAGCCTTTACTGGCAAGCATTTCAAAGGAAAAATAATTTTCAGCGCTCCTTAAAAACTGTATCGGGATAGCTCACGTTTATTAAAAACAACCCTTTTGCAGGTGCGGAAAAATCTGCTGTAGCTATTTGGGGTTCATGCAATAATTGATCGAATGCATACATTTCTGTTCCACCACGTGCAACACGAACCATTGTTCCAACTAAACCACGAACCATGCCACGCAAAAAACGGTTCGCTTTTACATGATAGACCAGACAACCATTTTCTTGAAGCCATTCACTCTCTAAAATGGAACATTGAAATGTTTTAACCTGGGTGTTACGCTTGGAGAAAGCGGAAAAGTCTTTGTTCGTAAGAATCTTTTGTGCACAAACATTCAAAAGGTCAATATTAAGCTTGTATGGGAAGTACCAGGCCCTGTCATCAATGAACGGATTTTTGGCATCGTAAATAAAATACTTGTACTCCCGGGCTGTTGCATGAAAACGAGAATGTGCATCGGGCACCACTTCTCTTACCGACTTAACAACAATATCGGCAGGCAGTATGGCATTAAGATTATAAATAGCCTGCTGCGGAAATTCATCTTCCCAATCAAAATGAAAATAGTTCTGTAATGCATGTACTCCTGCGTCTGTACGGGAAGATCCGGTGAGTTCAACGGATTTGCGAAAGAATACAGCAAATGCTTTTTCAACTTCAGACTGAATTGTTGCAGCATTCTGCTGTACCTGGAAACCGCTGTACCGCTCACCCTTATAGCTTAGTTCGAGAAAGTAACGGTACATGGGTTATTGATTGGGTAGCAAAGCCATGAAACGACGCTTATAATACTCGTCCTGTATTGTTTCGCCCAGTGATTTGAAGTTGACAAAATCGGTAACATAAGGCAATGCTGCATCGAAAAAGCGATAGCGGCCTTCATCTGTTAAAAAAGCAACTGAAAGATTGCGTAACTGAGCAGATGTAAAACATTTGTTGCGGAATACTTTTTTTGCTTCATCAACCATTTGCTCATCTTTTCGCTGCGAAGCCATTTTACGGCGAAGCTTAATCAAATCATCTTCGGTAGCAAAATCTTTACAATTGCTGTTAGGCAATGACTGTGCTTCCTTTTTGGGTGCCGGTTCAGCGGCAGGCGGAGTACTAACCTCTTCTTTCTTTACAACAACTTCTTCGGTTTTTATCTGCGGTTGTGTTACCAATGGTGCTGTTGCCACAGTATCCTTTTTCACTTCAGTTTGTACAGGAGTAACAATCGGCGTAACTACTGCTTGCTGTTGTGTGGTGTCTTTTTCAATAAACAGGCGCACCGTATCTTTTGATGCATTCTCAGCTTCTATTTCAAATACGAAATCTGCGCCTTCTCTGCTTTCGAATTTGCGAATTTGCTTAACAAACGATTTAGCAGGGGCTTTCCATTCCGGCTCTGTTACAACAGGCGCTTTCTTTTCAACTTCTTCTTTCTTTGTTTCTGCGGGAGGTGCTACCGTTACTTTTGCCACAGTATCTTTTACTGTTTGGACAGGTTGTTCTGTTTTAGCCACAATATCGGGTTTCGTTACTTTAGGCGTATCTGGCTTAACAACCGGCTTCGTTTCAACTGGTGCTTTTACTACCGTTACTGTTTTAACCGTACTATCCTGTGTAACTTTCGACAGCATGTTCGAAAAAGGATCGTTCGCTGGCGGAGCAGTTACTGTTTGTGTGTTTGTTTCAACAGCTGTTTTTACCTGTGCATACACAACAGAAGACGATTGCAGATCGTACAAACCCCAGCCCTTTTCATTAAAATTCTTTACCAGAAAGCCTTTATCAGCTTTATCAATAACACATTGAAATTGCTGTTCTTCTGCATTAGTTTTTGGGAAACCCAAAGCGAACTCCACTATACCGTCTTTCAGTTTTGGCAGAATTAAATAGCCAGAGGCAGAAGAACTGATAATGCGATTATTATACTTTATGTAAAAAGGCTGCTGATTATCGGTTTGCAGGTAAATAAAATGATTTAACTGAGCTAATGCCCCGGACATAAAAAGCCCGAAAGCTAGAACTACTGAAACAAATCTGCTGATCTTGAACATACGCATGGCAACAAAGCTAATTTTTTTTGCTTATCCGATTTACAAACCATTTGCCAAATTCTGCCACATCAGGGAAGCGCTTATATTTACACACTAAATAATTATATGGAAATGACCAGAAAGGCAGTTCCTGATTTTACTAAACGAATCAATTTTATGAAGAAAAATCTTACCATCTTAAGCTTACTTGCGCTAAGCTTAACAAGCGCATTTGCGCAAACTGAAGAAAAAGCGGATACCGCCTGGAAACACGAATACCGTGCAACTCCGGAAAAAACACATGCCCTCATTCACACTAAGCTGGAAGCGAGTTTCGACATTCCTAACTCGCAGTTGAAAGGTAATGTGTGGCTGACGTTGAAACCACATTTCTACCCTTCGAACACACTGGTGCTTGATGCAAAAGGAATGGAAATTGGCTACGTTGGTATACAAAAAGGAGCAAACCGCACTAAACTGGACTTTACATACGACGGCTTGCTCCTAAACATCAAACTCGATAAAGTTTACAAGAACAATGAACCCTATACTGTTTACATTCAGTATCTGGCAAAACCAAGTGAATTTAAGAGTAAAGGAAGCAATGCCATTACCGATGCACGTGGTATGTATTTCATCAATCCTAAAGGAGTTGAGAAAAACAAACCTACGCAAATATGGACGCAGGGCGAAACCGAAGCAACCAGTGTTTGGGTGCCGATTATTGATAAAACCAATCAAAAAACCACACAGGAGTTTTATTTAACAGTTCCGGCAAAATGGGTTACCCTGAGCAACGGTAAACTCATGAGCCAAAAACCAAATACGAACGGAACCCGCACCGACTACTGGAAAATGGACCAGCCGCATTCTCCCTACCTGTTTTTTGTAGGTGCCGGCGATTTTGCAGTTGTAAAAGACAGCTGGAGAGGAAAAGAAGTGAATTACTATGTAGACAAGGAATACGCTTCGGTTGCTAAAAAGATCTTTGGTCTTACACCCGAAATGATGACCTTCTTTTCGAAGATTACAGGCGTTGATTATCCTTGGGTGAAGTATAGCCAGATAACCGGACATGACTACGTAAGTGGTGCGATGGAAAATACAACCGCTACTTTACACAGCGATGCTGCGCACCAGGATGCACGTGAACTGGTTGACGGTAACAACTGGGAAGGCACCATTGCCCACGAATTATTTCACCAATGGTTTGGCGATTATGTAACAACTGAGAGCTGGAGCAATCTTACGCTCAACGAATCGTTTGCCAATTACAGTGAATACTTATGGGATGAATACAAGTATGGAAAGGACAGAGCTGATGCTACCCATTACAGTGCGATGCAAGGCTATTTAGGCAGCGGCAGCGAAAAGAAAGATCTGGTTCGTTTTTACTACAGCGATAAAGAAGACATGTTTGATGCGGTTAGCTATAACAAAGGCGGACGTATTTTACACATGCTCCGCAACTACATCGGCGACAGTGCATTTTTCAAATCACTCAACCTGTATTTAACTACCAACAAATACAAAACAGCAGAAGCACACCAGCTGCGTTTGGCTTTTGAAGAAGTTACCGGTAAAGACCTGAACTGGTTCTTTAACCAATGGTACTTTGGTGCAGGACATCCCACACTTGATATTACTTACAGCTACGACGACGCTTCTAAAAAAGCAATGGTGGTTGTAAAACAAACTCAAAAAGATAAACTGTTTCAACTACCCGTTGCCATTGATATTTATAACGGAAGCAATAAGATTCGTCACCAGGTTTGGGTAAAAAATGCTGTTGATACGTTTTCGTTTGATGCAGCAGTAAAACCTGATCTGATCAACTTTGATGGCGATAAAATTTTATTAGGTGTTAAGAAAGAAAACAAAACACTGGAAGAATATATTCACCAGTACAAATATGCAGGTTTATACCTCGACAGACGTGAAGCCATTGACTTTGTTGCGAAAAAACAAGACGACGCAAAAGCCGTTGCGTTTATGAAAGAAGCCCTTAACGATAAATACAGTGGTTTACGCAGTTTTGCTTTAACAAAACTGGATCTAAAAAAAGCAGCTGTTATTGAAGCAACTGTAGAAAGCATTGCCAAAAAAGATCCGAGCCGCATTACACGCAGCCGTGCAGTTGAAATACTGGGCAATCTTAAAAAGCCTGCATATAAAGCTCTCTTTACTTCTTTGTTAAACGATTCTTCGTATACATTAAGTGCTGCAGCTTTAACTGCACTTGAAAAAATAGATGCAACTGCTGCTCTGGCAGAAGCAAAGCGTTTATCAAAACAACCAATGAAAGGCAATTTGGTAGAAGCTATTGCCACAGCGCTGATCAAAAGCGGTGATGAAAGCAGCTTCGACGAAATCATTGAGTCGTACAGTAAAATGGGTGTAACACAAGCGAAATTCAACCTTACATCATCACTTGCAAATTTCCTCGGCATTATTAAAAACACCGAAAAAGTAAAGCGTGGTGTTGATGAAATTGTACAGTTCCGCAATGCAATTCCCGAACAATTTGGCGTAACACCGGTTATTGACAGTTTCCTGAAAACTGTGATCGGCAAAAAAGAAACTGCTAAAAAGAGCGGTGAAGATGTAACTGCATTACAAGAGCAAATCGATTACATCAAGAGCAAGTTGAAAAGTTAATTTGTTCTTCCCGAAAGACAGATAAGAAACAGCCGGTCAAATGACCGGCTGTTTTATTTACATCGAAAACAACAATGCTTTAGGCATACGGAATACTTGCCACTCATCCTGCTTTACTGCGCATCAAACAAAAACAATCCCTGCAGATATAAATCTGTCGCAAATACAGGAAGCTGAAAGCCGCATTACTGTAGCTTTGCTGCCCAATAAATGAGTATATGATGAAACGTTTCAGCATTGCAGTGGTATTTTTTATTGCTCTTTCTATTCCGTACATAAGCATGGCATGGGGTACACAAGGGCATCGTATTACAGGAGAAATAGCAAACAGTTATTTAACCAAAAAAGCAAGAAAAGCAATTATTGCTATTCTCGGCAATGAATCAATTGCCATGAGCAGCAACTGGGCTGATTTTGTAAAATCAGATACCGGCTACCGTTATCTCTCCAATTGGCATTACATCAATTTACCAGCAGCATTAACTAAAAATGCAGTAGAAAATTTTCTTGCTGCAGATACAGCTACTGATGTGTACACGAAAATCAACTGGCTAACCGAACAATTAAAAAATAAATTGCTCAGCTCCGATAAGCAGCAGCTCTATCTTCGTGTACTTATTCATTTGGTTGAAGATGTGCATCAGCCGATGCATGTTGGTCGCCCCGATGATTTAGGTGGCAACAGAGTAACCGTAAATTGGTTCAGCGAAGCTTCGAACCTGCACCAGGTATGGGATTCGAAGCTGATCGATTTTCAGCAATTGAGTTATACCGAATATGTTGCTGCAATCAATTTCACAACCAAGCAGCAACGTAAACAATGGATGGCAGAACCGGTAAGTGAATGGATCTGGCAATCGTATCAGCAGGCAGAAAAAATTTATGCAGGAGTTAAAACAGGCGACCGTTTAGGCTTCGATTACAACTACAAATACATTGCTACTTTGAATGAGCAACTGTTAAAAGCTGGTGTACATTTAGCAGGTTTGCTGAACAGCATATTTGGATAGACTTTTCTATACAACTATCGCATTAAGAACTTTCTTGTCAATAAAAGAAGCCAACCCAAAAGGTTGGCTTCTTTTATTATTGCCTTTAATAACATTCCATAACTTCTTTACCAATCGCCACCGGCACCACCACCACCAAAACTTCCACCACCGAAACCGCCGAAGCCACCTCCACCACTGCTTCCGCCGCCGCCCCAGCCGCCTCCGCCACCACCGGGGAACCAGATAGGCGGTGTGTTATCCCAACGTCGGTAACCTCTTCTGCTCATCATACCACCGCCACCACGTTTATTGATGTTTGACACAATGATGAGTATAATTACAACAACGATAATTGTTCCTAACGGAAGACCACCACCTTTTCCTTTACCTCGTTTACTATAACCTGCAGGCGCTTTGTACTCGCCGGCTGCAGCACGCATCAAATCGCTGGTACCTTCATCAAGACCACGATAAATATCCTGCGCTTTAAAATTGGGTACAATATCATTTTCAATAATCTGCTTGGCAGTAATATCGGGTATTGCACCTTCCAGTCCATAGCCTGTGGCAATCCATACTTTGCGTTTGCCACGTTCTTTATCTTCCAACACCACAATCAGCACACCATTGTTGAATTCCTTACCACCAATGCCCCACTTACGGCCAAGTGCAACCGCAAAATCGCTGATGTCGTAATCGCCGATATCGCCAATGGTAACAATAGCGATCTGGTTGCTGGTGCTGTCGTCGTAAGCAACAAGCTTACGCTCCAGCGCATCTTTCTGTTCGGGCGTAAGCTTACCAATAAAATCATTCACCAGCCTGGGCGGGTTGGGCGCAGGCGGAATATATTTTTCTATTCCCTGTGCGCCGGCAAACATGGCCTGCACAAGAAACAGTAACAACAGTATGGAGGAGGATAAAATTTTCATGTTATACTATCGTCCGAAAACGATATCGTCGGGTAATTCATTCCTGTCTTCTTTCTCGTAAGGGAAATGATGAACAAGAGCGTTTCCTATTTCTGTTATAATCTGAACAAGACCATCAGCATAATCCTGCTTGCCGAAAGAAGCAATCATCTTCTTCACTTCTTCATTCCAGAAAGCAGTGCCCACTTTTTCATGAATACCTTCATCGCCAAATACAGCCAGCTGATGATCTTTCATGGCAATGTAGAGCAGCACACCATTCCGGTCTTCCGTTTTATCCATCTGCAACCCAAAAAACACTTCGGCTGCACGATGCACGGGATCAACGTAACTGCAGCGGCTTTCAACGAATAGCCGTATTTCGCCCGATGTACGTTTCTCCGCTGCACGAATGGCCTCAACGATCGATTCGTGTTCAGCTGCTGTAAACCAATCTTGCTTTTTGGTAAAGAATGAAAAGATGCCCATGGGGTTGTTATCAGAATTTTACTTCGGGTGCTTTATCACTACCAGGTTCTGCTTCAAAATAACCTTTTGCTTTGAAGCCCATTAAACCTGAATAGATGTTATTCGGGAAACGTTTGATCAATGTATTAAACTCCTGTGTTGCACTGTTAAAGTCGTTACGTGCAACTTTAATTCTGTTCTCCGTTCCCTCGAGCTGTGTTTGCAGGTTACGGAAACCTTCGTTTGCTTTCAGGTTTGGATAATTTTCAGTGATCATTAACAAACGACCCAACGCCTGCGATAACTGACCCTGTGCAGCCTGAAATTCCTTTAATTTTTCCGGACTCAGATCATTCGGGTCAACCTTTATCTGTGTAGCTTTTGAACGGGCTTCAACAATATCTGTAAGCGTTTTCTGTTCGAAATTCGCTTCACCTTTAACGGTATTCACCAGGTTTGGAATAAGATCTGTACGACGCTGGTATTCGCTTTGTACGTTCGCCCACTTGCCTTTAATATTTTCCTCTGCGGTTACGCCTTTACGTTGAAAATTAATAGCTCCACAACCTCCAAACAGAACGATTGCGCCAATTATTGCCACCAGTATAAGTGTACTTCTTTTCATGTTATACTTTTTTGTTTTAGTAAATGATAAGTATTGTGTTATTTGAAATTGTTACAACTGCAGATAAATAAACAAGTCGTGAAGCTGTTGTTATACCCTTTAAATTTACTTGAAACATTTTATTTGCCAAGGTGAATTTTAAATAACACAAAGGGTGCCGACTTTAAAAAGCTGACACCCTGACGTTTTATTTCAAGTAAAACTAGTTATGCTTTCACCGCAGCAATACCCGGCAAAGTTTTTCCTTCGAAGAACTCAAGCATTGCACCGCCGCCGGTTGAAATGTAGCTTACCTTATCGGCGTAGCCAAAATCATTAACCGCAGCCACACTGTCGCCGCCGCCTACCAATGAGAATGCTCCCTTAGCAGTTGCTTCAGCTGCAGCCTGTGCAATAGTTTTTGTTCCATGCTGAAACTTTTCCATTTCAAACACACCCATCGGGCCATTCCATAAAATGGTTTTGGAATGCAACAATACATTTCTGAACTGTTCGCATGCGTTCGCACCAATATCTAATCCCATCCAGCCATCAGGTACCTGGTTGCTTGGTGCGGTTGACGTATTGGCATCTGCAGCAAATTTGTCGGCAATTACCGAATCGCTCGGCAGGTGAATAGCTACACCTTTTGCAGCTGCTTTTTCCAAAATAGCTTTTGCCGTATCCAAACGATCTTCTTCGCAAAGCGAATTTCCGATATGACCGCCCATGGCTTTCATAAATGTATACGCCATGCCACCGCCAATGATAATATCGGTTGCACGTTCCAGTAAGTTTTCAAGGATGAGGATTTTATCACTCACCTTCGCACCACCAATGATTGCTGTAAAAGGTTTTTCAGCCTGCAACAATACTTTTTCTGCTGCAGCCACTTCACCTTCCATCAACAAACCAAACATTTTCTTTTCTGCAGGGAAAAACTGTGCAATTACAGCTGTAGAAGCATGTGCACGGTGAGCGGTACCAAAGGCATCGTTTACATACACATCGCCCAACTTGCTGAGTTTTTCTGCAAAAGCAGCATCGCCTTTTTCTTCTTCTTTATAAAAACGAAGATTCTCGAGCAACAATACTTCACCTGCACGCAACATACCTGCGGTTAAGTAAGCCTGCTCACCAATACAATCGTTGGCAAATAAAACAGGTGTATTGCCGCCCAGCAGTTCTGCAAGATGGCTGATAAGATGTTTCAATGATGATTTTTCTTCGGGACCATCTTTCGGACGACCGAGATGACTCATCAGAATAACGCTGCCACCATCTGCAAGAATTTTTTTAATAGTGGGGATGGCAGCACGCATACGTGTATCGTCGGTAATAGCTTGTGTCTGTTTATCAAGCGGAACATTAAAATCAACACGGATCAATGCTTTTTGTCCGCTGAAGTTATAGTTTGAAAATTTGCTCATAGTTATGTTGTTTTAATAGTTGAAAGCGGTTACGAAGTTATTATTTGCAGTAATATAATTGCAGCTAAAATCAGTTGATTGATGCCAGCAATTGTTCAACACAATTGATATTTCGCTCAACATCATTTTCGCCGGTAATTTTTACACGCATCAATCCTCCGCTGATGAGTTTATAGCCTTCTACAGCCTGTGCTTCATTGTAAAAACAATTATTCCAGGCGGTAAGCTCGTTGGCATACGCCATACTTACTTTATTGCCGTAAAACTTTATTGGCTGCGCATACCAGGTGCCGCCGGGGTTTTCGATATTGTTGTCTTTTGCATGCTGGTACAATGCCAACAAAAACTGCAGGTATGCACGAGTGCGTTGTTTTATTTGTGCAGGCGTTTCTTCTGTTGCCGGCTTTTTACGCCAGCTATGCATTGGAGCCGCATACGGATCGGACTTGGATGCATTGGTTACCGGCTGCACATTAACACGTTCGTCCGGATTGGCCTTATCAACAGGAAAAGTTGAATAAAAACTGAACTGTGTTTTGTTGTTCCCTTCCGATTGATCGATGAGGTAACGCTCCTTCGGTACATCCTGCTGTAAGCTATCCGGTTGAAGTACCAACAGCTTTTTACTGTTATCAAACGTCCAGTTGCCCTGTTCAAATAACAGATCGGCACAAAGTGTATACTTCCCCTCCGGATAAAAGCGAAGCATGTACACTCCGATCTTGTTTAACCCATCGTCTTTCTGCTTATCCAGCTTTACATACCACTCACAATTTTTAGGATCGGGAGGTAAAAACGACTCGGTTTTGGGACCGCTGTTGCACGCTAAGAATAAAAAAGGGATACTCCATAAGAAATATCCCTTTACAGTTTTTGTATTCACAAAGTTTAATTACTTGATGAGTTTAGCAAAATAGTGAAGTGTACGCACCAACTGGCTTACATAACTCATTTCGTTATCGTACCAGCTAACTACACGCACCAATTGTGTATCGCCTACAGTTTGTACTCTTGTTTGTGTTGCATCAAACAAAGAACCGTAGCTGATGCCAATGATATCGCTGCTCACAATTTCATCTTCGGTATAACCGAAACTTTCATTTGCTGCTGCTTTCATGGCTGCATTTACTTCTTCTGCCGTTACTTTCTTACCCAATACTGCAGTTACTTCAGTTAAAGAACCGGTAAGGGTTGGTACACGTTGTGCACTGCCATCCAGTTTACCTTTCAATGATGGTAATACCAAGCCGATTGCTTTTGCAGCACCTGTACTGTTAGGCACAATATTTTGTGCGGCTGCACGTGCACGACGCAGATCACCTTTTGGATGAGGAGCATCCTGTGTGTTCTGATCGTTGGTGTAAGCGTGGATGGTTGTCATTAAACCATTCACAATTTCAAATTTCTCTTCGAGCACCTGTGCCATTGGCGCCAGGCAGTTTGTAGTACAGCTTGCGCAGCTGATTACGGATTCGCTACCATCGAGAATATTGTGGTTTACGTTGAATACGATTGTTTTCAGATCGCCTGTTGCAGGAGCACTGATTACTACTTTTTTCGCACCGGCAGTAAGGTGAGCTTCTGCTTTAGCTTTATCGGTAAAGAAACCTGTACATTCCAGCACCACATCTACATCGTGTGAACCCCATGGAATTTGTGCAGGGTCTTTCTGAGCATAAATTTTTATTTCGTTGCCGTTAACAATAATGGAGTTCTCTGTACTTTTTACATCTTCTTCAAAACGGCCCTGTGCTGTATCGTACTTTAATAAGTGTGCCAATACTTTAGGTGAGGTAAGATCATTGATTGCCACTACATCGATGCCTTCCATTTTAAAAATCTGGCGATAAACCAGACGACCGATACGTCCGAACCCATTAATCGCAACTTTAACTGTGCTCATGAGATTTTAATTTAGTAGTTATAAAAATGCGGTGCGAAGGTAATGAGTTTACGAATTAAAGCCTGTTAGTTTTCAAACATAATCAAGGATGACTTCAGGCATCGGTTTGCATCTGTTTTTTCGTTATGGAAAAAAGTTTCAAGAAATATCTGAAAAATTGTTTGGGAGAAAAGATGCATGACCCTATCTTTGCACTCCCAAAAACAAATGCCGCGTTGGTCAAGGGGTTAAGACGCCTCCCTTTCACGGAGGAATCACGGGTTCGAATCCCGTACGTGGTACAAAGGCCTGGTTTAAAACCGGGCTTTTTCATTTTTCGGCACTTTCCGGTGATTTTCAACAATTTTTTCTATTTGCCGGATCAGGCTTTGGCTGACTTTCAAAACCCGACCCGGCAATTCTGTCAACTCTGTTTTTAGATACCAATCTCAAAATGCATTTCCGGAATTAGTACATCGGTAAATCCTTTGCGCATTAAACGTTGCTGAAATGCATGCTGCACATCGTACTCGCCATGCACGATAAATAATTTTTCTACCTGCTTCGGATCCTGGCAAGCCAGCCATTGGCTCATGTCTTCATAATCGCCATGGGCACTCATGCTGCGTATTTGCCCGATCTCTGCATGCACTTCCTTTTCCACCCCGAA
Source organism: Lacibacter cauensis (assembly GCF_007830055.1). GTDB lineage: Bacteria > Bacteroidota > Bacteroidia > Chitinophagales > Chitinophagaceae > Lacibacter > Lacibacter cauensis. The sequence continues at coordinate 17,172 of NZ_VLLE01000004.1, forward strand.
TATTCTTACCTCTTTTCGTCCGGCTAACAACTTGCCGCCCAACGATCTTGGTTCGCAATAGCCCGTAAGGAGAATGGTGTTGCGGCTGTTTTCAATGGCATTGTTGATGTGGTGTTTTACACGTCCCGCATCGGCCATACCACTTGCACTGATGACCACATACGGGCCGCTTTTGAAATTGAGGAGTTTTGACTCGTCGACTGTTTTCACAAACTTCAACCCCTTAAACCCAAATGGATCATTATCGGTTTGTAATACTTTTTGAATGCGCTTATTAAAATACTCCGGATAACTTTTTACGATCTGTGTTGCTTCCATACTCAGCGGACTATCGACATAATATTCCAGATCGGGCAGGCGACGCTCCAGTTCCAGCTGATTAAGATCGTACAACAGTTCCTGTGTTCGGCCAACGCTGAATGCAGGAACAATCAGTTTTCCTTTTTTCTGCAGACAGGCTTTTTCAATCCACTGCAATAACTGATCGGGAGTTGAAATGGCATTATCATGTAAACTGTTACCATAGGTTGATTCCATGATAATGATATCGGCTTGCGGAAACTCCTGCGGCGATTTTAAAATCACATCACGGTAACGGCCGATGTCACCCGAAAACGTAATGGCCTTTGTCTTGCCATTTTCTGTAACCCGTAAATGCACACAGGCACTGCCAATGATGTGCCCGGCATCGGTAAACATGGCTTCAATACCATCGGCTACTTTAAACCATTGCCCGTACTCATGCTGAACAAAACGATTGAGCGCTGCTTTTGCATCTTCAATGGTATACAACGGCTGCAGGTAAGGCATGTTCATGGCTGCACGGCGCTTGTTTTCGTACTTCACATCATCTTCCTGAATTTCTGCACTGTCTTCGAGCAACACTGCGGTTAAACTTGCAGTAGCATCGGTGCAATGTATTTCGCCTTTGTATCCATCCTTACACAACTTCGGAATTAGCCCACTATGATCAATATGTGCATGACTTAAAATCATGTAATCAATTTCTGCCGGATCGAAGCCCCAGTGCCTGTTCATAGCATCGGTATCTTTTCCCATACCCTGGAACAAACCACAATCGAGCAATAAGCGTTTACCGTTTACAGTTAGTATATGTTTGCTGCCTGTAACACAACGTGCAGCTCCGTGAAATGAAAGTTTCATAATAACCCCCTCCGCCCCCTGAAGGGGGAACTGTAACACTCCGCCCTTCAAAGAGATTTTTATTTTTAAAGTTTCTAATTCTTTGCTTTAAATGACCATGTAATATAAAATTCTGCAACAATCTCACCGGCTTTGTTTTGGCCGATTGATTTTGCTTTGATTGTTTTTGCTTCGCCTGTAGCAATTGCCTCGTCTACCAACCGTTCAAATTCCTTACCGGCCTCACAAACAAAGCTTGTAACATCGGTTGCTTTCTTAAAAAAATTTCCTTCGATTGATACCACCAGCATGGATACTGCAGGCTTTCGTCCGCTGATCTGCATTAAGCCCAATACACCCGTTGTCATTTCTGCAGCCATGGCCAAACAGGCAAAATAAGTTGAGCGAAAAGGGTTTTGCGAAAACCACTTGTACGGCACCGTTACCACGCATTGTTCTTCCGTAATTGATTGGATGCGTACGCCACTGAAAAAAGCTGCAGGCAGCTTGAGCAGCAGAAACAGTTTCCCTCTTAACGGATGTGTAAGTTGTTTAATAAACTGTGTTGCAGATTCTTTCATATGGCATTGCAGGTGAATCGCCCGCCTCACTAAAGATAAAGCGAACAGATGAGCATCTGTTACTTTGTTATTTCAACAATACAAGCTACTACATTATTGGCATCACCGTTCACATCAAAACGCATCGTTCCTTTTCCGGTTGATGAATAACGCACATTACGAATAAGCGATGAACCGAGTGCCCGGTTGAGCCTGCTGCCAAAATCGGCCGAAGGATCACTGCTGATCTGTTGATTAAGCTGATACCAATCGAGCTCCTTCTTACTCACCACTACTGCAATTACATCACGGTTGCCGATACTGTCAGGCGTCATGCTTTTATCTTTCGGAAACAAACGCACACCGGTAATACCACAGAACGGCGAATATTTTGTTTTGGTTGGATCATCGGTGCGTGGATAAGGAAACAACGTATAACTGGTTCCATCCACTTCTTTACCGAACACATACACATAACACTCGGTTGTGTTCTTCAGCTCCATTTTAAATTTATCGCCGGGACGAAGAGCTGTTGTTGTTTCAAAACGATTACCGCCCATATTGCGTAATGCAATGTAATCTCCGGCTACTGTCTTCTTTCCATCATATTGAACACTAACCAATCCTACTTCGCAAGCAAACTGTTGTACATCTTCGTTACCTGCATGCATCGGATTAACACCGTACGCTTCACGTACAAAATTTTGAAAATCGCCGTAACGTACCCAGGCAAAACCATTTACTCCCCATTCCTGTCCCCAACTGTTCATCAGTAAAAATGAACCACTGTATTTTTTATCATCATACCCCACCACGCACATTGCATGACCGCCAAAGCCCATCATGCTTCTGTCGCCGGGAGCAGGCACCCACAAGTCTTGACCCATCATGGGTTGCATAAAACTTTGTCCTACCATCATTCCAATAACAACCGGTGCACCTTGCGAAAGATTTTGTTTGATGGCCTGCAGATCAACTACATCATTCCGGTCGCCCAAACTCAAACGGTTAAATCCCCGCATACGATACTGCTGGGCCGTTTGTTGCAGATTATTGTTGGGCTGCGTTTGGCAATCCTGATCGTTGTATGGAAACTGATCGAAGGGAACATCGCCACGTTTGGTCATAAATTCCATGGCACGAATAATGTACGAACCCTGGCAACCATCGAGACCAATTTGATTGTACATGAACGAGGGAGAGAACGCAACTTCGTTTGGCTGTTTGCCTGTACGTGCAGCTTCTAAAATCGTATGCGCTGCAAATGCACTACTCCACGCCACACAACTTCCCTGCGAACCTTGATTCTGTGGTGTAGGACAAAAGCGTTGCAGGTTGGCAGATTCAGGCAACGGATTTTTTGTATCATCATCAGCAAGCGGTTCGTAGATCTCTGCTTTTTCAAATTGTTTCGGATCGAGAAATCCGCCAGTTGCAAGATTGGCAAGATCGCTTACATTGCAACCTCCACGACCCAATAAAAAGTAGGCGCCAAGAGCTACTACCAATAACAATATAATTCCTTTGCCACCACCTCCACCACCACGGCCAAACATACTCAGCAATAAAGGCAGCAGGTTGAGCAAACCACCGCCACCTCTTCCGCCGCCACCCGGGCCAACGGGAAAATTTCCACCACCTCCACCATCGTTGTTGTATTGTTCCTGTTGATCCTGCGGATCATCTGTCATGCGTATAGGCATTGTTCAGTGTTTTTATACTGATTAAATGTAATGTAAGTTTTTGAAGAACGGAACAGCATCTGCCCGTAATCAATCTTATCTTTCGAAAAAAAGAATCATGCGAAATATCATGGCGTTTGTATGTTGTTTTATAATAGCTGAAGCATCATTAACGGCTCAAACAAAAACAGATACTTTAGCTGTAGCAACAAAAGATGTAGAAACTGTTGATGCTATTATTGCGGCGTTGTATAACGTCATCAGCGGACCTGCAGGTGAAGTAAGAAACTGGAACCGCATGCGGAGTTTGTTTTTGCCCGAAGGAAAACTGGTAGCTACTGCAGTTCGACCAACAGGTGAAGTGGTGAAGCGTGTTTTAACTGTTGAAGAATATATTGCCGGTAATGGACCTATATTGGAGAAGAATGGATTTTTTGAAAAAGAAATTCTCCGCAAGCAGGAAGTGTACGGACATATTGCCCATTGCTTCAGCACGTATGAAGCAAGAAGAACTGCAACCGATGCTGAACCGTTTATGCGTGGCATCAACAGCATTCAATTGTATAACGATGGAAAACGTTGGTGGATCTTAACCGTGTTCTGGCAAACAGAGAATAAAGATTTGTTGATACCGAAGGAATATTTGAAACAATAAGCTACGGCTCCACCGTACTTCCCAACCAAGCCATCATCGCCATACCTGTTTCAATTGCATCCTCATCAATATTAAACGTTGGTGTGTGTACACCGCTGCTGATGCCTTTTTCTTTATTCATCACACCTAAGCGGAAGAAACAACCGGGTATTACCTGCGAGTAATAACCAAAATCTTCAGCACCCATACGCAACTCTGTTTCTTCTACATGTGTTGCACCCATTAATTCCGCAGCTTTTGTTTTTGCTTTTTCGTTGAGGGCTTCGTTGTTGTAAACAGTTGGATAACCAATATCAATATGCAGATCCAATTCACCACCCATACTTTCTACCAACAGTGTTGCATTGCGGCGAATCAACTCATGCGCTTCAAAACGCCATGCTTCATCCATTGCACGGAAGGTGCCCATGATCTTTACTTCGTTTGGAATAACATTGGTGGTGGTACCTGCATTAAATGCTGTGATGGATAATACTGAAGGATTATGCGGATTACGGTTGCGGCTGATGATCTGTTGTAAGCTTACCACCAGGTGCGATGCAATTAAAATAGGATCAACTGCTAAATGCGGTGCAGCTGCATGGCCGCCCTTACCCCTCACCGTTAGATATAATTCATCGGCACTGGCCATTACTTTTCCTCCACGGAAACTTAATTGACCCAACTGCAAACCGGGATGCACATGCAAGCCAAAAATGCATTGCGGCTTAGGATTCTCCAGCACACCTTCTTTGATCATGATACTCGCACCACCCGGATTTTTTTCTTCACCCGGTTGAAAGATGAGCTTCACTGTTCCTTCCCACTCTGCTTTTAATTCGTTGAGAATTTTTGCAGCGCCGAGCAAACAGGTGGTATGCACATCATGTCCGCAGGCATGCATTACACCATCTACTTTCGATTTATACGGCACATCATTTTCTTCCAGTATCGGCAGCGCATCCATATCGGCACGCAAGGCAATAACTTTAGAAGATGGATTCTTTCCCTCAATCAAACCAACCACACCTGTTTCGGCCATTACCGTAAATGGAATACCAAATGCTGTAAGTTTTTCCTGTACAAACTTTGATGTTTCAAATTCTTTATAGCTGAGCTCGGGATTTGCATGCAAATGCTGACGCACTGCAATAAATTCCTCTTTGTATTGTTTGGCGAGTTGCTGTATCTGATCTTTTAACATAGATGCGCAAAAATACAAAAACCTGCAACGCTGCAGGTTTTATTGAAAACTGTTCGCCTAAAAGGCAACAAACAAAATAACTTATTCCTGAATTTCTTCTTTCTCCGGAGGTGCTTTGTATTCAATATCGCTTGGGATGATGAAAACACCGGTTGGAAACATTTTTGCTAATTCTTTTTTCAGGTCATCTGCTTCGTTACGCTCAACAAAATTGCCGATGCGGAGTTTGAAATAAGGTGCCTGGTACAAAAGATAGGTTTTATGCTCGGGGTATTGCGCCAGCAATTTCGATTTTGCAGCCAAAGCCTGCGTACGGTCGGTGGTATTTAACACCTGTATGCGAAAACCTTTGGTGGGTCTTCTTGCATCGGCTGCCTTTTTATTGATCTCAGCTTTTTTCTTTGCAAGCAAATCAATACGGCTGTCTTTCACAACAAATACATTGTTGCTTACGGTATCGGTTATCATTTGTGCATAGGTTGCAGCACTAATGCTTACAAAAAGAAAAAGCAGGATAAACTTGTACATATTACTGGTTCAAACTTTCTTTTACAATGGCAACGCTGGCACTGCAACCCAACCTGTCGGCTCCTGCTTCCACCAATTGTTTGGCAAAAGCATAATTGCGGATACCACCCGATGCTTTGATTTTGATGTTAGACGGCAAATGCTTCCGCATCAGTTGCACCGCCTCTAAAGTAGCGCCTTTCTCGGCGTACCCGGTTGATGTTTTTACAAAATCTGCGCCAAGTTCTGCATATATTTCACAACAGCGGATGATCTCCTCATCGGTCAACACACCACTTTCAATAATAACCTTGATGTGCTTTTCCTTTTTATGCGCCATCGGTATCAGCACTTCGCCTTCGTGTTTAATAAAATTCCAGTCGCCGTTTTTAATGGCTGAAATATTGGCCACCATATCAATTTCATCCACACCATCAACTATCGAAAGTAATGTTTCTGTAACCTTTGCTTCAATAGCCGAATAACCAAACGGAAAACCGATCACTGTTGCTGTTTTTACACTCGTTCCACCCAGTAAGCCTTTGGCAAATTTGGTAAACGGCGGCGGTACGCAAACAGCTGCAAAATTGTAAAGTGTAGCTTCGGTACAAAGCTGTTCAATATCGCTTACCAAAGTGGTTGGCTTCAGAATAGTATGATCGATATAAGAAGCGATGTTCATGGGGCAAATGTATTTTTAAAATGAGTAGAAACAAAGAATGTAAAACAGCTAAAAAAACCTCCCGAAGGAGGTTTTAGTTTTATAAATCTTTACCGTGACATTGTTTGTATTTTTTACCACTTCCACAAGGACAAGGATCGTTACGGCCAATCTTCGGACCGGCAACAACAGGCTCCTGTTTTACATTCTCTGATGGATCGTAGTAATCCGGTGTTTCCATTAACTCGTTACCGGCACCTGCTGCAACCATATCTTCTTTGCGCTGACGCAACTTACTCATATCGGTTTTTTGCTCACGGCCTTCACGAATTTGTCCGGCATTGTTTTCTTCAACAGGTAAACCAGCATGTGCAAGGAAAGAAACAATGTTCTTATTGATCTCGCTGTTCAACTGTTCAAACAATGTGTATGCTTCCACTTTGTAAATCACCAACGGATCTTTCTGTTCGTAGGTAGCATTTTGTACCGATGTACGCAGATCGTCCATTGCACGTAAGTGCTCTTTCCATGCTTCATCAATAAAGGCGAGTGTAGCAGTACGCTCCAACGCACTTACAAGTTCAGTTGCTTTACTGTCGATGGTTTTGTTCATTGATGCAAGCACCTGTAAACCACGTTTACCATCGCTGAACGGTACAAACACATTTTCAATATGTGCACCCTGTGTTACCTTAATATTCTGGAACACCGGCAAGGCATCTTTTTTCAACACATCGCATTTACGCAGGTAAGCAGTTTTTGCTTCTACATACAATGCTTCTGCCAGTGCATTGTTATCCGATTTATCGAGTTGTTCTGCCGTAATGGTTGTATCAATACCGAAGTTGATGATAGCAGCCATTTTAAATCCTTCATGATCGTTCTGCTCTTTAAACGAAGCAACCAATCCTTCAGCAACAGCATAAAATGCATTATCAATATCCAGCGCTAAACGTTCGCCGCTTAATGCGTGGTTACGACGGGTGTAAATAGCTGAACGTTGTTTGTTCATTACATCATCGTACTCGAGCAAACGCTTACGGATACCGAAGTTGTTCTCTTCTACTTTCTTTTGTGCACGCTCAATTGATTTGGTGATCATGCTGTGCTGGATCACTTCACCTTCTTTGTAGCCAAGTTTATCCATCATGCCGGCAATACGATCACTACCGAACATACGCATCAGATCATCTTCAAGCGATACATAGAATTGTGATGAACCGGGATCGCCCTGGCGACCGGCACGACCACGCAACTGGCGATCGACACGACGGCTATCGTGACGCTCTGTACCAAGAATAGCCAAACCACCTGCTTCTTTTACACCTGCGCCCAGTTTAATATCGGTACCACGACCGGCCATGTTGGTAGCAATGGTTACTGCACTTGGCAAACCTGCTTCGGCAACAACCTGTGCTTCCTTAGCGTGTTGTTTTGCGTTCAATACATTGTGCGGAATCTTTTTCACCTGCAGCATCTTGCTCAGCAACTCACTCACCTCTACCGATGTTGTACCCACCAGTACCGGACGACCGGCTGCACGCATCACTTCAATTTCTTCAATAACTGCTTTGTATTTTTCACGCTTGGTTTTGTATACGAGATCCTGCTTATCATCACGAACCATTTTCAGGTTGGTAGGAATTTGTACCACATCTAATTTGTAGATATCCCAAAACTCACCTGCTTCTGTTTCGGCAGTACCCGTCATACCACAAAGCTTGTGATACATACGGAAGTAGTTTTGCAACGTGATGGTAGCGTAGGTTTGTGTTGCTGCTTCGATGTGTACGTTTTCTTTCGCTTCAATTGCCTGGTGTAAACCATCGCTGTAACGACGACCATCGAGGATACGACCTGTTTGTTCATCTACAATTTTTACCTGGCCATCCAACACCACATACTCCACATCTTTTTCAAACAAGGTATATGCTTTCAGCATTTGCAGTACAGTATGAATACGATCTGCTTTTGCTGAATATTCGCTGAGTAATGATTCTTTCTGATGTAATTTTTCTTCGGCAGCAGCTGCACTTCTTTCAATTGCAGCTAATGCTGTACTGATGTCGGGCAACACAAAGAAAGTAGGATCTTCATTTTCCTTGGTGAGCATGGCCAAACCTTTATCAGTCAGCTCAACAGAATTGCTCTTTTCATCAATATGGAAAAGCAAACCTTCATCCACCTTCGGCATTTCTTTTTGCTGATCGGCGAGGTAATAGTTTTCTGCTTTCTGCAGTTTTACTTTAATGCCGGGCTCACTTAAATATTTAATTAACGGACCGTACTTTGGTAAACCTCTCCATGCACGCATTAACGCAAGGCCACCGCTTTTCGGATCGTCGTCGCCTTCTGCAATTGCTTTCTTCGCATCGTTCAAATATTGTTGCGCCAAACGTTTCTGTGCTTCCACCAGTTTTTCAATACGTGGACGCATGTTGTGGAACTGCTGCTCGTTGCTGCCTGTACCAACAGGACCGGCAATGATCAATGGTGTACGGGCTTCGTCAATTAAAATACTATCTACCTCATCCACCATCGCAAAGTGCAGTTTGCGTTGCACTTTTTCTGCTGAGTTCACCACCATGTTATCACGCAGGTAATCGAAACCAAATTCGTTGTTGGTTCCGTAAACAATATCTGCTAAATAGGCTTTACGGCGCTCTTCGCTGTTGGGTTGATGTTTATCAATACAATCAACAGTTAAGCCTAAGAACTCAAACAAGGTTCCGTTCCATTCACTATCACGACGGGCCAGGTAATCGTTCACGGTTACAAGGTGTACACCTTCGCCTGCAAGGGCGTTGAGGTAAGCAGGTAAAGTAGATACAAGCGTTTTACCTTCACCGGTTGCCATTTCGGCAATTTTACCTTGGTGCAGTACACTACCACCAATCAACTGCACATCGTAATGCACCATGTTCCAGGTAACCAGTCCACCTGCAGCCATCCACGATTTTTTATAGAATACCTGGTCGCCTTCGATACGCATGTGCGGACGTTTGATCACCAGGTCACGATCGAGTTGTGTTGCTGTTGCCTGCAGTTCTTCATTGTTGGTGAAACGGCGGGCAGCTTCTTTTACCACAGCAAATGCTTCGGGGTGAATCTCCTCCAGGATTTCTTCAATCTTTTTATCACGCTCTTTTTTCAGCTTATCAATTTGCTGGTAAGCTTCATCTTTCTGCTGAATCTGGTCTTCCGTTAACGCATCCGCTTCGCTGGTACGGTTGGCAATTTCTTCGTCAATTGCTGCCAGGTGCGCTTTAATACGCTCACGAAACTCCTGTGTTTTATTTCTGAGCTGATCGTTACTTAAGCTTTGGTATTGCTGAAAAAACTGGTTGGCCTTTTCAACGATAGGAGTAAGTTTCTGTACATCCTTTTCACTTTTACTGCCTCCGAAGAGTTTCGATAGGAATCCTAACATGAGAATATATTAATGAGTCAATTTATTGGTTAAAGTTTTTGTTCAGTCAAATACAGTGCAAGGTTTTACTTAAAGCCAATTTGACAGAAATACCCCTTTTACAGAGGCTGACAAAGGTAATGATTAAGTAGTGAGAGATACCTGCCCTTGTTTCTTTTTTGCAAAGCAAGTTTCGGGAATACAGCTGCCCGAACTGATTGCCCGTTAATACTTTAACAGAATTGAAAGACAGGCAACAGCTTTTTACCCTCCTGTACGGATAGACATTGGCCACTGAAGGGATAGATTTGCCTTTCATCCATAATATAAGGGGCTATGCAAGTTTTAGAAGAGCATATCGTCTATATTTTAACAATTTGCATTTTCACTTTAAAACGAAAATGTTCGTATTTCGCATCTCAAACATGTTTATGAAGAATCTATTACTCATTATCCTTATCGTTCTTGCTTCCGTACCAGCATTTGCACAAACCACCGGCATAAGCGGAAAAGTGACCGACTCTACCGGCTCGAAAGGCTTGGAAAAAGCAACGGTTAAACTGGTAGAAAAAGATTTACCCAAAGACACTTTACGCACCATCACCAATGCAAAAGGCGAATTCAGCTTTACAAAAATTCCTGCATCGGCTTATTCAATTATCATCAGCTACTCGGGCTATAAACCCATGGTGAAGGAGTTTTTTAAACCTTCTGCCGGCGTATCGAATATTGATCTTGGTGAGTTAGTACTTACCAATACCTACCTCGATCTGGCTGAAATTGTAATTGAAGCCCCTGCTGTAACTATGAAAGAAGATACAGTGGAATATCGTGCAGGTGCCTTTCAAACCAAACCCAATGCAACAACTGAAGAGTTATTGAAGAAATTACCGGGTGTACAGGTAGACCGCCAGGGCAATATTACTGCACATGGCAAACAGGTTACACGGGTAAAAGTAAATGGCAAGGATTTCTTTAACGGTGATCCGAAAACTGCTACACAGGAAATTCCTGCCGATATGATTGATAAAGTACAGGTGGTAGATGACTACGGCGATCAATCGAACGCATCGGGTATTCGTGATGGCGAGCCTGAAAAAGTAATTAACCTGCAGCTGAAAAAAGATAAAAACAAAGGTGTTTTCGGAAGGGCAATGGTAGGCTATGGTACCGACGACCGTTATATTGGCGCTGTTGCTTTGAACCGTTTCAATAACAGCAAACAGCTTTCGCTTATCATCAACAGCAATAACAACAACACCTCAACTTTCCGTGCCAACGATGGTGGTGGCGGAGGAGGCGGTGGCGGTATGCAGTTTGGCGGCGGTGGTAACCAAGGCGGTGGCGGCGGCAACCAAAACGGTATTACCAAACTCAACTCCATCGGGCTTAACTTCCGTACCGACTTTGGAAAGCGTAACTCATTTTACGGCAGCTATACCTATACCGACAGAAATACATTTACTGAGTCGTATACATCCAAAGAACAGCTTTCGTTTCCGCTGCTTACAAACACAAACCAGTTTTCGACCAATAAAAACGGTACACACCGTGTTTTTGCCAACCTTGAATACTGGATCGATTCATTCAACTACATTAAGTTAAACCCTAATTTTTCTTACACAGACGGGAACAATGTTTCTACCAATTTCTCGGATTACTTCAGTTCTAAGCTGCAGACAAGAGCCGACAGTAACCAAACAGCGGTGCTTTCAAAACGCCCCGATTTCAGCACATCATTGCTGTATAATCACCGGTTTAAAAAGAGAGGCAGGAACTTTTCGTTTAACGGCCAGCTTACATTATCGGGTAGCGAATCCGATCAGCTGAGAGAAAACTATACCCACTTTTACGACAATAACGGCAACTTCTTCAGAGACTCGCTGCAATTCCGGAACACCATCCAGAACAACCGTAACAGCGGCTTTAATGGCAGACTTACCTATACAGAGCCGATACGTGTAAACCGTTTCCTTGACCTCAGTTATAACTACAACCGCAGTTTTTCTGGCAATAATAAACGGGTGCTTACAAAAGATCCTTTAACCGGAAACGATTATGCTTTTGTTGATTACCTGAGTAATAATTACGAAACCGATTTCAACTACAACCGTATCAGCGCAGCTGTAAGAACGGTAATGAAGAAATATAATTACAGCATTGGTATTATGGTACAGCCGGTAATTTTAAACGGCTACAGCATTACAAAAGACAGTGCTTATAAACCCATCACCAATTTCAACTGGTTCCCTGTTGCACGTTTCCAGTATAATTTCTCACGCTCAAAAACATTCAACTTTAACTACAACGGTAGTGCAAGACAACCCAGCTTCGACCAGTTACAACCTGTACTGGAAGAAAGCAGCCAGTTGAATAAATCGAGTGGTAATCCTTTCCTGAAACCATCAACAAGTCATGTATTCAATACAACTTTCAACAATTTCAATTTTGGCTCGGGTAAGATTTTCCTTGTAAATGCTTCATTCAATTTTGTTGACAACCAGATTGTAAACAAGGTTACCAACTTTAAAGACAGTGCCAACAGGTTTACAGGTGCTACTTTCAGTCAGCCGGTAAATGTTGATGGTTACTACAATGCCAACATGTTTATCAACTATGGCCGTCCGTTTAAAAACCGTAAGTATGTACTGGGTTTAAGAAGTATGTTGAACTATAACAACAACGTAAGCCTTTCAAACAATGTTACGAAAACACGTACCGATAGTATTGTTGGACCGGATATTAAAAACATGGCCCGTAACTGGATATGGAGCCCTGGTGTAGATTTTGAATACAATCTTCCCTGGCTTGAACTGCGTACTGGTGCAAGCTACAACCTGAACTATACGGATAACACCAACAACAAAAACATCAGCCGACTTCACACCATCACCTTAAGCAACGACGGACGTATTGACTTTGGTGCAGGCTTTATTCTCCGTTGGGATTTCGACTACTTTATCTACGAAGGGTTGACTTCTTCCTTACAAAAAAACATCGCCATGCTGAATGCTTCGTTTGAAAAAGAGGTGTTTAAAAAGAAGAATGGTATTATTAAACTGGCAGGCTTCGATATCTTCAAACAAAATACAAGCATCAGCCGTACGCAAACAGATCAGTTTATTACCGATAACCGCACCAACCGTTTAACGCAGTACTTCATGTTAAGCTTCACCTATCGTTTTAATAAATTCAGCGGTACACAGGGTGGCCAGCAAAACAACAATTTCCGCCGTGCGGAAGGTCGTAACATGATGATGATGCAGAACAACGACTAACACAAACCGTAATAACAAAAAGCAGCTCTCCGGGGCTGCTTTTTTTGTTTTCAGCAAGTCCCTATTAAAAGGGGCTGCAGCCTCCGGTTACGGCAGTCATGGAGGCTGGCTTTTCCCCGAATCCCGCTTTTCCACAATTTCGGCTTTCGCTTGGGGATGTAAGCCTGTTTCCTTTACCTTTGCGGCCTGAAAATAAACGTGTAACCATGCCCGGACAATTAAAAGAGGTACGTAACAGGATCAAAAGTGTACAAAGTACGCAGCAAATCACCAAGGCAATGAAAATGGTGAGTGCGGCTAAACTGCGTAAAGCACAGGATGCCATCATCCAGATGCGCCCTTATGCTCAAAAACTGCAGGATATGCTCAGCAATATTGTGAGCAACAGCGATGGTAGTGTGAGTATGAAACTGGCTACCGAGCGTCCGGTAAACAAAGTATTAATTATCCTTGTTACCAGCGACCGTGGTTTATGTGGTGGTTACAACGCCAACCTCGTTAAACTTGCCCGCCAGGTTATTAACGAACAATATGCCGAGCAAAACAGCAAAGGCAATGTGGAAATATGGGGTATTGGTAAAAAAGGTTACGAAGCAATGCAACGTACCGGCTACAAAGCAAACGATACCTTTAAAGATCTGTTCCTGCAGCTTTCGTTCGAAAACGTACAAAAAGCATCTGCAGCAGCAATGGAAGCTTTTTCAAAAGGCGAATTCGATGTAGTTGAACTGGTATACAGCCAGTTTAAAAATGCAGCTACACAGCAATTTAAAACAGAGCGCTTCCTCCCTATTCCGAAAGTGGAAAATAAAGGTGCGGCTGTAAAAACAAAGTCCGACTTCATTTTCGAGCCCGGTAAAGAAGAACTCATTACCGAATTAATGCCGAAAATCCTCAATACACAATTATTTAAAGCTGTATTGGATGCCAATGCTTCTGAGCATGGCGCCCGTATGACGGCGATGGATAAAGCAAGCGATAACGCCAACGAACTGTTGCGTTCGCTCCGCATCAGCTACAACCGTGCACGCCAGGCAGCAATTACGACCGAACTTACCGAGATCGTTAGTGGTGCAGCAGCATTAAATGGATAAGCTTATTTCCGCCGAAAAAACAGGCAATTACGTAAGATTGGAGGATTTCACTTAATTTTCAAATTCTCCAATTTTCAAATTTTCAAATTACGAATGGAATTAAGTGTTATCATCCCGCATATTGAAGCGCTGATTTTTGCAGCTGAACGCCCGTTGACTACATTAGAACTGTGCGATCTGGTGAATAATGCCCTGGGCTTTATTGAAGATCGGGCAAGTCTTGACCAGACGGAAGCGGCAATCGCAGCCATCAAAGAAAAATATGCAGCCGAGTTTTATCCGTTCGAAGTACGTGAAAGCGGCGGCGGCTGGCAGTTCCTCACCAAAAAGGAATACCATAAAACAGTTGCACAAATCAATGGCGATAAATTCCTGAAACGTCTGAGTACTGCTGCACTGGAAACACTTTCCATTATTGCCTACAAACAACCGATTACCAAAGGTGAAATGGAGGCCATTCGTGGTGTAAACTGCGATTATGCTGTACAGAAATTATTAGAGAAAGAACTCATTGTTATACTCGGACGTAACGAGAAACTGCCCGGTCACCCATTGGTGTACGGCACTTCCCGTTCGTTTATGGATTACTTCGGTATCAACTCCCCCGAAGATCTGCCCAAGATCAAAGAAGTGATTTCAACCGACATCATTGACCCGACTGCAGTGCAAAGCGATACCTTGCATGTTGCAGGCGAAGAAGCACTGGAATTGGAAACAGGTGAAACTTTGATTGTAACAGAAGATGGTGAGTTGTTAGAACAATCGGTTACAGAAGAGACCAGTGCAGAAGAAGTAGTTATTGAAGTGAAAGAAACAATTGAAGAAACTGTTACAGACGAATCAGCTGCAGAGGAAGAAATTGTTGATGTAGTAGCAGAAGAAGAAATGTCGGGAGAAGCTGAAGAGGAAGAGACAACTGAGGAAACAGAAGCTGCAGAAGAGCAGGCAGAAGAAGAAGGCAACGACGATGATCAATCGAACGAAGAAGAAACAAAAGCATAAATAAAACCCCGACCGAGACGTCGGGGTTTTTCTTTTACAAAATAGCTTACAGATGATCGTTTCACAATGGATTCAGGCCGCTGATACTCCTCTACAAATCTTCAGGAAAGATCAAGCGGCCAAACTTAACAAGAATCTGTTTTTAAACTAATTTCGCAGCCAGCAAAATTTACAATGACGACTACAATACCCACCAACCAACTCTTAGAAATTGCAGCAACTTACGGCACGCCTGTTTATGTGTATGATGCCAACAAAATAAAAACGCAATACGAAAAACTGGTAAACGGTTTTTCTATTTTAGATACACGTATTTTTTATGCCTGTAAAGCATTAACCAACCTGCATGTGATCAAATACATCAACAGCCTTGGTTGTAATATCGATTGCAGCAGCATTAACGAAGTAAAGCTGGCCTTGCATGCAGGTGTTGCGCCGGAAAATGTTTTGTACACCAGCAACGGTATTTCGTTTGCAGAAATTGAAGAAGCAGTTGCTGCAGGTGTACACATCAACATCGACAGTTTATCGAACCTGGAAAAGTTTGGAAAGAAATACGGCCACAGTTATCCGGTGGGCATCCGTCTTCGCCCCAACATCATGGCAGGTGGTAACTTAAAAATTTCTACCGGTCATGATAAAAGCAAGTTTGGAATACCGGTGGAGCAGATCAGCGAACTGGAGCAGATTGTAAAAGACAACAACATCTTCATCCGTACGCTGCACATCCACACCGGCAGCGACATAAAAGATGCGGAAGTTTTTGTAAAGGGCATTGAAGTGTTGTTTGAATTGTTTCCTCATTTTCCAGAGTTGGAAGTAATTGATCTCGGTGGTGGTTTTAAAGTGCCTTATAAAGAAGACGAAAAGGAAACCAATATTGCCGCCCTTGCACAAAAACTGAAACAGGCATTTGCCGATCATCCGTTGGCAAATGGAAAAGAATTACAAGTGTGGTTTGAGCCGGGAAAGTTTTTAGTAAGTGAGTGCGGTTATTTATTAGCCGAAGTAAATGTGCTCAAACAAAATGCAGATGTCATCATTGCCGGCATCAACACCGGATTAAATCATCTCATTCGCCCCATGATGTACGATGCGTATCATTACATCAGCAACTTAAGTAATCCCAACGGTGAAGAAAAGAAACACATGATCACCGGCTATATCTGCGAAACCGATACGTTTGCCAGCGACCGCATGTTGCCCGAAATAAAAGAAGGCGATATCCTCTGCATCCACAACGCAGGTGCGTATGGTTACGAAATGGCCAGCAATTACAACTCACGCTACCGCCCAGCCGAAGTATTGGTGAAAGACGGCGAGGCAATCCTCATCCGCAAAAGAGAAAGCTTTGAGGATCTGCTGAAGAATATCATTTAACTCCCGATTACATTATAACAAGAACGAAAAGTGGTCCCAAAATCCACTTTTCATTCTTTTCGTACCTTGCCGCCCTGTTTAGATTGTTAACGATTGATTGCATAATTGAAACGTATGAATAAAGAACAATTGCGCCGGCAGCAGGCATTGGAGTATCATGCCAAAGGCCGTCCCGGTAAAATCGAAGTCATTCCCACAAAAGAAGCAAAAACCCAGCGTGATCTTTCATTGGCTTATTCGCCCGGTGTGGCCGAGCCTTGTATGGAAATTTTCCGCAACCCTGAAGATGTGTACAAATACACAGCAAAAGGAAATCTTGTAGCCGTTATCAGTAATGGTACAGCGGTACTCGGTTTGGGTGATATTGGTCCCGAAGCTGGTAAACCTGTAATGGAAGGCAAGGGCGTACTCTTCAAAATTTTCGCAGACATTGATGTGTTCGATATCGAGATCAATGAAAAAGACCCGGAGAAATTTGTGGAGATCGTAAAAGCGCTGGAACCAACATTCGGCGGTATCAATCTCGAAGACATTAAAGCGCCTGAATGTTTTTACATTGAAAAGCGTTTGAAAGAAGAGATGAAAATTCCGCTGATGCACGACGATCAGCATGGCACCGCCATCATCAGCGCTGCTGCCCTCATCAATGCATTGGAATTACAGAAAAAGAAAATCGATAAAGTACAGATTGTGGTGAATGGTGCAGGTGCTGCAGCTATTTCCTGCATCAGACTGTATGTTGCATTGGGTGCAAAAAAAGAAAACATTAAAGTATTCGATAGTAAAGGTCTTATCCAGGACGAACGAACCGACCTCGACGATCAGAAAAAAGAATTTGTGATCAAGAGTAAACCGATGACATTGGAAGAAGGCATGAAAAATGCCGATGTGTTTATTGGGTTAAGCAAAGGCAATGTGGTGTCGAAAGAAATGGTGAAGAGTATGGCCAAGAACCCCATTGTATTTGCTATGGCCAACCCCGATCCGGAAATTTCATACGATGATGCATTGGATGCACGCAAGGATGTGATCATGGGTACAGGTCGCAGCGACTATCCGAACCAGATCAACAATGTACTGGGCTTCCCTTACATTTTCCGTGGTGCATTGGATGTGCGTGCAACCAAGATCAACGAAGAAATGAAACTGGCTGCAGTAAAAGCATTGGCCGAGTTAACAAAAACAGTAGTGCCCGATATTGTAAACATGGCGTACAACGAAAAAAATATTTCGTTTGGCCCTACTTACATTATTCCCAAACCACTTGATCCACGTTTACTAAGTTATGTGGCACCTGCAGTAGCCAAAGCAGCCATTGAAAGTGGTGTTGCGCAACATGTAATTACCGATTGGGAAGCATACGAAGATCAACTCAACAAACGCCTTGGTATCGATAACCAGTTGTTACGTGCCATTGGCAGCAAAGCACGCAAAGATCCACGCCGTGTGGTGTTTGCCGATGCAGAAAATGTAAAAGTGTTGAAGGCTGCACAAATGGCTTTCGAAGAAGGTGTAGCTTACCCGATTTTATTGGGCGATGTAAACAACATCAAAGACATGGCCGAAGTAAATGGTATTGATCTGGATGGTATTCCTGTACTCGATCCAAAAAGTAAAGATGCTGAAACAGAAGCGATGCGTCAGAAATTTGGCGAACTGTTTTTCCAGAAACGTCAACGTAAAGGGTTAAACCGTTACGAAGCGGTGAAAGCCATGAAAGAACGTACACACTTTGGTTGTATGATGGTGGAAACAGGTGAAGCAGATGCGTTGATCAGTGGTTTGAGCCGTAAGTATGCCGACACGATCCGTCCTGCTTTGCAGATCATCGGAAAAGATGAAAATGCAGGTAAGATTGCCGGTATGTATATTATGTTGACCAAACGTGGACCGTTGTTTCTTGCCGATGCAACGGTAAACTTTAACCCCAAAGCAGAAGAGCTCGCCGATATTACACAGCTTGTTGCAAAAGAAGTACGGGCATTTGGTATTACTCCACGTGTAGCCATGCTCAGCTACTCCAACTTTGGCAGCAGCGACAGCCCTGAAGCAAGGATGGTGGCGAAGGCAAGAGATATTGTAAAGCAGCGTGAACCAAATCTTGTTTGCGATGGCGATATTCAGCCGCTGGTAGCTTTCAATAAAGAAATTTTGAAAGAGAATTATCCGTTCAGCGAACTGGTAAACGGTGAGCCGAACGTCCTCATCTTCCCCAACCTTGCCAGCAGCAATATTGCGTACAACCTGTTGCAGGAAGTAGGTGATGCCGATGCCATCGGACCAATCTTATTAGGTTTGAAAAAGTCGGTACATATTCTGCAGTTAGGCAGTTCGGTGCGTTCTATTTTTAACATGGTGCTTATTTCTGTTATTGATGCGCAGATGAAAGGCAGAACGGATGTTGATGAAGCTATTATTAAATCGCCATGGTGGAAACGCTTTCGTAAAGTAAGTCACGATATGTAATAATCGACGACAGATTACAGACAACGGACCACAGCAGATTATGCTGATTAATCGTTA
Source organism: Lacibacter cauensis (assembly GCF_007830055.1). GTDB lineage: Bacteria > Bacteroidota > Bacteroidia > Chitinophagales > Chitinophagaceae > Lacibacter > Lacibacter cauensis. The sequence continues at coordinate 36,249 of NZ_VLLE01000004.1, forward strand.
CCAGATTAGTTTCATATTTTGCTGTGGTCTTTTTTATATTGCCCGTCAGCTACATCAATTACAGATCATCATTTTTAATTGTTAACTAATTGGTATAGTACGCTGCTGTTGTCAGTCGTCCGTGGTCTATTGTCTGCCGGCTAATCATTATTTCACTATCTTCATTCTATGAATTTTTTCACCCACTTTGGCCGTTACCTGCTAATGATCAAGGGTATGTTTTCCAAGCCGGAAAACATGCGTCTTTACTGGAAAGAACTGATGCATCAATGCAACGAAATCGGTATCCGTTCGGTAGGTATCGTGGTTATCATTTCGGTGTTTCTTGGTGCGGTAACAACTGTTCAAACTGCCTATCAGCTGGTTACACCGCTTATTCCTAAAACCGTTATTGCTGTAATTGTTCGTGACAATATTATTCTTGAACTTGCTCCTACGTTGATATGCGTTGTACTGGCCGGTGTGGTTGGCAGCCGTATTGCATCGGAGTTGGGCAATATGCGCATCAGCGAACAGATTGATGCGTTGGAAATCATGGGCATCAACACCAAAGCATATTTGATTATGCCGAAAATTTTAGCGGCGTTGATTGTTGTTCCTTGTTTGGTGGTGCTGGCAGCTGTTCTCGGTATCTGGGGTGGTAAAGTAGCCGGTAATTTATCCGGCATTCTTCCGCCAAGCATTTACAACGATGGTTTGCTCGAAGATTTTATTCCCTACAACGTATTCTTTGCACTCAGCAAAACATATACCTACGCCTTTATTATTTCCAGCATTCCTGCCTACTATGGTTATCATGTAGAAGGTGGTTCGCTGGAAATTGGACGTGCAAGTACAAAGAGTGTAATTGTAAGTTGTATTCTTATTTTATTGGCCGACTATGCGCTGGCTGCATTACTGTTATAACACATGATCGAGATTAAAAATATCAGCAAAGGCTTTAACGGACGTACCGTAATTGATAATGTTTCTGCTACGCTCGAAACAGGCAAGTGTAATTTAATTATCGGTGCAAGTGGCAGTGGTAAAACGGTAATGATGAAATGTTTGATTGGTTTATTTGAGCCCGATGCAGGTGAAGTGCTGTATGATGGCGACAGTATTACCAATATGAACGAAGAAGGACGAAAGCAGTTACGTCAGCAGATTGGCATGCTGTTCCAGGGTTCGGCTTTGTTTGATTCCATGACGGTGGAACAGAATGTGATGTTTCCGCTCGATATGTTTACCAAGCTTAACCTGAAACAAAAACACGAGAAAGTAAACGAAGTACTGGCTCGTGTAAACCTCACCGGTGCCAACGATAAATATCCTGCGGAGATCAGTGGGGGTATGAAGAAACGTGTGGGTATTGCACGTGCCATTGTGCTGAATCCGAAATTTTTATTTTGCGATGAACCCAACTCCGGCCTCGACCCCAAGACATCGTTGGTAATTGATAAGCTCATTAAAGAAATTACTACTGAGTTTGGTATGACCACTGTTGTCAACACACACGACATGAACAGTGTAATGGAAATAGGCGATAACATTATTTTCATGCACCAGGGCCATAAAGAATGGGAAGGTTCTAACAAAGACATCATCTTCAGTAAAAATGAAGAGCTCAACAAATTCATTTTTGCATCCGACTTTTTGCAGGATGCAAAAGATATGCGCATGTTGGAAGCAAAAGGAAAAATTAAGACCGACAGGGATATGGATGAAATGACGAAGTAACGGCCACACTTGCGTGCCGGTAAATTTGCAGTATCTTACTGCAACAGAAAACAATGCCATGAAAAGAATTAACTCTGTTTCGTTACTTGTTTTTCTTTTGCTTGCTTTACCACTTGCCGGTCATGAATTCTGGCTTGAACCTCAGCAATATCTATTTTCCCGTACTGATGAAGTCAATATCCGTTTTCGGGTCGGCGAACATTTTACCGGCGAGAACTGGACAGGTAACCGTCAAAAAATAAATACCCTTAAACTTTATTATGCTGATATCAGCGACGACCTCAGCGATGCATTAAGCGAAGATGAAGGCGACTCTTTGCAATTTTCGATACATGAGGAAGGTACGGTGATGGTTGCTTTCAACAGCAGCAATTCCTTTATTGAACTGGATGCTGCAGCATTTACTACTTACCTCGAAGAAGATGGATTGTACAACGCAATTGACCTGCGCAAACACCTCAACGAAACCGATTCTGTCGGCAGGGAATATTACCAGCGTTCAGTTAAAACCATTGTGCAGGTGGGCGCACTTAAAACCAATATTTACAAAAAGCAAACAGGCTTACCTGTTGATCTTATTCCACTCTCCCATCCCTATCAACTAAAAAATGGCGACTCTATTACAGTTCAGGCGTTGTTTAAAGGCGAACCGTTGAGCAATGCGAAAATCCGTACCTGGCATAAACTGCCAACCGGTGTAACAACGAACAGTTACATGAGCAATGCCAAAGGTGAAATCCGCTTTCCCGTTACCACAAGCGGCGAATGGATGGTGAGCTGTGTGCAGATGATCCGTTTGCAAGATGATGCCAATGCAAACTGGCAAAGCTATTGGGGCAGTTTAACCTGGGGTTATACGGGAAAGAATATCAACACAGCAATGGCGAGATAAAGATTCCAAAAAACAAAAGCCAAATTCCAATGGGCAAACTACTTCATTACCCTGTAAGACTTTTGTTCTTTGCACATACTATCAATGTACTTTTAGTTACCTGGCTGTATTGGAATATTAACGACTATAATACAGCAGCACAAGTTTCATCAACTAAAATTTCAACATTCAAGCTACTGAATGAACTTTTAAAAGGCATTGCTGATACACTACAGCAATGGTTACTTTTTTTATGTTTGGTTGCAGTACTGTATGTTTTGTTTTTGATCGCATTAAAAATGGTTTGTCGCATTAGGATTAAAGAGTTACTTCTTTTCGCACTCATCACAGCACATGGAATGTTCATAATCTTGTTGATCTTATCTGCCACTATAACTGGCCACATTGCAAACTATCTGTTTGTTTTCCTCCTGTTGCTGATTAACTTTCTTCTGCTGAAGTTTTCAGACTATTGGAATTATACTGCTGACGGGCTGCCCGATTGAAGCGGTAGCTTGCCACACCCCAACAGCGGCTGTAAGCCCTGTGGGCGGTTGGCAACTACAAGCGTAAAGCGGGAACAATTGTTCGTTTTTGCAGCAGCGAAGAAAGCCCCTTCTCTTGTGTTTTAATTGCCCCAAACTTATCAATCATCCCCTATCTTTGCGGCACTTAATAAAGTATTCCAAATGAGCATCCTCGTTAATAAAAACTCCAAAGTAATTGTGCAGGGTTTTACCGGCACAGAAGGTACTTTCCATGCAACGCAAATGATCGAATACGGCACCAACCTTGTTGGTGGTGTTACACCTGGTAAAGGCGGTACTACGCATCTCGATCGTCCTGTATTTAACACGGTAGAAGAAGCCGTACAAAAAGCAGGTGCCAACGTGAGTATCATTTTTGTACCCCCTGCATTTGCAGCCGATGCCATTATGGAAGCTGCCAACGCAGGTATTGAACTGGTGGTTTGTATTACAGAAGGTATTCCTGTGCAGGACATGGTTAAGGCGAAGAATTATCTTGTTGGAACCAACACCCGTTTAATCGGACCAAACTGTCCCGGTGTAATTACTGCCGGCGAATGTAAGGTTGGTATCATGCCCGGTTTTGTATTTAAGCAGGGACGTATCGGTATCGTTTCAAAAAGCGGTACACTTACCTACGAAGCGGCTGACCAGGTGGCGAAAGCTGGCTTGGGTGTAAGCACAGCAGTAGGTATTGGTGGCGATCCTATCATTGGCACTACTACCAAGGAAGCGTTGGAATTGTTTATGAACGACCCCGAAACGGATGCAGTGGTAATGATCGGTGAAATTGGTGGTGGTATGGAAGCAGAAGCTGCACGTTGGTACAAAGAAAATGCAAAGAAACCGGTGGTTGGTTTTATTGCCGGACAAACAGCGCCTCCCGGCCGTCGTATGGGTCATGCCGGTGCAATCATTGGTGGTGCTGAAGATACTGCTGAAGCGAAAATGAAGATCATGGCTGAGTGTGGCATTAACGTAGTAGCAAGCCCTGCAGATATTGGTAAAACAATGGCTGCGGTATTAGGTAAATAAGATTTGTTTTAAGAATATGATTGAAACCCTGCACTAGTGCAGGGTTTTTGCTTTTAAAAACAATCTGTTTTGCTGTTTAGCGTTATTACAAAAAAGGAAAGATGCATCGCTTATGTATTTTAATTCTGCTTTTATTCGCAGGCTTTGTAAGCATGGCCCAAAGCCAGTCGGTTACTGAAAAAGATTTTCGCTTATTAATTGACGGGAAACAGTACACAGATTCTGTAAACAGTATTTCACTTGCAGATCTCTTGAAAATGCAAAAGGTTGCTGCAAACTTTTCGTGGATAACTGTGAAAAGTATTGTTATTTATTATGAACCTCCTTTTGGGGAAACAGCCTTTCAAAGATGTACTGTCGATACCATTTGTAATGATGCAAAAGAATTGATTAAAAAATTTAAACCCGGTTATCTTATTGGCATTTCGGCTGACGAAGCCGTTAACAGACAAGGAAAAAAGATTTATATAAAGGAAGTATTTTTCCGGATAAAATAATTCTGTTACTGTTATCAGGCTTTCATTAATTCCTTTTACTTTAGTTCAATGCAAATCGACTACATCGAAGACGAAGAATTTGAAGGCATTGATTTTACAAGCAACGCTTTCAAAAAAGGTGAATACGAAAACTGCACATTCACCAACTGTAATTTTGCAGAAGTAAATCTTTCAAAAACAACTTTCATTGATTGCATTTTCGACAACTGTAACCTGAGTGCAGCCAATGTTAATGGCACAGCATTTCAGGAAATACAGTTTAGCAATTGCAAGCTCATGGGGTTGCGTTTTGAAGATTGCAATACATTTTTATTTGCTGTAACCTTTACCAACTGTCTGCTGAACCTTTCTACTTTTTACAAACTGAAACTAAAGAACACACGCTTTACCAATTGCAGTTTGCAGCAGGTTGATTTTACCGAAGCTGATTTGAGCAGTGCTGATTTTACCGATTGTGATTTACTGCACACCACATTCGACAATACGATCCTGGAAAAAGCCGATTTCAGAACAGCCCTCAACTTTTCGATTGACCCTGAACGAAACAAGCTGAAGAAAGCAAAATTTTCAACAGCGTCATTAGCCGGACTACTTGCCAAATACGATTTACAAATTGATTAAATTACAAGCATGAACAGCGTACAACAAGCCTATAACAGTTGGGCACAGCAATACGACAGCAACGAAAATAAAACCCGTGACCTGGAAGCAAGATCGTTACGGGAAACACTTGCGCCTTTAAGCTTTGAACGCTGCCTGGAAATCGGCTGTGGTACGGGCAAGAACACCGTTTGGCTGATGGAGAAAGCTGCATCGGTTACAGCTGTTGATCTGAGCGAAGAAATGCTGGGCAAAGCAAGAGCAAAAATCACCGCAGCACATGTACAGTTTGTGCAGGCCGATATTACTCAACCGTGGAGCTTTGCTGCTACACAATTCGATCTGGTGGGCTTTAGTCTTGTGTTGGAACATATCGAACAGCTTTCGCCTGTATTAAAAAAAGCAGCCGACGCTTTAAAGCCCGGCGGTTATCTCTATATCAGCGAACTGCATCCCTTTAAACAATACAACGGCAGTAAAGCAAGGTTTGAAACCGAAACAGGCACACAGGTTGTTACCTGTTTCAATCATCATATAAGCGACTTTATGGATGCAGCCAAAGCAAATGGTTTGCAGTTACTTTCACTTACAGAATATTTTGATGAAGATGACCGTACTACAATTCCCCGTTTACTCACATTACTGTTTCAGAAAAAATAAAGAAGCCTCCGTTTCCGGAGGCTTTCAGGCTGGTGCTTTTACTGAATACCTTCTTAATCTCTGTAAGAAGCAATGTATCGTGTCAATTCTGTTTTGCTTGTTCCGTAACTAAACGCATCGTTCACAATAAAATAACTGTTCCTATCGGTTGTGTAACGGTAAGCATACTTCGCCAACTCGAGTTTGTTTTGTTCAAAACTCATCAACTGTACCAACTCTTTTATCTGTTGTGCACTAACGGGATTGTTGGGTAAAACCGAACGGAGTAATTCCATTTTGTTATCATCGAAATTGCTGCGTTCAACCGATTGTTTCAACTGCTGAAACTTCTGGTAATCCATCGGCTGGTAACGGTTATTACCATTGTTGCCCCATCCATCGTTATTGCGATCGTTACCCCAACCACCATTGTTGCGGTCGTCACGGTTATTCCAGCCATCATCGTAACGGTTATCAATTGCCTGTTCATCCACAAACACTTTACCAAAACGGTTTACAACAATATCGGTATGCATACCTCTGCGGATATTGAGGTTGGTGTTGTAGATGAGTTCATCACGGTTGTTACCAAATATTCCCCTGCGCCGGTTATTGTTGTTGTTATAATTAACTGCATAAATCTGCACACGGTGATAACCCGGGTTTAAATTGCTGATGCGGAACTCACGGTTTCCAACCTGCACCTGTCTGCCATCCACCATTACACGAATAGGATTCACCGACATACTGGTGATGCTTAATCTTCCATCGTCCCAACCTGCAAATACTGCTGTGGTCATTAAAAGAAAAGCGACGAGTGTAAAAATTCTGTTCATAAAAACCTCCTTTGTTTATTCATTCAGACGCAACAACAAAGCCGAAGGCAAAATACAGGCTGATAAAGATTCGTTAAAGCATTTCCGTTGTCAGGACGTCGCAGACGTCAGACATCTGAAATGCTTATTAAAAGTATCTGAGGTCTTCCACGTCCTGCTACTGCTTTATGTAATTCCTTGTTTCTTTGCATCTCAACAGCACAGTATTGATTACCTTACATAAAATGCTTTCTATGTATTTGAAACGTCTTTCGCTTGTTAACCTTTTTATCCTCCTGTTCAGCATGAGCTTATTTGCACAAAACAAATTCAACTATTCGGCTGCATGGAAAAAAGTGGATGACCTTCTTTCTAAAAAAGGATTAACCGAATCGGCCTTAAAAGAAGTAAAGACCATTTACGATGCCGCCAAAAAAGAAAAGAACAACGGCCAATTACTCAAAGCAGTACTCTTCCGTTTGTCGTTACAGCAACAGAAAGAAGAAGAGGCTGATGTAAAAGCCATTGCAGAAATTGAAAAAGAAATAACGCTTGCGGCAGAGCCATTAAAATCAGTGTTGACCAACTATGCAGCCGAAGCCTATTGGCAATACCTGCAAAATAACCGTTGGAAATTTTACAACCGTACCAATACCACCGGTTATGTAAAAACAGATCTAGCAACATGGACTATTGATGATTTTCATAAAAAGATCAGCAGCTTATACCTTGCTTCGTTGCAAAATAAAAAACTGTTACAACAAACAAAGCTCGATGCATTTGATGCAGTGATCAACAAAGGAAATGTACGGCATCTGCGCCCAACACTGTACGATCTGCTGGCGCATCGTGCAATTGCTTACTTTACGAATGATGAACGCAGCATCAGCAAACCCGAAGAAGTATTTGAATTGAACGTAGCTGCAGCGTTCGACCCTGCTGCCGATTTTATTACACGTAAGTTCACCACCGCCGATGCAAATTCGCTTACATACAAAGCATTGCTGTTGTACCAGGAGTTGATTGCCTTTCACATCAACGATAAAAAAGCAGATGCATTGATCGATGTTGACCTGCTGCGTTTGCAGTTTGTAAAACAGCATGCAACACTGGAGAACACTACAGAACTCTACCGCCTGGCATTACAACATATCATCAGCCAATACAATAACCAGCCGATAGCAGCGCAGGCAACTTACCTGCTTGCAAGAGATTATGCTGATTATGCAGCCACCTACGATTTTAAAAAACATAAAGTAAACGACGAACAGAACCCACGTTATTACTATCGCAAAGCAATCGAACTTTGCAAACAGATCCTTGCACAAAAAGAACTCACCGAAGGCAGAGCCAACTGCAGCAACCTGTTGCAGGAAATACAAAGCAAAGAACTCTCCTTAACATCAGAAGAAGTGAATGTGCCCGGCAAACCGTTCCGTTCATTGCTGAAATACAGGAATGTATCAAAAGCATATTTCCGTATTGTTGCTATTGACAGGGAAACCTGGCAGAACATGGAGAAGAACCGTTGGGATGATGCGTATTGGCAAAAGTTAACGGCGTTAAAACCAATCAACAGCTTCAGTTACAATTTACCTGCCACCGACGATTACCAACCACATAGTACTGAACTAAAAATACCGGCGTTACCGGTTGGTACTTATTTGTTGTTAACCGGTGCCGATGAAAAATTTACACTTACAAAAAACATACTGGCTGTACAGTTTTTCCACGTAAGCAATCTTGCATGGATGCATTACAGCAATCATGTTTTTGTCGTAAACCGTGAAACAGGTACGCCGCTGCATAAAGCAAACGTTATAGTTTGGGAACAGGGTTACGATTACAATCAACGTAAAAACGTAAACAACAAAGCTGGCAACTATACAACCGATGCAAATGGTTACTTCAGCATTACCAACAGCAAAAGCGAAAACCGTTACAACCAAACACTGGAAGTAACGTATGAAAAAGATCATTTGTTTGTGGATGACAATGCCTACAGTTTTGTGTATGAAAATAAAAAGCAACCGGTTGATGAAGTAAGAACAAGACGTACGTTTTTCTTTACTGATCGTTCCATTTATCGCCCCGGACAAACAATTTATTTTAAAGGCATTGTTACTGCAACGGATGCTGCAACAGAACGTCCGAAAGTAGTAAGCGGGCTTACAACTATTGTTTATCTCTACGATGCCAATTACCAGAAAGTAGACTCACTAAAACTTACAACAAACGAATTTGGTTCCTATGCAGGAAAGTTTGTATTGCCTGTTGGCCGCATTAGTGGACAATATTATTTACAGGAATCGGCAACCAGCGGTATGGTTTATTTTTCGGTGGAAGAATACAAGCGTCCGAAGTTTTTTGTAGAGTACCAACCCATCAAACAAACATTCCGCATCAACGATAAAATAACAGTTACAGGCGAAGCAAAAGCGTATGCCGGCAATAATATTGACGGTGCAAAAGTTAAGTATCGTGTTGTGCGTGAACCACGTTTACCCTATCCCTGGCTTTGCTGGAAATGGGGCTGGCCGCAAATGGATGAACAGGAAATTGCACATGGCGAAGCAATCACAAAAGCCGATGGCACATTTGAAATTTCGTTTACAGCTGTTCCTGATAAAAAAATACGGAAAGAACTGGAGCCGGTATTCGATTATAAAGTTATTGCTGATGTAACCGATCTTAACGGTGAAACAAGAAGCGGCGAAACCTTTATAAGCGTTGGTTACAGTGCATTGCAGTTAGATATCAGTTTGCCAAAAGGCGCATTGCAAAAAGCATCTCAATTTAAAAGCATTCAGGTTCGTACATCAAATATGATGAATGAGTTTGTGAAGAGTACCGTTACGGTGCGTATGTACAAATTAAAAACACCAGACCGACTTATTCGTGAACGCTACTGGGAAGCACCCGATCAATTCATCATTAATGAAAAAGATTATCTCACCGATTTTCCGAACGATGAATACAACAATGAAACAGAAAAAGAAAATTGGGAGAAGGGCGCCGTGTTGTTTGAACAAAAAGTCACAACAAAGGCAAGTGGTGAGTGGTCAGTAGTGAATAGTCAGTTAAAACCCGGTTGGCATTTAATTGAAGCAACTGCAACCGATAAGGATGGTAAAGAAGTCAAGAATCAAATCTATGTGCAGTTAACAGACGATAACAACAAACTGTCAACGCCGGAATATGTTTGGCCCTTTGCATCTGTTGTTACTGCAGAACCCGGAACCAACGCCAATCTGCAGTTTGGCAGCAGTGCCGAAAATATTTCTCTGGTACAAATAGATCCATCTCTTTCAATTGGTAATTTTCAGTTTCATCAGTTGAATAACGAACAAAAGCAAATTACCGTTCCCGTTACCGAAAAACAACGTGGCGGTTTTGGTTATGTTTATTCGTTTATTAAACACAATCGCATCTTTAGCTATACACGTGCAGTAAACGTACCATGGACCAATAAAGATTTAAACATCAGTTATGAAAGCTTCCGTGATAAAACATTACCGGGTAGTGAAGAGCAATGGAAAATAAAAATCAGTGGTTACAAAGGCGATAAGGTTGCAGCAGAATTGCTGGCAAGTATGTACGATGCATCATTGGATCAGTTTAAACCGCATCAATGGAACAAGCCGGATTTGTTTCCGATTAATTATATGAAGAATAGTTGGAGCGGTGGAGGGTTTAAGTCAATCAATAGTGATGAAAAATCTTATTTTGAAGAAACTGATATCAGTTTCACCAAACACTATGATCTATTCAAACAAATCGGTAATTACTTTGGAATGTTTGAGGGAGTAGCATATAAAAGAACATCGCCTGTTACTCTTGCTGATGCTCAAATGGTTGCTGCCCCGGCTCCGGAAGCGGCTGAGAAAGAAGAGGGGGCTACAAAAATGGAATTTAATTTAGGTCTGGTTGATTCAATGACGTTTCAATACAACACCAAAAAAGAAGAACCGAAAAAACAAGATAACAATCCGAACATCCGTACCAACTTTAACGAAACAGCTTTCTTCTTCCCCGACTTAAAAACAGATGCAGAAGGAAATATCACGTTCAGCTTTACAATGCCGGAAGCATTAACGAAATGGAAAGCACAGTTGTTGGCGCATACCAAAGATCTGTCGATGGGGTTAAGCGAAACAAGCATCGTTACACAAAAAGACCTGATGGTGCAACCCTTTGCGCCACGCTTCTTACGTGAAGGTGATCGTTTTGAATTCACTGCCAAGATCAGCAACCTTACCGATAAAGAAATTACCGGCACGAGCAATCTGCAGTTACTCAACACCGCCACCATGCAACCTGTTGATGGCTGGTTCCAGAATACATTTCCGGTACAGCATTTCACTGTCGGGCCAAAGCAAAGCACCGTGGTGAAGTTCCGCACCGAAGTACCGTACAATTTTAATGAAGCACTCACCTACCGCATCATTGCCAAAGCAGGTAACCAAACCGATGGTGAAGAAGCAACGCTTCCTGTATTAACCAACCGTATGCTGGTAACAGAATCGTTGCCATTATCGATGCGTGGCGATGGAACAAAAACATTCAACTTCAGCAAACTGTTAACGGCTGAACAATCTGAGAGCTTAACGCATCATCGCTTTACCATTGAGTTCACCAGTAATCCTGTATGGTATGCAGTACAGGCATTACCATACTTAATGGAATATCCGTACGAATGTGCAGAGCAAACATGGAATCGTTTTTATGCAAACGCATTGGCATCGCATATCACCCAAAAACTTCCACGCATACAGCAGGTGATGCAGCAATGGAAAATAAAAGATACTGCTGCCCTCCTGAGCAATCTGCAGAAGAATGAAGAACTCAAATCTGCATTGCTGCAGGAAACGCCCTGGGTATTGCAGGCGAAGGACGAAGAACAGCAGAAGAAAAACATTGCATTGCTGTTTGATATGGTGCGGATGAACAGCGAGCTGAGTAAAAACCTGGCACTGCTGCAACAGATGCAATCGGCCAATGGGGGCTTTGTGTGGTTCAAAGGCGGACCGGATGATCGTTACATTACCCAATACATTGTTACAGGTATCGGTCATTTGCAAAAGCTGAATGCAGTACCGAAAGAACAGCAAAGTGCATTGAATGAAATGGTTACCAAAGCAATTGTTTATCTCGACAAACGATTGAAAGAAGATTACGATTATCTGCTGAAATATAAAACGCCGTTGAAGAATAACAACATCGGTTCAACACAAATTCAGTATTTGTACATGCGCAGCTTCTTCCCTGCCGTTGCACAAACAAAAGGAACAGAAACGGCATTTACTTATTACAATACACAGTCGAAACAATACTGGGTAAAACAAAGCAAGTACATGCAAGGCATGATTGCTTTGGCGCAGCACCGCAGCAAGGATAGCAAAACAGCTACTGCCATTGTGCAATCGTTGAAAGAAAATGCGCTCTTCAGCGAAGAGATGGGCATGTACTTTAAAGATTTTACTTCGGGTTATTACTGGTACCAGGCACCGGTGGAAGCACAGGCATTGATGATTGAAGTATTCAATGATGTAACTGCTGATAAAAAAGCAGTAAACGATTTAAAAACATGGTTACTAAAACAAAAACAAACACAAAACTGGAAAACAACCATTGCTACTGCTGAAGCATGTTATGCATTGTTGCTGCAGGGTGGCGAATGGATTGCAACAGAACCTGTGGTGGAAATAAAAGCAGGTGATCAATTGTTCAGTACATCAACAGAAAAAACAGAAGCTGGCACCGGTTATTTCAAACGGAGCATCGATGGTAATTTTGTAAAGCCATCGTTCGGTACTATCAATGTTACTGTCAATAAATCGAACGGACAGCCAACATGGGGAGCTGCTTATTGGCAGTATTTTGAAAACCTCGATAAGATCACTGCTGCAGCAACCCCTCTGAAATTACAGAAGAAATATTTTGTAGAACGTAACTCTGTAAACGGACCAGTACTTACGCCGGTGAACGAAGGCGATGAATTGAAAGTGGGCGATAAAATTAAAGTGCGCATTGAATTACGTGTTGACCGTAACATGGAATATGTACACATGAAAGACATGCGCCCAAGTTGTATGGAACCGGTGAATGTATTGAGTCAATACAAATGGCAGGGAGGTTTGGGTTATTACGAAAGCACCAAAGATGCCAGCACCAGTTTCTTCTTCAGCTATCTTAACAAAGGCACGTATGTGTTTGAATATCCTCTATTCATTACACATGCAGGTAATTACAGCAGCGGTATTACAAGTATTCAATGTATGTACGCACCGGAGTTTACAAGCCACAGCGAAGGAGTAAGAATTAAAGTGATGAATGAGGAATAACGCCTGCTCTCCGTAGTTTTAACGAAGGAGAAAGTGATAAGTATAAAAAGAGGCAGCTTTCGCTGCCTCTTTGCTTTGGTTAAAGTTGGAACAAATCAAAACAGGATGATTTCTTCCTTTGCTTTTTTCTTTTTAGTAAACCATCGGCGGCGTTCTTTCACCGGTTTATAAATTTCTTTTGCTTTGATGACCAGCTGTAACATTTCCTGTTGCCAGTAATCGTTCGAGTTTACACAGGTGTTAAGTAAATTAATTAACGATTCCCAACTATACACTTTCAGGTAAGGCGATTGTTTCAACATTAATCCAAACATCGCAACAGCAGCTGAGAACCGATAATTACTGTCAACTGTATACAACGATTTATAGTTGTTGGTCAGTCTGTATGTTTCCGTTTGCTTTTCTTTTGTGTTGACCGTTTGATAACCCAGCTCGGCAGTAGCAAGTTCCTCCTCTGTATTGTATGGGCTGTTCATCTCCACTTCAAAAACGGCCGTAACAATATGCCCTGTTCCTATTTCACCACCTTCTAAAATACTTGCACTATCGGCCAACACATCTTTCCGGTTATCGAAACCAATTAAGCGGTACTTCTTTATTTGCCTTGCATTAAAGGAAGCATTCAGGTACGCATCATCTACCACCACATACAAGGTTTGCATCAACTCTTTTACCAAAACTTTTTCTGCTTCGGGTATATTATCGAGGTACGCAAAGTTGCCGTTTCCTTTTTTTGCCAGCACCTCCAGTTTCGAATCTTTATAGTTACCCATACCAACACCAAGGCAGGTAAGATAAATACCCGTCTGTTGCTTTTGAGTAATGAGCTGCATCAATGCTTCTTCGCTCGATTCGCCTACGTTGAAATCACCATCTGTTGCAAGGATAACACGGTTGTTACCACCTTTAATAAACTGACTCTGCGCAAGCCGGTATGCCTGCCTGATGGCTGCTTCACCCGGCGTATCACCACCTGCAGCAAGCGAGTCAATCACTTTCATGATCTTTTCTTTTTCGTTACCACCTGTTGGTTGCAGTACTGTACCCACAGTACCACCATACACCATAATAGCCATGGTATCAATTGCACGCAGGTTCTGCACCATCATGCGTAAAGCAGTTTGCAATAAGGGTAACCGGTTTGGCAGATCCATCGATCCGCTTACATCAACCAAAAAAACAAAATTGCTGGGTGGTAATGAATCGTAATTGATCTTTCGTGCATGTAATTGTAAAAACAACAAACGGTCCATCGGATTCCATGGGCAATCGGTGAGTTGCGATTCAGTATAAAATTCTTTTCCCAGCTCGGGTGCTTTGTATCGTTGCGGAAAATAGTTGAGCATTTCTTCGATACGCACCGCATCTTTCGGTACAGCTGATTTCATATTAATAAACCGCCTGATGTTGCTGTACGATGCTTTATCAACATTCAACGCAAAACCAACCGAAGGATATTCTGCTGCATAATTAAAACTGTTTTCAATTTGCTCCGAATAAGTTTCACCGTTGGCAATACCAAAACTATTCCGCTCCTGTACTTTATCCTTTGTTACAGAAATTAATTTGCGTTTCGGATTACTGATAGCTGAACTGGGTTTTAACTCTACCGTGTTGAACTCGTTGCTGCTAAGCACCACTGTTTTTTCATCGTAGCCATGCAGGAAAAAGCTGACGGTATCGCTTACTTTAGCCGAAGGCAACCCAAAGCCACCAGTTGAACCGGATTGATAAAATGAATTGGAAGAATGAACCCGGATACGTACCAATGCAAGCCCAACACCAGCTGCATCTTTTACTTCGCCACGGAAATAGTATTGTGCATCCGCCACAAGTGCGAACAGGAGCAAGCACACCAAAGTAATGAACCGTGGTTTCATAATAATCTCCTGCTTCGCCGGGTTAGTAAGTGGCTTATCAGGCAGGGTTCTCTGTGAGCTGGTAAATTTCTTTGAGGTTACGCCCAAGACCATCATAGTCTAACCCATAACCCAGTAAGAATTTATTCGGCACCGAAAAACCTAAATAATCAATTTGTATAGGGTAGGTTGTTGCTTCGGGCTTGTGCAATAAGGAAGCAATTTTTAACGATGCAGGATGCTGGTTATGCAACTGCGGTAAAAACTCGTTCAGCGTTTTACCGGTATCAATAATATCTTCAATCACCACCACATGCCTGTCTACAATATCGGTATCTAAACCTATAGCGGTTATTACCTGGCCTGTTGACTTTGTTCCTTTGTATGAAGCAAGTTTTATAAAACAGATTTCTGCATCGATATGTATTTGCTTGAACAGATCGGAAGCAAACATAAACGATCCGTTAAGAATGGCAATAAACAACGGCTTCTTGCCTGCATAATCAGCATCAATTTGTTTACCCAAGTCGGCAATGCGTGCAAGCACGGTTGCTTCCGTCATGTACGGAGTAAAATATTTATCGTGGACCTTGATGATTTCTGACATGCAGCTTATTTATTAATGATGAGTTCTGTTCCTTCTTTTAATTCAGTACCGGCCAGTTTATTCCATTGCTGAATTTGCGTCAGCGATACTTCGTATTTTTTTGAAATACTATACAAGGTTTCTTTTGGCTGTACAACATGTACAATTACATCTTTGTGCTGCACAACTGCTGCTGTTTCGCCAGTTACGGGTTGCGTTGATACTTCTTTTACAGCTATTGCCAATTTGGGTGTTGCCGGCGCAGGCGATTGTAAATACAATTGCTCACCTACGGCAGGCTGCATATTCACAGTCATCTGGTTTAACTGCAGCAATGCATCTAAACGGATGCCCTGGCTTTGTGCAATATCGTAAACTGTTTCACCTGCTGCCACTACATGCACCGGATTAACTCCTGTTCGGCGTTTGCGTTGCAGGTACACGAGCTGATCTTTTTCCAGCACTTCTGCTTCTTTCAGATCATTAAAATCGAACAACCATTTTAACTGCACATTGTACTGCTGTGCAATAGCCAAAAACGGCGTTCCTTTTGTTACATACACAACTCTTGTATCATTGATTTTGAATTCGCCGTTTGGATAACTTACTGTTGTTTTTACAATTTCTGTTTTTGGTTGTTCTTTTTTAGGCTCTTCCTTTTTCGACTCTTCTTTCTTTACAACTACAACTACTTCCGATTGAGATTTTACTTCTGCCTGCGGAGCAACAGGTTGATGTACAGTTGCAACAGTTGCTATTACCGGCGTTGTTACAACAGGTTGCTCGTTCTTTGCAAGAATGGGTTCGCTACCTGTTTTCTTACCTAATGCAATCAGTGAATATTCGTTGAGGTTATATCGTTCGATATACTTGATGAGTAAAGCAGGATAGGCAGGGTTGGTTGCGTAACCGGCTTTCTTTAAACCATATGCCCAAGCTTTGTAATCAGCAGGATCCAGACTGAACAGAAAATTATAATGCTTACGAGTGCGTAAGAAATTAGAATGATCGATGTATGATTCCTCCGCATTGTTGTACACACGGAAACATTCGCCCGGAGCGTCATCATCATGACTCACAGACGGTCCTGTCCATGTTTCTTTACACTTGATGCCAAAATGATTGTTTGATTTTTTTACCAGCTTACTGTTGCCATTCTCCGTTTCAACAATGCCCTGTGCCAATGTAATAGATGCAGGAACACCTGTGCGGATCATTTCCTTGATTGCAATTTCCTTGTATAGATCAATGTACTCTTCAATTGTAATTGTTTGTGCATTTGCAGTTACAAAAGCAAAAAGAGCCATAGACAGATACAGCAGTCTCCTCATAGTATATTTTATTTTTTTCGGATGAGAAACAACCCGTCTCTCAGTGTTAACATTATTTTTTCTACTTCCTCATCAGCAGCAATCAGTTCATTGAACGCATGTACTGCTTTGCCGTTTTTACCTTTGATTTCTTCTTCCAGCACATCGCCATGAAACAGCACATTGTCTGCAAGTATCAACCCGCCACTTCTTAAACGTGGTTTCACCAGCTCGTAGTATCTGGCATAACCTGTCTTATCTGCATCAATAAACACCAGATCCCATGTTTCGTTCAGCTGCGGAATAATTTCCAGTGCATTGCCAACATGTAGCTGAATACGATCCTGCAAACCGGCTTTTTCAAAATTCGATTGTGCTATCGCCGCATCAGTTTCACGCATTTCGATGGTATGTAGTACTCCATCTACAGCAAGTCCTTTTGCAAGGCAAATACTGCTATAGCCAACCATGGTTCCAATTTCGAGTATGCGTTGAGGTTGTACCAGTTTGCTGATGATTTCAAGGAACTGTCCCTGGAGATGACCGCTGAGCATATGCGGCTGCTTGTGCGATTGTTCCGTTTCGGCTGTTATGCGCTTTAACACTGCATCTTCTCTGGAAGAATAAAGTGCTGCATATGCTTCGGCTTTCGGGTTGATCAACTCCAAGTAAAAACGTTTCGGCAAAGATAAAACACATGACCCGAAAACAGGCAATAAACCCCAAGCAATTGGCAATACCTACTGGCTGACAGTTTGCTTTGTTCCGGCTTTATGTGAGATGGTTAACAAACCAATAAAGGTTAAAAGTCCGTTGATGATGAGTAACTCGAGCCCTACTTCGAACGAACCGAATAACTGCTTTTGAAACTTATCAATAAAAAAGCAGATGACGGGAGCCACAATACATACAACAGGCACCAGCCGGTCTTTCACCGCACGTTTTGTAATAATGCCAAAAGTAAACAAGCCAAGTAACGGACCGTAGGTATATGCTGCTACTTTTAAAATAACACCAATCATGCTTGGTTCGTTTATCCATTTGTAAACCATCACCAACAAAAGAAATAAAGCAGCAAATGAAAGGTGCACACGCTGGCGTAATTTTTTCTTTTCAGCATCACTTATATCGGTGCGGCGCTGCATACCAATAATATCAATACAGAATGATGAAGTGAGCGCTGTAATGGCACCATCTGCACTGGGAAACAAAGCAGAGATGAGTGCGATGATGAAGATCACGGAAACAATCGGCGGCATATGGTTCAATGCAATGGCCGGGAATAATTTATCGCCAACAGCTGTAATACCCTGTTGCTCTGCAAACAATAACAATACGCCACCAAGGAACAGGAACAACATCAATACGATCATTAAAATAAAACCCAGCGTAAGTACATTCTTTTGGGAATCTTTCAATGTCTTCACGGAAATATTCTTCTGCATCATTTCCTGGTCCATACCCGTCATGGTAATGGTAATGAACGCACCGGCTAATATCTGTTTCAGGAAAAACAATTTACTGGAGGGATCAGTAAAGAAAATCTTCGAATACCCTTTTTCATTCATGGCAGAAATACTGTCGCCAAAGCTCAAGCCCATTTGGTTTAACAAGTATATAACGCATATTACCAGGCCCGATAACATAAACGTTGTCTGCAACGTATCTGTCCACACAATTGTTTTTACGCCGCCTTCGTACGTGTAAAGCAATATCATGAGCAGAATAACAAGTGTAGTAAGCCAGAATGGAATGTTGATGTTAGCAGGTAATGCATCCTGCAGAATTTTTACAACAAGATAAAGCCTTGCAGTTGCTCCTAATGTTCGGGAAAGAATAAAAAAAGAAGCGCCTGTTTTGTAGGCTTTAAATCCCAGTCGGACACTGAGATAATTGTAAATGGAAGTAAGATTGAGTTTGTAATACAACGGCAACAACACATAAGCAATGGCCACATAACCGATGAGGTAACCGATGGTGATTTGAAAGTATGCGAACGACTCTTTTGCTACCGCACCCGGCACACTTACAAACGTAACACCGCTGAGCGAAGTGCCGATCATACCAAACGCCACCAACATCCAGTTACTGCTGCGGTTACCGATAAAAAAGGAGTCGTTATTGGAGTTTTTGGAAGTATACCAGGCTACAACAAGCAATAGTAAAAAATAACCAAGCACAAATGAAAACAGCAATAAAGGCGACATACCAAATTGTTTAAAAATGAAGATAAAGAATTAATCGTACGGTAAACCAGTTTCTGTATTTTGCGTTACAGAACTTTAACTATGCAACTATCCTCACTCGCTGTTTTTTGCGGATCAAAATCGGGCAACGATCCTCTGTTTATTGCTCATGCAAAAGAGCTTGGTCACTTAATGGCCGAACGAAATATTAAATTGGTGTATGGCGGTGGTGGCAAAGGCCTGATGGGAGCTGTTGCAGATGCGGTGATGGAACGCAACGGAAAAGTTGTGGGTGTTATTCCCGAAGTATTATTAGAATGGGAAGCCCAGCACAAAGGCATTACGGAGCTGCATGTAGTGGCAGATATGCATGTGCGTAAAAAAATGATGTACGAATTGTGCGATGCGGCAGTAATACTTGCCGGTGGGTATGGCACCTTGGATGAGTTATTTGAAATGCTTACCTGGAACACACTGAAGATCCACAATAAAAAAATCTTCATTCTCAACAGCAATGGCTTTTACAACAATCTAATTGCACACATGCAAAAAATGTTCAACGAAGATTATTTATACGAACACCCCGAAGACCGGATTGTTTTTGTAAACAGTCCGGCAGAAATTTTTGCTTAACGTTTTTGCGGCTTCAGGTAAAACATAAAGCCTGTGCGGAAAACAGGCAGTAATGTATTTGTTTGCCTGTCTACATACGGCGAATTTGGCTTGCGTAATACATCAATCATAATGCTTGTAAAAAACTGCGCCCTTCCTATTTGCCTTGTTCCATAACCTGCACCTACCAATACGCTGGGGCTGGTATACACATCTTTTACCGAACCGTATTGATCGCTGTACTTTTCTGAAATCCTGTTGTATTCAAACTGGCCGGTTATAAAAAACTGGTTAACGATCCAGCCTCGAACGTATGGCCCTGCACCGTATGCAAAGAATTTGTACGATGTGCCTCCGCCAAAATTTTGTGTGATATAGTTGATATTGGTGGCAATACCCACATCAAGAAAGTTGTTTAAACTATAGCCGATCTCAGGGTTAAGACCAAGTATCCAGCCCTGTGAAAAACCTACGTTAATACCTGAACCAATGTACATCTGGTCTTGCTTAAACCCTTTTTCACGTTCATCTTTTTGTGCAAAAAGGTTGATACTAATCAATAGTAAACAAAAAGCAACTACAGTTCTTTTCATACTTTCTATTCGTTTATTACAGATCGAAAATTTTACCCGGGTTAAGAATATTATTGGGATCGAAAGCACGTTTTATTGCACGCATCAGTTTCAGGTTGGCTTCTTTCATTACAATATCCATATACCCTTTTTGAATTAAGCCAACACCATGTTCGCCGCTGATGGTTCCGCCAAGCCCATGTACCAATGCAAACATAGCACGCAAGCACTTCGCCATTTCTGCATCGCCATAGCTGTTGGGCGTACCTTCTTTGTGAATGCGTATATGCAGATTACCATCGCCTGCATGACCGTAACACACCACTTTAAAATCGTACTGTTTGCCCAACTCTTTTACACCTTTAATCAAAGCAGGCAGTTCTGCACGTGGCACCACTGTATCTTCTTCAATAGTATACCCAACCATCTTTACCGCTTCTGCCACACGACGACGCAACTTCCACAGTTCAGCTTTTTGCTGCGCATCATCTGCAAAGTACAATTCGCCAATATCATATTTCGTTAACAGTTCGCCAATTGCCTCCATGTCTTTCATCAGCACATCCATGTCGTTACCATCTACTTCAATAATCAAATGTGCAGCTGTATCTTCTGTAATTGGTACGGCAGAACTATCTACTATTTTGCTTACAATTTGCAATGCATCAATCTCCACCAACTCTAATCCGCTCGGTACAAATCCTGCTCTGAAAATTTCGCTTACAGCTTCACCTGCCTGTTCTAAATTTTTAAACGGAACCAGCATCAGCAAATCGTACTTCGGCAATGGAATTAACCGCAATACAATTTTGGTAACAATACCCAATGTGCCTTCGCTGCCCACAATTAAATGCGTAAGATTATAACCGGTTGAATATTTCAACACATTGGCGCCTGTCCAGATTACTTCGCCGTTTGGCAACACTACTTCCAGGTTCAGCACATAATCACGCACCACACCATACTTTACTGCTTTAGGACCTCCACTGTTGGCCGAAATATTACCACCAATGAAACAGCTGCCCCTGCTGCTGGGATCGGGCGGATAGAACAAACCAACTTTCTTCACTTCTTCCATGAGCACTTCGGTAATTACACCCGGCTCAGTTATTACCTGGTGATTACGTTCATCAATTTTGAGTATGGTCGTAAACCGCTCGGTAGAAAGTAATACGCCACCTTTATCGGCCAAGGCTGCACCGGCAAGTCCTGTACCTGCACCACGTGGAGTAACAGGAATACGCATTTCGTTGCACAATTTCATGATGGCACTGATCTCTTCTGTTGTGCGTGGCTTCACTACCACTTCGGGAGGGAAATGAAGATTCTCTGTTTCATCATGCGCATACCTGCTGAGCGACTCTTCATCAACAAAAACAAACTGTTCGCCAACAATGGACTTCAATTGTTCAACAATCTGCTTGTCCACTTTTGCATATCCGTCAACTGCAATCATGTGCTGAAATTTTGGGCGAAATTCGGAAAGGTAGTGCAGGCGGCAAAATCTAATAAACGAACCATTTTATTAAAACCTCGGACAGAGGCTTTGCCTGCGTTGGCTTTTATCGCCAAAGTATTCGCTGTAATAACCGTTTTTGATCAAAGAAAATTCATAGGCCCCGTTTGCATTATTGAAGCGTGCAAGGTTACTTGTTGTAGCATCATAGGTGAACGTAAAGCGAATGTCTTTCCATTCAAGCCCAATCATAGCAACCGCAGCATCATTCCAGCGGTAATAGGCTCCGCCAAAAACTACTACACTTCCATCGCCCAAAACATTGTGTGCAAGGTTACCGCCAAACACCAACTCATTGGCTTTTGCCTGTGATGAAAAATAAGCGTTGGGATTGACAATCCAATCGTCATTTACTTTAAAGCTTCCGTTTAAGAAACCAATGTAACGGCGTGGCACTTCATTAATACCGTTGCTGAAAAATGTTTCTTTGGGTTTGTTGATGTGATGTACCGAAACACCTGCATTGATATAGGTATTCTCCGTCGGGAAATACGCATAATTCATTCCTACCTGTAAATCGAAATAAGAAGTATTCGGATTATTTAAAACAGATTCGCCGGTAGGTGCGCCTGCATCAAAAAACTTTCCGTTCCATTGATTGTCGAATGTAAGCTTTGTAACATCTAATCGCTTGTTGGCATAACCTGCATTAAACCCTGCGCTCAACAAACTGCTTAAACCAATCATCTGGTGATATGCAACTGAAGCATACACTTTATTGGAACGGAGGTTACCTCGCCCGGCAACATCATTCAACAACACTGCACCTAAACCCACCCATCCGTTTTCAATTTTATTGCGGAACACCTGCGCATCGCCCCATACACTCGATGTACGGTAGGGCACAGGTATTGAGGTCCACTGATTACGAAAGTTGCCGCCAATACGATAATCTGCTTCAGGAATAAATCCTGTATTCGCAGGGTTGGTTGTTAACGGCGAATTCATAAACTGAGAAAAATGCAAATCCTGTGCTGCTGCAGTTATATGCAGCAACAATAATAATAACGCAGCACCGGTAATTCGTTTACACATCATAGCTCATCATTTAAGCATTTGTTTCGCTGTCGGTCTTGGGTTTGGTCAATCTGCAGGATATTCGGGTACTGAATTGCTCATTAACGTATCAACGTAACGTCTCCTTTCTTCTTTAGTTTTTCGCCGGTAAAATATTCCACATCTAAAGTCCAGGCGTAAGCATCCATTGGTTGTGGAATGCCTTTGTATTTCCCATCCCAGCCAATGTTTTGTGTGCGGCTTTCAAACACCATTAAGCCCTGTCTGTTGTACACACGCAACGTCATTTTGGTAATACCAAAACCACGTACCATAAACACATCGTTAATGCCATCGCCATTGGGTGTAAAGGCCGATGGCAGATCATTTACAATATTGATGATGGCTTCTACAGGAATACATACGGAATCCACACAACCTGCAGCATTGGTTACCGTTTGGCAAACAGTATTAATGCCCGGCGATGTATACTGATGAATGGGATCACGAAGATTGGATGTATCACCATCGCCAAATTCGTACAACCATTTTACAACATCGGCAGATGCTGTACTTGTAAAACGTGTAGGCGTATTTTCCTGCGATGGATTCGGACTGTATGTAAAGCCGGCTGTTGGCGGACCAACTGCCTGGAATGTACGTTCGGTAGAATCTACTGCGTTACAACTGTTCGGGTTAAAAATATATTGTTTGATGGTGTAGGTGCCGGGTGTATTGTACGTAAACCCGGGCGAACGGTTAGTAGATGTTTGTCCATCGCTGCTTACCCACAGATAAGTCAACGCACCAAGCGATGTATCTACTACATTAACCGTATCCGGTACACATACATTCGATACACGGAAGCCGGCTTTTATGTTATCAATAACCTGGAAGTTGACAAAGCCCGATGAATCGCCAAGGTTGCAATAATTTGAATCGATCAATACCAAACGAACATTGTACGAACCAACACCCGGGAACGTATGTGCAATTGGCGGAGCAAAGCCGGGTATGGTATCATTCTTCGAACCATCGCCCCACACCCACATAAACGATTTCAGACCAAATGGTCTTGATGCTGTTCGTATATCGCTGGTGTTTGTGAAATTAAACGTTAAGCTGTTGCAGTTCTGTCTTGCAAAGTTGAAACCAACATCAACCGAATCGGTCGTAACACGAATACGCATCATTGCCGAATCTTTTACATTACAGGAGTTACTGTCAATACCAATCACTTTTACATCAAAGAAACCGGTAGTCGTGTACGTATGTGTGAAAGGGTTGGATGTGGTGGTATCGTTCCTTGAACCATCGCCCCAAATCCAGATGTATTGTTTTGCTTTACGGATTGTATCGGTAAACTGAATTGTAGCAGGCAAACAGAAGTTTAATTGTTTGGCACCAACAGCACGCAACGATACATCAATACCTGCCAGATCGAAACGCATCTTCACCATACCAAGATTACAACCGCTGCCTCCGGCCGGGTTTACATTACCGTACACACCCGCCGAAATAGGGAATGGCGATGTTAACGGGGTACCACTGTTTACATTTTTACAGTTGGCACAAAGCGCTTGGTAAATAACACCATTGGCGTCAAAACGGCTGGTACCACCATCTACGTGTTCCAAACCGCCACCGCCGCCTAACTGGCCAAAGAAGCTGCCGTATAATTGTGAGGCTGCATTTTTCTGTAATACAAAAAAGTAAAAATCGCTGCCATCGGTGTTTCGCTGAAATGCATCAGGTGTAACCGGCAAGCCAGTTGTGCCTGCACTGGGATAACCTGTACCTCCAAAGTTGTTGGCTCCACCGCCCCAACCGGATACGTACACGTTTTCGCAATTATCTACCAGAAAAGCAACCGGTGAAATATTAGGACTTAAAGCACCATTTGTTCCAAAGGTTGTTGAGTATACAAACGCACTTAAATCGGGACGCAGCTTCGCAATAAATTGTCTTGAATTGGGCACTGAGTAA
The DNA here is from genome assembly GCF_007830055.1 of Lacibacter cauensis. Taxonomy (GTDB): domain Bacteria; phylum Bacteroidota; class Bacteroidia; order Chitinophagales; family Chitinophagaceae; genus Lacibacter; species Lacibacter cauensis. Next base: position 60,919 of record NZ_VLLE01000004.1, read on the forward strand.
GTTGCATTCAATACCGGCCAACTACCGGTAGTGGTGCCCATTACATAAGGAAACCCTTTACTATCGAACTGCACACCATATACAATATCGATATTACCTGTACCCAGGTATGTAGAACGGTTTAAACTAACCGAACCTCCATTGTCCTGTAAACGGGCAAGGTATCCATCGGCTAAACCACCATTATAAGTAGTTTGCAGTGTACCGCCCGCACCCAATGGAAAATTGGTACTGCCGGTACCGCCACCAACATAAATATTTGCGGGGTTTAGCGGATCGTAGCTCAACACAAAACCGGCATCATCGCCTGAGCCACCAAGTACTGTGCTCCAGATAACAGCGTTTGCATTGGCATTTATTTTCAACACAACTGCATCTTGGTTGCCACTTAAACCCGATTGAAACCCATTTTGAACAGGAAAGCTTGTGGTACTGCCTGCAGCACCCGGTGATCTTGTTGAGGAGGCCAGTAATATATTTCCATCGGCAGCAAAAATCACCTCACTGCGACCATCATCGCCATAAAAACGCTGTAATGAGTTTGCGCCGCCACGACTGGCTGTAATATTTACACCGTCATCACCGGTACCACCAATGCGTAATGAGCCAATGATTGCAGTACCTGTAGGATTGATTTTTGTAACAAAAATATCGTAGCCACCACCTGCACCAACCAGTGTTCCGGGAAAGTTTGCACCAGAGTTTGTACGTCCGGCAATAACAAGATTTCCTGCAGCGTCGGCAATTAAACTGTGCGGCTGATCGAGACCGTTACCCCCTAAATAGGTGGCATAAATCCGTGTTCTTCCATCGGGCGAAAGTTTGATGATCGCAATATCCGGCGGCACACCTGAGCCGCCTCCCGGACCACCACCACCTGTACTTTGTATGGCGCCTGCTGTAACAGGAAAGCCTGTTGGCTGTGCAATACCACCGCCAAAAAAACTTCCGTCGGCACCCGGTGTTGCTGTAAAACCCCAGTTATCTGCCGTGCTGCGGCTAAAAGATGAGAACACCAATGTAGGATCGATGATTAGCACTGTTGATTTATTGTAGGCACTTACATCGAAGCTCACCGTATTACCTGTTACCTTGTATTTATTACCCACTACTTCCCGTTTGCCATTTACAAACTGGTACGAATAAGGTTTCAACTCACGGGCTTCACCAACCGATGTAGAAACAATCAGCTCACTACTGCGGATGCTGATTTTGTCGGCGCCTTCGTAACGCATCTGAATATTGGAAACATCGGCACCAGGATGAACAACAAGATCGTACTTCAGCTGATCGTCTTGTACATAATAGCGCACATCGATATTCGGATAAACATTTTTATAGGTAATTGCCTGGTAAGTTTTACAACCGCTTGCCCATTTAGAAGGATCATTTCCAATAAAATAATTCTCAACGCCCGGTAATGGCTTTTCCATGATGGGGGTTGAATTGAAATTTCCTCCAAGGAATTTTACCCGAAAAGCATGTGCCCTCAATTTATCGGGAGCTGTACGGAATTGTTGTTTAGCTGTTGAATCAAATCCATGACCATGATTAAACTCAGCCAATCGGAGATAATCTTCCGGATGATTGATTAAGATACTGTACCCGTCTTTGGTTAAGAAGAAAGCACTGTTGCCGGCTTCGGTTTTAAAGTGCACCTGTGCATCCCACTGCCCTTTGTTTTCTACAAAATACAATTGTGCAAAGCTGCACAGCGGTACAGCCAGTAACAGAAACGGAACAGAAAGGAGTCGGAGTACTTTCATGAGTTTTGATGCTGATCTAATGGACTTTGAATTTAATTATTTAAAACGGAAATACCCCGGCACATATTTCATTACGCAACTTTACTCCATTCCGTTTTTCCTTTTTTCGACAACAGGTAGTTTTTTAACAGCAAATTTTCTGCCGAAGAAAGATCAGGATCGCTTTGCAGCAGTTCGTCGCTAAAGATTTTTGCCTGTTCCAGAATTTCTTTGTCTTGGACTATGCTTGCAAGCTTAAAGTTTAACGTACCGCTTTGTCTTGTTCCTTCAATATCGCCCGGCCCTCTCAGCTCAAGATCCTTTTCTGCTATCAAAAAACCATCATTGGTAGCACACATTATCTTTAACCGTTCTCGGGCATCATTCGTTAATTTACTCCCTGTTAAAAGAATGCAAAAACTCTGTTCGCTGCCCCGGCCAACCCTTCCACGAAGCTGATGCAGTTGCGAAAGACCAAAACGTTCGGCACTTTCCATCACCATCACACTCGCATTGGGCACATCTACTCCCACTTCAATTACGGTTGTGGCCACCATAATCTGCGTGTCGTTTGTTTTAAACCGCATCATGTTGGTATCCTTCACCTCGGGTTTTTGTTTACCATGCACCATGCTGATGTAGTACTGCGGTTCAGGAAAAAATGCTTTCACTTCTTCATACCCCTTCATCAGGTTTTCAAAATCCATTTTCGAACTTTCTTCAATCAGCGGATAAATGAAATAAGCCTGCCGTCCTTTGGCAATTTCCTGCTTTACAAAATCCATGATCGATGGCCGGGCTGTTTCGTACCGGTGAACGGTTGTAACAGGTTTCCGGCCCGGAGGTAATTCATCCATTACACTGTAATCCAGGTCGCCATAGGCTGTCATTGCCATGGTGCGTGGAATGGGCGTTGCCGTCATCACCAATACATGTGGCGGCAGCTTGCCTTTGGTTTGCAGTTCGGCCCGTTGGGCAACACCAAAGCGATGTTGTTCATCAACAATAGCCAGCCCAAGGTTTTGAAACTGCACCGGATCTTCAATGAGCGCATGTGTACCTACGATTAATTGAATATCGCCCGATTGCAAACCCTCTAATATTTTTTCTCTTTCCTTTTTTTTGGTTGAACCGGTAAGCAGTTTAACTGTTAGCGGCATTTCCCGCAAAAGATTCGACAGACTGTTGAAATGTTGCTGGGCAAGAATTTCGGTTGGCGCCATTAAACAGCTTTGGTAACCGTTATCGGCCGCCAGTAACATGCTTAACAAGGCAACAATGGTTTTACCGCTGCCTACATCGCCCTGCAGCAAACGATTCATTTGGTGACCACGTGCAGTATCCTGCCGGATTTCTTTCAACACTCTTTTTTGTGCACCGGTTAACTGAAAAGGCAAATGATGATTGTAAAAATTATTGAACAGCTCGCCCACTTTATCAAACACTACCCCTTTCGAAAAACGATGACGGTTACTTTTGATCATACCCATCCGCAACTGTGCAATAAACAGCTCTTCAAACTTTAACCTGCGCAAGGCAGCATCGTATTGCTCCTGATCGGCTGGAAAATGAATGGCGCAATAAGCCTGGTAGCGAGATGGAAATTTTAATTTCTTCAGAATAGGTTCAGGTAAATTTTCCGGCAAGTCTTTCGGGTGAAGTTGCGGCAACAAGGCTGCAGTAAGCTTGGCAATATTGCGGCCGTTGAGCCCACGCACTTTTAATTTTTCTGTTGCAGGATAAATGGGTTCCAATACCGATTTACCATCTGCATTATAAGGCGTACGTACTTCCAGTTCGGGATGTACAATCTGCGGCTTGCCCATGAAAAAACCCAACTTACCAAACACCAAAAACTCTTCGCCAATGGCCAACATTTTCTGCACCCAGCTGATGCCCTGGAACCAGGTAAGCTCCATTGTGCCACTGTTATCACGAATATGTGCCACCAACCTCTTGCCTTTTCGTTCGCCCACCACTTCAAAATCAGTTAAGCGGCCCGCTACCTGCACATATTCCATTTGCATATTGATTTGCCCGATGGGTGTAATCTTTGTTTTGTCGAGATGGCGGTAAGGAAAATGTTCGAGCAGATCGTTAAATGTAAAAATGCCGAGTTCTTTCTTTAACAGATCGGCACGCAAAGGCCCAACACCTTTCAGGTATTCAATGGGGCTGCTTAGTATAGAAGCTGTTGTATTGATAGTTGTAATTAAACCGTGAAATTATTGAAGAATCGTTTTGCAACATTAACGCCGTGCTTTTTCCCACAAAACAGACTGCCCCTTTGTAAAATACCGAACGAGTCCGGCCAGCATGGCTGCATGCATAAACACAATATAAAACGGCACAGTAAAAAGAACGAACGATTTTTTTTGTCTTGCCAAAACATAACCAACTGCGGCAAACACGTAAAACAATAATTGTAACGAAAAAAAGATACTATAAAAAAGTTCATCTGTTGTAAGCACAAGCATACCGTTAGCAAGCAACATTACAATTAAAGCCGGTCCGCAAAACAACCAGCGTAACACCCGGTGCGAAAAAAACTGGAAACTTAACAGCGGGTAGCGAAACGGATTCAATGCACGTTTTACAAGAAACAACGACTGCATACCACCAGCAGCGATTCGTGTTTTCCGTTTCCATTCATCGGCTAGTGAAAGCGATGCAGCTTCTGTGCTCACTGCATCTGCAGCATAAGCTACCTTCTTACCCTGCATATTAACAGACAGCGACAAAAAGAAATCGTCTGTTACAGCATTCGCAGGAATAGGAACATACAATGCCTTTTTAAAAGCAAACAACTCACCGGCTGCTCCTACAACTGTATAAAAGTTTGTTTCCTGTTGTTTCAACCACGATTCGTAACGCCAATACAATCCTTCACCCGATACCGTAACTCCTCTTGCATCAACCACTTTCTTTTCGCCGGCAACAGCGCCCGTTGCATCATCATTGAGTTTAAGAACAAGCTGTTTAATTGCCTGCGGAGCAAGTGATGTGTTAGCATCGGTAATAACAATTACGGGGTTTTGGGCTTTTTCCACAGCTTCATTCACAGCAACAGATTTACCTTTTCGCAAACCCGAATGCAGTACCAATACACCGGAAAAAGAAGAAGCAAGTGCAGCAGTATCATCGGTGGAACCTTGCGCTGCAACAATTACCTGCAGTTTTTCAGTTGGGTATTCTGCAGCAAATGTGTTTTTAATTTTATCCGCAATTACTGCTTCTTCGTTATATGCTGCTATTATAACCGTAATAAAAGGTAATTCTGCCTCTGCCCCGTTTTTCTTACTGCTTTTAAACACTGCCAGTACAGACAACAGCAACGGATATCCCACATAACTATAAAAAATAATTCCAACAGCAGTATTAAACAGTACAGCCCACATGCGCTAAAAATAAAAAGAATGAGGCGAACGCCTTCATGAAACTCAAAAACAAGACTAAAATACCTTCAAGTGGGTATGATACCAATTTATTTTAATCACTATTATTGCTCTGAAATTGTTACAACCACCCGTTACAACATGAAGCTGATCTTCTGTATATTATTAAATGTGCTGTTAGTAAATGTAACCGCACAAGTACCCGAGAAGTATGCGTTAATTGTAGCCATTTCTAACTATGCACCTTCCACCGGCTGGAATCCCCTTAATTCAGAAAACGATATTCCGCTTATTAAAGAGTCCTTAAAGCGTCAAGGATTTAAAGAAGCAAACATTCGCATTATTCGTGATAAAGAAGCTACCAAGCAAGGCATTTTGCTGGCCATGCAGCAACAGCTCATCACCAAAGCAAAACCCGGTGATATCTGTGTATTTCATTTTAGTGGTCACGGACAACAGGTAATGGATAATAATGGCGATGAAGCAGATGGTTACGATGAAGCGCTTGTTACCTACGATTCGCCCATGGAGTACGAAGGTGGTACTGAAAAACATTTGCGTGATGACGAATTCGGTTTTAAACTGGAAGAAATAAGAAAGCATTTAGGCAGCAACGGCAACCTGCTGGTAATTGTTGATGCCTGCCATAGCGGTACGAGTACACGTTCCGGATTAGGCAACTACAGAGGTACAACAACCAAATATGCACCAAAAGGATACAAGCCTGCAACAAATACAAAAACCATCAACGAAGGATTATTTAGTTTGGGCGAAAGCAAACCAGGCCTTGCTCCAATGAGTGCATTTTTTGCATCTGCTGCCTCCGAGCTGAACCAGGAATGTGGTGAAGAGCATTGCGGCAGCTTATCGTTGGCATTTTCAAAAGCATTGGCAAAAGCCGATGCCAAAACAAGTTATCGAGGTTTGTTTGATAACATTCGTTTAGAAATGAGCAAAATGGTACCCGGCCAAACACCCAATGCCGAAGGCGACCTTGATAAAGAAATTTTTGGCGGTGCGGCTTTAGGTAAACCCACTTATTACACAGCCGAAAAAATTATTGGCAAAAAGAAAATTACCATCGGCTGCGGAAAAATTTACAGTGTGTTTGCAGGTACAACCTTACTCATCTATCCATCCAATACCTACAACAAAGAAACTGTAAAACCTTTGGCAAAAGCAGTGATTACTGCCGCCGGCGATTACAGCAGCGAAGCAGAACTGGATACCGAACTAAGCGAAGATGTTTTGAAAACAGCTTGGGTATTTTTAGATGAAGTAAGTTTTGGCGATTTAACCGTACCTGTAACGGTAAAAATCAAAGACGCACAACTTCAGCAACAAGTACAAAAAATACTGAGCCAGAACAAACAGGCAAAACTTGTAGCAGAACAAGGTGATGTATTTATCGAACAAGGTGCAGATGGTTTTTCTGCAGATTCATTTTATATTTCTACATCGGGAGATTATCGTTTAGGTGCATACAGCAACAAAACAACAGATGAAGCCATTGCAGCTTTTATCAATACAAAAATTGCAGGTTATGCACGTGCTGCCTACCTGCGCAATCTCAACATGAAAAACGAAGAGCTGAATGTGGTGTTTGAATTTGTGCCGATAGAGTATAAAAAAGCAGAAGGAAATAACAATGCCATCATTAAAGATCTGCCGTTGAAGAGTATTACAGATGCATCGGGCAATATCGTTTTTCAACACGACGACCGTTACAATTTACGCATCATCAACAACGGACAGGAACGGTTGTACTACAACATTCTGGAAATACAACCCGACAATCTGGTGAATGTATTGTTTCCGGCAAACAATCAGCAACCCATGGATTGTTTCATCAACCCCGGCGATACCGTTCGTTTAACCCGCATCTTTCGCATTGGCCCACCCGATGGTATGAATGTAATTAAACTGGTTGCAGCACGCTCTCCTTTAAACCTGCGTCAGGTGTTTGCAAACAATGGTCTTTCACGTGGTGACGTACCTAAGCCCAACAATCCGTTTGAAAAATTAATGCAGGGTATTAATAAAACAGATGCTGTACAAACGAGGGGTAGTGGCGAAGAAACCATACAGCCCGATGCTGTAAATATTTTTTCAGTACCATATAAAATCGTTCCTAAAAAACAATAATTCTTTCATCATCAATTTTAAACCTCAACAAAAAAACAAACAGTATGAAAAAGTTAGTATTTCTCATGTTCGCCGTAATTGGTTTAACCGTTGCATTCGGTAACAAAGCAACTGCACAAGCTGCAACTAAAAAGAAAGTAGCTGTAATTGCACAGGAAGTAAAAGAGAAAAAAGATTTACCTGGCCCCGAAGCCGGACCAAGAGAAAAGAAAACTCGTGGTTATTGCTATGCCTACTTTGATAACTACACAGGTCACTATGTAGATATTTGGGTAGAAGGCATTTACCAGGGTCGTCTTTCTCCTTATGCAACTTCTGTACGTATTGATGTTTGGGTACCTGGTAACTGGACAAAATGGTATGCTGAAACAACTGACAAGAGTTTGTATTGGAGCAACAGCAGCTATTGCAACGACAGCCGTGTATTTACTTTGAACCTGAAGAGATAAGTATTGTAACTACCTTAAAAAACAGAGGGTATAACAATTATGTTATACCCTTTTTTTATTAGCAAGCAATTATCCTGATTAAACAAAGAGGATAGGTCATCATCAAAAATTATCGTTATTTAATTTTCCAGCATTTCTGCAAGCAATACCGGAATTTTTTCAAAGTCGGATGTTTTATCGAGAAAATGTTCTGCGCCCAACTCTAAGCATTTGCGCCTGTAACTGTCGAATGCCTGGTTCGTAATCATTATTACCCGGCAAGGTTTCTTGTTGTTTTTTATATAGTTCAACAAATCAATACCGCTTTTGCCCGGCAAGTTTATATCCAACATGGCAACCTGTAAATCAATGGAATCGATAAAAGGTACAGCATCTTCAAAGCTGGCAGCCGTATAGAATCGAACTGATTGGAAGTCTTCTGAAAGAATTTCAACCATCCGTTCTGTATAGCTAACGTTATCATCTACAATCAACACCAAGGTATCAGCAATTTAAGTTGCAAGGGCAAATTATCCCATTTCAGTATAAATGAGTATCGAGCCTTTAACCGACAAAGTGTAGTAAAACAACTACACAATCAGATGAGTTTCTTTTCGAGGGCGTAACGTGTAAGATCGGCATTTGATTTCATGCCCATTTTCTCTAACACCCGGGAACGATAGGTACTTACTGTGGTAACGCTCAAAGCAAACTGGCTGGCGATTTCGCTTACTGCTTTTCCACTCGCAAGCATTTTAAAGACATCGAACTCCCTGTCGGAGAGCTTTTCGTGCAGTTGATCGGAAGCATCTTCTTCAAAGGCTTTTGCCAGTTTTTCGGCAATTGTTGGGGTAATAAATTTTTTGCCTAATTCAACGGTTTGAATGGCCCTGATAATATCGTCGTGAATGGTTTCTTTACCTAAATAACCTGCAGCACCTGCTTTAAGTACCCGTAACGCATATTGATCTTCGGGATACATGCTCATAATCAGCACCGGCAGTTTGGGAGCCATTTGCTTTATTTGCGATAAAGCATCGAGCCCGCTTCGGCCCGGCATGCTTATGTCGCAGATAACAACATCCCAGTCGTTTTGAATAATTTTATTCACCAGGGTTTCTGCATCGCTTGCTTCACCAATTTCTGCCGAAGGATATTCTTCTAACAATAATAAACGAAGTCCCCGCCTTACAATAGCATGATCGTCTGCAATTAAAATTCTTTTCATAATGCTGTTTCCAGGTCTTAAACAAGGTTAAGTTAAAGGCACTCTCACTTCTATTTTCGTTCCCTCGCCAGGTTTGCTTTTTACGGTAAATGTACCATCCATTGCAATTGATCGCTCACGCATGCCTAAAAGTCCGAGAGTTTTTTTGCCCGATATTTCGTTTATATCAAAGCCATTGCCATTGTCTTGTATATACAAAATAAATTCTTTGTTTTGATTTTTCAAATGTATATCTACTTGATTGGCATTAGAATGGCGGGTGATATTCGTTAACGACTCCTGCAAAATACGAAACAAGCCGGTCACATACGCATCGGGTAGCAACAAAGGATCGCCTGTTTTTTCAAGATTTACGGTAATGCCGGTGCGCTTGCTAAATACATCAATTTGCCATTCAATAGCGGCAATTAAGCCAATATCATCGAGGAGGCTTGGGCGTAACTCGGTGGCAATGCGCCTTACCGAGGCTACGGCACCATCCAGAATTTCCAGCATTTCATTCATTTTAACTGAAACAGATGCTGTATCGCCGGCAGTTATTTTTTTCTTCATCCATGCTACATCCATTTTTAGTACCGTAAGCTGCTGGCCGAGTTCATCGTGAATTTCTCTTGCAATATGCGTCCGCTCTTCTTCCCGGATATTCTGGAGATAATTTGTAAGTCGCCTGATTTGTTGATAGGAATCCTGCAGCTCCAGCTCGGCCCGTTTGCGTTCGGTAATATCAATACCCATCCCCACCAGGCATACTCCCTGATCGGTTTCAACACGTGCACCGGTAAAATAGTAGGGAATACGCTTCCCCGATTTGGTTACAAAATGCGCCTCGGCATCACTAATGCCTTTTACAAATACTTCGCCGATCCTGTTTTCGAGATAACGTTTATCATCACCTTCAAAAAAATCGAGGGGATGCATTTTTGCAATTTCAGCATCGCTGTATTCTGTAACAAGATGAAACTGTTTATTCCATCTGATGAATTTGCCATTTTGATCATAGAAATAAAATATACCTGGCAGACTGTTAATGATAGAATCTAACAGATCCTTTTCTTTCTGCAGTTGCTGCTGCGCCTGGATGCGGTCAGTAAGATCCCTGATAATAGCAAGGTTGGTTCCGTCGTGTAAACGCTTACTCCTTATTTCCGCTTCAATGAAAGAACCGTTACGGTGTTTCATTCTTCGTTGCTGTATAACCGACTCGCCTTTTATCAATAGATCGAACCTAAGCGGGTTGCTTACTAATTCTGCAGCATTCAACAGATCTGAAATATTAAACGCCGTTAAAGCATCTTTTGAATAACCCAAAAAGTTTGCTGCACTTTCGTTTACATCCATAATTGATCCATCTGGCTGAAAAATGATGATACCATCGCCTGCCTGCTCAATAAGGTTGCGGTATTTTTCTTCGCTTTTGTAAAGAGCTTCTTCAGCTTTACGACGCTCTGTGATATCTCGTATAATCGTATTCGCTTGTGTTTCGCCTGATGCAGTTCTGAATTTTACCGATGTTATTTCTGCTAAAAAAGTGGTTCCGTCTTTTCTGAAATGACGAAGCTCGCCCTGGGCTTTTCCATTTCGTTCCCGCTCTTCCTGGAATATTTTCCAATTGGGATCTGTTTCATCTAAAACACCTCTGCGCCCAATACTTTGTATTTCTTCTTCCGACATACCAAAGATGTTGCAGGCAGCTTTGTTTGCACCAAAAATTTTACCCTGGCCGTTTGTGATTAAAATACCATCCATACTGTTTTCGAAAAACATCCGGTATTTTTCTTCACTTGCATTTAATTCCTGTAATGCTTTTTTTCGCAGCGTAATATCCCGCATATAAACTGAAAGCCCCGATACTGATGGGTAGATATGCAATTCAAACCACTTGTCGAACCTTGTTAACAGTGTTTCGAGATAAATGTATTCACGCATTTCGAGTGCTTCACGCAATGCCGTTTCAATTTCTGCATCGGCTTGCTGAAATAAACTAAAGATGGAAGTATTGATGATGGAATGATCGCTGTTGCCAAACAATTGCTCTGCTTTTTTATTTGCATACACAATGCTGCTGTTGTTATCGATGCCAAGGAAAGCTTCTGAAATACGTTCAAATACATCAGTGAGTTCCTGGGTTTTTTGTTTTACCTGCTCTTCCAGCTGCTTGTTAAACTCCCGTAACTGCTGCTCCAGTTGTTTACCCTGCGAAATATCTCTGTGTACAGCTACATAACCGGTTACTTCGTTATTTGAATTGCGCAATACTGTAACAGAAGCCTGTACATGCACAACATGCTGGTGCTTACCGTAAAACTGGTATTCGGCCGTGTAGTAACCTTTTTCCAGCAGTTCGTGCAATAACTGCTGCGTTTTTTCTGGTGATAACGTTGTACGCAGGAAAGAGCCCATTGGCTTATTCAATACTTCCTCCCTGCTGTATCCATAAATTTCCTGTGCGCCTTTGTTCCAGCTTTTTATATTGAAATCAGTATCTGTTGAAAGAATGGCATCACTCGTTTGTTCTACCAGATTTGCAAGATGATTTTTTTCTGCAATCGTTTCGTCTTGCTTTTGTTCTCTTGCATTGAGTAAATAGGTATTCAACCATATTAAAGAAAGAAAAACAAGAATCATACTTGTAACAAACAGCGCCGAGCCAAACTCAAGATTGTAAATTCCTTCCTTCTGTCCTTTAATTCTCAAAACACCAATAATAACGGGCAACAGAAAAGCGGGTATAAATAATTGGCGGGCCATGTAACTGCCAGAGTAAATACTTGTAAACTGCCGCATAATACCAACGGTTGCGGTTGCAAATAAAAAAGCCACAGAAAACAGAAAGAAGCAAACAGCAGACATTGCAGACATGGGGATGTAATTCTGTACTTCGTAAAACTCCACTGCGCCAAAAACATAACCCAGTAAACAAAAAACCGCCAGCATTAAACTTAAAATAATGGCTGTTTGTACAACTATTACTCTCTTCCTGCTTGTTTCGTTTGAAAAAAGAACTGCTGCTGCAGAAAGCATAAAACAAAAGGCAGTGTTTGGAGCCATGTTATTGGCAAATCCACCAACAGTCTCGTTAGCAACATCTCTTTGAAACAATAACAGATCGAGTGAAAAAGGTACCTCATAAATAACTGATAGCACTTTCCATACTGCAAGCAAAAAAATAACTACACTTACAATGTTAGCCAGCAATACTGCAATTTTATTGTAACTGTACTTTTGCTTTAGCTGAAACGAAATAACAAGTAGAAAAAAGAAAATAGCAGTAAGCGGATTCATTGCAACCGAGCCCGGCACCAGGTGTTTTAACCAATCGATGGAAAAGGCCCAACCTGCAAACATCAGCAGCGAAATGCCAACAATGACCGCCAAAAGTGTGTCGGCCGTTTTTAGTAGTTTTGTTTGAAGTGGAATATCGGGCAAAAGCAACTGCATGAATATTAGTTTCGGTTATGTGATTTGGGTCAGGTTGTTTATCAAGGCTGAAGTGCTTCAATTGGTTCGCTTTTATGCAAGGGCAGCTGCACCTCTATCTGCATGCCGCCATTAATTTGTTTTGTAAGAGTAAATTGTCCTCCCATCATCTCCGCACGTTCTTTCATACCCAGCAAACCAAGTGTTTTACGCTTAACAACAATGGAAGTATCGAATCCCTTTCCGTTGTCGGAAACACGTAATATTATTTTTTTACTTTCTTCTGTCAGTTCAACTGTTATTTCTGTTGCTTCTGCGTGGCGTGCAATGTTAGTCATACTTTCCTGGTAAATACGAAAAAGGCTGGTAGCATGTTCTACTGGAAGAATGGTTTGCACATCTGATGTGGCAAAATGGGTATGAATTCCTGTACGCTTACCAAACTCGCTAAGATGCCATTCTATTGCCGCTACTAAACCAAGATCGTCGAGCAAACCGGGTCGCAGATCGGCTGCTATACGGCGAACAGACTGCACTGTATTATTCAACAACTCAAGCACGCCTTCTGTTTTCTCGGTAATAGCAGGAATGTTTAATGCTTTTATTTTTTTTCCCAGCCACGAAATATCCATCTTAAGTACAGTTAGCAGCTGTCCCAGTTCGTCGTGAATATTACGGGCAATGTGTTTACGCTCTTCCTCTCTTGCATTTTGAAGATGCGATGTAAGCTTACGTATTGCCTTGTAAGAATTGTTAAGTTCTGTTTCGGCTTTTTTACGTTCAGTAATATCCCGTATAAACGCAAGGAAACGTCCATCCGATAAAAACTTTGCATTAATTTCAATATCGATAAATACACCATCCTTTCTGCGCATTCTTCGCTCGCTGCTTGCACCACGTTCCGACTTCATTTCCTCAAATGCAAACGGTTTTAATTTAACTTCCTCAGGGTCGGTAAGATGATATATAGTCATTTCCATCAACTCTTTTTCGCTGTATTGCGATAGCTTGACAGCTGCAGGGTTTACCACTACAAAACGACCTGTTTGATCGGCTATAAAAATTGCATCCGTTGCCTGGTCAACAAGCGTACGGTATTTCTCTTCGCTTTTTATCAATGCTTCACTGGCCTTTTTCCGTTCTGTAATATCCATCATACTTCCCGTCATTCGTATGGGTTTGCCTTCGTTATTGCGTACAATGTATGTACGGTCGTAAATGGCAATTATTTCCTTTTTATGATTATACATCCTGTATTCACTTATCCAAACATTTTCGTTTGAATTGAAGACATCATAAAAACTTTTTAATACAGCAGCACGTTCTGTTTCAAGGATATTGTCCTCCCAAAGCTGAAACATAGGAGCTTCATCTTCTAATGTAAGTCCATAAAGCTGTTGATGAATTTCGTTGCTCCATGTGTAACCGGTTACAAGATCCATTTCCCATAACGCTTCATTGGTTGTTCGGGCAATTAATTCAAACCGTTCATTCGAATGAACAATTTTTTCTTCGGCAATTTTGCGTTCAGTAACATCCATCATACTACCCGTCATTAAAACAGGGGTGCCGTTGTTATCTCTTTCAATGTAACAGCGATCGAAAATGTATTTATAACTATCACCGGTACGAAAGCGGTACTCAGATATAAATACGTTGGTATCGGAAGCCAGTGCATGATCCTGCATATCCAGAAGACGTTGCCGATCATCGGGATGAATGCGATCTACCCATTCTTGTTTATTGGGTACAGGATCTGCTGCGGTTAAACCATACAACAATTGGTGATTTTCGTTTGCCCAAAGGCTGTTATCAGTTAAGTTCCACTCCCAAACTCCATCGTTTGTTGTGCTGCTGATGCGAATAAACCGTTCATAAAACTTCTGCAATTCCTGCTTCGCCTGCATTTGCGCTGTTCCGCTACGTTCAATGGCTGAAAGATTGGCTTGTGTCTGCGCAAGCTTTGCCTCACCTGCAAGTATAGTTGTGCGTATACTGCTTACTATTTTTTCTGCTGTTAACGAATCTAGAAGCAGACAATCACTGATACCGTTTCGCAGATATGGAATAGCTGCTTCAAAGTCGGATGCATTACAAAGTAAAATTGTTGCTGTACCGGGGTATTGTGCAGTAAAGTCGGGAAAGTTGTTCGTTAAAAAATCGAGCGATACAATGTATAGATCATACTGGCCTTTTGTAGCTTTCTGCTGAAATAGCCTCTTCGTTTCTGCACGCTCACAATGATAACGTATTTGATCATTTTCTGTAAGAAGTGATAAAAAACGGACTGCCTCTCCACCGGAAACACCCAAAAGTATGTTTACCTCACTATGCATATACGTTTACGCAACAATTATAATGATTTGTACAAGTGTTTATTTGGAGTTTTCACAAGGAACGGATAAAATCACCGGCTTAAGTTACTCAATGTGAAGCATATCTGACTGATCGTTTTTTCTAAATGTGACGTTAGCTGTTATAACTGTGTAAGGGACTTGAAGCTCGTAGTTGAAGTACTACAACACCGCTTATTAATCTCTTACAATTTCTTCCATTGTATTACGATTTTTATCTATAGATATACGGTGTTTCTTTGTACTATCAATTACGATAATAATTGGAAAACCATATATAGCCATCCTTTAAAGGAATTACCCGCTGGCTAAAAATCCAAAAACCTATGATAAGATAAAGAGTTTACCCTGAATCCACAATTGTAAAATCCGTATCCTATTTTATTTAAGAGTTACTTTGTAGCTGTACCCTACTGCAACAATTTAGTTCCGGTTTTCAGTTCTGTTAGATCTTACGCATTACTTGCTCCTTGCCCTTTGTGTCGCCTGTAAATTACACAATACCTTACTGCAACCGAATTTTCCGGTACGCTCATTTTTGCTAAACACGCCCAGACCAACTCAGTTTTTAACCTTAGATTCTGTAAAATAAAGTGGTCTTTTCAATTGAAAATACACTTAGTCGATTATACATGCATTTTGTCGATTATACCCCTCACATAACAAACGGGCGAAATATATTTGAACTCCGAAAACGAAAAGGCTGTTTGTTGCAGCCTGCACAAATCTGATTCCTGCCGAAGATCCCTCTAACTAATTTCTAGTTACCCATCCACTTCCTCCATGTTTAAAACCGTACCTGACGCCAGACGTCAAATTTTTATTATCAAAAAAAATTAAACATGAAGCAATTTTTTACCCTCGCTCTCTTTGTAATTATTTCTTTAAGCGCAGAAGCGCAGGTTGGAACTGTATATCGTTTACAGGGAACCTTAGGAGGAAATGTAACGGCTGCTACAAATGGTACCGCTGCTGATGGTTTCAGACGCTCTTCCATATGGAAAGTTGTAAATGCCGATGGCAGCTTGGGTGCAAATCAATCTCCAACCAGTGGAGCAACACTTCAAATTTTCGGCATTAGCCTGGAAGTAACATCCACCATGAATTTAAGTGCGTTTGACTTTACCATTCAAATCAGAAGCGAGTATCGTGATTTTGGTGGCACTGGCGGCACCATCCGTTTACATCGTGGACGATTACACATAAATGATGTAACGCTTACACTGGGAAGCAACTCCAGCGTTACACTTGGATGGGGTATCTATTCAACTACATCGCCAACGGTAACCTATTTTTTACCGGGCTTTTTACGTTTACAAGACCAGAGTGCAATTATTATTGGCACAACAGCAATTGCAGACCGTAGAAGTGCTTCTAACGGCGATAGTTATTTAAATGCAAATGCATATAATGTTACTGCTACATCCGGCACAAATTTCGACAACGCTACAAGTAACAATACATCTAACAATGGTACAACAACAGTTATTCCGACAGGTACACAACCTCCAACAGCAAACATTACAAACAAAATGATAGCACGGCCGGGTGGTGCCTTGTTTACAAACTTTGCATTGTTTTATAATGCAGCATCGGGAGCTGGAGGAACTGCTGTTGCACCCCTGCCTGTTCAATTAATTAATTTTAGCGCAACTAAAGCAACTGGTAAAGTTATACTCAGCTGGGCAACCGCACAGGAAATTAACAGTGATTATTTTGAAGTACAACGCAGTACTGATGCAGCTAAATGGGTTACCGTAACAACTGTAAAGGCAGCTGGTAATTCCGGTAATGTAATAAACTATAAAGCAGAAGATGCAGCAGCATCAACTGGTAATGTTTACTACCGTATTAAAATGGTAGACCAGGATGCTACATTTAGCATTTCAAATATTGCCCGTTTATCTTTTGCAACATCTAACGGCAAAATATTTGCATATCCTAATCCAGCTTCAAACTACACCGTTATCAACAGCGATCAGGCATTAGCGGGCAAAATACAGGTGGAAGTAATTAACTATGTAAGTGGCGTAAGAATGTTACAACAGGTATTTACTAATCCGGGCAACTCTTTCCGGTTAAATATGAATCAATTGCCTTCCGGTAACTATGTAGTAAAAATCTATAATGATCAAGCATTACTCCAAACTGTAAAACTTGCAAAATATTAATGAAGTCATTTTCATCTATAAAGCATGTTCAGAGGTAAAAAATAACGATTGCATGCAAGTTTTACAAAAGCAGCAATTAATGGAAAACCAAAAGGAGATGTTGTTACATCTCCTTTTTTAATGTCTAAAACAAGTGGAACAGCTAACCAATCTGGTAAATTATAAATATATTGGAATGATTTCTTTTACATAATTTACAGAAGGTATTTATCTTATTCAAACTTATGGCACAACTGAAATGCGTTTTAATAGAAGATGATGCGCTTGCGAGAGCTATCCTTATGAAGTTGATTGAGCCACATCAAGATCTATTCCTTGCTGCCACTTTTGAAAACATAAAAGATACATTAACCTATTTTGATACAAATACGGACATTGATCTTTTGTTTTTAGATGTAGAGTTAAACAAAGAATCCGGTATAAAATTATACGAACAGTTACCTTATAAGCCTGCTGTTATATTTACTACTGCACACGAAGGTTTTGCATTTACTGCCTTTGAGTTAGGAGCCATTGATTATCTGAAAAAACCAATTACACAAGAACGCCTTACAAATGCATTAACCCGCCTGGATAAGATAAAAACGTCTGCGAATACTTTTACCGAAAAGCAAAGTCGTAACCTTAATTTGGTTTTCAAAGAAGGAAGAACGATGATTACATTGAACAGCGCTGATGTGCTTTTTTTTGAAGCCTCTAAGGACTATGTAAAAGTTGTTACTGCCGCAAAGAGTCATATGGTATTGATAACAATGAAAGAGCTTCAGCAAAAACTGAAGCCTGAATTGTTTGTCCGAATCAGCAAATCTTACATTGTGAACAAAGAAAAAATTACCAGCGTGGATAATGAAAAAGTGCATATACAACAATACGGCTTTAAAATAAGCCGTATGTTAAAGAAGGATATTACAAAGCAACTTACAGTTGCCGGTAGTTAATCCATTACTTCTGTAAACAGATGCTGGTTAGCATCAATATACTTAATGAGCTGTACCGATTTTTTAATCTGTAGCTTTTGATAAATATTGTAACGATGTGTATCGATAGTTTTGGAACTTAAATCCAGTTGATCAGCAATTTCACGAGCGCTCATTCCTTTGTAAAAAAGATAAGCAACCTTCTTTTCTTTTTTGGTGAGATACTTAGTAGCAGCTTCAACATTTTCTGAACTATCGCTAAAGAAAATACCGGATATTAACTCCTGTACTTCCCTGCAACGATAACTTCTGCCTGCAACAACATCATTAATTGCAGCCATCATTTCATTTAAAGGAGATGTTTTGGTTATGTAACCAAATACGCCTGCAGCAAACGCCTGTTTCACAGTTGGAAAATCGGTATGGGCAGAAACTGCAAGCAGCTTTGTTTGAGGCGATACTTGTTTGATTTGCGGAATAATGTCAAGCCCCGATCCATCAGATAATACGATATCAAGTAAAATAACATCAGGCTTATGCAGTGTTGCTTCTGCAACGGTATCACCTTTAGAGCTGGTCTTTGCTACAATTTTATAATCTTTACTTCTGCCGAGAACAGCATTCCACATTTCTGCAATCAAAACATGATCTTCTGCTATTAGAATTGATATTGCCATCTAAATCAAAATATTTATTGTTGTAAATTATAGAAAAATATCTGTTGCAAAGAAACGAATCATTACTGTTTAAGTTGATTCTGATAAAAAAACAATCAGCTTTTTCTACATATCTAATACTTTATACTTAAATCTTTAAGTATAAAGAACTACAAAAAATCCGAACGTAATTGTACAATACTTTCGTTAAAAATATCTACCACATGCATTATACGTTTCTGCAATAAGGTATTAATGTTTGCAAATTTTATTTCCTGTTCAATATCAGCAATTTCAACTTTCAACTTTGTCATTCCTATTGTTTCTGCTGCAGGTTTTAGTTTATGCAAAACCGTTGCAACTTTATCATAACTGTACTGGTCAAGAGCCAGCTTTAATTCCTCTACCATAACAGGTGTTGAAGCAACAAAAATATTAATCATGTTCAGTAAAAAAGATTGTTCGTTGCTCAAACTCTTTAAATAAGAAAGATCATACACTTTCGTTTTGCTGCCTGGCATCTTCTGCTGTTGCAACTGCGTAATTGTTTTTTGCAGCACATCAGTTAATTGCTGTTCGCTAAATGGTTTCGTAATAAAATCATTCATTCCGGCTTCAAGATATTCCTCACTTTTACCTTTAATTGCATTTGCTGTAAGGGCTATGATTGGAACGCCTGCTTTACGTTTATTGTGAAGATTTCTTATTGCACGGGTAGTTTCAACGCCATCCATATAAGGCATTTCAATATCCATTAGTATTATGTCGTAATCATTCTGTTGAAATTCCTCGAGTGCAGCCAACCCGTTATCTGCTATGTGAAATGCATAGTTTTTACTTTGCAACATGTGTTTTAACAAAAACTGGTTAATAGCAACATCTTCGGCAATAAGAATACGAATGGCACTTTCTGGTTTAGGAGGAGTGAGCCTCGTTACTTCATTGTCAATATTTTTCTGCACTTGTGCCAAAGGCCAGGTAAATGCTACTGTAAAAACAGAACCAACATTCTCTGTACTTGAAACAGTAATTGATCCTTGCTGTGAATCAACAAGGCGTTTACAAATAGCTAATCCTAAACCTGTGCCACCGTATTGTTTTGCAATTGCGCTTTTTCCTTGCGAGTAGGGCTCAAATATGTGCGTTAATAATTCTGAATCGATACCGATACCTGTATCCTGAACTTGAATTGTTACCTCAACTTCTGTTTGGCCTTTCTGTTTTACTTGTAGCTGTACAATTATTTCGCCTTGCTGTGTAAACTTAAGGGCATTACCCAAAAGGTTATGAATCACCTGGCTTAACCGGTATGAGTCGGCCCGAATAATCAACTCCTTAACGTTACTAAGCAATGTAAACGACAGATTTTTGTCTATTGCATTTAGCCGGTATATACCACTTATATCTTCAACCAGCTTTACAACGTCAAATATTGTTTCTTCAAGAACGATTTCATTGCTTACAATTTTTTCAAAGTCTAGCACCTCGTTTACAATACGCAGCAAGTGAGCTTCCGATACTTTTATAATTTCAACAAACTCACGTTGCTTTTCGGTTAGGTTTGTTTTATCCAGTAATCCTGTAACACCCATGATGCCGTTTAAAGGCGTGCGTATTTCATGGCTCATTGCCGCTAAAAAACGATCTTTCATTACAGACGACTGCTCAGCTTCAAAACGTGCTTTTTCCAACGCCTGCTCCATCTTCTTCCGTTCAGTTATGTTCAACCCATAACCAATCATTATTTCCACCTCACCTTCTTTGTTCAATACAGGATTGAAATTTCGTAACTGATACACTTCCGATCCATCGGGCTGCAGTAATCGTTCTTCGAAACTTAACAGTTTGCCTTCTTTTTTTACTGCATCAAAAATCGCTCTTCGTTCATTGGCTATCTGCCTTGGTTTGTTTCTAAGTTGCACATAATCTTCATCTGTTTTACCAATTAACCATTTACGCAACTCTTCATCCTTAACGGCAACAGGATTCAAAAAAAGATAGCGGTGATCTTTATCAAACACAGCAATATCTGCAGGAATTTTATTTAGAATTTCTTCGTAAAAAACTTTCTGCCGGGTTAATGCCTGCTCTCTCGTTTCTTCTTCAGTAATATCATGATACACCCACAAATGTCCAAAGTATTGATTGTTACTCCAGATTGGTATAAAGTCACGGCGTAACACTTTTCCTGTAAGCAGTTCTAATTTATCGCCCGATACAATCGTTTTATTCTGCAGCACTCCTTTAATCCGCTCAACAAAATGCTCTGGGTTTTTAAACAGATGTTTTGTTTGTTCTGCTGCTTCGGAACAATCCGTTCCAATAAGGCTTTCGGGACTTACAGGTATACCGAAGGTGTCGCAGAACTTTTGATTGACCAATGCAATGGTCCTGTTTTCGTTTTCCAACAACACTGCCGATTGCAGGTTAGCAATAAGAGTAGTTAACCGGTTTGCCGATCGCTCAAGACTACGATCGAGTTGTTCCTGGTTGGTTATATCACGGCCATATACATTAATATAACCTTCCTTTTCCAGCATAATGCAGTTGAACGAATAAAACTGTTGCCCTGCTTCTACTTTTAAAAAATATTTTGGGCTGTTTTGAAGAATTTCTGCGATTACAGCTTTCCAGAATTGTTTAGTTTCAAAAACGAGCTTGTTATAAACAAGTTGAGGAGGCAAGTTTTCTGCTGCAGGGTTTTGAAGAATGACTTCGCCTTCAAAATTAATACGGAACAAAGGATCAGGGTTTTGCATTGGAAATAATGCAATATCCTCAATGGCTTTGTTGGCATTTTTCAACGCATTCTTCTGTTCATTTACAGTGGTAAGTAACTGCTTAATTTCGGTTGCTGCAATTTCCTGCGTTTTGATGACATGCAACAAATCAATCATTGGATCGTGATAAGCAAAATCATTCAGCACTAAACTCCGTTCACGAACTTCCTTCATTGATCCAAACCAGGGCGAACCAACAAACAAAAGCAATTCGTTGCCTGTTTGTTCAAACTGCCCACGTAACATAAACGGATCAGTTTGTTTGCTTTCAATAATCACCAATTGATCCTGCAAAAGCCTGAACGCCTCAAAACTTGGCTGCTCTACCTGGGGCCGCAACAAGGTGAAATTGTTGGCAAATACGGCACCGCTGGATAAATCAATGATTTTCTTCAATGATTTTCCTGCATGCACAATGTTCAATTCCTTATTCACTAAAAGATGAAAAGGGAATAATCGTTCAAACCGTTCTATATCAAATGTGAGTTGCATTACCAGGATACCTTATATATTTCATGACTGGCGCCTTCATCCCTGTTCTGCAACAGTTCAATTACAACTGTTGTATTATACATCTTGGCAAGACCTTGCAGCAACCCACATACAAATTCTTTTAAGCCCTGTCTTTTTGAATGGTAATGTACACAAACAGAACTCGCCTCTATATCTGTAATTTTAAACTCAGGGGGTGTGAGGCGTGGATACATCAGCATAATGCGGTTATGAAACAAAGGAAGATTACAAAGAAACTCTTTGAGGTTATTTCCCCCGGCTTCCATTAGGGAACCATATTTTTCTTTGCCGGTTTTTAGTACCCAATGCTCACCAAACATGATGAGTACATCGCTTAGCGGAATTTTCATTTCATCTGCCACCGCAGCGGCCAATTGATAAGTAATTGCATCATCATATGGCTCGTTGCTGATAAAAAAATCAACATCTACAGCGCTGCGGGCTTTAATCAGTTCCCACTTTTCTTCGCCGTAGTTTTCTTTAACCAGCTCTTCGATAGCTTTGTTTACAATTCCGTACATAGTTTAAATAAGGTGGCTGTAATAGAGTAGCGGAGCAGGTTTTAATCGCCGGTAAACCCGCATGTTTGCAGTTCTACAAATTTAACCTGTATCTATTAAAACAAATTGAAACAACAGCTACGGAAAACACCGCAGCTCATTTTATGTATTTTTTATTACACGTAAGTAGTAATCTATACTACAAGATGAGAGCTACTTGCCTATACAAAAATTATAGCTTCCTTTATTATCAAGCACTTACAGAGATTGGGCAACAAATAGACAACAAAGGTGACTAAAACAAGTGCAAGAGTACAACAAAGAAAAGAAAAAATGTTGTTGCCTTTAGGGTGTGCTGTGCCTTATCATCAGCAAAAGCAAAGATAAGGTTTCTACTTACCTAAGTTGCTTGGTAACCGTCTCCGGTTGCAAGCCCATGTACTGGCAAAACTCATCAACAGTAACAACCTGGTGTTGTTGCTTCTTGAAGTGGTCTTTAATCTTCTTGATGAGGTTTCTACCATACCTGTCGCTTCTGCCTGTGATTACCTGAATGTCTTTAGGATAAATGCACAGTCTATTCATTATTTCAATTATACAACTTAATACACTATCCATACCGATGCTATGCCTTTAGTATGGAAGTGATGTTGCAAAGATAATTGTTTTTCATAGGCGGTAAAAGTGTGTTTGTTGGAATAATGCGGAATAAACGGAACGGATGACCTTACACATTTGCAGAGCCTTGATTGTGCTTCTAATTTTGTTTTCAAATGCTGATAAAGCAGCATGAAACGAAACAGATTTACTAATCCATAAAAAGTTTAAACAATGGCAAAACTTAAAGGTATTTTGAAAATTGAAGGCACTCTGGATGAGTTGACTTTCTACAAAACGCAGGACGGTCATTTGGTGAAAACCAAAGGCGGTGTTTCTGCTGAACGAATTGCAAACGACCCGAATTTTCAGCGTACCCGTGAAAACGGTGCTGAGTTTGGAAGTTCTGCAACTGCTGGCAAATTGCTTCGCAATGCTGTCCGTAATTTGATGATGAACGCTGCTGATAGTCGTGTTACCAGCCGCTTAACTCAAATCATGACACAGATTAAAAACTATGATACAACTTCTGCAAGGGGTGAACGTATCGTTGCAGTTGGTATTGCTGACCCTGCTGCGTTGGCATTGTTGAAGGATTTTGACTTCAACGATAATGCAGCTTTGGGTGGTGTGTTGTTTGCTCCGTTTACCGTAACTGGTGCAACTGGTGCAATCAACATCCCTGCCTTTGTGCCTATCAACGATATTGCTTACCCTTCCGGTGCAACTCATATCAGTTTGAAATCTGCTTATGCGGTTGTGGACTTTGCGAATGGAACCAGTGCAATTGAATACAGCCCTGTAACAAACCTGCCTATTGATGGCACAAACACACCTGTTACACTCACACCGGCTGCTGTTCCAGCAGGTGCAGGAACTAAGTTCTACCTGATGTTGATTGAGTTCTTTCAGGAAGTAAACGGGGTTCAGTACTCCTTAAAAAATGGTGCTTACAACGTCCTCAACATCGTTGAAGCTGCGTAAAAGTTGTTCTTTCTTTCAGTTAGGAAAATGCCTCACCAGTTTGGTGGGGCTTTTTCTTTTTCAGCAATGCCCTAAAAGGGCAAAGCTGAAAGGAAACGCTGACCAGTGGAATGAACCCACAAACAGCAACCGCATGGAAGATTATAAACCCTGATGCCAGGCGAAGGACACCAATTGAAAGAAGCCCTGCGGATGTAACGCTGATACCCGAAACGGGAAACAGGCACAAACGATGAAAGAGCAACTGAAGTGAAAGGACAAATGCCTGACTGGCTGCCTGATGAAATACGTGGATGCTTTTGCATAATGAAAAAATTTAGATGCTTCTCACTGCAAGGCGGATAAAAAAACCAAAAGGAAACGGAATAAATGATAGCCTTGTGCGGTGGCTTTGTGTTTATGCCGTAGTCTTTTGGTTTTTTTTCTGTGGGTCTGTGCGGTTGCCCGCCTTGCTATCTTTGCATCTTAAATTTTGAATGAGCAAAAGCGGTGCATCGGCTAAAGGCAGCCGTTTGGATTACCTTTTTAAGTGGCGGTAAATCATTGCCCTTTTTACATCTGCTAAGAGCAACAAATATTCCTTCATCTGTTTTTCCTTGCGTTCAATCAGCTTTACTTTATGCACATCTTTAGCAAAGGCATATTGATTTTTTGAAACTGCTTCTGCCTGTGCTTTTATAGCAGCCCTGAAATCATCTATCCGTAAAAATGGAATAACCGAACCAACAAGAAACTGTTGAAAATGCTTTGCCTTCCATAAGCCGAAAGAAAGCGTTTTGTAAAAATCAAATTCATCTGAATTTTTACAGGAAATTACAAAGCAGTTAGGGCAAGGTTTTTCAAGTGGTTTGCCACTATTTAAACCTTTGCAGAGAATGAACAAATCAAATTCAGTTGTTTGATTTTTGGGATTGAAGCTGTGAACCTTTGGACAGTGCATAATACTTGCTTTAAAATTTGTATCTGCTTTTGTCCTTGCCTGTGCTTCGCTACGCTTCGCACATAATATTTTAACAAAGAAAAAAAACAGAAAAAAAAAGAAAGCAATCCCATAGGTGGCGTGGGAAAAAAACCAAAAGGAAACGGAATAAGTCCCGAAGGGTGAAAGGCAAATACCAATAAAAAATAAACAGACTATTTGCCTTTCATTATGCCGTAGTCTTTTGGTTTTTTTATCAGCGTGGGCTTGTGCCAGCCACCTAACTTTGCTGCACTTTTTATTTTTATTTTTTTCCTTATCTATTTTCTACCGATTGTATTTCACTGCATTTATTATTCATTCAAAAAGTGATTTTCTTTCGTGGGTTGGCTGAGGTAAACACTTCGCAGAAAAAATAAAGCATACCGCTTTCAATCGTGCGGTGGGTTAAGAGCAAATG
This sequence comes from Lacibacter cauensis, assembly GCF_007830055.1. GTDB lineage: Bacteria > Bacteroidota > Bacteroidia > Chitinophagales > Chitinophagaceae > Lacibacter > Lacibacter cauensis. Next base: position 86,128 of record NZ_VLLE01000004.1, read on the forward strand.
CAATGACTGAACGGAATGGAGCAAACTGCAAGGGTGGCTTGTAGTGGCATGAGCAATTTGCTTTGAAGCGTTTGCGGCTTTTGTAAATTATCTAAACACAAAAGCCATTGAAGCAGAGGTAAAGCAAATGCCATGACACGGAAAGCCTGTGTGATGGATTTGCGAAATGAAGAGAGGGAATTGCTTTTGCTGTGCGGTGCTGAGGTGAGTGAAATGAACGAAGGCGAAATGTAGTGAAGGATAGTGTAGAGAATGAAGCGAAGCGAAATGAACGAAACGCCTGAACGAAATGGAGATGCAGTGAATGAACTGACCGCAAGCACATGGCAATAAAACTAATCATGCTTTATTTTTTTCTGCACTGCTGAAAGGGTGGCGGGGTGTCGTGGGTCTTCGGGTGGGGTGCGTTGGCAAAAAGCACGGCTTCACTTTTGATAAAAAGTGCTATGGTGTTGGATACTTAACATAATGTTCTTATGTGACAGCCTGTGCGGTTGGATGCTTGCATAAGCGATAGCAAAAGGCTGTGCGAAGCGAACACATAAGGCAACATTATGTTTAAGTAGCTTCCGCCAATTTTTATACTGGCATAAGCGAAACGGTGGTGGTGGTTGGAGTGTAGCGTCTTTTTGTTTGGTGTGAAGGGTGGCACAGCTCTTTGCTACCGCAATGGAGTCCCGATTTTTTCGGGACGGAATGAGGATAGCAATGTGCTGTATGCGTTGGCACACACCACACAAAAAGTATGACAGTTAAAAATGGCGGCAACACCATAGATGCAGTGGAAGCGTTTGCCTTGTGCGGTAGCCACTGCATAAGCCGTGCTTGTGGGTTGGCAGGGTGGGTCTATTAACTTCGTGAGGAACGAACACTGATTTATCCGGCTTAGGGATTACGAATGTAATTTTTGTTTGATTTTGGTATTCGTGAATTACGCTTCGCTCCATTTGAAGCGGAAATCCTTTTTGCGTGTCAGGATTTGTGTTCCGGACAAAAAGATTGTAGCGTAAAGCCCGACCGCAGGGGAAGCAACTAAAAAAAATCCACTTGTATTAGTTTTCCAAAATGTTATATGACAATACTTTGGGATTAAACAACTGTTATCAGTGGTTTCACAAAAAATCTTTTCTTATTTAATTTGAGGTGGAATAACTAAAACGGGAACGTTGGCGTGTTTCACAACATATTCAGCTATACTTCCTTGAAAAAAATGCGATAAGCCAGTTCTACCATGTGTACCTATTACAATTACCCCTGCTTCCCATTCTTTTGCTGTATTCAGTATTTCTTCTTTCGGAAAACCTTCGGGTGTAAACTTGTATAACTGTTTTGCACCATTGTACATTTTAATCATCTGCTCAAGGGTTTCCTGTGCTTCTTTCAGTAAAATCATTTCGCTTTGTTCCCTGGTCGGACCTGTTTCTATGTTTACACTTTCTTTTGTTCTGTCAATTACATACAACAAGGCTACTTCTGCATCCAGTGCATGTACTAACTGGAAACCAACTTTTGCGGTTTTCAAAGAAAATGGGCTACTATCAACGGCTATGAGTATTCTTTTAAAAGTGGTTTCCTGTACCATATTGTAGTTATATTAGTTTAATGCTATTAATACCTGCTACAACTGCTAACAACGCTGCTGCAAAACTTCCTAAGCTGTATAGAACAAAGAGCAGTGTGTTACCTTCCTGTAGTAATTTAATGTTCTCGTAAGCAAATGCAGAAAATGTAGTTAAGCCACCACAAAAACCTGTAATGAAAAACAATCGCCATTCGGGTGTAAACCAATGATACCGTTCTGAAAAGGCATAAAACAATCCTATAAAAAAGCAGCCTACTACATTCACTGCAAAGGTAGCATAGGGAAATACGAAATGACTGTGTCTTGCTATCCATACACCTGTTGCATAGCGAAGCAATGAACCCATTGCACCACCGAGGCAAATGCTTATTATTATTTTCAGCATAGCTTATTCTTTGTATTCCCAGTATTCTACTTCTTTGTAGATAACAGTGTTGTTTTTTAAAATGTCTTTATGCGTTTTAAAAAATGATTGCAGCTTCTCTCTGTCATCTACCAATTCGATGCAAACAGTCAAGCCTGAATTGTCGCCTTCTACAGAATGATGTGCCATTTGACCACCTTTTTGAACGGCTGCATGGGTATGAAAAACATGGGCATTCATAATGCCCGATGCCTTTGCTTCCTGCATAATCTTCAGGTATTTTGTTTTTGGAAAGAGTTTTCTCAACAACGTTTTCGACTTCACCGCTTCGCCTGTGGTCATGTAGATGCGGAGCTTTCCAATCTTTGTAATTTTCAATTCTTCACTCATGCTTTCTTATTTTTTTGCTTGATTTCTTTGATAGTGTGTTCTTCTGTATGTGTTAAGTGAAACTTTGATACCGCTACTCTTTGCGAACCATAAATGCCTGAATGTCCACTGAAATAATAGGCAGTGAAACAAGCCACTGCATAGTAAACGACATTGTTAGAGCCGAATAATTCTACACCCATCAGGGTACAGGCAAGTGGGGTGTTGGTTGCTCCTGCAAAAACTGCAATGAAGCCAAGTCCAGCAAATAAATCAACAGGTGAACCACTGATGGTTGCTAATGTATTTCCAAGTGTTGCACCAATAAAAAACAACGGGGTTACTTCACCGCCTTTAAAGCCTGTGCTTAATGTAATGGCAGTTAATAATAATTTCCAAAACCAACTCCATGTATCTGCACCATTTGTATGAAATGCGGAAACAATGCTTACGCCACTTGTAGGATTGGTGACACCTAAACCCAGATAATCAAATGTGCCCAAAGCATAGCTGATGCCGATAACCAGTGCTGCACCGATAAAGGGTGTTATCCAATTGTTGTGGATGTACTTTGCTGCTCCGTCTTTAATCATGTGTGATGTTTCAGCAAACAAATAGCCAACCAAACCAAAGGCTGCACTTGCAACAATTACTTTGGCAAGCAATAGAAAATCGAATGAGAGATAAGGCAGCCAACGTGTAGTATCTTTAATTTCACCGATAAATGCAATGCTGTAGTGGGTGTGGTGAATGCCATAAGCAGAACAAGTAATGTCGGCAAGGACACTAGCAATTAAACAGGGAGTAAGGGCATCGTATTTAATTCTGCCGATAGCAAGCACTTCCATCGCAAATACTGCACCTGCTATAGGGGTTCCGAATACTGCACCGAAACCTGCTGACATGCCACACATGAGCATTATTCTCTTGTCTCGGTGTTTTAGTTTGTACCAATGTGAAAATAAAGATGAAATACTACCCCCCATTTGAACTGCTGTTCCTTCTCTACCTGCTGAACCACCAAAGAGATGTGTAATTATGGTAGAGAATAAAACCAAGGGCGTCATTAGTGTAGGAATGCCGCCCCCTGGCTTGTGTATTTCGTCCATGATGAGGTTATTACCTGCATCAGAATTTTTACCGTAAAACTTGTAAAGAAATGTGATGAGCAGACCAGCTAAGGGTAGTAAGAAAATAAGCCAAAGATTATTCCATCGTGTGGCTGTGGCTATATCGAGCAACCAAAGGAACAGGGCAACTAATGAGCCTGTGACAAATGAAATGGGAACGATAAGGGCTGTCCAATAAAGTAAATGCCTCGCAATTTTTACTTGTTCAAAAGAGTATTTGTTTTTGTTCATCCTACAAATAGATTATGATGTAATGATATTACTATTTGTAGGTGCCATTAGCTTTAAGAAGCGGTTGGGTCAGGAAGACACCATTTCCTGTTTTGGGTATGCAAAAATAGCAAAATAGTGCCACATATTCAACGGAAATGTTTATCCCTTGATTAATCTGAACTTGAGGAACTTATCAAATAAATTATTTCAAATTTTTAAAGACTTTTATAGCACCTGATGATGAATACTGCAAATAGTCCTTTCATTTCCAAATCAAAATTATCATGCCTGTTAAAATAAATGCTGCACCTGCTAAAAGTTTTCCTGTGATTGGTTCTTTGAGAATTATGAATGAAAGAATTAATGTTACTACAATACTTGCCTTATCAATAGAAGCTACATACGAAACTTGCCCTTCTTTCATTGCACGGTAATAAAATATCCACGACAATGAAGTTGTGATGCCTGAAATTGCAAGAAACATCAAATTTTTGGAGGAAGTTTGTTGTAATTCAACAAAAGCATTGCGAAACAAAAAAGCGTTTGCACCAACAATTGAAAACACAACTGCTGTCCGCACTGCTAAAGCGGTGTCGCTGCTTAAATCTTTCATTCCAAATTTTGCAATGACAGATGTAAGCCCTGCAAACAGCATTGAAATGATTGCATATAAAATCCATTTTTCCATAATAAAAGATAGTGTTTAATATTTTTGTTTATTTCTATACAACAACCGCATTAAACTTGGAAATACCAACAATAACATCGGCAAGCCTACCACAAACCCACCAATCACAGCTACTGCCAAAGGTTGCTGCATTTGAGCACCTAACCCAATTCCTAACGCCAAAGGCATAAGGGCTAAAATGGCTCCGATAGCTGTCATTAGTTTTGGTCGGATACGCAAAGCGATTGCATAGTTTATTGATTGGTCAACATTGTTTGTTTGTTGCATATTGAAACGGTATTGTGCAACGGTGAAAATTGCATTTTCTGCCAGTATGCCCACAATCATAATGATGCCTGTGTAACTGCTTACATTTAAAGGAATGTTTGTGAGATATAAGGCAATGATGCAACCGCAAATACCCATGATAGAAATGAAAAGAAGTAAAAGTGAAAGCAACCATTCTTTAAATAAAAACATAAATACTCCGAACACTAAAAGTGTAGCCATGATAAGGATAAGCAGGAGTTCTTTAAATGATTGTTGTTGCTCGGAATATGCACCGCCATAAGCAATGGAATATCCTTTTGGCAATGGCAATTTTGAATTAAGTTGTTGCTGAATTTCGGTAATGGCACTTCCTAAATCTCTATTATCTAATCGGGCTGTAAGCACTACGCAAGATTTTAAGTTTTCTCTGCGTTGTTCGTTTTCGCCTTGAACAATTTTTACATCACAAAAAAATGTGAGTGGTCTTGTTGTTCCGTCAGGTAAAAAAATGAGTTGCCGTTTGATGTGTTCCAAATCATTTATATTCATATCGGCAAACCGCATTACAATTCTTCGCATTTGTTCGCCTTCCTGAATTTGCCCTACTTGTATTCCTGCTGTCATGGCTGCCTGTGCAGGCGATGGAATGGGTTGATTGGAGTTGATGCCCAAAGTAATTCCGCCTGTATAAGCTGAAAGTTGTGTCTGAAAATCAAGCAACGAAATTTTGTATTGATTTAATAGTTCCTGATTGGGTGTGAATACCAATGAAGGACCCGCAATTCGTAAACCGTTATCAATATCTGCAATGCCTTGAATGTTTCCTATTATTTCTTCGGCTTGTTTGGTAATGTTTTGTAATTGGGTGTAATCATCTCCAAAAAACTTTACTTCAATAGGTGAAGGTGTGCTCATTAAATCGCCTAACAAATCGGCTATACGTTGTCCAAATGAAATATGTAATACGGGTTGTTTGGCTGAAATTTCCTTTCGTAAATCATCAATTACATCTACTGTTGTTTTTGTGCGGTGTTGTTTTAGCTGAATAGAGTAATCGCCAAAGTTCTGCGGAACGGTGCTAAATGCCATTCTTATTCCTGTTCTTCGGCTGTATGTTTCAACATCGGGATGGGCAATGATTATTTTTTCAATTTCCCTTAATACTCTGTCAGTTTCCTTCAATGATGTTCCGGGTGGCATGAAATAATCTAATACAATTGTGCCTTCGTCTAAATCGGGCAAAAAACCTGTTTCCAATTTTCCGAAACTAAACCATGCTGATAACACAAAAATAATTATCAATGAAAAGGCAAATACTGGTTTGTTAAAAAACCAAGTAAGCCATTTCAGTTTGCGAATGCTTTGTTCGGCTGTTTTGTGATGCGTTTTTTTAGGCTGTTTAAAGCCAATTATGATATGAAAGACAGGCAATAACAACCATGTTACAAGAAACGAAGTTACCATAGTAAGCTGCATAGTGTCTGAAAGCTCTTTGAAAAAGCTTCCTGCTAAACCACTCATCATTCGGAAAGGAAAATGTATTACAATGGTTGCTAATGAAGAACCAATCATGGCGGGAAATAATTCGTGTATAGCCTCCTTTACAACACTAAAACGGTTTTTTTCGGGTTCGTCTTCGTGCTTTCTGTAAATCTGTTCTATGATTACGATGGCATCATCTATTATCAAACCAATGGACGCAGCAATAGCACCCAATGACATAATGTTTATGCTTATTCCTACTAAGTATAAAACAAAAATGGTGAATGCTAATGTTACCGGAATTGTAAGCATTACAACCAAACTTGCCCTCCATGAACGAAGGAAAATAATCATTACGATGATAGCTAAAAACAAACCTTCGTAAATGGTTTTAATTACGCTGTGGATGCTGTCGCCAACAAAAGCAGATTGATTGTAGTAAGGTTTCAGCACCATCCCTTCGGGCAATTGCTTTTGAATTTCGGCTGCTTTGCTCTCACATTCTTTTGCAAAATCAATCAAGTTTATTCCAGGTTGTTTTACCAAGTCAATCAATACTGCATCGTGTCCATTTGCGTTTACAACCACAAATTCTACTTGTTCTTTTAATTCAATTTTAGCAATGTCTTTTAGTTTGATTAATCGTGTTCCATCGTTTTTTATAATGGTGTTTTCCAATTCTTCAATGTCCATTACCCTTGTGTCGGTAAGCGACAAATACAAACGGCTGAAATCTTCTACCGCACCATTTGACAACACATAATTATTGCTATTGAAAACATTGATAATTGTATTCGGTGTAATGCCCAGCGATGCCATTTTTATCGCATCGGGAACAATTACAAACTCTTTATTTTTTCCTCCACGAACCACCACATTTGAAATGCCGTTTACCTGCGAAAACATAGGTCGGACAATGAGATTGGCTTTGTCTTTTAGTGCAACTAAACTGTGTTTCTTGCTTTCTAAGGTGAAGCCATAAACAGGAAAAGTGCTTTGGTTCATTGCTTCGGCTGCAATACTCACGCCTTGCGGAAGGAAGTTTTTAATTTCATTGATACGGCTTTCTACCTGTGTTTTGGCATTGTAAATATCTGAACCCCAATCAAAGAAAATATCAATTACACAACTTCCCCTACTGGTACTGCTCTTTACAACCTTTACTCCTTTCACCTTTTTTGCTGCACTCTCCAAAGGCTTTGTAACGGTTATCATCATGCGGTCAATAGGCTGCTGCCCCGCATCGGCAATTAAAGTAATTCTTGGAAATAATACTTCGGGAAAAAGATTGGTTTGCATTTGGGTATAAGAAAATATACCTGCTGCCAAAAGCAGTAAACCAATAAATAGAATTGGCTTTTTGAAGATTTGGAAAATGTTTTGTTTGCTCATTTCGCTTTAAGGGTTGTGATTGATATTAAAGCGGTGTCGGGCAAACCGTAATTTCCTTTGCTTACTATTTTATCGGTAATATTGAACTGTGGCGATAAAACTTCTATACGGTCTGAATTTTTATTGCCGACTGTAACAGGAATTTTAATTGCGGTGCTGTCGTTAATGAGTTTCATTACCCAAAACTCTTTCATCATTTCATCACTCAATACGCAGGATTTTGGCAACACTTGTTTTTTGTTTTGTGTGCCTTTGCTGATGCCTACTTTTACCATCATATTTTCAGGGAGAAATAAATTTTCATTGCACTTTGCTAAAATGGTTTGAGTTTGTGCGGTTACATTCATTGCTGTTAGTGCCTTTGTGAATGTTGCTGAATGCTGTGTGTTGTCGGGTAAAATAAGTGTGCAAGTGTTTCCTGTTTTTGTATAAGCAGTAAATTCATAAGGCACATTTACCTGAAAAACTAAATCGTTGCTTTCGGCTATGGTGCAAAGTTGCGTTCCTTCTAACACATAGTCACCTGCTTGTTGTTTGTCTAATGTTGAAATTATGCCCGTTGCTGATGCGGTAACTTTAATTATTCCAAAGTTTTTGAGTGTGCTGTCAACCTTTGAAACATCCGTTCCTAAAGCTCTGCTTTCCTTTGATTGCAACACATACAACACATCGCCTTTGCTCACTTTATCGCCCAGTTTCACATTTACCTGCGTGATAAATGCCGGAATAGGAGCTGTAACCAAATTTCGTTTTAAGTAGATGGTTGTGCCAAACAAAGTCAGTTCATCGTTGATGGAACCGTTGCTGATTGAAACAACTTCAACTGGTGTTTTAGGTATTGTGTTTTGTTCCGTTTTTGTTTCTGTTTTACTTCCGCAGGAAGCTAAAACCAAAACCAAAGCGATTGAAAAGTATTTGCGTAGTTGTTTCATTTCTCTTTGTTGTTATTTACCAGTTCCAATAATTGTATGCGTTTATGAGTGATTGCTGTTGTGAAAAAAGCAAGGTATAATCCCGTTGAGCCGTTGCCATATTCTTCAACACCATCGTGTAATTGATTATAGATAGTTGTCCTGACAGGATTTCTTTTTTGTAACTATTCAGCAATACCTTATAATCTTTTAGTTGCTGTTCTGCAATGGAAATGCGGTCTGTATAAGATTGCAGTTCGGTTAATATTTTTGATTTGCGAACAGTGTTTTGAGTAATGAAATTGCTTTTGTAAAACGAAACCGATTGCTCCAAAACCTGTGTCTTATTTCTGTTGATTGACTTCTGATTTCCATCAAAAAAGTTGTAAGTAAAAGTTAATCCGGCACTAATGCCGAAGCGTTTGGGAATTGTTGGTGCATAAACTGCATTCAGTCCGGTGTTTGCAAAAAGACTTACCTGCGGTTTATATTTTAGTTCAAATGCTTTTTGCTGTGCAATTAAATTCAAACTATCCAAATGATATTTTTCCAAAAACATTGAATTAGAAACGGTGCTATTCAAAGTCAGATTAGTGTTTTGAAGTTGCACTAAAGCTGTGTCGTTAATTCCGCAAAGAATGTTTAAGTCCATTAGATCTCTGCGGTAGGTGGCTTTGAAATTGGTTAGTTGAGCCAAATAATTTTGGTGTTCAATATTCAGCAGGGTAAGGTCGGATTGTTTGTAGATGCTGCTTTCCACTAACTTTTTCAACACATCTTTTTGGTCTTCCAGCAATTTTACCATTGCTTCTGCATAATCAGTTTGCTTATTGTCCTGCAAACACAAAATGTATTGGTCAGTTACAATTTTCTCAATATCGTGTTCGGTTAGTTTGCTGTTGTTCTGATTGATTTGAGAAGTAACTGTTAATTGCTCACTGGCTGTTTTGTAGCGTTGTCCGTTAAAAAGAGGTTGGGTAACATTGAGTAATGCCTGATATGTTCCTCCATTTGTTGCAGCAAAGTCATAACCGTAATAATTGGTTGCTCCGTTTGAGTTTGGCTCAAATGAAGTTTTGTTATTGTCGGTTGAAATGATTGGTGAAAAAAGGTAATTGGCGGTTACGCCAATTTGTGGTTTGGTATAAAGGGCTTTCAGGCGTTCAGCATCTAACTGGTTTGCCTTACTTTGATTTTTGTTGTCGTTAATTAATGGGCTGTTTTGCTTGGCTGCTGTTGTGTAATAACTCAAATTGTTTTGTGCGAAACAAATATTGGTAGCTAAAAGCAGTAATGCAAGAATGAGTTTTTGCATCTTAATCTTTTTCTTCTGATAAATATTTTCCTTCTCCATCAAACACAATTTCTTTTCCTGTGATTTGGATTTCATAGGTATTAGAGCCATCCTGTTTGGTTATTTTTTCGCAGCCCTGAATTTTTTCGTTGGGGTAGTGGGCTTTGATGTAATCGGGAATAGCGGAGGCATTTGGCAACTGGCTTTCGGCAATTACCAATTCTGTTTCTGTTACCTCTGCTTTGTCGTTAAACGATACTGCTCCTTTTTCTTCTCCATCTTTGTATTTGGCTTCCCAAATTGGCGGTTCATCATTCCATTTCAAAATAGTTGCGTTGGGATGAAGTTTTACAAATGCTTCTGAAATGTTAGCTGGAACTTGTCGGGTTTTAGCGGCTTGGTTGCAAGCGGATAAAATCAGAACTGTAAATGCGAATAGAATTATTAGTTTATTCATGGTTGTGGTTTTAATCCTTCGTTTCTTTAATGAATTTTCCGTTGCTATCAAACAATAAATCCAAGCCTTTAATTTCGGCTTCATAAGTAACCGTGCCTCTGGCATCAGTAATTTTTGCAGCTTCTTTTACCTTTTGTCCTTTGTAGTTGCTTGCCACATACTCCAAAATTCCTTTTGGCAATTGGTTTAATTCAATTTCTACTTCGGCTTCCAGTATGTTGCCTTGTGCATCAAACAAAACTGAATTGTCAATTTTATTGAGGTCAAAACTTGCTTCAAACTTTTCTCCTTCCTTATCCCACTTTACTTCTTTGATGCTTGGATAGTGTTTTTGAAAGGATGTTTTTACGGATGCAGGAACATCTTTTTCCTGTATTTTTTGTGCAAAGGTGAGTGATGTAATCACCGCTGCAACTAACATTGAAGCTAACTTTTTCATTGCCTTGTTTATGAAGTGAATTAAAATTTACAGGGCAAAGTTGCAACCCGATTTAGAAGAAATTTAGAATTTTTAGAAAGCCACCGAAAACGAATGAAAATTGTCGGCAAATGAGTAGGTGATTTTCCAGTTGTTCAGGTCTGCAATCTTCTTGATGATAGCCAAACCCAAGCCGTTTCCTTGTTCGGATGGGTTGGATTTTGCAAAGCGGTTGAATAACTTATCTGCAACCAAAGGTTGTGGTTGTCCTGTGTTTGAAAAGGTAAGCGAATTGCTTGAAAGGATTACAACTATTTGCCCATCACTTATATTATGCCGAATGGCATTTAGAAACAAATTACTGATAAGGATTTCCGTCAAAACAGGATTTGAATTTGTTGAAACGGTTTCATTCAATTCTGTTTTTATTATAAGATTTTTTGCCTTTGCCTGTTCGGTAAAAAAATCAAGGTGCTTTTCAATTGCTTCATACAAACTGATTGTTTGTTTCTCGTTGTAGTTGTCGTTTTCAATTTTAGAAAGCAGTAATAGATTTTTGTTGAGGCGGTTTAACCTTGATACACTATCGTTTAATGAACTTAAAATTTGGTTTTGCTGCTCTGTAAATTCTGCACTCTGAATAAGTGTATCAATCTTTGCCTGAAAAACGGCTAAAGGCGTTTGTAATTCGTGTGCTGCGTTTTCTATAAATTCCCGTTGGCTGTGGTAAATGGAAGTATTGCGTTCAATCAGTTTTTCAATGCTTTGATTTAGGCGGTTAAATTCCTCAATGTTGGTATTGGTAAGTTTAGGTTGATTGGATTTGTCAATTTCAAATTGCTCAATTTTCTGCAAGGTTTCGTAAAAAGGTTTCCAAAGATTTTGCGATAATCTTTTATTGATAATTAATAAGCCAACAAGCAACAGCGAAATGATGATTAAGAAAAGAAGTGCAATGCTTTTCATTAAATCTTCTGTTTCCACTAAGTTAATTCGTGCTGAATAGGTGTAGGGTTTTCCTTCAATGGAAACAGGTAAATTGAGTTCCCTGTATGGTTCGTTTTCGGAATTAAGTGTGTCGTAATAATAGCTGTAAAAAATGGTGTCTTTTTGTAGGGGCTTTGCTACAATAATTTTTATATCACGGTTAAATTTGTTCCAAATAGATATGTCCGCTTCTTTCAATTGTGCAATGGAGAATTGCAAAAATTCATTCTTGCGAAGTATCAATGCTTCGTCTGCATCATCAATGTATAGCTTCTCGGTAAGGAAATAAAACAAAGGTGCTGCTATAATTAAAATCAGCACTGCAAAAATTAAATATGCTCTTGATGTTTTATGTAATAGTTTTTTAGTCATTCTGCCACTTGTAACCTAATCCGTAAACTGTTTTTATATAGTCGCTGCAACCTGCATCTTTCAATTTGTTTTTAAGATTTTTGATATGGGCATACACAAAATCGTGGTTGTCCAACATATCTGCCATATCGCCTGAAAGATGCTCGGCAATAGCACTTTTTGAAAGCACTTTATTTTCATTGCCGATTAAATATAACAGCAAATCAATTTCTTTTTTAGTGATGTCAATTTTCTTGCTTTTTACTTTTACTGTTTTAGAACGAATATCAATTTCAATTTCGTTGTAAGCAACAAGATTGTTGCCTTTGAAGTTTTTTCGCCTGATGAGTGCTTGTATTCTTACAAGCAATTCAGATAAATGAAATGGCTTTGTGAGGTAGTCGTCTGCCCCCAAATTGAACCCTTCAATTCGTGTGTCCAAAGTTTCTTTTGCAGAAATGATGATTACTCCTTCGATTTTATTTTGCCGTTTTAATTCCTTCAAAATTTCAAAGCCGTTGCCGTCAGGCAACATCAGGTCAAGTAAAATACAATCGTATTCATAGATTGAAATTTTGTCAATTGCATTTTTTAAATTGTTTACCCATTCACATATGAAGCTATTACCTTTAAGGTAACTTCTGATGCTCTCTGCAAGCTCCTTTTCATCTTCTATGAGTAACAATTTCATGGTACAAAACTCGGTTCCAATTTTGAATTAATTTAGAATGGCGAATTGATTATAAAAACCAAAGACTTTCTCTTCCAAAGTCAGGCAGTTTGTCGTGTTGGAAATAGGGATAAATCTCTGCAACCATTTCAGGGTATTTGATTGTAACTGGCAAACTTTGCTGATTGGTGCTTTTCCAATACATACGGCTGAACTGATAAACCTGGTCAATGAGTTGTTCAACTAAATTCATATCATCTAACATGCCTTCAACAGTTGATGACAAAGCAATCTTCACCGGAAAGTGATATTCCTTCTGTGCTGGTTTTGCCGTTGCATCGTAACGGGTATTATTGAACAACAAGTATTCTGATTTACCAACTTTTACAATTGTACCACTGTAAGGCATCAGGTTATTGCCGTCTTTTAAGTCAAAGCCTAAAAGTTCTTTGCTTTCTGTTTTATTGATGGTTACAACGATTACAGGAATATTTAAGCCTAATGTATGCAGCGTTCTCAGGATGGGTTCTAATTCCTTTTTGCCAATGTCTTTATAGAAATGAATAACAAGCCTTGAAGCTGTGTAATTAACTGCAATGAACTTTGCAACTGCTTCACGAATAGAACCTGCAAGACTTACAGTATCGTTGCCTTTAAAACAGTCAAAGCCTTTAAACATTCCCTCGTTATTAAAGCAAAATGCAGAGCCTACAAACCTTGTTTTTCTTGTTACTGAATAGAATGCTCCAACGCCAACAATCAGTTCGTTATTGGTTGGTCTGTTTAAACGCCACGGCACACCGCCCAACTTTGCCAGCATTGCGATTTCAATATGTGGCAGGAATGTATTGAAGTAAGAATTTGGCTTACCGTTTTTGTACAGGTGTTCGCTTTTGATTACCTGTGAAAGCACACCTTCATACAATAGTATTTCTTTGATTTTATAATAGATGTTCTTCCTTGCTTCGTCTTTCTCTAATTTGGGAACCGGATTAACAAACAAAGCCATGTATTGAGTATCGGGAAGCCATTCTGCATTTTTCACAGCATTTTTCACTGCTGTAACTGCATTTTGTACTGTATCAAACTCAACGTTCTTTGAAATATCTAACTCAAAAGGAACTTTGATGTAGTCCTGCATCTTGGGGAATGGAAATCTATCATCTTTCCAACCACTGTTCAGATACTTATATAACTCGGTAACTGCACCTGCTTTGTCTGACTGCTGATAAATGAAAAAGAATTTGAAATTGCTTGGCTTTTGTGGCAACTGGTAAGGACCTTTTGACTTAAAATCTTTCTTGGGTTCTTTCCCTGTTCTATTGCCTGAATAAAGCAGGTCATTTGATGTAGAACTAATGACCCGATACTGCTCTGCAATTGGCTTATAAAAACCATTTGAACTGATTGGAATTAAGTTGCGGAAAGTATCGTTATCAAAATACTTGGTGTAAAAGTCTTGCAATACATTGAGGTATCTCGGATAGCGGTTTGTTAAATTTGGTACATCGTGGGCAATCTCTAAATGTGGTTTGATGTCATTACTCAATACAGGAAAGCACTTATCAGGCATATTGATTACTTCCTGCGGTCTAAACTTCCATTTGTATAAGATGCCATTGCAAACTATCCAATTGTAAAGGTTAGTATTGAAGTTGTAAATCTCTGAAACAGGTTTAGCAAAAACTTTTGTCGTGCCGTCATAAGACAAAACTATTTCGGGTTTATCTGTAACCCTTGCATGTTGCACCTTTACAGTAAACTGGTTGTACACATTGTATTTTGCATTGCTTTTATCCTTGTCGTGAAACCATACTTCTGTTTCGCTGGTGAAATTCTGATGGATAATGTCAGCAATGCCCATGAAATAATCCCGAATGAGAAAACGGTAATAATGATTTGCGAACCTGTAAGAAACAGATAAGTCAATCTCCAGTTCTATTGCACCCTCTTTGGCTGGTTGAAAATCTGTGTACAGTTTGTTTAACTCTAACAGTTCTAATGCAGAAAGTTTATCATCAAGAAGCCCTTGCAAATCATCTTTGAACACCGGGTAATAATCAGCCTGTTTCTGCTTATAAAAAGCAAATTTCTGTTTCCCTTTAGGTGGGTCAAATGGAATGATGTTTAAGAGTAATTCTTGCTGCATAAAGTTTAAATATTTTCTAAACGGGTTATCCAATTATTGAATCTTGGAGATTTTGCCCTTATGCGTTCCAAACCAATTGCCTCAGAAAGAATATCACCATAAACAACCTTATTGTAACCGTTAATAATTCTTTCTAAACGATGAGACGGAGAAGTAGCTTTATTGTTGTTTATCATTTCAGGATTTGCATAATCAGCAAAGGTTTTTTCAAGCTCTGCCATACCTACTAAATCTTCTTTTGGTATTTGACTTTTGATGACGTCAATATCATTGAAAAGCAATCCTTCAAATTCATGCAATTGCAAATAAGGAATAAATCTATTTTGAAATTGTGGGTCAATGCTCTGTAACATTGATTGCTCTAGGCTATCCATACGGCTGTATTTGTCTACAATTGTATGTGCTGCATCCCATCCCGGAAACTGGTATTTTGCATACATGCCATAATAGTCAATAAAGGTGGTCACATAAGCATCCGGTTCTGCTTTGAGGTGTGTATCGATTTGATCTTTTAATTTACTCCATTTAACAATACCACCTCTTGATGCCTTAATTAAGGGTGTTTGCAAATAAATATTTCTGTTGATGAAAGGAACCTGTAAGTTAGTTTTAGCAAATGCTTGCTCTGTAGGTCCTTCGCAAATCATAATTATCCTTTTCATAACCATTTACTAAAAGTTTGGTTGACCTGTTGTAATAATGTTTCTTTTCCATAAATCATCTATGGTGTAATCTTCTAACCAGACCTTTAATTTCTCTGAATCTAACCTTTCAAAAATGCTTTCTCCGTTCTTTTGGTCAACTGTAATCACATTTTCTGGTTCAAAATGACTTATTAAGTCAGTGGACTGAGTTGCAATAATTACTTGGCACTTTTTTGCTGCTACAGATTTTACCAACCCTGCAAGTTTGGAAATTGCCGTTGGGTGCAAGCCCAATTCAGGTTCATCAATAATGATAGTTTCCGGTAGATTGGGCTGAAGAAATAAGGTTGCTAAAGCAATAAAACGAATTGTACCATCTGACAAATCGTTTACACCATATACAGTAGAACTATACTTGCTTTGCCATCTTAGTTTCAGGTTTCCGTTACTCTCTGGACGAAAGAAAAAATCTAAAAAGTATGGAGCTATGCTCTGGATTGTTTTTACAATGAGATTGTAGACAATAGGTTTTTCTTTTTGAATGTTATACAAATAAGCACCCAGATTGCTACCCTTTTCATACAAATAGTATTTATCGTTCTCAATGTTTGATTCCTTATTGAATGGCGAATTTTCACCAGTATCATGAAAGTGATATTTCGCTAATTGCTTTAGATAATTTCTTATGTAGTCTGCTCTTGGGATTGTTTGATAACGCAAAACAGATTCGGGACCAAATGATGCAGCATCTACGGGGTTTTTATAATAGGGATTATTACCATACCATAAACCCTCTTTTGTGAAAATAAAACCTGCATCACCTTTCTTTATTGTAAAAGAGTAGCCGTTGGTATTGGGAAAATACAAGTGTGTTGAAATTTCCTCTGTCACTTTATCTCCCTTGTGTAAAAAAGTATCTATACCTTTTAGAGCAACAAACTCTTGTAGATTGCGATTATACACCTGCTTTAAAAAATCAAAGAAGGATAAAAAATTACTTTTACCACTTCCGTTTGCACCAATAAGAATATTGATGGGTTGGAGCTTTAGGCTTAACTCTTTAATAGATTTATAGCCGTTTATGTCAATTTTATTCATTTGACTTTGTTTTGTTCGTTCTTAATGTGCTTAAATGCTTCCTTCTCGTCTTGTTCAATAAATATTTCAACTGCCTTTTTCGCCACGTCAATTAATGACTTCGACTGCTGCTCTGCTAACTGAACCGACTTAACCTTTTTTGTTATTGCTTTTACATTCTTAGATACAGGAATAATTAAACCTGCTACATCTGTATTCTTGATGTGACCAACTGTGTCAGCAATAGTCATTTGCCTTAACAACTGCATTTGACCTATTTTACTATTGATGACAAGAAGAATATACTCAGAGGTGAATTGCGATTTGGGTTTGATTTGAATATGACATACACGCTGATTAACATATACTGGCTCCACAACTAAACTGCTATAAAACCATTTAAGACCATCCATGCCAATCACAATATCACCAGTATTTGCCTTTGTCAATTTTAGTTTTCTTACATAATCATTATCCAACTTAGTGAGGTCGGCTGTTTGGATAAAATGAGGTTTACAATCTCTAATCCTTATGAAAGGTTCACCTTCACCCACCTCGATAAACTGTTTACTTTGAAAAGGGAAACCATTTTTTATTACTATTTCTGAACGCAGTTTTGTTGTTTCAAACTTTGATAACCGTTCAAGTAATTCAAGGCAAGCTGCATCCCAAAATTCAGCATCTAATCTGTCGCCTTTAAGCATTGTACTTAGTTTTATAATTGAGTGATTGTCCTCAATTTCAAACTGTACTTTGTAGTTCTTGAATTTAATTTTCTTTGGCTTCCAAGTGTCTAAATTCAATTCCTTGAAAAGCATGTCTTCTGCTGCCTTATACTCTTTTAAGGCTTTTTGCTGAAGGCTATAAGATGTTTCAACAAGCTGCTGTATCTCATTCTGAAACTTCTTACTTACTACAGGTATCGGGATGGTGTACAAATATGACGGTGCAATTTCAGGCTGCAAGCCACCATACATTCCTTTATCTATTAATTTCCGACCATAGAATGAATTAAGGAAAACGCCCAAATAAAACGGGTTGACCTTTTTTGTTCTAACGATAAGAATATGAGAAGATGCAATTAATGGTTCCCTTTGCCCAAAGTAAATTGCAGTATCCCCGAAATTTGCTCCTGTTCTTGTAATTACAACATCACCATGATTTACTAAGTTGCTCTTTAGCTTTTTAGCATCATCTGAACTGATAAAAACCTCTGAACTCTCGAATGTAATGTTCAATGGTCTTAAATTCTGGGTTCTAAAAAAAGTTACACCCTCGTCTGAATATTCTCGTTTAATCTCTGAAGGATGCAAGATTACGGTATCAAGATTTCCAAGAGTTTTATACTTTTTACTTGTAACAGCATCATAAACCCTCAAATATTCTGGATGATAAAACTCCGCATCAATACGTAATCTGCCTTCTAATGCAGAAAAGTTTATTGCTGAGTATTCAAAGTTTTTATACTTTCTAATGTCCATCTTAGTTGTTTAAGAAATCAAATGCTACATCACCTGCCTTAGCTCTTTTTTTACCCCAATCCTCATACGCATCGGCAATCATTGAAAGGTCAGTTTGGTAAACAGGATTTTTATTTTCATCCAGCACTACATTACCTTCCTTATCCTGTAAAAAGATATACTCCCCTGAGTTGTTCTTAAAACTAATTTTGCTTGTAGCGAAGAATATTGGATAATCTTTAATCTCTTCGCCTTCTTCATATTTCTTTAGAAACAACAAGCTCGTTTTTGTGCCTGTATGTGGTTTGAAGCTATTGCCATGCAAACCAACGACTGCCAAAATCCTCGCCTTGCTGGTTACAAACTTCCGAACATACTTTTCACTGCTATTATTGAATATGCCCTGTGGCAGAACAATAACAGCTCTTCCCCCTGGGTTCAACAAATCAAGAACCCTCTCAATAAAAAGTATATGCCTATCAACTTTCTCCCACTTGCTTTCGTTCTTTTTGAAGTTGATAATTTCTTTTATCCTTGGGGTCAATTGTGGCTCAAATAATTCGCCTTCCAATACAGCATCTATCATTACCTGAGATATTAACTGACAAGCAAACTGCTGGTCATCTTCACTTTCCAAATCAATTTCCTCATCTTTATTTATCTCTTTCACTTTTGCAATTATGCTTTCAATACCTTCATCAGTAAAGGTTATTTCAAACTCCTCTGCAATGGTATTTATCATTGCTTTAATCTTGCCAGTATCAATTTTAAAAGTGTAACGATGCCCTAAGATTTCATTGTAAAGATTGATTAATGATTTTTCCTGTATATCGCCTGCGAATGGCGGGTTGCTCATTACTATATCAAAATGCAAGTGCTTGTTTTTATCATCACTTATCAAATCTTCTTTTTGAAGTTCAACAGTAATTTCAGGTGTCCACTTGGGATGCTCCAAAGAGTTTTGTTTAAAGATGTGTGTTTTACCATCACCTGCAATCAGCATTATTGCTCTTGAAATTTTTGCTGACTTTTCATCAAAGTCAATACCCCATAAATATTTTGAAGCATAATTAACCTTTGCTTTCTCGGTGGTCATTTTGTATTTATTCCACACATACTCCATTGTATGCACAAGAAAACCTGCTGAACCACAAGCCGGGTCAATTACATATTCCTTATTGCTTGGGTTTATCATTCGTACACAAAAATCAATTACAGGTCTTGGTGTGAAGTATTGCCCTTTCTTGCTTTTAGCAACATCAGGTATTAAATATTCAAACGCTTCATCAATGATGCGGAGGTTGGAGAAAAACAGTTTAACTTCTGTGAGTTCACCAACACAAACGTTCAAATGTTCCGGTGTTAATTCAATGCTATCAGAAGCTGCAAAAATTCCTTTCCATTCTTTCTTTGCATCATCAAACAGTTTGCCTATTTCCCTTTTGGTTACTTCTGCTGTTTTGTATTGGCGGAAAAGCAAGGATTTATCCTTCCTGTTTTCTGCCTCCCATTCATCATACAACTTTGCGTAGATGAGTTTGAAAATCTCTGTAAAGCTGTCTGCACCGGAATTAGCAAGTACAAGTTCTTCCAGCACTTCAATAATCTTGCGAAGATTGAACTGCTTATTTTCATTGATCTTCTCTAATTCAGATAAGGTCCACTTACGGCCAAGAATAATGTCTTTGATTGAGGCTGCCGGATGTTCTTCATCTTTTACCTGCTGATATTCCGCTTCAGTAGGAATGTCTGGTAAGCTATCATCAAACTCTTTTGGGTATGGTCTAAAAAGCCTTGTAATGGCATTACCGTTTACACCAACACCAAGCGGAGAACCTTCATTGTTCAAATAGCTTTTAAGCTGCTGTATGCTATTCTTTTGGGATGGAGCTTTTACCTCCACCAAAATCCACGGTGTTGTTTCGTCTTCCTGGTAAACAACTATATCAGCCCGTCCTCGTCCGTTCCTTCCGAAACTTACATTCTGCTCACACTTCAACCTGTTTTTGGGATAGTGATAATGTTCTGTCAATTCAGTAAGGAATAATTGCCTTACAATTTCTTCGGGTGCAGATTTGCCTGTGGCTACATTGTAAACCAATTTGTCTTTTCCTTCGCTGTCGTGACTTTTTAAATACCACTTGCCTTTTTCCTTCTCAAAGAATTTGAGTTTCGGAACGTATTGCTTTTGCAGTGACAGATCCGTTTCCCAGTTGGGCAGTATTTTTGAAAGTATATCCATTGGTTTACTTGTTTTTCTTTTTTGTTTTACGATACTTTATTTCGTCCTCAGCAACCTGCATTGCTTTAAGTGCCAAATCCTCATCTTTCGTTACATCAATAATCTGGTCCGCTAACCAAAGTGTAAGCAATTCATCGTTGCTGACTTTCATTATTCGGGCTAACTGAATTACCTGCTCTTTCTTGGCTTTGCGTTCCCCTCTCTCAATTTTACTAAGCATAGGAGTATCAATTTCCAAAATAGAAGCAACCTGCCTTTGCAACAAATTATTCTGCTCTCTGAGTTGCTTTAATCGTTCACCAAATTGGTTTGCCATCTCATTTTTATTTTGTTTTAGTGATGGCGATTGCCACTAATGATGTAATTGCCATAACCTGAAATTTGACTTGTCAAATATTGGCAAATATAGGAAAAGAAAAGCAATAGAATGATAAGAAACTTAGCAAAGCTGCAAAACTTGCAAAGTCTGCAAAGTGTGCAAGGCACACCTGCACCCCAACACCTGAAAGGTGAAGGGGTTAGGATTTGCGGTACAGACCCGCCTTTAACTTGGTGAGGGAAACTCCGGTAGCCGTTTTTAGGATTTCATCAACTGAACGGGCTGAAAGTTTGAATTGTGAGCCTAACTCTGTTGCCTGTTTCCGGGTGAACTCTTCCGGCAGGGCTTCAAAGAATTTGCGTTTGCTGTCGCCTGATTGGAAACTCATCACTTCGTTCTGCTTTGGCAGGTTGTTAAACATGAGTAGACTGTGTTGCAAGTAAGTTTGTGCAATGGCAAGGGCTGTATTAAAATCTTCATCGGTGCAAAAAACTGTGTCGGTAACTTCACCGTTCTCAAACTTACGGAGTGCTGAAAATATCATGCAAAGCCTGAACATGATTAAGCCTAAACGGTACACAATGCCTGAAGCCTCCTCACTGGTAAAAATGGTTACTTCTGAAAGGATGCCTGAAAAGGTTGTGTTTAAAACCTGCCATTGTTCGGGCTGCAATTGTACCACTGTTGGCGACTGTTCCAAAAAGCCAATCATGTCTAACACTGATTGAGAAAGTGCCTCAAAATGGTCATTGAAAACAATGGTGTGGCTCTGTGGTGAAGGGTCTTGCCAAACAATTTCATTTTTGAAAGCATAGAACAGGAAGCGGCTGAATAAGCCATCTTCTGCTGATGCAATCAGCTTTGGAGCTTGTGCCGGAGTGCCTGACAAGGCAACGGCTAAACGTGGCTCGTTGATTTCAATGTATTCGTTATTGGTTTTACGGGTAAGGGTAATTTTCTCATGGTGGAAGGCAGCCCGCAGGGCTGGCGAATAGTCGCCCCAATCTTGCTTTTTTGCTCCACTCATGGTATCAGCTTCAGTTTCGCAAATGATACCTTGCCCATCGTTGTTTTGCAGGTGTTCAATCATCCTGGAATGTGAACTGTCGGCAGGAATGAAAACGATTTTGAAAGGTGGTTCATTCGGTTTTTCGGGTGCAGGTTCTCCTTTCTTTCTGTTGCGTTGGAGTTCCTTGTAATCTACCATTTCAGCATCATGCCTTTTCTGGGCTTCTCTGCTTGCACCTAATACCTGTTGATGGTATTTGTCAGCCAATCGTTTTGCGTTCTTTAAAACGCCCTTTCCGCTTGCAGCAGGGGCAATGATAAAAGTGTATAGATGCGGATGCACTCTTTCCTGAAAATAGATGCCTGTTACTTTTGGAAGGCAACCGCTAATGATTGCAATTGCACCAGTGAAGAACACATCTCTTTTCCGCTTGTCGGAAAAGGCAATTGAGCCTTCTTTAAGGATATGGGGCAAAGCCTCATAGACTTCATCAGGAATGGTTGGAGTGGTCTTTAAATAGTCCTCTAAAGGGTCTTCATCTTCCGCCTGTGTATTGGGCTTTGCAGGTTGCAACTTTGCAGACTTTGCAAACTTTGCAAATTCACCTGCATGGTGGGTGTAGGCACTTTTTACCGCTTCAAGAATTTCTCTTTCAGGTAGGTCAAAATGCTGCGAACATAAAAGTTCAGTATCGGGCTGCGATATACCAGCTCTGTTGCAATTAGAAGCAAGCAGATAAATAAAATTGTTTCTGTTTCCATCTGTGTATGATGCTTTTTGATTTGTGAATTGAATTTGTTGATTGAAAAGGAATGCAGCGTTCAGATTTGTATCAGGTAAATCCCGCATCACTTGTGCTGCGGGTTGCTGCTTTTGCTTAACCTCTTGCTTGGTGATAATTTCATGTACTTGTACTTTGAATTTCTCATTGTAAATATTCTTGTACAGTCCAGGGTGATAACTCACAAAGCAAAGCCGGGTAATGTCCTTGCAGCTTGGGTCTGCCTTCAAACCTGTTGCTTCTTCGTAATACTTCTGCACTTGTAAATAAGCGATGTCGTGCTGTTCAATGTCTGTATCTATTTCAACAAACACTTTTAAACCGTTACCGCTTGGGCTGATAAAGCATAAGAAGGTGTAAGGGATTTCGGAAATGACTTTAAAGGCTGTATTTAGTTGTTCAGGTGTCAGCTTATCAAAATCTAAATGCACAAAACCGCTGTACATTTCAATAAACTGCATTTGCCTTTTCTCTGTGAATACTGCGGATGGAGTGAATGCCAACAGTTGCTTTTTTTTGTTGGCAGCTTCTTCCGTTTTGCCTTGCTCCAGTAAAGCCCTGATTTCTTCTACCTCTGCTTTGTATTTGCCGGAAGCAATATCATTACCGATAAGCAGCAATGATTTTTTTTCAACCGGCACGGTGAAGTTTTTAAATATCGTACATGATGCCATTGTTCTGTTCTTTCAGTTAGTTAAAAAATTCTACTTGCTGCGTTTGTTGCGGATTACATAGTCAGTAGCCAACTGGTCAATTTCATCGGCTGCTGATTGGCGGTTACGTTGTAACCAGTTATCCAACTCCTCCCGTTTGAAGTAGAGTTTTTTACCCTGCGGACAGAAATGGGGAATGTGCTTTGTACTTGTGAGCTTGTACAAATGCGAAGGACTTACATCTAAATATTTGCAAGCCTCGTTAAAGTTCAGGACTGTTTTTTGCAACAGGTTTTGCTCATCCAGCTTGTTAGCGATTTCGGTGAGCTTGTCTAAGATTAATTCTTCGTGTGCCATCTTTTTTAAATTTTTAAATTGATGGCACAAACCTCCTAATTGCTTGAGGGGCAAAGGTTAAGGGGTTAACCCCTTACTCAGATTACTGAATAATCTTAATGTTTTTTATTGCAGTTGTTTGAAAATCTTGTCAATGTTTGCACTCTCCTTTGGCTCAATTTTATTCTTTGAACTACTTGCCGAAAGGTTGTTCGCTTTTATCAATGTGTCCTTCTTAGAATAGAAGATTTTTGATTTCTCAATGTTTGCCAATGTGAGGCTATTGAAGTAAGGCATAAACTTGTCAATGCAATAACGGAAATGCTTTGTTTCGCAGCCTAATTGAATTTTAACTGCACCGGGTAAAATACTTTTTGCTGTAAAGGCTTTTATAAGTTCGTCTGCACTGGTAACATCTTCATTGAGTAGGTCTATCTGATAGCACAATTGATTTACAACCGTTGTAAGTTTTGCAACATCATCTTTGAAGCCAAAGCAAACTGTATCTTGATTACCATTGTACTCTGTATTGCCTTCTGTATCTGCATCAGGCTTTCCGATATATTCTATTTGTTGAACTGCGGAAATAGGTAATTCCAAATCCAATAAGTAAAAATCATCCAGTGAAACGGTTTGCTGAAGCTGGGTTTCAAATGCTTTCTGAATGCTGAAATAAAGCAGTATCAATGAATGTTTAAGGTAATGCAAAGCAAAGTGAATATGATTGCTGCTTTCATCGGGTGTTGTAGTAAAGCCTTGTTCCTGTAATTCGGCTGCGGTTTGTTTGGCTAAGACTTTTATGTCGTTAAGGATTTTGCCAACCTGATACTGTATGTCAACTAAATCTGAAAGGGTTGCTGCTTGCAGCAACACAGCATTGTAAACACGAAGTGTTTCTGCTGTTATTACGAAGTAATAAAAATTCGTCACCGGGTCTTTGTAGCTCGGTAAATCTGTTTTGTATTGCAAAGGCTGCAAGGGGTCTTTAGTATTAGCAGCAACAGGCAGAAGTTTTTGAAGGGTGGGAAAGTCTGTAAGTAATGCTGTGATTTGCTTATGCAAATCTGCATTGGTAACTGGTGAAGCTGCTTTTGCAGCTTTCACCAATTCAACAAACCGCCTTGTATTGGTGGTGTCAAGTTTCCACGGCTTTAAAGTACCGTGCATTATACTGTCTAATATTTTTACTTCCATTACTATAAATCTATTTTGATGCGGTTTGCAGCTTCTTTCTTTTTATGGTCAATCACTTTTGCATAAATCTCTGTTGTCTTTAAATGCTTATGCCCTAACATTTTTGATACTGTGTAAATATCACTACCTAAAGTTAGTTGTAATGTTGCGTAGGTGTGCCTTGCACAGTGAAAGGTGATTGTTTTGCTTATACCTGCCCTCATTGCCCATTGCTGCAATCGCAGGTTGTGCCAGGCTGAATATTTCAACCCTATAAAAACTCTTTCTTTTGGTTCGCCTCTTTCACCTAACAAACTAAAAGCCTGTTCGGAAATGGGTAATGTTTCAGAGCCTTTTGTTTTCTTTTGAGTGTAGCGGATGTAGTGCCCGATTTCATCAGAGTATTGCAGCTCCATCCATGTGAGTTTTTGAATATCACTCCAACGCAAACCAGTTAAGGCACTGAACAAGAAAGCTGTTTTCATTTGTGGTATATCGCATTCAGCTTTAGCCATCGCCTGTAATTCTTCTTGTGTCAAAAATTCTCTTTCCGGTTCACCTGCTTTTATTCCTTCAATGGTATCGCATGGGTTACGCTGTATGATTTCATCTTTTAAAGCCTGTTTTAATGCTGCCCTTACTTTATTGAAATAGGAGCTTTGCGAATTTTGAGAAAGTGGCTGATTGGCAGGGGTACGGGCTTGCTTCATCAGGTATTCTTTGAAACCTTCCAACCATGCTTTATCCACTTGGGTAAATGTTACATCATGCTTGCAATACTTCTTCATGTGTTTTAGCACACTATCCCAATTGCCATAATTGCCCTGACTGTCTTTCCTTTCTTCCATGAGGTATTCAAAGTAGCGAAGGAAACTGCCTTTCATCTTGCCCTGGTCTTGGAAACCATAAATGCCATTCTGCAACTCCAAATGTCTTTTGCTGCGGATGGCTTCTGCAAGTGCTAAGTTCTTACGGTTTTCTTCCTTCTGTTCCTTTGTCAGTTTACCTTTCTCCGGGTCGGGATAAAGTGTAAGCTGCAAATGTTCATAGTTGCGTTTGCCTTGATGGTAGTAGTCAAGGTATAAAGTGATTTTATCACCTTTGAGCCGTTGGCGAAGTGTTACTTTCATTCTTTCAGTTATTTAAAAAGATTATTAATTTCTGTTCTTGGAATGATAGTACGACTGCCCAACTTGGAAGCCTTTAAACTCCCTGCATCAATCAACCTGTAAATGGTCCATCTGCTGGCTCCGATTAACTGGCAAGTTTCCTTTACACTCAGGAACTCCTTTTGGGTAACAATGGGGTTGAATGGTTTCTGCTCATTCTCTTTCTGAATAACAGCTTCAACCTTTGCATTTCTTGCCCTCTGTTTGTAGGCTGCACTTGCACAGCGATGGGAACAACATTTAGTTGTTGTCTTCTGTGTAATGAATTTTTTGCCGCAGTGCTGACAGGTTTTTTCTACTTTAATCGTACTACTCATTTTGTTGCTCTTTGTGGCTAACTGTTGCAGGGTGTAGCTGTGTGTAGCATCATTTCACCACTTACTGAATTTTTGTTGCTCGGAAACATGAGCAACAAATCAAGGCAACAATTAGGCAACAAATATAAGTAAAAAAGAGTAGTTTGGCAACAAATAAAAGAAGGAAAAATCAGCTAAAACCTATGAAAAACAAGCACTTAGCAAACAAAGGAAAGATAATTACTTTCCGATACAGAATTTGCTGAAGATAAAATCCAGCCTGTCTTCGTTTGTAATT
This sequence comes from Lacibacter cauensis, assembly GCF_007830055.1. Classification (GTDB taxonomy): domain Bacteria; phylum Bacteroidota; class Bacteroidia; order Chitinophagales; family Chitinophagaceae; genus Lacibacter; species Lacibacter cauensis. The sequence continues at coordinate 112,291 of NZ_VLLE01000004.1, forward strand.
TCGCCTGTTATTTCTCCAAGGAAGTGCAGGCAACGCCTGATATCCAAAGCAAGTAAATCTCCAGACAATTGATTATTTAACCCATTAAAAATATCCGTCAATGCTTTTTGTACTTCCTGGAGAGCTGTATAATGGCGTGCATTTGTGATAATGGTATTTTCCGTTTGAACAGTACCTTGTACTACTTTATCAACCAATCGTTGTTTTAATAAATCGATATGCAGTTTCGATTTAGCAGCAATAAAGAGTACCGCATCACCAGAAAATTTTTCCTGCGCAACATCTTCAGTTAAGGTGTCTACTTTATTGCCAACCAGTAAGAAGTTTGTATTATGTTCCTGAATTTGATGGTAGGCGGCTTCAACTGTTGCCTGTGTTTCTTCGTTTACATCAAACAAATAAACCACAAGGTCAGCGGCCTTCATTTTTTCAATGCTCTTTTCTACACCTATTGTTTCAATTACGTCCCTGCTTTCACGAATGCCAGCTGTATCGATTAAACGAAACAGGATGCCGTTGATATTGAGTACTTCTTCAATCGTATCTCTTGTTGTTCCTGCAATGTCGCTTACAATAGCTCTGTTTTCGTTTAACAACGTATTAAGCAGTGTTGATTTACCTGCATTAGGTTTGCCAACAATGGCTACACTTACACCATTTTTAATAACGTTACCGAGTTTAAACGACTGCAACAACTCGGTTGTAACCTGCTGCATTCTTGCAATAAGTTCATAAAAGCGTGAGCGGTCTGCAAACTCAACATCTTCCTGCGAAAAGTCGAGCTCTAATTCTATTAAGGCTGAAAACTGTATGAGTTGTTCCCTTAGTTCTTTTAATACACCCGAAAAACCTCCACGTATATTGTGCAATGCTGTTTTTTGCGAAGCTTCGGTATTACTTGCAATTAAGTCTGCAACTGCCTCAGCCTGTGTTAAATCGAGTTTACCTTTAAGAAAAGCCCTTTGTGTAAACTCACCGGGTTTTGCCAAACGTGCACCGTATTTGGTAAGTGTGTGTATTACCTGCTCTTGTATAAACGGAGACCCATGACAGGAAATTTCAATAACATCTTCGCCTGTATAACTTCGTGGGTTCTTGAATAATGAAACCACCACTTCATCCAGAACCTTATCACCATCTTTTAAAAAGCCTACATGGATTGTATGCGATTTTTGCTGTGCTAAATCTTTAGATGGAAACAATTGGTTAACGATTGTAATTGCGTTGTCGCCACTTAAACGAATGACTCCTATTGCACCAATACCATGTGGCGTTGCCAAGGCAACAATTGTATCTTCCCAACCCGATAGTTTTCCAAGCATATTGCAAATTTAACGTTTGCCCGCTTGCCTTGCTACTTTTGTGCAGTTGCATCTACCAAAACATATTTACGAATATCAAGTATTCTCATTTCATCCATCACGTCAATCATCTCTTTGTACGAAGCATCAGGACCTGGGGCAATTAGTACCGTATAATTCGAATCACTATGCAGCTGATCGATAATACGTTTACGCTTGTTCAGCAGATGATCCCGTAAAGTATTTTGATTATAAAGTGTGAGTGTGCCTTTTTGAATAGGGCGACTTTCGAATCCTTCAAAATAATCTACAACACCATTGCCTTTCATCTGCAATGTAATGGTCGCTGACTCAGGTGTTTGACTTGGATCTACAAGTTCTCCGTCATCAGGTACATGCAAACCAAAAGCTCTTGGTTTGGATAGTTGTGTTGTAAAAATGAAGAATGTAATTAAAAGGAAACCAAGATCTACCAGTGGAGTAAAGTCAACACGTACTGTACGTTTGTCGTTGGTATCAATTGCAGCCATAATAGTTGTTTTTATTGAGATGGCTACACGAAAAAAATCCATACCGCAAACAGAAATTGTTTGTTTGGGCCTTAGCGTATAAACAAAAGTCCCCATCGGAAATCCGATGGGGAGCTTGCTTGTATATTCCTTCTTGAAAAGGTCTTACGGTTGCTCATCTGGCAAGCGGAACGTAATCTTCTGACGGCGCCATGCTTTTACCTGACGACCGTTTTGAATTGCAGGAATCCACTTTGGTCCACGCTTGATTGCATTTACTGCAACCTCAGCTAATTTAGAACCTTTCATTGAAAGTGCTTCCACATTACTTACGTTGCCTTCTTTATCCACGATAAACTGAACCTCACATGTACCTGCTTGACCATCGTCAACCAGATCATCGATATTTTTCTCTACTTCACGTTGTACATATTGGTTCCATTTACCTTCTCCACCAGGGAACTGGGCTTCTACCTCCACTTTGGTAAACACCTGGTTTTCGTCTTCCTTAGGAGCTTCCACCACTTTGGTTTCTTCTTCTACTTTTGGAGGATTTACTACTTCAGGATCTTTAATACCTTCCTGGTCGATTTTACCTACGTTGGTAATTTCTTCCTGCTCCTTTACTTCTTGTTTTTCATCGAATTTTTCGTCTTCTACAATTTTAGGAGGCGTAAACTTCGTGATTTCAATTTTCGGGGGCTCCTGCTTTGGAGGAGGTGGGGGTGGCGGCTCAATTTTTTGAGGCTCTTCCTGTTTAATATCGGCCAGGGTTACATCCTGTACCTTTACTTTCGTCTTATCAGCATTACCTACGCTGCGGCTAACAATCACACTGATGAAAATCAACAGAGCCATCCCTGCTGTAATCAACAAAGCTGTTGTTAAACGGCGTTTGTAATTTTTTCGGAGTTCATAAGCACCGTAATCTTTATTCCTGCCATCAAACAGGATATCAAGAAAATCGGCGTTTAATATTTTATTTACTTCCATAATTAACGGTTGTGTTTTGTGTTAGATGCAAAATCCGGATTATTCCATACGTTATTTTCCGCCGGCTGCAGGAGCTGGGGCAGATGTTCCTTCGGTTACCCGAATTAAAGCATTTTCGCCCTCTGCTATATCTACAACAGCGTAACGTTTAATTTCCAGTATCTGCATTTCATCAAGCATGTCCACTACATTTTTGTAGTTCGCTTCTTCGTTTGGCTTGATGATCACAACGAGATCTTTTTCTGCTGTGGAGCCTTTTTTACGCAACAGTTCGTTCCGGATTTCTTTAAAGTTGGAAGACTTAAAATTCGATCCGTCGCTTTGCAACTGCCCTTCGTAATAGTATACGTGGTTGCTCTTACTCAGCAACACCGTAAAGGCGCCTGAAGCTTTTGCCTGGGTCTGCTCTTCATCTTTCGCACTATCATCAGGAACATTCAGCTTAAATGCTTTAGGGCTATTGATGGTCGTAGTAAAGATAAAGAACGTGATCAACAGGAACCCGAGATCAACCATGGGCGTCATATCTACACGGGCATCTTTCCGAGCCTGCTTCTTGACCCCCGGGCCTTTCTTATGGCCACCTCCGCCGGAGTCTTGTGCTATCTCTGCCATTGTTCAGTTTTTAATGTTATAAATTATTTTGCTTCACCGCCACCTTGTTCCTTCTGACGCTTATACAAAGGAGTACCAGAAGGTACACCTTCCATAGCTGTGATGAGCTTGAACGAGAAGATTCCGTTTTTCTTAAACGCTGCAAGAATGTTTTTGAAATACGGATAGGTTGTTCCGTTATCACCATTCAGCATAATATTGGCTGGCTTACGGCCTCCTGTACCGGTTAACAATGCATTGATATAATCATTTAACTGATTATTTAATGTATCGGAAACAGGAATACCAGGTTGCTTAAACGCTTTGTATTCTGCATCGCTTAAAGCCAAAAAGCTTTTCAGCTGACTAACAGGAACACCAATACCGCCACTGGAGAACTTGATAAAGTTTGAAATTTCTGCAGGAGTTAAACCCAAACCTTTCTGGCGGCTTAAAACATCAGCAGTTAACTGGGCCTTTTCTCTACCTTCTTTATCAGAGCTAAAGCTGATGAAAACACGACCCTCTTTATCAAATGAAACTTTGAACACATCCTTATCTTCCACCTTGTCGGATGAAACCGACTTAGGATTGTCGATATTTACCACTTCTGGTGGTTTGAACTTCGTTGCCAACATGAAGAAGGTAAGGATCAGAAACGACACATCCACGAAGGCTGTCATATCTACCCATGTACTCTTCCGGGCTATTTTATTAAGTTTTGACACTAGATTAAAGTTTTGAATTATGAAGATTCAGTTTCAGTAAAAATCCATACACAACAGCCAAACTATTTTGGCAGGGTAAGCTTATTTGTACTGAGTTGCAAAACTTTGAGTTAATGTGAAACTTGTTTCATCAATTCCGTAAGTAATTGAATCGATCTTTGTAGTAAACACGTTGTACATGATCATCGCAAAAGATGAAGTACCGATACCCAACGCTGTGTTATAGAGGGCTTCAGAGATACCTACCGCCAACGCACCAGCGTCGCCACCACCACCTTCTTTACCGAGGGCAGAGAATGAACGGATCATACCCAATACAGTACCCAACAGGGCAATCAACGTACCGAGAGATGTAATTGTTGATAAGAATACCAGGTTTTTAGAAAGCATTGGCAGTTCCAAAGCAGTGGCTTCTTCTACTTCTTTCTGAATTGCACCTACTTTCTGATCGTGATCAACACCTTCTGCAGTAGTCATTTCACGGTATTTTTTCAAACCTGCTTTCATAACGTTTGCAACAGAACCTTTTTGCTTGTCGCACTCAGCTAAAGCTGCATCGATATTTTTGTTAGCGAGGTGATACTGAACCTTGCGGATAAAATCGGTTGCATTGCCAGCACCCATTGCTTTTGTGATAGTGAGGAAACGCTCAATAGAAAACACGATTACCATGAGGAATAAGCCGATCAGGAAAGGTACGATGATACCACCTTCATAAATCGCATTGAGGGCTCCTTTTGGTTTGTGATGCTTAGGCCAGAACCAACCTTCTGTTGCTGGTTCTTCAAAACCACTTGGGTTACCTAAAATAAAACGCCAGATAGTGTAACCGGCAAGGATACACACAATTGGTGCAATCCATGAAATAACGTTTGTGCTCTGCTTTGCTTGCCCTGAAGTAGCGGCTTTTGCTGCCGTTGGTTTTGTTTCAGCCATGACAATTGATTTTTTGGTTTTTTAATTAAGTAAGTTTTACGTCTTAAATAGTGGTACAATTCTATGAAATTTCTTTTTCAAAAAATCAAACCAATTTCCCCTTAACAGGGTGGCACAAGTTAGGGAAATATTTATTTTCTGCAACTTCCGTTCATTTTAATTTTTTGAGTAGTTACAACAATCGTTTGCAGCCGTTTATCATTTTTCGCCGCTTGTCATTAACAATTTCCATTCGTTTTTGTACTCAATCGGTTTCATTGTTTAACCACTATCTTCAATCGTTTTTTAAACCCAACAAAGTATGAAGAAAAATCTGATGCTATTTTCCCTGCTGATGGCAGGTAGTTTAGGCGCTGCTGTTGCGCAAAACCGGCCGGGCAATCCAACCACCGGCGGGGCGCCAACACAAATGCCAACCGGTATGCCCGGCGGTGGAGCCCCTGCGCAGCGTACCGCTCCAAAACCTTACAAAGATGTAATTACAGACAAGGCAAAAACAGACGAAGGCCTGTTTAAAGTGCATTTCCTCGACGATAAGTACTTCTTTGAACTGCCAGACTCTTTACTCAACAGAGACATCCTTGTAGTTACCCGTATTTCTAAATCTGCTGCAGGTTTAAGCAATGGCTTTTCCGGTTATGCAGGCGATATCGTTAACAATAACGTTATCCGCTTTGAAAGAGGCCCCAACAATAAAATCTTTTTAAAACGTGTATCCTTCGACCAGCGTGGTACCGACGAGAATGGTATGTACAAATCGGTTGTTAATTCCAATACACAGCCCATTATGCAGGCTTTTGACGTGAAAGCTTACAACAGAGATTCTGTAACCAATACCCGTTTTACGGTAATTGAAATGACCGATTTTATTGCGGGCGATAACGATGTGTTGTTTTTTAACACCGGCTCAAAAAGCAGCCTACAATTAGGTATGATTCAGGCCGACAAATCGTACACACAAACGATCAAATCATACCCCATTAATATTGAAATTAAAACGGTAAAAACATATGGCCGTGCTGTAACACCAGCAACTGCCCAAGCCGGAGGTTTTGGTGGCGGTAACCGTGCAAGCACATTTACATTAGAGTTAAACAGCTCGATGTTACTGCTTCCAAAAACGCCTGCAAAAGCAAGATACTTCGACCCCCGTGTTGGCTTCTTTACACGTCGTGTAACCGACTTTGATGCCAATCCGCAAGGTGTTAAGGAAATCCAGATGGCTGTACGCTGGAAACTGGAGCCTAAAGAGGAAGATGTAGAGAAATATCTCCGTGGCGAATTGGTAGAGCCTAAAAACCCCATCATCTATTACATCGATCCCGCAACGCCTAAAAAGTGGGTGCCTTACTTAATACAAGGTGTAAGCGATTGGCAGGCTGCTTTTGAAAAAGCCGGTTTCAAAAATGCGATTATCGGCAAAATGGCTCCTACAGCAAAAGAAGACAGTACATGGAGTTTGGAAGATGCCCGTTTCAGTGCAATTGTATACAAGCCTAGCGAAGTTGCAAACGCAAGTGGACCTAACGTACACGATCCACGCAGCGGACAAATTCTGGAAAGCCATATTAACTGGTACCACAATGTAATGAGCTTATTGCGTAACTGGTATTTTGTACAAACAGCTGCAGTTGATGCAGGTGCCCGTACAATGGTATTTGATGATGCATTAATGGGCGAACTGATTCGTTTTGTATCATCACACGAAGTTGGTCACACGCTTGGTCTGCGTCACAACTATGGTTCGTCATCAACAGTTCCTGTTGACAGTTTGCGCAACAAGGCATGGGTAGAAGCAAATGGCCACACCCCTTCTATTATGGATTATGCACGCTTCAACTATGTAGCACAACCGGAAGATAATATTTCACGTTCAGGATTATTCCCTCGCATTGGCGATTACGATAAATGGGCTATTGAATGGGGTTACCGCTGGATGCCCGAATACAAAACTGCAGAAGCTGAAGTTCCTGTACTGCAAAAACTCACTACAGAACGTTTAAAGAATAAGCGTTTGTGGTTTGGTACAGAAACAAACCCCGATGATCCCCGTTCGCAAAACGAAGACCTTGGTAACGATGCCATGAAAGCAAGCGCTTATGGTATCAAGAACCTGCAACGCATTGTACCCAACCTCATCAACTGGACCAAACAGCCAAACGAAAGCTATGATGGTTTAAATGAAATGTACAACCAGGTACAAACACAGTTTGGCCGTTATATGGGTCATGTTGCAAAGTGGGTTGGTGGTATTTACGAAACACCGAAAATGGTTGAACAGGAAGGACCGGTTTACGAATTTGTTGCAAAAGCAAAACAAAAAGAAGCTGTTGCCTTCTTAAATCAGCAGTTGTTTACCACACCAACATGGTTAATTAACAACGATATTTTCGGACGCACAGGTATTAATCCACAAGAGATCATCGGTAACAGACAGGAAGCTGTGATTAATCGTTTGATCTCTGTTTCTACCATGAGCAAATTATTTGCTGCAGAAGCAGAATTGGGCAACAATGCTTACAAAGCAACGGAGTTAATGGATGATCTGCGCCGTTCAATCTTCAGCGAAGTGTACACACGTAAAGCAACAGATATCTATCGCCGTAATTTGCAGAAGATGTTTGTAGAGCGTGTTATTTCATTGCTCCCGGGCGCACCGTCTTCAAACACTGGTGGACTTTCCATTACATTCCAGATTACACCATCTGTGAATGTAAAGAATACAGATGCTTATTCTATTCTTAAAGGAACATTACGCCAGCTGAGCAACGATATTAAAGCTGCATTGCCTTTAACAACAGATAACATTACAAAACTGCATCTGCAGGATTTAAACGACCGTATTACAGATATTCTCAACAAGAAATAATCCTACACGGTTACACATAAAAAGACCCCGAAAAAATCGGGGTCTTTTTATTTTACTGAAGAAAGTTTTAATTATCGTTTCCTTGCTCTTTCTTTTTATCAGCATCCATCATTTCCATCAGCTTCAAACCAAGTAATCCGCTGATTGGGCCGTCGGATCCATTGTTGCCACCAATTAATACATCTGGGATAATTTTGATCTGGCCTTTACTGATCTCTTCGGTAATCTTGTAACGGGTAAAGTTATCGCCACCCATTGCCTTCACCTGCAATTCGTATGCTTCTGCAGTTGATTTACCGATAGCCATAATTTTTTCCGCTTCAGCTAAACCGGTTTTCGAAATACGTTCTGCATCAGCAGCAGCATTCAACTTTGTTGATTCGGCTTGTGCGGCAGCTTTCATTTTTATTGCTTCCGATTCAGCATTTGCACGCATCTTGGTTGCTTCAGCTTCTGCATTTACATTCAGCTTTAAACTGGTAGCATCACCTTCTGCTTTCTTCACTGTTGCATCTGCAGTGCGTTGCGCAATTTCTACACTTTGCTGTGCTTTTACAATCTCCTTCTGCATATCGGCAATGGCTGTTTCTTTTTCTACACCCTGCCGTTTCTCTTGTGCCATACGTTGTGTTTCATACGTCTTCTCCTCTTCCTGTGCTATCTTACGATCGGTTAATGTTTTCATCAACGCTTCAGGAGGTACAATGTCACCAATCAATGTATCAACAGCATTTACGTTGTACTCTTCCAGCACATCTTTGATGTGTTCTTTCGCTGCGTTCTGCCGTTCTTTACGGGTGCTTAAGAAAGAAATTACATCACTGTCCTGCGCACTGTTACGGAAATAGTTACCAATAGTTGGTTCCAGTACCTGACTTACAAGATTGTTCATACTGCCGAAGCGTGCAATTACTTTTGGCGCTTCGGTAGCAGGTATGTGAATGATTTGTGCAACATCAAGGTTAAAAGGGAAACCGTCTTTCGAACGCACTGTAATTGTTGATAGATTCTTGTCTAACGAGTGTGCTTCGCTTCTTGCATTTGCCCAGTTTAAAACGAGATTGGTTGTTGGCACTAATTCCACTTTTGTCGTGTACTTATTAACGGGATATTTACCCGGACCAAGCGGTTCCATCCACACACCACGATAACCTTTTTCAACAATGTTACCATGTTTAAAAGTTTCACCGGTTAAGTCTTTACCTACTTCACCAATGTAAGAGATCACCACACCTACATGACCAATCGGAATATCCGTCATGGGTGTTTCTTCAATCTGCAATGCCCATGGGTTGATGTAGTATGAACCGGCAAGTATTACCTGCGGCTGCAAACCACGGTTACCGCCATTGGTAAGAAATGCATCAAAATTCTGGAAGTTGTTATGCCCTTCTACAAACTTACCGGCAATGGAACCAATCGGAATCGGTTCACCATCCAGGGCGGTTACAATACCCACCATGTTTTCGTTAATGGTTACCTGGTCTACCACACTCACATCAAACAAATGACGGTTGATACGATACGAACCTGCTGTGATATACGCTGTTTGACGACCACGTTGGCCACCTCTTTCCAGGAAAGCCTGCGCATCCTGAAAGTTATCACAATCAACCCTGCGTGCAAGAATGTGACCTGTTGGTATTTCAGCACCGTCTTTACTCAATACCAGTGCAATTTTACCTTCGGGTACAACTGTAAACGGAATCATATCTACTCCGTATTGCCAGGGCCACATAAACCAGTATAAGCCCGGTGCTAATGTTTTTGCCTGAAAACCGGCTTCGCCTTTGGTAGCAATAATGCGACCATCGGGTAACTCACGGTTGGCACCAATGAGTACGAACTTTTTAGTTACAAGACCAATTTTGTCTTCGGGTACGATGACCATACCAAAGAAAACACGTAGTACGAATTTGTAGAAGATGAGTGAAAAGAATAAAACTAACACCCACCAATAGGCGAAAAATAAGGATGCAATGTCCATAGTTGATAAAATGGTTTAAGAATGAAAAATAATTGTTGTTGCGCAGTATTTACAGCGTTACGCAGCTATGCAGGAGCATTGTTAGTAAGTAGGTGCACCTTTGTTTAAAACTTACGGGAGATGACTGAGGAAGCAGTTGGCGCTGGAAACAAAAAATGTACGTTCTACATTGGAGTAATTTCCTTTAAAAGGAAGAGCAAAGATATTTTACCGTTTACACATGTGGAATAAAATCCGGTGAGAACGGGAAGTACACTTTCACCATCGGTAAAGTATGTATGATGGATGGTAAGGAAAGAAAAGCTTGCTGTTAACAACTATTACTCGTAGCGTAAAGCAGTGATCGGATCGAGTTTAGCGGCTTTCCGTGCCGGGTATAGGCCTGCGATTAAACCGGTTGTAAAACAAATGGCAACACCGATAGCGGCCCACATCCAGGGAACGACAAAGCCTGTTTTGAAGAAGACGGCTGCAAGATTACCCACCAGTATACCCAGTACAATACCAAAGAAAGCACCGAGCAGACTGATCAAAATACTTTCCCATAAAAACTGTTTGCGTATGTTGGAGCTTTTAGCACCGATTGATTTCGCAAGTCCGATTTCACGTGTGCGTTCGCTTACTGCTACCAGCATAATATTGGTTAAGCCGATGGCTGCGCCTAACAATGTTATGGCACCAATAATAATGGCTGCTATTTGTACATAGCTGAGTGTTTTCTTTAACGATTCAACAATACTGTCGCTGCGGTCTACGTAAAAGTTATCAGCTTCTTTGGTTGATAATTTTCTTGCCTGGCGAAATACACCTGTTGCTTCACCAACAGCTGCATCCATTTGGGCAAAATCATTTGCCCGGATGGTAATGTTGTAACTTCCGCTGCCGTTAAACACCCTGCGAACGTTATTGTACGTAATTAAGCCAATATTATCGAGCGAAAGAAAAGAGCTGGCGCCCCTTGCCTTCAATACCCCAATTACCCGGTAGCGGTTTGAACCAATGCGGATGATTTTCCCAATAGCATAAGCCGATTTGCCCTTGAACAGTTTCTGTACCAAATCGCTGCCGAGGATAACCACATTGCGGCCACTCTCAACATCAAGCTTATTAAAATCACGCCCCTGCTCCAGCGTATAACCACTGTTCAGTAAATAATTTTCATCACCGCCAATTACACGCACATTGGGATTGGTTTTCTGCTCTTCAAAAAAAACGGTTGCGTTACCGCTTGCAAATTTTGAAATACTTACAGTTGCGGGAAAAGAAAACTGCTCTTTAAATCTTCTAGCTTCGTCAAAGGTGATAAAGCGATCGAGGTTGGAGCTCCGTTGCTTCGTACCGGCTTTTTTTGTCCGGGTTAAATCACTTCTTGGTCCTCCACCAAAACGGATATTCCGCTCTTTATAACGTAAGCTGAAAGAATTAGCGCCAAGTATGGAGAAGTTCTCGTACAAACTCTGGTTCATTGCCTCAATGGCGGTAATGATTCCGATTAATGCCATGATACCAAAAGCAATAATGGATACAGTAATACCCGTACGTAATTTGTTGGAACGAATGGTTCGCCAGGCTAATGATAAGATGTCGGAGAATGTCATATGCGCATTTGAATCAAAACCGGTTAACGGCTTCATTATTCATCCCGAAATTAAGAAAGCTGCACCGAATTGCAAGTTGTTTCTATAAACGGTAAAGCCTCCGTTTTGACGGAGGCTTTGCAAAATCGCTTTGTAAGCTTATTTAAAAGAAAAAGAGCATGTTTGTTAACAACGAAGGATAAACACCCAACACAACTACTACTGCCGCTACAACCACCAGCAACGCTTTAAAAGGAGCTGTAATTTCAAGTTCCTGAGCCTCTCCATCTTTAAAATACATAGCTTGAATAACACGGAAATAATAATACACACTCACTGCCGCCATTAACACCGCAAAGATGACCAACCACAGGTATGTTCCCGTTTTAACAGCCGCTGCCAGCACATAGTACTTTGCAAAGAAGCCTGCAGTTAAAGGGATACCAGCCAACGACAAAAAACAAACAGTTAATACAAACGCTACAAGCGGTTGTCTTTTTGCAAGACCGTTAAAGCCTTCAAATGTATAATCCTTCATTTTTACCAGCACAGCAAAGATGCCGATGGTGGCAAAGCAATAGGCAGCTGCATACAGCAACAAGCCCTGCTTCGATAAATCGTTTACAGCAAAAACAGCAAACAGCATAAAACCTGCCTGTGCAATACTTGAGTAAGCCAGCATCCGCTTTACGCTTTGCTGGTATACAGCAGTGATGTTACCAATGAACAATGTAAGTGCTGTGATAACCGCAACCGTTAACTTCCATGTATCGGCTTTGCCGGCAAATGCATTTGTAAAGAGGTTAAGGAAGCCGATGAAGATGGCGGCCTTCACAATGGTTGCCATGAACGAAGTAAAAACTGTTGGAGCACCGTCGTATACATCAGGAGTCCAGAAATGAAAAGGGGCAGCAGAAACCTTAAAGGCCAAAGCAACCATCACCATTACAATACCAACAGTGGTAAAGGCTGTAAAGTTATCAGATGTAATTGCCGCCAAACGTTCTACCTGGAACGAACCTGCAGCACCATACAGAAATGCAATACCCATTAACAGAATACCGGTTGAAAAAGATCCCATGAGGAAGTATTTCAACGCAGCCTCGTTTCCTTTAAGATTTCGCTTATCTGAACCCGTTAAGATGTAAAGAGGAATCGAAACAATTTCAATACCGATGAAAAGAATAAGCAGGTTGTTGAATAAAGCAACCAGTCCTGCACCACTCATGACAAAAAAGATCAACGCAAAATATTCGAACGAGTGCTTACCTACCGCTTCTACATCTTTTCCGCTGAGTAAAATGTAAATGAGTAAGGCAAGGATTAACACTGTAAGAAACAGCAAACCAAAACGCTCATAGTGCAACATACCTTTAAAGTCGCTGTTAATGATCATTTTTCCACTGAGATCAAATAGGTTTCCGATCAATAATGCAACCGCACCCACAAGGGCTACAGTTTTAGCCGCCGATTTGCTGTTCAGGAACAAACCGCTGAACATCATCACCACACCCCAAATCGCCGAAAGTAAAATCAGGTTCATCGTTCTTCGTTAAAGAGTTTATTTAAAGATTCCCAGTATAAAACTTGCAGTATCCTTGGTTAAATTAAACACAGGCGAAGGATACACACCCATTACAAAAATGGCCACCACAATTACAGCCAACGCTGCTTTTTCAATAAAGCTGATGTCTGTATTGTTGGCGGTTAATGCATTTTCATTACCATAAAATACTTTCTGGATCATGCGCAATGTGTAGATGGCACTGAGGATGATGCTTAACCCACCAACAGCGGCATACCATACATTGAATTTGAACAGACCATTGAACATGAGGAATTCACCAATGAATGCATTGGTCAATGGCAACGCTACGTTGGCCAAGGCAACAATCACCAGCAGAATAGTTAATGCAGGTGCCTTTTGTGCAAGACCACCCAGCTCACTCATTTTGCGTGTGCCGAATTTGCGTTCAATCAGTTCTACCACGATCCACATACCGAGTACGTTTACACCGTGACTGAAGAACTGAATGATTGCTCCCTGTAAACCACTTTCATTGTTTACAAACAAGGCCGCACTCATTAAACCAATATGCGCAATGGATGAATAAGCGATTAAACGTTTCAGATCGTCTTGCTGCATGGCAACAATACTTGCGTATACCATACCGATTACGCTTAACCCAATCACCACGTTATCGAACTGTACAGCTGCATCGGGGAACAAAGGCAATAACCAACGAACCACTGCAAACAAACCCATCTTCACCATCAATGCACTCAATACCATGGTTACTGCAGTTGGAGATTGTTCGTATGCATCGGGCTGCCAGGTATGGAAAGGAAACACCGGCATCTTGATGGCAAATGCAATAAAGAATAACCAGAATAACCAGGTTTGCTGATCGCCTGACAACTTCACAGCATACAACGAATCCATTGCAAAAGATCCGTCGGCTGTTTGGAAATACATATACAATAAACCAACCAGCATCAGCAACGAACCGATGAATGTATAAATGAAAAACTTAAATGTAACTGCAATGCGTTTTTCGCCACCCCATTTACTGCAGAGGAAATAAACAGGAATAAGCGCCAACTCCCAGAAGAAATAAAACAGCAAACCATCAGCTGCCAAAAACACACCCACAATACCGGCCTGTGCCAATAACATCAGTCCATAAAAGCTGTTGGGCGAAGCGTATGTCGACTTCCAGGTAGAAGCAAAAATAACCGGATAAGCAAGTGCGGACAGCAAACAGAGCAATGTACTGGCTCCATCCATTTTTAAAGCAAAGCTTGCGCCCAATTGCGGCAACCATTCTGCAGAAAAACTTCTGCCTGCTTCGTTACCTGTTACGAGACTGTACGAAATCGCTGCCAGGGAAACGAGCGACACAACAAAACTCCATAGCTTGGCCTTGTTTTCCTGCTTTAAAAAGAAGGACACCAATCCACCAATCAACGGAACCAATATCATCAATAATGCTATCATAATACAGCTATGCCTGGTTAATTAAAGAAATTTGATAGTAATAACAAACAAAAGCAGGATACCAATCACCATCCACAACACATAAGAGCCTACCTGTCCGCTCTGTAACAAACGCAACTGGCGACCGCCCCACTGTACTCCTTTTCCTACACCATTTACAATACCGTCGATACCACTCTTCTCCACAAAGCGGTTAAAGAAAACGCCTAAGCCGTTGAGTGGTTTTGTAATGATGTTATTGTACAACTCATCTACATACCATTTATTCGCCAGCACTTTTCCAAAGCCTTCGGGTTCGCCTGTTTCTGGATTTTTGCTGAAACGGTTCAACGCAAAGAAGATGGAACCTGCAATAAGCGTTAAGCTTACAGCCAATAAAATATATTCAGTTGAATGTTCGACATGATGTACTTCAGCAGCTTCCGTTGAAAGCTTAAACACAGGTGCTAAATAATGTTCCAGACGATGTGCATCAGCTGCAAATAATTCCGGAATACCAACAAAACCTGCAACTACAGCAAGAAAAGCAAGAATAACCAACGGCACCGTCATTTGCCAAGGGCTTTCGTGCAAGTGGTGTTCCTGTTCGTGTGTACCACGGAACGTTCCTTTAAACGTCATGGCATATAAACGGAACATGTAGAAAGCAGTCATTAATGCACCGGCTAAACCAATGATGTAAAACACAGGATTCGCAGCAAATGCATGTACCAAAATTTCATCTTTAGAAAAGAAACCGCTGAACGGAGGAATACCGGCAATGGCAATACAACCTAATAAGAAAGTAATATGTGTGATGGGCAATTTCTTTGAAAGTCCACCCATTTTACGAATGTCCTGTTCGTGATGCATGGCATGGATAACACTACCAGCGCCAAGGAACAACAATGCTTTGAAGAAAGCGTGTGTCATTACATGAAACACAGCTCCGGTGTAAGCACCAACGCCCAAACCAAGGAACATATAACCTAACTGACTAACTGTTGAGTAAGCCAGTACCTTTTTAATATCGTTTTGTTTGATGGCGATTGTTGCAGCGAGGATAGCTGTTGCCAAACCAACCACGGCTACCACTACCTGCGTTGCAGGTGCAAGCGTATATAAAATGTTGCTGCGTGCAATCATGTAAATACCTGCGGTAACCATTGTTGCTGCGTGGATAAGTGCTGATACTGGTGTTGGACCAGCCATCGCATCGGGTAACCAGGTATACAAAGGAATTTGTGCACTTTTACCTGTTGCACCAACAAAGAGCAATAATGTAATGACAACAAGGATACTATCGCCTTTAAACATACCCGAAGCCTGTGTAAACACTTCGGTATACGTTAACGATCCAAACTGTTGAATAATGAAGAACAAGCCGAGCAGGAAACCAAGGTCGCCAATACGGTTCATCACAAAGGCTTTGCGCGCCGCATTGCCGTATTCGTTATTCTTAAACCAGTAACCAATCAGTAAGTAAGAACAAAGACCTACACCTTCCCAACCAATGAACATGATGAGGTAATTGGCACCTAACACCAGCAACAACATGCTGAACACGAACAGGTTTAAATAAGCGAAGTAGCGTGCAAAGTGATGACTGGCTTCTTCGTGCATGTAGGAAGTTGAATACAGGTGAATTAAAAAACCAACACCTGTAATTACCAGCAGGAACAAGGCCGACAATTGATCTACCTGGAAAGCAAACGGAATATTGAGGCCAGCAACATTGATAAACTCAAACAGGTTCACAGTTGTTGCTGTAAATGCTTCCGCTCTTGTTTCGTTAAAAATGAGTACACTCACAATAAACGAAGCAAGCACTGCCGCACTGCCAATGATTCCGCTGAGCGATTTGCTGATGTAATTTCTTCCAAGTCCATTGATGAGAAAGCCGATCAACGGAAACAACGGAACCAGATAAACCAAGTCGATAATACTCTTCATAATAGTTAAGTACGAGGTACGAAGTTGGAAGTACGTAACTCGTACTTCGTCATTCGTAATTCGGTATTAATGTTTAAGTCTGTTCAAAAAGTTTACATCCACACTATGAATGTTACGGTACATCATTACAATAATGGCCAAACCAACACTTACCTCAGCTGCTGCTACCACCATAATAAAAAACACAAATAACTGCGCCTCAACCCCTGCTACTGCAGCCGGATCGATGGCAATTGCATTTTGTGCATGCATTTTAGAAAATGCAACCAGCAACAGGTTTACTGCATTCAGCATCAGTTCCACACACATGAAAATGATGATGGCATTGCGGCGAGTTAATACACCTGCCACACCAATACTGAACAAGGCAACTGCTAAAAAGATATAATATGTAATCGGCATAAATAAGATTTGAAAACTTTTCAATTTGAAAATTTGAAAATTGGCATCTGTCTGTCTGATCGTATCATTTTCAAATTCGCAAATTTTCAAATTAATAATTTAATCTCCTTTCTTTCCTATCACCACTGCGCCAACCATGGCACTTAAAAACAACACACTGCTTATTTCAAAAGGCAATACATAATCGGTAAACAATGTTTTGCCCAATGTCTTAATCAAACCCGTTTCGCCACCCATACTTACCGGCGCTTTCAACAACTCATCGCTCTGGCGTAGAGCAGCTACAAATACCAGCATTAAACTACAACCGGCAACAACCCCTGCTATCTTCAGCCATTTGTTTTTCTGTGGCTCGGTTTCTGCATTCAGGTTCATTAACATGATCACAAACAGGAACAACACCATAATGGCACCGGCGTACACGATAATGTTTACAATAGCAAGGAACTGTGCATTCAATAAAATGTAATGACCGGAAATGGCAAAGAATACCACAATTAACCACAGTACGCTGTATACCGGGTTTTTACTGGTAACCATCATTAAGGCTCCAAACACTGCAAGAACAGAAAGGAACCAGAATAGAATTTGAGTAATCTCCATAAACTGTTAAGTAAGAAGTAGCAAAGTTTAAAGTGCGTGTTGTACTTTTTAGTTTGTACTTCTGTATTTGTTTTTATTGCTGTTGACTGGCTTTCGCCTTGCGTTCATCGATTAATCCTTTCGCTTTGGTAAATGCTTCAGGGTTTTCTTTTGGATGCGGGATAACCATGTTCTCCTTTCCATAAATAAAACTCTGGCGGCTGTAATTTGCCGGAGCGAATGTTTCGGTTAAATAGATCGCATCTTTCGGGCAAGCCTCTTCGCACAAACCACAGAAAATGCAACGCAGCATGTTAATCTCGTACTTTGCTGCATACTTTTCTTCACGGTATAAATGCTCTTCGCCGGGCAAACGTTCTGCAGCATCCATGGTAATCGCTTCTGCAGGACAAGCAACTGCACACAAGCCACAGGCTGTGCAATTTTCTCTGCCCTCTTCATCACGGTTTAAAATATGCAGACCACGGAAAACAGGACTGAATGGTCTTGTTTCTTCGGGGAACTTAATCGTAGCTTTCTTTTTAAAAATGTGCGAAAAGGTAATACCCATACCTTTTAACACTGCGGGGAGATAAATTTTCTCCGCAAAGTTCAGTGGCCGGCGGTCTACCTGTTTTGCTCTGTTAGTTAATTGCATCAACGTTATTTAAAAAGTTTGCAAATGTATTTTTTATTATCAACTTCTGCTCTTTTATCAGTAGCTGTTGCGTCGCACTCTTGTACTGCAACAATTCTATTCATCTTTAGCGAAGTCGAAAGACCCTCCTCTTTCAATCACTCATCACTGCTCATTCATCACTCATCTTTTTACTTCTTCAAAAACAAAATCACTGCAGCTGTTACCAGCATATTGAACAAGGCCAGCGGAATTAATTTTTTCCAGCCCAGATTCATCAGCTGATCGTAACGGAAACGTGGAATCGTCCATCGCACCCACATGAAAATGAAAATGAAGACCAATATTTTTACAAAGAGTGCAGCTGCACCCAGTAATGCCATCAGGTTTGCAGATAAACCCCACGCAGTTTCATCGTAGAAAGGAAGGATATCATATCCGCCGAAATACAATGTTGCCATCACCGCACTGCTGATGAACATATTGATGTACTCTGCAAAAAGATAAAAGCCAAGTTTCAAACTTGAATACTCGGAGTGGTAACCCCCAATCAATTCGTTTTCTGCTTCAGCAAGATCGAACGGTGTACGGTTACATTCTGCAAATGCACACACGAGGAAAATAAAAAAGCCTAAAGGTTGTAAAAAGAAATTCCACCAACCTTCCTGTTGCTGTTTTACCATTTCGCCTAAGCTCAACGAACCGGTAATCATCAACAGAGCAATCAAAGAAAGCCCCATTGCCAATTCGTACGAAATAATTTGTGAAGCAGCACGTAAACCACCCATGAGCGAAAACTTATTGTTACTTGCCCATGAACCGATCATGATACCGTATACACCTAAGCTTACAACACCAAACACGTAAAGGATGCCAATATTTACATCCGCAATCTGCAATGTAATGGTACGGCCGAATAACTCTGCTTTATCACCCCATGGAATTACTGCACTGGTAAGCATGGCGGTGATCATTGCCAGCGAAGGACCAAGAATAAATAATACTTTGTTAGAAGAGGTAGGAATGATTTCTTCTTTAAAGAACATTTTTACACCATCGGCCAAGGGTTGCAGTAAGCCCAACGGACCTGCACGGTTTGGACCGATACGATCCTGAATCCAGGCCGCTACTTTACGTTCGCCAAAGGTCATGTACAGGGCTACTACTAACGAAATAGTAATAATCACGGCAATGAAGATGAGTTTCTCCAGTACCAATGCCCAATCGACTGCTAATAAAATCATATCCATTAATTTCCTTTCTTCAGTTGTTTAAATACCTGCGATGTTGCCGGCCCTTTGATTTCGCTTAACTCCACTTGGTTTACTTCACTTACATCTTTAATGTTCATGAGTAACTTCGGATCTCTGCCGCCCATTACTTTCGCTACCGTTTCGTTTGGCTTTTTCATGCCTACATAATGGCCTTGCGAAATCACTGAGTGACGGCTCACCTGCGATGGTCCTTCAATTACCCAGTCGCTGATTTTCTTCCGCTCAAAACGACAGGTATTACAGATCCAGCCGGGTTCGCCTTTGGTGGTATCTTTTACTTCGCCCCACTCATCTTTACGAGCAGTTACACGCAACACTTCATCGCCACGCATCCACAACTGTACTTCGCCACTGCACTTATCGCAATTGCAATGTGCATCTACAGGCTTGGTAAACCATACACGGTTTTTGAAGCGGAAGGTTTTATCGGTTAAAGCGCCCACCGGACAAACATCAATCACGTTACCGATGAAATCATTATCTAAACTCTTTTCAATGTAGGTTGCAATTTCTGCATGATCGCCACGGCTTAATACACCATGACGGCGTTCTTTACTTACCTGGTCTGCAGTGTATACGCAACGGTAGCAAAGAATACAACGGGTCATGTGCAACTGAATGTACGGACCCAGGTCGTGCTTATCGAATGTTCTGCGTTTGAACTCGTAACGGCTTGCACCTTTACCGTGTTCGTAGCTGAGATCCTGTAAATGACATTCACCTGCCTGGTCGCAGATAGGGCAATCCAACGGATGATTGATCAATAAAAATTCAACCACACCGTTTCTTGCATCGGTTACACGATCGCTGGTAATATTTTTCACCACCATACCGTCCATTACTGTGGTACGGCAGCTTGCAACAAGCTTTGGCATCGGGCGGGGATCGGCTGTAGAACCTGCTGCCACTTCTACCAAACAAGTACGGCACTTACCACCACTATCTTTAAGCTTGCTGTAATAGCACATTGCAGGCGGAGTAACATCGCCACCAATTTTTCGTGCAGCATTCAGAATGGTTGTTCCCGGCTCCACTTCAACGGTGATGTTATCGATGGTTACTTTAAAAAGTTGTTTTTGCTCAGACATATTGTTGAATACGTTCTTTCAAATTTGTTATGCAGTTGGTGCTGCTATTTCCAATGGTTTTGCATAATTGGCCAAACCATAATTTCTTACCAATGCTTCGCTCGGGTTGGTCACATGCCATTCAAACTCATCACGGAAATGACGGATGGCTGCTGCTACAGGCCATGCTGCTGCGTCGCCCAACGGACAAATGGTATTTCCTTCGATCTTGCGTTGAATATCCCACAACAAATCAATATCACTCATGCTGCCTTTACCCTGATCGATCTTCAGCAGAATTTTTTCCATCCAGCCTGTTCCTTCACGGCAGGGCGAACATTGTCCGCAACTTTCATGACGATAGAACCGTGCAAGCGTATACGTATGCTTCACCACACACTGGTCTTCATCCATTACAATAAAACCACCGCTACCCATCATGGTGCCTGTTGCAAAACCACCATCGCTCAAACTCTCATACGTCATCATGCGGGTTTCGCCCTTTGCTGTTTTCAGCAAAAGATTAGCCGGAAGAATAGGTACAGATGAACCACCGGGGATACATGCTTTCAGCTTTTTGCCATTGGCAATACCACCGCAGTATTCATCGCTGTAAATAAATTCTTCAACCGAAATATTCATTTCAATTTCATACACGCCTGGTTTGTTGATGTTACCGCATGCAGAAATGAGTTTTGTACCTGTAGATTTTCCTGTACCAAGCTTTGCATATTCCTCACCGCCTTCGTTCACGATGGGCACAACTGCTGCAATAGATTCCACATTGTTTACCACCGTTGGGCAACCCCACAAACCTTTTACCGCAGGGAACGGAGGTTTGATACGTGGATTACCACGCTTACCTTCCAGGCTTTCAATCAATGCTGTTTCTTCGCCGCAGATGTAGGCACCGGCGCCCGGCTGCACAAAAATGTCGCAATCGAAACCACTGCCTAAAATATTTTTACCAAGGAATCCTGCATTGCGGGCTTCCTGTACAGCTACTTCTAAAATTTCTTTTACCCACCAGTACTCACCACGGATGTAGATGTACGAACGGTTGCTTCCCAGTGCATACGAAGCACAGATCATTCCTTCAATCAACAAATGCGGAATGAACTCCATGAGATAACGGTCTTTAAACGTACCCGGCTCACTCTCATCGGCATTTACAACAAGGTAACGGGGAACACCTTCAGGTTTTGCAAGGAAGCTCCACTTCATACCGGTAGGGAAACCTGCACCACCACGGCCACGCAAGCCACTTTTCTTTACTTCTTCTACCACCGCTTCAGGGCTCATCGTCTTCAGTACTTTTTCCACGCTGCGGTAACCACCTTCACGGCGATACACATCGTAATGCCTGATGCCTTCTACATGTGCTTTTTCTAAAAGTAATTTTCTGCCCATATCATTTTCCTCTTTGTGAGGAGATCGTTTTACTCAATTAATTATTGCTTGTTGGTATCGCTGCTGTCGTTGTCTTTAAACCAATCGGGTTTAAAGCGCAATACATTCCGGAAAATCAGCGATACAAATGCCAGTCCGATGCCGATAAACAACAATGGCCGCATGGTTGCTTTGTCTTTCGACATTAAAAATGCAATCATCACAATCATTGCCGATGTAGAAAGTAAAAAGCCGATATACATTGCTGTTCTCTTCTTCATCTTAATTGGCTTTGGCTTTACCTTCTGCAATCAATGCATCAATTTTTTCTTTGGTCAGGTGCTCCCGATAATCAGGACCTAACTGCATCATCGGTGCATAACCGCATGCACCTAAACATTCAACTGTTTTTAATGTAAACAGTCCATCTTCAGTTGTTTGGCCGGGTTTAATGCCCAGCTTTTCGTAGATGTAGGCTACAATATCATCGCTGCCACGCAACATGCAAGGACCTGTCTGGCAAACCTCAAAAACCGTTTTACCAACAGGCTGTAAATTGTACATGCTGTAGAAGGTAGCCACTTCGTACACTTCAATAGAAGTAATCTTTAATAACTCCGCTACATAATCCATTGCCTCGGCACTTAACCAACCGCCATTCTGCTGCTGGGTATAATGCAACAAAGGAATTAAAGCACTCTTCTGCTTTCCTTCGGGGTAGTGCGAGATCATCTCTTCTACCTTCTTCAACTGTTCTTCAGAAAACTTCATTATTAATGTTCAATTAATCAATTATCAATTCGCTACGCATCCAGCTCGCCTGCAATCAAATTCAAACTACTCATTACCAGGATCGCATCACTCAACATACTGCCCTTCACCAGTTCTTCAAATGCCTGATAATAAATAAAGCAGGGACGACGGAAATGCAAACGGTACGGTGTACGTCCACCATCGCTGATGAAATAAAAACCTAACTCACCATTTGCACCTTCTACACTGTGGTACACTTCACCTTTTGGCATTTCAATTTCACCCATGATGATTTTAAAGTGCCAGATGAGTGCTTCCATGCTGGTATATACATCTTTCTTTTCGGGCAGATAGTAAGCAGGTACGTTGGCATGATATACTTCTGCCTCTGCACCTTTTATGTTTTGTATTTTTTGATAAGCCTGTTCGATGATGCTGAGACTCTGCCACATTTCCACATTACGCACCAGGAAGCGATCGTAGGTATCGCCGGTTGTACCAACCGGTACAATGAAATCAAAATCCTGGTAAGAAGAATAAGGGCTGTGTACACGCACATCATAATCTACACCGGCAGCACGCAGGTTGGGGCCTGTAAAACCGTAGTTCAAGGCACGTTCGGCAGAGATGGGTCCGCAACCAACTGTACGATCTACAAAAATGCGGTTACGTGTAAACAGGTTTTCGAACTCTTCTAGTGCCTTTGGATATTCTTTGAGGAAACGTTCCAGTTTTTCCCAAGCAGCAGGTGTAAAGTTGCGCTCGAAACCACCAATACGGCCAATGTTTGTGGTTAAACGGCTGCCGCAGATCTCTTCATAAATTTCATAAATCAACTCACGGTATTCCATCAGGTACACGAAACCGGAGAATGCACCGGCATCAACACCCAGAATGGAGTTACAAATGAGGTGATCGGCAATACGTGCCAACTCCATCAAAATAACACGGAGGTAATCCACTCTTTTTGGCGTTTCAATACCCAGCAGTTTTTCGCAGGTAAGATGCCAGCCGATATTATTGATGGGACTGCTGCAATAATTTAAACGATCGGTAATTGGGGTAACCTGGTACAGCGAACGACGCTCTGCCAGTTTTTCAAATGCACGATGAATATAGCCGACAGTAGATTCAGAACTCATTACACGCTCACCATCCATTTCCATGATGTTCTGAAACACACCATGTGTAGCAGGGTGTGTAGGACCTACGTTAAGGGTGATTGTTTTTTTCTCAATCGAACCTTCGGGTAATAATATATTTTGAACGTCGCTCATGATTAATTCTCCATTATTCAATTATCAATTAACAGAACCTCCTCTTCCAAACATCTCATCATCCTTATCAATACGTGTTTGGTCTTCTAACGGAAACTCTTTACGCAGCGGGAAGTAATCCATTTCATCCACATTTAAAATGCGTTTGAGATTGGGATGACCCACGAAGTTTACCCCAAAGAAATCGTAGGTTTCACGCTCCATCCAGTTGGCGGTTGCATATAACTGCGTAGCCGTGTAAACATCAGGCTTATTAATATCGGTAAACACTTTAAAGCGGATGCGTACATTATCAACCAGGTTGTGGAGATGATAAACCACCGCCAGTTCTCTGCCTTTATCGTTCGGGTAATGTACAGCCTGCAAATCGGTGAGGAAACGGAATTTCAACGTTTCATCATCAAATAAAAACTGGAGTACTTTGAGGTTTAACTCTTTGGGAGCTTCGAATGTAAGCATACCATAAGGCTCGGTAAAGTTTGTTACCGCTTCCCCAAATTTCTCTACCAGCTTGTTTTGTATCTGTTCGTTGGTTAAACTCATATCGCTTCACGCTTTTCGCTGCTTGCTGCACGCCTAAGCCATTCGCTTTTAGCGTGAAGCCTGCGGCTTCTTATTGTATTCCGTAGCTTTCTAATAATTTTTGATAATGCTCGCTGTTGCGGCGACGCAGGCTTTCCTGTCCTACAAGATCCTGGATGCGCATTAAGCCATCCAGAATTGCTTCGGGACGGGGAGGACAACCGGGCACATACACATCTACCGGTACTACCTGATCAATTCCCTGCAAGACACTGTAGGTATCGAAAATACCACCACTGCTTGCACAGGCACCTACTGCCATTACCCAGCGGGGCTCGGCCATTTGCAGGTACACCTGTTTTACCACAGGTGCCATTTTTTTAGAAATGGTTCCCATTACCATCATCAAATCGCACTGGCGTGGAGTAAACGCCATACGCTCCGAACCAAAACGGGCCAGATCGTAATGCGCCGCTGCTGTAGCCATAAATTCAATACCGCAGCAGGAAGTTGCAAAAGGCAAAGGCCAGATTGAATTTTTACGGGCCAAGCCAACCACCTCACTCAGCTTTGTTGCAAAAAAACCTTCGCCCATATGACCATCAGGCATATCAACCATACTGATATGACCATTATAATCTGCAGGCTTCGGGTTAATGTTATATTGTACCGGACGTGCCATAGTTTTATTGTTTAAAGTAAGTTTCCCGGAATTAATCTTCCCAGGTTAACGCACCTTTCTTAATAATGTAATAGAAACCGCAAAGGAAAAAGCCGACAAACATCAATACCGCCACAAATCCACTCCATCCAAGCTCTTTGAAATTAACAGCGTAAGGGTAGAAAAAGATTACTTCCACATCAAATAAAACAAACAAAATTGCTACCAGAAAGTACTTTACAGCCATTGGCTGGCGGGCGTTACCGTGAATTTCGATACCACTCTCAAAGTTTTCGAGCTTTTGAGCCGTTGGACGTTTGGGGCCTAACAGGTGCGTAAGCACCATCATTACTGCCACAAAGCCTACAGCAAACAGAATTTGTATACCAATTGGGAAATAGTTACTGGAATCGTTTACAGCTTTTGCAACTGTAGAAGCAGGATTGGACTGTAAAAAGAAAAGCTCTAGCATCAGAGACGGTTTTGAATGCCGCAAAAATAAGGCAGGGTAATCGAAATTCCCTGTAATAAAAAAAAATCCCTTCGCTGATGCGAAGGGATTGTATACCAGATAAACTTAACTGCTAACTTTTTGACGAAGAACTGCCGGCAGAATTCGATGTTACACCACCGGGTTTAGTGGTTGTTGTACTACCGGTTGTTTGTGATTTACCACCTGTAAGCTGACGTTTGTACTCAGTAGCTTCTTTATCAGTTGGGTCTATTGCCAGGATTTTATCGCAGAACTCAATCGCTACTTTATAATCTTTCTTCACAAAAATGTTGTACCCGATAAAATACTTGTATGCCAATTTAATTTGCGGACGGAAAGAAACAGAGTCTTTACTTGCCGATGCAACCTGTACAAATTTTTCGAAATGCGGGTTGGCCATTCCGTTTACCATGCTGGTATCGATGCTCCAGTTTGCACGGGCACGCCAGTAGTAACCATAAGCCTGATCAGGATACTTTTCTGTATACACGGCAAATACGCTATCGGACTTTGTATAGAAAGAAAAATCGCCACCGGAGCCTGCATCAAAAAATGCACGGCCGAGATTGTACATATCAACGTTGCTCGGAGATTTCTTGGCTTTGTATTGCTTATCTAACCAATAAGCAGTTGCAGGCTTGTCGCCTTGCTTTTTGGCTAACGCAACAGCTTTATCTAAATAAGATGCTTTGTTATCCTGCACAGTATCTGCGTCCATTGCCTTTTCGTAGTAAGCATAAGATTGCGCCTCACTTCCTTTTGTGGCAGCTAAAATATCGCCTAACAATTCATAATCCTTCGGTACAATTTCCTCAGGCTTTGATTTTTTAAAGAACTCATCAATGCTGGCTTTGGCATTTGCCATATCGCCACCTTTAAAATAGCTGTATGCTTTTAAACGGTAGATACGAGGCTTGATGACGTTTACACCAACTTTCGTAATTAAGGCATCTGCCAACGTAATCGCTTCGCTGTATTTACCGGCAGCATATTTCAAATCAATTGTATAGTAATCGTTTTGCGGATCGCTGTCAATTGCGGCAATGTACTTGTGCAAATAATCTTCAGCCTTCGCTACATCCCTGAAATACCAATAAACATATAAAGAATACAACGCAGGACCGTAAGCGGGATCCATTGCTACAGCCTCTTCATAAGCAGGCAGGAAGTAGTCTTTATTTTTTTGACTTTCGTAGATCAATCCTTCTTTGTGCTTTGCAGCAGCGTATTTAGGATTTAAGTTCAAGGCATTTTTAAAAGCCAATACCGCATTACCGCCATCAACCAGCTTGCGGTAAGCATCGCCAATTGTTACATAAACCGAAGGATCGTTGAACTTTTTGGTAGTTGTAATTTTCTGCAGGTGCGTAATACCATAGTTGGCATCGCCAGCTTTGGTATAAGCATTGGCACGGCCTACAGCATGCAACACCTCGTTATCTTTCGATTTGCTGTTGTTAACAGCCATATCGAAATGGTTACGGGCATCTGTGGTTTTGTTTTCCAGCAATTCTACGTGTCCCATACCCGCCATCAGTAAAGGCGAAGTTGCACTTGCCTGCAATGCGGCCTGGTAGGTTTCCTTTGCTTTTGCTACATCTTCCAGGCCAATATATGCCTGACCTAACCAATAAGCAGCCTCTTCATTTTTAGGATTGGCTGCTACCAATTTTTCAAAAACTTCTTTCGCACTTTTGAAGCGTTCGTAATACATGAACTTTTTGCCATCTTCGATTGATTGCGCAAACAGCTGCTGCACAAATACAATTGCCACAAATGCTAAACTGAGTGATCGTTTCATTGTTTCTTTCTTCTTTGGTTTAAGTAATCTGGTTGCTCACAGGGTCGGTAAAAATATTGAATTTATTGCGTTACCGGTTTTACTAATTTCAGTTGCGTTTCCCGCATAATATAAATTCTTCTGCCGGGAACCAGGTAGCCTCGTCTGAAAATCAGCTGCCCACGGTCACTATTCATAAAATTCACAAACGCTTTTCCCAATCCTGCGTGATTTTCTTTCAAGACGTAATAAATTTCACGGGAGTAAGGATAACGTTTTGTTAAAATTTCTTCCTGCCAGGGTTTGGTAAATGTTCCAGCCTCATCGCAACTATCGCATGGTAACCAGGCAATACGCACTTTTTTCAGCATTTCCAGCTGGTTTACATCTTCCGGATTACCAATCCAGCTTACACCCACAAACCCTACGTAGCCGGGGTTTCGGGAAATATAATCAACCACATCGCTGCTGTTTTTAGCTGCAGTAATAACGGAGGTATTAAACATTTTACCTTTTAAAATACTATCGATGGCATAACGTACCGAACTGGTTGCTTTCACCCCGTCAAAAACCGGTTTGTAAGGCAGTTTGCTGGTGCCCAGCAACAGCTCCTGCACATCTTCTTTGGTAAAAACAGAATCAGCAGCACTTCTGTTTACAACAAGTGCTACTGCATCTCTCGCCAACAACTCACTTTTGGGATACAACCCCAGCGAGTCGGAATAATAACGGGCTTCGGCAGCAGTGAGTTTGCGGGTAACAATTACCATACGGGTACTGTCGTTGAGCAAATCGTCCCAACACTCCGCTTCCGGTTTATACTCTGCAATAATCTTTGCCTTTGGGTAAGCCGATTCAAATACTTTTACCTGTTCCTCAATAATAGGTTTGAAAGCCTCATCTACACTTATATAAATAGTTCCAGACGTACCGGTATCTGCAGGCTGTGGCTTTTTTGTTTTGCAAGAAACAAAAACAACAAAAAGAAGACTTAAGAAAGCAGCAAAACGCTTAACCATACTCAGGAAGGATTTTTATACGATTTAACGCCTCTGAAAATGCGAAATGCGCCGTATACAAAAGCTCCGATACCAAACACCGTAATAATATCGGGCGGAGGAAAGGCAATTTCCAGGCCAATAAATTTTGAAACGGCCAACACTGCCCCTACAATGGCATAAATCAACCCCATCACCAAGTCGAACAACGCTCGTACGTTTACGGGTTTATTTTTCTTTCTAAAGTCTTCCTGTATTGACATGTAAGCTTTTTAGGGAGCGGGCAAGTTAACCAATTTTTACTCTTCGGGAGCGGTAAAAGTAACCGGTTGTGTAAAATATACAGCTACTGCTTTGCCGTTCTGTTTGCCGGGTTTCCATTTGGGCATGCGGCCAATAACCCGCAACACTTCCCGGTCGAATTGCGAACCACCGCTTGCTACAATTACAGCATCTGTAACATCGCCATTGGAATTGACTACAAACTTTACCCGTACAGTTTTCCGATCGCCCGCCTCCAGGTCATCGGGTACCCGCAGCATTTTTTGCAAATAGCTGATCCATGCCTGCATACCGCCGGGAAATTCGGGCGCTATCTCGGACACTTCGAGAATTTGCGGAGCTTCCGGCTGTGTTTCTTTGGGAGGATCGGGAGTGATGATCGTTTCGTCTCCTCTATTTGCCTGGATATAACCTTCGCCGCCAGGTGTTCCCGGATCATCAGTTGGACCTGGATTGTATGGCTGAGGATCTGTTCTGTCGGGCGGTAAATTCCTTGCTTCATCATCGGGAACAATTACCGGATCCGTATCAATTTTTGTAGGCGGCTGCTCGGCCACTGTACGTTCTTTTGGTTGCGGTTGTTCTTTCGGCTGTTCCGGTTCAACATACTTGTCTAAAACAATCTCCGTTATTTTTTCTCTTGCCAAAGATCCGGAGTCTGCTTTCCTGGGTTGACTCATTACAATTACAAACCCGGCACCTACCAATACCAACATGGTTGCCATTGCTTTTTTAAGATGTGATGGATAAGCTTTGCGGATGGAATAAGCACCGTACGCTTTGTTACGGTTTTCGAATAAAATGTCTAATAAATCGGCTTTGAGAATTTCTTCGCTTTTCATGTTATTACAGTTTGGTTGTGAACAATAAACAGTATGCTGCACAGTTGCAGTGCTGTTCCGTTTTCTACTTCATGAAAAACAAAAGTTCATTGATCTGTGTCGGCCGACTTGATAGTGAAACGTTTGTTTATAAACCAGTAATTAAAAAGTACTGTTTGCTATTTAGATGCGTTGCAGAAATAAATCCACAAACATAGTCACCGCTTGATTTAGGAAGAACCTGCAAGCGGAAACATTCAACCCAAAACTTGTTACACTCATTTATCTTTGCGGCCATGCGTATTTTGATGGTTTGTTTGGGAAATATTTGTCGCAGTCCGTTGGCAGAAGGAATACTGCAGCAGAAAGCGGGAACAGCAGGTTTGGAATGGCGTGTGGAAAGTGCCGGAACCGGTGGTTGGCATACCGGAGAACCTCCGCATCATTTAAGTACCAAAGTGGCAAAACTGAATGGTGTTGACATCAGCAACCAACGTGCACGACAATTTGTAAAAGAAGATTTTCTAAACTACGATTTCATTTATGTAATGGACAGCAGCAACTATGTTGATGTAAAACACATGAGCGGAACGTTATGGAACGAAGCAAAAATAGATCTGCTGTTAAACGAATTATACCCGGGTGAAAACAGAGCCGTTCCCGATCCCTGGTATGGAAAAGAAGATGGCTATCATCAAGTGTACGAACTAATCGATGCAGCATGCGACAGGATCATACAGAAGCATACACAGGAAGTACGAGCTACGAAGTAAGGAAAACAAGAAACGATAAACAATAAACTATAAACTGAGCAATGGCGAAGGTGAACGTATCATTACCACAGGGAACAAGAGATTTTGGAGCAGAAGTTGTACGCAAACGCAACTATATTTTTTCAACCATTAAATCGGTATTTGAAGTATACGGGTTTGAGCCATTGGAAACACCTGCCATGGAAAACCTTGATACGTTGATGGGCAAGTATGGCGAAGAAGGTGATAAGCTGATTTTTAAAATACTGAATAACGGAGAGTATTTGAACGGACTGAGGCCTGAAGACTTTTTTGGGATCGCCTTAGGTAGTTTGAAAAATATTCCAACAACCGAAGAAGTATATTTATCAACTGAAGATTTTAAGAAAAAGTATTCCAGAATTACAAATCACGTTTCAAGCCGTGCATTAAAATACGATCTTACTATTCCGTTTGCACGTTATGTAGCCATGAACCATCATCAACTCACCATGCCATTCAAACGCTACCAGGTGCAGCCGGTTTGGAGAGCAGATCGTCCGCAAAAAGGACGTTACCGTGAATTTTACCAATGCGATGCAGATGTGGTGGGCAGCAAATCGTTGTTGAACGAAGTGGAACTCACGAATATTTATGCAACTGTATTCAGCAAGCTGGGCGTAAGTGTAGATATTAAAATCAACAGTCGTAAAATTTTGGCTGCATTGGCCGAAATATGTGGCGGTGCCGATAAGATGGTAGATATCACCATTGCTATTGACAAACTGGATAAGATCGGCATTGAAAAAGTAAAAGAAGAACTGGCGCAGCGTGGATTAAATACTGAGCAGATCAGCATCATCGAAAACTATCTCAACATTACCGGCAGCAACGAAGAAAAGCTTGCAGCCATTAAACAACTGTTGAGCAGTAATGAAACAGGTGCCAAAGGAATTGAAGAAATTGAAACTGTTTATCGCCAATCGGGCATCAGTAATTTACAATTCGACTTTACGCTGGCACGTGGTCTCAACTATTATACAGGCGTTATTTTCGAGGTAAAAGCCAACAATGTACAAATGGGAAGCATCGGAGGCGGTGGCCGCTACGATGATCTGACCGGTTTATTTGGTGTTCCGAATATTCCCGGAGTTGGCATTTCGTTTGGTGTAGACCGTATTTACGATGTAATGGAAGAGTTACAACTTTTTCCGGCAAGCGTACATACAGGTACCAAAATATTATTCTTCAACTTAGGTGATGCAGAAAGCAAAAAAGCATTTGAGCTGATGCAGGCGTTACGCAGCAAAGGAGTGGCAGCAGAACTTTACCACGAAAACAGCAAATTCGACAAACAATTTAAATACGCAGAAAAAAAACAGATACCGTTTATTGTTATCATCGGCACCAAGGAACTCGAAAGCAGTAGCTGCAATGTAAAAGAACTGGCAACTGGCCAACAGGAAACCTGCAACTTCGATGACCTGCTGAAAAAATTCATCAGCTGAAGTATTTTAAACTAATCTGTAAAACCTTTCATTCTTTTTTGGGTTGTATGGGTGCTTCTCTTTATTTTTGCCACCCTTAAAATTTCAGTCGGTGAGGTGGATGAGTGGCTGAAATCAGTAGTTTGCTAAACTGCCGTACGGGTAACTCTGTACCGCGGGTTCGAATCCCGCCCTCACCGCACTACTACAAGAGCAATTAACTGCAAATCAGTTAGTTGCTTTCTTGTTTTTATGAGGTGGTGCATTTCGTGGTGCAGTTCCAGCCCTTTACTTTCTATTTTGTACAGTTTTTAAATGAATTACTTTTATCCTGCCATATCAACTATGGCGCTTTTAACTTACCGGCTCCCGTTTATACGGGGGCTTTTTGTTACATTTCTGTAATCGACGAAAGCAGTTACAACCAGTACAACAGCCCAGACCACATCAACAACATTCCAAAGGGTTCGGCCTAATGCCAACTTGATAAATGGGTTAATCAACAAAGCTGACGAACCCCATAGGACGGCAAGCCCGGTAATTTTGCGATCTTGAAAAGCAAGCACAGCAAAACCCACCATACCCAAAAATCGAACTAGTTCGTAATAGCCGTAAGGCATGTTTAACAGGCATACAGCAAACAATACGGCTAGGGCTATTTTAATTAGTGTCTTCATCTTTCTTAAATAGGCGTTGTGGCACAACGCAATTACTGATACCAAAAACAAACCCAGTCATTACCAATAATTCAATTATTATCCATAGGTTATAACGTTCGGGTGTTGTCCAAATGATGTAAGTTAAAAATGCAGAGTTTATAAATGCTAATATCGAAGAACCTATGTAAGTAACAGGATTAACAGGCACTTTCCTGAATACTATCGATATAACCAATAGTATAATCGACTTAATCAGATTTAAAATGAATGAGAAAAAAGCTAATCCACCTAATAATAACAGTAATAGTTTCCAGATCAATTTCAGACTATTGAACCAATTAAAAACATCACTGGCAAAAGCATCCCAAAAGTAAAATATCAAATTATTAAGAAGGGCTAAAATTAAGGCGGCTAATACAAGATAGCCCCATGAGTACAAAGGATTGCTTTGTGTTTCCTGAAATGACTGATTAGGCATGTGGTGCAGTTTTTGGGTTGCCCTAACAAGATATAAAATTCATCCAGTCTTGCAACACCCACAACAAAAAACCCGACCTGTTAAGTCGGGCTGTGTGTGAATGTAGCGGGCTATTATACGCTTCAGTGCTGGGTTGCTATACTTGCTCAGGTGATTTCTCGAATAAAGGCTGACAAATCTGGTCAATCGTCTTTAATCGAGATGAAGCGATTAGAAAAATCAGTGAAAGACTATGAGTCTTTTTTGTGATTGCTAATTGTGCTTTTTTCTTGTAGCGAGTGTTCTTTTTCATAACTGGTATTGATAGTTAAACAATGTTTTCGACTGCTTTTTAGTTTGATCTCTCATCTGTCATTTGTAAACTCCTTTGCATCATAATTTTTGAATACGCAAGCGCACCGTTTAAAACTTCCTCATCCGTTCTTAACTCTACATCATGTTTACTCACATGTTCAACACGCTTGTTTATTAAAACAAGCTGCTGCAGCATTTCTACATTGAAATAAAGCCCGTTTTGTATCTCATTTCTTATTCCGGCATTGTATCGCTCTTCGGGCAACTGATCCGCAATTGCACGGATCTGGCTTATAAAGTGGTTAACAATCTCTGTGATCGGGTACATGTCAAACAAACTTTGTGATGCCTCGTAATTGTTGACTAATGCAGTAAGTAAGTCTTGATCTTCCTGGCTTCTTGTCTTTGCAAATTCTTGTAACAGTTGATTAATTCGTGTCATAGTGTTTTATTTATTTGAGGCCTAACTTATAGTAAATGCCCTGCTCCTGCAATAGCGAATCAAATTGACTCCACGTACAAACGGGGTAACCCTGTACCCTTTATGACACTTTATTTGTAATGTGATAAATACTCGGATATTTTTTACTGATTATCAACCCTCTCATTTTTGCAACATCATTGTAAAAATACTTTCATCTTTTTTCGAGGGGAGTTAAAATGACTCCCTGTTTTTGGCCTGTTTGCACATGAAAAAAATGGTACTTCGCTATACAGAGGGGGTCTATCATCCACAGTACCGGGTTAATTTTTGAGGGGAACGGGCTTTTTTGAAACCGGGCGGGTCGGCTTTCGTTTAGATTGCTTTTTCAATTTCGTTTTACCTACTGCCTTGTCAATTTCTGTTAGCAGATTAAAGCCGCTGATCGTCGGCCGGTACTTCTTTGTTTTACCGAATTGCTCCACGAAAACAAGTTCATGCTTTAGCAGGGAATCAATGTTTTTCCTCAGCTGCGTTCTGCTGTTTGTGTTGCCCATTGCCTCCGCTATCATAGTTGCAGTGCAGCCAAAGTGCGACTGTCTTTCGCTTATTACAAGTAGGATCTTTACTGCTGACAGGTTAAACGTTAAGTCGTCACGCTCCTTTATCTGTTTGAAAGCCTGTGTTAAGTTCAAGGCTCTTTTTAAGTGTATGTATTGCATTTGCTGAATTGCTTTGTGCAAGGTTTTCCGATTATAATTAGATAGGAAAACCGTGCATTTGTAATTTATGAGCAGGCCAACTGTTGAAGCGCTTGCCCTGCAAGATTTACTATTTGTTCCTTATGCTTATTCGTTCCGTACTGGTTTACTATACGTTCAAACTCTCTCTCCTTTCTATAGTCTGTTGATGTTTTACAATTCCTGTACACCCATACATTCGGATTCTGCATTATCTCAAACAATCTCTTTTCCTTCTCGGTCATGCTTTCTATGCTGATTGTATGATCTGTAAAAACTAAATCTGTTGCATCTTGCACGGTTTTCCGACCTAATGTAAACAGCACCTTATCGCAGGTTAAATCAAACAGGCTTTTTGCTCCTTGTACTATCAATTCCCTTGATCGCATGTACTTCGTTTCAAATCTCAGCGTGTTTGTAGTGCTGTATTGCCTGCCTTTGTCATACAACTTGATAAACTTGTCACCACTTGCAAACTCAATGAAATAAAATGCCTCATTTTCTTTCTCATAAGGCCATGCGGGTCTTGTGTTGCGATAGCAGATACACTGATCTATTATTTCACTGGCTGCAAGCGCCGGGTGAATATTAAAACCAACCTCCAGGTTCTTAATGAGTGCAAGCATTGGGTTTAATCTTAGCAGGCTGCACATGTGCCTAATAGCATCCTGCACATCGGAGAAAGTAAACTGTTTGTGGTTAGTGCCTTGCCAATACTTATGCAGTGAACCTGCAATTTGTAAGCGT
Organism: Lacibacter cauensis; assembly: GCF_007830055.1. Taxonomy (GTDB): domain Bacteria; phylum Bacteroidota; class Bacteroidia; order Chitinophagales; family Chitinophagaceae; genus Lacibacter; species Lacibacter cauensis. The sequence goes on from NZ_VLLE01000004.1 coordinate 147,210, forward strand.
GTCTTAGAAAACTGAGTTAGTTGAAACACACCCCATTCACAAACCATTTTATCAACGTGCAGCACTTCCCCCGTTTTTGGGTCATGTTCTTGCCTCCATTGCAGGAAAGGAAGTGCTGTCGTTGTTTCGATTTGCGCCCGATCTTCTACCCATAATTTCATGTAGTCGATCATGTGTACTATTGAGCAAATAAAACTGATTGAGTAAGCGCCGGGAATAATCCGGGATCTGTTGTAAACTCGGTTGCTGTTTTCTTTGTGATTTTACATTCACGCTTATTGAGTGCAGCAATCAGTTTTGCTTTTCGTAATGTGGCAACATACCTGCAAATATTCGCTCTATCAATGCCTGTTCTTACCTCAATTTCTTTCATTGTTGCAGGCTCAATCTGCCATGCTTCAAAAACCTTTTGCAACTGTACTTTGTATTTTGGCTCGCCGTCATAATTGGCGAGTAATTCGGTAATTTCGCTCATCTTATTCTCTTTACATTTTACTAATAGGCAAGCATTACGGGCTTGCCTGTTTTATTTCCTGCCTGTGTTATGGCCTGCCGTAAATCGTGGGCGTGTAGTTCGCCTGTGGGGGCGTAAACCAACTAACAGACGGAGAGAAACGGCGGCCGTAAATATTGCCCGTTCCTTGTGGTGCCGTGTTCAATGGTGAACCAATGTTTGCAGGATTAAAGCTGCTCATTGGATTAGCTGATACCGGCTGCAAAGTCTGTTGTGGTTGCTTATTAAAACCGCCATTGCCCGCAAACTGCAGAACTGTATTTGCAATTGATGTAACGCCGTTGCTAATGCTCTCTGAAACGTTCGCCCTGTTTTGCTCTGCTGAATTTAGCAGCCCCTGTTTGTAGTTAAAGTCACGGTCAAACTTTCTCAATTGATCACCGTAAATTTTATCGTTTTCGCCTGTCATTACTTGCAATGCGTTGTTCAAATTGCCCAACATGCTTGTGCGATATTGAGCCTCCTGCACGGCAAGGTTGTTCAGTGCATTCTCTGTATTGTTTTGCACTGCACCGGCGGCGGCTATCAACTGCTGAGGATTTGCAGCCCTTGCAAGATTCATCATTGAGTTTGCTTGACTGCGGTATAGGTTATTCTCCTGTGTCGCTGCTCCTGGCATCCTTGCATTTAAACTTTGTCTTGCTGTATCAAGTTGCTCCTGTGCAAACGGGCTTGTTTGGTACGTCGGATCAATTGGATTGATTGCGTTCGCTTGTTCCTGTTGATTTTTGGATAAAGCGTTTTGTCTTATTGCACTTGCTGCGTGCTTACCCCACACCGGAAAAAACGAAACGTAGTTCGCCCAGCGGTTGGCGTTGCGTGTTCTTAAATCTCCCATTACGCTACCCTCCTGTTTTCAAGTGAAGAAACAACAGAGTGCCAATTGTAACGAACGTTTGAACCGATACGAAAACAAGGTATAGCACCTTTCTTTTCCCATCGAATTGCTGTTGGTTCGGTAATTGCTAAACGTTTGCATAATTCTGCACGATCAATAATCTCAACTTGTGCAGCGGTGGGAAGCGTTGGAGTTTCTTTAAGGATGGCTTTTACTTCGCCAATCTCTGAAAGTATCGCTTCAAATGGATTGTTCATAAAATTCATTTTTGTTATTGCACTATTGCAGAACAAAAATGAATCTGGTTTTAGGTCATACTGGGGTGCACTGGGGGTGCACAATTTTTTTTACTATAAGTCAGGGAAGCTGTTGTTAAGTCTTGTGTATTCAAGTTCAACAGCTTTAAATGCAATTAAATTACTATCTCTGAACTCTTCAAGTAATAATTCATAGACTTTTTTAAATTCTAACACTTGAAGTTCATACTCAGGATCGTATAAATATCCTCGATTTTTCAATTTTGAATGATAGTTCCGTATTGTGGTTTGCGATATTTCATACTTTCTTGCAATTCCCTGCACTTGTTTTGGGTTAAGTGCTTCACACCCACCCTCGTAGAATTTTTTAAGCAGCCAGTATAACTTTGTTTTACCGCCGGTAGCTTCGAAAGATACAGTTTCCTCTTTCCCATACTTTTTTAAATATTCAAACAACATTGCAAAATTTCCACCTTCCACAACATAACTAAGCGCTTCAAACGTTTTCTCGTCTTCGTCCTTCAATTCGCACATTCTTAAACCTTGATAGCTACTGCTCACATCTGATAAGTATTTTGCATTTCTAATTGAAGCAGCAAGGTTAAACCTTGCATTTTTAAATTCCGGATTATTGATAAGGTCGTAAATGCGTGTTTCAGGGTGCCCAATTTGTAAATGAAATCCTATTCTTAACAAGTCTGCCACTTCGCCCATTTTCGCAAACATTCCCGTGGCTTTTCCTTCCAAAAAAAACAAATTAAACTCTTGAATTTTAGCTGTTATGTAATGTTCTTTCAGCGGCGCCCGTCCTATTTGTTTTTGGAACTGAATTTTGTATAAACTCAGAGTGAAGCCCCACTGCTTAACAATATCACAAAACAAATCTTTTTTACTTATGCCGCTTCTTTTTAATAACTCCAACAGATTCATCTTATACGGCTTTAAGTTTAAACTCACTCAAATCTGCATCCCATGCTTTCAGCATCACCGTCTTTTTTAGCTGGCTTGTTACATTCACGTATCTTTTAAAACTCTTGTAATCCTTCCAGCCTCCAATAGCCATGACCTGTTCAGCACTCATTCCCTTTTCAAGTGATAATGTTGCAAACGTCTTTCTTCCGGTATGGCTTCCCACTAAATCATATTTGGGATAAATATTAACTATGCGCTTTGCTCCTTGAAACCTTACAATTTCAATAGGCTCAGCAATTCCTGCACGTTTGCATAGTTGCTTTACATACTCATTCATCTTTTGGTTACTGATAACAGGCAATGGCTTTAGCTGCTGTTCATACTTGGCTAAAATTACCCGTGAATAATTAGTAAGGGGAATGGTAAGGGGCTGTTTGGTTTTGGTTACTGTTAATCTTATTTCATCGTGCTTTATGTGTTCACGCTTCAATTGTGCAAGGTCGCTGTAACGTAACCCTGTTGTGCATCCAAAGCAAAAAACGTCACGAACCTGGGCTAACTTTTTGTTGTTGGAAAGGTCGAGTCGAAAGAGGGTTTCAAATTCATTGCTTGTTAATGCAATTACTTCCATAGGTTCACGCTTGATTGTGAAATCTTTGTACTTATCGCTTACCTGCACACCGTTCTTTTTGGCATAGTTCAAAAATGTTTTAATGGTGCTTAGCTGCTTTGAAGCTGTCGAATTTGTTAATGGAATGCGTTGCACGGTTTCCCCCTTTCTGTTCGTAGTTGTCCCTGTGGGTGAAATCAGAAAGGATTGAAAGGATTGAAAAAATGAATAATCAATTTTATCGAATGTAATTTTTCGCCTTGTATGCTTTTGAAAGTCCTGTAAATGCCTTTTTAACGATCTGTATGTTTGTAGGCTTCCTTCCTCTCTTGTGGTTGTATGCTCATTAATGTACTTGTCAATGAAATCAAAAAGGAATGTGCTGCTTTCGTCTTTTTTCGTTACAGGCTGTTTCAATTCTGTGTATTTGGCGGCAACCATGTCGGCCGAATACACAACCCCGTCAAATTCAAACCGCTGCTCAATTGCCTCCAAATCGCTTTTAATGGCTAAAAGTCGTTTGTTTATTTCTTTCGATTCCTTGTCGGTTAGAAACTGGTCGTACCCAATTAGGGGGGCGGCTTTCTTTGCTGCCTTTTTTTCAATGTAAATTGTTCGCTGCTCTTTACTATCCCAGCAATACGGCAGCACCATTATGCCGGTAGGAATGCTTTTGCGTTGCCCTTTGATTTGGTAGATTAAGCGAATAGGAGATTTACTATTGGTGTACTTCGCTTCTCTGCGAAGTTCAAAACGGATTGTACCCATATCATTTGCTTTTAACTTACCGTGAAGGTAATAAAAAACAATGCTGTGGTGCAGTTTGTGGTGCAGTTTTTTTAATAACCTGTTTTAGTTTCATTTTGCGTTAACTGATAAATCCCTTTGTTACCAGTCGTTTCCCATACCGAAAGCTAAATGCAATTTAATCAAATTTTCAAAGGTTCGAATCCCGCCCTCACCGCATAAAAACCATCGTTTAAAGCGATGGTTTTTTGTTTTTCTACCCTTGTGCCCTCCCCTTCCACAGGTTTTTATTCAGGCTTGTTTTTTTCTTAACTTACAGCATACCTTAATTTCTACTGTATGCGCACAAAATCGGCATTGGCTATTACGCTACTGGCACTAACATTTGGCTTTATTGGCTTTTATATTTTCAACCGATCAACTTCATTAGAAAAAAAATCAGCAACTGCTTTACGGTTGCAGCAAGAAGAAGATGAGCAGGAAGAAGGTGGCATTAAACGTCGTTTATACGAATGGAAAATGCTCCACGATCCGGCTACTGGTGAAATTCCACGTGATGCACAACGGAAAGATCTTGCACTGCTGGCGACAATCAAAGCCCGCCAGAGTAAACCTGGTTTCCGCCAAACCATTAACAACACGTACACTGCTGCCGGCCCTTCACAAAATGGAGGAAGAACCCGAACCGTTGCGTATGATATGCGCAACAATGGAGTAATGTTGGCGGCAGGTGTTACAGGAGGTATCTATCGCTCAACCGATGGCGGCAGCAGCTGGACCTATGTGAGTCCAGTTAGTGATGTGCGTATTGTAACATGTATGGCTCAGGACCCACGTCCTGGTTTTCAAGATACATGGTATGCCGGCACCGGCGAATTGTTAGGCGCTTCTGCTGCTTATCCCAATGCATTTGTTCCCGGTTACGGTATTTACAAATCAACTGATAACGGTTTAACATGGACAAAACTCAGCTCCACGATCATCAGCAGTGCCCGTGAAGGCTTCGATAGCATTTTTGATATGGTTTTTAATATACAGGTAGATGGCAGCGGTACGGTGTATGCCGCTATTCTTAATTATATCATTCGTTCCAGCAATGGTGGAACAAGCTGGGGATTGGTACTGAACGAAACGGGTGAATTGGAAAATCCCGACCAGCAGATTGAAAACATGATCACAGATATTGTGATATCCAAACCAGGCGTTGTACCGGTTCGCTATTATGCTTGTTTTTCGGGCAGAAACAGAGACAGAGATACGGCAGGTGTATGGACCTCTACTACCGGTGCATTTGGCACATGGACCAGAATCGGGCACAGTGACCAAGTTGCAGGCTGGCGTGCATACAGCAATACTACCGATGCAAATGGAGATTATACCGGCGGATGGGGTAAAACAGTGTTAGCAGTATCGCCGAGTAATTCAAATATTTTATATGTCATGTATCAGAATGCATTCAGCGCATCGCTGAGTGTACCGGAAGCTGATCTTTTCAGGGCAGATCTTACAAACTTTCCTACAGTTACCTGGAGTGCCAATCGTGGGCCTAACTTGCAGGCAACCCGCAATGTTCCCCTATCTTCCGGTGGGGGCACACAAACCAAGTATATGGAAACGCAGGGCGGGTACAATATGTTACTGGCAGTGCATCCTACAAATCCCAATATTGTGATAGCGGGAGGCGTTAACCTGTTTCGCTCCACAGATGGCTTTTCAACAACTGGAACGTTTATTGGCGGACTTACCGCCACCAACTATTCTGATCCTAACGAAGCTGTACATGTAGACTTTCATTCATTCGCATTTCATCCATCCATTACAAACCGTGTGGTTGTGGGAAGTGATGGTGGTTTAGCTGTTACCAATGATATTACTGCCGGCACTGTTTTATGGGGCGGCTTAGGCAACCAATACCAAACATTACAATACTATCATGTTGCCATCGACCCTGCTGCCGGTTCTCTTACGTTTGGTGGTGGTGCACAGGATAATTCAACTACCTACCGAGATTCAAAAGGTTTTTTAAACGGATCGGGATTACAGACACCTGTTGATGCCAACGATCATTATGTTTTGATTGGTGGCGATGGCGGCTCTGTTGCTTTAACTTCCGGCGCAGGCACGAACCAATATTTTTTTGGCAGCGTACAGGAAGGAAGTGTGTACAGGATTTTTGCAAATGGTGCTGCATCTGCATTATCAGGAGATCTTAAACCAACTGGTGCACAAAGCGAGTTCATTACCTATTTTCACCTTGACCCCGATAATACCAACGTGATGTATTATGCCGGTTTAAATTCGCTGTACCGCACAACCAATGCAACAACCGTATCAGCAAGTGGTTGGACACAGATGACAGGTGTTGCCAGTACCTTAACAGGCAATATTTTTTCTTTAGCTACCTCAAGAGGAACATACAACGGCAGCAGCAGCCATTTGTATATTGGTACAAGTAATGGCCGCATCTATCGGTTAACAGACCCTCGTGATGCTGCGCCGAGCGCAATACCGGTTAATATTACACCCTCTGCATTAGCATCGTCCACCAGTTCATTGGTGCGTGAAATTGCAGTGAATCCTCGTAATCCCGATACAGTGCTTGCTGTTGTTTCCAACTATGGCGTGGCGAGTGCATTCTGGACCGGCAATGCAACCTCAGCTTCACCTACATGGCAATTGGTTGAAGGGAATATTGCATCAGCATCTTTCAGAACCTGTGCAATTGTTGCCACAACAACCGGCGTGGAATACTATGTTGGTACGTCCATCGGCTTGTTCAGTACTACAACCATTAATGGTGCAAGTACCAACTGGACCATGGAAGGCCCGCCGGTCTTACAAGGCGCCATTGTCAACGACCTGGCACTCCGCACTTCAGATAACACCCTGCTTATTGGTACACATGGTAACGGCATGTTCTATACCACCATTGGCAATGTTCCTACTGCGGTACCAGACGTAATTGTAAATGATAAACGTTTTATCACTTCTGTCTTCCCTACTGTTATTACCAACGATATTAATTTCCGCACAGGTACTATTGCAGGTATTCGCAACATTCATCTACGTGTAATGAATATGAGTGGACAGATACTGTTGCAAAAAACACAAGGTTATCAGGCGGGTACTGTTCAGCTCGGCAACCTATCAACCGGCACCTACTTACTGGAAATATGGAGCGACGACAGAAAGTATAAACATCTGCAACAATTTGTGAAAGCGAAATAAAGAATGTGTAATCTCTAACAACCGTGCATCCAACATACAAATAACAAAACGTATGAAACTTATTTATAGCATACTGTTGTTGCTTGTTTGCAGTTCATTTGCAGGTACAATTAATTATCCGGTTGCAAAGCTGTATGCCTACAGGCAAAAAGTGATTGATGGCGCAAATACTACCTACGATAAAAAAACAAAGCAGACCAACAGGAATTATGTTTACCTGTTGATAAAGCAAAACAGAACAATACAAATTGAGCATGTTTGGATTGATGGGATTTCCGTTCATTTTACAACAAAGGAAGTAAACAGTCCTGTAACAATTGATGCGGGAGTAAGTCTTTCAGGCAAAGCTGCAACACAGCAACTCGTGCCTGCAACCACACATACTGTTCTGCAAATACTTACAGATAACAGCAACATTGAAGATTCAAAGGTTATACCTGCAAAGTATAAGAGATACAACGTCCTCATTCAATACAGAGAAGGTTCTTCTGTATTTTTTCTGGGCACACACAATCCAAAAACCGTTGCAGCTAAAGCAAACCAGTAAGTAAGTCTAAATCTTTAAAAAAAGCTGTTACGTACATAGCGTAACAGCTTTTTTTATTTTTACGTTTCAAAAATCTATTATCACATGAAAACAAACATGGCGTTGGCATTACTATTCATTTCGTTTGTCTTTACAGGTTGTAAAAAACTGGGGGTTAACTTCTCTATCAGCAACCAGGCAAATTTCAGGGTGGAAAGCTCCTCCCCCATCAACCTGCCCTTTGAAATGGGCACCCCCGATGTTACCACCAACTCTTCGCAACAGTTCAATAACAACAACACTGCCGCCAACCTTATCAAAGAAATTAAACTGGAGGAATTAAAACTCAGCATTACCAACCCTGCTTCAAAAACATTCAGCTTTTTAAAGTCGGTTGAAATTTATATTTCTACCAACAGCAACAACGAAATACTGCTTGCAAGCCTCAGCAATATTTCATCTACTGCACAAAGCATCAGTTTAACCACAACTGCACAGGATCTGAGCAACTATGTAAAAGCAAGCAGCTACAAACTGCGCACAAGCGTTGTTACCAAAGAAACAGTAACACAGGCCATCGATATCCGGGCCGATATTAAGTTTAAAGTAAAAGCCGGTTTGCTGTAAACAATAAGCTATTCATTTTGAAGCCTTCTTTAACCGGAAGGCTTTCTTTTTGGATGAGATCAATCGTTTTGTAACCGAATCCGTTTCTCCGTTGTACCTTTGCCGCTATGGCAGTAGCGAACGAGCGAAATATACGCCACTTAAGTCTTGAAGAAATCACCGATTTCTTCGAAAGCATTGGCGAAAAGAAATTCAGAGCAAAACAAGTGTACGAATGGCTTTGGCAAAAGCATGCGCACAGTTTTGCCGATATGACCAACCTGAGCAAAGAACTCCGTCAAAAACTGGGAGACGTATTCACTTTACCCGCATTAACTGTTGATGCAACACAATACTCCGCCGATGGAACGGTGAAATCGAGATTCCGCACACACGAAGGACATTTGGTTGAAGGCGTACTGATACCAACTGATGATCGAAAAACTGCCTGCGTATCATCGCAGATTGGTTGTTCACTTAGTTGTAAGTTTTGTGCCACCGGTTATATTGATCGTAAACGTAATCTCAACTACGATGAAATTTATGATGAGGTAGTCCTTATCAACCAACAGAGCGAACGGGTATATGAAAAGAAGCTCAGCAATATTGTATTTATGGGCATGGGCGAACCGTTGCTCAACTATAAAAACGTATTAAAAGCCATTGAAAAAATTACTTCACCCGATGGTTTAGGAATGAGCCCACGACGCATAACAGTATCAACTGCCGGTGTTGCCAAACAAATAAAACAACTGGGCGATGATGAAGTGCGGTTTAAACTGGCGCTGAGTTTACATGCAGCCAATGATGCGAAGCGCCATGAAATTATGCCCATCAACGACAGTAACGATATTAAATCGCTGATTGAAGCACTCAATTACTTCTACAAAAAAACCGGTAACGAGATAACATTTGAATACATTCTCTTCAAGGATTTCAACGATTCGCTGAAGGATGCGGATGAGCTGATCAAGATCTATCGACAGGTTCCTGCCGATCTCATCAATATTATTGAATACAATCCCATCGACATGGCTAAGTTTCAAAAACCCGATGAAGCCGTTACCGATAAGTTTATGGCTTACCTGGAGAAGAACAGGGTAAACGCACGTTTACGCAGAAGCCGTGGGAAAGATATTGATGCAGCTTGTGGTCAGTTAGCGAATAAAGAAGGACAACTCTAACACTGTTTAACAGGAATAGTACAAGAGCGTTGTTTGATTAATCAAACAACGCTCTTTTTTATTCAAGCAAATCACATCTTTAAAACACACGATTGTTCACATGTTCATTCTTTTTTATATAAGAGATGTAAAAGTTACTAAGTAATAAACCGGCGCTTTTGTTTCATAAAAAAATCCTTCCTTTGATACACATAAACCCAAAATTCACTACAATGAAACTACTACTGCTTTCATTCGTGTGCCTGCTTGCGTTACACTCACTCAATGCGCAATGCACCGGTACAGGAAGTATTAATTTTCAACAATGGAACAACATTACCGGAGGCAACGTCAGCAATCTTACCTCCAATGTTAATTACCCCAACAACCCTTCGGTTACAGGAACACTTACTCTTTTTGAAACAGCCAGTAATCTTGGCAGCAACCTTGGAGTAAGAATTTATGGCTATATCTGTCCGCCAACAACAGGTACTTATTATTTCTGGATTGCGGCAGACAATGCAGGTGAACTTTGGCTCAGCACCACATCGCTTGCAGCAAATAAAGTACGTGTTGCCTATACATCCAAAGCAACAAAACCCCGTCAATGGAATGTTTCCACTACACAAAAGTCTGTGGCCATTCAACTTGTTGCCGGAACAAAATACTATGTAGAAGCATTAATGAAAGAATCAACAGGCAGCGATAACCTGGCTGTTGGTTGGGCAAAACCCGGTCAAAGCTCTTCTGCTCCATCAGAAGTTATTCCCGGCACAAGTCTTTCAAAAGATCTGGTATCGGATGTGCAGGCACCAACAGTGCCTTCAAATCTTGCAGCAGCATTTATTACAAACACTTCATTTGTACTCAGCTGGTCGCCATCTACCGACAACATCGGAGTTACCGGCTATGATGTTTACAGGAACGGTGTTAAACTCAACAGCAGTACACTCATCGGTCCATCTTACAGCATCACAGGACTTGCTCCCAATACAACATATAACATGACAGTGCGTGCAAAAGATGCAGCCGGTAACGAATCTTCAAGTACAGTATTCCCTGTTACCACACTTTCTGCAACAGCTGCATCCGAATCGTTTAACGTACGTACAGTAATTGCACGCCAGCGTATGCCACACGATCTTGTTTACGGACCTGATGATAATCTCTGGTATACCGAACGTTTTGGAGGTACTGTAAGCTTTGTTAATCCTGCTACCGGTGTAAAACGTGTTGTACTTACCTTGGGTAGTAAAATGGTTTTAGCCGGCGGACAAGATGGTTTAATGGGTCTGGCTTTACATCCTGAATTTATGACGGGCAAACCATTTGTTTACATTGCCTATACCTATCAATCCTTAAGTGCAACGGTTAGAAGAATACGAGTAGAGCGATACAGCTATGATGCATTTACACAAACATTGATTGACCCTGTTACTATCCTCGAAAATATTCCCGGCAGTAACGATCATAACTCCTGCCGTTTGGCTATTGGACCCGATACCAAATTGTATTTTACAATTGGCGATATGGGTGCCGGACAATACGATAATGTTAGCCGTACAAACAATGCACAAAATCTTTCTATTTATGAAGGAAAGATTCTTCGTTTCAATACAGAGTTAGTGAGCGGCTCATGGATTCCTGCCGATAATCCGTTTACCAGCGGCGGACAACCAACGCCTGTTTATTCATTTGGTCATCGCAATGCACAAGGTTTGGTTTGGGGTAGCGTGAACGGTACTCCTATCCTCTACAGTTCAGAACACGGACCGTTCAGCGATGATGAAATTAACATCATTGAATCAGGTCGGAACTATGGCTGGCCACAAGTTTCAGGCTATTGCGATGGTAATTACAACGGTCGTGTAATCGGCGGCTTTACTGTTGTAAACGAACAGGCCAACTGCGTAACGCTTAATGCCAAAGAACCATTGCGTTCAATCTTCCCCTCATCAAATCCTCCAACAGGTGGTGATAATATGTTATGGCCTTCACTTGGTCCTTCCGGTACAGATTTTTATGGCAGCTCAGCTATTCCCGGTTGGCAAAACTCCTTATTGGTTGCAACATTAAAAGGTGGTGTAATTGCACGCTATCAATTAAGCAACGACGGCCAGCAGATTATTTCCGATACCATCAACTACTTCCGTGGTATGGGTCGCTACCGTGATGTTGTCGTTAGCCCCGATGGTTTAAAAATTTATGTAGCCTGCGATTCAAGCGGATCAACATCAGGACCAACAGGTAATGTAACAACTACACCGGCAAACCCAGGAAGTATTCTTGAGTTTACTTACGTACCAGGCTCAATGCGCCAGTATGTACAAATGGGATCAACAACAATTAAAAACACAATTCCGGCAGATAAAAAAGATAACAGCATTGATATTTATCCGAACCCTGCCACCAACTTTATTGTAGTGTATAACTATGCTGCCGAAGCAGGAAGAATGGCAACACTCTTCGATATGAATGGCAGAATGATTAAGCAACAGCTTACCAGCGGTACAGCTACAAGAATAGATACAAGAGCAGTTCCAAATGGTATGTATATCCTCCGCATCACCAATGCAACAGGATCGATACTGCACACAGAAAAACTTGTTATCAGAAAATAATAAAGGCGGTAATAATAAAAAAGCGGCTCCATACAGAGCCGCTTTTTTTATGTTGTATGTTCAACTTCTATCAACTTAAAACCTCGGTCTTCCGCCTTGCCCGCCAAAGTTTCCACCCGGAGTTCCTGTTGTTCCTCTGCGGCCACCGGCTTGTCGTCCACCAAAACTACGTGGGTAATAAGCAATGGTAAGCATGTAAAACTGTTGCAAGCCATTGGTAACAGTGGTGGTGATCGTGTTGTTGCTCGACCCGATTGAAATATTTTTATTCTGCCGAAGAATGTCCATAGCAGAAAATTTCGCTTCCAGCTGCTTACTTTTTAAGAAACGGTAGCTGAGAAATGCATTCCACAATGCAGAGGTTTGATTGGTGGTTGTATTTCGTACATAGTTGAGTGTATTACTCAACGTAAAATCTTTCGGGTATTGCAGGTTAATATTAGCGCTGGTAAAATAGTTCTTGTTTTTAAACGAACGGAGGTTGGCTCCTGTTTGTATACTGTTGCTCATATTAATACCCTGCGATACAGAGAAGTTAACAATTTCACCTACAGCAAAATAAATACGCAATGAGTTGTTTATATTTTGAATACGGGATGTTGAAAACACATTATCGATATAGTTGGGCGATTTGCTGTTGTTAAGAAACCCGTTATAGGAAAATTGTAACACATTTTTCTTTAACCGGAGCGACACATTGAAGTTGCCGCCAACATTCCAGTTACTTCTTCCATTAATATTGATGAGGTAAACATTTTTACGGCCAAGTGTATCGTAAAAACTGCTGTCTGCTATATCGTTTCGCACTGTAACATAGTTGCCATTGACACCAAAGTTGATATCGGCTTTTTTATTTCTGTTACCACCACGGCCATAATTAAGATTGAGGCCAAACGTATTAAGCTTCGACGGACTTAAATATGCATTTCCGTAATTGAATGAATAAAGATTAGCACTGTCGATGATCGGAAACAACTGATCGAGAACTGGAATAGAATAGTTGGTGTTATGCGTTAGTGCAGCGTTGATATTGTACCCATTCGTCTTCTGATAGAAATAGCTGATGTTGGTATTAGGTGTAAAGAAAAAAAACTCCCTTGTAAGATTGCGTTTGCTGAAGTTGGATTGATCTTTTTCACGCAGAAACTGGCCACCAATATTTGTGGAAACGGTAATACTTCTGAAATACCTGTTGGATAATCTTTTTGAAAATGATTTCGAAAGGTTAAGAGAAGGTTCGTCGCTTATGCGGTTATTCTGATGAATGTTGGTGATTTTTGCATTGCCAACATATATCTTACTTGTAGAATCGTAATCACTTACGTTGTATGTAAGATCGGATTGGCTGAAATTAAGATTATTGGTAAGGCGCATGTTAATGTTCCAGAGATTATTACTGCCGAACAGCAGGCGCTTTAATGCGTTATACGTAGCACTTACAGAACTGTTCCAGTTACTGGAGTTTGTATTGTAACGACGGTTGAACGAAGTATTCAGCATCGGATTTTCAAACGATTCAAGATCGCTCAGGCTTGTGCGGATGCTTTCATTTTGGTTATAGCTACCGTTGAAACGGAGCGAAAAACTTTTCAGGTTACGTTCATCACTGTCTTTATTTAAAAAATTTCCTCCAAAATTTAAGCTGCGGCTTTTTGTTTCCGATTCAGACGATTCATTGCTTTCGCTCACAATACCTTTTCCTTCACGTTCGGTAACTGTTGTTCCGGATGAGTTACCAAAACCAACATTGTCGATTACAGTGGCACGGATATTAAAATCTTTACCAATATCCCGTTTGTTATAGTTTACTGCAAATGTTTTGGTATCGTTCTCCTGTGTTGAATTACGGAGAGATGATTTGTAAAAGGAATTGCCCGCCGCACTTGTAATTGCATCAGATTGCGAATTCACATAGTTGATTGCTCCTCTACCGGTTAAATCAAAATTCAGTTCGTTGCTTCGCTGGTTATTGGTTGTTTCAATAAAACTATGCTGCAGGTTGGCACCCAGGAAATAAAATTTGTTTACACCACGGCCGGCAAAATTTGCTACATACCTGTTACGGGGGTTAAAACTGCGGAATGTGGTTTCACCCAGCAGCGATTGCAGATCATCAACGTTCTTATTAATATTATTGATGGCACCGCCAATACCCAATCTTGTTTTTTTATTGAAGGCCTGTAACCCCAAATCTGCTTCAAACCGTTGATCGGTACCCATACCTGCACTGCCCTTTCCGAAGTATCCTTTTTTCTTATCGGCTTTCAGTTTAATATTCATTGTGAGCAACGAGTCGGCAGCAGTTCGTTCTGCAGCACTTTTCGTTCGGTCTTCTTCTGTGTATACCTGAATTTTTTCAATTGCATTTTTCGGCAGGTTCTGGGTAGCAATTGCAGGATCGTTACCGAAAAACGGTTTCCCGTCAACATACACATTGGTCACCTTCTTACCGTTTACCGTTACCGTGCCATCGCCCCACAATGTAATACCTGGTACTTTCCGCAGCATATCTTCTACCACAGCATTTGAATCGAGTTTAAACGCAGCAGGATTTATTTCTAATGTATCGCCATTCATGCGAATAGGCACCACTGCTGTAACCACCACCTCATCCAAGGCTTTAAAGTTGGTATTCAGTTTTATGGTGTTGAAATTGTAAGATGGATGCAGCAGACTATCGAGCGTAATAATTTTCGAGTACGATTTAAACCCGGAAAAAGTAAGACTGACAATGATCGGCACATTCAATGGCACCTGTTGAAAATTAAATTCACCGGCAGTATTTGTAAGCTGGTAATTGAGCAACGATGAATCGCTTTTTTTATACAGCAAAACTGTTACAGCCTCTAACCCATAATCATTGGCTGAATCTTTTACAATACCGGTAACAGAACCGGCAGGTGTTTCAGTTTTTTGTTGAGCAAAAAGAAAAACAGGTAGCAACAGCAGCAGAAGGGTTATTGATCTCATTTGTTTTTGATGACAGGTTTCAGGATGATAATGACAGGATTTGAAGTTGATTTACTTTTATCGAAATAGTTTGTAAGCAATTCGCTGTACACTGGGTTACGATGCTTTTCTGCATCTCTTGAACGGAACATGGCATCAGAAGAAATACTACTGTACAGAGCAGTAGTATCGTAGTACTGAATACCCCAACCCATTACTGGCAGGTATGCATTGGTACTGTCGGCCGATATTTTGTTCACATTATAAAAACGATTGGTGCTTTTATCGAAAATGAATCGGCGATCTCTTTTCTGATAATCGAGCGAAAAAAATAAAAGATTATGAAAGGGTATGAGCCCATTTATGCGCCATGCATAAGCCGGATTGTTTTGCTTGTAATCTCTCAACTCGTTCCGTGAACTGAACTCTTTTGTAAAAAATGTTTTCGGCACCGTATTCTCGAACGGCAATACAAAATTGTAAAGCACTGTTACACTATCGGGAGTTAACTGGTAAACAGAGTTATAATAGGGTCGTGTAAAAAGCAATGTATTGGATTGGCTTGCAGCAAAGAACTCGATGTTTGCAGGATCACTTAAAAAAGTTGATCTGCGTTTTGTATAAGGGAAATACGCCTTAGTTATTTTTTGCCCGTTCGAAATCTTCAATTCAAAATCAACCGTGTCTTTTGCATCACTGTAACTTATTACCGAACTATATGCCCATTGCCCGGGAGCAAGTAAGGTTGGGTTAGCCATAAAAATTCCAAAATCCGGCATTTCACTTATCTGCTCTTTTTCAATATTATTGAGATTATACAAAACAGCTCTTCCATACTTCGATGTACTTTTCGTAAACGGTGTATGCAGCAGCTCGTCTCTTTCCTGATCTGTTAATCGATAAGATTTTGCCTGCAATATGTAAAGTGCATTTTCCTTCTGCATCCAGTATAAAGCTGCAATCGTATACTTATCATCTTTATATTTCTTTACAAACTTTCCGTTTTTATCAAAGAAGTAAAGCGCTTGTGTGTCGTAATCAAAAACAATAAAATACTGTGCTGTAACTACCAGGTGGCTTATTTGTCCAAATAAACTTTGCCTTGTTGTTTCCAATGGAATATATGTTACACTTTCAAACAAACGGGAAACAGGCGCACCGATTGCAGAAGCCGGGTCGAAATAAAGTGTTTGTGCAGGTTGAGCAATAGATAATTGCGCAACAAAAAAGAACAAGGCAGCAAAAACATTTCTCATAGCCGAGTTAGACGATTTGTTTGAAGAATACTTGCAAGATAATTTTCGTATTGCACCTGTGGTTGATTCAATGGTTGAGCGGTTGTGCAACCGTTTGACCTGTATCCTTTTTTTCAGCATTAGAAAAAGCAGACAGCTAACGAGTGGTATCATCTCTATCGTTTATCCTGCTTGATCATGGTTACATAGTCTGTTAAAAGACGATTTCCCACCCTTGGGCAATTAAGTTACCTTTGCAGCTCATCCTGTTGCAAAACAGCAAAACATACAAGCATGGCAAAAAGCAATTTTGGAAAGTTTACCGGGCGTAAAAGCAATGCCCAAATCAAAGAAGAATTCCGCCAGGAAAAGAAAAAGGCACGTGAAGAAAAAAATGCCTACTTCGAAAAGAAAAAAGCCGAAGAAAGAAGCCTGAGACCACAAGGCATAAAATTCAAGAAGCAAGAGCCAGAAGATAAGGCACAAGGGGCAAGACACAAGACACAAGGCACAAGATATAGTACGCAAGAACCCGGCAACAAAAAACAAGGACGTTTTGAAAAAGAAGCTCCGGGCAAACCCATCAAAAAAGTAGTAAAGGAAGATGCACGGTTTAAAATGGAGAAAGCTCCCGAACCCATCACCTTCCGAAAAGAAAAAAGTGATGCAGCAATGCCGCTGAACAAATACATTGCCCATTGCGGTGTTTGCAGCCGCAGAGATGCAGTTGAATTAATAAAAGCCGAAAAGGTAAAAATAAACGGAACGGTTGTTACCGAACCCGGGCATAAAATTGAAGAGGGCGACACAGTAATTGTGAATGGCAAAAAGATCGCTATTCAGAAAGAGCTGGTTTACATTTTACTCAACAAACCCAAAGATTATATTACAACATCAGACGATCCGCAAGGCAGAAGAACCATAATGGATCTGATGAAAGGAATACCAATGAGCCGCATTTATCCTGTTGGCCGGTTAGACAGAAACACAACAGGTGTACTCCTGCTCACCAACGATGGCGAGCTTACACAAAAATTATCGCACCCAAGTTACCAGGTAAAAAAAGTGTACGAAGTAACATTGGATCGTCCGCTTGAAAAAGGTGATTTTGAAAAGATGATGAACGGACTGACGTTGGAAGATGGCTTTATTGCACCGGATGCACTGGGTTATGCCGATCCGAAAAATAAAAAAATTATAGGTATCGAAATTCATAGCGGACGTAACCGCATTGTACGTCGCATGTTCGAGCATTTGGGTTACGATGTAAAAGGACTCGATCGTGTATTGTTCGCCAATCTTACCAAGAAAAATGTTGATCGTGGCAGATGGCGTTACCTCAACGAAAAAGAAGTGCGTTTGCTGAAGTTCCTGAACAAATCGTTTGTAAAAAAGAAAGAAGAAAAAAAAGGCAAGAACAGAGATGAAGAATAAAATTGAAATTATTGCCGAAACCGATCACTGGATTGCGTTGAACAAACCTTCAGGCTTGCTTTCTATTCCTGATCGTGAACAAAGCGAACCTTCATTGAAAGACTGGTTGAATGAACAATATGGCAAGGTATGGATTGTTCATCGCTTAGATAAATTTACCAGCGGCTTGATTGTTTTTGCAAAAGATGAAGCAACGCACAAACTTCTTTCAAAGCAATTTGAAGAACGTACCGTAGAAAAGTTTTACCTCGGACTTGTACACGGTACACCTGTGCAGGAAGAAGGCAGTGTTGATGCCGCCATCATGGAGCATCCCGTAAAAAAATCTACTTATGTAACGCATGCAAAAGGAAAACCATCGTTAACCGATTATAAAGTGCTGCATGAATATGGTGCTTACAGCTGGATGCAGTTCCAGATTCATACCGGCCGTACACACCAGATCCGTGTACACATGAAGCATATCGGCCACCCGATTGTGTGCGATGATATTTATGGTACTACAACACCTGTTTTATTATCATCGCTGAAACGCAAAAAATTCAAACTATCGAAGGCCGATGAAGAAGAACGACCGCTGTTGAACAGGTTGGCGTTGCATGCATGGAAGCTGAAGTTTACTGATGTTGATGGAGCAACAAAAGAACTGGAAGCACCGGTTTCGAAAGATCTGAAAGCCATGCTGCAACAGTTTGATAAATGGATAAAAAAATAAGCAGATTACTGTAAGTGAAAATAAAAAAGCCCCGTTAAGGGGCTTTTCGCATAGCAGAGTATAACCAATAGGAAACTTACTTACTTGTTTGGTTGGGGTGTGTAACGCAGGTAAGGCTTTACAATTTTCACACCCTTTGGAAACTTAGCAACTGCTGCTTCTGTTGTTACAGAGTTTGCAACAATTACATCATCCCCATCTTTCCAATCGGCAGGAGTAGCAACCGTATACTGCGCAGATAACTGCAAGGAGTCAATTACACGCAACACTTCGGTAAAGTTACGGCCGGTTGAAGCAGGATATGTGATGAACAGTTTTACTTTTTTATCGGGACCGATGATGAACAACGAACGTACCGTTAATGTTTCGTTTGCGTTCGGATGAATCATATCGTACAGGTTGGCAACAGTTCTGTCTTCATCTGCAATAATCGGGAACTCAACATTGGTATGTTGTGTTTCGTTAATGTCGTTAATCCAGCCTTTGTGGCTTTCTACACCATCCACACTCAGTGCCAATACTTTTACACCACGCTTTTCAAACTCACTTTTCAGCAGAGCGGTTTTACCAAGTTCGGTTGTACAAACCGGGGTATAATCGGCAGGGTGCGAAAACAACACGCCCCAGCTATCGCCCAGGTACTCATAAAAATCAATTTCACCAATGGAGGTCTTTGCTTTAAAATTTGGCGCAACATCGCCTAAACGTAAACTCATGTTAAACAGATTTAATAGTGAATAATTGTTGAGGCCGTAAAGATATATATTCCCTACTTATCAGATAGACTTTATCTGTAAAAAATTTTCCCTACAAACATCAGTTAGGAAACATCGGGCATTTCGTTGTCTTCGCCTTTACGTTTTGCATTGCGTGCTTTTGTAAGCAGGGCTTTACCAAAGCGCTCTTTTACCTGATCAATGGCTTTATACAATTCATTCTTCTTCTGTACATCCTGAAATAAATTGGTTTGCGAAGCTTCATCGGTTAATTCGCTCAGCTTTACACCCAGTAAACGTACGGGTTGTCCTTTTTTATAAAGCTGATGGAATAATTGCTTGGCATTATAGATCAACTCATCATCATAAAATGTATAAGGAATGGATGCCTGCCGTTGTTGTGTTTCGAAATTGGGATAACGGATCTTTACCGACACACAACCGGCCATTTTATTTTCCTGCCTTAACTCATGCGCAATTTTTTCCGTTAATCGAACAATCTCTGCTTCCAGAAAAGGAAGATCGCTCCTGTTTTCGTGAAATGTATTTTCGCTGGAAATAGATTTCGATTCGTGGTAAGCAGCTACTTCGCTGAAGCTGATACCGTGTGCCCGTTGCCACAAATCTCTTCCATGCTTACCCAATTGTTGCTCCAGCATAACCGGGTTTACATTTTGCAAATCGCCGATGGTTTCAATACCTAAGTCGAGCAACGTATGGTAAGCCTTTTCACCTATGCCCGGAATTTTATTTACACGCAACGGCGCCAGAAATTCTTTTTCCTTTCCGTGTTCAATAACGATATAGCTGTTGGGCTTTGCCAGATCTGTTCCAATCTTTGCTACCAGTTTGTTTGAGGCCATAGCAAAAGATATCGGTAGCTGTGTAGCATCAATAATTTCCTGCCGAAGATCAACCGTCCATTGTACGGGATCGAAAAAACGATCCATCCCCGTAAGATCGATATAAAATTCATCGATGGATGCTTTTTGAAACAGCGGTGCTTTTGCTGCAATAATATCCGTTACCCAGCGTGAGTAGCGGCTGTAATCGCCACGTGTTCCCTGCAACACAATTGCCTGGGGACAAAGTTTCATGGCCTGTGCCATGGGCATACCGCTGTGTACACCAAACACACGTGTTTCGTAACTGCAGGTACTTACCACTCCCCGCTCTCTTGTACCGCCAACAATAACAGGCTTGCCAACGAGTGAAGGATCGTTCAAACGTTCTACCGATACAAAGAAAGTATCCAGATCGAAATGTGCTATGATACGTTTATGAGCCAAATCAACACGCTTATGAAACAGCAAGGTACAACATTGAAAAAAATGAGTAGTATTGCTCAAACTTTTACTTCATGAAATTTCCTAAAATAGTTGCAACACTTTTCACCCTTGCAGTTACTGTTGCTTCCTGTTCGAAAGAAGAATCGTTTAGTGCAAATGGATCAGGCGGTTCCGGGTCTGGGTCTGGATCTGGTTCAGGTACCGGCAGCATACAAGGTAACTGGAAATTGATTTCGAGCTCCGGCTCAACCACTGCATCCACCTCATTGAACCTTTTTGGTACAGATACAAAAATTGAAACTGAATTACGTTTTTCCAGCTCTAACCCGGTTGGCATGTACACAATCAGCAGTACTAATTTTACAGGCAAAGGAATCGGATACGATTACACAGGAAAATTAATCATCCGTTCGTTTGAAAATAATGTATTGCAGACCGAAGATTCGAGCGACATTACTACAACCATTCCACCATCAAACCCCGATAGTAAGTATAAACTGGTTGGTGCCGATTCTATTTACTTTGAAGGAACACCCGGTACTCCTTCGGCTCCCGGTACTTCGGGTGCAGTACAGCCAGGTGGCTGCAAATACAAACTGGAAGGGAAACGTTTAACCATGTACATGAAAACATTTTCATCGCAAATAAATAACTCCGGCGGAACGGTATCGAAAGACACGCAACGTGTGAATGCCACTATTGTTCTCGAAAAAATATAAACCCTGGTTTTTCTGTCTGTAAAGCTCCTTTGATCGGGAGCTTTTTTTATGCACTTAATTTGGGTTGCAGATTAAAGCATGAACCGTTATTTTTAATTTATGAATCTTGATTGGCTAAAAAGCGGCATTGCACCTCTCGATAACCTGATTTCGTTTTTGCATAAGCAAAGTAAAACAAACGATGTACTGAAGAAACAAGTATTGATGGAACTTCGGAACAACCTCAATATTTTTAAAAATGCATTCCGCAACAGTGTATCGCCCGATACGATTATTGATTTGTTGAGTAATGATGCCATACAGGAAGCCATTAAGCAAAATTTTACATTCAAGAAGTTAAAGGCCGGCACCATTGAACCCTACCATGTATACGATGACCGTAATAAAAAATACATTGGCTGGACAGCTGAACGTCTCATCGACAAGATTGATGAAAAAATTGTAGAGCTGAAAACACTCAAGAAGATGAATAAGGGAAGTGTAGAACAGGTAAAGAACAATGTGCAGCTGATGATCAGCAATCTTTACTTCCGTATGAAACTGCTGGCCGATTTTATTCAAAGCGATTTTAAATAAACAATCCCGGCACCAAGGCCGGGATTTGTTTCATAGTACAGATGTTTTCGACAGATGAACAACGGTGCTTACTTGGTATTCAGTTGTTGTATCAGAGCAAGCAATTGCGCTTCGGTTACTTCGGTAAGGTTAAATGTTACACCGTAATAAGTTTTACCACTTGCAGGCGCTCCCACTGTTACATCCTGCATTTCTGCGTAAATTTTATTGTCTTTAAAAGTAATGGCGAGGAATGTACCTTCAATACCAATCGGGAAACTGTTCTGGTAACTTAATAAACCTTCTTTACCTGCAGGTGCATTGATAATTTTATTGTACAATTTCACCAGCGTGTTTTGTTGTTTCACTTTAAAGAAGAGCATACTTGGTTCACCACCCATATAGTTGGTACTTGTTGCAGAGTTCCACTGGTTGCTGAAGTAACCCAATACTGTTGTTTTCGGACGTGGATCACCCATCAACGCATCACAGTTGCGCCATACACCTAAGCTATCAAGATTGAAAGTTGAAGTACCGTTGTTATTGTTTGTTGCGAAGTTGCCATTCTGTACCCAGTTAACACCACGTGGTACATAACCTGTTTGCGAAAGTGTTACCGGTAAGTTTTCATGATCGTTACCGTTGATCGTATAGGTTACTGCACTATCACCACGCCACATGGGTACTTCACGCAAGAACTGTCCGTTGGCACCTGCTTTTGGTGCGGCAGGCACTACTACCTGTGCTGGTGCATTCAATTGTAATTCATCAGCACCCTGGTTTGCTTTTACGGTCATCTCGCCATAAGAAATCAGCATTTGTCCTCCTGCTTCTGTTGGGCGATTACCTAACAGCATATCACTCGCCTGGTAAATATCTTTCACCTGAACGGTTACACTACCTGTTACAATTTGTCCGTTAGCTTTTTTAAATGCGTTGGCAGGAAAGTTAATTTTTGTGCCTTTGCTTGTTAACAGTAAGCCACCTGTTGTTGCATCGATGGTAAACGCTTCATACTTGGGAGCGTTGGCATCGAAAAAGGTTTTTACTTTTTGTTCGAACACATGTGGCTGCACATATGTTGCTTTGTCTTTTTTACAAGCAGTAAAACTGATGGCTGCTGCAATTGCTACGGTTGAAAGGATTGACTGTTTCATAATAAGAAGTTTTAATTGTTTTTGTTTGTTGTTTGGAAGTATATCCGCAGCAGTAAAAGATTGTTACCCTGCTTGGGAAAGAAATTTTTAAATAATTTCTAAATCGTTGATTATTAGATGGTTTGGTGGGAATATTTTTTTAACCAAGGTGTCACAAAGGGCACTAAGAATTCACGGAGGCACTAAGCGTTGTGCTCTTTGTGAAATCCTTTGTGTGCTTTGTGCTAGAGTGACTTAGCCTTTAAACTTTCGGAAGAAATAATAACCAATTGGCAGAAGTGCTAACAGTACCAACCAATACCAGTTAAAAGAAGATGTTTGTAATTGCAATTGCTGATCGATACCAATATAACTGAACCCACTCCATAACAGGGGATTCTTTTGTGCAAGACTTGTTGCGTTTTGCAGGTATTGCTTTCTTGCATCATGCAATGCAGTAACGGGTGAATGTTGTTCTTGTAACGAAGTATAAAACGATTGTACAAATAACGGTGCCACGGCATCATCAACCGGCCAGCGGCTTGCAACAACGCCTTTAACACCTTTGCTGATGAATGCACGACCAATACTTGCAACGCCTTCGCCCTGCTGTACTTTTCCTGCAGCCGTTTCGCAGGCGGTTAATACAACCAACGGTGCAGCTGTAACCACATACTGCAACTGCCCGAGATAAAATTTTTGTTTCAGTACAAGAAAAGGTTGTTGTGAGCTGTCGGCCACCGCATGTGCGGCTATATGTAACACTGCTCCCGATTGCATGGATGCAACAAATTTATTCGGATCAGTTGTTGTGGCTTCGTAAGTTGTTGTGTTGAGTTTTTTGCGCAACTGTTTTGCTTCAACGATAGAGTTGGGCAAAGCAGCAAATCCATTTTGGTGCTGATTGAATGTATAAACGGTGACCGGTATTTTTTCTGTTGACTGCTTTGCTGCCCGTACATATTGCAGCAACGAGTACACATAACTTACTGTGGTTTTTTCTGCAATAAACTGTTGCTTAGCATCGGTACACAATGCTTCGAAAGGAAGGTTATGCAGCCATCCATCAGCAGATATAATGAGCGATTGAGTTTTCAGTTCAACAGGAAGTACTTGCTTTCGTAATTCATTTGCCGATTGAAAATAAGCAGTCGGGTTATTATTATAAGCAGATGATGTTGGCGAAAAATAGATTTGAAGCAACGAATCTGTTTGTTGTTTTACAGTTACCGGTAACAGCTTGCAGTTAACCTTTCCGTCTGTTACATGCAATAAATAAACTCGGTTGCTTACAAGTGTATAGCTGATAAAATCTGCCTTTGCCGTTACTTCTTTTAACTTCTGCTGAAACTGTTGCAACGAAGGTTGCTCCAGCAATTGTGCAAACCGGTTTTCCTGTAAGCCAAGTTCTAATTCCTGTTTGCGTATCCGTTCGCTGATGAATGCTTTCTTTGCTGCATCATTTGTTTCGGCTAATAATAAATAATCGTTGCGTAACTCTGCAAATAATTGCGGCCGTAATAAATCAGTACCGTCGGTTTGCCATTGCCTGCTTCTGTTTTGTTCGTTTAACAGCTTACGACCTTTTGATAATTCAACAAGCCATAACAGCTGCTGCAGCAATTCCTGCTTACCTGTTCGCCTGCACTGCTCTTCAAAAAAAACAATCGCTTCTTCGCTGATGGTATTACTGTTACTGCTTTGCAATGCATTGGATGAAACCGTGATCAACTGGTTACAGTAATAATCGTTGGCAACAGTAAGCTGATAGTAATAAGCTGCTGTATCGGGCTGTTGTTTTGCAAATGCTTTTGCTAACCCTGCATACAACGTGGTAACAGTATGATCGGGAAAATAACCAGTGTTGCTGATATTAAAATACAGCAGCCCGTCTTTGAAATTTTGAATGCTGCTGTCGGCCTGTTGCAATTGCAGAAACAGGTTCCCTTTTTCGGCTTTCAGTTTGGCTTTATCTCTTTGCCTGCTGTCGGGATAGGTTTGCTCCAGTATCTTTTCTGCATTCTGTAATTTCTGCAAGGCCTTATTCCATTGTTGCTGATCGTACAGCAGTTTGGCAGAGAGCTGCAACGCACTCACCATCCACGAAGCATCCGCATCAACCGCATCAGCAGAACGAAAGAAGGCCAATGCCTTTTCATTGTAATAAAATGCACTATCGTTTTGCTTTGCTGCATAAAATGCATCGGCTTTTACATTGTACAATAAACCGGTTACTGTTGGTTGCTCCGTTATAAACTGCAAGCCTTTGTTGCAGCTTATCTGTGTTGCAGCATAATCACCCAGCCAGTAATAGGTAATCGCTTTGTTACTGTAAAGCGACGGAAGCAGATTCAATTGCTGTTCAGCGGTTGCGTGTTCAATCGCAGATTGCTGCAAGGCAATGGCTTTATCATAATCTCCCAAACGAACATAATTATTGCCAAGGGGCTTAATGATAAACTCTTCGGCTTCATAAACAACTTTCTGTTGCTGCTGATAGTTCAATCCCTTTTCGTACCAACGTGTGCTGGCCTGTATTTGCCCTTGCTGTAATAAATGATAAGCGATGTTGAGTACAAAATCGAGATAGGCAGTTTGCTCTTTTTTCAGCTTTGGTTTGCGCCACAAGGTTTGCTCTAACGAATCGGCTTTGTTAGAAAGATAGAACGGCTGTTCATCAGTAAGATCATACAGCTTCTCCAAATAAGACTGCAACTGATCTTTTGGTTGATAGACTTCATTCCATTTTGCTTTTTGCTGTGGTTGATCATCACCCGAAAAAAACAGCAACAGAAAAGCGATACTGCTGAAGGGCAGCAAACGACGAAGGAAAGATTGATATGAAGGAATTACAGTCGCCAGGATGCATAAAAATAGAGATAAGATTTGTTTGTTCCGCCATAATAAAAACGGGTACCTATCTGCGGACCAAGACGAACCTTTCCGAACTGTGCATCTACAAACGGAAGAAACTGTGCATTGGAGAATATTTTGATCGAACTGTTTTTTGTAAGATCGTATGGAACATTCAATTGCCCGTTGAAATTGTTGAGTAAGTAAGTGCGGCTTGTATCAACCGAACCGGCAAAGTCTGCATCAACTCGTACCCCGGCACCGGCCGACAACAGATCGTTGAAATTATACCGCAGATGTAAGGGCACTAAACCAATGCGAGTAATGCTCGATCGCAACTGCTCCCGGTAACCACGATAATCATAATTCTTTCCATCGATCACTACCACACCTTGCGTTTGAAAAGTTTGTTGAGCCGTAGTTGTTTGATAATACTTGCCAAACAATTCAAACTGGAAATAAGGTTTGTACGGTGCAAGGCGTGCAATACCTACGCCCACATTCACGCCATCACTCAAACCATTTGTACCAAGGTTCATTTCATAACCCGCCATTACGATCGGTGATAAAGCAGGCTTAAATTTTCCTGTAGCAAAATTGGTGATTACCGGTTCGTTCTTATCAAAGTAAATCGCTGTTCTTCCTTTGAAAGGAAGATTGTCCAGTTTCCTTTTTGTTTTTACATCAAACTCCACAAACCCTTTGGTGCTGTCTTTATCATTCACTCCTTTTTGATTCGTGCCCGGTAAATAAATTCCGTTGAAGATAAATGCAGCGCTGTCTTTATTGGTCACCAACTCCCAACAACCTGTACGTGTAGCCACACTGTCGCAAGGCAAACAGTAAGGCGACATGTCTTTGATGCTGATCGTTTGCGGATCCATGGCCGACGGTAGAGTAATGGCCAGTTTTATTTTTCGTGCCGGACCTTCTCCATCATTCTGGAAACGGATTTTATAGCTGAGTGATTTACTTTTTTTGAGGGTTCGATAATTCAATCGACCCTGTTTCAGATTCATTTTGTTCGGATCATGCGAGGTAACGATGGGAATGTTCAGCTGATGCATGTATACGCCACCGGTATCGGGCACAAACAAACCGGTAATAACAATGGTTGCATTGGTATCTTTGATCATGCCCGGGGTAACATACAGATTGGTGAACATAAATTGTGCATCGGTTGTTGCCTGTTTTATATCGACCGCAAATACATTGCTGTAACTCTTCAATGTATTCATCAAAAACGTTTTGCTTTCTACACCGCTGAACTTTTTCTCCTCTTTAAAATGCGATGCAGGGCTACCGCTGCTGGTGAGTAATAGCTGATCAAATGATCGAACAGATGCAATTGCATTTTTATCGTTGATCAACATCGCATCGTTATACAAACGAAAACCGGCTGTATCAAAACTGTTTTGTCCGAATTGTTTTTCGTTGATGAAGAGATACACTTTACCATTAACTGCTACATCATTTTTCCAACCGGCCATCAATACCATCGTGTCACCGGGTTTGGCCATGCAGTTATACTTCAGTTCAAAAAAACCATTTGCTTTAAAGAAATTCTGTTCCGATGGCGATACTGCTGCGAGGTAGGTTTTATTCACCTGCTTCACTGCCACCTTTTTCGGTTTGCGGCCAGGCTTCTTGCCATCATCGTAATTATTCACCGCATATAACACCGCTTCGTAATCGCCTTCCTTTGCATACACATGTTCCGGATTTTCTTCGGTACTGAAATGACCATCACCAAAATCCCATAGATAAGTATAGAATGGCTTTGGAGCGCCGGGTATTTGTGTCAATGGCGGAAGACTTGCTTTAAAAGCGACCTTGTTTTCTTTCTGCTGCACCACAACCGACGAATCGGTTTGTGCCGATGCCTTAAAGCAAGCAAACAGGAGGACAATATGGACGATTATTTTTTTCATGATGATACAGGTGTATATCAATAAGCTGAGGCATCTGTTACCCTAAATATAAAAATCTTATTTTTAACCAACTACTAAACCATTGCCCTTGCACGCCGACCAGAAATATATAACTGCTTTGCTCCATCACGATCAGCGGCTCATTAGTGAGATTTACCAGCGATTTGCGCCTAATATGAAGGCTTACCTGCTTTCACGTGGCTGTAGTGAAGACGATGCTGGTGATGTTTTCCAGGAAGCACTCATCGATATTTACAAACTGGCAAACGACAAACAGTTTGTGCTTACCTGTCCGTTTGAAGCGTTTCTGTTATTGCTCTGCAAACGCAAATTCATCAACAAAACGAAAAAAACTTCGCTTACCGTGGTAACAAACGGCGAAGAAGATGCATATACCAATATACCGGACGATGCCAACGCTGGTGCTGCCGAACATGTGGCGCAGGTTGAAAAAGAACAATTAGTCATGCTTGTGCTGGATGAAATGGGTAATTGCAAAGAAGTGATCTTAAAAAGCCTGCTGAAAAAGCCGCAGGAAGAAATTGCAGAAGAACTGGGTATGACTTATGCGTATTACCGCAAGCGAAAAAGTAATTGCATGGGCGAACTGGCAGAACTGGTACGTAACAAACCACAATTTAAAGAACTCGTATCATGACCTACACGTACTCCGATATTGATGCCTACCTCAACGGCGAACTGACGGCTGAAGAGCAGCAACAGTTTGAACAGGAACTCCGCAGCAACCAACAACTGCAGGAACAGGTGAATACCTATCGTTTACTCAACAGTACGGTTGGCAAACATCAGCAAGCCGAACAAACATTACCACAGTTAAAACAAATACTTGATCCGCTTACGCATCAATACTTCAAAAAAGAAAAGGCGAAAGTGTTTACGATGAAGCGGACGATGTATATGCTGGCTGCAGCTGCATCAATCGTGTTGATCTTATTGGTTGCATTGCCGGGCGCATCTCCTGATGATTATTCATTTGATGCCATGCCGGGAGCTGTTGTACGTGGTGCTGAAGATGATAAAGCAAAAGCTGCGCAGCTGTTCAACAACAAACAATATGCTGAGGCTGCAAAGGCTTTTCAACAATTAAAAACAACCAGTCCTGCAGATGCCGCTTTAGATTTTTACCTCGGCATCAGTTTGCTGAAAACAGAACAATATGCTGAAGCATTGCCTTTGTTTGAAACATTGGCAAACGGCACATCGGTTTATGCTGAAGATGCCAACTTCTTTGCTGCTTTAAGTGCGTATCATTTAAAGCAAAACGAGAAAGCAAAACAATATGCAGCGAAGATGAAAGATGGAAGCAGGTATTGGAAAAATGCGAAAGCGATTATAAAGAAGCTGAAATAATAATACATCTGAAACAACTTGACGGAGTCCGTCATGCCGACGCAGGAGGCATCGCTATCATCTGAAAAGGTTAGTATTTAATGATGTTGATTGAATCAAACATCTTGATTGGGTAGAGATTTCTCCTTCGTCGAAATGACGATTCAGCGTTTACCGTTCATCTTAATCATTCACACAAAGATCAATTGCATTGTTTATGATTTTAATTGTATTTCATTTTTCAAACCTCAACAAAACGAGTAAACTCTAATTCAGACAACCTCTTTGATTTATTTTATTCATCTTTCTGCGAACCATTTTTTAGATCTACTGTTAATCTACCTCACACCCCTTTGTAACAACCTTCACCTGTATCCCGGAAAGCCAGTACTCATCATTTTTAATCAAACTAAAAACACGTATGAAAAAAAGTATTTTTTCATGGGGCATGCTTGTGGCCGTTTGCCTCTTCGTTACCACGGGATGTCAAAAACAAAACGATGCTGCAGCCGAATCAAACAATTTTGAAAAAGAATCCATTGCTGCCATCATTCAAAATCCCAACACAAGTTTTACTATTAAAAGTTCATCATCACTCATTGCAGCAAGGGGATCTGCAGGAAGACAAGTAAAGTTTACTTACCTCGCTGTTGCACTTGCACGTACCGGTTTAACAAGCACCTTATCAACACTCAATTCAAATTACACTTTGTTTGCTCCAACCGATGAAGCTTTCCAGGCGCTGGGTTTTAAAACGATCCAGGATGTTGTGAAAGCACCAAAGGAAGTATTAACGCCCATTCTTTTGTATCATGTAGTTGCGGCGAAAGTAATGGCTGCTCAGGTTCCTGCCGGTCCGAATGCAGCGGTAAAAACGGTGAACGGTGCTGATGTGTTTCTTACCTCCAACAGTAACGGTGTATTCATTAACGGATCGCCTGTAATTGTTGCCGATGTAAAAGCAGCTAATGGCGTAATACATGTAATTGACAATGTATTGTTACCACCCGCAGGTAACATTGTAGCTACTGCAATCGCAAATCCTGATTTCAGCTTTCTCGTTGCAGCTGTGTTAAGAGCAAGCCAGGGAACAACAAATGTTGCTGCACTGTTAAGTGGCGACGGTCCGCTTACTGTATTTGCTCCAACAAACGATGCGTTTAAAAAAGCAGGATTTAATACTCTTACAGACATTGGAAATGCACAACCCGATGATTTGACTCCCATCCTTGCTTATCATGTTGTACCCGGTCGTGTGTTTTCATCTGATCTCACAGATAATATGAGCGTAAACATGTTTGCAGGGGGCAGCACAACCATTACTTTAACAGGCGGGCCTAAAATTAAAGGAACTAAAAACGCAGAGGCGTTTAATATTATTAAGACAAATATTGTTACAACCAATGGCGTTATCCATGTAATTGATGGTGTATTACTACCATAATTGACCAAATAAAAAAGGCCGTTTTTTAACGGCCTTTTTTTATTGACTATCTTTTAAAAAGTAGATTATTGCATCCCTCCCAAAAACTCAAAAGCATTCATTAACGCCTGATGCAAAATGGTTGCATGATTTTTATTACCGAGGAATTCGAATTGTAATGCATTGCCTTTAATTACCGGCTTAATCAACTCATGTAAGGCTTTTGCATCTCCTTCCATTACCTCTCCTTCCTTACCTACTGCGATGTACACTGCAGTTTTATTTTTTACAGGTGCGGGCTTTACTTTTAATAAAGATTCATTATTCCACCACAAACTCGGACTAACAATTACGTATTGCGAAAACAAATCGGGCTTGGTTAATAATACTTCAGCCGCCAGTAAACCACCCAGCGATTGACCAATAAGCATATTCTTTCCGTTTGTTTTAAATGATTGATTGATATATGGCTGTAATTCTTTCTCGATAAAGCCAATAAACTTTGCTGAGCCTCCGGTAACCGGAAATTTTTGTTTATCTAATTCAGTGGTAGCCGGAAATGTAAAATCCCTTTGCCGGTCAACTTTAGCAATACCCACTACAATGGTTTGTGGCAACACATTCACCCAGGGAAAATTGCAGAACTGCACCAGACCGGCTACATGAATAAAATCTTCATCTGCCGAACCGTCGAGTAAATAGATAACCGAATAACTCGAATCTTTATGGTAGCCATCCGGCAAATAAATATTTAATGTCCGGTCTTCATTCAATACAGCTGAATGCAACTGGCGCACAATGCCCAGCGGAAAAACTTTTTCTTCTGTTTTAGTTTGAGCTGATAGGAATGTTGCAGAGAATAAAAAGAGAATAGCAAAGAGAAGACGATGAAGCATAATGCGGATTGTGAAATTGATGAATAAGAGTCTTAAAAATGTAACCGTTTGTAATTACATCGATCATTGGCAGTACAAATAACAGGCAGATCCCTCGTGCCTCGGGATGACAATTCTATTATCCCAAATACACTTCCAGTAATCCATCAGGCAGCTCTACCACTACCTGTTTCTTTTTATGATTAATGCTGCGGATGGTTTCTTCGTGCAATGGTATCAATACTTCTTTGCCTTCAATTTCAAGGCGACATAAAATCTGCAGCGGTTGTTCGATCACTTCCTGTATCACCGCCAGTTCTTTTGTTCCATCGATCATCATATAACCGATCAATGAAATGGGGGCAGCTTTACCCGCCTGTTTGTGAAAATCGGCTTCACGCAACCACACTTTTTTCGGCGATAGTTTCTTTGCCTGTTCTTTGGTAGTAATACCATCGATGGCAATGTACACTTCTTCTTCGTTCTTGATTTTGGTACCGGTAATGAAGTAAGGCAGAAATTTATCTTTCGATTCTTCAATAAACAATACTTCCAGTCCTTTCAACGATGTTTTCTTGCCAAGATTATGCTTGAGTACCACTTCGCCGTTTAATCCGAATGTGCCGAGTATTTGCCCGATGCTGAAGTATTGTTCCATGCGGCAAAGATATTGTTAAGTACGAAGTTAGAAGTACGAGGTACGAAAATCCGTCGTCTGCAGAATAGCGAACAAACCGTACAAGTTTGTCCTTCGACAAGCTCAGGATAAACTGCAACTAAAATTTCATAGTACCAGTACCGCTAAATACAAATGCATTTTCTTTCCACCTTCCCGTCTTTCCGGCAAAAAGTGCACATAAAAAAATCCCTCACAATAATGCAAGGGATTTTTATGAAGACGAATGTAAGTAATGGGATTACTCAGCTGCCGGTGCTTCACCACCTTCCTGACGCTTAGGAGCCATCGGACGGCGTTGGTAGTTACCACCACTGCGCTGTTTGAATCTTGCCTTACGGGCTTCTTCTCTTTTCTTCGCTTCTGTAGCTTCGTGCTCAGAATGCCAAGCCTGGAATTTCTCCATTGCAGCAGCCTGATCGAAAAGACCAAGACTAACACCACGTAAGAGGTGCTTCAGGTACAATACACCTTTTGTAGAAAGGATCTTGCGCACAGTATCTGTAGGCTGAGCTCCTTTGTGTAACCACTCCAGTGCTTTCTGACGATCGATCTGGATCACAGCAGGCTCTGTTACAGGGTTGTAAGTACCAATTTTCTGAATGAATTTTCCATCTCTTGGGGCTCTTGCGTCGGCCACTACGATGAAATAGAAGGGTCTTTTCTTCGACCCGTGTCTTTGCAGACGGATTTTAACTGGCATCGTAAATTAAAATTTAAATGCGTGAATAAATAAAGGTTAACTAGGATGGCAAAAATAAGCCGTGAAGCTCAAAGTTCCAACCCTTGAAAAATTAAATTTTACCGGCGGCCTAAACCGGGCATCATACGGCCCATGGGCATTTTGTTCATCATGCTCATCATTTGCTTCATCTGCTCAAACTGCTTCATAAAAGCATTTACCTCGGCAATATCTTTTCCGCTGCCTTTGGCTATACGCATACGGCGGCTTTGGCTGATGAGGTCAGGGTTTGCCCTTTCCTGGGGAGTCATGGAGTTGATGATGGCTTCCACACCTTTGAAAGCGTCGTCACTGATCTCAATATCCTTCATGGCCTTGCCCATTCCGGGAATCATACCCATCAGGTCTTTGAGGTTACCCATTTTCTTGATCTGCTCCAGCTGTTGCTTGAAATCTTCAAAATCGAACTGGTTTTTGCGGATTTTCTTCTCCAGCTTCTTGGCTTGTTCTTCATCGAACTGGGCCTGCGCCTTTTCCACGAGTGAGGTAATATCACCCATACCGAGGATACGTTGCGCCATACGGTCGGGGTAGAATACATCGAGCGTATCCATCTTTTCGCCACTGCTCACAAACTTGATGGGTTTGTTTACCGTGTATTTAATGGAAAGCGCCGCACCACCACGGGTATCACCGTCTAATTTTGTGAGTACCACACCGGTAAAGTCCAGTCGGTCGTTGAAGGCTTTGGCCGTGTTCACCGCATCCTGGCCCGTCATACTGTCCACCACAAAGAGGATCTCATTCGGGGTAACCGCATTGCGGATATTCGCTACTTCGGTCATCAACACTTCGTCGATCGCTAAACGACCGGCCGTATCGATGATCACCACATTCTTATTTTTTGCTTTTGCTTCTTTAATGGCGTTTTGTGCAATGGCAACGGCATCTTTATTCTCCCGTTCGCTGTACACATCCACACCAATCTGTCCACCAAGTACAGTCAGCTGATCAATCGCCGCCGGGCGGTAAATATCGGCCGCCGCCAACAAAGGACTTTTGCCCTTCTTGGTTTTGAGATAATTCGCCAGTTTTCCGCTGAACGTGGTTTTACCACTACCCTGCAATCCGGCAATGAGGATTACAGCAGGCGATCCTTTGATGTCCAGTTCGGCTTCGGTACCACCCATCAATTCGGCCAGTTCGTCCTGCACAATCTTCACCATTTGCTGACCGGGGTTCACCGCCAGCAACACCTTGCTGCCGATGGCTTTATCTTTTACCGTATCGGTAAACTCTTTGGCAATCTTATAGTTTACGTCGGCATCCACCAGGGCACGACGGATATCTTTTACCGTTGCGGCAATGTTGAGCTCCGTAATACGGCCTTCACCTTTTATATTCTTAAACGCACTTTCTAACCGTTCGCTTAAATTCTGAAACATAATTCGCTTAATTAAGGGCTGCAAATGTACACCCTATCGCCCAAAGGGGGAAATAGTCTGAACCATGATTTGGGGAGATTTCCATGATTCTTGACATAAGAACAAACGAGACATAGACAATCTTCCCAATCCTAAAATCTGTGAAATCATGGTTGAGACGTTATCTTTGCCGCCATGTTCAACAACAAAAAAGTCATCGTCGTACTGCCAGCTTATAATGCGGCAAAAACACTGGAGATTACCTACAACGAAATCCCGTTCGATATTGTAGACGAAGTGGTGCTGGTAGATGACGCCAGTAAAGATGAAACCGTAGCCAAGGCCAAAGAGCTGGGCATTCAACATATCATCAGCCACGAAAAGAACAAGGGTTATGGTGGCAATCAAAAGAGTTGCTACAAAAAAGCACTGGAGCTGGGCGGGGATATAGTGGTGATGCTGCACCCCGATTACCAATACACACCCATGCTGCTGCATGCCATGATCAGTATTATTGGGAACGATGTGTACCCCGTTGTATTCGGCAGCCGTATTTTGGGTAACGGTGCATTAAAGGGTGGTATGCCGATGTATAAATACATTGCCAACCGTTTTCTTACCCTCACCCAAAACATTTTACTCGGACAAAAACTGTCAGAATACCATACCGGCTATCGTGCATTCAGTAAAGAAGTATTACAGTCAGTGAAACTGGAAGCCTGCGATGATGATTTTATTTTCGATAATGAAATGGTATCGCAGATTTTTTACAAAGGCTACCAGATCGGCGAAGTAACCTGCCCTACCAAATATTTTGAAGAAGCCAGCAGCATCAACTTCCGCAGAAGTATGAAGTACGGCCTGGGTTGTTTAAAAGTGTCGCTCATTTACCGCCTTTGCAAATGGGGAATGCTGAAGAGCAAACTGTATTAACAGTTTTGCTATATTCATAGCATGAGAACACTTGTAGTCATTGCAATCCTTGTTACCTTATTCAGTTGTAACAACAAAAAATCTACAGAAAATACGCTTCGGTTAAATCCCGAAAAAGGGAAGATTTACCGGTATGCTGTTGAAGATAAATTTCAGATAATGGCAACCACGCCCGACGGCGATAAAGAAATTTATACCAAGTTGCTTTACGACTATGCAATTCACTACGATTTAAAAGACAGCGTATTGAATGGCACCTTACGTTTTGAAAACTTCAGAATTGAGTTTGAAGATGGCAATGGCATACAGGTATTTGATACCA
Source organism: Lacibacter cauensis (assembly GCF_007830055.1). GTDB lineage: Bacteria > Bacteroidota > Bacteroidia > Chitinophagales > Chitinophagaceae > Lacibacter > Lacibacter cauensis. Next base: position 182,449 of record NZ_VLLE01000004.1, read on the forward strand.
AATTTGATTCTGCAAGCTGGAAGAACATTGATCTCTGGTTTTATTACTCATTATTAAAAAGAAACATACCGCTCCGTTTTTCGAAGGAAGGACGTGTGCAGGAAATAAAAACAGTAGAAACAATCAAGCAAAGCTTGATTACTGCTTACAGCCGTAACGGCATCAATACACCTGAACTTACTGCTGTACTAAAAAAGTTTGTTGACAATTTCGTTGTCAACAGAATGACGGTTGAGAACTATGCCTTTTATACAGGAAAGCCGCTGTTGAAAGACAGCAGTTTTACAATTGGCTTTACCGCTTTAATGCCCTTGCATCATGCTGTAACATATAAATACAACCTGCGTAACCAAACAGACACTACACTTACATTGGGAGGAAAAGGCAGTGTACAGTTGATCGATAGTTTGAAGCAGGAATTTCCTTTCAGCTATTTAAAAAATAAACAGCTGCGTACCGAAGGATTTGATGAAGTTCTTTTGCAAAAAGAAACCAATGCTGTTCAGTACCGGAAATCGTATTTTAACCTGGCAGACAGTCTTTTGCTGAACGGCAAGTATTTCCCTGCCAACATTATTGTTGAAAAAGAAACGAAATTGAAAAAGCCGGATTAATACAGTAATTTGGTTTTGCAGATGAAACCACTCCTTTCCATATTCTTTCTGTTTACATTTCTTTTGTTCCAGTACGGGAAGCTGATTGCGTATATGGAATGCCGGATTGTTGCTGCTATTCAATCCACACCCGACTGCGGATGCGAAACCAAGCTGCAGCCATCAACAAACGAAGGGCAGGCCACTACTCCCCTGCACCAGCATACTACAAAAAATTACACCGAAGAAGCCTTTGAAGAAATTTCCATCGCAATAATAAATCCCATATCAACCGCTGCGAAAACCGACAATGCAGTAACAGCTTTTCTGTTAACCGGTTTTGCCCATCAATTACTCCAGCCTCCCCGCTGCTGATTGTTTTCCCAGATAATTATTTATTTCTCTGCACAGCAATTGCATGGCTGCATAGCAGCATGTATTGCTGTACTTCCTTCATTCAAAAAACAATCAGTTATGAAACAACTTTTCATGAGCGTATGCTTGTGTATACTTATCACATTCGTCAACAGTCAGCCAATTAATCAACGCAGTAAAGACCGCAACGGCAATGTCATGCTTGAGGGCTGCTGCACACGTGAAGCATTATTGCAAGAACCTTTTGCTTCGTGGTTTATACCCAACTATAACAACTATGTGGTTGACAGCAGCACCGCAGCTCAACTGCAACAATACATCAGTACCAAAACGTTTGTATTGTTTTTAGGCACATGGTGTGGAGACAGTAAACGGGAAGTACCCCGACTCTATAAAATTTTTGATTATTGCGGTGTAAAACCCGAACAGATAAAAATGGTGATGGTAAGCAATCACGACTCTGTTTACAAGCAAAGCCCTACCCACGAAGAAAAAGGATTGAACATTCTACGGGTACCCACATTGGTGGTATTTGAAAAAGACATCGAGATCAATCGACTTGTTGAATACCCGGTTGAAAGCCTGGAAAAAGATCTGTTGAAAATTTTAAGCAGGAGTACTTATAAGGATGCTTACAATAAAACAAGATAAAAGGTAAGGTTAAAACGATCACGTAGAGATCAGGAGACCATAGAGAACATACACTCTGCCAACTGATATTCTCTGCGTGATTCTTTTTATTCTTCTTTCATATTTATAATCTTATCTACCACATATTTCGAATGACCACGCCATGGAATAGTGCCAAGGTATTCTTTGTAATGCAGCTCAAACACTTTACCGCTGTTGAGCATAAGTATATTAGCTATACTATCGTTCTCTACACTGAATTCAAATTCGTAACTCGCAACGGAACCGGGTGTTCGTGAACGCAGACCGGATTGAATGAGTTTACCCTCATATGTTTTAAAGATGTATCCCTTCTTAACCATGTAATTGAGTTCGCCGGCTTTTACACCTTCGCCAAAAACATAGTAGTAACGCCAGAAAATAACTACCGCCAGTACAACAATAACAATGGTGCTGAAAATACCGATGAACTTTCGCATAAAAACTGTTTCGGCTAAAATAACTGTTATTACTGATTATTTTAAACTGTACCGGAAAAGAGCGCTTTAATAAAGCAGCAGTTCTTCCAGTTCGGCGTGTGAGTTGTCCTCATCTTCCTGCTGGTTCAACAGGTGGGCAGCAGAATAAGAAAATGTTTGTTGCAGAACAACAGGGTCAATATCGAAATGCCTGTCTGTAAAACGTTTAAACGCTTCGATCAGCTCTTTTGTTTCGGAGGTGGAGAGATCAACCACCTGTTCAATGTCACGGAGTAATTGTTGCATATGGTTTTCTTTAATGGATAAAGGGTACTACAATATGAACAAACTATTCCGTTATTTTGTTGCTTTCGGCGGCAAAAAATACAGAATTGAAGACAAGTATCGGTTTACGCTAAGTAATTACCTTAAACCAACCTAAAGCTGTCGCCATCGAACAGGCCCATATCGCTGAGTTTAAGATGTGGTATTACCAACAAGCCCATAAACGAAAGAGTCATAAATGGTGCGGCCAATGTTGAGCCAAGTCGTTTGGCTGCGGCATCAATACTGCTGTAAGCTGCTGCTACTTTGTAACCATCATCGGCACTCATTAAGCCGGCAACCGGTAAAGGCAAAACCTGTTCTGTTTGTTGACCAACTACACTTACACCGCCTTTTGCTTCAATAACCAGGTTTACAGCACGACTTAAACTTTCGGCATCAACTCCCACAGCAATGATGTTATGACTGTCGTGTGCAACGGAAGAGGCAATGGCACCCTGCTTCAAACCAAAATTCTTTACAAACGATTTGGCAACCGGCGCATTGTTGTAACGGTTTACCACAATCATGTACAGCAAATCTTTTTCTGTATTGGCATTGATGATATCGTTTGCAACAGTAAACGAACTGATGGGTTCAATTAATTTATTGGTGATGAGCTGGCCGTCCATTGCTTCAACAACATACACCTGCTCTATGTTTTCTTCATCGGCTTTGCCAAAACGGTTCAGGTGAAATTCAAATTCTGTTACCGGCTTTACATCGCAATTGAAATTATTGATGATACCTGCCTCTGTACTTTCTATCAGCGATTTGCCATTTTCGGCTACCAGTTTTCCGTTGATGTAGGTTTGCTGTACATGAAACTGTTGCAGATCATCTACCACAATAAAATCGGCAGCATCACCTGCACGCAACAAACCCACATCGAGCTTATAATGCAAGACCGGATTAACACAAGCCGTTTTTAATACATTAAACACATCCAACCCTTTTGCCACAGCTCTTGCACAAAGCTGATTGATGTGTCCTTCCACCAAACTATCTGGGTGTTTATCATCGCTGCAGAGCAACAGCATATCCGGATACTCATCAATCAAGCTATACAATGCTTCAAAATTTTTGGCTGCACTTCCTTCCCGGACAATGATCTTCATCCCATACTTCAACTTATCCAGTGCTTCTTCTTTGGTAAAACATTCGTGGTCGGTACTAATGCCTGCCCCGATGTACTTCTTCGCATCCTCGCCACGCAAGCCCGGAGCATGCCCATCAACAGGTTTGCCTAATTCTGATGCCGCTTTTATTTTCTCCATCACTTCCGCATCGGCATGTAACACACCTGGAAAGTTCATCATCTCGCTTAAATATTTGATTTCTTCTTTTTGCAGCAATGCTTTTACATCGGCTGCATGGAGCACGGCACCTGCTGTTTCGAATGTGGTGGCAGGTACACAGCTGGGCGCTCCAAAGTTGAACTTGAAGGGAACGGTCTTTCCGTTTTCGATCATAAACTCCACGCCGGCCATACCGCATACATTGGCAATTTCGTGCGGGTCGCTTACCGTTGCCACGGTACCATGTACCACCGCTAATCTTGCAAACTCCGAAGGCACCAGCATGGAACTTTCGATGTGTACATGACTGTCGATAAAGCCGGGCAGGATATAAGGCTCTCCTTGTTGGGCTCCATCCGACAATTGCTGAATGCTTTTTATACGGCCATGTTCAACATGTACCTCACCATAAAAAACGGAGCTGTTGAAGATATTTACAATATTTCCTTTGTGTAAGTAAACACTCATACGTGAAGCTGTTTAAAATCGGGGCCAAGTTACTGGATGCGGGGCATAAAGCCGCAAGAACCGTTAAACAAAGAAAAAATCAGCGACTGAACTGTAACAATTTCTGTTACTTTAGCACCTATTATAAAAATCAAACAAATGAAAATCGTGAAAATCTTCAGCCTCTTTGTGGCTGCTGTATTCGGAAGCATTTCTCTCCAGGCACAAACTGCCGATGAAATCGTTAACAAACATGTTGAAGCGATTGGCGGTGCCGAGAACTGGAAAAAAGTAACCAGTATTATCCGCACCGGTTCCATGAGCCTGCAGGGTATTACCATTGATGTAACCCAAACAACACTTCACCTGAAGGGATCAAGACAGGATCTGTCGGTAATGGGAATGAACAACTATGTGGTTGTAACACCGGGCGAAGGCTGGATGTTTATGCCGGTACAGCAACAGACCGAAGCACAGAAAATGCCTGATGAGCAGTTAAAAGAAGCACAGGAACAACTGGATGCACAAGGCGCTTTTGTTGATTACAAAAGCAAGGGCCATAGTTTTGAACTGGCAGGCTCTGAAACCGTTGAAGGCAACGACTGCTTTAAGTTAAAAATGACCAGCAAAAGCGGTGTGGTGGTGATGCACTTCATTGATAAGAAAACCTACAACCTGGTTCAGTCTGTTCGTTCAGCTGAAGGAAACGAACTTGTAACCACTTTCAGCGATTTTAAAAAATTACCAGAAGGTATTGTTGTGCCCATGAGCTCTGTAGTGCCGCTTGGTAATGGCATGACTGCAGAGTATACTGTTTCGAAAATCGAAATCAATAAACCGGTTGACGAGTCGTTGTTCAAACCTTCAAAATAAACAACAACTTTCCTGTATAAAAAAAAGAACGGCGCCTTTGGCGCCGTTTTTTTTTTATTTCTTCTTACCCCATTTTTTCATATCAAGATAATCGAGGAAGTAAATCACTTTCAGTGAAAGGTTATTGTTCTGATCAGCGTCCAACGTATTACCGAAGTTTTTAAAGTAGTCCCTTTCAATAACACGGTTAAACGTGTAAATAGAATTCTTCCAAACCACATTCAGGAAACTGCCCGGCGCAAACTGCCAGGTATACACCATATCAATGTTAAAGAAATTGGCATTCTGGTTTACATTACCTGCAAATGTTGCGTTGGGTAACAGCTTGCCGTTTTGCTGCAGGGTAAAATACTCCCTGTTATCTACTGTACTTACATAGTGACGCATACGATATGTAATCCACATCATATTGGTAAAACTGTATTTCACATTTAATACGTTTTCAACGGTGTTTACTTTTCGCTTGGCAAAAATTACATCATCTCCTGCAATGGTTGTAAACCCGATATTGTTAAACCTGGGGAAGTACGCCAGCCTGTGCGATACAGAAAATTTGCTGTTGAAACGGAAGGTTTGTCCAACAGTGGCATCTACACCAAACTGGTTATAAAAATTTACATGACGACGTGCAAATATTTCTGAGAAGAACGAATATTTCTTTGCTTCGTTACTGTTAACCCAGCCCCCCATGGCAAAGCTCTGGTTACGTGTAAAGAATAAACCTGCTTTGCGTGGTTCGTAAAAATCGTTCTGCTTTGTTGTGTAACCAAGAAAGGTTCCTACCCACCATAACTTTTTTGTTTGCACTTCAAGGTTGTAGTTAATATTCCCTGTTTGATAGGTTTCTTTAATACCGGCAAACGGCGTGTACAGTTTACTCACTCTTCCGTTCAGGTTCATAAAAATGCGGTTATACCAGCTCTTCGGCTCAATCCATTTGTAACCGATCCATGTACCATGATCAAGAAAGTTATTATTGGTGAAATAACCCATATCACGATGAGTGTATTTGGTATCGGTTAACTCCTGCCACACATTAAAGTTGAAACGGCCACTGGTTTTACCAAAGTAAACCTGGTGACTATACCCTGTTTGATTTTTTCCATCGGGTAAATAACCAAACAGCTGACTTACGGCTACTTTACCACCAAGATTCCAGGTGTTCTTTTTATCATTCAAGTCGAACAAACCTGCCGTAACATTGGCATCGTAATCGGCGCCACTGCGGGTTACGTTCGTATTGATCAACGAAACACTGCTGTTGTTTTTCATTGACTGATTAAGTACGATAATATTGTAGTTGGTAAGCGGATCGGTTACAAACTTGCGCTGATCTTTTGTATTCACATCTTCAATAGTGGCATATTGTGTTTTGGTAATGGCATTTAAAATACCAATACCTAAACCACTTTGTGTACGTCCGGATATTTTTGATGCATTGATGAGTTTTGATTCTGCAGGATTCTTCAGCAGCTTTTCGTTGGCAGTAAGCTGGTTGCCTGCTTTTCCGTAATGAATAGGTGTACCACCAATACGACGTGAATAAAACAAGCCGCCTTTGCTGAACAACTCTGTGCCTTCTGTAAAAAAATTACGGTACTCGTTAAACTGTACTTCAAACGGTGAAAGGTTCAACACCTGGTTATCACTCTGCACCTGTCCAAAATCAGGAATCAAAGTAGCATCTAATGTAAACGCCTGGTTCAAGCCATACTTCACATCTAAACCTCCATTCACCTGCCCGGTTAAATTTTTTGTTCCGGATTGATTGACAGGAAAATGATTACCATACACCGAAAAATAGGGCGAGAATTGTAAGCGTACCGGTGGTTTTATATTGGTGATCCCTGTCCAGTAGCCTTCCTGTGTTAAAAAACCATTTACGTTCGGATCGATGGGGTTCCAGGTAAACTGCTGACCTGTTTTTTGCCTGCGACGGGTAATGTTCACACCCCACTCCTGCACTTCTTTTTTTCCAAAGCGGATTGCACCGTACGGAATAAAGATTTCAAAACTCCAGCCATTATCGTGCATGACCACGGCACTTTTCCAAACTGCATTCCAGCTGAAATCCTCGCTGTTGCCATCGTTATTGGGCGCCATCTTTGCATCCCATTGTTCGTTGAGCGGTGTAACAAAATATTCAAAGCCGTTGAGGTTATCCTTATAGGTATCGAAGATGATGCCGATGTAATCATTCATACCAAATCCATCACGGCCTTTCAGTTCTCTTGCAATACTGTCTCGTGTGCGCTCGTAACAAAAACCGCCGAAATAAATACCCTCATCGGTGTACATCAAGTAACTCACTGTTTTCGATTCTTCCGCTTCCTTTGCTCCAACAACCGGACGAAACTCAATAAAATCTGTTGCCAGCGATGCATCTTTCCATGCATCTTCATCAATGATCCCATCAATCTTAACCGGTTTGGTTGCACGTTTCGCCTGCAAGATGCGGGGCGCTGCTTTTTCAGTAATTTTTGGAGGAGTTGCTTTTGAAGTTTGTGCACTGACGGATATGCACACGAACAGGCACAACGATGATATGGTTAGTTTCAGCATGATGATGAGGTTTATACTTTAACGAATACGAAAGTAGATTAGTTACATTCAGCAGATAAAAAATTTAGACGAACGGTAGATTTCTGACAACGATATTTTCGCCTGTATTTGTACACAACCTTTCCTACGGATAAGCGGAAAAAATCAAGGATAGCTGATGTAAAAACAAGAACACCGCCTTTAACAAGAAATATGCCGTGTAACAGAAGTGCCGGATAATTCTTTTACAAAATAGATGAATGGCCGTTTATCAATATCTGTCTGCAGATACCGGCTTTGCATCTGAATCCTTTGTAATTTCCCATCCAACTAATTGTATTGAACATGAGAAAATCAATCTTGCTTGCAGGTACGCTGCTCAGCGTACTGTTTTCATTTGCGCAAAAAAAGCAACCGATAATTGCAGCCTCATCAAACGAAGAGTCTGTTTATGGTGCGTTGAAGTACCGCTCCATTGGGCCGTATCGTGGCGGGCGAAGTGCTGCTGTTGCAGGAAGTTATTCCAACAAAACAACATTTTACATGGGTGCCACCGGTGGTGGTGTTTGGAAAACAACCGATGGTGGCAACAACTGGAAAAACATCAGCGATAAATATTTTGGTTCGTCCATTGGTGCAGTTGCTGTTGCACCCAGTGATGAAAGTATTGTGTATGTGGGCGAAGGCGAGAATACCATGCGTGGGAATGTAAGCGAAGGCTTAGGTGGTATGTGGCGCAGCGATGATGGTGGACGCAGCTGGAAAAATATTGGTTTGAAAGATGGACGTCACATCATCCGCATTCTCATTCATCCCAAAAACCCAGATGTAGTATGGGTAGCAGTGATGGGCCATTTATTTGGACCGAACGAAGAGCGTGGTGTATATAAAACAACCGATGGCGGTAAAACATGGAAACGCACATTGTTTGTGAACAATCAAACAGGTGCCAGCGATTTAGTAATGGAACCTGATAATCCATTGGAGATGTATGCGGGTATGTGGCGTGTGATCCGTACGCCGTACAGTTTGGAAAGTGGTGGCGAAGGTAGTGGTTTGTACAAATCAACCGATGGTGGTGAGACGTGGACGAATGTTTCAGCAAAAAAAGGTTTACCAAAAGGCACCTGGGGCATTGTAGGTGTTGCATTTGCACCATCAAATCCTGAACGTATTTACAGCATTATTGAAAATGCAAATGGTGGATTGTTCCGTAGTGATGATGCTGGTGAAACATGGCAGCAAATGAGCAGCGATAACAATATCCGCCAGCGTGCATGGTATTACAGCAAAGTATTTGTTGATCCGAAAAATCCGGATTTAGTTTATTGCCCGAATGTAAACTTCATGTACAGTCGTGATGGTGGAAGAACCTTTCAATCGCTCCGCACACCACATGGTGATCATCATGATCTGTGGATTGACCCCAACGATGGCAAGCGCATGATTGTTGCTGATGATGGTGGTGCACAGGTAAGTTATGATGGTGGTAACAACTGGAGTACGTATATGAATCAACCAACGGGACAATTCTATCGTGTATCAACCGATAACAGTTTCCCGTATCGCATTCTTGGAGCGCAACAGGATAACTCAACTGTTCGTATTAAAAGCAGAACAAGTGGCGCCGGTATAACCGAACAGGATTGGCAGGAAACAGCCGGCAGTGAAAGTGGTTATGTTGTTGCTGATCCAAACAATCCGGATGTAGTTTATGGTGGCAACTATGGTGGTTATCTTTCACGCCTTGACCATAAGACAGGTGAGAACAGAGCGATCAGCGTGTGGCCCGATAACCCGATGGGTGCAGGTGCCGATGTGTTGAAATATCGTTTTCAATGGAACTTCCCCATCTTCTTTTCACCACACAACCCCAAGAAATTATATACTGCAGGCAATGTGTTGTTTACAACAGAAAACGAAGGTCAAAGCTGGACCGCTTTATCGCCAGACTTAACAACCAATGATAAAAGCAAACAAAAATCTAGTGGCGGCCCGATTACGCAAGACAATACCAGTGTTGAATATTACTGCACCATCTTTACTGCAACAGAAAGTTTTGTAGAAAAAGATTTGTTGTGGACCGGCAGTGACGATGGCTTGATCAACGTAAGTAAAGATGGTGGCAAAACATGGGAGAATGTTACACCGAAAGATGCGCCGAAGTTTATGATGTGGAATTGTGTGGATGTTGATCCGTTTAAAAAAGGTGCTGCTTATTTTGTGGGCACACGTTACAAGCTGGATGATTACACACCCTACATCTACAAAACAGAAGACTATGGCAAAACATGGAAGCTCATCACCAACGGCATCAATAAAATGCATTTCACCAGGGCAATGCGTGCCGATCAGAAACGTGCAGGCTTATTATATGCCGGTACCGAGTTTGGCATGTACATTTCGTTTGATGATGGTGCCAACTGGAAACCGTTTCAACTGAACATGCCTGTTGTACCAATCACCGATATGACCATCAAGGAAAATGACTTGATTGTTGCAACACAAGGCAGAGGCTTTTATGTATTGGATGATCTTACTGTTTTACAACAGGTGAAAGCAGATGTTGCAAACAAAAATCTGCATGTGTTTGATGTAAACCCCGGCTGGCGTATGCCGATGAGCCGTTTCAGTCGCCGCTTTGGTACGGCACAAAACATTGGCGAAAATCCTGCGGGACCATTAGTGATTACGTATTATGCAAAAGATGTAACGGATTCTACCAAAGCATCCATTACCATCATGGATAAAAACAAAAAGCCCATCAAAACATTCAGTACCGATGGTAAAGACAAACTCGATATTAAAAAAGGATTGAACAAGTTTGCATGGGATCTGCAATATCCACCTGCTGAACCAAGCGAAGGCATGATCCTCTGGAACGGTGCACCGGGTACTATTACCGCAGCACCGGGTACTTATTTCGCTAAAGTGAAAGTTGGCAGCGATTCAAGTGAAGTGCCGTTTACGATTAAAGCCGATCCGAATTACCGTATGACGCAGGAAGCTTACGAAGAACAATTCAACTTCCTCTTAAGTGTGCAGCAAAAGTTCAACGATGTGCAGAAAGGCATTAAAGACATTCGTGCATTGCGTACACAGATCAATGAGTTTGTTGGCAGGCAAGGAAAAGATTGTCCGAAAGAAATTAAAGATATGGCAACTGCTATCACCAAAGAGTTGACTACAATTGAAGAGACCTTGTATCAAACAAAATCAAAAAGCGGACAGGATCCATTAAACTATCCCATCCGCATCAACGATAAACTGAGCGGTGTATTTGATGTAGCCAACAGCGGTGTAAATGCACCCAGCAAGCAATCGAAAGAAGTATTTGCTGAGTTAAGCCAACAGGCCGATGAACAATTGAATAAGCTGAAGAAAATTGTGAGTGAAGATGTGCCGAAGTTTAACCAGTTGATCAGGGAAAAGAATTTACCGGTGATTGGTATAAAGTAAACGACCTCATCGCATTCCTTTTTTGTTGCGGCGGCCTTTGGCCGCCGCTTTTCATTTGCAGAACTAACTGCTTCTGATTATTTTCGGGTATGCTCAACTTGCTGCGTTCACTTACTGAAGAAAAAGCTGTAAAATTATTATCATTAGCATTTTTTATCATCCTGCTTGTGCTCTTATTTGCTTCTTCTACAACTACAGATGAAGGTGATAGCCTGATGCATTTCCTATATGCGAAATATGCCTTTCGTTATCCTGCTCATTTTTTCAATCAATGGGCAAAGCCGGTTTATGTAATGGTGATGGCTCCATTTGCTCAGTTTGGATTTGCTGCTGTTCAACTGGTAAACATATTTTTTACAACAGCCAATTTCTATGTTGTATATCGTGTGGCAAAACAGGCCGGCATTCCCAATGCATGGATGGCTTCATTGATCTATGCAGCCACACCCCTGAGTGTACTTGTTTCATTTTCCGGTTTAACTGAACCGATGTTTGCCTTTGCAACACTTCTGTCAATTCTTCTGTTGCAACAAAAGAAATTCTATTTTTCGCTTCTGCTTTTTTCATTTCTTCCATTTATCAGATCAGAAGGGTTGCTGGTATGCGGTGTAATTTTTATCTACTTACTGGTTATTGAAAAATATGACCTGATTCCTCTGCTGTTATTCGGACATATTTTTTACAGTCTTACAGGATATTTTGTACATCATGATCTCATGTGGGTGTTTAATAAATTATCCTATGCAACTTTAAGCAGTGCTTATGGTAGTGGAAGATGGTTTCACTTTTTTAATGTAATGTCCGAAATAACAGGCGTGGTGGTGAAGTATCTTTTATGGGCAGGCGTTTTTTATGGATTCATTCTTCTCATACGTGCCTTGCGAAAAAAAATCAATGAAACAGAACAGCAGGAGTTATGGTTATTGTATGGAATATTTCTTGCGGTATTTGCAGGCCATATTGTTTTTTGGGCATTAGGAATTTTTAATTCAATGGGGTTGGTAAGACCTATTGCAGGTATCACTCCGTTGATAGCCATTATCGCTTTACGGGGTATTCAATATGTTACTGCTTCTATTCAGCAATGGAAAGCCGGATTATACGTCCAATACCTGTTGCTTGCTGCAGTACTTGTCTTTCCTTTTACTTCAAATGTATATGCGTATAAATGGAACCGTGATTTTGAATTGAAAGCCGATCAGCAGGCGCAATTGCAACTGGTGAAATATATCAAACAACATTACCCGAATTACAACCAGCAAATAATGTATCATGTGTTACCCTGGATAAGTATTCAATTAAAACAAGATTGGTTTAATCCGAATCAACATATACATATCAATGATGCTTTTACCAGAAACCAATTTAAAAAGGGCGAATTATTTATTTGGGATGATTGGTTTGCTGTAGTAGAAGGACATGCACCACTGGAAGCTGTACGAAAGGATGGGCGTTTTAAAGAAGTGATTACATTCGAAGCGAAAGATTATTGGGGTAATGTGAGAAAAACGGTACTCTTTGAATATGTTGGAAAAGATGAATAATTATTCATCCAGCAAATCAGGTCTTCTTTCTTTTGTACGTTGCAAAGCCTGTTCGTGCCGCCACTCTTCAATTTTTTTCAGATCACCACTTAACAGGATGTCCGGAATTTTCCAGCCATTGTAATCGGCCGGGCGTGTGTACACCGGTGGGGCCAGTAACTGATCCTGGAACGAATCGGTAAGTGCAGATGTTTCATCGTTCAACACACCGGGAATGATACGGCCGATTGCATCCACCAAAACAGCCGCTGCCAATTCGCCACCGCTCAACACATAATCGCCAATGGAAATTTCCATGGTTACATAATGCTGGCGAATGCGTTCATCTATGCCTTTGTAATGACCGCAGATGAGTAACAAATTTTCTTTGAGCGAAAGTCGATTAGCTGTTTGTTGTTTTAACGTAACACCATCGGGTGTGAGGTAAATAATTTCATCAAACTTCCTTTCCTGCTGCAATTCATTGATGGCTTTTTCCAAAGGTTCGCACATCATCACCATACCTGCACCACCGCCATATTGGTAATCATCCACCTGTCCGTATTCATTCACCGCCCACTTGCGCAGGTGATGAACGGTAACAGTGAGCAGCCCTTTGTCCTTAGCCCGTTTCATAATGGAATGGTTCAACGGGCTATCGAGCAATTCTGGAACAATGGAAAGAATGTGAATATGCATGAAGCAAAGATAAGTACGAGGTACGAAGTAAGATGTACGAAAACTGACTCACAGCAGTGCTTCGACAATTAACAATTCGTTTTTGCGACCCGCAATTATTTTTAAACAAACTTTTTTTATGCGACGACTTTTACCTTTCATCGCTCTTGCATTCTTCACTTCCTGCTCGGTTTATACACCCGGCCAATACCTTAACCCGCCTGTAAACTCCCTTTCCAATATTCCGTTACGTGCGCATACCAATGAAGTAGATGTTTTCTTCAACAATGAAAAACCGGGCAAGCCGTACTACCGTGTTAAAATGGTAGAAGTGCAGGGCGATCCTTTGCTCAGCTCCGATCAAATGCTGAAACGGTTGCAGGAACAGGCTAAAAAAGAAGGCATTGATGCCTTACTGATTACCGACATTGGTAAACAAAGTAACACCACCACCACACTGCCCGCCGGCGATGGGGTGATTGCTTACCAAAAGCTGGTGGCGCTTGGCTTAAAGTATAAAGACCGCATCACCTATATGAACCAGATTTTAAAAGAACAAATGGTAAACCTATGGCCCGACGATAACCCGGAACCCAAACAATTCAGCATCCATTTTAATTTAAACGGACAGCTGTTGCCTTTTAAAGACGAGTTCACCAAAAAATTTTTCAATAACGAACTGTATTGTTTCGAAGATGAAAACACGGTGTACGCTCCGCTTACAAACTGGGCCTATCACCTCGATACATTGAATCATTTCTTTGCCAAGAAGATGATTGAAAACAATGTAACGCTTATTCAGTCGAGGTTTCAGTTAGTTGGTGGCGATAACCTTGGAGCTACAATTAAAATAAAAAAGCCCGGAACTGAGATGTTTGATCAATTTGAACTCGAACGTTACTACAGCAGTAGCAGTGCTCTTCCTTACGAACGAAAATTACGCAAACGAAAAGCAAAGACGTATGAGTGGGAAGAAGAAATTACGTACCGAACAGATGGGTTACCCGATACAATCAAACGTTACCGCATCAGTAACGGACGCAGGTTGCTTTATTTTGAAATTGAAAATATTTATCACACAACAAATGATTTACCCGAAGCCGAATTTTAATCTTCCATAAAATCATCTAGGTCTCTGCGTTCTTTCTTGGTGGGTCGTCCAACCTTGCTCAAACGTTTACCGGTATGGAAAGAGGAAGCTAAATACTGGATGCGTTCCAGTTCTTCGGCAGGCGTAATATCAATGTAGTATTTGATCGCCTCGCTGTACTGTACTCGGTTGTGCAATAGTCCGGTTACTTTTATTCGCCAACGTTTCGCTTCTGTTTTTACTTCGTATTCATCACCCACACTCACCAGCTTCGATGCTTTGCAGGCATCGCCATTGTACTTTACTTTACCACTGTCGCAGGCAGCTGCTGCCTGGCTGCGTGTTTTAAACAGCCGGATACTCCAGAGATACTTATCAATACGCAGTTTTTCTTTCGCTTCCATAACTGCTGCAATTTACAATTTGTGTTTTGATTATATTCGAACACTCAACTCAACATTATGAAGAAGTTTTTTCTTGGATTTTGTTTTTTAGTTTTTGGCTTTTTATCGTTTGCCCAATTTAAAGCCGATAAAATTAAATGGACGGCCGATGGCTCTTCCATGTACGAAAAGGAAAAGAACAGCATCACCAAAATGAATTTGAAGACAGGTCAGCAAACGGTGCTCGTTCCTGCAGATGTATTAAAAGCAAATGGTAAAACAATCAACGTCGCTGATTTTGAAGTAAGCAATAACGATCAGCTGGTGCTCATCTTTACCAACACAGCCCGTGTATGGCGTTACAATACCAGAGGCGATTATTGGTACTACCACATCCCCACCAAACGTTTACAGCAGATCGGGAAAGATCGTCCTGCACAAAGTTTGCTCTACGCCAAAATTTCGCCCGATGGTGAACTGGCAGCTTATGTTTCGGAAAACAATCTCTATGTAGAAGAGCTTGCTTCCGGCAAATCGAAAGCACTTACATCAACCAACAATACCAAAAAACTCATCAACGGTACATTCGATTGGGTGTACGAAGAAGAGTTTGGTTGCCGTGATGGTTTCCGCTGGAGTGCCGATGGTAAAAGCATTGCCTACTGGCAGGTAGATGCGAACCAGATCAAAGATTATTACATGCTCAACACAACCGATGGTAATTATTCGAAAGTAATTCCGGTAGAATACCCGAAAGTAGGTGAACAACCATCGCCGGTAAAAATTGGCGTGGTTACCATTAAAACAGGTGAAACAAAATGGATGAACATTCCCGGTGATGCGGCTAATAATTACTTGCCACGTATGGAATGGAGCGGAGCAAATGAATTGATTGTGCAGCAACTCAACCGTAAGCAAAACGAAAGCAAACTCTATTTCTGCAATACAACTACCGGCGAAGCAAAACAGTTTTATGCAGAAACGGATAAAGCATGGATCGATATTAAAAGCCGCTGGAACGATGATGATCCACGTGGTTGGGAGTTTATCGAAAAAGGAAAATCGTTTTTATGGGTGAGTGAAAAAGATGGCTGGCGACATATTTACAAAGTAACACGTGAGGGAAAAGAAACATTACTCACCATTGGCAATTATGATATTGCAGCCATCAGTGCAGTAGATGAAGCAAAGAATGAATTGTATTTTATTGCATCGCCCGACAATGCGATACAACGTTATTTGTACAAAGTTAAAATGGATGGCAAGAGCAAAGCAGTGCGTGTAACACCTGCAGGTTACGAAGGCACCAACAGTTACGAGTGCTCCCCTACCGGACGTTATGCGGTGCATAGTTTTACCAGTCGCTCGGTTGCACCTGCCACACAGTTTTTAAATCTTGCTACTCACAAACCTGTTGCAGGCGATGAATTATTGAAAACAATCAAACCGGTTAATAAAGACAATCTGGAATTCTTTACCATTACCACCGAAGATGGTGTTACAATGGATGGCTGGATCAGTAAGCCGAAGAATTATGATCCAACCAAAAAATATCCTGTGCTGCTGTATGTGTACAGCGAGCCCGCTGCAACAACAGTGGAAGATGATTTTTATGCCGGCAATAACTTTTTGTTTGGTGGCGATATGAATGCACAAGGTTATTTCTATGTATCCTTCAACAGCAGAGGTACACCAACGTTGAAAGGTGCAGAATGGCGCAAGAGTATTTACAAACAAATCGGCCGCATCAATATTCGTGACCAGGCAATGGGTATGAAAAAGTTATTGGCAGATCGTTCTTATCTCGATGCAAGCCGTGTTGCTGTGTGGGGCTGGAGCGGCGGCGGTTCATCTACCCTGCATTTATTGTTTCAATATCCCGATCTGTTCCAGACAGGTATTTCCATTGCAGCAGTAGGTAATCAATTGTTTTACGATAATATTTACCAGGAACGCTACATGGGTTTGCCACAGGAAAACAAAGATGATTTCATCAAAGGTTCTCCTATTACCTATGCAAAAAACCTGAAAGGAAATTTATTGTACATCCATGGCACCGGTGATGACAATGTGCATTATAGTAATGCCGAAGTATTGGTGAATGAATTGATCAAGCAGGGTAAGCTGTTCCAGTTTATGCCTTACCCTAACCGCACACACAGCATCAGCGAAGGGGCTGGTACGTTTCAACATTTATCGAAACTGTACACTGCGTATTTAAAAGAGAAATGTCCTCCGGGAGCGAGATAAAAATTCTGATAAAAACGGGATGCTTCGCATCCCGTTTTTATTTTGAGAACTTCAACCTGACAGGTTTATTTCCTATTTGCCAACAACCTTCAGTTTTGCTGATTTCTCTAAACGCATTAACCTGTCAGGTTACATAAGTAACTTAATCAACCAAATAATCTTAACTTAACGTAACAACCAAATTTGCATGAGACAATTTCTTTTTTTCTTCCTCCTGCTTACAGCAGTGCAGGTAACAGCACAACGTACATTGATTCATTGCGGCAAACTCATCGATACAAAAGATGGGAAAGTCATTAACAATGTAACCATTATTGTACAAGGCAATGCTATTGTGGATGTGGTGAATGGTTTTACAACTGCTGCAGCCAACGATAAAGTGATCGACTTAAAAAACAAAACGGTGATGCCCGGCTTAATGGATATGCATGTGCATTTAGAACAGGAAACCAAACGGGGAGCTGTAGCCGATAAGTTTATTCAGAATCCATCCGATGTGGCGTTTCAAAGTACGGTGTATGCACGTGTAACTTTAATGGCAGGTTTTACAATGGTGAGAGATTTAGGCGGCAGCGGCGTAAATCTTTCGTTGCGTAATTCAATTAATAAAGGCATTGTTGTTGGGCCTCGTATTTTTTCTGCAGGCAAATCCATTGCTACAACAGGCGGCCATGCAGATCCTACCAATGGTTACAGGAAAGATCTGATGGGCGATCCCGGTCCGGCAGAAGGTGTTATTAACGGACCGGAAGATGCGTACCATGCCGTTCGTCAGCGTTATAAAGATGGAAGTGATTGCATTAAGATCACGGCGACAGGTGGTGTGTTGAGCCAGGCAAAAGATGGCTCCAGTCCACAGTTTACCATTGAAGAAGTAAAAGCTATTGTAACTGCTGCCAAAGATTATGGTTTTATTGTGGCTGCACATGCACATGGTGCAGAAGGAATCAAGCGTGCTATTAAAGGTGGTGTTACCAGCATTGAACACGGAACGTATTTAGATAACGAAGGCATTGCACTCGCCAAAGAATACGGCACCTGGTTAGTGCCAACCATTACTGCAGGTAAATCAACAGCAGATAGTGCAAAGATTCCCGGCTACTATACAGACATTGTTACACCAAAAGCCTTGGCGGTTGGTCCGCATATCCAAAACACCTTTGCAAAAGCGTACAAGGCAGGTGTAAAGATTGCCTTTGGTACCGATGCAGGTGTGTTTGCACATGGTAAAAACTGGATGGAGTTTGTATACATGACCGAAGCCGGCATGCCGGCCATGGAAGCCATTCAATCTGCCACTAAAAATGCAGCAACCATGTTGAACATGTGGGATAAGCTGGGCAGTATTGAAAAAGGAAAGATCGCCGATATTATTGCTGTTGATGGCGATCCGTTAACCGATATTCAGGTGATGGGTAAAGTGGTTTTTGTGATGAAGGATGGTAAAGTGTATAAGAAAGATGGGGTGCAGGTATTGTAAGATGTTTGATTCAAGATGTAGAAAATATTTATGAAGTTCATTGCTGCTGCCATCCTGACGAAGGAAGGATCTGTTGCTTTTTGCACCGCAGTTGAACAGATCCCTCGTTCCTCGGGATGACAGTTCTTTTCGTCACTAGTTCTTTCTTCATCAAGCCTAGATTGTATAAATAAAAAAGGCGCAGAAAAATCTGCGCCTTCTGTGTTATCTGTGAGCAAAACAATTACGCTTCCGCAAAGTGCTTATGGAAATACGGGATCGTTTCAATGCCTTTATAGAAATTAAAAATATCGTACTTCTCATTCGGGCTGTGCAGGTTGTCGCTGTCTAAACCAAAACCCATGAACACGATCTTAATACCGAGTTCTTTTTCAAACAACGCACAAATAGGAATACTGCCACCGCCACGCACAGGAATAGCCTCTTTGCCAAATGTATCTTTAATAGCAGCAGCTGCAGCTTTGTAAGCCTTGCTGTCAACAGGCGTCATGTACGGTTCGCCACCATGATGCTCATGTGCATTTACCGTTACACCTGCTGGTGCTATGCTCTTAAAGTAATTCAATAATTTCTCCGTGATCTTTTCGCTTGATTGGTTGGGTACCAACCGTGCAGAAATTTTTGCAAATGCTTTCGAAGGCAAAACAGTTTTTGCACCTTCACCGGTATAACCACCCCAAATACCGTTCAACTCTAATGTTGGACGGATACCGGTACGTTCATTGGTCGTAAATCCATTTTCGCCCCAGAGTTTATCTACTCCCAAATCGGCAGCGTATTCGTTTTCATCGTAAGGAGCAGCAGCCATCATCTTGCGTTCTTCGGCAGTTGCTTCCACTACATCATCATAAAAACCGGGAATGGTGATGTGGTTGTTTTCATCATGACAGCTGGCAATCATCTTCGCCAACATGGTAATTGGATTGGCAACAGCACCGCCGTACACGCCACTGTGCAAGTCACGGTTCGGGCCGGTTACTTCCACTTCAATATAACTTAAGCCACGCACACCAATATCAATGCTGGGGTTCTCCATGCTGATCATGGCTGTATCGCTGATGAGCACTACATCTGCCTTCAGTAATTCTTTATTGGCTTTTACAAACGTTGCAAGGTTGGGACTGCCCACTTCTTCTTCACCTTCAATGCAAAATTTAATATTGGTAGTAAGCGAATTTGTTTTCACCATTGTTTCCAATGCTTTCACGTGCATATAAAACTGCCCTTTATCATCGCAGGCACCACGTGCATATATTTTTCCGTCTTTAATTGTCGGATCAAACGGATCGCTGTGCCAGAGGTTTAACGGATCAACCGGCTGTACATCGTAATGGCCATAAACCAACACTGTTGGCTTCGACGGATCAATGATTTTTTCGCCATACACAATCGGGTGACCGGGTGTTTCATAAATGGTCACCGTATCGGCACCGGCTTCGAGCAAACGTTGTTTCACCGCTTCTGCACACGCCACCATATCGGTTTTATTTTCACTTTTCGCACTGATTGAAGGAATACGTAAGAGATCGAGCAACTCATTTAAAAAACGTTCCTTGTTTTGTTCCTGGTAATCTTTCCATGCCTGCATAATACAATAGTTTAATGCTTTTGAATAAGGAGTACGAATGTAGGAGTTCGGCCCAAGGTTGCCAAGTTTTTACCAAGTGCGTTGAGGCAGATGCCGGCAAAACTTGACCCACTTTTACGTAAGGGTTAAAGAAATGTGAAGAAGAAAAATATGTGTGGAAGTTCTGCAACATTGTATCTTTTCCATCGTTAATATTGCATCCATAACGGCCTCTGCAGATGCTACTTCCCGCTTGCTATTGTGAAGATGTTTTCTGCAGGGGCCGTGACTATTTCGGGCCTATTCTTTTTTATAATTTAATGGTTACAGCAACAGGACAATGATCGGACGCTCCCTGTTTATCGGTAACTCCCTCGAATCTTGCTCCGCTATATTTGGTTGCTTTTGTAACAATGCCTTTCCGAACAATTACAGGTATTGCATCTGGATTTGTTGTGGCCAGTTGTTTCGACAGAAAAATATAATCGATTTGTTTGTAGCGTTCATCTATAGGCACAGTCGTTTTATCCCAGTAATGCGTCCATTGTTCAGCAACATCAGTAATGCGTGTCTGCACAATATTTTCCATCCAGTTACTTCCTACTAATTTTTTCAAGCTTGTTTTATCGTCGGGGTAATCGTTTAAATCGCCCAACACAATCCAGTTGCTTTTCTCCGGTTTGTTTTTGTATTTCTGTTTAATGATGTCTAACACAGCCTGCGCCTGCAGTTCTCTTCTTGCTGCCGTCTTGGCCCTTTTTTGTGCAGGTGTAAGATTGCCTTTGTCGAACATCGATTTAAAATGATTGACAAATAAAGTAAGCGGTTTATCGCCAATGAGAAAATCAGCTTCCAAGCAATCTCTCGAAAACACAGTTGTTAATCCGCTTTTGAGATACTGGTGCGTTTTTACATAGCTGATAGGAATTTTGCTGATGATGGCCACGTCAATCAATCTCGGATCATTTGCATCAATCAACATCCTGTATTTATAACCGGAAGAAGAAAGATATTGCGATACAAAGTTTTTCAGCGTATCCATATTCTCCACTTCCTGCAAACAAACAATATCTGCCTTGGTAGCTTTAATGGCATCGGCAGTAAGTTGTCGTTCAGTTTCGTTTACAGTTGACAGCACCGACTTATCAATAACAAACCCATCGGTAATTTTTTTCTCTACCTGTTCTTTGGTAAGATTTTTATTGAAGCGGTAACGACGAAACAGGTTTTCGCAATTGAAGGTTGCAACAGTAACAGTAGGCATATAAATAGTTTTGTTAGAAAGATACTGTTTAACCGGTGCTGCTGCAATACTGCAAAACGTGCAGGCCATACAATAAAAAAGCCCTGCAATGCTGCAGGGCTTCGTTATCGCTTTGTATGATTTTTATAATGCGGAATAACGTTGCTGCACAAATTCCCAGTTCACAACTTTCCACCAGGCTGCAATGTAATCGGGACGTTTATTCTGGTACTTAAGATAGTAAGCATGCTCCCACACATCTAACCCCAGCAGTGGTGTTCCTTTAATATCGCTCACATTCATCAATGGATTATCCTGGTTAGGCGTTGAACCGATTTTCAATTGTTTGTTCCCATCCACATACAACCAGGCCCAGCCACTACCGAAACGGTTTTTACCGGCATCGGTAAACTGTGTTTGAAATGCTTCGAAACTGCCGAACGATTGCTGAATAGATGAAAGTAATGCACCAGTTGGCTGTCCGCCACCATTGGGCTTCATACAACGCCAGAACAATTCGTGATTGTAATGACCACCTCCATTGTTGCGAACCTTGGCTGAGTAGGCAGAGATATTGCTGAAAATATTCTCCACCGGTTTACTCTGATCGATATTCTCAGCTTTTGCTGCATCACGCAAATTGGTTGCATACGCAGCAGCATGTTTGCTGTAATGAATTTCCATGGTCATGGCATCAATGATCGGCTCAAGGTCTTTATAGCCATAAGGCAAAGGCGTTTGCTCAAAGCCAACCAATGCAGCTCCACCACTAATAACTTTTGCAGAAGTACAACCTGCCAACAGATCAACACCCGCTACACTTGCGGCGGCTACAGCAACCGTTGTTTTTGCAGTCTGGTTAATAAAACCACGACGTGAAATATGATTTGCCATAATACTGAGTTTTTGTGGATGTAAGTTACAACCAAATGCTTTGCAGCTGTTATTGTTTTTCTTTTAACCAACGGCTCATGCCAATGCGCCGCATGGTGCGGTAATAGAACTCCGCATTAAAGAGGTTGGAATCTTTCATGGCCTTCCACGTTAAGAATATTCCGATTGGAATTAATATAGCGGTAGACATCCACATACCGGTGAGCGGTTGCATGGCATCTTCTTTTACTAACTTCTCCCCTGTTGTATTCATGATGTGAAATACAATAAAGAAGAACACAGAAATTACCAATGGCAATCCAAGCCCGCCTTTACGGATGATAGAACCTAGTGGAGCGCCTATCAGGAACAACACCACGCAGGCGAATGAAAGTGTGAATTTGCGATGCCGCTCGAGCTTGTGCAAACGTAATTGTTTTTGCTGCTCCTGGTAATCGTACGATAAAAATTCTGCCACACTTTTTACGCCTGATATTTTTGTTACAGCATTTGAATACACATTCCGCTTCAAAGAATCTGGAATTAGCTGATCGATATTTTTCGCCTTTGATGCAAAAGGTTTATGTTTTTTCCAAAGGCTGTCGGGTACCGATTGCATGGGCAACGATGGCCTTAGTTCATTTTTTGATTTTGTACGAAGCTTCAGCACTACTTTGTCCAGCGAATCTACAACCGTGTTTAGTTGTTGCAGGCTCAACATTTTGTAATACGTTTTAAACGTTGAGTCGGCTGTTTTATTCAGTTTAAACGAACTGAGGTCGAATACTTTCTTATACTCTTTAAAGCCTAAGCGGTAATACTCGGTTTCAATGGTTCCGGGGTTTCCTTTTTCCTGGTAGCGCCAGCCATTTTGCAAGTTGAAGGAGAGAAAGCGCTGATCGGGAGAGATCGTCATTGTACCTTTTTCTGCAAGAATGATATTATCCTGCAGCGTATAGTTGTGCTCGTATATGACAACGTTATAAATGATGGAGTCGTTTTCTTTCCGGCCGATCTTAATAGTATATCCATCAAGTTTTTTATAAAACACACCTTCTTTGATATCAAATGCCGGTTTCGCAACACGTATATCGTACAACAGCGTACGCATTTTTAATTCAGCAACAGGAATAACATAGTTGGCAAACGCAAAGGCAACCAATCCTAAAATAACCGATACAACCAGCACAGGGCGCATAAAACGCACCAGGGGTATACCTGCACTTTTGATGGCAACCAGCTCAAACGATTCGCCCAGGTTGCCAAAAGTCATAATGGAAGAAAGCAAAATACCCAATGGCAATGCCAGCGGAACAAGCGTAGTACTTACATAAGCAATAAACTGGAGCAACGTAAATGTATCAATTCCCTTCCCCACAAAATCGTCGATGTATAACCAGAAGAATTGGATAACCAGGATAAAAAGCGCAATAAAGAAAGTAGCAAGAAAAGGCCCGATAAACGCTTTTATGATAAGTTTGTCTAACTTTTTTATCACTGATCTTCTTTTTTTATGCAGGAAAAAGCAAATGTAAGTCTTTCAGCTTTTGAGCGACAACTGGTAAGCGATCCTGCGTGGATTTTAACAAAGAACGGTATTATTGAAAAGGTTTATGCCTTGTTTGGCAATTTGAGTGAAACGTACAAACAAACCGGGCTTTTGCAAAAGCTTCCTGCCGAAATAACTGCTGCAGGCGCAAAAATTTCCAAAGGCGAAAACTATGAAGGATTGCCGTATGTTATGCTCGACTATCCTCGTTGCTTCAGTAAAGAAAATGTATTCGCTGTACGAACGTTTTTCTGGTGGGGACATTTCTTCAGCATTACACTGCACATGAAGGGAACTTACCTGCAGCAATACAACGCATCAATACTGGCCTATGAACCTATACTTACTGCAAATGATGTTTGGGTAAATAACAGCGATGAGGAATGGCATCACCATTTCAGGAGTAACAATATGCAGTTACTGAATGGAAATAAAACATTACTGCAAAACAGACAGATTCTGAAACTGGCTTTTGTTTGCAGTTTGGTAGATTGGGATTTTGCCGAAGAAATACTTGAACAGAAATTCCGTTTATTGCTGCAATCGGTACTGAACAGTTAGCTGCCAATACGGTGAAAGAGATCTTTCACCTGGTATTCCCACAATTGACTTTGGTCTTTGATTTCTTTCTTCTCCGCAAAATCTTTCACAATCAGTATTGTCTGATTGGAAATCTCAGTGCGTTCGATCCGGAATTCAAAATATTCATCTTTTGGAGAATGCATCCAACGATAACGTACAAACTTATCTAATTCGCTGTCCAGCATTTCTGCTTTTTCGTCAGAACCGTTCCAATTAAATGAAAAAACTCCGTCACGCTCATCCACTTTATCTGCAAACCACTCCTGTAATCCGGAAGGAGTTGATAAGAACTCGTATAAAATAGTAGGAGAACATCTTACTGGAAATTCCAGTGTATATAATACTTTCTTGCTCATTTCAGTTTCGCCAGGCGATTTGTTGCAATAATAAAAAAATAAAAGAGGAATCAAAATTTTACTTTGTCTTTTTTGTTTAACTATAAAAATTATTTATTAAACAAAACAGACTGATTTTGCTGAAATGCAAGCCCAGTAAGGGTTTTTTTTGGTGAAAATTGTAAATACAGTTAAATTAGGATGAAGTTTTAAAACCTAACACCGAGGTAACATAGATGTTTTTATTTGTGGTTCGCTATGTTTCCGGGGTTGAAGGTCCTTAGCTATGAAATAACATCAACAACCTAAAAACCAGAGCTTATGAGCATGCGCCAACTCAAAATCACAAAATCGATCACTAACCGTGAATCGCAAAGTCTTGAAAAGTATTTGCAGGAGATCGGTAAAGTAGAACTTATCAGTCCCGAAGAAGAAGTAAAACTTGCCGAACGGATTAAACAAGGTGATCAACGGGCATTGGACCGTTTAACAAAAGCCAACCTACGTTTCGTTGTATCTGTGGCAAAACAGTATCAGAACCAGGGTCTCTCACTTCCCGACCTCATCAATGAAGGTAATCTTGGCTTAATTAAAGCCGCACAACGTTTCGATGAAACACGGGGTTTCAAATTTATCTCTTACGCTGTGTGGTGGATTCGTCAAAGTATTTTACAGGCTTTAGCCGAACAATCCCGTATTGTTCGCTTACCGTTGAATAAAGTTGGATTAACCAACCGCATCAACAAAGCTTTTTCGCAGCTGGAACAGGAGTACGAACGTGAACCTTCTGCTGAAGAGCTTGCAGAAATGTTGGAAATTGAAATTGAAGAAGTTTCTTCTACACTCGGCATTTCCTCTCGCCACGTAAGTATGGATTCGCCATTGAGCGATGGAGAAGAAAATACACTGATGGATGTATTGGAAAATCCCAACGCAACTGCAACCGATGGAGAGCTTGATCATAACGAGTCGTTGAAAACAGAAATTACCCGTTCGTTAAAAACACTCACAGAACGTCAGCAGGATGTAATCAAATATTTCTTTGGTATTGGAGTCGATCATCCACTGAGTTTGGAAGATATCGGCGAACGCTTTAACCTTACAAGAGAGCGTGTTCGACAGATCAAAGACAAAGCCATCAGCAAGCTGAAAACAAACAGCCGCTGCAAACTGCTGAAAGGTTATCTCGGATAAAAATTTTACACATCAGTTATAAAAGGGAGCGTTGCTCCCTTTTTTTGTTGCCTATCTTTAAGCCCTTAATCGTTTATCTTCGTTTTATGATGAACCGGTTCGCAACTTACCTGTTGATTACTGTGCTTGCAGCATTACTTTTTTTTCACTCTCTTGGAAAAGTGGCGCTGTTCGATTGGGACGAAATCAACTTCGCTGAAAGTGCCCGTGAAATGATTGAAACGGGCAATTACATGCAGGTGCAGATCAACTACGAACCGTTTTGGGAAAAGCCACCACTGTTCTTCTGGATGCAGGTAGCATCGATGAAGCTGTTTGGTGTAAATGAATTTGCTGCAAGGCTACCCAATGCGTTGTGCGGCGTTGCAACCTTGCTCATTCTATTTGGCATTGGCCGGAGATTGCATAACGAACAGTTTGGTCTTTGGTGGGCCTTTATTTATGCAGGCACTTTTCTGCCGCATCTTTATTTCAAAAGCGGCATCATCGATCCGTGGTTTAACCTGTTTATTTTTCTTGGTATTTACTTTCTATCACGCTTTCTTGCAGCGAAAGAAGAACGCAAGCCGTTTTTACAGCACTTGCTTTTTTCCGGCTTGTTTACCGGCGTTGCCATATTAACCAAAGGACCGGTTGCATTGCTGGTCGTTCTGTTAAGCTATGGCGTTTTTATTCTTTTTAACCGTTGGAAAGGCTGGGTCAACATCAAATATTATCTCATCTGGGGATTGGTTGTACTGCTTGTTACGCTGGTCTGGTTTGGATTAGAAATTGTGGAGCATGGCTGGTGGTTTGTAAACGAATTTATTACCTACCAGATTCGTTTGTTTAAAACCAAAGATGCAGGCCACGGCGGTTTCCTGTTGTACCATTTTGTTGTGGTGCTCATTGGTTGCTTCCCCGCTTCTTTATTGATTTTCCGCTACCGTAACCAGCAACACGAAAACAAACAACAACAGATCTTCCGGATGCTGATGATCGCTTCACTGCTTGTGATTTTAGTAGTGTTTACGATTGTAAAAACAAAGATTGTTCACTATTCATCGTTTACTTATCTACCAATAGGTTACCTGGCTGCAGCAACAATCACCGGTATTATCAAGCGCACTGCAACAATAAAAGGCTGGCAAAAAATCGCCTTGCTGGTGCTGGGCATTATCTGGAGTATCCTCTTTATAGCCTTACCGTTAATCGGCAACAACATCCACTGGTTAAAACCATTACTTACCAAAGATGCGTTTGCAATGGCCAACATTGAAGCACAGGTAAGCTGGAATTATTTCTTAATGATTCCGGGTATTTTGTTCCTGGCTGCAATCATCACCAGCTTTGTATGGTTGCAGAAAAAGAAGTTTCAAAAGGCATTTGTTTTATTACTGATTACCTGCGCCGGCGCAATGCAGGTATTGCTTACTTCCTTCGCTCCACGTATTGAACAATATTCGCAGCATGCGGCGATTGAATTTTTCGAATCGCTGCAGGGAAAGGATGTGTATATTAAAACGCTCGGCTATAAAAGCTATGCACAATACTTCTACACACGCATTAAGCCGGGGCAACGCAAAGAATCGAAAGATGAAAGCTGGCTGCTGACAGGCCAAGTTGATAAACCCACTTACTTCATCAGCAAGAATACCTACGAACCAGAGGTGATGAAAAATTATGCAGACAAAGTAGAAGTGATTGGCCGTAAGAATGGATTTGTATTTTACAAGCGGAAGTAATTTCTTTCACTTTGTACTTCCAGCTTTGTACTTCGTACTTTCCCATTACCCCATCAAACAAAAGATCACCGGCTGTTTGTGCAATTCCGGTTTTTCTTTTTTCCAATCGGCCACCGTTTTTGTAACGATTGATTCATTGGCGGCAGTTAAATTTGCTGCTACGCAAATGCGTGTAGTGGGTTTACAAGTTTTGAGTATTGTTTCCAGCAATTGATTGTTACGGTATGGTGTTTCAATAAACACCTGTGTGCTTTGCTGTTTAGCCGAATATTCTTCAAGCTGTAGTAATTTCTTTTTACGCTGTTGTTCATCAATGGGCAAATAACCTACAAAGGCAAATTGCTGTCCGTTCATGCCGCTACCCATCAACGCCAATAAAATGGAACTGGGGCCTGCCAAAGGTTTAATGGTTGCTCCGTGCTGATGTGCAGCTTCGATCAACACCTGTCCCGGATCTGCAATGCCGGGGCAACCTGCCTCGCTGATGATACCGATGTTTTTACCGGCTTTGATCTGATTGATAAACGCCTGCTTTACTTCCTGCTCTGCTTTATGAATAGTGTACCATTCGTACTCGTCAATTACAATCGCTTTATCGAGCTTTTTTAAATACCGCCTTGCAGTACGTTCGTTTTCTGCAAAGAGTACTGTGCACTGTTTAATTGCATCCAACACGTAAGCAGGTATTGCCTCTAGACTTTCATCTTCTAACGGAGCAGGTATAAGAAAAACTGTTGCCAAAATGTTTGTTTGATTGCCGTAAAGATAACAGAAGCTGTTTACGGATTATCATCCTGGTGATATAAACTCAATGTTGCTGCAACAACAGCATATGCCGGTGCTAATACCCAACCTACAAACGGAATTACATGCAGCAGGAAAAAGACCATCCCATTACCAATAGCTAATCCTTTGCGGTTACTGATGAAGGCAATACTCTGCGATGGACTTAGTTTATGCCGTTCGGTGCTGTAATCGAGCATGGAAAAACCGTAGTAATAACACTCCACCAAAAAAGCAATCATCGGACTTACCCATCCTACTACAGGTATTAACGAAAAAAGCAAAATCGCAATAATATAAATGGTTTGCCATAAGGTGTTGCGTAATGCAAGACGAACTGCACGCCAGATATCTTTCAGCAGTTGTTTTAAATCGAACGGATAATCGTTTCCTTCGATAATATTTTCTGTTTTTTCGCTCAGGTAGGCAAACACCGGTGAACCCACTACCAGGAATAAAAACTTAAACAGCGAAAAATAGAAGAACAAAAGAATCAAACGGAAAATAATACTGGCTGTAATGAACAGGAAGTTGAGTAAACTGTTGTTCATTGAATCGAGCCAGCTTTTAATACCAACTGTATTAAATAGCCAGTCGAGAAAATCGCCGCTCGATGTCCAGAACAACCACATACCGCCCATAAACAACAACATGTATATGAACCCCGGAATAAGAATCCATTTCCATAACTTGTGTCGAACGATAAACTGATGCGCTCTGAAATAAGCCTGAACTGCAATAACTAATTCCTTTAACAAATGATCCGTTTTTAAGTGTGATGATAGTGGTGCTTAACAGGCGTTAGCAGCAAAATACAACAAAATGCAAAAGCTCGGCATAGATTTTTACAGAAGAGATGATGTTGCCCGTATTGCACAGGAATTACTGGGTAAATACATTGTTACAAAATTTGAACAACAATACACTGTTGGACGTATTGTTGAAACAGAAGCGTATGCCGGCATCATCGACAAAGCATCGCATGCATATAACAACAGAAGAACTGCAAGAACAGAAATCATGTTTGGCGATGCAGGACATGCTTATGTATATCTCTGTTACGGAATTCATCACTTGTTTAATGTGGTTTGTAATGTACCCGGCAAACCCGATGCTGTTTTAATACGAGGTATTGAACCGGTGGAAGGTCTCCCAATTATGCAGCAACGTTTTCATCAAAACAAATTCAACAGCAGCATAGGCCGTGGACCCGGTAATGTAAGTAAAGCATTGGGCATATCGGTTTCCCATACAGGTTTTCCTTTGCAGCAACAGCAACTTTTTCTGGCAGAAGAAAAGCAGGAGCAGTTTACAACAATGGCCTCGCCACGTATTGGTGTTGATTATGCAGCAGAACATGCAAAATGGCTCTACCGTTTTTTTATAGCAGATCATCCGCAGGTTACTAAACATGCGGTTAATAAAACTGCCGTTGCGTTACGATAAGCTTCCGGAGGCCCGCTGTTCGCCATCAACCAAACTATTTTATATTTAATGCATGAACCCAACCATTCAGTACCGGCTTTCGTTATTTGCCGGAATTGCATTATCGCTTGCCGCTTATCTCATTAACCCGTTTGGTTTAGATGCTGCTGCCAACAAAGCTGTTGCCGTTGCAGTTTTAATGATTACCTGGTGGATAGCTGAAGCATTACCCATGCCTGCTGTTGCTTTGCTGCCGCTGATTTTACTTCCGCTACTCAACATCAGCACAATGGAAGAAACCACAAAAGCCTACAGCAACCCGGTTATCTTTTTATTTATGGGTGGTTTTATGATTGGACTTGCCATTGAAAAATGGAATCTGCATAAACGCATTGCGTTAAGTATTGTAAAGCAAACAGGCACAAGCGGTAACCGTATTATACTCGGCTTTATCATTGCCACTTCTTTTTTAAGTATGTGGCTGAGTAATACCGCTACCACGATGATGATGTTTCCGATTGCATTAAGTGTAATTGCAGTGATGCGTGAGCATGAACAAACGGGTACAAGTCTTGCCAATTTTTCGATGGTGCTAATGCTGGTAATTGCCTATGCCAGTAATATCGGCGGTATGGCCACCATTATTGGTACACCGCCCAACGTCGCCTTTGTTGCATTTATTGAAAAAAAATATAACTATACCATTCAGTTTGTTGATTGGATGCTGGTGTGCACCCCAATGGTGATTCTGTTATTAGCAGCCTTATACTGGGTGCTGGCAAAATGGATGTTTCCTTCACGCATCAGCAGCAGTAAAGATGCCAACCGTTACATCACAGAAGAACTGCAGAAGCTGGGCCGTATGTCTACTGCAGAAAAAAGAGCATTATCTGTTTTTCTGCTCACAGCATTGTTATGGATCATCAAAGACCCCATCAATCAACTTGGCTTTCTTAAACTCGACGATAGTATAATCGCCATCTTTGGTGCATTGCTGCTGTTTGCAATACCAGCCGGTAAAACAGAAAATAACAAACCGGTTATGCTGCTCGATTGGAGCGATACTTCAAAAATGGCCTGGGGTATTTTATTATTGTTTGGCGGAGGTATTGCATTGGCAAATGCATTGGAGAAAGTGGGTGTAATGGCGCAAATAGGGCAATGGCTGGCTGGCTTCAGCCACATCAATGGTTTTGCATTGCTCATCATTATTGTGGTGATTTCTATTTTCCTCAGCGAAGTAATGAGTAATGTAGCACAGGTAATTGTATTTGCACCGGTGCTGGCTGCATTAGCCGATGCATTGCATCTCGATCCTTTATTGCTGGGTATACCTATGACGCTTGCTGCCAGTGCTGCTTCCATGATGCCGATGGGTACTCCGCCCAATGCCATTGTATTCAGCAGTGGTCATATAAAACTCAAGGATATGATCAAGGCGGGCTTTGTAATGAACATTGTCAGCATTATTCTCATCAGTTTATTCTGCTTGTATGTATTACCATTGGTAATGCATGTAATTGCGAAGTAAGAGCTGTTGAGAAGTGTATACAAAAAATTACCCCCGGAGTTCCGGGGGTAAAAATGACTTCAATTTTTTCTGGTCTTTTGGTCTTTACCTGTTTTACTTGGGTACAGAGAAGTCTGTTTGTTTTCATAAGGCCGTTTTTAAAAACGGGCATTGGACTTTTTTTGGTTTTCACTGCTGTTTTACCAACTTAGGATTTGGATCTTTGGTTTTTGGTTTTTTCAGGATTCGGATACTTTGGTTTTTCTTCAGGATTTCAGGATACGGTTTTTGTTTCGGATTTGGATTTGATTTTTCAGGATTTGGATACTTTGATTTTCGTCAGGATTTTTGGATTTGGTTTTTGTTTTGGATTCGGATCTTTGGTTTTTTCTGGATTCGGATTTTTGTACTCTGTTATTGTGATATAAAGCTACACCCACATTCTGCGCATACAAAACATTTTCGCATACTGTTTTCAAAAAATAGTGCCTGCATAGAGGGCAAGTAAGTGGTGTTACTTAGCAGCATCGTAAAGTTATTTTGCAACAGCAAAAGCTGCTTTAATAAGCTCTATTACAGTGTAATACAAATACTACAACCACTAAGGCTTTAACCCCTTTTCTCCGCTAAGTGTATGTTGGTTAAAAGCAATGAATAGCTCTGATATGTGCTGTTTACAGCGTTAACTGTTGTGCACGAACCGTTTTGAAAAGCATACATCTGCTTCTGTATTTTTTCCGTAGGTACTGATCTCAACTATACATCATGAAGAAGTCAAATCAGTAGTGATCTATTAATAAAGGAGAGGTATTGGTGCTATTTGTTCACTAGTAGCACGGTAGCAGCGTTTGCTATAGAATTGGTTTTTAAACGCACTGCCACTTTGCAGTTTGGCAGCCAGGCAACAGCCTGTTTTTGTTAAAAGAGAGAGGCATCGGTTTTATACCGATGCCTCTTTTATTGCGAAAGCTTTTATTTGTATAAATAATTAAAAACGGGGGCAATTCAACTTCTTCTTATTCGGATCAACATATTTCTTTGTCCAGATCAGCGAAATTTCCATACCGCCTCTGCGTTGCGATGCTGCTGCTAAACGGGAGGTATTCACATCGTACGAAAAACCGAAACGGTAGCTGCCAAATTCCAAACCTACGTAAGGAATAACCGCATCGCCATAACGTACCCATACACCAGCATATACATCTGTAGGATTCTCCGTAAAATCGCCATTCACAGTTCTGCCTATTGCCGCACCAAAAATTGCTTCGCTGGCTGCAGCCTGGCGCTGATAGTTGGCGCTAACAAATAATGTTGTCGCATCAGCAATGGGAAAATAACCACCGCCATGCACAGTGAACCTTGGGTTCATAATATACTGCGCATTTAAGAAACTTACCTTGGGGCGATTGATGTGGTACACCGATGCACCAATATAAAAGTTGTTGTAATCGTTGGTAGCACCGTTATAAATAAAGCCTGCGTTCACATCAGCATAGCTAATGTTTCTGAAACCGGTACTACCGAAAATTTCAGCTGTATTACCGGTAAAGCCAAGGCTGGTTAACTCATCCTGGAAATCGAGTTTGTTCAGATCGAGTCTGCGTTGTACATAGGTACCGCTAAAGCCAACTCCAATCTGATGATAACCGTTTTCATCAAGTCCTTTGTGATAAGCAACCGAACCCGAAATAAAACTGTTCTTCATTACACCATCACCATTAATATCGTACATGCCCATTACACCTACACCAAACTGATCAAATTCGGGAATGGTATTTCCCAAAATGCCAAAGTCGGCCGACAAGGTAGAGGTGCGAAACGCATTGTTGATGGTAGGCCATTGGTTACGATAGTTACCTGCCAGCCTTAATGTGCCATTAAATTTTCCGGTTAAGGCAGGATTAAGCGTAAGAGGTGAAGCAAAAAATTGTGAAAAATTAGGATCCTGTGCATAGGTCTGCAACACGATCAGCAAAAATGGTAAGAGTAAAAGTTTTCTCATTGAGAGCAATTAATGGTTAGACGTTTTTCAACCTTTTGATGCTGCTTTCTCCTTTTGGGTACAGCAAGTAAAACAACTAATTATTTTTAAACGTTACAAATTTCAATATCCGAATTAACATTTTCAGCAACCTTACATCTGCACTTTTGCGCCATAAGCCAAGTCGCCTGCATCGCCAAGGCCGGGTACTATATAGCCTTTGGCTGTTAACTCATCGTCAATTGCACCGCACCAGATCGTTACTTTGGGCTCGCTGCGCAGCACATACTCAATACCTACCGTGCAGGCAATGGCGCATACAATATGAATTTCTGAAGGCAAACCTTCATCCCGTAAATATTGGACGGTCTTTACCAAAGAACTTCCTGTTGCAAGCATGGGATCTGCAATAATCACCACCCTGTTTTCGAGGCTGGGACAACTTACATAGTCCAGACTTATTTCAAAGCTACCATCCCGGTGATGTTTACGGTAGGCAGAAATGAATGCATTATCGGCTCTGTCGAAATAATTGAGCAATCCCTGATGTAACGGCAAACCTGCCCTTAAAATTGTGGCAAGCACCGGTTGAGCCTTCAGCATTTTGGTGGGAGCAGTGCCTAAAGGCGTGGTAATTTCCTTTTCTTCCCACTCCAGTTGCTTGCTTATTTCATACGCCGCTATTTCACCGATACGTTCAAGATTTCTGCGAAAACGCATGCGGTCGGTCTGAATGTCGGTACTTCTTAACTCGCCGACCCAGTTTGATACGAGCGAATGTTGCTCACTTAAATTGATTACCATAGTGCTGAATATTTCAAAAAAACGACCCCGAAAACAATGCAGTTTGAAGGTATCTACTGCATCAATAGCTTTGCAGCCGTATTTTTACAAATCTAACAGATAATATTGTGAACAGGATTGACTTACAAATAATTTCTGCAATCCTAAAAACCCATCATATATGATTTACCGGGCCCTTGGTTTAGCCAGCAATGCAGCCACACAAAGTTTAGAACTTGTTTTTGCTTCGTTTGAAGTAAGCGGACAAAAATGGGCCGTAGAAATCAGGCATACCAATTCGGTAGCTTATCCTGCCGAACTGTGGAATAAACTTGCAGGTGCCGCACAACTTCCGGCAGTTGATTATTTGCAAGTGCATGTTGATTACGGGCATTGGGTGGCAGCACAGGCCAAACAGTTTATTGATGATCACCAGCTCGATTACCAGGTACAGCTCATTGGTTTGATGGGGCACACGGCCATCAACTCTCCGGCAACAAAAATGAGTCATGCGTTGGGCGATGGCGCTGCAGTAGCTGCTGTAACCGGTGTAAATGTGGTAAGCGATTTCCGCAATATTAATCTTGCACTCGAAGGTAAAGGCGAACCTGTTTTTGCGTTGGCTGAAAGCTTGCTGGCAGCTCCTGAACAAGTAAATCATGATGCATTTTACTCGGCATTCTTTGCCTTGCTCCGCTGGCGTGAAGAAAACAATCTGCATGCTGCCGATACCGGCGCACTCCGCAACAGCATTGGCGGTGCGGTTTGGGTTGGACAAGAATGGTAAGGGGAAGGACGAACTTAGAAGTACGTGGTACGAATGTGTCTACATCAAACGTCCTCGTCGGACGAGTAGTTTCTCAAACAGTTTGAGTCGATGTAAACAAAACCAAGAACCTGCAATTAACTTTTACACTTTTAATATCGCTGCTGTTGCTTTAAAACATCCAGCAGCTTCTTGCAGTTGCAGCAATTCTTTCTTCTCAATTTCTCCATTTGAAAGTTGACTAAACAACAGTTCTACTTTATGCGAACTGGCCAGTTTCGCAGCAAATGCTTTCGCTTTGTCCTCACCGGTAACAGGTTTCATTTTATCAAACAATTCCTGCGAAAAAATATCCAGCTGTACGCAGTTGCCTGATGGATAAATGTCCTGCATCAGTTTATCGTATGTATCGGTTAATACGTTGGCGATATTGATAAACAAATCGGCAAGACGGTCTTTTTGTTCCTGCTTTCCTTTTTTTAAATCACCCGACAAACCCAGCAGATCATGACCAATATCCCAGATGTCTTTCAAAAGTCCCATCGTTTTTTTTTTATTAAAATTAGAAAGGAGTTTTTCCAAAAGCAACACCTGCTGCTACAAGCCCAACATCGCCTTCAACTTTGGATAACCGCCCCTGCTAACCGGAATTTTTTCGCCGGAACGCAGCAGTGCAATATGATTTTCTTTTTCGTACGGATCGATGCGGGTAATTTCTTTTACCTGCACAATAAACGAACGGTGCGTTCGTACAAACTGTGCAGCATCCAAACTGTCTTCAAAAAAACTCATGGTTTGCTTTTTCAAAAAGCTGCCATTTGCAGTAACAATCTTTACGTAATCATCTGCCGCTTCGAGGTAATGAATATCCTGCAAAGGAATAATGGTAATCTTACTGCCTGTCTTCACCACAATACGTCCGGCCTGCAAAGGATGTTTCGCTGCATCTTTCAACAAAGGCTCATGCGAAATGGTTGCTGCCTTTTCCTGCTCCATCCATTTGCTGATGGCTTTGTCAAAACGCTGTTGCGTAAATGGTTTCAATAAATAATCCACGGCATTTTTTTCAAAAGCCTGTACCGCATACTCATCAAAAGCAGTGGTGAAAATAACAGCAGGTGGTTCTTCCAGCAGCT
The DNA here is from genome assembly GCF_007830055.1 of Lacibacter cauensis. Taxonomy (GTDB): domain Bacteria; phylum Bacteroidota; class Bacteroidia; order Chitinophagales; family Chitinophagaceae; genus Lacibacter; species Lacibacter cauensis. The sequence goes on from NZ_VLLE01000004.1 coordinate 218,302, forward strand.
CCAGCATCTCGAATCCTGTTATCTTGGGCATTTGTATATCCAGAAAAATAAGATCGGGCTTGTGCTGCTGCACAGCTTTTACAGCTTCGAAGCCATTGCTGCATTCTTCTGCAATGGTGAATTGCGGATGCGTCTGCAGGTATTCTGTGACCATACTGCGGGCCAGGGGTTCGTCATCAATAATTAAAACCTTGTAGTTCATTTGCTCATATTATGTGTCAGCCGTTTTTTGAAACGTTAAACACGGTTGGTTGCGGTATAAATAATTGTGTGCTGAAGATGTTTGCGTTTGTTTCTGTTTTCAACAAATCATTTCTGCCGAACATTAAAAACAATCGCCGCTGTACAGAACGTAAGCCAAAGCCGGTTCCTTTTTGTGCAGCAGCAGTTGACACATCGTACGGATTTTCAACAGTGATCAATAACTGCCCATTCTGCGCTGCGGCTTTTAAATGAATATGCGATTCTTCTGTAGTGTCGTACAATCCAAACTTAATGGCATTCTCCACCAATGGCTGCAGCAGCAACGCAGGTAGTTGCAACTGTAATGCATCCGCATCCATTTCAAGTTGTGTATGTAACCGATGACCAAAGCGAACGTTTTCAATGGCAAGATATAACTGCAGCGATTGTATTTCATCTTCCAGCTTTACCCATTGCTGTTCTTCTTTCTTTAACGTGCTGCGCAAAAAATCGGATAACTGCTGCACCATTTGTCTTGCTTCTGCCGGTCGTGTACCAATCAATGCATTAATAGAGTTTAAAGAATTGAAGAGAAAATGCGGTTGCAACTGTTGCCGTAATTTGTACAACTCTGCTTCTTTACTTAACTGCTCTGCTTCTGTTTTTTGCTTTTCGGTTTCAGCACGTTCCTGCCAATTAAAATAGGCATAGCCAACCAGGCAGATACAGCCGTTGATTAAAAAACCGATTGCCATGCGTATGGGCCAGGTATTTTTTGTAACAGCTGCATAATGACTGCTGTCTTTATAGAAAAGCCCCATCAGGTATTGTGTTGCAAAAAACCAACCGGCAGTAAGTATGGTGATCCATATAAAAAGATTCAGCAGGCTGCCGGAACGTGGCACATAAAACCGAAGAATTGTAAAAATCAACAAAGCGATATATATGAGTAAGCCATTGCTTACAACACTATCGGTTAAAGCTTCGAACCAGGTTAATCCCATTTGATACAACGCAAGCTGCTGCATGGCGATCCATACAAACCAGCCCACACAAAACGGCACCATAAATTGCCTTGTTCGAAAAGGAGATATTGCCATTGCAGTTGTTTAAGATAAAGTGATGGATGTATAGCGTTGTACTGCATCGTCTGCACGCAACTGCATACTGTATATAAACGAAGCAGGTTGATCTTCTTCTTTGATGCAGGAAAAAATTTCGGCACCATCCATCTCTGTATGAAAGGGATAAATATCTGTTACCGCAATCAGCTTCCAGCAAACAGTTTGCTGTGTACTATTTAAAAACGATACCTGCTCTGCTTCACCAATGGTTTTTGCTTTCTGCATAGCTGCACAGGCATCGCTGGCCTGTATTAACCGCAGCTGTTCTTCAAACTGTGCGGTATGTTTTCCATTACCGCAAATAATTCGGAACACTATTTTTACAAGAAACCAGTTCATTGTTGCAGTGGTTTAATTTGATAAGGTTCAGGTTAACGGTACTGTTGCTTAGCCAAGCGATTTTATATCGATGCCGCCAAACATCACAAAGCCTTCGAGTAATACAATTTTATCGCTGCTTACACCGGCAGGGCGTGGACGTTTATCTTCCACGGCACCAAAAATGGCAACGGCTTCGCTGCGTATTTGCCAATGTGCAGGAACAAACAAGGTAGTGCCGCCAAATACATTTACCAGCTCCAGCTTTACTGTTCCGTTAAAGTCGGCATGCATCAGGTTAATTTCCGAACCTCCGAAAATAGCTACCGATTCGCCCCCTTTAAAGTTTTTGGAATAGCAGTTCTTTTTCACTGCACCAAAAACAGCTGCCACATCCAGCACATCGCCGGAACCATCTGCATCAAGAGCTGTTGAACTTGCATAATTCGTACTTGAAGAAGAGGATTCGTTGATTAATTCCGATTCGTCGTTGGAACTGCCTCGTCTGCGCAGGATAAAACTTAAGCCAATGGAAATCAAAATTGCCGGTGCAATAAAGTTGCGGAGGTTCCAGTCGGGGAATTCTTTCATCAACAGAAAAAATCCGCCCAGCCCGATCATAATTAACCAACTGCTTCCTTTAAAACTTTCTTTTAAACCGATGATCACACCAATTACAATTAAAATCATCGGCCATGAAAAAAGAATAGAAGGTACTGGCAAATCAAGATTACGCAGCAGAATAAGTACACCTACTGCCAGCACTGTCAAACCAATCCATCTTTCGCTTGAGCGTTTATTGCGTTGTCTCATTTCGTTACTGATCATTTTCAATGAATTTAGAACAAAACTATCAGTCCTTCAAGCAGTGGTCAAGCCATTCTAGAGCAGGTAACAATAAAAGTCGGTAAACGACCCGAACGAATCGGCGAATGGTAAAGGAAAATCAGCAGCAGGGGGTTACAGAAAGCTGCTTGACATCGTTGTATCCATTTTCTATATTGTGCTATGCCCAAAATTATACAGCAACATCCATCAACAGAAAGCGAACCGTTACATGCGCCTGTTCATACACTTACTGCTACCGATAAAGAACGGTACAATCAACTGCAGCAACAATTGGTTCAGCAGTTTAAAACCACCTTTCCCGATAAACTGGCACCACGAACAGTGGTAGTAATTCCAAGTCTTACACTGGACCATGCCATTCTGTCGAAAGTAAAAGGACATGTGTTTTACGAAGAACGTTTGCTCTGTTTACTGATGTTGTTGCGCATGCCCCGTACAAAAATAATTTATGTAACAAGTGTGCCCATCGATCCTGCGATAATCGATTACTATTTACACTTGCTGCCCGGCATCACCGGCTATCATGCAAGGCAGCGGCTTACCTTGCTCAGTTGTTTCGATGCATCATCGGTTCCGTTAACCGAAAAAATTCTGCAACGCCCAAGGCTTATCGAACGCATTAAACAACAGATCGATCCGCATTCACCTGCACATATTACCTGTTTTAATGTTACAGCCTACGAGCAATCGCTGGCATTGCAATTACAGATTCCGCTGTATGGATGCGATCCTGATTTAAATTACTTAGGAACAAAAAGTGCGGCCAGAAAATTGTTTAAATCGCTCAACGTTCTTACACCCGAAGGTTTTGAAGATGTAAAAAATAAAGAGCAGGTAATTGATTGTCTTACGTTGCTGAAACAACAAAATCCTTCGTTAAGAAAAGCAGTGGTGAAAATGAATGATGGTTTTTCGGGAGAAGGAAATGCTGTGTTTTCATACGAAGCTGCGCCGGCTGATGCTACACTCCGTAGCTGGATCAGTGAACACCTGGCCGGCAATTTAAAAATTGTTGCGGCCAAACTTACGGCCGATGTGTTCTTTAAAAAGTTTGAAGAAATGGAAGGTGTAGTGGAAGCATTTATTGAAGCAGACACGATTACTTCACCATCGGTGCAATGCCTTGTTGATCCGTTGGGTAAAGTATCTGTGCTTTCTACCCACGATCAGATGCTGGGCGGCGAAGACAACCAGATTTTTTTAGGTGCTACGTTTCCTGCACACAAAGACTATGCAGTTGATATTGGACGCATGGGTGCTGTTATTGCCGAAGGATTAAAAGAAAAAGGAGTGCTGGGCAGGTTTGCAGTTGATTTTATGACAGCGAAAGTGGGTAACAGTTTTAAACATTATGCGATTGAAATTAATTTACGCAAAGGCGGCACCACACACCCGTATTTAATGCTGCAGTTTTTAACCGAAGGCGATTACGATCCGGAAAAAGGCGAATACTTTATGCCCGATGGAAAGAAGCGCTATTATTTTGCAACCGATAACCTGCAACGGGATTGTTACAAAGGTCTTACCCCACACGATCTGATTGACATTGCCATGCTCAATGGTTTACATTACAGCAATGCATTGGAAGAAGGAGTTATGTTTCATTTAATCAGTGCGCTGTCGCAATTTGGCAAAACCGGTTTGGTTGCCATTGGCAGTACACCCGAACGTGCTGTGGAGTATTATAAAAAAGTAGTAGCTGTATTAAACGACGAATGTGAATGAGCACTACGTTCATTCACATTCGTCATTCAAATTCTTATTGTTGATTACAATCCGTATTGATCAACCACGTACAACAGCAACACCATGTTAATGGCACCCAGCTCCAGCTCCCGCTTGTTCACCATTTCAAAAGTATCGTTGGCTGCATGATGATGATCGAAGTAACGTTGCGAATCGGGACGCAAACCGGAGAGTGTTGTACCCAACGGACGCAACGGGCCAATATCGGCACCGCCACCACCATCAGAAAATTCATACACACCATAGGGTTTAAACAATGGCACCCAGCTACGCAGCTTTGATAACACCTGTGATTCAGCGGTAAAACCAAATGCTCTGGGGGTAAAACCACCTGCATCACTTTCTAATGCAAAAATGAATTTTTTATCTTTTTCTGTTGCGGCCACCTCAGCATACTTACGTCCGCCACGCAAACCGTTTTCTTCGTTCATAAACATCACTACACGAATGGTACGCTTGGGTTTAATGCCCAGCTTTTTGTACACACGAATAATTTCCATGCTTTGGATACAACCGGCACCATCATCGTGTGCGCCTTCTGCTAAATCCCACGAATCAAGATGACCGCCAACTGTAATGATTTCGTTGGGGAATTCTGTTCCTCTTATTTCTGCAATAACGTTGTGGCTTTTTACATCGGGCAACATTTCGCACTCGGTGCGGAAGTACAGCTGCATCGTTTTGTTTTTCTTCAACTCAGTACTTACAAATTCTGCATGGCGTGTTGAAACAGCAACAGCAGGAATTTTCGGAAACGAATCGTTATAGGTTGTTGCACCGGTATGCGGATAATCATCAATATTACTTGCCAGCGAACGAACCATTACACCTACTGCACCATACTTCGCTGCCATTGAAGGACCACGTCCACGGAACTGACCGGCTTCACCATACGAACGGAAGGTTTCAACATTGGTGGGATTCATCGGGAAATTATAAAACACAATTTTTCCTTTTACACCGGCAACGCCCAACGTCTCAAGTTCTTTAAACGAACGCACTTCAATTACCTCAGCTTTAATACCCTGTTTACCCGTTCCTACGCTATTACCCAATGCACAAATGTTTAACGAAACCGTTTTGCCTTTTGCATCAACCAGCAAGGCACTTTCTTTTGCACCACGTACCCAATGCGGTACCATACACTCCTGCAGGTATACCGTATCGGCACCCATTGCTTTCATCATCTTATAAGTCTCCTGTACAGCAGCTGCAGCTTGTGGCGATCCGCTTAACCGTGGACCAACCTTCTTACATAAAATGCGCAGGTTTTCGTAAGCTGTACTGTTGGTAAACACATCATCCGCAATACGTTTAAACATCGCCGAGTCGTTTGTTTGTGCCGTTCCTGCAGTTACTGCCAGGCAGAAGGCAAAAGCCAGTTGTAGTTTTCTCATGCTTTTGTTGTTAAAAAGGAATGCCCAAATTAACGTAACTCTTTAAGCCTGCAAAAAATTCACAGTCAGGCATATGCCCCTTTTTTACAAACGGTAGCTGTATAAACATACCAGTTAGCCGAAAATGGTAACTTCGTACGCAATCTGTCAAAATGTACAATGCCCGGGTTCTGGCATGATAAGTGACAGAAGCCATATACATTCGTGAAACCCTGCTGGGTTTACAACTAAACAAAACGAGCAATGAAAATAGGTATTGTATGTTACCCCACTTTTGGCGGTAGCGGTGTGTTAGCAACAGAATTAGGAAAGGCACTGGCTGAGAAGGGGCACATGGTTCATTTTATTACGTACCAGCAACCGGTTCGTTTGAGTGGCTTTTTCACCAACATCTTTTACCACGAAGTACATATACCGCATTATCCCTTGTTCGATTATCCTCCCTACGAAACCACATTAGCCAGCACAATGGTAGATGTGGCCTTGAATCACGACCTGGACCTGTTGCATGTACACTATGCCATTCCGCATGCATCGGCTGCCTATATGGCCAAGCAGATTTTGAAGAAAAAAGGAAAAGAAATTCCTGTTATTACAACACTTCATGGCACCGATATTACACTTGTAGGAAAAGATAAAACCTTTGAACCGGTTGTTACATTCTCCATCAACGAGAGCGATGCCATTACCGCCGTATCGAACAACCTCCGTAAAGAAACTTATCACTCTTTCCAGATAGAAAAGGAAATTGAAGTGATTTACAACTTTGTAGATGTAAAACGCTTCGATAAAAAACCACTGGACGCTTTCCGCAAAGTGCTTGCACCAAACGGTGAACGCATTATTACACATGCATCGAACTTTCGCAAGGTGAAACGTGTAAACGACATCATCCAGGTGTTTGCAAAAATCAACAAAGTTGTTCCGTCGAAATTACTGATGGTGGGCGATGGCCCTGAACGTCCCGGCACCGAAGAGTTATGCCGTGCATTAAATGTTTGTGATGATGTGCGCTTCCTTGGTAAACAGCAGGAAATGGAGGAGATTCTTGCTATTTCCGATCTGTTTATGCTTACATCGGAATATGAAAGCTTTGGTTTATCGGCACTGGAAGCAATGGCAGCGGGTGTACCCGTATTGTCGAGTAATGCAGGTGGTATTCCTGAAATCAATATCCATGGCCAAACAGGTTACATGGCCAATATTGGCGATGTAGAAGAGTTAAGCAAACTTGGTATTGATTTGTTGAAAGATGATGAGAAGCTCGATGGCTTTAAACAAAGAGCAAAGGAACAAGCAATGAAATTTGATATTCACCACATTGTTCCTTTGTATGAAGAGTTATACGAACGCTTTGTGCATGTATCAGCGACCTCTTAACCAAGGTGCCGGATTGATCATTTGATTTTCACGGGCCAATACAAAATTCAATTCACCATCACCATCGAGGTTGGTGCCAACACGGCCAATCGCCTGACCTGTTTTCACATTTTGCCCCTTACTAACATTGGCTGAAGAAAGATTACTGTAAGTGGTAAAGTATTTACCATGTTTGATAATCACAGCAGTATTACCACCAACATCAAATACACTTACCACTTCCCCATCGAAACAAGCCTTTACTGTGGTCCCTGCAGGCGATGCAATGGTTATAAAGTCCTGACTTCCCTTAATATTGGTTCCGGGAATTGTGTATGGTCCGAAATTGATTGAGATGTATCCATTATCAACAGGAAAAGGAAGACGGCCTTTACTTGTTTCAAAACTTGCACCCAATGCAATATCTTCTTTATTATACTCCAGGTAACTTTCTATTTTCTTTGGCTCCTCTTTTTTAACTACCGGCGCAGTAACTGTAGTTGTTGGATTTGTTGCCGGTGTTGTTGTTGGATTCGCTTTTGCATTTTCTTTAGCAATACGGTCTGCTGCTTCTTTATCCTTACGTTCTTTATCTGCACGTTCTTTCGCCTCTCTTCTTGCTGCTGCAATTTCACGGTTAATAGCCGCTGTTATTGCAGCCTGTAATTGTTGCGCCTGTTTCTTTTTTGCAGCCAGGCTTTTATTGATCTCGCCTTCTTTCTTTTTAATATCATTTACTACTACCGCCTGTTCCTGCTTATCTTTCTCCAGCTCCGATCTTTCCTTTGTTTCATCCTGCAATACCAAGCTTTTTTCTTTGCGATTATTGGTAAGCTCCACAATTTTATCCTTATACAACGCTTCTGTTTTATAAATCGCATCAAGCTGCTGTGCCCGGTAACTGCGGTAAGCTTTCATATACGATATACGACGGATTGCATCGTTGAATGAATTGGCAGAAAAAAGGAAGTTTAAAAAATCGTAACTGCTGCGGTTTTTGTATGCATACACTACATTGTGTGCATAGTTCATCTTCAATGTATCCAAATCTCTTTTCAACCTGCGCATTTCAACATACGATGTATTGATGTCCTTGTCGATGTTACGAACCTGCTTATTAATCGTATTAATTACCTCGTTGCGTAAACGGATCTTGTTTTGTATAAGCGCCAGCTGACCAATACTTTGCTTTTTTGATTTTCTGATTTCATTGTACTGCTTATTCAGCACTTCAATTTCCTGCAGGGTTTGCTTACGTTTCTTTTCCAGCTCAGCTTTGTCCTGTGCCGGCAGCGTAAACTGAAACAACATGCAGATTGCAATGAAAAAGAATTTCCGCATAGGTAATGGGTTTAAGTGACAAAATTAAGGCTATTGACAATAAGGGTAAACGCCCTGCTTTTTAAAAACGTATGCCGTTTCAGATTCTTTTGAATTTTTTAGGAACTGAAAACGGATACGTCAACTCTTCGTTAAACTTATAGTCTTTAAATCTCAACTGTACTTCCAGCTTGTTGCGTTGCGATATGGTAATCTGCCGCTGTGTAGAAAAAAACATGCCTGTTTTACTCTCGTAATCATTATATATTAAATCGCAGGTGCGATTTAATGTAGGATCATTATCGTCGAGTTTGCTTTTTGTAACCGAATAATCTGCAGCAATAGTCAATAAATTTTTAAACAACGTTGTATAGCTTAAGATTGAATACCCATTTGAAGAATTGCTGTACGAAGTAATGCTGTCTTTGCTGAAGAAGATAGGATTTCCCACCAAAATGTTTTGCAGATCGGAAAAAGTAAAAGGTATTTGTGCCAGCTCCTGTATGTGGCTCAATGGTCTTACCTGGTAGGTATTTGCCAGTTTATCGAGCATTTTAATGCTGTCTTTTGTTATCAGCACACGTATACCCTCGATACCGATATCATTACTGAGCGATATCCAGATAACACTGTCTTTTAGCATACGTACATTAGCAACAAAGTCGGGCTGCCTGCCTTTACTGTTGCTGTAATCCACTTTAATTTTTGCAGAAAATGTATTGAAGCTGATGTATTTCTTTTCTACGTTGGCCAAAACATCATTAGCCATGCGCACGGTATCTTCATGAGTAGGCACTTTCAGTACAGGTGTATCCACTACTGCAACGGTATCTTTCTTTACAATTACCTGTTGAATTTTTTTGGTTGCACGGCATGCACTGAAACCGAGTAACATTGCCGCTGCAATCACTAATAGTACTGCTTTCTTCATATTCATTATTGTTTTCCGGTGCTGCCAAAGCCACCTTCGTTTCTTGCTGTTTGCTCCAGTTCTGTTGCAGGCGCCCAGTTGATTTTTTCTACTTTCTGTATCACCATCTGCGCAATACGATCGCCATTGTGTACAGATTGTACTTCGTTACTCAGGTTAATTAAGATCACCTTAATTTCTCCACGGTAATCGGCATCAATAGTGCCGGGTGTATTTAAACAGGTAATACCTTGCTTAATGGCCAAACCACTGCGTGGACGAACCTGTGCTTCATATCCTTCGGGTAACTCTATAAATAAACCGGTGGGAATTAACGCACGTTCCAATGGTTGCAATGTAACGGTTTCGTTAATTGCTGCACGCAAGTCCATACCGCTGCTGCCTTCGGTTGCGTATGCCGGCAGCGGATTATTTGATTGATTGATGATTTTAACTGTCATGCTGTTTATTATTTTTCGAGCAATACGGTAGCGTGTGCTACCAAACCTTCCTCCCTTCCTACAAAACCCATTTTTTCTGTGGTGGTTGCTTTAACGGAAACCGCATCCAATTCCAATTCAAGAATTGAAGCAATGGTTTGCTGCATTTGTGCAACGTAGGGTTTAATCTTTGGAGCTTCCAAACACAAGGTGCTGTCTACATTCACCACTTTGTAACCCTTCTCTTTTATTTTATCGTAACTCTGCTGCAACAGTATTTTACTGTCGATGTCTTTAAATGCAGCAGAAGTATCGGGAAAGTGCGTGCCAATATCGCCTAATGCGAGTGCACCCAGCATGGCATCGCAAATAGCATGCAGCAACACATCGGCATCGCTGTGGCCGACTGCTCCTTTGTGGTGCGGAATTTCAACTCCGCCAATAAACAATTTTCTTCCTTCGGCTAATTGGTGATAATCAATGCCTGTTCCAATTCTGAATCCCATAATGTAAATAAAAAAGCGAAGGTAAAGTACCTCCGCTTCTGGCAAAATCTTTTATATAAGCGTACTATTCGTTTGAAGTACCGCTGCCATCATCGGCCCCTAAATCAAACACAATACTGAAACGGGCCGTATTGCTTAACGGGTTACGGTTAATTCCCTGACCTGTTGGTACCAGGTACGAGAAGTTAAACCCTAAACGGTTGTATTTAACACCGGCACCCACGCTAAAGAAGCGACGATTGCCCTTTGTTTTTGCTTCGTAGAAATAACCGGCACGTGCAAAAAACTGATCGTTGTAACCATATTCCAAACCTGTTGAAACCTGGAATTCCTTCAGTTCTTCATTAAAACCACCGGGTGCATCTCCAAAAGAAGAGAACCAGCTACCCACTACACTTTTGTTGCGGTATGCATCACGAGCTGCAGTAGAAGTGTCGGTTGGTGGTGTTGGCACCAGTAATTTATTGATATCAATACCAAAGCTGATCTTACTGGTTTCGTCAACAGCTTTTGTATATACTGCACCAATACCAAGGTTGGCTGGAATATAATCTTTACCACGGGCATCGTTGGTATAAGCGATCTTACTGCCGAGGTTACTCATAACAGCACCTGCTGTAATACCTGTTCCTTCTTCGTTAAGACCGTTGTAGAAAAACGAAATATCGCCGGCAACAGCTGTGCCGGGCTTATACGTAACACCATTGGTATTACCATTTGCAAGGTTTGAATAGATGAAGCGAAGAGCAATACCCACGCCGATCTTATCGCTGAGTTTGCGGCTGTAGCCAGCATCAAATGCAAATTCTCGTGGATTGAATTTTTGCAGATCGTTACCGGCAAAGTCGGTAAACTGGATGCTACCTAAATTAAAATAACGGAGTGAACCGGAAATCGCCTGCAGCTCATCAATTTGATGATAGCCTGCTACTGTACCAATAAATACATCGTTTAAGCCGAGATCTTTTAACCATGGCGTATACGTTAATGCAATAGCCGAACGTTGGGTTGCAAACGGAATTTTTGCCTGGTTCCAGAACGACGAATTCGCATCAGCAGAAGTAGCAATACCTAAATCGCCCATACCACCTGCCCGTGCATCGGGCGATATACGTAACATGGGTACTGCTGTTGTAACTACATTGATGGATTGTGTTTGTTGGGCTAAAGCTGGTAAAGACAAACAGGTAAACAAGCCTAGTAACAAGGCTGAGTTTTTTCTCATAAGAGTTATTATTTGAGCCATAAAAATAGAGGAAAAAATGTATTCCTTTCAGTTAACGGATTTTGGTTTAGAGCAGAACGAGCTTTTGCAAAGCAGATTGTTTTTTTCCATTTGAATCTTTTATTTCCAACTGGTAGATGTAAACACCCCGGCCGATTTTCTGGCCAAAGTCATCCTTTCCGTCCCACTCAATGTCAAAAGAACGGTTTCCTTCGTTTATTATTGTGCGGGTGATGGTTTTTACTACTTTACCACTTACAGAATAAATACGGATAAGACATTGCAACTGATCGCCGGGCCGGTTATGCTCGAACATGAAGGTAGTGCGTGTGGTAAAAGGGTTGGGATAATTGTACACCCGTTCCAGTTTCAACGCTTCATCTTTTATTACCCGAAACTCCAACCTGTATTCGCTGCTGTTGTTCTGTACATCCCAAGCTTTGATTTTTAATACATGCAGTCCTTCTGTTAATTTGGGCAATTGAAACCGTACTGTGCCCGATTGATAACTGTCGGCTGATGCTTCGTAGTAATCATTCAAAACATAATACGTACTGTTATCATCATCCAGTGTTGCAATTAAATCGTGACCGATACCGGTACCCACTGTGTTAATACCGCTTGAATCTGCAAGCTTCACCAATAACACAGGTGTTTCGTTGGTGATGCCCCCGTTTACAAATTTTTCATCGTTGAGGTAAGCTTTAATCGATGGCCCTGCATTATCCGTTACAGGATTAGCCGATGCGCCACCGATGATGATGGCCGTTTCGGCACCACTTCCATCTTTCGTTCCGTCTTCGGCATAATAACTGATTTTTCCATTGCCAAACTGGTAGTTAATGTCTTTGGGTACCACAAAGCTGTACACAAACTCTCCGTTTGTTACTTTGGCTTTTCCCCTGAAAATAATATTCGATTGCTGGTTGAATGTTGTGCTTACGCTTGTGGCATCGTTCGCAAATGTTTTTTGCTGTTGCACTTTGTCGAAAATTACCGGGTATACATTACCGTTAAAATTGCTGAGTTTATTGCCGCCGGCATCTGTTACCTCTCCTTTGATGATCATACGATCCAGCGCTTTCAATGTATCTGCTGTTGGCACTTGATTATTAATTGCTGTTGTGCGCACATTTAATGTTGGAAAAGCCAGGCGCACAGCAGGATCGCCCAACAGTGTAAACTTGCGGTTATTTATAATATCACCAAAGGTTTGGTACGTAAAGTTTTTGGTACGCCTAACTGCATCACCCAGCGACGGGTACAACCCATTGGCATCTTTCTGCAATGCCTGCTGAAAATAATTGTTGTTGATGATGCGGTTACTAAAGGCAAACACCACCCTCGTGGTTGTCATCAAGGCAATCGCACCTGTGCGTTCCCGCAAAAGAATGTTTTCGCCAATGGAATTAACGGAAGGATTATCGTAGGGCGCAAAATCGCAGGTAGCTGTAATAAATAAAGGCAACTTATTACTGTTGCTCCAGCTGTTTACCATATCCTGTTCAAGAATTGCTTCTTCTGCCAATCTTCTTGAGCCGCCATGTCCGCTGTAATTCCAGATCAATGTACCTGAAAAGATTTTATTGTTGATAGCCTGGTTGGCTTCGGGGTAACGGCTACCACCACTTCCACTTTGTTGCCGAAAAGCATCCAGATAAATTTTTGAAATATTAAACCGGTTATTCTGTTGCACAACACTGCTGTGAAATTCGGCATCGTCCAGATGAATATTATTGTCTTCATCATCTGCGACCATGGTCACTTCATTCCGCCACGGACCAAAACTTTCTTTTGCATAATAGCTGATGATTTTATCAACCACCGCCTTTGCTTCCTGCGCTGTTTTAGCAGGTATGCGGCCAATACCAATATCGAGCAAGTTGACTGGGAAAGAACGGTTGATGTTTTCATTATCATCTAAAAAACCGAAGAAATCATCAGAAGTGTAGGTCGATAGCGGATCAAGCGAAACATCGCTTTCATAACATGGAACAAAATTGGTATTGCCACTAATTCTGTTCAGGTAATCGTACGATGCATCGCCAAACAACAATAAATAGCGTGGCCGTTTGGTAGTATCGCTACCTGCACGGTCGTAAAACATTTTTACAAAATTGCGGATGGCTGATGGATCGGGTGAGCCGGAAGCAAATTCGTTGTACACCTGTTCGGTAGTTACGGCTAATGTAGTCAGTCCGTTATTTTGCCGGTGCCAGTTTGCCAAACGTTGTGCTTCACTTAACCAGGTTGCCGGAGCCACAATAATATAGTTAGGGAAGGATGCTGCATGCAGATCCTGACTGGCAACTTTTCCAACAGCTGTTGGCTGTAAAAAATTCTGTTGTTGAAAAGCGATGTATTCCCGTAGGCGATCGGCCGTATTTATAAAACGAAATTCAGCGCCATTTAAAGTGCCGGTTATGTTTTGCGGACGCAAAGGATCGGTAATATCCCAAACAAGGGTTGCACTTACGGCTCCCTGTAGCCGAAATTCTGCAATATTGCCGGGACCAACAGTTTCCCAATCGCTGAAGTGAAGCTGATCAACACCAACTATGCTTAACTGCCGTTGAGGAAAAACTTCGAACCAGTTGAGCCACCCCTGCGCATTTACGCTGCCGGGTTGGTAACTGTATTGCAGACTTAACGGCGATTGTGTAAGATTAAAAACGGTAGTCAATTCGTGAGCTGCAGCCACAGGATCGTACGTACCGGTGCCAACTGCGGTTACACTATGCTGCGCAATGTTGTTGTTGTTTGCTCTTATTTGAAACGAACTGCCGATGCCGTTACTTCTTGAGGCTACTGAAGAAATGAAAACAGTGTTTCCGGGCTGCAGATTTGGAATTGTAAGGTTGAAGGTTCTGTTTAAAGCACTGCCCGGTGTATTGCTGAATTGCTCGCCATACCATTCTTTACCGCTTCGCAGAAAATTGATGGTATCCAGCTCGTAAAAAAAACGGTCTCTGAAAGCTGTTACAACCTGGTTAGGAGAACCGACGATCGACCTGTTCTGTATTCGCAATCCGTTTGTACCGATATTCAAAAAGTAATACGATTCATTGCTGAATAAGTTCTTACGGTGCCGAAAGCGTTTGTTTGTAGAATCTTTCACCCACTGCTGCGGACCTGCAGCATAGAAAAGAATATAATCGCTTCCGTTAATAACACCATCGCCGCCATCAACCACTTGTATTGCATTTTCGGTTAGATCATCGACTGTAAAAGCAGCATTATCCTCCGGCAGCATTTGTCCGCCATTGCCGAACAAGCGCACACTGCCGCTGGCTAAATTGCTAACATTCACCCCCAACGATTGCAGAAAAGCCACATTGATGCGGTAAACACCCGGCTGCTTTACGGAAAGCTTATACCATTCCCCATTTGCCAATATGGAGTTGCTGCGCCAGGTCTTTTGAGACTTAGCCGAACCAACCAGAAATGCAAACAAAAACAGGAAAGCGTAACGCATAAACAGTAAACTCAAAGATACCGGATACAAGTTTGAAATATAAACGAAGAACAAACCCGCCGAATATCTTCATTGTATGAACGTAATTTCACTGTTTCCTAAGCAGAAATACTGAAATTAATTCTGTTAACTGCCTATTCCTTCAGATTTCGGAAAGATTGCTTTAAGTTTGTCACCTGTCCAATAAAAATTTTGGACTGTGAAATCCAGTACAATATTTTTGAACATTACTCGTTAACTATCAAAACGAAGGAGATGAAAAACCTTTTCTGCATTAAAAATCTGTGTATCCTGTTTGTTGGGGCTACCATTTTTACATCGTGTAACTTATTTAAGAAGAAGCCGGAGAAATCGTCTTCTACCGGTTGGACGTATAACGACAAAAACGGTAGTGGTTTCCGTGTTTCAAAAGAAAAAGAACAAAAAACAGGTCCCGGCCTTGTGTTTGTTGAGGGTGGTACCTTTACAATGGGCGCCGTGGAAGAAGACGTAATGCGTGACTGGAACAATGTTCCCCGCCGTGTTACCGTTGCTTCTTTTTATATGGATGAAACAGAAGTTGCCAACGTACATTACCGTGAATACCTCTATTGGTTAGACCGTGTGTTCATGGATACTGCTATTACCAACCGTGCTTTACCCGATACATTGGTATGGAGAAGTGAGTTAGCTTATAACGAACCCTACGTTGAATATTATTTCCGTCATCCTTCGTACAACCTCTACCCTGTAGTAGGTGTTAGCTGGAAACAAGCTTACGACTATTGCTTATGGCGTAGCGATCGTGTAAACGAAAATATCCTTTACGAAAAAGGTATTACCAATAAAAAAGCTGAACTGCAAAAACAAATGCAGGGCGGTGGTCAAGATAACTTTAACACAAAAGCTTACCTCTTGGGCGAATACCAGGCAACTCCTGGTAAGAGTCTGAAAAACTACAAAGATCCTTTAACCAAACAGGTGCCTACCAGCATCAGCTTTGAAGAAGGTATCATTCTCCCCGATTATCGTCTGCCTACAGAAGCTGAATGGGAATATGCAGCTTACGGTTTAATTGCACAAAACCCTAACCCACGCCGCAGTGAAAAACGTCGTGGTGAGGAATTAACTGCAAATAAGCAGGTTTATCCTTGGGCACAAAACGTAAATGGTTTGCGTGATGCAAAACGTAGCAGCTGGCAAGGTCAGTTCCTCGCTAACTTTAAGCGTGGATCGGGTGATAACATGGGTGTTGCCGGTGGTTTGAACGACCGTGCAGTAATTCCTGGTCCAATCAAAGCATTCTATCCAAACGGTTTCGGCTTGTATAACATGGCAGGTAACGTAAGTGAGTGGGTTGCCGATGTTTACAGACCAATGACACAAACAGATGGTGAAGACTTCAATATTTATCGTGGTAACAAGTTCCAGCGTATCGATCTCAGCACAGGAAAAGCTGAAAGAGATTCAATGGGTCGTATAAAATACCGTGATGAAACAGAAGAAGAAGTAAAAAACCGACGTAACTACCAAAAAGGTTATGTTATCGATTACCTCGATGGCGACTCTTTAAGTAATGTACAGTACGGCTATGGCCAAACAACTCTGGTTAGCGATAAGAGCCGTGTATATAAAGGTGGAAGCTGGAACGATCGTGCATACTGGCTCAGCCCTGGCACCCGCCGCTTCCTGGAAGAAGATCAAAGCAGTTCAATGATTGGTTTCCGTTGTGCAATGACACGTTATGGCAGCCAGGAAGGTAATGGCCGTAAAACGGGTAACTGGTTTGGTTCCAGAAAACAAAACAACAGAAAGCGTAATTAATCTCTTCGTTTTTATCTATAAAAGAAAGCCCTCTGTAAATGGAGGGCTTTCTTTTTATACCAGGCATTTAGATTTTTTATACAGTACAAAAGCGCAAGCGCCTATCTTTGATTTATGCATATCGAAGAGCTTTACAGGATATTTTTAGCACACCCTTCTGTACAAACCGATACCAGAAAATTAAAAGAAGGTGATCTTTTTTTTGCATTAAAAGGCGATAACTTCAACGGTAATCTTTTTGCCAAACAAGCACTGGAAAAAGGAGCTGCATACGCAATTATTGACGAGCCAATTGATCCTGCTGATTCCAGAATGATTGTTGTAGATGATGTTTTAACCACCTTACAACAACTGGCAAAGCATCATCGCCAGCAGTTCAATATTCCTTTTCTGGCAATTACCGGCAGTAATGGTAAAACAACAACCAAAGAGTTGATCCACGCTGTTTTGTCAACTACATTTAAGACCTATACAACCGAAGGCAATCTGAATAACCACATTGGTATTCCGCTTACTCTGCTTAAGGTGAAGCAAGATGCCCAAATGGCCATTGTAGAAATGGGCGCTAACCATCAAAAAGAAATTGAAGGTTATTGTAAATATGCCCTGCCAAACTACGGCCTCATCAACAACGTAGGCAAAGCCCATCTAGAAGGATTTGGGGGAATTGAAGGTGTTAAAAAAGGTAAAGGCGAGTTGTATGATTTTATCCGAGCAAGCGGAGGAACAATCTTTATCAATACCGATTTTGATTATCTGGAAGAAATGAGTGCCGGTATTTTAAACAAAATAACCTACGGTACACAGCATGCAGCCGTAACCGGAGTACTTATTAAAAGTGAACCTTTCCTTGAAGTTGAACTGACCAGCGAGCCGGAAATAGGCATTATTAAGACGCATTTAGTTGGCGATTACAATTTACCCAATGTTCTGGCTGCTGTTTGTGTTGGTCTGCATTTTGGTGTAGACCCAAAATCAATTAAAACAGCCATTGAACAATACCAACCTACCAACAGCCGCTCGCAATTGCTTGAAAAAGATACCAATAAAATTATCCTTGACGCTTATAATGCCAACCCCAGCAGTATGAAACTGGCTATTGAAAACTTCGCAAAACTCCAGGCAGATAAAAAAGTACTGATGTTGGGCGGTATGGCCGAAATGGGAGAAGCAAGCCTGGCCGAACATCAAGCCATTGTTGATTTAATTGGCCAGACCAACTGGACCAATGTTGTACTTGTTGGTGGCGATTTCGGCAAAATCAATCATCCCTATATTTATTTTAACAGCTCCCTTGAAGCAAAAGAATGGTTTAAGAATCAATCATTTAGTAATACCCATCTGCTGATTAAAGGTTCCCGGAGCATGAAAATGGAAGAAATTCTTAATTAAAATACTTGCAGAAGTCAAAACGATCCGTATTTTTACGGACTTTCATCCAATACTTATAAGAAGAATCACTTAATAATCTAACCTGTCACTCCTCCAGATTAAGTGATCCAACCCGCTGAAACGAACCGTTAACTTATTTCCGTATAAGCTTATTAATTGGGTTCGTTTATGAAAATTTTTTACTCTTTTATTATCTTTTCGTTTATTGGTCTTCAAGCAATTGCCCAACAGTATTGGCCCCATGGATCAAACCCATATCCAAGATGCTCTACAATGACTGCACCTACCTGCACAAAGGTCGCAGTTGGTGGTGATTGGGATAATGCAAACTCATGGAGTCCAGTTGGGGTTCCAACACAGGATCAGGTAGTTTGTATACCTGCTGGCGTAACGATTAATGTAAAAGGACCAATCTATACAGCCAGCACCGCTTGCCCTCCAGCAAGCACCACGGCCTCTCCCAGGTTGCAAATTTTTCTTTGTGGTACGTTAAGTTTTCAACCATCAGGAAAACTTTATCTCGCTTGCTTTAGTTTTATTCAAACATATTCTGGAGGTAAAATTACTGCAGCTAATGGCAGTAGCGATTTAATTCAAATTGGAGTAAATATCGTTTGGGGTGGACCCGGCAGTGGCACTCAACCAGATATCAATGGCCCATGGATACTTTCGTATCCTTTTACGGGTGCAGGTGTATTAACTATTGGTTTTGATTATTTTAAAGTGAAGCAACCGCAGCCCTATCAGGTACAGCTCGATTGGGCTACTACATATGAAGTAAACAGCGATGTGTTTATTGTTGAACGCAGCACTGACCAAAAAACATGGAGCAGTATTGGAACTATAAAATCTGCAGGCAATAGTTCGCAAAAACAAACATACTCTTTTACGGATAAAGCTCCTGTTGCAGGTACTGCTTATTACCGCCTCAAACAAGTAGATTTAAAGGGAGAAGTAGCTTACTCTGATGTAGTTCGCTTTAATACAACAATCACTAAAAAGTTCAGCTTATACCCTAACCCGGCAACAACTGTAACCCGTTTATTTTCAAAAGAAGGATTTACAGCCGGACAAACAATTATCATTCTGGATGCAAAAGGGACTGTAGTAAGAAAAATAAACGCTTCCGGCACAAACAGCCTTCAGCTTGATTTATCCAATCTTGCAAATGGCCTTTATCTTGTTCAGATTACAGAACGTAACCAATTAATTGAAAAGATACCTTTTGTTAAACAGTAAAACTTACAATCCACATATAAAAATAGCTGCTGCAAAGCGGCTATTTTTTTTCCTGGCACAACTCTACCAATAAGCCATTTGTTGATTTAGGATGAAGAAAACAAACGAGTTTATCATCGGCCCCATTCTTTGGAGTTTCATTTAGCAGTACAAAGCCCTCGTTTTGTAACCGCTTCATCTCTGCATAAATATCTGCTACTTCAAAGGCAATATGATGCATACCCTCACCCTTCTTTTCAATAAATTTTGCAATAACACTATCTGCCGAGGTGCTTTCCAAAAGTTCAACCTTCGTTTCACCCTGCTTAAAAAAAGCCGTTTTCACCGCCTCTGATGCTACCGCTTCGGTTTTGTAACAGGTAGTGTTCAATAGTTTTTCAAAAAGCGGAACAGATATATCCAGACTTTTTACTGCAATTCCAATGTGTTCAATATTCAGCATAACAATCAATTTTCAGCAATTTACTATCTCAACAGCACGCAAAAAAGTGAGACAGGCATGACATGCATTTTAGTTAATTTTACAGCCAATACGGCAGCTACCGGTTTACTGGCCTGTGTATTGATCATTGATTTAAAACCTGTGTTATGATTTTTGTTACAGAAAAAGCAAAAGAGAAAGTTGCCGAGCTGATGCAGAAGGCAAATGTTGGTGAAGATGCTTCCTATTTTCTCCGTGTAAGTGTTGTTGGTGGTGGATGCAGCGGATTAAGTTATAAACTCGATTTCGACAATGAAAGCAAGCCGAACGACCAGGTATTTGAAGATAAAGGCGTAAAGGTGGTTACCGATATGAAGAGCTTTCTGTATCTCTATAACACCACGCTCGACTTTAGCGATGGTTTAAACGGAAAGGGTTTCCACTTTAACAACCCCAATGCCAGTCGTACCTGCGGCTGCGGTGAAAGTTTTGCAGTTTAACCCTTTACTTTATTTACGGAATTTGATTAAAACAAAACCCCCTCTTTTGGAGGGGATTTTTTCAGCAGTTGGTTTCGGGTCTTTATTGTTTAATAAAACTAGTTGTGGTAAGCCCGTTCTTACCCATTATTTGAACATAATACATTCCCGCTTGCAAGTGAGAAATATTAACCTCGTTATTAAACTGAATAGCCGGTATGCGTTGCAACACCTGACCGGATATATTGACAATAGCAATTTCGGTTATGCTGCTTGGCTGTGAAAAAAATATGACAATTTTTTCCGTGGCCGGATTTGGACTGATCTTCACTTGCTGATTTGACCCAAACCATACTTTTATGACTGGCGATAGGGTTACCCCTCCCTGCTTATCAACAGTACGCAATCGATAGTAATTCCAGCCGTTAAACGGCTGGCCGTCAAATTCAGTATACAACTTCGTAAAGCTTCCAGATTGAGGAATTACTTTTTTAAAGAGTTGAAATGAAAAACCATTTTTACCTTTTTCAAGTTCGAAATAGGAGGGTTCAGTAGGGCTATTCATGCTCCAGTTCAAAAGAATGTCGGTTGAACGGGACCTGGCTTGAAAGTCTGACACACCTACTGGCAGTAAGTTTTCCAAAAAATCGGTACTGGCCAATGAAAACGGACTGAACGCTGAAACATTATTCCAGGTTACGGTTCCGGCCGTTACATCTCCGGTCCAACTGTCTGCACCAAATGCATCCCAGCTATTACTTGATGTATTAAAGTGCGCAATAGCCAAATCGGGCAGGCTCGACACATACGACACATTGCAATTGCTTCGGGCATTCCAGGATAAAGTAACATTTACCGATGAACTACCCGCTGTACGATCCAACTTCCAATACTCACAGCGGCTCACCCTTGTTAAACCGGCAGAAGCAGCCGCCGCACTGATAGGGCCTAATGCAGTAGCGCTTCCCACAATAAACTCAGCAGTAAATGCATCAGTTATTTGCACTGGTGCTGAAATACCCATTAACCGAAATCCTCCTCCTGCCGATCCGCTCAACTCAGGCTTGCCAACCGGAAAAACAAATGCACTGTTTCCTATTTTGGTCATGGGTCCGTTTACGAAGGAAAGTGAATTACCTCCTTCTGGACAAGTAGCGGTTGCAGATAATGTAAGCAGGTTCGCTGAAGTAGTCGTAACAAGTCCACTTGTTAACGTTAAGATTCCATTGATCATTGACGGGCCATTCAACGTTTTCTCACCACCCCCACTGATAATTACATTTTTGTAATCGGACCTCGCAGAAAAAACCTGGGCTGAAGTTCTTGCATACTCAATCGTACTACCCAGTGCAAGATGAATATTTTCAACATCAGAACGAATAGACGTGGAAGTTGTTCCTGAGCCACCACTAAACCCATCTGCATCGCCACATACAAACCGGGCACCTGTTTCTATCGTTACTGTTTGCATGCCCGTTGAACCGGTAATCGATTCGTCGTTAATTGTAAAAACAGCGCCGCTTTTTATTACAAACGAACCGCCTGCTGCGAGGTTAATGTTTCCATTTGAATTGGCAACATAAGCACTGTTTATTTCAATATTGTAATAATAAATAGACGCAGAACCACGAATAGTTTGACTGGTTGCCGGAGTACCTCCGAAAAATTCAATTACACCACCGGTTAAACTATACGTTCCCTGTATATCCGGTTTCGTTCCTGTTCCTGCCAATCGAAAACGACCTCCATCCATTGCAAGGTTCGTCGTCATATCGCCAAATGTAAAATTGAGCGTTTCCAAAATGGCATCACCTGTTATAAAAACAGTTCCTGTTGGTATACATCCGCTGCTCAACGTTTTCCTTCCGCTGCCAGAAAAAACAAGATTTTTATAATCGGAACGTGCATTAAAAACCTGGTTGCCCAACAACCCGTATTCAATAGTACAACCGGTATTAAGCACTGGCGTAATGCCGGGTATGGCTGCACCTGTGCCGGTAAAACCCTCTGCATCACGGGTAATAAATCGTCCGTCAATGACAATACTGCCGCCTGTATTTTGCAGTAGCTGACTCTCTCCTCCATTATCAACTATTGCAGTTGAACCGATTGAAAAAACACCGCTCAGGTTAATGGCGTTAATTCCATTTAACAGAACTGTTCTTGTTCCGCCAATAGTTACATTGCGTAATGCAATGTTCCCCGACTGCGGAATTGAAACCACACCTCCTGCTGTTCCGGTAACAGTAAAATCACTTGTATTTGTGCCGCTTAAAAAGCCGGCTGTGCGTACCAATGCAGCCCCATCTAATGTTAGCGAACCAGCTGCACCGATATTGAAAGTGCCGGAAGTTAACGTAAGCGTACCACTAATTGACCGGCTTAATCCTGCCATGGAAACGCCCGAAGCATTATTGATGACCACGTTATAAAAACCAGAATTCCATTCATTAGCAGTAGCTGTTTGTGCAGCAGCGGAAGCGTAAATTAAAGTAGTAGCATCGGATGAAACAGCAAGCGTATTTCCGCCAAGCGCCAAAGTAGGTGAAGGAGCAACTCCGCTCATTTCGAGTATCCCATTTGCAGGAATAGACGTTGTTCCTGCTCCTAAAGTCTTTACGCCTGAACCGCTAATTCTTAAATACGTATAGGCTGCTGCGGGAATTGTTTGTGCACCTGTATGATTATAATTTACTACCCCGCTAAAATTAACAGAAGCAGGCAATATGAAATTTGGTAACGCAATGTTCAATGTACTGGCAGCATCAACACCTAAAGAATTAGTGATTGAAATATTTCCGTTGAAATTATTCAGGTTGAGTGTGCCGTTGTTTGTTACTGCAATAGAAGAAAAATTAAATCCACCTGTTGTGTTTGATGTAGCCAAAGTCATCGAACCTCCATTAATAACTAAAGGACCAATAGGTGAACCTGCAACACCTGCAACATTAATTCTTGTAGTTCCTGCAACCTGAGTCCACGATCCGCCATTGATAGTAATAGCAGAAGTTGAAGAAACTCCCTGCATTTCGTTACCCGTTCCTACAATAAAGTCGCCTGCAGTAAGTGTAAAATTTTCAAAACGGAAATTTGTACTTGTTGTAACAGCTCCCGACGGCTTATTAATTTCAACCTGAACAAATACGCTGCCAGCCGTTAACCCGATAATCCCCTGGCTACCCGATCCCGAAAAAATCAATTTACCTCCCGCAGCCCATGGCGAAAAATAATTCGATCCGGAACTATTAAGCGTAATTGTACCTTTAACGTTTAAAGTACCCGTTGCAGCAAAGGCCAGCCTACCTGTAGTTCCTCCGTTGGAAATAGAGAGATCATTGCAAACGGCTGATGTATTGTCAACGGTAACGGTATGCCCCACCTGTACGTAAACGGCCGTTACAGCAGTTGGCAATTGTCCTGCTGTTGCAGGTTGCCAGCCTGAACCGTTATATACATTCCACGAGTTGAAATCGCTCCAATTACCAGAAGTGTTCTTGCTTTGAAAATCGCCTGCAACCTGTGCATGCGCATTAAAGACAATTATAAACGAAAGCAGTGTCGGTGTTAGGATGTTTTTCGTCATATACCTTGGTTATTTATGGTTAGCTTCTTACAGGTAGGTAATGACGGCTTTTCAAAGGAGTTACGAAAGATAATATTTCAAATCAGATCGTCATAGCAATTCCTACTTTTTTTGTCAGGTCCAAACCAACTATTGCAGGTAAAGAAATGCTGCTAAACCTGTGTATCTAAAAGGAAAGCCAAAAGCCCGGGATCTGCTCTGCTTCGTCTGCTTTATTCCGTTATTTTTGCAACTCTATGTGGGCCATTTGCAAAAAAGAATTCCGCCAGTTTTTCAGCAATCTTACGGGGTACATCACCATCATTCTGTTTTTACTGTTGAACGGTTTGTTCCTCTTTGTCTTTTCGAGCTTTAACATACTCGACTATGGTTATGCCACGCTGGAAAACTTTTTTAGCCTTGCACCTTACATCTTGCTGTTACTCATTCCTGCTGTAACCATGCGCCTGTTCCCCGACGAAAAACGGGCTGGCACCTTAGAAATACTCTTTACCAGGCCGCTTACTGCAAGACAAATTGTAATGGGCAAATTCATTGCTTCGTTGATCGTTGTACTGATTGCGTTACTGCCCACACTCACCTATCTCTTTACCATTAAAGCCATGAGTGCCGAAGGAACAGTGCTGGACATGGGCGGCATTACCGGCTCCTACATTGGTTTACTTTTTTTATCGGCAGCGTTTACAGCTATTGGTTTGTGCAGCAGCAGTTTTACCGACAACCCGGTTGTAGCCTTTTTGCTGAGTGCGTTTTTATGCTTTGCATTGTACAGCGGCTTTGGTGCATTGAGTAAGCTGGTTGGCACCGGCGCAGATTATATTGTTGAAACGATTGGTATGGAATTTCATTACCGCAGTTTATCGAAAGGTGTAATCGACAGTCGTGATTTGATTTATTTCCTCAGCATCATTTGCTTTACTTTATTCATCACCATTCAACGCATCGGCCGAAAAAACTAAGCAGTAATGAACAGACTTTTATCTTCGAAATACAGTTGGGCAATTGTACTGTTGGCGTTAATTGTTACCAACTTACTTGCTTCTTCGCTGCGTACACGTTGGGATCTTACTGCCGAACAGCGCTATTCACTTTCGCCACAAACAAAAGCGCTGCTTAAGAATATTGATACCACTATAGAAGTGGATGTTTTTCTGAAAGGCGATTTTCGTTCTTCGTTCCGTAAGCTGCGCAACAGCACCAACGATTTGCTGAATGAAATGAAAGAATTCAGTCGTGGTAAACTGCAGATCAACTATAAGTCGGTTGATGAGATGTTTAATGATGAGGCAAAGAACTTCATGTTTACAGAGGTAGTAAAAGAATTGCAGATGAACGGGGTGAATGTAGACAGTCTTATGCAAACGAAAGCAAATTTTCGTGAAGAAGTAATTCAGCAGATGATGGCCGATTCCTTGAAAGCGTTGGGTATTTTACCCTACACACTGGAAGTGCAGGAAAAAGAAGAAGCCAAAACACAACGTGTTATTTATCCATCGGCGTTGGTGCGTAAAGGAGGTCGAGTTATTTCAATAGATCTGTTGAGTGGCAAAACAGAATACAGCCGTGATCCGTTAACGGGAAGTTTGGTTACCGACGAAGCCAAAAGCATCAGCAATGCAGAAGCCTTACTGGAGTTTAAGTTTGCCGATGCCATTGAAAAAATTCAGCGTAAGCAAAAACCGTTTATCGGCTACCTTACCGGCAATGGCGAACCAATGGGCCCCGAAACATTTGACCTTGTCCAAACACTGGATGCCGATTATCAGTTCCGCATTGTTGATCCTTCTAAAACAACGGTTATACCCAAAGAATTATCTGCAATTCTTATTGTAAAACCTTCCATTGGTTTTTCTGATTCTGTAAAGATGAAGATCGATCAATACGTTATGCAGGGTGGTAAAGTATTGTGGTTTCTAGATATGTTGCATGCAGAAAAAGACAGCCTTGCATTTGTGGCACAAACCCTCGCATACGACCGTGGATTAAACCTGGATGATCTGTTATTCAAATACGGCGTACGCATTAACCGTGATCTGTTACAGGATATGCAATGCGATCTAAGCAAACTGGTGGTAGGTAACGCCGGTGGTCAGCCGCAGTTGGCCGATGTGCCGTTTAACTATTATCCGTTGCTTACCGCAACCGGCAATCATCCTATTACCAAAAACCTCGAGCCGGTATTAACACAGTTTACGAATACACTCGATACGGTTAAAGCAGATGGCATCACCAAAAGTATTTTACTAACCTCCAGCGAAAATGCAAAGTTTGTAAGTACACCCGCTATTGTAAGTTTACAGGAATTACAAACCATCGAAGATCCCAAACTGTATACAAAAAAGAATTTACCTGCAGCTGTTTTACTCGAAGGCCGTTTCAACAGCTTGTATGGCAACAGGGCATCAGCCGAAATGCGCCAGTACTTTACAACAGCTTATGGTTCGTTTAAAACACAAAGTGATGAGCCAACACAACAACTTGTTATTGGCGATGGCGATGCTGTACTAAACAGCTTTACCAAACAGGAGCCTTTTACAATGGGTTACAGCCGTGTACAGGAACGTAGTTTTGCAAACAAAGCTTTTTTACAAAACACACTGGAATACATGACAGGCAATGCGGGCATTGTTGCTTTGCGCAATAAAGATGTAGCATTGCGTTTGCTGAACCCGCAAAAAGTAAGCGAGCAACGTACAATGTGGCAACTCATAAATATTGCTGTACCTGTTTTGTTAGTTATTATCAGTGGCATTTTGTACATGCAATGGCGTAAAAAAACATACAGCAAAAAAGCATAGCAACTCTTTACATCAGAATTATATAAGAATGACTCCAACTCAAATTACGTATCTCGTTTTCGGCATTGTACTGTTGCTGGCTATTGTATTCGATCTTGGTTTATTAAGCAAAAAATCAGCAACACTTACAACAGGCCAGGCCTTAAAACAAACTATCTTCTGGGTTATTCTTGCCCTTGGCTTTGGTGCCTTTATGTGGTACGAAGACGGAAAGCAGGCCGCATTGGAATATGTGAGCGCCTACTTAATGGAGTGGAGCCTCAGTATCGATAACATTTTTGTATTCGTACTCATCTTCAGCTTCTTTAAAGTAAAAGAACAATACATCCCACGTGTACTGCTTATAGGTGTATTGATGGCTATTCTATTCCGTGTGGTGTTTATTACACTGGGTGTTGAACTGGTGAATCGTTTCCATTGGATTCTCTACATCTTTGGTGCATTCCTCGTTTATACCGGTTTTAAAATGTTTACAACCAACCAGGAAGAGGAGTTTGATCCGAAAGAGAGCAGCGTATATCTCTTCCTGAAAAAATTTCTGCCTATTACCATGGAGGATGGACATGGCAAATACCGTATTAAGCAACACGGCAAACCGGTATACACCGCTCTGTTTGTTGTAGTAGTAATGTTGGCAACAACTGATATCGTTTTTGCACTCGATTCTATACCGGCAGTAATGGGTATTGTTGATCGTAAGAGCGATCATGCTGCATTGGTAATCTATACATCCAATGTATTTGCGGTGCTGGGTTTACGTTCCTTGTTCTTCCTGTTGCGTGGTGCAGTAAGCAAATTCGATTTTCTGCAACAAGGCATTGCCATTGTACTGGTGTTCATCGGTATTAAAATGCTGGGCGAAGAATTGATTGGTACTGTTATCGACAAACCCAGCCAGGTAATTCTGTCGTTAGTAGTTATTGTTGCTTGTATCGGCGGATCAATTTTGTATTCCATCTATCATAAAAAGAAAGGTACACCGCCTAACAGACCATAACATTTATTGTGTATGCTTCATTATAACATTCAACTTGTTGCCGAAATTATGCAGGCCCGCATTGTACAGCAGGCTGCGGGTAACAGTTATGTTGAGCATTTACTCATCGATAGCCGTCGTGTTATTCATCCTACTGCTGCATTGTTCTTTGCAATAACAACCAACCGGAGAGATGGACATGATTTTATTAAAGAAGCTTACAACAAAGGTGTTCGTTGTTTTGCTATACAAAAAGAAATCGACACCAGGCTTTTTCCTGAAGCATCATTTTTACTTGTTACAGATACATTAAAAGCACTACAGCAACTGGCGGCCTATCATCGCAGAAGGTTTGCTATTCCTGTAATTGGCATTACCGGCAGTAACGGAAAAACAATTGTGAAAGAATGGCTGTATCAATTGCTGAACGAGCACTACAGCATTGTACGTAGTCCCAAAAGCTATAACTCGCAGGTAGGTGTGCCTTTAAGTGTATGGCAAATGCAACCTCAACATACATTGGCCATTTTTGAAGCGGGTATTTCGCAGAAGCATGAAATGGAAGCGCTGCAACAAATCATTGCTCCAACAATCGGCATACTAACCAATATTGGCGAAGCGCACGCAGAAGGGTTTGCTGATGCTGCAGAAAAACTCAATGAAAAACAAAAGCTTTTTTCGTCTGCAGAAACAGTTATCTTTTCAACAGAAAAACTGCAACCGCTTTCTCTTAATAATATTGCAGTTTACAGCTGGGGGTTTGCTGCAGGTAACCCGCTTGTTATACAAACAATCAACAAGCACTTATCAGAAACTACCATTACGTTCAGTGCCGGTGTAACTACAAATAGCATTACCATTCCTTTTGTTGATGATGCGTCTATTGAAAATGCGATTACCTGTTTGGCTGTTTGCATGTACTTACAAGTGCCTTTGCAACGTGTTCAGGAAAAATTTTTACAGCTGCGCCCTGTAAGTCTTCGATTGGAATTAAAAAGCGGCATTCACAATACAACCATCATCAACGACAGTTACAGTGCCGATTTGAGTTCACTCACCATTGCACTCAACATGCTGCAACAGCAAGGGCAGCACGTACAACGCACGGTCATTTTATCCGACTTTCAGTTAACAGCTGAGCAGGAAGTTGCTACTTATCGCTCCATTGCAGAGTTATTACAGCAACATCATGTACAACGTTTGCTTACAGTTGGGCCACGTACTAAAGCATTACTCGTTCCGCAACTGAGTGCTGCCATCAGCAGCATGAGTTTCGATAGCACTGCTGCGTTGGAGCAACAGATCGACAGTATTCCTTTTCAAAATGAAACCATTTTACTCAAAGGCGCACGTGTATTTGAACTGGACAGTATTGCACAACTGCTCGAACAAAAAACACATCAGACTGTACTCGAAATAAACCTGAGCGCCATTACTCGCAACATCCGTGCACACCAGCAATTGTTGAAGCCATCAACGAAAATCATGGCAATGGTGAAAGCTTTTTCCTACGGCAGCGGCAGTTACGAAATTGCGAATCTGCTGCAGTTTATGAAAGCAGACTACCTGGCTGTAGCGTTTACAGATGAAGGTGTGGCCTTGCGTAAAGCGGGCATCAGCTTACCAATTATGGTAATGAATCCAGAACCGGTTACGTTTGATGCGTTGATTGATTACAATCTTGAACCAGAATTATTTTCGTTTTCTATACTCCATGCGTTCGAAAGCTTTCTCGAAAAAGAAGGCATCAACAGCTATCCGGTACACATTAAAATCGATACCGGTATGCATCGGCTTGGCTTTATGCCGTCGGAGTTGCAAGAACTGGTTGCTGTACTAACCCGTCAACCCATTTTCAGTGTACAATCGGTGTTCAGCCATTTAGCTGCGAGTGAAGATCCTTCAGAAGATGCGTTTACTTTACAACAAGCCAGCTTGTTTGATGATGCCTGCCGTTATCTTGAAACATCGCTGGGTTATTCATTCCTGAAACATCTCGATAATTCAAGTGGCACTATCCGTCACCCGCAATTACAATACGATATGGTACGGCTGGGCATTGGCATGTATGGTATCAGTCCTGCAGCAGTTAAATTACAGCTGGAAGAAGCACTCACGCTTAAAACAACCATCGCACAAATTAAACAGCTGCAACCTGGCGAAACAGTTGGTTATAATCGTCGTGGTATTATTACAAAGCCATCTGTTATTGCAACCGTCCGCATTGGTTATGCCGACGGCTATCCACGCAACTTAGGTAACGGTATTGGGCACATGCTGGTACACGGACAAAAAGCACCTGTTATTGGAACTGTATGTATGGATATGACGATGTTGGATATAACTGACCTTACTGATGTGAAAGAAGGTGATGAAGTAATTGTGTTTGGTCCGCAGCTATCGGTTACAACGGTAGCTAAACAAAGCGGCACCATCGCTTATGAGGTGATGACGGGTATTAACCAACGGGTAAAGAGGGTTTATTTTGAAGAATAAGCCAGCTTCAGCTCCTTGTTTTCAACTCCCTATCTTTGTCAACTAAAAAATTCAAATTCGTGAGACTTCGCTACGTAATTTTTATCATTCTGATTATTCTTTTTGCAGATCAAGGTTTAAAAATCTGGATCAAAACAAACATGCTCTACCAGGATGAGAAGTTCATTCTTGGCCGCTGGTTCCGTTTATACTTTATCGAAAATGCAGGCATGGCTTATGGCTGGAAGCTGGGCAATAGCGAGTGGGCAAAAATGGCATTAACGCTTTTCCGCCTGGGTGCTGTTATTTTCGGCAGTTGGTATCTGGTAAAAATTGTAAAGCAGAACTACCACAAAGGGTTTATAATCTGTGCAGCTTTAATTTATGCAGGCGCATTGGGCAACCTCATCGACAGTTTGTTTTATGGAATGATCTTCGATAAAGGCATGGTGTATAATGCAGCGACAGACAGTTATTTTGGTTATGATGGTTTAGCCAAAGCAACAGGTAAAGGTTATTCATCTTTTCTGCACGGGCATGTAGTTGATATGCTTTATTTCCCTATCATTGAAAATAAAATTTTACCTGATTGGATTCCTGTTTGGGGCGGCAAGCCGTTTACTTTCTTTCAGGCTATTTTTAATATTGCCGATGCATCAATTTCAACCGGTGTTATTACAATCCTGTTATTTCAAAAACGTTTTTTCAAACATCGTAACGAAGAAGAAACAACTACTACCGTTGAAACTGATTCGGAAACAGGAGACGATGCACAGGTGATGTAATAATCAGCATAGCCATTAAGCTATTACCCTTTTTTTACTTGCTTATTGATTACTCCTAAACTTGTTTGCAGTCGAAGAATATAAATTCCGCTTTGCAAAACAGGCAAATTATTTAACTGTAACCGGTTTATACCTGTTGCAACGTTTTCATTTTTTGCATACACTACTTTGCCCACAGCATCAATCAACTGTATTGTTACAATTTCTTTGCCTGGCGATTGCAAATCAAACCGAAGTTGTTCTGCAAATGGATTCACCAAAGAAGTGAGCATAAATTCTTCCTGGCCTTTTTCTGTAAGTGTAACAGTGGCGCTTATTTTTTCTGCACCTGCTTCCGGTATCATTCTTATGCGGTAGTAGTTCTTGCCATTTACCGGATTGGGATCAACAAACCGATATATTTGCCAGGAACCTGCTGTACCGTTTAGCTGACCAATTGCCGTAAAATGCCTCCCATCTGTACTATGTTCAATTGTAAACTTGTAGCTCCCTCTTTCTGCAAATGCATTCCACTGCAGTACAGCTTTGTTTTGCACAAGCTGAACCTGTTCGTTTTTCATTTGCATATTCAAAATATCACAAGAGGTATTTACATCAATCGTAATAATATCTACTGCATTATAAACAGCACAACTGCCCGATGTTAAATTGGAAGAAGTGGTTGCCACACGAATTCTGTATTTATATCCATCATAAGCAGGTGTTGATATAAAAGATGGCAAGAATGCTGTATCTCTGAATTCTCCTCCGAAATTGGTAAAGCTGAATGTTTGCATGCCGGGTAACTCGGGTGCCGATGCCCAAGTGGTACCACCATTTGTACTGCGTTCCCATTGGTAGTAAAGATAATTGTCGAAGTAAGTTGATACTGCAACCGAAATATCTACCTGGTTATTGATGCAATAGGTAGGTGTATTGGTCGGACGCATGGTTAACGCTGGCAAACAGGTTGCAAATGCAATATCATCCATTGCCCAATCGTTGCCACCACCACCGGGCGCATTGTTTTTAATAGAAATGGTGAGCGATGTTTGTCCCGCTGCTGTTTTAAACACAAAACCTTTTTTTACCCACTCACCCCAAGGCGATGCATAATCGATATTACCTGTTGTATAATAATCTACTCCGTTGATCTGAAACGTAAGATTCGGTTTTACTCCTGAAGAATCACCTGCAGCTGTGGGAATATAACCGGCAGGCACGCTCGTACCTGAAGCGTTATTTCCGAGGCTGTCACTGCCGCAACGTTTGCAAACGTTTCTGAACCAAGCCGAAAATTCGTAGTAAGTCTCTTCGCATAAACCCGAAATTGTTTGGTTATTGGCAACACTTAACTGCAAGGCAGAATTTACAACCAACATGTAACCACCGGTTGCTCCTGAAGCAGCAGGTGGATTTCCGGTAACAGGATTTGCTGCATTGGTATGATCACCAATAATATCCCAAACACCAAAAACACGATTGCCGGAAGTTGTATTGGGCCTGGCCACATAAGGATCTGTCAATTGATTCGGACTTAAGTTTTTAATAACACTATAACTGCCATCGCCGGGAAAACTGGCTGTAATATTTCCAAACACATACCCCGGCACTGCAGCCCCGGGATTAGCCCCATTTTGATTAGTGCCTGAACTGAAATCGCCATTACCTGCAGAAATGGTATTAGAACCGGTAGCATTGCTGCACAACCCATAATTGGGGTACACAATAAACATTAAATTATTCGGTACTGCTGTCAATTGATCGGACCCAGCACCTGCACCAATTACTCTTCGGTATCTTACATTACCTGGGCCATAAGTAATGATTGTATTGTATGGAGTTGAGATATCAACGGTTACTCTGTACGAGATAATCAATAGCATACCATTACCGAAAGTTCCTCCGCCCGCTCTTGGCCGGTGCGTACTACGGTTAAAATATCCACCACCTTCAGTTGTATCTGTAGATGTACTATTTACATTGCCAACTGCAAAAGAATAACCACTATTTACTGTATCTCTTCCAAGATTAAAACGAATTGTTTTATTGGCGCTGTTGTACATTGCCGGATCGTCACCTGCAGCATCGGTATAAGCTTTGTATTGCTTGCCCTCGTTGGTAAGTAACTTTAATGAATTACTTACATAAGTAAGATTAGAGGGGATAGTATCGTTGTATCTTGTTCGGTAGATGTAACTGCTGCTGCCACTATAAACAAAAAAGGACAAGCGTATTTCAAGTACATCACCGGGTACAACTGTACCACCTGATGGTCTTGTAATGTTTACAAAGCTCTTTCCAACAAGAACGTTGGCTTGAGCATTTACGAATTGATTACTAAAACAGCACAGGAAGAAAAAGCTTGCCAGTAAAGGACATCTTCTCTTCATAAGAATTGGATTACGTACAGTTTACAGTTATGTGTAAACCGAAAAGCAAATTAGCAATTGCATCCAGAAAGAAGTAGTAAACCAAACTGTTTTGACGAATACTAAGTAGTAACATTTATCCCAACCAAAAACAACCCTTGTATAATAAACTAGTGAATACCTTAAATGCAAACGGGCAAGCCTGCCTTTAGCAGAATTGCCCGTTTATTAGCAACCGTTTAAAATTATTGTTTTTGAATAATTTTGTTAATTGAACCCGAAGCAGATACAATACGCAGCAAATATGATCCTTTTGCTAAGTACTGCGGTACATTAAGCGAAATAGCATTCACTCCTTTATTAACTGTTACTTTTTTGTGTGCAACCGGTTTGCCCAGCGCATCCATCAACATCAATTCTACTTCCTCGTTTCGATAAGCACTTAGCTGAAAGTTTACCTGGCTGGAAAAAGGATTAACAAGATTGCTTATCTCCAACTGGTTTGTGCGTAACAACGTAACAGAAAGTGTATTACTGTATTTATTATTGCCACTTACTTTGCCCTCCATTTTTAAACGGTAGTACATTTTACCTGAAACAGGCGTAGGGTCCATGAAAGTGTAGTTTGTTTCGTCTCCTGTAAGTGCTTTTGCCTTGACAAACCCAATCGTAGTAAAGTGTATACCATCCTTACTGCTTTCAATTTCATAACCATTGAGGTTTTCGTTCTTTACAGACCATGAGAGAAACGCAGTTTCATTTTGCAACTGCACATTAAACTTCAATAAATCGGCAGGCAACACACTACAGCTTAACGGATTTGCTACGTTAATAACGATCACATCATCACTATTAAATACTGCACAAGAATTAGACAAACCGCTTTGCGTTGTTGCAACACGAATACGGTAACGATAGCCGTTTGTTGCAGATGAGGCAATAATAGGCGGATATGCGACTGTATCTCTGTAACCATTCCCCATATTGGTGTAACTAAATGTTTGCGGACCGGTTACTTCCGGCGCTGCCCCCCAAGTATTTCCACCATCCGTACTTCGTTCCCATTCGTAATACTGGTACATGTTATAATACGATTCTACATACACACGCATATCAACCTGGTTGTTTGCACAAAATGTCTGGCTGGCATTTGGTGTCATTTGTAACGTTGGCGAACAGGTTTTAAATGAGATATCATCGATCGCCCAATCATTACCTCCACCACCCGGTGCGTTGTTACGAAGTGTGAGTGTAAAGTTTGTAGTTACAGAATCTGTTTTATAAACAAAGGCTCTGCGAACCCATCTGTTCGCTGAATCAGCCGTTGTTGAAAGTCGGGCAACGCCTGCACTTTGATAGGTTATATCTCCTGTGTTGTAATAATCGAGATTGTTTACCTTAATAGCAATATTTGGCTTTACACCCGATGTATCATTTGCAGCAGTTGGAATATAACTTGTTCCGCTCCATTGCCCCCGTCCCATCGAATCCTGACCACATTTGTAACAAACATTTTTAAACCAGGCAGCCACTTCATAATAGGTATTAGGGCAGGCATTCGCCACATTAAACTGAAATGCAGTATCGGTTTTATACGCTGCATTAAACACCATCATATAACCACAAGGATTTGTTGGACTAACCGGCTGCGATGCATCGCACGGAGGATTACCTCGTGCTTCATCTGTTGCACCGGTATGATCACCACTGATATCCCATACGCCAAACACACGACTTGTATTTGCAGTTGGAATTGGCAACTGTCTGTTTATTTCAGTTCCAACAGATGCAGTATTATTTGTTATACCATAATAGTTATCGTTAGGTGTACCCGATGTAAATGTTTTAAAAACATAATTGGTATTGGCAGAAGGTGTTCTGTTTTGCTGGTTGGTTCCTGTTGCAGTACCAAATGTACCATTATACTCATCGCCAATAACATTTGTTGCGGACACAGCGTTTGGACAAACATCCGGACTGGCATAAACAACAAGACTGTCTTTGGGAAGAGAAATAACGTTGAATGCGCCTGTTGTACGGTCCCGATAGCGGAATGAGCCTCCTCCAAAATTAATTTTGGTACCTTCTGCTCTGTTAACGACCACCCTGTAAGTAGCCATAACCAAATAATTATGGGCAGCAGTCTTAGGATATGTAGGTACAGGCGATAAATCTTGTGAAAGCGTCACTGATCCACCACTGGTAGCACTGGCACCCGTTCCAAAATTCAACCGAATAATTGTATCCGTTCCGGCACCCGCACTCACAGCAAAACCAGCATCATCGCCGGCCGCTTCAGTTCTAACTGAGCCATGTATCTTCCCTTCGTTCGTACGCATGGCTAGTGTACCTGTTTGATAAGCAAACCCGGCTCCCGCTTTTAATGTATCATGAAAACTTAAGCTGTCAACAGGGGTTGTTGCATCCGTACCAGTTATAGAAATAGTTGCCCTGATTTCAAGCACATCTCCTACGGTTATACTTCCACCTCCATTTTGCTTGCTAATGTTTACATAACTTTTGGCAGTTTCAATAGCATAGTTTGATGCAGCATCGGTAACACACAATGAAAATGTCCAGGCACTTGTTGGAGTAGTTGTTTGGTTTGAAAAAACTCGAACGTAATAAGTTGTTCCAATGGTTAATGCGGATGTAGAAATAGTAATCGTTCCTGTACCCGTACTGCAATATAAACTTGTTAAACCCGCACATGTCCCGGAAAGAACCTGTACTGCAGCTACTTTTGCACCAGGATTCCCAGTAGGGATTCCCCCGTTTGTGAATGAAACTGTGGGGTTAGTAGATTGTGCCACAAAACTGTACCAAACATCAGCTGCACCTGCTACTCCGCAACTTCCACCAAATAATGATCCGGATGATGTTGCCCCATTTAATGTGCCGGCAACAGAAGTACATGTTGTACTGCTTATCAACTGTATTGCGTTAGCACAAGCATCATTCCCCCCACTTTGCTGTACGCAAATATTAAATGCATACGCAGCTGAAGAAATACCAATTGGATTACTTGAAACAAATACACGAACATAATAGGTAGTACCCACTGTTAGTGAGCTTACAGATAAAGGCGAACTTGCTGCACTGCAACCTAACGAAGTAAGCGTGCCGCCGCATAAGCCTGTTGAGCTGCTAAACATCTGTACATAAGTACTCGCACTCGTAAGTGATGAACCAAGACTACTAAGTGTTACTCGCTGAGTCGTAGCTGTTGCAACAAATCTGAACCAAACTTCGTACACTGTTCCACTTACGCTACAGCCTGTTGGGATTGTACCTGTGCTGCTTGTAGCATAGTATAATGTCGAGGACGTATTTGTACATGCAGTTGACGATGTTAATAAGGTGGATCCGCTGCAATCATCATTTGCAGGAGGAGCAACAGGATGTGTAATACAAATATCTGCCTTGTAGTTTCCTGCACCTCCAAATGCACCATATTGTGAAATTCGTACATAGTAAGTTGCGCCAACTGTTAAACCTGTTTGTGTTAACGAAGTATGGGGTGATGATGAGCAAGCTACAGATGTTAAGGACCCGCAGCTGCCGCTATACAATTGAATTCGTGGTGCCGTAATGCGTGTGCCGAGATTACTAAGCGTAATTGTATGCGTAGTGCTTTGTGCAGTAAACGTGAACCAATAATCATTGTACGTTCCTGCTGCTGCACATCCTAAAGGAATGCCTGAGCTGGCCGTTGCACTGCTTAAATTAATATTAGTGTTATTACAGGCTGTTGATGATGTAAGAGCTATTGCAGTTGCACATTCATTTTGAGCAAATGTTTTTGCAAACGGGAGCAAAAAAAACAGCCCAAAGAGAAATACGGAGCGATACAGATTAAATAATAGCTTCATAGTGATTGTTACTTAGGATAATGGAAAACCATTACAAAGCTGCACAATTAATCTTAAAAAAAATATAGCAAATCCTCTAAACTATACCGTAAAAACACGCATCGTAAAAGTCCATATTTACATTTATTTTTTGAGCACAGGATTCATATGGCTAATAGGCTGCCTCAAACCCTTGTAAATTTTAAGGAATGAGGCAGCAAGCCAAACCATGTAGCGTTTATTTTTAACGAGACTGTTTTTTCAAGCTTATGTAATGCAATTAAATACTTGCTTCCAATGGCAAAAACATATTACGCACCATACACAGGCTTTCTTTGTTAGGTATATTTAGTAATAGATATACCCGTAAACAACAAAACATATTTACTTTTTGCAACGTGCAACATTTACTGCTTACTGATTTTTTATTACTATTTTTTGCACGGCTTTTTCGCCTACGATTACTTTAAGAACAAACACACGCCCCTGCAAATGTTCGGGCTGGCGAATAGAAATGATATTAGTTCCTGCTATTACTTGTTGCTGCTGCTCTTTTACCACTCTTCCCGCCATATCAATCAACTGCAATTGCGCCTTTTCGTTCTTGTTACTGTTTACTTCAAGCGTAATCTGGTCGTTAAAGGGGTTTGTCAGCAATCTTACCTCGAACCCGCTTTCAATTGCTTTTACAATTATTACAGCACTATATTTTATACCAACTGCTGTTTCCATTTTAATGCGGTAAAAGTATCGGCTTTGTGTCGGCACATCATCTGTCCAGCTATATTGCTGCTTCAAAGAACCATCCACACTACCCGCTTCAGAAAAAGAAAAACCATTATCACTTCTTTCTATTACATAAACAGTGTTAGGTAATTCTCCAAACACCTCCCACGAAAGCTGCGCATATCTATTACTCAGCTTGCCATTAAAGTTTTTAAATCCGGATGGCAAAACATCGCAGGTAGGATGAACTCCTACAGTAATAACATCGGTAGTATTGTAAGCAGCACAACTGTTGTTTGCCAGATTTGTAATTGTTGTACCTACTCTTATGCGGAATTTATGCCCGCTATTGGATGGATTTGCTATAAAACTTGGATATGCAACCGTATCAACATAATAAGGTGCATTATACGTGTAGCTGAATGATTGTGGATTTGGAGATTGGGGTGCATTGTTCCACGACGATCCATTATCAATACTCCGTTCCCAGCGGTAATATTGATAGTTATTGTAAAAAGATTGTACCACAACCGACATATCCACTTGTCCATTTTTACAATAAACGGGATTATTAGATGGTCGCATATCTAAACCCGGCAAACAGGTTGCAAACGATATATCGTCCATTACCCAATCGTTTCCGCCACCACCAGGTGCGTTATTTTTAATAGAGATGGTTAATGATGTTTGACCGGGAGCGGTGAGAAATACAAACCCTTTTTTAACCCATTGGCCGTAATTACCAATGTAATCCATGTCTCCCGAAGTGTAATAATCCACTCCATCGATCATAAACGTCAGGTTTGGTTTTACACCCGACGAGTCGCCTGGCGCTGTAGGTATATAACCTGCAGGTACAGATAAATTCGAAGCACCTCTTCCCAAACTATCACTTCCACAACGCTTACACACATTTCTGAACCATGCCGAAAACTCGTAGTATGTATTTTCACAAAGACCTGTAATGGTTTGGTTATTGGCAATACTTAATTGATACGCTGCATTTACAGCCAGCATGTAACCGCTGTTGACACCATTACCAGGCGGCGGATTTCCTGCCAGCGGATCTGCAGCACCTGTATGATCACCGATAATATCCCACACTCTAAAGACCCTGTCAACATTAGGGTTTTCAGGTCGTGCAACATAAGGATTGGTACTTTGGCTTGGGCTAAGATTTTTTACCACACTATACATACCATCGTTTGGCGCTCCAGTTGTTATAGAAAGGTATGTATACCCCGGAACTGCAGCTCCCGGATTGGGTCCATTATGAGCAGTTCCCGATCCAAAATCACCATTTCCTGCGCCTACATTGTTTGCACCGGTAGCATTACCGCACAACCCATAATTGGGATATATGATAAATGAGAGACTATTAGGCGCCAGCGTATAATCGATTGCACCACCTGCATTCAGCATATTACGATAACGCAATGCACCTGGTCCATAATTAATAATTGTATTGTATGGTGTAGATGCATCTACAATTACACGATAGGTTACCAATACAAGCATACCGTTACCACGAGGTGCATGTGTGTTTGAACGAACATATCCGCCACTCGTACTGTCTGTTGCCGTAGAGCTAACAATACCTCTCGGCATATTTGTAGTATCACGACCCAGATTAAAACGAATCGTTCGATCGACACCATTATACATTGCTGCATCATCGCCCCCAGCATCTGTATAAGCCGCATATTGCTTTCCTTCATTTGTCAACAACTTCAATGAGCCTGGTACGTATGTAAGATTTGTTGGCAGTGTATCATTATATCGCAAACGAAAGATATTATTTGTGCCGGCATTGGATACGTTAACAGACACTCTGATTTCGAGTTCATCGCCGGGCACAATTGTTCCCCCGCCGGGACGTGTTATATTGATAAAACTTTTACCCGTTGCCACACTTGCAGGTATTTCGTCTGCTGGAGTAGCAACACAGGTTGTGAAATTTCCCTGCCCGGAACCATTTGCATTGCTATAAACCCGATAATAATAGGTAGCCCCTACAGTAAGCTCATATAATGTGAATGACTCTGTTGCTCCTGTTGTAGTATTTGAGCAAACAATACTTGAGCCACCACATGCAGAAAAAACTTCAATAACAGGATTTGAAAGTGCCGGACTTCCAGTACCTGTGGCGGATATGGTATGAAAATTATTAGTAGCTATAAAGCTAAACCATACATCATCATCGGCGGCGCCGTTACACCCTGCAATTGACTGAGTGGCACCTGTTGTTGTTGCAGTAGTTATTGATGAACAAGTTGCCCCAGTGTTAACTGTTACAGGAGTTGCATAACTACAATTATCGTTAGATAATTCATACCAGCTTATTATACTTTTAACTGTATTTGCAGAAGATGAAGGTGATTGCTGTACATTACCAGTGGCGCCGGCAGAAGACATTATTTTGTATGCTGCTGTATGTGAAATATCAGATCCGGTTGTGTTTCTAACCTGTGTGGCGGAAGATGGAAATGTTGGTTTCGCCCAACCTGCTCCGGTTAAACTTCCCCAAGTGTGCGCCGCATCACTGCTCCAAAAAGCCATCGTAACTGTATTGGGTAAAGATGTTGTAACTCCAGCGATAGACTGCGTTGCAGAATTAGCAGTTGAATTAACCTGAGTTACATTTACACCCCATCTGCTGTTTGAAGTTGAAGGTCTGTACACATACATAACCGCAGTTAAAGGCACACCACTATTGTTTCCACTGTGTGCAACTGCCGGGTTGCCAGACCAAGTGCCATTAAAAACACACCATGCAATAAAATATGTTTGATTGGCTCCATTATTTGTTGTTCCAGCATTCCATGTTTGGCCTGCAGAAGAATTAATCGAAAAAGTACCGCTGTTATTTCTGTAATGCGCATACACAACTACAAGATCACCTGCCTGCATGGAGGCAGGCGGCACTATTGAAACTGCACCATTTCCTCCCTGCGATCCGTTATCGACGGTTGGAGCCGATGAGATTCCAATAAAAGTTTGTGCTTGTGTTTGTAGGTAAGTAGTGCATGTAAATAAGAAAAACAGAATTTTCCTTAGATTAAGATAGTTTGTCATTTGATACGGTTACTGAAAAAATGATAATGGTATACCATTACAAAGGTGGGCTATAAACATTGAGCAAACAATAGTAAATGCTCTATAAAAAACAGTAATCCTACGGTTTTTTTACTCTCATCTATTAATTAAGTGCTCAAACTATCTACTGACGTATTTATTTTTATGAGGATACTATTAAGCAGCTCTCTAACTAAATAGTTATAAACAAATCAGATCTACCGTTTTAACCGTATTCTGACTTATAGCCTCTACGTATTTTCACTTAATATTAGAGTGTAACTCCTATAGGCGGCAACATGTATCTATTCTATTTTTGTCGCATCCAAATAATCCTTTGTAAATATCATGAAACTTGTATTCGCTTTCACAATCAGTCTGTTCTTATCTTTTAGTGTATTTTCTCAAGTAGGCACTAACAATGCGTGCGCAAGTGCACTCAACATTGTGCCTGTTACCGGCTCTTGCCCTACTACAACTTATAGTTTACAAAACGCAACTGCTACAACAGGTCTGGGTACAACAAAATATGACGCTTGGTATAAATTTACAACGCCTGCCAATATTCGAAATGTGACAGTGTCAATACCAACTTCACCCGGATCAAATTTATCGTCAGCAAATTTGTTTATTGAAGCATTTCCATCAAACACATGCCCTTCCGACCTTACCAGTTCGCTAGGTCTTGCTACAGAAGGTGCTGCAGGCCTGTCACTCTCGAATCTAAGCCC
This sequence comes from Lacibacter cauensis, assembly GCF_007830055.1. Taxonomy (GTDB): domain Bacteria; phylum Bacteroidota; class Bacteroidia; order Chitinophagales; family Chitinophagaceae; genus Lacibacter; species Lacibacter cauensis. The sequence goes on from NZ_VLLE01000004.1 coordinate 259,839, forward strand.
AAATACTGAATATTTGTTTCGTGTATATAGTACAACTAATCCCACAGGTGGCGCAGCAAACAGTTGGAATTATACCGTTTGTGTTTCTTACACAGCTGTTCCTGCGAACGACAATTGCTCGGGGGCTATTACTTTAACCGCCGGAACAACAAATAGTGCCGGCAACTTGTCAAACGCCACAGCAAGTGGAACAGCAGTTGGTTGCGCAACAGGCACACCGGATGATGATGTGTGGTATAAGTTTACAACCGGTACCACTCAGAGATATGCCAGCATTACTGTAACTCCCGGAGCTACATTAAATGCAAATGGAGCAATGATTCAATTGTATTCAGGCAATTGTACCAGTTTAACAAGCATTGCATGTGGCCAGAATCAATTAACAATAAGTGATGGTTTATTACCTTCAACTGAATATTTTATCAGAGTATATTCTTCAGCTGCATATTCAACCGCTCCTACTGCAGGAGCTGCGAGTAATAACTTTAGCATCCTTGTTTCTTCACCCGGCAGCACAAACATCACTGCAGGAAAGATGAATGAAGTGTACAGACAAACGATCTTATCTGGAGCAAGTCTGCTAGCTGATCCATGGGAAATAACATACGGCCCTGATAATTACTTGTGGGTTACTGAAGCAAAAGGTTATAAGCTCAACAGAATCCATCCTGTTACTGGTGCAAAACAAGTTGTGTTAGATATTTCACAAAACAGCACCTTCTTTTCTTCACCAGCCGATCAGGCATTCAACTGCCAATTTAATAATGGCGCAGGTGCACAGGGAGGTTTTGCCGGCATGGCCTTACATCCAAAGTTTTTGGATCCAAGCTCTCCACAGAATTATGTGTATATATCTTATGTCCACAGCAATCCTTCTACGGCAGTATTTGTGAATCGTATTGTACGATTCTTCTATAATACTTCCACGAACAAACTGGAATCGCCTGTTTCAATATGCGATACCATTCCGGGCAGTCAGGATCATAATTCGCAACGAATGATCATTACTCCAATGACAAAAGGAGGCAATGATTACTATTTATTCTATGCTGCAGGTGATATGGGTGCAGGACAACAATACCCAACATTGAATATTGTAAGACCAATGAAGGCACAACACCTAAACGCTTATGAAGGAAAAATTTTACGTTTTGCCTTATCGGATTCCTGTTCGGGAACTGGTAATCAAAAATGGATACCCGATAGTAACCCTTACAATAATGTTGCCCCGATTGTTGGCAAAAGTGCAGTTTGGAGTATAGGTATGCGAAACAACCAAGGATTTGCATACAATCCTGAATTAAATATTTTATATGGTTCTTCTCATGGCCCATTCAGTGATGATGAAATAAATATTATTGAAGGTTTTAAAAACTATGGGCATCCATTGGTTGTGGGCTACGCAGCAGATGGTAATTATAATGGCACAACAACACCCGGCTTAAGTACCAGTATCACTGTTGGTGTTCCTTATGGCTGGACGGACGGAACATATCCCACAAAAGGCCAAGCATCCGCTGCATCAAGCGCTCCCCCTATCGGGAATGAAATGGCGAATGCAAATGCTATCAATGCCAATGCAAGTTTGTACGGCGCATACAAAGACCCAATTTTTTCGGCTTATCCCGGAACGGGTACTGGAACTGTGTCTTCAATATGGAGTGCAGCTACAACATCAAATAATGCAACTTGGCACTCAGAAGGATGGTCAGGCTTAGACCTTTACACACATACATACATTCCGGGTTGGAAAAACTCATTACTGGCTGCAGGTTTAAAATGGGGTCGTACGATACGTTTGAAACTAAATGATGCGGGTACTGCAGTTATTCCAGTTGCGGGAGCTGATACCGTTACTTATTTCCAAAGTGGCAACCGATACAGAGACATTGCATTTGCACCAAACGGAAGGGAGATTTTCCTTGCAATGGACCGTTCCCCTGCAAGCTCTGCGGCAACAGTTGGCAGTCCACCTGCCACAGTAGGAAGCTGTCTCGGTTGTGTAATTAGATATGAGTTCCTCGGATATAATCCAGCAAGTACAGCACCTTTCACAAGTACAATTCCCACCAGTATTCCTATTGATGCAGGTAACTTAAACAACTGTGCTACAGGAACTGCTGTTACAATTAATGCAGAAAATGGAAATAATAATTTATGGGTGCCTATTACAGGACCTGATGGAAATGTTGTGGCAGAAATTGATGCTAACGGGAATAACCTTGGAAATGTTACTTCTTCGTTTTATACGAAAGCAGGTGCAGCACGCCAAATAGCTGGCGGAGTAAAATACATGAACCGGAATATTACCATCAATGTACAAAACCAACCATCATCGAATGTAAGTGTGCGTTTATACATTACTGAAAACGAGTTGCAGGATATGATCACATCAACCGGTGGCAGTGTAAGTGGCATCAATGATATTGGTATTTTCAAAAACAACGATGGTTGTGGAAATGCTTTATCAGCTACCCCAACCTCACAAACAATTACCGGTCGCTATACACATGGCACTTATGGCTACGCCATTCAGTCTGATATCAGCTCTTTTTCTACTTTCTACTTTATGTCTACTTCTGCAACATTACCTGCCAATGTTATTACATTTAAAGCAACTGCAGTTGGTAATAATGCAAAACTGTTGTGGACTGTTGAAGATCAGCAAAATGTTGAACGTTATGTTATTGAAAGAAGCAGTAACAATATTAGTTTTTCAGCATTTGGATCAGTAGACGCAAGAGGTACTGCAAATGAAAAAATTGAATACCAGTTTACCGATATCAATGCTGCAGCATTTGCAAGTACTGTTTACTATCGTATTAAAATTACAGACAAAGATGGCAGTGCGAAGTACACAAATGTGGTGCCTGTATCGTTTGAAAACTTTACCAAAGCTTTTGTCACCATACAACCGAATCCTGTTGTTAATAATGCAACTGTAATGGTTTTGAGTACAACCGAAGAAATGGCTCAGTTACGAATTTCTGATAACACCGGACGTGTCGTGATGAGTAAAAACATTCGGTTAATAAAAGGCAGAAACACCCTTGAATTGAATGTAAACAGTTTGCCATCTGGCTTATACTACCTGGATGTTACAGGTAAAAATATTAACCAGAAAACAAAACTTGTAAAACAATAAACTACTGTTAAAACAAAATCCCGGGCGAACCTGCACCGGGATTTTTTCGTTTTTAACTTGAAATTTGTCTTTATGCAAAAGTTGTTTATTCCGGCTTCCTTTCTTGCAGATGTATTTTCTCCGAAAAGAAACCTGCTGCCCTGCGATAATGGATTGTATTTGTTACGGGAAGAAGTTGCAGCTAATTCATCCAGGCTGTACCAATTGTTTTTTGGCGAACAAACTTTTAATTTGAAAAAGGTAGTTACAGCTGAAGAAATCAGTTCGGAACCTGACTACTATTGCAACTACGAATAAATAAAAAAGGAGAAGCAAGCTTCTCCTTTTTTATGTTATGTACTTACAGATTAAATTTTACCTACCATGTTTGCCGGAACTACCCACTCATCAAATTGCTCTGGAGTAACATAACCAAGTTTCACTGCCATTTCTTTCAATGTAGTTCCTTGTTTATGCGCTTTCTGTGCAATTTCTGCTGCTTTGTAATAACCAATCTTCGTGTTAAGTGAAGTAACCAGCATCAAACTGTTCTCCACATGTTTTTTAATATTTGCTTCAATTGGTTCAATACCTACAGCGCATTTATCATTAAAGCTTACGCAACCGTCTCCAATTAATCTTGCACTGTGGAGGAAGTTGTAAATCATTACAGGCTTAAACACATTCAATTCAAAATGCCCCATCGATCCGCCAATGTTAATTGAAACATCGTTACCCATCACCTGCGCAGCAATCATGGTCAACGCTTCGCACTGTGTTGGGTTTACTTTACCCGGCATAATGGATGACCCCGGTTCGTTGTCAGGAATAAAAATTTCGCCGATACCGCTGCGTGGACCACTGCTCAACATACGGATATCGTTAGCGATCTTCATTAAACTTACTGCAACAGTTTTCAATGCACCATGCGCTTCCACAATAGCATCGTGTGCTGCTAATGCTTCAAATTTGTTATCTGCTGTTTTGAACGGAAGCTTGGTGAGTTTTGCTATATGCTTCGCTACATTTACATCGTAGTTGGGCGGTGTATTAATACCAGTACCAACAGCAGTACCACCTAATGCCAGTTCGCTCAGGTGAGCCAATGTATTTTTAATCGCTTTCAAGCCGTGATCGAGCTGTGAAACATAACCACTGAATTCTTGTCCCAAAGTGAGCGGAGTTGCATCCATAAAATGTGTACGGCCGATCTTCACGACTTTTTTAAATGCTTTCGCTTTTTTATCGAGCGTGTTGCGGAGCTTTTCAATACCTGGAATGGTTGTTTCAACCAGTATTTTATATGCTGCAATGTGCATGGCAGTTGGGAACGTATCATTACTGCTCTGGCTCTTGTTTACATCATCGTTCGGATGCAGGTATTTTTCTTTATCCTCCAGTTTACCGCCATTTAACACATGACCACGATACGCAATTACTTCGTTTACGTTCATGTTACTTTGTGTGCCACTTCCCGTTTGCCAAACAACCAACGGAAAAAACTCATCGAGTTTACCATCTAAAATTTCTTTACACACCTTACCAATGAGTACAGCTTTTTTCTTTGGTAACACACCAGCCTCGTTATTGGTTATAGCTGCAGCATGTTTCAGATAAGCAAATGCACGGATAATTTCTTTTGGCATGCGGTTAATGTCCTGTGCAATTTTGAAATTGTCGATACTGCGTTGGGTTTGTGCCCCGTAATAAGCGTTAACGGGAACCTTCACTTCTCCCATTGTATCCTTTTCAATTCTGAAGCTCATAGTAAATGATTTTTGTAAGTTCGGAAAGTGCGGCAAAGGTAGGTGTTAACTGAGTTGGTTTCCGTAATTTGGGTATTCAATTCATATGATAAAAATCATTTTTTCCGCAGTCGTTTGCGTTGGCCTTGCTGCCAGCAGTTTTGGTCAAAAAGCAACCCCGGTGCCCACTCCGCAACAACTGAAGTGGCATAACTCAGAATATTATCTTTTCGCACACTTTGGTCCGAATACGTTTACCGATAAGGAATGGGGACATGGTGATGAACCGGAGGATATTTTTAATCCTGCTGAACTGGATTGCCGCCAGTGGTGCCGCATCGCCAAGCAAGCGGGAGCAACCGGCATTATTATTACAGCGAAGCATCATGATGGATTTTGTTTGTGGCCCAGCAAATATTCCAAACATACCGTTCGTGAAAGCAAATGGAAAAACGGCAGGGGCGATGTGCTGAAAGAACTCTCACAGGCCTGCAAAGAATTTGGATTGAATTTCGGCGTGTACATTTCACCGTGGGATCGTAACCACCCCGACTATGGCACTGAAAAGTACAATGATGTGTTTGTAAACATGATGAAAGAACTGTTTACCAATTACGGACCGATTACCGAACTGTGGTGGGATGGTGCGAATGGCGAAGGCCCAAATGGCAAAAAACAGCTGTACGACTGGAAACGTTTCAAAGAAACAGTTCGCAAACTATCGCCCACAACGGTTGTGTTCAGCGATGTTGGTCCGGATGTTCGCTGGGTAGGAAATGAAAAAGGAATTGCAGGGATAACAAACTGGAATCTGTTAAACATTGATGGATTTACACCCGGTATTGGAGCACCACCAACTGATACACTGAACAGCGGTAACAAATATGGCACACATTGGATACCTGCAGAATGCGATGTAAGTATTCGGCCAGGTTGGTTTTATCATGCAGAAGAAGATAACAAGGTAAAATCAGCTGAAGAATTATTTCAACTGTATGTAAAATCAGTTGGACGTGGAGCCACTTTATTGTTGAATATACCGCCCGACAGAAGAGGGAAATTTCACGCAAATGATTCGGCTGCACTGGTTGGCTTTCGCAAGCTGCGTCAGCAATCGTTCAAAACTAATTTGTTGCAAAACGCAGCAACCTATTATCTACATTCCGGTATTTTGAAAAAAACTCCTGCATTAAGCGATGGTAAGTCGGCCACAACTGTTACAATGGAAGCGACCGAAATACATTCGGCCGGCGTTGAATTAAAAGAAAACAAAAAAATAAATTGTATTGTACTGAAAGAAGATTTGCGCAACGGTCAGCAATGTGCAGTCTTTAAACTGTTATTATTTGACAAAGATGACAAGTTGATAAAAGAGATAACCGGTACTACCATTGGCAGAAAACGCATCCTCACTTTTCCTGCCGTTAATATTAACACAGTTGAGTTAACCATATTGGAACAAAAAGGAACAACGAAGATTGCGGAAATAGAAGCATATTACATCAACGAACAAGACGTAGAACAGTAAATAAAAACGGGGAGCAAATGCTCCCCGTTTTATTACATTAAAATTTCGCTTTCCTCTTTTCCAAAAATGCCCCAACGCCCTCTTTCATTTCATCAGTACCAAAACATTCGCCAAATAATTTTATCTCAGCATCAAATCCATTTTGTGCAACATCATAATATGCATTCACGGCACTAATTACTTTTGCAATGGCATTGGGCCCTTTACTCATGATCGTTGCCAGCAGTTCCTTGGTTTTGGGCAATAACTCTTCAGCTGTTGTAACATAATTTACCAGGCCCAGCTGTTTTGCTTCGTTGGCGTCTATCATCGCAGCCGTCATCATTAATTCAAGACCTTTTCCTTTACCAATTAGCTGCACGAGTCGTTGTGTACCACCATAACCGGGTATTAATCCCAGATTCACTTCCGGCTGACCAAACTTAGCATTTTCACTCGCCAAACGGAAATGGCAGCTCATCGCCAATTCGCAACCACCTCCTAAAGCAAAGCCGTTAACTGCAGCCACAATTGGTTTGGGCGATTGCTCAATTTTATTGAACACCAGCTCCTGCCCTTTTCTTGCCAACGCTTCACCGGCACTTGCATCCAACGAAAGAAACTCCGAAATATCTGCTCCTGCAACAAATGCTTTTGGTCCGGCACCGGTAATGATGGCAGTTTTAATTGCAGCATTAGTATACACTTCATCAACAGCAACACTCAACTCTTCGATTACTGTTTTATTGAGTGCATTTAATTTATCGGGACGGTTGATGGTAATAATAAAAACACCATCTTCTAACGACGTCAATAATGTTTCAAAATTCATATAACAAGTTTAAAAGAGTAATCAGAAATTACGGTGTTGTGCAACCCATTGTTTAATGTAGGCTGCAATATCCTGTGTGCTGGTGCCGGGCAGAAATAATTTACCCACGCCCATACCTGTTAATGCATGTACATCTTCATCGGGAATAATGCCGCCACCTGTAAGTAACACATCATTCATTTCTTTTTCTTTCATTAGTTGTAACAGGCGAGGAAAAACAGTCATGTGGGCACCGCTTAAAATACTTACGCCAATTGCATCCACATCTTCCTGCAGGGCAGCATTCACCACCATTTCAGGCGTTTGGCGAAGCCCTGTATAAATCACTTCCATTCCTGCATCACGCAAGGCAGTGGCAATTACTTTAGCACCACGATCGTGGCCATCTAATCCAACTTTTGCAACGAGAACTCGTACGGGTCTGTTCATACAGCAATGTTATGCTGCGAATTTAGGCAATATCGACTAACGACTGTAATTATAACTTCTTCCTGCTGAACTCCTGTTTCATTTGGTTCAATCCTTCGGCTGCAAGTTTTGACGCCAGCGAATCTGCATTCTCAAAAAAGATCACCTTATCGCCCAGCTGACGGGAATGTTTGTAGGTAACCGAATCGATGATCGTTGCTTTTTGAAAATGCTGAAACACTTCATCATCTGCATCGGGCATTCGCCGGCCAACAAAGAGCAGATGTTTAAATGCAATATCGTTCGGTATCCAATGCAGGAACGAACCATTATCGCTGATCACTTTCAATTTGAATTGTTCATCTTTTCCATAATATTTCAATGCTCCGGCCAATCCGTAATGGCGGCAATAAATAATTGTACTGTCCTTTTCTTTTTGTGGTAGCGATTCATAAAATCTCTCCGTCTTTTCTGTTATTTCTTTCCAGCCCAAATAATCGGCAAAGTCCTGTGGCAGTGAGTGGTTATGTTGATCTTCCCATTTCAACATCCCCGTTCCTTCCACATCACGCTCGTTATAATATGCAGCCAGTTTATCCGGCTCCCACAAAGGCATGGCCATGGGCAAAGTAAAGCCTGCAAGAAAAAGAATAACAGCAACAGCAGCCCATCGTAGCCATTTTAATTTTACAGTCGTCCATTGCTGCAATGCCACTGATCCGGCAGCAAACAGCATGGGATACAACCCCATGGAATAATAATTTTTACCGCTGGAGATAACCAGTAAAACAATCACCGTTAAATATATCCAAGCGAGTATACGGTATTGCTTTCCTGCTGTTGTAAACAACCACAACAACCCTATTACCCAAATAAAAAATGCGGTGAAGTACATGAATATTTGTCCTGTTAAAAAATCAACCGGACTTAAAAATTGCAGCTGCGTTTCCCGCAACTCTTTCATGTGATGCAGCAATGGCCAGTTATGATTGTACTGCCACAGCAAATTGGGTAATGCAACTACAAAAGCCAACAATCCTGCGCCGTATAAATGTTTGTTCAACAGCAACGAGCGGTATTGCGTCAGTAACAACCCAACGGCAAAACCAAGAATGAAGAATGAAACTGAATTTTTACTTAGCCACGCACAGCCAAAAGCGAAACCGATCCAGTAAAGAAATTTCACTTGTTTGCTGTTTATATACCGAATAATGAAATACGCACTTACTGCCCACCAGAAGACTTCCAGAAAATTTGCCTGGAATAAAAAGTGTAAACGCAGATATGCTGTAAACAGGATGCACAAACCGGCTACAAAAACTGCAAACGATTTCCCTCCCATTTCTACCACCATGTAACAGGTTACAATAAGAGTAAACGCACCAAACAACGATGGCCAGAATTTTACCCAAAAGAAACTGCCACCAAACAAATGCGTTAAGTAAGATAACCACGACAGCATCGGCGGTACTTCCATATAACCCCACGCAAGGTGATGACCTTGTTCGAGGTACAGAAACTCATCACGGTGTAATTCGTAAACAGGATGTTGCAGAAAAAAAGGCAATGCAAATTTGATGATTGCAAGCAAGCAAATAAATGGCCAAGGCGATTTGTTTAGGTTCATACAGTTAAGATAACCGCTAATGCGTAAATTACAATATGGACTTTCGAAAACCTGACAACAAGATTAAAGAATAAATAAAACCGATTGTACAGAACAAAAACGGCTGACACAAATGTGTCAGCCGTTTTAAAATCGATGAACGTGTCATAGTAAACTCAAGGCGTACTCTACACGCTTCACGGTTTCTTCTTTACCAATGACCTCTGCTATTTGAAACACAGCCGGGCCAAACTTTCCACCCACCAACATAATGCGCATCGGCAACTGCAATTCACCGGGCTTTATATTTTTAGCTGTTGCCAGTTCTTTAAATACATTTTCAATTACGGTAAACTCCCATGTGCCAACAGTTTTTAACACATCTACATACTCATTAAAAAACAGTTTCTTTTCATCGCTCCACTTAGGCTTTACAGCATCAAGCTCCAGTATTTCGGGGGCTTTAAAGAAGAAACCACCCTGTTGTACAAAATCGGGCAACAACGTACAACGATCTTTTACCAATTCAATTACTTTATCCAGCTTTTCAATATCATCAACCGCAATACCTGCACTTAAAAAATAACCTGCTACCTGTACATGTAATTTTTCCGCCGGCATGCGTTTGATCCATTCCTGGTTAAACCATTTTGCTTTTTCGTAATCGAATTTTGCACCTGCACTGTGTACACGTTTCATATCAAAGCTAGCTATCAGTTCATCCATACTGTACAGTTCCTTTTCAGTACCATCGTTCCAGCCAAGTACTGCAAGCAGATTTACAAATGCTTCTGGTAAAAATCCCCTTTCAAAAAACCCCTCGGTTAATTCATTTGTTTTAGGGTCGGTCCAGTTCATGGCAAAAACAGGAAAGCCATATTTAGCCCCATCACGTTTGCTCAGCTTTCCACTTGGTCCAAGTATCAATGGCAAGTGCGCCCATTGCGGCATATAAGCATCCCATCCCAAATATTTCCACAACAATAAATGCACCGGTGCACTGGGCAACCACTCTTCACCACGAAAGGCGTGGGTGATCTTCATTAAATAATCATCTACCACCACTGCTAAATGATAGGTCGGCATACCATCGGCTTTCAGCAACACTTTATCATCTACCAATCCGGTTTGAAAATTCACCTCACCACGAATCATATCGGTAAAGCTTACAACATCATTCTGCGGCATTTTAATGCGGATCACATGTGGTGCGTTTGCATCGAGCAATGCTTTTACTTCAGGTTCAGTTAAGGTTAAACTGTTGCGCATTTTCATACGCACCCGATGATCGTATTGCGGCGAAGGGTTTTCTTCTGTTTTATTTTCTTCCCGCATCTGCTCCAGCTCTTCTTTGGTGTCGAAGGCATAATACGCATACCCATCTGCCACCAGCTTTTCTGCGTACTGCCGGTACATTTCTTTGCGCTCACTCTGGCGGTATGGACCATAAGGGCCGCCATGCGCAGGACTTTCATCGGGCTGCAGGCCGCACCATTTTAAACAGTTGAAAATATACTCTTCGGCACCAGGTACAAAACGTGTCTGGTCGGTATCTTCAATACGCAACACAAACTCGCCGCCATGATGCTTCGCAAATAAATAGTTATACAACACGGTGCGTACACCGCCTAAATGCAAACCGCCCGTAGGACTCGGGGCAAAACGTACTCGTACACTCATGCGGCAAAGATAAAGTGTAAAACAGCAAACCTCGAAAGCTGCTCATTTCTTTATCTTCATATTCTTAAATGATCAAACAACTAATTTTTCTTTTCTTCCTGTGCATTACAACATCGGCGCATGCACAAACCGAATTTCAGATACCACAGCTTGTTGTTGAGTACGATAGTGCGGTTATATACCGCAACTTAAAACTCATTCCCATCAAGCGATTTGAGCCTGCAACCGACAGTTTGTATAACACATCTGTTACCATAAGTCTTAAATCCGGAATGGCCAATGGTTCTGTTAAACTGAAAGAGCGTGGCGATTACATGATTGAGAACATCAATGTTCTTTTGATTGAAAATAAAAGCGGTAAAGACCTAATTATTAAAAGTGGTGAAATTGTAATGGGCGGAAGACAGGATCGTGTATTTGCAAGAGATACGGTGCTTGCTGCGGGCAAAGAACATCTTGTGCCTGTATTCTGTATTGAAGAAAGCCGCTGGAGCGAAAAAGAAAAGAAATTCATTTACCGGGGAACAACAGGCAGTGGTTTACAGGCGATTATTGATACAGCACATAACCAAACAAAAGTATGGGATGAAATTCGTCGCTTGCTGAAACAAAATAATCAAACAGCTTCTTCATCGTACGCAACATTGCTTAAGAATAAAAAGATTGCCGATACTTCAAATTACTACAGCCGCTATTTTTTACAGGAACTTCGCCGAAAAGACAGCAGCATCGTGGGTATCATTGCATCGACAGGAAATAAAATTCTTGGTGCCGATGTATTCATCAGTACATCCTTGTTCTATCAAACACTACCCGGCCTGTTAGAAAAGTATGGTACAGAAGCAATTCTTACTGGCGCTGCAGCTGCAACCAATCATAACAAAGAAGCTGCCTATGCCAACGAAATGCTGCAGTCCGAAACGCAGCCTGCTTTTCTGGCGAAGAAAGGAAAACGCTTTTTTTATAAGGGCGTTTTAATACAGGTTACAGGTTTCTCTATTGTACACTAACTTCAACCTATGCTATACATTGCAACAACTCCCTGGTGGTTACGCATGTTGTTTCCATCGAAACTTACCTGGCGTATACCAACAAAGGAAAAAATCCTTTACCTCACGTTCGATGATGGGCCTAATGCACTTGCAACGCCATTTGTTTTGGATGAATTGAAAAAGTATAACGCCAAAGCCACTTTCTTTTGCATCGGCAATAATGTACAACAGGAACCGGAGTTGTATAAAAGGATTTTCCTAGAGGGACATCGTATAGGCAATCATACACACGATCACCTCAACGGCTTTCATACTAAGGATGAAGTATGGCTTAACAATGTAAAAGAAGCGGCCAAGTGGATCGATTCGGATTTGTTCCGTCCGCCCTATGGAAAAATCAAACCCTTCCAGGCGAAAGTATTGCAAGCAGCAAATCCTCCGTTTAAAATCATTATGTGGAGTGTTTTAAGTGCCGACTTTGATACACAGATCAGCCCGCAAAAATGTTTCCGGTTTGTAAGAAAGAATGCAAAACAAGGAAGTATCGTGGTGTTTCATGATAGTGAGAAGGCTTTCCCGAATCTTCGTTATGCGTTGCCCGAAACGTTGAAATACTTTGCAGAGAGAGGCTATCGGTTTGAAGTAATTCCTTGAGAATGAGTTAAAAAAGGAGGGCCGGGGTGGAAACCCTGGCCCGTTTTTAATCCGTACCCTATGAAAACTTTTGCTAAGGTACAATTTCTTTTATCAGATGCAAGTGTTTTTTCTTACGGGAGCGTAATGATTCTCACATTTCCATTAATGGTAAGCTCCGCTTTATTGTCGCAACGGCCATCACCGAAGTTGAGTACTCCATTGATATCGTTATATCTGATGCGGAGAACGCCCTTCGAAATCCAGTTACAGGTGAATTTTTTAATGAGTGGTTCCAATGTTTCATGACTCCAGGTTTTGCCACGGCTGTTTTCGCCACGGCCACCGCCTGTGATAGAGAAAATATCATCCAAAGGCCATAATGGTGTACCGTTACCTTCAATTTGTGCTACTGTACGTACGCTGGCCCATTTAACCCAGCGACCACTGTCCCACGTGAGCTTACCCTCAATTACTTTGGTGGTAAAGATGCGGTTATTGCTGGTACTGTTATTGGTTACTTCGTGCACCCCCTGCACTTTTACACTGTCAATTTTGTGGTTTTCGAAAGTGGTTGTGGCTTTGCTGCCGGGGATGCCCATTGGGCCTGTAAACACTGTAATTATTTTTCCTCTGCGAACCCTGCCATCCTTTCCTTTACAGCCATCGCCAAAACTAATAGTTACGGTTTTAGGGAATACACCGGGCGTTAAGGGACTAACAGTTACGGTAAAACAACGTGTACTGTCTACACGACCGGAATAGCTTCCTCCTTCTATGCGGCCAAATACGCCTACGCCACCGGTAATACCTAAACTTTCACCGTTTGCTTCAGCACCAATACCCATTGTATTATTAAACACATCGTCATAAACTGCATCGGCTTCACTGTTATTTTCGGTGCTTTCTACAGTTGCCTGCTCTTCTTCGGCAGATTTACTGGCTTCCTTTTTACAGGCAGTAAACGTAAACGCACCTAACAGCAAAACTGCCAATGTGCTTTTTGTGATAAGACTTGTTTTCATGATATACGCTTTTGTTTTATTGGTTAATGTCTAAAAACTGAACACTACAAAGACCTTCCAGCGGTTCGTTGGTTTAAAGGCTGTTAAAATAATTTCAAAATGCTCTTGCTTTAACGCCTCAAAGAACAGGAAAGTACCTGAGCCGAAGGGCTTATTTTTGCATTTTATGACAATAGTTGATACCCATACCCATCTTTATCTCGAAGAGTTTAAAGTTGATATTGACGAAGTGCTGCAGAAAGCAGCGGCAGAAGGCGTAGAACAGTTTTATTTACCCAATGTTGATAGTACTTCCATCGACGATTTACTGAACCTGGCTGACCGATACCCCGGCAAATGCATACCCATGATGGGGCTTCACCCCTGCTATGTAAAAGAAAATGCAGCTGATGAGCTAAAGCTTGTGCAGGATTGGTTGCAGAAACGCTCTTTTGCCGCTGTGGGTGAAATTGGCCTGGATTATTACTGGGACAAAACATTTGTACCGCAGCAAAAAGATGCTTTTCGCCAACAGATAAGCTGGGCATTGGAGTTAAACCTGCCCATTGTTATTCACAGCCGGGATTCCATGCAGGATTGTATTGACATTGTAAAAGAATACCAGAATGGAAAGCTCCGGGGCATTTTCCATTGTTTTGGCGGGTCTGTTGAAGAAGCAAAACAAATTATAGACCTTGGTTTTTTAATGGGCATTGGCGGCGTTGTTACCTATAAAAAATCAGGACTTGCAGAAGTATTGCCTTCGATTCCATTAGAATATCTTGTTTTAGAAACCGATGCACCTTACCTATCGCCGGTACCGTTTAGAGGTAAACGTAACGAACCTTCTTATCTAAAATATGTGGTGGAGAAGATGGCCGAAATAATGCAAAGGCCGGTAGAAGAAATAGCCGCACAAACAACAATGAACGCTGAAAAATTATTCGGCAGCTCAAAGTGATAACTGTATTTTTGCTGCCCCAATAAAGAGAGGTGTCCGAGTGGTTGAAGGAGCACGCCTGGAAAGTGTGTATGCGGGAAACTGCATCGAGGGTTCGAATCCCTTCCTCTCTGCGACTAAAAAGCTCAACAAAATTTGTTGAGCTTTTTTAATCTTCCTGTTATTGATATAATCAGGCAATACCGAGTTTTTCTACGGCTGCCTGTGCTGCTATCTGGCTGGCATCTTTTTTATTAAAGGCTTTGCCTTCTGCAATTACTTCGCCATCGACTACTGCACCAATCGTAAACAAACGCCGGCCGTTTTCAAGGCGTTCATCAATGGTGTCAAACTCCAGGTTTTTACCGTTTTTATTGGCCCAGCCATAGAGTTTGTTTTTATGATTGATCTCTAACGCTTCCAGGTCTTCCATAAACAGGTATGGAACGATTACGTTCTTTACAATCCAGCGTTGTGTTTTTTTATAACCTAAATCTAGATAAATGGCACCCAGTAAAGCTTCTAATGTATTACCGAAAATCTGCGATACTTTCAATGAATTATCGCCCTTGTTGTAAAGTGTAATTTTTTTCAGTCCCATACGCACAGCAATATCGTTGAGCGTGGCACGGTTCACCATCTTGCTGCGCATTTCCGTTAAAAAACCTTCGCCTTTGTAGGGGTATTTTTTAAAAAGATAATCGGCTACTACTGCACTCAAAACAGCATCGCCTAAAAATTCAAGACGCTCGTTATTCTGATCGCTGCCTTCTTTAATGGAACGATGGCTGAGGGCGGTTTTGTAAAGCTTAACGTCGCCGGGACTGTAACCTAAAATATTGCGCAGGTTACTTTCAAACTTATTCTTAGCTGGTAATATTTGCCGGACAAAATTCCGCACCATAGACTGAAAAGTACATCATTATCCTATAACAAAACTGTTTTATGGCTGATGTTCTGACAAATCTAAGGAAATCAGGAATATTTCTTTACAATCACAGAGGCATTGTGGCCGCCAAAACCAAATGTATTACTCAACGCAGCACGAACGGTACGCTTTTGTGCTTTGTTAAACGTAAAATTAAGTTTAGGGTCCAGCTCCGGATCATCGGTAAAGTGGTTGATTGTTGGCGGAACAATATCGTGTACCACACTCATTACACAAGCAATAGCTTCCAATGCACCGGCCGCACCTAAGCAGTGGCCTGTCATTGATTTAGTAGAGCTGATGTTGAGGTTGTAAGCATGTTCGCCAAAAACACTCAGAATGGCTTTTGTTTCTGCGATATCGCCTAACGGTGTTGAAGTTCCGTGTACATTAATATAATCGATATCAGATGCCTGTAATCCTGCATCTTTCAATGCAGCTGTCATTACATTTTTAGCACCTAAACCTTCCGGGTGTGGAGCAGTGATATGATGCGCATCGGCAGTAGCACCGCCACCTGCAATTTCGCAATAGATCTTGGCGCCACGCTTCAATGCATGCTCCAGGCTCTCGAGTACCAGCATACCGGCACCTTCGCCCATTACAAAACCATCACGATCTTTATCGAACGGACGGCTTGCAGTAGCAGGATCATCATTGCGTTCGCTCAATGCTTTCATGGCATTAAAACCGCCCACACCTGCAGCACTTACAACTGCTTCACTACCGCCTGTTAGAATAATATCAGCCTTACCAAGGCGAATATTATCGTAGGCATCAATGATAGCGTTTGTTGATGAAGCGCATGCAGAAACAACAGCGAAGTTGGGACCACGGAATCCATGACGCATGGATATTTGCCCGGCGGCAATATCTAGGATCATTTTCGGAATGAAGAAAGGGTTGAAACGTGGTGTACCATCGCCGTTGGCAAAGTTCACTACTTCTTCCTGGAATGTAATAAGACCGCCGATACCGCTGGCGAAGATGACGCCAACACGATCAACATCAACATTTTCTTTGCTGATGCCTGCATCTTTTACAGCCTGATCACTTACCACCAGTGCAAACTGAGTAAAACGATCGATCTTTCTTGCTTCTTTTTTATCGAGGTAGGTTGTTGCGTCGAAATCTTTTACCTCGCAGGCAAACCTTGTTTTGAATTTAGAACAATCGAACTGCTTAATGAAATCAGCACCAGAAACACCATTAGTCAATCCCTCCCAATATTCATCAAGAGTTTTGCCTAATGGTGTAAGGGCGCCAATTCCGGTAACTACTACTCTTTTAAGATCCATAAGTAAGTTGCCTGGGGAAAAAATGAATTACACTGAAATGGTTCAGTGATGAATTACTTAGCGTGTTCTTCTAAATAAGCTACTGCCTGACCAACAGTTGTGATGGTTTCAGCTTGTTCATCGGGGATAGAGATGTTGAACTCTTTTTCAAATTCCATGATCAGCTCAACTGTGTCTAATGAATCAGCTCCGAGATCATTGGTAAAAGAAGCTTCAGGATTTACTTCTGATTCTTCAACACCTAACTTGTCAACGATGATTTTTTTTACTCTTGCTGCGATGTCTGACATTGTCGTAATAATTTGGTTACAGGTTGCAAAAATAGAGTTTTTAACCAATTCACAAGCGTTCCTTCAAAAATGTGTTAACGAAATAATAATCAACAGGTTACAAGGCTTTTTTATATTCAGGTCAAAAACGGCCATTTGAAATTGGTTCTGTTTATTTGATTCGAGTACAACTGTTTGTTTTTAGATAAAAAAATGTAACTTGTTTTCCCTGCTTAAACTTACTTATGGCATTAAAACAAATTGACTACGGAACAGCGGAACACAGGCAAATGGTGAACCTGCGGTACGAGATACTGCGGAAACCGCTTGGGCTCAATTTTACAGAGGAGGAACTGGAAAAAGAAAAGAATGATATTTTAATTGCAGCCTTTGAAGAAGAGAAAATGCTGGGCTGTTGTTTTCTTACCCATATTGATAATAATGTTGTTCGTTTACGCCAAATGGCCGTACAGAATAATTTGCAGGGTAAAGGTATTGGAGCTTCGCTCATGAATTTTGCCGAGAATATTGCACGTGACCGTGGTTATAAAACCATGATGATGCATTCAAGAAAAACAACCTGCCATTTTTTTGAAAAACAGGGTTACAAAATAGAAGGCGAAGAATTTTTGCAACTTACTATACCGCATTATAAAATGGTAAAGAAGTTGCGGTAATTCAACTCATCTGCTCTTCTTTTATATAAACAGTTACAAGCATGTTATCTTGCTTGTAACTTTTCGAGTACGGTTTGTTTGTATAGCCGGCCTATGGGAATTTCTTTTTCGGCTAACTGAACAGACAGGCCGTTGTACCCGGCTATTTTACTTAATGAAACAATGTACGAGCGGTGCACCCGCATAAATTTATGTTCCGATAACAAATTCTCCATCGCTGTAATGGATTGCTTCACCAGGAAATGCTTGCCTCCGGCAAGGAAAACCATCACATAATCTTTCCAGCTCTCGATAAACTCAATCTCGTTTACAAAAATCTTCTTCATATCCTTATCCACTTTCAGGTAAACAAAAGCAGCCGGGTTCATTGTTTCGCCGGTTACCGTTGTGGTCTCCTGCCCCGTTAAACGATTCAACTTTGTGATAGCTTTAAAAAAACGTTCGAACGAAACCGGCTTAACAAGGTAATCAACAGCATCCAGCTCAAAACCATCAACTGCATATTCACGATAGGCTGTAACAAATATTACTTTCGGCGGGTGCGCCAGATTGCGTAAAAACTCTGTACCAATGATGCGGGGCATTTTAATATCAAGAAAAATAACATCTACTGTTTTGTGTTTCAATACATCCAATGCCTCAATAGCATTTCTGCATTGCCCAACTATTTCAAGTCCGCTGATGGAGGCAATATAATTGGCTAATACTTTTAATGCAGGTGGCTCATCATCGATAAGCAGGCAACGAAGTTTCATGCTGTATTGATTGAGGGATATACAATTCAGCAGACGGTTGTACTGCCACTTCCATTTCATCCGTTAAAACCAGCATCATTGACACTACAAAAAAACTACCCTCATCGTTAATCTTTAACTCATGTTTTCCGGGATAAATCAACGACAGGCGTTTTTTCACATTATCAATTCCAATACCCTGTTTGCTTTGGGGTACATGCTCGTTTTTGCTGTTCGCAATTTTGCAACGCAGTGTTCCATGCTTTACAGATATATCTACTCCCAGCCACGGTTTTTCCAGTTGTTCCGAAACACCATGCTTAAACGCATTTTCCAAAAAGGGTAACAACAGCAAAGGAGCTATCAGTTTATCTTTTATTTCGCCTTCCACACTCCACGATATTTCAATTTTATTTCCATACCGCTCTCTTTCAAGATCAATGTAGTTTTTCATGATGTCGATTTCTTTTTCAAGACGTACTTCATCCGTTTTACAATCGTACAACATGTAACTGAGCAACGATGATAACTTTAAAATAAGACCGGGCGTCTTAGGTGAGTTATCAAGTGAAAAGGAATAAATATTATTGAGTGTGTTGAATAGAAAATGCGGATGCACCTGCGCCTTCAACAACTGCAACTCGGCTGTTGCTTTTTCCTGTTGAGCACGCACCCAATCTCTTTGTTTAGTCGTCCATAATTTGAAAAACTTGATGATCATCGGGCTTGCTGCAGAAGTAGTCATACACAAGTAGCAGAAAGCAAGTGGTCCTCTCGGCAAAATATTATCTAAGCCCATTGCCTCCTGCGCCGGAATTAATACATAGCCTCTGTACCCCGCATCAATATATAACCCAACAACTCCCCAAAACAAAACAAACAGCAAGAACTGCCACACTCTTCCTTTTAATAAAAGATGCGGAATAGCTCCATACACCAATGGATAACCAAACAAGATAAATGCAGGCACCCACATCACCATATTGATCAGCTGTCGTCCATACGAAAGCGGAACGCCCATCACTACCCAAAATGCAGCCCATATTGAAACATGAAATGTCCAATACAATAAATGCCGCCATAACCGATAGCGGGAAGAGAAAATAAAATCGTTGTAAAGGAAGTCGTTCATTTTTTGCATTACCAAGTTAAACAATTGCCTTGGTTCATAATAGTGCGTTGCCATCAATTAGACAAACAGCAGGTATTTACGACAAACAACCTATTCTTTAGCCAAAAACCATCAGCCTCATCTTTACTGCAGTATTTCTGTGTATGCGTTCGTTTAGCGATTGCAGTTTTTTTTCATGTTGGCCCAACTCTACCTTGTTTGCGTAAAAAACAGTTCTGAAAATAGCCGCATAAACAGGAAGCCGAAGAATTGACTAAAAGGAAAATTGCAGATGCAGCATCTGCCTCTGCAGCATACTTAGGTTTTACAACAATTCCAGGCTTCCTTTTAGCATTACTTACAAAGGATAAACAGTAACTAACCAAAGCACTAACATATACTCATCAACAAAACACTTCATTATGAAAAAGAACTTTGCTTTTCTCTCTGCTTTTGTTTCGCTCGCTTTTCTTTTTATTGGCTGTCAGAAAGAAATTTCTGCTACAAATGATGCATCAGCCTTAGCAATTGCTGCAAAAAACGTGCAGCTCAAGGGTCACCTTCAACAAACCAAAACCTTCTCTTCGGATGTTGCTATTCATTGGATGGATATGCAAGTAAAACAGATGCGGGCTTACCCCGGCATCATTGGTAATGTCGCTTACTCACGCCACTATGCATACAGCGGCATTGCTTTGTACGAAGCAGTTGTTCCGGGCATGCCGGCTTACCAATCCATTGCATCGCAGTTAAACGGATTGAGCGGTTTACCAAAAACAAAACCAGGCCTTGCGTATCATTGGGCGGCAAGTGCCAACGCCGCATTAGCTTTTATGAACAAAAAGCTCTTCCCTAATGCAACTGCAGAAAAAAAAGCAGAAATGGACAACCTTGAAGCAACGCTTCTTGTACACTATTCTGCTGAAGCAGATGCCGCAATCATTGAACGCTCAGTGGCATTTGGCAAAGCGGTTGCAGAAGCTGTATTTAACTGGTCGGAAACAGACGGGTATCAAAATGTAAACAACGCCTACACTTCGCCTGTTGGAAAATCGGGTGGCATTTACTGGACAGCGCCCAACCCAATGCCTGTGCACAGCCTGCCTTACATTGGAAACTTACGTCGCATGGTTGCCACAAGTGGAGAAGATGCCGCACTTCCCCCACCTCCATACGAAGAACTTGCAAGCATGACGCTCGAAGTAATTCATGCAAAACCGGCACCCGGAACAAATGAGTACAACATGGCTTTTTGGTGGAGAGATTTTCCAGGCACCAGTACACCGGGTCATTATGTAAGTATTTTAAAACAGGTTTTACAAAAAGAACAACCGAGTCTTGATGTGGCAGCACTTGCGTATGCATTAGGTGGTATTATTGATGTTGATATCACCATCAGTACATGGCAAGACAAATACAAATACTTGCTTGCACGTCCGTTCAATTATGATGATGTGATCGGTCAACCATTTACTTCTTTGCTGGGAGCTCCTCATCCTGAATATCCTGCAGGACATGCTACTTTATCTGCAGCCAATGCAGAAGCTATGACTGCTATTTTTGGCGATAATCATGCATTCACCGACAGTACATTTTACAATATGGTTCTGCCTGATGGTTCCAAGCTTCAGCCACGTCAGTTCAACTCTTTTCGTGAAGCAGGTGAAGAAGCAGGATGGTCAAGATTATATGGCGGCATTCACTACCGCATCTCCATTGAAAGAGGTTTTTGGCAGGGCAGAAAAGTTGCCAACAACATCATCTCGACTTTGAAATTTTTAAAAGACTAAACTGGCTGTTGCTAACAAACATATTCATTGTAAAACGCTGGTCCATGAAAAGTAAAAGGGAGCCAATAGGCTCCCTTTCAGTTTTATAAAGCGTTTTATTAAGCTTTGTATTGAGGAATTAATGTGTTGGCAAGTTCCACCATTTTCTTAATTCCATCTTCAGGTAAACCACCTTTCTTAAACTCAGCCAGTACTTCCGGTAGTTTGTTTTCCATTTCCAGTAAGAAATGTTCTTCAAATTCTTTCACCTTACGTACAGGAACAGTGTTCAACAAACCGTTTGTACCGAGGTAGATGATTGCAATTTGCTTTTCTACTGTATACGGAGTGTACTGCGGTTGTTTCAGAATTTCCACGTTACGTGCACCTTTATCAATTACCGCTTTAGTAGCAGCATCCATATCACCACCAAACTTAGAGAATGCTTCCAACTCACGGTAAAGAGCCTGGTCAAGTTTCAATGTACCGGCAACTTTCTTCATTGATTTGATCTGTGCGTTACCACCCACACGGCTTACAGAAATACCCACGTTAATCGCCGGACGGATACCTGCGTTGAACAAGTTTGATTCAAGGAAGATCTGACCGTCTGTGATAGAGATTACGTTTGTAGGAATGTATGCAGATACGTCACCAGCCTGAGTTTCGATGATTGGCAATGCAGTTAACGAACCACCACCTTTCACCAAATGCTTGATGCTGTCTGGTACGTCGTTCATGTTCTTCGCTACATTATCATCGTTGATCACTTTCGCAGCACGCTCGAGCAAACGGCTGTGGAGATAGAATACGTCACCAGGATAAGCTTCACGACCAGGAGGACGTTTCAACAGAAGAGATACCTCACGGTAAGCTACCGCCTGTTTTGAAAGATCATCATAAATGATCAATGCAGGACGTCCGGTATCACGGAAGTACTCACCCAATGCAGCACCCGCATAAGGAGCGTAGAACTGCTGAGGAGCAGGATCACTTGCAGAAGCTGCAACGATGGTAGTGTACTTCATAGCACCATTATCTTCCAATGTTTTCATTACACCGGCAATGGTAGAAGCTTTCTGACCGATCGCTACATAAATACAGTATACTGGTTTTCCAGCATCAAAGAATTCTTTCTGGTTAATAATGGTATCGATCGCAATAGCAGTTTTACCTGTCTGGCGGTCGCCGATGATCAACTCACGCTGACCACGACCGATAGGAATCATGGCGTCGATGGCTTTGATACCGGTTTGTAATGGTTCCTTTACCGGCTCACGGAAAATTACACCAGGAGCTTTACGCTCTAAAGGCATTTCGTACAAATCGCCGGTGATTGGACCTTTACCATCGATTGGTTCGCCCAATACGTTGATAACACGGCCGCTCATACCTTCGCCCACTTTAATAGAAGCGATTTGTGAAGTACGACGCACTTTTGAACCTTCTTTGATGTCTTTGCCTTCACCCATCAATACCACACCTACGTTGTCTTCTTCAAGGTTAAGGGCAATGGCACGTACGCCGTTTTCAAATTCAACAAGCTCACCGTAGCGAACGTTGTTCAATCCATAAACACGGGCAATACCGTCGCCCGCCTGTAATACTGTGCCTACTTCTTCCAGGTCAGCACCTATGTTGAAGTTGCTTAACTGCTGGCGAAGTATCGCCGAAATTTCATCTGGTTTAATATCTGCCATGACGCTTTATTTTAAAAAGTTTTATTATCGGATGTTTTGTACGTAAATGTTTTTTTGAAACTGCTTCTGAATATCACGCAGATCACGAGCAATACTTGCATCAATAAGGTTGCCTTTGTATTCGAGCTGGAAACCGCCGATGATACCATCGTTAACTACAGTTTCCAATTCAACATTCTGCAAGGCAGCATCTGCTTTTACTTTGCTGATGATGGCTTGCTTTAACTCTTCACTTGCAGCGGTTGCAGTTGTGAGTTTTACAAGGTGAATGTTTTTGATTTCGTTGTACTGCTCAATTACTGCAGCAGCAATTTCAGGCAGGTTGCTTTCACGTCCTTTCTGAATAAGCAGGTTGATGAATGCAGCCGATAAAGCACATACTTTATCACCCACTACTTCTTTCACAATACTGCTCTTCTTATCGCTTTTAATAACAGGGCTGCGCAACAAATTCGTTAACTCACGGCTTTGTTTGCATGCATCCTTCAGGAACTTCATGTCTGCATGTACAGCATCGAGCTGGTTTTGCTCCTGTGCGAGCACTACCAGTGACTTTGCATAGCGGGTTGCGAGACGGGGATTCTGCATAATTAATATGGTTGAAGCTATAAGGAGAAAGGTGTAAGGTCGTAAACCCTAAACCCTCTGCCTTTTACCTTTTTTCTTAGTTTAACTTAATTTCTTTTGCCAGGTTGTTGATGTATGCTTCCTGATCGCCCTTGTTGGCTAACTCACGACGCAACACCTTTTCACTTACTTCAATTACAAGGTTACCTACCTGGTTCTTCACCTCTGTAATAGCAGCCATCTTCTGTTGTGTAATCGCCAACTGTGCATCAGTAATGATTTTATTGGCTTCTACTTTCGCCTGCTCTTTCGCTTCGTTGATGATCTTATCTTTTGTTTCACGGGCTTCTTTCAGCAACTGTGCTCTTTCTTCACGGGCTTTCGCCAGTAACACTTCGTTTTCGTTTTTCAGCTGCGCCATTTCAGATTTTACTTTTTCGGCCATTGCCAGCGATTCATCAATAGAATCTTCCCTTTCACGAATTGATTTCATGATCGGTTTCCAGGCGAATTTGCTCAGAACAAATAATACAATTGAAAATGCCAATGTGCTCCATACAACAAGCCCGATATCGGGTAACACCAGCGGATTTACTTCGAGAAAAAACATATTGTGAAACGATTTAGTCAATTTAAAAATTTACAGGTCTCTCGCCCTGTGCTCAAGACCTGTAATGAATTTTGCAATTACTGAGGATTGTTACCCAGCAGAGCAACCACCACCGCAAACAGCGCTACCGCTTCTACGAACGCAGCAGCAACGATCATGTTTGCACGGATGTCGTTAGCAGCTTCTGGCTGACGAGCGATACCCTCAACAGCACCTTTACCAATTTGACCGATACCGATACCAGCACCGATAGCCGCTAAACCTGCACCAATTGCAGCAATACTTCCTACCATAGTTTGTATTTTAATTGTTACAAAAAACGTTGATTAATGATGCGCTTCGTGATGATGTTCTTCTGTAGCCATACCAATGTACAAAGCACTGAGCATGGTAAAGATGAACGCCTGTAAAAACGCTACCAGCAGTTCAATAACGTTAATAAATACCGCAAAAGGAACAGCCATTGCCGATGCCCAAACAGATTTAAAAATGAATATTAAACAGATTAAGCTGAGTACAAGAATGTGGCCCGCTGTGATGTTTGCAAACAAACGAATCATCAGTGAAATGGGCTTGGTAAATACGCCGAGTAATTCAATGGGCATCAGGAAGATTTTCATTGGAACCGGTACGCCGGGCATCCAGAAAATGTGCTTCCAGTAATCTTTGTTGCCTTTAAAGTTCACCAGAACAAACGTAAACAACGCCAATGTCATGGTAAACGCAATGTTACCGCTGAGGTTGGCACCGAAGGGGAAGAAAGGAATCAGTCCCATCATGTTGTTGATCCAGATAAAGAAAAACACCGTTAACAGGAAAGGCATGTACTTCGCATAGTGCTTGCCAATGTTTGGCTTTGCTACTTCGTCACGCACAAACAGAATCAATGGTTCAAGAAAACTCTGTAAACCTTTAGGGGCTGTTTTAACACCACGCTTTTTGTACGATGCGGCCACACTTAAGAAGATAACGAGGATCAATGTTACGCTGAGGAACATGGAAGCTACGTTCTTGGTAATGGAGAAATCCCAAACTTTAGCAGTTGCCTCTTCATTGATTGCGCCAGCCTCATCTACCACTTTAATCTTTCCTTCGAAGGTTTTGTAAGCGTAGTTGCCGTTGTAAACTGCAGGTTCGTGGTGTTCATCTACCAGGTTGGTTGATGAAAATACTTCCAACCCTTTATCAGAATAAAGAATAACAGGTAAAGGAATAGAGGTGTGGCCCCACAGGTGCCAGCTATGATCGTCACGGATATGTTCCAGGATAACCTTGGTAACATCTACGTTGGCCTCTTTGCCTTCCTCGCCATGGCCGGGTTCGCCCGCCACAACCGAAGTTGCCGTTAAAAGAAAAAATCCGCTGAAAACCGCTACCAGTAAGGATTTGAAGCTCATAAGACGCATAGCCTATCTAAAATTTGGCGCAAAGATAAGGAGTGGCGGGTGAAATTGGGGGTTCTGGTGAAAGGAATACAGAAAAAAGTTATTCAGGCTGGTCGAGGCCCATTTTGATGCGTTCAGCCTTGATTTTTTCGAGTTCCGGAATATCCAGCCTGTCTTTTGGACGAGAGACTGTTTTTTTGTTTGCTAACAATTGGTTGAGCTGTAAAAAAGGGCCCAAGATTCCATATCAGCGTCCTTTGATGTCCGAATATGTCTTTGGCTGTCCAAGACATAAGGAACTGCCATTGCAAATGAATTCGGTACCAATTGAGCGATGGTCTAAAATGGCTGGCATCCGTTTTTAACTCGCTTATCGGCCGAAAATTCCTGTTCAGTACATTTCGGTTGTTCCCTGCTCAGCAGGCATCTAGTTTTACCCTGTTCTTTCATTCATCATTCAAAAAAAATCAACGATCATGAAACAGCTCCTGCTTGCAATTCTTGTATTTCTAACCGTCAGCTCCTGTACACAAGTAAACGATCTAGTGCCTTCTACCGACGACTCTCTTTCAGCAAAAGGCGCCACAATTTCTGCAGCGAGTGTGCCTGCAACGGTAATGAATGCTTTTACAACAAAATACCCGACTGCCGGCGGCGAAATTGAGTGGCAAAAGGAAGATGGGAATACCTATAAGGTAAAATTTTGGTTGGGTGCAGAACGCTGGCAGGCTATTTTCTCCAGCACAGGCAGCTTCCTCTCAGAAAAAAGATTGAAATAAAGCACCCTTGCTCATAAGCGTTCAACCGCCGGTTCTCCGGCGGTTATTTTATACAATTGCTTTTGAGAACTGCATTTCGTGCAGTTTGGCGTAGTACCCGCCCATTTTCAACAACTCTTCATGCGTACCCATTTCTTTTATTTCACCTTTATCGAGTACGATAATTTTATCGGCCTTGCGGATGGTTGAAAGACGGTGGGCAATAACAATGGAAGTGCGTCCTTCAATAAGTTTATCAATCGCATGCTGGATCATCTGTTCGGTTTCGGTATCTACAGCCGAAGTGGCTTCATCCAAAATCAAAACAGAAGGATTGAACAAGATCGCCCTGATGAAACTGAGCAACTGCCGTTGCCCCTGGCTCATGGTCGCACCACGTTCCATTACATTAAAATCGTAATTGCCGGGCAAGCGCATAATAAAATCGTGCAGACCAATGAGCTTTGCGGCTTCCACTACTTTTTCTCTGCTGATGTTTTCGTTACGGAGCGTTACATTTTCGGTAATGGTTCCGGCAAACAAAAACACATCCTGCAACACCACGCCAATTTTGCTCCGCAAAGCATCCAGATCGTAAGTTTCAATTTCAACATCATCGAGCTGAATACTTCCTTTCTGTATATGGTAAAGTCTGTTTAATAAACTGATGATGGATGTTTTGCCACTGCCCGTATGCCCAACAATAGCAACCGTTTCGCCGGGGTTTACGTTGAAGGAAATATCTTTCAATACCCAGTTCTCATCGTTATACGCAAACCAAACGTTATCGAAGCTGAGTTTACCGGGTACGGCTCCAGCCGGTTTAAACGCATCGGGAGCAGAAGGCGCAATTTCATCGGTATTATCCAGCACTTTAAATACCCGATCGCTTGCCACCATGCCCATTTGCAGCACGTTAAACTTATCGGCAATAAAACGCAGCGGACGAAACAACATGTTCAATAGAATAATAAACGCCATGATCTCTCCCGCCATTTTCGCCGCTTGTGCACTGTCGGCCGATACTGCCTGTCTTGCGCCAAACCACACCAACAGTCCCAACGAAACTGCAAGAATAATCTCTACCACAGGAAAGAATACTGAGTATGCAAAGATGGCTTTGATGTTAGCGTTGCGGTGTTCTGTATTGATCTTATTAAACTTTTTAAACTCCTTTTGTTCTACGGCAAAGGCCTGCACCACCTGCATACCCTGAATATGTTCCTGCACAAATGCATTTAATGCAGCAATGGCATTACGCACACGATGAAAACTTTTGTTTACACTTTCTTTAAAATAAAAGGTTGCCAGTATTAAAAACGGGAAAGGAATTAAACAAACCAATGTTAACTGCCAGTTGATGTAAAACATGGTGAACAACACGGCAATGATGGTGAGGAAGTCGGCGAGGATAGGAATAAACCCTTCTGCAAAAATATCGCTGATGGTTTCAATATCGTTGATGCTGCGGGTTGTGAGTGTACCAATGGGTGTTTTATCGAACTGACGCAGGTTAAGGCCGATGATCTTTTTAAACACGTTCACCCGCAGATCACGCACCACTGTTTGCCCGAGCCATGCCGTATAGTACGAAAAGAAAAAACGCAGAACAGTTTCAATAACAATGAGCGCAACCTGGAACAACGTGATACGTATAACCATCTCTGCCATGTTGTGCTGGATATAATCGTTCACCGTTTTATTAATGAGCCATGGCCTCACCGGACCCATCACAGCCAGAACAAGTGCTAAAACAATAGAGGCGTTTAAGCGGCTTCTGTAAGGCGAGGCGTAGCGAATAACTCTTCCCAGCAATTTAAAATCGAATAACTTCTTTTTCCCTGCGTTCTGTTCCAATCCCTAAAAAATTTACGGGCAAAGTTAAACGGTTTCAATCCGTACCAAACAATGCAAAATAAAAACAGCTGCTAAAAAGGATGAATGGCAGACCTCAACGGCCTTTGTACTTGTTTGTGAAATAGCTGAAAGAAAAGTAACTGGCCGCAATGCCAATAACGGCAAACACAATGACCAATAAGGAATAAAACGAAACCCAGTTGAGTTGCAGTTTGAATAACTCTTTCGACAGCATTACCGAAATACTGCCGAGGTAGCCCCAGGCATCGGCCAGGTAAATTAAAAAGCCCACATTACCTGCAATGCTGAATGTTGCCAGCAAGCGTTCAAAAAACACACTGTTGAATAATACATAAGCAATGTATAAACCAAGCCCGGTAAACTGCATCCACAAAGCACCATCGAGCATGTTAAAATGAAACAGCAGCGAAGCTACTCCTGCCAGCAAAAAGCCCAGCATCAACAACCAATGAATAATGCGAAAGGCTTTCATATTCTTTCGTACAAACACTAAGGTGCCGATCAATGCCAGCACCGCAAGCGATGTAATGGTTTCTGTTTTTGCAAACACAGCAGCATTTTTTGCATAGCCCAGTTCGTTCCACATATTGGCCATGTAATTATCACGCAGGTCTCGCATAATGGTTAACAACAGATAGATGATTACAAAAGCAACAACTCCCCATTTGTATTTTTGTACAAACAAACGTCGTTCTTCGCTGTTCATAGGTTTGCGAACAGTGCGTTCGTTTTCATCGTCTGCATCGGGTGGTGCCGCTTTTTCCAACAGTACATAAAACACAAACAATGGAATTGCAAAAACAGTTGCAGTTGCAAATGGCATCCAGTATTCACTCATATTCCAATCAAGCAGCAGCCATTTACCCACGCTCCTGCTGAAACCTCCCGCAAAAATGAAACTCACCGCCAACACCACACCAATAAAATCGGTTGCTCTTCTTCCTTCAACATAACTAAATACCACGCCCCACATAAAGCCGAGTGTAAACCCATTCAGCAAAAAACACAACATACCAAACGGTGCAGGTACAACCGCAAACAGCAACAGGCTTATCCAGGCAGTACCAACCATCAACAAACTTGTTCGCCAGCGGCCACGCCGTTGCAATTCCGAAATAAAACGGATGCCGTATAACTTGCTGAGCATATAACCGATTACCTGGCTGATGATGAGCAATGTTTGATACGAGACTCCCCAAAACTGCAAGCCGTTAAATGTGGCAACTGTAAATGGTTTGCGGAAGGCAAAAATGGAAGCGTAGGTGCAAAAAACAACAACAGCTAAGTAAACTGCTGTTGCAATCTGCTTAGCTGAAAAAGTTGCTGTAGTATGTTGTTGCTTATTCAATGCAACTGGAAGATAACGGAATTTCCCGGGTGAACCACGAGACTCCGGTTACATCTCTCCTGTTGCTTTGCGATAAGCTTTAATAAAAATAGCGCCGAGGTTTTTGTGCGGTGGCACATAATCTTTCAACAGCTCACTTGCACGGCCATCGCTTTTAACCGAATTGGCAATCTGTTGCCACAACGGAATCCATTCAATGTTTCTTCCGTTACGGATGTCTTCATTCAGTGCACGAAGAATTGGTTCGTTCACCGAATAACTACCCACCTGCTTGGTAGAAATGATGTGTGCATCTTCGTTTACGTTGAGGATCTTCGCCAGGTTTTGATAACCACCGCAAGAGCCCAACATAACGATGCGTGATGAAGGCAGCATTTGTTGCAACGTATATTTCAAGTGATAGCTGTGTCCACGATGTACCACAAACGAAGGATTGATATTGTTTTTATTGAGGTATTCAATCAGATGTGCCTGTGCCTGAGCATCTAAATCCTGTTTGTAATCGAGCGGCAGGTTGGCATAGATTGTATAAGGCTTTCCTTTGGTGGATGTAATGGTGACCCATTCTTTACCGGTAACCACTTTCCATTCGGGTTTACCATTGAACATGCCCATGAAGTTGCGGAAAGAAGTTACACCATCCTCATCGCCATAAAAGAATACATGTTGTACAACACGGCCACTATCATCGGTAATGCTGTTGTAATCTACTTTGTACACAGGAGGAATGCCAAGTAATGCAGACAAGTTCATGGATGTATCGGCAGCCGATTTAAACAAGGTGAGCAGAATATTATAGATCACCTCTCCCCTTCTGTCTTTTACCTGCAAACTCTTTTCATAGTTTTCTTTCACCTGAAGTTTTAAGAAATTCTGCAGATCAACATTGGTAATGCTGCCATAACTGTCGGCCACATCCACCGCATCTTCTAACGATGATGTTTTTTGCAACCCCTGTACAAATGCATACATCAGTTGGTTGCTTCTGATCTCGGGCATCGACTTCAGAAAGTCATCGAGTCTGTTATAGTTCGCTGCCATTTTGATAAACTTTTTAAACTTATCAAAATGCACCGACATCAGTAACGAATCGCTTCTGCGGCCGGGGAAACGGGTCATCATACGATCGTACAGTTTTGTGTATGTACTCGTATAAATTACTTCTTCGGTTGTAACAAGCAGGTAATAAATTTCTTCCGATGTTAAGGGATCACTTACACGCATACGCACCGCATCAGGTGAATCATGCAGATCGTTCATCACATTCACAAACACATCGGTTGCTTTACGTTCCAGCATTTGAAACAACACAGGTGCAAGCACGGGTGTATCGCCTTGTGAAATACGATTATAATATTTGATCTGTGTTTTTACAATGAGCTTGTAATACGCCAGTTCATTTTCCACCACTGCTTTTATATCATCAATTGCAAGCTGGTTATTCAGCAACTCATCAAGGAACGGCAGGTACAAGGTGCCATTCATGATACTGCTGAGCTTTGCAATGGTTTGTACTTTTGGATTCTTATTTCGGCGGATAACCTGTGCAGCCGGTGTTTTAATGGCCTGCGCATACGTATACACTTCCAAAGGAATTTTATCAGCAGCTACTTCAATTAAACTATCTGCAAATGGCTGATCGGCAAATGCGGCAATGCCTGATAAAATATTTGAAGGATTGGTTTGTACCTTTTTCAAAAAGGCCATGTTTTTGATCTGCTGCGCTTCCTTTAATTGCGTAAAAATGCCCGAAAGAATTTCTGTTCCCTGGTAAGGCAGTTTTTCAAACACTGATAATACTGACTGACCACTTCCCTGTCGTTTCATCACTTCTTCATAGCTCGTAAACAACAAAGGAATCATCGGAGGAATTTCTTTTTCTTTTGCACGACCTGCAATTGCTTGCAACAGTTCACGCAACGAACGCAGCTGACCGATCTTGAAATTATTATCGCCCTCCCCTTTTTCAATGCGGATCTGCATTTCATCCACTTCACGCAAAATCACATCGGTAATTTGTATGTTCAGATCTTCATTGCTTGTCAGCTTCAGAAAATTATCAACCTTACCATCTACCTTGTCGGTACGCTTTTGTTCTTTGTCAATATTCTCGTGCCATATCACACGGCTCATCGGAATCTCCACCTTCGAAGTATCGAACGTAATACGGTTTTGGGTCTGTGCCATCAGCACAACCGTACCGTAAATCTGAAACAGAATTAAAAGGGCGTATTTTCTCATTGTATGCAAAATTAACCTCAAAATCTTAAACCTATTCAAGCACAGTTTATGCCAAGACGGAGATTTGTGCGAATAATCACATAAAACTCGTTAACAATTATATAATATTACCTTAGCTGATGCATGGATGGAGCCTTCTAAATTTGCAGCACAGTCATGGAGCCCAAAGGAAAAAAAATTCTCATTGCCGACGACGAACCGGATATTCTTGAAATACTGGAGTATAACCTTACCGTAGAAGGTTTTACTGTTATCAAGGCAAAAGATGGCGATGAAGCACTTCATTTAGCCAAGCAACAACAACCCGATTTAATTATTCTGGATGTAATGATGCCCCGTAAAACGGGCATGGAAGTTTGCCAGATCTTACGTTCGCAGCCCGATTTCGCCAATACACTCATCATCATACTTACTGCATTAAACGATGAAGCCAGTCACCTGAAAGGTTTCGAAATGGGTGCAGATGATTATGTAAGCAAACCCATCAGCCCCAAGGTGCTCATCAGCCGTGTAAATGCATTATTGCGCCGCAGTTTCCGCAGCGATGATTCCATTATCAAGATTGGCGATCTGCAGATTGATAAAGAACAGTTTTTGGTGAAGTATCACGGACAGGACATTATTCTTGCCAAAAAAGAATTTGAGCTGTTGGCCTTATTGGCCTCGAAGCCGGGCCGTGTGTTTCTGCGCCACGAAATTTTAAACCAGGTGTGGGGTGCCGATGTAATTGTGGGCGACCGTACCATTGATGTACACATCCGCAAAATCCGCCAGAAACTCAACATCGATTGTATTACCACTGTTAAAGGTGTGGGTTATAAATTTGAACTTGGCACAACTTAAGTAATGTACATTTGTTTGTGCCGCAACAAGCACAAATAACATGATCAATTCCCGACAGCTTACTCCTGTTCAGCTTTCTGCTTTTACAGCCTTTACCATTTCATTACTGGTAGGCCTGGCCAATTATTTTTTCATCCGCAGCTGGTGGATTGCCCTGCTGAGCTTTGCAGTGCTGTTCATCATCAGTTACCTGCTGATCCGTTATTTTACCGAGCGGTTTATTTATCGCCACATTAAACTCATTTACAAATTCATTTCGCAAACCAAGGCTACCAAACGGGAGGAGTTTTACAACAAATCGCTGTTACCCGAAAAAAGTTTGCAGGAGGTGAGTGCCGAAGTAGAAGCATGGGCCGAACAAAAACGGGAAGAAATTGAAGTACTGAAACAAAACGAGCAATACCGCAAAGAGTTTCTGCAAAACCTGAGCCATGAATTGAAGACACCCATTTTTGCAGTGCAGGGTTATATTGATACATTGCTCAGTGGTGCCATGCACAAAGAAGACGTTGCCAAAAAATTTTTACTCAATACTTCCCGTAACATCGATCGTTTAGTAAACCTTGTTGATGATCTGGATGAAATTTCGAAACTCGAAAGCGGACAGCAGCAATTGTACAAACAAAATTTTGTTATACAGGAACTGGTACAGGATGTGTACGAAAGCCTTTTACTGAAAGCGGCAGAGAAAAACATTAAATGCTCCATTAAAAAGAACAGCGAACTGCCGATTACAGTTTATGCCGATAAAGAAAAGATACGCATGGTGCTGATTAACCTGGTGAGTAATGCCATTAAGTACGGCAAACAAAACGGCAGTATAGTTTTCAGTGTATATAAAACACACGGCAACCTGGTGCTTGCAGAAATCAGTGATGATGGCTATGGTATTGCCGAAGAACATCTCACCCGTATTTTTGAACGCTTCTACCGTACCGATATGGCCCGCAGTCGTAAAGAAGGCGGCAGTGGTTTAGGTCTTTCTATCTGCAAACATATTATCGAAGCACATGGCCAAACCATGCATGTACGCAGCCGTCTTGATGTGGGCAGTACATTCGGCTTTACATTGGAAGGTCGCCGTACCGATGAAGATGAATAAACTCCCTTTCACAGAAATAAAAAGACCGCTCTGAAGAATCGGAGCGGTGTAGTTCCCAGTCAAGTCATGAGAAAAATGAACCCTTGATTGCCACTTGATTGCTGCTGCAAATTTGTACGTTGTGTTTTACCAAATGATTATGCAGATGTGTTGGAATTGTTATTTCGAAAGCAAGCTGTAAGCTGCCCGCCAATACAGCAAACCTTTATATGCAGTTGCTTTGCGGGTAGCGATCAGCATGCAGCAAGCAATGCTTAAAACAAAAAGCCTCCTGAGAACAGGAGGCTGAATAGAGGATACTTGCTTAAGGAAATCCTTCGTTTACCCTATTGGGAAAATTTATTTAGTAAATATTTGTTTGCGGTGTAAAGCTTGCCCAGCCTTGTGCCCAGTTGGTTGCACCAAATGCGCCAACAAATGTTCCTGCAGTATTAAAGTATGCACTCATACCACTGAAGTTTGCACCGGTTAAAGCAGGAGAACCAACTTTTGGCAAGAAGTTAGGCGCATTTAAGTTAAACGGATCTGTTAACTGTGCTGCATTTCTGTCTGCAAGCAAGGTATTACCCTGACCCAATGCTGCTGTTTGAAAATCAGCATTTGTAAGCAATGTTTGGTTATTGGTTGTAAACGCAATTGCAGGTGCGCCTACAGGAAAAGCATTGTAAGAGAATACAAGATTGTTTCTGAAGATGCTTGTACCATTCTTGTAGTCATTGATGGTATTATCGCTTTCAAGTACAATGGCATTTCCTTTTGAACCAAGGATGATCGAGTTACGGAATTCGAAACGTGCAGAACGACGCCATCTGTTACCATAACGGTGACGTGAGCCATTGTTAGCAGTTCCTGTTGTATCGTATGGTCCTATGAGTGTAAAGTTGCTGAGGATTGGACGTGTTATCGGAGTAGCAGTTGTACCTGATGCATCGTTATCGCATTCGATCTGGTTGGCATCATCATCATCAGAATATTTATCACGCAATGAAACAGCATACTGAATCTGGCCATTATAACCAAAGTCGAAATCAAAATCATCATCACCACTTGCAAAAGAAATCAGGTTCTTACAGTTTACGGTACCACCAAAAAATTCAAAGCCATCATCACCACAATATGATGTTTGTACGTTTTCAATAATTGTACCTGCACCAACACCATAT
Source organism: Lacibacter cauensis (assembly GCF_007830055.1). Classification (GTDB taxonomy): domain Bacteria; phylum Bacteroidota; class Bacteroidia; order Chitinophagales; family Chitinophagaceae; genus Lacibacter; species Lacibacter cauensis. The sequence continues at coordinate 294,691 of NZ_VLLE01000004.1, forward strand.
AATGTAAGACCGTTTAACTCACTGTTATTCTCTGCAGTAATACCGGCAAACTCAATACGCACATAACGGAGAATACCACTGTTATCGCCTGCATCGGTACCACCATAAGGACGGTTACTACCACCTTCGGTAATAGGAGCGGGTGTTAACGGACGGTTAGTAGGCGCATATCCGCAAATTGAAATACCACCCCAATCAAATTCACGACGCTGACCTGCAGCTTTATCACTTGTAAAAACAATCGGTGCGTCTGCCTTACCATCTGCAACAATTTTACCACCTTGTTCAATAATCAATGCAGATTTTACGGATGCATCTGCAAGTATAACTGAACCAGCTGCAATTTCGAGTGTTGCACCTTTACCAACATATACAAACCCTGATAATTTATATCTGCCCTTTGGTAAAGAAAGATTGCGATCGATACGGCCGGTTAATGTAGAAGGTACTACTGTTGTATCGGAACCACCGGTACCACCAACAGTTTCATTGAAGTTAACCTTGATACACGCCGTAAATGTTAAGGCTGTAATTGCTGCAACTAATAACTTTTTCATGTGTTTATTTTTTTCGTTCGCCGCTTGGCGGCTTTTTTTATTGCCACATCGTATGCCTGTCAATCAACACTGTTTGCGGGCATTATTTGTGGGCATTTCATGTTATGTTTCTTTGTGAACTTTTAGTTTTACTTCGTCAAATCGTATGTAAAGCCAATTGTAAATGTTGTACCCGGTGTGTAGCTGTTCCATAAGCGATCAGTACCACGGGTAAACTTATTTTTAGCATCGATGTTCTCGTAGAAAAAGAAAGGCTGGTTGAAGATGTCGGATACTGCCAAACGCAACTCGCCTTTGTTCTTTAATACTTTGGTTGAAATCTGGAAGTCAACCAAATCTCTCGGGCGTTCGTAAATGTCATAGATCAACTGGTCTTTACCACCCGCCAATGCAAGACGTTGGCCGATTCTGTTATAGAGTAACGAAGCGTTTACTTTTCCTTTCTTATCGTTAAACTGCAAACCAACATTTACGAGGTAAGGCGATTGTCCCTGCAACGGACGATTGAATGATTGTGCCTGGCCATTAGCACCTACACCCGATAACTGTACTGCAGAAGAAAGTACGGTTACATTGGTAAAGATGTTGAGCACATCAAGCTTCGGTGCAATAAAACCTAAACCCTTCCGCACTTCCACTTCAAAACCATAAGTCTTTGCTTCACCTGCATTCTGGAATTGGTAACGACGTACGCTACCTGCTGCCAACGCTCTCAACTCAATAGGATCAGCAAAGTGTTTATAGAAAACTGCAACCGAAACACCTTCGCTTGCTTTTGGATACCATTCGTAACGCAGATCTGCATTCCAGATATTGCTTCTGCGTAAAGTAGTATCGCCACTCACTGCATAGTTCTGTTCGTAATCGTAGAAAGAGAACGGAGCAATTTCACGGAACTCCGGACGGGCTACGGTACGGTAACCAGCCAAGCGTATCTGCTGTTTATCTTTTAAGCTGTAGCTTACGTTAAGTGAAGGAAGGATATCCCATTTGCTGGTGTTTACAATAACACGCTTTAAATCGGAACGGACTGTGGTTAAAAACTGCTGGAAATTTTCAACACGTGCTCCCCACACCAAACGAATTTTATCGGAGAACTTATTATCGAACATCGCATAGCCATTGTTGATAATGCTTACACCAAAATATTTGTCTTCGTTTTGTGTTTCATCAGCATACACAAACTGTCCGTTACCAATGTACTGTTGCTTAAACACTTCGTTAAAGGGAAGCGTAAGCAAGCTGCTGTTGGTATTATCATCTAAACGGTAACGGAAATTTCTCGACTGGAAATCACGGATGCGGATGAGTGTACCACCACCTGCTTTAAAGGTTTGCTTTTCGTCGGCCAGGGTAAATGGCACAGTTAAAGTACCACCACCGCCGTAAGAAAAATCTTTCAGGTTGCTGAAGAAACGACCTGTTTCGTCTGTAACCAATGAAAACGGATTGTTTGTTCCTGTGCTGCGCAGGTAAGAAACGGTACGCAGGTCGGGTTGTGCTTTTATATTGTAAGAGAAGTTACCATTTAACTTCAGCTTAATTCCTGATTTAGATAATTGCTGTTCTGCCTCCAGCTGCGAAGAAAGCAATGAACGCTGATTGAGATAGCTGCTGCGGAAGTTGATATCCTGACCATCCAGCAGGTTCTTACCGCTTCTTACATAGTAATTATCATCGTACAACTGGTTGTAAAGATTTTTGAAAGCTACTTTCAGTTTGCGGCTTGTAAATGCTACGTTGGCAACAGCACCTACACTTGTTGAAAAACGGTTCTGGTGATCTGTAAAGCTGCGTTCAACAGTACCAACAAAGTCGTTGATGTTTCTGTTTACATCGTAAATGTTCTGTGCGTTACGGTAGGTAAGCCCGGTAATAAATCCAAACGAATTACCGTTGCTGAATTTGTATCCTTTACCGTAGGTAAGATTATAGCTTTGTATAGGTGCTGCTGTTATTTTACGTTCGTTAAATACATCCGAACGGAAAAGTTTTGATTGCTCAGCTTTTGCATCATCGCCGAGCTTTGCATATTGGTTGCGTGAAAGAAAACCTTCGGGTAAATTTCTTCTGCCATTATCAAAGCCAAACCAATCGCTTGTTTCACGTTGGTTGGTTACAAAATCTTTGAAGGTAGACTGTGTGTTGTAACCCAGGTTAATACCTATTGAAAGAATATCTTTTGTAGGAACATCTTTTGTCTGGATCTGCACCAAACCACCTGCAAACTCACCTGTTAAATCGGGTGTTGCTGTTTTGTTGATGATGATGTTATCGATGAGCTGCGAAGGAATTACATCGAATGAAAAAGCTTTCTTATCAGGTTCAGAAGAAGGCAGCTGTGCACCATTGATGAGTGCCTGGTTGTAACGATCGCTTAAACCACGAACAATTACAAACTTATTATCCTGGATAGAGGCACCGCTTACACGCTTTAATACTTCACCGGTGTTTTTATCGGGCGTACGGCGGATGAAATCGGCAGAAAGACCACTTGATAAAGAAGTATTGTTGCGCTGAAAACTTAATAAACCTGATGTGTTTTCTTTACGGGCTGTACTGCGGATAACGATTTCTGTACCTTCTTTCGCTGCAACAGTAAGCAAAATGGTAATTACGTTCTCTTCAATATTATTCTTTACTTCTACTTCGTCAACCATTTTGGTTTGGTAACCAACAGCAGTTACAGTAAGTGTATATTTTTTTCCCTGTTCGAGATTTACTGAAAAGCGGCCTTCAATATCTGCAGCAATTGATTTGCTTATTTCATTAACTGTAATTGAAGCTCCTGCTACAGGTTCGTTTTTCTGGTTGAGCACACGGCCATTTAACCTTGAGGTTTGAGCGGTTGCCGAAAAGGCAACAAGTACAAGTGTAAAAAGGGTAAGCAGTAATCCTTTAAAATTCCTTTGCATAGTATCTATTTGATGCTGCAAAAGAACTCCTGCTATGTTATGCCAACGTAAAGCCCATGTTAAGGAACTATTACCTGCATGTTAAGCCAATATTAACAACCCTAACAAAAAGGCGTTCTGCATGAGTTATGCAGAACGCCTTTCGATATGCGTAAGCTTGTTTTATTTAAAACCGGAACTGCAGTCTACAAGTAAGTACATTGTCTTTCAAATCGCCGGTATACCCGTTGATAGCTGTAGTCTCATTCTTTACAAATGCATAATATAAGATCAACTTTACATTTTCGGTAATATAGTTGGCATAGCCTACACCCAAGGTGTTGTATTTAATATTTGCTGCCGAAAGGTTGGCCCCTGCCGCACCAATTTGTTTACCCTTTACATCTGTATTCGGATCGTACCAATCGTACTTGAGCAGCAACTGGTGCTTATCGCTGAAGAGATGCTGCAGAAAATAAATATAGGCACCGTTGAACTTACGTACATGAAACCCATCCGTACCGGTAACCAGCGCTGCAGGAGTTTCGGAGCTGTTGGCCGAACCGGTTTGTGTACCCTGGATGTATTCGCCCCGCAGCTCAGTAAAGCCTTTCCTGTTTTTAAATTTCAGCTGTACATCGGCACCATAATAGCGGCGGGGAGAAACGGCCCCGATGTTGGTGAGCGACGAATCGACCTGCATTTTTTCAATGCCGCCGGTATTTACAACGTTGTATTTGTATTTGGTGTTTTGCAAAAGTCCGCCATGCAACAGGGATATACCGCCCGAGAGGATCATTTTTTTACCCAAGGGATAAGGCTTTAATGCCAAACGTGCTATCAGGTCCTTGCTGTTATCAAATTCGCCGGTGGCATTAATACCCTGGCCATTGAATAAACCCAGATCCATTTTCAGGTAGCGGAGCTTCGCATCTTTTTTCCGTTGCTCAAAGGTGACCATGGCACCAAGATCACGCTCGCTTTTCATTAAGGTCTGGCTCATGCGTCCACGCTCAGGTGTTTCACGATCGCTGCTGCTCAGGTTTACTTCGTACCCGAACGGGCGGGCAAACATACCTGTGGTGAAAGCAAAGGACTGGTATTTGTTTTCGAATATGCGGCCCCACACATCCCGTATGGTAAAGCCACGTTCATTTACATCGAACTGGAAAACGATTTGCACACCGGGTTTGGTTTCTTTGCCAAAATGAACATAATCAATACGTACACGGCTGCGGCGTAAGGTAAACCGGTTATTAACATTGGTACCAAAATCGGGACCTTCGAAGGTTTTAATCCCTTTACTTTCAGCAATCTGAAACTGAGGCTGGATGTAACCGGAGAAGCGGAGGTGATCGAACTTTTTGTAAATACCCAACATGCCTTTGCCGGCATCTTTGGTGGTATCAATCATGTCCATGAGAAACTGAGCCCTGGCAGCCATGGGCAACGTACATAACAGGAGCAGGAATGCCCTGTACATTGATTTAGTCATAATAATTTCCTTAAGCGCCGCAAAGGTATAAAACCGGTTACGGGCCAATGTTAAGCCTTCGTTACCCCTGTGTTAAGAAATCATTAACAAAGCCTGCCTACTGTACTGCGGCGGGCCAAAAAACTACCTTTGCGGAAATTTTAAAACATGTCAGGAATCAATTCTATTCTTAAAATTTTCCTCCCAAAAGACCGTGTATTTTACCAGTTGTTTGAAGAAGTAGCTACAACTGTTGTTGAAATGTCGCACTTGCTTAAGAAACTCGTTAAAGAACCTTCATTTGAAGAACGTGAAAAAATCATTGCACAAATTGAAGACCTCGAACACAAGAACGACGACCTTACGCATAAAATTTTTACTGAATTAAGCCGCAATTTTATTACTCCGTTCGATCGTGAGGATATTCACTACCTGGCCAATGCCATGGATGATGTAGCTGATTATATTTTCGCTTCTGCCAAGAAGATCAACTTCTACCGTGTAGATCCTTTACACGAAAGCTTCAGCAAGTTTGCAGATTTAATTGCACAGGGTTCTGAAAATATTAAGACAGCCATTTTTGAACTGAAAGACATGAAGAACATGCGCCAGATTACAGATGCGCTGGTTCGTGTAAACAGTATCGAAAACCAGGCTGACGATGTATTTGATATGAGCATTGAGCGTTTGTTTGCAACAGAATCTGATGCGAAAGAAGTGATCAAGAAGAGAGAGATTTACCAGGTAATGGAAAATGCAACCGATAAGTGCGAAGATGCTGCAAACGTGATTGAAAGCATTATCGTTAAATACGCATAACCCAATTTGAAAATTGGTTAATGTACCAATTTGAAAATGCACATCATTCAGGTGTAATCATTTTCAAATTTTCAAATTCATTCATTTTCAAATTGCATTTATGACTCTTCTTATCGTAATTATAGCGCTGGCGCTCATCTTCGATTACATCAATGGTTTTCACGATGCAGCCAATTCCATTGCCACCGTTGTATCAACAAAAGTATTAACGCCTTTCCAGGCGGTTTTATGGGCAGCATTCTTTAATGCCATGGCCTATTTTATTTTTAAAGATCATGCCGTAGCCAACTCTGTTAGTAAAACAGTACAGAAAGAGTTTATTACACTACCTGTCATTCTTGCCGGTTTAATAGCTGCTATTTTCTGGAACCTGCTTACCTGGTGGTATGGTATTCCTTCTTCATCTTCACACACCCTTATTGGTGGTATGGCCGGTTCGGCTATTACGCATGCCATTGTTACCAAAGGCTGGGGTGTTGGCTGGTCGAAAATTGTAGAAACAGATATCATTCTCGATACCGTTCTGTTCATCTTCTTTGCACCGATTATTGGTATGCTCATTTCCATATTTATCACCATTGTTACGGTGATGCGGAATCTGTGGCTGCGGCTTGCGGTTATTGCATTGGCAACCACCATTACGGTTGTGCTGTTCGATCGTTTTGAAAGTAACAAAATGGATCAGAACCTGCAGAAGTTTTTAAAAGTTGACAAGTATAAAAAAGAAGTAAAAACAGCGGAGGAAAAACTGAAGAGTAATCCAAACGACGCTGCTGCGCTTGCTGCTTATACTACCGGCAAAGAAAAACTGGATAAAGCATTACCCAACTACAACAAGATACTGGCCCTGGTACACGATTTTGATAAACTGGGTGCCAACGGTATTGCAAAAGCTGCCGCCGATTCGGGTTGGCTGAAAGATATTGAAGCGAGCCGTTTGAAGGATGATGTACGCAATGCCAACGATTACCTGATTATGGAGGCCCGTTCTACTGAAGATGCGGCTGTTAAAAAGGAATTCGACATCGCCAAAGAAAAAACAGAGCTGTATAAAGATCCTCTTAAACTGTATTTCAAAAAAGAAATCAGTGCAGACAGTGCAATTGCGCTCATGAGTGCAATCTATCCCATTAAAGATGCCAATAAAGAAAAAGTAAAGTCGAAGATTGAAAAGTTCAGTGCAGAAAAAGCGCTGGCAAAAGACATCGACAAAGCGGATAACAGCACGATTGTGTGGGGTATTATTTTCACGGCTATCTTCTTCGGCCTGGTTTACTTGTATGTGGAAAAAGTACGCACACCAACTGCCTATAAAGTTGCCAATATGTTTAAGAAGCTGCAGCTCTTCAGTTCGGCAGCCTTCAGTATTGGTCATGGCGGTAACGATGCGCAGAAAGTGATGGGTATTATTGGCGCTGCTTTAATTGCCAGCGGCAGTATTCAAAACTTCTCCGACTTACCACACTGGGTGCCTGTAGCCTGTTACTTAGCTATTGGTATTGGTACCATGAGTGGTGGCTGGAAGATTGTAAAAACCATGGGTACCAAAATCACCAAGGTTACACCGCTGGAAGGTGTGGCGGCAGAAACAGCCGGTGCGTTCACCCTTTTCTTTACAGGGCAAATGGGTATACCGGTTTCAACCACGCATACCATTACCGGCAGTATTATGGGTGTGGGTGCCACCAAACGTTTAAGTGCAGTGCGTTGGGGCGTTACCGTTAACCTGCTTTGGGCGTGGATTTTAACCATTCCTGTAAGTGCGGTGCTTGCGGCCATTGCCTACCTCATCGTTAATTTATTCCTGTAATCACAACGTCAATAAATAAAGAATCCAACCCCCAAGGTTGGATTTTTTATTTTTGGCAGGTAGTTGCATCTTTGCGGCTCAACAAACAACTCCATGAAAGGAATCATATTGGCCGGAGGTTCCGGTACAAGATTACACCCGATTACGTTTGCCATCAGCAAACAGATTATGCCGATCTATGACAAACCCATGATCTATTATCCGCTTTCTGTTTTAATGATGGCGGGTATCCGTGAAATCTTAATCATTTCCACACCACAGGATTTACCCAATTTCAAACGATTGCTCGGCGATGGTAAGAACTTAGGTATTAGTTTTACCTATGCGGAGCAGGCAGTGCCCAACGGACTGGCACAGGCCTTTGTTATTGGCGAAGAATTTATCGGCAATGATGATGTGGCACTGGTACTGGGCGATAACATTTTCTACGGTGCAGGTTTGGGCAAACTGCTGGCCAATAATACCCAACCCGATGGCGGTATCATTTATGCGTATCATGTAAGTGATCCGGAACGTTACGGAGTGGTTGATTTTGATGAAAACTTTAATGCGCTGAGTATTGAAGAAAAACCGGAGCATCCGAAAAGCAATTATGCAGTGCCCGGCTTATACTTCTATGATAACGCTGTTGTGAAGATTGCCAAGGAATTGAAGCCCAGCCCCCGTGGTGAGTACGAGATTACCGATGTAAACAAAGAATACTTACGCCGTGGTAAACTGAAAGTATCGATCCTCGATCGTGGTACTGCCTGGCTCGATACCGGTACATTTGATTCGTTGATGCAGGCATCGCAGTTTGTACAGGTTATTGAACAACGCCAAGGTATTAAAATTGCGTGTATCGAAGAAATTGCATGGCGTAAAGGATTTATCAGCACCGAGCAATTAAAAGCATTGGCACAACCGCTGCTGAAAAGCGGCTACGGTCAGTACCTCATGAACCTGATTAAAGCATAAAGAACACTTTATACAATGAAAAAAATATTAGTTACCGGTGGTTGCGGTTATATTGGAGCCCACACTATTGTTGACCTTGTTGAAAACGGCTATGATGTAGTATGTGTAGATAACAACTCACGCTCGAACCTGCGTTTACTGGAAGGTGCCGAAAAGATTCTCGGTAAAAAAATCAAGAACTACAAAGTTGATCTCTGCAATTACGATGAAACCTATGCGGTATTGCAAGAGAACCCCGATATAGATGGTGTGATTCACTTTGCTGCTTACAAAGCTGTAGGTGAAAGTGTAGAAAAGCCCTTACTCTATTTTGAGAACAACCTGGTATCGCTGATGAACCTGTTGAAATGTGTACAGGAATTCCAGATACCGCATTTCGTGTTCTCGTCAAGCTGTACGGTGTATGGCAACCCCGATAAAGTTCCGGTAACAGAAGAAACGCCACCGAAGCCGGCTGAAAGTCCGTATGGTTATACCAAGCAAATGGGTGAGCAGATCGTGAGCGAAACGGTGAAAAGTTTTTCTACCAATGCCATCCTGTTACGCTACTTTAACCCGGTAGGTGCACACCCCAGTATTTTGATTGGGGAACTGCCATTGGGCAAGCCGCAGAACTTAGTGCCGGCTATTACGCAAACCGCCATCGGCAAACTGCCGCAAATGACGGTGTTTGGTAATGATTACGATACCAGAGATGGTTCCTGTGTTCGTGACTTTATTCATGTAAGCGACCTGGCCCATGCGCATACGCTGGCCATCAACTACCTCGTTGAAGGCAAAAACGGCAGTCGTTGCGAAGTGTTTAATCTTGGTACCGGTAATGGTGTTACCGTACTGGAAGCCATTACTACGTTTGAAAAAGTAAGCGGTCAAAAACTGAATTACAAGATCGGGCCACGTCGTGCGGGCGATGTGATTGCAACCTATGCCAACAACGATAAGGCAAGAACCAAACTAGGTTGGGAACCCCAGTACAGTCTTGAAGATATGATGGATACTGCCTGGAAATGGGAGCTGAGTGTAAAGCAGGATGAAAGTCTGCACAGCAGCCAGAACAGTGTATTGAATTAATTGCAACAATTACAGAAGTTGCAGCAACAAAATCGCTGAGCGACAAGCGTTCGTTCAGCGATTTTTTGTTTCGTTTTAAACCAAAACTTTCCCTTTTCTTTGCAGCGAAATTGGGGCAGGAAGTCCACTTCTCCCTCTTGAACAAAACATCACAAACGTCTTTTTTAAATTTCTGCAAATGGCATTACAGGATATCCAGGTAAGCGGCAACAAAGATACCCGCAGCGGTTTTGGCGATGGTATTTTAGAAGCAGCCCGTAAAAACGAAAATGTAGTAGCGTTAACTGCCGACTTAGCCGGCTCGATGAAACTCCAGGGCTTCATGAAAGAATTTCCTGAGCGTTTTGTACAGGTAGGTATTGCTGAAGCCAATATGATTGGTATTGCTGCCGGTTTAACCATTGGCGGTAAAATTCCTTTCACTACCACCTTTGCCAACTTCAGCACAGGTCGTGTGTACGATCAGATCCGCCAGAGTGTTGCTTACAGCGATAAAAATGTAAAGATCTGTGCATCGCACGCCGGTTTAACACTGGGCGAAGATGGTGCCACCCACCAGATTTTAGAAGATATCGGTTTGATGAAGATGTTACCCGGCATGACAGTGATTGTGCCTTGCGATTATAATCAAACCAAACAGGCAACCATGGCTGCCGCTGAATTCCACGGACCATTGTACCTGCGTTTCGGACGCCCGGTATGGCCCATCTTTACCAAGCCTGAAGATGAGTTTGTGATTGGTAAAGCACAAAAGTTCAGCGATGGTACTGATGTTACCATTTTTGCATGCGGCCACATGGTATGGTATGCTATCCAGGCCGGCTTGCAATTACAGGAAAAAGGTATTTCGGTTGAAGTGATCAATATTCACACCATTAAGCCATTGGATGAAGAAGCGGTATTGGCTTCCATCAAAAAAACCAAATGTGCAGTTACTGCCGAAGAGCACAACATCATTGGTGGTTTGGGCGATAGTATTGCACAGGTAGCTGCGAAAAACTTCCCTATTCCGATTGAGATGGTGGGTACCAAAGATACCTTTGGCGAAAGCGGTAAGCCCGTTGAATTGTTGAAGAAGTATGGTTTGGATGTAGCAGATATTGTGGCTGCTGCAGAAAAAGTGATGAGCAGAAAATAAGAAAACTACTTGCTTAGCATAAGAAACCCCGTCAGCGATGATGGGGTTTTGTTTTTTACCGCAGAGGTGCAAAGATGCAACGCATCAGAAGGGTTACCACGCAGGCATGGAGGACAAGGAGATTGTTTATGCCGCAAGTACATGCGTTATTGATCGTGTATTTGTGCAGAGAACGGGTTTTGAGCGCTTTTACCCGGGCGTAAAGTGGCTTTATCGTGGCTTAATCCTGCTTTAGTGCCCGTGGATCTGTTGCATAAATACCCCATTCAACCGCTGTAGAAACGCCCAAATGCGGCATAAATGGTGCTGCTGCGCTAAAGCTTCGGAGGGCGAGCACAAATGAACGCAGGCAAAAGAACCAGATCGTATGACCAAGAAAGGAAGTACGAAGAGAAGTGAAACTGCCTGTTGCATTACAGAAATGGCCCTGTAAAAAGAACCTGAAAATAAAATATTACGCTTCCTCTTTTTCGTCAACCACCGAAGGCAGCGTTATTTCGAATGTACTTCCTTTTCCAAATTCGCTGTTTACTGTGATCTGCCCATACTGTGCCTCAATAAATTCTTTACTGATGCTTAAGCCTAAACCCGTGCCTTCTTTTTTTGAACCGGGTATACGGAAGTAACGGTCGAACACTTTATGAATGTATTCTGGTGCAATTCCTTGTCCACTGTCTGCTACGGAAAATTTCACGTTGTTTCCTTCAAGTGATACGTGAATTTTAACCGCTGCGCCATCATAGCTATAACGTATGGCATTTGAAATAAGATTCGTTAATACCCATGCCGTTTTATCCTTATCTGCCAATACAGGAGGAATCGTACCGGGTATTCTTGTCTCCAGTTTTATCTGTTTGTTTTCAGCAGCGGTTTTGTTTGCATTCACAGCATAGTCTACCATTTCGTTTACAGATGAAGGCAATATTGCCATTTGAATGGATCCTGTTTCTACCTGCGCCATATTCAGCAACTCACCTGTAATTTTTAACAGCCGGCCGGCATCGTCGTTTATGCTTTGCAGCAGCAGTTCCTGTTCGCTGTTTAAACTTCCCGTCTTTTTATTTTCGAGAAGCTGCAAACTCATTTTAATGGAAGCGATCGGTGTTTTCAGTTCATGTGATACAGTGGCAATAAAATTGGTTTTGGCAAAATCAAGTTCCTTGTACGGCGTTACATCCTGCAGCAGAATTACATCGCCCATACGTTTTTCATCCTTTTCGCCTGTTGGAATAATGCTGATGGGGATGATGTGTTTTTCGAAATAGCTTTCCTTATTATTTGCAAAAATTTTAATGGCAGCTGTTTTGTTTTCATGTTCACTTTCATTGCCGAAAAGTTCCTGCACCAGTGTACGCAGCAGATCATTCTTTACTGCAATATCCTGCACCGGTTTTCCAATGGTATTTTCTTTTTTTAACCCGGTAATATGTAATGCAATATTGTTCATGAAAAGAATCTTCCTATTTTCATCCAAACCAATAACCGGATCGTTGAGGTTATTGATGAGTGTATCGATCCGTTTTTTTTCAACCAGTAGTTTTTCAATACTGCTTGCCTGGTATTCTTCCAGCTTTTCGGCCATGGTATTAAAGGATGCTGCCAGTTCTCCAAATTCGTTCTGCTTTTCGAAATGGATACGTTCACTGTAGTTGCGGTTGGCAATTTCTTTGATGCTTTCTGTTAACGCTTTTACCGGGTTGGCAATATTGCCCGGCAAGTTAAACAGCAGCGTAAGGGCTATGATAAAACAAATGGTACCCAGTACAGTAATCCAGAAAATTGCAGTTTCAGAAGTATTCTCAGCAAGTTTGCTTTTGCGCTCAATGGCCAGCATATTCAGCAGCATAATATCGGTAATATCTTTACGTACCATGTGCAGCGCCGTTGAGTCGTTTGGTTGCTGCTGCAGTTTTTGAAAATTAACCTCCAGCCTGTCGGTCATTTCTTTTTCGCCCGGTTCGGTTACATTTTTTTGTTGCAATGAAAGATTGGTACGGAACAGCTGACTATTTTCAGCAAGAAGAATATTGTTGTTAAGTGCAATTTCCATTTTCCGTGCATAGTCAAGCGTATTATAGTTGGCTACAAGAATATTTCTTGTTTCGTTCCGCAGTTTGTTAATATAGAGGCCACTGAAGATGGTGATGAGCAGGATCATTGCGAAAAGCAATCCCAGTCCCAGGTATAATTTTACTTTTATTTTCATTGCTGCATCAACTAAGTATTACAAGATCAATATTGCTTTCGCTTAACTTCTTCAATAGTTCATTGAAGATACTTGTTGCTAAAATTAAACGGAATAAGTTTAAATGCGGTTTGCCAATACAGATGGTCGTAATCTTCCGTTCGTCGCACTGTTCAATAATTGCTTTTGCAATATTGCTGTTTTCCACTTTTATAATTTCTGCGCCCAGTTCGGTTGCCAGTTTGAAGTTATTGATCAGGTGCCGTTGTTTATCGAGCGGAATTTTTGTGCTGCTTTCATCAGGTGTCTGTACATACAACACATACCAGCTACTGTTATAATAGTTGGCAAGCCTAGCCGTTTTGCGGATTACTGTTTTGGCTGTATGTTCGTTAGAACTGATGCAGGCGAGGAAACGTTCGTGTTTAACAGCGTTGGTACGAGTTACTTCCGTTTCTACCTTTCGTTCAACCTGCGATGCCACTTCTTTCAGTGCCAGCTCCCGTAACTGCAGGATGTGTTCGCTTCTAAAGAAGTTCTTTAAAGCCGTTTCAATTTTTGCGGTGTCGTAAATTTTACCTTCTTTTAAACGGGTAATCAGTTCATCGGCTGTGAGATCAATATTCACCACTTCATCGGCCTGGGCCAATACACTGTCGGGGATCCTTTCTTTTACTTCCACACCGGTAATATCTTTAACTTCTTCATTCAGGCTTTCAATGTGCTGGATGTTGACTGCACTGATCACATTAATACCAGCATCGAGTATCTCAATTACATCCTGCCAGCGTTTTTCATTTTTACTTCCTTCAATATTGGTATGCGCCAGTTCATCTATAATTACTACTTCCGGTCGCAGATTAATGACTGCCTGTACATCCAGTTCGTCCAGTTCTTTTCCTTTGTAAAACAAGGTCCGTCGTGGAATAACCGGCAATCCTTCGAGCAAAGCATGTGTTTCTTTGCGGTTGTGCGTTTCAATATAACCGATCTTTACATCAATACCGTTGCGTAACAATGCATGTGCTTCCTGCAGCATACGGTAGGTTTTACCTACACCGGCACTCATGCCAATGTAGATCTTAAACTTACCTCTGCGTGATTTTTTAATGAGGTCGAGAAAATGCTGTACTGTTTGTTCTTTGTCCGGCATCAGAATGCAATTGCAAATGCTGTGGTTAAAAAGAAGTTGTTGGCAGATGGTTGCCCGTCTTTTATAAACGTTTTATCCTTTCCTGTAAAGCCCCTTGCTTCTATACGCCAAAGCAGGTTGTTGCCAATGCTGCGGTCGTAGTTGAGGGAATAGCCCCAGGTTTTAAAGCCATTCGGAGTACCTGTGCTGATAATTACTCCATTTGCATCGCTGTAATATTCAACACGTGCAGCCAAACTATTTTTTGCATCGGGACTGAGCTTTACAATGACAACAGGCGAATACCATTTGTTATAACTGCTGCTGCCTTTTGCTTTTTGTTCGGCGCCAATATCAAAACCTGCTGTAATTGCAAAGAAATCACTCAGTTGAAAAATGCCATAAAAATTATGGAAGTAACGCATTTGCTTTACACTATCAGGTTTGTCATTACCAATAAACGAACTGCTGTTAATTGTGATTTTTGAAGTTGGTTTAAATGTTAACTGATGGCCAACCGCAACCGTACTGTTTGCCGGCACACGTTGTATACGTTGCCAGCCATTTAAAACCAAACCACTGATGAACCATTTTTCATTGGCGGATGTGTACGAAATTTTTGCACCTGATTCGTAGTAAGGTGTGTTATCTGCCAAAATGCTTCTTGTAAGCGTCCAGCAATCTTTACCGATGGCACTTTCAAAACCAATATGAGATGCAAACACACCTGCATCGATCCATAGATTATTCTTCTTTGAAATTTTTACACCTGCATTGGCTTCATACATATTTTTTAACACACCCGGTTCTGCTGCAAGGTTGGCGTTCATGTAAGTGCCTGCTGCCAATGCCAGGTTTGCACGCACATTGTTTTTTTGATAAGCTGCTTTTACCAAACCAAGGTTTACGTTAAACTCGTTGTGCCTGTTGTGCGAATAAGCAAAGCCCGGTCGGTTACCGTTTGCTGGTTTTGCAAAATCGTAGCTGTAATAGGTTTCAACATACGCCGAAACAGTGAATGGATTTGCTGTACTGTCGTTCTGTGCCTTTGCTGTTAATGAACCAATTGATAACAGCAATATGAAACTCTTCTTCATTCGAATGTTTATTTTAATTGATCTAAAGCGATATTCAGTTTTACTACATTGATGCGTTCGGGGCCAAACAAACCAAGCAACGGTTTCTCTGTATAAGTTAAAATTAATTCTTCGAGGTTAGGCTCTGCAATACCTCTGATTTTTGCGATACGTTTTAACTGCACGTTGGCAGCCAGTACAGAAATGTGCGGATCCAGTCCGCTACCGCTTGCAGTAACAAGATCTACCGGTATTGCTGATTTTTTTACGCCCGGGTTGTGTACAAGAAAGGTATCAATGCGTGCCTGTACGGTTGCCAGATAATCGGGATTAGACGGGCCTTTGTTACTACCGGCCGAACCTGCTGCATTGTAATCAACTGCTGAAGGGCGGCTCCAGAAATATTTATCATCGGTAAACTTTTGTCCAATATTGGCATAGTATGTTTTACCGTTTACGGTAATTAACTCGCCCTTCCCTTTTTGCGGAGTGATTGTGGCGATGCCTGAAATGAGTAACACATACACAACGCTGCAAAGCAGCATGCTGACAACGGTTAATCTAATTGCGGAAAAAAAATGTTCTTTCATACAATGTTTTTAGAAGAATAAGGAAACAAAAAGATCAATGAGTTTAATACCGATGAACGGAATGACAATACCGCCCAATCCATAAATAAACAGATTACGACGTAACAATGCACTTGCACCAATAGGTTTATACGCCACACCTTTCAATGCCAATGGAATTAACAACGGAATAATGATGGCGTTGAAAATAACAGCTGAAAGCATAGCACTTTCGGGACTGTGCAGTTGCATAATATTTAAACCTTGCAAAGCAGGGATAGATGCAACAAAGAGGGCCGGAACAATGGCAAAATATTTTGCCACATCATTGGCAATACTGAATGTGGTGAGTGTTCCTCTTGTCATTAATAACTGCTTACCAATTTCTACTACTTCAATCAATTTGGTAGGATCATTATCCAGGTCAACCATATTACCTGCTTCTTTTGCCGCCTGTGTTCCGCTGTTCATTGCCACACCCACATCGGCTTGTGCAAGGGCCGGGGCATCGTTGGTACCATCGCCCATCATTGCCACCAGTCTTCCTTCGGCTTGTTCTTTACGGATGTAATTCATTTTATCTTCCGGTTTTGCTTCGGCAATAAAATCATCCACACCTGCTTTTTCTGCAATGTATTTTGCGGTTAACGGATTATCGCCGGTTACCATTACTGTTTTAATACCCATTTTGTGTAAGCGTTCAAAACGTTCACGAATGCCGGGTTTAATAATATCCTGCAATTCAATTACGCCAATTACTTTTTCGTTTTCAGCCACAACAAGCGGTGTACCACCATTGCTTGAAATGTGTTTAACAATTTCATTTGTTTCATCGGGCATTGGGTTACCTTTCTTTTCGCATAAATTTTTGATTGCATCTGCAGCACCTTTGCGGATACGCAGATCATCCACATCAATACCCGAGCTTCTTGTTTCTGCTGTGAATTTGATGAAGCGTGGATTGTTGAGTTTGAAATTTTTCAGATCAATACCCCCCAGTTCAATAATGGATTTGCCTTCGGGTGTATCATCAGCCATGGAGCTTAATACAACCGATTTAATGAAGTGATCTTCTTCCACACCCGGCGTCGGGTAAAAATTGGTTGCCTTACGATTACCGATCGTGATCGTTCCTGTTTTATCGAGCAGCAATACATCAATATCACCTGCTGTTTCAACAGCCTTACCGCTTTTGGTAATTACGTTGGCACGCAATGCCCGATCCATACCGGCAATACCAATGGCCGATAATAAACCGCCGATGGTTGTTGGTATCAAACAAACAAACAAGGAAATAAAAGCTGCAATGGTAATAGGTGTTTGTGCAAAATCGCCAAAAGGTTTTAGTGTAACAGTTACAATAATAAAGACCAGTGTAAAACCTGCAAGCAAAATGGTGAGTGCAATTTCGTTGGGTGTTTTCTGGCGGCTTGCGCCTTCTACCAATGCAATCATTTTATCTAAAAAACTTTCACCGGGTTCGGTGGTTACTTTTACTTTAATCTGATCGCTTAATACTTTGGTACCACCTGTTACACTGCTTTTATCGCCACCTGCTTCACGAATAACGGGAGCACTTTCGCCGGTAATAGCGCTTTCATCAATGGTGGCAAGTCCTTCAATAATTTCTCCATCAGATGGAATGATATCGCCAGCTTCACATAAAAAAATATCACCCTTCTTTAATAAGGAAGAATTGATAATTGAAAATTGATAATGATTATCCTCTTCCATTTTCAATTTTTCATCATCAATTCTTAATTTTCTAGCCGGTGTTTCTTCTCTTGTTTTGCGTAAGCTGTTGGCTTGCGCTTTACCTCTTGCTTCAGCAATGGCTTCGGCAAAATTGGCAAACAATAATGTGATGAAAAGAATGGCGGTTACAATCAGGTTATAGGTAAGATCACCCTGGCCTTTTTCGCCCGTCATCACCCAAATACAAACTCCGGCCATCACCAATGTACCTACCCATACAGTAAACATAACAGGGTTACGGAACATTTTTGCAGGAGCGAGTTTTATAAACGATTCTCTGAGTGCTTCACGAACCATTGCAGGTTCAAACAATTTCGCCACTCTTGTATGCTTTGACATAATACTTATTTTATTTCCTTATTGGAATGACTGAATGTTAATGAGTGCTTGCGTTAACGCAGGTTAAAATATTCTGCAATAGGACCTAATGCCAGTGCAGGGAAAAATGCTAATGCAGTGATGAGGACGATAACTGCAAAGATCATAATGCCGAATGTGGAGGTATCAGTCTTTAATGTACCTGCACTTGCAGGAATATATTTTTTCTGCGCCAGCAAACCCGCAATGGCAACAGGGCCAATGATGGGTAAGAAGCGGCTAAGTATCAATACAAATCCTGTACTGATGTTCCACCACAAATTGTTATCGCCCAAACCTTCAAAACCACTGCCGTTATTGGCAGCACTTGATGTGTATTCATACAACATCTCACTAAAGCCATGATGACCGGGATTGTTTAACCATGCAGCATTTGCAGGATTGTTTACTACGAGATAACTTGAAAGTGCAGTGCCGGCAAGAATGAGCAGGGGATGCAGCAATGCAATGATCATGGCGATTTTGATTTCTCTTGCTTCCACTTTCTTCCCCATAAATTCGGGTGTACGGCCCACCATTAATCCACTGATGAATACAGCAAGAATAATAAAGATGAAAAAGTTGAGTAAGCCCACACCACAACCACCGTAAAAGGCGTTAATCATCATCGCCAGCAATTCATTCATACCGCTTAAAGGCATCGTGCTATCATGCATCGCATTAACAGAGCCTGTTGAAATAACTGTTGTAACAATACTCCAGAAACCCGATGCTGCTGCACCAAACCTTACTTCTTTTCCTTCCATTGCACCAAGGCTGTTATCGATACCCATTGCAGCAATGGCGGGATTGCCTTTTACTTCCATGATGATGTTGGGGATGGCTAACAAAAGAAAACCGATTGTCATCACAGCAAAAATCATCCGGCTTAGTTTTCGTTTACGCAGGTAAAAGCCAAACGCAAAGATCATAGCGAACGGAATGATGAGCTGTGCAATCATTTCAACAATATTGGTAAAGTAGTTGGGGTTTTCGAGCGGGTGTGCGCTGTTGGCACCAAAGAAACCACCGCCGTTTGTACCTAGGTGTTTAATGGGAACGAAAGCAGCTACGGGCCCTCTTGATACCTGCACAGTATCGCCTTGCAAACTGGTGAAGCTGTCTTTTGCTTCAAAGCCCATCGGCATACCATTCAAAAGAAAAATAACAGCAATGATCATTGACAAAGGCAATAATACTCTTGTAATTGATTTTAGAAAGAAGTTATAGAAGTTCCCCAACTGTGTAGTTGTTTTTTCTTTTAATGCCACAAACAAGATTGCTGCAGCTGCCATACCTGTAGCAGCACTTACAAATTGTAAGAACATCAGAAACAGTTGCCCGAGATAGCTAAGCCCTGTTTCGCCTGAATAGTGTTGCAGGTTACAGTTCACAACAAACGAAATACTTGTGTTAAACGCCAGATCTGAAGACATGTTGGGGTTGCCATCGGGATTTAACGGTAACCAGCTTTGATTCATTAATACAAACATGCCCAGCAGGAACCAAATCATGTTGATCATGAGCATGGCAACCATGTGTTGTTTCCAGTTCATTTCTTTACCTGCATTGATGCCGCTGATGCGGAAGAACAGTTTTTCAACTGGATTCATAACAGGGTCGAGTAAGGTTTTCTCTCCTGCATACACGCGGGCAATGTATTTTCCTAACGGAATACCAATTGCCAGCGATGCGGCGAACATGAAGAGTATACCTGAAATTTCAGAGTTCATTTTTTAAAAATTAAGCAGAGATGAAGGGTTAAAATTTTTCCGGTTTAATCAGCACAAAACACATGTACAAGAAAAGGGCAATGGCGATCAGGAGCAGTAAGGGCATAGTTAAAATTTTTCGAAGTAATCAATGGCTTTGAAAAAGAGCACAAAACAGACAAGGCCTGCGGCTGTGAGTAAAATGGTTGTAAGCATAAGATCAGTCATGAATGATTCGGTAAATGATTCCTGTAAGAACAATGAGTGAAAAAAGGCCGAACAGCAAGTGCCAGGATTGCACGTGTTTAAAAAGCCAGTGTCGGAACGGTTTCATATTTTAACTGATTTGTTATGCCAGGATATTGGCAAGGCATGGACCATTTTGGGCACAAATGCTGAAACCTTTGCCTGTAAAGGATTCTAAAAAAACGGCAGATTGGCAGAAAAGATAAACCCTTTCAAAATGAAAGGGTTTATACTATTGTTTTGAAAGAGGTTAACCGATTTTATACTCCTCAATTTTTCTGTACAAGGTAGTTAATGCAATATTCAGCAGCTTGGCTGTTTCTGTTTTATTACCGTTTGTATAGTTCAACACTTTTTGAATATGCAGTTTTTCTGCACTGGCAAGATCAAATGCTGAAAGTTGTTTGTTATTGTTTCCGGTACCGGCATATTGAAAATCGGCTGGCAGCGTGGATGGAAGCAATTCGGAACCGTCTGTTAAAATTACACTGCGTTCAATTACATTTTTCAATTCACGGATGTTGCCTTTCCAATTATGCAGCTTTAATGCATCGAGGTATTCTTTTGAAAAACCTTTGATTCTTGCATTAGTTTTTGCCGCAAACTGTTTGGTGAAAAAAGCAGCCAGCTCTTCAATATCGTTGATACGTTCCCGTAACGGAGGTAATGGAATTGTAAAAACAGAGATACGGTAATACAGGTCTTCCCTGAAACGACCGGCTTCTATTTCTTTCTGCAGGTCACGATTAGTAGCTGCAACGATGCGCACATTTACTTTCGTTGATTTACTGTCGCCCACTTTTAAAAATTCACCACTTTCCAATACACGCAACAGTTTTGCCTGTAACTCCAACGGCATCTCACCAATTTCATCTAAAAAAACGGTGCCTTTATCGGCTTCTTCAAAAATACCTTTGCTGTCTTTTACTGCACCTGTAAAGGCACCTGCTTTATGGCCAAACAATTCATTTTCCAGCAACTCTTTGCTGAAAGCCGCACAGTTTACTGCAATAAACGTTTGGTTACTCCGGCTGCTGTTGGTATGAATAGCTTGTGCAAATACTTCTTTACCCGTTCCTGTTTCGCCATTGAGTAAAACAGTTGCATCGGTAGACGCTACTTTTGTTGCAGCATCAATGGCTGCCTTGATTTGTTTGGATTGACCGAGTATACTATTGAAAGAATATTTTTTTTCCAGCTGTTGTTCCAGATGCTGTAAGCGTTTGTTGAGCGTTGCTTTTTCGGCTGCCTTGTACAAAAGCGGAACAACACGGTTGTTATCATCGCCTTTGGTGAGATAGTCAAATGCTCCATTTTTAATAGCTGTAACGCCATCAGGTATATTTCCATACGCAGTAAGTAAAATAATTTCAAGAGCAGGATATTTTTCTTTGATCGTTTTTAACAGTTCAACACCACTTCCATCGGGTAGTTTTACATCGCAGATCACCACGTCGAATGCCTGCTGATCCAGTTTTTTCAAACCACTTTTACAATCTGCAGCCTGCACCACTTCAAATCCTTCAAGGCTGATGATCTTTGAAAGAAGCGTTCTGATTTTTTCTTCATCATCGATGACCAGAACTTTTGCCTGAGCTGACTTGTTGGAATACTGCAATGAAATGAATTTGTGGATAAAGATAGGCCGCTACGGGAAATATGTGTTCAAGATGGACGCAGATTGAAGAAACACGAAAACCCTCCTGCGCTGAAGCTTCGGAGGGCAAGCACGAATGGCACGAAAAGCTGAGGCCACGAACTGCACGAAAGGACACAAAAAAGTTCACAGTAATAGATCAGTATCGAGCAAAAGATTATGGAAAAACCATTTCATAAATAAAGCACTTCAGACCTCTTATCAGAGTGCTCTATTGTTTAACCGGTCTTATACCACAATAGCTTTACTCATCTCCGTCATCATCTGTTTTGGTGTACCCGGTTTCAGCCAGAAATTGAAGTACTTACTCCCGCACCCTGTTTTGTTCCTGTTGTGCGCTGTTCTGGTTATGCTTTCTTGTATCGCTGATGGTTTTTCCAAAGCGCCAGGCCAGTGAGATGGTAAATACACGGGTATCGTTTGCATTACGCCAGTTGGCCTTGGTGTTGGCGAGGTTGTTAATGATGCCACGGTTTATCTGTGTGTACAGGATATCATTTGCTGTAGCACGAACGGTGAAAGCTGCACCCAGTTTTTTCGACACACCCGCATTCAATCTTCCACGTTCCAGTAAAATAAATTGATTGGAAGTGATGTTTGTTTGATAAAACCCATCGATCTGCGCACTCCATCCGTTGGTGAATGTAAAACGGAAGTTGGGTTGTATAAACCAGTACGTGCCTTGTGTATCGAGGTAGCCGGTGTAGAAATTCGTTTGTGAATGGATATTGGTCACTTCTGTATAATAACCAAAGCTCAGCCATTTTTTAATGGGCAGATCGCCTTGCAATGATCCGCTGATGTTGGTGATCTTACCAATATTTCCAGGGCGGCTGTAGTAGGTGCCGTCTTTTATTTCAATTGTTTCGTTGGTATTGTTGAGTGTGGAACTGTAACGCAACGCCACTGTGATCTTGTTTTTATAACTGTACGACAGTTGTACGTTGTGCGTGTATGCCGGTAATAAAAACGGATTGCCCACATAGTAGGTGAACTTATCCAGTGGTGAAATAAACGGATTGAGATCCTGGTAAAACGGCCGGTTAATTCTTCTGCCATAATCGAGTGTGAGGGTGTTGTTGCCGGCGCTGTCTAATTTATAATTGAGGTAAACAGTGGGGAACAAACTTGCATAGGTGCGTTTAAACGATGAATCGGGTTTTACGGCATTACCCAACTGCCTGCCATCGGAGATGGTGTACTCGGTGCGTAGGCCTAACTGCATCGACCAACGTTTGCCTTCATGCGAGCTGTTGATATAGGCAGCATGAATATCTTCTTTGTAAATGAAATGATTTGTTTTGTCGTAGTCGGGTGTTGTTGTATTGTTCTTCGTTAAAAAATAATCGGCCACATTATCGGTTCTTATCTGGCTCGATTTTGCACCTGCATCAATTTTCCAGCCTTTCTTCAAAGGATGAGTATAGTCTGTTTTTAACGAATAGATATCAATGGCAGCAGGCAGATTACCCGTTAAACGTTCCTGTTGTGAAAGTGTATTGTTTGGGAGATAGGTGTAGTTATCAAACAGCTGTTTATTGCCGGTGCTGTACCGCAGGTAGTCGGCATCTGCTGAAAGTTCGGGGCCGTTTTTACGCATACGTCTTCTGAAATTCAGGTTCACACCTGCGTTGCTGAAGGTGTTGTCTTGTGTATTGTTGGCCACAATGGTTGAATCAAGTTGAAAAGCAGTATTGATAAAACGGCTGCTGTTATCGTTATCACGTTGTCCTTTTCTTGTAACGCCGGTGAGTACAATACCGAATGTATTTTTCTCTGTTGCATAATAATCGGCACCCACTTTACCTGAAAAAGCAAGTCCTGATGATTTGATATAAGTGTGTTGCAGGAAATCGTAATTGCGGCTGCCGTCGGGTTTTATAAAATGACGATTAATGTTGAGATCAGAAAAATTGGTTGCCTGGTTTTGTGTGAGTGTGCCGAATGTATTGATCTTACCATTGCGGTAGTTAAAGTTGAAACTGTTGTTTGATTTTGCATACCTGCCCTGTGTATAGGCATTGTTGAGTGAACCGTTGAAACCTTTTGCCTTTGTCCGTTTCAACCGGATGTTGATGACACCTGCTCCACCTGCTGCATCGTATTTTGCGGGCGGGTTGGTCATAAGTTCAATCTGGTCAACAGAAGAAGCAGGTAACGAGCGCAGGTAACTTTCCAGGTCGGCACCGCTTAAGTAAGTGGGTTTATCATCAATAAAAATCAGCACGCCATTTTTTCCCTGCAAACTGATGACGCCATTGTTATCAACAGAAACGCCGGGTGATTTTTCCAGCACTTCCAATGCTGTTGAACCGGCAGCGCTGATCATCTGGTCAACATTGACAACTGTGCGATCGATTTTTCTTTCAACCGGCGGGCGTTGAGCTGTGATGGTGATGCCCTGCAGATCTTTTGAAAGCGGGATAAGTTTGATGGTGCCCGTATTGATCGTATTTTTTTCTGTGGTAAGCGTAATGTTGCTGCTATCTTTTGCGAAGCCACTCATGCTGATGATCAATTGATAGCTGCCTTCTTTTATTTTCTCTAAGAGAAAGCTTCCGTTGTTATCGGTGAGGGCCGTTTTAACAGCAGTGTTATTTGTGGCGGAGCGTACCAAAATGGTTGCGCCTTCTAAGGGCTGTTGTAATGAGTCAACCACTTTACCTGAAATGGAGCCGGTGCCGCTTTGGGCAACTGCATGGAAACAACTGCATACAAGAAAAAGGAGGGCGAATACAGAACGTAGCATGATAAGGTTTCGTTAAGAACGAAAAATTAAAGGGAATGTGTGGATTGCATTTGCAGATAGTGATAAGTGGCGGGAGGGAGTGCTGTTTTTTACATCATTATGCTTTCTTCTATATCCAGCTGGTTGATTAATGGATTTTTGATATTACAGTTGATACTTAACTATTTTCTATCCGGATTTACTGCCTTCTAAAAACGATGCTGTTGTTCTTGCCAAACATTCAACAATACAAAACAAGAAAAGGCAGGCACTAAAACAGCTATTGGCTGATACTATTCAACAGACTCTCTATTGAACCATTTCCAACGTATACATTTTTTTTCTTTCCGCATTACTTTATTACGCAAAAATATTTATGACTTCGATCAGGTTCATTCCATTTAACCACAACTATATTTGCAGCATCAAATGTTCCGGCAGTTACTCGCTATATTATTTCTTCTTGCATTTGCAATACAAACCTTTCAGCAAAACCTGATCGTTGGCAGTTACTACTTCAACAATGCGGCGTATGCAAAGAACTGTGAGAACAAAGCCAAACCATCGTTAGGCTGTAAGGGTAAATGCCAGATGATGAAAAAATTACAGCAGGAAGAACAGCAAGAAGCCCCTGCTCCCGGTATGAAAGCCGAACAAAAAGGCGAATCCTTTTCATCGCTTGTTAACAACACAATTATCAAAACACCTGAAACTAATGCGAACCGTTGTTTTGGTTTTGCATTTACAACCGGCACTCCTGCAAACATTGCAGTAAGCATTTTTCATCCGCCTTCTATCGCTTAACATCAATCGATGCTGCAATTTCTGCAGCTCATCCTGTTGTGCTTCCAATGCACGAACAGCGAACTTTTATTTGCATTTCATTTTCTAAACTGAACTCATTACTATGTATTCGTTATACAAGGTATGTGTTGTGCTGTTGTTTGCACTCACTGCTCAGCAGCTATCTGCACAAACCATCATCAAAGGCAAACTCATCGACAGCCTCAGTAAAGAACCTGTACAGGGAGCAACCATTCGTTGTACCACTGTTAACTGTAACTGCAGCTGCAGCAGTAATGCAGCGGGTGAATTTACGATGCACTGCAAAAGCAATTGCAGCGAACTGTCTGTAACATCCATTGGTTACAGCAACCGTGTTTTCAAAACTGATCGCAACCAATTACTTCTTACCCTCGCTCCTGCTGTTTCCTTTTTACAGGATGTAGTGGTGTCGGCTAACAGAGGCGAAGCTGTTAAACGTTCGCTGGCGCCTGTTGCCATCAGCACACTCAGTAACCGTATGATTCAAGATGCAAAACCTGTTACAATTGACCAGGTATTAAACAAGATCAGCGGCGTAAACATGGTGAGTCTTGGCAATGAGCAACACCAGATGAGCATTCGTCAACCGATGACCACCAAAAGCTTGTTCCTGTATCTGGAAGATGGTATTCCTGTACGTACAACAGGCTTATTTAATCACAATGCCTTGCTGGAAATGAACATGAGTTCGGTTAAAAGCATTGAAGTGATCAAAGGACCTTCCTCTTCGTTGTATGGCAGTGAAGCCATTGGCGGCGTGGTGAACTTTATCAGTATTGCGCCAACAGCACTACCGGTTTTGAAAATATCGTTGCAGGGTAACAATATTGGTTACAAACGAAGCGATCTGATTACTTCGTTTCAACAAGGCAAATGGGGTGTTGCACTCAGCGGCTATTATGCCGATAAACAAAACGGCTACCTGGAGTATAGCGATTTTCATAAAGGCACGGCTACTGCAAGAATTGATTATCGCTTTTCTGATAAAACTATTTTGAGCAACAGTGCAACCTGGCTCAACTATTACAGCGATATGTCGGGCGGTATTGACAGTACGATGTTTGCCAATAAAACATTTAAGAACCTGCAAACATTTACTTATCGCAAGGTGAATGCATTTCGATATCACTCTACTTTAACGCACCAATGGAATGCACAAAGCAAGACCACGGTTACAGTTTTGTACAGGGAAAACAGTATTGGTCAAAACCCTGCTTACAGGGTAAAAGATGATTACCGGAAAGTGGGCGCAGTATACAAAGGACAAAAAGATCTTGCGCATGGCGAAATCAATGAAAGCCGATTTAACAGCTATTCTTTTATAGCACAGCATAAACAAAACTTCAACTGGAAGAAAGCTGTGTTGATTGCCGGTGTAAATACCGATCTCAGTCCTTCAACTTACAACGCCAACTATATCCGCATACAAAAAGATACGGTTACAAAAAAGTATGTCAGCTATCAAAGCACCGATAGTGTATTAACCAATTACGCAACCAAGCTCAACAACTATGCAGCGTTTGCCAGTTTCGAATTCAGTCCGCTGGAGAAGTTGCGCATTGTTGCTTCACTGCGTTACGATCTGTTTCAATACAAATTCAACAATCACTTAACGCCATCTGCATTCAGCGGTTCGCCCGATACGACGAATGTATTCAAGCGTTTCAGCCCGAAGATTGGTTTTACTTATAACTTTTCGAACAACATTGGTATTTATGCCAACTACAGCGAAGGTTTTGTACCGCCGCAGGTAACAGAAATGTACACCGGTGTGCAGGTGCCGAAACTTGATGCTTCTGTTTTTTATAACTATGAAGCCGGTGGATGGATCGCCTTACTGAAAAACAAACTGAGTGCTGATGTGAGCATATACAATCTTACCGGCACCAACGAAATCATTTCGGTGAAACTCGATGATGGTTCATTCGCTAATCAGAATGCAGGTAAAACACAGCATCGTGGTGTGGAGTTTGGCATCAATGCAAATCCTGTAAAGGATGTTACACTGCGTTTCAGCGGTGCGTACAGCAAACACATTTTTATTTACTACACAGAGAAAGGCATCAGCTATAGCAATAATCAGATGAACAATGCGCCTAACTGGATCTGGAATACCGAGCTCTGGTACAAGCCTTCTTTCGTAAAAGGTTTGCGTATGGGTTTGGAGTGGCAGCATGTAGGCAAGTACTTTGCTGACCCCAAAAATACAGCCACTTACAACGGTTATGATGTGTTGCATGCAAGAGCCGGATACCGCATCAGAAATTTTGAAGTGTGGGTGAATGTGATGAATGTAACCAACCGTTACTACTCCTACATCACAACCAAAAGTGCTTTCGGCTACAGTTACCAGTTAGCAGAACCAAGACATATTAACCTGGGTGTTTCATTTGATTTCGCTCAACTAAAAAAACGCAATTAACACATGAAATACATTTTTATTCTAACAATAGCTGTCGTTGTTTTTACTGCATGTAAAACAGGCAACGGCGAATTACAACTTACAACCAGTGAATCTATTTTAGTCGATACCATTCCCGGCTCCTGTCCTTACCTTACAAAGGACAGTAAGGGTAATGTGTTGCTCAGCTGGGTACGCAGCATCAATGATTCTTCTTCGATTTTTTGTTATGCTGTATCAACCGATGGGAAAACATTTTCTGCACCGGTTCGTATTCCCACCAGTACCAATATTCATCCGCATGCAGAAAACTTACCGAAGATCATTGCCAAGCCATCGGGTGAATTGATTGCTTTATGGGGTGCTGCCAATCCCAACCCAAAGAACAAATATTCCGGTTTGGTTTTTTACAGTCAATCGTTTGACAATGGAACAACATGGAGTACGGCCAAACAATTAACAACAGATACAGCCAGTTTCGATCAACGGTATTACGATGTGGCGTTGTTGCCCGATGGTGAAGCGGGCATCATCTGGCTCGACAACCGCAAGGCCACAACCAAAGAAGGTTCGGGTTTATATTTTGCACGCACTGCAGGTGCCAATGGATTCCAAAACGAGCAACGCATCAGTCAGCTTTGCTGCCAGTGTTGCCGCACACAGTTGTTTATTGATACAAAGGGTGGTATCCATGCTATTTATCGTGGCATCATCAACGACAGCATCAGGGATATGATGCATATTGTTTCAACTGATAATGGAAAAAGTTTTACCGAACCCATCCGCATCAGTAATGATAACTGGGTGCTGAAGGGTTGTCCGCATACCGGCCCATCGATGACAGAAAACAAAACAGGTTTGCATTTTGCCTGGTTTACAGGAGCCGGTAAGAAAGGTTGTTATTTCACCAGCTCATCCAACAACGGACAAAGCTTTGCAGCAGCAGACAGTGTAAGCAGCAACGGGTCGCATCCGCAGCTTACCCAACTCAGCAACGGAACGTTACTGCTTGTATGGGATGAAGCAATACAAGTAAACAGCAAAAGCTATAAACGTATTGCTGCGCAGTTACGGGACGAGCAAGGAAAAAATATAGGTAGAACGTTTCTTACGGCAGACAGCACGGTTGCCAGTTATCCTGTTCTTGTGGCTTTACCTTCTAATAAAGTGCTGCTTGCCTATACAGCGAAAAAAGCTGAAAAGAATTATATCCGTTATACCTCTATTGAGTAAGCAACTGCATTAGTTCACAACAACAAAAGCCCATCGCTTGCGATGGGCTTTTGTTTGAGCAGCTTTCCAATGTTAAGTTTTTACGCATCATTGTTTTGCTGCAAAGCATAGCGTACTTTTTAACCAAATACAAGCAGTATGAACTGGCCTGTTCTTATTATCGTTGGCATTGCATTACTTCTTCTTATTGTCTTCCTCGTTCGCCGGAATCAAAAAGATGAACAGGAGTTTGAGCAACAGCTTAACAACGATTACCACAAAACAAAAGATGAAGAAGGCGATGTGGAAACCGACAACAGCCTGCGTTAATGCACAACATTCTGTTGCTTAATTGGCAACCTGTATGGCCTGTCGTGAAAGAAACAGGTCAAGATTTTTTTCCAATACCGCCGTGGAAAGTGTAAGGTTGCAGGCGTTCGGCCCTTCAATCAACTTATTGGAATCGGGTTCGCCAAACTGGTAGTAATAATCCAGCTGCATGGCATCGGCCAGGTGCCAGAAGCATTGGTTTTGATAGATGCCATTCCTCCTGAACTCCATCAGTGCGGCACCGGGTTGCATAAAAAATGCATTGGCCAGTCCGGCTCCGTGAATGGAAGCAACAATGGAAGCCGATTGCGCCAGCTGCACCTGTTCTTTAATTGATAATTTTTCAAATCGCAGAATCTCAAAGCCGTAATCGAAAAACACAGCCTGCACTTCATGTTCATTGAGCAGCCTCCGGTGTGTTGCCTGTTCCCGGCTGATGTAAATACGTTTTGCGTTGTTTTGCGCATGCAGGGGAAAGGTTTTGTACAACTGTTTCTTCAACTGCAGCATTAACGAATCGTGTATACGACCCGATTGCACAGGCCTTTCAATAATGGTAAGACTTTTTATCCTGTGCATGGTATGCTGTTGTATCCACTCAATTGCAGGAGGCAACAGTCCCAGCATCTTCAGTATTTCAATGCCGTTTGTATGCACATACGGCGTATCGGGTAACAGAAACACATGCGTACCGAATAAGTGTTTTGCAGCATACAGCCGGGGCAGAAAATCGCAGATGAAGTTGTAATGATTACTTGCAGTGCCATCAAAACACAATGCATACGGAACATCGGGCATCTTTTTCTTCGACCAAAAAAGAATCTGTGTCAGATTTTTAAACAAGCCCTTCTGTCTTGCAGCAAACTTTGAAACAGGTAAGAGTTTTAAAGCCGCATCGAACACAAGTCCTTCATTATTTACAAGTACATTGTGGTAATGATCTGCTGTTATATAGTTGGTTTGATAGTGAAATTCATCTTTACAAAAATCAAAATCGCCCTGTTTAAAATTCACGGGCATTTTCCGGTAAACAGCTTCTGCACGGTGTAAAATAGGTAAAGATTCTGCCATAGATTAACAATCTGATACGTTGGTAAATAAATGTTCTCAGCTAAGCGCAAACAAAATAGGTGATGCAACGAGATAATATTTCAATTGATTACCAAAACTGAAATTCGATTTAACAGGCGTGAACATAAACCCATAACTGTGTTTCGGGCCGCAACAAGAAGCGGAAAAATTTTCGTGATGTTTTAAACCTTTGTCGTCTTTATCCATCTTACCAGCGGTTTTTCTACCTTTAGGGAACAGAAAAATCCAAACCAGAAAACCTCTATTCAAACAATGACCCAACCCGACGATAAGGAATTATTGCTGCAATTCCACGACCCCGCCACCAAGGAGCGGGCCTATACCCGTATCATTAAAAAATACCAGGAAAAATTATACTGGCATATCCGCCGCATGGTTGTTGAGCACGAGGATGCCAATGATGTGCTGCAGAATATGTTTATTAAAGTGTGGAACGGGCTGGAGAACTTTCGGGAAGATGCCCAGCTGTACACCTGGTTGTACCGCATTGCCACCAACGAGAGCCTTACGTTCCTGGAGCAGCGGAAAAAACGTTCGGCCGTATCCATGAACGAAGCCGAAGCGGGGTTGAGCAATACCATTAAAGCCGATAAACATTTTGATGCCAACCGGTTAGAGTGGAAATTGCAGCTGGCCATTCAGCAGCTGCCCGAAAAACAACGGGCTGTCTTTAACCTGCGGTATTACGATGAGATGCCGTATGAAGAAATGAGCAGAGTGCTGGAAACCAGCGAAGGAGCACTAAAAGCCAGCTATCATCATGCCGTTAAAAAAATTGAGGATTTTATCCTGAACCGTTAAACCATCGGCCTCTGTAAACATCTATATAAACGAAATGACACGCAGTACAGACATAGTGAAAGAATTGGAGGCATTAAGCCCTGTGGTGGCACAGATCAATGCCGTGGTTCCCTACCAGGTGCCCGAAGTGTATTTTGAAACGCTGAGCACCGTTGTGATGGCCCGTATCGCCGCAGGCGGCAACGAAGAAAACAGCCTGTTACAGATAGCAGGTAAAGTAATGCCGCAGGATGTACCTGCCGGTTATTTTAATTCGCTGGCTGATACTATTCTTACCAAACTTAAAGCGAATGGCAATAACGTTGCTGTTACCGATGAATTGCAGGAGTTATCGCCTGTATTAGCCGGCATCAGTAAAGCCAATGTATACGAAGCTCCGGCCGGTTACTTTGATACCCTTACCACTGCCGTTACCGCAAAACTGCAACCCGAAACAAAAGTTGTATCGCTTTCGGTTGCACGCAAATGGATGCGTTATGCAGCAGCTGCAGTTGTACTCAGTATGCTTGCATTTGGCATTAACTACTCTTTACAGAAAAAGAACAATGCTGTTGCGGTAGCTGCAAAAATTAAAACAGAAGCACAGTTTAATCAGCAACTGGCAAGTGTAAGTGATGATGCTATTATCAATTACCTCCAGCTTACTGCCGATACAAAAGATGTTGAATCGATTAAGCAATTAATAGATGGCAATCAATTGCCCGAAGAAGCAGATTATATTGATGAAGAGTTCCTTGATGCGTTTATGAAAGAGCTCGAAGCAAAGCAAACAAATTAAAAACACTTGAAGAAAAGGTTATGAAAAAGATAGTTACACTTATGATGGTTGTTCTGTTTAGCGCAGGCAGTGTGTTGTATGCGCAGGAGCAGCCCGATAATAAAGAGCAGGAAAAAATAAAGGCTCTGGAAATAGCATTCATCAGCCGTAAGCTGAACCTTACCGAAAATGAAGCACAACGTTTCTGGCCCATTTACAACGAGTATAAACGTGATGTACGGCAGGTAATGCTTACACAACGTAACAACCCCAAACGTGATGTTCTAAACGAAGAACAAATGATTATTGATGTACGTAAGAAATATAAAGAACGCTTTGTTGGTGTAATAGGACAGCCCAGAATGAATAAATTCTTTGAAGCTGAAAGAGAGTTTCGTGGTGTGCTGTTGAATCAGCTTAAAAACCGCCCCAATAAGCCAGTGTTGCAACGTCGAAACATAAATTAATTTGGAAAAATTATTTCTTATGCTATAAATTTGCGAATAGGTGTTTTTCATAGGTTAGCAACGGCCGACTCTTTTCAGGGTTGGCCTATTTTTTTGCCCGCAAATGCAGGCTGGCAAAGGGTTTCAGTAGTTTAACTTAAAAATAAAAAAGCATAAACCTTAGTTGTATAAAGGTTTATGCCTGTATTGTAACCGATGTATCCGAAGCCTGTTGTGCTAACTAAAAGCTGAACACCGGTGTTTTAATATCGTGATAGAAAAGAAACTTCCAGTTTTCTTTTTGTCCTTGCTCCCACCATTTCACACGTAAGTCTGCTGCAAGCTTTCCATCAAAATCGTACTTGGTTACAAACTTTGTTTTCATTTGAAACAACTGCGGTGCAACATCGCCACCAAAGAAAACGGTTTCGTTGTTTTCTTTAATCCAGAAAGCCTGGTGCCAGGGGCTGTGTCCGCCGGTCCATTCGTAAAAGATATAATCATCAATGACACCTTCGCTTTCGATGAGTTGCAGTTTATCTGTTTCTGCAAGCATACTTACATCATCAATGGCATATGACTTTGACAATTTGCTCAATGCAATTTCAAGTTCCTGTTTGTTCACTATGTATGTTGCGTTGGGGAAACTGAGAAAACGTTGTTGCAACACTGCATCTTCTTTGCTGATACCGCCTGCATGATCTCTGTGCAAATGACTCATGAGTACCTTGGTTACTTCCATTGGATTGATGCCCGCCTGCATAAGATTATGATGAATCTGTAATGTACCGTCGGGCATGGTAAAGCCGAGTCCGGTATCGAGCAGCAGAATATCTTTTTCGGTTATAACAACGAAAGGCTGTACTTCAACAAGTAAACTTCCTGCAGGACGATCTTTCAGATTATCTTTTGCCGGATCGAAAGGAACAAACTTTTTGGTGCCATCAACTGTAAAACTGCCTTCGGAAAGTGGAATTATTTTCATGTAACTATTTATCGGTTTGTTGCAGGCTAAACCTGCAAGATGTGCATGTTACAGCAACTGTTGTGTACTTGCTTCTTTAAAACAGAAACAATGCTGCAGTGCTGTGTAAAGCGCTGCAAAGATACAGGCAGGAAAATTAATCAGTTTAATACCAGCTTGGGAGCACCAATCATGGAGTCGAAGATAAACAGCTCATCTATTTCGTAACGTACAAACGGGCGGATCGGAAACTCTTCAACAATTGCAATTGCTTCTTCTTCCGAGTTGGCATTCAACACCACCCAGCCTTTGCTGCGCACTTCGTTTACAGCGTAGGTTACAATGGTTTCATCACGCATTAATTCATTCACATGCTGACGGTGGGATGGAATAATTGCCCAAAAATTTTCTTCGAGCATTGCGGGTAAATAGAAGGTGCAGAGATACTTTTTCATACAATACAAATTCACAGTTCAGGAACATCGAAAAAGAAATTGTGGCTGTTTTACCGGAGAACCATGTTTCTGTCTGCATCAAGACGAAGCATAATGAAGATAAGAATGGTGAATGTTACCAGCGACGAGCCACCATAACTCAGTAAAGGTAGTGTAATACCAATTACAGGCATCAGGCCAATTGTCATGCTGATGTTAATCATGATGTGAAACAGGAGGATGCAGGCCACGCTGTAGGCATATACACGTGAGAAGGTACTTCGCTGCCGTTCGGCTATGCTGATGATGCGGTACAACAGGAAGAAGTATAAACCAAGCAGCAACGCACTGCCCCAAAAGCCAAAACTTTCGGCAATGGCAGTGAAGATAAAGTCGGTATGCTGTTCAGGTACAAAATCGCCTTGTGTTGTTACACCTTTCAAAAATCCTTTACCGGCAAAACCGCCCGAACCAATGGCGATTTTCGATTGCTTTACGTTGTAGGTGTAATCTTTTTTCTTACCACTGGCTTGTTCCTTTTCGAACAATGCAATCCGTTCGGGACTTTTAGGAACATAGCTTTTGCCAAACATGTTCAATACACGTTCGGCCTGGTAAGGTTTCAGCACTTTATCAAACACCACATTATCTACAAACCATTTAAACCCGATCACCGCAAAATAAACCAGCAGCAGTGCCGCCAGTAAAACGAAGTTGCGTTTTATCTGTCGCCAGAAATAGTAGATCACGATCAACACGATAAAGGCTAATGCACCTGCATACACATAAAACGACAAAACAATTGAGGAGATGAACAACACTACAAATGAAAACCCTACAATGAGATAAATGGCAGGTAAGCCCTCTCTGTACATCACCAGAAAGAAAGAGAAATACACCAATGCCAACCCGGTTTCTTTTTGTGCAATGGAAAGCACTGCAGGGCCCAGCGTTAGTGCAAATGCAATTAAATGCGATCGCAAGGTTTTAAACTCTGTTTCGGGCCTGCTTAAATATTTTGCAAGCGCCAATGCGGTGAACACTTTACACAACTCAGCTGGTTGCAGGTTAAACCCGCCACCTAATGCAATCCACGATTTAGAACCACTGATGTCTTTACCAATCACAAACGTAAGCAGCATCAACAGTATACCACCCATGTACAGCAGGTTGGCAATAGCTGTAAAAAATTTGCTGTCGGTCAACAATACAAACACCGCAACAAGCGAACTGATGCCGATGAACAACACTTGCTTCGAATAGTTTTTCTTCAGCTCCAGCAGCGATTGCACAAACGAATCGCCCATGCGGAACTCAACGGAGAAAATAGCAATAAACCCTACCATCACCAATGCATAGTACAGCAGTACGGTTACTGTATCAACACCTTTTCCTATGGTTGCCTGTTTTTCCATTAAGCTGTTCGTTGCTGTGGTTGTGTGTATGTATAGAAGTTAAACCTGTCTGCCGGCAAAATTGCAAACCAGTTGACCCGTTGCGGCAGTTCTCTTTTCGGTTGTTGTGGAGGCAATGTAGTTGCCGAACGCACAAAGCCAATGGCTGTAGAGTCGAGCCGTATGCGTTTGCGCTGTACCGAATCTTTCGCCTGCCTGATGGAATCACGGCGATGCATCTCGTACCTGATCCTTGCCGGAGTGATAACCACATTGCTGATACGATCAATCTCGGCTTTACGTCTGTCGCCTGCAATAGAATCGTTCAGGAATTTTTCCATCAGCAATGATGCAATCGGCGCAGCCCATGTTGAACCAAAACCTGCATTTTCCACCACTACACAAATGGCGATCTTAGGATCGTCTTTCGGTGCAAAGGCTACAAAGAAAGAGTGGTTCTGCTGTTTCTTTCCTTTGAAATAATTTTCTACTGTTCCTGTTTTTGCACAAACCGCATATCCGTCAATAGCAGCATTACGTGCAGTACCATTGGTTACCACCATTTCCATACCATCAATTACCGCCTGGTAATAATCGTTGGGAATATGCAAAGGCGCTATCTTCTGCCGGTATTTATTGAGGATGGTATCTTCTTTGGTTTCACCTTCAATATCTTTTACAAAGTGCGGCGTGTAATACCAGCCACGGTTGGCAATTAAGCACATGGCATTGGCCATTTGCATAGGTGTGGCCTGTATTTCGCCCTGGCCAATACCCAGCGAAGCAATGGTACAGCTGCTCCAGCCACCTTTGCGGAATACCTTATTGTAGCGGGATGTATCGGGAATATAACCGGAGTATTCGCCCGGCAAATCAATACCCAGCCGGTGACCCAAACCAAAACCCGACATGTATTCTTTCCATTTCATTAACCCGCCTTCGATATTACCGTACTTTTTATTATCGAGTGCCATGCGCAATACATGTGCGTAGTACGAGTTACAAGAGTTGGCGATCGATAAACTTAAATTGGCTGCGTGTCCTGCATTGCTGTGTGTACATGCCGGTCGGCCACAAGGACCATAACGGCCAAAACAGGGATAACCAAACGAAGGTGTAATCAATCCTTCATCCAATGCCACCAATGCACCCAATGGTTTAAAGGTTGAACCGGGAGGATACACCCCCTGCATGCCACGGTTGAGTAAAGGCGATGCCGGATCAACAAACAAGCGGCTGAAATTCTTTCTTGATTCGGAGCCTGTTAATTCGTTTGGATCGTAAGTAGGGCCTGAAGTCATGGCGATGATACCGCCAGTCTTAGGTTCAATTGCCACTACGCTGCCCACTTTACCATGCATTAATTTTTCGGCCAGTTGCTGTACTTCAATGTCAATGTAGGTATTGAGATGGCGGCCTGCAACAGAAGGCGTATCAAAATCACCATTTTCATACGGACCAATCGGACGGTTGAAATTATCACGCAGGATGTACTGTATACCCCGCTGTCCCATCAATACTTTCTCATAATAGCTTTCCAACCCACTTCTTCCGGCAAAATCGCCCATCTGGTAAAAGAAGTTCGAACGTTTCAACATGCCCGAATCCACTTCGCCCACATAACCTAACAAATGCGCTGCTGCTTTAAACGGATAACTACGGATGGGACGTTCCTGTAAAAAGAAAGCGGGTTGAAAGCGGAAAAGGTTTTCGTTTATTTTAGCGTACTTGGCTGGCGAAAGCAATGCTTCAAATACCGAAGGACGGTTTCGTGAATTTTTGATGATGGCTGTTAATACACGCTGTTTAAATTCAGCGGTATCAATTTCAAGAATGCGGCAGAGCGCAAATGTATCAACTCCTTTAACCTGCGATGGTGTCACCATCAGATCGTACATGGTAACATTATCCAGAATGGCTTTGCCTTTACGGTCGAAAATAATACCACGGCTGGGGTACACAATTTTACGGAGAATGGCCTGGTCGTTGGCCAGCTTGGCATACTTCGAAGTAAACAACTGCAGCGTCATTAACCGCACAAGAATAATTGCAAATACAATTGCAATGATGAGTCGGATGGTGATTTGTCTTGACTGATTAAATTCGGCCATGGCCTGTACTGAGGTTTTTCAAAGATGAATGATCAGGTATTGGTTAAAAATTTCTGTTTGCGGATAAAGATAATTTCAATCACAATGATTAATAACAGACTCACAATAGTTGAGCCCAGTATCTTCAGCAATACATACAACATATTGCCCCATTGAAACGATTGAATAAGAAACAACCATGTATGGTGAAAGAGTGTAAGCACAGCTGCATAGGTTGCATACTGCGAAAACCCGAGACTACTTACAGATGGTTCACGGTAATTAAATTCCACGCCTTGCTGTGGCATTAACAGGTTAATGAGGAACGGACGGATATAACCGATGAGCACACAGGCAGCAGCATGCAAGCCCGGTGTTTTAGTAAAGAAATCAACACAAAGTCCTGTAATGAACGACAACAGCAGTAATCCGCTGCGGCTGATGCTGAATGGCAGCCAGAGAATGAACAGAAAATAAATATAGGGCGTGATGTACTGGTGCAGCGGCGGCACTTTGTTGAGCACAAATACCTGCAACAGCACAAACAAAATCAAACGGATGATATTGCGTAAAAGATTACTCATTTTTTCTGTTTGCTTCGTTTTTCAAGTTCCAGTTGTTCTGCCCGCTGCAGG
Organism: Lacibacter cauensis; assembly: GCF_007830055.1. Lineage (GTDB taxonomy): Bacteria > Bacteroidota > Bacteroidia > Chitinophagales > Chitinophagaceae > Lacibacter > Lacibacter cauensis. The sequence goes on from NZ_VLLE01000004.1 coordinate 332,209, forward strand.
TTGGCAACTACAAATACATTTTGCAAACGGCTGAAATCGTTCGATGGCTCAACCTGTAAGAGATAATTATTGGTACTCTGCTCAAGAATAATTTTTTGTATCCGGCCAATCATGATGCCTGCAGGAAAATCGGAATACCGGCTGGTTAACACCGTATCGCCCACTTTCAGTTTAACACTCTTTGGAATATCCCGCAACTGCACTCTCCTTGGGTTGGAACCATCCCATTCAATACGTCCGCTTTCGCCTGTTTTCTTTAAGCTTGCACTGATGCGGCTCTGCTTGTTGAGCATGCTCATTACTGTAGCAAAGTTTTCACTCACATCCATTACCACACCTGCTACACCATTGGGCGATATAACCACCATACCCGGTTCCACACCCTGCTTACTGCCCCTGTGAATGGTAAAATAGTTATTGGGTTGGATAACCGAATTGTTCACCACTTCAGCATCCATGTACAAATATTTGCGGATGGTGCCTGTGGTATCAACCGGTATCGAATCGGCCACAACCCGTTGTGTTGTATCCGGACTTTGAAAATTTTCGCTGAGCTTGTTTTGTAAGTCGTTTAACCTGCGACGGAGATCTTCGTTTTCCTTTTTCAGGTGAAAGTACCCATCCACTTTACTGTACTGAACTTCCATAGCGCCGGTTATTTCACCAGCCGTATCCATATAGGCTGCCTGGTGAAATTTGTTGTACCGGAACAGCAATGTAAAGCTCGCTGCCTGTAAAAGCAGAAAAAACAGTAAAACGGAAAAGCGCCTGATAAAAGCAAAAAGATTCCGCACAAAAAGGTGGATTTAATTCGTTCCGATGTTGGTAAACGCACTCATCAGTTGCGCATGACAAACGGATAGCGATTGTAATTTTTCAATGCAATACCAGTACCTCTTACCACGCTCTTTAACGGATCGTCGGCAATATGAACGGGTAATTTAATTTTTTGGTTGAGTCGCTTATCCAGTCCACGAAGCAATGCACCACCACCGGTGATGTAAATACCTCTGCGGTAAATATCTGCAGCCAACTCGGGAGGAGTCATTTCCAGCGCTTTCAGAATCGCTTCTTCAATTTTGAAGATGCTCTTATCGAGTGCTTCGGCTATTTCCTGGTAGCTCACCATAATTTGCTTGGGAATACCTGTTACAAGGTCACGGCCATTTACAGGAATATCATCCGGGGGATTATCCAGGTCTTTCATGGCTGCGCCAATCTGGATCTTGATTTGTTCGGCAGTACGCTCACCAATCAATAAGCTATGATAACGGCGTAAAGCCTCCATAATATCAGCTGTAAATTCATCGCCCGCAATACGGATACTCTGGTCGCACACAATACCAGCCAGCGCAATAACGGTAATACCGGTTGTACCACCACCAATATCAACGATCATGTTACCAACGGGTTCTTCCACATCAATACCAATACCCAGTGCAGCTGCCATTGGTTCGTGCAGGAGATAAACCTCTTGTGCACCAGCCTGTTCGGCACTGTCACGCACGGCTCTTTTTTCTACTTCGGTAATGCTTGATGGTATACAGATCATCATCCGCCATTTGGGGGCGAACAATGGCTTTTTAGTCAATACCAATTTGATGAGCTCACGGATCATCAACTCAGCGGCGTTAAAGTCGGCAATTACACCATCCTTTAAGGGGCGCACTGTACGGATGCTTTCATGGGTTTTTTCGTGCATCATCAATGCCTTTTTACCAACTGCCAGCACGTTCTTTGGATTGTTACGATCCAGCGCCACAATTGAAGGCTCGTTTACCACAATTTCGTCGTTATGTATAATGAGGGTATTAGCAGTACCCAGGTCCATTGCTATTTCCTGAATAAAAAAGTTGAAAAGGCCCATATTATTAAATGGAAATTATTTGTTCCGGTGATTGCAAATTTGAGAGAAAAATTTGGAATAACAACGCTAAAACCGTGCCCGTAAGTGTTTTTTCAGAAAAAAAATGAGGCGCCGTTTTTCCCTTTGTTTACGGGCATTTCAGCAACATTGAAATACCCGCAACATGCGAACAAAAATATCTTCGGCTATCCGTTTCAGTTAGTTTACACAAACTCGTAACCGATATCGGAACGGTAGTACATTTTCATGAAACGGATACCTGTAAGTAAACTCTTAGATTTAGCCACTGCATCACTTACATCTGCACCAAAGCTGGTAACAGCCAATACCCTTCCGCCATTGGAAACCACCTTCTCGTTTTCGGTTTTTGTACCTGCATGAAAGATAATAGAATCGGCGTTCGACTGATCGAGCCCTGTTATCTCGTAGCCTTTTACATAATCGCCGGGATAACCGCCGCTTACAGCCACCATGGTAACAGCAAAACGAGGATCCTGTTGAATGGTCACCTTGTCCACTTCGCCTTTGGCTGTAGCAGTGAGTAGCTCAACCAGGTCGTTCTGTAAACGGGGAATCACCACTTCTGTTTCAGGATCGCCCATACGGCAGTTGTATTCAATTACATAGGGCTCATTATCTACTTTAATTAAACCTACAAACACAAATCCTTTGTACAGCATGCCTTCGCTGTGGAAACCGTTGATGGTAGGCTTTACGATGCGCTCTTCTACCTTTTGCATAAACTCTGCATCGGCAAAAGGTACCGGGCTCACAGCACCCATTCCACCTGTATTGAGGCCTGTATCGCCTTCGCCAATACGTTTATAATCCTTTGCTTCGGGCAATATGCAATAGTTTTTACCATCTGTAAGAACGAAAAGGCTCATTTCAATACCGTTGAGAAACTGTTCGATGACCACCCGCTTGCCTGCATCACCAAATTTGTGCTGGTGGATCATCATATCAAACTCAGCTACAGCTTCGAGGTGGTTGTTGCAGATGATGACGCCTTTTCCTGCAGCCAACCCATCGGCTTTCAGCACAACGGGTAAGGCATGGTTCATTAAGTATTCCCGGCCTTCATCAAAATTGGCATCGGTAAATTCTTTGTACGAAGCAGTGGGGATATTGTGGCGTTCCATAAACGCTTTGGCGAAAGACTTACTGCCTTCAAGCTGGGCAGCATATTTCGATGGGCCGATTACACCCACCCATCCTTCGGCAAACGGATTTTTTGTATGCGTTTCTTCAAAATAATCGTACACTCCTTTTACCAATGGATCTTCGGGTCCAACAATAATCATATGTACAGCATGGTCTCTGCAAAACTGTTCCATGGCCTCAAAGTCGCCATCAATACGCATAGGAATGTTTACACCGCATTCGCTGGTGCCCGCATTACCGGGAGCGATGTACAGTTTTTCGCATAAAGGACTTTGCTTCAATTTCCAGGACAGTGCATGTTCACGACCGCCCGATCCGAGTAATAAGATGTTCATTGCGTGTTTTCTCCGGCCCGAAATTAAATGTTCGCTAAGGAACTTCCTAAAAGCATTCTGTTTTCGTCGGTATTTTCTGCAAAATTGCCGTTTCCATTATTTGCTTATTTTCGGCACTTACTACTATTCATTTAAACCAATTGTATGACTGAAACGACCGCACAAAAAGGCCACCCGAAAGGTCTTTGGGTTTTATTCGGAACTGAAATGTGGGAGCGATTTAACTACTACGGTATGCGTGCCGTACTCGTTCTCTTTATGACCAAGGCTTTGCTTTTCGACAAAGTATTCGCTTCGAACTTATATGGCAGCTATACAAGTCTGGTGTACTTAACGCCGTTGATTGGTGGTTATATTGCCGACAGGTATTGGGGTAACCAGCGTTCTATTATTGCAGGTGGTTTGGTAATGGCGATTGGTGAATTTATTCTTTTCTTTTGCGGATCTACCTATGCTTCCTCACCCGATCTTTCTACTTTGCTATTCTTTTCCGGCTTAGGCTTGATGATTGCCGGCAATGGCTTTTTTAAACCCAACATTTCTTCGCTTGTTGGGCAGCTGTATCCTAAAAACGACCGACGTATTGACCCCGCCTATACCATTTTCTATATGGGTATTAATGTGGGTGGTGCACTTGGTCCGTTCGTGTGCGGACTTGTTGGCGATACCGGCGATCCTGCAGATTTTAAATGGGCCTTTTTGGCTGGCGGCATTGCCATGTTGCTGAGTGTTGTTGTACAGTTGGTTTTCCATAAAAAATACGTTGTTGACCCGGATAATAAAGTACTCGGCTTAACACCCGAAGGTTCATCTGCTGTATGGATCAAACCCATTGCTATCATCCTTGGTTTGGCTGCGTTTTCGAGTCTTGCTATTGGTATGTTATATATTGATGCAAAAGTGGTAAGCTACTTAACCTACCTGCTTGCGGGTGCTGCCATTTTTATTTTTGCAATGGTAATGGGCGACAAAACCCTGAATAAATTTGAAAAAGAAAGAGTAATTGTACTGTTTGCAGTAGTGTTCTTTGTAATCTTTTTCTGGAGTGCATTTGAACAAGCCGGCGCATCGCTTACCTTCTTTGCAGAAGAGCAGACACAAAGAGACTTAGGCTTTTTTGTTGTACCTGCAAGCTGGTTTCAATCTTTAAACTCAGCTTTTGTGGTGTCTTTTGCACCTGTGTTTGCGTGGCTGTGGTTGAAGCTTGGTAAAAAAGATCCTTCGGCTCCTACAAAAATGGCCATAGGCTTAATGCTCTTGGCAATTGGTTATTTATGGATTGCCTTTGGTGTTAAAAATGTTGGAACGGGCATTAAAGTAAGCATGATCTGGTTAACAGGTATGTACATGCTGCACACATGGGGCGAACTTTGTTTATCGCCTATTGGTTTATCGCTTGCCAATAAACTTGCGCCTTTCAAATATGCATCGCTGTTAATGGCTGTGTGGTTTTTAGGTAATGCTTTTGCCAATAAACTGGCAGGTGTATTGAGTGCGTTGTATCCAGAGAATGGAAAAACCACACAGTTCTTAGGTTATCAAATGACGAACCTGTACGATTTCTTTATGTTGTTTGTTGCCATGGCAGGTGTTGCCTCGCTCATCCTTTTCCTGCTTACCAAAAAGCTGCAGAAGATGATGCATACCAACCAGGAATAATGGTTGATTTATTATAAAAGAAGAGGGCGGTCGCATAAGCGACCGCCCTCTTCTTTTATACCTAAAGCCGGTTACAGTTTAAAGGAGTTGAAAATTTTATTCGCTGTTGTTTCAAATGCATCCCGCTCGCCCTCTTTGCTGATGTAGGTAAGCACATAGCCTTTGCTGTTGGCAACTATAAACAATTGCTTGATCTGAATATCGTACGTAATATCACCATACTTGCCTTTGTAAACAATCTGGTAGGCACGTGATCCGTTACGGTTAAAGAACATGGATGATACTTCTTTGTATCCTTTCATCATCTCCTTCACTCCATCCACATTGATCTTTACATATTCCTCAATCGTCATAGTGCTCTTCAACTCTTCAATTTGCAGGTTGAGATTTTGTTTAAACTGGTCGTTGCTGCCTTCGGATGGTGAAGTGATTTTTACAACAGCTCCTTCTGAGGAATTGTCAAATGTCCAATCAGAAGGATAGCCAATGGAAAAGCGGCCGTTGGGATCACTGTATTTTTTCAGCTCACCACTGCTGGTAGTTGTTGTATTGTTGTTTTCGGTTTTGGGTGTTGTGTTATTGGGTTTTGTATTTGAATTGGTATTTAAGTCATTAACAGGTATACGGGCGGGCTGTGCCCAGGCAGCCAAACCGGTTAACAGGAAAGAAAGGGCTACGACTATTTTTTTCATTGCGCAGAGTTATGGAGCTAAAAGTACAAACTTGTTTTGCTTTCTCATAAAAAAACGGGTAAGCCCATTCAAAAATACCGTCTCACACGGATGCAGCCCTTTTATCCCAAAGCCACTTTCTCATTCAAGAATAAAAATTGTAAGTTTGTTCTCCTTACAGATTAGCATATGAAGTTCTAATTCGTCTTCGCTTACGAAGACAACTCTCCCGACAAGTTTTGCAGCTGAAATTTTCAGCCACTATTCCTATTTCATCATTTAACCTATTTGTTTCAATGACAACCAATCATCAACAGCCAAAAGGGCTATCCTATATCTATCAGATTATCAAACAATCGCTCAGCGGAGAAGAGCAGGATTATACGCAAGGCAGCATCCGCAAAGCAGTGGTATTGCTGGCGATACCGATGATTCTTGAATTGGGCTTTGAATCGGTATTTGCCGTTGTAGACATGTATTTCGTAAGTCATTTGCCCAACAGCAAAAACGCCATTGCCACTGTTGGACTTACCGAGTCGGTTATTTCGCTCGTGTACACTATTGCCATTGGCCTTAGCACAGCTGCCACGGCAGTTGTTGCACGACGCATCGGCGAAAAAAATGCAGAGGCAGCAACGCATGCGGGCGCACAGGCCATGCTTATCTCACTGCTTGTTGCGGTGGTGTTAAGTATAACAGGCGTTGTTTTTGCCGCCGATATTCTGCGGCTGATGGGCGCTGCACCCGCTGTAATTGCAGAAGGCACTTCGTTTACACAGATCATGATGGGTGGCTCTACTGTCATCATCCTGTTATTCCTCATCAACGGTATTTTCCGTGGTGCAGGCGATGCAGCTATGGCCATGCGCAGCTTATGGATAGCCAGCATCTTCAATATTGTTCTTTGTCCATTGTTGATTTATGGCTACGGACCATTTCCCGAACTGGGTTTAAAAGGTGCAGCGATTGCCACAACCATCGGCCGAGGTGCAGGTGTACTTTACCAATGTTATTACCTGTTTGGAGGTAAACGATCGATCAAAATGAGTCTGCCCCATTTTAAGTGGGATACACCGGTGGTTAAAACCTTGGTTGAAGTAGCATGGCCTGCAACAATGCAATTCTTTATTCAAAGCGGAAGCTGGATTGTACTGGCATGGCTGGTATCGGTAACCGGTGGTACCGAAGCAAGTGCAGGTTACCAAATCGCCATCCGCAATGTTGTTTTCTTTATACTTCCAGCATGGGGATTGAGTAATGCGGCAGCAACATTGGTAGGACAAAACCTGGGCGCTAAACAACCTTTACGTGCCGAGCAAAGCGTATTGCTTACAACCAAATACAATGCAGTATTTATGGCGTTTGTAATGCTGTTGTTTATATTCTTTGCCTCACCCATCATCAGCATTTTTACCAAAGAACCGGAAGTGCACCGCTTTGGTGCACTGTCGTTACAAATCATCGGCAGCGGTTATGTTTTTTATGGTATTGGTATGATTATGATACAGGCGTTGAATGGCGCAGGCGATACCAAAACACCCACGTGGATCAATTTTATTTGTTTCTGGCTGTTCCAGATACCATTGGGTTATTTACTGGCGAAAACATTTCACCTCGGACCATTGGGTGCGTTCCTGGCAATACCAATTGCGGAAACACTGATTGCCTTAGTTGCCTGGTATTATTTTAAGCGGGGCAAGTGGAAACTGGTGGAAGTATAAACCAAAAGCCCGAAGCAGTACTTCGGGCTTTTTCATTTGTTTTAATGATTGCTTTATGAGCAGACTTTTTCGACGATATGGTGCAATGCCTTTTCGTGCTGCAACAGTTGTTGTAATAAAACAAGCTGATTGCCTGCACGCACCAGGTTGTGCTTGGGATAACGGGCACCATAATACACATCATCGTTAATGTAATCGGTGAGGAACCGAATAGCCTGCATATAGATCATAAACTTACCGGCGTATACAAACAATTTGATCTCTTCTGCAGAAAGATCGGTTTTCATCTGTTCAAAATAGCCATGTACAATGGCTTCAAAAATATCGGTACGTATAACAATCTTACTGTAATCACTTTCTTCTTCACTAACCGGCGAAAGATAAGTCCGCATCATATCGCCCACATCGCTGATGAAATAACCGGGCATCACCGTATCTAAATCAATCACACACAAGCCTTTTCCCTGTTCATCAAATAACACATTGCTGATTTTGGTATCGTGGTGTGTAACACGGAGTTTACAACCGGGGTTGGAGCGGATGGCTTCGAACTGCTGTACAATAGATACCCTTTGTTCAACCTGCTCAATCTGCTCTTTCACTTCAGCAATTCTTGCTGTATTACCGTTTTGCAATGCCTGCAGAAACTGCCTGTACCGCAACGACAGATCGTGAAACGAAGGAATGGTGATGTACAACTGTGCTGCATCGAAGCCGCTGAGTAAATGGGTAAACTTTCCAAATTGCAATGCTGCTTCGTATGCTTCTGCTGCAGTTGCCACAACATCCTTGGTAACCGAACCTTTTATAAAGGGAAACATACGGAAACAACCTGTTTCTTCAATATTAACCAACGTTGTACCGTTTAAAGCCTCTACAGGTGCGGCAAATAAATAGCCCGGTGCATGTTGTTGCAGATACGCTGCTATCTGCTGTATATTGGCTGCAATAGAACCGGGGTCTGTAAACACCTGCATATTGAGCTTTTGCAAAATAAATTCCTCGCCGGTTACTGCTGTAATCTTCCAGGTACTGTTGATTAACCCACTGCCAAATTGTTCGATGGATAGTGCCGGCTGTTGCCAACCGAAAAGCGGCAAGACTGTTTCTGCAACAGACGGTGGGGCTGTGTAAATACTATTCGTCATGTGATTTATTAGTCAGGTAGTACAGCTGAAATATATCTGATTGTACTACCGGGTGCTTCGTCTGTTAATAATCGTCGTTTAATGCAAAAACAGGTTTGCGGTACATCCATTTTCCACCGGTAAAATCGGGGAACTCAATGGTTTCATTTCCTTTTTCAATTGATATTTCGCTCAACGGAGTAATGGCACTCCATGCAGCTGCATCATATACATCCATCGGTGTTGGCTTTTTGCGTTTCATACTTTCAACAAATGAATGAATAACGAAAAAGTCCATACCACCATGCCCTGCGCCTTCCGTTTCTTTACTCCAGCGTGTCCACAACGGATGATCGTATTTATCGAACCAATCTTTCGCAGCATCCCACTGGTGTGGTTTCGAAACGCCTTCAACATGCACGCTTTTCGCCACATCCATCCACAAACCATTTGTGCCCTGCACACGAAAGCCTAACGAATAAGGACGTGGAAGGTTCGTATCGTGTTGTAATAAAATTGTCTCACCGTTAGCACAACCAATCGATGTTGTTACCACATCGCCCAGCTTGAAGTTAACTTTTGCATTCGGATGTTCGGGTCCGCACTTCTTTACAATATGCTCGTGCAAACCTCTTGCTTTTGATGAGAAAGAAGAAATGTTGATAAAGCGGTTACCACGGTTGATGTTGATGTAATGCGCAATGGGCCCGATGCCGTGTGTGGGATACAGATCGCCGTTACGATACACCGAATGATGTGTGCGCCATCTTGCTTCGCTCCAGCCTTTATCGCCAAACTCACAACCTTTGCCATAAGCGTCGATGCCGTTGTTGAATTTTACTTCACGCAGATCGTGCTGGTAGCCGCCCTGTAAATGCACCAGTTCACCAAACACGCCCTGGCGAACCATGTTCAAAGCGGCCATTACATCTCTGCGGTAACAAACATTTTCCAGCATCATTACATGCGCATTGTATTGCTCGGCTGCTTTAACCACATCCCAATGATCTTCTAATGTAATACCCAGCATTACCTCGGTACCCACATATTTTATACCTGCCTGCAACGAACCAATAATCATTTCTTTGTGCCACTCCCATGGTGTGGCAATGACAATACCATCAATGCCTTTTAATTCCAGCATTTTTTTCCATGCATAAGGATCGCCTGTAAAGATCTGCGGCATTTTCTTTCCGCTCTTCGTAATCATTTCTTTTGAAAGCGTAAGCATGCGGTCATCAATATCGCAGATGGCCAGCAGCTCAACATCTTTCCGACGCAGCAAGAGATCGAGATGGTTCTGTCCACGCAGCCCCACTCCAATCATCACCATCTTCATCTTTTCATCGGCTGTACCGGCAAACAATCCCGATGTAGGCAGCACCGAGAGTGATGCTGCAGTAAGTCCGGTGGTTTTTATAAAGTCTTTTCTATGCATGTGCTTGTTATTTCAATTTTTAACTATCGCTGATAAGGTATAGGGTTAATCCAGTTTGGTAAAATCAATCACAGGTTGTTGTGCAGTTGCCCGTGTTACAAACTCCGAACGGAGTGTTGTGCGGTTGTTGAAGAACCCGCAGTTCTGCAAGAAAAATTTTCCGTTTTCCTGTCCGCCTGCATAATCAACTCTGTATTCTTTTTGTGCAGTGGCATCGCCGGTAAACCTTGCCTTTGTTAATTGTTTCCACTCGCCGGTACTGGTACAAACCCACTGGTTGTGATACCATGCTTTGCGGGTAAGATAACCTGTGTTGGGCTCGAAGTTTTCAAGGAAAGAATGTAAGCGTTTAAGATAGGTTGAAGTTGCTGGCCTGTTGAAGCTGGCAATCAGCAACCATTTTTTTGCATCAGCTGCATAAAAATAAGCGGTATAGTTTGTATAATTATCAGCCACCGGTTTAGCACGCAACAAAAACTTACAGGTTTCGCCTGCCTTCCAATTATATTTCAGATAACTCTGTCCGCCCGAACCTTCGTTGCCAAATTCGCCGGTGTACACATTGTTGCCTTTCTTTACCAACAGTATTTTTTTATCGGCCGGTATTTGTTTGGGATCATCGGTTGCAAACGGACTCCAGACCGAAAACAAAATCCGGCGTTCGGTTGCCGAGTTAACCTGCATACCAAAATAACCTTCGGCAAAACCATTAGCCATATAGTACGATCCAATAACATCATTGCCTGCAGGCACGGTTATTTCGTTGTAGAACCATTCAACATCGCCTTTTACTTCGCTTACATCGTAACCAAGATGTACCGATGGCCCTCTTCGTCCCCAGTAGAAATAATTGCCTTCGTTGTTCTTTACAAACAATGTTTGTGCATCAACAGCAGTACCCGAAAGTTGCAGTGCATCCATTGTTGCAAATACAGTTCCTGTTTTGCTGATGCCTTTTATTTCTATTTTCACATACCCGCTATCTGCAATTGCAAACTGTCCCAAGCTGTAACGCTTTGAAGTTCCTTCAAGTGAAGTTGTAACAGCTTTGCCATTTACCGTACATTGAATTACCGACCGGCCTTCCGGTACAGCAATAGCTGCCGCCACTTCCATGGTTCCTTTTTTGCGCACATACACATACGTGCTGTAAACAGCATCTGCATGCTGCCAGTTCATCCATCCGTTATTGGTTACCTTTTCGCTTCCGGCTTTTGCAGTAACCCAGGAATTACCGCCCAACGGCACGGTTATTTCCTGTTGCGCAAGAACGGCAACCGGCAACATGAGCATGCTTATTAACCCTAACCATCTACCTGTTTGAAATGAGCATTTGAATAGTTGCTTCATTATGCATTTATTAACGTATTTACAGTACAATGCTAATCGTAATCAATATTAAGCATGTAAAAACGGTTTTTTATGTGCAATCGGTGGCGCAAAATTGCATGCACAAAAGCTTTGAAATTAGCTGAAAGCCTTTGCAGTAAAGCATTACAGCTTGCGCAATCGGTTGAGCAGAAATGCGCATGCGATGATGTTTAACTATACAACTTTCGTAAAGTTAACTATGCTGCAACAGGCTTCATTTACCAATCAGGAAATGGCCTGCTGGTAAACCACAAGTGTTGGAGAAAGTTCTTCGGTATAAAATTCTTCTTCGCCCTTTTTTTCAGTTTGTTTTTCTGCTAAAATTTTCATCATCAGTTCCATTGCTTTTTCGCCCTGGCCGTAAGGATACTGTTCAATGGAAGCAAGCGGAGGAAATGCCGTGTAGCTGGTAATAGGCAGATTGGCATAACTGACAAACATCATACTTTTGTTTACGGCGATATTGTGGTGTTGCGCATACTGCACAGCATCCATGTGTACATAATCGTTAAAGCTGATAACTGCATGCGGTTTATTCTTTAAGCTCAACAGCTTTTTCATTGCAGCCTGTGTACTTTCTTTACTCAGATCGGTTTTTTCCACCAGCTGCATATCCACTTTCAGTTTCTGTTTGGCAATACCATCCATATAACCGTTCATGCGTTCTTTACTTGCCTGCAGTTTATCCGGACCATTGATGAATGCAATACGACGATATCCTTTATGAAATAACCAGCCGATCATTTCCATGGTGCCTTTGTACAAATTGCAATACACTTTGTGTGCATCGGCCATGTTGGGTATACGATCGAAATACACAACAGGGATATCATATTTACGCAATGCTTCCAAATGATCGTAGCGGTTGGTTCCTTTTGAAAGCGAAATGATCAATCCATCAACCCTTTGTTTTTTCATTGCTTCTACTACCTGCTTCTCTCTTTCCGGATCATCATAACTCTGCCCAAACAGGATGGTGTATTGATGTTCCATGGCAGCAGACTCAATACCACTGATGGCTTGTGAGAAAAATTCTTCCCGTATAAACGGTATAACCACACCAATTACAAATGTTTTCTTTTGTTTGAAGAAGATGGCTTGCGCATTGGGCTCGTAGCCCAACTCTTCGGCAAGCTGTTTAATCTTCAGCTTTGTTCCCAAGCCAATACGTGGATGATCGCTCAACGCTCTTGATACGGTTGATACAGATACATTCAGTCTTCTCGCAATTTCTTTTATGGTAGGTAATTTCTCCATGCTTGTTCTGTTAAATAGAAGCCATTGATGTTACTTCTTCAAATACTGCCGCTGCAAAAAAATCGGGCCGATGGAAATCAGGTGTAGCCGAGTTGATTTTATTCCAGCACATAAAATGCGGCTCCGGCAACAGATCGCCACACTTGTAAAAATTTACTTTCGCCGTTACGTTGCTCAATGAAGTTACAGTATGTTTTACAAAAACCTGTACCGGTATCTGCAACAATAACTCCCAAACATAAGCATCGTTCTCTTTACGCATCGTCGTATCGACATGAACCATACGCACCACATCTGCAGGTAATAATTCCCTGTTATTGCGACCTGTACCATAACCTATTAAAGCTGTACCAATACAGTTGAACTCACAATTATAATAGCCTTCGCCATCAAAGGCTATAAAAAACTCCACGCAACTGTCTTCCCAAACAGCACCATTGATTGCTGTAGTTACATGCCGCACATGCTTTTCTTTTACACGGTAAAGAATAAAAATCGACTCATTATTATGTACAATTGAAAAGCGTACTTCTGCATCGGTTTTGTATTGCGGCCATGGCTGCTCTTCCAAAGCGAAATCATTGGCCGCAAGCATTTGCTGTTTAGCTGCAGCAAGTTCTCCGGCAACAGCGCAATATGGTATAAGAAGCTCCTTCATGCTGGTGAAATAGATCGAGCAAGTTAAGCGGATTTCGCCCTGCACGAACCGGTTCTGTTGCACAAACGTATGCGCAAACAAGTGCACACACCAATTACAGAAACGAATAAATCTTGGTAAACACCAAGAACCGCCTGCCCTTTAGGTTTCACTTTTGTGTTACAAAAACACACAATATGAAAAAGTACAAATTACTTCGTTTCACATCGGCCGGATTAATCGGCTTTTCTGCCTTTGCTATCCTTATGGTAAGTGTAATGGCTTTTCAGAATCCTCAAAAGGTAATGGACCTAGTACAGGTTACATTACCGAATAATGATGCCTTCAGCTCTATACGGGGTGTATACGGCGGTGTTGGTTTAACCATTGCTATCAGCCTCGTTTACCTTGCTTTTAAAGATCACACCAAAGGGCTTGTCTTTGCTTCTATTCTTTGGGGTTCGTATGCTTTATCCCGGTTAATGACCATTTCTATGGAAGGACCACTCGGAGCATTTGGCACACAGTGGTTGTACATCGAAAGCTTTTTGTGCGTGGCCTCTGTAATCCTGTTAATCATCAGGGTAAAACTGCTGGAAAATGAATCGGCACTTGTTCGTGCATAAAACAAAAAAGGATGCTGTTGACCAGCATCCTTTTTTTGGTAGTCCCGACAGGAATCGAACCTGTATCTAAAGTTTAGGAAACTCCTATTCTATCCATTGAACTACGGGACCGGAAGTAGTACAGCAGGGCTGCTTGCTTCGGGCGGCAAAAATAACAGAATTACACATTCTGAAACGGTAAATCTGCCACAGAACCCTACCTTTGCTGCCCAATTTGTCGACGTATGAAATTTTTAAATGTTTATATCCGCTACAGGCTTATTATCGGAATCGTTTTGCTGATTGTTGCCGGCGTGGTACATTATTACACCAGTTTCTGGCCTTCTTTTATTATTTACCTGGTGGCACTTGTTAGTATTGTAGGCCATTTCTTTTTCGGACCACTACGACTGATCCAGGAATACATGGAAGCCGGAGATATGGACGGAGCGGAAAAAATTCTCAACTCTGTTACTTTCCCCAATCTTCTTTTTAAACCTATCCGTTCTGTATTCTACACACTCAAGGGAAATATTGCTATGATGAAGCAGGACTTTGATGGTGCGGAAAAAATGATGAAGAAAGGGATGGATCTCGGTTCGGGCTCTTCGTTGATGCAGGGTACTGAAGGTGCCAGCCTGTTGCAAATGGGAATGCTGGCTATGCAGAAAAACAATTTCAAGCAGGCCGAAAGTTATATTCGCCAGGCTTTACGTAAGGGATTGCCTGATAAAGAAAACCAAGCTGCGGCCAATTTGCAGATGTGCAGTATCATGATGAATAAGCGTGAATTCAGAGCGGCGAAAGATTATTTCCGCAAGGCAAAAGCGTTGAAACCTACGACGCAACAAATTGCTGATCAGATTAAACAAATGGAAAAATATATTTCCCGTCTCCCGGGATAAACGTAAAAGTTAAGAGGCAGAAACGAAAGGTATTTATAAAATCAGATAGCTGGAATTCCTGCCTCTTTAAACTCTTTACAGGTAAGCTGAACAAATCAGCGGGTGTGGTAAGGAAAAACAACGGCTTAAAAACCTACGATGCTGTAAAAGTAGCCCCACCACTTGTTCCAAAAAATACCACTTTTAGGGTATAAATCTTCCCCCAACTAAAAAACCGCCTCATTCCGGAGAAAAAGACGGCTTACTGACGTTAACGTCTGGATTTTAAAAACGGGCTTATATTAACTGTTTCAAGGTAGGCAAACTGTATGTTTTAGCTACCCCGTTGTTGAATAAATTATCAAACTATTATCCACAAAAGCGAATATTCGGGTAAATTTAGACTGCTAAATAACTCAGTCTCAAACCGAAAGGGAAACTAACTTTATTCCATGTCTATTGCAAATGAAAAGCTCCGGCAAAAATTCCAGGAAGAATATGAGCGTTTAAACGAACAGCAAAAGCTGGCTGTAGACCGTATTGAAGGGCCTGTTATGGTAATTGCCGGCCCGGGTACCGGTAAAACACAGATCCTTGCCAGCCGAATTGGAAAAATTTTGCTCGAAACCGACGCCTTGCCGCAGAATATTCTGTGCCTTACCTATACCGACGCCGGTGTGGTGGCCATGCGCAAACGGTTGTTACGGTTTATTGGTACCGATGCGTACAAAGTAAACATCTACACTTATCATGCTTTTTGCAATGATGTAATTCAGGAAAATCTTTCGCAGTTTGAAAAAACAGCACTTGATCCACTTTCCGATTTAGAAAAGATTGAGTTGTTCAAAGAGTTAATCGACTCCTTTCCAAAAAATCATCCGCTCAAACGCTATCGTGGCGATGTGTATTACGAAATCACCAATCTCGATAAACTGTTCAGCACCATGAAAAAAGAAGGCTGGACAACGGAGTTTATTACTGGTAAAATTGATGAGTATATTAAAGATTTACCTACACGAGATGATTACGTATACAAACGCAAGTACAAACAATTCAATGCAGGTGATGTAAGAAAAGAAAAACTGGAAGAAGAAACCGAACGCATGGAGAAACTCCGTGCTGCTGTAAATGAGTTTGATCGTTTTCAACAACTGATGCGTAACCGCAACCGTTACGATTTTGATGACATGATCACCTGGGTCATCAAAGCATTTGAAGAAAATAAAAACATGCTCGCCAATTACCAGGAACAGTTTCAATATATTTTGGTGGATGAGTTCCAGGATTCAAGCGGCACACAAAACCGTATTGTGGAATTACTCATCAGCTATTGGGAGCAGCCGAATGTATTTGTGGTGGGCGATGATGATCAGAGCATTTTCCGTTTCCAGGGTGCCAACGTGAGCAATATGCTCGACTTTGCCAATAACTACAGCAACGACCTGTTAACGGTTGTACTTACCAGCAACTACCGCAGCACACAAAGCATTCTCAACAGTTCGAAAGCAATTATTAACCGCAACAACGAACGTTTAACCAAACAATTGCCGGGGCTTAGTAAAGAGCTGCAATCCTCCAACAGTAAACTGGCAAACATTGCACATCTCCCATCCATCAAACAATATCAAACACAACGGGAAGAAATGATCGACCTTACCCTGCAGGTGCAACAATTACTTGCTGCAGGTATACAACCCGGTCGTATTGCTATTATTTACAGGGAGAATAAATATGGTGAAGAACTCACGCATTACTTCAACCATTTAGCGGTACCGTTTTACAGCAAGCGGCACTTGAATATTCTGGAGCTGCCATTAGCGCAAAAAATTATTCTGATACTGAAATACCTTGCTGCCGAACACGATATACCTTATGGTGGCGATGAAATGTTATTCGAGCTGTTACACTTCAATTGGTTCCATATTCCACCGGTTGAAATTGCAAAGTTGACAGTAGAAGTAGCGGGTTTGCAGTTTGGTGAAAACAGAACATCATTGCGTCGTTTGTTGTACGAGAAAGCACATGCACCTGCAAAAGATCTGTTTTCGCAAGGCATACACCATGGCTTAAAAGATGCCAGCCGCATTTTTGAAAAACTCATTGGCGATGTACCGAATGTTACCTTACAACATCTCTTCGAAAACTGCATCCGGGAAACAGGTATTCTCAAATACATCATGCAAAGCCCCGATAAACATTGGTTGCTGCGGGTGCTGACCGGTTTATTCGATTTTGTAAAAGAAGAAACACGTCGCAACCCGATGCTGAACCTCGAAGGACTCATTTCCATTATTGAACTGATGGAAAAAGAAGATCTGAAATTGCCATTAGTACAGGTTAGTGGCAGCGAAAACGGCATCAACCTGCTTACTGCACATGGCTCCAAAGGTTTGGAGTTTGAATATGTATTTGTTGCCGGCTGCAACTCAGCTTTCTGGGAAAAGAAAAAGAACAACAACAAAGGTTACAAGCTACCCGATAATCTCTTCTTCTCCACCAGCGACGATAAGGAAAGCTCGGTAGAAGAACTGCGCCGTTTGTTTTATGTAGCAATGACGAGAGCAGAAACACATCTCACACTTTCGTACAGCCGTTTTAAAAACGATGGAAAAGAAATGGAACCATCGATGTTCCTGGAAGAAATAAAAGAAGAACAACCGCTGCAGGATATGCCGGTGGTATTAACGCCGGAAGCCTTGAGCGAATTTACGGCACTGATGCTGGGCGAAGCACAAGCACCGGAGATTGATAAAATTGAAGAACAGTTTATTGCACCGATACTGGAAAAGTTTGTAATGAATGTTACAGCGCTCAACAATTACCTTAAGTGCCCGTTGGATTTTTATTTCAAAAATCTCATCCGCATTCCATCGCCTAAAAACGAAGCAACAGAATTTGGCTCATCGGTGCATCATGCATTGGAACAATTGTTCCGTAAAATGCAGGACAACCCGTCCAATACCTTTCACAGCAAGGAACAATTTATTGCGGACTTTGAATGGTACATGCGTCGCCACCGGGAGAGTTTTACCAAAGAACAGTTTAACCGCCGCATGGAATACGGGCAGGAAGTGTTGAGCAATTACTACGATAAATACATCAGCAACTTTAGTAAGATTGTGGCCATTGAACGCAACATCCGCAACGTAACCATTAAAGGCGTTCCGTTAAAAGGAAAGCTCGATAAACTGGAATTCGATGGCAAATCGGTAAACGTGGTTGACTATAAAACCGGCGATATTGAAAAGGCAAAAGACAAATTAAAAGGCCCGAATGATAAACAACCCGAAGGCGGCGATTACTGGCGGCAGGCCGTGTTCTATAAAATTTTAGTTGACAACTACGAAGCAAAAGACTGGAAAGTGGTGAGTACCGAATTTGATTTTGTTGAACCGGATAAGAAGAAAGAATACCGCAAAGAAAAGATCGTTATTACGCCGGCTGATATTGAAACCGTTACACAACAGATTGTTGCTGTTTGGGAGAAAATCCAGAACAGGGAGTTTTACATCGGCTGTGGCAAGGAAGATTGCCACTGGTGCAACTTTGTAAAAACAAATGAAATGGCAGTGGCTTTGCATGAGATTGAAGAGGAGGAAGAGTCTGAACCATGATTTATCTGATTATTAGGATTTGTAGGAAAGTAATTCATTTGAAAGAAGGTATGTTTGCATTTTGTAATTGAAGCGGTGTTACTACATGAAAAGATTTCTTCCGTTCATCATTATAATCTTTTGGATCCCTGTAATCATGGTTCAGACGACAGGTTGTGCCAACATTGTGCCTCCGAGCGGCGGCCCCAGAGACAGTTTGCCTCCTGTTGCGGTGGCCTCATCACCCAAAGACTCGGGCACGTTTGTAAAAGAACAAAAGATCACCATCGTATTTGATGAATTTGTGGAGATGAAGAATGCCAACGAAAAAATCATCATCTCACCTTACCCTGTAAAAGAACCGGTGTACGAATACAAACTCCGTACGGTAACCGTTCGTTTAAAAGATTCGCTGTTGCCCAATACCACTTACAACATCAACTTCGGCGATGCCATTGTGGATTTGAACGAAGGCAATGTGCTGAAGAATTTTGAGTTCAGCTTTTCTACAGGGGCCAGCATCGATTCCAATTCGTTAAGCGGTAAAGTTATTTTAGCCGAAACTGGTGAAACCGACAGCACCATGTTTGCTTTGCTGTACAAAAAACAGGAAGACTCAACCGTAGCAAAAGAAAAGCCCATGTACGTGGCAAGAGTAGATGCAAACGGCAACTTCCGTTTCAACAACTTACCTGCCGGACAGTTTTACGTGTATGCGTTAAAGGAAGAAGATGGCAACAAACGTTACAACTCTCCACTTGAGCAATTTGCCTTTCTCGATTCAGCAGTAACAATTGGAACCACAACAGCAACGGTGCAGCTGTATGCCTTTGCCGCCGAAAAGCAAAAACCAAAAACACAGTCGGTACAGGTAGACAAAACAAAAGGTTTGATTGGTGCCACAAACGTTGCAGCAGGCGCTTTCGATTTTCTCGATACGTTTACCATCAGCTTCCCCAAACCTGTTCGCACATTGGATGTTTCAAAAATAAAACTGGTACAGGATTCTGTACAACCCATCAACGATTTCACTGTTAAAAATGATTCTGTCAATAAAAGATTACAAATCATCAACAGCTGGAAGCCGGGTTCGAAATACCAACTCTTCCTCGATAAAGGTTACGCAACAGACAGCAGTGGTTTAAGTGTTTTGAAAGTTGACACCGTTTCGTTTCGTGTAAAAAATGAAAAAGAATACGGATCACTCCGCATACGTTTTACGGGTATTGATACTGCAAGCAGTCCCGTTTTGCTATTCTATAGTAACAAAGAAGTGGTTGGCCGTTATCCCTTTAATGGCAAAGAGTTTTACAGTAAACTTTTTAAACCGGGCAACTATAAAATCGGCATCCTGTACGACGTCAACAAGAATGGCATCTGGGATGCAGGTGATTATTTTACCAAACCTAAACGCCAGCCCGAACTGGTGCAACCCATCAGCAAAGAAGTACTGGTAAAAGACAACTGGGATAACGAGCTGGTAATCGATGCAGCTGCACCTGCTGCTTCAACAAAGAAGCAATAGTGCTGCTGTTATTTTAATTCTGCATCCTTCGTACTTTCGCAGCATGTCGTTTTCTTCTACGTTACTGGAACAGGCCGTGAATGAATTTGCCAAATTACCGGGCATTGGTAAAAAAACTGCTTTGCGCCTGGTATTACATCTCATTAAACAGCCGGCAGAAGAAACACAGTTTTTTGCAGATACACTTGCACGTATGCGCAAGGAGATTAAGTTCTGTACCAAGTGCTGCAATGTGTCCGATACCGAAGTATGCAATATCTGCAGCAACATTGCCCGCAAAAAACAAATTGTGTGCGTAGTTGAAAATATCCGGGATGTAATAGCCATTGAAAGTACGCAGCAGTTCAACGGATTGTATCATGTGCTGGGTGGTGTTATATCGCCGCTCGATGGTATTGGTCCCGACCAGTTAACCATTGAAGCCCTCCTCCACCGCATTAAAGAAGACGAAGTGGAAGAACTCATTTTTGCCTTGAACCCGAATATCCAGGGCGATACCACCTTGTTCTACATCAGCAAAAAATTAAAAGATCAACCCATTAAAATTACCACGATTGCCCGTGGTATTGCTTTTGGTGGCGAACTGGAGTATGCTGATGAATTAACGCTTGCCCGCAGTTTGCAAAACAGGCAACCGGTAGCAAGTTATGTTAGCATGAAATAAGCACGAAAGTACTCCCTCTAAAAGCATTCGCTTCGGTTTTCAATACGGCGTTTTACTTACCGGTTCAAACATCGCTTTTCCTCGTTCAGTACGTTTCTGCAATTGAGAAACAGCACTTCGTTTTACCTTGAACACCTGTAGTACCTGTTGTAGTACTGGCGAAATATGAAACAACTAAAAGCCATCCTTATTGCACTGTTATTTATTGCGCTTCTTGGTGGTGCCTATGCGTGGTTCTTTGTATGGAATAAACCGCAACAGAATATTAAACAGGCTTCGGCCATCAGCATTAACGCCACCGATTTGTTTAATGCCTATTCCTTAAACGAAGCAGAAGCCAATAAAACGTATATTGATAAAGTAGTGGCAGTAACCGGAGAAGTGAGTAATGTAGGCACAAACAGCGAAGGTAAAACTGTGGTACTGTTGAAAAGTGATGACTTGATGTTCGGCGTAAATTGTACATTAGAAGAAGCTGCCCCTATCAAGAACGGCGAAACAATTACACTGAAAGGATTGTGTACCGGTTTTTTAACCGATGTAGTACTGATTCGTTGTTATAAAATAGACGATGCTAAAGTGCAACTATAACCGTTCGGCATAAACGATTTTATTAAAAAAGAAGCCCATTATACAAATACTTAACAGAAGAGTACTGCCATGAAGACGAAGCTTATCTCCCTTATATCGCTGAGTGTTTTGCTGCTTACTTCCTGTTATTACGATAATGCCGAAGACTTATACGGGCAACTTGCACCGTGCGATACTGCCAATGTAAGATACAGTGTACAGGTGGTGAACATTCTGTCGCAAAACTGTTATCGTTGTCATGGTGGTAATGCAATAGATGGTGCCGGTGTAAAACTGCAGGATGTTAAAGTTGTACAAAGCAACGCTCTAAGCGGAACATTGCTGAGTGTGCTTAAACATGCGCCAGGTTATGTACAGATGCCAAAAAATGCAACAAAACTGAGCAATTGTGATATAGCCATTATTGAAGCGTGGATAAAGCGGGGAGCACCTGAAAATTAATTTGACCTAAATACAAGACAGTATGAAGAAGACCGTTTTTTTTATTGCACTCCTTTTGCTTACTGCATACAGCCTTCATGCGCAGGATCTGCAATTAACCCGTAACGGCCAGATCAGTTTTTTTTCATCTACTCCGGTTGAAGATATTAAAGCCAGCAACAACGAAGTATCGAGTGTGCTGAATACAAAAACAGGATCGCTGCAGTTTGTTGTGCTTATAAAAGGTTTTCAGTTTCGTAAAGCTGCCATGCAGGATCACTTCAACCGGAAAGAATATCTCGACTCTGATAAATTTCCTAAATCAGAATTTAAAGGAACAGTTAGCGATATTTCGAAAGTAAATTTTAAAAAAGATGGTACGTATCCGGTAACAGTTGAAGGCAACCTTACACTGCATGGTGTAAGCAATAAAATAAAAGTACCCGGAACCATTACGGTTAAAGCAGGGAAAATAAGTGCTGCATCAAAGTTTACCATTAAGCTGGCCGATTATAACATAACGGTACCGGCCATTGTATCTTCTAAAATTGCCGAGAGTGTTGAAATAACAGTGAACTGTAACTACGAGCCCTATCAACCCAAATCCTGATTTCATAAAATCAACCACATGCTGCACAAAACCTGCTTTACTGCTTTACTTATGCTTGCTGCCACATTGTTGCATGCACAGGAAATTGATTTAAACAAAATGCTGGAAGAAGAGCAGAAAAAAGAAGATCAGAAAAAAACCAATTACACCGAAGCAACATTTAAAACAACCCGCATCATCAATGGACACTCCATTGAGAACATTGCACCCGGTATCATGGATTTCAAAATATCGCACAGGTTTGGAACGGTTAACGGTGGTGTGTATGATTTGTTTGGTTTAGATAATGCCAGTATGCGCATGGGGTTCGACTTTGGTATTACCCCCCGCTTTATGGTGGGTGTTGGCCGCAGTACATTTCAAAAACAATTCGATGGTTTTTTAAAATACAAAATCCTGCGTCAGAGCAGCGGTTATAAAACAATGCCCATCAGTATGGCATTTATTACCAGCGCTATGGTAACAACTTTGAAAATAACTGACCCATCGCCTTATTATTTTTCGAACCGATTGCAGTTTGCACACCAGCTGCTTATTGCACGCAAATTCAGCGAAGGAACGTCGATACAAATTACACCTACACTCATCCATTACAATTATGTTCCGCTGGCAACCGACCCGAACGATCTGCTTGCAATCGGCATCGGCGGCCGTCAGAAAATATGGCCCCGTGTTTCGGTGAACGCAGAATATTATTACCTGGTGCCGGGTTACAGTTTTGCTGGTACAACCAATTCGTTTTCGATGGGTGTAGACTTAGAAACCGGCGGCCACGTATTTCAACTGCATTTTACCAACTCAAGAGGTATGACAGAGCGTACCTTTATAACCGAAACCACAGGCAAATGGAGCAAAGGCGATATTTTCTTTGGCTTCAATATTTCCCGTGTTTTCTCGTTAAAAAAGAAACCGAAAAAATAACCGGCGCTAAAAAACCGGTTACTTTACTTACCACAACCGATGCACATGAAAGTTTTACTGCTCATCTTTATGAGCTGTTGTTTATCCGCAGCTGTAGTACAGCACGGCATTTATACCTCTAACAACGGTACCGTTAATTTCCGTTCGGAAGCGCCGTTTGAATTGATTAATGCAACAAGCAAAGAAATGAAAGGCGCTGTAGATATATCAAAAAATAATTTTGCTTTTCGCATCCGTATCCGTTCGTTTGAAGGCTTCAACAGTCCGCTGCAGCGGGAGCATTTCAATGAAAACTACATGGAGAGTGAAAAATATCCGGAAGCAACCTTCAGCGGCAAGATCATCGAAACCATCAATTACGAGCAGAAAGGAAAATACACGATTCGTGCAAAAGGCATACTAACCATTCATGGTGTAGAGCAGGAACGCATTATTAAAAGCGAAATGGAATTAACGGGCAAAAGCATTCTCATCAGCAGCAGCTTTACCGTTTTATTGTCCGATCACCAGATTCCAATTCCACGGGTGGTAAAAGAAAAGCTGGCCAATGAAATTAAAGTAGATATAAAAACAGAACTGTTACCCAAATAAAGCA
Source organism: Lacibacter cauensis (assembly GCF_007830055.1). Lineage (GTDB taxonomy): Bacteria > Bacteroidota > Bacteroidia > Chitinophagales > Chitinophagaceae > Lacibacter > Lacibacter cauensis. The sequence goes on from NZ_VLLE01000004.1 coordinate 355,864, forward strand.
ACACATGAGGTTGTTCCTCTTTATCAGTTTATTATTTGCCATTTGTAAACTTCCTGCACAAAATGCAGGCGGACAAAATTATTTATTCTGGCAACAGCAACTGAACGAAACAGTACTTGCTGCCAAGCCCAGTTGCTTTACTTTTTCAAAAACACACTTGCTGTTTATTGGTGCAGGCAGTTCGGTTTATTGTTACAACGGACTGTCGGCTTCTGTTCTACCATTACCTGCCATGAAACCATCGCCCGTTACAGCAGTATGTGCCGATAAAAACAATACAGTGTGGATGGGCTTTCAAAACGGAAGAATTGTAACTACAGCGCAGCAAACAGCTGCATTATTCAACCCCGAAGAAGGGCTACCCAAAAGCAGCATCAGTAAAATCTTGTTCGATGCAGAGAACCGTCTTTGGTTTGCTACACAAGGCGAAGGCATTTACGTACAACACAAAGGCAAGTTGTACAACATTAATACCGATGATGGCCTGGCAGACAATTATATTTACGATTTGCAGTTGTTGCCCAACAATGCCATTGCTGCTGCAACAGATAAAGGCCTCAGCATTTGCAGTTTTAACGGCAGTAAAAAAACAATTGAAAATTATAACAGCAGCAATCATGGTCTTACCGATAATATCATTCGCTCCATTACTGCAGACCCTGCTGATAAATACACGATCTGGCTGGGTTACCAACAGGGAGGCATTGGTACCTTTTCGCTGTTGAATAAAAAAGCCCGTGCATTTCCTGTACCGCAAATTGGCGAAGCACAGGTAAATGATGTGCTGGTATTGGACGAGCAAGTATGGATTACCACCGACATGAATTTCTTACAAGTAGACAAAAACGGCACATTCATCTATCAACAACCATTAACCTCGCCCACACAATTAGCAGTTGATGAAGAAGCCAATGGCTGGTTACTGAGTTACAACGGCGTGTTTAAAAGCAATGGCGAAAAATTAAACCAGCTCGTTCATTTCTCAGCCGACGAAGCCAACAATACGCATGATGTTTGGCAGGATGAAGCTGGCAATGTTTGGTACAACAATAAAAACATCATTGTAAAATATAGCCGGAAAGAAAACCGCAAACAACTGATTCCGTTGCCGGGTCTTGACAGCAAAACAGATATTACATCCTTGTATTACGATGGTGCCGGTTATTTATGGATCGGCACATTGGGGAAAGGCATTTACCGCATCAATATCAGCAACAATAAAGTGCAGCGTTTGAATGAGCTTGCAGGCAATGAAAGTATGAGTATACTTTCCATCAGTGGCCGTGGCGCAACAGTATGGATCTCTTCCTTGCAAGGCATCTTTCGTACCCAAACAAACAGCAGCACATTTACTTTCGAAAACCTGACCAGCCTTTCAGGTATCGGCATTAACTACATTTATCATATTTACGAAGACAGTAAAGGCCGTGTTTGGTTTGCGACCGACGGTAAAGGATTGGTGATGATGGAACAGAACCGCTTCACACATTTTGGCGAACAGCAGGGACTGGCTGCTAAAGTAATTTATGCTGTTGCAGAAGACCGCACCGGCACCATCTGGTGTTCTACTTTACAGAAAGGTCTTTTCAGTTATAATGGAAAAAACTTTACACGCTTCGGTAAAGAAAAAGAATTGCCCGATACCGATATCTCTTCGCTGGATATTGACAACCGTGGTAATTTATTCTGCATCAGCCGTACCGGTTATTTTTTAATTGATGCAGCAACACGCACCGTTATACTGCCAGGTACCGATCGCTTTACCGGAGTATTTTCAACTGATCTTAACTGTACCCATCATTCTGCAAAAGGCACCTTGTTCTTTACTTCTACCGGTGTGTTTCAATACAGGCGCCCTTCTTATCAAATCTATAATCAACCGCAAACAAGTATTCAATCGGTATCGTTGTTCTTAAATAAACTCAACGAAACAACCGATCGAAAATTTGCATACGATGAAAATAACTTGTCGTTTTCGTTTACCGGTTTATACTATACCGATCCGGCACGAGTGCAATACCAATACAAGCTGGAAGGATATAACAACGAATGGCAACGCAGCAAAAACACAGAAATTAATTTCCCGAAACTGCAGCATGGTACTTACCGCTTTCGTGTACGTTCATCTGTTACCGGTAATTTCGATCATGCAACAGAAGCCAGTTACAGTTTTGTTATCAGCAAACCCTTCTGGCTGCAATGGTGGTTTATTACGCTAAGCATTTTACTTGCTGCCGCTATTTTATGGTATGTGATTAAAGAGCGTGAAAAATCTGCAAAGCGCTGGCAGCAATTACAAACAGAAAAACTGCAATCGCAATACGAAACATTAAAGAACCAGGTAAATCCACATTTCCTGTTTAACAGCTTTAATACATTGCTGGGCATTATTGAAGAAAACCCGAAACGTGCAGCAGAATATGTAGAACACCTCAGCGATTTTTACCGCAGCATTGTAAACATGCGGGAGAAAGACCTGATTTCACTGGGCGATGAAATTGCTGTAATTGACGATTACTTTTTTATACAGCAAAAACGGTTTGGCTGTGCATTGATTGTAGACAACCGCTTAACAGCCGAAGAAAAAAACCGTTACAGTATACCACCACTTACACTACAGCTGCTGGTAGAAAATGCCATCAAGCACAATGTGGTATCAAAAGAATATCCGCTTACGGTTGAACTGTTTATTGAAGACGGGCAGCTGGTTGTACGCAACAACCGTAAAGAAAAAACGACGAAAGAAAAAAGCGAAGGCATGGGTTTGCAAAACATCCGTAACCGCTTTTCGCTTATTGCAGATAAAGACATTACCATTGAAAGCACCGAACTATTTTTTACTGTTAAACTGCCTTTAATTAAACACGCATGATACAGGTATTAATTCTTGAAGATGAAGAACCAGCAGCAAAACGTTTAAAAAAATTACTGCTGGAAGCAACAGAAGAAACCGAAGTGCTGGCTGTACTGGAAAGTATAAAAGCTGCAAAGGAATGGTTTGCCAACAACAAACAACCGCAGCTGCTGCTGGCCGATATTCATTTGGCCGATGGTATGTGTTTTGAACTGTTTAAGCAAGTTGAAATAACCTGCCCGGTTATTTTTACAACAGCGTACGACGAATATGCATTACAGGCATTTAAGTTAAACAGTATCGATTACCTGTTAAAGCCCATTAAAAAAGACGAGCTGCAGCAGGCACTTAAAAAATACAAGAAGATCAACAGCTCTTCATTAAACATCAATCAACTGTTGCAGGCGGTACAAACACCGGTTGATAAATACCGCCAGCGTTTTATTATCCGCTATGGCGAGCATATTAAAACCATCGAAACAAAAGACATTGCTTATTTCTACACCGAAACAAGAAGCAACTTTATTGTTACAGCCGATGGCAAACGTTATGTGGTTGATTTCAATCTCGATCAAATCCAGGAAATGATTGATCCTGCCAAATACTACCGCATCAACCGCCAGTTCATCATCGGCATTCATGCCATCAGCCAAATGACCACCTGGACAAAAGGACGGGTACATATCCAACTTAACCCACCCGCCAAACAGGAAACCATTGTAAGTACAGAACGTTCGGCCGACTTTAAGAAATGGCTGGGTGGTGAACTCCCCATTCAAGCATAAAAATTACCAATTCAACCAAGTGCGTTTGTAACAATAAACAGAAAGCAACAATTTTACAGCACAAACAACAAGCATGTTTTTACGTATTTCACTTTATGCCGTCTTGCTTTTCACTGCAGTATCCTGCAAACGGGAAAGCGTTAGTAATAATAACACAGAGGCCTTGAGCGGTACCTGGCGCATAAATTATTATTGGGATCAGAAAGATGAAACGTCCAACTTCGCAGCGTATAATTTCATGTTCAACAGTGGCGGCGTGCTGATGGCACATGGCAGCTCAGGGTCAACCATTACCGGCACCTGGAGCGAAACCACAACAAAATTCACCATCAACTTCGGTAGCGACCCGATACTTTCCGATCTGAACGGCGAATGGATGAAAACCGAGCGCACCGGAACAGTGCTGAAACTGAAGGACGACAACCCCTCCCAGGACGATCAACTGCACTTTATTAAAAATTGAGAATTTGCCCTGACTTATAGTTGAAACAGACCGCATCATTGCTGATGCGGTTTTTTCATTTACATTTGCAGTGCTTTACGGCGGATTTGTTTATTGTTCGGCCAAAAAATCCTGAGCGAAGTCGAAGGATTTTACAATTGTTTCGAGCGAAGTCGAGAAACAGTAACAGAACTAATAAACGTCATAAAAACCTCTCCCGGTTTTCTCCAGCGTTTATCGTTCATCTACCTGAACACAACAAATTACCGTAACAACACTTTTTTCATTCTGTGGTTTGCAGCTTTGTCTGCAGCAAACAGTAAACAGCCGTGTTATGGATATCAGAAAAGAACTCGAAAAAAGAATTTTAGTGATTGATGGTGCAATGGGCACCATGATTCAGCGACACAAACTCACCGAAGCCGATTACCGGGGCGAACGCTTTAAAGACTGGCATTGCGACGTAAAAGGCAATAACGATCTGCTGAGTATTACGCAACCGCAAATCATTACCGGTATCCACAAACAATACTTAGATGCAGGTGCCGACATTATTGAAACCAACACCTTCAGCAGTACCAGTATTGCACAAGCCGATTACGATATGCAGGCGCTGGCTTATGAGTTGAATGTTGCTTCGGCGCAATGTGCAAGAAAAGCCATTGAGGAATACTACAACCAAAATCCAAATTCCAAATCCCAAACTCCCAAATTTATTGCAGGCGCTATTGGTCCGTTAAATAAAACATTATCCCTTTCGCCCGATGTAAATAATCCCGGCTACCGTGCGGTTACCTTCGATGAAGTAGTGGCTGCGTATTACGAACAGATCAAAGGATTGGTGGATGGCGGTGTAGATGTATTACTCATCGAAACTATTTTCGATACCCTCAATGCCAAAGGTGCCATTTTCGCTATCAAGAAATATTTCCAGGATGTCAACAAACCGGAACTGCCGATCATGATCAGCGGAACCATTACTGATGCCAGTGGCCGCACACTCAGCGGACAAACACTCGAAGCGTTTTATATTTCGGTGATGCATGCAAAACCGTTGAGTGTTGGGTTGAATTGTGCATTGGGTGCACATGAAATGCGTCCGCATATTGAAGAGTTATCGCAGATCGCTTCTTGCTACGTATCGGCTTATCCCAATGCAGGTTTACCAAATGCGATGGGTGAATACGACGAGAACCCTTCCGATACCGGTCATTACTTAGAAGAGTGGGCACAGGAAGGTTGGGTAAATATTGTGGGCGGCTGTTGCGGTACTACACCCGATCATATCAAACATATTGCTGAGCATGTGAAGAAAATAAAGCCAAGAGAATTACCAGTTGTTGAAGCAAGTTTTTGATTAGCCACTAAGGCACAAAGGCGCAAAGAAACACAAAGAAGAAATGACCAGTATTAAACCATACAGCCGCTTTTCAGGATTAGAACCATTAGTGGTTCGTCCCGAAACAAATTTTATTAACGTAGGCGAACGTACCAACGTTACCGGCTCCAAGAAATTTGCACGCCTCATTAAAGAAAATAAATACGAAGAGGCGCTCAGTATTGCACGACAGCAGGTTGAAAACGGTGCACAGATCATTGATGTAAACATGGATGATGCGTTGCTCGATGGTGTACAGGCGATGACCACCTTCATCAACCTGTTGCAGAGCGAACCGGATATTGCAAAAATTCCGGTCATGATCGACTCCTCGAAATTTGAAATCATTGAAGCCGGTTTAAAATGTGTGCAGGGCAAGAGCATTGTCAACTCCATCTCCATGAAAGAAGGAGAAGCAAAGTTTATTGAGCAGGCACGTATCTGCCGTATGTATGGCGCATCGGTTATTGTAATGGCCTTTGATGAAATCGGACAGGCCGACACCAAACAACGCAAGGTAGAAATCTGTCATCGTGCTTATAAAATTTTAACCGAACAGGTAGGCTTCGATCCGCAGGATATCATCTTCGATCCTAACATTTTTGCCATAGCAACCGGTTTGGAAGAACATAATAACTACGGTGTTGATTTTATTGAAGCTACCAAAGAAATAAAACAACTGATGCCGCTTACAAAAGTAAGTGGCGGTGTTAGTAACCTCTCCTTCTCGTTTCGTGGTAATGAGCATGTGCGTGAAGCCATGCACAGTGTATTCCTGTACTATGCTATTAAAGCAGGTATGGATATGGGTATTGTAAATGCAGGGCAGTTAGTAGTGTACGATGAAATTGAACCGCAGTTGAGAGATTTGTGTGAAGATGTAATTCTCAACCGCAACAACGACAACAACGAAGCCACTGAAAAACTCATTGCGTTTGCAGAAACGGTAAAGTCGAAAGGAAAAGAAACCGTAAAAGATGAAGCATGGCGCAACACATCGGTAGAAGAGCGCTTGAAACATTCGCTGGTAAATGGCATTACCGATTATATTGAAGCAGATACCGAAGAAGCCCGTTTAAAATACAGCGCTCCGTTAGAAGTAATTGAAGGTCCGTTAATGGCGGGTATGGATGTGGTGGGCGATTTATTCGGTGCCGGTAAAATGTTTTTACCACAGGTAGTAAAGAGCGCAAGGGTCATGAAGAAGAGTGTGGCCGTACTTACGCCCTACATTGAACAGGAAAAAGAAGACCGTAAACAGGCACACCTGGCAGCAGGAACGGTGAATGAAGAAAGTGCAGGTGCTGCAAAAATTTTACTGGCAACAGTAAAAGGCGATGTACACGATATTGGGAAAAATATTGTGGGTGTTGTGTTAGGTTGTAATGGATATGAGGTAATTGATATGGGCGTAATGGTGCCTACTGATAAAATTCTGGATACAGCACAAAAAGAAAATGTAGATATCATTGGATTGAGTGGATTGATTACACCATCGCTTGATGAAATGGTGCATGTGGCTCACGAAATGAAACGCCGTGGTATGAAGCAACCGTTGCTCATTGGTGGTGCTACAACATCACGCATGCACACGGCTGTAAAAATTGCACCGCAATACGAAGAAGGTGTAATACATGTACTCGATGCAAGCCGTAGTGTAACAGTAGCAGGTAACTTATTAAACCAGGAGCAGAAACCGGAATTCCTCGGCAACCTGAAAGCTGAATACGATAAGCTGCGGGATGATTTTAATAATAAAAAAGTAGTAAAGCAGTTTTTAAGTTTAGAAGAAGCACAGGCGAATAAAACAAAAATCGACTGGAGCAATTACCAACCTGTAACGCCAACCTTTACGGGCACAAAAGTATTTGCCGATTACGATTTGGCCGAGCTCCGCAAGTATATCGACTGGAAGCCGTTCTTTATTGCATGGGAACTGCATGGTAACTTCCCCGATATATTGACTGATAAAGTAGTTGGTGCAGAAGCAACCAAACTGTACAACGATGCCAATGCATTGCTGGATAAAATTATTGCGGAGAAATGGTTGAGTGCAAAAGGCACCGTTGGTTTCTGGCCGGCAAACAGTGATGGGAAAGACACTGTGGAAGTACGAAGTACGAACGACGAAGTACGATTGGAGTTCTTACGTCAACAAATTAAAAAGGCGGAAGGACAACCAAACATATCATTAGCCGATTTCATTAAGCCTGCTAATGACTCGCAACTACCGGCTACCGACTACATCGGAGCTTTCTCTGTAACCATTCAAGGCATCGAAGAACACATCAAACGTTTTGAAGCAGCACATGACGATTACAATAAGATCACACTGCAGGCGCTGGCCGATCGTTTGGCAGAAGCATTTGCCGAATGTTTACACGAACGTACACGCAAAGAGTTCTGGGGCTATGCAAAAGATGAAACGTTGAGTAACGAAGACCTTATCAAGGAACAATACATGGGTATTCGTCCGGCACCGGGCTATCCTGCTTGTCCCGATCATACAGAGAAATATAAATTGTTTAGCTTACTTGGCGGAGAAGAAGCAACCGGTATTCATTTAACCGAATCATTGGCCATGTATCCTGCATCGTCTGTTTGTGGCTGGTACTTTGCACATCCGGAAAGTAAATATTTTGGTGTAGGTAAAATCAGTAACGATCAGTTAGAAGATTATACCAAACGCAAAGGCATGAGTTTAGATGAAGCAACCAGATGGTTACGACCGATTTTAGAATGATCTACCTGAATACGAAAAACGCCCCGCAAATGCGGGGCGTTTTATTTTTAAAAAATTTTACTGCGTTAAATCCAACCCCAACTCCTCTTCCGTATCTCTTATACTTCACTCAAACAACGAAGTGCAAACAGTTACACTGTTGAAGTAAACTATTCATATCAATTTTAAAAACACAACAAAATGAAAAGCGTAAAGTTTTTTACCGCTGCAGCTATTGCTATGCTTATTTCTGCAGGAGCATCTGCGCAAACATCATCAACAAAAATGAAAGAAAAAACAGTAGAAGTTGGTGGAGCGCCCATGTATCCATCAAAGAACATTGTTGAAAATGCGGTTAACTCAAAAGATCACACCACACTGGTTGCAGCAGTAAAAGCAGCCGGCCTTGTTGAAACTTTAATGAGCGCCGGACCGTTTACTGTATTTGCACCTACCAATGCAGCGTTTGACAAATTACCTGCCGGTACTGTTGAAACATTGCTGAAACCTGAAAACAAAGCCACACTTACCGCCGTACTAACCTATCATGTTGTTGCCGGTAAATTAGATGCAAAGTCAATTGCCAAACTCATTAAAGATGGTAACGGCAAAGCAGAATTAACAACGGTACAAGGTGGCAAATTGTGGTTATGGATGCAGGATAATAAACTCTGGATTAAAGATGAAAAAGGAGGCATGGCTTCCGTTACTATAAAAGATGTATATCAGAGCAATGGTGTAATTCATGTAATTGACGCTGTTGTTCTGCCGAAAGGCTAATGATGTAGTCCTGGTTTTGGTTAAACAAGGCTGGTTTCAACCAGCCTTTCTTTTTATCCCGCATACATCCAGACATTTTCAGCAACGCATAAAAAAATACGTTGTTAAAAAATCCAACAACATCTGTTTCACGTATCTCTTATATCCGCACAACAATAACCCATGTTGCCCACGATGAAACAGGTTATTTAAAAAATCACAAATCAAAAAAAACAAAAAATGAAAAAGAGAAAAGTTTTACTGACTGTTCTTGCTGCAGTAGTAGCTGTAAGTGGCGGTATTATTTATGCAGCCGACCATCTTGATGCACCTGCCGTATCGAACCAACCAACCGACATTACAGATGTGTATGTTTTCCGTGGAGAAAACACAAACAATCTTGTATTTGTTGCTAACACGCAAGGTTTACTTTCACCATCTGCAACAGGTGCTGCTAAATTCGACGAGAAAACACTGGTTGAATTTAACATCGACAACAATGGCGATAATGTAGAAGATCTCGTTATCCAGGCGATTGTAAAAAATGGTAAGATGAAAATCTACGGACCTTACAAGCCTGCAGCTACCGGTACAAGAAGTGTAATTGCTGAAACTGCATTTACAGTACAAACTGATGTTACGCCTTACGGACAAGCCGCTATCATGGCCGAACAAAAAGGAGTGAAAGTATTTGCCGGCCCACGTGACGATCCGTTCTTTTTTGACCTGACTCAGTACCAAAAAATTCTTGGTGGTGAAGCATCTGGTTTTAACAAACCTGGTAACGACACTTTTAAAGGCACAAACGTATTAAGTATTGTTGTTGAAGTTCCAAAATCGCAATTAGGTAATGCCAGCACATTAAACGTATGGGCTGAATCGAAAAAAGCAATCAACTAATCCGCAACAAAAATCTTCATTCTAAAAAATATTACAATGAAACTCAGCATAAGATTATTTACTTTATTAGCAGCGGGCACTGTATTATTTACAGCCTGCAAAAAAGAAAACACCCCTCCAACTCAAGTTGTGTACGAAATGGGCGATCAAATGGCTCGTCCTGCAATTAACACTGTTTTTGTCAGCACTGCAGATAAAGACATGTTCAACACAACGGTTCCATCTGCAATGGGTGCAGCATTTGCCGCTAAGTTTAAAGCAAGATTACTCGCTTTAAACGCCGGCTACACAACAAACGCATTGGGTCAGAATGCAGATCAGTTTACAGGATTACTGGCAACAGATGTACTGAATGTATCAACCACTGCACCAACAACCTTCTTCGACGGTACCAATATTTTAACAGGCCGGGCATTAGCTGATGATGTGATTGATGTTGAACTATTGCTGTTATTCGGCGGACCAACGGGCGGATCAAACCCGGGCCTTACCAGCGATAATGTAAGTGCAAATGACAAAGCATTTCTTACTTCATTTCCCTATTTAGCTACACCTCACTAGAAGAGAGACAAAGCGAAGGTTTTTACACCTTCGCTTTTTAACCATTTCCGTTTACTACAATCATCTGTTATGTTTAAGCAATTTGTTGTTATTCTTTCTGCTGCTGTTTTTTTTGCTGGTTGTACAAATGAAAAAGCGCCTGTTGCAGAAGAGCAAAGAATTACTGCTGCGTTACAAAAATCGGCAGAGCACAAAAGCGATCTTACGATTATTGACGAGGATATTCTATTCTGGAGCAACCGCCTTGCTGTGAAAACTGATGATCATAATGCAAAAACGAAACTTGCATCACTTTACAGCAAACGCTTCCAATACAGCGGCAATATTCATGATGTACACAAAAGCGACAGCTTGTACACTGTAGCCAACCAACTGCAAAAACATTTTTCATCCGGCATATACCGGTCGCTTGCAGCTAACTGTGTTACACAACACCGCTTTCAACAGGCAGATAAATACCTGGATACAGCATTACAAATGGGCGACGATAAATACCTCACTGCACTCCAGCGCTTCGATGTAAAATTAGAACTGGGTCAGTACAAACAGGCCGAACAGTTACTCACCAGCCTTCCACAGAAAAATAATTTCGATTATTATACAAGAGCAGCAAAATTCGAAGATCACAGAGGCAATGCAGATGCAAGTATTGCCTATATGGAACAGGCTTATGCTGATGTAATAGAAAGTAAAAACGAACATCTTTTACTGTGGGTTAAAACAAATCTTGCAGATATGTACGGTCACAACAACCGTGTTGCCGAAGCATACAAACTGTATAACGAAGTATTGGCAACAGATCCTGCTTACTATCATGCATGGAAAGGCATTGCATGGATCGCCTTTTCACAAGACAAAAATACCCGGCTTGCAAAAAACATTTTGTACTGGTTGCAGGCACATCACCCCATACCGGATTACGATTTGATGCTGAGTGAAATTGCAGCGTATGAAAATGATCACCAGGAAAAAAATATCCGCCTTGCCTTGTTCATTGATCAGGTAACACAACCAATTTATGGCGATATGTACAATAAATATCTGTTTGCTATTATGAGCGATGAACGGAACGATGCTACGACGGCCTTACAGATTGCACACAAAGAAATTCTCAACCGCCCTACGCCCCAATCGTACGATTTACTGGCATGGTCGTTATACAAAAACGGACAGGTAAACGAAGCAACACGTATTGCCAACGACCGTATTGTCAACAAAACATTTGAACCCGATGCCCTTTATCATATAGGCGTTATTTACAAGCAGGCCGGAAATAAAAAAATGGCAAAGCGCTATTTAAACGAAGCATTGGAAAGCAGTTTCGAATTAGGACCTCTTGTAACCAACGAAATAAAAGAAGAATTAAAAACACTTTGATTTCAATGCTGACTGTTTATGAAAACAATTCTATTCTCCTTATCTTTTCTTGCATGCAGTTTGTTGGCGAATGCTCAAACAATTTTTAATGCACGTATTATTGATACCGTTAATAACGAAGCCATTGAAGGAGCTGTTATCCGCAGCAACACAAAAATTGTTACCTCAGCAAAAGATGGCAGCTTCTCTATTTCGCTTTCGGCAACAGAACAAACTGTAGCTGTATCTGCCATTGGTTATGCAACAACAGCAGTAACCCCATCAAACAACAATCTCGTTATTTACCTGCAGCGTGCAGCGTTTAATTTAAAAGAACTGGTTATTGCTGCAGGCAATGCCAACAAAGTATATTCCACCATCAGTAAAATTGATTTAAACCAACGCCCCGTTAATTCGGCACAGGAATTTTTGCGTTATGTACCCGGTTTGTTTATTGCACAACACCAGGGCGGTGGTAAAGCAGAGCAGATTTTTTTGCGTGGCTTTGATGTGGACCATGGAACTGATGTGAAGATTACGGTAGATGGTATGCCGGTAAACATGCCCTCGCATGCACACGGGCAAGGTTATGCCGATATGCACTTTGTGATTCCTGAATTGGTGAAAACAATTGATTATGGCAAGGGAAGCTATTACACCGAGCAAGGCAATTTCAATACAGCGGGTTATGTAGAATTGCAAACAGCCAATAAGCTTACACAAAATACAGTGCAGCTTGAAGCAGGTCTATTTAACAGCTATCGTGCTTTGGCAATGGTAAATCTGTTACCAGCATCTAACAAGAAACAAAATGTATTTATTGCATCAGAATTTATTTACTCCGATGGTCCGTTTGAAAGTGCGCAGCATTTTAACCGTTTCAACATCTGGGGAAAGTATAATACCGAGCTCAACGAACGTAACAAACTGTTTGTGCAAGCCAATGTATTCAACAGCAAATGGGATGCATCGGGACAAATTCCTGAGCGTGCAGTAAACAATGGAAGTATTACCCGCTTCGGTGCCATTGATAATACAGAAGGTGGTTATACCGGCCGTATCAACTTCAGTACAAAACTGCAGCAGCGTTTAAGCAATAACGATCAACTGGAACATCAGATCTATTACACACGCTATCATTTCAATCTTATTTCAAACTTCACCTTCTTCCTCAACGATCCGGTCAATGGCGATCAGATTCGTCAGCAGGAAGCAAGAGATATTTTCGGTTGGCAATCCAACTGGCAATCGAAACGTACAAAGGGCAACATAAACTTCACCAGCAGTGTTGGCAGCGGCATCCGTTTCGATGCAACACATCATTCAGAACTGTCACACACAAAAAATAAAACTGAAGTACTCGATGCAATTGCTTTGGGCGATGTGCGTGAAGCCAATGGCTGGCTGTATGCCGATGAAAAAATAGAATTTGGCAACTGGATGTTAACGGTGGGTGCAAGAGCCGATTATTTTCACTTTGCTTATAACGATCAGCTCAATCCTTCGTTAGCAGCACAACAGCAATTCATCATCAGCCCGAAAGCTAATTTGTTTTATACGTTTAATAAAAATCTGCAACTATATCTTAAGAACGGAAAAGGATTTCACAGCAACGATACTCGGGTGGTGTTACCACAAACCGGTCGTGAAGTATTACCTGCTTCCTACGGTTCCGATCTTGGTTTTATCTGGAAGCCCTTTAAAAGTTTACTGGTAAACGCAGCCGTGTGGCATTTGTTTTTACAACAGGAGTTTGTGTATGTGGGTGATGAGGGCATTGTAGAACCCGGTGGTAAAACACGCCGCTATGGTGCTGATGTGTCTGTACGCTGGCAACCGTTGAAACAACTGTCGGCCGATGCCAATATCAACTTTGCACATGCAAGAAGCATCGAAGATGCAAAAGGCGAAAACTATATTCCACTGGCGCCAACTGTTACAAGTACAGGCGGCATCAACTATCAGCAAAATAAATGGAGTGCCGCTGTACGTTACCGTTATATTGCCAACCGTGCAGCCAATGAAGATTACAGTATAACAGCCAAGGGTTATTTTATTACCGATGCTTCGCTTAGTTATGCTGTACGCAAATGGGAAATCGGAGCCGTAATTGAAAATCTCTTTAACAGCAAATGGAACGAAGCACAATTTGCAACCGAGTCGAGATTACGGAATGAAACAACACCTGTTACTGAATTACATTATACACCCGGTAACCCGTTTTTTGTGAAACTTAAATTAGCCGTACACTTCTAATAGAGCCAACAGTAAACGAAGCCACAACAAAACCTGTTGTGGCTTTTTTGTTTTCACAAAACAGCGGCAGGTATTGCATCTTGTCAAAATTGTTTCTACCTTATTCTCTGTCACCCCCAAAACCAACCATCATGCTTAAGAAAACATTGAAGTGGACAGGTATCATCCTGCTCTTTCTTATCGTTGGCATTACTGCCATTGTACTGCTTCGACAGAATACGAAATACGATGCACCTTATCCCGCCATTAAAGCTTCAACCGACAGTACAGTACTTGCAAGAGGTAAATATCTTGTGTATGGCCCTGCACATTGTGCCGATTGCCATGCAAAACAAGGAACAGAAGAAGTGGTGAACAGCGGCGCTGAAGTAGACTTGCCGGGCGGCCGGGATTTTGCATTGCCGATCGGCCATATCTATGCCCGCAACATTACACCCGATAAAGAAACGGGCATTGGTAACCTGAGCGATGAAACCATTGCACGTTCGTTACGCTATGGTGTTGGCCACGATGGAAGAGCCTTGTTTGATTTTATGCCGTTTCATGATATGAGTGATGAAGACCTTACTGCTGTTATTTCGTTTATACGCACATTGAAGCCTGTAAACAATCAGGTACCCGACAATAAGATGAATGTAATGGGCAAAATTGTAAAAGCATTTATTATAAAACCTGTGGGACCAACCGGTACTCCACCCAAACAGGTGAAACCGGATTCTACTGCTGAATATGGCCGTTATCTTGCCATGAGTGTTGCCAATTGCCGTGGCTGCCATACCGATCGTGATTTAAAAACAGGCGCTTTTGTTGGAGAACCCTTTGCAGGTGGTTTTAAAATGGAATCGATTATTGACCCGGAACATTACATCTGCGAAACACCCAATCTTACACCCGATAAAGAAACAGGCCGCATTTACGGCTGGAGCGAAGAAACATTCCGCAACCGCATCCGTAAAGGAAAACTAATTAAGCACAGTCCGATGGCTTGGGGGCCATTCAGTCGTATGAGCGATATGGAGATCAAAGCCATTTATAAATTTCTGCAAACTGTGAAACCGGTAAACAAAAAAATAGAAAAAACATTTTACGAGAAGAAAGCTTAGTTGTTCGTTTTCGATTGATTCCTGATAGAGGCATTACGTAAGTGATGTCTCTTTTTTTATGTGTGTGTTGAATGCCTTTCTTACTTTCGTTCACGAATAAATCAGTTACAAGAACATGCGTATTATTTCCTATAACGTTAATGGCATTCGGGCTGCCATCAAAAAAGGTTTTCTTGATTGGTTAAAAACAGATCCTGCCGATATTATTTGTGTGCAGGAAACAAAAGCTACCAAAGAAGATGTGGATCATAAACTGTTTAATGATCTTGGTTACCACGATTATTGGTTCAGCGCACAAAAGAAAGGATACAGCGGCGTAGCAGTGTTTACCAAAATAAAACCGGATCATGTTGAAGTTGGCAACGGTCATGGACCAAGTGATGATGAAGGACGTGTTATACAACTCGACTTTGGTGATATCCGTTTGATCAATACCTATTTCCCCAGCGGCACCAGTGGCGACGAACGGCAGGAGTTCAAATATGTTTGGCTTGATGAATATTTCAACTGGCTGAATACATTAAAGAAAACACATCCGAAACTGATTCTTTGCGGCGATTACAATATTGCACACAAGGAAATTGATATTCATGATCCGAAAGGCAATAAAAAGTCGAGTGGCTTTTTACCGGAAGAGCGTGAATGGATGACGAAGTTTTATGCAAGCGGTTGGGTAGATACTTTTCGTGAGTTTCACCCCGAACCACACCGTTACAGCTGGTGGAGCCAGCGTTTCCCCAGTGTGCGTTTAAATAACAAAGGCTGGCGTATCGATTACATTAGTGTTACAGAACCTTTGCGGGAGCAATTAAAAGATGCAGAAATTTATCCGGATGTAAAACACAGCGACCATTGTCCTGTTTATTTGGAACTGAAATTAAAATAACATGATTGTATACAACGTAACCTCCAAAGTAACCTGGGCTATTCACGATGCGTGGGTACAATGGATGAAGGAAGAACATATACCCGAAGTATTGGCAACAGGTTGTTTTACCGATGCACAGTTTTTTCGTTTGCTGGAAACAGAAGAAGAGGAAGGCCCTACTTACACTGTACAATACTTTGCCAACAGTAAGGAATTGCAGGAAGCCTATGTTGCAGTACATGCAGCTTCGTTACGGCAAAAGGCATTTGATAAATGGGGAAATCAGTTTATCGCCTTTCGATCCATTATGGAGCTTGTGCAGTAATTGTGGAAAACAGAACAGCAACCTGCTGCTGTAATTTTTGTTTTACCCTTTCTGAAACCCTTGCCGGTAAAGGATTACAGCCGCTGTTGTGCTGAAATGCTTGCTGTACAGGCATTTCAGCATTCTTATTTTACATTAAACAGAAAAATAGTTTTTGGTCAATGTAGTTACAACCCTTGCCCGGCCTGCATTCCAGCAGATTTTTTAAGTGTTTTCTGTGAGTGAAAAAAATTTTGTTGCAGTGCAAAACCGTCTATATTTGCTCCACTTAAAAAAACTCTCACTATGAACAAAGCAGAATTAGTTGCAAAGCTTGCTGAAGATGCAGAAATTTCAAAAACACAGGCAAATGCTGCATTGGATTCTTTCATCGAAGCCGTTACAAAAACATTAAAAGGTGGTGGCAAAGTAACATTGGTTGGTTTCGGTACATTTTCTGTAACCAAGCGTGCTGCACGTACTGGCCGCAACCCGCAAACTGGTGCAACTATTAAAATTAAAGCGAAGAAAGTAGCTAAATTTAAAGCAGGTAAAGAATTAGCAGCGAAGCTCTAATTATTTGCAGGCATAAAAAAAGCAGGAAACGTTTTGTTTCTTGCTTTTTTTATGATCACCTTTGTATTTACGCAGCACTGCTGCAATTCAATCATTCAAATAAACTAATTACCATGGGCAGAGGAGATAAAAAAACTGCAAAAGGCAAACGTTTCAAAGGTTCTTTCGGCAAAAGCCGTCCAGCGAAAGTTGCTGTAAAAAAAGCGGCGAAAAAAGCAGAAACAAAATAAGTTTCGGCAGTATCAAAAATTCCTGAAGCAGGTTGTTACGCAAGTGACCGCCTGCTTTTTTATGCATTCTCCCGTACTTCCAACTTCGTACCTCGTACTTTATTACGGTGCTAACCGTTCAATCTTCCAGCTGCCATTATCCTGCAAACTGTATTGAATGCGATCGTGCAAACGACTGCTTCTTCCCTGCCAGAATTCGATGATCACCGGCTTAACCCTGTAACCTCCCCAATGTGGCGGACGGGTCAACTGTTCTGTCTTAAATTTTTCAGCGAGTTCCTTTACCCTGTTCTCCAACCAACTGCGGTTTTCAATTACATGGCTTTGCGGCGATGCCCATGCGCCTACCTGTGAGCCTGTGGGGCGTGATAAAAAATACTCATTGCTTTCCTCCTCGCTCACTTTCTCAACCAAACCGATTATACGTACCTGCCGTTCCAGCTCTTTCCAGAAAAACAATAAACATGCTCTCGGGTTTTCTGCCAGCTCCTGTCCCTTTATACTTTCGTAGTTGGTGTAAAACACAAAGCCTTTTTCGTCATAACCTTTCAATAAAACGATACGTGCACTGGGAACAGCTTCGAGCGAGGCCGTTGCCAACGTCATTGCATTTACTTCATCGATTTCCGATTCAATGGCCTGCTGCCACCAATCGCCAAACTGTAAAAAAGGATTGTCAGCTACTTCTGTTTCGAGTAATGTTTTCAACGAATAATCTCTGCGGATATCTGCAATGGACGACATACTGCCAACTGTTTTAGTGGAGCGCCAAATCTAATGAAGGAAAAAATAACAACCGCTGATTTACTGATTTTGTCCGGAAGAAATTCGTGCAAGCATCGCTTCAATTTCTGATAACCGTGAAAGCTGCGATTCAAGTTTTTTATTATGATCTGATACCTGCTGCAGATCTTTGTTCAGCTCTTCGAGAAAATCGTTGCGCTTGCTCAGTTGCTGGCGTTGCAGGTTGGCTTCATTCAACTTGCTTTCCATTTCAATGACGTGTTGCGACAGTCTTGAATTTTCTTCAACCAACTCCCGCTGTTTATTGCGCATATCGTTGAGCTCAACCGACAGGAGATGATTGGCTTCTTCCAGCTCATCGTAACGCAGCGCATTGGTTTGTGGTACGCTTAACTGCTGCTCTACCTTCATCAACTTCGACTGAATTTCGTTGAACTCGTCGTACGCTGTTTCCAAACGGTTTTTCATTTCATGCGTAAGCACCGTTTGCTGACGAATGGTATTGAGCTCGCCTTCTTTTTCTGTTAACGAACGACGCAGCAATGCAAGCTGTTCGGTGAGGTATTGATTTTGTTGTAAGGTATCCTGGTGTTTCTGTTCAACTTTCTCTAACAGTTCTACCTGGTTGAGCAATTGCGAAATACTCTGGTTGTGTTGCAACAGATCGTCCTGTGCTTTTTTGAGTTGGGCAAGGTATGCAGCCGGACTAACATCTGCACCTGCAGATGGTGCTGTAGTTTCAACAACGACCTGCTGCGGACGTTGCTTGAGTTCTTTTATGAGGTCGTTCAACTCTTCAATTTCTTCCATCAATGCACGCTCACTCTGCTGTACAATAGCCAGTTCTTTCTGCAAATTCTCGCCACTGTCTTTCTGTTGCTCGAGGATGTTGTAATACTTCATGCGCCAGTCATAGGCTTCCTGCTCGTACTTCTTTACATCCAGTTCCTGGTCGAACTGGTTGCCGTGACGCATACTCCAGAAATAGTGAATGACAAAACCCAACACCAATGCCCCGATCTGGAACATGGCGATTTCGAAAACAGATATTTCTATGGCTAACAGGGTGACTGGCATGAAACAATAATTTGTTATGGAGAAGAATACTTCAGAATAACAATGGAAAGTTACTGGCAATAACAGGATTGCGAAAGGGGTTGCAGCTGAAACTTATCCCCAATGAAAACAAAGTGTGAACAGCTTAGCCGTTAACGATGGTACCTACATGATCGCCGGTAACAACACGTTTGAGGTTGCCGGGGCGGTTCATATCAAATACAATAATGGGGAGATTATTTTCCATGCAAAGTGTAAAGGCTGTCATGTCCATCACCCGCAAGTTTTTGCTGAGGCATTCCTGGAAAGTAATAGTATCGTATTTAGTTGCTGTAGGATCTTTTTCCGGATCGGCTGTATAAATGCCATCAACACGTGTGCCTTTTAAAATAACATCGGCATTAATTTCAATAGCACGGAGTGAACCTGCTGTATCAGTCGTAAAATAAGGATTACCGGTACCTGCACCAAAGATCACCACACGGCCTTTTTCTAAATGGCGGATGGCTCTGCGACGGATATAAGGTTCAGCAATCTGCTCCATCTTAATGGCGCTTTGCAAACGGGTGTACACACCCGCTTTTTCAAGTCCGGCTTGTAAAGCCATGCCGTTGATGACCGTTGCCAGCATGCCCATGTAATCGCCATGTGCACGTTCAATACCCGTTTCTGCTTCGTTCATACCACGGTAAATATTACCGCCGCCGATAACAATGGCAACCTGTACACCCAGCTCAACAATGGATTTAATACTTTGAGCGTATTGCGTAATTACGGCAGAGTCCATACCGAAATTCTTATCGCCCATTAATGATTCACCTGAAAGTTTGAGGAGGATGCGTTTGTATTTTGGAAGCATGCTGCGAAGATAAACGATTTGGTTTTACAGGAAAAAAGGAATGCTGTTTTGATTACTGGCGGCTGGAACCTAATGAAACTTTGGTTGCGTCGCACACATATACGACAATGCAACTTGCGGCACTTACCATTCTTTGTAATAACGATCGGTCCATTTTAAAGAATCCGGATATGGGTAGCCTAGCTTCTTGAAATCATTTTCGCTAATCATCAATCTGTTCTCCTCAGGCCTATCCTCACTGTAAATAATTGAAACTTCCCGGTAAAGAAGCTCTCTGCAAACTTGACTCTTCAATTCGTAATAGCTCTGCTTTCCTGTAATTTTTTTCCCTTCAACTGTAAATGTATAATCCAAAATAACACCGGAACCTTTCGATCTAGTGTTGCAATCTGTAATTTTTGCTTTGCCGATAACGCCTTCTCTTTTCAATTTTTTAATTTGTATTTCATCACATGAAGTAAAACAAACTATACAAAGAAAGAGTCCAATAAAAATCTTATCGTATGCAGGTTCACTGTATATCATTAGTCATTTCAGATCCTGAGCTTACAAATAAATCCTCTCAATTGCATCCCGATACTTCTCCATAATCACTTTTCGCTTCAGCTTTAAGGTTGGCGTCAGTTCACCACCATCCACTGTCCATTCGTTGGCGCAGAGTTCAAACTTTTTAATTTGCTCTACATGATTGAACTGCTGGTTGTATTCTTCCACAATATGCTTGTACATTTCCAGCACTTTCGGGTTGCGTACCAGGTCGTGCACCGTGCCAAAGCTGATATTGTTTTGTGCTGCCCACACTTTTAAATTATCGAACGAAGGAACAATGAGTGCACCTGCAAACTTGCGTTCAGGACCCACTACAATCATCTGCTCAATAAACTTGCTCTCCTTCATTTTGTTTTCAATGGGCTGTGGTGCTACATATTTGCCACCGCTTGTTTTGAAAATTTCTTTCTTCCGGTCGGTGATCTTTAAAAAACGACCTTGCTCCAGCACGCCAATATCACCCGTATGGAAATAGCCGTCTTTGTCAATTACCTCGGCTGTAAGATCAGGACGTTTGTAGTAACCCATCATCACATTATCACCTTTGCAGCAGATCTCTCCATCTTCAGCAATCAGCACATCTACGCCTTCAATGGTTGGACCAACTGTTCCAAACTTGCGGTTCTTTTCGGTAAAACGGTTCACTGCAATTACCGGCGATGTTTCGGTTAAACCATAGCCTTCCATAATCACAACTTTGCCAGCAGTAAACACACGCAGCAAACGCACCTGGCAGGCAGCAGCGCCGGTAACAATGGCCTTCACTTTACCACCCAACCCTTCACGCCATTTTTTAAAGATGAGTTTGTTGGCAATAGCAAGTTGCAGGTTATAGAGAAATCCTTGGTTTTTGTTGATTTCAAAACGGCTGCCCACATCCACCGCCCAGAAGAAGAGTTTTTTCTTCAGTCCTGTTAACTCCTGCCCTTTGCCCATAATGCGTTCGTACACTTTTTCGAGTAAGCGTGGTACTGTAGTGAAAACAGATGGCTGTACTTCTTTCAGATTATCGCCAATGGTATCTAAATTTTGTGCATACCAGATAGATACCCCGTTGAACAGGTACACATAGGTTACCATGCGTTCGAAAATATGATTGAGCGGAAGAAAGCTCAATGCTTTATCGCCGGGTACACAAAACTCTGCAAACACCGGCGTGCTCGACAATACATTGCTGAGAATGTTTTTATGACTGAGCATAACCCCTTTCGGTGTACCGGTGGTACCCGAAGTGTAAATAATCGTTACCATGTCTTCGTAACGGATACTTTGTGCCGACACAGCAAGTGTTTTAAAATCGTTCTCGGTTGCCTTGCTTAAAATATCTTTCCAGTGCAACGATGGTTGCAGGTAATCGAATGTAAACACCGCATGTACACTTTGCACTTTACTGCGTACCGATTGCACTTTATCGTAAAGCTCCTGGTCGCTTACAAACACCAGCTTTACTGCTGCATCGTTTAACACAAACTCCAGTTCATTTACAGCTAATGTTGGATAAATGGGCACCAGCACAGCGCCTGTTTTTTGCACTGCAAGATCAAGCATCATCCACTCGGGTCTGTTGTTACTAATGATGGCAATTTTATCACGCTTCTCTACGCTCATATCGTTACCACCTATACCCAAATGAATTAAACCGGCAGCAAGCCGGTCTACGGTTTCTTTTACTTCTGCAGTGGAATATTTTTTCCAGATGCCGCCCTCTTCTTTGGCGGCAAACATGGCTTCCTGTTGAAATTTTGCCAGCTGTATATCAATACAGTCGAATAGTCTTGTAGGATTCATATAGCATGCAATTACGTGTACGAAAAAGAGAAACAGACAGCTGCCTGTTTGGTTCAGGTAAGTTAAGCAGAAATGTGCAATGAGCGCATAAAAGCAAGCCTATGATTGCCTTCGTTTCCTGCTTTTAACGTTCGCTTTAAAAGCAGGTTAACAATCCTTACAACATCTGCTAAAAAAACCTCCGTTCTGCGGAGGCTTTTCATGGCTTAATTCGCTTGTTTATAATACTGCCCTGCGGGCACTTTAAACAGTTTCGATTTTTGAAACTTTGTAAACTCGTTGTACTGTTCGGTATTCAGTTTTGTCCAGCTTTCATATTTGGCTAAATCGCCTGCTGCTTCAAATATCCACTGGTTGTACGCTTCAAACATACCTTCCTGCAACAGTTGTTTCTGATGATCGAACAAGCGATGCGGAAATTTTGCAGCATATTGTTTATTCCAATCGAGCAGGAAACGTGTACGCAACATGGTTAATGCTTCGGTAGTAATACCGCTGTTGGTTACGGCACTGTTCTGTTTCATAACTGCAATGAAAGCTTCCGAAAACTCATTCTTTGTTTTAGAAGGCTGTGTTTTCTCATCGATCGTGAAGAATTTTTTATAGCCGTCGAGCAACAGCTTTTTCATTTCGGCTGTGCGGCTGGTATAACTTTCCATGTTAATGAACACCTCGCCGTAAACCAACGCCCACACTTTATCAGTAGTAAAAAAATAATAACGTGCAGCAAAATAATAGTTACCGGCATAGGCAGGATCGTTTTTAATACCCAGCTCCCATTGTTCAATACTGCCGTAGTTATCGTTGAGCATCCACAACAACTCACCATACTCTGCATACAACGGACCGCTTGTTGGATATTTCTTCAATGCTTTTTTATACATCTTCTCTGCATCCTTGCGCTCGGCCAATGCTTTGTAAATATTACCGGCAATCTGGTACACCTGCACATCTGCATCTTCACGTTCAATCAAAGGCTTCACGGTTTCACGGGCCTTTGCAAAATCACGTTGGTAGTAATAAGTAAGTGCCAGATCTTTTTGAATAGAAATGCTGTTGGGTTCTTTCTGCAACGCTTTGGTTAATACCAATACCGCATTGGCCCAATCGCCGCCACGCATAAACTGTTTGCCGGTTTCGTGCAGTTGTGCAGCATCAGGCTCCTGCGCAAATACAGCCAAACTCATCAAGGTTAAAAGAATTACACTAAGTATTTTTTTCATAACTGCGCCAAAATTAAACGAAAAGAGGCGATTGTAAAACCGCCTCTGCAATATTGCAATTTTATTAAGAAAGCTAAAAACCTTGCCAGACTTTATAATCAGGCTTCGTTGTAGATGAGATGTGTAAGCAATCCATCACGCAGCTTCGGTTCAAACCAGGTGCTTTTGGGTGGCATTACATTACCGCTATCGGCAATATCGAACAGCTGATCCATTGTAACAGGGTATAAACTGAAAGCAATTTGCATTTCACCACTGTCAACACGTTTTTGCAATTCGCCCAATCCACGGATACCGCCCACAAAATCGATACGTTTATCGGTACGCTGATCTTTAATGCCAAGATGTTTGTCGAGCAGGTTATCGGAAAGAATGGTTACATCCAAAATACCGATGGGATCTGTTTTGTAGGTTCCTGCTTTTGCAGTCAGCTCGTACCAGTTGCCTTCGGCATACAAACCAAACACATGCAGTTGTGCAGGCTTCACGGCTTCTTTGCCCACCAGCTTAACCTCGAAATCTTCTTTGATTTTTTCCAGCAGTTCAGCAACGGTTAATCCGTTGAGGTCTTTTACCACACGGTTATAATCGAGGATCTGCAGTTCACTTGCAGGAAACAAGGTCGTTAAGAAATAATCGCTTTCTGCTGTTGCTGCTTTGCCCAAGGCTGCACGCACTTTTGCTGCGGATGCTGCACGATGATGACCGTCGGCAATATAAGTTTGTGGCACCTGCGCAGCAAAGATGTTACTGATGGTTGCAATAACGGCATCGTCATTCACCACCCAGATGGTATGTTGAATGGCATCATCGGCAGTAAAATCGTAAATAGGACTTTTATCTGCCTTCCATTTTTCAATCAGTTCGTTCATAGCAGCCACATCACGGTAAGCCAAAAACACATTACCGGTTTGTGCACCGCTGATCTTGATATGATTGATCCGGTCGTTTTCCTTTTCGGGACGGGTAAACTCATGTTTCTTGATCACATCCTTTTCATAATCTTCTACCGAACTGCCACACACCAAACCTGTCTGGCTGCGACCATTCATAATAAGGCGGTAGATATAATAGCAAGGCTTGCTTTCACGAAACAAGACATCACGCTGGATAAATGCAGCGAGATTATCTTTTGCTTTGAGGTATACTTCCGGCGCATAATGATCTGTTTCTTCGGGAAGATCGATCTCCGGTTTGGTAATATGCAGGAATGAATAAGGATTGCCTTGTGCTTCTTCCTTCGCCTCTTTGCTGTTTAACACGTCGTACGGACGTGCCGCCACTTGTTTGGCAAACTGTGCCTGCGGACGCAGGGCTTTAAACGGAACGATAATAGCCATATATGTGTTTGTACTTACTAACCGGCTGCAAAGAAAAGGAATTTTCCCCTGCTTGTCCGATAAATCAAATTGACGTTATAGTGAACGGTTGCCAACCTTTAAAAGGTTGGCAACCCTCAAATCTTATCCATTCTTCTCCGCAAACTCTTGCAGCAACTGCAGCATTGCTTCCACACTCTCCATCTTCAGTGCATTGTATAAACTCAAGCGGAAACCACCCACGCTGCGGTGACCCTTCACGCCATACATACCCTGCTCTTTACACAGTTGCAGAAATGCTGCTTCTTTTGCCGGATCGTCCATGGTAAACACTACGTTCATTTTGCTGCGGTCTTCTTTGGCAACCGGCAGATTGATGAATGGAATAGCTTCTAATGCTGAATAAATCAATTCGGCTTTTTGGTTATTGATCGCCTCAATAGCAACCACACCACCCTGTTCTTTTAACCAACGCAGTGTAAGCATGGCCACATATACTGCAAACACAGGAGGTGTGTTGAGCATGCTGCCTTCTTTAATGTGATTGCGGTAATCGAGAATACCGGGTATGGTACGGTTTACTTTGCCGAGAATATTTTTGTTTACCACTACCAGGTTTACACCGGCAGCACCCATGTTCTTTTGTGCACCTGCATAAATAAGATCGAACTTGTTGAAGTCGAGCACACGGCTGAGAATATCACTACTCATATCAGCTACAATGGGCACGCCACAATCGTAAGGCAGTTGGTGCCACTGTGTACCGGCGATTGTTTCGTTGGTAGTAATATGCAGATAAGCCGCTGTTGCCGGAACCGACAGTTCATGCGGCATGCTTGTGTAATTGGTATGCTTTGATGAACCAACAATTTCAACATGGCCGAACAGTTTGGCTTCTTTAATGGCCTTACCGGCCCAGGTACCTGTTTCGGTATACGCTGCCACTTCATTTTCGTTGAGCAGGTTCATGGGCACCTGCATAAACTGTGTAGTGGCACCACCATGCAGGAACAACACTTCATGATCATCATCCAGCATCATCAATTCTTTTACCAACGAACGGGCTTCGTTCATCACGTCTTCAAACAACGGCGTGCGGTGACCGATTTCTAAAATAGATAAGCCGCTGTTGTTAAAATTGAGTACTGCCTGGCTGGCCTGTTCAAATACTTCTTTTGGTAAAACCGAAGGTCCTGCGTTGAAATTATGGATCATGCGGCGAAATTAATTCATTTGAAAGGAACAGCTGTTAGGCGCTTCCCCTTCTGACCGCAGGTCGGCCGGGGAAGCAGTCATTTTTTCAACAACCGCACTATCTTTAACAAACAAACCTTACCATGCCCGCAACAAAAACAACAGCACGCACCTGCAAAAAAGGCCACCGCTATTACAAAAGCAGCACCTGCCCCGTTTGTCCTGTTTGTGCAGCAGAAGAACAACCGGAAGAAGAAATACTGGCTGTACTTTCGGCACCTGCAAGAAGAGCATTGCAAAATGCGGGTATTACAACAGTACAACAACTCGCTAGCTGGAGTAAAAAAGATTTACTGCAGTTGCATGGTTTGGGTCCGTCGAGTATTCCGAAACTGGAAGCTGTTTTAAAAAAGCAGAACTTAAAACTCAAATAAGCCTCAGCCACATATACTTTCTGCAAAGATTTCCCGTTTTACTCAGCGGATGATCTTTGTACAAAATCCAATTACTGTAGTATGAAAAAACTGCTCCTGCTCCTTTGCCTCGCACCTGTCTTTGCATCAGCTCAAAATTTTCATTTATCGTTTCGTGGTGGACTGGCCAATTACCAAGGCGATCTGCAACGGAAAAGTTTCACCTTTAAGCAATCGAAATTTGCAGGCAGCATTGGTGCACGCTACGATTTAACCGAGCACCTGCTGGCCCGTACACATATCAGTTTGGGTATGCTGCGTGCTGATGATGCAAAAAGTAAAAATGCTGGGCAACAAAGCCGCAATCTGAATTTTCAAACCAATTTGTTTGAATGGGAACTGGGTGCACAATACAATATTTTCAATTTGAATTATAAATGGTGGACGCCGTATGTATTTGCAGGTGGCGCACTGTACCGCATCAAACCATTTACAGCAGATGATAATGGTGCCAAAGTTTTTCTGCAACCGTTGAGTACCGAAGGACAAGGATTTCTTCCCGGTAAAAAAGCATACAAGTCAACACAGTTTGCGATACCGTTTGGTATTGGTGCCGAATATTTACTCACCGAAGATTTGCGTATTGGTTTGGAGTTGGGCTATCGCAAAACATTTACCGATTATATTGATGATGTAAGTACCCGTTATGTTGATCAGGCAACATTACTTGCAGCACGTGGACAAACTGCTGTTGATCTGGCATACCGTGGTAACGGCACCTATCCTGTTGGCAGCACATTACGTGGCAGTGAAAAAAATAAAGATGCCTACTACTTTGTACAACTCACCTTGGTATGGCGACCGTTTGTTGATTGGTACCAACGCACATCGGGTATCGCATCGTTCAAGAAAAATAAAAAAGTAGGTTGCCCGGGAACAAGAGAGAAAGGCTATTAAGCATCGCTATGTTCCGATAAGTTGATTGCAAATAACAAGGTTGATCTGCTTCGTGATGCTTAGTGACTTTGTGGTTCAACATCTTTACTCCGCAGCCGTTCAAAAAACGCCACGTTCATCAAAATCAACAGCATGCCATAGAAGATATCTTCTACCGGAATATTATTCATGGGCCAGGGAAGAAAAGAAAAAATGCGGATACCAAGATTTTCCGCATCGTTGTACAACACCACGGGAATGCCCGTCAGCAATCCATTCACAAGCAGAAAAGGAATCACCACAATCAAATAACTCAGCAGAAAAGCAGAGGCATTGAAGCCTTTAAACCATTTTGGAAAAACAAACAATGCCCCAATAAACAACGCATTGAACAACGACGTATAATACGTGTACGCTTTACCGTAAGTGAAGACAGCAGCAACCAGAAACAAAACACCCATCAGCAGCAATACAGGCTTGCCCCAGCTTTTTTGTTTTATCGAAGGGAAATAACAAACAATACATTCGTAAATAAATACACAGCAATACGGCACAATAAAAAAGAACAGCAACTCTTCCAACGGAAGTGTAGAAAGCTTCATACCGGTAATATGTGCATCGCTGAAACTCCATACACCTGCTTTTGTTTTCAATTCATCCCACACAATAAAAAACAAAGCCGGCAGCAGCAATGCCGGAAAAAGGTATTTCCATTTTTTATAGTACGCTACTTTTTTATCAAAGCTCAACAGCAAAGGCCCCGCAATGGAGCCAAGCAAAATGAGTAAATAAGTATAGTGTGAATGCAATGAAATGTGTTTGATGTTGTCAATAGAGTATCAGACCTGACAGGTTAAGCACAATGAAACATTCGTTCCTGTATTCCGCAGTTAACATGAGCTCATTAACCTGTCAGGTCTATTACAACAAGCTGTGATGAGCAGTCGCCCTTCGGGTGAACAGTCATCCATTATTTAATATTCGGATTCAGCTGCTTTTCCTTGCGCACCTTTTCCCAATATTTTTTATGCACGAACAGCATACCAAAACTTTCACCATCCTCTTTATCCATGTGTTTGTGGTGCATTTTATGTGCCCAGCGGATTGCCCGTACATATGTACTGTTCCAGCGGCTGAAAATTTTAAAGCGTTGATGAATGATAATGTCGTGCACAATAAAATACGCAGCCCCATACATGGCAATACCGGCACCGATACTCACTACCCAATACACGCCGTTCATTAAACCCAGCATAATACACAACCAGCTGGGAATAGCAAAAATGAGAAAAAACGCATCGTTCTTTTCAAAGAAACGGCCACGAGGCTGGTGGTGATCTTCGTGCAGGTACCATAAAAACCCGTGCATCACAAATTTGTGGGTAAGCCAGGTAATACCTTCCATGGTAAAGAACACCACAAATGCCAGTAAGATGTATAAAAACAAACTCATAATAATGTGCGTAAGATTAAAAAGAACATAAACTGGATCAATAACAAATTTACTGCGAATTGGTTTTGTTTATTAAAGTTTAACAGACGAAACAACAACATCAACAAGGCACTGATACCAAACCAGCAGATATAGTTGAACACCGGAATTGATCCATCGCCCAACCATTGCCAGTAGCCCAGCTTTACCGCTACTGGTTCCATAATCCAGTCGAAGAACGTAGCCAGTAATGCACCATCAATGATCACTGCAAAAAACCCAACGTTGGTACGTCTTGGCTGGTCCTCCTCTTTTAGTTTATTCCAGAAAAAATTGAGCATCTGCTGGATGGTAATGCCGCAGCAATACATCATAATAAACCAGTTCACCCCAATCACCAGCGGAATGTTTTTCCATTGCCAGCCCATTGCTGAGCCGTATTGGTAATCGCCAAATAACAACCGGTGATTCACGCCGAGATATTCCACCACATAACCCGTTACATAACAAACGGCCACAAACACAAAAAAATGCAGGTTCTTTTCCTGTTGTGTATAGATGAGTAAGCCGGCACTCAGCAACAGATTCATGGGCGTGAGCGAAGCAAACAATGTTACATCATAGAACAACATACCCCCTAAGCCAATGCAGTGAAACAGCACGGCAACCGCAGTAGCAATTTGTTGTTTACTGTAGTGTTGCAGCATTAGTGAGAAACTTGTTTTAATTGATCTTGCTGTATAAGTTCGGCGGCAATTTTTGCGCTCTTAAAACAAAGCGGAATACCACCGCCGGGATGTACACTGCCGCTGCAGAAATACAACCCTTCAATTTTTTTGGTAAAGTTGGGATGACGCAGAAAAGCTGCCATCTTGCTGTTGCTGCTGGTACCATACAGCGAACCCATGTACGAACCGGTACGCTCTTCGATGCGGATAGGATCGAGATATTCTTCTGTTGCAATCGCTGCAGCAATATCGGTTTGCAAAATGCGACTGAGTTTATCAATCACCTGTTGACGTAAGTTAATGCGCATTTGCTCCCAGTTCTGTCCAATGTTTGATGGAGCATTAATGAGCAGGAACCAATTCTCTTTTCCTTTCGGTGCAAGTCCTTCTTCCATTTTGGAAGTGATGTTCACATACACCGTAGGATCGTTATACAAACGCTTTTGCTTAAACAGGGTTTGAAATTCGGCAGCGTAATTGTTGCTGAAGAAAATATTATGCAGGTGCAGTTCCGGAAACTCTCTGTTCATGCCCCAGTAAAAAATCATACCGCTGCAGCTGCGTTCCTGTTTCAACACTTTCTTTGTTTCAATCGGATCGTTGAGTAATTGCTGGTATGTAAAATAAACATCGGCATTGCTCAACACCACATCAGCAAAAACATTCTCATTATCCACCACCACGCCTTTCACTTTTCCTTCGTGATGAATGATGCGTTCAACCGGCGTGCTGTAATGAATACGTACACCTTTCTTGTCGGCGAGTTGTACCAATGCATTGGTAATGCTGATCATGCCGCCTTTTGGATAAAAAGTTCCTTCATTTAATTCCAAATGCGGAATCAAACTCATCATCCCCGGTGTTTGATACGGATTGCTGCCGTTGTAGGTAGCAAAGCGATCAAACAACTGCACTGCTTCTGCTGTACGAAACGATGATTGATTAAACCCATGCAAGGTGCCGAGCAAATGCGGCATACGCACAGTCTGCAAGGCTTTCAGCACCGGCTTTTGCAACCAGGTGCTGCGTTTATGTAGGGAATGATTTAAAAAAATACTGCCGATATTGTTGTACAGGGTTTCACTCTTGCGCAGGTAGTTAAGCACATTGCTGCTGTCTTCGCCTAATTGGGTTTGCAATTCATCGGCTAAACGTTCAGCATCTGTCCACGCCTGTACACGTTTGCCATTCTCAAAAAAATAGTTGCAGGAAAGAGGAACACGTTCGTACTGAAAATAGTCTGCAATCGGTTCGCCGGCAAAAGCAAATAACTCTTCTACATTTTGTGGTTGGGTAAATAACGAAGGACCGGCATCAAAAGCAAAACCATCTTTTTCAAAATAAGAAAGTTTGCCACCGGCATACGCATTGCGTTCAAACACATCAACCGAGTAACCCATTACAGCAAGTCGTATGGCACCGGCCAAACCGGCAACACCGCTGCCGATTACCACTGCTTTAGGCTGCTGCATAAGTGGGATGATTTTGTTGCAGCCATTCTTCTAACAAAGGCAATGCAATTTTAAACCACTCGGTATAACTGCCGGCATCGTGGGCTATTTCATCTTTAATAACAGCAATAGATTTGTAACACACTTCACTCACCTCTTCTGCATTCAATTGCATGGCACCTTCGTACTCGCCAATAAATACATGATCAAACTCGTACTCGGTTAAGCCGTTATCAAATGCGGCTTTATAGGTAAAATGAAATGCTTTGTGTACAGGAGTGGTAAATCCTAGTTCTTCTTCCAGCCGGCGTAATGCAGCCTGCTCGGTTGATTCGCCCGGCATAGGATGACTGCAACAGGCATTGGTCCATAAAGAAGGACTGTGGTATTTTGTTGCGGCTCTTTTCTGCAACAACATCTCACCATGTTTATTAAACAGAAAAACACTGAATGCACGGTGCAGCAATGCTTTTTCATGTGCTTCCATTTTTTCCATGGAACCAATAGCTTCATCCAACTCGTTAACGAGAATTACTTCGTGCATCAATCAAAAATAAGTGATTATCGGTTACATGATATTTAACTGGCTGCGTACACCGGCCCTTAACAAAATCATCACCTTGTGATAGTCCGGAATACGCACCCGCTCCTGCATAATGACAGCGGGCTGCAGTTTTTTGATCTTACGGAAAAGAGAGAGATAATATTTATACGCTACATACACACCAAAGCGTGCTTTGGCCGGCAGCTGCATAATACCTGCATAGGCATCATCAAAATCCTTTTGAATATCTTCTTCAATTTCACGTTTCTGCCGATCGGTAAAATTGCCAAAATCCAGGCCGGGAAAATAAGTGCGGTCCAGTTGATTGTAATCGGCTTTTACATCTCGCAGAAAATTCACTTTCTGAAAAGCAGCCCCCAGCGATTGTGCAGATGCTTTCAGCTTTCGGTATTCTGCTTCATCGCCTTCAACAAAAACATACAAACACATTAACCCTACTACTTCTGCACTGCCGTAAATATATTCGTTGTACCCTTCGTTATTGTATTGCTTTTTATCGAGATCCATTTCCATGCTGTTGAAAAAAGCATGAATGAGTGCATGATCAATTTTGTATTGATTAACGGTTAATTGGAAGCTGTGCAGAATAGGATTTAAGCTGATACCCTGTTCGATGGCTTCAAATGTCTGTTTGCGGAAATCGCTGATAAGGGTGGCTTTATCGTGTTCATGAAACGTATCAACAATTTCATCAGCGAAGCGTACAAGACCGTAAATATTATAGATCGGCTGTCGCAGATCGTTATGCAGCAAACGGATGGCTGATGAAAAAGAAGTACTGTACCGCTCGGTAGTGAGGCGGCTGCTCAGCTGGCATACTTCGTGAAAAATATTCATCATAAGCGCTCGGTTGTTTGAACTGTTTTTGAATAGTGTTGATGTACCAACGATGCCACCACTTCGCCACTGATAAGGCTTGGCGGTACACCCGGCCCCGGCACCGTCAACTGACCTGTATAATACAGGTTCTCTACTTTTTTACTGCGGCAACCCGGCTTCAAGATAGCGGTTTGCAGCAAGGTATTCGCTAAACCGTACGCATTCCCACGAAATGCGTTGTAATCATCTTTGAAATCGGTTACCGAGTAAGATTTTTTATAAACAATAGAATCTAAAATTGGTTCACCAATACGTTGTTCAAACCGTTGAACAATCTGCTGGAAATAACGGTCACGCACTTCTTCGGTATCGCCTTCTAATCCTGCGGCTACCGGAATCAGGAAAAACAGGTTTTCACAACCGGCAGGCGCTCCCGAAGCATCGGTTCGGGTGGTGGCACTTACATAGAACAACGGATTGCTCGGCCACTGCGGATTATCATAAATTTCTTGACCATGCTGGTTAAAATCGGTATCAAAGAATAAACTGTGATGCGGTATTTGCGGCAGCTGTTTGTTTAACCCTACATAGTATAATAAACAACTTGGTGCCATCACCCGGTTGTTCCAGTAGGCTTCCGAATAAGATTGATCGTGATGATGCAGGAGTTTTGTTTCCGTAAAATGATAATCAGCACCACTGATCACCACATCTGCTTCCAGGTATTCACCATCGGCCACAACACCTGTTGCACGGCCGTTCACTGTTTTGATTTCTTCAACATTTCTGTTAAACTGAAATTGCACGCCCAACTCTTCTGCTAAACTGTGCATGCCTTTCACAATTTCGTACATACCGCCAACAGGGTACCAGGTGCCGAGTTTTACATCAGCATAATTCATTAAACTGTACAGCGCCGGAATTTTTTCGGGCAATGCACCCAAAAACAAAACCGGGAACTCCATCAGCTCACGCAAACGTGAATCGGCAAAGTGCTTCTGTACATGTTTTTTCATGGATGTAAATACATCCAGTTTAAAAATGCCTTTCACCAGGTCCATATCGGCAAACTCGCTAAGCGAAAGACCCGGTTTGTGCACTAATTTATTAATGCCTACTTCGTATTTATAAGCCGCTTCATCCATAAAAGCATCCAGCTGCTTGCTGCTGCCCGGCTCCAGTTCATCAAACAATTTTTTTAAAGCATCGTAATCAGCAGGAATATCGGTTACATCATGCTTGAAATAAATACGGTACGATGGATCAAGACGTTTCAGTTCGTAATAATCATTAACCTTCTTCCCAAACAGGTTAAAATAACGTTCAAACACATCAGGCATCCAGTACCAGCTTGGCCCCATATCAAATGTAAACCCATCAACCTGCAGCTGTCTTGCCCTGCCACCCGGTTGATCGTGCTTTTCTAAAACGGTCACATGCCAGCCTGCCTTTGCAAGAAAGGAAGCTGCAGACATGCCGGCAAAGCCGCTGCCAATAACAATTGCTTTTTGTACCAAGGGAAGAGGTTTAGTTTCTGCTGATCTGTTCTTTCAACAATTTACGGGCAAAATGGATACGACTCTTGATTGTACCCAAAGGCTCGTTGAGAATATGGGCTATTTCGTGGTATTTAAACCCTTCGAAATAGAGTGTAAAAGGCTGTTTAAAAATATCGGGCAACTCATGCACGGCCTGCTGAATCTCTTTCAGCTTCAGGTTACCTTCTGCCTGATTAGATACGGTAGCCTGCTGGTAGTCCAAAAGAAAATCGTTGGGCGTTGAATCAAAAATGGTTTGCTGCTTGGCTTTGCGGCGGTAGCTGTTAATAAAAATGTTGCGCATGATGGTGTACAGCCATGCTTTGATATTGGTACCCACATGATACTTCTCACGATTGGCCAACGCCCTGAACATCGTTTCCTGCAACAGATCTTTTGCCGTTTCGTTATCTCTCGTCAACGTAAAGGCAAAGGGCTTCAGAAAATCTGTGTTGTTCAAAAGCATTTGGTTGAATTCTACGGTTGACATACCTTTTTGTTTAAATGATTAGATCGTAAAGTTAAACAGAATAACAGTTGTGAGGCAACTTTTTGTTTAATATTTTTTTAAAAATATTAAACAGTTTACGCTCAATCACTTGCAAAAAAAATCCCCCGTTATTCGGGGGATCAATAGTAGTTATGCCTGATTTTTTTAAGCTAATTGATGGATAAAGTCATTGACTTCCTGGAAAGATTTCAGGAATTTGATATTAGCAGGAACCTGCTTTTTCTCGAATGTTTGTGCCAGTAAACCCGAGATGAGAATGCGCTGCTGCGGGAATCGGATCTTAAGATTGTTGAGGAATTTATCGAAGTTAAACTCCTTCATTACGGTTGTAAGATGCGTATAAATATAATCGGGCTTCTGACTTTCTACAATAAACGCCAGATCCTTTAAAGGAACATTTGCACCCAGGTAAATAACATGGATACCTCTTGACTTAAGCAGGTAATGCAGGAACAACAAGCCCACTTCGTGATGCTCGTTCTCGGGCAGGAACAACAGCATTTTTGTTTTCAGCGTTAATACCGGGCGTGTTCCGTCAATACCCACAATCAGCTTCTGACGGATAATATTGGTAGTAAGATGCTCCTGCGCCGGATTAATGTGGTCTGTCAACCACAAAATACCGATGCGTTCCAGGAACGGGAATAAAATAAACGTAATGGTTTTCTCAATCCCCCTCTGCCGGATCTGCTGCTCAAGAATATCTTCAAAAGCCTCCATTTCCAGGTCAACCATGTGCTGGATAAGTTCGTTGACAATACGCTCCTGCTGGGCTGCATTGTTCGAAAGCGTAAGCATCTTGCTACGCAGCTCCTCCTCGCTCATCCGGTCGATGTGCGAGATTTTATAGCCATACTTGTTGAGTAAAGAGATGTTGAGCAACATCTTCAGCTCGTGGTTGCTGTAATAGCGGATATTGGTGGCGGTACGCTGGGGTTTTAAAAACGAATACCGCTGCTCCCATATCCGGATGGTATGGGCCTTGATTCCACTAAGATTTTCCAAATCTTTAATCGTAAACTTATTCATGATTAAATGCTCCGGATATACTTACAAAAAAGGATGCAAAAAGTTTACAAAGCAACAACTTCCATTATCGTGTTGAAGCATCACTGGCTTTTTAAGGCCAAAAGCTCATCATAAAATGCTGTTAATGAAGCCAATTCGCTTGTTTCAGAAAACCGCTCTTTCGCAATTTGCCGGGCGGTAACACCCATTTCTGCAGCCAAAGAAGGTTGTTCCAGCAGTTGCGCAACCCGGGCACACAGCTCATTGGCGCTTGCTGCAAGAAAACCGGTTTGCCCATGCTGCACCAGTTCGGCAACACCACCCACGTTGGTAGCTACGACCGGCTTACCGGCAGCCATGGCTTCCATCACCGATACCGGCGTGCCTTCATTCAGCGAAGTGAGCAGCACCAGATCTAACCCGGCAAATACCACATCCATATCTGTTCGCCACGATGTAAACACAAAAGGCTTTTCGGCAGAAGCTTCAGCCGCAGCGTTTGTAAACCCAAAACCCCTTTGAACAATATATTGCTGCAACGCCTGCTTTTCAGCCCCATCGCCCACAATAAAAAAACGGAATGCCGGCAAGGCAGTTCTTGTTTGCAGTAAACGGATAGCTGTATCGATAAACAGCCGGTGCTGTTTAATGGGCACTAACCGCCCAACAATTCCAATAGCCTTTGTGGCATCATCCAGCTGAAATTGCTTCCTGAACTGCAAACGCTTCTCGCCCGTCTCATCTGCAAACGATGCAGTGGCAATACCCAATCGCACCAGCTTTATTTTTTCAGCACGGGCAATTCGATAGGTTGTTGTCAGTTCATGCTGGAGGATATCGCTGATGGCAATGATAGCAGTTGAATAGCCTGCCAGCCATCGTTCAATCTGCACAATACACCTGGAGACAAATGGCGGGAAGTAGGAATGAAACACATGCCCGTGAAATGTATGTACTACCACCGGCACCTTGCAGCGATGTGCAGCTAATCGACCCAACACACCGGGCTTCGTGCCATGCGTATGCACAATGGCCGGTTTAAATTCTTTGATGATTTTTTTAAGCTGATGGTATGCACGCCAATCAACCGCTGGCAAAACAGAACGGCGGAGTGCTGTTAATTTCTGAAAGCGAAATCCTTTGTATTGATCGAGCAGGTAATCGGCTGCCTGCTCATCGGCATTGGGCTCACCGGCTACAACAAGTACGTCAAACACATTGCTCAAACCTTCGGCCATGCAAAGCGTGTTCAATGCCGGACCACCCGTTGCAAGCCTGTTGAGAATGATAAGTAACCGGGGTTTGCTCAAATGTGTTAAGAAAGCGTGGAGTTGAGAATCGTATTCAGCTGCAATGCAGTTTGCAGTTCGTGCATGAGTTGCGGATGCTGCATCGCTTCGAGATGACGTTGATGATGCAGATCGGTGCCGATCAGATCAACCAGTTTTTCCTGTACTAAAAAATGCGCTGCATCCTGTACACTTTTGCCATAATAACCAATCAGCGATAACAGGTTTACCTGCAACAGGCAACCCTGGTCTTTAAACCGGTGATAAATCTCTTTTTTGGAATGATAGAAATTGTAGCGTTCAGGATGTGCAAGCACGGGCTGGTATCCTTTTACAATCAGTTCAAACAGCACTTCGTTTAAATCGGGAGGTGGCTGCATGAACGATATTTCGACGAGTACAAAATTGTTGTGCAGCGTAAGAAACTGTTCATTGCTTTTTAAACGGTCAGCAAACGAATCGTCGATAAAATATTCAGCTGCTGCTCGCACTTCTACATCAATGCCTTCCTGCTGCAGCTGCTGCATTAGTACAGCATGTGCTGCTTTGATTGTTTCAGGTGTGTTGGGATACAGATCGGGATAAGCATGCGGTGTCGTAATAAATTTACGATACCCCAGCTCCATCATTTTTTGAATATAGCTTACAGAAGTAGCTGCATCGGGCGAACCATCATCAATACCCGGCAACAGATGCGAATGCATATCCACAGCCAATGCACTGTAATCAATGGTTACAATTGCCGGCTCTTCTTTTTTCTTTTTAAATAATCCAAACATACTTCACGTACCTCGTACTTCTTTCTTGTTTCTTGTGCCCTACGCCTTTCGCCCTAAGCCTTTTGCCCTAAACCTTACGCCTTAAAAAGGCAACGACTTTACTTCTTCATACACCCGTTCAATCCCTTCCCGCAACCCAATCTTTGCTTTCCAGCCACGGCTGTGCAGCTTCGATACATCCAGCAACTTGCGGGGTGTACCATCGGGCTTAGAAGTATTGAACTGCAGTTCACCTGCGTACCCAACAATAGCTTTAATCAGTTCGGCCAGTTCTCTGATCGACACATCTTCACCCACACCAATATTCAGCCAATCTGTTCCATCGTATTCCTGCATCAGAAAGAAACAGGCATCAGCCAGGTCATCTACATGCAGAAACTCACGGCGTGGCGTACCCGAACCCCAGATTTCTACGGCAGGTTGTTGCGTGCGTTTGGCAACGATCATTTTCCGCAGCAAAGCCGGTAACACATGCGAATTTTGCAAATCGTAATTATCGTTCGGACCATACAGGTTGGTGGGCATGGCCGAAATAAAATTACAACCATACTGACTGCGGTAGGCATCACACATTTTCAACCCGGCAATTTTTGCAATCGCATATGGTTCGTTGGTTGGCTCCAGTATACCTGTAAGTAAATAGTCTTCTTTGATGGGCTGCTCGGCAAATTTTGGATAAATACACGACGAACCCAAAAACAACAACTTGGTTACACTATGCTTATAAGCAGAATGAATCACATTGTTTTGAATCATCAGGTTCTCATACAAAAAATCTGCCCGGTACGTATTGTTGGCAACAATACCGCCCACTTTGGCCGCTGCTAAAAAAACATAATCGGGCTTATGCTCTTTGAAGAACGTATCAACCGCTTCCTGGCTGCGTAAATCCAATTCTGCAGAAGTGCGTACCAACAGGTTTTCAAAACCTTCGGCCTGCAGCTTGCGCACAATAGCAGAGCCCACCATTCCTCTGTGCCCTGCTACATAAATTTTATCTTTCTTGTCCATTACTCAAATTGATTTTTGATCTTATAACCACTTTCGTGCAACAGTTTTTCCTTTTTGAAAATTTCAACATCTGCTGCTACCATTTCTTTCACCAAACCGTTCAGATCGTACTTCGGTTTCCAGCCAAGCTTTGTATTGGCTTTTGTTGGATCGCCGATCAACAGATCCACTTCTGTCGGACGGAAATAACGTGGATCAACAGCCACCACTTCGGTACCAACAGCAAGTGCATAATCCGGGTTCGATGTTGCTGTTACATAACCTTTCTCTTCAACACCTTCACCCTTAAATTCAACTGACACACCCACTTCAGCAAAAGCCATACGTACAAAATCACGCACGGGCGTAGTAACACCGGTTGCAATCACAAAATCTTCTGCTTTGTCTTGTTGCAACATTAACCACATGGCTTCCACATAATCTTTTGCATGACCCCAGTCACGATTGGCATCCAGATTACCCAACCACAATTTATCCTGCATACCCAAAGCAATCTTCGCAACAGCACGGGTGATCTTTCTTGTTACAAATGTTTCACCACGTAAAGGCGACTCGTGGTTGAAAAGAATACCGTTACAGGCATACATGTTATAGGCTTCACGATAGTTAACCGTGATCCAAAAGCCATACATTTTTGCAACAGCATAGGGCGAACGGGGATAAAAAGGTGTGCGTTCACTTTGCGGAACCTCCTGTACCAAACCATATAATTCAGAAGTAGAAGCCTGGTAGATTCTTGTCTTTTCGGTTAAGCCGAGTAAACGAACCGCTTCCAGGATACGCAATGTTCCGATGGCATCGGTGTTAGCTGTATACTCCGGTGTATCAAAACTCACTTTAACATGACTCATCGCACCGAGGTTATAAATTTCATCGGGCTGTACTTCCTGGATAATACGAATGAGGTTAGTGCTGTCGGTAAGATCGCCGTAATGCAATACAAAATGACGGTTGTTGATATGCGGATCTTCGTACAGGTGATCGATACGATCGGTATTAAACAACGAAGTACGGCGTTTGATGCCATGTACTTCGTATCCCTTCTTCAATAACAGATCGGATAAATAGGCGCCGTCCTGTCCGGTAACACCTGTAATTAATGCTCTCTTCATTGTCGTGTTCGGTTTATGCAATACAGTTACAACTGCGTTTTATATGTTTAAATATGTTTTGTTCGATGTGCTTTTTTAAGGTGCCACCAAGTATGCAAAGGTTTTCACGGAGTATACAAAGAAGACATCCCTTTGTGAGCGTTGTGCTTTCCCTGCGTTCTTTGTGCTCCTGCCTTACCCGTATTCAAAAATTGTAAGCGAAGCGCACAATCAAATCTGTGTTCATCTTTCCAATCTGCGTCATCAGCGACTCTATCCATTGCAAGCGAAGCGCCGCAATCCCTCTTCATACATCTTCATGTCTTTCTGTCTTCGTGGTTCAACCATTGTAAGCACAGTGCCGCAATTCTCTTTTCCTTCTTCCCCTCTTTTACCTCTTAGCCTCCCGTTCTCTGCGTTGAACTATTGTAAGCGCAGCGAACAATTTTCTTTTTCTTCTTCCGCTCTTCTACCTCTTAGCTCACTTCTTCCTCCTCCCAAACTCCCACACTTTCACAAAATACCTTGCATACAACCTTACATAACTCGATGGCAGCTGGTGATCTTTTAAAATCTGCTTGATCTCCTTATTAATCCGGAGTGTACTGCTAAGACCATTGGTGCTTTTCCCTCCCATATTCATCTTCACCAGCATCTCAGGAATATATACAGCATACAGTTGATGCTTTCGTAAAAAGCGAAGCAACAAATCGAAATCGGCTGCAATTTGCAGATCCGTACGGTAGTAACCAAATGTTTCAAAAAAACGGCGGTAACAAAAGAACGTTGGATGCGCCGGCATAAATCCCCAGGTAAAAAGTTTGGTTTTAAATATGGCCGAAGAATAATAACGAACAATTTTGTCATCCTGGTCCTTGCGCACAAACCCAACATCGCCGTAAACAGCTTCCACCTCTACATTCGCTGTAAAACGACTGGCAATTGTTGCAAGCACCTGGTCGTTGGCAAACTCATCATCGGCATGCAGAATACCCACCACATCACCGGTGGCCAAACGAATACCTTTGTTCAAAGCATCGTACATGCCATTGTCTTTTTCACACACAATAGTATGCACACGATCTTTATACTGTTGAATAATTGCTGTAGTACCATCTTTAGATGCACCATCTACAATAATATATTCAATGTTTGTGTACGACTGACCTAATACCGAACGGATAGCCCGTTCAATCGTAGCAGCTCTGTTATACACAACTGTAATAATGGAAATCTTCATGAAACTTGAAACACACGTTCTTTAACAAATACAGCCGGGTTACCGCTGTTAATCGAATACGCCTTTAGTTCACTGCGGGCAACAGATCCTGCAGTGACCACCGCATGCGTACGGCAAATAACACCCGGACAAACAATGGCCTTTGCACCAATCCACACCCCATCTTCCAATACAATAGGCTGCACCATTAAATCGAACGTACTTTTTTTATAATCGTGATTGCCTGTTAAGAGATAAGCGCCTTGCGACAGGCAAACATCAGTACCAATGGTTACCTGTGTAAGATTATCAATCCATACATGTTCACCGATCCAGCAATAATCTCCAACCGATAAATACCAGGGATACTTTACTTGCACACCCGGTTTCACTACAACGCCCATTCCGATTTTTGCTCCGAACAAACGCAGCAACACAACACGCACCGATGAAAGCGGATTCCAGCTGCATTGCACAAACAAAGCACTTGTAAGCAACCAAAGTAAACGGACAATAGCAGACCGCCCGGGTTGATACCAATTGTTGTTATACGCTGAAAGATTTGTTTTCATGCTGCAAACTTAATGGAACAGCGAATCATAAGCAGCACGTAAACTTGCTGCATCGGTTTTGGAAGAAAGATAAACTTGTGTTGCATTGGATGATGTTGCAAATGCTTCAGCGCCCATTTCTGCAAATGCCTGAATCGCTTTTTGCAAACCTTCAACCAGATGCGCAGGCTCAATAGCAACCCCACAATTCGATTCTTCTAAATCACCGAACGGTGTAGTGGTTGTCGTAATCACAGGCTTGCCTGCACTCAATGCCTCCATAATCGCATGTCCAAAATTCTCACTCTTGCTCGGCATAATAAACACCTGGAACTGTTGCAGCGCATCCCGCAGCTGTGGTGGAGGCAATTCGCCTGTATAAACAACAGTGATATTCGAGGGAAGCTGATCGATCAAACCTTTACATTCGTTCCAATACGCTTCATCTTTTACCGGACCGTAAATAAACCAGCTGATGTTGGCAGCAATGTGCTGCAATGCCTGCAACACCGCCAGATGATTTTTCATCGGACTGATCAAGGCAACTGTACCCAACACTAATTCGTTTACCTTTTTTGGAGGACCGGCAACAACAGGTAATAAGTTGGGGAAATTAGCAGCAACCTTCACTTCCACCTTTGTACCCATGGCCGATCGAATAAAATTCGCTTCCCGTTCATCTGTTGCATGCCAGCACACCTGTTTGTGCAGACCAAGCAATTGAAATAAAAACAGGAAAGGCTTTTTCTTAATGCTTTTTTGCGAAAGCGCTCCGCCATGTAACATGCCTCTTGCAGCCAGTACAATCTTCAAACTTTTCTTTTTCGCTTTATACTGCACCGCATACCAAATCGGAAAAAAATTAAAATACAACGAATAAATACCGTTGATATAAACTACATCCGGCGATACCGCATCCATAAGCTGCAGCAGTTGCTCCTTTGCACCCCAGCCATACTGCCAGTAATACACCTTCGCCTTAACCACATACTCAACCTCAACCTTATCCTCAACCTCTTCCTGCTCCCACTCCATCCATGTATTCACCTGAACGCCTTGCAGCAATGTTGTTTCCCCCCGTTCATGCGGCTTGCACACAACATACAATTCATACACATCGTGCAGCTCACGCACCAGGTTCACCAACGATTGTGTGGGCCCCCCTGCTTTATAAGAAGGATAAAAATGATCGTAAAAAATAAGGATACGTTGTTTCAAAAGTAGAAGTGCTGCTTTCTAAGATGTTTATTTAAATCAGATGAGTATTTTTTACTTCATGTACTTCCGTTTATTCATTGCAAGCGCAGCGCCGCAATCAAATCTGTGTTCATCTATCCAATCAGCGTCATCAGTGATTCTATCCATTGTAAGCGAAGCACACAATCCTCTTTTCCTCCTTCCACTCCTTTACCTCTTAGCGCTTACAGCTTCAACCGCAAAAACCGGTCCCCCGCCCAATAACAAAACCAAACAAACAACAACGATTTAATCATGGAGTTAACACACATCAGGATATCTGTTTCAATTTGCACAGAATTCAAAAACAACACAGGAATCCAAAGCAGAATAGTCGGCCGCTTTTTCCCGATTTGCAATAGCATCGTGATAACCAAGGCAAAAAACAACCCGTAAAAAAACATAAACACAATCCCGCCCTCTACATCAAAATTACCATAGGCTTCACCCAGCGGACTGATGTTCATGCTATATCCATCAATAACAAACCCGGTAAAGCGCTCCATATTCACCTTGCCGCCGGCAATTGGTTTATTGGGCCAAAGTAAGCGGGGTACAAAAGAAGCAGCCAGACTGGTAAAAATCGTTTCTCCGTTTGCAAAAGGCGCACGGGCAGGAACATGATCCATCACCTTACCAATAATCATTCCTTGGTTCGCACGATTAACAAAAGGAAACAATGTAGTCCAGTCGAAAAATTTACCCGGATCACTCAACCGGTCTTGAACAAGCTCTAAGTATAAAGAAGCGCCACCTCCGGTGCCGCTCCACGCAGCCGCTCTGTATTCCGATTTAACACTCTGAATAAGGAAAATAAAAACCATCCCTGCAAGTGCAATCCCAAACTTTAAGTAGTTTTTGATCTTTTGACCTAACAATACCAATAATGAACCAAGCATCACAATGTAAACCAATTCGCCAAACATCCCGGCAACGAGCGACTTGGAAAATATAAAAAAGAACGCCAGGCCGAGGTATAGTTTTTTACTCTTGAAATCGGAGAAATAAATGTAAAGAACACCAACATACAAGAGCTTCTCAAACAGGTAAACAACATAGTTCA
Organism: Lacibacter cauensis; assembly: GCF_007830055.1. Classification (GTDB taxonomy): domain Bacteria; phylum Bacteroidota; class Bacteroidia; order Chitinophagales; family Chitinophagaceae; genus Lacibacter; species Lacibacter cauensis. The sequence goes on from NZ_VLLE01000004.1 coordinate 399,330, forward strand.
GATCACCGGGTACAAAAAAGGTCATGATACCCGAAACAAAACCAATAATAATAAAAAGAAAGCCAACATTCCCTTTTCCTTGAAGGTGCTGTTTGGCCCGCTGAATAGTTTGATAAATGCGTTGCTGATACGATCGTTGTGCAACACCCGGAAGTTTAATACCAATGATAAGGGCTATAACGGCAGGAAAGATAAAACCATAATAGCGGTCCGCACTCACTGTCATATCATATTTCAACGCTTTGATACCAATATCATCGTTATAAACATGATACACAACTGTCGGCATTACCATACATTGAAACAGAGCAATGAGGATCAAAACATCCAGTGGGTTGTACGACTTACCGATTGAATCAATAAAATTCAAAAGAAAATAAACAAATAAGCCGATAGCGGTCAACTCTTCAATACGGAACGAATCGTTCGCACTGACCAGCAATACAATGAACAACGCAAAAAGCGCAAAAATGATGCGTGAAATATTCATAGAGTCGTTTCTATCGCTTCTGCGATTGATTGAATCCGAAACCTGTCAACCACTGTTCGGATATGAGCTGTTACAAATGCTGTTTCTAATACTTTTTTCATTTGCTGAAGTAACGATGCTGCATCACCTGCCTCAAAAATAAATCCGTTAACGCCCTGTTCAACAAGATCAGTTGCGCAACCGCATTTGGTACTCACAAGCACCGGTCTGTCACTGGCCAGCGCTTCATTTACGCTCAGACCCCAGGTTTCACCCGGACCCTTGGAGGGCAACACAAACACAGTAGCTAATCGATATACCACCGGCATTTGTTGTTGATTTTGAAACCCGAGAAAAAGAATGCGTGGATCATCCCCTGCTTTCTTTTGCAGCGCTTCTTCCAGTACTCCCTTGCCAACAAAAATCAAGCGGATATTTTCCTGGTCAAGCTGTTGAAATGCTTCTAACAACAGCAACGGATCTTTCTTAGGCTCCAGCTTACCGGCAAACAGGAATACCTTTTCATCGGTACCAATCCCCAAATCTTTGCGCCATTGAGCAGCAGCCTGCTCATAGCGACCATCTTCATCATAAAACCGTTCGTTTTCTACAGCATGTGCTGCGTACAGGAGTTGATGTTCCTTAAGACCGTACTTAAGATAGTACGCTTTATTGGCTGCACCGGTGTACAAGGCAAGATCTATATGCCTGTAAACCCAGCTGAGAAAAACCGAACGAAGGAGTTTTTTCACCGAAAATCCTTCTGCTTCATCCAGCAAATTCGAATCGCCACGGAAAAGTATTGTTTTCTTTCGGCCATAATGCCGCAACACCCGTAAATGACTTTTGAAACTCCAGCCAAACACAAGCAAGGCATCCGGCGCATAGCGGTCGATCCGTTCGATCAGATCTTTATTATCAATTCCGCTGAAACGTCCGGCTGTAGGATGTTGTGAAATATTTTCAACAAACTCCTTTTCATACCCTTCAAGTAAAGGAATATCCCACTTAAACGCTTGTTTAAAATCAGGATCATATACAAAGCCCTGCTCCGTTTGTCCCCAGGTATAAAATATTTTAAGATCAATATTTCCCCGCTGTGTTAACAAACGAAACAAAGGTGCATTGTACTGTATCGGGTGCGATGTAATAACCGCAAGCTTTTTTTTCATCTCAATTTCCATCAACAATAAACCATGAACGATAAACAATAAACTATCAACCCCCACCCTGATTATTGCAAACGAAGCGAGCAATCAACTCTGCGTTCTCTCCTTTTCTGCGTGAACCATTGCCAGCGCAGCGCCGCAATTATCTGCGTTCATCTGTGTGTATCTGTGAGCAACCAACTTGCCAGCAAAGCGCAGCAACCATTCGTGCCTATCCTGAGCTCTGAGCGAAGTCGAAGAGCGTGCCTTTGTGGTTCAACCATTGCCGGCGAAGCGCCGCAACCATGTGCGTTCATCTGTGTGTATCTGTGAGCAACCAACTTGCCGGCAAAGCGCCGCAATCATTCGTGCCTATCCTGAGCTCTGAGCGAAGTCGAAGAGTCGAATAGCGTGACTTTGTGGTTCAACCATTGCCAGCAAAGCGCCGCAACAATCTGCGTTCATCTGTGTGTATCTGTGAGCAACCAACTTGCCGGCAAAGCGCAGCAACCGTTCGTGCCCATCCTGAGCTCTGAGCGAAGTCGAAGAGTCGAAGAGCGTGCCTTTGTGGTTCAACCATTGCCAGCGCAGCGTCGCAATCAAATCTGTGCTCATCCTCCCAATCTGCGTTATCCGTGAATCTATCCATTGCAAGCGCAGCGCACAAGCAAATCATAAATCCTACATCCTGTAGCAGACATCTCTCAACCCTCTTTTCCTTCTTCCACTCCTTTATCTCCTAACCTCTCCTCTATCGCTTCCGCCACCGCTTCCAGTGAAAATTCGGTGATGATCGCCAGTGCTTTCCTTCCCATTTCAACAGTAGTTTGTTTATCGGCAAATGCTTGAAGTGAATGAAGCAACGACAGCTCATCTCCAGATCTGAACACATAACCATTTGCTCCTGCCCGAATAAGATCAGGCGCACAACCGCAGCGGTCACTCACGATGGCAGCACGACCACATGCCATCGCTTCGTTTACCCCCAATCCCCATGTTTCACTGTTGCTTGGCAGGACAAACACATCACCCATCCGGTACACCCACGGCATTTCGCTCTGGTTACGGAACGGTTGAAACAGGATACGGTTGTCGCCCCTAGCTGCTTGCTTTAAATCATTTTCCTGTTCGCCGTTGCCGGTTAAAAGTAACCGGTAGTGCGCACCTGGTAATTGCTGAAATGCACGAATCAGCAAGTCAAGTTGCTTAAGTGCATAAAATTTACCTGCATATAAAAACACCACAGCGTCTTCGGGTATTGCAAGCCTTCTTCTTTCTTCCTTCGCTTGTTGTTCCATGCGCTCCGCATCAACCATAAACCGGTTGTTATCAACTGCATGATACGCAGGAATAAGTTGCTCCTCTTTTAATCCATAATGCTGCATGTACGCTTTATTATGGGTACCCACTACAAACGCAGCATCTACTTTCCGGTAAACAAATCGCAACAGCATATCTTTCAACATCCCTTTTACGCCCTTCCCTTGCTGCAGCAAATGCGAATCGCCCCGGAAAAAAAGGGCAGGCCGCTTCCCCAGCCGCTGCAACAATAAAAAATGACTCCACACACTCCAGCGATAAACCAACACAGCATCAAATTGCTCTTCTTTCAAGCGCTGGTACAAGCCTGGATTAACAATCCCCCAAAAACGATTCGAATCGGGCTTACGGGATGTGTTGTTCACAAACACACTTTCATAGCCTTCCAGCAACGGAATATCCCAGCTTCGTTCAATTCCGAACCGGGCATCATACACCGCCTCTTTCGACTGCTCCCAGGTATAAAACACCTTTACCGCAATCCGCTTCCGTTCGCTCAGCAAACGAAACAACGGCGCATTGTACTGGATGGGATGGGTGGTTATGATAGCGAGCTTGTGCATAGAACCGTTATCCGGCAGCTTTCACAGTGGAAGGCTGTTTGCCGGAAGAATAAGTGAAAAATTGTTTAAAATATAAAAACCGGTTTTCAAACCAATAGAAACTCATGCTGGCAATGATCACCGTCACAACAAACGAGCCCGATGCAACAAAAAAAACGTTTTGAACAGGAACATAATGTTTAAAAAGAAGGAAAACCATTGGGTGATAAACATACAGACCATAACTGATTCTTCCGAGGTAGGTCAATAAAGAAGTACGAAGAAAAATACTTAGGTACGAACCGGTTGCTGTCGTTAAAACAACACAAAGCAGAAAGAAATACAACAACGAAATAAAATTATACTTGGCTACCTGTAACCACGCATTACCGGATTTATTCGTGAGTACCCATAAAACAAGCAATAGCAAAGCAGACAGAACAAACAACAGGACATAACGTTTAAAATAGGCTGCCTTTAGTTTATTTCGGATTTCCAGTACAGCCACAAGAGCACCCATTGCCAGTTCATCCATTCGGGTAAATGTGAAATAAAATGTTTCAAATGACTGCTGTACAAAAATGATCCGCAAACAAAATGCAAGGGCAATAAGTAGCATAATAACCGACAGAAGATAACGGGGTTGTATAAAATAGATCAACAGTGGCCAGAACAAATAAAAATGCTCTTCCACTCCCAGCGACCAAAAATGATCAGGCCCCGCATGCGCCCAATGAAACGTCATCGGGAAACCCTGTAAATAAAACCAGTACCAAAACTGTTCACCCCAATTGATAAAATCCGTTTGTGTTAAAAACGGCACAACGAAATAAAAGAGTACCAGGTAGAAATAGTACAACGGAAAGATCCGTACCAGCCGGCGTAGATAAAAAGCAGAAAAGAAGTTGGCAGATGCTCTGGTCGATAGTAAAATACGGGTAATCAGGAAACCTGATAAAACAAAAAACAACGAAACGCCGGTTTGTCCGAATACCGCAACCTTCGATATAAAATGAACAACCGCAGAACCATCAGTTGCAGTAATGAAAAAATGAAAAAATAGTACCATCAAAGCAGCAATTGCCCGGATACCATCTAACTCTTTCAGATAAGAAACGTTCACAGGTAGATGAAACGGTTTAATAATTAAAAATAAGCATCTCCCAAAGCTTAAGCCATCGCCTTGTCCAGCAAACTGGCAAGTGTACGTGTTACTTCTTTGGCTGAATATTGTGCAAATGTTTGCTGATCTACCTCCTCCGGCTTAAACGCATTTCGGAACAATTGAAAACGGGTAAACTGTTCAACAAACCCATGGCTGATCGCCGAAACCGCTGCTGCTCCATCAAAGGCGAGCACGACACCTGCACGGGATTGTTCAAGTACGGCCACAGCTGTGCTGGCACTGTGCAATACCGCCAGAATCGGCTTCTTACTCAACACTCCCTGATAGGTTTTAGAGGGTGTATAATGCGGCTCGGTACTGCCCAATATAAACACAGCATCTGCAGCTTCTAAATGAATCAACACATCCAGGTAAGGAATCCGTTTCGGATACTCAAATACCACCGTTTGCCACAAGCCATAATGCTCGGCCAATGCCTTAATGTTATACCCCTGCGGATCATTCGGTGTTTTACCCGTACCGATAAAATGAAACGCCACCTGCTCAAACAAGTCCCGATGGGCAGCAATGGCTTTGAAAATTTCTTCCAATGGTCCGTATGCCTTCGGCAACATAGCACCGGCATACACAAATTGTAATTTGCTGTTGGCTTCAAACAAATAAGGCTTCAGCTGCAATTGCTTTAATCCGCTGTGATCAGCCGCTTCGCCGCCATAAGGCATCGCACCGGTTACACAACGTTGTAAATGCGGATTCCGGTCAAGTACCCCTTTGTAATACCCTTCGGCCACACCGGTGATCAACGAAGCAGACTTCACCGCTTTCGGCTCCAGCCATTTGGCCAGCTTGGTGCTGAACCAGTGACGGGAAAAAACCCGATCCGAGCCGGGAAACACATGCACCCACGGATCAATATAATCAATACCATACCGCACCCCCGTTTTACGCTGCAGGTAAGGACCAATCAGCGATACATAAAATGAAGGAATAGGTATGTAAACAAAAGCGATTTTTTCTTTTTGCACAAGCGCCAAAGCCTTTTTCCGCAGCTGAAAAAAAGCACGCAAACCAATATCGCCAATCAGTCTTGGTCGGGTTACAGGATAAGCCCGCACTTTTTCAATACGCTGCCCTGCCGGCAACAGCTTGTGCAGGTTCCAATCCAATTCCTCTTCGTAAAAATCTTCGTGTACGGTAAGGATGATTGGCTCCCAGCCAAACGCAGGCAAATGCTGCGCAAACAATCGGCTGCGATGCACCGCTGCCAGGTTGCTGGGCGGATAATGCGGTGTGATGATGAGAATTTTTTTCACAAAAAACTATAAATCAGAAACCAGCTTCAGTAACTGTTGTTGCTCGGCCTCCCAGTTGAAAAATGTTTTACCTAATAATAAAGCTGTTGCCCGCTGTCTGTTTAAAAGTTGTCGGTCTTGTGCATATCGTTGCAGGATTACAGCAAGCTCCTCTGCATTATCATGCGGATAGATAGTGCCTGTTTCCGGATAGCTTTTATAAAAAAGTGTTTGTGCTTCGGTATTTGAAAACAGAATGGCATTACCTGCCAATAAATACAAAAAGATTTTATTGGTTAAACAGATTTCACGGTTAACCACATGCGGTATCTCGCAGGCCAGGCCAAGATCATGTGCGGCTGCAATGGAAGGAATGGATTCTTCAGCGACTGCAGGCATAAATAAAAGTTGATCTTCGGCTAATCCTTTTTCGTTTGCAAAAGAAACAAAATAGGCTTTGATATCTTCGGAACAATTACCTAATAAAGTGAGAGAGATATTTTTCTGTCCGGTCTTTCCAATCGCTTCAATAATTGTTTCAAGACCTCTTTTTTTCCCTACAAACTGCGAAAACCAAAATAGTTTTAATCGGGTAGTGTCATGCAAACGCAATGCGGATTGCAGGTAACGGATCGAAAAACAATTATTAATGGTTGTAAACTTCACTGAAGGATATAATTGAGCATAAGCTGCGGTAATAAGCGGGCTGGCAGTTGTTGCATGATGAAGCAGGGAACTATATTGGTCTTCCACAATCTTCGTTTTGATCCAATGTAGTGAACCCTCCTGATCCTCCCCTCTGTGAAAATCCTCAAAATCAAATATTGCAGGCACACGATGCATATGCGCTGCATCAACAACCGCCGGTAAAGCACTTAAATTGTGTCCGGCATAAACATCACCCTTGATACGCTTTGCAGCAGAAATTAATTCCTGTGTAAATAAAGACATGGAGCGTACTGCTGTAAATGCATTATGGATGCCTGCACGAAAAAGGTATTGATAAAATTTTTGACGCAATCGTGCAAATACATACAAGGCTTTCTGTTCGGTGGAATGATACCCTGCACGAACCCATTTAATGGATGCGTATTTTTTAAATAAAGCCCTGTCATAAGCATCAGCCCAAGGTGATAAAGGACAATAAACAACGGTTACGGCATACCCTGCCTCAGAATAAGTAACAGCCTCCTTCACCAAACGGGGATTGGCAGAAGGTTGACCGGAAGAAACTAAAACAATATGCATGAAAAATAAACGACCCGGATATTAAAACCGCTTACGAAAAGCCAGTTTGTTATAGAGTAATTCAACGTAAGGAATAAACCGGCAGTTAATCAAATGGATGACATAAGCCTGTTGCATCCGCTTTCTGTTGCGATGAAAAGGAATCATCAGCGTAAAATAGTAGCGCAGTCGATACATTGTTGAACGTACCCATTTTTTTCGGTTTGCATTCAGCCAGTATTCCGGTACCAGTGAATAATTGTAACGGGTATCCAGTTCCTCGACAATACCCTTTGAAAAAGCAAGCTCATTAATAGCTCCCTGATCGAATGGTCCCCATACCTCGAAACCATCGGTTGTAAGATGAATTCCCTTTGCAACATGTTTTTCAAAAACTTCTTCAAACAGAGAACAATGATTTTTACCAAAAAGTAAAAAGCCGGTATTGCCATTAAAGCGGATATAAGGAGCTGTGGTATGTCCCTGGTTTGCATCCCTCGCCATAAAAAAACTGTCATCTGTTGTTGCAGGTAATGCAGGAGCAAATTTTGAAACAAGAATATCATCATCTGCGATGAGGTATGTATCGTAACCTGGAAAATATCTCGTCACTAAACATTTATTAAAATGTGGAGGACGTTCATACCCATACTTTTTCAAAAGATCTTCTTTCAATAGTACACACTTATATCCATGCCGCTTGCACCAGTGTTCAAAACGGGGCCAGGTAATATCCGTAAGCCTGCTGCGTTCACCAACCGATACCATCACACATAGAGTATTTCTTATTGCATTATTTTTCATCATTGATGCCAATCAATTAATCCCAATTCCTGTTTGTTACAAACTGTGAATCTTTTTTTGCAAATAATAGATCAATTTGATATAAAGCATTGTCATAAGGCCGTCTCATCAGTTCGGCAATGTCATACGCCTGAAAATTATGTTTATCCATAAAAGTAAGTACCTCTAATAGGATCGGCTCATCAAACAGATTTAAAACCGTAACTTCTAAAAGGCAAAACTCTGCATGTTTCAATGACTTTTCTGCACCGGCTAAAACCATCAACTCAAATCCTTGCACATCCAGTTTTATAAAATCAGGAAAAGGCAATTGTTTTCTTTCCAGCAAAGCATCCAACGATTCGCTCACACGACCATTTTCACTGCTATCAGATGACAAAACAACATGACTCGCTGTTTCGTTTTCAATGAAATTCAGCATTCTGCCGTCTTCATCCGATAACAAACAATGATGAAGTAAAACATCGGGATATTCTCTTGTAATAGCGGTAAGAACAGCAGATTTGGATTCCTGAGCTTCAATCATGATAATTTTTGCCGAAGGAAAAACTTCTTTAAAAGTAAGTGTCCACTTCCCTTCATAAGCACCGCCATCAATGACGAACGTTGGACGATACCCTCTTTGTTTCAACATCTGTAAACAACCATGCAGCCCCGGTACACCGAGCTTCTCTTTAATCGAACGCTTTCTTTTTGAGCTTAAGAAAAATTTCAGAATAGTGCTGATCATATGTTTCAGATGTTTATAACCTTAGATAATGCGCTGCCACCATCGGTACATCAAACTGTGCTTCTGCAACAGTCCTGCACCGCAGCCTGTTAATTGAACCAACTTTTTCAACAGCTGCAATCATCTCTTCTTTATTCTTAACAACAAATCCGGTTACGCCCTCCTGAACAACTTCGGGCACCGATCCGCTGCCAAACCCGATCACGGGTGTGCCGCAGGCCATGGCTTCGGTCATCACCATGCCAAATGGTTCGTTCCATTCGATGGGAAACAGCAATGCTTTCGCCTGGCCTAAATAATGATTCTTCTGTTCATCATTCACCGCACCCACATATTGTATTTGTGCACCATCAATCAATGGCTCAATCTCCTGTTCAAAGTAAGCACGTTCATCAGCCAGCGGCGATACATTGCCGGCTAGGAGCAAACGATGCCCCGTTGCTTTCGCAACAGCAATGGCCGTATGCGCTCCTTTGATCCGTTCAATACGCCCCAAAAACATCAGCGGCGCATCAGCAGCTACGGTAGGCTGTACAGTATATTGCTGAAAGGGAATAGCATTGTAAACGGCTTCCCAACGTCCGCCTGCATCAACACGGCTGATCAGATCTTTACTGCAACCGGTATACACCAGGTTCCGGTTGGGCAGCTTGTTGATGAGCTGAATATTACGGCTGCTGATCTCACGGCCGTAGGTCATGATCTTTTTGATCGGGTGATTCAGGAGCGGTAATAGGTAAGCCAAGCGGCCGAAATTATGCACCAGGTCAAACGTATTTCTGTTCTGCCATAAAAACTTCCAGGCAGTAGGTATGGCCATACGTGCATCCCATTTCTTTGGTGGAAATCCTTCTTTACCGAAAGGATGAACAGTACATCCTTCCACCACCGATCCGCTGGTAACAAGCAAATGCACTTCGTGCCCTAAACGGGCATACTCTTTCGCAAACATGTACACCAAACGTTCATGACCGCCATATCCTTTCGGAGGCACCAGAATACCCGGGTCCATTACAAGTAATATTCTCATATACTTATTGACTTAGAAAAACGATTACGTAAAAAAATACGGCTGGGCTTCTCAATCAGCTCATAACAAACAGCCGATACCAGCAACAACACCAGTAAATAGAAATAAAAAAAACTCGTGGCAGATAAACTGGCTTTCAATCCAAAAGTTTGCGTAAGCAACCGGTAAACAGGCACCTGCAGTATATAAAGTCCATAACTGATTTCCCCAAGATAAACAGGCACCCGTTTGCAAAATCCGTTAAACAATTGATGCCGGTTGAGTGACACAATAAAAATAAACAACAAAAAAACCGGTGCCGGCAACCCGTCATGATACACCTGGCTGAAAACCACATTACCGGTAAACATCAAAAACAACAACAGCAAAGCGCTCACAAGAAAAATGCGTTCAAGCAAGGCTTGATGGGCCATCACCCATGCCTGTTTTTCTTTATACAGCATACCACCCAAAATACCCACTACAAACGTGCTTAAATGAAACAATGGATGATAGAGTACCCAGGCTTCTTTTTGTTGTGCAAACACAATAAACAATGTTTGCATCACAACCCAGAACAAACCCACCACAAGAACCCGATGTTTAAAACGCAGCAACTGTAATCCTTTAAACAAAAAGGGAAACAACAGGTAGAAAAAGATTTCGACCGATAACGACCAGCCGGGATAATTATACACCAGTGCATATTTCTCCGTCCATGACTGCACTAAGAAAACGGAAAGTACTACCCGGTGAAAATCCAATTCAAACTCAAACGGTCGTAGACTGCGTATCAGAGCCAATGTAGCCAGCAGTGCAAACAAATACAGTGGATAGATGCGTGCAAAGCGGTTAAAATAAAACTGCTTCAGATCGATCTTATCTTTTGCATTGATGGCTAAAATAAAACCCGACAATACAAAGAAATAACTCACCAGCACATTCAGGAAAACCGTAAACCGATCAATACCGGTTACAGTAAAAGGAAACACATCCTTGTTGAAATGAAAAACAACAATGGCGATCGCCGCCACAAACCGGGTAAACGTCAGCTGCTCAATCTTCATCAATCCTTCACCATCTTAAATTCCATCAAATCAAATGTATTCTAATCAACCATTGCCAGCGCAGCGCCGCAATCCTCTTTTACTTCTTCTCCTTCTTTACTCCTATCAATTCTTCTTCATGAACCTCTGCGCCTTTGTGTCTCTGTGGTTCAATCATTGCAAGCGTAGCGCCGCAATCAAATCTGTGTTCATCCATCCCATCTGTGTCATCCGTGATTCTATTTCTTCATTGCCAGCGCAGCGCCGCAATCCTCTTTTACTTCTTTCCCTCCTTTATCTCTTAGCACAAACCTCCCCATACAACTCCACATACCTCCTCCCCACTTCCTCAAACCCCATCGGCCCCTTCACCCCATCCTGCAATCGCTCATACAATCCCTCCTCTTCAAGCAATCGGATCAATTGTGCTTGCAACGATGCCACATCATTAAACCGAAACAACAACCCGTTCACCCCATGCTGTAGCTGCTCTGCATTGCCATACACCTCACTCGCCAGCACGGGTATTCCTGCAGCAAACGCTTCCTGTATCACCAGCGGACTCATCTCCGAAAACGTAGAACACAAACACAACACATCATGCTGCTGCATCGTGGTTACCACTTCGGCCTGTTGCAGCTTTCCCTTCCAATAAATATTCGGCTGTTGAGCTGTGGAAGCTCGCAACGCATGTTCATACGCTTCATCATCTGAGTTGCCATAAACAGAAAGCTCTATCAATGCAGAATCAATATGCGTTAATGCTTCCAGCAGCAAATGCAATCCCTTGAACTTGTTGATCCGTCCCAGGAAAAGTAACCGCAATGGTTGATGAGCAGATTTATTTTTTAAAGGCACTGCTGTTGTTGCCAACGGCAACCCCTGCAGGATAGTACTGATTTTTTTTTCTTCAACCCCGTTTGCCAACAACACACGCTTGTACCAGTTAGTGATCGTTACTACACGATCGCAGGAGTCAACAAGTTTATGCAGATCCGACTTTAGTTTTGCTATGATCGGCACTGTTCCCAACGCAGTTCCAAGCTTACTGTTCCACTTCGATGCATCGATGGTCAATTGATGCAATACTGCAGAAGCACCGGTTATAAAAGGAGTTGCTGTGGCATAGCCTCTGTTATGCAGGTAACAGGTACTGCATTTCTGCAGATCAATCACGCCGTCACACAAACTTTCTCCTTTATAAACCAAGGTTCCTGTTTTGCAGGAGTAACCCGCCAAATGAAATGTCATGATGACTTTGGCACCGCCTGCTTTGGCCGCCTGCACATGTTGCAACGTAATACCATTACTGCCGGCCAGTTCATGAAAGTGAACAAGATCGGGTTGTTCCTTTTGCAAATACGCAACAAAATGTTTCAACCCATCCGGTGCACGAAAGCCCATGATGAGCGAACGGTCTACAACCGACGGTTCGGCGTATTGATGCACTGCCAATCCATCATATACATAATCTGCATCAACTGTTTTTCCATAATGCGGAATCAGCACCTGCACATCTACACCCTGCTGCTGCAATTGCTTACTAAACGCCCACGTGTACACTTCGGTACCAGCTGTTTGCTGCGGAAGAAAATGATTAAGGATCTCAATGACTTTCATCTGTAATGACAATCTTTAAAAACACTATCTCTATTAAGTAAGCTGATTCTCTTAAGCAAGCAAATCATTTGTTGGTTTTAAAAAATATCAATTATGCAGGAAAAGAGTTTTCTGATTCGTAAATACAGTTAATATAATTTGGCTTTAAAGCAGTTCTGTTTTGTAATTTCTCGATCTGTGGAAACTTTACCTTTTGTGATATTAATTTCAGAAAATGCAGAGTAACTATTTTGATTTACGGATATAATACCCAACTTTTTATGCTAAACGGAAATATGTTTTTACAGTAAAAATCAGCTGTCTTTTAAAACATGATGCTTAAAATGATACTTATTCATAAGTGGCTCTCCTAGTACCGGAGATGGTCTATAACTATAATCACCTTTTTTAAACAATAATGGCAAATCATTCCAGGACAACTCAATTTTTTTAGCTAGTACAAAAAAAGAATAAAAATGTCCTTTTAACATCGTGGAAGAAATAAAAATTTTAACAACCCCAATGCGAATATTTCTTACAATAACATCTTTCTCTTTGCCTGAAAGAGGAAAAGATAGATGATTGATTATTTCTTTATCAATTGAAACTCTTTCAAAAAATCCATCCAGACCATTTGCGATTTTTTTTGAAGCCTGATAATCACTCTGCCGCCAGAATATTAATCCAATAGGTACAAATAAAACCGGAGTTATAATAGCTAGTTTCTTTTTAATATAGGTATCCCCAATTTTATACTTTTCACTCATACCACCGCAGCTTCGTAAAACTTCTGTTTTAAAAAGCATTTCACCAAACCCGATTGTAGAAATCGGAATCATAGTTTGATAAATCAACTTAATAGATTCTTTAGGATGAACGAGGTAAGGAAATACATAAAAAGGAAAAAGTTGCGGATTTAAACCCCATAACATACCGGCTTCCGGAAAAGCCTGCACATATTCGGATAGATTGCGAAGTGAATCACGATATAAAATATCATCACCATCTACAAAAAGAATATATTTTCCAGCAGCCGCCTCTAATACTTTATTCCGGTTCGGATATTCGCCTATGTTCTGTTCATTACGCCATGTCCGGATGCGTGGATCCTTGTATCCTTGTATAATCGACCATGTATCATCGGTAGAACAATCATCAGAAATTAATAATTCAAAATCAGTAAACGAAGAACATAAAATACTTTCAATAGCTTGGCTCACCCATTTGCCTGAATTATACGTAATGGTGGCTACTGTAAAAAGAGGTTGACCTGTACTCATGCAATACTTGATAAGAGATGATGCAGTCGCTGCAATTCTGTTGCTTCGTTATAATTAAAGCGGATGCCCGTATTGGGCAGCATTGTTTTTCTACTGAAGATGGCACTTAATTCTCCTGTTGTTGTATACAGCAAACCGTTTGTTTCATTCACCAACTCGGGCGCACCGCCGCTGTTTTTCACGACTACACGTAATCCTGCTTTGTTTGCTTCTACAATTACACGGCCAAATGCTTCTGAACGGGAAGCTATAAGCAACACCTTATACTTCGGCATCTCCTCTTCCTTTACAAAAAATCCTGTTTCAATTTTCACCTGTTCAGTTAACCCATGCATGGCAATCAACTGATGTAAACGCTTTATGTAAACAGGGTCTTCACAAGGTCCTTTAATATGCAACTGAACCCGATGGCCCTCCTTTGCACTCAAAGCCATTGCCTCCAGTACCTCCGGGTGTCCTTTGGAAGCAACAATTTGTCCAAACATCAGGTACTCCGCTTCGGTGGCCGCATTCTGAAGCGCACGTACCCGCCAACTCACCGGCTGGTAGATCCGCTCTACCTGAACAGCAGGCAATAACGTTCTGAATTTTTTCGTAACAGCATCGGAATTACAAATAATGAGTTTACTCCATTGCTGCATGTTCGCATATGCATTTGAAGCATTGCCATTTCCAATGCTGAAACCAAAATCCTCTTCGCCGTACTCGTGTATCCACCATACATGCGGCAAACCCAGCTTGTACGCAGCTTTGGCAGCAACAAATGGCACAAGGGTATTGGTACAAACAAATGCAGCCTTTGCTTGCTGCAGCAATTCTTCAATCGCTTTTACAGCAATACGGGTGCGTATAAAACGCTTGATCCGTTTAACATAAGAACCTGCAGGAATTATTTCCGCCCAGCCATATTGCGGAATAATCGTTACAGGTACATTACGTTCAGCAAGTGCTTTGCGCATACTTCCTTCGTGTGGCAAAATCACATGCGAACGATACGTTGCATGCAATGCATCTATATATTCCAGCATGGCAATATTGGCACCACTCAGGTTTCCTTCGTGCGCTTGCCATACAATCAATGGCTTTTCCTGTTGTTCCTGTATGTGAACACGATTGTTCATTCGTATTTAAACCAACACAACCAAATTCATTGCAAGCAAAGCGCTGCAATCAAATCTGTGCTTATCCTTCCAATCAGTCTCATCCGTGAATCTATTTCTTTGTTGCAAGCGTAGCGCAGCAACCATTCGTGTCAATTAGTGTTCTTCGTGGTTAACAAATTGCAAGCACAGCGCCGCAATCAAATCTGCGCTAATCCTTTTAATCAGCGTCAACAGTGAATCTATTTCTTCCTTGCAAGCGTAGCGCCGCAATCACTTATATCTCCCTCCCCTCCCAAAACGCCTTCAATGCCCCTGCCGTTTGTCTCGTATAACCCACCCGTGGAAATGCACCGATTCGCTTTACAGTTGCAATAACCTTTTTCAAAAAAGACTGGTCTGTTTTCGAAACCTCCGACAAAAAATCCGTCCACTTTGTCTTCTGTATTTTATAATCACAAACAGCATGGATATTTTTAAATGCCGGCAGTCTGTAAATTTTTTCAATGATCTTCCGCTCCTCAACCGTAAACCGTTCGCTTAACGATTGTGTTTTCGAGTTTTCATGCAAACGAAAATGGACTAACAGATCATCCAGTTCTTTTACGTTGGGGAAACAATACAGGTAACGGATATACAGATCCCAGTCGAACGCATAATGAAACTGTTCATCAATACCACCGCATTGTTCAATCAACGCTCTCCGCATCCATACACCCGGCTGCACAAATTTTACACCCGGCTCCCAACACATCAATCCTTTTGCAGAGAGTCGTTGATTGGGAATAATCTCTTCTTCAGTAGTTGAAAAATTCCGCACCTTGCCAGCCACCATCTGCACCTGTTCATCAGCAAAAGCTGCGGCAATTTTGTGCAATGCTCCGGATTCTAAATAATCATCGCTGTTGAGCCAGTTGAAAATTTCGCCTGTACACAACTGTAATCCCTTGTTAATGGCATTGGCCTGACCCTTATCTTTTTCACTCACCCAATACGTAAAATGCTGTTGGTATTTTTTGATGATGTCAACCGAGTTATCGGTACTGCCACCATCAATAATAATGTATTCGAGGTTGGGATAGTTTTGATAAAGAACACTCTGTATGGTCTCTTCAATAAACTGCCCCTGGTTATAAGATGCGGTTACAATGGATATTTTAGGAAAGTTATTTGCCAAGGAATAATCGTTTAAGCTTTTTCATTATCCGTTGTTGCTGAAACTGAACATACCGCTTCATATCCTGCAATTCCAACAAAAGAATGCCCGATTTGCTGCGACCCATATTGCGGTAAAACCGAAGGATATCGTTTCGCAGCATTAACCGGAGCGATTTTGTTTCACTGCCCGCCCAATGCAAAACCGATGGATAACTGGCACCTGCACGCTGTAAATCAGCAAGTGTAATTTGATCAACTACCGGATATCGTATGCCAATTAAAAAATCGGCTTTGCCGATACTGATGCGCCCTGCTGCTTCCTGTTTAGGCAGCACATAATTTAAAATACCCTGGTCTACACAGGCAAAAATATCAGGCCGCTTAATTTCGGGGTATTCTTTCCAGTTAATTACATCTTCAAAATGCGCACGGGTTAACAAGCCCGTTGTTGCAATAAACTGACCTGTATTAAACGAATAGCCGGGAAAAGAAAAACCGGCATCCTGTTGTTGCAACAATTTATAATTAAAATAGCACTCGTTCATCCATTGTGCATAAGGCTCCGAATGAGGATCGGCCGAAACAACAAAATCCTGCGTAAATTTTTGCAGATAGTCGAGCACATAACCGGTAAATACTGTATCGGCATCTAATACCAGTACCCGTTCTTTTTTTTGTAAAAAAAAATATTCGATTTTTGAAAGCCCCCAGCCAAATTTTTTAATGGGCAAATCAATGATTTCAATCTGGTACTGCTTTTTTGCAAACGAAAAATCGGCTTCTCCTTTTGAAAAATCAAACACAACCGCAATGGGTATCTGCGGGTAATAATAGCGCACACTGGCCATACAGATTTCAGCAAGCCAGAAATCATGCTTATAGGTTGCAATAACTATTTTATCAATCATGCTTGGTGCTTTTTAAAAAACAAATAGCGGCTTATAAACTGCTTGATATAAAAAATGGCTGGCAGGCGTTTGTGGTAACACCACACCCATTTTACATACTGCTCTTCGTACACATAATCGGGCTTCATTTGTGCAGGGTGTTGCAGGGGCATGGACATTGCGGCTGTCGGTATATTCGCAGCAGGGTTTTCTGCTTCATGCGTATGTGTAGCATCAGCATCAAAGCCGATATTACTGACAAGGTTAACAGTCGGCACAATGGATAATTTGCGTTGTGTAAGCTGATGATAGATCCATTGCCAGTCCCACCACGTAATCGTTTCTTTCGTTACCGTTAAATCGAATTTATGCTGCCAGTACTTATACCAGTTAATATCGGTATCGAACAAAGCCTGGCGCATGTGTTGATATAAAAACCAAAGAGGCTGTTTTACCTGCTTCCATTCGCTTAAGGAATAATCAATGGACTGTGCACGATCGGCCCAGGTAGCCCAGCCCCACATATTCATAAACCGGCTGCAGGTATAACTGTTTCCATTGCTCAGTTGATACCCCAGATTTGAACCATTGATCGAAAGAATGCGTTGATCGTTGCGGTAACGTTCCAGCATAGCTTGCGCAAAACTGAAAAAATCAGGATGGGGCACACAATCATCTTCCAGAATAATGCCTTCGGGCTCCTGCGAAAAAAACCAGCTGAATGCAGTACGTGGACCTAAGCTGCAGCCCAGGTTCTGTTCCTGATACAACCGCTTTACGTCACAAGGCCAGTCAATGGTTTCGGTAACTGCTCTTGTTGCACGGCATTTCACTTCGTCGGTACTGTTACCCGGCCTTGCTGCATCGGCTGCAATGTACAACCTGGTAGGCTGAGCACGCCGTATAGCCTCAAATACTTTTTGTGTAGTCAAAGGCCTGTTGAAAATAATCAATAAAACGGCTGAAGTATTCATTACACTAATACAGAAAGCGAATGCTCCTCTTTAGTTTTAACCTGTGAAGGGAAGTACCTGTCTCGTAAATAGATAAATGGCATTTCAATAAGTTTAGAAAATGCAATCCCACAAACAATTGATAATAAAATATAAAGCACTTGTTGGTTTGACCATTTTAGATTTATTCCAACATAATCAAGTGTTTGCTTGCTTACGACCCACTCCTTTACAACGATATGCCACAGATAAATAGAATAAGAATATTTACCAGTTACAATTATTGGGCGCATAAAACGACTGGTTCCCCAGTTAAAATGAATCGCCGTAATAAGCAAATAACCAAAAGCCCACGAATTAGTTAACAAAAGAAAAACCACACCCCATTTTGTCGAACGCCCGAAATATATAGATAGTATAAGTAAGAAAAAAAACAATGGAAGTAAAATCGCCTTATACGATACAAAACGCTTTATTACCGCTGGTTTATACATCGAAACATAAGAAAGAAGTACGCCGAAAAATAAGGCATCGATCCGTAAATGAGTCATTGCAGAATTAAGTTCGTATTCGCTATCATACGCTATGAAATTATAATAGAACCTAAAAAATAAACAAACCAGCAAAAGCAATAGATATGCGAAAGCAATTACTTTAAAATTCAGCTTGTAGTACTTTGTAGTTATATACAAAAACCCTGCAAATAACAGATAAAAATGTTCTTCGATAGCAAGCGACCAGGTATGCCCCCAAACGCCATTATAATAATTTTGTATAAACAACAGTTCATATAGATAATTAGTACCAGTTACAACCACTGCACCGTCTGAGTGTAAATTTAAAAACGTCTTTGCCAGGCAAGTAACAATAAGCAGAAACCAGAAAGCCGGATAAATTTTAAAGCCGCGGCGTATCAAAAACATTTTAGTACTAATAGCACCAGTACGTCTATATTCTGTAAATAATAACGAAGAAATCAAATAACCACTCAAGACATAAAACAAATCCACCCCCATCCAACCACCCAAATTGAGCGGATAAAATATTTGGCCTAAAAGCTTGGAAGGCAACCAATTTATATGCGTAATAATTACTAATAAGATAGCAATTCCTCTTAAGAAATCAATACTTGCATTTCGATTAGTTATAGACTGAATTGGCCTCATTATTGAAAACTTAAAAATGCTTTTTATTCTTTATTCTACCAATAACAACCACCTTCTACTTTCTTTGCCTCCGGCACCAGTTCTGAAACATCAGGTCGTATCCAATAATCATTATATAATGGCGCAATGGCTGGGTGGTCATCCCAACGTTTCCCTTTTATTCCAAACAATATCTGTGTTGCGCCGCCAATATGAATAGCTATTTTCCCTTTCTCCTTTACATAAGCCGATAATGGTAATCCATAGGAGCCTGCCCCGACAATAGCAACGTCAAAATCTGTTGCGTCTATTTGATCTTGCATAGAAGCAAGTGCATCAAACCAATTGGAAAATTCTGTTTTAGTACCTGCTATTGATTGCACAGCCGTAATGGTTTTAAGCTCAAATGCAGGTAAAACAGATTTGTCATTAAACAAATGTTCCCTATTTGCAAATTGATTAATAATTGATTTAGTAAAAGGATGAATTACAAGTACCTTTTTCCCTTCTAATGCTCTCGACCACGGGTTAGTGAAAAAATAAGGTTCAAGCGCCTGCGGATCATAAGCTGCAGCATTGGCACAATATTTTTTTATCAGGAAGGTTTCGCCAGGCACAAAACCCCAAATACCAATAGCATCAATTTTTTTTACCTGTTCAATATAAAATGCAGCAAAGCGTTCAAGCATTTCATCTGTTGTTGGAAAAAAACCAACAAGATCCTGAAGGTCAGTTTTTACGTCTGTACGCCAGGTAGATACAGAACCGGTAAACTTAGCATGCAGCGTAGGGAGTACCCCTTTCTTTCTTGAATCCTGCAGTTCTAAGTAATTTAAAAGACATTTTGATTCAGGAGTGCCAAACCTGCTTACCATTGCCGGTTTACCTGCCAGAATAAGATCATAAATCATTCGATTGCTGCTTTCTGCATTCTGCACAACATCTGTATATACCGCATGCACTCTTTGATTCGCAGAAATACCAAAGCGACGATACAAAAATCGACCACCCTTATAAAATAAATTGCTCATCGGTGATTAATTAGTTTTTCAAAAAGACGAAGCAAAGATGGTTTATGAAAACCACCTGCTAAAACCCTCGCATTATACATACCCACTGTTGCTGCAAATTCGAGTAGAGAATTCTTTAAAGGGAGTATGTTTTTTATTCTCAGGTGTGAATATATTGCAACTAATAATTCCTTATTAGTAACTGGCTTTACAGGTATTGCAGCATCAGAAAAAATCTCATTAAAAGCCTTAATCTGGCAACTGCTTAATGCATATCTCAGTCTCAGCAAATATGAAAGCTTGGTCTTTGTATTACTTATTACATGTTCCAGATTCAAATTTTCTGAACATCCAACTGAATGCCCAAATTTTAAACAACAGTATATAATTTGTACATCTCCTGCACTATTTAAACTATACCCGGTTCGGTCGCTTGAAGTAATAGTTCCCTCATTTATTAATTCTAAATATTGTCCAAATGCATTTTTTTCAATGCACATACTTGATCCGGGTGGATAAAACTCTTCGCCTTTGATATTACAACTGTAATTGACTCCACTAAAATTACGTTCCTGAAACAATGGCCTAAGACTATGTAAAAAGCGTGTTTCCTTTTGGTTTTTAAAAACAACCTGAATTTTCCCAGCTCCCCAACACTTGACTCTTGGATACTTCACAGAAAGTATTGCTAATTCATTCAAATAATCATTCCCAGGTAAATTGTCATCATCAACAAAAATCAACCAACTATACTTAGCTTTTTGGTAGCCTGCTATTCGTGCAAAAGTTAAACCGGGTTTATTTTCCCGTACAAGTTGAAGGCTTTTATTAGTGATTACAATTTCATTCAAAAATTCATTCTGTTGAAGTTTAGGAGTTGAATTATTGTCAACAATAATCAATTCCGATTCAACATTACTGTGCTGCATAATTGATAGCAGGTTTGTAACCACATCTCTAAACATTGTCTGATCAGGATTGTGGGTGCAAACAATAAAAGAAAAACCTTGCATATGTTTTACAGATACTTCCGGGCTAAGAGATTATAGGTTGTGTTCTTTGTACGAACAACTTCAATATTCAAATGCTTAAGATATTTATCCCATGAAGCAGACTCCCATAAGTGATGGACATATGCATTGCGGAAAACAGTTGATTTTTCGAATAGCAGCTGAAGACCGGTTGCATTGTGAATTGGATAATGAAATGCAAACGGACTGATTTTATGTACTATTTCAGGATGTTCTTTGCTAAGCCTGTAAGGAACTAATACCGAATGTTCTCCCCAGTAATGATCATTCCCGTTAGAACGGAATGTTTTATACGATTCGAGCCAATGCTCAATGAAAGGAGCCCCCGGTTCAGCAAGCATTACTGCATTACAAAGTCCTGCTATATTTACACGAAAAGGTCTTAAAGTAGCATGTCTGATCATTTTTTTCACCTTCTCCTTAAGCGTATACTCAACTGGCTGTTCAAGCTCCTGTCCAATAGCAAAACTATGTTGTCTAAAGATGTCTAACGGTTTAATACTTATGGTATCTACATCCAGATAAATTCCCCCTGTCTTATACAAAGCCTGCAGGCGTATGATGTCTGCTTTATGTGCTACATGAAAAAGCTTATTTCCATGAATTTCAGACGGAGCTTCTACCTTATTAAGCGTCATCTGTCCTTTAATCATATCCCAGTATTCGCCGGATGGTTCATACTGATAATGAAAAATTACATCATCAGGTTTATTCACAATAATTGCTGAACGGATTGCCATGTAATGGGAGAAAGAGAAAGGCTTTCCTCCGAAGTTTTCACTTAGGCCAAAAATAAAATGCAAAACATTAGGAACCATTCTAATTCTCAATTAATGATGTTCGTATAAATGAATTAGAAAACCCTTCATGTGAAGGATCGATTTCAAGAAGAACCGATGCTTTATAGTTAAAGGGAGCTTTATCAACGTAAACTCCGGAGTTTTGAATTAACCGGATATCCCAATTCGAATTCATATCAATATTCGGTTCTACAGTCTTATCTGCTGGTATGTGTTCAGAAACAATAACATACTTATACTGCTTACACTTTTCTAAAATAATTTTTATATTATCATTAGAGAGATGTTGTAATACTTGTCTGATTAGACATAACTCAGCAGAAGGCAGGGCATCATCAACAGCATTAATACATAGAAACTTTACGTTTTTTGCACCGAAGGCTTTATTGTTTCTTTCTATTAAAGCAGGTACAATATCAACACCAACATAATCAATGCTAGTTTTATCAATTAAATTTCCAACTCTAAAATCTCCACAACCTAAATCTACAACTGACTTAATTCCTTTTTCTTTAATAAAACCATTAATCAATTCAATATATGGCGCTGTAACATTCTCGTCGCTGCCAGGTCCAGAATAAAACTCTCCCTTATCACCTCCCCATACATTATCGGAATACACGTAACTGAATATTTTTTTTAAATCCCCTGTCGACTTTACAATTTCTCCTTTGGGGATCTTTCGAATTTCGTAACCGAATGACTTGAAAACTTTCTTAATTAGTTGCTTCATGAATTCTTAATCTTTAAAAAACTTATTTTTTTAATGCCCTGTAAACATTAAAATATCTTCTGCCCAATTCTCTCTGTCCTGCTGCATTAAAATGAATGTCGTCAACTGTATTATCGGGTTTTGTAATAATAAACGGTTCCCTTGCACTGGCATACCCCGTACGGGAAACTCTTTCGGGCGTTTCACTTATTACAGAATCAGTAATTTTTCGGTCGTTACGTTGGCTTACCCAATAAGAAACCAGCCCTCCCAGAATAAACGGAATAGAATCTCCTGTACTACCTGCTACATCTCTCCGCATATTTACAATCATGCGATCTAACATACCTGCGTAATCCCGGCCCCAGTACACATCACTTTCACCTTGATGCCATAAAAAAGCACGCACTTTACTGCCGGGGTACTTTTCTAGCACATATTTAATACGTCGTACAATATCGTTATACAAGGTATCGCCTTTATTCCATTCACGGTTTCGGAACGAACTGCCGTCTTTTGCACCCGGTATCAAAAGCACTTGTCTGTTGCCCTCCCAGTAATATTGTAAATACTTCAATGCAAAAGTCATTGCAAACCCGTTTCGTCCATTGGCTAAAGTGTGGTGCTCCAGCGGATCTCTCGCAGCAATAATTTTGTAATTATTGCTGTCAAAACGTCCAAGTTGTTGAATGCGGGGGTCCGTTACATCAATTTCATAATCCAATCCAAAACCGTTGTAAGCATTCGATTGACCGATTACGGGAAAAATATCGTACGCAATTACAGGATTATTTTCAAGACTGTTTTCTGTACGCTGGCAACCTGCAACCAGCAGGATGCAGAAAAGTAAACAGTTCAGGTGAGTCAAACGTTTCATGCGGTTGGTATTAGTTCAATGGATATAGATAAGTTGCTTAGAGCTTTAGCTGTCAGCGTTGTTTGATAATTTTTGCAGGAGATCCAACTGCTATACTGTAAGGAGGTAAATCGGTCGTAACTACACTGCCCGCACCAACAATACAACCATCGCCAATGGTTACACCTGCTAACACTTTCACATCGGCACCCAGCCAAACATCGTTGCCAATAACTATTGGCTTTGCAATATCCGGCTGCAGTCGTATTAACGCATCAGGCGCTGCAATCGTATGATTAGCTGCAATTATTTTACAGCCCATCGCTATGAGGCAGTCATTACCAATCGAAATATTACCATGCCCGTATAACACACAATAAGGACCCAGAAAAACATTGGCACCAATGCTGATTTCACCACCAAAACAATCCAGCACACATCCCTTGCTTAATTTAGCACCGCTTAACAGGGCAATTTTGCCGGGCTTTATGCCAAAAAAAGTGGGTGTTAATCGTAACGCCACATCTTCTTCAAATAAACAATCCGCAGCTATACGGATACCCTGTAATTTCCACAAACGTATTTGCCTTTTGTGCAGGTATTGTTTGAATGTATGGATAATAAGATGTAGCATAAATAAACCGAAGTAAATGCTTTTCAGGAACGTTTTTTCAGCAGGGCTGCCGCAATCTCCTTTATCATAGGCCCGAGCATGCGTTTGCTGCTAAAATGCTCGCTGGCAAAAACATACCCGTTGCGGGCAATGGCTTCCCGTTCTTCTTCATGCAGAAGATAATGGGTAATCATGGTAGAACAATCCGCTTCTGTTGTGAAAGTTTTAAGCGTATTGGCCTCTTCCAGGAAACGGATATTCTCAGCAAACCTTGTTAACAAAAAACTGCCGGCACCCATCACTTCTTTAATTCGCATATTCAACGCCTTGTTATTGGCGGTATCTACATAATCGTTAACGACAATTTTCGATCGCCGGTACACCTCGTACATTTCTTTGCCTGCTACAATACCCTGCCAGCTTTTCACCAAATGAGGAAACGAATCGAGTAATGGGCCCTTGGGTCCCCACCATTGAAAAGGATGTTGGGCAGCAATCGCTTCCATCAGCAATGTTTTCTGCATTTGTTCCTTTGTACCCAGTAAACCAACAAAGCTTACCCCAATATCTTTGGCCACCGATTTATGGGCTTCTTCAATAATACCGTATTCAAAGAGCGAAGAAGCAATCCCGTTGATACGGAAAAAGGCATCATACTCAGGTATGATCGTATAGATTAGATCGGAATGCAGCGGACTCCAGTTTACCGGGTGAGCAATATTGCAACCAATTAATGTAACAACAAGGTGGTTTTTCTTTAATTCACGAAACAAAACATTGTTAACCTGTGCGGGCTCACGCAGAAAAATCACATCGGGTTTATAGTACGCAACCGCTTCTTGTATCAGCACATCGTTAAGAATCTGTGCACGCACTTCCTTTCGTGTTACAGCCGCCACCAAATCCTGTAAGGGCACATGATAAAACATCCTGCGCTTTGCAGAAGACAGCAACTGAAAAAACGAAGGCTTGATCCCTGTTTCGGCCTGCAGCTTTTGCCTGTACAGCAAATCCTGATTGTAAAAATCAATGACCTCCCAGCCTGCCTTTTCAAATGCTTCACTGATGACTTCACCGTAAGCAATCTGCTGCGAATGGATCCATTGTACATATTGTTCCAGCGAACAGCCTTGAATATAAGCACTGTCTCTTTCCTGTATTTGCCGGAAATAAGCATCGGGGTAAAGCAGGTCAAATTTTAATATCCGCATATCAGCCGGTAACTTGTTTTACAGCCGCACTCACATACGCAATAGCTGCTTCCGTTAATTCTGCAAACATGGGCAGCGAAATAATTTTTTCTTGAAACGAAGCCGCTACCGGAAAATCGGCAGGAGTATACCCGTTTTTGGCATAACAGGGTAAAAACGGCAAAGCCCTGGGGTAATGGATAGCTGTTTCAATACCTTGCTCTTTCAGCCGGGCCGATAATTCAGTGCGGTTGGCAACCTGTATTACATACAGGTGAAATACATGTTGCGATTGAGGCCTTACCTGTGCCGTTACAACCGCACTGTTTTGAAACAAGCTGTCATACTGCGATGCGTGAGCAATACGCTGCAGGGTCCAGCCCGGTAAAAAGGGAAGCTTTGCAGAAAGCACTGCTGCCTGCAATCCATCCATACGGCTGTTACGGCCTTCAATCACATGGTTATGTTTGCCTTGTTGCCCATGATTGGCAATCATGCGGCAAATTGTTGCAATCTGTACATCATTGGTCGCTATTCCACCCGCATCGCCATACGCTCCCAGATTTTTCCCGGGGTAAAAACTGAACGAAGAAGCGTGGCCGATCGTTCCTGCCATCCGGCCCTTATACAGGGCTCCATGTGCCTGCGCACAATCTTCAATTACCCACAAATCATAACGTTTGGATAGCTCCATCACAGGATCCATGTCAACTACCTGCCCGTATAAATGAACAGGAATAATAGCCTTTGTTTTGGCCGTAATCGCTGCTTCAATTTTCGAGGGGTCGATGGTATAATACACAGGATCAATATCAACAAATACAGGCTTGGCCCCCACTGCAGAAACGACTTCCGAAGTAGAAATCCAACTCATGGCAGGCACAATTACCTCGTCATCCGGACCTACTCCATAGGCTTTTAAAAGAATCTCAAGCGAATCGGTTCCGTTTGCACAGCTGACCACCGTTTGTACCCCAAGATAGGCTGCAAACGCTTTTTCAAATTCCTGAACAAAAGGATTATTGCCGCCGATAAATGCAGTTTGCTCCATTACAGCCTGCATCGCTGTGTCAATTTGCGGGCGGATGCTTTGATATTGGGCGCTTAAATCAACAAAGGGTATTTTTTTCATGCGCTAAGTATTATTTGATTTTGGCCGCATGTTATTCGCCACAATAAAATTTTCATTTCCGGTTGGTAAGAAAATGAATAGTTTATTATGCCTCATTTCATGAAAGACTTCTTATTTTTTTTGCCGGGTTACCGGCATAGATACCGGGTTCGTTTATATCCTTGGTAACAACTGCTCCCGCACCAATAACAACTCCATCGCAGATGGTTACTGGCAAAATTGTGGCATTACTGCCAATGGAAACATGGTGGCCGATATGGGTTGCTTTCCATTGCGAGGCATCACCACCCGCAGGTTTACCGGTTTGAAAAAGATCATTGACAAACATGACACCGTGACCAATAAAACAATGATCACCAATGGTTACCAACTCGCAAATAAAACTATGCGATTGGATTTTACAATAGGCGCCAATGAGTACGTTCTTCTGTATTTCAGTAAAGGGTCCAACAAAGCTATGGTCGCCAATACTGCAACCATAAATATTTACAGGCTCTACAACTGTAACCTGTTCGCCAAACCGCACATTCACGATGCCGGCCTGCTTTAACTTCGGGCTGTCAGAGATTGGCTGCTGCATATATTTTTTGAATAATTTCAACGGTTTTCAAGCCCTCAAATGCACTGGTGGTAATACTCCCGCCTTTTTCCAATACTTCAATCACATTATCGTAAACAAGGTCATGATTACTCATCGACCCTACATACGTGCCGTAATTATTCGGCTTATTCCCCTCGGGCAGATCTTTAATTGTATATCCCTCAATTTGTTGATACTCGAGCTCGTTCAGGTATTGACCGCCGATTTTTACAGTCCCTTTTTCGCCGAAAATCGTAAGCGAACCTTCCATGTTTTTTTCAAAACTGTTCACGGTATAATGAACAGTGCCCAGTGCTCCATTACTGAAACGTAGCAACACAACACCGGTATCTTCAAACTCAATGATGTTAGTATGATGATAATTCTGCATCATGGCTTTCACTTCATCAATATCCCCGATCATCCAGTACAACAGGTCAATAAAATGACTGAACTGGGTATATAAAGTTCCCCCATCCAGCTTCTTTGTTCCTTTCCATGAATTAGCGTAGTACGCTTCATTCCGGTTCCAGAAACAATTGAGTTGTACACTGTAAATTTTCCCGAGCTTTCCTTCTTCAATGATTTTTTTTACAGCTGCTACCGGTGGATTATACCTGTTTTGTTTAATGGCAAAAAGCCGGCGGTTGTTTTTTTCAGCAGCCTGCAGCATATTGCCGCAATCGGCAACGGTAAGGGCCATTGGTTTTTCGCATAACACATGTACGCCTGCATGTAACGCTTTTATGGAATGTTCAGCATGTAAACCATTCGGTGAACAAACAGACAATACATCAAAGGAAGCACTTTCCTTCAACAGGTCGTCAATAGAATAAAATGCTTTGGCACCATACGCTGCTGCAAGTGCATCAGCACGCTCAGGCACAAGATCACATACAGCGGTTAAACGGGCCTTCTTGCCAATATGTTCTGCATGACGTTGGGCAATACGACCACAGCCGACAATTGCAAACCGCAATTGAGATACATTCATTTAGGTTGATTTATAATTGAATAAAATATGGGCGTTAATAAATGGCCATACTCGGAAACACTCTGGCTCTGTCCAGTTGTTTTGTTTGTACTTTTTCTCAGCAAAGTCGAGAATATTTTTACCATTCCAGTAAGGACTGTTTCTAAAGGCTGCAGAGTGGAGCTCATCACGAATGAATTGCTTTAAATCCCCTTTATACCAGCTTAACAAAGGCGCATTAAACCCTGTTTTTAACTTCCTTGTTCTGATCTCTTCGGGCAATACATCCTTCATGGCATCTCGTAAAATGCGTTTCGTAAAGCCATTGCCCAGTTTACTTTTCATAGGTAGTGAAAAAACATAACTCACCAGGCGGTAATCCAGAAAAGGCATACGTACTTCAATCCCGTTCCGCATAGCCCCCAAATCAAAATTGCGGAGAATGGTCGGGAGAGCAGTGTAATGGAAGGCTTGATACAGTCCGGCTTCCGAACCCTTGAATGAAGAAGGAATCTGAAAAGGAATTGAAGAAAATTCCTGCAAAAGTGCAGGATCAACCCACCACTCCGATTGTGCAGCCGCTTGCAGTTTGCGACGTACCCGCTTTATCTGCCTGGTTAAAAACGACTCGTCAGGACTGCGAAATTCTTTTTCTTTTTGCAAACGTTGAGGCTCGGGCAGCATACGCATATACGTATCTAAAAGATCTGCGGCATAAACTTCATCTTTTTCCTGCCTGGCATATTGAAATGCTTCGTATACATTGTATGAATAACCATACAGCATCTCGTCCACACCATGCCCATCCATTGAAACAGTTACGCCGTTTGCCTTCATGGTACCATAAACACCATCCAGGATCATTAACGGTGTTGAATAAACAACATCATAGTCTTGCACCGATTGAATGAGCCGGTCTGTTAAACCATGCGGCGTATCCATCATATCAAAGAAAACGCCTGTTCCGCCTGTATGCGCCAAAACTTTTTCAGCATACACCCGCTCATCTTGCTCGGTACCCGGAAATACAGCCACAAAAGCTCTTTGCCAATCGGCCGGCAAACGGTAGGTATCCTGTTGGCCCCGCATCAGTTTATGAATCGTTGTATACACGGCCGACGAATCAAGGCCGCCGCTTAAAGCCGAACCGATACTAACATCACTGCGCAGTCGTAAACGTACGGCATCTTCAAATAATTCTCTGAACTCACGAACCTGTTCTTC
The DNA here is from genome assembly GCF_007830055.1 of Lacibacter cauensis. GTDB lineage: Bacteria > Bacteroidota > Bacteroidia > Chitinophagales > Chitinophagaceae > Lacibacter > Lacibacter cauensis. The sequence goes on from NZ_VLLE01000004.1 coordinate 428,286, forward strand.
GTAATCTTCCGGTACTGTTGTTAAGTGTGCAGATGTATCCCACCACTGTGTTTCATTAACCTCGCCGTTTGACCGGATACTTAAAAAATGACCCGGTCGAACTTGCAGAATATCTGAATAAATAGTTTTGCCGGTTCCTTCCAGCATCCATGGATTTTGTATGGCAACACTCAAACAGGCAGTATCTGCTTGTCGTTCGAATCCCTGCAGATATTTAAATTGAATTGTTTCAGAGCCAAATACAAATTGTCTGTCCTTTTCATGATAAAAATACAAGGGCTTTATCCCGAAACGGTCCCGTGCAATCCATAATTCACCAATACGTTCATCCCACAAAGCAAAGGCCCAAAAACCATTAAATCGGTTCAAACAGTCTTTACCCCACGCATGATAAGCAGCCAGCAACACCTCAGTATCCGAATCAGATTGAAAGAAGTAACCTTTTAGTTTTAATTCCTCTCTTAACTCAGCAAAGTTGAAAATCTCACCGTTGAACACAACAGTCAACAACCCATCTGCATAATGCATCGGTTGTGCACCTTGCGCAGATAAATCAAGAATGGATAATCTTCGGTGACCTAACCCGATGTGGCCATCCTGGTGAATCCAACAGCCTTCACCGTTAGGCCCGCGATGGGCAATTGCATCGGTTAAATGCTTTATCTCAGAACGCTCAACTTTTTTTGTACCAAATCGGATAATACCTGCTATTCCGCACATAAGTTTATTCCGGCTTTTAAAAAATCCTGATCAATGGCCCTATACTGCGACTCCCACGTAAATACATCCGGAGAAATAGCCGCAAGTTGTTGCCTGATTAGAGTGTAATGCTTTGTTACATCCTTTGCCTTTTCAAAGCAATCATGCCAGTTACCTGCTTCAAAAAGGGTGATAATACCCGGGTAACGCTCACTTAATTCTACAAGGTAAGGTAATCGTGCAGCTAAAACAGGCTTGCCATTTGCCAGGTAGTCAAATATCTTCAAGGGAGCGCAAAGCTCATCATTTACTGTAGTCGGAAAATACCAGGCCAAACCGATATGGATATGTTCAATAAAAGAACAATATTGTTCAGGTGGAATGTTACCGACATAAGTAAGAGCCTCTTCTTTTAACATCGCATCTAAATATTCATTACGTCCGCCGCTTAATACAAAATCAATTTGTTCCGCCTGAAGTGCTTTTCCAAGAACAGGGAACTCTTCTTGCTTACGGCCATACCAGAACGACCCGCCATAAAACAAACGATAACGGCCGTCTTGAAGCTGCTCCACAAAAGAACTGCTGACCGTTTTGTTGTACCCTGCCAGCGATTTGTTTTCGATGAGCGAATACAGAACCTTGTCCAGGTTTCTATGAAACTGTTGAAAGAATTGAATGCGTTGGGCATTTGGCACAATCACCAGATCTGCAGCCGTAAGAATTGCCTTTTCTGCTTCGGCCTTTTGCTGCCGGTAGAAGGGTTCCTCAGAAGCTGCCGGTATTTCATGCGAAAAAATCTCATGTGCATCATACACAAACCGGATGAAAGTGTATTTTTTCAGAAAAACCGCTGCCATCCCGGATGCCAGGTCATTGGCATGAATAAAAAATATACCGTTTCGTAAAAGGAACGACACTAACGAAACAAATTCCTTGAGCTTTCGCTTTCTGTCGGCATAATAAATATTCCAGTTTACATGCAATGAAAAAAACTTTATACCACGGTTTTCATAGTAATGCTTCCAGCGCAATTGCATCGGGTGATCGGCTGGCCAGTTCGAAGTAAGAAACAAAACCCGTTTATGCCTCATGTGTAAAATAACGGGTTAATAAATCGGCAATTTGTTCCGAAGCTGTGCCATCCCCGTATGGGTTAACACTTTTCGACATGCGTTCATAACTGTCAGCATCTTCCAGTAAACGGGAGGTTTGTTCAATGATCATTTCAGAGGATGTTCCTACCAGCTTGGCTGTTCCCGCAAGTATACCTTCTTCACGCTCAGTTACATCCCGCATCACCAATACAGGTTTGCCCAGAGAAGGCGCCTCTTCCTGCACACCTCCCGAATCCGTCAGCACGAGGTAGCTTTGTTGTAACAACCAGATCATTTGCTCATAACTCACAGGTGGAATCAGGTGTACATTTTTAATTGATCCGAGCATCCGGTAGACAGGTTCCTGTACATTCGGATTTAGGTGTACAGGATACACAATCTGAACAGCAGGGAAGCGATGTGCCAGGTAGGTGATCGCTTTACAGATATTATCGAAACCATCACCAAACGATTCCCGCCGGTGGCCGGTTACTAGAACAACCCGTTCGCCGGATTTACAAAAAGAAAACGCATCACGAAAATCCAGTGCCCGCTCTTCAATAATTTTTAACCCCATAAAAAGTGCATCTACAACTGTATTACCTGTGAGGTATACATGTTGCGCAATACCCTCTGCCTGAAGATTTGTTCTGGCCCGGTCAGTTGGTACAAAGTGTAAGGCAGCTATGGTGCCGATCAGTTTACGGTTAATCTCTTCCGGAAAAGGAGAGTAGATATTATTACTGCGTAGACCTGCTTCCAGGTGTGCTACTGGAACTTTTTGATAAAAGGCAGCCAAAGCACCCGCAAAGGCCGTAGTGGTATCACCTTGTACAATAACCAGATCAGGTTTTTTTTCTGCAATAACAGGCGATAATTTCGAAAGTATAACAGATGTAAGTGTACTGAGATTCTGATTCGGCTGCATCACATCTAAATCCACATCAGCACGGATTGCAAAAAAAGAAAGTACTTGTTGAAGCATCTCCTTATGTTGCGATGTTATACAAACCGTAAGATCAAACATCGGATCTTGTTGCAGCCTCTTGATCAGTGGTGCAAACTTGATAGCTTCTGGCCTTGTACCAAAAACAACCAGAATTTTTTTTGTTAATGCCATAGTGGAAACGCTTGAGTTAAATCTTAAATACGCTCGTAATCACTCCAGGGTAAACCTAATCGCAGTACACCCGGCCAGGGCCCCTTATATAAACCTCTTACTGTATCCTCATTATCCGAATCAACAGCCTCAAAAAACAAGGTTTCCTTCTCAACTACACTTGCTATAAGTGGGTCGAAAAAAGTAAGATGAACTAAAACACTGAACTTCCCTTCAGCCAATGTCTGTGCAGGTATAAGCAGTTTCTTTTTGTATAACCCCTTTAAAAGTTTGTTAGGTCTCCAATCACATCGATCAAATAAACATAACTCTTCCAGGTTATAGACATTGATGCCGGGAATAAGATTTTCTACATCTTCAAGTAATCGGAAGGTTACTTCAATTTCACAACCTTGGTTAATGTCTACCACATTTACACTTTCTCCCCCCTGCAAAATCCTGCAGGCTAAAAGTCGTACAAGATGATCGCCGGGCGACTGCTCTTCGCTCCATACCCGCTCTCCCAGATGCGAATCATGGCCTTCAAGATATTGTTTAATAACTGCGTCGGGAGTTCCGGTTGTTTCTACACTTCCTTTACTAAGTAAAACAGCTGAGTTACACAATTGTGTAACAGCAGCCATATTATGACTTACAAAAAGTACAGTTCTGCCTTCCTTTACACTCACATCCTTCATCTTCCCCAGGCATTTTTTTTGGAACTCAGCATCACCTACGGCCAGCACTTCATCTACAATCAAGATCTCCGGCTCAAGGTGAGCAGCTACAGCAAAAGCCAAACGCACATACATGCCGCTGCTGTAACGTTTCACAGGTGTATCAATATAGCGTTCCACACCGGCAAAGGCAACAATCTCATCAAACTTGCGGGTAATCTCCTGTCGGGTCATACCCAGGATCGCACCGTTCAGGTAAATATTCTCCCTCCCGCTCAGTTCGGGATGGAAACCGGTACCCACTTCCAGCAAACTGGCCACCCGTCCTTTGATTTTAATACTGCCCGTAGTGGGTGCCGTAGTGCGGCTCAGCAATTTCAGCAGGGTACTTTTACCTGCACCGTTACGGCCGATAATGCCCAATACCTCACCTTGCTTTACTTCAAAGTTAACATCCCGCAAGGCCCATACATATTCACTGTTACCGCTGGTAGTGCGGTCGTTGGTTTCACCTATTTTCAAATACGGATCTTCCTTGCCACGCACTTTATGCCACCAGCGGTTCACATCATGGCTGAGGGTACCCGTACTCACCTGCCCCAAACGGTATTGCTTGCTCAGGTTGTCTACTTTAATAACTGTATTGCTCATATGTAGAAACTCGTCGGTACGGGCGTTGCCCGTCAGACGGATAGTTTTAAATAGTCATTAAAAAAAGATCGCACAAGCTACAGCCCTGCTGCCGGCATTTTGCTCAACTGCTGCGTTGATACAACAGCTTCCTGTTCCAGAAATCAATAAAAAATTTCCAGTCGCCCGATTGTTGTACATAGCCTGTAACCATTCTGATACAGCTCAACAAATACCGGATATTAAAATGCCGCAGGTTGTATTTAACGTTAACACGGCTGGCAATAAGGATGCGTTTACGGGTTGTTTGCACACAATTACCTCTTAACACGTTGTATAATAAAAGGGCATTGATTAATGTTGTGCGATGAAAGCGCCGTATACTTTTTTCACTCCGCATGTTGGCTCCATGAAAACGGTAACCCACCGGCAATGTTGGCACATAGCCCATGTAACTGTTGCAGCTTAAGGTGGCCATTAAAAACAAATCGAGTGCCGGCGCCTGCCAGATAGCGGGTTGCTGCAAAAGATCAGCAATGGCCGCATACTCAAACATCAGCGAACTGGTAACAGGACAGTTAAAGATCAAATCATCGGGGTTCAGATTCCGGCGGATTGCACTGGTAACATCATGCAAAAATGCTCTGTTCGCATCTACATCATGCGCATCGGTAAAAATAATTTTACAATCCGGGTTGGCGTTAAAAAACTGTTTTGCCTTTTGCAGTTGTTGCACATCGGTATAATAATCATCTCCATCCAGCCAGGCAATATACTGTCCGCCTGCCGTCTTAAACGTTTCAACAAGGTTGTACCGGTTAACATTCACATCGGCTGAAAGTATAGGCCTGTTTTTGCGGCTGCGATAATAGTAACGGATGCGGTGAGGGTGTGCCGCTGCATACTGTTGGCAGATAGCACTGGTTCCGTCGGTCGACCCGTCATCACCAATAACCAGCTCCCAATCAAAATCAGTTTGCTGCATCAGTACACTTTCGATGCACTGTGCAATATAGTTGGCCTGGTTGTACGTAACCGTACAAACAGAAATAAGGGGCCGTATATCAGTAACGTTCTCCAAAAAAAGAATAAATGGCTGTAATCACCTGTTGCTGTTCTTCGCTGCTCAATTGTGTATGCAGGGGCAGACGAACAAGTCGTTGTTCAAACGCATCGGCATGGGGCAAACAAACAGCAGAATATCGCTTATGGGCAAAAGGCGATTGGTGCAGAGCCGGGTAATGAAACATTGCCTGTATCTGTTGTTGTTGTAAAAATGCAATCATCCGGCTTTGTTGTTCCTTGTCGGCAGTCAGCACATAAAAAATATGTGCGTTGTGCCTGGCATAAGCAGGTATAACCGGTAGTTGAAGCAGGCCTTTTTCGGCCAATGGCTGTAAGGCGTGGAAATAGTGTTCCCAGAGCCGTAAACGTTGTTCGTTAATACTGTCTGCCCGCTGCAACTGACTGTACAGCAGCGCTGCCCCGATTTCAGAAGGAAGATAATTTCCTCCCTGCCCGGTCCAGGAAAACGAAGATGTTTCCCGCCTTAAAAAAGCTGCTTTATTGGTGCCGTTGTAACGCACAATTTCGGCCGCAGTTGTCAGCTCCTGCCGGTTAATAAACAAAGCACCGCCTTGTAAACAGCTGATATTTTTCTGGCTCCCGAACGAGAGGGTTCCAAGATCGCCCAATGTACCGAGGTACCGGCTTTTGTATTGGGCACCGATGCAATGAGCCGCATCCTCTATAACAGGAATGCCTGTTTCCGTAGCAAGTGGAAGAAGGGCGTCCATATCACAGGCCACACCGCCATAATGCACAACTACAATGGCCTTTGTCCGGGCTGTGATTTTTTGCCGGATGCTGTCAATAGCCACATTCGGATGGGTGGCAGTACTGTCGGCAAACCGAAGAGTGGCACCGGCTTTTGCAAAGGGTGTTACCGTTCCCACATACGTGTATGACGGAACAATCACTTCATCGCCCGGTTGCAGCTGCAGGATAAGTGCAGCCATTTCAAGCGCAGCTGTACAGCTGGGGGTAAGAAAAACGTTGCTTTGATACCTTTTATTGAACCAGTTTTCGCAGGCAATAACAGCCTCGTTGAACCGGCCTTGCTGTAGCTGCTGCAACGCTTCTTGGATGTATTGTTCATCGCCTGCTGTAAAAGCGGGTTTAGACAACAAGATCATCTGCTGATAGCTCTTTTACGGGTTTACAGGGGTTGCCAAAAGCAACAACACCCTCTGGAATATCTCTGGTAACAACACTGCCGCCGCCGATGATACAGTTACGGCCGATCTTTACCCCGTCGAATACCACCGTCCCCATACCAAGCATAGTTCCGGCACCGATTGTACAAAAGCCGGCGATATGTGTTCCCGGCATAATGCTGCAAAATGGCTCAATAGTAGTATGATGGCCAACACTGGATTGCCGGTTGAGAAAAACAAAATCACCCAGTTGGCTATGAGCCGATACGACCACACCGGGCTCAATATAAATGCCCTTACCCATGTTTGCCGTTGAAGCAATGCTTGCGTTGGCCGAAACAAGATTCACCCACGCATCGCTTTCCCGTAACTGCGGAAGAAAATGAGCAACAATCTTTTTTCTGGTTTTGGGCTTGCCTGCTCCCAATACCAGTTGCGCAGGTGCCTGGCGTTGGGCAAATCCTACTTCATCCGTTTCATTTAATTCCACCAATGCATTTTGATAAGGATACTGGGACGGTACAGTTTGATTGTTGACAAGCACGGCGGTTGTAAACCCCAGCTGTCCGATGGTTTCCAGTAAAAAAGACAGGTAGCCTTCGCTTTTACCGAGTATGTAAAACATGATTATAAAAACCTTTTTCGCCCAATACACGGGAGGGCATTACCTTCCGCTCATGCAGCCCCAACAGTTGATGGATGCGCTGCAACAATGCAAGATTACTGGCAGAGATACTGCGGTCTCTGTCGAACCAGGTATTATCTTCCAGTCCAACCCGTACGCCGTAACCCGCTGCAATGGCAATAGCATTAACACGGAGCTGGTTGGCACCGATGCCTCCTAATGCGATAAAATGCGGTACAGCAGAGTGGCTGTTAATTTCACGGATGGCATTCCCCATCTGTGTTAGCTCGGCCTGCATTCCGGCAATATTGCCAAACAACAAGTTCCAGTAAAAAGGTCCTTGTATCAATTTCTTGTCAATCAGGTATTTTCCGTAATTGATCATACCCATATCAAAACATTCCAGCTCGGGATGCACCCCGTACTTCACCATCTTCTCGGCCAGTGCCTGGATCATATCAGGCGCATTCACAGAGGCCTGCTGTAAAAAATTAAGCGAGCTGAGTGTCAGCGAACACAGATCGGGTTGCAGTTCAATCACAGCCGAACGTTCTTCAAATGTTTTGGCATTACGGCCCGAAGTAGTCAGGCAAAGCAACAGATCAGGACAATGCTTCCGGATGCCTTCCATAATAGCTCGGTAGACCTCCGGATTGCTGGTCGGGCTTTCATCAGCATTGCGGGCATGCAAATGAGCGATAGTAATACCAACCTCATAAGCAGCATGCACCTCCTCCACAATTTGATGTACCTGTACGGGCACATGTGGCGTTTCACGGCTGGTAGGCACCATACCGGTAGGACAAAAATTTACTATACAATCAGGCACAAAAGAATTATAGGTTTGCAGCAGCAAATCTGCTTCTGCGGATAACACTTTGCTTTGAAAATCGCCTGTAACTGAATACACAAAATACACAGTAAGCAACAATCATCAGCTTAAACCAGGCAGCATACATATTCAGCAGATAAGGTCGTATACTCACGCCATGGGCTCTTTCTTCGCCTAAAAGCAAAGCCAGGCTGCGGTACATCAGCTTGCCGGCCACCGGAATTTTCTCCCAGTTGGCATAACGGATATCCTCATAATTAAAAGCACTGTTGTAATCAGCTGGTACAAGCTGGCTGTAAGCCGGCCATTGTTGTTTGATCTCAGCAAAATCGGCCCAGCCTCCGTCTTTCTTACTGGGGAAGGTTAACAGAAACAAGGGATCAATAACAGCCCAACGTTCCTGTTCCGGTAAAAAAACTTCTACAATAATATGCCCGCCATACAATCCGTTCACTTTCATCTGACCGATCCGCACCTTGTAACCCGACAGTTGCAGCGAACGGCTCAGCACTTTCGAAAAGCCGCCGCAGGCCCCATGCCCGTACATCAGGTCTACCCCAACCGAATTAAACAGCTTGTTTTTAAAACTCAGTTGCTCGCTATTGTTAAAGATCGCCAACCGGTCATACATCATGGTATGAATCGTCTGCATCAGATGACGGATATAAACGGTGTCGTTGGGTACTTGCGGCTGATTGGCCCGGGTAGCCCGGATAATATTAAAATAGATCGTATCCTCATGCTGGCGCTCCAGGTATAAAAACCCGATGGTAAGCAGAAACAAAACATGCAGCAGTAAGTGCCTTGGACTGTGATAAATGCCGGTAAAATAAGCAACGATTTTTTTCATGCGGTTTATTCGACTCATACTTCCTCGTAAGGTTAAATGAGCGGATCAACAACAGGCAAAAATCAGACCGTATCCATAAACGTCCGTTCTACCTTGCTGAACAGGAATGCACCGATGACAAGTACCACCAGCATAAACAACGCACTGTAACCTAACGACGGCAAGTTAAAGCTGCCCGTGTGAAATAATGCGTAACGGAAGCCTTCAACTACAGCACTTAAGGGGTTCCATATAACAAATCCTCCGTATTTACTCGCAGTTAAAAACGATAAAGGATAGGCAACTGGGGTGGCATACATCAGCAGCTGTACCGCAAAACTGATCAGCACGGTAAAATCCCGGTACTTGGTGGTAAGCGATGAAATGATAATACCCAACCCTAACCCGATCCCCGCCATCAGCACCACAATAACCGGTATAAGTAAGCTGTGCCAGCCGAACTGCAGCGGTTCGTTTTTAAACATGGCAAACCATAGCATGGCCACAACCAGTAAGCCGAACTGAATACCCAGCTTCACGATGTTCGACAGTACCACACTCAACGGCAACACCAGCCTCGGAAAATAAACCTTTCCGAAAATATGGGCGTTGGCCACAAACGTATTGGAAGTAGCAGTTAAACACGATGCAAAATAGTTCCAGATGGTAATGCCGCTCATATAGAACAAAATGGGTTCAATGCCATCGGTTTTGATACCTGCAATGGAATGAAACACCAGCAAAAACGTAAGCGTGGTTAATACCGGCTGAATGATATGCCATACCGGCCCCAGCACCGTTTGCTTGTACTGCGCCACAAAATCCCTGCGCACAAACAGCACCAGCAGATCTCTGTACCGCCACACCTCTTTCAGATTCAGATCAAACAAACCCGCCTGCGGCTTGATCTCTAAATCCCAATGTTCTGTTGTATCGTTCAAATGACTCATAAGTAATTAATAGCTGTTATAAGAATGGCTCGCCCCCAAACCTCATTGCGAGGAACGCCTGCCCGGTTTCGACGGGAAGCAATTTCTCTTTCGAAGCATTCGTTCCTATCTTTCTTACATACTACAACGCACACAACACTTGCCCCAAACGCTTCTTAAACTGCTCAAACGAAAAATAATCCAGCATCTCCCGCTGCACCTTCGCCGGATCCGTTTCCTGTTGCAAAACATGCAGCAACGCAGCAATCAGTTCATCCGCACTATCCGGATCAACCAAGGTCCCCAGTTTGCCAAACTGCAACGCCTCGGTACTGCCGTCTTTATTACCGGCAAGCACAGCCAGCCCGCAAGCCATGGCCTCAATATACACGATGCCAAAACCTTCTCCCTTGCTGGGCATGGCAAACACATCGGCCAGCAGGTAATGGTCAACTACTTCTTCATCCGCAACAAACCCGGCAAGTACAACATGCTCCTCCAGTCGCAGTTCCGCAATCAAGGCCTGGATGCGGGCCTGCTCAACAGCATCGGCCTTGCCTGCAAGAATATATTTGAAACGAACGCTCTGTTGCAAAAGCTTGGGTAAGACAGTAATTAGTGTATCGTAACCTTTATACCCTTCCTTACTGTTTAAACGGGTAAGGGTAAAAAGCACTTTTTCATCTTCAGCTATGCCATACCGTTGTTGCAGGTAAGCAGGTTTGCCGAAAGCTGCCGGCAGTTGAAAACAAGGATCGATGGTATTGGGGAACACGGTGATTTTTTCTGCGGGTAACTGCTGCTGCTTAATCAACTGATCTTTGGTATAGGTACTCACGGCAAGAATACGATCTGCTTGTTGCAGCACTTTCTTCTTAAGTCCGCTTACAGGACGAAACACTTCAATACCATGACAGATTACTACCAGTTTTTTCTTTGGCGCAAACAGCTTGATCAACACACCGATCAAGGCAAGATGCAGATGTCCGAGGATGATCACATCCTGCTGCAACCCTTTTACAAAAGCAGACAACACAAACGAAAGACGATGACCCTTGCTGCCGCTGAAAGCTTGCTGCCCGATGTAGGGTTGATCGGCTCTAGCATCATAGAGCGATGCTACGGAACTGCGGAGATGAAGCGTCTCATGCAAATCTCCCAGCGCTTTAATAAAAGCACGGTTGAATTTTTCAATGCCTCCCGTTTGAGAAAATGCAGTTAACAGCAACAGTAAAACTTTTCGTTCCTTCACTTAAATACGTTCCTCAAATCGGTTCATTAAAAGCGCACACCAATACCTGCCCCACGATAATTTTTTTTGTTGAAAAAGTCTGTACAGCTTTTCTTCCGCTCCATTCGACGGACGGATGTATTCATTCTCTTTCAGCCAGCCTTCAAACGGAAACGTAAACCCTTGCTTCTTCCGTTTCCAGATCGCCTCCGGCAACGCATGTTCAAATGCTTTCACCAACGGGTATTTTGGAGGCACTTTTTTAAACTTAATGGCAGGGTCAATGGCAGCAGCCATCAGCATCACTTCCTTATCTAAAAATGGAACACGTATTTCCAATCCGTGCCACATGCTCATAAAATCAGAATCTTTCAGCAATTGATTCTGCATATAAAAATTCGTTTCCAGCCAGCTGATCCTGTTGCCGTTTTTCAAATCCTTTACAGGATAATACGCACTCAGCTCCGCAAGGTCATCCTTGATTTCCGCTTCACTGGCGTCGAGCAGCGATGCCACAGAAACAGGAGTAAAAATCCCCCTGTAACTCAAATACTCTGCAGCACTGTTCTGCATTCCGATATAGCTGAGCTTACGCACCCGGTGATCGGGGAAATGCTGCAAGCCTCTTAACAAACGCTCGGGCATTTTCTCCACCAGCTCCATCTTTTTCTGTTGCTGAAAGGAGGGATATCCACCGAATAATTCATCCGCACCCAAACCCGAAAGCACCGCTTTTAACCCGTAGGCCTTGGCATACATCGAAATAAAATACGTATTGATACCATCCAGTGTCGGTTGATCCATCGCCTGCATGGCATCGGCCAGCTGTTGGTTAAAAATATCTTTGGTAACAAGAAAGGATTGATGTTTCGCTCCTGTTTTTTCAATGATGAGACGTTGGTATTTTTCTTCGGAAAATGCTTGCTCATTAAAAACAATGGAAAGAGTATGTAGGTTGTCTTTGCGTGTATGACTGGCAATCAGTGTTAATAAACTGGAATCGATGCCACCACTCAGGAACAAACCGATCGGCGCATCGGCAACAAGATGACGGGCAACAGCCTCCTCCAATGTTTCACGCAGCAGCTTGATAGCTTCCTCTTCCTGTTTCAATTTGGCATTGAACGTCCATTCAAAAAAGCGATGCTCCTGCACGTGCAGCGTTGGCAGATCGATAAGCAATGCTGTTCCTTTTTGCAGCGGAACAACATCTTTCAATGTAGTGATCGGCTCGGGCAAATGGCCAAACGTCAGAAACGCCGAACGCCACTTGCTGTTTTCTGCAAAGTTTTTACCCGAATGGGCAAAAGCCCTTATTTCAGAAGCAAAGTACAGGCTCTTCCCATCAATGTAATAATACAAAGGCTTAATGCCTGCATGATCCCTTGCAAGGAGCAGTTGCTGACGGCCTTCATCCCAGATGGCCAGCGCAAACATACCGTTGAAATACTCAAAGGCGTCCACACCCCACTGGCGGTAAGCTTTCAGAATGACCTCGGTATCACTTTCTGTGCGAAATGTATGACCGTAATGTTGGAGGGTGGCACGAAGCTCTTTGTAGTTATAGATCTCACCGTTGAAAACGATTGTCAGCTCTGCATCGATCATCGGTTGGTGACCGGCTTCAGTGAGATCAATCAACGACAACCGTCGGTGCCCCAGCGCAAGCGGCAATTGTGGGTGCACAAAAACACCCGACGAATCAGGTCCGCCCCGGTACATCGTATCCCGCATCGCAACAATACGTTCCCCTAAATATTGTTCTTCCGGATTAAAGATCCCCGCAATGCGGCACATAAAAAAAGGTATAAGAAATCAAAAATCTAAAATGAAAGCGAATGCAGTAAGCAAGCAGCAAACCCGTCTAAGGCATGCTGTGAGCAACCTTGCAAGCGCAGAGCCACAATTTTCGTGTCAATTCGTGCACTTAGTGGCCACCCCTTTTCGTGTCAATTCGTGTACTTCGTGGCCGCAACTTTTCGTATCAATTCGTGGCCACCCCTTTTCGTGTGAATTCGTGTCCTTCGTGGCATCCTGAGCAACGCCGAAGGGCATCTGCGTCCATCCGTGTCAATCTGTGGCGGCTAAACCTTCGTGTTAATTCGTGTCCTTCGTGGCCACCCCTTGCAAGCGTAGCGCCGCATCTTTAACCCTACTTGATCCCCACAAACTCCAGCACCTTATTATACCACTTATTCTTCTTCGGATCATTATCGTAATAGCCATACCCATAGCCATAACCATAACCATAGCCGTACCCGTAACCGCCATACCCGTAATAGCTGTTATAACCTTCCACTTTAATATCATTCACCACCACACTGGTAGCAGGGAATTTCTTCTGCTGGTACAATTCCTCCAGCATTTGCAGTTGTTTTTTGAACGTATATCGTTGGCGGATCACAAACAGGCTGGCATCCGCAAACTGTGCCAACGTCATCGCATCACTCACCAGGCCAACCGGGGCCGTATCGATGATCACCGCATCAAAATGGTCTCTGCAAAATTCAAACAACTCTTTGATCTTCGGATCAAGCAGCATTTCCGAAGGATTCGGAGGCGTCGGTCCGCAGGCAATAACAAACAGGTTCTCCGTGTCCGGAACCTTGATCGGCAATTCCTGCAGATCAATCTTACCGATCACAAAATGCGTAATACCAAAAGCACGCTGCAAACCCAGACCACTCACCACTTTCGGCTTACGTAAATCGAATTCCAGGATAACGGTCCGCTTACCGGTTAAAGCAATCGAAGCAGCCAGGTTGGTCGCCGCAAACGATTTACCCTCACCACTGAAAGAAGATGTAACCAGGATAACGGGAGTGCGTTCCCTCTTCAGTACCGGCTGCAGGTTGGTGCGGATGATCCGGAACTGCTCAGCCAGGATTGTACGGCTGTTCTTTACAACAACCAGCGTTTCCGCCTTATCATTATGACCAAGCTCCCCGATAACAGGAATATGAGTGTACTTCACAATATCGGCTTTGGTCGTCACCCGGTCATTCATCAGGTCACGGATCAGGATAATCAGTACCGGGATCAGGATACCAAAGAAAATAGCCAGCATATACGCATTTCTGCGTTTCGGAAAAATAGGTACACTGCTGCCTTCCGCTTCCGCAAAAATCTTCGAGTTCGAAACCAGTGAGGCTAACTGAATACCGGTCTCCTCCCGCTTCTGCAACAGGAACGTGTACAGTTCGTTCTTGATCAGCTGCTGCCGCTTGATTTCCCGGATCTGGCTTTCCTTTTCCGGCAAAGCAAACATTTCACCTCTGACCTTATTGGCCCTTCGCTCCAGCTCGTTCCGGTTCAACACATACGAACTGCGGATATTCCGCAGGTTTTCCTGCATCGAAGTCCGGGTCTTTTCAATAGCCGCTTCAATTTCCTGCACAGCCGGACTGTTGGGCTTGCTGTAACGTAATTCATTTTCACGCTTAAGAATAAGCTGATTATAATCTGCTACTAAAGCCGACAATGTTCCATCTGCAATGCCCAACGTTGTCGGAGTAATATTATAAGCGTTCTGTTTGTCGCCAATATACTTGGCCAGCAGATCCAGTACCCTGATCTGCATTTCCTGGGTAATCAGCTCCTGCTCCGATTTGCTGATTTCATCCATAAACATTTCCGATTGTCCTTCCATGTCCAGGAACTGGTTATCCTTCCGGAACTTCTGGATATTCGATTCCACCGTACCAAGATCGCCTTCCACCTCAGATAAACGGTCAACAATAAACTTCAAAGAATTCGCCGAAATCCGGCTCTTGTCTTCCACGTTGTAACGGCCATACTCGGCCATCACCTGGTTCAGGATGGCAATCCCCTTATCACTATTCTCAGTGGTAAAACTCAGGTTCAATACACTGGAATTTCGGCTTTTTGCCGAAATTCCAAGGGAACCACTGATACCCCCCGCCACATCCTTCGAAGGTTGCCATTTGTACGTAAACCGACGGCCTGCAGCAGTTGCAATACCCGGTTTTGGAATCACCCGGAAAACAGAACCATTAACATCGATATTACTATAGAACTGCTTTACGTTTTGCTCCTTGTTAAACTTAAACCGTTTCCCGTCCACCAGTACAACATCAAAACCATAATAGGCATTACTGTCAGCAATTTGTACCACCTCCACTATAAAAGGGGCATTTAGATACACATCACTGCTCCGCACTTTTCCATGCTCAATATATTGGTTGTTCAGGTGCAGACTGTCCACCACCCGTTTCAAAAACTCTTTGGAACGCATCAGGTCAATCTCATCTTCCGTATTGATCTTGTCCACCGGGTTAAATACACTCGCAAACTTATCGTTGCTCTTGATATTGGTGGCATTCTCCACCTTCACGATCATACTGCTGTACACCGTGTACAAAGGAGTACTCCAGCGCAGGTAAGCCCACGCCACAATCAGGGCAATACCCAGCGAAAAGAAAAACAACGGCAGGTTAGAGATGTATTTGAACAGGATTTCCTTTAAACTCAGCAGCTTATTATCCTGTTCGCTGGATTGAAGATGCGCAAATTCGTTTGACATGCCTTGATTTTAACGGAATAAAGTAGATAGGATGACAATAAGGTTAACAATACTCAAACCAAAGGACACATATTGAAATGTCCGTTGCGTAGTTTGATCGGTTGACTGTAGGTAACGTTTAGTGGGCTGTACGTACACAATATCATTCTGCTTCAGGTAATAATTCGGCGATTGAAAAAAATCACCACGTGTAAGATCCACCGTATGCATGGTACGCTTCCCGTTCTGTTCACGGATGATAAGGATATTTTTTAAATCACCCCCTTTTTCAATACCACCAGCCTCTGCTAAAGCATCCAGGAAAGTCAGGCGTTCCGAAGTAGAAAGAACCGGGCCCGGAGAACCTACTTGGCCATGAAAAGTGACCCGGAAATTTTTATACCGGATATTCACAATCGGGTCTTCTTTCAGGTATTCACTTGCTCTTTTGATGATCTCTTGCTCAAGTGCTGGCTTGGTCATACCATCCGCATGGATGATGCCCAGTAACGGAAGCTTGATTTCTCCGCTTGTGATATCAACCAGGTAATCATTACCCCCTGCCGAAGCTCCTGCACTGCTGGCTGCTCCGCCACCGGTAGGTCCACTCGTATAATTCTGACTGAACAGTTGGTTCGCAGAAGAACTTCTCGACGAAATACTGATCTGCAACAAATCCCCTTTCTGGATCACCGGCTCCACCAGCTGGTACGTATTCAGTTGGGCGGTATCCAGGCCTTCATTGAAATAAACCGTTTCCTTGCGCAGCTGCTCAGGCGAAACACAGGAATTCAACAGCAACAGAAAAACGATTGCCGGTAGTATATGTGTGCGTATCATGTTTATCATTTGGATGACTGAAAAATTAGTTCAAAAACGTCGACTTTGCTGTTTTATTGGTTGGCACTCTTGCTCCTTCGATTCAGCGAGGTTGCTTCTGAACACTTCGTGTATCGCTTTGCCTTTCTTCTATGCAATCTGCGTTCATCAGTACCCATCTGTGCAATCTGTGAGGCCTCTTTTTGCAAGCCCAGCGCAGCAAACTGCGTGTCAATTTGTACCTCGTCCTCCGAAGTTTGAACGCAAGATGGACCTTCGTGGTCAACCAAATTGCAAGCGAAGCGCAGCAAATTTCGTGTTAATTCGTGGCCTGACACTTGCAAGCGAAGCGCAGCAACAATCTGCGTTTATCAGCGTCTATCTGTGGCCAACCCTCGCAAGCGAAGCGCAGCAATATATCTGTGCCATCTGCGAAATCCGTGAGCCAACCTTGACAAGCGCAGCGCAGTAAATTTCGTGTTAATTCGTGTCCTTCGTGACCTAACCCTTGCAAGCGCAGCAACAATCTGCGTTCATCAGTGTCCATCCGTGGCCAACCTTTGCAAGCGCAGCGCAGCAAATTTCGTGTTAATTCGTGTCCTTCGTGGCCAACCTTTGCAAGCGAAGCGCAGCAATATATCTGTGCCATCTGCGAAATCCGTGAGCCAACCTTGGCAAGCGCAGCGTAGCAACTTTCGTGTTAATTCGTGCCCTTCGTGGCCTGACACTTGCAAGCAAAGCACAGCAACAATCTGCGTTTATCAGCGTCCATCCGTGGCCAACCCTCGCAAGCGCAGCGCAGCAACCTTTGTGTTAGTTCGTGTCTTTCGTGCTGCAACAAACAACGCTGCGTTCTCCTTCCCTCCTCTTCTCTGCGGTGAACCATTGTAAGCGCAGCGAACAATCCTTTATCTTATGCTACTCCTTCCCTCTTAACTCCACCGGCTCCAGGTTCCCTTTCTCAAACTGCGCACTCAACTCATAACCCAGACTTTCCAGTAACACATACGCCTTATTGTTCGTCACTTTAATCACAATCCCTTCCGTATCCATCAACAGCCCCGATTTAACCCGCACTTTCTGTCCTTCTGCCAATTGAATCGGCCTTGCTTCCACATCTTTATACTCGTTCAGAAACTTGCGGATCATCGCAATCTCCGCTTCCTTGATTACCGCCGGCTTCCCGTTCCAGTAAAGAAAATTAACCACACCATCTGTAAGCCGAATCCTCGGCTTTTCTGCCTCGTTTACATGCACGAACACATACGACTTAAACAAAGGCTCTTCGATAACCTTATAGCGGTCGCTCCATTTCCGCCGCACCTTGGTCATCGGGCAATAATACACAAGCCCCTTCCGCTCCAGTTGCTGGCAGATCTTCTTTTCCCAACGGGGTTTTGTATACACTGCATACCAATACCGCTCTACCTTCATACCGGAGTTTGCTTATTAATTGTTTGCTGCTATAGATCCTCATGACAGGCAACAAGCTGCGTTCATTTGCGTCTATCTGTGGCCGAACCACATTGCAAGCGCAGCGCAGCAATTTTCGAGTCAATCGGTGCCATTTGTGGCCAACCACATTGCAAGCGCAGCGCAGCAATTCATCCATCCTATCTGCGAAATCTGTGAGACCTTTCTGCTTGCAAGCGCCGCAACCTCCTTTATTTCTTCACTCTTTTTCTCTTACCCCCACACAATTTACCCCAAAGCTTCGCCTCCTCAGTCACATCCTTCAAAAAAAAGACTGAGCTACAAAAATTGCCTGTAAGCTATATAAGACAAAAGGGCAAACAAACCCATAAGGCTCGTTTACCCTCCATCTCTTAAATTATGTTGAACTGCAATGCAGTTGTACTTGTTGGTTGTTCGGTTTCACAATACAATTCCCTGTGCCGGAGCACCGTTTTCATAGATGCAAATATATGTCGTTTAAAGACTTATCATCCCCAAAACCCTATCCCTTCACACGACAAATTTTCCCCATGTGTTAATGCCCTGCAAGTTAATGGTTGAGTACCAATCTCGAAAAAATAATATTTTACACTTAGTCGCCCGAAGATGGTCATATCCATGGCTCGTCCTCCATGCAGGATACTCCCACCATCCTTTCAGCCTCCGTTCATGCTTCGCTGCTGAAGCCACTATCAAGGCAGGATCAAGCATAGATCAAGCGTATATAGAGCATGAAACACCTAAAAATCCGACACACTTGTAGCACATAACCCTTAACCCGTAACGCTTAAACCTTAACCACTAACAACCTCTGCGTAAAAAACTCTTTTTCTCCCTCCTTTGCGCCAACCCTGTAACCTGCAATTTGCGACCTTCGCACCCGTAACGCATAACGCTTAACTTACAACCTGCAACCACACCACCCTTAACCCATCACTCCTAACCCGTAACGTCCGGGATACTCCCACCATCCTTCGTTCATCCTTCGTCTTTTAAGCCACTTTACTCCCATGCAACTCCCGTCTTACTCCCACCCAAAGCCCACTCAAAGGCCACATAGCCCGAAAATTACGACACACCCCTAACCCTTATCCGCAACCTTTCCCTCCAACAACCTCTGCATTACAACTCCTTTTCTCTCCCGATAGCTATCGGGATCTCTGCGCCAAACCCGTAACCTTTAACCTGTAACCAGCCCACCCATAACTCCTAACCTGCAACCAGAAACCTGCAACCCTTAACCCTTAACCCGCAGCTACGAACAACCCTCTGCGTTACAACTCCCTTTCTCCCTTCTCTGCGCCAAAACTGCAACTCGCCCACCCATAACCCATAACTCCTAACCGGTAACCAGAAACCTGCAACCAGAAACCTGTAACCCACAACCGGAAACTTGCAACCAAAAACCAGAAACCTTCTTACTTTCAACAAAACAATTGCTTTGAACCAGCGCTTTTACTCCCTCGATGTATTCCGTGGTGCCACCGTTGCCCTCATGATCCTCGTTAACAACCCCGGCTCCTGGTCGCATATTTATGCCCCGCTCGAACATGCTGCCTGGCATGGTTGCACACCCACCGACTTGGTGTTCCCGTTCTTCCTCTTTGCCGTGGGCAATGCCATGTCTTTTGTGATGCCCAGACTGGAACAGGCAGGCGATGCCGTTTTCTGGAAAAAAGTCATCAAACGCACACTGCTGATTTTCCTTATCGGTCTTCTCCTTAACTGGAGCCCGTTTATCAAATGGGAAGCTGATCAAATCGTATTCAAACCCTTCAGCAACCTGCGCATCATGGGCGTATTGCAACGTATTGCATTGAGTTACTTTTTTGCATCGGTTGCAGTGTACTATTTTAAACAAAGAGGAGCTTTCGTGCTGGGAGCTGTACTCTTATTATTTTATTGGATACTCTGCTTACAGGCCGGTACACCCGGCGATCCTTACAGTTTAAACGGATGGTTTGGCAATAACATTGATAAAGACATTTTTGGCGAAGCGCATTTATACAAAGGCGAAGGCGTGCCTTTCGATCCCGAAGGATTGATGAGCACTTTCGCCGCCATTGTACAGGTAATCTTTGGTTACTTAGTTGGTGATTATATACAGAAGAAAGGCAAATCGTTTGAAATGGTAAGTGCCTTGTTTGTTACAGCAACTATCCTTACAATAAGCGGACTCGCATGGGGCATGGCCTTCCCTATCAATAAAAAAATATGGACCAGCTCTTACACCCTCTATACAACCGGCCTTGCTATCTATACCATTGCCACCATGATTTATTTCATTGAGTTTAAACAGGCCAAAGGATTCCTGCTGAAGTTCTTTGATGTGTTTGGCAAAAACCCCTTGTTCATTTTTGTATTGAGTGGCATCTTACCACGACTGCTCGGCTTGATCCGCATCCCCAACGGATTAACGGATGAAGGCGTTCAGAAATACCTCAGCCCTTTTGGTTGGTTCTACGAAAAAATCTGCAAACAAATACCGGGCCTCCCCGAAAACGGCTCACTTGTGTACGCCATTTCGATGATCATGATGTATTGGGCCATTTGTTATTGGTTAGACAGAAAGAAGATTTACATCAAAGTATAGTATTCTGAAATAAGATGTGGCAATAATCAAACACAACCTGTGTCACATCGGATGATCGTGCAACCACAACTGCTTTTCACTACAGTAGTACAACTGCTAAATCAAGGCTGATGCAGGGAATTTGGGGTAATAATTCCCTGCTTGACTTTTTGGTTCTTTTTTGTCAAGACAAAAGAACGAGCAGAATAATTGCATTAAAACAACTAACCAAAACATCTGAATGATCAAATAGAAGCGCTAATCAAAGTACGCTTCCGCCACCGCCACACTCTCCGGCTTTCCCACATCCACCAATACATCCCCACTATGGTCATACCCAAGAATGGTATGCGTTGCAGCAAGATCTAAATACGGCTCCGTTAACGAGAACTTACCCGTTTGTTTCACCAGGGAGAAGAAGCGTTGTTCAAACACCACCACACAACTGTAGGCTTTAGCAACGAGTTGACTTTTTTCATCTGCTGTATAGGTAAGCACCGGACCTTTTTCTTCACCGGTAGTAAGGTTGCGCCAACCACACAGTTGATCGTTTGCATTAAATAAAAAGTTACGTGCAGTTTTTCGGTTAGTTACACCAAACGAAACAAGTGGTTTGTGTTGCTGATGATACGCTAACAATTGATGCAGGTTAAGATTGGTAAGAATATCCACATTGATGGTCACAAACGGTTCATCATCTTCCAGCAAAGGTCTTGCTTTTAATAACCCACCGCCCGTCTCCAGCACAGCATCCCGTTCATCGCTGATAAGAATGTTACTGCCCCATCCTTTATTCACTTCAACCGCTTCAATAATCTGATCGGGGAAATGATGCACATTCACCACCACATCGGTAATGCCATATTGCTGCAGGTATTCAATATTGCGTTGCAGCAAACTCTTTCCATTAACCAACGCCAACGCTTTGGGATGATGTTCCGTCCACGGCTTAAACCGTGTACCCAAACCCGCTGCAAAAATCATTGCTTTCATATACGCTGTACTTAATCAATTTTAGTATTACCTGCATTCACTCAGCAGATCCTTCCTTACGTCGGTATGACAGCAAAACTGTTCGCCACATAAACCTTCATCACACCCGTAACTTCTTCTCTGCGTTCAACTCCTTATCTCCTTTCTCTGCGCCAACGCATCTTAACCTCAACCTTAACCTCAACCTCAGCCTTACGCCTTCCACCTTCAGCACCCGTAACCCATAACCCTTAACCCGTAACTTTTTCTCTGCGTTTAACTCCTTTTCTCCTTTCTCTGCGGTAAAGCATCTTAACCTTAACCTCAACCTCAACCTTACCCTTCGGCAACCGTAACCCACAACCCTTAACCCGTAACTTCTTTCTCAATACGTTTCATTCACCCAGTTCTTCGCTTCCTGCACAATATGTTTTACATCAATCTTCACCCCGTATTTATTTTTTAAATGACGGGCCAGTGCATCAGCAGCATACACACTCCGGTGCTGACCACCTGTGCAGCCAAAGCTCACCTGCAGATCGGAAAAACCACGCTGCATATAATCTTCCACTGCAATATCAATAAGATTATACACGCTGTTTAAAAACTGCGGCATCTTGGTTTGTTGTTCCAAAAAATCTTTCACCCCCTTATCCCTGCCTGTTTGTGTTTTGAACTCTTGTATTCGACCCGGATTTAAAATACCCCTGCAATCAAATACAAAACCACCACCGTTATCGGTTTCATCTTTCGGTATACCCGTAAGCTTATACGAGAAACTGTTGATGCGTACCACCAACGGTGTTTCGTCTGTTGCCTTCGGTGGTTCAAACCGGTGAATGATGTCATCTTCCACCATCAACCCCAGCAAACGTTCAAACTCAGGTAATACAATACCTACATGCTTGTTCTTTAAAAACCAACGCAGGTTACGTAAGGCTATGGGAATACTCGTTAAGAAATGCGCCTTCCGTTCAAACAAACCACGGAAACCATATGCACCCAATACCTGTAACAAACGAATGAGCACATAACCATTATACTGACTGACAAAACGTGTACGATCGATCTCTTGCTGCAACACCTGCTCTACACAATCCATATAAAATTCCAGCAGACTGTTCTTCCATTCGTCAGGCAGTTCGGCTTTCGCCTGCCATAACAACGAAGCCACATCATACTGAACCGCACCCTTCATCCCTCCCTGGTAATCGATGAAATGCACTTGCCCGTCTTTCACCTGTATATTCCGGCTTTGAAAATCACGGAACATAAAATACTTATGATCCACACGTGTGAGATAAATACTCAGGTCTTCAAAATCTTCAATCAGTTTTTCTTTATCGTAAGGAATCTTCAACGTATCCAGGAAATAATAACGGAAGTACAGCAGGTCAGAAACAATAGCCTGCCGTCCGAATTCTTTCGAAGTAATACACCAGTCGTAATTAAAATCAACATGCCCTTTGATCTGCATATGCGCCAGCTTCTGCAGACTTTGCTGAAACAATCCATACACATGTTCATTGTAACCATGCTGCTCCAGTTCATTCAGCAACGACACATCACCAAAATCTTCCTGCAGATAAATGGTTTCATCATCCGATACTTTATAGATCGTTGGTACAGGACAACCACTTTTCTTAAAGTGATTACTGAACTTTAAAAACGTTTGATTCTCCTTGATATTCTTACTGGCCGTAGCAATACAGGTAGGTTCACCGGTAACACGATAATACACACGATCACTTCCGCTCTGCGGCACTTTTTCAATAGACAAGGGCGCAGCTCCAAACGCTTCCCGGTATAAACTGCTGATCTGTTCGATAGATTGTAACATATAGGCTCTGATGTAAGGATGCGAAGGTAAGAAAGTGAAGCACTTGAATGTGCATCTGCCACAGCTCAACAGAAATTGTATACTGTTCACCCATGCAGGTTTTGCAAAGCCTTTATTTTTTAACTAATTTCAGGGAACACAACCAAACTAACTACAGATGATCAAACTGAAACTGCTTTTTTCAGCAATGCTTTTATTGCTGCTCCTTCCGGCATTTGCACAAAAACAAACCATTCGTGGTAAAGTAACCGATAAAAGCGGCTCACCGCTGGCAGATGTATCGGTCTTATTAAAGTCAACAAAAAAAGGTACTTCAACAGACAAAGATGGCAACTTCAGCATTGAAGCCGCATCAACGGATGTACTCGTTTTTAGCATTGTGGGTTACAAAACAGTAGAACAGTCAGTGGGCTCCTCCACCTCCTTCAGCATCAGTCTCGAACCGGGTTCAACCGATCTTGGAGAAGTGGTATTGGTAGGCTCTCGCAGAATTGGGCGTGTAAAAACAGAAACCGCAGTGCCGGTTGATGTGGTGAACATTGGCCAGGCGGCACTGCCAACTGCAAGAATGGATGTAACCTCTATCCTCAATTATGCAGCACCTTCTTTCAACTTCAACAAACAAAGCGGCAGTGATGGTGCCGATCATATTGATCTGGCAACATTACGTGGCTTAGGTCCCGATCAAACATTGGTACTCATCAATGGTAAACGTCGTCATCAAACAGCATTCGTTGCAGTGTTTGGCACAAGAGGCCGTGGCAACTCCGGTACAGACCTTAGTGCGATTCCTGTTGGTGCAATCGACAGAGTGGAAGTATTGCGTGATGGTGCTTCGGCTCAATACGGTTCCGATGCCATTGCAGGTGTAATCAACATTGTATTAAAAGAAACAGTAAATAAGTTGAATGCAAACATTGGCTATAGTGGCTACTACGATAAACGTTACAATCCACACTTTAAGAAAGAACAAAACCTGTATGTACATGATGGCGCTGTAGATGGTAATGCGTTTACGGCAAACATGAACTATGGTTTTAAAATTGCAGAAAAAGGCTTTATGAACCTCACGGGTAATTTCTTAAGCCAGGGAAAAACATATCGCCAGGCATTAGATACCGATCCAAACAGTCCCGACTTTATGTACACCAATATCTACCGCCGTGCACATGGCGATGGATCCTTAACAGCAGGTGGCTTATTTATGAATGCTGAAATTCCAATACAGGGTTCAACAAAGTTTTATGCATTTGGCGGTTACAATGCCAAGAGCTCCGATGCCTATGCGTTTACCCGTAACTGGAGCGCAAGACCCGAACGCTTTCCGACTGATAATAACTGGAAGCTCATCTATGTTCCGTCAATCATGAAAGTAATGGCCGATGACACAACGTACAGTCCGCACATTCAAACCAAGGTGAACGACTTTTCATTGGCAGCAGGTATAAAAGGAGTAGGAAGCAAAGGATGGAATTGGGATTTCAGTAATACAATCGGCCGTAACAATTTCCATTTCTATGGCGATAAAACATTCAATGCTTCACTCGGACCCAACCAAACACATTTCGATGATGGTGGTTTCAACTTCCTGCAAAACACACTCAATGCAAACCTTAGCAAAGAGTTGACTTCCAAAATAAACTTTGCATACGGCGCCGAATACCGTTTTGAACGTTACAGTTTATATGCAGGAGAAGAAGCTTCCTACAAAAACTTTAATGCAAATAAATACAGTGCGTTCTACGATAAATATGTAGCTGGCGGCGCACAAGGTTTCCCCGGCTATCAGCCTGCCGATGAAGTAACAGATACACGGCATGTTTTTGGAGCGTATGCCGATGCAGAGTTTGATATAACAAAAGATTTCCTGGTGAATGTTGCTGCACGTTTCGAAAACTACAGCGACTTTGGTTTTACACACAATTACAAAATTGCTGCACGTTTAAAACTGGCACCAACATTTAACCTGCGTGGATCATTCAGTACAGGTTTCCGTGCTCCATCGTTGCAACAGATTAATTTCAGTTCCACATTCACTACTGTACAGGGTGGTAATATTGCCGAAGTAAAAATTGCACCGAATTACAGCGAGCTTACACGACTTGCAGGCATACCCGAACTTACACAGGAAAAAAGCACCAACCTGAGCCTTGGTTTTACCTTTAAACCGGTAAGCGAATTCAGCATCACCATTGATGGTTATTTGGTGAAAGTAAAAGACCGTGTTGTGTTAAGCGGACAGTTTGATGCAGCTGACCCTAACCTCGATCCTGCATTGGCTAATCGTTTACAGGCATTGAATGTGAGCTATGCACAGTTCTTTGCAAATGCGGTGAATACAACCAACAAAGGTATTGATGTTGTTTTGGACTATAATAAACGTTGGGGCAAACAAAATATCCGTGCTTTGTTTACCGGCAACTTTCAAAACATGACCATCGATAAAATAAATGTTCCTTCAAACTTGAGTGGTTCGGCATTTTTACGTTCAACATTCTTAAGCGAACGTGAACAGAAATTTATTCTTGCATCTGCACCCAAAACAAAATTTGCTTTCAACATCGAATATGGATGCAACAAATTAACAGTAGGAACAAGATTAACTTACTTCGGCAAAATTGATCTGCTGGGTTATGGCGAAGATGGTTTAGGCATTAATCCGCAAGTGCCATTAGATGCAGATCCTTCGAAATATGTTCCTGATCAGTATATCTACAATGGAAAAATGGTAACTGATTTATACCTGGGTTATAAAATCAATAGTAAAATTTCATTGTTTGCTGGTGTAGATAATCTGCTCAACGTACATCCTGATTTGGGTGTTGCACCCGGTGCAAAAGGTTGGGCTTTTAACAACGAAACCGGAGGTCCTTGGGATGCTGTGCAAATGGGTGGCAATGGTATGCGCTTCTTTGTACGTCTCGGATTACAACTCTAACAGTAATTAATTATCTAAAAAAGCTGATGCAGAACTGCATCAGCTTTTTTATTAGTTGTAGGTGAATGCTTAATTTTAAACATGCGTCGTTTTTTACAGCGGCTTTTAACAAAGCCTGTTCTTCGTTTAGCCGATCGTTTTTCGAGCAGACCCGATGAGCAACGTGTGCACGATGCATTAAGCAAACTCTATGCACATACCAAAGAACATCCCGGTAAAAAAGGATTGCTGATTGAAGCAGATGCAACCACTGCCCGTTTCATCATTTTCAGCGATCAGCACAAAGGCGCAAAAGATGGACGTGATGATTTTATGCAGGCCGAACCGAATTATCTCGCTGCATTGGAGCATTATTTCTACGAAGGCTTTCACTTGATTGCATTGGGCGATAGTGAAGAGTTATGGGAGAACACAGTGGGACCTGTAAAAGCAAACAACAAATTAAGTACAGCAGCAGAGAAAAAATTTCTCGATCATCAACGCTTCACCAAAGTGTTCGGCAATCATGATCTGTTCTGGAATAACGATCCGTTTGCAGGATTACAATTGCTGAGTATGTACAGAGATACGGTACGCATTTATGAAGCGGTGATACTGCAAATGAAATTATCCGAAAAACAGTTTGACATTTTTCTTACGCATGGCCATCAGGGTGATGGACAAAGTGATGGCAATCCGTTTAGTGCATGGTTTGTATCGAGAGTGTGGGGACCGTTGCAAAGCTATCTCAATATCAATCCCAATACTCCTGCTGCCAGTAAAGAATTAAAAACAGTACACAACCGTTTTATGTACGAATGGAGTAAGCAGGAACAAAATCCTGTGCTCATCACCGGCCATACACATCAACCCGTATTTGCATCGCTTACACACCTGGAACGTTTGTACAAACAACTCATCGAAGCCAAGCAGCAAAACAACGAGGTCGTCATTGAAAAACTCAACAAAGAAATTCAATTCCGGCAGGAAGAATATGATTTTGTAAACAGCAACTATGCCAATATGCGTCCGTATTATTTCAATACCGGTTGTTGCTGTTACAGTGATGGTGATATTACCGGTATTGAAATAGCCGAGGGTATGATCCGTTTAATAAAATGGAAAAAGAACGGAGCGATTTCGGCACGAGAAGTATTGGAAGAAATGAAACTCAGCGATCTGCCTGTTTAGTGTTTTGCACCTACTTTTGCGGCATGAAATGGAATCAAATCAGTTGTCTGCTTGTTTGTGCACTATTTTTAACAAACATAAGTTTTGCACAAAACACCCGCATTATTGATTACAACAAAATCGGTTGGTACGCAGCAACCGGTACGTTTAGTTTTAACAGCAAATGGAGTGCACATCTCGAATACCAATGGCGCAGGGAAGATTATGGAAAGACCTGGCAACAGAGTTTATTGCGCACCGGCATTAACTATCACGCCAACAACAGTACCACCTTACGTATTGGTTATGCATGGGCCGAAACATATCCGTATGGCGATTATCCCATCAATGGCTTTGGTAAACAATTTACCGAACACCGCATGTACGAAGTAGCTACCTTGGCGCAACGTAGCGGTACAGTTGATATCAGTCACCGCATCATGCTGGAGCAACGTTGGTTACCACGCTATGCATCGGCTGCATCGGTTAAACCCGACGATTGGTTATTCATGAACCGTGCCCGTTACATGCTGCGTTTACAACATGCCTTAAAAGGCAAAACACTGGAAGATAAAGAACCCTACATTGCTGCTTACGATGAAATACTGATT
This sequence comes from Lacibacter cauensis, assembly GCF_007830055.1. Taxonomy (GTDB): domain Bacteria; phylum Bacteroidota; class Bacteroidia; order Chitinophagales; family Chitinophagaceae; genus Lacibacter; species Lacibacter cauensis. The sequence goes on from NZ_VLLE01000004.1 coordinate 456,028, forward strand.
AGCTTTGGCAAAAATGTAAACGAAAATATTTTCGATCAGAACCGGTTGGGTGTTTTAGTCGGCTATCGTTTTTCAAAAAGCTTTCGTTTAGAAGCAGGCTATCTTGGACAGGTTGTGCAATTAGGCAGAGAAATCGGCGGACGAAATGTATTTCAACACAACAACGGAGTGATTGTTTCTTCGATTGTGAATGTGAATTTATAAACGCTACTTTCATCCCGAGGTACGAGGGATCTCTTAAACTTCAAGATGTTTAATCATTTGAATGGTTTCACAACTTTCAGAGTTTTCTCGTTCCTCGGCAGACGAATACAAACGTCATCTCGACGAAGGAGAGATCTCTTAAACTTTAGCGTCCTTACAATTAACACAAGCGTGTTCAAATTTCAGCGATGCCTCGTACCTCGACATGACGAACTCGACCTTCATCCCGACGGAAGAGGGATCCCTTAAACTTCAAGATGTTTAATCATTTGCATGGTTTCACAACTTTCAGAGTTTTCTCGTTCCTCGGCAGACGAATACAAACGTCATCTCAACGAAGGAGAGATCTCTTAAATTTTAGCATCCTTAAAATTAACACAGGCGTGTTCAAATTTCAGCGATGTCTCGTGCCTCGACATGACGGATTGGAGGTGTTAATCAATTTACATCAACCAATCGTCACATCTTTTCGCTGAAAGGTATAGATATGCCTGTAATAATTATTCAAAAAGGAAACTACCATTTTTCAATCTCAGTCCACAAATCAATCCACTGAGAATTAAATAGAGTAATTAGTTCATTCTTCTTGGTCCGGTTCCACTTTTTTAACTCCTTCTCTCTTGCAATGGCTTCTTCAATTCGACTGAAGTTTTCATAATAAACACAAATAGTACAATTGTATTTATCAGTAAAGCTTCCTTTGAAATAATGTTCACGATGTTGTAAGATTCTGGTTCGAAGTTCAGAAGTTACACCAATGTAAACTACGGTACGGAGAATATTAGTCATAATATAAACAGATCCGCCATGAGCCATACGATTGTAAACGGTTTAGCAATTGTAAAATAGAACTTGTGATTTACATTACATAATCTCTGTCTAGGTTCAAACAAGTATCCGCATTTATCCAAACCGTCATCTCGATAAAGAAGAGATCTCTTAAATTTTAGTGTGCTTACAATTAAAGCAAGCATGTTCAACTTTTAGTGATGTCTCGTGCGTCGACATGACGGCGATTTTCGTCATCTCGACGCAGGAGAGATCTCTTAAATTTCAATATGCTTGAAATTAAAACAGGCGTGTTCAAATTTCAGCGATGTCTTGTACCTCGAAATGACCAATACAACCATCATCGCAACGAAGTAGAGTTCTCTTAAATATTAGTGTGCTTACAATTAAAGCAAACGTGTTGAACTTTTAGGGATGTCTCGTGCCTCGACATGACCTACAAAATCATCGGGATGGCAATAAAATAAGAGGGCCGCTTTGCGGCCCTCTTATTTTATTGTTTATTCCAGATGTTATTGCTGAAGTTCATATCAGGTAATCGCTTCTCCGGATCAACCACTACTTCTTTTACATCAGCTTTGGTTTCTACCGCTATATTCCAGGTATCACCACGCTGCCAAACTTCTACCGGCAATTTAATCAGTTGTGTTTCACCGTTCACATCTACAACTTTCACAGTAACAGGCATCGGCATTTTTTCCAGCAACTGGATAGTGATCATGGTACCGCTCTTCCCATTCGACTTCAATGGTTTTACTTCCTTCACTGCTACATCAAACTTCCAGGTGTTCAATGCCCAGCCACGCCAGAACCAGTTCAGGTCTTCACCTGCAACATTCTCAATCGTATGAAAGAAATCCCAAGGTGTGGGATGTTTGAATGCCCAGCGACGCACATATTCCTTCAACGCACGGTCGAAACGTTCTGCCCCCAATACTTCGTTACGCAAAACATACAACATCATACCGGGTTTAAAGTAAGCTGCCACACCCAGATTTTGTTGTTGCACCACATCTGCACCATTCAACATACCATCCATCTTATCGCCAAAAACATAATTGGCCATACCGCTTACACTCGGTACTTCTTTATACTCTCCGTTGTTAAACGCTTCACTTGAAAGAATATTGATGAACGTATTAAAGCCTTCATCCATCCATGCAAATTTGCGTTCGTTACTGCCCACAATCATCGGGAACCAGCCATGACCAAACTCATGATCGGTTACACCAAACAAACCCGCTTCTGTTGCACCTGCACTGCAAAACACAATGCCGGGATATTCCATACCACCAACAATACCTGCAACGTTGGTTGCTACAGGATAAGGAAACTCAAACAAATACTTGCTGTAAAATTCAATGCTTGCTTTCGTATATTCGGTTGAACGGCGCCAGTCGTTCGCATCTTTTTTTGATGCACTTTCTTTCGGATACACACTCACCGCCATTGCTTTTTTTCCGCTGGGTAAATTGATGCGAGCTGCATCCATGATAAACGCAGTACTTGCTGCCCAGGCAACATCACGTGTATTCTCACATTTGAATTTCCAGGTGGTGAACGGATTACCCGGACGTGAAGAAGCTTTACCCACTTCATCAGCCGAACGGATCACCACTGTTTTATCGCTGTTCATCGCTTCGCCCCAACGTTTGATCTGCTCTGCTGTAAAACAATCCTGCGCATTCTGCAAACCACCACTGCCCACAACAATCATGTTTGATGGAGCTGTAATGCTGTAATCGATTGTACCATATTCTAAATAAAACTCACCTGCACCGAGATAAGGATTGACATTCCATCCATTGATATCATCGTACACACATGCACGTGGAAACCATTGCGCCACTTCATAAATCCAACCATCTTTTTGTTTTAAACGGCCCATCCGGTCGGTTCCATACTCCGGAATGGTAAAGCCATATTCAATGATCACTTTCACCGAACCGCCTGTTGCTTTCACCGCTGCTGGTAACCACACCTGCATACGTGTATCAATCACTTCGTATTGCGCATCAGTTGTTTTGCCATCCTGCTCAATCTTTACTGCTTTAATGCCGTATCCATCGGTAAACTCGCCATTGGCCCAACGACCACCTAATGCTGTTGTTGTAGCCGATGCCCTTGAATCTTTGCGATAGATATTCTGGTCTAACTGCAGCCACAGAAAACGCAATGCATCCGGACTATTATTGGTGTAGTGCAATGCAACTTTTCCTTTTACCGTATGCTCGGCAGGATCGAGTGTGGCCTCAATTTTATAATCGGCTTTGTTCTGCCAATACTTTGGTCCGGGTTCGCCGCTGGCACTTCTGTACTCGGTACCGAAGTTGGGATAAAAGAACGGGTGAAAGGCTTCCCGATGATCGTACTTGCTTTGTCCGAAACCTGCAAACGCAATGCAGATACTGACAATCGCTAAACTGATTTGCTTCATAATAGATATATAATAGTGGCTTTAAAGAAACGAAGCTTTGCCAACATGGGAAAAAGAAAAATGTTAAAAGGCAGAATGCTTATCCCCTCCCGGGAGGGGCTGCAACAGCTCACACATCCAACACAATCAAAAGGGGTGGGTTTTGTATTCGTAAAATCTACTGCTGCACTTTTCTTTTTCTCTTCGACAACAAATAAACAGGAACGCCCGCCGCAACTATCAGCAATCCAAACAAGGAGTTGATAACCGCTGAAGTGCCGCTGCTATAATTCAGCACATCGTTGTACACTGTGCTCACCAAAAAGAAGGCTGTAAACAAGACAAATATAGCCGGCACAAACGGATAGCCCCATACTTTGTACGGACGATCAACTTCTTTCATTTTATAACGAAGTATGAATACACCCAAGGCACTCATGCCGTAAAATAACCAGCTCACAAAAATGAGCATGTCTGTTAACATATCAAACGATCCACTGAAGATGAGGAGGATGGTCCACACAGCATTAAAGAGCAACGCATTGGCAGGTGTTTGAAATTTCGGATGCACTTTTTGTGCGGCTTTGAACCACCTGCTTTCTTCGCCCATAACAAACGTTACCCGTGCCGTGGCCAATACATTGGAGTTGGTGGTGCCAAGCGTTGATGCAACAACCAGCAGCACAATCAATGCTGCACCGGTTGGTCCCCAAATAGCAGAGGCTGCATCAGCAGCAATAAAATTAGAGGCAGCAATCGCATCAGCAGGCAACACATAAATAAATGCCAGATTGATGAGTACATAGGTAACAATACAAACGATTAACCCAAACAATAAACTCTTCGGAATAATTTGTTGCGGCTGTTTAATTTCTCCTGCAATAAAGCCAATGTTGTTCCAGCCATCGTAGGCCCAGAATGCACCGGCCGTTGCGGCCATAAAAGCCATCACAAAAGCCCATCCTGTTGGGGCATTGGGTAAGGATGTAAATAAATGATCGGGTTCAATTTTACCCGAAGTAAACACACCCAGTATCAATAAAAAGATCGCAACAATTTTTAATGCCGTAAGCAAACGTTGAATACCTGCGCCGAGTTGCACACTCCGCATATTGATGAAGGTGAAGATGCAGATGAGCAGCACCGTTAAGAGTTTTACACCCAGGTCGTGCAAAGGATAAATGGTGCCGATAAACGGAATATGCAATTTTATACTGAGCTCTGTTTGCAAATCCACTTTAGGCAGATGCAGAAAATAATCGGCATAGGTACTGCACACATACGCAATGGATGCATTGCCCGCCGTGTTAAATACAGCAAAGGCCGACCATCCATATAAAAAGGCAAATGCATTGCCATACATTTTTTGAAAGAACACATACTGTCCGCCGGTTTCGGGAAACATGGTAGCAGCTTCAGCATTGGTTAATGCACCGCACAACACAATCAATCCTGCAACAATCCATACTGTAATCAATAATAATGGAGAACCCAGCTGCGCCATCATTACCGCCGGTTTCATAAAAATACCGGAGCCGATTACCCCGCCAATTACAATGGCAATTACAGATGAAAGAGTAAGCGTTCGCTGGAGTTGGGGCATTGCTTAAAGATAAATGAAAGAACAACAGCCTGCTAATCTGCAGGTACAGCCTGCAAAGCTTTACAGCGAAAATATTCCAAGGCCGCAGTAATTACTTCCGGGTCTTCATTAATAGAATTGAGTGCTATGATTTCTTCGAAAAAAGTATCTGTACCAGCATCGTAATAATGTACATGCAGATAGTTTTTTGCATCTTCGCCCTGCTCCTCCTCCATGTACATAGCGATTACGGAAGACCAGCTACAATAAAATCCATTGCGCAAATACCTAAATCCCTCCTCATCCACTTTTAATACAGGCTTTTGCAACTGCATACTTATGTTTAGCAGGATCAATACTATAATAACAGCAGCCAACAATACAATCGGCCACATATCCTTTGCAAATAACTGCTCGTAATACCAGCTTGATATGAAAATACCGGCAAAACCTACAAAGGCCCATATACCCCACGGGTAAGCAGCTATAAATACAGCCATTGGACGATCGGTTGTTACCGGGTATTCTTTCAACAGTTCATTGCTCGCAAAAAACTTCGATCCTGATGTTTGCCACCAACTTTTTTCTACAGGTGCATAACGTTCTTCCAAAGCCTGCAACAGCTGTTTCTTTCGTTCGTTAAATGATGTACTACTGTTCATTCAAAATTTAAATTACAGAAAAACATCAGTCATTACCAACAGCTGCTATTTCAATTTCGCCATACTGGTTATCCATCGCAATCGTTTCAACCTGTATCGATTGATCGGGTTTTCCAAAATTGCGGAACACACAAAGCCGGATATAGGAAGGTGAAGTGCTGTTATAACTCCGGCCAGCATAATAATTCACCGTTACTTTATACTTTCCTTTCGATGCAGTTTTAATCGTGTAGGTTTCAATTCCGCTGGCAGAACCATAAACATACGCACTGTTTTTTTCGGTTGCTACAAAGCCGCCGTTCTTTGAAGGATGACCGTACAGCACCATCGATTGCACACCCGGTTCATTGATCTGCAGGTTTAGCCTGCTGCGTTCATTATCTTCTGCAACAATCAGCAGATCTGCAGATAGTGCTTTGATCAGTGTAGGATTGATGGCAGACAGATCAAGTTTTGCACGATGCAGCTCAATCATGGCATTCATATCATTCAGTAATACTGCTTTCAACCCGGCTTGTCTTCCTTCATCTGATCCAAAATTGACATTGATGCCTTGGTATAACAGATCAACTGACTGTTGGTATTTCTGCTGTTGATAATACACCCATGCAAGATCACGATAGAGATATAATTCCGCTGCATGCACACTCAACAGATCGGTCAATAATTCTTCTGCTTCGCTGTACTGCTTCCAGCGTTCCAAAATAAATACAGCAGTGCGATGCATATAAAAATCGTTGGGCACAAGTTCCATTGCTGTCATCAACGCAGCCAGCGCATTGCTGTTAAATCCGCAGGAAAATAAATGTTCAGCCATATCTACATGAAACGCCGCAGATTGACCATATTCCATTTTCAACGCTTGATACATGGCAATCTTCTCAGACAATGCAACCGACTTCATTTCCTGCAAATACTCTACATCTTCCTGTTCACTCATTTTATACTTACGATAACGGTAATAGTAATGCGTATAGTTCTTGCCCTTTTTTAACTGAATGACGATGGCCCCATTCGCAGCTCTTGACCCATACAATGCTGTAGCCGATGCATCTTTTAATACAGTGATGGATTCAATATCGTTCATGTTCAATGATTGAAAAACAGTTTCGGCCTTCACCGGCATACCATCAATTACATACAGCGGTTGCGCCGATGCACCTAACGATACAGCGCCTCGTATGCGTATATCGGGTATTGCACCCGGCACACCGGAATTGCCCGTTACCTGCATACCGGCTACTCTCCCCGCTAACACTTCACCAATATTTGTGTATCCCTGGAAAACATCACGCTGCTGTACGTACGCAACAGATCCTGTCATCTCTCTTTTTTTTGCAGAACTATAACCAACCACAACTACTTCACTCAACTCATTGTTTCTTTCAATGGAAATGCCGGCTGCATGTCCCTGCAGTGCAGTTTGTACAGAGGAAGTTTCACCAATCTGTTGTTGCATTTCGTTTCGTACAGGTGCCGGACCAACAACAACAGGCTTCGCTCCGGGTTTGTATTGTAATAAGGTTGCCGATGCATCCCAGTTTTTGATCCGTTGATTATACAACTCAACAACACTGTTAAGATTCGTTTCTGTTGGTTGCTTGTCCATTGCACGGCGTTGCATACGTGTGTCTTTCTTTACATAATTCAATCTTCTGCACTCCTCTTCCAGGTCTTTGGGCGGCGCAATATTAAAGCGGATATAATCTTCTACACGTTCCAGCACAAGAAACGCTGTTCGTTGTGTGACCACCCGTTCATCCAAACCAAAATCGAGTACATCATTCCAATCGTTGCTAGTTGTTGCCTCCCTGTAACGCATCAACATCTTCAAACGATCGATACCCGATGATACCTGCGTTGATGCAGTTGATAACGGAATCACTTCCACATTACTTGCTAACTGATTGTTGCCATAATAAAAACGAAGCGTATCTGTTGGCACATGCATGCTGCCATAGATCAAAATGGGTTGATCGATCTTTACAGGCAACGCCGATTCGATGATCGTTTTTCCGTTCACCGATTCTACAGCCATCAGCATCCGCTCGGCCTGCGATGTCTTTTCAATGGCTTCATCAATAGTCAAACGCCTGAGATCAACAACTGCACCACCACTGCCTGCAACAGCTTTTAAATAAACACTGTCGGCCGGTGCAGAATGTAATGCATAAAGTAATGTATTGCCCTGTGTTGGCATCCGTTTGCCAAAGCTGTTATAGCCATCAGAAAAAAGAAAGGTCACAGTAGAGCTAACAGTTGCAAAATTTAACCGGCCGATGCCTGTTGCACCTTCGTAGGTCAATGCAGTTAAATACTGTTCCAGCTGACGAATAGTTTTGCTGTTGATGTTGTACACAACTGTATCGAATGGTTTATGCCGGAATGGAATAACTGTAACTGTTTTTGTTTGATGATAAAGCAGGTATTGTTTTAAAAAGCTGATCTCTTTCTTAGTATCCCGTTTTGCAGAAGAAGCAGAAGCATCCCAAAAAACGGTTACTGTTTTTGGACTGATGGCATAATAACTCGACAACTCTTTATGGAGTTGCAAGGCAAAATAAAATTTACTTGCAGCAGGTTTTGTAACCAGTATCTGAGTTGCAGTTAATGGAAGTACAACATCAACAGCTTTGTTTAACACAACCGAATGCATTTCGGCTGTTGACAGAAATCCATTGGGGATAGCTGTAAATTCTGCTCCGCTGCCGGGCAACGAGCGAAAAAATGGTTTTGCTGTTTGAATGATCGCTTCAAACCGGAAAGAGAACGCAGTTGTGACATCATTATTATCAAAAGGAAGCAGATAGGTTTTCTCGTTTGCAACAATGGGCAATACTTCGTGCAAGGCGATGGTTACCTTTCTGCTTTTCATTGCAGGCACAGGATAAATACGCAGACTATAAGTGTTATCATATTCTTTTACAAGTAACGCAGGGTCGATGCGTTTACCCACAATAGTATTGTATGCATTCGTCGCCTTCCATCGCTCTTCAATAGAACCTTCCCTGTATTGACCATTGAGCTCCAATTGAAAATCGGTAACAACCTGTCCCTTTCGTAAATTAAACCGATACAACCCTTCTATTTCTGTATCCCGGTTGTTATAAAACTCCAGCTCTATAAATGTTACAGCTGTAATACCATCGGTTTTTACTGCTACCGAACAACGTTGCAGGATCATCTTTCCATCAAACACCCTCGGCTGAACCGTCGTTTTTACAGGCAGCGAGGGTTTAACCTGGGCAGTTAACAACAAACAAGTGCTGAGCAGAAAAACAGTAAAGAGCAGGCGCATAAGACAGAGTTTGCCTGATGGATGCAGCCTGTTTTCCAATTACACAAAATATTTTTTCTTTTTTCTGTAATAATTCTTCCGCACCTGCATCCAATAAACAGAAACAAACAACAGACAATATGAAAAAGCTTATCAGTTTCCTTATCATCAGCCTTATCTTCTTTCAGTCTAACGCTCAAATAAACGCCTTTAAAGTTGAAGTAACCGGTAAGGGCAAACCCGTTATTCTGATACCCGGCTACAGTTGCAGCGGCGAAGTGTGGAACGAAACCGTTGCGCATTTGAAAGACCGTTACGAGTGTCATGTCATCACCATAGCCGGCTATGCAGGCGTACCAAAGCTGGATACGCCCATTTTAAAAACTGTACGCAACGAACTGATCAACTATGTACAAACAAACAAGCTCAACAAGCCGATACTGATCGGTCATAGCCTGGGTGCTTTTATGAGTTTGTGGGTGAGCAGTGTAGAGCCCGATCTGTTTGGAAAGATTATTTGTGTAGATGGGTTACCGTTTGTTTCTGCAATTGCAGATACAACTGCCAATGCAGAAGTATTAAAAAAGAATCCGCAGTTCAATCCGGAAACTGTAGCAAAGAATTTTGAAATGCTCCCCACCGAAAATTATGTAAAGAATATGACTGGCGCCATGTTGTACCAGGTTAGTGATACAGCCCGTGCAATCCAGATTGCAACCTGGAGTGCACAGTGTGATCGTCGCACATTGGGTTATACCATTGTAGAAATATCAACGACCGATCTGCGTGAAGCGATTGCCAACATCAAACAACCGGTATTGGTGCTCGGCAGTATTTATGGTACAGAAGCCAACAGTCATATCATGTTGAATCATCAGTATAGAAAAGTACCCAACAAAACCATTGAGGTTGCCAACAGTAAACATTTTATCATGTACGATGTGCCCGAATGGTTTTATGCAAAAGTGGATGCGTTCTTACAATAAGTTTTGCAAAACCAAATTCAACATTATCTTACCAACCGAATGAAACAGGAAGAACAGTTTACGGCATTATACAAGCAATACGCTCCCGGTATTCGCAAGCTCTGTTTGGGTTATACCGGCGATGCCATGCTGGCCGAAGATCTGTTGCAGGAAAGCTTTGTAAAAGTATGGAAGAATATGGATAAGTTTCGTGGAGATGCTGCCTGGAGCACCTGGATCTACCGCATTGCTGCCAACACCTGTTTAACACATCTGCGCAAAAAGAACGAACAGTTTGTGGATGCGGATGAAGAACGATTAGCAATGATACCTGATGACGAACGCAATAAAGAACAGGAAGTACAGCTGTTGTACAAATGCATCAGCAAGTTAGCAGAAACAGACAGGCTCATTATTACACTGGTACTCGAAGACAAATCGTATGAAGAGATTGCCGACATTACCGGCATTACCGAAAACAACCTGCGAGTAAAAATTCACCGTATTAAAAAACAGCTCAGCGAAATTTATAGCAGTTATGAAAGACTTTGATGCATTAAAAGATTTGTGGCAGCAATCGAAACCCGCTGAACAAAAATCAGTGGATCTGCAAGCCATCACCCGTCAATCGAAAGATACAAAGGCAAAGCTGATGCGTCCTTTACTGATTGGAAGTATTACGTTGTTTCTTACTCCGTTCTTTGTTATTTGGGTGGTGTACTTCAGCAAGGTGCAATTGAACTGGATCAGTACACACATCAGCGTAGCAATTATAGCACTGGTAGTTTGGCTGCAATCGATCCTTACATTCTTTACCTGGAACAAACTCCGATTGATTGACGATACAGCAGCACCCGCACAACATTTGCAGCAATGGGAAACCTATTATGCGTTTCGCAAAAAACAAATTCAATGGAATAAGCCGCTTTATTTTCTGTTCCTCAATTTAGGGATGGGTTTGTATTTCCTGGAAGTCGTGAATGGTCGCCCGATTGGTTATGTTCTTACGCTGGTTGCCTTTTATGCAGGCTGGATGCTGTACGCTTATTTTATTCTCGGCAAACGCATTTTGGAAAAAGAAGAAAAACGATTGAAAGGAATTATGGATGAGTTGAAAGGAATTGAAGAGCAGTTGAAGCAGGAATGATAAATTATTACATACGATTTTCTTCCGAAGGAAGTAAACGTTTATAGAACAAACATAAATAAATCACCTGCTCCGTAGGAGCATCCCGTTTATTACAGGCCGCTCCTACGGAGCGAAACCTCCTCTATCTTTATCAGTCTATCAACAGGTAGTCCCTACGGGACACAAAAACTCCTGCTGCATTTCTGCAACAGGAGTTGAGCTGGATTATAAATTATCAATTATTCATTACCACTTTATCCGTTCATCTACTCTCCTTCCACTTCTCTGCTTTTCTGCCAAGGTTTTATACTGGGGCCATCCATCTTTACAATCTTTGGTGTAAACTTTCCAACAACATCAACCAACGATTGCTGACTCTGCATCACCAGTTCAATATCCTTGTAAGCAAATGGCGCTTCATCCAATCCGCCGCCCATTAATTTCACGCCATGTTTTTTCAATTCATCTTTCAATGCATTATGCGTAATACTTTGCATGGCTCTTGAACGGCTCATTAAACGTCCAGCTCCATGCGATGCTGAGTTAACGGATGCGGATTCACCTTTGCCTTTTACAATAAAACCTGTGGCGGTCATACTTCCGGGAATAATACCCAGTACATCTTTGCCTGCAGGCGTTGCGCCTTTCCGGTGAACGATCACCTCTCTTCCTTCCCACTTTTCTTTCCATGCAAAGTTGTGATGATTCTCTACCATCTTCATCGGTCTTCGTCCAAGCTGTTTGGCGATCTTGTTATGAATAACATGGTGACAGGCACTTGCATATTCACCGGCTAAATTCATCGCTAACCAATATTCCATTCCTTCCTCTTCATTCAAATCTAACCAGGCAAGATTTTTTGCATCTTGCGGTAATCGTCTTTTGCTGATGGCTATTTTGGTATAATGGTTGGCAATATTTGCACCCAGTGCTCTTGAACCTGAGTGACTCAACAGGCCAACATACTTACCGGGTTCTACTCCCAGCACTTCATCTTTCTCTGCAATTTCAACTACACCAAACTCTACAAAGTGATTACCACTTCCGCTGGTACCTAATTGCTTCCATGCACGACCGTGCAGATTTTTCAGCAACGGCAATTCAAAGAACAATTCGTTATCCATCACTTCGTGTTCTTCGCTTTGCTTGAACTGTGCACCGCTTCCGAACAAGGTTGCTTCACCAATTTCTCTTGCAAAGAAAGCTTCACGTTGCACCAGCTCTTTCGGATCGATATCGTAAATGCTCAAACACATTCTGCAACCAATATCCACACCTACACCATACGGTATCACTGCATTCTCGGTTGCCAGCACACCACCAATCGGCAAACCATATCCATGATGCGCATCGGGCATTAACGCACCTGCTACTGCCACCGGCAACTTTGCAGCAGTGTACATCTGGTGCATGGCGCTTTGTTCAATATGTTCGCTTCCGAATACATTGAATTGAATTCCGTTTTGATTCAACGATAACTCTCCTTCACTTTCTTTTTCTTCCGGCATCAATTGTTTTGCAATCAATGCCAGTACGGCATCATCTAAATAATTTGCAGGCGATGCTAGCACTGCTTTCAACAATTCCATTACTTCCTCCTTTGCAGTATGCTTATACTGCTTTTGTATAATATTCATAGCGATGCTGATGACCGGTCCTTCCGGGTAGCCAATCGCTCTTAATTCTTTTCCTGCTATTTTTAACTTACTCATTGTTCTTACTTTAAGTTACTGCTTTTTGGAAAAGCACCCCTGCTGCATCGCATACCGCTTGCATCGGTAAACAGGGGTTGCTTATTTCCTCCTCTGCACATAATCTGTTTATTGTTTAATTCAATGTTTCCTGTCTTGCGAAACCGATTACCGTTCTTGTTTGTTCCGCAACAACCGGCTCCGGTTCTGCCCGAAACACTTTCAATGCTTCCAGCAATCCGTTTGCCCAGTTGTACTGCCGGTCGGTATGCAATACCTGTACATAGTTTCCGGCCAGTTCAATCATCCTGTTATCAGTTAATACAAACACAGTGTTGTTGAAAAACATTTTCTGTTCTGTATGATCGAAATAAGAATGTTGATACACGTTCACAATCTCGCTTCTGTACTGTTCGTTCACATACGCAAATGCTTTGGTTACATCCAGTTCGCCGATAAAGCTTACACAAGGCATCCGGTCGAAGCGTGTTACATAAAACACTTTCACGTCCATGTAATGCCCGTTAAACAAAGCACCTGCATCATTCATCCGTCTTGCAAATAATCTCCATAACATAACTCCTCCTTAGTTTTTTGCAACAGCGTTTGTTACAGCGTTGCGGTTTTGGTTAATGTGTTCTCGTCTTTTTTCAATCAGCCATTGGATGATGTACGCAACAATCCAGATAGCTGCTCTGATCAATACCTGGTTCATAGCATGCTGTTTGAACATAAAAAAGCCCGGTCGTTCATTCACTCCGGGCCTGTTCTTCTGTACAGCGTCGCTATAGAGAATTACATTCCAGACGGAGATGAAGGATGTATTTGTTTTCGTTTTCGGGCATACGATTCCTGTTACTGTTTTTACTGCAACTTGTAATGTGCAGTTGTAAAAACAGTTGACTGAATCGCAGATGTTGTACTTGTGTTTTAATCATTCGTACGTTGTTTACAGTGTTATAGGTTCAGCAACGGCCATGGTTTATAAAAACATTGCATAAACAAAAAACCCCGCAATCTCTTGCGGGGTCTGTTTTATAGCGAAATCAGTTTTTCAACTTTATTCAACAGCAGCACATGCCCCGCAAACAGTATAGTCACCCTTGGGACTAAACCGATTCACTGTTTCAATATGTAACTGTATGCGTAGCATTGTTTGTTGTTTATAATTTTTGTGAGTGCAAAGATGAATTTATTTTTTTGATGTTGCCAACTTTTTTGAAAAGAATTTTTAAAAATATTTTTTCAATGTTGTTGCAAACAACAATCAATACTCAAACACGATGGTTTTGTTTTGATACACAAACACACGGTCTTCAAACAATAATTTCAACGCTTTTGCCAGCACTGCTTTTTCAATTTCTTTTCCTGCTTTGATCATGTCTTCAATACCGAATGTGTGATTAACAGGAATAATCTGTTGTTCGATGATGGGACCTTCATCCAGGTCGTTTGTAACATAATGTGCAGTGGCGCCAATCATTTTTACACCACGGCTATGCGCCTGCCTGTACGGATTTGCACCAATGAACGCTGGCAAAAAGGAATGATGAATGTTGATGATCTTTAACGCAAACTGTTGTACAAACGATGGCGAAAGAATACGCATGAACTTGGCCAGTATGATATAATCAAATGCATACGCATTGATCTGTTGCATCAACTCCTGTTCAAATGTTTCTTTGCTTTTGTTTTCATGTGTGATAAAATGGAATGGAATATCGAAGCGTTCGCAGATATCCTGCAGCACTGCATGGTTACCGATAACAGCCTGTACCGATGCACCCAATGTGTTAAAATGATTCCGCACCAGTATATCGCTGAGGCAGTGATATTCTTTTGTAACGAGCAGTACAATTTTCTTTTCGGGTTCGGGGTTGATGCTGATGTTTGCATCAACAGGTAGTACTGCTTTCAGTTGCAGCTGCAATTCTTCTACAGCTGTTTCCTGCGCACTTACAATACGTGCAAAAAATACATTCGCCTGTACATCCACATGCTCACGCATGGAAACAATGTTGAGATTGCGTGCTGCCAGCACACCGGTAATAGCGGCTACAAGACCAACTCTGTCTTTACATTGAATGAGAATAACCATTGTTTAAATTTACTGTTTAATTGCAACAACAAGGGTTAGCAAAAGAAAACGTCACTGCTTAACAGTTAAAGCAATCTACAAATGAGACTGCTTCGTTCCTCGCAGTGACGTTTCCTATATAATCTTCTATCTTATTTATACATCTACCGAATCATACACAATCACCTTACTCCACAAATGCGAATAGTCTTCCACAAATTTTAAATGAATCGGATCAACCTGGTAGCTGGCCTGGTCGGCAGCATTTGCAAAATGCGTAAACCATGAAACGGCATAGCCACGTTCAATAACATCCCGGTTCGTATCGGCAGGCTTGCCGATGTGAAAATTTTGGATGGTCTTTACTTTTGAAAGCTTGGTTAAACCTTCAACCAGCTTATCTCTGTCTGTTTTGCTATCAGCATTCTTTAACCAGAAATATACGTGATGAATAAAAATGTTTTTGAGCTCTTTGTCCATGGGTTTTTGTTTGAACGAAGATAAGCCGGTAATGGCAGCTGCAGCAGCTGAAAGTTTTGCGATGAAGGATTTTCTTGTTTGCATTTCGACTGTTTGAAACTCCAATTTACAGCGTATTCTTAAAACAAACTCGTCTGCATCCCCGGCCTACTGAACTTTGTTCTGTCCAAACTCCATTCTTCTGCATTCATGCCATAGAGCTTCCCGTATTTTTTATACTGCTGCGCCACCAGTTGTGCAATAGGTCCTTCGCCACGCATGCGTACACCAAAGCGTGTATCGTTTACTTTTCCATCATGACTGTGTTCAATATGATGCCAAACTTTATCGGCACGGTCAGGGAAGTTTTTATACAACCAGTCGTGAAATAAAAATTTGATGGCACCATTCAACCGAATGAATGTGTAAGCAGTAAACGTTGCACCGTTATCTCTTGCTGCTTTCATGATGCGTTGCATTTCGTGTTCGTTCAGCCCGGGTATCATGGGCCCCATCATAATACCCATGCGTACACCGGCACTGCTGAGTTCGTTAATCACTTTCAGTTTTGCTTTTGCTGTAACTGTTCGTGGCTCCATTACTCTTCGCAGGTCTTCGTTGAAGGATGTGATGGATACCATGGCCGATACAATATTTTTCTTTCCCATTTCCTGCAGCACATCTTTGTCTTTGAGTATCCATGCATTTTTGGTGAGGATGCCAACCGGTTGATTAAACTCATTACATACTTCTAAAAGTCCTCTTGTTAAACGATAGGTTTGTTCAGCAGGTTGATAGCAATCGGTATTACCGCTGAGCATGATAGGTGTAGCATCCCACTTCGGATGCATTAAAAATTTACGCAGCAGTTGTGCTGCATTTTTCTTCACCAATATTTTTTGCTCAAAGTCCATACCTGCACTATAGCCCCAGTACTCATGCACATTGCGTGCATAACAGTAAATGCAACCGTGTTCGCAACCGGCGTAGGGGTTCATGCTGTAGCTCATCCCCACATCAGGACTTTCCACTTTGTTCACAATGGTTTTCGGATGCACTTCGATGTATTGTGTTTTGAGATTTGTTTCTTCCCATTCATCAATGCCTTCGATGTGTTCTTTGGTGACTTCGTTTTTTAAAAAGCGGTTCTTAGTGTTAAACTGTGCACCACGGCCGGCATGATACGGTTGCGTTTCATCGGCATCTTTCGGTTTTACTTTATAATGATCCTGTTGTAGTTTATCTGACATGGAAAAAATTGTGAACGGTGAATAGAAATACTGTTGTACAAGAGTGCGACGCCAATTCAGCTTAATAGCAGCACACAACTCTGTTGCATACTATCTCGTTTTCTTTTTTGCTCTTTAACTCTTAGCCAAATAAGTCTCCCTGCTTTGTGGTGACGGCAAGGTTCTGAAACTCCAACCGCCGTACGATCTGGTAACGCTGTTCGTTCAACGGTCGTTTCAGCAAGAGCATTCCATCGGCAATAAAACGCCCGGTGAAATGTTTGTGACTGTATTCGAGCCAGCCTTTTTCGTATTGCCAGGGTTCGAGCTTGCGTGCAATAGTGAGGTGCGGCTCAAGAATGAAATGCGGTTTGTTATCGTCGTTGAGTTTCATGAGTCGCTGTGCTTCCGTACGAATGGTTTTCACCAATGACTGTATGGGCAGCTTACTCACTAAATTGATATAAATTGTGTGCGAAGGAAAACTGCCGTAATCACGCAACTCCACTTTCAATGGATGAAAACCCATAGCGATCATGTTGAGGCGGTTGACCAAGCGTTCTTCCATGAGTTCGTACTGCAGAAAGTTGGCAAGTGTAATGTGTGGCTTGCCCCACTTTGCATAATCGTTCTTGTACTTTTCTGAAAATTCTGTTTTCACTTTTACAATACGATTACCTAATTCTTCATGCGGACTTAATACGAACAGATACTCGTACACACGATAGCCGGGAATAGTAGCGGTTGTGATTGATTGTAATTGCATAACAAACAATTTTAAATTTTTGATTGGCGATTTTAGCTATGCACACGCATTACGCTTTGCTGCATTGTTTCTATTGTATCAATACAACAGCAGTGCAAACGATGCACAAATAGTTCCGGCTTGTTTGTAGTGTACGTCAATCAGCGTACTGATTGATGGGATGAGTTTGAATTAGTGCAGTTGAAAAAAATATTTTCGTCAATTGCACTACTAAATTACTAAAAGTTTTAGCTTTACCAAACTTTCTTACAAACCCAGACATACTTTTTTATCACACTCCAAGAGAGAAAAATTTATTCATTATGGATGGGGAAGATTTTTTTGGCAGCGCTTATAAAGGCAGTAAACAGTTTACACAACAACAGGTACGTACAGCCAATGCCACGGGCTTTGGTGCAGCAGCCGATGACTATGCCGAACGTGGTATTGATTTGAATGAACAACTCATTAAAAACAAACCGGCTACATTCTTTTTTAAAATGAAAGGCGATGCCATGGAACAGGCCGGCATTTTTGATGGCGATATTTTAATTGTAGACCGTTCGTTGAAATTGGTGAATGGAAAAATTATTGTTGCCATATTAAATGGCGAACTATTGGTGCGAAGGTTTCACAAAAATTTTTCATCGGCCTTTCTGATACCGGAGAACACAAGGTACAAGCCAGTGAACCTGGCGGAGTTTAGTGATTTTAAGGTATGGGGAGTGGTTGTCTACTCCATTCGATCATTGGAAGGATGATGCAACCCTGACGGCGGCTACAAGCCCCGTCAGCGGTTCATTTAGAATTTATTTATTGCTTTCCATTTTCATCAAACCACCGTCAGGGCTGTAAGCCGCTGACGGGGTTAAAAAACAACTGATCATCAATATGCTCACCGAATCACTTGTTGCAGGAAATTATTATCACATCTTTAATCGAGGTGTGAATAGCGAAGATTTGTTCAAAGAAAAAAGGAATTACTATTATTTCCTGCAGCAGTATCAATTCTACTGTACTGATGTATTAGAAACATACGCTTATGCGTTGTTGAAAAATCACTTTCATTTGTTGGTATATGTGAAAGAGACAGAAGCTGTTCTTCGTAAAGACGGTCATGGCGTGTATCAGCCAGATGCTTCAAAACAATTATCGCATTTCTTCAACTCCTATGCACAATCGATCAACAGAGCATATAACAGGACGGGACCTTTGTTTGAATCTGCTTTTAAAAGAAAGCTGATTGATGATGACAGCTATCTTACTTCTGTTATTTATTACTGTCACTATAATGCGCAATTGCATGGATTTGTAAGCGACTTTAAAGAGTGGGAGTTTTCTTCTTATCACTCAATTGTGAATAACAATACCTCTTTTCTGGCATCTTCAAAAGTAACAGACTGGTTTGGAGGAAGAGCATTGTTTGAACAAGCACATGTAAACACCTATGAAAGAAAAGATGCAGCAATTTTTTTTAATTGAGTAGGAATTCGTTTCATCAAACCGCCGACGGGGCTACGAGCCGCCGTCGGGGTTTAGTACCAAACCCCGTCAGCGGTTACAAACCCTGACGGCGGTTCGATGAACAAAGGACTAACATATGCCGACAACATTACAATCCATACAAACCGATCTGTTTGCACATCATACTTTGAATACAGGCTACCGCAGCATGTATGCTATTGTTGATTGCAACAATTTCTATTGTTCCTGCGAACGCTTATTCAAACCGCATCTCGATAACAAACCGGTTGTTGTACTCAGTAACAACGATGGCTGTATTATCAGTCGCAGCGATGAAGCCAAAGCATTGGGTGTAGATATGGCGGGGCCTTATTTTATGGCGAAGCCATTGATTAAAAAACACGATGTGGCGGTGTTCAGCAGCAACTACAATTTGTACGGCGATTTAAGCATGCGGGTGATGGATACGTTGCGGGTCATCATTGGCGAAGAAAACGTAGAAGTGTATTCGGTAGATGAAGCCTTTGTTGATCTCAGCATTTTTCCAACACAAGACCTGGAACGTATTGCACGTGATATGCGGGAAACAGTAGAACAATGGACGGGCATTAAAGTATCCATTGGCGTGGCACCAACAAAAGTATTGGCGAAGCTGGCCAATCGCCTATCGAAGAAAAACAAAAAAGAAACCGATTGTGTAATGGTGCTCGATACCGAAGAAAAAATAAGAGCCGGACTGGAGAAAACACCAGTGGGCGATATCTGGGGCGTCGGTCACCAGTACGCCAAAAAACTAAAAGAGCAATGGTTTATTGATGATGCCTTGCAACTGAGTAAAATGAGCGAAGAGTTCGGACGAATGCATTTAGGCGGCGTGGTTGGTGTGCGGTTGATTCGTGAACTGAACGGTATTGCATCGAAAGATATGCAGGACGAGCTCGTTACGAAAAAAATGATCGCTACCACCCGCATGTTCGGCAGCCCTGTTGATAACATTCACGATATTAAAGAGGCCGTTGCTACCTATACATCAAGGGCTGCCGAAAAATTAAGACGACAGTACAGCGCCGCCAGCATCATCAGTGTGTTTGTGGTGGCAAAAGGCGAAAACCACAACGTTACGTTTAACCGGGGTATTACACACAGCAGGTATACTATATTACCTACGGCCACAGCCTTCACCAACGAATTAATTAAACCGGCTGTTGCATTGGTTGATCATTTGTACAAAAAAGGGACGCAGTATAAAAAAGCAGGGGTGATGTTGAGTGGACTTGTACCCGATGCATCCATACAGGGTAATTTATTTTTACCGGAAACAAAAAACAACGGACGGTTATTGATGGACATGATCGACAACATCAACTTCAGTCAGCGGGATGATGTATTGAAGTTTGCAGCCAGCGGTACAACAAGAGACTGGAAGATGCGGCAGGAATTACGCAGTCCACGGTATACAACACGATGGGAAGAGTTATATGAGGTGAAGTAAAGTTATAACCAACCCCGTTAGCAGTTAAAAATCTTTATCAAACAAACCACGCTGTTTTGGCTTTGGTTTTTCACGCACACCTCCTTCAATAAACTTCGGCTTCATTAAATTCAATCCCATCTCTGTATTCATCTTATCAACCAAATAAACGGTAAGTTCAGGCGATGTTGCTTCATCGTGCATATGCATAAAGAAATAAATCTCTTCCATACCCTGCTGTTGCCATTGTTTCATACGTTGCACCCATACATCGCAACGGGTGTAATCCGATTTGTGCAGGCTGTTGCCTACATATCGGATAAATACCTTCGGCACCGTTACATGCATGTGTGCACAATCTCTTCGGCCAGCAGTATCGGTAATCACTGCACCAATGTTCAGTTGTTTTAATGTAGTGAAGAGTTCGTTCCGTATTTCTTCTTTACCAAACCAATCGGGGTGGCGCACTTCTAAAAAGAACTGCAAGTCTTTTGGCAACGATGCCATGTAATCGAACAACTCTTGTTTACGCTTCGGCGAAAAGGTATCACTTACCTGTACGAAGATGGGACCCAGATGTTCTTCAAACCCAACAATACCACGGAAGAATTCATTGGTAATAAAATCTTTTCCTGTCAAACTTCCACGGTGTGTTACACCCTGGTACATCTTTGGGCAAAATTTAAAATCCATTCCCTTTGCTTTCTCTGCCCATTTGCGGATGCCTGCTTCGCCGTATACTTTGTAATGCGTTGCATTCAGCTCAATGCTGTTATAATGTTGCACATAGTGCTGCAGAAAATCTTTCTCTTTTGTTTTGGGCGGATAGATCTTGCCAACCCATTCTGTTCGTCCCCATTTGGCACAGCCGAGATATACTTTTGCTTTTGCAACGGCTTTACCGCTGAGCACTGTTTTATTAAATGCTGGCTCTGCAGGTAACGAAAAATCAATGCTGTCGAGAAGCTGTTCATCAACACGTCCAAATTCCATCTGTCAATCTTTTTTCAAATCTACAGCAGAATTGATTTTGAAAAAAAGCCTTTGCTTCACGCCGTTTCAATTTGCAAAAGTGGTTGCAGATTTTCCAGTTCATCATCGGTAAACAATCTCGACTCAATAAAGAAGCGAACGCCCAACGGAATTTCCAGTGAGAAACTGCTGCCCCTGCCCGGCGTAACATTCAAAATAAGTTGTGTATGCTTCCAGTAAGTAAACTGGTCGGCACTCATATAAAATTTGCAACCTTCAATTTCACCTAAACAAACATCACTGCTGCCCACACGAAATTCGCCTGCAGTAAAACACATGGGCTGGCTTCCATCGCAACAGCCACCACTTTGGTGAAACATCAACGGGCCATGCATTTCTTTCAGCTTTGCAATTAATTCGTTTGCTGCAGCTGTTGTAACAATACGTGGTATCTGCATAAAAAAAGTTTAAAAGAAAACAGCGGCACAGGGCCGCCGTTTCTGTTTTTGCCGTTTACGATTTGCCACTTGCTATTCTAAAAAAATCCTAATTTCTGTTTGCTGTACGATATCAGCATGTTCTTCGTTTGGCGATAATGATTCAACATCATCTTATGTGTTTCTCTTCCGAAACCTGATTTCTTGTAACCACCAAATGGTGCATGTGCAGGATACGCATGATAACAGTTTACCCATACACGACCTGCCTGTATTGCTCTCGGCACCTGGTATAATTCATGTGCATCACGTGTCCACACACCTGCACCCAAACCATACAATGTATCGTTGGCAATAGCAATGGCTTCTTCGGTTGTTTTAAATGTTGTAACAGATGTAACCGGTCCGAAAATTTCTTCCTGGAAAATGCGCATCTTGTTATGCCCTTTAAAAATGGTGGGCTTAATGTAGTACCCATGTTCTAATCCGCTGTTCTGGTGAAACGCTTCACCACCACATAAAACTTCAGCACCTTCCTGCTTACCAATATCGAAGTAGCTGAGAATTTTTTTATATTGATCTTCCGATGCCTGCGCACCCATCATCACAGTTGAATCGAGTGGATTACCAAGCTTGATGGCATTAGTGCGTTGAATAACAAGCTTCATAAATTTCTCATAGATATTTTCATGCACCAGTATGCGTGAAGGACAGGTACATACTTCACCCTGGTTCAATGCAAACATCACTGCACCTTCTACGGCTTTGTCAAAAAACTCATCATCTGCATCTGCTACAGATTCAAAAAAGATGTTGGGGCTTTTACCACCGAGTTCCATTGTAACAGGAATTAAATTTTCCGATGCGTATTGCATAATCAAACGACCGGTTGTGGTTTCGCCGGTAAAGGCTATTTTATTAATACGTGGAGAGGTGGCAAGTGGTTTGCCTGCTTCGGGACCAAAGCCTGTTACAATATTGAGTACACCTTTTGGAAGAATATCGCCCACAAGTTCCATGAGGCACATAATACTCGTTGGTGTTTGCTCGGCTGGTTTTACAATAACGGTACAACCTGCTGCCAATGCCGGTGCAATTTTCCAGGCAGCCATCAGTAATGGAAAGTTCCAGGGAATAATTTGACCTACAACACCGATGGGTTCGTGCAGATTAATACTTACTGTTGTTTCATCGTGTTCACTAATGCTTCCTTCTTCGCTGCGTAATACGCCGGCAAAATAACGGAAGTGATCGACCACCAATGGAAGATCAGCTGCCTTTGTTTCACGAATAGCTTTCCCGTTATCAATTGTTTCAACTGTAGCGAGGTAATCGAGGTTATCTTCAATGACCTGTGCAATCTTCAGCATCAAATTACTTCTGTACGAAGCGGCTGTTTTACTCCAGGTTTGAAAAGCTTCTGTAGCAGCATCAATGGCTTTTTCAATATCCTGCGCATTGCCTCTTGCGGCCTTTGTAAATACTTTTCCATCGAGTGGAGAAACGTTATCGAAATATTCGCCATTGGAGGGAGCAACCCATTCTCCTCCGATGTAATGGTCGTATTTCGATTTAAATGTTGGGCGTGCTGCAATAGTTGTTTGGGGTGCAGCGGCTGTAACTGTACTCATGGTGCAAGCTGTTTAATCGTTAAATAATAAACCGAACTTCCCCAAAGCATTTTTCAAAGCGGTGGATTTTTGTATTTTTTTGTAGCACAATTGTACCAAAGCTGTAATTAGGTTTTGCCAATTCCTTAATTTCAGGAACAGAAAACGATACTCTTGCCGGTAAAAAACTATTTACACAAAATTGATCTTACGCAGCCAAAGCAATTACAAACGCTGGTGGAAAATCGCCGTGTATTTAACCTGCAGAACTGCGAACTGAATGTGTTTGAAAGTTACCAGGAAGCCTATCGTGTTCCGTTAACCTTCCACGATTTTGTTATTACCAGTATGGTGCGTGGTAAAAAAGTAATGCACCTGTTTGATAAGCCCAGCTTTGATTATTTACCCGGCGAAACAGTGATTGTGCCGGCCGATGAAACAATGGTGATCGACTTTCCGGAAGCGCAGGCCGATAAACCAACGCAATGTATTGCATTGGCTGTTGATGCACGTTATGTGAACAATACCATTCAGTATTTAGATAATTATTACAACAGCGATCCTGATACAGCGCATAACTGGAAACTGCAGTTCAACCAATATCATTTTGCCAATGAGAATGAAGTAACTGACCTTATCAATAAACTGATTCGTGTGTGCAGCAGTCCTGATAAAGCAAAAAATATTTATGCTGATCTGAACCTGAAGGAATTGTTGATTCGTTTAATGCAGAGCCAGCACCTTTTGCAGGTACGTGCAGAAAGCGGTGAACAGAACAACCATAGCAGGCTGCATCACATTCTGCATTACATCAACGATCATCTTACCGATAAGATTGCTGTTGATACCCTCAGCCGTAAAGCGTACATGAGCCGTAACGATTTTTTTCGCTGGTTTAAAGAACAATTTGGAATTACACCGTTGGAATACATCAACCGTGAACGCATTAAACTCGCCAAACAATTACTCATCGATCCGAAGAACACGGTTACCGCTGTTGCCATGCAATGCGGTTTTGCTGATGTAAACTATTTTGTTCGCTTGTTTCGCAAAGCGGAAGGTATTACACCCGGCGCTTACCAAAGCTGTTCGTTACAACAAGGTTATTCTGCTTAACTAAACTCATACAACAGTTCAGCAATCAAAGCTGTCCAGCCGGTTTGATGACTGGCGCCTAATCCCTTACCACTATCGCCATGGAAATATTCGTAGAAGAGAATGAGCTCTTCGTTACCCGGTTGTTTGTAAAACCAGTTGTAGGTTTCATGACTGCGACGTTCACCACTTGCATCAAGCCCCAATAAATTAATGTTGCGGTATGCTAATTCTTTTGCCACATCACGCAGGTTGAGATAAGTACCCGAACCTGTTGGATATTCCACTTTCACCGAATCGCCGTAGAAATCGCCAAACTCTTTAATGGCTTGTATGGTTAAGAAGTTGAGCGGAATCCACACCGGACCACGCCAGTTACTGTTGCCGCCAAACATATCACTGGTACTGTCGCCGGGATCGTATTGAATGGAATAGGTATGTCCATCAATCACTACTGAATAAGGATTCTTTTCATGATCTTTTGATAATGCACGGATACCACCCACTGATAAAAATTCTGCTTCATCTAACAAGCGTGCAAGTATCGCCAGCAAACGTTCACGTGGTACCAGCGAAATCAATATTTCTTCACTGTCACTCTTCTCTTCGTTGGGCCAGAAACGGTTTTTCGATTTACGATAGTTTTCGAACCAGGTGATACGCTTTTTAAAATCAGTTAACCGGGCAAGACTGCTTTTATGAATCGTTGATACCGCAAACAAACTGGTTAAACCAACAGCTGATTTAATACGCAAAGGCTGATGACTTCCATCGTGCATCACCAACACATCGTAATAGAATTTATCTTCTTCGTTCCATGTGTGTTGCTCGTTCAAGGCTTCAGCAATCAATACAAAATGTTCGAAGAAGCGTGTAGCTGTATCTTCAAATGCATCATCGTGCATGGCAATCTCCAATGCAATGTCCATCATGTTCAACGCATACATCCCCATCCATGCCGTACCATCGGCTTGTTCTAACTGATGATTGCCGGGAATATGATGAGAGCGATTGAACACACCAATATTATCCAAACCAAGGAACCCTCCCTGGAATAAGTTGTTGCCGTTTTCATCTTTACGGTTGATCCACCAGGTAAAGTTGATGAGTAGTTTTTGAAAGATGCGTTTCAGGAATTGTACATCGCCTTTGCCTGTGCGTTTCTTTTCAATATTGTACACATACCAGGCGGCAGTGGCGTGCACCGGCGGGTTTACATCGCCAAAATTCCATTCGTAAGCCGGCAATTGTCCATCGGGTTTCATATACCACTCACGCATAATGAGCAGCAGCTGATGTTTGGCAAACACCGGATCAATTGCTGCCATGGCAATACACTGAAAAGCCAGATCCCAAGCAGCATACCAGGGGTACTCCCATTTATCCGGCATGGAAATTACATCGGCATTTTTCAAATGCACCCAGTCGTGGTTGCGGCCAAATTTTTTGCCGTTATTCACCGGAGTAATACCATCTGTTCCATTGATCCATTGCTCTACATCAAATGCATAAAACTGTTTGCTCCACAACAAGCCTGCATACGCCTGTCGTGAAATACGTTTCTGATCTTCTGTAAGCGAAGAAGGAATGATGGCATTGTAATATTCATCTGCTTCCCGCTTGCGCTGATCAAACAGGTTTGTAAAGCCATCAAAAAAAGCATTGTCTACATAACCATCCACCAAACGGCAATAAATGGTTTTCGTTTCTTGTGCTTTCAAGTGCAAGTCATACACTGCTGCGCATTTGGTTCCGTTCTTTTTTTCACGCAGTTTTTTCTTATGCTTATTATTAACTACCGCTTCATGAAAAGCATCTTTCACAAAAATGCTTTCGTTGGCTGAACCATTAAGCTTCTCTTTGTTGGTTTCGTTTTCGGTAAACCACAAATCATCGGCTTGTGTAAAATAGAAATAGTAATCGCCCAAACGATTGTACCATGCATGTACACAGTTATTGTTTACATACTCCAGTACAGGCTTTATCTGCTTTTCATCGGTACTCCACTTATTTGAAAACCACAACGTGGGTAATACCGTAATATCGGCTGCACGATGGTAACGATTGGTGATATCAATTTTAATGAACACATCGTTACTATGCTGCTTGGCATACGTAACTTTTACATCGAAATAGTGATTGTTTTTAAATGCTGCGGTATCGAGTATTTCGTATTCCGGTTCGAGACGGTTTCGCTTTTTATTTTCTTCATACAGTTTTTTGTACGGAAATAAACCCTGTGGATACTTGTACAAATACTCCATGTAATAATGCGAGGGAAGATTGTCGAGGTAGTAATACAACTCTTTCACATCTTCGCCATGATTACCGCTATAGTTACCTAAACCAAATAAGCGTTCTTTTAAGATGGGATCTTTCCCGTTCCATAACGCCACGCAAAAACAAAGATTCTGGAAGTAATCGGAAATACCGGCTAATCCATCTTCACCCCACAAATACGAACGAAAATGCGAATGCTCAAAAGGAAAATAGCCCCAGGCATCGCCATACTCACCATAATCTTCACGCACTGTTCCCCACTGGCGTTCGCTGAGGTAAGGACCCCAACGTTCGAGCGGAACAGTTTTATTGGCATTATCTAAAAGTCGTTGTTGTTCTGCTGTCATACTCATTTATTTAACCAATGCTTTCTACAGGTACAGGAAAACTAAAGCGGCAATATATTTTATTCTGCAGTGTAATACGTATAAAACTGCTTTGCAAACGTTTCCTGTTGCAATCTTTTTTAAGATGGAAGCAATTCGAAAGATTATTCCAAACGAATAACCGGAGAAAATTAAAGTTACAGGTATTTTTTGTGGAGTTGATACAGCACTTTCGTCGCCTCAGGCGTCATACCACGGGTGGTATCCATTAAAAAATGACGTTTAAAGCCAACAATGGCAGCTGAAGAATCTTTGATATCGTATCCTACAATACGTATCGCCGTGAGGTAATCGAAGTTTTGCGGCACCTGCACGTTGGCCGTATCGTTCCACCACAAACCAAAACCTTTTTCGCTGAGTGTTTTCCAGGGAAAGCGCCAGTTAGGATCGTTTTTACGTGTGGGTGCAATATCACCATGACCAATAAAATTTGCAGCGGGAATATTGAATGATTTTTTCAAACGCTCCAACAACAAATTCAAACTATTGATTTGTCTTTCATCAAAATACTCAAAACCATTATTATCTAATTCAATACCAATACTGCTGGAATTAATATCGCTTGCATTACCCCATTTGCTTACACCTGCATGGTGTGCCCGTAGATAATCGTTGAGCATGTGAAACACGGTACCATCTCTGCAGATTACATAATGTGCACTCACTTGTGTACGTGGCAGCGTAAACGTTTTCAACGTTTGCTCGCAACTGTTTTGTGCTGTGTGATGAATTACAACATAATTCGGTCTTCGCATGGAGAGGTTGGTCGTACCCACAAAATAAGGCGCATTGTTTACCGAATCCTGCAGCGGATACTGCCGCAACAATTTCGCAAACGCCTTGCTTTGCTTTTTGTACGATTTATTCGTGGCTTTGTATGGATTGTTCGAACAGCTTCCGGCCAGCAACAGCAGCACCGGCAGCAGCACATACAGTTTTCTCATAGTGGCAATTTAGCCCATTTCGTCCAAACGCTGTTTTTCTGCCCATTGTCATTCGCTCTTCTGCCTGTTATCATAGATTTTCACTGTAACTGTATCTACCTTGTTTAAACGATTTACTCACTATCTAAATACATGAACAATGAAAAAGTATTTTATCTTATTCATGCTGTTCATTGCAATTGACACAACTGCACAGAGCTGGGCAAAAGATTACGATTATGTAGATGAATTTGCATTTGGACTGGCAAAAGTTACCAAAGGAAGTAAGTATGGTTATGTAAACAAACAAGGTGTGCTGGTTGTACCACTCATTTATGATGAAGCAATGACCTTACGTGAAGGCAAAGCCACCGTTAAAAAGGATGGCAAATGGGGTTACATTGATTCTACCGGAAAAGCTGTAGAAGAATTTAAATATGAAGATGCAGGCTGTTTCCGTGAAGGATTGGCAGTAGTACGCTTGAACGGCAAGTATGGTTTTGTAGACCACAATTTCGCTCTTGTTATTCCTTATCAGTTTGAAAACGCCAGAGGTTTTGCAGAAGGACTTGCTCCTGTTTCAAACAGCAAAGGCTTGTGGGGCTATATTAACAAAAGCGGAAAACTGGTATTCGAATACCAATACAATTTCGCCGACTTTTTTGTAGAAGGTCAGGCACGTGTTATGAAAAACGGCAACCTGATCATGATTGACAAAAAAGGAAAAGAAGTAAAAGAAAATGAATAGCAAAGTTGCTTTGTAAAAAAATGCCGCTCTGTTGAGCGGCATTTTTTATTTACATATTTCTGCGGTACTGACCGCCAACTTCGTACAAAGCATGTGTTATTTGCCCGAGTGAACAATATTTTACTGTTTCCATCAGCTGCGCAAAAATGTTACCGTTGCTTACAGCTACTTCTTTCAACTTTTTCAATTGAGCAGCGCTCTGTTGCTCATTGCGTTTCCAGAATGCCTGCAGGTTGCTTATCTGTTGTTCTTTTTCTTCAGTAGTACTACGTATTACTTCGCCCGGAATAGTTGTCGGGCTGCCATTTTTGTTAAGGAATGTATTTACACCTACAATCGGTAATTCACCGGTATGTTTCTGATGTTCGTAATACAAACTTTCTTCCTGTATCTTGTTACGCTGGTACATGCGTTCCATTGAACCCAACACACCACCACGTTCGGTAATGCGGTTGAATTCATTCATCACCGCTTCTTCAACCAAATCGGTTAACTCTTCAATTAAAAATGAACCCTGATTTGGATTTTCATTCTTCGCCGTACCAAGTTCACGGTTAATGATCAATTGAATGGCCATTGCCCTGCGCACACTTTCTTCTGTTGGTGTGGTAATGGCTTCGTCGTATGCATTTGTATGGAGTGAATTACAGTTGTCGTAAATCGCATACAACGCCTGCAATGTGGTGCGTATATCGTTGAAGTCGATTTCCTGTGCATGCAAACTTCTGCCACTTGTTTGAATATGATACTTCAACATCTGGCTGCGTTTGTTGGCTTTGTATTTATACTTCATGGTCTTTGCCCAGATCTTTCTTGCAACACGGCCAATTACACTGTACTCCGAATCCATCCCGTTGCTGAAGAAGAACGAAAGATTCGGAGCAAAATCATCAATGTTCATTCCACGGCTCAAATAGTATTCAACATACGTAAATCCATTGGCCAGTGTAAATGCTAGTTGTGTGATGGGATTGGCACCTGCTTCTGCAATATGATATCCACTGATGCTGACGCTGTAAAAATTGCGGACGTTTTGTTCAATAAAATATTCCTGCACATCACCCATCAACTTCAAGGCAAATTCTGTTGAGAAGATACAGGTGTTTTGCGCCTGGTCTTCTTTTAATATATCGGCCTGCACTGTTCCTCTTACTTGCTGCAATGCAGTTTGACGGCATTGTTCATATACATCGGCAGGCAACACCTCATCACCACTTAAACCGAGTAAACGTAACCCAAGTCCGTTGTTGCCTGCAGGTAACTCACCGGGGAAGGATGTGTTGTTATAAGATGGCTTTGCACCCTTGCCAAATTTCTTTTCAAATGCTGCATCAACTAAATGCTGTTGTCCATTCGCTTCAATCCATTTCTCACATTGCTGATCAATTGCTGTATTCATAAAGAACGCCAGCAACATCGGAGCCGGACCGTTGATGGTCATACTCACCGACGTTTTCGGGTCGCAGAGATCAAAACCACTGTAGAGTTTTTTTGCATCATCCACCGTTGCAATGCTTACACCGCTGTTACCAACCTTGCCATAAATATCCGGACGATGAGCAGGATCTTCGCCATACAGTGTTACGCTATCAAATGCAGTTGATAAACGCTTGGCCGGTTGATCGAGTGACACATAGTGAAAACGCTTGTTGGTACGTTCCGGGCCACCTTCACCAGCAAACATTCTTGTCGGATCTTCACCTTCACGCTTCAATGGAAATACACCTGCAGTAAACGGAAAACTGCCGGGCACATTTTCCTGCGCCTGCCATTTGAGCAGATCGCCCCAGTCTTTGTACTTCGGTAACACCACTTTCGGAATACGTGAACCACTTAAGCTCGTGCTGAACAAAGGTTGCTTGATAATTTTATCACGTACTTTGTATTCATAAAAATCCTGCTGATAAGCTTTTACTTTTTCGGGCCAATGTGCAATGAGTTTTTTTGCAACGGGAGTTTGTTGATCTGTATAAAGTTGAATTTGTTGTTGGATGGTTTCCAACAAAGCAGCATCTGCTTTGTCTTTAATAATCTCTAACGTTCCCTGCAACTGATAAATTTTTGATGCAATGGCTGCCTGCTCTTCTACCAGTTGATTATAATCTTTAACTGTATCTGCAATTTCGCTGAGGTAACGCACACGTGCCGGTGGAATGATCAATGATTTACTTACCGTATCTCTGTGTGCAATATGATCAACGCTGCCAAATTTTACCTGTGTTTTTGTTTCAACAGCAAGCATAATTTTTTCAAACAATTCATTTACACCTGCGTCATTGAACTGCGAAGCAATGGTGCCAACAATCGGCAATTCATCATCTTTCGCCATAAACAGTTGATGATTGCGTTTGTATTGTTTGCGCACATCGGCTAATGCATCTAATGCACCAGCTTTATCAAATTTGTTGATGGCAATTACATCGGCATAATCAAGCATGTTGATCTTCTCGAGTTGCGATGCTGCACCATATTCCGGTGTCATCACATATAAACTCACATTGCAATAATCAAGTATTGACGCATCGCTTTGTCCAACACCTGCACTTTCCAAAATAATAAAATCAAAGCCTGCTTCTTTACAAATGTCGATGGCTTCCTGCACATGAGCGCTTAATGCTTTATCACTTTCTCTTGTTGCAAGGCTGCGCATGTAAGCACGTGGACTGGAAATGGAGTTCATACGAATACGATCGCCCAACAAGGCTCCACCTGTTTTTTTCTTCGATGGATCAACTGAAATAACAGCAATCGTCTTATCAGCAAATGCATTCAGGTATCGACGAACAATTTCATCTGTTACGGATGATTTACCTGCACCGCCTGTTCCGGTAATGCCCAGTACAGGTATATTGGCACTTGGAGTTTGGATCCGATAGCTATCAGATTTGGAATTTTGGTTTCCATTTTCCGCATTGGTAATTTTCCGTGCAACCGTTCTTACATCTTTCAGCTCACCTAAGGTCATTGGTGTTTGATAATTACCACTGCCGTTCAGTGAAATATCACATTGCTTGATTACATCTTCAATCATTCCTTCCAGCCCCATCTGTCGGCCATCATCCGGCGAATAAATGCGGGTGATGCCGTATTGATGGAGCTCGGCAATTTCATCGGGCAGAATAGTACCGCCGCCTCCGCCAAATATTTTGATGTGGCCGCAACCATTCTCCTCCAGTAAGTCTTTCATGTATTTGAAAAACTCCACGTGCCCGCCCTGATAGCTGGTAATGGCAATACCCTGTGCATCTTCTTCAATGGCTGCTTCTACAATTTCGTGTACACTTCGGTTGTGACCCAGATGAATAATTTCGGCGCCTTTGCTTTGCATAATGCGGCGCATGATATTGATAGCCGCATCATGACCATCGAACAAACTGGCGGCAGTAACAATACGCACTTTATTGGAGGGTGTGTAACTCATAATTTTTATCAATGCTACTTAGCTAACAAATGTTTGCAAAAATAGTTAATTCTGTTGCAAGGTAAAGGGTAAAAAAAATGCTCCCGTTTGCGGGAGCATTTTTTATTTAAAAGCTTCATCAGCTTAGTTCGTATAACCGGGGTTTTGTACCAGGTTAGGATTTGTATTCATTTCACGGAAAGGAATAGGGAACACTGCACGGTTATCGAAAGCCGGACGACCATTAACTGTTTCGCCCAAACGCTTTGCATCGTGAATGCGGAAACCTTCGTGGGCAAGTTCTAATCTTCTTTCCAATAAAATATCTGCAAGCGTAACTGTTACAAATGTTGGAGCACCTGCACGTGTACGTAAGCGGTTAATATCGTTTAAAGGAGTATCGCCAACAGTTGTAGATAAACGCTGGTTACATTCTGCACGAATAAGATACAGCTCGGCTAAACGAATAACTTTTACATTTTTAAATACATCTCTCCATTTGCCACTGCGCCAATCGCCTGCAAAATCATAAAACAACGCTTTACGTTGGTCAACTGCCGGATAAAGATTCAGGTGGGCCTGTAATATCACGATATCACCATCACGACCACCAAAAGGAGGTACAGAGTAAAATGTGTGGCAGTTATTTGTACCGTCCTGATCATTTACTACAATTGAGAAAACATCTTCGCTTGTGTAAGCAGATGTGTTAAAAGCAGCCGCATAAGTACCTACAGTACTGAAGTTACCTGCTGCCGCAGTTAACCCTGTATTAGCTGCATCACGTGCTGCAGCATAGTTACCCATTTGAAGATGTACACGTGCCAGTATTGTAGCTGCAGCAACTTTATTTGCATACACGCCATTTTTATTTGGCAGCAGGCTTACAGCTTCATTTAAGTCTGCTAAAATCTGGGTATAACATTCAGCAACTGTATTTCGAGCAGGAAAATCAACATCGCTGAAACCGGTTGTAGGAGTTGTTCTCACAATTACACCAGGATTTGTTGCAGGGTTGCCATCATTGTATGCTTTTGCAAAAAAGCGTGTTAATTCAAACAACACCGCTCCACGAATAAAAAGGGCTTCACCTTTTACCTTGTTACGGTCTGCAGCATTAACCTTATTAACATTTGCAATAACATTATTTGCAATGTTGATTGTGCTATAACCACTTGCCCACATATTAAGTATAATCGGATTAGTGGTTAAAATGGAGTTACCGTATACTTCTCTGTAAGTATTAAAAGTTCCTGTCCAGTTTAATTCTCCGGAAGCTGCCATCAGGTCGCCAAAAATCTGGATATTTCCACCATACAAATTACCAGAACTTAAGGCATCATAAGCCCCAACCAACACCTGCTTCACATTTGCATCAGTTGCAAACGCCAGGTCGTTACCAATTGCCTGTGGATTTTTTAGATCTAATTGCTTGTTGCATGCAGTAAACATTGATCCTGCTGCAATAAGTATCATTGAATATTTTAAAATTTTCATTTTGATCAGTTTTTTTAAATTAGAAACCAATGTTTAAACCAAACGTTACAGAACGGATCTGCGGTGCAGCATAAAAATCGCCACCCTGATTAATATTGCCTGCTCTGTAATCTGTGTTTACTTCAGGATCCCAACCTGTATACTTTGTCCAGGTAAATAAGTTTACACCTGTAACATATGCACGCACAGAACTCAATTTCACCTTATTCAAAACAGAAGAAGGAATATTGTAAGCTAATGTGAGTTGCTTTAAACGAACATAGCTGGCATCTTCCATATATTGTGTTGAAACACTTGGAGAATTAAAATCACCAAACCAATTCAAACGTGCTTCAGGAACATTTGTTACATCACCGGGCTTTTGCCATCTTTTTAACTGATCCTTTGTCTGGTTATCGAACCAATCACCACGGGCACTCATGAAACCACCTGCACCGTTTACTACTTCGTAATCAAAAACACCCTGGAACAGAACACTTAATTCAAAACCCTTGTAAGTAAATGTATTGGTAACGCCACCAAACCATTTTGGATTAGGATCACCTACTACAAAATTTCCTGCTGAATTATAATCGTTTGTTGTTGTTTTGCCATCCTGCTCATAATACAAGGCATCACCATTTGCAGGATCAACACCTGCATAACGTGGGCCATAATGCACACCAATTGGTTGTCCAACAATCAATGCGTTCATGTAACGACCGTCGTTAAATGAAAGAGTATCTTGTTGTCCGTCAATTTTAAGTACTTTGTTTTTGTTGTGCGAAACGTTGATGCTTGTCGTCCATTTGAAATTACGCACATCTACATTTATCGTGTTCAGGGTAAACTCAATACCCTTGTTTTCAATTTCACCAATGTTACGTGTAATAGCAGCGAAACCTGATGTTAAAGGCAGGGGATAGTTATAAATAAACCCTCTTCCATTTCCTGCAGAACGCTTGTTATAGTAATCTGCTTCAAATACGAGTTTGTTTTTGAGAATACCTAACTCAAAACCAACGTCAAGCTGGTTGGTAGTTTCCCATGTTAACAGGTCGTTTTGAAGTGAAGCAGGAGCAAGACTTGCGTTACCTGCATAACGGCCAGTACCATAAACACCTCTCCACGCATAGTTACCAAAACCTTGCTGGTTACCTAAGCTACCATAACTGGCACGAACCTTCAGGAAGCTGATTGCCTTAACATCACGCAGGAAGCTTTCTTCACTCACTACCCAACCAACTGATGCTGCAGGGAAGAAACCATAGCGTTTGTTTTCGCCAAACACAGAAGAACCATCCATACGGGCACTTAAGCCAAGCAGATATTTATCGTTAAACTTATAGTTTACACGACCGAAGTAAGAAAGAATTGCAAATTCGCTTAACGATGAAGTTCCTCCTGTAATTGTTGCTGCGTTCGCAATGTTACGCAGATCATCATTTGCAAACTGCTGGCCTTCCACAGAAGAAATGTCGTTGGTAAGTTTTTCAAACGCCATACCCAACGTTGCATCCAAATCATGCTTCTCTTTAATCGTTGTATTATACGTAAAGTAGTTATTGGTTGTATAACGTACGCTTCTTAACCAATCTGAGTTACCAACACCGTTTGTTCCTTGACCTGTGATTGTACGACGGCCGTAAAATGAATTATCATTTTGAGTAAGAACATCTAACCCATATTCTGAACGGAAGTTGAGCCCTTTCATTATGTTCAACTGTCCGTACACTGAATTGATGTTGCGGAAAGTAGTTGAAACGTAAGATGCGTTTTCTGTTTCGATCAGCGGATTATAATAAGTAGTTGTTGGACGATCAAAAAGCTGTCCCTGATTGTTACGCACAGGTGTAATTGGTGCTAAAGCCACAATTTGCATTGGTGTATTAAACAGGTTATCGGCACCAACACGTCTTGCACTTGAACGGGAAACAGTTGAATTAACACCCACCTTCAAGCGGCTGTTTAATTCCTGATCGAGATTAATACGTCCTGCGTAACGTTTAAAATTATTGTAGAACAGAATACCATCCTGATCATTATACGAACCGCTGATGAAGTATTTTGTTTTTTCGTTACCACCTGATGCGTTTGCTTCAATGATTTTGGTTTGTGACTCCTGAAAAGCAAGATCTTCCCAATTTGTATTTACGGTATCGGCTCTCCAGTTTGCGCCACCAGTGTTTATACCGCTGTAACGGTTAAAACGACCTTCTACAATATTTGTCATGTAAGTAATAGCAGCTGCTTCAGATGGAAAACCTGCACCATTACCAGCCCTGTTAAAGTGGTACTTCGCAGCGTTTACTGCAGCCTCTTTAAAGAATGCGATATATTCCGTTGAATTCAAAAATCCTCTTTTATTCGTAGGAGTGTTTGTACCGTATTGCATGTTAACGCTAAACTTCGCCTTGCCGGATTTACCTTTCTTTGTGGTAATCAATACCACACCGTTGGCACCACGTGAACCATAAATAGCTGTGGCGGCAGCATCTTTTAAAATTTCAAAAGATTCAACGTCATTGAAATTAATATCGGCCAATGCGTTACCTGATAAAGAACCGGTGTTCATTGGAATTCCATCAATTACATACAAAGGATCATTTGATGCACTGATAGAAGATGCACCACGGATACGCACTTTAATTCCTTCACCTACCTTACCGCTTTGTGACTCTACGAACACACCTGCTGCACGTCCCTGTACACCTTGTATAAAGTTTGGAACAGGAGTGTTTGCTACATCCGCTCCTTTAACACGGGAAACAGAAGTCGTTAAATCACGCTTTACTGTTTGGCCATAACCAACCACGAGTACTTCCGTTAAGCTGGTAGTACCAGGTGTCATGCTGATTGCTACGTCTCCGCCTGAAACAGAAACCTCCTGATCTTCGTAACCTACAGATGAAATTTGGAGTACGGCGTTATTTCCACTGAAAGAAATTTTAAAGGTGCCGTCAGCCCCTGTGGTGGTAACCTTTGTGGTTCCTTTTACTTTAACGGTGGCTCCAGCAAGGGGAGATCCATCTTTGGAATCGGTAACTTTTCCTGTTACGTCTTTGGTTTGTGCCCAAACCTGACATAACGACAATAGCAAGGCTATTGCCAATCCTAACAATTTTCTCATTTTTACTTGTTTTGGTTTGATAATAGAGGATATCTTAATTTGTACACTCTGAATTTTCAGACAGGATGTTTTTCATTTATGCTGCATCCTTTACTTAATCATTTAACCGAAAATAAGTAAAAACCAGACAGTTAGCTTGTAGCATTATATGGCAGACGATCAAATTTAATCTCTTCGGCTCATATAAATTAAAATATACTGTACTAAAGTTACTAATGATGCCAATGCCGCTACAACATAAGTGGTTGCAGCCCACTTCAAGGCATCTTTTGCTCTAGGGTGCTCCTGCGCTGTTGTGGCATTTGAGCGTTCGAGCCATGCAAGCGCTCTGTTGCTTGCATCAAACTCTACCGGAAGGGTTATAAGTGAAAAAAGGGTTGTAACCGCAAATAACACAATACCAACCAGTAAAACAGTAGGATTGCCACCCCCAAAACCTAACATACCAACCCCGATGGCCAAAATCCATTGGGAGAGCGTTGTACTGATCTGAACAGCCGGTACCAGGCGAGAACGCAACATAAGCCATTGATAAGCAGTGGCATGTTGCACAGCATGGCCTACTTCATGGGCCGAAACGGCGGCAGAAGCTATAGAGCGTCCATTATAAACATCAGGACTAAGGTTTACCGTTTTGTTTGCCGGGTTATAATGATCGCTTAGAAATCCGTCTACGGACACTACTTGCACATCATAAATGCCGTTTTCACGCAACATTTTTTCTGCCACTTCTTTTCCGGTTAAACCGCTCATTAAAGGCTGTTGGCTGTACTGCTTAAACTTCGATTTCAGGCGCATTTGAACTAAAAAACCAATGCCCATAAAAACCAGGGAAACGAAAAGAATTCCGAACGTCATAAACTATTTAAAATTTAAAACAACCTAACATCAAATTAGTTTCCAAAATATTTTTTTGTCAAAAAATGCAGGGTACAAAAAATGCCTAAGTCGTTTTGACAGAGAGAGTTACGTCTGATCATTGCCGTAAGCAAAAGAAGCAAATAAAATCACCATTACAGCAGACGTATCTATTTAATTAACAGCTAGTTATGCGTAATTCAGTAAGCTTCCCGGAGCCTATTAAAAGCAGTAATAATTTGGTAAAACTTATGCACATCGGCCAAAAATAATTTTGTAATGTGGCGGCAATTTGTAATTTAGCAACAGAATTTAATGGGTTAGTAAGTACAAAGGGTTGGAAGAAATTCCAGCCCTTTTACTTTGTACAAAACCCTCCATTTTTGGGTTAGCTCTACGCCTCTTTTTTGTAAAAAAAGCCTGCTCAATTGCTAATTCTTTGTGTCTAAAAAAATAACGGCCTACTTCTTTCTACTTAGTTTTCTGATCTCACTTTTTTTGAAAATAATTTTCATGCAATCGTTTTTTTTGATGCACTTTTATGCGCTTGAGAAAATACAATCATGAGTAAAATCAAAACATCTTTTTTTTGTCAGAATTGCGGGTACGAATCGGCAAAGTGGCTGGGCAAATGTCCGGCATGTAATGAGTGGAATACTTTCGTTGAAGAAATAATTACAAAAGATAAAAGCAACCCGCAAAAACAAAGCTGGAAAGAACAACCTTCTGCCGGGGAAATGAAAACTATTTCGCTGAGCGAAGTAAAAAGCACCGAAGAAAAAAGATTACTTACACAAGATGCAGAACTAAATCGTGTGTTAGGAGGTGGTATTGTACCGGGAAGTATTGTATTGATTGCAGGTGAACCCGGCATTGGAAAATCAACTTTGTTTTTACAACTTGGTTTGCATTTAAAAAATGTTACCACCCTTTATGTAAGCGGCGAGGAAAGTGAGCAACAGATTAAAATGCGTGCAGATCGTTTACAAATGACCAATGAAGATTTCTATCTGCTCACCGAAACATCTACCAACATTATTTTCCAGGAAATAAAAAAACTGAAACCGAAAGTTGTCATTATTGATTCGATTCAAACATTACAAACACCTTATATTGAAAGCGGACCAGGAAGTATTTCGCAAATAAGAGAGACAGCAGCAGAGTTGCAACGCTTTGCAAAAGAAACCAACACACCGGTATTTCTTATTGGGCATATCACGAAGGACGGCAATATTGCCGGGCCAAAAATACTGGAGCATATGGTTGATACGGTACTGCAGTTCGAAGGTGACCGGCACTATGCGTATCGTATTCTTCGTACAATGAAAAACCGTTTCGGCTCCACTTCGGAGCTGGGTATTTATGAAATGAACGAAACGGGCATGCGCCCTGTAAATAACCCAAGTGAAATACTCATCACACAAAAAGAAGATCAGCTGAGTGGTATTGCCATTGCTGCTACCATGGAAGGCATGCGTCCTTTATTAATAGAAGTACAGGCGCTCGTCACACAAAGTGTGTACGGTACTCCGCAACGCACAGTAAGTGGTTTCGACTTGCGTCGTCTGCAATTATTATTAGCTGTATTAGAAAAGCGTGGCGGTTTTCATTTTGGAATGAAGGATGTGTTCTTAAACATTGCAGGTGGGTTGAAAGTAGAAGATCCCTCCATTGATCTGGCTGTATTGTGTGCACTGCTTTCAAGCTACGAGGATGTACCGCTGAATCCGCATATCTGCTTTGCAGGTGAAGTGGGATTAAGTGGAGAAATAAGAGCAGTCAATCGCATTGACCAACGCATTGCAGAAGCCGAAAAACTTGGCTTCGAAAAAATCATCATCAGTAAATACAATATTGGTCAGAGTAAAGAAAACGAGAAGAAGTTATTACAGAAGTATAACATTGAAGTAATCACCATGAGCAAAGTAGAAGAACTGTACCAGTATTTATTTCAATAAACTGCAGATAGAGTGAACGGCTACTATTGCAATTAACAGGCGTGTTGTTTATCTTACTGAAATGATCAACACCCGAAAATTAGTGAATGATTTTCTGCATCTGCTTTATCCGCATACTTGTGCCGGTTGTGGCAGCGATCTGTTAGAGAATGATCAAGAGATTTGTATGCATTGCTTTGCCAACCTGCCCGAAACAAATTTTTCGTTGTATGCAGACAACCCCATCGAAAAAATATTTTATGGCCGTTTACAAATTGCACATGCAACTGCAGGCTATTACTTTAATAAAAAATCTGCGCTGCAAAGGCTCATTCATCAATTAAAGTACAAAGGCAACAAAGAAGTGGGTTGGCAATTGGGTAAATGGCTCGGATTACAATTGCATAAAAGCAACCGCTTTACAAATGTGCAGGCATTGGTTCCCTTACCACTGTTCCCCGACAAGGAAAAACGCAGAGGTTACAATCAATCAACAATCATTTGCGAAGGTATTGCAGATGTATTGCAACTTCCTGTGTTAACCGATGTTGTAAGCCGCAAGCGTTATACCGATACGCAAACCAAAAAAGGCCGCAGCGACCGCTGGACAAATGTTGACAATAGTTTTGCTATCAGCAATACTGAACTGCTTACAAATAAACATGTGCTGCTGGTAGATGACGTAATTACAACAGGTGCTACATTAGAAGCTTGCGGCACGGCATTGAAAACAGTACAAGGTTTAACCTTAAGTATTGCTGCTTTAACCTGCGATTAAACCAGATGCTAAGTTTAACAATTACGCCAGGTTGTGTTTCAGCTTTGGTTGCTTATTTTTACAACAGTGAAGAACAATTTCCCCATACTGCTTATCCTGTTACTTGTTGTATTTGGCGCCTGCCGTAAAGAATCGTTTACCAACAGTAAAGAAGCCCGTTTAAATATCGGCAACGATAGTTTGCGATTTGATACGGTGTTTACTTCGGCCGGTTCCATTACCGAATACTTTTTAATTAAGAACGAAAACAAACAAAAGATCAACATCAGCAATCTGCAGTTAATGGGCGGCACCGCATCGGCATTTAAAATGAATGTTGATGGCAGCCAGGGAACACAATTCAGCAATATTGAACTGGCAGCCAACGATAGTATGTATGTATTTGTGCGGGTGAATGTAAATCCAACTGCAGCCAATCAACCATTTCTTATTCGTGACAGCATTAAGCTGGAATGGAACGGCAATACCAGCTTTAAACAACTGGAAGCATACGGACAAAATGCGCATTACATCCGTAGCACGATTCTTCAAGGAAATAATAACTGGACCAACGACAAACCTTATGTGATCCTTGGTGGAATGATTGTGGATACCAATGCAGTACTCACCATTCAAAAAGGAACACGTGTACACCTGAATGCTGATGCACCTTTTATTGTTGACGGAACGCTTGTTGTGAATGGTACAAAAACAGACAGTGTTGTGTTCCGCAGTAACCGACTCGATGATCCTTACCGTGATTATCCCGGCAGCTGGCCTGGCATTTATTTCCGTGGCAGCAGCATCAACAATCAACTTACGTATACTTATATAAAGAATGCCTACCAGGGAATTATTGTAGAACAACCTGCAAGCAACAGCAACCCTAAACTTACGCTCAACAACTGTGTACTCGATAATATTTACGACATCGGTTTGTTTGCAGTCAACAGCAGCGTTACCGCCAACAATTGTTTAATTACCAACTGCGGCAACAACATTGCATTGCTGTACGGTGGTAGCTACATTTTTAACCACTGCACTGTTGCCTCATTTTCCAATTCGTTTGTACAGCATAAAACACCTGCTTTAATTGCCAGCAATTTTGTAAAGCAAAACAACATTGTTTACACATCTACATTAAGTGCAGTATTCACCAACAGTATTATCTGGGGCGATGAAGGTTTGGTAGAAAACGAAGTAATAGTGCAGAAAGAAGGAGCTGCGGCTGCTAATCTTACACTCACCAATGTGCTGTTCCGGGCAAAGAACGATCCATCGAACACTACATTTAATAACGTACTGCGCAATACCAATCCACAGTTTGATAGTATTGATGTGGTACGCCGCTACTACGATTTTCGGTTAAAAACCGGTTCGCCGGCTATTAATAAAGGTGTTGTTACCTCGTTAACCACCGATTTCAATGGCCTGCCCCGTGTTGGCCTCCCCGACCTCGGTGCTTACGAAAAACAATAAACTTAAAAATGATGAACGGAGAAAATTCTCTGCCGTTTTCATCTCAACTTTGAACTGTATCGTAATTACTGTGTTATTATTATCAGACTTAAAACGAGAAAAAATGATCCGATTAATTTTAGCAGCTATCGTATTTGTATCGTTTGCTTTCACCGGCATCGATAAACAACCGACCGTTTATAGTTTTAAAGTAGAAGGTATTGATGGTAACAGCATCGACTTCTCTAAGTTCAAAGGCAAGAAAATCTTAATTGTAAACACAGCATCAAAATGCGGTTATACCAAGCAGTATGCAGAGCTGGAAGAGTTATACAAAAAGTATCAGGATAAGCTGGTGGTTATTGGTTTCCCCGCCAACAATTTTGGCGGACAGGAACCCGGCACCAATGCAGAAATTAAAGAATTCTGCACCGGTACGTACAATGTAACGTTTCCGATGGCGGCCAAAATAAGTGTGAAGGGCGACGACATGCATCCGTTATACCAATGGCTTACCAGCAAGGCGAAGAATGGCGTGCTGGATGCGGAGATCAAATGGAACTTCAATAAATTTTTGTTGAACGAAAAAGGTGAACTGGTTGCTTATTTCCCAAGTAAAATAACTCCGTTGAGCGAAGAGATTACGAGTAAGTTATAAGGACTTGTCTAATTATTAAAAGGCAGGAGAAGTTCTAATTCTCCTGCTTTTTTTATTTCAACGGAACCGCTGCCCAGTTTAATGATTGTTTATAACAACTACCAAACCATTTCTCTTTTAATGTGCATGCCAGCAAAAATGCCATAACCGTTTTGAATATTTGAGAACGTATTTACCGGTTCTGTAAAAGGATTACCTCTATTGGTAACATTTTGTACATAGGTAGAAAAATAATTATATCCGGCCTTACTTATTGTAATAATATCAAGAAAATAATGAGCCTCTTTTTTTACAATTTCACCATTTACAATAGAGTACGTACCACCGGGATAATAGTTGATCAATGTATTTAATTGCTTATTCTGGATGGGTGTTTCACTTAACTTTTCGCCAAAAAGCAAATAATAGTAATCTCCGATTTGTTTAAACTGAACATCAGTAATATAAGCCTGATGTTGTTTAAAGTTTGCTTCCTTAAATACTGCAGATGCTCCTTCA
Source organism: Lacibacter cauensis (assembly GCF_007830055.1). GTDB lineage: Bacteria > Bacteroidota > Bacteroidia > Chitinophagales > Chitinophagaceae > Lacibacter > Lacibacter cauensis. The sequence continues at coordinate 498,811 of NZ_VLLE01000004.1, forward strand.
TAGCTGTATTGATATATTGCAGGAAGTACTGCTGAGGGATAAAAAACAGAATCGAGATTTCTCTTAAACTCCGACAATCCAATAAATACCTGGCCTGCTAATTTTGAAAGCTTAAACGAATCGGTTTGATAAAGCAGTCTCTTCACACGCAAAGAATCAAATGTTTTATTTGTAACCGAATAAATAGACAATTCTTCTCTCAAATAGTATAAAGGACGTATAAGGTAACATTTGGGTTTTAAATCTGTATCTGTGAATGATACTTTAGAAGAAAAAACTGTAGCAGGGTCAAAAAAAGGGCTAAACGAAAATTTAAATGGAACAGTATCCGTTTTAATATCCGTAACACTAATAGCAGAGGGGATAGTATCCTTTGCCGTTAAAAGTGGATAACCCGCAACCTGAACACTAATTGAATATGTTTTACCCGTCACAGGCTTTTTATTAAGTAACGAAATATAATTTCCATCTCGTTCATGTTTTAATTCCTCTACAAAGTTGCCATCCTCAAAAAGCTTTACCAATGCATTATAAATGGGCTCAGGCAACTCTGATGATGATGAAGGGCTTAATGTTACATTCACTTTCCATATACTATCTGGATAAAACAGACAGTTTACCACAGGCTTTTTCTTGAACCGGACTTCTACATCATTCTCAACCTTTACACAGCCGTATAGAAGCAAAATTTGCAAAAAAAGAAAACAGGTGTAACGTATCATTTTGCGCCAAATTTAAACTGATAAGAAACGGAAGGCAGAATTGGAAAAAGGTTTACAGATGTAAGAACTAACCCTTTCGATTGAGACTCACGAAGTGTATAAAAAAAAGGATTCGCCCGTGAGTAAATATTGTAAATACTGATATTCCAAATACGCAGTCCACGCTTCTTTTGCTTATGAAAATTTAAACTTAAATCAGCTCTGTGATAAATTGGAAAAGTAAAATTATTTCGTTCACTGGCATTAAGTATAATAGTTGCGTTAACATCGTACAGAAAACCCGGGTAATTTGAAACGCCTGCTAAGGCTAAATATTGAATATCGGGAAGCGTCATTCGGTTACCGGAGCTTAATGCGAAATTTACAGCAAGATCAATTCTCTTAGAAAACTCATACATCATTACAACCTTAAAATCATGTCGCCGGTCATACTTATACCAAAACCATTTGCCATTGTTAATTTCTTCAAACTTTCTTCTTGACCATGATAAAGTATAGCCAGCCCAACCATTAAACTTCCCTTTCTTTTTTTGGAAGAACAATTCAGCACCATAACTTTTTCCTAGACCGGTTACAACCTGCTTTTCCCAGTTTGATGAGCTGTTTACAAAACTTGCGCCATCTGTATATTCTATAACGCCATTCATTTGTTTTAAATAAACATCGGTTGAAATTTCATAGGTATCTTCTTTCCATTTTGTCTTATAACCAACAGAGTACTGAGTTGCATACTGTGGCGGAATGTTTTTTGTTGCAGGCACCCATAAGTCAACTGGTAACCCTGGCCCATTGTTCGTTAATAAGTGAATAGGCTGCATGGTATATGTAAATGAAGAATAGATTTCTTGATTGGGGTTTATTAAAAACCGCAGGTTAATTCTTGGTTGAAAAGAAAAAGTCTGCCAGTTGTTAACATGATATTGATTTATATGCACACCTGTATTTGTGCGTACCCTTTTCGAAATTTTATATTGTGCCTCTACAAAAGCAAAACCCTCGTACGTATTGATTTCCCCAGCCGATTGTTGATCTGTTTGCTGTACTCCCGATTGGCTATATCGTAACAGTGAGCCCGCTGGGTTATATTTATTATTACGAATACCTGCACCAAATTTAAATTGAAGATTATCTGATACATACCAATCTGCTTCGGAACGCCAGCATATTTCCTGCACTTTGGATTTGAATTGAAAAGAAAAGTTTTTAGATAAATCTTCATTCCCATTTACATCTTTAAACTGATTGCTGTATGTGGATTTGTAGTTGTACAAAGAATAACTTAAACTGTGTGCAATAGTTAAACTGCTTGATTTTATAGCCGAATAACGCAAGGAAACAGTAGTGTTGCCCCAAACTAAACCAGATAAAGATTTTGTATTACCTGTAAAAGTTCCGTTATCATCACTCTGCGCTTCTGTTGTTGTATTTAAAAAATTATCTTGCCCCATGTAAAGGCTTAGTGATAATGATTTTTTCTTCGGCAGCAGGAAGTTCATCTTCGCAATACCATCATAAAAAAAATAATTGAGCTGATTGGGATTATTTTGCTGAAATGGCTTTGCAAGCAGATCCGCAAAACTGCGCCTTGCAGTAATTATGAAAGAAGATTTTGATTTTTTAATTGGCCCTTCAATTGTAATTTTTGATGATAGCAACCCGATTGTATAATCAACTAAATGACGCTCTTTATTACCATCTCTCAGTTTTATATCAATAACGGAAGAAAGCCTCCCGCCATATCTGGCAGGAAAATCTCCCTTTATCAGATCAACAGTTTTTACAGCATCAGAAGGAAATAAAGAAAGAAAGCCAAACAAATGAGAGACATTATAAATGGTAACCCCGTCTAACAATATTAAATTTTGATCGGCTCCACCTCCTCTTACATACAAACCAGTACTACCTTCCCTGCCAGACTGAACACCTGGCAAAAGCTGTATAGCTTTTATTAAATCCTTTTCGCCAAACAACATAGGAACTTTAGAAAGTTTTTTTACCGGTATGCTAATAGAGCCCGGTAAATCGAATGGTTTAGGTGCAACAATTGTAATGTTTGCAATTTCCTGCTCCTGGGGTTTAAGTTGAATTACCAAAAAGGTGTCTGCCTGTAAGTAAAAAGCAATCTCTTGTTGCAGGTAAGATGTATGTGTAACAATTAATTTTTGTACTTCGCCTGCTTGTAATGCAATGCTAAAAAAACCATTTTCATTTGCAACAACTGACGAGCCATTTGAGAGGGCAGTAATTGTTGCTCCGTTCATTCTTTCCTTTGAACCAAATTCTTCAATTACGCCACTTACTTTTTTTAACGATTGTCCGCTTGCCTCAAGATAAAAGAGGACCAATAAGAGAAAAGCATTTTTCATTATTTGATAAACGTATAGAGAAAAAATAAATTATGAAAAGCTCTATATCTTTTGATCTTAATCATGTTGCTTAATAATCAACTATATTAAGATTTCATTTCCTCAAATCTTATCTTCGCCGCATGCAATTCTCTCACATCATTGGTCAGCAATCGGTGGTTCAGCAATTGAAAGAAATGGTTGATAACAACCGTCTCAGCCATGCCCTGCTGTTCATTGGTAAAGAAGGCAGCGGCGGCTTACCGCTGGCACTCGCCTTCAGCTCCTATGTGGTGAGCCAGAGCGAAAAAAACAAACCTGTTGCCACCACAGCCGGTTTGTTTGGCGATGAACCGGTGGCAGCAGCTACCAGTCACGGTGCAGAACTGGCCGAGCAATACATTCACCCCGATATTCATTACAGCTACCCGGTTATTCCCCGCAAGAGTGGCGATAAACCCATCAGTGTTGATTATGTAAGCGAATGGCGGGAGTTCATCAAACAATACCCGTACGGGAATGTGTATGATTGGCTGCAGTTTATTGGTGCAGAAAATAAGCAGGGAAATATTACAGCGGCCGAATGTGCCGACATCATCCGCAAACTGAACCTCAAAAGTTTTGAGAGCGAATACAAAATTCTCATCCTATGGATGCCCGAATACCTCGGCAACGAGGGCAATAAACTGCTGAAGCTGATTGAGGAGCCGCCGGCCAATACCTTATTTATATTGGTAGCCGAAAACGAAAGCCTGGTGCTGCCCACCATCCTCAGCCGTTGCCAAACTGTACGCATACCTCCTATTGAAATAAGCGATGTGGCTGATGCCCTGGTGCAACGCAGCAAACTGAGCGAAACACAGGCCCTGCAAATTGCAGCTGTGAGCGAAGGTAACTACCGGGAAGCCCTGCAACTCATTCAACATGCAGAAGAAGACTGGCAATCGCTGTTGCGGGACTGGCTCAACTCCATTTTAAAAACCGGCCCCATAGCGCAGGTTAAATGGGTCGATGTGGTGAGTGCACTTGGCCGTGAAAAGCAAAAACAGTTTCTCCGCTACTTTACGCATTTGCTGGAGCAGAGTATCCGCCTGCGTACCATGGGCGAAGAGCACCTGCCGCTCACCGGTGCCGAAAAAGATTTTGCCCTGCGTCTCAACAAGCTTTGCGATATCAGTCAGCAGCAGGCCATTACCGAACAACTCGACGATGCAGCCTATCATATTGAACGGAATGCCAACGCTAAAATGCTGTTTATGGCGCTTACCATTAAACTCTACCATATTATTGCCAACCATACGGTCATTGAAGTGGGCTAGTTTCTGGCATTCCGAGGCTCGAGGAATCTGCCGATCATTCGTAGTTATTCCTGGCAGCTCTCTCCTTCGTCGAAATGACAGGAAAAGCAATCTGCTTCTGCACAACTGTTAGCTTTGCATTTAATTCCCTATTTTTGATGGAATTGACCTGTGGTAAAGGATTTACGTGAAAGAACGGGTCAGGAGTGAACGAAGGATTTTGTGCGTAAGCGAATGAACTACTAATCGTCTTTTGTTGCGTCGATGCAGCTATTTTTGGTCTGCATTCCGACTTAAATCGTCGGAGCTCTTGTACTGCATTGCCCGTTTCGGCAAAGCATTTCAACATAACTCTTATCAACCGGCTTTATTTGCTGCATAGCAAACAAAGCGTACAAGTGAGTGACACAACCAAAGCCCGGCAATATTCTGCAGCTTGCTCCCACATCTTCCTCATTTTTTTAACGTTTAATACCTCATTATAATGGGTTGTTCAAGTTGTAGTACGGGAAAACCGGGAGGTTGCAAGAGCAACGGCGGCTGCAGTACAGGTGGATGTAACCGCCTGAATGTGCACGACTGGCTGGCAAACCTGCCCTTCAGCGATCCCGACAGCGATTGCCGTATTGTGGAAGTAACATTTAATAACGGCAGCCGGAAAGAATTTTACCGCAACAATACCTTGCAGCCGTTCATGAAAGGCGATATGGTTACTGTAGAAGGTGTAAGCGGTTTTGATGTGGGCATGGTGAACCTCAGCGGTGAGCTGGTGCGTTTGCAAATGAAGAAGAAGGGTGTAAAAGAAGACAACCCCGAGATTAAAAAGATCATGCGCAAGGCCAACGATATGGACCTGCAGAAATGGAGAGAAAGTAAGGAGCGTGAAAAACCATCGCTGGTACGTGCACGGGCAATTATCATTCAGCTGAAGCTGGATATGAAGCTGATTGAAGTGGAGTTCCAGGCCGATGGACGTAAAGCAACTTTCTATTATACTGCCGAAGACCGTGTTGATTTTCGTGAACTGATCAAGATTTACGCCAGTGAGTTTAAGATTAAGGTAGAAATGAAACAGATCGGTATTCGCCAGGAAGCAGCAAAAATTGGCGGTATCGGCAGTTGCGGCAGAGAATTATGCTGCAGCAGCTGGCTCAGCGATTTTAAGAGTGTAACCACTACCATTGCCCGTTACCAGAACCTTACGATTAATCAAACAAAACTGAGCGGACAATGCGGCCGTTTAAAATGTTGTTTGAATTATGAGCTGGATACGTACCTCGATGCATTGCAGCAGTTCCCCAACAATGCCGATACGCTTGAATTAACACGGGGCACTGCACAGCTGATTAAGAAAGATATTTTCAAAAACCTGATGTGGTATATTTTACCCGACAGCAACAAACAATATCCTGTACCGATCGATCGTGTAAAAGAAATCAGGGCCATGAATGCAAGAGGTCAGCGCCCCGATGAATTAGGTGCTATTGAACTTTCGCCTGCAAAAGCAGAAGAAAAAGAACATGCACATGTGGAGTTGGTAGGCCAGATTAGTTTGCGTACGCTGGAGCGTAACAGCAAAAAAAGAAGAGATAAAGAAAAAGCACAACAGCAGAAACAACAACCACAACGCCCCGGCGGAAGTCAAGGTCAAGGCCAACGACAAGGCGGGCAGCAACAACAAAACCGTCCGCCGCAACAGCAACGCCAAGGTGGACAGCAACCGGGTGGCAAACCACAAGGCGGCCAGGGACAGCAGCAGCGGCCACCACAACAAAACCGTCCGCAGCAACAGCAGCGCCCAGGTGGACAGCAACAACCAAAGCAAGGTGGGGGCAACCAGCAGCAACGTCCGCCGCAACAAAACCGGCCACAGATCGAAAAGAAAAAAGATCAACCGCCGCAAAACGATAATGCATAAGCAAACAAACCCCAACGAATGTTGGGGTTTTGTTTTAACCAAACATGAACAAGATTGTAATTGAGTTTGTAATCAACCGCATCAAACATTTCGTAACTTACCTGAATGCCCCGCTGGATGAAACGATCGTTTAGAGTTTTGGGAATACTGTTACTGCTATGGCTTGTGCTTGCACAAAGCTGTATGAAGATGCGCATCAGCGACAGTAAGGCCAAAGAAAAATTTGCAGAACAGGGTGTTGCATTGCAAACAGCTACTTTACACATCAACGGGTTTCCGCTGCATTATGCACAAACCGGCAGCGATACATTGCCCACCTTATTATTTGTACATGGTACACCCGGCAGCTGGGATGCATTTGCTGCTTACCTGCGCAACAAAGAGTTGCTGCAGCATTACCGCATTATTTCTGTTGACCGGCCAGGTTTTGGTTACAGCGATTTTGGCCATGCCATGAATATGACGGAGCAGACAAAGATCATCAGTGCCTGGATGGATTCAGTGTACAACGGTAAGCCATTTGTACTGATTGGTCATAGTATGGGAGGACCGATGATTGTAAAACTTGCAGCAGCCCGGCCTTCTTACACAAAAGCATTACTGATACTTGCTGGTTCCATGGATCCTGCAGCGGAGAAGCCGGAAAAATGGCGACCGGTATTATTCAAAACACCGTTGAATTATTTAGTGCCCGGTGCCATGCGGCCCAGCAACGAGGAATTATGGTATTTAAAAACCGATCTGAAAGAAATGCAACCGGATTATGAAAAGATTACCTGCCCCGTTTATATTTTACATGGCACAAAAGACATACTGGTGCCCTACAGCAATGTAGGTTACATGCAGAAAATGTTTACACAAACCGATTCGGTTTATGTGGGCACATTCGAAAAAGAAAATCACTTTATTGTGTGGACAAAGGAGAAAGAGATTGTAGCGTTGTTGATGAAGATGAAGTGAGTTGTCATCCTGAGGAACGAAGGATCTGTTTGGCATCGGTACAATTGTTCAGCAGATCCCTCCTGCGTCGGGAAGACAGCAATACTTGTCGAAGTACGTCATGTCGACGAAGGAGCCATCTCTGAATAATTTTAATGTCACACTTTATCTGTGTAATTGCAATATACTTACGAAGTAGAGATGTCTCGTGCCTCGACATGACGGTCGCAAAGTTTGAGTAAACAGATACCTCACAATTATTAAAGAATCTATTTCCCCAACAACACTTTATAAATCGCATCCTGTACTTTGCCTCTCACATTCAGCGTTAGCAGCTTCGTGTTGGTACCGCCTTCGGGGTATACACGATTGCTTAAGAAAATATATACGATCTTATTCTCAGGGTCGCCCCATACGCCTGTTCCGGTGTAACCGGTATGTCCAAATGTAGAAGGTGAAACCAGCAATGCAGGATAAGGTTCTTTACGGGTGGCATTATCTTTTTCCGGTTTATCAAAACCTAAACCACGTCTGCTGTTTTCACTGCCGTAGGCGATGAATTTTTGTACAGTTTCGGATTTGAAAAAAGTTTGGTTTCCGATTGTTCCACCGTTGTTCAGCATTTGCAGAATCATCGCCAGTTCATACGCTGTGCTGAACAAACCTGCATGACCTGCAATACCGCCAAACATCGCTGCACCGGGATCATGTACATCGCCCCGTAATAACTGCCGGCGGAACTGCACTTCACGTTCGGTTGGTACAATGCGGTTAACAGGCAAATGATTCAGCGGACGAAACCCTGTTGCGGCAAGCTGCAATGGTTGATAAAATGTTGTACGAACATATTCATCCAATGTTTGTCCGGTCAATTGTTCAACAATCTTTCCGAGAAAAATAAAATCATTATCGCTGTACACGTACTTACCGTATTGCCCCATTTCACTTTGCAGAATACGTTGGTACATGGTATCTACCCAATCGTTGCGCATATAAAATGTATCTGCCACACGAACATTGTATGTCTCACTCGGACCGTTTACATACAACTGAGCAGATGGTATACCGCTATTGGTATCAATCGTTTCTTTATAAAACGGAATCCACGATTTTAATCCGGCCTGGTGCAGGAGAATATCTTCGATAAGCAGATCCTGCTTATTGCTGCCATTTACCCAAGGCAGGTAATCGCCCAAACGTTTTTTCAGATCAAGCTTTCCTTCTTCATACAACTTCATCACCGAAATAGTAGTGGCACAAATTTTTGTAACCGATGCCATATCAAAAACCGACTCAGTTGTCATCGGTTCCTGTTGTTCGTACGTATAGTAGCCGTATGCTTTTTCGAAAGCGATCTTTCCATCTTTCACTGCCATTACCACACAACCCGGAAATGCTTTTTTCTCAATTGCATCTGTAACAATCGAATCAACTGTTGCAAACTTTTCCGGCGCCAGTAAACTACGTGGCAACCCTGCCTGCTTCGGATCGGTATAGGTAATGCCTGTTCCAAATTTTAACTGCTCACAAACCGTTACCGGTAATTTACCCGTTGGTTTTTGGTTTCCGTAAATAATATCGAAAGCGGCTTGTTGTGTATAAGCATCATCTTCGTAACAAACCAATGCATTCTTTGCATCGCAGAAATTTTTCATGGCATAGGGATTGCCAAATAAGACCAATGCAGCATTGGGTAATTGTAACAGGCTATTGGTTAACTGCAAAGCGGTACTGCTGATGCCGAAATTATTTTGCGGCCTGCGACTGTAACCATGTAAACCAATTACCACATGGCTGTAATTATGTTTGATCAGTTCCACCAGCGATAAAATTCTTCCTGCATCGCTTTTGTACGAAAAGAAAAATACATCTGCTTTCAACTCGTTGCGCATTTTTTGCGTCATGCCATTTTCTGTTACAGCGCCGATAGCCACATACGCTATTCGTTTTTCTGCACCTGTTACCTTGCTTACAAACGACATGGCTGCTGTTGACAGCGGTAACATCTGCTGCTCATTGCGAACCAGTGTAGCCGATTTTTGTGCCAGTAGTTTTTTAAAGGCATCTGTTTTTACATTGAGATCGTTTACAAGATTATTGGTGTCGATGGGTTTCAATTCTGCAAGTCCGTGTAAATACTTGGCCATTAACACACGATGCACACGGCTGTTGAGATCATCCCAGTGCAGCTTCTTTTTCTTTAATGCAGTTTTGATTTTTTTAATCGCAGCCGGAATATCAGAAGGTAAGCACAACAAATCGTTGCCTGCAATCAACGATTGTACACTGGCTGCACCATCGGGATAAAACTTTTTTACACCCTGCATTTCCAATGCATCGGTAAACGTAAGCCCTTTGTAGCGCAGTTCTTCACGCAGCAGTTTTGTTACGTTGTTATACGATAAGGAAGTTGCTTGGCTTTTTGTATTGTCAATTGCGGGAATGTACAAATGCCCGATCATTACACTGCCTACTCCGCTTTCAAACAGTTCCCGAAACGGATAAAGTTCTAATGAATCAAGTTGCGATTTTGTTTTGCTGATGATGGGCAAATCGTAATGACTGTCTGTTTCTGTATCGCCATGCCCGGGGAAATGTTTGGCACATGCCATCACACCCATGTCCTGCATCCCCTTCATTACCTGCACACCAAACAACGCCACTTTATAACGGTCTTCACCAAAAGAACGATCATTAATGACCGGGTTGTTGGGATTATTATTTACATCAACAACCGGCGCAAAATTTACCTGTATGCCCATGCGTTTGCATTGCTCACCCAAAATTTTGCCATAACCATACGCAAGCGATGCATCCTGCACAGCGCCAAGCATTAACTGCCGGGGCAGCGATACCACACTATCCAACCGCATACCAAGTCCCCACTCGCCATCAATGGTAATCAGCAACGGTGTTTGTGCAATGCTTTGATAAAAGTTGGTGAGATTGGCTTGCCGCACCGGTCCACCCTGGAAAAAGCAAAGTCCGCCAACATTGTATTTCTGAATCAGCTCTGTTACCTGTTGCACATGTGCTGCACCCAAATTACTGTGTGCACGAATGATCATGAGCTGAGCAATCTTCTGATCTTTACTCAGAGTAAGCATTACACTATCGGCCCAACGTTTCGCCTGTTCAACTTTTGACTGAGAAAATGAAGAAGAGAACGATGCTGCACAGGCCAGCAACAGGATTAATTTTTTCATATGTTCACTTTTATTGCCTTTTGCCATCTGTTATTCGCCATAAAATCACGCTCGTTTTTAACACGAATTATTCGCTGATTTTTATAGCTCATTTCATGTACGATTTCTGCTTTTCGTTGAATTAAAATTAGCCAAAACAGCCTGCTTGCTATTGAGAATAATTTGAATAAATTTGTAACAATGTCATCTGCTCCTAAATATACGCCCCATTACACGTATGAAGACTACCTTTTATGGGAAGGGAAGTGGGAATTGATTGAAGGTATTCCGTATGCAATGAGTCCGGCACCATCAATCAAACATCAGCGTATCACTTCTGAGTTAAATTTCTTATTTGTGCAGGCATTAAAACAATGCAGGCACTGCAAAGTTTATCAGCCAATTGATTGGAAAATAAAAGACGATACTGTTTTACAACCAGACATGTTGGTTGTTTGTAAACCTGTTACAAATAACAACTATCTCGATTTTCCGCCAACACTTACAGCAGAAATTATTTCGCCTTCCAGTTCAAAAACCGACCGCAGAGAGAAGTATGAAATTTATGAAGAACAAGCTGTAAAATATTATCTCCTCATTGATCCTGCGTTCAAAAAACTGGAAGTGTTTGAATTGATCGACTCCGTTTTTCAAGCTGTTGCCGTAAATCCATCTGTATTTGAATTTTCGTTAGAAGATGGTTGTACAGCAACTGTTGATTTTACCGGCTTGTTTGATGAATAAACTTCGTATCTGCTTTCGTTTCCCGTAAATTTGCCGTTTCAAAACAGAGAAACGTACGTGCCGGATATCATTCAATTATTACCCGATCATATTGCAAACCAGATTGCTGCTGGTGAAGTAATTCAACGCCCTGCCAGTGCAGTAAAAGAATTACTGGAAAATGCAGTAGATGCAGGTGCAACAGAAATTCAACTCATCGTTAACGATGCGGGCAAACAACTGTTGCAGGTAATTGACAACGGTGGCGGCATGAGCGAAACCGATGCACGCATGGCCTTTGAACGCCACGCCACATCCAAGATCAGGGAAATTGATGATCTCTTCCGCATTAAAACCATGGGTTTTCGTGGGGAAGCATTGGCTTCTATTGCAGCCGTTGCACAGGTGGAATTAAAAACCAAACGTGCAGAAGATACCGCCGGTACGTATATTGAAATTGAAAACAGCATAGTAAAAAAACAGGAGCCGGTTGCAACTGCCAACGGAACAAGCATTGCCATGAAGAACTTATTCTTCAACGTTCCTGCACGACGCAACTTTTTAAAAAGCAATGCAGCCGAAATGCGGCACATCGTTGATGAGTTCATTCGTGTGAGCATGGCCTACCCGGATATTTTCTTTTCGCTTACTGCTAACGGGCAACAAATGTTTCACCTCGACAGAGGTACATTAAAGCAACGGATTGTTCAGCTGCTCGGCAATCAATACAACGCCAAATTAGTTTCGGTAGAAGAGCAAACCGATTACATGAATATCTATGGCTTTATCGGTAAGCCTGAAACAGCCAAGAAAACAAGAGGCGATCAATACTTTTTTGTTAATCATCGCTTCATCAAAAGTGCATATCTCAATCATGCTGTGGCCGGTGCGTTCCAGGAGTTGATTGCGACTGATAGTTTCCCGGCATATGTACTGTTTATTGATCTGGACCCTGCACAGGTAGACATCAATGTGCATCCAACCAAACAGGAAATAAAATTTGAAGATGAAAAGATTGTGTATGCCTTTGTGCAATCGGCCGTAAAGCATGCGTTGGCACAGTTCAGCATTACACCTACGTTGGATTTTGACCTGGACCCAACCATTCAGCAACTCGATGCAGTAAGCAAACCGTTTACCAGCGAACAGAAATCCCAGGCTTCTTCTTCATCGCTGTACAATACATTCACCCAAAAACATGCAGCCCATAAAATTGATCCGCAGCAAAAGAGTGAGTTGAAACACTGGCGTGATTTTTATGAACCCGTGAACAAGTCGACAGTCGATAGTCAACAGACAACAGTTGGTAACACTGCCGATTTTTCTGCAATCAGTCCATCAAAGATTTTTATACCGGAGCAGGATTTTTCGCAACAGCACAATACCTACATTCTTGCATCAACTGCAAAAGGAATGCTGATCATTCATCAGCAAAATGCACATGAGCGTGTGTTGTATGAACGTTATCTTGCTGCAGCCGATGGCAAACCAATAGCAGCACAGCGCAGTTTATTTCCATCAACCTTACATCTTTCAACTGCCGATGCAGTATTGTTGGGTGAACTGAGTGATGAATTAAAACAGCTCGGTTATTTGATTGAACCTTTCGGGAAAGATACGTACGTTATTCAGGGCACTCCTGCCGATGTGGAACAGGGTAATGAAGCAATGGCCATTGAATTATTACTGGAACAGTTCAAGCATTACACCAGCGATTTGAAGTTTTCCAAACGTGAAAAGCTCATTCGTTCATTAGCAAAACAACACAGCATTAAAGCCGGTCGTTCACTTACACAAAAAGAAATGAAACAGTTGGTGGAAGATCTATTCAACTGTGCACAACCCAACGCCACATCCAACGGATTTCCTGTTTACATGGAAATTAAAAAAGATGAACTGGAGAAACAGTTTGGACGTTAATTCTCTCTCCTCACCTGCTGTAAAAACTTCTCAACTGCTCTGCGTACACTTGTTGCAGATGTATTGTGATTGTTGACAATCACAGAAAACACTAGTAATTTATTTTTGGACGTGATGAGAAACCCGCTCAATGCCAGGTGACCGGTTAACGAGCCTGTTTTTGCAAAGATGAAACCGGCATCATCTACATAATAATTGCGGAGTGTTCCTGTATTACCCGTTGGCAGAATTGTTTTCAAACGTTCGAGACCAAATTCATCCTTCATTTTCAACAACAGCCACACAAAATCTTCTGGTGTAAATAAATTATAACGGCTCAATCCGCTTCCATCTACCCATTTTGGTTTTTGCGGAAAGCCGCTTAAATCATTCTTCAGCATATGAGCTATAAGTTTCTGTTCATCCATTTCACCAAACAATACATTGCTCACCATCAGCAGGGTTTGCTCGGCAAAGAAATTATCGCTGCGGTACATGAGTGGTTTAAACATCGAATCAACCGGCTGCGAATAAATCACTTCAGGATTGGTTATGCGAAAACTCTCTTCCGTGATTGTTTGATGAACAGTGTCTTTCAATAATTCCAACGCAGACTGCAGTCCGTTTGTTACAAATGGCACTTCCAGTTCTTTCTTCAACTCCTTGCCTTCCGTGATCGTGTATTTATTTTCGGTACGTGGACGGGTTACATCAAACGCCGTGGTCTTACCTGTTTTAAACTGCACATCCCAGTTTACTTCGGGATCAGTAAAAATAATTCCCGATGTATCCATCTTGCCATCACGTTCTTCTACATTCCGTTGCTGAATCCACTTGATATAGTTGCCATACACCGGCAGCGGACTACGTTCGGTCATGTAATAACCCAGGTAATCATCCCATGCCCAACCATAACCCAATGCTTCTGCTTTCCAGTTACTGTTATTAATAACAATGGGCTTGGTTTGCTGCTTTAAAAAATCAACAACGGGTTGTGTTTTATAATCAACATGCAAAAGTGTTGGATCACCGGTTGGTTGAATGTATAAGGTGTCGTTCTCTTCTTTGTATTGTAATCCGGGTAATTGTTTTCCTAAATATTTCAACCCTGCATAAAGTGTAGGCAGTTTGGTATTGCTGGCAGGAACAAAATATTTATTGCTGTTGTATTGATGAATGTATTTACCAGTCTCTGTATCATACACAGCAATACCTACAAAGGCATTGGTGAATGCAGAATCATTGATGAATTGCTTTTGCAAAGAAGTAGTAGCCGTTTGCTTTTGCACAGAGCATGAAACCAATACGACACCTATAAACAGCAGAAAGAAATTTATTTTACCAGCAACCATCAGTACTCATTTTGTTGATAAATATACATGCTTTCGCTGGCTGTTACAGGATGTATGCCTACCTTGTAAAAAATGACACGGAAAGAACGCACACATCAGCACTGCCTGTTACTGCTGCAACAAAAAATTGATGCATTGCAAAAGAACCTGCACGATCTTTCTGCCAGCGCCGGTAACGAAACCAAACGCACCGCCGGCGATAAGCACGAAACAGCCTTAGCCATGTTGCAGATTGAACAGGAGAATAACAGCCGGCAGTTGAAAGAAGTGCTGCAGCAAAAAGCAATACTTGAAAAAATCGATCCTCAACTGCAAACAGCAACGATTGTGCGTGGCAGTTTGGTTGAAACAAACAAAGGCCGTTTCTACATCAGTCTTGGTTTGGGAAAACTGAAAGTGGAAGAGGAAACAGTATTCGCAGTTTCACCCGAAGCGCCGCTGGGAAAATTATTGTTGATGAAGAAAGCGGGTGATGCATTTACTTTCAACGATACAGACTACAAGATCATCACCATCGAATAAGTACTTCGCTTCCTTTGTGCATGCTTTGCGCTCTTTGTGCTACAAAATGAGTTACACCAAGAACACGGAGTTTACACAAAGAGCTTCTGTGGAAACCCGTGCAATCTGTGAGCAATAAAAACTAATCTCTCTCCTGCGCCCGCAACCAACGCTCCGGTATTTCGCTATGGATGGCGAGTTGATAATCGGTTGCACTGCAGGCAATGAATTTTTTATTCGGTAGCTGCATCCACCAACGGCCGGTTTTATGACTGCTTAGGAACAGTACATCTGTATCGGCAATGGTTGTATGGTATTCGCTGAACTGGTGACGGTCTTCCAGCGATGCTTCTGTTTTTCCTTTGCTCAGTCCATCAATAAAATACCAGATCATTTGTGCAATCTGGATCGCTGTCAACTCATCCACATCCAACTTTGCATTGTAACCATAAATACCCAGTGTACTTAACTGGTCACTCAATCCTGCATAACGGGTGAGCGTACAAATATCCTGTCCGTTCAATCCGTTTGGTGAAGTTCTGTTCGCTGGAGCATAGGCATTCGCCATCGCAGCAATATCAATACTCAGCAGATCGCTGCTGCGGATCACCGGTTCCATTTCTTCCAACGCATCTTTCACCACGCCCACACGGAAACAATCGAAACGCAGACGATCCATTGTTTGCAAAATGGTTGGATGAACATAGTAACTCTGGAATGCCATGTGGTTATAGTGGCGGATGAAGTTGGGTTCACCCGTTAACATCTCCATTAAAAAGTTTTCGCTGCGAACAGGTGTATCGTTACTTAAATTGATGAATGCATCCACACAGCTCGCTTCAATAATCTGCTGGCGCTGTACATACGCACCGTATTGTGCCAGTGTAAGATCATGACTGCCGCCAAGAATCAGCACCGTTTTCTTTGCTTCCACCAGTTCTTTAATCACTGCTTTGGCTGCGGCATAGGTATCTTTCAATGCAGCACCCGCCATCACATTACCAATATCAGCAATCTTTACATCGGGGTGCCAGTTGTATAAACGGTATAAATTTTTGCGGATAACAGTTGGTGCATCGCCCAACGAAATACCATTGCCTGTGCCACGTTCTTCGGTGATACCCACAATCACCAGGTCAACATCTGTAAGGTCAGGAAACAGGAATGCATAGGTTTGGATATGACGGCCCAGCTGGGCATCGTTCAATTCTTCATCGCCTAACACAGCCGACAGATCAACCGGCTGCAAAAAATCTTCAATCATCTGTGAATCACTCATGTGTTTTCGTTTCGGTGGCAAACATAACAAAAAGAAGTACGAGGTAAGAGGTACGAAGTACGAAAAACCAAAATCCAAAAAAGCAAAGTCCAAAGAAAACAAGGCACAAGGCTCAGGGCACAAGAGAAAAATCCTGTATATCCCCCTGAAGTGGGACTTTTTGCTTGCTGCACAACCTTGATTCAGTACAAAAATTCAGAACAGTCACAACTATCAACCAGAAACTGGAAACCAGAAACTTCAAAGAATTATCTTTGCGGCATGGAACAGGTGTTACAACAGATTGAAACCTTAAAGAAAGAAATTGAAACCTTACAGATCGATAGCGCCAAGGCGTTGGAAGAGTATCGTATTAAATTTCTTGGCACCAAGGGCTTGGTAAAAGCGCTCATGGGCGAAATGAAGAATGTGGCCAACGAACAGAAGAAAGCCTTTGGTCAAACAATGAATGAGTTTAAGCAGTTTGCAGAAGCGAAATACGAAGAGTGGAAAGCATTGGCCGGTAATGGCACCGATGATACGGCTGCTAAAATTGACCTTACGTTGCCCGGCGATGCGTTGCCCATTGGCAGCCGTCACCCCATCAGCTTAATGCGCAACCGCATGGTGAATATTTTCCAGCGGTTGGGTTTCTCTGTTGCAGAAGGTCCGGAAATTGACGACGACTTCCACAACTTCACCGCTCTTAACTTACCCGAAAATCATCCTGCACGTGATATGCAGGATACATTCTATATCAGCACCGATCCTGCATGGCTGTTGCGTACGCACACAAGCAATGTGCAGATTCATGAAATGCAGAAAGGTAAACTGCCCATCCGCATTATTACACCGGGTCGTGTGTATCGTAACGAAACCATCAGTGCAAGAAGTCATTGCTTCTTCCACCAGATCGAAGGTTTGTATGTAGATGAGAAAGTAAGCTTTGCCGATTTAAAGCAAACACTCTACTTCTTTGTACAGGAAATGTTTGGCAAAGATGTAAAGGTTCGTTTCCGCCCTTCTTACTTCCCGTTCACCGAGCCAAGTGCAGAAATGGATATCAGTTGTTTGTTGTGTAACGGCGATGGTTGCAGTGTTTGTAAAAAAACAGGCTGGTTAGAAATTCTTGGTTGCGGCATGGTGCACCCGAAAGTGTTGGAGAACTGCGGCATCGACAGTAACAAATATTCAGGCTTTGCATTTGGCATGGGTATCGAACGTCCTGCATTGCTGAAGTATGGTATTAAAGATATTCGTCTCTTCAGTGAAAACGATGTGCGTTTTCTGAAACAGTTTACGGGAGCGGTGTAATTAAACAATAAATCTATGTGCAAAAGGTAACAACTAAAACTGTTGCCTTTTTTTATTGTTTTATTTTAAACACATACTTTGTTCCAACTTCAACACTGCTGTATCTGAAATCGTGAAAACCTTGCTGCAGCTGTAGCTGCCAGTTGAAACCCGGCTTTACAGTTCCTGCTTTTATACGACCAACTACAGGCTTGTCACCATTGTTTAAATAACCAAGATAACCCGCCACATTTGTTTGCAGCTGAAACCGATTGTGATTGTATTCAATACCTGCTCCAAAAAGAAATGCATCATTCTGCGGTATATCATTATTCAATTGCCAGACTAAAAAACCGGCCATAGCCGTATATCGCCATTTATTGCTTTTTGAAAAAGAGCCGCCCGTTGATGCATCAAAAAAATAACCAGGTGCGTCTGTCATGCGTGCAGATGCAACATCGGACGAAGTTGGATATCGATAACCCACCCTCACAGCAAGCGTATGTTTATACTTAGCAGGATCGAGCAACTGTATATTAATATTCATGTGTACATCTCCGATTGCCTTGCGGTTGTTGTACGACAGATAAAATACATGCCGTTCTGTTTTTAATGCATGGCTCATCTGAAAATATTCAACAGGCACCCACATTGCATCAACCGATACTTTGTTTTTAACGATACAATAACTGCCTTTCAGCACAGCGTTGAAGGTACGGTCGCCCGGCATAAAATGTGCAGCGGCAGCAACAGTTACAGAATGATTACTGTCAACTGTTCCGTTTGTAACAGAAGGAACAGGAATTGCATTTGGACCAAGATAAGCAGGACTGAATTTGATATAGTGCCTCCAGTGTGTTACACCATCCCATTGAACATTACGTTCCCACCAATCGGATGTTTGGGCAATGGAAAAAAGACATAAAAAGATTGCAGATAAAAAGCAGGTTAGTCTGATATACATGTAAATTTTTGGATGACGCAAAGTACTACAATTCTGAGCGGAATTCAATTACTGAAATTATCTTTACCCTTCAACTTTCAAGCATGATCCAATCAATTTGCGTTTGCGGTGCAGGAACAATGGGCAGCGGTATAGCACAGGCTGCTGCACAAAGCGGCATTTATACACTGCTGTTCGATCTGAACACGGACGTATTACAAAAAGCAGAAACATCCATCAACAGCAATCTCGATAGTTTAGTTGCCAAACAGAAAATAACAGAAGAACAACGCTCTGCTGTAAAAGCAAATCTGCAATTCATCAACGATATCAATTTTTGCATCGCCGATGTAATCATTGAAGCCATTATTGAAAAGCCCGAAGCAAAAATTGCGTTATTCAATCAATTGGCAGAAATCAACCACGGCGATACCATTTTTGCCAGCAACACTTCATCGCTCTCTATTTCACTGTTGCAAAAATCCATCCAGCAACCGCAGCGTGTAGCAGGTTTACATTTCTTCAATCCTGCCACCATTATGAAACTGGTGGAAGTAGTGCGTGGTGAGCAAACAAGCGAAGAGGTGATCAACACATTGGTTGCTTTAACCAAACAGCTGAACAAAGTGCCGGTGATTTGCAAGGATTCGCCCGGCTTTATTGTTAACCGTGTAGCACGCCCCTATTATATTGAAGCTTTGAAACTGGTGGAAGATGGTGTAGCCGATTTTGCAACAGTAGATGCATTGCTGGAAGCAAGTGGTTTTAAAATGGGACCGTTCAAACTTATGGATCTGATTGGCAACGACATTAACTATGCTGTTAGCTGCAGCGTGTATGAGCAGCTGGGTAAGCCCGAACGCTTGAAACCCTCTCCCATTCAACAAGAAAAAGTGGAATCAAATAAGCTTGGTCGAAAAACCGGCGAAGGCTATTACAAGTACTACGGATAATTGTATAATTGCTCAATGATAATCGAACGCACACCTTAATTTTACATTTTCTATTATAAATTATCCATTCCACCATGGTCTTCGTTACCGGCGGCGCAGGTTTAGTTGGCTCGGCATTGTTAAAACAGTTGTTGCAGGAAAAGCAGGGACCCATTAAAGCATTGTACCGTACCTCGATGCCATTGCTGTTAAGCGAAGAAGAAAAACAACAGATCGAATGGATCAAAGGTGATGTGCTCGACGTAAATCTGCTCGACGAAATCATGCAGGATTGCGAAGAAGTATATCATTCTGCTGCAGTTGTTTCGTACCACAGCAGCCGCAGGGAGCAGATGTATAAAATCAACATCGAAGGTACGGCCAACATGGTGAACATGGCACTCGCCAATAATATCCGCAAGTTTATTCATGTAAGTTCGGTGGCAGCGATTGGTCGTCTGCGTGCAGGTGAAAAGATCAATGAAAAAACGGAGTGGACAGAAGAAACGAACAACTCGCACTACGGCAAAACAAAATTTTTATCGGAGATGGAAATATGGCGGGGTATCGGCGAAGGGTTGAATGCAGCCATCGTTAATCCATCGGTTATACTGGGCGAGTCGAATTGGGA
Organism: Lacibacter cauensis; assembly: GCF_007830055.1. Classification (GTDB taxonomy): domain Bacteria; phylum Bacteroidota; class Bacteroidia; order Chitinophagales; family Chitinophagaceae; genus Lacibacter; species Lacibacter cauensis. The sequence continues at coordinate 518,750 of NZ_VLLE01000004.1, forward strand.
AAACGGTTCGGTGGCCATCTTCAAAAAAATATACAACCAGTTTCCCTGGTATACCAACGGCGGTACCGGCTTTGTAGATGCGAAAGATGTGGCTGCTGTAATGATCCGTTTAATGAAAAGCGATATAACAGCCGAACGTTTTTTGTTAAGTGCAGAACATTTAAGTTTTAAAGAGCTGTTTACCAAAATTGCTGCCGGTTTTGGCGTTCGTGCACCACAACGTTTAGCTCAACCCTGGATGGGTGGTATTGTATGGCGATTGGAAGCACTCAAAGCGATGTTCAGCAAAAAGGAGCCCTTGCTCACCAAAGAAACAGCCAGCACGGCACAGGTAAAAACATTTTACGATGCATCGAAAGTACAACAGATGCTGCCGGGTTTTCAGTTCACCCCCATTGATGAAACCATTGAGCGTACCTGCAACTGGTTAAACGCGTATTATCATTTATAAGCCGTTTGCAAACATCAGCAGCAAAGCAGTTAATCCATTACATGAAATTTTATCAATCACCTTTAGTTATCGGCGCTGCAGTTTTGCTTTGTTATGCTGTCTATCTTTTCATTAACGATCTGCAGCACCCCGAAAGCTGGGGTATTTTATTAGCTGTACCCATGTTGCTGATTGCAGTAACCGGCTTCATCGTTCATTTCCTGTTTAAAAAAATCATCGGCAACAATATCCGCATGCAGTTCTTTATTGAACTGGCCATGCTCCTGTCTATTGTACTGATTATGCTCATCCGTTAATGTTTTGTTGTGCGGTTTCCTGCGGGCGGGAAATTGTTTATTTTTAAACCGAACAATCATCATTTATGAAAACATTCCTTTCCATTATCCTTACGCTTTGCATCAGTTCTGCATCTGCACAATCTTATTTCTATATCAAAGGCAAAGTTGTTGACGACAGTACACGTTCGCCACTCGAAGGCGCATCTGTGCTTTGCCAGAACACCACCAAAGGAACCATCACCAACAAGGAAGGTGAGTTTAAGATGGAACTTCCTTCGGGCGGACATAACCTTGTAATTACGTACACCGGTTATGAAACCGAAAGCATCCGCATCAGCTCTTCGCAGGATAACAGTAATGAGTTAACGATTATTTTAAAGAAAAAAGAAAAGAAACTGGAAGAAGTGGTCATACAGGCCAGCACTGAAGTAAAAGACGGCTGGACGAAATATGGCGCTCAACTCAACGATTATTTTATCGGCAGCACACCGTTTGCCAAACAATGCAGCATCGTTAATCCCGAAGTATTGAAGTTCTATTTCTCCCGTAAACGAAATGTATTAAAAGTAAAAGCCGAAGAACCGGTTGTAGTGATGAACTATGCACTGGGCTACCGCATCCAGTACCAGCTCGATTCGTTTATATACGACAACAATACCAAATTCAGCGCTTATGCGGGTGTAGCATTTTATACCGAACTGGATTCTACTGCCGAACAAAAAACTATCTGGAAACAAAATAGGGAAAAAGCCTATTACGGCTCACGTTTGCATTTTATGCGTTGTTACTACGACAGTACGTTGAGCGAAAACGGTTTTGCCATAGAACATGTGTATACCGACAGTGCAAGCGGCAAGCCCAAAATAAGTTCACTTAAAAATCCTTACGACTCTGCTGTGTATGTACTGGTTGATAGTGTTGATAAAGAAATAAACCTGTTTGGTAAATACCGCATCGTATATACACTTGCGCCAATGGAACGGGAATACCTTGTTGCCAACAAATATCCATTAAGTGCAAAAGAACAACTATCCACATTAGAACTGCTGAACGGTTTTGTAATTACTGAAAACGGATTCTTTTACGAGCAACACGAAGTGATCAACAGCGGCTACTGGGCATGGAAAAATTTAGCCGATCAACTGCCGTACGATTATTGGCCGGAGGAATAGAAGAAAGTTGTTAGCCGACGGTAATTAGCCCTTAGCCGAGTCGAGATTGACAATGTCTGCCAAAAATAAAAGCAGCTTACGCTGCTTTTATTTTTTCCCTTCCAGCCCTTTCACCTTCTCCCACAGTTCAGGTATGCGTTTTACCCAAACCAGTTCACGGCGTTTGTAACCGGCTTCTTCCGCAGGGTATCCAAAATAAACTTTGTTGGCATCGAGCGATGATGGTACACCTGTTTGTGCAAGCACGACTGTGTTTTCGCCAATGGTTAAGGTTTTACTTACACCTACCTGTCCCCACAGCACCACACCATCTTTAATATCAACAGCACCGGCAACACCAACCTGTGCAGCAAACAAACAGTTTTTGCCAATCACACTGTCGTGACCAATATGCACCTGGTTATCGAACTTGGTACCACGGCCAATAACCGTATCGTGTGTTACACCACGATCAATGGTACAACCAGCACCTATTTCTACATTGTCTTCTATTACTACACGGCCACAGCTTTCCATTTTTTTATACCACACATCCCGGTTCTTTTTGGTGTTGTAGTAAAACGCATCGCTGCCGATAACTGTACCCGCCTGTATAATGACGTTGTCGCCAATAACGGTATAACCAAGTATGGTTACGTTAGGATGAATGATGCAGTTATTTCCAATGCGCACATGCTCACCAATAAATGCGCCGGGCATAATTACTGTGCCTTCCCCAATAACAGCTGTCTCACTGATGGGTGAAGTTGCAGGCGTAAACGGACGGAAGTGACGAACGATTTTTAAATAGGCTTCAAACGGTTCGTCGCACACCAGCAATGCCTTTCCTTCGGGTACTGTTGTTTCTTTATTGATGATGATGAAACTTGCAGCAGAGTTGATGCACTTATCATAATACTTCGGATGATCAACAAACACCAGGTCGCCCTCTTCTACTTTATGTATTTCGTTAATGCCTGTTGCTAGCCCATTTTTATTTCCGGTAACAACTGCTCCAATAAGTTCGGCAATCCATTGTACCGGCACCGGCGAAGGAAACTTCATAATCAGAATTTTGCCAAAGGTAATGTGCTTTCATGTTGTTTGCATAAACCTGTTGCGGCATTCATTTTTCCATTTAAAAGCAATTAAACAAGGGTCTGAATAAAAAATTTTTAAATTTTTTTTGCTCCGGAAAAAGCAATTTTTCTGCCGTTAAAAAGTGAAATAAACACACTGTTGCAAACCGCTGATCTACTTTTTTATTTTATAACATACGTGTAAGCAACAAAAACAAAATCGCTGAAACACTTGCGTACAAGGCATTTCAGAGAATTACTTTTTTAAAGCAACAAGTATGCTTACTGAACTGATAAAACTGTTTGCTGAAAAAATCGTTTTGTAAGAACGCTTACAAGCCGCAAAACGAATAATCCTTTTCCACAAACATTTTTAAAATGTGAATAAAATTTTTTTGAAAAGTTTTTATAATCGAAGAATTTATTTTTAATATTGTGACGGAAATGAAAGTTTCCGGTACTTACTAACCCATCCATCATAAAAGCTCGGTGTCTTCCGGGCTTTTTTGTTTTAGTTCTCTACGTATTAAACTTTGTAGTGCGAACCATTACAAAAAGCATCTGCATCAACAGAATTAAAAATAACTGCACACACACGACTTTAATTTGTTTACATTGCTTTAAAAATAAGGTATGCTGAAATCAATGACCGGTTACGGAAGAACCGAAGAAGCCGCCGGTGACAAAACATTCCTGGTAGAAATAAAATCGCTGAACGGAAAACAGTTTGAACTGAACCTGAAACTTACGCCGTTATTAAAACCTTACGAGTTTGCTATCCGCAATATGTTATCGGAACAACTGCAACGTGGTACAATTGACTGTACTATTTCTTTAAAACAAAACGGCGGCAGTGGTGCTATTACCATTAATAAAGAAATGGCGAAAGCCTACTTTCAACCGCTGAGCGAAGTTGCTGCAGAACTCAATCTCGGCTTAAGCGAATATATTCTTGCTGCTATGTTGCGTTTGCCCGATGTGGTAGTACCCAACACCGAAGTATTAAGCGAAGAACAGTATGGTCAGTTTCAGCAAAGCATGCAAAACGCCATCAACGCCATCAACAAACATCGTATGCTCGAAGGATCGGCGCTGGAAAAAGATCTCATCGAACGCATCAACAATATTCTTGCCTACCAGGAAAAAATTTCCGAACTCGAGCCACTCCGTCAACATAAAATGAAAGATGAGCTGCGCCGTAAAATGGAAGAACAGGTAGGTAAAGAAAATTACGATGCTAACAGGCTGGAGCAGGAAATGATCTACTACATCGAAAAGATCGACATCAGCGAAGAGCAGGTACGTTTACGTAACCACTGCGATTATTTCCTCAACATCCTCAAAGAAGGCGACGATTCAAAAGGTAAAAAACTTGGGTTTGTGTTGCAGGAAATTGGCCGGGAAATTAATACCACGGGTGCCAAAGCCTACGACTCGGGTATTCAAAAGCTGGTTGTGTTAATGAAAGATGAACTGGAAAAAGCAAAAGAACAGGTGTTGAACGTTTTATAAGAAGCTGTTTGGGTTTTACCTTTCCGCCGTATTACATTTGTAAAAACATTCCGTTTTGAAACTGTTGCAACGTTCATACTCCGCTTTCCTTTTTTACAGTGCGCTTTTTTCTTCACTTGTTTGGCTGGGCAGCTGCAGCTCGCTGGATGCATTTGAAAAAAATGCAGAAATTCCCAAACACGAATGGTATTACAATTACCAGCCCGAAGTAAAATTCAATATTACCGATACGGTTTCGGCATACAATGTTTTTGTAACCCTGCGTCATACCGATGCGTATGCGTACAAAAATATCTGGATCTATCTTTCTACCCGTCAGCCCGGCGATAGTACGTTTCAAAAAGAGCGTTTCGAATTAACCCTACAGGACCAGGAAGGGAAATGGATCGGTACCGGCATGAGCGATATTTTTGAAATTCGCTATCCGCTGTTCAACAACATCCGTTTTAAAAAACAGGGTGAGTACAGCATCCGCCTGCAGCAAACAATGCGTGACAATCCGTTGTTACATATCATGAATGCAGGTGTCCGCATTGAAAAAGTAAAATCATAATGGGCTTTACCAATAAAGTATACAGTTTCCGCAGCTTCTCCTTTTGGTTTTGGGTGTTGCTGATTTATGTAATTGTTGCGTTGGTTTGGTGGTTTGTTTCGCTTGAACGTTTAACAGCCGATATGACGGCGTTGAAACTTGCAGAACTAAACCCCAAAGCTGCCGATTTCGATTTGTTGCGGGAAGATGTATTACTCTATCAAAAACGACAAACCGCCAAATTTGTTGGTGAAGGTGTGGCCTTTCTTGCATTGATTCTTGCAGGTGCATTTTTTGTTTACCGCTCCATCCGTAAGCAAATAGAAGTATCGGCCTTACAGCAGAATTTTATGATGGCGATTACACACGAGCTGAAAACGCCCATCGCCACTACCCGCCTCAGCCTCGAAACGGTGCTGCGTCGCAAGCTCGATGAAGTACAGCAGCAGAAACTGTTGCTGAGTGCCCTCAGCGAAACCAACCGCCTGAACATTCTTACCAATAATATTCTGCTGGCATCGCAAATGGAAGAGAAAAATTTCCAGCGTGAAAATGAAGAAGTAAACCTGGCCGATGTAGTGGAAACGGTAGTGAGCGATTATAAAAATCGTTATCCCAACCGCCATATTGAAGCAAGTGCCGATAAAGACTTGTTTATTGAAGGCGATGAATTGCTGATACAGATTGCCCTGAGCAACCTCATTGATAATGCCTTGAAATATGCCCCCAAGGACAGCCCGGTGTATGTAGACCTGATGAATGATAACGACAACATCCAAGTGAAAGTAAGCGACGAAGGTTCGGGTGTGCCGGATGAAGAGAAGCAAAAGATTTTCGAAAAGTTTTATCGCAGCGGAAACGAAAACACCCGCAAAGCAAAAGGTACGGGCTTAGGGTTGTATCTTACACGTAAGATTATTACCGATCATAACGGTGACATTTTCGTGATGGACAATACGCCGCACGGAAGTATTTTTGTAATTCAGTTTTAAATAACAACAGCGCTTGCTGTTTTGTATACACTATGTCGCAGGCAAAAGCATCCATATTATTGGTAGAAGACGAAGAGCATTTGCTCGACGCACTGAAGTTGAATCTTGAACTGGAAGGTTACGAAGTAACAACAGCAGGCGATGGTGTGGCTGCATTGAAGGCAGTGGAGAACGAATATTTCGATCTAATTATCATGGATGTAATGATGCCCGAAATGGATGGTATCAGCGCTACCGAAAGTATTCGCATACGCAAGAACGATGTGCCGATTTTGATGCTGAGTGCCAAGAACAGCAGTACCGACCGTGTGCTGGGTTTAAAAAAAGGTGCCGATGATTACCTCACCAAACCGTTTAACCTGGAAGAACTGTTACTGCGTGTAGAAAAGCTGATTGAGAAGAACAAAAAAATACAGGACAAAGATACCATTGGCGAAACCTACAGCTTCGGTAATAACAGCATCGATTTTAAAGCACAGGAAGCCACCAACTTTAAAGGTGAAAAAATACAGCTGAGCAAAAAAGAAAGTATGCTGCTGCACCTGCTCATCGAAAACAAGAACGAGGTAGTAACCCGTGAAAAAATTTTACAGGTTGTTTGGGGCTACAACGTATATCCTACCACACGCACCATCGATAACTTCATCCTCAGCTTCCGTAAGTATTTTGAAGAAGACAGCCGCAACCCGGTTTATTTCCACTCTGCAAGAGGTGTGGGGTATCGGTTTGTGATTGGGGAGTGAACCTGATAATTAAGATAATTACAGCTTTTGCAACAGTATGGAAAACAACGATACTATTTTCTCAGATATTCAAAAGTCTGAAACAGAAGCATCTTATTTCAAAAAATTCTCGGCAAGCTTGATCGACTGGATTTTTGAGTTAGCACTAATATTCAGTTCTTACATCTTTTTGCCCAGAAGTATCATTTTAGAAATTTCGGATTCAGATTCAATTCTGCGATTCTTTATCATATTAATCTTCATTATTCTTTACAGGCTTGTATGCCTATTGTTGTTTAACAAAACAATCGGCATGGGACTGTTACGCTTAAAGTATCTCAACAGCAGTTTACAACCGCTATCTGTTAAAGAGAAGATCATTGCATCTTTCGCACCAAAAGTGTCGGATATTAAAACATACAACAACGGCTAATAAGATTTTTCTTTCCCAGCAACGTCTCCCGATAGATAATGCTGACATTTAGCAAAAAGTTAATGGGGACGTTGCGTGCTACGAAGGAAGCTAATATCTAGCATATGTTTGTTATTGCATACTCATCTACTTACACGCAACGTCCTCCTCGAACTCTGTAATAAAATTGCAACTAATTGCAAGGAGAGACGTTGCTGAGAAGAAATTTGTTCGAAAGTATGATCATTGGAGTATAGTGAACCTCTGCTTGATTTGATTTTTTATAGGTTGGTGTCTCGAGGGTGATCGATAAGAAAAGTGGATTGTATGATTATCTTTAGAACAAAAAAGTGACCCATGGCAGCAACAAAATGGACCATCAAAAGAGTTCTCAAAACAATTTGGGTAGCTGCAGGTCTGCTGTTCACTTGCTGCATGATCTATTCTTATCAGGCAAAAAATGTAGAGCCCGCTTTGCTTAAAAGCGATACAAACCTTATCGTACAACAAACCGATTCGTATTACCTGTTCACTCCACGCCAACCGTTTACCCAAGTCGTATTTTTTTATCCGGGCGCTATGGTTGAAACAAAAGCGTATGCTCCGCTTTGTAATGCACTTGCTAAAAAGAATCTTCAGGTGTACTTAATTAAAATGCCGTGGCGACTCGCATCAAAAGGTTACAACAAACCAAAAGAACTCAAGTTATTTACAGACAGCAGTAAAACATTTATTCTTGCAGGCCATTCCCAGGGAGCAAAAATGGCGGCGCAGTTTGTCTATGAAAATCCGGGGCTGATCGATAAGCTTATCCTTATCGGCACTACCCACCCACGGGATATTTCATTGGCCGAAGCAACTATTCCAATACTTAAAATTTATGGCACAAACGATGGCGTTGCAGATGAAAAAACAATTATTGCCAATAAGCATCAACTTCCGTCTGCAACAAGCTTTGTAAAAATAGAGGGCGCCAATCATGCTCAGTTTGGCTATTATGGTTTTCAGTTGGGCGATGACAAAGCCAGCATCAGCAGAGAGCAACAGCTGCAGTTAACTGTAAACAGCATCATAAATTTTTTGAACAGCGAGCGTTAATTGCTAAAGCATCGAGCCGTTGCTATAAGAAGGTTTTCATTAATTTTAATCATGCCATCATCAACCTATCCTCCCCTCAACACCCTTCCGCTTATTCCGAAGCTGGATGCATTACTGATTGATCTATTGCAATCACTATCGCCGGAAGAATGGCAGGCGCCAACAGTTGCCAAACTGTGGACGGTGAAGGATGTAGCTGCACATCTGCTCGATACAACGTTGCGGAATATCTCTACCTCACGTGATGGTTTCTTTGGTGAAAAAGCGGAGAACATTCATTCCTATGCCGACCTGGTTGCATTCTTAAACAACCTCAACATGAGCTGGACTAACACGGCCAAACGTATCAGTCCGCAGTTATTAATCACATTGCTGCAACAATCTTGTAAGGAGTATGATGCACATCTGCAAACACTCGATCCTTTTGCTCCTGCCATCTTCTCTGTTGCATGGGCCGGGCAGGAAACATCACCCAACTGGTTTCATATTGCAAGGGAATACACCGAAAAATTTTTACACCAGCAACAGATACGTGATGCAGTTGGTAAACAGGCTTTGTTTACCAAAGAACTGTTCGGTCCGTTTATCGATACGTTCATGTACGCATTGCCACACACTTATCGGAACGTTGATGCTGCCATTGGTACAACCGTAAAAGTGGTTGTTACAACGGATATTGGCGGCGAGTGGATCATCTCTAAACAAAAACCAGGCTGGCAGTTCGTTTCATCAATCAGCACTGAACCCAATGGCTCACTGTCCATTGATCCAAACACTGCCTGGAAACTGTTTTCGAAAAGTATGCAACCTGCAGATGCATTACCGCTTGTTGAACTTGCAGGCGAAAAAACACTTGCAGCAAACGCTTTGCAAATGGTTTCGGTAATGGCATAACAGATTTTGCTATCTTACAGCAAACAATTCAACGATGCTTCGCTCCTGCTTTTCGGCCTGCATATTTGCAGTTTTCTTTTGTGCATGTAATCAAACTCCACAACAAAATAATAAGAACTGGACTTTAACAGGCTTTGTAAAAGAGGACAGCCTCAATCCCATCCTTCAACCCGATTCGTTGCAGCAATTTGTTTGTCCGGTAAGCAACCAAACCGTGCAGTGGGAAGAACGGAATGTATTAAATCCTTCAGCTGTTGTAAAAGATGGAAAAGTGTATTTGCTCTATCGTGCACAGGACCGAAACATGACTTCCCGTTTAGGGCTGGCCGTTAGTGAAGATGGTTTGCATTTTACAAAAATGAAGCAGCCGGTATTCTATCCTTCCAACGACAGTATGCAAGTCTACGAATGGAAAGGCGGCGTAGAAGATCCTCGTTTGGTAGAAAGCGAAGACGGTACGTACATCCTCACGTATACTTCATACGATGGCAAAACAGCCAGGCTTTGTTTAGCTACTTCAAAAGATCTGCAAACATGGACCAAACATGGTCTTGTATTAAGCGATGCAAAGTATAAAAACAGCTGGTCGAAATCGGGAGCAATTGTTGCAAAACAAAACGGAAGCAAAATGATTGCAACAAAAATCAACGGCAAGTACTGGATGTATTTTGGCGATACCGATCTGTTCATGGCATCGTCTGCTGATCTTATTCACTGGACGGTTGCAGAAAATGAAGAGAGCAAAAAGATGATCAGTGTACTGCATCCACGCATGGGCTATTTCGACAGCCGCCTGGTTGAACCGGGTCCGTATGCCTTACTGAAAGACGAAGGTGTGTTGCTCATTTACAATGGCAGCAATGCCGCCAACTTCAATGATTCTTCAATGCCGAAGTTTACCTATGCTGCAGGCCAGGCGTTGTTTGCAAAAGATGCACCGTGGAAACTCATCGGCAGAACCGATTCGAATTTCATTCGTCCTGATAAAGATTATGAACGTATTGGCGAAGTAAATGAAGTGTGCTTTGTAGAAGGGCTGGTGTACTTCAACAATAAATGGTTGTTGTATTATGGTACAGCCGATTCTAAAATTGCGGTGGCGGTAAAAGAATAACTAAACGGAATGTTTTGTTTCGATCTGTTGTAACAGGTTATTCGCAGCATGCAATAATTCTTCCCGGTCGTCATTCAATTCAACCGGGCTAAACACAGCCAGTTCGCAAGTGCTCATGATTTGCTGATATTGTTCTGCTTCGTCCATCAACTGCTGCTGTTTTAGTAAGGATACTGTAGACAGCGTATTCACTGCTTGTGCCTCCAGTTTATACCGATCAATCATATAATCCTGCATGCCCTGCATCAGCATGGTATAAAACTGTTTTTTATGTGTGCTGTTTATGGTATCGGCAGCTGGCTGTAAAAAATTTTCAATACTTGTTTTTGCTATTTCAGGTATTGGGTTATCTTCTGTAAGGGGAGTTACTACAGCCGTTTCCTTTTTTGTTCGCTTTGCCTGTATCAGCAATACAGCTATCATCAGCACTAAAATTATTGAGCCAACCGAAGCTACCCAAACCCAACGAGGCGTTCCCTCATCTTCCAACACAGCCTGTTCAAATACAGGCGTTTTCCGTTTTACTGCTGCGGTAACCTGCAGTTGCAGCGTATCACTCTTAAGTGTGTGATAGGTTTTTGTTGCTTCATCGAAATACGAAAACTGAATAGCCGGCACAACAAAGGTGCCCGTTTGTGTAACAGAAAAGGGAATATCGAATGTTTTGCTTCCGCTGATGGGCGCATGTTGTTTATCGAGATTTTCTGTAAGTCTTGCGTCGAATGAATCAACCCCTGAAGGCCATTTCACCACCGGCGCTGTAATCATCGGTAGATTTCCTTTGCCTTTAATAACAATCCGTAATGTGGCATTATCGTTCGCTGCAATACGATTGTTGAGCAATGCTGTTTCCATCGTAAATGTTCCCACTGCGCCATTAAAACTTTCCGGTTTGTTTTTTTCGGGTACGTCCAGCACTTTTACTTTCAGTTCATCGCTTTTCAGTACCACTCTTTCTTCTATTGTACCCGCACTTTCTATCTCCGCCTCTTTCATTTTATCCATTACTGCGTCGAGCCAGGTACTGGTTTCTTTTGTACTGCGTACTTTTGCTTTAATTAACCGTACAAGATTTTCTACTTCAACCGGCTCAATGGTCAGTTCGCCCGACTGCAACGGAAACAACTGTACTTTGCGAATGAGATAGCAGTTGTACATCTTGCCGTTGACCATTTCTTTTGAAAAATTTCCAGACTCAGGTTGTTCCATATCCACTACCGAAAAACCATTCAGCGATGGGCGTTTAACAATCTTCGATTCACTGTCGAGGCGTGTAAATAATTTAAACGTAGCAAGCACCGGTTCACCTACATAGCAACGTTGTTTATCGATGGTTGCTTTCACAAAAAGATTCTTTGTAATTTTTTCTTTGAAGGTTTCGTTCGGCAGTAAATAATAATCCGGACGTTCTTCTGCAACAGCCTGTTCGGCGGCCGGCTTGACAAAAATTACCAAACCAAGCGAAGTAACTATTTTGCCACTTGCTTTAACAGTGGCAGGTTCAATTGACAAGCGTCCTTTTGTTTTTGGGCGAAGTGTAACCGTGTACGTTACATATTCGGTAAGCGAACCGTTGACCCAGGTTACACCAGTTGTTTTATCGTAACCACCTATTTTTTCAAAATTGTGGAAAGCAGGCGGAATAAATTCGTCTACCTCATTAGTGCCTTCAACCACAAACTGCAGTTGAAATGTTTCAGTTAACTGCACCACTGTTTTACTGGGCAATACGGCCAGCTTTACCTGTGCAGTTGCAACAGTGATAACCAGTAACAGTATTGCTGTGCAACTAAAACGATATAACGGCTGCGTGTACATACGGTACAAAATTAACCGAAGATGAGCGGGCATGTGTTGCCGCTGCTGTAAGTTGCTGTTAAAATCAATCAGTGGTTACAAATCGCCCAGTTGCGGACGAATAACAAGCTCTTCCACACATGCCTGTGGCGATAATTGCGAACAGCTGAAAACCATTTGAGCAATATCTGCTGCTTCCATAATGCGTTTATCCGAATTGTCATAATCGCCCCAGGAATCGGTTAGCACAGCACCGGGAAAAACAGACGTTACTTTGATTAAATGCTGCTTCATTTCCTCCCGCAGGTTTTTGCTGAAGCCGTATAATGCAAATTTACTGATACTGTATGCGCCGCCGTTTGCATAAGCGTTGAGTGAAGCAATAGAGCACATGTTGAAGATGTGTCCTCGTGTACCCGATACCGGACTTTGCTTCATCATTTGCGGTAACAGTTTGCGGGTGAGGTGATAGGCGCTGTACAGGTTTACAGCCATCATTTCTTCCAGCACACCACGTTCTTCGTTATGTACACTGCCGGGTAAAAAATTACCGGCGTTGTTTACCAGCACATCGATATTGATGCTGTTATCCAAAATCCACTGGCCAAAATTTTCCACTTCTTCCTGTTTGCTCAGGTCTCTTGCTTTGGCTTTGATTTTTACCCCCGGATATTTGGTGAGCAGTTCTTCCATGGTTTTGTACAAGGCCACTTCGTTTTTCGAGCACAGGTACAACGCATGCCCATTGGCAGCATATACTTCTGCAACAGCTTTGCCGATTCCTCTAGACGCTCCGGTAATAACAACGTTCATGATTTCAGATTTTAGATTGTAGATTGCAGATTTTTAGCAGACTGTGCAATTACCACAAATCTAAAATCGTAATTCTGAAATCTGAAATGAAATATCGTCACTTGTTTTTCGATCTTGATCATACCCTGTGGGATTTTGATGCCAATGCCATGGAAACGCTGGCCGATGTGTACCGGGATCTGCAACTGGAAGCAGCAGGCGTAAACGATTTTGATGCGTTTTGCAAACACTACCTGCATCACAATGCCGTACTGTGGGATCGCTACCACAACGGTTATATTTCTGCTGACGATCTGAAATGGAAACGGATGTGGCGCACCTTGCTGGAGTTTAAAATCGGCAGTGAAGAACTGGCCCGTAAAATGAGTGGTTATTTTCTGGAAGTATTGCCTACCAAACAAAACCTGTTTCCGTACACACACGAAATACTGCAACATCTCAAGGAAAAAGAATACAGGCTGCACCTTATTACCAACGGGTTTGAAAAAACACAATGGCGCAAACTCGATAACAGTAAGCTGGGTCAGTATTTTGAAGAAGTAATTACCAGCGAAACCAGCAACAGTGTAAAGCCCAACAAAGAAATTTTTGATTATGCGTTGCGCATTACCGGTGCAGAATTGCAGCAAAGCATTATGATCGGCGATAATTTAGATGCAGACATTAAAGGTGCGATCAATGCCGGCATGGATTCCATCTTTGTCAATCACATCAATGCCGATTTAAAAGGAATAAAGCCGACGTATGTAATTACGCATTTGAAGGAGCTGGAGGGGATATTTTGAGCATTGTAAGTTTATTAGATGCTAATCAGTGTCAAGTATGGGCCCTTAAACTTTTGTTGTATTTGAATAAAATCAAGTTAAAATACAACAACACTATTGAGCAAATGAAAGCCCGATTCAAAGAACCGGGCTTTAAAATTTGATTTCCTTTTTTGCAACTCACTATCAGTATTCTGCCAGCACGGTAACACCACCTTTCACCACTTCGTTCAACTTTACATTGATCTTCGTGCCAACAGGCAACAGAATATCCACACGTGAACCAAATTTGATGAAGCCAAGCTCTCCGCCTTGTTCTACTTTTTGTCCGGGCTGCAGGTAGTTGACAATGCGTTTTGCAACAGCGCCTGCAATTTGTTTTACGAGGATAACAATACGATCATTGCTGAGTACAACACTGTGGCGTTCGTTCTCGGTGGATGATTTGGGATTCCATGCAACGAGGTATTTGCCTTTATGGTATTGCGAATAGTTGACTTCGCCTGCAATTGGATTGAGGTTCACATGCACATTCGCCGGACTCATAAACACACTCAGCTGAATGCGTTTGTCTTTGAAATATTCTTCATCCACAATTTCTTCAATAACCACCACCTTACCATCGCAGGGGCTGTAAATGGCATTGGGATTAATGGGTGTAACACGACGAGGTATGCGGAAAAACGAAACGATAAACAAAAAGAAAAACAAGGTTACTGCAAAAATGAGCCATGCAACAACGGGTAATACCGGGCTAAGAAAATTAAACGCAAGCAGGTTAATAACTACAAATAAAACTGCTGCAATGGAAATACTCTTAAAGCCTTCTCTGTGAATTGTCATACAAGAAATTGAGCAGCGAAAGTACAAAGATTCGGCCTATTGGTACTCCTGTTTACCAAACTTCTGCCAATGTTCTACTGCATATTGCAAAAAGGCTTTGGGTGCACTGTTAAACAAAGTATCGGCAACATATTGTCCGCCAAGTGTATCTTTCTGCAGCACCATCAACTCTTCTCCCCGAATGGCGTACTTCTGCCCGCCTTCGTACATGATGAGTTTTTTGGTATTCGGACTAACATCACCTTTGCAACTGAGCGCATACACCATCGTTATTTCTGCCAATCCGTTACTGTCTAGATCGGTAATGGTTAAATGATCGTCGTAAAAAGCACAGGTTACATCTACTTCGCAGTCGTCGATATAATCAACCATCTTCCATTTTTGTACAAAGCCGCTATCAGTCTTTTGATAAAGTATCGCCGACAGTTTTGCGGAAGCACCTGAAAATCCTTTGCGGATGTATGAGCCGGTTTCGTAAAGCACCAGCCAGTTTTCGCCGGAAGCATCGTGCCATTTTTTTGCACGCTTCAACTCGTACGAGCTTGGTGCAGGCAATAACGCACTCACAGCTGCTGTTACTTCTTCTGGTTCCGAAAGCATTTTTTCTTCCTGAACAGGAATAACTGCTTTCTGCTCCTGCTGTTTGTTTTTGCAGGCAAACCAACAGGAAGCAATCAATAATAAAAGTAACAGGCGTTTCATTAGCTGAATATTTTTAATAACAGCCATACAAAAGGTACAGCCAGTAATAACGAATCGAACCGATCGAGAAAACCACCATGCCCCGGCATAAAGCTGCCGCTGTCTTTTACATTAGCCAGTCGCTTGAGTTTACTTTCGAGCAAATCGCCAACTGTTCCTGTAACTGCTGCAACAGCTGCAACTACTGCCCACAACCACGCCGATGATGATTGGCTGAGATAACCTAAACCCCACATCACTGCAACCGACAATATAATTCCGCCAATGGTTCCTTCCCAGGTTTTTTTCGGAGAGATAGCGCTCAAGGGTGTTTTGCCAATAAGCGAACCAACAATGTAAGCCATAGTATCGTTGATCCAGATTGAGCCAATGATCATCAGCGGTACTGCATAGCCACTTACTTTGGCCAACAGCATTGAAAGATTGGCAAGTGTATCTTCGCCGTTATGCGGCATCCACAACGCACCGCTGCGTAAATGCATCAGCAATGCCCAGCTGAGCGAAATGTAAAGCAGTCCAAAAAACGAATGAGCAATGTATTTAAAGTTGAATTGCTTCGAGAAAAGCAGTTCGCTTACCGGTACCAGTAAAAATCCCGCCAGCATCAACATCCATCCAATAGAATGCAACGATACTGTTTCGGTAAGATACCAATCGGCCGTTAGAAATAACATCAAACCATAGCCGCCAATCATTACGCCATACTTATGAAACGGATTAATACTTTGATAACCTTTATCAATCAACCCAACCAGCTTTTGGTATTCGAACCAGCAACCGAAATGAATAATGGAAAACAATGCAAGGAAACTCCATTTGTTCCAGAGTAAACCAACCAACATAATCACTACAAACAAAATTGCAGTGAGTGCTCTTGTTTTAAATGTTTGCCAGTTAAACGCCATGTAAGGATATTAAATTAAGAATTGAAACGGTTGATGCTGGCGTTGTTATTTGCCAAACTATCGGGGTAAACTTTTGTTGCAGAAAACTTCTTTAATAAAATAAACAAGCCCACCAACACTGCTGCGCTGATAACGCCTGCCCACCAGGGAGCGCTTTCGCCAACTTCCATATCAATTTTTTTGTCTTTTGTGTATTGATAATACAGCACCGTAACCATCAGCGCATTGTTAAAGAAATGGCCGATAATGCTGTACCATAAATTACCTGTGTAATAAAAAATATAGCCTAACAGCATACCTAACGCCACACGAGGAATAAATCCGTACCACGAAAAATGCACCACACTGAAAATAACAGATGTAATAATAATTGCCAGCCAGGGTACTTTAATAGAACGTGTAAGTGATGATTGCAAGGATCCACGGAAAAAAACTTCTTCAACAATAGCCGGCATTAATGCGATAATAAAAAGTGCACCAATATAATCGGTGGGTGTTTTAAAGGTGGCCATCAGCTTCACCTGTTCGGCATACTGCGATTCCATATTGTCGAAAAACTTTTTTGCCGATGCTGTAAGCGGAATAGCCTTATTCAATTCTGCCAAAGAAGCAACGAGCGGCAGGGCGGCAAACATAATCAGCATGGCAAGTATGGCACGGTTCAGTTTAACCCCACCGTTCAATCCTAAATGAGCAAATGGCTTTTTGGTAACAATGCGGGCTGTTACATAGGCGGGTATAAAAAACATGATAATGGTTGAAATAACCTGCATGGCTTTTACCGCATCAACATAAGCCGGGTTAAGCATGTCTTTTGCCATATCCAGCGGACTTTTCCCGGTCATAATCATCCATACAGGAATGGTTGCCACAGAACCAACAATTAAACCCGCTATTAACAAACCAATGAGGATGAGGACTTCGATGCCGGGCTCTATTTTACGCTGATATTGATTTTCGTACATAACTACTGGTAAAAACTGACTAAATTTGCAGCTTGCTTTTGTAAAATGGTAAAGATAGGTAACATATCGCTTCCCGAGTTTCCGCTGCTCCTTGCGCCCATGGAGGATGTAAGTGATCCGCCTTTTCGTGCGGTTTGTAAAGATAATGGCGCTGATATGATGTTCAGTGAGTTCATCAGCAGTGAAGGTTTGATTCGGGATGCAATCAAAAGTCGCCAGAAGTTAGACTTTGAGGAAGAAGAGCGTCCGTTTGGTATTCAGATCTTTGGTGGCGATGAAGAGGCGTTGGGCATGAGTGCCAAAATTTGCGAAACAGTCAATCCTGATTTAGTTGATATCAATTTCGGTTGCCCTGTAAAGAAGGTTGCCATGAAAGGTGCTGGTGCGGGTGTATTGAAAGATATTGATCTGATGATTCGTTTAACCGAATCTGTTGTAAAATCTACTTCGTTACCTGTAACGGTGAAAACACGTTTGGGTTGGGATGACAATAACAAGAACATTGAAGAGGTTGCTGAGCGTTTGCAGGATATCGGTATTCAAGCCCTGAGTATTCACGGCCGTACCCGTATGCAGATGTACAAAGGCGAAGCCGACTGGACGTTGATTGGTAAAGTGAAGAACAACCCCCGCATTAAGATTCCGATTTTTGGAAATGGCGATATTGACAGTTCGGAAAAGGCAGTGGAGTACAAAAACCGTTATGGGGTGGATGGTATTATGATCGGTCGTGCTGCCATTGGTTATCCATGGATCTTTAACGAGATCAAGCATTTTGTAAAAACAGGAGAGCATCTTGCACCACCAACGGTTGAACAACGGGTGGAAGTTTGTCGCAAGCATTTACATAAAAGCTACAAATGGAAAGGACCGAAGGTGGGCATTTTTGAAATGCGCCGCCACTATGCCAACTATCTAAAAGGCTTACCAAATATTAAAGAATACCGCTCCAAGCTTGTTACGATGATGACGGTGGAAGAAATTGATGCCGTACTGGACGAAATCGTTACCAAGTTTGCGGGTTTTGAATTTGCTCCTTCTAAAATTGAATTGATCAATTACCACGAGAAGTGCCCGGTGAATTAAGGATGCCTGAGTCAGGCCGCTCCAAGGCGGCCAGACGATAAAATTGGGCAATCTCTTGCAAAGCTTCCGGTCATTTTCTACATTTAAAAATGCACTTCGAACCACATGAAGCCTATCACCTTTACAATCGTGGAAACGAAAAGCAATCCATTTTCTTCTCAGACAAAAACTACCTTTTCTTTTTACAAAAAGTCAAATATGAATGGCTTGCGTATGCCGATGTCTTGGCATATTCTTTAATGCCTAATCACTTTCATTTTATACTTGTACCGAATGAAGATGGATGCAGGAACATCTTTCTCAAAGAAAAGGAAACACATATGCAGGAGCTTTCAAAAGCAATAGGCAAAACATTGAGTTCGTACACACAAGCTGTGAATCTTGAATTGAAGCGAACCGGTAATTTGTTTCAAAAGAAAACAAAAGCGAAATGTTTAACGGATAACAACAGCCCTCAAGATTATCTTACTACCTGCACGCACTATATCCACAACAATGCCTATGCTGCAAATCTTGTATCCTCCCCTTTTGATTGGACCTTTTGTTCTTTAAAAGATTATGCAGGTCTTCGAAACGGCACACTTTGCAATAAAGAATTACTTTATCAATTATCCGGACTGACTGAACATGATTTTAAAGATGGGAATATCCCTTCTTTAAACGCAAGCTTTTTAAAGGATATCTTTTGAATTCCCCGTCTGGCCGCCTCGGAGCGGCCTGACTTCACACCCCGATAGGGCAGGAACAACAAGCGCTATAACGGTTTTCCTTAATTTCATTTATGCATCAATTTAACCAGCTGTTCTATAAACCAGTGTTATTTCTTTTACTTGCTACAGTGGCAATTGCTGCAATCTGGAAAGTAGAAATCAAATGGATTGCTTTGCCTGCTTTTGTTACAGCCGGCCTCGTTATCATTTATCAGCTTCATAAAATCAGTTTGCTGTTTGACATCAAATACAAAATAGCCTTGGAAAAAGAGCGTGAAAAAAACATGCTTAATGAAGAAATAAAAGTTCCGTGGTCTAAAAAAAAGGAAAGCCTGTTATACTATGGCATGCAAATCGTCTTCTTTATCTGCGGTTATTCAATCACGTTTTCTGGAAAACTCATAGAAAATTATCTCAACTGGAAAGATTTTATTCTTGAAGCTCTCCTTGTCGGAGGTTTTATCGGCTATCTCTGCTATAGATTGTTCCGGCACTATATACACCCTGTGTTCTATGAAAGAGAAAAGGAAGATCATGTGAAACTTGCAGCATTTGTTATTCCCATATTGATCAGCTTTCACGCAATGGTTTGGATAAACAAGCTTAAGCCCTCTGCTGTAATCGCAAACAGTGAGTTAATTGTTACAGATAAGGGAGAAAATTATCGTTACGGCAATAAATACATCTTTCTGAATATCGATTACAAACAAGTGCGCTTTGAAATCCCCAAAAAAGATTTTATGAAAATCAGAGAAAAAGATACTGTAACGATTGTTATTCGTAAAGGAGCTTTGGGGTTCAACTACGTTGACTCCTTCCTTGTTAAACCAAGCTATACTAAAAATTAGAAACCGACATAA
Source organism: Lacibacter cauensis (assembly GCF_007830055.1). GTDB lineage: Bacteria > Bacteroidota > Bacteroidia > Chitinophagales > Chitinophagaceae > Lacibacter > Lacibacter cauensis. Next base: position 538,430 of record NZ_VLLE01000004.1, read on the forward strand.
TCGGAAATACAGAAGTAAAAAAGTTTTTAGAAAAACATCAATCCATCACGTCTGGCCACCGCAGAGCGGCCTGACTTACTATCCGAGCATTCGCATTACCCAACAACAAATATCTTTGCATCTCATTCATCAACCATGAACTGGATTCTCCTCATCATTGCTGGTTTATTTGAAGTGGGCTTTGCTACATGCCTCGGCAAAGCAAGAACGGTTACGGGCGCAGCATCTGTTTACTGGATGATTGGCTTCTTTGTTTGTCTCAGCATCAGTATGCTGCTGTTGTACAAAGCCACTCAAACATTACCGATTGGTACGGCTTATGCGGTATGGACGGGAATCGGCGCTGTTGGAACAGTATTGATGGGCATCATCTTCTTTAAAGAACCGGCCGATTTCTGGCGACTGTTTTTCATTACTACACTCATTGCATCCATCATCGGACTAAAAGCCGTATCAGCACATTAATCAATCATTTTTCAGAACTGATGCTTTGCACCAATAGCCAGATGCAGCACTGCATCTATGTTCTGCTGCTCCTGCAACTGCAGTAACTCCTGCTTGGGATAAAACAACGGCTCATCGCTTAAATCGAAGGTGGCAAAATGCATCGGCACCAACTGCTTTGCATTTAATTGTTGCAACGCAATCAATGCATCAGCCGGACTGGTATGTGCTGTATGCATAAACCATTCGGGTTTATAAGCACCAATGCCCAGCATAGCATAATCAATCGATGGAAACAATTGCCCTATCTCTTCAAAGTGCATTCCCAATCCACTGTCTGCACCAAAATAAATGGTTTGTGTGGGCGATTGTAACATGAAGCTGCCCCACAACATATTATTCATATCAGTTAAACCACGGCGGTTCCAATGCTTTGCCGGCAGGTAGGTAACCTGTACATCTGTTTCGAGTTGATATTGCTGATACCAACCTGCTTCAATAATGGGATTGGTTATTTTCCAGCTGCGCAATAAGGGAGCAATATTTAATCCTGTAAGAATAACGGCTTTCGGATTCAATGTGCACAGGTGCTGCATACTTTTTTTATCAGCATGATCCCTGTGGTTGTGTGAAAGTAAAATGTAATCGATTTGCTTTAACTCCGCAACATCGCAAGGCAAAGGCGTAAACCGTTTCAGCGGACCAACATTGTACAATACCGGATCGGTAAGAAAATGTTTTCCGGCCAACGTAAATAAATAGCTCGCATGCCCCAGCCACACAAAACCGTTCTCCCTGTTTTGTGTAATGAATTTAGTTTGCAGTATATCTACATTCGGCTGTTGCTTTTTCTTTAAGGGCTTTAGTTGATTTTTTTCAAACTGCCATTTGAATAATTCAGCAAAGCCACGTTCCGATGGGCCATCGAGATTGATGTACTGTTGCTTTTCGTTGAGCAAATTACCATTCCAGTTTGCTTTAATAAACGGGAGTGCAGGGTTATGTGTAGGAATGATGTTCATATAGAGTTAAAAGACGAAGCGCTATGCATTTTACTTTTGTACAGCAGGTCAGATCATTAACAATACCGCTACATAATGACAAATAGCGGCTGCCAGTACAAACAAATGCCAGATAACGTGATGATAGTATAATTTCTCCCAAAGATAAAACAGTGTGCCCACCGTATACAATAAACCTCCAATGATAATCATTGTTAAAACCGGCCATGGAATGACAGTAAAAAAGCTGCGGCCACCAAACAGCAAGATCCAGCCCATACCAATATACACGGCCGTTGATGCATAGTTAAAACGGCCGGTAAAGAACAGCTTAAATACAATACCAACAAGGGTTAAACCCCACAATACACTCAGCAATGTAATGCCGGTTGTATTCATCATGTAGTTAAGCAGAAAAGGGGTGTAAGTACCTGCAATTAAAAAATAGATGCTGATGTGATCGAAAATATTCAGCACCCGTTTTACTCTCGGGTTTTGAAATGCATGGTACAGGGTTGAAAACGTAAACAGCAGTAAAAAACAAAATCCATAAACTGCAGCACCAACCACTGCTACCATATGGTTTTTTGTAACAGCCAATGCACTCAACACAGGCAGCGCTGCAAGACCAAACAAAATACCAATGCCGTGCGTAATGCTGTTGGCAATTTCCAGTTTCAGACTGCTGTGTTCATCCTTCATGCTGCATTATTTTAGTTCATTCACTACCTGTTCACTCAATGGCGATACTGCAGGGTCGAAGTAATGTGTCAGGATACCATTTTCATCAACCAGGTATTTGGAAAAATTCCATGAAGGCGACTGATTATTCCAACCATTTTTAGCTGCATCTGTAAGCCACTGGTACACTTCGTTCTGCTGGTTCGATTTTACAACCGAACTTTTTTTCATTAACGGAAAGGTTACTCCAAAATTTACTTTGCAGAATTGTGCAATCTCTTCATCATTTCCTTTTTCCTGCTCTTTAAAATCGTTCGCAGGAAAACCAAGTATCACCAGTTTGTTTTCAAAACGCTTGTACAATTGCTGCAACTCGTCGTATTGACCGGTATAACCGCAATTACTCGCCGTATTTACAATCAACACTTTCTTTCCTTTCAATTGCGAAAAATCGTATGTAGCTCCGCTACCCGTTACAGCTTTTAAAGAATGAAAAGGAACAGCAGGTGCTTTGTGTTCATTCTCCAATACTTTACCGCTCTTGCCTTGTAAGCGCATGAAAACGGGGTACACTGCTTTTAAAATTTTTTGTCTGATCGTCATGTCTTTACTGTTTCTGTTTACTACATATACATAGCCTGCAAAGCAACCCAGCATTACAACAACTACTATCGTTATTTTTTTGATCATGCTTTTTGCTTTACACTTATCCTCTACCTAACAAATAACGCCACAGTTTTGTTTTTGCGCTGCTGAAAGGCGCATGGCGGAAAGCCGGCTCCATCCAGGTATAACGCTTTACAACGCCTTTGTAGTTGGTAAATGTATCGAAGGAGTGTTTGCCCAAATAACCTCCGTGACCACTGTAGCCCACTCCGCCAAACGGCAATTCACTGTTGCCAAGCTGCAGAATGGTTTCGTTTATACCTCCACCACCAAACCGGATGTGTTCAATAAAAAACTGTTCGGTTTGTTTGCTGCCCGTAAATACATACAGTGCCAGCGGATATGGATTTTTTTCTACCAGCTCCACTACTTCGGCATTTTCCTTGTACGTAAACACAGGTAATACCGGGCCAAAAATTTCTTCCCGCATGATCGGTGCATCGGGTTGAATATTATCAAGAATGGTTGGCGCAATAAACAAATCAGTTTCATCGGTTTGCCCGCCGTAAAGAATGTTCCCATCGTTTAAGAAACGTTTCACTGCTTCAAATCTTCGTTTGTTGATGAGGCGTGGATAGCTATCGTGCTGTTGCGGATTAGTGCCGAACCCTTTTTCAAATTCAGCAATAATGGCCAACACCAGTTTATCCTTTACCGATTCGTGCACAACCAAATAATCCGGAGCCACACAACTTTGTCCGCAGGCAATCAGTTTACCCCATACAATCCGTTTAGCCGCAACGCTGATGTTTGCATCGGGCGCAATAATACAAGGGCTCTTACCACCCAGCTCCAACGTAACAGGCGATAATTGTTTTGCTGCCATCTCCATCACCTTCTTACCAACTGCTGTACTGCCGGTGAACATCACATGATCGAAATGAAAATGCTCCAACAGTTGCGGTACAACTGTTACCCCATCGCCATTTATCACATGCAAAAAACCTGCATCAAAATTTTCGTTGATGATTTTTTCCATAACTGCTGCGGTATGTGCACTCAACTCCGATGGTTTAATGAGTACCGTGTTACCGGCAGCTATTGCACCGGCAACACCACGCAGCGTTAACAGAATGGGGTAATTCCACGGCGATATCACCAATACATTACCAACAGGTTCTGCATAAATTTTTGATACAGCCGGAAATAAAAACAACGAAGAAGGAACGGTCTTTGGCCGCATCCAGCTGCGCATATTCTTCAGCTGTACGTTTATTTCTTCGTACACAGCCCCGGTCTCCGTCATGTATACTTCCTGCGGATGTTTGCGCAAATCTTTATACAATGCTTCGTTGATTAATGCTTCGTTGGCACGTAAAACCGCTTCCAGCTTTTGTAACTGTTGCTTTCGGAAAGTATATGGTTTTGTAGCGCCCGATTTAAAAAAAGCTTTCTGTGTATCGTAAATAGTTTGATAAACGTTCATGTGCTGCTGTTTCTATGGATCAATCGTTATGAAATGTTGTGCTGGTTTAAAATTAAGCATCTAATCAACACACTGCAGAAATGTGTGCGTTCTGCAACTGATGAAGATTCTTGTTTTGCATAAACGGCTACTGTATCTTTTAAGTTTAATTGAATGTTATGTGTGCATACAAACGTAAAACCCGGATTGAAAAAAGAGATTTGGAAAAACAGCCGGAGGTAAAACGTATCGATGGCGATTTTGCCGATATGAAGAAAGGCGATAAAATGCTGATTGCAACGCCTGCTATTGTAGATGACTATGTGCGTCATATTCCAAAAGGTAAACAAAGTACCATCGCTCAAATGCGGAAAGATCTGGCAGCAGAATATCATGCAGTGAATTGCTGTCCTACCAGCACAGGTATCTTTCTTCGCATAGTTGCCGAAGCTGCGTACGAAGAATACCAGCAGGGAAAACCCATCAGCAAGATTACTCCCTTTTGGCGCATCATCAACGAACAATCGCCTGCTGCCAAAAAGCTGACGTTCGGCATCGATTTTCTGCTTGAGCAACGACGTAAAGAAAAATTAGAGTTACCTGCAGTAAAATAGTTGCAATTTTGCAGCATGGATATTTTACAGCCGAAGAGCGATGAGTACTTTATGCAACAGGCATTGAAAGAAGCAAGAATTGCTTTTGATGAAGGCGAAGTGCCAATCGGTGCAGTGGTGGTTGCCAATGGAAAAATTATTGCACGTGGACATAATGAAACAGAGAAATTAAATGATCCTACTGCACATGCCGAAATGATTGCGCTGACATCTGCCTTCAGTCATATAGGTGCAAAGTATTTACCCGATGCAACGTTGTATGTAACAGTTGAACCTTGTTTGATGTGTGCCGGTGCGTTGTACTGGAGTAAGATCACCCGTATTGTATGGGGTGCCGATGATGAAAAGAACGGGCACAAACGTATTGCAAAAGAGGAGAATCCTTTTCACCAGAAAGCAGAGGTAACACAAGGTGTGTTGAAAGAAGAATGTGCACAGCTGATGAAAGATTTTTTTAAACAAATGCGATAATTATGGCAATGGCTGTTTCTAAAAAAGTAGTGGTTACACATCCGCAAACAGGAACAGAACGCAAGTTTGATGCGGCTGTTTATGAGCCGGTAAAAGCGGCCATTCTCCAAAGCCTTAAAGGAAGCAAAGGCAAAACCTTTACCGAACTTACCGATGATGTGGTAAAGATGATCCGCAAAAAAATGCCCGGCTTTGATAAATCAATTCCCTGGTACACGATCTCCATCCGTCTCGATCTGGAAACAAAAGGCATTGTTGAAACCTTTACCGAAAAAGGGAAAAAACTCAACCGCTTAAAAAAGTAAACCTCCTGCTGCTTTAACAAAATCTTGTTACGGCCCTTTACAACTTCTATACATACTCCTCATCTAATTTGTGTAAACAGGTTAGCTATGAAGAAGATACTTGGTTTTATTGCAATCAGCCTGCTGTTCCTTACAGCCTGTCGCAAAAGCGATTTCGGAACAGGTTATATTGATGAATCGCAATGGCTGCAGAAAGAACGTGCTGTTGTTGTATTTGCAGATAACAGCTGTAACTATTTTGTAGTGGAAACCCGCAACGGTTATGCAATACTTGAGAACTGGAGTCTTCGTCCTTTTAATGGTGATGTGCTGTATGGCGACTTCAGCCATTGGGGCCCGGCACAGGTTTACAACCGTACCCGTGGCAGCCTGATACAGGTAAATGTGCGTGATTTCTGGTTAAGTTATTTCGAAGCAGAGAATCGTATTTACAACTACTGTTCGCCATAACCCAAAATGCCGTCAAAGGAGAAAAGGAATGCGGGTGCATTCCTTTCTTTATTTAACAGCATGCTAATCTTCGTAAGCTTAATCGATCGAGATTGTAAACGATCTGTTTGTACATTTGTGCTCCATAACAATTTTCGTAAATCTTAAATTCAAGAACATGGCATTTACATTAGCACCTCTTCCTTATGCACATGATGCATTGGAACCCCATATCGACACAACCACCATGCAGATACATCACGGTAAACACCACCAGGCTTATGTTGACAACCTCAACAAAGCGATTGCCGGTACAGAACACGAAGGCAAAACACTGGAGCAACTGGTAGCAGCTGCAGGCAGCATTTCACCTGCTGTACGTAACAACGGTGGTGGTCATTGGAACCATACCTTCTTCTGGGAATCATTGGCAGCAAATGCCGGTGGTACACCAACAGGTGCATTAGCCGATGCGATTACTGCAGCATTCGGTTCGTTCGATGCATTCAAAGAAAAATTTGCAGCAGCAGGTATGACACGTTTCGGCAGCGGCTGGGCTTGGTTGATTGTAAAAGATGGTAAACTCGAAATTACCTCTACTCCTAACCAGGATAATCCGTTGATGGATGTTGCTGAAGTAAAAGGCACACCGATCCTTGGCGTGGATGTGTGGGAACATGCGTACTACTTAAAGTATCAAAACCGTCGTGCTGATTATTTAGCTGCTTTCTGGAATGTAGTAAACTGGAGCAAAGTAGCTGAGCGTTTCGGTAAATAATTAGAAGTCTCACCAATAAAAAAGAGCCTGCTGTATACAGTAGGCTCTTTTTTATTTAGAGTTTCCCTTTTTCTTTAATTGATTGTTTGCAAATGAAATAAACCGTTCAAAAAGAAATGCATAAAACAAACAATTAATTAGTAAGCCTGCTAGGTAGACGAGAAATCCACCATTCGAAAAAATATTCCAAAGCAAAGTATGCGTCGGGAATCTCAATATCAAAAATAGTTTAGCAAAAAGCCTCCAAATAAAGTTGCTTCCTAATGTCCCTTCATCTTCAGCCCAAGCCGCAAAAAAAGAAGGTATAGTCAGCATTATAAGAAATGCTGTTATAATTATGATTAGTGAAAAATTAAGCTTTCGCATTTATTGAAATCATTACCCTTTAATTGATAAGGGTTCATTTCTTCCAACAATCATTTACATGGTCATTCACCATACCACTGGCCTGCATAAACGCATAGCAAATTGTAGAGCCAACAAACTTAAACCCACGCTTCAGTAAGTCTTTACTCATTGCATCGGAGATCGGTGTTTTTGCAGGCACATCGCCAAGCGAACGTACATTGTTTACAATGGGTTTACCTCCCACAAATTGCCAGATGTATTTGTCGAAACTGCCGAACTCTTTCTGTATCGCTAAAAAAGCCTGTGCATTCAATACAAACGCATTTACTTTTAACCGGTTGCGGATAATGCCTTCATCCTGCAGTAATGCTTCCTTTTTCTTATCTGTATACTTCGCCATTTTCTTTGCATCAAATCCATCAAAGGCTTTGCGGTAGTTTTCACGCTTCTTCAAAACGGTATACCAGCTTAACCCTGCCTGGGCTCCTTCCAAACAAAGCAGTTCAAATAACTTGTTATCATCATGCAGAGGTCTGCCCCATTCTTCGTCGTGATATGCTTTGTACAAATCATCTTTTAAGCACCAGCTGCAACGTGTTTTTTCTTTTGCCATGGTTTATGGTATGGTTCCTGTGCAAAGTAGTAATTTCACAGTCCCAATCAAAAGAAGATGATTCGCAAAGCAACTTCTTCCGATTTTCATTTTCTCTATTACCTGTATATGCATCCGCAGGTGAATCCGTATTTGCTTTACGAATACATGCAACAGGAAGATTTTCATGCTGTGTTTGATGAGCTGCAACACAAAGGCGTGCTGTATATTTTTGAAGAGCACGGCGAAGATATTGGCATGTTTAAACTAATGCCGCAACGATTTCGTAATGCACATATTGCCTACCTCGGCGGAGTAGCCATTGATCCCGAAGAAGCAGGTAAAGGCTATGGCCTGCAGATGATGGAAGAAATTATTGCGTACGCCAAACAGCAGGGCTATGTGCGTATCGAATTAACGGTTGCCACCAATAACGAAAAAGCCATTCAACTTTATTTGAAAGCAGGTTTCCATCATGAAGGAGTGTTGAAGAAATACACGTACTTAAAAAGTAAAGACCAGTATGTAGACGAAGCAGTGATGGCTTATTTGTTCGATCAGGGAAGCGGATCGTAACCGCTGCCGCCCCAAGGATGACATTTACTCACCCGTTTTGCAGTTAACCAGAAGCCTTTGATGGGTCCGTATTTTTTAAATGCCTCTAAACCATATTGGCTGCAGGTTGGTGTGTATCTGCACTTGGGGCCAATGGCCGGACTGATGACGTATTGATAAAATTTGATGAGCAGTATAAACGGAAAGCTCAGCACCGTTTTGAGTTTGCTGCTTTTTTGCGGAATAGTATTAAGATGCTGACTGCACACGAAGTTCTTCGAGTTTTTGCAAAGCTATTGTTGTCTTGCCATAGATCAGCTGATATTCCGGAAGTTCTTTTCCGGTGTACAGTACAAACACCTGCATTTGCAAACCGCTTTGCTGTAACTGCTGCTGCAATTCATTTTTTTGTAATCGCCATGCTTCACGGATCAAACGCTTAACACGGTTGCGGTGCACAGCCCGTTTAAAATGTTTGGTACCAACAGCAACGCCAAACAACAACGGACATTCTCCTGCAGGCAACGGCTGCAACACATAATACAAACGCAGCGGCTGCGCCGAAACTGTTTTGCCCGCTCTAAACAGATGCTCGATCTGTTTGCGGCTCTTCATCCGCTCCTGTTTGCCTAATGTATATCGTGTTGCTTTTTCCAAAATCTGAGATTGCAAAAATAACTCCCCTTCAGGGGATGGGGCAAATAAAAAGTCCCGACCGGAAAGTCGGGACTTAAAATATCTTGTTGTTATTACAAGTGCTTATTTCTTAGCGCCACGCTCATCAGAGATAGTGAGCTTATGACGGCCCTTTGCACGACGGCTTGCTAATACTTTGCGGCCATTAGCATCCTGCATACGCTTACGGAAACCATGAGTAGTTTTTCTGCGACGCTTCGAAGGCTGGTATGTACGTTTTTGTGCCATTTTTAATGTTTTTACTTCTTTAAAAATACCGGGGAGAAACCGGGAATTTCAAGCCATTCAGTGAGAACACCACTTCCCACTGTTTGTGAAAGGACGGCAAAGGTAGGGGAAAATGCCCGAAAACAGAGGGCCTGAAAGAAGAAAATTTCGGTGCGGGCTGTTCTACAACTGGCATCGTGGGTTGAAGTTTATCCTTAGCATGTCGAAGGACAATTCCTTGTACGTTCAGAAATAATCCTGAGCGAAGTCGAAGGACCCACCCCTTTTGTTACTCCGCTGTGAAGCACTCAAATTACCCCTCCCAGGAGGGGATAGGCGAACTACCCTATTTTACAAGTTCTACATGAGCAGAGTGTATTTCAGATCCATAAAACAAGCCTGCGTGTTTATCAAAATCCACTACCGAATCGGTGGTAAAGAATTGCCGGTCAACGCCCTTCGAAAGCCGCACCTCCATTTCAGGATGCCGCTGCAGGTAATTGGCCAGGCTTTCGGCTACAATTTTTCCCTGCGATAATAACTGCACATTGGGTGGCAGCTGCTCTTTTATTTTTTTGCCCAGCAGCGGATAATGTGTACAGCCCAGCAAAACGGTATCAATGTCTGTGCTCTGTTGCAGTAACGCATCTACATATTCCTTTACAAAATAATCGGCACCTGCACTTTCATGCTCATTGTTTTCAATCAGCGGCACCCACATGGGGCAAGCCTGTTGAAAGACCTTTGCTTCGGGATAAAATTTCGTGATCTCTATTTCATAAGAACCCGATTGCACCGTACCTGCTGTTGCCAGCACACCCACATTTTTTGTCTGGCTGTATTGCCCGATCACTTCTGCTGTTGGGCGAATAACACCCAGCACCCTGTTGTTTGGATTGAGATGCTGCAAGTCGTTTTGCTGAATGCTGCGTAATGCTTTTGCAGAAGCGGTGTTGCAGGCGAGTATTACCAGCGGGCAACCCTGTTTAAAAAACCATTCCACACATTCCAACGTATAGCGATATACGGTTTCAAAACTGCGTGTACCGTATGGCGCTCGGGCATTATCGCCGAGATAGATGTAATTGTATTGCGGCAACTGCTGAACAATCTCTTTCATCACAGTTAAACCGCCATAGCCCGAATCGAAAATACCTATTGGTCCTTGCTGCATGCTGCTAATGTAAGCACAAAAAAAATCCCGCTGTACAACAGCGGGATCAATATCATAATAAGCTAAACTTATTTTGCAGCAGGTGCGTCAGGTATTTTCAGATACTTCTTTACCAGCGGCAACAGATCGTCTGTTGTTGGTACAACCAATAAAGCATCTCTCGAAAGTACATAAGCATAACCATTTGCTTTTGCAACTGCCTGGATAGCGTCAATAGCTGCTTTTTGTACAGGAGCAAAAAATTCTTGTTCCTTTTGTTGCAGGTATTGTTGCGCTTGAGTAGAATAGTTTTGAACTGCGTCAGCTAAGTCCTGGAATTCTTTAAAACGGATTTGCTTAATTGCTGGAGTCCATTTTATTGAATCAACTCTGATAACGCTATCTTTTTCCTGGTATTCTTTAATTAACTGGCCGTACACAACGTTCAAAGAATCCTGTGTGTTTTTCAGTTTGTCTTGAGCCTTTTTTGTTTCGGGCATCGCCATCAATAAATCGTTTGTGTTGATGTGGCCGATCTTTTGAGCATTCACTGTTGCAGCGGTTCCCATAATTGCTACAACTGCCAGAACAATAATCTTTTTCATTTTTCTTTTTTGTTTTAAATAAAGTGTGCTTACTCCCCTCAATGGTTGTGTGTGCACATGGGTTTTTATTAAAGTTTAACACCCAGTATTTTCAGCACATCGTCGCTTTTGTCCAGTTTAGGGTCGGCAAATATAACGGTAATTCCTTCACTTTTGTCCAAAATAAAGTCGTATAATCTTTCCGTTGCCAAACGTTGTACAGCGTTGTAAACCTTATCCTGTATGGGTTTCACCAGTTCCTGTTTCTTGCGGAAGTAGTCTCCTTCAAAACCAAAGCGTCGACGTTGCAAATCTCTTACCTGCTTTTCTTTATTGAAAATTTCATCTTCTCTCTTTTTCAATAATTCCGGTGTAAGCATTACCCTTTCTGTTTCCAGCTGGCGATACATTTTATCCAGGTCGGCCTGCATCAGATCAATTTCTTTTTGCCATGCATCCGCCATTTCTTCCAGCTTTTTATTGGCATCCTTATACTCCGGTATTTTATCGAGGATGTATTTGGTATCAATAATAGCATAACGCTGTGCGTTTGCACTAAAAGCAGTAAACGTAAATACGAGTGCGGCAAAAAGGATCTTTTTCATACAATTGTTTTTATACATGATGTATTCTGTAAGCCGGAAGTTGTTTATTCCGGTTCAAAGCCAAGCATAAAGGTAAAGCGTGTAAGATCTCTGAATCTTGCACCGGGGAATGTACGGTCGAAACCAACACCATAATCAAACCCTAACAAACCAAACATTGGCAGGAAGAAACGCATACCTAAGCCCGCACTACGACGTAATTTAAACGGATTGTAATCCTTTACATCGTACCAACCGTTTGCTGCTTCGAAAAATGCCAAACCAAAAATGGTACTGCTTGGATTGGTGCTTAACGGATAACGCAGCTCCATTGTGTATTTATTAAAGATGGTAAAGAACCTGTTGGCAGATGTTTGGTTGGAGTTATTAATTCTTGGATTTGAATTGTCGTACACGGGGTAACCTCTGTGTGCTATAATGTCGAAACCAATAATACCAAAGTTGTTCTGCATACCTGCATCACCCACCTGGAAACGTTCAAATGGCGACAAATCAATGTCTTTATTATAACGTCCCAGGAAACCAAACTTAGCAGCTGCCTTCAATACAAATTGGCGGTTCTTTTCTGCACCTGCAGGTTTACCGATCGGAATAAACCATTCGTAATTCATGCGCCATTTGTGGTATTCTACCAGGCGATATTTTTCTGCCGGGTCGGTGTACTTGCTTACATCACGGAACAAACTCCATGGTGGTGTAAATGTTCCTGTTAATGAGAAAGTAGAACCGGAGCGTGGGAATGTTGGTTGATCCACACTCGAACGGATCAACTGCACACGCAGGTTAAAGTTGTTAGAGTTACCGTTCCTGATTTCTGGGAAAAGCTGGTACTCTTTTAATTTATACTTGGTATAGTTTAACGAGAAAATAAGGTTGAAGAAATCATCGGGCCACTTCAATTGTTTACCCAACGATACTGTTGCACCAAATGTACTCAGGTACTGATTGTTTGCACGTGAGCGTAACGGTAATCCTGTTAACGGATCAAATGCATTGGATAGTTTTGTTCTGAACAGACTAAGGGTAAGATTATTTCTTTTCTTACCGCCTAACCAGGGTTCGCTGAACGAGAAGTTTTGTGAACTAAACGAAGGACCGTTTGATTGTACACGTAATGAAAGTCGCTGACCATCGCCCGATGGTAAAGGCTTCCACGAATCCTTCTTTAAAATATTTTTAGTAGAGAAGTTATTGAAGGTGATACCCAAAGTACCGGTAAGACCAATGTAACCACCCCAACCTGCGCTTAACTCTAACTGATCGCTTGATTTTTCTTCAAGTGAATAGTTGATATCTACCGTACCATCATCCGGGTTGGGAACCGGGTTCGGGTTAATTTTTTCCGGGTTAAAATAGTTCAACGCACTCAGTTCCCTGATAGAACGGATCATATCGCTTCTGCTGAATTTCTCACCGGGAACAGTACGCAGTTCACGACGGATAACATAATCTTTTGTTTTGTCGTTGCCGGTAATGTTTACTGTACGGATCGTTGCCTGCGGACCTTCAGATAAACGAATCTCGTAATCGATAGTATCGTTGTATACTCTTGTTTCAATCGGCTCCACACGGAAGAACAGGTAACCATCATCCATATACAAACCGCTGATGTCTCCACCTTCCTGCGACATTTGCTTGCCCAGCTTTGTATTCAATGTTTCAAGGTTATAAATATCACCCTTCTGAATGCCGAGGATATTACTGAGCGTTGAATCGGTATACTTGGTATTACCTCTCCAGGTAATGTTGCCGAAGTAATACTGGCGACCCTCATCTACTTTAATTTCAACCAGCAGGTTGCCTTTTTTATTATAGTAAGTTGTATCCTTTACAATAGTCGCATCACGATACCCGAGCGAGTTATAATAGTTGAGTAACTTCTCCTTGTCTTCTACATATTTGTTCTGGTTAAACTTCGCAGCTGAGAATTTCAAGCGGAACCAGGGATCAACAAAATCTCTCACTTTCGACAGCGACATAAAGCCCCAGTCTTTCATAAACTGCTTAAACGTGATGGTATCTTTACCGCCATAAATCGGGTTGTCAGCTTCGGGGTGTAGGGTTAAACGTAATTTTTCCTTTGTGCCCTTAAGTTGCTTCTTCAGCTTAAGATCTGATACAACCGTATTGCCCGAAATAAACACCTCTTCAATTTTTACTTTCTTTCCTTTATTGATATTGAATGTAAGATCAAGGAAGTTGGGGTTCACTGCATTTTTTGCTTCAGTAATCTTTACCGTTACCTGGCGGAAACCTTTTTCGGTATAAAACTTTTCAATGCGTTCGATACTTGTTAACCGCAGGTTTTCGGTAATTACTTTATTGGGGGTAAGTCCTACTTTTTCTTTCAGTTCATCTTCTTCGCCTTTTTTAATGCCTTTGAAAAAGAAGTTGCCGAGTCGAGAACGTTCGGTTACACTTATTTCGATGTAGATATCCTTACCATCTACACGGGTAATATAAATGGCCGCATCATCGAAATATTGTTGTTTCCAAATGGATGCAATGGCCTTACTGAAAAGATCGCCACCGGGCAAGAATACCTTATCGCCAACTGCAATGCCGGTAATGGATACCAGTAAAGCGGAGTCGAATGTTCGGGAACCTGATACAGTAATGCCAGCAATAATATATTCTTTAGGAACCCTTGAGTTCATAATCGCTTCCAGTTCCGGATCTACAGCAACAGGTTTCGTTGTGTCGGTTTGCTGAGCAGACAGATTAATGGTAAAGCCAATGCAAAGCAGAAGAAGCAGTGATAATTTTCTATTCAAACGCATCAAAAAATTCAGTTACGGTTATGTTGTAAGTCGGGTTATAAAAATGCCGCTCTTGCCTGTTGTAGCACAAAACTGCCATGCAGCATTTACTACGACTGATAACATCATCGGCCGGGCGGCAAAATAGTTGGTTTTGCTGAAACTCTTTGTTAAAATGCCTGTCTTCAAAGGTATCTTAGGATTGCGTTAAGGGTTCGTTTTTAACCTGGTCGCCTGTTTTACCAAATCGTCTTTCCCTGCTCTGGAAGTCGAGAATTGCTTCGTACAGATTCTCTTTCCGGAAATCGGGCCAGCGTACATTGGTAAAATACAATTCGGCATAAGCCAGTTGGTATAACAAAAAGTTACTGATGCGGTATTCACCACTGGTACGTATCATCAACTCCGGATCGGGAAATTCACGAGTGGTTAAATAATCTTTAATGGTATCCTGGTCTATTTCAAACGGCTCCAGCTTGCCGGCTTTTACATCGGCAGCTATGATTTTAATGGCGTTTACAATTTCCCAGCGGCTGCTGTAGCTTAATGCCATTACCAGGTTAAGACCGGTGTTATCTTTCAAATCGTCTAAACTTGCCTGCAGCTCGTTGCGGGCATATTCGGGCAGCATATTGGTATCGCCAATAACATGCAGCTTAATATTGTTCTTATGCAGGGTTGCTGTTTCTTTCCGGATGGTATCTACCAGTAACTCCATTAACCCAGTAACCTCTTCAATGGGGCGATCCCAGTTTTCGGTACTGAAGGCGTAAAGGGTGAGATATTTTACACCCAGTTCGGCACAACCTTCTACAATATTGCGCACACTTTCCACGCCGTGGAAGTGCCCGTAGAGGCGATCCTGGCCCTGCTCTTTTGCCCAACGGCCATTCCCATCCATAATAATGGCAATGTGTTGTGGCAGACGCTCCAAATCCAGTTTATCCCGAAGGGAAGACATAACCTTTAAAAATTAAGGGCACGAAGGTAATGAAAATAAGGGCTGAGCGGGTTTTAACCAAGGTATTTGCAGAAAAAGACCGGCAGCCGAACGGTTTTTTCTAAAAGCTGTCGTCTAAAACAATCAAATTGCAACAAGTTTTAACCCGCAACAATCGTTTTTATTTTATGAACCGTGTATTAGCATTTCTTTTTCTATTTGTCGTTCTTTTAGCCGGCGATGGTTTTTCCAACCCCGCAAACCCAAACAACCAGGTTTCCTATATTTCCCGTTACGAAAATGTACTGGGCACATCAATGGAAATCAAGATCACCTCCGTTTCTGATAAACAAGCTGCACTGGCTGAAAAGGCAGCACTGGCAGAAATTAACCGCCTCAACAAAATTCTTAGTGGTTACAATGTTAACAGTGAGTTCAGCCAATGGATGCGTACACATAACAAAGCTGTTCCTGTTTCGAAAGACCTGTTTACTATACTCAATCTTTTTGATACATGGCGTAAACAAAGTAATGGTGCTCTCGATGCAGCAGCAGAACTTATTAGCCAGGTTTGGAAGCAATCGGCCCTCATCCAGCAGCTGCCTGCGCAGGAACAGCTGGCGGCCAGCGTTGCCTTGGTACAACAACAACATTGGGTGCTCGATGCGCAAAAGCAAACAGCTACACATCTTACCAACGTACCATTAAAGCTTAACTCTTTTGCCAAAAGCTATATCATTCAATCGGCAGCCAATGCGGCCATGCGTGTTACCGGTATTAACGGTTTAATTGTAAACATCGGCGGCGATATGGTTGTTGCCGGCACTGTAAACGAAACAGTACTGGTGAGCAATCCAACTGCCAATACAGAAAATGATGCCCCCATCGATCAACTGCAAATAACCAATAAAGCGGTAGCAACAAGCGGCAACTATCGCCGGGGAGAGCTCATCAATGGTGTTTGGTATTCACACATTGTAGATCCCCGTACAGGCACGCCTGCTTCAGCAATCGTTAGTGCAACAGTAGTGGCCCCATCGGCAA
Organism: Lacibacter cauensis; assembly: GCF_007830055.1. Taxonomy (GTDB): domain Bacteria; phylum Bacteroidota; class Bacteroidia; order Chitinophagales; family Chitinophagaceae; genus Lacibacter; species Lacibacter cauensis. The sequence goes on from NZ_VLLE01000004.1 coordinate 554,707, forward strand.
CAGATGCCGGCGCATTAGCTACGGCTTTTAATGTATTAACCGTTGAAGAATGCAAAAGACTTGCTGCTTCGGTTAAGGATGCTGACTATTTACTGATTACGCAAAACGGCGAACGTATTGAAAGTGCAAACTGGAAACACTTACAGCTTGAAACACCTGCTGTTATACATCAAAGTGATTGGAAGAATGCAATCAACATTTCGCTTGAACTGAAACAGCAGGAAGGATTTGCAAAACGTCCGTTTGCTGCAATTTGGATAGAAGACAAAGAAGGCAATGTGGTAAAGACGCTTGCACTCTGGTACAATAAACCAAAATGGTTGCGTGACTTACGTTCGTGGTACCGTAAGAACGGAAGCGCATACACTGCCGACCCAGCTGCATTTGCCTCTGTTACCGGTGCTACACGCTCGGCCGGTAAATACAGTTTTAAATGGGATGGCACAGATACAAAAGGTAATAGTGTAAAACAGGATGTGTATACTGTATATATTGAAGTTGTGCGTGAACATGGTGGATACGATTTATTAAAACAGGAAATGGATTGCAGTAAAAAAGCTCAGCAGTTTACGTTGAAAGGAAATGCTGAAATAACAGAAGTGATGGTGAACTATGGAAAGAAATAACAGCACGAAACGCAACCTGGTTTTACGGCGCAACGTTGCACAGGTATCGAGATGGTTGCATATTTATTTGTCGATGGTAAGCTTTGTTATTGTACTGTTTTTTTCGGTAACAGGTCTTACGCTAAACCATGCTGATTATTTTGCAGGCCAAGTAAAAACAACAACAGAAAAAGGCAAACTGAATACAACTTGGGTAAACACAACCGACACCTTGCATATTGCAAAGCTTGAAGTAGTAGAATACCTGCGCAAAACCAATAACATTAAAGGCGAATTGAGTGAATTCAGGATTGATGATGCAGAATGCAGTGTTTCGTTTAGAGGACCTGGTTATAGTGCCGATGTGTTTATTGATCGTGCAACCGGCGCCTACGAACTGTCGCTGATGCGTGCAGGTGCTGTTGGTATTTTAAACGATCTGCATAAGGGAAGAGACAGTGGTAAAGCATGGGCATGGGTTATTGATGTATCGGCAATACTGATGACGCTGGTATCACTAACCGGTCTTATTCTTATCCTCTACATTAAACGTAAACGTATAAGTGGTTTAACGTGGGCAGTAATTGGTTTGCTGTTGAGTTGGCTGGTGTATGCGTTGTGGGTGAAATAAACAGTGATGAAATTTATAGAAAAAGCCGATGCAAATGCATCGGCTTTTTCTATTAGCCATAATATGTAATACAGCGTTATATCAAAATCACATCATTATGTGGTGTAAAAATTTCTTCTTCTGGCAGTATGAAATTTGATTGTAAAAAAGTTCAATTGTTGTTTTACAATACACGCTTTCATACCATTAAACACTCCGTTTGTACATTAAACATTCGTTTAAAAAACAACTGCCCGCATTTTTACAAAAAAACACCTGCTCCACAAACCTGAAACTATACAGTGCTTCTGCAGACATTGTATGCTAAACGGGTATAACAACAGACTGTTTTTCTATTTATATGCCTGTGTTCTGTAGCAAACTTGCTTTCAGTACATGCTGCGCAATTACACAATGAGTATGCATAAATAATTATATGCAGGCTAAACCCTTTCATCATCATTAAAACATGTTCGACAAATGAAAATCATTTCACCCTTTATCATCGCCTGTTTGCTAACCTTCTTTCAAACCGGATGTTCAAAAAAGCCCGCAACTATCCAGGAACCTGCAGAAACACCGGGAGAAGTAACAGCGGTTGGTGTGGCCGATAACACAAACCCTTCAACCAAAATCATTGGTGCTTCCGGAGGAACTGTAAGCAGTAACGACGGCAAAATATCAATCGCCATTCCACAAGGAGCATTAAACAGCGACCAGACCATCAGTATTCAACGCATCAGCAATACCAATCCAATGGGTTTGCACAACGGCTACCGTATAACTCCACACAACATTGTATTTACAAAACCCGTTACTATTACATTCCGCTATACCGAAAAAGATGTTGTTGGCACCGTACCCGAAGCATTCGGAATTGCCTATCAAAACAACGAAGGTGTATGGAAAGCCATTAACAGCACAACCGTAAACAAAAACCTGATGTTGGTTTCGGTAGAAACCACACATTTCTCTGACTGGACATTCTTTAAAAGTTTTGAACTAACGTCGAGCGCTGCTGTATTACCGGTAAACGGAGTTGCCCAGCTGGAGTTAATTTCCGATGCTAATTTTTTGCTGGCCGCACTCGAAAAAGCAGAACGCCCTATTGGAAAACGCCAGAATATGACGGCGTTATTTATTAAAGGTTGGTCGCTGGCCGGAGCAGGTAAACTTTCGCCCAATCAACAGAAAGCAACGTACACAGCACCGGCAACTGTTCCATCATCACCAAACCCCGTTGCAATAAGCGTGAATATTGACCTTAACCAAAGAGGGAAATTTGTAGTGCTGACACATATAAAAATTTCCAACGACGGCGAAATTTCAGTTCGTGTTGGAGGTGGTGATTGGTTTACACAGGAAGCTTCGCCGGCAGTAAAACTTGCCGACAATTATTACATTCTGGCCGACAGTGACGGTGATGAGAAAGGAAGATACATTACTGTACGCTGGCAGGGTGCAGGCAACGGAACATTTGCGTACAAATCGCCCTTGGTAAATATCGGTACTCATGTGCAGTATCTGATAACAGGTGGGCCCAACTACAATTGCGCCTATACTACACCTGCCAATGAGTTTGTTGCAAGCGGTGGCGGTGTTACCATTACCAGCTTAGGTGAAACCGATGGTTTTGTAACAGGGACATTTGTCATTACGCCATCGGGAACAGGCGATTTTTTAAGTGCAGGTCCAACAGTGGAAGGCAAATTCAGAGTGCGTAAAAGTTGGTGATGATGTATTTCTGCAACTTAAAGTACAAACGAAACGCCCGTTACAAATTGTAACGGGCGTTTCGTTTGTATGCAGTTTGTATTGTTTACTGCTTAACTACCGTGTAAATATTGTTGAACAGATTTACCGATACTTTGTAGTTGCCTGATGCTGCGGGGCCAGGGAAATTATCGCTGGCTTCGGGTGCAAACGTACCACCCGCTGCTGCACCGGCAGCTGTTTTGTTAGCAATAGCATATTTACCCCAATTGCCATTTCCGTTAGGCAGAATAAGATATTCGCCACCGCCCTTCATAGCAACCGTTAAATCATACTCTGTAGAGTTGCGACGGGTAAAGGCCGTACCTGCAGGCATTGGTCCGCCATTAGGATTAGTCCAGTCAGGAATAGTTGAAAAAGCATTACCTACAATCCACATGTTAGCAGGCGTACCATACTGTTGTGTAAACGGTTCTACTTTGAATTTACCTTTCTGGAAGTCGAGTGTTATTTTATACAATCCTGCACTTGCCGGTCCTTTAAAGTTATCGGGCAGGTTGTAACCAAAATCGCCGCCGTTTTCTACACCGGTCAATCCTTTATTGGCAATGGAATATTTGTTGCTCCATGCACCTTGGTTTTCGGGAAGAATTAAATACTCGCCATTTGCTTTTAAATCAAACACACCACCAAATGTTGTTTCATCGATTCGTGAAAAACTTTGCGGTATTGTATTAGAGCTCGGATTGATCGGGTTGCTCCAATCGCCTTGTGTGGCACTACCAACAATCCACAATTTGCTGTCGTAAGGCAATACAACTTTCGGAGGAATTTTATACGGCGTTGCTTTGATCTTAAGAACATTTGAGTACTTCAGTTCGTTGTTGTTACCGTAAGAAGCAGTAACACGTACATCCAGATCGTATGCCTTGTTAAACTCGAAACCCCATGCCAGCATTACTGCATTCAGATCTTTTGCAATAATTGAATCGGTTAACTTACCAATTACTGTACGTGTATAAGCACGGGTGAAATTTTTACTTGCAGAATCGATCTCGATCACAAACTTATACAGCTTTGGATCCTGTGCATATTTTGGATCGGTCCAGTTTAGTATTAATGAATACTTAGATGAATCAGCAGGTATTGGTGCTACAGTTGTGGACACGGCTGACAATGTAGTTGCCACACCTTCGCCATAAAAAGGCAGTTTATCGGCTTTTTCACAGGCAGTAAAACCTGTTACCAACAGCAGCCCAATCATTAGTTTATTGAAATATTTCATACTTGCGTTTTTTAAAGTTTAACTACAGAGAAAATACCTAACTGAAAATCGACTGTAATTTTATAATTACCTGGTGATGGCGGACCAGGGAAACCAGGATCAGCATCACGCTTTTCCAGTTCGCCACCTGCCCATGTACCACCGGGAAGCATATGGTATTGTGAGCCCCAATCGCCTTGTGTTTGAATAAGCTTGTAATTACCTCCGCTCGGCATGTTTACAGTAAGCTCATACTTTGTTGTAGAAATACGTGTAAACTGTTGTGTTGTGCTGAAGGGTGCAGGCAATGGATTTTGCCAGCTCGAAGCAAACGCATCGCCTGTTGCCCATAAAGTACCATTAGCAGGAACTTCTACCTTTGGAGGCGGCGGGAAAGGACTCGCTGTAAACGTAATGATGTCTGACTGCAGAGGAACCGCATCTGTGCCAACACCAAGGCTTGAGGTAATCCGTGCCTGGAAAGTGTACGAACGACGTGGATCGAGTTGCAAACGCATGGTGTTACCCAGTATGTTGTTCAATTCTCCAACGGTGTATGTTTTAGATAAATCGTTGGTAAAAATTGCCTGGTATTTCTTTGAACTATTAAAGTTTGCACCAAGCGTATCTATCTCAAGCTTATATTTCACATCATGCGAGCTTATACCTGTTGTAAACTTGTAGTTGGGATTGGTCCAGGAAAAACGTATTGCTACATTATTTTCTTCTCCTGCCTGTAAGCGAACTGCAGTTGAACTACCGGTTAAGACCGGCCTTGTTCCATCCATTAAATAATTTTTGTTCTCAATTTTTTCGCATGCACCCAAAGAAAAAATCAGAAGCATAGCGAACAGTTGATAAATCAATTTCATAAACCAAAGATTTTATTATTAATAACCTGGGTTTTGTTTCAGATTCGGGTTAACCGCCAATTGCTTTGAAGGAATTGGAAGAATTTTACGGTTCACATCAAAAGCAGTTCCGTTGCGAACACCACCTTTCCATGGCCATAAATAGTTAGCTTCTGCATATCGGCCGTACCTGATCAGGTCCATTCTTCGGAAACCTTCCCAGTATAACTCTCTTGCCCTTTCATCAAGTACGTAATCCAATGTATAAAAGCCTAACGGAGCTGCAGTAACCTGTGCACGTGTGCGCAAAGCATTCAGGTATATCAAAGCTTGTGATTCAGAACCGCCAGTGCCGCCACGTTTTACAGCTTCAGCATAGATCAAATACATCTCAGCTAACCTTGAAACCGGTATGTCGATGTCTGCAAAAGTTCTGTTTGGATCATTACCATAACCACCACTTCTTGTTCGGTTACGATACTTGGTTGTTGGATAGCCATACTGATAATCAAAGAAATCGTTCATACTTTCAGTTTGAGAATCCGTGTACCATAAAGAACGCTTATCGCCCGCACCGGTTACGTCGGGGAAAAGCTGTGGTATTTTTTCCGTTGCACGCATTGCTCCCCATCCGCCAAGACCGCCCAGCTGAACTAATGGTTGACGATCACCTGAGGCGGTTCCGTTAATAATAAATGTTGCGCCACCATAGCTTTGAGATTTTACGCCATCATAATTTAACGTCCAGATTGCTTCAGTATTTCCAATGTGGTTGTCGGCAAGGAAAAGCCATTGATAATTTGGCATCAGTGTATAACCAGCATCAATTACCTTTTTAGAATTGGCAACAGCTTCGGTGTAATAAGGCGTAAAATCTGTAATTGCAGGCTGAGCCAATGATAAATAGACTGAAGCGTTTAAACTCATACGAGCTCTTAATGCCCATGCAATTGCTTTGTCTGCACGACCATATTCATTTGCTCTGGGAGCGGGTAAATCTGCTTCAATTGCTTTCAACTCATCGTCAATCCATTTGTACAAGTCTGCTCGCTTAATTTGAGGAGGAGTAAATGTTCCAAATGGATCGTTTTCGGTAACAAAGCCTGGATTGCCAAATAAATCCATCAGCGCCCAATACATATAAGCCCGCACAAACCGCACCTCGGCCCGCATTGTTTTTATTTCATTTGCATTAATACCTCTGGCATTTATTTTTTCTGGAGTACTTTCTCTCAAAAATTCATTTGCGAAAGTTATCACCAACATACAGCGTCCATACATTCCTTCAACTAAGGGATTGTCGGCACCCCACCTGTTAAACTGAATATCGTACAAGCCAGGATCTGCCCACTTCCATTTTGCCATATCTGTACTCATATCTTGTATAGTCCAGTAGTTACGGAAGAAGTCGGAGAAACCTTCGTCAACGCCTTTCACGTCACCGTTTCCAAATCCACCAGTTGCAGGTGCATTTTGAGAAGTTAATACCATACTTCCATAAACCCTTGCTAATACTCTTTTGTAACCTGCAAGATCCTTATATGCATCTTCGGAGGTTAGAGTGTTAGCTGGAAAACGATCCAGCTTTTTTACGCAGGCTGTAAGCATGCTTACAGCAAGCATTACCATTACTATTTTTATTCCGGAATATTTCATAATACTTTTTTTTCAGGCTTAGAAATCAAGGTTTAATCCCAACACATAAGTTCGTGGGCGAGGATAAATATTATTATCCATGCCTCCGGCAATTTCAGGATCAATCCCCTTGTATTTTGTTATAACAAACACATTCTGAATATTAGCTGTTATCCTGAGGTTTGTATTCTTACCTATTCTACCTGCATCATAACCGAAGTTGATGTTGTCAAGTCTGATAAATGATCCATTTTGGATATAATAGTCTGAAAGCTCCTGTTTGTTAATGAACCCTGTTTGGGAATAGTCACGATGCATATTTTGTGGCCCGGCACCTATCGAAGCCTGATTAAGTACACCATACTGCATTGCTACATTGTTGTATATATAATTTCCGATGTTGCCACGCAATACAAATCCTGCATTAAGTTTTTTATAGGTAACAGAAGAGCTTACACCAAAATAAACGGGCGCATCGGATGGCTTAAATACCCGGAGATCTTTTTCATTAATCAAACCATCACGATTTAAATCTTCATACAGACCTTCAATAGGCTTGTTATTCTGATCATAAATCTGCTGATACATATAAAACGATGCTGGTCTGTAACCAAGAGCTTCAATTTGAGCTACACCACCTACGCTTCCGCTGATGTTTGTAATTCTGTTACCAACAAAATTCGGATCATCGTTAATTAAAAGCCTTGTTATCTTAGGATTTGCATAAGTGACATTGAAACCAAAATCCCATTGAGTAGTCTCATTTTTTATAGGTATAAAATTCATTGTAACTTCTACACCTTTGCTTTCAATTGTTCCAACATTCGTTAACAGGCTATTTGCAAAGTTGGCACCCAATGGGATAGGAACGATACTAACCAGATCTTTTGTGTTCCGTGAAAAAACTTCCAGAATACCTGTTATTCGGTTATTATAAAATCCATATTCAATGGCTGCATTAATGTTTCTTGTTGTTTCCCATCTAATATTTGGATCATACTCAACAGGGCCTAATCTGTTATAAAAGGTGCTCCCCAACTGATATAAGCCATTATTATTTGATTGATTATACACTGCCAGGTAAGGGTACAAACCTGGAATATCCTGCTGGCCCGTAATACCATATCCAAGGCGAAGCTTCAAATCCGAAACAACCTGCGAATTTTTCAAAAAGTTCTCTTCGTTAATACGCCATGCTAAAGCAGCGGAAGGGAAATAACCCCATCTGTTTGCTTTCGAAAATCTTGATGAACCATCTGCACGACCGTTTAATGTGATAATATATTTGTTCGCAAGGCTATAAGTTAAACGACCATAGTATGAGAGCATAGTATACCCATCATCACCATTAATATCATCCGAATTATTACTCAGGAAAGTAGGTGCAGGTCCGTTTGGAGATCCGTCGAAATAGCTATTCTGATAGTTGAAGTTGTAATAAAAATACTCCTGCATACCATGACCTGCCGTAAAATCAATCCTGCTTTTTATTGATTTGATTTCCCTTACATAATTCAAATAAAAATCGTAAAGATTGTTTCTGCGTTCGAGGTACGATCTGTTTCTGTAACCGCCTTTACCACCAATGCTTGGATATGCTGCTGCAGCGCTATCTGTTTTAACGAAATTGCCTCGCTCGTTGGCAAACTCTGTACCCAAGTTAAGGTTCGCCCTTAAACCTTTTACGAAAGGAATAGAATAATCAAATTGAATATTTCCAATGAAACGATTTTGCTCACGTCTGTGATCTCTCATATAAAGTAAAGCGAGAGGATTTCTGTTGGAGTTGCTGGCAGGACGGCCATCGCTTGTAAGCCACTCAAAATATCCTCCATAGCGATTACTGTTTGTCCGAATAGTCTGCGTTGGATCGAATGTAACAGCATTTCCAATTGCACCAAAGTCCGCATCAGCATTTACTGTTTGCGCAACCTTCATATTAAGGTCAACTTTGAGGTTGTCTTTAAAAAATCTGGGGCTTAGATTTAATGCGCCTGAATATCGTTTGAAATTATCAGTACGTAAAATGCCATCCTGATTCAAAAATCCTCCGGAAACACGAAATGGCACTTTTCCGTTAATTATTGCACCACTAGCACTTAAATTATAATCCTGACCAAATGCTGGATGATAAATTTCATCCTGCCAGTTAGTATTATTCTTGCCGAGCAAGTTTGCGACAGATGCAAGAGAAGGTTTAGACTGGAGAACGCTGGTAAACTCTTGAGCGTTCATCATGTCTACATTTTTAATTGCGTTTTGTAAAAATCCTTGTGCACTGAAATTAAAGCGCACCTTCCCTTTTTTACCTTTTTTAGTCGTAATAATGATAACGCCATTAGAAGCACGTGAACCATAAATTGCAGCTGCAGAAGGATCTTTTAGCAAAGTGAATGATTCAATATCGTTCGGATTAATTAGGCTTAGTGCATTACCATTGTCAACAGGCAATCCATCAATTACAACTAAAGGATCGTTGCTGGCACGCAAGGATGCGCCACCACGTATACGAATACGGCTTCCGCTACCCGCAGCGCCATTATTCGAAGTGATTTGTACGCCCGCAACCTTTCCTGAAATAAGTTGTTCAGGTGTTTGTATGGCTCCTTTTACAAAATCTTTGGCACTAACAGTCGCTATGGCACCTGTCAGATCCTTTTTACGTTGCGTACCATAACCCACCACCACCACTTCGTTGAGTGTGCCGGAGGCAGCAGTTAAAGAAATAGATAAATCTAATTGGCTGCCAACAGTTACTTCGTAATTGTTGTAACCAACAGAAGAAATTACCAATACAGCATTGGCATCGTTTACAACAAGGCGGAAGCTACCTGTAGCATCGGTTGTAGTACCGGTGTTGGTACCTTTTACAGTAACAGAAGCATTGGGAACAGGTGTTCCATCTTTACTGTCGGTTACTTTACCCGTTACAGTTTTACCTTGTGCAATCACATTCATTGCTACGACCAGCAGGGCTACCACAAGCATCCCGAACCTGGCAAGCAGACGATTAAGGGTCATAATCAATAGTTGGGGTTTAGAAATTACAATTTATAACGATCATTGCTGACCAGCATGTCTTGGATAATGTTGCGCATTTTGTTGCAGCATCTTTTTTAAACAAAACATGTATCAACAATTCATCACGTCCGAACCTTTATTAGACAGCAGACAATTTCTTACTGCTGCACCATCACTTTTTCATAACGCACCAGGTTATCTACCCGCACCTGTAACACATACTGGCCTGCTTTTAACGGCGTGCCTGCAATGCTGTTACGATCTAACTCAAACAACTGGAATCCTTTTAACTGGAAACCCATATTCTTCGATACAAGAACCTGTCCCTGCATATTAATCAACTGCACACTCACTTTTCCACTCTTTGGTAATTCATATTTTACGGTAGCTGTACCACGTACCGGGTTAGGGTAAACGGAAAGACTAAAATCTGCTTTTGATGCAAGAACGTCTCTGACATTCGTCACAACTCCACCTGATATATTTTGGTTGAGATATACTTTGTACTCACCGGGCTGCAAGGTTATTGCCTGTTGATTTCCTGAAACAGTAATTGTTCCGCCATTGGTGTAATCGTAAAAAGTTCCATTGGCGGGGAATGTTACTGTTGGCGTTTGCTGCACCACGTCGAAATTGGCAACAACTACATATTTTAAATCTGCATGATCAACAACGATTGTTTTCACCAGGTTTGATCCAAGGCTGGTACCTAATGCGAGGTCGGGTGTGCGGAATGTATTTTTGAACTGGTTACGCAGTTTCGCCATTGCACTAAAAACTTGATATAAACGCTTACGACGCACCTGTTGAAAATAATCCCAACGAATTGGCTTGTTCCCTGTTCGTCCATTGAAGTTGATATCGTAATCGTATCCAAGTTCCCCAAACTGCCAGATCATTTTCGGACCGGGCAAACCCATCAATACAGCAGCCATTGCTTCTGTACGGTAAAGCCCTATCGTTGTATCTTTTACATTGTGTGCTGCATTTGCTGTATTACCGGAGTTGATGTTTTCAAACATGATCCGTTGTTCATCATGACTCTCGGCATAGGTAATTAAATATGGCTTATCGTTAAATGTTGTGGTATTCCAATTGTTCCTGTTTTTCCAAAACGCACGGGTAATATCTGCACCCGAACTATATCCTTTGGTGTTTTGTGCAAACTGGTAGTTCATTATTCCCCACAACATCATTCCACGTTTTGCCAGTTCTGCTTCTTCATCATCATTACCCAAATGTTCGAGTATACAATACGAACCCGGACTTACCACCTGCATCGAATCGTAATAACGCTGCCAGATATTGATGCGGTCCTGGCTGTATAGGTTCCATGCAGTCACATCGGTAGTAAAATTATTGGTAAACCCTTTACTCAAATCCCAACGGAAACCATCAATGCGGTATTCGGTTAACCAGTGACGGATGAAACGTGCCACATGATATTTGGTTGGCTCTACATTGTGATTAAAATCGTGAAATACATTGAACGGATGTTGTGCTGTTTCGTAGAAATAAGGATTGTTGGCCGCAGTTTGATTAGCTGCAGCATTCCACCACATGGCTGCCAACGGCGATTGACCTGTTGCATGATTGAATGCAATATCCTGTATAACGGCAATGCCCAAACTGTGCGCCTGATCGATAAATGCTTTCAATGCGTTTTTTGAACCGTAGTATTTATCTGGAGCAAAAAAGTACATAGGATTGTAACCCCAGCTTTCATTACCATCAAACTCATTAATGGGCATTAGTTGTACCGCATTAAAGCCAAGGTTTTTGATATAGTTCAACGTATCCTTCAGCATTTGCCAGCTGTGCAGTGCTCCAAAATCACGCACCAGCAATTCGTAGATCATCAGATCACGTTTATCCGGGCGAACATAGCTGTTGCTTGTCCAGTTATATGCAGTTTCGCCGGGAGTAATTACACCAACAATACCGCCGGTTGTTTTACCCGTTGGGTATTGGGGCATGTTCGGATAAGTAGATGCCTGAATGTATTGATCGTTGTTTGGATCGAGCACTAACTCACTATAAGGATCGGCAATGCGGATAGCATCATCAACAATGTACTGAAAACGATAAGCGGTACCGGGTGTAAGACCAGTTACTTCTGTCCAGAAATAATCACCGTCTTTTTTCATTTGGCCCGAGCAGGTTTGCTGCCAGTTATTAAAATCACCAACAAGCGACACTTTTGTTTTCAGCGGAGCGTATAAAATAAAAACAGCCTTTGTGTTGTTGTCTTCGAATGTAATACCATCTTTTCTGCCTGCAGGTCTTGCACCTGTTGGGTTACTGGCCTGTGGTACAAAAAAGTTGAATGTATCACGCTTAATAGTTCCGTTATCATCTGCAACGGCAATTAATTGCTGCTCGCAGGTGGTAGTTACATTGGCCGTGCCGCTTACTGTTTGTACTGCATTTGCAGATGCAATGGATGAACCGTTAAAAGTAACCGAAAGATTTACATTTTTAGAAGCTACTGCCGTTACAGGAACCGAAAAAGGTGGCGTACCAACAGTTAACGGTTCGGGAATAGGATTAAATGTTGGTTGCATGGCAGGCGATGTAAACTTTACAGCCAATTCGTTTGCAGCGTAAACCTTGATGTACATATCGCTGCCATCAATATTTGCCTGTTTCTTTTGCCCGTTACCGCTTCGAAAAAGAATCGAAACACGTAAAATGGTTTCGTTGGCCGGTACACCGTAATACGCACGAATATTGGTAATGGTAAACTGCCATTTATTGGCATCGGTTGGGTGTGGCGTTGCCTGTAAAGCTGCGTTAGGCGAATTAAAATCCTGATTGAATTTTACGTAACGCCAATTGGTTGGACTGCTGCTGAGGTTTGTAATTACACCAGTATGCACATAAACATCCGATGCTGTATGATTTAACAGACCTTGATTGCCTTTTGTGGCATCTACCGTAATAACTATGATACTTGCATCGGTAGGAAAAGCTACATCAGTAGATAATAGTTGACTGTAAGCTGCAGAGGATGCAGTCATCAATAACACAAACGCAAGCAAAATTCTTCTCATATCGCAATCCTTGTTACTTCAATCCGCTTTATGAACGTTTAATGAATAATTGATGGATGATTACAATGAAAACTCTCGGAACAGCTGTTGTTAATGGGGTTATTGAACAGATGAGAAGCAGGTCATGCAATCATTACGATACAAAACTACTTGAAGGTTAAGGCAGCAAATTGAACTAAAATTCCATTTTCTAACACTATATTGCCAACAATCGTTATCTTTAAGATCCCGTTTTAACAGGTTAACGAAATGAAAGCAGAACTCGAAAAAATTGTTCCGGGCGAGGACAAACCGGTTTTGGTAACCTATCACATGTCGCTTCCTTATCTGGAATTTTACTGGCATCACCACCCTGAGTACGAGCTAACGTACAAGATCAATGTAGAAGGAAAACGGATTGTTGGCGACAGTTACGAAGAGTTTGAAGCAGGCGACCTGGTGCTGATTGGCCCCGATCTGCCCCATACCTGGGTAACCGATAAAAAAGAACGTAACGACAGCTGTGATTTTGTGGTGATCCAGTTTTCGGGCTGGCTGTTCAACAGCATGATTGGCTTACCCGAATTTGAAAATGTAAAACGGCTGTTGCAAAACTGCAGGCTGGGTTTGCACTTTAAAGACAGTGCTCCCTTTAAAGAGCAGATTCTGGCTTTACCCAACAAAACCGGAATAGAAAAGGTTACCGGACTTATTAACCTGCTTAACCAGCTATCCAAACAAAAAGGACGAAAACTCGCCTCGGCCGATTACGATATTTCGCAGGCCAAAAGCAGCGAACCCCGGATTAATAAAGTGTGTACGTATGTTGAGCAGAATTTCGCAAAGCCTATCAGCATCAACGATGCAGCGTCTATCATTAATATTTCACCCAGTGCCTTTTGTAAATTTTTTAAAAGGGCTACGGGTAAAACTTTTTCCGATTATGTAAACGATCTGCGGCTGGGTTATGCCTGCTACCAGCTACTCGAAACCGATAAACAGATTTCAACCATTGCACGTAGTGCCGGCTTTGAGTCCATCACCTACTTTAACCGTGTGTTTGTAAAAAAGAAACATACCACACCAAGAGCATTTCGCAACGAAGCCTTGTATGCAACAGCCTAGTCAAAAAAAATGCGCTTCAAAACAGAAGCGCATTTTTTCTTTATCGGGTAACTTATTTTGAATAAACTGTTTCGCCGCCACAGATTGTTTTGAGTACGGTTGTTTTTAACACCTGTTCAAACGAAGCCGTCATTAAATCGGTGTCGAGTACAACAAAATCAGCAAACTTTCCTTTTTCAATACTACCCTTTTCGTTTTCTTCGAAGTTGGAACGTGCTGCCCAAATGGTCATACCTCTTAATGTCGCTTCACGAGTTAGTGCATTTTCTGTTTGATAACCTTTTTCCGGCCAGCCCTTTGCATCTCTGCGAAAAACTGCTGCATAAAATGTTTTCAACGGATCAATATCTTCTACCGGAAAATCGGTACCCAGGGGAATCCATCCATTTTGTTTCAGCAGATCGTTAAAGGCGTAAGCACCTTTTACACGTTTGGGTCCTAAACGTTCTTCGGCCCAATACATATCGCTGGTGGCATGTGTGGGTTGTACGCTGGGCACAATGCTGTACTTACCAAATAAGGCAAAATCATTTTCATTTACTACCTGTGCATGCTCAATGCGCCAACGCAGATCGTTCGTTTCTTTCAAATACTTACCATAAATATTTAAGATGGTTCGGTTCCCGCTGTCGCCAATGGCATGTGTACACATCTGAAACTGATTTTTATACAACACAGCTGCCACCGAATCGAAGTGTTCGGGATTACTAAGCAGGAAACCATAATGATTTGCTTTATCGCTGTAGGGCTCCAGCAAACAAGCGCCTCTTGAACCTAATGCGCCATCGCCATACACTTTAAAGCTGCGTACGTTCAGACGATCGGTTTTTATTTTACCCCTTTTAAAAATAGCTTCGTAGTTTTTCTTCGCATCGCTCAGCATTACATACAAACGCATTTTCAAATCGCCACTTGCATTGGCTTTTTCAATCTGCAACACATCATCGTAATCAATACCACAATCTGCAATGGTTGTTAAGCCGGCTGCAAAGCAATTTTTTTGTGCAGCCATCAAGGCATCTTTAATTTGTTTTTCATTCGCAGCCGGAATTTTTGCGCTTACCAGGTCAATGGCGTTATCAATTAATACGCCTGTAGGTTTTCCGTTTGCAACAAACACATCACCACCGGTTAGCTTTGTTTGTGCAGTAATGCCTGCCTGTTGCAAGGCAAGATCGTTTACCACCGCTGCGTGCCCATCCACTCTTGTTAAGATCACCGGGTTATCGGGAAACATTTTATTCAGTTGTTCATTCGTTGGAAACTCTTTCACTGCCCAATCGTTCTGATCCCATCCACGTCCAATAATCCAATCACCTTTTGCTGGTGCTAATACTTTATTGAATTCACTGAGGCGATGCAGAATATCTTCCCAACTGGTGGTACCGGTAAGATCGGCTGTTTGCAAACCCAATCCGTAACGGTAAAAATGCGCATGGGCATCAATAAAACCGGGGTACATAAATTTACCCTGCAGGTCTACTGTTTCTTTTGCATCAAATTGTTGCTGGAGTTCGGCTGTTGTACCCGTGCCAATAATTTTTCCATCTTTTACGGCCACCGCTTCTGTTTTAGAAAATGCTGAATCAACAGTATAGACGGTTCCGTTGATAAACAGCGTATCGGCTTTTGTCTTTCCTTTACAGGCAGCCAGTAAAACGATCAATACAGGCACAAGCAATAATCGCATCATAAGATTTATTTGGGCGTGAAATTAGCCATAAAACAATCATCATTTACTGCTGCAAGCAACGCCTGTTTTATGACTTATACGATGTATCAATAAACAACATCATTAAAGAACACATGAATTTAATTTGTTTTGATCTTACAGCTTGTAATTTTATCCCCTCATTTGAAGTATATGTATTCTACCGACAGCACAAAACAACTACAGCAAACAACGACGCAACTGTTACAACTGCTCACTACGGATGGTATTGATGCAACAAAAACAGAAGACTTACGAAATGTGTTGCGTTTTCATGAATACAGGTACTATGTATTGAATGACCCGCTCATCAGCGATTACGAATACGATCAGCTGTACAAAGCACTGGAAAAAATTGAAGCGGCAGATCCCTCCATTATTACACCCGATTCGCCTACACAGCGTGTGGCAAAAGGATTGGGCAACGATTTTAAAAAAGTACAGCACCTGGTACCGATGCTGAGTTTGGAAAACTCGTATAATGCGGATGATTTAATTGACTGGGACCGCAAAGCAAAAGAAGCAAGTGGTTTGGATACGATCGAATACTGTGTTGAACCGAAGTTTGATGGTGCCAGCATTTCGCTCATTTACGAAAACGATTTGCTTACCCGTGGTGCTACACGAGGCGATGGAACAGAAGGTGAAGAAATCACAACGAATATCAAACAGATCCGTTCCATTCCTTTATCTGCCGCATTTTCAAGCTATGGCATTAAGCAAATTGAAATACGTGGTGAAATACTGATGAGCAAGAAAAATTTCAAAGCGTATAACGATCAGCTGGCCGAAGAAAATTTGCCACCGCTAGCCAATCCACGTAATGCAGCCAGCGGCAGCTTACGTATTAAAGATGCCAAAGAAGTTGCCCGCCGAAACCTGGAAGCGTTCTTATACCATGTTGGTTACATCAACATGAATGAAGATGAAACGAAGCAATATCCCGAACTGCAAACACATAGTGGTGCATTAAAGATGATGTGGGAGTTAGGTTTCCGCAGCCCCGAAAAAGAAAAGAAAATTTGCAAAGGCATACAGGAAGTAATTGATTATTGCAACGAGTTTGAACAAAAGCGTGATACCCTGCCATACGAAATTGACGGCATGGTGATTAAAGTAAACGATCTGCAGCTTCAGGAAAAAATGGGTATGACGAGCCATCACCCACGCTGGGCCATTGCTTATAAGTTCAAAGCCAGACAAGGCACCAGCAAACTACGTGCTGTTGAATACCAGGTGGGACGTACCGGTGCCGTTACACCTGTTGCCAAAATTGATCCTGTTGCCATTGGTGGTGTAACGGTAACTAGTATCTCTTTACACAACCAGGATTTTATTGCCGAAAAAGACCTGATGATTGGCGATACCGTGTTGGTAGAACGTGCCGGCGATGTGATCCCTTATATCGTAAAGTCAATGGCAGAGCTGAGAAATGGCAGCGAAGAGAAAATTATTTTCCCGACCCATTGCCCTGTTTGTAACAGCAAGCTGGTGAAGCCGGAAGAAGAAGCGGTGTGGCGCTGCAACAATTACCATTGCGAAGCACAGCTTGTTGAACGCATCATTCATTTTACCAGCAAAGATGCAATGGATATACGTGGCATGGGCGATGCGAATGTGCGGAAGTTTTATGAATCTGGTTTCTTAAAAGATATTCCCGGTTTATACCGTTTACCATTTGATACAATCAAAAAGCTGGAAGGCTACGGAGCAAAGAGTGTAGATAATCTGCAAACAGCTTTAGAGAATTCCAAGAAGCAACCACTCTATCGTTTAATTTATGCATTGGGTATTCGCTTTGTAGGTGAAGCCACTGCTAAAACGTTAGCCAACGCAACAAAACATTTGCTTGACATTGCAGGTAAATCGTTAGAAGAGTTACAACAGTTAGAAGATATTGGTCCACGTGTTGCAGGAAGCATTCACGATTTTTTCAGCAATGAAGAAAATATTGCGATGCTGAAAGAACTGGAAAGTTTGGGCTTGCAGTTGAACAACGAACAGAAAGAAAGTAAACACGAAGGCAACTTATCCGGTGTTACATTTTTGTTTACCGGAACTTTGCCTACACTTAAACGTAGCCAGGCCGAGCAAATGGCAGAAGAGCAAGGCGGAAGTATACTGAGTGGCGTAAGCGCTAAACTCAATTACCTGGTGGTGGGTGAAGATGCCGGCAGTAAACTGGAGAAAGCAAAAAAAATAAGCACTGTAAAAATTATAACTGAAGAAGAGTTTTTAGCACTGTTAAAAAATTAATATACAGATTCACTTGCAGGTATAGCTTTTGTAGTTGTATATTTAATAACTCCAATCTTTTTTTATGATCAGGAAAATACCCGGCGAACAATGGAAACAATTGCAATTTGCCGGTTGGAAACAGTTACGCAAAAGATATGCTGTATCCAATCTCGGACGTTGCGCCAGTTTCACCATCGATGTAACAGAAGATGGCAAATTGTTAAACGGATCGCTTACTACCGGCTACCGTACATTAAACCTGCATCGTGCAGATAACAAGGGAACTATTTATCTCCATCGTGAAGTGGCAAAATTGTTTTGTAAAAAAACATCACCCCGTTGCCGATATGTTATTCATATCAACCATAACAAAACAGACAACAAAGCATCCAATCTTAAATGGGCTACAGTAGAAGAAATGGCAGCGCATCAGCAGAAAAGTCCACAAAAGATTGCCTATAAAAAACTACAGAAAGAACGCAGCACTACACAAAAAGGATTGAAGCTTACACCTGTGCAGGTAAAAACAATCAAAAAAATTATTCAGGACCCTAACCGCACTGTTACGTATAAACAACTTGCCAAAAAATACGGCGTCAGCGAAATGACATTGTACAGAATCCGCAGCGGCGAAAACTGGGGGGCAGTATAGCATTGCAGATTTTTTGAATTGCGATTTGAGATCTACTTGCCATTCCTTACACTAAACCATTCTGCTTCCGTATTGTTAGTTGATGCAAATTTGCATATTCACTCTATTCTTTTCTTATGCTGCAAACGTCCACACTCAAGTTTTTAAAAGACCTTCAAAAGAATAACAACAAACCCTGGTTCGATGCCAACCGCAAAGCATACGAAGCGGCCAAAGCCGATTATCTTTCGTTTGTGCAGGCGGTAATAGAAAAACATAGTAAGAAAGATCCTTCCATTGCACACCTTGTTGCAAAAGACTGCATCTTCCGTATTAACCGTGATGTGCGTTTCAGTAAAGACAAAAGTCCATACAAAACCAACATGGGTGCTTACATGACCAAGGATGGTAAGAAGAGCTTTTCTGCCGGTTACTATTTTCACATGGAGCCGGGTGGTTCGTTTGCCGGCGGTGGGCTATACATGCCTCCTCCCGAATTGCTGAAGAATGTTCGGCAGGAAATTGATTACAACTGGAAGGAATTTCAGAAGATCATCAACAGTAAAAAGTTTAAAGAAGTATTTGGCGATTTATCAACCGAAGGTGATATGAAATTATCAAGACCACCCAAAGGTTATGAAGCCGATAACCCGGCCATTGAATACATCAAACTCAAAAGCTGGGTAGGTACACAAGCTTTTAGTGATGCCGATCTTACATCGAAAGACCTGGTGAAAAAAGTGTGTACCAATTTTGAAACCTTGCAACCGCTTATCGTTTTTCTGAACGAAGGTTTGCATGCTGGTGAGTAAAAAATAATTGTTACAAAACAAAAAAGCGCTTCAACGGAAGCGCTTTTTTTATTGCTAAGTTTTTCTGCTAACCAATAAACCTTACAGCAAACCTTTGCCTTGCAGGTATTCTGCAATCTGTACAGCGTTTGTTGCTGCGCCTTTGCGGAGGTTATCGCTCACGATCCACATGTTGAGGGTGTTGGGTTGTGTTTCATCACGACGGAGACGACCAACAAACACTTCATCTTTTTCATGTGCATCCATTGGCATCGGATACAGTTGGTTTGCATTATCATCTACCACAATCACACCAGGTGCGCTGCTCAACAATGCTTTCACTTCGTTTAAATCGAAGTCGTTTGCAAATTCTACATTTACGCTTTCGCTATGGCCACCCATTACAGGTATACGTACTGTTGTCGCCGTAACACGGATCGAATCATCGCCCATGATTTTGCAGGTTTCTTTTACCATTTTCATTTCCTCTTTGGTATAACCGTTATCGAGGAACACATCAATCTGCGGAATTACATTCAGATCAATAGGGTATTTATACGCCATCGGATATTCTTCGCTGCTGCCTGCAACTGCTTTTTCTCTTTCGCCCATCAATTGATCAACTGCTTTTTTACCGGTACCGGTAACGCTTTGGTAAGTTGATACCACCACACGCTTGATCTGGTATTTTTTATGCAAAGGCTGCAATGCTACCACCATCTGAATCGTAGAACAATTGGGGTTGGCAATAATTTTATCTTCTGCAGTTAACACATCGGCATTTACTTCAGGCACTACTAATTTTTTAGTAGGATCCATACGCCATGCGCTGGAGTTATCAATCACCGTAATACCTGCTTCTGCAAATTTGGGTGCCCACTCTGTTGATGTACCACCACCTGCACTGAAGATTGCTACGTTTGGTTTTGCAGCAATTGCATCGGTCATGCTTACTACCTTAAACTTCTTCCCCTTAAATTCCACTTCTTTACCAACGGAACGTTCACTTGCAACGGGGAGTAATTCGGTAACGGGGAAGTTCCGCTCAGCTAAAACCTGTAACATTTTGGTTCCTACAAGACCTGTGGCGCCAACTACTGCAACTTTCATTTTGTTTGTTTTCCTGTCCGACGCCCCCGTCTGACAGATTGATTTTATGGTTTTTAAATGATCCGTCAGACGGGGGCGTCAGACGGGGCCTAAAAAAATAAGGCCTTCCTGTTCGGGAAGGCCTTTGCGTATGTTCAACTACATAACGTACAAGATTACCTTCCCTTGCGGAACTGTTTCTTAGTGCGTTTTGTATGTTTCTTATTCATCATTGTGCGCCAAAATTAAATGCAGCAAAGCGTTTCACCAAATTGTTTTTATAAAAAAGTACAGATGACTTACGCAATCGTTTGATTAATGTTATTTTTAAGGGTATGGCTAACCGCTTTTTATCTACAACAATTGTTTGTTTGTTGATGATGCAAACAAACCTGCTGTTTGCACAAAACAGGTATGCTGTAGTCATCAGCGAAATCATGAGCGACCCTTCTCCGCAAATTGGTTTACCCAACATAGAATGGATCGAAATACGCAATACAACCAACGCTGCAATCAATTTACAAAACTGGCGTGTGGGCGATGGCAGTGGCGTAAGTGGTGTTTTACCGAACTTTTTGTTGCAGCCCGACAGCTGTGCTATTATCTGCAGCACAACTTCTGCCATTACGATGCAACAGTATGGCCGCACATTTGGCGTAACAAGTTTTCCTTCATTAGATAATACAGGCGAAGCAGTTTTCATCCGCAATAGCAGCGGTGCTATTGTACATGCAGTAGAATACAATCTCAGCTGGTTTAACAATGCTGTGAAAAGCGATGGTGGCTGGACATTAGAAATGATCGATACCAACAATCCCTGCAGTGGTAGCTCCAACTGGCGTGCAAGTGTAGATGCAAGAGGCGGTACACCAGGCAGTAAAAATTCGGTTGATGCAGTTAACAGCGATCAGCAACCACCGGCATTGGTTCGTGCATTTGCAAACAGCAATACGGTTATTGTGAGTTTTGATGAACCACTCGATAGTTTATCGGCAGCAACGGCAGCCAACTATGCATTATCCAATGGCGGAGGTACAGCAGTTGCAGCTGTTTGTATTGCTCCATTATTCAATACTGTACAACTAACCTTTGCTAATACATTGCAGCCGGGTATCGTTTATACTGTTACAGCTACCAATGTGCGTGACTGCAGCGGTAACAGCATCGGCGCATTTAACAACACAAAAACAGGATTGAGTTCGGCAGCTGCAGCCAACGACATTATCATTAATGAAATCCTGTTTAATCCAAATGCAAACGGAACAGATTATGTAGAGTTGTATAACCGCAGTACGAAACTCATCAATTTAAAAACATTGTTGCTGGCCAACCGTAACAGCACTGGAGCAATCGCCAATATGAAAGTACTTACAACACAAGATCAGTTACTGTTCCCCGGCGATTATCTTGTACTGAGTGAAGATGATGCAACCGTGAAACGACAGTTTACGGCAAAAAATCTTTCGGCGTTCATCAACCTTGCATCCATGCCTTCTTACAGCGATGATGAAGGAACAGTTGTGCTGACTGATAACGGAGGATTAGTAATTGATGAAGTAACATACAAAGACGATTGGCATTTCCCACTCATCAGTAACAGCGAAGGTGTTGCATTGGAACGCATTGACCCCAATGCGCCCTCACAAAACAAAGACAACTGGCACAGTGCCGCAAAAGATGTGGGTTATGGCACACCTTCGTATCAAAATTCGCAGTTCCGTTTAGATATACAGGTGAAAGGAGAAGTAACAGTAAGTCCGGAAACCTTTTCGCCCGATAATGATGGAACAGATGATTTGTTAACCATCAACTATCGTTTTCCTGAAACAGGCTACGTGATGAACATTACTGTTTATGATGCAGGCGGTCGCCCGGTCAAAGCATTACAGCGGAATGCTGTTTGCAGTCAGCAGGGTACTTTCCGTTGGGATGGACTGAATGACAAACTTCAGCAACTGCCACTCGGCCCCTACGTAGTTTTTACTGAAGTTTTTAACCTGCAGGGAAAAGTAAAGCGGTTTAAAAATGCAGTTGTGCTTGCCCGCAGAAAGTAATGATATCAATCAGAACGATGCAGGTGCAGCAGCACACAAAGTTTCTTTAACTTGAAGGCTGAAGTGAAGCATTATGATCAGCCGCAAAAAAATATTCTACCCTGTTAGTGAGCCTCTGCATCATTACCTGCGGTTATATCACCAGGAGTCGAAGCTTCCGGTATCGTACGACGATCTGCAATACTATGCGGAAGCCATTCCGTTGCTGGATAAGTTTGGAAAAGATACGTTGTGGGAAACGGTGATCTATCCGCAATCGGAGATCAACCGGGTACACGATAATTTAAAAATTGTGTATGCCAAACTGAAAGCTGCAGGTGATCTGAAAGCGTTAAAGCATCTGTACATCGAACGCATCGATTACTGCACGTTTGGTAACTCGCATCCGTACCGCATAAAGATTGTAAACAAGTATAACGATGTGTACGATTATTTCTATATCAAAACAGCCGATGCCTCCCGTATTTACGGTTTGGAGCTCGAGCAGTTGCTGTCGCCCAATCCGGTGCACTACCTTGTTGATGGTGGGACTTTGGTAGAAGAACATATTGCAGGCATTCCCGGCGATCAGTTTTTAAAATTGATTCCCCGCAGGCCCGAATATAATTTGAAGCGTGTTGCCAAAGAATTTGTAAAGTTTAATGAACGTTGCTTTCTGCGTTTGCTGGGCGATATGCGTGCGTATAATTTTGTATTCATCATTACGCCCGATTTTGATGATTATAAATTCTTCATCCGCACCATCGATTTTGACCAACAGTTTTACGAAGGCAGTAAGAACATTTACCTGCCGCAGTTTTTTAAAGAAAATTATCCGTTTGTGGAGTTGGTGCAAAAACACCTCAACCGAGAAGTGGTACAACAATACCAGCAGGAAGAAAGAGCCGTACTTGCACGCCGCATACGTGAAGAACGTTACCGTTTAAAAGATCTGCGTGATGTATTGGTGAAGGACCAAGTTTCTACACCTGAAAAAATTCAGCAGTTAGGTCATGAACTGGCGCTGCATTACGAGGATGCCATTTTTGAAAAATGTACAAGCATGGGCGAAATTATTGATCGCAGTTTAAAACGGGTATTGATTACCACCCATACTAAAGAGTTCAGAATAGTATAAGCAGAATAAGGTCAGCGATGAATCAATAAATGAGCAGACGTATATGTTCACAATGTTCTGTTTTTTGAACAAACAGCATTTATTAAGTCTTGAAAAGGATCTTTAAGATTTGATGTAGTTGTATTTACTTTCAAAATATGCAAACCGTCGCTTATCTCAATCGTTTTAATCGTACCAAATACTAAATCCTTAAATGATGTATCCTTTTCAAGCTTTTTACATTCCCTTATAAATGACTTTATATAAATCTGAAAGGAGGAGTCAAATAATTTTTTATCTATTACTTTTATTTCATTCATGAAATAAGAAATAACTAGCTGATTATTTGCATTTGTGGAAACTTCTACTCTTTGCTTCTCTTCATTTACGCAACCCTTGGAATATTGCGTAAAATTTAAATCAACCGCATTTAAAAAAATAGAAGAAGTAATGTAGTCTGCTGGTGATTTATGTTCTGTATAATTCTCTTTTATTGCTTTATCTACACGATTACAGGCAACCATTAAAAACATTAGCAATATTAATAGTATGGTGCTGAGTTTATACATTCTATCTGCAAGCTACTGCTGTAAATAAAAAAAGCAGCATTTCTGCTGCTTTAAAAATTTTATTTAACATTTCATCACACCAACTCAATATCAAAATTCACCAGTTGTACAAACTGCTGAATACGTGCATCGATATCGGCTTTAGAAATTTCTTTTAAACGGGTAGTACCAAATTTCTCTACGCAGAAGCTAGCCATAGCGCTACCTACAATTATAGCCGTCTTCATGTTTTCGAAACTGATGTCTTTTGTTTTGGCAATATGGCCAATAAAGCCACCGGCAAATGTATCGCCGGCACCTGTTGGGTCAAACACATCTTCTAACGGTAATGCAGGAGCGAAAAACACCTGGTCTTCATGGAACAACAATGCACCGTGTTCTCCTTTTTTAATAATCAGGTATTTCGGGCCCATGTTCATAATTACTTTCGCCGCCTTCACCAACGAGTATTGTGCACTCAGCTGGCGTGCTTCACTGTCGTTTACCATTAACACATCTACCTTACTCAGCACTTTTTCCAGGTCTTCCATGGCTGTTTCCATCCAAAAGTTCATGGTATCGAGCACAACAAGCTTGGGCTTCTTCTTCATCTGGTCAATCACCGCATTTTGTACAGCAGGCACAAGATTACCCAGCATCAGGAATTCGCAATCCTGGTAACTGTCGGGCACCACCGGGTTAAAGTTGGCCAGGACGTTCAGTTGTGTATCGAGAGTATCACGGGTGTTCATATCGAGGTGGTAGCGGCCACTCCAGAAAAACGATTTTTCGTTTTCTTTAATTTCCACGCCGTCGGTTACCACGCCACGTGCTTCGAGCATTTGCAACTCTTCTTTGGGAAAATCGCCGCCAACAACACTCAGTTGCTTAATGGGGGTAGCGAAATTTGAAGCGCTCCATGCAATATAGGTAGCAGCTCCGCCAATAATTCTATCACTTTTTCCGAAAGGCGTTTCAATCGCATCGAATGCCATTGAACCAACAACAACTAACGACATAGTACTTTTTTTGGGTTATAATCCGTTCATACGGATCGGCGCAAAGGTAATGGCTGCGGGCCTATGGTACGTAAGAAAGCATAAAAAAAGCGCCACCATTTACGGTGACGCCTGTATAATTGACCCGTTTTCGTTATTTGTCGCTGCGTACCAGGTCGAACGATTTGTTGTCGCTCATTACCAGCCAGATCATATCAATCTGGTTGATGTCGAAAGCCTTGTCGAAACAAACATATTGAATATGGTTTTTGCCGGCTTCTACAGTCCAGTTACAAGCCAGATCTCCGTCTTTTGCCTGCGTAGTGTAGTTATAAAACAGATCGTTATTCTTGAGTTTAATGTAGATCTTGTAATCGCTCCACTTAAACGGATCGGCGCCTTCCTGGTTAATAACGGCCATACGCATTTTGGTGTAGCCTGTACCATCGTCACGGGTAATGTACTCGTTCTTGGTTACGTAAACACCAATTAAAAAGTTGATGGTTTTGCTTGGGTTGGAAATGCTCTCGTAATAATAATAGTCACTACTTTGAGCTTTAACGGTTGCAGGTGCAAGAGCCATGAATGCACCGCAGATGAGGGCGAGGAAAAAAAGTTTTTGTTTCATGTGATGAGTTTTTAGTTCGCCGCTTTGCGGCTGGTTTTTTTGCCACATAGTATGCCCATAAACTTTACTGTTGACACACTTAGCTTGTGGGCATTGCATGTGATAAGTTTTTGAAATTGGGTCAAAACAAGAATACCTGCAAAAAGCTGCAAACTCCCGAAGGGTAAAACTGCAATGCGTTTAACAAGTATGATCTATGCAATGTTTACACTTCAAAAATATCAGTTACCGCCATCCATTTCAATACCCACAGTACGGTATTTTACTTAAAAGAAAGTACATTTGGGCATGGGAAAACTGAAAGTGCCAAAGAATGGCAACCGCAAAGACCTCATTGTAAAAGCCGGCGCAGCCCTCTTCAGGGAAAAGGGTTTCGGCGCAGCCAGTATGCGTGACCTGGCCGAGAACCTGGGTATTGAAGCCGCAAGCTTGTACAATCACATTCGTTCCAAGAACGAGATTCTTGAATCTGTTTGTTTTAATGTCGCCAATCGTTTCAATCTTCATTTGGATGAAATTGAAAGTGGAAGTTTGTCGCCGATTAAGAAAATCGAAGCAATCCTCCGCTTCCACATTCAGCAGATGATTGAGAATTACGAAGAAGTAATGGTGAGTGACAGAGAGTGGAAACACCTCGATGAACCTTACCGTTCGAACTTCCACACCCAGCGCCGGAACTACAGAAAACGTTTAGCTGTAATTATTGAAGACGGTATTAAGAAAGGCGAAATCAAAAAAATTGATGCGCCGACTGCCGTAGTTATTCTGCTGCATTCTGTAACCGGTATTGAAAGCTGGCATCGTTCTACCGCCAAAATAAGCGGAGCTGAACTGGAAGACAACATGGTGATGATTATGATTGATGGTTTAAGAAGTAAGTAATTAGTTTTGCTTTCATGTCCATTCATTTTCATCAGCTTGCTGTTAAAGAAGTAAAACAAGAAACTGCCGACTGCGTATCGATCCTGTTCCGTGTTCCGGAAGAGTTACAGGAAACATTTCAATTTACACAAGGGCAAAGTCTTACTATGCGCACCACCATCAATGGTGAAGAGGTAAGACGTACCTATTCTATCTGCAGCAGTCCGCAGGATCAACAATTGCGGGTAGCTGTAAAAAAAGTAAAAGGTGGTGCTTTTTCTGTGTTTGCCAATGAGCAGTTGCGGGCCGGCGATGTGCTGGAAGTAATGCCGCCCATTGGCCGTTTTTACACCACACTTAACGCCGGTAATAAAAAGCATTATGTTGCTTTTGCTGCAGGAAGCGGTATTACTCCTCTTCTTTCCATTATTAAAACCACACTGGCAGTTGAGCCGCAGAGTTCGTTTACACTGGTGTACGGCAACAGAAATCGCTCATCAATCATTTTCTTTGAAGAGCTGGAAGGGTTAAAGAACAAATACATCGACCGTTTTAACCTGCTGCATATCCTCAGCCGGGAAAAAACAGATTCCGATGTCAACTTCGGCAGAATTACCAGTGATAAATGCACTGACATTTTCAGTAAGCTTGTTGATATTACTACCGTAGATGAATTTTTCATTTGCGGACCTGAAGAAATGATCTTTACTGTAAAAGCATTTCTCGAAAGCCAACAGGTAGATGAAAAGAAAATCCATTTTGAATTGTTTACCACACCAGGACAGAGCAAGAAGTACGAGGTAAGAAGTGCGAAGTTCGAAGCAGAAGGACCTCAAAGTAATATTACAGTTCGGCTTGATGGAAGAAGTTTTGATTTTACCATTCCACTTAACAGCGATACAACCATTCTGGATGCGGCCATGCAACAAGGTGCCGATGTGCCTTATGCCTGCAAGGGAGGTGTATGCTGCACCTGTAAAGCTAAACTGCTGGAAGGTGAAGTGAAGATGGATGTTCATTGGGGGTTGGAACAGGAAGAAATTGAGCAAGGCTTTATTCTTACCTGCCAGGCTCACCCACTAACCGCTAACGTAGCGGTTGATTTTGATGTGAAGTAAGCGCTCACATTTTTGCATGAGATTTATCGGTACAGACAAACTTTAAACAAAAGTCACAAACACACGTTAGTTCTTGTTAAATTTGTGACCCAACGGAAGTGTTATGTCAGTACATGATTTAGAAAATACGTTTCAACGAAAGATTGACGAAGAGGTAAAGATTGAGCCGAAGGACTGGATGCCCGAAGCTTATCGCAAAACCAATCTTCGACAGATCAGCCAGCATGCACACAGCGAAATTGTAGGCATGTTGCCCGAAGGCAACTGGATCAGCCGTGCTCCATCACTCAAGCGTAAAGCTATTCTGCTGGCAAAGGTGCAGGATGAAGCCGGTCATGGCTTATACCTCTATTGCGCTGCCGAAACATTGGGCATGAGCCGGGAACAAATGATCGACGATCTGCACAGCGGAAAAGCCAAGTACTCTTCTATTTTTAATTATCCCACACTTACATGGGCCGATATGGGCGCCATTGGCTGGTTGGTAGATGGTGCTGCCATCCTCAACCAGGTAATGTTGTGCCGCACCAGTTACGGACCTTATGCCCGTGCCATGGTGCGTATTTGCAAAGAAGAAAGTTTTCATCAGCGCCAGGGATTTGAATCGTTGCTCGTGTTATCGAAAGGAACGCCTGAACAAAAAGCGATGTGCCAGGATGCAATTAACCGTTGGTGGTGGCCAAGCCTCATGATGTTTGGACCAAAGGATAGCGAAAGTACCAACAGCGATCAAAGCATGAAGTGGAAGATCAAACGCAAAACAAACGACGAGCTGCGCCAGCAGTTTGTAGATATGTGTGTGGAGCAGGTGAAATTATTAGGTATGACCTTACCCGATCCGCATTTGAAATGGAATGAAGCACGTGGTCATTACGATTTCGGTGAAATTGACTGGAACGAATTCTGGAATGTGGTAAAAGGAAACGGCCCCTGCAACAAACAACGTTTGGATGCACGCCGCAAAGCACACGAAGAAGGCAGATGGGTGCGTGAAGCTGCAGCAGCACATGCAGAAAAACAAAAGATAAAAGCAGCAAAAGATAATTTAGCAGCCGCTTAATCACAACAATCAATTATGAACTTTCAGATAAGAAAATTTTATTACGGCGATATTCCTGAAGAAAAAGGAGGCGGCAGTAATTATCAAACACAAGCCGAATCTGCTGCATGGCCTTTATGGGAAGTGTTTATCCGCAGCAAGCAAGGTCTCGATCATAAACATGTGGGTAGTTTAAAAGCTGCTGATGCACAAATGGCGATTGAAAATGCACGTGATGTGTATACACGCCGTATGGAAGGTGTAAGCATCTGGGTAGTAGAAAGCAAATACATTCATGCGAGTAATCCGGATGAAGCAGAAAGTTTATACGATCCTGCCAATGATAAAGTCTATCGTCATCCTACTTTTTATGATTTGCCTGATGAGGTGAAGCATATGTGAGCTTAATTGATAATTTTTCAATGACTAATTCTTTAATCAACTACACACTTCATCTAGCTGATACAACCCTCATCCTTTCGCAACGGAACAGCGAGTGGTGCGGACATGGGCCAATACTGGAACAGGATATTGCTATCACGAATATTTCGTTAGACTTACTTGGACAAGCAAGAAATTTTTATCAATACGCTGCTGCTTTAAAGAATGATGGTTCAACGGAAGATTCATTAGCGTACTTACGTACTGAACGGGAATTCAAAAATTTACTCTTGGTTGAGCAGCAGAACGGAGATTGGGGACAAACCATTTTACGGCAATATTTTTTCAGTCAATATCAATTGCTGTTGTTTCAGCAACTGCAGCAACATAGCGATGAACAGTTGGCTGCCATCGCCACAAAAGCCATCAAAGAAACAACCTATCATGTACGCTGGAGCAGCGAATGGGTCATTCGTTTGGGTGATGGTACAGATGAAAGTCATAACCGCATGCTGCACGCCATTGATGAGCTGTGGCGTTACTGCGGCGAACTGTTTGAAGCTGCAGATTATGAAACAGCCATGGGTATTGATCTTACTTCCATCAAACAAACATGGACAGAAAAAGTAACCGCTGTGTTTGATGAAGCAAAATTGCCAGTACCGCAAAATGTATTTATGCAGTCGGGTGGCAAGAAAGGTGTTCATACCGAACAGCTGGGTTATATCTTAACCGAATTACAATATCTTCAACGTACCTATCCGGGAGCAAAGTGGTGACCCCACCTAGCCTCCCCTTAAGGGGAGGGATAATTCAGCAATATGAACAATGAACAACTACATATCGATACTTCTGCTGCAGAACAAAAAATCTGGTCCATACTTTCAACAGTAGTTGATCCGGAGGTTCCTGTTTTAACTGTTCTTGATTTGGGAATTGTTCGTGAAGTACAAATAAATGGAGGCGAGGTGGAAGTGATTATCACTCCTACTTACACCGGTTGCCCGGCAATGGATATGATTGCAATGAATATTCGTCTTGCAGTAGCCGAGCAGGGATATAAAACTGTAAAAGTCACTTCAGTTCTATCGCCTGCATGGACGACTGATTGGATAACAGAAGCAGGAAAAGAAAAACTGAAACAATACGGCATCGCTCCTCCAAATCCAAAACAGCAAGTGTGTAACGACAAACTGTTTGCAGCAAATGAAGCGGTACAATGTCCGCACTGCAACTCACATCACACTCACCGCATCAGCGAGTTTGGATCAACGGCCTGCAAAGCATTGTATCAATGCGATGATTGCAAAGAGCCGTTCGATTACTTCAAATGCCATTAATAATGTCGGATGGATGATTTATGATGTAGGATTTAAAAATCGACAACAAATCAGACATCATACATCCTACATCAGCAATTAAAAGCTATCTGCTTCACGATACGCTTTAATCAACGCCATCTCTCCTTCCTTACCCGGTAGCGCATTGCCATGCTCCATACCTAAAATGCCTTTGTAGCCTTTCTTGTGAATGTGTTTGAAAATATTCTTGTAATTCATTTCACCGGTGCCGGGTTCTTTACGGCCGGGGTTATCACCAATCTGGAAATAACCGGTTTCTTCCCACACCCGATCAATGGATGCAATGATGTTGCCTTCATTCCGTTGCATGTGGTACATATCAAACAAAAACTTGCACGACGGACTGTTCACTGCTTTACAGATCATATAGGTTTGATCGGAGCCTCGTAAAAACAAATCGCTGTTATCGCTCAATGCTTCCAGCACCATTACCAAGCCATGTGGCTCCAATATGGTAGCACCTTTTCGTAATGCAGTAATGACATTGGCTGTTTGCAGATCCATCGATAAACGACGATCGTAATTACCAGGCACAACCGTTAACCATTTGGCGTTGCAACGTTTGGCTACTTCAACAGCTGTTCTGCAGTCTTTCTCCATCTTATCAATCCACTCTTGTTTACCACTGGTGAGCGATGTAATCCAATGCCAGTTATCGGAAGTAATGACAAACACACCCATGCGCATGCCCAGCTTCGCAAGTAAATCACCAATTTTCTTTTGCTCATCTGCACTACGGCTCATCATGCCATTATCTTCAATACTGCGGAAACCCTGATCGTATGCCCAACGTATCTGATCTAAAAAACTTTCTCCACCATTGTTTTTAAACATGCCTGCATGAAATGCATAATCGAGCTGAAACGGTTTTTCTGCGATAGATGTTGACCGTTGAGTTCCTGCCATTGCTGTTGTTCCTGTTACTGCGGCTGCACCGGCCAAAATCGATTGCTGAAGAAATTGTCTGCGTTGCATAGTTATTTATTTGAATGTTCAATTTAGCAACTCTGCGCAAGAATACAGAATTCGATTTTCGATGCTGCGCAAACGGTTTCGCAAATAAAAACGCTTGTCATTTGCATTTCGCTAACATTCGTAACCATTAGTTTCAGTAATTTCCATTTCTACTATTATGAACAAGAAAAACTTTTTGTCGCTTTTTTGCGTGTTGGGTATTGCTGCCGTACAAGCCCAGTCAACCGATACTTCATTCCGAAATTATCTGCAAGCTATTCCTTC
Source organism: Lacibacter cauensis (assembly GCF_007830055.1). Classification (GTDB taxonomy): domain Bacteria; phylum Bacteroidota; class Bacteroidia; order Chitinophagales; family Chitinophagaceae; genus Lacibacter; species Lacibacter cauensis. The sequence continues at coordinate 586,346 of NZ_VLLE01000004.1, forward strand.
CAGTAACCTGCAAAGTAAAATGGTTGCTGTTCCGGCAGGTACGTTTAAAATGGGCAGTGCTGATGCCGATAAACAAAAAGAAGCCGATGAAACGCCGCAGCGTGAAGTAAGCGTGGATGCTTTCTGGATGGGTGCCTATGAAGTAACGTATGATGAGTTCAATGCTTTTTTCCTGGATGAAAGCATCAGTCAAAATACAAGTGTTGATGCAGTAACAAGGCCCAGCTCGCCTTATATTGATATGACATTGGGCATGGGCAAAGCAGGTGGCTTTCCTGCCAACAGTATGCAGCAATACGGTGCACTCATGTATTGCAAATGGCTGTATAAAAAAACAGGTGTCTTCTTTCGTTTACCAACAGAAGCCGAATGGGAATATGCCTGCCGTGCAGGTGCAACAACTGTGTATCCATTTGGTAACGATGCAAAAGAGTTAGACAAGTATGCATGGTTTAAAACGAACAGCGACAACCGTTATCATAAAGTAGGTGAGAAACAACCCAATGCCTGGGGCTTGTACGATATGCTGGGCAATGTGGGCGAATGGGTGTTGGATCAATACAGCGAAACATACTTTACAACCATTGGCGATAAAGCAAAGAATCCTTTGATTGAACCAACAAACCGTTACCCAAGAACGGTGAAGGGTGGTACGTATCAGGATGAAGCAAAAGAATTGCGTAGTGCCAACAGAACAAAGTCTGATCCTGTGTGGAACCGCCGTGATCCGCAGATACCAAAAAGTAAATGGTGGAATGCAGATGCACCGTTTATCGGCTTCCGCATTATTCGCCCGTTGAAGCAACCAACAGCAGAAGAAGCAGAGGCGTTTTTTCAGAAGTATCTTGGGGAAGATCTCTGATGTATGATGTAGGATGTATGAACGTCCCGTCTGACGCCCTCGTCTGACGGATTACAAAGAAGTAAAGGAATTAGGAATACTTCAGTGTCAATAAAAAACAAATAATAAATATCTAAACCATAAACATGAACAACGATAACAATTCACGCAGGGAGTTTGTAAAAACTTCTTCGCTGCTTGCCGGCGGTCTTATCATGAGTCCGCTACTATCAAAAGCTAATTTCTTTTCAGGTGCCGAGGGCGTCATTAAAATTGCCTTAGTTGGTTGCGGTGGCCGTGGTACCGGTGCAGCCACACAGGCATTATTGAGCAAACAAAATGTAAAGCTGGTGGCAATGGCCGATGCTTTTCGTGATAAGCTCGACACTTGTTATAAACGCCTGATGAGTGATGATGGCTCCGGCTCTTCTGTAAAATCGAAAGTAGATGTGCCGGAAGAAAATAAGTTTGTTGGATTTGATGGATATGCCAAAGCCATTGCATTGGCCGATGTGGTGATCTTAACCACACCTCCCGGCTTCCGTCCCATTCATTTTGAAGAAGCGGTGAACAAAGGCAAGCATGTGTTCATGGAAAAACCGGTAGCAACCGATCCCGTTGGTATCCGCCGTGTACTGGATGCTGCTGAAAAAGCAAAACAGAAAAAACTGAATGTGGTTGTTGGTCTGCAACGCCGTTATCAAAATTCTTACAGAGAATTATATAAACGCAAAGACATTATTGGTGATATCACATCTGCACAAGCCTGGTGGAACAACGATGGTGTGTGGGTAAACAAACGCAAATACGGACAAACAGAAATGGAATACCAGATGCGTAACTGGTATTATTTCAACTGGCTTTGCGGCGATCATATTGTGGAGCAACACATTCACAATATTGATGTGGTGAATTGGTTCAAAGGTAGTTTCCCCGTAAAAGCTCAAGGTATGGGCGGTAGACAAGTGCGTAAAGGAAAAGATCACGGTGAAATCTTCGATCACCACTTTGTTGAGTTTACCTATGCCGACGGATCTGTGTTGAACAGCCAGTGCCGTCATATTCCCGGTACGATGAGTCGTGTGGATGAATTGATCATTGGTACCAAAGGAAGCATTAAAGGCGATGCAGCAACGATCTTAGATGCAAAAGGTAAACCTGTTTACCAGTTCGATAAGAAAGGCGAAAACAATCCTTACCAGAACGAGCATGATGAACTGTTTGCAGCCATTGCCAAAGGCGAATACAAATTTGCTGATGCGGAGATTGGTGCAAAGAGTACGCTTACAGCTATTATGGGACGTATGGCCACTTACTCCGGCCAACTGCTGGAGTGGGATAAAGTACTTGCTTCTAATCTCGATCTGCAGCCAAAGAAATACGATTGGGATGCAGCACCACCAATTTTACCAAATGATGATGGTTATTACCCTGTTGCAGTTCCGGGTGTTACAAAATATGTTTAATCATTACTAATTGCATAAACCAAGGCCATCGGTTAACGATGGCCTTTTTTATGTGTGAATATCTGTTCTTCGTTCCGTAGGAACGCCTGATCGGTAGGATCCAAACATAACACGATGCGTTCCTATCGGAACGCTTGTTGTATTGCGTATATAATGCTACCCACCATAAGTACCTAACGGCACAAAAATCATCTTCGAAAACAGGGTTATGTATTTATGTTAGTATATCTCTGCATTGTTCTTTTACATTCACTAACTTGTTGTTTGTTTTAAGAATATAGCTTATGGATATTACCATCTATTTAGAAGAAGCTGCTCAGGTGTCTATTGCATTCATCATTGGTGCAGTCATTGGCTTAGAACGTGAGTTCCGTAGCAAACCTGCAGGTTTTCGTACCATGATCTTTATTTGTGTGGGTTCCTGTTTGTATACCATTCTTTCCAAAGAAAGCAATACCGTCAGTCCCGATCGTATTGCCAGTAACATCGTAACAGGTATTGGTTTCATTGGCGCAGGCGTTATTTTTAAAGAGGGTATTTCGGTAAACGGTTTAACAACTGCAGCGTTGATCTGGATCACAGCTGCCTTAGGTATGGCCATTGGCTATCACAACTATCCATTAGCCGTTGTTGTAAGCAGTATGGTGGTGGTTGCGTTGTTTGTACTGGAACCTGTACAACGTTTCATTAACCGCTTACATAAAGTGAAAGATTACAAAGTAAGAACCAGCGATACCAGCGATTTGTTTAAAACAGAACTCGAACAGTTTTTTACGGCACACGACATCAGCTTCCGCTGTATGAAAATGATCAAAGAAAATAACGATGCTGTTTATCTCTACCGCATCGGTGCTCCCAAGCACGATTACGATATGGTGAACGATTATTTTCTTAAACACAAAAACATCAAGAGCTTTGATGTGTAATTTTATGGCCTCTTATTAACTATTGCTTTATGTCATCCATTTTATTTGAAATAAAAAATTCGGTAGCGTTCATTACGCTTAACCGTCCCGATAAGTTTAATTCCTTCAATCGTGAAATGGCGTTGTTGCTGCAAAGCAAGCTCGACGAATGTGCATCGCTGCACGAAGTACGTTGTGTGTACATTACCGGTGCAGGCAAAGCATTTTGTGCTGGACAGGATATTGGTGAATTAGTAGGTGAACACAAAATCGAACTGGCACAGATCTTATCTGAACACTATAACCCGATTGTTAAACGCATACGCAATCTGCCGAAGCCGGTTATTGCAGCTGTAAATGGTGTGGCTGCAGGTGCGGGTGCCAACATTGCGTTGTGTTGTGATATTGTTGTGGCGGCAGAATCAGCCTCTTTCATCCAGGCATTTTCAAAAATTGGTTTGATACCCGACAGTGGCGGCACATTTACGTTGCCACGTTTGATCGGTTGGCAAAAAGCAAGCGCTTTGATGATGACATGTGATAAGGTTTCTGCAACAGATGCAGAAAAAATGGGTATGCTTTACAAAGTACATCCGGATATAATTTTTGAAGAAGAAAGTAAAAAGATGGCACAAACATTGGCAGCAATGCCCACCAAAGGTTTGGCGTATACCAAACATGTATTGAACTATTCGTTCAACAACTCCTGGGAAGAACAATTGCAACTGGAAGATCAGTTTCAACAGAAAGCGGCAACAACGGAAGATTACCAGGAAGGTATTACTGCATTTTTAGAAAAAAGAACGCCGAACTTTAAGGGAAATTAAAAAGCATACCATGGCTACTCCCACTCAGGTAATTGAACACATGCTGCAACACGATCGCTTCAGCCAATGGCTGGGCATTTCGGTTATAGAAATTAAAGAAGGCTACAGCAAAATAAAAATGACGGTACGGGAAGAGATGCTCAATGGCTTTGGCATTGTACATGGCGGCATTGCTTTTTCGCTGGCCGACAGTGCTTTTGCATTCGCCTGCAACAACCGGAATGATTTATCGGTAGCATTAGATACCTCCATCAACTTTATTAAACCTGTCCATCCCGGCGATGAACTGCTTGCCGAAGCAAAAGAGTTGCACAATGGCCGATCAACAGGTTTATATCATATTTCCATTTATAACCAACACAATCATTTGGTGGCGCAGTTTAAAGGTACCTGCTACCGTACAGGAAAACCGCTTGTTTCTTAGCCATCATTGCAAATACAATGGCTTTTGTTTACTTTAAGATACTCCCTTAAAATTTCACATTATGAAACAGGTATCTTATTGGGCAAGTAAACATGTTACCGCAGCCAGGCTTATCATTATTCTGCTTTACATTCCCCTTAATATTCTTGGTTACATAACCGGTTCGCTACTATGGGATGTGCAGATTGAACTTACTCCTTTGTTCTTAACAGCATTGCAGTAACGGTTGTACTTTTATATATCACTTATCAAAAAAAAAGCACCTTACTATCAAAAGAAATTGTACCAGTTTACAATTGGAGTCTGTACATTCTGCATCATATGCTTTTATGGCAACCAATCACGCACTCCTGATTTATATCTTCCTTTTTCTAACACATCACAGGCAGTTAGTGTATTTGAAAAGGAACATAGTTCGGTTATAAAAGAAAAGATCAAAACAAAAAAGGAAACAAGACAGTTAAAAAAAGAGCTGAGAAAAAAATTTAGAAAAGCAGTGGCTGATGAAGAAGGGATGAAAACCTGGGTGAAGATTCTGCTTATTGTATTAACCGTTCTTGTTGCATTACTTCTTTTATATGGTGTGGCCGGTCTGGCCTGTACACTTTCGTGCAACGGCTCAGAGGCTGCGGCATGGCTGGTTGGCATACTTGGATTAGCCGGAGTTATTGCAGGTATGTTCTTTGTTATTCGTGGTATCGTGGGCAGAAAGAAAAAAGCAAAAAACCAACCAACGGCTAATTGATTTTACATTTGTCGGAACTTCATCTTTTATGATCTATTCCTTTAAAGGTTTTATTCCGGTTGTACACGAAACATCGTTTGTACATCCGCAAGCTGCTGTAACAGGTAATGTTGTTATTGGTAAGCATTGTTATATTGGTCCGGGTGCTGCTTTACGTGGCGATTGGGGTGGAATTGTTTTAGAAGATGGCTGCAATGTGCAGGAAAATTGTACCATCCATATGTTTCCCGGCGTTACAGTTGTATTAAAAGAGGGTGCTCATATTGGTCATGGTGCGGTTATACATGGTGCAAGTATTGGCCGCAATTGTTTAGTAGGAATGAACAGTGTAATTATGGATAACGTTGTTCTCGGCGATGAATGCATTGTTGGCGCACTCAGCTTTATTAAAGAAGGCGAAATGTTTGCACCAAGAAGTTTAATTGTAGGCAACCCCGCCAAAAAAATAAAAGAAGTGAGCGAAGAAATGATTGCCTGGAAAACAAAAGGTACTCAACTCTATCAATCGCTGCCTGCCGATATGCAGAATGAATGGGAACCCTGTGAACCCTTAAGAGAAATACCGGCAAACAGGCCGCCACAGGAAAGACTCTATGAGCACTGGAAGTCTAATCAGAATCACTGAGTGCATAATAACTATAACTTTCGCTATACCTCAAAGACTTTATCAATTAACCTGCTCGAAATGTTCATTTTTTACATATCGTAAAAAAAACATATAAAAAATTTGGATTTTAATGCGCTACATATATCTTTGTACTCCAATAAGCGTTTCCACTTATCCGTAGACTAGCCGTACTCCTCCTATCCTTCGTAATAAGCCAGCCATTTTCTTACAGTTTTCAGAGTTGTTTGTACTACTCTGCAGCAACTGTCATGCTTATCCAAATTCCTTCAGAAAAGTTTTTGTTTTCAATTCCTGTTAACTACCACAAATCCCTCCTACGGCTAAACCTATTTATCAATTTTTTAAAAACATTTTAAATGAAAACAAATTCTACTCTTTTCAAAAGCGTAGCTGCATTTTTTTTGTTAGTTATCTCGTTTGCAGCTAAAACAAATGCACAGTCTGCGTCAATTTCACCAAGTAATTCAACAATTGTTGCTGGACAATCGCAAACATTTACAGTTACCACTTCTGGTTTTGGAGGGGATAACAACAACAGGAGTTTTGTCTACACAATTACTGGCCCGGGTGCAACTATCCCTGCAAGCCCTGCCACGTTTAATTGTACTTCTGGCTGTAATAACGAAAGTGAAAGTTTTACATTTAACACACCAGGTTCTTACAATGTTTCTGTTACAGTAACACAGACTCAAGGTGGCTCTGCAACAGCTACAACATCCACAACAATAACAGTTACGCCTCCGCCAGCACCGGCTGTAACACTTACACCTTCTCCTGCTTCTACTATTGCAACCGGATCTGTAAGTTTTACTGCAGCTACAAGCAACTTTACCGGTTCGGGTACAATAAACTATACATGGAGTGTTAGTCCGGGTACTGCAGGAGTTGATTATGTGATTCCTTCTGGTAACAGTAACACAAAAGCTATTACATTTAATACATTGGGCGATTACACTGTTACAGTTGTAGCATCAAGAAACGCACAAACAGCTTCTTCTTCATCAGTTGCAACTGTGTTTCAGCCAAACTTATACTCTACTTCGGGTACGGGTTCCATCAGAGCATACAGAATTAATCCTGTTACAGGTGCAATTCAATATGGACCTGTAAGCATTGCAACTCCTGTAGATAATACAGCGGGTTTAGGTAAAAATAAATCCAGCGTAAATGATGCCAATGGAAATTTGTATTATATCCTTAATACAAATACCAATGAAGGGCAAGTACAAATCTATTCGGTAAGTCCTACTGGAGGTGCAAGCACATCAGTAGGTTCAATAGATATGAATGGAGCTGGTAATACCGGCGATCTTGGTTTTGTTCGTTTGGCTTTCGATCAAAATGGGTTGGGTTGGATTGTTGCTGGTGATGGTTCTACCAATATTTATATTGCTTCTTTCCGTGGTAATGGATCTTCTGCTATCAGTAATGTAAATACATATGGCAATGCAACACTTACCTTTAGTGGCGCAGGTTCTGCTGCAGATTTTCAAAATGGAGATATTGCTTTTGGACCAGGTAATATTTTATATGCTTTGGCGAACGTTACAGGTGGCGACACATACATTTATACATTAAACTCTACAACCTCACCAACTACACTTACACGTAAATGGACAGTTCAAACCGGCGGTGGCGTATTTACAGGAACTTCTGTAAATGGTGTAGCCTGGACCCAAACAGGTTCATTACATATTTCAACCGGTAATGGTATTTATTTTATCGATCAAACAACTGCTAATTCTTCAAACTCAACTGTACAGGCAACACAGGTTTTAAGTTTCTCAGGTCTTACCGACCTTGCTTCAAGTGAGTTCCCTTCACAATCAACTCTGCCTGTAACATTTGGTGAAGTTGCCGTTAAGAAAGCAGGAGCAAATGCAGAAGTAAGCTGGTCTACTTTAAGTGAATTTAACAACAGTCATTTTATTGTTGAACGCAGTACAGATGCAGTTAGCTTTAGAACAGTTGGCACTGTTGCAGGCAAAGGCAACAGCAGCTTTACACAGAACTACAGCTTCACTGATGCAGCAGTTAGCGGTACCGTTATTTACTATCGCATTAAACAAGTTGATGTTGACGGTGTAAGCAGCTATTCTAAAACTGTTGCATTACGTATTGGTAACGCACGCATCAATAACTATACAGTTTATCCAAATCCGTTTGTAAGTAATATTAAAGTGCAAATTGATGCTAAAGAAAAAGAAGATGTAATGATCCGTATTAACAACCTTACCGGTCAAACCTTAATTACGAAAAAAGTAACCGTGCAAGCTGGTAACAATATTGTGGTACTTGATAATCTGCAGCAACTTCAAAATGGTCTTTATATGATCGAAGTAATTGCAAAAGACGGCAAGCATACACAAAAACTTATTAAAAACTAAGTTTCAGAGGTAAATTAAAATATCCGGAAAAACCGTTGCCCCTCTCTTTGTGAGAGGGGCTTTTTTATACGATTATTTAGATGTGTTGCCAAATTGCTGAATCAGTCGGCTCCGCTCTCTCGAAATTTTACGGCCTCTGAAAAACAGATACAGGTTAAAGAAAAGCATCAACCCTAAATAAATACTGAAGCCCCCTATTTTATAGCTGAGCGTTTCCAGCATTCCACGACTATCAGCTACATCGCCGGCTATTTTCATAATAGTTAAAGCAAAGCCTACATTGAGGAGATAAAACCCGGTTTCGAATAATTTGTTAGTGCTGAAAGCGATTTCTTCTTTACCATGAAAAATTTCGAGCATAAAGGTTTTGCTGTTCTTAAAAAGAATGTGTGCCACATACCAGGTTAATGCAATAACAACAGGCAGATAAATTAAGTAAGCAGTGAAGTTGAATGATGTGTTCATAACATTTATTGTTTTGTGTGAAGAGATGCTTGTTGACGTTTACGAATAAGATAAATCACCAGCATATTCATAAAATGAATGAGCGCAAGTGTGAGCATAATGCGGCCTGTCATGATGAAAATGCTTTCAAACAAAGCCAACCAGGTGACTACTGTTGTCCACAACTGTATCATCAGCGCTGCATAACCAAGATTGAGCAGGTAGTAACCCACCAGCAACAGTTTATTAATAAAATCGGTGAGTGCTTCATTTCCTTCAAGCAAGCCAAGGATGTAGATACGGCCATTGCGGTAAAAACGTAAACCCACATGAACGGTAATAAAATAGGTAAGCAACAGGTAAATGATGTAAGCGATACTGTTCATACTCTGTTTGTTTGATGAACACCGTAAAGCTAACTATTAGTTTTTGTATTTTCAATATTTTCTGAAAATTAATTACATAACTAAGCTCTTTTCAATTTTCCAATAGTCGAAGACGCTTGCGGTCTTGATGCGAACCAAGGCGTCGGCATGCAATGCCAGTGCTGTCAAACAGAAATGCTGCTGCTCGCTCCATAAAAACTATCTTTGCCGCCAGCATGGAAAAGAATTTCATTGATTACATACGGGTATTTTGTCGCAGCGGGCATGGTGGCGCAGGTATTAAACACTTTATGCGGAACAAGTTGACAGCAAAAGGTGGTCCTGATGGTGGCGATGGTGGCCGTGGTGCACACATTATTCTGCGTGGTAATTCGCAACTCTGGACATTGCTTCACCTGCGTTATTACAAGAACGTACTGGCCGAAAACGGTGCTCCCGGCGGCAAAAACAATATGACCGGTCGTGATGGTAAAGACATCATCATTGAGGTACCCTTGGGCACCATTGCACGTGATGAAGAAACAGGAAAAATTGAAGCCGAAATTCTGGAAGATGGCCAGGAGGTGATTTTCATGCGTGGCGGACGTGGTGGTTTGGGCAACAGCCATTTTGCAACACCTACCAACCAGGTTCCTGAACATGCACAACCGGGTGAACCCGGTGTAGAAGGCTGGAAACTTTTGGAGTTAAAAGTACTGGCCGATGTAGGCTTGGTAGGCTTCCCCAATGCAGGTAAATCAACCTTGCTTTCATCTATTACTGCTGCTAAACCTAAAATTGCCGATTACGCTTTTACAACACTTGTACCGCAGCTTGGCATGGTGGAGTACCGTGATGGTAAAAGTTTTTGCATTGCCGATTTACCCGGTATTATTGAAGGTGCTGCTGAAGGAAAAGGTCTGGGTCATCGGTTCCTCCGCCACATTGAACGCAATGCAGTGTTATTATTTTTGATTCCGGCCGACAGTGCTGACCATAAAAAAGAATTTGACATCCTCCATAACGAACTGGAAGAATACAATCCGGAAATGCTGCAAAAAGAATTCATCATCGCCATCAGTAAAAGCGATATGCTCGATGATGAACTGAAAGCTGCTATTGAAAAAGAGTTGCCCAAGAACGTACCGCATGTATTCATTTCTGCTGTAACCGGTCAAGGATTAACCGAGCTGAAAGATATTCTGTGGCAGAAGTTGAATGCATAAATGCACTGCAGTATATTGCCGCAGCTAACATCATCCATTGCGTAAACTCATCACCATTACTGCTGCCGATCTGTTGCAACCAGCATCGTATAAAAAATACGTTGCCTGTTTTTCCATTATTGCAATAGCCTGTGCTGTTAATTATTACAGCAGCTTTCCCCTGTGGGTAAGAAATCAACCGTTCAGCTTTTCGCTTTGCTGGTATAGCCTGCTGTTCTTTTTATTTTTCGTTACAGGCTTGCTCATCGAAAGCGGTTTTCAATTTCTGCAAAACAGCCGTGTACAGTTTGTCTTTGTTGTTGCACCGGTGCTGTTTGCGTTAAAAGTAATTGCCCCCTTCTATCGTTTATTACCTGCAGGCATCGGCAACGGATACCGTACTGCTTTTCTGCAACCGATGAACTGGGCTGGGAGTTTTGTAATGATGATTGTATTGCTGTTGTTTGTTCATCTGGTGCTGGAAAACAAGTTTGATCTGTATGGCAGAGTAAAAACACAATCGCTCAGGATTTATTTTGTATTGATCGTCTGCATGCTGCCACTGCTGCTGTGGGCTTCCCTGCAAAGCGATTTTGCAGCAGTATATCCCAAAGCATCTATTGTACAAAAGCAACTTGGTGCAGATGCAAATTCATTACACTATCTGTTGTTTGAAGTGGCTTATGCCTCCGATTTTTTTACCATCGAATTTTTCTTTCGTGGTTTCCTCATCATCGCTTTATCGAAAGTAATGGGGCGACAAAGTATTTTACCGATTGCATTATTTTATTTTTCCATTCATCTTGGCAAACCGATGATGGAAGCTGTAAGCAGTTTCTTCGGCGGGTTGATTCTCGGCAGCATCTCCTATCACAGCAAAAGTATCTGGGGTGGTTTGCTGGTACACATCAGCATTGCATCACTGATGGAGTTGTTTGGCTTTATTTTTTAACAAGGCTGTGCTGCATCATTTCGTAATTTAGTTTTCATCATAAGTTCCGCTATATGAAATACATTTTTCTTTCGTTATTCTTCAGTTTTGTTTTTACTTCACAAAGCAATGCACAGTCTGTACGACAGTTGCGTAAAACAATTGAACTGAAAATGCCCAAGGGGCCGGGCAACAATGGCGGCACTGTTGCGCAAAACGGGAAGAACCGCTATTTCTATGCTACAATAGCCGGCAATAAAACCTATAGCCTCGCTTATTTTAATGCAGCAGGCGAAATGATGTCGCCACCCGACCTCGCTTTGCTGGCCGATGTACGTGGACTATGGTACAACCCTGCATTAAAAACCTTCCAGGGTAATTTGTTTGGCGATGGAGGTTGGGTAACCTATGTAATGGACGATGCCGGTATTGTGTACGATGTAAAACCGTTTGCAAAAGGGCAGCTGCAACCCTTCCCTAATTCTGTTGGCCAATACAACATGCGGGAAAACCTGGTGCATTTTTTAAAAGGCTCAACAGTAGTATCGTATAGTGCGGTAACAGGTGCAGAAGACAAAACAAAAACATTTTTGTTGAAGACAGGCTATGGTAAAAAAACACCTCCGCCTGCCGATTTAAAAATTGACTCCAATGCCGTACTCACCAATTACAACAGCACAACTGTTATTTATACCGGTTTAAGTAACGCAGAGTTTGGCTTGCTGAACTTGCAGACGAAAGAAATTGAGCTGTACAGTAAAACCGATGGCTTACTATCGCAGAAATTAAAGCTGCCAGCCGATGCCATTGTAAGCGATAAATTAAACTTCAGCTTCAGCAACAATACCTACTTCCTGTACGATGCCAGAAACCGTGCATGGGTAGGCTATCGTTAAACTATGCAGCACTGTCTTTTTTGCGGACATATCGTACAACTGGTACATGTGCATGGCCATTATCAATGCCCTGTATGCGGCACCAATGCCCTGCCCTGTTGCGATGGCGATAATTGCCACACCAATCAATACTTCAACGAGTCGCCAGCAAATCCGTTAATCAATACAGCGTCTGTTCAACAACTGCCGGAATCCGAAAGCTGATGAACAGCAGTTTTCGGAAAACCGTTTTTCCGTACGTTTGTTTCTCTATAAATACTATAAGCATGAAGAAGATTCTCTTAACGATGATTGTAACACTTACGTTGTTACGCAGCTATGCCGATGAAGGCATGTGGTTACCGTTACTCCTTGGTGAGCAGGTGTATGCCGATATGCAAAAGAAAGGTTTGAAGCTTACCCCGCAACAGTTGTACGACATTAATAAAGCCTCGCTGAAAGATGCGATTATTATTTTCGGTAATGGTTGTACCGGCGAAATTGTAAGCAGCAAGGGTTTGATCTTTACCAACCACCACTGCGGCTATGGTGCCATTGCATCCGCATCAACAGTCGATCATAATTACCTGCGTGATGGCTTTTATGCAAAAAATCTCAATGAGGAAATTCGTACAACACTTACCGTACAGTTTTTGTTACGTATTACCGATGTTACCAAAGAAGTAAACGACTCGTTGGGTACATTAATGGGTAAAGCAAGAGCCGATAAACAATCTGCTGTGCTTGCCGCCATCAACAAACGTTTATCCAATACAGATGAGGGTATTGAATGCCGCATCAGTCCGTTGTTTAAAGGCAACCAGTTCTTAGCGTTCATCTATCAACGTTACCGAGACATTCGTTTAGTAGGCACACCGCAGGAAAGCGTAGGTAAGTTTGGCGGCGATACCGATAACTGGGAGTGGCCACGACACACCGGCGATTTCAGTGTGTTTCGTGTATACACTTCAAAAGATGGAAAGCCTGCAGACTTTAGTGCTGAGAATGTTCCCTTGAAGCCGAAATATTTTTTACCTGTTTCTATCCGTGGTTTGAAAGATGGTGATTTTGCTATGACCTGGGGCTACCCCGGCAGTACCAACCGTTACGAAACATCGTTGGGTGTAAAACTTTCAACCGACATCAACAACCCTACATTAGTGAAGTTGCGTGACATGCGTTTGAAATACATGTTTACCGAAATGCAGAAAGACCCTGCCATTAAATTAAAACTCGCCAGCAGTTATGCAAGTATTGCCAACTACTGGAAGTTTTACGACGGTGAAACTAAACAGTTGCTGAAGTACGATGTGTATGGACAAAAACAAAAAGCCGAAGCCGATTTTATGAAGTGGGCGAATGGTAAAGAAGATTATGCAGCTGTTTTTCCTGAGTGGGAAAAAATATATAGTGCATGGCGCCCCTACGCACAACATCGAATTTATATGACGGAAGGCATTTATGGTTCGCCGTTATTAGCATTTGCTTCCTCTTTAATTCAGTTGGAAGCAGCGTTGTTGAAAGCAAATGCAACCAAGCAAGATGTAACGAATGCTTTAAATGCAGCTACAGAAGCACGCAAAAATTTCCTTGCAGAACACAATGCCATCAGCGATGAAAAAATTGTGGCTACAGCCTTAATGATGTACTACGCAGATGTACCAAAAGAGCAACATCCCATCAGTTTCTTTGAAGGTGTTAAAGCAAGTTTCGGCGATTTAAAAGAGGAAGCTACCTGGAAAAAATTTGCAGCTTCGGTTTTTTCAAATACCATGATCTTAAACGATGCAAAATGGAATGCATTTGCAGCTAATCCTGACGGATTGAAACTGCAGCAGGATCCTGCTTTTGCTATTGGCAGTGCATTTACCAAAAACTGGAATGTAAAATTCCTTCCACGCTTTACCGAGTTTACCATTAAGAACAATGATCTCGGTCGTTTGTACCTGAAAGGTATTATGGAAATGAATCCTGCAAAAGCGAAGAAGATGTATCCCGATGCTACGTTTACCATGCGTGTATCGTACGGCAATGTAAAAAGCTATGTACCGAAAGATGCGGTGAAGTATGATTTTGTAACTACCTCAAAAGGTTTGCTGGAAAAATACAAAGCTGGTGATTACGAATTCGATCTGCCATCGAAACAAATTGAACTGTTGAGGAAAAAAGATTTTGGTCAGTATGTAGATAAAAGCCGCAACGACCTGGTGATTGGTTTTATTACTACCAACGATATTACCGGTGGCAACAGTGGTTCGCCTGTTATTAATGCCAATGGCGAATTGATTGGCCTGGCCTTCGATGGCAACTACGAAGCATTGAGTCATAAGTTAGCATTTGATAAAGACCTCAACCGCACCATTTGTGTTGACATCCGCTATGTACTCTGGTGCATTGATAAGCTGGGTGGTGCAGATAATTTAATTAAAGAGTTGAAGCTGGTGAAGTAAACCAGTTCGCCTGCAATTAAAAAGCCCGCTGTTTACGTCGGGCTTTTTTATTGTCAACAAGTTATATGGTTGCAGGCAGTGAACAATTCGTAAATACAGTATTTTAGTATCCTTTTGAATGATACAATTTGTACTTACACTTTTAAAGGTCTTGTTCATAAAGGGTTCATTTGGAATTATTCAATTCTACGAGAGCCCGGATGATATTATGCCAGAAAAAGATAAGAATGGATTTATGGCGTTGCAATTCATTCTTGCCTTTGCTGCAACATCATGGCTGTTTGTTTTACTTTCTGATGTATTCGATCTTGAAAACCGTTTTGGCGAAAGTCATTGGCAACGTATTGTATTTGTAATTTGCCTGGGGTTTATTGTCTATTATCTTCTGGGCCTAATTATTGAAGGCTTTCTTTTTTTAACGTCCAAAACTTACAGAAAATGGCGAACAGGAAAAGAAGAGTGAAACTGCTGTACATTCATGTTCAGACGGTTTAGCGGATGCAAATGTCAATCCATAGTTTTATTAACTTCATTCCATGCAATTAGAAATTACTTCTGTTGAGTTGTATAAACTCAGTATTCCATTGAAACAGCCTTTTGTTATTTCACTCGGACCGCAGTACGATGGCGATAATGTGATTGTTGTCATCAACACCAATGCCGGCATTAAAGGCTGGGGCGAATGCAGTCCGTACATGAGCATTAACGGCGAAAGCATGGACACCTGTTTTATTGTGGGGCAGGATCTTGCCAAAGCCTTGAAAGGAAAAGATCCGCTGCAGATCGAAGACTGCATCAACGCCATGGAACGCATCATTACCCGTAACGAAAGCATCAAGAGTGCATTTGATATGGCCTTGTATGATATTGCTGCACAACATGCGGGCTTACCATTGTACAAGTTTCTTGGCGGTGAAAAGAATAAGCGTATTTCAACCGATATGACGGTGGGACTTGGTTCTCCCGAAAAAATGGCGGCAGAAGCAGTTGAATATAAAGCAGCCGGCTTTCCTTCCATTAAAGTAAAGCTGGGCACAACAACAGAAGAAGATGTAGCACGGATAAAAGCAATTCGTGAAGCTATTGGCAACGAATTGCCGTTGCGTATTGATGCCAACCAGGGCTGGAATGTAGAGACTGCTATTGCAACCTTACAGGCGTTGAAAGAATTTGGTATTGAACATTGCGAAGAACCGATTGCACGCTGGAATTTCATGGCTTTGCCTGAAGTAAGAAAGAACAGTCCCATTAAAATTATGAGCGATGAAAGTTGTTTTGATGAACACGATGCCGAACGTTTAGCCAAACTCAATGCCTGCGATTATTTTAATGTAAAGCTGGGTAAGAGCGGCGGTATTTACCATGCATTGAAGATTGTAGAAGTAGCAAAAGCACACAACCTGAAACTGCAGGTGGGTTGTTTTATGGAAAGCCGGTTAGCCATTACCGCATTGGTACACTTTGCTTACAGCAGTAATTTAATTGTGCATTACGATTTAGATACACCACTGATGCTGAAAGAAGATCCTGTTGTTGGTGGCATGCAGTTTTTAGACAATGGTTTTGTGGAGATTGATGATACTGTGGGTATTGGAGCTACGATTGATGAAAAGTATTTAGAGAAATGTGAGCGAATCGTTCTTTAAGTTTTCGCCGTAGAGAACAGAGAGCTTACTCTGCGTAGCCTATGCATTCTTCTTTCTCTGCGTTGAAGTGTTATTTTGCAGCTTCTATCGACTAAAGAAAGTATGGAAAAGATATTGTTAACGTTTTTATTAAACAAATAGAATTCTACTTAACGGGTTTGAAATATTGTCTGCAATTTGTAGTTTAAATTTCCAAACGATACATTATGAAACACACCCTAATCACCTTTATTCATTTACTTTTCTTTATTTCATTAAACGCACAAACAAAACTTGAGCTGAAGCCGGAGGCTGGGATTGGTTTTGTACTATACAGCTTTACCTCGGATAGCCTTATCCCGCCTAACCGAACAAATGGTTTAAGTACAGGATCGACAGGCTTCGTCAACATCCGTATCAATTTCCAAACTTCAGACTATAAATGGCTTTTTAGTACAGGAACAGGAATTACAACAAACAGAACTGTACTCAGAGAAAATAATGGGTTCGACAGATTCTTCGATCAGCTTCTTCTCATCTATGGTTCCGGTGGCGATTTACCTACTAAAAATATACTGATCAAATATCAAAATATCAATTTACCTGTAGGAGTTGCCTATAATCTCAATAGAAAAAATCCCGGTAATTTTCAATCCTATTTTGGCATAGACGCCGTTTTGCAATTTAATATCGGTAAACAGGTTAACATACATGCGCCTTCTTATAATTATACAGCGGCAGAAATAAAACAAATGAGTGAGGAGTATAAAGAAAGAGTTGAGCCGTTTGTATTGATGCTGATGCCAAAATTCGAATTCAGAACAAACCTTCAAAAGAAAACAAGGCACTCATTCATAATTTCACCCTTTTCTGTTTACAATCAATCACAGTTAAAGGGACTTACAGTTAAACCTGTTGCAATACAAATGGCTTATGCTGTTTCGTTTCAACTCAACTGAAATCCTTTCTACTCCAACCGCTTCAACACCACTTCCACATCTTCCAGAAAATTCGAACGTACCAGTATCATCCCTTCTTTATCCAACAGCATATAAGTAGGAAACATGTTGATCTGCAGTACATCTATAACTGCAGCACCTTGCCGGTCGGCTTGTTTGTATTGCAACAGATGACTCCAGTTGAGTTTATACTTTGCTACAACTGCTTTTGCAGCAGTTATCTGCTGTTTGGTTTCGTACGGAAAACCATAAACTGTAAGTTTTCGGTCGTACTGTTTCACCAATGCTGTAAAACGGGGAAAATCAGTAAGGCAACTATCGCTTTGCGAACTCCAGAAATGAAACAATGTATAATCTTTCGATTCTTTGAATACTACATCAATCACTTTTCCTGTGATCATATCTACTCCCGAAAGCGAACGCAATGCAGAGCCGGCGGTCGGACCGTCCTGTGCAACAAGCTTATGCGACAAAAACAACAGCAGTATCATCATTGTGTGTTTCATATAACACAACCTGTTCAGGCTATTTTTATTATTCGTTATCCAATTATCAATTAACCTTTGTCTTTCCACCTCCACAAATGTACACAGGCATACGTACGATACGGTTGCCACTTGGCAGCATGCTTTTGCATTTTCTCGTACAGTTCTTTCTTCGTTTCGTAGTTGATCTTATACAGTTTGATCATTGCCTGCTGTATGCCCAGATCATCGACAGGTAAAACATCTTCATGCTGCAACGAAAACATCAGGATCATCTCAACCGTCCAGCGGCCTACACCTTTTATCTGCGTTAATTTTTCAATCACGGCTTCATCGCTCATCTTGTACAACTGTCCATCGGTGATCTTTTCTTCAATAAAAAACCGGCAGACGTTATGCACATAATTCGCTTTTGCATTACTGAGCCCGATGCTGCGCAATGTTTCAAACGGCGTATCGAGTATCTGTTGTGCAGTTGGTTCTTTCTTGCCATACAAAGCCAGGAAACGGTTATAAATAACATCGGCCACTTTTGTACTCAGCTGTTGACTCATAATGGATGCACACAGGTAGAGGTAAATCTTTTTCCGCTTTACCAGTGTGTGTGGCTCTTGGGCCTCAATTACTTTTTTCAATTTTTTGTCTTTGCTGAGATGTTCGATGTAGTGCATATTGATTGAATAAGGTTTTGTTTGTTTTTAAGGTGTCTGACGTCTGCGACGTCCTGACACCAATCTTCCCGACACTGCTTAACAATTTCATTACAATTTATTCATTCTCTTTTAATCATTCATCAATCGTTTGGTAACAGGAGATTTCAACATTTGTAAAACCCTTCTTTGTGAAGACCTTTTACAAAACAATTATCCTTTCCGATATCCACCTCGGCATCCGTAACTCACGGGTAAAAGAAGTAGTGGATTTTCTGCAGCAACACCGCTGCGAAACGCTTATCCTCAACGGCGATATTATCGATGGCTGGCAACTGCGTAAATCGGGCGAATGGAAAAAGAAGCACACGGCTTTCTTTCGCATTATTATGAAGTACATGCACAAGTACAACACGAAAGTGATTTACCTGCGTGGCAATCATGATGATTTTCTGGATGAGATATTGCCGTTTTCATTCGGACAATTCATCATCAAGCGCCATCATCTGCTGCAAAGCGGCACAAAAAAATATTATGTGGTACACGGCGATATTTTTGATACCGTTACCACCAAATTAAAATGGCTCGCTAAGCTGGGCGATATTGGTTATACATTTTTGCTCTGGCTTAACCGACACTACAATCACTACCGCACCAAAAGAGGAATGCCTTACTATTCACTGTCACAAGTAGTAAAAGCAAAAGTAAAATCGGCCGTTTCGTTTATATCTGATTATGAGGAACAGCTTTGTGCCGTTGCAGAAGCAAATCATTGCGATGGTGTTATTTGCGGACACATTCACCAGGCGGCCGATAAAACAATCAACAATATTCATTACCTCAACAGCGGCGATTGGGTTGAAACCATGAGTGCATTGGTTGAAACAACCGAAGGTGAATGGAAAATTATTTACTACAACGAATGGTTAGCTCAACAACAACCAACGCCTGCAGTCATTACAACAGAAACACCCTCTTTCTTTCCTAACCTAACACCTGAACTTGTATGAATAAAAGTTTTGTTTTTGCAGTACAGGGCGAAGGCCGTGGACATTTAACACAGGCCATTGCTACCTATGAATTACTGACTGCACGTGGCCATACTGTTGCTGCCGTACTTATCGGCAGCAGCAAGCGAAGAGAAATTCCTGCGTTTGTGCGTGAAAGGATCAAAGCGCCCATCATTACTTACCGCAGTCCCAACTTTGTTACCTGTAAACACAACAAATCCATCCGTATCACATCAACTGTATTGAAGAACTTGCTGTACTGGAAAACCTTTCGCAAAAGCATGCAGCTGATTCGTGAAGTGATGCAGCAATACAAACCCGATCTGTTATTGAATTTTTATGAACCGTTGATTGGTGTTTGTTCGCTGTTTAAAAAATTCGATTGTAAAATTGTTTCCATTGCACACCAGTATATTTATCTGCATCCTTCATTCAGCTTTCCAAAAGAAGCGAGCAAACGTGAAGCTTATACTATTAAACAATACACAAAATTAACTGCAAAGGGTTCTGACCATTTATTGGCTTTGTCGTTTTATCCATTAACAGCTGCCACACAAAAAAACATTACGGTTTGTCCGCCATTGTTACGTAAAGATGTTTTTCAGCAGGAAGTGTTTGGCGGCGATCACATCCTTGCTTACCTGTTGAACTCGGGTTATATGCAGGAAATCATCAGCTGGCACAAAGAACATCCTGAAGTGGAATTGCATTGCTTTACCGACAGTGCAACGGTAAAAGGTCGCTGGCATTACGATGAAACACTTTGCTTTCATTCGCTGGATGATCAGAAATTTTTACACTACATGGCTAATGCAAAAGCATTGGTAACAACGGCAGGTTTTGAAAGTGTTTGCGAAGCCATGTATTTTGGCAAGCCTGTGTTGATGGTGCCGGTGCAGGGGCATTTTGAACAGTGGTGTAACTCCCGTGATGCAGCCAAAGCTGGTGCAGGCACACATGCAGAACGTTTTAACCTGGATGTGCTGCTCGATTACCTGCCGCAACATCAACACAACACCGAAGCCTTCCGCCAATGGACCATACAAACCAAACAGCTGCTATTACAATGCTTTGCTGATGTATTGCATCAGCCGGTGGAAGAATTGGTGAGCGAAGAAAAACAAACAAGTCTGTTTGATCTGCAATCGATACTTTCAGTTAATACACAGTTGGGACATAGTTAAGTACGAGGTACAAGGTTGGAAGTACGATTTCCTCGAGCGGAATGCAACCCTGAGCGGAGTCGAAGGGTGGTTTGCGAAGCATCGAGCGGAGTCGAGATGCAAGCTTAGACGAACTGCAAGTGAAACGAATTATAAATAAATCAGATGTACAGTCACCTTTCAGGTGAATAGACATCAACGAAAAAGAGGAGCAATGCTCCTCTTCCCAATTATTGTAAAAAGATATTACAACGAATAACTCATTCCGCCATCTTTCTCATCTTTCAACTGAATACCCAGTTCGGCCAGTTGGTTGCGGATTTTATCGCTCGTTACAAAATCTTTTTTCGATTTTGCATCTTTCCGTAGTTCGATCAATATCTGCATCACTGCATTAAAACGTCCACTGTCTTCACCACTGATACTCTTCAAACCAAAAATATCTTCGATGTACAGTTTCAGTTTTGTCTGCAGTAACTGAATAGTATTGCTGCTCAATGCATCAGCTGCAATATGTTTATCCTTTAACCCGTTGATCACCGGTACCAGTTCAAACATACTCGCCAATACTTTTGCTGTGTTCAAATCATCATTCATAAACTCATCAAACTCGGCTATCAGCTGCAACGCTTTTTCATCTAGCGACTTGTCTTTTGCTTCGTACTTCGTACTTCCAATTTCGTACTTCGCCAGCCATTCATGCGCTTCCATCAGTCGCTTCAATCCTTTCTCTGCTGCCTGCAATGCTTCGTTACCAAAATCAAGTGTGCTTCTGTATTGTGTTTGCAGAATAAAGAAACGCACTGTCATCGGGTGATACGCCTTCTCCAGTATCGGATGATCGCCACTGAACAACTCCGTTAACTTAATAACGTTGTTATAACTTTTCCCCATCTTCTTACCGTTGATGGTGATCATGTTATTGTGCATCCAGTAACGCACCGGTGCTGTATGATTGCAGATAGTGCTTTGCGCAATTTCACTTTCATGATGCGGAAACTGCAGATCCATACCACCACCATGTATATCGAACTGTGCACCTAAATATTTTGTAGCCATCGCCGAGCACTCAATATGCCAGCCGGGAAAACCAACACCCCACGGACTTTGCCAACGCATAATATGTTCGGGTGCTGCGCTTTTCCATAATGCAAAATCGGCACGGTCACGTTTTTCTTCCTGGCCTTCCAGCTCACGTGTGGTTTCTAACAAATCATCGATTACACGTCCGCTCAATTTTCCGTAGTCGTGACTCGCTGCATATTTTTTTACATCAAAATAAACCGAACCGTTAACCTCGTAGGCATAACCAGCTTTGATGATTTCCTGGATCATACCAATCTGCTCCACAATATGCCCGGTTGCTGTTGGCTCAATCGATGGCGGAACAGTATTGAACTGATCCATCGCCCAATGAAACAGGTTGGTGTATTTCTGCACCAGTTCCATTGGCTCCAGTTTTTCCAACACCGCCTTCTTCGAAATTTTATCTTCTGCCTCACGGCCTTCTTCTTCAAAATGTCCGGCATCGGTAATGTTGCGCACATAACGCACTTTGTAACCTAGATGCGTGAGGTAGCGATACAACACATCGAACGTAATATAAGGGCGTGCATGACCAAGATGACTTTCGCCGCTAACTGTTGGTCCGCACACATACATACCCACATGACCGGGTGTGATGGATTCAAAAACTTCTTTCTGACGTGTAAGAGAATTATAAACTTTTAACTGCGACATAAAATGAAATGTAATTGTAATGAAGAATGTTGTACAAGAGGAATCGGTTGCTGAAAAAATCAGCAACAGCAGCTACAACAACAGGTATGGAAGTATTTCTTCATTAAAACAAAGATAGGATTTACACTATTTCTGCGGTAATTTAAAATCGGCCAGCACGGGGCTATGATCGCTGAGCTTTGTTTTTAACACATTTACCTGTGCTACCTGCAGCGCTTTACTGTGCAGCACATAATCGATACGCAAAGTGGGCGACAGAAATTTAAACGTACGGCCAATACCCCATCCTTTCTCGGTAAACGCATCGTATAAATCATCGCTGAGGATCTGGTAAGCATTGGAGTTAGGCACATCATTCATATCGCCACAAACAACTACCGGGTGCGGACTTTCCTCAACTACCTTTCTTACATCTCTCGCCTGGCTTGAGCGAAGCAAGTTGGCCGTTTTCATTTTGCGGATGATGTTTTTACCGGCCGTTTGCACGGCATCCATATCCTGCTGATCGATATTTTCAATAAACGCATAATCCTTTTTTGCAAAATGCATGCTCTGCAGGTGAATGTTAAAAAAACGGATGGTGTCGCTGTTGATCAGCAGATCTGTCCATAAAAAAGTATGATTGTATGCCTTACTGCTCTGCTCTTTTTTCCAGCTTATAATGGGATAGTTAGAAAAGATTGCCACACAAAACGGATGATAGCGTTCGTTCTTCTGGCGGATGTTGGTATGTACACCAAAAGCCCGGTCGTTTGCTGCTGCAACATATTTGTAGCCCAGCTTCTTTTTTACACGCTCAAGTGTAATGGGCGATGTGCTATCCAGCGAAAAAACAAATTCCTGCACCAGTAAAACATCTGCATCAAAACGTTTGGCTTCCTGCAACATGGCTTCATCCAGCAACCCATTGTTCTCGAAAAAATTAAAGAGATGCGTATTCCATGTTACAACCCGGTAAGTACCGGGCTGTTTGGCCGCTGTTTGTTTTGCAGCTGCATGCAAGCCCAAAAAAGAGCCAATCAAATTCCAGCTGAGTAATAATGTAATGATGGGTATGAGTGCCAGCTTTCGTTTTGCGATAATCCAGAAAACTAAAAACCCCAGCTGAAGAATCAGCAGAAACGGAAACAATAATGCGAACAGGTTAATAATCCACGAAACACTTGCAGGCAAAGAAGGCAGGAGGTATAATAACAGCATACAAACGCTTACAGCAATATTGCAGATGATGATGATGCGTTTGGTGAAGCTGCGAAAAAATCCCGCCATAAGTTTATTCTTCGTTTTCGGCTGCCTTTTTCAGAATATCTTTTTCTTCCTGCGAAAGCGACTGATATCCTGTACGGCTTATTTTATCGAGAATGGCATCAACCCTTTGTTCGGTAACATTGGGTTTACGTGTGAAAGGCTGCTGCCCTTTGGTGTTGTAAAATACTTCTTTCTTCATTGATCGCTTCGGTGCTTTTGCAGCCGGGTTAAACAGGTTGATGAACCAATTGTACAGCCGATGCATCCATTCGCCGGGATTGTAGCCTTTGCGAATTAAACTGATGTACCAAAAACCCATACCGGCACCGGCAAGGTGCGACAGGTGATAAGGAAATGCTGAGCTTGCCAATCCGGCAAAGTCGATAACCACATAAATCAAAGTAATTACCCAAAGCGGAATACCGCCATTGATCATGGGGAACACCCGGTAATCGGGTGCAGTTACAGTTGTGGCAATTGCTACGGCCATTACTGAAGCACTGGCTCCAAACAATTGAAAGCTGCCGATATTAGCCCTGAAGCCGGGAAGCAAATTTGCGCTTACCACAAAAAACAGCACGCCCGCCAGCGCTCCATAAATGTAAACAGGAACAACATGTTTGTTGCCGATCAGATCTTGTAACAGGAAACCAAAAGCCCAAAGAAAAAGCATATTGCCGAGCAACGACCAAACACTGTGGTGGGCAATCATGTGTGTGAGCAACACCCAGGGTTTTTTAATAAACTCCGTCAGATCGGCCGGTAAGCCTACCCAATCCAATATCTGTGTTTGAAACAGCTCCATGTTAATGGGCGTAAGCTGGTACACGATCTTGATGAACGTAATGATCACAAACACCATCACGTTAATAAAGATGAGCATCATCAACGCATCGCCATCTTCGCCAAATCGTATTCCTCTTTTCACTTTCGACTGCATGTAATTCATAAATCAAACATTTATCAATAAAACGTATTACGGTTGCTTTTGTTCCAGAAGAGTACCAGTAAAAACCCTACTAATGCCCCGCCTAAATGAGCAAAGTGTGCAACATTATCGCCAACAGTTCGGTTTAAGCCTCCAAACAAATCAATTAACACGTAAATAGGCACTATGTATTTTGCTTTGATAGGGAACGGCACAAACAAGATCATCATTTCGGTATTAGGAAAAAGGTATGCGAACGCAGCCATCAAACCCATAATCGCACCCGAAGCACCGAGTGATGAATATTGTTCTTTATAAATACTGATCAACTGAGCCGCATCTCCACCTTCAGTTGAAGAAATAACCTGAGCAAACTTTTCGGCACTAAAAGGCACCATAAACTGTTCTGCTACGGCAGCCCCTAAACCGCAAATAAGATAAAACAATAAAAACCGTTTGCTTCCCCAATAACGTTCAAGCATAGAACCAAAAATATACAGCGTAAACATGTTGAACAGAATGTGGCTGAAGCCTCCATGCATAAACATGCTTGTGACAAACTGTACCGGTTTAAATAGCGATGATTGGTAGTAGTGAAGCGCCCCTAACGATGTAAGATCGTATTGTTGTAAGAAAGTCTGGGCAAGAAAAACCAATGCATTTATAATGATGAGGTTAAATACAATTGGGGAAGCCCGCTGAAGATTATTACCGGAATTATAATAAGACATACTCAAATTTAATTTTAAAGATCAACTCCTCAACACCAACGCCGCTACATTTTCGATATGATGTGTATGCGGAAACATATCTACCGGCTGCAATTGCTCCACTATATATTTTTCGTTAAGCAGCTGCAGATCTCTCGCCTGTGTAGAAGGGTTACAACTTACATAGACAATACGGGGTGCTTCTATTTCCAACAGTTTCCTCACCAGCTTTTCGTGCATACCTGCCCGTGGCGGATCGGTAATAATGACATCGGGTCGGCCATGTTCTGCAAAAAACGCATCGTTGCAAATGTCAATAACATCGCCTGCATAAAACGAGGTGTTGGTTAAACCATTGGCCGCTGCATTTTCCTTTGCATCTTCAATAGCTTCGGCTACGGCTTCTACACCAATAATTTTTTTAGCGCCCTTGCTGCAAAAAATTCCAATGCTGCCGGTGCCGCAATACAAATCGTACAGTATTTCGTTACCCGTAAGCTTGGCAAAAGCTCTTGTTACTTTATATAACTCCTCGCCTTGTTTGGTATTGGTTTGAAAGAACGATTTGGGACCGATCTTAAATACAAACTCTTCCAGCTTTTCGGTTACATGCCCGCTGCCGAAATATGTCTGCGGCTGCAGATCGTAAATACTGTCGTTCCATTTGGGGTTGATGGTGTACAGCAACGTTGTTATTTCCGGAAACTCGCCGAGCAGGGCTTTAAACAACAGCTCACGGTTGGGCACATCATCATAACCGAAGGTAATGTTCACCATTACTTCGCCGGTGGTCGTCATACGAAAGATCATGGTGCGTAACCAGCCTTCGTGTGCTTTAATATCGTAAAACGAAAAGCCATGCTTCTTTGCAAAGTCTCTTACAAAATTGCGGATGGCATTATTCGGCTCCTGTTGCAGATAGCAGGTGTGGATGTCGATCACCTTATCAAAGATCTTCGGCACATGATAACCCAACGCCACATCAGGCGTATTGTCGGGTTCTGTTCCTTCGGGTAAGGCAGCTCGTTGTTTATCTCGCTCCAGTAATTCTTCTCTGGTTAAATAGCGTTTACTGCTGAAGGTGTATTCCAGTTTGTTGCGGTAGTACTTGGTTTGTTTAGCGCCAACAATGGGCAGCATTTCGGGCAGATCGATACGACCAATGCGTTTCAGGTTCTGCTCCACTTCCCGCTGTTTATAGGCAATCTGCTGTTCGTAAGGCAGCATTTGCCACTTGCAGCCGCCGCACAATCCAAAATGCTCACAAAAGGGAGTTGTACGCTGCGGCGAATAACTGTGAAAGTGCACAGCCTTGCCTTCGGCCCAGTCTTTCTTACTTTTTCCCAGCTGAATATTTACTACATCGCCGGGCACAGCGCCTTCAATAAAGATCACTTTGCCATCTACACGGGCAATCGATTTTCCCTCGGCAGCATAATCTTCCACTGTTACCTGCTCCAGTATGCGTATTTTCTGTTTTTTTCTCACGGCGCAAAGGTAACAAACGGTGGCTTTGCAAATCGTTAACAGCAAGGCAAAGCTTTTGAATTAACTTTACCTTCGGTCGCTATGAAAAAAGCAAGTCTATTTTCCCTTCTTCTTTGCTGCTGCAGTGTGTTATTCGGGCAGGGCTATCGCATTACAGCAAAATACAAAGCTGTACCCGATGCCAAACTTTATCTCGGTTACTATTTCGGTAACCAGAAGTATGTATTGGATTCAGCAGTACTTCAACCAAACGGCGAGGCCGTATTTACCGGTGCAGAAAAACTTACGGGCGGCTTGTATCTTGTAGTAGATCCTAAAAAGACTGTTTTCTTCGATATCCTTATCGATAAAGAACAGGAATTCAACATTACGATCGATACTGCCAATTTTACACCATCAGGCATCACCGGCTCGCAGGAAAATAATTTTTTGGTGGCGTACAAGTCGGCTTCAGCTTATTTCTACCGCAACTATCAGCAACAACAAACAGCATTGGCAACTGCCAAAACAAAAAAAGACAGTGCTGCTCTGCAGCAAAAAATGAACGAAGCCAACGAAAGCATGCAGCACTGGCGTGATAGCTTTGTAACTGCACAACCGGAAAGTTATCTCTCTTTACTTTTTCGTTTACTGAAAGAACCGGTATATACAATTGCCGGGGCAAAAACAAAGCAGGATACCATTAATGCATTTTACAACTACAAAAGCCAGTTTTGGAAAGATGTATCTTTTGCCGATGAGCGTTTGTTGCGTACACCCATGTTTGAGCAACGACTTAACCGCTATTTCGAATCGGCCGTTGTACGTCACCCCGACAGTTTAAAGCTGGAGCTGGATAAATTTATCCTGTACAGCCGTACCAATAAAACCATGTTCCGCTATTTCATGAACCGTTTCACCAACGAATACATGAATCCGAAATACATGGGACTCGATGTGGTGTTTCTGCATCTGTTTGAAAAATATTACCTCAGCAACCAGGTTGATTGGTTAGAAAAGAAAGACCGTGACCTGGTGTTTAACCGTGCCTATAGTTTATACGGCAATATCATTGGCGAACCGGCAGCAGAACTGAAATTGCTTGATACGTTGAATAAAAACGTAACCCTGTATGCGGTAAAAGCACCTTATACCATTGTGGTATTTTGGGATCCCGATTGCGGGCATTGCAAAGAGCAGGTGCCGGTAATTGACAGCCTGTACCGTTTGCGCTGGAAAAAACAAGGCATCAAATTAATTGGCGTGTTGAGTGATGGTGCCGGTATGGATGAAGCAAAAGGTAAAGAAACAAAGGCAAGATGGCTCTCGTTTATCCACGAACATAAGCTGGAAGGATGGATGCATTGGTACCAAACAATAGCAATGCGTGCTGCCGAACAAGCAAGCCAAACACCGGGATTTCGACAATCGTACGATGTTTTTCAAACACCCACAATATATTTGTTAGACGAACAGAAACGCATTGTTGCCAAAAAGATCAATCCCGAGCAAATAGATGAGTTTCTGCAATTCAAACAAAACAATACATCGAAAAACCCATAACCCAACCTGTATGCGCTACATCGTTTCTATTTTACTGCTCACCGTTGTGCTTGGCAGTAACGCTCAAACCTTATTTACGTACGGCACTAACAAAGTGGACAAAGCTGAATTCTGGCGTGCTTTTACAAAAAACAATACCGGTGCAACCGACGAAAAAGCCATTCGTGAATACCTGGAACTGTTTGTACGCTTTAAACTAAAAGTACAGGCAGCGAAAGAAGCCAAACTCGATACGCTTGCCAACATTCAAAACGATATTGCAGCTTTTCGTGCACAACTGGCCGAGCAGTTTATGCGTAACCAGCCCGAAGTAGAGGCACTGGCACAGGAAGCTCTCGAACGCAGTGCAAGCGAAATTGAAGTTGCACATGTGTTTGTTGCTTACGGCACCGACAGCAGTAAAGCAAAAGCTGCCATTGATAAAGCGTATGCACAATTACAAACCGGAGCCGACTTTTCTGCAACTGCAAGCAGTTTTTCTACCAACGATTATGTAAAATCATCCGGCGGATATATTGGCTATGTAACCGTGTTTACACTGCCTTACGAGCTGGAGAATGCTGTTTATACAACAGCTGTCGGCAATTTTTCAAAACCTGTTGCATCGGCAAAAGGCTATCATATTTTTAAAGTATTGAACAAGCGTGCTTCATTGGGCAAACTAAAAGCCGCACAAATTCTTATTGCAGTTCCTGCCAATGCAACACAAGAAGAAATTGCTGCAGCAAAAACAAAAGCCGAGATGGTGTATGGTCTTGTACAAAAAGGGGAACCTTTTGAAAAGCTGGCCCAAACCTACAGCGATGATAAATTAACCTACAGCAATGGTGGTTTAATGCCCGAGTTTGAGTTTACCAAGTACGATGCTGTTTTCAGCAACGCTGCTTTTGGTTTGAAGAAAGATGGCGATGTTACTGCTCCCGTACAAACCGTATCGGGCTTTCATATTATTAAACGCATTGGTTTAACAGCACCATCTGCTGCAAAAAACGATAGGCAGGCATTGGAAGATTATGCTGAAAAGGTAAACAACGATCCACGTATTTATGTGGCCTATGCCAAACAAAAACAACAGATTTTAAAAGCAGTCAACTACAAGGCTGTTCCGTATAATGAAGCAGATGTATGGACTGTTACCGATACAACTGTAAAAGCAAAAAATTATGTTTCGTTATACAAAGCCAACGAGCAGAAAGTTTTGTTTTTGCTGGGTACGAAAAAATATTCAGTAACTGATTGGCTGAAGTATGTGAAGAGCAAACAAACAGCAGGCTACACACCACAGCGTACGCAGTACAAGCAAATGATGACAGAATTTGTGGATGAAACAGCTGCACAGTACTACAAGGATCGTTTGGAAATTACCAACCCCGAAATCGGCAACCAGATCAAAGAGTTTCGTGAAGGCAGTTTGCTGTTTGAAATTATGGAACGTAAAATCTGGAGTGTTGCGCCTGCAGACAGTGTTGGTCTGCTGAACTATTACAACAAGAACAAAGCGAAGTACTACTGGCAACCAAGTGTAAACGCCATTGTGTTTAACTGTGCCGATACTGCTGTGGCAAACCGTGCACTGGTAATGATGAAGCAAGATCCGTTGAACTGGAAAGCACACATGGAAATGCTGGGCGGTACTGCATTGGCCGACAGCAGTCGTTTTGAACTGAACCAGCTTCCTGCTCCTGAAGGAACCGTGTTTAAAGCCGGCACGTTTACTCCGGTTGTAACTAACCCGAACGATGGATCTTCCTCATTCTGCTATATTCTTAAAAACTACGATGGCAAGGAGCAGCGCAATTTTGAAGAAGCAAAAGGACTGGTGATCAACGATTACCAGCTGGAGCTTGAAGAAAAATGGCTAGCGCTGTTGAAAAAGAAATACCCTGTAAAAGTGAACGAAGCGGTTTTGAAGAGTATGGTGAAATAAATTGAAATAAAAAACCCGATGACTGATCATCGGGTTTTTTATTATGCTTTTGAGTTTATTCGTAACCATTCAACAATTTCATCGACCTTTTTCACTCCCGTAGAAATCGCAATTGTAAAAGTGTATGCCTCTTCCTGCGATGCAATGATTCGAAAACCTTCCGATTCAACCAAAGCTACCATTGCTAAAAATCCGGTTCGCTTATTTCCATCGACAAAAGGATGATTTACGATCAAACTTTCACCTAACGCTGCTGCTTTTTCAAAAATCGTTGCATACAAATCATTTCCACCAAACGTTTGAAAAGGTCGGCCAATTGCAGATTCCAGCAATCCTGAATCTCTCACTCCTTCCGCACCACCATAAAATTTTATTGACAGCCGGTGAAGTTCAAGTATATCTTCAATTAAGATCATTCAGCTAACTTCTTGAGTGTTTCGTCATAACGTTTACTGATGTCTTCAAAGTGGCTTGAAAGATTGTAAATTTTCTTTTTTTCCAATTCATTCAGCTTCTCAAGATGCTCCAGTATTTCTTTCACTGCAGCTTCATCTTGCAATGCTGCAAGTTTTTCAATTGCTTTCACCTTCATTTCTGCTACACTCATATAATATTAATTTGTTCCTTAAAATTACAACATTCCTCCGGCAGTTAATAAACGAAAAAGCCCTGCTAAGTGAGCAGGGCTTTTTTCAAAATATCTATTTTCTACAGCACTTCCTTCACCACATTATAAATTACCTTGGGGCTGCCAAGTGTATAGTAGTGCAGCACTGGTACACCAAATGCTTTCAGTTCTTTTGATTGTTGAATGAGCCATTCTGTTCCAATACGCTTGCAATCCTCATCGGTTTTTGCACGCATAATTTCATTGCTCAGCTCGGTTGGTATGTCTACATGAAATGTTCTGGGAATAACCGACAGTTGCTTTTTGCTCGTGAGCGGTTTCAGCCCTGGAATAATCGGCACATCAATACCCATCTCCCTGCACGATTTTACAAATGCAAAAAACTTACTGTTGTCGAAAAACATCTGCGTCATAATATATTCGGCACCTGCATCCACTTTATCTTTTAACCGCTGCATTTCAATTTCCTGGTTGGGTGTTTCAAAATGCTTTTCGGGATAACCGGCCACACCTGCACAAAAATCAGTACGGAAACCATCACGGATATCTTCTTCCAGGTAAATACCATGGTTGAGGTTAATGGTCTGCTTCAACAGATCAATCGCATACTTATGACCATCGTGGTGCGGTTCAAAAAACGTTTCGTTTTTGGCAGCATCGCCACGCAGCACCAACACATTCTGCACACCAATAAAGTTCAGGTCAATCAACGCATCTTCAGTTTCACGTTTCGAAAAACCGCCACAGATCAAATGCGGTACCGCATCGAGGTTGTAATGGTTTTGCAAAGCCGCACAAATACCAACAGTACCCGGGCGTTTCCTTACTTCTACTTTTTCAAACGTACCATCGGCTTTTTTCTTAAACACCTGCTCTGCCCGGTGGTAAGTAACGTTGATCCACGAGGGTTTAAACTCCATCAACGGATCGAGATGATCAAAAATAGAATTGATGGTTTTGCCCTTCAGCGGCGGAAGTATTTCAAACGAAACAAGCGTGTCTTTTGCCTGTGCTATATGTTCGGTAACCTTCATTTGTATAGTGTTGGTGCAAACATATAACAGGCTTGGCTTTTAATCAAAGATTGTTTCTTGCAGGAAGCTCATCAAAAAACACCCATTTTTCACAATTCAGCAGGGTTTGGCTGTACGTATTTGCGTTGAAAACAGGTATTTTCGCAGCTATAATTTTATACGTTGAGTTTAACCATACACACTTCCGAACTGGTAAAGCGTTACCGCAGCCGTACAGTAGCCAATAAGGTGAGCATTGAAGTAAAGCAAGGCGAAATTGTGGGTTTGCTGGGACCAAACGGTGCCGGTAAAACCACTACGTTTTACATGGTGGTTGGTTTTATTAAGCCAGATGAAGGCGAAGTGTTCCTCAACGAAGAAAACATTACCAACCTGCCCATGTACAAACGTGCACAAATGGGTATTGGCTATTTGCCGCAGGAAGCAAGTGTGTTTCGCAAGCTGAGTGTGGAAGAAAACATTGCCGCCGTTTTGGAAATGACCAAGCTGAGCAAAGAAGAGCAGCGGGAAAAACTGGAAGACCTGCTGAGCGAGTTTCGCCTGCATCATGTGCGCAAAAACAAAGGCGATTCGTTAAGTGGTGGTGAGCGCCGCCGTACCGAAATTGCCCGGGCACTGGCTGTAGATCCGAAATTTATTTTACTGGATGAACCGTTTGCAGGTGTTGACCCGATTGCTGTAGAAGATATTCAATCCATTGTTGCCAAACTCAAGTACCGCAACATCGGCATCCTTATTACCGATCATAACGTAACCGAAACACTTTCTATTTGCGACCGTGCATACTTACTCATCGAAGGAAAAATTTTCAAACACGGTACAGCCGAAGAACTGGCCGATGATGAGCAGGTGCGTCGTTTATACCTTGGCCGCAACTTTGAGCTGAAGCGGAAGGACTACCTGCACGAAGAAGCCAACCGGGCAGCAAATCAATAAGCAATTTCGCAAGTCTGTTTAGTTTTTTTATCTTGCCAGCAACATGAGACTGCTGAGCCCAGCCATATCACGATTAGCCCGTTTGCGCATGTGGCGCATCGAAAGCTGGATGAATAACCCGGTTGCAGCACAGCGTGAAGTGTTGCAGGATCTTGTTACTACTGCTCAATACACACAATTCGGACAACAGTATTCGTTTGGTACACTCTTCAACGTACGGGATTTTAAACGCACCGTACCTGTACACGAATACGACGATCTGAAACCATTCATTGAACGGATGATGCTGGGCGAAGAAAATATTCTGTGGCCTACTCCCGTAAAATGGTTTGCAAAAAGCAGCGGTACCACCAGCGATAAAAGCAAGTTTATTCCCGTTAGTGAAGAAAGTTTAAACGATGGACATTATAAGGCCAGTAAAGATATTCTTACGCTTTACTATAATAACTTTCCTGCCAGCGATCTGTTAACCGGCAAAGGATTGGTTATTGGCGGCAGCCACAACGTTAATCAGCTCAACGAAGAAATTCAGTTTGGCGATTTAAGTGCAGTGCTCATGCAGAATGCACCATTCTGGAGTAACTGGATCCGTACACCGGAGCTAAGCATTGCGTTGATGGATGAGTGGGAATCGAAAATTGAAAAACTTGCACTAAGCACCATCAACGAAAATGTTACCTCTATTTCAGGCGTACCAACCTGGAGCCTTGTATTGTTTCGCCGTATACTGGAACTAACCGGCAAACAAACCATCGGCGAAGTGTGGCCCAATCTTGAATTGTACATGCATGGCGGTGTTTCCTTTGTTCCTTACCGTGAACAGTTTCAGCAGGTAATTGGCAGAACCATCAACTTCCTCGAAACCTACAATGCCAGCGAAGGCTTTTTTGCTGCGCAGGATAAACCGGGCGAAGAAGGTATGCTGCTCTTCAGCGATCACGGCATTTTTTATGAGTTTATGCCGGTTGAAGAATATGGCAACCGTTTCCCCAACACCGTTGGATTAGATAAAGTTGAACTCAATAAAAATTACGCCATCATCATTAGTACAAATGGCGGGCTGTGGCGCTACCTGGTTGGCGATACAGTACAGTTTACTTCGCTTGCACCTTACCGCATTAAAGTAAGCGGGCGTTTAAAACATTTCATCAATGCTTTTGGCGAAGAGTTGATTGTTGATAATACCGATAAAGCCATTGCTATTGCCTGCGAACAAACCGGTGCCGTGGTAAACGATTATACAGCTGCACCGGTTTATTTTTCGCACAACAATACAGGTGCACACGAATGGCTGATTGAGTTTGAAAAGGATCCTGTGGGTTTAAACGATTTTGTGTACGAACTCGATACCGCATTAAAAAACCTCAACAGCGATTACGAAGCCAAACGACATAAAAACATGGCACTCCGCTTACCTTTTGTACAACCTGTTTCCAAGGGAACATTTAACCGCTGGCTCGAAAGCAAAGGCAAACTTGGCGGACAACATAAAATTCCACGCCTCAGTAACGATCGTACTTATGTAGATGAGATCCGTACATTCAATTCTGTTTCATGAAGCTGAAAGACAAACTAAAAGACTACAAACTCATTCACTGGGTTTATAATTTACTGCATGCCAAACAGCTGCAACACAACAAGGAGGCTTATGAAAAATACAATGTGCGCAAACCTCTCTTCAATTCCATCAGCAGTAAAGATTTTCCCGATAAAACATCGCAGGCATGGCTGGATGTAAACGATTCGGCAACGGTTGCTGCAACAAAAAAAGGATTCAGCAATTTTACAGATGATGTGCAGCAACAACTGTTGCAATGGAGCAGCAAGGGCTTTCTGCATCTCAACAATTATTTTTCTGAAGAACAGGTTGATGAAGTCAACCAGGCTGTAGATGAATTGATTCATCAAAAACATTTACCTGTTACACACGATAACAAAGTCATGTTTGGCTACAAACATGCAGCAGCTATAAAAAAAATGATGCAGGATGAAGGCCTGAAAATATTGCTTTCATTTATCCTTGATAAAGATGTGGTTCCTTTTCAAACACTCAACTTTGTAAAAGGCAGCGGGCAGCGTGCACACAGCGACAGTATTCACATGACCACCTATCCGCTCGGCTATTTAATAGCTGCATGGATTGCGCTGGAAGATATTCACCCTGACAGCGGACCGTTGTTTTATTATCCCGGCAGTCATAAATTGCCTTACCTGTTAAACGACGATTTTGAAAACTACAGCAGCCGTTTCAAACTCGGTAACAAGCAATACAGCGATTATGAAGATGTAACGGAAGATATTATTCATAAGTCGGGCTTAGCTTACGAAACGTTCTTGCCTAAAAAAGGCGATGTACTCATCTGGCATGCCAATCTTATACACGGCGGTATGCCGGTTGTAAATCCTGCACTCAGCCGTAAAAGCATGGTTATTCACTACTACGCAAAGGAT
Organism: Lacibacter cauensis; assembly: GCF_007830055.1. Lineage (GTDB taxonomy): Bacteria > Bacteroidota > Bacteroidia > Chitinophagales > Chitinophagaceae > Lacibacter > Lacibacter cauensis. Next base: position 621,363 of record NZ_VLLE01000004.1, read on the forward strand.
GTTATTAAATACCACGAAATAACCGAACGTCCATCATTAATGGAAGAAGAATAAAACCCTTTACTTTGTACAATTCAATTATACTATTATGAAATTACTTGAAGGAAAAGTTGCTATTGTTACCGGTGCCGCACGTGGCATTGGCGAAGCCGTAGCTATAAAGTTTGCAGAGCATGGCGCTAATGTTGCATTTACGTTTGTTAGCGACAGCAGTAAAGAAAAAGCCGCAGTGCTAGAACAAAAACTTACTGCATTAGGGGTAAAAGCAAAAGCTTACCAAAGTAATGCAGGCGATTTTGCTGCATGCGAAGCATTTGTAAACGATGTGCTGAAAGAATTCGGCACCATTGATATTTGTGTTAACAATGCCGGTATTTCTAAAGACAACCTGTTGCTCCGTATGAGTCCCGAGCAATTTGAAGAGGTAATTAAAGTAAACCTCAACTCGGTGTTTTACATGACCAAGCAGATTATTAAACCCATGATGAAAGCAAGAAGCGGCTCTATTATTAATATGAGCAGTGTAATTGGCGAAATGGGTAATGCGGGCCAAAGCAGTTATGCTGCAAGTAAAGCCGGTGTAATTGGTTTTACCAAATCGGTAGCAAAAGAACTGGGCAGCCGCAACATCCGTTGTAATGCCATTGCACCCGGTTTTGTTGAAACCGATATGACATCGTACTTAAAAGAAGGCGAAGCTGCAGATAAATACAAAGCAGGTATTCCGCTGGGCCGTTTTGCAAGTGCTGAAGATATTGCCAACGTAACATTGTTTTTGGCAAGCGATTTAAGCAGCTATGTAACAGGACAAACCATCAGCGCATGTGGTGGTTTAAATATCTGATCGTACACTTACAACCAGGTGTTCGTTTAAAAAAATGATAAAGCATTTCGGTGCTTTATCATTTTTTTATGTTAATCTAGCAAGGAGAATACTACTTTTACAACCCTGATGAAGAAGCAACTGATCAGCATATTTTTAGCAATTGTGCTCAGCATCCAGCTCTTACCGCTGGCGCAGATCAGTGCTGCTATGTACCAAAATCAGCAAATGACAGAGGAGCTTCCGCACAGCGATACAGCTCCCACACCTTCGTTTACTGAAGAGTTACATAAACATTTTGTAACCGCTACACACGAAGAGCTCATTCATTTAACCGAGCTAAACTTTACAGAACTTATTCATCACGCCGCTAAAGTATATACACGACTCTCGGATGATGTGCAGACTCGTCCTCCCAACTGTTGATGTTTCTGCAGTTTCGTAAACTTGCAGTACACAAACCATTTTCACTCAAAATTTTCAGGCTTTCACCTGTTTGAAGCAACAGCATAGCGCTGTGCTTAAGCGTACCTGCGGTGTACATTACTGTACACGTTTGTACAATCGAAATAACCCAACTAAACAACAATGAAATTAGAAACGAAGTATTTTAAAACAGATTTGCTTGCCGGGCTTGTGGTATTCCTGGTAGCACTTCCTTTATGTTTAGGCATTGCCCTTGCCAGCGGTGCGCCTTTATTTTCCGGTATTATTACCGGAGTAATTGGCGGTATTGTGGTAGGTTTTTTAAGTGGCTCTAACTTAAGCGTTACTGGACCTGCTGCCGGTTTAACAGCAATCGTTTTAGCAGGCATTACAAGTGTTGGTTCGTACGAGTTATTCCTGCTTGCGGTAGTCATTGCCGGAGGTATACAATTGTTGCTCGGTATTATTAAAGCCGGTACAATTTCCAACTACTTTCCTTCAAATGTAATTGAAGGTATGCTTACCGGTATCGGCATCATCATTATTCTTAAACAGATACCACATGCAGTTGGTTACGATAAGGATAGTGAAGGCGATTTTGCATTTATCGAAAACAATACCGGTCACAATACCTTAACAGCTATTACCGATGCCATCAATTCCATTCACTATGGTGCAATAATCATAACGATTGTTTGTATTGGTATATTGATCGCATTTAACAAAGTATCGTTTCTGAAAAGAATAAAATTGATACCCGGCGGATTGGTTGCTGTAATTGCTGGTGTGCTTATCAATGAACTGTTTATTGCCAGCGGATCTATTCTTGCTGTGCAGAAAGAACACCTTGTAAACCTGCCCATCCCCGGTTCGTTCAATGAGTTTATCGGTCAATTTTCATTGCCGGATTTTAAAGGATTAAGCAATAGTTCGGTTTGGATATTAGGTGCAACCATTGCTGTGGTGGCCAGTATTGAAACACTGCTCTGCCTCGAAGCTGCCGATAAAATGGATCCGCTTAAACGTTACTCCAACGGCAATACAGAGTTAAGAGCACAGGGTATCGGCAACATCCTTGCCGGTTTAATTGGAGGTTTGCCGATGACTTCTGTAATTGTTCGCACATCGGCCAACATTAACTCCGGAGGACGAACCAAACTTGCAACCATTGCGCATGGTCTGTTTCTGTTGCTGGCAGTTGTTGCTATCCCTACTGTTCTTAATAAAATACCTTTAGCTGCTTTAGCCGCTATTCTTATTATGATTGGCTTAAAACTTGCAAGCCCCAAAGTGTTTAAACACATGTGGCACAACGGTAAGTTTCAGTTTATTCCTTTTATTATTACGGTGTTGGCAGTTGTGTTTACCGATCTGCTGAAAGGAGTAGGAATTGGTTTGGTTGTGAGTATTCTCTTCATTTTGCGTGGAAACATGAAGCTGGCTTATTTCTTCCGGAAAGACCGCCACAGAGAAGGCGAACAGATAAAAATTAAACTGGCGCAGGAAGTTTCTTTTCTTAATAAAGCAGCTATTAAGCAAACACTGGTACATTTACCACATAATAGCAGGGTGCTTATTGATGCAAGCGAAACCGTTTACATTGATCATGATGTACTGGAATTGATCAAGGACTTTGTTGAGTTTACATCGACAGAAAAAAACATCAAAGTTGATCTTGTAGGTTTTAAAGGAGCTTATAAAATCGAAAACACCGTAAGCCACGTAAATGATGCTGATGAGCAACTGGAAAAAGAAGTATTATAATTTTAGATTATTCAACCCTTAAATCACCAAACATGAAATCATACGAAAAATTATTAGCAGAAAACAAAACCTGGGCTGCGAAAAAAGTAAAAGACGATCCCGATTTTTTTAACAGACTGGTTAATGTGCAAACACCCGAGTTTTTATGGATCGGCTGCAGCGACAGCCGTGTACCACCTAATGAAATTACACAAACTGAACCTGGTCAAATCTTCATTCACCGTAATATTGCCAACATGGTTGTGCATACCGATTTGAATATGTTGAGCGTATTGGAATATGCTGTAAACGTATTGAAAGTAAAACACGTAATTGTTTGCGGTCACTATGGCTGCGGTGGTGTTAAGGCGGCAATGACAAGAAAAAGTATTGGCTTAATTAACAAATGGCTTCGTAATATTAAAGATGTATATCGCTTTCATCGTGAAGAAATTGACAGTCTCGCAGATGAAGATGCACGTGTAAATAAACTGATAGAGATGAATGTACAGGAACAGGTAATGAACCTTGCAAAAACATCTATTATTCAAAAAGCATGGAAAGATCGCCAGGGGCCGCACCTGCATGGCTGGGTGTACGATTTGCACGATGGTGTTATTAAACCTGTTTTTGAAATGGAAGCAGGTACACACATTGACGAACTGTATGAGTTTGATAACCTTTAAATAAAAAAGAAGCCCCGCAAATGCGGGGCTTCTTTTTATGCTTCAATTTTAATGTTTCGCTTTTTAATGTACGCATGCCACAAAATCATTGCAGCAATGGTACGGTAAGGCCGCCATGGTTCTGCAATTGCCAGCATTTCTTCTTTACTAACATGCGGATGCAGCTGCTTGGTTTCTTTCATGCTGTTTACCAAAGCAATATCACCTAACGGAAACAGATCGGTGCGTTGCAGGGCATGCATCAGGTAAACATCGGTGGTCCAATGACCAATTCCTTTTATAGCAGTAAGTTGTGTGCGCACTTCTTCATCCGTCATTTCGCTAAACTTTTTCAGTTGCAGCTTTTTTGTAGCAACAGCTGTAGCCAGTTCCTTTGCATACACTTGCTTCTGTCGGGTAAAATAACACTCCCGTAATTCCTCGTTACTCATAGCTAAAATTTTTGCAGGCGTAACAACACCAATCTTCGCTTTTAATTTTTTATAGGCTGCAAAAGCTGCTGCCAGCGAAACCTGTTGTTCAAGTATGGTAAGAATAAGTGTTTCAAAGCCCTGCTTGCGTGTCCACATGGGTGGATAGCCATGTGCTTTAATAATGGCTTTAAGATGTTTGTCCTTTTTAGAAAGCAGATCGCAGTAGGTTTGAAAATTATCGGCAGAGAATGTTTGAATCATTTTATAAAAGAATTTACAACAATTAAAAATGCCTCTTGTTGAAGAGGCATTGCATTTTATTTTCAGGATTTCTTCATCTAACTCTTTGCCTTAAATTTTGCGATGGCATTTTTGGTAAACTCACTTAACACTAATCTGCCGCTGATCTTTGCCCGTTCAATCAACAGTTCATCCCAATGCTCTGTGCCTTTCCAGAAAACTTTTTTCATTTCGAGCATCGCTTCAGGTGATGAATGAGATAATGTATTAGACAGTTTCGCAATCGATTCATCCATCGATTCTACTGTTGGATGCACTTCGGCAAACAAGCCTTTTCGTTTAGCCCATTCACTATTACGCCAGCTGCCTGCATCGATCGCCAGTTGTGAAAATGCCGAGATGCCAATTTTACGCTCAACAGCAGGACCAACTACAAACGGACCAATGCCAACTGCCAGCTCACTAAGCTTTACATCTGCCCCTTCAACAGCAATAGCATAATCAACTGCAGCTGCTAAACCAACACCACCGCCTACACATTTACCATGTATGCGGCCAATCACGAGCTGGTGGCATTTGCGTAATGCATTGATGACATGTGCAAAGCCACTGAAAAATTGCAGTCCTTCTTTTTCATTTTTAATGGCAGTAAGCTCCTCGAAACTTGCTCCTGCGCAAAATGCCTTTTCACCGGCTGACTTTAATACAATCACCAATACTTTCGGATCGGCAGCTATTTGTGTAATGGTATGCGCAAGCTGCTGCAGCATGGAAGACGGAAGCGAATTGCTTTGCGGATGAAAGAACTCAATGGTTGCAATACCCTGGTGGATTTCTTTCTTTACGTACGAATCTGTAATTGATGTTACCATAAAACGGTTTTCTTACTCTTAAATTACTACGGGATTATTACAAATGCAATGCCTATTGCTTTAATTTCTTTACCATTGTTAAAATGGTGGCAACACCGGTCAGCTCATCTGTTTCATCAAAAAACTCTACCAGCCATTTCACAATTCCTTTTTCAATATCATCACCTCTCTTGAAATCCTCGGGCTTCTCTACAATGCGTTTATCGTTGGGCAATTTTTCTTTACAGGTAAAGCGAATGTATACTTCAGCACCCGGATAAACCGGTTTGGTAAAGCGTAACTCATCAATACCATAATTCAACAGCACAGGATTTAGTTCGTAGCTGTCAACAAACAAACCTGCAGCAATACTCATGATAAAATAACCATGTGCCACCTGCTGCTCAAACATGGTTCCTGTAAAATCGGTGGTTTTGATGTGTGCGTAGAAATGATCGCCACTCAAATCTGCAAAACGATCAATGTCTTCGCTGGTGATCGTTCTTTTTTCAGTAATAATCTGATCGCCGATCTGCAGCTCTTCAAAATACTTTTTAAACGGATGTTTGCCGGGATCTTTTCCTTGTGCATTTTGTTGATACACATTTGTAACTGCAGTAAGCGTTGTGGGCGAACCTTGTATAGCTGTGCGTTGCAGATAATGTTTTACACCACGCAGTCCGCCCATTTCTTCACCACCACCTGCACGGCCCGGACCACCATGTACCAGCAATGGTAACGGCGAACCATGACCGGTACTTTCTTTGGCGCATTCATTATTTAATACCAGTATACGACCGTGATGCGTTGCTGCACCAATTACATATTTTCGTGCAATTCTATGGTCGGCAGTAACGATAGAAGAACATAAACTACCCTTGCCCAGCTTGCTTAAGGCAATGGCTTCATCCATTGTTTTGTACGGCATAATGGTACTCACCGGACCGAACGCTTCCACTTCATGTACTTCTTTCGACGCAAAAGGTTTTTCATTCATCAATAAAATAGGCGATAGAAAAGCACCTTTGTTTGCATCGGCATCTACCACATCCACACTATCCAAACTGCCATACACAATTTGAGATGATGCCAATAATTTCTGCACCTGTTCCCGTACTTCTTTCCTTTGTGTTTCGCCTGCAAGCGAACCCATCCGCACTTTTTCGTTGAGCGGATTACCGATGGTTGTTTGCGCAAGCGAAGTTGCAATGGCTTTCCACAGATCTTCCATTTTATTTTCCGGTACAAATATTCTGCGGATGCCGGTACAACGTTGTCCTGCTTTCAAGGTCATTTCTTTGCGCACTTCTTTTACAAAAATGTCCCACTCCGGCATACCGGGATTTACATCATCGCCCAATACAATACAGTTGAGCGAATCGGCTTCCATATTGAACGGCACATTTTCTTTGAGGATATTTGCATTGCTCTTCAACAATAATCCTGTTGATGCACTTCCTGTAAACGTTACTACGTCCTGGCTGTTTACGTGATCGAGTAAATCGCCTGCACTGCCACAGATCAACTGCAATGCACCTTCGGGTAAAATGTTTGATGCAATGATTTCTTTTACCACAGCTTCGGTTAAATAAGCCGTCACTGTTGCAGGTTTCACTACTGCAGGAACACCCGCCAATAAATTCACTGCAATTTTTTCCAGCATTCCCCACACCGGAAAGTTGAAAGCGTTGATGTGCACGGCTACACCTTCTTTCGGCGAAAGAATATGTGTTCCCATGAAAGTATTGTTCTTACTGAGGTTGTGGCTTTCGCCATCAATACAAATCACATCATCGGGAAATTTGCGGCGCAGCGATGCGTTGGCAAACAAATTACCAATGCCACCCTCAATATCTACCCAGCTGTCGGCTTTAGTAGCTCCAGTTTGGTAAGAGACTGCATAAAAATTATCAAGATGATTGCGCAGATGCAAGGCCAACGCTTTCAACATATTTCCACGTTCATGAAACGTCATCTTACGCAAGGCAGGATTACCCACTGTTCGTGCATAATGCAGGATCGATTGAAAATCCAAACCCTTAGTTGAGGCTGTTGCCACCGGTTCGCCGGTAACGGCGTTGTATAAAAGCTGACCATCACCGTCGCCATTGATCCAGCTACCGGTGATGTAGTTACCAAGTTTATTCATACGTACTAATAATCGTTAGGTTAACGAAGTTAAGGCAGGAAGCAGGTTCAGAAATTTAGCCTTTGTATTTTTCTTACATTACAACAAACCAAACTGGCGGAGGTGGTGCGTTACATGTTTGTAATGCAGCCGCACCCATTCTTCATAATTCAGTTCGCCAAAAACAGGATGCACAGCTGTGGTATCCGGTTCATCAGTATACAGCTGAAAGAAGTAGTTCACTTCAGCAATGAGTTCCTGCTGTGCTTCCTCTACACTTGCATATCGGTACGGCAGCGGGTCTTCAGCAATGATGTTTGTGGGTGCTTTTGTGTTTTCCCGAAACTGTTTATCGCTCATTAAAAATTCTTTGAGCTTCGGCATGTGCTCGGGTGGCGATACCAGCGGATAATGTTGTTTCTGTGTCGACACCTGGAAGAAGTCGGCTACATGTTCCAGCATTTGCTGAAAATCCATTTTACCCCATTTAGCCGTAGCAGCTCCATTTGCCTGTTGCAGTAAAACCGGAAAACTTTCTTTTATAAACTGTTCTTTTTCGTTAACCATCGCAGTAATTAAGAAAACAAAGAAACAGAACCTTGTATCGTTTTACAACAGCAGGTTACACAAATGTTACAGTTTTATGACGCTTTCAATACTGCAGACAGTCTTTTACCGCTTTTTTACCATTTACAAAAACTGCATTCATGTTATCTTTGCAGCTTCTGTGAAAAAATTAATTTCATTCATACTCATTGCGCTGTTTGTAAACAGTTCGCTGCTGTTACCACAGTTGCCGGATTCGTTTACAGATAAACGTATAGCCAATGATGACCATATGGGTTCACTTATTGAATGGGTGAATGAAATTTTACTGGATCAGAAAGACGATACTCCCCACGAACAAGATGACAATACGCTGGAGAACAGTATTGAAGAAACTTATTGCCATCGTTTATTTCAACGCAGCGATCTTTTACCGCATGTAACACTCATCAGCAATAAGCTGAAGTTTGCAGAATATCCCGAAGGGAAACTCCCCATTCTTACTACAGATGTAATTGCTCCGCCTCCTGAGCAGTACCGTTCGTAACTTTTTTATTGATACGAGGTTGCTTCATGCAGCCATCGTACTGTTTCATTCATCTGGTCGGTGACCGGAGCTGTTATTATTCCATTCAAAAAATTTACTGTATGAACTATCGTCAGACAAAATCTGCCGCCTTGTATTTATTATTAGGCGCCGCTCTGCCATTTACAATGTTATCCTGCGCAACAGAAGAAAAAAAGACAAGTGAAAAAGCTGAAAAATTCCAGGTGATTAAACCCATGCTGGTTGATACGGTGTACCAGGAAGAATATGTTGCAGAAATTCATGCGTTGCAAAATGTAGAAATCCGTACACGTGTAAAAGGTTTTATTGAACACATTCATATTGATGAAGGGAAAGAAGTTACTGCAGGTCAGTTGTTATTTACACTCAGCAGCCGTTCGTTTAAAGAAGATCTTTTAAAAGCAAATGCACAATTAAAAAGTGCGACTGCCGAATTAAAAGCGATGGAAGTTGAATTGAAAAATACAAAGTCGCTCGTAGAAAAAAATATCGTTTCCAAAACAGAATTGGAAATGGTGCAGGCAAAGAAAGAAGCCGTACAGGCAAAAATTGATGAAGCCAATTCTGCTATTGCTATGGCTAAGCTCAATCTTTCATTTACAGAAGTAAGAGCACCATTCAGTGGTGTGATCAATCGTATTCCTAATAAACGGGGAAGTTTAGTTGAAGAAGGCACATTGCTCACAACTATTTCCAACAACAAAGAAGTGTTTGCTTACTTCAACTTATCGGAAAGTGATTATTTAAATTATATCACTGCCGGTAAAACTGAGCAATTTAAAACAGCACAGTTGTTATTAGCTAACAACAGTGTGTACAACCATACCGGCACTATTGAAATATCGGAAAGCGAATTCGATGCATCATCGGGCAATATTGCATTCCGTGCCCGTTTCCCTAATCCGGGAGCATTACTTAAACACGGCGGTAATGGAAAAATTATTATTACCAAGCCGTTGAAAAATGCTATGCTGATTCCTTTACGTTCCACTTTTGAAATACAGGATAAAGTATTTGTATTTGCTGTTGATGAAAAAAACAAAGCCAAGCAAAAAACCATTGTTCCTAAAATGCGCATACCGCATTACTATGTTGTTGAACGTGGTATTTCAAAAGATGATAAAATAGTGTACGAAGGCGTAGAAAATGTAAAAGATGGTGATGCCATCAATCCTCAACTCATCGAACCAGAATCCGCAACGTACATCAGCAAAAACTAAAGAACCAACATGACATCGAAGTTTATTCATCGCCCGGTATTATCCATTGTAATATCGGTGATCATCACTTTGCTTGGACTCTTGTCGTTAACGCAACTACCCGTTACACAATTTCCTGATATTGCTCCACCCGAAGTAACAGTAACGAGTAAGTATACAGGTGCCAATGCAGAAACAGTCGTAAAAGCAGTCGTTACTCCACTTGAACGTGCAATCAATGGTGTGCCGGGCATGGCATACATGTCGTCCGTATCAGGTAACGATGGTACCAGTGTTATTCAAATTGTATTTAAAGCAGGAACCGACCCTGATGTGGCTGCAGTAAACGTGCAGAACCGTGTATCATCAACACTGGATGAACTTCCCGAAGAAGCCATTAAAGCAGGTGTAATTGTAGAGAAGGTGCAGAACAGTATGTTGATGTACCTGAACATCCTTGGCTCCGATACAACACTCGACGAAAAATTTCTGTTCAACTTTACTGACATTAATATTCTTCCGGAACTGAAGCGTATTGAAGGTGTAGGTTTTGCCGACATCATGGGCTCACGTGAATATGCCATGCGTATCTGGTTAAAGCCCGATAAAATGGTGATGTATAATCTTTCTGCAGCAGAAGTAATTGCAATGCTGAAAGCTCAGAACGTAGAAGCAGCACCGGGTAAAATTGGAGAGAGTTCGGGTAAAGCATCACAATCTTTACAATATGTATTAAAATATACAGGTAAGCACAACAGTAAAGAAGCGTATGAAAATATCGTATTGCGCAACGAAGAAGATGGCGAACTCTTACGTTTAAAAGATATTGCAGAAGTTGAATTTGATTCGCAGGAATATGATGTGTTATCGAAAGAAAATGGAAAGCCTTCTGCAGCCATCATGATCAAACAACGGCCAGGCACCAACGCAAAAGATGTTATTCAAAAGATCAAAGACCGGATGCAGGAAATTAAAGCAGCTTCTTTTACACCCGGCATGGATTACACCATCAGCTACGATGTATCTGCTTTTCTTGATGCTTCTATCAGTGAAGTAATTAAAACATTGATCGAAGCATTTATTCTTGTGGCGTTAGTGGTGTTTATATTCTTGCAGGATGGCCGTTCAACCATCATCCCCATACTTGCTGTTCCTGTTTCATTAATCGGCACCTTCTTCTTTATGCAACTGATGGGCTTCTCACTCAACCTCATCACGTTGTTTGCATTGGTACTTGCCATTGGTATTGTGGTGGATAATGCGATTGTTGTGGTAGAAGCTGTGCACGAAAAAATGGAACGCTCCGGTATGGGTGCACGTCGTGCAACCGAACAGGCCATGCGTGAAATCAGCGGTGCTATCATTGCCATCACGCTTGTAATGTCGGCAGTATTTATTCCTGTAGCGTTCATGGAAGGGCCAACCGGTATTTTCTATCGCCAGTTCTCGTTAACCATGGCGGTATCCATTGTATTATCGGGTGTAACAGCATTAACGTTAACACCGGCATTGTGTATGCTGTTTTTAAAGAATCCGCATGATACCCATCATGCAAAAAAGAAAAACCTGCTTACACGTTTCTTTGATGGCTTTAATAAATGGTACAATGGATTATCAGCACGTTATAAAAAATTACTCAGCATTATTGCTAACCGAAGAGTAGTTACGTTTGGTGCATTGCTGTTGTTTACAGTAAGTGCAGGTCTTGTTGGCAAACTCGTTCCTTCAGGTTTTATTCCGAATGAAGACCAAGGTGCTATTTATGCCAACATTACTGCGCCATCGGGTGCAACGCTTGAGCGAACTGATAAAGTAGTAGATGAAGTACAACAGATTGCACAAAAGATGGATGCGGTAAGTTCTGTATCTGGTCTTTCGGGTTACAGTGTGTTATCCGAAGGTGTAGGTGCAGTGTATGGTATGAACCTCATCAGTTTAAAAAACTGGAAAGAACGTAAACAATCCGATGCTGAAATTATTCGTGAGCTGGAAGAAAAAACCAAACACATTAAAGATGCAAGCATCGAATTCTTTACACCACCACCGGTACCGGGCTATGGTAACTCCAGTGGTTTTGAACTGCGTTTACTTGATCGCAGTGGTAGTGGCGATTTGCAAAAACTGCAGCAGGTAGCCGATGCGTTTGTTGCTGAGTTAAACAAGCGTCCGGAAATCAATAATACCTTCACCACGTTCAATGCAAAGTTTCCGCAATACCTGTTGCATATTGATGGAGACCTTGCTGCACAAAAAGGAATTACTGCCGATAATGCGATGGGCACATTGCAAACATTGATTGGTAGTGAATATGCCACCAACTTTATTCGTTTTGGACAACTGTACAGAGTAATGGTGCAGGCATTACCACAATACCGTGCACAACCCGATGACCTGTTGAAACTGTACATCAAAAATGATCAAGGCGAAATGGTTCCGTTCTCTTCGTTTCTGCGTGTAGAAAAAGTGTACGGGCCCGAACAGGTAACACGTTACAACATGTATCCATCTGCGATGATCAACGGACAACCTGCTCCAGGTTATAGCAGCGGACAAGCCATTGCAGCCATCAAAGAAGTAGCAGCTACCAAATTACCGAAGGGTTATGGTTACGATTGGGCTGGTTCTTCGAGAGACCAGGCGAATGCAGGTAACCAGGCCATTTATATTTTCATCATCTGTTTATTGTTTGTGTATTTATTACTTGCTGCACAGTACGAAAGTTTCTTGCTGCCGTTCCCTGTTATTCTTTCATTGCCTGTTGGTGTGTTCGGTGCCTTGTTTATGCTGCTGTTGATGGGACTTGAAAACAACATCTATGCACAAATTGCCATGATCATGCTCATTGGTATTTTGGGTAAGAACGCCATCCTCATTATTGAGTTTGCAGCTATGAAACATCGTGAAGGCATGAAGCCATTACAGGCAGCAGTTGAAGCAGCAGCACTTCGTTTACGTCCCATTCTCATGACATCCTTTGCATTTATTGCCGGGTTAATACCATTGATGTTGGCATCAGGTGCGGGTGAAATCGGTAATAAAACAATTGGCTCTGCGGCTGCTGGTGGTATGTTGTTCGGCACTATTCTCGGTGTCATTATCATACCCGGATTGTATGTTGTGTTTGCAAGCCTCTCCGAACGGCTGAATAAAAACAAACGCAAAGAAGAAAAACCATTCACAGAAACAGTATAATAATGAAATGAGCTATCAAATTTTCGAGCTATTATATCAACCAGCGAAGAAAATTTGATAGCGAATAACATGTGACAAATTCCTAAAATCAAAATGAACACATGAAACAAATTTATATCGCAGTACTTAGTATTGCTGCCACCGGCTTTTTACACAGCTGTGTGCCAACACAACAGATAAAGGAAATAAAACCTGTTGTGTTGCCTGCAACATACAACAACAGTACAGACAGCAGTAACAGTGCACTTTTAAGTCCACAGGAATTATTTACCGATCCGCATCTTAAACAGCTAATCGATACAGCTATTGCTAACAATTATGATTTGCAGATGGCCTTGCAACGCATCCGTATTGCACAGTCGGATGTACTACTTGGAAACGGTGCCTTAAAACCAAGAGTTGATGCATCGGTAGTTAGTGCGTTGCGCCGTTATGGTTTGTATACGATGGATGGCGCAGGTAATGCCAGCACGTTTATGTTGCCGGGAAAGATTGTTCCAACCAATCTGCCCGATTATTTCCCGAGCTTTCAATCGAGTTGGGAAATTGATTTGTGGGGAAAACTGAAGAACAGAAAGAAGGCTGCGGTGTCACGCTATCTTGCAAGTACCGAAGGAAAGAATTTTATTGTTACCAATCTTGTAAGTGATCTTGCAATTGCTTACTACGAGTTGCAGGCAATTGATGAAACCATCCGCATCATCGATGAAACCATTGCGTTACAACAACAGGCTTTTGAAATTATACAGGCAAAAAAAGAAGCAGCTGTATTAAACGAGCTGGCAGTAAAACAATTTGAAGCACAACTCATCAACCTGCAGGCTTTTCGTATAAGCTTGCAGCAACAGGTTATTGAAACAGAAAGCAGGATCAACTTGCTTACAGGCAGGTTGCCGCAAAAAATTATACGTAGCAAAACCTTTGCTGCAACCTCACTTGCAAATACAATCAAAGCAGGCGTTCCTGCAGCATTGCTGGAGCAAAGGCCCGATATTCGCCAGGCAGCATTGTTGGTACGTGCAACAAAAGCAGACGTAGCTGCTGCAAAAGCAGCATACTATCCATCTCTCAACATTACAGCAGGTATCGGTTACCAGGCGTTTCGTCCCGACCTGTTGTTTCAAACACCACAGTCACTTGCTTACAGTTTGGTTGGAAATTTAGCAGCACCGCTTGTTAACCGTGCAGGTATTAAAGCTGCGTTTAATACTGCAACAGCTGCGCAACAGGAATCGCTATACCAGTACAGCAAAACCATTGTACATGCTTACACAGAAGTGTACAACGGTTTAATACGTGCAGATAATTTAAAAGAAGTGTACCGGTTGAAAACAGATGAAACAACTACACTTTCAGAATCAATTCTTGTAGCGCAGGAACTGTTTCGCACAGGCAGGGCAACTTATCTTGAAGTATTGTATGCGCAGCAGAACACATTAAAAGCAAAATTGGAATTGGTTGAAACAAGAAAGCAGCAGTTGTTCACTTCTATTCAATTGTACAAGTCGTTAGGTGGTGGATGGCGTTGATGTTTTACAGATGAATGAAAATAAGAAAGCCCTCGCATGCGAGGGCTTTCTTTATACTTTAATGAAGCGATTGTTATTACCCTAAAGCTACACGTTTGAACGAAGTTACTTTTACATCGCCTGAAGATTTCAGGTAATCAGCAACGCTCTTAGAAGCATCTTTTACGAAAGCTTGTGCCAGTAATGTTTGTTCTTTAAAGAACGCATTCATTTTACCTTCAGCGATCTTAGCGATCATTTCTTCAGGTTTGCCGGCCATCTTCGGATCTTGTTTCATCAAGTCCATGATGATATCTTTTTCACGAGCTACTACATCAGCAGGAACACTGTCAGCATCAACTGCTACAGGATTCATTGCTGCAATCTGCATGGCAACATCTTTACCTGCATCAGCAGCTTCTTTATCTAAGCCAACCAATACACCCATACGGTAGGCACCGTGAATGTAAGACGCTACATAAGGAGCTTCGATACGCTCAAACTTGCTAACACCGATTTTTTCGCCGATAGCAGCAAGTTTATCGTTGATAAGATCAGCAACTTTTGCACCGTTTACTTCAGCAGCGTTCAGTTCATCTGCATTCTTTACATCGTTTGCTACAGCAGCGTCTGCAATAGATTGTGCAAAAGCAACGAAGTCTGCATTCTTACTTACGAAATCTGTTTCGCAGCTGATACATACTACATAACCCACTTTGTTATCTGCACTTGTTTGTGCAATTACCACACCTTCTTTCGCTTCACGGTCGCTACGCTTTGCAGCCACTTTCTGGCCTTGCTTACGTAACCAGTCGATCGCTGCTTCAAAATCACCGTTTGTTTCAGTTAACGCTTTACGGCAATCCATCATACCTGCACCAGTTGCCTGGCGGAGCTTATTAATATCCTGTGCTGTTATTGTTACAGTAGACATTGTATAAATTTTGAAAATTTAAAATCGAGTTCATTGTAAAATGCTTTCTGCAAAAGTTTATGTTTCAACTTAAGCAGAAAGCATTTATTTTATGAGAGAGTTCATTTCTCAAGGGCTACTTTCTGCAGAAATTATCTTGCAGAAGTACGCTTTTGTGTGCTTGGTACACGACGCTTGGGAGCACCACCAGGACCACCGGTGTTACCACCAGGACCACGGCCACCGCCACGTCCGCCTCTGTCACGACCACCTTCTTCACCTTCATCAAAGCGTGGGCCTTTTTCTTCTACTTCTTCCGTTTCTTCTTCTTCTTTTTCAACCTGGCGCTCAGCTAAACCTTCTGCAATAGCAGCAGTGATGTATTGTGTAATGATAGCGATTGACTTTGTAGCATCGTCGTTACCGGGGATGAAGTAATCCACTTTATTTGGATCACAGTTGGTATCAACTAAACCAAAAGTAGTAATGCCGAGACGTTTTGCTTCAGCCAAAGCAATGTGCTCATGACCAATATCAACGAGGAACAATGCAGCAGGGATACGGCTCATGTTTGCAATACCGCCCAATACTTTTTCCATTTTCTCTTTATCACGGCTCAGTTGTAAACGCTCTTTCTTTGTAATGCTGTCGAAAGAACCGTCGTTCAACATTTTTTCAATGCTCTGCATTTTCTTCACGCTCTTACGAACAGTGTTGAAGTTGGTAAGCATACCACCCAACCAACGGTCGGTTACGTAAGGCATGTTTACTTTTTGTGCGCACTCAGTAACGATCTCTTTTGCCTGCTTTTTAGTTGCAACAAACATGATCTTTTTACCGCTGCGTGCCAGTTGTTTCATTGCAGCTGCAGTTTCCTGCAAACCTTCAACAGTTTTGTTGAGGTCGATGATGTGAATACCTTTCTTTTCAGCAAAGATGTAAGGCAACATCTTGGGATTCCACTTCTTCTTCAGGTGGCCAAAGTGTACACCTGCTTCGAGTAATTGCTGTTGTAATGAAGTGTTATTTTCCATTGTATTTGTATAATCGTTTGTAAAAATTGTTTGATCAATTCCACCGGCATTATACCGGTGGGTGTTGCATTAACGTTTAGAGAACTGGTAGCTTCTACGAGCTTTCTTCTTACCAAATTTCTTACGTTCAACACCACGTGGATCACGCTTCAATAAACCTGCAGCTTTCAATACAGGACGATATTCAGGATTCACTTCCAGCAAAGCACGGGCAATACCCAGTTTCACTGCTTCTGCCTGACCTTTAATACCACCGCCATTAGCGTTGATCTTAACATCAAACTTATCTAATGATTCGATTGTTTTTAAAGGAGCTTCTACCTGGTTTTGTAAGTAAACCAAGCTGAAATATTCTTTGTAATTTTTGTCGTTCACGGTAATGTTTCCGTTACCCTTGCTGATGAACACACGGGTAATGGCTTCTTTACGGCGACCAACTGCGTTTTTTTGCTTTTCCATTTATAAGGAATTTGAAAATTTGAAAATTTGAAAATGATTAGAACTTCAGTTCTTTAGGTTGTTGTGCAATGTGTGCATGTTTATCGCCAGCATATACAAACAACTTCTTGTACATTTTACGGCCAAGACGGTTCTTAGGTAACATGCCTTTGATAGCACGCTCCAATACCACCTCCGGACGACGACGCAGAAGGTCTTTAGCGATTTCAATTTTCTGACCACCAGGATAACCACTGAAGTTTTGGTACTCTTTGTAGTTTACTTTATCGCCGGTGAATTTTACTTTCTCAGCGTTGATGATGATTACGTAATCGCCGCAATCAACGTGAGGAGTGTAATAGGCTTTGTTTTTGCCACGCAAAATCGCAGCAATTTTTGAACTCATGCGTCCAACGGTTTGATTGGTGCCGTCCACAACGTACCAGTTACGTTGCACGGTAGCCTCGTTCGCATGCTTCGTAGTGAAATGTAATTTGCTCATTGTATTTAATTTTTACCACGCCATCCCGTGGTTATTAGAAAAATCCCGTTTTTTGGAACGGGTCGCAAAGGTAGGCACAGATTATCCACACTGCCAAAGAATGCAGGAAGTATTTTCCAATGCACTTTTACAAGACATTGATTTTCAGTAAAAATTTTGCACTAAAATTTAACTAGTACGCTCAAATGCCCGCCAAACGGACAAAAAACAACTTTGAGCAATTAAAACATGCGCCTATAAAGCGTTACAAGCAATTTAATAAGCAGCAGAAGGACACTTGTAAGATGTAATGCTGAAAGTTACCCCAATTGTTGCCATGATATATTGGTCTTTCTGGCCGCTAAAACCACGTTGCGAACCTGCTGTACCAATACGGGTACCGGTTTCGTAACTGCGATCTTGCAAAAAAGAAGCAGGCGAACCTACTGGAAAAGTGGCAAGCCCGGCATACGTACCTGATACATCATCAATAAAGTCGGTGGTGGTAAACCGGTGGGCTACTTCGAAATTAATATTGGTTTTATCGTTTAACGCATATTTAAACCCTACACCAACAGGAAAAGCAAAGGCTGTGGTAGAATACAGCTTGCGGTTAGGATAAGCTGCTGAACCCTGCCCTTCGGTGCCAAGTGGACGAAGAAAATATTTCGTATTATCTAAATAAGCATAAGGATCGAAGTTGAAAACACCTGCACCAAAAGTGATATAAGGAGTAAAGCGTTCGTCGGGATTGGTAGGATTAAACCGGAAGAAATTGAAATCGCCCTGCACCATCATTTCCCACAGGTTGGTATTAAAACTAAGGTTGCGGCGCATACGAAACTCATTCTTCTTTTCATAAACATCGCTGTAACCGAGTTGGGCAAAGTTGGCGCCTATGCGAACAGCAACATAGTTATTGATTTGTTTACGGAAGAAAACGCCTCCGGCAATTTTAGGGCGGTTGAGCCGTTTATTAGGATTCAGATCGCCAAAATAATGGGCTGCACCTAACTGTACGCCAAACTCACCTTCGTGGCGGTATCCATCGTACTGAGCAAAGACTTTTGCAGATAACTGGGTAAACAGGAAAAGAGAGAAGAGGATTTTTTTCATCAGTTTCGTTTCTCAAAAATGTAATAACGCAAATATCATGGTTTTCATATATCGCAGGCTTTGTAAACGGGTTTTTAGTTTCGCCGGTCGAGCCCCCATGATAATTTATTACGCAGTGTCTGAAGAAAGTTGTTTTCATTTAAACGAATCAGACTTACCGTAAACTCTTCCCTTTTTACAGCAAGTTGAATGGTTTTCTGTACAATCTCCTTCCTTGAATCGAGCGTACAAAGAAAACTATCGGCCCTGCCCTCAATTTCAAAAGAGATAATGTTGTTATCGGGCACCACAATAGGCCGCACATTTAAATTATGAGGTGCAACCGGCGTAATTACAAAACTCCTGGAATCGGGAAATACCACAGGACCATTACAGCTTAACGAATAACCGGTTGAACCGGTGGGTGTCGCCACAATTAACCCATCGGCCCAGTAGCTATTCAAAAATTCGCCATTGAGGTACGCATGAATTTTGATCATGGAAGAAGTATCAAGCTTATGAATAGCAAACTCGTTTAAACCATACGGAGTATCGCCAAACAAAGGCATGTTGCTGTCGAGATGGATAAGCGTACGCTCATCTTCGACGTAAGTATGATTTTTTAGTGATGCCACCACCGTTTCCAGTTCTTCCCGGCCAATGCTGGCCAGAAAACCCAGCCTGCCGAAATTAATACCCAGCAAAGGAATAGGTTGCTCCCGCACCATGGTAACAGTATCTAGCAATGTACCATCGCCACCAAGGCTAATCATACATTCAAAAGAATCATCAAGATCTTCGTTAGAATGAAACAACAAAGGCTCCTGTGTAAAGGAAATATCCTGCTTTATCTGCTCAAAAAAACCTCTGTAAATAACTGCCTGGATGTTATTGGCCTGTAACTCTTCTAACAAGCGCTTGATATCTTCTTTCTGTTCAGACTCGTAAACCCTGCTGTAGATTGCTACTTTCATCAGTTTAATATTAACTTATGTACTGCTTTATATTCGGTACATAAAAAGAATAACACTCCAGTTTATTAAAAATGTTTGTACCCATTTTGCACAGGCTATCAGCAATTAAAAATCTCTGCGCATGTGTAAAAATAATCCGTTTTGCCCCAACTGGTTAAAGGAATATTCGAACCGGGCAACAAAATCATAATAGCTCAACACATCAATACCCGCACCATATGTATACAAGAAACGGTTGTTTAAAACGCTGTTGCTGCCCGTTGGTAAATGGCTTGCACCAATATCTCCATAAACTTTAGCGACTATTTTAAATGGTATTTTTTTATACTTTTCGTTTTTTATAATAAAGGTTGGCACATTAATATTTGCCACTTCCTGGCGCAAGGTGCTTTTTAAGATTGCTGCCTGTACACCATCAATAACATAATATTCAAGACCACGTAAAAACCAATCGCCATAACCCAATGCAGCCATGTTGTACATAGGTTGTTTAAACGGAACTTTCACCATGTAGTAACCAACCAATGCTGTTGAAGTTGTTTTTGAAAGTTGGAAAAATTTTCCTGCCTTACCTTGAAACTGCCACAGGTTCATCCCTTTTAAACCAAGACCTCTTTGTGTAAATGATCCGCTGAATAAAAAACCACGCCACGGATAAACGTTGTTATTTGCATTAAGATATTGATAGGTGTAAACAAACTCACCAAACCGCTGCCTTGCTTTGTTATCGGTAAAAAAAGGAAGGTATCCTTTCAACGAGTTGTTGCGTATAAGCGCACTGATTGTATCGGGGATTAATTCATCTACATAACTTAAACGAAATGCATGCCGGTGATTGATTCCTTTCCGGATGGTGTATCCTGCTTCAATTTTTACAGTTGTTCTTACAAAAGCATTAATCTGTCCGTTACCTGCGGGATAGAACACTTGCTTGTTACTGTCTGTTGCATAAGCCATCTGCCTGGATTGCTTATAAAAAATTCCTCCTAAAAATCCTCTCTCAAGTTTTTTATCTGCATAGGGCTGTTCGTAAAAAACAGAGTATTCCCTGGTATAGCCGTTAATAAAGTTGAAGTTGAGTTTATCTCTTCTGCCCGATACGTTATCCCAGTTTAGTTTTAAGCCGTAGTTTACACGTTCAAGACTTCCATCCTGTTCAACTAACCATTGATTAGGATTACGATCGACCAGTTTAAAATAAGGGGAAGGAAAAATATACCAGCGTTCTTTTACATCAAACAACAAATCGATTTGTGTTTCGCTCCAGTTGGTAATGCGTGGAATGACTTCGAGAAATAACAATGTGTTGAACACATTTAACCTGGCCTGCTCAATAATTCCTTCCAGCTGGCCGGCTGAAAATTTTGCTCCTGCACGAAACGGAATTTCACGCAGGATAATGTAGTCCTTTGTGCGCTTATGCCCATCGATGGTTATTGAACGTATGGTAATCTCCGCTGAGTCGGGAAACTGGTGAATAATTTTTTGAAGCCGCTCCTTTGCCGTATCAATTGCAACGGATGGTTGTGCATACAGCCGTTGCATTGCGCATTGCAGTGCAAAAATCAAACAAATACTATAAATCAGTTTTGATTGCATCAGTCATTTTCTGCTAAGGACAGATCTTAAATGTACTATGAAAACTGCAGAAACAGATGCAGCTAAAGAGAAACTATATGTTAAGATAATTCATGAGGTGGTCGTAATTTAACCGCAGCTCCTCTTCCGAAAGATTTTCGCCAAAATATCGTACCACATTGTATTCATATCGTTCGAACGAAGCGAGAATATCCTGTATATCGCTTTTATTTACCTTGATAGCCACCATTAGCTCACCTGTTGACGGATCTGTCCATGTATTCAGGTGAATGATGCGTGCATTATTCGACTCTACAATACGGCCAATTTCAGAAATGTAAAAACTGGATGGATTTATCTGAAGAATAATGATACCGCCGGGCACTTGTGCAGCGGTATAGTTAGCTGCAGCATGCAACAGCTCATTTTTTGTAATAACTCCCAGTAAATCGCCATCATCTTTAACAACCGGCAATACCCCGATCTGCTGCTGATGCATTACTCTCAACGGAACAAGAAAAAAATCGACCGGGTTAATTTTTACAGGTGACCCCGTGTGCAACAATGTTGAAACAGCAGAACGCTCATCGGCGTTCTGTGCTTTATCTTCTGTAATAAGTCCGAGATATTTTTGTTGATCGACTACCGGCAGTTCACTGATTCGATACTCCTCCATCAGATCCAATGCCTGCCGAACTGTATCTGTGGCTTGTAAAGCGGGGATATTGTTGGTTATTAGTTCGGAGGCTGTCATTTTCAATTATTTTTAAACCGGTACAGGTGCATTTAATTTGGTAAGAAATCCATTGAGTATTTCGTTGAACTCATCGGGCCTCTCCATCATGGGTGCGTGCCCGCATTTATCAATGAAGTGTAGCTCTGAGTTTGGAATAAGCTTATTAAACTCTTTACCTACAAAAGGCGGCGTAATGGTATCGTTATTGCCCCAAATCAATAAGGTTGGTGTCTTAATTTCCTTCAATTCGTCGCCAAGATTATTACGAATAGCGCTTTTAGCCAATGCAATTACTTTGATTACCTTAATGCGTTGGTTTACGATCTCGTATACTTCATCAACCAGTTCTTTGGTTGCCATGGCAGGATCGTAGAACGTAACCTCCGTTTTCTTGCGGATGTATTCGTAATCGCCACGTTTAGGATACGTATCGCCCATACCATTTTCGAAAAGGCCTGAGCTGCCGGTAAGAATAAGCGATTTGATACGCTCCGGATGCTTCAGCACATGCACCAATGCAACATGGCCGCCTAACGAATTGCCGAGCAAATGAATATTCTTATAATCTTTAAACTCAATAAACTTCTGCACATGCTTCTCTAATCCGCCTACAGTTGTATGCAGCAGATCAAGATCAAACAGCGGAAGCATGGGCACAACAACCTTGTTGCGTTTGCTGAAATAATCAATGAGGTCCTGGAAATTACTTAACGCACCAAACAACCCATGGAGTAGTAACAGCGGTTCGCCTTCGCCCACTTCGATGTACTTAAATTTTCCTTCCTGTATAATTTCGTAGTTCATGTATTGGCAGCAAATAACACTTGTTAATTGCTAAAATAGTTGATTTGACTGAAAAACTGTAATTCAGTTACAGAATGATCTTATTGAGGCTGCAGTTGTTTTCCCATCTTTTCGAAGAACTGCTGCAACTCAGTAAACATATTGCTGAAAACAGGCAGCACAACGCCAATCATTTCAATAACCTTTGGACCAAACGGTGCAATATATTTATAGGTTATTGATGCTGTTTTTGCTTCTTCTGTTAGCAGCTTCAATTGGGCACCGTAAAATAACAGCACACTGAAAATAAGCAGGTACATACAGGCATACACCAACACACCACCCAGCTTGTTTAACCAGCCCATCCACGCAAGATCCACCGCTTTCTCAATAAGTTTTGCAACCGATCTTACAATGAGTATTACTAACAAAAATACCAATGCAAAAGCAAGGAACGGTAGCCATTGTACATTGATATTTGTAGACTGTGCCAGCCAGGCTGCAACAACTGTACTTAATTTAAGTGCAGCAGCAAGGCCAATTACAAAAGCCAAAATTGAAAACACAGCAATGATTAATCCGTTGCGTATTCCTTTTATGGCTGCAAATACCAGGGCAATTGCTACAAGTATATCAATAAACATGTATTACTTGCTTAAAAGCTCCTTTACAACTGCACTGATCGTTTTACCATCGGCCTGGCCTGCCAACTGTTTGCTTGCTACGCCCATCACTTTGCCCATATCTGCTGCCGATGTTGCGCCTACCTGTGCAACAATTTCTGCAATAATTGCTTTTAGCTCCTCACCTTCCAGTTGTTTGGGCAAAAACTGTTCAATAACTGCAATTTCCTCCTGCTCTTTTTGTGCAAGATCAGTACGGTTTTGCTGCTGAAAAATTTCCAACGAATCTTTGCGTTGCTTCACCAGCTTTTGCAACAGCTTTATTTCATCGTCGGCAGTAATTTCTCCACTGCCGCCCGATGTTTTGGCCAGTAAAATGGCAGCTTTAATAGCTCTTAATCCACGCAGGGAAGCTTCGTCTTTTGCTTTCATGGCATCTTTCATTTTAGCCATGATATTTTGTTCGAGACTCATATACGGTTACTGGTTTTGTTGAAGTTGACTCTTTTTGAATTTCTGCATGAAGGCTTTTGCAAACTCCTTCATATCTGCACTCATTTCTGGCTGATTGGTAGCACGGTTAAATGTGTCGGCCATGGTCATCAACAGCTGATAATAGAAATCAGCCATTTCATCTACCATCATGTCCTTCGTCCACAGGTCAATGCGGAGAGCCGACTTATCTGCACCATCCCAAAATGCAACCATCATTGCTTTTGCAATCTGTTCCATATCAGCATTGCTGTCGCTGGCTTTCCATTTAATCTGTTCGGGCACTTTCTGCTCGTCCAGGTATACGTCAATTGAAATATTACTTTTATGCATAGAATAAATTGAAGGGCAAAGGTAAGTTATTCGGTTGTGGCAGCGAGTTGAATACATTGCCACATTTTTTCTGCAGCTTCATTCCAGTTATACAGCTTAACCCGCTCTTTTCCGTTAGCAATTAAACGGCTTCTCAAAGCTTCATCTTTATACATCAGCATCATTTTTTCTGCAATATCCTCTGGGCTTTGCGGATTAATGTATAAATAAGCATCGCCCCCAACTTCGGGCATGGCACTTGTGTTGGATACAATGGCCGGCACACCGCACTGCAAAGCTTCAAGAGGGGGTACTGCAAAGCCTTCGAAAAAAGAAGGATAAACCATGGCATAAGCCGATGCAGTTAGCAGAGCCAGTTCGTTTCGTTCAAGATAACCGGTGAGCACTACATCATTTCTGAATTTGAATGTGCTAAGCAGCTTTGTAAACTCTTCTGTTTTCCAGGCCATACGACCGGCGACTACCAGTTTCATATTACTACGCAGCCGCTTTTTAAATAAAGAAAAGGCCTTAAGCAGGTTGATGAGATTTTTTCTTGGATGAATAGAGCCCGTATACAAAAAGAACTCAGCGCCCGATGTATATTTTAGCTTCACTTTTTCACTTACTTCATCACTAACTGCCTGAAACATTGCATTTGCCGCATTGCCAACTATGTGTAGTTTGTTTGAAGACAGGCCGAACTGTTGTTGAATATCCTGTTTAGAATAATCCGACACGGTAACAACAATTTTTGCTTTATCCAGAAAACGCTTTGTGTTCTTCTGGTAATAGCGCAGGTGAGCTTTTGAAATAAAGTGCGGATAATGCAAAAATGCCAGATCGTGTACCACAAGACACTGAGGAACAGAAGTGTTTAATGAGCAAAATCCATCCGGACTTACAAATACATCAGCCTTAATGCGTTTTAAGTAGATGGGCAACATCCAGTTGTACCATACTCTCCATGCAATAGGAAAACGTGCCTGTGGTTTAATTACAACCGGGTGAATATTCGTTGCGTAAATAAACTTTTCATCAAAGGGTCTGTCGAAAAAAAAATAAAACTGGTGTTCGGGATGATTTTTTGCTATGCGTGAAAAAATTTCATCTATATAATATCCATAGCCTTCCAGTTTACCAGGAAGCAACGTTTTTGTATTAATTGCAATCACCATAAAGTGAGCGCAAAGTTAAGCGTGAAAACTTATGAGCAGATTTTACAACGTGCAAAAGAATAAAAGCAGGGAAATGTGCAGTCTGCATCGTTGAATCCCTAAGCACTTATTCAAAAGAAGTACTATAGGAATTTATAAAGCCGGCATTTAGTTTTGCTTTTGCATGCAAAAAATGAATTTGAAAATTTTCAAATGCGGTTTATAATGAGCAAAACTGCAGAAAATACGGTGTTAGAAATTAGCGTTTTCACTTAAAATTCAAAAACATTTTTGATATCCAAAAAAAATCTGCCGGCCTATAAAGTTTGGAACAGTAATTGCTAATTATTACGTGACGTTCGAAATAATAAAAACATCATAAGCTGCAAAAAATCAGTTGTTTATGATTTAAAAATAATTCTTTCGCAACAGGGAAGAGTCAGGATACATTGATGGTTTTACAATGTGGATTTTGGGTAAACGACCCCGCTTTCCAGCGGGGTCAATTTATTTTTAGAGGTTAACACCTATTGCACGGAATGTAAGTGCGCTATACATTTGTTTCGTAATCCAGTATTCACTATCAAAACCGTATTCTATGAAACAGCTAGTCTTAGTACTTGCATTAAGTATTCTATCTACTTATTCTTTCTCACAAGAAATCAAGTTTGAATCAGGTCATCAGAAGCACGATAACAAACCAGCGATGTTTGGTACTGTTAGCAGTCGCTTTACACCTTCGCAAACATTCATTAGCGAGGTAATGAATTTCCGTTTAAACCAGCAGGTTGATTTGTTTATCACAAACGGCCTACGATTCAAAGGTCAGGTTACTTCTATAACGAGTGATGCTCCCGGTTTAACAACCGTTACTGTACAATCTACCGACCGCCCCGGTCTTCTTCTTTCAATATCAAGAACTACGTTGCCTGATCAGACAATTGCCTACCGTGGTATCATGATCAGTAAAAAACACAGCGACATGCTGATGTTGGATAAAGACCCTGTTACAGGAAATTACACCTGGAATAAAAAACAGGTTTCAAATATGTTGGCTGACTAACTCTACCTGTTCCAGCAGGTATAAGTAAACTATAAAAATCCAATAACTATGACACGTAATCTCATCATGAGCCTTGTTGCAGTATTTGCAACAACAGCTTACACTGCGCAAGCGCAGGTTCCAAAACTCAACAGTAACCCGGGTGCAAGTGCAACCATCTTTCTTGATTTCGACGGACAATCTGTTAACTCTCCTTATTGGAATGGCGGTACTCCGTTTTATGCAACTCCTTCGGGCTTAACCAGCACACAAATTACAACAGCCTTTTTCCAGGTTGCAGAAGATTTCAATCCATTTAATATCAATATCACTACAGATTCAACAGTGTATTTTGCTGCACCCATCAATAAAAGACAGCGCATTATTGTTACAGCTTACAGCAGTTGGTATGGAAGCGCAGGAGGCGTAGCCTATGTTGAATCATTCCGTTGGGGTTTAGAAATTCCAGGATTTGTATTTGCTAACCTGCTTGGTTATAACGAAAAAAATATTGGAGAAGCTTCTTCGCATGAATCTGGTCACACACTTGGCTTATACCATCAATCGCTTTATGATGCTAATTGTAATTTCATTTATGAGTATAATCCAGGTACAGGTTCAGGAGAAACAAGCTGGGCACCTATTATGGGAAACAGTTATGGCAAAACGCTTACACTTTGGCATAAGGGTAGTTCATACAGCTGCAATACCATTCAGGATGATTTAGCCATTCTCTCAGGAAGCGCTAATGGCTTTGGCTATAAAACAGATTCTGTCGGTAATACCTATCGCCAGGCAACAGCAGTTCCAATGGTACAAAGTGCTCCTGCAAATAACCAACCTTCAACACCAGGCTTTACCGTAAGCAGCCAGATTAACACTACATCCGATGTGGACATTTTTAAAATCGATGTTACTTCTACATCCCGTTTTCAAATAACTGCAAAAGGATCTGCAGGTACAACTACCAAACCTAATGTAGATATCAGAATGAGTATCCTCGATTCACGTGGAAACGTAATCAATACATATAATCCACCTACTTCGCTTGATGTTACTATCGACAGCACTCTCAACATGGGTACATATTATTTAAGCGTTTCAAATGTTTCAAATCAAAACGTATCAAACTATGGAATGCTTGGCGACTACTCAATTGCAGGTGCTGCATTACCATCTACCTTGCCGGTACAAAGCATGAAACTGAGTGGCCGTGCTGCAAATAACAAACATGAATTAAGTTGGAATATTGTTGCAGATGAACCAATTGAAAGCATTCAAATCGAAACTTCAACTAACGGAAACAGCTTTGCTGCTGTACAAAAAGTTGCAGGCAACAGTACAGGTTTCGATTATACTCCGGCAGAAAAGAAAACTGTTTTCTATCGCCTGCTGGTAACAACTGCATCGCAATTAAAATATTATTCAAACGTAGTTGCCCTGCGTGAAGTTAACAACAGTACAAAATTTGATGTAGTTACAAACATCATCAATAAAAATGAAATTGCCCTCAACAGTAAAGGCGCTTACAACTGGCGTGTACTGGATATGGGTGGCAGAGCCGTTGCTAACGGACGGACAACGACCGGTTACAATGTGTTACAAACCGGATCGCTCAACAGTGGTATGTATCTTTTACAAATCATCGATGGAGGAGAGATCGTTACACAGAAAATAGTAAAACAATAGCTTTTTTGATAGTCATAGTTTACCACTGGAACCAGCTGCCCCCTCAAAAGGGCAGCTTTTTTTATCAACCCTTTGCTTACATTTGCTATTATTCGTATTATGGAGTATAACACAACAAGAAACCATTTGACCATTCGTGAGTACGGAAGACATATCCAGAAAATGGTCGATCATATTATTACAATTGAAGACCGCCAGAAACGCCAGGAGCAGGCACATGTGGTAATTGAGCTGATGGGCTTCCTGAACCCGCATTTAAAAAACGTAGAGGATTTCCGTCATAAACTTTGGGACCACCTGTTTTTAATTGCTGATTTTAAACTGGATGTTGATAGCCCCTATCCCATTCCAACACGTGAATCGTTAAAAGCAAGACCTGAGCGTTTACCTTATCCGAAGCGTCATCCACGTTACAATCACTTAGGTAAAAATATTGAGGTAGTAATTGACAAAGCGCTGAAAGAAGAGAACCCTGAAAAGAAACAAGGTTTTGCCAATGCCATTGCTTACTACATGAAGCTTTCGTACAACAACTGGCACAAAGAAAATATTCACGACGATGCCATCCAAGCAGAGTTGAGCGCTATTACCAAGGGTGAACTGGAGTTTAACAACCGTCCTTTTGTTCGTCAATACCGACCAAGCGACGACTTCAGAGAAAACCGTGGCGGTGGTGGTAAGTTTAAAAAACACTTCCAGCAAAGAAGCGGCGGTGGTGGTGGCCGTGATAACAGAGGCGGTGGCGGTGGCCGTGATAACAGAGGAGGCGGTAATAAATTCAAAAAACGCTACTGATCTGATCGTTCAGCACAAAAAATCTCAAGGGTTAATAAGGAATTTTCTTGTTAACCTTTTTTATTTCCCTGTACTTTGTTGCTCGATCATTCTACACTTACTACATAACTATCTATATGAACGCATTTGAAGTACGAGGCGGTAAAAAGCTTAATGGCGAAATCGTTCCGCAGGGTGCAAAAAACGAAGCATTGCAAATCATTAGTGCTGTGCTGCTTACTCCCGAAAAAGTTACCATTACCAATATCCCCGACATTGTAGATGTAAATCTGCTGATTGAATTGTTGGGCGAAATGAATGTAAAAATCGAGCGGCCGCAGCGTGATACCTGCATTTTCCAGGCCGATGATGTGGACATTGATTATTTACACAGTGAACGTTTCAAAAAGAAAAGCGGAAGACTTCGTGGCAGTGTAATGCTCGCAGGACCCATGCTTGCCCGTTATAAAAAAGCATTTATTCCGAAACCCGGTGGCGATAAAATTGGTCGCCGAAGATTAGATACACATGTGATTGGTTTTGAAAAATTAGGTGCTGCATTTAACTATCACGCAGAAGATGGTTTTTTTCATCTTACCACCAACAAACTGCAAGGCGTTAATATGTTGCTCGATGAACCATCGGTTACCGGTACTGCAAATATTGTCATGGCGGCGAGTATGGCCAATGGTATAACAACCATTTACAACGCAGCATGCGAGCCCTACATTCAGCAGTTATGTAGTATGCTTAACCGTATGGGTGCAAAAATCAGTGGTATTGGCAGCAACCTCTTAACCATTGAAGGTGTAGATTATCTGGGAGGAACTGCACACCGCATTTTACCCGATATGATTGAAGTAGGATCGTTCATTGGCTTAGCTGCAATGACACAAAGTGATATACGCATTAAAAACGCATCGATTGATCACTTAGGCATTATACCTGATAAGTTTCGCCAACTGGGTATTACTGTAAACATTGAAGGAGATGATATTCATATTCCCGAACAGGAGATTTATGAAGTAAGCCGCTATTTCGATGGTGGTGTATTAACTATTTACGATCATCCATGGCCGGGCTTCACTCCCGACTTGTTGAGTATTGTTTTGGTTACAGCCATACAGGCAAAAGGAAGTGTACTCATTCACCAGAAAATGTTCGAAAGCCGTTTGTTCTTCGTAGATAAACTGATCGACATGGGTGCACAGATTATCCTTTGCGATCCGCACCGTGCAGTAGTAATTGGTTTAGAGCGTGAGCAAAAATTGAGAGGTATTACCATGAGCAGCCCCGACATCCGTGCCGGGCAAGCATTGCTCATTGCAGCTTTAAGTGCCGAAGGAAAAAGCGTTATTCAAAACATTGAACAAATCGACAGAGGCTATCAATACATTGATGAACGCTTACGCAAACTTGGTGCAGATATTAAACGAGTT
This sequence comes from Lacibacter cauensis, assembly GCF_007830055.1. Lineage (GTDB taxonomy): Bacteria > Bacteroidota > Bacteroidia > Chitinophagales > Chitinophagaceae > Lacibacter > Lacibacter cauensis. The sequence goes on from NZ_VLLE01000004.1 coordinate 651,246, forward strand.
GAAGGATGATCGATCGTTTAACCGATAAAGAAATTGTTTTAGAAAATAATCGTGTACTGCTGCGTCCTTTGGCAGAAAGTGATTATGAACACCTGTTGCCTTTTGCGTTAAACGAAGCTGACCTTTGGAAATATTCGCTCATCAGCCCTGCAGGTGAAGAGGGTATGAAGAATTACATCAGCACTACCTTACAAAACAAAGCTGCCGGTATTGAATACCCTTTTATTGTATTTGATAAAACAACGCAGCAATATGCAGGCAGCACACGCTTTTACGATATTCAACCCTTCAACAAAACAACGCAGCTCGGTTACACCTGGTACGGAAAAGCATTTCAACGAACAGGCTTAAACCGTAACTGCAAGCTTTTATTGTTTCAATTTGCATTTGAAGAATGGGGCTTGGAGCGTGTGGAATTAAGAGCCGATGCAAACAACGCTCCTTCTATCAATGCCATGAAAGCAGTTGGCTGTACAGTAGAAGGCATCCTTCGCAGCAATATGACCATTGAAGCAGGCGGACGAAGAGACAGTATTGTGTTAAGTATTTTAAAAGACGAATGGTTTAGCTCTGTAAAAAAACTTCTGCAACAAAAAATACATTAAGCAAAGAAGCCACACAATTGTGTGGCTTCTTTGCTATTATTCAAAAATCATTATCCTCTTCTTCTTTCCAGCAATGCCATCATCATCAACCCTAACTGAATACGTTGCTCTTCGCCTTGTTCAAAAGGAGCTTCCTGGTATAAATTAAACTTGCGGCCAAAGAAAGAAGCTTCTTTCTTAAATGTGGCCACCAGTGTACCATCAGGACGTTTCACTGTATAACTCGGATTAAAAAAGTACCCGGTAAAAATACCCAGGATCGGAATTTCAGAAAGTACCGCATCGCCCACTTTCGTCCATGCATTTTTTTCCTGTATGATCAGATCCTGTACATCTCTTTCATCATATAATTCATACTGTGCTTTCCATAACGAACGCCAACCTTTACGAGCAACACGGCCAATAGAAGTGCCATCGGGTTTTTCAAAACTATAGGTCGTATTAAAATCGAGCCATTTGTTTGCACGTATGTTATACAACAATTCCGACTGGGTTTCATCCGAAAAAACCTGTACATGTTCTTTAAACTTGAACAGCTTTTGTTTTACAAATGCTTTCGTTGTGCCACTTGCATCAACGGCTCTGAAATCGTTGTGAATAGTGCCGATGCGGAAAATGAATTGGTAAGGATAAAAGACTGCATCAAGGACAGATGTTTGGCTCATTGCTTTTAATTTTTGGTTTAGGAGATGCAATGATAACCATCATTCCCCAAAACAAAAAACCTCCCAAAGTTGGGAGGTTGTAGTATTTAAGCAGGTATTCCTTACGCCATTTGAGCGTTCATTTGTTTTGCTACTTTCTTGCGCTCTTCTTCATCTAAGATTACTTTACGCATACGGATGAAGTTTGGAGTAACCTCAATACACTCATCGAACTGGATGTATTCCATACATTCTTCAAGTGTCATCAACGTTTTAGGTGCAATACGTGTTGCATCATCGCTACCGCTTGCACGGTGGTTGGTTAATTTTTTACCTTCTGTTGCGTTTACAACAAGATCACCTGGTTTAATATGCTCTGCAATGATCTGGCCTGCATATACATCTTCACCCGGATCAACAAAGAAAGTACCACGATCCTGCAATTTATCAATAGAATAACCAGTTGTCTTATCCTGGAATTTCGAAAGCAACACACCATTGTTACGGCCGGGGATAGCACCCTTCCATGGTTTGTACTCACTAAAACGGTGCGCCATTACTGCTTCACCAGTTGTAGCAGTAAGCATTTGCGTACGCAAACCAATTAAACCACGGGAAGGAATATCAAATTCCAAATGCTGCATTTCACCCTTAGTTTCCATTACCAGCATTTCACCTTTGCGGCGTGTAACGAGGTCAATTACTTTACTTGCAAATTCCTGCGGCACATCCACCACTAATGTTTCGTATGGTTCATGTTTTTTACCGTCGATCTCTTTTACAATTACCTGTGGTTGACCAACAGTTAATTCATATCCCTCACGACGCATGGTTTCAATTAAGATACCGAGGTGAAGAATACCACGACCGTACACTACCAAACTATCACCATCTTCGCTATCTGTTACACGGAGTGCAAGGTTCTTTTCTGTTTCTTTCATTAAGCGGTCACGCAGGTGACGACTTGTAACAAACTTACCATCTTTACCAAAGAACGGTGAGTTGTTTACGCTGAACAACATGTTCATCGTTGGCTCATCTACACTGATAACCGGTAATGCTTCAGGGTTTTCTGCATCAGCAATAGTATCACCGATATTAAAATCTTCCACACCAACAACAGCACAAAGATCACCAGCAATTACTTCAGCTACTTTTTTCTTACCCATTCCTTCAAACACATACAGTTCTTTTACTTTCAGTTTACGAACTGTACCATCGGCCTGCATTAAAGCAACCTGTTGGTTTTCTTTAATGGAACCACGGCTTACTTTACCTACAGCAATACGGCCGAGGAAAGAGGAGTAGTCGAGTGAAGTGATCTGCATCTGCAACGGACCTTCCGCTACTTTTGGTGCAGGTACATATTTAATAATACCATCCAGTAATGGGTTGATATTGTCAATTTCCGTTAACGAATCGTTGAACCAACCGTTTTTACCGCTACCGTAGTAAGTAGGGAAATCGAGCTGCTCTTCTGTTGCATCGAGGTTAAAGAATAATTCAAATACGGCATCATGTACTTCATCTGGACGACAGTTTGGCTTATCAACCTTGTTGATAACAACAATCGGCTTCAGGTTTAACTGCAATGCTTTCTGTAACACAAAACGTGTTTGCGGCATCGGACCTTCAAATGCATCCACCAACAGAATTACACCATCCGCCATTTTCAATACACGCTCTACCTCACCACCAAAATCGGCGTGGCCCGGAGTATCGATTACATTAATTTTTACATCGTTGTAAGTAACAGCAGCATTCTTGGAGAAGATGGTGATACCACGCTCCCTTTCCAGGTCGTTGCTGTCCATGATGAGTTCGCCTGTTTCCTGGTTTTCACGGAAAACCTTGGTAGCGTGAAGAATTTTATCAACCAGGGTAGTCTTTCCATGGTCAACGTGTGCAATGATTGCTATATTACGAATATTCATACTCAATGTGTTAGGCAGATGAGTTGGTGATTACTGCCAAATTTAAGGCCGCAAAGGTAGGCTATTTAAGTGGGGTGGCAAGGGAAAAAGGCGGTTATTATTCTGTTATACTTTATTAGGCAGAAGCCCACTGTTACTACACTTCAGCCTGGTTTGGAAGCCGGCTTAAGCCTTTCTGTTTACTGTTTTTGGAGATTATTTTAGACATCAGCACTGCAAAAGCCGGCGACAAAGCAATCTAATTTCTTTCTCCACAGCAACCCATCTCCCATTTGCATCCTGTAAATTGCAGGCTTATTTCGATTTATGATTGATTATTTAAAAGGATTGAACGACCGGCAAAAAGAAGCGGTAATCACCATCGAAGGACCGTTGATGATTGTGGCCGGTGCAGGCAGTGGTAAAACCAAAGTGCTTACAACACGTATTGCCCACTTAATGGCAAAAGGTGTGGATGCATTTAACATATTGGCGCTTACGTTTACCAACAAAGCAGCCAAAGAAATGAAAGAACGTGTGGAGCATATTCTCGGCAACCACGAGGCAAGAAATTTATACATCGGCACCTTTCACAGTGTGTTTGCAAGAATATTACGCAGCGAAGCAACCAAAATCGGCTACCCATCGAACTTCACCATCTATGATACGGACGATGCAAAGAGTGTCATCAAAACAGTGATCAATGAGTTAAACCTCGATGATAAGCATTATAAGCCGGCTACTGTTTACAACCGCATCTCTTCTGCAAAAAACGCTTTGGTTAGTGCAGAAGAATATAAAAACGATTGGCACATTCAGCAGGAAGATATGCGTGCCAACCGCCCGGCCATTGCACAGATTTACGATAGCTATGCCAAGCGTTGTTTTAAAAACGGTGCCATGGATTTTGATGATCTGCTCATCAAGTTTTACGAGCTGTTGAAAAATGTACCCGAAAGTTTAAGTAAGTACCAGCGCCGTTTCAAATACATTATGATTGATGAGTACCAGGATACCAACCCGGCTCAGTACGAAATCATTAAGCTGCTTGGTGCCATGCATGAAAATGTTTGTGTAGTGGGTGATGATGCACAGAGTATTTACAGTTTCCGTGGTGCAACCATCGAAAACATATTACAGTTTCAGAAAGACTATGATAATGTAAAGGTGGTAAAGCTGGAGCAGAATTACCGCAGTACAAAAACCATCCTCAATGTTGCCAACGAAGTTATTGCCAACAACAAAGGACAAATTGAAAAAACACTTTTTACCGATAATGGTGATGGAGAAAAGATTCGTCTTGTTCGTTCGCTGACGGATAATGATGAGGGCAAATTTGTAGCTGATACGATTCAGGAACAAAAACTCCGCAATCATTACCGCAATAAAGATTTTGCTATTCTGTATCGCACCAATGCGCAAAGCCGTGCATTTGAAGAAAGCTTGCGCCGCATGGGTATTCCGTACATTATCTACGGTGGTATCAGTTTCTATCAGCGGAAAGAGATCAAAGATTTTATTGCTTACCTGCGGCTGATTGTTAACCCGAGAGATGAAGAGGCGTTAAAACGCATCATCAACTATCCTGTACGGGGCATTGGTAAAACAACTGTTGATAAATGTGTGCTGTATGCTAACGAGCAAAACATCAGTATGTGGGAAGTGCTTACACGTGCACAACAGTTCGGCTTTAAAGCAGGTACACTTGAGGCCATTGACAACTTTGTAACCATGATCCGCAGTTTTGCCAGCATGCTGCAAAAGAACAATGCATACGATGTAGCAGTGCATGTGGGCAAACAAACCAACATCGTCAAAGAATTATTCAACGATAAGAGTACCGAGGGTTTACAGCGTTACGAAAACATCCAGGAGTTACTCAACTCTATTAAAGAATGGGTAGATGATACAGCCAACCGTCAACAGATTGATGATGACGGTGTAATGCTGGAAGAAAACGATGCTTTTGCTGAGCCGGAAAAGCCACAACAGGAATTATCGTTCGATACTGCACCTGCACAAACAGAAGAGCAAAAGAAACTTGGTGCTGTTACATTGGGTGCTTATCTGCAACAGATTACCTTGTTAACGGATGCAGATGATAAAGACCCCGATGCAGACAATGTAAAACTCATGACCATCCATGCCGCAAAAGGTTTGGAATTTGAATGTGTGTTTGCAGCCGGTTTGGAAGAACAACTGTTCCCCAGTGCGCTTTCCATCAATACAAGAGAAGAGCTGGAAGAAGAACGTCGTTTGTTTTATGTAGTGATCACCCGTGCAAAAAAGAAACTCTGGATCACCTACGCCAACACCCGTTACAAGTTTGGACAAATTGTACAAAACGAACCCAGCCGTTTCTTAGATGAATTGCCCGAACAGTTTATTGATAAAAGTTTTGCCGGTGGCGGATTACGCAATCAATCATCCGGCTCATCTTTTGGCAGTGGTTCCGCATTCGATCGTATGAAAGGAGGCTTTGGTAACCGCAGCAGCGAATACGATGATGTTGCAAAAGCAGAGAAACGTTATGGTGCTCCACCAAAAGCATCAACTGCAAAATCATCGTATGCTACACCTCCTGCAAGGCCACAAACAGTAGAACATAAACCAACTGCCGATTTTGTTGCAAGCGATACCAGTAACCTGGAAGTGGGCAACAAAGTAGAGCACCAAAAATTTGGGTTTGGCGAAGTGATAAAAATGGAAGGCAGTACACACAATCCTATCGCTACCGTAAAGTTTGAGTTGAATGGCGAAAAGAAGATCATGCTCAACTACGCCAAGCTGCGGATAATAAGTTAAACATTGCAAGAAAAACAAAGTGCACAAATAAGAAAGCCTCCGCATGCGGAGGCTTTGTATTTACCATTGGGGCCGACCAATTAAAATAATCCATCTACACTAAAGTAACGCTCGCCGGTATCGTAGTTAAAGATCAGCACTTTGCTGCCTTTTGGAATTTCCGGTAATTTCTTTGCAAGAGCAGCCATTGTTGCACCGCTTGAAATACCCTGGAAAATACCTTCTTCTTTTGCTGCACGTTGTGCATAGGCAAACGCATCATCTTTACTTACCTGTATTACTCCATCCAATACATCGGTATGCAGGTTGGCAGGAATAAAACCAGCACCAATACCTTGAAGCGGGTGTGGTGAAGGTTCGCCACCGCTGATAACAGGAGAAAGCTCCGGTTCAACTGCAAACACTTTTACATTAGGGAATTTCTTTTTCAACTCACGGCCAACACCGGTAATATGTCCGCCAGTACCAACACCTGTAATCAGGTAGTCAATTCCATCAGGGAAGTCGGCAATAATTTCCTGTGCTGTTGTTTTTGCATGTACTTCAACGTTCGCCGGGTTATCGAACTGTTGCGGCATCCAGCTGTTGGGTGTTGATTCAATCAGTTCCTGCGCTTTGGCAATAGCGCCTTTCATGCCTTTTTCACGTGGTGTTAATTCAAACGTTGCACCATACACGCTCATCAACTTACGGCGTTCAATACTCATACTTTCAGGCATTACCAGAATAATCTTGTAACCTTTTACTGCTGCAACCATTGCCAAACCAATACCGGTATTACCGCTGGTGGGTTCAATAATTACACTGCCTTCTTTCAAAATACCTTTTGCTTCTGCATCTTCAATCATGCTCAATGCAATACGGTCTTTAATACTACCACCCGGGTTTGCACGCTCCAGTTTACTCCATACTTCCACATCAGCAGAAAATAAACGGTTAATACGCACATGCGGCGTGTTGCCAATTGTTTCGAGAATATTATTTGCTTTCATGTTTTATTGTTTTCGATAATTTTTTTAGATGATGAAATTAAGAGGCTCTGTAAAATCTTTTTTATCGGTAATAACAATCTGGCTCTTGGTATACGCCACACTGTGGGGTATTACACTTTCGGTAATCCAGGTATTACCGCCAATGATACTGTCGTGACCAATGACTGTTTTACCACCAAGAATAGTACTGTTGGCATACAACACCACATTGTCTTCAATGGTGGGATGGCGTTTGGTTTGTGCATCTTCTTTACGCACTGCTAATGCACCGAGGGTTACGCCTTGATAAATTTTTACATTCTTACCAATCACCGATGTTTCGCCGATAACCACACCCGTACCATGATCGATAAAGAACGGACAACCAATTTGTGCTCCAGCATTAATATCAATACCTGTTTTGCTATGGGCAAGCTCACTCATAATACGTGGCAAAATGGGCACATTCAATTTATACAAGGGATGTGTAAGCCTGTAAATCATAATGGCATAAAAACCGGGGTACGATAAAATCACTTCTTCCACAGAATAAGCTGCAGGATCAAATTCCAAAATAAGTTCTGCATCTTTTATCAAGTCTGCTTTAATTGCAGTCAATCCATTCAAATAAATATCTGTAATACCGGGCACATCCAGCTCATACCGTTGCGATAGTGGCGTAAGTATGTCTGTAAGCTGTTTTCTGAGCGAGAGATTGGCACTGCACTGCTGTTCGGTATATGCAGCTGCATCATTTACCATTGGAAAAATGCAGTTGATCAAATCTTCTGTAAACGCAACCACTGAATTTCTCGACGGGAAATTACTGCTGAGCAGATAGCCGGGAAAAGCACTCATGATCTAAAGTATTTTAAACTGCTTCCATTTTTGCAAACGAACGGTCAGTCATTTTCTGAAAAAACAATCATGCGAAAGTAAGGCTTCTTTTATTTAGTCTACCAGTTTGGTTGATTTTTAGCATTTCTGCAACCCATTTTTCGCAATTATTGACAGAGAACTTACAAATTACTTTATTGCAGCGCCTTTTTCAAGGCTTCTACTGTTTTTTTATCGTTACCGATAAAAATGCGGTCGTCCAATATCGTTACAGGTCTTTTCAAAAAGGTATCTTCTTCCAGTATGTAGTTTTTGTAATCCTCTTCGGAAAGTTGTTTATCCTTTAAGCCAAGTTCTTTGTACTTGAGTGCACGCCTGCTGAACAGTGCTTCGTAACTGCCCGCCAGCTTTTTCATTTCTTCCAGTTGCTTTTTGGTGATCTTTTCCTCCCGGATGTTCTGCAATTCAACACCAGCCTTATCTGCACCAGTTTCTTTTATAATAGCCTGGCAGGTGGTACAATGTGCCAGGTGATACATTTTCTTCGACATATCAGTTTTTTCTTTTTTGCGTGTAACTTAATTCATTTTTGTACTACCTATACAATTACGTAAACCAATTGGTTGAATGACCACCCGGACTGAACAGGATTTTCTGCTGCTGGTGCAGGAGCACCAAGGCATTATCAGAAAGGTATGCCATCTGTATGGCCGCAACGATGCGGACAGGGATGACCTGTACCAGGAAATTGTTATTCAACTATGGAAAGCTTTCGGCAGTTTCAGAGGCGATGCCAAGATAAGTACCTGGATGTACCGCATTGCACTCAACACGGCCATCAGCAACCTGCGCAAACAATCGAGAAAGGTGACCTTGAGTTTTCCTGAATTTATACCGAAAGACGAAGCAGAAACCTATGAAGAGAAACTGAAAGAAGAAAAACTGCAACAGATGTATGCTGCCATAGGCCGGTTAACCGAAGTGGAAAAAGCCATTGTTATGTTGTACCTCGAAGACAAGAGCTACGATGAAATGGAAGAGATTCTCGGTATTGGCAACGGGGCCTTGCGGGTAAAAATGAACCGCATCAAAGAAAAATTACGTTCATTAACAAAAGCCGAAGCGTATGGAACTTGATCAGCTAAAAGAAATGTGGGGCAAGGTTGACAGCAGTACGCAGACTTCTGAACAGGAGCTGCAGGCTATGCTGCAGAAAAAATCAAAAAGTCCTATTGCAAAAATGAAACGCAATCTCACCATCGAAATGTGGGTGGTGGTGGTATTGTACCTGTGGATCATCATTGATTATATCATCAGCTTCAAAGGACTTATTCTGATGATTCCTTTACTGTTCTTCTTAATTGGTGTGGGTTTTATTGTGTATTACATTCGCAAACGTAAACTGCTGCACCAAATGGAATGTGTTACCTGCGAAGTAAAAAGCAACCTGCAGCAACAGTTGCAAATTCTTGAAAAATATATTCGCTTTTACCTTTTAGCAGGAACAGCATTGGTACCCATTACCATCATTCTTATGTGTACAGTTTTGTTTTTCTATGCGCCGGAAGTTCAGCAAGTAAGAGCTAAACAATCGGTTCCTTACGGATATTTTTTGCTGGCAATCGTTATTATTTCAGTCATTCTTACTGTACCGGTTTATTTCTTAAACAAATGGTATGTGCGTAAGCTCTATGGTCAGCATGCAGAAAAACTGAAACAGATTGTAAACGAAATGAATGAAGAAGAATAAAAATTAAAGAACATGAAAAAAACATTTGTGCTTTTACTGGCCATAATTGTTAGCTGTACCGGGTTTGGACAAACAAAAAACGAAACGAGTTTGCTTTGGGAAATAAGCGGCAAAAATCTGAAGCAGCCTTCGTACCTGTTCGGCACGGTACACATCATTTGTAAAGAAGATTTCTTTTTACCTGAAATTGTACGCACAAAGTTTTCAGCAGCCCATGAAGTGTTTCTTGAGCTGGATATGGACGACCCGGCCATGATGATGAAAATGATGTCGCTGATGCAGTTGCCCAAAGGTCAAACCATTAAACAGTTGTTTGGCGACAGTGCATTTGCTGCCTTCGATAAAAAGTACCAGAAAATTACCGGTATGTCGGCCGCACTGTTCAATACGTTTAAACCGCTTATGCTCATGAGCATGCTTACCGAAAAATCGTTAAGCTGTTCCGGCAGAGAATCGTACGAACAAACATTCATCGCCATGGCTGCTAAAGAAAAAAAAGATATTAAGGGTCTCGAAAAAATTGAAGACCAGATTGCGGTATTCGATGGTATTCCCGACAGTGTTGAAATTGCCAACCTGCAAACTATGGTTGCAAATTTTGATAAAAGCATCGAAGAGTTTAAGAAACTTATTACAGTCTATAAATCGCAGGATGTGGAAGCAATTTTTAATCTTACAGCAGCATCGCCTGAATTGATGGAAGCACAAAACGACCTGCTGGTAAAACGCAACAACAACTGGATTCCTGTTATGCAAAACAACATGGAAACAGGGGCGTGTTTTTTTGCTGTAGGTGCTGCACACCTTGGCGGCGACATCGGCGTTATTAACTTACTGCGTAAAAAGGGCTATACTGTTAAGCCCGTTAAACTATAAATCACCACCACACCATTACCTTATTTTCAACGTATCAAACGAGCGGGTGTAAAACACCCGCTTTTTTTATGCAGGCACTTTATCTTCGTGGTATGCAGCACGTGGGTATTTTTCTTACAAACACATACAACAAACAACTGCTTATTCAGCAATTGCTCGAAAAAAAAGCAACAGATCAGTTGGGTATTACAGCCGCATCCACTGTTCAGCTTTTTTCGGGCTATACTGTACAGCAATATTTATTAGAAGAAGATATTCATGGTTATTGTGGTATTGAAGCAACTCGTGTACAAACACTCCGTTCCATGTCGAGCGGTGAACAGAAAAAAGTATTGCTGCATCATTTACTTACTTTACAACCCGATGTGTTAGTGCTGGATAATGTGTTTGACAATTTAGATATTGCTACACAGGAAGCATTAAAAGAACAGTTGCACAATGCTTCCAACAGCATCTGTTTCATTCAATTGGCACATCGAAAGAAAGATTTACTTGCGTTTATTGCAAACCGCCTAACGCCTTCTGCAGAAGGAATATTTGTGCCGTTCAACGAATCGATTGCTGAAACTGCTTCAACCGAAGAAGCTATTGTACCTGCGCCCTTGCAGCAATACAATCTTACCAGCGACGAACTCGTTCGCTTTACCGATGTGCATGTAAGCTATGATGGGCGACAGGTATTGCAACACATCAACTGGACCATCAACAGAGGTGAGTTCTGGCAATTGAAAGGGCCTAACGGATCGGGTAAAACAACGTTGCTTACCATGATCACCGGTGATAATGTAAAAGGTTATGGTCAGCAGCTGTTTTTGTTCGGCCGAAAAAAAGGAAGCGGTGAAACCGTGTGGAGCATTAAAGAAAAAGTAGGCTACCTCACGCCGGCTATGACTGATCTGTTTGCTACAAGACATACATTGCTGCAAATGATTGTATCGGGTTATCTCGATCAGATTGGTTTGTACACCGTGCCCAGCGATATGCAGTTACGCTCAGCGCTCGAATGGTTACACATGCTGCAATTAGAGCAAAAGGCCAATTTGCCATTTAATAAACTTACACAGGGCGAACAACGGCTGGCATTAATTGCAAGGGCAATGGTCAAGCATCCGCCTATTCTGATTTTAGATGAACCGTTGATGGGTTTAGATGATGCGAATGCTACCAAAGTAATTCAACTCATCAATAAACTGGCAGCAGAAACAACATCGGCTGTGTTATATGTCTCGCATCAAACAGAGCCGGGTTTGCAGGTGCAAAAAGTATTTGAGCTGGTGAAAACGGAGAATGGTTCTGTTGGAAAAGTTATTTGAACCACATGAAAATCTAATGTCCAAAAAACTCAAGTTAGAAGGCACAAGAAACAAGGCTCAAGGAAGTAAAGCCCAAATGATAAAAAACAAAATCCAAGAAATAAAAGCGCATACCGGCAGCTTACACTTCAGAGTATAAATAAATAAACAAGCAACCGGTAACTTGTAACCTGCAACAAATCCTACATCAGACATCCTAAATCAGACATCAAAATCTTGTTTCCAAATAATGCGGCAACAATGCACGCCAGGTATTCCAGTCGTGTGGCCACTCTTGCCCCCAAATATCCAGTTCGTAGTTAATGCCCTTGTCGTATAAAATTTTTGCAAACCTTCCGGCACTCGATGGATCTTCGTATGCACCACTTCCGCTGAACAAATGAATATGATTGCTGTGCCGTATCTGTTCCAGTATTGCATGATCGGTTAAGTTGGGCATGTAATGCATCGGTGAATTATAGTACACCTGCTCATCGTAATAGCCTTTGGTATATTCCATCAAATCGTACACACCACTCATGGCAATAACGCCATTGATCAGATCGGGTCGTTTCAAAAACAAATTCATACTGTGCAATGCACCAAACGAAGCACCACAGGTAATGATGGGTGTATCGAACGAAGTATTGGTTTTAATAAACGGCACTACTTCATTAAAAATATATTCGTTGAACTGGTTCTGGCGAATGGCTTTGTGCGCCGGCTCCATTTCGTTGTTCATCCAGCTTTCGGTATTAATGCTGTTAACGGAGTACACTTTTACCTTCCCTGCTTCGATCCATGGACTGATCGCATCGATCAACTGAAAACGTTCATACTCCAGGTAATCAGCCGCAGCAGTAGGCACCAGCAACAAGGCAAAACCATAGTGACCATAAATAGCAACGGGCATGTCTTTATTTAAAGCGGGACTGTACCACCCGGTTAATTCTCTCTGCATAAAATAAGTTTTGTAATAGGCATAGCAGTATTGCTATCTACCTTTATTGAAGATAAATGATAAGTACTGCCTGCACAAAAGGAAAAACTAAAAAAGTACAACGATTATTTTCCGCCGCCCGGAGCCGAACCCATCATTGATACATCTCTGTCGAACATATACAAACCACTTTTATCGCCGCCAATGAGTTTGAGCTTATCCATGATCTGGCGTGCCAGAGCTTCCTCTTCTATCTGTTCGCTTACATACCACTGTAAAAAGTTATGCGTGGTGTAGTCTTTTTCTTTTAAACAAATATCTACCAGGCGGTTTATTTCGGTGCTCACCAGTATTTCATGATCGTGCACCTGCTGAAAAAGCTCTTTCACTCCTTTGTATTTTGCAGAAGGTGCTTTCAGCTGCGGAATAATACCATGGCCTCCACGTTCGTTGATAAACTTTACCAGCTTCAGCATGTGCAGGCGCTCCTCATCGCTGTGTTTGTACAAAAATGCGGCAATACCACTGTAGCCTTCTACTTCGGCCCAGCTGGCCATGGCTAAATAAATCTGCGACGATTCTGCCTCGAGCAACACCTGCTCGTTCAAGGCCTTTTCAATTTTCGGGGATAGCATAGTGTCTGTTTTTAGTTCTTGTAAGTTACGATAACGGGAGAATTTTGCCTGTAAACCGTCATAAATCTGCTAAAATGCGAAAACCACAACCAAACTCTGCCGTTTGTTGTTAAATTTGCAGCTTAAAGTTTCATTACTATGATTCAGACAGGAAACCCCGTTATCAGTATCTATACAGAAATGACGCCAAACCCGGAAACCATGAAGTTTGTGGCCAACAAACTACTGTACCCCGGTAAAAGCATCGATTTCCCCGAAGTATCTACCGCCGATGCTTCGCCCCTGGCGCAGGAACTCTTTGGTTTTCCGTTTGTGAAAGCCGTGTTCATTGCCAGCAATTTTGTTACACTTACCCGTTCAACACCCGATACGGAGTGGCAGGAACTGATTCCTACCGTACGCCAGTTTTTGAAAGACTACCTCGAAGAAGGTAAGCCGGTAATTGACGAATCGAAAGTGGTTGAACCGGTGAAGGAAGAAGTGGTGTTGAGTGGCGATGAAAGCGATGTGGTAAAACGCATCCAGGAAATTTTGGAGAACTATGTAAAGCCTGCGGTTGAAATGGACGGCGGTGCCATCCAGTTCAAAAGCTTTAAAGATGGAAAAGTGAATCTGGCATTGCAGGGAAGCTGCAGCGGATGTCCTTCATCGATGATTACACTAAAAGCGGGTATTGAAGGAATGATGAAGCGCATGATTCCTGAAGTAGAAGAAGTGGTGGCAGAAGCAGAATAATTCTGAACCGTGATTTAAACGAGTTATTGATTGATAAGATTGAAGCGTTGCATGAAAGTGCAGCGCTTTTTTGTTTTAAGTTATTGTTTTGAAAAGTAATTCTATTTTACAACTCAAATACTTAAACCAAAAGCCGAAGATGAGACCAGTGTTATTGCTATTACTATTAATATCGACCTTTTTTAACAACGGGTATGCGTGCTTAAATGGGGAAATTAAAGAACTTAAAGATGGCACGGGTGTATATGAAGACAAGCCTGGAAATGTTCCCTATGGACACATGTTTTATAGTGATGAAACATTTCAAAAGGCTTTAAAACGTTTTGATAGCCTTTATAAAACCACAAAGGACTTGGACTATCTTTCGGACCAAGGATTATTGCTCATTTTACTTAAGCGATATCAGGAAGCCATCAATTTATATCTTGAATTAGAAAGAATCAAGCCAAACAGATATTCAACTGCATCAAATCTTGGAACGGCTTATGAACTTATTGGACAAAATGAAAATGCATTAAAGTGGATTCAAAAAGCTGTTGCAATTAATCCCAGATCGCATAATCATTCCGAGTGGATTCATGTTAAAATTTTAGAAGCTAAAATAAAAGGCGAGCAATTTTATAACACAGCTTTTTTGCTAAATACCGATTTTGGATCTGATCTTTTACCAAATTCAACCTTGAAGAAAATCCAATTAACAAAGCTTTTAAATGCACTATATTATCAATTAAATGAAAGAGTCTCATTTGTAAAGCCTAAAGAAAAGATTATTGCTCAACTCTTATTCGATTTGGGAAATGTGGCCTTTTTGCTGGGAAACCTTGATGATGCAGTCACAGACTATGAGCTGGCAAAAAAATACGGATTTTCGGGCCAGCTGATTGAGTCGAGAATTAAAGAGGCTAGTAGACTTCATAAACTACCAGCCGAAGGTTTAAAAAAAGTAGTAAAGACCAGGGTCAAGCCAGACTACACAACTGCAATTATTGCTGTAGCTGCTGCAGTAATTTTGTTGGTAATACTAAATATCAAAAAACAAAAAGTCAAAAATTAATTTGCCGTTGTTGGTCGCCTGACCAACAAAAAATCGAAAACATACCCATGTTCATCACCCGCAAAGCAATTGTTCAATCAAAACCCATTGTCGGTTCGGAAATAACCAAACTGCAAAAAGCTTTTTTTGATGAAGAGTTATTGCAGGAGTATAAACAAGATGGCGAAGAACAATTATACCGGGATATGTTCGATTGTGTACATGATGCAACTGCAGAATACAAAACAAGCAACAGCATCATTGGACTTGATCATACAGACATCAACAGTTATACAACAGTATTAAGTAACAAACTGAAAGAACTGTTTCAGGCAATTGGTGCAGATGAAGTTTATATTCTTTCGCACCTGAAACTTGATTTGTTCGGAAACAGGGATAATCAGTTTAAACCTTTGGCGAAAGCCTATGAAAAACTGGAGGCCATTACCGGACAAACAAGTTATAAAGAAGCGTTTCATATCAACATCAACCAACTGCAACAGTTCATCGATATTATCTTCTGGCTTATCCGTTGCGATCCAGCCGTACCTGAATATATTTTCTTCTTTGCCGGCAACGAAAAGCTGGAGTTGTTTCTGTGCAAATACGGCAACATTCATCTTACAGAAATCGGTAACGTACAACTAACCAAAGAAGTACTTGCAGCAATGGGCTGGCAAGTAATAGATGGACCGGAATACGACCGCTTTTCAAACGATGGCGCAATTGAAGGGCGACAGATAAATTTATAATCTGCAAAACTGGTATGCATTATTACAACCTGCCCAACTCTTTCTTTGTAAACTCGTTTTCTACGTTCCCGGTATTCAACGTGGTAGCAGGTTCAAACAGCAACACATGTACTTCTTCCTGGGCATTAGGTCTGTGCTCCACGCCTCTTGGTACAACAATAAACTCTCCTTCGTTAAGTGTAATTGTTTTATCACGAAACTCCATATCAAAACTTCCTTTCACCACATAAAACAATTCATCTTCATGATCATGATGATGCCAGGTGAATGGCCCTTTAAACTTCACCAATTTCACATGTTGTCCGTTTAACTCGCCTGCAATTTGCGGACTCCAGTAATCGTTAAACAACGTAAATTTTTCGGCAACATTTACTTTTTCCATACTGTAAAATAAAAAAGCCGGTCTTCATTTGAAAACCGGCTGCAAAAGAAATTACTATTCATTACGCAACTAATGTTGCAATGCTTGAAATTTCCAGTCCTTGACCTAATAATTTAGAAATAGGGCAGTTTGCTTCTGCATCCTTTACACACTCCTGGAATTTTGCATCATCAATACCGGGAACTTTCGCCGTTAAGATGAGGTGCGATTTGCTGAGTATGCCATCTACAAATGTGATTTCACATTTTGTTTCAAGTTTTTCAGGTGTAAATCCAGCAGCACCTAATACAAAACTCAGTTTCATAACAAAGCAACCAGCATGTGCAGCTGCAATCAATTCTTCAGGATTTGTACCAACACCGCTTTCGAAACGGGAAAGGTAAGAATATTGTGTGTTGCTTAAAACGGTGCTTTGTGTTGTAAGCTGTCCGTTACCTTCTTTACCAGAGCCATTCCAAACGGCTGTTGCATGACGTATCATAGTTTGTAATTTTTTGTTTGAGGTGGTAAAACTAAAAGAAAATTACATTCGGCGTTGTGCGATTTGTTGAAACTTTTGTTATGCTTTCTTTTGCCAATGTACGCCCCTTTGCTGCAGATGATTGAGCACAAAATCGAAACATGCTTTGTTGTGCCCGATGAGCTCGGGAGGAAAAACGCCCTTTTCTGTAAACATTTGCTGTGCCATCAACTGCACAGCTCCGGTACAGGCATAACCTGTTGTACGGGCCATCGACGAAATACCTGTAGCAGCATCATACTTATCGAATAAGTGGTATTCAACAGTTTGCCCATCACCATGCACAAGCACTTTCATGACTGTTAATTCTTCTTCTGTTTCGCCCAGCTTCCATTGATCAATCAATAGTTGTGATGTGAATTGCAGCGGCGAAATCTCAGTTCCATTAACCACTCTTTTTTCTTCGCTGAAAAACCCGGCTTGTTGCAAGGCCACAATCAAATCTACATGACCGGGATAGCGTAAGGTTTTTTCTATTTGAGTAGGAATATGCGGCATGGTAAACAACAACGAACGCAAACCATCGGTATTAAATGCTTCCAATGTGCCCACTTCATCAAACTGCATCATTTCCCTGTCGGTTAAAGCTGGTTTGGTTACAAGCACCCCATTTTCTTTTAAACGTGCAGGCCTTGTGTATTCTTCCATTACATCAATGGGCGAAAAAGGTGCTTTGTACAAAAACGGCGGTTGCGGATGCAGTGGCAATCCGCCCACATAAATTTCAAACTTGTCAACCTTCATTTCAGCATTGTAGCGCCCAATGATCCAGTTGCTCATACCCGGCGCCACACCACAATCAACAATGGCCGTTACATTTTTTTCTTTCGCCAACGCATCCAACTGCAATGCATCTTCCGGAAAAAATGAAATATCGGCCACATTTTTACCGGCATTAATCACAGCTTTCAATGTTTCAAAACCCATAAAGCCGGGCACCGCTGTTACCACCATATCAAAACCCGACAGCAGCGTTGCGTATGCAGCTGTGTTGCGTAAATCTGCAAGCTGTGTTTTAATCTTATTATCACGTTGTTGCAGCAATGCAAGGTTTTGTTCATTAACATCAAAAGAAGTTACCTCAAAAGTGGTGGCAAGATCAAGCGCAATGGCACGGCCTACCATACCGGCTCCTAAAACAGCAATCAGCATAACAATCAAAATTTCTGCAAAGATGTATGAAAAGTTTTTGCAGCGTAAAAATGAAAATTTACCCTCATTTTTGAAGCATGATAGAAACGGTATGGCAGCAGTTTTTAACAGGTATGCAGCAAACTACCTGGTACGAATATGTTGCTGTTGTAAGTGGCATTGTAAGTGTTTGGTACAGCCGAAAAGAAAATATCCTTGTTTATCCTACAGGATTGGCGAGTACCATTATCTATATTTACCTCAGTTATAAGTACCACCTGCTGGGCGAGGCTGCGGTAAATATCTACTATACCGTTATGAGTTTGTACGGCTGGTGGTTGTGGGCCTTAAAGGATAATGCACAACATCATCTTGTTTCGATCAGTTTTTCCAACAGGCGTTGGTGGGTTTATCAGCTTTTGTTTTTTGCGGCTTTTTATGTTACGCTTTTTGTTTGCCTCACTTTTTTAAAAAATGGTTTTTATCCCGGTGCTATTCCATGGGCCGATGCACTTGCTGCAGGTTCTGCCTTTACCGGAATGTGGTTGATGGCTAAGAAAAAAGTAGAAAGCTGGTATTGGTGGCTTGTAACGAACATTACGTCCATTCCGTTGTATTTTGTAAAGGGATTGGTTTTTACGAGCGTTTATTATGCAGTATTACTGGTAATGGCGTTTTTTGGATTAGCAGAATGGAAGAAAAGGGTAAAATTACGATAGCAGTATTCCCATTGTCTGGTATTCAATCACCACTTATTTTGCACGCTTTATGGCTCACCCAAAACGTATTGTATTACTCGGACCGGAATCAACAGGCAAGTCTTACTTAAGCGAACAGCTGGCAAAGCATTATAATGCCGTTTGGTGCCCGGAGTATGCACGTGAATATTTATTGCTTTTAGGCCGTCCTTATACGGCCGATGATCTGTTGATTATTGCACAAAACCAGGTAGAACTTTCCAACAAATACATTCAGGATGCAATTGAAAAAAACGCCAAAGCTGTTTTTTTCGATACGGATATGCATGTAATGAAAGTGTGGAGCGAAGTAGTGTTTGGTGCCTGCGATCCCTGGATTATTGATCAGTTGCAACAACAACAAACCGACTTTTACCTGCTTTGCAAACCAGATATTCCGTGGGTACAGGATGAGCTTCGTGAATATCCCGAACAGGAAGTACGGGATGATTTGTTTTCGATTTATGAAGAGCAGATGCAGCAACAAACAACTCCGTGGGCTGTTGTTTCAGGCGCACACGAGGTGCGGCTGCAAAACGCAATTGAAGCAGTTCGTCATTTATTTGGCTGATCGTTTTTTCTTCGCTGGTTTTGCTTCGGCAGGTACATCATCACGAATAAGCTGTTGCACATCGGCATCTCCTTCCAGGTTATTCATTTGCCGTATTACCCAAGGCGTTCTTGCACGTACTGCTACCGATAAAGGCTTTACGGTATACTTTTTAGGATTACGCAACGATGCCGCAATTTGTGCAGCCTCTAAACGTGTAAGATTTTTTGCAGGCTTATTGTAAAACTGTTGCGCCGCTGCTTCTATACCGTATACACCTTTGCCCATTTCAACAACATTCAAATACACTTCAAGTATCCGTTTCTTTCCCCAGATCCATTCAATCATTTTGGTGAAATAAACCTCCAACCCTTTCCGAAACCAGCTTCTGCCCTGCCACAAAAAAACATTCTTGGCTGTTTGTTGCGATAAAGTAGATGCTCCCCGTACACGGTTGGGCTTTTTTTCGTTGTGCTTCATCGCTTTTTCAATCAGCTTCCAATCAAAGCCGGCATGGTCGGGAAAAAGCTGATCCTCTTCTGCAATAACAGCCAGTCGTGCATTGCTGCCCATTTCCTCAATAGCAATATAATCCCGCTTCAACCCCTCACCTGTAACCAAACTTACAAGCTGAGTAATGGTAAAGGGCGGGTTCACCCATTTAAGTACAATGATGTAAATAAACTGTGCAATAAAAAGAAACAGGAACACACGTTTTAAAAAACGAAAACTTCGTTGCCAGAAAGAGGAGTTGGTGGAATTGGATTTCTTCGCTGCCATGCTTGCAATATACGTTACTGATTTTTTTCGGGCACTTTTTCCGGCGGGTAAAAATCAAGCATTTGCAAATCGTATTTCGATCCTATCCGGTAACGCTTATTGGTTTTAAAAATCAGCTGCTGCAAATTGTACAGTACCACGGGTATGTACACAAGTCCAACACCCGATAAAAGCGAACGTGTAAATGGTTCTCCACTTATTACCAGCCCTGCCGTAAAGAGTGGAATACCGGCATTCGTCAGCAAAAATGTTTTACCATCAACCGGTATAATACGGTGTCGCCCTTTTTGCTTTTTATATACAACAGCCACATCACGCATATGAATGCCGCCTTCCGAAAAATAAATACTGTCTTTTTGAATAAGATAAATAACACCGGTGTAACGCATACCCAGTTTTGTTTGCAGCGTTATCAGCGAACCTTCTTTGTACCGTTTATGCGAAACACCATTTTTACGCAGCACCAGTTCATTAAACTGGGCCGATGCAGCCACCGTACTTAACAACAATAAAAAGAGTAGAATTTTTGATTTCATGTATTACTCTCAAAACAACTGCACAAAATTGAAAATGTTTGTTAAGAACTGTACAATTTAAACCGTCTTTCCCTGTTTGTAAACCAGTAAACCAACAATCAGCAGCACCCCAAACACAATCAACATCAGGCCCGATATTTTATTGATGATGCTGATGGTTTTTAAAGTAAGCCGGTTACGCAGTTTATTAGCCAGGAAAACTTTCAGCAGATCGAACAGGAAAACGAGCGATAAACAGGAGGCAAATGTTGCAATACGTTCATTTACCGGCATGGTAATAAAAGCAGTTGCCCAGGTAAACCAAAAAGCAATTACACTTGGGTTGAGCGTGTTCATAAAATAACCGGCAAAGAAAATGCGCACAAAATCGCCGGTACTCCGTTTCATTTCCATACCATCGCCGGTATCGCTCAGTTTAATTTTTTTAAAGAAAAGAAAATAAATACCTAAGCCTATCAGCAAACAACTGCCGCCAACGCCAATTACTTTTTCGAAACGCAGTAAACGGTTAAACAGTTCGGTAAAAATATTACTGATGAGTACCAGTGTAAGATCGCTGGCCGATACGCCCACAACAAATGAAAGTCCGCCTTTGTGCCCGTTATTGATACTTTGCTTGATGATGGAAAAAATAACCGGGCCCATACTGATGGACAGCAATAATCCAAGCGCCAAACCTTTAATGATTGCTTCGGTCATTTACAGGGAATTAAACAGCCTACAAGAGTGTGTGAATGTACTTTGATTTTCTTAGAGTTCGGTTATTACATTGTAAAAGGAAAACAAAAGCGCAGAGGATACCCTCTGCGCTTTTTCAATTTTATACAGTCTTGCTTATAGTTTGCCGGTAGTTAAAAACTGTTGCCAGTCGTTAAGCATTTTACCTTTCAGTACACGGGGAAATTTATGCTGACCACCTACTTTTCCTTTTAGCTTCATAAATTCCATAAACGTTGATTCGGGTAAAATATCGAGGAATACTTCTTTCAACGCACTGCCACGTTCAACAGCATAATCATCATTAATTTCTTTCAGTGCTTCATCAATGCGTATACGCAATTCTTCTGCATTTGCATGATCATCGCAGGCAACATACCAATGGTGTGCAAAGAAATTTCCGTACGGCTCACCAACAACGGTGTACTCAGGAATAGACAAATTCAATTCTTCACTCACCACCTGCACAGCTTTGTTCATGTTATCGACACTCAGGTGTTCGCCTACCAGCGACAGGAAATGTTTGGTACGTCCGGTAATAATGATTTCGCACTGTTCTTTATTGGTAAAACGAATGGTATCGCCAATGAGATAACGCCAGGTTCCAGCACTTGTGCTTATCAGCAATGCATAATCTTTTCCTTCTTCCACTTCGTGGATCATCAATGCTTCAGCATCGGGTTTAATGTTGCCATCTGCATCAAAATTCTTATCCTCAAAAGGAACAAACTCATGGAAAATGTGTTCGTTGGTAACCAGCTTCATGCCTTCTGCATCCTGCCTGCTTTGGTAAGCAATAAAGCCTTCGCTTGCCAAATAGGTTTCAATATAAATAAGCGGTTTGCTGATGAGTTTTTCAAAACCATGTTTATACGGCTCGAACGATACACCACCGTGTACAAAGAATGCAAGGTTGGGCCAGATATCGTGAATGGATTTAAGCTGGTAACGCTCAATAATCATTTCCATACACATCTGTATCCACGCAGGTACACCTACTACAAAACCAATATCCCAGTTGGGTGCTTGCTCTACAATAAAATCAAGTTTCTTATTCCAATCTTTTGTTTTGGCAATTTCTTTACCGGGCTTGTAAAACGGCGTAAACCAGAACGGCATTTTCTTAGCAGTAATCCCACTTAAGTCGCCGGCATAATAACCCGGCCCTTTCTGTAAATCGGTACTGCCGCCCAACATCAGCCAGCCTTTACTTACACTGCGTACCGGTAAGTTTTCGTACGTACGCAACGTGAGCAGTTGTTTGATCATCACAATGCGATTGCCACTCATCAGATCGCTGGTAATGGGAATGTATTTACTTGCTGCTTCGCTGGTACCGGAGCTGAGTGCGAAAAACTTGATCTTGCCCGGCCAGCAAACATCGGTTGCGCCCTGCAAGGTTTTATGCCACCAGTTATTATAAATTTTGTTGTAATCGTGTATAGGTACCAACTCCTGGAAACGTTTTCCAATGTGGCGGTTGTGCAATATTTCGTCGAAATGGTATTGCTGACCGAATTCGGTATGCTTCGCCTTTTTCAACAGCTTTTTCAGCGCTTTTATTTGCTGACGCTTGGGTGAATTAACAGGCAGATTGAGCGCCTTGCTCAACGACTTCGGAAGTTTAATTTCGATTAATGACATGCTTACCGTTCAGTAACGACAAATGTAGCAACTCAACGCTACTTATTGCCTAATTTTTGATAATTTGTAAAGATGGTTGCAAGGTCATACTGCGGCTCGTATTCCTTCGCATACCACTCATCTGCCATCAACAAACCTTCTTTTTTCAGTTTGGATGCATGATGCGGCATACCTGCCGGGCCCAGTACCGAAGGCCGCAATGTTGGCAACTGTTTACGCAGAGTTGAATAACCAATCCACGTTTTAGTACCAATCAATACAGCAAAGCTTTGCTTTAATAAACCCAGCGGCTGCCTGTTGGTGATGAAATGCACCGGAAAACTCAGCAAAAACAACAATGCCGTGCTGATGTCGATAAGGCGTTTCAGCCGCAGGTTAATGGCACTTGCCAGTTGGTATTGCTGACTGTGCAGTACTTCGCCTGCTTCATTTTTCGAATCGCTGCCGATAATGCTTTCACTTCCGTTGGCGTGTAAACGCAGTTTTACTTTTTTGCCTGCCTGCTCGTACATAGCAATAATTTCTGCAAACGACAGATGAGCACTTTCGCACAGTACCAGCTCATTGGCAGGTGTGTTTTGTAACAGCTGCGGTAGCTCTGTTAGGCTGCCCAGTGCCTGTTGTTCCGCAAGCGGACTTACAAAACCCTGTATGGTTTTACTTCTGCCGTTTTGCTGCAGCAGCTGGTTGATTTTTTGCAAATCGGCTTGTGTACCGGCAATAATGGAAAAGTAATCTTCTTCATCAATTGCTTTTTCAACTACAGCTGTTTTCAACAAAGCCTGTCGCCACACATACAGCAACATATAACTGAACAACGAACCAAGCAACACCATACCTCTCGAAAAGCGATATTCTTCCGGCATCAACGAATACACCGCCAGTATAATGAGCAAAGAAATAAGGCTCGACTGAAAAAGATTTTTATAGCGAAACTGTTTATCGTACAAACCTGTATAATAACTCACCACTAAAAACAAACCCGAAAAACCAATAAATGATAACCACAGCAGTTTGTTTTGATACACAATTTCCGGACGGATGAATTGTGTCCACACATATTTCGCCAGCACAAACGATGCAACAATTAATAAAGCATCGAGCAACGGCAAACCAACCCGTTGGATAAACCGTTTAATCAAACTTAAAAATGCACGCATCCAGATAGCCGCACTAATGAACGTAGCAAACAACCCTGCACTGGAAGATGAATAATGCTTCTTAACAAAGCGGCTCATGGCATCGTAAAACATCCGCACATAGTTCACCGATGTTTTTTTGGTGCTTTCGCCTTTAAAATGAAGAATAGAACGTTCGCTGAAATAGTAGTTCTTATACCCTGCTTCCTGTATGCGGTAGCTGAGATCTACATCTTCGCCGTACATAAAAAAGCTTTCATCGAAACCGCCTGTTTTATCCAACACCGCTTTTGGTATAAACATGAACGCACCTGCGAGCACATCCACTACATGATTTTTATGCTCATCAAGATAGCCTAAATGATAACGGCTGAACGTTTTTGATTTTGGAAACAAAGCAGCAAGTCCGCTAAGTTTATAAAACGAAGTTAACGGCGAAGGAAATGAACGTTTGCTTTCGGGTAAAAAGCGGCCGCTGCCATCGAGCATGCGAATACCCAATGCACCGGCATCGGTTGTTTGCTTACAAAAGTTGATGCAGGCCGTAAAGCAATCTTCCGGTACAATCGTATCAGGATTTAAAAAAAGAATGTATTCGCCGGTGGCCTGCGCAAGCGCCTGGTTACAGGCACGGCCAAAGCCAATATTCTCTTTGTTCCAGCAAAATTGTACCTGCGGAAATTTTGGTTCGAGGTACGCCCTGCTACCGTCTGTTGATGCATTATCTACCACCCATATTTCGGCCTGCAGCTGTTGCACAGCTTTCTCAACCGAAAGCAAACACTGCTCAAGGAAATATTTCACATTATAGTTAACAATAATTACCGAAAGCTGCATGCCTCCCCAGCCCGAACGGGTGTGTTTGTTGAAGCTGCAAAATAGTTCTTCAACCCTGTTATAGCAAAACGATTATCGGAGCCGATGTTTTTTTCGCTCTTCCTACAGGCGATGGGGATGGCCTTCGTATCTTTGCGCATGCTTAAACAAACACTGATCAATGCTACCAAAGCGGGTGCAGAACAGCTCACCCACTTTTTCCATCGTGAATATGCCGTGCACAACAAAGAAGGTGTCAACAATCTTGTAACAGAAGCCGATCATGCAGCGGAGAAAGCCATCTTCGAAGTAATTAAGAAAGATTTCCCTGATCATTATATTCTCAGCGAAGAGTCGGGCGAGCTCGTGCAGGACTCGAATTACAAATGGATCATCGACCCGATCGATGGCACTGTAAACTTCGCCAACGGTATTCCTATTTGCTGCGTAAGTATTGCGGTTGAAAAAGATGGTCAGATGGTGCTTGGTGCCGTGTACAACCCGTTTATGAACGAGTTCTTTTTTGCAGAACGTGGACAAGGTGCCTATCTCAACGACAAACGCATTTACGTAAGCGAACAAAACGAATTGATCAAAGCCTGCATGGTAACCGGTTTTCCGTACACGTATTTAGATATGCCCAACGGACCGTTACAGGTGTTTGAACGTTTTATCCGCAAGGGTGTTCCTGTTCGCCGTTTAGGCAGTGCAGCCATTGATCTTTGCTGGGTTGCTGCCGGACGTTTTGATGGTTTTTACGAACACAAACTCAATGCCTGGGATAGTGCTGCCGGTTTTCTGCTCGTAGAAGAAGCGGGAGGTAAAGTAACCGACTTCGAAGGAAAGCATTATTCTCCCTACCAACCGCATCTTGTTGCCACAAACGGTAAAATACATGATGAACTGGTGGAAGTAATAAATGACCGGAAGAAACTCTGATTTGAGTACGAGGTACGAAGTTAGAAGTACAGCTATGTGTTCTGGTTGAAATTGTAGATTTTAGATTTACGATTTCAGATTTAAACCGAACAACATGGATAAAACCGAGCTAAAAAAACGAAGCAAACAACTTGCTGTCAATACAGGTTGGCTCTGCTTAAAAATTCCTTACAACCCTGTAAACAAGGAGTATGTAAGTCAATTGGTAAGATGTTCCTCTTCTGTTGGAGCAAATTACAGAGCTGCGTGCAGGGCAAAATCAAAACCCGACTTTATTAACAAGTTGCGTATTGTAGAGGAAGAACTTGATGAGAGCATGTATTTTTTCGAACTGCTTGCTGAATTTAATCAAGAGTTCAAAACTGAACTTAGAAATTTGTATAAAGAAGCAAATGAATTATTATCGATCATTATCGCTTCAATTAATACAACCATTAGAAATACAGAAGCTGAAAAGCAGAAAGAGAAGCTGAGTAAACATCTGAAATCGTAAATCTAAAATCTGAAATTAAGTAGAGTATGAGTGAAGAACGTACAGAAATATCCTCGCTTGGTGAGTTTGGTTTAATTGAGCATCTCACAAAAAATATTGAACATCAGAATGCATCAACCATACTTGGTGTGGGCGATGATGCTGCAGTGATTGATCACTTTGGTAAGCAAACAGTAATAACTACTGATTTGTTGATTGAAGGTGTGCATTTCGATTTGATGTATACACCACTCAAACATCTCGGTTATAAAAGTGTAGTGGTAAATGTAAGCGACATCTATGCCATGAACGCTACCCCAACGCAGATTACCCTGAGCCTGGCTGTGAGCAATCGTTTCAGCCTGGAAGCATTGGAAGAGTTTTACGATGGTGTATATGTAGCTTGCGAAGAGTATGGTGTTGACTTGGTTGGAGGCGATACAACTTCTTCTAACAAAGGTTTTGTAATAAGCGTAACAGCCATTGGCGAAGTAGCACCCGATCAGTTTGTAAAACGCAGTACAGCTAAACCAAACGATCTGATATGTGTAAGCGGTTATTTAGGTGGTGCCTACCTTGGTTTGTTGTTGCTTGAAAGAGAAAAGAAAATTTTCCTCGAGACTAAAGGTGTACAACCCGATCTGGAAAATCGTGACTATATCGTTGGCCGTTTATTAAAACCTGAAGCTCGCAGAGATATCATTGAATTTTTCGAGAAAGAAAAGATTGTTCCAACAGCCATGATGGACATCAGCGATGGCCTCAGCAGCGAAGTACTGCACATTTGTAAACAAAGCGGCGTAGGTGCAGTGTTGTACGAAGACAAGATTCCTGTGCACCCCGATGCAAAAGAGTTTGCCTACAAGCTGGAAATTGATCCCACAGCCTGTGCATTAAGCGGTGGCGAAGATTATGAACTGCTGTTTACCCTCGCACAAAGCGATTACGATAAAATTAAAGATGTAAATGGTATACGTGTAGTTGGCTATGTAACCGAAGCAGCAGAAGGCGCTCATATTATTACAAGAGGCGGCAACAAACATCAGCTGACAGCACAAGGCTGGAACGCCTTCAGCAAATAATTGTACAGATGAAAAACATCGGCTTTATTGGTTTAGCATTGTTGAGCTATGCGCTTACTTCCTGTTCTGCAACAGGCAGTATTGGCTATACACCGGAGCGCAAGTACAGTCCCGACCAATTGAAAGAAGATGTACAGGTAATGGAGCAAACGCTCAAAGAAAATCATCCTTCGCTGTATTGGTACAGCACACAAGAAGAAGTAGATGCATCTTTCCAAAAAGCTTATGCACGCTTAACCGATTCATTGAACGAAATACAATTTCGTACAGTTATAGCTGAGACCATTTTCCCAATAAGGTGTGGCCATACCAGCGTGCGTTTTTCAAAAAACTACTATCGATATACGGATGGTCGCCGCCAGAAAACGTTTCCGCTGATTGCAAAAGTGATTGACGATTCTTCGCTGGTTGTAACAACCAACATCAACCGCAGAGATCAGTTGATCCGTACAGGTACGCCGCTACGCAGCATCAACGGTTTGCAGGCGAAGAAAATCATTGATACCTTACTGCCACTTGTTTCAATTGATGGCAACGCCAAAAATTTCAGCTACCAGAACATCAGCAACAACTTTAGCACGTATTACAACATGCGTTTTGGCCTGCAGGACAAGTACACTGTCGTTTTTGTAAACGATAAAGGCATTGAGCAGCAACGCAGCATTGATCTGTACGATCCTGCAAAAGATACCATTCGTCGAAGACCGGTCAACTTTAATGCACCGCCGCCGCAACAACAGCCATCACGTGAACAGGAGTTGAGCGACAGGCAACGCAGATTGCAACGCATCCGAAGCTTCAGTATCGATTCTACCGGAACGTATGCCACGCTGCGCATCAGCAGCTTCAGCACGGCCCTCAGCAAACATTTTTTAAAAGCAAGTTTTCGAACGCTAAAGAAAAAGAACATCAAGCATTTGGTTATTGATGTACGCAACAACGGTGGTGGTTTAATCAAATCATCGCTTTACCTAACAAGGTTAGTGAGCAATGAACCGTTTTCATTTACCGATTCTATTTATTCCGTTACACACAAGCTTCGTTCCGATGCCAGGATAAGCCGTCGTTTTATATTTAACCTGGGTTTGTTTTTTCTGAACCGGAAATACAACGACAGTATGTATATGTTTCGTTTTTTTCACAACAAACAATACCAGCCACTGCCGCAGCATTTTAATGGCCACGTGTATATTGTAACAGGCGGTTATTCGTTTTCAGCTACTACGCTTTTTGCATCGGCAGTAAAAGGAAAAGAAAATGTAACCATTGTTGGCGAAGAAACCGGCGGTGGTTATTATGGCAACAACGGTGTGTTTATACCCGAAATGATTCTGCCCAACAGTAAACTTCGTGTCCGTTTGCCTTTGTACCGCATCGTCAACAACAAAAACTATCCGAAAGACGGACATGGCGTTTTGCCCGATGTTGAAGTAAAAGCCAGCGCTGAAAGTATACGGCTGAACCGTGATCCGAAGATGGACAAGGTAATCAACCTCATCATGCAACGGAAAGACTGATGGAGTTGTCAAGCCGGATATGAAACATTTTTTAATTCTTGCATTTACACTTGCGCTGTTTACATCCTGTAAAAAAGAAATACAATGCACCGATGGGATGATCCGTTGGGGCGGCGAACCTGCTGCAGACGGGCTTGGTTGGTATTTTGTTTCTGCCGACCTCGGAAACAAACCTGTTAAATTAAAAAACCTGCCCGAAAATTATCTGTTAGATAGTCTGAAAGTGACTACCTGTGTACAGCCGCTTACCGAAAAATACCAATGCTTTTGCGCCACACCGTTAGACATGTACAAGGTTTTAAAAATCAGCCGTCGTTAAACAGTCGTTAAAATAATTTCTGTTCAAAGGCAGTTCTTCCCATGAACTGCCTTTTTTGTTGTGGTGCTTCAGCATCTGCCACTTTTCCGAAGGCACTCTAATCTGGTTTTAATGTATTTTATGCCTGCGAAAGGTATTTTTGAGGTTTGCGTAACAAGGCAGTTTTACCCAAAGTAAGCAGGCATGAAAAAAATATTGTTGGTAGAAGATGAAATGCATGTTGTGTCCTTTATTAAAAAGGGGCTCACAGAAGAAGGCTTTGATGTAACCGTGGCTTTTGACGGTAATACTGGTCTGCATTTATTTTCCGAAAACAATTTCGACCTTGCCATACTGGATATTATGTTGCCCGATAAAAACGGGCTGGAGGTTTGCAAAGAAATCAGGAAGGTGAACACCAACATTCCTGTTTTGTTTTTAACTGCATTGGGCACAGCTGAAAACATTGTGCTGGGTTTAGAAATCGGAGCAGACGATTACCTGGTAAAGCCGTTTAAATTTATTGAACTGCTTGCCCGTATACGTACACTTTTACGACGCACCGAAGGCGGTACGGCAACTACAGAAATACAGGAAGAACATGTTTACCGCTTTACCGATCTTGAAGTTAACGATTATACAAAAGAAGTGATTCGTGACAGCAAACCGGTTTCGCTTACTACTACCGAGTATAAACTGCTCCTCTATTTCATAAAGAATAAAAACAAAGTGCTCTCCCGTATTGATATACTGGAAGAAGTATGGGGTGTAAACTTTGATATAGGCACCAACGTGGTAGATGTATATGTAAACTACCTGCGTAAAAAAATTGATGCACATGCCGATCAAAAACTCATTCATACCGTGATTGGTATGGGTTATGTTTTAAAAGACAACGGGTAACCTGTTTTGCCACAGCAATTTTACACACAGATGAAAATGAAAATACAGATCAAGACAACGCTGATACTGCTTACAGCGTTCTTAAGCATTATCCTGTTGTTTAGTGGATTTGTATACCTGTCTGTATCCAATTATTCGTACGAAGATTTTTACAAGCTGCTGGAGATTCGTGCTGTAACTACAGCACGGGTAGAGCTGGACCGTGAAAGCGGTTCGCAGGAAATGATTGCGCTACGTAACGAGTTTTTTGAAAAGCTGCCGCAGGAAAAAGATCGTTACTACCGCATAACGCCCGGTAAATCATTTACAGAAGAAGCCAAAGCATTAGATATACCCATTACATTTTTCAATGAAATTGTAAAAGAAGGAAAAAGCGAATACAACAAAAACAGTGTCTTTTACAAAGGCATCCGCTACAAAAGCAAACAGGGAGAATATGTAGTGATTGCTTCTGCACAAAACTATTTTGAGCTGCATCACTCTGCTTACCTGCGGCGCACACTTGTATTTGCCATTATTGCTGCCTTTGTTTTTTCTGCATTGATTGCGCTTTATTTTTCCCGTTATGTATTTCGTCCGCTGCGGAATATTACCGATCGTGTAAAGGAAATCAGTTCCGAAAACCTGCATTTACGTCTTGCCAACAACAGCAGTAACGATGAAATGTCTGACCTCATCGGCACCTTTAACAACATGCTCGACCGTATTGAAACATCATTTGAAACACAAAACAATTTCATCAGCAATGCCTCGCACGAGCTGCGAACACCGCTAACCGCTATTATCGGCGAAGCCGATGTTACACTTTCTAAAATACGCTCAACCGACGAATACATCGAAACAATAAAAGTTATACTTGACGAAGCTGAAACACTCGACCGTAAAACAAAAGCCCTGCTGTTTTTAGCTCAAACAGGTTTTAATGGTAAAACGCAGAAGTTCGATAAACTCCGTATCGATCAGTTGTTGTGGGATGTAAAAGAAACCATTGAAAAAATTAATACCGAAAGCCGTATTCATATCGACATGAGTCTGTTACCTGAAAATCCCGTTAAGCTGAAGGTGAAAGGCAATGAACAACTGTTGCATCTGGCCTTAAGCAATATCATCAGCAATGCCTGCAAATACAGCAACAACAATGTGGTAAATGTATCCATCGGTGCATCCGATCAAAATGTATTCATCATTGTAAAAGATCATGGTATTGGTATACCGGGTAATGAACTCAAATATATCTACGATCCTTTCTTCCGAGCATCGAACACATTGAAGTACGAAGGTTACGGCATTGGTTTGCCACTTACCCGCAACATCATACGTATACACAGTGGCGAAATTCTGGTTTCGTCAATTGTAGGACAAGGCACAACCGTACAAATCAACCTGCCCATCGGTAAGTTCGAATAAATAGCTCTTCTTCAATCGTCTTTTAATCTGTGGTACTATTTTAAACTGCAGCAAACAATTGTTTAAACAGACTTTTTGGAAAGTTTTATTTTCTAATGTCATTTTAATTTCCCCGGTATTATTCTAACAACATTCTAATTACAGCTTAAAACCATTTTAATATCTCCATAGCAGTTTTGTGCACTAATCGTAAAATAAAATTGCTATGGAAAAAACAGTGTTAATACCAACCGATTTCAGCATTGCATCGCTGAATATTGTGAAGAACTATTTGAGTATGCAGAGCAGCAATACCCGTATCAACGTTATCCTTTTACATGGCCTTCATCAAAACGATTCAATTACAAGTCTGTTGTTTTACTCGAAACGCCGCTTACTCGAAGACCTATGCAGCAAAGAGTTCAGAGAAGGATGCACTGTATTAAAAAACAAATACGCTTCGCAGCTACGAACAATGAAGACCGATATTTTTTCGGGTTTAACACAAGCAGCTTTTGATCAATACGCAGAAGCAAATGCAATAACCGAAATATGTGTACCGATTTCGTACAAACCAAATTTTAAAAACAAAAACAGCTTTAATCTATTACCCTACTTCAAAGTAAGTGGCTTACCAATTGAAACGGCAGGTTCGGAAACAGATATTCCAATGCCTGAAAAAGGAAAAGTAGCTGAATTATTTTTTAACCGTGTATCGGTTAGTTGATAACAAAACAGGAATAACATGAAACTCTGGATTACATATAGTGCCGTGTTTGTAATAGGTATTGCTGCAGTGTTGTTGTTGTTTAATGCATCGGCAAATCCGGAAAAAGCGATTCTTGGCAAATGGAAAGAAACGGAGTGGAAATTTGAGAAAGCAATTGCTTTTGCAGCCGACATTGCAGCGGCCAGCAAAACAAAAACCACGCAACCGGAATTTTCTTTTCACCGTGCAGAAGACTGGGAGTTTTTACCCGGTGGTTTGTTACGCCTAAAAATTGCCGGTAAAGAAGAACATTTAAGCTGGCGTATTAAAGGCAGGGGGCATGTATTGCAAATACAGTACGGTGATAACCGTATTGAAAACTATCAGCTGACTGTTTTGGAGAATAACAGAATGGTGTTAAATGCAGAATCGGATATGCAGGCTCGTGGCATTGCCCAGCTAATTTTTGAACGGACAAAAACAGATACCTATGCTCAGAAAATACAGTAACAGCAGAACTTTAGGAGATAATGTGCGGCTTGGCGTGCTCACGGCTTTTTCAGCAGGCATGGTCAACATCGGATCGCTTTTACTGTTCTTTTCCTTCAGCTCCAATATAACAGGACATTACGCCATACTTGCAGCAGAACTGGTGAAAGGAAATTTGTACCAGGCTGCCGTTGTGCTCGGCTGGATCTTCCTGTTCTTCTTTGGTGGCTTTACATCGAACATGTTTGTAATACACCTCAACAAGAAGAATACATATATAGCACACGCCATACCATTGATACTTGAAATTATATGTTTGATTGCAGTAGGTACGTATGGCCATTTTTTTTACAAAGAAACATTAGCTGAAACAGAAGTGATGCTGGCGTTGATGTTGTTTGCAATGGGTTTGCAAAACGGACTTACTGCCAGCATTTCAAATTTTGCAGTAAAGACAACACATCTTACCGGTGCTACTACCGACTTAGGCATTTTGTTTTCAATGTTTACACGAAAAGAGTATCGTAATAATAAAGAGTTAAAAGGAAAAGCGATCCTGTTAGCATCCATTGCATCGGCTTACCTGGCAGGTGCAATTGTTTCGGGCATCACGTATATGCACATCGGCTTTCGCCTTTTTTATGTTGTGAGTTTATTTTTAGTAGTTGTGCTGTTTTACGACTTCTACAAATTGAAATTGTTTCGCTTTTTAACTAACAGAAGAAAAAAGCTTGCAGCTAAAACAATTCAAATCAACACACACGCAACATTTCCCACAATGCAACTAAAAAAAGAAACCGAAAAAGAAGCAGCGGTTTATTAGTCTATGGAAAGCAGTACAGTTCGATTGTTTAGTTAAAGACGATGCGGCCATTTGGCCGCATCAATTATTTTGTAAGTAACCGTCCCGAACGAAACACGGCTTTCAGCTCTTTGCTTTTTGAGAGTACAGTAAAATCAGCAGCAAACCCTTCTTCAATTTTACCCAACTGTAAAAGGTTAGCTACTCTTGCAGGGTAAAGCGAAGCCATCCGCAACGCTTCGTCAAATTCAATACCTGCATGTTGAATACAATTGTTTACAGCGCTCAGCATGGTTAATGCAGAACCGGACAATGTTCCGTCCGGCAATACATACCGATCATGTTTGAGCAGGTGTTGATAGGCCCCTTCTGTTGTTTCGGTTACTGCATCAGTAATTAAGAACAAACGTTCCTCCATCATTTTTTTGCTGATGCGTACTGCTTCAAAAGAAGTATGAAAACCATCGCACACAATACTGCTGTACGCTGTTGCATGATCATAAATAGCACCCACCATACCCGGCTCCCTGCCTTGCAAAGGCGACATGGCGTTAAACAAGTGCGTAGCAGTTGTGATGCCTTTATTAAATCCTGCAGTTGCCTGTTGGTAGGTAGCATTGCTATGTCCTGCAGAAACAATGACGTTACGATCAATTAAGAGTTGCAGAACTTCATCGCTGCATTGTTCCGGTGCAAGCGTCATCATCTTCACAATTCCTTCCGCTTTATCGAGCAGTAGCTTTACTTCATCAACAGTTGGCTGTTTAATATGCTCCAGTAAATGAGCCCCACGTTTAACAGGATTGATATAAGGACCTTCGAGATGCAGCCCTAGTAAGCCTGTATTGTTCTGTTGCTGCAAAAATTGTTTAGCTACAGCAATACCCTGCAAAAATACATCGATGCTGTTGGTAGCTAATGTTAACAGAAAGCGTGTACATCCGCCACTTACACAATAAGCATCTGTTGCAAGGATGGCCTCTTCGTTCAATGCCTGTGAAAAAAGCAAACCATTACCACCATACAACTGCAGATCGATAAACGCAGGTACTAAAAAACTGCCTTGTAAATCGTACTTGTCTGTATCGGTTGGAATCGTTTCAAAAGGAATAAGCGCTTCAATAATTCCATTGTTAACCACTACTGCCCTGTCGTTGATAAAACGATCGCCTGTAAAAATTGTTCCGTTATAAAATATCTGCATGTTATTATCATGGATGAATGCTGAACGCATCTCCGTCTTTTAAAAATGGAAGTTTGTGGCGTATCTCTTCTAATTTTTCTTTGGAGAGAGTAATGGTAAATACATCTTCATCGTGTTCTTTTTCGTACAACACTTCGCCCATTGCATCAATCACCATACTGTTACCACTGTGATAAATATTGTTACCATCATTGCCCGTTCTGTTAACACCAATTACATAGCATTGATTTTCGATGGCCCTGGCAGTGAGTAATGTTTTCCATGCATGCACTCTGCGCTCCGGCCAGTTGGCAACGTAGATGAGTATATCGTATTCCGGAACCAAGTCCTGAGCGGAGTCGAAGGATTGGGTTGGAGTATCGAGCGAAGTCGAGATACGACCGGTTTGCTGTCTGGCCCATACCGGAAACCGCAGATCGTAACAAACCTGCAGATTAATTTTAAATCCGTTTACCGAAGCAATCAGCCGCCTGGTACCTGCTGTATAATGTTTGTCTTCATCGGCATAAGCAAACAGGTGGCGCTTATCGTACACACCATATTGTCCGTTTGGCAACATCCAGATAAGCCGATTGAAATACTGTATCGCTCCATCTGCAGCAGTTTGATTGATCATGATGCTTCCGGTAACAATCACCCGTTTTGCAGCGGCTACTCGTTTCATCCATTGTACGGTTGGGCCGTTTATATCTTCTGCATGTAGTTCAGGCTGCATGCTAAAGCCAGTGTTGAACATTTCGGGCAACACAATAATCTGCGTAGGATGTTGAAGCGAGTTGATCTTTTCTTCCAGCATCTGCAGGTTGGCCGCTTTATCTTCCCAATGCAGATTGGTTTGAATAAGTGTAAACGTAAGATGACTCATGCAACGAAGTTAGCGAAAGCGAAAGCTTACTGCAAACGCACCGTATACTTCCAGCGGATCGATCATTGATTTTGCTTCCCGTTGCTTCACATGGTAATAGGCGGAGAACGAAGCCAGCGGACCTGCAATTACAAACCCTGTTTTAATGATGTAAATAAACGGGTTGAGCTCCGAAACATAATTGCCTTTGTAACTGCGAAACATACCACCCTGTACTGTTGCATTATAAGCCTGCGCCTGTAACATGGGCTCCAGGAAAAAAACTGCTTCGGTTTTATGCCGGCGATTTTTTGCAGCAGAGCCAAGACGGCCTGTCCAATAGGCTGTAGAAATTTCGTTATCCATTTTTCCTGCTTTCAATAAAAAACCAACCGATGCATTGGTAAAAGTATTGCCAAGCGTTGCTTTTCCTGCAGCATGTAACGTAAATGCGTTTGTAACAGTAAGCGGATGATAATAACGTACTGATGCATTTAATCCAAACTCGTTCTGTACCTGGTTTTCCCAGCCATATATCTTATAAAGGCCAATTATTTTGTGATAGTTTACCTGAACTTCTTCTCCTTTTGCAGCCGGACCAACAACACCTGCAATTGCATCCCATTGCAGCACCCGGCTATTGCTGTACACATTTGTTTGACCATAGCTGCCATACAACCAACCGGCATAGGGACGATCCTGTTGCTCCAGTACCTGGCTGAGCGAACGACGGTTGAGATGCGGATTAAAGATCATTTGCCCAACTTCTGCCCGGTGCAGCTTTTGTACAAGCTTTGCATTGTGGGGCTGCTTTGGCAACCATTGGTATTTAAAAAAAAGTCCGTTGGAATAATACCTGTCGGCTTTAGTAAAGTTATAATTATCGTTTTCGGTAGTAATCGTCAGCTCTTTTCGAAAAACAGCCGTGTCGCTTTGAGCAAAAACGAATGTTGCTGTAAGCAGAAAAACAAAGAAGGCAATAGTTGGCTTAAACATGCAGCACAAGTTTAAGCAAAAAGCTTTGCAATTGAACACTCAGTTCAGCAGTTCATTAATTACAGCATGTTCGTATCCTTTCTGCAGCAGGTAATCGCTCAGCTTTTTTTTGCGGATGAACTGATTGGTTTCGCCTTTCAGTTGCTGCAGCTTTTGATCGTATAGTTTTTGTGCGGTTGCCCAGTAATCTTCTTCAGTAATTGTTTTCAATGCTTTTTTAATGACATATTCACTTACCTGTTTTTGTTTCAGCTCGTATTTAATTTTTACCCTGCCCCACTGCTTCATACGGAAACGGCCACCCGTAAATTGTACAGCAAAGCGCTCCTCGTTGAGGTAATCTTCTTCAATCAGTTTCGATAACAACTCCTCCACATCTGCTTTCCGTAAGCCAAAGCCGTACAGCTTTTCCTTCACTTCACTGTGGCAACGTTCCTGGTAAGCACAATAGTGCTTCGCTTTCTGGTGCGCCTGTTCTTTGGTGAGTTGTTGTTTGTACATGAATGGGGCAAAAGTAATACCGCTATTTTGTTTTTATCCTCCACCGCAGATATTCTTTTTTGATACCAACATACTGCCTGCTTTCAATCTCGGTCTCTGTCATTTGAGATTATTGTTATACAAGCTTCACTATCGCTTTGTTTTCATAAAGAAATCGTCCTTTCTGCTTCAATCTCTTTTAAAAAATATGCGTCGTGCGATACTACCAGCAATGTTCCTTTGTAGTGTTTCAATGCAGCAGTAAGTATGGCAATACTTTGCAGATCGAGATTGTTGGTTGGCTCATCCAATACAATCAAGTCTGGTGCCTGTTGAAAAACAGTAAGGCAGCACAACATCAACCGCATGCGCTCACCTCCGCTGAGATGACCACAGCGTTTATCCCAATCGTCTTTACCAAACAAAAAACGATGCAAGCGACTCTTTAGCTCATGCTCCTGCAAAGCTGAACTATTGTAGTACTGCAGCTGCTGATATATAGTAAGGCTGTTGTTAATGAGCGAATAATCCTGATCGATATACACGGAATGTGCGATCGATCTGTATATGGTTCCTTGTGCTACCTCAAGTTCACCTAATATCATTTTCAGCAACGTTGTTTTGCCGGAACCATTTGCGCCACGCAAAGCAATGCGTTCGCCACTGCTGATGAGTACATCCAGATCCTCCTTCCAAACAATTTTTTTATTGTAACAGAAGTTAACAGCCTTTGCTTCAAACAAACGCTTTCCTTTATGTAAACCGGAATCATCAAAACCAAAACGCATCTGTTCAAGATCGGGTAAGGCCGTGCGTAAGTCTTGCAGCTCTTCTTTAACACTCTCAATCTTTTCACCATGTGCCGATTTAAGCTTCGCTGTACTTTTCTCTGCGTTATTGCGTAAGGTATTCATCACAATCGTTGGAACACCTGCTTTTTCCTGTTTGCTTTTTCCACGTGCATTTAACTTCTGCTGCCGCTCAATTGATTCCCGTTCTTTCTCTTTGGCTTTGCGAAGTGCTTTTTCCTTACTCTTCACATCATCGAATAACGCTGCTGTTTCCTGTGTTTTTTGCTCCAGGTAAAAATCATAATTGCCGCCATACATACAGATGCCTTTTTTACTGAGCTCTGCAACGGTATCAATCAGGTTCAGCAATGTACGGTCGTGACTCACCAGTAGAATTGTAGCCTTTGATGAAAGAATATATTGATACAACAATTCACGCCCGGCTGTATCAAGATGATTACTCGGTTCATCTAAAAGAATAAACGAAGGCTGATGAATATGAACAGCAGCTAAAAAGACTTTTGTTTTTTGTCCGCCACTTAAACTGCTCATTGGTTGTTCCAGATCCAGTTCATCAAGCTGCCAGTAACGAAGCGCTTCTATACAACGCTCTTCAATGGTCCAGTCATCATCAAGTATTTGCAACTGCAGTTCCGAAACATCGCCTTCTAAAATAGCATGCAGCGCTTTTAACTTGTCAGCAACGTGCAGTGCTTCTGCAATGCGGAGATGGTTGAACTGTCCGAAAATCTGCGGAATGAAATAAGGCTTTTCCGCCAACTGTATTGTTCCACCAGGAGCTGC
Organism: Lacibacter cauensis; assembly: GCF_007830055.1. Lineage (GTDB taxonomy): Bacteria > Bacteroidota > Bacteroidia > Chitinophagales > Chitinophagaceae > Lacibacter > Lacibacter cauensis. Next base: position 689,702 of record NZ_VLLE01000004.1, read on the forward strand.
AAGTTCACCGGCAATAAGTTTAAGCAAAGTTGATTTGCCACTGCCGTTAGCGCCGATCAATGCAATTTTATCTCCGGCACGAATGCTGAGTTGGAGATCTGTAAATAAAACTTCTTTATCAGGATGTGTATAGCTGAGGTTCTTAAGAATCAACATGTATTTCTTTTTTGGATGATGAAAACGATGTGAACGATGAGCGTTCGCATGTATATCCGGTAAAAAGAAATTACAGTTTCATTGATTCGTTTTTCGTGAAGAAGAATGCAAAGATAGGTTTTTTGTAATGGAAATGTCTTCAATTATTTTTGCAGCATGGCTTCAGCATTATCTGTTCAACATCAACTTCCGTTACAAGATGCCCTGTTTGTTTTTGCCCTCGAATCGGAAGCGGCAGAGGATTTTACCGATTGCAATGTGTTAATTACCGGAATAGGTAAAGTAAGTGCCGCATACGCCCTCACCAAATCCATTGCCCAACACAAACCGGCCATGATCATCAATCTTGGTTCGGCCGGCAGTAATACATTCAGCAAGGGAACCATTGTTTGCTGCACGCAATTCATCCAGCGTGATATGGATGTACGTGGACTGGGTTTTCAACTGTACGAAACACCGTTGAGCGGTATTGACCCTGTGCTGCAATATGGTTTGCAGATTAAAGGATTGCCACAAGGCATTTGTGGTACAGGCGACAGTTTTGAAATGAATCATGACGTTATAGCTTATACTGTAGTTGATATGGAAGCGTACCCGCTTGCATTGATTGCGCAAAAAGAAAACATTCCCTTTCTCTGTTTAAAATATATTTCAGATGGTGCTGATGGTTCAGCTGCCGACGACTGGAACGAGCTGGTGCACAAAGCTGCTGTTGCATTCCGGACGTTACTGTTTGGAGATATGCAATAAATCCTGACGCCTTTAATTTTGTGAGCGGTACTATTGCAGCAAAAATCAATTGGTAATTTCAACGTTCAAACAACGCACTTATGTTGAAACTGCAGGCGATCATTTCTTTTCTACTCCTGTCAGGGTGTTTGTTCTCTGCCTGCAGCAAAGATCCTTCGCCTGATGATGCTGCCAACGGTAATAGTCCGCAAATTATTCGGTTTATGCCGACAACTGTACAATCGGGCGACACACTGCGCATTGAACTGAAAAACTTTTCACAGACCTATACAAGTGACACCTCTGCTTCAAGAAAAGACATTGTACTCATCGGTACGGTTCCTGCAACGGTGCTTTCTGCCAATCAAACAACATTATCAGTTTCCATCAATGCATTACACCGCAGTAATAAATTAATTGTTGTTATCGGAAAAGATACTGCCATCAGTAAAGATGCCGTTATCATTGGCAGTGGAAGCTGGCAAAAAATAAGCACCTGTCCTTCGGGCAACCGCACCAATCCTTCTGTGTTTATTTTTGGCGACAGTGCTTACTATGGTTTTGGTATGGGTTTCCGCAATGGTTACGTTACAGGACTTCCCGATTTTTGGAAGCTCAATTTAAAAGATGGAAGTTGGGTAAAATTATTTGATGTTGCCGTCAGCGATCCGCTCTACTCCGAGTGTGTATCGTTTCAAGTCAATGGCAAAGCATATATCAGTTTCCGCTCGGCTGCCAATCAAACATGGAACTATACTGCAGCTACACGCACATGGGCAAGGAACAGCAGTGTTTACAATGGATCTTACTTTTTACAAAGCACCGGCAGCAGTTCGAATTATGCATTGATTGGAGCAAGTGATAATCCGGCAGCTAATGGTAAATCGGGTTTTTACCAATACGATGCAACGAATAACAGTTTCAGTTACCTCGCCGATATTACTGATACAGCCAAAAGCCCCATCATTACCGGTTGTATGGTAGGCAGTGATTTTTATTTTGGTATACGGCAGGAACTGGTAAATGGAGCCTATAACCAAACACGCAAGTTTTATAAATTCAATACAGCTACAAAAACGTATACACGCTTATCCGATCTTCCGGAGTTGTTTGCTACATGGTCGGCTTCGTTTGGCTTTTCATACAACGGCTCGGGTTATATCCTTAACGATCATCGTTTGTTTAAATACGATGCGGTTACCAACAGCTGGCAACGCAAACAGGATTTTACCGGCTTTCCTGCTCTTTCAGTCAATTATTATGGCAGCTTCGAATACAATTCTGCATTGTATGTTTTTGCCTATAACGATTCGCAACAGGTAACTGAGCTGTGGAAGTACAGCGAATAAGAGGAAATTATCTTAATCGTAAGAATGACTGATTAACTTTAAGAACTGTTCAGAAAAACGAACATTGCCGCAATGAAAAAAATTACTTTTTCTACTGCAGTCTGGTGCTGCTGTTTCTTTCGTTGTTTGCTTTTTCTGATAACTTGATTTATGATGTAAAACAGGAAAGCAACAGCGATCCTAAATTCATCATCCATGGCTTATTCTTTTTAGCATGGTTTGTTTTATTGGTTATCCAAACAGGTTATATCCGAAAAGGAAATTACAAGGCCCATCGAAAGCTGGGTATTACAGGTATGCTTGTAGGGCTGGGCGTGGTGCTCAGTACATTTTATGTGTTTGTAGCAGTTTAGAAAGGCTGGTCGCAAATGCCCGATTATGTAAAAGCCAACCGCTTCTTCACGGTGAGCTTTTCAGCATTACTGTTATTTGCTTATCTCCATCGAAAAAACGGTACCCGGCATAAACGGCTTTTATTCGTTGGAACATTTTATGTACTGGGGCCTGTTGTTGACAGAGTCGCTACCAAGCTGGGCATTAACACCGATACCAGCTTTATGCTTTTTGAAGCGGCCATCTGGAATACACTTTTTCTTTCGCTGTTTATTTACGATTGGCTTGTGCTGAAGAAAATTCACCCCATCAGCTGGATAGGTTTTATCTGGTTTTATGCAGTGTGGGTATTGGCTGCATTACTGTAATACATCTTATTGGTGCTGCCTTTTTTAGCCACATACTTTCACTATAATACAAACGCCTCCTTTCGGAGGCGTTTGTATTATAGTAACTATTTTTTATTGAATTAAAATACACCTGAAATAGTAAGTCCGATTGCATTGGCTCTGTACGATGCATTGTTGGCATCTTTATACGTCATGGCTGTATACGATAATGCAAACACACCATAGCCTGCTTCAAACTGCAAACCGGGTACCGATGTAAACTTTGCATCCTGTCCTACTCCATCAAATTTTAAGTTGATTGCCTGGTGAGTGACAATACCTGTTGCTAATCGCAACTTTTTCACCGGCAGGTAATTCACCGATAGTGCCAAAGGAATACGTGTAAGACGGATGTGAGCATTATCTGCCTTTGTAGTAAGATATTTAATACCGATGCTTCCTCTTAAAAACAGTTTTTCGTTTTTTGTTAAACGGAACTGTCCGCCTGCAAACAATGTACCGCCTTGCCCGGCATTCATTGTTTGTGTACTTCCGTCGGTAAAATAGATTTCGGCCAGGTTGTCGCCGCCAAATTCCAACGCTGCACCCAATAGAAAACGAACGGGCTTCTGGCTGTTTGATTTTGTTTGTGCATGCAGTAATACTGCAGGACTCAGCAGCATGATAAGGATAAAACGTTTCATTTCTTAGATTTTGGTTGGCTGCGAAATTAACGGATAGACTTGTTTCCTTTTCTTTCAGCATGCTGTTTTTCTGTGGCTGTCTCGTTTTGCTTTACAACAAGTGTCGTTGTTTAGTAGCCTGTGTAATAAATCAACCTAAAGGTTTGTATATTGATTGAACAAACTTTACAGATGACCGAGTATTTCCTTTTTCTTCTTGCATTAATCATGTCCATTGTGATGTTGATTATGCTGGCCAATAAACTCAAAGTTGCCTATCCGGTTTTACTGGTTGTTGCAGGTTTGCTGGCGAGTTTTATACCGGGCATGCCTGTACTGCGTATCGATCCCGAACTCATCTTTATCATTTTCTTACCTCCGCTTTTATACGAAGCTGCATGGGCTATTTCGTGGAAAGAACTGTGGCGTTGGCGCCGCATCATCAGCAGCTTTGCGTTTATTGTTGTGTTTTTAACCGCTATGTCGGTTGCATTTTTTGCCAACAAGATCATACCCGGTTTTAGCCTGGCATTGGGCTTTCTGCTGGGCGGCATTGTATCTCCACCCGATGCTGTAAGCGCAAGTGCTATTTTGAAGTTTGTATCCGTACCGAAACGTATGTCTTCAATCCTCGAAGGCGAAAGTTTGCTAAACGATGCATCATCGCTCATCATTTTTCGTTTTGCATTGATTGCTGTTGCTACCGGACAGTTTATCTGGTACGAAGCCGCATTGTCATTCAGCTGGATGTTATTTGGCGGTATTGCTGTTGGTTTATTGGTAGGATTTCTTTTTATGAAAGCACACAAGTACCTGCCTACCGATGTTAACATGGATATTATCCTCACCATTGTCACGCCTTACATCATGTACATAGCGGCTGAAGAAGTGCACAGCTCCGGCGTATTGGCCGTTGTAAGCGGCGGTTTGTTGCTGTCGAACAAACGCCATCATTTCTTAAGCAGCAGTGCAAGACTGCGTGGTTACAATGTTTGGGAAAGCCTCGTGTTTGTATTAAACGGGCTGGTATTTTTATTAATCGGACTAGATCTGCCGGAGATTACCGAAGGATTAAAAAAGGAGGCTGTCTCTTTTTCTTCCGCTATTGGTTATGGTTTACTTGTTACACTGGTGTTGATTATTGTACGTTTCTTATCGGCTTTTGGCGCTGTGGTAGTTACATTAATTATGCGCAACTTTATTAATGTTGCCGAACGTAATCCTGGCATAAGAGGACCAATTTTAATGGGCTGGACGGGTATGCGTGGTGTAGTATCGCTGGCCGCAGCGTTATCTATTCCTGTGCAATTAAGCGATGGAACTGCATTCCCGCATCGCAACCTTATTCTCTTCATCACCTTTATTGTAATCTTGACAACCCTCTTGCTGCAAGGTTTAACATTGCCTGTGTTGATTCGTAAACTGAAACTTGGAGGTAACGATCATTACCTGAGCGAAGAAGAAACCGATCAGTTGATTCGTAAAGAAATGGCAGCGCATGCACTGCAACATCTTACCAATAAGTACAGCGCACAAATAAGCGAACATGCATTACTGCAGCAACTGGTAAGCAAATGGGAAGGCAAAACAAAAGACGAAAGCGAACTGAAGCTTCCTGTTGAAAGCAAAAAAATTTATAAAGAGCTGCTGAACAAACAACGCCAATGGCTACTGCAAAAAAATAAAGAAGAAAAACATTTAGATGAAGACATCATCCGCAGGCATCTGCATATACTGGATATTGAAGAAGAAAAACTAAAGCATTTGTAACATGTTGCCTCTTCTGCCAGGTTTAAAGCAAGTTCTGCTGTACCTGATGTTTTAAAACCGGTAGTAGTTCTTTTTCGAACCAGCTATTTTTCTTTAACCAGATATTGTTGCGTGGCGAAGGGTGCGGCAACACAATTGTTTCGGGTAAATATTCTTCGAAAGCTTTTACTGTTTCCGTAAGCGTAGGTTTTTGTTTGTTACCGAGATAGTACGCCTGCGCATAATTACCAATGAGGATTTTAAGTTGTGCCGATTTTGATTTTGCAAGCAATTGAGGATGCCAAAGTGGTGCACATTCGGGCCGTGGCGGATTATCACCACTCCTTCCTTTACCCGGATAACAAAAACCCATTGGTATCAATGCAAACTTATCGGTATCGTAAAACGTTGAAGCATCAACACCCAACCAGCTGCGTAAACGTTCACCACTTGCATCGTTCCAGGGTATACCGCTGTTATGTGCTTTAATACCCGGCGCCTGTCCGATAATAATGATCCTGCTTTTTGCAGAAAACCGGAGAACAGGTTTGGCACCCAATGGGAGCTGTTTGCTGCAAACAGTACAGTTGTGAATATTGCTGAGGAGTTGCATGTTTCCGGTTAAGCGTACTGCAAAGTTACCGGAGTATGGCAGATTAATGCTGGGTAGAAGAGAACAACCTCTGCGTTCTCCAATCCTGTGCGTGAGATTTTGTTCACGCTAAGAAACAGAGAACGCAGAGACTATCTCTTACTTCACCCTGTTCAAATACTCTTCCAGCTGATTGAGTGTGCCGGTGAAGCCAGCATTCATACTTGCAAACATGGAGTAGTAGGTTTTCGCCTCTTCTTCGTTTGCATTGATGGGATAGCCGGTTAAATGCAAAGTGGTGATTCCGTTCTCTTCGGTAAGTGTAAGAATGTTCATTACTTCTTTGGGAAAAACCAAACCCGGAAAAGGTGCTTGTATAATTTCACCCTTTTCATCAGCAAATGAATTGATCCATTCAATTTTGCTTGGCTCTTCAATGGCTACATAATGAAACACGCCGTAACGCACAGTATCGCCCATTTGCATACTGTAATGGAAAATACCTTGCGGACGAAAATCAAGCTTCAGCACATCGATGGCCATGTTTGCTGGTCCCCACCATTGAGCCAATGCCTCTGCATTGCTGAATGCATTAAACACTAATTGCTTTGGTGCATTGAATGATCTTGTTATTGAAAACTGTTCTTTAACTGTTGACATGATGATGAAGTTTATTGTTTATTGAGGTATTGTTCAAGACTGTTAAGGATAAGTTCGTTCCATCCGTTTACAAAATTGCCACGTACCAATGCAGGTTCATTTGCATCGAATGGTTCTGCAAATTCAAAACGGAACTTGAGTTTTGTGGTTTGTGCATCTGCTTCACTTAATTCCCAATAAGCAATGGCTTTGCCGCTGTATCCGGGATAGGTCCAAGTATGCACTAATTTTTTGTTGGGGATGATCTCTAACATTTCACCCCGGTGCAGCCATTGTTTATCTTTAAGATCACCGGCATGCCAATCGAACGTTTGTCCAACATTTAACTGAAACTGGCCTTTAAAATCGAAATACCAGTTGCGCATGTGCTGCTCGTCGGTAATAGCAGCCCATACCAATGCAATTGGTGCGTTGTAAATTTTTTCAAGTACAATATCGTTTGCTGTTTGCATGATGATGTGTTTAATAGTTAAGGTTGTTGATTCAATAATTGCTGGCTGAGATAGTTTTCGAGCCTGTCAATATTTTGGGTAAGACCTTCGTCGGCTTTAAATGTTTTCACTACTTGTATAAACTGTTCCCTGCTTTCGAACAACATGTGCCATTTGATCTGTGTTTGTTTGCCTTTCTCTTCAAACTCAATCGTAGTTAAAAAAGCTGGTACACTCACATGCTCGTACACAATCCTTTTATGCTTCACCACTTCTATAAAAACACTTTTGTTTTTATAGTCTGTGCCATCAGGTCCATGCATCACAAGATCCCATTCACCTTCAGGCACCACATCCATTTTTGTAATGGTATTGGTGAACCCGTTCGGTCCCCACCAATGTTTGATATGATCAGGATTTGTAAAGACTTCCCATACCAGCTCAACAGGTGCGTTCAGTAATCGAGTTAAACGGAGTTCCCGATCGGAGGTATTAGGTGTTACAGACATGTTTTTCTTTTTAAGTATGATTAATTTGATCGTTCGAGGTATTGTGCCAAGCGTTCAATATTCTGTTGCAGGCTTTCACCTACTTTGTATACTTCAACAAACTGATAATATTCTTCCTTCGTTGGAAATAACATTTCCCAATGCATCAAAGTGTTTTTTTCTTGCGCTTCAAACTCAATTGTTGCAATAAAATGATGACCACTGAGATGTTCGTATGCGATCTTGTTATTCACAACCACTTCGGTAAACACACTTCTGTTATCATAATCCGTACCATCCGGGCCGTGCATCACCAATAACCATTCGCCACCGGGCTCCAGATCCATTTTTGTAATGGTGTTGGTAAAACCGTTTGGTCCCCACCAATGCTTGATATGATCGGGATTGCTCCACACTTCCCATATCTTTTCAACAGGTGCATGAAGCAATTTTGTTAAGCGGATAAAACGACCTTCCTTATTATTTTCTGCCGGCATTCTTTTTTGTTTTTGGTTGCTGTTGTATTTTTTCGAGATAGGTTTCCAGTGCATCCAGTTTCTGTTCCCAGAATTGTTTGTACTGTTCGATCCATGCTGATACTTCGTTGAGTGCATCCAGTTTGGCTTCGCAATAACGCTCTCTGCCTTTTTGCTTAATGATGATGAGTCCGCACTCGGTCAATATTTTTACATGTTGCGAAATAGCCGGCCTGCTCATATTAAAATTGCCCGCCAGCGCATTCAGGTTCTGCGGTTCTTTCACAACTAGCCCAATGATTTCTCTCCGTGTGGGATCGGCAATTGCCTGGAACACATCTCTTCTTGCTTCGTATGCCATATGTAAGCGTTTACTTACACGAAAGTATGTGTAAGTATTTGCTTACGCAAATTTTTAGAGAAGTTTTTTATCTGGGCGATATAGGAATGGCATACCTATCGATCACTTGCCCCGGATGAACTATTTTTGCCGGATGCGTTTGTTACTCACCACCCTTAATGCAAAATATATTCACCTCAACCTGGCAATCCGCATTTTGTATGAGTTGAATAAGCACCACCAGGGTTTATCGTGGAAGGAATTTACCATACGCATGAATGTGGACGAGATTGCCAAAGAATGTGCAGATCATGATGTGGTAGCTTTCAGTTGCTATATCTGGAATATTACACAAACACTGAAGGTGGCGAAAGCGATCAAGGCCATTAACCCCAACTGCAAAATTTTATTGGGCGGACCGGAAGTAAGTTATGAATGGGAAGAAATCATTGCTCAAGATTGTATTGACTATATTATTACAGGTGAAGGTGAAATTCCGTTCCATGAATTTTTAACGCATTACCCGAACGTAGAAGCCGTTCCGAATCTTGTATATAAAGTAGATGGAGAAGTTCGGTACGAAGAAAAAGGCGTTACCTATGATGTAAGCAATTTCATTGGCGTGAATCCTTACATCAACGACCCAACAGAAGATCTCTACAACAAGGTTTGTTATATTGAAACAAGTCGTGGTTGTCCGTACAAATGTGGTTTCTGTCTGGCAAGTTTGGACAACAATGTACGTTACCTGCCAATGGCAGATATTAAAAGCAATCTGCTGTATTTAATGACGCATGGCCGGGTGATCAAATTCCTTGATCGTACATTTAACATGAAGCGTGATTTTACACTGGATGTATTTCAATTCATTCTCGATAACCATAAGCCGGGCAATGTGTTCCAGTTTGAAATAACGGCCGATATTCTGCACCCCGATATCATCAAGTTCATCAACGAAAAAGTGCCGAAAGGTTTATTCCGTTTTGAAATTGGTATTCAAACGGTAAATCAAAAAGCAAACCTCGAAGTAAGCCGCAAACAGAATTTCGAAAAAACAAAAGGCATCATCAGGCAAGTACAGGATGTGGTTGATCTCCATCTCGATCTCATCGTTGGTTTGCCGCTCGATTATTTTGAAGATATCAAATACAGTTTCGAAGAAGTATTTAAACTCTTTGCACCGGAACTGCAATTGGGCTTTTTGAAATTTTTAAGAGGAACACCGGTGCGTAAAACCGCAGCTGCACATGGTTATGTATACGATCCGGTAGCGCCTTACCAGATCATTAAAAGTAATTACCTCAGCAAAGAAGAATTGCGACAGGTTACCTTGGCAGAGGAAGCATTGGAAATTTACTGGAACAAGCCACGTGCCATCCACACACTCAAATATGTTACGGCGTATTACAGTGTGTTCGATTTCTTACAAGGATTAGGTAATTACTTTACCCAACATTCCGATTTACACAAACATGATCTGAAAGATGTGTACACGATCTTGTTTGCATATGCGAAACAAACTTATCCTGAAGATGTGGTGTTGCAGCAACTCATCAGCATCGATTATTATCTGCAGCATAAAATAAAACCGGTGTCGTTGTTATTGCCGGAGCTTGACGCATCCATCAAACAACAACTTATTGAACAACACAAACTCAATCATCATAAACTGCGTTTTGCGATGTTGCCTGTAAGCTTCAACTGGCAGGAGTTTGTACAGCACAACCATATTATTGCAGCTGATGTTGTTTTGGCTATTTCATTTGATGGCAAGAATAAGCCGGAGGTGCTGGAAAATATCATAGCGAAACACAGCAGATAACCCCTTGTTTGAATTTCGTAATCCTCCGTTTCATTTTCGTTAGAGCAGCACAGCCATATATTCTTCTTTTGCACCTGTAATTATACAGGTTTATGAAAAAGAAATATGGCGTTCAACTTCTGTGCTTACTCTTTACAACTGTGCAATCATTTTCGCAGGTTACCGACAGCACTAAACCTGTACAGCATGTTGGCGGTACTGTTACTGCCACACAAAACGGTGTTTCGCTGATACCTTCTTTTTCCCTGAACAAGCCAGCGGTGATGTTTGACTTTAACATTGGCGGAAAGAAGTTAACCTTTGAACCTTTCCTCCGCTTTGGTATGGATGGGAAGCCCTGGAGTTTTATTTTCTGGTGGCGCTATAAACTTGCCACTGCTGATAAGTTTAAAATGAGTGTGGGCGCCCACCCCTCTTTTGTTTTCAGAACCATCAGTAATCCGCAGGTGCCAGATGCGTTGCAGGTAAGCCGTTTTGCCGCCTTCGACCTTACACCTTCGTACAGAGTTACAAAAAACACAACCGTGGGCGTGTACTACCTGTTTTCCAAAGGTCTCGATGCATCGAGCGTACGCTATACGCATTTTGTAACACTCAATGCCAACTTTTCGCATATTGGTTTAGGTAAAACCTTGTATGCGAAATACGTTCCGCAGGTTTACTATCTAAATATGGCCGGACGTGATGGCTTATATGTTACCCACTCACTTACACTGGCAGCAAATAAATTTCCGTTGAGTGTACAAACCATTATGAACAAAGCATTGCATACCGAACTGGCAGGCAAAAACTTTGTGTGGAACGCCAGTGTTATTTACAACTTCAACAAAAATTATGTGCGCCGTTAAGCAAACAGAAACAGTAAGTTTGTGGGCGATGCGCAAGCTGGAAACCATAGAGGAATTCTACAAGCGGAAATTTAATTGGGTGCCGGATAATCTGAAAAATGAGATCGGCCATTTCAATGTATTCCGTTTAGATCCCTATGTGGGCAGTGCTGCCAAACCTGTTCCTTACAGCCGGCGTGATTTTTATAAGATCACCATCACACTCGGTAGCGGCAAAGTATTTTATGCAGATAAAGGGTACGAAGTAAAACAGCAGGCCTTAACTTTTTCCAGTCCGCAGATACCGTACAAGTGGGAGCGGCTCGATGCAATTACCGGCGGGGTATTCTGCATTTTCGATCAGCATTTTTTTCACCAGTTTGGAAATCTCAATCAATACGCTGTTTATCAGCCGGGCGGCAACCGTGTGTTTGAGCTGAGTGATGAACAACTGGCAAAAGCATCGGCTATCTTTCAACGCATGTTTGAAGAAATGAGCTCAGATTATCTGCATAAATATGATGTATTGCGTACACTGGTACTGGAGTTAATTCACTTTGCATTAAAAATGCAACCCAACCACGACATCAGTCAACAACAACCGCAAAATGCATCGCAACGGATTGCTACTTTGTTTGCAGAATTACTGGAGCGCCAGTTCCCGGTTGATGAGCAGCATACACAATTAACGCTTCGCAGTGCGGCCGACTTTGCTCAACAGCTGAATGTACATGTGAATCATTTAAACAGAGCGGTAAAAGCCATTACCGATAAAACCACCTCACAAATTATAGCAGAACGTGTATTACAGGAAGCAAAAATTTTATTGAAGCACAGTCCATGGAATGTTTCTGAAATTGCACAAGCCTTGGGCTTTACAGAAACAACCCACTTCAATAACTTCTTTAAGAAACATGTACAATTGAGCCCGTTACAATTTCGGAACGTACAATAGATAGATTCCGTGGGTCTTTATCGCTATGATGTCCTCAGAGTTCTTATTGCAATTCTTAGCTAATCGAAGTGTACTTTTATGAATCAATACAATCTATGAAATTTCGTTTTGTTGTCCTTTTATGCATCTTTTCCATTTCTTGTAGCACAAACAGAACTGCAGAATGGCATACACTCGATTACGGTGTGTTTCAATTAAAAGCTCCATCCGATTGGAAAAAATTTAAACGTCAAGGCATTGACAGTTATGTTGGCGGTTTAACAAATGAAATAGATAGTCTTTGGTTCGATTATGGCTGGTACAGTTATGACCTCGGCGATGAAGATCCATTAAAACACAAGTCTGGAGTTGATACTGTTAATGGGTTACCCGCAAACATTGTAGTACCAATTACTCCGGGCGAAGGAACCATTGGCATGTACATTCGTGTAAACAGAAAAGACAAATTCAGTATCAGAGGTTATGATATAAAACAAACTGACACCATACTCAACATATTTAATTCAATTGTTTTTAAAGAAAGTGATACGTCTAAAAAACGAATATTGAATACTGCTAATTTGAAGGAGCAGCCAACCGGCTCCGGCAAAACCTTGTATCTAACAAATTGCGCAAGCTGCCATGCTGTAATTAAAACACTTACCGGACCTGCACTAATTGAACGAGTAGAAATTAGAGATAACGAATGGATCTACCGATTTCTTACAAACCGTAAATCAATTGGTATTGATACCGCAAATATTGCTTTAAGAAAAAAATTTGGTCTTGCGTGTTACGAATTCCCTAATCTAACAAAAGATCAGGTTAGCAGAATTGTTGATTATATCAGAAATTAATTGCAGCATTTCTATAAAGATTATATATGGACAGATAGTCTTAAGTTCCAGAAAAACTATTCTTTTCAGAAAAGAATTTCAGTACACGATCTCCTATGAATTGCTAACATCCATCATCATTAGTACATTCGTAACGGATGCGCCGCTTCTTGCAAACATATAAACAGATTCTTCTTTATGCCGCTTCAATGGTTGGGCTGCTTATACTGTTACAGGTATTGCAATACCGGTTTGTACTGGTCAGTCATTCCTTTGAAATTTATATGTTCTGTATTGCAGTTGTGTTTACAGGCTTGGGCATCTGGCTGGCCTTAAAACTGGTGAAACCGAAAAAAGAAATTGAAACCATTGTTGTAGAGAAGAATGTGTATGTAACTACACCCACAGAAGAAGATCTTCAACAGATGGAAGCACAACGCCAGAAACTCGGTTTAAGCAGCAGGGAAAGCGAAGTGCTGCAACTGATGGCCGAAGGACTGAGCAACCAGGAAATTGCCGATCGGTTGTTTCTTTCGCTGGCAACAGTGAAAACACATTCCTCCAATTTATTCCTGAAGCTGGATGTAAAACGCAGAACTCAGGCGGTGGAGAAAGCTCGGCAGCTGGGGTTGATTGTGTAGAGATTGGGCTTGACCTGACAGGTTGAGCTTTCACTTCAATCATCATACCTGTTGTAAAGACAGCTTTATAGTTATTAACCTGTCAGGTCGGTCCGGAGTTTGGTCTGACGGTTTGCAACCTTACCCATCAATGTTTCCTCCCTCTTTCGTATGATTTTGCAACTCCAAACCGTATTTCATACTTTAGTATGAGCACTTTTTACAGCCCAATGCCCATCTTTATTTCCTAAAACAATCACTGTATGAAAAAGAATGTTCTTGTCTTCGGTCTTATTGCCGGTTTAGTTGTTTCGCTTTTTATGGGTATTAGCATGACGGTGATGTACAACTCACCCAAAGCCGATCATGGTGTGTCGTCGATGGTCATTGGCTACCTCAGTATGCTGGTGGCCTTCTCGTTTATTTTTGTTGCCGTAAAAAATTATCGTGATAAACAAAATGGCGGAGTTGTAAGCTTCGGCAAAGCATTTACAATGGGCTTATTAATTGCATTGATCGGTTCTACCATGTATGTGATTACCTGGGCTTTCCTGTATAATTTTTATATGCCCGATTTTATGGACCGCTATTGTGCGCAGATGATTGAAAATGCAAAGCCCACCTCCTCTCCTGCAAAAATTAAAGAGTTAACCGAGCAGTTGAATACGCAAAAGGAAATGTATAAGAATCCGCTTTATTTTATCATGTTTACCTATTTCGAAATATTACCCGTTGGTATTTTAGTTGCGCTTATTACAGCGTTGATATTAAAACGTAAAACAGCAAAAGCTGCATAAATTAAAAGCGGGCTGCTCCAAAATTGAAGCAGCCCGCTTTTCAATCTAATCAGAATCTATAACTATGGTGAGGTAACCCACTCACCATTCACTACTCACCACTCACTATCTTAATCCTTAAACAACTTCACCGGTGTGCTTTCTGCCAACTTTCTGTAAGCAGCCCATTTGCCGGTTACAAATTCGTTGATCTTGTTTACACTCTCCGTTACTGCTGTTTCAGCCTCAACCACCAAACGTTCTGTTTGCGCAGTGGGTGCTGCAATTTTTCCGCTAATTTCCTGGCGTGCCACACCTAAGATACTTTGTGTGGTAATATCAGCATAACGGGTAATCCCTTGTCTGTCGCTGGCATTACGGCCAAAGATGGTTTCACGGATCTTCTTAATTTCATCACGCATTTTCGTGGTTTCTTTGCGCAGGCTGTCTACATCTTTTCCTTCTGCACCACGCAACTGTCCTTCTAGTTTGGTAAGCGTTTCTTCTGCATCAAGAATTTTATCGATTGCTGCAGTTAATTTATCGGCACTCACTTGTAAACGATCGAACATTTTTTTCTTCGCATCATATACTGCACGTGGTTGCGGTATACGTGGATCGTCTTTTACCGTAACCATAGTGCTATCGCTGAACTTACCAAGTGTTACCACCATTTTATACGTACCGGGATAAACAGGCCATCCACCACCTTGCTCATTTGCACCGGGACGTGGTTTTGGACTGCCGGGGAAACGACTTCCTTTTGTATCGAAATTCCAGTAGAAACGGTTTAAGCCACTATCTGCTTTTACTTTCAACATGCGCAACTGTGCACCCGCTTCATCATAAAACTTAACCACAGCACTGTCTGCTTTTGCTTTACTGGTATCGGCTGCATGGTTAACAAAGAACGAAAGCATCGCTCCTCTTCTTCTGTTTTCACCTTCAAACAAACCCCAGGTGCTCCATTCGTAACCGGGAGCATTACGGAAGTTAGCTTGGTAAGCCGTTGGTGCTTCTATCACTTTTAACTTCGTAGCTTGCGCTGCGCCATTTGCTTTCGCTGCTGCACGCAACGGACGAATATCATCCAACACCCATACTGCACGACCAAAAGTTGCAATCACCAAATCTGCTTCACGCTCCTGGATGGTTAAATCGTAGGTTGATACACTGGGGTAACCATTCTTCCATTGCTGGAATGTTTTGGCATTATCCAGGCTCACCCACAAACCATGTTCTGTTCCCACAAAAATCAGGTTGGGTTCTGTTGGATCCTGGATCATACACAAAGCATAACCTTTCAATCCTTTATTGGCCAACATATTTTCCCATGTTTTACCAAAGTCTTTGGTACGGAAAATAGTAATGGAAAAATCGCCACGGCGATAATCGTTACTCACCACAAACGCTTCACCTTCGTTGTAACGGCTGGCTTGTACTTGTGTAATCCATGCACCTACATTCATTCCAGGAATTTTTCCACGGAAGTTGGTCCATGTTTTACCGCCATCTCTTGTTAACTGCACATTACCATCATCGGTACCTACCCAAATAACATCTTTGTTTTTGGCAGATGGTGCAATGGCCATGATGGTGTTGAAATTTTCGGCACCGGTAATATCCAATGTTAAACCGCCTGTTTCTTCTTTCTGCTGTTCGGGATTGTTGGTTGTAAGATCGGGAGAGATGATGCTCCAGGTTGTTCCTTTATCGGTACTCTTGTGCAAAAACTGGCTGCCGAAATAAACCGTGTTCGCATCGAACGGATCGAGTGCAATACCACTGTTCCAGTTGAAACGCATTTTCTTTCTTGCTTCAGGAGCAGGCGGACGAACAAATTCTGTTTGACCTGTTGTTACATTGTAACGGCCAACAGCACCACCTTGGCTCATAGCATACACCCATTTGCTGTCGGTTGGGTCGGGCACTACATCAAAACCATCGCCACCCCACAAACTTTCCCAATAGTAGTTGCGGATGCCGCCATCAATCCAGGTGTACGCAGGTCCACGCCAGCTGCCGTTATCCTGCAAACCACCCATTACGTTGTACGGAATTTCATTATCGACATTGATGTGGTAGAACTGACCGAAAGGCAACTGCTCATCGAAGCGCCATGTTTTACCACGGTCTTTACTGATGCCGATACCACCATCGTTTCCTTCAATGATTAAGTTTTCGTTTGTTGGATGAATCCACCATGCATGGTGATCGGGGTGAATGCCGTTGTAAGGAATCAATGTGCTGAAACTCTTACCGCCATCTTCACTTATCGTAACAGTTGAATGAATATCGTAAATCCGGTTTTCATTTTTCGGATCAACATAAATTTCCTGGTAATAGAACGGACGATCGGTGATCTGTGCAGGATCGCTGTTAACCAGCTTCCAGGTAAAGCCACCATCTTCACTTTTATAAAAACCATTTTTGGTTGCTTCCACTTTTGCATACACAATGTTGGGGTGCGAAGGCGCAAATGCTAAACCGCAACGGCCCAACGGATCGGCAGGTAAACCATCTGCTTTACCCAGCTTCTTCCAGTTTTTACCACCATCAACTGTAATGTAAATACCGCTGCCTGCACCACCGCTGTTAAAGTTCCATGCTTTACGCTGGTGCTGCCACATGTTGGCAATGATCTTATTGGGGTTCGATGGATCCATCACCAACTCTGCACAACCACTGGTATCATTGGTGTACAAAATACGTTGCCAGGTTTCGCCACCATCAGTTGTTTTGTACACACCACGTTCGCTGTGGATGCCATACGGGTTACCAATGGCTGCAGCGTAAACTGTATTGGGATTGGTGGGATCAATCAAAATACGATGGATGTTTCTTGTCTTTTCCAAACCCATGCGCTTCCAGGTTTTACCACCATCGAGTGTTTTGTAAATACCTTCTCCCAAATTGAGCGAGTTACGTGGATTACCCTCACCTGTACCAACCCAAATAACAGCAGGGTTGCTTTGCTGTACTTTAATGGAACCGATGTTGAGCAAAGGCTGCTCATCGAACAAAGGCCACCAGGTAGCACCGCCGTTATCGGTTTTCCAAACACCGGCACTGGCGCCGCCTACAAAAATTGTTTCAGGATTGCTGTGCAGTGCATCAATGGCTGTAACACGGCCACTCATACCTGCGGGGCCAATGTTACGGGGTTTCATGTTCTTAAACTCTTCCAGCTTAACCTGTGCCATGCTTTGCATACCAAATGCAAGCAAGCCCACTACGGGCAGGCACTTCAGAAAAATTTTTCTCATTACAGATTGGTTTTAAGAAAATGAAGTTGAGAAAAGAACAGCAAGCATCAAAATGTTTTTGATGAGAGGTAGAGCTGTTAAGCACCGTAGAAATGTGTAAGCCCGAAATAGCTGAGTGTTAAGAACACCGTATCAACCAATCCGTGTACAATGATGTTGATCCAGCTGTTTTTCCAGCGCACATAGATGAACCCGAAAGCCATACCAAAAGCAAAAGTGGTTACAGCACCCGAAACACCCTGGTAAATATGTGGTACTGCAAACAAAACAGCACTGATGATTACATGCAACACAGGCTTGTTACCCATCATACGTTGCAGTTGTGCAAATACATACGAGCGAAAAAACAATTCCTCACCAAAGGCTGCACTCAGCCACATTAAACACAGCCATTTTACATACAATGTTGTATTTCCTTTCAGCATGGCAAAAGCAGAATAGTCTGCAGGCTCGTTGAAGAGTTGGGTTATGGCAGGCTGTACGATAAAATCCATGCTCATCTCCAGTACAACGTAAACTAGCAAAACAATCAGCAACTCTTTTGCTGCTAACCGTTTCAACTGTAAGGCCTGTATACTCCTGTCTTGCAACCAGGTAAACAAAAACACCAGTGCACTGATGGTACAAAAGGTATACGGAAATGTAAACAACGGTATATACATCACCGAAAACGGTAACAGTAAAAATAAAACCGCTGTCCATTTGTTTTGTTTTTGCGTTGTGTGCAGTACAGGTTTGTTCATGTGTACAGATTAGTTGCATGTTTAATTACGCTGCACGGTGGTGCATTTGTGTTTCGGCTTGTGTGCTTTGCTGTTGAAGAACAACTGCTGTATCAGCCGTATGCTCCGGAATTAACGGATACGATATGTGAATACAGCCCCTGTGCTGAAAACAATTGAGGCATTTGTGCTCACTGCAGTCGTGTGCTGCAGCAGCTTGTTTGTCGGCAAAGTGTTTTTCGTTCATTGTGATGTAAGGTTTGGTTAACAGTAACTATACGCAAACATATTGCTGCATGTTACAGACCGCAATACAACAAGGCATGAGTTGCAAAAACAATTGCATGAATTGCTGTACTGCTGTTTCATATAAACCAGCAGTACAGTTCATGCGGCAAGCACAACAGTTCATACAGTAAACGGTTTTATTTAAAACTGCAGCAACCAAATTTTGCAGCATAAACCTTATTATCATGAAACGCTTCCGCAAAATTTTAAAGTGGACGGGTATTATCCTCTTGTTCATTATCATATCGGTAACTGCTTTAACAGCTACACGACAAAATCAAACATTCGACGCACCTTATCCTGCTATTAAAGCCACAACAGACAGTGCTGTTATTGCAAGAGGCAAACACCTCGTGTTTAGTATTGCACACTGTGCCGATTGCCATAGTAATCAAAATGCAGACTCATTATTGCAGCTGGGTATTGAGCCCAGCTTAAGCGGCGGGCATAAATTTGAATTACCGATTGGTAACATCTATGCCAAAAACATTACGTCTGATAAAGAAACCGGCATCGGTAATCTTACAGATGAAGAAATAGCAAGAACACTTTATTATGGTGTTGGCTCAGATGGGCGTGCTATGTTCGACTTTATGCCGTTTCACAATGTGAGCGAAAGCGATATGCAGGCCATCATCTCCTACATCCGCACACAAAAGCCGGTAAAGCACGAGGTGCCTGCACACGAGTTCAATGCATTGGGTAAAGTAATTAAAGCATTTATGCTGAAACCAACAGGACCCAATGGTGCAATTCCGAAAACCATTACACCCGATACTTCGGCTGCATATGGCAGTTACATTATCAACTATGTGGCCAATTGCGCAGGTTGCCACACCCAGCGTGATGCAATGACGGGTGCTTACATTGGTCCGCACATGGCTGGTGGCAATGTGTTTGCAGAACCGGGTAAAGACACACTCATTTCTCCAAACCTTACTCCTGATGAAAGCGGCAGACTCAACGGCTGGAATTTTGAATTATTCAAAAACCGTTTCAGAAAAGGTAAACTTATTAAGCACACACACATGCCATGGGATAGTTATAAACATATGACAGATGATGAGCTGAAAGCAATTTATAATTACCTGCAAACTATTGAGCCTGCAAAAATGCCGGCGGTTAAATAATCACGCTTCAAACGAACACTTATGTTTCTTCAACTTGTATTTTTTATAAACCTGCTGCTGTACAGCGTTATCGTCAGTCAGTCGTTTATGTACATGATTGCGTTGCGTAATGTACAGGAACAACTCGATGCTGCAGCTTATATCCAATTACGCAAACTCATCGATCAGAATTTTCTGCGCAAGTTTAAACCGGTAATGTATGCCGCATTGGTAAGTGGTTTGGTACTGATTGTTCTTTGCTTTATGGATGGATCGGAGTTTTTACGCATCGCTTCTGTCATTGCTTACCTGGCTTTATTAACTGATGTTGTATTAACCGTTAAAGGCGATTTGCCAATCAACGCCATCATCAACAGCTGGAGCGAAGAAAGCTATCCTGCAGACTGGAGCAATTACCGCAGCAAGTGGTTACAGTATTTCAGTGGCAGACAGGTGGCGAATATTTCCGGCTTTTTGGTTTTAACAGCCACCGCAGTGTTTGCATAACAGCGAAAACAGTTGAGGAAAAAATATGTTTTACAATTCATACCGGTTTTTCCTCAATTCATACCGCATTTTTGCATACGCCCACAGGGCTTTACTAATTTGCGGCCTATTAAAAACCTTATCATTATGCGTACATCTGTATTGTATACAGCATTTGCTGTATCAGCTATTACTCTTTTTGCAATAGCCTGTAACAACAGCAGCAAAGAAACCGCTGCCGAAACACCCAAAGCCGACTCTGCTTCACTTGTAAAACGTGGCGAATACCTGGTTGGTATTTCCGGTTGCGACGATTGTCATTCACCCAAAGCAATGGGCCCTAACGGACCGGAGCTTGTGCAGGAATTACGTTTGTCGGGTTATCCATCTACACGTCCCGTTCAGGAAGTAGACAAAGAAAATTTAAAGAAAGGCTGGGCGTTGTTCGGACCTGATTTAACCAATGCTGTTGGTCCATGGGGTATGTCGTTTGCAGCAAATATTACCAGCGATGCCAGCGGTATCGGCAACTGGACAGAAGCACAGTTTTTCACTGCACTGCGTAAAGGAAAATACAAAGGCCAGGAAACAGGCCGTCCGTTATTACCACCCATGCCATGGATGAATTATAAAAACATGAGCGATGAAGATCTGCGTGCCATATTCTACTATTTAAAAACAACCAAGCCGGTAGAAAATATAGTGCCTGCACCAAAAGCACCAACAGAATTATAAGTTTGAGCAGGTACAATTCAAACAGTAAATAACTCACTTCACACAAAAGCCGCTTCAGCAGCGGCTTTTTCATTTTCATCTTTACAGTCTTATCATCAAACAAAGCACTTATGAAATACAGGAACCTGTTGCTGGCACTGGTATTCGTACCGGCCATATCAAATGCGCAATTAAACGGTTTAATCAACAAAGCAAAAAACAAAGTAACCCAACGTGTAAATAACAAAACAGATAAAGCCATTGACGATGCGTTGGATGAAATAGAAGGTAAACCAAAAAAGCAAACACCAAACAGCAGCAATACAAACACCGAAACAACCAAACAACCGGCCGTTGCTTCCTATACCAAATACGATTTTATTGCAGGCGAAAAAATTTTGTATGCCGAAGATTTTGCTGCTGAAGCCATTGGCGAATTACCGCTTGGCTGGAACACCAATGGAACCGGCGAAGTAGTTACCATACCCAATCAAACCGGCAAATGGTTGCGTTTACACAAATCGTTTATTTACCTCAGCAACAACACAAAAGAATTTGGCGACAACTATACCATTGAGTTCGATATGCTGCTGCAGCTAAAAAACAACGGCTGGGGTTTTCCCGAATTATCGTTTGGCGTATTGGCATCGGGTACATTGAGTACAACCGATAACAGTTTTCTGAAAGACTACGATGTGAATGCTTCTGTTTTAACAAGCATTTATCCGGGTGCTTCATCGCCAAGCCGGTTAAAAATAGTATCGCAACTGAATAACGGCACCTACTTCAGCAGCAGCGAAAAAGAATACGGTGAACTTGAAAAATATTATGGCAAACCGGTGCATGTAGCTGTACATGTGCAAAAAGAACGCTTGCGTATCTGGGTTAACGAAACAAAAGCATTTGATGTACCCAAAGCCGTTCCGCTGGAACATAAAATGAACCAACTGTTTTTTAAGATCAGCCATACCAATTATGCAGAAAACGATTATGGATTATTCATCAGCAATTTAAAAATTGCAACAGGCTTACCCGATACAAGACATAAACTGCTGGAAGAAGGCAAATTTTCAACCACAGGAATTTTATTTGATGTAAACGCTGCGGTCATCAAACCCGAATCCTTCGGCATGATAAAAGAAATCGCAACGGTATTAAAAGAAAACCCAACCGTTAAGATCAGGATCGTTGGCCACACCAGCAGCGATGGTGATGATGCCGCTAATCTCGAGCTGTCGAAAAAACGTGCAGCAGCGGTAAAAGAATTACTCATAAAAGAATATGGCATTGATGCAGCGGTAATAGAAACCGATGGCAAAGGCGAAACACAACCTGTTGCCGATAATAAAACAAAAGAAGGTAAAGCGGCTAACCGCAGAGTGGAGTTTATAAAACTGTAACCATGAACACAACCACCATGAAATACATCCTGTTTGCTGTTCTGCTGCTGGTACACGCTTCCTCGTTTGCACAAACACAGGCCGACGTCAACAAAATGATGAAGATGACGCCTGCTGAACTGGAAGCGTACAAGAAAAAGATGATTCAGCAGCAAACAGCCAAGGCACAGCAAATGGCTGAGCAATACAATCTCAACATCAACACATCTATACTGCCAAACGTAGAAATAAAACCACCGGTTAAAGATGTAAAGCGCCTGGCACTCATTCCCGTAAAACCACCTACACGAACCGAACTGGTTACAAGTTTACAGCAATCGGTTCAGCAAGTGCAAAAAGGAATTCCTGCACCAACAGTAAAAGAAGTGGAGCAGTTTGTAGCATCGAAAAATATTGCACAAATACACGATGCAGCCATCTCTACTTTCTACAACAACAACTCTACACAGGGAGTTTTGATGATGATGAAGGCGGTTGCTGCCAACCCCGATTCGTTGCAGATGATGAACAACCTTGCGGCCATGTACAACATGATTGGTGTGCAGCAAAAAGCAGTGCCCCTTTTGCAATATTGTTTACAGCAATTACCCAACAGCAGTATTGTCTTAAATAATCTCGGGCAGAGTTATTATGGGTTGGGAGATCTGTTTACGGCTGCTGCTTATTTGCGTAAATGTCTCGATATCGATTCGCTCAACATCGAAGCCAACCACAGCATGGGCATGCTGCATTACTTCAAAAAAGAATACGATGCAGCCATGAAGTATTTCGAGCGGGAAATGAGTGTGGCTTATCGCCGCAGCACCATGGCCATGGCCTACAAAATGGGTAAGAAATTTAACCTGCGTGCATTGGCCCAACGCCGCAACCAGCGAAAAGGAGCAAAGCAGAAAGATGCGTTTGAAGAAATTACACTCGGCAAATTTTCGTTACCGCAGTATCCGGGTTCAGCAAAAGAAATTACCGAAAACAAAAACGAATACCTGGCTTTTACACAAAGTGTACAAACAGAAATGCTATTCTGGCAACAGAACGCAAGCACTGTTTTAGCCAAAGCACCAAAGGGTGATGTGTATCCCGGTGTTTATCACGATTTGGTTGAAGCCATGCTGGAAGAGCTGGATGAAGAATTTACACCTGAATATCTCAACCCGTATAGCAACGATGAAGCAGCCGTTGCGCAGGAAATTCTGCAGCGCAATGCCACAGCAATCATCTCCGTTAAATGTCCTGAAGCTCCGCCGGGCAGCAGCATACAGGTACAACAGGAGTTTATTATTGCCTGTTGCGAAAATCAAAAACGTCCGCTGGCCGATAAATTATTAACGGAGTTAGGTAACCATATCAAACCGTTGTTCGATCTGGGCTTGTTGCGCTGTAAAGCATACATCAACCAAATGGTAGCTATTGTACAATTAGATCCAAGCCCTGCCAACCAGGCCATGGTCTATAATGCAGTGTCGGGCTATTTTACGTATCTCAGCACAGCGTTGCTTTTTTATACGGGTGGTGAAGTAAATAATCTGCTGCCTGATTGTGTGCCGGATTACAAACAGGTTAACCTTGACAGTCTTGTACAATCAGAACGTGATTGGAAGATGGCTTGTCCATCGTGGATGAATATTGAAGTAGATCTCGGTGGCGCTGCTGTAAAAGCCGATTGTAACAAATACGCTATTGAAGCAGGCGAAGGTATTATGGCGGGTTTTGAACACGAATTTAAAAGCGGCAATTCAACACTGCTGATTGGTGTTGGTGCAAAAGCAGAATTTTTGGGTATGGCAAAAGCCGAAGCTAAAAGCCAGTTCTATTTCACATTCGATAAGAACAAAACGTTTTCTGATTGGGGTGTAAAGAACACAGGTGAGTTGGGTATTTCCGGCACACCACTTCCCATAGGCGGCGTTGATGTAGGCGGTACTATTGCCGGTATCGAAATAAGCAATACGCACAGTTTAATGAGTGGTGCGTACGAAGAAAGCTTTGAAACAAAAGGTGTCATTGCAGCCATCTTCAATAAAAATTAAACGGCAGCCAATCCCTTTTATATGAAACATACACACAGCCGTATTTTGCGTGTTGCCTGTTACCTGCTTGCCTATATTTTGTTTACAGCAAAGCAGCAACGCAACCGAATTGTATAAATAGCTGTATCAACTGCGGTTTACACTGTACAAACGGGTTGTCCCCAACAAACGAATCGTTTACATTTGAGAAGCTAAAACTTCGCACTTGTACAAACTCATCGTCACCTGCTTTCTTTGTTTTCTGCTGTTTACGGTAAAGGCACAAAAGCCCCTGCAGTTTTCGTTTACACATTACACAACAGAAACAGGTTTAATTTCAAACCAGGTAAATACTGTTGTACAGGACGAGCAGGGTTATTTATGGATTGGTACAATGGAAGGGCTGCAGCGGTACGATGGTGTACGTTACAAAGTGTTTAAACATACCGAAGGCGACAGCAACAGTATTCCTTCCAGCCATGTACAGCAACTCATCATCGATTCAAAAAAAAGAATCTGGTTACTTGCGGGCGATGGTACGGTGGGTATCTGGGATCATAAAAAACTGCGGTTTAAACAGGCAGCGGTACGTTACAAACATCCCAACATTCAATACGTACAGAAAAGCCTTCGTGTTGACGAATACGGGCATGTGTTCTATCATATGCCCTCCATTGTAACCCTCACCTTTCACGAGCGTCGCAACGAATTTTCAGAGAAACATAATTTCTTCAAAACAAAACCGGGCACGCTGATAGCCGAGTTTGTACAACAACCGGGTACCAAGCGTTACTGGATCTCGATTCATGGTGGTGGCTTTGCTGTGTATAACGATGTGACTAAAACCATCAGCTATGCCGGGCGCAACGTAGAAAAAATTAAAGCCATCGATTTTTATGAAGGATCGATTCGCCCGTTCAATATTTTCTTCGACAAACACAACCGCATGTGGTTTCAAAGCTGGGGACCCGGCTTTCCTGAATTGTTTGCTTACGATCTGCAACAGGAAAAACCGTTGGTTGAAAAAATTAATTTTCACAGCAAAGAGCGTGGTTACTACGAAACAAGAGCGTTTTTCAACCAAAGCAACGGCAGCATTTGGGTAAGCGGTTTAAAAATACTTGCCCGCTATAACGAAACGCTCCGGCAATTTGAATTTGTACCACTCGGAAGTAATGCCATTCACGGTATTGATGCTATTGGTATAACCGGCATGTACGAAGACCGTGAACACAACACCTGGGTTGCCACAGGTAATAACGGACTTTATCGTTTTAATCCCGAAGAAGAATATTTCACCAACATCAAACACATCAACCACGTTTCCGGTAAAGAAGGTGTTGGTTCTGCCATGTCGTTTACCGAACTGAACGATGGCACGGTGTTAATCGGTACCTGGGGCGATGGGTTGTACCGCTACGATAAACAGTGGAACGAAATACCGTTGAATATTGCAGGTATCGACAATAAAAATTATTACTCTGCCTGGAGTATGTGTCGCTCAAAAGACAGCAATACCATCTGGCTTGGGATGCAGCCATCAGTAGCAAAAATCGATCAGAAAAATAATCGCTTCACCATATACAATCCTGCTTCGCTGCCACAGAAAACCATCCGCTCTATTTCGGAAGATGTATATGGTAACGTATGGATGGGACTAAACGGAAGCGGCCTTTACAAATGGAATGCACAAAAAGGAAAAAATGATTTTAATGCAGGTATTGAGAAAATTACTTTCATCCCCGACCGAAATGTGAACCACATCATTAACGACAGCAAGGGCAATGTATGGGTTGCCACTGCTACAGATGGTGTTTTTGTAATCGATCCCGCATCGAACAAGCAACTGCTTTTCTTTAATGCTACTGCACAAGGTGCTTACAAGTTACCCGAAGAAGCAGCTTCCTGCATATTGCAATACAACGACACAGCGATGCTTATTTCGATGGGCAAACGTATTGTGTTATACAACACGGCAACCAAAACCTCACGGATTATTCTTAATCCTGCAAACATATCGGGCTATATCGCTTCTATGGAAAAAGACAGCGATGGCTATTTATGGGTTACAACCACCAATGGATTGTACAGGGTTGATATGCAGACCAGAGTGGTTATCCGCTTCAATCGTTATGATGGTATGGATAACGATAATTTTGTACTGGCCTCGTCGTACAAGTTTAAAGACGGGCGTTTGTTATTTGGCTCACCCGGTAATGCCATTGTTTTTCAGCCTTCTGCCATGCGTTTATCGGAACCCACCTTACCAGCTGTAGTCATCAATGAGTTTAATGTATTAAACCGTCCGCTGCTGGTAGATTCATTATTGCAGCAACCGCAAATTGTATTACAGTATCAGCAAAACTCTATCGAAATAGCGTTTGCCACTATGAATGTTACCAATCCTTATCTCATACGCTATAAAATGGAAAAGCTGGATAAGGAATGGCGTGTGGCCGAACATGATTATACAGCGGTCTATTCTTACCTGCCGCCCGGCACCTACAGGTTTTTAATAAAGGCAGAAGATGCAAACATGAAAGCAGGTCCCGTAACAACGCTTACGATTGTAATAAAACCTCCTTTCTGGAAAAGCTGGTGGTTTTATGGCCTGTTAATACTACTGGGCGCTGGACTGTTGTATTGGATTGATAAGGAGCGTATGAAACGAAAAGAAGTGATGCTGCAAATGCGCACCTCTATTGCAAACAACCTGCACGAAGAAGTAAATATTGCGTTGAACAATATCAACATGCTCAGCGAAATGGCCCGTATTAAAGCCGATAAGGATGCAGAAAAATCGAAAGAGTTTATTGAGCAGATCCACAGCAAAAGCCATAACATGATTATTGCTATGGACGATATGCTGTGGAGCATCGACCCGGAAAACGACAGCATGGAAAAAACCGTACTGCGGTTAAACGAATACATTGCTGCGCAGAACAACCGTAACAACAGCTTATACGAGTTGCAGGTAGATGAGCGGATTCTTAAACTGAAGCTGAACATGCAACTGCGGCACGAAACATTTTTACTGTTTAAAGAAACCATCAGCGCACTCATCAAAGCAAACGTGCAGCAATGCCGCATTTTTATTGGCCTGGAAAAAGGAAACATTATGTACACCGCCGAGTTTAGTAACGAAGGGGGCGACATGCAGCAACTTACCAATGTGCTGCACAGCAATGAAATGACCAGGCGACACCACTCCCTTAAAGCTGCACTTGATACTAATTTTAATAAGAGCCATTCAATAGTAACCCTAAAAATTCCGATAGACAGACCGGAGCAATAGCAGCAATTCATGCAGGTATTCGGTCAATTCATAACGGATTACCCCCTGCCGACAGCAAGAATGATGGATTTTTGTACAGGTGTGAAAGCAAAAAAGAGCAAAAGCAAACTGTTTGCGGTCTATACAATGCAATTCATAACAACGTTGTACCGTTTAATGCTGCTGTTACTGCAGCTTGTTCGGTACACCCTGTAAAAAAACCGGAAAACGTATTAATTTGTAAAGGAACATGCAGTTTCGCTTACCGAAATATACCAGTAAAGATTATATGGTACTCGCCATTGTGATTGTGCCATTCAGCCTGTTCTATAACATAATGGCATTTCAATACAACCTGCTCAGCAGTCTTCCGTTTTTCCTGGTTACATTGGTTTGCACCATGTTGGCCTTTTCAGTTTACTTTACCATTTGCGGGGCAGTAGCTGTGTTAATGAAAAAACGTTTTCCCAAAGAAGAGCAGTTGAACGTAAGGCTTTCGCTTATGATTTCCACCTTTCTTATCATGTCGGGGCTGTTTCTTTTCCTGCTGTTCAATATTTATGCAGCAATCCCCTACTTTGGCTACAGCTTTAACGAAACCAGTTTCGTGTGGGCCTATTTCTCCATGGGCATCAGTAATATTTTCCTCACCTTTCTGCACGAAGGCATCGACCGTTACGAAAACTGGACGAAGAGTATTGATGAAACCAACAAGCTGCGGGCCACGTATCAACGCAGCCGTTTACAAGGTTTACGCAGCCAGGTAAATCCGCATTTTCTGTTCAACAGTCTTAATTCGCTTTCCAGTTTAATAAGCGAAGAAGGCGATGATGCAGAAAAGTTTTTAGATGAAATGAGCAAGGTGTACCGCTACATGCTGCGCAGCGAATCGGATACCATGGTTACGCTCAACGAAGAATTAAAATTTTTAGACTCGTATTATTTTTTATTATCGGCCCGCTATGGAAATGGTTTGCAAATGACCACGCACATACCCGACGAGCATCGTTACCTCTTGTTGCCGCCACTTTCGTTACAGGTAATTATTGAAAACATTATTACACAAAACAGCATCAGTAAAACAAGTCCGTTACGCATCAGTATTACAGCAATGGATGGCAGCCTGTTTATTTTAAACAATGTGCAGTTGAAAACCATTAAAGATGATTTTGAATCGGATGCAGCCCTCGATAACCTGTTAAGCAAATACCGTTTGCTCAATCACCAGGCACTTGTTACTGAAAAAGAAAACGAACGCATCATCCGTTTACCATTGCTGCAACAACAAGAGGAGGTAGCGGTATGAAGCTGATAAAACCTCCAAAGCTTGAGCTGTACTCCTTTTTGTTTTCGATGCCACTGATTGATGTGGCTTTGAATGTTATTTTGTACAAGCAACGGCTGTGGAGCGAAAGCGCAATCTGGCTCATCTCTTTTCCGCTGATGTTTGTATTTGGCACCATCAGCTGGTTTTTGCATATCCAATATGAAAACTGGGTAGAAACAAAATATCCGGAGCTGAACCAGACAAAACAGCGCATTGCATTAAAGGCCGCTGCGTTCCTGTTGATTATGCAGCCATCGGTATTGCTCATTTTTTATTTTTATGATCACTTTCATGTGTTGGGCTACAGTATGGAGAAAAGCGATCTGCTGCAAGGGATGATCATTGGCTTTTCGGTGAACCTTGTTTTTGAAACTTTATACGAAGGTGATTATGCCCTAACCAAATACAAAGAAACCTATGCCGAGAAAGAAACCTTGCAGGAACTGTCGCTGCAAACAGAATTTGATGCGCTGAAAAACCAGGTAAACCCGCATTTCCTGTTCAACTGTTTCAATACACTTTCATCGTTGATTGCTGTAGACCGGCAACGGGCTGAAGAATTTTTAAACGAGCTGAGCATTGTATACCGTTACCTGTTACGCAACAACGAAGAAGGACTTAGTACGTTAGCGAACGAAATCAATTTCATAAAATCGTACTACCGTTTACTGCAAACAAGACACGGCGAAGCCGTCGAAATTCATATTGAAATTGATAAACGTTACGAGCCCTATCTGTTACCATCGCTTACCTTACAATTATTGGTTGAAAACGTGGTAAAACACAATGCGCTTTCGAAAAACAAACCGTTGGTGATCGATATTTTTACCATGGCAGGCAATAAGCTTGTAGTGAATAACAACCTGCAGCGGAGAACGGTAAAAGCACCCAGTAATAACGTTGGGCTTGAAAACATCAAAACCAAATACACGCTGTTGAAGCAACCCGGTTTCCAGGTAATGGAAAACGAAAAAAACTTTACGGTGGTGTTGCCGTTGATCTGGAAACCTGTTGAGAGCGAAAGCGATCGTTTAAAAAAAGAAAAGCTGTTTATTAACCATAACCATTAAACACTGTTGTATGAATATTTTAATTGTTGAAGACGAAGATCTGGCCGTAAAAAAATTACAGAAAACATTAGCGGCTGTAGACGATACAGCTGTAGTGCTCGCATCAACCGATAGTATTAAAAGTACAGTTGAGTGGTTGAACGATAACCCGCAGCCCGATCTGATACTGATGGATATTGAACTGGCCGACGGCCAGAGCTTTGAAATATTTAACCTGGTTGATGTAAAAAGTCCGGTGATATTCACCACTTCGTACGACGAGTATGCATTAAAAGCGTTTAAAGTAAACAGTGTTGATTACTTGCTGAAGCCGATTCAGAAAGAAGAGTTGGCTGCTGCGTTAACCAAGTACAAAAAATTACAGAGCAATGCCAAGCCCGATATCAGCCTCGATAACCTCGTAAAAGAATTACAACAAAAACTGCAGCCGAAAGAATACCGCAAACGATTTTTGGTAAAGCATGGACAAAAGCTGGTAAGCGTGGAAGTGGAAGACATTGCCTACTTCTACAGCGATGGCCGGTTGAACTTCTTTAAAACAAAAGACAATAAAAAGTTTGTAGTGGACTATACCATGGACGAGCTGGAAGAGATGCTCGATCCGGAACGGTATTTCCGCATCAGCCGTTCATTTTATGTATCGGTAACCAGCATCGACAAAATTGATGATTACTTTGGTAACCGTCTTGTGCTGGGTCTTATTCCGGAAGTAGACAAGGAAGCATTGGTAAGCCGGGAAAAAGTAACCGAGTTTAAAAAGTGGATGGGTAAATAACAGCTTCATCCCATTGCAAAAGCTCCGCCATGGCGGAGCTTTTTTTGTACAGTTCATCCCCTCTTTCTTACAACTCATTCATAATACTGGCAGTTTATTGTAAACACAGATTCATTTTTGCAGCTATTAATGATATTAAAACCTTTTCATCATGTTAAAACATCTTTTCCGCAAACGTAACTGGCATTTTTCAGCGGCTTCGGGTATGGTAGCCTGCTGCCTCGCCGTATTTTTTCTTTATTCTTTTACCAGCAAACAACTTGCTGCCGATTTTCTGCAGCAACTGGGTATAACCAAAACAACCGCCAACGAAAAAATCGGCAATGGATTTTTAGGTGGCTCTTTTGATGCCTATGGTATTAAAAATCTCAAAAACATTCCCGCTGCTGCAAGAGTTCCGCTTGCAAAAGAAATTGCTGCCTACAGTAAGCAGTATGTACAATCAGCTGCCTACCTGAAACAATACAACGAGCTGCGCAACCAGCACAAGCCCGAGTTCAAAGCAATTCAAACGCCGGAAGAAATGCAGAAAGAGTCTGTTGCACAATACAAAAAAAGTGTAGCAGAAATGGAGCAATCGGTTAAAACAGCCGATGCAACCATGAAGCCGATATTTGAAAAAGTACTGGCCGATGCAAAAAAACAATTGAAAGAAGCAGAAGATCCCAACAACAAATACGTAGCCAACTACCGTAAAAATTATGAAGCAGCTGTACCGCAAAACAAAGCCGGTTACGATCAGCAGGTTGCACGTTGGGAACAGGAATATCCTGCCAATCATATGCTGTATGTAAAAAAGCGCTTGCAAAATTTTCTGGCCGAAACTGCCGATATTGATTTTGATGCACAAACAGTAGAGAAAAACGGAAAGAAATATTTTGTAAACCGTGCATACGAAAGCAAAGGTTCGCATTGGAAAATGGCCTACCGTGCAGGGAAAGAGGTGGTAACAACTGCAAGAGAATTTGTGGAGAGCTGGTTAAAAGAAATCAACTGATGTACATCAAAATTACATGCACAAAAACCTGTTTGTACAAACAGGTTTTTTTATGCCCTGTAACGGCTTCCTACATTTCATACATACAAATTGTCAATTGAAACAACAGGAGGTTTTTCTGCGCCTGTAAGTGTAACATCTTTGCGCTGTTAACTTATAACACTGTAAAAAAAGAACAGTGTATTCTTCATCATTAAACCTTTCATCAATGAAAAAGTTATTGTTCGTTTTCACCGCAGCAGCACTTGTGCTCACATCATGTACAAAAGACAAAGACCAATCGAAGGCAGGTATTTTTAAAGGACCCGAAACCACGATGCACGAAGGCAAAGCCTGGACATGGGTACAGTTAGATAAAGATGGTAATCCGGTAAAAGTTGCCATTACAGTTAATGAAGAAGCCTTGAACAGTATGCCTGCAGACGATGGCAGCGGTGGTGGACACGATCACAGCAACAACGTTGTGCTTTCTTTACCATCACAAGCTGCAAACATTGCATTTAAACATGCATGGGTTAACTGGAATCCTGCAGGTCATCCACCGGCAAACATTTACACCAAGCCGCATTTCGATTTTCATTTTTACACCGTATCCTCTGCTGAAAGAGAAACCTTTGTTGATCCTGCAAAACTTGCTGCAAGTGTACCGGCCGAATATTTACCTGCTAACTATATAGGTATTGATCCTGTTCCAACAATGGGTAAACATTATGTGGATGTTACTTCTCCCGAACTAAACGGCCAGCCATTTACAGAAACATTCATTTTAGGTTCGTACGATGCGAAGATTAATTTTTACGAGCCAATGATTACGCTGGAGTTTTTAAAAGCAACAACAAATTACGAACGCACTATTCCGCAACCTGCTAAATACCAGCAAAGCGGTTATTACCCTACAAAAATGCGTATTCAGAAAGCAGGCCAGGCAACCAACATCATCCTCGAAGGTTTTGTGTATCGCACGGCTTCTTAAGCAACAGCCCTTTTTCAACCGCTGATAAAACACCGGCGATCCCGTAAGAGCGCCGGTTTCTTTCAATCAAAAAAAAAGAAACCATGCAACGTTATAATATTTTTTACCAGGTGCACAAAGGACTGCGTGCACTGTTGTACGATACCATGATGAAACTGCAGCAAACCGATTTTACAAACGAAAGCGATGCCGCTGCTGTAACTGCGCAGGTGGCCACTGTGCTGGAGTTGTTTGATGCACATGCACATACCGAAGACAACTATATTTTACCCGAAATAACTGCTTACGAACCTTCTATTGTGGCTTTGTTTGAAAACGAGCATGTACTTGATCTGAAGTTGAGTACAGGTTTGGCAGACATGTTAAAAGCCTTTTCACTGTGCGAATCGGATGAAGCAAAAAAAGACATCGGTCGTAAACTGGAACATGCAGTGGCAGCCTTTATGAACTTTAACCTGGCACATATGGCCAAGGAAGAAGAGGTGCTCAACAAAATTTTGTGGCGCTATTATACCGATGAACAGCTGCACGAAGTAACCATGCGCATACTTGCACATGTAGATCCGAAGCTCATGCCCAGCTACAATAAATGGATGATGCACGGACTATCGAACAGCGAAATAAAGCAATGGCTGCTCCAGGTTAAAAACAATGCGCCCGATTTTGTCTTTCAAGGCATGATGGATTTGGCTGCCGCCGAGTTACCAATCGCAAGACTTTCGGCTATCCAAACAGAATTATCCGAAGGGGCTATGATCGCAGCCTGATATCAGGACAATTCTCCTCAAAAACGCTCACCAACAGGTTCCGTTCAGCTTCAAAAGTTGAACAGAACCTGTTTTCGTTGCCGGTAGTTTTGCCTAAAAACCCATCGTTTCTCCCTTTTTTTCTTCTGTTTTGCCTGTTCAGACATCGATTTTTCCCGTTTAAACACGAATCCGGTGTTTTAACATTTAAATTACATGTATGTACATACACTTTTCCCATCTTTGCAGTCTAAATCAATTGAACAATGAAGAAATTACTATTTGTGCTTGTTGCAGGTATTGGCGTGGTTAGCCTCTCTGCCTTTTTAAAGAAAGATGATGCTGCTGCGCAGTTGGCTCCTGCAGTACAAACGCCAACCAAATGGACACTCGACAAATCGCATTCAAATGTTAAGTTCTCTGTTACGCACATGGTGGTAGCAGAAACCGAAGGTGCATTCAAAATTTTTGACGGAACAGTGGAGCACAGCAAGGCCGACTGGAGCGATGCGAAAATCAATTTTTCGGTTGATATCAATTCAATCAACACCGACAACGAAAACCGTGACAAGCATTTAAAGAGCGATGATTTCTTTAATGCGGAGAAATTTCCAAAAGCAACTTTCGTAGGCAAAACCTTCAAACCACTTGGCAACAACAAATACGAACTGGTGGGCGATTTAACCATTCGTGATGTGACCAAGCCCGTAAAGTTTGATGTGAAGTTCGGCGGTATTGCAACAAGCACCCGTGGCGATAAAGCCGGTTTTAAAGCTACAACAACCATCAACCGTTTCGATTACAACCTTAAGTGGGATCGTGCTACAGAAGCAGGTGGCCTGGTTGTAGGTAAAGATGTTGAATTGACCGTATTGGTAGAGTTGAATAAAGCAAAATAAGCAGTGGTTAGTTTTGGGTTAATAAGTAACGCCTCACAATTGTGAGGCGTTTTACGTTTAAAACAGTACACGAATTTGAAACACATCAACCGTCAACAATAAAAAAAGCCATCTCTTTCGGGATGGCTTTGCTGTATAACAAGCTGTTTAAATTACCAATACACCGGCGGCTACAAACTGCACTTCTTTCTTTGCTTCCTTAATTTGTTTAATTTCTTCTTTGCTTTTGCCTGCATCGCCTGCATAATGCTTTTGTTGTTTTACACTTACTTCCTTCACTTTTGCTTCACCTTCCAGCACTACTGTTTGGCCCACAATATTCTTTGGCATAAAGAAACCGTAATCTTTAAACTTTACCATTACTGTTTCGCCGTTTGCTTTTTCTACTTTCATCCAGCAGCCTTTTTCCTGGCATACTTCGGTAACCTTCCCGGTAATTCTTCCATTAAAACTTCCGCTTTTTTGTACCTGCTCGTCCATAGCAGCAACGGTAACCGCATCTTTGTTTTCGGTACCTGCACCATACGTAACGCCTTTCGCAGCAGGCTTCGGATCGTTTTGTGCCATAGCAGCAACGCTTATAAAAGCTGCCATCATCAGTAAAGACAGTTTTTTCATACTTTTTAATTTAGGGAGTAAAGTTAACATCCTTGCGAAAGCAAACAAACTACTGCTGTTAAAATCAATTGACCACAGCAAGATTCCTGCAGGCTGCTGTAAAATAATGTACAGGTTAAACCGTTTAAGCAATCGATCGTCCTATACGTAAAACCAACCTGGAACCTCTATGCATATCCGTTCAGCTTTCATGTACTGCTTCATGCTTGTTGCGCCTTTGTTGTTTTCCTGCAGGAAAGGAAAACCGTCAACGAAAACCTACCGTTTTACGGAAACAATGCAAGTCGATGGCTTAAGCAGAAAATATGTATTGAACCTGCCGCCCAACTATTACGAACAGTCTGGCTTTTCGCTGGTCATTGCCATGCATGGCGGCGGTGGAAGTGCTGCACAGTTCGAAAGCACCTCCTTGCTCACCCAAAAAGCAAACAGTGCAGGTTTTATTGTGGTTTATCCGGAAGGTACCGGTGTCATCAATACCTGGAATGCCGGCACCTGCTGCGGTCCGGCAGTTACCAATAACATCAACGATGTAAAATTCATCAGTATGCTTATTGATAAACTGATTGCGTCGTACAAGATCAATCCAAAGAAAGTATACGCTACCGGCCATTCCAACGGTGGCATGATGAGTTACCGCTTAGCCTGCGAACTGAGTACGAAGATTGCAGCCATTGCACCCAACGGTTCTACCATGGTGGTGACCCAGCCTTGCAATCCGGCGAGAGCAGTTCCGGTGTTGCACATGCATTCCAAACTCGATCAGCATGTAGTGTACACCGGTGGATATGGTAACGGGGTAAGTGGTGTGTACTGTCCGCCACTCGATTCGGTGTTCAATGTATGGTCGCTGAAGAATAATTGCACAACGACTAAACAAACCATTTTCAGCAACAGCAATTACACGTTAACCCGCTGGCTTAACTGTACCAACAATGTGACCATCGATTATTATTTAACCAACGATGGCGGACATGGATGGCCCGGCGGCTTGCCCGGTGGACCAAACTCCGATATTCCCTCCACTTCCATCAACGCCAACGATCTGTTGTGGAGCTTTTTTCAGCAATACCAGTTGCCGTAGTTGCAAAGCTGTTTGATTGGGGGACAGGAAGAAGGAAAAAGACTGTTGTTGGCATCCTCGCCAACAAAGAATACGACCAGCATACACATAATTTTTGCACGTTGGCGAGGATGACAACAGGAGCAAAAGGCCGCTTTTTTCTCAGGCGAGTCTCCTGCAAGGGACTCGCCGCTTTCTTCGTAACACATCGCCCCAACCGGAGCGTCATTGCGAGGCACGAAGCAATCTGCTCTGCAACATGCATTCCTTCTTTTATGATTGCGATCTTCACCAACCAACAACAGCGGTTGGATGCATAAACAGATGAAGAGGTTATTAACAATTTTATTCTCAGGCGAGTCTCCTGTATGGGACTCGCCGTTCTTCTCAGCAATTCCTCTCCCTGTACATAGTTACTGTTTCGCACAAAGCCTGTGGAGGACGTTGCGTACAAGAAAATTACTTTTATAAAACAAGCAACGTCCCCCGTTAAGCTCAGTACAAATAGTATACTTCAATTATTGGGAGACGTTGCTGGGAAAAAAGCTTTCAACTGCTATCTTCTCCGGTTCGCTTACACTAGAAACAGTGCTTACGAATACTGTGCTATTTTTTAATTACAACTGTGCGTGAAACCTTGCCCGTTGTATGCCATTGCACAAAATAAACTGCACTCGGCAACTTT
This sequence comes from Lacibacter cauensis, assembly GCF_007830055.1. GTDB lineage: Bacteria > Bacteroidota > Bacteroidia > Chitinophagales > Chitinophagaceae > Lacibacter > Lacibacter cauensis. The sequence continues at coordinate 726,250 of NZ_VLLE01000004.1, forward strand.
TCAGTAGCCAGCACAAAACCATTATGCAAATAGGTTACCGGTACAGCATACAATCTTCCCGCAACATCCATTACCTGTATACCCTCTGCCCTGTTACCATTATTGCTTTTGGTTTCCACAAACAACCTGTTCACAAACGGGTTAGGGTATGCAACCGAATTATCTTGCCCTGTACGCTGCACAAGTACTACGGCCGAATAACTGAAATACCCGTTTACATCAACCTGTTTCAATCGGTAATATGCACTTACAGGTAGTAAACCCTGTGCATCAACATAACTATATTCTTGCGGGCTGTTACTGTTTCCTTTACTGTTTACCACGCCGATTTTTTCAAAACGTATACCATCGGTACTACGCTCAACTTCAAAATGACTGTTATTGAATTCATCTGTACAAATCCAGTTAAGCCTGTTTAACCCCCCTTCTGCTTTTGCGTAAAAACCACCAAGCGTTACGGGCAACGTAGGTAAATTACCAAGCAGTCTGAAATTATCTGCGGCCATTTCTTCCGTACCACTACCGTTGGCAAAAACATTCAATCGTAAATCCAATAGGCTGCCCGTACCAGGAATATTTGCAGAAAACTCGGTAAAAGCATAAGTCAAATCGGCTCCGTCTCCAACCAAATCACCTGTAGTTTCTAATTTCAACGTTTGCGTTTGCCCGGTTGTGCCTGCATAAAAGGCAATAGCCTTGGTCCATGAGCCTCCATCAATGCGGTATTCCACTGCCATATAATCCTGGTTTGCGCCAAAGGAAGCTCCCTCCCAGTTAGAAGCGAATGAACCGTTTGCTGCAAACAAACCTCTGAACACTAAATTGGTACGGCCTGTAATGTTAATTCCGGACCAGGTTACTTGTTGATTGGCACTTGCTGATCCATTAACACATATTGGGCTGGCATCAACATCTTCGAAAGCCCAGAACTTACTTCCTTCCATACCGCTGTAGGTTCCGCTTATTAAATTGATGCCTGCTGTATTGGTTCTGAAAAAATAGCTGGTGGCTGGTGGCCCTCCACACGAAAAGTTCGTACTGGGTGTTCTGCTTCCGCTTGAAGGTGCACCGCTGTCTTCAAACGTATCGTTCCAGAAAAGTGTTTGACTGTAAGTACTGCAGTAAAGAAAGAAAAAAGATGCTGCTAAAATAAAACGCATAACAGAGATGATTTTGGGTTTGTAAAATGAGAATAATGTGCTGCAACAATTCACCTCATCCAGCCACACGATCCCGTGTAGTTGACAATAGTTAAAAAAGATGGTGTAAAATTTAAAATGAAACAACCGGATGGTTCATTTTACAGAACACAGGTAACAGGAAAAGAATAGGTACAAAGGAGGGTAAAGATCGATGCATGCAAAAGGATTTTATAGATTTTAAAACTCCCGCAAATATATTATAATTTTTTTACACTTAAGTAGTAGTTGCTACGAAACCAAATAAGAGTTTTTGCTTATTTATTCCTGTGTTTAATTGAAGTCTTAGGCATTGGTCTCTGAATATAAAAGCTATACTTTTTTAAACTTTCAATGGATGAGATCACGAAGCTGGTTAAACAAAACTCACTTTTCTTCGTACGAATTAGTGGCATTTGTGGCTTTCATCATATCTGTGTGCATCTGTGTTTATCCGTGGCCAATGCCCACCGGATGCTTTCGTAGTAAACTTGGGAATATATTTTCTTCTCAGGCGAGTCTCCTGTAAGGGACTCGCCGTTCTTAATTTATTCGTTCCAATACGACAAGTCAGTTTTACCAGACTCGCCTCCGAAACAAAACCCCAACCGGAGCGTCATTGCGAGGCACGAAGCAATCTGCTCTGCAACATACATTCCTTCTTTAACGGTTGCGATCTTCACCAACCAACAAAAGCGGTTGGATGCATAAACAGATGAAGAGGTTACTAACAATATTCGTGTAACGCAAGCTTCTCCCGCAGTTCAACAATACCGGTACCAAGGTATCGTTTGGCAACTGCATTGGTTGCCCGGCATATTTTTTCGGCTTGTACAAGTGCAGCAAAACCTTCAGGGCCTTCTTCTTCCAGTATTTCTTCTTTTTCTTCAGGATCAAACAAACTGTCTTCATCAATCGCAAGCTCTTCCGCTACCGGCTCACCTTCGTTGCATTCAATTTCGCCATCAACAACAAGTACTTTACGTACGGCCATCCCCTTGCGTATAATACTGAAGCCAAATACAGCAGATGTTTCATCCCAGATGATGGCAGCAGCTTCAACGTCTTCTATATCCAAAAGAGGATTTTCCTCATCCAATGCACCATAGGCCAGGTTGCCATTGCAACAGATCATATAATCAGCTATGCGGCCTATAAACACACGATCGTATTGTTTACTGGTTGCATAAAAATCAAATGCCTCGCCTTTTTTTAAATCAGACTTATCCATTAACTGCAACAATGCTTCAGGAGTATTGATTGTTTCACTTTTGATAAATACAGGATGTAAACGAAATGCCATAACAATTGTTTTTAATGGTTGCTGTGTTCACCAGCCACCTTTTATGAACCTATTTCGGTTGATGGCGCCACCAACCGATAAGAAAGCTGTTATTCTTGCTTAACCCATTTTTATATAACCTAATAACCAACTAAAGCTTAGCCCAACAAAAAACAGTCCTGCCAATATGAAAATTACGAAAACCACATAATTAAACCCCTTTTCATTTTTCAGAACAAATTTTTTTGGGGTTCTCTGGGTCATATAAAATGGGAACAGGTTGATTGATGAAATTAGTATACGACCTTAGTTTACTTAGGTCTGTCGAAGCATAAATAATTGGCTTCGCTTTAATAATGTCTCCTGTAATAGTAGTAAACTCAATTAGTGGTGTTTTATGTCCGTCACTATCGGATTCATATGCTACGATGTTGCCTGTCCTAGCAATTCCTGTCTTAGAAATTTTCTTTAGAAATAGTACTGCTGCAAAACCGATATAAGATATAAGTATCCCGAGAATTAAAAAGCATAATGCTGGTTTGATAAATAGACATAGCCCAAACGTCACAACAAGAGCGATCCGATATTTTTTTATTAACTCCATCATTTTAAGTCTGAGTATATAAGTTAGCAGGAAGTGTCTGTTTACAATAGCCGTTTACGGACAGGGCTTTCTGCTGTACTGATACTCTGTGATTCGTTAGCCTGGAACCGAAGCTGAGTAAAGTTAATGTGGTTGATCTTATATTCTATAGCTCGGCTTTAGTTGTTCGGCCCGAACCACAGCTCTTCTTCTCAGCAATGTCTCTCCCTGTACCTGGTTGCTGTTTCGCACAAAGCCTGTGGAGCACGTTGTGTATAAGAAAATTACTTTTCCATAACACGCAACGTCCCCGTTAAGCTTAGTACAAATAGTCTATTGCAATTATTGGGAGACGTTGCTTGGGAAAAAAGTCTTTGTTGAGTTTCCCTTCCCTAGTTTGTGTCGTGTCGGACTGTACGTTGGCTGTCTTTATACTTGATTTTGTGCATCATTTAAAAGTTCTTTCTCGAATTGCGTTACTTCTAAACTTTCAATTGGAAGTTCTCGAATCTGTTCAAGTAAATCGTCAAAATTACCATTAGTGTACAATTTGTCTTTGATTTTATTACTTGTCTGAATTGGAATACCATATTCATCTAAGGCAACAAATAATGGGTCTGTAAATAAACATTCGATTTGTGAGGAGAAATAAGAATAGTCACCAGTTTGAAAATCTATATCTTCATAAAGTTCTTTCTGAATTCTATTCAATGCCATCATGTATTTCGGAAAGTTGTATTGAGCCCAAAAACGAATAAATTCTAAAATATTCTCTATAGCTTCATTTACCTTTTCGGGTTCTCCATCTTCATCAATCTCATTTGCAATTAGGTCTTTGATATTACCAACAGTCCTCAAATTATTTATTTTGAAAGCTAATTGGCTACCTGAACTAATGCCGCCAACTCTACCACCATCAACCAAAAATTTCCAAATTAACTCGCATGCAAACTTTAATTGGTCATAAGTGGGGAATCTGTTCCACTTCAATAGGTAGTGATAGCCTCTCAGATTACCTTTTAGAAAAGTTGCAAGGTCAATTTGGCTTTGTGGTTCAATATTCGAATTAGCTTTAATTGTCTTAATGCTTAAAATTCCATTGTTAGAAAGTGTTTGAATTCTATCTTTTGATTTTTGTGATAAATCATCATTGTCCATTTGCATCAATAGTTTCTCAGGTACTTCATCTGTTTGGCTGAATAAGGGAAAATCTACCAATGGCAGTTCTTCGGTTGGTGGTTCATGAAAAAGAAATACTCTGCCGATAAAATGCTGAAACATTCTGCCACTTCTACCACAAATATTGTTGAAGGTAAAGAAGTCAAATTTCTCATTGGCAACCTTGTTATCGTATATGATTACATTCTTAGCTTTTGTATTTACGCCTTCAATGAGGGTGCTTGTGCAAACTAAAAACTGAAGTTTATCTTCATTAAAAGCTTTTACGGCAAACTGTGAAATAGCCCGTGGAATTTTACCGTGGTGAATTCCTATTCCGAATTTCAATGCCTTAGGAAGAAACCAAAGCGGATGATATTCTTCTTCTAACCATTCAATTGCATTTGCGTTGTTTTGATTTTTTTTGAATTTTCCCGAATCAAAAAGCAGTTTTGCAACCTTGTTTGCACTTTTTGGTGACTTGCAATAAATTAAAGTTGGTTCTGTCAATTCAGCACATAAGTTCAAAAGGGCATCTTCATCATTTGTTGGAACAGCAACTTTAATCTTCTCTGTGATTACTGTTTTGTAGTCTGTCTTGATGAAGTTTATTTCAACATTTTCAGGAAATACTTTTGAGTTTATGTTTTCAATGTTTGGGCCTAACAAATAAAATTGACCGCCTTTTTTGAGTAGTTTGTAAAATGCCTGGTTTAATATAATGCTTCTTTCTTGGTCTTGAGGCGTGGGTTGAATTTTGTAGAATTCATCAATCACAAAAAAGTCAACATCAACTTCGTTTATAATTTCCATAACTCGTTCTTGAGTTAGAACGAAAATATTTCTATCACTTACAGACTGAGTGGAATGAGTTATGATTTTGTAAAGGTCTCTAAAGCGTGAAAGTCGCTTTCTTGTTTCATCAATCAAAGCAATGGTAGGTAATACAATTGCAATGTTTTTGAAGCGTTCAGTGGCAATTATTGTATCAATCACCAAACTTTTTCCAAAACTCGTTGGTGCACTAAGAATTACATTTTTCCCATCAAGTAATTCAAAATAAACTCTTGCTTGTGCCCTGTGAAAAACGATATTGTCTTGTTCAACACCGTCTGGACGGTGAAACTCATATGCAATTTTATCAGCAAGATTTAATTCTTTTGGGTCAAGGTATGGGAATAGGCCAATTTCTCTAGCAAAATCGTTAATTATTGATTGGTAGTTACCAAACATGTCACGCTGTTCAATAACCCGAAGAATTACTTCCTGTAAATAGACTTCATTCTTTTGATTAAGATTATTGGCAATTGATTTTATCACAGAAAATGCATTCTGGGGATTGATAGCATTTTGCCTCAATAAATTGTTGATTTCAAGTAAGCTTAGATTTTCTGCCATGCTGCCAATTTATCTAAAAGTGTTTGAGATAATTTTGCCTTGTTTTCCAAAGGACATAAGAACAAATGAATTTTGACTGGGCATTTTACTTTTGCTAAAAATGCTTTGTGATTAACTTCAATTTCAGGTAATATTTCATTTAAATAAGCCTCATTAAATTCCCTGTGCTTTGCCACCAATGGTGAATCATATGTAAGCAAAACAGGAACACAAATTGCCTTGAACACATCATCTAATGAAGTATTTGGGTCAAGCAGTCTTACCAGTTTATCGTAATGCGGAAAGGACTTGTCAATTTTGTTGGTGATTGCTGCGAACTCATTTCTTAAGTAAACTTTATCAAAATGGGCTTCAATTTCGGGAACAACATCATAAACAGCATTGTAGAAAGTATTGTAAAACTTTACTTCTCCAAGCCAAAGTTCTAAACCATCTTCATCAGCTATAACATGAACAGCATCAAATCCTTTAACGGTTTCATTTGGGCCATCCTTAAAATAAATTTTGCTAATGGCAGGAATGGTATCATAGGCTTCTTTCAAAATACCGTGAAGCAATAATTCACCAAACTCACCCCTCTTGATATTATCAGTCTGAAAAATATTTTTTGCTGCTTCTCTTAATTTTTTGGGTGCAGATTTGCCGTCAACTATTTTAAACTCTGAATACTTTAAGGCAAAGTCGAGTAAATGCTCATCAAATAACCAATCGGCAAACTGATTATATCTCCATTCTTTCAGCTCGTAACCACCGCATAAACCTGTTATGCCACACTCAGGAGGAGTTTCAGAATGAACAAGAAGTTTTAAAAATTTCAGTTTGTCTTTCATTAACTCTGCTTTAGCGAATTATTTATAACTGGGTTCGTATGTCGAAAAGGTTTACTTTTTCTCATTTCGATACTTTGTTGTCTACCGTATCGTAACGGTTCGTGTATTGCCGAAGGCGGGGTGTTTTAGCACAAAAGTTCAATAGAAGAACGAATATTGAACCTTACACAAATGCCCAATCGAAGCCATTCAGCCCCGCTTTTGGCAATACCTTGTTAGCGGTAGTTTTTTTAGAGTTCATTATATTTTTTTAGTGTCATTGTCGGTTTTGCAATTTCTCTTAATGTCATTTTAAAGTCGTAGTGTCTGCCTGTCAAATCTATTGAATAGTATTTGCCTTTATATTCAAATTCTATAAAAGGTTCTTCTGTAATATCCATGCTAAAGAAGTTTTTCTCTTTGGTTATTTCAAGTGGTTCACTTGACGCCGTTCTTGCATTGATTTGAATGCTGTCAACATTTACACCACCAAAAACAAGATTATTGTAGTAGTATTTTACATATAAACCTTTGTCAATTATGGGATAATTCTCTAAGTATGGTAGCTGTTTTACAATTGCTGTTGTGTCAATTGAGAGTATTGTTGATGTAGTGTCGTCAACTTGGTTTTGTTTTTCAGATGGTTTTGTTAGCCTGTCGTATAAGTTGTTGCCAAAAATTAGAACAACAATTGCAACAACCAAGGAAGCTAAAGCAATTTTATGAGAACGTTCCCATTTATTTTTGTTTGTAGATTGTGAATTGGTTTGTGAGCTGTATAAATCGTTTGTTACATCTTTGATTATTGTTTTTAGTTTTTCTATGTCGCTATAAGTGCTTTGACTAAAAGCAGATACTTTGTCCTGAAAACTTTCATTAGGGTCAAATGAAATAAAGCCAACGTCCAAAAAATCCTTTGAAATTTCATCGTCACTAAACAATTGTTTTAAAAGATTTCCCGATGACTTCCACCAAATTTCGTGTTCATCAAGTAACTTTTCGTATTCGTTTTGATTACGTAGGTTGTGACATTTTGATAAAATTATCTGTCCGTCACGAACTTTGTCCTCTAAGTGTTTTATGGTATCATTTTTTGTCTTAATCAGCGTTGCCATGTTCGTCTCTTGATGTTACAATTGTTGTCTGGGGTTGGTCGTCCTAAAATTACCGCTGACGCATAAATATGCGCAAGTCTTTCAGCCTCTCCACTTTCGCTTTTTTTACGAGTCGCTTCATTAATAATTGGTTCTAAAAATTGTTTATTCTTGTAACAGTTGCGCAAATACTATTCTGTTTATACCTGTGCAAACGTTGCTAAACGTTTGTACACAACTATAAAGCACATCCTCCTGCTTCAACTTTACAAAACAAATCACTATTGTAACGGTTACCTGCGCAGCAATCAAAACAAATTATCCGGGAGTAAGCGTGGAGTTTGGGTTAGCTCTGGCTGTTCCGGTGGATCACGGTAGCGGCTGTCACATGCTGGCGCAATGGAAAAATAAAACAAAATAAGCATATAGAAATAAGTTCATATCAAAACACTTCCGGCTTCTCTCTGCCTTCCGCATTAAGCATTCCGCATTCAGCCTTCAGCTCTCCCCGTACATACCCCGTAGATGCACCGTAGATAGTTCGACGAAACGATCCCTTTTGATCCTTTTTGATCCCTTCCGTTCCCTTTTGTGCCCAAACGGGAAGTTTCAGCCTTAAAACCCGCTTGCAAAAAACAATTTTGCTAAAACATTTGGTTTCCAAAAAATTTAGTTTTAGTATTGCTAAATAAATTAGTGTGTACAAACAAAACAAACCCGTTATGGAAGAGACTTTAATTTTGGAGAAACCAAAAAAGGAAAAAATGAGTAAAGAGAGCAACATCAACAATGAAAAGCTCAAGGCATTAAAGCTCACCATCGACAAAATTGATAAGGACTTTGGCAAGGGCAGTGTAATGATGATGAATGAAAAAGGCGTACATGAAATGGAAGTGGTATCAACCGGTTCTATCGGTTTAGATACAGCTTTAGGCGTTGGCGGTGTACCCAAAGGTCGTATTGTAGAAATTTATGGTCCTGAAAGCTCCGGTAAAACAACCATTGCAACCCATATTATTGCAGAAGCACAAAAGAAAGGCGGTATCTGTGCCATCATTGATGCGGAACATGCATTCGACAGTTTATATGCGCAAAAGCTCGGTGTAGATGTAGACAACCTGCTCATCTCCCAACCCGATTATGGCGAACAGGCATTGGAAATTGCCGATCGCTTAATTCTTTCCGGAGCATTGGATGTAGTGGTAATCGACTCGGTGGCAGCGTTGGTACCAAAAGGTGAACTGGAAGGCGAAATGGGCGACAGCAAAATGGGTTTACAAGCCCGTTTAATGAGCCAGGCCTTGCGTAAACTCACAGCTACCATCAATAAAACAAATACCATCTGCATTTTCATTAACCAGCTGCGTGAAAAGATCGGTGTCATGTTCGGTAACCCCGAAACAACAACCGGTGGTAATGCCTTAAAATTCTATGCATCGGTTCGTTTAGATATTCGTCGTATGAGCCAGATCAAAGATGGCGATGAAGCAATTGGTAACCGTGTAAAAGTAAAAGTGGTAAAAAACAAAGTAGCACCTCCGTTCAAAGCAGCGGAATTCGATATCATCTTCGGAGAAGGTATCAGCAAAACAGGCGAAATCATTGACATGGGTGTTGATTTAGCGATCATCCAGAAAAGCGGTAGCTGGTACAGCTACAATGGCGATAAGTTAGGACAAGGTCGTGATGCAGTAAAACAACTCATCATGGACAACCCCGAAATGTCGGCAGAAATTGAAGCAAAAATTCGTGAAAAGATAAAAGAAATTCAAAGCGGCGCAGCTGCTTCGTAAACTTCGGGTTTGTTTGTAAGTACAGGTCTTTCGTTAGCAGCAATGCAAAGCGAAGGACCTTTTTCTTTTTCAGCACTTCGGTAATACGCTTGTCTGTTATTTGTTCGCCCACTTTCTTCTTTCAACACAGCATCAGCAATACATGCTTATGACCGCTTATCGTTTAACCGGTGCAAACGTATAAGCAGCTGTTGTTTCTGCCGGTTCTTTTAGTAGCTTTCCTTTCTAAACCAACACAAATGCTTACCAAAATAAAGTGGCTGCTTGTAGCTGCCTTCCCGTTTTGTGCAAAGGCACAGCAAACAGATACCATTTCAAAACAGGATATTCAAACAGCTGCACGTGTAATCGCACTCGATTTTACCGAACCCGAACTCGATAGCATGTTGCGGGATGTAAGAGACAACCGCAGGGAGTACAGCAAAATGCAGAGCCTTCCGCTCAACAACAGTGTACCCATGAGCCTTTGGCAAAGTCCCGTGTTGCCGGGCATGCAATTTAACAGCAAACAATTACCGGTACAGTGGAACATTCCGGCTAATGTAACAATGCCAAAGAACAAAGCTGATCTGGCTTTTTATAGTTTGCTGCAACTGGCATCTCTCATCAAAAACAAAAAAATATCATCGGTAGAACTCACAACGTTTTTTATTGAACGTATTCGCAAGTATGGCGATACACTGCAATGTGTAATCACAGTAACGGAAGAAATTGCTATGCAGCAGGCAAAAGCTGCCGATGCCGAACTTGCAAAAGGAAAATACAGAGGGCCGCTGCATGGTATTCCTTATGGACTAAAAGATTTGTTTGCGGTAAAAGGTACTAAAACAACCTGGGGTGCAACGCCCTACAAGGAGCAGACAATTGACGAAGACAGTTATGTATATCTGAAACTGAAAGAAGCCGGTGCAGTATTAGCTGCCAAGTTTACGCTGGGCGCATTAGCCATGGGCGATTGGTGGTATGGCGGTCGTACTAAAAACCCCTGGAACCTCAACTTCGGTTCTTCCGGATCTTCTGCCGGCTCAGCATCGGCTACAGTTGCAGGCTTGGTACCCTTTGCTATCGGTACCGAAACATTGGGCTCTATTGTGTCGCCTTCTACTGCCTGTGGCGCCACGGGCTTACGCCCAACATTTGGCAGCATCAGCCGCAGCGGTGGCATGACGCTTTCCTGGAGCCTCGATAAAGTTGGACCCATTTGTCGCAGCGCAGAAGATGCTGCCGTTGTGTTCAATTACATCCACGGTACCGATGGAAAAGATGCAAGTGCAGTCAACATGCCTTTCAACTACAGCATCAAAAAAGACATCAAAAAATTGCGCATCGGCTATGCCAAAAACTATTTCGATCGTATAAAAGATACCAGTGCCAACGAATGGAAAGCACTCAAGGCATTTGAAAAAATGGGCATCCAGCTGATACCGGTTATCTTCCCCGATAGTGCTGTATACAACTTCGATATGGTGGGTATCATCATTGGTGCCGAAAGTGCTGCAGCATTTGATCAGCTTACCGTTACCGGTCTTGATGATCAATTGACCCGTCAAAATAAAAACGACTGGCCTAATTCATTCCGCACATCCCGCCTCATTCCTGCTGTTGAATACATCAATGCCAACCGGCATCGTTATCTACTCATGCAGAAAATGCAAACCTTTTTTGAAACAGTAGATGTGGTTATTACACCAACCTTTGGCGGCAGTCAGCTGGCAGTTACAAACCTTACTGGCCATCCTGCACTTTGCATGCCTACCGGTTTTAACCAGCGTAAGCTGCCAACCAGCATCAGCTTTATTGGTAAACTGTACGATGAAGCTACTTTGTTACAGGTGGGTGCGTTGTTTCAACAGGCTACACAATGGCATGAAGTACATCCGCCAATGTTCATGCAGTAAAAATGCCAACAAGCATGCGCTGATCTGTCTTTTTCGAAAAGGAAAAGGACTTGTAACTGCAGTACAGAAAGAATGAATAGAGAACTGTTCAGCCTTATTTAGCAGAGAGCAGTTCTTCTTCTTTCTTCAACTGCCTGTCGTACACAAATGTTCCGAGCGGCAACCATGCAGCAACAAAAGCATAGATGAATTTTTTAAACGGCCAGTTGTACACTTCTTTTACATAATAAGCTTGTGCCACATACAGCACAAACAATAAGCCATGCGCCCAACCGGTATACTTCACTGCCAATGGCAAATCGAAGATGTACTTCAACGGCATGGCAATAAGCAACAGTACCAAAAACGAAATACCTTCTGCAATACCTGTTTTGCGTAAGAGCTGTAATGGCTTTTTATTCATGATGGGAATAACGTGGAGAAATCAATGATTACAATCGGTGCTGTGGCAATGATTTGCTTGGCGGCAAAACCGGTGATTGAGCATGTGTGCTGTAATAATCAACGCAACCGCAGGCACTACAAATACAAAAGAAGAATAAGGGAATTTTACAAACTGGTTGGCCGTAAACAAGCCCATGGCAACGGTAAACGGCACTAATGTTCCCCAATGATGATGGTGCTTTTTATAGCCATGCCAAAGAGTACTGAAGCCAATAACAAATGCTGCACCTAAGAGCAATATTTCCACAAATACATTGTGGATGATGTTGACTCCGAATAGAGGAAGGCTGGTAATAAACAAGGGCACCACAGCACAGTGGATGGCACAGGCTACAGATGCGGCGATTCCTAAGGCTTCCCAGTTAATGCGAAAATTCATAAAGGACAGCAAAAATACATATTTGCAATTGTGTTGCAAATTTTATTTTCAAAGAACAATGCCTCTCTCCCGTTCGTACCTTTGCACTTTATTTTAAGCGTATGTCGAAAAAATTGTGGTTCTACCTTGGCTTCTTTGTTTTGCTGTTAGGCGTTTTTTATCTGGCTATTTTCTGGGGTACCGACTTATGGCGAAAGAAATTACCGGTTATGAACGAGGTGAAAGAGTTTGCATTTGTGAATCAGCTGGGCGATACGGTCACCAATCAACAGGTTACGGGTAAAGTACAGGTGGTTGAATTTTTCTTTACAACCTGCACCGGTATTTGTCCAAAGATGAATACCAACATGAAAGACATTGTAAAAAACTTTGCTGAAGAGGAAGACTTTATTGTGTTGAGTCATACAGTTGATCCCGATAAAGATTCTGTTGCCCGGTTGAAGCATTATGCCGACTCCATGAAAATTGATCCGGCCAAATGGATGCTGCTCACCGGTACAAAAGAAAAACTGTACGAAGCTGCCCGCAAGAGTTATTTGTTAGATGATCAAAAAAACGGGCTCGACCCGATTGCCGATCAGTTTATTCATACACAGTTGTTTGCATTGGTAGATAAAAGTGGTCGTGTGCGTGGCATTTACGACGGACTGGATAAAAAGGAGCTGGCGAAACTAAACGACGATATCAGCCTTATTTTAAAAGAGCGTTACGATGGGCCACGTTTTGTAAACGGTATTTTTCAGAATAATCCTAATTAATTAATTTTCGGGTATGAGCGAAGCAATTAAAGATCTCCTGAAAAAAAATCATATGAGTGTAACCGACAGCAGGTTACAGATACTGGACATGTTCTACCATGCACCAGGTGCTCTTGCTCATGCTGATATTGAGAAAAAAGCAAGTGATAAAATTGATCGTGTTACCATTTACCGCACGCTTCAAACATTCGAAGAAAAAGGAATCATCCACACGATACCTACGGCGGACAACTCGGTGAAATATGCGTTGTGTAAAGATCAATGTGCCGAGGGTCACCACCACGATAACCATGTGCATTTTGTTTGCGACAAATGCAGTAAAACAATCTGCTTAGATGATGTGCATGTACCGGAAGTAAAACTGCCCAAAGGTTTTCAGCCACACCAAAGCAATATGGTGGTGAACGGTTTTTGCAGCGATTGCAGAAGTTAACGCTAAGACCTGCCTGGCTGCAGACAGGGTTAAAAAAGAAAAAGAGTTGAAAGAGAAGCGTTGATGCGCTTCTCTTTTTTATTGATAGCGCCAGATCTTAGTCCTGTTTCCAAACAACTTCCTCATTTCCTCCTTCCACTCTTTCATCCTCCTGGCAAATTGTTGCTTCCTCTTTTACTTCTTCTCTCTTTTAATCTCTTAGAAACAAAAATGCCCTGCCGTAGAAACGGCAGAGCATGATTAATGTTCTGATTTAGCAGTGCAAATATCGGTATTAATTAAGATTATCCATTTCTGTTTTTACAAAATCCATCAGGGTTTTAATATGACCGGGCGAAAAATCGAATTTCAGCCCCGCAGTTTCGTAGAGCTGGGGCAGTGTTTTGGTGCCGCCAAGACTCAACGCATTCATGTAATGCTGTAACGCCTGCTGCTGGTTTTGCTTAAACTGCATCCACAAACCAATTGCACCTAACTGCGCAATGCCGTATTCGATGTAGTAAAAGGGCACTTCAAACAAATGCAATTGGCGCTGCCATTCGTACGGACGGAACTGCTCCAATCCGGTGTAATCAATCAGCCCTGTGCTGTATTCATTCGCCAACTCCATCCACTTTGCACCACGCTCTTCGGCAGTATGGGTTGGGTTTTCGTAAATCCAGTGCTGGAACGCATCAATGCGGGCAATCCAAGGCAAAATTGTCAATACACGTTCCAGTTGTTTGAATTTTGCACGGCGTAACTCTTCTTTGTCTTTAAAGAAAATGGTCCAATGCTCCATGCTGAACAGCTCCATGGCCATACTGGCCACCTCTGCAATTTCAGCTCCGTATTCTTTAAAACCGGTAAGCTCAAGATTGTGTGTAAGGAACGAATGAATAGCATGACCGCCTTCGTGTACCATGGTGGTAACATCATCCAACGTACCTGCTGCATTCATAAAAATAAACGGAGCGCCTGTTTCTGCTAACGGCATATTGTAACCACCGGGAGCCTTGCCTTTACGGCTGTCGAGATCAAAACGCTTCAGCTCATTCATTTTGCGTAAGCAATCGGCGAAGAACGGGTTGAGTTGCTCAAAGCATTCAATCGTTTTTTCCGTCAACTCTGTTCCGTTAACGAAGGGTTGCAATGGCTCAATACCTGCAGGTTCAGCATCCATATCCCACGGACGCAACTGCTCAACACCAATTGCTTTGCGTTGTTCTTCGTAAATAATTTTCACCAGCGGTACTACGTGTTGTTTAACAGCTTCATGAAAGTTGAAACAATCCTGCGGCGTATAATCGAAACGGCCGAGTTCTTTAAACTTATAATCACGGTAATTCTTAAAATCTGCATTCAGTGCAAGCTGATGACGTTTGGCAACCAGTTGATCAAACAGCTTATTCAGGGTTTCACGATCCTGGTAGCGACGGTTCTGCACTTTCATGTACACTTCTTCACGCAGCTTACGATCGGAACTTTCTAAAAATTTCGCTGCCTGTTGCAGTGTATATTCTTTGCCATTTACTTCTACGGTCATCTTACCTGCAATCTGGCCAAACTGTTGCTGCATTACACTCAGCTCAGACATGATGGGAATATTTGCCTCCCGAAACAGCTCAATGCTTTTTTTAATGGAGCGGATATAGGTGAAATATTTTTCCGCATCCAGCTCTTTTGTAAAGGCACAATCAATCAGTTTACGGTTCAGCTTATCTGCATAAGGCTGCATCTTAGGCGCAATCTCTACATAGAAATAGTTGAAGGCTTCTTCGAGCGCTTTATTTTCGGTATCGCAGGTCATGCGTACCTGGCGCCAGCAGGCATCTTCACTAATCACAGCTTCCAGTTCGCTGCTGTCTTTTAACCATTGCTCCAGATCGGCTTTGCTGTTAATTGCACGGTCGAGCAATTGTGTAAAGTAGGGCTCCAGCGCATCCCAGGTGGTAATGGTAAAATCAGCGGGTAAAAACTTCCTTTCAATCGGTTTAATATCGGCACTATACATAACAGGAATTTAAAATGATACAATAAAAAACGTCATTCCGGTTAAACGAGATAACTCAACTGCTTTTTGGAAAAAGATGAGCACGCTCAAAAGCCCGGCATGACGTTCTAAATTAAGACAGGATTTATAAGAAGTATTAATCTTCTTTCTTCTTCTTGGCAGCCTTTTTCTTTGGCGCTTCTTCACCTGCTTCTTCTGCAGGAGCTTCTGCTTTTTTCTTCGCTGCTTTTTTTGCCGGCTTTGGTTCTTCTGCTTCAGCAACTACCTCTTCTTCAACGGGAGCTTCTTCTTCCAGCAGCTGCTCGCTTAACTTCAACTCAATACCTTTTGCGGTAATAACGCCAAACCACTTCACCATCTTCTTCATATCGCTGGCATACACACGCTCAAAATCAAGATCGGGATATACTTTTTCAAAATAAGCTTTTACGGCCTTTGCATCTTTCTCATCCGGTAATTTTCCACCATCGGCGTGCATTGCTTTAAAAATATCAATGAGGTTTACGTTTTCACGAATGGTATATACTTCAATACTTTCCAGGTGCGAAAACTGGTGTTGACGGGTTGAAGCAAACTTGGTTGAATTATCTTCGAGTGAACGTACGATAGCACCATCGTTTTTGCTGCTAACAAGTTCAAACAAGCCGGGTAAGCCGGTAACTGCAATTAATTTTCCGTATTCCATAATTTTAAATTCAAGGGGTGCAAGTTAACGGATTTCGCTTAACCCGTTTTTAATTTTAGCTGTTAAAGCTTTATCAACAAATAAGTACCTATTTAGCTGTAAACCAGCTGTTCTTACAATATTGGCCTCATTTTACCGTTAATTATCTGTCGTACAAACTATGAAAGCGGCTGCTACCTGTTTAGAATATTCCGAAACTCTTTATATTCGTTAAAATCAAGTAACCCAAACTCCAGCGCTTGCAACAGACAATATCCGAAGTAAATTTCAACCGCATCAGTAACGAACAGGTTGTTTCTTTCATTCACGATAATGAATTATATAAGCTGAACGATTTTGCAGCATTGGAATCGTTTTGTCCGAAAACAAATTGCACCAAGCAGTTTTACAAGCATCACAAAACATTTTTTATTGAAGAGCCGATTGAAAAAGTTTGGGATGCTTACAAAAATATTCATCCTAAAAAAGCCTGGTGTGGATCGATGCTGCAGTTTGGTTTACAATACTGCCGCAACAATAACCAGCTTTCGTACATTGATGATGAATATACCGGGGCAAAAGCCGGGCAAATTGTGTTGATTCGTGTAAAGGCATTAGGTGGTTTGGCTAAAGTTGCTGTTGGGCACGAAATAACTTCCATTAACGACGAGCAACATACATTAGAAACAAGTTACCTCGTAAAAGGAAAATCGCTGGGCAGCCAACGCATACAACTCAGCACCTGTAACAAAGGATTCACCAAAATTTCGCATCACACTATTTACAAAAGTGGCTCCTGGCTGCGGGATAAACTTATTTATCCGTTCTTTCATACCAAAGCCATTCGTGAGTTTCACGATAATATCCGCAAATCACTTTCTAACCAGTAAGTCACATAGGGATTGTTTGATGTTTATTTCTGGTTTCGTTTATCTTTAAACAAACACTTAAAATGAACTGGAACAAGCGCATTGCAATTATCACGGGTGCCGGAAGTGGAATTGGTAAAGCCACCAAAAATTTACTACGTTCTAAAGGCTGTGTTGTGTACAACCTGGATGTGAATGATCTGGATGAAACAGACGGCAGTTATTTTATCGCCTGCAATGTGCGCAACCGACACGAAGTAAACGATGCTGTAGATAAAGTAGTAGCTGCCGAACAAAAAATCGATTTCCTGTTTTCCAATGCAGGCGTTCATTTGTTTGCCACATTGGAGCAAACAAGCGACGAGGAGTTGCAGCATGTGCTTGGTGTAAATGTGCTTGGCACCTATTACCTGTTACAAAAAGTAATTCCGGTCATGAAAGCACAAAACAAAGGCAGCATTGTGTTAATGGGTTCCGATCAGTCATTTGTAGGAAAAGCAGCCAGCTCGGTATATGGCATGACCAAAGGAGCAATTGCACAATTAACCAAAAGCACGGCTATTGATTACGCCGCATTTAATATTCGAGTTAACTGCATTTGCCCCGGCACCATTAATACACCGTTGCTGCACAAAGCGGTAGAGCATTACTCCAACATCAGCCATACTGCTAAAGATGAAATATATAAAAGCTTAGATACGGTACAACCCATGGGCCGCATTGGTAAGCCCGAAGAAATTGCTGCAACCGTTGCTTTTTTATTGTCTGATGAAAGCAGTTTTACCACCGGTAGTCTTATTGCTGTAGATGGCGGTTATGTTTGCCAATAAAGCTTAACAGTTGTGTTACAGTTAACATTGCTGCTATTCATTTAATTTTGGGGCTTATGGAACAGGCGCACCAGAAGATTATTATCATAACCGCACCATCCGGTGCAGGTAAAACTTCTATTACCAAAGAGCTGATGAAACGTTTTCCGCAGCTTTCATTTTCTATTTCAGCTGCAACACGTAAACCAAGAGCACACGAAACAGATGGTAAGGATTATTATTTTTTGAGTGTTGAAGGTTTTCAGCAAAAAATACAGGAAGAAGCGTTTGTTGAATGGGAAATGGTGTATGAAGGAAATTACTACGGTACCTTAAAAAGCGAAATGCAGCGCATCTGGAACAACAAGCAGGTGCCTGTGCTCGATATTGATGTGAAAGGTGCCATTCACGTGCAGGATTTATATCCCAAACAAACATTATCGATTTTTATTGAACCGCCTTCTGTTGAAGAGCTTCGCCGCAGGCTGGAAAGCCGTGGCACCGAAACTGCCGACTCACTGGAAGCAAGGGTAAATAAAGCCGCTTACGAAATTTCATTCAAGCATTCATTTCAACATGTGATTTTAAACGATAACCTTGAAAGGGCTATTGCAGAAGCCATCAGCATTGTAGGTAATTTCATCGGCGCTGCTTAATTCCATTGTATTCTTTTGTAAAAACATTATTTTTAAAGTACTATGAATTGGTACATGTTGATATGGATTGGAGTGAGTATGCTGCTGATGGGTTTCTTTGCAGGTGTACAATCGGCCTTTGGCTCCCTGAATCGCTTTTCGGTAGAACTGAAAAAGAAACAAGGTGCCGCAAGTGGACGTATTCTCAGTTTCTTTATCGACAACCAGAGTAAGTTTATTGGCGCAACACTGGTGTGCTCAACACTTACATTGGTCATATTTGCATTACTGGTCAACCGTTTTTTTCAACCGGTATGGCAGGAAATGCCTTCTTCTATTAAAAATTCGGCGCTGCTGCGTTTAGGGCTCGATTTTCTTACAGGCGGCATTATTGCCTTGTTGGTGTACACCGTGTTTAAAGCCTATTTCCGCAAAAAGAGCAATGCCGTCCTTTCGTTCTTTGCACGTGTTGTAAGCTTTTTCTACAGTGCTTTTTCCCCTGTTGCATCCATTTTTGTTGGCCTTGCCGAATGGATTTTAAAGTACCTGTTCGATGTTCGTGTAAACGATAAAAAAGAAACGTTTATTCGTGTAGATCTTGAACATTTTGTTCAGCAAAGCAAAGACAACGACGACGAAACACAGGATATCAATACCGAGTTATTTGAGAACGCATTATCGCTCCCCAGTGTAAAAGTGCGGGAGTGTTTAATTCCCCGTAAAGAAATTGTAGGTGTAGAAGCCAATGCAGATATTGATGAACTGAAACAAAAGTTCATTGAAACCAAACTGAGTAAGCTCATTGTGTACGAAGGCAATATTGATAACATTATGGGCTATGCACACCAGCTGGATATGTTCCGCAAACCGGCCGATATTAAATCGATTTTATTACCCATACCTGCCGTTCCTGAAAGCATGGGTATTACCGATTTAATTAATCAGTTTACACGTGAGCGTAAAAGTATTGCCTGGGTAGTAGATGAGTTTGGTGGTACCAGCGGCATTGTAACCATGGAAGATTTGCTGGAAGAAATTTTTGGCGAAATACAAGATGAGTACGATACCGAAGAGTTTGTTGAAAAACAACTGGCCGAAAACGAATTTATCTTCAGCGGAAGACTTGAGCTCGATTACATTAACGAAAAATACAACCTCGATTTTAAAGAAGAAAGCGATGCTGAAACCTTATCGGGTTACATTGTAGAACATCATGAAACAATACCTGTTGCAAAAGACCGCATTATTATTGACGATTACGAGTTTGATATTCTGTCAGTAAGCGAAACAAGAATTGAAACAGTTAAAATGAAAGTACTTCGCTAAAGTGTTTTCTGTAACCAGCTACAATTCACCGTATCCGTTTATATAATGCGTACGCACCCTCCGAAACTTTAGTTTATCTTTTCATCCATCAGTTAATCATTAAACCACGAATTATGAAGAAGCAATTTGCAGTGGCACTATCTGCATTGTGCCTGTTGCTCGGCAACGAAGCATCCTCGCAGGCAAAACCAGCAGCCACTCCTGCGCCGGCCGACACAACAAAAAAGGCGCCGCCCAAACCAAGCATCAACGACAAAGTAAAATCGAGTAAGAAACACGCAGGTCTGTTTACTGTGTACCAGGATACAGCTACCGGCAGTGTGCAAATGTTTATTCGAAAAGATCAATTGGAAAAAGAGTTCATCTACCAGAGCTTTTCATTGAGTGGACCAACCTCACTCTTTCTGAATCAAAGCATGCACCGCTCTACCCTGTTGTTTAAAATCCGCAAGTCGTTCGATAAGCTGGAGTTTTCATTGGTCAACACCAATTTTTACTACGATCCGAATAATGCTGTAAGCAAATCGGCAAACGTAGACGTTGCTGAGTCGGTTTTCTTTGCCGATAAAGTTTCGTTCGAAGATTCTACTGGTTACTTAATTACAGCCGATGCATTATTTGTAAGCGAAAAGCTCGATCCTGTAAAACCGTTACCCAACCCAACCGTTCCATCGTTCATGTTCTTTAACCTGGGCGGTTATAACCCAACCAAGAGTAAGGTGAGTGGTTTACGATCTTACCCCAACAATACCGATGTAATTGTTGATCTGGCGTATGATAATCCTGCTCCGTTTAACCAGGGCGGAAAAGACATTACAGATGCCCGTTACATCCGCATTAAACTGCAGCATTCATTTATTGAAGTGCCAAAGAACGATTACAAACCACGTAAAGACGATCCACGCATTGGTTATTTTAGCCAGGAAGTAGA
This sequence comes from Lacibacter cauensis, assembly GCF_007830055.1. Classification (GTDB taxonomy): domain Bacteria; phylum Bacteroidota; class Bacteroidia; order Chitinophagales; family Chitinophagaceae; genus Lacibacter; species Lacibacter cauensis. The sequence goes on from NZ_VLLE01000004.1 coordinate 746,684, forward strand.
TGATCTTACAGCAAACACCTACACTCCCTACAAAGACGTTATCAACCGCTGGCATTTAAAGAAAAAAGATCCATCGGCTGCAGTAAGTGAACCTGTTGAACCGATTACCTACTGGGTTGAAAACACAACACCGGTTGAATATCGCCAAACCATTGTTGAAGCAGGTTTAAAATGGAATGAAGCATTTGAAAAAGCAGGTTACAAAAATGCTGTTCAAATGAAAATTATGCCTGATGATGCAACATGGGATCCGGCTGATATCCGTTACAATGTGATCCGTTGGGTATCGTCGATGTATCCTTCGTATGGTGCCATCGGACCCAGCTTTGTAAACCCCAAAACCGGACAAATTCTTGGTGCAGATATTACCATTGAGTGGAAACCTGCAGCCTTGTTCCCCGGTGATGCTGTATATACCGACCGTACAGCTCTTTCAATTACACCTGCAGAAGATGCAACTGCTGCATTTGAAAAAATGCTGCCTGCCAACCTGCACAATCATTGGAAAAACTGCAATATTGGTAAATATGTAATGCAACAATACGCTGCAGGTTTTGCCATGGCACAACTTGCAGGTGCAACCAGCGAAGAGGAAAAAGAATTCCACAAACAATTCCTGTATTACCTGGTAATGCACGAAATGGGACACACGCTTGGTCTTAACCACAACATGAAAGCCAGTTCCATTCTTTCGCCAAGTGAAGTACACAACAAAGCCATTACATCGAAAGTTGGTTTAATGGGCAGTGTTATGGACTATCCTTCTGTAAACGTTGCACTTGATAAAACAAAACAGGGCGATTATTACACGACCAAAGTTGGTCCTTACGATGTTTGGGCTATTGAATATGGTTACAGCGAATTTGCTGCAAATGAAGAAGACGCTAAACTCAGCGCTATTGCAAGCCGCAGCAACGAACCGTACTTAACATTTGGTAATGATGCAGATGATATGCGCAGCCCCGGTAACGGTATCGACCCTCGTGTAATGGTGAACGATATGAGCAGCGATATGGTTGCTTATGCCGAAGACCGTTTCAAATTTGTAAATGCAACCATGCCCAAACTCCTCAGCAAGTTTGGTAAAACAGGCGAATCGTATGCAGGCATCCGTGGCCGCTACAACTTACTCAACTTCGAACGCCGCAGTATGGCACAGGCGGTTGCCAATTATATTGGCGGTGTGTATGTAGACAGAAGTTTCATTGGCCAGAACGGCGATAGCAAACCTTACACCGTTGTACCGGCCGCTTACCAGAAAAAAGCAATGGACCTGTTGGTGAAATATGTTTTTGCACCGAATGCATTTGATGCTGATGCACAACTGTTCCGCTACCTGCAATTGCAGCGTCGTGGTTACAATTTCTTTGGCGCAACAGAAGATCCGAAGCTCCAAAACAACCTGTTCTCGAACCAGGTGGTGGCATTACAGACCATGCTGAACCCAGTTACGCTTAGCCGTATCAGCAACAGCAGCCTGTACGGTAATACCTACAGCGTTGCCGATGTAATGACCGATTTGGCAAATGGTATTTTTAAAGCAGATATTGCCGGTGCTGTAAACCTGTACCGCCAGAACCTGCAAACCGAATTTGTAAAAGGTGCTATTGGCATTATTGAATCGAAAACCGGTTACGACAATGCAGCACGCAGTGCGGCTTACAATACATTGCGTAAAATAAAAACTATGCTGGGTACAGCGGTTTCTCCAAACGAGCAAACCAAAGCCCACCGCAGCATGCTTGTTTTTCTTATTGATAAAGCTCTGGCTGTAAAATAAACTACGACCGATGATTTACAGAAAGCGGCCCTTGCGGGCCGCTTTTTCTTTGCCCATGTTTGGCTCATTGGTTTTCGGGTTACATTTGCAACTGAAATCATTAACCGTGGCCGAAGCAACTTCTGAACGCAGATCATTAATTCAACGCATACGTGGTAAAAAGGGTGAAGAAAAAGCCGAGATGAGCTTTATCGATCACCTGGAAGAATTACGCTGGCACGTAATCCGTGCTGTACTCGCTGTAATTTTTGCATCGATCCTCGTTTTTTTTAAGATCGACTTTGTGGTAGATAAAATCTTGATGGGCCCTGCACATAAAGATTTTATTACGTACCAATGGTTGTGCAAGCTGGGTGAGTTGCTGCATGTGAATGCGCTTTGCCTCGCCGATTTCAGCGTAAAGTTTCAGAGTAATGCCATGACGGAACAGTTTCTGACCACTTTTACCGTTGGTTTTACAGTTGGGTTCATTCTTGCATTTCCGTATGTATTCTGGGAAATCTGGAAATTCATTCGTCCTGCCTTGAGCGATAAAGAACGTAAAGGAACTACCGGTGCTATTTTCTGGATTTCTGCACTCTTTTTCATTGGTGTTGCATTTGGTTACCTGATTCTTACGCCCTTCATGGTTAACTTTTATTCAACTTACTCGCTCAGCCCGTTAATTGAATTTAAACCAACTATCAGCGATTATTTTGAAAACCTCATTTACTTAACAGTAGGTATTGGTTTGCTGTTTCAGCTGCCCGTAGTTATTATGCTGCTCACCAAAGTGGGTATGCTTACACCCATTACACTTCGCCGCATCCGCAAATATGCGTTTGTGGTTATTCTTATTTTGGCAGCCATCATTACGCCATCTACCGATCCGTTTAGTTTGGCCTTGGTAACTATTCCGCTTTATGGTTTATACGAATTAAGTATTGCCATGAGTATGCGTATTTACAAACGCCAGATCAAGCAGGAAGATATTGAAGAGTGGAGTTAAGTGTGAAGCCGGTAGCCAATAGTATTTAGTTATTAGCCTTCTTTACATGAATTTTTCGGGATGATTGATCATGTATTGCAGCAGTTTTGCTACTTCTTCGTTTACTGAATTTGCTTTTTGGTAGGTATCCTTATTTAGATAATTATATTCATAAGCAAAATCCAGCCATACTTCTGTTTCGGCATTTTCCATATCGGCATCTGTAAGCTTACTTACAAAATGAGCCGGGTATTTTCGCTTTCGATATGATTCAGCAATACAGGCGCAAACTGATCTTGAACTTCTTCTTACTTGATCCGTCAAACTATAACGTTCTTCCACCGGAAAACTCTTTGATACAATAAAAATCAAATTTGCTACCTCTTTAGCTTTCTGAAATGCTTTTAGTGTTTTATAGCCAGGCATAGGTGATGTTTTAAATTCAAAATAGAAAAACTTATTCTTTACTGCAACTGGTAACTTCATCGCCTTACGACTTTCGACTAACGACTACCGGCTATCGGCTATTTTCCTACCTTTGAATTCTAATTCATCAACTATGCAAATTTTTGATTTAACTAAACCCGTTGCCATTGGTTGCGACCATGCAGGGTTCGATTATAAAGAAGACCTGATCTCCTTCCTCGAAGGAAAAGGAATTGCGTTTAAAGATTTTGGTACACATTCAAAAGACAGTGTAGACTATCCCGATTTTGCGCATCCGGTTGCATCGGCTGTTGAAAACGGCGAAGCTGCTTTTGGTATTTTACTTTGCGGCAGTGCAAATGGTGTAGCCATAACTGCCAACAAACACCAGGGTGTTCGTGCCGGCCTTTGCTGGGGCGAAGAAATTGCTCAGCTTGTTCGTGCACACAACAATGCCAACATTATTTGCATTCCTGCCCGCTTTGTACGTGAAGGCGATGCAGAGAAAATGGTGCACACGTTTATGACAACCGAGTTTGAAGGCGGCCGCCACGGTTTGCGTGTAAATAAGATTGCCTGCAGTTAGTTTAGAAACACGAATTAACCATTCATACAACTATCCCGCCAATGGCGGGATTTTCGTTTATATTCGACCTTCTAAAAAATTTAATGCATGAGGACTTACTTCCTTGCCGCACTTAGTTTGCTGGCACTCACTGCATCGGCACAAAAGAAAAACAAAACAGCCGAGCAGTTTTCAAAAACAATCACTGCTGATGATCTGAAAACACATCTGTACATTCTGGCCGGTCCGGAAATGGAAGGTCGTGAAACTGGTACTGCAGGTCAACGTAAAGCTGCCGACTATCTGAAACAACAGTTTCAGCGCATTGGTATTGCGCCGGCAAACAATGGTAATTACGAGCAGTTTTATCCCTTGTACAAAGACACGTTGAAAGAAGCTGCTGTAACTGTTAACAGCAAAAGCTTTGAGTTTGGTAAAGATTTTTCTGCTGCACTCAACAACATCATTACAACGCAACAGTTTTTTAGCGAGGTAGTGTACATGAGTAAGATCGATACCACAACTGATATTCGTGGTAAAGCGGTAGTGATCGTTGCAAAGAACGGTACACAGTTGCCTGCGTTTAACGACATCAACAAACTCTACAGTCGCCAGCCTGCAGCTGTTTTGTTTGTGGTAAACAATGTAGACAAAACACCGTCGCCACGTGCAGGACGTTTAAGCATGAGCTTATACCGCAACCGCCAAACACCGCTTGTAGTTCGTATTTCGGAGGCAATGGGTGAAGCTTTGTTGAAAAACGATTTTGCAAATGCGAAAGCACAAACACTCGAAACAAAAACAGTTGCCACAGAGTTAATGCTCCACTTCAAAAAAGATTTTGATGTTACACAGGCTTCGAACGTGTTAGGCTTTATTGAAGGAACAGATAAGAAAGATGAGTGGGTGATCATTTCTGCACACTACGATCACGTGGGTGTTATTGGTGGTAAAATTCACCCCGGTGCCGATGATGATGGAAGTGGCACCGTTGGTGTATTGGAAATTGCCGAAGCATTTGCAAAAGCAAAAGCAGCAGGCAAAGGTCCACGTCGCAGCATTTTATTCTTAGCTGTGAGTGGCGAAGAAAAAGGTTTGTGGGGAAGTGCCTACTATGCTGAGCATCCTGTTTATCCGTTGGAGAAAACCAGCATTGATATCAACATCGATATGATCGGTCGTAAAGACGATAACCTGAAGTCGCTCGACAGCAACAATCATGTGTACTTAATTGGTGATGATAAGCTGAGCAGCCAATTAACACCGTTTGTTGACAGCATCAATAAAATGTACATCAACATTATTACCGATCGTAAATACAACGATCCGAAAGATCCGAACCGTTTATACTACCGCAGCGACCATTACAATTTCGCAGCGAAAGGAGTTCCGATTGTGTTCTTCTTTGATGGTATTCATAAAGATTACCACAAGCCAAGCGATACGCCTGATAAGATCAACTATGATCTGCACGAGAAACGCAGCCGTTTGGTGTTCCTGTTAGCATGGGAAGCTGCCAACCGTAACAACATGTTTGTGCGTGATATTCCGTTAAACGTTCCTCCAAGATAGTTGAGAAGAACAACGCATAAAAAACCCCGGCACATGTGCCGGGGTTTTTATTTTTTGTCTTTTCGGGACAATTTATCGGTAGAGAAATTTTTAAAAGTTATTACACGTTCCGTAGGAACGTTTGATGAACATTATCTTTCTTTTTTCAAGCGTTCCTAACGGAACGCAACCCAACTCCTTGTTTTCTGCTACCAAGCAACTGTTCCTACAGAATAAAATACACAGTAAGAATCTTTACTGTTGCTTTTACGATAAGAACAAAATCAATAGTTGAGCGGCAATAATGCGTAAGATCATTGTCAAGGGATATACAGTTGCGTAGGTAACAGAAGCTACTTCATTTTTGGCCAGTTGTGTAGAGAATGCCAATGCCGGCGGATCGGTGCTTGCACCGGAAAGCAAACCACATACTTCGAAAAATGTTTTACGAAATACATAGTGTGCAACCAATCCAACAATCAACAATGGAACAATGGTAACGGCTAATCCCATCACAATCCATAACCAGGCATTGCCCCCACTCAATGCGGCCTGCAAATTGGCACCACTGCTTAACCCAACACTGGCAAGGAACAAACTGATGCCCAACTCACGCAACATTAAATTAGCACTGTAAGTAGTGTATTGATTCAAATAAAACTTACCGCCGTAACGGCTCAACAGCAAAGCAATAATGAGCGGACCGCCAGCCAATCCAATTTTCACCGGCACCGGCATATTAAAAAAGTACATGGGAATACTGCCGAGCACAACACCTGCAACAATACCAATAAAGATAGGTGCCAGATCGGGCACATCCAAACGCTTCAGCTGATTACCTACAGTTTTTGTAACAAGATCAATACCTTCTTCGGTACCAACAACTTTCACCTGGTCGCCAAGTTGTAAAATAATATCGCCATGTGGTACCATTTCCACACCGGCACGGCTTAAACGTGTTAAGGTAAAATCGTGTTGGTGCAGTGCAGCAATATCGCCCAGTCGTTTATGCGTTACCTCGGGTTGCGAAACAATGATGATGCGTGAGATCAGTTCACTCTTCGGCAGTTCTTTCAAATTCATCTCACTCTCTTCGCCAATAATCGTCTTTAATACCTGCAGCTGATCTTTGTGTGCAACAATCAGCAATACATCGCCCTCTGCCAAATGCGTTTGCGGTGTAGGTGTCATTACTTTTCCATCGTGAAATAAACGGGATACAACAACCGGTTCTTTCAACAGTTCAAAAACATTACGCAGCGGTTTGCCGATCAGTTGCTTATTCTGCATCACCAAATGAATGGAAACTGGTTTGTTTGATTTGATGACATCGAGCTTGCGGTGCAGCTCCCGTTCTTTATCAAGGTTCACACGAAAAACAGCTTTCAAAATTAAGATGGCAGCGATGATGCCAAACACACCAAACGGGTAAACCACTGCATACGCCAGTGTAATGAATGAAATATCATCGGCCGGCAAATGCAGATCTTTTGCAGCTGCCTGTGCAGCACCAAGGCCGGGTGTATTTGTTACAGCACCACTCATAACACCTGTAAGCGTGGTAATGGGCTGACCCAGAAAAAAATAAAAAGCAACAACAGTTAACACACCAAGCAGTACCACCAGTGCTGCTAGCCCGTTTGTAACAGCTGCATTTTTTTTAAGTGATGAAAAGAAACCCGGGCCTACCTGTAAGCCGATGGAGTATACAAAAAGAATTAAACCGAACTCTTTTAAAAAGTGTTCGGTTTCTTTATTTACATGAATGCCTGCATAAGAAATAGCAAGACCCATAAATAAAATCCATGTTACACCGAGAGAGATGCCGAAAATTTTTACTCTGCCCAACCAGGTGCCGATTGCGATAACAACACCAAAAATGATGACTGTTTGCGGAATACTTTCTTCGAGCAGTAGTTTGAGAAACCAGTTCATGAGATTATGTTTTGGTATCTGCCAATGGCAGACGATGTTTTGCTAAGTAGTATGCTCATTGTTATTGTGGTTGGCTTTGAGCATTTCATTTATATAAAATAAGATGCGTAAAACTAAGTTGCTGATACGAAACAGGTACTAATCAAAATCACGGTTGATGCTTTTTTTAAACATGTTCTGTTGAAAATGCGGCTATGCATCCTGCACTGTCATGGTATACGTTAAGCTGTCGTGCCACATTAAACCGCCAAAAAACACACTAAACAATTCAAACGGAATAAGACGGCAAAGTGTCCGCAGAAACGCTTTCTTATAACCAAGAGGAGAACCGTCAACCTGTATGGCTTTTGTTTTCGTAAGCAGTTTGCCCAATGTTTTTCCCTTTGCGCCTTCTAGCAACGTATAGTACAAAAAATAAGAAGCAACAAATGCGATCAAAAAAAGCAGTTGTATCGATCCGCCCGGATAGCCATCTCCATCAAACCTCAGTGCAAATGCTAACAAGCCCGTTATTAATCCTAAAAGGAAATTGAGTACATAAAAAGCAACTGTGTCAACGATAAAATTTAACAGGCGTTGACCAGTACTTGCAAATTTGAACTGTGGTTCGGTAAAATCGGAAAGTACATTTGTTTGTTCTTCCATAAGTTTTGGTTGTGATGAAGGCTTTAAATTAATTCTTTCTTTTTGCTTACAAATAAAAAAGCCGCAGCAGTTGCTGCGGCTTGTAAATAAAAGTTCGGTTTATTATTACCAACCAAGAATCCATGCAAACATCAGCGGCGCTACAATGGTAGCATCACTTTCTACAATGAATTTTGGTGTATTGATGTCGAGCTTACCCCAGGTAATTTTTTCGTTGGGCACTGCACCACTGTACGAACCGTACGATGTTGTTGAATCGCTGATCTGGCAGAAATAACTCCAGAACGGAACATCGTGCCATTCAAGATCCTGGTACATCATGGGCACCACACAAATCGGGAAATCGCCTGCAATACCACCACCAATCTGGAAGAAGCCCACACCTTTTCCATCGCTGTTCTGGCGGTACCAATCGGCTAACCACACCATATATTCAATACCACTCTTCACGGTACTTGCTTTCAGTTCGTTTTTAATTACGTAGCTGGCGAAGATGTTACCGGTTGTGCTGTCTTCCCAACCCGGCACTACGATCGGAATATTTTTTTCTGCAGCAGCAACGATCCAACTGTTCTTTGGATCGATTTCGTAATACTGTTCCAGGTCGCCGCTTAATACTGTTTTGTATAAGAACTCATGCGGGAAATAGCGTTCGCCTTTTGCTTCTGCTTCCACCCACTGGCGGTGCAGATGTTTTTGCAAACGACGGAACGCTTCTTCTTCCGGAATACAGGTATCGGTTACACGGTTGTAGTGGTTTTCTAACAAATCCCACTCATCCTGTGGTGTAAGATCACGATAGTTGGGCACACGCTTGTAGTGGCTGTGTGCTACCAGGTTCATTACATCTTCTTCGAGGTTGGCACCTGTACAGCTGATGATCTGTACTTTATCCTGGCGAATCATTTCTGCCAGGCTTAAGCCTAACTCTGCAGTACTCATGGCACCAGCCAATGTAATCATCATTTTACCACCTTCGTTCAGGTGTGCTTCATAACCTTTAGCGGCATCCATTAAAGCTGCTGCGTTAAAGTGACGGTAATGATGCTGGATGAATTGAGAAACGGGTCCTTTGTTCATTTGTTGAATTTTAAAAGTGACCGCCTTCAGACCCCGGCTGTAAGCGTCGGGGGACTTTGCGAAAGAGTTGCAAAAGTAACGGATTGTGCGAAAAAAGGAGAGCGTTTTATTCGTTGCCGTAGTATTGCCCATAGGGAAAATAAAAAGCCCTCTTTTGTAAGAGGGCTTATCCAAAACAACAAGCAAACTACTGCTTTGTTATACACTTTTTTTCTTGGTTTTGCTAATACGTGTATAGTCGCCGGAAGCAAAAATTTTATACACACTTACGCATTTGTCATCGTCGATTTTTACAAGGTAAAACTGTTCACCTTCTTTGCTGATTTCGGCTACATTCAACAAGGTTTTATTCGCTGCTAATTCTTCAACTGTTTTTGCACTGAGGTAAGTCATTTGCGAAGGTTGGATAGAACGTTGCATTGCCTGCAGGTCACCGTTATCGGAGTACCAGGCCAGCATCCAGTCGTTATTCAGCTTAAACGATACGAGATAGTAACCATCTTTTTGTGTCCAGGAAACTTCTTTGGCTTCGCTGAATTCTTTTTTAAACGCTTCCTGTGCCTTTTCATTTTCAATTGGAGAAGGAGAAGCCCAGGCTGAGGCAGTGATGAAAGCTGCCGCCAGCATTACGAAGATCTTTTTCATACAGAACATATTTTTAAGGTTTAATGATTAATGACTCTTTACAGAAATCATTTTTGATGATGCAAACATATTTTTATGCTTGTTGTAGTGCAAGTGAATCGTGACAAAAGGCTGTTAACAGTACGTTCATAGTGATGAGCGGATGCAACAGGTGTAACACGGACATTCAGAAAAACAAAAACCCTTTACAGCAAAGGGTTTCAGCTACTCTTAAAGAAATGATAAATGCCGATTGGCTTCACGAACGGCAAAACCTGTAATGGTTGAACGGAAAATACTTTTACTGTTTTTTACATTGTTCCAGCCAATCGTTAATGCCTTGCACAATTGTTTGCGCCATCTGTTTACGGTAAGCAGGGTTGAGTACATTCATTTCATCTTCCGGATTACTGATGAACAATGTTTCGATTAAAACATTGGGGAACTCTGTAAAACCATTGAGCATAAAATTGAAATTGCCCACATTACCATACTCGCCCAAACCCATTGCCAGCATACGTTGTAAAATTGTTTGTGTTAACGACCGGTAGCCAATGTGTTTATAATACGTGCTGACGCCTTTGGTTGTAAGCGGATCGGCACTGCTGTTCAAATGAATACTCAACAGTAAATCAGGATCTTTTTCCTGGTAGTAGGTATAGCGATCGTGATTATCGTACGTTGTATCTTTTAACCTTGTGGTAAGTACGGTTGCTCCTTCTGCTTCCAATACAAGCTGCAGTTCTTTTGCAATGGCCAGCGTCATATCTTTTTCCGCTACACCGGTTAAACCAAACGCACCTTTGTTGCTGCCACCATGCCCTGCATCAACTGCAATTACAAGATCTTTTAACAACAAACTCTTTGGTTGCCGTTTTACTCTAACAACAAGTGTATTGCCATTATAGTAGATGCGATGGCCCCAAGGCTGCGGATGTTTTAACTGAATGTTGATGCGGAAAATGTCTTCTTCAAGTTGGTTATAGGTTACGTTTGCAATTTCGTTGCTGCTGCTCATTTGCGTAATCCAATTAGTGTTGGATATTGCACCAAACACATCAACCGTTATGGTAGACGGATTCACTTGCTGAAATGTTTGATAAGCCAAACGCTCTGTCAATGCAAGCGAAACATAATCAAAACTGCTGTCGCCCCATACACGCATGTTACCGGTGAGTGATGAAGGTGTATAATTTTGAGCTAACACATTTACATGCTCAGCTTCGATATACGCCTGCCGGTTTTTACTCAGCTGCACACAATACTTATCGCCTACTTTGTTTACTGCTTTCAACTTTACCAGCGAGTCAACATAACCCATCTTTGTTCCACCTAATCGATCTTCACCCAAGCCTAGTAAAATGTACGGGATCTTCCCTTTAGTTTGCAGCAGCAACCCATTCTCCGGCATTGTTGCAAAACTGCTTCTGCTCGTTGCTTCAACAGGATCGTTGCCATCGGCCCAAACCATCAGTTTCAATTTCGATGGTTTGGATGTAAACAATTCATCATTCGGTTTTACAACATACTCCAGCTGATAAATTCCTTTTACGCCGTTTGAATCTTTAACCGGCAGTTCGGTAAACTTTGTTCCGTTCTCCAGTTGTACCACAGCACCTGGTAATGCTTTTGCTGTCATCTTTAATCTATCGCCCGGCTTTACCAGTACATCACCTTGCGGTTCAATACGCCAATAAGCCACGGTATTTGTTGTAAGCGATTTTTCTTTTTCGGGTAACTGATACTTGTAAAAGATTCGCTGCGTTTCTTTTGTGCCTTTTTCGTTTACAGCCTTTAGCAAAAAACTGGTATCACCCAACTGCAGTTTCAGTTCAACAGCAAATGCACCTGTTGGCCACACTTTCACATCTGCACCGTTTATTGTTACCGTACAGGTTTTGCAGGTAAGGCCTGCTATATATTGTTTCGATGCAGTAACGGTATTTTGATTTTTTATGGGCGTACTTAACCGCAAAAACACCTGTTGGGCTGTTGCTGTTTGTAAAAAAAAGACCGATGCAAAAAAAAGGAGCCTCATATAGTAAGTTAAAAAGGAGAAAAGCATGCCATACTTACAGGAACAACGAAATACAAGTAAGGCTTGCTGATTCTTGAAATAAAAAATCCTTTGCAAATTAGGCAAAGGATTTTTAAACGGGTGTAGCCGCAGGCTCACCATACTTATAACGGATACTTTCCGTCGTTTCTCAGCTTCGCTACGATGCGTCTTCTTGCTTCTTTTGTATTGAAAGGATCAACTTTTGTAAATCGTTTCAGACCGAGCAACATCATGCGGTGTTCGTCGCCTTCTGCAAATGCATTGATGGCATCTTTACCGAATTTGTTAATACGGTCTGCAGCATCGTACAAATAAGTACGCATGATATCCAGTTCAAACGCACAAGCTGCTTCGCCTTTTTCTTCCACGAGTTTTGCTGCACGCAGTAAAGCACTTTCTGCATTAAAGGTTTGGATAGCCATATCGGCAATATTCATCAGCACTTCCTGCTCGTGCTCAATCTTCATCATAAACTTTTGCACTGCAGCGCCTGCCGTTAACATAATGGCTTTTTTGAAATTGGCAATCGCCTTGTATTCTTTTGCAAACGCTGTTTCGTCTTCACTGCCAAAATCAGGAATGCTCATCAGTTCTTTCTGCACATTCATGGCGGCATTCATAATATCCAGTCGGCCTTTCATGGCACGCTTCAACACCATATCAACGGTTAACAAGCGATTGATTTCATTGGTGCCTTCGTAAATACGGTTGATGCGGCTGTCACGGTATGCACGTGAAATATCATACTCATCACTAAAGCCATTCCCGCCATGTATCTGCACACCTTCATCTACCACATAATCCAGCACTTCACTACCATCTACTTTCAGCATTGCACATTCAATAGCGTACTCTTCGGCTGCACCAAGCAATGCTTCGTTAAATGGTTTACCCGCAGCCAGCAACTGGTGCTCCATATCATCGATCCATTTACTGGTACGATACAGCGCACTTTCGCACACCCAAATGCGGATGGCCATTTCTGCAAGCTTATGTTGAATAGCCCCGAAGTTGAGAATAGGTTGTTTAAACTGCTCACGTGTTGCTGCATACGTTAATGCAATGTTGAGCGAACGTTTAGAACCACCCAATGCAGCAGCAGCTAATTTCAAACGACCAATGTTGAGAATGTTGAAGGCGATAACATGACCTTTACCAATTTCGCCCAGCAAATTTTCTACAGGCACTTTACAATCCTGGAAATAGAGTTGCACTGTAGAGGAACCTTTAATCCCCATCTTGTGTTCTTCCGATCCTTGTGTAAACCCTTCCATACCACGCTCTACAATAAAGCCGGTAAACTCTTTTCCATCAATCTTTGCAAACACGGTGTACACATCTGCAAAGCCTCCATTGGTGATCCAGCATTTCTGTCCGTTGAGGATATAATACTTACCATCATCACTAAGCTTGGCTGTTGTTTTAGCACCTAATGCATCGCTTCCGCTGTTTGGTTCGGTTAGACCATAAGCACCTTTCCACTCACCACTTGCGAGCTTGGGAATGTATTTTGCTTTTTGCTCGGGTGTACCAAAGTACAGAATGGGCAATGTACCGATGCCCGTATGCGCAGCTACGGCAACAGAAAATGAATAACCGCCGCCAAGCGCTTCGTTAACCAAGGTTGATGTAATGAAATCTTTACCGAGGCCACCATATTCTTCCGGTGCGGATGTGCCCAGCAAACCCTGTTCGCCGGCCTTATCCATCAGCGAAGGCATAAGGCCTTCTTCCATTTTGTCGAGACGCTGAACAACAGGCAACACTTCGGTATCAAGAAACGTCGCACACATTTCTTTTACCATTACCTGTTCTTCATTAAAATTTTCGGGAATAAATGTTTCCTGCGGAGTACTTGTTTTAATCAGCCACTCGCCACCTTTTAAGGTTGTTGCAATCGTTGGGGTGCTCATATCAATAGTATTTAAAGTTTAGAGATTCGTTGTTTCAGAAAACAGCCGTTACTTGAGATTATCGTATACAATCTGCAATACTTCTTTACAGATCTCGATCTTATCGGCAGGTACACTTTCCAAAGCTTCGTTTAATGTGTTGTTGGCTACGTTCATGGTTTCTTCTTCCAGCTTGCGGCCCTGCTCGGTTAAAAACACCTGGTTAATTCGGCGGTCGTTTTTACTTGCCACCCGCTTAACGAGTTTCAGCTTTTCAAGATTATCGACCAGCCGTGTAATACTGGGTTTATCACGAAAAGTTGCGTTGCACAAATCCTGCTGGCTCAATCCATCGCTTTTCCACAAATGATAGAGCACACTCCATTGTTCAACGGTAATTTCAATACCGCCCTGCTTCATATTTTTCTGCAAACGCCGTGCTATAGCCGTGCTGGCTTTGCCCGTCATGAAGCTGTATAACTCGCCTTTTTTAAATTGGTTGTTTGGCATATAGTTGTTTATGCAACTACTCAAATATAATAATACTTCCCGAAAGCTGGCAAATTTTTTCTTAAAAGAGTATCTTAAAGTTCACTCCGCCTCCCTCCGCAAAGCAAAACCTGCATTTTCACTTTTAAACCAACCAAACATGACCATCAATGAAGCTGCTCCTGTATCGCAGGGAGAACGTATTGTACTCATCGACTCACTCAGGGGTATTGCCATACTTGGCATTTTACTCATGAACATTCCGGGGTTTGCTTTGCCCGATCCGGTTTACCACGATCCATCTGTTTTAAACGAATGGGGTACCCTCAGTTACAAAGCCTGGTATTACATCGACTGGATATTTGAAGGCAGCCAACGTGCCTTGTTTTCGATGCTGTTTGGCGCCGGCATTATTTTATTTATCAGCAGGCAGGAGCGAAAAACAGAAGGACTCTGGCCAGCCGATTATTTTTTCCGCAGACAATTATGGCTGCTTGTATTTGGTTTATTTAATGCATTTGTATTGCTGTGGTTCTGGGATATTCTTTTCCAGTACGCCTGTTTTGGAATGGTTGCATTTACATTTAGAAGATTAACAACGAAGGGGTTGCTGATAGCAGCTTTTGTTTCGCTTCTATTAATGACGGCAAGGGAAAACATTGATGCCTACCGTGACTATAAAACCATTGCAAAAGGAGAAGCCATTGCAAAAATTGATACCACTGTTACAAAGCTTACTGATAAACAAAAAGAAGAACTGAGTGCAATGACGGAGATGAAGGAACGATCATCAATGACAGCGAAGAAAAAGAAAATGGAAAAAAGTCTTGCCTTGGTTCGTGGAAACTATAGTGAGTTTTACCGCTACCAAAGCAACCGCAGTTTTGAAGGTGAAGTATTTTTTACCTACTTCGCTATTTGGGATATTCTGGTGTTTCTTTTTCTTGGGATGGCTTTTTATAAGTCGGGTGTGTTAACAGGGCAGGCTCCTGTGCGTACTTATCTTATTCTTTGCATTACGGGGCTGGGGTTGGGTTTGTTTCTTTCTTATCTCCGCTTACAACCTTTAATTGTACATAAGTTTAATGGTTTTGAAATTATGCGGCGTTTGCATTTTGAGTTTTATGAAATCTCCAGAACGTTTCGCTCCATTGGTATTTTCGGATTAATCATGTTGTTGTATAAATCCGGTTGGTTTAAGTGGTTGTTTGCTTTGTTACGTCCGGTTGGGCAAATGGCTTTTACCAATTACCTGATGCAATCGTTCCTCGTTGGTTTATTCTTTTATGGCGTTGGATTTGGCATGTACGGAAAGCTGAGCCGTTTTGAAATGTATTATGTTGTTGGCGGTACATGGTTGTTACAAATTATCTGGAGCCACATTTGGCTACGGTTCTTTCGCTTCGGGCCGCTTGAATGGTGTTGGCGCAGTTTAACGTATTGGAAGAGGCAACCGTTTGTGAAATTGTAATGAAAGCCTGTTGTTTAATTTGAGCAACAGGCTTTCTTCTTTGTTGAACAACTTCTTCTGTTACTCTAATTGCAATTATCTTTGCCCCTTCAATGCCGCAATTACACCGCAACGATATACTCAACCTGTTTTCGAAAATTACGCCACGCCGTGCATGGAATATGACGAAAGTGTGGAGCAGTTATCAACTGAGCAGGCTGTTGAACAAACCCATTCAATGGGGTTATCCCGTTTCTATTTCGTTTGAGCCAACTACCAGTTGTAACCTGCGTTGCCCCGAATGCCCCAGCGGCTTACGTGAGTTTACCCGACCCACCGGCATGTTGCAGAAAAGTTTTTTTGAACAAACCATTGATGATATTCATAAAGACTTACTCTATCTCATCTTCTATTTCCAGGGTGAGCCATTTTTGAATCCGGAATTTCTGCCGATGGTGAAGTATGCAGCACAAAAAAAAATTTACACCGCTACATCAACCAACGCACATTACTTAACCGATGAAAAAGCAAAGCAAACAGTTGAGAGTGGATTGGACCGTTTGATCATTTCCATCGACGGTACTACACAGGATGTGTATCAACAGTACCGAGTAGGTGGCAATCTGGAAAAAGTAATTGCAGGTGCAAAGAATATTGTGAAGTGGAAGAAAGAACTCAACAGTAAAAAACCGTTTGTGGTGTTTCAGTTTCTGGTGGTGAAGCCCAACGAACATCAACTGGAAGAGGTAAAGCAACTGGCGAAAGAAGTAGGTGTAGATGATGTGTGGTTTAAAACTGCGCAGGTATACGATTATGAGAACGATCCTAATCAACTGATACCTACACTCAACAAATACAGCCGCTATAAAAAGAACGCCGACGGTTCTTACGCTCCCAAAAACAAATTACAAAACCATTGCTGGAAGCTGTGGCACGCCAACGTTATTACCTGGGATGGTTTGGTAGTACCTTGTTGTTTCGATAAGGATGCCATGCATCAACTGGGTAATTTAAAAATGCAATCCTTTAAACAGGTGTGGCAAAACGATAACTACAAACAGTTTCGCCGTGAACTCATGACCAGCCGCAAAAACATCGATATCTGTGCCAACTGCAGCGAAGGGTTAAAAGTGTGGGAAGAATAAAATAATTTGCCGGTTCAACCTTTAATAGTACCCGTTCAGGAGTTTTTCTTCCTGTTCGGCTGTTGTTGTTTCTATCTTTCAAAAAAATAATTATGAAACAACTATTGCTTTTCATTTGTGGCTCTGTGCTGTTTTTCTCCTGTAAAAAAAATAATTCTGTAACGCAACAGCCAACAGTTATAAAAGAGTTTACATTAAACTTAAGTGCCAAAAACGAAAACCCTGCACCGGCAGGCAGAAATGAAACAGGTGTTTTTGTTTTAAAAATTATGAGCGATAACTCTGTTCAATACAATATTACCGTTTCGGGCCTGTCTTCTACCGATGCATTAACATCTGCACACATTCATACAGGTAACCCGGTTGTAAACGGTGGTGTAATTTTAAATTTTACCCCAACTTTTACCGGAGGTGCAGCAAGCGGAACTGTAAAAGATGTTCGTACTACCTTATTAGACAGTATGAAAAACGAAGCGGTTGACCTTTACGTAAACGTGCATTCGTCTCAAGTTGGCAGTGGTTTGGTAAGAGCACAATTAAACAAAACAGTTGAATGGACACAGGATGTTGCATTAGCCGGCAGCAATGAAGTACCTGCTGTTACAACAACAGCAAACGGTACAGCAAGGTTTCGTTTAACAAGTGATGGGACTATCTATTATCTTGTGAATGTTACCGGCTTAACTGCAGGTGATGGTACCCTAACTGCTGCACATATACACAATGGTGCAGCCGGCACAAACGGCTCTGTATTGCTTGCCTTAGCTTCGGGTGCAGCCGATTTTGGTGTAGATAAAAAAGTAGTACTTACCGATGTGCAAAAAACAGCTATTACCGGCACCTCTGCTATTTATGTTAATGCTCATTCAAGTACATTTCCCGGAGGGCTTCTTCGTGGACAGATAAGATAGTTTGCGCCTCCTCATTATAACCGGGCTTGTGCCCGGTTTTTTTATGGCTGAACCTGTTGCAGTTTTTCTTTGTAATTTCATTTCATGGCATCATTCAGCAGCCGCTTACGGCAAATTATTCTCTTGGTTGTTTTAATTGCGCTGGGCTTTTTATTGGTAAAGGAGCTGTATATTTTTCTGCCCGGCTTTTTAGGTGCAGTTACATTATACATTCTCAGCAGAGGATGGTACCGGTATCTAACCATCAATCGTAAATGGAACAAAAACGCAACAGCCACTTTGTTCATGTTTGGCTTTCTCATTATGATTGGTTTTCCGGTGTATTACATCATCAGTTTACTATCACCCAAAGTAACCGAAGTATTTAAGCATTCAGATGAAGTGCTACTTGGCTTAAAATCTGTTTCTGCGCAAATAAAAGAATGGACCGGACAGGAGTTGTTTACCGATGCCAATGTTGCTGAGTTGCAAAAACGTATTGCAAACTTCTTCCCCGCTTTTCTCAACAGCACAGCCATGATTCTGTCGAACCTGGCGATGATGCTGTTTGTATATTTCTTTATGCTTACCAATGGCAAAGCCATGGAAGCTTCGTTCGATTACTTTTTACCGTTACACGAAAAAAATATTGATATACTCGGCAAAGAAACCATCAGTGTTGTGCGTGCAAACGCCATTGGTATCCCACTGATCTCTTTTATACAGGGTGTTTTTGCCATGATCGGTTACTGGATCTTTGGCATAAAAGAACCGGTCTTATGGGGTTTTATTACCGGTGTGTTTGCGTTCTTTCCTATTGTTGGTACAACGCTCATCTGGGCTCCACTGGTTGTGTATTTGTTTTCGCTAGGGAACACAGGCCAGGGAATTGGTTTGCTCATTTACAGTTTACTGATAACCGGCAACGTTGATTACCTCGCCCGTATTACATTGATGAAACGTTTGGGCGACGTGCATCCGATGGTAACAGTATTGGGCGTCATTGTGGGATTAAGTTTGTTTGGCTTCTGGGGTTTTATTTTTGGTCCCTTACTCATCAGTTACTTTATGTTGCTGTTTAAAATTTACACCAACGAGTTTGGACCAATGCATGCTACGGATAATGTGCATGAGCACGGATCTTAGGAACCACGAAGACTCAAAGAACAGAGAGGAACACAAAGAATACAATTAACGATTGCTTCGTGAAGCTTTGTGACTTCTGTCTTTGTGGTTCAATTCTTTTCAAGTTCCTTTATCCACTTACTAATCAACGCCACTCCTTCTTTATGAATGCGTGTTCTTACCAACTCCGGCATGGCAATTCCTACATCGGTACTGTTCATCCGATATACTAAAAACGATTGATTGGGTTTGCCTGGTTCAATCGCATATTTGAGATTGCCACTTCCTCTGCCTGCAGCAACAGGTGTTTTAAAAATACCAAGTGCTGTTGGGTTGCTTGTATGAATATCTAACAACAAACCCGATGTACTTGCCGGACCATAGGCATTATGGCAATGACCGCAATTAATATCAAGATAAGCTCTTGCCCGATCGTTGAGGCTACCACTTTGCTCATCGTTCCATTTGGCATTGGCAGGAATAGTGGTTGATGGAAGAACGATGAGCCCACGCTGTTGCCAATACTGTAATTGATTTTGTTTACCTGTTGCATAAGCATAGTCACCATTAAGGTGACGGGCTGCCATACCAATGGGCACAATCGTATCTCTGCGACTATGACAACCTTTGCATTGCGGTTGACTAGGCACTACATATTCTGCTTTTATTTTCTTCCCTGCTGCATCAATGTATTCAGCCGTTGTTACATCACCAATGGGTTCAAACACCGCATCGGTTTGTTCTTCGTTCCAGATGTATTGATAGGTATGCCAGCCATCCTGCATATGCGCCAGTAAACGTGTTTCAATAATTCGTCGGCCCAGTTCCGGTTTGCGTACATCGTTGTAGAAATAAAAGTTTTTGATGAGCACTGTGCCCAATGGCATATCAAATAAATGGTCGGCGTTGTAGCTGATCTTTTTTCCTGCCGGTACTTTTATGAAGCGTGCCTTTTCTGCATAATCGGTAAACAAAGGCGTGTTCAGGTCGTAAGGAATAATATCGTCAGCAGGCTGCAGTTTGTTCAGTTCACCTTTAAAGAAGTTGTATTCGCTGAGGTTTTCGTGAAATTGAAAATAAGGATCGGTCTGTTTGTTACTGAATGATAAAACAACAAACATGCAGCTTAGCACAATAACTGTAATAACAATTTTCTTCATGATTCGAAAGTAAATTTTTCTGTCATACCGACGAAGGAGGTATCTGCCCGGCTTTGTACAAATGCCTAACAGATTCCTCGTGCCTCGGAATGACAATTGCTATTCCTCAATTCTTCAACTCTACATTTGGTATCGGCTGTAACGTACAATCATGTTTCAATGCATCACGACTGATCTTTTTAAATCCATTCTCCGCATCCAGATTGGCAAAGCTTTGGTTCGTGTTATTGCGGATGCAGATCTCTGCCGGGTTCTTTGCATCCACAATACCATCGTATTGAATGTGCGGTACATTTTTTCCAAAGCGTAGTTTAAAGCGATACATCTTTCCCATTCTTCCTTTACCGGTTGCCCTCACGTTTTCACGTTCGTAATTGTTGTTATAAACATTGATCTGTGTTGGAAACGGATAGTACGATGAATCTTTAATCGGGTTTTCAGTAATATAATAACTCACAATAGCGGTGCTGGCGGTGATGTTGTTGACGATCTTATTCTCAAACACATCCACATGGTTGGTGGCAAGGATCATTACTCCGGTTCCCTGCGGAACTTTTCCAACAATATTTCCTTTGGGTGCAAAGTTGATATGATTGTTGTGATGCACATTGTTCCGGTATACCCGAACATAACCACCTTTCTTCTGCACGAGATCGGGCAGATCGAAAATTAAAATACCACCAGTGTTGTTGGTTGTTTCGTTATCATACACATCTGCATACAACGAGTTTTCAATTTCAATACCGGCTACATTTTCGGTTGCCTTTGAATTACGCACAATAATGTATTTGCTTTGTCCCACATAAATCCCGGCATCGCTGGCGCCTCGTGCTTCGCATCCATCAATCAATACATTCGTGCATTGCACCGGGTATAAACCGTATCCGCCATTATTACTGTTTGCTCCTCTTGTCCATTCAGCTTTCACCTGTTTAAACGTCATACCATCAACATACTGCGTTTTTACGGCATCGCCTTTTGTATCCTGTACGGTTACATCCTGCAGTGTAATGTTTTTTCCGTTGGTAATTTTTATCCCTTCTGCACCACTTACCTGGTTGGTAAAATTGAGAATGGTTTTATCCATTCCCTTTCCTTTAATAATGACGTTTTTCTTTCCGTCGAGCCACAAACTCATGTTGAGTTGAAACGTCCCTTCCGGTAATTCAATGGTTGAGTTGTCGGTTGCTGTTACAAACAGACGCTGCAGTTTCTTCTGCTCTGCATCCTGTGCGTTAACAGTTGCAAATGAAACCAACAAAACAAAGCTGATACAAAGACGAAAGAAGCAAAGCATAATAGTGGAATAAGGTTGCAACAAATTACAAATTCTTTTCTACGCTTGCAGTGCTTTCGCTAACTTTCAATCTTAAAACATTTGTTATGTCATTCAACGGAAAAACAGTTTTCATTACCGGTGCATCAAGAGGTATAGGTAAAGCAATGGGTTTAAAATTAGCGAAGGAAGGTGCCAATGTAGTAGTGGCAGCAAAAAGTGTAGAAGAAAATCCAAAGCTCGGCGGTACTATTTTTTCTGCAGCGGAAGAAATGACAGCTGCTGGCGGTAAAGGATTAGCTATTCAGTTAGATATTCGTTTTGAAGACCAGATACAGGCGGCTGTTGATAAAACAGTTGAAACATTTGGCGGTATTGATATTCTCATCAACAATGCATCGGCTATTTCACTTACGCCAACCGAACAAACAGAGGCCAAACGTTTTGATTTGATGCACAGCATTAATGTACGTGGTACATTCTTCATGACGAAGGCTTGTATTCCGCATTTACGCAGAGGAAAAAATCCGCATATACTTACGCTTTCACCGCCTGTTCATTTAAAACCAAAGTGGCTGGCGGGACATATTGCCTACACGCTCACCAAATTCAACATGAGTATGATGACGCTGGGCTGGGCCGAAGAGTTGAAGAAAGATGGCATTGCTGCGAATGCGCTCTGGCCACGTACAACAATTGACACGGCTGCTGTGCGGAATTTATTGGGTGGTGAAGCACTTGCAAACATGAGTCGTACGGTTGATGTACTGGCTGATGCTGCTCATATAATTTTAAGCAAGCCATCGAACGCATGCACAGGTAATTTATTTATTGATGAAGACGTGTTTGCAGCAGAAGGTATTACCGATTTAAGCAAATACAGTGTAGTGCCTGGTGGCAAGTTGTTTACAGATTTATTTGTGGATTAATTGGCCGCAAAGGCACGAAGAAAGGAAGAAGCACAAAGAGAACCGAACCTGAATTTTGGCTTTACTTTTTTTCTTTGTGCATCTTAAAGCATTTACGCCTTCGTGGCAAAAAAATGTAGGCATAGCTTACAATTCACAACACAGAGAAATAGAGGTGCAGAGAACCCAGAGATTGAGTCAGGCCGCTCAAAGCGGCCAGACAATGAAACTACCAAACTTATTTTTTCTTTTTCTTCTTTGTGCATCTTTCAGCCTTAGCGCCTTTGTGGCAAAAAACATGAAATACTTATTTATACTTTTTCTATTCGCAGCATGTAAAACAAAACCGGCCATGCAAAACGACGAAGTAAAAATTCACGCCTTCCGTTTAAAACCGGGGCAGGATCTGAAACAGGAAATCACATCATACGTGCAGCAGCACAAGATTGAAGCTGGTTGGATCATGACCTGCTTAGGCAGTGTTACACAATACAACCTTCGTTTTGCCAACCAGCCCGAAGGCAATAAAGCAACCGGTCATTTTGAAATTGTAAGTTTGGTAGGTACTGTCAGCATCAACGGTTCGCATTTGCACATGAGTGTAAGCGACAGCACGGGCAAAACCATCGGTGGACATTTGCTCGACAGCAATCTTGTTTACACCACTGCCGAAATTGTAATCGGCGAAGGCAAACAACTGGTCTTTACAAGAGAAAAAGACGGCACAACGCCTTGGGAAGAATTACAGGTAAAACCAAAGCAGTAAGCATGCTTAGCCGTTTACAATTCATCAGTATTTTTTATATAGCAGCTCTGTTGCTCTTTACGGTTTACTGGGCCAACTATTATCCAACTTACAGCGGACATACGAAAGGTGAGGAACTCTTTACTGCATTGGAAGTATTTTTGTTACTCAGCTTTTTCTATTTTGTTGTGTTGCAACTTTCCGTGACCCGTAACAACTGGGTGCTTGCTTTGTTCCTGCCCATCATCAATGCCATTGTTACTTTCTTGATTACGGTTGTTGTATTATGGCTGGGTTCTTTTGATGGCAACCCGGTAGAAGATATTTTAATTTTCGGAGTAACCTATACGTTGCTTTCTGCAACAGTGGGATTGGTGTTGTGGAGGAAAATCTAAGGGAAAGAATTAATTTAGATATTTTCGAAGCCTTTGGCGCAAAGAAAAGAGAACGCAAATGCAATCGCAGAGTGTAATCTCTGCGTTTTACTCTTTTACTTCTTTCTCTGCGCCAAAGTTTTAATAACAAGCAAAATAAAAACCGGAGCTCATCACTCCGGTTTTCTTTTATCGAAATCATTCATTTTACTTTATCACTTCCTTCGGCACTTCTCTTTCTAATAAATTCTTGTAAATAAACAGTGCAATTTCGTTTTGCGAATGCAGCTGTTGGTTACCTCCCCAGCCGTGTCGGCCACCGGGGTACAGCATAAACTCAAAATGTTTTTTCTTCTCCTGTAATTTTTTAATCAGCTGAATGCTGTTCTGCATGTGTACATTGTCATCCATTGTTCCATGATAAATACGCAGTAAACCTTTGTACTGATCGATATAAGTATAAACAGAAGATGATTTATAACCTTCCGGATTTTCTTTCGGTGTATCCATAAAACGTTCGGTGTAATGACTGTCGTACAAACTCCAATCAGTAACACTGCCACCCGCTAAACCATGTGTAAAATAATCAGCACCATAAGTCAGCGCATAACAAGTCATGTAACCGCCATAGCTGAAACCGCTGATGGCCACTTTGTTTTTATCTACGCCTGCATTTTCAATGAGCCACTTTACAATCGTAATCCAGTCTTTCATTTCCCAGTAACCCAGGTTGCGGTGCATATAGTTCACCCCTTCTTTACCAAAGTGGCCGCTTGCACGATGATCCATTGCTACCTGTATCATGCCTTCTTTGGCCCACCATTGCTGCTGCATGTTTAACTGCCAGCCATCATAAACAGTACCTGCGTTAGGACCACCATAAATGCTGATCATCACCGGGTACTTTTTATTCTTATCGTAATTAGCAGGCCACACAATACGCAAAGGCAAATCGTATTTACCATCTTCACTCTTTACACGCAGCAATTCTGTTTTAGCCAATGCCGTTGTTGCAAACGCTTCGCCTTTTGCATTACCTAATTCACGCAACTGTTTTCCTTTCGTATCAACCAATGCCATTACATCGGGCGTAGATACATTGGAATAAGAAGTAACAAAGTAAGTTCCGTTGGGCGATACACGGATATTGCGATGTGTAAACTCGCCAAAGGTTAAACGCATTAAACCGGTACCGTCCATTTTTACTTTGTAGAGATCGTAACGGGCACTGTTGTCTTTACGGCAGGTGAAGTAAACGAGTTTGTTTTTTTCATCCACGAGGTTTACATCCGTAACGGTAAAGCTGCCACTGGTAATAGCGTTGATGCGTTTGCCTGTTATATCGTGCAGGTACAAATGATTCCATCCTGTTGCATCGCTTTGCAGAATAAACTGCTTACCGTTTTTCAAAAACGTAATGCGGTTTGCATCATCAAGATCAATCCATGTTTTTTGTGTTTCATCGTAGATTACTTTTTTGCTGCCATCCGCCAAATTCATTTCATACACTTTCAGATTATCCTGTGTACGAGGCATCCACTGAATCCACAAGGCACTGCCATCGGGTTTCCACATCGGCATACCAAAATACTGATCGTCTTTCTGGTTAAAATCGGCCCACACCGTTGAACCTCCATCAGCAGCAACAACACCCACTTTTACTTCCGGATTTTTATCGCCTGCTTTGGGGTAACGGGTGCGTTCAATAAAGCCATGCTGTCCTTCTTCGCTGTAAATGGGGAACATCGGCACTTCACTTTCATCCATGCGCATGTAAGCAATCTTCTTGCTGTCAGGACTCCACCAAAAACTTTTGTAACGGGTGGCACGACCCAGGATTTCTTCAAAATACACCCAGCTTGCGTAACCGTTTAAGATCACATCAGTACCATCGTTGGTGAGCTGTGTTTCTTTTTTTGTATTGAGGTTGATTGTGTACAGGTTGTTGTTACGTGTAAACGCCACGTATTGCTTATCGGGCGACAGAACAGGGTTCTTCTCTTCGTCTTTATTGTTGGTGAGACGGGTTTCTTCGTTCGCCATTTTCAAATACAGATCGTTGCCCTTGTTGATGATTTCGGGAACAACCACTGTAGTTGTCATCACGGAACCTGCATAATCTGTTTCCTTACCTGTTTTCACATCGTGCAGGTATTGCTTTCCTTCTCTGCGGATGACAAAGCTGTTATCGCCCACCCACTCTACAAATTGCGGTAAAGGTTTGGTTACTTTCTGTGCAGCTCCTTTGAGCATTTGTTCGGTAGTCAATGCTGTTTGTGCCGATGCGCCAAATGCAGCAGCAATAAACAACAGCAAGAATCCATTTTTTCGCATGCTTGATTTTTTTAAGGGGATGAAGATAATTTTTTTGTTGAAAGATGCAGTGGCATTTGGATGAATGGAATAAAAAAGCCGCAGCTGTTTTGCTGCGGCCCGAACAGATAGAAGAATTCTTTATTTCTTACCTAAATTGATCTGCACACCAAAGTTGAGATTGAGTGCGCCCTGATCCATCATATCGCTGTACAATCGGTCGTAGGTAAGCTGTGTAAACAGGCCCACTTTCTTTGAAGGAAACCATGCCAGACCGGCTCCACCACCATAGTTCAAATAATTTAACCGGCCTTTGGTTGTTACTCCGTTGTAAGTAGTTCGATCGAACTGCCAGTTGTACCCTGTTGAAATGACGGCAAACGGTTTCAGTTGCTTTGTTCCAAAATAATATTTGCTGTAGAGTTGTGGCGCAAAGGTGATTGAACGGGATTTGTCTAAATTAAACAGATCGTTGAACGGCGCTTTCTGTTTTAGTGTATTAAAACCGGTTTGTATGCCTGCACCTATTTCCCAATTGTTCTTTACAAAGTAGCCCACGTTTGCGCCTACATTTAATTTAAACCGGTTAAAGGCATCAGTGCTTTGAAACTGTCCACCGCTATTGCTTCCAAATAAACCATTGATGTTGATTGTTCCCTGTTCGGTTTGTGCAGTTGCAGCAAAGGTGCTCAGCAGCATAGCAGTAGCTAAGTAAAATGTTTTCATGTGTTATAAATTTTGAGCAAAGAAACAGGCAGCACCTGTTATAAAAAACAAAAGAAACAGATGCTGTTTTATTTTAACATAACTGTAAGTGCAAGAAAAAACCGCAGCTGTTTTCAACTGCGGTTTACTTTCTTTCTGCATCAAGAAACATTTTTATCAACTCAATATTTCGTGGTAAATGATTTTGTACAACATCCCACACAATCTCAACTTCTACTCCAAAATAATCGTGGATCAATACATCTCTGAACTGCGCCATTCTTCTCCATTCAACGGCTGCATTTATTTGTTTTGTTGAAGTACTGATGAGTTTCGATGCTTCGCCGATAATTTCCAGATTACGAACAACTGCATCAATCATCATGTCGTTTTTTACAAACTCAGCAAAAACAATATTTTTCGTGTAAGCCGCAATCTTATCGCCCGATTGCAAAATGTCGATGAGAAGTAATTTGTCTTCCCGTTTAGGCATAAATCAGTTCGTCTTTTATTGCCTGAAAATACAAAGGCTTGATTGCTTTACGGGTAACCACCTGTACAGATACTGTGGCGAAAGTTTGTTGAAGTAAATCGTAGGTTTCAAATAGAGCAGCGGCAGAAGAATGTTTAAAATCAAGAAGCAGATCAAGATCACTTTCAGGCTTTGCTTCATTACGGCTGTAGGAGCCAAACAATGCAAGCTCCGTAAGTCCATACTTTTCTGCAAGTACCGGCTTAATTGCTTTTAGTTGTTGTATGATCTGCTCTTTGGTCACGCTGAATAAAAGTACAACTAATTTTTTTGAATGATAAGTAACAAAAAACCGCAGCTGTTTTCAACTGCGGTTCATTTATTTTAATGTAGCTCACAACTATAAACTACAAACCATAAACTTTAAACTTACTCAACTGTTTTCTCGGGACGCATCATCGGAAACAACAGCACATCTTGTATGCTTGGTTGATTGGTCATCAACATCACCAAACGATCGATACCAATGCCAATACCACTTGTTGGCGGCATACCGTATTCCAATGCACGGAGGAAATCATAATCAATAAACATCGCTTCATCATCGCCACGTTCTTTCAGCTTCACCTGATCTTCAAAACGCTCACGCTGATCGATCGGATCGTTCAACTCGCTGTATGCATTGGCAACTTCCTTCCCATTCACCATTAACTCAAAGCGCTCTACCAATCCTTCTTTGCTGCGGTGCTTCTTGGTAAGCGGACTCATTTCAATCGGATAGTCAATGATAAATGTTGGCTGTATACATTTTGCTTCGCTTGTTTCGCCAAATAATTCATCAATCAGTTTGCCTTTACCCATCGATGCATCTACATGGATGTTGAGTTGTTTGCACACACTGCGTAATCCTTCTTCATCCAAACCGCTTACATCAATACCGGTATTTTCTTTAATGGCTTCGAAAATAGACAAGCGTTTGAACGGCGCTTTAAAGCTGATGGTTTTATCGCCCACCTGTACATCGGTTGTACCATGCAGCGCAATAGCAATACGCTCCAGCAGATTTTCTGTAACATTCATCATCCAGAAATAATCTTTGTACGCCGTGTACCATTCCAATACGGTAAACTCAGGGTTGTGTGTGCGATCCATACCCTCGTTACGGAAGTTGCGGCTGAACTCATACACCCAATCGAACCCACCAACGATCAAACGTTTTAAATACAACTCGTTTGCAATACGCATGTACATCGGTACATCCAAGGCGTTGTGATGCGTGGTGAACGGACGGGCAGCAGCGCCACCGGGGATGGTTTGCAGTACCGGCGTATCTACTTCCAATGCACCATGCTCATTCAAGTATTCACGAATGGTATTGATAAGGATGGTACGTTTAACAAACACATCTTTCACCTGTGGGTTAATGATGAGATCGGCATAACGCTGACGGTATTTGAATTCCGGATCGGTCACTGCATCGAAGGTTTGTCCTTCTGCTTCCTTCACCACCGGTAATGGCTTTAATGACTTGGTAAGAACGGTGAGTTCTTTTACGTGTAAACTTGTTTCACCTGTTTTGGTGGTGAACACATAGCCCTTCACACCAATAATGTCGCCAATGTCTAATAACTTTTTAAACACCACATCATACAAGGTCTTGTCTTCGCCGGGACAAATATCATCTCTACGCACATATACCTGCAAACGGCCATGGCTATCCTGCAACACGGCAAAGCAGGCTTTACCCATATCACGCACACTCATAATACGGCCGGCAATACAAACATCTTTGTACTCGTCTTTGGTTTCTTCGTTAAACCCTGCCTTTACAGCAGTTGAATAATGGGTAACAGGGTACAACGGTGCGGGGTATGCATCGATGCCCAGTTTGTTTAACTCAGCTAATTTCTCTCTACGGATAAGTTCCTGTTCGCTCAAATGTGTACTCATAACATGGGGTTGATGTGAAGCCGCTGCATGTTTGGCTTCGTTTTAACAGCCCGCAAAATTACCGTAAGAACAGCAAACGGGCAAAGCAAGTATCTTCGGCACAGAATATGCAACGTTTCGCTTGTCAAATCCGTTTAACTGTAAAATAAATATCAATGAAGCGTTTTCTACTGTTACTGACCGTTCCCCTGTTATTGACCTCTTGCGAAGTATTAAGCCAGCTGCCTACCATACCGGGTTCAACAGGCGTTACCGAAGCCGAAGCCGGGCAGGGTATTAAAGATGCCTTGGGCCAAGGCCTTACCCGTGCCGTAAGCAACCTCAACAAGACGGATGCCTTTTTCGGCAGCCAGTTGTACAAAATATTGTTACCCCCCGAAGTGCAGAAAGTGGAGCGTACGCTGCGGACCATCGGGCTGGGACCAACCGTAGACAAAGCCATTCTGCAGATTAACCGTGGTGCAGAAGATGCGGTGGGCTACGCCACACCCATTTTTGTAAATGCCATTAAGCAGATGACCATTACCGATGCGATCAATATCATTAAAGGACCGAAGGATGGCGCTACCAATTACTTCAAACAAAAAACAACGGAGCAATTGATTGCTGCATTTTCGCCTGCGGTTAAAAATTCGCTGGACAAAGTGGAAGCCACCAAATATTACGGCGACCTGGTAAATGGTTACAACAGACTGCCCACTACCCGTAACAAGCTCAATCCCGATTTGACAGCGTATGTTGTAGGCAAAGCTGTGGATGCGTTGTTCGATCAGATTGCAAAAGAAGAATTAGAGATTCGTGAAAACCCGGTGAAGCGTACCACAGAAATTATGAAGAAAGTGTTTGGTGCTGTATGGAACTAAGAGTTTAAAAAAGTGAAAAAAGATAAAGAGGGGGGTTGCAGCTGATGCAGCCCTTTTTTTGTCTCACACAGATTACACGAATTAACACAGATTAACTCATATTTTTTATCCGTGTTTATCTGCGAAATCTGTGAGCAACCTATTGTGAGCAAAGCGAACAATCAAATCTGTGTTGATCCTTCTAATCTGCTTCATCAGTGATTCTATCTATTGTGAGTGAAGCGAATAATCCAACATCCCAATACCCAATTACTAATTCCTCTCTACTTCTTTTCTGTGTTCTCTTCACCTCCAGTTCTCTGTGTTAATCATTGTAAGCGAAGCGAACAATCCAACATCATAAATCCTACATCCTCAATCAGACATCAGTCTTCTCTTTTACTCCTTCCCTCATTCAATCTCTTAGCCTGCCTTTCACCTCATCATACTTTGCCTCATAATCTTCCCGCATGGTACCCATCAACCGATCCCAGAATAAAAAGTACAAACCATAGTTACCGGTGAAGTATTGGTGATGTTGATTGTGTGTAACCGAAGTGTTGATCCAACGGCCAATCCAGGTACGTTGAAAATTTTTCGGAAATAATTCCCAACCCAAATGACCATACACATTGTACAACATCTGGAACAAAAAGAAAAAGAACAGGTGTGCTTTGGTAACAGGAATGGTATAGATGAGCACAACTAATATTCCAACTTCTAAAATTGCCTCCAACGGATGAAATGCAAAAGCTGCCCAGGGCGATGGGTTGGTACTTTTGTGATGAATAAGATGAAAAATGCGGAACAGTTTGGGATGATGCATCAGGCGATGAATCCAGTAAAAATAAGTATCGTGTATGAGCAACATCAAAGGAAATGCCAACCAGAAATACAATTGCCCGTGCAGGTTGATGTCTTTGTAAAACGTAGTTGTTTTTCGCATGGCTTCATGACCCAGAAAAAACCAGGGAATAAAAGCAAACAGAAACATCGTGCAGAGCGAAAAGAAAATTTCCCGTTGATAATCTTTGCCCGAAGGAAACCGCAGCTGAATTTTTTTAAATGAAATTCTCTTGCGCAGCAAAACATACCAAACAAAAAAAGCCAGTCCGGCAACAAGTAAATACCGGATACCGATCACCAGAAAATAACTGATCCATGTACCATTGGGGTGAAGCATACGCTAAATTAATCTGTTGTTGTTAATACAGCACAACAGCAGAAAAAGTTCAGCAGATTTACTACAGGTCTATTGTAAATCGTACAGATGGTACAACCGATCTTGTAACTCCGTTTAATTGCAGCCGCTGCACAGGTTGGGCTGTCATCGATAGGGCCACTTTTTTATTTTTTGCCGACTGATTGAACAAGACAATACTGGTAACAATCGCACCCGTGCCCAGTAGTAACAATGCAACACCTGCATTGGTTATATTTCGGGCCCTGTTGTCGGGTTGCTCGCCCGAAATACCGGAGCCAATCGTTTCAACAAAAAAAATGGTGCCGCCACCAATAACCATCAATCCGCCAAACGTAGCGGTGAGAATACCGCCGGTTAAACTAACAATGGCACCTGTACGCTGGCGTTTACTCTTCAGTAAATAATCTTCTTTTGTTAAGGAAGGAATGGTGTCGGTAGAAATGGATGCAGATGCATTTGTTGCCTGTACAAAAAAGAATACAAACAACAAGTAAACAATCTTTTTCATAACAAGGGTTTTACTGTGGACAAATCCAGTTCACTTCCTGTAATGAACCGGCACCTATAAGTTACGAAAAGAAAGCTGCTTTATCAACTATCAGCCAGTAATACCTGCCAGGCTTCTGTTACGTTTCCTGCATCGAGTAATTCTTTCGCATACTTGTGCAACTCCTTATCCATCTCATCGGGGTTGATGGAGAAATACTGGATGATGTTTTTCAACCGCTCATCTTCGAACGTTGCATCAACCGTTGGGTATTCGTGCACATTTGCTAACTGACCAAGATTGTTGCCGGTAAGAACCGAACTGTTGCGGATGGTTTCGGGCAGGGCATCGATGCCAATGCCGAGCTGGGTGTTGGGTTTGGCTACATGAAACAGGCTTTGCTCATCCACCTTGCAATACCAATCGCCGCCGAGGCGTGCAATCAGCTGCAGTTTACGTTGATCGATCATGGTGCCTTCTGCATTGAGAATACTGTCATCTACATGCATGCGCAGCACTTCGCAAATCACCAGGTTACCGGCACCACCTTCGCTGCCCAGCGGTTTTACTTCAACCACCTTGCATTCCATTTTCACTTTGCTTTCTTTCACCATCGGTGGTTGTACCAGCGTAGCGGCTTCCTGTGTAAAGCCGGCTTTGATGAATTCGTTGGTGCCTTTTGGAAATTCGCAACTGCTGAGACTTACCTGCTGCACCATATCATAGTCCACAATATTGATCACTACTTCCGGCACTTCCAATACATTTTCCAATGTATGCTTGGTAGAATTATCTCTCACTCTGCGTGCAGGCGAAAACACCACGATCGGCGGATTGGAAGAAAACAAATTGAAGAAACTGAACGGACTGAGGTTGACATTTCCTTCCTTATCGATTGTTGATGCAAAACAAACAGGACGAGGTGCAACAGCGTGTTGCAGCCATTGTTGTTTTTGCATGGGGTTCAATTGTTGTAAGTCGATAATCATTTTAACCGCAAAAGCGCAGAGGCGCTAAGTTTTAAATGTTATTTACAAATCGTTTAATTCCATCTTTTATCAAAGGAGAATTAAAGTTTACAAGAAATCCTAATCGTTTATTAGCAAGTTTAAGGTAAGAAATGATTTGTGCTTCATAAACAGGATGCATGATTTCACTGCTTTTTATTTCCAAAACAATTTCATCTTCCACTAAAATATCAATTGCATAGCTTTTACCGGTATCAAACCCCTTATAAAATAATTTTACAGGAACCTGATTAAGCGCTTTTATTTGTCTTAGTTCAAACTCTTTCAGCAAAGCAAATTCATATACAGATTCAAGTAAACCAGGACCAATTGTAACATGTACCTGATAACAAGCATCTACAATAATTTTTGAAAGTTCATTTAGACGGTCTGTATTCATTTCTTTGCGACTTTGTGTCTTAGCGGTTAACCTTTCTTCCTTCCCAAAATTGAAAAATCATCCTCGTCTCTCACCATCGTATTACTTAATCTCCCAAGTCCATCAATTTCCATTTCAACGATATCGCCCTCCTGCAACCACTGTTCCTGGTAATTCGGATCGTTGAGTTTGCCGGTGCCGTTGAGTTCGAGGAAACAACCGGTACCAACAGTGCCGCTGCCAATTACATCACCAGGATAAAGATCCACACCATAACTCGCCCGTTCAATGATCTCTGCAAAGGTCCAGTCCATTTGTGCCACATTACCTGCACTTACTTGTTTGCCGTTTACCCAACACTTCATATTTAAGTTCCAGTTGAGGCCAACGTGATTTTCTTTTGCCGGCACCACATATTGCTGCAGTTCATCGAGGGTAACCAACCATGGGCCAATCACTGTTGAAAAATCTTTTCCCTTCGCAGGACCAAGATTCAGCAACATCTCTTCCATCTGCAAACGGCGTGCACTCATATCGTTCATGATCATCAAGCCACCAATGTACTGATCGGCTTCTTCTGCACGAATGTTGCGGCCATGCTTGCAGATAACAATGGCCACCTCCAGTTCAAAGTCGAGCTTTTCAAAATGATCGGGCATGCAACGCACATCGCCCGGGCCTTGTATGCTGTGATGATTCGTAAAATAAAAAATGGGGTATTGATCAAACTCAGGAATCATTTCCACCTTACGGTTTCTCCTGGCAGCTTCCACATGCTGACGGAACGCATATCCATCTCTGCAGCTGGCAGGCATGGGCACGGGAGCCAGTAACTGTAAGTCTTCAATACGCTGTGCACTGCCCGGCATCAATCTTCCTTCCTGTACTGCTTTCACACTTGCATTGGCCAAGGCAATATATTCATCCCAATACTGCAAAAACATATTCATACTGGTGGGCAAATCGGGATGGAGTGTATCCATGTCGTACACGAGTCCATCGTGTAACACCGCTAACTGTTCGTGTTCGTCTTTTAAGTAAGAGATTAGTTTCATGCAAGTCAATTTTTTTGAAGAAAGCCAAAGGTAGAGAATCTCATTTCACTTTAATGTTTCAATTACTTTTGCTGTGTATGATTACTTCTATCAACGACTTCAACAACGTTTTTTTTATTGGTGTTGCCGGTACGGGCATGAGTGCGATTGCACAGTATTTAAAAGGCATTGGTAAAGATGTGAGTGGCAGCGACCGTTACTTTCATCCCGGCCAACCCAACGAAACAAAAGAAAAACTCGAAGCAGAAGGCATTCGTTGTTTTTTGCAGAACGGCGAAGGCATTACCAATGAAACAGATTTAGTTGTAGTATCAACAGCTGTGGAAGATACGGTTGAAGAAGTGATCAAAGCCAAACAACTGAATATCCCCATCATCAAGCGTGCAGAACTGTTGGCAGTCATTGCAAGAAGTAAAAAGACCATTGCGGTGGGTGGCACCAGTGGTAAAAGCACCACCAGTGCTATGCTGTTCGATATACTGCAGCATGCAGGTATGCAACCAAGTATCATCAGCGGTGCAGGCCTCACCAGTATTATCAAAGAGGGAAAGATCGGCAATGCAAAAGTGGGCAGCGGCGATTGGCTGGTAATTGAAGCCGATGAAAGCGATGGCAGCATTGTGAACTATACACCAGAAGTAGGTTTGCTCCTCAACATCGATAAAGACCATAAAGAAATTGATGTGCTGATGGATGTATTCGATCAGTTTAAAAAGAACACTTCACAATTCTTTGTCGTGAACCAATCGCATGCGCTGGCAAAAAAACTTTCAGCGAATCCTGCACATAATTTTTCTGTTGATGCAGGTGATGATGCAGCTTTTCATGCCAGCAATTTCCATCAACATGGTTTTTCCATTTCATTTGACATTGAGCACGAAGTCTTGAGCGAAGTCGAAAGGTCACCATTTACCATTCACGCCGTAGGCCGCCACAACATGGAAAACGCCCTCGCCGCAGCAACAGTTGCCAACCTCATTGGCGTTCCGTTAAGCACTGCAGCCGAAGCATTGAAAAATTATGAAGGCATTTATCGCCGTCACCAGATTATTGGGCAAAAGAACAATGTATGGCTCATTGATGATTATGCCCATAACCCGGCAAAATGTGCAGCGAGTATTGAAGCCTGTCAGCCCATTGCCAAAAAAGTAATTGCCTGGTTTCAGCCGCATGGCTACGGACCAACCAAATTTCTTCGCCACGATTTTGTAGAAGAGATCAGCAGAGCGCTTCGTCCGCAGGATGAAATATGGATGAGCGAAATTTTTTATGCCGGTGGTACTGCAGTGAAAGATATTTCTGCCAATGATCTCATTACTGATCTCAAAGCAAAAGGTGTAGATGCTTTTTTTGTAGAAAACAGAAACGAGCTGGTTGAAAGCATGCGTCCGCATTTCACAGAAGACTGTGTACTGCTGCTCATGGGCGCCCGTGACCCTTCGTTGGAGCTGTTTGCAAAAACAGTGTGGGAGCAATTGTAAGGATTGTTCGCTTTGCTTACAATGTTCAACACAGCGATTAAGAGATACGGAGAACGCAGCGTTTAAAGGAGTCAGGACTAGGGTTCCGATAGCTATCGGGATCAGAGTTTTATCTTTTGCACCATCCCATGTTTCCTTGCTGCCTTTCTTCTTGGTTTTTGTTTTTTGGTCATTGGGATTTTTCTTGTGCCTTGAACCTTGTGCCTTAACTCTTGTGCCTTCTTCCTGGATTTTAGTTTTTGTGACTTGAATTTTTCTTCTGTCTTCCTCTTTTTAACCGCATCTGACCAATATCAGCTTTCGTTCGAGCACTGTTAACCGAATTGGCCTAAATTTGTGCCGCTTACAAAGCGTTTTGTAAAACAGGCAAACATGAAGATGAATATCGATACGCCAATTCCTATCGTCGATGGCACAACCATCACCCGTAAAGAGTTTACTGAAAAATATTTAAAGCCGCAGAAACCGGTTATTCTGCGTGGTTTGTGGAAACAATATCCTGCTTACGAAAAGTGGACCATGGATTATTTCAAACAATCCATGGGCGATATTAAAGTAAAACTGTTCAGCACCAAGCAAGCTAACCCCAGCGAAACGCTGAGTGTGGCACATGCCGAAATGAAGTTCAACGAATACCTGGAGTTGATTGAAAAAGAACCAACCGATCTGCGTTTGTTTTTATTCCCTGTGTTCAAACACAAACCCGAACTGCTGAAGGATTTTGGTTATCCCAACATCACCGGCCGTTATATTAAAATTCCGTTCATGTTCTTTGGTCCGAAACATTCGGTAACCCGTATGCACATGGATATTGATATGAGCAATGTGTTTTTAACGCAATTTGCAGGCAAGCGTCGTGTGGTGTTGTTTCCTCCCGATCAAAGCGACTTCTTATACCGTTTGCCGTTTAACGTACACGGTTTGGTAGATATTGATAAGCCCGATTTCGAAACCTATCCCGCCATGCAGTATGCAAAAGGCTGTACAGGTATATTGGAATACGGCGATACGTTGTACATGCCAAGCGGTTACTGGCACCACATTGAATATGCGGAAGGTGGTTTTGGCTTATCGGTACGCACCATTGGTGCAAGTGTGGGTACCATCTTAACCGGGTTATGGAATGTAAGTATCCAGCGTAAGTTTGATGATATTATGTTCAAGATCCGTGGACAAAAATGGTTCAACTACAAAAAGCAACTTGCCTTTAAACGTGCAGAAAAGGCGATGCAACGGGTAAAAGAAAATGCAGTGTTGCAATAATTAAATTTAAATTTCTCCGCAAAGGTTGTCTAACGACAACCTTTTCTTTTTAACCGGATTTAAACTCTGCAACAATACCCTATTTTAGTATCGCACAAACCATTTTGCTCATGCCTCGTTACAACAAAATCATACCGCTAACCAACCACGTTACCGACAACATTCTAGCCATTTGTTACAGTTGCTTTCAGCAATTAGGCTGGAACATCCGCTATGCAACAGAAGATCGTCTTGTTGCTTTTACGCCCTCATCTGCCTTTTCCAAAAGCATGGAAGTGGTAGCTGCTGTTACACCGGAAGGATTACAGATTTCAAGTGAAATGATTCATGATGAAATGCTGGACCTTGGGAAGAAAAACAAAAAGAATGTAGACCGTTTCTTAGAAGTATATGCGCAAACAGAGTCGTCTCTTCTTCCCGAAACCATTAAAGCAAACAAGCAGGCGATACAGCAACTGGCTGCGGAAACACTTGTTGCTGCAGAACAGGAAATAAAAGATCTGAATGAGTTGGATGAAGCCATGAACCTCAGCTCGGGAACAGCCTCTGTTACCTATGCGCTTATTGCAATAAACGTTGTTGTATTCATACTGATGGCTATACAAGGTGCCGGTATTTTTGATGCTAACGGGCTTGTACACATCAGGTGGGGAAGCAACTTCGGACCACTTACGCAGAGCGGCGATTGGTGGCGTTTGTTTACTGCCATGTTCATTCATTTTGGTATAATTCACCTGGCATTAAACATGTATGCACTCTTTTCTATTGCCAACTACCTTGAGCCGATGCTTGGTAAGGTTCGTTATACAATTGCCTATTTGTGTAGCGGCGTCCTTGCAAGCCTTGTAAGTTTATGGTGGCATAGTACTCCTGCAAACAGTGCAGGTGCTTCTGGTGCTGTATTTGGGATGTATGGTGTGTTTCTTGCTTTGCTCACCACCAGTCTTATTCCTAAAAAAGTAAGAGGCCCTTTGCTGCAAAGCATCGTCATTTTTGTAATCTACAATCTTGCTTATGGTTTGAAGGGCGGTATTGATAATGCTGCACATATTGGCGGATTGATAAGCGGCATGGGTATTGGCTACTTGTTTGCGTTTGCTATTAAAAAAGAAAAGCAGGGACAAAAAACTACATGGGTTGTGCCTGTTGTTGTGGCTGTAAGTATTGTAGTTTGTGGCTATTATCTTCAACAAAATCCTTCTTCGCAGGAAGAACGAAAAGCCGTTTTGAGTGAATTAAGCAATGCAGGCTATCCCGACAGCGATCGGTTCAACGAATTATACAACCAGTTTGTGAGTTTGCAAGACGAGGCTTTACAGGGTTACAATCAATCTGGCGAAAATCCGGCATTATTAGCTGATCAATTACAGGAAAAATCAGCACCAAAATGGAATGAAGCCGATACTGTTGCCGACAAAATGCTAAAGCTCAATGTAAGTGAAGAGCAAAAACAGAAAGCAGTGGTTGTTAAAAACTACATTGCATTACGCCGGAAAGAAATGGAACTTGAAATAAGGATGGTGAAAGAGCCGGCAAATGAAGCGGCAATTGCGAAAGAGCAAGTGCAGGTGCGGGTGGAAATTGAAAAGGAAGTTGCCAAGTTGAAATAACTAAAAAGGCGGCCAATGGCCGCCTTTTTAGTTTAACCAATAAACTTTGCAGAAGCCCATTGTTCTTTTATTCGGTTTAGTTTAACCAGGTAAGGAATTAACAGCACCAACTCAAGTTTTAACAGCGAAAACGATACGTCTTCGCTTAAAAGCGGCTGAATATAACTTGTATAAACGCAGATTATAATACCGGCTATAGCATCAATCATAGCCAATTGTACAGCCCAGTCTTTCTCCTTGATGAAGCCAAACGAAACCACGCCCTTTGTTGCGAAAACAAGTACAAGCAGCAACCCTGTAAATGTAAACACCCTGTTTGTATCAAGTCCGTATATCGCAAGCTGTATTTCAAATCCTAAAATTGCCAAAACCAATAAAACAGGAACAAAGAAACTGATCACAAGAAAGATCCACATAAAAATTTTGATCCACCATGGAAGAAGTTTGGATCGCTTAATTGATGTATTTCCGACAATTTCAGTAAGAATATCCTGCTGATGTTCCATAGCGTTAAAAATAAAACAACCTGTTTGTTTTTGTACACATTGTATCACTATAAAACTAAAAAAATGTCGGGTTACATTTGAAACAGTACATAAAAACCAACTAGCAGTTTTAAAACAACTCCGTAACCTTTTGCAAATACCTACTTATGGGTATCGTTCGGTTAGGTATATTAATTAACTTTAAACACCATGTACCGTCGCTTCTATCTATTTACCTCCCTGTTCTTTTTTTCACTGAGTACGCAGCAGCTGTTTGCACAGCAAAATGCAAAAGGCTCTGCCGAAGAAGAAGTAACTGTTGCCGGACAAAAAACAACGTATGCAGTTATTGTGGGTGTGTCTGAATACGATGCGCCACGTTTAAAGCTGAACGTAGCCGATAAGGATGCAGCCTTGTTTGCCCGCTTCTTACTCGAAACAAAAAAAGTAAACAAAGAAAATCTGCAACTCCTTCTCAACAAAAAAGCCAACAGTGCTGCAGTTAACGCTGCTATCCGTTCGTTACTGAGTAAGAAAATAAAAAACGGCGACGAAGTTATCGTCTATTTCTCCGGGCATGGCGATATTCAAAAATCAAAAGACACCGCCAATGCAGGTGGTTATATCGGGTACCTGCTCTGCAGCGATGTAAATATTGAACGGGCCTACACCGGTGCACAGGGAACACTCAGTTTTAAAGACCTGAATGAAGTTGTAACCCAACTTTCGCAAAACAATATACAAGTAAGCATTGTGCTGGATGCCTGCCACAGCGGGCAAACGGTAAACGAAGAAGGCGCAAACCTGTTAAGCGAATCTGCTCTTACCTCTTTTCGCAATACCATCCGTTATTTAAGTTGTGGTGCAAATCAACGCTCATTTGAAAGCGAA
Source organism: Lacibacter cauensis (assembly GCF_007830055.1). Taxonomy (GTDB): domain Bacteria; phylum Bacteroidota; class Bacteroidia; order Chitinophagales; family Chitinophagaceae; genus Lacibacter; species Lacibacter cauensis. The sequence continues at coordinate 785,914 of NZ_VLLE01000004.1, forward strand.
AGCATCGGGCATGGTTATTTCACTTTTTACCTTGTGAATGGAATGATGGGCGCAGCCGATAACAGCCCGCTCAACAATAAAATAAATGTGAACGAGCTGAACCTGTATGTGTACAACAACGTATACCAGGAATCGAAAGAGTTGCAGGAGCCAAACATTGGTGCATCAGCCGGCGGTAAAATAGTAATGACGGTTTCTCCCGAAATGAAACTGATTGCGTTCGACAGTCTTCGGGAAAATGCAATGAAGGAAATTAAAGAATCGAACAACGCTGCCAAATCAATTACAATTGAACCCAATCCAACACTCACAACATTATCGGCATCGCAACAGGAGCAGCTCAGCAAATTAAATGCGCTTTTAAAAAAGCAAGTGCATAAAGAGGCGGTTGCTTTGTATGCTTCCTTTGTAAAACAACAACTGTTTCCTGCCGACTGGCTCCGTTTTATAAAACTGAAACTGGTACAGCAACTCTCCATCGATCCGCAACAGGCTGTTAATACAGTGTTGTTGGGCAACAACAGTCAGCCACCAGCCGCTTACTTTAAAGCAGCTGCCGAAAAAAGTTCATTACTGTTATCTGTACTCGATACTGCCGATTACGAACACAAGATCTATTACATCTATGCCCGTTACCTTGAAGCTTATTCTTACCTGCGTGGAAAAAATTACAAAATGTATCCTGTAGCAAAACGTTTATTACACGAAGCGCTTGTTGCCGAACCGGATGCTGCATTTGTGTTGCATGGCTTGGGGTTGGTTGCCGAATACCAGGACGATTTTCCGTTAGCAGAAAAATATTACAGGCAAGCCATTGAACTTATTCCTACATGGACCTATCCGAGAAGCAGCCTTGGCAATGCATTACGCAGTCAGAACAGGTACACAGAAGCCATCAAAGTTTTTCAGGAAGTAATCAAGCTGGCACCTGCATTCAGCTGGCCGTATAATAATCTTGCCAATGTTTATCTCGATTTAAAACGATACAAAGAAGCTGAGCGGTTGTACAACTATTCTGTACAAATTGATTCGGTAGATGCCGCTACAGAATACAGCAACCTGGGACTTGTATTCAAAGACAGAGGTAACATCAAAAAAGCAGAAACGTTTTTTATAAAAGCCATCAATGCCGACAGCAACATGGTGTATGCCTATCATCATCTTGCAGAGTTGTACAAAACCATCAACGCCAAACAAACCAATACACTGCTTACGCTTTCGGTTAAACGGGAACCGTATTTTGCAGAAGGACTTACCGAATTGGCCGATTACTATCGTGAAGGACCGTTGCCGGAAGAATGGAAACTGGCCGACAGTTTATACGATGCAGCCATCAGCAACAACCCTTACAACACCTGGGCTTATGCAGGCAAAGCATGGGGCAAGGCACAAATGAAAGATACTGCAGCAGCCATCCGCCTGTTTAAAGAAGCCATTCGTGTTAACCCGGATAAACCAACAGCTTATGGTTATTACGGAAGATATTTTCAGTTAACAAAGAATTACAAACAATCGATTGAATGGTATAAGAAAAGTTTAGCGGTAAGTCCGTGGTATTGGTATGGCTACGAATGGATGCACGAAAGCTGGATGAAACTAAACAAGCCCGATAGTGCATTGGCGGTACTGCAGCAGGCCTTGCCTTATTTCGATGAAAACCCCGACCTCTACAACTTACTTGGTAACTATTACTACGCTAAAGGAAATTTTACAGCCGCAGCTGCAGAATATGCAAAAGCCTTAACAGCCGACAGCAGTTATGCGAACGCATATGGCAACCTTGCTTATACATCGCTTGAAATAAACGATTTTAAAAATGCTGTGCTGTATTTCAAAAAAGCCAACGCTAATGATCCGTTGCTGTTTTCCATTAAAGACATTTCGCTTGTGTTAATTGATAAAGCTGATAATCTTTTACTGGAGCAAAAGCAAAGCGATGCACTTACATTACTTTCATTTGCTGCCGGATTTATTCCTGCAACGCAACACGATTTTTATTTTAAGGCAACAGGTTTATACTACCTCAACGGCGAATACAAAAAAGCTGTACCGTTACTCGAACAGTTACTTAACCAACAGGAACTGCCGGTTGCTTATCGCTACCGTTTTCTGCAACTGCTGGGTTGGTGCAAACTCGATGAAGGAAATTTTACAGAAGCGGCCCGGTTATTTGAAGCATCGTTCGCTCATTCAACCAACCCCTCCTATCTTGGTTTAGCTGCGGCTATGTATGCAGCTAACGAAAAGCAAAAAGCTGCGGCCTGGTTACAAAAAGAAAATCAAAACAATCCTAACTGGCAAAACGAAGCAGGCTGGACCAAACTGTACAGTAAAACAGGCATCCGCTTATTGCAACAACTGAAACAAACGAATTAGTATGCTCCGCATCAAACATTATTTCCTGTTACTGCAAATACTCGTTACACTTTCTGCAACAGCAGGTGTAAACATCAAAAGCGGCAACTTTTATATTTCCTATACCGATCATGATCTTGTACGGTTTAACGGAATTGATATTATGCGTACCTACAATTCCAAATCTTCAGAAAAAGGATTGTTTGGCATTGGCTGGGGCTCCGAAATTGAAACCCGTCTCTATGTTATCGGCGATGGTAATATCCTTATTAAAGAATACGGAGCCGGTACCGGCAACCAGTTTTCACCGGTTGAAACAAATGAAACACGTATTACCGAATGTATTAACCAGCTTGTACAGGCGGCCCTGCAAAATGAAGATATTGAAAACAACCCCGTAGAGATAAACCGCTTTCGTCGTGAAATGCGTAACAACCTGGAGACTCGTTTTCGTAAATGGTTATTGTATGCAGAACTGGGTTTACTGAAACAACCCGTTTTAAACGAAAATGAAAAATGGGAAAGTCAGGACCTCGGTTACCAGCAATTGTTTAAAATCAAAAACGGTTTTAAACGTATCCAGGACGATGGCAGTTACGATCTGTTCAATCAGCTCGGACTGTTTACCGGCCGGTATAAAGCCGATGGCCGGTTGCAATACAGCATCAGCTACGATGCAAACAAACATATCGCCGTTTTAAAAGACAAAGGCAACAACAGCTTTCTGTTTACAACTGATAAGGAAGGGAAAGTACGCAGTATTAAAAGCAGGCAGGGTACTTCGTACTATTGGTACCGTGGTTTGGCACTGGTTAAAACAAAAGATATTGCCAACAATATTTACGTGCACGAATACGATTCTTCTTACAACATGACAGCCATTCGCTACAGCAATGGAACCAGCATGTTGATGGAATACGACCCTTCAACATTTTTTTGTATTAAAGTAACCGAACCCAATGGCAATATTACTGAATACGAATACAAAACATTTTTTGATGCAGAAGGCAACGTAAACGATAATCACTATGCCACACTTGTACTTTCGAAAAAGAAGGGTACTATAAAAACCGACAGCGCCTATTACGAATACGAGATAAAAGATAAGCCCGATGGAAGCTCTTATCTCTATCATTTTATTTACAAACAAAACAGCGATGTTTTTGAAGAAATAAATAATGAACAATGCGAAATGCCGGATTACGTAATTAAAAACAAGCGAAAGCACAGCTTTACCTACAACCAAAACTGCATTCCTGTTTCAAAAGAAAACGACAGTGTACTGGTTAAAGCAGTTATTGACAGCAACTGGAACAAAGCATCCAGCCTGCATATTCACTATAAAAAAACAAATACAGCAACCGAAAGACGGTTTATCTATAACAATAGCGGCAACCCGGTACGTATTACAGAAGATACCGTTATCACAACCATTACATATTCCAAAAGCCAGAAGGTAACACGTATTGCAAACGCACAAACAACATTACTGTATAAATACAACAGCTTCGATCAACTGATAGCCGTAACATTGAACGGAACAGATGAATTGCTGTTTGTATACGATAAAGACGGGGCTTTGTTGCGAAAAGAATCGAAGAAAGGAAAAGCCGTTGCCGATGCTGTTGAAGCCGTTTACAAGCAACTGGAAAAATATATTTCAGAAACAGGTATTCTGTTCGATTATTAAACGTAACTGTTAATTGCAACTACATGATCAGGAAAAAGAAAGCAAGATGCTTCTTCGCAGCTGTATGCTGCATGGTACTGTCAACTCCGCTATTTACAATAGCCGGTGTTAACTTAAAAAACGGCAACTTCTATATTACCTATACCGATCATGATCTTACAAAGAGCAACGGTATTTCTATTGACCGTACCTATAATTCCAAAACAACCTCCATTGGTTTATTTGGTTTTGGCTGGGGTTCTGAATTAGAAACCCGTCTTTTTGCAATGGGTGACGGAAGTGTTTACATCAGAGAATTTGGTGGTGGCAGTGTGACCTCTTTCTTACAATCGGTGGAAGATGATTTGCTGCTCACAACCTGCATCAACAATATTGCAAAAGCTGCTATTGAAAACGGAGATCTTGTAAACAACCCTGTTGCCATCAATAATTTTAAAAAGCTGATGCGGGAAAGCGAAGAAAGACGTCGTAACAGCTGGGAAAAATACCAGACAGCCGGTTTATTGCAAATGCCTGCCTTTCCCGAAAACACAAAATGGACCACAAGAGATCTGGGCAGCCAGGAACTGGTAAAAACAGCTGACGGCTTTAAACGACAGTACAACGACGGCAGCTATTTCCTGTTTAACAACGACGGTTTATTTACCGGCAAGTACGATAAGTACAAGCAGCTTGTTTATACGCTTGCCTACAATGATACAAAACAATTGCGTTTGATAACCGATAAGGGAGGTAATCAATATGCTATAACCACCAACAACGATGGACTCATTACCCGTTTACAAACAAAGCAGGGCACATCGGTGTACCTGTATAAAGACAAGAGCCTCATCAGCACAACCGATGCAGGCGGCAACAAGTACAACTATACGTACGATGACAAATACAATATGACGAGTATCGGTTACAGTGATGGCTCCTTTCTTAAAATCGAATACTACAACGTAACGCTGTTTGTAAAAAAGATTACAGACAGAAACGGAACGGTTACCGAGTATGTATACAAAAACTTTTACGATGCTGAAGGGAAAATCAACGACAACCATTATGCTACGTGGGTAATTAAAGCCAACAGCTATACCAATCAACCAGACAGTAATTATTACGAATACGAAGTGCGTAAAAAACCAAATGGTGCAAGTTATACGTACCGCATAGTGCAACGTATTAACGGTATTGAAACGGAAACAGTGTACAGCGAAACCTGCAACAATCCTGTATTGAGAAGAAAAGGTGTGAGAGAAACAACGTTTCAATACAATCAAAACTGCGATTTAATTTATAAAGAAACCTACGATTATATTGCCCGTGCCGAATACGATGAAAAGCTGCGTAAAATAACCCGTACAGAATACATCAGCAAAACCGATGGGGATACAACCATCAACACATTTACTTACAACGCAAATGGCGATCTGGTAAAAGCAACGGAAGGCAATAAGTGGATTCTATTGAGCTACAACAGCGAACACAAAATTGTGAAGATGGAATACGAAGATGGAATCCTTACATACGAATACAACAGTATAGGAAAGCCCTCTAACATCACCGTTTCCGGTAAAGGCTCTATTACTGTAGAATACGATAAGTATGGTGAAATAAGTAAAGTAGAAAGTCCTGATGGCTCGAAAACAGCAATAGCTGTTACACAGGCTATGCAGGCCTTGCTCAGCCGCACCAAACCAAAAGGACTTGATTTTAATTAACTGCTTTACGCACCTCTTTGCGCTCCGCCAACATGCTTACCAGCACTGCTTGCTGTTTTGGTATTGGCTTTACCGCCACCTTTCGGTGCTATAAACATCGACTTATTACCTGCTGGTGCGTTTTTCTTTTTATCCTTTTTGTTCTTTCCGGTATTAAACAACGACATAGCAATGAATTTGTAATGATGAAATGTTCCTGCACTCAACAGGACTGTGAATATACCGATTCTTTTCTTTTTGCCGAAAAGACGCAAACACACAAAGAAGAAAAGAAAAAGTCAAAAAAGAAGGTTCAAGGAACAAGAAAGAAAATCCATCTTTCGACAAGCTCAAGAATCAAAAACCCAATTCCATTCAACTCTGCGTTTTCTGCACATCTGCTCCTCTGTGTTAAACATTGTAAGCAAAGCGCACAATCTCTTTTACTCTTTCCCCCTCCTTCAAACTCTTAGCTTATCTTCGTACAAATGGTAAACGTCGGTCAATACAATCGTCTTATTGTAAAACGCATCAAAGATGCAGGTGCTTATCTCGATGATGGAGCCGAAGGCATCCTGTTACCCAAACGTTTTGTACCCCGTGGTACACGTGCAGGTGATGAATTAACCGTGTTTGTTTACCACGATGGTGAAGACCGTTTGATTGCCACCACCCAGCACCCTACTGCTGTTGTGGGCGATATTGCGTTGATGAAAGTGGTGGGCACCAGTGCACATGGTGCATTCTTAGACTGGGGTTTGATGAAAGATCTGTTTGTTCCTAAGAGCAAACAAATTTCGGCCATGCGTTTGGGAGGCGAATACCTGGTGCATGTGTATATTGATGAACAAACGGGCCGTGCAGCTGCATCGCAATACATTGAGCACTTGCTGAGCAACGATGAGTTGACGGTAAAAGAAAAAGATGAAGTGGAGCTGATCATTTATCGACAGACAGATCTGGGATGGTCCGTCATCATCAACAAAAAACACATCGGTCTTTTATATTTTAATGAAGTGTTTCAACCGCTCAACATTGGCGATAAAGTAACCGGCTACATTAAAACCATTCGTGAAGATGGAAAAATTGATGTGGGCTTAGGTAAGCAAGGCTACCAGCGTGTGGAAGATGAGGCACACAAAATCCTGCGCCTGTTGGATGACAACAACGGCTATCTTCCTTACCACGATAAAAGCGATCCCGAAGCCATTTACAATTTCTTTGGCATGAGCAAGAAAGCTTTTAAGATGACCATTGGCAAATTGTACAAAGAGAAAAAAATCGAGTTGACGCAAACAGGGATTAAAGCTGTTGAATCATAATTGTAGTTTGCTTGCCTGCAAGTTGACCGTACAAACTCCTTATTCATTCTGCACGCAACTTCGCTCTGCATTAAATGCCGGCCGATTCACATACATACGTAGGCATAATACCTGTTGCACGGATGCGTGTTTCCGCATCATCAGGCAAGGTATTACCTGAAAGCACAAGCACTGTATCTAAGCCAAACTTATTACCACCCAATATATCGGTATGCAATGTATCGCCCACCATCAGAATATCTTTTTTACTGATGGCTCCACTGCTGCGTTCACGCAACAGATCATAGGCAAACATAAACATCTGCGAATCGGGCTTGCCAAAGCGGATGAACTTTTTGCCCACAATACTTTCAATCATGGTTGCTACACCGCCAATGGCAATGGATACATCGTTGGTTCCAGTAATGGGATAAATATGATCGGTATTGGCTACAATTGCAGGGATGGTGCGTTTGCGTAAAATATTAACGGTACGGTTCAGATCATCAAACCAGTTAAAGCCTTCATCATCCAGCAACACCAATGCATTTACCTGGTCAATATTGTATTGCGTAATAGCGCTTACCGGCAACGTGTGCAAACCAGAACTGTCAATATAATGCGCCGAACTTTCCGTACCGAGGTAGGCCACAATACCATCGTTCACTTTCAGATCTAAATATTCTTTAGCCAGCATGCCAGAAGAAATAATGCGGTCGTGCTGAATAATATCAAGGCCGATCTTATGATAAGTTTGTGCCAGTTGCATCGGACTTCGGCTTGCATCGTTGGTAACAATGTAGTATTCCTTGCCCTGCTCTTCAAGATAAGCAAAGGTTTTATCCATACCGGTAATTAAACCATTGTAACTTTTTATGACGCCGAAGGCGTCGAAAAAAATGACTTTGTATTGATCTACCACCGTTTTAAAGTCCTGAACTGAAAACATGCCGTTGTTTGATTTTAAGTGTTAGGGCGGTGTTACTTCTTTACAGGTTTCTCTTCTTTTATCTTCAGTGCTTTGATGAGTTTTTCTGCATCAAAATCTCTGTCAACCGAGGGCAGATAAATATCGTAGGCTTCTGCCCGCAGTTTCTTTGCATACTGTTCGCTGAAGAAATGACTGCCGTCTTTAATCACATAATTGAGAATAAAGAAACGGTAGCCTTCTTTTAAAAAGCGTAACTCATCAGCCGTAAGCGGATTCACTTTATGGTATTCTTCAAGAAAGATAATAAACCTGTCTTCCATCATGGTATTGATGTAATAGCTGAACACCGTTCTGTCGCCTGCATCACTCACCACCCGGCTGAAGAAATAAAAATCCATCATACGGCTGCTCATGCGGAACCAGTCGTAATCCCAACGTGAGTACAATTCCAGTTTATCGGTAACAGAAAAGTTACCAATGTTCCAGTCAATAAACACAGGAATGGTTTCAAACGATCCTGCATTTGTTTTCAGGCGGTTCTTTAAAAATAATTCGCAATGATATTTTACCAGATCGGCCTGTGCTCTGGTGCCGAATTGCTTTTCATCATCTTCAATCAAATCCATCAGCGTATGAATATCGGTACGTAATGTTTTGGATGATTTTGGAAGAATATGCCGCAACCTTGAACAGGCTTTATGAAACTTACCAATCTGCTGACCAAACTTGCGGATGAGTTTTTCATCCAATCGTTTAGGCAGGCGTTGCAACACCCGCACAGGATTATAAAACACTACCCATGCTTCTGTTTTTTTGGTGCGGTAATGATAGGTGTACACCCGGTTGTTCTTCAGCAACGATTTTGCCAGCAGGTTTTCGAACGGGTATAATAAGTTGTTGGAAAGCGTATGGATGATGCGGTGATCTTCTTTAAAATGTTCGTACTTGCCAAAGTAAGAAAGCTTGGCAATCACGATATCTTCATCTTCGAAAATAATCCGGTAAACATGGTTGGTGCTCACCATGGCACTGATCTCTTCAATATGTGCAATCTTTTTGGTTGCATCATATCCTTCCCAAGCTTTATGAATAATTTTTAATACTTCTGTCATTGTTTAATGTTTTGCCACAAAGGCGCAAAGGCACAAAGATATAGCCACAGATTAACGCAAATACACACAGATAAAGACAATCACCAATTACACAAATTGCACGAAGGAAACAGAACTGCAATATCCACTCTGAAAGCTATCGGAAACAAATTCCTATTTCTTACCGTCTGGCCACTTTGAGCGGCCTGACTTAAACCCTCATAGCTCTCCGTGTTTCTGTAACTCTGTGTTGAAAATTGTGAGCGCTGCGAGTAATAAAATCAATGTACATCCCTCCAATCTGTGTCATCTGCGAATCTATCCATTGTAAGCGAAGCGTCAATCTTCTTTCCTCTTTCAACCTCTTAAATAATCTCGAAATACCGTTTCAACTCCCAGTCGCTTACATGCTTTGCAAATTGACGGCACTCCCACATTCGTGTATTGGTAAAATGTTCTACAAATGCATCGCCAAACAAATCTTTTGCAACCGATGAGTGTTGCATATGGGTGGTTGCTTCTAACAGGTTCGATGGTAATACACCGTTGCTTTTATCGGCATAGCCATTTCCTTTTGTTGCTTCGATGTTTAACGGCAGTTGATGTTTGATGCCATACAAACCCGAAGCAAGCGATGCAGCGATTGCTAAATACGGATTGGTATCGCTGCCGGGCACACGCATCTCCACTCTTGTGTTTTTAATGGTTGGATGCAATACTCGTACTGCTGTTGTTCTGTTATCAACTCCCCATGTTACTGTTGTGGGTGCCCATGCACCTTCCACCAATCGTTTGTAACTGTTGATGGTGGGCGCATACATCGGCAACACATGTGGTAAGCAATACAGCAGACCAGCTACATAATGTTCCATCAACTGACTCATGTGATGTTTTCCTTCTTCACTGTAAAACAGATTTTCTTTCGTAGCAGGGTTCCACAAGCTTTGGTGCACATGTCCGCTGCATCCCGGCAACTGTTCGTTCCACTTGGCCATGAAGGATGCCATGATGCCATGTTTATATGCAATCTCTTTCACGGCTGTTTTAAACAGCACTGCTTTATCAGCAGCGGCCAATGTGTTATCGTGTACAATGGCTGCTTCGTACACTCCCGGACCAGTCTCGGTATGTATTCCTTCTATTGGTATGTTGAATTTGTTGAGCAGGTCAATGAGGTCGAAATAAAAATCACTCTGTAAGGATGTACGCAGAATGGAATAACCAAACATGCCTGTGGTAAACGGCTCGGGTTGTACAAACTGTTTCTGTTGCAGACTGTGCGGACTTTCATTAAAGTTGAACCATTCGAACTCCTGTGCAAACTCGGCATGATAGCCCATGTCTGCACATTCCTGCACAACCTTCTTCAACAGCGAACGGCTGCAGGCAGCTACCTTGCTCTTGCTGAAATCCGCTAAGAAAAAAGGCAAATCGTTTTGCCAGGGGATAGTACGCAACGTAGATAAATCGATATGCACCTGTTTATCAGGATAGCCACTATGCCAGCCCGTTAGTTGTACGTTATCGTAAGCAGCATCGTTACTGTCCCAGCCAAACACCACATCACAAAAGCCGATACCGCTTTCGAGTGTATCGAGCAGTTTTTGTTTGCTGATGACTTTGCCACGCAATATGCCATCAATGTCTGCAAAGGCAAACTTCACCTGTTCGGCATTGTGTTCGTTCAGGTATTGTATCAATTCATCTTTCGTCATGAACCTGTTTTTAAGTGTTTACAAAGTTGTGGCTTAAAAGGGGTATTTCAAAGTGAAAAGATTGTTTGGTTGAACCACGAAGAACATGAAGCTGCACAAAGACTAACTCAACGCTCTGCATCTGAGAAGGCCACAGATGAACACCAATGCACGCAGATAAAGAAAACCACGAAAAGATTTTCCACTCACTTTGTCTGGCTGCACAAAGCGGCCTGACTGGCAAGCCTCAGCGCTCTCTGCATCTCTGTGTTTAAAAATTATAAGCAAAGCGAACCCTTTGTACTGCTTCGTGTTATTCGTGCCTTTATGGTTCATCCATTGCCAGCAAAGCGCCGCAATCAAATCTGTGTTCATCCCTCCAATCAGCGTCATCCGTGATTCTATCTCTTCATTGCAAGCGAAGCGAACAATCTTCTTTTCCATTTTCCCCTTTTTTAAACTCTTAGTTCTTTATCTTGCTGCAAAACCTAAACCACATGCCCTTCAGTCTCGCTATTTCTAACTACCGCACACCGTTACAAAAAAATTACTGGCTCTGGATTTTTATTGTTGTTTTCACCGGCATCTGGATCAGCACACTGGTTGGCACTACAGATATGAACAACTGGTTACTTGAAAACACTCTCGTATTTCTGTTTTTAGCTTTCTTGTTGTTCACCTACCGCTACTACAAATTCAGCGATTTGAGTTATTTGTTAGTTTGCGTGTATCTCTGTCTGCATGTGTATGGATCGAAATATACCTATGCCGAAAACCCGTTTGGTTATTGGTTGAAAGAGGTGTTTCATACCGAGCGGAATCACTACGACCGGATTGTGCATTTCAGTTTTGGTTTTTTATTAGCGTATCCGATGCGTGAACTTTTTTTGAAATGGATCGGTTATCCCAAACTCGTATCGTGGATATTACCGATTGAGATCACGCTTTCCATCAGTGCCTTTTATGAGTTGATTGAGTGGGCCGTAGCCGATGTGTTTTTCAAAGCACAGGGCGATGCGTACCTCGGTACACAAGGCGATATCTGGGATGCGCAGAAAGATATTTTCCTCGCCTTCTCGGGAGCAATACTTGCAACAACAATTGTGTCGGCGGTAAAACGCATCTTCAACATTTACGAAGAGAAAAAGTAATAGGAATACAGCAAGAACACACTATTTCTTTGAACCACAGAGACACAAAGACACAGAGCAGCACGAAGAAAGAAAACATAGTATTGAAGAAGGCCGCAGATAAACACAAATGCACACAGATGAAGAAAACCACGAATTCCCTTCTACGTTGAAACTTCGAAGGGCAGGGCACGAAAGACAGGAAGGTTTTCTGTTATTCTCGTCTGCCTGCATTGAGTGACCTCTCTCGCATTTCTCTCTGTTAAACATTGTAAGCAAAGCGCAGCAATCTAATCTGTGTCTATCCCACCAATCTGCGTCATCTGTGTTTCTATCTATTGTAAGCGCAGCGAACAATCAAATCCTGCATTAACCATTTCTCACCTGCGCTTCCTTCTCTGCTTTTTCTTATTTTCAATTTCCAAAATCAACGATTGCTTATGCTTGCCGTCAACCGCTTCCGGTCGCTGGATGTATTCCGTGGCCTTACAGTTTGTTTCATGATTATCGTAAACACGCCGGGCAGTTATACCACAACGTATGCGCCTTTGCTGCATGCTTCATGGCATGGTTTCACCCCCACCGATCTGGTGTTTCCTTCGTTTCTTTTTGCGGTAGGAAATGCCATGAGCTTTGTTGCCGTGAAATGGCAGGAGCTGCCACAGCAACAGGTGTTACTCAAAATCATCAAACGCAGCTTCCTCATTTTTTTATTGGGTTACCTGATGTACTGGTTTCCGTTTGTATCGCTCGATGCAGACCGTAACCTGCACTTCCTGCCCTTTGCCAACACAAGGGTATTTGGCGTATTGCAACGCATTGCGCTTTGCTACCTGTTTGCAGCATTGTTGTTTTACTATCTCAAAGAACGTTGGGTGTACATTCTCGCTGTAATTGTATTGCTGCTGTATTGGGCAGTAATGATCGGCTTTGGTACCGGCCCCGATCCCCTGAGTATGCAAACTAATGCAGCGCTTCGGCTCGACCTGTGGTTGCTGGGTCCCAACCATCTCTACAAAGGCGAAGGTTTTCCGTTTGATCCTGAAGGCTTGTTGAGCACCTTCCCCGCCATGGTGAATGTAATAGCCGGCTATTGGGTGGGCAAGCATATCCAGACAAAAGGCTCTTCGTACGAAATGCTGAGCAAGCTGTTGCTGTTTGGCATAAGCATGGTCGCCCTTGGTTATGTGTGGGACTGGTGGTTTCCCATCAACAAAAAATTATGGACCTCTTCGTATGTATGTTATACCGTTGGATTAAGCAGCCTGGTACTGTCCGGCATTATGTATGTGATCGATTTCAAACAACAGCAACGGGGCGCCCGGTTTTTTGAAGTGTTTGGCAAAAACCCCTTGTTTATTTACCTGTTGTCGGAAGTAGCTGTTATTCTGTTATGGTTTATTCCCGTTACACAAAGCAATGGCAGTACTACGCATCTTTATCCCTTTATTTACAAAACTGTTTTTGAACCAATGGGTGCCTACTTTGGTTCGTTCCTGTTTGCCATTGTGTACATGCTGCTCAACTGGAGTGTAGGGTATGTGTTGCACAAACGAAAAATCTATATCAAAGTATAAGCACGTTGTACAAAAACAAAAGAGGCAGGAACGATGTTCCTGCCTCTTTGCATATACGCTACGCTCATTTCCAGGGCACTTTCGGCGAAGCATAATACTGCACGCCCCATGCGTTGTAAAACGCAGCATGTTGCGCCAGTCTGTTTTTATATTCTTCCCAGTTTCTGCCTTCCTGTTTCGACCAGGCAATTTCTGCATAGCCGGTGAGTCGTGGAAATACCATGTATTCAATATCCTTCATCGTAACAATGGTCTCCGTCCACAATGGCGCCACGACACCGAGGATTTTTTCTGCAGGTACACCCTTTACTATTTGTGCCGGATCCCAGTTGTAAGCCTCATCCACTTCAATATAAGCGGCCCAATGAAGTCCCAGCTTCGTAGTGGAATCGTATTGCATATCCATGTACACCCGTTTTGCCGGACTCATGAGCACATCGGCCCCCTGTGCCACCGCTTTTACCGGGTTGGCGGTATCGCTCCAGTGCTGGGCAATGGTACCGGGCAATAAGGTTGCCTGTGCAATTTCGTCCCAGCCAATGACCTGTTTACCGTGACTTTGAATAATCGTCTGCACCCTGTTGACAAACTTGATGTATTCGTCTTTAGGCGTTACCAGGCTTTCATCGCCACCCATGTGGAAATAAGGCGATGGGCTGATGGCAGCAATTTCGCCTACCACATCGTTGATAAAGCCATATACCTTTTCATTGGTGGTGCACAGCGTACTGAAGCCCACTTCGATACCGGTGTACAATCCTTTGATCGTGTCTTTCGGGTTGCAGTTGAGCTCAGGGTAAGCCGCCACCGCTGCATGGGTATGCCCCGGCATATCAATTTCGGGAATGATGCTGATGTAGCGTTCAGCTGCATACCGCACCAGTTCCTTAAACTGCTCCTGCGTGTAAAAACCACCGGCACCACCACCCACCTGCGAGCTGCCGCCATATTCGGTAAGGCGTGGCCATTTTTTGATTTCGATCCGCCAGCCCTGGTCATCGCTTAAATGCAGGTGCAGGGTATTGAGTTTATAATAAGCCAGCAGGTCGATATACCGTTTTACATCTGCTACGCTGAAAAAGTGCCGGGCCACATCGAGCATAGAACCACGGATAGCGAAGCGTGGAAAATCCTGGATGGTACAATTCGCCAACACGGGTTGTGCTGTTGTTTTCGTTGCAGGCAGTAACTGGCGGATCGTTTGGAGTCCATAAAAAACACCCGCTGCTGTGGGCGCCTGCAACTGTACCAGCGAATCGCTGATGGTTAGGTGGTAGCCTTCTTTACCCGGCAAGCCGTCGGTTAGCAGCTGCAGCACAATGGCCTTGCTGCCGGCTGTCCGTTCGGTTGCAGACGTAAACGTGGTTGATGGAAAAAGTGCTGAAAGCAATGTTGTGTTGCGCAGCAGTACCGAATCGGCAGCCGCAACCACCAGCTGCATCTGTGCATCGGGTTGAAAATAACCGGCTGTACGTGTAACCGTTACAGGTTTGGGAATAAGATTGTTGAGGGCTGCATCGGCCTGTTCTGTTGCTTTGTTGGTACAGGCAACAGCACATAACAGCAGCAGGCCACCAACGGCAAATTGCAATCGTTGTAAACGCATAGGAAGAATTTTGTTCCGGACAAAAATAGCTGTTCTGCGCATTTCGGCGGGGAAGAGTAAAGCCACGAATTACACGAAGGACACGAAAAGGTTTTTTGAACCACAGAGACACAAAGGCACGGAGCTGCACGAAGAAAGAAAACACAATAGCAAAAGAATAAAATCCAAATTCCAATACCCAAACAAACACAATCCACAGTATTGAAGAAGGCCACAGATGAACACAAATAAACGCAGATGAAG
>NZ_VLLE01000005.1 GCF_007830055.1 Lacibacter cauensis
ATAATCCGTTGTTTCGCTTCCTTACAGCCTTTAGGGGACAATACAGTGATTTTAATGGTTATGGAACCTATATGCTTTCATATGCACAACGGGCGATGTTTGGTTTATGCAGTTTGTTGGTTTTCTGGCAGATTTCAAATATGATAAAAGAGCGCAAAATGAAAGTTCATTTCTTGATTCTGTTCATCTTTCTAGTTTTTTCATCTTTTTTCTTTGCCAATCAATTCTTAAAAGGGTATGTACCTGCAGATAAACGCCAGAAGCTGGAAATGGCAGTTAGCTATGAAAAAAAATACAGAAAATATCAAGCCATACCGCAGCCTGTTATTACTGATGTAATAACACAGGTGCATCTATTCCCGTCATTACAGCAATACACGGTTGAGGGCGTTTATACGATCAGGAATAAATCCAACCGTCCGGTGAACCACATTCTCGTTAGTTTTCATGATGATTTGAAAATAACAGAGGCACAGTTTACGTCTGCTTCAGAGACACTTGAGATCGATCAACCCATCAGTGAAATTTACCTTCGTCAGCCATTGAGGCCAAATGACAGTGCAAAATTGCGATTTTCACTGCAGTACTCCTGGCGTCCGGTGAATGGACATCAGTCTTTTAATGCCATCGTTGAAAATGGTTCATTTATGCGCATCAGCCGGTATTATCCGAGGATCGGTTATCAATCGGACTATGAATTGATGGATAGCATTGAAAGAAAACAATACGGTCTGGGGCCGGCTACTCCCTTAAAGCGGATTCAGGATCCAAGAGAGCCTGCTGATGATTTGATAACGCTTGCAATGACAATTGATACCGACGACGGGCAAACCGCAGTAGGTATCGGCGAACTGAAAAAGAAATGGAGCGACAAGGGCCGAAATTATTTTCAATTCGAAGCAATGGATCCGATTCCTTTTCGGTTTGCAGTCTCTTCTGCAGCATATAAAATTAAGAGTGTTCTGCATGATAGTATAACTATCAGTGTGCTGTATCATCCTGAACATGAAGTAAACGTAGATCATCTTATACGTAATGCAAAATTGACATTGGACTATTGCCGCAGTAATTTCGGGGCATACCCTTTTAAGTCTGTTTGCTTTGCAGAAGTGTCTTCATTCACAAAGGGCTTCGCCGGAACAGCTTATCCTGCATCCATATTTATGACTGAGGATATGCTTTTTCATGCCAATATTAAAGCGGATCAAAAACAGGATGTAATCAATGAGCTGGCAGGGCATGAGTTATCTCATTTATGGTGGGGAGGCAATCAGATTGTTCCTGATATAAGAGAAGGCGCTGCATTTCTTACGGAAACTTTGGCCATGTATACAGAGATGATGCTGTATAAAAAAATGTATGGTATTGAAAAAATGAAAGAACGCTTGCAGGTACACCAGCAGATATATGATACAGAAAAAGGATTTTCATCAAATGAGCCATTGTATAAAGTAAGTGATGGTAATCCACATATTTGTTATTCAAAAGGTGCAGTGGTAATGGTTCAGCTAAGTGAACTGATTGGGGAACAAACAGTAAATATGGCATTAAGAAATTTCTTACAATCAGTCAGGTATTCCGGGAATAAGCCAATATCAACAGATTTTATAAATGAAGTATTGAAAGTTAGTGAGCAAAGGTTTCATAGTCAGATCAAGCAGCTATTTATGGAAGTATAAATAGCCTTCGATAAAACCGTGTATAGAAAACTGTTTTCGTAGTAAGGTTAAATCACACAATCATACAGATTATTAAGCAGCAATGGTATACCAAAAAAATAAGAAGGTAGTTTTTACTACAAGCATAGTTGTAGATGAATTAAATATTCAGATAGAGATTGATCCGGAAGATGTAAGTATTGACGAGCATTTGGAAATGGTTAACCGTGTAATTGATAATTATTCTCTTTACGAAGACATGGCAAGAAAGAAAATTATTGAAGATTTTCTCAGCCAGTATGATAACATCTGGGTTGATGAGGATCATACTGAATTAAATCAGGCCGACTTTGCTAAGAACCTTTCAGTTAAACGAATTTCATTTCTTTCGAACACTGGGATTGATTTTATTTATGACGAAAAAAGGATGTTTGGATTTCATTCATTGGTTGCACATTCCTTTGATGGTGAAAAATTTGAATATACTTCTATGTTAGGGTGAAATTGAAACGGATTCGCTGAAAAAGACCTAAATGCTGACAGCCAAAAAACTGGTCCTACCTCTATTCCTGAATGAAAGAATTGTATTGTTATAATTAACCTGTACCTGTATCGTATTGTAAATAGGTTATTTGCATAATCGAATAACATATTTTAAAGTCATTTCCTATGCAGTTACAAGTCACTAAGTTAGCGTATGAATGAAGCAGGTATAACGGCTCTGGTAATAAGAGCAAGAGTTGGCAGTCAATAAGTTTTGTAAACCGAAAGTTTCCGCTTAAAGACAATGGATTGTTAGATCGATGATTCAAAATGAAAAGAAGTGATATGAATTGGCATTTCGTTGCTTTTGAAAATAGTTCAGTTGCTGAAAATAAAGATTCATGGAGGTGTTACCCAATGTTCTATATGTCTATTGTTGAGCTTGGTCAACGCACAGTTGTGATACTCAGAGAGCAGTATCAGCTAGCTGGTCTTATGTTTACAAAATGTAAAATATTCAATCATAAAGTTGATAGTTAGGATCGTAAAAAGGCTGCTATTGAAGCTGCTTGTTGTCTGTAAAAGAGTAGTTGCCTTTTTATTGGGAAATCAGTAGCGATCTGAATGCAAATGGAATAGCAGAACTTTTCAGAGTCGGTTGTTTAAATGTTTCACTTGGTTTTTTCAGCCAACAGCTGTTTTTCTGACCGATGATAAATGTTCAGTTGCTTTAAATTCCTGGGGAGAAATTCCCGTCTGTTTTTTGAAAAACCGAGTAAAATAAGCAGGGTCATCAAATCCAAGCTCATATCCAATTTCTTTAATACTCTTGCTGTTGTAAGACAGCTCTCTTTTTGCCTCAAGTATAATTCTGTCTGCAATAATATCTCCTGCTGTTTTTGCAGTGTATTTTTTGGATAAGCTGTTTAATGTTCTCGGCTGTATGGACAGCGCCTCGGCGTAAGCCTGTACACTGTGTTCGGTACGAAACTTTTTTTCGACCTCTCTTTTGTATTTTTGAAATACAGAGAAATTGACATCGGTAGTTGTCAACTCCTGTGACGTATTGATTTTCTTTAACCTGCTGATATGGGTGATCAGTATTTTCAGGTAAGCAAGCATTATTTTTTCTTTATCTTCCTCGTTGGCATTGAACTCTGTTTCCATTTTATTCAAAACATCATCCAGTACTGCATGAACCGAAGCCGTGAGTTTAATGACGGGTTCGGTTTGTATATTGTCAAATAAGCCTGTTTTAATCAGGTAATCGTCCATGTCTTTACTGTCTGAAAACAACGACGGTAAAAACTTAATAACAAAACCTTCAGCTTTTTCTTTTGGAAAAATGCGGTGTAACTGACCGGGAGATAACATGAACAATACGGATCCGGCATATGGATAATCTATCGTGTCAATAACATGGTTGCCGCTCCCTTTTTTTAACCAGACAATTTCATAATAATTCTGACGATGCCCTTCTTCAATTTCTGCAATCGTACATGCTTCTTCTTGAAATGAACTTATTTTAATACTGCGTATTTCTTTTGTGTTGCAATAGTCGGCGATTGCAAATACTGGTGCATGTTTCTTCTTTTCCATTGCTGGTAAAATTTATTCTACAAATTTAATCAATGTACCAGATATGCCGTCTTGCACAAATGTGGTTTTCACTTGCACAATAACGACCTAGATGTAGTTGTCATTTATAAAAAGGTTGAAAAATCCAAGTTTTCTGCATTTTCTGCTATTCTATCATGCAGTGCAGCGGGACAACTTTGCAAAAAAATATAAGAGTATATGATCGCTGATTTAAAAGAACAAAAAGTAGACATGGGTTTGCTGGTATTAAGAGTTTTGATTGGATTTATGTTCATTTTGCATGGAGCGCCGAAGCTTTTTGGAGGAACAGAGACTTGGACCTTTGTAGGAAGTTCGATGGAGTTTGTTGGCTTGAAAAGTGGGTTTGCATTTTGGGGATTGATGGCTGCATTGGCAGAGTTTGCGGGAGGCTTACTGCTGATTATAGGCTTGTTTGTACGGCCTGCATCTTTGTTTTTATTGGGAACAATGATCGTAGCCATACTTTTCCATTTTGGAAAGAACGAAGGATTCAATGGCGCTTCACATGCAATGGAAGATGCAGTTGTGTTTGTGTGTCTTTTTATAACCGGAGGTGGCAAATTTGCGTTGGACGCTATGATGAACAGCAGGTTTGGAAAGTTCGGTTCAAAACAAAATGCAGCTTAAAATGCGGATAGCAGCTTTTTGTTTTTTGTTATTGCCCATTGCTGCTATTGGTCAAAAAGGCCCTTTCAGTTTAACCAATAGAGTTAAGCTGGACAGGGCCCTTTTTGCTTTTAGATCAAAAACCTTTGTGGATTTTGATACCCTGCGGATGATTAAGAATATATCTGAAATGCGCATGGCTTTAATGATTTCCGATTCATTAAACACGAAATGCAGTTTTCGGATTTTTGGGTCGCTCACTGTAGCAAAACAAAATTATTCCAACAGCTCAGCAGAATTGATTCTTAAGCCCGGTAAAAAAGTAAAGATCAATTTTGGTTACACAGCAACGCTTACTACCGAATTACGGCCGAATCCGACTGTTCCTGAAAGCTTAATCGAGTCAATGCCACAGGCGTCAATTATCGGCGCACGGCCAACTGCAAAGCTGCAATACAAATGGACAGATCACTTTTCAACAGGTATCGGTACTTCTTATCATGATACGGCCTTAGCCATTCATGCAGCAGTTTCATTTAAAAATTTGAGAATGGCTGGCTATGTTTCAAAGCATGAATTTTTTGTTGCCAGTGATGCGAGGTTTAAGCATATTGATTATTCATGGACCTATCGTAATACGGGCGTTTTTTCCATCGCTTTTTTCGTTAAATTAAAGAAAAATTTTACGTCTTTTGTCGATATGCAGATTCCGGTTAAAACAGGAGGTTCCAGGGTAATTGGAATCAGAAAGCATTTTTCTGATAAATCCGGTATAGTACACGGATTTTTAGAAACCTCTTTCGATCTGCATTCAAATCTGTTGTCACTGCAATATTACTTTCATATCTGAATTGAGACATATACCTCTTCCTGTATATCGTTCATTTCAACAAGCTGAATTTATTTCCATTTTTTTTGACGAAGACTTTGGTTGTCTTTGCAATACATGCAGGCTTCGGTTCTACAGTTTGGATTTTTTTATTCTGGTTTGCCGTTATTTGAAAACCTGTAAAAGATCTTGCTGAGCAGGCTGCGGGAAAAGGAATGATTTTTACATCGTTATTTTTCAAACACAATATAAGATGAGGAGTCCTTACTCTTTGTATTTATTATACGTCGTCTATCTGCATGATTCTCCTAAAACTTTTATGATCATTGGTTGATAGGACTACTTGTTCATTTCTTATTTCATACGGTATGTATAAAAATGCAATTCATGTGTTTTTTCGTCCATTCTTTCGGGCACAGCTGCAACTGAAATTTGCATAGAAAATAAATACAACATGCCTTTTATACAAATTGATGTAACACGTGATGGTGTTACCAAAGCACAAAAACAGGAATTGATTCTTGGTGCAACACAACTCCTGAAAGATGTCCTTAATAAGGATTTTAGTCTCACACATGTCATCATCAGAGAAATCGACAGCGATAATTGGGGGCTTGCAGGTGAGCAGGTAACAGAAATTCGTAAACAAATTAATAAACAATCAAACAATGCGTAAAAAAACAGTGATCGTAACTGGTGCATCAACCGGAATAGGCAAAGCAATCAGTAAAACATTTCTCGATAAAGGATGGAATGTGGTAATGAACTCTGCTACAAAGCAGAATCTTCAAAACACATTTGAAGAATTCAGTTCTCCGGAAAATGTAAAAGTGGTTGTTGGGGATGTCAGCAAACAAGCTGTCTGCGATGAAATGGTAGCAACTGCTCTTCAACATTTTGGAGCCGTTGATGTGCTCATTAATAATGCCGGCGTATTTGCTCCCAAAGGTTTTCTGGATGTGGAAGAAGCTGATTTGGACAGGTATTTTACAATCAATCTCAAAGGAACGTTTTTCGCTACACAGGCCGCAATCAGAGAAATGCTCCAACTTGGCGGTGGTTCGGTGTTAAATATCGGAACCGTATTGGTTAATCATGCGATCGGTGGATTTCCTGCAACTGCTCCTGTTGTTAGTAAGGGAGCCGTCCATGCATTAACCGTTCAGCTGGCAGCTGAATTTGGCAAACAAAACATTCGTGTTAATACAATTGCCCCAGGAATCATTCGTAGTCCTTTACAGGGTAAAATCGGTGTTGCTGATGCAGATAGTTTAGCGGGTCTTCACCTTGTAAACAGGATCGGTGAACCGGAAGATATTGCGGAAGTCGTGTATACCGTAGCAACCAGCAATTTTATTTCCGGTGAAATCATCAATGTCGACGGCGGACATGTTGCCGGTCATCATCTTAATTAAACTCAAAAAAGTAAAAAAATGAAAACTAATTTAATGATTCTTCTCGTTGCAATTTTTAGTATGGCATGTTTTGCCGGTAACGCACAGAGCAATAAAAAAACTAAAATTCTTTTTGTATTAACATCCCATAATAAACTTGGGAATACCGGTAAGCCAACCGGTTTCTGGATCGAAGAGTTTGCGACACCGTATTATTATTTTACGGATAAAGGATACGAAGTAGTTGTCGCCACACCGAATGGAGGACAGGCACCGATTGATCCAAAGAGCAATGAACCTTCCTTTCAAACGTCTTCTACAAAACGTTATTATAATGATGCAGTAACCCAGAAGGTATTGGCTTCTACCAAAAAACTTTCAACAATAAAACCTGATGATTTTGTTGCGATATTCTATCCCGGCGGTCATGGCCCTATGTGGGATCTGGCGAATGATAAAAATTCTATCCGTTTGATTCAGCAGTTTTATGAAAGCAAAAAGCCTGTAGCCTTTGTATGTCACGGTCCGGCAGCTTTGGTTAATGTGAAAGATAAAAAAGGGAATTATCTCGTGAATGGAAAGAAAATAACCAGCTTTTGCAACACGGAAGAAGATGCGGTACAGCTTTCAAAAATAGTTCCTTTCCCTCTGGAAAGTAAGTTAAAGGAAAGAGGAGCAATTTATGTGAAAGGAGCAGACTGGAGTTCATTTGCAATCGAAGACGGCAATTTAATTACCGGTCAGAATCCGCAGTCATCGGAACTGGTTGCAGAAAAACTTTTAGGACAAATTAAAGGCAACTAAATCAGTATTTATGTTTCAGCAGGATATACAACAGATTCAGTCTGTTATTACCAATTATTTTGAAGGCATCTACTATGGAGATATCGATAAGCTGTCCTCTGCGTTTCATACGCAATGCTTATTGATCGGAGATATCAACGGACAGCCTTACTTCAAGAACCTCGAGGAATATCTGCATGGTGTAAAGAACCGCAAAAGCCCCTGTGATTCGGGCGAGCAGTTTCAAATGAAGATTTTAGGAATTGAAGCAGTCAATGATATTGCCAGTGCAAAACTCCATCTGCCGATGTTGGGATATAATTATTACGATTATATGTCATTAAGCAGAATTGAAGGTCAGTGGAAGATCGTAAATAAAATTTTTACAAATGTGGGTGTGGGTACGCGGTAAATATGAAACCCGGTTGGCAATTGCTGCCGGGTTTTCATTTTTTTATGCAATAGTTAGACGTTCAGTGGTCAATCCTTCAACCGGTACAATGAAAAAAGCAGAGGGAGCACAGATGTTTAAATGGAAATGGTTGTTGATTTTATTCTTCGTGGTTATCATCAAAGCGGATAGCTATACGCAGGAGTTATCTATCAACAAACTCGGGGTTGTTTGGCAGGATAGCCTGCAGTGGAATTCGTTCGCAGCATTTCCTGCAAAAGTTAAACTGGCTATTCTTGTCGGAGATCCACGAAAGCCAGCACCTTACCTGGTGCGGGTAAAAGTGCCTTTGAATGAAAAGATAATGCCGCATAAACATCCTGAGGACAGAGTATATACTGTGATTTCGGGCGTCTTTTATATTGGAATAGGAGAAGTCTTTAACGATAATATTTTACAGGCCTATCCACCGGGAGCTGTTATTGTATTACCTGGTAATACGCCGCATTTTCATTGGGCAAAATCAGGTGAGTATATCACACAGGTTTATGCAATTGGTCCGTTAGGTCTGGAGTATATCGACACTAAATATGACCCAAGGTTGACTTCAACAGAAAAACATGATGACTAGAAAAAAAGACATAGCCCCCATTTTAAAAATTCAGCATCCCATATTGCAGGGCCCCTTTGGTGGAGGTTTGTCCTCTTCCAGACTTGTAGCTGCCGTTTCCAATGCAGGAGGTTTGGGAGGATACGGAGCATATCAATTGGAACCACTGCAAATTACAGAAGTGATCAAGGAAATAAGAGAACTCACAAATAAACCATTCAATATTAATTTATGGGTCAATGATGCAGATGCAAATGCGAGTGACTTGAATGATGTTGAGTTTGAAAATGTTGCTGCGGTATTCAAGCCTTATTTTGAGGAATTGAATATTCCCCTTCCTCGGAAGCCACAGAATGTTACCAGCAAATTTGAAAAACAAGTTGAAGTACTGTTGTCACAGCAACCTGCTGTTTTCAGTTTTGTTTTTGGAATTCCATCAAGGGATATTCTGATCGAATGCAGCAAACGCCAAATCGCAACCATTGGTGCCGCAACAACACTTGATGAAGCTTTGGCTTTGGAGGATGCAGGTGTTGATCTGATTGTAGCTTCAGGTTTTGAAGCCGGAGGCCATCGCCCCTCATTTATACAAACACCGGAACTGTCGTTGCATGGAACATTCACCCTGGTGCATCAGTTGTCTTCAAAAGTGAAAGTGCCCTTGATCGCAGCGGGTGGAATAGTTGATGCTAAAAGTATCGAGGCTGCATTTAAACTGGGTGCATCCGGTGTTCAGATCGGTACTGCATTTTTAGCCTGTCAGGAATCAGGAGCATCTAACGAATACAGGGAGGTGCTTTTTTCAGATCGTGCAAAATATACGTCACTTACAAATGTATTTACCGGAAGACTTGCAAGAGGTATCAGTGGTCGTGTCGGAAATGACTTGCGTTCGGTTGCGGAAGTACTTCCATTTCCTTTGCAATCAGTTTTTCTATCTCCTTTGCGAAAAGCCGCAATTGAACAGGGGCGAACCGAGCTGTTGACATTTTGGGCAGGGCAGAATGCAATGTCTTTGAAACATAAAACGGTTAAAGATTTTTTTGATTCTATTATTCCTGTTCTTAAATCGTAATTGTGAATTACTAAAAGATGACTTCTATTGATGTTAGGGTTTGTATTGTTTGTGTAGGCGGTTTTGTCAGCAACAGAAGAGGTTTGATGATTGTGAATAGTTGTACCTGTAATAGTTCGATAATAAATTAAGACATCAGTAGGTTGCTAACACAAAATTGTTTTTTGGAGAAATCAGCGCAGTGAAAGAACAAGCTTGAACATAATTAAGTATGTTTTTTTTAATCCATCTGAGAAATGTCATTTAAATGTTTAAGGCATAGGGTAAGAGGTAAACAAACTAATGGCTGATTTTTATTAACGTGTCAATCCGATGTGAGATATAGAAGGTGTTGATTAGATCAAGGTATTGTTGCTGTGAAACAATGTGAATACATTTTCAAGTGTGCGCATCCTGCCTTAGTTTATGAGCTTGTAAACTTCCAGGTAAGAGCCTTTTATGTACAGCTTTGTAAAAAAATAAAAAAATGTATATACCAAAACACTTCTCTGTTGAAGACAGTAATCAGATTCTGAGTTTTATCAAACAATATAGTTTTGCTTCAATCGTCTCTTTGCAGGATAAGGTGCCGGTAGCAGCTCATCTGCCTTTTGTTATTGAGGAACAAGATGGTCATTTGAAGCTGCTTTCACACTTTGCTAAGTTGAATAAACAATGGGAAACTATCGAAAATCAGGTTTCTCTCGTAATATTTTCTGAGCCGCACGCTTATATATCTCCGGTTCATTACAACTCGGCTTTGAATGTTCCGACGTGGAATTATGTTGCGATTCACGTGTACGGACAGGTTCAAATTATTCGGGAGCAGAATAAGGTAGAAGAGTTATTAATAAAAACTATTCAACAGTATGAGCAGGATTATCTCCGGCAATGGAAGAGTCTTCCTGATCAGTTCAAATTAAATATGCAGAAGGGAATAGTTGCTTTTGAAGTGCAGATTACACAGGTGCAGGCAAAATTTAAATTAAGCCAGAATCGAACTGAATCTGAAAGGAAATCTATTATCTCATTATTATCTGTCAGTGAAAAGTCAACAGAAAATGAAATCGGAATATTGATGAAGAATAACTTTCTGTGATGCTTATTACACGGTTTCTGATGTTCGCAGATGAATAAAGGAGTAATAGCAGAACAGCTTTTAAGTCAAAGACAAGTTCGTGATTTTTGATATCGGAAAGTGGAATTTTAATGGATTGAACATTTGGCTGATAAAGTTTATTCTTTACACTTTTAATATAAAAGAGGTGTGTTTTTTTAACAGATGCCATCCTGAGATTTGCGTAGATTTTTATATTGCCACAATAAAATATTTCAATAATGCATCAGCAATTAGCAGACGATCTTGCAAACATTGAATCGCTATTAGAGGTTGTTAAACTTCAGGGTCTGGACTACTTAGGACAACTCTCTCAACGGCCGACCATTGCTGCGACAGTCGAACAAACGCATAACTTAAGTGATGAAGGGATAGGAACCCTGCGTGCACTCGAATTGTTTAACTCTCAATTTGAGCCCGTGATCATCAGTTCATCAGGCCCCAGATATTTGGGTTTTGTCACGGGAGGTTCAACTCCTGCTGCAATTGCAGGGGACTGGCTCGCTTCTATTTATGATCAAAATACACAAGCAACAAATGGACAGGGCGATAATTCCGCAATCATCGAAAAAGCTACGATCAATTTACTGTTAGAGCTCTTCGGACTTCCCAAAACGTTTCTCGGCGGGTTTGTAACGGGAGCAACAATGTCTAATTTTACCTGTCTTGCAACTGCCAGGCAATGGGCCGGTAAATGTCAGGGAAGAAATATTTCACAAAGCGGAATTTCTCAAAATCTGCATGTGTTGTCAGCGAATGCACATTCCTCCATTCTGAAATCCATGTCGATGTTAGGGATTGGCAGTGCCAATATATTAAAAGTCGGTACTGAAGAAGGGAACAGGGAGAGTATTGATTTGATGGATCTGGAAAATAAAGTCAAGCTGCTGAAAGAACAGCCGTTTATTCTGGTGTCAAGTGCAGGTACAGTCAATACCGTTGATTTTGATAATTTCAAAGCAATTGCTGCACTAAAAAGTAAGTACAGTTTTTGGTGGCATATCGATGCAGCGTTTGGAGCTTTTGCAACCTGTTCCCCTTACTACAGACATTTACTCGATGGGTGGGAGAACGCTGACAGTATTACAATTGATTGTCACAAATGGCTGAACGTTCCTTATGAAAATGCTGTGTTTTTTATCAAAACATATCATCAGGATCTGCAGGTGGAAACCTTTCAGAACTCCAATGCACCTTATCTGGGTTCACTTACTGATCAATTCAGTTACTTGAATTTTCTGCCCGAGAATTCAAGACGCTTAAAGGCATTGCCGGTTTGGTTTTCACTGATGGCATATGGAAAAAAAGGGTTTCGGGCTATTGTTGAAAATTCAGTCGATATGGCTCGTCGTTTAGGTGAATTTATTTTCCTTTCTGAGCAATTTGCATTGCTGGCACCCGTTCGTTTGAACAATGTCTGTTTTACTTTGAAAAATGACAAAAATCAGGAATTGGTTTCTGTATTTTTGGAACAATTGAACGGTACAGGAAAAGTCTTTATGACACCCACTTTTTATAATGGGAAAAAGGGTATCAGGGCGTCTTTTGTAAACTGGAGGACATCTGTACATGACCTTGAAATAATTACAACGACAATGATTTCAATAGCACGTTCTATTAACAATTGAACTTAATCAATATACCCAAGCCGGAATATTCAAACTAAGCAGATATTTTATGAGTAAGCTATCAGATATTTTGAAATGCTGGAATCAAGTTGCAACAGCATTTCTTCAGTTGCATGGTTTTAAACAATATGGCAAAGATGGTTTTGGCAGGATGACACATGATCATGTTTTTCAGTTTTTTATTTTTAATGTCCATCGGCATACCAATACATTTACACTGGATATCGGTATTCGGCCTATGTACTGTGAAAATCAAAATTACCTTATACTTCGGCCGGGTAACAGGTTGGGAAAATTGGCAAGCAAAAACGGATTGGATACCTGGTGGCCAAGTGATACTGATGAAGTAAGGGAAAGAAGTTTGACAGAAGTGCTCCGGCTTTTTCAGGAATATGTATTGCCTTTTTATGACAATACAAGGACTTCTGTAGATATTGTCAAGTCGTGTCAAAAAAATTTTTTTGGAAAGAATAAATTCGGCGATCGGGTAAGTTGGGGGTCGCCGGGCTATGAATGTTTTGATTTTGGATATATTTATCTGAGAGCAGGTGAATATGAAAAAGCTGCAAGGGAATTTGAAAGGTGCTCGAAATTTGTTTCCGCATCTAATTATGAAAGTGAGCGTCAGCGAAATGAAAAATATCTGAAACTGATACAGCTTTGTAAAACAGCGAAACTGGAAATAAATGCATACTTGCAAAACCAGATACAGAACAGTCTGTCGAATTTAAAACTTGATAACTGGCTGTTTGCAGATATCTATAAATCAATTGCCCGTTATTTTCCTTCTCCAGTTGAACAGGCCGAAGTTGAAAAGCTTTTACAGTCAATCAATCGAGCTGATATTACAGTTGGAATAGATCAGTTAGCCAGAAGCATACTGGTTGTAGCAGATGGAAACCTGAATGAACTAAGGCGGCTGTTTGATACTGGGTTTTTAGGTGATCCAAGAGATGTCATCATGATTGCTATGGGTAAAACAAGTAACAAAAAAGATTTCAGCGCACCATTTGATTATTAAACCTGTAACAGTTCCTTCGTTTAGATAGTTTATTTTCTTTAAAATGATCAGATTCTGGATTGTTATGACGTTGTTCAATATCAATTATGCTACTTTGTACGCACAGGATTTTTTACCTAATGCCAAGGTTATGCAAAATAAAAAAGTCAAAACTGTAACACAGTTTGATTGTGATTCGACAGGTAATAATTGTTTTATCCTTAACCGAAAATACTACGACACACTTGGGCAACTGTATCTTTCAGAAGATTATGCACAAGGGGTGGTTTATTTAACCACAGCTTACAGCTATTTGAAAGATGGTAGAATCGATACTGTTTTTCAAACTACTCCCGGTGAGGAAAAAAGACCCGTAATAGTTTATACGTACGATACTGCCGGAAATAAAATTGAGCAACGACAATATTCACAAGGTACAGAGCCAGTGTTAAGAACAATATATGCTTACAATGCAGCTAAACAATTACAAATTGAGGTCGTAAAAGAAGGAAATAAAACAAACAGCGAAAAGAAATATTATTACGATTCATCTGGTAATGTCATTAAAACGGTTGAGACGTATTATCCAGACGGAATGAAGGAAACCATTTTGCTTTTTTACGACGGCTTGAACAGACTTGCAAAAATTAAATACGGTAGCCGGGAAGAAGAATATTTTTATGACGAACATGCTAATCTTGTTAGAGTAGCTTATCTGGAATATGATACCAAAATAAAGCAAGTAAGTCTTCTGAGCTATTTTGGTCAATTGTTGATTTCATCTGTAACACTTCATGGTGACGACGTTCTTTTTTTTATTAAATACGAGTATCAGTTTTATTGATAGATATCCATGCTTAAAGTGAATGCAATGATGTGTGTTCTGATGTAAGTGGTGGTTATCTAAAGTATACTTGTATGTAAGGCTTGGCTTGAGGTAGTTAGACAATAGGTTGAAATGTACTGACAAATGGTTTTATGTTCAATTTATTATGAAAGCTTATGGCCCCTTGATTGGAACAAAGTTATTCAAGTGGATAGTGACATATAAAAAAACGTTTAACCTTTGATGTGTTCAACTTTGAGGCGGATTTGTGGAATAGATTAATAGAGGTTTGTATAAATTATACAAGATAAATGCTTTTTTGTCCATTTTTATTGAGGCCGTTTTCATTCATTTTTGTCTAAAAAAATGAGTTCTCTTTCTAGACTATTTTTGTGTAGTATTATTTTGATTGCAGTTTCTTTTTCTTGTAAAAAAAGAAGTCAATCTTCATATCCTCTTCCGGTTTCGATTCAATACAGAATTATAGCTTCGAACGGAGTTTCCCAGGCAACAAGTATCATTTATACAAATGAAACTGGAGGCTTGACAAATCTTACCAATCAAAATTTACCTTTTTCCAAATCTTTAAGTACAACCGTAACCAGAGGAGATGCCTTTACTTTACGTGGTGACGCATCTGGAGCCGGAAGTTTGAAACTTGAAATTCTTGTTAATAACAACGTGGTGAAAACTGCTACATATACAGGAAGTTCAGTTATAACAGGGCAAATAACCTATCAGTTTCAATAGCTGTTGAGTGAATGCTCACTTAGGCTTTTCAATTTCTCTGGTATTATTGAGGAAAGTGTATCTGCCAGTGTTACTTATATTCTGCACTGCCTGTTTGGCGAATAAGAATTATATACCTAAGAAAGAAACTATTCAGCCAGAATGTTTTTTCTTTTCCCTGGCTCGGAATCAAGGATAATTTCTTTTAAATGATAGGATAAGGTTCTTATTGGAATATTCCTGTAATTGCTCAGAATAATAATTGTTAAATCATCTTCCTTATAATAATGATAATTGGAAGTAAACCCGTTCATCGTTCCTCCATGCCGTATTAAGGTGCCCGGTGTTTGCAATAATGGACTGCGTTGATACCCTTGTACCCGGAATCCGTATCCATAATAGCCCCAGTCCTTCGTGCCTCCATCAAACATTTTAGCCAGGCTTTCTGCATTCACTAATTTTCCACTTTGTAGCGCTCTGCTCCAATTATATAGTTCCATAGTAGTTGAATATATATCGCCGGAACCAAACGCATAGGAAACTACGTTTTGCACACGGCGAAACTGGTTGTTAATCATTCGGTAGCCAATGGCCCTGTTTGCCGGTATGTTCAGCAAGCGTTCCATTCCTGTATTCTTCATACCAACCGGAGTAAAAATTGTTTCCTGTAAATAAGCCTGGTAGGTTTTGCCTGTTACCTTTTCAATAACCATTGCCAGCAGGCAATAGTTGATATTGGAATATTCATGTTTCTCACCAGGATTAAAATTCTTTTTGGATTTATTAATGATTTCCAGCAGCTCAAGCGGTGTAATATCCATGATTTCATATTCTGTTAAATTATCCATTGACGCAGCGAGACCCGATTGTTGCTTAAGTAAATGATGAACTGTAACATTTTTGGCAAGTTCAGGCTTAAGGTTAGGAATGTACTGTTGCAGGGGGGCATTTAAATCAACCATGCCTTTCTCTACCAGTTGCATGATGGCCGTCGCAACAAAGGATTTAGTAAGTGAGCCAACAAGAAACTGCGTCGTAACGGCATTGGGCACTTTGTTTTCGACATCAAAATAGCCATACGCTGCATGATGGATGATTGAATCTCCTTTTGCAATCAAAACAGTTCCGTGAAAATTAGCAGTGTCTTTAAATGATTGGATGTATTTTTCTGCTAGCGGATGCTTTATCTCTATTCCATCTTTCGGCTCATTCCCAGATGATTTAAATTTTTCCAGCTCAACCGAAAATAATACACTTGCAATTTTCCATTGATTATTCACTTTTATAAGCCCCCAACTTTCTTTTCCCCAATTACCTTTTTTATTATTAACCAAAAAACTATAATCGAACGTAACAGATCCAATTGTGCCATCCTCTGAAATAACAGGATTGGTAAATTTTTCCTGGTAAAGGCGGTCTCTCATCAGACCGGTGACCCATGTTTTGTAATTCCGAGATTCCACTAAAGGCTCATTGAGTTTTGTTTTTTGCAACTCCTTCAATGTTTCAGGTTTCCAAACTGCAACCCAGCTAATGGGCACATCAACAAACAAAGAAAATAACGTACCGGTATCTTTTTTTTCGATGGAGTTCATAAACAGGTGTAACAGATGTTCAATCTGCTGTTTATCGGTATTGGGGTTTGCCGTTAAATTATTTCGAAAGGTTTGGTCCATCATAGGGCCAAGTTTTGTGCCTCCCAGTAAATGCAGGTGTATATGAAACACGGACTGTCCGGCATTTTCATTTGTATTTAGTGCCAGCCTGTAACCTGTTTGGTCTATACCCTTTTTGCGGGCCATTTCTTTTGCCAACAGCATCATTTTGCCCAGCATATTCTGATTATCCGTCCCTGCTTCGTTCAAAGTCGTAATTCTTTTTTTGGGAACAATTAAAAGATGCACAGGTGCCTGCTTACTTACAGGTTCAAAAACCATAAGCTCTTTATCCTCGTATTCCAGTACCACATCCTTTTTTTGATGGGCTGCAATTAATTCAAATGGAGATGTTGTCTTAAGCGCACTGTCTTTTTTCTTTTTATAATTTTCTGATTGCGCCATGCATTCATTACGAACAATAAAAGCGGCTACTAAAACAAAGAGGAATTTAAAACGCATATCTTTTTTTTGCAAACCTTTAGTTTTTTCCAGGTGCATAAAAATTAAATCGATCAAAGCGATTTAAATACCTATAAACAGGAGGTTCACGTGTTCGTGTCCGAAAAAGAACTGTTGGTGTTAAAACAATGCCGGTTCATCTATTTCCAGCAATGCAGCTGTTTTTTTTATTTAATTTAGCTCAAAAGGATACATGCGTTTTTTAAGTAAAAGAAAGTGGTTGATACATCTGGTTTTTTGGATTGTCATGTACATCCTTTACCTGGTACAGCCTCTTGTTTCGGGCGGGGAAGATGCAGGTGCGGTAACGGCCATTTCATATGCAGCTGCAGTAAAAACGCTTTTCCATTTACTGAGCGTTGCAGCCACCAGTTATTTTATATGCATCATTGTAATGCCACTTTTGCTTGAAAAAACGAAGCTATTAAATGGCTTTCTGCTATTGGTATCAGGATTGTATGCAATTGCAGTTGTAAGCAGGGTGGGAGTGGTTTATCTTGTAGAACCTCTTGTTGGCTATAACAACAGCAAGGAAACCCTTTTGCAAATTGTAAGTCAACTCGGAATCCTTTTCCAATATTATATTATCGGCAATATCGCTGCCGCATTTCCATTTGTTGCTTTTTATTTGTTACTCGACAGACAATTGCTGATGCGCAAACAAGCCGAAGCCGAAAATGAGAAAAAGGAGGCAGAGCTTGCAGCGTTAAAAGCACAATTAAATCCGCATTTTTTGTTTAATACACTGAATAATATCTATTCACTTGCTGTTCAAAATTCGCCGCAAACTTCTTATTGTATTGAAAAGTTAGCCCACATACTTGACTATCTGCTTTATCGCTGTAACGATAAATTAGTGCCAATGGAAAAAGAAATCGAGTTGCTTCAGAATTACCTGGACTTACAGAAAATAAGATTTGGCGACAGGTTGAATTTAAAAGCTGAATACAAAGCCGATCATTCCTATAAAATAGCACCATTGTTGTTATTGCCGATTGTTGAGAACATGTTTAAACATGGGGTAGAACAAAATGCCGGAAAAACAGATGTGAAGGTATCCTTGGAGTGTTTCAAAGATAGGCTTACGTTCAATACCGAAAATTTATATGATCCCGATGCAGCAGAAGCTCCGGGTATCGGTTTGCAAAATCTGAAACGCCAGCTTGAATTACTGTACCCGGAAAAGAATAGTTTTACAATTACAAAAGCAAATCATTTTTTTAAAACAAATCTGCAATTAACCCTCTCTTGAAAGCCACTTGTTTAATAGTTGATGATGAGCCATTGGCCGTGCAGTTATTAAAAAAGCACGTCAGCGAAATGGATAATCTGCTCCTGGCGGGAACGTGCACCAATGCGGTTGAAGCTTCATCTTTTCTGAAGCAGCACCGGGTAGAGCTATTGTTTTTAGATATTCAGATGCCACGTATTACGGGTATTGACTTTTTAAAAGCATTACAATTTCCTCCTGCTGTAATCATCACTACAGCCCACCGTGAGTATGCATTAGAAGGATACAATCTGGATATTGTTGATTACCTATTGAAACCAATAACCTTTGAGCGGTTTCTTGCTTCTGTTGAACGTTTTTGGCGCAGGAACCAAAATAACAACCGCACACCACTCACAGATATAACAGTACCCGGAGATATTTATCTGTCAATAAAATCAGGAACAAAAATCTACCAGTTTAACGAAAGCGAAATTGTATACATTGAAAGTATCAGGGATTTTATACAAATTCATTTCAGGGATGAAAAGAAACTGATGCTTAAATACAGGATTAGCCAGATTGAAGCTGAACTATCGGGTAGTTTTATCCGGGTTCATAAATCCTATATTGTTAATAAGAAATCGATTACAACACTTTCGGCCAATACCATTGAAATGGGGAAAATGATTATTCCGGTGGGTGAGCGTTTTAAAACAGAAGTTGAACGGTTTTTGAAATTGTAGTGGTTATTGGAAAAGGTATGCATCTTAAGTAACAGGCGTTGTAAGTTGTGCGATTTTACATTATTAAGATTTCACTTTTTACTTGTCTGGTTGCTGTCTATACTTGTTAAAAGGAAAATCTATTCAGTTTTGATTTAAGCCGCTGTATTATTTCTTAATCGTTTTAGCTTGAAATTAGTATGGTCGCATTCAAATTTACAAAAAACAAATACGGAGTTGGGCTATTAATGGATATCGGAACCTATGCTGATATTCCTGCTTATTTTTTTGAGGAGACATTACATGAAACAGATTTTTATGAAATAGTTTTCTTTAAACAAGGAAATGGGTATATTCTGCTTGATCAGCAACGGATACCTGTTGAAAATGATATGATTGTTTTCATTTCCCCATTTCAAAAACGACAGTGGTTTGTTGATAAAGCAACTATCGATTGCTACTTTCTGCTTTTTCAAGCTGATTTCCTTTCGTCATTTTTTGTTGACAAGCTTTTTACGTACAGATTACAGTATTTCTATAATAAGGCTACGCCATTATATCTGAAACCGGATGCGAACTCTTTTTTTCGTGTACAATCTGTATTGGAAGATCTGTTGACTGAAATAAAAAATATCCGCAAAGACAGTGAACACGTAATCCGTGCATTGTTATATTTTCTTCTGGTAAAGCTGAATCGTGAATATGAACATAGGTTCTATTTGTCTCCGGATAAAAAGCAGCATGTGAATGCTTTAAAGTTTAAAGAACTGCTAATCCGGGAAGTAAAGAATCGGAGTGGAATCGGCTATTATGCTGGTAAACTTGGTGTTAGTAGAGTTACTTTAAACAAATCAGTGAAGGCGCATTTTGGAATTCCTGTTTCTGAAATGATTAATGAGTTTTTAATGTTCGAAATAAAATCACAACTATTGTATACGGATCGTACCATCAAAGAAATCGCCTATGACTTGCATTTTTCTGCTCCCAATCATATGACTCGTCTTTTTAAAACATTGACAGGTCTTTCTCCAAAAGATTTTCGGCTGACTTATCAAAATGGTAGGAATATTCACTGATTGGTAATAGTTGGCTGTTTGTGAAATCTAATTTCGCCCTGTTAGATTAAATCAGGGTAAAGCATGAATAAGCAGTCGCTGTCTTTTCAACAGTATGGTGTATTTAAAAGTTGTTTTGTTTGGTATCTTTTCCAATTTCAGTTCATGATATTGCTTTTTTTGTTGAATGGGATGCCGTTGTTCGGGCAACAACAGAAAGCAAAGGTTGTAATGATCTCCATCGATGGTACGCCCGATTATTTGGTTGATCATTATCTTAAGAACGGTGTATTACCTCAGAATGGTGCCTTTGCGAAAATGAAAAAATATGGTGCCTATGCTGAAACAATGTTTCCTGTTAATGTTGCTTCTACCGGACCCTCTCATATTTCAATTTTTACGGGCGCATCTCCTGCAAAAACAGGAATTGTGGGGAACAGTTTTCGACGTTTTGATCAGCCATGGGAAGCGCCTTCTTTATCGGCATTTCGTCAGCCGTTAAAAGCAGAAACCATTTTTCAGGCAGCTATGCGACAAGGAAAGAAAGTCGTGGTTCTGGGTGGAGTGGGAGTAGATCATCTTGGTCCGGAACGCAGAACGGATTTCATGCACATGTATCCGTCTATAAGCGGACCTTCGCTTGTGTTGGACCTTGTTCCCGATGGCAATCAGAAAAACATGAACGGGAAATATTTTCAACAGTTAACTACGACTGCCACTTCTCCATCTGCTGCGATCTATGAACTTAGTAATAATGTAAAACTACCCCTCTACATTTTTCAATCTGATACAGCAGAAAATGTAGCCAACATATTATATCCCATCCCGCAGGTAATCATTGATCAGGATGCAGATCTGAGTAATGGTTACAATGCTATCATTAATGGTCATTCGTGGACCACGATGATTATTTGCTACCAGGGGAAACAGTATGCTTCCTCATTTCGCCTAATCGATACCTATTCAAAAGAAAACCGAATTCGGTTATTTATGAGCGCACCTGCAGAAGTGTTTGGATATCCTGCTTCTTTTTTTCAACATATAGAAAAAGAATGCGGGGTTTGGCCCGGTGAACCAGAGAACCGGAAACAAACGAGTGGTTTGATCTCAGAAGAAATCTGGTTCGAACAAGTGGATCGGCTGGCAGCTTATTCCAGAGATTTAATCCTGGCAAGTATGCAAACCAATCAATGGGATTTACTCTTTGGATATTTTTCAACGCTCGATGATCTTCAACATAGGTATACCTTGACAGATCCACGGCAGTTAGATTATACGGCAGATAGCGGTAGCCGTCCGCAGCTTTATGCATCTTTTATCGAACAATATTTTCAAAAAATAGATCGGTACCTGCTTCAAATCATGAATGCGGCACCAATGGGTACAAATTTTGTCGTTTTTTCGGATCATGGTATGATCCCTGTTCATACGACCTTACTGCTCGGTAATTTTTTGGAACGTTCAGGATTTTCTGTTACGGGCCAAATGGTAAAAAGTTTGTCCAGTGGAAACTCCGCTCATATTTATTTGAATAATTCGCTGCTTGCACCGGCAGTAAAGGCCGATTACCTGAATCGTCTGTCAAAACACTTGCTGGCCTTGAAAGATTCCCTGACGGGAGAGCCTATTTTTGAACTCGTAGCAACCTCGTCTATGCAAAAAGAACTTGGTATCTATCATCCCGAATATGCCGGTGACCTTTTTGTGAGTTGCAGAAAAGGGTACTCTCTTTCAGATAAAGTTTTGCAGGATGTTCCAGTGTTTGTAAAGAATTCGTTTGATCCTGCTTTGTTTGCCACGCAGAATCAAGCAGTCAGAAATTTTCTTATTAACGGGACTATGAATGAGACAGGTAGGGGCGTACATGGAAATCTTGCTTCTGTAAGAGAAGGACAGTCTATATTCTATGCAATCGGACCTAACATACCCCGAGGCAATTTGGGGGACGTTAATTCCCTGCAAATTGCCGCTTCGGTTGCAGATATTTTATCCATTGATCCTCCCTTCGAAGTCGAAATGATGACGGTGTTTCAAAAAGGAAAACAGAAACGCAGTAAAAGGTTGACTACGAAAATTAAAAAATGAATGAAGGGGTTTTATTCTTTCAACAGTTTGAGATAGATACAAAGGATAATCTCAATAAATAATTTATTTGCTAAAAGAAAAGTTGATGATAAGAGGCAAATGATTGTTGCAAATAATAGCAATTGTCTGAATGTGCGTTTGATGATTCTTTAATGCAGAATACGATCAGGCTGTTATTCATGTATGCCGTAATTCAAAATTAAAAAAAAACACTGAACAGGCTCAAAGTTGTAAGAATGTCTGTACACTATTTTAGAATGTACTGAGATAAATCACTGATTTATTTACTTCAAGTTAAACAATCATAAAATTATCACGATGATTCAATGCTTGACCAGAAGTATGGCGTAATCAGAGCTGTTGATTCTTGTTTATTTTTTATTGCTGTCAATCAGCGTCTTTTATAAAGTATAAATGATTTCAAGATCAAAAGTGATGTTCAGTTTAGCAGGAAAATTCTTTTCATTTTTTTAAATTGATAATTGTGCAACGTTTTTTTTATGTCAGATGTCACATCAAAAAAATAAGTATGAAACAAATTTGTTTTGCAGCATTGATCAGTCTTTTTGTAGTTTCCTGTGACAAACTGGATTGTGAGGAACATTCGGTTGTTGATGAATGCACTAAGTCCGCCGGCTTTGCTCCGGTAGAACCAAAAATTACGGTTTCACAGGGTATCTATGGAACTGTTCAGTTTAAACTTGGAAATTGTATGCCTACAGCTGGACCAGGTAGATCAGACTGCAGAACCTGTCCGGTGAAACGGAAAGTTCAAATTTACAATTACAGCTTAATAACGGATGCTGTACGTTCAATGAACTCAACTGTATTCTTTGAACGCTTAAATACAAAGCTCATTGCAGAAACCGAATCGGATGCAAATGGTTTTTTCCAGGTTACTCTGCAGCCGGGAACTTATACCATGGTTGTTGTTGAAGATGGAAAATTGTATGCAAATTCTGGAGACGGGCAGGGTGGGATTAATCCGTTTACCGTTGTTACGGGTATCAGGAATGTGGACATGCGTATTGATTACAAAGCTGTGTATTAAATGGGATCTGAAAATAAGCAATCTTATACCTTTGCCGGAAATAGTCTTGAATTCCGCCGAATAAGTTGATGTTTAGTTTTTCAAAACATCTTAGAGAGTTCAAAAATAGCTGTAAGTCTGTGCATTTAGATAATGAATGCAGTAGCGGTTACACATCCTGCTTTTCCAGGATTTCCTGAGTAGCATTTTGTGTGGCGGGGACGGGTTCGCCATTAGTAAAAACATTATCGTATTTGTTAGGGGCGAGGAATATAGAGAAATGTTTGAACAAAGGCGTCTCCAACTGATTCGTAGTTGTACTGCTATTGAAACTATAACATGATCAGTTTTGGTTATCAGCGAACTTCTTGTTTATATTGTACTTTATTTAGTACAAAACAACTTGTTACAAGGGAGCGCAAAAACACACTTATGCAGGACATCTTATTTGACTTTATTGCCAAGTACATTACCCTTACAGAAGAAGAAAAGAATGCGATTCTGCCACTGGATATCTTTCACACTGTAAAGAAAGGAACCATTTTACTTAAGGAAGGGCAACAATCAAAAGACAGTTACTTTGTAATCAATGGCTGTATCCGTACGTACTACATAAAAGACGGGGAAGAAAGAACTACCGCTTTCTACACCGAAATGGAGGCTTTGACACCCAATTGTGTTGTGAATCAAACACCCTCGGATTATTTCGTCAGTTGTGTTGAAGACACAGTGCTTACCATTTCAAACTTGGATATGGAAGCAGAAATGAACAGCAGATTTCCCAAGTTTGAAATCATGTGCAGAAAAATGTCGGAAGAAATTTTAGTCAAACAACGGATGGATTTCGACGAATTTAAAACCTCTTCTCCAGAAGAACGATACCTTAATTTATTGCAGAAAAGACCGGACCTCATTCAACGTGTTCCACAAAACCAGTTAGCCAGCTATTTAGGTATCAAGCCCCAATCGCTGAGCAGACTAAGAGCAAGGATGCTTGAAAAAAAATGCTAAAACGTTTTTTAACTTAAGTGAACTGTGCCATATTCTGCTTTACCCACTTTTGCAGTATCATTTATCATTCATTGAAAGATTATGCAAAAGAAAATCTTATGGGTTATACACGCCTTTGAAGCAACGGTAAGTTTAAATGAAAACACAACTCGTCAATACGGGGCTGAAAAATGTGTCTAATATGTAGGTTACGCATGCTGCCAGAAAAATTTCATTAGGCAAATAACGTTGAGCGTTCACAATCAAGAATTTGTTACAGTGAGTCGTGCAAAGACTTTGTTCATTCTGGGTTTACGTGTTCCTCTTATTCCTTGTTAACCGGTATTCTTTTCGGCTCATCAAACTTTATAAGCCTTGGGAGAGTAATCCCAGTGACTGATTACCCACCTGCACATCCAGCAAGTTGCCAGCACTTTTGCGTGAAAGTTGTAGTTGATCTTGCCAAAATTTTATACTATAAAACAGAAACAATGAAAGCCGTAATCTGCTCTCAATATGGCCCTCCTGATGTTTTGCAAATTGAGGAAGTTGCCAAGCCAAAACCCAATCCCAACCAGCTTCTTGTAAGAGTAGCTGCTTCTGCTGTTAACTCCGGAGATGTGAGGGTAAGAAAACTTGATGTGAAGGGATTGATGAAGATCATTATGCGACTGGTATTAGGCATTTCAAAGCCAAGAAAACCTATTTTGGGAACAGTGTATGCCGGAGTTGTTGAAACTGTAGGAGACAAGGTTTCTACGTTCAAGCCCGGTGACAAAGTATTTGGCATGTCGGGGTTTGATTTCGGTGCCCATGCAGAATACATTGTGATCAATCAAAACAGGAACGTTATTAAAATGCCTGCTAATGCTTCATTTGAAGAAGCTGCTGCCATTATTTTCGGCGGACAAACAGCCATCTATTTTCTGGATAAGCTAAAAATTGACAGAAAGCCAAATCAAAAAATCCTGATTATCGGAGCAACCGGTTCAGTAGGATCTGCAGCAATTCAGATTGCAAAATATTACAGGGCTGATGTAACTGCAGTATGCAGCTCCCAAGGGCAATATCTTGTGAACGAGTTAGGTATTACAGACATTGTTTTATACGACAAAGAAAGCTTTACTAGCAGGACAGATAAGTTTGATATCATTTTTGATGCAATCGGTAAGTATAGTAAAAATGAATGTAAAAAGCTCTTAAAGAAAAAAGGAATGTACAAAAGTGTGAACGGTACAGAATATGCTTCGGAAAAAAAACAACAACTACAATTATTAAAAGAGTTATTTGAAAAAAATGCATTCAAAGCAATTATAGATAAAACGTTTCGAATGGATGAAATAAGAGAAGCTCACTGGTATGTAGAATCGGGAAGAAAAAAGGGCAACGTAGTGCTGCGAATGGGCGAATGATTAAAATAAATTGCTAAAAAAAAGGTAACAACTATTAATTAACTTAAGTGAACGGATAGTCTGTTTTGCTCATCCACTTTTGCAGTATCGAATTATTTAAAAAAGAAAAAGAAATGCAAAAGAAAGTTTTATTCATTGGTTTTGTCTTCATGATTACGAGTGCCCTTCAACTCAAAGCACAATATGCAAAAACCGACAGTACGCATAATCGATGGTTCGTTGGCAGTACTATGTTTTTATTAGGTAATCTGGCTTCTACGAATCCACCCAACTTTGTTCAACTCAATATCGGTTACCGTATTACAGGAAAAGATGTTATTACACTAGAACCCAAGACCTGGAAATATGCCTGGCCGAATGGTATTCATCCTTTCTTTAATAAGGCCTACGGAAAACCTGAAGAGCAGTTCCCGGGTTATGTTCGTGAGTATGGCCTGTCAGTAGCGTATCAGCGTTTTCTGTATAAAGGTTTGTATGCCGAACTGAATGTAATGCCTACGCTGCAAAAATTTGTGAACCGTGAAGGAAAAAAGGTTGATAATGGTTTTCAGCTTTTCAATACCTACCGTGTTGGCTATCACGTTAAACTTTTTAAGGATCGATTTTTTATTCAGCCATCCCTCGCCATTACTCACCGGGCTTATCACACAGAACTTCCAAATGGGTTTAAGCAATTAGACGATAAATGGTCAAAATTTGTTTTCGGCGAGCCTGGCTTGCATTTTGGATTTAACTTTTAACATCCGTATCAGGAAATTTGTTGCAAACTCAAACCTTATAACGGTAGCCTGGATGTTAATGACAGATAGTTGTCTAATCTGCTGCGAATACGGCTTTACAGGTTAATGAGCTTTCCTCTTGGGTATGATTGAAAAAACAAGAAGCATTTTAATAGTGAGCAGAATCTGCAGATTCGCTTCGCTTTTAAAAAACGTTTTCCACTAAATAAATATTTATTCAAATGAAAAATATCAGTACTTATTCCTTCTTTTTTCTGCTTGCTGTATTACTTACCTCATGTGGTATTGGAACCGCTGTTGTTACCAACCACAATCAAAATGCAACGGAGGTACATCTGAGCGGGAATAACTTCAAAGTAGTTGATCAGGTAACGGGAAGTTCCGAAGCATCATACGTATTGGCAATTGGAGGTATGAATAAACGGCAATTGTATGAAAATGCATACTCAACGATGATCAAGAAAGCCAACTTAATGAATGGTTCCAGAGCCATCATCAATGTGATGACGGAAGAGCATATTAGTGGGTTTGCACCATTCTTTGTCAGAAGAACCATAACGGTCAGTGCTCAGGTCGTTGAATTCACGAGGTAATTTAATAGCAAACAAGTTGTTATTACTGTATAGCGAATAGCATACCCCCAATGGGCCTCCTTGCAATAATAATTTTATGCTGTGATTTAAAGTGAATCTAAATGAAAACACAAAAGATATCTGTTTCCAAGTTGGAGGACGTTGCAATCAGTATAAAACTGAAACTCGCTATGGTGTGGACGAGTTTAATGTTTCTGATAATCTATCTTGATTATTTTCACTTGTATATGCCGGGTAAAATAGCGGATATTCTCAAAGGGCGGGTGTTTGTATTTGATATTACGCAAGGATTTCTTTTGGTAGCACTCGCTTTAATTGCAACACCGGCGCTGATGATTTTCCTTTCTGTAGCTCTTCCGGCTAAAATAAATCGCTGGATAAATATCATTACTGCTGCGGTTAATATTCCCTGTATCTTATTCAATTTAGCAGGTGAGGCATGGCTGCATATGGTGACAGGAGCTGTAATACAAGTGATCCTGCTTAGTCTTATTATCTTTTATGCATGGAAATGGCCTCGTACTTAATTTTGAAAAATATGGAATCGTCAGTAATTGGACAGACGGTTGAATATCAGTTACGAAGAGGCATTTGACAAAGTGCTGCCTCCAGTTCCGGCAGAGTGTTCGTCAGTTTGGATTAATGATTATAATCATTAAAAGAATAAGTTGTGAGAAGGTACTTGATTTTGCAATATGTCAGGATTTTTTGAGTGGACCTCTCTCTTCAAAAAATAAGATTTAAAAAAGTAAACATGAATAAGTTCAAAGAAAAAATTGTTCTGCTGATTTTTTTTGCCTCAATGCTTAGTTGCTCAGCTTCTAAAAAGAAAATGACAGCCGAAGTAGAAGACAATCTCTTCATTGAAAAGCTATATTTGAAAGATATTGAAATAAGGGAACTGGATGCGAAGACTGATACTGTAATATTAGAAAACTACGATAAAGTACACCGGGAACAAATATTTCAATTTCTGGCCGAAAATAAAGTCGTAACAGTGAGAGATAAAATCAGAGCAGCCTGGATTTTGCAGCATACAGCAGCAAGATTTTGTGATGGAGAATTAACAAGCCTGAGTCCTGAAAACTTTTTGTTAGCTTACAAATTATCATCAACAGCACTTGCACAGTTAGAAGCCCAAAAAGATACGTTGACCATCCGGAAAGAAAATATTCCGAGAGTTGTAGCCTTGAATTATGACCGGTATCTTTTATACACATTTGGGTATCAAAAATTTGGAACTCAATTTGTATTTGATGATAAAACCAATGAAATGCTGTTGGCACCGATTGATACAACCCTCTCTAATGATGAAGAAAGAAAAAAATATAACGTTGAATCATTACACGAACTCCTGAATCAATACAAAATGAAATCAATGCCAAAACGTTAGCTGAAGTTAGGTTGATATACCAGAAATGCTTTATCCGGACTTTGAACAGAATAGGTGGATCGGATAAAGCGTTTCTTTTTGCATACGAAAGAATAATGGCCTCATGTTAGTGTAATTCTTATACACATGCAATAGGATCGAAATAGGAAAAGTTTATTCGATAAATAATAGACAATTTTATTTTCTGTTGGATAGTATTCATTACTTTTTGACCAGTGTTCTTGTGAAAAGCAAATTGCACGAGTGAATGCATTTCAATATTTCTACCGAAATTAACTTAAGTTAATTTTTTCTGTCCTGCAATCAACTATTCTTGTCGCATTCATTGATCAAACCTGAATGCATGAAAAATATAAGCTTAACAGCTGCTTGTAGATCTTTTATTTTGTTGACAGCTTTCCTGCTGTTTGTCTCTCTAAATACTTCATATGCTCAGACCATTCGCTACGTTGATGCTGCCCGGCCTGATAATGCCGGTGCAGGTACAAGTTGGGCAACTGCAAAAAAAGATCTGCAGGCTGCTATTATTGCGGCTGTAGCAGGTGATCAGATCTGGGTGAAAGCGGGTACCTATTTACCTACACACGATGCATTCGGCAGTACAACGCCTGCGAACAATCGGGATAAATGTTTTATGTTGAAAGACGGCGTAAAGGTCTACGGTGGATTTGCAGGCACAGAAACCCAGTTGAATCAACGAAACTGGAAACTGAATGTAACAACACTGAGCGGTGATTTGGGTGTTGTCAATACGCTTACCGATAATGCCTATCATGTGGTGTTGAGTATTAATCTTACCAGCGCATCTGTACTTGATGGGTTTACCGTAACGAAGGGTTATGCTACTGCACCTGGTCTTTCCAGGATTACAGTAGGCAGCCGTGTGATCGACCGTTTTAAAGGGG
Organism: Lacibacter cauensis; assembly: GCF_007830055.1. Lineage (GTDB taxonomy): Bacteria > Bacteroidota > Bacteroidia > Chitinophagales > Chitinophagaceae > Lacibacter > Lacibacter cauensis. The sequence goes on from NZ_VLLE01000005.1 coordinate 28,984, forward strand.
GCGGTATTTTTAATTCCAATGCGGCAACACAGTTTGCGAATCTTACAATAACACAAAACAGTGCCGACTGTACTGATATGAACGACGATTCCTGGGGTGCAGGGATGGTGAGTGAGCTATCCACTTCAACTTTTACAGATTGTTTATTTCTATCCAATTCATTTTTAGCCGGCGGGGGAAGTTTTGGTGTATTTGGTGCCGGTTTACTGATTTCCGGTTCGCCAGCTCAGACGTTAACACGTTGCGTTTTTGCCAACAACTCGGGTGGTTCGGGTTTTCTTGATGGTTCACGTGGCGGCGGTTTTTACATGGATGCCGGTTCACACACAATCAGCAATTGTATTTTTTATGGCAATACTGCAGACAACGGGGCCGGTATGATGGCGGGTGGTGCAGAATTTAATACATCAAACTTTGTGAACTGTACGTTTGCCAATAACAGCTCCCGATTTGCAGGGACAGCTTATTCGGGTTTTACAGATGCAGTATTTAGGAATTGTATTTTCTGGAATAATACTCCAACGACCAGCAGTGTAGCAGGGCGTAATGAAATCTACAGTCAGGAAACCCGTTCTCAATACTGGCCTACATTCAACAATTGCATTATCCGTGATGCAACAGGTTCACCCTTGAGTGTAACCAATACTGTCACAAGTAATGTACTCAATGGAAATCCCTTGTTTGTAAATTACAACGATGGCGACGGAGCGGACAATGTGTGGGGTACAGCTGATGACGGGCTGCGCTTGCAATGCAGTTCGCCTGCAGTTGGTTCGGGCACCGGTACAACACCAACAACTGATTTCTTAGGATTGACAAGAACAACAGTACTTGATATCGGAGCCTACGAAGGAGAACATGCAAACAGTTCTGTAAGTCCGCTTGCAACAGCACAAACGACCGTGCAGCTTGCTGTAACAGGAACAGGTGTAACAAACTTTTCAAATTGTTCCAATCTTGTTGCCTCTATTCAATCTGGTGCTCCTTACACTGTAACAGGAACAGTGACTTCAACGGTATGGATACAGGGCACACAACCTGCAGGTCATGTACGCAGACATTATGAGATAACGCCCTCGACTAACGCAGCTGCTGCAACATCCCGGGTGACCCTGTATTTTACACAGGCTGATTTTGATGCTTTCAATAACCAGGTTCCTGCACCTTCTTCAAAATTACCAATGAACAGTGCAGACGCTACCGGTAAACAAAATCTGTTAGTAGAAAAAAGAGCAGGCGTAAGCAGCAACGGAACAGGGTTGCCGCCAACTTATACAGGTGCGATTACAACCATCAATCCTAATGATGCGGATATTGTATGGAACAGTACTGCATCGAGATGGGAAGTAGCCTTTGATGTAACAGGCTTCAGCGGATTTTTTGTTAAAACGGTATCCGCAACGCTTCCACTCACATTGGTCGATCTCGGGGTGAAGCGTATGCAACAATGCAATACCCTTCAATGGCAAACAAAGGATGAAATCAATACCAATTATTTTGAGATTGAATCATCTGTTGACGGGAATGTATTTACTACGAAAGGAAAGCTGACTGCTGCCGGGGCCAGTAATAATGCTTACCGTTTTACAGATTGTGCAGATGTGGGATCCGTAAACTATTATCGTTTGAAAATGATTGATCATGATGGCAGCTGGCTGTATAGTAAACTCGTAAAAGTTGAAGCAGATGTCCACGCAAAAGCTGTTACTGTCTTTCCGACAATTACCAGTAGTTATGTAACAATTCAACTAGCAGACAGATCCAATGTCGGTACCGTTGTCCGTGTAATTGATGTTAGTGGGAAAATCCATAAACAGATACGCATTGCGGATTTACAAACAAGGTTACATGTACATGATCTGAAAAAAGGAGTGTATATCCTTCAATTCGCTAACGGTTATACTGAAAAAATCATTGTTCATTAAGGACACAGATTATAACCTGATGTATAACCGACATCCTGTTCTTGTTTGTAAAATGTAACGTGTCGTCGGCAGAAAATTTCATTATATTGATTGTATCCGATAGTGAATAAATGTGAGAGCATCCAGTGGCGGTTGATCTGAAACCAGTCATCAATATCGCCGGATACAAAAACTAAATATACCATCTGACGGAACTGAAATTGCCGGTAGCAAATGATATGCAAAACAATTTAACAGGTATTTTAGTGGAGAGGGGGGGAATGAATGAATTCGTAATTTGATAAAGTTTCCGGTCACTTAATTGGTCATTGTGGTTTATTGCAGTTAAGAGTATACGGTCTGATCGAACTGGAAGTTGGTTATTCGATCTTGCCGGTTTTTTTTGTACAAAGGATATGCAACGGAAGCTGCCATCAAATGTAAAGCGCATGCATTTGAATATTTGCTTTCTTCATCTTTGGTTTCAATCATTGGTCTGTCGAATACAGCAGTACAAAAAGTAGCGTGAAAAATGAGGATGACTTTGGATAAGACGACGGTATACAGTGAAAACAAAGTAAACATCTTCGGGGTGTGCATTTAAGCTAATCTTCCTTATTACTAAAGTTGGGTATTCCGAACCCCTTTAGCGGAACATACTAATTCTGATTTGTTATCTGACCGAAATAAACTACAAAAGCACCGTTCCATTTGGAACGGTGCTTTTGTATACTGACTTCCATTGATCAGAAAACATGGATGATGTTGCCGAATTGAATTCGTCCGGTTGCGTCAGCGGTTTGCGTAACAGTCTTTTTTAACTCCGTTCCGATGTAAAGTTTTGCTGTTGCTGTTTGACCGGTTACGCCAACTGTACTTGTACTGGTTGTACTGGCAGTAAGTGTTGCTGATTGCATCCCTGTACCTGCCGTGAAGGATTTATTCCAGGGTAATGATACATTTGTTAATGTTTGAAAATTACCTGTTTCATCGGTGAATACAATATTTAGTTTACCTGTGTAGTTGCCGGTGATTTCATAACGGACAGCCCGGCTTTCCTGATTGTTGTTTTGATTGTCCTTTTTACATGATGCCAAAATGATCGCAAGCATTGCGATAACGGAAAGACTCTTCAATACTTTCATAACTGTTTGTTGTAGGAGTTTATAATTGTGGTTAAATAATTGTACTTAGTGTTTAAAAAATATGATAGGGGGCGGGAAGAGGCAAACCCTGGAAGCCGTTGGTAAGTCCACACAGAACTGCAAACGCAACCAGTATACCGGTAATAGCCAACAGGTTTGCTTGTACAGGAACTGAAATGCCAGCGATGGTTCTGCGCATTCGTTGTGCGTGGATCGCTGCGAAATGAATAAAGAAAGCGGCAATCGCTAAAGCATAATAAGGAATGAAGAACAGATTGACCGGAAAACTGTTAAGACCCGCAGCTCCAAAATATATATTGGTATCAAGCTGTAAAACAAATCTGCCTGCCATTACTGCTCCAACATGTATGATCAGAAATATTGCCAGATAGAAGCCCGACCATGCCTGCCACCGGGCATAACCTGTCCATTCTTTTTTTTGTTTGCTGAGTAAAAGGCGTAAACCGGAAATGATCTGTACTGTTACAGCCACCAGCAACACCGTTTCAACAAAGATATTCCTGTACACTTTGCGGAATTGACCCATAACGGTAAGATGAATATCTGCACCCATTAAACTGCATAGGTGATTGAACAGGTGGATGCCTACAAATGATGCAAGGACTAAACCGGAGCTTCGGTGCAGTTTTTTCATAGTGTAAACTTCTGCAATACGGTGGTGCTAAAAATTAACTTTAGTTAATTTTTGCTAATACAAGTGTTGTCTTAGTGTTTTATAGTTTCGATAGTTTATTTGAATAAAAGACAATAATCGCTTGTAAATTGAAAGGATGTTTTAAAGCATATCGATTCTTAAGATTTTGTCACGATGAACTTTGCTGTATTCTCAGCAATAAAGGAGTGGATGATTTGAAAGAATTCATAAAAATTACTGGCAGTATAACCAAAGTATTTTCCAATATGGTTTAAATCAAAAACTGAAATGTTTCTCTTATCAGATAGATTATCACTATCTGTAAATTGACATATATACTTTATTCTGGTAGTTTAGTAAAAACTCGGATGACAATAAAACCTACAACCCAATTAAGGTCAACAAATAAGTTGACTTTTTATTTGCTAGAAAATACCAATTCAATCTGTCCTAAATGTTTTTAAGAAACGCATATAAGAAGTTCGATGGACTGATATCATTTTAACTGCAAAAAATGAAAGTATTTTTACGTGCAAAATGTTCTTATATTTGAATCAATATCACACAAATGAGCCTCCAGAAGCTGTAGCGTTGTGATGAAATGCTTTTAGTGAGTCATTTAGTGAGTCGTAAAATTTTGGCCTTATAACAGTTTGATTATTAATAAGTTATAACGATTTTAGTAGGAGCCGTCCGGTCCGCAAAAATCTGAACAAAGAGAGATAAAACCGCTTAGAACATGCATTCTAAGCGGTTTTTCTTTTATAGCCAGTCCAAAACTGACCATCTATTTGCAATCTGCTCGGTTAGCAAACAATTGTTCAAAAAGCTGCTAACCGAATGAAGGAATCCTGATGGCGTTAGATGCGTTAAGCATTATCCATTTGATTAGAAAATGCAAAAGCTGGCTTACCTTCTTTCTAAAGTGAAGGCTATCTGCATGGATTACTCATGGATAAACAAGTATGTTGTTATCTTTTTTTATTGCGCATTTTGGCAATATACTCCGATGGCAACATGTTAAATTTTGCTTTGAATGATTTTGCAAAGTAATTAGGCGTAGAGAAACCTACGGAATAGGCTATTTCTGCAATGGTAAGTTCACTTGTTTCCAGTAAGTGCGCAGCTTTATCAAGCTTTACCGAACGTATAAATTCTACCGGCGTTTGGCCAGTGAGTTCAAGCAACTTGCTGTACAATGTGCTTCTGCTCATCCCAACATGTTTACTTAAGTTTTCAACAGATAGTTGCGTGTCTGTAAGATTATTTTCTATGTAAAGAACAATTGTTTGAATGAGCTTTTCTGCAGATGATTCAACTTCGGCTTTTTGCGGAAGAACTTCCACTCTTTTTAAATAGGTATTCTTCAGCGTGTCGTTTAAGAGCAAAAGGTTTTTAATTTTAGCATGCAGCACCTCAAAATTGAAAGGCTTTGTAATGTAGTCACTGGCTCCTGTTTTCAAGCCTTTAATCTGGCTTTTCTCTTCTGTTAATGCTGTTAAAAGAATGACCGGTATATGGCTTGTTCGTTTATCGGCTTTAATTTTTTTACAGAGTTCAATACCATCCATATGCGGCATGCTGATGTCGCTTACAATCAAGCTAGGATGAACGGCTAAAGCCTTTTGCCATCCTTCCATCCCGTTTGTTGCTTCAATAACTTTATAATTTAAACGGAGGTTCTCTTTTAAATAAAAGCGGAAATCATCATTGTCTTCTACCAGTAACACGGTTGGCATTGTTGCTGCGTCTTGTGTATTGGTATTAATTGTAATGTCTTCATCAGTCTTATTTACGTCTTCCTCAGTGGTAAACGTGAGTATTTCTCCAGGCTTTTCTGTTTTTTGTGACGCAGGAAGTTCCGTATAAGGAATCTGAATGACGAAGGTGCTTCCTTTTCCCGGTTCACTTTCTACTGTAATTGTTCCACCATGCATCCGTATAAATTCCTTGGTAATTGAAAGCCCGATGCCTGAGCCCTGGTTAAGAATAGAAGCTGCAGTATTGTTCTGGAAAAAGCGTTCGAAAATGACCTCTTGTTTATCGTGAGGTATCCCAATTCCGGTGTCTTGTACTTTCATTGAAATAAGTGTAGAGTTCGTTTCCTGGTTATATATTTCCTTCTCAATTTCAAACCGGATACTACCTCCTTCAAGCGTAAACTTGAATGCATTGGATAAAAGATTGAACAGTATACGCTCTGTTTTATCGTGGTCAAATACTGTATGAAATTGTTCTGTATTACTTGTAAAACTGAAGTCAATTTTCTTTCTTTCAGATAAGTCTAGAAAGGAATCGTATACTTCTTTTAAAAATGAAATCAGCTCGCCTTCTTTTGGTTGCAGTTTTAGTTCCTGTTCTTCCATCTTCCGGAAGTCGAGTAATTGGTTTACCAGGTTTAACAAACGTTTGCCGTTTCGTTTGATCATGTTTAACTGAAGACGAAACGTATTGTTTTTTTCTTGCTCAATAAGACTGTCAACAGGGCCAAGTATCAATGAAATCGGTGTTCTGAATTCATGACTAAGGTTTGTGAGGAATTTCAGTTTTAACTGATCCAGTTCATGTATTCGTTCTGCTTCTTTACGTTCCTGTTCTGCACGAAAACTTTCCTGCTCGAGTAAAAACTTTCTTCTGATTTTTTCCACACTTCTGTGACGAAAATAAATGAGTGCGCCAACAATCAGTAATGTGTAAAAGAAGTAAGCATAAATTGTTTGCCAAAAAGGCGGGCGAACATATATTTTTATAGATGTTCCTTTGGTATTCCAAACGCCGTTATTATTACTTGCTCTTACACGGAAAATATATTTGCCCGGAGATATGTTGGTGTATGAAACAGTTGAAGCATTGCCAATATTGATCCAGTCTTTATCAAATCCTTCAAGTTTGTATTCGTACTGGTTCTGTTCTGGGGCTGTAAAGTTTAAACCCACAAAGGATAGTGCAAAATTTTGTTTATAATCAAGGGTTATTTCAGTGGCCGTTGTGATGTTTTCTTTTATCGGTCCGTTTTCAGAAGGGACAACTGACCTGTTTGAAATTTTAAGATCGGTAATGATTACAGGGGGGATTGCAGTATTCTTTTTCAGATTTGCAGGGTTGAAATAATTAAAGCCTTCATGCCCTCCAAAAAACAAATCTCCGTTTTTTAGCCTTAATCCCGATCCCAGAATAAATGTGTTGTGCTGTATGCCATTATGGTAATTATAGTTATTGATGATTCTTGCTTTTGTATCAAAACTACTCAACCCTTTGTTGGTGCTTATCCATAGCAGGCCATTTTGATCTTCAATAATTTTATAAACGTTGTTATTTGTCAATCCGTCTTTTTCTGAAAGTGAAACAAATTGCCCATTTTGCTGTTTGAACAAAGCCAATCCTCCGCCAAATGTTCCTGCCCAGATATTTCTGTTCTTGTCTTCTAACAATGTAAGCACTTTGTCATTCGGTAACTTACTGTTTTGCGTTGTGTAAATACTGAATTTTTTTGATACAGGATTATAAACTGCAATACCTCCACCATGTGTAGCAATCCAGATGTTGCCATTTCTCACTTCCACTATATCACGTATGTATGCATTAACGGGTAGGTTGATATCCGTAGGTAACGTGGGGTGGGGTGTTAACCGGAATACTTGTTCATTTGCATTATTCATAACGAAAATTCCATTTCCATTTGTGCCAATCCACTTGTTGCCTTTTCTATCTTCTCTGATCGCATAAATTTGATTGGAAGCAATGTCTGATGTTTTGGTTCCCGGCAGCAGCTGTTCATATTTACCGGAAGCCTGGTTGTATATAAAAAGACCGTCATCAAAAGTTCCGATAAACAGTTCATCATTGCTGGTCATGGTTAATGTAATGATTGCAAGATGTTTACTTTCGGGACGCTTCGATCTGATATTAATTTGCCGGAATAATCTTGTTTTCGGATCAAACAAGCTAAGACCTCCGTTATCGGTGCCAACAAAAACACGACCGTCTTTTGCTTCTGCGAATGATGTTACAATTGGAGCATTTAAACCTTGGTTATCGAAAGGGTTACTCTGTATTAAATTAAACAGGTTAAGGTTCTTGTCATATTTACAGATGCCTCCCAGGAATGTACCCAGCCAACAAATACCTTCTTTAGCCAGGTACACAGTATGAATATTGTTGCTTGAAAGTCCATTTGTATTGCGTGGGTCGAAACTGTAACCGGTGATTGTTTTAGTTTTTGCGTCGAGTATATTCAAGCCTTTCGAGGAACCGATCCAGAGTTTATTAAAGTCGTCAACCGCAATTGAATAAATGTAATTGCTGTTGAGTGTTTGTTTATTCCCTTCATTATGTATAAATCTTGTAAATCCCTTTCCATTAGATAGTAACATGTTTAAACCGTTGGTTGTACCAACCCAGAGATTTCCATCCTTGTCTTCTGTAATTGTAAGTACATGGTTGCTGCTTAAACTTGCCGCATCAAGCAAATTATGCCGAAACGGAACCAGCGAGTTTGTATGCTTATCATAGAGGAATAAGCCATCAGGAGTTCCAATCCACATCCGCTGTTTACTGTCTTCAAACAGTGCGTTACAGGTTTTTGTAAACCGTGAACCATTTCCGGGTTTGAAATCAGAAATACGATGCGTTTTCTTATCCATGATGTTGATACCATCAAAATGGCCAATCCATAGTTTTCCCTGAAAATCGCTGCAGATGCTCATGACTACATTGTTTCGAATTGCCCCTTCTGCCGGTCTGTGTGGGAAATTGACAAACGCATCTTGTTTACGATTGTATAAACTCAGCGAGCCACCGCTGGTGCCAACCCATAAATTACCGTCCTTATCCTCATGGAGTGATAAAACTTCGTTGGCCTGTAAACTTGTAGAGTCTGTTGGGTTGTTCCGGTAAACTTTAAAATTTGCACCATCGAATCTGTCCAGTCCATCATCTGTAGCAAACCACATAAAACCGAATCTGTCTTTCAAAATCGCATTGATGTTATTCGACGAGAGCCCTTCTTTGGTAGTTAGCGTTGTAAAGTTGATATCCTCCTGTGCTGCGGCTATAGAAACGCAGGCGAAAAGGCAAAAGCAGACCTGTACTAAAGAGCTAAGTTTTGGCATTGGGGCTTGAAGCAAATGTTAGTTAAATAAGTGCGATATTTTTGTGCCATTACGTTTCCACTACTTGAGCATGCGAAACCCGGCAAAATGAACTTTTATCCACCCTGTTTTCAAAACCGGTAAGCGGCCTTTTCTCTTTCGTAAGGCAACAGAACGAAGCGTTTTGATCCGTTCTTTTTTCCAGTAATCAAACACTCACCTCATCTGCACAGCAGTCTTTTGTTCATTAGTTTTTGCACACTCCAGAAAATGTTTTAGCACTGCTAATGTAAAACTTGTTTGCCAAAAAAGTTTAAAGGGTAAAAAATAGACAAAAGTGTAATTGTTTGAAAATCAGACATTCTAATCGGTTGCATAAAATGGGAATAAACATTTGTATCATAAGTTTCAACAAATGAGCCAGCCTTCGGGAAAGGCAAAAATTAGTTTTGAGAGGCAATGATTTTTGAATGTTCTGCAGGCAACAAGAACGCTTGAACCAAGGAACTCAGAAAGAAATTGTACTGACTGATGCCGGTATTGAGATGTTGGAAATGGGAGTAGCAAACATGCTTATATCCCGATAAAACAGGTTTGTGCTTTGCCGGTATCAACACGATTGTTTAGTAAAAACAGACTAATCTTAATTAACTGCTTAGGATAATACGTAGGATTTCTATGTGGCTCCATGGCGTGTAATTAAGCAAAACCCTTCTGATTGCCATATGGAAGAATTACAAAAACTGCAACTACGGATTGCGATGCACGAAGACATCCGGGCATACCGGGAGCTTTACCTGCTTTTGTCGGAGGGTCTTCAACATTTTTCCTTTTCCATTACAAAATCCCGTGAAGGTGCTGAAGAAGTGGTATCTGATGCATTCGTTAAAATCTGGCAAATGCGCAGCCAGTTGCACAGCATAGATAACCTGAAAGGCTACCTGTATACAACCACCCGCAATCTGTCGCTCAACTATTTGGCCAAACGTTCGAAAGAGCCTATTCGTGTTTTACATGATGTTGCAGAAGAGTCATTTATTGAATGCAACAGCCCGGAAGAATTGATGATTGCAAGGGAAACATGCAAAGCCATCGATCGGGTTGTACATGGATTACCAGCACAGTGCAAAGCTGTGTTTCAACTGGTAAAAGAAGAGGGATTGAAATACAAAGAAGTCGCTTCGGAGTTGAACATTTCCGTGTTTACGGTACGTAATCAAATGACAATTGCTACCCGGAAAATAGGTAAGGCACTTTTATTTGGCGTAACGGAACCGGCAGGGTTGGCGATTTCGAATTGAGCTGTTCGAAATCAATTCAAAAGCAAAAGTTGTTGATGTTTTTATTAGTTGTAAAGAGCCAGGTAACAATTGCAACAGCATTCGGGATAAACTTTTTGCAGAAAAATGCAAATGCCTTTGGTACATAGTTAAGCCCTGGCTGTCTTTAATAAATGGTGGATTCTAAAAAGTGGAAAACACCGGACTTACAGCCTTTGTGTTGAAGTTTTGAAATAAACAGTTAACGATTTGAGCATTTCGGGAGAAGCAGAAAATGCAAAATGCTTGCACAACACTGCATACGCTTCTCAAAGAACTGCTAGAACTATTTAAATGATTGCTTAAGTATATGGATTCATCTTAACCAGGACTTTTCTGCATTTGGTATAGTATGTTTTAACAAACATCAACGAAATCAAGACTAACTCTAATAAATAATCAAGTATGAAATGCGTGGCTAAAAACTGGCTGCTAAAGCTAACTGTTGCCCTCTGCTGTATTTTATTAACAGGCTTGCAGGCATCGGCACAAGGAAATTCAAGAACCGTAACCGGTACCGTTAAAGATTCTTCGGGTGTACCTCTTTATGGCGCTACCATTAAAGTTAAAGGGACAGCAATAGCTACTTCAACCGATTCTTCAGGTTTATTCCGGATTACAATTCCAACAAAAGAAAAAATACTGGTCATAAGTTACGTTGGAATGGATGAAATGGAAGTTGGGATAGCCGACCAGACTGTTATTGAAGTAAGGCTTGGCTTAACCCGTACCATTTTAGAAGATGTGGTTATTGTTGGTTATGGCCGGCAAAAGAAGGAGAGTGTGGTAGGGGCTATTACACAAACAACCGGCAAAGTTCTGCAACGTGCTGGCGGTGTATCTAACATTGGTGCTGCTTTAACCGGTAATGTTCCCGGCGTTATCACTATACAAGGTACTGGTATGCCTGGCGCAGAAGATCCGTTGATTTTTATACGTGGACAAGGCACCTGGAACAGTGCAGGACCACTTATCCTGGTTGATGGAATTGAACGTTCGATCAATGGTGTAGATATTGGATCTGTTGAGAGTGTTTCTATCTTAAAGGATGCATCGGCAACAGCTGTATTTGGTGTTAAAGGTGCAAATGGTGTAGTACTTATTACAACGAAACGTGGTGTAGAAGGAAAAGCCAACATTAATATTACGGTGAACTCCACCTTGAAAGTTCCTTCACGTTTGCCGGAGAAGTATGATGCATACGATGCGTTAACTATACGCAATATGGCTATTGAACGTGAGCTGGGCATCAGTCCCGCATCATGGCAGGATTATACTCCGCAAGCAATCATTGAAAAATATCGCAATCCTGCAAATGCGCAGGAAGCGCAGCAATATCCCAATATTGATTGGCAAGCCGAATCGTTGAAGAAATTGGCAACGGCTCAAAATGCCAACATCAATATTTCAGGTGGTTCCAGTTTTGTGAAGTATTTCACTTCTGTAGACTTATTACATGAAGGTGATATCATGAAAATACCGGATAACGGTAAAGGGTATAAACCTGGCTTTTTTTACGACCGATTAAACATTCGTGCAAACCTCGATTTTAAGTTAACCCGCACAACAACGCTGTCTACAAATTTATCGGCGCTCTATGGTAAACGTCAGGATACATGGAGTGGTTTTGAATATTCCTGGTATCAAGGGATTTATGGTTTGGCACCCGATCTTTTTTATCCTGTTTACAGCGATGGTGCTTTTGGTTATTATCCCCTTGATCCCGTATCAACAAACAATCCTGCACACATTCTTTCGAACAATGGTGTAAGAAATACGAAAACCACACAAATGACTACTGACTTTATCCTTACACAGGATTTAAGTGCAATACTCAAAAACTTATCGTTTAAAGGTTCGTATTCATTAGATAATACGTTTGTTTCACAAGGTGGCCAATTTGATGATGGCAGTGCAATTGTGAAATGGATTGCACCCGATGGAAGAGTGCAATACCGTAATACAGCAGGCCCTAACCAGTTTGATTATATATTACCACAATGGAGTGTTAGACCTGATGCATTCCAAAACGGACAAACAAGAAGAAGACGTGTTTACCAGTTGCAACTGAACCATGCAATAAAAGTGGGTAAGCACAACATTACTTCAATGGGGTTATTTATGCGTAATGAAAATGCTGTAGGTAGCTCTTTCCCCGAATTCAGAGAGGACTGGGTATTCAGAACTACTTATAACTATGGTAACAGATACTTTGCTGAAGTAAATGGTGCGTACAACGGTTCGCAACGTTTTGGTCCTAATTACCGCTTCGACTTTTTCCCTTCTGCAGCTGTTGGCTGGACTTTGACAAATGAGAAATTCATGAAAAAAGTTGACTGGTTATCCAGTTTGAAAGTAAGAGCTTCTTATGGCCTTGTAGGTAATGATGCTATTGGCGGTAACTACCTTTATTTAACACAATGGACTTACGGAGGTCAGGCACGTATGGGTCAAAATAATGCAAACAGCCCATATGTATGGTTTAGAGAAAATACAATTGGCAACCCGGATATTCATTGGGAAACTGTTGCAAAAGCAAATTTAGGTGTTGACTTCAATTTGTTCAGAGGACTCATTGAAGGTAGCTTCGAGGTATACAGAGATCACCGTACAGATGTATTGATCAGCGGTAATCAACGTGCAGTGCCTGCTTATTTTGGTGGCACTCCTCCAACCGCAAATCTTGGTCAAACAATAGTACAGGGTTATGAAGTTGAAGTGAAGTTTAATAAAACGTTTAACAGGCAGCGGGATATTCGTTTGTGGGGAAATTTTGCATTGACACATGCAAAGGATGAAATCCTCGATCGTGATGATCCGAAATTACTCGATGATTATCTGAAGCAGGCAGGCTATCAAATCGGTCAGTACAGATCACAATTACGTGCAGGCTATTACAATACATGGGATGAAGTGTATGGCAGTAGTATTCTGGATCAAAACGATAATAATAAACTGCCTGGTAATTTTAATTTGATCGATTTTAATGGCGATGGTGTGATTAACAGCTTTGATAACGTACCATATGCTTATCCTGAAAGACCACAAAACACCTATACAGGAAGCATTGGATTTGATTACAAACGCTTCTCCATTTTTGTACAGTTTTATGCAGTTAATAATGTAACAAGAAATTTAACGCAAACAAACTTCAGTGCAGCATTGAACTCTGTATTTAAGCAAGGTGATTACTGGACAAAAGATAATACAGATGCAATTTCTCCGCTTCCACGCTGGAAGTCCAGACTTTATAGTTACGGTGATTTTTACAACTACGATGGATCATATGTTCGTTTAAAAACAGCTGAGATGTCGTATACCATTAACCCAACTTGGTTGAAAAAAACAGGTATACAATCAATGCGTGTTTATGTAAATGGTAACAATCTTCTTTTCTGGAGTAAAATGCCGGACGATCGTGAAGCAAATGTTGGTTCCAGCAACTACTCCGGACAAGGTGCATACCCAACAGTTCGTCGTATCAACTTTGGCTTTAACCTAAGCTTATAATTGAAAAAGTAATTAATTATGACAAAGCATTTTGTAAAATTAAAATTAGCAGCAGCTGCATTACTTATTATAGTAGGATTTGCATCGTGTAAAAAGTATTTAGACAGGCCTCTGGATGCAAACATTTCTGAAAAGGATGTATTTACAAGCTTTAGAAGTTTCCAGGGTTTTACAGAAGAGTTATATTCATGTTTGCCAGACATGTCTAAATCAACCTGGAATAACGAATGGAATACAGGTGATGATATACTGTCTACAACAAACGCCAATTACAGATTGAATGCGGAGTTTGATAATGGCAATTACAGAGCATGGCAAACAGGTGGTGGCGGCTGGGATAACAGCTGGCTTGATGACAGAGCGGCAACAACTAATCCTAATGAATGTCATGATAAAGGACTTTGGCCATTGTCATGGTATGGTATACGTAAGGCAAATCTCGGTTTAGCCAATCTTGAAATGTTAACATCTGCTACACAAGAGGAAAAAGATGTAATAAGAGGACAACTCCTGTTTTTCCGTGGATTCTTTCACTTTCAATTAATGAGCTTTTGGGGAGGTTTACCTTATATTGATACTGTTCTTTCAAGTTCTGTAAGACTTGAATTACCTCGGTTAACGTATAAAGAAACTGCTTTAAAAGCTGCTAAAGATTTTGAAGATGCTGCGGCTTTATTACCAAACAATTGGGATAATGCAGCAGTTGGCCAAACTACTGCAGGTAATAATCAGCAACGAGTAACTAAATCAATTGCGCTTGCTTATAAAGGGAAGAATTTATTATATGCAGCAAGTCCAATGATGAATAAAGCTTCAACAGGTACAAATGCATATGATGTAGAATTGTGTAAACAAGCGGCTGATGCATTTGCCCGTGTAATAAAAATGTCTGAGAGTGGAGAGTCTTTCCATAAACTACTGCCTTGGGATAAATACAGTGAAAACTGGTATACTATTTCTAATAACTCAAGACATCCGGGTTTTCCTGAAGTAATTTTTGGCCCTCCCACGTACGTAGGTTGGAAATCTCGTTGGTCGTTGGTAAATATGTTTATTCCGCCACCATTAGGTGGAGAAGCAGGTATTTCATCACCTGCAGCCAACTATGTCAATTATTTTGGTATGGCGAACGGTTTGCCACTTGATGCTACTGGTTCGGGTTATGATATTGCCGATCCATGGACTAATCGTGACCCACGTTTTTACAAAGCAATTACCTATGATGGCGTACGCATGATACGTGGTACCGCCAATGCAGCTTATCGTTTTGCCAACTTGTTTAACGGTGGTAATCTTCGCTTAGATAATACAGCCAGCCGTAGCGGCTACTTGGTACGCAAATTTGTAACAGATGGTTGCAACAATACAGATAATGAGTGGAATAATATTAATATCATCATTCCATATCTCCGTTTAGCAGATGTTTATTTAATGTATGCAGAATCTGTATTACATGGTTTTGGTACTCCGCAAAGCACAGCAACAGGTATGAGTCTTACCGCTGTAGCTGCAGTAAATAAAATCAGAACAAGAGCTGGTGTTCCGGATGTTGATGCAAGATTCCTCGGTTCAAAAGAGAGTTTCATGGGCGAACTGATGAGAGAAAGAGCAGTTGAATTAGCATTTGAAGGTTTAAGATGGCACGACTTACGCAGATGGGGTGTTGCCGGCGAAAAGAAATATACTGAGAAAACAGTGATTGATTTTGACAGAGGCACGAATGGCAAACCACTTAACCTTAGAGAGCGTGTAGTTGTAACAAGAGTGTTTGAACCAAAGCACAACTGGTTGCCTTTACCTACCAATCAAGTTAATCTTTACCCTTCATTCGGTCAAAACCCGGGATGGTAATACCACAAGTAAACGAACAGTATTAAACCTGGTAAAACGGTTCAATACTGTTATCGCTAATTCACGTTTAAATTTTAGAAATGAAGTATTTCAAAATATGTTGGATACTCTGTGCATTAATTTCACTTATTTCAACAGGAATAAACGCTCAGGAAGTTACACAGATAACGATTTCATCGGTTGTGTACGATGAAAAAGGAAATCCGGTTGATGGTGCAGTTGTATCAGGTAATCAAGGAAAAACAAATGCTTACACAGATAAAGCCGGTAATTTTTCAATTAAAGTTCCTCTTAATTCTGATTTAATAATCAGTGCAAAAGGGTTTAGGCTATCTGTTATAAAAGCAACAGCTACACTTGGTAACATTTCACTTAACAGCGAAGAAGCATTATACAGTGAAGTGTACCTTCCTTTTAATAAAATCAATAAAAAGGATGTAGCCGGTGCAATAAGTATTTTAAATCCGGAAAGTTATATCGATCAGGATTTTAACCTTACTGTTCAAGGTGGTATGAATGGTCGTGTTGCAGGCTTACTTTGGAGTAACAATATCTGGGGTTTAGAAAATGCGATTGTTATTATTGATGGAATACGCAGAGAGTTTTCAGATATTACATTTAACGAGGTGCAACAGATTTCAGTTTTAAAAGGTGTAAATGCTGTTGCTCTTTATGGAAGTCAGGCAGCTAAAGGTGTTATTTTCATTACAACAAAAAAGGGTGAAGTTGACGGCCGTAAAATTGGCATTCGTGTAAATACAGGTGTAGCAACACCAAGTGAACTGCCTAATTATCTCAACTCAGCTGATTATATGACCTTGTTTAATGAAGCAAGGCGCAATGATGGTCTTGCTAATTTGTACGATGCTGCAACTATTCAAAATTATACAACCGGAAGAAATATTTATCGTTACCCGAGTGCTAACTTTTATTCAGCACAGTATTTGAAAAAATTTCAAAACGCTACCGATGCAAATGCTGAATTTTCCGGCGGAAATAAAAATGCCCGGTTTTATTCAAACATCGGTTTTGCCAATAGTTCAACCTTGTTGAATGTAGGCGAAGGAAAGAATGAAAACGATAACCGGTTAAATGTTCGTGGTAATGTTGACTTAAAATTGAATGAACATATTTCGAGCTCGGTATATGTATCAGCAATCTTCAGCGAAAGCCGCAGAGCACGTGGTAATTTTTGGGCGAATGCTGCAACATTATTACCTAACAGACTCGCTCCGCTTATTCCGATTAGTTTAATTCCTGAAAGTAATAAGACATTATTTGCTTTAGCCTCATCAAGCCGTAATATCATTGATGGTAAATATTTGTTAGGTGGTGCGCAACAGTTTCAAACAAACCCGATAGCTGATTTGTATGCTGCCGGTTATGATATGAATATCAGACGTGTACTGCAGGTAACAAATCAAATTGATGCAAATCTCAGTACAGTAGTTAAAGGGTTGTCTTTTCACACACTGTTTAATTTGGATTATGGCAACTCTTATTTGCAATCAATAAGTAATACCTATGCAGTTTTTTCTCCCACATGGAGTTCTACTTCAAATGAAATAACAGGGTTGCAAAAATTTGGTGAAGATGCTCGTCCAGGTATACAAAATATCAATAACACAACACAACGACAAAACATTGGTTTTTCATCTTGGTTTAGTTATGATAAAGTTGTTGCAAACGATCATAATATTTCGGCAAAACTTCTCGGATTTACATCGTCTGTTTCTGTTAATGATGTCTATCAGCCCATTACCAATTCACATCTTGGCCTGCAGCTCGGCTATAATTACAAACACAAGTATTGGGTCGATTTCAGCAGTGCCTATGTTAATTCAACAAAATTACCTAAAGGTAACCGTGCAGCATTTTCGCCCACATTTAGTTTAAGCTGGTTAGCGAGTGCAGAAAATTTTCTTGTTAACTCAAAAAGTGTTAACCATCTTAAACTTTCTGCATCAGCCGGTATATTAAATACAGATTTGGATATAAATGGTTATTACCTCTACGAAGATATCTACAATCGTGGGGCATTTTTTACCTGGAATGATGGTGTGCAAGCGCAAACGCAGGCAACTACTGCAGCAAATGGAGCAAATCCAAATCTTGGTTTTCCAACCAGGAGAGAAGTAAATGCTTCTGTTGAAGCAGGTTTCTTTAATAACCTTATAACAATGCAATCTTCGTTCTTCATTACACAGATGGACGGGTTGCTTACGCAACGCTTTTCGCAATACCCGAACTATTTCAGTTCGTTTATTCCATACACGAACTATAACGCAAATAAACGTTCAGGCTTTGACTTAATGTTGAACATTAATAAGAAAATCGGCGATGTGCAATTTAGTCTGGGCACAAACCTTGTTTACTCAAAATCAACAGTTACAAAACGTGATGAGTTGTTTTTAGATGCTTACCAAAACAGAGCCGGTAAACCTCTCGATGCAATTTTCGGTTTGCAAAATGCAGGCTTCTTTAAAGATCAGGCTGATATTAATAACAGCCCCCGTCAATTGTTCAGTGAAGTAAGGCCCGGCGATATTAAATATGTTGATCAAAATGGCGATAATGTAATCGACAATCGTGATGAGGTGATGATTGGCAGATACATTGCTCCGTTTACTTATGGAATTAATTTTTCTGTTGCCTACAAAAACTTTAATCTGTTTGTTTTAGGCACGGGCAACAATGGTGGCTATGGCTTAACAAACAATAACTACTATTGGGTAAGTGGTGATCTGAAGTATTCGGAAGTTGTATTAAACCGATGGACTGAAGCAACGAAGAACACTGCTACATATCCCCGTTTAAGCTCGCAGCAAAATAACAATAACTTCCGCAGCTCCGATTTCTGGGTATATAAAACAGATCGGTTTAATCTAAGTAAGGTACAGTTAACCTATAACATAGCGAGCAACGTCTTTCGTAATTCAGTGTTTAAAGGTATGTTAGTGTATATCTCAGGATCGAATCTGTACACATTTGCTCAAAACAGAAAAATTCTGGAACTGGCTGTAGCCAGTTCACCCCAGCTCAGAAGTTATAATATGGGAATACGTGCACAATTTTAATGTAAGATTCAACACAGAAAACGGAATATCATGACTAATAAATTATTGATACTTTTTATAACTGTGCTTGCATTGAGTGGATGTAAGAAAGTACTTGAACCACTTGATGACAATCACAGAACTTTAAGCGATATCTATGCTGATCCGGGATATGCAGAAGGCGTTTTAATGAATGCGTATACCAGGCTGCCGACAAATAGCTATTCGTTTAATGATGTAGCAACAGATGATGCTGTTACAAACGACAAGTTTAATCCATTGCTGAATATGGCAACAGGCTCATGGTCTGCAGCGAATAATCCCGTTGATCAGTGGAACAATTCATACACTGCAATTTTATACTTAAATCTTTTTTTACGGGAAGTTGACAGCGTAAACTGGGCTCCATCAAGTAAAGATGTACGCAAACTTTTTACAGATCGGTTAAAGGGCGAAGTTTATGGCTTGCGTGCTTTGTTTATGTATAATTTATTGCAGGCGCATGCAGGTTACAGTGCAAGTGGCGAATTGCTGGGTGTGCCTATTATAACAGAAGCGTTGACTCCTGATTCTGATTTCAGAAAACCTCGTAATACATTTGATCAATGCGTTCAACAGATTTATACTGATTTAACCGAGTCAGAAAAGTATCTGCCGCTCGATTATGTAAATGTAACACAGGTGCCGGCTAAATACACAGGTATGGCTGTTGCAGATTATAACAGGGTTTTTGGCACGTTTAACAGGCAAAGAATGTCGGGCCGTATATTAAAGGCAATCAAAGCACGTACTGCATTGCTTGCTGCCAGCCCCGCATATAACCCACAGTTGACTGCTGCGAAATGGGAAGCAGCTGCAAATACTGCAAGTGAAATATTGAACCTGATTGGTGGTGTTAATGCCATCGACCCACAAGGTGCTTTATTTTACACGGCTGCTAATGTTAATGCACTTGATATTAACACATCGCCTAACTCGCCAACAGAACAACGGGAAATGTTGTGGAGAGGTAACATTGTAGTTACAAACAACTTGGAAAGAGATAATTTTCCTCCAACACTTTTTGGAAACGGAAGAGTTAATCCAACGCAAAATCTGGTAGATGCTTTTCCTATGGCCAACGGATATCCTATTACCAATCCTGCAAGCGGGTATGTAGCAACAAACCCTTACGCAAATCGTGATCCACGCTTACGTAACTATATTGTTGTGAATGGCGGTACTATTTCTAACAGAACAATATTTACAAAATCGGATGCTCCTACAAATGATGCTGTAAATCTGTTGCCAAATTCTACCAGGACCGGCTACTATATGCGTAAATTATTACGAGAAGATGTCAATGCAAATCCTACAGCACTCTCAACGCAGAAGCATTATCCGGTACATATTCGCTATACAGAAATCTTTTTGATTTGTGCAGAAGCTGCAAATGAAGCTTGGGGTCCGGATGGGGCAACCGCTCACGGTTATACTGCACGCAGTATAATACAAGCCATTCGCAAAAGAGCAGGTATTACACAGCCGGATGCTTATCTGGCGTCTGTTACCACGAAAGAGGATATGCGTAATCTTATTCGTAACGAACGCAGACTTGAATTATGTTTTGAAGGATTCCGTTTCTGGGATATGCGTCGTTGGAAATTGAATTTGACAGAACCTGCAAAAGGTGTAACAATCAACAGCAATGTATTTACAGTACAGAATGTTGAAATACGACAGTATTCTCCCGATATGTACTATGGACCAATTCCTTTAACTGAGGCGCAAAAAGCAAATCTTGTTCAAAATAAAGGCTGGTAATATTTGAATTATAACTATTAATGCTAGAAATATGAAAAGAGTTTTAATTATCTCTGCAATTTTACTCTCAGTTATTACAGCCTGTAATAAAAAGTGGGAGTTCCCCGACTATAAATATTCAACTGTATATTTTGCATACCAATCGCCCGTAAGAACACTTGTTTTTGGTGAGGATATTATTGATAATACACTGGATAATCAAAAGAAGTGTTTGATTATGGCTACAATGGGTGGTGTATACGAAAACAAGAAGGATGTAACGCTTTCTGTAGTTATCGATAATACACTCGCACAAAGGCTGAAATTTGGTTCGACATCAGGGAGCGATGTTATTGCTATGCCTTCAAACTATTATACACTGCCACAGGATATGAAGATTGTAATTCCTCGTGGAAAAGTAATTGGTGGAATTGAAGTACAACTCACAGATGCTTTTTTTGCTGATCCACGTTCAATAAAAAATACGTTTGTTATACCCATGCGCATTAATTCTGTTGTAAATGCAGATTCTGTTTTACGTGGCTCAACAACTAAATCAACTCCGGATCCACGACTTTCGACAGATTGGGCTGTATTGCCGAAAGATTATGTGTTATATGCTGTTAAATATGTAAATCCATTTCATGGTGTTTACTTACGAAGGGGTGTAGCAGAGGTAAGAGGTAATAATGGTAATACTGCGCTCGATACGAATCTGGTTTACAGAAATCAGTATGTTGAAAAAGATGAAATCTGTAACCTCTTTACGAAATCAATGACTGAAGACAGTATTTCCTTAAATTCAAAAAATAAGGGAAATGTGAATGCTCCTTTTCAACTTTTCTTGAATTTCGATAATACTGGCAAGTGTACTGTTGTTGGCCCTGCTACAGCAACGTATACAGTAACCGGTAACGGCACTTTTGTAAAGAAAGGAGATATGTTTGGTAACCAAAAAAGAGATGTGCTGCATTTGAAATACCAGGTGAACTTTGGTACTACGACACATAGCTTTACCGATACCCTCGTTTTAAGAGACAGAGGCGTAAAATTCGAAACATTCACCCCGGTAGTTTATTAAACACATTGGTTTATTACAGAAGTTGCTTTATGGATATGCAACAGCGGTTTCATAATGCAAGAGGATATTGCTGTTGATGAACAGCAACTTTAAAAAGTACAACATGCAAAAAAGTTTTATAAAAGGAATCGTTATAGCAGTTGGAGGATTTGTTTTTCTTAATTGCAGTAGTGTAAACAAAGTCAAATCTAAAAGTGATGTTCCCTCGTTAAAGGAAGCGTTTAAAAGCGATTTCTTCATCGGTACTGCATTAAATACAGCGCAGATAGAAGAGAAAGTTCCCGGGGCTGCGGTATTGGTTCCTAAGCAGTTCAATGCCGTAACACCTGAGAATATTATGAAAGCAGAGGTGATACATCCCGAATGGAACCGTTACAATTTTGAACTTTCTGACAAATTGGTTGCCTATGCTAAGAAGAATAAGATTGTAGTAAATGCACACACATTGATCTGGCACAGTCAATTGCCGCAATTTGTACGTCGCATAAAAGATGCAGATTCAGTGCGCATGTTTTTTAATGAGCATATTACTACAATTGCCAGCCGTTACGATGGTCAGGTGTATTCGTGGGATGTGGTGAATGAAGCGTTGAATGAAGATGGTACCATGCGTAGATCAATTTTCCTGGATAAACTCGGCGATGATTTTGTAGTGGAAGCATTTCGATTGGCACAAAAGGCTGCACCCAACACAAAGCTTTACTACAACGATTACAATATTGAGCAACCCAAAAAGCGTGCAGGAGCAATTGCACTTATCAAAAAAATACAGGCGGCGGGTGTGCGTATTGATGGGGTAGGTATTCAGGGGCATTGGCACATTAATCATTTGCCGTTAAAAGATATCGAAGAAAGTATTCTCGAATTTTCTGCATTGGGTATTGATGTGATGTTCACCGAACTGGATCTGAGCGTATTGCCGAATCCACGTGATATTGTTGGTGCCGATGTAAATCAACGTGCAGCTTACGAAGCAAAACTCAACCCATATACAGCGGGTTTGCCCGATTCTGTACAAACCCAGTTGGCGAAAAGTTACGAGGATGTGTTTCGCCTGTTCTTAAAGCATAAGGATAAGATAAGCCGTATTACATTTTGGGGTGTAGATGATGGACAGTCATGGCTCAACGGGTTTCCTGTTCGTGGCAGAACCAATTATCCCTTACTCTTCGATAAAGAGTTTAAACCCAAGCCTGCTTTTTACAGTGTAATAGCATTAAAAAGCAAAGGCAAATAACGCATTAAAAGTGTAAGCATAAGATAGAATAAAGAGTTTATTTCTCGCATAGCAATCGATAGTAAATCGTCCGCCGTTTCTACAGCGGACTTTGCGTTTGCATAAATAAACACAGGGAAATTGTTTGAAGGATGATTTATATTTAAACAATTACCAGTTCATACGTTTATTATGAAACATGTTGTATTTCTTTCGTTTCTTTTTAGTCATTGTATTTGTTTCTCTCAAACGAATACGCAATTAAAATTGTGGTACAACAGCCCCTCCGGCAACACATGGGAAAATGCATTGCCAATCGGCAACGGCAGGTTAGGTGCAATGGTTTACGGCAATGTATCAACTGAAACTATTCAATTGAATGAACATACCTTGTGGAGCGGTAGCCCGAACAGAAATGATAATCCGCTTGCATTGGATTCACTGGCTGAAATGCGCAGGCTCATCTTTGATGGTAAGCAGAAAGACGCTGAGCGTTTGGCCAACAGAGTCATCATCAGTAAAAAATCGCATGGGCAAATGTTCTTGCCTGCCGGTGAATTGCAGCTTCGTTTTGACGGGCACGACAACTACAGCAATTATTACCGTGAACTGGATATTGAAAAGGCCATAGCAAAAGCAACCTATACTGTTAACGGCGTCAACTACACAAGAGAAGTGCTGGCTTCATTTCCTGATCGTGCAATTGTACTGCATTTGACTGCCAGCAAACCCAACAGTATTTCTTTTACTGCTTTTTATAAATCGGTTTTGCCGAATGCACAACGATCAGTTGTTGCAGGAAAGCAATTGACCATCGCCGGTACGACTGTTGATCATGAAGGCGTAAAAGGGATGCTTCGTTACAAAGGCATTTCCGAAATAAAAACAACAGGTGGTACAACTTCTGCAACCGATACGTCTATTACTATTCAAAATGCAACGGCTGTTACCATCTATATTTCTATTGCAACAAGTTTCAATAACTACAAAGATGTAAGTGAAAATGAAAACGAACGTGCAGCAACGTATCTCAACAAAGCGGTTGTAAAATCGTTTCAGCAGATAAAGCCAGCACATATTGCAGCCTATCAAAAATATTTCAATCGAGTTAAGATCGATCTTGGTGTGACTGATGCAAGAGCACTTCCCACCAATGAACGGTTGAAAAATTTTGCAAGCACCAACGATCCGCAGTTTGCAGCCTTGTACTACCAGTTTGGCCGTTACTTATTGATCTCGTCTTCGCAGCCCGGCGGACAACCCGCCAACTTACAAGGTATCTGGAACAACAAAGTCCGTCCACCGTGGGACAGCAAGTACACCATCAACATCAATACCGAAATGAATTACTGGCCGGCAGAAAAAACAAATTTGTCAGAGTTGCATGAGCCGTTATTAAAAATGGTGAAGGAATTATCAGTAACAGGTGTGCAAACAGCAAAAGACATGTATGGCGCAAGAGGTTGGATGGCGCATCACAACACCGACATCTGGCGGGCAACCGGTGCAGTAGATGGTGCATTCTGGGGAGCATGGGCCAATGGTGGCGGTTGGTTAAGTCAGCATTTATGGGAACATTATTTGTACAATGGCAATCAAACATTTTTAGCAACAGCATATCCTGTATTAAAAGGTGCGGCGTTGTTCTATGTTGATTTTTTGATAGAGCACCCCACGAAAAGATGGCTGGTGATGAATCCGGATATGTCGCCGGAGAATGCACCCAAAGCACACCAGGGTTCTTCACTCGATGCAGGCACAACCATGACGAATCAGATTGTGTTTGATGTGTTCAGTTCAACCATTCGTGCTGCGGAAATTTTAAAGAAAGACAAAGCATTTGTTGATACGCTGAAAAAAATGCGTGCCCGTTTGGCGCCGATGCATATTGGTCAGCATGGGCAATTGCAGGAATGGCTTGATGATATTGATGATCCCAACGATAAGCATCGGCACATTTCACACCTGTATGGTTTGTTTCCGTCAAACCAGATCTCCGCTTACCGCACGCCGCAATTACATCATGCCGCAAAAACTACTTTGTTGCATCGGGGCGATATTTCAACCGGCTGGAGTATGGGTTGGAAAGTAAACTGGTGGGCAAAAATGCTGGACGGCGATCATGCATTTCAACTCATCAAAAATCAACTCACGCCGGTTGGTACAAATGAAGGTGGCGGAGGTACCTACAATAATCTCTTTGATGCGCATGCACCTTTCCAGATTGATGGAAATTTCGGATGCACATCGGGTATTACGGAAATGCTGATGCAGAGTGATGACGGTGCTATTCACTTGCTTCCTGCACTACCAACTGTTTGGCAAAATGGCGGAAGCATTAGCGGCTTACGTGCAAGAGGTGGTTTTGAAATTGTAAGCCTGGAATGGAAAAACGGAAAGGTTGTGAAAGCAGTGATCAAATCAACCTTGGGTGGCAATTTAAGAATCCGGGTACCCAATCAACTGAAAACAGTAAGTGGTGCAGCATTGAAAAATGCAGTTGGCGAAAACAACAATCCCTTTTATGCAACAGAAAAAATCAAAGAACCGTTTGTTTCTGAAAAGGCAACACTTGCACCAGTCGAGTTAAGTAAAACCTTTTTGTATGATATAGCCACAAAACCAGGGCAAATCATAACGATGTCAGCCGAATAAGGGGTTAATCTGAACGGCTGTGTTGTGTAATATTTTCCGCTGTGGTTTTTTGGAAGTTTAAGATTGGTGAGCTGTATAACTTGTAACGTTCAACATATCTTAACCAACCTCAACAGAACATTGCTTGACATTCAATAAAGGGTTGCATTATTTCTTCAAATTTCAACGATGCTTTTTACAAATAAAGACGTCTAAAACACACAATCAGAAATTAGAATGGCAACATCTTTAATTCGGAAGCTTTTTTTTGCAGGAATTCATTTCTGTTTGGTCTGTACTGCAAGTAATATTCATGCACAAGAGATTTTAGAAATATATCCCGGTCAAATTCCGGGTGCAACTGTTGCAGCTTCAAACGCAACAAATGATACAAAGTATCCGGGATTGATCAGGCATTCTGTAATACCTACCATTCAGGTTTTTCTGCCAGCAAAAGATAAAGCGAACGGTACTGCCGTTTTGATATGTCCCGGTGGCGGTTACAGTGTAATTGTTTATGAAGGCGAAGGTATAAATACAGCAAAACGATTTGCAGAAAATGGTATTGCTGCATTTGTATTGAAATATCGTTTGCCCAATGATTCCTTTTCTGTTGATAAAAGTATAGCTCCTTTGCAAGATGCTCAACAGGCTATCAAGTATATAAGAGAAAATGCAGGTAAATGGAATGTTGATATTCATAAAGTTGGAGTGGTTGGTTTTTCAGCCGGTGGTCATCTTGCATCAACCTTGGCAACTCATTTCAATACGTCTTATATAGATAATCCGCAAAAAACAAATCTGCGACCCGACTTTCAGGTATTAGTTTACCCTGTTATTACAATGCAGGAAAATCTTACGCATAAAGATTCGAGAAAGAAATTACTTGGAGCAGAACCATCAACAGATAAAGTTGATTTGTTTTCGAACGAATTACAGATAAACGACTCTACACCACCTGCATACTTAACACATACCGCTGATGACAATGTAGTGGATGTTGATAACAGCATCAATTATTTTGAAGTATTACGGAAAAGGAAAATTGCTGTGGAGATGCATATTTATTCCAAAGGCGGACATGGATTTATTTTCAGACAGCCAGGCTGGATGGATACGCTGTTGCTTTGGATGAAGAATAATAAATGGCTTAATTAAAGAATCGATTTGATGTTACCTGCACATGCTGTATCAATTGTAAGAATCAGTTTGTAATAATAACCATAGTGAATTAAAAACGATGATGATGACATTTAGAAAATTGGCTACTTATACCTTAACCTGTCTGTTACTTGTAGCAACAACTGCAGGTATTGCACAACCACCACGTGGGCCGATTGTAATTTCTCCGCAGGTGCATGCAGATAAAAAAGTAACCTTTCGTTATCTCGCTCCATCAGCAAAAGAAGTGAAACTCGGCGGTGGTCAGTTTGGTGCAGCGCAAGTTCCCATGACGAAAGATTCCATCGGCATCTGGAGTATAACAGTTGGTCCAATAAAACCCGATATCTATCCTTACAGCTTTCTTGTGGATGGCGTAACAGTCATGGATCCGGCCAATGTGAACTTTTTCCCCAATGAACGTTTCAAAGCAAGCCTCGTTGATGTGCCGGGTGAAACGCCCTTGGTGCATGCAATGAAAAACGTACCGCATGGTACAGTTACTTACGAGTACTATCCTTCTGTTGAAGGTTCAACAGGATCAGTAGTAGTGTACACGCCGCCGGGTTATGATCAATCGGCAAACAAAAACTATCCTGTCTTTTATCTCATCAGCGGAACAACCGATACAGAAGAAACATTTTTTAAAGTTGGTAAAACCAATTTCATTCTCGACAATTTGATTGCAGAAGGAAAAGCTGTTCCGATGATTGTTGTAATGCCCTACGGAAATCCCATGGCACGTATAGCAGAGCAGAAGAAACAACCTAAGCCGGGTGATATTGTTGGCAGAGATAGTGAAGATGCAGTTACCCGTGCAAAGTTGTTTGAAACGGATTTAGTCAATAATCTGATTCCTTACATCGAAAAAAATTACCGTACCATCAGCAACAAGAACAGCAGAGCGATTGGTGGTTTTTCAAGAGGCGGCGGACAAACCTTGCGAACTGCATTCAGCAACACCGATAAATTTTCTTGGATATGCTGTTACAGTGCATATCTCTCTCCGCAGGAAATGGATACACGCTATAAAAACCTCGTAGAGAATCCAACAAAAACAAACAACGATTTCAAACTGCTTTGGGTAAGTGTGGGCAGCGAAGATTTTTTATACCAATCAACAGTTGAGTTTATCGATTACCTGAAAGCAAAAAAAATCAATCATAAAAGTTTAATCACCGGTGGTGGACATACATGGATGAATGTGAAAGAGTATGTAGCACAAACAGTCCCTTTACTTTTTAAATAGTATAAGATGAAATCATTTATCATAGCATTTGCAAGTTTATTCATCGGCTGCATTGTATTTGCACAGCAACGGCCACCTGTAATCAGTTCGCCCGATGTAAATGCTGATGGCAGCGTTACGTTCCGCTATTATTCACGAACTGCACAAACTGTACTGTTGAAAGGCGAATTTCTTTCTGCTCCGCTTCCTTTTGTAAAAGATACATCGGGCATTTGGTCAGTGACAGTGAAAGATATTAAGCCCGATATTTATCCTTACAGTTTTAATGTAGATAATGTTGAACTGGCCGATCCCAACAATACCTATGTGTTCGCCAATGAACGTTTCAAAAGAAGTATTCTTGATGTGCCGGGTAATACACCCTTAGTTCATTCCTTGCAAAATGTGCCACACGGAAAGATCAGTTATCGTTATTACAATTCTGCCACATTAGGAACTACACGCCAGTTGCTCGTATACACACCACCGGGTTTCAATCCCAACGGTAAAATAAAATATCCTGTTTTGTATTTGATTCATGGCGGATCGGATACCGAAGAAACATGGACAAAAGTTGGTAACGCCAATTTCATTGCAGATAATCTCATTGCACAGGGCAAAGCAGTACCGATGATCATTGTAATGCCGTATGGCAATGTTCGTCCCAAACCAATGCCCGACTTTACAAAAGATGTCATCAACGATATTATTCCGTTTATTGAAGCCAACTATCCCGTGTACAACGATAGTAAAAACCGTGCAGTGGCCGGCTTCTCTGTTGGAGGTGGACAAACACTCAACATTGGTTTAACCAATACCGACAAGTTTGCATACATCTGCTCGTATGCGCCCTTTACAGCAACTGAAGAGTTTCAGAAAAACTTTACCAACTATTCGCCTGATGCCAACAAGATTAATCAACAGGTGAAATTGTTTACGATCAGTGTGGGCACAGAAGACTTTTTATACGAAAGTGTAAAAAACAACATTACACTGTTTGAAGAAAAAAAGATCAAGGTAAAAAGTTACATTGTGCCGGGCGGACATACATGGATGAACTGCAAATTGTTTTTTGCCACCACACTCCAGGAAATATTTCGATAAACAAATAGCAAACACTTTTAACCACTTTAAAACAGGTAGTATGAAATTAAGATCAGTAGTTCTGTTGGCAGCAATGCTTATGGCCGGCAGTACAGGTTTTACACAAACAACCATCATCGAAGATTTTAAACCATCTCCATTTAATCAACCGTTTCAGGCATATCCGCAGGTAAACTCACAAGGTTATGCAAGATTCAGAATTTATGCACCTAATGCAGACAGTGTAAGAGTGAGTCTTGGCCTTGGTGGACAAGGAGGAACGAAATTACTAAAAGCAGATAGCGGTTATTTCATCGGCACTACTGCGGGCCCAATGGATGAAGGATTTCATTACTACCGGGTAAATGTGGACGGTGCTACATTTAATGATCCCGGTACCGGATTTTTTTATGGATCGCAACGTTGGGAAAGCGGCATTGAAATTCCTTCGAAAGATCAGGATATGTATGCATTGAAAGATGTACCACATGGCAATATGCAGCACATCATCTTCCCTTCGAAAAGTACCAACACACAAAGAGCTGCCATTGTATACACTCCTCCGGGCTATGAAAAAGGTAATACAAAATACCCGGTGCTGTACCTGCAACATGGCTGGGGCGAAAATGAAACTTCATGGGCTGTGCAGGGAAAAACTAATCTTATCATGGATAATATGATTGCATCAGGAAGAATCAAACCCTTCATTGTAGTTATGACATATGGTATGACGAATACAGGCGCACCAATTGGTCGCAGACCAGCGCCACCACCTCCAGCAGCAGGTACAAGTGCTACACCTCCGCCAGCACCACCAGCAGGTGGTGGAATGGGTGCACCAGGTGTTGTAGCTACAGGAATTACAGCAGGTGAAATTACAGGTGTAGGTGCATTTCAAACAGTATTACTCGATGAATTGATTCCTTATATCGATGCACACTTCCGTACAAAAGCCGACAGAGATAACAGAGCGATGGCTGGTTTATCGATGGGTGGGTTTGAAACACATACCATCACATTAGCAAAACCGGAAGTATTTGGTTATTGGGGATTGTTGAGCGGCGGTAATTACACACCTGCACAACTGGAAGGTAAAATGAAACCCAAATTTATTTTCATTTCATACGGAAGTAAAGAAACACGTGGTGCTGAAGGATTACCTAAAGTAGAAGCAGATTTAAAAGCTGCAGGTTATAAAGTGGCTACTTATGTTTCTCCGGGTACAGCACATGAATTTCAAAGCTGGCGCAGAAGTTTATATGAAATGGCGCCATCTCTTTTTAAATAAGATAATAAGCTTTCGGTAAATGAAGATGAATCATAGATCAAACCAATACCAACGATTCCTGCTGCTGTTATTGATAACGGCATTGGTATGCTCGTATCCACATGCAAATGCGCAGTCGAAAAAGAGTAAACAAAAAACGACAGCACCTGCGTATAAAAATGTTTTTAAAGAAGCCGGATATAAGCAGGCAGATATCGATGCGAAGATTGAAAAAGCATACCATGATCTTTTTGAAAGTCCACAGGGAATTTATTTCAATGTGGGTGATACGATGGGATATGTATCTGATTTAAAAAATCATGATGCAAGAAGTGAAGGACTTTCGTATGGCATGATGGTAGCTGTGCAGATGAACAAGAAAGATGTGTTCGACAGGATCTGGCGCTGGACCAAAAAATACACGCAGCACCAGGAAGGTCCAAGGGAAGCTTATTTTGCATGGAGCATCAATCCGCAAACTCTCAAGCGTAATTCGCAAGGCTCTGCATCGGATGGAGAATTGTATTTTGTAACAAGCCTTCTATTTGCAGCAAACAAATGGGGCAACAATACCGGTATTAATTATTATGGTGAAGCACGCCGCATATTAGATGCCATGTGGAAGAAAGATGGCACCGGAAATATTTTTCATGTCATCAACAAAGAGCACAAACAGATCAGTTTTGTTCCCGAAGGCAATGGCTATACATGGACGGATCCTTCCTATCATCTTCCTGCATTTATGGAAGTGTGGTCACTCTATGCCAAAGATGGTCACGAGGATTTTTATAAAGAATGTGCAGATACATCCAGAGCATATTTGCGCAGGGCCTGTCATCCAGTTACCGGTTTAAATCCTGATTACAGCGAGTTTAGTGGCGCACCGCATAACACCAGATGGATTCCCGTAGCATTCCGTTACGATTCGTGGCGTGTACCGATGAATATTGCCATGGATTACGTATGGTATAAGAAAGATGCAGCGTGGCAATTGGATTATGCAAAACGGATTCAAACATTCTTTCGCTCCAAAGGCATCAACAGGTTTGAAGATCAGTTCAACATGGATGGCACAAGACCCGACTCCATTTTACAGGCGGGTGGTTTTAAAAAACTGCGCCATTCACTCGGACTTGTGTCCACATTGGCAACTACAGAAATGATCTATTCAGAAAATAACCGTTACGATTTTGTACATGCATTGTGGAATGCAAAACTGGAGCTGTATGAAGATGGTTATTTCGATCCTTATTACGATGGCTTATTGTATTTATTCAGCTTGCTGCATTTGAGCGGCAAATACCAAATTATAAAACCGGTTTAATTAAAGCAGATAAATTTCGATCATGATAAAAAAAATAGTTAGTGCAGTTGTTCTCCTTTTTTCGTTATTGCAGGTGCAGTCCCAGGAAATACTGAAACAAATGCCCAAGGGGTTTGAGGAAGTGCGTACTGAAAGTGCAAAAGGAAAGATTGACACAATCACCTACAATTCAAAAACAGTAGGCGCAAACAGACGGGCACTGGTATATACTCCACCCGGCTTTTCAAAAAAGAAGAAATATCCCGTACTGTATTTATTGCATGGTATTGGTGGCGATGAAAAAGAATGGTTGAACGGAGGTAAACCACAGGTGATTCTTGATAACCTGTATGCAGAAGGCAAACTGCAACCAATGATTGTTGTAATGCCCAACGGCAGAGCCATGAAAGATGATCGTGCAACAGGCAACATCATGGCGCAAGATAAAGTGCAGGCCTTTGCAACATTTGAACAAGACTTATTGAATGATCTGATTCCATTTATTGAAAAGAAATTTCCTGTTTACAAGGATCGTGAAAACAGAGCGATTGCCGGTTTATCAATGGGCGGCGGACAATCACTGAATTTTGGATTGGGCAATCTTGACAAGTTTGCATGGGTAGGTGGTTTTTCTTCAGCACCAAATACAAAATTGCCGAATGAATTAGTGCCCGATCCTGCAAAAGCAAAACAGCAATTGAAATTGCTTTGGATCTCTTGTGGTGATGCAGATGGTTTGCTTTCGTTCAGCAAACGTACACATGATTACCTGCGTCAAAACGATGTACCGCATATTTATTATTTGGAACCAGGCGGACATGATTTTAAAGTTTGGAAGAATGGCTTGTATATGTTTTCACAATTCCTGTTCAAACCGGTTGATGCTTCACAGTTTTCGAAGTACACGGTGTTGGGCACTGCAGCTGCAACCAATATCCGTTCTGCAAAATATCCGCAGATCTTACCCGACAGTCGGGTGTTGTTTCGTATCAAAGCACCCGATGCACAAAAAGTGCAGATCGATTTAGGTAGGAAATATGATATGCAGAAAGATACCGGTGGCTACTGGATTGTTACCACCGATTCCATTAGTGAGGGTTTTCATTATTATTCACTGTTGATTGATGGTGTTGCAGTAGCTGATCCAGCCAGCGAAACATTTTATGGTATGGGACGCATGGCAAGCGGTATTGAAATTCCGTTTAAAGGCGACGGTTATTATGAACTGAAAGATGTGCCGCATGGTGATATCCGCATCAAGAAATATTTTTCTCCTGTCACACGTTCGTGGCGTCAATGTTATATCTACACACCGCCGGGTTATGATGCGAATACCACAACAAAGTATCCTGTATTGTATTTATTACATGGTGGCGGCGAAGATGAACGTGGCTGGGCGATGCAAGGCAAAACAGATATCATCCTTGACAATTTAATTACTGAGCAAAAAGCAAAACCCATGATCATTGTGATGATGGATGGCAATGTTTCAGCAGGTGGGCCCGGTGGTTTTGGCGAACAGGCCTTGCGTGCTTTTGAAAATGAATTAAAGCAAACACTCATTCCTTTCATTGAAAAAAATTACCGTGTAGCAACCGATGCCAACAGCCGGGCATTGGCCGGTTTATCAATGGGCGGATTGCAAACCTTGCATGCAGGTGTACGCAATACAAACCTGTTTGCATATCTCGGTGTGTTTAGTTCTGGTTGGTGGAGTAATCAACCGGCTCTTTCCAATCCACAGTACGAATACATGAAAGCAAATGCAAGTGCCATCAACAGTAACCTGAAACAATTCTGGATTGCCATGGGTGGTAAAGAAGATATTGCTTACAACAATTGCAAGATCATGCTTGCAAAGTTTGATGAGCTCAACATCAACTATAAGTACAGCGAATATCCCGGCGGACATACATGGCCGGTGTGGCGTAACAACCTGTACAACTTTGCACAATTGCTTTTTAAATAATCACAACATCAGAATCGTAATGAAAAAAATAATCGTAGCTGCCTTTATTCTGTTTTCTATTTCTACAACCGTTGTTGCGCAGGATCCCAACTTTTATATTTTCCTCAGCTTTGGTCAATCCAATATGGAAGGCTATGCAAAAATTGAAGCACAGGATACGGTGAATGTTGATCCTCGTTTTAAAGTTTTGGAAGCGGTCGATTGCCCTGCTATCGGCAGAGAAAAAGGGAAATGGTATACAGCTGTACCTCCTTTATGCCGTTGCAGAACGGGTTTAACACCTGTTGATTATTTCGGAAGAACATTGCTGGCAAACCTGCCTGCCAATGTAAAAATCGGTGTCATCAATGTATCGGTTGGCGGTTGTAAAATTGAATTGTTTGATAAAAGCAATTACCAAACTTATATAGCAGCAGCTCCCAACTGGATGCTCGGTATGTTAAAAGAATATGATGGCAACCCTTATGGCCGATTAGTTGAAATGGCCAAGCTGGCACAAAAAGACGGAGTAATTAAAGGAATTTTATTACATCAGGGCGAATCTAATACAGGTGATACAACATGGCCTGCGAAAGTGAGTATGGTGTATAAAAATCTGCTGGGCGATCTGCAGTTGAATGCGCAAAATGTTCCCTTGCTTGCGGGCGAAGTGGTGCATGCAGAGCAAGGCGGTGTATGTGCAGGTATGAATACAATCATTAATCAGTTGCCTGCTGTCATTCCAACTGCACATGTTATTTCATCGAAAGGTTGTACCGATTCACCGGATAATCTTCACTTCAATGCTGAGGGCTACCGTGAGTTTGGAAAACGATATGCTGAAACTATGTTGACGCTTCTCGGCTATAAACTCAGCAAATAAATACTCCCTTCAGGCTAAATCAAACAATTGAATTAAACGTAAATCGACAATGAAAAAGCTACTTACACTTGCAATAGCAGCAATGGCATCAATGACAGCCTATGCACAAAATCCCATCATCAAACATATTTTCACAGCCGATCCTTCGCCGATCGTATATAAAGACACGTTGTTTTTGTATACAGGTCATGATACGGCTTCTGTAACCGCTACCAATTATAAAATGCCCGACTGGCATGTGTTCTCCACAACTGATATGAAGAACTGGAAAGATCACGGCACCTTACTTTCGCCACATACTTTTTCTTGGGCCACAGGCGATGCGTATGCAGCACAGTGTATTGAACGCAATGGAAAGTTTTACTGGTTTGTTTCTACGTTTCATAAAAAAGACAGTATAAGTAATGGTGGTGCGGCTATTGGTGTGGCGGTATCCGACCGGCCAACAGGTCCGTTTAAAGATGCCATTGGCAAAGCACTCATCATAAATGAAATGACGACGGATAAAAAACATAGTTGGGATGATATTGATCCTACTGTAATGATTGATGATGATGGACAGGCCTACATGTACTGGGGTAATTTAAGCTGCAGGTGGGTGAAGCTTAAAAGCAATATGATTGAACTCGATGGCCCGATTAATTATATTTCGCCCAAAAATTTTATTGAAGGGCCTTGGGTTTATAAACGCAAAGGCTGGTATTACCTCGTGTATGCAAGTGCTGGTACTAAACCCGAAATGATTGAGTACTGCATGTCGAAGAGTCCAACCGGTCCATGGGAGTACAAAGGCATTATTCAGGAAAATGTGCCGAACAGTTTTACCACGCATCCCGGCATCATTGATTACAAAGGCAAGTCGTATTTCTTTTATCACAATGGTTCGCTGCCTACGGGTGGCAGTTACCGTCGTTCAGTTTGTGTAGACTACATGTATTACAACGAAGACGGAACGATTCAAAAAATTATTCAAACGACAGAAGGTGTTCAACCTGTGAAGTGATAAAAAATGCAAAATAACTTGTTATAAAAATTCGATTGAAATGATGAAGAACTATTTTGTCGCCCTTGGAATAATTGCTTGCCTAAACGTTCATGTAACTGCACAAACCAAACAGGCAATCAATCCTGTTATTTATGCTGATGTACCCGATCTGTCAATGATACGGGTTGGCAACAACTATTACATGAGCAGCACTACCATGCACATGAGTCCGGGAGTGCCGATTATGAAATCAACCGATCTCATCAACTGGAAACTTATTTGCTATGCATACGATACATTGGTGAACAATGATGAAATGAATCTTGTAAACGGAAAATCTACTTATGGCCGTGGTTCATGGGCCAGCAGTTTGCGTTATCACAAGGGCACCTATTATGTTTCAACATTTGCTGCAACAAGCGGCAATACACATATCTACAGTACAAAGAATATTGAGAAAGGTCCATGGAAAGAAATTACGTTCCGTCCCGATCTGCACGATCATTCCTTGTATTTTGATGATGACGGTAAAGTGTACATGATTTATGGCAACAAAAAATTAACGCTGGTTGAATTAAAAGACGATCTGTCGGGTATAAAAGAAAACGGCATCAAACAGGTGATCATTGAAGATGCAACACAACCCAGCCAAACAGTTGGACAAAGTGGTTTGGGCGAAGGTTCGCAACTCTTCAAAGCAAATGGCATGTACTATCTGTTCAATATCACTTGGCCGAGAGGTGGTATGCGCACAGTAGTTATTCATCGTGCAAAAAATCTTACCGGTCCATGGGAGGGTAGAGTTGCATTACAGGATCTGGGTGTTGCACAAGGCGGATTAATTGATATGCCCGATGGCAGATGGTTTTCTTACCTGTTTCGTGATAACGGAGCAGTAGGTCGCATTCCCTATCTCGTTCCCGTGAAATGGGAAGATGGCTGGCCGGTGTTAGGTGAAAATGGTAAAGTACCATTAACACTCAACTTACCTCCAAGCAAGGGATTGATTCCGGGTATTGTGGTTTCAGATGAATTCACTCGTAAAAAAGGCGATGCTGCTTTACCACTTGCATGGCAATGGAATCACAATCCTGATAATCGTTTTTGGTCGGTGACTGCACGCAAAGGTTTTCTTCGTCTTACAACCGGCAGGGTTGATACAAGTTTTCTCACTGCAAGAAATTCGTTGACACAACGCACCATTGGTCCTGTTTGTACAGGCATTACAGCGTTGGATGTATCGAACATGAAAGATGGTGATGTTGCAGGCTTTGCGTTGTTGCAGAAAAATTATGGATTGGTTGCAGTGCGTGTAACAGGTAACAGCAAAGAGCTTGTGATGATCAATGCAAGTTCCGGCAAAGCAGAAGAAGCACAACGTATTCCGCTTACGCAGTCGATGGTGTATTTCAAAGCAGAATGCAATTTTACCAACCGGAAAGATGTGGCTGATTTCTTTTACAGTGTGGATGGAACAAACTGGATAAAGTTTGGTACAACGTTAAAGATGGCCTACACGCTTCCGCACTTTATGGGTTACCGTTTTACATTGTTCAACTATGCAACAAAAGAACCAGGAGGATTTGTTGATTTTGATTATTTCAGAATCAGTGATACAATTTCAACAAAAGAATAATCGTAAGAAAATCATCATTGTCTACAATAATTAAACTGAAATGAATAAAATAATTATTGCTTGTCTGGGTTTAGTTAGTTGTGCAACCAGCTTGTTTGCACAGAACCCTTTTATAAGAGACCAGTTTACAGCAGATCCATCTGCAAGGGTTTTTGGCAACAAAGTATATGTTTTTCCTTCGCATGATATACTTGCAACAGAAGGTAAAGGTCGTGTTGGTTGGTTTTGCATGGAAGATTATCATGTGTTCTCTTCTGAAAATTTAACCGACTGGACCGATCACGGTGTGATTGTAACACAGAATAACGTACCGTGGGTTCGTCCGGACAGTTACAGCATGTGGGCACCCGATTGTATTGAACGCAACGGTAAATATTATTTCTATTTTCCAACAGCAGCAAAAGATACGGTTACGTATGGTCGTGGCTTTACCATTGGTGTTGCTGTAGCCGATAAACCTGAAGGCCCGTATACTCCTGAAGCAACACCCATAAAAGGAGTGCGTGGTATTGATCCCAACGTGTTTATTGATAAAGACGGGCAGGCGTATCTCTACTGGTCGGCGGGAAATATTTATGGAGCAAAGCTGAAAGCAAATATGCTGGAGCTGGATTCGGAAGTATTTACACTCGGCGAATTACCAACAAAAGGATTGAAAGAAGGTCCTTATGTGTTTGAACGCAATGGTATTTACTACATGACTTATCCGCATGTTGAAAATAAAACCGAACGATTGGAATATGCAATCGGTACAAGCCCGCTTGGACCATTCAAAATTGTGGGTGCAATTATGGATGAATCGGCAAGTGGTTGCTGGACCAATCATCACTCCATTGTTCAGTTTAAAAATCAGTGGTATCTGTTTTATCATGATAAAGATTATTCACCAAAGTTTGATAAAGCACGTTCGATAAGAATCGATAGTTTATCGTTTAATGCAGATGGTACCATTAAAAAAGTAATACCAACTTTAAGAGGAGTAGGTGTTACAGCTGCAACAAAGCAAATACAGATCGACCGTTATACACAGTTGAGTGAGCAAGGTGTATCGATTGCTTTTCTGGATACGCTCAATACATTCAAAGGATGGAAAACAATTTTTAATCAACAGGGTGCATGGGCGCAATACAACAGTGTAGATTTTGGAAGTAAGCAGTTAAAGACCGTCAGCATTCATGTACGGGCTGCAGATGGTGCTGTCTTGCAGATTCGCACAGATAATGTTGATGGGCCGGTGATTGCCGAAATTACAATTCCGAAAAATGCTGAATGGAAAACGATTGATGCAGCTGTACTGAAGGCCATAAAGGGTGTAAAAAATATTGTTGTTCTGGCAAAGGATACCAAAACATGTGAAGTTGATTGGGTAAGTTTCCGGTAATAGAATTGTCTTTTTAGTAATCGGGACAATGTGGGAGTTTCGCCAGGAGACGTTTGTATGAAAGCTTGCTAGTTGATTGATTTTTAGTTATTTAGCTTGTGTTCAAGTGGAGTCGTTTAATCCGCAAAAGTCCTCTCTTATTTTTGAGAGGACTTATTGTTTTAGTACAGTTCTTCTTTCTTTCAGGTCAGCTCGGCTTTTGCATTGTATATTTGAAACTCAATTTTTTTTATGGATCAACAACAGCAAAATCCCAATCAGCTTAATATTGAAATTACCGAAGAAGTGGCCGAAGGTGAATATGCCAACCTGGTAATCATCACACACAGCCACGCAGAATTTGTGGTAGACTTTGTAAATGTAATGCCCGGCACTCCAAAGAGCAAAGTAAAATCGAGAATCATCCTTACGCCGCAACATGCCAAGCGTTTTATGAACGCCCTTACCGAAAACATACAACGTTTTGAAGCTGCGAACGGCGCTATCAGAGACCTGGAAGAAATACAGATACCCATGAACTTTGGTGGCCCTACAGCACAGGCGTAAAAGAAGTGGTGAGCGAGTGTATTAACAATGAACCCTGAACTATGAACGGTGATCAACAGGCTGAGCAAGTGTTTTCTTATCAGCATTTATTTTCTTTTACAAAAAACGTTTTCCTGGCAATGGGTTGCAGCGATGAGCATGCAACCACAGCAACAACAACCTTATTGTCGGCCGATGTGCGTGGCATCGACAGCCATGGTGTGGCAAGGCTCAGCGGTTATGTGCGCCTGTGGGAAGCAAAACGCATCAACGCAAAGCCCGATATCAAAATCATTCACGAATCGCCTTCAACAGCAGTTGTGGATGGCGATAGTGGACTAGGATTAGTAGTTGCGCCATTTGCTATGCAGGTGGCTATCAACAAAGCAAAACAGGCTGGCACCGGTTGGGTAAGTGTGCAAAACAGTAACCACTTTGGTATTGCAGGTTATCATGCCATGATGGCTTTGCAGCACGATATGATTGGCATGGCGCTGACCAATGCTTCGGCACTGGTGGCACCAACTTTTTCAACCGAACGCATGCTTGGTACCAACCCCATTGCAGTTGCAGTTCCTGCTGGTTCTGAACCGCCTTTTGTAGCCGATATGGCAACTACCACGGCTGCCAATGGTAAGCTGGAAATATTACAGCGCAAAAACCTGGAAGCACCGGTTGGCTGGATACAGGATGCAGCGGGCAATTCAACTACTGATGCACATGCGTTAAAAAATAAAGGAGCCCTTCTTCCTTTGGGCAGCGATAAAGAACATGGCAGTCATAAAGGATATGCGTTAGGTTCTATCGTCGATATTTTTTCTGCTGTCTTAAGCGGAGCTAATTATGGTCCATGGGTGCCGCCATTTCCGGCTTATGTGCCCATGCCCGAAAATCAGCCGGGTAAAGGATTGGGACATTTTCTGGGAGCTATGCGTATTGATGCCTTCCGTACTGCCGATGCCTTTAAGAAAGATATGGATAACTGGATCCAACGCTTTCGCAGTGCCAAAACAATCGATGGATATGAAAAGGTGTTGATACCGGGCGATCCCGAACGTTTGTTTGAAGAACAACGTATGAAAGAGGGAATTCCGTTACTGGGAACGGTTGCGGAAGATTTGGCGAAAGTTGGGCAGAAATTCAATCTCTCTCTTTAATTTCGCATCCGCTTTAAGCACAGGTTAAGCAACTTCACTTCAGCTGTAAACGTATTGTTCAACTCTACCAACACGGAAGAAGGAAAGGATGAAGCAATTCATCTGCTGTTGCCTGCCAATGCATAATTGCAAACAGCAAACATCGATTCAAACCATACAATTCAAAACAAGAACAATGAAAGTGATGAAGTTTGGCGGTACCTCTGTAGGTAAGCCGGAAAGAATGCATGACGTAGCAACGTTGATTACCCGTGATGCGGAAGAAAAAATTGTGGTATTAAGTGCGTTGAGTGGCACTACCAATTCTCTCGTGGAAATTGGTAACGCTATGGCCAATGGCGATCGTGAAGCAGCGAAGCAGGTTATTGATAAGCTGGATGCGCATTACCAAACCTTCATCAGCAATCTGTTGGTAACAGAAGCTGCACAGCAGAAATGCCGTGCCATCATTGCAGAACATTTCGAGTTCCTGAATATCATTTTAAAAATATCGTTCAACGATGCGTTGAATAAAGATATTCTTGCACAGGGTGAGTTGATGAGTACCAAAATGTTCAGCTGTTATCTCGAGGAGAAAGGCATTGATCATATGCTGTTGCCTGCACTCGATTTTATGAGCATTGATGCCTACGATGAACCGCAGGTGGGAGCTATCAAAGCAAAACTCAGCAATATTCTTGCACAAAACAGCGATAAGAAATTATTCATCACACAAGGTTATATCTGCCGCAATGCAAAAGGCGAAGTAGATAACCTGAAACGTGGTGGTAGTGATTATTCTGCTTCATTAATTGCAGCAGCTATCCAGGCAAGTGTTTGCGAAATCTGGACAGATATTGATGGTATGCACAATAACGATCCTCGTATTGTAAAGAAAACCGTTGCTATTGAGCAGTTGAGTTTCGATGAAGCAGCCGAGCTGGCTTATTTCGGTGCAAAAATTCTGCACCCGGCTTCTATCTGGCCTGCACAACATTACAATGTACCGGTGAAGTTATTGAACACCATGGAACCCGATGCAAAAGGAACACTCATTGTTGAAAATGCAGGAAGTGTTGGTGTAAAAGCAGTGGCGGCAAAGGATGGCATTACCGCTATTAAAATCAAGAGCAGCCGCATGTTACTGGCGTATGGTTTCTTACGCAAGGTGTTTGAAGTGTTTGAAAAGTACCGTACTTCTATTGATATGATCACCACTTCCGAAGTAGCTGTATCGCTCACTATCGATAACAATACTTATCTCGATGATATCATCCGTGAGCTGGAACCATTCGGTACAGTTGAGTTAGATAAAGACCAGGCAATTGTAAGTATTGTGGGCAACGAAATTGGTAAAACAGAACATATCCTTTCGAAACTGTTCGACAGTATTGCAGATATTCCTGTACGTATGGTAAGCTACGGTGGTAGCCCGCACAACGTAACATTGCTGGTACCGGGTTCGTTTAAAACACAAACGCTCCAGGTGCTGAACAAAGGAATCTTTGGATTGGATTAACAAAATAATTTCTACTTCCATCTTTCTTATTAAGTCCGTAATTGTATCTTGAGCAAGATGCAATTACGGATTTTCTTTTTTTACTGCTTATTGTTTTTATCTGCTGCTGCGCAGGCGCAAACTGCTCTTGGCGTTTGGGAAGGCAGTTTTAATATCAGAGGCAGTAAGAAAAATAAAATGAATGTGCGGTTAGAGTTGATGCAAACCGAAGGCCAGATAGTCGGCATCATTACTACTCGTGGTTTTGATAAGAACACTGTTTACGGTTGCGATTATTTGGTTGCAGGTACTGTACAAAATAAAAAATTACGTCTTGCCCGCATAAGTGTGCGCAGGGGTGTGGCCATGAGTAAAACCGATTGTAGTTTTTTCCGGTATTTAGATTTGCAGCTCAATAAACCTGATACTGCAAAAACAATTAGTGCGGTATGGACCTGGGGTGATGAAGATAAAGATGCATTTACAGCAGTGAAAACAGAAACTGCTATTTCAGCAACGGCACAAGAGGAAATTAATGCATACGTGGAAGATTTATTTAATTCGTACGAAGAGGCGAACATCTACCTTGCACCTGCCGAACGGCTTAACCAGAAAGTAACAGAACTTACTGCCGACAGTACAGAGATATTGCTGGAGTTTTATTCGGCTGGAAAAAGCATCAACGATTCGATTTCTGTATTCCTCAACGGCCACCCGATTTCGTCGAATTGTCATCTCTTTGAAAAACCTTTGCGCATACGATTGCAGCAAATTGATACCGGTATGAACGAAATTGTAATTGTAAGCGAATCTGTCGGGAAACCCACGCTGCAACTGCGTTTCGTGATCAGACAGGGAACACAAACGAAAGAATTCAAAATAACGCCGGGCTTTATTCGAAATGCGATCGTCTTCATCAATCGAAAACAAGACTAACAAC
Organism: Lacibacter cauensis; assembly: GCF_007830055.1. Classification (GTDB taxonomy): domain Bacteria; phylum Bacteroidota; class Bacteroidia; order Chitinophagales; family Chitinophagaceae; genus Lacibacter; species Lacibacter cauensis. The sequence goes on from NZ_VLLE01000005.1 coordinate 71,201, forward strand.
CGGTCATTTTCTGTTATCTTTGCTGCCTCAAATAGTTGACGGCATGCAGAATAATTCCAAAGTATCTTTCGAGAACACCGCAAATGCGTTTGAATACAAAAACAACGATCAGCTAAAAAAAGCACATTTCCTTTTTTCATCCATGGGTTATCAATGGCTCGTAAACATTGGTACACGCATTACTCCGTGGGCTATTAAAGCCGGTTTGCCGGTGAAAGGTCTCATCCGCTCTACTTTGTTTGAACAGTTTGTGGGTGGTGAAACACTGGAGCAAACAGCAAAAGTGGCCGATAAACTGGAAGAGTTTCATGTACAGGTGATTCTTGATTATGGTGTAGAAGGCGGCGATTATGGTGAGGAAGAGAAAGATCATTCCTGCGATCAGTTTATCAAGGTAATCAACTATGCTGCTACACAGGCCAACATACCATTTATGAGTGTGAAGGTGACGGGTATTGCCCGGTTTGCCTTGCTGGAGAAAATGGATGGTTTAATGCAGCAAGCAACCGGCACATTGGTGCGTCGTTATGAAGCAGCTCTGGAGCAGTTACGTGCTGATGAAAAAGCTGAGTGGCAACGGGTGTGTAACCGCATGGAAAAAATATGTTCTGCTGCTGCTGCAAAAAAAGTAGGTGTGTTGATTGATGCGGAAGAAACCTGGATTCAGGATCCTGTTGATGCATTAACCATGCTCATGATGGATCAATACAATAAAACTACCGCTGTATTATACAACACGGCTCAGCTTTACCGCCACGATCGTTACCAGTTTTTGTGCGATTGTTACGAAGCTGCCGAGCAACGTAACTTCATCCTCGGTATAAAAATCGTACGTGGTGCGTATATGGAAAAAGAACGCAAGCGTGCAGCCGACATGAATTATCCTTCACCTATACAACCCGATAAAGAAGCTTGCGACCGTGATTACAACCGTGCTGTTGAGTTTTGCATTGCACATGTTGACCGTATTGCTGTTATTGTAGCATCACATAACGAATACAGCAATCAGCTTGCAGCCGAACTGCTGCACAGCAAAGGCTTGCCGCATAATCATCCGCATGTGCATTTCAGCCAGCTGTATGGCATGAGCGATCATATTACGTTCAACCTTGCCAAAGAAGGCTATTCGGTAAGCAAGTACCTGCCGTTCGGTCCTATTGAAGATGTAGTACCTTATCTCATGCGCCGTGCACAGGAAAACAGTTCCGTTAGCGGACAAACAGGAAGAGAACTGCTGCTGATTAAAAAGGAACTGGCCAGAAGAGGAGTAAAGTAATTCCCTTCGATATTGTCTGTACACAATCAATCCACAGGGCACTTTGCCTGTGCCTTGTAACTTGTGCCTTTTAGTTACCTTGCAGCCATGCAACAATACCACGCTTTACTGCAGCATATATTGGATAATGGTACAGAAAAAACCGATCGTACCGGTACGGGTACAAAAAGTGTATTCGGTTACCAGATGCGTTTCAACCTCAGCGAAGGTTTTCCGTTGGTAACAACGAAAAAAGTACACCTGCGCAGCATCATTCACGAATTATTATGGTTTCTTAAAGGTGAAACCAACATTGCTTACCTGAAAGAAAACGGTGTAAGTATTTGGGATGAGTGGGCTGATGAAAATGGTGAGCTTGGTCCGGTGTATGGCAAACAGTGGCGCAGCTGGGAAGGAGCGAACGGTGTGGTGATTGACCAGGTGACAGATTTAATTGAACAGATTAAAAAGAATCCCGACAGTCGCCGTCTCATCATCAGTGCATGGAATGTAGCCGATCTGCCAAAGATGGCGTTAATGCCTTGTCATACCATTTTTCAATTTTATGTGGCCGATGGCAAACTCAGTTGCCAGTTATACCAACGCAGTGCCGATGTGTTTTTGGGTGTGCCGTTCAATATTGCATCGTATGCATTGTTAACACTAATGATTGCACAGGTATGCGATCTGCAGCCCGGCGATTTTGTGCATACGTTTGGTGATGTACATATTTACAGCAATCACATGGAGCAGGTGAAGCTGCAGTTAAGCCGCACACCGTTTCCATTGCCAACCATGAAACTGAATCCTACAGTAAAAGATATTTTTCAATTCAAGTTCGAAGATTTTACGCTGGAGAATTACCAGAGTCATCCGGCGATTAAAGCACCGGTAGCGGTGTAGTAAATGAAGAATGAAAAATGAAGATTGAGAAATGAAGAAGTAAAGCGAACTGTGAATTCAATGCTCAACCAAAAACACCGCATATGGAAAATAGTAACAAATTCGATCTGGAAGATCGCCTTGTAGATTTTGCATGTATGTGTCTGGATGTTTGCGAACTTCTTCCTGCTACCAAAGCAGGACAAAATCTCGAATATCAGTTGTCGAAAAGCGGAACAGCTCCTGCTTTAATTTATGGGGAAGCACAAGCGGCAGAATCAAGAGCCGATTTTTTGCATAAGATGAAATTGTGTTTGAAGGAAATCAAGGAGTCAAGAATCAATCTTAAAATCATCAGGCGCAAACCTGTTGTTATAGATGAGAAAGTAGAAAAAGCATTTACTGAAAGTAATGAGTTGATGGCAATCTTTCTGAAGAGTATTGAAACAGCTCAAAGAAATGACGAACGAAGAAAGAAGCAGTAAGTTGGGTGTTTTTTATTTCTCATTATTCATTTTTTATTTTTCATTCATGATCATAAGTTTAATCGTAGCTGCATCATCCAACAACGCCATTGGCAGAGATAATCAATTGTTGTGGCATCTGCCAACCGATCTGAAGTTTTTCAAAAATACCACATGGGCATTGCCCGTTATTATGGGACGAAAAACCTTTGATTCCGTTGGCGGCAAGCCATTGCAGGGAAGAACCAATATTATTATCTCCCGTCAGCAGGGGTTACAGTCCACTTATGATAATGTGTGGTTTGCATCTTCGTTGGAAGATGCAATAGCGCAGGCGAAGAAACTGGAGACGAATGAAATTTTTATTGCAGGCGGCTCGCAGATATACGAGCAGGCATTACCAATTGCCAACCGCATTTATCTTACTCGTGTGCATGCAAACATTGAAGCAGCTGATGCATTTTTTCCTGCGTTTGATGTAACCGATTGGAACCTGAGCAAGAACAGCGATTTTACTGCAGATGAAAAACATGCCTATTCATTTTCTATACAACAGTGGGACAGGGACGAAAGTAAAAAATGAAGAATGAAAAATGTATAATGAAGAAGTTAGTTGCCTTCACTTTTTAATTCCTCATTTGTAATTTTTAATTTTTCATTTCTAGATGTATTCCGTTTTTCAACTTGGTAAAAAATATTTACGCTATTACTTTACGGCAGCCAATGGCAAAGGGCATGGCGTGCATTCGCCGTTTGTGTTTAGTCTTATTACCAAGGTGCTGAACGATGCAACAAAGTATCCTGCTTACAAAGAAATAGAAACGCAACGCAACCTGTTGCTAGGTAATGAAACGATTATTACAGTAGAAGATTTTGGTGCAGGTTCAACCAAAGGATTAACCAAACAGCGTGTGGTGCAACAAATCGCTGCTACATCGTTAAAGCCAAAAAAATATGCACAATTGTTATATCGGTTGGTGAATTATTTTCAACCCAAACAAATACTGGAGTTAGGAACATCCTTAGGCATAACAACCGCATATCTGGCAAAAGCAAATCCTTCTGCAGCTGTTACAACAATGGAAGGCTCTACAGCTGTTGCAACAATAGCGCAGCAACAGTTCGATGCATTGCAGTTGAAAAACATTGCCGTTGTTACAGGGAACTTCGATGAAACCTTACAGCCGCTGATTGATAAAGCAGGACAGGCATTTGACTTTGTGTTTATCGATGGCAACCATCGCAAAGAACCGACCTTGCGTTATTTCGAACAATTGCTTGCCAAAGCAAATAATGATACAGTGTTTGTATTTGATGATATCCACTGGAGTGCAGAAATGGAAGAAGCATGGGAGCAGCTGAAACAACATCCGCAGGTAACATTAACGGTTGATTTGTTTTTTATCGGTCTTGTGTTTTTAAGAAAAGAACAGAAGGAAAGAGAGCATTTCATTATCAGATATTAAAATGGAAGTCGATGAGCTATAACATATCAGGACAATGGAAGGGTTACTTTTGGTATGGGAAAGAATACGGCGAACTGGAAGGTGAGTCTGTTGAGTTTATGATGTTTTTAGAAGAAAATGATGGAGCGGTTCGTGGAAAGTGTTTTGAAATGGGTGGGGTTGGTGTTGCCGAAGGAGCTGATTTGGCAGAGATTAATGGTTTTGTGAAGGGCACTCAAATCAGTTTTATTAAAAAATATGCAAACGCAACTTTCCTGGATGAAGATGGAAATGCATATGCCGATCCTTCTAAAGCATCGCAGGAGATACATTACGAAGGAGAGTTTGATAGAAGTAAGATGCAATTTGAAGGCAAATGGGAGATTATTGAAAAAGTTGAAGATTACGGTGATACGCTAATCGAATATATAGCTACAGGTACCTGGATGATGAAAAAAGAAAATGATTAATAATATGCATCTACCGGCTTCCTTGATGACTTCGCTCAGTAAGATCAATAGTTTTGATCGGGATGCTTTTGTGCAGGTGCATGAAAGTGGTGAACAGGTTGTGTCGGTGCGGATGAATCCATTGAAGAGGTCAATGGTGAATGGTGAATGGTCAATCGGTAACGATCAATCAGCCAAACTAAATAATCAGGAACTCATTCACCATTCACCATTCACCTTTCACGCTCCCGTTCCCTGGTCCTCCAATGGTTATTATCTCAGCGAACGTCCTTTGTTTACACTCGATCCGCTGTTGCATGCCGGTGCTTATTATGTGCAGGAAGCCAGCAGTATGTTTGTGGAAGAAGCCATAAAGCAAACCGTTGATTTGTCGCAACCATTGCTGGTACTTGATCTCTGTGCAGCACCGGGTGGCAAATCAACGTTACTGCAATCGGTGATCAGCAAGGAAAGTTTATTAGTGAGTAATGAAGTAATTCAATCACGGGTAAACATTCTCAAAGAAAACATTACCAAATGGGGAGCCGATAATGTGGTTGTAACGAACAATGATCCTTCTGCATTTTCAAAACTCAGCGGACTGTTTGATGTACTGGTGATTGATGCACCCTGCAGCGGCAGTGGTTTGTTTCGTCGAGATCCGGAAGCCATCAACGAATGGAGTGAAGCAAATGTGGAACTCTGCAGTCAGCGGCAGCAACGTATACTTGCTGATGCATGGCCTTGTTTAAAAGAAGACGGTGTGTTGATCTATAGCACCTGTTCGTATTCTGCTGAAGAAGATGAAGAGATACTTGATTGGCTTGAGGAAAGGTTTGAAGTGGAAGGTTTAAGGTTAAGGGTTAATGATGAATGGAAGATTGATGAAGTACAATCTGCTTCAGGTGCATACGGTTATCGTTTCTGGCCCAATAAGGTAAAAGGCGAAGGTTTTTTTATTGTGGCCTTTCGTAAGAAAGAAACACCGTCACCGTTGCGCATCAAAATAAAAAAGAACCAGGAGCCTGCGAAGAAAGATGCAGCGATTGCTGCGCAGTGGATGCAAATTGCCGATGCGTATAGTTTTGTAATGCAGGGACAAATCATTGCAGCTGTACCAACTGCATGGCACGATATGATTCAATTTTTAATGCAGGAATTAAAAGTGCGGTATGCAGGTATTGAGTTGGGCAGTATTGCCAAGAATGATCTGTTGCCCGAACATGCATTGGCGCTGAGTACAAATGTGAACAGCAAGGTTGTGCGTGTTGAATTAACCAAAGAACAGGCATTGGACTATTTGCGCAAGAACGATCTGCAGCTCGATCATCCGCACAAAGGCTGGGCATTGGCAACTTACAATGGACTGGGCTTAGGCTGGATGAAGTTATTGGGCAACCGCATGAATAATTATTATCCGAAAGAATGGCGGATATTGATGCGATGAGTAAACCTTATAGCTGCTCACTGCGGGTAAGGATTTCGTTAAGAAGAAAATAGCCGCTCAACTGACGTCACTTCTTGGAACGAAGCAGTCTTCTGATACGAAGTAATAAAGTAATAAGATTGCTTCGTTCCTCGCAACGACGGTTCAATTATTTAAACTTTGTATTAAACAGCAACTTGAAGCCTGTCCAAACAAGTATAGCGGCACACGAATAGAATAAAATTTTGATACCCTCACTGTTGGGTTGATAGATCATGAGCAAGGTTGCACAAATCATCAACAAGCCAAGAATAAACACATATGCAAGGCGATTGAAATTTTGCCGTAGCGCTTTATTGGTAAAACTATCTTCCCGGAAATTAATTTCGTGTTTTAATACACCTGTACGCAGATTGTTTACGATCTCTTTAATATCGGTTGGCAAGCGATCGACGATGTACAGATAATCTTCTGCAGAGTTGATGACCTTGTTGATAATGGCATCGAAGCTGAATTTTTCTTTGATCTTTTCTTTTGCATACGGCTCAATCATATTGATGATAGAAATGTCAGCTTCCAGTGCCTCTGCAAATTTTTGAATCGTACCTAACGCTTTCAACAACATGTACAAATTGGTGGGCACTTTTAAACCGTGACGGAGGATGACTTTAAACGTATCAGCCATCAGGCTCGAAATATCTACTTTATCGTATGGAATATAACTGTACTTCTGGATAAGTTCGCCAATTTCAAATTCAAGATCGGCCTGTTCTTTATAAAAATTTACATTCAGTAATGCAAGCAAAGCTTTGGTAATTCGGTGTGTATCCTGTCGTGCAAAGCCCAGCATAAAGTTGATGAGCGCCTGTATCTGTGCAGGTTTTAAACTGGCTGTCATGCCATGATCGAGCAATACCACCTGGTTGTTTTCACGAATAAGTAAATTACCTGCATGCGGGTCAGCATGGAAAAAGCCATGCTGCAGAATCATTTTTAAAATAATGTTGGTGCCGTTTACAGCTATTTGTTTTACATCGTATCCATTCGCTATCAATTCATTTTTTGCATCCGGTTCGATACCCGTAACAAATTCCATCACCAGTATTTTCTGCGTGGTGTAGTTGCTGTACACTTTTGGTATGTAACAGTAATCATCGTGTTTAAAAATTTCAGCAAAGCGCATCATGTTCGAAGCTTCATTGGTGAAATCAAGTTCTTTCTTCATGATCACACCAAAGTCTTCTACAAATTCTATCACGTTAAAGCTGGCAAGCTCAGGATAAGATTTTACCACCTGCTCTGCCAATATTTTTATCAAAACAAGATCGATGGAGATTTTTTGTTTGATATGCGGACGCTGCACTTTTACAGCAACAGTTTCGCCGTTGCGTAAAACAGCTTTGTATACCTGAGCAATGGATGCTGATGCAATGGGTGTATGATCGAGTTGTTCAAATACCTCATGTAGAGGATCGCCCAGCTCTTCTTCTATGATGCGGTAAGCGATGGCATTATCGAAAGGACGTGCAGAAGATTGCAGCTTCTTCAATTCGTTGCGCAATTGTTCCGACACCAGATCCGGACGGTCGGCAATGATCTGCCCGAACTTAATAAAGGTTGGTCCCAAGTCTTCGATCATAAAACGGATACGCTCCGATCGGGAAGTAAGATTTTTTCTTTTCGGATCGATGATGCGTCGCAGAAAACGATTACTGTAAACGCTGTTCTTCAGCAAATGCTTGGTAATGATAAACAGAATGCTGATTAAACGAAAACTGTTACGGAACAGGCGGTTTACCCGGAATATCCACATACGATAGCTGTTTACAGTGATGAATTGATTGGGCGTTTAGTTACAAACAAAAGGCTGCTCCATTGTTGTACACACAAAGTAATCATTCTGCGTTATCAACAAAAGGGTTGATTGCAAACAGTTCACTGCTCCTTTTTACTTTGTACAAACAAGACAGGAGGCAGCCTTTGTTTAGTGCGATTACATCAGGAAAGTACCTGTGCTTTCAGGTTGTTACCTGTTATTCTTGTAGATTCAAGAATTTCCAGTACACGTTTGCGGGTATCTTCTTTTAAACCGGCGATTTCCGATTTAAATACTTCTTTCAACTCTTCAATTTCCGAACTGCTGTTCTTCACTTTATACCAGCGTTCCTTAACATCTTCCAGTTTTTCACTGATTTTATTACGCATCGATGCACCTGCTTCAGGTGCTAACAGCAAACCTGCAACAGCGCCTGCTGCGGCACATGCCAACATTAATCGTAAACTCATACTGCTGTGTTTTTAAAAGGTGAATAATGTTGAAATTTTCAAGAACCTTGCCAAAAAAAAGTACGAAGCAGGAAGTACGAGGTAAGAAGTAAGAAAATCAAACGCAAATACGAAGTAGAAAAGTAGGAGATATGAACTGAAAAAGACACAAGCGGTACAAGAAAGAAGAAAATCCAAAAACCAAACGAAAGGCACAAGGAAAACAATCACATGTAACTTGTTACTGGTAACCTGCAACCAGTAACATCAAACCATAAACTATAAACTTGAACCTATTTCCTTCCAAAGTCAGCAGGATTTTCGCCCCATGCTTCGGTTTCCCATTTCAATACTTTGTTACGATAGCTGTTTTCCTGCAACCATTTTTCTGCACGATAAATAAGATCAAAGATGTGTTTTGTTTTAGCGGATTGTTCCAGATTTGTTTTACACTTTTTTGCTTTTACCCAGCCAATAGCATTGCGACTGTCGCTGTAAATGGGCATGGTAGGCAGATTGTGTTTTTTACAATAACCCAATGCATGTACAATGGCTAAAAATTCACCAATATTGTTGGTGCCGTTTGCCAATGGTCCCATATGAAAAATGCGAGTGTTGGTTTTGTAGAGAATGCCCTGGTATTCCATATCTTTTCCTACACTGTTCCAGGCTGCATCAACAATAATACTGTCGTGAATAGGTGTGCCTACTGCAGAAAGATCTTTCGGCGTACTGTCTTTCTCTTTTTTGTAAATGTGTTTGGCAAAGTTTTCTTTGTACGCCTGTTCTGCTTCCGTTTTTGAGGTAAACGATTTGTAGGCAGCACCGGTAAAACCCTCTACCTGTGCTTTACAATCGTTCCAGTTGGTATAAATGCCGGGTTCTTTTCCTTTCCAGACAACGTAGTATTTCTGCGTTACTTTGCTCATGAGGCTGCAATGTTAGCAAAAGAAACGTTAAGCTTTTCTTTGGCACAATACTTTCACGGAATTCTGCATCTTTGCAAGGAAAATAATGATCATCCCATGAAGAGAGCCTTCTCGTTTATTATGTTGCTGTTTGCTGTGGTTACTGTAATGGCCCAAACAACACCGTTACAGGTACAGTTGGATAACCAGGGTAAACCTTACCTCGTGCATAACATTGGTCCCAAGGAAAACTTTTACAGTATTGGCCGTATTTACAATATCAGTCCACGTGTGTTTGCACCATACAACGGACTGGAGTTAACTTCTCCGTTAAGTATCGGACAGCAGATACGTATTCCGTTGAACGAAGTCAACTTTTGGCAAACCGGTACACGAAAAGAAAATGAAACGGTTGTTCCTGTTTACCATACGGCGAAAGCAGGTGAAAACGTAACTAAACTCAGTCAGTTGTTTGGTACCGATAATGCTTCTATTCAATCGTGGAATAATCTTTCGGGCAATAACGTCAGCGCAGGCAGCAAAGTCATTGTTGGATTTTTGAAGATTGATAAAACCTTGTCGCCTTTGGCGTCACAAGGCATGAATGTACGCAGTGAGCCAACAGTGGTAAAGCAACAGCCCAAGCCCGAGGTAAAACAGGAAGAACCGAAGAAACAGGAAGTGGTGGTGAAGAAAGAGGAACCAAAACCAGAGCCGAAAGTAGAAACACCCAAACCTGAACCAAAGAAAGAAGAGCCGAAAGTAGCAGCCGATCCGGTAAGCTATGCCGGTAATGGATTTTTTAAAGATGAATTTAACCGCCAAACCAATAATGGTCGTCGTACCGATAGTAACAGCGGTGCCGGTTCTGTATTCAAAAGCACCAGTGGCTGGAGCGATGGGAAATATTATGTGCTGATGGATAATATTGAAAAAGGCACGATTGTGATGGTGAAAAATCCATCGAACGGAAAAGCGGTGTATGCAAAAGTGCTGGGCAGTGTGGAAGAAACAAGCCCCGGCAGTGGTTTGATGTTCCGTTTAAGCAATGCAGCAGCCGCACAACTGGGCATCAGTGCAGAAAAGTTTAATGCTGAGTTGGTGTGGGGGAAGTAAGCTAAGAGTAAAGAAGAAAAAGAGATAACAAAAGAGCGGCAACATGTAATAATGTTGCCGCTCTCTTTTTTATATTTCTTTTTTTACTCTTTTCCCTCTTTCAAACTCTTAGCTTCTGTATCCCCTTAAAAAATCTTCAATCAACATTCTTTTCTTTCCTTCCAGTTGTAATTCCAGCACATGAACAAAACCATTGCTGCAGGCAAATTTGAAATAGGTTTTGCCATCGGTAACAGGTTCTCCAATGGTCTGGTTGCTTGGAGCGGCCTGCCCTGTAACGATCTCTTTCTTTGATCGATAAATCTTCATCAGCTTTCCGTTAAACGTTGTAAACGCACCGGGGAACGGAGAGAGCCCACGAATTAAATTATGTACTTCGTCGACTGTTTTTGTAAAATCGATCTTGCAGGTTTCGGTGAAAATTTTGGGAGCGTGTTTTAATGGTGAATGGTGAGTGGTGAGTGGTGAATGAGCTGTTGATACTTCAGCGTCTCCTATTGACAATTCACTATTCACCATTGACGACTGCGGTTTCTCCTCCAGCGTTCCGTTCACCAATCCTTCCACCGTTTTTACCAGCAGTTGTGCACCAATCTCTTTCATGCGGTCGTGTACTTCGCCTGCGGTTTCATCTTCACCAACCGGAAACGATTCCTGCAACAGTATATCGCCGGTATCAATTTCATGTTTCAGTTTAAACGTGGTAACACCGGTTTCTTTTTCACCATTAATCACAGCCCAGTTAATCGGTGCAGCACCACGGTATTGCGGTAACAAACTGCCATGCACATTCACCGTACCCAGCTTCGGCATATTCCATACCACTTCAGGCAACATGCGAAACGCCACCACGATCTGCAGATCGGCACGCAGTGCAATTAACTCATTCAGAAAATCAGGATTCTTCAGTTTCTCCGGTTGCAATACATGCAAACCATTTTGCACAGCGTATTTTTTTACCGCACTTTCGGTGAGCTTCATACCTCGTCCTGCAGGCTTATCCGGCGCAGTAATGACGCCTACCACATTATAACCTGCCTGCACCAATGCATCGAGCGATGCTACTGCAAACTCAGGTGTACCCATAAACACAATGCGGGGAAATTCTCTTGTAACCATGCGGCAAATGTAAAGAGAAAGCAGATTTGTGCCACGAAGGCGCTAAGACAGAAAGATGCACGAAGAAAAAATAAAGCATCACAAAGCAATACGCTTAGCAGAAAGGTGATACTTTGTGAAGCTTTGCCTATTAGTGTCTTTATGGCAAAGATTAAGATGGTAACTCTTCCTCTTCATCCACCTCAATAATCTTGTCTTCCTGTTTAATTTTTGTGAGGTTGTTGCGTTGCAGAATTTCTTTGGCGAGGTTGAGATAGTTTACGGCGCCTTTACTTTCGCTGTCGTATAAAATAACCGGCTTACCAAAGCTCGGCGCTTCACTTAAACGAGTGTTACGGTGAATGATGCTGTCGAAGACGATGCCTTCAAAATGTCTTCTTACTTCACTCACCACCTGGTTACACAAACGCAAGCGGCCATCGTACATCGTCATCAAAATACCTTCAATCACCAATTGCGGATTTAAACGGCTCTGTACAATTTTAATGGTGTTGAGTAATTTACCCAAACCTTCCAATGCAAAGAATTCGGTTTGTACAGGAACAACTACAGCATCGGCAGCGGTTAATGCGTTCACCGTAATTAAACCAAGCGATGGAGAGCAATCAATAATGATGAAGTCGTATTCGTTTTTGAGCGGCTCCAGTAACTGCTTCAGCACCGATTCACGGTTGGGCTGATTGATCATTTCAATTTCAGCACCTACTAAATCGATATGTGAAGGAATCAAATCGAGGTTCGGAATTTCACTCTTCAACACCACATCTTTGGCATTGGCACCGTTTACAAAACAATCGTATAAACTCTGCTGAATATTGTGCAGGTCGAAACCTACACCTGTTGTACTGTTTGCCTGCGGATCGGCATCGATCAGCAATGTTTTGTATTCGAGCACGGCAAAACTTGCAGCCAGGTTAATGGCTGTTGTGGTTTTACCAACACCACCTTTTTGATTCGCTATTCCTATAATTCGACCCATAATATTCAGCTATGATAGTTTATGTTCAAAGGGTAATTGTTTCGCCAATGGCAGGTAGTTGCAGATCGAGTCCGTTGCGTTCGAAATGAGCTTTTACCTGCGCTTCGTCAATTACAATGTACGGAAAGGTATTGTAATGCACGCCGATTACTGTATGGCAGTTCATCATGTGTGCTGCTCTCGCTGCATCTTCGTAACCCATGGTAAAGTTGTCGCCAATGGGTAAAATGGAAAACGACAGCGGAGCACCTTGCGGTACCAGTTGCATCTCCAGCGTAAGCGCTGTATCGCCACTGTAATAAAAATTCTTATCGGCACAAATCACAAAACCCATCGGGTTGCCGCCGTAAGTACCGTCAGGCAACGAAGAGGAGTGTTGTGCTGTAACACATTTTACTGTTCCAAACTCAAAGGCTTTTTTACCACCCGTATTCATGGGATGAATATTTTCCACGCCCTGTTTTTGCAGCCATACATAAATTTCCCAGTTGCAGATCACCAAGGCACCGGAACGTTTGGCAATGGAAACCAGGTCGGCCACATGATCTTCATGCCCATGACTTACCAGGATATAATCGGCTTCAACCGTATCGGCACTGATATCTTTCGCCAGTTCATTCGGCGAAATAAACGGATCGAAAAGTAATTTCTTTCCTTTTACGTCTATGCTGAAACAGGAATGGCCGTAGTAAGTAAATTTCATCTTCGATTGGAACTTTGATCAAACTGATAAACAGAAGCTTGTGAGCTGTAACTCTGCCAATGCCATCCTGACAAAAATAAGGTTTCGGCCTAATATTCGGGAACAATACTTATCCCCGTGTGTTATACCCAAACAGGAAATTTTAACAACGGAATAGTGCAGTTATTCCTCAATTTTGACAACTTATGCGACGTTTAGCCGGTTCATGGATTTTTTTGATCGTTCTTCTGGTAATTGATATTTATGTATTCCAGGCATTAAAGGCCGTGGCCGATACCTGGGCTCCCCGAACCAGGTTGATTGTGTTTGCAGTTTACTGGGGTGTTAGTGTGCTTTCGTTTGCGTTGATGCTGAGCATTACGTTTACCAACTACGAAAGCTGGCACCGGCTGTTACGCACCTATGCCTTTGCAATTGTAATTGGTTTGTTCCTGGCAAAACTGCTGGCCAGTATGTTCTTTTTGGTGGATGATGTGCGCCGTGTGTTTCAATGGGCAGGCAGTTTTATTTTCCCGAGCTGGAATCCCAAAAACACAGCCGAAGCAACAGGTACAGGCATTAGCCGTTCCATGTTTTTAAGCTGGGCCGGTTTGGCTGTAGGTGGTGGTTTGTTTACTTCGCTGCTGTATGGGTTTGGCAATAAGTACAAATACAATCTGCAACGAATAGCACTCAGCTTTGCGCATTTACCCGAAGCGTTCAAAGGGTTTAAAATTATTCATGTAAGCGATATCCACAGTGGCAGCTTTACCGATAAAGAAGCGGTGATGAAGGGTATTGAAAAGATCAATGCACAAAATGCAGATGTGGTGTTGTTTACCGGCGATCTGGTAAACTATCATGCCGATGAAATGAAAGAGTACATGGATGTGTTTTCGCAGCTGAAAGCAAAACATGGCGTGTATGCAACACTGGGTAATCACGATTACGGATTTCCTACCGGTGCAACCAAAGAAGAAGTACGGGCAAAACAACTGGCCAATGCAGCAGGTGTGGTTGAAGTGCATCGCAAGCTCGGTTGGAAAACGCTGAGCAACGAACACGTGGAAATAGAACGCAACGGTGAAAAGATTGCTATCCTGGGTGTAGATAATACCAGTGGTAAAATGAATTTTCCTTCATTTGGCCGCCTGCCCGATGCACATGCAGCAGCAGCACATATTCCCTTTAAAATTTTAATGAGTCATGATCCTTCGCATTGGAATCATGAAATCACTTCGCAGTTTAAGGATATTGCTTTAACGCTGTCGGGCCATACACACGGTATGCAGTTTGGCGTAGAACTTCCGGGTTTCCGCTGGAGTCCTGTAAAGTATGTGTACAAGCAATGGGCCGGTTTGTACGAAGAAGCACAGCAGAAATTGTATGTGAATCGTGGCTTTGGTTTCATTGGTTACCCTGGCAGGGTAGGCATATTACCAGAGATTACATTGATTGAGCTCACATAATTTTTTTCGGCGCATTAAACTATCTTGTGGTGGCAATGTCTTATCCGATAACCTTCTGCCACGTATGTTGAAACCGCTTATTCTGTTTGCTCTTGTTATTTGTGTACACTTGTGCGCTTCTGCACAGGAAACAACGAAAGATTCTATTCCCGTTGCCGATACCATTCCTGTTAATACCGATTCTATTGAAAAAGAAATTAACCAGTTCCTCGCCTATTACGATTCGTTGAAAGCTCCCCGCAGCTACTGGCTTATTTCAATTGGTGGTGGTAACACACAGTTTAGTGTAAAGAACCTGGCGTTAAATGCGCAGCAGTCAACGGCCAACTTAAGTCTTACACCAACCATTGGTTATTATGCCAAGTCGGGTTTTGGTATTACGTACAATAACTTTCTGTTAACCGAGCAAGGCAAAACACAATTACTCCAACATGCACTTACACTGTCGTACGATCAGTTGCAGTTAGAAAAAATCAGCTACGGATTTTCGTACACACGCTTTTTTGGAAAGAAGGAATTTGTTAACCAGGTATCGCCTTATGATAACGATTTTCTGGCGTATATACAGTTTGGTAAAAAGAAGTTTACACCTGGTGTTATGCTTGGTTTTTCGAGTGGACGTTACCGTGAAACCATTGCTTATCTCGATTCGGCACAAACACGCATACCGTTAACCAATCAGCTTGTAACCTATTATTATTTTGTAAACGATACTTCTGATATTCGTCTGCGGGATGTTTCACTTATTCCTTACCTGCGTTACCAATGGCAGTTCGATGGTTTTGGTAAGAAGGATTATTTTACCCTGCAGCCTTCATTCCTCGCATTGGGTTCGGCCAGCAGTGTAAAGATTGATTCGAAAGGCGCATACAAACAAACAGGCCGTTTAAGCCGCAGCCGTTCTTACGAAGAAACTTATTCGCAAAAAACAAACTTCCAGTTTCAATCGCTGGGCTTTCAGTTGGATGCCAGCTGGTACATTGGAAAATTCTTCTTTAATCCGCAAGTGTACATCGATTACTATTTGCTCAGCAGTAAGTATAAATGGTCTTCTTTATTCAGCGTGCAAACAGGGTTTATGTTTTAAATCGTTGCAATACATTTCTTCTTAACATATTTTTACAGCGTAAAAAAAATGATTGGCACTTAATTAGCCGTTAAACATCTAACTAAAATCAAATCGAATGAAAAAGTTTCTTGTTATCCTCCTTGTTGCTGTTACAGCCTCATCAACTTCATTTGCACAGTTTCGTATCGGACCTAAATTAGGAGCCAACATCGGCAAGATCGATGGCAAAGGTTTCGACGAACAATACAAACTCGGTTACCATTTAGGTGTGTTTGCCGAAATTCCGTTAGGAAAGAAATTCGGTTTGCAACCGGAGATATTATGGAACCAGATTAATTCTGATACAGCTACTGGGTTTAGAGCAATCTATGATAACTTAGATGAGAATGTAAAAGACCCACAATTGAATTATCTGAGTATCCCGCTTTTGCTTTCTTACAAGCCATCAAAATTTTTATCGCTTCAGGCTGGTCCACAATACGGTATACTCCTCAATAAGAATAAAACATTCATCGATAACGGAAAAGAAGCATTCAAAAACGGAGACTTCTCTTTGCTCTTAGGTGCACAACTCAATATTTTAAGTGTGCGGGTGTATGGTCGTTATGCAATTGGCTTAAACAATATCAATGATTTGCCAAATCAAGACCAATGGAAAACAACCGGCTTCCAGTTGGGTGTTGGTATAGGACTATAAAAATTTACTTCATAATACACAGAGCCTTCCGGTACGGAGGGCTTTTTTATGCCTTTTATCAACTTTAGAATCGCTTTGAGAGAGGAGTTGCAGTTCCCTCACTATATTTAGGCTCTAAACATGCATCTATGAACCGAATACGTTTAAACCTTTCATTCATTGTTTTTTTCCTTGTTACAGTTGTTACCACATTTGCACAACAGCTGTCGGACAAGATTCCCTTCGACCCCAAAGTGAAAACGGGCAAACTCGAAAATGGTCTTACCTATTTCATCCGCCCCAATCAAAAGCCGGAGAAAAGAGTAGAGCTGCGGTTGGTGGTTAACGCAGGAGCCATTAATGAAGACGATGATCAGTTAGGGCTAGCACACATGACCGAGCACATGGCCTTTAACGGTACCAAGAATTTCAAGAAGAACGATATCGTATCGTACCTGCAGGAAATTGGTGTAGGCTTTGGTAACGATTTAAATGCTTATACCAGTTTCGATGAAACGGTATACATCTTGCCCATACCAACCGACAAAGCCGGTAATCTTGAAAAAGGTTTTCAGATAATCGAAGACTGGGCGCACAACATTTCGAATCTCGATGAAGATATCGATGGCGAACGTGCCGTTATTTTAGAAGAAAGCCGTTTGGGCAAAGGAGCCGATGAACGCATGTTCCGTAAAATATTACCGGGCTTGTTTGCGGGTTCGTTGTATGCCGATCGCTTGCCGATTGGTAAAGACAGTATCATCAAGAATTTCAAATACGATGCGATCCGTCGTTTTTATAAAGACTGGTACCGTCCCGATCTGATGGCGGTAATTGTAGTGGGCGATATTACGGTTGAACAGGCCGAAACATTGATCCGTAAACATTTTGCAGGTATTAAAAATCCCGCTGCTCCACGTGAGCGGAAATATGCAACAGTAGCACCGTATGCTGCAAACGAAGTAATGGTGCTTACCGATAAAGAAGCTTCATCTGCAGAAGTATCCATCAACTATCCTGCATTTAAAAGCGAAGCAACCACAACGGTTGCTGAGTATCGCAACAGTATCATTCGCTCATTATTTGTGCGTATGCTGAACCAGCGTTTGCAGGAGTTAACACAAAAAGAAAATCCACCGTTCAATTTTGCATCGGGTGGTTTTGGTTCGTATGCAAGAGGATACGATGCATTTTCGATTTATGCCGGTGCAGGTACAAGCGATGTAAAGAAAACATTACAGGCATTGCTGGAAGAAATTGAACGGGTAAAACGTTTTGGCTTTACTGCATCCGAACTGGAACGCAGTAAAAAAACAACCGAGAGTTATTACGAGCGAGCTTATAATAACCGTGATAAAAATGAGAGTGCCAATTTTGTGGATGAATACGTGAACTACTTCTTAAAGAACGAACCATCGCCGGGTATTGAATACGAATTTGCAAAAGTAAAAGAGCTGTTGCCCGGTATTACTATTGAAGAAGTAAACGCATTGGTGAACAAATACGTAAAAGCTGTTGACAACCGCTTCACCTACATAACACAGCCCGAACCAAAAGCAGGAGAGAAGTTGCCGGAAGTAAAAGAATTGCTTACTTATTTTACAGTTGTGGAAAAAGCAGATATTAAAGCTTACGAAGACAAAGCTGTTGCATCTGCATTAATTGAAACAAAACCAACTGCAGGTAAAGTAACAGCAACAAAAAAAGATGCAAAGCTGGGTACTACTGAATTAACGTTGAGCAATGGCATTAAAGTAACATTGAAGCCGACAGATTTTAAAGCCGATCAGATCTTGATGTCGTCTGTTCGTCCTGGTGGTAAAAATCATTACGGCGCTGCAGATAAATACAATGCGGAATATGCGGTGCAGGTGGTACAATCGATGGGTGTGGGTGCCTTTTCTCCAACCGATTTGCGGAAGGTACTTGCAGGAAAAACAGTTCAGGTAAATCCCTTTATCAACACTGTAAGCGAAGGTGTGCGGGGTAACTCTACTGTAAAAGATATGGAGACCATGTTCCAGTTAACCTGGTTGTATTTTACCAATCCACGTATTGATACCAGTTTGTTTAAATCGTTTGTACAACGGAACCGTTCGCAATACGCTATGATGAGTGCAAACCCGCAGTTTGCATTTATTGATACCTTGTACAGTGTATTGTACAATAACGATCCGCTGGCACCTGTTGCGTTGCCCAAAGCAGAAAACTTTAACAAGATCGATCTGAAGCGTGCTATTGAAATTTACAAAGAGCGTTTCAGCGATGCAGGTAGTATGCAGTTTGTGTTTGTGGGCAGTTTTAAAGAAGCAGAGATTATTCCGTTGATTGAACAATACATCGGCAGCTTGCCAACAACTGCTAAGAAATTTACGGCCGTTGATAATAAGGTGCGCACCATTAAAGGCAAAAAAGAAATGATGGTAAAGAAAGGAACCGATGAACGTAGTTTAATTGTTCAGTTCCATTCGGGTGAAGTGCCGTACAGCCAGGATCTTGAAATGAAAGCACAGGCTGCAACCGAAGTGCTCAACATCCGCATTATTGAAGAACTGCGGGAAAAGATCGGCGGTATTTATGGTGGCGGCATTTATGGTGCATTGGAACGTGAACCGTACAACAATTACTCGTTCGCAGTGCAGTTGCCTTGCGGTCCGGAGAAAGCAGATACCTTGTTGAAAGCGGTGAACAGGGAGATCAAAGACATTGCAACAAAAGGCCCCTCACAAAAAAACCTGGATAAAGTAAAACAGCAATGGCGTGAACAACACAAAATTGATCTGAAAGAAAACGAAGACTGGTTAACAGCTCTCACCGAAAGTAAATACCCCGGCAACAACATCGACTACTTCATCAACTACGAAAAGTATGTGGATAAGCTGACGGTAAAAGATGTGCAGCTGGCAGCAGCGAAACTGTTGAACGGTCCGAATGTGTTTACTGCCATTCAGATGCCGGAGAATTATGTGCCCGGCGAAGAAAAGAAAACAGGCGAGCGTAGCAACAATATTCTGCAGACGATTGAAATTGATAAGCCGGAAATTAAAATTGAATTGTTCGATAACGGTGAAATTGATGGCGACAGTGTAACCGTGTATTTCAACAGTTATCCTGTACTCAGCAAAAAACAATTAACGACAAAGCCGCTTGTGTTGAATGTAAAAGCGTTGAAAGGGCGCAAGAATACTTTGGTCATGTTTGCCGACAATCTCGGTAAAACACCGCCGAATACAGCCTTGATGCGTGTTACAGCAGGCGATAAAGTGTACAACATTACCGTAGAAAGTGATACAAAGAAAAATGGTACGATTGTGTTTAAGTGGAAGGAGTGATGAGCGATGAGTGATGCCTGCTCTCCGAAGCTTTAGCGAAGGAGAGAGTGATGAGTAATCAGAACATATATCCCCTCCCCGGAGGGGTGGCAACATCTAAAACTTTCTACATAACAGAAAGGGGGGGGTTAAATAAAAGAGGGCCGATGCGTAGCATCGGCCCTCTTTGTTATATGTACGTTTTATCGAATCTCGACTACGCTCGATTCTTCCAAACGCCCTTCGACTGCGCTCAGGGCTTCATCATTTTCTTAAATCACCTCCACATTCCGTTCAACAAACGCAGTAAGATCAGCACCTTTCAACATGCCTTGCGCCAGCAATGCTAAATCAAAAGCTTGCTTTGCAATGGCTGTTTGCTGTGCTTCATCGGCTGCAAGTAATTTGCTGATGATTTTATGGTTGGCATTCACCGCCACTTTGTAGTTGTCGGGCATGCTGCCATAAAAGCCCATCATACCGCCGCCGCCCATCTTGCTCATTTCTTTCATGCGGCGCATCCATTCTTCCATGGTAATGGTTACAGGCATTGCTTCTGCAGGTAAACTTTCAATCTCTACTTTCATTGCAGGATTGTTGATGGCTTTTTCAAACACTGCTTTCAGTTTTGTTTGCTCATCTTCTGTTAACTGATGTTTTTCTGTATCTGCCTTTTCAATCAGCTTATCCAGTACATCGGCATCCACACGCTTCATGCGTGTTTTGTTGAGTTTCATTTCGAGGTGCTGAATAAAGTGTGTATCGATAGGCGAGTTCATCAGCAACACATCGTAATTCTTTTTAGTAGCTGCCTGTACAAAGCTGTGATGATGCTCTGCATCTGCTGTATAGAGGTATACAAGATTGCCGTCTTTGTCTGTTTGAAAATCTTTCACCTTGGCATTGTATTCCTCAATGGTATAATGTTCGTTGTTGGTATTGGTGAGTAATAAAAAGTCTTTTGCTTTATCGTAAAACTTTTCATCAGAAATGGCACCATACTTTACAAACAAACCAATGTCGCTCCATTTCTCTTCGTAACCTTTGCGGTCTTTCTTAAACAGTTCACTGAGTTTGTCAGCAACCTTGCGGCTGATGTAACTGTTGATCTTCTTCACATTGCTGTCTGCCTGTAAAAACGAACGGCTAACGTTCAACGGAATATCCGGTGAATCGATTACACCATGCAGCAACAATAAAAATTCAGGAACAATATCTTTTACTTCATCGGTAATAAATACCTGGCGACTGAACAGTTTGATTTTGTTTTTCTGAACTTCAAAATCATTTTTCAGTTTCGGAAAGTAGAGAACACCGGTAAGGTTGAACGGATAATCCACATTCAGGTGAATCCAGAACAAAGGCTCTTCGCTGAAGGGATACAGCTCACGATAGAAGTCAAGATAATCTTCATCTTTCAGATCGCCGGGCGCTTTGGTCCAGATAGGATTGGTATTATTGATGATGTTATCAACCGTAACGGTTTTATACTTGGTTTTACCTTCTTCATCCACACCATCTTCCACACTTTCTTCTTTCGTACCAAACTGCACAGATACCGGTAAGAATTTTGCATACTTATCGAGGATGCTGCTGATGCGGCTCTCTTCTAAAAACTCTTCCGATTCGCTGTTGATGTACAGGATCACATCCGTACCACGTTCAGTGCGGCTGCCTTCGCTTATTTCAAATTCGGTACTGCCGTCGCAGGTCCATTTTGCAGGTGCAGCTCCGTCCTGGTAAGAGAGTGTTTGAATTTCTACTTTCTCTGCCACCATAAATGCCGAATAGAAACCCAAACCAAAGCGACCAATGATTTCATTGGCATCTTTCGCTTCTTTAAATTTCTCCATGAACTCGGTAGCACCGGAGAAAGCCACCTGGTTGATGTACTTTTTAATTTCATCTGCCGTCATACCTATACCATTATCCGAAATGGTAAGTGTTTTGGCAGCAGCATCAACCGATACTTTTACTTTCAGATCGCCGGTTTCTTTCGCATAATGGCCAAGACTTGCCAAACGTTTTAATTTTTGCGAAGCATCCACTGCGTTGCTCACTAATTCACGCAGAAAAATTTCATGGTCGGAGTATAAAAACTTTTTAATAATCGGGAAGATATTCTCCGTGTTAATCGAGATGGTTCCTTTTTCCTGTATCATATACGTTGTAGTAAGGTTTTTTTACTGGCAATCTCTTCTCAATTGCTGTTCCAAATAAGGTCTGTTTGCCAGATTGACAGCGCCCTGCAGCCAGATCGTTGGTATCGAAAATCATTTTTGGCACTGACTTTGAAAACACAAAGCTTTAAAATGGTTTTTATGCGAAAACTGATCATGGCTGTTCTGTTCTTATGCGGAACAGTTACAGCAGAAAAAACAACAGCACAGGTGAATATCAACATCGGTCTGCAGCCCGCCTGGGGACCGGCAGGGTATGATTATGTAGAATACTACTATCTGCCCGATATTGAAACCTATTACTATGTGCCAAGGCGCCAGTTCATTTATTTGAATAACGGGCGCTGGATCTATTCGGCAGGCTTGCCAAGCCGTTACCGTACATACAACCTGTACAATGGCTATAAAGTGGTTGTAAATGCGCCTAAACCGTATCTGCGCCACGCCAGCTACAAAGTGAAGTATGCAAAATATAAAGGCAATAACGGTAAGCAATTAGCCTTAGGTAAAAGCAAAGTGAAAACAATGGCCTATGCCCCCGGTGCAGGAAAAGTAAAAGCGGGTAAAGCTGGCGGCGGAGTTGCCGTTAAAGGAAAAGGTAAAAACAAACATTTATAGGTTTACAGATGGTTCAACAGTTGGTGGTTTAAAAACAAAGCCTTCCCTTTCGGGAGGGCTTTTTGTTTGTAAGGTTTTGTAGGTTTGATGTATGAATGCCGAAACAGGAAAATGGATCATTGTTGCAGGAGTATTGTTGCTGTTGATTGGCGTTGTGGTTTTTTTCTTTCACGATAAACTGCATTGGCTCGGTCGCCTGCCCGGCGATATACGGATTGAAAAAGAAAACTTTCGTTTTTACTTTCCGCTTACAACCATGCTCCTTGCAAGCGTGCTGCTCAATGTGATCATCCGTATTGTAAAACGCTTTCTTGAATGATGCAGATTGTACAAGAGATTGTTGCTGCCTGTAAGCTGCCTGCTATGCATGCGCAACGGGTTGCAGGTGGCGATATCAACGAGGCATACTTGCTGTATAATTCTACACAACGTTATTTCTTAAAAATAAATGATGCGCAGTTATACCCCGGAATGTTTGCTGCAGAAGCAGATGGATTGAATGCCTTGCGCAGCAACAGTCATTTTTGTGTGCCGCAGGTCATACAAACCGGTATTGTACAAACAACACAATACCTGTTGCTGGAATGGATTGAACGTACAACACCCGACGAACACTATTGGGAAAACATGGGCAAACAATTAGCGGCAATGCATGCACAGCCGCAACCAACTGCTGGCTGGAAAACCAATAACTACATTGGCAGTATACCGCAAAGCAACAAGGAAACCCAAAGCTGGACTGGGTTCTATGCTGAACAACGTTTACTGCCTTTAATAAATCGGTTATTGCAGGCGGGTAAGTTTACCAATAGAGAAATGCAATATGCCGAAGCTGTATGCTTGAGGATGTCTTCTCTTTTTCCCAATGAACCGCATGCATTGCTGCACGGCGATCTATGGAGCGGTAATCATTTCCCCAATGAAAGAGGGCTTCCGGCGCTCATTGATCCTGCTGTTTACTGCGGTCATAGGGAAATGGATATTGGTATGACCTGTTTGTTTGGAGGTTTTTATCAACGTTTTTACGAAGCATATCAGTACCATTATCCGCTTGAAACCCTTTGGCAGCAAAGGTTACAGCTTACGCAGCTGTATCCGTTACTGGTGCATGCCGTATTGTTTGGCGGCAATTATGTACAGCAATCGGCAGCCATTTTAGCCCGTTTTGGAGGATAAAACAGACGATGAAAAAACAACGATTTCCCCAATGAAAACACAGCTTATGCACATTCTGAAAAACCTTTTTTTGAGAATGATTGCGGAATATAAAATTTGTCCTAAATTCATTCTGTTAACAATTACTATTACCCATTTTTATTCTAAAATCTAAAACAAATGGCAACAAAAAAAGCAAAGAAAGCCGCACCTAAAAAGGCTGCAAAAAAAGCTGCTCCTAAGAAAGCTGCTCCTAAAAAAGCTGCAAAGAAAGCCGCTCCTAAGAAAGCTGCTGCTCCTAAAAAAGCTGCGAAGAAAGCTGCTCCTAAAAAGAAAGCAGCCCGTAAGCCAAATGCTGCATTTATGAAAGCGCTTACACCAAGTGCTGATCTCGCTGCAGTAATCGGTAACAAGCCTGTACCACGTACAGAAGCTGTAAAGAAAATCTGGGCTTACATCAAAGCAAACAAACTGCAGGATGCGAAGAACAAACGTATGATCAATGCTGATGCAAAACTGAAACCTGTTTTCGGTGGCAAAGCACAGGCATCTATGTTTGATATGGCGAAATTCCTGAACAAGCATTTAAGCTAATTACAACCGTACAAATAATAAAAAGGGCATCCATTGGATGCCCTTTTTTTACGCCCTTATTTCTTCTTTATTTTGCGGCATGAATGAATGGCTGCTTTATGTTCTTGTATGTACCGGTGCGCTGTTTGCAGGTTTTATTGATGCAGTGGTAGGAGGTGGCGGATTGATACAGGTACCCTTGTTGCTGATTTTGTTTCCCGAACTTTCGCATGTACAGGTAATTGCCAGCAACCGTTTTGCATCGGTGGCCGGCACTTCTGTAGCAGCTTATCAATACATCACAAAAATAGGTGTGGATACAACGGTGGTGTTGGTAACAGGATCAATGGCTGCTGTTGCATCCTTCAGCGGAACATTTGTAATGGAGCTGATTAAACCCGAAGTGTTTAAGCCCTTGCTGCTAGCTGTTATTGTTGTATTGGCGGTGTACACATTTGTAAAGAAAGATCTGGGAACGGTACACGCTGTGAAATACAGCGGCAAACGGTTTTTGTTGGTATGTGCAGGTATTGGTGCTGTTATTGGTTTTTACAATGGCTTTATTGGTCCGGGTACAGGTAGTTTGCTGGTGTTTGCTTTTGTAAGTGTTGCCGGGTTGAATTTCCTGCATGCGTCTGCTTCATCCAAAATAGTAAATGCAATTGCCGATATAGCATCGCTGGTTGGCTTTTTAATGAATGGCGCAGTTGTGTTTAAAATTGCATTACCCATGATGGGCTGTAATATGCTGGGTGCTTACGTTGGAAGTAAAGCAGCAATCCTCAAAGGAAATGTATTTATCCGTTATGTGTTTCTGTTGGTGATTGGTATTCTCATCATCAGGTTAAGTAAAGATGTTTTCTTTTAAAGAACAAAGCAGTCTCATCCAGCGAAGCAATAAAAAAAGTTCCTGCTATCTAACAACAGGAACTTTTTCGTTTTAATCAAGCTTGTATTATGCTTTGGGAAAATCGGCACCTTCACTCGTATCTGCCCATGTTTCAATATCGTGTTTTAATTCTTCCACTTTTGCACGTGCGCCTTTCAACGCAGCAGCACCCAACAGTAAACGCAGCGGCGGATGTGCTGTTTCTGTAATCATCACCATCGCTTTGGCAGCACGTACCGGATCGCCGGGCTGGTTACCACTGTAACCACGGATATCGCCTTTGTTTTTACCGGCAGTGGTTGCATAGTCTGCAATAACCGTTGCACTGTCTTTCGCACTGCGGCCCGCCCAATCGGTACGGAAACCACTGGGTGCAATGATGGTTACCTTAATGCCCAACGGAGCCACTTCTTTGCTTAATGCTTCGCTGAAACCATCAACGGCGTACTTGGTGGCATTGTAAAAGCCAACGCCGGGAAACGAACGTAAACCGCCAATAGAAGAGATGTTGAGAATATGTCCGCTCTTACGGGCACGCATATGCGGCAATACTTCCTGCGTCATCTTTGCCAAACCAAATACGTTGATCTCGAACATGCGGCGCACTTCTGCCTCTTCGCTTTCTTCAATGGCGCCGAAATAACCAATGCCGGCGTTGTTCACCAACACATCTATTTGTCCGAACTTTTCAATAGCAGCTGCAACAGCCGTTTTTATTTGTGCTGCATCCGTTACATCCAACGCAAGTGCAATGGATGTATCCGGATAAGCTGCAACAATATCCTGCACATCGGCAGGTTTGCGTGCTGTTACCACAACCTTATAGCCCTGCTCCAATGCTTCTTTTGCCAGGTAACGGCCAAAGCCGGTAGAGCATCCTGTAATAAACCAAACTTTATTCATCTTGTTTTTTTTAGTAATCATCTGTTGTCGAAATCTTATCAGCAATTGCTGCCATCAACGGCACAGGCAGCAGTGTCTGTTGCGAGCACGGTAACCGGTTGCTCTTCTTCCCACACTTTTTGCAACACCTCAGTAAACACAGTTGTTGCCTGCGCACCCGATACAGCGTATTTGTTATTGAACACAAAGAAAGGTACACCCCGCACGCCAATTTGTTGTGCCCGCTGCTGATCGGCATACACATCTGTTGCATAATCGTTGCTGTTGAGTAATGCATTTGCTTGAGCGGCATCAATGCCGGCAGCTGTTGCAACAGCAAGCAATACGTTTGTATCGTTGATGTTTTTTCCTTCGGTGAAATACGCTTTCAGCAACAATTCCTTTACTGCATTTTGTACCCCTTGTTCTTTTGCCAAATGAAGCAGGCGGTGTGCGTTGAATGTATTGCCGATGATGGCTTTCTCTAATTGAAAATCGAGACCAGCAGCGGCGGCAGTGTTAGTAACATAGTCATTCATTTGTTTTGCTTCTTCAAGGCTCACGCCTTTTCGTTCGGCTAAATATTGGTTAAGGCCAGTACCCTGTGCCGGTTGTCCATCAGGATCAAGTTAAAAACTGCGCCATACAATTTCCACGTTTTCTTTTTGCTGAAAGTCCTTCAATGCTTCTTCAAAACGTCGTTTGCCGATATAACAAAACGGACAAACCACATCACTCCAGATTTCTACGGTCATACGCTTTTTAAAATTTGGTGCAAGTTACGGGCAGTTGCCGGATGCAAATGAAAAGCAGGCAGGGAAATAACAAAGTGGTGACAAAAGCCAGCAGCTTGCGAAGCAGTTTTGCAAATAGCATTTACTTATCATTCGTTACAATTATGAAATACTCCAAAGTAGGTATAGGTCGTACTAGTTTATATTGTTTATTTTAAAATTCAGATTCTGATGCTGTGGCTCAAGGGCTTTAATACATTGCAACTCAGGGTCGATTACACCAGACCCCGAGTCAGGGGATAATGGCTTTGCGTAGTAGTTCTTCTTTATCTTCACCATCACAAAACCAATTGTATGCGTTTTTTATTTGCTGTATCCCTGTTGTTAGTGTTTGCATCTGCCTCTGCACAAACCTTTATTGCCAAACAGAATTTGTCGATGGCGAATTACCAGGAATTGTTCAATGAACTTACGCCGAAAGGCTACAAACCCGTCTCCATCAATTTTATTGCAGTAGATGGTGTGCAGCAGTTTAATCCCGTGTGGCATCTGCAGCCGGGAACGGTATGGGAAACACGCAGCAACCTTACAGCTGCGCAGTACCAGGATTATTTTAATAAACTCACGCCGATGGGTTATATGCCAACCGATGTATCGGTGTACAATGTAAGCGGCAAACTGGTGTTTTCTGCTATTTGGGAAAAACGGCCAACAGCAGTATGGGAAGCAAGACATAATTTAACCGCCAGTCAATACCAAACCTATTTTAATAAACTCACGCCGCAAGGATATATGCCCATGCATGTATCTGCTTATACCGGTGAAAACGGCGAAACGCTTTTTGCAGCAGTGTGGGAAAAACGACCTGCAGTTGCATGGGAAGCAAGACACAATTTAACGGCAACAGAATTTCAGAGTTATTTTGATAAGCTAACACCACAAGGCTATGTCCCTAAAGAGTTGTTTGCGTATTACGATGCAGGCGTATTAAAGTATGGCTGCATCTGGCAAAAAATTCCGGGTATTATGTGGGAAGCACGGTACGGACTTACCTATGTAGCTCTACAATCAAAATCAAAAGAATTGGAAGCAAAGGGATATGAACCTTACCTGGTTTCTGCCTATGTAGCCAACGGGCAGGTGTATTATATTGGTGCCTGGCAAAAGATTACTGCAGGCAAATAAGTAACAAACAGGCATGGTTGTAAAAATGTAGTAACAGGAAAACGTTAGCTTTTTTTTCTCTTCGTGCCATTCGTACAATGACTTTCATCGTTTGAACGAACTAGGCTAATTCGTGGTTTTGTAGCTGTTTGAGATATCGTTGTGCAGTCGCCTTATAGTTGAGCAGATAGCAACAGATACCTAAATGTCTGACGGCTATCGCTGTCCTGATGAATACTTCGTCCCAACGATCTTTCCTTCAACCTTCGTACTTTGCAGTGCACATGCAGCAACTCTTTCAATACTTTAAACAATTCAGTCCGTTAACAGCGGAAGCAATGGATGCCATTGCCGACATCTGCAAACTGCTGCATGTAGCAAAGCATACCGATCTGCAACCCATTGGGCATACCTGCAAAACCATTTACTTTTTAAACAAGGGCATAGCCCGTATTTATTACTACAAAGATGGTATTGATATAACCGAAAGCTTTGCGTTTGAAAATGATATCCTGGTGCGTGTAGAAAGTTTGTTTACAGGTAGGCCCAGCCGCAAAGCCATACAGGTGCTGGAAGATGCTGAGCTTGTTGCCATTGATGCCAATCAACTCTTTCAGCTGTACGATCGCTATCCCGAAATTGAACGCCTCTTCCGCAAAATATTTGAAGCTGCACATGTAGAAACCGTCAACCGTATTGAAGCCTTGCAGTTTCATACTGCCGAAGAGCGGTACAAAGCGTTGCTCAACGAAGAACCCAACATCATTCAACGGGTACCGTTGAAATACATTGCATCGTACCTCGGTATTACACAGGTAAGTCTCAGCCGCATCCGCTCACAACGCTGATTATTTATCATATGTTAAAGGAATAGCCGTTGCATCGTTTCAACTTTGTTGTGTAAACAAACACATGCAACAGATTCAACTCGGCTTAAAAGAAAACTGGAAACAGTTTACACTGCTCGTGATCATCAATGGTTTTGTAGGTGGTATGGTGGGGCTCGAACGTTCTATTTTACCACAAATAGCCGAACAGGAATTTGCTATTGCTGCTAAAACAGCCATTCTTTCGTTCATTATTGTGTTTGGTATTGTAAAGGCCATTACCAACTATTATACGGGAACATTGGCCAATAAATTCGGCAGAAAAAATTTATTGATTGCAGGATGGGTTATTGGGTTGCCCGTTCCCTTCATGCTCATGTTTGCACCAACCTGGGGTTGGGTTATTGCAGCCAATGTATTGCTGGGCATCAATCAAGGTCTTGCATGGAGCAGCACGGTGGTGATGAAGATTGATCTTGTTGGCGAAAAGCAACGTGGCTTTGCTATGGGGTTGAACGAATTTGCAGGTTATATTGCTGTTGCACTGGTTGCTTTTCTTACAGGATGGATTGCGGGTGAATATGGCATACGTCCTTATCCGTTTTATACGGGTATTGTGTTGGCTGTGCTGGGTTTATTGAGTAGTATATTTTTAATCAGGGACACCCGTCATCATGTTACCCAAGAAGCAGCAACAAATAACATCCCCCGTTTAAAAAATATATTTTGGGATACAACATGGAAAAATAAAAATCTTGGTTCAGTAACACAGGCAGGGCTTATCAATAACCTCAACGATGGTATGGCTTGGGGCATTTTTCCAATTGTGCTTGCAGGTAAAGGATTTAGTATAGCAGAGATTGGTATTGTTACAGCCGTATATCCTGCTGTGTGGGGATTGGGGCAATTGGTAACCGGTGCCATGGCCGATAAATTTTGTAAGAAGGATATGTTGTACACCGGTATGTTGCTGCAGGCCATTGCATTGGTCTTGCTTATTTGGGCATCTACGATGTTGCAGTATGTGTTACTCTCTGCAATACTGGGCTGGGGTACAGCCATGGTGTACCCAACATTCCTGGCTACGGTTGCAGAAAATACACATCCGCAAGACAGGGCAAAGAGCATCGGCATCTTTCGCTTGTGGCGTGATTTAGGTTATGCCGTTGGTGCAATACTTACCGGTATTATTGCCGATCTGTTGAATGTGGAAACAGCAATTGGTTTTATTGGTATACTCACATTTATTTCTGCAATAATTATTCGCTACCGCATGCATTGTGTGAATGGTGGTGGATTGAAGATAAGAACATGGTTGAAGAAGAGTGTTACTAATCGCAATGTAATTGTTGGTAAGGTGAATAGTTGTACAAGTTTTGTATTGAAGTAATTGCGCTCACAGTTTCACATATTCATGTGGTGAATTCATTGCACGAAAGCCTGCAACTTTGCAGCTGATTTTCATCATTAAAACCTTATCATCATGAGCCTGAAAAACATCGGCGCAGCGATTGCGTTATTGTTCGTTTTATTCTTAACAGCATGCCGCAAAGAAGGCATGCAGATTACCACCCGTACCCTTACCGTACAGGATTTTAATAAAGTAGAGTTTGGTGGCGAATTTGAAGTATTGGTAAAATACTCGCCCAATTACAGTGTAACCTTAACAGGACAGGAGAGAGACCTGGCCGACATCCACACACGTTTGATCGACGGAAAGTTGATTATTGATTTTACCCGTTACCGATCGTTTCGTAAAAAAGTACAGGTAACTGTTACGTTGCCTTCGCTCAAAGAAGTACTGCTCACCGGTGTAACCACTGGTCGTGTAGAAGGCTTTAACGAACCCGATGCGTTCCGTGCCGAAGTAAGTGGAGAAAGTACCATGCAGCTGGATGTAAATGCCCCTTTTCTGCAACTCTTTGCTTCTGGTATTTCTTTCATTACGGCACAAGGTACCAGCGACAGAATAGAAGCAGAAGCATCCGGACGTTCAGGAATTGATGCTTACGCTGTACCGGTTACAAAAGCTACTGTGGAAGCAAGTGGTGAGTCGGTTGCAAAAGTGCAGGTTGTGCATTGGATTATTGCAGATGCAAGCGGTAAAAGTATCATCTATTACAAAGGGAATCCACCACAGGAAAATTTGTTTGTAAGCGGCGACAGCAGAATTATTAAACAATAAATGCAGTACCAGAAAGAAAAGGTTCTTTGTCAGCCGGGTATTAACCGGCTGAAAGGCATCAACAGGTAGCAATAAAAAAGCATCGAACGATTTAGTGCTAAACCGTTCGATGCTTTTTCGTTTGTTGCTTACAAACGTCTGATCCAGATATTACGGAACTGCGTTTTACAACTGTGATCCTGCAGCGAAATCACATCTTCACCATGTGCAGCAGGGTAGTTGTGCAGACCGATATACAGCGTTAATCCGGCAATGGTTGCATTGTTTTGCACCACTACACCATTGTGCAATACAGTAATTCTTGCCGGTGCATCCAGGTCGCCGTTTGCTTTAAAACGGGGAGCAGTATAAATCACATCGTAGGTATTCCATTCAAGCGGTGTACGCATCGCATTGACCAATGGAGCCTGGTCTTTGTACACACTGCCTGCCTGTCCGTTACGGTAGGTTCTGTTGTTATAGGAATCGAGCACCTGGAGTTCATAGCGGTTTTGAAAAAAGATACCACTGTTGCCACGGTTTTGTCCGCCTGCTTCTACCGTATCGGGT
The DNA here is from genome assembly GCF_007830055.1 of Lacibacter cauensis. Classification (GTDB taxonomy): domain Bacteria; phylum Bacteroidota; class Bacteroidia; order Chitinophagales; family Chitinophagaceae; genus Lacibacter; species Lacibacter cauensis. The sequence goes on from NZ_VLLE01000005.1 coordinate 102,472, forward strand.
GCACTCCATTCAATATGCAACTGGCAATCGCCAAACGATAGTTTGGTTTCAATACCACCGCTGCCGGGTACAACTTCCATGTATTCGTTGTTCACTATTTTCCACGGTGCCGGTTTGTTTTTGTCTCTCTGGCTTACCCATTGATCAAGGTTTTTACCATCAAACAAAACGATTGCATCCGATGGTGCTTCGCTGTCTTTTTTACCCGGGGTAATGGTTTTAACTTCTGGGTTCCAGATCTCGGTCATTTCGGGTTTCATCGCCATCGGCGATGTTGCGGGAGGAGTACTTACGTAAGGTTTTTGTTGCGCCATTACTGCCGATGCAGTAAATAAAAGTGCTGTTAATACATTCAGTTTGATTGTTGCTGGTTTCATGTACAATAGTTGAACTGTTTAAAACAAAAAAATGCAGACCGTTAATTGCTGCATTTAAAAGTATTGAAATCCTCACGAATTGACATGATTGTTTACGGTTCTTTTTAAAACATCGTCATGGTATCTTCCTGCCTGCGTAGTACGATTAGCGGTAGCTATCAGTATAAACATCTATTCCTTCGAGAAATAGTTGGGGAGACGGCAGAGCCGTTTGCAGATGCCGTATTTTTGTTGTTAGTTAAATCCAGTATCCAAACTTCAATTTCTCTGATTATGAAAGGTGCTTCATCTTACAACGATGTTGCCAAGCACAGCGTTCTAACGGGCTTTAACCGTTTTGTTTATTTGGCATTGATTGCCATTGGTATAAATATTGTCGATAGCGTCCTTTCCGGCTACGGTGAATACTATGATGTGTATGTGCTGAGTGTTGCATCTCTTTTGCTGATCGGCTCCCTGATTCTGCATAGCAGGGGTTTTACTTTGCTGGCAAAGGCTATTTCGTTAATGACGTTCAATAGTGCGTTTCTTCTTATTTCGCTTAAACTGGGAATCAGGAGTGCAACCTATCTGTATTATTTTCCACTGATACTCGTTTATATCTACCTGTTCAGGAGCGAAGGAAGTAAAAAGTATGTATTGCTGTTTTCCGGCGTTACCATCCTATTTCTGCTGTTATCACTGATTTTGGCAGATGATCATTTTCAGTATCCTGCTGATCAATTGATCGAAGCGAAACGAACGTTTTACCTCTCGTTCTTCCTTTCCTTTTCTTTAACCGTTTATTATTTCATTCTTATTTACAACTACCAGGAAAAACTGTACAGCCGTATTCTTGTGCTGGAAAACAGGCGACGTAAAAAGGAGTTGCGGTCGGTAATTGAAAAGCAGGAAACCGATAACCAGAATATTGTGTACGCATTGCGTGATAATATCAACCAAACGCTCGCTGCAGTAAAAATGTACCAGGGCGAAGCGATGCAGCAACAGCACAACAAAACATTACTGGAAAAAAGTTACATGCTTACCGATGAGGCAATGCGTGATGTGTCGAAACTGTGTATGCAGCTTCACCCGGCAGTTATTGCCGATATTGGTTTAATAGAGGGCATGAAGGATTACGTGGCTTCTCTACAAAGTTTGTACAAAGTGAAGATCGACTTCATATGCAAGGAATCTCTGATTGAACAGTACCCTTTGCAGGATAAGCTTTCTGTGTTCAGGATTGTACAGGATTACCTCGATATTACGCTGCATCACTCTGCAGCTTCAACCATAAAGGTTGAGCTGTTGTATAAACCGGAAAAAATTGCCATTCGTTTAAGCCAGAACGATCTGCAGTTTCGTTTTCTGCAGCAGCTGAAGGCAACTGCACAAAACAGCATCAACAACCGCATCACCTATTACAATGGCAATATTGAACAATTGGTAAAAGGTGATATGGAAACAATCATCATTCACCTGCGGCTTTCCTGAACAGGTTCAAGAGTTGCGTGTTCGCTATTACTTCGCTTCGTCTTTAAAAAAGGTTTCGCCCTTTATCAGCCAGGAGTAACCAAATGCAAGCAGTGCAACTGTTTCAAGGCTGTAGATTGGTTTCAAATGTTTCAATGCTTTGTACCATGCAGGTACAACAGCTATTACTGCAATGCCGGTAATGCTTACAATAATGATGATGAAGTCAAACAATTTGTTTTGATAAGTGAAATGGATAAAACAAGGAAATAACTTTGTACGGTTAAAGGGTTTACCGCCATCGATTTACATATTGGGGAAGAATGTAAACGGGGTATTTGTCTGCTGTAACTCATACGTGGTAAGGAACGCTGCAGCATTAAACAGGTGAAGCATTCAAGCAGATTCATTTCATAAAACAAAGGGCTGTCTCTTTATAGACAGCCCTTTGTTGTTTATTCGTTGTATAGCTTATTGCACAATAATTTTAGTTTGGTATTGCATATCTTTTCCAGTGAGTTGTAAGAGATAGAACCCTTTTTGCAAATTTGCAGGAACAGGTAATGTAATACTTCCCGTGCCGGAAATATTAACTGAATATACCTGCATCTCAATACCTGTTGCAGAAAGCAGGCGCAGTTTATACACACCTTTATTTACAGCACTGTATTGCAAAGTAGCAGATTGTCCTCCGTTTAAAAGTGTTGGAAAAACGTGTAGTGCTGCAGCTAATGAACGATAAACAACTACCACATTGGTTTGACTTGTAGCGCCGTTAAAATCTACTGCTTTAATTCTGTAGAAACTTTTACCTGTAAATGGTTGTACATCTATCCATTGATACTCTTGGGTTCCTGTTGCGGTTACAATTCCTGCAACGGAAAACATGACACCGTCAGCTGAACGTTGTACTTCATATTGTTTTACCTGGTATTCGTTTGCAGTTTTCCAGTTTACCTTGTTTTTTGTATCAATTGCAGAAGCATTAACAGATGTAATTGATACCGGCAGAGTTGCTGATGGTGTCTCTAATGCAATTCCATACAGAGAACTTTCTGAAACGAAATTGGTGGTAAGTGCTCCACCCGATGTAGAAATACTCCTAATAAAACCATATCGGTTTGAAGAAACCGGCGCATCTGTTATGTACAGTTTGGCATTAGGTTCATCCAAATAAAGATCATTCCAATATCTGTTACTCATCGTTGCTATAGTAGTTGCAGAGCCTCCGGTTAATGGAATTGATTTAAGATAACTTACGGATGATGCATCAATTTCGGTAAAATAAACTGCGGTGCTTCCAACAGCCAATCCGTAGATTCTGTTTAAAGTGCTATACAGATCGGTTGTAGCTGTGCCATCTGTGTTAGTCGATCGAATATAGAATGCAGTTCCATATGCACCGGGCTGATTAACATAGTAGAGTTTGTTATTAAAAAACTCTATATCACCCGTTTCGTTTAAATCGTTTACCTGCCCTGCGCCGCCTGTAATGTTTACGCTACCGGTTCCATCGAGATTTGTGCTGAAAATACCGGTTCCATAATCAAGAATGTAAAGTTTGTTATTGCCAAGTGCCAAACCGGTAGGATATGCAAAGTTGGTAAGGTTTGTAACAGCAGTGCCGTCTAAATTGCTGCTCATTAAAGACAAATAGGAATCGCCGGCAATCCAAAAAAGTTTATTGCTTGTTGCATCAACAACAATATCATATCCTGCTCCGGCAAGGTTGTCTGTAGTAATTTCTTTAACATTCGTAAAAACGGCCGAGGATCTGTTGAGTTTGCCTTTTATCAGATTGAAGCGATTGAATTCATTACCATAACTTGGTGCGTAAAAATTAATATCTGTGCCGATTGAACTTGCAGAAACCACATCCATAGTAGCGGTTACTGTTCCCGTGCTGAAAGCAGTAGAACCTCCGGTAGCAGTAATGTTATGGTATGATCCGTTTGTACTTACTGATCGATCCCAGGTTCTGAATGTAAGGCTGGGTGTTCCTGCACCCGTAGGAACAAACCGAATTCGGGTTTCTGTATCATTTTTTGAAAATAATAGTAAAGCATTCGATTCGCTTACTGCGCCGATAGAAGTCCAGCTGCCGGATGGTATTTTGTATTCCCAAATGCCGTTTGTAGCACTTGTTCCTGTAATAGCAATACCTAAATACTGATCGCAGGCATCTGCATCACTAACAATAGCGGTTGTGGGTTCTAAAGAATAAATAACCTGTCCGATTAACATGCCTTCCGATGCTGTTTCTGTTTCAGAAATGCGGTTAAGTATAGGGGTGGCTAAGTTGTTAATGGTAGGAGCTGTATTGGCTGGTATTGTAAGAGTATAATCTTCTACTTCTCCTGTAAACGTTCCGCAGGCAGTTGCGTAGGAGCCCGCTTTCACGGTAATACGAACACGCAAACTACTTAAATCAAGCACTGGCGGCATGTTGATTGATAATCCGGTTCCCAGACTGCTGCCGGTAGCTAAGTTGTTATAAACACTGGACCCTGCTTCTTCTCCGGGATCCGCAAAGTCCAGGTCTCCGTTAAAGTCGCAAAAAACTTTTATATAAACATTTTGAGTGCTCCCGGTTTGGTTTTGAACACCAAACCAAAGAGATCCCGTACAATTTCTTTTGATCGTGCCTGCAGACCCTCCTGTAACAGTGTATCCATTAGAAGCAGTTAAGTATACCTGGCCACCTGTAATGCCTTGCGCACTCGGTGCATAGTCGAAACTGACATAGCTAAAATAAAGACCACCAGTGCTTACTGATGGAGTACAATATTGAGCCTCTGTACTAAAATTTATAAAGATTGTAAGGGAAAGAATAAGCGTGTAAAATTTATACATAAACCTTTTTGCGCAAAATTATCTCAATAACAAGGCGCATGCTAGCATTATAACTCATATATATTAGAAATAATTATAAAACAAGTGTATGAGTTTATTGCCACTAAGGATTTACCGCTCCATCATACAAATGGTACTCTCTATTTCATTTTACTATTGAAGAGTGAAGGTTGCTGTAATTAATTCCACACAAATACTTTCATGCAACATCAATCAGCTCATAACATCTTTTTTGCGGGTTAGTTTGTATGCGAAATGATTTTGGTGAAAGGAGTTGTGTTAATGATTATTTGTTATTAAGCACTGCAAAAAGCAATTTCTTATTCACAAGAAGGAGTTGCAAATAATCTGTGTGATCAGCTTATTTGGCCTCGTCTTTAAAAAAGGTTTCGCCTTTTATCAGCCATGAATAACCAAATGCAATTAAGGCCACCGTTTCTAACGAGTAGATGGGTTTCAAATGTTTCAATGCTTTGTACCATGCAGGTACAACACCTATTACTGCAATGCCTGCAATACTTACAATGATAATGATGCCGCAGGTAATGTAAATTCTGTTACGGATGAGTTTATTGCCTTTTACTTCACCCGACTGACTTGTTTTGGTAAACAGAAAAAAACAGAAATAAGCAAAGGTTAAAAACAGCAATACCGATGCTCCGTAGTGCATGGCATTGGCAAAAGCATTTTCCACTTTTGCCATGCGGGAACAATCAACCGGTGCATAGCTGTTATAATTGGTTGGAAACATGGCTACGCAGGTAGCAAAAAGACCAGCAAGCTTTGCAGCCCATTTGTCTTTGTTATCGTAACCGTTGTATGCAAACAGGAACAACGCAACAGCACACAATACACCTACAAACACATTCCCCATTTTGGTATAAAAGAAGTGACTGATGCTTGGCGGAAATTTGCAGTTACCATCAATCACAAAAAAGCCCAGCATTAATACAAAGGGCAAAGCCATGCCCATAATGCCAACGGCTTTTCGTAAGGTTAAAAAGGAAATGAGATAGCGATCGTTGGGGTTGGTGGTGCTCATATAATGCAGTATTTATATATCAAGATAGGGTATTCCTGCAAAACAGTTATGAGTTATGGGTTAAATGTTACGGGTAGGGGAAACTCAAACATCAAGACACAAACAAAAAATATAAATTCCTGTAAGGTAGTAGTTCGTTACGGGAGTTTATACACGTAACCCATAACCTTTAACCCATAACAGCGAAAACTACACATTCACAATCAATACAGGTATATCTAATTCGTGCCGCACCGTTTCAATGGTTTCGCCAAAAACATAATCTTTTAAACCTTTGTGCCGGTGTGCACCCATAATGAGCATATCGGCTTGCGTATCTTTTACAAGGCGTACAATTTCCCGTGTGCGGTTGTTATAACCTAATGCAGCTGTAACAGTATAACCTTGTTGTTGTAGGGTGGCTGCATATAGTTCCAGTCGTTGCCTGTCGTTACGGGTTTCTTCATCGTCGGTTGCTTCGCCGAGTAAACGGGAGGGTGCTGTTTCAACCACATGCACCAAAATATAATCAGTATCTTTTTTGCCCTGGTGCAAGGCATAGGCAATTAATTTTTCATCGTTCACCGAAAAATCGAGTGCAACAGCAATGCGTTTAATATCGGGCACATGCAGGTTGTTCAGTTCGGGTACAGGACTGTGCATTTTCGATGTTTCTTTCCGCATTTGCTTTTTGATAAGCGGCAGGAATGTCATCATGATAAACAACCAAACAAACAGCAAAGCCACAACGGGAATCAGGAATTTCCAGAAGAGATGACCGGGTTCATCATACACCGCTAATATTTCCTGCAAAACCAAACGCACATTCAGGAACACCAGGATACCTGCAATGCACCAGGCTGCAATTTTCATCCACAAGCCAATGGCAAATTCACCCATGGTTTGTTTATCGCTTACAAAATGAATCAACGGAATAACAGCAAATCCTAACTGCAGACTCAACACCACCTGGCTGAACACCAGCAGTGCATCTACTTTTTCTTCGCCATAAACAAGTATCACCACAATAGCCGGTATAATGGCAATTAAACGTGTAAGCAAACGACGCAATAATGGATTGATGCGCAGATGCAGGTAACCTTCCATTACAATTTGCCCGGCAAGTGTACCTGTGATGGTACTGCTTTGTCCCGCTGCAATTAAGGCTACTGCAAAAAGTATCGGCGCAAGTTTAGTACCCAGCAAAGGCGAAAGCAACTGGTGTGCATCTTCAATTTTTGCAACCTGTGTGTTCCCTGTTTTAAAAAATACCGTTGCAGCTAATACAAGGATTGCTGCATTAACAAAGAAAGCTGCATTCAATGCAATGGTACTATCAATGAAATTAAACTTCAATGCACGCCGTATACTTGCTTTATCGGTGCCGATTTTTCTTGTTTGTACCAATGCGGAGTGCAGGTATAAGTTATGCGGCATTACCGTAGCACCAATAATACCAACAGCAATGTACAAGGCCTCGTTGCTTAATGCAGTGGGTATAAAGCCCTGTGCCATTTCCGGTATAGAAGGTTTGGCTAAAATAATCTCTACTAAAAAAGAAGCACCAATGACAGCAACTAATGAAATAATGAACGCTTCCAGTTTGCGGATGCCGTAGTTCTGCAACCACAACAACAACAGTGTATCAAGCACAGTAATACCTACACCATAGATCAACGGTAAACCTGTTAAGAGATAAATACCCAATGCCATACCCAGCACTTCTGCAAGATCGCAGGCTGCAATGGCAATTTCGGCCAACACATACAAACAGAAATTGACCAATGGGGGATAGGTTTCCCTGTTGGCCTGTGCAAGATCTCTGCGGCGTACAATGCCTAAACGGGCACTTAAACTTTGCAGCAGCAATGCCATCAGGTTACTCATCAGCAACACCCATATCAGCTGGTAGCCGAATTTTGCACCACCTTGTAAATCGGTGGCCCAGTTACCCGGATCCATATAACCAACACTTACGAGGTAAGCAGGTCCTGCATACGCTAAAATCCTGCGCCATCCTTTTACGGGAACAGTCGTGTCTACCGATGCATGTACTTCGCTCAACGATGTTTCTGTATGCTGCACTTTCATAATTCTGATCTGTTTAAACCGTCTTTACCAAAATGGTTTTTGCCAGTTGTTCGCTTAATGTAATAATGGGTTGATTGCGGAGTTTGATTTCAACCGAACCATCAAATGCATGGCGCTGTTTCAGTTCGAGCTTAGTGCCGATGCCGATATTTTTCTGACTGAGCAATTCCAGCAAACTGCTGCTTTGATCGCCAACGCCGGTAACCACTGCTGTTGCACCAACTTCCAGTTGCTGTAAGCTGAGGTTACTGGTAATGGTCATTCGGCCCTTACTGTCGGGTATCGGATCGCCATGCGGATCGGCTTTCGGATAACCGAGAAATGCATCGAGCCGTTCAATTAATTCGGGACTGCTTACATGTTCCAGCTCTTCTGCAATGTCGTGCACTGCATCCCAGTTAAACTGTAATTTTTCTACCAAAAAATATTCCCACAACCTGTGCTTACGGATAATGTTTAAGGCCAGCTTCTTTCCATCGGCTGTAAGTTTTACACCATAGTAGGGCGCATAGTGAAGCATTTTCTTTTCGCTCAGGCGTTTGAGCATATCCGTTACCGATGCCGGTTTGGTTTGCAGTTCGGCCGATAGCTCATTGGTGGTTACATTGGCATCGCTCTGCTGCAACCGCCAGATGGCTTTGATGTAGTTTTCTTCTGCTGTCGAAAAATTCATTCCGTATGAAATTAAAATTTAGACAAATCTAAAAAATAAATACCGAATCTGTCGGAAAAATATTTATGAACGGTTCTGTGTACCGAAATACCTGTTGTACTGCAATCAGCAGAAAGCCTTACTGCTGTGCTGCTCTTTTTCAATTCCAAAACAAATCCACTATCTTCAACTTTCATATTTCGCATAACTACATGAACCGTTATTTTTCACTTGTGCTGCTGTTGCTGCTTGCGGTGGTTTCCTGTAAAGACAAGAAGCCCAAAGAAATTACCGATGCCGACTTAACAGCAGCTGATTTTATTACGCTTGCAGCTGAGCTTTCTTACCCCGTACTTGTAAACGATAGTGTAATTAACCGAAAGGAAAAAGATTCGCTGCTCATTAACCAGGAAACGTATAAAACATTTTTGCCCGATTCTGTATATCAGCAATTCTATCCAAAAACAAAAGGATTGAAATTGTACCTGCTGGGAAAAATAAAAGATGGCGACAAGGGGAATTATGTGCTGGTAAAATCGGTACTGGGAAAAACAAAAGCTGTTCAGTTATTGTACTTCGATAAAAAAGCTGCTTATCTCGGTTCGATGAATGTAACGGGTTTGTTGCCCAAGGGGACCGGTGTTCGTTATTGCCGTATTGATAATAAAAATAACATCAGTTTCATACAGGAACGCAAAACACCAACCGGAGAAATCTGGACGAATGAAACCATTTACTTCATGGATGAGAAGGGCAGGTTTATTGTGGCTATGACGAATAGTACTGAAGATCTCAGTGATCTCATCATGGGCAACCCGATTGACAGTATGCCCCGTACACAAAAATATTCGGCTGATTATTCCATCGATAAAAAGAACCTTGTTTCCATCCGTGATGGTAAAACGGAAAAAGAGTTTGAATTCTTCATTCACTTCAGCAAACAAAACGGGGAGTGTGTAGGAGAAGTAAAAGGTACAGGCGAATGGATTGCAAAGAACAAAGGCATTTTCCGTGATGCATCGAGCGATTGTATTTTAACGTTCGATTTCGGCACTTCCTCTGTTCGCATATCCGAACAGAATTGCGGTTTGTACAGAGGCATCACCTGTTTCTTCGAAGGCAGCTATCCAAGGAAGGCAGAGCCGAAGAAGAAAAAGAAGAAGTGAGTGGTGGTCTGTTGTCCATTGTCTGTCGTCTAAAAAAAACATTATCATCAACTATGCATCATCGAAAAAATATCAGCTCCGGTTCGCCATGGGAAGATGTGGTGGGCTATTCAAGAGCTGTTCGTATCGGCAACGTTATTGAAGTAGCAGGCACTACAGCCATGGATGGCGATGTGCTTATTGGCGAAGGCGACGTTTACGCCCAAACAAAATTTATTCTGCAGAAAATAGAGCGTGCATTAACCGAAGCAGGTAGTAGTTTGTCTGATGTAGTACGCACACGCATGTTCATCACCGATATTTCGCTTTGGGAGGAGGCGGGCAGGGCACATGGCGAGTTTTTTAAAGCCATTAAACCGGCCTCCACGATGGTAGAGGTATCGGCGCTTATTGATAACCGTTTACTGATTGAAATTGAGGCTACAGCTGTATTGCCTAACGTTTGATGTTGATAAGACAGTACCCTAAAAAGGGGCTGTTTGCGTTTTTCAGGTTATATTGCGGCCCCTAAGCAAAGAACTATCCTTTTATGACCTTTACTCACTACAATGTTCCTTATGCGACTGATAATGCATACGCAAAAAGAGTCGCTTATTTTTCAATGGAATTTGCCGTACACCAACCGCTTAAAATTTACAGCGGAGGTTTGGGCTTTTTGGCAGGTTCGCACATGCGCAGCGCTTACGAGTTAAAGCAAAACCTTATTGGTATTGGTATTTTGTGGAAGTTTGGTTACTACGACCAGGCACGCAACCAGGACCAGACACTGCAGGTGCAGTGGAACGAAAAAATCTACAACTTTTTAGAAGATACAGGTATCAAATTCCAGATCAATATTCACGATCACCCGGTATGGGTAAAAGCGTGGTATCTGAATCCGGAAACATTCAAGAGTGCTCCCATGTTTTTATTGAGCACCGATTTGCCGGAGAACGATTATGTATCACAAACCATTTGTCATCGCTTATACGATGCCAATGTTGCAACAAAAGTTGCCCAGTTTATTTTGCTGGGTGTTGGTGGTGCAAAGTTGATTGATGAATTAGGATTTAAACCCGATGTGTATCATTTGAATGAAGCACATGGTATTTCGTCTGCATTTTATCTCTACAATAAATTCGGCAATATCGATGAGGTGAAAAAGCGGTTGGTATTTACCACGCATACACCCGAAGAAGCAGGTAACGAAAAGCACGATATGTATCTGTGCGAAAAGATGAGTTACTTCTGCGGACTTCCGTTGGATGAAGTGCGCAAGCTCACCGGTATTTATGATGATCAGTTCAATCACTCACTGGCAGCATTGCGTTTTGCACGAAATGCAAACGGTGTAAGTGCCTTGCATGGTGAAGTGAGCAGGAAGATGTGGAGCCACTACGAAGGTATTGCTCCCATTACGCATGTTACCAATGCACAGAACTGGCGCTACTGGGCCGATAAGCAATTGTATTTCTCGATGGATGAGAGCAACGAAGAGCGTTTTGATGATCGTAAGAATTACCTGAAGCGTCGTGCGTTTGATCTTGTTGCTGACCAGACAGGAAAATTATTCGATCCCAATGTATTGACGATTGTTTGGGCTCGTCGATTTGCTGGTTACAAACGTGCAGAACTGATTACCCGTGATCTTGAACGTTTCAATGCATTACTCAGCAATAAAAAATATCCTGTACAGATTATCTGGGCAGGTAAACCTTACCCGGTTGATTATCCTGCTATCAGCGATTTCAATAACCTTGTTCACCTGAGCAAGAACTATAAAAACGTTGCTGTGTGTACCGGTTACGAACTGGCTTTAAGTAAGCGGTTGAAACAGGCTGCTGATGTTTGGCTAAACAACCCACGTGTACCACGTGAAGCCAGCGGCACCAGCGGTATGACGGCAGCTATGAATGGCGCTGTTAACTTCAGTACATTCGACGGATGGATCTGCGAATTTGCCAACCATGGTAACAACAGCTTTATTGTTCCGCCGGTTGATTACAGTGCTATGCATGTACAGGAGCAGGATCAATACGATCTGGATCAGATGTATGAAATTCTCGAACGCCAGATTTTACCATTGTACTACGACAACTTTGGGGTGTGGCGCCAGATTGTACAGAACGGTATGCGTGATGTACGCTTCCAGTTCGACAGTAACCGTATGGCACATGAGTACTACGAGTTAATGTACAACAAGCAATAAGCTTTTTAAATGAAGTATACGATCCCCCTGCATTGCAGGGGGATTTTTTATTACTGTTGTTTTTACTGCACATCCAGGTTGTTGATCTGTTCTTTATAATCGGAAGGAAGTAAAATGCTTTTCAGCAGCCAGTCCATTTTCATTAACCTGCTGATTTTATACAAAGGTACAACCGGCGTAAGCAAAGAAAAATCGCTGAAATGCAGCAGTTGTTTTACACGCTCAGGTACAACTAATTTCTGCCCTTCGATCAATACTTTAAAACGCATGCTGCCAAGATGCTTTTTATACTGTTGAAAAAGATCCTGTGTGTAATTGCTCGTCTGCAGATCGTTGTGTAAATGTGTTTCCCTAACAGGAAGCCATTCGTTATACGTGGATGGCAGCTCTTGTAAACCCATGCGCATACCAACACGGTAAAACACATTGTATACTTCTTCTTTTTCTTCATTACTTAAATTCCGTTCAAGTAATTCGTACGAAGCAATGGAGTAGTAGATGAGCATGAACAACACATCACGGTAAGCCCAATCGGGAATATTATAGCCTCTCTTATTTTCTACTGCAGCATGAATGTGTCGCATAGTGTCGATGGCTTTGTTGGCATCTTCGGTTGATGTGAACACGATCCTGCGTGCATAATCTACCGTAGAAAATAATCGGCCCAACGGATCGGAAGGAAGTTTACCCGTGAAGTATAGCCAGTCAACAGCTTTGTTGAGTGCAAATTCGGCAGAAGCGCCGGCAAAAATAAACAGCACTGTATCGCTCTTGCCCCAGATTTGCCGAACAATGGAATCTTCTTGTACAAACAATGACATAAGGGTGGTTTTTTGTTCAGGTTATTTATTATGAAAGATGAACTACGAGTTACGAAGTGTAAGATGTTGCCACTATACTCACTCATGTTTTACGATAATCCGAATTCCAAATCCCCAATTCCCAATTCCAATATTCTATTCACTGTATTCACTCAACTCCAGCCAACGCATTTCTTTTTCATCGAGCAGGGTGGTTACTTCGCCAATGCGGTTGCTCAGTTGCTGCAACTCATCGAACGGAAGATTACCACTGTTGAGTTTGGCTGTGATGTTTTCTTTTTCTGCACTCAGTTCTTCAATTTCTTTTTGCAGTAATTCGAACTCCCGTTTTTCTTTAAAGCTGAAACGTTTTTTCTCTGTTGTCGAACCCTCGACTCCGCTCGGTTTCTCCGGCACCGCACTTCGACTTCGCTCAGTGCTGGCTACCGACTCTTTACTATCGGCTTCAGACTTTTCTTTTTCCTTCTGATAAATGCGCAGCTGTGTATAGTTGCCCGGGAAATCGGTGATGACGCCATCGCCTTCAAATACAAACAAATGATCAACGAGGCGATCCATGAAATAACGGTCGTGGCTAACGATGAGCAGACAACCCGGATATTCGGTTAAGAAATTTTCCAGTACAGCCAATGTCGGCAGATCAAGATCGTTGGTGGGTTCATCGAGAATTAAAAAGTTGGGATTACGGAAAAGGATCGACAGTAAATGCAATCTTCTTTTTTCGCCACCACTCAACTTTGAAATATAGGTGTACTGTTTATCCGGATCAAACAAAAACAATTGCAGAAACTGAGCCGCACTTAACGAACCGCCACTTGCCAATGGAAAATTCTCTGCAATATTTTTTACGTATTCAATTACACGCAGGTCTTCTTTTATTTCTAATCCTTTTTGTGAATAGTTGCCGAATACAATGGTGTCTCCCACATTAATCTTGCCACTGTCGGGTTGTTGTATGCCCTGTATAATATCGATGAAAGTTGATTTCCCTGCACCATTTTGTCCTACCACACCAACACGCTCGCCTTTTTTAAACGTGTAATCAAAGCCTTTCAATATTTGTTTTTCGCCAAAGCTCTTGTACACTTTTTTCATCTCCACCACTTTACCCCCAAGCCTGCTCATCTTCATACTTAGTTGTACCTGCTGATCTTCGATGCGTTGTTTGGCTTTTGCCTCTACTTCGTAAAAATTATCCTGGCGGCTTTTGCTTTTTGTGGTGCGGGCTTTTGGTTGCTTGCGCATCCATTCCAGTTCTTTACGGTAAGTGTTCTTTGCTTTATCAATACTCGCCAGCTCGCTTTCAACACGTGCTGCTTTCTTTTCTAAATAATTCTGGTAATCGCCTTTGTATTCGGTCAAGGTGCTGCCGTCGAGCTCCCATACTTCATCGCACACGGCATCTAAAAAATAGCGGTCGTGTGTTACAAGCAGCAGGGTAATATTTTCTTTGTTGAGATAATGTTCCAGCCATTCCACCATTTCCACATCGAGGTGGTTGGTGGGTTCATCCATAATCAGCAAAACATGTTTGTGATCGAAACCAATGTCGATGAGTGTTCGTGCGAGTGCCACACGTTTACGCTGACCGCCGGATAATGTACCAACCGGTTGCTGCAGGTGATGAATGTTGAGTTTGCCCAGAATCTGTTTCACCTTTGCATCAAAATCCCATGCACCCAGCTCATCCATTTTTACAATGGCTTCGTTGAGTTTTTCTGCATCCTGTTCTTCGCTGATGGCTTCGTATTCCTTAATAGCGTTGATAACAGGGTGGTTGTGCTGAAAAATATTATCGAGAATGGTTTTGTTTTCATCAAATCCGGGCTCCTGTTCAAACAAAGCAATGTCTACATCTTTGTTTACCCAGTACTTTCCTTCGTCGGCTGTTTCTTTGCCCGCCAGTATTTTTAATAAAGTGGATTTGCCCGAGCCATTACGGGCTACCAGTGCAATTTTGTCGCCCTCTTCAATATGAAATGAAATATTTGAAAACAGCGGAATAATACCGTAACTCTTCGTTAATCCTTCAACAGAAACATAATGCATGGCGCAAAGATAAGCTTGAAGTACGAGGTACGATGTAAGAAGTATGCCCCGTCTGACGCCCTCGTCTGACGGCGGCACGTAAAAGATACAAGGTACAAGGAACAGGGCTCGGGCAGCAAAATGCAGCAACGTAACTCCATAAAACAAAATTGCTTCCCTTGCGGGAAGCAATTGTATATCGAATGAAAAAAGCGGGCGCTTATTTCTTAGGCAGTACTACTGCATCCAGTACATGTACTACGCCATTGCCGGCTGTAAGATCTGCTGCAGTTACATTGGCGCCATCAATCATTACTTTGCCATCTTTTATTGTTACAGTTAACTCTGCACCATTTACAGTTTTGAGTTTCTGACCATCTTTTAAATCAGCTGCTTTTAATGCGCCTGCCACAACATGGTACGTTAAAATGCCCGTGAGATCTGCTTTGCTTTCGGGCTTTAATAAATTATCCAACGTACCTGCAGGCAATGCACTGAAAGCTGCGTTGGTTGGTGCAAATACGGTAAACGGACCAGCGCCGCTTAATGTTTCAACAAGTTCGGCAGCTTTTACAGCAGCAACCAATGTGCTGTGATCGGCAGAGCCAACAGCAATATCAACAACAGTTGCCGGCGCTGCTGCAGGTGTATCAACTGCGGCAGAAGTTTCTGTTGCAGCAGTATCAGTTGTTGTTTCGGTTTTTTCGCCACCACCGCAGGCAGTCAGCATTACTGCAAATGATGCAGTCATCATCATTGAGATAAATGTTTTTTTCATTGTTTGTTTTGTTTGCTAATACAACAGCACATTCAAACAATCGTTTTGCCACTCATCACAAACAAAAGCTTGTGTTTAGCAATCATTGTTGTTTCTGAAAAAATATTCAACAAGTCAATTATTTACCCATGAAATAAATAAGCAGACAAATACCAAGTGTGAGCAGTATGATGAACAGCGGCGTTAGTCTGTTCCATTTTTCCATTTGTTGTTTTTGCTGCATCTGCTGTTGAATATGTGTGTGCCAGTGTGGAAGATGCACTGCTAATTTTAAAAGCTGCAATGCTACAGGTTTGGCTGCAGCAGATGGAAACGATTCGATACTTTTTGACATACTTGCAACAATCGAGGCTATTACATCTGTTTCATTCTGATTGAGGAGGATGTCGATTGTGCCATCGTTGAGTACATTGGTTATACGTTCAGCAACACCTGTATAATTCATGCGGTGTACATCCATTCCGGCTATTTGTTTATTCAGCTCCAGGCATTTTTTGAGGATGGCCGGTGCGGTGATCAGTTCTTCACCTATTTTTTGTCCACTGGCTTTATGCAGCCATCGTTCCTGCAGGTACACTTCTTTTTTCTGCGGATTGCTGAGCACTTCGTACGCTTCTTTTATTTCGGAAAAACGTGCAAGCGCATACGGATCGTCGTTGTTTTTATCGGGGTGATACAGCATCACCAACTTACGGTAAGCCTGTTTAATTTCCGGTAAGCTTGCCGATGGCGCAATTTCAAGTATGGTGTAATAATCTTTCAGAGCCGCAAAGCTACGCAGCGGGTATAAAAGAATTGCTATGTACGTAAAATTGTTATTTTTAAATTTCTATGGGGCGTATCTGGTTGTTTTTTTTATTGCTGTTACCTGTTGCTGTGTTTGCCGTTGATTCTGCGGCTGTTCGTACAGGTGAGGAGCTAAGGTTAAAAGGCTACCGCAAGCTGTTTTATAAAATTGTTGCCCTGCATCCCAAATTAAATTCGCCATTAGAAAAGGAATTGTTGCAACATTATCTCGCAGGCAGCGGCGAAACCTTTATTCTTTCAACGGCAGATTTTAAACGTTTACAACAAACAGTTCCCTTGTTTGTAAAGCAAGACAGCTGCCACGCAGTTATAGCAGCACAGCACAACTATTGTTACAAACAGGTTGACCTGAACAATGATGCGTACTTCGGCTGGGCATTGGGCACCATCACTGTTGTATACAATGCGGCTGATAACGAAGTTGTTTCGTTTGTTGATACGTACGATTTCAATAAAAAGAAAAAAGGATTACGCAGCCGCAAGAATGAATTTGTTACCGGCGTATTTCGTTTGCTTGCACCGGCTCGTGCCCGTTCATTCCTTGTAACATTTGCAAGCGATGCTTATTTAATTAAGCAGTAGTAAGCGCCTTACTTTTCGGAATTTCAAAAATCAACTCTTTGCCATAAGCCGACGCCGGTGTTTGGTAACCGGGTTTCCAGTTGCCTTGTACAATTTTCTGTGCAATTAAAAGGTTACCCCATGCGGTTACACTGTACCCATCGGCACATTGCAGCACACTTGTTCTTTCTTCGCCTTTGGCATTCCATACTTTGCCCCAAACAATGGTGCTGCCGTTTGCCCGTTGTTCATCGGTTGGACCTGCAGGCCGTTCATTGATTTTTTGCTGAATGATGTTGCGGATAAATGTTGTACGCAGTAACCAGTTGAACAAAAACTGGAATTTCAACAGGCGATATGTTTTCGGCTGCATACCGGTAAATACTTCAATGTTCGGAATGCCTGTTGTGTGATGTGCTGTTGAAATATCGCCCCACTGCAAACTCATTACAAAGCGTTTTTTGCCTGCAGCATTTAACCAGAAACCTTTATAACCCAACGGGCGTTTTACTAATACGCCGTTTGCACGGATTACTGCTTTTTCGCCGATGCGTTGTGCCATGGTGGTAGCTGTACCATGACTCAAGCCGCCACCATTACTGATAAATGCCAGTTGTAAATGTGTAGCATCGGGTAATTGTTCTTTCAATTGTAAAGCAGTACAATCGGTAGGAATAACGTCGAAGCCTGCACCGGGTAATAACATGATGTTCGCTTGCTTTGCAGCCGCATCGTATGTTTTAATGAATTCGAAAACAGAGATGTCGCCATTGATGTCGATGTAATGCGTATGTGTTGCAATACAGGCTTCCACCATTTGTTTGGCCGTGTGCGAAAACGGCCCGGCTGCATGAATCACCAATTGCACATCCTGTAACTGTTGTTGCAGCTCAGTTGCATCATTCAAACCAAAAATGCGATAAGGCAATTGTAAACGTTCCGCTAATGAACGGAGCGTTTCTTCTTTTCTTCCTGCAAGAATTGGTTGCAGCTTGTATTCGATAGCGTAACGTGCAATCAGTTCGCCGGTGTAGCCGTTTGCTCCGTAGAGCAGCACTTTATCTTTTTGCATACATAACGTTGCTTAATGCCATTCAATGAGGCTGATGATTTCTTCGAGGTATTGCTGGTCAGTTGCATCAAATGTATTCAGTTCCACACTGTCAACATCCAGCACGGCTACCACTTCGTTGTTGCGGATAACAGGTACAACGATTTCTGATTTGCTTAAGCTGCTGCAGGCAATATGACCGGGAAATTGTTCTACATCGGGAACAATCAATGTTCTTGCTTCGGCCCATGTGGTGCCGCAAACACCTTTGCCTTTACGGATGCGGGTGCAGGCAACAGGTCCCTGGAATGTACCAAGCACCAATTCCGGTTCTGCCGATTTAATGGCTGGCTTCACAATATAAAAGCCCACCCATAACCATCCGAACTGCTCTTTCAATGCTGCGCAAATATTGCCGAGGTTGGCAATAAGATCGGGTTCACCTTCCAGCAGACCTTTTATCTGTGGGATGAGTTGTTGGTACTTCTCTTCTTTTGTTCCCTGTATAATATGTAAATCTTCAGCCATCGGAAAAATTTATGCAAAGGTAGGAGAGGACGTAGAAAAACAGGTTTTTTGAAAAGTGAATTGTTCAGAGTATGTTTAATCGTTCATCGGTCCTATTTCATGTTTAATTTATTACACAAATACAAACTGCTGCGTTACCTGTTGCTTCCGGTGTATGCTTATTTCTGTTGGTTGATGTTGCGTATTACTATGCAGTACATTCCGTTTAACAGGATGGCGGCCTTTTTACAAATAAAGCAGACGGAAGTGCAGGAGCTGCCGTATTACATACCCGTTTTTTATACACATGTTTACAGCAGTATATTTTGCCTGCTGGCCGGGTTTACACAATTCAGCAATACGTTGCGTCAACAATATGTAAGGCTGCATCGTGTAGTTGGGTTGCTGTATGTAGCTGTGGTACTTGTGTCTTCTGCACCGAGCGGTTTTGTCATGGCATTACATGCAAACGGAGGGGTATTGGCCGTTGTTTTTTTTGTTATGCTCTCTTTATTGTGGTGGTGGTTTACATTCAGAGCTGTTGTTGCAATAAAGCAAAAGAACATTGCCCGCCATGAAGCATTTATGATACGCAGCTTTGCATTAGCCTTGTCGGCCATTACACTTCGCTTATGGAAAGTTATACTAGTGTATTTGTTTGCACCTGCACCAATGGATGTGTATGTAATCGTTGCCGGTCTTGGATGGATTCCGAATTTATTAATTGCAGAATATATTATTAAACGAAAGTTGATATGAAAAAAAGTATTGTAGTAATTGCGTTGTTGAGTTTGCTTGCGTGCAATGAACAGCAACAGCCTGCTGAAAAAGACAATGTTGAAAAAGAAGTGGTAAAAGAAGACACTTCGTTTCTGCAGTACAATTCATACTTCGGCAGCTGGGTGGGCGATTTTATTGCTGAAGAATATTCGGATGGCAACGGAGACGGATCGCACAGTAATAAAATTAACCTGGTGCTGAAACGGATTGAGGGCGATAGTGTGTTTGGTCAATCCATTGTAGCGGGTAACAGCAGGGCGTTTAAAGGGGTGCTGCGAAAAAAAGATTCTTTGTATGAGTTTCAGGTGCAGGAGCCCGGCGATGAGAAATACGATGGGTTGTTTACATTTTCGATAAAGGACGATACGTTGAAAGGGAACTGGACTTCGTTCAGAAAAGATTTACCTGTTGTGAAACGAAGGTTCGCATTGGTAAAATCGGCATTTGTATACAATTCTGCGTTGATGTTGCCGGATGATATGGATTATGTTGATTATGTTTCAGGAAAAACGGAAGAAGTGATTGAAGAAAATGAAGAGGGCGTAAAAGACACGTTTATGGTTGATGTATTCAGGGCTGCATCAGAAAAAATATTTGAGTTGAATGCTTCTGAAAAAGAACTGAAAGAAGCTGATGTGAAAAATCTGAAGAAAATTGATCTTGAAATTATCCGCAACACGATTTATGCAAGACATGGATACACGTTTAAGAAGCGTACATATCGACAGTTTTTTGATTATGTAGATTGGTACATTCCCATTAGTACAGATGTTACAGCGTCATTAACCGAAGTTGAGAAAAAGAATATTGCATTACTCAACAGGTTTGAAAAATATGCCGAAGATCATTACGATGGTTTTGGCAGATAAAAATAAAAACGCCCTGTTACAGGGCGTTTTTATTTTTACTTATTTACTACCACCTTCAGCGTCTTTTCAATATTATCAATCTGGATTTTTACATTATACGTTCCTGGAAGTAAGTTGTTTGTATTGAAACGTACAAATTGTTTTCCGACTGATTGATAACCATCTACCAGCTTCATGATTTCTCTTCCTTCACTATCAAGTACAAAAAGTAAAACGCCGCTCCGTTTTGTGAGCGTATAATTGATGATGGTAAACGTTGCTGTTGGATTTGGGTTGGCAGTTATTGCAAAATCCACTTCAGTAGTTGTTGCTTCAGGCTGCGGTTTTTCAACTGCAGGTTTGGGTTTATCGTTTACAGGTTTTGGTTTTTCAACAACCGGCTCAGGCTTACCGGCAATGGTTACCGGCAACAGCGATACTTCTTTTACATTGCTTGCGATACTTTCATTATGAAAACGATCGAGGCTTGTTACTACGTAATAGTAAACCGTTGATGTAAGATTGCTATCTGTAAATGTTGTTGTTTGATCGTTGGCCGTAACATATTGAATGGCTTCCACATCATTTAAATTAACGGCAGCGTTATTGAAACGATACACCACAAACTGTCTTGCTTTATCCAATTCGTTTGTTGTAGTTGGCGGCTTTGTCCAGCTGAGTTGCACATTATTGCCGTTGACCTGTGCCGTAACATTGCTTACGGGTTGAGGAGGAGTGTTATCACGCCAGGGCATGGTCGGTAATAAAGCAGGAGTGCTGTATAAATATTCTTGCAACGAATCTCTGAACTTTAGCGGGTTGATTGCAAAATAACGGGTACGAAAAAAGCTGGTACCTAATACATTGCTGTATTGCCTGTTCAGTCGTACCTGGTTATTGATTTGTGATGGATTGTTCCATCTTGCATCATTGTCTAATTCTGCATTTATTTTATACACTGCCTGTCCGCTATAAATATGCCGGCCATTTGCAACACTGTTCCACCAGGGAATAAGTGCAGCATAATCAGCATTCGTAAAACCAATGCTCCAATATAATTGTGGTGTAACATAATCAACCCAACCTTGCTCCAGCCATTTTTTTGTATCAGCATATATTTCACTGTAACTCTGGAGTCCAGTTGTTGCAGATCCTGCAGCATCACTTTTTTTGTTTCGCCAGATACCAAAAGGCGATACGCCAAATTTCACCCAAGGCTTTACAGTTTTAATACTATCGTAGCTGCGCTGGATCAAAAGGTTAATGTTATCTCTTCGCCAATCGTTTTGATCAGTGAAACCTCTGGGGTAAGCAGCAAATGTTGCGTTATCATTAAAACGTGCGTTTGTTCCTCCTGCACCCGGGTAGGGATAGAAGTAATCATCGTAATGAATACCATCTACATCGTAACGGCGCAGTACATCCATTACAATAGAAATAACATAATCCCGTACAGCAGGAATACCGGGGTTGAGAATGCGCAACGAGCCTTGTGCAAGTAACCACTCAGGATGTGTTCTGGCAACATGGTTTGCAGCATAACTGCCAATGTTGTTGTAATTATTGACAGCCCGGTAGGGATTAAACCATGCATGTATTTCAATGCCACGCTTGCGGCACTCTGCAATCATAAATTGTAAAGGATCGAAACCGTCAGCCGGGGCAACACCCTGCGTACCTGTAATTGAACTGCTCCAGGGTTCTGCAGAACCGGCATACATGGCGTCGCACTCACTGCGTACCTGGAAGTAGATAGCGTTGATGCCAGTTTGCTGCTGCATATCGATCAGTTTTGTAACAGAATCTTTTACCTGTTGTACAGTTCGTACAGCAGCACTTGGCCAATCGAGATTAAGAAAAGTTGAGAGCCATGCAGCACGCAGCTCACGTTTAGGAGGCGTTTGTGCAGTAGCAACTGAAATACAGATTAGCAGGCTGAAGAAGCAAAGGATCAGTCGATTCATAAGATGTTGATAGGTGTGCAAAATAAGTTTTTTTGAAAGTAGTTGCTGCCACTGCAAAACTATTAAGAAGAAATTAGTTATTAGCAGTTGTGTATAATCAAAAAGGAAGCCAACGGCTTCCTTTTTGATTATCTTTTAAGAGCTGCTATGCCAAATGCTTTTTGAAAAAATCAATGGTTCGTTGCCATGCAAGTTTTGCAGCTGCTTCGTTATAGCGTGTAGGCGCTGTATCGTTATGGAATGCGTGGTTCACTTCGGGATACATGTACAACTCGTACGTGATCTTGTTATCTTTTAATGCCTGTTCGTATGCAGGAATGCCTGCGTTGATGCGTTCGTCGAGTGCTGCATAATGTAACTGCACCGCCGCTTTTATTTTAGGCACATCTGCTGCAGTAGCCTGTCGTCCGTAAAAAGCAACTGCGGCTTTTAATTCAGGAACGTTTACTGCTAATGTATTGCTCATGCCACCGCCCCAGCAAAAACCAACACAACCAAATTTACCATTGCTGTCTTTTCTTGTTTTGAGATAGTTGAAAAGATTGATGAAGTTCTGTTCTGTTTCTTTTGCATTTAGTTTGGTGAATAGCGTTCTTGCTTCATCTTCATTGGCAGGTGTTCCGCCAAGCGGTGCTAATGCATTCGGTGCAATTGCTAAAAAGCCTGCAGTTGCTGCACGGCGTGCCACATCTTCAATATGTGCATTCAAACCACGGTTTTCGTGTATCACTACAACAGTTCCGTACTTCGCTTCTTTTTTCGGACGAGCCACATACGCTTTCATTTCGCCTGTTACTGCAGGATAAGTGATGTATTCGGTAAATAAATCATCACTGGGTGTAACAGCCGCTTTTGCATAATTACCTTCCAGAAAGGGCAGAATAGCAACTGCTGCTGCAGTACTGCCGGTTAAAACAGCAAGGCGTTTCATAAACTCACTGCGGGGGAGTGGCTTATGCGTGTACTCATCGTATAGATTAATAATTTGCTGATCCATTTGTATGTTGATTTAGGCTGATAAGTTACAACGATTTTAATGGTTTGTTTGAACCGTTCATCGAAATGAATTATTCTATTTAACTTAAACTGTCGCAAACGGCCTTGGGTATTGTCGTAACAGTACAGGCGATAATTGCAAAGACAAGCTTAGTTTTGTAACAGCAGCAATCAATCAAACCTAAAACAATCATCATGCAACCAAAAACAAGCAACATTCTTTATTGGGTATTCACGGTACTTTTTGCCGGGCTCATGATTTTTTCATCCGTTGGAGGTATTGGACCGAACGAGCAAACCATTGATATCTTTCATAAATTTTTAGGGTATCCTATTTATTTCATTCAGTTTTTAAGCTGGATGAAAATTGCAGGCTCCATAGCTATACTGCTGCCATTGCCACGTACATTGAAAGAGTGGGCTTATGCAGGTTTGTTTTTCGATTTAACAGGCGCAGTTTATTCCGGTATTGCAGCATCCGGCAAATTTGATCCGCAAATGCTGGGTATGCTGATGTGGATTATACCCGGCGTGCTTTCTTATTATTTCTGGAAGAAAAAACCGGCTTAGTAATACCAGTGCAGGAAACAGAATAATCGTAAGGCAATATTTGGTTAGCGTAGCAGCCAAACATTGCCTTTTTTTTGCATTACGCTACCCGAAGCAGGATCCCGCCAGGATAATTGCCACACATAATTGCCCATTGGCTGCAGCAAATTGTTGTAACGTCCGTTCCAGGATGTATTGCCTGCAGATGATTGAAACAGCAATACTCCATAACGATTGAAAATTTTTAACTGCATCTCCCGTAATGCTGTTGTACGGGCCGGACCAAAATAGTCGTTTAATCCATCGTCATTTGGAGAAAATGCAGTGGGCATAAACAATGCACAATAAGGATCAATATACACTTGCTTGCTTAGCGAGCTTGTGCAATTATCTTTTGTAGCCGTAAGCGTAATGGTATATGGCCGGTTATTGGTTGCAGCTGTATAGGTAACCGGCAATGGTTTTTCAAGACTGCTGAACGTGTTGTTGCCGAAATCCCAACTCCATGCTGTTGCGTTTGTACTGCGGTTGACGATGAAAATTTCTTCACCTGCGCAGGCCGTATCCATCACATCAAAATCAACGCTGAGCTTGTCTGGTAACAGGATGGTTTCGGCGGCAGTATCTCTGCATTGGCCATTATCAACGACTAAACGTGCAAGTGTTAATCCGCTTGTGGTAAATAGTTGGGTGGCAGAGGCGCCGACAGCGCTGCCATTCTCGAACAGCCATAGCCAGTAGTTGATTTCGTTGCCACCTGCATGCGTAAATTGTATAGTGTCTGTCATGCAACCATAGCTGATGCTGTAAGTAAAGCTTGCATCAACGGCTGGTTTAATCCGAAACGAGGTACTTGTGCCAGCCGCTGTTTCTTTATTGCATTCATCAACAAAGGTGTTGCCGTTTGTTCCTTTTTTGCAAACAATCGTATAATTGCCTGCCGTGTTCAATGGTTGCTGTAATTGCAGGATTACACTGTTGGTATAGCCATTGTTGCAAGTGGTTTGTACATGTTGAATTTGTGCCAGGGCATGACCAGTAATGCTGAAGTCGCTTCCATCAGCAGCAATAGAATTGCATTGCACCGGTTTGGAAAAAGTAAGCGTTAACGCAGTGGCATTGCATGCGTTTGGCTGCACATTGGTAATAACCGCAAACGGCGAAATGGAAACAGGTATCGTTGTATTGGAAGCAATGTTGTTGTTGCATCTGTCTACTAATGTATTGCCATCGGTACCTGTGTTGATGCTGATTTGGTATTGACCTTGGGTAACTGCAGCAGAGAAGGTTAAGACAATGCTGTCGGTTTCGTTACTGTTTGTGCAATTGATTCCTCTGGCTGCAACAATGCTTGCTGTAGCAGGTTGCAGCATAAAATCAGATCCGTTGCTTGCTATACTGCTGCATTTAATTTTCTTGTTAAAAACAAGGGTGATGCTGTTGTTGGAACAAGCAGCAATAGACGATCGGAAAGGCGTGCTGTTATCATCGCTGATGTCGGCTGTTCCGCCTTGTACTGCTAATGAAAAGTTGCCTGCGTAGTCAACATTGCTCACCATTAATACATACACATGCCCGGTTTGTAACAAAGGCATTGCTGTGAATGTGGGTTTCTCACCAAACACAGGAAGTGATCTGCATTGTATAAAGTTTATACCGTTGGCGGCTGCACCTGTATTACCTGTACTGCCCGACCAGTTGCCTGTCAGCACTAATGTTTTGTCTGCAAAAATATCGTTGGGGTTACGGCCGGTAATATCGTACAGCATCCAGTTGTAATCCTGTATAGGGTCTGCGGGTGAAACAGTGAAGCCGAACGTGCCTGCATTTTTACAAGTAAAGGTATAATAGACGGGATTGTTATCGCCGTAGCTGGTGTTTTGATTGGTACAGCCCGGCACAAACAAACCACCGTTGCGACAAACTGGTAATGTTGGCTGAAAGAACGATGTATTGCCACAAAGACTGAATGCTGTTGCAGGCGTTTGTCCCTGGGCAGTGCAGGGTTGTGCATGCGCAAATGGCATTGCACAAAGCATCAATAGTAAGCAGACAAACAAGCGAAGCATCGTACAGTAAATGTACTTTTTTTGCTGCATGTTTCTCTGCAGTAAACTGTGTTACAAAAGAGCGCTAAATTGTAATTATCTTTCAACAAATCAACAGGTATGAAATTTCTTTCATTACGTCCGTTTGTGCCATCCGGTAAAAAGTTTGAAGAGTCGAAGGCCTTTTTTGAAGAACTTGGTTTTACAAAAGTGTGGGAGATGGATGGTTATGCCGGTTTTGAAAATAACGGATTCGCTTTCATCCTGCAGCAATACGACAATCAATCTTTTGCAGAAAACTTTATGCTGACTGTAGGTGTGGAAGATGCAGCTTCCTTCCGTGCATATGTGTTGGAAAAACAATTGCCCGAAAAGTATGGTATCCGCATTGGGAATATCAGCAACATGCCATACGGGTTAGAAGTCAATGTGATTGACCTTGCCGGTGTATGCTGGCATTTTGTGCAGAGTAACTAAATTTTTTTTCAGGCATAAAATAAAACGTCCCGCTCACCGAGCGGGACGTTTGCATATGTTCTGTTGTCAATTCATTTATGCTTCTGTTTCCATGTAACTGCTTACAGGTTCGCAGGTGCAGATCAAATTCCTGTCGCCGTAAGTATTGTTGATGCGGCTTACACTTGGCCAGAACTTATTCAGCGTTACATAGTACAGCGGATAAGCTGCCTGTTGTCTGCTGTAAGGACGGTTCCATTCGTCTGCAGTAACAACCTGTTGCGTATGCGGCGCATGCTTCAACGGATTGTTTGCTTTATCTGCATTGCCTTCTTCAATGGCACGGATTTCCTGGCGGATGCTCAGCAATGCATCGCAGAAACGATCGAGCTCTGCTTTGTCTTCGCTTTCTGTTGGCTCAATCATAATGGTGCCCGGTACAGGGAAACTCATGGTAGGAGCGTGGAAGCCATAATCCATCAAACGCTTCGCTACATCTTCTGCTTCAATACCTGCAGTATTTTTAAATGGACGCAGATCAACAATAAACTCATGTGCACAAGTGCCATTTGATCCGTTATACAGAATGTCGAAATCTTTTTCCAACCTCGTTCTCATGTAATTAGCGTTAAGGATTGCGTATTCTGTTGCACGTTTTACACCATCGGCACCAAGTAAACGGATATAAGCATAGCTGATGAGCAGGATCGATGCAGAACCGTAAGGTGCAGCACTAACAGCTCCTTTTGTGTTATTGTTGATGTGTCCGGGCAGGTATGGTGCAAGATGTGCTTTCACACAAATAGGTCCCATGCCGGGGCCACCGCCACCATGCGGAATCGCAAATGTTTTATGCAAGTTCAGGTGACAAACATCGGCACCAATTAAACCGGGCGATGTTAAACCAACCTGTGCATTCATGTTGGCACCATCCATGTATACTTGTCCGCCATGTTCGTGTACAATAGCGCAAATCTCTTTTACAGTTTCTTCAAACACACCATAGGTGCTGGGGTAAGTAATCATTACACCTGCAAGGTTGGCGCTGTGTTGTTCTGCTTTTGCTTTAAAGTCGGCCACATCAATGTAACCGTTCTCCAATGCTTTTACCACAACCACTTTCATACCCGCCATTACCGCACTTGCAGGGTTGGTACCGTGTGCAGAAATAGGAATAAGCATAATGTTGCGGTTTGCATTGCCGTTGGCTAAATGATAATCACGAATAGCGAGCAAACCAGCGTACTCACCTTGCGCACCGCTGTTGGGCTGCAAACTGGTTGCATCAAAACCAGTAATCTCTGCTAAGTATTGTGATAATTCGTCAACGATCTGCTGATAACCTTTTGTTTGATCGGCTGCAGCAAACGGATGCATTTTGCTCCAGTGTGCCCAGCTCAAAGGCATCATTTGTGTTGCTGCATTCAGTTTCATGGTACAGCTGCCCAAAGAAATCATTGACGTGTTCAACGAAAGATCTTTGTTTTCCAGCTGCTTGATGTAACGCATCATCTGGCTTTCGCTGTTATGCGTATTAAAGTTGGGATGCGTGAGGTAAGCACTTGTTCTGGTAAGTGCAGCAGGAATATGATTCAGCTGTACCTCTTCTTCAACAGCAAAATGAACAGGGTCTACATCGTTTACAAAACAGTTGATGAGATCGTACAGATCTTCGAGATTGGTTGTTTCGTCAACCGAAATACCTATTGTCGTTGCATTAATATAGCGCAGGTTAATTTCCTGTTTTTCTGCTTTTGTTTTTATAGCTGCAAGGTCGTTTACTTTCACAGCAATGGTATCGAAGAACGAATTGCTGAGTAATTCAAAACCTCTTTCTGTTAATGCATCGCCTACAACCTGCGCAAGCACGGCTACACGTGTAGCAATATTTTTTAATCCCTGCGGACCATGATAAACCGCATACATCGCCGCCATGTTGGCGAGTAATGCCTGTGCAGTACAAATGTTTGAGGTTGCTTTTTCACGTTTGATGTGTTGCTCACGTGTTTGCAATGCCATACGCAATGCACGGTTGTTTTGTGCATCGATGCTTACACCAATGATACGGCCGGGAATAGAACGTTTAAATTCGTCTTTACAGGTAAAGAACGCAGCATGCGGTCCGCCATAACCAAGCGGTACACCAAAACGTTGTGCCGAACCAAAAGCAACATCAGCACCCAGTTCGCCGGGCGATGTTAACAAGGTTAACGCCAGCAGATCGGTAGCCATGGCTACGAAACCGCCAACACTTTGTACTTGATGTATAAATGCACGGTAATCTTCAACCGAACCAATATTGTTAGGGTACTGCACCAATGCACCGAAATAAGTATTGTCGATGCTTGCAGTTTTATAATTGCCAAACACCAATTCAATGTCCAGCGGTGTGCCACGTGTAATCAATACGTCTTTGGTTTGTGGAAATACCTGCTCATCTACAAAAAACTTCGGCGCATTGATAACGTCGGTTTTATTTACATGATGGAAAAGCATGTTCATGGCTTCTGCAGCAGCGGTTGCTTCATCCAGCAAAGAAGCATTGGCTATAGGTAAACCGGTGAGATCGCTCACCATGGTTTGGAAGTTGAGTAAGCTTTCCAAACGGCCTTGCGAAATTTCGGCCTGGTATGGTGTGTATTGTGTGTACCAACCCGGGTTTTCAAAGATGTTACGCAGAATCACCGAAGGCGTAATGGTATCGTAATAACCCTGACCAATATAGTTTTTGAATAATTTATTGTTCAGCGAAATGTCTTTCAGATGCTTCAACAAATCCGCCTCGCTCATGGCATCGGGCAGGTTCAGTTTTTCATTGTTACGGATTGCTGCCGGTACGGTTTTGTCAATCAGCTCATCCAGGCTGTTTACCCCGATGGTTTTTAACAGGCTCGCTTCCGATCCTGTGGTTCCAATGTGCCTGCGGGAGAATTCGTTTTGTTGCGCTTCAAAAAGGTTCATGTGAGTCTTTCGTTTATACAAATCTGTGATGTGAAAAGAAGCTTTTACAGCTTGTCTTTTGGTTTTCTCATGCAGAAAATAAAAGATGCGCAAAGTTACGGGCAGAAACAATTCAAATAAACGCATGTTAGCTGTGTGGGGATAGTCTGTGAAAACGGTTGCGCCGTAAAAAAGGGTTTGTGCCGTTGTATTTTTTCAAAAGGTTCAACAAAAGATACGCAACTGCATTTACCTGCGGCAGAAGGGAAAAGCTTCCAGCTTTCATACATTTGCAGCATGGCCGACGATATTTTACACAACTGGGAAAAAAAAGCTGCCGAGCATCAGAAGGAATATGGCCGTTTCCTGAAACGTGCCGATAAAAACAAAGTGCTGAAACAACTGCCCGACCTGCACGAAGAAGCTTTTGAGAAAGTTGATTGTCTGCAATGTGCCAATTGCTGTAAAAATTATTCACCCCGGTTTAAAACGCCCGATATCAAACGCATCAGCAAACACCTGCGCATGAAAGAAAGTGCTTTTATTGATGCTTATTTACGTCTTGATGAAGAAGGCGATTACGTGGTAAATACAAAGCCTTGTCCTTTTCTTGGTGCAGATAATTACTGCAGTATTTATGAAGAGCGGCCATCAGACTGTGAACGTTTCCCGTACACCGATGAAGATGTGATTTTAAAACGGCCACATCTTACGTTAAAGAACAGCACGTTTTGTCCGGCTACTTATTACGTGCTGGAGAAACTGCTTGCCGTAAAGTAAACTTTGGTTTGAGCAATTTAATTTCTACTTTCAGTACATAAAAATGGCAGCGATGCTGCTGCATTCAATACTTTAAAAACGTTGTATGAACCACGCTAAACAGGCTGTCGCTTTTGTTCTGCTGCTGCTGATTACTGCAGGTTGCACAAGAGGCTTTTATTATTTCGATGGGAAAAAGGCCACGCCCGTAAAGATTGTCGACTTGGGTGAAATGTATTCAACCTACAATCTAACAGAAAGCGATCAGGCAGAAGTAAAGCGACAGCTCAACGATAAAGCATTGCTGAGCGAAATTATCCGTTACAGTAAAGAAAACCAGTGGCCCGATGCGGTGAATACATTGGATGAGCGTTTGGAAAACCGCTCGGTAATGATGAAGTATAATTATTACAAAGTGGCAAGCTTCGGCAACAAAACCATTGTAGCTGTACCGCAGGATAAAAATAAACACATGCCGGCTGCCTACATTCCGCAGAATCCGATGTACATCATTTTTGCAAGCAGGGTGGTTTCCTCCAAATAATGGTTGAACTTCTTTTTAAAAGGGCCGGTAGCGGCCTTTTTTTATGCAAAAAAAATCCCCGCCTGGACAGGAGGGGAGACGGTTAATCAGTTACCATTAACCATTAAACCTTATCATCACACAAATAGACTAAGTTTTTATTTTTTGAGTTGCATGGATTTGTCATATTTCAGACACAGAGGTGGCGAAAAGCATGTATCAGTACTTTACGGGCAAAAAAAAACCTCTTCCGGTAGGAAGAGGCGCTAATCAGTTACCATTAACCATTAAACCTTATCATCGATGGCAAAATAGCCATTTTTTTTTAATTATTGTTGAAACGTTAAATTATTTCCACGTGCTTTTAAAGCCACGGGCATAATCATCAAAGCTTTGCACCCCGAATTTTTTCTCGGCAAAGTATTTTACAAGCATCTCCATTTCTTTTACTTCCAACATGCCTGAAATAGGCTGTGGTGCTTCGTTTTCACCCGGAATAATTACAGTTGTTGGATATGCCAGTTCGCCATTAGTGAGCATCAGGGCTATTTCATTGGTTTTATAAGACGGGTTGAACTTATATGTTTTGCCTTTCCATTGAACATCTGCTTTTGTTTCGGCATTTAGTTTAACCAGGTAGAAATTGCTGTTGAGATATTCAATTAATTGTTTATTGCTATATGTTTTTTTATCCATCACCTTGCACCAGCCGCACCAATCGGTATACAGGTCAATCAACACCGGGCGTGGAGCGGTTTTCAACTTTTGTTCTGCTTCTTCCATACTTATCCATTGCAGCTTTTCTTTAGGCGGATGATAGAGAAATGAACTGATGGAAATAAACAGAACGGTCAGGCTAAAATAAAAAGACAACTTTTGCATGCTATTTTTGTTAATCTTATTCATTTAAACGTTGATACGTGCATAAAATTGTTGTTTCAGTTACCGGTGCCAGTGGTTCTATCTATGCGAAACTCCTGTTGGAGAAACTTGCTGCAGTTAAAGAGCAGTGGACAGAAGTGGCTTTGGTAATGACGGAAAATGCAAAAGAGGTTTGGCGCACCGAACTGCAGGATGAGTCGTACAAACACCTTCCGTTTCGAATTTATTCTACAATGGATTTTCATGCACCATTTGCTTCCGGCTCGGGACAGTTTAATACCATGATTATTATTCCCTGCAGTATGGGTACATTGGGACGTATTGCAACCGGTGTTTCCAATGATTTAATTACCCGTGCAGCTGATGTAGTGTTGAAGGAAAGAAGAAAACTGATTTGTGTGGTGCGTGATACACCGTATAACCTGATTCATATCCGCAATATGGAAACAGTTACACTGGCGGGTGGTATTATTTGCCCGGCTACACCCAGTTTTTACAGCGTACCAAAAACCATTGAAGAAGTAGCAGCTACCGTTGTTGATCGTGTGTTGGATCTTGCAGGAATTAATGTGAAAACATTTCGTTGGGGAAATGAGGAGAAATGAGTGATGAATGATGAGTGATCAGTCTCCACCATCGCCGCCGCCATCACTACCTCCGTCGCCATCACTTCCTGCATCTCCATCGTTGTTATTATCATCATCAGCATCATTTTCATCGTCGTGATCCTGTTCATGATGATCGCCGCTGCTGGCCGGATCTGAATAAGCATTACTCATATAGGTTCCGCCAT
Organism: Lacibacter cauensis; assembly: GCF_007830055.1. Lineage (GTDB taxonomy): Bacteria > Bacteroidota > Bacteroidia > Chitinophagales > Chitinophagaceae > Lacibacter > Lacibacter cauensis. The sequence goes on from NZ_VLLE01000005.1 coordinate 134,366, forward strand.
CACCACTATAATTCCTGTTATTCGATTCGCTGCTTTGAAATGGAGTATCCCTGTTTCTGCGATAGCTGAGAAACGCAATGGTTAAAACGATAGCTAGAATAATGCCGATCCACATGTGTATTTATTTTGCAGTCAGTTCATCGTACACAGCTACCAGCGAACGTTGAATGCCTTCGCCCACCCATTCAGTTACGCCGGGTATCGCTTTATTTTTAAGGAAGTCTTCTTTGCTTGTTCCTGCTTTTACTTCTTTTTCACCAAAGGCCATCAATTTTTCAAAGTAGTGCTGCATGGCTTTAATGTCGTCCATCTTGCCGTATACTTCAAAACCTTCCGATGCATGACCGTACACAAACGTTGTTTTCTTGCTGAAATGTTTGGTTGTTTTTTCAAGCACTGCAATCCAGTTTTTAATGGAAGCACCGGCTGTACGATCGATATACGGATAGCGGCGGTTGTTGATGAGGTCGCCCATGTGCACAATATCTGCATGTTCAAAATGGATCAATGCATCGCCATCGGTATGTGCAGCACCAAAGTAGTGCAGCGTAATTTTTTCGCTACCAACTTTCTGGCTCCAGGTAGTACCAAAGGTTTGATCGGGGTATAACTGTTTGTCTTCGCTTTTGCTTTGCTGTGCTACACGTTCCTGGTTGGCTTTTGAATTTTCATGCGCCAGCACATGTTCTACGATTCCTTTAAATGAAATATTACCGCTGCTATGATCGCCGTGGTGATGCGTATTGATGAGCAGCTTAAACGGTTTTTCTGAACGGGTTTTTAATTCGTCGATGAGGTGTTTGCTCTGATCGGGGAACTGCGTATCAACCACCACAATTCCTTCTTTGCTCAAGTAAAACAAAATAGTACCACCACGTTCGGTAAACACACCAATCTCATCGGTCAACATTTTTATTTTCCATGCAGGTTGCTGAAACAGTTGTGCCAACAAATTTTGCTGTACAGCTAAAGCTCCAAATGTAAGTGCGGATGTTTGCAGGAAATGTTTACGGTTCATACAGTTTCGTTTGTACTTGTAAAATAAACAATTGACTGTTTTGTTTACAAGTCCTTCCTGAATCTGCTGATAATTTGGATGAATGGTAAAATTAATATTCCAGCTTGCGCAGACTGGGTGCCTTGAACCAGGTAATGGTAACAACAAGTAATGTCATGCAGCCGCCAAAAATAACCGAAGGTACTGTGCCTAAGAGCGAGGCAGCTGTGCCACTTTCAAACTGTCCGAGTTCGTTGCTGCTGTTAATGAAGATGGAGCTTACACTGCTTACACGTCCACGCATTTCATCGGGTACAAAAAGTTGTAACACTGTACCTCGAATGATCACACTTACACCATCGAACAAACCACTTACAAACAACGCTGCAAAACTCAGCCAGAAATTCTGCGATAAGGCAAATGCAAGAATGCAAAGTCCAAAGCCTCCCACAACGTAAAAGAGTTTTTGTCCCTGTTTATTTTTCATCGGTTTCCATGTCAATGCAGCAATTGCAATAAAATTGCCGAGATAAGTTGCTGCTGTTAACCAACCCAAACCTTCGGGACCAATATGTAGAATGTCTTTTGCAAAAACAGGAAGCAATGCCGTTACGCCACCAAACAAAACAGCAAACATATCCAGCGTCATCGAACCCAGTAATGCTTTTTCTGTAAGAATAAAATGGATGCCTTCTTTTACACTTTCCCAGGTACGTGTATTGCCCGGTTTAAGCAATACCGGTTTTTGTTTTACGTTCTGCATACAAAACACCGCAATCAATACCAATGATGATACAACGGTGAATGCTACTGTTACATTCGTATAACCCATGAGCAAACCTGCTGCACCGGGACCAATTACTGCAGCCAGCAGCCATGCCATGCTGTTAATCGAAGTTGCTCTCACCAACTGTGTTGGAAAAACCAACTGCGAAAGAAAAGCACTGAAGGCAGGACTGCTGAATGCACGTACAGCGCCTGTGGCTGCTACCAATGCATAAATACTCCATTGCACAACTGTTGCAGAAGTAGAGCTGATAAAATAATCGGAAGTAACCAGCAACATGCCCAGCATAATAAACAGGTACAACAACATACAAATGCTGATAAGCCGTTGTTTATTGCTGCGATCGATTTTTACACCGGCAGGTAATGCTAATAAAATAGCCGGAATTACTTCTGATAAACCCAATACACCCAACGATAATTTACTGCCGGTTACTTCGTACAGTTTCCAGCCAAGTAATACCGGCGTCATGCGTAAACCTGCCAGAAAAATTAAACGGGCTGTAACATACCATGCAAACTCATTATTCAATAAAAAGGGTTGCTTCTTATGTTCACTCATGGTAATGTAATATAGTGTTGACCTTGCTCGTACTCTTTATCCAATGCATCGATAATTACCTGTAAGTGTTTTTCATTGCCGAGGAAGTCGGCATTACTGGCATCAACAAACAAGGTTTTAATGTTGTGCTGTTTGATGTATTGCGTATAGGTTTCCTGTATGCTGAACAGGTATTCATCGGCAATCTGCTGCTCGTAACTGCGGTTGCGTTTACGGATGTTTTGCTGCAGACGGGATACCGGCGAATGTAAATAAATCAACAGTTCCGGTTGTACCAGCTGCTGGTGAATGATATCGAAGAGGTTTTGATACAGCCTGAACTCATCTGCAGGCAAATTCACTTTCGCAAACAACAGGCATTTGGTAAACAGGTAATCCGAAATAGTAATGGAGTTAAAAAGATCCTGTGTGTGCAGTAATTCTTTTAGTTGTTTATAACGCTCGGCCATAAAAAACAGCTCCAGCGGAAACGCAAACTGCTGCGGATTTTCGTAAAACTTTGGCAGAAAAGGATTGTCGGCAAACTCTTCCAGTATCAGTCGTGCATTATAATGTTTGCTCAGTAAATGTGCCAGCGTTGTTTTGCCTGCACCAATATTCCCCTCGATTGTAACAAAATTGTACTTCATCCGGCGGCAAATTAAAACATGCTGCGAATTTGAAAGCTGAACTTATTCAGTTTGTGGAAAAGTACCCGTTTAAAAGCCTGACCACTGTTTGACTCAAATAGATTTACGATGATGGAGCGGCCTGACTTAATTCAGCTTCTTTACCGGCAACAGATCGGCACATTCTTTTAATAAGGTGCCAATGGTTTTCCTGTATACCGGGTGAAGTTTACGTTCTCCCAGTTCGGCCAAAGGAATCAATACAAAACGCCTGTCTTGTATAGCTGGGTGGGGCAGGGTTACTTTCGGTGAGTGGTAGACGAGGTTATCGTAAAATAAAATATCGAGGTCGATGGTGCGTGGTCCATATTTTTCGGTGCGGATGCGACCCAGCTCCAGTTCTATGTTCAAGAGCTCCTGCATTAATTCATCGGGCGAAAGTTGTGTATGAATTACGATTACCTGGTTGAGAAAAGAAGCCTGTTTGGTATTGCCCCAGGCTGCTGTTTCGTACACGGATGATGATGCTTTTACAGGGCTGCCACAGCGAAGCTGTATTGCTTTGGTTGCTTTCTTCAGGTACTGTTTTCGTTGCCCTTGGTTGCTGCCCAGTAAAATGTACGACACATGATAAGCCATGCTGTAAAAATAGGGCAGTAAAAAGTTTTCAGCACAACTGCATAAACAAATAGCTTTGCGACATGAGTACTAACTACAGCCAGTGGAAAGCGATGCTGGCTATTTCCAAAGCAAGCTTCCGGGCAATTTTCCGCAGTCCATCTGCAGTTATATTCAGTTTTGCCTTTCCGCTCATATTTATACTGGTGTTTGGTTTTATTGGCGGCGGCAGTCCAACTGTTCGTATCGGGTTTACCAAAACAACCGATACCACCCAACGCAATGCTGTTTACCAGCAATTGTCGAAATACAAAACCATCCGTATTGTTGAAAAGAGTGAAGAGGAACTGAAGAACGATCTGTCGAAAGGACGAATTACTGCACTCATTGATATGCAGCCGAATAAAACAGATACGTTTCCGTTGTACAACATCAGCATCCAGACATCTACAGCAAGTGTAGACCGGTTGGCCATTCTTCAGTCGACTTTAAAAGATATCATCGTTAACATCGATCGCAGGGCTGCACCCGATGCTCCTACCTATGCAAAAATTGAACTGCCTCCACCAATGCCCGGCAGAGTGTATAAAACCATCGATTTTATTTTGCCCGGCCAGTTGGGATTCTCTTTATTAAGTGCCGGTGTGTTTGGTGTAGCTTTTTTGTTTTTTAATCTGCGTCAACAATTGGTGTTGAAACGCTTTTTTGCAACACCTATTAAGCGTGGCTATATTTTGTTTGGCGAAGGCATCAGCCGTGTATTGTTCCAGCTCATTACAGCTGTTGTCATTCTGCTCATCGGCCGTTTTGTATTTGGATTTACATTGGTGCATGGTGCTGTTACGTTTATTGAATTGCTGTTGCTGAGTTTGGTTGGGTTGATTGTATTCATGGGCTTTGGGTTTATTGTTAGTGGCTTGGCAAAAAACGAAAGCACCATACCGCCGTTTGCCAATATGTTCACATTGCCACAGTTTTTATTGGCAGGCACCTTCTTTTCCATTGATACGTTTCCGAAATGGTTACAACCCATTTGTCGTATACTTCCATTAACGCACTTAAACGATGCCATGCGTAATATTGCGTTTGAGGGCAGTCATTTAATTGATTGCGGAAAACAGTTAGGTATACTCGGTATTTGGGGTGTTGTGTTGTATGCTGTTGCCATTAAAGTTTTTAAATGGGAATGATGTAAGATGTCTGATTTATGATGTCTGATGTAGGAGGTAAGAAGTAAGAAGTAAGATGTAAGGGGACGTCAACTATGAACTATAAACCATGAACTATCAACTTTTTCTATGCGTTTAATAAAAATGTTTTTGTTTGTATTGGTGGGGCTGTTTGCAGTTATCACCATCATTGGTTTGCTGATACCTTCGAGTGTAAAAATATCGAGAGGGATTATTGTTAATATGGACAGCAGCAATGTGTACAAAGAGTTGAGCGATGTAAAAGGCTGGAATCAGTGGCTGCCATGGATTACTGCCGATAGTGGCGCCATTGTGCAAACCTCTGCTGTAACCAATGCTCCCGGTGCTTATTTCAAATGGAAAGGAGTAAAGCTTAAAAGTGAAGGTAAACTCACCGTACAATCCATTAAGCCCGATGAAATTATTGTACTGCATGAAATAAAAGATATGAATACATCCGAAGGCGGCTTTCGTATCAGGAGCATCAGCAGCAATACAACAGAAGTGCTTTGGTATATGGAATACAAATTGAAATGGTATCCATGGGAGCGTTTCTTTGGCATCTTCATCGATCGGCTGATTGGCTCTGCATTTGAACAGGGGCTCGAAAAATTCCGCAGCTACACCGAACAGAAATACAGCAGCTCAACTGCAGTAGTTACCAGGGAAAACTGATCTTGCCCATTGTAACAGACGGAATGCCTTTTAATGTTTTTCCAAATTCAATAGTACCGCCTGTAATACATTCATTGGCGAGTATGGCAAACAATACAGCTTCTTTTGCATCGGGGTTAATGCCCAACTCACTTGTTAATTTGATGGGTACACCCGGCAACAAAATTTTTATACGATCCATCAATAACGGATTGTGCATACCACCACCACTTGCATACAGTACAAAGTTGCTGTTGCCCTGCATGGTTTTTTGTACAGCTTCTGCAATGGTTTCAGCTGAAAATAAATTGAGGGTGGTCATAGCATCGGCAGCGCTGATGGTTTCAATGCCTGCTTTTTGTTTAGCAGCTTCGAGGTAAGTAAGATTAAATAATTCTGGGCCTGTTGTTTTTGGAAAATCCTGTTCAAAAAACGGATGATCTTTCAACGCTTTCAATAAAGCTTCCTGTACTGTTCCTTGTCGTGCAAGAGCAGCATCATCATCAAAATATTTTCCGGGTATTTCCTGTTGAACCAAGGCATCCATCATAGTATTGCCGGGTCCGGTATCGGTACTGAAGATTTTATTCGCATCCATCGAACCGGGCAAAAAGGTAAAGTTGGCAATACCGCCCATGTTCAGCATAATGCGGTCTTCGCCTTTCTTCGTAAAAATAAAATAATCACCGTACACGGCGAGTGGTGCGCCTTCGCCACCTGCCGCAATATGTTTTTGCCTGAAATCGCTGATTGTAATAATGCCGGTATCAACCGCCATATGATCGCCATCGCCGATTTGCAACGTTGCATTGCTGAATTTTTCTTGCTGGTGCAATGCTTTTGGTGCATGGTAAATGGTTTGGCCATGGCTGGCAATCAAATCAACTTCTTCTTTTGCAATCCCCTGTTTGGTTAAGAAGGTATTGATCATGGCTGCCTGTTGTTGTGCAACCCATGGATTGAGCAGGCATAATTTTTCAAGATCAACTTCTTTTTTAGAGAACACCGATTTGATCTCGGCTTTAAAATCTGCATCGTAAGCAATGGTTTCAAATGCAAGCAGCTCAATATTGGTCTCGTGCCCTTCGCCGGTAATACGGCAATAAGCAATGTCTAAACCATCAACCGAAGTGCCGCTCATTAAACCAATAATATGGCGTTGCTTTTTTTGCGCAATAGCTGTAAGAGCCTGCATATTCCTGTTCATGCATTAAATATAGTAAATGCCCGAATTTGCGACGTATCTGAATTTTAAATGCAGATTTATGCCGTTCGTGCAGAAAAAAGCTGCATTTTTTTGCGGGATTTTTTAAACTTTAGTATTTTTCAGTTGTATTTTATAAACGATTAACAGCCAAAACCAGCATGCTTAAGCAGGAACGACAAGCCTTTATTGTGCACCAGGTAAACTTGCACAACCGTGTACTATCCTCCGATTTAAGTACACAAATGAATGTATCGGAAGATACCATTCGTCGTGATTTACAGGAGCTGGCCGATAAAGGAAAAATCATCAAAGTACATGGTGGTGCTCTTTCACGTTCTTTCAGCAGCTCCATCAATTCTTCCAGTGTATATAATATTGACGCCAAGAAATCCATCGCACAAAAAGCAGCATCCTTAATTAAAGACGGCATGTTTGTGATGAGCACAGGCGGCACCACAATTATTGAAATGGCAAAAGCCTTGCCCGATAATCTGCATGCTACATTTATAACAGGAAGCTTACCGGCAGCATTAGAGTATGTACACCACCCAACGATTGAAGTAATTTTTATTGGCGATAAACTTTCAAAAAGTTCGCAGATAACTATTGGCGCCGATGCTATTTTAAAAATCAGGCAGTTTAAAGTTGATCTCTGTTTTCTGGGTATTAATGCGCTTGATGTAAAGCATGGCTTAACTGATAACGATTATGATGTGGTGCAGGTAAAAAAAGCAATGATTGAATCGGCCGACAACGTGATTGCCCTGTCCATTTCAGAAAAGATCAACACTTCGCAAAGCATACAGGTTTGCAAAGTAAATGAACTGGATACGCTCATAACCGAATTATCGCCCGACGATAAAATTTTTCAACCATATAAAAACGCCGGATTAACTATTCTGTAAAGTTGAAAACCTTCACAAACAAAAAACTGAAAAATGAAAAAAAGTAATGAGAAAAAAACAAGCAGGTGGATACATCTGTTTTTGTGGCCGGCCATGTTACTGCTGTGTTCGGTTGCAACCGCACAGGTAACTATTTCGGGTAAAGTAACCAGTGCAGGAAACGCAGCTGCAGGCAATGTATCGGTTGTTGTGCGTAACAGCAATGCAGGTACATCAACCGATGCAAGTGGCGCTTACAGCTTTTCGGCAAATCTGAAACCCGGTAAGTATGTACTGGAATTTTCGGGAGTAGGGTTTAAAACAACAACCTCCAGCTTAACCGTTGAAAGTGGAAAAAACAGTTACACGGTTAATGCCGAACTGAGTGATGATGTGTTGGGCTTGGATGAAGTGGTTATAACAGGTACAGGTGTTGCTACAAAGAAAAAGCAATTGGGTAATGCTATTTCAACGGTGTCGGGCAGAGAGTTGACAAGAGGTGGTGCAACCTCCATTGATATGGGACTGCAGGGCAAGGTTGCAGGTGCACAGGTTACACAAAACAGTGGCAACCCTGCAGGTGGTATTACTGTTCGCTTACGTGGACCAAGCACCATCGTAGGTTCATCAGATCCGTTATATATTGTTGATGGTGTAATTGTCAATAACGATTCACGCCAATTGATTGACCTGGGTGGTTATGCGCAAAACAGGTTGGTTGATCTCAACCCTGCCGATATTGACCGTATTGAAATTATTAAAGGTGCAGCAGCTGCCGCCATTTATGGTTCAAGAGCAAACAATGGTGTGGTGCAGATCTTTACCAAAAAAGGCCGTGAAGGTAAACCGCAGTTTAGTTTTTCTACACAACTGCGCAGCAGTACGCTCCGCAAAAAAATGGAGTACAACAAAGTGCCTTTCCGTTTTGCAAACTTTACAGCAAGTGATCTTACAACAGTGCCTGTACAGCGTTACGATTTTCAGGATAAGATTTTCCAGAATGCAATCGGTACAGAAAATGTTTTATCTGTTTCGGGAGGTACTGCCAATACGAAATATTATGCATCTGTATCTAACCTGTTTAACGAAGGTATTGTGCGTAACACCAATTTTATGCGCAATGGTTTTCGTTTAAACCTGCAGCAAAAGCTGAACAAGAGCATGACGCTTAATTTTAACACAGCGTACACTTACAGCAACAGTAAAGAAATTCCAAACGGTGGTATCAATGAAGCCTATGGTGCATTAACCGGGTTTATTTTCGGAAACAACTATGTTAATCCCGATAAGGATCCGGCAACAGGTATTTATCCATCGGTAAATGCAAGTGGTATTGTTGCTCGTACGAATCCGTTAGAAGCAATTGAACGTTTCGACTTTCGTCAGCGCACAAGCCGCATTGTATCAAGTGCGCAATTAACGTATAAGCCAATTGCGGGTTTAAATATTGAGTTTACTTCCGGTATTGATAATTACACACAAACCGCAACAGCTTATATTCCTCCACGTAACACAACGCCGTCTTACAACGGAGGGTTTATCCGCCGTGCAGATGCAACGGTTATACAGTTGAACAACGATCTTACTGCAACTTATCAAAAAGAAATTGCCAGCGAGTTACAGTCAACAACATCGTTGGGCGGAACGTTGCAATACGATAAAACTTTTACCTTTTCTGCTAATGCAACACAGTTAGGTGCATTCGGACAAACCATCAACAACGGTACGATTGCAGCCGGAGAGTTTAGAGGCGAGCGTGTAATTATGGGGGCCTTTCTGCAACAGACATTCGGCTATAAGAACAGGTATTTTGTAACAGGTGCAGCACGTGTAGATGCATCATCTGTTTACGGTATTGATAACCGCTGGCAGTTCTTCCCTAAAGTGAGTGGTACTTACATTGTTTCGAATGAAAAATTTTGGGGCGATCATCTTTCGAAGGCTGTCAGCAGTTTAAAGCTGCGTGCAGCGTATGGACAAAGCGGTAACTTAACTGCAATTGGTCAGTACGATCGGTTTACCAATTTCTCACCGGTTGTGTATGGTGGACAGGCCGGATACATTGCACCATCTACCTTGGGCAACTTTACTGTTAAACCCGAACGCCAAACAGAAGTTGAGCTTGGTTTTGATCTTGGCTTACTGAACGATGCCATCAGTGTTGAATTCAGCTACTTTAATAAAGATGTAAAAGATTTGATTCTTAACCGTACACTTGCACCAACAACCGGTTACAACAATCGTTTTGTAAACATTGGTACTATGACGAACAAAGGATTTGAATTCCTCGTTCGTGCAGCCATTCTTAATAATGACAAGTTGCGTTGGGTTTCAACATTATCTTATCTCAATAACAAGAACGTTGTTAACGGTGTGGAAGGTAATGGCGTATTGCCATTTGCAGGAGGCTTTGGCCAGGTTGCAGCTGTTAACGGTTATCCGTTGGGTGCCTACTACAGTACATTCTTTGCACGCAATACTGATGGCAGTTTATTACTCGATCTGAATGGTTTGCCGCAACGTGAAAGAGGTATTCAACTGGCAAACGGCAAGTATACTGTGCAGCGTGGTTCAAATGGCCAGCCAACAGGAACCTTGCTGAGCAAAGTAATCGGTCAACCCAATCCTAAACATGTGATCTCTAAAATTGATGAGCTCGATTTCGGCAAATTCAATTTCCGTATGCAGTGGGATGCGATGCTGGGATATGATGTGTTCAACTTTACCAAGCGTGTGGGCGACAGAGATTTTTACGGCGGATTGAAAGGGTACGAAAATGAATTGTTGGGCAAAGTGCCGAAAGGTACAAGTGCAGCGCTCTTCAGCATTTTCGAAAACTGGATTGAAGATGGTTCATTTGTAAAACTTCGTGAGTTGTCGTTATCGTATAACATGAAGCCGAAGTTTTTAAAAGGTAATACGATGCGTTTAAGTGTTGTAGGACGTAACCTGCTTTCATTTGATAAATACAGCGGATGGGATCCGGAGGTAAATGCAGCGGGCCAGGATAATGCGGTTCGTGGATTTGATTTTGTGGAAGTGCCAATTCCAAGAATGATCCTGTTTGGTGTAAACGTTAATTTCTAATTGAAAAAATTACTATACAATGAAAAAGCTTTTTAAACAGTCCATCTTCCTGCTTGCACTCGCTGTGTTTTCGGGATGTAAAATGGATATCGTAAACCCCAACGGACCTACGGATGCGCAGGTGGTTTCAACACGTGAGGGGTTGATTACTTACAGTATTGGTATGAAGCAGAATTATGCAGCATCTGCATTTGAAGCGCTTGCAATTACAACAGGTGGCACCACACGTGAAGTAAAAGGCATTGCCACGTTTACCAACGTACTTGAAATTGAAGCGGGTGGTTCTGCATTACCAACATTTAACGGAAACGTGTTGGGCGTTTGGTTACGCATGAACCGGGTAATGGGTATGGCCGATGATATTATTGCCAGTGCGCCCACTGTACTTGCTACTGATAACGCCATGCGTTCGGGTGTTGTTGCACACGCTCATTTGTTTAAGGCAATGGCGATCGGCGGGTTAGCTACCGCATTTGAGCAGGTGCCTACGCAAACCAATAAAGCTGGTGGCGTAACATTTGTACCCCGTCAACAAGGCTTATTAAAAGCAATCGAATTGCTTGAGCAGGCAGCGGCTTTACTTGCAGCGAACGCACCTTCAACAGAGTTTAATACACGTGTGCTGGGTGCAAATTTCAATCTGTTGAATTGTATCAACGCATACCTTGCGAGATATAATATGATGGCAGGCCGTTATGCCCAGGCAATAGCTGCCGCTAATCTTGTTCCATTAAGTTCTGCATCGCAGTTCAATTACGATGGGGCGCAAACAGTTAATCCTCTTTTTAATCAACTGCGTGTTGTAAACAGTTTTTCTCCACGTGATAATTTCGGATTACCTGCAGGTATGTTTGATGCGGCAGATGGTCGTTTGGCATTTTATTTCCAGGGTTCGCCCGTAACAAGTGGCAGTGATGTGTTGCGCACCATCCGTGGATTTGCGCAAACCAACAGCAGCCCTATTCCGGTTTATTTGCCCGATGAAATGCGTTTGATCAAAGCAGAAGCCATCCTTCGTTCAGGCGGATTGGTGACAGATGCTTTGGCTGAAATTAATGCAGTTCGTCAGCAATCGAGCGGCGATGTGTTTGGTGTGCATGCGAATTTGCCTGCCTATTCCGGCTCAATTCTCGTACCCGACCTTTTGCTCGAAGTGTATAAGCAACGTTGTGCAGAATTATACCTAAGTGGTTTGCGTTTGGAAGACAGTCGCCGCTTCGGACGTACCGCTCCTCCAAACAATGTAAACCCAGTGCCAACAAGTTTCGAGCGCAACAGAAATTTCTATCCTTATCCCGATCAGGAGCGGTTAAATAATCCAAATACACCAGCCGATCCGGCGATATAAGTCTTTTTTTCAGTAGTTATGTTTTAAGTGTTCAAGCCCCGTTTTCTAACGGGGCTTCTTTTTTAAAGAAAATTTAAACGGCAAGCAACGGTTGAGCGTATAGCTTTGTCAACCCATTACAAAACCGGAATGATCGATCAGCGTCAACTCATAAAAGAATGTTTGCGTGGCAACAGCGTGGCGCAAAAGCAACTCTACGATGCTTTTGCTGAAACCATGCTGGGTATCTGTTTCCGTTACACCAAATCGCTGGCCGATGCGGAAGACGTATTGCAGGAGGGATTCATTAAAGTGTTCCGCAATTTGCACAGTTACCGCAACGAAGGTGAGTTGGGCGGATGGATACGGATGATTATGGTGAACACTGCTTTGAATTATCTCAAAAAGAAAAAAGAGTATCAGTACGATATGTCTTTCCTGAGCGAGCCGTTGCATCCTGTGAGTAATGAGAACCCGGAGATTATTCTGCGCAATAAACAGCTGGCCGAATTGATACGGCAATTACCTACCGGTTATCAAACCATTTTTAACCTGCATGCGGTAGAAGGATTTACACATGTGGAAATAGGGAAGATGCTTGGTATTTCGGAAGGTACCAGTCGCAGCCAGTACATGCGTGCACGCAACCTGTTGATCACCTGGATTGAAAAATATAATGCCGAACCCCAAAAGAAATTGTATGGAGGATAACCGCTTTGAACAAAAAGTTGCAGAGGAGCTGAGCAGCTTTAAGCTGAAGCCATCCGATGCCGTATGGCAACAGGTGAATGCGCAATTGCAGGAAGACAGGAAGCGACGCAGATGGATCATCATTTTCCTCTTCGCCGGACTGTTGCTGGGCGGAGCAGGATTGCTTTATGTAACAGCAGATAAAAATGAACAGGCATCAACGGCATTACATCAACCAACAAATACAACTACACCTGCAACAGCAGCGAATAAAACAACACAAGCAGACAATCGCAATACCTCAACAGCAAACGAACAGCAAACAGATAAACGCACAGCAACAGAACCAACAACAACTATTGCTGCAACAACAACTGATGAACCGGTATTGAATGTGCAACAACCAGTAGTAACAGTTTCGTTGTCGAAGAAAAAGAAAGTGGTAACAGCAGCGAATCCTGTAATAACTATACCTGTTATGCAAAATAAACAGCAGGATAAATTTATTACATCGCAAGAAGATAAAACTGTTATGGCTGCATTAAAGCAGGAAGAAAATAGTGTTGTTGATACAACTGTAGTATCCGAACCCCAAACGGAAGTAATAGCTACAAATGTTGCAGTAAAAGACAGTGTAGGAAAAGAAGCAACAGATTCTGCTTTTGTTACAACTACAGTTTTGCCTGCCGACAGTACTGCCAAATCTAAAAACAAATGGCGTTTGGGCTTGCAGGTAAATGCAGGCATCGCACAAATAAGAGATAATGTATTTCCCGGCGGTATGTCTGCAGTTGCAGATGCTTCGCCGCTGTTGGGAAACAACGGCGGTTCCGGTGGTCCTACTCGTATTACGGTCAATCAGTTTGCCATTAAACCTTCGCTGCAATTTGGTATGGGCATAGTTGCACGTAAAACGGTATTTAAAAAACATGTATTTGTTACAGGCTTGCAGTACCAGTACAGCAGTTATAAAGTAGAACAGTCGCAGCGTGTGGATAGTTTTTATCAAACAACCAATAGCTTCTCAACAGTAATGCTTACCAATAGCGATGCTGTATTTAAAACACACAGTATTGCGGTGCCGTTGGATCTTGAATGGAAAATTGCTTCAACTGCAAAAGGCATGTTCCGTTTGGGAACAGGTTTGCAACAGTGGTTCGCTTTGTCTTCAACAAAAACAGGAACAGTTGCAAACTCTTTCCGTTATTCCGGTACAACTATGGGTAGCACAGCAGGAGGAACTACTACTGCAAAAGCAACTACATGGCAACCGGTATTACAGCTGACACCTGCATACGAGTGGAATGTGCAAAAGCAAACTTCACAACTGGGTTTATATTTTAATTACGGCTTACGGCCAGTGTACAAAACTTCATCGAGCGATTACTGGTGGCAAACAGGTGTGCGTTACCGCATTTATTTTAAATAATTAAAAAGCAGTGCAACGGTTTGTATTGCGCTAATGTCAACCTGCTAAACAAACTACTGCTATGACCAGGATTAAACCTTATGCATTGTTGCTGCTGCCTGTTTTGTTCCTGAGCAGTTGCCTCAAAGACAAGTGTACACAAACCTACAGCATCTTGAGCCCGGTGTACAAAACCAAACAGGAAGTATACGCCGGTATTAAAAGTATGCCGGCAAAGGCAATTGCCAATCCCGGAAAAATAACGCTCTTTGGTTCGTACATTTTTCTCAACGAAATCAACAAAGGCATTCATGTAATTGATAACAGCAACCCATCGGCTCCGAAAAATCTTTCGTTTATCGAAATGCCGGGCAATGTTGACTTGGCGGTAAAAGGAAATCGCTTGTATGCCGATTTGTATGGCGATTTAATTACGCTTGATATCAGTAATCCGCAGCAGATAGGTTTGGTAAAAGTTTCATCCAATGTATTTCCGCACAGAACTTATGCCAATGGTTTTGTAGCCGATACCAATCGGTTGATTGTTGATTGGAACAGGAAGGATACAGTTGTTGAAATACTTTGTACGAATACCACCGGTTTTCCTTGGTTTACCCGAACTGATGCGATGCTGTTTTCCTCTTTTTCTCCTGTAGCAACGAACGCAGCAACAACCGGCATCAACGGATCGATGGCTCGTTTTGCATTAAAGAACGATTATCTCTATACTGTTTCCAACAGCGATCTGAAAGTATTTGGTTTGCAAAATCCCGATGCGCCGCAACAGCTGCAAACGGTGTCTGTAGGCTGGGGTATTGAAACTATTTATCCGTTCAAAGAGCAACTGTTTATTGGTTCCAATACCGGTATGTTTATCTACAGCATACAAAATCCGGCAGTGCCAACGAAGACAGGTTCTTTTGCACATGCCTTGGCTTGTGATCCTGTAATTGCAGATGATACACATGCGTATGTAACCTTGCGCAGCGGTACAGCCTGCCGTGCAACCATTAACCAGTTAGATGTAATTGATATTAATAATTTACAAGCACCGTTCTTAATTAAATCGTATGCACTAACCAATCCGCATGGTTTATCGAAAGAGGGTAACCTGTTATTTGTTTGCGATGGGAAAGATGGTTTGAAAATTTATGATGCAACTACTCCTTCAAACCTGAAATTGATCAAGCAGTTTACCGGCTTTGAAGCGTATGATGTAATTGCCTGGAACAACAATGCATTGGTGGTTACCAAAACAGCCCTGCTGCAGTTCGATTACAGCAATGCCAACAATATTCAGCAACGTAGCAGTATTGCTATTCAAAAATAAACACATGAAATCTCTTTTGTGTATACTGTTCTTGCTGCCGTTGTTTGGTTTAACACAAGTACAACCACAGCCGGAAAAAGTAAAGCCATTCAAATTTGAAACCATTGTACAAACCGGTTTACTGGCAGGTGGCAGTGCCGAAGCATTTACATTACAAACAGTAAACGGTTTCCGTCATCAGAAATGGTTTGCAGGTATCGGCACCGGGATGGATTTTTATATGCAGCGGAGTATTCCGTTGTTTGCTGATGTGCGGTACGATTTTTCAACAAAGCGGAAAACGTTTTTTCTGTACAGCGATGCAGGGATCAATTTCGCCTGGACGAAAAATAGAGAGCAGCAGAACATTATTGATCAGTCGCCGGGTTTGTTTACCGATGCAGGTATCGGCTTAAAAATAAACACAAAGAAACAGGATGCATTTGTCATCAGCGCAGGTTATTCGCATAAACAATTAAAAGAAACACAAAAAGGTTTCAGCTGGTGGGGATGGCCTGTTGAATCACCAGAAACTTATTACCGCTACAATTATAAATTCAACCGCATCGCCGTAAAACTTGGCTTTGTATTTTAACCATTGCTTTATCATCTCCCGACTATATAACCGGGATGCACCTATAGACAAGAGACCGTTACGGTCTCTTTCTTTTTTTATGTGGATTGAATGAATTTTAAATTGCGTTGAATACCGCTGAATTTGGTACGCTTAATGGGCGAGTGTTTGAATACCAGCTTAAACGTTTCTTCGGTCATTTCCTCCCATTGCTTTGTACTTAAATTCAGTATTTGAGGCAAAGGTGCAAAAGCAGGTTCTGTGGTTGGTTTGCTGAAACGGTTCCACGGACAAACATCCTGGCAAACATCGCAACCAAATAGCCAGTTGTTGAATTTGCCTTTCATACTTTCATCAATCAACGCATCTTTTAATTCGATGGTGAAGTAAGAAATGCATTTACTGCCATCAATTACTTTGTTAGGTTGTATGGCGTCGGTAGGGCAGTTATCGATGCAGCGTGTACAACTGCCGCAATAATCTTTCGCAAACGCAGCATCGTATTCCAGCTCCAGATCGCAGATGATGGTTGCTAAAAAAGAGAACGAGCCTTGTTGTTTGTTGATGAGGTTCCCGTTTTTGCCGATCCATCCTAAACCGCTGCGTGTAGCCCAGCTGCGTTCGAGTACAGGAGCACTGTCAACAAATCCCCGCCCATTTACTTCGCCGATCGATTGGTTCATTTCAAACAACAACTCTTTCAGTTTGCTGCGGATGACCTCGTGGTAATCGTTGCCGTAGGCGTACTTCGAAATTTTTGGTCCGTCGGTTGTTTGTGGAACTGCCGGGTAATAATTCATCATGAGTGTAATTACACTCTTTGCACCCGGTACAAGCTTCGCCGGATCAACACGCAACTCAAAATAATTTTCCATGTACTGCATGTTGCCATGCATGCCTTGCTTGAGCCATTGCTCAAGGCGTTTGGCATCCTCATCGAGCCGCACAGCTTTACTGATGCCGCAAAAGCTGAAGCCAAGTCGTGCAGCAGTATCTTTTATAAAAGTAGTATATGCAGTTACTGGTAGCACTCTTATTTTTCCTGGATGTGCAGCTTGTGAAATAAACGATGTGCGGCAGGTGCAAGTATTAAACCGATATTGGTAATAAACACCACGCCGCTGAACAAGGCATAAAACGATGAAAATAATTTGCCGGCATTAGAGGTAATGGTTACCACCGGTCCCATGCCACTCAGGATCATGGAAGCATTGTGCAACGAATCGAGCCAGGGAATGTCATCGGTATAATGATAACCCAGTACGCCAATGGCAAGGCAAACGGCCAGGATGCCCGAAGCAGTTAATAAGTTCCAGGCAATACGTTTGTAATATTTGTGCTTGGTAGCAAGCGGTTGTTTACTGTGTTCGTACATAGTACAGTTGTTTAGCAGCCGTGCTGCGCCGGAAAGTTACAAAACGAACAAGAAACAGTACGGTTATTTACAACCACCGCTTATTTGTGCATCCACCAATGTTTTTAGCTGGTCGTACAGTTCACGCTTTAACGGATCTCTTTCTTTTTTTGTTAAAAGGATGCAGGTGTAACCTTTGCAGTAATCAATCCATGCAAAAGGAGCAGTGGGTGAAACAGCACTCACCACTTTGCTGTCTTTACTTTCAACCCAGGTACCTAATCCATAGCTGTAGCCATTCATAAAAGGAGGGGTAAATTTATTGAGTGCGTTACCGGTTTGTATTTTCATCAATTCAGCAACCGAAGCTTCGGTTAAAATCTGTTTGCCGTTATACATGCCTTTGTTGAGTAACATGCTCATAAAGTTGCTGTATTCGGTAGCAGTTGATTTTGCACCATCAAACGGGCTGATAGCCGATGTATAATTGCTGAACGTTGTAAGGCGCAGGTTCATGGGTCTGAATAATTTTTCCTGGATCAGGCGATCGAATTTTTTCTTGGTTACCACTTCCAGTACTCGACCAACAATGTTTGTTCCGATCTGGTTGTATTGAAACCATGCGCCGGGATTGTTAACGATGGCTCTTTTCTCAGCATAGTGATTGACTTCTTCTTCCAGCGAAGAAAAGCTGTTGCGTTGAAACATTTTGCCGGCGCCCTGTTTATCGGGCTCAATACCATCGGTATGGCTGAGGCAATTACGGATGGTGATGTAGCCTTTCATCCATTTCGGAAAAATGGGTAAATACTTTCCAACATTATCATCCAGCGAAATTTTTCCTTCCTGTACCATAATCATCACCAAGGCTGCGGTTAACCACTGACTGCTTTCGCCAATAGGAGCCTGCATGTTGGCTTTAAAATCGCCGAGCGCTTTCTGGTAAACAACTTTCCCATCTTTATAAATCATCAACGCCTGGTCGTCGCCCAGTTGCTTTTGATTGTTAAGCATAAACTGCTCTACTTCGGTAAAGTTTTGTGCAGTACATACGGTAACGGAGAATACAGTAAAAACAAAAAGCAGCATATATTTCATTGCAGAAATTTTATGCTGCTAAAGATAATTGGAAACAGGATGCAATTTTTGCGATTGTTAAAGATTAACAACCTTCTTTGCTAGGCGGGCAATTTCGAGAGATCGGAATGCATGATCCCCCACTGGTGACCGTCTGGGTCAGCAAAAGAATCGTAATACATCCAGCCATGATCGGCCGCTTCCCGATAGCGTGTACCACCGTTGGCCAAAGCTGCCTGTACAATGGCATCTACTTTTTCTCTACTTTCTACTTCAACAGCAAGAATAACCTGCGTGCTGCTGCCATCGGCAACAGATCGGGTGGTAAAGCCTGCAAAGAATTCATGCGTAAGTAGCATGGCATACATGCTTCCTTCATTAAGAACCAAGCATACAGCTTTGTCGTTGCTGAACTGCTCATTAAACTGAAAACCTAAGCTGGTCCAGAAGGTTCTTGTAACTGCAAGGTCTTTCACAGGCAGGTTCACATAGATTGATGAAATGGTTGTCATACTTGTACTATTTAAACGTTTTGTTCGGCCATTATTTTAATTATTTCCATTGCTTTAGGCCATGTGGTAAGAAAATAATCTTTATACTCAGCTGTAATATCCATCTCCACATCAAGTGTGGTTACGTTGTTGTTTTCTGTAAGGGTGTAGTTTTCTTTCGATCCGTTCCATGCTTTTACTTTTTCACTCGTGGTGTCTTCTACGCCATCTTTTATTTCGCCCAGATGTGTAAACGACATGTATTCGTTTTCCCGCTTTTCTTCTATACGGCTTACCATACCATTGCCGGAGGCGCCATCCACAAATAAAACTTTACTTCCTTCTTGCCAATCGGTAATAGTAGTGGAGCCTTCGGCAAAAGCAGCAGTCCATGCTTCGTATTTGCCTTTGGTCCAGAGAATAGCCCATACTGTTTCTTTGGGAGCGTTGATGTTGACTGTAAAATGAATGCGTTCCATAAACTAATGATTTAAAGTTGATCAATTAACTGCACCGATTCGTTAACAATGCGCTGCAGCTCTTTTTTATTTGCCTTGATCGCTTTCATATCGGGCAGGTAAAGCATCCGCCGGTCTTTATAGTCGCCTTCCAGCAATGCTGATTTTATTTGTACAATAGTTGGATGATGGAAGATGAGGTGCACATGTTGTGTTGCACGATGGTTAAACGTTACAATGTCTTCTGTGCTGTAATAACTAGGGGCATTCCACTTGATGCGTTCTTTAATGTTGCTGTTACTTGCTTTGATAATGGCACGAACGGCATCAATTTCTGCTTTTAGCGGGTGCTCCAGTTTTTGCATCCAGTCGGCTACCAGTTCTTCGTCGGTTGGCTTTGTTTTTTTTGTGGCCATAGCAACATTGGTTTAAGGTGATTGATAAGAAGAAGGTTGCTTTTTTCATGATCGATAGGTTTAAGGTGGTTAATGTGTATAGTTAAAGCTAAAAATATTTTCCTGCATTAGACCGGTAGTTATTGATCAGGTAAAAACCGATCCTGCATAACCCATTTTCTCCAGCAGATTTAGTACCAGCGATAATTGTACCTGTTCGCCTTCAATACGCAGAATTTTATCGCAATCGTGCAGATCGATGGTGATTTTTGAAAACGGGTAATGTTGTTGCAGCTTGCTGATAATTGTTGCTGCTTCCGATTTACTGTTCACATTCGTTTTAAATAACTCAATGTGTGTTGCCTGCTGTCTTGTTTGTTTGTACAGCTGCAGGCATTTGTTCATCTGTCGTAAATGCCGTTCGGTATGAAACCATGCAAAATGCGCAATTTCCAGTTTACTGATATTGCCGAATGCCGGGTGGTCGATCATTTCTTCAAAATCAACCCGGTACAAAAGCTGTATTAATGCAGCGTATGTTTGTTCAAACTCCGTCAGCAACACAGCTTTAATGTAAATGTCTTTTGTTGGCAGTATAAATTCGGGGCTTTTGTATTGCTTATCAAAATCAAGAAAAATCTGCTGCAGTTCTTCAATTTTTTCTGCGGGGTCTCTTTGTGCCGGATTGCCTTTTAAGGCCATTGCTTTTAGCACAGAGTTTGCAGAAAGTTGTACATGCTCGGCTATTTGTGCAATGCACCAACTGCGGGCCGCAGGTTTAAAATGCAGGGCATCTTCGCTGGCAGTTGACAGTAGCTGTTGCATTGCTGTATGCGCCTCATCGAGGCCGTTTAATAAAGTTGCCGTATGAATTGTGTTGGTAAACATTGTTGTGGTTGCAGTACAAACCTACCGGGTTACTTTGGTAATAAAAGGGTGTGTTTCCGAAATTGTATGGGGTTGATTACGACAAACACATTTGTTACATTTGACTTCTCTTTAACTCAACCATTGCTTACAATAGCCAAAAGTAAAAGCTGTAAAATGTGTTATTTGAATTTTATGATGCTTAACAGTTGGCGCTAAACCAAAAACAATCGCATGAAACATGTTTCAATTCTTGTACCGCTTGGTCATTCCAGTTTACCGAATATTGATGGTACACACCAGATCTTATCCGAAGTAAACAATATCCGTAAGGCAATGGGTATGGAGCCTGTTTTTCAGATTCAATTGGTGGGACTTGAAAACTCTGTTCCACAACGCAATGGCTTGTATACGATACAACCCGATGTATTGATTAGCGATGTAAAGAAAACCGACCTCATTATTATACCGGCTATGCACGGCGATCTGGAAAAGGCCATGCAGGCGAATGCTGCATTTATACCATGGATTGTTGAGCAGTATCAACAAGGTGCAGAAGTTGCTACATTTTGTATTGCGGTATTTCTGCTGGCAGCAACAGGTTTGTTAGATGGAAAGAAATGTGCAACACATTGGGTAGCTGCCAACGATTTTCGTCGCATGTTTCCACAGGTGAACCTGGTGGATGATCGCATTATGACGGAGGAAGATGGTTTGTACAGTAGCGGTGGAGCGTATTCCTTTTTAAACCTGCTGGCTTACCTTATTGAAAAATATGCAGGGCGTGAAGTGGCGGTACGTATTGCCAAAACATTTATGATCGATATTGATCGGGAAAGTCAATCACCTTTTATCATCTTCAATGGGCAAAAGGCACATGAAGATGAATCGATCAAAAAAGCACAGGAGTACATTGAACGTAATTACCAGGATAAGATTACAGTAGACCAGTTGGCCGACATGCTGGCACTGGGCCGTCGTAACCTGGAACGAAGGTTTAAAAAAGCAACAGCAAATACAGTAGTTGAATATATTCAACGTGTAAAAATTGAAGCAGCCAAACGTCAGCTCGAAAGCGGACGGAAGAATGTGAACGAAGTAATGTATGAAACCGGTTACTCCGATGAGAAAGCCTTTCGCACGGTGTTTCGCAAAATCACCGGTTTATCACCGTTAGCTTACCGAAATAAATATCATAAAGAAGCGGTTGCGGTATAAAACCTTTCCAACTCAAAATCATGAATACAGCCATTACAACCATCGATGCGTACATTGCCGGTTTTCCTGCAAGTACTCAAAACTTGTTGCAACAGATGCGCAGTACAATTACCAAAGCTGCACCGAAGGCAGAAGAAGCCATCAGTTATGGGATGCCCACATTTAAACTGCAGGGCAACCTGGTACATTTTGCAGGGTATAAAAGTCATATCGGATTTTATCCTGCGCCATCAGGTATTGAAGCGTTTGCTGATGAATTGAAAAAGTATAAAACATCAAAAGGTGCTATCCAATTCCCCATTGATGAAAAATTGCCGCTGGCGTTGGTAACAAAAATTGTGAAGTTTCGTGTAAAAGAAAATCTTTCGAAAGCTGCGGCGAAGAATAAAAAATAAAAGAATGGTTCCTTATGCCCTTTTTTCCAGGTAAGGAATGACCGCTTCAATATGGCAGCCTTGCCCTGGTGATGTAGTTACATGAATCTTTCCTGCAAATGCTTTTACCCTTGCCTGCATATTGTTTAAACCCAGCCCGGCTTTTTGTTGCAAAGGATCGAAGCCTTTTCCATTATCGCTGATGTTTAAATGGATATTATTCTCTTTTAAAGCAATACTTACATGCACCGTTGTAGCTTGTGCATGCTTTAAAACATTGTTGAGTTGTTCCTGGGCAATACGAAACAGTGCACGCTTTTTTTGAACGTCCAGTTGTTCAATACAATGATAGGCATTGAACACTACTTCCAGTTCGCCGGTAGCTTTGATAGTAGCAGTCAGTTCTTTCAATGCATCGGTAATGGTTTTCGAATCAAGCGAAGCAGGGTTCATGGCGTGCGAAAGATGACGGATTTCCTGTATCGAATCGTTGATCATTTGTCTTGCCTGTGGTAAGAAAGTTTGACTGAACTCCTGTTTGCGTTCAATTAATTCCAGGTAGTGTTTGGTTGTTGCTAAAATCTGGCAAACGTTATCGTGCAGTTCGCCACCAATTTGTTCTCGTTCCATTTCCTGCGTAAGAATAACCTGCTGCAGTATGAGTTGCTCTCGCTGGTTACGCTCTTTTGCTAATTCTTCTTCCAGTTGTTTACGTTCCGTAGCATCCCTTATAACGATCACAGAAACACGATGATTTCTGTCTGCTTTGTATTGCGATGAAACCACTTCACCTGTAAATTCAGTACCCGAGCGGCGTATAAATTTTACTTCACCGGTATATCCTGCTTGTTGGTAGAAGTGATCTTGTGCATTGGCTAAAAACTGACCGATATTTTTTGAGGTGCAGGAATCCTGATCGATATCGAATACTTTTTCGGCGGCAGAATTAAGTGTTAAGATATTTCCTTCATGATCGGTAAGTAAAATTGCATCCTTGCTGTTTTCAAACATCGATCTGTATTTTCCTTCGCTTTCTGCAAGCGCATTAAAAAAACGACGCCTGTTTTGGATGCCAGTAATAATGGCAAATGAAAACAGAATCACAAGCAAAGTAATTACAGAGGTAAAAATGAGCGATTTATTTTTTTGTTTTTGATAGTCACGCAACACATCTACTTCTCTTTTACCTACCGTAGCAATGATGGGATAGTTTTTTAATTTCCTGTAACTGAAATAGGTTGGAATGTTGCGGATTGCATCGTTTGCGTAATAATTGTCTACAGGCTTATTTTTCAAGTGCTGAAACAACGGACTTTTAATAATATTCTCACCGTAGCTGGCAGTGGCACCGGTTTTACGTGCATAGGTTGTACCATCAGGTGCAATCAAGGAAATAATATCAAATGAATCAACAAAAGCTCCATCCGAAAACGAGGTGAATGTTTCCGGAAATATCTGTAAGGCAATAACTCCTGCAAAATTGTTTTTGCTGTCGGTTATTTTACGACTGAGTACAATCACTGCTTTTGAAAAGAGACGGGAGGTAATAGGCTTACTGATGAAAAGGCTGTCGCTCGTTGCTGTAGTATGCGTTTGAAAATATTCTCTTGTGCTGAAATTTGTAACGGTATCGGGGTGAAACGGATGAAACGAAGAAATAAGATTTCCTTCTTTATTCATAATCACAACACCTTCGAGTAATTTCTGATCAATGGTGCTATTTTGTTTTAACTGCTGAAAGTTGTTGAATGTATTTTGTTTCTGATATTCTGACCGTACAATCTGCAGAATAAGATCGGCATTTTGTATAGTGCGGATGGTGTAACTTTCTAATGCCAATGCCTGGTTGGCATTCAGTTGTTTTGCTTTATTAAGTGCTGTTTCTTTTTCTTTATTCAGTTGTTGAAAAACGTTTACCCACAGCAGTAAAACGAGCAATGCTCCAAACAGTATAACAGAAGCTATAGCGGAAACTGGACTTTTAGTAAACTTCAACATACGGTGTTGTACTTAGAACCGGGCGAAGTTATGTCTTATTAACATATAAAACTCGTCTGTAATATATCTACTACACGTGCATGCCAATAACACTACACGAAACTGTGTGCTTGTTTACTTCTTTGTACAAATAGGGTTGAAAAAAAACGCTTTCAGAAAAAGGACAATGCCTGCCTGCAACTGCTTGCCTTGTATTTGCCGACGCTTCTCGTCTTGTTATAAACTACCGCATCACATTGTCAACAAGCTCTCTCAGTTCCCGGTATTTCATTTGCCGTTCTTTGTGTTTCAGGTTAAACACAAAAAGAAACGCACAGTATTTTTTATCGTTATCGATCCAGGGAAACGAACCAAATAATCCCGGGCTGCTCACCGCACTTCCTCTTTTCGAATTTGGCATTGCATCTTTCTTTTCACTTACGGCTAACGGTGCATCCATGATCCACTCGCCAAAACCATAGCCCCAGGTGCCGGCTTCATCGGGCGTATAAGCCATTTCTACATCCCGGCTTAAGCGGTTCTTTTGCATTTCGTTTATCAATGCTTTGCTGATGATGCGTTTTCCGTTGTATTCACCTTCGTTCAGCAGCATTATTAAAAAGTGCATGTAGTCTTCAGGTGTACTAAAAGCACCGCCTGCTGCAAGGGGAACGCCGTTTTTGCCAAAATCAGTATTCTTCATTTCCAATGGATCGGCAATGCGTTCCTTGAACGCTGTTTCAAAATCTTTCTCACTTACTTTTTCAATAATCGCTGCTATAATCTGCAAACCGGTATTGCTGTAATGAAAATACTTGCCGGGCGTTCCCTCCATCGGCAACATGGCAATTTGCTCAATGGCTTCAAACATGGTTTTTACGTTGCGCATGCCGCTCAACATATCACGCAAGCCACCGCTTTTAATACCCGTTGTGTGATTCAAGCACTGCCATACTTTAATGCCTCCTTTTCCGTATTTGGTCATCACGGGTAAAAACTTTCCAACGGAGTCGGTTAGCCGCACTTTGTTTTCATCGATGTAGGTCATCAGTAATGCAGCGGTTAACCATTTACTGCTGCTGGCAATGCGTTCACGGGTAGTGGTTGTGTAATCCTGCAATACTTCATCCACATCTTTGCCCTGCACTTTGGCTTTGATCTTTCCACGGTTTTGCTGGGCCTTAGTTAAATTGTTAAAATTCTGCGTGTATACAAATTTTCCATCCTTATAAATCATTAATACTGCACGGCCGCCCAAATCGGTGAGGTTGTTATTTACCCAATCGTTTACCTTACTGAAATCCTGTTGTGCAAATGCAAACTGAAAGAATAACAGTAAAACGAGGCTGGCACTGACTTTGGGGCGGATACTCAAACGGTTAAGTGACATTCTTACTGATTTTTTTTATTGGATTGTGTTTTGCGAACAATGTTTAAAACAATAGAACTATGAATTTAGGAAACTTCACTATAAAAGCAGCAGAAGCTGTGCAGCAGGCCCAGCAATTGGCTTTTAATGCACAGAATGTAAATATTGAAACCGAACATATCCTTAAAGCATTACTCGATCAGCAGGATAGTCCGGTTGATTACTTGTTGAAGAAAAATAATGTTACCGTAAATCTTGTAGAAACAAAACTCGATGAAGCCATCAACCGCTTGCCGAAAACAAGTGGAGAAGCCGCACAATCGATCAGCCGTGAAGCCAACAGTGTGGTATTGCGTGCAGGTGCAGCGTTAAAAAGTTTTGGCGATGAGTTTGTTACTCCCGAGCATTTGTTGCTGGCAATTGTTCAAGGCAACGATTCTACTGCAAAGCTGTTGAAAGATGCCGGCTTAACCGAAAAAGGTTTGCTTACAGCCATTAAAGATTTACGTAAAGGCGATACAGTAAAAAGCCAGACACAGGAAACACAGTTCAATGCGCTCAATAAGTATGCAAAGAACTTAAATGAAATGGCAAGACAGGGCAAGCTCGATCCTGTAATCGGTCGTGATGAGGAGATACGCCGCACCTTACACATCTTAACTCGTCGCAGTAAAAACAATCCCATTCTTGTGGGTGAACCGGGTGTAGGTAAAACAGCTATCGCCGAGGGATTGGCCATGCGTATTGTAAATGGCGATGTACCGGAGAATTTAAAATCGAAAATTATTTACGCATTGGATATGGGGCAACTCATTGCCGGTGCAAAATATAAAGGTGAGTTTGAAGAACGTTTGAAAAGTGTGGTAAAAGAAGTAAGCACCAGCGATGGTGAAATTATTTTATTCATTGATGAAATTCATACGCTTGTTGGTGCAGGCGGCGGCGAAGGTGCAATGGATGCAGCCAACATTTTGAAGCCTGCACTGGCAAGAGGTGAGTTGCGTGCAATTGGTGCAACTACACTGAATGAGTACCAGAAGTTTTTTGAAAAAGATAAAGCACTCGAACGTCGTTTTCAAAAAGTAATGATTGATGAGCCGAGTGTGGAAGATGCGGTATCAATTCTTCGTGGGTTGAAAGACCGTTACGAAACACACCACCATGTACGCATTAAAGACGAAGCCATTATTGCAGCAGTTGAATTAAGTACACGCTACATTACCGATCGTTTTCTGCCCGACAAAGCTATTGACCTCATCGATGAAAGTGCAGCCAGGCTTCGTTTGGAAATGAACAGCATGCCAGAGGAACTGGATAAACTCGAACGCCAGATCCGTCAGCTCGAAATTGAACGGGAAGCGATTAAGCGGGAAAGCGATGAGCAGAAGTTAAAAGAGCTGAACACAGAAATCGCCAATCTTTCTGTAGAGCGTGATACACTCAAAGCAAAATGGAAAGAAGAAAAAGAACTGGTGGAGAAAGTACAAAACGCCAAAGCGGAGATTGAAAACTTAAAACTCCAGGCCGAGCGTGCAGAACGTGAAGGCGATTATGGCAAAGTAGCCGAAATCCGTTATGGTAAAGTAAAAGAGCAGGAAGCATTGATTGCTGAACTAAGCGTGCAGCTTGCGGCCAGCAGCGAAAAGCGTTTGCTGAAAGAAGAAGTGGATGCAGAAGATATTGCAGAAAATATTGCGAAGATGACGGGCATTCCCGTTGCCAAGATGATGCAGAGCGAACGGGAAAAATTATTGCATCTTGAAGATGAACTGCACAATCGTGTAGTTGGACAGGAGGAGGCAATTACAGCCGTAGCCGATGCCATCCGCAGAAGTAGGGCAGGGTTGAGCGATCCACGTAAACCAATCGGCTCTTTCATTTTCCTGGGTACAACCGGCGTGGGTAAAACCGAGTTGGCAAAAGCGCTTGCCGAATACCTGTTTGATGATGAAAGCATGATGACGAGGATTGATATGAGCGAGTACCAGGAGAAGCATACCGTTTCCCGGCTGGTTGGTGCGCCTCCCGGCTATGTGGGATATGATGAAGGAGGTCAGTTGACCGAGGCTGTGCGTCGCAAACCTTACAGTGTGGTCTTGCTCGATGAAATTGAAAAAGCGCATCCTGATGTATGGAATGTATTGTTGCAGGTGCTGGATGATGGCCGCTTAACCGACAATAAAGGCCGGGTGGTGAACTTCAAGAACACTATCATCATCATGACCAGCAATATTGGTAGTCATTTGATTAGCGAGGCATACGAAGGCGTAAGCACTGAGAATGAGATAGATAAGGCGGCAGAACGGGCTAAGCTGGAAGTTATGACGTTGTTGCGACAAACCATTCGCCCCGAATTCTTGAATCGTGTGGATGAAATTATTATGTTTGCACCGTTACTTCAAAAGGAAATCAAATCCATTATTCGCATTCAGCTGAATAACCTGAAGAAACTGGTGGCCCAGAGCGGCATACAGCTGGACTTTTCTGACTACACCCTTGAATTCCTTGCCGAACATGGTTTCGATCCCCAGTTTGGAGCAAGACCTCTAAAACGATTGATCCAGAAAGAGATCGTAAATGGCTTGAGCCGGAAAATTTTATCAGGCGATATCGACAAAGCCCACAAAGTAGTTGTTGATGTGTTTGATGGAGTAGTGGTTTTCAGAAATGAAAACGGACATACTGCCCCTTCAAAAGAAACAAACAAAGCAACGGCTGCACAATAAGTACTAGGAAACTGAATTGATCATATTTTAAAAAAGGAGCACGTATGGCACAAAAACAAGCAGAAATAGAAATTATACCACCAAAGGATATTTGGGTAGGCAATAAAAAAGCTCCTGTTAAGCTGGTCATGTATGGCGATTATGAAAGTGAAGCCTGTGCAAAAGCAAATGAAGTAGTAAACCAGTTGCTGGAGAAGTTTGAAGATACCGTACAGTTTAACTTCCGTCATTTTCCGTTAACACGTATTCACCAGCGTGCGCAAAAAGCAGCCGAAGCTTCGGTTGGTGCAGCACAGGAAGGTGAAGTGAAGTTTTGGGATATGCACAACACTTTATTTGCTCACCGCCGTAACCTCGGCACCATCAGCTTAAAAGGCTATGCAAAAGATGTAGGTGTTACCGATAAAAACTTTTTAACCAAACTGGTTGATTCGGTGTATGGCTGGAGCGTAAGAGCCGATTTATTGGAAGGAGCAGATAAAGGCATTAAAGATGTTCCTTTCTTTTATATCAACGGCGAACCGTACAGCGGCCCTGTTAACCTCAGTGCTTTTAGTAAAGTAATTGAGCCGTTAACAAAGCAAAAGAAAGCTGCGTCGAAAACAGCTGTGAAGAAAAGAGCGTAAGTAAGTTGCAATAAGTTTATCGAGGCAATGGATTTATCCATTGCCTTTTTTGTTTGTACCGTTTGAAAAAAAACTCTTTTAGTCTTTTTGTAATCTATCATCTTTGCAAACTCAATCTTCCTTTATGGCTTCCAATCGTAACGCTGCTATCGGCTTTATTTTCATTACCATGCTTATTGATGTCATCGGTTTTGGTATCATCATTCCGGTAATGCCTTCGCTTATTGAAGAGTTGGGGCATGCAACAGTAAGCCAGGCATCAAAAATTGGCGGATGGTTGTTATTTGCGTTTGCTATTACACAATTTATTTGTTCGCCGTTAATGGGTAACCTCAGCGACAGGTTTGGTCGTCGTCCTGTTATTCTTGCATCGCTGTTTGGCTTTGCAGTTGATTATCTTTTTCTTGCTTTTGCTCCAACCTTAGGCTGGTTGTTTGTTGGTCGTATTGTAGCCGGTATTACAGGTGCCAGCTTTACTGCTGCTTCGGCCTACATTGCCGATATCAGCACTCCCGAAGACCGTGCAAAAAACTTTGGTATGATTGGCGCTGCATTTGGATTAGGTTTTGTCATTGGTCCGGCAGTGGGTGGTTTGCTGGGCGGTTTTGGTGCACGTGTGCCGTTTATGGTTGCAGCCGGATTGTGTTTGCTGAATTTCCTGTATGGACTTTTTGTTTTACCTGAATCGTTGAAGCCGGAAAATCGCCGCAAGTTCGAATGGGTGCGCATTATACCCGGCGTATCGTTATACAAACTTAAAAGGTATCCATCCATTGGCGGGTTAGTACTTGCGTTGTTGTTGGTTTATTTGGGTAGCCATGCCGTACACAGCAACTGGAGCTTTTTTACCATCGAACGATTTAAATGGGATTCGAAAATGATTGGTATATCGCTAGCTGTAGTTGGTTTGTTGGTAGGGGCTGTGCAGGCCGGTTTAACAAGGGTGATCAATCCCCGCATTGGGAATGAAAAAAGTATTTACATCGGCCTGGCACTGTATGCATTTGGTATGTTCCTGTTTGCATTGGCCACACAAAGCTGGATGATGTTTGCGTTTCTGGTACCTTACTGCCTGGGCGGTATTTGCGGACCAGCTTTGCAATCGGTGATGACGGGTTTGGTGCCTGCCAATCAGCAAGGAGAACTGCAAGGGTCGCTTTCGGCGCTCATGAGTTTCAGTTCGATCCTTGGCCCGGTGATGATGACAAATACATTTGCAGCTTTTACCGGTCCGAAAGCACCGGTCTATTTTCCCGGCGCTCCCTTTGTGCTCGGTTCAGTATTTATGCTGGCAAGTGCGGCAGTGGCATTCTATTCACTTCATCATAAAAAAGCATTAAGGGCATAGCAACGCCTTGGCAGCATCAAAAACTGTCGATGAAGTGTAATGGAAGGGATCATTATTTCGGGTTGCGACTGAAATAATCGTCCAGTGAAATTGGTCCGCCTCCTTCAATAAAAAATACAATCAGCAGTACAAGTATCATCAGCGATAAGCCAAGCTCCGACTGTGCCCCCATAAAACCTTTTTGCGAAAGCACCAGTAAAAAAGCGCCCGCAAGGATGGGGATTTGGAGTAACACCACCCAACGGGTAAACAATCCCGCAATAAGTAAACTGCCGCCTAAAAGGTGTGCCCAGGGAATAAGTGTAACGAGCCAGTTTTGTGAGGAGAAAATGCTTTGCTGCAAAATGTTCTGCAAACTTGCATCGTTGCTGATAAACGAAATGCCTTTTAACAGCAGGCTGAAACCAAGAACGATCCGCAATACCACCAGCCATTTGGGGTGATGGGTAATGCTCCAATGCTGTAATTGCTGTAACGTACCCATAACATAAATTTTAGTGGAGAAAAACAGGTTTTCTTCCCTGCATTTGCATCGAAAAAGATGCCAGAACTTTTCCGGGGCCAAAACGTTCGTTAACAATGGTTACGGGTAATTTTTTTCAAAAATCCACAATCAAAAATCAGCGGTTTAAATTTAACACTGTACCCTTATCTTTGCCACTCTAAAAAAATTACGACGTGGCCACTAAATTCACGAAAGAAACATATCTCTACTGGTACGAGTTAATGCTGCTCCTCCGCCGTTTTGAGGAAAAGACAGGTCAGCTTTATGGAATGCAAAAGATCCGTGGTTTTTGTCACCTCTACATTGGCCAGGAAGCCATTGCGGCAGGTTGTATGACAGCTACCAAGCCTGAAGATAAAATGATCACTGCGTATCGTGATCACGGTTTAGCTATTGCAAAAGGTGTAAGTGCAAAGGCGTGTATGGCCGAAATGTTCGGTAAAGCGACCGGTTGCTCAAAAGGTAAAGGTGGAAGTATGCACTTCTTTGGTGCAGATGTTGGTTTCTTTGGCGGTCATGGTATCGTAGGTGCACAAATTGGTACAGGTGCAGGTATTGCATTTGCCGATAAATACAACGGTAACGACAATGTAACGCTTACGTTTTTTGGTGATGGTGCTGCCCGCCAGGGTATGTTGCACGAAACCTTCAACCTGGCAATGCTCTGGAAGCTGCCGGTGATTTTTATTTGTGAGAACAACAACTACGCTATGGGTACATCTGTAACCCGTACAAGTAACGTGGTTGATATTTATAAGCTGGCTGATGCATACGAAATGCCTGCAGATAGTATCGACGGTATGGATCCTGAAGCAGTTCACGAAGCGGTGGCACGTGCGGTTAAACGTGGCAGAGCAGGTGAAGGGCCAACCTTACTTGAAATTAAAACGTATCGTTACAAAGGTCACTCAATGAGTGATCCTCAGAAATACCGTTCTAAAGAAGAGGTAGAAGAATATAAGCAACGTGACCCCATTGAAACTTCAAAGCAAAAACTGCTGGAAGTATTCGGTGTAAGCGAAGCAGAAATTGAAGCCATTAATGAACGTGTACGTGTAGAAGTAGAGGAGTGTGTGAAGTTTGCTGAAGAAAGTCCATGGCCATCAGAAGATGAGCTGTTGAAGGATGTGTATATTGATCAGAATTATCCGTTCATTGTAGACTAATATTTACACTAACGAAGCTTAAGCTATATTTAAATTCAACCAGAACAAATACAAAATGTCAGAAACAAAAAAAACAACGGCACAGGAACTGAACGATGTGGAAGCCATTAAACAGGCAAAGGACTTCTGGGGTCGTTTTTCAAAACCCATTACTTACATTGGTGGATTGATTATTTTATTGGCAGGTGGTTACCTCGCATATAAAAACTTTGTTGTAGGCCCGAAAGAATCGAAAGCAAACGATGCGATGAGCCGTGCACAAATGTATTTCGCACAGGATTCATTGAACCAGGCATTAAACGGTGATGGTTCATCTGCAGGTTTTCTGAAGATCATTAAAACTTATAGCGGAACTAAGGCTGCAAATCTTGCTAATTATTATGCAGGTGCAATCTACCTCCGTAAAGAAGATTACAACAATGCCATCAAGCATCTCGAAGATTTTTCTACCGATGCAACACAAATTCAAAGTGCTGCCTGGCGTATGTTGGGTGATGCTTACATGAGTACCGATAAGAAAGAGAAAGGTCCGGCGATGTACGAAAAAGCTGCTAAGCTCAATGAGAAAGATGAGTTCACTTCATCCGAAAATCTATTACGTGCAGCAATGGCTTACGAAGCTGTAGGTAATAAAGAGAAGGCTGCGGATTTATTAAAGGCATTGAAAGAAAAATATCCAAGATCAAATGGTGCAGGCCAGGCCGATAAATACCTTGCACGCTTGGGTGTTGTTACAAACGACTAAACAAGGCTAAACCCATTGTATTATGGCTGATGTTAGCAACAGCAATTTATACGCATTTAATACAGGCACTCACGATTTTTCGGGTGCCTGTGTTGTATTGGTACGTACCGAATGGAACGCAACCATTATTGATGAACTGGAAAAAGGTTGCCGCAAGGTATTGGAAGAATATGGTGTGAAGCAGGTTGTTACTGTAACCGTTCCCGGTGCAGTAGAAATAGGTTTTGCTGTAAAAGCATACTGGGAAAGCAAATCGAGACATCTCAAAACGAGACCGCATGCATTCATTACGCTTGGTTGTGTAATACGTGGCGATACGCCGCATTTTGATTATGTATGTAAAACAGTTACCGATGCTGTAACACAATTGAATCTTACGATTGATGTGCCAACAATTTTTGCTGTACTTACAGTAGAAAACCAGCAACAGGCATTGGAACGTATTGGCGGCAAACACGGGCACAAAGGTGAAGAAGCAGCTTTAACAGCATTAAAGATGATTGCCCTGAATACCTCATTAAGAAAGTAAACGAACAAGGATAACCGGCATATGAATGTACAGTTGTTTATACCATGCTTTGTAGATCAGTTGTATCCGCAAACCGCCTTTAATATGGTGAAGGTTCTGGAGAAGCTTGGTTGTACGGTTCATTACAACGCCAATCAAACCTGTTGCGGACAACCTGCTTTTAATGCAGGGTTTCAGCACGAGTGCAAAGATGTGGCAACGAAGTTTCTGAAAGATTTTTCCGGCTCTGATTTTATTGTTGCGCCCAGCGCATCCTGCACAGGGTTTGTACGCAACTATTACGGTAAAATATTTGATAACTCTTCTGTTCACAACGAAGTGAAGGATATGGGCAAACGCCTGTACGAGTTCAGCGAGTTTTTAACGGATGTGTTGAAGGTGGATAATGTTGGTGCCAAGCTGGAAGGGAAGGCTACTTACCACGATAGCTGTGCAGGCCTGCGTGAATGTAAGATCAAAGAAGGTCCACGTAAACTGCTCAATAATGTACAAGGCCTGGAGTTGGTGGAAATGAATGATGTTGAAACCTGTTGTGGTTTTGGCGGAACATTCGCAGTAAAGTTTGAGCCGATCTCCGTAGCGATGGCCGATCAGAAAGTAAACAATGCTTTGGCTACAGGTGCACAGTACATGATTTCTACCGATTTGAGTTGCCTGATGCATTTGGAAGGATACATCAAACAAAAAGGGCATAACCTGCGAACATTACACCTTGCTGATGTGTTAGCAAATGGTTGGTGAGAATACAATTTGAAAGTGAGTTAATTTGAAAATTAACTCCAACTCAAATTCTGTATTTTCATTTTCAAATTTCCACATTCTCAAATTTTCAAATTAATATGGCTCATTGGTTAATTAAATCAGAACCGTTTAAGTACAGCTGGGATCAGTTTGTAAAAGACAAGCAAACATTTTGGGATGGTGTACGCAACTATGCTGCCCGTAATAATCTCCGTGATATGAAGAAAGGGGACGAAGCGTTCTTTTATCACAGTAACGAAGGGTTGGAAATTGTTGGTATTGCGAAAGTGGTGAAGGAATCATATCAAGATCCTACTACAGACGAGGATGCATGGGTTGTAGTAGATTTTAAGCCGGTGCGTAAATTAAAGAAGCCTGTAACGCTTGCGCAAATGAAAGCCGATTCCCGATTAGCGAATATGGACCTGTTACGTTTAGGTCGTTTAAGTGTTGGCAAAGTAACAGATGAGGAGTGGAAGATTGTGCTGGAGCTGGCGGGTGAGTAAGAGCTAAGAGATTAAAAAGAAAAAAGAGTAAAGGAGTTGACGCAGTCAGCTCCTTTTTTATTTTAAAACAACTTCTTCTGCTTTTATTCTTTTTCTTTTTTAAACTCTTAGTATATTTTAACAATTGGCTTCGGTTACATTTTACAGTTAGTAGTATCAATTATTACTTATGAACGATACATTGGCAGTTGAATGATTTGCATGCCGGCAAATGAATTCAGCAAGTACTTCGCTGCTCCTGCATCTGGCTTCTCATTTCAAACAATCAAAAACATTTCAAAATGAAAAAGATCATTTTGGCTGTCGTACTATTGGCAGCCGCAGGCGGAGCTTTGTACATTTATTTTAAACCAAAGCTTACAGACAAGCCCACAACCGTTTCTTATACCGAAACGATCATTGGTGATTGGAAAATTGATTCTCTTGCTGCAAAAGATTCAAACAACCTGGGTGTGTTGATTATGGCACTCGATAGCAATCTTACCAACTATGCATTTCGTTTTGCAAAAGACGGATCGGTAACACAATTACTGAACGACAGTATTGTGCCGGTTAAACGTACGTATACGTTCAGCGACAGTGCTCATCTTGTTTTCAATGAAGGTGATTCTTTGCAGGATAAACAACATCTGCAGGTGCTGTTACTAACCAATGAACAGTTGCATGTAATGAGCAACGACAGTACTACGCTTTTCTTCAGGAAAGTGAAATAGCTATTGAAAGTGCAGGCGTCAACAATGCCTGCACTTATGCATTTCAAACCATTCTGCATCCAATTAAAAACATTTTTATGCGTACATATATTTATGCAGGCATCATCAGCCTGTTGCTGGTAGCTTCATGCAATAACAAAGGCAAAAGAGAAGAGAAGACGATTGCAGTGAATGAAGTTGGATTAAATGCACCGGATTTTATTGGCGATAGTACAGCTGCGTATGATGACCCGCAACAAATACCCGCACCCGGTTCTCCTCAGCAACGAGTAAAAGAAAAAGAACCTTCAGTGATTCCGGA
Source organism: Lacibacter cauensis (assembly GCF_007830055.1). Lineage (GTDB taxonomy): Bacteria > Bacteroidota > Bacteroidia > Chitinophagales > Chitinophagaceae > Lacibacter > Lacibacter cauensis. The sequence goes on from NZ_VLLE01000005.1 coordinate 169,753, forward strand.
AAGTAAACCCGACTGGAATAAAAAGATTGTCAAAACAGCTTCGTTGAATGTTGAAGTAAAAGCGTACGCCAAATTCAACCAGCTACTGCGTAGTTCTGTTGCAAAGTTTGGCGGCTACATTGCTAACGAGCAACAAACTGAAACAGAATACAAAATAGAAAATACTGTAACTGTGAAAGTACCTGTCGATCAGTTTCAGGCAACAGTTGATTTTCTTACAAGCGGTGATGGAAAGATTAATGAAAAAGTGATTTCGTCTGAAGATGTAACCACACAGTATGTGGATACACGTTCACGTTTAGAAGCAAAGAAGCAAGTTCGTCTACGTTATCTCGATTTGTTGAAGCAGGCGAAGAACATGGAAGAAATTCTGCAGGTACAAAATGAAATCAACGATATACAGGAGCAGATTGAAAGTGCCACAGGCCGCATCAACTATTTGTCAAATGCTTCTGCAATGAGTACTATTAATCTTACTTATTACCAGGTATTAAACGCCTCGGTGCAGGAGCCGGGCAAAGAAACGTTCTGGCAAAAAGTAAAAGAAGCATTCGTGAGCGGCTGGCAGGCCATTGGTGAAATCATCGTCGGCTTATTATATCTGTGGCCATTGTGGTTACTTGCAACTGCTGTCGTATGGTGGATACGCTGGAAAGGATATTTTAAACAGAAGAAAGTTGCATAATATAGACCGGCAACGGGTATGTAATTGAACAGTCTTTATGTATTCGTTGCCAGAATTTGTAAAAACTCTTTGCGGGGAATCATTCTTGCGCCGAGGCTTTCAAGATGTGCTGTATGAATCTGGCAATCGATTAACACCACTCCATCTTTTTGCAGTTGCTGTACAAGTTTAATAAATGCATATTTGCTGGCATTACTTACTTTGCTGAACATGCTTTCGCCAAAGAAGATATTGCCTAAACGAATGCCATATAATCCGCCCACTAATTCGTTGTTGAGCCATGCTTCGGCACTAAACGCATAACTCATGTTGTGCAGTTTGCAGTAAGCCTCTTCAATTTCTGCTGTAATCCAGGTTCCTTCCAGCAGTTTGCGTGTTTGTCCGCATAAATGAATCACTTCTTCAAAAGCTGTATTGAAGCGATACTCAAATGCATTTCGTTTTAATAACTGTTGCATGCTTTTGCTGATGTATAATTCATCGGGAAATACAACGCAACGTGGATCGGGGCACCACCATAACGGCGGCTCATCATCGTTAAACCAAGGGAATATACCACTGCGGTAGGCAAGTAATAAACGTTCGGTTTTTAAATCGCCGCCAATAGCAAGTAAACCGTTTGCTTTTGCTTTTTCAGCAGGGGGAAACCATAATTCATCTGTGAGCAGGGCGACGTTCATGTATACAAAAATGAGGATGGGATACGCAACTGCAGGCTATACAATGGCTTCTACAGTTGCGCCAATGCCACGATCTGTAATTTCATCGCAAAGCGGTTTCAGATCATCGTAAGAGCCGTTTTTAACTGCGTATTTTCCTTTGGTATGAATGATCCAGGCACACTGTTCAGCCTGCTCCTGACTGTGACCGCAAACATCAATCAATGTTTCAATAACCCATTCAAATGTATTCACCTCATCATTCCACATAATTAAATGGCAAGGCTCCTCCACATCGGTTAATACATCCGTTTCTTCAAGTTCTTTTGTATGGGTGGACAACTGCGGCATTGTGCAAATTTAAAAAGAGTAAATAAATAAACAATTCTTTCGGTAGTGAACGCAACATAAATGGTACGTTAATTGTCTATTGAAAGTAGTTTTTAAACGAAACGTATGAAATTCAGACTTCTGCCCAAAAAGAAAGCCCAGGATTCGCCTGTAAAGGAGAAAGCAATTGTGCTTTCCATCAACAGCACCAACAGGGGGCTCGATTTTTTGGTGGAGCTGTTTCGCAAAGTACGACCTGCCGATGCAACCAATAAAGAAGAAGCCGAGTTAAAGTTCCAGGCCTTTTTATTTCAGCTGCAGGAAGATAAGTCGTTGCTTTTTTCGCTCCGCCGGGCCTTGCTTTCGCAGTTTACCAATAGTAATCTTTCTACGGCATTAACTGAAAGTGGTTTGTTAAGTTCACGTGGGTTTATACAGGAGCTCAGTTCTAAAATCAAACATAAAATTATTCCGGCGCTGCAGCAGCCTTCCGATTTCCTGTACGTAATTGAACGCATCTTTTACAAGAAGAACGATTATGTGTGGATGGAAAAGATCGACCCGCAGTTATGGGCTTCTTTTTTTGAACGCATCGGTTTTGAAGTGGATCTGCATGGACAGGCATTGAATCATCAGTTGCTCGATGCAATGCAAACATTATCGTACCGGTTATCGATGATGGGGCTCGAAAAGGAAATTACAAGACAGCATAATACAGTTAGTGACGCTGCATTTCCTTTTCTTGAACAAAACAGGTTGATCAGCCTTTTAATTGAACGGAAGAAGGGTGCACATAATCTGCAGGATGAAAAAGTATTGGCTGCCGGTATTTTTGAAGCATTGCATAACTGTTTGCAAAGTATTATCTGGATCAAAGAGCATCGCAGGAGTATTGGTACAAGCCTTGCAGAAACATTTTTGCTTACACGTATGGAGCAGCATGTAGAGCGTATGCTGTTAATTTTAGATGCAGTTGATAACGATAAACGTTTTGATATTGACAGGTTCATTACTTACTTTATAACTGTTGTTCGTAATCAAAACAGGAAAAACAGTTTGGGTGAATTTTTGTCGCAGAATATGGGCTTGTTGGCTTACCAGATTTCTGAACACGGAGGGAAAAAAGGGGAGACATTTATAACCAAAACAAGGGCAGAGTTCAACCGGATATTTTTAAGTGCAATGGGAGGGGGCTTTATCATTTCCTTTATTGCCATCACCAAAAACCTGCTCGGTAAAATAACATTGGCTCCCTTTTGGCAGGGAGTTGCTTACAGTACTAACTATAGTCTTGGTTTTTTAGTAATACAGTCTACCGGTTCAACACTCGCAACCAAACAGCCGGCGTTTACAGCATCATCTGTTGCAAGCTCGCTCGACAGCTCAAAAATTAAAGGACGGCCCGATCTGGATAATCTCGCCGTAACCGTTGCACAGGTTTCAAGAAGCCAGATTGCATCCTTCATTGGTAACCTCATTATTGTTTTTCCGTTAACCTACCTGCTTGCCATGTTATTTTACAAAGTAACAGGTGTTATGATTGCTGAGGGCGATGCAGCTGTGGCATTATTACAGGCGCAACATCCGTTTAAAAGCCTGGCTTTGTTATTTGCATGCTTTACAGGTTTCTTTTTGTTTTTAAGCGGATTGATTGCAGGTTGGGTAGAAAATTATGTGGTGTATGCACAATTGCCGCAACGCATTCAACAGCATCCTGCTTTGCACCATAGCCTCGGAAAAAAACAATTGAACTGGCTGGCAAGTAAAGTTGAAAATAATCTGGGCTCAATTGCAGGTAGTGTGTCGCTTGGTTTCTTTTTAGGCATGGCTTCGTTTATTGGAAAAATATTTGGTATCCCCTTCGATATACGGCACATCACAATTTCTGCAGGTAATACTGCTATTGGTTTTTTTGGAATGGATAAACCTGTAGATTGGGGCTACATGGGCATCATTATTCTTGGTGTAGCGTTGATTGGTTTCCTTAACTTCTTTGTAAGTTTTGGTTTTGCATTTTTTGTGGCAGTTAAATCGAGAGGTATTAAGCTGAAAGATTATCCGGAGTTTTTAGGTATACTGTGGCGATACTTTAAAAAGAATCCGCTGGACTTTTTGCGACCTCCCAAAAAATAATTTCAAATATTTTTTCATTTTTTTTTGGCTGTATAAATCGTCCCCTTATCTTTGCACTCCCAATCAAGGAAGCATAGCTCAGTTGGTTCAGAGCATCTGCCTTACAAGCAGAGGGTCCGCGGTTCGAGCCCGTGTGCTTCCACAGAAAGCCTTCGAAATTTCGAAGGCTTTTTTTATGTCCTTATCTTTCTGCAAGCAGGAGAATTCAACTAAATACGAAAGGATAATTACTTGAAGTAAAATTGTTGTAGGTACAGCTTAAGTTTCGTTTATTATGATAGCCGGTAACGAATTGCCAGCGCTTGCAATTGCTGCGAAATGTTTTCTGTAAGCATACCTCCATGATAGCAGATGAGTTGTTTTGCAGGATAAGATGCCAGTTTATCTATGCTGTTTACTGCTTCCTCTAAATCGAGTGTAAACTGCGGATTGGCAATATTTAGTTCTCCTTTTTCAATTACAACCGCATCTGAAGTTATGATCGTTTGTATGGAAGGGATGTAGAACGAAATATGTCCCGGCATATGCCCGGGTGTGTGAATAATTTCTACACCGGGTAATAAAGGCCATGGGCCTTGTAACGGAACCGTTTCATCTACTTCAACAGGCGCAATGGCTTGGTGTGCCGCAATAAATGCGCTTGCCCAAGCTTTGTATTCAGGCGGCATCCTGTCAAACATATCTTCTGCCTGTTGTTGCCGCAATGATTTTTTTGAACCATTAATGTAGGGTTTTTCAATTGCAGTTGCATAGACCTTTAAAGAAGGAAGCAATTCTTTTAATTCTTTCAATGCACCGAGGTGATCAATGTCGTGATGTGTAATAAGGATGCCTGTTAATTGAGAAAAGGCTAAGTGTTTTTCTGTAAAAGCAGTTTTCAGTTGTGTTAAAGCGCCTGCATAGCCGCAATCAATTAAAATAAGTTGTTGCTTTGTTTGCAAAACAACCGGGTGCAGCAATTGCTCAACGTTGTTTTGCAAAACAGGAACTGTAAGTGTATGGAGTTGCATATTGTAAAACTGTGCATGTAAAATAGCAGTTTTTTAGATATGTTAAATGCTGTTCGCTGTTTCTGTTTTGTATGTATTATTGTTACGGATCAATCAACATGACTGACTTAACGCAAATTTCTGCAATGGAGCTCACGCCCTTTTTTGAGCTTACACCTGACCTTGTTTGTATTGCCGGTAAAGATGGGTACTTAAAAAAAGTAAATCAATCGGTAATTGATAAACTGGGTTATACCAAAGAAGAATTACTGTGCCGACCTGTAAATGAATTTATACATCCCGACGACAGGAGTACTACTGCTGCAGAACGAGAGAAATTAATTAAGGGTCAGCCGCTCCTTAATTTTCAAAACAGATATATCACAAAAGAGGGTGCAGTCATCTGGCTCGAATGGACTTCGATCTATTTCTCAGCCGAAGATGTGGTGTTTGCTATAGCAAAAGATATCACTGTACGGAAAATGGCTGAGCTTGATGTTGAAGCAAAGTATCACAGGGTTAAAAGCCTCGTTGGCCATTTTAAAGGTAATATTGAGCGGGAGCGTAAATACCTGTCTGTTGCCTTACACGAAGAGCTGGCGCAGTTATTAGCTGTGTTGAAAATTGATATTGAATGGATCAGAAATAAAGCACTAAACTTACCAGAGCCGGTAACAAACAGGTTGGAACATGCAGTAGCAGTAACTGATTTGCTGATGCAGACCATTCAACGGATTTCTTTTTCGATCAGCCCGGGTATGTTACAGGATCTGGGATTGGTAGAAACGTTACGATGGCATTGCAATGAGTTCAGCATTATCAGCCCCGTTGGTTGCAGTGTGGTTGGCAGCTTTGATGAAAGCAGTTTAACGAAAGAAGTACAACTCGATCTGTTTCGCATATGCCAGGAAGCATTACACAATGTCATCTATCATTCAGAAGCAACCACTGCTACCGTAACGATTACAGAAAGCGATAATGCAATTCTTATAAGTGTAACTGATAACGGAAAAGGGTTTGATGTACAGCAGCATTTGCGAGGGCCGGGATTACAGATCATGCAGGAAAGGGCCGCATCCATTAATGCCGTACTTGCACTTGAAAGTAAGCCGGGTAATGGAACCGTTGTAAACGTTACTGTAAAGAAATAGCGTTGCTGTTATTTTTTAAACTGAGCCGACAGGTCTTTAATCCGGATGTTGCGAAAGTCGATCGGTTGCCCCTCGCTTTGCAACGCAATAAAGCCACTGCTCAATAATTTCCCATCCTGTTTGATTTTAGGATCGAAACGGTTAACGACGCCGCCACCAATTTGTGGTTTTGAATATTGCAGTACCGTATCACCGTTGATAATATGCGTAATCAATGAATCGCCTAACACAATCAATTCTGCACTTACCCATTGCTCGCCATCATATGTTTTAGAAGAAGAGTTGATGCAGTGCGATGGCACAATCGTTCCCTTCTGTACCACCTCTGTGCCCGGCGAACACATATTTCCTGTTGGTCTTGGTTTGCCATCGCCTAGTCCACCGAGGAACTGCATCTCTACCGAAATGGGCCAGTCTTGTTCTTTCGGCATGGTATGCGGATCCTGCGAATGAAACATTACACCGCTGTTGCGCAGGGTATAAGAAGGTGCTGTTTTGAACCATTCGCCTACGAAACGATATTCGAGTTTCAAATGGTAATAAGAATAAGGCATTTTATAATAAAGATGACCAAACTGCTCATTGAATTGATCGTACTGGTCGTAACGCACTTTGATCATATTATCTTCTACACGAAAAGTATTGCCAAAATTTACACCAACACCGTGATGGTGAATTTTAACGATCCAGTCGTTGATGTCTTTACCGTTGAAAAGTGAAACCCAATCGCCCGATTTGTTGGATTGTTTTGAAGAACGGCAGCTACACATAATTGATGCAGCAACAAGTATGGAGAAGAGTAAATAGCGACGCATGTGTTGATGTATGAATTTCGAAGATAGTGGAAAGAAGCTAATCGTATATGGCCATACGATTGCACAGGTAACCGGTATTCAGCTTTTGTTTAATTGCCGGGTCTGTCCTGGTAGCCCCAATGTTGGTCTTCGGTAAACTCTTTTCCCTTGTAGTTGCCATAGCGGAGAATACTCCACATTAAGGTTATAACTACAATTGGCGAGCATAAAAAAAGCAAATGCACAAGGTTGATGAAAACATTGAGCTGAATGAAGATGACAAAGACCAGCAGGTAAAGACTGGCAAAAAGGGTCATATAGTTTGGATGTTTCAGCATAAACAATAGCTGTGTAACAGTACTTGCCTTGTTTGAAAGCTACCGAATAGTGTTTAACTTACCGATATAAAATTACGCAATGAAACCTTTATCATTTATTTTTCTGTTACTGCTTTCGTTACAGAGTTGTGAAAAAGAAAAGGCAAACGAAAACGAGCAGTTGTTGGGATCCTGGTTACGCACAGGAGCTACGGGCACAGAGCCTGCTGCAATCTTGATTTTTTCTAAAAATAACGGGCAATATAAGTTAGACTTTACCAGTACAGGTTCTCCGGGGCCGGGCTATCCGGCAACAGCATCTACCAACTATTCACTCTCAAAAGGGGTGTTATCGTTTGGCAATTATGTAGCACCTGCGAGTGGTATGATTATAGCCGACAGTTTTAAGTGGGTTGCGAAAGGAAAAGAATTTGAAATCAAACTACGTCACCTGTTGTTTTACATGTCGGCAGATTATACTGTTCGCTATACAAAAGCAAATTAACAATCGGGTTATTGGTAAAAACGAAAAGCCCTGCAATTGCAGGGCTTTTCGTTTTATTGTGGGGAGTTTTATTTCTTAAAACTTTTACTCACCACCAATTCTTTACTTCCGGCTGCGTAGCTGTAAAAACCTTCGCCAGTTTTAACACCTAACTTGCCTGCAGTAACCATGTTTACCAGCAACGGACAAGGCGCATATTTCGGATTGCCAAATCCATCCTGCAGCACACGCAAAATAGCAAGGCAAACATCCAAACCAATAAAGTCGGCTAACTGCAAAGGACCCATCGGGTGCGCCATCCCTAATTTCATTACTGTATCAATTTCTTCCACGCCGGCAACACCTTCGTATAAACTATAAATTGCTTCATTGATCATGGGCATTAAAATACGGTTGGCAATAAAGCCCGGATAGTCGTTTACAACACAAGGCACTTTACCAAGCTGTTTGCTAAGCTCAACAATTGTATCAGTTACTTCCGGTTTTGTAGCATAACCGTTGATGATTTCTACCAGTTTCATTACAGGAACTGGGTTCATGAAATGCATACCGATGACCATGCCCGGACGTTTTGTTACCGCTGCAATTTTTGTAATGGAAATAGACGATGTGTTGCTTGCAAGAATACAATTGGCAGGTGCGGCTTTATCAATCTCTTCAAAAATATCCAGCTTCAGCTCAATATTTTCTGTGGCAGCTTCCACTACTAATTCGGCATCGGTAACACCATCAAGCAGATCGTGTGTGGTGGTAATGTTCTTTAATGTGCTTTGTTTTTGTTCTTCGGTAAGTACGCCTTTTGCAACCTGGCGGTCTAAATTTTTTGTAATGGTTTCTTTGGCTTTTACCAACTGACCGGGATTAACATCAATCAGCTTTACAGTAAAACCGTTTTGGGCAAATACGTGTGCAATACCATTACCCATGGTACCTGCACCTACTACAGCAATCTGTTTCATTTCTATGCTTTTTTATTGCGTGCAATATAAGCAAAGCACATTGTTGATTGAATGACATGAATTGGAAAAAATGCTGATGGAAGACAAAGTAATTTGCCACGAAGTCGCAAAGGCACTATGGACACAAAGAAAACACCATGAACATTGCGTAGACAACGAACTTGACACACCGAGAAGCAGATACATACAAAAAGATGCACTTCGTTTCTTCGTTGTGCATCGTTATCTCTTCGTGTCTTCGTGGCAGGAAATTACTTTTTACTCTTAAAATCTCCCCGTTTCCAAGCCTGTATAAATTCGTTCCAGGCTACCGGGTTAAAGATGTTTTGCGGACGGTACTGGCCACTGTAGAATTGCTGTTGCGAAGCCTGCCGTTGTACATAACGTGAGTTTTCACTGCCATCTCTCGGCAGCGATTGCATCAATATTCTCGATTGTGCCGTTTTTGTATTCTGGCGGGCTATTTCAATTTTATCGGCAGGCACATCTGCATTCACAAACTCCCGTTCAAACTGTTCACGTCTTGGTCTTGCTTTAATAATGGTTGCAGGCAAATAAACCGTATCAACAACCATCAGCTGAATAACACTAAACGAGTTGCCTTCAATGTTTGCCGGTATCAGCACTTCTTTTGGTTTAAAACCAACGTAGGTAAAGTCGATGATATCACCTTTCATTACCACAATGCTGAACACACCTTGTTCGTTGGTGTAGGTGCCCCTGTTTTGGTTACGCACTTTTACCGTTACGGCGGGGAGGCCACGCAGGCTGTCGGCCGTCATCACCACACCATACAATTGCACAACCGAGTCTTTAAACGATTCAAATTGGGCTTTTACAGCCATGGGGGCAAACAATCCGGTCAGGAATATAAGGAGTAGAAATTTCTTCATCTGCTTCAAAAATAAGCTGAAAACATGATTTGCCTCATCTGTTGAAACCGATCTATGGTTAATTTTGCGCTTCGATCCACTTTTTTAACAAATACTACTACACATGACAAAGGAACAAGTGCTGCAGGCATTGAGTAATGTACAGGAGCCCGACCTTGGTAAAGACCTGGTTACGCTGAATATGATCAAAGACATTGAAATCGATGGCAATAAAGTGTCGTTTACGATTGTATTAACCACTCCGGCCTGCCCGATGAAGGATATGATGGGCCATGCAGCTACCAATGCTGTTCAGTTATTGGTGAATAAAGATGCAGTGGTGATTGTGAACTTTACATCGAACACAAGCAGTAACCGGAAAGATCCGAAATCGGTACTTCCCAATGTAAAAAATATTATTGCGGTTGTAAGTGGTAAAGGCGGTGTGGGTAAGAGCACCGTAAGTGCAAACCTCGCATTGGCACTGGCACAAAACGGCGCAAAAGTTGGTTTGATGGATGCTGATATTTACGGACCAAGCGTACCTATTATGTTTGGCGTTAGAGGCGAGCGTCCGAAAATGACAGAAGTAAACGGCAAAGCCATGATTGTGCCAATGGAAAAATATGGCATTAAATTCATGAGCATTGGTTTATTGGTGAACGAAAAAGATGCCATTGTTTGGCGTGGACCCATGGCCAGCAGTGCCATTCGTCAGTTTGTAACCGATGTGTTGTGGGAAGACCTGGATTATCTTGTAATTGACATGCCTCCCGGCACCGGTGATATTCATTTAACCTTGGTACAAACTGTTCCTGTAACCGGCGCAATTGTGGTTACCACTCCACAGGATATTGCTTTGGCTGATGCGAAGAAAGCGGTTGCCATGTTTGGTCAGGCACAGATAAAAGTGCCGATTATTGGTTTGGTGGAGAATATGGCTTACTTCACACCGGCTGAATTGCCAAATAACAAGTATTACATTTTTGGTAAAGACGGCGGTAAGCGTTTGGCTGATGAGTTTGATATGAATTTCCTCGGACAAATTCCGATTGTGCAAAGCATTCGTGAAGGTGGTGATAACGGCAAGCCTGTGATGGCAACCGATGAAGCCATAACTAAAAAAGCATTTGAAGAATTTACAGCAGCAGCTGTAAGAAGCATTTCGATGCGTAATGCAGAAATGCCTGCAACACAGTTGCTCGAAATTGTTTCGTAAACGAATTTGATAGTTTATACAATGGCGGACTTTTCGGTCCGCCATTTTTTTTGGCACGATAATTTTATAACAGCAGCTGACAGGATTTTATTCAATCAATTTAAAACACATTGTATGGAAATTATTGTCACGCTGTTAATTGGTGCCATAGCCGGTTGGCTTGGCGCACAAATTTTTAAAGGCCACGGACTTGGTTTACTTGGAAATATTGTTGTAGGTATTCTTGGCAGTATTGTTGGTTACTGGGTGTTGGGAAAGCTAGGAGTAAGCTTTGGTGCCGGCTGGATAGGGGCTATTTTAACAGGTGCACTCGGCGCCGTTATAATACTTGCAATTATTAACCTGGTGTTTCGAAGTGCAAAGTAACCATAGCGGTTAGTAGTTGATGGCGGACATACTTGTCCGCCATTTTTTTTATAACAAACTCTGGTTTAGGCAGAAGCTTACCTTTGAGGCATGTACAGTTCAGCACAGTTCAAAGAAGAAGACCAGCAACAGGTGATTGCGTTTATGAAACAGCATCCGTTTGCGATGTTGATTGGTAACAGCAATGGCCGTGCAGTTGCCACACAGGTTCCGTTGATGATTGAAGAGCGGGAGGGGAAGTTGCTGTTGCTCGGGCATATTACACGCAAACAGGATCATCAGTTGGTGTTTGAAGAAAATGCAGAAGCACTGGTTGTTTTTACCGGTGCACATGCGTATGTAAGTGCTACATGGTACGAAAACCCGCAAATGGTAAGTACCTGGAACTACAGCAGCGTGCATGTACGTGGAAAGCTGTTATTTTTAAATGAAGAAGGGTTGATTGATGCCTTGCGCAAACTATCGCTGCATTATGAAAAACAGAATACACAATCTTCAACCATCTACGATAATTTGCCGGCAGAGTACGCAGCAAAAATGCTGAAAGCAATTGTTGGGTTTGAAATAGAAGTTACATCGATTGATCATGTGTTTAAGCTGAGCCAGAACAGAGATGAAAAAAGTTACGATAACATCATCAGTCATTTGAAAGGAGAAGGAAGCGAAGCGGCGGCAGTAGCAAAGACTATGGAAGAACGGAAAGATAAAGTATTTAAGCAATGAAAAGCTGTTATAGGTTTATCCTTGTTATATTATTAAGCAGTTGTTCAAATATGAAGACGATTACAAACACCCCTTCAAGGGATGGGGGCTTCGATAAACAAGGTCATCGTGGCTGCAGAGGTTTGATGCCGGAGAATACCATTCCTGCTATGCTGCATGCATTGGAGTTGAATGTTACAACGCTGGAGCTGGATGTGGTGATTACAAAAGACAAACAAGTGGTGTTGTCGCATGAACCGTTCTTTAATCATGAAATTGCAACAAAGCCTGATGGAGCTTTGGTAACAGAGGCAGAAGAGAAGAGTTTGAATATCTTTCATATGCCCTATGATGAGGTAAAACGCTTTGATGTAGGATTACGGCCACATCCCCGTTTTCCTCAGCAGCAAAAAAACGCAGCTTATAAACCGTTGCTCCGTGATTTGTTTGATAGTATTGCCGTTTATCTGCAATCGCATAAACGTCCGCAACCTTATTTCAACATCGAAACAAAATGTTTACCTGTAACAGATGACATCTTTCATCCAAAGCCGGAAGAATTTGTTGAACTGCTGATGGCGGTGATCAGAGAAAAGAAAATGGAGCAGTGGGTTATTATCCAGTCGTTCGATTTTCGTACACTGCAATATCTGCATCAGCATTATCCCAACATCAAAACAGCGATGCTTATTGAAGATGACGATCAACGTGGAATAGAAAAGCAAATAGAGTCGTTGGGTTTTATGCCAACCATCTACAGTCCGCATTATTCGTTGGTGAATAAACAATTAATCAGTTATTGTCATCAGCGAAAGATCAAAGTAATTCCGTGGACAGTAAATACAAAAGAAGAAATAGAACAATTGAAAACAATGGGTGTTGATGGTATTATCAGCGATTACCCGAATTTATTTTAAATCCGTCTGACGCCCTCGTCTGACGGATTCATTAGTTATATAAATTGGTCCGAAGAGGGCGTCAGACCAAAGGACAAATATGAACTTTCAACCAACGCTTGCATTTGCACAACAACTCGATGAACAGGATGCATTAAAAAGCTTCCGCAGCGAGTTTCTTATTCCAACTGAAAACGGAAGCCAGCAATACTATTTTTTGGGCAATTCGTTAGGTCTGCAACCCAAACGCACAAAGGACAAACTACAAACCATTCTGGATGATTGGGCAAAGCAGGGAGTAGAATCATTTTTCCATGCTGAGCAACCGTGGATGGATTATCATGATCGCTTAACAGGTCCGTTGAGTAAAATTGTCGGCTGTTTACCCCACGAAGTAACGGTGATGAATAACCTTAGCGTAAACCTGCATTTGATGCTGGTGAGTTTTTATCGTCCGCAAGGGAAGCGTTGCAAAATTTTGTGCGAGGCCAAAGCTTTTCCCAGCGATCAGTACATGATGGAAACACATGTACGCAATCATGGGTACGATCCTGCCGATGCCATCGTAGAAATTGCTCCACGCCCCGGCGAGCATACACTTCGTAACGAAGATATTCTGCAAAAGATCGTTGAGCTGCGTGATGAGCTGGCATTGGTTTTATTCGGCGGGATTAACTATTACAGCGGTCAGGTATTTGACATGCAAACCATTACCCAGCTGGCACAAAAGGCCGGTGCAAAAGTTGGGTTCGATCTGGCACATGCTGCCGGTAATATTGAAGTGGAGCTGCATAACTGGAATATTGATTTTGCCTGCTGGTGCAATTACAAATATCTCAACGGTGGTCCGGGCGCCATTGCTGCAGCGTATATTCATGAACGTTATCATAACGATGCTTCGTTGCAACGTTTTGCCGGTTGGTGGGGGTATGAAAAAGCTACTCGTTTTCAAATGGAGAAAGGCTTCAAACCTATTCAAACAGCAGAAGGCTGGCAGTTAGGTACGCCGCCGTTGTTGTTGTATGCATCGTTGCTGGCATCGCTGGAAGTGTTTGAGGAAGCAGGATGGAGCAACATCAACACAAAGCGGAAACAGTTAACGGCTTATCTCTGGTATATACTCGATGAAGTGAACAAGGCGCAAACAAAGCCAATTATTGAATTCACCACTCCTCGTGCCGAAGCAGAGCATGGCTGCCAGGTAAGTATGAATATGCTGCAACGTGGAAAGGAAATTTATACAGCATTAATGAATGCCGGCTATTTTGTTGACTGGCGGGAGCCTTCGGTGATTCGGTTGGCGCCAGTACCTTTGTACAATACGTTTGAAGAAGTGTGGAAGTTTGGGGAGGAGTTGAAGAAGATTGTAAGTCAGTAAAACAGATAGTCCGTAAGTCCGAAAGACGGAAAGTTAGAAGGCTTTATTCTCTTCGTTTTGCGGAGTGATTCTTCCGGACTTTCCGACTACAGACTTCCGACTTTCTTTTATCTTCGCCGCATGACAAGGCAGCAACTCGTAGAACAGATTCAGCAAAAGCAATCGTATTTATGTGTAGGGTTAGATACCGATCTTACGAAAATTCCTAAGCATTTACAATCGCATCCAGATGCGATCTATGAATTTAATAAAGCGATCATTGATGCTACATTGCCGCATTGTGTAAGTTACAAAATCAATACTGCGTTTTACGAAGCAATGGGTTTGAAGGGTTGGGAGGCGATGGAGCGTACTGTGAATTATATTCCTGATACACATTTTAAAATTGCCGATGCCAAGCGTGGCGATATCGGTAACACCTCTACACAATATGCCCGTGCTTTTTTTGAAGCCATGAATTTTGATGCCGTTACTGTAGCCCCTTATATGGGCGAAGACAGTGTGCGGCCTTTCCTGGAGTATGAAGGCAAGTGGGCCATTGTACTTGGATTGACTTCAAATAAAGGTGCCAGTGATTTTGAATTAAAACAACTGGTGAGCAGTAATGGCGAAGAACATTTGCGTGCTGAGTTTTTGTATGAGCGTGTATTACGTACCGTTGCAAAATGGGGCACTCCTGATAACTTAATGTTTGTTGTTGGTGCTACACAGCCCGAAGAGTTTATTAATATCCGCAGTATAATTCCCGATCATTTCCTGTTAGTGCCTGGCGTAGGTGCACAGGGCGGCAGCTTGAAAGATATTTCAGAGAAGGCAATGAATAATGATTGCGGACTTCTTGTAAATGCAAGTCGTGCAGTCATCTATGCATCGGGTAAAGAGGATTTTGCAACTGAAGCAAAAGCCATTGCAGAGCAGTACCAGTTTGAGATGAAGAGTTATCTCTGTTGATTTAAATCTTGTTAAAATATCATTCGTCTCTATTCGTTGGTTTGCAGATAAGATTTCCGTTGTTATCTTGTTTGCAAATACAACGTATGAAATACATTCTTCCTTTGCTGCTGTTGATTTTCTGCAACAATACATTTGCACAATCAGCTGAAACTATTTTAAAAGAGGCATCAGTAAAAGCAAAAGCAGAAAACAAAAAGATCATTGTTCTTTTTCATGCAAGCTGGTGTGGCTGGTGTAAGAAAATGGATATTTCAATGAACGATCCGGTATGTAAAAAGTACTTCGACGACAATTTTATTACCGTTCATCTTACGGTAGATGAGTCTGAAGGGAAAAAACATCTTGAAACACCAGGAGCTGACCTTATTAAGAAAAAATACAAAGGTGAAACAGCCGGTCTTCCGTTCTGGCTTATACTTAATGCCAAACAAGAATTACTGGCCGACAGCTACATGCGAAAGCCCGGTGTGTCGAAGGACGAAGCCGGTGAGAATATCGGTTGCCCTGCCAGCGAAGAAGAAGTGGCTACCTTTATTACTATACTTCAGCAAACAACAAAACTAAAAGCAGAGGAATTAGCCATTATTGCTGAGCGCTTCAAGAAAAATAAATCCTGATCACTTAATAATTTTCAACATCTGTTCGGCGACAAGTTTCGCCCAGCGTGCATAATCTTTTGCAGATGGATGCAAGCCATCTGCCGCAACCAATGTTATATCAGTTGCCGCTTCTCTTGTAAACGGTGTAATGTTGATGTAATGTACCTTGTATTTCTTTGCAATGGTTTCATTGATGGCATTAAAGGTATCAATCTCTTTTGCAATTTTGCTTCTGTCCCTGTCTTTAGCAAAAGCTGTTACGCCCCAATCGGGAATACTCAGCACAATTACATGATTGGCTTTATCTCCGGCATATCCAATTGCCTGCTGCAGTAATTCTTCAAACTGTTGTGCGTATTCTTGTTCACTTCTGCCACGGTATTGGTTGTTAACACCAATCAGCAGTGTAACAAAGTCAAACGGTACAGCCAATCGTGTACGGCTGAGTTGTTCCTGCAGTTCATCGGTTGTCCATCCTGTTTTGGCAACAATTCCCGGTTCGTCGATGTTGATCTTTTCTTTTCGTAACAAATCCACTACCTGGTGCGGAAAGTTTTTGTTTTCAGGAACACTTTCGCCAATGGTATAACTATCGCCAAGGGCGAGATAAGTATATTTTTTTTGTGTATCGTTGGTAGACATTTTACTGCTGTTGCATGAACTGGTGAAAACTAAAAATAAAATAACAGAATAAACGAATTGCATATTGAATAGTATAAGATCGTAAAATAATGATGGACATTGTTTGCATAGCCTGTTTTAGTTTGCAGGAATTCCCGTTTTAAAACTGCCGCTGCCCATGGTCCACCACGGACGAATATCGTAGGTTAAACGACCAGCAGCAACTGCAGGATCTGTTTTCACTAATGCTTCAATTTCTTCTTTTGTTTTACAGCCAGGAGCCGATGCATCAAAGATGAATAAGCCAACCCAGTCGCCTTCATCACCAAATGGTCCGGCTACTTTCAACTTTCCTTCTTTGTGCAGGCGTGCCATATTGGCCATGTGGCCTTGCTGTATTTTAGCCGCAGTAACAGAATCCTGCGAACGGTTTGCACCTTTCAACAACATCACAAACCAGTAAGGTTGAATTTTTTCTTTTGGTTGTTCAGTTGTTTGTTGTGCAAATGCCGAAAGCGATAAAAGCAGCAAGCCAAAGAATAGTAATTGTTTCATACTTGAAGTTTAACAGGCTGAAAAAGTACAACTTTTTCCCTTGTGTGTGCCAGCCCATACGTACATTTGTTAACCTTAAATGAATGATGTTGCTATGTCAGTAAAACAAGATCTCTTCCAGAGCCCCGATTATTTTTTAGTGGATGAACTGTTGACCGATGAACATAAAATGATTCGTGATGCAGTACGTACGTATGTGAAAAAAGAAATTTCTCCCATCATTGAAGACTATGCACAAAAGGCTGAGTTTCCACAGCAAATTGTACAGCAAATGGGCGAGTTAGGCTGCTTTGGTCCCACTGTTCCTGTTGAATATGGCGGTGGTGGTTTAGACTATATCAGTTATGGATTGATGATGCAGGAACTGGAGCGTGGGGATAGTGGTGTGCGTTCAACTGCAAGTGTGCAGGGGAGTCTCGTGATGTACCCCATTTATGCTTACGGCAACGAAGAACAACGCAAAAAATATTTACCCAAGCTTGCAAGTGGTGAGTGGCTGGGCTGTTTCGGATTAACAGAGCCCAATCATGGCAGTGATCCCAGCAGTATGCTCACGAATATTAAAGATGCAGGCGATCATGTTATCCTCAACGGTGCAAAAATGTGGATCAGCAATGCACCTTTTTCGCAGGTAGCTGTTGTATGGGCAAAAGATGAAGAAGGTATTGTGCGTGGTGTAATTGTAGAACGTGGTATGGAAGGATTTTCTACACCAACTACACATGGTAAATGGAGTTTGCGTGCAAGTGCAACGGGTGAGTTAGTGTTCGATAACGTAAAAGTGCCGAAAGAAAATATTCTGCCGAATGTGCAGGGATTAAAAGGTCCGCTTGGTTGTTTAACCAAGGCACGTTACGGTATTGCATGGGGTGTGTTAGGCGCTGCCATGGATTGTTACGATACAGCATTGCGTTACAGCAAACAACGTATTCAATTTGGAAAACCTATTGGCGCTTTTCAGCTGCAGCAAAAAAAGCTGGCAGAAATGATTACTGAAATTACAAAAGCACAATTACTCAACTGGCGTTTAGGTGTATTGATGAGTGAAGGCAGAGCAACACCGCAACAGGTGAGCATGGCCAAGCGTAACAGCTGCGAAATTGCTACGAATATTTGCAGAGATGCACGGCAGATGCTCGGTGGTATGGGTATAACCGGTGAATATTCGATTATGCGCCACATGATGAATCTTGAAAGCGTAATTACCTACGAAGGCACACACGATGTACATCTGCTCATTACAGGTATGGATGTAACAGGTTTCAATGCCTTTAAATAAGCATCAACTTTTTTAAATGAGAAGGACATCTCCTAGAGATGTCCTTTTTTTATGTCCTGTTTTTTTCGAACTGACTGATTATTAGACGAAATTAAATTTCGGCAAGGCAACCATTTTTTTGTGGCATCCATCTTGCAAGTGTTCCGCAGGAAAAGTTTATCCTGCCTGTACTCCCTGTAAACTAACTGAGTGTTAACCCCGATTTTCTGAATTTTAAAACCTATTCGTATGGTAACAGTTATTATTCCGGTATTGAATGAAGCAGAAACAATTGCGAGTGTAGTGAAGTTCGCATTTGCAAATAAACATGTAACGGAAGTTATTGTAGTGGATGATAAATCGTTTGATGATACAGTATCAATAGCAACGGCTGCCGGAGCAAAAGTAATTACGAGTACTAAATTAGGAAAAGGTGCATCTATGAAAGAGGGGATGCTTTGTGCATCGAATGATATTTTAATTTTTCTTGACGGTGATATTAACCCTTATCCGCCAAATACTATTTGTAATCTTACCGATCCGATCATAAACGACACACACGATTTTGTAAAAGCAACATTTGAGCGAAATGCAGGTCGTGTTACGGAGCTTGTTGCAAAACCGTTACTCAATATTTTGTTTCCCGATTTGTCGGAGTTTGAACAACCACTGAGTGGTATGATAGCGGGAAGAAAAAAGTTTTTTGAACAGATTGATTTTTATGATGACTACGGTGTTGATATCGGTATTCTCATCGATATGTATCTTCAAAAAGCACGCATTACAGAAGTAAATATCGGCTACATCGATAATAAGAGCAAACCCTGGCAAGCGCTTGGTAAAATGAGTAAAGAAGTATCACGTGCCATTATTCAAAAAGCCATGCAGCAGAATAAACCAAATGCAACACTGGAAGAGCTGCAGTCTTTTTCTGAAATACGTGATCAGATGGAGTTTGCTATCCGTGAGAGTTTAAAGGGGCTCGATAAGATTGCTATTTTTGATATGGACGGAACAATTCTGCGTGGGCGTTTTATTGATACCTGTGCGAGATTGTATGGTTTTGAAAAGGAATTGCTCAACATTCGTGCAGCAGGTGCAGACACTGCCAGTACAACAAAAAATATTGCAAAGCTGCTGAAAGGGCTTGATCTGTCGCAGGTACTTGCCGTTGCAGATGGTATTCCGTTAGTGCACGATGCGAAAGATGTTGTAACAGAATTAAAAAAGCGAGGTTATGTTGTAGGTATCATCAGCGATAGTTACGATGTTGTTACCAATCATATCAAAACAAAAATTGGTGCCGATTTTTCTCTCGCCAATGAGCTGGAATTTTCAAAAAGTGTGGCAACAGGCGAAGTAAAACTGCCTTCTTTCTTTTTTAATCATACAGAATCGATTTGCAAGCATGCCATGTGCAAAACAAATGCAGTACAGCATATTCTGAAACATTACAACATCGATATCAACAATGCTATTGCAGTAGGTGATGGAGAAAACGATTTGTGTATGATCAAGCATGTAGGTGTTGGTGTATCTTTTTGTTCATCGAATGAATTATTGAATTACCTTGCCGACCGGCAAATTACCACTCCGGGTTTTCAAGAAATACTGGAATTTGCCTGATGTTCATGTCGCTAAGGAATGTTATTCGAAATATTAACCGTTACAGAGTTGCACGCATCAGCGATCGTAATTTTTTACTCATTGCCAGTATTATTGTAGGTGTGGCAATGGGTTTTGTTGCAGTGTTGCTTAAGAAAACCGTGCATGCTGTGCAGCATTTTCTTGGAGGATTTTTCCAGGACAATTCGTGGCAATATCTTTTTTATCTGCTTCCTCTCATTGGCATCTTACTCACTGTTTTTTATGTGCAGAAGATTCGCAAAGGAAAAATAGGAAGCGGTATCAGCAACATCATTCAGTCGGTATCAAAACGTCATGGAAACGTATCGCCCGATAATATGTATACGCATATGGTGGGTAGTGCAATTACTGTTGGCTTTGGTGGTTCGGTTGGTTTGGAAGCACCCATTGTTACCACAGGATCTGCTGTAGGTTCCAATATTGCCCGCATTTTTCTGTTAAGTCATAAAGAGCGGGTTGTTTTATTGGCATGCGGTGCAGCTGCGGGTATTGCAGCTGTTTTTAATACGCCGGTTGCCGGAGTGCTGTTTGCTATGGAAGTGTTGATTGCAGAATTTTCAATTCCTACATTTATTCCTATTCTCATTGCTTCGGCAAGTGGTGCCGTTGTTTCCAGACTTATGTACGACGAGCATTTGTTTTATTTGCTTACGAAAGACTGGCGCATTGACGCTATACCGTTTTACCTCTTGCTTGGTGGTTTATGTGGTTTACTGTCCGTTTATTTTATGCGGATGTATTTTTGGTCGGAGAAGAAATTTGCTGCGGTTAAAAATGTTTTGCCAAAAGCAATAATCGGAGGGTTAATGCTGGGGCTTTTGATATTCTGTTTCCCGGTGTTGTATGGCGAAGGTTATTCAACCATTGCTGCTTTGTTTCAGAACAATTCACACAAGTTACTCAACAATACTTTTTATGCAGAGTGGGTGAGTAATCCGTATGTTTTTCTATTGATCATCATCGGTATTATTTTCTTTAAAGTAATTGCATCCTCATTAACACTGCATGCAGGTGGTAATGGCGGTGTGTTTGCGCCAACCTTGTTTACCGGCGCAGTAACCGGTTTTGGGTTCGCCTATTTTTTTAACGCAACAGGATGGAAGGAGTTACTCACTGTAAATTTTGTTGCAGCAGGTATGGCAGGAATTTTAAGCGGTGTTGTGCATGCGCCATTAACAGCTATCTTCTTAATTGCAGAAGTTACCGGAGGTTATACATTGTTTGTTCCGCTGATGATTGTTTCTGCAGTAAGCTATTTCATCAGCAGGGCATTTGAACCATACTCCATTTATACTGAAAAACTGGCACAGAAAGGATTCAAAATTGATGACAGGGAACTGGTGCTGTTGAATAATATTAAACCGGAATCGATTATCGATCGCAAATACATTGCTTTAAAGTTCGATGATCCTTTCCGTAAACTCAGCAATGCATTTCTTATTACCGATCAAACAGTTTTTCCGGTGTTGAATGAAGAGCAGAAGCTTACAGCTTTAGTGTATATCGATGATGTAAAATCGGTGCTGTTGCGTGAAGATTTATTTGATAAAACTTCGGTAGCAGATGTAAGTGTAAAACCACAGTACAGCATTTCGGCTAAGGATGATATTCAAAAGATCATGCGATTGTTTGATATATCAGGATTATGGCATATTCCCGTAATTAATGCCGACGGTGCATTTATTGGTTTTGCCGATAAACGCATTTTGCTTGGACTCCTGCGAGAAACGCTTAACACACATCATCTGTCGGAGCAGCTATAAAAAGAGTTGCAGTTTTGTTTCGTCAAACGCAGTAAGGGATTGCAGTTTTAAATCGGCAGCACTCCATTTTGGATGATCATAATCTGCTGCTGCAGGAATAATAACACATTTCATGCGGGCTGCTTTTGCTGCAATCATACCATTAAACGAATCTTCAAAAGCAATACACTCCATTCCGGCAGCGCCTAATGCACCTGCGCAATTGAGGTACACTTCGGGATGTGGTTTGCCAAACGGCAGTTTTTCTGCAGATGTAATTGCGTCGAAACTGTTTTCTAGTTGTAGCTTTTTTAATACCACTTCTACCAATGACAAGGGCGAAGAAGTTGCAAGGCCAACCTTTAAACCAAACGAGCGGATAAACGGAATAATACTGTCGGCTCCGGAAAAAGCAGAACCCTTTGCATCAATTTTCGCAATTGCTTTTTGTATAATTGTTTCAACTGCCGCTGGTGCATGTTGCATTGGAAGATTGAAATAATGAAACCAATGCTCTATCCATTCTTCGGTGCGTAAACCGGTAGAGCTGTGGTATTGTTCTGTGGTTAAGTTAATGACGAATTCCTGTAAGGTTTCACTTCCTGCCTCCTGCCATAATGGTTCACTGTCAATGAGTAAACCATCCATATCAAAAATTGCTGCCTTTAATTTCATGCCTTTTGCTTAAAGTAGTTCTGTCGAACATATGGGTAACTAAACTTCTCTGCAAATTTCTGCATGGGCAACATGCGTCGCCATTTTGTGCAGATTATTTACTTTTGAGTTGTTGTTATATGGCGCAAAAGTAGGGGCAAATTAACTTTGTAGTAATATGTCGACAACTGAAAATTAATGTTTGCCAGTATTACCAAATTGTTATCTTGCACATCCCTCATAGGGTCGTCAATCAACTTTAACCATGTCAACTTTTGTAGAAAGACTGAGGAAACTTAACCTTACCCGCAGGGTTATTTATGGTGTTCTGGGCGTAATTACGTACCCGGGCATTGCACTCATAAACAGGTTAAAAATTACCGGCGCAGAAAATTTAAAAAATTTGCCCGGCCGCAATGTATTGTTTGTAAGTAATCATCAAACTTATTTTGCAGACGTAATTACTTTCCTGCACATTTTCTTCGCAGCAAAATGGGGGCGTTATAAAGGATTGGGTATTCCTTATTATCTCCTTAATCCCAAGACGAATATCTATTACGTAGCAGCGGCAGAAACCATGAAAGATACATGGCTCACCCGTTTGTTTGCAAAAGCAGGTGCCATTACTGTTAAACGTACATGGCGTGCAGAAGGTAAAGAAGTACAACGTGGACTTGATCCCGGCGATACAAGAAATATTGCCCGTGCACTGAACGACAGCTGGGTAATAACTTTTCCGCAGGGTACAACCAAGCCGTTTGCTCCCGGCCGCAAAGGAACTGCGTACATCATTAAACAAAATCAGCCTATTGTTGTGCCAATCGTTATTAACGGGTTCTGGCGTGCATTCAATAAAAAAGGATTGAAGTTTAAAAAGCGAGGAAGTATTCTTTCTGTAAATATTAAAGAACCACTCAATATCGACTATAATGCACCTGTGGAAGAAATACTGGACCAGGTGATGGATTCGATTGAACAGAGTAAAAAGTATATGCTCAAAGGACGGCATCATCTTATGAGCATTATCGATAAATAGGAGCTGCTAAAATTAATTTGAAGGATGAACTGAAGTTCATCCTTTTTTTATGGTAATACCGAAGGTCTGTACTACTCTTAGCACTTGCGAAACCTGTTTTATTCATTAACTTTAAAACAGCCAAAACCCACTGCATGTACCACAAAGTCAGGAAAAAAGTTCATGTTTTGCTGCATCCCGAATTAGGAGAAACAAAATGGGACAAGATCATTAACGGCTTCATTATTTTTTTAATTATTGCCAACGTAATCGTGGTGATACTTGAAACAGTACAGCCTTTACACGAAAAATATTTTATTTTTTTTAAGTATTTCGATCTGATATCTGTTATCATTTTTACTATTGAATACCTGTTACGGTTGTGGAGTTGCATACACGAAACAAGATTTGAGCATTCGTTCTACGGCCGTATTAAATATGTTTTTTCGGTTGATGGTATTATTGATCTGCTGGCAATTCTTCCGTTTTATATTCATAGCATTATCGGACTCGATTTGCGTGTGTTGCGGATTCTTCGTTTATTACGTTTTTTGCGTTTGTTCAGGCTTACTGCTTACATGAAATCTGCACGGATGGTGCGAAATGTATTTGTAAAACGGGCAAGCGAATTAAAGTTGAGCGTTGTGTTGATTCTTTTTCTTGTAATCATTGCATCGAGCATTATGTATTTTACCGAGCACCAAACACAGCCAAAAGTATTTACAAGCATACCCGCTACATTATGGTGGGCCTTTGTTACACTTACATCGGTAGGTTATGGCGATATGGTTCCCGTAACCACTTTAGGAAAAATAATGACAGCCGTAATTATGCTTTGCGGCGTAGCCATTTTTGCTTTGCCTGCGGGTATTATTACAGCTGGGTTTTTAGAAGAGATGCAGAAAATGCGGCAAAAGAAAACAATCAAATGTCCGAACTGCGGCCATAGTTTTCATCATGAGCATGTAGATTAAGCGCTGCTCTTTCTTTTATCTTTACAACATACCTTGTGTATTGCTGATGTACTTTATTAGAACCTTCATCATCCTCTTTCTCTTACTGCAATTGAGCAGTAGTCTTTATGCGCAAAACTTTTTTATTTATGGTGTTGTGGTAGACGGCGATACGCAACAACCGCTTGCCAATGCAAGTATATTTATCAATAATTCAACCAGTGGCACGGTTACCAACACTGCAGGCGAATTTAAATTAGGGCCCTTTGTACCCGGAGAGTATGAGGTTGTTGCTTCTTTTGTTGGCTATCACAAAATACTCTATGTAGCAAACCTGCATGCTGCTTCGCTTAAGATTTCATTTCAAATGGGGAGAAAGGAACAGCAGATGCGTGAGCTGCTCATTTTGCCAAGTGAAACAAGAATGCGTTATCTCGAAATTTTTAAACGCACGTTGTTAGGACAAACTGCAGCAGCTGAAAGGGCGAAAATTAAAAACCTCAAAGACGTTCAGTTTACAACAGGACAAAACAGCAGCGAAATAATTGCTTACTGCGATACTACACTGGTGGTAGATAATCCCGAGCTTGGCTATGTGATTAATTTTGATTTGGTTGATTTTTATTTCAACCGTACCACGGGCGAATCGAGATTTTTCGGGTACACCCGTTTTGTTGATAAGGATACAGAAGGCGAAACCAAACGGAAATGGGCACGCAGGCGAAAACAAACATACGATGGCAGTTCAATGCATTTTTTCAGAAGCCTGGTAAACAAAAACCTCAAACAGGAAGGGTTTACAATGCAGAATGTTTACCGGAAAGAATTAAAGCGTGAACCAGGCGAAACAATAACTTTACGCAGCAACGGCACGAGCAGTATAGAGGTAGCTGTGCCTGTTACAGAAGATAGTGTCCTGCATTTGTACAAAGATTCGGGATACCGCATTTACCAATTGAAGGTAGCCCATTGGTTACGTGTACTGTATAACAAAAACACAAACCTTAAAAATGAAGTAACACGAAACAGAATCATTACCGGGCAAATGCGGGATGGTACTGTTTCAGGAATACGACCTGTTAAACCGCCTGTTCCTATACTGATCGATTATCGTGGACGTTTGTTAACAGCCATGTCGTTTTACCACGACGGTATATGGATGTATGAACGGCTGGCAAATATGCTGCCGGAAGATTATGTGCCGGAGTGAGGTTATTAGCCTTCATCAGCAAACAATGCTTTCAATTCTGCTGCATCATTTGGCTTCATCTTTCCGCCAAGAATCAAACGCAACTGACGGCGGCGCAATGCACCATCAAACAACCTGATCTCTTCTTCTGTTTCAGGAATTAATTGTGGTACAGGTTTGGGCTTGCGGTTCGGATCGAGGGCGACAAATGTGTAATAGGCCTCATTGCTTTTGTAGCGGTATTGTTGCACTGTATCTTCTCCCCAAACTTTCATGTGTACTTCCATGGAGCTGTTAAAAGCTCTTGAAACCTTTGCTTCAATATGAACAACATTACCCAGCTTAATCGGGTTCTCAAACGAAATATTATCAACGCTTGCTGTAACAACAGGTGAGTTACAATGTTTGCCTGCAGCCAGTGCCGAAGCAATATCCATCCAGTACATTAAACGACCACCCATCAGGTTTCCAAATACATTGGTATCGTTCGGCAGTACCAATTCTGTCATTACAATAAACGATTCTTTTGCTGTTTTGCTGTTCATTTCAAAAACTGTTTTTGCCTTCCGGCGCTGAGTCGCAAAGTAAACGAAGATTTGTTATTGATTCTCCGTTTCTGCTTTGCATGTGCTAAAAAAATCCCTCTCACAGGGAGAGGGATAATGTTATCAGATAACCAACATCGCATCTCCATAACTGAAGAAACGGTATTTATCTTTAATTGCTTTTTTGTATGCTTCCATTGTTAATTCATAACCGGCAAATGCACAGGTCATAATCAACAGGCTTGTTTTAGGCAGGTGGAAGTTTGTTACCAATGAATCGGCAATATTAAAGTTGTAAGGTGGGTGGATGAAAATATTGGTCCAGCCTTCACTTGGTTTTAATAGTTGCTGTGCGGTAAATGATGTTTCCAGTGCACGCATAGTTGTTGTGCCGATAGAGCAGATACGGTGTTTGCCTTCTTTTGCTTTGTTTACGATTTTGCAGGCAAACTCATCAATCTTGTAATACTCAGCATCCATTTTATGTTTGCTCAGGTCTTCCACTTCAATCGGACGGAAGGTACCTAAACCAGTGTGCAATGTAACTTCTGCAAAACGCACACCTTGAATTTCCAAGCGCTTAATTAATTCCTGGCTAAAGTGCATACCAGCTGTTGGAGCTGCAACCGCACCTTCGTGTTTTGCAAACACGGTTTGGTAACGCTCACGATCTTCTTCATCGGGTTTGCGTTTGATGTATTTGGGTAATGGCGTTTCGCCCATGTTGTACAACACCGTGCGGAACTCTTCATCAGTACCATCAAAAAGAAAACGGATGGTACGGCCACGTGATGTGGTATTGTCAATTACTTCTGCAACCAGGTCTTCTGTATCGCCGAAGTATAATTTGTTACCAACACGGATCTTTCTTGCGGGATCAACAATTACATCCCACAAACGGTTTTGCTTGTTTAATTCACGAAGAAGAAATACTTCGATTTTAGCACCTGTTTTTTCTTTACGGCCATACATACGGGCAGGGAATACTTTGGTGTTGTTAACAACAAAAGCATCCTTGTCGTCGAAGTATTCCATAATGTCACGGAATGTTCTGTTTTCAATTTGACCGGTTTTGCGGTGAACCACCATCAGGCGACTGTCTTCACGTTTCTTTGTGGGGGTTTGGGCAATAAGATTAAGGGGAAGATCGAAGGTAAACTGAGATAACTTCATACTACGTTTTAATAAATTTTGGTAACGGTGCAAACGCAGCTGTGAGATGAGTACTCGGGAGTGACTCTCCAAACCCCGTCTTACGGCACCGGGTTTGAACCTGTTACTTTTTGATGCGTGCAAAGGTAAGGGAAATGGCTGAAAACAGGGGAAACTTATCCACAGGGAGATAGCCATGGTAGCGTACCAGCCTCTGGTAACCTTTGCTCTTTTTACTGCTTACAACTATAATCCACGGCCGGGAATGGCTTCGAGTAGTTGCCGGGTGTATGCTTGTTGCGGATTGAAATAAATATCGTCGGCACTGCCTGATTCTTCGATCTCTCCTTTGTTCATGACAATAATCCGGTCGCAGATGTAGCGTACCACCGCTAAGTCGTGCGAAATAAAAATGGAGGTGAAGTTGAATTCCTGTTTCAGATCGTTGAGGAGGTTGAGCACCTGTGCCTGTACGCTTACATCCAATGCAGAAACCGATTCGTCCCAAACAATAAACGATGGGTGAAGAGCCAACGCTCTTGCAATAACAATGCGTTGCCGTTGACCCCCGCTGAACTCATGCGGATAACGTTTAAAATGATCGGCAGTGAGATTCACCTTCTCCAGTAAATCAATGGTTCGTTCTTTTGCCTGCTTTTTCGATGCAGCCAAACAGTGTACCAGCATGGGTTCGGTAATGGCATCGCCAATGCTGATGCGTGGATTAAGCGATGAATAAGGATCCTGGAAAACGATCTGCAGATCTTTGCGCTGCGGTTTAAATGCAGCAGCATTTTTTTGCAGAATGTCTTCGCCATTTAATACAATGCTACCTGATGTTGCATCAACCAAACGTAAAATGGCTCTGCCCAATGTGGTCTTGCCACATCCACTTTCGCCAACCAGGCCAACCGTTTCGCCGGCGAATACATCAAAACTTACATTATTCACCGCTTTGATAAAGGAAGTTGGTTTGCCGAACAGTTTTTTCTGCTCCGGGAACCAAACGTTGAGGTGTTGAATTTGAAGGAGCGGAGTTGAGGATTCGGCGTTTTTTTTACTAATTGCTATCGGCTGATGGCTATCGGCTTTACTTTCCACTTCTAAAAAATCACTCACTACCGGCAAGCGTTTCCCTTTTGGATGCAGTGCAGGCCGGCAGGCGAGCAATGCTTTGGTGTAGGGGTGTTGCGGGTTCTGGAAAATTTCGGCTGTAGCTCCCTGTTCAACAACTTCGCCTTTGTACATCACTACAATTCTGTCGGCAATATCGTGTACAACAGCAAGGTCGTGTGTAATAAACAGTACGCCCATGCCGGTTTCCTGTTGCAATTCTTTTATCAGCTGCAGAATGGTGTTTTGCACTGTTACATCAAGAGCTGTTGTAGGTTCATCTGCAATTAACAACGATGGATTGCAACTCATGGCCATTGCAATCATTACCCGTTGTTTTTGCCCGCCACTCAACTGGTGCGGATAGCGCTGAAGCATGGCTTCCGGATTGGGTAGTTTAACTTTTTCAAACAAGGCCAATGTGCGTAAACGGGCTTCTTCTTTATGCAGCTTTTGGTGTAGCTGAATAGCTTCCATGACCTGCGCTCCACAGGTAAATACCGGGTTAAGCGATGTCATCGGCTCCTGGAAGATCATTGCAATTTCATTGCCACGGATTGTTTGCAACTGCGAAGGGGAAGCATGTAACAGATCGATTGTAGTACCATCTTTGCGTGTAAAAAGAATACTTCCTTTCGGATACGTTGCGGGCGGCTGTGGCAGTAAACGTAATGCTGTAAGCGAGGTAACCGATTTACCCGAACCCGATTCGCCAACCACTGCAACAGTTTCTCCTTTACCGATGCTGAAAGAAATGCCGTTAACAGCTTTGGTAAAACCATCTTCTGTTGTAAACGCAACTTCTAGTTCCTGTATGGAAAGTAAAGCATTGCTCATTCTTCAAAACGAAGATGCTTAACCGTATTGCCGTTGTTGATGAGTTGTTTTAACGAATCGATACCGATTTTGATATGCTTCTCAACGAAGTTGGTCGTTACTTTCTTATCGCTCTCTTCTGTTTTAACACCTTCGGGTGTCATCGGACTATCGCTTACTAGTAACAAGGCACCAGTTGGAATATGATTGGCAAAGCCTACCATGAATACAGTTGCTGTTTCCATATCAATGGCCATTGCTCTTACTTTTTCCAGGTATGCTTTAAACTCCTCGTCGTGTTCCCAAACACGGCGGTTGGTGGTGTAAACAGTACCTGTCCAGTAATCACTGTCGTAATCACGGATGGTTGTTGATACGGCTTTTTGCAGAGCGAATGAAGGCAGCGCAGGAACTTCTGTTGGGAAGTAGTCACGGCTGGTACCTTCTCCACGTATGGCAGCAATTGGCAGAATCAGATCGCCGATTTTATTTTTTGCTTTCAGTCCGCCACATTTTCCCAAGAACAATACTGCTTTTGGTTGAATAGCTGATAACAGATCCATAACTGTTGCTGCAGTGGCGCTGCCCATACCGAAGTTGATGATGGTGATGCCATCAGCAGTGGCACATTGCATGGGTTTGTCTTTACCAATTACTTCAACCTTGTTCCATTCTGCAAACAAATTCACGTAATTGCTGAAGTTGGTTAAAAGAATGTATTTGCCAAAATCTTCTAATTGCTGTCCGGTATAACGGGGCAGCCAGTTCTGTACTATTTCTTCTTTCGTCTTCATGCTTTCATTTTTTTAAATTCTGCTAAATTAATCATTTACTTTGACGCATGATACAGGTAACGTTTCCGCAACCGGCATTCCGTATGAAAGAAGAGGAGGGCAAAGAGTTGATTTTTGATGAAATCCGTAAACAATGGGTACGGCTTACACCGGAGGAATGGGTGCGGCAAAACCTGCTTCAATATCTCATTCAAACAAAAAAATATCCCGCTTCATTTATTGGTGTTGAAAAAGAAATCAGTTTGGGCGAATTAAAAAAGCGGTTTGATGTATTGATCTTCGATCGACATCATCAACCATGGATGATGATCGAGTGCAAGGCAATGGATGTGGAGTTGTCGGAAAAAGTAGTTGAACAGGTTGTACGTTATAACATGTCAGTATCTGTTCCTTTTCTTGTCGTCAGTAACGGTTCGTACACCTATGCATGGGCTAAAAAAGAAAACCGGCTCATCAGCTTAGCTGAATTGCCGGAATTTGAATAAGACTTTATGCATGTTCTCCTGCGGTATATAAGGGTCTGTTTTTCGAGAAAGCTGATAAGGTGTTTTTCAGTACAGGTTAGCAACGGCCTTAGAACACAAATCTATTACCACCGCTATCATTCAAAAAAGGTGTTTTAACGGGTTTTTGGTTTTGCAGACAAACGGCTGTGTGTTTATTAAAATATTTTATATCCGCACTTTTTAGTGTGGGTGTAATCCTTATCTATCTTTGTTTTTTCAAGCTGACTTTTCTTCAATCTTCAACCTTTTATATGGATGTAGAAGTCCTTTCCCGCATACAGTTTGCATTTACCGTCGCCTTTCATTATATCTATCCGCCTTTAAGTATTGGGTTAGGGTTGCTGCTTGTAATTATGGAAGGGATGTATTTAAAAACAGGCAGAAAAATCTATGAAGATGCAACCCGTTTCTGGATAAAAATTTTCGCTCTCATCTTTGGTATTGGCGTGGCAACGGGTATTATCATGGAGTTTGAGTTTGGTACAAACTGGGCAACTTATTCAAAATATGTGGGTGATATTTTTGGCAGCGCACTTGCAGCCGAAGGCATTTTTGCTTTTGCATTGGAGTCGGGCTTTTTAGGTATTCTCATCTTTGGCTGGAACAGGGTTAGTTCAAAAGTTCATTTCTTTTCAACTATCATGGTGTTTTTTGGCTCCTTGTTTTCTGCCATCTGGATCGTGGTGGCCAACTCATGGCAACAAACTCCGGCAGGTTATCATATTGTTGGCGAAGGTATGAACGCCCGTGCCGAGATTACCGATTTCTGGGCAATGGTATTTAACCCTTCCAGTGTAGATCGTTTAACACATGTTTGGATCGGTGCTTTTCTTTCGGGTGCTTTTCTGGTGCTGAGTGTAAATGCATATTATATTCTTCGCAAACGTCATCTCGAAATTGCAAGACCATCGTTTAAACTTGCGTTGATTGTTGCCACAGCCTGTTCGTTGTTGCAGTTGGTAGCAGGTCATCACAGTGCAGATGGTGTGGCTAAAAACCAACCGGCAAAACTTGCTGCTCTTGAAGGCCATTACGATACTTTGGCAAGAGCCGATATGTTTTTGTTGGGCTATGTGAACAACAAAACACAAGAGGTGCGTGGTTTAAAAATTCCTGGTGGATTATCGCTTCTTCTATATGGAAATTTTCATGAACCGGTGAAAGGGTTAAACGCTTTCCCTGCAGATGAGCGGCCAAAACAGATCAATGCCATTTTTCAGGTTTATCATATCATGGTTGCCTGTGGTATTGCAATGATTGCATTAACACTGTTTGCTGTGTGGCAATGGCGGCGTAACCGTTTGTTTGAAACAAAATGGTTGCTTTGGCTTTTTGTGTTTAGTGTGTTACTGCCGCAAATTGCCAATCAGGCAGGTTGGTTTGCAGCCGAAATGGGCAGACAGCCGTGGGTGGTTTACGGTTTATTAAAAACATCGGATGCATTATCGAAAACAGTAACTGCCAACCAGGTACTTTTTTCGCTCATCATGTTTACAATAGTGTATCTGTTGTTGCTGGTTTTGTTTTTGTATTTACTCAATCGAAAAATAAAACACGGACCAGTAAGTGATCATGTACAGGAAGAGTTAGAAGAAAGCAGCAAACGTAATAACCCAATTATGCAGCAATAATTATGGAAACATTTCTCGGTTTGGATTACAATGTGTGGTGGTTTCTTGTTTTTGGAGGCGTCATCAGCGGTTATGCCATACTCGATGGTTTCGATTTGGGGGCCGGTGCCCTGCACTTACTGCTCAAGAAAGAACAAAGCAGGCGGATTGCCATGAATGCGATTGGCCCTGTATGGGATGGCAACGAAGTATGGCTGGTTATTGGCGGTGGTGCTTTGTTTGCCGGTTTCCCTGTTGCATATGCAGCCATTTTTTCTGCTTTTTATGTTCCGTTTATGATTTTTATGATGGGGTTGATTTTTCGTGCTGTCGCAATTGAGTTTAGAAGTAAAGAACCCATGTTGTGGTGGCGTAAAACATGGGATGTTGTTTACAACATAGCGTGTATTGTGATTGCACTTTCGCTCGGGTTGATGTTGGGCAACGTAGCCTATGGCATTCCGTTAAATGCCGATAAAGAATTTGCAGGCAACTGGATGTCGTTTTTTCATCCCTTTCCAATTATGGTGGCTATTACTACATTGGCTTTGTTTCTGATGCATGGAGCTATTTATCTTACCATGAGAACAGAAAACAGGCTGTATACAAAAATGCATCTGTTGGCTAACAACTTTACCGTATTCTTTGTGTTGAGCTTTGTTATTACAACATTGTATACACTGCTGTACATACCGCATCTGAGCGATCAATTCAAACAATCACCCGGGTTGTTTTTGTTGCCGGTGTTGATGATATTGGCGATTGCAAATATTCCCAGGCAGATTAAGAAAGGCATGTACCGTTATGCGTTTCTCAGCTCGGCAATAACCATTGCCTTGTTGCTGATTATGGTTGCAGTAGAAATTTTTCCATACCTGTTATACGCAAGTAATAATATCGATAACAGCATTACTATCCATAACGCAGCAGCGTCGGCCAAAACAATGAAAATACTGCTCATTATTGCATTGATAGGTACTCCGTTGGTAGCTATGTACACAGCATTTGTGTTCTGGACCTTTAAAGGAAAGGTTAAGCTCGACGACATGAGTTACTGATGCAGGCATAGCAATGAAGCAACTGCATCAGCAGTATTTTTTATTGCTCAATCTTGTGCATGCTTAATCGTTATGATCGAAATGCAGGTGTTGCTTGTATGCGCCAGCTGCAATATGCAACGCAAATGCAGCAATAGCAGTATCCTTCAATAAATTAATCAACGCCATCTGCCGCATTTCGGGCGCTCCTGCGTTCATTGAATTGGGCAGATGAATAGTTAATACAAAAACGATTAGCATGGCTGCCAGTACATAGCCCGCAACTTTTACAAAATTGTTTGTAATAAACGATAAGCCTGCAAGTATAAATGCGGTACCTACTACGTAAGCCCATGTTATTCCGCCGGGCAAAAAGTCCGGCACGTATACCAGAAGATCGTAGGGGTATTTGTAATGAAACAAACCGAATGCAATAAGTATTACGGAAAGTAAATAAATGGCAATGCGTGAAACGATGTGATAATGTTTCATAACAGAAATTTTAAAATGAAAAAAAATATAGTCGAAAACTTTATTTCTTTCTGATAGGTGCTGTAATGAAACCTGCTTCTTTGTATTAAGTTACGAAGAAAAAAGCCCGGAACAAACAATTAATCTGTTTATTCCGGGCTTTTTAGTGACTATAAGCAGAGCGCTAATTTTTCCAGAAGAACTTAGCTGATCACATTCGTTTTTTAATGAAATAACCGAGTGCCGGATGTATGGCATGCGCTTTTCGAAGTGCTAAATAGCTTGTAAAAAAGCCATCACATCTACGCCGTCGGCATAATCTGTTAATGCAGGTTCTTGTGCATAACCAAATGGTATGGCCTGTGTGCCGGTAACAGCCTGCACCTGTTCATTATTCAGCAAATTAGCTGTTACTTCTTCGGGTGAGTTGTAGTAACTGTAATGGAGGGTGCCGATGGGTGAAAACAGCTGCTCGTTTTCTACAAGTACAATGCAATCATTCGTCATGTAATACACATTGTTCATTAAATAAATAGCGAGCTGGTAATCGTAATTGCTGCGATACTTGTGATGATCGAACATCCACTTGTATTTCCGCAATGCATTTAACAGCGGAACAAAATCGTAGTTACGTGGCACATACAGTTTGGTAACGTTGCGGCAACCCAAACCAAAGTACAGCATTACATCATCTGCCAGTAATGAAAGTTGTTCTTCCGTTTCGTTACCGGTAAGCAACGCAACAGAGGTCCTGTTTTTACGGATGATGGAAGGGTAGCGGCCAAAATAATACTCAAAATAGCGGGCACTGTTATCGCTGCCGGTTGCAATGTACGCATCACAATCCTTCAGCATACTGCTGAATTGAATATGATTGGCTGTGTCAGGATTCCATTCTGTCATCTTCTGTACTAGATGTTTCAGCAATACCTCATCTTTCGAAGAAAGTTTGCATAATTGTTTGTGGCCGCTTACAAAAACCGTAAGCAAATCATGAAACCCAACCATCGGAATATTTCCCGCCATTACAATACCAACAGTCTTCGGCAATACATTGTCATCAAGATGATAGGAATCAACCCAGTTACGTAGTTTCGTCAGCTGTAAAAAGTTTTCAGCAATTGTAGTTGCTGCATTTTTAATAAATGCCTGTGTAAACCAGTTGTTTTGCTGTTCGGCTCTCTGGCAGGCCACTTGCCACTCGGGCGATTGCGAAGAAATATATTCACCAAGTTGCGATAAAATTTCCAGCCTTTGTTGTAAATTCATTCAAAGCTTTAGTTTACATTTGAAATGCAAAAGTAAATCAAATCTAACCCCAAAAATTTCAAAGGTTATGGCTATAAAAATTACAGAAGAATGTATCAACTGCGGGGCATGCGAACCCGAATGTCCGAACAATGCAATTTATGAAGGCGGTGTAGAATGGGCAATCGCTGATGGAACAACCGTTAAAGGATCTTATACCCTCATCGATGGTTCTGAGGTGGATGCTGCTGCCAAGCAATCACCGTTAAGCATGGATACGTATTATATTACTCCCAACAAATGCACCGAGTGTCAGGGTTTTCATGAAGAGCCGCAATGCGCTTCTGTTTGCCCGGTAGATTGCTGCGTTCCGGACGATATGTACCAGGAAACAGTAGATGCTTTGATGGCACGTAAAGAGCGCTTACACAGTTAGTCTTTTTTCAACCGATGGATGAGTTCCCGTAAGAACGATTCCGGAATACAGCGGGTGATATTTCCCGTTAAAAAAAGGTGAAGGCTTGAAAACCTTCACCTTGCTTTTTATATCTTGCAGCAATGAAGAAGTTTGCATATATCTTGCTGGCTGCAGCTGTTTTGTCTGCTTGTAATTGGGAGTTTAAAAAGCAGGAAAGCCCCGAAACACTTTCTGAACAATCTGAAAATACCGGTAACCAGCTCAACCAAATGCTTGATACGGATAAGGCTTTTTCTGCCGCCAGCGAAAAAGTTGGCATGAACAAAGCTTTTCTTGAATATGCAGCTGATGATGCCGTATTGTTGCGCCCCGGCTATATGCCTATTGTTGAAGCCGATGTGATCAAATACCTCAACGCACAGGAGGATACTTCCTTTACGATGACATGGGAACCAATTGGTGCCGACATTGCCGCATCGGCCGATATGGGTTATACCTACGGCGTTTACAAGGTTGTTACTGCCGATACAACATTGCGAGGAACCTACCTTAACGTATGGAAGAAGCAACAGGATGGTAAATGGAAATTTGTGATCGACTCGGGCAATGCAGGTGCAGAAAAGCAGGGAATGTAATATTTAGCGGCAGGGTTTTTGAATACAACATGCCCCGTAAAGAAAGCAGTAATCAGACATCAAACGAATACTTAAACAACCATCATCATGAACGGACCCAAAAAAATAGCCTTGGTTACAGGTGGCTATAGTGGCGAAGCGGTTATTTCGTATAAAAGTGCAACAACCATTTTTAATCATCTCGATAAGTCGAAATACAATGTATACGTCATTGATGTTACCAAAGATGGTTGGTATTACAAAGCTGATAACGGTGAATTATTTGCTGTTGACAAGAACGATTTCAGCATCAGCGTTAACAACCATAAAGTAACGTTCGATTGTGTATTCATCGGTATGCATGGTACACCTGGCGAAGATGGGAAGCTTCAAGGCTATTTCGATGTGCTTGGTTTACCATACACTTCGTGTAATGCTGCAACATCGGCCATTACATTCAATAAACGGTATACGGTTGCAGTTGCTGCATTTGCCGGTATCAATGTTGCCAAAAGTGTACACCTGTTTAAACAGCAGCCTTTCGATATCAACCAGTTTAACTTAAAACTGCCCGTGTTTGTAAAACCGAACAACGGCGGCAGCAGTATTGGCATGAGCAAGGTGAGTAAAACAGAAGATATTGCTGTTGCAATTGAAAAGGCATTTGCAGAAGACAACCAGGTATTGGTTGAAGAAATGATTACCGGTCGTGAATTTACCATTGGCGTATTTAAACATAAAGGTGAAATTGTTGCCATGCCAATGACGGAAGTAAAGGCCCATGCAGATATGGAGTTTTTTGATTTTATTGCCAAATACCAGGGCAAGAGTACAGAAATAACTCCTGCAGAAGCAAGTGATGAGATGTATAAAAAAGTAAGCGATACAGCAAAGAAAGTATACGCTGTATTCAATTGCAGCGGTGTTATACGAATTGATTTTATTTACAATGAAGAACGCAACGAGCCGTTTATGTTGGAAATAAATACCATTCCGGGGCAGAGCGATGCCAGCATTGTTCCGCAGCAGGTGAAAGCCATGGGATGGAAGCTTGAAGATTTTTATGCATCTTTAATTGAAGAAGCATTGGCCGATGCCGCTGTTAAATAAGTTTTAAAACAAATAACGTGTTTCAATTTATTACTAAACGTTCCTTTTTTATAAACCTGCTGGTTGCGCTGTTACTGGGGCTTGCCATCGTGTTTGTGTTTTTTCAGTTGCTCGACAGCATTACACAGCATGGCAAGTATGCGAAAGTGCCCTCTGTAAAAGGCAAAACAATTGAAGATGCTACAAAAGTGCTGGAAGCGCAGGGCTTTCGTGTAGATGTACAGGACAGTGTTTATTACGACAGTCTTCCAAAACTTTCTATTGTAAAACAATCGCCGCAACCCGAAGAACTGGTGAAGGTGAACCGTACAATTTATCTTACTATTAACCGTGCAGAAGCTCCGCTGGTTAGCTTGCCCAACTTTGTAGGGCAAACCTACCGCAGCGTTCAGTTACAATTAAATACGCTTGGATTAAAACTGGGCGATACCACCACACGCCCTGATTTTGCTGTTGGCTCTGTATTGGAGCAGCTATACAATGGAGTAGCGGTAAAGCCCGGCGCTAAAATTCCAATGGGCAGCCGCATCAGCCTTGTAATAGGCGGAGGCATTAAGCAAACCGAATCTGCTGTTCCCTTGTTGTTAGGTCTTACATTTGCCGAAGCAAAGGTTGTACTTGAAAGTAACGATTTATTACTGGGAGCCGTGGTGGTTGATGGAGCGATCGCCGACAGTGCATCGGCATTCATTATTAAACAGAATCCGCCTGTAAGAGATGATGAAGGAAGGCCGATACGTATCCGTGGCGGACAATTGATTGATGTATGGATCAGCACAGACCGTTCAAAAATGGATAGTATTCCAAAGCCCAAAGCGGTAATGGAAAAGAAACCCGAAACTGTTAACGAATATTAATATTATAAACATGAAGACAATTACAGCTGAAGAATTGAAGGCAAGAATAGATGCCGGCGAACAATTAAATATTGTAGATGTGCGTGAACCACACGAACACGAAGAGTTCAATATCGGCGGCACCTTGTATCCGCTTGGTCGTATTTTGTCGATGGATGTTGATGAACTGGAAAGCTTAAAAGATAAAGAGGTGATCTTCTATTGCCGCAGTGGTAACCGCAGCGGACAAGCTTGTATGTTTGCAGAAACAATGGGCTTTACGAATGTTGTAAATCTTACAGGAGGTATGCTTAACTGGCGCCAGGTATTTGGTTAATATAAATAACTAACTATGTGTTATAAAAAGAACGGCCGCTGTTTACAGCGGCCGTTCTTTTATTATACCATATGCTTACAGCTTAATGGCAATGCCAGCCATAAAATTGCGACCCGCCATTGGGTAGTAATAGTTTTCGGTGATAGTTTGTCCGCCGTAGATATAGCCAAAGCTGTAGCCATTGGTTTCGTACATGCGGTTAAACAGGTTGTTTAGCTGGAAGTTGAGGTTTACTTCTTTTACTTTTTTAAAGCGAAGCTGGTAGCTGAAACGTAGATCGCTTACAAAAAACGGATCAATGCTTCTTGCCTTATTGCCCGTATTGTCGAGGTACTGGCGTGATACATATTTATTCAGCAAACTGATTTCTCCGTTCTTAACCGGTATAAAGTTGAGTGTAATGCCCGCAACTGCTGATGGAGAAAAGGAGAGTGTTGTTGATGAGAACTTGTTCTCTTTCTGTCCGCCATTATCATAGTCATCAACAAATTCGGTGAAGTTGAGAATACGGTTACTGCTCAGCGTTAAATTACCGGTTGCATTAAACCAGCTGATGGGTTTTACGCCTGCCTGCAATTCCACACCTGCACGAAAACTCTTGGGTACATTGGTACGGGTATAAGCACCCACATCGTTTACTTTCCCGGTTAGCACAAGCTGGTTGTTGTAATACATATAATATCCGGTAATACTCCAGTTGTATTGTGCTTTGCGCTGTTCAATATTTACTTCAAAATCGTACAAGGTTTCGTGTTTAGGTTTTTGTGTAACACCTGCTTCAAAATCATCTCTGTTGGGTTCTTTATTACCGATGCTGAACGAGGCAAAACCTAACCATCCATTACTGTTTGCATAAGAAACTCCCAACTTCGGATTAATAAAGTTGAAGTTGCCACCTGATTGTAAGGTTGGATTTTTACGGAAACCTTTGATTGTGTGGTTTACGTTACGGTACTGCACATCTGCAAATGCTTCCCAACGGCTGTTTAAACGGCGCTGGTATTTCGTATAAAAATTAAAGTCTGTTTTAAAAGCTGTGAGGTTATACCATTTGTAATCTTTCGGCACAGCAACTTCGCTCCATACAATTTTACCATAATGTTTACCATCGTAACGGGTAAAAGCACCGCCAAATGTTAACTGATCATTGTTGTGTTTATATTGGGCTGAGAAGGTTGTGCCATAGAAATAATTATCTAACCAAAGCTGGCGGATGATGTCGGCTGTAACAGCATTCAAACCATAATCATCCAGTGATTCACCACGCTTATATTCTTCGTAATAGCCTAAGCCACGTGTTAAGAAAAATGCGGTGTTAATGTTCCAGCTTTTGTTGATCTCGTGGTTAAACAGGAGTTGGTAATGCGTCTGGCGATAATTGTCTGTTTGATTGCCATACCGGAAATAATTGTACGTACGGTTATTGTTGGGGTTGAACAGGTTGGCCGAATCTTCCGGCGTGTCATATAAATAGTAGTTGTTGTTGTAATGCTCTACAAGTTTTGTGGCATCACCTCTCAGTTTTGCTTCCGGAATACCATTCCATGCCTGGTAGGTTTTTTCTTTTCCTGTAAATGCATTCAGCCGTAGTGATGTTTTTTTGTTGATGTAAGCTGCGGATAAATAAGCCGAACGCAGATCGGATGCTCCTCTTTCAATAAAGCCGTCGCTGTTGATGAACGATACCCGGCCATCGATCGTAAAATGTTTGCCGATTAAACCAGAGCCCGCTTTAAGCGTATGCCGCCAGCTGCTGAAGCTGCCAAAACCGTTGGTGAGTTCTGCATAAGGCTTTTCGTTAAACTCGTTAGTGCTAAGGTTAAGTGTAGCGCCAAACGCACCGGCACCGTTTGAAGAAGTGCCCACACCACGTTGAATTTGGATGGAGTTTACAGACGATGTAAAGTCGGGGAGGTTCACAAAAAATAAACCCTGGCTTTCGGCATCGTTATACGGAATACCGTTCAGCGTCATATTGATTCTTGTGGCATCGGTACCACGTATGCGAATACCGGTGTAACCAATACCGTTACCTGCATCGGAGTTAATAACCACCGAAGGCGTTTGGTTAAGAATGAACGGCAGATCCTGGCCGGTATTCATCTTTTCAATTTCTTTTTTCGAAAGATCAGTTTTGGCAAACGGCATACGGTCACCCGCACGAATAGCCATCACTTCAACAGGCTTCAGAAAAAGCGGTTGTGCTTCAAGCAGCACGTTCAGTTTTGTTTCTTTGTCGGTAACGGTTACTGTTTGTTCAAAAACTTTAAAGGCAACGGTGCTGATGCGAACAGTATATGTTCCCTTTTGCCGTAGGCTGAGGTTAAATGCACCATTGCTGTTGGTTAATGTACTGCCATTGCCTGCAACCTCAACGGTAGCGCCGGAAATGGCTGTTTGATTGTTGTTTTTTTCGGTAACAATACCGCTCAGTTTGTACTGAGCAAATACCAGTTGTTGAGAAAGAATCATCAACATTCCCAGCATCAATTTTTTCATTGCAAATTCACTTTAACGGTTAAAAATTGAATTGGAAATGCTGCGTAACGGAGAGAGGAATATGCATAAAGGAACCTCCTTCCCTGCGCAGGCATTACCCTGATCAGGTTCTACGGGTTTGATCTCAGCCTCCGTGCAGGTTCCGGGCCCTGGAACCGACGGGTAAGCACCCCGGGGAATCTGTGCCGAAAGCCGGTTTACCGCTCCTTCGACGCCGCAAAGATAAATTCTTTCAGCTTTGCTGTAACATTTTCGTAACATCTTTCGTACAACTATTACACAACAGCGGTTACAGCCTTGTTTAAGCTGATACTAAAGCAAGATTGTAGCTAGATTGTAATGGCGCATTCAATTAACAGTAACCATTAAACCTTATCTAAAATTTTACAAAATGAAAAAAGTATTCAGCTTCATCGTATTAGCCGTTTTTGCTGCAGGGTTTGCTGCTGCCCAGGATGTAACCGTAATTAATGATAAAAATGCCGAACCCCGGAAGGTGAGTGCTTTTCATGGCATCAGGGTATCGAATGCATTTGACGTAATTATTAAACAGGGTAACGAAGAGGCCGTAGTGGTGAGTGCCAGCGAAGAAAAATACCGCAGCCGTATTAAAACAGAAGTGGTAGATGGTATCCTGCGTATCACATACGATAATGAAAGTATGTGGAAATGGAATGGCGAAAACAAAAAGCTGCGTGCGTATATTTCTGTAAAAGATATTGACAAGCTTGATATAAGCGGAGCGACTGATGTAAAAATTGATGGCGTTTTGAAAGGAACAAACCTGAAAGTGGACCTCAGCGGTGCTTCCAGTTTAAAAGGTGCGGTAGCTTATGAAAGTATCAGTATCGATCAGAGTGGAGCTTCCGATTCTAAGCTGTCGGGTTCGGTAAAAAACTTGGATATTGATGTAAGTGGCGCAAGCGATTTTAATTGTTTTGAACTTGTTGCGTACAATTGCAGAGCAGAGGCTTCAGGAGCATCCGATATTTTTGTTACTGTAAATAACGATTTAAAAGTAAACGCAAGTGGGGCCAGTGATGTACAATACAAGGGCACTGCTTCTATCAGCGATTTTAAAACAAGCGGAGCATCGAGCTTAAAGAAACGTACCAAATAAGTTTTCGATAATTATCAATGATGAAGAAAAAGACAGAAATAATTTCTGTCTTTTTCTTTTTTCTTTTGGGAGCTAAGTTGTTTACCCTTACCTTTGCAATCCATTCCGCGAAGTAGAGCAGCGGTAGCTCGTCGGGCTCATAACCCGAAGGTCGGGAGTTCGATCCTCCCCTTCGCAACAAAGGTCCCTCGCAAATGCGGGGGATTTTCTTTTTCAGCCAATAGCATGTAGCTTGCGGTAATAATCTTTTTTATGAAAGTAGGGTTTGTAAACATTTTTGGTAAGCCAAACGCAGGTAAAAGCACATTAATGAATGCTTTGCTGGGCGAAAAGCTTGCTATTGTTTCGCCCAAGGTGCAAACAACAAGGCATCGCATAAAAGGAATCCTTACAACCGCCGATTACCAGGTGATCTTATCAGACACACCCGGCATCATTGATCCGAAGTATAAACTGCAGGAGAAAATGATGATGAGTGTAAAGAGTGCATTGGAAGACGCAGATGTGGCTTTATTACTGGTAGATGTAAAAGATAACTGGCAGGAAAATGATGAACTGTTTGCTTCACTGAAATTAAAAGTGCCATCGATTGTTGTGTTGAATAAACTCGATACAGTTGATAAAGCTAAACTGGAAGAAGCCAGACAATATTTCGAAAGCAAGCCTTACTGCAAAAAAGTTATTACCATTTCGGCATTGTCGGGAATTAATAAAAAGCAGTTTATTAACCAGATACTACCATTGCTGCCCGAAGGCGAACCTTATTTTGAAGAAGATCAGCTAACGGACCTCAGCACCCGCTTTTTTGTTGCCGAACTCATCAGGGAAAAAATCTTCGAACTTTTTTCTGATGAAATACCTTACCACACAACTGTAATTGTTACAGCTTTTCAGGAAAAAAATACACTCATCAAAATATCGGCCGATATTATTGTGCAGCGTGAAACACAAAAAGCTATTCTGCTGGGCAACAAGGGAGTAATGATCAAAAAGCTCGGATCGATGGCCCGTGTGGAAATTGAAAAATTTGTGGATTCGAAAGTGTTTCTTGAGTTATTTATTAAAGTACGTCCCAAGTGGCGTGATACCGATCTTTTTTTGAAAGAGTACGGTTACAATGGCTGATAAACACCTGTTTTCAACAACAAACCCTGCTTTCCCTTTTATTTCAGTACCTTTGCCGACTTTATTTGTTTTATTATGGCAGGTTTTACAGTAGCAATTGTGGGCAGACCCAATGTAGGAAAGAGTACATTCTTCAATCGTTTATTGCAACAACGCAAAGCGATTGTTGATGATGTTAGCGGCGTTACGAGAGATCGCCAATATGGTATTGCCGACTGGAATGGGAAAACATTTAACCTCATTGACACGGGTGGTTTTGTTGCCGGCAGCGATGATGTGTTTGAAACAGAAATACGCAAGCAGGTAAAGATTGCATTAGACGAAGCGAATGCAGTTATTTTTATGTGCGATGCTGCTTCGGGTATTACTGACCTTGATGAATCGATGACCGATTTACTGCGCCGTACTACCAAACCTGTTTTTTTAGCAATTAACAAAGTTGACAACCACGAGCGTTTACTGGAAGCAAGTGAGTTTTATGCGCTGGGCTTTGAACATATTTTTTTCATCAGCAGTATGACAGGTAGCGGAACTGGTGAATTGCTTGATGCGGTTGCAGCTTTGATTCCTGATGAACAGGCAGCAGTTGAAGAATCAACTATTCCGAAAATTGCAATTATCGGTCAGCCCAATGTTGGTAAATCTTCGATGCTGAATGCTTTACTTGGCGAAGAGCGTACCATCGTAAGCGATATTGCAGGCACTACAAGAGATACCATTCATACCCATTACAATCTCTTCAACAAAGAATTTATACTGATCGATACAGCTGGAATTCGTCGCAAAACAAAAGTGAACGAAGACCTGGAATTTTATTCGGTGATCCGTGCTATCCGTGCAATGGATGAAGCCGATGTATGTATGCTTTTGCTCGATGCAGAAAAAGGAATTTCACAGCAGGACCTGAATATTTATTCGCTTGCAGTAAAAAAGGGAAAAGGCATTGTGTTGTTGGTGAATAAGTGGGATCTGATACAGAAAGAAACCAATACAGCACGTGATTATGAAAAAGAATTGAAGCAAAGACTTGCTCCATTTAATGATGTGCCGATTCTTTTTGTTTCAGCAAAGGAAAAAACCAGGCTCATGCAAGGTATTGAAGCAGCATTACAGGTGGTGGAGAACAGGCAGCGCAAAATTTCAACTTCCGATTTAAACGAAGTGTTGCAAAAAGCTATCCAGGCTTATCACCCGCCGGTGGTGCGTGGTATGCCTATCAGCATCAAGTATGCAACACAGTTGCCAACACCGGTTCCTTCTTTTGCGTT
Organism: Lacibacter cauensis; assembly: GCF_007830055.1. Classification (GTDB taxonomy): domain Bacteria; phylum Bacteroidota; class Bacteroidia; order Chitinophagales; family Chitinophagaceae; genus Lacibacter; species Lacibacter cauensis. The sequence continues at coordinate 213,514 of NZ_VLLE01000005.1, forward strand.
TTTCTGTAACCATCCCGACGATGTAAAGCAATCGTATAAAAATTATCTCGAAAATCAACTGCGTGCAGCGTTCAATTTTAAAGGAACGCCGATGCGTTTGTTCTTCCGTAAAAAATAAGAACGGTTTTTGCTTCGCTTTCAGCTCATCAACAAAATTGAAAACGTATGAAAAAATTAGTAGTTGTTTTACTGGCTGTTTCCTTTTTAACTGCATGTGGCAGCGACGAACAAAAATCGGATAACGAAAAAGCAGGAACAGGCGACAGCAATGTAATTGATAAAGCCCAGCAAGGAATGAACGAAGTGATTGATACCTTACAAAGCAAGGGCGACAAGCTGGCTGATACCTTAAAAAAGAATGTCATTGAACCTGTAAAAACAGACATTAAGAAAGCAGGCGAAAAAATTAAAGCAGCCGCAAATGAAGTGAAAGAGAAAGTGAAGCCGGAATAAAAAGTAAAATAAAATCATTGAACAAAGGGACTGAGCAATCAGTCCCTTTGTTATTTTTACCGGCAGAAACTGATAAAAATCATTTGGATTTTATTCAGAAATAAAAGTAATTTACAAATCGACTATTGATTCTTGCCTCACAAAAAAACGCATAAGAGCATAAAAGATCTTCAGCGACGGATTGCTGTTTACGAAGATGAAGCGGCTTACAAAGAGCTGTTTTTTCTTTTGTTTCCATCCCTTACCCGTTTTGCTGAAGGTATTCTGCAGTCGAAAGAAAATGCAGAAGAAATTGTTTCCGATGTATTTATTGCTGTATGGAACGATCGTGCTAAGCTGAATAAAATTGACGATCTGCAACTCTACATCTATGTTGCGGTTAAAAACAATGCCGTTCGTAAAGCCAAACAACTCAACAAAAACAGTACAGTATCGCTGGAACACATTCATGTAGAAATGGATTCGCTCTACCAGACACCCGAAGAACGGATGCTCTCTGGCGAAACAGTGGGTAAAATTGAAACCGCCATCAACAATCTTCCCAATAAAGCAAGGCTGATTTTAAAACTGGCCAAAGAAGACCGGATGAAGTACAAGGATATTGCTACGCTCCTCAATATATCGGTTAAAACGGTTGATAATCAGCTGGCCATAGCGCTAAAGAAACTGGCATCAGCCATCAGCGAACCACTTCGCAAAAAGAAATAAAAAAAAGTTGAAATCCTCTTGGGGGATTTTTTCCATTTTCTACTCCTTATCATTAACTATTCATGAGCAAAGAAAAAATCTGGCATTTATTTTCCCGTAAACTAACCGGTGAGGCTAGTCAGGATGAATTGATGGAGCTGAAGCTTTACATCGAAGATCATCCGGCTCTGCTGCACGAAATGGACGCACTTGAGCAGTTATGGATGCAGGATAATGAGCCGGATCAGGATTACCTGGAAGCTACTTATCTGTTGCATCTTGAGAAAATGAAAAAAATGGGTGTTGAACCAACAGCACCTGACGAATCATACGAAGCAGAACAACCTTTTCAAACTTCTTTCTTTAACCGTAACAGGCGCAGACTGTTGGCAGGAGTGATGTTTGTAGTAATTGTTATGGCAGCTGTTATACCATTTCTGAACAGGAAAAGTGCAGCGGGCAAGCTGGCAGAAACAACTGCTGCAATAAAGCAAAAAGTAGTAGTAACTCCCAACGGTAAAAACACCAGCTTTCAACTGCCCGATGGCTCTACTGTTTGGTTAAACGCCGGCAGTAAAATTGATTATTCGAAAATAAACGAAGCCGGTAACAGAGAAGTGTATTTAACCGGAGAAGCTTTTTTTGATGTAGTAAAAAATCCTGCACGGCCCTTCATTATCCATACATCTTCCATTGATGTAAAAGTGTTGGGTACCAAGTTTAATGTAAAAGCCTACCCGGAAGATAAAACTGTTGAAACCAGTTTGGTGCAGGGTAGTGTGGAAGTATTTGTAAAGAACAGGCCGGGCGAAAAATATTTACTTAAACCGAACCAGAAGCTTGTTTTGCTGAACGAAGAACAAACGGTTGCCAAAACGCCCTTAGCAACAACCTCAAAGAAAGATTTTAATCTGCCCATTATAGCTATTACACATTTAACCTATCCGAAAAACGATACACTGGCAACGGAAACATCGTGGACGAGAAATAAACTGTCGTTCGAGAATGAAAGCTTTGCAGAAATAGCAAAGAAGATGGAGCGTTGGTACGATGTAAAGATCATCTTCAAAAACGAAGAGCTGGAAAACGAAGAACTGAATGGCGATTTTTCGAAAGAAACGCTGCAACAGGCATTGGATGCCCTGCGGTTCACCAGCAACAGCTTCCGTTATAAGATAGAAGGAAAAACTGTTATTATTTATTAAAACCTAAACTGCAACTGATTATGACCAAACTTCAAAACTCAAGTTGAGAAAGTGTTGGAAACAAAAGCGGGAAATGTTGGCGCATTCCCCGCAAGTAGTACACTTTCTTTAACCCGGAGACCGCTTGCGATGTAAAAAAGAAAACGGTTTCCTTATTTATACTACCAAAGCTTAAAAGTATGAAAAAAAGGACTTCGATTGCTAAGGCATCCTATGCCTTAAAAAAGCCGCTATTGATTATGAAACTAACAATTTTGCTTGCTGTATTGTGTACGTTTCAGGCTACAGCTGGCCTTACTGCCCAAACAGTAACATTAAAAACCAAGGATACTGAAATAGCTACTGTGCTCAACAGTATACAAAAACAAGGCGATTTCAGATTCCTGTACAATTCAAAACTGAAAGACCTCAAACAAAAAGTATCGGTTGAATTTCAAAATGCAGATATACGGGAGGTATTGAAGCGTTTATTTGCCGGCACTAATCTTACCTTTCTTCAGTTGGATAATAACCTGGTTGCTATTCGCTCCACCAGTCCTGAAGAAAAAGATATCCGTGTAACAGGTAAAATCACAAACGAAGCCGGCGAAGGTCTTGCGGCTGTATCCATTACTGTTAAAGGAACTGCACGTGGTACCGTAACCGACATGAACGGAAACTTTGTGCTCACTGCTCCTGAAAATGCAGTACTGGTTATTTCTGCAATTGGTTATAATACCATCGAAGTAAACGTGAACAACCAACAGGTGTTAAACGTAAAACTCGAACAGGCTACCCGCCGTATGGATGAGGTAGTGGTAATTGGTTATGGTGCGGCAAGCAAGCGTGATCTTACCGGATCGATTACCAAAGTAAACGGTAAGGATATTGCCGATAAACCAAACATCAACCCTATTTCTTCTTTACAGGGTCGTGTTGCTGGTTTATACATTGTAAACAGTGGTACTCCGGGCGCTCAACCCGATATCCGTTTACGTGGTACTTCAAGCTTCGGACAGGTTCGTCCGCTTTATGTAGTGGATGGAATTTTTAACGATAACATCGACTTCTTAAATCCCAACGATATCGAATCGATTGAAGTGTTGAAAGATCCTTCATCTCTCGCCATCTTCGGTATACGTGGTGCAACAGGGGCAATCGTAATTACAACTAAGAAAGCAAAAGCAGGTCAGCTCAACATCAACTTCAGTTCAACTGCAGGTGTTAAACGCCTGGTTGACCGTATAGATATGGTTGATGCCAATGGTTTTAAAACACTGTACAATGAAGAACAAGCCAACAACGGCGTTCCAACCAATCAGCGTTTCGATTACACACCATGGACCGGTAACACCGACTGGATTGAAGCAATGACACGTACTGCATTCTTCAACACCAATAACTTAAGTGTTACTGCAAGCACAGAGAAAAACAAGTTTTACATGGGCATTGGTTATGCTATTGACGAAGGCGTGGTGAAACACGAGCGCTTAACCAAAATGTTCATCAACATCAACGATGAGTTAAAGATTTCGAAGAACATTAAAGTTGGTTTTACATTAAACAGCATGCGCCAGAAATTGCCATTCAGCCAGGCAAATGGTTTGTTGTTTGATGCAAGAAGAATTTTACCCATTACTCCTGTAAAAAATGCAGAAGGTACTTTCTACGATCTGGCTGTACAGGGTGGTCAAATTTCTAACCCGGTAATGAACCTGGAAAGCAAATGGGATAAAGAAAACAGAGTTGAATACCGCAACGTTGGTAGTGTGTATACCGAAATCAACTTCCTGCGCAACTTTACATTCCGTTCTACATTCTATGCAGATATGTCGAACCTGGAATCGAGAAACTACAATCCGTTGATTGCACGCTACAATCCGGTAATCGATTCAACATTTGTTCCTGCCAACTCGTTAACATCTGTTACACAGAACAACGAACGCTGGAGCAAGTTTCAACAGGATCATGTATTAACCTTCCGTAAAAACTTTGGTGAGCATGGTGTAACTGCAACTGCAGGTTTCACCACTTTCGAAGAAAAGTACAGAGGTTTATTTGGTTCGGTTCGTCAATCACCAACCGGTGATGCAATTCCTGATGATCCACGTTTCTGGTACATCAGCAACGGCTTTGGTGATCCGGCAACATTGCGTTCTACATCAAGCCAATGGGATCGTGCAAACGCAGCCTTCCTTGGTCGTGTGTTGTATAACTATGGTGGTAAATATTTGTTGAATGCTTCGTTCCGTCGTGATGGTTCTTCTGCATTCCCCAACAACGAATGGAATAACTTCTACTCAGTTGGTGCTGCGTGGGAAGTAACCAAAGAATCGTTCATGAATGATGTGAAGTTTATCGACTTCCTGAAGATCAAAGCATCAACTGGTACACTGGGTGTACAAAACACATTGGGTCTTGCTTATCCTGCATATCCAAACATTGTTGCTGGTAACTCAGCTGTGTTTGGCGATTTGTTGCTGCCATCGTATTCAAGAAGCTACGAGCCCGATCGTGATCTGAACTGGGAGCGTATCCGTGCATCTGAAGCCGGCTTTGAATTATACGCACTCAATAACCGCTTATTTGTTGAAGCTTCTTATTATGTAAGAACTACAAATGATCTGCTTGCGTTTGAATTCTCAAGCGTAACAGGCAGCCGTTTGGGTAACATTGGTAAAGTAAGAAATAAGGGTATTGAAGTTACATCGAGCTGGACACAACAACTGTCGAAAGATGCAACGCTTACACTTAGCGGAAATATCACAACCTTCAATAACGAAGTAATTGACCTTCCTTCTGGTGGTAAATTAACTGCAGGCGAAGAGCGTCCAAGTGTAACTGAAAAAGGTTTCCCGATTGGTTATTTCTATGGTTACGTAGTTGAAGGTGTTTACCAGAGCTATGCAGACAAACTTGGATCGCCAACGGTTGTTGGTTACGATTATCAGCCAGGCGATCTGAAGTATAAAGATGTAAATGGTGATGGTAAAATTGATGCAAGTGACCGTACAATGATCGGTAACCCAACTCCTGATTTCATGTATGGTTTATCTGTCAACTTTAAATACAAAGGCTTTGATGCTGGAGTAGATTTTCAAGGTGTATATGGTAACGAAATCTATCGCTATTGGGGTAGTTCTGAATTGCCTTTCACACGTTTCAACTTCCCGACTTTCCGTTTAAACCGTTGGACAGGTGAGGGTACATCAAACTGGGAACCCGCTGTATCAAGCCGCCCAATCAACCGTTTACCATCAACCTATGGTGTTGAAGATGGAAGCTTCTTCCGTATCAGAAACGTACAGATGGGTTATAATTTCAATGCCGAAAAACTACGTGCTGTTCATATCAAGAGCTTCCGCATTTTCCTGAATGCGCAAAACCTGAAAACATTTAAACGTAACTCAGGCTATACGCCGGAATTTGGAGGTTCACCAACTCAGTTTGGAATCGACAATGGTGATGGTCCTATTCCTGTAATCTTTACAGGTGGTATCAATGTAAACTTCTGATGACAATAATTAGTAACGATAAATTTTATAATAACATTTAAATAAGAACCTATGCGTACAGTCAAACAATTACTGTGGGTGTTGCTGATGAGTTCTTCCACACTCCTGATGTTCTCAGGGTGTTCGAAATTCCTCGATCGTAAGCCATTACAATCAACGCTTGATGATTTGAATCAAGGTGGCTTGGAAGGACAGATTTATGGTATGTATGGCGCTATCCGTAACGGCGATGTTGCGGGCCAGGCCTTTGGTGGTATTCCCTGGATGGCGTTACACAACTTCCGTTCTGATGATTCAGAAAAAGGAAGCAGCCCTGCCGATGGTGCCGATTGGGAACTCATTCACGATAACTTTCAATACGTAAAAGATCACTGGAGTGCAACCATCTACTGGGATCAGCATTACACATTGATTGCGCTTGCCAATACAGCACTGCAGATTGCAGATTCGTTAAAGCTGAACAGCCCTGCTGATCAGATCAATATTGGTGAAGCCAAATTCTTCCGTGCAATGGCTTACTTCGACCTTGTGCGTACATACGGACAAGTGCCGAAAATTGATTTCCGTATTTACAATCCGGCTGATGCAAGAAAGCCAAAAGCAAGTGTTGCTGAAATTTATGCATTGATTGATGCAGACCTGCAGGCAGCCATTGCAAGCTTGCCCGACGATTGGAAAAATGCCAGCGGTAACAACCGTTTCCCCGGCCGTTTAACCAACTATGCTGCAAAAGCATTGCGTGCAAAAACATTAATGTATCGTAATCAATGGAGCGAAGCATTGGCGCTGTGCCAGAACATCATCACATCTGGCCGCTATGCACTGGCAGATGATTATTTTAAAACCTTTGGTGATGAAGGGGAGAATAACATTGAGTCGATCTTTGAAATTCAAGCTGACCAAGGTCCACAATACGCAGGCAGTAACGAACCTTTCTCCTGGTTTGCAATTTGCCAGGGTGTACGTGGTGCAGCAGAATGGGATTTGGGTTGGGGTTGGAACACACCAACTGCTGATCTTGTAAATGCGTATGCACCGAACGACAAGCGTAAAGACGGAACCATTTTGTTCTCTGGCCAAAGCGATGGTGTATATGGCCGTACATTACCTGCATACCCCGCAGTGATACCACGTGCTTACTGGAACAAAAAAGTATATCCAAATCCTGCTACACAGTCTGCTAAAGGACAACGCCAGGCAGGATGGCGCAACCAAAAGGTATTGCGTTATGCCGATGTGTTGCTGATGGCTGCCGAAGCTGCAAATGAAATTGGCGGTGCAGGCAATCAAACACTTGCAGTTACTTATGTAAACCAGATTAGAAAAAGAGCGGGCCTTGGCGATGTAAGCTTTACAACACAGGCTGCAATGCGTACCATCGTACAAAATGAACGTCGTTTTGAAATGGCGCTGGATGGCGAACGTTTCTTCGATCTTGTTCGCTGGAATCTTGCAACAACTGTTTTAGGTCCTAAGGGTTATCAGAACAAGCACAGGTATTACCCCATACCACAGGCTGCAATTGATGCGGCAAATGGTGTGCTCATTCAAAACCCCGATTATTAATCGATGATTGTTATTGATGACATTCATGTTTAAAAAATAATTGTATGCGTATAAAAAACTTTCAAATCATATCTAAAGGAGCATTAGCCGCAATGCTCCTCCTCTCGGCTTGCCAGAAAATGAACCGTCCGGGTTTGGGTAATTATCCAAAAGATACAAACCCTCCGGGAGGCGCACTCAAATTTTATGTTGCGTTTGATGGTACTACAACCAATCCGTTAATGAATGCGGTTGACAGTATCCGTGCAAACTTTGCATCAGATAATCCGCTTGCTTCAATAGCAGGAGTAAACGGAAAAGCTGTACAGGGTGAAAATAAAAAGTTCATCAAGTATGCAAAACCAAATGACTGGGCTGATCTGTCAAGAAGCTTCACTATCTCAGCATGGTTCAAACGCAATGGTCAAACAAAAAATAACACAGGTACCAATGGTCCTGAATATATCATGAGCTTCAAAGCAAGCACCGGGCATTGGTCTGGTTCAAGCTTACTTGTATTCTTAGAAGGTGATAATGCTGCCGGCCAGGTAAAGGTGATGGTTGCTGATAAAACAGGCGACAATTGGTTTACTTGGGAAAATTCAAATGCAAGTACAATTCCAGGTTTGCTGGATAACAACTGGCACCACATGGTGTTAACATATAACAGCAGCAACAGTACAATGACCTTGTATATTGATGGTGTTGCAAATTCAAAAACACGTACATGGGGTACACATGGTGCTGTAGTATTTGATGCAGAAAAAATTACGGAAGTACGTATCGGTGCTGGTCCAGGTACTGGTTACGATACAGACGATTGGTTATCTTCTACATTTAAAGGAGGAATCGACCAGGTGAGAATGTACAGTACCGTACTTACACAAGCAGAAATTACTGCACTGTTTACAGGCAAACAATAGAAGCAGTCGTTTTTAGGTCATAATCAAGAGTGGGGCTGCATATTTATGCAGCCCCTTTTTAAACAAGTCATTTTTCTTTCACCTATTTAGCTTTTGTGCAGGTTATGTTTTTATTACGCAACGTCCGTTTCGTAGCATTACTCGTTGTTTGCGGTATCTTTTTTTCCTGCAAGGAAAACAAAACGCTTTTTACACAGGTAGATGCTGCAGCTTCAGGCATCAGCTTTCAAAACAAGCTCGAGGATAAACCGCACCACAATATTCTTTATTATCTCTATTTCTATAATGGCGGTGGTGTTGCAGCAGGCGATATCAATAATGACGGATTGGTTGATCTGTATTTTACAGCAAATACCAAAGGCAACAACAAATTGTATTTAAACAAAGGCAATTTTCAGTTTGAAGATATTACAACCAAAGCAGGCGTTGCAGGCAACAGTGATTGGTGCAGCGGCGTAACCATGGCCGATGTAAACGGCGATGGATTCCTGGATATTTATGTATCGGCAGTTGCAAAGTTTAACGATCTGAAAGGCCACAATGAATTATTCATTAACAAAGGCAATGGAACATTTACGGAGCAATCGAATCTTTATGGTCTCGATTTTTCCGGCTTATCAACACAGGCTGCTTTTTTCGATTACGATAAGGATGGAGATCTGGATTGTTTTTTAGTGAATCATTCCAAGCAGCCACATGCAAACATTGTTGATACGGTTAACCGTAATAAAAAAGATTCCATCAGCGGCAGCCGTTTATTCCGCAACGAATTAAATAAAGGCGAACAGAAATTTACGGATGTTACAGCAGAAGCAGGCATTTATCAATCCAACCTTTCTTACGGACTAGGATTAGCTGTAGCCGACATGAACAACGATGGTTGGGATGATGTGTATGTTGGCAACGATTTTCACGAAAACGATTATTACTACATCAACAATAAAAACGGTACGTTCAGCGAAAGTGGTGCAAAACATTTTGGGCATTACAGCCGCTTTAGTATGGGTAACGATGTGGCCGATTATAACAACGATGGACAGCCCGATATTATTACGGTTGACATGTTACCTCCTGATGAAAAAACATTAAAAACGTATGGCAGCGATGAGAACCCCGACATCTACAAAGTAAAGCTGCAGATGAACGGTTATCAGCATCAGTATTCACGCAACTGTTTGCAAAAAAATAATGGCAGCGCTGTTAACTTCAGCGAAGTTGGTTTAATGGCAGGCGTATCTGCAACCGACTGGAGCTGGAGTCCGTTGTTTGCCGACTTTGATAATGACGGAAAAAAAGATCTGTTTATCAGCAGCGGTATTGTAAAGCGACCGGTTGATCTTGATTATATCCGTTTTGTTTCCTCGATGCAGATGAACAAGGGATTGGATGCAACCGATCAGTACGATGCAGAAACCATCAGTAAAATGCCCGATGGCAGCAGTCATCCATTCTTCTTTAAAAACAACAATGGCCATTCGTTTAGTGATGTAAGTGTTGCATGGGGTACTGCAAACATGAAAGGTTATTTCAATGGTGCTGCTTATGCTGATCTGGATAACGATGGTGATCTGGATGTTGTAACCAACAACATCAATGCGCCTGCAACAGTTTTAAAAAACGAAACGACTGGCAAAAATTATCTCAGCATACAATTCAAAGGAGACAGTTTAAACAGGTTTGCTGTTGGAGTAAAAGCTTACCTGTTTACAAAAACGGGTATGCAATATCAACAGCTGATGTTAACAAGAGGATTTCAGTCGGCAGTAGAACCACGTTTGCATTTTGGATTGGATAGTGTGGTAACAGTTGATTCGCTTGTAATTGTTTGGCCCAATCAACAAAGCCAAACCATTAAAAATCCGGCGATAAATAAACAGCTTGTTGTTACACAAAAAGATGCAACCGGCATGTTTCAATACGATTTATTCTTTGGTACGCCTGCGCCGTATTTTAAAGATGTAACCAATGAAATTGCATGTAATTGGAAGCATACTGAAAATGATTTCGAAGATTTTAATGTGCAATATCTTATTCCGCATGCGCAAAGTACCAGAGGTCCCAAACTGGCTGTAGCAGATGTAAACGGTGATGGGTTGGATGATTTTTATGCATGCGGTGCAAAAGGCCAACCGGGTGCATTAATGTTGCAACAGCCGAATGGAATATTTCAATCAACGAATACTGCATTGTTGGCAAAAGATGCTGGTTGTGAAGATGTAGATGCTGTATTTTTTGATGCTGATGGAAATAAAACAATCGATCTGCTGGTCATCAGCGGAGGTAACCAGTTGCCGCAACATGCAGGCGATCTTGCCGATCGCTTGTACCTTAATGATGGCAAAGGAAATTTTACACGAAAGAACGATGCCTTTACCATTCAATACGAAAATAAATCCTGTGTGGCTGTTGCCGATGTAGATCATGATGGTGATATGGATTTCTTTGTAGGCAATCTTGCAAGCCCTACGGGTTATGGTTTGCTTAAACCTTCTTACCTGTATCTCAACGATGGAAAAGCGAAGTTTACCAATGCATCCATGCAGAAAATTGATTTGACTGCGTTGGGTATTGTAACCGATGCAGCGTTTGCAGATGTAAATAAAGATGGTTGGGACGATTTGCTGGTAACAGGGGAGTGGATGCCGTTGAAAGTGTTCATCAACAACAAAGGAACCTTTACGGCAACCGATGTGCCTGCCTCTACAGGTATGTGGCAGCATATAACAGTTACAGATGTAAACAATGATGGTTATGCAGATGTTTTGGCCGGCAACTGGGGGCATAACTCCAAGCTGTGGGAACGTAAAGATGGTCCGCTGAAACTGTATGTGAAAGATTTTGATAACAATGGTAAAACCGAACAGATACTGGCATACAACATTAAAGGCGAAGAGTATCCTTTTTTAGCGAAAGATGAGCTGGAACGTCCGTTGCCTTTGTTGAAAAAAGCATACCTCACTTACGGCGAAGTTGCAGGTAAAACCGTGCAGTATATTTTTTACGATTTGTTTAAAGATTACAAAGAACTGAAAGCAGAAGTGCTGGGCAACTCGGTATTCATCAACGATGGTAAAGGAGGATTTAAGCGCTACGATCTTGGTAACGAATTGCAGCTTTCGCCCATTATGAGTTTTGCAACCGTTAGTGCAGGCGGGAGTTATATAGCCGGGGGGAATTTTTACGGAGTAATTCCTTACGAAGGAAGATACGATGCATTATACCCATCGCTGTTTTCATTCAATGGCGAACAGTCTGCTGTATACGCATCGTTACAGCATATAACAGGCGAAGTGAGAGATATGCAATGGTTGCGTACTGCAGGGGGGAATAAGGTATTGGCAATTGCAAGAAATAACTCACCCTTACTTTTTATGAAAAGTATAGGTGAGTTGCAAACAATGAAATAAACAATAAATCTATTGAGTTAAATGAAACATCTAAATCGAATGAAAAGTATTTTAGTATTAGTGGCGGTAATGTCGCTGAGTTTTAATTGCGATAAACGCAAAGCAGGAGGAGGTACGCCCAATACTGCCGGTGCAGAAGTAAACTGGTGGCTTACAACAGGTAATCAAACTTCGTTATTGCAAAAGCAGCCTGTATTTACATTTAATAATGGCGGTACCGCTGTATTAACCATTGATGTAGACAGTACGCAAACCTATCAAACTATTGATGGTTTTGGTTACACGTTTACCGAAGGCAGTGCTTACCTCATCAATAAATATGGTGCTGCAGCAAAAAATAATTTACTGCAGGAGTTGTTTGGTACAGCAGATAATGCAATTGGCGTAAATTATTTACGCATTGGTATGGGCGCAACCGATCTAAGTACAAAAGTGTACAGCTACAACGATTTGCCCAATGGAGAAACCGATATTGCACTCAGTAAGTTTTCGCTGGCGCAGGATACCGTGGATGTGATTCCGTTGCTGCAACAGGTGCTTGCCATTAATCCGAATATAAAAATTATGGCTACGCCCTGGAGTGCACCAACATGGATGAAGGATAACAACAATACTGTTGGCGGAAGATTGAAGACGCAGTATTACAGTGTATATGCACAATACTTTGTAAAGTATATCCAGGCAATGAAAGCAAAGGGTATTACCATTGATGCCGTTACTATTCAAAACGAACCATTGCACGGCGGCAACAATCCCAGTATGTTGATGAATGCTGCAGAACAAGCTGATTTTATCAAGAATCATTTAGGTCCCGCTTTCAGAGAATCGAACATCACAACAAAGATTGTGTTGTACGATCATAATTGCGATCGTCCGGATTATCCGATTGCAGTATTGAATGATGCAGCTGCAAAACCATTTGTTGATGGCTCTGCATTTCATTTGTATGCAGGTGATGTGGCAGCAATGTCTACCGTACACGATGCACACCCCGACAAGAATTTATATTTCACCGAACAATGGACAGGTGCAAGCGGCAGTTTTGATGGTGATTTGAAATGGCATGTCCGTAATGTCATCATTGGTACTATGCGCAACTGGAGTAAAGTGGCGCTCAACTGGAATCTGGCGAATGATGGTAGTTATAATCCGCATACGCCTGGTGGTTGCGATCAATGTAAAGGAGCGTTGACATTGGATGGCGGTGTTATCCGTAACGTATCTTATTATATCATCGGTCATGCTTCTAAGTTTGTGCCTGCTGGTTCAAAGCGTATTGCCAGTACACAAACTGGTAATCTTTATACCGTAGCTTTTTTACGTCCTGACGGAAAGAAAGTATTGATTGCACTCAACGACGGAACAACGACTCTACGCTTTAATATTAAATACAAAGGAAGTAACGCAAATACAAGTTTGCCTGCAGGAGCAGTGGCAACTTATGTTTGGTAATAATAAAACAACGATTATGAACAGATTATTCTTTGTTGCAGCAACCTGTTTGTTTGCAGCATGTACTACAACAGAAAAGGACAAATCTTCAACTGCAGCAACAGCTGCGTTTTCAACGGACGGTAAGAAGGTGTTGGTGTATTCTACGGCCGACAGTACCGATCTGCGTTTGTCGCTCAACGATACATTAACGTTTGCCGACAAAGGGCAGCCTTTCGAAAACGAGATCATGGTTTTTGTTGATCCCGGTAAAACCTTTCAGTCGTACATGGGTGTTGGCGCTGCTTTAACCGATGCATCAGCCGAAGTGTTTGCAAAGCTTTCGAAAGAAAAGCAGCAGGAATTTTTAACGGCTCATTTCGATAAAGAAAAAGGAATCGGTTATACAATAGTACGTACCAATATTAACAGCTGCGATTTCAGCAGCGATATGTACACCTATGTGCAGGATGGCGATAAAGAACTAAAATCGTTCAACATTGAACATGATCAGAAATTTAAAATTCCGTTGATTAAAGCCGCTATGCAGGCAGCAGGCGGAAGTTTGAATTTATTTGCAAGCCCGTGGAGTCCGCCAGCCTGGATGAAAGACAATAACGATATGCTGCACGGTGGTAAACTGAAAGAAGAGTTTGCAGGCAGCTGGGCCTTGTACTATACAAAATTCATCAAGGCATATGAAGCTGCCGGTATTCCGGTGTGGGGCATCAGCATCCAGAACGAACCAATGGCCAAACAGATTTGGGAGAGTTGTATTTACACAGCGGAAGAAGAAAAGAATTTCCTGGTGAAACATCTTGGCCCTACAATGGAGAAAGAAGGATTGAATGATAAGAAGATCATCATGTGGGATCATAACAGGGATTTGATTTATCAACGTGCAACTACTTATTTCAACGATCCGGAAGTAAAGAAATATGCATGGGGTATTGGCTTGCATTGGTACGAAGACTGGAGCGGTGGTGATCAGATGTTTGATAATGTACGTCGTGTACACGAATCATTTCCTGATATGCCGATCCTGTTTACTGAAGGTTGTAATGGTCCCTTCAAAATGGAAAACGTTTACCAATGGAAATTGGGCGAGCGTTATGGCCGCAGCATGATCAACGATTTTAATAATGGAATGACGGGCTTCACCGACTGGAATATTCTGCTCGATGAAACAGGTGGTCCCAATCATGTAAAGAATTTCTGTTTTGCACCCGTACATGCCGATACACGTACCGGCGAACTGATTTATACCAATGCGTATTACTATATCGGACATTTTTCAAAATTCATACAGCCAGGTGCCAAACGCATCAGTGCAGCGCCGAGCAGAAGTCAGCTTTTGTCAACTGCGTTTCAAAATCCCGATGGAAGTATTGCAGTCGTCGTAATGAATCAAAGTGATAAACCAACTGATTTTATGTTGTGGATTAATGGTAAAGCTGCTACAACAAAAGCGCTGGCACATTCCATCAACACCTATCTCATTCAATAAAGAACGGTTTTTGCTGTAAAAACAATATGAAGATCCTCGTACGATATTGCTTGTGTTTTTTACTGTTGACGATTGCATCCTGTAAAAAGAAAGCAGCACCGCCTGTTCCGGAGCCACCGAAGCAGGTGACGTTAAAATCCATTCAGTTAAACGGTGTTGATTTCAGCAGCCTGCGGTATGGCGTTAATCTGCAGCCGACCATTCGGTTACAGTTTACGCAACCGTTAAAGCCTTCCACTATTGCAACTGCAATTAAGTTGTACAATGCATCGGGTACTGAAACCGGTATTACAACCAGTTTGCAAAACAACGATTCGGTTTTACTTGTACAACCATCTGCAGCGCTTGCAAGTGTAGCCCGTTACCAGTTTAAAATTGAAAACGGCTTGCAATCGGCAAGTGGTGGTCTCTTCATTGGTACGGTAGATAATACCTTTATTACACAAATCGATTCTTCAAGAAAGTTCCCTGCTATCAGCGATGATGAGTTATTGACCAAAGTACAGCAGCAAACCTTTAAGTACTTTTGGGATTTTGCACACCCAACAAGTGGTCTTGCAAGAGAACGTAATACAAGCGGCGATCTCGTTACATCCGGAGGCTCAGGATTCGGCGTGATGGCAATTGTAACGGGGATCAACCGTAATTTCATTACAAGAGCACAAGGCTTGCAACGTATGCAAACCATTGTTGATTTTCTGAAAACAAAAGCGCAAAAATTTCATGGTGCATTTTCGCATTGGTTAAATGGTAATACCGGAAACGTGATTGCGTTTAGTGCAAAAGATGATGGGGCTGATTTAGTGGAAACATCGTTGCTGATGATGGGTCTGTTAACTGCACGGCAATACTTTAATGGCGGTGATGTTGCAGAAACAAATCTTCGCAACGACATTACGGCTTTGTACAATGCGGTAGAGTGGAGTTGGTTCAGGAAGAGTAATGAACAACAGTTGTATTGGCACTGGAGTCCGAATTATGCATGGGATATGAACTTGCCCATCCGTGGCTGGAACGAATGTTTAATTACATATGTGCTTGCTGCTTCTTCTGCAACTTATGGTATTCCAAAAACAGTATATGATAATGGCTGGGCCAGAAACGGTGCTGCAGGTTTTGTAAATGGTGCGCAATACTTCAATATTACATTGCCGTTGGGCAGCGCTTATGGCGGACCGTTATTTCTTTCGCATTATTCATTCATGGGTATCAACCCGAATGGCTTAAGTGATGCGTATGCCAACTACGAAACGCAAACAAGAAATCATTCACGCATCAATTACCAGTTTTGTGTAACAAATCCCAACGGTAATTATGGTTACAGCGATTCCATCTGGGGATTAACGGCCAGCGATATTCCCAACGGTTATACAGCCAGTTCTCCTTCGAACGATGTGAGCGTAATTGCCCCAACAGCAGCTATTTCATCGTTACCCTACACGCCAACAGAAAGTATGAAGGCGCTGAAGTTTTTTTACTATGTGTTGGGCGATAAATTATTTAAAGAGTATGGATTTATTGATGCGTTCTCGTTGAAACAAACCTGGTTTGCATCTTCTTTTCTGGCCATTGACCAGGGACCTATTATTGTCATGATCGAAAACCACCGCAGCGGTTTGTTGTGGAATTTATTCACCAGCTGTCCCGAAGTAAAAAGCGGTATGCGCTTACTTGGCTTCAGCGCACCTTACCTGTAGTGTATGAAACGATTGCCATTATTTATTCTTTGTTTGTGTATTTGTTTTGCTGCATCAGCACAGTCGTCTTTGCGATCACTTACGAAAGGAAAGTATGCCGATGGCCCCGACAGTATTACACCTGTTGGTATCATCAAAGGATTAAGTGATGAACAGTTGCTGGAAACAGTACAGAAACAAACCTTTCGTTTCTTTTGGCATGGTGCACATCCGTACAGCGGATTGGCCTTGGAAAGAAGCAACAGTGTGAAAGCCGAGCATTACTGGGATTACATCAACGAAGCATGGGATGAACCCAATTTCAGTAAAACTGAATTTGGAAAAGATGCAGGTGCAATCGGTGGTACGGGCTTTGGTATTATGAGTACCATTGTTGCAGTGGAGCGTGGATGGATCGGCAGAGATACAGCTGTGCGACGTTTGATACAGATTGCGGATTTTCTGATTAATGCCGATTGTTATCATGGTATCTATCCGCATTTCATGAATGGCCGCACAGGCAAAACAATCAAGTTCGATCGACTGGATGATGGTGCCGATATTGTGGAAACATCTTATTTGCTGATGGGCTTTCTCTGCGCAAGAGAATATTTTACCAAGGACACACCAAGAGAAATTTATTTGCGGAAACGCATTAACCAGATGTGGGGTGCTGCCAACTGGAACTGGCATACCAACGGCGAAAATAAATTGTACTGGCACTGGAGCCCGAACAATGGCTTTGATATGAACTTCCCGGTGTGGGGTTATAATGAATGTCTGATCACCTACATCATGGCAGCATCATCACCTTATAAAGGCATTAAGAAATCGGTGTACGATGGGACATGGGCGGGCAGCACAGGATTTAAAAACGGCAAAGAATATTACGGCTACATTTTGCCGTTAGGTAATTATGATAAAGACAAAGGTGGTCCGTTGTTCTTTGAACAATATACCTTCCAGGGAATTGATCCGAATGGATTAAAAGATTCGTTGGGCAACGATTATTTTCTGCAGGGCAAACATCACACACTTATTAATCGTGCATACTGTATTGAGAATCCCAAACAATTTAAAGGCTATTCTGATAAATGCTGGGGCTTAACAGCGGGCGACAGTTACAAAGGTTATGTAGCACACAGTCCGGAAAATGACCGTGGTGTTATACAGCCGACAGCTGCCATTTCATCAATGCCTTATACACCCAAAGAAAGTATGGAAGCCTTGCGGTATTTCTATTATGAACTGGGTAATAAGATCTGGAGTAACTATGGTTTTGTGGATGGCTTCAGTATTCATCACAACTGGTATGCAAAAAGTCACCTGGCAATTGATCAGGGACCAATTGTAGTGATGCTCGAAAATTACCGCACAGGTTTGTTGTGGAAATTATTTATGAAGATACCGGATGTACAGAACGGATTGAAGAAGCTGGGATTTGCATCGCCGTATATCAAAGGAAATAATTAGAAACGATGCCGGTGAGCCACCCTTGAAGAAAGCGAGTGACTCGCCGCAGCATATTTATTAAAGTGTTTGCCATGAACGATCAATTATCACGTGAACAGTTTTTAAAAACCACTGCAATGGCTGCAGCCGCATTGCTGGTTTCTTCGTTAGAAGGTTGGGCGGCTGCATTACCCGAAAAGAAATTACGTGTAGCAGTTATTGGTTGCGGCAGCGTAAGCAATCGATACATTCCTCAACTCTTATCATCAAAATTAATTGAAGTAGTAAGTCTCTGCGATATAAAGTACGAACGTGCAGTGGCGCAGAATAAGGAATACAAAGTAAATGCAGCAACCTATCGTAGCATCGATGAACAGCTGAAAGGTGTTCCGTTTGATATGCTGGTTACACTCACCGATATGCAGGTACATGGTGAACTGAATAAGAAAGCTTTGCTCGCCGGTAAGCATGTGTGGAGTGAAAAACCAATGGCGAATACATACGCCGAAGGGAAAGCATTGCTCGATTTAGCGAAAAGTAAAAAGTTGCGCATCTGGGGAGCGCCTGCTGTCGTTAACAGTCCGCAGTTTGCATTTATGAGTAAAACAATTCAGGAAGGGAAACTGGGGCGTATTGCCAGTGCGCATGGGCAGTACGGACATACAGGCCCAACCTGGAGTGCGTTCTTTTATGAAAAAGGTGGTGGCAGCATGCCCGATCTGGGTGTGTACAATATGGCAACGCTCACCGGTTTGTTAGGGCCTGCAAAAAGTGTAATGGCGATGACGAGCATTGTAAAACCGGAACGTACGGTTGATGATAAAGGAACAATTAAAGTAGAAGCAGAAGATAATGCGCATGTATTGCTGGAACATGATAAAGGAGTAATCAGTCATGTGATGTGCGGGTTTAATTATTTCGATCCACATGGACATGAAGCCGGTAATCAAACCTTACATTCGATACAGATCTATGGCGATTACGGTAATATGCGTTTGATTGGTTACGATTGGGAAACCAATGGTGTGATGCTCGATACATCGTGGGATAAACCTGCTGTGTTGATGAGTACCGATAAAGGTGGTTACGAATGGCAGGAAGGTGCAAGAGTAACCGGCGAAAGTATTGTAAACGGAACAGAGCCGTTGATTAATGTGGAGCATGCATTGCATGTGTTGGAGATTATTGAGGCGGCACGCAAATCATCTGCAAGCGGAATGAAGGTGAAGTTGAAAAGTTCATTCCCCTGGCCAATTATAAAATAAATGCCATGAAGAAATTCTTTTCAGCAGAACCCTTTGCACCAAACGTTGGTTTAACGTTGGTACGCATGATTGTTGGCTTGTTTCTCATCTATCACGGTTGGGAAGTATTTGATGCAGCGAAGATGAATGAATATCTTACCTGGGATAGTTTTAAACAAGCTGCTAATGGAAAGATGTTGGTGTATGCAGGTAAGTCTGCCGAGTTAATAGCCGGTGTATTGTTTGTGTTGGGTTTGTTTACACGTGTTGCTGCAGTACTTACAATCGGCACTCTTGGTTACATTGCATTCGGATTAGGCAACGGTGTTGTTTGGTATAACGATCAGCATCCGTTTATGTTTGTACTCATTGCATTCCTGTTTTTGTTTACTGGACCGGGAACATTCAGTCTAGATGCAAAATTGTTTAAAGAAAAACGAAGATATTAATTCATTCATCTCCCGATAGCTATCGGGACATTACTCATCACTCATCATTCTCAATGCCCGATACTTCGCAATTACATATCAACATAAACGGTAAAGAGGCAAACAGCTATGATGCTATTGTAATTGGCAGCGGCATCAGTGGCGGCTGGGCAGCAAAAGAGTTGTGCGAAAAAGGATTGAAAACATTGGTGCTCGAAAGAGGAAGAGATGTGCAGCACATCAAAGATTATCCCACTGCAACGCTTTCACGTTGGGAGTTGCCGCATCGTGGACAAATCACACAACAAACCAAAACAAATAATCCGCTTATTACAAAAGCAGCCGGCTACGATGAAAGCACGCAACATTTTTTTGTGCAGGATAAAGATCATCCTTACATACAGGAAAAACCATTCGACTGGATCCGTGGTTACCAGGTTGGTGGTAAATCATTAACATGGGGCAGGGCCTGTGCACGCTGGAGTGAGTATGATTTTACTGCGCCTGAACGCTATGGTTACGGTGAACGTTTCCCCATCGGTTACAACGACATCAAAGACTGGTACAGCCATGTTGAAAAATTTATGGGTGTATGTGGCAACAGAGACGGAATACCTTCTATGCCCGATGGAGAATTTTTAACGGCGTATGAGTTGAATGTGGTAGAGAAGCATTTGCAGAAAGTGATCAAGGAAAAATTCAATCGTCATTATGTGAGCGGACGTTGGGCGCATATCAGCGATCCGCAGCCCATTCATCTGCAGCAAGGCCGTGGACAATGCATGAACCGCAATTTGTGTATGCGTGGTTGTCCGTTGGGAGGTTACTTCAGCTCTAATTCATCTACATTGCCATGGGCAGCAAAGACGGGCAACTTAACCATCCGTCCACATTCAGTTGTGCATTCCATTATTTACGATGAGCAAAAGCAAAAAGCAATTGGTGTACGTGTAATTGATGCACAAACAAAAGAAGCAAAAGAATATTTTGCCAAGATCATTTTTGTAAATGCCTCTGCACTCAATACCAATCTTATTTTATTGAACTCAACATCGCAACGTTTTCCAAATGGTTTAGGAAACGATAGCGGATTGCTGGGTAAATACATTTGCTTCCACAATTACCGTGGAAGTATGAATGGTGAGGTGGAGGGATTTGAAGAATATTATTACAAAGTATCGAAGCCGGTGGAATGTATTGTGGCCAACTTTCGGAATGTGGAAAAACAGGAAACAGACTTTAAAGGCGGGTATGTTATTTACTCCGGTGCGTACAGAGAAAAACTCAATGATGAAAATATAAAACCATTGATCGGTGCTGAATACAAAGAAGCCATCAGCGAACCCGGCAAGTGGGGCGTGTACATGTATATGCAGGGCGAAACGATTGCAAAAGAAAGGAATCATGTGCGTTTGAGTAACGAGGAAAAAGATCAGTGGGGAATACCTTTGCTTATTACATCGGTTGATTATGATGAGAACGATGATAAGATGGTGAATGATTTTTTACAACAGGGCAAAGCAATGCTGGAAGCTGCCGGTGTAAAAAATATTGAAATGAGAGACAGTATGCAGGCGCCCGGTTTGGATATACATGAAATGGGAGGTGTGCGCATGGGTGCCGATCCGAAAACATCGTTGCTGAACGAATGGAATCAACTGCATCATTGTAAAAATGTATTTGTAACCGATGGCGCCTGTATGACGAGTACGGGCAGTCAGAGTCCATCTATTTTATACATGGCGTTTACTGCACGTGCAGTCAACCATGCTGTGGAAGAATTAAAAAAAGGAAATCTTTAGTATGAAGAAACTTGTGATGATAGCTGCAATAATAATTTCTGTGTTGCATACACATGCACAACAGAAAACCTATTGCAATCCGATTAATATCGATTATGGTTACACGCCTATTCCCAACTTCAGCGAGTGGGGCAGGCACCGTGCAACGGCCGATCCGGTGATTGTTACGTACAAGGGCGATTACTATCTCTTTAGTACCAATCAATGGGGCTATTGGTACAGCAGCGATATGTTGAACTGGAAATTTGTTTCACGGAAATTTTTACGTCCGTGGAATAAAGCATACGATGAATTGTGTGCACCTGCAGTTGGCATCATCGGCGATACCATGATTGTCTTCGGTTCAACCTATACCCGCAACTTCAGCATCTGGATGAGTACGAATCCGAAAGAAAATGAATGGAAGCCGTTGGTTGATTCGTTTGATATTGGCGGATGGGATCCTTCTTTCTTCACCGATGATGAAGGTCGCCTGTACATGTACAACGGCAGCAGTAATAAATTCCCCATGTATGGTATTGAACTCAACAGAAAAACATTGCAGCCAATTGGTACAAGAAAAGAAATGTATTTGTTGGAGCCCTGGCGTTTTGGCTGGCAGCGTTTTGGAGAACACATGGATAACACGTTTCTCGATCCGTTTATTGAAGGCAGTCACATGACCAAACACAACGGTAAATATTATTTGCAGTATGGTGCACCGGGCACTGAGTTCAGTGGATATGCGGATGGTTTGTTAGTAGGGAATGGACCATTGGATTATTTCGAAGCACAAAGTGATCCGTTAAGCATAAAGCTTGGAGGATTTGTACGTGGTGCAGGACATGGCGCAACTTTTCAGGATAAGTTTAAGCAGTACTGGCATGTATCAACAACTGTGGTGTCGGTAAAGAATACATTTGAACGGAGGCTCGGTATCTGGCCAACAGGATTTGATAAAGACGGCAACATGTTTTGCAACACAACCTTCGGCGATTATCCGCATTATATTCCTTCTGATAAAATAGATGGATCGGTTTATGGTAAAGATGGTAAGTCGCCTTATTTCACCGGCTGGATGTTGTTGAACTATAACAAACCTGTACAGGTTTCATCTACGCTTGGTAATTATGTTGCTAATCATGCTGTCGATGAATTGATCAAAACATATTGGAGTGCAGCAACAGGCAATAAAGGCGAATGGATACAAACCGATTTGGGAACTGTATCAACTGTTCATGCAGTGCAGATCAATTATGCTGACCAGGATGTGGAGCAGAACCGTTTGGGAAAATGGAACGATCAGTATCATCAATACAAAATGTATTACTCGGTTGATGGAAAGAAATGGACTGTGCTGGTTGATAAGAGTACAAACAAAACAGATATTCCGCACGAATATGTAGAACTGGAAAAGCCGGTGCAGGCACGTTATATAAAAGTGGAGAATATCCATATGCCCACCGGTAAATTTGCAGTCAGCGGTTTACGTGTATTTGGTAATGGAAATGGCGCAAAGCCGGAAGCCGTGAAAGGATTTATTGTATTGCGTACGGAAAAAGATAAACGTAGTGCGTTCATCAAGTGGAAGCCGGTTGACAATGCTTTTGCCTATAATATTTATTATGGCACCCATCCGGATAAATTGTACACCAGTATTATGGTGCATGCCAACAATGAATACTGGATGAAGGCAATGGATGCATTAAAGACCTATTATTACAGCATTGAAGCCGTTAATGAAAATGGTGTAAGCGAACGTTCACCCGTAATGAAAGTAGAATAATGATGAAGAAAGTTTTCGTTAGTATGTTGTTTCTCTTTGTTGTGCTTGTTACCAATGCACAAAGCAAAGAGCCGTTTCCATTCTGGAACGAAGTGCAAAAGTTTAAAGCAGCTGATAGTGCAGCTTTTCCTGCAGCAAACCAGGTATTATTCATCGGCAGCTCATCGTTTACGATGTGGAAAGATGTGCAGACTTATTTTCCCAATCGTAAAATACTCAATCGTGCATTTGGAGGAAGTACATTAGCTGATGTGATCCGTTACCGGTATGATGTAATCTTTCCTTATCAACCCAAACAGATTGTGATCTATTGCGGCGAAAATGATTTTGCATCGAGCGATACCGTAACAGTTGAGCTGGTGATGCAACGTTTTACTACCTTGTTCAATTACATCCGTGCAAAATATAAAAACGTACCTGTTGCTTATGTGTCGATGAAACCAAGCCCGAGTCGTGTTCACTTGCTTGATAAGTATAAAGAAGCAAACCAAAAGATTAAATCGTTTCTGGCAACAAAACCCAACACAAATTTTGTTGATGTGTACAGTGCCATGTTGAACGAAAAAGGCGAACCGATGCCGGATATTTTTTTGAAAGACAATTTGCACATGAATGCAAAAGGGTATGCCATCTGGAAAACAAAACTGGAAAAAGTATTGCTTAAATAACGAAACATGCGTTTAATCACTTGCATCATCTTAACTGCGTTGGCAATGACAGGTTGTAAAGAACAACCGCAAGTAACAAAAATTGCGTTTGGCTCTTGTGGTCATCAAGACGATCCGCAGCCGGTGCTTGCTATTGCTGCAGAACAAAAGCCCGACGCTTTTATTTTTCTCGGCGACAATATTTATGGCGATACAGATAATATGGATACGCTTCGTGCAAAGTACAATCGGTTAGGTGCAAAGCCGGAGTATCAGCAGCTGGCAGCTGCAACGAATATTTTTGCTACCTGGGACGATCATGATTTCGGCAGGAATGATGCAGGCAAACATTATCCATTTAAAAAGGAATCAAAAGAAATCTTTCTTTCCTTCTTCAAAGAACCTGCTGAAAGTGCACGCAGGAAACACGAAGGAATTTATCATGCCGAATATATTCAGCAAGGCGGTAAAACGGTACAATTGATTTTACTCGATGTGCGTACGTTCCGGAATAATCTCCTGTTGTACGACAGCAGCGTTCAACTTCCGAGAGAACATTATTTCTACAAACCCGACTATCAGCCACACATCAGCAGAGATAGTGTCTTACTTGGTGAAGAACAATGGAAGTGGCTGGAAGCCGAATTGAAAAAACCGGCCGATCTGCGTTTGATCTGCAGCGGTTCACAGTTCAGTATTGAATACAATGGTTATGAAGCATGGGTTAATTTTCCGCACGAGCAGCAACGCATGCTCGATCTCATCAAATCAACTAAAGCAAATGCGGTGATGTTCTTAACAGGTGATGTGCATTATGCAGAAATATCAAAACTGCAAACGCCGGGTTTGTATCCCATCTACGATGTAACATCGAGTGGTATTACCTCTACTTGGGATTTTGCTACACTCAATAAAAACAGGATCGAAGGTCCGGTAATGGATAATCACTTCGGGTTGCTTACAATCGAATGGGCGAGTGATCCTGTAATTAAAATGGAAATAATCGATAAACATAAAAATGGTCGTATTGAGTATACGATCAAACGAAGTGAAATCTGTTTTTAACTGCAATTAAAACGACACGAACATGAAACAATTATTGACAACGTTTGCTTTGCTGTTGGTACTATCGCATCAACAGTTGGCAGCGCAGCAGACAAATGAACAAAAGATGAAAGTCTTCATCGATGCATTGATGAAGAAGATGACCTTGGATGAAAAGATCGGGCAATTGAATTTGCCGGGCTCCGGTGATATTGTTACGGGCCAGGCAAGTAATTCTGATATTGGTAAAAAAATCAAAGAAGGAAAAGTAGGCGGATTGTTCAACATCAAATCCGTTGCAAAAATCAAAGCGGTACAAAAAGTAGCAGTGGAAGAGTCACGCTTAAAAATACCGATGCTGTTTGGTATGGATGTAATTCATGGTTATCAAACCGTGTTTCCCATTCCGCTTGGTTTAAGTGCCAGCTGGGATATGCAGTTGATTGAACAGAGTGCACGCATTGCTGCAATTGAAGCGAGTGCCGATGGTATTAACTGGACGTTTTCGCCCATGGTGGATCTTACACGTGATCCACGTTGGGGTCGTGTATCGGAAGGCAATGGAGAAGATCCTTACCTCGGCGGACAAATTGCCAAAGCAATGGTGCGTGGTTACCAGGGAAAAGATTTGTCGCTCAATAATACGATCATGAGTTGTGTAAAACACTTTGCATTGTACGGTGCTGCAGAAGCCGGTCGTGATTACAATACAACCGATATGAGCCGCTACCGCATGTTCAATGAATACCTGTATCCTTACCAGGCAGCAGTTGATGCAGGTGTAGGAAGCGTGATGGCTTCTTTTAATGAAATTGATGGTGTGCCTGCAACTGCTAACAGATGGTTACTGGATAATGTATTGCGCAAGCAATGGGGCTTTAAAGGGTTTTTGGTGACAGACTATACAGGGATCAATGAAATGGTGGATCATGGTATTGGTGATTTGAAAACTGTTTCTGCAAGAGCATTGGGTGCAGGTATTGATATGGATATGGTGGGCGAAGGGTTTTTAACCACACTCAAACAATCGTTGAAAGAAGGAAAGGTGACCATGCAGATGATTGATGCAGCCTGCAGAAGAATACTCGAAGCAAAATATAAACTGGGGTTGTTTGAAGATCCTTATCGTTACTGCAACGAAGAGCGTGCAAAAACAGAAATCTTTACTACGGCTCATCGCAAGATTGCAAGAGAAACCGCAGCACAAAGTTTTGTGTTGTTAAAAAATCAAAACAACATCTTGCCGTTGAAGAAAAGTGGCACCGTTGCGGTGATTGGTCCGTTGGCAAATGATAAACGCAATATGCCAGGCACCTGGAGTGTAGCTGCTGAGTTTGATAAAGCAACAGCTGTATTAACCGGTTTAAATGAAGTAGTGGGTAACAAAGTAAAGTTCCTGTATGCAAAAGGAAGTAATCTCGATTACGATGAAGCATTTGAAGATCGTGCAACGATGTTCGGTAAAGGAATTGGTCGTGATAAACGTTCGCCTGAAGAAATGATCAACGAAGCCGTTGCCATCGCTAATCAGAGTGATGTAGTGTTGGCAGTGCTCGGCGAAAGTGCAGAGATGAGCGGCGAATCTTCGAGCAGAAGTAATATTGAAATTCCACAGTCACAAAAAGATTTGTTGAAAGCATTATTAAAAACAGGCAAACCTGTGGTGTTGGTATTGTTCACCGGTCGTCCGTTGGCATTAACATGGGAGCATCAGAATGTACCAGCTATTTTAAATGTTTGGTTTGGCGGCAGTGAAGCTGGTTATGCTGTAGCTGATGTGTTGTTTGGCGATGTAAATCCTTCCGGTAAATTAACCATGACCTTTCCGCAAAACGTGGGTCAGGTGCCTTTGTTCTATAATCACAAGAACACCGGTCGCCCATTGCCTGATGGACAGTGGTTTCAGAAATTCCGCAGTAACTATTTAGATGTAAGCAATGATCCGTTGTATCCGTTCGGTTATGGATTGAGCTACACAACTTTTTCGTACAGCGATGTAAAGATCAGTAATGCCTCACCCAAAGGGAATCAAAACATCACTGCCAGTGTAACGCTTACCAACACCGGTGCAGTTACAGGAAAGGAAGTGGTGCAATTATACATTCGTGATGTGGTGGGTTCGGTTACACGTCCGGTAAAAGAGTTGAAAGGTTTTCAGAAAGTGGAGTTGAAAGCAGGTGAAAGCAAAACAGTTACATTCAATATTTCTCCCAACGAGCTTAAGTTTTATAACTACGAGCTGAAGCATGATTGGGAAGCGGGTGAGTTCCAGATTATGATTGGCGGTAACTCACGTGATGTGAAAATGGCCAAGGTGAACTGGAGTAAATAACGAACACCGCTAGAATCAAAAACGGGACAGCAACAGCTGCCCCGTTTTTGTTACAGCTTATACAGCTATGAACGTTCGTAAACGGTAAGGTTACTTTATTTACAGCATCATAACTTTACTATTACTTATTTTTGAAGCAATAGTTATTGTGTGAAGCGTAATATTCTTTTCTCTTTTTACTGCGTAGTGTTGAGCATATTTCTGTTAACGGGGATTACAGCAAATGCTGTTCCCCCTGTTAAACGTTTAGGCATTGAAAGCGGGCTTTCCAACAATTCGGTGCGAGTGGTTTACCAGGATAAGCGTGGTTTTATCTGGATGGGAACCTATGACGGACTAAACTATTATGATGGAAAAGAATTCAAAGTATTTCGCAATAAACTTAACGACAGTACTTCTATTCCGCACAACTACATTTATTCACTTCACGAAGATGTTAATCATAATCTCTGGGTAGGAACCGGTCAGGGTGTTGTAAAATATAACAGCACTTATGAAAATTTTTCACCATTGTACGGGTATTTGTTGCGGGCAAAACAACCGGTAAAAGTAACCATCAATGCCACAGGTATTCAGTCTTCAGTAACAGGAACATTATTTTTTGCTACAAATGGATGGGGGTTGCTTGTTAAACAACCCAATGATGAATATGCAAGAGAAGTGCCGTTGCTGTCCGGCAACAGTAAACAAGGCAGTTACAATGCAAGAGTCGTAGCTGTTGATAATACAAGTAAAAAAGTATGGGTATTTGTTGCAGGAAAAGGCTTGTGTTTGTATAACGAACAGCAGGGCAATATTACTTTGGTCAACAGCGAAGTTAAAGTAGCCAATTGTATGTTGCTGAACAAATCTGGTGAGTTATGGATAGGAGGCGAAGCTGGCTTATACTTGTACGATCCGGCTACAAATCGATACAGTAAACATTATACAGAACATGCAGGTGAGTTGAGCGGACAGGAGGTAATGACGCTTTGTTTCGACAAGCAGCAAAATCTCTGGATAGGAACCGAGGGTGGTGCAATCAGTATTCTTGACAATGCTACAGGAGCTTTTGCTTATATCAATTCCGGGCAGGAAAAAGATCAAGTATCCAGCGAAGCTGTTTATTCCATCATTCGTGATACGGAAAACAGGATGTGGATCGGAACCATCAAAGGCGGTTGTAATGTGTTTGATGAGCAGAAGAATAACTTTTTAACAGTAACAAGCGATCCTTACAAAACAAATACACTTTCAAGCAATTTCATTTATTCTTTTTTTGAAGACAAAGATGGAGATATTCTTATTGGTACAGAAGGTGGAGGGGTGAGTGTATGGAATCGCTCACTCAATACATTTAAAAATTACAGGTATCAGTCGGGCAATATATCGTCTATCAGTCACAACATTGTATCCAGTATTTTGCAGGATTATACCGGCGCTCTATGGATGGCGACTTATGGTGGAGGTATCAACCGGTTCAAAAAATCTTCAGGCAGTTTTGAACGGTTTCGCTGTATCAACGACGCAACGGGCGAAGAGAACAGAAACGCCTGGTTACTCTACGAAGACAAAGCAAAAACACTTTGGGCAACTACGTTTATCAATGGGCCACTTTATTTTTTCGACAGATCCTTGAACAAATTTGTGGTCTTCGATCAGCGTGTGAATGATCTTGTATCGCTATTGGAAGACAGCAAAGGACAATTGTGGGGCGGTAATACCATTTCGCTGATCCGCATCGACAGGAAAAATAATCAACACCAATTTTACAATTTAGGCAAACCTGTTCGTGCAATTTTCGAAGACAGTAAAAAGAATTTGTGGATTGGTCTCGAAGGTGGCGGCTTGGTTTTGTTTGATGGGCATAAAGGAAGCATCAAGAAACGTTATTCTTCGGCAGATGGTTTGTGTAACAATGCTGTACTCAATATTGAAGAAGATGCGAAAGGTTTTCTTTGGCTCAGTACGTTCAATGGTCTTTCCAGGTTTGATCAGGCAACAAGTACATTCAAGAATTTTTACGAGAGTGATGGATTACAGAGTAACCAGTTTTCCTACAACGCATCGTACAAGTTACGTTCCGGTGAATTGTTGTTTGGCGGCATCAATGGGTTTAATGTATTTGTTCCTGAAAAAATTACACAACGCACATTTACTCCGCCGCTTTACATCACCAGTATTCTCATTAATAACAAATCGGTTTCAGAAGTAAGTGATTATATCAAAGAAGCAAAAGGCTCCGGCATTTCTGAGCTGCGTGTGCCGTTTAAAGAAGCAGTGCTTTCATTTGAGTTTACAGCATTGGAATATACTTCTCCCGAAAAAATTTCGTACGCTTATTATCTCGATGGTTGGGATAAAAACTGGAACTACACTGGTAATATCCGCAATATCAACTACAATAATATTAAGGAAGGCAGTTATAAACTCCGCATCAGAAGTACGAATGCAAATGGCGATTGGAATACACAAGAAACGGTATTGGCAATTACTATTCTGCCGCCCTGGTACCGAACCATTTTTGCATACCTGCTTTATTTGGTGGCAGCAGGTTCGCTGGTGTATATGTTTTATCGTTACCGGCTCCAACAGACAAGACTAACGTACAAAGTAAAACTTGCAGAGCTGAATGCTGAAAAAGAAAAAGAGATCAACGAAAAACGGCAATCGTTCTTTACCAATATTACACATGAGTTTCGTACACCGCTTACACTCATTATTAATCCTGTAAACGATTTGTTGAAGCAGGAAGAAAAAACAGAAGCAAAAGAAGAGTTGAATGTTGTTTACCGGAATGCACGACGCCTCTTGAGTTTAGTTGATCAGTTGTTGCTGTTCCGTAAAACAGAAAGTGAAACAGGTAAGCTGCGTATATCATCGTTTAACTTTTACGATCTCAGTCATGATGTGTATTTGTATTTTAAACAACAGGCGAAAGTCAGGCATATAGATTACACATTTATTTGCTCCAATCAATCACTTGCGTTTTTTGGCGATAAAACACAGCTTGAAATTGTGTTTTATAATTTATTGTCGAATGCATTTAAGTATACACCCGATCATGGAAAGATCAGCTTTAGCATTACCGATGATGGTACAAGCATCTATACGCAGGTAACAGACAGCGGGCAAGGTGTGCCTGAACATATTGGTGACCGCATCTTCGAAAAATTTTATCAGGTAAAAGAAGAAAATGTTCCGGTAAAACCCGGCTTTGGTATCGGGCTCTATCTTGTAAAACAACTGGTGGAAGAACACAAAGGCAAGATCAGTTATAAAAGTAAGGAAGGAGGGGGCACGAGTTTTATGGTGCAATTGAAAAAGGGGAAAGCACATTTTGGCAATGTTGTTATACAGGAAGCTGCTGCAAAAAATGAGAATCTGCTGTTAACGGAAATTGATGCGGGTATTGAGCCAATTCCTGTTGCTGCTAAACAAACGACCGATGGATTAGAATCGGTCGTAAGTGAAAAGCCATCCATCCTGGTCACAGATGATAATGTGCAGCTGCGCAATTACCTTGTTCAGGTTTTCCGAACCGATTTTATTGTTCACGAAGCCGGCAGTGCTGAAGAAGGGCTGAAGCTGGCTAAAGAACTGCAGCCCGATGTGATCATTAGTGACCTGGTAATGGAAGCAATGACCGGGCTGGATTTTTGTAAAGCGGTGAAGGAATCGCAGGTGCTGGGGCATATTCCTTTTATATTAATAACCGGAACCGACTCGCCTGAATCCAAACTGAAAGGGATCGAATACGGAGCGGACGATTATATTACCAAGCCTTTTGAAAAAGACATGCTGGTGGCAAGGGTGCAAAGCTTGCTGAAAAAGCAGGAGAACCTGCAGAAGTATTTTTATAACGAGATCACCCACCAGCAAAACAGCCTCAATATTTCAGGCGAGTATAAGGAGTTCCTGGAGGCCTGTATTGCGGTGGTGGAACGTAACCTCGACCGGGACGATTTCAATATCCAGGTGCTGGCAACTGAAATGGGGATGAGCCACAGCAAACTGTATAAAAAAATCAAGACTATTTCAGGACAGAGCGCCAACGCCTTTATCCGGTTCATTCGGTTACGAAAGGCGGCCGAGTTGTTCATCAATTCCGATTATAATATTAATGAGACGGCTTTTTATGTGGGCATCAAAGACATCAAATACTTCCGGGAGCAGTTTGCCAAAACCTTCGGTATGAAGCCATCGGAGTACATTGAAAAGTACCGGAAAAACCTTGGCAAGAACTATAAACTCAACGAAAAAGTAAAGAAATAGATGCAGCTGTCAGAGCTATTAAGCAGCTTTTAGTAGATCCTCAAAAAAATCATCCGGCCCCTGAAGAGGGGCTTTTTTGTGCCATTTACCCCCGCTTTTTAGGTCAAAATCCGAATTTACCCCCTTATTGTACTGCATATCCCCCTGTTTGCCCCTCTTGCCATCTGTACTTTTAAAACCGATTTTGACACCAAACTGATTGCTGAGAAATTACTGCCGTATGAGATTATTCAATTGCAAATTCACGGAACCGCAACTGTCCGCCAAAGAACAGGAGCAGTTGACTTTGGGTTCCAATACAGCCAAAACTAAGCCCCTAAACATTCCGATTATGACTAGAACCCCCAAAAGGGCACTGCTGCTTTTTGCCTGTGCGGTAAGCATAGGAACGATTGCTACAGCCCAGAAAAAGAACGAAAAAAAGGACAGCAGCAAGCCGGTTGCTCCCCCGGTTCAGCTCATTTACACAGCTGTGCCGAAACATTTAACGGCTACTTCAACGGAGGCGCTTTACTCAAAAGACGTTTTAAAGTCGCCGGTTACCAGTGTAAAAAGTACGCTTACCGGCCGCATGGCAGGTTTGTACACTTACCAGGCTTCGGGCCAGCCGGGTGCCGATGGTGCGTCGGTTAGTCTTCGTGGCCAGGACCCGTTGGTCATTATTGATGGAGTAGTAGCCAACCTCAGCATTTTTAACCTCGAAGATGTGGAAAGTGTGACCCTGCAAAAAGACGCCCTCAGCACAGCAATGTTGGGTGTGCGTGGCAGTAATGGTGCGTTATTAATTACCACACGCAAAGGCAAACCGCAAACGCAAAGCATTTCATTTACAGCACAAACCAGCTTTCAAAGCTCCTTGGGTTTTCCGAAAGTGTTAGGCGCTTACGATTATGCTACCTTATACAACGAAGCATCGTTGAATGATGGGTTGCCGTTACGTTATACGCAGGCCGATCTGGATGCTTATAAAAACGGTACCGATCCGTTAGGTCATCCGGATGTGAACTGGCGAAATGAGGTATTGAAGAACAGCTCACGTTTCGATCGCTATACATTAAATGCTTCAGGTGGTAATGGTTTTGCACGTTACTATGTTTCGTTGGAACACGTTAACCAAACAGGGTTCTTTGTAACGTCTGACATTAATAAGTACAATACCAATAATCAATTTAAATCGTATGTTATCCGCAGCAATGTTGATATTAATGTAACAAAATCATTAAGCGGTGGTATTTATTTATTGGGTCGTATTCTTAGTGGTGCAGAACCGGGCAGTGGCACGGGAAATATTTTAAGTGCACTGGTAAACACACCCAACAATGCTTATCCTGTGTACAATCCTACAGGAACATTTGGTGGTACCAATCTTTTCCAAAACAATATTCTTGCACAAACTATTGCTTCAGGTTATCGCTTAAACTATAAGCGTGATATGTTGGCGAACTTTTATCTCAAGCAAAAGCTCGATGGCATTACTCCCGGCTTATGGGCACAGGTTAAAACAGCTTTCAATGCTACATTATCTGAAGATAATAACCGCAGTAAATCCTTCGCAGTATTCCAGGCTATTACAACAACAACTCCTGTTACGTATAACCAGTACGGAGTAAACGGTACGCAGGCTAACGGTAACGGTATAGCATACCAGGGACGTAGTAACTACACTGAGATATCTGTTGGTTACGATCGTGCATTTGGTAAACATGGTGTAAACGCACTGGTGCTTGCCAACAGCGATAACACAGTTAATGGCGGCGACTTACCATATACTGTTAGTGGTATTTCGGGCAGAGCTGCGTACAACTTTAATGAGAAGTATGTTGCAGAAGCTGCTTTTGGTTACAATGGCTCTAACCGTTATCCTCCTCAAGGCGATTTCAAACGTGCATTTTTCCCTGCTGCAGGTTTAGCATGGAATGTAGATAAAGAACAATTTTTAGCACAGCAAAAGTTCATCAGCCGTTTAAAAGTATATGGTTCGTTCGGTAAAACAGGTTGGGACGATCCCGGCTACTTTAGTTACTACCAAAGGTTCTTTGATGCAAGCAGTGTTTACTTTGGTACTTCTGCAGGTACACAAACTGCTATTACCGAGCAACCGCTTGCAAATCCCAAGATCGATTTTGAAAAGGCTAATAAATTCAATGCAGGTGTTGATGCGGCTTTCTTAAATAACCGCTTAACTTTTTCGGTAGAATATTTTAATAACAAGTATTTCGATCTGTTGCAGATTCGTGGACGCAGTTCGTCGATCATCGGTAACAGTTATCCCCGTGAAAATATTGGTATAAACCGTTACACCGGTTCGGAATTTAAACTGGGCTGGCAGGAAAAAACAGCGAAAGGTTTTCAATTCTTCGCTTTGTTTAATGCAAGTGTGCTGCGCACCAAAGTAATTTATATGGATGAAGTATTTCGTCCGCATTACTGGATGCAGCGTACCGGTTGGGCTGTTGGCCAAACCTTTGGTTATGTAGCTGAGGGTTTGTTCCAATCGCAGGACGAAATTAACCGCAGTGCAACCACTGTTGGCTACACACCGCAACCCGGCGATATCAAATACAAGGATCTCAACAAAGATGGTGTTATCGATCAATTAGATGAAAAAGCAATCGGTCGTAAATACCAGCCGCTTATTTTCTTTGGTTTGTCTTTGGGTGCAGAGTATAAGGGTTTCGACTTCAGTGCACTTATCCAGGGTGTAACCAATCGTGATGTATATGTAGGTGGTTCAAGTATCTGGGCTTTCCAGAACAATGGTTTCGGACAGGCTTACGAAAACAACCTCAACCGCTGGACACCGGCTACTGCTGCCACAGCAACTTATCCCCGTTTAAACATTGGCTCTAACGGTAACAACCATGCGCAATCTTCCTTCTGGCTGCGTAACGGCGATTATGTACGCTTAAAGCAGATTGAACTGGGGTACAGTGTACCACAAAAATGGTTAGCACGCATCAAGCTCGATAATATCCGGTTGTTTGCAAGAGGATATAATCTCTTCACTATTGCATCGAAAGAATTAGACGATCGTGATCCGGAAGTAATCAGTGCATTCAGTTACCCCATGCAACGATTAATCAATTTTGGCTTAAACATTAAACTGTAAAACGCTGCTATATGAAACGAAGAATAATTTTAAAAGCTGCTCTTTGCAGTCTGCTGCTGGCAATGTTGTTTACCAACAGTTGTAAAAAAGTAGAAACAGTGCCGAAAGATTGGTTCGGTTCTGATCTTGTGTTTGATACATTAGATCGTTTGGGAACTGTGGCTGCGTTTAACTTAAACGATCTTTATAACTATATCCCCAACGGCTTTAACCGCATTGGCGGCGATTTCTTGGATGCTGCAAGCGGCGATGCAATCCCAAGCCGTAACAATACATTGGTGGAGTATTATACCAACCGCCGTGTAAGTGTGGTGAGTAACCCCGATCCGTATTGGGGCAACAGTTATGCAGGCATCCGCAGAACAAATATTTTTATGCAGAACATCAACAAAGTACCCATTGTTGAAACCGATGCTGCAACCATTGCGCAGGCAAAACTTACCCGGCAGTACTGGCGTGCAGAAGCGAGATTTATCCGTTCGTTGATGTATTTCGAATTGCTGAAACGTTATGGTGGCGTACCGCTTATTGGTGATAAAATTTTTACGCTGGACGATAATTTACAGATACCACGCAACACGTTTGCAGAATGTGTAAACTACATTGTAAGCGAGTGTGATATTGTAAAAGACAGTTTGCGTAAAGAAGCGATTGCAGATGGCGACTGGGGACGTATACCGCGTGGTGCTGCTATTGCATTAAAATGTCGTGTGTTGTTGTATGCTGCAAGTCCGCTGTTTAACGGTGGAGGTTTTGAAACCGATCCTGTTAAGCGTGCATTAACCGGTTATCCTTCGTTTGATGCAAGCCGCTGGAATGCTGTGATTGCAGCAGCGGAAGAATTGCGTAACCTGGGTTATTATAAATTGAACGATGCTGGTACGCCTAATTTCTTTGCTGCAACATTTACCACAAAGAAAAATGCAGAGATCATTCTTGCAAAACAAAGTTCAAACAATACAAGTTTGGAAAATACACAGGCTCCTGTAGGTTATGCAGGTGTTGCTGCTAGCCAGGGATTCACC
This sequence comes from Lacibacter cauensis, assembly GCF_007830055.1. Taxonomy (GTDB): domain Bacteria; phylum Bacteroidota; class Bacteroidia; order Chitinophagales; family Chitinophagaceae; genus Lacibacter; species Lacibacter cauensis. Next base: position 248,944 of record NZ_VLLE01000005.1, read on the forward strand.
AGTCCTACACAAAATTTTGTAGATGCATTTCCGATGTTGAATGGACTGCAGCCCTTTAATGCAGATGGGTCTATTAATACAGCATCGGGCTATAGCGCAACTAATCCCTACGCAAATCGTGATCCCCGTTTAGATGTTACCGTTTTCCGCAATGGTTATACATGGCTAGGCCGTACAGTAGAAACTTTTGAAGGTGGTCGTGATAAACCTAATACTTCTTCAACTGCAGTGCAAACAAAAACGGGTTATTACCTGCGTAAGTTCCTCGGCAATTTTCCTACAGGTTCAACTTACTCTAATCAAAGTCACAACTTCCCCATTTTCCGTTATGCAGAAACATTGCTGAACTATGCAGAAGCATTAAACGAAGTAGGCAGAGTGGAAGAAGCTGTCATACAAATCGGTTTGATTCGCAAACGTGCAGGTATTACTGCAGGAAGTAATAATCGTTACGGTATAAAGGTGGGTATTACACAAGCCGAAATGCGTGATGTGGTGCGTAATGAACGCCGTATTGAACTGGCGTTTGAAGAGCATCGTTTCTGGGATCTGCGTCGCTGGAAAACAGCTGCAGCGGAGTTAACTGCTCCGGTATACGGTATGCGTATCACGTCATCAGGAAGCACGCTTACTTATCAAAAAGTACAGGTGGGCACACTTCAGTTTGATCAGAAACTATATCACATGCCGATACCTTACGATGAGATGGTGAAGAATCTTGCACTCATTCAAAACGAAGGATGGTAATCACAATCAAACTAACAGCTTAAAATAACGATAATGAAAAAAATAATTTATATACTGTTTATACAACTGCTTGCAATGGCGCAGTTGCAGGCACAGAACAGAGTTGTTACCGGTGTGGTTACAGATTCTGCAGGTCCTGTAGTGGGCGCAAGTGTAGTTGAAAAAGGACTGCTGAGTAATGGTACAGTAACCAATGCCGATGGACTCTTTACAATTACGTTAAAAGGAAAAAGTAATACGCTTGTTGTTACGGGAGTTGGCTACCAGGAACTGCAGGTAAGTGTTGCCGGTCGTTCTGATGTTCGTATTACACTTACACAAGATGCAGGCGGCTTGGAAGATGTGGTAATTGTTGGTTACGCCAAACAAAAGAAAGTAACATCAACAGGTTCGGTAAGTAGCGTAGCTGGTAAAGAATTGCGTGATAATCCTTCGGCGAGTTTGCAAAACACATTGGCTGGTCGTTTACCGGGTTTCTTTTCGGTACAGCCTTCGGGCCGCCCAGGTGCAGATGGTGCACAGTTTTTTGTACGTGGTATCAGCACTTACAATGGTTCTACTGCACCACTGATCATTGTGGATGATATTGAATTCAGTTACGATCAGTTTGCACGTCTTGATCCCAATGAAATTGAATCGCTGAGCATTTTAAAAGATGCATCTACAACGGCGGTATATGGTGTAAAGGGTGCAAATGGTGTGGTGATTATTACAACACGCCGTGGTAAAATTGGTGCGCCAAAAATTTCTGCCCGCATTGAAACAAGTATGCAGCAGCCAACAAAAATTCCCCGTTACCTCGATGCCTACGAATCGGCATTGCTGTATAACCAGGCGCAGATCAACGATAACAAGATCAATCCTGTTACCGGATTTACACCCCGCTTTTCGCAAACCGATCTTGATCATTATAAAAACGGAACCGATCCTTACGGTCATCCGAATGTTGATTGGTACAGTACTTTGTTCAAACAGTTCAGCAAACAATACCGGGCCAATTTTGATATCAGCGGAGGTACGGAACGTGTAAAATACTTTGTATCACTCGGCGGCTTGTTCCAGGATGGTATGGTGAAAAATTTCAGTAAGGCGCAGGATGTAAACAGCAACTACTATCACATGCGTTACAACTACCGCAGCAACCTCGATATTAAAGTAACCAATACAACTGATCTGCGTCTCGATTTGTATGGTAACATCGGCGAGATCAACACCCCAAATGTGGGCAGCCCGTTTGGTTATAACGATGTGTTTTACGAGTACAGCAGTTTTTATTCGTTAGCGCCATTTGCTTACCCGGTGTATAACCCAAATGGTACTTATGGTTATAGTACCTGGCAGGTAAACGGTGGGTACAACAATGCTTCGTACAACACCAACAATATCGTTGGCCGTTTAACGATGTATGGTTACAACCGTAACTACGAAAACAACATGAACCTGATTACTACTGCAACGCAAAAGCTCGACTTTATTACAAAAGGGCTTTCGTTAAAAGGTACGTTGGCGTATGCAAGCAGTTATGGTTATTCAAGAAGTATGACAAGGGATCAGTTTCCTTCTTTTATTCCAACGTATGATGCGGCTACTTCAACTTACAGCTACACACCAAGGGATCCGAACGTTTACCGTGTACGTCGTTTCTTCAGCGGATACAGTGCAGGTTCAACTATCCGTACATTAACAGCACAGGTGTTTCTGAACTACGACCGTACTTTCGGTAAACATCATGTGTATGGTTTGGCATTGGTGAGCCAGGGAACTGATTTGCGTGCAAGTTCAAATGCTATTTACAATTTCATTCCAAATAATTACCGTGGCTTTACCGGACGTGTCGGTTACAACTTCAAAGAAAAATATCTTGTTGAATTTAATACGGCTTACAACGGATCGGATCGTTTTGCAAAAGCAAACCGTTATGGTTTATTCCCTGCAGCATCTGCCGGTTGGAATATTGCTAAAGAAAATTTTGCGAAGAAAGTACTCCGCAACTTTAACAACTTAAAAATTCGTGCATCGTACGGGTTGGTTGGTAACGATAAATTCGGCAGCGGATTTTCGTATTACTATTTACCAACGTGGAGCAACTCCGGCTCTATCAACTTTGGTACTACCAGTAACGGCTTTACCGGTATTCGTGAAGGTGCATTGGGTAACGACCAGGTTACCTGGGAAAAAGAAAAGAAGTTTGATCTTGGTTTAGACTTTGGTTTGTCTGGTAATAAGTTTTCGGGAACAATTGAATATTTCAAAAACCAACGTTACGATATCCTTACAGCAAGAGGAACGGTATCGGCAGTATTTGGGCAAAGTCTTCCGCCGGTAAACCTTGGTATTGTAAATAACGAAGGTTATGAAGTTGAATTGAATTACAACGGCAAGATCGGTCGTGAATTTCAGTATCGTTTAAAAGCAACCTACTCGTTTGCGAAGAACAAGATTGTATTTATGGACGAGCCGAACTATACAAATAAATACCAGGCTTTAACAGGCAACAGCATTGGTGTGCAACGTGTGTACCGCTGGATTGGTTTTTACACAGACAGTGCAGATATTGCCAACAGTGCAAGGCCCGGCCAAACACCTTATCCCGGCGATTTAAAATATGCTGATCTGAATAAGGATGGAAAGATTGATGGTTTCGACCAGGAAGTAACAGGTTATCCAAACATTCCGAATACAACGTTTGGTTTCCAGATTGGGTTCAGCTACAAAGGTTTTTCGGTAAATACATTCTTTCAGGGATCAATGAACTTTAACGTACGTGCTGTGGCAGAAGCAATCCGTCCGTTTGCTTCGAACCTGCAGGACATTCACAGATATGCCTGGACACCCGAGTTAGGAAATAATGCACGTTTCCCACGTCTTTCATTGGTTGCAGGTCCAAGTGATGCGTTGTCTTTCCCTTCAACCTTCTATTTCATTTCAGGAAACTTCCTGCGCTTAAAAACTGCAGAGATCGGTTACACCATTCCGCAGAAATGGATCAAGCGGTTGAAGGTAGATAATATCCGCATTTACTCAAACGGGTACAATCTATTAACCTGGACAAAGCTCAGCAAGTTGTATGAATTCGATCCGGAAATTTCAACCAACACCGATCGTACCATTTATCCTCCGCAACGGAGCGTAAACTTTGGTGTAAACGTTACTTTTTAATTCATTCCGAAATTATTGAGATATGAAGAAGATTATTTTTTTACTCGCTTTACTTACAGGTTTACAGGCCTGCAAAAAGCAAAACTCTTTCCTCGATGGCCAGGCGATTACGTTGGATGAAAACATGGTGTTTTCTGACAGTATCCGCACCATGGCTTTCTTAACCGGCATCTATTCCGATATTGCTTTCAGTTTTAATAAAGGCCGTTGGGATTCGCATGGTAATACCGAGCAAGCCACCGACGATGCAGAGTACACACTTTCAGGTGTTGCACAAATTGCAGTAATCTTATACAACGGTTCTATTTCCCCAACAACTTACGATTCGAGAAGTATTGTGGGCGATTTCTGGAACACACCTTATACCAATATCCGCAGGGTAAACCTGTTACTCTCTAAACTTCCAAGTACTCCGCTTTCTGCAAGTTTGCAGGAGCGTGTAAAAGGAGAGGCGTTGTTTTTACGTGCTTGGTATTACACGCAATTGTTAATTGCTTATGGTGGTGTGCCTGTTGTGGGCGATAAAGTATTTGGTAAGGATGATTTGATTAACCTGCCAAGAGAAACATTTGCAAACACAGTTAAATCTATTGTGGACGATCTTGACAAGGCAGCAGCTTTGTTGCCTGTAACCTACCCGAACGACATTGATTATGGACGGGTAACAAAAGGGGCTTGCCAGGCATTGAAGTCGAGAGCATTGCTTTATGCTGCAAGCCCTTTATTTAATGGCGGATGTATTATTCCCGGTCACCCGGCAGAAGCATTGGTGAGCTATCCTACAGCAAGTGCAAGTTACTGGCAGGCTGCAGCCGATGCGGCGAATGCCGTGATCAGCAGCGGTACGTATTCGTTAATGGTAGATAACACAACAAAGCCAGGCTATGGTTTTTACAATGTGTTTTTGCAGCGTGTAAATCCTGAATACATTTTTGGCTACTACCGTGCACCCAACCGGGATTTTGAAGGTTATTACAATCCACGCACAAGAGGCGGTAGCTCTAACCGTTCGTTGCCAACGCAGGATCTTGTTGACTGTTTCCCTATGAAAAATGGGTTGCAACCATTGAATGCCGATGGCTCAATTAATGCCGCATCGGGCTATAGTGCAACCAATCCTTATTCGAACCGTGACCCCCGTTTTAATTATTCCATTATCTATAACGGATCGAGTTACTTTAATGCAACAGGTGGTCTTTCTCCTGTGTACACATTTGTAAACGGTACGGGAACTATTCCTGCACCTACAGCAACGCAGGATGCATTTGATGTGGGTACAACTACCGGTTACTTCAGCCGTAAAATGTGCGATTCGATGATCAGTGCCAACAGCAGTGCAAACACAAACCGTGCATGGCCGTTGATCCGTTATGCAGAAATTTTGCTGAACTATGCTGAAGCAATTAATGAAGCCGGACAAACTGCATTGGCATATCCCAAGCTTATTGAATTGCGCCAGCGTGCAGGTATTGATCCCGGCGCCAACAACATGTATGGCTTAAAAGAAAATATGACAAAGGAAGAAATGCGGGCTGTGGTACGTAACGAGCGCCGTATTGAACTGGCATTTGAAGATCATCGCTGGCACGATATCCGTCGCTGGAAAATTGCTATGGTAACAAATAACCAGTACAACAAGGTGATGAAGATTACCAAAAATTCGAACAGTACGTATACATATGAGCGGAGAGAATCGATCCGTCGTCATAACTTCCGTCCTGAAATGTACCTGATGCCGATACCAAGTACAGAGATTAATAAGATGCCTGCCTTGGTACAAAACCCAGGCTGGTAAAAAACAGAAAGATGAAGTTTTCAAATTACCTGCTCTTGTTGTTTGCTTTTCAACTGCAAAGCTTTTCTGTAGTTGCACAGGCCACTGTGCAGCATGCAAAGCTGGTGAATGTGGGCGAAGGCTGGGCAGGTAATTCTGTTAATACCGTGGTGTTTCGTAAAAACTCGTTGGTAACACACAACGATGTTCAGTTCATTAGTTACTACGATGCAGATGGGTTTGTGGTGTTGGGTAAACGAAAGTTGAATGAACAAAATTGGCAATTGAAACGCACTGCTTACAAAGGCAATATCAAAGATGCGCACAACAGCATCAGTATTGCAGTTGATGGCAAAGGTTATTTACACATGGCGTGGGATCATCACAATCATCCGTTACGTTATGTAAAAAGTAAAGAGCCCTTATCGTTGGAATTAACCGATAAGATGCCGATGATTGGCAAGGATGAAAGCAAGCTGAGTTATCCTGAGTTTTATCATTTGCCCAATGGCGATCTGTTATTCTTTTATCGTGATGGCGGATCGGGCAATGGTAATTTGGTGATGAACAGATATGACGTTGCTACACAACAATGGAGTCGCATGCAGACAAACTTAATTGATGGCGAAGGTAAACGCAATGCATACTGGCAGGCTTGTGTTGATGCAAGAGGAATCATTCATGTGTCGTGGGTGTGGAGAGAAAGTCCGGATGTAGCCAGCAATCATGATATGAGTTATGCGCTGTCGAAAGATGGTGGACGCAGCTGGCAAAAATCTACAGGCGAAGTGTATCAATTGCCGATACGCATGGCTACAGCAGAAGTTGTTTGTACTATTCTGCAAAGCAGCGAACTCATCAATCAAACATCCATGACAACCGATGCAGATGGTAATGCGGTAATTGCGAGCTACTGGAAAGGAAAGAACAATGTACCGCAGTATAAAATCATCAGCAGAACAACGAAAGGTTGGAACGTAACTGATCTTGGTTTTCGTACAACCAATTTTAGTTTAAGTGGAGCAGGTACCAAACAAATACCTATATCAAGGCCGCAGGTATTATGTACCAGCAGCGGAAAGAAAAAACAGATCATGCTGGTTTTTCGTGATGCGGAAAGAGGCAATAAGGTTTCCATTGCGTGCGGAACAGTACAGCAAAAAACAAACTGGAATATTATCGATCTCACAACAGATGGAGTGGGAGCATGGGAGCCAACGTACGATACCGAGTTGTGGAAAGCAAAGCAACAACTGCATTTGTTTGTACAAAACGTTACACAGGCCGATGCTGAAGGCGTGGTAAATACAAAGCCTCAAATGGTACAGGTGTTGGAATGGCGTTTTAAAAAGTAAATCAACTGAATGTACAAAGCATTTCATAAATGGAACTGGATGGTTGTTGCTTTAGCGTTGCTGATCAGCTCCTGCAGTTCATCAAAGCAAACAGCAAAAACTGTTTCGAAAGAAGCCGTTTTAAACATCATTGATCAAGCCAATACCTATTGGCAAACAACCAATCCCGTACATGGTCGTGCGTTTTGGGATAATGCTGCTTACCATACCGGTAATATGGAAGCGTATGCATTAACAAGGAAAGAATCCTACAAAAATTATTCAGAAGCATGGGCCATCCGAAACGAATGGAAAGGTGCGAAAAGTAATAATAAAGCCGAATGGAAATTTAACTACGGCGAGAAAGATGAGTATGTGTTGTTTGGCGATTGGCAAATTTGTTTTCAAACCTATATCGATTTGTACAACCTGCAACCAAACGAACAAAAAATTGCACGAGCAAAAGAAGTGATGGGTTACCAGGTAAATACAACTGAAAATAAATACTGGTGGTGGGCCGATGGTTTGTACATGGTAATGCCGGTAATGACGAAGATGTATAAACTTACCGGTGATAAAATTTATCTCGACAAACTTTACGAATACTATACCTACGCCAACAGCATTATGTACGATGCAGAAGAAAAGATCTATTACCGTGATGCGAAATATGTTTATCCCAAACATAAAACTGCCAGTGGTAAAAAAGATTTCTGGGCACGTGGCAACGGTTGGGTATTTGCAGGTTTAGCGAAAGTATTGCAGGACTTGCCAAAAGATGATGCGCATTACAAGGAATACGTTGAGAAATTCAAAGGCATGGCTGCGACTTTAAAAAAATACCAGCAGGCAGAAGGCCATTGGACAAGAAGCCTGCTGGATACAGCACAGTCGCCGGGTTACGAAACAAGCGGCACTGCATTTTTTACCTATGCGTATTTATGGGGCATCAACAATGGTTATTTAGAGAAAGCAACGTGTCAAACAACCGCATTAAAAGGCTGGAACTATTTGCAGACAATTGCACTGCAGCCCGATGGTAAAATTGGTTATGTACAACCGATAGGTGAGCGTGCAATTCCAGGGCAGGTAGTGGATAAAAATTCTACAGCAAATTTTGGTGTAGGTGCATTTCTGTTGGCCGCCTGCGAAATGGTTCGCTTCATTGAAACAAAATAAGAAAAAGGCAATTCCATATCAGCAGTTATAAAATAACCGGCTGTTTCTACAGCCGGTTTCTAAAACAAAAAAAGTATTAAATCGAAAATATGTTCAGCAAAGTAGTTCGTCTATGTACCGCAGCATTGCTGCTTGTAAACTATACAGCTTTTTCGCAGGTTAAAAACGATTGGGAAAATCCGCAGTTGATTGATGTAAATAAAGAAGCTCCGCATGCGTCGTTTATGTTATTCGATGCACAGAAAGATGTTATTGCAGATGATTACAGTAAGTCGTCATTTTATCAATCGCTCAACGGCACATGGAAGTTTACTTATGTAGATAAGCAAGCCGACCGCATCAAAGATTTTTACCGTACCGATCTCAATATAGCAGCATGGAAAGATATTGCTGTTCCTTCTAACTGGGAGTTGCAGGGTTTTGGCACACCCATCTATACCAATATTACTTATCCCTATCCGAAAAATCCTCCATTTGTTGGCGATAATAATCCGGTGGGTACTTACCGAAAAGAGTTTACTGTTACAGATAACTGGAGCGATAAAGAAGTGATCCTGCATTTCGGTTCAATTACAGGTTGTGCGTTTGTATATGTGAACGGACAAAAAGTAGGTATGACCAAAGCATCGAAAACTGCTGCAGAATTTAATATCACAAGGTACTTACAGAAAGGAAAAAATCTTCTGGCAGTACAGGTGTTTCGCTGGCATGACGGCAGTTATCTGGAAGACCAGGATTTCTGGCGTTTAAGTGGTATTGAACGGGATGTGTTTTTGTTTGCAATGCCCAAAGCAACGGTATGGGATTTTTTCCTGAAGGCAGATCTTGATACACAATACAAAAACGGTTTGTTTGCAGCAGATGTAAATGTTCGCCAGTTTGCGGGGAACAATCAAAATAATGGAACGCTCACGGTAGAGTTGTTTGATGCAGCAGGTAAGAAAGTGTTTTCACAAAAGAAAGACTATGTGCTGGGTAAAGACAGTGTGCAGAACGTTTCGTTTGCTGGAACAGTTAAGAATGTATTGAAATGGAGTGGCGAAACGCCGAATCTTTATAATTGTGTTATTACCAATGTTACAGGTAAAGGCATTGTAACAGTAACGCATACAGGTTCCAGAGTTGGTTTTCGTAAAGTGGAAATCAAAAACGCACAACTGATGGTGAATGGTGTTGCTATTGAAGTACATGGTGTAAACAGGCACGAGCATGATGATGTTACAGGTCATACAACTTCAAAGGAACTGATGCTGAAAGATATTCAGCTGATGAAACAGTTTAATGTGAATGCTGTTCGTTTGTCGCATTATCCAAATGATCCGCTTTGGTATAAGTTGTGCGATGAGTATGGTTTGTATTTAGTAGACGAAGCAAATATTGAAACACACGGTATGGGTGCAGAATGGCAAGGTGGTTTCGATAAATCAAAACATCCTGCGTATTTACCCGAATGGGCTGCAGCACATTTAGATCGTATGAAGCGTATGGTAGAGCGTGATAAGAACCACGCATCCATCATTATCTGGAGTTTGGGTAATGAGTGTGGTAACGGGCAAGTGTTTCATGACGGTTATAAATGGATCAAGGAAAGAGATAAGAGCCGTCCTGTACAATTTGAGCAGGCAGGCGAAGATTGGAATACAGATATTGTTTGCCCCATGTATCCGAGAGTAAACGACATGAAACGCTATGCGGAAAACAAAACAAAAACCCGCCCATACATCATGTGCGAATATTCGCATGCAATGGGCAACAGCAATGGCAACTTCCAGGAGTATTTTGATATTATTCGCAACAGTCCGCATATGCAGGGAGGTTTTATCTGGGATTGGGTAGACCAAGGTTTTAAACAAACAGATAAAAGCGGCAATGTGTTTTGGGGTTATGGAGGTGATCTCGGCAGTTACAATTGGCTGAACGATGAGAACTTCTGCTCCAATGGTTTAATTGCTGCAAATCGTACACCTCATCCCGGTTTGTACGAAGTGAAAAAAGTTTACCAGGATATTTTGTTTAGTGCAAAAGATATAAAAACCGGCATTGTAACAATCTATAATGGATTCAACTTTACCAATCTCAATCAATATAATTTCAATTGGACCTTACTTAAAAATGGCGAAGTAATACATACCGGTGAGTTTACAACCAATGCAGCACCAAAAACAAAAGTTGATGTGCAGTTGCAGTTGCCGCAGGATAAAATGAAAGACCAAGCAGAGTATTTTGTCAATGTTTTTGCAACAATTGCTAAAGCAAGCGAAACAGTGATGTTGCCGCTTGGTCATGAAATTGCACGTGAGCAGTTTAAGCTCAACGGCGATTATTTTACAAACAGGAAAGCTGTAACCGGCGACTTGCAAATTAAAAAAGATGAAGGAAAATTGTCGTTTACATCGGGTGCAGTTAGTGGTGAAGTTGATTTGAAAACCGGTGTGGTAAAAAATTATCGGATGAAAGATGGTATGCAGTTAAACCGCTTTCCAGAGCCTTATTTCTGGCGTGCGCCAACCGATAATGATTTCGGCAATGGTATGCCGGCCAATCTGGGTATCTGGCGTTCTGCCCATCAAACAAAGAAAATAAAATCAATTGTTGCAGGTGAACAAACAGCCGACGGCATTGCTGTAAAAGTGGAGTATGAGTTAACGGGTATTGCCGTGCCGTACAGCGTGGAATATTTTATACAAAACGATGGCAGCATTAAAGTAACAGCCAGTATGGATATGACCGGCAGAGATTTGCCTGAACTGCCACGCTTTGGTATGCGTACGCAACTGCCGCCTGTTTATGATCAAGTGCAGTATTACGGACGTGGGCCATGGGAAAATTACAGCGATCGTAAAACATCTTCTTTCATTGGGAATTATAGTAGTGATGTGAAAAGTCAATTCACCGCAAACTACATCCGACCGCAGGAGAATGGGTATAAGACAGATGTACGTTGGGTATCGCTTACCAATACAAATGGAAAAGGATTGCAGATTGAAGGTTTGCAGCCGATCTGTTTCAGTGCGTTGCCTTATGCAACTGAGAGTATGGATCCCGGTATGACGAAAAAACAACAGCATCCAAGTGATCTGCGTCCCGACAGAAATGTTTACCTCAATATCGATCTGAATCAACGTGGTGTTGGTGGCGATGACAGCTGGGGAGCTTTGCCACACAATCAATATCGTTTACTCGATAAGAAATACAGCTATAGTTATATCATTCGTTTGTTGAATTAGTTTTAGTACATCTATGCGGAATTTGTGTCCTTTATGTATGCTCTGTGTGTTCAAATTGCAGGGATGCATAAAGGACATGAAGTTAAAAGCAACTTATCAATCTTTTTTCCATCATGAGTATTCGTTATTGCATCTACACTTGTTTTATGCTTTTTGTTGCTGCATGCAACAGGCATAAGCCGGTAAAAACAAAACAAACAACCGTTACGCCAGATGGTTATACATTAGTGTGGGCCGATGAGTTTAATAACAAGGGTAAACCTGATACGACCAACTGGAAATATGAATATGGATTTGTACGTAATGAAGAGTTACAATGGTATCAGCCGGAAAATGCGTTTTGTGAAAATGGTTTGCTGGTGATTGAAGCAAGAAAAGAAAACAAACCGAATCCACGTTACCAGGAAGGTTCAAACGACTGGAGAAGAAAACGGAAAACGATCGATTATACTTCTTCCTGTTTGATTACCGCAGGTAAGCAGCAGTGGTTATATGGTCGTTTCGAACTACGTGCACGAATTGATATACGGAGCGGTTTATGGCCGGCCTGGTGGACACTGGGCGTAAGCAAGCCATGGCCGGGCAATGGGGAAATTGATATTATGGAATACTATCGTGGAAAATTATTGGCCAATATTGCCTGCCTTGGCAGTAACCGCAAAGTGGAGTGGTACAGCAATACATTCAATACCGATTCGTTGGGCGGAAAGAAATGGGCCGATGCATTTCATGTGTGGCGCATGGATTGGACGGAGGATTACATTGCTTTGTTTTGCGATGAGCAGTTGTTGAATAAAGTAAATGTTGATGCATTGGTAAATAAAGACGGCAGTAATTTTAATCCCTTCAGGCAACCACATTACATGCTGCTCAATCTTGCTTTGGGAGGAATGAATGGCGGCGATCCTTCATCAACGCCATTTCCTAACAGGTTTGAAGTAGATTATGTAAGGGTGTATCAGAAAAAATAGAATTTAATAAATCATCTTCCACCTCCGTTTGTTTCATCACGAATTGGGAAAGGAAGATGGTTCGTGATGAAACGAACCATGAAAAAGAAAAAATAGTAAACAACGATGACTGTTAACCATAAGCAAGGATTATTCTTACTCTTTATTGCAGTAAGTTCATTTGTAACCGCACAAACAAAAAAGGCGACTTTCAAAGAAAATTATACAGCCTACCTGTTTGCCTATTTTACAGGCAATGCAAAAGCCGAAGAGCAGATCTGTTTTGCCATCAGCAAAGATGGTTACAACTATCGAGCATTGAACAGTGGTAAACCCGTTGTTCAATCAGCCGCCATCAGCGAAACAGGTGGCGTACGTGATCCGCACATATTGCGTGGTGCCGATGGTAAAACATTTTACATGGTGGTAACCGACATGGTTTCTGCCAATGGCTGGAGTTCGAACCGTGCAATGGTATTACTTAAATCAACTGATCTCATCAACTGGACTTCTTCGGTTGTCAATATTCAAAAGCGATTTGCTGGACAGGATAGTTTACTGCGTGTATGGGCGCCGCAAACCATTTATGATGCGGCTGCAAAAAAATACATGATCTATTTTTCGATGAAGCATGGCAACCAGCCCGATAAAATTTATTACGCTTATGCCAATAAAGATTTTACAGATCTGGAGGCAGAACCGAAACAACTGTTTTACAGTCCGGATAATGCAGCCTGCATTGATGGCGATATTGCAGAGAAGGATGGCAAGTATTATTTGTTCTTTAAAACAGAAGACCGTCACCCGGGAATTAAAATTGCAATATCGGATAAACTTACCGGCGGCTATCAGATGCAAAGCCATGATTATGTGCAGCAAACCAAAAGTCCGGTTGAAGGTGCAGGCACATTTAAATTGAATGATGGCAGTGGTTATATTCTGATGTATGATATGTATACCAGCGGCAAGTATCAGTTCACTAAAACAAAAGATTTAAAAACATTTACAGTCGTTGATGAAGAAGTGTCGATGAATTTTCATCCACGTCATGGAACGGTGATGCCCATTACTGCAGCAGAAGCTGAACGTTTGATGAAAAAATGGGGAGCTGCAGAAGATGTGTTGGGCAATGCAACATCCAAACAGATTAAAAAGATCAACACAAGAATTGATACGCTGAATAAAACAGTTTATCTCTCAGTAAAACCAGGTACAAACCTAAAAGCATTCAATCCTGCTTTTCGTTTATTACCTGCAACAACAGTATTGCCTGTAACGCCGCAGAATTTTACAAGAGCAGCTGTGAAGTATGTCGTAAACATAAAAGGGCAACAACCGCAAACATGGAATGTGATTGCAAAAGAAAATCATAACCCTGTGTTGGAAGGTTACTTTGCCGATCCGGATGTGTTGTATTCAGAAAAAACGAAGAAGTATTACGTCTATCCAACCAGCGATGGATTCAATGGATGGTCGGGTACATACTTCAAAGCATTTTCTTCTGCTGATTTGGTTGACTGGAAAGACGAAGGCGTAATTATTGATTTGCTTAAAGATGTAAGCTGGGCAAAACGCAATGCATGGGCGCCCTGCATTATTGAAAAGAAAGTAAACGGTCAGTACAAATACTTTTATTATTTCACCGCAGCACAAAAGATCGGCGTAGCGGTTGCTGATGATCCTGCAGGTCCGTTTACAGATATGGGCAAAGCATTGATCGATAAAAAACCGGAAGGCGTAAGAGGCGGACAGGAAATTGATCCCGAAGTATTCACTGATCCGCAAACAGGAAAAAGTTATTTGTACTGGGGTAATGGCTACATGGCTGTTGCGGAGTTGAATGAGGATATGATTTCACTGAAGCAGGAAACACTTTCAACCATCAAAGTAGACAGAACCTTCCGTGAAGGAACAACGGTTTTTTTTCGTAATGGTATTTATTATTTTTTATGGAGTGAAGATGATACACGCAGCGAAAATTACCGTGTGCGTTACGGCACATCTAATTCGCCAACCGGTCCGATTACTATTGCTGAAAATAACCTAGTGATCGCCAAAGATCCGGCAGCCGGCATCTACGGCACAGGACATAATTCCGTTTTGCAAATTCCCGGTACAGACGAATGGTATATTGTGTATCACCGTTTCAATTACCCGAAAGGAATTACAATGGGTGATGCAGCTGGCTTTAACCGTGAAGTGTGTATTGATAAAATGGAATTCAACCCCGACGGAAGTATTAAACGTGTGATACCTACACATAAAGGGGTGCAGCCTATTAAGTAATTTCAACGTATAAATACAATTGCGCCATGTTCAGATTACTTGCCGGTACATTTTTTTTGCTTTCGCTTCATGGAAATTGTTTTGCGCAGCAGAACAGTTTGCATACATTTTCGCTGCATGATGTGCGTTTGCTCAACAGTCCGTTTAAACAGGCACAGGAAACAGACAAGAAATATATTCTGTCGATGGATGTGGATCGTTTGCTGGCTCCGTTTTTAAAAGAAGCGGGCATTGAAACCAAAGCGATCAGTTATCCTAACTGGGAGAACAGCGGATTGGATGGACATATCGGCGGGCATTATCTTTCTGCTTTGGCCAACATGTATGCCGCAACAGGCGATGCTGAGATCTTACGTCGTTTGAATTACATGATTGATCAGCTGGAGAAATGCCAGCAAAAAGATGCTGATGGTTATGTAGGCGGCATCCCCGGCGGTAAGAAGATGTGGCAGGATGTGGCTGCAGGGAAAATCAACGCAGGTGGTTTTTCGTTGAATGATAAATGGGTGCCGCTGTATAATATTCACAAGCTGTATGCAGGTTTAATTGATGCATACACGATTGCCGGCAATCAAAAAGCAAAAACAATACTGGTTAAATTATCCGATTGGTTTTATACCATTACTTCAAAGCTGAGCGATGAACAACTGCAAACGATTTTACGTAGTGAGCATGGCGGTATGAACGAAGCCTTTGCCGATGTGGCTGCTGTTACCGGCGATAAAAAATATTTAGAGCTGGCAAAGCGTCTTTCACACAAAATTATTTTAAATCCATTGCTGCAACAGAAAGATGCACTCAATGGTTTGCATGCCAATACACAAATACCAAAGGTGATCGGCTTTGTGCGTATTGCATCACTCGGTGGCGACAGCAGCTGGGCCAACGCAGCAGACTTTTTCTGGAATACAGTAACGAAGCACAGGACAATTTCAATCGGTGGTAACAGTGTGCGGGAACATTTTCATCCGGCCAATGATTTCTCTTCGATGATTGATACAAAGGAAGGTCCTGAAACCTGTAACAGTTACAACATGCTTAAATTATCGAAGCAATTGTTTTTGGCACATCCCTCAGCTGCCTACATGGATTATTACGAACGTACCCTGTACAATCATATTCTTTCGTCGCAACATCCGGATGGTGGCTTTGTTTATTTTACACCCATCCGTCCACGGCATTACCGTGTGTATTCGCAATCGCAGATGGGTATGTGGTGTTGTGTGGGTACAGGCATGGAAAATCATGGCAAGTATGGCGAGTTGATTTATGCACATACTGCAAATGATCTGTATGTCAACTTTTTTATTCCGTCCACACTTAACTGGAAAGAAAAAGGATTGCAGGTTGAACAACAAACCACTTTTCCAAATACTGAAACAACAACATTAAAGATTACGATAAAGAAACCGCAGCAGTTTGCAATTCTGTTCCGCTATCCTTCGTGGGTAAAGGATGGTGCGTTGAAAGCGTATGTAAATAAACAAGCCGTGCAGTTGAAGCGCAATGAAAATTCGTATGCATCTGTTACACGTGTTTGGAAAACAGGCGATGTGCTGACGATGCAATTGCCCATGGAAATTAAAGCAGAGTTTTTGCCCGACAGTTCATCGTGGGTATCGTTTGTTCGTGGACCAATTGTATTGGCTGCTGCAACGGATACAACCGGATTAAAGGGATTGAAAGCGGATGACAGTCGCATGGGGCATGTTGCAAACGGCCCATCTTATCCGATAGATGAAGCGCCCATGATTGTAACAGCTGATAAGAAAAACATGACAGCGCTGCAACCTGTAAAGGGGAAAGCATTTACCTACACCGCCGCTTCATTGGTTTATCCGGCGAAGTATAAAGATCTGCAGTTGGTTCCTTTTTATACGATTCACGACAGTCGATATATGTTATACTGGCGTTATGCTACTCCTGCACAATTGGAAACAGTTAAAGAAGAAATACGCAAGAAGGAAGAAGTACGACTGGCATTAGAAAAGATAACGGTTGACCAGGTAGCACCGGGTGAACAGCAACCGGAATCGGATCATAATTTTAAAGGAGAGCAGACAGAAGCCGGTGTACATAAAGACCGTCACTGGCGTACAGCAAGAAAATGGTTCAGCTATGAGTTGAAAAATACCGATGCTGCTGCACGCACATTGCGTATTACTTATTTCGGGCAGGATCGTAACCGGTTGTTTGATATTTATGTGAATGATGTGTTATTGCAAACAGTTGAGCTGAACGGATCAAAAGGCGATCAGTTTTTTGATGTGGATTATCCATTGCCTGCAGAATTGACAAAAGAAAAATTACTTACGGTAAAATTTGCTGCAAAAGAAAAATCAACAGCCGGTGGTATCTATTATGTACGGTTGCTGAAATAAAAAATCATTTAAAAACAGGCAGATGAAAAAGGGATTACTGGCTTTGTTGTTTGTTGTTTCGGTGATGAGTGCGTTTGCACAGCAGCCCGATTCGGTTTTTGTAAAAGGATATACCACCGGCAAGAATGAGAATAAAAACGGACTGCACATTGCTTATAGTTTTGATGGCAAGAACTGGATCAGCATCGGCAATGAATTTTCTTTCTTAAGAAGTGATTATGGTCGATGGGGTTCAAGTAAGAAAATGTTCGATCCCGTGTTGGTAAAGAATAGCACGACTGAGTGGGCCTGTTACTTTTTTACGGAAGCTGAACATAAGGTAGTTGGCATTGCTTATTCAAATGATCTTGTTTTGTGGAAGCCCCAGGATTATTTTTTATATGAAGAAGTAAAGACAAGATTTCCTGTAATTAATAAAGCTTTAAACAGTGCTGCTGTCGTTCATAAACAACCGTGGAGTTTTATACAGGCATTGATCAATCATACCGACCTGGAAGCGTATCGCAATATGCAATACAGTGTAAATGCACAAAGTTTTGCAGAAAAGAATGCTACGCTGAAACCTGTAAATGTTTCATTGTCCGTTAATATGGGCAATAAGAAAAAGATCAGCGATAAACTGGTGGGTGTTTTTTTTGAAGACCTGAATTATGCTGCCGATGGCGGTTTGTATGCCGAGCTGATACAGAACAGGGATTTTGAATATACTTCGAATGACAGAAGAGAATGGAACAGCACCAGCTATTGGAAAAGCAGCAATGGGAATCTAAAGATTGAAAGTACACAGCCTGTTCATAAAAATAATCCACATTATGCAGTACTGCAAAAAGATGAGCAGTTGCAGAATGAAGGGTTTGATGGCATTGCTGTTGCAGCAGGGGAGAAATACAATCTTTCTTTATTTGTACGTTCAGCAAACAAGGGTAGTTTATCGATTGTGTTAATTGACAGTAATGGAACGAAGGTTTCAAACGAAATAACAATTGCTGCGAATACTTCAAACTGGAAACAGTATCTAGCAGTGTTCACAGCAAATACTACGGTTAAACATGCAAGGCTTTCAATCACTGCAAAAAAACAAGAGACTGCTGTTGATGTTGTTTCGCTCTTTCCGCAAAAAACATTCAGGAACAGAAAGAATGGTTTAAGAGCCGATCTGGCACAAGCTATTGCCGATATCAAGCCACGCTTTATGCGTTTCCCCGGTGGTTGCCTGGCGCATGGAAATGGCATTGATAATATTTATCGCTGGAAAAATTCAATTGGCAAACTCGAAGAACGGAAGCCCGATTTTAATTTATGGGGCTATCACCAAACAATGGGACTTGGCTATTACGAATACTTCCAGTTTTGTGAAGATATCGGTGCTGAGCCTTTGCCCGTGCTTGCAGCAGGTGTTCCCTGTCAGAACTCCAGTCATCATCATCAAACAGGCATTGCAGGACAGCAAGGTGGTATTCCGCTCAATGAAATGGATGCGTATATCCAGGATATTCTCGATTTGATCGAATGGGCCAATGCAGATAAAAATACAACATGGGGCAAACTCCGTGCAGCAGCAGGGCATCCGGCACCGTTCAATTTAAAATACATTGGTATCGGTAACGAAGATCTGATATCGGAAGTGTTTAAAGAACGCTTTGCAATGATTTATAAAGCCATCAAAGCAAAATATCCTGCCATAACAGTTATTGGAACAGTAGGGCCTTTTTACGAAGGAAGCGATTACAGTTTTGGCTGGGACTTCGCATCAAAGCTGGAAGTTCCAATGGTGGATGAGCATTATTATGTGCCGCCGGCATGGTTAATCAACAACCAGGATTTCTATGATAAGTATGATCGCAAGAAATCAAAAGTGTATCTCGGTGAATATGCAGCACATGTAAGAGGACGGCCAAACAATATGGAAACTGCATTGGCAGAGGCCTTGTATTTATGCAGTGTGGAGCGTAATGGTGATGTGGTGGAGATGACATCTTATGCACCATTGCTGGCAAAAGAAGGTCATACGCAATGGAATCCGGATATGATCTACTTCAACAACAGTGAAATAAAACTTACGCCGGGTTATGAAGTACAAAAGATGTTTGGCAACAATGCAGGTGAAGAATATATTGAAAGCAGTGTTACTGTTGATCATGGAAATGCAGATGTTCAAAAGCGGATTGCAACATCGGTTGTAAAAGATGCAAAAACAGGTGATTTGATTATTAAACTCGTTAATCTTTTGCCGGTTGAAACAACTGTTGATGTGAAAGATCTGAATCTTAGTAATTACAACATAGCGAAAACAGTCTTACAGGGAAATCCAGATGAGAAGAATGTAAAACCTGTAACCACAACAGATGTTGTGCTCAACAATAAACTGGTTTTGCCAAAATACTCTTTTACTGTTTTAAGAATAAAAGCGAATTGAGCAAACCTAGAAATGTGGGCAGATAGCGAGCTCTGTTTTTACGATCCATCAATTTTTTTGTTGTAATGGAGTGTACTGTTATCTTTGCCTCCCCTTGGGGAATTAGCTCAGTTGGCTAGAGCGCTTGCATGGCATGCAAGAGGCCACCGGTTCGAATCCGGTATTCTCCACAAGCTTTAAGGTTCGCAGTAATGCGGGCCTTTTTCATTTTCTGCCCTTATCTTGCGCTAACGATTGTAATTATTAAATTTTAGCTGTATGGATATTCAGTTCAACAGGAACGAAGACGCAATGAAACTGTCGCTCACCGAAATGCGGAAACGTCTGCATAAGATTTACGAGGGAGGCGGCAAAAAATCCATCGAAAAACAACGGGAACGTAACAAGCTTACAGCACGGGAACGTATCGACTATCTCAGAGATGCCGATAAGCCCTTTATTGAACTGGGTGCTTTTGCCGGGTATGATATGTATGCAGAGCAAGGCGGTTGTCCGGCAGGTGGTACGGTAGCGGGCATCGGTTATGTGAGCGGCCGCCAGTGCATTATTGTTGCCAACGATCAAACGGTAAAAGCAGGCGCCTGGTTTCCCATCAGCGGTAAAAAAAACCTGCGCATGCAGGAAATAGCAATGGAAAATCGTTTGCCGGTGATTTATTTGGTTGACAGTGCCGGCGTATTTCTTCCCATGCAGGATGAAATTTTTCCCGATAAAGAACATTTCGGCCGCATCTTCCGTAACAATGCACGCATGAGTGCCATGGGCATTACACAAATTGCAGCGGTGATGGGGGCTTGTGTTGCAGGAGGTGCTTATCTGCCCATCATGAGCGATGAAACATTGATGGTTGAAGGAAATGGTTCCATCTTTTTAGCTGGGCCTTATTTGGTAAAAGCAGCGATTGGTGAAGATATTGATGCCGAAACATTGGGCGGAGCCGTTACACATACCGAGTTAAGTGGCATTGCCGATTATAAATTCAAAACCGAACAGGAGTGCCTGGATGAAGTAAAGAAGTTGATGAGCAAACTCGGGGAGAAAAAGAAAGCCGGGTTCGATCGTGTGGCACCTAAACCGCCAAAGAAAAATCCGGAAGAGTTGTATGGTTTATTTCCTGCCGATGGGAAGCCATACGATATGCTGGAGATTATTGAACGCATTGTGGATGACAGCGACTTCGATCAGTTCAAGCAAGACTATGGTAAAACCATCCTCTGCGGTTATGCCCGCATTGATGGTTGGGCGGTGGGCATTGTTGCCAATCAACGTACTATTGTAAAGAATAAGAAAAATGAAATGCAGTTGGGCGGTGTAATTTATAACGACAGTGCCGATAAAGCTGCACGTTTTATTCTCAACTGCAATCAAAAGAAAATACCATTGGTGTTTTTGCAGGATGTAACCGGTTTTATGGTGGGCAGTCGCAGCGAACACAGCGGCATTATTAAAGATGGAGCAAAGATGGTGAATGCGGTGGCCAACAGTGTTGTGCCGAAGATTACGATTGTAGTTGGCAATTCGTATGGAGCAGGTAACTATGCGATGTGTGGTAAAGCTTACGATCCACGGTTTATTTACGCATGGCCTACCGCCAAAATTGCGGTGATGGGTGGAGACCAGGCAGCGAAAACATTATTGCAGATACAGGTGGCGGCAATGAAAGCAAAAGGCAAGGAAGTAAGTGCGGAAGAAGAAAAGAAATTGCTGGATGAAATCAAGGGCCGTTACGATGCACAAACAACGCCTTACTACGCTGCTGCACGTTTATGGGTAGACGAAATTATTGATCCCATCGAAACAAGGAAAGTGATTAGTGAAGGTATTGCTGCTGCTAACAATAATCCTGACATGGACGATTTGAGAGTGGGGGTGTTTCAGGTGTAGTTTTTTGTTTTATTTTGTTCATTGAAAAAGTTTTTTTGTAACATCACACCTATGATATCCGATGAAATAATTATTTACACTGATGGGTCAGCACTGGGTAACCCAGGTCGTGGAGGGTATGGTGCAATTTTGATGTTTGGTGAACATAAAAAAGAAATATCAGGTGGATTTCAGCATACCACAAATAATAGGATGGAGTTGATTTCCGTAATCGAGGCGCTCAAGATTTTGAAAAAAGATGGATTGCAAATAACTGTTTACTCAGATAGCCAGTATCTAGTTAAAGCTGTTGAGCAGGGCTGGTTGAATAAATGGATGAAAACAAATTTTAAAGGAGGAAAGAAGAACTCAGATTTGTGGCGTCAGTATTATTCTCTATCAAAAAAACATAACATTAGATTTGTATGGGTTAAGGGACACGCTGAAAATCCCTATAACAATAGATGTGATGAACTTGCTAACCAAGCAGCTAGATTAAAAGATTTGCCTATTGATGAAGGTTATGTTGGAACTGACGAAGATGGCGCATTAAGCGGAACTCTGTTTTGACGTAAAACAAAAGCCCCGAACATTTCGGGGCTTTTTATATTTTTCAGCTTTACGTTAATCGCATCTCGACTGCGCTCAGGACATTATTGTGCTGTTTTCAATTCTTTTGAACTTAACAATGCATGTGCGCCAAAGAACATGGTGCAGAAAAGTATAGTTGCTGCTACACTTCCTCCATAGAACGGAATACCATCAACATAAGTAGTCATTAAACCAGCAAATGTTTTTGGATGGCCATAACCACCGCCGCCAATCCAGACTAAAAAATTGCTGATTAAAAAATATGCAGTTGGTCCGGCTAGTGCACCTGCAAAAATCTGTAACACTTTCTTTTGGTTAATGAAGAAACCAATAAAAGTTAAACCGGCAAATAAAATATAGTTGGTCAGCTGTCCGCCATAAAAACCTTTTATTGAAGATAAGCCTGCACTGTATAAAACCTGGTACAACGCATCGCTGATGAACATGCTGAGGATGGGTAATGCAAATGCATATTTCTTATCCTTGATAACAGAACCTGCAAATAATGCAATGGCAATTTGTGGCGCAAACCCAAACGGGCGGTTAGGGATAATGCGGTACAAGGCAGCAACAACAACAAGAGCTACTAATGAATAAACGAATGTTTTGTTCAACTTCATAAATCGTGATTGAGCGACAAAAATAGCTAAAAACAACTCCCGACCGTTCATTTTTTCAGCGGCTTTTCCCCGATATGTGGATAAGGGGGAAACGATTATTTTAGCACTATGGCCAAACACATCAAAACCGGCGAAGAAGGAGAGGAACTGGCAACAGCCTGGTTGCAGGCACAGGGTTTTGCTATCCTGCATCGGAACTGGAAGCATTCCTATTTTGAACTGGATGTGGTGGCATCAAAAGACGGCGTACTGCATTTTGTGGAAGTAAAAACAAGAACAACCGATACGTTTGGTCACCCGGAAGAAGGAGTAACCGCTAAAAAATTAGAACGGTTAATGCTTGCAGGAGAAGAGTACCTGCAGCAATATCCCAACTGGAAACGGATTCAATACGACATCCTCAGCATTCGCCTGCACAAGTACAAAGCACCGGAGTATTTTTTCCTGGAAGACGTCTCGTAGGGTAGAAGGCTGAAGGTATAAGGTTTAAGGAAGAGCACACACGTGTTGTTTTCATGTATTCCTTCTGCCTTAAACCCTTTACCTTTTCCCTTTTAGTATTTCGGATTAACGCCTGTATAATTGTAAGGCGTAATAGCAGCCAGTTCTTTCTTCACATCTGCACTTACTTTTAAACCTTTAATAAATGCCTGCATGGTTTTTTGGGTGATGGCTGCATTGCCTCTGGTTAATTCTTTTAATGCTTCGTAAGGATTGGGGTAGTTTTCCCGGCGCAGAATGGTTTGAATGGCCTCTGCCACAACTGCCCAGTTGTTTTCCAGATCCTGTTTAATCTTTTCTTCGTTTAACAGTAATTTATTTAATCCTTTGTTGATTGACTTTAATGAAAGTACTGTATGAGCAAACGGTACGCCGAGGTTACGCAATACCGTTGAATCGGTAAGGTCTCGCTGCAAACGTGAAACAGGAAGTTTTGCTGAGAGATGTTCCCACAGTGCATTGGCAATACCCAGATTACCTTCCGCATTTTCAAAATCGATCGGGTTTACTTTGTGCGGCATGGCACTGCTGCCCACTTCGCCCTTTTTAATTTTTTGTTTGAAGTAGTCCATCGATACATAGGTCCAGATATCCCGGCACAAATCAACCAAAATCGTATTGATGCGTTTGATGCTGTCCATTTGTGCAGCAAGGTTATCGTAATGTTCAATTTGTGTAGTGTATTGCTGGCGTTGCAGGCCCAGCTTTGTATCAACAAACTCATTGCCGAATTTTACCCAATCTTTTTTAGGGAAAGCAATATAATGCGCATTGAAATTACCGGTAGCTCCACCAAATTTTGCAGCAGTAGGTAAAGCCGATAATTGCTGCAGCTGATTTTCCAAACGCTCAACAAATACCATGATCTCCTTACCCAGTTTGGTAGGCGATGCTGCTTGTCCGTGTGTACGTGCCAGCAATGGAATATTTTTCCAGTCTTTGGCAAAACCTTTCAGCTTTAAAATAAGGGTAGAAATGCCGGGCAGTAATTCATTCTCCAGGGCTTCTTTCCACGAAAGTGGAATAGCGGTATTGTTAATGTCTTGCGATGTAAGACCAAAATGGATCCACTCTTTCAGGTGGTCTAACTTCAAAGCTTCCAGCTCACGCTTTAAAAAATATTCTACTGCTTTTACATCGTGGTTGGTAACGCTTTCAAGGTTTTTAATTTCCTGTGCCTGTGCTACAGAAAAATTGGTTACCACATCTTTCAGTGCCTGCTGTTGTTGTGCAGACAGCTTAAAGAATTTCTTTTCGCCCAGGAATAAAAAGTATTCAACTTCTACCAGCACACGGTAACGGATCAACGCAAATTCGGAGAAATAAGCATCGAGTTGCTGTAATTGGTTACGGTAACGTCCGTCGACCGGAGAAATAGCTGTGAGGTTTTGAAGTTCCATGGAATAATTTACAGTTTGTAGTTAATCAGTTGACTAAAGGATTGCTGCATATCGTTGTTGCAGCACAAGCGTGCGACGCAACAGGAGCTCAATAGCAGCAAATAGCCTGCCCACCAAAAAATCCTTTTCTTTGCAGCGCAAAAGTAAATGAATTGAAGAAGATTAAAGTTGGTGCAGTCAGTTATTTAAACACAAAGCCCATGATGTATGGCATGCAGAACGATGCGTTTCTGCAGGAGCATGAGCTGGTACCCGATTACCCTTCGAAAGTGGCTGAAATGCTGAAAACCGGAGCGGTTGATGTGGCACTGGTGCCCGTGGCTTTATTAAAAGAGCTGCCCGAATATTTTATTGTAAGCGATTATTGCATTGGAGCAGAGCATGAAGTGGCATCGGTTTGTTTATTCAGCGAAGTGCCCGTGAACCAACTAACGGCAGTGTATCTCGATTACCAAAGCCGCACATCGGTTGCATTAGCAAAAATATTAATGAAAGAATTTTGGGGCATCAATCCCGAAATCATCAATGCACAGGATGAAAGCTACCGTACAAAAATTGCCGGCACAACCGGTGCAGTGGTTATTGGCGACCGGGCATTGGAGCAACGCCGGTTATCAACTTACATCTACGATTTGGCAAGCGAATGGCAGGCCATGACGCATTTGCCGTTCGTTTTTGCTGTATGGGTGAGCATTAAGCCGATGAGTAATGAATGGATCAGCCGGTTTAATGCAGCCAACGCCGAAGGTTTTTTGCATATTGATGAAATAGCAGAAGCGCAGAAGTATCCGGTATACGACTTAAAAAAATATTATACGCATAACATCAGCTATTTACTTAACGATGAGAAGCGAAAAGGAATGGAGAAGTTCCTGGCTTTTTTGAACGCATAATTTGTATTTTTAATTATGCAGCTATCCGGAAGACATTGTTTTTTACTGCTGGTTTTTTTTACAAGCTTTCTCGTACATACAGGTACTGCACAGCAGTTGCGTTACGCCTTTAAAAATTATACACCCAACGACGGGTTACCCAGTTCTGAAGTACACAAAGTACTGCAGGATGCACAGCATTACATGTGGTTTGCAACCGATCATGGTGTATGCAGGTATAACGGCTATGAATTTAAAACGTTTAACCTGGCCGATAATTCCATCCTTGGGTTGTACGAAGATTATAAAAAACGTATCTGGGCCTGGTCGTTTTCGGGCCGGCTGTTTGTGTTTGAAGATGGAAAGTTTGAGGAATATAAGTGGAGTGCAAAGGTTTCGAATGCCATTCGGCCCGGCGTAATTAATGCGCTGTTTTTGGATAGTACTAATTCGCTTTACATTTCCTCAACGGGTCCTAATGCTTATGTGGTTACTGAAAAAGGAGATATGAAGGATTTAATTTCGATTCAGAATCGAATACAGTACAATTCTTTCTCTACCAACCCGGGTAGTTTTTTTTCATATGTTCGGTTCTATCCACGGAAATTTAATTCCGGGCCACTCCCAAACCTTAATACAAACATAGAAATTAGTGTTGGAAATAAAGAAATTAAGATATCAATTCCTCATCATTATAAACCGGAGCTGTTTCGTGCGAAGCAATTTTCAAATGGAACGATCTTATTTGTGTCTGATGAATTTAGTACATGGATTTATAAAGACGGCAGTTATGATTTTCAAAAAAATCAATATCGAATTTATGATGTTGAAGAAATAGACGATGTGTTCTATTTCGCTACAGAAAAAGGGTTGATGATAAAAGATAAATCGGGGAACAGCATTGGAGAATATTTTAGAGATAAGCATATCACATCTGTTTCTAAGGATTACGAAAATGGTTTGTGGTTCACGAGTCTTTTAGATGGTGTTTTTTATTTGAACAGTGTACATGTAAAACATTTGGCCAGAAATGGCGATATTCTTAACAGGCGAATTAATGCTTTACACACGCTTTCTGATTCAAGTTTGCTAGCCGGAACTTTCGATGGGTATGTTATACGTGCTTTGCCCGATAAATTTATTGAAGAGACAAAAATGCTTACTAAACCTGTGTATTCATTATATGTTCGTGGAACTGAGACTTCGAGTGTGTTTGTGGGAGGACCATTGTATAAAAATGAAAACTGGCTGGAAAAAAAAGCAGGGAGAGGGATTTCTTATATTCAATTATCTGGGTTGTCCAACATAATTGAAATGGATAACGTCCTTTATTTAGGAGCAAATGATAATGTGTCGAGAATTGTATTAAAGGATACAGCCTCTTTCAGAAAAGCGCTAAGCAATAATGCGAGCGATTTGCGAATAAGTAATGAAAAGTTTCGTGCAGCAAAAATTTTCTTTACGCATAAGAAAGAATTTTTAATTGGCAATCTTTTGGGTTTATGGAAATTCGCTAACGGGAAATTGAGTCTTTATGATAGTACTAAAGTGCTTCTGAAATCCAGAATTACAGATATAGCTGAGTATAAGAATCAGGCACTAGTTTTAGGTACAAGGGGTAAAGGTCTTGTTTTGCAAAGCGTTGACACCTTCGTTCAATTAACAGAAGACCAAGGACTGGTAAGTAATAATATCAGGAGAATATTTATTGATGGCAACACAATATGGTTGGCAACAAATAAGGGGATATCCATCCTTAATCTGCTGTCGCTTAAACCATTTAAGTATACGGTTCGAAATGTCAACGTTCAGGATGGCTTGCTTTCTAATGAAGTTAATGACATTGTGAGAAATGGAGGTAAAATTATTGTAGCAACCAATGCCGGAATTTCCTATCTGGATATTGGTTATTTCAATACAAGAAAAAGTAAAAGTCTGCCATTTTATCTAACAGGAATAAAGTTAAATGGATTGGATGTTGATTTAGATGGGTTGAAAAATATGGGATTCAGGAAGCGTAACCTTTCTGTTAATTATGAAGCATTGAAATATACAAGTTCGGGAAAATTAAGTTATCGATATCGGCTGGATGGATACGATTCAACCTGGTTTTATACGAATGATTTGCAACTTCAGTTTAACCCCATGCCTTATGGCAAATATGAGTTGCAAATACAGGCTAAGGATGAGCTGGAAGAATGGACTAATTCATTAAGCATAATTCGCATTCCTGTTATTTGCAGATCACCTTTTTGGGCAACAGCATGGTTTTGGGTAACGGCATTTGCATTCATATTAGCATTACTGATTCTTGCTTTTCGTAAAAGGATACAAGTAATCAGAAAGCGACAAAATGAAGATAAAGAACTGCAAAAACGCATTGCCGAATCGGAGCAACTTGCGCTTAAATCGCAAATGAATCCGCATTTTATTTTCAATAGTCTTAATTCTATTCAACAATATGTGATCGATCGTGATGTGAAAGGTGCAAATAGTTTTATTTCCGGCTTCTCTAAATTAATGCGGCAAACACTCGATTTTTCATCAAAAGACAAAATAACAGTAGCTGAAGAAATTGCATACCTGAAAAATTACCTTGAACTGGAGCGTATGCGGATGGAAAGTAAGTTCGATTTTACAATAACCGTTGATACTATATTGCCAGCCAGTGAACTTTATTTGCCTCCTTTGATGTTGCAGCCATATGTGGAAAATGCTTTACGCCATGGTGTACGCTATTTAAGGGATAAAAGCGGGCATATCCATCTCTCTTTTATTGAGCGTGATGAAATACTGGAATGTATAATCGAGGATAATGGTATTGGAAGAGATAAAGCAGCTAAACTAAAGGCAGTAAACCCAATCGAATATCAATCCAGAGGAATGTCATTAACAGCAGAAAGAGTGGAGCTGTTAAATCGTAGTGCCAGCAGACTAATTACCATTACTGTTAAAGACCTTACGAACGAAGCAGGAGAACCATGTGGTACAAGCGTTTCTGTAAAGTTTCCCGTTTAAAGATACTGTTGCATTCAAATGCTGCTTACTTTTATTGCTACATTGGAATAGTTTAAAACTGTTTTTTATGCTTAAAGTGTTAACCGTTGACGACGAGCCGAAGAATTTACGAATCATAAAGGAGTTGCTGAAGGAGTATTGTCCGCAGGTGGCCCATGTTGGCGAAGCAGACAATATTGACACCGCTTATGACCTCATTAAAGAACTGCAACCTGATCTTGTGTTGTTGGACATTGAAATGCCGCATGGTAATGCTTTTGATTTACTTGATAAAATTATGCCGGTTAATTTCGAGATTGTTTTTGTTACAGCATTCGACTCTTACTCTTTAAAGGCATTTAAATATTCGGCGTTAGACTATTTATTAAAACCGGTTGATATTGCCGAGCTGAAGGCAGTTGTGGCACGTGCAGAATTACGAGCAGGGCAAAAGAACATGAATGAGCAGCTAAAGTTCTTAATGCAGAACATTAAACAACCTGCAGGTGGATTGCAAAAAATTGCAGTGCCAACATTTAAGGATCAGCTCGATTTTATCGACTTTCAGTCAATTTTATATTGCGAGGCAAGTGGAGCCTATACTTATATTTTCACTGTTGACGGGCAGAAACTAATTTCTTCCAAAAGCTTGAAGGAGTATGAAGAAATTTTGCCTGAACATACTTTTTTCCGCTTACATCATTCATACCTTATCAATCTTAATAAAGTAAAAAAATACCACAAAGGAAGGGGAGGAGAGGTAGAAATGGAAAATGGCACTTTTCTTGAGGTTGCTACCCGGCGAAAGGACGATTTTATGAGGCGGATAGGGTATTAAATGACCTCTTTACACAGTTATAAATTTTTGCTGCACGCTTATAAGATTTGTGTTTGACCGATTAAAGTATTGTATTTATTTCGAATCCTGAGGCCGTTGCGAAAGCCGTTATGATTCCATCTATAAGCAAATGAACCCCTGTTGCAGTGAATTAATGGTACTGTCCGAGGGTTCTTTTTTCATGTTTAGCCGTGGTTTGTATATTTGCCGCATAAGGCAATAATGAGTTCCTCTCCTTTAATATCTGTCTGTATACCTGCCTACAAAAATGTAGTTTACCTGGAAAGATTGTTTCAATCAATCCAGTCGCAAACTTTTCAAGACTATGAGATAATTGTAACCGACGACAGCCCCGATGCGGCTGTGGGTAATTTGGTTGAGCAGTATCAAATATCTCTGCCTATTTCTTATTACAGAAATGAAAAGCCTCTTGGTTCGCCTGCAAACTGGAATGCAGCCATTGTACATGCAAAAGGCAGCTGGATAAAAATTATGCACGACGACGATTGGTTTGCAGATGAGCATAGCCTTGCAGTATTTGCCGATGCAACAACACAAACAAAAGCAGCATTTATTTTTAGCGGGTTTGTAAATGTGCAACTTGAATCTGGAGCTGAGCAATCGTTTGTAATCAATAAAAGGCATGAGCAGATGTTAAGGCAAAATCCATTGTACCTGTTTCGTGAAAATTATATCGGTCACCCGAGTACAACACTTATCAAAAATGAATTAAAGCAGTGGTTTGATGAATCTGTTAAATGGGTAGTTGATTTCGAATTTTACATTCGAAATCTTCAGACTCATGATTTTTACGCTATTAAACAGCCATTGATAAAAATTGGTATCGGGTCTGAGCAGATAACAACAGCTTCATTTCGGAAAAGGGAAGTTGAGTTGCCTGAAAATATATACCTGCTCAACAAACTGGGTACGCATTGCCTCAACAATATTTTTGTTTATGATTATTACTGGCGCTTAATGCGCAATCTATATATTAACGATGTTGAAGAGCTGAAGGAATATGTGGCTTTAGAACAAGTGCCTTTTGTTTTAAAAAGTATGATCGGGTGGCAGCACAAACTTGGTATTAAGGCATTAAAAAAATACGGTGCATACTCAAAAATAAGTATGACTATGCATTACATGTTGTTTAGATTCAGAAGCTAGTAACTATCTGATAAGATTAATAAAACCTTTTCTGTTTATTTCTCCGCAGCCGTTTATTGCACGTATCTGGTAAATATAAACACCTGGTGGTTGCTGTAATCCGTTAAATGTTCCATCCCAGCATTTTTGGCTGTTATTTGAAGAAAAAATCTTTTGCCCCCAGCGATTGTAAATTGAAAATTCGGTTAACTCCACAAACCCCCAATGACTAATTCCAAAACAATCATTCACACCATCGCTATTCGGAGTAAATGAGTTTGCAATAAATAACTTTTGTGCAATGTTATCGGAAATAATAACTTTCATAGTGTCAGTTGAATAACAACCAATGTTATCGGTTCCTTTTACAATAAAGTCGGTTGTTAATGAAACAGTTGCCACTGGGTTCGCAATGAATGCATTATCCAAAAAAGAGCCGGGGCTCCAGATATAGTTATTTGCTCCGGTTGCTTTTAATTGAATGGTAGATATGCCACATCGCTCAATATCTTCTCCGGCATTAATTACCGGCAATGCATTAACTGTTATTGCCTCAGAATCAAGACTGCGGCAACCTTTGTCTGTAATATATTCATATTTTATAAAATGCTTAC
Source organism: Lacibacter cauensis (assembly GCF_007830055.1). GTDB lineage: Bacteria > Bacteroidota > Bacteroidia > Chitinophagales > Chitinophagaceae > Lacibacter > Lacibacter cauensis. Next base: position 279,839 of record NZ_VLLE01000005.1, read on the forward strand.
CTGCTCCGGCAAGTGTGGGGTTAAAGAGGTTAGGTGTTATCACTCCTGTGCCCCAATAGAAACCTGCGCCTGCCAAACCATTTGCTTCAGTTGCCTGATTAATAGTAATGGTTGTATCAATTAGACAAGTTGGAGTATAAGGTATAAAAAACGATTTCGGTTTTTTGTTAACGGTAAGAGTAGCAGATGGGTTTGTGAAGCCAGAAATCCGGGTGCAATTGTTGCCGTTGTTTTCTTTTAGCTCTGTAATGAAGTATGTTTTAGTAATGGTATTTGTGGTATTTGGAATAGCAAATTTATCGTTGTTGTTTAAATTGCTGATTGTATAAGTTGTTGTTCCGTCTGTAATTTTTATTGCAAAAGGTGCGGATCCTGCCGTTGCAGTAAATCGAAGAAAAGATGAGTCTCCTTCACATCCTTCTGCATCTGTTATTCCTCCCTGCGGTAGTGCTTTAAAAGTTATGGAAGCATTGTTGTTTATTGTGTTTAAACAGTTTCTGTTGTCTGTTATGCTAACCAAAGTAATGGAAGAGTTGTTGTTAATCGCTTCAGCACAGAGGAAGCCAGTATTATTCGAAAGGTTCGATTGGGTATAATTCTTTCCATTAACATTATAAACAATGCTAAAAGGGCTGCTTGCTGAAGTTGATGTAAATGTAATATTAGGCTTTTGACCCGGGCACACAGTTTCCACTGCTAAATTGCCCGTTGGCAAAGCAGTTGATGTTACAGTGAGAAGGTTTGTTATTACACGACATGAAGGAGAATTGATATTGGATCCATTGGCATAGAGAAGCCTGAACTTGTAAGTTTTATTTATGCCAGCTATCGGCATTGTATAATTAATTTGTATTGCATTGCTGTTAGGAATAGTTGTCCATGTAACAGCGTTGTCGGTACTAACCTGCCATAAATACGACGGAGAATTGTAGCCTGTACTCAGCAAACTCCCGTATAGAGTTACAGCAGATCCTTCACAAACAGAAACAGAATCAATTTGAGCTGAAGCATTTAATGAGCTTTTTATTGTTGGTCCACATGGGCGAAAGCTAATGTCGTCTAAAGCAAGATCGTTTCCAGGTTGTGCATTTCCTCCAACACTGTTATTAATGATTTTTACAACAACTGTTGTTTCGCTAATACCAGTGGTGAAAAATAAACCGAATCTGTTCCAGGTGAAAGTCGCAGTTTCTGCAATGGGGCCGGTATTATAAAGAGCGAGCAAAGTGCCATCTGTTTTTTCAATTCTGAACGTAAGATCAGGATCAACTCCGTTTAGTACAGCCGGGTTTAAACAGTTTGCTACCCATGCAGAAAATTCATAGGTTGTTTCTCCACAAAGATTTGTGATTACTTGTTTGTAAAATTCCTGCCCAGCTGTTTGTTGCGAATTGTAGAAAGCCATATAGCCATTTGTATCTCCACTGGTATGATCAGACAGGCCTGAAAACCATGCACTGTTGTTTGGGATGTTATTGGTTATTGTATACTCTCCATCAATAGGCGTTGGAGTTGCAGGGTTGCCTGTTACCGATACATAGGTATGCGTAGTTGAAGCTCCGCTAACAATGGAAGAAAGAGGCGCTGCCGGGTTGCTGCCGCTTCCAAAGTCAACTTGTACTACTGGTGCACCTAAGCTTCCTGTACAAAACTGAGGCGGTGTTGTTACACAATTAACTAACGGGAAGTTATTACAAGCGGTATTAGTTGCATTAATTGTTGCATTTCCTTTTATAATTCCGTTCCATGCCGGATTACCTTGTTTGTTTAATAAATTATCAAAAACATAATAAGCTAATAATCCTGTTTGAGTAGTTGGAGAGGGCAGTGAAGTGTTAACATAAGTTTGAAGTTGAGTCTGTGTTCTTGCTACATTCCATATGCGCACTTCGTTGATATATCCTGTTAAATTCTCTGGTAATCCTGGAAGAAAAGGAGCAAAATCACCAATAGTTGTAATATGATTATTTTGAATGAGATTACCAGTTGCTGCAACTTGCGTAACAAGAAATCCATTTCTATAGAATTTCAGAGTGGTGCCATCGTATACCATTGCAACATGGTATGTTTTGTTTAGTTCTAAAGCACAGGGAGGCAGCGGGGTAATGAAATATCCGTTGGTTGTGGTTATTTCTGCACTAAGGGGACGTAACAAATAGTTACAGTCTGTAGGGTCTTGATGTTTTGAAACAATATCGCCTGCGTACACATAAGCACCCGAGTATGGGGCCGTACGATTAAAGACAGCTTCAACCGTAAGTTTGTTGCCGGTAATATCCAAATCGCCTATCTGGACAGCATCAAATTGTGCATTTGTTTTGAGCCAGTTATCACAAGCTAATGTTTGTGCTGAAGTAGTTGTTTGCTTTTTGCTATTTGATTGGGCTAGTGAGGAAAGGCTCAAAGCGAATAACAAAAGGATGACTAACGTATTTTTTTTCATAAGTAGAACAGCTCAGGAATGGTATTAAAATCAGCCGATTTACCACTGAATTTGCTACAAAATAAATAAGAAAAGCCTGTAATTGATTTAATTGCGCAACATATTTCAGAATTTCTGACCTTAGCTGCCAAATATTTACAAATGAACGATTTGGAACAGTATTTCCGGCAAAACGACAAGCGGTTGATTATGAAATGGCCTCATTATTTCGAGATTTATGAGCGTTATTTCAGCCGTTACCGGAATAAAGAAATTGTGATATTGGAAATTGGTGTTGCAAACGGTGGTAGTTTACAAATGTGGCGATCGTATTTTGGGCCGAAGGCAAAAATTTATGGCGTAGACATTGATCCAAGGTGCAAGGAACTGGAAGAAGAGAATATTGAAATTTTTATTGGTTCACAATCTGATCGAAAATTCCTTCGTGATCTGAAAAGTAAACTTCCACAGGTTGATATTCTGATTGACGACGGTGGACATTCTATGCAGCAGCAGATTGTTACATTTGAAGAGTTGTTTGATATTGTTAAACCTGACGGTGTTTATCTTTGCGAAGATCTTCATACATCCTACTGGTTAACTTATGGCGGTGGGTATAACCGGAGAGGTACTTACATCGAATATTCCAAAAAGTTTATTGATTGGTTAAATGCCTGGCATTCTGAACAAAATGGGTTGCAAGTGAATGAGTTTACGCAAACAGTCAATGCAATTCACTACTACGACAGCATGATTATTATTGAGAAACGACTACGCAGCAAACCATTCGCTGAAAAGACAGGACATTTATTTTTGGTTGACGAACCAAGGCCGGTTTCTCCATTTAAAAAATTTTGGGGAACTGTTAAATTTACAGGGCTTTCAGTAATTAATAAATGTTTGCGATACTTTAATCTTGCAAGTTTTCATTGGAAGTAAATGTGCGGTAGAGATTGACTGGATCTACTTATTAATCAGAAATAGGATATGAGATTAGCAGCAGCTGTGGTATTGTTTCACCCCGACGAAACTGTTGTTTCCAATATTCAATCATACAATGCATTTGTAGATGTTGTGATAGCTGTAGATAACTCCGTTACTAAAAATAATGAAGTTGTTAAGTCATTACAGGGAATAGAGAATCTTGTGTACTTACCTAACGAAAAGAATCTCGGGATTGCTGCTGCTCTTAACCTAGCAGCAAAGCATAGCTCTGAACAAGGATTTACCTGGTTGTTAACTATGGATCAGGATTCATCGTTTGATAGTAAAGAATTTAAGTTATATAAACAGCAAGTATTAGATATTATCATAAACGAGTCGAAAATTGGATTAATCTGTCCTTCTGAAGTAAAAAAAAGTGAGAGTTTGCAAATAACGGAACCTGCCTTTCGTATTACTTCCGGTACGTGGATTAATCTTCATGTGTGGCAGCAGGTTCATGGTTTTGATGAACAATTGTTTATAGATGAAGTAGATAAAGATTTGTCATGTAAAGTTTTTCTGGCAGGCTTCAGGCTTATTGGTTTCGACAATGTTTTGATGAAGCACAAACTTGGTACAAAAAAAAATACAGGATTTTTGAAATTGTTTTTTGTAAAAGAACGTACAGTGCATAGCCCGTTCCGGCTTTACTATATGGTGCGAAATTACCTTGTTGTACGAAAACGATACGGAAAGTACTTTCCAGATATTTTTAAAAAAAGGGATCATGATTTTATGATTATGCTAAAGAATAATATATTTTTTTGTGGTAATTTTTTTTCTGCAGTTTTCCAGGCTGCAAAAGGTTTTGTTCATTATAAACGCAATAAGTTCTAGTGAGTAACAACTACGATCTGGCAGTAGCATGGCGCATATATCCCGGTGTTTCTAAAACCCCGATTATTTTCCCGAATAGCAAATTTCAGCTGGTGAAAACCTGTCTGCAGTCCTTTCTTTTATCAGCAGAAGGATTGCTTGTTCGGTACTTTTTTATTCTGGACGGATGCCCGCCTTCGTACAACGAACTTATTCAATCAATGTTTCCTGCAGCTGATACAACCATTATTGAAACGCAATCGATCGGTAACTGGGCAACTTTCAACAAACAAATTGAAATACTGTTGCAACAAACAGATGCCGAGGCGGTATATTTTGCAGAAGATGATTATTTATACAGACCCGGGAAGTTTAAGAAAATGCTTGGTATGTTGCACAATGGAACAGATGTTGATTTTTTAAGTTGCTATGTGCACATGGATACCTTTACGCATCCTATTCATCGTCATAAGAAGGAAGAGCGAATGCTTGATGACCAACTTTGGAAAACAGATAGCTCAACTTGTTTAACCTTTCTCACCACCAAACAAACACTGTTTGAGACTCAAAATGTGTTGCTTACTTATGCAAAGGGGAATAATGATTGTGCTGTTTGGCTGGTATTAACCAAAACATTTGTTTTAAATCCTTTCGCCTATGTCCGCTTCTTTTTTATGAGCAAAGAGAGTTTTAATATTCTGAAAATGGCGGTGAAATACAGTTTCCGTCATTTTTTTTCACGCAAGAAATACAAACTCTGGATTCCGTACCCTGCTATCGGAACACATTTAGAAAAGGATCTTGTGAGTCCGGAAGTTGATTGGGTCGAATTGAGTAAATGTATAAATGAAAATTGGGAAAACTAATTTTATAGCAACTAGCCGTTCCTGTTATATTTGTCAATAATCCTAACGTAATACTATTTTGAAATGATGCTTTTCAAACTTATATGGAGAAGATTTTTAAAGGGTTACCAAAACTCCAGACTTCATTATTTAGTAAGCAAATGTTTGCATGCTTTACAGTTTGAGGGTTTCATTATCACATATTCTCAGTTTGGTGAAGATATGATACTGGAAAATTATTTTCGTGGACGGAAAAATGGCTTCTATGTTGACATAGGAGCAAACAGGCCAATACAAGGAAGCAATACTTTTAAGTTATATCTTAATGGCTGGAAAGGGATTAATGTGGATGGTAATAAAAAACTTATTGATCAGTTTAAAAAGGTAAGGAAAAGAGATGTGAGTCTATGTGAGATTGTTTCGAATAATAAAGAACAGGTTAAATTTTTTGTTTCTGATGATGATCGTGTATCAACTGTGTCGAGAGAGTTTAAAGAATGGATCAAAGAACACAGGTCATATGATCATGAAGTAGTAATGCTGCCAATGTCGCTTGAAGAAATACTTGACGAACATCTTCCTGTATCTCAGAAAATTGATTTTCTTTCAATAGACGTTGAAGGACATGATTACGAGGTTTTAATATCAAATAATTTTGAGAAGTATAAACCCGAAGTTATTTGTATAGAAGACCATAGTTTTTCGTTTTCTGATATAACTTCAAGCGCAATTTGTCGCTATTTGATGCAAAAGCAATACGAGTTGCAGGGGTATGCTTATCCTAATCTTTTTTTTAAAAGAAATGGAAATTGAGTTGATTGCTTATTTTTTTAGTTGGTAATATTTTAAAGCGAATTAATTAATCTCTTATTTGAAAATAGCTGTAAATACAAGACTGCTGCGTAAGAACCGGATGGATGGCATCGGTTGGTTTACGTTCAATACATTGCGGTATATTGTTCAGAAGAACCCGCAGATTGAATTTCATTTTCTGTTTGATGCTGCGCCCGATTCTTCTTTTATTTTCGGGCCGAATGTAACAGTTCATTTGCTGTTTCCACCGGCCAAGCATGCCGTATTAAATGTGCTTTGGTTCGAGTGGAGTGCAAAGCGATTGCTCAATCAACTAAAGCCCGATCTGTTTATATCGCCGGATGGAATACTTTCATTGGGTTACAAGGGCAAGCAATTTGCTGTAATACACGATATCAACTTCTTTCACAATCCGGCCGATCTGAAGTTCAGCAACCGCAAATACTACAACTATTTTTTTCCAAAGTTTGCCGACAGAGCTGCTCAAATCGCAACTGTATCGGAATATAGTAAACAAGACATTTGTACCAACTATCACATCAGTCCGCAAAAAATAGATGTGGTGTATTGCGGTATCAATGCATTTTATCAGCCGGTCGATGCAGCAACTATCACCAGTACAAGAAATAAATATAGTAAAGGAGAGCCTTACTTTATTTTTATTGGCACACTAAGCCCACGTAAAAATATTAAGCGGTTGATGGAGGCATTTGATCTGTACAAAAGTGAAACCGGCACAGAAATCAAACTGTTAATTGTTGGTGCGAGCATGTACAAAACAGATGAGCTGTTTGCTACACAGCGGGCATTAAAATACGGTGCTGATATTGTTTTCACAGGACGCTTAGATGATGAAGAATTGAATCGTGTATTAGCATCGGCACTGACTTTGACTTTTGTCCCATTGTTTGAAGGATTTGGTATACCCATAATTGAGGCAATGATATGCAGAGTGCCGGTAATTGCTTCCAACGTAACCTCTGTACCCGAAGTAGCAGGTGACGCAGCGCTGATCGTTGATCCAACCGATACAGATGCTATAAAAAATGCGATGAAACAAATAGCAGCAGATGAATCGTTACGACAACGCTTAATTAGAAAAGGAGAGGAGAGAAGTAAACAGTTTACATGGGAGAAAACAGCTGAGCTGTTGTGGCAAAGCATTCTCAAATGCTTATAAATCTGCAACCCGCCGTGTAATATTTTTCCACGAGTAAATATTGTAGAAAGCATCAGGGGTAACATGTTCCTGCCTGGATGCAGAAACGACTGCTTCAACAAACAACGGCCAGTTATCATCGGGCACAATTACTAACTTATCGCCGCATAACTCTTTCTTCACACCACTTGCACCGGTTGCGGTAGCAACAACAGTTGTGTTCATGCCAAGCGCTTCAATCATTTTTGTTTTTACACCGCCGCCACTTACTACCGGATTAAGCAATACGTCGGCAGCCTTGGTATAGAAATCAATATCATCCACAAAGCCGGCGTAGCTGATGTTTACATTGTTCCATGGTTTCAGTTCGTTCAACGATTCGGGCAATCGTTTGCCTGCAATCAGAATATGATATGCAAGGTTTGAATCAAGAAGAAGCGGGTTTATTTTTTCGATGATCGTTTTGACTGCATCGGAATTGGGTTTATAATCGAGCAGCCCGTTAAAGAAGAGGATTTTTTTTGATGGATCAATATGCTGTTGTGCACAAACCTGTTTTTTACACAAAGCTTTGTTTGTAGGTACAGCCTCGGCTGTAATACCGTAAGGAACAAGTACACATTTTTCTTCATCCACCTGCATTTTGTCAATCATCCACTGCCGGTCTTCATCCGAAATACAGAATACCATGTTTGCAGAGCGGAGTACAGCTGTTTCGTACCACTGCAGTATTCGCCACCAGGGTTTGCCTACTGTGCGGAAGCGTTCATATTCGATGTTGTGTGTATGAACAATCAAACGGGCGCTGGTTGTTTTTTTCAACATCCATCCCAACCATCCGAGATAGGGGTGTTCAATAATGATGGTGTCAATATTTTTTGAAACAATCAGTTTCTTTAAACGGAAAAAAGCCGTTACGTCGAAAAAACGTAAGCGGCTTTTTTGTAAATACGGATAGAAGGAATAATGTTTTGCAAGTTGAGAATCGTTGTTGGCAGTGCCCGCAACATGCAGCTCGCACTGTTCGCCAAGATGCATGTTGAACTGTGCAATCAGTTTTTGACCTCCGGAGAAGTACGGTAGAAAAGGATAAGGAACAATATTTAAAACCTTCCTCATGCAACGGCTTTATTGCTGCTTCTCCATGCCATAAACAAACTGCCAAACACCACAAGATAAACCAGTATCGATGCAATCAGCGTAATCTTGTCGCCAAGAATAAATGCTTTTGGTGCAAACTTGAATTCAATTTTATGTTTACCGGCAGGTAACGCTAATCCACGTAATGCATAGTTTACTTTAATAATCTCTGCTTCTTTGCCATCAATGTATGCATACCAACCTCTTGGATAATACACTTCGCTGAACACAGCAAACTGATTGGTTGCAGAAGATGATTCGTACTGAATATAGTCGTTCTTGTTTTCAATAAAGCGAATGCTTGCAGTTGAATCGGCACCTGGCTGCACACCAACAGCTGTTTTGAATTTCGTTTGTACAACAGCTGTGTCACGAAGGTTGATGCTGTCGAGCGCTTTCATTTCTTCTCTGCCATCAGCAACAAAATGTACATGCTTTACCAACCAGGCCGGTCCGTAAGCCGCAGGATTCATTTGCGCCATTGGAGCACCAGTTTGCGGATTTTGTACAATAAAATATTTCGTGTTCAGCATGTTCAACACCTGCATGTTGTTCTTTACAATCTGGTTTTCAATGAGGTCTTGATAGATCTGCAGTTTAGCAGGGTGGTAGCCACCGATTGAATTATGATAGTAGGAAGTATTTGATTCGTTGGTAAAATCGGTCGTCGTATTCAACACACGATAGTATCCTGCATCCTGCTTAATCTGTTTGTCAGCTTCAGTCATGGTAAAGGCGTTGTCAAAATCGCCTTGCTCAACAAACTTTGTATCGTTGAGGTAGCGTTTGTCAACCAACAGCACATCAAACGAGCCGATTACCAATAATGCAATCAACGCAGGCAATGCTTTCAGCTTATTGGTTGCAAAAGCCCAGATAATACCAATGCCTAATAAAAGTAAAATGGTTGTACGTAAAAGGTCACTACCAAATAATCCTTTTCTGTCGGCTTGGATGGCTGTCAAAAATCCTTTACCAAACGTTTCGGCCTGTTGCTGCATCTCTGCAGTTGGCTGTTTGCCTTGCTGCGCAAATTGCTGCATCATTGCACCGGCCATATTTTGTTTGATGCCGTTATCGTTTGGCGAAACATAATCAAAACTGAAATAAAGGAAAGCGGCAACAGCAATAATCGCTGCAGTTGCAATGGCTGTATTTTTCCATGCTTTCTTGATTGTGTCTGCAGTGTTGTTACCAAACAAGAGATTGTTTATTGCAACAGCGCCTAAAATAACAAAACAGATCTGTGGCATAACCAAACCCATCGATGGTGCACGGAACTTTTTGTACAGCGGCATGTAATCGAACAGGAAGTAGTTGATGGCCTCTGCATGTTTACCCCATGCCAGCACTATACCGAATACACCGGCTGCAAGTAAGCTCCATTTTAACCAACCCTTTTCAAAGAACAGGGCAAACACAAACAGCAACATAAAAATGGCACCGAAGTAAACAGGTCCTGATGTTGGCTGCTGACCACCCCAATAGGAAACACCATTTGCAAACTGCAAAGCCTGGTCTTCAGGGTAACCAACTTCCATCAGTTTATCTGCAAACTGCGATTTCTTGTATTCATCACCACCGTTACTGCCACCATAAATTCCAGGAATCAGCAAGGTGTATGTTTCTGCAATACCTACACTGTACTTAAATGCATAGTCTTTGTCTAAGCCACCGCTGGTTGTATTCTTATCGCCGGTTTGTTTTAATTCACTCACACCACCACGCATACTTTCTTTTGCATAATCCCAGTTGGTGAGGGTGTGAATAGCATTACTGCTGAAAGCGAGTATGCCAAGAAGTAAAGCAAACGAAAGACTTTTAATGGCATGTGCCAGTTCTTTCTTTTTAAAACTGTCAATTAAAAAGCCAATGCTCAGTGCACCTAAAATGAGCAGGGTGTAATAAACAATTTGCAGATGACTGGTACTTATTTGTAAAGTAGCACCTGCAGCCAGGGCTGCTGTTCCAACCCACCATTTCTTTTGAAACAGCAAAAGCAAACCTGCAATTACAAGTGGAGCATAAGCAATAGCCAGCATTTTGGTGTCGTGTCCTGCTCCAATAATAACAGGATCGTAAGTAGAATATGCATAACCCAATGCGCCCAAAACGGCAACCCATGGGTTTAAACGTAATGCCAAACCAAGTATGTAAAAACAAATACACGCAAGAAAAAAGAAGTTGGCCGGTTTTGGTAAGCCAAGCGAAAGCACTTTTTCAACATGACCAAACAGTACGCTGTGTGTTGCTTCCATCGCAATCTGGTAACCGGGCATACCACCAAACATGCTGTTGGTCCAGTTAGGTATATGTCCATACTTTTCTTTTGCTTCAATTGACTGCTGTGCCATTCCCTTCCAACCAATATTGTCGTGCGCATTCAATACCATGCCTTGAAAAGCAGGCTTACAATAAATTAATGCCACAACAACAAAAATCACAACAGCAACAGCGTGTGGTAAAAGTTTCTTGAAATCAAACTTCATATACTGGGGTTTAAACTATGATTTGTAACGATGTGCCAAACGCTATGTTTTGCGTGGAGGCAACTGCTGATAAAATTTTCAGTTTCAGTGAGGCAAAATAATGGTATTTTGGGGTATTGAGCGCATTTTTAACGGTATGAAAGGATTTTTGTTTCTAAGCAAGCTTGTGTTTGTTCTAAACCTGTTGTTTGTACTGTGTGTAGTACTTCGGCTGGTTGCTGTAGAGTGGTCGGGGACCATTGCTTCTATATTAATTATTGGCGGCTGGATGTTGGCGTTCCCGTTAAACGCTGTTGCTGCAGTATGGGGTATTGTGGCCCTGCTACGAAAAGAAATGGAATTTCAACTAAAGAGCATTCCGTTTGTTAATGCTGTACTGCTCATTTTTCAATTATTCTTTTTTCTCTTATGATCAAACAGATACTTTCCAATAAATCAACCCGTTTGTTTTTGGTGCTGTCGGGCTTTTTTATTGCCAATGCAATGATCGCCGAGTTTATTGGTGTGAAAATTTTTTCGCTGGAAGATACAGTAGGGATAGAGCGTTTAAACCTGCCGTTGTTTGGCAGTAATTTCAGTTTTCATCTTACTGCAGGTGTGTTGCTTTGGCCGGTGGTGTTTATTATGACGGATATCATCAACGAGTATTACGGTACAAGAGGGGTGAAGTTTCTTTCGTACTTAACTGTATTGCTGATTACCTATGCTTTTATGATGTTTTCTGGTGCAATTCATTTAAAGCCTTCGGAGTATTTTACCATTGGTAATGGAATAGATAATGCCAACAATGCATTTAAAGGCATCTTTGGTCAAGGTTTATGGATCATTATTGGTTCGATGGTCGCATTTTTAATCGGGCAGATATTGGATGTGCTGGTATTTCATCGTATCAAAAAAGTAACAGGCGAGAAACGTATCTGGCTGCGTGCAACGGGCTCAACATTAATATCGCAATTGGTAGATAGTTTTGTAGTGCTTTTTATTGCTTTTTATATCGGTCGCAGAATACAGGAAGGGCAGGGCGATGCATGGACCTTAAAGCAGATACTGGTTACCGGTACCGGCAATTATATCTATAAGTTTATTGTTGCAGTAGTGCTTACTCCTGTTATTTATTTCATCCACGGTATCATTGAACGATACCTCGGTCATGATCTTGCAAAAGAAATGAAAGACGCTGCTATGAAAGATTAGAAGACATGCTTCTCTTTCAGCATGTCAGCAACAATCTTATCAATCGGCAGTGTTACTGCATCCGCATTAAACTTATCCCAATCAATTAAACGGATCACTTCTGCTTCTCCTTTCGGATCGGCCACCTGGTGCGGTTGAAAGTCGAACGGTACAGTTTTATAAGGAAGGGTTATCGGCTCCAGTGGTTTTACGTAATAATAGATTGAAATAATCTGGTAAGCCAGGTTAAATGCGCTTTGTTGGTAGAAATCGGTGGTGTAAATATGGTCACCAATTTCAGCATCAATCAATAACTCTTCTTTCATTTCACGCTTCAGGCAATCTCTTGTGCCTTCACCTACTTCCAGTCCGCCACCGGGAAATTTGGTAATATAAGCTCCACGGATAAATTCATCGCTCACCAATACCTGCTTTTGCTCGTTAATGATGATGCCGTATACACGTACGTTAACCGTCATAGTTTAAAACAATTTCTTTCTTAAAAAATAAATACCCAACAACAGCGACAGCCCGAGTGAAATAAGAATAGGGAAATAAAATGCAAAGCTCGAGTGCGCCCCCGGAATCGGTACATTCATGCCATAAATACTGGCTACTAAAGTTGGCAATTGCAGCATTACGGTTACAGAAGTTAAGCGCTTCATTACCTGGTTCTGGTTATTGCTGATGATGCTGGCAAACGCATCCATGGTAGAGCTGAGGATGTTGGTATAAATGTTCGCCATCTCCAAAGCCTGGCTGGTATCTACAATTAAATCCTGCAAAAACTCATCTTCTTCTTCGTTGAGTGCAAGGAAATTGGTGCGTTGCAGTTTCATTAACAGCATTTCGTTGCTGCGCAAAGTTGTAACAAAATATACCAGGCTTTTTTGAATACGCATCAGATCCAGCAACTCTTCGTTACGGTTGGCGTCGTATAGTTTTTGTTCGAGTAAGTTGCGGCGATGGTTGATCTCTTTCAGAAATTCCATGTACGCCTGAACCACTTTCTCAAATATTTTCAACACCATCATATTCCGTTTATCGGGATGACGGTTTTGAAACGTGTTCAGAAATTTTTTGATGGCACCATTATCGAACGAATTAACCGTTACAATCTGGTTATGTGTAAGAATAATACAAATAGGAATGGTGATGTAGAATGCATCACTGTCGTTAAAAGAATTGTTTTCGGCCGGTGTCTTCAGTACAATGAGTTTTACATTGTCTTCCAGCTCGTAACGGGAGCGTTCATCAATATCCAGCGAATCGGTTAAGAAGTCGAGCGGAATATCCAGTGCCTCTGCAATTTCTGTAAACTCTTCCTGCTTCAGCGGCGGAACAATATTGATCCACGCACCCGATTCAGGTTTTTCGATGGCAAGTGTTTTGCCGTTCTCGTTTTTAAAAAATTGCAGCATAGCGGCGCAAAGGTAAGCGCCACGGTCTAATCGACCGTTGAAAATTCGATGGCTTCGTTTTTACGGTTACGGATGGTTTTGTAGTGGTGCGTGTTGTGGAACAGGTTAAAATAAAGTAGTTCTCTTATAGTAATAAACCCAAAAAGGGAATTCGGTACCTGGTATTGGTCCATTGTATCATCTTCCCAGTAATATCTTACCTGGTCGAGATACTTATTGGCTATTTGTTCAAAGCGTGCGATTAAGCGCTGCTTTGCGTCTTTATCTTCTACAACTGTTGGTATAAAACGTTTCTCTGTTTCGTAACCGGCATCGAGTTTTTGGTAATATAACTGTACCAGTTCTTCGTAAGAGTAGGAAGGCCGGTTGGGTTTACCAAACTTCCATTTTAAAATAATTTTCGGCGTAAACAAATTAAGCCAGCCTTTATTCATGGTGAGCGATAAATGCTCAAGATTTTCTGCTACCGACCATTGTTCGGATTTGTAGAAGAAAAGATGATCATCCATCGACCTGCATTGCTTAAGAATATCCTCGAGGGTATTCTCAGCATGGCTGATGATTTGAAATTTGTTTAAATGATAGCGTTTTGCAATCATTGGGTGCAGGGTTAGGGTTTAGGATATGGATTAAAGGGTGATCGTACCGGAGAAAACTAATTTGGCAGGTCCACAAAGCCAAATGTTTTCAAAGGACGAATCGGATTTTTTTTCAAACTTCACTTTCAACTCTCCGCCCGGCGTAAGAATTTTTCGTTCCTGGAAACCGATGCTGTCGTTGCTGGCAGCTATTGCCGCCGCTGTTACACCGGTACCACACGAAAGGGTTTCGTTTTCAACACCCCGCTCGTATGTTCTTACGTTTAGCGTATCGTTGTGAAGCTGAACAAAATTAACATTGATCCCTTCTTTTGAAAAAGGGGGTGAATAGCGAATGCGTTTTCCCTCATCAAAAACTGCGGTTTTTGCGATGTCGGTTTCCCACTTGATGTAGTGGGGCGATCCGGTGTTTAAAATCGAATGATCGGCATGTTTTTCAATGCTGTCAACATCTTTCATTTTTAATTCGATCCATCCGTTTTCAAGCACCTTCGCTTCGTGAAACCCGTCTGTAGCAAGGAATGCAGCGGTTTTGTCTATTACACCCATTTGCTTTGCAAAGGCTACCAAACAGCGTCCGCCGTTACCACACATGCTGCCTTCTTTACCATCGGCATTGTAGTAAACCATCTCAAAATCGTAGCCCTCTTTCAGCTGTAAAAGCATTAAACCATCGGCGCCGATGCCAAATCTCCTATCGCATAAAAAGGCTATTTCTACGGTAGAGAGTTGCGTAAAATTACCGTTCCTGTTATCGATGATAACGAAGTCGTTCCCTGTACCCTGGTATTTATAAAATGGAATTGTCATGAAATATAGTTAGTGGAGAGTGGTAAATGGCTGGTGGGGATTACCGCTCTCCGAGTTTTAAGTGATACTTTTCGTACCTGCTAAATTACGACAAAGCTGCATCTCAGCCTGTATGTACTGTGATGCAGCTTTTAGTCTGTAGAATACTGCGGCTTAGATGCCGGCAATGATCTCCAGTGATTTTTTGATGAGATTTTCAACTGCCAATCCGCCATCTTTACTAAACTCTTTTTTTACCCGGTTGGCAACAATGGCACTGATGGAAAGGCATTGGTGCCCCATCATCTTACCCAATCCGTAAATGGCAGAGGTTTCCATTTCGAAATTGGTGATGCGGTGCTGCCCGAACTGAAACTGGGTTAACCTGTCTACAAACGTGGGGTTAGAAAGGCCTAAACGCAATACACGACCCTGCGGCCCATAAAAGCCGGGGCAGGTAATGGTAATGCCGTGCTGATAGCCTTGTACAAAATGTTTTAATAGTTGCGACCCCGCACTGGCGATATAAGGATAAGAAAGACTATCCTGCACCTGTGTATGGGTTACAAATGCATGCACCAGTTGTTTTTCTTCTTCGTTATTATCGTGGCGATAGAAATGCAACAGGTTGTCGATGCCTAAACCATGTGTTGAAACTACAAAGGCATCTACCGGAATATCGGCCTGCAATGCACCTGATGTGCCGAGCCGGATGATGTGCAGGGGAGTAAGCTGTTGTTTAATGGTGCGGCTTTCAAAATCAATATTCACCAATGCGTCGAGCTCGTTCACTACAATATCAATATTATCCGGACCAATACCTGTAGAAACAACCGATATCCGTTTATTGCCGATGTAACCTGTGTGAGTTATAAATTCACGGTGTTGTAACCGGTGTTCAACCTTATCGAAATGTTTGGATACTTCTTTTACACGATCGGGGTCGCCAACAGTAATAACAGTATTGGCCAGCTCATCGGGACGCACATTTAAATGGTAAACAGCCCCTCTGTTGTTAATAATCAATTCGCTTTCTGCAATTCTTTGCATAGTTCTTTGGGAGTATTTGTTCGAATATACTACATTTGCACCTCACAAATTGGTCCTGTGGCCGAGTGGCTAGGCAGAGCTCTGCAAAAGCTCCTACAGCGGTTCGAATCCGCTCGGGACCTCAAAAAAAGAAAAGCGTTGGAAACCTTCCTGCGCTTTTTCTGTTTAAAGCTTATGCGTTATTCAAACTACATTGGTATTGCGGCCGGTTTGCTGATGATTTTTGCAGCAACATTTACATGGATTTACATTCCTTCTATTAATGCTACTGTTTCGGGATTTGGATCGGAAACGGTAAGCAAATTTGGCAAACCCGTGCTCATGAATATCATTATGCTGGTGCTGAATATTGCATTCTTTCTCATTCCCAAGCTGTGGGCGAAGCGTGCCAATCCTTTTGTAGGTGCTATCAATTTTGCGTGGGCGTTGCGCAATCTTTTATTACTCTCTACCTGCCGTAATGGTGAATGTCCGCAAACGACTTCCTGGCTGTATGTTTATTTTGCAGCTTCATTGGTTGTACTTGTTATGACTGTATTGCCCGATATGAAAGTAATTGAGAAAAAGTAGCAGCAGGCACAAGGTCGCAAAATCCAAAAATCAAATTCCAAGGTGCAAGACTTGTTTGCCATAATTTTTATTAAGCTGCGGTAACAGCCATTGGATTTTTTTCTTCTTCTTCCGGTTCTGCTTCTATTCGATGCAGAATGTCTTTCAGTGTAGCTGTTCGTTGAATCATATACGGAACAGTATCAAGTCCATTAACAAACTTCAGAATATAAGTATAGATACCAATAAGATCACCCGCCTGCAGTGTTTTGCCATTCAATGAGGATACCGTAAGCAGCGATGCAGTTATAATCACCATCACCAATAATTCCATTACACCAAAGTTCCATGCTTCCTGGTCGCTGATTTTTATTTGCCACTTGCGCAACTGGTTATAATGTTCGCTGATGCGTAATGGATTTTTTGTAGCAAGAATATTTACTTGTTCTTCCAGCTCATCGTTCTTTAATTGGTTTAAACGGCGCATACGTTTGCCATAAATATAACTGGTGATGCTTACCGGAATCAACATCAGCAAACAAAGCAGCACAACCTGTGTATCGTAAAAAAACAAGAGCACCATTGACCCAACAATGTTGTAGGCAGCTTCAATAATATAATTGAGATCGAACTCAAGGAAATCGATGAACTCACGTGAAAGCGTTGAATGTGCACTCAGCTTCGATAGTTCCTTGTTGCGGTTACGGCTCATCAGTTTTACAACCAATGTTGTGTAAATATCGGAGTAGGTACGGGAGTCGTACCGGTGACGGATGGTACCAACAACGAGCCAAAGCAAATGGGCACCTGCCAGGTAGAACAAACCATTGTACGATCCTTTGATTAGCCCGTTAACCGCTTCGCCCAGAAAATAAGGCCGCAGCAAAAGTCCCAGCATTTCTATGCCGAAAAGCGAATAGGTAAGCGCCAGTTTATATTTATATCTGCTGATAATTGTTTGAATAATCCATTTTCCGGGCATAACGATTCCTTCCTTTTTGATGTGTACGCATGAATAGACTGTGCAGAATCACCGGCGTTTACTGAAGGTTCAACTTCTTTGATGGCCGGCAAATGGATTAGTTGGAAGGGCAAAGTTAGGCCGATGCCTTGTCAGTGTTGCCTGTTAATTTGTTCCTTCTGTGTGACAGAATTGCCTTTGCTGCCGGAAATGATTTTACGGCAGTCGGGGGTATCGCACTGGCATTCAAAGGTTTCGGCGCTTTCGTTGAGGAGTTCGGCATAGTCTAAAGTGAGTTCCTGGCCGGGTAAAATGGGGTGTAAGGCCACCAGGTTCAGTCCGCTGTAGGCAGTGTTCGGTCGGCAGGAGTGGTTTTGTGGCGCCCATTCCGATGGATTATTGTCCCATAACACATACACTTCTGTACTTAATGGAACGGCATAATGCCGGAACAGCAGCTTTTCTTCGGGCAGCCAGTTTTCCTCCACCCAACGTTTGGTCACAATCCGCTGCGGGCGTTCTTCGCCTTTGAAAATAATTTCACCTTCAGCTATATGGGTATTGGCATAAATGCCGAAACCTGCGATGGAGTTGCCCTTCATCACATATTTCTTTTGCCTGCGTTTATGCCGTGCAATACCTTCTTCAATAATATGTTTCAGAAAACCAGCCTGACCAATACCGTCGGCTTTGATGATGTAATCGGCGCTGCCTTCGTATCCATCCGTATAAAAAACAGAGCAGGTAAAATTTACTTCCAGGAAAAACAGTTTACCTGCATCGTTCATACGAAAATCCATGCGTGCATAACCAACGCCGCCAAAGCTGCGGAAAATGCGCTGGGCCGCCTCCGTTAGTTGTTGTTTGATGGATGCATCGGTAACAGGTATATTACTTTCGGGATGTAGTTCTGATGTTTTGAGTGCATAAGTTTTAAACGTTCTTCCTTCCGGGAAAATAAATTCGATGGGTTGAAATACTCTGCACTTTTTTTCATCATTGGCATCGGCAGCAACAAGCACGGTGAACTCTCTGCCGGCAATATATTCTTCAATTAAAAGCTGCGGATATTCAGTGAGCAGTTGTTTTACTTTCTGCTGTAATGCTGCCAAATCATCTACACGTGATGTGTCATCAATACCCAAACTGTCGCCTGCTTTTGCCGGTTTTACAAACAAAGGAAAGTTAAGTTGTTTGATCTGCTCTTCAAGATTGTCAACTGTATCAATCAATGCATAATTGGCTGTGGCAACGCCTTCGGTGTACGCCACATACTTCATCAATTCTTTTGGCGGATCGTACAACAAACTGTTAGGCCCGGTAAACGGCAGATTCAATAATTCCAATGTATAAATCACATCAATGGATGGCACTTCCCATTCGAGATAACCTTCGCATAAATTCACAAAACAATCGAAGCCTTGTTTGCTTAATGCCAGTAATTGTTTGTACGTAGTGAGTTTGTTGAGCAGTACATGTTCAAACTCCACATCGGGCAACAGCGTCGATAAGTTTCTTGCAGGATCGTAATATTGGTAATCAACAGCAGAAGTAGAATAGTCGGGTTGCAATACACAGATCTTCATAACACGTCATGCTGTTAACGTACAGCCACTTTCTTTTTTTGTTTTTGGTGATGACGCTGCATGGCATCCTGCAGTATATGAAGGATCAAACCTGCATACGATTGATTGCTTAAACGTACAATCGCACCGATGGACGTATAATTTTCATCTTCACTTAAGCCGCATTGCGCATTAACTTCCAGTACATACAGTTTGCCGGTTGCTTTATCCATACGGATGTCAATACGGCCATAGCCTGTACCTTCCACCGCACAATATGCTTTCCAGCTCAGGTCCATAATTTTTTTATGCAGTGCAATAGGAGGTAAGTGGTATTGGTAAAAATCTTCATAATCGCCGAGTGGTTTTTCTTTTTCATAGGTCTCCCACAAACGATCGAAGGATAAAAATTTTTCTGTATCGGGAAGGTCTTTATGAAAAATACGTTCAACAGGCGGATACACTTTCCGGCTGCGGGGTGTATGGTATGAACCCGAAAGAAATACGGTGTATTCAGGTCCGTTTATAAACTGCTCTGCCACCAAGCCGCCGAACGAAAAATCCCAGCCACGATAGCCTTCAAACAACTCTTTCACCAATGTTCTTAATTCAGTCTCATTGTGCACTACATTCTTTACACCGAGACCCATACTGCCGCCGCTCACTGCCGGTTTTACAATCATGGGCGTGCCCACATATTCGCAAATGCCATCCAGGTTTTGATCGGGTTTACGTATGGCAGCCCATTTTGCATGCGGAACGCCTGCTTGATCAAACAACTCCTTCATGACAATTTTGGAAGTAGTATAATCGTAAAACGGAGCATCGGCACCTGTATAAATAAGTTGCTTCTCTTTTAAGTAATGAATAACCGAAACGCCCGGTGTGCCATTCACTTCATCGCCATCACACAAATTCAAAACAATGGGTGTTTGAAACGAAGTGGTGGCGGCGATTGTATCAATGATTGATTTGTAATCATCCTGCGTTACCGGCTGCCATTTCCAATTGAGGTTAAGCTCGGTAAAAACCTTTGTGTATTCATCAATACTTTGCGAGAAATCGTAATAGTAATCAATGTTTGCATCGCTGGTTTGCAAGTACGGCGCCAATACCCAAATAAACAGCGGATGCTGTGTAACAGGAAGAGAAGATGATGGGCTTGCGTGCATACGTAAATGTAAAGGTTTAATCGTTTCGTTCGTTCAGTTTACGTTGTATAAAATCGGTTAAACGGTATCGGTTTAAAACATCGGTTGCTAATTCCTTTGCTCCTTTAATAATACCAACACAACCGTGGTCGCCACAGTTACATGCGAATGTTTCAGCCATGAACCATTCGGTACTTGGATAAAAGAATGTAAACTCATCGCCCGGCGCAATTGCACGCAATGCAATTAATTCCATGGTAGTGGTATTAAAGAATGTATTGGGATTGCAGCTGTGATTGATGTATTGCAGAAATTCGGGCAGCAGAATAATGTGTTGTGTTTCGTTAACCTGTACGGTATAACGTGATGGAAGAGGATGAATTTCTTTTGCGCTGAAGGTGCAGATAGTTGCTTCCGGATTAAAACTTTTTGTGGAAACAAGCAGGTGATGATTTACATCGGGCAACTTGTGAATTTCGGCAAAGCCATAATGGCCCGAAAGTACGGTTGCAGAAGACGTGGTAACTGACATGGGTGATTTTGTGTTAATACCTGAAATTAACCATTAGAACGTAGAAGGAGGTAAGGGTTTAATAAATGTTGAAGGAATGTGTATAAGGGTGATGGATGATTTTGAATGTATAAGTCACTGTTAGGGATGTCTGTGAAGTATCACAAAAAAGAAAAGCCCCGTTTCGCAAATGAAACGGGGCTTTTATAGTTGTGTAACAATGATTACATGTGTTGCTCAATCTTCTTAACAAAGTTGCCTTTTGGTTGGGCACCTACAAGTTTGTCAACCACCTGGCCGTTCTTCACAAAAAGAATAGCAGGGATAGAAGTGATACCGTAGTTCATGCTCACCTGTGGGTTTTCGTCTACGTTTACCTTACCTACCTTCACTTTACCATCGTATTCTTTTGATAATTCTTCGATAACCGGACCGATTGCACGGCAAGGTCCGCACCATTCTGCCCAAAAATCGATTACGCTTAATTTATCTGAGCTGAGGACTTCGCTCTGGAAGTTTGCATCTGTAAATTGGAGTGCCATAATGTATATCCTTTTAATTTTTATGTGAAATGAAGGGACAAATTTAAGTCCATTCCGCCGAAACTGATGAACTGTCATTATCCACAACTGTTCACAAATAAAAAATGAATGGATGTTCTACAAAATTGACAGTTAAAACGGCTTTAACTGTTGTTTCAGCAGCTGGCATGCCAGCTTTTTTTACCCACAAAAGCCGAATTGCCGCATAGCTACGACTTGTTAGTGCCGGAAACTGGATCAATTCAACTGCAGTGCTGCCAGCTTAATCGTTTTTGCTTTGCTGTCGGTCCAGGCAAAGATCAGTTGATCACCTGCCTTGGTCATTTGCGGAAAGCTACTCGACCGTGCATCCGACGATTCTGCTACAACAACCGGCTTTTCTTTCGTTCCATCCTTATGCACTTTCATTGCTTTAATGGTTGCGCCTTCCATCCAGCTAACCATTGCCGTTTGCTCATCGAGCAATACCAGGTCAACACGACCAATAGTTTTGCCCTCATCAATGCGGATAGGTTGTTGAAAGGTTGCACCGCCATCAGCAGAAAAAATCACTTTCACTTCGCTTTGCTTGTCTTTCATCGAAAACCAGGCAATGGCTAAGTTGTTGCCAATGGCATCGGCTCTTGGTCCGTTTACCGGACAGCCTGCAATTTTCCATGCATCAGCAAAAATGGTTTTCGGTTGTGTCCATTCACCATTCACTAAACGTACGATCGACATATCCCTGATCTCTTCATCCGAACGATCTCTGTACACCACAACAGGTCCGTTGGTAGTAACAGCAATTGTTGTCTGACAGCAATCACAAATTCTTCCATCGAGTTCCCATTCCTTTGTTTTCTTTCCTGCTTTATCAAGCAGTGCTCCACGCAAGGTCATTTCGCCATGATGTCCTTCGTGCCCGCTATGCTCACCTTCCATAGCTGTTTTTCTTCCATCGAGCCAGGATACCATAAACTGTTCGTTGTAAGGAATGATGGAGACAAAACCGTGTTCTGCTTTCTTGCCATCATCGTGCAATGTTGTTGGTTGGCTCCATGTTTTACCATGATCTGAAGAAGCCGTTACTTTCACATCGTACGTAAATTTTGCCGTATCACTTTTCTCTAAAAAATGAGCAAGCATGTTGCCGTTGGCATCAGAAGAAATAACCGGGTAGTCGGCCCAGTTCACGAACCAGTTGTTGCCGCTGCTGATTGCAATTGGTTTTGACCATTTTTCATTTTGTAAAGAAGAGAAAAGCAGGGTAGATGTTTTTCCTTTCTTCTCCACCCACGATAAATGCACCATGCCTTTTGCATCGGTAAAGAGATAAGGCTCTGCACAGGAATCGCCTGCAGGAGAAGCAAGCATTGTTATGGAAGCAGCCTCTTCGGTTTTTTTCTGTTGACTCTTGCAGGCGAACAATGCTGTGCAGAGTAGTGAAACGATCAATAGTTTTTGCATGCAGTTATTTGCTGTTGGTGATGATGTGTATGTTTTCAGGACTGTCCCATTTGCGATAGCCCATTTCGTTAAACACCCGCTCACCTTTGGTATTAAAGATGAACGTTGTGGGAATGGTCATAATATCTAATGTTTCAAAGTTCTCCACTTTTACATATTGAAACGGGAAAGGCTTCCGCTGCTGAAATGCTCTGATCTCTTCTGCTTCTTCTGCAGATGCAAACAAAAAAACAACCTCGTCTTTATTTACTTTCTTCATGGCATTGGCAATAGAAGGCATTTCTTCGATGCATGGTTTGCACCATGTTGCCCAGAAGTTCAGAAAAATTGTTTTGCCTTTGTACTGCGATAAATCGATGGGCTTGCCATCTAGCGAAGTAAGTTTTATTTTCTCGATATCCGCTGGTGCCTGCGATACGGTTGTGGATTTGTTTTGTTGGTCATTCTTTGTTTTTTCTTTACAACCGATGAATACAGCAAAAAAGAATATCGCCAGTTGGAGGGTTACTTTCATATGCATTGTTGATAATACGCTACAATGTTACTTTTTTTCTTGTAATGCGTGAATTTGCGCAGGCTTATAGTTCAGGCCGCTTTGGCTTTATGATCATCGATTCCAAAGGGAACGATAGCAGAAGTAATTCTACAGGCTTCCGGTTTTAACCTTGTTTATTTTTCTGAAACTCGGTCGGTGTCATACCAAACTGTTTTAAAAAATTACGGCCAAAGTTTGTTTGCGATCCAAAGCCAACCATATCCGACACTTCGTAAATTTTATAATCACCTGTAGACAGCAGTTCGGCCGCTTTTTTTAAACGGGTGATGTTGATGAGTTCGTTTGGCGTAAGATCGGTAACCGATTTAATTTTACGGAACAGGCTTGTGCGGCCCATGTTCAATAATTTTGCAAGTTTGTCTATATCCAGTGCATGATCGTCAATATTCTCCCGGATATGGTGGTTGAGTTTTTCGAGAAACAGTTCGTCGGGTTTGTTATGCGCCACCGATTTCAAATGTACAAACGGTGTATTTACAAAATACTCCCTGATCTTTTTCCGGTTGTTGAGCAGACTGGCAATATGTGCCAGCAGGTATTCTGTTTCAAACGGTTTTTCTATGTATGCGTCGGCACCAATACTCAATCCTTCAATTTTTGACTGCATTGTATTTTTTGCAGTAAGTAAAATAACAGGGATGTGGCTGTATTCGAAATTCGATTTAATTTCTTTACATAATTCAAAGCCATCCATTACCGGCATCATTACATCACTGATTACTAAGTCTACAGGTTCTGCCGTAAGCGTTTTCAAAGCTTGTGCACCGTCAGTTGCTTTTAGTACGTCATACTTTTCCAGCAGTTCATCTGCAATTACTTCCAGCAGTTCTTCGTTGTCTTCCACTAAAAGTATTGTAGGTTTCATTGGTTGAGGTTTATTGACAAATGTATACAATGTTACTGTGCTGAAGTTGTTTCGTTATGCAGGGGTAAGGTTAGGCAGAAGCAGTTCATGTTTTCTGTTGTTGATTCAAGAACAAGCGTGCCTTTATGCAATTGTGTAAGCGATAAGGCTAATGCCAAGCCAATACCTGAACCGGTTTGTGTTTCGGTTTCCCGTATACGATAGAACGGTTCAAATATTTTTTCTTTCAATTCTTCTGGAATAAGATAGCCATCATTTTTAACCAAGATCGTAAATGAGTCGTTGCTCTTAAAAGAAGGAGCTAAGGTTACCTGCACATGCTTACCTGCAAACTTCACTGCATTACCAATAAGGTTGTACAAAATTTTATTAAAGGCATCTATATCAATCATTGCAAAAACAGGTTCCTCCGGAATGTTACTCACAAAGCTGAGCTTGTTTTCTTCTGCAAGGTCTGTAAAGTCGTTGCATGCTTCTTCTGTAAGTTGTGTAATATTCGCCTGTACAAGTGTAAGATGAAACTTGTCGATTTCCGTTTGCCTGAAATCCAGCAACTGATTCGTAAGCTCAATTAAGCGATTGGTGTTGCGGTTCATGATCTTCAGGCTTCGTTCAAGTTCTGGAAGTGCTTCTGTTTTCTTGGTGATTTTTGTCAGCGGTACTTTAATCAGCGTCAGTGGTGTTTTAATTTCATGCGCCACATTGGTAAAGAATTCAATTTTTGCGTCCAGCAATTCTTTGTTTTTTGCCAGCCGCATTTCCAGCATTTCTTTTTCCTGCGCTGCTTCCATTTGCTCCAGTTGACGCCTGTTTTTTTCTTTCATCCGCAAATGATAATAGCGGATGATGAGTCCGGAAATCAACAGTAACAGGAGAGCGTATATTGTAGAAGCTGTTGTGCTTTTCCACCAGGGGGGTAAAATGCGAATAATCAATAACCGTTCATTCGGGCTCCAGATGCCATAACTGTTCATTGCTTTTAAACGAAAATGATATGTGCCTGCGGGCAGCTCTGCAAAATCAACACGCCTGTTTTTTTTCAGGTTCACCCAATTGCCCGAAAGCTCTTTCATCTGATAGGCATATTGAAGCGTTTCTGTAGCTGTGTATTCAAGCGCAGCAAAATCTATACTGAACGTTGATTGATTATGCGTAAGCACAATGGAATCTGTAAATGAAATGGAAGCTTTCAGCGGCGATCCCTTTTTGCCGATCCCTGTTTCCTGGTTGGCAATTTCAAAGTTGGTGATGTAGATAGGTGGAGTGAATATTGTTTGCCTGAATTGTTTCGGATGGAAACTCACCATTCCTTTCATGCTTCCAAAATACATGCGGCCATCTTCATTTTTAAATGCAGAGCTGTAGTTAAACTGATCGCTGATCAATCCGTTTGCAGTGGTAAATACATCGGCTTTTTCTGTATCGGGATTAAACCGAACAAGCCCTTTGGTTGTGCTGATCCATAGTTCATCAGCTTTTGCTTCCAGTATCGAGAACATAAAGTTGCTGGGAAAACCATTCGCTTTGCCATAGCGTGTAAAGTTGTGCGTTGGTTCGTTCCATTTACACAAACCGTCTTCTGTTGTAAACCAGATGTTATTGCGACTGTCTTTAAACACTGCATTTACCCTGTTACTGCTTAGGCTCGTTATATCCTGTTCTTTATAATCGTAGGTTTCGGTTGTTCCCGTAGCAGGATTGTAACAATGAATGCCCCGGCCGAAGGTTGTTGCCCAAAGTCGGCCTTTGGCATCTCTTATAATTCCTGTGTACCAATCCCATTCAGGAAAGCCCGTAAGCCGTTTCAATTGATCCTGTTTACGATCGTAGTAATAAATACCAAGCGTTGTTCCTATTAAAACAGTATCGTGGTGCAGTGCATGAATACAATAAATAAAGTTGCTGGCTAAAATACTGCCGGGACTGTTCTGGTAATGTTTAATAACTTTTCCTGTTTGAATGTTCATCACATCGAGGCCATGTTCAAATGTGCCAATCCAAGCTTCGTTACCGGTTACTTCCAGTCCATGTATATTAAAAAACGATAAGCCGCCGGGTTTACCTGTTGCTTGGTAATGTGTAAATGTGCCGGTAGCAGGATTGTACCGGTTAAGACCCGCATCTTCTGTTCCGATCCAGAGATTACCGGTGTGGTCTTTTTTTATTTCTCTTACCACATTGCCGGTGATTGCATTTTCGTTCCTTGCTGGAAAAAATTTTGTAAAGGCAGTAACTTGTTTCGGATAGTAATTAACGCCGCCAAAATAAGTGCCAACCCAAACGCCGCCTTCTCTATCGGTACATATCGTTTCTACTGCATTGTCAGAAAGCGAGAAGGGGTTGCTATAATTCTTTTCAAGGCGAGCGCTTTTCCCGGTTTCAAGATGATACACCAGTATGCCCGATGCTGTACCAAGCCAAAAAATACCGGGTGAAACCTGCACAATGCGTTTTACATAAAAATCTTTCTCACGTTTTAACGGAACAATAAGATCGGTATGGGTTCCTGTTGATGTATTGATGCGTTTTACCGTTGCGTTGTTGGTACCTGCTAATAAATCGCCAGCTGGTGTAACGGCTAAGGTTTCAATATACCGGAACTTGGCCGGCGATGATTTGGGAAAGAGTGGAATGGTTGTAAACGATCTTTTGCCCGGAATATATTTTTTCAATTCGCCATCGGCAGTGCCTGCCCATACAGAACCATCGCTTGTTGTGCAGATAGCACTTGCAATAAAAAAATCTACATGGTTAAAATAGTCAAGTTGATTTGTTACAGGCGAATAGCTGCAAAGTGCAAAGCCGGAAATAAACCACAGGTTACCTTTTGCATCGCCTGTAAGTTTAAAGATGCTTTGTTCTTTAGTTGAAGGCATCAAACGGAAACCTTCTGTTTTTTCATTGTACTGAAACAGCCCTTTATCGGTGCCTACATATAATATGCCTTGTTTGTCTTCGTAAAGCGATTGTACAAAGTTGTTGCCGATGCTGGTACTGTCAGTTGAATTTTTGCGAAACGTTTTAAAGGAGTATCCATCAAAACGGTTGAGGCCATCTTTTGTTCCAAACCACATAAAGCCTCTTTTATCCTGCAGTGCACAAATAACACTGTTGTGCGAAAGTCCGTTCTCAACCTGGTAACGCCTGAAATAATACGGTTGTGCCGGTAATACGCAGGGCAGTGCTAGCAGTAAAAAGTATATGGCAATTAGTAAACGCAATGATTGATGTGTTACACTTTTACGGTGAAATACGTTTTGCAGGCAGTTCGTTC
This sequence comes from Lacibacter cauensis, assembly GCF_007830055.1. Classification (GTDB taxonomy): domain Bacteria; phylum Bacteroidota; class Bacteroidia; order Chitinophagales; family Chitinophagaceae; genus Lacibacter; species Lacibacter cauensis. The sequence goes on from NZ_VLLE01000005.1 coordinate 306,959, forward strand.
AAGGCAGCATTTAAAAATGGTACTTTTTGTTGAAATATTGGCACGTTTCTTCGAACTAAGTACATTAATATTTGTCAAATTTACACTTATTATTCTAAACTCCTAAAACGAACTTGCTATGATTTTTTCAACACACTCCGTTGGGCCAACCTGATATTTTCTGCCTGCCTGAATAGTTTGCTTACTGAAGATTTTACAGTAAAATATTTTCAGGATTTCTCTCAAACTGTTTCGCTGTAATTGCTGTGTCCGATACAAACGTTTCGTTTACCAACGATAAACGCATGTATGCTGATGCTGATGGAAGAATTATGTGTGCAGGTCAACAAAAAGTTCTTTAGCCAAAACATACACCGTTCATTTATTTACTAATTAAACAAGTATTGATTGCTTATGAAAGAAATGGTAACCATTAAAGCAGGGATGAAGTCGCTTGCTTTATTCGTGCTGTTGCTATGCATTTCTGTTACATTGCCCGCACAGGATAATGAAATTACTGTACGTGGTGTTGTACGTTCCGATTCTGCGGTATTGCAGAGTGCTACTGTTCAGCTGAAAACAGATGCAAAAAAGGCTACACAAACCGACGACAAAGGAAACTTTGTGCTGCGTGTGCCATCTAAGGGAATCCTGGTTATTTCCATCATTGGTTATGAAACGCAGGAAGTTCCCGTAAATGGTAAAACAACCATTGATGTGCTGATGAAATCAACAAGCGGCAATTTGGGCGATGTTGTGATCATTGGTTTTGGTGGTACCAAAAAGAAAGAGAGCATGGTAAGCTCTATTACTACGGTTAACGTAAAAGAGTTAAAAGGACCAACAGGTAACCTTACCAATGCTATCGCCGGTCGTATACCCGGTGTAATTTCTTTCCAGCGTAGCGGCGAGCCCGGACTTGGTACCGATAACTCCGCCTTTTACATCAGGGGGCTTTCAACATTCGGTACAGGTAAACAGGATCCGTTGATCCTGATTGATGGTGTTGAATCTTCTCCAACTGATCTTGCACGTTTGCAGCCCGATGATATCTCCGATTTCTCGGTATTGAAAGATGCTGCAGCGGCTTCGGTGTACGGGGCACGTGGTGCAAACGGGGTAGTGCTGGTAAACACACGTACAGGTAAAGAAGGTGTTGCAAAGTTTTCGTTCCGTGCAGAGAACCGTGTTTCATCGAACACCAAAAACTTTAAGCTGGCCGATAATATTACTTACATGGAATTGGCGAATGAAGCAGCACTTACACGTTCGCCACTTGCTGTACAGCCCTACACGCAAAATAAAATTGAACATACGAAAGCAGGTGATGATCCTTATCTCTATCCGAACAACAACTGGATCGAGCAGCTGATAAAAAAATATACTGTTAACCAAAGTTATAACCTCAACATCAGTGGTGGTACCAACAGAACACGTTACTATGTTGCAGGTACGTATAATCAGGATAACGGTTTGTTGAAACTTGATCCGATCAACAACTTCAACAGCAATATCAAACTCAAGAACTATTCTATCCGTTCAAATGTAAATCTCAACCTGTCGAACAATACCGAATTGATTATTCGCATGTACGGTCAGTTCGATGATTATAACGGACCGATTGGCGGTGGTTCTGCAACTTTCAACAATGCACTGTGGTCGAACCAGGTAATGTTTCCTGCAGTTTATCCGCAATCGAAATTGCCCTATATCACACATCCGTTGTTTGGTTCTGCCCGTACGGTTGATGCCAATGGGTTAACTTCTACCTTGTATGTTAATCCGTATGCGCAAATGGTGCGTGGTTATTCGGTTTACAAAACATCGAACCTGCAACCACAGGTTGAATTAAAACAGAGCCTGAATTTTATTACACCGGGTTTAAGCTTCCGTACAATGGGTTACCTGAGAAGGTATTCTTATTACTCGGTTGACAGAAGTTATAATCCGTTTTACTATTCAGCTATTGTTGATCCTACCACACAGGATTATAACCTGGTGGTGTTGAACGATGGTAGTGCAACATCTATTGGTACAGTTGGTACAGAATATTTAGGTTACAATGAAGGAAACAAAGTGGTTGACTCCCGTTTCTGGCTGGAAGCTTCGGTTAACTATAACCGCACGTTTAAAGATAAACATGCAGTGGGCAGCACAATCATTGCTGTTGCATCGAACTACGAAACAGGAAATGCAGGAAGTGTAACTGCTTCTTTGCCGCAACGTAACCAAACGCTCTCCGGTCGTTTTACCTATGGTTTTGATAACCGTTACCTGGCCGAGTTCAACTTTGGTTACAACGGTTCGGAGCGTTTTGCCAAGAACAACCGTTTTGGTTTCTTCCCGTCTGCAGGTGTAGCTTACCGTATTTCGAACGAGCAATTTTTTGAGCGTTTGAAAAATGTAATTACCGATCTTAAGTTCCGTGCAACCTATGGTTTGGTGGGTAACGATCAGATCGGTAACATCAACGATCGTTTCTTCTACTTATCTAATGTAAATCTGAACGATGGTGGTTTTGGTGCATCGTTTGGCCGTAACGATGGTGCAGGTACGTACTACCGCAATGGTGTATCTATTTCACGTTATGCAAACGAAGGTATTACCTGGGAAAAATCTCGTTCGATGAACCTTGGTATGGATATGAAATTGTTTGGCGATCTCAATATTACTGTTGATGTGTACAAACAATGGCGTTCACAAATTTTACAGGCAAAATCAACTGTTGAATCTGCTGCAGGCTTTTCTGCCATTCCTTCTTCCAACTATGGAAAAGCAGAAACGCAGGGTATCGATGTTGCCATGAACTATCAACGTTCTATTGCTAAAAATGCATGGATGAACATCAGAGGTACGTTTACGTATGCTACCAGCAAAGTAAAAGTAACAGACGAAATTGTTTATCCTTCAGACATCGCTTATCTGTCGAGAGTAAATCATTCCATCAGCCAAACATGGGGATTGATTGCTGAGCGTTTATTTATCGATCAGAAAGAAGTAGCCAACTCGCCTGTACAGTTTGGCGATAATGGTTTATTGGCTGGCGATATCAAATACAAAGATGTAAATGGCGATGGCCTCATCAACAACGATGATATGGTGCCGCTTGGTTATCCGCAACAGCCGGAAATCATTTATGGCTTTGGTGCATCGTTTGGTATCAAGCGTTTCGACTTCAGTTTCTATTTCCAGGGGGCAGCACGCAGTTCGTTCTTCATCAATCCATGGAATATTCAACCGTTTTATCTGAATGGCGGTTATCAAAACAACCTGTTGCAGGTTATTGCTGATAATCACTGGTCAGAAAACAATCAGAATCCTTATGCTTTCTGGCCACGCCTCAGCACATGGAGGGTGAACTCAAACAATCAAACCTCTACCTGGTGGATGCGTAACGGTTCGTTCTTACGCTTGAAGAGTGTAGATATGGGTTATACAATGCCCGACTGGAAAGCCCTGAAATTAAAAGGTACACGTGTTTATTTCTCAGCAACCAATCTCTTTATCCTTAGTGGTTTTAAACTGTGGGATGTGGAAATGGGAGGCAACGGATTAAACTATCCTATTCAATCTGTTTACAGCATGGGTGTACAACTCAACTTTTAATTTAAAACATTCAATTTTTTAAAATGAAGACAAGCATTAATTATAAAGTTGTAAACAGGGGTTTGCTCTTTGCTGCAATCTTTGCACTTACAACCACACTGCATTCCTGCCGCAAGTACCTGGATGTAGTGCCGGATAATATCTCTACCATCGACAACGCCTTTAAGCTGCGTGTGGAAGCCGAAAAGTTTTTATTTACCTGTTATTCGTATTTGCCTAAGAACGGCGATGGTTGGTACAATGCCGGTATGGCTTCTGCAGATGAAATATGGTTGCCGCAGGATGATCAAACACACTGGCATGCTGCTTTCCGTATTGCACAGGGGCAACAGAATGTAGCCGATCCTTATTTTAACGAGTGGGCTGGCTGGCGCAAAGGTGGTACAGGTAATACCCGTTACGATAACCAGAAAATTTGGAATGCCATCCGCAACTGTAATATCTTTTTAGAGAACATGGCCGATATGACGAAGGTGCCGGATATTAATCCTGCAGAACGTTCACGTTGGATTGGTGAAGTGTTGTTCTTGAAAGCGTTTTATCATTATTACATGTTACGCATGTATGGTCCTATTCCGTTGATTACAAAAAATGTTCCTGTTGAAGCAGATCCTGCAAGCTCTTATGTGAAGCGTGCGCCCGTTGACGAGTGTGTAAGCACCATTACTACATGGCTCGATAGTTCGATTAAGTTATTACCCGAGCGTATTCAAAACGAAAATACAGAGTTGGGCAGAGTAACACAGCCCATTGCATTGGCAGTAAAAGCAAAATTGCTGGTAATGGCTGCGAGTCCGCTGTTTAACGGTAATCCTGATTTTGTAAACTTCAAGGATAAAGATGGTGTGTCTTTGTTTAACCCAACATTTGATCCGGATAAGTGGGTGGAAGCAAGAGATGCTGCCAAAGCAGCGGTTGAAGCGGCAGAAGCAAATGGCTTTACGCTTTATTATTACAAGAACGATATTTATAACCTCAGTACTGCTACCAAAACACAACTCAACATCCGCAATGCGGTAACACAGCGTTGGGGTTCGGAAACAGTGTGGGGTAATTCGCAAATGTATTTCCCGAACGAAGCGTTGTGTATGCCACCTATGACAAGAGGCAGCAATACCAACCGCTTTCAGTTGCAAGGTGTGTGGGCTCCGCCTATTAAAATTGCAAAATTGTTCTACACGTCCAATGGTGTACCTATTGAAGAAGATAAAACGCTCAACTTTGCCAATTACGATCAATTGCGCACTGCAACCGCTGCAGAGAAATATTACATTGAACCCGGTGTTGCAACTGCACGTTTAAACTTCGACAGAGAACCTCGTTTCTATGCCAACTTAGGTTTTGATGGTGGCATCTGGTACATGAAAGATGGTAATGCAACAGGTAGTGATATTGGTACGTACTATGTAAAAGCGAAGAATGTAGAAAGCGCAGGCTTCGGGCATTTTACCAACTGGAGCGAAACAGGCTACTTCGTTAAAAAATTAGTAAGCTGGGAATCTACCACCGCTGGTACAGCTGCTCCTGTATGGCGCTCTTACCCATGGCCCGAAGTGCGTCTTGCTGATTTGTATTTGTTGTATGCAGAAGCAGAGAACGAAGTGAATCCTGCATCCGGTATCGCCATTCAGTATGTAGATAAAGTGCGTGAGCGTGCAGGTTTGAAAGGTGTTGTAGAATCGTGGAGCAATTATTCAAGCAATCCTTCGAAATACAGTTCGCAGGCAGGTTTGCGTTCAATCATTCACCGTGAACGTACGCTTGAGTTAATGTTTGAAGGACAACGTTTCTGGGATTTACGCAGATGGAAAGAAGCACCTGATGAATTGAATAAAGACATTACAGGTTGGAGTGTACAGGGTAAAACAGAAAGCACTTACTATAAAGAGAAATTTATTTTCAGTCAACGTTTTGTTGCACCACGTGATTATTTCTGGCCAATCGGCAATTATGATACACGTCGTAATCCTAACCTGGTAGAAAATCCGGGTTGGTAATCTGATTTAAAAATCCTGAAAAAAAGTACAATGAAACTTATTCAAACGATTATACCATCTTTATTGCTTTCGGCATTTATTGCAGCATCGTGCAATAAAGAATTAGAAACACATTCCCCCATCAGCAACGATCCTACCGTTCCTGCACAAATAACCGATGTAACTGTTTTGAACGGAAGTGGTAAGGCAACCATTTCTTACAAGTTGCCGAACGATCCGCATTTGCTGTATGTAAAAGCGGTGTATACCATTACAACAGGTAAACAGTACGAAACGAAAGCATCGTATTATAACAACTCATTGGTAGTAGAAGGTTTTGCAGATACACTGGAACATGAAGTGAAGTTGTATTCGGTAAGCCGTTCCGAAATACAATCGCAGCCTGTTACGGTAAAAATAAAACCGTTAACAGCACCAATCTGGGAAGTGTTCCGCAGTATTCAGATAACAGATGCGTTTGGCGGTTATAATCTTACAGCAGTTAATGCATCAAAGGCAAACATCTCCATTATTGTTACCAAGCCGAATGTGTTTAAAGAATATGAAATTGATAACAACAAAAGTGTATACACCAATGTAGACAGTGTGCTCTCAAAAGTTCGTGGATTAGATACCGGTCTTTATCGGTTTGGATTTTTAGTAGTAGACAGATGGGGCAATAAAACCGATACCATGTACAAGGTTATCAATCCTATTTTTGAAACACAGCTCGATCCTGCTAAATTTTCAAGCTTGGTATTGCCGGGCGATGCGCCGCAGGTAACCAATGGTGCTGCGTTGCAATATGCGTGGGATGGTAAGTTGGGTTGGCCTTACACAAGTTTCACCAACCAGGTGCCCGGTGGCAGTGGTCCGCACATGATTACGTTCAATACAGGAGCCTTGGCTAAACTCAGCCGTATCTGGATTCGTCCGTATCCGGAAGGGTCACGCTATTATTATCTCACAACCATGAAGCGTTTTGAAATTTATGGTTCAGATAATCCAAACCTCAATGGTGCATTGGATGCATCGTGGAAGCTACTCGGCTCGTACACGGTAAAGAAACCATCGGGCTTGCCTTATGGTACAGATGATGCCAACGATCAGGCAACTGCTGCTGCAGGTTTTAACTGGGAAATTGATTTGGCTGCACCGAAAGTAAAATACATCCGTATCCGTTGCCTCGAAAATTTTGCAGGCGGTACGGCACAAAGTATTAATGAGTTGAAGGTATATGGCGATACACGTTAACCACTTACTAAAAATTAAAACACATGCAAAAACAATATAAAAAGCTTTCTTTCATTGCCCTGCTGATGATGGCATTAGCCGCCTGTTCAAAGTGGGATGAATATAAAAAGTATACGCAAGCAGGAGAGGTGATCTACACAGGGAAAATGGATTCGGTAAAAACATATCCCGGTAAGAACCGTATAAAAATTACTGGCTTACTACCTGCCGATCCGAAAATTGCAAAATGCAAGATCAAATGGAACGACGGAAAGGATTCTGTTCTGTATGATATCACAAAAGGAACAGGCATCGACAGCTTCACTAAAATTGTTGCAATACCTGAAGGTATTTACAACTTTACCATTCAAACGTTCGATGCTGTTGGTAACAGCTCGATGAAGGTAAATGCAGCCGGTACTGCGTACGGATCAAAATATGAAAGTGGATTATCGAACAGGGTTGTAACCCGTGCAGAATTAATGCCTGGTGGTAAAGCCGAGTTGGCTTGGGATAACCTTGATGCAGCTTCGGGCGCATTAGGTACATGGGTGCGTTATACCAAAGTGGGAGATGTGGTTGATTCATTGTTTGTACCATTAACACAAAGCTTAACATCACTCGATAATTTCAAACCTGGTACTCCGGTCGTATTGCGTACACTGTTTTTGCCCAAGCCGAATTGTATTGATACGTTCAGCAGTGCTTCACTGAATGTAGGTGTGAAATACGAAATTACCAGTCAGTATTTATCGAACACAGGACCAGGTTTCCAACGTGCAACATTTGATGGCAGATGGGGAACACTCGCAGCGCCATGGATTACAAATGCAGCAGCTAAAAATAAAGGTGGCCTCTACGGTGGTTATTCTTCTGATGCCGGTGGAGTAATTAACTGGGAAACATGGAATAATACACCTGTTACCAATGGTATTGTGTACCAGACAACATCATCGCCGCTGCCTGCAGGAAAATATATTGTTTCGTTTGATGAGTACTCAGAGATACAGGCTAACTCAACTGTATACTGTGTAGCAGCAGCTGGCGACACTGGTATTCCTGTATTGGCGAATTTGTCTACTGCATTAGGTTATGTAGGAGCGTATAATGGAGCAAATATTGGCGCAACATCACCGAGCGCAACAGATACAAGAAGCTTTTCATTTACACTTACTGCGCCAACAGTCGTGTCTATTGGCTTCCTGGCAAATATTGTCGGCAATGGTAACCCGGGCAGTTATATCCAGATAAAACGAATTCAGTTATTCAGCACCAATTAAACGGTGCGTGTTTTAAAGATGTTGTTTAACAAGTAATAGCGATCTCCTGAATAGTTGTCTTTCAGAATATAAAAGGGAATAGATAAAAATTGAATCCGTCAACTATTGTTAGGGTCATAATCGACAGAAAGGCTCCATTGTTTCCACAAGGGGCCTTCTTTATTCAAAACATAATTTTAATAAACCAAAAGTGAAGTTGAAGAAAGTAGTTTGTTTGGCAGCAATGTTTTTTGTTGCAGCAATAAGTGAAGAATTGTATGCGCAAAAAAATAAACCGCAGTACAGCGATTCTGTTCCGTTCAATCCCATCATCCGTAATAAGTTTACGGCCGATCCTGCAGCACTAGTCTATAACGATACGGTGTATTTGTATACCGGTCATGATGAAGCACCGAAGGGTGAAGCACGTTATGTAATGCAGGAGTGGTTGTGTTATTCTTCAACCGATATGCTCAACTGGAAAGAACATCCATCGCCTTTGAACGTAAAAGCATTTGCGTGGGCAAAAGGCGATGCATGGGCTTCGCAGGTAATTGAACGCAACGGCAAATTTTATTGGTATGCAGCTGTTGAACATAAAACGATCGGAGGCAAAGCAATCGGTGTAGCCGTTGCAGATAAACCAACCGGACCATTTACTGATGCGTTGGGCAAAGCACTTGTTACAAACGATATGACGAAAGCCACATCAATCTGGTGGGATGATATTGATCCGACAGTGTATATTGATGATGACGGGCAGGCTTATTTATTTTGGGGTAATACAAAATGTTATTATGCGAAGCTCAAAGAAAATATGCTTGAGCTGGATGGTCCGATCCAGGTAGTAGAAGGCTTACAGAAATTCACCGAAGCGCCCTGGATTCATAAACGCAACGGCTGGTATTATCTTTCGTACGCTTACCAGTTTCCTGAAAAGATCGCTTATGCAATGAGCCGAAACATCAACGGACCGTGGGAGTACAAAGGCATTTTAAACGAAGTGGCAGCAAACAGCAATACCAATCACCAGTCCATTATTGAGTTTAAAAGCAAGTGGTATTTTATTTACCACAATGGTGTGCTGGCCGATCATGGCGGCTTTCACCGTTCTGTTTGTATCGATCGTTTGTACTACAATAAAGACGGAACGATGAAGCGTGTTGTAATGACGAGTGAAGGGTTGTTAAAAAGGTAGAACAATCAGCATTGCATACAATGTATGGTTACTTTTATTCAGCATTAGTAGTTATAAAATTTTAGATTGAAGAATTTATTATTAGCCGCTTGTTGTTTTTTGCTTTGCTCATTTTTTGCAGACGCACAAACCATCAGCTTCACGATTGATCTGAAACATACAGCACAAACCATCGAGAACATCGGTGCATCGGGTGCATGGTACAGCGAAGGCATCGGTAAGTACTGGCCTGCAGAAAAGAAAGAACGTATGGCTGAGCTGCTGTTCAGCAAAGGATTTGATGCAGCAGGTAATCCGTTGGGTATTGGTCTTTCTGCCTGGCGATTTAATATTGGAGGCGGAACGTTTGAGCAGGGCGACAGCAGCGGTATTCGTAATACATTCCGCAGAGTCGAAAGCTTTCTTTCACCTGATGGTACGTATGATTTTACAAAACAGCAAGGTTATATTTGGTTTACAAAAAAAGCTGTTGCTTACGGCGTGCAGGATCTGATTGCGTTCTCCAATACGCCTCCTGTACAATTCACAAAAAACGGTTTGGGCTTTCGCACACAAAAAGATTTTGTAACCAATTTAAGAGAGGATAAGTATAACGCCTATGCAGGCTTTTTAACAACCGTGCTGAAACATTTTGATGCAGAGGGAATTCATTTCAACTACATCAGCCCGGTGAACGAACCGCAGTGGGACTGGTCGGCTAAGTTTGGACAGATGAACCAGGAGGGATCGCCCTGGCATAATAAAGACATTTACAACATAGCTGTAAAACTCGATAGTGCATTAACAGCGCAACAACTCTCCACGAAAATTCTTGTTACAGAAGCTGCTGATTTATCGTTTTTGTACAGCGGTACCAATCATGCATCCAAACAGCTGCAACAGTTTTATGCCAAGGAAAGCAAATTGTACTTAGGTAACTTGCAGCATCTGCACAAAGTAATCGAGGGACATAGTTACTTTACCGATCATGGTGATGAAAACATCATCAACATAAGAAGAAAGTTAAACGATACTGCAACAAAATACAATGTTCCCTTCTGGCAATCGGAGTACAGTATGCTGGGCGATGGTTATAAAGAAGGATCGAAGGAACGCCGCTCAGCAATGGACTGTGCATTGTTTTTGGCAAAGATGATTCATCATGATTTTACAGTAGCTAATGCTACAGCATGGCATTTCTGGAATGCATGGGAGCCGGGCAGGAGTGATGCTGAGAGTCGTTACAACTTAATTGCTTTGAAGAATATTGCGGATCCGGCTATTGCCGATTATACCGTAACAAAAAATTTATGGGCCTTGGGGCATTACAGCCGTTTTGTACGGCCGGGTATGCAACGCATTGTTGCCGAACGAAACGATGGGTTAAGCCTTGTACAGCAGGCGCAGGATATGATGCTGAGTGCATTTGCAAATAAAAATACAGTAACGGTGGTGGTAATAAACTACAAAACTTCTGCTGCAAAAATTGATCTGTTGATTCCTGCTGTTAAAGAAGCAAAGCAGATCAAACGCTATACTACATCGGCAGAAAAAGGAGAGGAGATGAAGTATGCTTCGCAGCAATCGCTGTCGGGTATTGAACTAAGTCCCAGATCAATCACCACGCTGGTGATTGATCTGTAGACCTTCGTTTATGCAGTAACAACTGTTACATTCATTTCAGGCCGTTCCAGTAAAAAGGCACTCATGTCATCGTTCATGTCAAATCCTTTTTCTAATGTGCGGATGCTGATTCTCCAGTTGTCTTTTGGTTCGTATAAATTAAACTTGAGGTTGATCTTGCCCGGATTCTTCTTGATATTTTTTTCAAAGAAATCAACAATTTCTTCGGTAAGGAAACGTGGTTCAATATCAACAATCAACTGTTTGGTCATGGTGCGTTTTACTGTTTCCAGCAACAGCACCTGGTTGATCTTGAATTCGAAATCATCACTCTTGTTCCATCGTGTTTTAAATACACCCGTAATAAAAACCACAGCGCCCGGTGTAAAGTGATCTTTGAATTTTACAAAGTCTTCGCCAAACAATGCAAACTCGGTGTTGCCGGTATAATCTTCAATCATGGCAATGCCAAACTGCTTTCCTGTTTTGGTTACACGTTGCTGATGGCTGGTTACTAAGCCTGCTAATCGGAATGTCTGGAACGGATTTGCATGCAGCAGAATCGCTTCTTTAAACTCATTAAAGTCGGCAATGCTGGTGATTTTATAATGCTGTAATTCAAATTTAAAATGATCGAGCGGGTGACCACTGATGAAGATACCGGTGATCTCTTTTTCATGATCGAGCTTTTCGGTTAAAGTCCATTCTTCACAGTTTACAATCTTCGGCGTGGGAATTTCCATCATCATACTTTCGCCAAACAACGTGTTGGTATTGCTTTGCACATTGGCCTGGAAACGGTTGCCGAATGCAACAATGCGTTCCAGCGTATTCACCGTATCGCCCGGCATTACATGAAAATATTGTGCACGATGATATTCTTTAAAACAATCAAACGCACCGCCGTACACCAAACACTCCAGCGATTTTTTATTCACCGTACGTTGGTTTACACGCTTGATAAAATCAAACACGTCTTTATAGGGTCCTTTCTTTTCACGTTCTTCAATAATGCTTTCAATCGCCGCTTCGCCTACACCTTTTAATCCACCTAAACCAAAACGAATTTCACCGGCTTTATTTACTGCAAAACCATTTTTCGATTCGTTGATATCAGGCCCCAGTACTTTAATGCCCATGCGTTTACACTCTTCCATAAAGAAGGTGATTTTTTCAATAGCACCGGCGTTGTTTAACACCGCACTCATATATTCTCCCGGGTAGTGTGCTTTTAAATAGGCTGTTTGATACGCCACAAACGCATAACAGGTAGAGTGCGATTTGTTGAAGGCGTATTGTGCAAACGCTTCCCAGTCGGTCCATATTTTTTCAAGTTTGTCTGCAGGATGTCCTTTAGCTGAAGCACCTTCCACAAACTGTTTTTTCATTTTATCCAGTACGGCCTTTTGCTTTTTACCCATTGCCTTCCGCAATACGTCGGCATCACCTTTACTAAAGCCACCAATCTTCTGCGAAAGCAGCATCACCTGTTCTTGGTAAACAGTAATCCCATAGGTATCGGCTAGATATTCTTCCATCTCCGGCAAATCGTAACTGATGGCTTCTTTCCCATGCTTCCGGTCGATAAAGTTGGGGATGTAGGCAATAGGACCGGGGCGGTACAAGGCGTTCATCGCAATGAGATCGCTGAACTGATCGGGTTTCAGTTCACGCAAATATTTCTGCATACCCGGACTTTCAAACTGGAACGTACCAATGGTTGAACCTTGTTGATAGAGATGAAATGTTTTTTCATCGTCCAATGGTATATTATCAATTTCAATTTCTACACCATGATTTTCTTTGATCATCTGCAGCGCATTCTTGATGATGCTGAGGGTTTTTAAACCCAGGAAGTCCATCTTAATTACACCTGCTTCTTCAATAACACTTCCTTCAATTTGTGTTAACCACAACTCCGATTCTTTTGATGTACAAACCGGAATCAGATCGGTAAGATCTCTTGGTGCAATGATAATGCCTGCTGCATGGATACCGGTGTTACGAACAGAACCTTCAAGTATCTCTGCTTCATGTAAAATTTTTGCAGGTAAATCATCGCCATCATACACCTGTCGTATCTTCTTTACTAATTCTAACTCATCAGGACCTAATGCTTCTTTTTCCGTTAAACTTTTTTCGCCGGTCAATGGTGCATGCAATACACGCTTTAACGAAACACCCGGACGTTCAGGCACCAGCTTCGATAATGCTCGGCTTTCTGCCAATGGCAAATCCATTACACGGGCCACATCGGCAATACTACTCTTGGCGGCCATTGTGCCATAGGTGATGATCTGTGCCACCTGCGCCTTACCGTATTTATCCACTACATAGTCAATTACTTTTTGCCGGCCTTCATCATCAAAGTCGGTATCAATATCCGGCATCGATTTACGATCGGGGTTAAGGAAACGCTCAAACAGTAAATTGTATTTAATGGGATCGATGTTGGTAATACCTATACAATAGGCCACCACACTACCAGCTGCTGAACCACGACCGGGCCCAACGAATACACCCATATCTCTGCCCGCTTTAATAAAGTCGCTTACAATTAAGAAGTAACCTGCAAAACCCATTGTTTTAATGGTGAACAATTCAAAGTCGATGCGTTCACGGGTGGTTTCTTCAATTTCGCTGTAACGTTCTTTTGCGCCAATGTAAGTAAGATGTTTTAAAAATTCCCATTGGTTGAGGTTGGCATCGTCGTGTATCTGGAATTCTTTCGGAATGGGAAACGCAGGCAGCAGAATATCTTTCTTCAGGTTCAGTACTTCAATCTTGTCAACAATTTCATTGGTATTATCGATGGCTTCCGGCACATCGGCAAATACCTTTTTCATTTCAGCCGTACTCTTAAAATAAAACTGATCGTTCGGAAATGCAAAACGTTTGTTCTTCACATTCACATCATCATCACTAAACTCACGCAGGGCAGGGGTGCTTTGTTTTTCGCCGGTGTTGATGCAGAGTAAAATATCATGCGCATTAAAATCGGTTTGATCCACATAGTGCGAATCGTTACTGGCAATTACTTTTACATTGTACTTCTTTGCAAACTTCAGCAACACTGCATTTACTTTATCCTGCTCGGCCATGCCATGCCGTTGAATCTCCACATAATAATCCTGCTGAAAAATATTCAACCACCATTTGAACTCGTTCTCGGCATCTTCTTCACTTTTATTCAGGATCATTTGCGGTACCATGGCACCAAGACAGCAGGTAGTGGCAATCAATCCTTCATGATATTTATGAATGAGCTCTTTATCAATACGGGGATATTTGCTGTACATCCCTTCAATAAAACCAAGCGATGTCAGCTTTACTAAGTTTTTGTAACCCTGCTCGTTTTTTGCCAGCAATACCTGGTGAAAACGGTTATCCCGTTGTTCTTTACTGAACTGTTTTACATGCCTGTTTTCTACCAGGTAAAATTCGCAGCCAACAACAGGCTTCACCTTTAGTGAGCCATCTTCGTTTTTGTGCTTATAAGCTTCGGCTACAAACTGAAACGCACCAAACATGTTTCCATGGTCGGTAATGGCGAGGGCCGGCATTTCGTCTTTAATGGCCTTGTTGTATAAAGAACCGATGGAGGCAGCACCATCGAGCAGCGAATATTGTGTGTGTACGTGTAAATGGGAAAATTTGCTCATAGTCAGGCGTCAAATTTCGTTGTTCTCATTTGAAAAAACGCAGATAAGAAATCCACAAAATGAACGTTTTAGAAAAAGCAGGGGTGAAAATTTGTCAGCATTTCAGCAGTAACTTATCTTTAGACGATTGACGATTTGGCCTGTTTCTTGCTGAAAAAGGGCTGCATCGCTACTTTTGCGACCGTTGAAAGATTCAATACCACAATGAAACATTTGCTTACATATCTCTCAGCCATTATTCTGCTCAGCAGTTGCAGTATGGTGAAAAGTGTGCTTCAGCCAAAGCAGGCGGCTGTTTCGCAAGCGGCCAATCCGGAGCCTATGCCTGAAGTAAAGCCCGAAAATAAACGGGTAAAAGTGGGTGGTTCTTCTACAGTGAATAACAACAACGTTTTTCAAACCAAAGAAATCAGCAGCTACAGCAGTTCGCTTGAGCTGTTCTCCTTGCAACAATTTAAATATGCCATCCGCTTAGATGTGCCGGTGGAGGCATTGCAGAATAAATCGCTGTACAATCTTATCGACGAATGGTGGGGTACGCCTTACCGTTTGGGCGGCACTACACAACGAGGCATCGATTGTTCGGCATTTGTACAAACACTTATGTTTGGTGTGTTTTCGCTGCAGTTGCCCCGTACAGCAAGGGAACAAAAGGATATGACCACCTGGATACCTATGAGCGATTTGCGGGAAGGCGACCTGGTGTTTTTTAATACAAGAGGCAGCGTATCGCATGTAGGCGTATACCTGCACAATAATAAGTTTGTGCATGCATCCACTTCCGGTGGAGTCATGATCAGCGATTTAAACGAAACGTATTGGAGCCGCAAATTAATTGGAGCAGGACGGCTTGCAGGCACCACGCCACTTCCATAATCGTTATCTTTGCAAAGAGCTTGGCTTCAATTAAGTTGAAGCCTTTTTTATTTTATGTTGACAAAACGCATTATTCCCTGTTTAGATATTAAAGATGGCCGCACTGTAAAGGGCACCAACTTTGTTGATTTGCGTGATGCAGGCGACCCCGTGGAGCTGGGTGCTTTGTATGCACAGCAAGGTGCCGATGAACTGGTGTTCCTCGATATTACAGCCACTGTTGAAAAACGCAAAACCTTAAGCGAACTGGTAAAACGCATTGCCCGCCACGTCAACATTCCGTTTACAGTAGGCGGTGGCATCAGCACAGTAGAAGATATGAGTGTGTTGCTCAATTCCGGTGCCGATAAAGTAAGTGTGAACACCGCAGCGTTTAAAAATCCGCAACTCATCAACGATATTGCATTGGCTGCAGGCAGCCAGTGTTGCGTATTAGCGATTGATACCAAGAAAGAAGAAGACGGCGAATGGTATGTGTACCTCAATGGCGGCCGTACCAAAACCGATATAAAATGTTTCGATTGGGCCAAACAGGGTGTTGAATTGGGTGCCGGTGAAATATTGCTCACCAGTATGAACAACGATGGTACCAAGGCAGGATTTGCATTGGATATTACCAAACGGTTGTCGCAGGAGTTGCCGATACCTGTAATTGCCAGCGGTGGTGCAGGTGCCATGCAGCATTTTGCCGATGTGTTTGAACTGGCTTATGCCGATGCAGGCCTGGCAGCCAGTATTTTTCATTTCAAGGAAATCGAAATTTCAGATTTGAAGGCCTACCTGCAGCAACGGGGAGTTGCTGTAAGGGTTTAACTTTGCAACCAACAACGAACTTTTAACGTAACTAAACAACATACTTTGAAACCTCAATTCAGCAAATATCAGGACGGACTGATGCCCGCCATCATCCAGGATTATAAAACCAGCAAAGTGTTAATGCTGGGTTTTATGAACGAAGAAGCATTTAAGAAAACCGAAGAAGAAGGAAAGGTGACGTTTTACAGCCGCAGCAAACAACGTTTGTGGACGAAAGGTGAAGAGAGCGGTAACTTTTTAACCGTAAAACAGGTATTGCTCGATTGCGATCAGGATACATTGTTGATTAAAGCAGAACCGATGGGACCAACCTGTCATACAGGTGCCGATACTTGTTGGAGCGAAAAAAATCACAGTGATGACTTTTTATCGTATTTAGAAGAGATCATCGAATTACGCCGTAAAAGCACCGATGGAAAAAGTTATGTAAAAAGTTTATTCGATAAAGGCATTAATAAAATTGCACAGAAAGTAGGCGAGGAAGCAACGGAAATTATTATTGAAGCAAAAGATAATAATGAAGAGTTATTCTTAAACGAAGGTGCCGATCTGCTGTTTCACTTTATCGTTTTATTAAGGGCAAAGAATGTTTCTTTGCAGGATGTGATTTACGTGCTGAAACAGCGTCATTCACACGCAGGATAATTATATGAAAGCGATTGTAACAATATGTTTTTTAATGTGTGCTGTGCTGCAACTGCAGGCACAACAGTCTTTTGAAATAAAAGGAACCATCAGAGGTGCGCAGGAGAATGCGAAAGTAACTATACGTTTAGACAGCCCCGAAAGCAGGGCCTTGGCCGAATCAGTCATAAAGAAAGGAAAGTTTGAGCTGAAGGGCATTGTACCTGAAGCTGCTATTTATGTAGTAGCTGTTGATGGTGCTTCACAAAATCTTGGATTGTTTCTTGAAGGCGGTACGGTACAGGTAAACGGACATATTGATACGCTGGCAAGAGCCATCATCAAAGGCTCTGCTGTACACGATGAGTTTGTGCAGTTTCGTGCCGGCTTCGATCCTTATTTTATGAAGCTGGATCAGTTGGGCAGAGAACTGTCGAACCCGGCCATGCAATCGAAACAGGATTCGTTGTATAATCTCATCCGTAATCTTGCAACAGAAATCAATACACAGGCCGATGCCTATGTTGCTTCACACAATAATTCGGCAGTAACACCTTTGTTGCTTTATTTTACCTATAGCTTTTTTCAACAGGCTGAAGTGCTGGACACACGTTTTTCTCAACTTACAGCTGCTGCACAGCAAAGTTATTTTGGTCGCCTTGTTGGTGGCATTGTCAAAGAAAACCGAATTGGTGCAGTTGGTTACGAAGCGGTTGATTTTATACAAGCCGATACATCAGGCAATCCAGTTTCATTACAATCGTTCCGTGGCAAATATGTGTTGGTCGATTTTTGGGCAAGCTGGTGTGGTCCCTGCCGAATGGAAAATCCCAATCTTGTAGCAGCGTACAATAAATACAAAGCCAAAAACTTTACAGTATTGGGCGTATCGCTCGACAAGGATCGTGGCAAGTGGCTTGAAGCAATTGCAAAGGATGGATTAACATGGACACATGTGAGCGATCTTAAATTCTGGAACAACGAAGCTGCACGTATTTACAAGATCAGTTCCATTCCGCAGAATTTATTGATTGGTCCGGATGGCGTCATCATTGCCAAAAACCTCAGAGGCGAAGAACTGCAAATTCGCCTCGAAGAATTATTCAAATAATATTTCATACATGATAAAACAACTCTTGTTTGTTTGCAGCCTGTTTACAGTTGTTGCTGTAATGGCGCAGGATAAAAAAGTTATTGTAAACGGTAACCTGCCTTCTTACACCAAAAAGTATAATGTATTGCTCAGCTGGAATAACGGCAACGGTGCAGAAGAAGCAAAACTGGTGAATGGCAAGTTCACTGTTACGGCAGAAGTAAGCGGACCGATGCTCGCAACCATCAGCATTGAAGAAGCGAATCCTGTTCCCGGTAAAAAGTTTGACATGGCGGAGTACCGCAAAAACAATCTCACACTTTTTTTAGATGAAGGAACCATCACCATCACTTCAAAAACAGGATTGAATGATGCGGAAGTAAAAGGCTCTGCTGTCGTGAATGATTATTACAAATACCAGCAACAGACAAAAAGCTTAACCGAACTGGAAAACAAGATCGGCGATCTGTATTACGGTTACGGTCAGGCGAAGAACATGCAGGCAACGAATACGCTGATGGAAATGTTTAACCTGCATCAGCAATTGGTAAATGCCGAGCAATTAAAGTTTGTAAAGAATAATCCTTCATCGCCTATTGCCTTGTATATGGTTGAACAGGCGTTGGGCATGGATATGGATGCAGCGAAAGCTGAGCCGATGTTTTTATTATTGAGTGAACAGTTGCGTACCTCAGCTAAAGGAAAAGAACTGCAGGAAATGATTGAAGTAGGGAAGAAGTCGATGGTAGGTGTGACTGCTCCCGATTTTTCGCAACCCGATGCTGATGGAAAGATGATCAGTCTGTCTTCGTTTAAAGGCAAATATGTATTGATTGATTTTTGGGCAAGCTGGTGTGGACCCTGCCGTGCAGAAAGTCCGAACCTGGTAAAAGCGTATGAGCGTTTCAAGAATAAGAATTTTGAGATCTTCGGTGTGTCGCTCGATGAGAATAAAGATAAATGGCTGAAGGCGGTGAAAGATGATAAATACAGCTGGCCGCAGGCTGGTGATTTAAAAGGATGGGAAAATGCAGCAGCACGGCAGTTTGGTGTAATGGGCATTCCGTTTAACATGATCGTTGATCCGAATGGCGTAGTTGTAGCTAGAAACTTAAGAGGTGAAGCGTTGGAGAAGAAGCTGGAAGAAATTTTGAAGTAATAAGGTGCAAGGGACAAGGTTCAAGGAAGAAAATCTAAGACTAAGAATAACAGACCTGACAGGTTAAGCCATATTGTGTAGTGAGCCTTTAATTGGTTTTGCTGTATATGTTAACACAACCTGTCAGGTCGAGTGAACACTGTCAGGTTGAGTAAACAGAACTAAGAGGTAATTGCTATGCGAATTTTCTATTCAATCTTCATTTTGCTTTTTTGGATAACGTCCTGCAATCAACGAATAGAAATTGCAGGTCATTGGCGACCTGCAGATGCATTTCAAGAAACTCGTCATTTAAACATAGACACTCCACTTCCCAGAGATTTAGTACTCAATAGTGATTCAACTTTTATTTCCATAGGGCTGGATCGACAACCGAAGAAAACAGTAGGCTGGAGTAATGATGCTACACAAAAAGGTAAATGGAGTTTTGCTGGAGGTATTCTTTCCTTAACCTTTCAGGATGTTTCTTATCCCGTAAAGTTTAAAGTTTTAAAAATAACTAAAGAAGAGTTGATTATGGAAAGTGAGATGATGAAGGCTGTTGAACTGAGATTAATGCGAATAAGAAATTAGTTAACTGATCTGATAGATTAAACCTGACACAAAAATGAAGATCAACCTGAAATCAATATTTGGAAATAAAAGGACTTCGCCAGACAAGTCATCGGCTGAAAAGGTAGAAATTGTGCATGATAAGCATGTTGACTTTTACTACACTAACATTATCAATTCAATTATCCTCTACACTTTCGATGCAACTAAGTTAGAAGAAATGGCTCCGATTTTGATTGAACCTTTAACTGAGTTGTATGAAGAACTTGAATATGCATTTACGCCTGTCTGTTTTGAAACGGTTTTTAGACTTGGAGTAATTGATAGTACGTTTAAAAATGAATTATTAGAATTTAAAAAAGAGGTAGATAATATTCCAGCAGAAATTTGGGATTGGGAATTTATTGACAGCCACGAAACCTGGATAACTATACGAAACAAGGCTTATTTACTTCTAGAAAAACTCGGAGTAGCAAATCGGACTTACAATGACGACTTTACTACCATTTATGATAATGAAGGAAATATTATCAGAAAGGGAAAAAACTTTGGCAAATAACTTTTTTGCATAAGTAAGGAGCGTACTTCTCAGAATGTAAGTCTTGTTTATCAAATTAATTAAAAAGCCGATGTTCGTTTACGAACACCGGCTTTTCTTGTGCCTTGATTTTTCTTGAATCTTGTGTCTTTATTTCTTTACTTCGACGGTTGACTTCGGATCGAAGAACGCCTTGCTGTAGTTTACGCCCCACATATCATAACGCTTGAACTGAACGAGCAAACGTTTTTCAAAATCAGCTGCATTGCGTTTGTCTTTCGCTGTCCACAATACTTCGCTTAAAGCGGCAATACGTGGAAAGATCATGTACTCCACTTTGCTGGTATTGTTCATGTATTCGGTCCAAACGTTGGCCTGTGCACCACGCACATACTTCCACTGGCTTTCCGGTAACTCTTTCGGTATAGGTTCGTAGGTATATACTTTTTGTACCGTTGTAAAACCACCGATGGTTACTGAATCTTCATTCGCTGTTTGCTTATGATCGAAATACATGTGGCTGCCCGGTGTCATAATCACATAATGATTTTCTTTTGCTGCAGCAATACCACCTGCTTCACCACGCCAGCTCATCACCTGTGCATTCGGTGCTAAACCACCTTCCAGAATTTCATCCCAACCAATAATGGTTCTGCCTTTTGCATTCAGGTACTTTTCAATCCGCTGAATAAAATAGCTCTGCAGTTCATGCTCATCTTTCAGCTTCAGTTCTTTCATGCGCTTCTGGCAATTGGGGCATTGCTTCCAATGTGTTTTGGGGCATTCGTCGCCACCAATATGCACATATTTCGATGGGAAGAGTGCAATCGTTTCATCCAATACATTTTCCAGGAACTTGAATGTTTCTTCTTTACCTGCACAGAACACATCATCAAACACGCCCCATGTTTCCTGTACAAATTTTACACGGCCCTGTTGTGCTTCCTGCACCGTTTTCAACGAAACCATGTTTAACGGAATCGCTGTTGTTCTGTTGGGGAAACAGCTCAACCATGGATAGGCAGCAATCGCCGCACTGCTGTGACCGGGCAACTCAATTTCCGGAACTACTTCTACAAAACGGCTTTTTGCATAAGCTACTACTTCTTTAATTTCTTCCTGTGTATAATATCCTTCGTGTGGTTTGTTGTCGTTGCCTTTACTGCCCGGATAACGACCAATGAGCGTACCATTGCGTTTGCTGCCAATGCTTGTTAACTCCGGATATTTTTTGATCTCAATACGCCAGCCCTGGTCTTCGGTTAAATGCCAATGAAACACATTGAGTTTATGCAAGGCTAAATAATCAATATACTTTTTAATAAATGCAACAGGCTCGTAGTGGCGACCAACGTCGAGGTGCATACCACGGTATTCGAAACGGGCTTTGTCAAAAATTTCTACATACGGAATTGCAGCTGCATCTGTTTGTGCAACAGGCAACAACTGAATTAATGATTGCATGGCATGAAAAGCCGACTCGTTAAAATTGGCTTCAATACGCACACCGCTCTTTGTAACGTTTAAACGATAAGCTAAACCTCCGCCGGTAGGCATACGGGTAGAAACAAGGTTAATATCAGCCTTGCCTTTTGTTACCACAACTTCGGTGTTGTAATACTTTTTCATGTAATCGGCAAAGTAGTTGAACACAGCATCTGCTTCTTCGCTTTTCGGGAAGTTGCTGCTCCACGTGATTTTCTTTTTCAAGGCATAGGTGCCGGTTTGTGTTTGCTTCACTTCGAGCGGCTGCGGAATAATGTTGATGTTCTGTGCCGAAACTCCAAGTGTGCAACACGCAAGCATGATCGATAAAAACCTTTTCATCTGCTGGTTTGTTTTTTGTTTATAAGAGTAAATAGTTGACGTTTATTTCAAAACAGGCAGCACAATACTCGAACTGTTTTTTGCATCGTGCCAGATACTGATTTTGCTTTTGATATAATCTTTTGCATCGGCTTCATAAATATTTACAAACTGCTGCGGGTTACGATCCACCAACGGGAACCAGCTGCTTTGTATCTGTATCATAATGCGATGACCTTTTTGGAAAGTATGTGCCACATCAGGCAACTCAAATTTCACCTTCTCTACTTTGTTGGGTGTAAACGCCTGTGGCTTTTCAAAACTGTTGCGGAAACGTCCACGCATTACTTCGCCACGTACCAGCATTTGATAATCGCCCATGGGGTAAGAACCGCCGCCAAGTCTTCCTGCTGCTGTTGTTGTGCCGGGATAAGTAAAGTCGCTGGGGAATACGTCAATCAGCTTCACCACAAAATCGGCATCGGTTGTAGAAATGCTCGTGAGCAGATCGGCAATCACTGTTCCTGCAAGTGTAACATCATCTGTTAATACATCGGTTTGAAAACTCAATACATCTGTACGGCGGTTGGCAAAACGTTGGTCATCGGTCATGTATGCAATGGTTCTGCTGAAGTGTACATCTTCGGTATAAGGAACCGGCTTTGCAGGATCGCTGATATACTCTGTTGCACTTTTTGCAACCGTTGGTTTGTTCCAGCTCAATGCACCGTTTGGTTGCAGATACATCGGCGTCATTTGTACATTGGCTGCGGGCCATTGTGCAAAGTTGCGCCACTTGTTTTCGCCGGTGAAGAAGATCGTTGCTTCGGCTAATGATTCAACACTTGCTTTGCCTTCTAAATGATGCATAAAGAACGGCAGTTCTATTTCGTTTTGATAATAGGTTGACGTATTGCTGCCGAATTTCACATTGCCTAAACTGCTGCCATCGCCACGGCTCCATTGTCCGTGATACCAGGGCCCCATTACAATACGGTTGTTGTTCTTTGCTTTCTTTTCAATGGCTTCGTAAGTGCGCCAAGCACCAAAACAATCTTCTGCATCAAACAAGCCTCCAACAACCAATGTTGCCGTATGTGTCGGCACATGATCAACAAAGTTGCGGATGTTGCGGGCCTTCCACCAATCATCGTAGTTGGGATGTTTGTACATCTCCTGCCAGAATGCAATACTGTCGCCTAATAATTTTGCCAGTTGCTTGGTACTTCCTGCTTCTAAATAAAACTTGTACGCATCACGTGTTGGGAAATTAAAACCGGGCGAACCAACTGTTGTAGGCTTGGGGCGTGGTTTACCAAACGAAGAATAGAATGCAAAACCATCCATTTGAAAAAAGGCACCGTTGTGATGGAAATCATCGCCCATGAACCAATCGGTAACAGGCGCCTGCGGACTAACGGCCACGAGTGAGGGATGATTACTCAACGCTGCAATGGTAGAGTAGAAGCCGGGATAAGAAATACCGAAGATGCCGACCTTCTTATTGTTGTTGGGAATATTTTTTACGAGCCAGTCGATGGCATCGTACGTATCACTTGCTTCATCAAATTCAATTCCTTTTTTGTTGGGATTGAAAGGACGAACATCCACAAACTCTCCTTCACTCATCCAGCGGCCACGTACATCCTGCAGTACAATGATGTAATTGCGGCGCATGTAATAGCGCCAATGGTTATCCCAAAATGCACGGAAATTATTTTCGCCGTAAGGTGCACAGGAATACGGTGTGCGGTTCATTAAGATGGGATGTTGTTCGCTGTTATTTTTTGGAATGTACACAGCGGTAAACAACTTGATGCCGTCACGCATCGGGATCATGATTTCTTTTTTGATGTAGTTATCCCTGATCCACGCCGAATCCTGTTGATTGAGCGTTTGTGCAAAAACGGATGCTAAAAAAAATAAAAGTAAAATGGTTGAAAAGAGCTTTCTCATGCCGGAAACATTTAGGAGCGAAAGTTATTGATTTTGGGCGAAAGCAGTTTAGCCGTTGCTGTATTGTGCACAAACGGTTGCATGCAGTATTTAATCTGGCTGCGCTTTAATTGAGCGAAGCTGTTCCGGCACTGAAAGGTTGATCGGCAATCATATTCCACTTGCCCGGACTTAATTTGAGCAGTGAGATTTTTGAAGCAGTAAATGCTTCGTCAAAGTGCAGTTTTGCGAAATGCGCCCATGCTTTGTTGAAGTCGCCGGGTTTAATATCACGGTTGGCAATGGTTACATGCGGATGAAACGGACGATCGTCGGGTTGAATGCTGTTGTGAAACGGAATAATAAAATGATCTTCTGTAGCCTTGCGCAAACTGCCCAGCAAATGATTTTCTTCAACCGATGCAAAAATGACTTTGTTGCCAAAGTGCCCAAAGTGTTTCAAGTGAACAGTGAAAGGTTGAATGGATGTGACAAATGTATGCAAGGTTTCTATGAGCAATTGTTCCTGTCCATTTGCTAACCAAAACGGTGGAATGAGTGTGATGTGTGCTGCTGATTTTAAGGCAACGGTACAGCCAAACCGTTCACGCATCCATACTTTGTGTGCCTGTATTTTGCTGTCAATTTCAGGTGAACAAAGTACAGCGATGTAAAACATGCTATGTGTTGTTGCTTGGTTCATGTTTTAATGCAGTAGCCGCAAAGGCACAAAGGCTCAAGGGAGCACGAAGAAAAAAATAGTGGCTTTTTCCTTTGTTTCTTCTTTGTGTTTCTTCCTGTCTTTGTGTCTTAGTGGCAAAATTATTTAAAACAACTTTGGTATTTCGTTGATGCAGGTAACAATGCTCATCCACAACATCACCGCTACTACCAGCCATCCGCTCCACAACAACCATTGCGGATGTTTATAGCCGGGTAATTCTTTTTTCATCATAATCCATAACATTAAACCCAGCGAGAACGGCAGAATAAAACCATTGAGTGTGCCTACAATTACGAGAATGAGAACAGGCTTGCCCCATGCTAAGAAAATACAAGTGGATAACAGGATAAAGCTGATGATAACAATACGTTGCTGTTTTTCAAAAAAAGGATGCAGGGTTTTTAAAAAGCTCACCGATGTAAAGGCCGAGCCAACAACAGATGTAATGGCTGCACTCCATAGTACAATACCAAACAGTTTATAACCGATCGTACCCAATGCCGATTGAAAGACAGAAGCAGCAGGATTAGCTGCATCAAGTTGTGCGCCATGTTGCAATACACCCAACACTGCAAGAAATAATAAAATGCGCATACAGGCTGTAAGGATAATGCCTGTTACTGCACTGCGTTTCACTTCGGGTAAAGAAGGAATACCTGCTTTGTTTTCGAGTAAACGATGGGCGCCTGCAAACGTAATATAGCCACCCACCGTGCCGCCTACCAATGTAACAATGGAGGTGAAGTTGATGGTTGAAGGGATTATTGTACGATGCACCACTTCTCCCATGGCAGGCTGTGCAAAAAATACAACGTAGAGCATTAAACCCAGCATCACAAAGCCCAGCACTTTTACAAACAGGTCCATGGCTTTGGCAATATCTTTCGACAGGAATAGTACAACTGCAATGACCGCACTGATGATGCTGCCTGTATCCACACTTATCGGGAAAAGAATATTCAGTCCAAGCCCAGCACCGGAGATGTTGCCGATGTTAAACGCCAATCCGCCTAAACAAATAAGCACTGTTAACACATGACCGCTGCCGGGTAACACTTCATTGGCCAGTTCACTTCCACGTTTGTTGTTAGCCGTTAGTATTTGCCAGATGTTGAGTTGTGCAACAATATCGATAAGTACAGAAACGAGAATCACAAAACCCATGCTGGCCATCAGCTGTTGGGTAAACACCGTGGTTTGTGTAAGAAAGCCGGGGCCAATGGCAGAAGTTGCCATGAGGAATGCAGCACCAATGCCGGCACTGTTTACAATTCTTTTATGCGACGGGTTTGATGTCAACCTGGTTTTGTTTTAAGTTTTCAACAATGGCTTTGCAAAAGTCCACTGCATGTTTGCCGTCGCCATGCAAACAAATCGTATCGGCAACAACAGGAATCGTTTTACCGGAAGTACTCATTACTGTCTGTTGTCGTATCATCCGCAACGCCTGTTCAACAGCTGCATCAATTGATTCGATCAATGCATCGGGTTGGGAGCGGGGCGTTAAGCTGCCCTCATCGGTATACGTACGATCGGCAAATACTTCGTTGGCTGTTTGCAAACCTTTTTGTTTGGCGATGCTGATGGATAAACTGCCGCTTAAACCAAACAGTACAAGTGATGGATTAAACAGCGACACAGCTTCTGCAACAGCTGCAGCAACAGTACTGACTTTTGCCGCTTGATTGTACAGTGCTCCGTGTGGCTTTACATGTTTCAGTACAGCACCCATTTGCTTTGCCGTATCATCGATCAGCTGCAGTTGTGTTGTAACAAGCGCTATGATTTCTGCTGTTGATTTGTGCATTTCTGTTCTGCCGAAATTTTCTTTGTCGGGCCACGATGGGTGTGCACCGATATTGACATTGTGTTGCAGACATAATGCAATCGTCCGCTTCATCGTGTCCATATCGCCTGCATGATAACCACAGGCAATGTTGGCACTGCTGATGAGCGGAATGATCTGTGCATCAGTTGCAAGACCTTCGCCTAAATCGCAATTCAGATCAATTGATTTCATATTGCACATTGGTCGGCACGGTCGCAGTCCGTCAGACCCTTTTTTAATGATGATTTATTTAACCAGTGAAGCTAATGCATCCTGCACCCGTTTCAATTCTTCTGCACGTTTCATGTACAATGCTTCCGCTTCCTGTAAACTTACAATTTGAAATTGAATTGCATCACCCGGTTTCTTTTGCGCCAGTAACGAAAGATCGGCAGCGCACACCTGTGCAATGCGTGGATAGCCGCCTACGGTTTGTGCATCGGCCATGAGTATGATCATTTCTCCAGACGATGTTAGCTGTACGGTTCCCTGCGTTACAGGTGATGAAACAATATCGCAGGACTGGTTGGTTTGAAGTGTTTCCGTTTTCAAACGATAGCCCATGCGGTTACTTTGCTGTGTAACAGTAAATGCTTGTTGCGTAAAGTTGGATGAAGATGCATCGGTGAGATAATTCCATTCAGCGCCTTTCAATACACGGATTGTAGTGCCCCTCATCGACTCATTTGATTGAAATAATTCAATTGTTGCACCTGCTTTTAACACCTGCAGTAACTGCTGTTGCAATTTGCTGTGTTTGTTTTTTTGAGCGAGAATATCTGCTTTCTTCAAAGGCCGGCCATCAAAGCCGCCTGCTTTTATCAACAGATCGGTTGAACTGCTTTGCAGAAATTCATCGGCAGCAAAACCACCGGCAACGGCCATGTATAAACGAAAGCCGGGTAATTGTTGCCTGCAGTGTACAACCGTTCCTGCAGCAATAAATAATGGTTTGTGCAACGGCAATAGCTGTTGCTCTGTTTCGGGTTGTAAACCGCCTCCTGTAAAAGCAATGACTGTATCAGCAGTAAATACAAAGCGATGCGGTGATTGTGTTAACTCCAATACTGTTTCATCTGCATCGTTCCCAACCAATACGTTTGCCAACTGTGCTGCAGAACTATCCATGGCGCCGCCTTTACTTACGCCGTATTGCAGGTAGCCGGTGCGTCCGGTATCCTGCAGTGTGGTTAAGAAACCGCATTGTTCAACCTGTATGCTTGGTTTGTTGTCATCTGAAGTCTTTGTTAGATGAGTGATGTTGTTTTTTAATTCCCGTCCGACGGGGGCGTCTGACGTACTGTATTGTTCAAACTCATCTGGAGTAATAGGTTTGAATTGTACTTCATCACCTGCTTTCAACAAAAATGGATTTGTTCTGTGGCGATCAAATAACTGCAAGGGTGTACGGCCAATAATATTCCAGCCGCCGGGTGTTGCAAAAGGATAGATGCCTGTTTGTTCGCCTGCAATGGCAACAGAGCCGGGTGCAACTGCAAGCCGTGGTTGCTGTTTACGCTTTGTAACAATACGCTCATCTGTTTTACCCATGTACGGAAAACCGGGTGTAAAACCAAGCATGTACACATGATAAGTTTTGCTGCAATGCAGTTGAATCAACGCTTCTGTACTTAACCGTAAGTTGCCTGCCGTTTCTGCAAGATCGGGTGCAAAGTCCTCATTGTAACAAACAGGAATTTCTATTAGTTGCGTTGTTGTTGATGCGGTTGGGCTCTTTGCATTTGCAATAATATTCCTTACAGATTCTTCTACCGATGCTGCAATGCTTGCAGCTGTTTGTTCCACTTCAACAGGATTGAAGTAAACAGCAAGTGTATTGTATGCAGGAACGGTTTCAACAAAGCCGAGAAAGGGATTTTGTTCAATGCAATGCTTCGCCTGCATCAGTTGTTGATGCGTATGCACATCAATACTGTTACCAAACCTGAGCAGAATGGAAGATTCATTAACCGGATGAACAGAGAAAAGTTGCATACCTGCTCAAAATACAAACTAAACAAAAACGCTCCTTTGCAGGAGCGTTTCTTTATTTTTTGCTGTTGAAATGAAATTAATCAACAACGCTGATCTTGATGAGGTTGGTTGGCAGATGCAGATGAACAGGTGTACTACCGGTGTTCACCACAATATCGCCTGTTTGTACAAAACCACGCTGACGCAAAATATCAATCTGGTCTGCAATGATATCATCTACGCTGATCTCTTCTGAATAGTAGAAGGCACGAACACCCCAGCTTAAACTCAGTTGGTTTACCAGGCTGCGTTCTTTGGTGAAGATGAACAGTGGCGCTTTCGGACGGAAACTGCTCAACATGAAACCGGTGTAACCGCTCTGCGTCATACCAATCAATGCTTTTGCATGAACGTCTTTTGCAATTTCGCAGGCATTGTAACAGATCGCATCACTCAGGAAAGAAGGAGAGTGCGGCTGTGGCTTCAGATCTTCTTCACGATCGTAACGGTAGTAAGAGCTTGTTTCAACTTCTTCAATGATCTTGCACATGGTTTCTACCACCAATGCAGGATGATTACCGGTAGCTGTTTCTCCACTCAACATCACCGCATCAGTACCTTCCATTACGGCATTCGCAACGTCGGTAATTTCGCTACGGTTTGGCTTCACACGGTCAATCATACTTTCCATCATCTGGGTAGCAACGATTACCGGCTTTGCACGGTGAATACATTTGCGGATGATGTCTTTCTGAATCAACGGAACCTTTTCAACCGGCATTTCTACACCCAAGTCACCACGTGCAACCATGATGGCATCACTTTCAATAATGATGTCACGGATGTTGGCAACAGCTTCTGGTTTTTCAATCTTCGCAATAATCTTGGTTTTGCTCTTGCGCTCATCCAGTTTATTACGGAGAATGATAATGTCTTTTACATTACGCACAAATGAAAGTGCTACCCAATCCAATTGCTGGTCGATGATGAATTCCAGATCGGCCAGATCTTTATCGGTTAATGCAGGTAACGAAATTTTTGTATCGGGGAGGTTAATGCCTTTCTTCGACGAAAGACGGCCACCCAATGTAACCTGTACCTGTACGTCGTTTGCTTTTGTAATGCCTACCACTTTTACTTCCAGCTTACCATCATCAATTAAGATAATGTTGCCTGGCTTTACATCTTTATGCAGGTTGGGGTAAGAAACATAAATGCGTTCTTTGGTACCTACCAGTTTTTCGTTGGTGAAGGTGAGGATGTCGCCTTCTGCCACATCAATACCACCATTCTCCATTTCACCCACACGCAACTTAGGTCCCTGCAAATCGCCAAGGATGGCAATATTGTACGGTTCGTTTTTATTGATGTTGCGGATATGTTCAATAATCTGTGCTTTGTCTTCGTGTGCGCCATGCGAAAAGTTAAGGCGAAACACATTTACACCTGCTCTTACCAGCTCTAATAATTTATCGTAAGTATCGCAGGCCGGACCAACAGTCGCAACAATTTTTGTACGATGACTCATGTGCTTTTTACCTGCTTCTTTGTCCATTTCCTTGTGCAAATATTTTTCAACGTTTTTTGACATAACAGCCAGTTTGGATGATTATTTTTTATAAAGCCCGCTACGGGAATTGAATTTCAAGAATGAACAAACAGGGCAGCAGCTTAGCTGGCCAGGATCTTCACAATCTTCATCCATTCTTCACTGATCTTCTGTTTGGCTTTTACAGCTTTATCCAGCGCAGTGAAATGAAGTTTGTTGTTCATAATACCAATCATGATATTGTGTTTGCCTTCGATTAAACAATCAACCGCTGCATAACCTAAGCGGCTGGCGATTAAACGATCAAGACAGGATGGTGAACCACCACGCTGAATATGACCGAGAATACAAACACGGGTATCCAAATGCGGTAAACGCTTTTTAATGATCGTTAATACTTCGTTGGCGCCGCCGGTTTCATCGCCTTCGGCTACAACAATCATATTTACGAGTTTTTTGCGGCGTTCTTTTTCTTCCAACGAATCAACTACAGCTTCAATGTCTGTTTTTGTTTCGGGAATAAGAATGTGCTCAGCGCCTGTGGCAATACCACTGTGCAAAGCAATATAACCTGCATCACGTCCCATTACTTCAATAATAAAAAGACGGTCGTGTGCATCGGCTGTGTCACGAATCTTATCAATTGCTTCAATGGCTGTATTTACTGCAGTGTCGAAACCAATGGTAAAATCGCTGCCCGCAATATCTTTATCAATTGTACCGGGTAAACCAATACAGGGAATATCGAATTCGTTCGAGAATTTCTGTGCGCCACGGAAACTGCCATCGCCACCAATCACAACCAATCCGTCAATACCGTGTTTCTTTAAGTTGTCGTAGGCTTTTTTGCGTCCTTCGGGTGTGTAGAAATCTTTACTTCTTGCTGTCTTAAGAATGGTACCGCCTCGTTGAATGATGTTGGCTACGCTGCGGCTGTGCATGGGAACAATGTCGTCGTCAATCATACCCTGGTATCCACGCATGATACCAAACACTTCCATATTGTGATAGAGACCGGTTCGAACAACGGCTCTGATGGCCGCATTCATGCCGGGTGAGTCGCCACCCGATGTTAATACGCCGATCTTTGTTACTTTTTTGCTCATTAGATAGTTGAATTAGATCGTACCAATGCAAGAGGCTGCAACGATTTGCAGAATTGCCTTGCTTTTGGCGGGGCAAAAATAAGGAAATGCTATGATAACGCTTGTTCGTCGTTTGTTTCAAACGTTTGCAAATCATTCATTCGTTCATACTTTATGTGTCAAGTTAAATGCAGGCTTCATTTACAGCTAATTCGTACTGTTTTACCCGTTTAAATCGCATTTCTTATATTCAATGCATGAAATAACCATTCTAACGTAAATTTTGAAGCAGCAGGAGGCCTTCTTTCCACAGACGAAGTTGTAGCTGGTTTGGTTATCCATGTGTTCAAAGAAATAATAATAACTACACACATGAAAGTGCTTGTAACAGGCGCAAATGGCTTTTTAGGGCAGCATCTGGTCCGGCAGCTGGTTGATGAAGGCAAATTCGTTATTCATGCCTGCGGAAAAGGAGCCAGCCGGTTAGCATATGGCGAACAAAATGCCGTGCATTACCACAGCTTCGACTTAACTGATTACAGGCAAACGCAACTGCTGGTAGAAAAAGTTTCTCCCCACATCATTATTCATACCGCAGCAATTACCCAGCCCAACGATTGTGCAACCGATAAAACGGCTTGCTGGAAAACCAATGTTGCGGCTACCCGTGTGTTGCTGCGTGCTGCGCAAAAAACAAGATCGTACTTTATTTATCTCAGCACCGATTTTGTGTTTGACGGGAAAGAAGGACCTTACGATGAAACAGCTAAACCAAATCCAATTAATGATTACGGCGAAAGCAAACGGCTTGCAGAAGAAATGGTAACCATGAGTTCGCTGCATTGGGCAATCGTAAGAACGGTGCTGGTGTACGGTGGCAAAGTGCCCGGCGGCAGAGGAAATTTTGTGCAATGGGTAAAAGAGAAGTTGAGCGCCGGTGAGCGAATCAACGTAGTAGATGATCAGTTTCGCACACCAACGTATGTAGAAGATTTAGCGAAAGGAATTTTATTGGTTGTGATGAAGCATGCCAAAGGCGTGTATCATATTTCGGGTAAAGAAATGTGTACGCCTTACCAGTTAGCAGTAATGGTGGCTAATACATTGCAACTCGATGCTTCGTTGATTGAAAAAGTAACAGCCGATACGTTTACGGAGCCAGCAAAACGTCCGCCCAAAACGGGCTTTATTATTACAAAAGCTGTAAAGGAATTGGGTTTTGTGCCAATTCGGTTGGAAGAAGGATTGCGAAAATCGTTTGGTTTGTAAACCTGCTGCCGGTTGGCTGCAATAGCCTTCGCTAAAAAGTATGTAATACGATTTTTATGAACCTGCCTGGCGAATACGTAGTAAAGCAGATTGCTGCTGCACAACAGCTGCTCGACGATTATACCCCATCTGTCGACAAAGAACTGCTACACCAGTTGCGTGTGGCGCTTAAGAAGGTAAAAGCGGTCATTGAATTACTGCAGGCGGTCCATCCGGGAAAACATAAAAAGCTCAAACATTTACTGAAGCAACTCTTTAGCAATGCAGGTGTCATCAGAGAAATGCAGTTGCGTGTAAGCTGGTTGCAAAAACATCGCTGCGCCGCTATTATTGAAGCTACATTGTTGCAGATAAAGCTGACAGAAGAGGAGGAATTATTTGCAGCACAAAAAAGTGATTGGCAGAAGAGCTTGGGAAAGCTGAAAACAAAACTGAAAAAACAAACTGCGTCAATCGATCAGCAACAAATACTAAACTATACTTCGGCATTAAAGGAAACAATAGTTAAAGAACGCTCATCTGTTACAACTGCAGACTGGCATTTATACCGTAAACAGCTAAAACAATTACTGTATACCCAGCATTGGTTAAAGGAAGGAGACAGGTTGAAACTGCTGCCTGTACAAACCTGTAAACGGCTGGATCGGTTGCAGGATACAATTGGCCTTTGGCACGATGCGGAAGAACGTTTACAAAAAATGGAACATGAATTATTATACCTGCACCCCGATGAAAAAGTACGCCGGCAATTTGCACGATGCCGTTTGCAATTGCAACAGGAAATCATCCAACACGAAAAGGCGGCCAAGCAATTGATGATTCGCAGCTGATGTTACCGCTTATCATTTAAAAAGTATGCGCAATCGGGTGCAGCGATAACTGAAAAGCAAAAACTGCTAACTTAGTTTTATCTAAAGAAACTGCTTGAGAAAACTGGTTGCTATATTCTTTCTTGTTCCCGTATTTTTTACGCAGATGGGTTATTACTTTCTGTACACTTTTCAGCAAAAACAACTGAAAAGAGAAATGAAGAAAGAAATGCTGGCAGGTATTTCTTTTTCAGAACTTGAAGTGATCGATCCTTCTGCAGCCGGTACTTCTTTTCGTTGGGAAGAAGAAAACAAAGAGTTTTACCTGCACGATGAGTTGTATGATATTGTTGAGGTTAGAAAAGAGGGGACAAAAACACTCTACTATTGCATTAACGATAAAAAAGAAAAGCAGCTGTTGAAGAAACTGGCAGATGCTGTACGTGGCGGTCAACAAGGCAGGCACGGCAGTAAGCATGGCAAGCAGCTCGTCAAATTTCAATTGCCGGTATTTGTATTGTCAAAGTTAACAGTTGAATTTACAGGATTGGTTGTGGAACGTCCGTCTTTCGGAATGTTAGAACAGCATCTTGTTTCTGTAAGCAAAGAAATCAAAGATCCTCCACCCAAAGCCTGACAGGCTATTACTTCACATTTGCCGGAATAATCTTTACGGCATGTTTTATTATTCTTTAAAAGTAGCAAGTGTTTGCTGCAAAACATGCAGCAGCTCCAACTGTGTCTTTTAACTGCAGCAAATGTGTTTGCCTTTTTATTCAGGCTTGCATTTGCAGCAGGTGCTGTGCGCATGCATAGCGCAATCCATTCGGTTACGGGTACAGGCGTCCATCAGTCAATCGTTTCAGTTGAAATGTTTTGCTGATCAGCGATTGCTGTTCCAGCAACTAAAACTAAATTCTATTTGTGATGAAACAATTTTCGTTCTTACTATTCGCTGTTCTTTTCTCAGTTACTTTATTTGCACAATCTTCTCTTAAAGGAAAGGTCGTTGACGTTATAAGCGGCAAGCCACTTGCTGGTGCTTCCGTTTCGTTTGTTGGTGCTGTTGTTACGGCTGATAAGGATGGCCGCTTCCAGGTTAATTGCAGCAAAACATCAAGGATCACTATTTCGTTTGTGGGTTATGAAAGCTTTCATCAACTCATTAAAAATTGCGATGCTGAACTGGTTGTTGAATTAAAACCTGCAGGCATTGCGTTGCAGGAAGTAGAGATTTCTGCAGCGTCCGGTAATAAATCTATTCTGTATCAGCCGGCATCTATTGCCAAGTTAACAGCGGTTGAGTTGAAACGTGGTACAGGTTTATTTTTAGATGATGCTATTCAAACCAATGTGCCGGGTGTAACCATGAACCGTCGTACAGTGGGTGGTGGTCAGCAGCTCAATATTCGTGGCTATGGCAATGGTTCACGTGGTACAAGAGGTATCAGTAGTAATTTTGATGGACAAGGTTATAAAGTGTACCTCAATGGTATTCCTGTTACAGATGCGGAGGGCATTACTACATTCGATGATATTGATTTTGGTTCGGTAGGTAATGTGGAGATTGTAAAAGGATCAGCCGGTTCGTTGTATGGTTTGGCCATTGCAGGTGCAGTAAACCTGCGTACAACAAAAGCCGAAAAAAATAAAACATCGCTGAGCCAGGAAGTAATGATCGGCAACTATGGCCTGCAGCGTTACACTACACAGCTGCAGGTGGGCAAAGAAAAAACTTCTTTGCTGGTGAATTATGGCAAACAGAAATCAGATGGTTTTTCTATTCACAACAAATCGAAGAAAGACTTTGCCAATGTGATCGGCGATTTTCAGTTGAATGAGAAACAAAGCCTCAGCACTTATGTTGGTTACAGCAACAGCTACGACGAACGTTTAGGCGAATTAACATTAACACAATGGCAGAACAACGATTATTCAGGCAATCCTGAATACATCAAACGCAATGCCCACAGCAATGTGGTTACGTTCCGTTCGGGTGTAGCACATACCTATAACTTCAACTCAAACATCAGTAACAGTACTGCTGTATTTGGAACAGGCTTCTCCAGCAATGTAAGCAGTGCCGGTGGCTGGACGGATAAGAATACCATCAACTACGGTTTACGTTCGGTGTTTGATACACGTTTTCCATTGGCAAATGGTGTAGCGTTAAATGGTGTGACAGGTGTTGAGTTGCAGCGCCAGGACGGACAAACAGTTGGTTATAATATGAAAGCCGATCCCAACGATCCGAACCCCGGTACATGGACGTATGGAGTAAGTCGATACTGGGTTGTAAATGCCAATACTTCTAATGCCTTTGTAATGAGCAAAACAGGATCGTTGTTTACGCAGTGGACATTCGTGTTGCCAAAAGATTTTTCAGTAACAGCGGGCATTGGTGTAAGCGATATGAAAATAAGACTGGATGACCGTTTTAATCCGGCTCTTGCAACACGTCCTGCACGTTACGAAAAAGCATACACAGGAATGGCATCACCACAGGTGTCGATCAATAAAGTGTTCAATAAAGAATTGTCGGTTTATGCAACGTACAGCAAAGCGTACAAGGCGCCGGTTAGTTCTTATTTCTACATCACCACTCCTGCAGTTACAACACCCGCAACGCCTGCAACCGGTCGTGTAAATGAAACTCTGAAACCGGAGATCGGTTCGCAATACGAAGTGGGCAGTAAAGGGCAAACACTACACGGTCGTTTAGTGTACGAACTGGCACTGTTCTATGCAACATTCGCTAACAAGATGACTGCTGTTGCTGTACAATCGCCTGCAAATGCAAATACTACTTTGTATTCGTACATGGTCAATGGTGGCAAACAATTACACAAAGGATTGGAAGCATTGGTGAAGTACACGGTTGTACAATCGAACACCGGATTCTTCAACATTGTAAGGCCGTTTGCTAACCTTGCTTATTCTGATTTTACGTATGCAAAAGGATTTACCATTCAAAAGTCGGTGACACAAACAGAAGATTACAGTGGTAAAGCCGTAGGCGGTGTGGCAAAGATTACTGCCAATATTGGTGTGGATGTGCAAATGAAATATGGTTTGTATGCAAATGTTACTTACAACTACAAAGACAAAATGCCGATCACTTCACTTAACGATTATTATGCGCCTGCATATAATCTGCTGAATGGTAAAATTGGTGTTCGGCAGAATCTCGGTAATCACTTTGAAGTGGAAGCGTATGCCGGTGCTACCAACTTAACCAACACCAAGTATTACCTGATGGTGTTTGTTAACCAGTTGCCAGATGCGTACATCCCTGCACCAAAGACAACCAACTTCTTTGGCGGCATTAATCTGAAATATAATTTCTAAACCCCGTTGCGGGCAGCGAAGCTGCCCGCAACATTTTTCTAAAGAAGTGTACAGCTATGAATAGAATAATCTTAGTAAGCTTAACAGCAATGCTGTTTTTTTCCTGCGGCCGTTTTGGCAACAAAGAAACGGAAGGCAAGAAACAGCAACGCATTGTTTGTTTATCCAAGCATCTTACCGAAATGTTATTTGCATTGGGGAAAGGCAACCAGATTGTTGCGGTTGATTTAAGCAGTACTTATCCCGACAGTGCAAAGTTGTTAAAGACAGTTGGCTATCACCGTGCATTGAGTGCAGAAGCAATTATTGCAATGACTCCCGATTTAGTGATACACAGCAATGATATTGGTCCGGAGAATGTATTGCCCCAGATAACAGCTGCAGGATTAAATGTAAAAGCATTTGGCGGCGCTAATACAGCCGACAGTGCAAAACTGTTGCTGAAAGAGCTGGGTATTTATTTTGGTGCAGAAGCAAAAGCAGATTCTATTATCAATGCAATGAATCTGTCGATGCAACGTGCAGCCGATTCATTAAAAGCAATGAACATAAAAGATACACCCAATGTAATGGTCATCCATTTCGGCCGTGCCAACAATATTTATTTTGTAATGAGCGGACGTAAAGCTGTACCTGATAAAATGATTGCAGCAGCGGGAGGCAAGGTGACCCATTACGATGCAAAAGGTGCAAGGCAGATCAGTGCAGAAGCTGTGGCAGAAGCGAACCCCGATATCATCATTGCTACCGATTATGGTTTTGACAAAATGGGCAGCATGGAAAAATTTATTACTGATGTGCCGGGTGTAGCATTGACCAATGCGGGAAGAAACAAACGCATCGTCCGTTTCGAAGAACATGATTTGATCTATTTCGGCCCACGTTCCGGCGATAATATTATTCAACTAATGCACTTGTTGCACAGCAAACCAAATGTTCAAGCAAAATAACTACATCTTTCCATTGCTGATTTTGTTGCTTGTAGTGGTGCTTATTTGTTCCATTGCATTCGGAGCTGTAAGTATTCTGCCTTCAGAAATGGCCTCAGCTATTCAGCATTTTTTAAACGGTAAAGGTCCGCAGGGAATTTATGAATCGGTATTTCTGCAATTGCGTTTGCCACGTGTGTTACTCTGTGCTATTACCGGTGCGGTGCTTGCTGTGAGTGGTGTACTCATGCAGGGTTTGTTTCGCAATCCAATTGTAGAACCGGGGCTCGTTGGCACAAGTGCAGGTGCTGCCTTTGGGGCTTCGCTTGTTTTTGTGTTAGGAGTAAATATGAGTCCTGCAATAAAAGCAATGACCGGACCTTTGCTTGTTCCCTTGTTTGCTTTTGCCGGCGCATTACTTGCTACATGGATTGTGTATGCACTTTCAAAACATACAAAACATGTATCGATTGTTTCGTTGTTGCTGGTTGGTATTGCCGTTAATGCGATTGGATTAAGCGGTACCGGTTTCATGAGTTACATCGCAAGAGATCCACAGGCGAGAAGTATTACCTTCTGGAACCTGGGAACATTTTCCGGTGCATCGTGGTTGCAGGTAGTGATTGTTGCAACAGTTGCAGCCATCATCTTTTTTATTGCCTTGCGTTACACCAAAGAGTTGAACGCTTTATTGCTTGGTGAAGAGGAGGCGGGGTATCTTGGTGTGGATGCAGATAAATTAAAACGCAGGATCATGTTGCTCAATACAGCAATGGTGGCTGTTGTTACTGCTTTTGTTGGTGTCATCAGTTTTATGGGTTTGATCGTTCCGCACATACTTCGTTTACTCATTGGCAGCGATAACAAAAAACTCTTGCCTGCATCGATGTTGCTGGGTGCCGCATTGCTTTGTTTGGCCGATGTGCTTGCAAGATTATTATTGGCACCTGCGGAAATACCAATCGGCATTATTACATCGTTTGTTGGTGCGCCGGTATTTATTTTATTGCTGAAGAAGTTTAACCTGTTGCAACAAAAAGGAGGTGGCGATGCTTAAGTTGGAACAGATCAGTTACGCAATTGGCAATAAACAAATACTGCACAGCATCAGTGCTGTACTACAACCCGGAGAAGTAACGATGATACTTGGCCCGAATGGTTCCGGTAAGTCGAGTTTGCTGCGCATCTTCAGTGGAGCAGTTGATAATTACACAGGTGAAGTATGGTATGACGAACGTAACCTGCGTGCAATTAAAAAGCTGCAGCTCGCACATATCAGGGCTGTCATGACTCAGCAACCGGAATTAAGTTTTCCATTGCCTGTTGAAGAAGTGGTGATGATGGGACGCTATCCGCATTTTGAATTCAATCCATCTGTACATGATCATCAGTTGTGCGAAGCTGCAATGGAAAGGCTGAAGCTGAATGATTTTCGCAAGCGGAATTATTTAACGTTGAGTGGAGGCGAAAGACAACGTGTACAATTTGCACGTGTGCTGGCGCAATTAGGAGAAGAATCGAAAGAAGGAAATCGTTTTCTTTTTCTTGATGAACCTCTTAATAATTTGGATATCCGTTACCAGCATGCGTTTTTAAAAGAAGCTGCAGCATTTGCTGCGCAACCGGCAACAGTGGTGGCGGTTATGCACGATCTTAATCTTGCTTTGCAATATGCAGATCGCTTATTGTTCCTGAAAGAAGGGGAGTTGGTAGCGTATGGTAAACCGGAAGAGATTGTAACGGAAGAATTGGTACAGGAAGTGTTTGCCGTGCAAAGTCACATTCTGCAAAACCCGTTGAATGGGAAACCGATGGTGGTTTACAAGTAATTGCCTGACGCATTTGTCTGACGGTTTATGTAATTGAATTTTACTTCCGTCAGACGATGGCGTCAGACGGAAATTATTTCAGCGGCAGAAATACTTCTGCCATCATACAGCGTGCACTGCCGCCGCCATTTGTTTCAATGGTTGTAAGATCGGCGTGGATGATGGGGTTATAACTTTCCAGTTGTTTTATTTGCTCCGGCGTTAAAGCTTGATAAGCCTGGCTGCTCATAACCAAATAACGTTGCCCGTTTTTGTTTTGTACCTGCAACATGTTGCCTGCAAAACGATTCATCTGGCTGTACGAAATTTCAATGATTTGTTTGCCGCTGTTGAGAATGGTATTGGTTACATGTTTTCTTTCTGCCGCATCACGAATACTGTCTAAACAGATCACCACATAGTTATCTGCCACACACATCATGACATTGGTGTGATAAATTTCGCCACCCTTTTCGTCTACACTATAAAAACTGCAGGGCGTATAATGCATCATCCGGCACCAGTCTTCAAATACTGTTTCATCGGTGCGTGGTGAAAGACAGGCGTAAGCGATTTTGTTTTCCCTGTCGAGGACCATACTTCCCGTACCTTCTAAAAAATGATCTTCGTTTTCGCTGTCGGTAAAATCAATTGTATTCTTCACAGCAAATTTTGCTGCAACGGCATCCAGTACATGTTGCTTGCGTTCTGCTCTTCTGTTTACAGCATACATGGGGTAGAGGACAAGGCTGCCATCTGCATGAAAGCTGATCCAGTTGTTGGGGAAAATGCTGTCGGGGGTGTGTGGTTCAGGTGTATCCTGTACCACCGTTACATCAATGCCGGCTGCAGATAATTTTTGCACAAAGCCATCAAACTCAGCTTCGGCTTTTTGCTGCGCATTTTCATTGCTGCCTTGTTGCTGGAATGCATTGTTGACTGCTGTTTCTGCATTAAAATCAAATGCAACGGGTTTGATCATTAATATGTGTGCTGTTGTTTGCATGTTTTAGTTCATTGTTAATCGTTCATGTTGAATACAGTTACGGGTTATGGGTTAAAAGTTGAAAGTGGCATGTTGCACTCGTAACTCATAACCTTTAACTCATAACTTGTCTCTTAATAGAGGCATACTCATACAATGGCTGCCGCCTCTTGCTCTCGACAGTTCGGCGCTGGGTAGTAAGATCAACGTGTTTTCAACTGTTTCCGGATCAACACCATTTTCAAACTGTTCAAAGGCTTCTGTTGTAGTGAGTACATTGAAACCTGCTTCTTTAAACGCAGCAGCAGTTTTATCATTGCGGTCGTAACCGATCACCACACCTTCTTTCAACGCAACAACATTGCAACTGTCGGTCCATTGTTCACGCTCATCGTGTGGAAATACATTGTTACCGCTATAAATAATTTTTACATCAGATGCTGCTACGCCAAAATCTTCAATACTAATTTGTCTCAATAGAGATTCAATACCGGTTACACGTTGCGGCACACTGTAATCTCTTGTGCGTACATAGGGTTCGTTGGCTGGTTTGCGGAACTGCAGAATTTCTACCTGCTCCATTTCCAGTTGTCGTGGATTGTGCGAAAGCTTGTTGACATAGCTATGTCTGCTGATGTGTTCTGCTTTTAAAATACGTTCACTGAATCGGCCATACAATACCCACACATTTCTTTTCACTTGTGTAAAGATGGTATCGATATGCATTTGTGCACGGTTCTTCGGAATTTTTACCACCGATATTTTTTCGATACCCAGCTCCGGTTTACTGAAGAGGGTATGCACAATTTCATTCACCGCACTGCTGCTGGTACGTATGCTGCAGCCAATTACAAAATGTTTGGGATGAATCATCATTACATCACCACCTTCAATAGTAATGATGCGGTGTTTACGTTCTTCTTCTTCGTACAAAAAGAAATCGCTTTCTTCAATAATCTCCATTACTTTTTGCGGTTCCTCTTTAAAGAAATAATAGAGCGATAAAAATTTGGTGAGCAGTGATTCCCTTCTTCTTGCAACAGTGGCCATACGGCTTAAAAGAATATGGTCTTTTACCATAATGCCAATGTCTCGTGTAAAAATAAAGTTGGGAATGGGGGGGAAGATGTACTGATCTTCCTGTGTACCCATCGCTTCTGCAGGCAAAATACCGGTAATGAAAATTTTTGCAAGCAAAGCAGGGTCTTGAATATTTTCCAATACCTGCTGAATGGCAAAACTCGATTCTTCGTACGAACAGATAGCTGCAATCAACCGCAGTTTCACTTTTTCATCTTTGATGATCTCAGCCAGCAGTTGTTGCGTATCCAGTACTTTATCGCTGTTGAAATATTCTTCCTTGCCGGGTATATAGCACCACGATCGTTTATCAGCATCTGCCGTTTTTTGATAACTGTTGATGTAGTTGACTTTTTCCCGGTCGAGGAAATACAGCAGCAGTTTTACATAGTGGTTGTATTCCTTCTGCATGCTGTTGAGGTGTACAATGTCGTCGTACAGGTTATCGGCAAAAGTGCCGGGAATGATCTTGCCGATGCCGCCATCGGGACTGTGAATGATCAATTTTCGTAAACGTCCTAATTCGTTTTCAACGTAGTAATTATGTTGAGCCATAAACTGTTTTTTGTATGAAAAAATGATGATAAGCGAACTTGCTGTTGCAGGTAAACGTGTTTTGCTGCAATGGTTAACAGCTTAAGCAACGTTTCATTTTTAATGCAACAGGGAAACGGAGGTTTTCAGAAAAAAATCAGTAGTCGGGCAGGCTGCCTTCACCTGCAGCGATCAGGTTGAGGAAGTATGGCAGCAAATTGTTTGTAGTGATATGTTTCTGGTAAAACATACTGCAAGATAAGGAAAAGAGTGGTGAATAGTGAGTAGTGAGTGGTGAGTGGTGAGTGCCGGGCTGCAAAATGCTCATCGTCCGCTGTATGTGGTTCATCGGCTGTGAATATCATGGAGCAGAGAAATTGTTTATCCCCTCTTGGGAGGGGAGAGCAGCACGTTACACAGAAACCTGTTAAAAGGGGTGGGTGCTGAAAGAGGTAATACTTTTTACGCTTTATACTCAATCCCGATCAACTCAAAAAACTCCTTCTCCTGCATTTCTTTTACTGCACCGGGTTTAAGATCGCCGAGTTTTAAATTACCGATGGATACACGCACCAGTCGTTGGCAACGACGGTTAATGGCC
Source organism: Lacibacter cauensis (assembly GCF_007830055.1). GTDB lineage: Bacteria > Bacteroidota > Bacteroidia > Chitinophagales > Chitinophagaceae > Lacibacter > Lacibacter cauensis. The sequence continues at coordinate 349,396 of NZ_VLLE01000005.1, forward strand.
TGTACCATTTTACGTACCTGGTGAAATTTCCCTTCTGTTAATGTCATCAGTAACCAACTGTGTTCGTATTGCTGCCGTACATCGTCCATGTGTTTATATACGGTTGTAACATCTTCCACCATTTCAATCGAGGTTGGTACAGCAGTATATTCTTCTCCTTCTTTTATTTTTATCGAAACACCTGTTTTCAACTGATGCAGTAATTCGGGAGTTACTGTTCTGTTAACCATAACGAGGTAACTGCGTTCGTGATTTTTCTTTGGATCAAATAACAACCTTGTTACTTTTTTATTGGTGGTGAGCAGTAGTAAACCTTCGGAGTGATTATCCAAACGTCCGATGGCATGTGTTCCCTCCGGAAAATCAAAATCAAGATCGCCCAGTAACCGCACATCATGCGAACTGATAAACTGCGAAACCATATTGTATGGTTTGTTGATGATGAAATAACGATGGGGTGAAGTAGACATGTAATTGGCTGCAAGATTACGGCTTTTGTAGCAATGCCGGATTGATATAAATTTGAAATAACTTATAGTAATAACTATGTTTTCAGATGTAGATTTTTTAGAAAGATTGGAAATACTTTTAGATCAACCTGGGATGTTCAATATTCAGCGGGTTGAAGATATTCAAATGATTTTTACTGCTGAAATTCATATTAATCGGAACGAGTCTGTTGGTGATTGGAGTCTTCGATTTAGTCGTTTCGTAATTGAAGACTGTAATACTGACTTGCAGAACTTCGATTGGTCGAGAATTATTCGTTTATATTCCGGCAGCGATGCACATTCAATTGATTTGTTTAAAACTTTGGTCAAAAGATTTAGTGAATCACAGGTCAAAAGATAGATGTGAAATATCTAAGTCGGAGAGTTTCCATCTTCTGCTGATGTTAGTATTACTATTGAATAAATGCACTACAGCCGTTGTTGCGTGTTTTTCACCAACAACGGAATTTGAAAACAAAAAGTTTGTCGGGCATTTGTACATGAGTTGCTGGTCGTAAGACACAGCAACGGCGGGCAGTAGTGCTAAGTTTGGCATTCTACAACATTTAACTGACGGAACACCAACAAATGCGAAGCCGACTCGCCGTGTTCCGGAGCGAAATGTATTGAAGAATTTATTTACTCACGGCGAGTGCCACAAGGCCATCACACAATGCTGTCTGACACATCGCCTTTGAAGTGCAGAGACTCGGCAGCGAATAAAAATCTGAATTTTGTTCCGTCAGCCAGCATAGCAGCAAACCGATTGTTGCATGCAGTTTTTCGTGAAGTTAAAAGAGTGGTTACCAAAACTTCCACCAGGGCTTATTGGTTATCAACTTTGTTGTGTTTTGTGTAAATGGATCGGTCTTACTTTGGAAATAACTTTCATCATAAAACTCTCCATCATCGCCCTGAACTCTGCCATTGAACTTTTCTGCAATAGTTATCATTTTCCTAATTGTCTCTTCGTCTGGATTTTTTGTACTTATCATTCCGTAACCATAGTCAAACCAAGGTTTGTCGTCTGAAACTCTTGTAGAATGCCCTGTCCAATTACAAAAACCTGGCACATTTTGAAAAGAATTCTCAACTCCAGGGATTTTTATTTGATAGCCATTCGTAAATTCCAGTTCATTGTCGGACTGTACAAAGGCCAACCATTCTTCGAGCGAAATATTGCTGTCTTCTTCATAGTCGGCCCAATCATTACGTCTTACAATATGAAAGTCATATCCCATGTCTATCTGAATGTTTTAGGGTGTCAAATAAAATTGCATGCAACGTTCATAGCTTTGCGTTCGGCAGGGCATTTGAAAAATGTCCAGTCTGGAACTGCAGCCGATGTAAGATGCAAAAGTTGAAAATATATTCTGTTGCTTATCCGTGTTCGGTCAGCCGGATATGTAGCTGATAGTAGCACTAAGGTGAGGATTTATTCGTCGCACCCTGCTGACGCAACACTCAATGTTAGCGGTAGTTTTTTATTCATACTTTTTTATCTGTTTAAATAGTTGTTGTTTATAACCGTCAGTAAAACTTAGTCCGCCAAATAGTTTTTTTGTTATCTGTTTTGAGATTATCTTTTGGTCAAACCAATCTAAGAAGAAGTCAGCATAGCCTCCTGTTGTAATTTCATTGTTACCCATAGCAACCATTGGTGGATATTCCTTTTGAAACTGTTCTCTGTTCTTTATGCTTTTGTTTATACTCAAAAGGTAAAACTGTATATCATAAGCCAAATGTGAAAGTTCGTCTGCGTGAAGTCCAAAATAGCCCTTACCGGTTGTTAATTCTGTAAATAGATTTCTCAGGATTCTGTCAAAATTTAGTGAAGTGTCTTTTTTAAAATATTCTTGAAGAATATCCGAAAATTGTCCGGTTTTGAAAGTATCAAGAGTATTTATTAAATCTTGTTCAGAAGTATCATAAACGTCTGAACTTACAAGTCCACGAATAAAGCTTTCAAAGTCTTTCGCTAAGAATGTTTTTTTGTAGTCCCATTCTTGGTCAACATGAACAACTTCGGGTTCTCCGTCTTTTCCACATTTTGAATAGTCCAACATTATCATATCGTGTCCTGCTGATGGGCAGTTACAAATGAATACTCCTGTGTTTGGGTATCCCCATTCATCAATCATAAATTGGCTTCCTAAACTGCCACATAATGAATAAGTCTTTGTCCTGCCAATTCCCATAATTCCTGTTATCGCACAATGGTCTTCTGCCCAAGAAGTTCTTTCAGACGTCGGAAAGCAACAGTTATTAGGTGTCCCGCCATTATGAATTTTCATTAATTCAATGTATGAAGCTGGAAGTTTGAAACCAAGTTCTTGTTCTATGGAATATATAAGTTCATCTGACGGGCTATCTTCTACATATTCTTTTAATGAATAGTCATTGTCATCCCAAAAGTCTGAAAGGCCAAAGTCGTGAAATATTTTTTGCTCCATTTTCTTCCGTGAAGTGTCTCGTTAAAATTACCGCTAACACGAATATATATGATATAAAATATTGTGCATGAGAAAATAGATTGCTTGGAAATCAACATTCTAACGTTCAACTTTTTGTATTGTTGTTAGTACAATCCGATCTGTCAAGCTATTTCTACGGCATTAATTAATTCAATAATCTTCTAATAATTCTGCCAATCTAGTTCACCCAACTCTCCACCACCTTAAACCTTACAAACATATCTTCACTATACCATTTCTCTTTTCTGGTTTTTTGTATCACATCGGCATGGTTGGGCATTTTGTAGGCAAACTGTTTCATATGTTCCTTGCTTTGCCAAACGGAAAACGTGGCCTGTTTGTTCCAGGGGTTTTCGCCAATGCCTACCGAAAACTGAAAACCTTCCGCTTTCCGCATTTCGTTCGACACAGCTTCCACATGTTCCCAAAAACGGGAGCGTTTATCGGCATTGATGGTGGCCCGGGTTATTACAGCTATTGGGCCTTCGTATTCCGATTTTACCGGCAGATCACCAAAAGCCTGTTTCCCGTCCCAACTGCCATGGGCTTCAATCGGCTCCAGTAAAAAGGTTCTGGTCTGGCAGCCGAAAAACCGCCACCAGCCGGTCATGAATTGACCATAAGCCCGTAGCTGCAACTGTTCCTTTTCGGAAAAACCGGTCAGATCGTTCTTGTCCATCACCACCAAGGCACCCCATTGCTGCCAGTCGGGTGTTTTGCTGAAGGTGCCGCCCTTGCCGCAGCCCAGCAGCTTGTAAAACCGCAGCCGGCGGTTGAGCCAGAGCGGCAACCGGTGCAGTGCCATAGCCAGCAAAGCAAAGTACACGAAGCGTTTTTTATACTGTATGAGGGTTAGAACAGCGTACATAATTTCAGTTGAACAGTAAGGCAATATGACAAATAAACCCCGTTCTTGTTGAAAACCTGTAAAAAACTGTTGAAAAGAAGCAAAAAGCCTAAATTTTGTTACAATCTTAATCCCCTATATTTGTCGCCTTCCTAAATTGAAAAATAGTGCGTTTAAAGAGTTTAGAAATCAAGGGTTTTAAAAGTTTTGCCGATAAAACTGTGGTTAGTTTTGATGAAGGTGTAACCGGCATCATTGGCCCCAATGGTTGCGGCAAAAGCAATATTATCGACAGTATCCGCTGGGTGATCGGTGAGCAAAAGATCAGCCATCTCCGTAGTGAAAACTTAGAGAGCCTGGTGTTCAATGGTTCTAAAACACGTAGCGCTTCTGGTTTGGCCGAGGTGAGTTTGACGTTTGAGAATACCCGTAACCTGTTACCCACCGAGTTCAGCACCGTTACTGTAACCCGTAAGTTTTATAAAAGTGGTGAGAGTGAATACCGCCTCAACGATGTACAATGTCGTTTAAAGGATATCCAGAACCTCTTCCTCGATACCGGTGTAAGCACCGACAGTTATGCCATCATCGAGTTGGGGATGGTGGACGATATCATCAAGGATAAGGATAACAGCCGTCGCCGTATGTTGGAACAGGCTGCAGGTATCACCATCTACAAAACAAGAAAGAAAGAAGCTAAGAATAAACTGGATGCAACCGAACAGGATTTGGCACGTATTGAAGATTTGTTGTTCGAAATTAACAACCAGTTGAAGACCCTGGAGAACCAGGCCAAGAAGGCGGAGAAATATTACGAGATCAAGAAAGAGTACCGTGAGGTAAGTATTGAACTCGCAAAAGCAGCATTGGAAGGTTTCAACCTTACCTGGAAAACCCTGAACGAACAGCACGACGAAGAAACCAATAAGAAGATTGAACTGGAAGCAAAAATTGCAACCGAAGAAGCGGCGATTGAGCAGGAGAAAGTTGGGTTTATTGAAAAAGAACGTGAACTGCATTCGATGCAGCATGCATTCAACGATATTCTGCAAAACCTGCGTACCAAGGAAAACGAAAAGAACCTTGCTCAGCAGCGTTTGCATTACCTGAAAGAAAAAGAAACCAGCTTAAAGGATTTCTTAGCAAAAGCAGGTGGTCAGTTAAAGGGTATTGAAGAAAGCATCCAGTTTACAGATGCACAAATCCAGGAAGAAGAAATTAAGCTGAATGATCTCGGTTCACAACTCGATACCTTACGCAGCTCAGTAGAAAGCACACGCAAAGTGTTTGATGAAAAGCGCAGTGGTATTGATGAGATCCGCAAAGAGAACCAGGCCATTCAACGCAGCCAGTTTGAAGCAGAAAAGAATGTAGCGGTTGGTGAAACAACGGTACAAAACCTGCAACGCACCATCTTCCAGTTAAAAGAAGAACAGGCGAACCGCAAACAACAGTTGCAACAACTCGAAGAAGAAAAGCAGCAGAAAGAACATGAGTTGGCCAACTGTAGAGAAGAACTGCAAAACCTGCAGGAGCAACACGAGTTTACCAAAGAACAGATATTACAAACGCAATCGGCATTGGAAGGATTGCGTAATCAACTGGCCGATGAAAACAGAAAGCTCGATTCGAAGAAGAACGAGTACGATCTGTTGAAGAGTTTGGTTGATTCAATGGAAGGTTACCCCGACAGTGTGAAATTCTTACACAACAATCCGGAATGGAATGTAGAATCGCCACTGTTAAGTGATGTGATCTATTGTAAGGAAGAATACCGTACTGCTGTTGAAAATCTGCTGGAGCAATACCTCAACTATTATGTTGTGGGTAACATGAACGATGCGTTGAAAGCAGTAAACCTGTTACATGGCAACCAGAAAGGAAAGGCCAACTTCTTTATGCTCGATCAGTTCAATGGTCAGCAGGGATTAAATGAAGTACCAGCCGGAACTATTCCTGCATTGAGTGTGGTAGAAGTAGATGCAAAATATCAATCGCTCATCAACTACCTGTTAGGTCAGGTAGTGATTGCAGAAGATGAAAACAATTTACCTATCGGTTTTAATGGCGTGGTGCTGGAGAAGAGTGGTAAGTTCTTCAAAGGAAAATATTCGCTCAGTGGTGGCAGTGTTGGTTTGTTTGAAGGAAAGAAACTGGGCCGTGCAAAAAATTTAGAACGTTTACACGAAGAAATTTTAGCACAGGAAACAGTGGTGCTTGATCTGAAGCATGCCATCCAGATGCGCCACAACGAAGTGATTGGTTTTAATGAGCAGTTGAAAGAAAATGCGATCAAAGAAACGGAAACAGCCATCAACCAACTCATTAACCAGGTGTATGGGTTAGATAACCGCATGGAAAACCTGCGTGGTATGGAAGCCAATGCGGTGAAGCGTTTGGAAGACCTGGAAATTCAGCAGGAAGAAATTCATGAAAGCCAGCAGGTGCACAGAGATGAGCTGGAAAAATACAACAGCCAGTTAGATGAATTGGCAGGCAGACTGGAAGTAATTGAACAGGAGTATGCAGCTGCAGAACGTGCTTACAGCGAAGCCAATCAATCGTACAACGATTATAATTTGAATGTTACCCGCCAGCAAAGCAAGGTAACATCGTTAAAAACAGAGCTGGAGTTTAAACGCAACCAGTTGATGGATCTGCAATTGCAGGTAACCACCAACTCTGCTGCGTTGGATGAAGCTGCCAACCAGATCAGCGACAGCGAAGCAAACTTGCTGGATGCACAGGATGCGTTGGTGACACTGTTGCAAAACAAAGAAACCGAAGAACGTAAACTCAACGAAGCAGATCAGTACTATTACAATCTGCGTAATGCGTTGGGCGAAAAAGAAAGCGAACTCCGCCATAAGCAAAAAGAAAAAGAGCAGGTAGATCAGTTGCTCAATGAAATAAAAGATAAACTCACTGAACTGAAATTGCAGTTGAGCGGAACGAAAGAACGCTTGATGGTTGAGTTCAAAGTAAATCTGGAAGAAGTAATTGAAGAAGACCGTACCGGTACAGAATCGCAGGAAGATCTGCAGGCGAAAGTTGATCGCATGAAAAAACGTTTGGAAAACCTCGGCGAGGTGAACCCCACTGCGATTGAAGCGTTTGAAGAAATGCGCAAGCGTTACGAGTTTATTCTTGAGCAGAAGAATGATCTTGTTACTGCAAAGGAATCGTTGCTGCAAACCATCCAGGAAGTGGAAGCAACCGCCAACCAGCGTTTCCTCGATACGTTTAACCAGGTGCGGGAGAATTTCCAGAAAGTATTTAAGGCCTTGTTTACAGATGATGATACGGCAGACATGGTATTGGAAAATCCTGATAACCTTGCTGAAACAGGTATCGATATTGTGGCCAAGCCAAAAGGTAAACGCCCAAGCAGCATTACACAGCTGAGTGGTGGTGAGAAAACATTAACCGCAACAGCCATGTTGTTTGCGATCTATCTCATCAAACCTGCTCCGTTCTGTATTCTCGATGAGGTGGATGCGCCTTTGGATGATGCCAACGTAGGCAAGTTCACCAACATGATCCGCAAGTTCAGCGAAAATTCACAGTTCATTATTGTAACGCACAATAAGCAAACAATGGGTGCGGTGGATGTGATCTACGGTGTAACCATGCAGGAAGCCGGTGTAAGTAAACTGGTGCCGGTGGATTTCAGGAATTTGAATTAAAGATTGTATTGATGTTATACCAAAGAGCCGAAGCAATTGCTTCGGCTCTTGTATTTGTAATCAACTGTTAAGCTCCATCAGCGTCGTCATTTCGAATCCGCTTATCACTTGTAATTATTTTGAAGATGTTGCTGCGGGGTGAGAAATCTCTAAGCAGTTAAACCGTTGCATTCAATCAGGCTTTGTACAACATAGCATGTAAAAGTTGTAGCGATGTCTCCTTCGGCGACATGACGGACAAAGCTTGGCGTTGCTGTCTTTCCGACGCAAGTAGGAATCTGTTTGGTTTTAGTACAAAGATGAAGCAGATCCCTCGTTCCTCGGGATGGCATCAATTATACAGCAAGAGCTTGTCAACTATTTCATTCAGTTGCTCTGTGTTTTCAAACACATAACTTTCGCCGGCTTCTTTCAGCAGTTTTAAATTTTTCTTCGATACATTGTCCATATCCGGGGATGCTGTTTTTAAATCAGGATCAATGCGGTAGTAATCTCCTTTATCAGCATCTTCTAACGTATCCCACATACGTACAAGATGGTAATGCACTGTTTCGCTGTTGCCACTCATCATGATGTCGATGAGCACCGGTAGCCATTTAATCAATCCTGCATTACGCAATTGTTCAAACTCGTATTTCTTTTTGCTGCTGCCGGTACCAATGCTGATGAGTAACATATCTTTTGCTGCAGGTCTGTTGGGCTTTGGTAATTGGTACTCGCCATACAATATCCTGCTGTCGCTGAAGTTTAAACCTCTTGCTTCGCTGTACGCACACAAAGCCGGGTTGTTTACAAACACACCGCCATCAATTAAATATTGTGGCGCTTCACTTAAACTGTAAATCATCGCCGGTTCAAAATAAGTAGGAGCAGCACTGGTTGCTCTTGCTACATTGCGTATTTTAAAATCACGCACTTCGCCACCGATCTTTCTCGAATTAGCACTGTTGAAGAATGCAGCTCTTCGTTCGTAAAAGTTATATGCTGTAATCACACAGGGTTTGATCATCTGGCTCAACGATGTATCGCCTAAATAATCCTGCAACAGTTTTTCAAGATTATCAGCAGGAAAACTTTCATTCCAAAAACTGAAATTCTTAAACTGCTGCCAGAAGTTTTTATTAAAAATTCTGTTGCCGTATTGCATGTACAGCTGCACGGCATCGGTAGCCGAAAATTTTGCTTTGCCGGTTTCTTTTTCATCGGGCATTAAATAAATGCTGGTAAGGATGCCACCGGTGCTGGTGCCGGCAATCATATCGAAATACTCGCCAATTTTTGCTTCTTTGTTACCGGTTACTGCACGGATGCGTGTTTCAAGATATTCTACAATGGTGCCGGGAATAATACCCCTGATTCCTCCTCCGTCGATACTGAGGATTCTTACTTTCGATGTACTGCGGTTGCTCATGGTTAGTTTGTTTGCAGAAAAATACAAACTACCTCTATAAAATAAAATACCCGTTTACGGTGTGCGATTACGGCCGTTTATTGCGGGAATTACGGTGTGTGCTTTGTTTATGTGGGATATTCGTTCGATATTCGGACTCTAAATCAACTGCATGCAACGTATCTGCCTGTTCCCGGGAACATTTGATCCCATCACTGTTGGTCACTTGGATATCATTTACCGTTCACTCGATCTGTTCGATAAACTGTACATCGGTATCGGCCGCAATGCAGCTAAAGTACCCATGTTCAGCGAAGAACAAAGGGTGGACTGGATCAACGAAATTTTTAAAGATGAACCAAGAGTTGATTCAGTTGTATACGATGGGTTAACTGTTGATTGTTGCAAGCGGGTGAATGCAAAGTTTATTCTGCGTGGTATCCGTTACGTTAACGATTTTGAATACGAGAAAGCGATTGCCGATATGAACCGCAGTCTCGATCATAATATCGAAACGATTTTTCTTACCTGTTTGCCCCAATACACTTCGGTTGCATCAACGCTGGTGCGTGATGTGATACGCAACGGTGGAGATGCATCGCCTTTTTTGCCCGATGTGGTAAATCATGCAGTACTAAAAGCAAAATAATTTACTTCACACCTGTATGTCTGTTATCTGGTTTAAGAAAGATTTATCCCTGAATGATTTCAGCGGCATGGGCGCTAACACCATTGGTGAACTGCTTGATATACGTTTTACAGAAGTAGGTGCCGATTTTTTAAAAGCAACCATGCCTGTCGATCATCGTACCCATCAACCGTATGGCTTATTGCATGGTGGTGCCAGTTGTGTATTGGCTGAAACATTGGGTAGTGTTGCTTCGGCCATGATCATCAATCCCGAAAAATTTATTTGTGTTGGCCTGGAGATCAATGCCAATCATATCCGCTCTGTACGAAGCGGTACAGTTACAGGTATTACCACGCCGATACATATTGGCGCCAGTACCCATGTGTGGGATATTAAAATTTACGACGAACGGGAAAAACTGATTTGTGTAAGCCGGCTTACTGTCGCCATTCTTAAAAAGGCCTGACGTTATTCCTTCTCCGGATAATTCTCATCAGGAACTGTAGCGTAATGTTTTTGTAACTTACAGTTGCGAACATTACCTGTAAATACTCCTTATGAATTGGCATTATCTCCCCACGGAAGAAGTTATTTCTGTAACCGGATCATCGCAAAATGGTTTGCGAACTGAAGATGCAACGTTGAAACTGGCCGAGTATGGTCCCAACGAATTGCAGGAAAAAAAGAAGAAGCCGGCCTGGGTGTTGTTTCTGCAACAGTTCAAAGATTTTATGATTTTAGTGCTGCTGGCAGCAGCCATTATTGCCGGCATTGCAGGCGATCTTACAGATACAATTATCATCCTCATTATTGTTGTACTGAATGCCATTGTAGGTTTTGTGCAGGAGTATCGTGCCGAAAAAGCAATGGAAGCATTAAAGAAAATTGCTGCGTTACAGGCGCAGGTTTTGCGTGATGGAAAACCTGTGATACTTCCTTCAGCAGAACTGGTGCCCGGCGATCTTGTACTGCTTGAAGCAGGAAATGTAGTGCCTGCCGATCTGCGGTTGATTGAAACATTCAGTTTGAAAATTGATGAATCGGCGTTAACAGGCGAATCGGTTCCGGCAGAAAAAACGGAGCATAAAATGGGAGAGGTGGACATACCTGTTGGCGACAGATTGAACATGGCCTTTAAAAGCACCTTAGTAACTAATGGTCGTGCAAAAGGAATTGTGATTGCTACCGGTATGCAAACTGAAATTGGTTTAATTGCACGCATGTTACAGCAGGATGAAGCTGCAACACCTTTACAAAAGCGAATGGCCGATTTTGGCCGCAAACTTTCTTACATCATTCTCTTTATTTGTTTATTGCTGTTTGCAATTGGTTTATTGCGTGGCGAACAACCATTGAACATGTTGCTGGTTTCCATTTCGCTTGCGGTGGCAGCTATACCCGAGGCATTACCGGCATTAATTACCATTGCACTTGCAAGAGGTGCCAAACGACTGGTGAAGAAAAATGCATTGATACGAAAACTGCCCGCTGTTGAAACCTTAGGTTCAGTCACTTTTATTTGTTCCGATAAAACAGGTACGCTTACACAAAACAAAATGAAAGTGGTGCAGGTAAAAGGCGAAGCCGATGCAGCATTGCAACTGCACGGACTTTCTGTTTTTGATGTGGCCATTGCGTTGAATCATGATGTGAAGGAAACAGAAGAAAAAGCGCTCATCGGAGATCCTACTGAAATTGCATTGGTTGAATATTTTCAAACACAATTCACTGCTGCTAAACTGCAGGAGCTGCAAACGGCATTGCCTCGTGTAGCTGAATTGCCGTTCGATAGTGATAGGAAATGCATGACCACTGTGCATCGTTATCAGCAACAATATCTTGTACTATCAAAAGGTGCAGTAGAATCTGTAACAGCAGCATTAGAAACATGGCTCGATACCGATGCTATTCTGCAAACAGCCGATGAATGGTCGCAGAACGGTATTCGTGTGATCGCATTTGGTTTTAAACTGGTGCATGAATTGCCCGAGCCTTTCAGCTACGAAAATGTAGAAACCGATCTGCAGTTTGCCGGTTTGGTGGGTATGATTGATCCACCACGTGAAGAAGTAAAACAGGCGATTGCAGAATGTAAGGCTGCAGGTATACGGCCGGTGATGATCACCGGCGATCATCCTGCAACAGCTGCAGCCATTGCCAAAGAGATCGGTATACTCACAAAGAACGACCTGGTGATGACGGGCAAAGAACTGAAGTCGATTGCCATGGATGAGTTTGAAGAGCAGGTTGAAAAAGTGCGTGTATATGCACGTGTGTCGCCCGAACAAAAACTCAATATTGTAAAAGCGTTACAACGTAAACATCATTTTGTATCGATGACGGGTGATGGTGTAAACGATGCGCCTTCGCTTAAATCGTCGAACATTGGTGTGGCAATGGGTATTAATGGTACGGATGTAAGTAAAGAAGCTGCACACATGATTTTGCTCGATGATAATTTTGCAACGATTGTAAAAGCTGTAAAAGAGGGCAGAAGAATTTACGACAACATCCGCAAGTTTGTAAAGTATATTATGACATGTAACGGAGCCGAGATATGGACCTTGTTTCTTGCGCCATTGATTGGTTTACCTATTCCTTTGTTGCCGATACATATTCTGTGGATCAATTTAGTGACCGATGGTTTGCCTGGTTTGGCATTGGCAAGCGAACGGGCAGAGCAGGATATTATGCAACGGCCGCCACGCAGAACCAACGAAAGTTTATTTTCTGAAGGTATCGGTTACCACATTGTTTGGGTTGGATTGTTAATGGCGGGTGTTACGCTGGGCATACAGGCATGGAGTATTAACCATAGCGGAGCACATTGGCAAACGATGGTGTTTACTGTTTTATCGCTGGCACAGTTGGGCCATGTGCTTGCCATCCGCAGCGAACGCAGGTATTTGTTTCAACAGGGATTGTTCAGCAATACGCAATTGCTGGGTGCGGTGTTGCTTACGTTTGTATTGCAGTTAGGCGTTATTTATCTGCCCTATGCCAACGAAGTATTTAAAACGCAACCACTCACCCTGCAAGAGCTAGGTATTTGTATAGGCGCATCGGCCATTGTGTTTCACGCAGTAGAGTTTGAAAAATTCATCAAACGGAAACTGCTGAAATAGTTTCGAGGGGTACAGGCAATAGAATAACTGTCCGGGTTTTTCAACACATCCGGAAAAGAAAAAAGCAATCGTTAAATAGAGAGGAAAAGATTACAGCACGAGAACGCTGTTGGCACCGCCGAAGGCGTTTGGTTGTTCTTCATCGGCTTCGGGTTCGTTTACCCAATCGGTAGCATTCACGAGGTACTTGAACTCGTGTTTTGATTCTTTGGGGAGATTGATCTCGCCGCTAAATGAGCCGTCTTTTTTCTTGCTTAAAACCAAAGGATTATTCCAGTCGCTGTTTAAACCCAGCACTTCTACTGTTTCTGCATTTTCAGGTTTAAACGAAAACTTCACCTTGCAGTAGTCCTTTGTTTTGTAGTAAGTTTTTTGGATCATGTGTATTTGTTTTAGGTTTTATGTTTAACTGAACAGGTAATTATTCAGTCTGCGGAAATAAACATTTCCGCTTTTAATACCGTAAACAAAGATAGGTAACCCATGAAAAACCTTTCTCAGCCTGCTTCTTATTCACAACTAACAGCTGTTATGTGTATAAATCAACGCTGTAATTTGTTTTTGGCGGTTTGTTCCCTGATCATTTCTGCATAACCCATTTTGCGGGCCAGTGCATTTACTGCAAGCACAATCCGCTTTGTGCGTGTTTCTTCCGTTTTTGCACTTTCGATCCATTTGCTGAAGTAATTGCGGTGCGAACCTGTAAGCGATTGAAAATAGTTCAGGGCAGCAGGTTCATCTTCCATGCATTCCTGAAAGTCGGCAGCAATTTCATACGCTTTTTCCTGTAAGGTTAACTGCACTTTCAGTTTATCGCCTGCCCGTTTGCCGATTGCTTTGCGCACATCGGCTTTTAATGGAATAATAAAATCGCCTTCGCCCATTGGTAACAAGGTCATGGCATCAAAAGTAAAAGCATCAAACTTTCCTTTTACACGAAACGATTTTTTACAACCGGGATTTATTTTTTCTGCTGTAGCTGCAGGAATAAGAATGTAGGTCCAGCCGGTTTTCTCGCCCTGCTTTTCAAACTTTTTGATGATGGTTTCGAAGCTGATCATCCTTCAACTTACTTACTTTTTCTTAATCAGAAAACAGGCTTCTTTATTTCTGCTGGCATGGTTCTTGTTTTTATTGGTAGAACTTCGTTAACAAAGTATCTCTCCCAATTTTCCATCTGTAAGTACTGTTCTTGTAACAGTTTCCCTGAAAGGATTGTATCTCGTGTATTGTGCAGTATAACTGCGCAACAGCTCTTTTATTCTAAAAACTACATAAACAGAAATTCAACAGCGGTGAAGTAAGCTTGATAAACAATACACCGTATTGTTTATAAGTGAACAGCAGTTGGCCATTTAAAACGCAAAAAAAAGTAAACAAATGAAAAAGATTTTATTTGCATTCTCATCTACAGCATTCTTCATGATTGCATCAATTGTAACAGTGAAGGCGCAGGATTCAACCATGAAAGCAGAGGTAATGCCTGCAGCGGTACAGCAGGATATTGTTGACATTGCAGGAGGTTCGCCTGAACATACCATGCTTGTAAAAGCAATTACAGATGCCAATCTTACAAAAGTGTTTAAGATGAACGGGCCGTACACGGTGTTTGCTCCAACGAATGCAGCGTTCGAAAAAATTCCTGAATCAGATCGTACAAAGCTGATGAAGAACAAAGGTGAGTTGGCAAAAACAATCAAGTATCATGTAGTGGGCGGTAACTGGAATTCAACAACACTCATGGCTGCAATAAAGCAGGGTAATGGTGTGGTTGAGTTGCCAACGTTAGCAGGCAGTAAATTAAAAGCAACTGTTGAAGAGGGTAAAGTAAAACTTACTGATGAAAACGGCAACGCATTGTATGTAACCAATGCAGATATTATGGCCAGCAATGGTGTGATACATATTGTTGATGCAGTGGCAATGCCAATGCAGCAGGTTACAGCAGCCAAAAAATAAATTGGTTTCTTGATTAAACAGCAGCCTCGTCTTTTTTGGCGGGGCTTTTCTGTTTACAGGCAGAAATCACTTACTTTTAAATGTATGACACTGCTTGTTACCAATATTAAACAACTTGTTGGCGTAAGAGAAGAAAGTGTGCTGTTGCGTGGAAAAGCACTTGCGCAATTGCCGGTTATTGAAGATGCTTACCTGTTGATTAACGATGGACTGATTGCTGCTTACGGCGAAATGAAACAGTTGGGCGAATGGGCAAACAGTATTGATCATACAATTGATGCCAGCGGACAGTTTGTACTACCGGCCTGGTGCGACAGTCACACACATCTTGTGTTTGCAGCCAGCCGGGAAGAAGAGTTTGTAGACAAGATCAATGGTATGAGTTATGAAGCCATTGCTGCAAAAGGCGGCGGCATCTTAAACTCCGCAGCAAAGCTTGCAGCTATGAGTGAACTGGAGCTCTTGCGTTTGGCATGGAGCAGGCTCGAAGAATTAATCAGCCTGGGCACCGGTGCTGTTGAAATAAAAAGCGGCTATGGGTTATCGGTAGAGGCAGAGTTGAAAATGCTGCGTGTGATTCAGCAGTTAAAAGCAACATCACCCATACCTATTGTGGCAACTTTTTTGGGCGCCCACACGTACCCGTTAGCGTATAGAGAAAATCACCAGGGTTATATTGATGCCATCGTTCACGATATGCTGCCGGTAATCGCAGAAGAAAATCTTGCCGACTTTGTGGATGTGTTTTGTGAAAAAGGATTCTTCTCTCCCGAAGAAATGGAACAGATCTGTAGTGCTGCACAGCAGTACGGATTAAAACCGAAGCTGCATGTGAACCAGCTCAACAGTATAGGTGGCTTACAAAAAGCAATTGCATTGAATGCTGTTTCAGTTGATCATCTGGAAACGATGACTGAGCAGGATATAGCTGATCTTGCACAGTCGCACAGCATTGGCACATTGTTGCCATCTGCTGCTTTTTTTCTGCGCATGCCTTACCAGCCTGCAAGGGCCCTGATTGATGCCGGAGCTGCGGTTGCGCTTGCCAGCGATTTTAATCCCGGTTCATCTCCATCGGGTAACATGAACCTGGTAGTAAGTATGAGTTGCATAGGGATGAAGATGTTGCCCGAAGAAGCCATTAACGCAGCAACCATCAACGGTGCGTTTGCTATGCAGCTGGAACAGGAGGTAGGCAGTATTACGGTAGGCAAAAGAGCCAATCTTATTTTTACCCGTCCCATTCCATCGCTTGCTTACCTGCCTTATGCATTTGGCAGTAACCTGATTGAACGGGTAATGATTGGTGGAGAATTTTATCGTTGATGATTGTTGCTGTAAATAAATTATATTACAGGAACAAACCATCTGCCATATGCAATCGTTCCGTTACTACAACAAAGAAGATGTACTTACGCTTACAAAAATCCGTCGCTTTGAAACGAAGATTGGCGAACGTGTTCATTTGCCGAATAACAGGGAGCAGTTCGAAGAAATCCTAAAAACATCTTCTGCACGTTTTGCATTGTTTGGTATACCCGAAGATATTGGTGTAAAAGCCAATGATGGTATTGGTGGTGCTCATACCGCCTGGTTTCCATTCCTAACCGCTTTCTTAAACACACAGAGCAACGATTTTTTGCAGGGTGATGAAGTGCTGCTGTTGGGGCATTTTGATTTCCATCATATGGAGCATCTCATTGAAGAGAATGCGCATGGACACGAAGAAAAAATAGATGCGTACCGACATGCGGTTAACAGTATTGATGAAGAAGTAGAAGCATTAGCCAAACTTATTACGGCGTATGGTAAAATACCTGTTGCGATTGGTGGTGGACATAACAATGCGTATCCACTGATTAAAGGAAGCGCCAAAGGGTTACACAAAGCCAATAAAGTGCAGCTGGCACAGATCAACTGCATTAACCTCGATGCGCATACCGATTATCGCCCGCTTGAAGGAAGACATAGCGGCAATGCGTTCCGTTATGCAGAAGAAGATGGTTACCTGCAGAAGTATTGTGTGATAGGTGTGCACGAAAATTATATTCCGCAAAATGTATGGATGGATATTGTGAACAATCCGTTTATTGATCTGATTACCTATGAGGATATTTTCCTGCACGAAAAGCGAAATTTTATACAGGCTGTTGCGCATGCAACGGGCTTTACAGAAGATACCTATACGGGCATCGAGCTGGATCTCGACAGTATCCGTAAAACATTAAGCAGTGCGTTATCGCCGGTGGGTATCGAAGAAATACATGCACGCCAGTACATTAATTTTGCAGCAACCGATGTAAAAGTAGCTTACCTGCATATTTGCGAAGGAGCCACTGCTCTCATCGATGGACGCAGGAGTGAGACCACCGGTAAGCTTATCAGCTATCTGGTGAGTGATTTTATTAAGGCAAGCCTGGAAGTGTGAGGGGCAAGTCGTGAGTCGTGAGTGCCGGGCAGGGATACAGCAGCCAATCAATTGCAGCAACGCTGGGCGGCTGTTTACTTTTCATTCTTTATTTATCATTACTCATTCATCTACATCTTCAACAATCAATCTCGGTTAGGCTATCGTGATTCCGATAGCTATCGATAGTGAGTGCCTGTTATTGCTACAGCAGCCAATCAATTGCAGAAACGCTGGGCGGCTGTTTACTTTTTCATTCTTGATTCTTTATTTGTCATTATTCATTCATCAATCGTTGGTGGTCTGTCATCTGTCAATCATTGTCTTCTCTACAACACCGGCCCTGTAATCTTCACATCCGTTTTTTTGTTGGCCACTTTTAATTGCAGTTCCAGTGCTGCTGCTTCTTTTGTTTTATGTTGTGCTTTGTAAGCAGTAAGCAAACCCGCCATCGCCCACACATTCTTATTGTTATTTTTCAAATCGGCAAGTAATACCGCTTCTGCTTGTTTATACTCGTTTGCTTTTAAATAAGCATTTCCTAAATAATGTTTCGGGTTCAGTAACCAGTCTCTTGGCTCGTTGTACACCATTTGTTCTTCTGTAGCCACCGCACTTTTAAAGAAGGTAATTGCATCGACAGTCTGGTTTTGTGCCAATGCAATACTGCCAGCCAGCAAATCGGCTGCAACGTTGGCTCCGTCGATAGCAGGCGAAAAAGGTGTAAATGGTAAATAGAGTGTGCTGTCTTTCAGCAATGCTTTCAACAAACCGTATTCTCTTTTTGCATCGGATAATTGTTGCAGTTGTGTATACGCCATACCTCTGCCGAAATGATACAATACATTAGCGTAAACCTGTTGTGCAGGCGGTGTTTTCATTGCAAGCAATTCACTGCTGTTGGCAAAGCGTACATGTGCCAGTACCGATGTGTAATAGATGTACTGAATAAGATTACCCATGGCGCCTTCCATCTGCAAATAATCGGCAGGTATACTGGCTGCAGTTTTTGCAGCACTTTCAACCGCATATTTTTTATTGCCCATCATTAATGCATGATTGGTTTGCATGTGCAGGTTATGAATTACATATAAAAAATCGGCACCGGCTGCCGGTGCAAACAGTTGCACCACTTTGTTGTAATTGGCTACGGCTTCTTCATTTACATTAGCTCCTTTGCTGTAATTACCTGTACGTAAATAAATATGCGAAGGCATATGCACCATGTGCGATAAAGCAGGTGTAAGCTTACCCAGCCTGTCGGCACTGGCTGTTGCCAATGCAAAATAGGGCGAAGGTTCCATTACATGAATGTAATAGTGATTGGCACCGGGATGATTGGGTGACACGGTCAGCAGTTTTTCAAGCACCGTACGTATACGTGGTGTCCACTCTTTTGGTGTGCCGTTGGGAAGCCAAAGATCCCAGGGGTGTTGCAACATCATTGCATCAACATACAAAGCGGCTACATCAGCAGCGTTTGAAAACTGTTGATAGAGCGCCTTCATTTTATCTGCATACAATTGGTTAAGATGTGTTCTTGTTTGTGTACTGTCGGCACTGTAGCGAATGGTTTGTGCAGCAATCAATCCTTTTTCTACAGCAGTGCAGTTAGCGGCCAATTCCTTTGCTTTGGCAACAGCTGCTAATGCATCGGGCGAAGCAGCATAGCCAACATCGTTGATGTTGGGGCCATAGGCCAATGCTTTTGCCCAATGAATCATGGCTGCATTTGGATCAAACTTTTCTGCTTTTTTAAACGATGCCATGGCTTCAATAATGTGGAAGCCATAATACATGTTGATGCCCTGGTTAAAATAAAACTGTGCACTGTCGCTTTGTGTAGTGATTTTCCATTTGTAAGAACCTGCACCTGCAACTGGCGGTATATCCACTTCGTCGAGGAAGTCTTTCAACGCATTCCAGTCGGGTGTGCAGCGGATGCTTCGTTGTTGTTTATAGGTTTGCAGTTGTGCCCATTGTTGTTTTGTTTGTACATGTTGGGTAAACTGTACTGCAGCTAATGCAAGTACAAAGGCGGGCAAAGCCAGGAGGAGCAGACGTGTAGCCATAAGCAGGTGAATTGAGGAAAAAAGCTACAATAAATAATTGAGAGATGCAATGGGGGAAGGAGTGAATGGAGAATGGTGAGTGGTCAATGTCGAGCAGTATTACTACAACTAATCATTTGCAGCGATATCGACTGCTGTTTACTTTTTCATTCTTAATTCTTCATTTGTAATTTTTCATTCGCATCTCAGCTCACCCTTTCTTCACTTCAAAATGCGTTGTCTTCTTCAGTTCTTCCATTACGTTGAAGATGATGGGGCAACGATCGTAATGCATCATTACTGTAAATAACCGCTGATTGAACTGCGGCAGATGCAGTGCAGGAAACTCCCGGCAGCCGGCAAAACGTACTTCATAAATACTGCACTTGTTATCGTTTAAAAAATGACAAGGAATTGTATTCAGTATCATTAGTTCGTGTCCGCCTTTTTCCACAAACTTTTCATCAAAGTCTTCACGGCTCATGTGCAGGTGTGCAGATGCACGATCGGCTTCTGCAGCAGTAATGTTCACCATTAATCCTTTGCAACAATTACCACAGTCGGTACAGCTTACCTGCGGACTGATGAGGGCATCGAGCCGTTGTACTTCGGTATCCAGTTCATCTTCATTGAGTTGTTTCAGGTGCTGTACAAAGCGGTCGTTTTCTTCCTGCTTTTCGGTGGCGGTTGCCTGTATTGATTGTAGAGAGAGCTGTACTTGCAAAATGGTTGTTTGTTCAAAGGTATACTTGTTTGGGCAATTGCATTACTATATGAGCGAACTTCCGCTGTTCATGCTGGAGTCCTCGCCAACAGCAGCATTGCGTTAATAACTACCATGCATCGTTCAATACAGCAAATGGAGCAACAGAAACTACAGTTGATTCATGTAACACCGGTCATCTTTTGTACCTGCCATATATTTATACTTCAGTGGCTGTTTGCCTTCAATAGAATTACATTGTGCATCAATGAAAGCAATAGCTCAGCAACATTCAATCTCTTTTATAAAAAACAGCTAAACATGATCGAAACAAAACGACTCCTGCTGCGCCCTCTCAGCTACGAACAGCTGGTTAAATACTGCAAATGCGACCAATCGCTGGAAAGAGAACTCAACCTCAACGACAGTATAAGAACCATTTCAGCCGAATTGAAAGAAGCATTGGAGCAAACGATCTTGCCCAATGTTGCAGATACAAGTAAAAACTATTTGTTCTCCACTTTGTGGACAGCCATCGCAAAAGAAGAAAATGTAATGGTGGGCGATTTGTGTATTGTGGGCGAACCCAACGAGCACGGCGAAATTGAAATTGGGTATGGTACTTATGAGGAATTCCAGGGCAGGGGATTTATGACTGAAATGGTAGCCGGTATGATCGGTTGGGCAAAAACACAGCCCGGCGTAAAAGCAATTGTTGCGTCAACAGATAAAAGCAATATCGCATCATTTAAAGTATTGCAGAAAAACGGCTTTATTCAAACAGGAACAACCGATGAAGCATTTCACTGGAAGCTGGAGCTTTAGCCAAGGCTTGCGGCAGCAAATGAATAAGCAGTTTATACGTTCGTTGTTTAGACAGGTGACAGATAACCTGTTTGTCTGTAATTGTTTTTTTGTACATTCAATCAATCCTGTCGGTATTGTTTCATCAACAACTACATCATCATGACCAAACTACTTGCTGCAATCCTGTTAAGTGTATTGTGTTATTCTGCAACGGCACAACAACCGTTGCCATCTGATTATCTGAGTAAAGAATTTCACAAGGGGCGGCGGGAGGCTTTGCGTAAGCTGATGCCTGCTAATTCGGTAGCTGTAGTTTTTGCCTACCCTGAACGGGTGTTTTCGAAAGATGTGAACTATGCCTATCATCCCAATCCCGATCTGTATTATTTCTCCGGTTATAAAGAACCCAATGCTGTCCTGTTGATTTTTAAAGAAACACAACAGGGTGCAGATGGTGCCTACAATGAACTGTTTTTTGTGCAGAAACGCAACGCTCTGCAGGAGCGTTGGACAGGCAAGCGTTTGGGTATTGAAGGTGTAAAAGAGCAGCTTGGTTTTACGCATGTGTATAACGACGAACAGTTTGCAAATTATCCGCTTGATCTTACACGCTTCAGCAAGATTTTGTACGATGCTTTTCCCGATGATGCAGGTGCAGGCATGTTGCAAACGCTCATCGATGCATTTAAGAAAAAAGCAGGCATAGAGAAAAGTTTGAGTAAAAACCTGGTGGAAGATTACACCATGCTTTTAAAGTATACCACTGCGGCCAACCTTGCTGCCCGGATAAACCGCATTAAATCAAAGATGGAAGCATCGCAGGATCAGGAATACAAAACAGATGCGTTATTGAACGAATTGATGCAGCAACCCGATTCAGTTACACTGGTAAAAGTATTGGGCAAACTTGAGCAGATGTCTTTTGAATCGTATGCCTATAACAATGTTGTAGGTATGCTGCGTGAGATCAAAACAACAGAAGAGCTGGTGCTGATGCGCAAGTCCAGTTACTATTCTGCAATGGCACATGTAGAAGTGATGAAGGCGATTCATCCTGCCATGTCGGAAACAGAACTGATGGGCACGTTTGAATACATTCATAAAAAATATGGTGCGGAAGGCGAGGGGTATCCGCCAATTGTTGGTGCAGGTGCGAATGGTTGTATTCTGCATTATATCGAAAACAATGTAACGCAGGTGAACAATCAACTGGTGTTGATGGATGTGGCATCGGAGTATCATGGCTATTCTTCGGACGTTACACGTACCGTACCGGCTAACGGAAAATTTACAGCCGAACAGCGAGCCATTTATCAGCTGGTGTACGATGCACAGGAGGCCGTGTTCAAGCTGTGTAAAGAAGGTACACCGTTCAGAGATTTAAATATCAAAGCAACAGAAATACTTGCCAATGGATTATTGAAGTTGGGGATTATTAAGGATGCGAAGGAAGTTGGTCAATATTATATTCATGGTGTGTCGCATCATGTTGGACTGGATGTGCACGATAAATTTTCCGGTGCTGTTTTAAAAGAGAATATGGTTATTACAGTAGAACCCGGGCTGTATATTCCAAAGGGCAGCAATTGCGATCCGAAATGGTGGGATATTGCTGTGCGGATAGAAGATGTTGTGGTGATTGGTAAAACAAGCGGTGAAAATATTTCAGCCGCCGCACCACGAACAATTGATGCAATAGAAAAAATGGCTGCACAGAAAAGTAAACTCAACGATTTGGTATTGCCTAAATTTTAATCGAAGCAATTCCATCCATTAATTCGAATGAACCTTATGCATCAAAACAGTCCGCTGCCGCTAAAGGAACAAACCGTTATTGTAGACAGTTTAAGAGGCTGGGCTTTGCTGAGCGTGGTGTTAATGAATTATGCCAGTATTTACGGCTGGAATAATCATGCAGTGAAAACAGAGCCGGATGCGCTTACTTTTTTTCTGGATACTGCTTCCGAACTCATCTTTGGTTCAAAGGGTTGGACACTGCTGGCCGTTTTGTTTGGTTTTGGTTTTTCGGTGTTACTGCAAAACAGGCAACAGAGTGGACAGTCGGTGTATTGGTTTTTTATCAAGCGGATGCTTTGGTTATTTGTATTTGCATTTGTAAACACACTTTTTTTTGGCGGTGATATATTGAACGATTATGCGTTGATGGGTTTGCTGCTGTTGCTTTTTTACAAATGTTCTGTAAGAATGTTGTTTGTATTAGCTGCATGCGTATTGCTGTTAACACCTTTGCTGCATGCTTATTTAGGCCGGCTGCATGTGCTGTTTTCTCCAAAAAGCCGGGATCTTTTTTATTCGTTCTACGATCGTAATACGTTCGAAGATCATATCAAGGCCAATGTTGTGATGCGGTACAAATGGATGCTGCGGTTAAGTTATTCGGTTATACTGCACCTTATACAGTTGGGCTGTTTTTTATTGGGTATGGCATTGCACAGGAGTCATTTTTTTGAGCAACTTAGCCGTTATTTGAAACGGGTTAAACAACTTTTCCTGTTCAGTTTTATTCTTTCTGTTGCCATCTATATGCTGCAGTTTTTGATCGAAAAAAGCGAATGGACATTCAACAGTTATTACAATCTCTATTACCCACAGATACTTGTTATTATGTGTTTTACCACTACGGGTATTATCTGGTTGTATGCTACAGGTAAAGCAAAAGTTGTTTTTGCTGCTTTAGCAATAACCGGAAAAATGACACTTACGAGTTATATGCTGCAGAATATGCTGGCCTTCTTTTTCTTCATTTTGCTAAAACCCAACTGGAGTTTACAAAGCTATTTTCTTGCCGGGTTAGTAATTTATCTGCTGCAGGTAGCCGCCAGTAAATGGTGGCTCAGTCAATACCAATATGGTTTGGCCGAATGGCTGTGGCGCTGCTTAAGCTATGGCCGGATGTTTCCGTTGAAGAAAAAGGAGAGAGGATGAAGCAAAAGTTATATACTCATGAAGCGACGATAAACAGATACGGTTGTTGGTACTTTTTTGCAGAGAAAGTTTGTTATGGGTATTGTCGCAATCGGCCTTGTTTTTGTCGCCGGTACACCTTGTGGCAGCTGCAGTAAAGCTGTAGGTTTGGGAAATAATCAAAGTAGTTATCTTAAAACAAGCATCATGGCACAAATCAATCCTTACATCCATTTTAACGGCAATGCCGAAGAAGCGTTTACATTTTACAAATCGGTTTTTGGCGGCGAGTTTGCAACCGTAACCCGTTTTAAAGATATGGGTTTCGAAAATCTGCCTATTGGCGAAGAGGAAGCAAACAACCTTATGCATATTGCATTGCCTATCGGCAACAACAGTATGTTGATGGGAAGTGATACCCCTTCCTTTATGGGCAAGCATAACGAACAGGAGAACAGGAGTAAAATTTCAATTATGGCAGAAAGCAAAGAGGAAGCAGATCAGCTGTTCAATGGTCTTTCTGCCGGCGGACAAGTTGAAATGGCGATGGCCGATAGTCCTTGGGGTTCGTATTTTGGCATGTTCAGAGATAAATACGGCATTGAATGGATGATCAATTACGATCAGCAACCACGTTAATTCATCCGCAACAACAAGTTGCTATACATACAAAAGCCTTCCAACCGGAAGGCTTTTGTATGTTCTATTGTAGGATGAATTAATAATCCACTTTCATTTCAACCCTGCGGTTGGCAGCTCTGCCTTTTGCAGTTTTATTGCTGGCAATGGGTTGTGTATCGCCATAGCCTTTGTACATAATACGGTCGGCAGCAATACCCTTGCTGATGAAGTAATCGGCAACAGCTTTCGCTCTGCGTTCGCTCCACATCAGGTTACGGTCTGGAGTACCAAGGTTATCAGCATGTGCACTGATGCTGAGTTTAAGTGATGGGTTCTGTTGCAGCACGGTTACCACTTCGTTCAGTGAAGCATATGATTTTTTCAGGATCACATCACTCGCAAACTGGAAGAAAATATTCTTTGCTGCAAACTCGATCTTCTGTTTTACTTCCTGTTTAATTTCAGGACAACCATTGTTGGCAAGAATACCGGCTTCGTTGGGGCATTTATCCTGCTCATCATTTACACCATCCTTGTCGCTGTCGGGTATGGGGCAGCCATTGTAACGTTGCAGGCCTGCCACATCTTTACATTGGTCATCTTTATCAGCAACAGCATCATTATCACTATCCGGACAACCATTGAGTGTTCCTTTATCGTTCGGGCATTGATCGTCTTTATCTGCCACGCCATCGTTATCACTATCCGGGCAACCGTTCAGGGTTCCTTTATCGTTCGGGCATTTGTCATCCTTATCAGCAACACCATCTCCATCCGAATCAGGACAACCATTGACGGTGCCTTTTACGGCCGGGCATAAGTCGTTTGCATCTGCAAATCCATCACCGTCAGCATCCGGCGGCAACACCGGTTCAACAGGTATGGGATCAACAGGAATATCTTTTACTTTCTTTTTGCCAAATGGAAAATCCTGCGCAAAGCTGATGCTGTAATGCAGGTAATCGTTGTTGATGCCACTGCTTATTTTTTTACGCCATTGCGCCTGCGTAAACAGGTAAGCACCTTGTTTAAAACGAAATTGCAAGCCTGCACCAAGTGGTGCGTAAATAGCAAACTGCCCCGGAAAATAACCCATGCCAATACCTGCGGTTAAAAATGGATTAACGGGCGATGTTTCTTTGAATGCACGTAGATGCAGCAGCCCATCGAGCTGGGTAGAAAAACCAGCCTGGCCAATGGTATCATCTTTTACAAAGTTGGAAGGGAAGTTGGAAAAAGTTCCGGTGAGGTTGCCCGAAAAATCGAGTTTATCGGTTAAGCCACGCCAGTAACTTACACCAATGCACAGCGACATGCGGCCTGCTTTGTGCCAATCGTTGCGGTTAAATGTTTTGTTTGATGCGGAATCTTTAATGTAGCCCGGTAATTCGTAATCGGAAAGACTGATGTTGTACGACAGCAGTTCCTGTTTCTTGGATGTTGGTTGTTGGGCATCTGCACTAATTACAAACAGTAAGAGCGCAGCAGTTAGTAAAAGGGTTTGGTTCATAGAAATCAATTAACTGCTAAATTAACGTTCCGTTGCCGATTATGGTATAAAATCAGTTTGTTTTTGTGTGTAAATCAGGAGTTTTTTTATAGGAATTGTCAATTTGCTAACGTACATTTAAGTAGCTCTTTGATGAAATATTATTCCTCACTTTTAAAACTGTTTCCCATGGTTTCAACAGACACAACACAGCTCAACAGGGAATGCAGCTCCTGGAGGGAGCAACTGCGTTCCTACCGTAACGAAATGAGTCAACTGAGAGATCAGCTGCAACTCATGGCCAGCGGAGAAAAAGACAAAGATGTCCTTACCGAAGTGGAACATTATCACAACCAATTTTACATTCAGCAGATCAATATCCACGATCTGAAACAAGCCATTAAATCGCACGACCGGCGATTGCAAATGGAAGAAATGCGACCGGCAGGTCAACCATCTCCCGAAACACTACAGGAGCACGAAGAACTGCACGACCAGTACGAAGTGTTAGAACACACACTCAACGAACTGCGTAGTGAGTTTATGCATTTTATGGCGAAGGCATAACTGCAGTTTATTTGTAAAAGAACACCTCACTCTTCCCTTTCAGTCACCCTTCAATTCTATCTGTATCCATCTGTAGATCTTCCTGCAGCACCATGCGGGCAGGATATTATTTACATTATAAAAATTGAATGTTATGGCAGACTTTGATACCTCACATGTAAAAAACATTGTCTTGCTGGGCCATGCCGGCTCCGGTAAGACAACATTAGCGGAAAGCATGCTGTATGAAGCAGGCATTATTAACCGCCGTGGCACTATTGCCGAACGCAATACTGTTGCCGATTACCACGAACTGGAGCAGGAGAGAGGCAACTCCGTTTTTTCGAAGTTATTACACAGCAAATGGCGTGGTTATAAAATCAACATTCTTGATACGCCGGGTTACGACGATTTTGCAGGCGAAGTTATCAGTGCGCTTCGTGTAGCTGATACCGGTGTAATGTTATTGAATGCAGCACATGGTGTAGAAGTAGGAACAGACATTATTTGGGAGTATACCGAAGAGTTTAAAACCCCAATGATTTTTGCGGTAAACAAACTGGATGAAGAAACCGCCGATTTTGATAAAACAGTTGCCGAAGCCAAAGCGCATTTTGGATCGAATATCACCGTGGTACAATATCCACGTCAGCAAGGAGCAGGCTTTCATGAAATTATTGATGTACTCCGCATGACGATGTACAAGTTTAAAGATGGTGGTGGTAAACCGGAGAAATTAGCCATACCGGATGATGAAAAAGAAAAGGCCGATCTGCTGCACAAAGAATTGATTGAAGCCGTTGCAGGAAATGATGAAACACTGATGGAGAAGTACTTCGATAAAGGCGAACTGGATGAAGATGAAATTAAAGAAGGCATGAAAAAAGCCATGATTCATCACGATCTGTTTCCGCTGTTCTGTTTGTCTGCCGAACGTAATATGGGAAGCGGACGATTGATGGGCTTTATCGATAATGTTTGTCCCAGTGCAAATGAAATGCCGCCGCAAACAACCAAAGCTGGCAATACCTTGCCATGCGATGCGAATGGAGCCGCCTGCATATTTGTATTTAAAACAGTAACCGAGCAACATGTTGGTGAACTGTCGTTCTTTAAAGTATATAGCGGTACAATTAAAACAGGCATGGAGCTGGTAAACGAAAACACTGGTGTAAGCGAAAAAATAAATCAACTGTTTGTGGTTGAAGGCAACAAGCGTACTCCTGTAAACGAGTTGGTTGCGGGCGATATTGGCGCAACATTGAAGCTGAAGAACACGCATGTCAACAATACCCTGCACGAAAGAGGTAAGGATATGGAATTGATGCCGATTGTTTTTCCTGCATCCAATCTTACCATGGCAATTGAAAGCACTAAGAAAGGTGAAGAAGAAAAGCTGGCAGCTGCCTTACACGAACTACGTAACGAAGATGCTACGTTTAAAGTAGAAGTATCGCCTGAGTTGAAACAAACGCTTATCCATTGCCAGGGCGATATGCATTTGGCTGTTGCTAAATGGAAAATTGAAAACCTGCATAAACTTGATGTGAAGTTTACACGGCCACGCATACCTTTCAGAGAAACTATTCGCAAGAGTGCAGAAAGCATGTATCGGCATAAAAAGCAAAGTGGTGGCAGCGGCCAGTTTGGTGAAGTGCATTTGCGCATTGAGCCCTGGTACGAAGGAATGCCCGAGCCCGATGGTTTAAACGTACGTGGTAAAGAAACACATGCTTTGCCTTGGGGCGGTAAGCTGGTGTATTATAACTGTATCGTTGGTGGAGCTATTGATCAGCGTTTTCTTCCATCTATTCTCAAAGGTGTAATGGAAAAAATGCAGGAAGGTCCGTTAACGGGCTCGTTCGTGCGTGATGTACGTGTAAGTGTGTTCGATGGAAAAATGCATGCGGTTGACAGTAACGATATCTCATTTAAAATTGCCGGACTGCAGGCATTTCGCCAGGCATTTCAACAGGCCGATCCGCAATTGCTGGAACCCATGTATCATGTAGAAGTATTGTGTCCTGAAGATTTAACCGGTGCTGTTATCGGCGATCTGCAAACACGCCGTGCAATGGTGGAAGGCATGGATACCGAAGGTCATTTTACCAAAGTGATAGCGAAAGTGCCCTTGGCCGAAATGCAGGATTACAGCAGCAACCTGCGTTCGTTTACACAAGGCCGTGCAAAATTCCGGATGCATTTCCTGGATTATGAAGCAGTGCCATTTGAAGTACAACGTAAACTGGCTGATGATTACAGCAAAGTAGCGAAGGAAGAGGTGATGGCTTAACACATCATACAACTCAAAAAAATCCTGCCCAACGGGCAGGATTTTTTTTACTCAATCCGGAACGATATTTTACAAACGCATCCGAAGGTTGTAACCTGTCCGTCTTTTACATGTGCTTTAATATCCTGTACATAAACCGAATCGATATTGCGAACGGTTTTCGATGCTTCGGCAACTGCCTGCCGTATAGCATCATCAATTCCTTTTTCTGAAGATGCAATCACTTCAATAATTTTTACTATTGGCATTGTCTTGTGTTTTAAAATGTTCAGGAAAATTGTTAACGCTGTTAAATTACTCTTTGCAGCCGTCGTTTACAAACAGTTGCATGTTTAACGTATTCTTTATCTGAGTTTTTGTAGTGAGGTAAATTTTGATACTAAGTACAACTACTTAGATTCGGAAAAAAGTCGGATAGAATGAGAGGGATTGCGTCAATACATACGTCTTAAGTGTGAACTTTGTATTGGAGTCTAAGCATGTCTTAATCGGCGACGATATTCTGTTTTGCCGGAACCCGAATCAGCAAACTGTTTATTAGAGATAAGTGTAATCATTTGTTTTTTGAAATACAACAAATGGTTGAAATCTATTTTATCAGAACCCGGCGTAAATGGATTTATCCGTAAACGCATAAAAATAAATTATGGTTATTGCAGAATTACCCAGATTGGAAGATGTACGATTAGCAGAGCTTGAAATGTACAACCTGCTGGATACAGCACCAGAGAAAGAGTTTGACGAATTGCGAGAGTTGGCTGCAGAAATTTGTAATTGTCCTGTATCGTTGATTACTTTAATTGATAAAGACCGGCAATGGTTTAAATCAAAACAGAATATTGACGAAACAGAAACTCCCCGTGATGTTGCATTTTGTGCACATGCTATACTTAGTAACGAAGTAATGATTGTGGAAGATGCTGCGAAAGATGTCCGTTTTTTTGATAATCCTCTTGTAACAGGTCCCTTAAATATCCGGTTTTATGCAGGCGCCCCGATTGTATCGCCAGCCGGGCATAACCTGGGTACAATTTGTGTTATTGATCAACAACCAAGGGTACTAACCAAGCAACAGGAACGGGCATTAACGATTCTGTCGCACCAGGTAACCCAATTGCTGGAGCTGCGGTTGAAATCGAATCTGATTTTGAAGCGGGCAAAAGATTTGATTGCACTGAATGAGGAATCTGCAACGGCGCTCATTAAACAAAAAGATGAGGAGAGTTTGTTTGTTGCAAAACAACTGCATGAAAATATTGCACAAGACCTTGCAACTGTTCGTCTTTACCTGAATATGCTGCAAACGGATGGAGCAAAACAGAGCGATCTTATTACTGTTGCTGAAAAAGCGCTTTCGCAGGCTTTGGCTAATGTAAAGGACTTGTCTTATGGTTTCAGCCCTACAACACTTGAAACGTCCGATCTGCATCAGTTATTAGAAAATCTTATTGCTACTCACCGTACTTCCGATACCACTATTAAGCTGGATGTAACAGGTTATATTTCTTTGGTATCTTTTTTACAAGCACTCAGCTGCACCCGTATTGTTGAAGCCTGGCTGGATGTTTTGTTTCAACAAAAAGATCTGCGTATTGTACATGTAAAGCTGGAAGTTGGTAGCGATATCCGTTTAACAATAATCGATGATGCCGGCAGACGTTCTTTTGAAGAAAGAGAAAAAGAACTTTTTATTCATTCATTGTATTACAGGGTTGTTGCATTGAATGGCCGTGTTCGCTTTGTTGAACCGGCAGAGGGGTTTAATGAACTGCATATTCTGTTGCCGCTATTGCAACAATAACAGCAATGTTCTGTTGCCGTTTAATCTCTGAACTCCTGCGAAATCATCAGTCCGTTTTTACCACCATCCACAATGCCGATTCCTACACGTTTGAATTTAGCATTTAAGATAGCTTCCCTGTGCAGCCTGGAGTGCATTAACCCGTTGTGTGCTTTGCTGAGCGTTGCTGCATATGCCAGGTTTTCGCCTGCAAGGTTGTAGTGAATGCCTGCTTTCTTCATCCGGTCAAAAGGATCTTTTCCGTCGGGTGTAATGTGCGAAAAATAGCCTCTGCGCAACATGTCTTCCGAATGTGCTCTTGCAACTTTACGTAACGGTTCATCGGCTGTAAGCGGCTTTAACCCCCTTTGCTTTCGTTCTTTATTGAGCAGTTGCAGCATCTGGTATTCCAGATCGGGCCTGTGTTTAAAGTAAGATGTTGCATATACTTCTGCATTGCTGTTGCTGGTTGTTGCACTTGCTGTAACATTGGCAATACGGGGGCTCAGATAGTTCTCAGTAAGATTGATATAGGGCGCTGATGTACTGTATGCAAAACTGTTTTTTATTTCATTGCTGATGTTGCTGTCTGCTGTAAGTATAGCAATACGTGTACTTACTGCTGTAATGATAATGCCAAGGAATAAGCCCGGAATAATACCAGCAATCTTGTTTAGAATATGCGTGCTCTTCGTACGGTTTGTAGTTGTTGTTTGTTGCAGGAAAGAAAGCAGCAGGTACGTGAGCAGGAATAACGTAAACATGCACAAAGGCAAATAAAAATCCTGCAACAAAGGTTGGCCGGAAACATTGTTGCTGTTAAGATAGACGGGAAGTAATACTGCTGCTGCAGCCGCAAGTATCCACTTGCTTATTTCGCTCAGGATTTTTGTTGCGCCGATCTGAAAGCCAATCAACGCAGTAAGTAACAATACAAAGATTGTATAAACATCAACATAGTTCATAAGGTTACAAAGCAAAAAAGCGGCAACCGGAAAATGCCGATTGCCGCTGAAGTTTTAATTACTGGTTATTTTGTTTGTTATCGTATGTTTTACCAATACCATAACCTGCACCACCACCAACGACACCGCCAATAACAGCACCGGCTGCACGGTTACGTTTACTTACTACACCACCTACAATAGCACCACCTACACCACCAATAACTGCGCCCTTGGTAGCATTGCTCCATTTTTTACGGGTTGTTGTGTTATTCGATGTAGAAGTTGCCTGCTTCTGCACAACATATACTGTTTTTGTTTCTGCATTTTTCTTTGCTTCCTGTTGTTCTTTCCATTCCTGGAAAGCTGCAAATTCTGCCGAATCAACTGCTGACAATACTTTTGTTTGATCTGTTTCTGCTTTTGGTTTACATGCTGCCATAATTACCATTGCAGATAAAATTGTAAATAACTGTTTCATAACTTTTGCTTTACAGGTTAAGAAATTGGTTGCCTGTACAGCATCTTAAAAAAGCATGCCAGAAATTCTACAATTTGTTAATGCAATAAAAAAGCTACTGTCGAAACATTTGTAAATCAATGTTTACAGAGCAAAGCTTTTTTAACAAAGAGAGGGATCCGTCGTTTTATAATTGAAAGGAAACGGAGAGTAAACAGCCTTTGCCGGGCGATGAATCGATATGCATGTTGCCATTATATAATTGCAGGCGGCTTTGGATATTGCGAAAGCCCAGACCGGAACGGATCTTGTTTGTATCGAACCCGTTACCATTATCTTCAATTGAAATATGTGCAGCATTATTTTCGCACCACACATTCATTTCTATTTTTGAAGCGTTGGCATACTTGATAATATTGTTCAGTTGCTCCTGTATTACACGATAAGCCATCAGTTTTTGTTCATCGTTCATATCTGTTTCTGCCGAAGGATCTTCCGTAAAACTGAATTCGATATTTTTAATCCGTTTAATATCTGCCATCAGTCGTGTTACCGATTGCTTTAATGTAGTTGAATGGAAAGAAGGCGGCTTTATGCTTGAGGATAGTAAACGTATTTCCTGCTGTACTTCATTAATAAATTTTCTCGCCTGTTCGATCATGGTTACGTTGTTATCCATCTGCACATGCGTATTGCTGAGGTAAAGATTTACCACCGTTAACATTTGCGAAATATTATCGTGCAATTCTTCTGCCCAACGGTTCCGTTCGTTTTCCTGTGCTTTGATGATGGTAGATGCAAGACGATGTTTGTGTTTCAACTGCTGGTTATAATACTCAGCCTGCAGGTTACGCAGCTGTGTTATATCTCTTATTTCGCCTATCACACGTTTTAATACAGCTTCTTCGTTGCGGATAAGAAAAAGCGTACAGATAACCGTATAGTAATTGTTATCGCTGCCCAGGAGTTTAAATTCGGTTGTAAGTGTTTTTGCTGAAGAGCTAGTAGCTGTTGTGTATTCGGTACGTACTCTTTCTTTATCAGACGAGTGAATACGGTTGAATAGTACTTCCAGAAAACTGTTTTCTGCCAGTTCGTTGTGCGGCGTAAAGAAGGTCATTTTTTCGTTCATCTGTACTTCGTTGGTAACAAGATCGTAGTCGATCATACCACCGGGGTTAGTACTGTTTAAAGCTTCCACTTTTTGCTGTAACGAAAGTTTTTGTTTGTCTGTTTTTTGTAAGCGTTTGTATAAACGATGGCTGATATAAAACAAGAGTATGCCGGATAGAAGCACATAAGCAATTCCTTTTTTACTCTGCAGTTCCTGTAAAAGAATACTGTTGTTGCCAGCGATGTGTATAACTACTGTATCGCTCCACAGTATCCATATAATGCCCGTAACCAGGTACACAAACGTAATTGCAAAAGCGGGACTCAGGTTAACGAGTTGCAATTTTAACTTTGTAAACATAGAAGCAAAGGCCATAGTTCAGTGAATTGAGGGTAAAAGTAACCGCACAAAAACAACGGCTTTATGAGCATTGTTTGTTTGCAGAGTGATGACAGTCATTCCAAATATGTTATAAAATAAAATTATATAAAAAATGCACTTCGCAGGAAGTGCATTTGCTGTAGGAGATTGCTGTATTAATCAAGTCCGCCTCTGCGGGTGGGCTTTGTTTGTACCGGCCATTTACCGGGTTCGCCTGTACGGGGATTAACAGGCAACACAATCCGTTCCCGTGAGGTTTTACTTTCATCTTCACAAGCCATATAAATAAGAATAGCGGTGAGGATGGCATTGTTCTGTACATCATCAAACACAATCTTATCATAGGTATCCCGGTTGGTATGCCAGGTGTATGAACCATACGACCAGCTGTTTGAACTAAGTGAGAAGGCGGGTACACCTGCTGCAACAAACGATGCATAGTCGGAACCACCGCCACCGGGACTTCCGGGGAATCTTGTTTCAATATGTTGGCGGATGCTGTTGGGTACTGCTGCCAACCAGCGGCCAATATAATCGTACGCATGTAAAAAGCCCTGGCCCGAAATGTTGACTACACGCCCTGTACCATTATCCTGGTTGAACAAAGCCTGTATGTTAGGAATAATTTCAGGATGGTCTTCTACAAATGCACGTGAGCCATTTAGCCCTTGTTCTTCACTTCCCCAATGGCCAACGAGAATAGTGCGTTTTGGATTGGGATAAACCAGTTTCAGAATACGCATTGCTTCCATCATCACCAATGTTCCGGTACCGTTATCTGTTGCACCCGTTCCGCCATCCCACGAATCGAAGTGTGCAGAAAGCATCACATATTCATTCGGTTTTTCTGTTCCTTTCATTTCTGCAACGGTATTATAAGTTGGCACAACGCCGTTTTCTTTCGAATCGGCACGCACACTTATTTTAGGCGTGTTTCCTGCTTCTGCCAAACGAAAAAGTAAACCATAATCTTCCAAAGCCAGATCGATGGTTGGAACTTTTTTGGTGTAGGCACTAAAGATTTTATTTACACCAAACCCGCTCGACCAATTGCTCATTACCACACCAGCTGCTCCAGCATTTTCCAACGCAACCGGCAATGTGCGTGTAGTGTATCCTGTTTTTGCAATGCGCTTGCGCCATGCTTCGGTTAAATCTGCACGTTCCTTTTTCATTTTTTCAAACGATTCTTTGGTTGCAAATTCTTCCCAGTTATAATCAGGACGGCCGGTAGGCTGGCTCATCGAAATCAATACAAACTTTCCTTTTACGTTAGGCAGCCATTGTTGAAAGGCAATTGAATCTGCCAGATCTGGAATAATGATTACATCGGCAGTAACAGTTTTACCATTGGTACCCGGGCTCCACGCAAGCTGCATACCTTCCAATGTTTTTACACGGGGCAACACCATATCAACATGTGTAATACCACGCTGCCAGCCACGCCATTCGCCCCATTTTTCGTTACGTGCTGTAATGCCCCAGCTTGTATATTTTGCAACTGCCCAATCGTGTGCCTGTTGCATTTGCGGACTGCCAACCAAGCGTGGCCCGATGCCATCCATCAGTTCCAGTCCTAATTTTTTTAAATGTGAATTTTCGGTAGCCTCCTTTACAATACGGCTTACCATTGCAGAATCTTTCTGTTGTGCAAACGCAGTTGAGCCAAGCAGCAGCAAAGCAAAAAATAAACGAATCATGTTGATGCAGTTAAATGTTTTTACGAATGTTCCGAAAATAACAAAATGATTGCTTAGCGGATATTCGTTTACTGCAGAATGTGATGAGTGGAAAATGTTAGCCGGCAGTAACAATTACTTTTTGCTGCAGGGTTTTGCCGTCAACTGTAATACGTAAAACGTACAAACCGGGTTGCCACGATGAAGTTCCGTTAATAAGAATGCTGTTACTGCCTTTTGTTACAGTTTGTTTGTGTGTATGAATGATGGCGCCCGATGAATGTATGAGTTGGAAAACAGCAATATCTGTTTGCGGTACCGATAATTGAACTGTCATGCGGTTGCCTGCAACAGGATTCGGGTTTACACTTGCCTGCAAAAGGAGAGCGTAGTTTATTTTTACAGATTGTATTTCGCTGTATGTTACCTGCCCGTTTTTGTTGGTTATTTTTAAACGGTAAAAAATGTTATTGCTGTTGAAATTTGTAACCGCATCTGTAAATATATAATCAGCTGTTTCAGTATTTGCGGTTGCAGCTATGTCGTTGATTGCAGCAAAATGTTGTCCGTTTAAGCTTCTTTCAACAGTTATTGTTTTCGCATAATTGTTATTTGTAATCTTCCAGTTTAGTTCAACCGCCTGTTCTCTGTTGCGGGCAGTAAATGAAAGTAATGATGCGTTGAGCACTGCACAGCTGCCTCCCGGCGCAATAACAATATTGATGGTATCCCGTCCGTTTTCGCCACAGCCGCTCAGTAATTCCTGTGTAACAATGTAAGTGCCGGGCTGATCAACCGTAATAGTTGTACCAGTTGTTGAGCCTACAATCCGCCCATTGGTTGTACTCCACGAATAAGTTGAAGTGGATAAAGGATTTCTTACCGATAAGTTGCTGATGAACTGTTGCGAACAAAGAGCCGGAAAGTCGGCTGTAGCATCCACACTGGCAACTGATCGGAAACTGAACGGAGCAACAAAGTCACTTAGACTTGATGTAAACGACGTAGATGTTCTTGTTTTAACCAAAACTTTCCCGAATGCAAGATTACACATGGAGCCATTTGTAAAGGTCATGGGGTCGAGACCCAATCTTGAAAGGTTTACCGAAAACTCCATGAACTGAACAGGATCATAAGTTGTAACCGGCAGGTTACTGCTGTTGAGGTTGCCAAACGGGCCAGACCATACTGATGCAGAATTTTGCAAGCCTTGGTAAAAGTTACCTCCTGTTTTTGGTACAATACCGGCATAGCCATACGTAGCATTGTTGCCATCGCCATCAAAGGTGCCTGTCCAGCTGAATGCCTGTGGCGTTACAGTGGGTAAAGCAGTTTTCTCAATCCATATCCTTGCTTCAATAGCAGTCAAGCCTGATGTGCCATACTCTGCAGTAAAAATGATATCACCCAATTGCGTTATCTGACCGGATGCATTGAAGCGCCAGGTGGAGTGTCCGAAATCGGGACCATACTTTGTAAATGTTCCGGTGCTGCGGTTATATGTAATATCGGTTTGGTATAATTCAAAGTCGAAATAACGATCACCGGTAGTACCCAAAATACCTACGCCACCAAAAAAGAACAATGAGTCTGCGGAAGTGGGACCATCTCTGCGAACATGCAGAAACACTTCTGTAATGTCATTTTTTGAAGGAACAGGCGATACAACGGAAGACCATAGCTGTGGACTCATTCCGTTTTTTAAACCGCCCGGAAAACCGGTTGTGTCGGTTGCTCTATGATCTCTTACAAATGTTGCATCATAAAAAATACGGTTGTTGACGGTGCTTAAAACAGGGTACCGCATACCTCTTGCAAAGGAAGCAAAGCGGGAAGATGGATTGGATGTATATGTACTGTAAATAGCAGCAGCGCCTGTTGTATCAATTACAAAAACACCGGTACCTGCATCTGCATTGCTGAACCAATCATCGTTACCGGAAAGTACTGCTCCATTAAAAAAGTTGTGACGAAGATCTGCATCAAGTCCAAAATTAGCCCTTACCATCGGGGTGGTAATTTGCGCCGAAATGAATAACGGCAACAAGAGAACAATATGCATTGCTATCTTTTTCAGAGGGATTGGATTTCGGTAACATAAAGGTACAACGGGTTTTTACCAAGGGTAATTTCGAGGTAACCTGTTTACGGCACTTAAGGGTTTGTATTTAGCTGTTGTGCGATGTTTCTTCAGGGGCAATACATGCTTTTATTAGCGGATATTTCGTAAGATTGATTGTACGATATGTGGGGCATGTTCTCTTGAATTTTCAATAAAGAGTCGTGAGGTGTTCATGCCGCCGCAAATAACACCTGCCAGGTAAACGCCGGGTACATTGGTTTCATGTGTTTCCTCGTTGTAATGCGGTTTACGTACTTCATCATTCGATAACGTAATACCGATCTTTTCAAGAAATGATAAGTTGGGTTGATAACCGGTAGCTGCAATTACCCAATCGTTGGGAATAGTTTTGAGGCCTTCGGGTGTTTGAATAATGACTTCGTGTTGCTTTATTTCAACAATGGAAGATTCGTAATATGCTTTGATGGAACCTTCTGCAATACGGTTCACAACATCCGGACGTACCCAGTACTTCACCCGTTCGCCCACTTCTTTTTCACGGATCACCATGGTTACATCGGCACCTTTGCGCCATGTTTCCAATGCAGCATCTACTGCCGAGTTATTAGCTCCAACAACAATTACTTTTTGAAATGCGTAGAAGTGCGGGTCTTTGTAGTAGTGTGTAACTTTTGGTAAGTCTTCGCCTTTTACATTGAGCAGATAGGGGATATCATAAAAGCCGGATGCAATGATGATATGATCGGCTGTGTAGTTTTGTTTGCTTGTTTGTATGCTGAATTTGGTTGCAGTTTTTTCAACTGTATATACTTCTTCAAACAAGTTGATGTTGAGTTTATACGCAACGGTTACTCTTCTGTAATACTCCAATGCTTCAGCTCTCGTTGGTTTTGGGTTGACGGATACGAATGGTACATCACCAATTTCCAATCGCTCGGAAGTGGAGAAGAAGGTCATGTTAGCAGGGTAGTTGTACAACGAATTCACCAAACAACCTTTTTCCAGAATAACATAAGACAGGCCCGCTTTTTTTGCTTCAATACCGCAAGCCAAACCAATAGGCCCGCCGCCGATGATGATGATGGAGTAATGTGTTGTTTGCATGAGGAGCAAAGATAGGGAGGGAAACAGCAGGGTTGCCAACCTTCCGCTATGCAAAAAAACTGACTTACAAATCCGGATTAGGTTTCGCTTCTCTTCTGCTTCCGCTATACAATTCATATTCCAGCAAACGGCAATCAATAGTGCTGTTGTAAAATTCAATTCTGCGTTTTGCTTTCAGCCCGATTTTTTTTGCCAACTCCATATTGCCGGTAAAGATGTAACCATAATAACCACCGCAATGCTGCTTCATAAAATCGCCGATACGTGCATAGGTTGCTTCCAGTTCTTTAATGTCGCCTAACCGTTCACCATATTCAGGATTGATCATCATCACACCTTTTGCATCCGGCGGTACTTCTGTTTTTGCAAAATCGCAAACTGTAAAATTGATGAGCTTTTGTACACCCGCTGCAATGGCATTCTTCTTTGCATTTTCAATCGCTTTCGGATTATAATCAGTCGCAATAATTTTTAATCCCGGCACATCAACAATTTGTTCTTCGAGTAATGCATCCTCTTGTTGATACACTGTTTCATCGTAACCCTGCACATGCATAAATGCATAGTTGGTGCGGTACAAACCCGGTCTACGGTTAGTTGCGATCAATGCTGCCTCTATCGCCAATGTACCCGAGCCACACATGGGATTGATGAAAGGTGAAACACGATCCCAAACAGTGGCGTAAATAGTTGCGGATGCTAAGCCTTCCAGCATTGGCGCAAGTCCGGGAATCTTTCGATAGCCATGTCTTGCCAACGAATCACCTGATGTATCAACAAAAATTTCTGCTTCTTCGTTTTTCCAAAAGAGGTGAATCACAGTGCCGGTTAATTCTGCACCTGTTGATGGGCGTGTGCCACGCTTTTCTCTGATGCGGTCAACAATGGCATCCTTCACACGAAGGTTGGCAAACATGCTGTTGTTGATGGTGGGATTGTTGACATTACTCGTTACTGAAAAATAACCGGGATTGGGTAAAATGTTTTCCCATTGAAAATTCTTCAACGCATTGTAAATATCATCGCCATCCTGTGCAGTAAATTGTTTTAAACTGTACAACACCTGGCTGGCACAACGCAGATTTAAGTTGAGCTTGATACAATCATTAATGGTACCCTGCAGCTTCACACCGGTAACAAATGTTTCTTCAATTGTAAAACCCAGTTCCAGCACCTCTCTTTCTAAATAGGGCGCAATACGCTTATGGCAGGTTATGGTGATGGTGGAAGAAGTAGTAAATAAATTCATATTGAATAAGGTTTAGGGTAGAAGCAGTAAGGTATAAGGAAGGCAATGCATCGTTTTGAACCTGTATTGCCCTATGCCTTTCGCCTTATGCCTATTTCGCAACGGCAATTTTCACTTTCTTCCCCTTTATCTTTTCGTCTTTAATAAGGTTGAGTGTGTGATTGGCTTTTATTTTCTTCACAGCTACAAACGCAAAAAAATCTTTCACTTCAATTAAGCCGATATCTTCTTTTTTTAAATCGCCTTTGTTACTGAGGAAACCAACAATATCAATTTTATTCACCTTGTCTTTTTTACCCGCAGCAATAAACAAGGTTGTCCATTTTGGTTTTTCGGGAATCTCTGCTTTTTCGGGCAATGTAATTTCTTCGGCATCAGCAGGAATGTAAGCAGGCATTGTTTCATCCGGACCAAGAATAACAATAGCAGTACCACTTGCTTCCATACGTGCGGTGCGACCGTTGCGATGTGTGAACGCATCTTCGGTATGCGGTAAATGATAATGCACAATGTAACGGATGTTGGCAATGTCTAACCCACGTGCAGCAAGATCGGTTGTTACCAACACATTCGATGTGCCGTTGCGGAATTTGCACAAGGCTGCATCACGGTCACGTTGTTCCATGGCGCCATGATAAAACACATTCACAATATCACGTTCCTTCAATAAGGCGCTTGTACGTTCAACTGCTTCCCGATGGTTGCAGAATACAATTGTTGAACGGTTGCCCAGCATACAGATCAAACGGAACAGTGTTTCAATTTTATCTTTCTCTTCGCTTTGCAGTATCTGTATCGCAAGACCTATATCATTCTCTTCTTTGCTGCCTAAAAAATCGATGGTGTACGGTTGCTGCAAACCAACAAAGGCAGGAATCTCTTCCATCTTTGTTGCAGAAGTTAACATGCGTTGCTCAATGTTGGGCAACGAACCGATGATGAACGACATCTCTTCCTGGAAACCCAGCTCCAGCGATTTGTCAAACTCATCCAGCACCAATGTTTTAATGGAAGCTGTTTGAATATTTTCTCTGCGGATATGATCGGCCAGTCGGCCCGGTGTGCCAATCAACAGTGCGGGTGCCTGTATCAGGTTGTTTTCTTCAATTTCCCGTTTGTGCCCGCCATAGCAGCAGGTAACTTTTAAATTGAGTTGTAAACTTTTAAATACCGTTTCAATCTGCATGGCCAGTTCACGTGACGGCACAATGATGATGGCCGTTGTTACAGTTGGGTTTTGTTTTAACTGTTCAACCAATGGCAACAGGAATGCCAATGTTTTACCACTGCCTGTGGCCGAAAGTAAAATGAGATCTTTATGTTTTGCTGTGGCTTCCAACGCAGCTTCCTGCATTGGGTTGAGCGCTTTGATGTTGAGATTGCTGAGCGCATCTTTCAGCCAGCCGGGTTGTTGTTGCATAGCGGCGAAGGTAGGTAATTGTAGGGGAGTGTGGTATCTCCGTCTGACGCCCTCGTCTGACGGAAGAAGAGGGGAACTATGTGCTTTAAGCTTTCCTCTTACAGATTATCTTTATCAGTTGACGAAACTTCGAATGAACTTACTTTTATTTTTGAGTTGTAGCTATATCTTCAATGACTGAAAGGCTTAAAATATCAATCGAGAATCTTTACAATATTTTCTCCAAATATCAAGGCAACCCAGGCATGACGGGGAGTTCTTTGTATGAAAGCTTAGACGAATGGAATAAGTCTTTATTTTCCAAGCCTCTTCAATACTTATCGAGCGAAGATCTTGCTCTGTTTGCAGGCAAAGTTATTTCAACATGGGGCGATACGAACGATTTTAAACATTTCTTACCGAGGCTGTTTGAACTAACAGCACTCTTTGATACACCGTATGATGTTTGGATCTTGTATCAAAAGCTTAAGGATGCAAACTTTCAAAGATGGGACATAGAGGAGCAAAATGCAGTGAATGATGTCAGCATTGCCATGTGGGATAATTTGCTAAATGACAACAGCGAAAAAGCCGAATGGGAGTTTAGTGATTATTTTGCATCACTGGCGCATTTCTATCCTGACTTCAATAACTTGACTGAACTTTGGTTGTTGAATGACTCCTTCAGTTCTATTAAGAATTTAGTAATCTATGTCTATGAAGAGGCATACAATCTTTTTCAGAAACATTATATCCGGGGAAATATGAAAAGCACACGCAACATCATTGCATTTAAAAACTGGCTACTATCTGATAGTGTGATCGAAAAATTGACAAATGCTTTCTATCAATATGAAAGTACAGAATTGGCTGAAAAAATTTCATGGACTATTAAAATACTTGAAAACGAAAAGTACAACTCTGTTTAGTTCAGTTGTTCAAGTATAATCACTATTTAGCACAAGCGTTACGTTTGTGCTCTCGTCAATCGAAACAAAAAAATGGCGCAAGCGAGACGCTTGCGCCAACTACAATCATCTTTCATTACTTCCTAACAGCAGCCTGCATATCAGCTGTAAAAATGGTTGCCAGCAAACGTCCTTGCGGAGCTTCTTTGGAAGAGTAGTAAAGTGATACCGCAGCAGTACCTGCTTTTTTCTGCGAAGCAAGAATATCTTTTACCGCTACAGTAATAGCAAAGTTTTTTCCTTCGCTGTTATTAAACTGCCAGTGCTTCACCACTTCCTGTCCGGCTTTTTTTAATTCCAGTACACGGTTCTTGCCTGCCATGCCGCAGTGGTAATATTTTACCTGCAGTTCCTGTTGTGCTGCATTCAGTTGAATCTGTTTCACCTGCTTCATTTCCTGGTTAAATTGTTGCAACACCAGTTTGTTGTCAATATAAATTTCAAAACCCTCGCCACCTGTAGTGCGAAACGAGTAGAGGAGCGTGCTTGCTGCAAGCAACAGTACTGCGGTTAACATTGCTTTTCTGATCATGATTGAAAGGTTTTTAAATGAAAAGATCGTTTAACAGAACAAAGGAACACAGGCTTTTTTCGGTAGCTATATTTCTTTGACGAAGCTGCATTGTTGCTTGATGTATTGCAGTTGTACAACTTTCCGATTTTCTTATTCACTCATTTCTCTTCATCTTCGCAATCGTAAATTTTAAATAAGACGAATTATGCGCATCGAAGATTTTTTAAACAAACTCCGCAGCAATCCCGAAAGCATTGCTTTTACAGATACGATTGAAGTAATTGACAGCAATTACAATTTTACACCCGTACGTTTTACCAACGGTACTGCAGTAAACGAAGCCGGTACCAATTCCGGCTCCTGCAAGTTATTCTCTTTTGCACAGCTGCAGGGCCTGAGCAAAGAAGAAACACTGGCCTGCTTTGGTGATTACTATCGAATAGATGTTCTGCAAAATCCGGAGTCAACCAATCATGCTAATATTCGCAATTTCATGGTTACAGGATGGGAGGGCGTCAGCTTCGATGCAGACGCTCTGCAGACAAAATAGAAATGACGTTAGCCCCTACGTTTGGCGTGTCTGTGTTTTTTTCAAACAAACTGCGCCGTCATGTCGAGGTTACGAAACATCTCAGCAATTTCAACCTGTCGAACAATAATCGAAAGGGAAAGTGCAGCACGCTGCATGTTGGGAGATTTTTGCTTCACCGAATTAAGTACACTCCAATAGAAAGGAGATCATGCATTTCTAAAACTTACAATCGTTATCTTTGCTTTTCAATTTAATTGCCACATGAAAGAAGTATATGTTATCTCGGCCGTTCGTACACCCATGGGTAGTTTCGGCGGCAGTTTTAAAAGTTTAACCGCTACACAGTTAGGCGCCATTGCTATTAAGGGTGCTTTGCAAAAGGCAGGTGTTGATGCAGCTCTGGTAAATGATGTGTTGATGGGGTGCGTAATACAGGCTAACCTCGGCCAGGCACCAGCCCGACAAGCGGCAAAGTTTGCCGGCTTACCCAACGAAGTAAATTGTACAACTGTAAATAAAGTATGTGCCAGTGGCATGAAAGCGATTGCGCAGGCTGCACAAAGCA
Source organism: Lacibacter cauensis (assembly GCF_007830055.1). Lineage (GTDB taxonomy): Bacteria > Bacteroidota > Bacteroidia > Chitinophagales > Chitinophagaceae > Lacibacter > Lacibacter cauensis. Next base: position 392,613 of record NZ_VLLE01000005.1, read on the forward strand.
TTTTGTTGGGCGATGCAGATATTGTGATTGCCGGTGGTATGGAAAGCATGAGCAACGTCCCCTTTTATGTAGACAGTTTGCGTTGGGGAAATAAATATGGTAATACAAATATGATTGATGGTTTAGCCAAAGATGGCTTAACCGATGTGTACGATGGCAAGGCGATGGGCAACGCTGCTGAGTTGTGTGCAAAAGAATGTGGCATCAGCAGAGAAGAGCAGGATGCATTTGCAATCGAAAGTTATAAACGCTCACAGGCAGCGTGGGAAAAAGGATTGTTTGATAACGAAATTGTTCCGGTTGAAATTCCGCAACGCAAGGGTGATCCTGTTGTGTTTGCAAAAGATGAAGAACCGTACAATGTAAAGTTTGACAAGATTCCTACACTCAATCCTGCATTTATTAAAGACGGAACTGTTACCGCAGCAAATGCAAGTACCATGAATGATGGTGCTGCTGCGTTGCTGTTGATGAGTAAAGAAAAAGCAGAAGAGCTGGGTTTGAAGCCCATTGCAAAAATTAAGTCGTATGCCGATGCTGAGCAGGTACCGGAATGGTTTACCACAACTCCTGCATTGGCTGTTCCAAAAGCAGTTGCGAAAGCAGGGTTACAAATGAGCGACATCAGTTATTGGGAACTGAATGAAGCATTTGCAGTTGTTGGTATTGAAAACAGCAAGCGTATGCAACTCGATCCAACGAAGGTAAATGTGCATGGTGGCGCAGTATCATTAGGCCATCCGTTGGGTGCAAGTGGTGCACGTATCATCGTTACACTCATCAATGTGTTAAAAGCAAACAACGCAAAGTATGGTGCAGCAGGTATTTGCAATGGTGGTGGCGGAGCAAGTGCAATGGTGATAGAAAATGTATAGCAAGAATAGTAATAAAAGCGTACCTTCATTTTTTTTTTTGAAGGGACGCTTTATTTTTATCAGTCACAATTTCACATTATACTTCTGCATTACTTCTTTTAGTAAGTCAAAGCGGTAATGAATGTCGTGTTTCTGTTCGAGCAGTTTAAAATCGTCCGGTTTAGGACGTTTGTTATTCTCAAATAGAGCAGCTAGCTCCTGCATATAATCTTCATGTCCGCCGGGTATACATAGATCAATTGTTTTAGCCGGAACTGAGCCGCTATTCCAAAACGTATGTACAACTCCTTTCGGTCGTAAATGCCAGCCGCCTGCTTTTACTTCTGTTACCTCGTTACCTGTCATAATAAAAACAGTTCCTTCAAGTACCCTGCAAATTTCATCGAAGGATGTATGGTAGTGTGGCGGAGCTCCCAATTCGCCGGGTTGAATCGTTGATTCCCACGATGCAAGATGATTTGATGTTTGATTCTTATTTAGTTTAAACGTGATCTGCATATCACCTACCATTCCGTGTATACCGCCACCGGGTGGTATGTAAATCGAAGTTGGATCTTCGGGAATAGGATGTTCTGCAAAGCCAAACGAGGGTAATAACGCTGCCCCTAAACTAAAGCTTGCAAGTTGCTGCATTAATCTGCGTCGGTTAATGAGAGATTGATTCATGTAAAAAGATTGTACACAAATCTATTGTGCTGGTGCCGCTGCGAATAGTACAAAGGCGACATCTTATATTTTAATGTTGGCTTGCAGGCGAAGAGGTGTGGCTGTTAATTCATCTTCCAGAAATCGTGGAGTAACTCCTGCAAATTCTTTGAAGTCACGGATCAGGTGCATTTGGTCAAAATAGCCGCTGCTGTAGGCAATGGATGTCCAGCTGAGTTGTTGCTGACTTTCTTTTAAACGATATGCTTTCGAGAAACGCACCAGCCTTGCAAATAATTTAGGCGATAATCCAATACGTTCGTTGCAGGTGCGTTCGAACTGGCGAAGACTCAGACATGAAAGCGAAGCGGTGCTTTCCATACTCATCGTACCGCCCGATTTTACAAGTTCTTTCATAGCCATATCAAACGGCAGCAGTGTTTTAAGCTTGTCTATTTTGCTTATTAAAAAAAGCTCAACAATGTTTTTCATATGTTGCCAACTGTTGGCCTCTTTTAACTGCTGATTGATACTGCTGATCTCCGCATCGCTGAATAATAAAGCTGCATCAACATCCTCATCAAAAAAATGTTTCATGGGTATACCCAGCAACCTGAATAATCCACCCGGATGGAAAGACACACAAAGCATCAGGTGATTTTTTCCCATCTCCAGATTTACTCTTGTAAGTTGCGGGCCAACGATAATGCTTGGGGCTTTCTTAGTGAAAGCTGCTGTGCCAAGTTTTTGCGTTTGTACAGGATCATTAATATAAAAGTAAATGCAGTTTTGCGGTGTGGGTGGAAAAGGGCAGATGACAGATTGCTTAATGTGATTCAGATCTGCTTCAACGATCATAATGTTGCTGACGAAATCCTGAAGTGCAGGATGTGGTATGTGAAATTTTTGATGCAGCAGATGTTGTTTCTGAAAAAGTACGATTTTTTCTCTGTCTAGTTTCAAGTTAAATGCCTGTATACTTTTCTGAAATAGGAAGCCAACGTTAACCAACGGGTTTTTAGAATCGTTTTTTATTTGCAACTATGCAAGTGTTACATTTACAGCATTGCAAGTATTTAATTTTCTTACGTGTACGTTAAACGGGTCGTTTTTCTTTTATTGGCTTTCAGTTGCAGGATCATGTTATCTGCCCAGGCAGTACCAACCGATTCGTTAAAGACGGCAGCTGCATCTTCAGAAAAAGATATTATTGATGTGCTGAAAAAAATAGCAGGGTTACATGTGTCTACTAAGTCCGATGATATGAAGCCGGGCGATAAACCTGTTTTTTCCGTTTTGCCTGCTGTTGGGTACACGCTGCAAACACGTTTGGCCGCAATCATTTCAAGCAACGTTGCATTTTATGCAGGTGCCGATCCGAAAACACCGGTTTCTGTTATCAATGCGGCGGCTTACTATACGCAGAACAAACAGTTTACGGTTCCGCTGCAGGTGAGTGTTTGGAACAGTAAGGGAACCTACAACCTGCTTAGCGATATCCGTTATATGAAATATCCGCAAAGCACATTCGGGCTTGGCAGTAACGCTTCGTTGACCAATGAAGATCCGTTGGACTACCAGTATGTTCGGGTATACCAATATGTGTTACGGAAAATCAGTGGTCATCTGTCGGCAGGAATTGGTTATAATCTGGATCATTACTGGAAGGTTTCTGAAAAAGGACTTGCAAGTGGTGCACAGTCAGAATTTGCGCAATATGGTGCAGCAAGCAAAGCAACTTCTTCCGGTTACTCAGCGCATCTTTTGTTTGATGACAGGAAAAATCCCATCAACGAAAAAAAAGGAACACTGATGTTGATATCCTACCGTAATAATGTTACGTGGATGGGCAGCAACAGTAACTGGCAGTCGCTTACTGCAGATGTAAGGAAATTTATTTCGCTGGATAAATCCTCAAAAAATATCCTTGGTTTTTGGCTTTACAGCTGGATGATTCTGGATGGTAAACCTCCTTATCTCGATCTGCCATCAACAGGCTGGGACAGGGTTACAAATACAGGACGTGGATTTATTCAAGGGCGTTTCCGTGGCAAGAACATGTTGTATGCAGAATCGGAATACCGCTTCAATCTTACACGTAATGGTCTGTTAGGTGCGGTGTTGTTTGCCAATGCTCAAAGTTTTTCAACTGCAGCTTCATTAAAGCTTCAGAAAGTGCAACCGGCTGCAGGGTTGGGTATCCGTATCAAGCTCAATAAAAAAAGCGATACGAATGTTGCCATTGATTATGGTTTTGGTACGCAGGGAATGCGTGGGTTGTTTGTAAATATCGGCGAAGTGTTTTAGCTTTTTTGTGCCACACACATCCAGTCCCAAGGATAAGGTTCTTCCAGCCATTTAGGAGGATTGTGAAATTCTGTTTTCCAGGTGTAATTGATTTTTTCAATACGGTCAACCGTAAAACCTTCAAGCTTCAGTAAAAGTTCCAGTTCTTCTTTGAGATAATGTTTAGTGGGTACATTGTCGATATCGGTTACACCTTGCCTGATGTTTTTTGCCAAAGCATACGCTTTTTCTACCGATTCAATTTTTTCTTTATTCTCGTCATCTACATTCCACCTGTTGGCAATAATGCCGGCATAGAGTTTCGATTCCAATGAGGGAACAACCAATATAAGTGTACCATTGCCGTTTAAACTCAAGTCAAGCGCCTGGAAAAAATTGATACGTTTTTTCAGGCTGTCGGTTAAGATAGCGTTGATGCAAACAACCACATCGCAGGGTGTTACTGTGAGCGAGTAGGCACTCATATCCATCCGCTGGTAGTCAACATTAGGATAATCCTTGCATCGATCTTTTGCAATATCCAGGTTAATAGCAGATATGTCAGTTGCAACCACATGCTTAAATGCAGTGGCCAGCAAGGGAATCCATTTGCCAATGGCACAACCGATGTCCATTACTGTTTTTTCTTTTGAAGCAGCCGTTTCAATAGCATCAATAATTTTTCCGCTTTTGTCGTTTTGCAGTACATCAAAAATTTCTTCGTTATAGTTTGGCGCAATACGTTCCCAATATTGTCTGTTCATGTTAAAGAGTAATCGTTGTTTTAAAGATATATTTTTCTTGTTGTAAAACATTTGCAGAAATTTATGCTTCCAACAAAAAGTTGATGTATGAACGGACATGAAATTACAGTAAGAAAGGCCGATGCATCCGATGCGGAGTTGATAGCCGATTTAAGCCGCACCAGTTTTTACCAAACTTTTGCAAAGGATAATACCGAGGCCGATATGGAATTGTTTATGAACGAACAGTTCACGAAAGAAAAGTTGATGAAGGAAGTAGAGGAGGGAGATGGTATTTTTCTTTTGGCATACCAGGGCGAAGAAGCACTGGGTTATGCTCGGATGCGTGTAGATAATAAATTGAAAGAGGAAGGAGCAATTGAAGTTGCCCGTATTTATGCATTGGATAAAGCTATTGGTAAAGGTGTTGGTAAAGCGTTAATGCAAACCTGCCTGCAAATAGCTGCAGATATGCACATGAAGGCGGTATGGCTGGGCGTGTGGGAGATGAATCACAGAGCGATTGCATTTTATGAAAAGTGGGGATTTGTAAAATTCGGTGAGCATAAATTTCTTTTGGGAACCGATTTGCAAACCGACTGTTTAATGAAGAAGCTGCTCTGAAAACCAGTGTGGTAGCGGGTTTTTAGCATTTTTTTTGAAAATGATGCAATGATTAATGCGTAAAATCGTTAAATTGTAGTTTCTTTTAACGTCAAAAAAATCATATTTCTATGAAACGCTTTGAAAAAACCATTCCGACTTATAGTCGAAAAGATGTACCCCTGGCGCTTTTTATTGTATCCTTTTTAGTGATTGCAATACTGAGTGTAGTTGTAAAATATTAATCGCAAAAGCTTTTGGTATTCTTGTCCCAAAAAGTAAAGCCCCTTAACGGGGCTTTTTTCTTATCCTTTCTTAAAAATAATTTTTTGTCCTTCGTCTTTCCTGATTGCCTCGAAGCTGTTAGCTATATCGTTATAAAGGTTTGCAGGTACAATGTGTTTCTGCAGCTGCAACTCAGTTATAACGGTTAATTCAGTTTTGCTTTCGTTCAGCAGCAATTTGTTGTTATAGCTAACGATGTTGTTTTTTATTTCTTTTGGTTGCGAAAGTGGTTCACTTACAAAATCGGCAGGAAGTTTATATGTAATTTTATCTGTTTTGATGTAAGGATAAGCAAACAGATAATCGAAGTTTCGTTTCTCGGCAGGTTTAATTGTTTCGTCGTTTAGTTTGTACTGGCGCAACGGGAAGAAATGCTTGCTGCCCGATTTAAAATCGTAAAGCTGGTTGTAGGCAAGTTTAATTTCGATAAGATGACCGTTTGCAGAATCGCCCAGAATATTTACCAACAGATCGTTGGGCACTTTGTAGCCAAATGCATCTGTAAGCGATTTTTTCATTTGCTCTTTTGTACGACCGTTCAGGTACGCATGTACATAGTCCCAAAACTCACCTGTAACATACACCCTGCTGCTGAGGATGGCGCTGCCATCATCAAACAACTCTGCAGTTGTTTCCGATCGCCATTGGTTATCGTAACTGTTGCTTGCGGGTGTTTTTGCCAATACGCCTCCTGCTTCGGTAATCAGTAATGCATTTCTGTTTTCAGTAAAAGGGCCTAATACTCCGGGCTGGTTTTGTTTACTGGTGCATTCGAGCCACATTGTATCCGTTTTTAACGGAACACACAGAATTACATGATCGAACATGTTCGATGCAAAAGCTGCATCTACGGGATATTGGTTGCTGCCGGAATTAATTAATGCAGGTAATGATTTAATGCCAACAGTGCTCAACATCTGCTTCATATAATGTGTAAGTCCTTTACAGTCGCCATATTTTTTTTGCTCGGCAAATGAAATAGGGAAGGGTTTAAAACCTCCAATGCCAAACTGAATGCTTACATACCGCATTTCTTTTTGCATATGGCTGTAAAGAATTTCAATCTTTTCTTTTTCGTTTTTCGCATCCTTTACCAGCGATTGAAAAAACGCTGCCCGTTCAGGTGTAAAACCATTCTTTTCTTCGTAAAAAGGGTAGCTCCATTTGCCAAACTCTTTCCAGCTTTCCAAAGAACCGGCATAACCATCGTAGCTGAATTGCAGGGGCGATACATCAACCCATGGAAGGTATGTTTTTGCACCATAGCTGTTGGGCTCTTTTGCAGGTACCGGTTTGTTGAGTAATTCCCAGGTGTAAACTTTTTTATCGTCTTCGGTTGTAATAACGGGCTCCTTTGTAAAGTTGTAAGCTTTGTATTTAACAGGGATTGCCGATTTTACCACATACCTGCTTTTCTTAAATGACTCGGTGCTGCTGCCAAAAAACCAAGAGGGAATATCAATAAAGCCATTGCAGTTTAATTCGTATTCCACTTCAATTGTACAGGGAGTACCAGGTACAGGAAAATCGAGTTCGTAAATTTTGTCGTCGGAAGCAAGTGTTACACCATCAAATGCACCTTCGAGTTTGAAATCTTTTTTATTGAACTTGTCAATTTCAAGACCGAGCTCGTTGTATACTTTTATTTTGATCTCTTCCAGTTTGCGCAACTTATCAACACTGATGCGTTGTACGGAATGACGAAGTGCCGCTTTTGTAAGTACGGTTACGATGATGTGCGATTTTATCTTCATGCGTGAAGGCGACTCGATTTCAATCACCTGTTCTTCGAGATGATAAACGGCATCTGCATCCTTTTTTAAACTATCCGGCAATGTAAGTGATGAATAGTTTAAAAGGCCTTGTGCTTTCAGTGTTGTACATCCAACAACTATCAGTAGGAAGGCTATCAGTTTTTTCATGTGTTGACAATTGGTTTTTGCCATTTGTTCTTCGATAGGAAAATTTCATCGCCGGTGAGGAGGAAAGGCCCGAAATTTTCATAGCTCGTTTTATGGTTTGGGAGTTGCTTTTTTCTTAAATACAATCTGCTCGCTTAAAATTTCATGCAGCTTGGCGTAGAATTCTTTAAAGAAATCGTACTCATCAGCATAAAACGTGGGGCGTTTAATTTCCATGGAGTAACGCATTGAAATTGTATTGTCGTTCTTGCTGACAAAACGTTGTAAGATGATGCTCGTATCAGGCATAATGATTTTGATATTCTTCGGTATTTCCTCCAGCTCAAGCGTTGAAGGAAAGTTGAGCGTTGTGTACATGTTATAGTATTGTGTATACCCAAATTCCACATCGGTAAAACGTTTATCCGATATGAATTCATTTTTCTCCAATTCCATTAAAAAATTGGGCGAATAAAACATGTAGTCGCCGCTGCTGTTTAAGCTGCCGCTGAACTGTATAAAATTATCCAAGGGCAATGTGTCAATGTCTTTATTTTTATATTTCAGCGAATCGAACTTGAAATCAGGGTGTGGATCGCTGAAGTAATCAGACAGGTATTTTTTCTCACTTTGACGTAAGGATTTTAAACGTTCGTCTTTTGCATATTCATACGCAAGAATATTGGCTGTGCCTGTTATTTTGCCATCCGTAGTAATAGCGCCTAAAACAGAAGTAACCAACTTGAAGCGGTGTGTAACATCGCCAAGATTAATAAATTGAAAAATATCTTTATCGATAAGCAAGCCATCCGTAAACTGAACATCCCATGGGATTTGTGTAACAGGATTGGTATAATTCGTTGCATCAATGATGTGCGGCTTTCCATTTGCTTCTGTGTATACGTATACATCATTAAATTGGTAAAGAAAAGGGTAGGTGGTATTTACCTTGCCATTGCTCCTGGTGCTTACTAATACCGGGTATGCTTTAAAGCCGGCATCACGCAACAGGCTGATGAGCAGAAGATTCATATCGGCACTGTTGCCGCTGTGTTTATCAACTGCACTTTTGATTCCTTCCTGCGACCACATAGATGTTTTGCCATTCCATGTTACTTCACGCTTAACATAGTTGACGATGGTGTTCAATTGATCGATTGGATTGCTGAGCTTTTTTATTTCGTCGGAAAGGCCGGTGTTTTTGTACACGTTCTTTTTTATCTGTAAGCCAAACGATTCTTCTTCTAATAACAATTCCACCAGTTTTTGCCAACTGCTCAATACAGGTTGGCCGTTTACAGCACGCAACTGGAAATCGATGCGTTGCAGGTAATCTTTCGAGCTGCTCATGAAAGGCTCTCTGTCCAAGCCTGGAATTTCGGTCATAATAAAACGCTTCATGCCACGCACACCTTCAGTGGTTTCTTTTACAGGCAAAGTACGGCGCATGAGATAGGTAAATTCTAATGCTTGGGGAAGCTCAACATTATACTCGCTGTAACGAACAGGGTGAGGGCGTTGAAATTCCCAGTCTTCTATTTCAAAGTAATTGCGTTTAGTGTGTTCGTAGCGGTATTCGATAACGCTGCCAACTTTTACATTCGGCATAGAAAAAACCATCATGTCAACATTCTCATCAATGCGTTGTGTAATGATTGATTTTTTTTCGAGCTTGGTTTCTTCCACTTCGCCATTGGCATTGAGGTTGTACGTATAACCTTCAATAGCACGAATGTTCTGCCGGTTGCCTTTACTGTAAAAGCCAAGACGTACGTTGGCCAGCTCCAATGCTTTTTCGTTAAGTATTTTTATGCGGATGCGTTTGGTAGTTTCGTAAATGAAATCGTTGCCGGCAAAGTAATAACGTACTTCAGCCATATCAATTAAATACTCGGCTGTTGATTCTTTATCGTAGCTGCATTCTTTTTTTGCAAACTCTTCTTTATCTATTTTTCCGAACGATGGAATTTTCTGGGCTGAAGTGTTGGTAGTAATTGCAATCAGCAACAGCATTACAAGGATGCTTCTCATATTGATGTGTTTTGTGGTATACAATTTTAAAACACAATCGCCATATAACATTCATATCTGCATAAAAAAATCCCTCTTATTCTTAAGGAATAAGAGGGATCTCTTAGTGAAGTATTTGATCAATTAATATTGCTCAAGACCGCTGAAGAAAAAGCTTCCTTCAATTTTTGCATTCTCATCACTGTCACTTCCGTGCACTGCATTTTCACCAACTGATGTTGCAAACAGTTTACGAATAGTTCCTTCATCTGCTTTTGCAGGATCGGTTGCGCCAATAAGTGTGCGGAAATCGGCAACAGCATTGTCTTTTTCAAGAATAGCTGCGATAATTACACCGCTGCTCATAAACTCAACCAGCTCGCCGTAGAAAGGACGTTCTTTATGTACTGCATAAAACTCGCCTGCTTTTTCTGCAGAAAGTTTTGTTTGTTTCAGGGCTACAACACGGAAACCCGCTTTAATAATTTTGTCTAAAATAGCACCGGCATGACCGTTCTTCATCGCATCGGGCTTGATCATTGTAAACGTACGATTGCTCATTGTTTTTCCTTTTTGGGGCGCAAAGATAAGAAAGCACTGCTTAGGAACAAGGGTAAAGATGCCTGCCTTTATTGAATTCTACCGGTTTGGAGAATCGGGCGTAAGGTCATTATCCTGATTGAAGGAGCAGCCAAAGAGCAGATGAGCAACCGGCAATGCGGCCCGTTTAGCACCAATTTCAGGGGCCGAAAGCCCAAGCGTCGGCCATTTCCCCTACATTTGCAGCCGCCTTTTATGCAAGCAATTAACGAATTATACTCCTTATTAAGTGCTCCGGCCAATGTGGTGATTACCACGCACCAGAAGCCCGACCCGGATGCAATGGGCTCCTCGCTGGGCCTTTATCATTTGCTGGTACAGCTTGGTCATACGGTGCAGGTTATTTCGCCCACTAACTGGGCTGCTTTTTTAGACTGGATGCCCGGCTGTGAAAAAGTACTCAATTACGAAGTAACCATCGACAAGAGTAACACCATTATCCGCAATGCAGACTGGATCTTCTGTCTGGACTTTAATGCGCTGAACCGTTTGAAGAAAATGGGGCAGGTGGTTGCAGAGGCAAAAGGGCAAAGGGTATTGATTGATCATCATCGTGAGCCACAAACCGAAGTGTTTGCCTATGGTGTGAGTGATGTAACCAAGAGCTCTACCTGCGAAATGGTGTATGATTTTATTGTACACAGCGGCCATGCAGATAAGTTGAACATGGACATGATGCAATGCCTGTATGCTGGCGTAATTGGCGATACCGGCAGCTTCCGCTTTGCATCGGCTTCGGCAAGTGTGTTTGAAATGGTGGCCGACTTTAAACGCCGTGGGCTGCAGCATACTGCCATTCACGAAAATATTTACGATAACTTCCTCGAAAACCGTTTCCGTTTTATCGGTCATGTGCTCAGCAACCGGATGGAAATTGACTACGAGTTAAATACCGCACTTATTTGGGTTACCAAGCAGGATTTGCTGCGTTACCAGATAAAAACCGGCGATACTGAAGGGCTCGTAAATTATCCGCTTGGCATACAGGGTATAAAACTTGCATGTATTGTGATAGACAGGGACGAAAAAAGAAAATGGAGTTTCCGCAGCAAAGGAGACTTTGATTGCAATACATTTGCCCGGACTTATTTTAATGGTGGCGGTCATTACAATGCGGCGGGTGGCGAAACCGACGATAGTTTGGAAACCACGGTGAAACAGTTTAAAAAAGTAATTCAGCTATACAAAGAACAATTAGAAACGATTTAAATACAAACAATGAAGACAATTCAATCAATTTTTACTGGCTTGTTGGCGGTTGTAATGCTGGCGGGTTGCGGAGGCGGCTCTTTCAAAAAAACCAAGGGTGGCTTGCTCTACAAAATCATTTCCGACGATAAAGGAAAGAAAATTGCACATGGTAAGTTTTTCGAACTCCAGTTTGGCGAAACGAAGTTTACAGGTGCAGGAAAAGATACCTTGCTCTCAGATCCGACAAATGTGATGAGCCAGATCGTTCCTCTCGATTCGCTGCAGTTACCTCCTGATTACTATGCAATCTTCGCTCAAATCAGAAAAGGAGACAGCATCATCATCCGTCAGTCTGCAGACAGTATTATTAAAAGCAGCCAGGGTAATGTGCCTCCGTTCATCAAGAAGGGTGGTTTTATCGTAAGCTCATTTAAAGTACTGGATGTATTAGATACAAAAGAAGATGCTGAAAAAGCAAACATTGCTATCATGGAAAGAGCAAGAACAAGAGACTCTATCCGTGGTATTGAGCAAACTAAGAAAGACGATAAAGTAATTGCTGAATATCTTGCAAAAAACAAGATCACTGCAACTAAAACTGCATTGGGTGTTTATGTAGAAACAATTGCTCCCGGTGCTGGTGAAAAACCTGCAGCTGGTCAGCAGGTGTCTGTAAAGTATACAGGTATGAACCTGGAAGGCAACAAATTTGATTCAAACGTTGATACAAGCTTTGGCCACATCGATCCTTATACATTTGTGATCGGTCAGCAAGGAAGCATTGCCGGTTTTGAAGATGCTGTGAAGCAACTTTCAAAAGGCGGTAAAATCAAAGCGTACATTCCTTCGGCACTTGGCTACGGAGCACAAGGTTCACCTCCCCGTATCAAAGCAAACGAAATTTTGTTATTTGAAATTGAGTTGCTCGATATTACAACTCCGAAACCACAACCAACTGCACCTCCTGCACCACAAGGTGGCAAACAATAAGAAGAAGTATTTCGATATAGAAAAGCCGCAAACAAACTGTTTGCGGCTTTTCTTTTAGTCCTTCATGCATCAAGCTTTTTTGTATGCAGCAAACAGCTTTGCCGTTTCTACCGCTTCTTTTACATCGTGCACACGTAAAATAGTTGCGCCTTTTGTTAAGGCAATCGTATTCAAAACAGTGGTACCGTTAAGTGCTTCATCGGCAGTAATGTTCAGCGTTCGCCAGATCGTTGATTTTCGGCTGAGACCTGCGAGTATAGGTAGCCGGAATATTTGCATTGCTTCCATTTGTTTCAGCAACTGAAAATTATGGGCAATGGTTTTACCAAAGCCAAAACCGGGATCGAGAATAACATCCACAATACCGGCTCCTTTGCATTGTGCAGTTTTCGCAATAAAATAATCCACTACTTCTTTTGCAATGTTTTCGTAATGCGGATTTTGCTGCATGGTATCCGGATTGCCCTGCATGTGCATGGCAATAAACGGAACCCGCAAGCCGGCAACCGTTGCAAGCATAGTTGCATCCAGTTCGCCGGCACTGATGTCATTCACAATATCGGCTCCTGCCATCACCGCTTCTTTGGCTACGGCTGCATAGTACGTATCAATCGAAATAAATACAGCAGGGAACTGTTCTTTAATGGCTTTAATAGCAGGAACTACCCGTGTCGTTTCCTCTTCGGCTGAAATACGTACGCTCCCCGGGCGTGTACTTTGTCCGCCAATATCGAGGATGGCAGCGCCATCGGCAATCATCGCTGCTGCTTTTTGCAACACTTCGTCTGTTTGCTGCACACGGCTACCGCTATAAAACGAGTCGGGTGTAGCGTTGAGGATACCCATTACAAGCGGTTCATCAATGGTCAATAATCTTCCTTTGCAGTTGAGCGTGTACATCTTATTTTTGAGAACTTTGATAGAAGTACGAATTAACGAAACAATTTTCAACCTTTCATGAATACAATTGAGCAATACAGCAAGGCCGTGCAGGAATGTATGGATGTGTTTAAAAAGAAGACGATCGACTATGGCACTTCCTGGCGTGTATACCGTACTATTTCTATTGTTGACCAGATCTACATTAAAGCCAAGCGCATCCGCACCATCCAGGAAAAACAACAACAGAAAATTGGCGACACCATTGCATCAGAATTCAAAGGCATTTTGAATTATGGTATCATGGGGTTGATACAATTGGAATTACCTGCAAGTGAAGGAGAGGAATTGTCGGTTGAGCAAGTGATGAACCAGTACGAACAAATAGTAACGAATGCCAAAGCATTGATGCTGGATAAAAACCACGATTACGGTGAAGCATGGCGTGAAATGAGTCAGGAAAGTTTTGTTGATCTGATTCTGGCCAAGCTGCAGCGTATCCGTCAGATTTTGCTGAACGATGGTAAAACACTCATCAGCGAAGGGATCGATGCCAACTATTACGATATCATCAACTATGCTGTGTTTGCATTAATATTGATTGATGAAGGACAGCATAAAGGATGAGGTAGAAGTAGAAGTAGAAGTAGGTATTCATTACTCAACATTCACCATTGACCACTCACAATTCACCACATGAATAAATCGCTTACAGTTGCCCGTTGGTTTGTTGGGTTATTGTTTATTTTTTCCGGTTTGGTAAAAGCCAACGATCCGTTAGGGCTCAGCTATAAAATGCAGGAGTTTTTTGAAGCATGGAACCTTACGGGTTTTCATGATTATACGCTTGCATTGTCTGTGCTGATGAACGCCTTTGAAATTATTGCAGGTGTTGCAGTGATTATTGGCTGGCGTATGCGTTTGTTCAGCTGGTTACTGTTATTGCTCATTATTTTTTTTACGTTTCTTACGGGTTATGCATGGCTGGCGAAAAATCCGGATGGTATGCCCAAGTTTGCTTCCTGCGGTTGCTTCGGCGATTGTTTACCGTTAACACCGGTACAATCATTTTTAAAAGACTTGCTCTTACTTGTATTGATTGCGTTTATTTTCTTTAATAGCAGTAAAGTAAAGTCCTTGTTTAAAACAGCATGGTTGAATGTATTGAAGATTGCTGCAGCGGTTGTATTTGCTTTTGGTTTACAATGGTACACGTTAAAGCATTTGCCCATTGTGGATTGTTTGCCGTTTAAAAAAGGGAATAATATTGTAGAGCTGCGTAAGCTGCCTGCCGATGCAATACCCGACAAATACGAATACCAGTTTATTTATGAGAAGGATGGCAAGCAGCAGGCTTTTGCCATGACCAATTTACCCGACAGCACATGGAAGTTTATTGACAGAAAACAAACCCTTGTAGCAAAAGGAAAAAACAACGAACCGAAGATCAAAGATTTTGATTTAAAGAATATCGACGGCGTGGATGTCAGCAGCGAAGTGCTTGAGCAAAAAGGAGCGTATTATCTGTTGTTTATTCAACATTTCAATCAACTGAAAACTTCTGATGCATGGGTAAAGCAAATGAGCAATCTTGCAAAAAAGAATAAGCTGATAGTTATTACAAGTGTACCCGATGAAGCCAAAGATTTTTTGGCAGCAGATGTTATCCTCAGCCAAATGCAACTACTCGTTTGTGATGTTACGGCAATTAAAACTGCAGCCCGTGCAATTCCAACCTTGTACAAAATGAAAGGAGCTGTTGTAGAAGCAAAATGGAGTGCGGCCGATTTTGCTAAAGTAAAATAAGGTTGTTCTCTTTTTTGCTGAGCAGCGGAGAGGGTGTTCATCAACCTGAATATGCACTGTGCATCTTTATTTGTGTCCAAAACAAAATAACCGATCTTTAAAACGTGGCAACGTATTTTCTCCGCAAACTGTTTTATGGATTGCTCGTGTTAACGGGCGTAGTAACGGTTGTGTTCTGGATGTTCCAGGGCTTTGGCGATCCTGCACGATTGGTGATGGGACAAACCGGCGACAGTGCCACCATCAACAATATCAAAAAAGAATTATACCTCGATCAGCCAAAGTGGAAACAGTTTCTGTTATATGTAAACGATGTATCGCCTATTGCTGTTCATTCGCAAACAGATATTGAAAAGAAGCAACTGAAAGGGTTGTTTGTTGGCGGCGAACATAAACTGGCCTTCAAGTGGCCCTACCTCCGCAGAAGTTATCAAACAAAAAAACAAGTTGGCGAAGTGTTGCTGGAAGCATTGCCGGGCACGATTATGTTAGCAGTAGCTGCGATGTTGCTGGCAACTGTGCTTGGTATTTTTTTAGGTGTTGTTGCGGCTGTTAAAAAAGATACCTGGATGGATACATCTGCTGTGTTCAGCAGCATTATCGGTATTTCTGCACCATCGTTTTTTATGGGTATCCTTATAGCCTATTTTTTCGGATTTGTGTTGAGCAAATACACCGGGTTAAATATGACCGGAAGCTGGTTTGATATTGATGTGCAAACAGGGGAGCATTATTACACACTTCAAAATCTATTGTTGCCTGCGCTTACGTTGGGTATTCGTCCGTTGGCGATTATTACACAGCTTACACGTAGTTCTATGCTTGATGTGTTGAACCAGGATTATGTGCGTACCGCTTATTCAAAAGGATTGAGTAGCCGTGCAGTTATCTGGAAACACGCATTACGCAATGCACTCAACCCGGTTATTACAGCTGTTACCGGATGGTTTGCTGAGCTGCTGGCCGGCGCTTTTTTTGTAGAATATATTTTTGGCTGGAAGGGTATTGGCAAGGTAACGGTTGATGCGTTGGAGAAACTCGATTACCCGGTAGTAATGGGCAGCGTACTGTTGAGCGCATTTATTTTTGTGCTCATAAACATTCTTGCCGATTTGTTGTATGGTATTGTGGATCCGAGAGTGCGGGTAAGCTGAAGCTGTTACGAAATACGAAGTTCGAATTACACACCGTCTATCGCCCTCGTCTGACGGATGATTAAAACAACTAAACCAAATCTATATGCGATTGATTCTTCTTCTGCTGCTTTCAGGTTTCTTCCTGTTTTCCTGCAAGGAAAAACCAACAGCGCCAACTGTTGCAGAGTATTTTAATTACGGCGACAGTGGTGTACGATCTGCAGGAATTAAAATGATTCCTATTCAAACACCTGTTGGTACGTTTAAAGTATGGACCAAACGCTTTGGCAATAATCCACGTATTAAAGTGTTGTTACTGCACGGAGGTCCGGCAATGACGCATGAATACATGGAATGTTTCGAAAGTTTTTTTCCGCAAGAAGGGTTTGAATTTTATGAGTATGATCAGCTGGGTTCGTACTACAGCGATCAACCCAAAGACAGTAGTTTGTGGACGACAGAACGTTTTGTTGAAGAAGTAGAGCAGGTACGCAAAGCCATTGGGGCAGACAGTACAAATTTTTATATCCTCGGTAATTCGTGGGGCGGCATACTGGGCATGGAGTATGCGTTGAAATATCAACACAACATGAAAGCGTTGATTGTTGCCAATATGATGGCCAGTGCACCTGAGTATGGCCGTTATGCACAGGAAGTATTGGCCAAACAAATGGACTCGGCTGTATTGGCTGAAGTACGGGCTATTGAAGCCAAAGGCGATTTCAGTAACCCCCGGTATATGGAATTGCTGTTGCCGAATTTTTACAAACAACATTTGTGCAGACTCGAAGAATGGCCCGACGGTTTTAACCGGGCAATGAAACATGTGAATGGAGAAATTTATACGATGATGCAGGGGCCGAGTGAATTTGGTGTAGGTGGCCGTTTAGCACAATGGGATATTAAAGCAAGATTAAAGGAAATAAAAATACCAACGCTGATGGTTGGTGCCAAGCACGATACCATGGATCCTGCAGCGATGGAAGAGCAGAGTAAGCTGGTGCAGAAAGGTCGCTATCTCTATTGCCCCAACGGAAGTCATTTAGCGATGTGGGACGATCAGCAGGTGTTTATGAATGGCGTCATCACATTCATCAAAGATGTTGATGCAGGTAAGATGTAAACGAAAACAGTACATAAAACCAAGAGCCGCCTGGAAAGGCGGCTCGTTTTTTAAAGATTAACAGCTGACCGAATGCACAGCCAGTTATTTTAAGGATCTACATCCATTTGCTGAGATAGAGCTTGAACTCATCTCTTAATTCGTTGATTACTTTTTCGAAACCATTAAATTCTTCTTTCAGCGCATCGTGGCCAACTACCTGCTGCGTTTCAATATGTCCCGCATGTAACAGCACGTCTCTTGTTACTTTACCTTCATGTTCGTGAATGTAATGCCGTAGTTCGTCGATGGTATTGCGTTGTATAATAAATTGGTTCTGGAAATGCTCTACGCCCTTCATTGCTTCTTCGCCGTTGTTTTTCTTTGCAACTTCTGCCAAACGTTCTTCCAGTATATCCAGTTCGTTATCGTAAAAGTCAATTGCTTTTAACCATTCCTGGTGATCGGTGCCGCAATGGGCAACAGTAGTATAGCTCATGGCAAAATATTTTAGCTGTTTGAAATCTGATTGACAGTTTCAAAGTTTCTTCATTATCAGCTCAAAAAGGATGATGAACGTTAGCAATTGGGATGAGAGTTCTCAGGGCTGTGGAAGATTATTGAAAATAGTTGTATCGGTCTGACCACACTAAGACGTGGGCCGACCTAGGCCTCGTTGTTTGGTAAAATATTGCTTACTTAATGATCACTTCTTTCACCGCATGTTCATTGAACAATTCGTTAATACGATTGCGGATTTTTTCTTTCTGGAAGAGTAATTCCTGTTTCAGCGGAGCAACACTGGTGCTGATGATGAGTTGCTGGTTAACGAGTTTGATTTCATCGGTGTACTTGGCAATGGTTTTGCCCATCAGTTCTTCCCACACGTCGGTGATTTCCAAAGCACGTACCCGTTGTTTGAGTTTGCTTTGGTTGAGGAACTGTTCCATTGCCTGTTGTATACTCATTTCACCCATAGTACGAAGGTAGGAAGAATGATGGAGGATGTCGGGTTTAGGATGTATGATTTGGGATGCTGGTATCTGAAATTATCCAAGTTCTATTAATTGCAACGGAATCTGCATATCGGCAAAAGCATTCTTCATGCGTTCAGGGTGGGTGTCGGTTAAAAATACCTGTCCACCAAACTGCGAACATACATAGTTGAGCAAATTGTGCATTCGCTCCTGATCCAGTTTTTCAAACACATCATCTAACAGCAACAAAGGAGCAAAACCTTTCTGCTGCTTCAGAACTTCAGCTTCGGCCAATTTCAAACTAAACAATAAGCTCTTCCGTTGCCCCTGCGATGCCGTTTGTTTAAAGGGTTCATCATTCATTGAAAAGTACAAATCATCCCGGTGAACACCTGTGGTACTTCGCTGCAACTGGTAATCTTTTTCCCGGCACTGTTGCAGTAAATTTTCAAGCGACGTCTCACGCAATTTACTTTCGTAAGTAACAGCAACAGGTTCGGCTTTGCCGGCAATAGAACTGTAGAACTGCAGTACCTGTTCGTTAAACCCGGGCAAAAAATCGTTACGCTTGGTGAAGATATAAGTACCGGCAGCAATCAGCTGCTCATCCAATACATCCAGCAACGCATTGTTCCGGGTTTGTGTTTGGGCACAGGATTTCAAAAAGCTGTTCCGTTGCTGCAATATTTTGTTGTAGCTAATGAGTTGCTGCAGGTAAACCGCATCCATTTGCGAAAGTACCGTGTCCAGGAACGAGCGGCGCATTTCGCTGCCGCCAATGATCAGCTCCACATCATCCGGCGCAATCATTACACAGGGAAAACGACCGATGTGATGCGAGAATTTTTCGTACAAGGATCCATTGCAGCTCACTTCTTTTTTACCGGTTTCCCGAAGCACAATACTAACCGGTAATGCTTCGCCGGCAAGTGTAAACTGTCCTTCGATCCGGAAGCCCTGCATACCATGCTGTACGTTCATGCCATCGCCCGATTGAAAATAGCTTTTGGTAAAACAGAGATAGTGGATGGCATCGAGCACATTCGTTTTACCGATACCGTTAGCGCCTGTAATAGCTGTAACAGGCCCTTCGAACCGAAAGGTTTGGTGGCTGTAATTTTTAAACTGGACGAGTTGCAGCGATTGCAGGAAAAGCATGCTGCAAGATAAGGCAAGGCAGCTTGTTAAAGCAGGCCGTTTTCTTCACACAAAAATCATACAGGTGGCCCGCTATTTGTTATACCTTACTGATTCATTTTTTATCATTTTAAATGTTACAACTATGGAAGAAAACAACAATACCCAACAGCAGGGCGAAAGCTGGAAAGATAAAGCGGAAGATAAATTGCAGGAGTTAAAAGCAAAGGCTTCGGAATTTGCAGACAAAGCTGAAGATAAACTGGACGAGCTCAAGGATAAGGCCGAAGATAAGTTTGATGAATTGAAAGATAAAGCTGAAGTGAAATTCGATGCGTTGAAAGATAAGGCAGAAGATATCGCCGGTGATTTGAAAGAAAAAGCTTCGGGACTTTGGGATAAGGTAAAAGATAAATTCGACGGCGATGATGATAAGGCCAAACAAAATCCCGGTAATTAATTCAACAGGGCTGCAGACATTGCAGCCTTTTTTCTTTCTTTGTTTGTATGAATGCTGTTTTTTTAGCGTACGATTTAGAAAAAATTGAAAAAGAAATTTGGCAATTGTTGGAGCAATCTGCACAATCGCATAAAGCTCCGTTTCATTCTGGTGTTGTGGCTACAGCAGAAGATGGATTGCCCCAGATGCGCACAGTTATTTTGCGCAGGGCAGAAGCTGAGGTACGTAAACTCTATTTTCATACCGACGTCCGCTCACCAAAGGTTATGCAGCTGAAGCAGGAGCCTCGTATGAGTTGGTTGTTTTACAATGCCGAGCTGCGTGTGCAGTTGCGTTTACAGGCCACTGCAGTTGTACATTATGATGATGAAGTTGCTAACCACGGATGGGAGCGTTCGAGATTGGCAAGCCGCCTGTGTTACACCACTTCATCAGCTGCTGGTACGCTTTTAGCCACGCCCGAACTCATCAATGTTAACAGAACAGAAGTGGAACCGGAATTGATTGAAATTGCCTGGAAAAATTTTTGTGTTATTGAAACGGTTGTACAAAAAATGGACTGGGTGTTTTTAAATAAAGAAGGCAACAGAAGAGCATTGTTCGATTACAGTAATAACAATTATCAATGGATACAAGTGTAAAATTCAGTGCTGAAGAATACGTTCGGCTATTGCAGTTGGAGCCACACCCCGAAGGTGGTTTTTATAAACGAACTTACGAAAGTGAATTGCAACTGAAAGCGTCTGCATTACCCAACTCATTTGCCGGCGACAGGTATGCATCTACTGCGATTTATTTTTTGCTGGGCGGCAACGATTTCTCTGCTTTTCACCGGATTAAAAGTGATGAGCTCTGGCATTTTTATGATGGCGGCGGTTTGCATATTTATGTTATCCCTCCAAATGGCGAGGGCGATGTGCTGAAGCTGGGAAATGATTTGCAAAATGGTTACTCTTTTCAACAGGCAGTAAAAGCCGGTTGCTGGTTTGCATCAAAGCCTGTTGCTGAAAATAGTTTTAGCTTGGTTGGCTGTACCGTTGCACCTGGTTTTGATTTTGCTGATTTTGAAATGGCGGAGAAGGAAGAGATGTTGCAGGAATATCCGCAACATGCAAGTTGGATTATGAGTTTTTGCAGATAAACATGCCAAATTCGATTCGTAAATCGAAACATTGCAAAAAGAGAATACTCAATAGCTCGCAGAGTAGACAAAAAACAGTTTATGTAATTAGAACTGAAGTTTCACAAATTTCAAATGTATTTTTTTGCCTTCCTTGTTTTGAAGTGTAATGAAATACAAACCGGAGATGAGTTGCTCTGTTGCTATTGTAATTTTTGTGGCATTGCGTACCGAAATTGTTTTTAAATATTGTCTTGAGTTTATTCCTGTAATTATACATGTTTCCCATTTGTCGGCTAAATTCAGTGAATCAATAATGATGAAATTGGTAGCCGGGTTAGGATATAATTTTACAAAGACATTACGTAGATTGTTGTTTAAGCCGGTTGCGGTGTTAACAGTAAACAATAATGTATTACTTATTACCGATTGTGGTCGTGCGCAGAATTCATTACTGGTAAGGATACATCGTAATTTGTAGCCTGCGCTGATTGGAGCATAATTTATCGTAGGTGCTGTTGCGTTTGCAATATTTTGCCAATTGCCTGTGCTATAACTTTCCTGCCATTGATATGAGGGTTGTATGCCGCCATTTACTGATGTGGCAGATATTAACGAAGATTGCCCGGCCAAGATCGTAGTGTTGCCGGAAATCTGTATTGAAGGAGTTACAGAAGTATTGGTATTTACCGTAATCAAATTACTATAAGCAGTGGGATCACTTACACAGCGTTCATTATTGATCATTCTTACCCAAAATTGACTTCCGGAGGTAAAATGGCTTGTCGGAACTCTGAATGTAGTAGATGTGCCACTTTGATAAACAACACCGCCGATGATAAGTGTATAAAATGGGTTAGATCCACTGTTTACAGGAGTTGCCACAATAGTTAGTGTATCTCCCGTGCAAATAGGGGATGGTTCGATCTTGATGGAAATTGCAGGGGTAATTAAAGGCGTTACATTTATCTTAATTGTATTGCTTGTAGCAACAGGTGAAGAACAAGTGGAGCTGCTCGTCATTATTACACGCACAGAGTCTCCATTGTTGAGCGTATTGCTGCTGAATGTTGATTGGTTGGTTCCCGTATTAAGGTAATTTATTTGCCATTGATACGATGGAGTGTCGCCGCCATGCACATTTGCTGCTGTGAAGACAATATTGCTTCCCTGGCAAATTGAGGTTGCCGAGGCTGTAATGGCAACGGATGAAGTAAGTGTAGATTGCGGTGTAACAATTATGGTATCTTTTGTTGTTTGAATTCCATTACTTACTTCCAGAAAATAGGTTGTAGCAACTGATGGGTTTACCTTAGGGGTGATTTCAGATGAGGTAAATCCTATTGGATCAGATGACCATTTGTAGGTATGCTTTGGATTTCCGGGTTTTCCAATTTGTGCAAATGTCCCAATACAAATGGAGGTGTCTCTACCCGCATTGGCAACTGGCATATTTTGATATTCATAGGCTCCTGCATCTACCGTGTCATTAATTATTCTCTGTGCGAAAGCCAGATCCCAAGGTAAATTCTCTACCGGGGTATTATTCCCAAAATTAATTGCAGCCGAATTGTAATTTGGAATGAGGCCGTCGTCAGCTGTCATCCATTTTTGATCAATCCCTTTAGGATTAAGTGAATCGATAAATATTTCTGAAGCGTATAATATTTTTAAAGGGGAAGTATACAGTCGAGGCTTTTGTAAAATAGTTTGCGATACAGTGTTGTAATTTCCATTCCAATCCATATCGGGGTAGGAGCCTTGGCCAGGGCTGCCTGTACTATTTCCGCTGAAAATACAATTCTTAACAACCGTTTTCAAAATTTGATTTGTATACAAACCGCCTCCGTAAGCCAGGGTGTTTTGGGTTTTGTTTTCACGAAAAGTACAATTATTGATTGAGCCGAAGCTTAGATTAGACGCAGCCCATACAGCACCGCCAGCCCCAAGTAGATTTGTGCCAATTGTAAAATTTTGATAGAATACCGAATTACTGATATTGAAAATGCCGGAAGTTAATTTAATGGCGCCACCCTCTCCAAAACTGTTGTTTTTCTCAAATACAGCGTTTGAAACAATCAGTGAGTCGCCCGAAAAATGAATGGCCCCGCCATAGTTTGAAGCGTTGTTATTGAAAAAGAGGGAACCTGTTATTTTACAGGTAGTATAGTCCTCTACTGCAATTGCGCCACCAAGTCTTCCGGTATTATTTAAAAAGTTGCAATTTCGTATAATAGTGTGGTTGTTATAAGTATAAATACCCGCACTGCTGCCAGTTCCAAAAAAAATGCCGCCATTGCTGTTAAATCCATTTTTAAAAGTAAATCCATCAATAACCACACTATCCTTTGTTCCAACTATTACCAGCAATGTTCTTGAATTGTCGGTTGAATCATTCTGACTTCCAATATTGCCATCAATGATAGTAGTATTCAAATTAGCATCTCTTAAATCTTCAGCTGGGTTACCGAACGAAGGGTAGCCGCCAAGCATTGTAATTGGTCTGTCAATATAAAATGAACTGTCACGTGTTGTGGTAGCAGGATAGTATGTTCCTGCGGCAACACGAATAGTATCGGCACAAACATTACATACCGCAGCTTGTAAGGTGTTGTACGAATTTATCCAGTTTACACCTGTGTTATCTCCGGTAGCAGTTGCGTTTACAAAAAAGCTATTATTTAAATTCACCTGACCTTGAAATTCGTATGCTCCAATGTCAATGCTGTTGCCGAAAATTCGTGGTTGGTTTAGAATATCTCTGGATAAGATTGTACCTGCATCGGAAGTTCCGCTATTTATAGCAGGGGAGCAGTTGGCCAGCCTGATGCCATCGTCTGCTGTAAACATTATATTATCCGGGCCATCCGGATCTGTGAGCTGTACAAACCTGGGGTTCTCTCCAACGATATTGCCATTAATACCGTTAGTGCCATATGTTCTCGTAATACAGTTTGTTAAAATAGCTTCTGACGTGCCTTGTAAAGTTTCATTTAATATTTCCTGTTTGCCAAGAGTTTGCTTGAATGTCCAGAAAATGGTGTTGTTTGCTCTTACTGTTGTGCTGTCGTTACTGGTTATTAATTCTTTCTCTGATCTTTGTTGTGATCCTGCAATAGAGCTGATAAATGTGTTGACAATAGTTGAGTTGTTAATGGCAGGAAAACTTTTCGTGTTTTTCATGAACTGCCCATTTATACTAACACAATTATTAAAAGTAGGAGCTGATCTGTTTATGTTTTCGATCATCAGTCCTGAACTATCGAATAAGCAACGGTTAAATATAATACTGCTGTTGTCATTGTAAATTAAAGCTTTGCTCGAGAATACATTGTAATTTTTAAATATACAATTACTAATTACACCTGTTGTTTTACTGTTGTTTTTAATCAGTATATCAGAATTAGTCTGAACATCTCTGAATATGCATGTATTTATGTCTAATAAACTATTATTGCTGACGATAAAATTGCCGCTGCCGCTATAAGGAATTTTCCAAAATTGCGTACTATCCATTATTAGCTGACTATTTGTTAAGCTAATAGAAATTACAGGGGTTTGATTTATAGTTGTTCTAATACCGGCTGTATCTCCCAAAAAAGTACAGTTTCTTATTGTAAGTGTCGATTCGTAACATGAAAGAGCTGTGCCACCCCTGTAAGAATTGTAGGCACTAAATCTGTTGTTAAAAAATGAAGGAGAGCTTTCTCCTCTTACGGTTACGCCTGTTCTGGTGATGCCTTTTGATGGAGCGATAACGAAATTGCAGTTTTGTATTATAGGGTTCGAACGGTAATTAATAAGCAATGCATCAGGATTGGTTCCTCGTGTTGGATCGTTTTCTCCATTATTAAACGAAATTCCATCAATAATTGTAGTGCTGTCTGTATAATACATTTTGATAACAGGAGAACGGGTTGTTTGATTAAGGCCGGGAAATTTACCTTGCAGAATACTTAAATATAAAAATGGATTTCTTTCGTTGTCAGACGGGTTTCCAAATGATGGGTAGCCGCCTAAAAGCACCTTTTTATTTTCAATATAAAAGATACTGTCGCTGTTTGAGTTTGATGTTTGATAAATCCCTTCCGCAATTTTAATTGTGTCGGCACAATAAAGCAAAGCTTCTTGCAGTGTTGGAAAAGCATTTTGCCAAGAACTGCCATCATTTGTACCTGTATTGACATTGCTTTTAACATAAACGGTTTTGAATGTAGTTCCGGGTATAGCTTGTCTTTCATATGCTCCCATATCTACTGTACCATTATTATATACTCTTGACTGTCCGAGGATATCGGTTGTAATTGTATCTAAAAATGAATTGCTTCCGCTGTTTAAAGCTGGAGAACACGGTACGGATAGTTGTAGTCCGTCATCTGAAGTAAAATATCGGTTATCGGGTCCGGCAGGGTTAGCAATATTTACGAATCTTGGATTAAATGCGGTTAATAATCTTCCGCTAGAGGCGTTAGTGAATGTTTGCGTAATGCAGTTGCTGATAAGTAAATTATGACCATTGGTTTCTATGTCTGTGTCTTCGGTATAATTATTTATTGATAAGTTGCCGGCGAAAATACAATTTCGAATGTTTGAAGTGCCAGTCCCATTTCCATAAAAGACTGTTTGTCTATTACCAACAAGTGTACAATTTATAAGTGAAAGATCGCTGTTTATATTACTAATAACACGCACATTGTATAAACCGTTATAAGTAAATAATGAATTGGTAATTGTTAATTTCGAATTGAGGCTGTTTAAAACAGCGCTTCCGTTGTTAGTAAAAACACAATTGATAAATGAAACAATGCTGTTAGTAATTTGAAGGGCTGTATTGCGATGGTCTTCAAAAACTGAATTCCTGACAATAAAGTTTTTTGTGTTTTCAATTCTTATTCCTGCATAAGTGGAAGAGTTAAACAAAAAGCCATCTATTAAAGTCATGCCGATGAAGTCATTTACCGTCATCAAATAATCTGTGTAAATACCTTCTCTTCTGCCACTAAGTATCGTATGATTTGCTGCCCAATTTCTTTTTGCATCTGTAGTATCTCCTTTCAAAAAGGAATATCCTCCCAATAGTGTTATACTGTCTTTGTAAAATTGTGTGATGTAATAGACGCCTGCCCCAACTTTTATCGTGTCTCCAGCTTTTGAAGAATCAATAGCAACTTGCAGGTTATAGAATGCATGTTTCCATGAAGTGCCATTGTTTAATCCTTCAGCCGAGTATTCACTTTTTACATGTAAAATTTCTGAAAAACCAGTTGTGAAAAAACAAAGGAAAATGATTAAAAGTAACAGGCGCATACAGGTGTAAAAGGCTTATTGTTGATTGATACTTTGAATTAGTGGTAAAAATATGTTGCTCTTTTATATTGCAATGCAAACATGATATAATCTTTTCAATATTATTTACGTGAAATTGAAACCGTTTAAATCATAATTATAAACAGGTGAGAAGAATTGAGTATAGGTGTGAATTATAGCAGGATAAGTGCAGCGCATTCGTAAATTGCTCCAAAGAACTAAGTTTTAGTAAAATTAAGAAATAGCCGATTCGGTTTAAAAATGATGTCGGAGCTTGTTTTTTCTGAACATAGCAGCAGCATTTTTTTTGACCTCATTTTTTGACGAGAATTCTGTTATTCTTGTAAAGAGTTATAGGGCTGCGCAATATGCTTATAAAAATGGAGAAAAGAATGTATAGCTATTCGTTTTTTCCCTTAGTGATACATGTGTCAGAAACGTGAGAATTTAAAAGAATGGCATCATAGTCTTACTGTCCATTCCTCATCTTATGAATCACCAGGTAAGCCAACACTATCAATACCAAAACCAGAAATGTAGAGATGATCACCAGCGAAAGATTAGGGATTGGTTTGTGTTTGCGTTTGCGACGTTGTTGTTGCAGCTGCTGCGCAAGTTTGCGGTTAATATCGTTAACAGCAAAGGTTGTTTTGGCAGCATCGGCCATACGTAAGCCTTCTTCAGCATCACTCATCATTTCACTATCGGCCAGTTTTTCTTCAACTGCACGGCGTTCTTCGGGTGTAAGATTTCCCTGCAGGTAATTGAGTAATTCCTGTTCAGTGAGGTCGTCACGCTGTTGCAATATGTCGAGCAGGTTATCGCTCATGTTTTTGTTGTTTCAGCAAAATCATTTTCAAGTTACGCTTTCCATTCTGAATATAACTTTTCACCTGCATCAGGGAATATCCTGTAACATCAGCAATTTCGGTATAGCTTTTCTTTTGCAGGTAAAACAGTTCTATACAGATGCGTTGTTCCGGTATCAGTTCGGTTACTGCTGCGGTTAATTTTTCAAGCAGTTCATCTTTCTGCAGCAGCTCTGTTTTGTTGGGCTCTTCCGCAGGTGTTGCAAGCATTTGCTCACTTAATTCTTTCGGAAGCTTGCCTTTATCCCGCAGCTGCATCAGGCAATAGTTTTTGGCTACCATATACAGCCAGCTCTTCACATAATCCACTTTGTATTTGCCCAGCTCTTTCAGAGCTTTTTCAAAAACCTGTTGTACGGCATCTTTGGCCTCCTCCTCATTTTTCAGGTATTTCATACAAACACCAAACAGCAACAGAGTATAACGTTGGAACAAAATGCCCAGCCATTTATTATCGCCGTCATTGTAAAAGCGTTTGAGCAGATCCTGATCGGGTATGGTGGAGTAAGATGAATTCACAAACAGGGTTCGTTGGGCAAGTTAGTTATTTTACACCTGAGATGCACAGGCAATGGAAATTCCATATATTCATAAAAATGTTTTTTCTGTATGAATAATGCATTATGTATTGTTCCGGTTGCACCTCTCCGTAAGGAACCCCGTCATGAAGCAGAAATGACCTCGCAGTTGTTGTTTGGTGAGGCTGTTGAGTTGCTGGCCAATCATGGCGATTGGGTGGAGTTGCTTTGTTTGTACGATGGTTATACCGGTTATTGCATGCGCAATCAACTGGTAGAAGTAGAAGAAGGGATTGCCTTACTGGACCAGGTGCCGCTTGTGAATACATGGAGTGGTGTGATGCTTGTAAACGATGTGCCGATGCATGTACCTTTTGGAAGTGCGGTACCGGGCTTACAAAACGGTGAAACGGTTTGGAACGACCAGTGGATTAAAAGCAGCAGCAAGCTGGTAATGGAAGGTGCTTATGTGTTTGATGAGGAAAGTTTGCTGCAGGTTGCGTTTTCGTTTTTAAACACATCTTACCTGTGGGGAGGACGTTCGGTTTTTGGTGTAGACTGCAGCGGATTTACACAAAACCTGATGCGGTTTTTTGGAAAGAAACTACCACGTGATGCGGCCAACCAGGCAATGGTGGGTGAAGATATTGGCTTTTTACAGGAAGCCCGTTGCGGCGATCTTGCTTTTTTTGATAATGAAGATGGAAAGATTATTCATGTTGGGCTGTTACTGAACGATCATGAAATTGTGCATGCTGCAGGTAAAGTGCGCATCGATCATATTGATGGCGCAGGAATTATTCATCGCCGAACAGGAGAGCGAAGCCATCGGCTACGAACAATTAAAAGACTTTAAATAAAAAAGGTGATCGTTATCGATCACCTTTTTTATTGCTGCGCTTACAATTTATCTCTAAACTTGTCTTTATATAAATCGATTGCTTCATTGATAATTGTAAACGCTTCTGCCTTGCTTTGGAAGTTATCGATCTCCACTACTTTATTCTCCAATACTTTGTACTCTTCAAAGTAATGCTTCAGCTCGTGGAAAAAATGCTCGGGCAATTCATCAATATCTTTGATGTGCTTAACAGTAGGATCGTTACTTGCAACTGCAATAATCTTATCATCATGCTCGCCCTGGTCAATCATTTGCATATTGCCGATTACGTTCGCTTCCACCAAACACAATGGTTGTATCGCTTGTGAGCAGATGACTAAAATATCCAGCGGATCACCATCATGTCCCAACGTTTGCGGAATAAAACCGTAGTTAACGGGATAGATGAATGAAGAGAAAATAACACGGTCGAGTTTAAGCAAACCAGTGTCTTTATCAATTTCATATTTACTGCGGCTGCCTTGCGAAATTTCAATTAACGCATTTACTGTTTCAGGTGCTTTCGGGCCAAAGTGGGCACCGTGCCAGGGGTGAAGTACTGTAATCATATCTTTTAAATAAAGAATTCTGCACCGAAGGTAATAAGATTTGCCTGAGGCTGTAAAAAAGAAAAGCAGCGGAGAAGAATAGGCTAAACGATTAGGAGCTCTATTCGAAATCTTTATACAGAAGGTATTTTTTTCTCAGCGTTTTAAATTTCTTTAATGCAGGCTCCCAGCTTCTGCGTATTTCGTCTTCTGTTTTTCCGTCTTTAAGTTGTTGCATAAGCGTACTGTTGCCTGCCAGTTTATTAAAGAAAAAATCAGTAGGCTTGCCACTGGTAGCCGGTAAAAAGAAAGCATCCTTCTCCGGAAAAAGTTTGTACGCATCCAGCAGCCATTTTAACTGAATGCGGTTGTTCACTTTTTTCAACACTTCTTCTTTGGTGCCGCTTACATCCCAGCCGTAACAAAGTTTATCCTGCAACTTCGGTGTTTTGGCACCTTCCATACTTACAGGCGTAAAAGCTGTTAATGTTTTGGGTAAAGAGGGATGGCCAAAAATCTGGAATTGTTTGTTGGTACCTCTTCCTTCGCTCAACACAGTTCCTTCAAAAAAACAGGTTGATGGATAAAGCCAGATCGATTGTATGTTGGGTAAGTTTGGCGATGGCTTTACAGGCAGTTCATATTTTGTTGCGTGCGTGTAGTTGTTACAGGGAACAACCGTCATTTCAAATTTCCCATGCTTGCCGGCAATTTCATAATAACGTGCATCAATCCACTCTTCTTCA
Source organism: Lacibacter cauensis (assembly GCF_007830055.1). Taxonomy (GTDB): domain Bacteria; phylum Bacteroidota; class Bacteroidia; order Chitinophagales; family Chitinophagaceae; genus Lacibacter; species Lacibacter cauensis. The sequence goes on from NZ_VLLE01000005.1 coordinate 422,227, forward strand.
TATATCATTTGTGCATATTCACCAATCGTCATTCCATAAACAATAGGAACAGGTTGCATGCCTACAAACGATTTGTACGGTGTTTCTAAAACAGGCCCGTCAACATAATGTCCATTCGGATTAGGTCTGTCGAGGATAATAAGGTATTTACCAAACTCCATTGCGGCTTCCAGGTAATATTCAAGCGAAGAAATAAACGTGTAAAAACGCACACCCACATCCTGTATATCAAACAACATCACATCAATACCGGCCAAGTCTTCTTTTGAAGGTTTGCGTTTGCTGCCATACAGCGAAATAACCGGAATGCCTGTTTTGCTGTCGGTATAGTTGCCCACTTTTTCGCCGGCATCGGCAGTACCACGAAATCCATGTTCGGGTGCAAAAATTACTTTGATGTTAACGCCCATTTTCCGAAGCGTATCCACCAGATGTGTTTTTCCGATAACAGAGGTTTGGTTTGCAAACACAGCAACGGTTTTGCCCTGCATCAGCGGAATATATTGCGCCATATTTTCTGCACCGGTTTTAACCCTTTCGCCATTAACGGTGCCACGGTTATAACCTGCACGTTTGTGTTTTATTTGCGTGTTGGCCGAAAGTGTTAAAAGAACAAAGCTTAAAAACAGGACGAGTCGCATGTGTTATTGGGTTTTGTTTGTCAAAATTGCACAAATACCGTGGTAAAAAAAATTATTGGCAGGGTTGGCATTTGCGGGTAATTTTGCTTCAAATTACAAATTATGCAACAGGCAAAAAAAGGTGATACCGTACGTGTGCATTACACCGGTAAGTTAACAACAGGTGAGCAGTTTGATTCAAGTGCGGGTCGTGAGCCGCTTGAGTTTGAAGTGGGAGCCGGTATGATGATTAAAGGTTTTGATGATGCTGTGGTAGGTATGTCAATAGGTGATAAAAAAACAATCAATATTCCGCCACACGAAGCGTATGGCGAACGCAACGACCAGATGGTGATTGATTTCCCCCGTGCAAATTTTCCTGATGATATGACTCCGGAAATTGGTATGCAGTTGATGATGAACAATAGTGCCGGTCAGCAGTTTCCGGTAACAATTGTTGAGGTAAAAGAAGAAGTGGTTGTACTCGATGCCAATCACATGCTCGCAGGTAAAGAACTGGTGTTTGATATTGAAATGGTAGAAATTGATTCGAAAGGATTGATCATTGTTCCTTAAGCGATTGAAGGTTATGGTTTGTAGTTTTTCGTTACAAGCCACGGAAGCAAGATTGGCGGCAGTAGAGTTCTATTCTTGTACAAAAAGTTCGATACGCAACATAAAAAACGGTTCGCATTTTTGCGAACCGTTTTTGTTTTATAACAACAAACCGGAAACTTATTTTCTGTTCATCCACCATCCCAGCCACAGGCCAACCAATCCCCATGAAACAATGGCGTCCATGAAGTATGCAGCAATATCGTGCTTGGGATACCAGATATGACCGGTATAGGGTCCGTTTGTAAAAGCAATAATACCAACGATGAGGCTTGCGATGATGTAGGTACTGAAGCTGCTATTCGTCATTTTTGCAAAGATCCAACAGAGACCGATTATGATGATCATGTTTGCAAGAAGTCCCCGCACCATGTTCATTCCCATGTTCAGATTCCAGGCTTTGTAGTAGCTTATCTGTGCCCATGGTTTACCATCCACTTCTTTCATAAACTTTTCCATTTCTTCCGATGAGCCTTCGTTTTGAAGACGAGGCATAAAATAAGTGCCTTCTTCTAAACCGGAATTGTTTAAGAACTGGAGAATTGTGTCTTGTTTAGGTGTATACGCCTGCCCTTTATCATGAAGATTAGCAATTGCAAAAGAAATTGTTTGCCATGCAAACAGTAACAAGCCGCCAACGAGGCCGCCGATAAGAATCTTCTTCATGTTGTTGGTTTTAGTGAAACAGCAAAGTAGAAAAACTGTTCAGCATTCGCAAGCCCTGCGAGTACAATTATTCAACAATGCTGTACTTACGCTGAAACAGGAACAAGAGAATAAGCGTTGTAATACTTAACACAAATGTGGCAAGCCAGGAGGCTTCCAGCCCGAATGCACCGCCTGTAAGTAATGTTGAGCCACGCAGGTTTTGCTCGAGCATTACAGGTAAATCAAGACCGCTTATTTCAAACCCCAGTACCGGCCCCTGAAAAAAGTTCCAGCTGAAATGAAAGCAAATGGAGAACCACAGGTTACGGGTAAAAATATAATTGCTGCCCATCAACACACCGGCGATAAAAATATTCAGAAAAGCAATGAGCGACATGCCCGGGTTTAATGCGTGAAAACCTGCAAACAAAATTGCCGACACAAGTAGTGCAGGAATTTTGGGCATCGATTGTAAAAGGTTGTTGAGTATATAACCACGAAACACCAGTTCTTCAGAAAAACTTACTAGGATTAAGATGAGTGATATTTGTATAATTTCAATCCAGTTAATGTTGGCAGTAAACCATTGCAGCAACTGCATGGCCCATAAAACAGTCGCAAGAATGGTAATGGTTACAATGCCTGTTAACATACCTGTGCTGCGCTCGCTGGTATAGCCCTTCCAGCGAAAACCAAGACTAGCAAATGTATCACGGTCAATAGCTTTTCTAAAGATCCACACACTTAAAAAGGCTGCAAGAAAAATTAGTACCGTGCCGCCATAGAATAATGCTGTATCAGCATTGGGTAAACCCAACATCAGCAAAACAATGCCTGCAAGTGAGCTTCCAAAAAAAGAAAGAAGGATAAAGAAAATAAGAAAGAGTACAACTCTCAGCCAGCCTTTTTTGATTGCAGCAGTGGAATCCATAGAACAGTTTTGGGTTGAGCGATGAAACGCTGTTATTTTACATGTTCAAAAATAAGCGTATGGCAGCAGAATACAAGTTTGGAACAGCAGAACGGTTGATGCGTTATGTACGGATAGATACACAGAGCGATCCGGAAAGTACAACAACACCCAGCACCGAAAAGCAGAAGGAGTTATCGGCAATGCTGGTAAACGAACTGCTGGCAATGGGTATTACGGATGCACAAATGGATGTGTATGGTTATGTGTATGCAACAATTCCTTCCAATACTGACAAAAAAGTACCGGTTATTTGTTTTTGCAGCCACGTAGATACTGCGCCGGATTGCAGTGGCGCTCATGTAAAACCTATCCTGCACCGCAATTATAATGGAAATGATATTGTATTACCCGATGATGCTACACAGATCATCAGCACTGCAAAATATCCTTACCTGCAACAACATATTGGTGGCGATATTATTACTGCCAGCGGTACTACTTTACTGGGTGCAGACGATAAAGCAGGTGTTGCCATTATTATGAGTTTGGCAAATTACCTCCAGCAACATCCCGAAATAAAACACGGTACAATTAAGCTATTGTTTACGCCAGATGAAGAAGTGGGAAGAGGCACAGATAAAGCAGACTTGAAAAAATTAGGTGCCGATGTTGCTTATACGTTAGATGGAGGCGAGCTTGGTACGTTGGAAGATGAAACATTTAGTGCTGATGGGGTAAAGATTGTTGTACATGGTGTAATAGCGCATCCAGGTTATGCAAAGGGTATTTTGGTAAATGCCTTGAAGATTGCTGCAGAAATTATTGAAGCATTACCAAAGCATGAGTGGAGCCCCGAAACAACTGAAAAGCGGGAAGGCTTTGTTCATCCCGTTGCTGTTAACGGCATAGCCGAAAAAGCTACGATTGAGTTTATTGTTCGTGATTTTACAACGGAGCGTCTGCAGCAACACGAAGAGCGTTTAAAAGCCATCGCAGAAAAAATAGTACAGAAATATCCGGCATGCAGCATGGAGTTTATTGTAAAAGAACAATACCGTAACATGAAGCTGATTCTTGATCAGCACCCGCAAATTGTAGCAAACGCTGTTGAAGCATACAAACGTTGCGGCCTCACTGTTGTAAAAGAGCCTATTCGTGGCGGTACCGATGGAAGCAGGTTAAGTTACATGGGCTTGCCTTGTCCAAATTTGTTTACGGGTATGCAGGCCATTCACAGCAAACACGAATGGATTGCAGTAAACGATATGGAACAAAGTGCAACGATGCTGGTAGAGTTGGTTCAGGTTTGGGAAGAAAAAGCCAACCATTAAATTCCTGCTCCGTATGCTGCAATGATAATGATAATGTAAAGTAGCAATACAAGCAGGTACACAAAGCCAACGATGCTTAGTATCAACCCAACTTTTGCAAGTGTTTTGTTGGTACTGTCTAATGTACCCGGTGCCAGTTTTTCTTTGTTGAGTGCAGCATTTGAAATGAAAAAGCCTGGAATCGATAAAAGAGGCAGGATAACTATGCTGCACAAACCAAGTATAAAACCGGTTATTGCTTGGTTATTGGCTTTCTTGGAATCAAACTCCGGTTCGGGTGTAATTTTTGTGTAGTACCATAAACCAATGCGTTCAAACAAACCCAGCTTACGGCCAATCTTCTTTTCTGTTGCTTTGCGAAAGCTTTTAAACGAACTGTGTTTTTCTTTCACGGTAACTTCTGTGGGGTCGTTATGTACAGGTAAAATTGGTTCCGCAGCGTAAGTAAGATTAGTGGCAGAAAAAATCAGTGCAAGTAAAACGGTTAGTAATGCATTCTTCATAAACGTAGTTTGGTATTCGGGATAAAGTTAAACGGAAGAAAGTTTACATGCGAATAAAATTGCTGTCGGTTTTCTCTTTTGGCCAAATGCGTAGCCCCCAATAAATAGGGAAGGCAATGCTGTTTACAAAAATGAATAACAGTACCCAGATGATTCGTTCTTCGGTTTTTACCTGGTTGTTGTTAATAGCGTGAATAATGAAAAAAACCATCAGCCCAAGATGTATAAGCCCCAGCACAACAGCACTAATGATAAAACCCGTCATGTTAAAAAAGAATGCCTCCGGCGGAATATTTCCATGGTATTCACTTTCTAACCGAAGCATTTCGGGCAAAAAGCTAATGAGCATGTAAATGATGAGAACAGCTGTGGAAATAATTGGTAAAAAGGCCAGGATGCCAATGAAGATTTTTTTACTGCGAGACATAAGCGTCGTTTCCCAGAAAGATACAAAATGTGTCAACAGATTCCTTCCTTTTATCGAAAGGAAAGTGCTACTTTGTATAAAAAATTAAACTGTTATGGCTGTCTTACTTAGTTATTGGTTTGTCTTCGTCATCATCTTTATCATCTTCAGCGGATTATTTACCGTAAACCAGGGAACAATGGCTGTTATTACCATGTTTGGAAAATACCAGCGTACAGTTGGGCCGGGTTTGAAGTTTAAAATTCCGCTTATTGAGCAGGTGTACAAGCGTGTTAGTATTCAAAACCGTTCGGTAGAGCTGGAGTTTCAGGCGGTAACCATCGACCAGGCGAACGTGTATTTTAAAAGCATGCTGCTGTACAGTGTGCAGAACTCCGAAGAAGAAACGATTAAAAAAGTTGCATTCAAATTTTTTAGCGATAAAGATTTAATGCAGGCATTGGTGCGTACTATTGAAGGGAACATCCGCAGTTATGTGGCAACCAAAAAGCAGGCAGAAATTCTTGGTCAGCGCAGAGAAATTGTTGATTATGTAAAAGCCGAAATCGATCATTCGCTCGAAGAGTGGGGTTATCATTTACAGGATCTGCAGATCAATGATATTACGTTCGATCAGGCAATTATGGAAAGCATGAGCAAGGTGGTAGCAAGTAACAACTTAAAAGCGGCTGCTGAAAACGAGGGTCAGGCTTTGCTGATTACAAAAACAAAAGGTGCAGAAGCAGAAGGTAATGCCATTAAGATTTCTGCTGAGGCAGAACGTGAAGCAGCCCGTTTACGTGGTCAGGGTGTAGCCTTGTTCCGCCAGGAAGTTGCAAAAGGTATGACGGAAGCTGCAGAGCAAATGAAGCAGGCCAATCTTGATACGAATGTTATTCTATTCAGTATGTGGACAGAGGCTGTTAAGAACTTTGCCGAATACGGAAAAGGAAATATTATTTTCTTAGATGGAAGTGCCGATGGTATGGAAAAAACAATGAAGCAGATACAGGCGCTGATGGTGAAGCAGGCAGGCAAATAAAATCAATAGATTTGAGCAATAAAAAACGACCACACTTGTGGTCGTTTTTTATTGCTGTCATGTAACGTATTGCTTAACTTTTTGCAGGTGGCGGAGGCGGGTTAATCTTTGCTTGTGGTACTACATTCTTCACCGGCTTGGTTGATTTGAGATAAGCGAAAATGGCACTTATTTCATCGTCCGTTAAATGCTTAAATGCTTGCCAGGGCATGGGCGGTAAAATAGGTCTTGTATTATCGAGGCCTTTGTATTTACCTTCTCTCAATACTTTTTTAAATTGTTCTTCTGTCCACATGCCGATGCCTGTAGAATCGCTGCTGATGTTTGCAGCATACGATTGTCCCCATGGCCCAACAACAGATGTAAAGTCGGGAGCAAACAAAACCCAGCCGGCTTTTAATGCATCTTCGTTGGCAGCAGGTAACGTTGCAGTAGACGGATGACCGCTTAAACGTAACTCAGGAATAATTTCCGGGCCTTGCGGTCCCATACGTTTGGGCGAATGGCAAATATCACAGTCGTGAACAGTCACCAGCCGTTCACCTTCTTTAATAATGTCTTCTGGAGATTTAGCAGCTGCTTCTTTAGAGGTGGCCTCGGGAGCCTGCTCGTTACAGGCATTCACGAAAAACATGAATAGCAGCACAGCACATAGCAATGGCAATGAATTACGCATGGTTGGTTGATTTGGGTTAAAAAATAAAAAGCAGTGAAAAGGATAGGAAGCGGTTGGTTGACAGGGGTATACGAACCTGTCAGAAATGTAGAGAGTTTCTGCGGTAATTCATAGCTTATTGCCAGATATTCACTAAATGATTTTAGCCGTTTGTGCGTATAACTTCCGGTTGCAGTAAGATTTCTTTTACAACATTGTGCAATTGCTGTTGCAAATCGTCGGCACTTTTGTAAATAACACTGTAGTCGCTAACACCGGAAAGTGTTGTAGAATGTTCCGATTCTTTATGCCGGAGATAAACAACCGGTTTTTGTTTGGCTTTTGCATAACCTGCTTCTATACCAATGCCAATGCCTTTGTGTGATGTTTCTGCAATGAGAATGTCGCATTGTTCAAGCGACGCAAGTGCTGCCTGCATCATTTCCCGTTCCTGTTCCGGCTCAAATTTGTGTTGATCAACAAAAACCAGCGATTCGATCTGGTGTTCTTCCAGCACCGTCATGATAGCTGTAATGGCGGTGTTTAAACTGCGGCGTTTTTGGTAACTGATAGAAATATAGGCTCTCATACACCTGCAAAATACGATTTGAAAAGTAAGATAGGGGAATCCCAACGGTTCTTAGCGAATAAAAAGTTAATCACATTTATGGGGAAAAATTTATGTACTTGTTAACTGCTTCGGTTACAACTAAAATGGCTTTTTGAAGCCTGCTAACACCTATAAGTTGTATTTGCCGATGTAGAAATTTTCTGTATAAGAGGGAGGGGCTGCCCGTTTATATTTCATTTTCTTTAAATGAAAGTTGCAGGTTTTCCAGATCCGTTTTTACTTTCCTGTAGGTAACGCCGGCTGTTTGTAACATGCGTTTCGAAGCCAGTGAAGAATCGGTTGAGCCATATTTATCTGAAAGAAAAATAACTTCCGTAATGCCGGCTTGTATAATTGCTTTGGCACATTCGTTACAGGGAAACAATGCGGTGTAAATTCTGCAACCATGCAAATCCATACCAATATTATTGAGTATGGCATTCAGTTCGGCATGGCATACATACGGGTATTTAGTTTCAAGAAAATCGCCTTGCTTATCCCAAGGGAATTCATCATCATTACAGCCGGCGGGTAAACCATTGTAACCCGCTCCTACAATTTTGTTTTTACTGTTTACAATACAGGCGCCCACTTGTGTTGAAGGATCTTTACTTCGCTTTGCAGAAAGCAATGCTATACCCATAAAATATTCATCCCAGGAAATATAATTGGTTCGTTTACTCATAATAGAATTTACAGGTGGTGAAGGTAATGTGAAACAGGCACTTAGAGGCAAATCGTGTTTTTACGAAGTAGTTTGTCTATTTACTTCATTACGAAGATTACTAATTTTACATCGAATTAGTAAGTGTTTTTGTCTATCCGATCCCAATGAAAATGAATAGCTGACTGCTGGTTACTCTTAATTCAGTTTCATAAGTATTTGCGGGATTTGATAGAAATGAATAAACCGAAGGATTGCTGATTACGTAAAGTTAAGCGTAAAAAGGCCAGGTGTTCATCGTATCAACACGTAACAATTCAGTTAATCTAATCTGTACTTATGAAACATTTTCTACCCTTAACAATTTTTCTTTTCATTAACGGCACCTATGTTAATGCGCAACTATCGAACGGTGGAACGCTTGCCAATTTTACAATTGATGCCGATACCAAAGTTGGCTATGCAAAATTTGGTACCACCACCTTACTTGCTTATAACAACGACGATTGGTTTTTACCCGGCTCCTATGCAGGAACCGGTAAGCCTGTTATTGATACAACAGGCGCTGCTGCTTTCAGAACACGATTGATGGCCGGTGATAACATCTCGTTCAGCCGCAGAATGAATGTAGTAAACAACACCATCGTAAACGGCAGAATTTGGGTAGATGGACTATATGTTAGAGATTATACGGGCAGTACGGTAGGTGCAAGTTATACTTATGATAGTACAACGTTTGGTAATGCGGCAAAAAACGCCGACAATCCTAATACCGGTTGGAATGTGAGTACACAAACTATTCCGGGAAAAACTGACCTGGTAGATGGGTTTGCGCATTTGCGCAGAGATGGTAGTTCACCTGGTGATTCTTTATGGATGAATTTCGGCATCAGTACGCTCGGAGTGTTGGGTACACGTTATTTTGATATTGAGCTTTTTAAAAAAACATGCGTTTATAATACCACTACAGGTTTATTTAGTACAGGTGGTACTGAAGCTGGCCATTCAGAATGGAAATTTAATGCCAGCGGGCAAATTATTCAAACGGGCGATCTGATTATTTCTGCTACATTCAGTCCCGGTTCAGCTCCTGTGCTGGATATAAGAATATGGGTATCGGCCACAACCTATAATAACGTTAATCCTGCTTTTTTTAATTTCAATTCAAATTTCGACATGCCTTCAGGAGGTAGTTACGGGTATGCACAAATTGTTTCAAATGCAAATACTACGGCCTTTGGTGCAGGTACGTCTAACTATAGTGGAATTGCTCTTACAGATACAACTTATGCTACACCTTGGGGAACTACAACGTACAATTCCTCCAATACGCAGCGTATCTGGTCGGCAAATTTTGATCAATTGCAGTTTGTTGAAACAGGTCTTAATCTAACACGTATCGGTTTAGATCCATCTTTATACACAGCATTAGGTATGGGCCAATGTTCGCCGTTATTTAAATCTGTATTTTTTAAGTCTCGTTCATCTGCCTCATTTACAGCAAACCTTCAGGATTTTATGGGACCATATGATTTTGGTGCATTACCTGCTGCATCAACTGTAGCTGCTTCATCTAATTTTCCCACATTGTGTCCCAACAATCCTGTAAGTACACTATTTGTAAATAATGCTGTCACTTCATCAATCTACGAATGGAGTACATCTAATGGTAATATCGTAACGAATCCTGCCATTGGTACATCAATTGACATTAACAGTGCAGGAACATATTATGTAGCGCAACGATTATTCAGCGGATGTGAAGTATACGCCATCGATACAATTCAGATTGTATACGCATCCGCAAGTTGTTCTGTTTTGCCCAGCAACAAAATAACAATCGACGGTAACAGAAAAGGTAGTGAAGCTGTTGTCAAATGGAAAGTGACACAGGATATGCTATCATCGGCTAACAGGTTTGTGGTTGAACGAAGCGCAGATAACAACGCTTTTGAAACAGTAACAGAAATAAAAGCAGATGTAAATAATGCGGTTTATTCTATTGAAGACAGGCTTTCAGCGCAGGCCGTAGGATACAGTTACAGAATCAGAGTTGTTATGAACGATTATTCTGCTGTTTATTCTCCATCCTTATTGTTAAAAGCTAGCCATACCGCCGGTGTGCTGAAGTTTTACCCCAATCCCGCCCGAAACGAATTGCGGTTATACACCGGTACAGCATTTAAAGATGCCAAGGCATTTATTTACGATTTATCGGGCACTGTAGTGCAACAAACTGTTTTCTCCGGCAGTGAGCTTCAGCTGAATATTGATTTATTGAAACCAGGCACTTATTATCTGCATGTGCAACCCAAAGCAGGAGGAACAAAACAAGTGCACAAATTTGTAAAACTCTGATGAGCTTGTTTGCTGGTGTATACAAAAACAGCCTTGAGAAATCAAGGCTGTTTTTGTATGGAGTATACTATTTGTTATCGTTGCATTTGCACCGGCTTGGGCATTTCTTTGCGTGGTAGCAGCCCATCACGCTGCGCAGTGTTGTACACAAAGCTGGCAACAATTACCGCCATCTGTTTCAAATCATCTGCAACCAGGTGATCGTAGCTGTCCATTGTTGTATGGTGTGTACGTGTGTCATATTCAATTTCATCCTGGATGAATTGAAAACCGGGAATACCCAATTCGTTAAATGAAATATGATCGGTACCTCCTGTATTTTGAAGGGTGAGGGTAGAAGCGCCCATTTCTTTAAACGGTTCCAACCATTTTGCAAAGATGGGTTGCACACCTGTGTTGCCTTCTAAATAAACGCCTCTTATTTTACCAGTACCATTATCAATGTTATAGTATGCAGAAATTTTTTGTTGCTCGGGTTTTACTTCTTTTGTTACACGATCGCCTACATAATTTTTAATCCAGCCACGAGAGCCAAGCAAACCCTGTTCTTCGCCGCTCCACAATGCAATGCGGATCGTACGTTTCGGTTGCAGGTTCAGTGCTTTAAAAATGCGCATCACTTCCATCATCACGGCACAACCTGCAGCATTATCCGTAGCGCCTGTTGCACCATGCCAGCTGTCGAGGTGTGCACCAATCATCACCACTTCATCTTTCAGTTTGGGATCGGTGCCTTTAATTTCACCAATTACATTGTAGCCTTTTACATCTTTATCGGTAAACTCCGATTGTACATCCAGTTCCATTTCCACTTTTGTACCCATGTTTACCAGGCGGTTGATGGTTTTCAGATCTTCATACGCCACAGAAATTTCTAAAACAGAAGGTTTGCCGTTTACAAAATCGTTACGGTTGCCTGCAGGGTTTTGTACAAAAATGGTTCCGTCGTGCGATGCTGTACTTGCCGTTAAAAATGCAGCAGCACCTTCGCTTGTAATGAGTTCTTTAATGAGTGTATTTAAACGTTGTGCACCTGCAAAACGTGCCATGTTTGGATTGCCACCCTGGCGTGGACCTTGCGGTTGCGTAGGAGGTTGATAGGCAGCCATTTTTTGCAACTCTTCTTCGGTATAACGGGTAGCATCGGGTTTAAAGCTGTGCTTGTACTCATCAGTTCGATTTACCAACACTACTTTGCCTGCAAGTTTTCCTTTGTATTGCATTAACTCTGTAGAGTCTTTTACGGTAATCACCACTACCTCTGCTTTTTGCAAACCCTTTGTACTTTGTGTCCATGTTTTCGGATAAGCCAGAATGGGTTTGTAATAAGGTGCGGTCATCGCCACATAACTTTTCTTCAGCTGCCAGCCTTGTCCAAATTCGCCCCATGGGTCGAGTGCAGCTTTGCTTAAGCCCCATTTTTTCATTTCGGCAATGGCATAATCAGCTGCACGGTAATAACCAGGGGAGTTGGTTAAACGTGGACCACTTACATCGGTTAAATGAAACGCAATATTCATCACCTGCGAATTAGTGGTACCTTCTTTAATGATTTTGTTAATGATGTCTTGATCAACTTTTTCCTCTTGTGCAAAACCCGAAAGGCTCAGCAACAACGAGGCAGATAACAGAAGCTTTCTCATACTGGTTGTTTAATTGGTTTGATGCTGAAAGTAAAGAACTCACAGAAAAAAAACAATGCTTTCTTGGCAGCGGTTGATAAGGTGGTTGTGTGGTAGCAGGAGCATTATTCCTGCTTTGTATAGGGAATGGCGGCCGGCGATTGATTAAACAATATCAGCACCTGGAACAGCTGTGTGGTTGTGGCTGTTTCAGGATCTTCGCCAAGCGTAAATGCATTTGATTGATGAAACGGAGATTCTTTTTTATTGAGCAGAAACAATACTGCTTTACTTGAGTTGAAATAAGGTTCCATTAAATCATAGTGGGTTACAGGTCCGGATAAAGAACCATTGCTTACTTTAAGATTGATGTATGCATTTGTTTTGCCGCTGCTGTCTGCCTTATTATTCCTGTTTGGAATCATGGCTTCGCCGCCATTGTAAATACTCATGAGCGATACCACACCTTTTACAGCATTTGCTTTAACAAGAATGGCTGCAAATCTCGGATCGCCGGGTACATCAAACTGTTTTACATGAAAACTGCCCATCAAGCCGATGATCTTTTCATCTTGAATGCCGTAGCGCTTTTTAGCGTATAAGAAATTATGGTACATCACCGAATCCCGCAGATCGTTGCGTTTACTAACGGCAATCTGTAGCCGTTGATTAATGTTATCGAGCAGGTGTTCGATATCTTCAAAATCTTTTCCAAGATGCTTTTTGTAAATGCGATCGTTCTTAATAAAACTGCTGTAAGCATTATTGAACTTTTGTATAAGCAGCGCAGCTGTATCCTTCACGGGATTCATTGTTGTAAATGGATTTTTCAAAGTGTCGGGTAATGCAGCAGGCAGGTTCCGCTGTATATACAGCAATGCATCACGGTAAGCAAAATCAAGATCAACAGTAATGATCTGCAGTTTGCTTTTTGCAGGCAGTTGCAGGTTGTAGTTGTACAGCTTTTGAAAAAACTGCAACAGCTGTTTGTTGTAGTAAAAGGTGTTGGGATGAAACTGAAAGAAACTGTCGAGCACCTGTTCATTACCTGTATGCAAATAACGGTTGAGGTAGAGTTGATCGAGAAACCCCAGCTCCAGTAGAATATACTTCAGCCCCACGGTTTGCTGCAGGTGTTTAATCAGATCGAACTGCAGTTCATTGTTGTACTGCGTGCCATGTCCTTCGCCTACGAGGAATAACTGGTTCTGCAAAATAGTTTTGGTAAAAACTTTTTCTGCGTTAGCAAAGCCATTGTTCCAGGTTGCATGGTTTTGCTGCAAATAATCCTGTGACTGTTTCGTATTCTGCGCAGATGCAGCTCGACATACGAGCAATGCACAAAGCAGGAGAGTAGTAAGCTGTTTCATTGTAAGGTTTAAGCGATAAGGTTTAAGCGATAAGGTTTAAGTGATAAGGTTTAAGTGATAAGGGTTATTCCGCTGCTGCGGCTATGTAAACTTACAATGATGTTTCTGACATGTTTATGTGGTTTGTATCAACGGCCTTAGAAGCGGTTTTCAGGAACGGAAATGAAAATAATCTGTCGGTATTATGCATACGTATTATCATAGCATGTATTTGGTTGCTACATAATTCTGTAATCTTCACATTTATGCGTAAGAGGATAGCATCAGACATAACCTTATTAAAAACAAAGCCCCGACATTTCTGTCGGGGCTTCTTTATCTTGTAGTCCGTAAATCGTTTTAATCACGGTTCAGACTGGTTAAATATCAATCGCTTCACCGTAAGCAGCAGCAGTTGCTTCTTTTACGGCTTCACTCATGGTTGGGTGCGGATGCACCGAGTTGAGGATTTCGTGGTAAGTTGTTTCCAGCTTACGGGCAACAACCACTTCCGCAATCATATCGGTAACACCCATGCCAATCATGTGTGCACCGAGGAACTCGCCATACTTTGCATCAAAGATTACTTTTACAAAACCTTCGGTAGCACCGGCAGCACTTGCCTTACCACTTGCCATGAACGGGAACTTACCAACCTTTACTTCATAACCCGCTTCCTTCGCTGCTTTTTCGGTATAACCAACGCTTGCAATTTCAGGTGTGCAATAAGTACAACCGGGGATGTTGTTGTAGTCCATTGCTTCCGGTGTGTGGTGGTATTTCTTTTCTAAATAAGCAATATGTTCTGCGGCATTAATACCCTCTTTACCTGCAACGTGTGCCAGGGCCTGACCCGGAGCCACATCGCCAATAGCATAAATACCCGGTACAGAAGTTTGCTGGAATTTATCTACAACAATCTTTCCTTTTTCTGTTTTAATACCGTTTTCTTCCAAACCAATGTTTTCGATGTTGGCAACCACACCGGCAGCACTTAGCAGAATGTCTGCTTCAAGTACCTGCTCGCCTGCAGCTGTTTTAACGGTTGCTTTTACACCTGCACCTGAAGTGTCCACTTTGGTTACTTCAGCGCTGGTCATAATGGTAATGCCTTTTTTCTTGAACTGCTTTTCCAGTTCTTTCGAAATATCTTCATCTTCTACAGGCACAACACGTGGCATAAATTCCACGATGGTAATTTTTGTACCCATGCTGTTGTAGAAATCGGCAAACTCCACACCAATGGCACCGCTACCAACCACAATCATCGATTTTGGTTGTTCGGGCAATACCATTGCTTCACGGTAGCCAATGATTTTTTTACCATCCTGCGGCATAGCAGGTAACTGACGGCTGCGGCCACCTGTAGCAATCACAATATATTTTCCTTCAACAATGCTTTTGCTTCCATCGGCAGCAGTTACTTCCAGTTTGCCTTTGCCGGCAACCTTACCGTAACCCATAATTACATCAATCTTGTTTTTCTTCATGAGGAAGGTAACACCCTTGCTCATTTTATCGGCTACACCACGGCTGCGTTTTACCACACCACCAAAATCGTGTTGTACACCTGTGGCAGCAATACCATAATCGGCACTGTGCTTCATGTATTCATATACCTGTGCACTTTTCAGCAGGGCTTTTGTAGGGATACAACCCCAGTTTAAACAAACACCACCAAGGCTTTCTTTTTCTACAATTGCTACTTTAAGACCAAGCTGTGAAGCACGGATAGCGGCAGGATAACCACCGGGACCACTACCAAGAACAATAACGTCGTATGCCATAGAAAGAATTTGAAAATTTGAAAATGCAGTAATTTGAAAATTATCGGCTGCGAAGGTAACTGAAGAACGGGAAACGGCAAAGAGGGAAGGCAAGGTAGAGGGTATAGGGTGTAGGTTGTAAGGAAGGAGGTTGAAACTAAGGACTTTTCTTCTTCCTTATGCCTTTTGTCCTCAACCTTCTGTTTTAGCTTTCCTCTAACACAAATCGTTAAAACATGGCTGCATATTTGACTGTGGAAAATAAACAGCAGCACAACACGTTCAATTGCTGTGCAAGATTTACATTTGACCGTCGGGAACGTTTGCGTTTCCGCATTACTAAAACCATTTGAACCGTATGAATTTTTTTCTTCTCCAGGTGCAGAATGCAGTTGATACATTGGTAAATGCTGCAACAACACAGGCCGTTCCCAAAAAAGAAATGCATTTGATTGATCTGCTGATGCAGGCAGGATGGATCATGATTCCCCTGTTACTGTTAAGCGTTGCCACTGTATATGTATTTGTTGAACGCTGGATGGCGATTAAAAAAGCAACCGAAGTGGATGATAATTTTATGAACATCATCCGGGATAATATCTTAAGCGGTAATGTAACGGCTGCCCGCAACTTTGCCCGTAACACGGCCAACCCGGTTGGACGGATTATCGACAAAGGCTTGCAGCGTATTGGCAAACCCATCGATTCTATTGAAAACAGCATGGAAAATGTGGCGCAGCTGGAAATGTATAAACTGGAACGGAACGTAAACATTCTTTCAGTGATATCGAAAGTTGCACCCATCTTCGGTTTCGTGGGTACACTGGTTGGTTTGATGCAGTTGTTCTTTAACATCAACGCCACCGGTGAATATGAACTGAGTACCATTGCTGGTGGTATCTATACCAAGCTCATTACTTCTATCAGTGGTCTGGTCATTGGTTTGATCGCTTACCTGTTCCACAATATTCTTTCTACACAGGTTGAAAAGGCAGTGAACAAAATGGAAGCATCTGCTGCTGATTTTCTTGATGTATTACAGGAACCTACACGTTAAAACAAGAACCCATGAAGCTGAGAAAGAAAAGAACAGAGTCGAGTGAAGTGTTTACAGATGCGTTGAATGATATCCTGTTCATCCTGTTGATGTTTTTCCTGATCGTATCCACGCTGGCAAACCCTAACGTGCGCAAAGCATCGTTGCCCAAAGCCAAAAGTAATACGACTGCTAAACAATCAGTGGCGGTAACCATCGATTCACTCAATCGTTTTTATGTAGAAGCAAAACCGGTCGATCCGATGGCGATGGACAGTGCACTGGCCCGCATCATTAATGCCAAAAGAGCGAACGGTGAAGAACCAACCATTGCCATTAATGCCGACCGTAACTGCAAGCTGGAAAGTTTTGCTGCAGTACTGCGTGCTGCAGATCGTTTAGGCGTAAAAGCTGTGATGAATGTAGATAAGAAAGGATTGCAGTAAATACAACGTTAGAAGTACGAAGTACGAAATACAGCCCGTCTGACGCCCTCGTCTGACGGGTTTTTAGTTTATGATTTGAGGTTTATTATTTTTTGTTGTTCAGCAATTGAACAGGTATCAACAGCATTGGCGTTGCAACCTTGTACAGCAGATAAATATTCTACAAAAGCAGGCAAACCAGAAACAATAAACTATAAACGATAAACAGCCTTGACCATTCGTTCATTACCACTCATGTCTTTCCGTAATTCAACCGTAAATCCTTTTTGCTGAAACAGCTCAACGGTTTCTTTGCCTAACTGTTGATTGATCTCCACATACACTGCTCCGCCGGGATGCAGATGCTGCAGTGCAAAATCAGCGATCTTGCGATAGAACAGTAATGCATCTTCATCGGGAACAAACAATGCTTTATGCGGCTCATAGTCCAGCACGTGTTTGCTCATGGTATTGGCTTCGGTTGTTTTAATGTAAGGCGGATTGCTGACGATGATATCGAATTGGCCAAGTGTGTTCCATTTGCTTTCATCTAAGAAATCGAGTAACAGAAAGTTGATCTCAGCTTCATTATTCACCGCATTGGTTGTTGCGGTATGTAAGGCTTCGCTGCATACATCAATAGCCGAAACTTCGGCATCAGGTAAGTTCTTTTTTAGAGAGATGGGAATACATCCGCTGCCGGTACCAATGTCGAGCAGGGTGAGTGGTGAGTGGTGAGTGGCGAGAGCTGCAGCCGTCCTTCGTACTTCGTACTTCTTACCTCGTACCTCCTTCACGATCCAATCTACCAGTTCTTCTGTTTCCGGTCGGGGAATCAACACACTTTCATTTACTTCAAACTTCAATCCGTAAAACCAGGCTTCGTTTAATACATATTGCAGCGGACGATGGGTGAGCAGTTGTTGCAGAATTTGTTGCAACTGCAGAGTTTCTTCAGTACGTACTTCTTCCTGCTTCAGTTGGCTGATCTTTTTTTTGCCTACATGTTCCACCACCAAAGCAGCAATGGCTTCGGCTTCGCCGGCTTCATGTACAGCGCTTAAGCTTTGCCGTAAGAGTTGATATTGTTCCTGCCAGTTCATTTATGCAAAGCTAATTCAGCAGGCGATAGGTATGCCATACTTATTGAATCCCTCCTGAAATTTATCAGACAACGGATGTGCGGCATACTTTTCACTCGCTCCGAAACCGTTACTTTTGCAGCCTTGCACACACACGAAACATATATGCTGCGTTGTATTGAGCTGGCCCGCAAAGGAACCGGTTCGGTAGCCCCCAATCCAATGGTGGGTGCTGTGTTGCTGTATAATAACGAGATCATTGGCGAAGGCTGGCACCAACGGTACGGCGAAGCACATGCCGAAGTGAATTGTGTAAGTCAGGCCGTTCAAAACGGCCAGACCGGTAAACTGCAAGAATCAACTTTGTATGTCTCACTCGAACCCTGTGCCCATTTCGGCAAAACACCGCCCTGCAGCGATCTCATCATCAAACATAAAATTCCGAAAGTGGTGATTGGTTGCAGGGATCCGTTTAAAGAAGTTGATGGCAAGGGCATTGAAAAATTAAAAGCAGCAGGCGTGGAGGTGGTTGTGGATGTATTGAAGGAGGAATGCATCGAACTCAATAAACGCTTCTTTACATTCCATCAGCAGCAACGGCCCTATGTGATTTTGAAATGGGCACAGACTAAAAACAACATCATCGGTTCGAACACAACTGAGCGATTGTTGATAAGCAATGAAATCACTAACCGTTTGGTACATCAGTGGCGCAGCGAAGAAGCAGCAATGCTTGTTGGTTCTAAAACGGCTTTGCTTGATGATCCGCAATTAACCAATCGCTATTGGTCTGCAGACAAACAACCGGTGCGTTTGGTAGTAGACCGGCAACTGCAATTGCCTCATTCATTAAACTTATTTAATGGTGAAGCAACAACTATTGTGCTGAATGAATTGAGGCAAACAAACGAAGGAGCAGTACAGTATGAACAGTTGAGTGGAAACGGATCGGTTGTGCAACAGGTATTGCAGGCATTGTATCAACGCAAATTAGACAGTGTGCTGGTAGAAGGTGGTGCCGAACTGTTGCAGCATTTCATCAACGAAGGATTGTGGGATGAAGCACGGATTATTACCAATGAAGCATTGGTTGTTGAAGCCGGTGTTAAAGCACCGCAACTGCGAAACGAACTACTGACAAATGAACAACAGCTCGGTAGTGATAGTATCTGCTGGTATAAAAATTCAACACCTGTAACTCATCACTGATTACTCATCATTCATTATGTTATTTCTCATCGGCAGTATCATCCTCAGTTCCTGGCTTACACTTTCATTCAAGTTAGTGGAACGGTTTGGTATCAATACCTTTCAGGCAATTGTATTCAACTACATAACCTGTGTTGTTACGGGCTCATTTGTAAACGGTGCTTTTCCTATGAATGCGTCGGCAGCTCAGGAGCCTTGGTTCAAATGGGCGATGCTCATGGGATGTATGTTTATTGTACTGTTTAATGTAATTGCAAAAACAGCACAAACAATGGGGGTGGCTATAGCATCGGTTGCCAATAAATTATCCTTGGTTATTCCGTTTTTATTTTCCATTGTATTGTATAAGGAAGCAGCTACAGGTTTAAAAATTGCAGGTGTATTACTGGCGCTTGTTGCAGTTGTATTTACCTGCTGGCCTTCTGCAGTACATACGGAGCCTTCGGGCAAAGTAGTAAAGTCGGCTTTTTTTCTTTTGCCTTTATTTTTATTTGTAGGTAGTGGCTTGCTCGATACGATCATTAAATACGTAGAAACAACTTTTGTAAACGACGCTAATCAAAACGCTTATCTCATCAGTTCTTTTGCTGCTGCGGCAACAATCGGCTCTGTTCGATTACTCATCGGTTTTACCGGCGGCAGTTTAAAGTTTGAACCCAAGGCTGTACTTGCAGGTATCATCATCGGTGTACCTAATTATTTTTCTATCTGGTGTTTAATGCATGTATTGAAAGCCTATGCAGGTAACAGTTCGGCTATCATTCCCATCAACAATATGGGCATCGTGCTCTTCAGTACGCTTGCAGCCTTTTTATTATTCAACGAAAAATTAACGAAGCTCAACTGGCTGGGTATTGTATTGTCTATTACAGCCATTGCATTGATCGCTTACGGTTAAACCTCATTACTATTTATAACATTTAATGAACGAAGAATTTTACTATACCATTTCACAGCCCGTTGTAGCCGAGTTTAAAGACCGTGGCAGCCGTTTCCTTGCACATGCTTTTCCCATTACAACAATTGATGAATTTAAAGAAAAGCTGAAACAGCTGAAAGAAGAACACCCGAAAGCAGTGCATCATTGTTTCGCTTATCGATTAGGAACAGATGGCAATACCTATCGTGTAAGCGATGATGGCGAACCATCGGGCAGTGCCGGTCGTCCAATACTCGGACAGATCGATAGCAAACAGGTGACCAATGTACTGGTGGTGGTAGTGCGTTACTTCGGCGGAACATTGTTGGGTGTGCCGGGTTTGATCAATGCATACAAAACCGCAACCACATTGGCGCTGCAAACAACACCTATTGTTCAAAAGCAAATTGAAGTGAATTATTTACTCCACTTCGATTATACCCGTATGAACGATGTAATGATGATTGTGAAGCAATACAACTGCAGCGTTGTACGGCAGGAACAAAATCTGTTTTGCGATGTGGAGATCAGCATTCCTAAAAACCGTTTGGAAGAAGTGCTGTTTAAGTTAGGAGAGATGCATACGGTGGAAACAAGGAAGAAGTAGGTTTTGGTTCATGGTTCATTGTTCATAGTGAAGAAGCTCTAAGTTACTAACCGCATCTCACGTCGTACTTCCAACCTCGTACTTTGTACTTGCTCTCACGCTTTTCCTGTCAACTTGTACACCAACAAGCCCACAACCTCTTTCAAGTAAATATCCCAGCCTGTAAATGCATTGTGCGAAGGGGTAATCGAACTGAGAAATTCCTGTGGGTTATCAATTGCATTAAAGTTGCAGGGGTAGGCAACCGTAGTAATGCCTGCTTTTGTAAATACCTCCTGCGAACGTTTCATGTGTATGGCCGATGTAATTAAAAGGTACGGTCCTTTTTCATGTGCACTGTCGAGCAGCTTTTTGGAGAACAATGCATTTTCGTATGTATTGCGACTTTGATTTTCCGTAAGAATATCCTGTTTGGGCACACCCATCTCCTGCAGTTGTAGCGTTACAAAATCGGCCTCCTTGTATTCCTGCCGTTTAATGCTGCCGCTGCCACCGGCGATGAGTATTTTTTTGATATGCCCCAACTTGTACAAACGCACAGCTTGTATAAAACGATCGGCTGCTGCACCATAAAAACCCTGCTTCGAACTGAATTCAAATCCAACAAATCCACTCAGCAAAATGCCCACATTGTATTGCTCGTTTGGCTGAAAGGTTTTTTGTTTTGCCTGCCAGTTAATGGTGAGTTTGTGAATGAGGTAGGGATTGGAAAAAAGCAAAAACCAGCAGCAGGTAAACATGATCCAGCGCTTTTTTCGTTTGGCGTCTTTCACAAAAAAACAAACAAGTACAAGCAAGAGCAGCCAGTTAAACGGCGATAACAGGAAATACAGCATTTTGGAGACGAAGAAAAACATGGGCCGAAGATAATTAACCGCCGTATTAAATGGTTTTGCAATTTGAAAGTTTAGCTTGAATTTTGCTGCTATAGCTATTGTGCCTGCTACAGTACGCTTAAAACATGATCATATGAAACAAACGCTCGTCCTTTTCTGCTTTCTTGCTTGCTCTCTTGCAGTTTCTGCACAGCTTAAAACCAAACCCGACTGCGGTTTAATTACAGTAGATATTCATAAAGGCTGGATCAACGAAGCCAAGCCCAATGCCGATCCCGAACAGATCAAAGCCAAGCTGCCTTGCTTTACATCGTTCGAAAAAGAAAGCAACGAATCGGCTTGTGGCGGCGGTGTGTATTACGATGACAAAGGCATCTGCTTTTACATACAGCGTGATTATGTAGTGATCACCGAAGCGTTCAAGGGAAAGTTTACCGTACCGGTGATGGGTGCTAAGTCAGACGATCTGTTTGTGAAATTCGGAAACCCCAAAGTGAAAGATGCCAATTGGGAAGCTTATCAAATGGCGTTTGGAATTATGATTGTGTATTACAACGCCAAAGGAACGATCAATAAAATTATCCTCAGTACAAAAGGGGTTGATGAGATTGACCTCTGCAACATCAACTGATGTCCGGTCATTTTTGAATAATGACTGTTGTACCTGCTTTCACATAAACGGCCAGATCATCAATGTGTGCATTCTTTAACGAAATACAACCGTTGGTCCAGTTGTAATAGCGATCAATAAAATAATCGTTACCGGTTTCCACACCATGTATGCCAATACCGTTGCCAATGCTGGCATTGGCAGGAACCTGTCCGTTTATTTTACGACTGTTGAATTTGCTGTAGCTTTCTTTTGTAGGATAGTCGAGCATGAGCATTTTACGCCATAGTTTGTGTTGTTTGTTGTACACCACTTTAAATATTCCCTCCGGTGTTCGGCGATCGCCCTGCATGAATTTATCTTCCAGTGGTTTTAAACCGAATACAACGGGGTAAGCAGCCAGTAAACCTTTACTGTCGTACACCCGCAATTCAAAATCCGATTTGTCAATTACAATTCTAACCGGGCCTGTTACCATGCCCTGTGGCCGGTTAAATTTCTGCATTGAACGTATACCCGATTTACTGGCAGTTGCAGGCGCTGTTGTTGTTTTCTTAACAGCTGTGGTTGATGTTGAAGAAGAAGAGGAACTATCGGAGTTAGAGTTGGCCGAACAGGAAATAAGCGAACCTGTCAGCAGAAAAGAAGCCGCAATAAAAAGTTTCATAGCATATTGTTGTTTACAGAAACAGTTGAAACATTTTTACAACAGCGGAGTTGGGTAAAGCTGCAGTAGTAACGTTGTGTTGTAAATGCTTATTGCGTCATGGTTAGTGAATTTGGAAAGACTGTGAATAGCAACAAAACAACAGGTAGTTCTACCTGCCGGGAGAGGGCGTGTTCGAATGCAGCAGTGCCTATAATTCCAGCAGCATGTCCTCATTCAGTCCATTGTATTCAAAAAAGCCCAGCAGGCGAAAACCGTTCTTGCGGTAAAAACGCATAGCTTTTTCATTGGAAGACTGTACGCCTCCCCACAAAACAAGCTGCCGGATATTTCTTGTCTGCATATTGGAGCATACAAAATTCAACATCAGCTGGCCAATACCTGTACTCTGCCAATCGTCTCTTACCGATGGCGCAAATGTGTAGGCTGCGTCGTACTGTAGTGGATAATGATACTGTTGTAAACGGGGCACATCGTGTTGCAGCAACCCTTTTTGTAAAACAGTATAACCAATCATTTCACCGGTTGTGGTATCAATGGCAACACAGGCTTCCGTTCCCTGCTGCGCATAAAAAGCAAGTAACTCCTGTGGATGAAAAGAGTGGGGTTGAAAGCGCTGTACCGTTTCCTGTTGCAGACTGTACAGGTAACGCATTAACCTGTCGAAATCGCTGTTGTTGAGTAAGCGGATCTGTACTTCTTTGTTGTGTTTTGTTAGGGCAAGCATCTTGAAAAAATGAAATTAGTTATTCATGATTGTGCTTTCCATTTCAGAAAGCGACTTACGGAATAAATCATCAAAAGAAAAGTCCAGACAATCCTTATAAACGAATTAAAACGATCTGCAGATGCGAATTGCCGGGCAGTGACAATAAGTAAAAAGATTGCCGCACAAAATGTAAATAGTGAAAGAAACAGCAAAGAAGTTTTTGACTTGAACACAGGTGTTGTTTTTGTAAAAATAACGAAAAGGCTGCAATCATTTTTGTTGCGTTGATTCCGGTCAGCGACACTAAGCAACCGGATGTTTTTGTACATGGAACTAAGGTTTGCAGGTTATGTAAAATAGTTGCTGAGCTTTGTTATTGTAAAGTACATAACCGGCCATTTGCCCGGGTATGCCTGTTGCTTTCTGTTGCATAATAAGTTGCATTTACATTTGCATTAATAGTTGCAGCAACAAAAAAAACAGCAGCATAAATTTCGTGGAAGTGCAAGTTGTGTTGTATTCTGTCGTCTGTAAATTGTATTTTTCAACTCTTCATTAACTATTAAAACAACTTGTCATGAAAATTTTGTTCAGCCTTTTATTTGTTATTGGCTTTGTTGCCGCCAGCCACGCACAAACCGGTATCGACGGTAACTGGAAAGGAAGCCGTGAAACGCCCAACGGCGTCATAGAAATTACGTACACGTTTAAAGTAGAAGGGAATGTATTGAAGGGTACCTGGAAAACCCAGTTTGGCGAGCGTGAACTGGAAGAAGGAAAAGTGGATGGTAAGAAATTCAGCTTTAAAGTTTCGTTCAATGAAATGAAAATCGAAAACACAGGAGAGCTGCTAAATGAAAATGAAATTGTATTGAAAAGTACAAGAGGCGAAATGAAGCTGGCCCGTGTAAAATCCTGATAGCAGTAAAGCTGTTAAAAAAAGCCTATGCTGCATGTATAGATGCAGCACAGGGTTTTTTATTAGTTATTTTTTCAGTACTGCATTCTTTGAAAGTGAATACCTGTTCAGTTTTTTGAAATCACTTTGCTTTTCGTTGTTTCCGCAGCTTCCACCACTCCCAAAGATTATCGGCGCCCAGAAATGTAAATGCTGCAAAGCCGAGTACTGTAAAGGTCTTTTCGTTTGCACTCATTGCATCGCTTTTATAAATGATTTCCGTAATTTTTAGTGCAATCCAAAGCAGGCAGAGTATTCCAAAGACTAATTTTTTAATTTCTGCTTTCATTGTGTAGCTGGTTGTTTCTGATTTTACTTTTGATTGAATTGTGGTATGTAAGCGAATCCTGCAATATACAGAAGGATGCTGGCTAAGTAAGTACTGCCGGCGGGCAGGTATCGCCGATGGTGGGGAAATAGAATTCCGTCCGCTGAAGACCGCTGCCTGACTTTTTGATAAAGTTAAATATTAAGAACTAAGGATGGGCTTTCTTCGTCGAACCCCTTCTGCTGTTATTGGCGTCCCCGCCAACTAACTTGATTTTTTAAAGTTGATGTCAATATAAGCCTGAACAACACTAAACTAATAAAAAAAGGACCTCTCAAAAAAGAAGTCCTTCTCTATTTATTTTTTAACAATCAATTACTCGAAAATCCTGCTTCCTCTGCTACTGTTACATCGCTGTAATCTTTTACAATGTTGTACAGTGTATCACGTTCAACCGGTTTGCGGTTTACCTGTTTAATGAGCGCTACGAGTTGTTCGGTTGTCATGGTAGGCGTTTGTTCTTCGCTGCCCGCCATGCTGTAAATTTTTGTTGTATCATCAATGGTGCCGTCAATATCGTTTACACCAAAGCTCAAAGTCATTTGTGCGTTGTGCCTTCCCAGCATGGGCCAGTATGCTTTCAGGTGCGGGAAGTTATCGAGGAACAAACGGGCCACTGCATACATCTTCATGTCTTCAACAATGGTGCTTTCGGCAATATTGCTCATATCGTTATCCTGGTTGCGGAACTTGAGCGGAATAAAAGTCTGGAAGCCTTTCGTTTCATCCTGCAAATTGCGCAAGCGGTTCATGTGATCAATACGATGTTCGTATGTTTCAATATGTCCGTACAACATGGTGGCGTTACTGTGCAAGCCTAATTTGTGTGCAGTAGCATGAATGTTGAGCCAGCCATCACCATCTACTTTGTCGGCACATATTTTTGTACGCACATCTGGGTGGAAAATTTCAGCACCACCACCGGGTATCGAATCCAGTCCGTGGCTGATCAATGTTTTCAAACCTTCTTCCACACTCACTTTCGCTTTGCGGAACATGTAATCGTATTCAACAGCTGTAAATGCTTTGATGTGTAAACCGGGGCGATGTGTTTTAATGGCCTTTAACAGATCGGCAAAAAACTGCAGATCCATTTTCGGGTGTACACCACCAACAATATGCACTTCGGTAACAGGTTGTCCATCGTACTTCTGTACCATGTGCAGCATTTGGTCAATGCTTAATTCCCAACCTTCTTCACGCTTGGCGTAAATTTTTGAATACGAGCAAAAGTTACAGCTGAACACACACAGGTTGGTGGGTTCAATATGAAAGTTGCGGTTAAAATAAGTGGTATCGCCATGTAAACGCTCACGCACAAAATTGGCTAAGGTGCCAAGAAAGGGGATGCTGCCCTGTTGAAACAAAACCAATGCATCGGCTTCGCTGATACGCTGGTTGTTATAAATTTTATCGGCAATGGTTTTTAATTCGGCTGAAATACGGTTACTGTTCAAAAGTTCAACAATTCCTGATTGCATATGCTGGTATTTAGTACTGGCGCTGTTATAAAAAAACAGCGTAACCTTGCAAAGTTACGCTGCGAATCGGTTCAATGTTGTGCCGTTAACTGCTAATGGGCAGATTAATTGTTGATCTTGATCACCTTAAATGTGTCTGTTTTTCTGGAGCGATAAACAATCTGCACATGATAAATGCCGCTGTTCAGGTTCCCTAAGTTCACTTCAATATAGTTGGGCGCCGTTCTGTTACCAGGCAGCTGGTAGGCTAAACGTTTTTGCCAAACCAGTTGACCAACCTGGTTGTACACGTTAATGTATTCGAGGTTTTGCGGTGCTTCGTAATACTGTATGGCAAAACTTTGTACAAACGGGTTGGGCGTAACCATTACACCTTTTCGTTTCAGATTCGGGTTTACATCTTTTGCGTAGATGTTGATATCGTCGATGTACAAATTGTTTTCGAAATTGGTTGTATTACGGAAAACGACCTGTGCATATTGAGCTGTTGCCGATGAAAAACTACCCAGGAAAACACTGTCTTTGCGCCATTGATTGGCTTGCGGCACAAATGCATCCTGCGTGGCAACCGCACCGGTTGTAATTAAATCGGTGCCCCATTTTTTGTAAACCGAACGGAGCGTTTGGCCGCAGTTGTCGGTTACAAAAATTTCCAGCGTATCAACAGGAACACCTACTGCATTTAACGGATCGGTATACATGGCTGCTGCCACCTGGAAAATAAGAAAGGCCGAATCTTTTCCTCTCAGTTCAAGTAATGGCGAAACCATCTGGTCCTGGCTGCCGTTAACATCGTATTCGTAATTGTTGATGAACAGTGATGCCAGTCCGGTTTTTGCGGCTGCTGTGCTGCGTTCCCATGTAAAGCCATTATCGGGGTTATTCCGTTGCCAGTTTGTTGGCGGGAAAGTTGTTGCTTCAAGCCCTTCGGTTAACGGAAGCGATGCTACCGGAAAGATGACTGCCGCTAACTTTCCGGTATCGTTTGCTACCCGTTCATCGGCACTGCCATTGGGGTTTGCTGTGTAAACAACCAGGTTGGCATTGGTGCCGGTTGCAAGTGGCATTGTTGTAAGGGTAATATCCGTTGTGCCCAGCGATGCAAGATTACCCGTCCAGTTGGTAACAACTGCAGCGCCTGTGCCAAAGCGTGCGGTAATCGTTAAGGCAGTAATGGCCGTTGTGCCGGCGTTCCTGATGCGTACAACAGGTTGGTATGTATTAGTACAGGTGTAAACAATGGTCTGGCTGTTGGTGCAAGGCCCTGCACTCGCATCAACAAAACGTACAAAACGTGCATCTCTGCCGGCAGCAGTTACAGGTGTGCAGCCATCGGATGTAGCCAATGTTTGCATCCATGTTATGGCAGTAAGGCTTGCTTCCATCTTTGCATGCTGTTGGGGTGTGTACATCACCATTGCACGGTCATCAACATAATCCATATAATTCATCCACATTACACCGGGAGCAGTGGGGGTGCAGATGTCGGTAATAATGCTATCGGCAGCAGGTGCGCCAAATGTGCAATCGAGTTGAGGGGGAGTATCTGCAACGCCATCATCATCACTGCAGCTTTGTGCTCCATCGCAGTTGTTGGGTCCCCAGATATGATCGAGGTCGAAGAAGTGACCAATTTCATGCGTAGCTGTACGGCCAAGATTGTACGGTGCCTGTGCTGTGCCGGTTTTACCAAAGGCCTGGTAGTTGTTTACAAAACCACGTTCGGCCAAGGGAACATCGTTTAGCGATAGCGAAGCCTGGTAAGCATAACCTAAAAAGCCATTTTCCATCTGGCATACCCAAATGTTGAGGTATTTGTTGGGGTTCCATGCATCGCTTCCGCCCTGGCAGGTATATTTTACCGGATCGCCATCGCCCGGTACAGATGCGGTAGATGATGCAACACGTACAATGCCGTTGGTGCCTTCGCCTGAGGGATCTCTCTTTGCTAAACAAAATTGCAGGTTGCCTTTTCCAAAACGGCTTTTAAAAGCAGCCGGTATACGGATGGAGTCGGCATTTTTTCCACCATAATCCGCATTCAGCGCATCTATCTGCGATTGAATTTGAGCGTCGGTTACCAACGAAGGATTTGACAACACCACATGCACCACCACCGGAATGGTTATGGTTGCCTGGGTTTGTAAAATGCGTTGCTGCTGCAGGACGGTAGTAAGCCGTTGATTGATGAGCTCTCGGCTTGCTTCCATCCGCAATTTTATTTTGGGGTCTTTGCGCACAGCTTCATCAAGAATAAACTGTGTACCGCAACGGTGAAAGGTTTTTACTCTTGTGGACGGCTTTTGTTTTTGTGCCGTGGCTGAAAAGAAAAAGGTGCTTACACAAAGCGCAAACAGAACGGGCTTCAACAGATGCATAGAAATAGTTGTACAGTGAAAATACGAACTCGGGCTGAAATTAGTTGTATCTGTTGGACGAACAGGACATTTTACAGTTTAAACCAGAAGAGGGGATGTTACAAAAACAGTTATCTTTCGTCTTTAATCCATTTTATTCAACTAAAACTATTGTTGATGAATCTGAAGTTTCGTCTTACAGTATTAAGTTTTCTGCAATTCTTTATATGGGGCTCGTGGCTTATTACCATCGGAGCTTACTGGTTTCAAACAAAACAATGGTCGGGTACTGAGTTTGGTGCCATCTTTTCTACCATGGGTATTTCTGCTGTGTTTATGCCAACGATTGCCGGTATTATTGCCGACAGGTGGATTAATGCCGAACGTTTACTTGGTATTTTTCATTTGTGTGCAGCCGTTGTGCTCATTGCATTACCACAGGTTGGCAGCCCTATTGCTTTCTTTTGGGTAATGCTGCTGAATATGATTTTTTATATGCCCACTATTGCATTGGGCTACACCGTTTCATACAATGCGTTAAAGAATAATGGCGGTCATGTGGTGAAAGATTTTCCGCCCATTCGTGTGTGGGGCACTATTGGTTTTATTGCAGCGATGTGGATGGTGAGTTTATTACACATTGAAACATCGGCCAGCCAGTTTTATGTAGCTGCAGCCGCATCGGTTTGTTTGGGTGTTTATTCATTTACCTTGCCGAAATGTGCACCCGGTTTAAAAATAAAACCGGGAAGCCCGTTGGTGGATGTGTTAGGTCTTCGTGCGTTCGGATTATTCCGTCAATGGAAGATGGCCTTGTTCTTCATCTTTGCCATGTTGCTGGGTGCAGCGTTGCAGCTGACCAATGCGTATGGCGATACCTTCTTACACGACTTTGCAAAAGTAGATGCATACAAAGATGCTATTGCAGTGAAGTATCCTGCGATCATCATGTCTATTTCACAGATTTCAGAAACAGTCTTCATCCTGGCTATTCCGTTTATGCTGCGCCGGTTTGGTATCAAGCAGGTAATGCTGTTCAGCATGGTTGCGTGGGTATTGCGTTTTGGATTGTTTGCGTATGGTAATCCTGGTAGTGGTTTATGGATGATTATTCTTTCCTGTATTGTTTATGGCCTTGCGTTCGACTTCTTTAATATCTCCGGTTCGTTGTTTGTAGAAACACAAAGCGAACCTGTTATCCGTGCAAGTGCGCAGGGTGTATATATGATGATGACGAATGGTTTTGGTGCATTGCTCGGCAGTTCGGTAAGCGGAATTGTCATTGACAAGTATTACACACTTGCCAATGGCGAAAAGGATTGGCATAGCATCTGGATTGCATTTGCAATATATGCACTGGTTGTGGCAGTGTTATTTGCAGTATTGTTCCGGCACAAACATGATCCGAAATCTATTACCAATATTGGACATTAAAAATAAACCCCGCCAACGGCGGGGTTTATTTTTTTGATGATTGCTCATTAATCGTATTCTTTGGCGCAGAGAAAGAACAACGCTGAGGTTTCGCAGAGTCAAGCGCTGCGCAGGATATCAACAGCTGTATTAACTCGTATTTCGACTTCGCTCAGGATTTCAGCATTATCCTTTCTTCACTTCTTTCGCCCAGGCATCTTTCAATGTTACAGTGCGGTTGAAGATGAGTGTATCTGCAGTGGAATCTTTATCCAAACAATAATACCCTTTGCGTAAAAACTGAAAACGATCGGTAAGTGTTGCAGTGCTGATTGATGGCTCTGCATAACCCTTCACCACTGTTAATGAGTTGGGGTTGATATAGTCTTTAAAATCGCCTTCCTCACTGGCCGGATTTTCTACCTGGAACAAACGGTCATACTCTCTTACTTCCACTTCAACAGCAGTTGAAGCATTCACCCAATGCAAGGTTCCTTTTACACTGATGCCGCTTGTATCGCTGCCACTTTTACTTTCAGGAATATACGAACAGTGAATAGCGGTAATGTTACCTGCATCGTCTTTCAGTACTTCATCGCACTTGATGATATAAGCGCTTTTCAACCGCACCATTTGTCCCGGTGCCAAACGGAAATATTTCTTCGGCGGATTTTCCATGAAATCATCTGCCTCAATAAATATCTCCCTGCTGAAAGGCAGTTCACGTGTACCACCGTTTACATCTTCAGGATTATTTTCTGAGTTAAGTAACTCCGTTTGTCCTTCGGGATAGTTGGTGATGATGAGTTTGATGGGGTTGAATACCACCATACGACGCAAAGCCACTTTGTTCAAATGTTCACGTACACAAAACTCAAGTAAACTGAATTCAATTAAGTTGTCACGTTTGGCTACACCTACACGCTCTGCAAAATCACGGATGCTCTCCGGTGTATAACCTCTGCGGCGCAAACCACTGATGGTAGGCATACGTGGATCGTCCCAACCACTCACATGCTTTTCGTTTACGAGCTGCAACAGTTTACGTTTACTCATTACCGTATAATTCAGATTGAGACGTGCAAACTCATATTGGCGTGAAGGGAAAATTTCTAATTGTTCAATACACCATTCGTACAACGGACGGTGCGGAATAAACTCCAGCGTGCAAATAGAGTGGGTGATTTTTTCAATAGAATCACTCTGGCCGTGTGCAAAATCGTACATCGGGTAAATGCACCACTTGTCGCCGGTGCGGTGGTGGTGTGCATGCTTAATCCGATAGATGATCGGGTCACGCATGTGCATGTTGGGCGACGTCATATCGATTTTTGCACGCAATACCTTTTCACCATCTTTATATTTACCGGCACGCATATCGGCAAACAGTTGCAGGTTTTCTTCAACTGTACGTTCGCTGTATTGGTTACGTGTGCCGGGTTGTGTGGGTGTACCTTTTTGTTTAGCAATTTCTTCACTCGTGCTGTCATCAACATACGCCAAGCCTTTTTCAATCAGCTTTACAGCAAAGCCATACAGCTGCTCAAAATAATCGGAGGCATAGAATTCATTGGCCCAGTTAAAGCCCAGCCATTGAATATCTTCTTTAATACTGTCTACATATTCCGTGTCTTCGGTAACAGGATTGGTATCATCGAAACGAAGATTGGTTTTGCCGTTGTATTTAATGCCCAAACCAAAATTTAAGCAAATACTTTTTGCATGACCGATGTGCAGATACCCATTCGGCTCCGGCGGAAAACGGGTGAGGATGCTTTGGTGCTTTCCGGTTTTCAGATCTTCTTCAATAATCTCTTCAATAAAATTCAGGCTTTTTTCTTCGCTCATGTCTTTCTTCAATTGAGGTGCAAAAATAAGGTTTCTAAGGCAGCCGATAGCCATAAGTAAAAGCCGATAGTCAGTTGCCTGCTGTATTTAGCGACCGACTATCGGCTACCGGCTAATGGCTTTGTTATTGAAGTACCTGTAAACTTTTCGCAATAATGCCCACGCATTCATAAATCTGCTCTTCGGTAATCACCAGCGGCGGTGCAAAGCGGATCTTGTCGCCATGTGTTGGTTTCGCCAGTAAACCGTTTTCTTTCATTTCCATACAAAGGTCCCATGCCGCTTCGGGGTTGCTGTGTTTAATCACAATGGCATTGAGCAAACCTTTACCACGAATAGTAGCAATAAAAGGGGAGTTGAGTTTTGCCAGTTCATTCCTCAACAACTGACCGAGTTTTTCGGCACGTTCTGCAAGCTGTTCATCTTTCAGCACCTGCAGCGAAGTCATGGCAACAGCACAAGCCAATGGATTGCCGCCATAAGTGCTTCCATGTTCGCCCGGTTTAATGTTGAGCATAATTGCATCATCGGCCAACACTGCACTTACAGGCAATGTGCCACCGCTGAGCGCTTTGCCCAAAATCAAAATATCCGGACGAACGTTTTCATGATCGCAAGCCAGCATTTTGCCGGTACGGCAAAGACCGGTTTGTATTTCATCGCCAATGAACAGCACGTTTGCATCTGCACAATATTGTTTTGCAGTTGAGAGATAACCTTCGGTTGGTACAACCACACCTGCTTCGCCTTGTATAGGTTCAACTAAGAAGCCACATACATTTTTATCTTCCAATGCTTCTTTCAATGCTACCAGATTATTGTAAGGAATAACAACGAACCCCGGCATGTAAGGACCAAACTTTGAATACGAAGAAGGATCGGTGCTGAAAGAAATGACCGTGCTTGTTCTTCCATGAAAGTTTTCCGCACAAACGATGATCTTGGCTTTATTGTCTTCAATGCCTTTTACTGCATAACCCCAACGGCGTGCAAGCTTAATGGCTGTCTCTACAGCTTCCACACCTGTGTTCATCGGCAACACTTTATCATAGCCGAAATAATGTGTGATGTACTCTTCATACTCACCCAGCAAATTGTTGTGAAATGCACGTGAGGTGAGTGTGAGTTTTTGCGCCTGCTCAATGAGCGATGCTACAATGCGTGGATGACAATGCCCCTGGTTTACAGCAGAATAACCGCTGAGAAAATCGTAATAACGCTTGCCGTCAACATCGTACATAAATACGCCTTCGCCACGTTCCAGCACCACAGGTAATGGATGATAATTGTGTGCACCAAACTGTTCTTCTTTATCGATAAAGTATTGTGTATTGGCAGAAACTGCTGCAATAGAAGTATGCATAGAAATGAATAATTAAAAATGGGGAATGAGGAATGAAAAAGGGTTGATCAGCGTTGCTGATCAGGAACAGCGGTACAGTACTCAGTGATTGAGCAGGTCGAGATTTTGTTTAAGAAAGGGAAGTTGCTGTTTCATTACGAAACAAATTTACTCTTTACCCTTTACATAAAAAAAAGAAAGAGCCAGCAGCTCTTTCTTTTTTGGGTTATTACAAACGGTTGTTATGTTATTTGTCTGTTTTGGGCAGTGCCTGCTCCCACAAAAGCTTACCCTTGGAATCGAAAAATTTAATACCGGAGAATACCTCTTTGTTCTGAAAAAAGGAACCGTTTTCTTTTGACATGCCAATGAGTAAATGGCCATTGTTGCCGGCGATCATCAGGCCTTTTGTTCCATCTTCAAGTGCAACAAGGTGCACCGCTTCTCCATTATCATCATCCAGTCCAACTACACTTCTCGATTGGCCATCTTCGGTGGTGTTAACGCCTGCACCGCCTCTTTCCCAACCTTCACGATCGTTCCAGAGTAAACCCGATGGTTCAAACATGCGACGGCCTGTATTGGGGTCGGAGAGTTTATCGCCCAGTTGCAAACGGTCGAACCCGTTTTCATTCATAATCACAATACCTTCTGCACCGTGGTAATAATCTTTATACCATTTCATGTATTGATCGGGGTTGCCAAAATTCTTTGCCCAGTATTTTCGTACCAAAGCTGTATCGGTTCGTACACGATTTTTTGAATATGGTATGGGCGAACCAATAAGAATACGATCTCTTCCAATGCTGTCTTCAATAATAATTCCTTTTGCCCTGATGATGCCAAATACTTCCTTTTGTTTAAAAGAAAAGCTAAGTGCACCTATAATAATCAGTGAAATAAATGCAAGAAAGCTGATGCGAAGTTGATGATAACGTTTCTCCATTTTCTTTAGACGGAGTTCTAATGCGGTGTTCATATTTTTAGTTTTCTATCGTACGGTTCACGGCAGTATTTGTTACAATCAGCTCAAAACTTTTAAAAGCTAAAAAGGAGCACAGGAGCCGATTGGTTATCTTTAAACTGATTTAAAATAATCTAAACAACAATAACATGCGTTACACTGTTCCTGCACAAACACGTATTGGACATGTGCACCTGAAAGTAGGTGACCTTGATCGTTCATTGGCGTTTTATCACGAACTGCTGGGCTTTGCAATAACACAACGTTATGGTACGCAGGCGGTGTTTGTTTCTGCAGGAGGGTATCATCATCATATTGGTTTGAATACCTGGCACAGCAAAGGGGCGGGACCTGCACCGGTGAATGTGCCGGGCTTGTATCATACAGCCATTCTATATCCAACACGCAAGGATCTGGCGGTGATCTTAAAACGTTTGCTGGAAGCGAAATATCCATTGGCCGGTGCATCGGATCATGGTGTGAGCGAAGCGTTGTATTTAGATGACCCCGATGGGAACGGTGTGGAGTTGTATTGGGACAAACCAAAAGAACAATGGCCGGTCGATGCAAATGGAAATTTGGAGATGGTAACGAAGCGATTGGATTTGGAAGGGTTGTTGAGGGAGGCGGAGTAACTACAGTTACGGATTAGGAGTTAAACGTTATGAGTGAAACACCGATAACAGTTGAAGAAGAATTGTATCAGATTAGTTGCAGTAAACATTTCTCATCAAATTTCAATTCCGGTTCTTTCTCAAATATCCCAAACACTGTACTGCCGCTGCCCGACATACTTGCATACACTGCACCTGCATCATATAACTGTTGTTTGATAGTAGCAATCTCCGGATGAGCTTTGCAAACGGGTGCTTCAAAATCGTTGGTGAGTTGCTGTTTCCAAGTGGAGATGGGTTGTTGAATGATTTGTTTCAAATTGGGGCGCTGCTCACTGTCTGGCCGCTTGGAACTGTCTGATTGTTTGTTGCTATCTGCTGAGCGGCCTGACAGATTCGCAAATGCCCATCCTGTGTTTACATGTATACCGGGATTCACAACAGCAAATTTGTAGGCCGATAAATCTAATTGAATTGGCTCCAATAGTTCGCCTCTGCCTGTTGCATAACAAGGCTTGTTGTGAATAAAGAACGGACAATCGCTGCCTAACTGTAACGCATAAGCGATCAATTGCTCATTGGTTAAGTTCAGCTGAAATTTTTCATTCAGCAGTTTCAAAGCGAATGCACCATCGGCGCTGCCGCCGCCCAAACCTGCACCCATGGGTATCGCTTTGTGCAAATGCATCAGCACAGGTGGGAGTGAAGGGAAATCTTTTTTTAATAAGTGGTAGGCTTTAACGCAGAGGTTGTTCGCTTGGTCACCTGCAATTTCTAAACCTGTTGAGGAAAAGATAACGTCGTTCTCTCGACTGCGCTCGATAACTCCAGCCGGCCCTTCGACTCCCGCCTTCGCTATCGCTTCGGAGGGCAGGTCGCTCAGGGTCTTGCTATCGTCTGTCGTCCATCGTCTGTCGTCTCTCCGCACTAGTTCCAATGCATCTTTTAACGGCAAGGGATAAAACACCGTCGCCAGGTTATGATAACCATCTTCCCGTTTGTTGAGGATCTGTAAACCGAGATTGATTTTGCAGTTGGGAAACGAAAGCATTCAGGAAATGAAAAATAAAAAATGAATAATGTGGAATGAAAAAGTAATGGAACCCAATTATCATTTATCCATTATCCACTATTTTTTTCTGTTCGAAAGTTCATCACGGATGGCGATGGCCTTGATGTAATCTTCCTGTTCCAGTACTTCGTTGAGCAGGTTTTGCAGTTCTTCGATGCTCATCTTTTTCAGGTCATCTTTTTCGCCGGGCTCGCCAGTGCTGGTTACAGGCACTTCTTCTTTTTTCTTCTCCTCATCTTCCATTAAAATACCGGCGCTTTCCAAAATGTGCTCGTAGGTATAAATGGGGCAGCCGAAACGAACAGCCAATGCCAACGCATCGCTGGTGCGGCTGTCAATTTCAACCGTATCATGATCGGTAGAGCAGAGGAGTTTGGAATAGAAAATGCCTTCCTGCAAATCGTTGATCACAATTTCATGCAGCTCTACATTAAAGGCCATCATGAAATTTTTCATCAGGTCGTGGGTAAGGGGGCGACTGGGTTGCATGCGTTCCAACGCCACAGCAATAGCCTGTGCTTCAAAACCACCAATTACAATCGGTAATCGGCGCATTCCGTTTACTTCTCCCAGCACCACAGCGTAGCTGTGCGTTTGGGTAATACTGTGCGAAAGGGCAACTATTTCCAGTTCGATCTTTTTCATAACCTGTCCGCAAATTTAAGGGCTTTGGGTTGAATAAATAGCTAAAAGCCGATAGCCTTTAGCCGATAGTCGTCAGTAAAATTCTAACAACTTTCAACCAAAGGCTATCAACTATAGACTATTAACTATCGGCTATCTTAAGCAACTCCTTTCATCTTCTTCACTTCTGCAATCAGCTTTGGTACCACGTCAAAGGCATCGCCTACAATACCGTAGTCGGCTGCTTTAAAGAATGGGGCTTCCGGATCTTTATTGATCACCACAATTACTTTACTGCGGTTAACACCGGCCAGGTGCTGAATGGCACCACTGATGCCAATGGCGATATACAGATTTGGCGCTATGGCTCCACCAGTTTGTCCCACGTGCTCATGGTGCGGACGCCAATGTGCATCGGCCACCGGGCGGCTGCAGGCCGTTGCTGCACCAAGCAGCGAAGCCAGTTCTTCCACCATGCCCCAGTTTTCCGGTCCTTTCAATCCACGGCCACCACTTACTACCAGTTCGGCTTCACTTAACGGAACCTGTCCGGTTACTTTATTGGTAGCTGTTACTTTTACTTTTGGTGCATCAACTGTTACGTTTGCAGCAACCACTTCTGCTGTACCACCAACTTCGGCCGTCTGGAAAGAGTTGGGGCTGAGTGAAACGATTTTGACAGCTGTATTGATGGCCACATTGGCAAATGCTTTTCCGCTAAATACGGCTTTCTTTACAACAAACGAACTGCTTGTATCGGGCAAGCCAACTGCACCGGTTATAACACCTGCTTTTAAGCGTGCACTCAGGCGTGGCGATACTGCTTTACCTGTTACATTATGCGAAAGAACGATCACTGTTGCACCTGCAGCAGTTGCCACATCGGCAATCGCTTTGGTATATACCTGCGCATCGAACCGATTCAATGCATCATTTGCAACATGATGAATTTTTGTAACACCATATTTGCCAAGGGCAGCGATATCATCACCCACTGTTCCCAACAGAACGCCTTCTGCACTTGTGCCTAATTGTTTTGCTAACTGTGCACCATATGTCAACGCTTCAAACGAAGATTTTTTTACATGGCCATCAGCAGCATCGATGAATATTAAAACGCTCATAATTGATAATTCTTTAATTGATAAATGATAATTACTTTAATCTCGATTTTGAAGTTTTTACACTTGCAGTCAGCAGTTTTAAAAGTTCTTCGCAATCTTTATTTATTGAATCAAACATCTTTTTGTTTATAAAATCGGTAGCAAAGAGTAAGTCCAGCCAGTATTTCGATTCGTTCGCTTCTTTTAGTCCAATCGTCAACTTGTGAATAAAGTCTTTCAAACTTTCGCCGTGTTCTGCTTCTCTTATTAATGCCCCGATTGAAGTTCCGCTTCTTACGATCTGCTGAGATAAAATAAACTCGTTATGTTCTTTTTTCAGAAACTTGTAGAGTTTTACAATCCGAACAGCAAAATCGAAACTTTTTGTTTTTAAGATGTTTTCTTTCATGGCTTGTTGATTTAATGGAAGTAAATTATAAATTATCCATTAAACCATTATCCACTATCAGATCACCTTGGCTTCATCATGCAGCAACTTAATCAACTCACCTGCATTTTCTGCATCCACTAGTTTCACCCCGGCTTTCGCAGGTGGTAATTCAAACGATGCAACAGAAGTGAGTGCATCAGCAGCAACCGGTTCTACTGCTTTCAATGGTTTGGTACGTGCACCCATAATACCTTTCATGTTGGGAATCCGTTGTTCCGCCATTCCTTTCTGGCAACTAACTACCACAGGCAGACTAACTTCGCAGGTTTCTTCACCACCTTCAATCTCACGATTGATGATAGCAACCGTTCCATTCAAATCAAATTTTGTTGCAAGGGAAACATAAGGTTGGTCGAGGAGTTCTGCTACCATGCCACCAATAGCTGAGCCATTGTAGTCGATGGTTTCTTTACCGGTGAACACTAAATCGTATGCACCTTGTTTGGCTACTTCTGCAATTTGTGCGGCAATGTAATAGCTGTCGTTGCTGTCGGCGTTTACACGAATGGCTTCATCGCCACCCAATGCCAATGCTTTTCGGATGATGGGGTCTGCATCAGCAGTTCCAACGGTTACAAGATGAATTATAACAGACGGATCTTTTTCTTTCAGCTCAATCGCACGCACCAGAGCATACCATTCATCGTAGGGATTAATGATCCACTGCACGCCATCCTGAGCAAACTTTGTGTTGTTATCGGTGAAAGCTATTTTTGCCGTCGTATCAGGCGTTTTACTAATACAAACTAAAATCTTCATGCAAGCAATTTTTGTAGAAGGTTAAAAATAGTTGTTTATGCAACTATACAAAGATAAAGGTTTGCAGTTTTCATTCCCTAATTTGTAACAAAAAATATTCATAAGAATGGAGCGGATTGAACAATTGCGGAAGTTTTTACAGGAAAGCCCCAACGACAGCTTTCTGAAACATGCATTGGCGCTGGAACATGTGAAGCTGGGCGATGATGAAACTGCCCGGCAGTTGTTTGAAGAATTACTGGCAGCCAACCCCGGCTATGTGGGCTCGTATTATCATTTAGGAAAACTATTCGAACGGATGGATGATTCTGAAGCGGCTGTTGCGTGGTACGAAAAAGGCATGCAGGTAGCAAAAGAAAAGGGGGAGCAACATGCGTATGGTGAGTTGAGAGGGGCGTTGGAGGAATTGACGTTTTAATAAAATTCCCTAATTTTGGGAATGTAATTTGGATGGAAGTTTATTTTGCAAATACTAACCTTGAAAAATTATATGCGGGCTTACATGTTGCCGGTAAGTTGAAGTATAGTAGGGATGTGATTGCAAAATTTCAGGCGAAAGTAGAGATATTAAAAAATGTAGAAAGCACAGTTGAGTTGCGATTGTTCAGGAGTTTAAATTTTGAAGCGTTAAAAGGTGATAAAAAGGGGCTGTATTCGATTCGTGTAGATCTGAAATACAGGCTTGAATTCCGTATAGAGAAAAACAGGATTACTGTGAGTGAGATTATTTTCATTGAAGACCTTTCAAATCATTATAAATAATGGGAACCTATAAAGTGATTGCAAAAAATGGAAAAGAACTTGTGAGCGATGTGTTACTGCATCCCGGAACTGTTCTTGGTGAAGAAATTGCAGCAAGGAACATTTCGCAGAAGGAATTTGCTGACTCAATTGAAATGCGCCCCTCACATCTGAATGAAGTAATTAAAGGGAAACGACATGTGTCGGCCTTACTTGCCTTAAAGCTTGAACAGCAGCTGGGAATCGGCGCTGCCTTCTGGATGCGCCTGCAGGTAGATTATGATTTGAAAGTAGCAAAAAAGCAACTGAAAGTTGCCTGATATTTACGCTATGCAGTTGTTACGACATTCCATATTAAAGGTGTCCGCAATTATCTTCTTTTTGGCGGCAGTGATTTTCTTTTTCTTGAACCCTTTTGGCTACGAAGAGTTTGAACTTTTGTTTTTACCTGCAGTTTTGGTTGTAGCGGCAGTGATAGTTATCGTTTGCGATATAATTATTCGTAAGTTGACCGATAAAGGGGGCAAGGGGTCTTATTTATTTGCCCAAATACTTACTTTGGAAATTGTCTTAGGCGCAATTTTCTTTCTTTTATTTTAAATTGGCTTGTTTTGATTCTTTCCCGTTTTCAACAGTACATTCAACAGCACAATCTTTTTCAACCCAAAGACCAACTGCTCCTTGCCGTTAGCGGTGGTGTAGACAGCGTAGTGCTGGTTGATCTTTGTGCAAAGTCAGGATATCACTTCAGTATTGCACATTGCAATTTTCAGTTAAGGGGCGAGGAGAGCGAAGGCGATGAACAGTTTGTTCGGTCACTCGGACAGAAGTACAATGTGGAAGTATTGGTGAAGAAATTTGAAACAGCCAAATACGCAACTGAAGAAAAACTTTCCATCCAGGAAGCAGCACGTGTGTTGCGGTATGAATGGTTTGAAGAATTGATGTTTCGTCAGACGCCCCCGTCGGACGAATTAACTGAGAACAAGTTTTTGTCCCGTCCGACGGGGACGTCTGACGGAGTGGCCATCACTCACGACTCACCACTCACGACTCAGGTTTTCACCATTCACCTTCTTACTGCCCACCATGCCGATGATAATAACGAAACATTATTAATGAACTTCTTCCGTGGCACAGGTTTGCATGGCTTAACAGGTATTCCGGTAGCTTACGGACACATCAAACGTCCGTTGCTTTCGTTTACAAAAGAAGAATTGCTGAATTATGCTGCAGCAAATAATTTGCAGTACAGGGAAGATTCTTCGAATCAATCATCGAAATACACCCGCAATTTTTTCCGCAACGAACTTATTCCGGCTATCGAAAACGTATATCCGCAGGTAAAACAAAATCTGCAGGATAATATTGAGCGCTTTAAATCTATTGAAGCTTTATACAAACTTTCAACACAGCAACTCATCAAAAAACTGTGTAAAGAAAAAGGAGCTGAAGTGCACATCCCCGCAAAACAGTTGTTGCAGTATCATAACCGGGCATTGATCTTTGAGATCATTAAACCCTATGGCTTTACCGAAAAGCAAATTGCAGAAGTGGAAAAGCTGGCCGTTGCAGAAACAGGAAAATTTATTACATCGCCTGTTCTTGCATTCCGCATCATTAAAAACCGTGCATGGCTGGTAATTGCACCGGCAGAAGATGCAGGGGTTGGACATGTAATTGTAGAAGGCCCGGGAACAATAGGATTTGTATTGGGACTGCTGGAAGTTAAGCAAACGTCAGTGTCCAATGAACAAACTCCAAATTCCAAACTCCAAATTCCAAACTCCAATACAGAAGCATTACTCGATGCCAAACACATTGAGTTTCCTCTGCTGCTGCGTAAATGGAAAACAGGCGATTATTTCTATCCGCTTGGTATGAAGAAGAAAAAGAAGCTGGCCCGTTTCTTTATCGATCAGAAATTATCAAAGACCGAAAAGGAAAATGTGTGGGTGTTGGAAAGCAATAAAAAAATAATCTGGGTTGTTGGTCACCGCATTGATGATCGGTTTAAACTGACCAACAGTACCACAACAGCGGTAAAGCTATCATTAAAAACGGGGATGCGTTAACTGCTCAATAAATCCTTGTAAGAGATCGGGTCTGGCAATAGCGGCAAATATGAAACCATACACGCCGCCCCACAGGTGAGCGTTATGCCCAATGTTATCGCCGCCACGTTTATCCATGTAGCTGGAGTAAGCAATGTAAGCAATACCGAAAATGATGTTGGGTAAACACAATGCCCTAATACCAAACAGGCAAATGTTTCTTGCCCATGGATCGACAATGATGGTTACAAACAATACGGCAGATACTGCTCCCGATGCGCCAAGGGAACGGTAATAGTAGTTGTCTTTATGTTTAAAGAAATCAAACATCGAAGATGCAACCAGGGCTGTAATGTAGAGGATAATAAAGGCGAATTTTCCGAGAATAGCCCCTTCAACATATGGTCCGAAGAAGTATAGGGTGAGCATGTTAAAGATGAGGTGCATATAATCGCCATGCAACACACCGTGTGTTAAAAAACGATAGAGTTCTTTTCCGTTTTTCATACGAGCTGGATAGAACACCATATTGTTGGTCATCTTTTCGTTGCCGAAAGCTGGTATCGAAACTAAACAGGTAAATGCAATTATGAGATAGGTAACAGGAATATCCATTTCGTTAATCGTTTATGTTCAAATCTAAAGAGAAATAGTCAATGGTGAATGATTTGAAGGTTATAGTCTCTGTGTTTTACATCAGACATCCTACATCAAAAATTTTTTCGTACCTCGTACTTAACTATGGTGGTATTTTTCATTCCGGTTAATACTGCATGCCCTGTAAACCTGTTCTGCTAATATTAGTCGTACCAGCTGATGTGGAAATACCAGCTGCGATAAACTCCATTTGTA
This sequence comes from Lacibacter cauensis, assembly GCF_007830055.1. Classification (GTDB taxonomy): domain Bacteria; phylum Bacteroidota; class Bacteroidia; order Chitinophagales; family Chitinophagaceae; genus Lacibacter; species Lacibacter cauensis. Next base: position 464,390 of record NZ_VLLE01000005.1, read on the forward strand.
GTTGGCCCTTTGCATCACTGCTTCATCAATACCATACGCACCACCAATCAGGAATACAAGATTCTTTGTGCTTTCGTTGGTGCGTTTCATCATAAACTCGGCCAATCCTTCGCTGCTCAGTTGTTTGCCACGTTCATCCAACGCAACCAGGTAATCATCTTTTTCCAGCATGTCCAGCAACACTTCGCCTTCTTTCTTTTTTAAACCGGCTTCACCAAGTACCGATGCATTTTTCGGCACCGGAATAATCGTCCATTCAACAGGATAGTAATTAGAGATGCGTTTCGTAAAATCTTCCACACCTGCTTTTACATATTGTTCATGCGGCTTACCAATACTCCAGAGTTTAATTTTCATATAACGTTATCTGTTTGGGCTGTAAATGTCGGAAGAACAAAACGTATTTCACCTGTTGTAAATGAAAAAGCCCCGGTTATAAAAACAGGGGCTTTGTGGTTGATAATAAAGTATGGTTATTGTGGCAAAAAGTCTTTACGGAATGCGTCGAGTGTTTTTTGATACAATTCAAGTTCAGGATTTAATTGTGCTGCTTTTTGATAATAGCGATAGGCATCAGCATAAAAACGGGCCGACTCGAGTAAGAATCCAACTCTGAAAAATTGTTCAGCTTCGGTTTCCGGTGCTTTTTGCAAATCACGCAGCTGTGTTGCAAAGTTTTCAAAAGCTGCTTTTTCCCAAACATAAATAACCTTACGTTTTTCAGGGTCTTCGTTTTTAACAGTTATCTGCCAGTAGTAAGGCGTGTTCGGTTTCAGCTTCGATGCAAAATCGGCAATAGGTACTGCTGTTTTCTTTACGGTTTTACTGTAAATGGCTTTGCCGCCTTGCTGTTGTTCGTATACTTCAAATAAAAACTCTTCGGTATCGGAGTAGCTCTTCCAGGAAACAGGGAAGGAGCCGGAGTAATAGTTGATGGTATCAAGCCTCGAATCAATCCAGATGCTCATATTGCCACGGCTTACTGCACCAACATTGTTCATGTAGCTTTTCCTGTTTTTTTCCGGACTGCCTTTGGGCGTTGTTAATTGGTTCCAGATAAACTTGAGGTAGTTGGATGTAATGGAGCTTTTGTTGGTTAAGCAGGAATCTTTAAACTGCTCCATAGAATATGTACCGGGCTTGGTAACAGAAAACAAACTGTTTTCGTTACAAATAATACTTACAAGCGAGTTGGCGCCAACTGTAAGTTTCGATTGATCGGTTAGCAGTTTGCCAATTTGTGCTTTGCCGGGTTTGTTGTTTTCGGTAATGGTAACAGATCCTTTCACAGAGTAAACAAGATAAGAGTTTGCTTTCTGCGCATTTACCGTTAATGTAAATACACATGCGAGAAGGAAGAGTTGTGTCGATTTCATATTTAGTGTGCTTTTGAGTGAAAATTGGTATGAAACCCGAATTTGGTATGCAGCCAAACAGCGAGCGCTTCATAGAAATAAATGATGTCGATTGCCAGGATAATTACAATCAACGAAATCTTGGTATCAATTTTTATACTGAACCAATCGAAGAACACGATGCCGATATAAACCGATAAAATGGCAAAGAAGATCTGGGCAAGTTTTGCCACCAGGTGAAACCAGATATGATCTTCAATATAGTATCGCATAAATAACGCAACGTGTAACCACGCAATAAGTATGGTAATGATCCAGAACAGCCAGGTTGGTATTTCACGGATGTAATTTGCATCCAGTATCATTGAAATAATGTTGGCATGTATAATAATTCCATACATATCGGGTGTTGACTTACCTGCAAACTTTTTATTTAAAGGTGTATAATGTTTGTCTTCCACATTGTAAGGATCGGCATTGATGTATCCCATCAAGATGATTTTATCCTTGAGCAACTCCGGTGCAATGTTGTCCTGTATTACATCTTCGCCGTCGAGCACCATGTATTGTTCAATAGTGCGGGTGTAATGAATGACCTCAAATGCACGCTTGCGCTGCAGTAAATGTTGGAATGCTTCTTTATTGGCTTTTTCTGCAATTGCTGCAGGAAAACTTTTGTACAGTCTATCGTTTGCTTTTTCAAAGGGAGAGAAATAACGGATGGTGCCACCATCTTCGCCAATCAGGTTTACGTACCCTGAGTTTTTTGTAAATATACCAAAGTATCCAACATCCAGCGGTTCTGTTTTATTTTTCCAGTCAAGCCGACTGGCCAACACCAATTCGGGAGTATTGCTAACCACGTAACGCATCAGCGAATCTTTCTCGGGTTCACGAGGGCCATTAAACTCCACATCAAGCCCAATGGCTTTTGGTTTGGCTGCACGGAGTTTTTCAATCATTAGAGCAAGTCCCATACGGTCGGCGTTGCCAATGTTTACAATAATGATGCGGTTGTCGATTGGGGTGCCGGCGTTTTTTTTAAGAACCGAATACGAAATATCATTAAAGTCGAGATCCTTCAACGCTGTTTTAAACGGGTTAAGGATACCGGTGTTGATGGGAATAAGGCCGAGCAAACCAATTACAAGAAACACCGAAATGGTTGCCAGGATGGTATCCCGTTTATATAAATACCGCAGGTAAAAATGATGCAGCCAGTGGAATGCTTTGCGGATAAGTTGGTACAGCTTTGTAAAAAACTTCCTGAAAACACCCGGAGTGCTTTTTGTTTTTTTTGTGGTTTTGGTTGGATGCATTTGAGTAGATGCTTGTCTGCTTAGAACTGAATTGCTAAATTAGTGCCCGAATATATGAGAAATTATACTGCTTTGGTTGTTCTGATCTGTGCATTTGTACTATTTCATCCACATTTAATACAAGCACAAACATCCTCCTCAAACGATACAGCAAAAGCCGTAACAGGTAAAAGCTATGCCATGATCATTGGCATTTCCAACTACAAACATATCCGTCCGCTTTCTTTTGCTGATAGTGATGCCGGTTTGTTTAAAGAATACCTGCAAACAAGAGGCGAGGCCAGTATACCCGACGACCGGATGTTGTACCTCGTTAACGAGCAGGCAACATCGGCTAATTTTTGGGTAAAAGGCATGGCCTGGCTGCGTTCGAAAAATCTGGGGCCTGGTGATCGCTTATATATTTACCTCGCTGGCCATGGTGATGCAATCAATCAGGATGAGTACTTTTTTCTTACCTACGATTGTAACCCCGCAGGTGATAAAAACAATTACATTGTAACAGGTAGTATTCAGCTGTACAATCTTAAAAGCCGTATTGGCGAACTGAGCCGTAAAAATGTTGAGATCTATTTAATCATGGATGCCTGTCGTACCAACGAATTGCCGGGCGGACAGGATGGGCAGCAGATTTTAAACTCAGCTATTTCCGAACGAAAGGCGGGCGAAGTAATTATGCTGGCAACAGGTGCCGGACAGGAATCGATGGAAGATGCAACCATCGGTTCGGGGCATGGATTATTTACCTATTACCTTATTGATGGATTAAGCGGTTTGGCTGATGGGTACGAAGGAAAGGATGGCGTGATAACATTGGTTGAACTACGTTCGTATGTGTTGGATAAAGTACCCCAGCTTGCATTAAAAAAGTATAAGCGAAAACAGGAACCTTTTATTTGTTGCGATGATAACGGGCAAAAGAATGTAGCTGTTGTGGACAGTGGTTTTCTGAAGAAATGGGAGATGGGAAAGAATGTGAGCAATGTTGCTATGGAAGGCGGCGATGTAAATGCGATGATGCGGAATGCAAGAGGAAGAGGCGCATTACTGGCCGATAGTAATATTGTACAGATCTATAACGAATTCAATCAGTCGATAAAAAAACTGAAGCTTACCGGCGACAGCTCGGCCGATTTCTTTTACGAGAAAATGCAGCGGCTTTATCCCGATGATGTGTTGACTGTTGATGCACGGCAAACATTGGCTGCAGAGTTCATCAACTTTGCTCAACGTAAAATAAATCTGTATTTGAGCGGTAAAGATGCTGCAGGTATTCAGCAGATACGTACGCAGTTAGATGATAACAGCCGCAGCGAAGAAATACAATCGGGTATTCAACGACTGGAATACATTGCCAGGCTCGATTTCAGTAAAGTAGCTGCAATGATGACAAAGGCCATCAATCTGATTGATCCATCGGATGAACCATTGATCAGGAGTTTAAGAGGTAAGCTGCTGTTTTTTAAAGCACGCAGTTTATTTGATGAAAAGAATAAAGTGCTGGATGTACAGGAAGCAAAGAATCTTATTTACCAGGCGTATGCACTCGATAGTAATGCTGCTTATATTCTGCACACCATCTCATCGCTGCACCTGCAGTTAAAACGCTACGACAGTGCAGTGTACTATAGCCTGAAGGCAATTAATAAAGCGCCACGCTGGCGTTATCCGTATACAACGGTAGCTTATTCGTATTTACAGCTGAAACGATTTGAGCAGGCAAGAGCGTATTACGAAAAGGCGATTGAAATTGATCCGAAGAATGCGGATGCGTATGTTGATTTTGGTTACTACGAATTTCAGCAAAACAAAACAGAACGTGCATTGGGTTTATACCAGAAAGCCTTGCAACTCGATCCCAATAATGTGTCGGCACTGAACAATGTTGGCTGGCTAATGAAAGAAAAGGGCCGGTACAAAGAAGCCATCCAATTCTTTACAAGCTGCGTAGAGAAAGATTCGTCTTTTGTGTCGGCTTACAATGGTCTTGCACGTGTATACGGTGCCATGAAGCAATACGATTCGGCACGGAAGTTTTATCTGCAGAGTGTACAGTATTATCCCGACCAAGCCTATGTATTCGATCTGTTGGGAAACTTCTTTAAAGAAATCAATCTCGGCGATTCTGCTTTGAGCTATTATCACCGTTCCATCAAGCTCGATTCGTTTTATATGCAGCCTTATCTTGATCTGGCACGGTTGCACGAGCAGGGGCGGAGAGTGGATTCAGCTTCTTTCTATTTCAGGAAGATCATCAGCATGAACCCAACGTCGAAGAATGCTTACATCAGCATGGCCACGTTTTACCAGAATGCACGTATGGCCGATTCAGCTAATATTTATTTCAACAAAGCCATTTCGGTTGATGCAGGTGATGGCAGTACCTATAATTCAATTGGCGTATACTACTTCCGTAAAAACCAATACGACTCTGCTGTAAAATATTTTCGTTCGGCAGTGCAGTACGATCCGCTTAATGCATCGTTCTTCAGCAATCTTGCATCGGTATACGAACGTAATAAACAATACGATTCTGCATTTTATTGTTTAAACAAAGCGTTGGCGTTAAGTCCTGGTAATGCGCAGATCTATAACAGCATTGCGTTGTTGTACAAAAAGCAAAACAAGCTGGATTCTGCACTATACAACTATCGTCTTTCTTATCACTACAACAATGAAAACATTTCGGTGCTGATTGATATGGCGGATCTGTTCAGGGATATAAGTGAACCGGATTCTGCTGTAAAAATGCTGCACGAGGCCATTGCGTTGCGTCCGGAAATGCCCGACTTGTACAACAGCACAGGTGTTATTTACCTGCGTTATAAAAAGTACGATTCGGCACAGTATTATTTCTTAAAAACAGTGGCATTGGATCCGGAAATGATCAGGGCTTACAACAACCTCGGCAGTATGTTCTACACACAGCAGAACTATACCGAAGCGTTACAGTATTATGAAAAAGCATTGGTTATTAACCCGGCTTACGAAAATCCCTTATTGTTTATCGGCCTAATACACATCAATACCAATCAATACACAAAGGCCATTACGTACTTAGAGCGGTTGGTTAAAGCGAATGCAAAGGCCGCATCAGGTCATTATTATCTTGCAGTAAGCTATGCTGCAACCAATAACAGTACGGCTGCATTAAACAGTCTTGAAAATGCATTAAAGCTGAAGTATGGCGATGCAGATGAGGTGTGGAGTCAGAAAGAATTTGCGGTACTGAAAACTAACCCGGCGTTTAAAGCCTTGCTGGAAAAATATTTCCCCGGTCATAAGTTTAATTGAAAGTTTGATGAATGGCTGCTTACACAGTTTGTAAGCAGCCATTTGTTTTGTTGAATAGTTGTATTTTCAGGTACAACTATTTGTTATGAGATTATTGACTACAACTATTCTTGCTGTTTGTCTTACGTTGTCGCTTAATGCACAGGTTGCGAAAGCGCCTGTAAAAAATGAAGGCGATGGACCCTACACACAACTAATCCTTCGTGGCGTTATCATGATCAACGGAACAGGTGCACCGGCAATGGGGCCTGTTGATATTGTGATTGAAAAGAACCGCATTGTGCAAATTGCCAATGTGGGTTATCCCGGTGTGGCGATCAAGGAAAGCAGTCGCCCAAAATTAAAAGAAGGTGGTAAAGAACTGCAGCTCGATGGACATTATGTACTGCCGGGCTTTATTGATATGCACGGGCATATTGGGGGTACAGGCCAAGGCGCCAATGCAGAATATGTATTCAAGCTTTGGATGGCACATGGTATTACAACTATTCGGGATCCTTCCTGTGGTAACGGATTGGATTGGGTGCTGGAAGAAAAGAGATTAAGTGCCGAAAATAAAATCACTGCTCCACGCATTTTTGCTTACACTGCTTTCGGACAGGGAAGTAAAACACCCATCAGCACACCCGAACAGGCAGTTGAATGGGTGCGGCAGAATGCAAAGAATGGTGCCGATGGGATTAAGTTTTTCGGAGCAGCTCCGCAAATCATGGATGCAGCCATTCGTGAAAATAAAAAGCTGGGCTTACGCAGCTGCGCCCATCATGCTCAAATGGATGTGGCACGTTGGAATGTGTTGAAATCTGCAGAGGCAGGCATGACATCCATGGAGCATTGGTATGGATTACCTGAAGCATTGTTCACCAAACAAACCATTCAACAATATCCGCTCAGTTATAATTACAGTAACGAGCAAGATCGATTTGAAGCAGCAGGTAAACTCTGGAAACAGGCTGCAGCACCCTACAGTGATCATTGGAATAAAGTAATGAACGATTTGCTGCAACTCGATTTCACCATCGATCCTACCTTTAATATTTACGAAGCCAACAGAGATCTGCATCGTGCACGCAGGGCCGAGTGGCACGAAGAATACACCTTGCCATCGCTCTGGAAGTTTTTTGAACCAAGCCGTGTATCGCATGGCAGTTACTGGCATAGCTGGGGAACCGAACAGGAAGTGGAGTGGAAAGAAAACTATCGGTTATGGATGGCCTTTATTAACGAATATAAAAATCGTGGCGGGCGTGTAACTACCGGAAGTGATAACGGATTCATCTATCAAACCTATGGCTTCGGTTATATCCGTGAGCTGGAGTTATTGCGTGAAGCTGGTTTTCATCCGCTGGAAGTGATCCGTTCTGCAACGTTGTACGGTGCACAGGCTTTGGGTATGGAAAAAGACCTTGGTAGTATTGAAGTGGGTAAGCTTGCAGATTTAGTAGTAATAGATGTGAACCCTTTGGAGAATTTACAGTTATTATATGGTACAGGTGCCATTCGTTTAAATGCAGAGAATAAAGTAATACGTGCAGGTGGTGTGAAGCTGACCATTAAAGATGGTATTGTGTACAATGCAAAACAATTACTGGCCGATGTAAAAGCAATGGTGGCAGCCGAAAAGAAAAAAAACGGATGGCAGTTAAAGCAACCGGGAACAGAATAAATTTTGTTGCTTTCAACAGAAGTCTTTTTTTCGTAAAACATATAAACTAACAAACTATGAAATTGAAATTCGCTTTCGCAGCAGTATCTATGCTGTTTTTTGTTGCAGTAACCAACGCCCAGTTGCCAAAAGTTAATGGAGGAGCAAACATCGGCAGTTTGCTTTCGCAATTTACAAATGCCATTAAGCCTGCATCTTTTACCGATCAATGGACCGGTACAAAAGGAAATTTTTTAAGTACAGCCGGAAAAGTGAAAGACGCCGTTGGTGTTGGTAAATCCATTGCTTCGTTAGCAGGCTTTATTAAACCCGATATGTTCAAGCAAGGCTTCAACGTGCAGAATTTAATTTCTACTGCTAACACAGTGAAAACAATGGCACAGGCAACAGGTGTTTTAAAAAACCTGGAAGGTGGTTTAAAACCCGAAGCCTTTTTAAGTGGCTGGAGTACAAAACGCACTGGATGGTTAAGTGCATTAAACCTCATCAAATAAAAATACTGATGTGTATTATAGAGAAGGGCTGCCTTTGCAGCCCTTCTTTTTTGTTGCAAGCCTGTGTTGGCATAATCTTTGGCAAGGAGCATGCAGACAAAAATTAATGACCATGAGACAAGGAACAAAACTAATGTATGCAGTTGTAGCTATTAGTATGCTGCTGGCTGCCTGTAAGGGTATGACAAAAACACAGAAAGGTGCCATTATAGGTACCACTAGTGGAGCCGCTATTGGCGGGGTAATTGGCCGGGCATCGGGCAATACCGCATTAGGAACAATTATTGGTGCCGCAGTTGGTGGCACAGCAGGTGTACTTATTGGCAAACAAATGGACAAACAGGCCGAAGAAATTAAAAAGCAGGTGCCCAATGCGAAAGTAGAACGGGTAGGTGAGGGCATTGAAATTGAATTTGAAAGTAAAGTGCTGTTTGATTTTGATAAAGCCGGGTTAAAAACAGAAGCAAAAAACAGTTTGAATGAACTGGCAGCCGTATTGAAAAAATATCCGGATACGAATATTGAAATTCAGGGGCATACCGATAATAAAGGAAGCGATGCCTACAACGAATCGTTATCGCAGCGCCGGGCAAATACGGTGATGATGTATCTGATTGATAAAGGCATTCAGTCATCACGAATGAATCCGAAGCCAATGGGCGAAAATTATCCAAAGTACAGCAACGATACAGAAGAAGGTCGTGCACAAAACCGCCGTGTGGAATTTTTAATTACTGCCAACGAAAAAATGAAATCGGATGCGCAGAAACAAGCGGGATCGTCTAACTAATCACTCACATAAAAATGGAAGACAATGAAAGGAATACAACTTTTAGCAGCAGGACTTTTGTTTGCAGCAGCAGTAAATGCGCAAACAGCAAAAACAAATGGCGTAAGTTTTGGTATCAGGGCCGGGGTTAATTTTCAAAACATCAACGGCCGGAGCTTTACAGATAGCAAACTGGAAAATAAACTGGTTCCCCGTTTACAGGCAGGCGTAGTTGCCGATGTGCCTTTAGCGGATGATTTTTATCTGCAACCCGGTTTACTTTATTCAGGCAAGGGCACAAAGTTTAAGGGGTCGAATGATGTATTGAATATTTCGTACCTGGATGTGCCTGTTACTTTTTTATACAAACCTGTGTTAGGTAAAGGAAAAATGATGTTGGGTGTAGGCCCGTACGTAGGTTTTGCCTTAAACGGGAACGTAAAACAGGAAGATGGTGATAAGAGCAAGGTGAAATTTAAAAATACGATTACAGCTTCCGAAGCCATTTCCGACTATTATTTACGCCGTATGGATGCTGGTGCCAATCTTTTATTTGGTTATGAAATGAGCAGCAGGTTAAGTCTGCAACTCAATGCCCAGCTGGGTTTACAGAAAATAAATCCAACTATCGAAGGGGTGAATAATGACAATACGATTTACCGGAATACCGGTTTTGGATTGTCGGTTGGATACCGTTTTTAAGCTTTTACAGGTTCATTAATCCCCCGTTTACAGCGGGGGATTTTTTTTATTTAAAAAACTGAGTAATAAAGATTTCGGAAATTAAATGAACCGCCCTATATTTGCAGCCCGTTAAGCGGAATGGCTCCGTAGCTCAACTGAATAGAGCATCTGACTACGGATCAGAAGGTTTCAGGTTTGAATCCTGACGGAGTCACTAAAGTAAAATCCTTTGCATCCTTTTGCAGAGGATTTTTGCTTAAAAACGAACAGTTCTGCACACATAGGTTACATGTTGAGTTGGTATTACGGGGTTTGGATGCGTAAAAAACGTAGCCAAAATAATAGCCAACTTTAAACCGATTGTGCAATGAATTATCGTTTCCATCTCCGTTCCAACAGGACCAATAAAAAAGGTCTTGCCAACTTGTCTATTATCATCCGGGCCGAAAATCCAATTTGGATTGGTACCGGCATTTCTATGCCTGCTATCTACTGGAACCAGGAAGAGCAGGAACTTACCCGATTTGCAGATCCTGTTACCAGGATTAAGTTTACCGAAGTCCGATATAATGCCGACCGGTATTTCCAACTAATCGCATTTGAAAACAGGCCATTCAATGCACAGGATTTTCTTACTGCAGTAATTAAGTCGGATATCGATGCAGTAAACAATCCGTTATTATCTGCACTCTTCGACCGGTACATCAATGAAAAAAATGTTGGTTATGCCCGGTCGCAACATTACATCACCATAAAAAAAGAACTGCAGAAGTTAAACCGGGATCTTCGGGTAAAGCAAATCACATTCGATTGGGGGAATAAAATCTACAAATATTATCTCGACAAATCTGCAGACAACACGGCCACCGGCAAAATGAAAATGATTAAAGCCGTAATCCATTATGCAATGGATTTAGGCTACATCAAAGAGGATCCATTGCGGCCGGTGAAACTAAAATCGTTCGAAGGAAAAATTGTATTTCTTAACCTGCAGGAACTGCAGGAGCTGCAGGAGCTGTACGATGTTGCAACATTGCCCGATCACCAAAACAATGTACTAAGGCATTTTCTTTTTTCCTGTTACACCGGTTTACGCCGATCGGATATTCGAAATTTTAAAGATCATGTTGTACAAAACAATTGCCTGTACTTAACTACACTGAAAACGAAAGAGCATATTATTATTCCTTTGTCCGATCCCGCAAAGAAGTTGATGGATAAACCATTTAACAACTTCACCGGTGAGTACATTAACCGGGAGCTGCAAAAGATTATTGCAAACACCGGCATCAAAAAAAATGTAACGATGCATGTAGGGCGCCACACATTTGCAACAATATCGTTGCGGCTCGGAATGCAGCTGAAAGTGCTAAGTAAAATACTCGGGCACAGCAATGTAAAACAAACAGAAAAATACGTGCACCTGGTAGAAGATCACCTGCAGGAACAAATGAACGTATGGAATAACCTGAAAGTTGTACACCGGGCTGCAGCAGTTTAATGCTGCAAGTGTGCACGGATCATGGCACGTTTTAATTGCTTCATCAGCTGCAGCTGCTGTAGCAATTTTTCTTCGTGCTGTGCCATGGCCTGCACTTTGGTTACTGTGGCGGTGTACGCTTCCTGGTTAATACGTGCAGCTTGTTTCTGCAGCAGGTCCAGCAGCTCCTTTTTGCGGATGAACATTATTACGGAGCCGGTTAAAAAATGATCAAACGCTTTAGCTTGCCACAGGCCCCAGCACAACCAGTAATACATTTCTTTTTCATTCTCACTGGAACAGATGGCCATAAAACAATTTGCACACGGTGCAGTTAGTGGTTTGCCACTGTTCATGCCTTTGTTGAGAATGAAAAATGTAAACGCAGGTTGTTGCTGATTGGGGCGGTGGGTTACAAGCTGAAGCATAGTTTGATCATTTTTTTTTCCGATCAAACCAGCTAAAAGAAAGAAAGCTCTTTCCTTGGATGCATGGCACAGATTCCAAAAGGAAACGGAATAAAAGAAGGGGCTGTGTATGGCCTTGTGTTTATGCCGTAGTCTTTTGGAATCTGTGAGCGATGGCCATGTGCATAGCATCCTAACTTCGCTGTATTTTCTTGTGTTGGTACCAGGTGCAACGGTTGTTGCAATTGAAACGGAACGTAGCCCAATGCTGCGGCTTGGTAAAACAAGTAACAGCGAAGGGGAGAAAAGCCGTGCGGGAAGTGGTTTCATTTCGACTGGTTGGGCAAGACTGGAGGAGAGGAGCAACCTTGACGAAGTATGCATCAGCATACGAAGTTTGTTGCGGATCGCTCGGAAGGCTTGGCCAACCGGGAACATTCGAAATGTTTAGAAAACCTCTTACCGTACGGCTTTTGTGTGCAGGCTTATTTGTTTTAACGGCCGTATGCATTGGGCGGCCACCTGTAACGAAATTTCCTGAAAACGGATGATTGTTGCCTGTAAGTGTAATAAATGGAACGGATAGCGTATTATTTTTCCATTTCCTGCAGTTTCTTGTAGAGTGCCGATACAATTGCTTCTTTGATGGAACGGTACCGCAAATCGCCTTTAATGAGCTTCCACGATGGTTGCCGGTGTTTTAAATGCCGGCGTTTAAATACAGGCCAATTATTTTGGAAGGTAACCGTTTTGCCGGCATAGGCAACTTCGTATTGTTCTGCAGCTGCTGTTTCCAGGATCTTCTTTACCTGCAGCTGATAACGTTTCCGTTCATGTGCTATTTCGATTGTAAATTCCACCACACAAAGTAAGCTGCTTTTTGCAATACAGATGAAAGGATTGCGTCGCAACCAGGATGCTATGGTAATACTGCAGCTGGTACTATCGATGCATTACTTTCTTCATCACTTCCAACACAAAGCTGCTATGCTTTTGGAAGATGTCTTTTTGCACTGCAGTAATCTCCTCCGGTCCATTCAAACGTACCTGCAGCAGGTAATTAGCAGTAATATCTTTGAGAATAAAAATCATCTCTTTTAGTTTGTACAAGTTCAACACGTCTTCCATGTTGTACTGCAGTACCAGGCTTTTCACCTGCGGTTTTCGCCAATCCTGGAAGATGGAAAATATATTGGCCTTGTACTCGTTCCTGCTCCGGGGGATGTGAAACATTTTTTCCATGGTGGCCAACTTGTAGTTTTTGCAACCGGGCATATAATCTTTAAACACCTTCAGCAGGTTTACACAATGGTAGCGGCCACGAATATCAATATCGAAATGCTTTTCAATAATGCCAATGTCCGGGCCATAAAAATAGATGATGCCGGTGGTACGTTTCAGCAACGCATCAAACTCATCGTGTGTAAGGTTGTCATCGTACAGCTGTCCGAATTCGGTAGCGCTCCGGCACCAACCCAACAGGAATATTTCGCCGCCGATAAACCATTCTGCATCGAGGTAAAGATCTTTCATAAATAAAGTTTTAAAAATAATTGCCCCGGATAGACATCCAGGGCACAACCAAAACTAACTGCTTATGAGAAAACTGTTTAATTTGCTTTAAAGTTTGGACCCGGGAAAATTTGATACCCGGGAGTAAGTGTAATGCCAGGCGGGTATGTACCACTTCGTAAGAGAAATCCACTTACTTCTACCTTTTTCACTTCTGTACTTCTTAATACCTCATATAATACGCCATCGATTACAATGAAACGAATAGCCTTATCGTAAATCGTAAGTGTGTCGTTTCTTCTTTGCAATTGATTTACGCTTTCAATTGTAAGGTTATAGCAACTTGGGCTAACCGAAAGCCATTTCATTTCCTTTGGAGAAACATTGATTCTTAAAACACTATCTGTTTTTATTTCAATGTTTCTTATACTTTGCCCCAATGTTGCTACCGATAAAAGAATTGCGATTGCTGTAAATAATGATTTCATGTTGTTATGTTTTAGTTGATTGATTTACCTACCTGATACCAAACGCCGCTAACAAGTTTCAGTTTTAATATATCATCTGCAGTTGCTGCAAAGTCAACACCACCTTCCAGTTTAATTACAGCGGTACCAGCACCGCCTGCAGTATTATTTTTTACTGTTAATGATCCTGTAAACAAAAGAGTGATTTCGCTACCGTTTTGCCAGTTGATTGTTGTAATAGCGTTAATCTGTGTTGTACCTGTTACCCGAAAATCGTTTCCGTCATTCGGAAGTGTTAGGTCATTTGCACTGGCCACATCTGTTCCTTGTGTTATTTGAAACCTTGAAGCTCCTAATGTTATTCTTTGGCGTTCAATTGTTAATTCAGTTCTTGCTACAGTTTGTTGTGTTGTTCCGCTTGCTGCCGGCGCCCATGTCTGAAAAATGAACTTACCGCCACCACCAGTTCCACGGCCTGACGAACTCTGGAAATACCAGTTGCTACCATCTCTGTTTGTTGCTGAATAAGTGGGGGATACACGGAAGTAGTTATTATCTGCACCGCCTGCACCGAAGTAAAACTTTTGATCGAATGCTCCATTACCGCTCGATATATAAACTTCCTGATTAGCAGGAGTGTAAGTTTGCGGAAAATCACCAATGATAACCGAACCTGTTAATGAATTTGGTAATGATAATGCAGCGGGGTTACGCATGATTGCGTGAAAGTTATTTGAACCAGTGGTAATACCAATTCCGCTTTCGTAACTTAGGAAAGTATTGTCACTACCAGACAATGTTCCAGCATCGCCAACTCTTCCAGAAAAACTTACAATTCTCGACGCACTGATAGATGGAACTGCATTCCCGAAGGCTGCAACAAAAATATCATTACCAGAATAATTTCCGCTATTTCCAAAAAATGATCGAGTTGTTGGCTCAAATACAACTTGTCGAATACCAGTTTGTATCGGAAATACAAGATCATTAGGGCCACCACTTGTGAATCTTGCACTTGTAAATGCAAAATTTGAACTATTTCCCAAGTGTATTCTTTGTTGCGTAACAATAACACTATCTGTGCGAATAAAAGAACTCGTATGTATTGCGCTGCGTGATTGTGCGTATGTTCCTCCTGCACTTGACGCACCGAATACATTTTCGATTCCGTTAAACTTTTTTTCAGGGTATTGAAACAGTTCACCTTTTCTATTTACTCGAAGAACTGGCATATATTCATTGCCAGACGGAATATTATAGAATTTAACAGGTGAAGTTGAATCTGAAAATAAACTACTAACGTTAACGCCTAAGGCTTTTATAATTTCATTGGCAACAACAAGATGCCCACTGTCTGACAAGTGTACATTGTCCCAATTAAGATAATTGACTTTAATGTTAACATCAGAACTACTTTTTCTAAGCACTGTATCAATACGGATTACCTGTAAATTATTAGCAGCACAATAGTTTAAAATAGCTGTATTAAAATTATTGTTTGTACCCGCATATTTAGGAACAAGTGTTCCAACTACAACTTTTAAACCAGCTCTTATGAGAGGCTTTGCAACACTATCGAGCCTTACCTTGAAAACAGTAGTATCTGTAACAATTCGATCCCTGTCGTTATACCCCCCCATGATCAAAACAGGATTACCCAATGCAATTGCGTTGTTTACCATTGTGTAACTCTGATCTAATAAAGCCGTTCCGTTTGCAGCTAATGTTGTAAACTTGCTTAAATTTCCCCTGAAAACTAAAGAAGGGAAAGTTTTTTCTTGTGTACTTGCTCCTTCGCCTGCGGTGTGCGAATCGCCAATAATTGTCCATCCAAAACCTTTATTAGCTGTAGATGAAATTTGAAACTTAGTTATGTGCTGTGTACCTCCCAAAACGCCCATGTACATTTCTCCGCCCGTTGAAAATCCTGCTGCATAGTTGTACACAATATCAACAGATTTCCCTGTCCTCTTATTGGTCATTTTGGCTAAAATATACCAGTACTCACGATCTATACTTATCTCTAAAGTATCTGTTGCTATGTGTGATAATGAAGCGGATTTTGATATTATACCTGTTATGCTTTCTGCAACAATAATTCTTCCACTATCAGAATTTGTAGATAAGTCAAACATGAATGAACGTGCAGACGGGAATGCATCTGTTCCACTTTCAAAATGAAAGCTTATTCCATTGGATGAACTATTTCTATCTTGTGGTACGATTGTAACTTTTACAGACAGATCCTTGTAATTTAAATGGGTTAAGCGAAGTCTGTTTGCCCAAACCGTAGAGGCTCCTGTTATCGAGTTGTAAGATGTTGTTGCTGTTGTACCTCCGCTAAGAATAAGTTTATTGTTAACCGTTACCGTTGCAGCAGGCGTTACATCGGTGAACCCAGCAGGTAACGATGTGCCAGGGAATGTAGTGTTATAAATGTAACCTAATTGATTTGGCTGTATTCCTGTTTCTGTGCTGTTCCAGGATGAATCAGCACCACCACCAGTCACCGTACCTGGTTGCCATCCGCTCAATGTCCATACCGGTACTTGCCCTAATGCAGCTCCACTTTGGGTTAAATCGTTTAATGGATGAGTATGAACAATAGGAGCGTAGAAAGAAGAATAATCACTAGCATTGGCCACTACAGCACCGGTACGGCCAAATACAGAACCTACAGCGCCTCCGCCGCCACCACCGGCACGTGCACGCACAAAATCGGCTACAGCTTTTGCAGTAGGTATTTTTGTATCACTGCTACTATCTGTAGAAAAAAGACTAATGCTGAAATCTGTAATGGAACGGGTTTTTAACTGCAGCTTTTCACTTGCCTGCAGATGCTTTGCATATACACGTGTTGATTGTGATTTCGCCACAGCAGAACTAACACACACTGCAGCAATTAATATAAGATGTTTCATTAAGCGAAATTTGGATGAACGTAATAACGGAAACTAAGAACAGCTGTAGGAGGTAAGAACAATACCTGGATGCGCACATACGATTCGCCATTGCCAAATATTTCATTATACAATCCTAAACTGCCACACAAAAAATCGAGCTGATCAATTGCATATTTTTTCGGATCAGTAGAACCGGCGTTCAGCGTTGATATTTGCGTAGTAGTAACAATTGGATTGGGGAATGCAATTTGGCGGCTTACGTTGTTAATTACTACATCAACATCGGTTGCATTTGGATCTGTTATTGTAATCCGTTCAATAATGGCGCCCGGAGGAAAACGAACGAAATCCAAACCATCAGAACCACCGATGGTGTAAATTTTAAGAAACGAACCAACAGCATCCTTTGCTGCATTTGATGTAGATCCGGTAAGCCTGTACCCCATAGCAGTTACTTTTTAAGTTCGAAATATTTGCCTTGTACTAACAAATCGTACGTGCGTTGCGGCAATTTTGCACCATTGAGATTTTTGGTAATCAATGCAGCCAGTTTAAACAGAACAGCATCCCGGCCGTCTGCAGGTAGTTTCTGTAGCTCTGCAACAATGCAGCGGAACTTATCTGCATCGCTTAAACCTTTACAGGCATCTACAATACCTAAGGCTGTTACAGATACCTTTGTTGCCTGCAGTAATTGTTGTCGTACAATACGATCGATATCGCCTGGTATAATGGCTTCTATTACATCGGCCACCGGGCTTTCTAAAAATTTCTTCAACCCGTTGGTAACAGCTAATGCATATTCTACATGTTGCTCCAGGTAATCATCTACTTTGTTCCAAAGGCTGCTGATGGCCCTCCAGATGCGTTTTAAAAACTTCATTTGATGTAAGGTTTATATGAGTGAATTAATCGCTAGTGAGCAAAAAAAAAGCACTACTGCAGCTGCAATACCACCCGCTGCAGGTGCAGCTGCTTTTATTGCACCAAACACAATATCCCGGTGTGCAGCAAGTACACTATTGAAAACGTACTGCTTAAATTCTTTTACCGTAATCTGTGCATCTTTATTGATGTTCACGACCGGGTTTTGTTTTGCAATTACTGCAGCTGATAATTTACTTGTCTGCAATACCCAGGTATCGGGCTTGCCAATTAAGGCAGGGAAGAACACAACTGAATACACATCGTAGTAGCTTTTCATTTTGCCTTTGTATGGCAGGAAGTAACGACGAACATATTCCAGCTGATCTACCGGGTTCATCACTTTTAAAGCCTCTACAGAGGTTTTTAGCCCACGTGCAGTATCGGGCATAAACTGTATTAAACCGGTAGCGTTTGTTTTGGGGTTTACTGCAGCTGCGTTTAACCGACTTTCAGACCACATTACTTGCATTAACCAGTGTGGGCTTATAACCAACTCGTTTGCAATAGCAACTACTCGATCGGCAAAAGCTTTTTGCAGATCTGCTCTGATTGTGCTGATTCTAAGTAAACTCATGATTTTATGCTTTGCCAGGGTAATGTGAATGATGGAAACTGTAGCGTAGTCTTCGTAGCTGCAGGGAATTTATTTACCCGGTCACGAATGAAAGCATCGGCAAGTTGTTTGCTGAAACTTTTAATACTTGTGCCTGGTATTGATTTTGGACTTCTGTAATACAACTCTCTGTTACGACGAAGCAGGTTGTAGAAAGCTTCCTGTGCATTATTAGCCACAGTTATTACTGCAGCAGACAGTTTTGCTTTACTAGCAGCAACATTTTTCTGCAGTTGCTTTGCGGTGTAATTGATGACAGCAACAGCATCATTTTCTTTGTGTAGCAAAAAATCATAAACAAAATTTGCAATATCCTGGTTGCGGAAAAGGTTGCCGCTCATTAATCCATTCCAGTAACGGTTAAAGTAGTAATCAGCTATTAACTTATTCAGCTGTTCATCATCAAATTTTGCATAGCGTGGCGTACGTGTAATGCTTCCGTATTTGGAAGTAGCTAATTGAAACAATCGTTTCCATCCCGGCCAATTCGGATTGTACTTGTAAGTAATACCGGCATAGGTATGCCCGGCGCTGGGATCGTTCCAGTAGCCACCCTCTAAGTCTTTTGTTTTTTCTTTTGCTATGGTAAACTGTACGGACATGCGCAATTATAGTTCTGATAAAAGGCTGCGATAAACAACAATTTTGTTATTCTTATCGGGTACAGGATCTACACCAAACGTGTATAAAAACGGACCAGGCACTGCACCTGCTCCCGGTGCAACTGTAATAGGATCGTTTGCCTTATCAAACAAAACAGACAGTTCCGAGTAATCAACGATATCCGGGTTTTCATTGTCGAATCCAAACCCTTCACCGGGCTTCAAGACATGGCTGGTTCCGATTGTTGCATTGGTGTTGCCGGCATTGTATAAAAACCAGCAATGACAACCATTTGCTTTGAACGTTTCGTTTTGCAAAATGGCGTCCTGTTCTGTAATACGTTTGTATTTTGGCTTCATCACTTGCTACCTCCTTTGTTGTTACTGAATAATGACGGCAATACTTTAGCGGCTACAACAGCTATTCCTGCCCACATAATCACCGATTTAATTTCTCCAAAGAAACCGGCATTGCTTCTGTTATCGATATTCTGTTGCTCTGTGCGAGCCTGCTCATTACTTTTCTTTACTTCATTGGCAACATTGTCACGGCCTTCCTTTGTAATTTTTCCACCGGCATACAATTCTTCAGCCTTCAGCAATGTTTCAATATTTTTTTGCTGCGATAACAGCAGGTTACGATGCTTCACCGTATCCGTAATAAGCTGCGTAATTTTTGTTGCGGTGTACAGCGTTGCACCTGTACCAACAATTGCAAGCACAACCCAAACAATAACAGGGATAACACCAATATTTACAACCTCGCTAAGCTGTTGAATGTTAAGTGTGCGTACCTGCAGCTGAATTTCCTTTGGAAGTTTTTTTGCAAAATCCTGCACAGTGTAATTGTGCGTTACAACCGCTTCCTGCAGTTTTTGTTTTTGCGATGCAGATAGGTTTTTCTTTTGTGCATCGTAAATGAGTTTAGCATTTTTTTGTGCCTGCTCTGTAAATGATTTCAACTCTTTCTCCAGGTTTGCAACCTGTTGATACTTATCTGCAACTTTCTTGTCAGATGTAAATGTTACAAACGCAAACATTTCATTTGGCTTGTAACGGGTAACATACCTTGTGTTGTTATGGAAGACCTCTACATTAAACTGCATCGACTGTAGGTATTTGTTGATGTCTGATGTTTTCATCAGATCATTTACTGTAGAGGGTTGAAAGCGAATTTCCAGCTCCGGGTTCTTTACAATGTCAATGTACTTTGCCTTTGCATCATTGTCTGCGTTGGCCATTAACTCCTTAAAGGAATTAAATACCCGTAACCTGTTATCGGATGGTTTTTTTGCAACGAATGTTTTGCCGCCAATTGTAAGGCTTTTGCCCATTACAATTTTACTGGTAAGTAAATAACGCTTTATCTTGTTTCCACCGGACAAGATAAATTTTCCTACTTCCAAAAAATAAGGCGGCAACATCATAGCTTTAAAATTTTCTTTCCCATGCTCCACTGCTTGGGATTGTTTATTTTGATATCAGCTAACTTCTCCAGTTGTTTTGCTACATCGGGGTTATCCTTACAGAGAAGATCTACTGCTTTCATAACCCTGTCTTTATCATCCTGCGATAATTTATCGTAGGAGAGTGTAAGTACATTACTCATCGCTCATGCCTTTTAGGTAATCGAGCCCCATACTGTACGTATCAGGATCGTTCTTTTTTGTACGTGCCAACAGTTCCAGCTGTTCGGCCAATTGCTGCTGTGCTGCAGGATCATCGGCCTGCTCACCCAACATATCGCTTAAAGCTGCTGCAATGCGTTCCTGCGTGTTTGTAGCCGCATCCTCTACAGTTTCTGTACTGCCAACAGATGATGGAGCTTGTGGCGCTGCAGCGGCTGCAGCTGTTGTTTTAGGCGCTCCTGGCATTAAACCTATGCCGGCAACTGTTTTCATTAAATCCTTTGCGAATTCGCTTTTCTTCAGTTGCGGCCAAAACATGGTACCAATGCTGTACAAACCACCATTGATGCCACTTTCTTTTTCAGCCAGCTCTGCTTTCAGTCGTTTGTTTTCCTCAATCAATTCCTGTTCTTTCTTTTTACGTTCGGCTTCTTCAGTCATCAGCTTGAACTTTTGCTCAATGGCCTGCGTAAAATTTTCCGGCGTTACTTCGCCGATTCCATCTAAATAAAGGGGCTTGCCTGCAGGTTCAGTGGTACTGCCAATGCCGGCCATTGTTTGGCCGCTGCGTTCTACCTCGAACGTGCAATCGATAATACCTTTACTAATGCCTGGCTTTGTACTTGCGGTTAAGTAATACATGCCGGGTGTTAACCGGTTTAAGCAACCACGCAGATCCTGCAGCGATGCTTCCAAACCAAGATTCTCAATTTCGAAATCTGATTTAGCAACAAAGTTGCCTTGCTCTTTTGCAGTTTTACTTTCGCTGATTTTCCAGTACGGCGCTTTCATTTGCCGTACCATTTCCAGCACGTTATCTTTTCCGTAAATAGCCACAGTTATTTGTTTGGTTGATCCTGGTAGAGGAATGTAATGAGGAACGCATGCGTGGTTAACAAACCGGTGCGATCGTACAATGTGATGTAGCTTTTAGATACATCAATCGGAAACGCATCCAGTTCCATTACCCATGTTTGCGAATTAATAAGCGTTTCCAACGGAAGCTTTTTTATTTCTTCCTGTCCGGTTTTTTTATTTACCAGTGTGAGGAAAGCCTTTTTTTGAATGGCATCCGGAACAATTGTCTTTCCTTCAGGTGTTGTACCAATTGCTGCAGAACCAATGATGATACCGGTAACAAACATGTTATCCAGCATTTTTTCATTGTCGCTGAATTTGAAACGCTCACTGTTTACATTGATGACAGGTAATTCGAACAGCGTAGTTTTCTTAACAGGAAATTTTTGTAAACTCATATACTGCTTTTGAAAAACCATCCCGCACCGGCGGGATGGTTTTATTAATCAAATCGGTTTGCTTATTACGCTCCTTTAGAACCTTGTAAAACTTCGAAGCCGAAGAGTTCCATTACCAGGAAGTGTTCAAAACCTGCAGTTGCAGATGTACCACCGGCAAATGCTGCATAAGTTGGGAATACCACTTCAATTTCATTCTTCTTATCACCATCAATGATGATATGCGGAGTGAGGTTAACAATACCTGCTTCGGGGCTACGCTGGTCGTAGTTGGTACCTGCAGTTTGTTGCGTTTCTGGAATGTGCAGGAAGCGACTCATTGGGAAACCTTTCAGCTCATCCTTATCATCGATGTTCATACGCAATGCACCTTGGTAGATTGCCAACAGATCTGCAGCTGCAGCTGCACCAAATGCAGTAATGTTTGGATAGGTATGCACCAACCCATTTGTTTTAGCATTGGCAGTATCTTGCTTTAATAAGCCAATACGAACACCGGTTGCAATAAACGCATCGTTACGATCGAGACGGCGTTCTGTACTCTTTACAGTTGCACCATCGCCGAGGAACGTACGGAAACGAATGACAGGCTCTGTATTTTTAATCGGCGCTTCCAGTCGTAAATACCCGGGAACAACTTTTTTACCTTTAAAACGTGGGCTCGTGCTGTTTACTAAATAAGCTGCACGTTCAGGATCTGTTACTAAAGCTTGTACCAGTGCCTGTCCTTCTGTACCGGTACCGCTACCAACATACATACCCAATACACCGTTTTGTTGAGGAATAAGAGAACCAGCCAGGTTAACAGCAACACCGGCAATTAAAGAAGCTTCTACACCTGCACCGAAGTACACACATACTGCAGCAATAAGCAGGGAGAACACAGAAAACGTTAAGATTGTTTTCAAACTTTTCATCGTGAATAATTGAAAATGAGATAATACTTTTTGAATGATTTTTACCAGAACATTAATCGGTTACCGATTACGATTCGCTGCCTGCCATGGTAGCAGATGCTTCTTCATAATTCATGTAATCTTCCTCTGCACCGCTAAGCGTATCATCTGCTTCGCCGATACCAGGAATGTTCAATGCTTTAGCCAATTGTACAGCACCCTGTGCCATCATACCATCGGCTACGGCTTCCATAAAGCCTGCTTTTTTGCCACCGCCTAAGAAAGCGGGAACCAGTGCACCGGCAACGATTTGCGCCCCGGCAACAACCATAGGAGCAGCTTTACCGTTGCTCATTTTGGTTACCTGTGTAGCAACCACGTTGCTTACAACAGAACCAACTACCAGACCGGGCGCTTTATCAATAACACGCTTCACGATCTTTTCAAAATTTAATTTTGCCATTGTGAATAATAAAAGAATGAGATAATAAGGTTTAACGGTTATGCATCACCGAAAGCGTTTTATTTTCTGCGTTTGCCTGCAGAGCGGCAGCCCATACGCTTGAGCTGATTCTTTAAAGCAGCGAGCTGTTTTGCTTTTTTAGCAGCTCTCTTCTTTTCAGACTCTTTGCGTTTGATTGCAGCGATCTTACTACGGGTGCTTTTAATTGCACGATCGATTGCTCCAACACCCGCTTTTTTCTTTGTTGCCATTGCTTAAAAATGGTTTCGTGATGTAATAATGATTAACTATGTTTAGCAGTTGCACATGTTACGGCCACCACCACCCGTTACCGGATCAATAGTGCCATTGGGCACACTGCGTTTAATTTCTGTTCCAAGTGTTTTGCCTTCGCTTTCATCCAGCGCCTCCGGACCTTCCTCAATTTCTTCCGCTATTTCTTTAACCTGCTCATCTTTGAGGTAAGGCAGTTTTTCCTTCACCTGCATTTCAATTTTCTCTATTGTTTTTGCAACAGGAGGAAGTGCTTTAATTGTTTCGATGATATCGGTAGCAACTTCTTTTGTTTCTTTCTTCTGCTGATCGTTCAGGTTGCTAAAATCATTTTCCAGATCCTGGTAACTGAATGCATCGCTTGCATCACGCTCGATATCGGGCATATCATCTGCAGTAAACTTTTCGGCTTTTTCTCCCTTAAATACACTGCTGATTTTTTCAATTAACCAGCTGATGGCGCTTAATGCGGTACCAACCAAATCACCACTTCCTGCTTTGCTCACTACATCCGTAAGCTTCGTGTTTTCGTTTTGCGAGGAGGTTAATTTTTTGAAGAAACCTTTCTTCTCTTTTTTATCGCTGGTAGGTGCAACCGGGCTAAGGTTGGTTACTGCAGTAGCTGTTTTTGGAAGTTGCTGTTTTAAAATTTCTGCAGCTTGCTTTTTTACAATTGTGGCGGGTGCAGTTTTTACAACCGGGGCTTTTACAGGCGCATTAGCGGCCTTCTTAACAGCTTTGGCAGTTTTCTTCGCTGCAGGTTTTTTAGCAGCTGCTTTGGCCTTTGCCTTGCCAATAAGTGTACGCATTTCATGCTTCCGGTTACCTGCAATACCACTTACACGTTTTGCCAGGCGTTCGGCTAAATAACTTTCGGGGCTTTTACCAAAACGTTTGGTGAGGTTGTTACGGATAATGGCCATAAAGTGAGGATCCTTCATACCAATTCCGTTAACAATAAATTTGCGGAGCTTTTCTACTTTGGCTTTTTTACGTGCCATCAAATCGGGCAACTTTGCACCGGCCGGTGTAAACAGATACAGAAACATTGGCGCTGCTTTTGGCAGGTATATTTCCAGCGCACCTTTTGCAACTAAGCGTACCGGTGCTGTAACCACCTTGGCAACCGTTTTAGCAGCCTTTTTTAATCCGGTGCCTACTTTCTTCAGTAACTTACCTGCACCGCTCTGTTTGCCCTTTGCTTTGGCTTTACCGATCATTTCATCGGCCATACCAATAATTGCATCCGGGTTATCAATGTTTTCAATCGCACGGTTAATGGTTGCAAGCGATGCATCGTACCGGCTTGCATAAGGACTGCCAATTGCCTGCGCATTTTTCTTTTCAATTTCAATGCGCTGCTTTGCCAGGTACAATTCAAATTCTTCATCCGTCATATCATGGTAATCCTTCGGGAGAGAAAGAACACCCGGAATATTTTTTTGTGCTGCAGCAGATCCTAAGTAGGCTATCCTTGTCATAAAAAATTATTTGATCAAATACTGTTTCTTGTGCTTATAGGGCTTTTCGGAATTAAACGGACCACTCCACACTGCATCGAGTATAATTTGTTTGCCACCATCGAGCGGCACATATACATACACATGCGTTGCAGTAGGATTACCGGCTTTGTAACTCACAAAACGATAACCGTAAGGAATACCAAGATTTTTTAAACAGCTTCCGATGAACAGCGAGAACGATTTACAATCGCCGCTTTTATCGGCAAACAAACGGCCGGGGCTTTTAATCCACTGGTAACCCAGCTCATCAACCTTATACGGGATTTCATTTTTTACGAACTCCCAAATATTCCTGCAGGTATCAAAGAGCGATGCACCTTTTAAAGTGGGTGCAAACTTTTTTGTAAATACAGCGGCTTTGTCATCAGCTGCAAGCAGTACATCAATAATATCCTGCGTGGTACCGTTGGTATGCTTCAAATCGTTTTCACCGGTAGCAGGCAGTATTAAATCTGTTCTGTACTTCAACTTCACGCAGCTAATTGTTTTAATCGTTTAGCGGCGGCGTTTACAACACCTGCACGAGTATCGGTACCGGCCAACGCATTTACTTCCTCAACAGTAGCTGCAGCTGTAATTTTTGCAACCAGGCTTTTTACTGTTTCAACAACAGGTTTGCCTGCAGCTGCTGCTTTCCCTTCACGCTCACCGGGCAAGTAACTTGCATGGTTGTGTGAGCAACCACATTGGCGTTCGAAAACTGCTAACAGATCTGCATCATCCTGTGCAGGAAATTCGCCGCTTACAAAACCTGTACGTGGCTTGCTTACATAGAAACCTGTTTCTGTTTTGCAGATGAACACAATCCGGTTTTTCGGGTCGTGACGTTCTTGAACAGGTGTGAACACTTTATCCATGATTAAAAATTATTGACGTTAAGAAGGTTGCCAGTTGTATTTGATTGGTACATCGAAATAGGCAGTACGTATAAGCCCATCAACAACGGCTTGTGCATCTGCAGTTTTATTGATGAGTGCAGCAACAAAACCACCAAGCGACAGGCGAACCGTCATATCTACTGCAGTAGAACTTTTTGCCGCAATGTTTATGGCTGTTTGATTAAGGAAGGTTGCAACGGCCGCATTTTTAAAATAGATCTTACCGCTCACTTGCTGTACTGGTATACTCTCTGCATTCGGGTTAAAGATGTTTAACTTAAAGTTGAGCATGGGAGTGAGGCCATTCCAGCGTAACGCAATATTGCTAACGCCATACGTTAGTAAATCGAACGCCTGTTTTTTTGCAGCGGCCCGTATACCTAACCAGGCTAAACCAACACCGGCTGCAATAATTAAACCTTTACTCATCTGTACCTCGTTTTTTATCAATCCATTTTTTCAGGTAAGAAAAACCAAGTTTGATTGCTTCGCCTACAGCTGCACCAATCATTGCATATACGGCCACCTCAAACATTTTTCCTAAGAAGGGCCCGGGTACCGTTTGCAGCAGTGTTCCTTTAAACCAGGCGAAGACTCCGCCTCCTGCTCCACCTATCACAGGTGCGTTGTCTTTATTCATCTTACCGTGTGAAATTGAAATTGAGTACAAGCATAAAAAAACGCTCACCATGTGGTGAGCGTTTTGACTGTTATTGCAGGATTTGATTGGAAATGATATCCTTTTATCAGCTGCTTTTTATCAACCTTTGAGCAGCTTCTATACATTCTTCACGTAGCGAACTGCTATGTACAAGTTCAACATCTAAGTAACCGTAATTGTCAATTTTTACTTTCCCATCTTCACGTACTTCCTTATAGTCTGTTAAGTACACAATTGCTTGTTTATTTGTGCTTCTTTTATCTTTCCACAAGTAGTACATACAGTTTTATTTACAATAAGTGTTAGTGAAAATATTATTTCCTAGTACTCTGCACCCGGGTATGGTTGGTTGATGGCCGCTAAAATTTCGTACGTATTACGATAATGTTCAACCACCAACTTTTCAGTTTTTGCCAATGCTGTTTTTAAATTATCCCGGTTCATTTCTTCCGGAATAAAACCACCAATTTTTGATAGTTCAGCAATGGCTTCCAACTCATCATCGTTTGCAGTTGCAATTGCTTCCAGTGCTTTGTGCCATTGCTGCAAGGCAACAATAATTGTTTCGAACTGTGATGGTGTAATACCAACAATATCTCTTGTGCTTGAAGGATCGGCGTAATGGCCGTTAACGATTCTTTCCATAAACTTTTACAACACGGATGAAGCCCGTAACTTTTTTGTAAGCAAATAATTTTTGTCCAAACCGTTTCCCCAACAAACCAATAACGTAATACCACAACCATGCTTGCCAGGCATACAGCAAACAGTCTGTTGTTACACCATGTTTCACATAAAACTTTTTATTGCGCCGGTACAACACAACAGGTACGCCATGTTGCAATTTGTTTTGGCCATAGTGTTTATCTAACACCAACACATATTTGCGTTGCAGCAAATGCTCAATGTATGTTCTCATATCAGTTCCAGGTATTGTAAAGTTTCAACGTAATCCAAACCGTGCACCGTACAAAAGTCTTTGATGGTAACGGTTTGCTTTTCTGTTTTTGCAAGTACATCACGCACCAATTGTATTTTGCGCCTGGCTGTACTTTCGCTGCAGGCATACAGCTGCACAATATCTTTTGCACAAATGGCAATGCGTTGAGGCTTTACATTGTTCGTCATGGTGAAATAATGGATTGTTTCGTTTTTATGGTGACGAGGAATTGACGAAGTTTTAACGGCTATTTTACGGGGGAGTGTGGTAAGGGTATTGTACAGGTTATTTATGGGTACCTGTACCATGCTTTTAAGCAGTATTACCGTAAAAAAAATAAGACGCAAGGCCATTAATTGAATGGTTGTTTGCGTCTGTACATGCAATATACATTATCTTTTTAAATCCTGCATCGATTTTCCGCTGTTGATGATTTGATGTTTGATTAATTCTTTATCCAACACATCAACCAAATAGCGGCACAATTGCAACAAATGCCACTGATCTGCAGTTACCGGATACTGTATTAACAACCGGTTAAAGATCACAGCCTGTGCATCGCTCAACTTCAAATTAATTTTTGCGCCTGAAGTGTTGATGAGTTTTTTATTTACACACAACATCACTTCATCCATAATGCAGTTAACAGCAACAACGGTTAAAAATTCTCCGCATTGTACAGATAGGTGAGCAACGTTAGCCAGGTTGCTCACCTTTAACTGTTTGAAGTAAGGGAAGAAATATTGCTGCAGATCTTCTGCCTGTTGCCGGTAAAGAGGAATGGTTACCATTACTCAATGTCTTTTACGTTAATCATTCCGTTTTCATCAAACCTGATTAATTTGTTTACAGGCATTGGACCCGTGCAATCAATTACAGGAATTTCCATTGGTGAATGTAATACACACATAAGCGATAGCGTAATGTTTGTATCTGCAACAATTGCTTTAAATGCATTTTCTTTTCGTGTGTAACTTTCGCTGCTTTTGGTAATAGCTTCACCATTGCCTGCGTACTTAACAAAGTAGAATTCGCCGTTACTGTCTTTGTGCAGTTCGATTTTTTTTAAGCCCATATTTTTTGTTTTAGATGATGAGTTTAGAAAAATGTCTGTTACGATTGTTGCAATACCTGCAGCTGCATTCCTTGTAATGCCGATTTTTCGTAACTGAACGTATGCAACAGTTTTAAAGATGCTACTGTGTAGCTTCTGCAGCAGCTTCATTTTTCTTTTTCTTTTTGGTTGATGCTTTTACTGCAGGTAATTCTTTCTGCAACTTCTCAATGCGTGCAGTGGCGCTAAGGCGTTTCTTTTCCAGCTCTGTGTTCATTTCGAAACGCAGGTGGCTAAGATCCATGCCAATCCAACCAGCGAATTGTTCTAACATGTAGGATCGATGTGTTTTACTTGTTGGACGACCAATTTGATCAAAGAAGCATTTCGCAAACAGTTCCAACTGTTGTTGCTTATCGAGCATTAATAATTTTATATACAGCTGCTCGGGGAACTTTGCATAATTTTCTTCTTCTTTTTCCGTAAGCCCAATGCTTTCTAAAAACTCATCATCCCATTTATCAACAGTCAAAAACCACAGGTACCTGGTAAGGACATCAAATTGTGTACTTAATTCAAGTTTCCACTCACTGCCTAGCTCTGCTTTATTGTTAATAAATTCATCGGTAAACTTGTTCACCTTTTCCATGTACTTTTCATACAATAATTCTTCTGATCGTTCCAGGCGTTGATTAATAGCTGCTATCTGCATTTCGGTGCTTACTTCCTCATTGCTGCCTTTTCCTTTTTCTTTGGATTGGAAGTACACGGTAACAATCTTTCCTTTCTTACTCCCATTCAGCATGAACACTTTCCGGCCATCGGTAAACTTTCCCCACTTATGATCGTAATATCCGTTTGTATATACCGGTACCTTCATTTTCTTAGCTTCATCAATAATGCGCTTTGGCGGGTTATCGCTGTACTGTTCTACTGCAAATGCAATATTGGGTTCGTGTGCAATAATGTCGTTTGCTTTTTTCACCAGGTGCAGATCTATCTTCATGCTGAAACATTTACCATCGAGGCAATGATCTTCTTTGGCCACATCTTCAAACAACAGTGTACGGCATGCTGTACGTTTTTGGCAGCTGCTGCAAGCACCTGCTTTTGGTAACAGCGTTGCATCGTTTTTATCGAACGGGGCTTTACCAAGATCGTGCAGGAACAGGCGGTTAATTTCATCGTGCAGATCTGCAACGGATGATGCATACCTGGTTCCATACTGTGTTTCCGCCTTCATCAATTCTTTTTGCTGCTCCGGGTTGAGCTTTGCAAATACTTCGGCCTGTGCAATGGTGAGCTGCTTCTTTAAAAAATCTTTCTGCAGCTCCGGGATGAGTGTTGTTAATGCCAGGCGATGTGCAATGTAACGTTCGGGCTTGCTGAACTTTGCAGCCAGTTCTTTTACATCGCAACCGTTTTTTTCTTTATAGGCTTTATACGCTGCTGCTTCATCCATGGGATGTACATCTTTGCGCTGCAGGTTTTCAATTACCTGTACTTCCAGTATATTATCGTCGGCCACTTCTTTTACCTGTGCAGGTATTGTTTCCAATTGAGCCAGCTGTGCAGCTGCAAAGCGCCGGTTGCCAAAAATAAGTTCGTACCGGTCCGGCTCTGTTTTATGTGTACGAACTAATACCGGTTGAAAGATGCCGTCTTTTTTAACTGATGCAACCAATTGCTCCAGCTCTGCAGGATCTTCATCAATTTGGCGGTAGTTGGGGAGTGCGGTAATGTTACCGATGGGGATGTTTAAAAGCATGTTGTTAAATTTTATTTTGGTTGTTAAGAAGAAAATTAAACGATGGGCACGTGTGCAAGTTTGTACAGTGTTCGTTTGCCAAGCTTCACCGGCTCCGGAAGTACTTTAAACCGTAAGCTGCTTTCTTTTTCACGAAAACTTTCGAACAATGCATCGGTTGTAATTTTGTTTTGGAAAACAAGGCTGCTCGATTGCGTATTAAAAAGTTTCAACTCAAAACCTGTATCGCTTTTCTCGATGTACCATTCTCCCAAATCTTCTTCATCCTGCAAAAAGGAAATACGATCGCCTAACTTTAAGTTTAATTTTTCGCAAATCATTGGCGTAAATGATACACGTCCTTTGCGGTGTACAGCAATAATGCTTAAGCTGTGTTTGCCACCTCGTTTGCTGGTTGCTGTGGCCATGCTGAATTCTTTCAATTTCATTTGTTTAAATTTTGGTTGACTAAATTTTTGAAGTCGTGTGCTGCAGGATCTTCTGTTTGTACCAACACACGGCCGTTTTGAACAATGTAGTAGAGTGTATACACAGGATCGGTTATTACCGGGTCGTTAATTTCAGTTGCTTCGCCTTTGTAATAATTGCGGCAAACAGTATTGAAATCTTTTTCGCCGGGGTTGCGCATGTAAATAGTTGCTGCAGTGTACTTGCCTTTGTACGATCGCTCGATGAGGTTTATAAGATCGGTGTAGCCCTTTTCTTTATCCATGCGGATGTTTGGGTAAATGCCTGCCTGCAGCTGATTGTAGGTGCACTGGTGCTCGTTACCGTAGAAATGCCTGGCTTTGCCATCTTTAAATTTTACATAAGCACGGAAGGAAAAGTATTGCTGTAACAGCCATTTGATGTTACGCTTCATGTGGGCCTCTTGGTCGGGGTCTAACGGGTTTGTAAGTTTTGCCATGGGTTGTGTTGAAAAAATCGTTTTAGCGCAATTCTGGAAATTCTTGCAAGTTTCCAGTACAATACCGGAGACTGGTAATACTGGAAAAGAATTCAAACTCTAACATGTGACCACATGTGTAGTTACTAATTTTAAAAATGGGGGCGGGGCGGCGGCCGCCCGGGCCTGCCGGCGGGCCTCGCTACGCTGCTTTCTTTCTCGTTTCATCGTCTTCTTTTTTTGTTGGGGTTATTTGAATGCTTACCTGGTCGCAAAGCCGCCATGCGGTTCTTTGTGCCGTCTTATTCCATTTGTAACCTTCGTGTTTGTTACCACTTTTATCAACCCAATACAAGCGGCTCTTATCGTTACTGTTTATACAGTGCTGTTCAATTACAGCAATACCCAGCTTGCGGAATTTCTTTTTGATGTAGGAAGCACCTTGGCCACTTTGGTAACCATGTTGCCTTGCCCATGTGGTAACAGACCGGTTAACATCAGCACGAAGAGAAAAGGCCACAGCTGTCAATCCTGACTTATCCCTGAATACAATTTTCTGCAGGCGTAACAATGCCTGCTGAAATTGTTTTGCTGTTTTAAGCTTATCATCAGTATAGCCTAACTGTCGAAGCTCGTTCAGCAATTCAGTTGCGT
Organism: Lacibacter cauensis; assembly: GCF_007830055.1. GTDB lineage: Bacteria > Bacteroidota > Bacteroidia > Chitinophagales > Chitinophagaceae > Lacibacter > Lacibacter cauensis. The sequence goes on from NZ_VLLE01000005.1 coordinate 495,762, forward strand.
TTCCGGATAAATTTTTTTGGAACTTTCTGTATAACTCTTGTAACTGGTTATCCTGGTTACTCTGCACTTCCTGTGCAACTAGGATGTATCGAAATACTTGTCGTTCATTTTCATAATCGAATGGTTTGTATTGTACGGCTGTTGTGCCTTTGTAACTGATGCCCATTATCTGTGCAGCTTCTTTATAACTGCACAGTGTAATGTTGCCGGTTTTCTTATAGTCTTCTGTAATGAGGTTGAGGCGTTGTAATGCATTCAGCTGCGATCGGAAGGTGCAATCGCTTATACGCAGGTAATCGAGCAGCGTTCGTTTCTGTTTATTCCATTGCTGTATAACACCACTGGTGGTAAAAGATTTTAGCAGGAACCATGTTGCCCAATAACGCAGGTGTGGATTGATCATGTAACCTTTTGCACTTTCCTCACGCAGCGTTACTAAATGATCTGCAGCGCCGATGAGTACCGGCACAGCATATTCCTTTTTACTGTTGATGGATAATATAGGTGCTGCAGTACTCACTACCTGGCTAAAAAATTATTGAATGCGCTTTGGCGAAATGCAGGTTTGCTTTTTGGTTTTACCTGCACCATCATGTGCAGGGCTATAGCCTGGTCAACTTCCTTTTCCTTAACAGTAATGGCATGATCGAGCAGATGATTTTTTTCTACCTTTCTACGATCCTGCAGGCGGCGAAGCTCCTGCACCATCACAACAAAGTTGTGAAGCTCCTGTACCGGTGTGAGTGTTGATTTTTTAGGCATGGGTTGTATGTTGTTTGGTTATTCCATGTTCCTGCATCAGCTGTTCAACAGCTGCTTTTAATTCTGTAAAGCCGATTGCTTTTGCAGTTTTATTGCAGTAGCCAAGTGCTGTTTCAAACTCACTCATTTCGCTTTGCATTTTTGCAAGATGAATTTTGCAGCCATCTTTAAAACCATACTCACCAAGCTTAAAGCTCAATGCGTAACTGTTGTAGATGCGGGTCCAGTCTACAATCATTGCAATGGTGTACAGTTCGAATGTGTTGAGTTGGAGTACGTTCATATTCTTTTAATTAACGGGTTGGTATTGCTTCCATGAATTGTGTTATAATATCTGAAGCCTTGAAGAACTCTTGTGAAAAGCGAACAAGATCTATTACCCTGTATACACTAAACAGTTTTTTAAAGCTGTCAATTACATTGCTGCTCGTAGCAATAGTTATAACAGTTTCATCTTTCTCACGCAAAACCATAATTGCATACGAAGCAGAAACTGCAAACACAAAAGCTTTTTCGCTTGCGTCTGTTGTGCACAGAGGAAATGTTGTTGCTGTATCGCTCATAATGAAATTTTAAAGTGCCGGTCTTTCCCGGCTGTCAGCAGATAATGTTACCTTATTTCGGGTCTGCTGTTATCCTTTTGATAACCTCCGGCATCAACACTTTTACTTCACCTTTACGTTAAGGTTACTGTGATGCAAATAGTAATGTGATCGATACAGGATTCGAACCTGTCAACCCAAGTCAACACTTCGCTTATTGCACGTAAGGCTCAGCTCATCATGTCATATTCAAGGTGCGATACCAACCCGCCAATCGATCCCAACTATTTTTCGGATAGCTCCGACTGGTTACTTAACCAGCTGCATCTTACATATCGCTTGTAAGAGTAGCGCCGTGCCTTTCCACGATGTCAACAAACTGGCTGTCGCCTCCCGAAGGATGAAAGTTGTGAGCGTAGCAGGCTTCGAACCTGCAAGGAGGCCGGTTAAGGTTGTCTCCGGACAAACTGAACGGACAGTCTTTGTCGGTGTTTACCAATTTCACCATACGCTCTTGTGTGGTTGATACGTGTAAGTTTTATGTAATTATCGAAGGCCGCTGTATAGACATACAGCGGCGATCTGTATCTGTTAAATCAAAACCGAATCATCAACAACAGGCGATGCCGATTATCATTGCCATTGCCGTTGCTATTTGCAGCATCCATTCCTGTTGTTGATGTTTCATACGACAATTATTTATTATCATGGTTCAGTGCCCAAAAGCGTTTTATCTCTGTTATACCACCATCAGGTTCTGTTTGAACCCATAATCCTGTTTCTTCGTTTCGAATAACTACACCATCCTGGTAATGTGATGTACCATCAACCTCAACCCATGTACCATATACACGATCACCCTCACGAAATTCTTTTCCGCCAATACGTGCTACATCTTTCCAGTTCTCCATTTCGTTAGCTATTCTCCCGAAGGATTGCAGAGGATTTTGCATTTCACTCATATCTAAAAAATCGATTTTAATTTTACCGCTGCATAGACATGCAGCGGGTACTTACCTTAACCGAACCCTATGCACCGTATGCATGTTAAACCAATAAATAAATCCTGCACTGAACAACACATGTTGTTTTGTTGCTGTAACAGCTACATATACACTTCCATCTTCAACAGCAGGTACCCAGCTTTGCGCCGATACTGTTACGATGTAGCTGTTACTGTTTTTTCGTTTATCATCTGTGCTAACCATGTAACGGCAATAACCACCCATTACCTGCAGCGAAAAATTATCGGGGAGTGCATAATAGTAACCGGCTTTTGTGTAAAACAACACCGGCTGATCTGCACGTACAATTGAATGAAAGCCTGCCTGCACTTGCCAGGCTGCGTATTTATAACCTACAGCCAGCTCACCCGTTAAACCACCGGGTGCAGCTGCACCGGCACCAATGCTTGTGTATGTTTGTGCCGCTGCACCGTATGTACACAACAACACAAGTACAAGCATCAAAGCTTTGCTTAGTTTGTGCAGCATACTGTTGTTATGGAAAAGGCGTTTGTTGTAATAATCCGTTAATGCTTTTTTTGCAGTATCAGTTGTTTGCAATGTTTGCAAACTCATCAGGCTTTTTGTAATATCATCGTTGGCATCACGTATGCAAATAACACCTGCAGTAATTTCTTCCTGCGTAAGTGTTACTGTAATTTCAGCAGGTAATTGTTGGCCGTCCATCGCTTGTATTATTTACATCTGTTAACAATGATTGTACCTGCAGCTTTGCAACTTGATTCTCGTAATGCTGTTTACTTTGCATGAGGTAATTGTATTCCTGGTCGCTGCAGAAGCAAACACGTTTTTCTAAACGCTGTTTGTAATGCTCCAGCATGGCCATGCAGAATGCTTCGTTTGAAGGTGTGAGGTGCATGTGGGTTAAGATTTTTGGTTTATGCGGTTTCGATAATTTTTCGCATCGGCTTCTAAGGCATTAACAACTCTCTTCAACATTTGCGCAACTTGTTCTACAGTAGCCAGCAACTGTTCATCTGTTTGCAATGCATTTTCAAGCTGTTCCATTGCATCACGGTTAAACAGGGTTGATGTAACCTTCACATCATTTTTGAATCTTTCGTAACTCATATTGCTACTTTACTTTTGAGTTTGTAATTGATGCTTACCACTGCAGCACGTACACGGTGATCTTTTATGAACTGCTTTAAATCGCCTGCAGTAATGATGTAGTCTTTGCCTGGCTTACTTGCCTGCAGCTTACCGGTGCGTATATAATCGGCAACGGTTTCTTTTTTGCAGGTAAGCAATGCCGCTGCTTCTTCGGTGGTGAAGCACTGTAGTTCATCAAAAAAATAGGCGGGCAGCAATTGCTGCACCGCCTGGTACACTAACCCAGTGTAATCATCGGTATTGAATTTCGAAACCGGTACGGGCACACATGGGTTACATGTATTATTGTTGGTAGAACGGGGCGTGGTTGACTTGCGCATGGCTTTAACAAATTGTTGGCTGGCAGTACCCGGTTAGTGGTACAACCGAACTTTTTATTTTAAGTCTTATATTTAGCCGGAAATAAAAAGGCTTCTCCCGGTGGAACGGGTAGAAGCCTAGTTGGAGAGTTGCCAAGTAAATTTGTGAGACTTTACTTATTGCCAGCGGCGGTGCAGACGCAAGTTTGAACCGACCCGCTAACTATTTTAAAGCATGAACTGCTTTTAAGAACTTTTTCGAACGTCTCACTTTTCGATGCCTGACCACTCTCCAGCGGCTTGACAGGACAAATATTGGAAACTATTTTCATAATTATCAAATTTTTGATGAAAATTTTCTTCATTGAATGAATTCTACAAGAGACAGAATATTACAATTTATTGATTTTAAGAAGATTAGCAACAGGAAGTTTGCCGAAAAAATTTCTGTTAGTCATGTCTATTTTAGTAAAACCGGAGCCATGGGAAGCGATGTGTTGGAGAAAATAAGTTCCAATTATCCTGAATTGAACATGGATTGGATTATTTCCGGACGAGGCGAAATGATTGTAAAACCTGAATCAAGACATCTTTTAAACGATACTGAAGAGAAATACCCAATTGCTAACTGGAAGGATAAATATTACGACTTGATGGAGCGATATACATCGCTCCTGGAACAACTAAACAAGTTAAAAAACACAGGCTAAAAGCAGTTTGGGTAAATCCTGCACAACAGCAACTTTTTTAGTAACCAAAACATAAACACTCACATGAAACCCTTGATCTTCATCTTTGTAATTTTTCTTATTTCGTGCGGCAACGCCAACACCAATTCAGGTACAAGAGACACTGTTGTTATAATACAACAAACACCGGTAAATGATTTGAAAGAAACATCTAACACTAATCAATCGATAGTAGATTCATCAGCACCTCCACCAATCGAAAGCAACACACAACAAGTTCCTGATAATGCAATCGAAGTTGGCTTTGACGAATCAAATTTCATTGGTTCAAAAACAATACAGTTGCAAACTTTTGGAAGCTCATGCGAACATGCTGGCAAAGGTGATATGCGTGAAGAGGTTTGGACCATTTCAAAAAAAGGCAATACATACACGTTAACAGCAAAGGCTGAACAACGTACAATTTCGAAGTATACAGGTACACTTAACAATAACAAACTTTATTTGACGGGAACATACAGCGATTATCTTTCAGGATTTATAAGCAAAGGGAAGCTTACACTTGAACTAAATTCTGAAAACAAAATAAGTGGCGAACGTCACATTATTACAGAAAATTCTGACAATTCTCCTTGTGAGATCCATCAAATGATCTTTCAAGTTTCACAATAAAAAATCAGTGTAAATGGTTGAAGTATTAACACCTGCACTTAAAGATAAACTGCTCGAATACATTGTAAAGAATGCAGAACTGGAAAAGCATGTATTTGGCCATAGAGAACAGTTTGTAAAGGAAACAGAATTGTCGATTTCACTACTGCAGGCAGCATTATATCAATTTGAAAGATTGGGATTGCTTAAAGATGTTGGAATAGGCTCTTTATCTGTTGAGTTTACAGCAACAGCCGAACTGCATGATTTTTATTTGCGTGGAGGCTTTACAGTGAAAGAAGAAATTTTAGAAAAGAACATCGAAAAACTAATGTTTGAAATTGATCATTTGAAAAAAAGTCTTACACCTGATCAGCTCGATACCGCCAACAGGCTTTCATCGATTGCACAGGGAATAGGAGCTGCAGTACAAATTTTAACAACAATTAAGTAGCCAATAACGTAGCCAATTCCGCTACAACTCAATACAGGCAAAGATTTTTACAATCCTGACGGAGTCACAAAAAAGGGTTTTACAGCAATGTAAAACCCTTTTTTCTTTTTTGTAACGCCCTACACTCTTTCTCCGTTGTAATTGCGGTAACGTCTGCCCCGCTTTAAGAGAAAGGAATCTCTCGGCTCGAAGCTTGAATTACTACAAATACCGGGTGCCATCGGGTAAGCGCCAGAGCAGACGAAACGCCGAACCAATCTCCCGTTACGAAGTGGGAATTATTCGCAGCAGATTGCTTCGGTATAAATCAAAGCTAAAAGACTATATCCGCAGATGCTGCGGCCGGAGTTATTCACTCGAAATAAAGCTTCGGTTGTGGCATACAACAGGTAAAAAACAGTTTCTTCAGTTCTGTCTTACTACATTTTTGTCTTTATTACTAACTTCCTTTTGAAGTGGAACCAATGTTTTTACCAAACGATCCAATCAAAATCTTTCAATTCATTTCTGGTAGTAGGTTTTTGCAGGCCATTTGTTAATTGTTCTACCCGTTCGCCTACAATTTGTTTAAGTTGCGACACTTTGATGTTGTTTTGCTTTTCCAACGCTTCAAGCAAACAAAATGTAAATACGCCGTTTTCCAGATCGTTCCGTTCCTGTGCAAACTGTACGCCTCCTGCCGCAGAAATAATAGTAGCTCCGGTGCCTTTACCAACATTTATAAACAGCGATTGCATCAATTCGAAACTGTTTTGTAAACCCAGTGTTTTCGTTTTGGGTATAGTTGCATCTTCTCCTTCTTCTTCTGATCCACGATTCATGATGAGGCCTTTATTGCCTGTTTTGTTTTTTGCCTCCCTGATGGCCAGCATTTCGTCTTTATCTACTTCACCGCTATGGCAGGCATCTATTAACAACAACTTCTTTCTTGCCGGAATCGAATCGAGTAATTTCTCGATTTCTTCATAAACGATACCTCCTTCTGCAGGATTCCTGAAGTTGACATTATACGACGATAAATAGTAATCGTATTGTTTTGATAACAATCCGTGACCTGAGTAAGCTATAATTACTTTGTCGTTGATATTCGTCTTAAGTAGTTTTTGTTTCAGCGCCTGTACATTTTTGAGTGTAACATTTTTATTGAATAATGTGTCAATCACAATCGCATCACCATACTTTTCTTTAAACTTCAATGCCAAATCACGAATATCTTTTACACACCACTGCAGGTTTCTTTTGTTGTCGGCAAACTCATTAATACCAATACCAATAAAGTGAACGGTATCTTTAATTGGTTTGGCTGCCGTGAATTTTACATACAAAGGCATCCGGTAACTTTCTGTTCCGTTAACATTGGCAACAGATGTTTCAATCCGGTTTTCACCTTGCGATAACCGGATGGTAAGGGTAGTGTCAAACGTATTGCTCTTCCGGTTTCGGATACTAATTCCTTTCATACCAAACAAAGGCACTTCGTTGATCCAGATATTAAAATGGTCAAGGGTATACATACTGTCTGCACCCTTAATACGCAGCGTCAGTTGTTCATTGGGTAGCTCGTAACCAATTTGCGTCCGGTTGCCAAAATCTGCTTCCGGAACACTATATCCATCTGCAAACTGTGTGGTATCAATCCCCAGTTTTTTTATTCGTTTGTTGTAGGCCTGCCTGTAGGAGGCTATAAGTGCTGTGTCACGAAAGCCGATTGCTTCCAGTACTTTATCCGGTCGGTTGAATTTTACATCCAGCTGTTCAAACGTAATAATCTTAAGATCTTTGCTTACGTAATGCAGTAAACGGCTCGCCGTTTTATCGGCCATATAAAAGCCTGAAGGCAGTACACGCAGCGAATAATTTTTATCGAGCATGATGTATGAGTAAAGCAACTGCCCGGTAGTAATGTTCCAGATCTTTGCAGTATTGTCTTTCGATACGGTAAGTACTTTTGTTTGATCGGGTAAAAGTATGGTAGCGGTTACCTCATTGGTATGGCCCACCAGTTTCGTAACAATTCGGTAATCGCTTGCATCATATATCGCTACATCATCTTTATAATAAGCAAACAGCAAACGGCCATCTTTACTTAAAACTAATCGGGTAGCAAATGCAGAAAACTCATTCATCTGTTCGCCTGTAAGCGCATCAAGCACAAGAACTCGACCATTGTTTGTTGAAATAAAGAGCCTGCTTTCATCGGCCGACCAGCATACGTCCCATCTGGCTTCATACTTTTCGGTAAAAAGTATTGCTTTTTTCCATAACTGTTTTAATTTATCCAGGTCCCATAACGAAAATCCATTGCTGTCGGAGAAATGCGAAACAAATACACGGCTGTTGTTGCTGTTAAAGAAAGGCAAGCCTGCGGGTATGGTTAAGATGGGTTTTTCTTTTTGTTCATCGTATACATGCATATTGTCTGCACCGCCGGTTATGAAGCGGTTGCTCATTCCAACAAAGTGAAACCGGTTTAGGTGTTCGGTAGTTGCCCAGGAGCGGATAATTTTGTTTTCGGGTATATTTTTTAGCGTTATTTTATTTTCTGTAAAAGAAACAAAGCGCTGCATGGTTGTATTTACGGCCGATTGCCATATTCTTTCATGTTCAATGCTGTACTTTAATTTTCCTGTTGCCGCGTCCAGCACATACGATCCCCAATCGTTATTGCCGATAAACAATTGTTTACTATCTGACGAAAAAGTAAAGCTGCCCTCTGCATTTTGTGTTAAGCTTTGCATGCCTCTTTTTTGTACATCAGCATCAACCACCGTAAGCGAGGGGGCCTGCCAAATACTAACTTTTTCATCATTTGCGAACACATCATTATTGTTGTCGTTCTTTTTTCTGATCTGTACCAAAATACTATCGTTAGGGCTATAGCGAAGAAACTGTACATCCTCGTTAACAGGATGCATAAACGGCGAAATAAGATTACCCTGCAATTTCCAGAAGGTTGGATTTTTATCCGGATTGGTAACCAGTAACGCAGGCTTATTAACCAGAAAAGCATCATCAATAGTTTGCGTAATTGTTTTCATTTGTACAACCAGTTTGCCGGTTTCTGTATTCCAGATTGCGAGACTTCTTTTACTGTTATACGTGCCTGCCAGAAACTTACCTGATGTGCTGAAAACGGGAATACTTAAGTTGTCAGATTCTTCAAACTCAATAACTGTATGCTTTGTGTCAAGATTAAAGCGTTTGCCTTTGTCGTCATGTTTTAAAAAAAGCTCCTTGCCATTGTTGGTAAAGGCTGTTTCGTTAAACCGGCCTAACCCTGTTTTTATTTCCATTCCGGTGGCAGCATCCCACACCCGTGTGCCGCCGATAGCAGTGGTCATTAAATATTTTTCATCGGCACTGAAAACTGCTGTTTGCAACGAACTGTAATCCGAAACTTTGAGAGTAGTAATTAATTCGCCGGTTTGTACATTCCACAAACGGGCGTCTTGTTCAAATGGTGAAGCTGACAGCAGTTGTTTACCACCGGGGCTAACGGTTAAAGAGGTAGCCGCAGATGTGTGACCGGATAGTGTATACTTAATTTGATTGTTCTTTACGTTCCAGATATACACCTGTTTGTCGTAAGAAGCTAAGGCAACAGTTTGCCCATCGGGAAACCATTGCGCAGCTGTAATAACAGTATTTGGTACGTCGAGCTCTGCAACCCGTTCACCCGTTTTGGTAGTATAAATTTCCGGTTTGTCCGAGTTGAAAACGACCAGCAGCAAACTGCCATCAGGACTGTATGCTGCTGCCTTAGTGGAATATTTCCAATTTGCTTGTAATTGTACAACCGGCAATCCTGTTTCCGAACTATACAAAGCAGGTTTCAGATCGGATGAATTATTTTCAACCGTAAACGTATTCCCGTCCGGACTAAACACCGCATACGCTATATAGTAAGGCCCTGTGGAAACGCTACGAAGGCTTTCGCCTGTTTGCACATTCCAGAGTATGGCGGTTGTGTCTAAATCGGCGGTTGAAAGCAATCGGGTACCCTGCCGGTTAAACTCAATCGATAAAATATCATCTGCATGACCTTTTAAGTCGGCCAGCAGTTTTCCTGTTTGTACATCCCACAACTTAATCGTCTTATCTTTTGAACCGGATGCCAGTATGCGGCCATCGGGGCTGAATTTAAGAAGCGTAATATCATCTGTATGTCCAACAGGTAATACCATGCGTGGTGTTTGCGCCCAACCGGTAAACGAAGCAATAAACATCAATAAAAAAAACAGCTGCCGTTTCATAAGTCCAATGTAAGCATCATTTTTTTTGCAGCTATACCTCGAAAGATGTATTTTTTCGTATTGTTTGTTATCGTTACTAATCGAAATAGAATGCCTGTAACATCAGCAAATGGTCAGCATTGACTCAACAACTGCTGCCTGATTTTATATAAACATAAACTTTTCTTCGTGTACCTTAACCTCTTAGCCTCAAACCATTTTTATTTGTTTTAGCGATGCACCAAGTGCAGCCGAAAACCACCGGAACAGCCTGCGCTAACAACCCAAACTTTATGCTTCCTCCGGAATAAAATTTTGAATGCTGAAGATACAAACTCCGGTAGCCTATACGTGAGACACCGGGTGTACTTACACAAACGAAGAGACTACGGCTGAAACAAATCATACAAATCATCTTTTAAAAATATTTTTTTTCTTGTTGGCATTCACATCGTCAGCAGTGCTGTGTGCCTAGAAACTTCACTGTAAAACCAGTATTGATTACGGGAACAATGCTGCGGCTGGAAAAGAAGGAAACAAAACACCGGCGAGTACCTTACAGGAGACTCGCATGCGAAAAAGAATTACTTTCAATTATGGAGAAACCTTATAACGGACAAGCAATTCTTAACGACACGTTTAATGAGCTTGAAATTATTATTCCAACAAAAAAGAATTGGTTGATAATCGTTTTTCTTGGCGCCTGGCTTGGCGGTTGGACAATGGGTGAATTTCTTGCAATTAGGATGCTGATAGGTTCTATAGCAGAAAGCATGGGTTTTGTAAATCTCTTTTTGCTTTTTTGGCTTTGTGGGTGGACTGTTGGCGGCTTCTTTGCATTAAAGACGCTTTTATGGAATTTGATCGGAAAAGAAATTATTACAGTTGGTGAAGGACGGTTAACAATCGTAAAAATGGGTTCACTGCTTTCGAAACCGAAAACTTACGACTTACATGCTGTGAAGAATTTAAGGGTTAACGAAGAAGGACAACAGGATTACGGTGCTTTCTTTGGTGGGCGTAATAGTTTTGCAGGAATGACCTCCTCAACCGGAACAATCCGGTTCGACTATGGTTTCAAAACAATAAAGTTTGCAAGTGGTATAGATGAAGCAGAGGCAAATTTTATTATCGGAAAATTAAAGTCCAAGAGATTAATATCCGAAACTAATTTATAATCGAAATAAGGAAGGAGACAATTGCTGTAAGTTGCCGTTGCTTGTGCTTTAACAAATACAAAAACTTATATTGGAATGAAACCTGATTGTTCGTGACGGACGGATTCAGAAGATGCAAATCCTGATGTCTACTGTATGAAACCCAGGACAGGTATAAGAATAAGTTTTTTTCTTACTACAACATTTACCTGTTTTTAAAAGCAGTTGGTTTTGCTCAAACGGTTGCATCTGATGTTCAGGAATGTTTTTTTTATCTTCATAGCTACAGTGGCTTCGGGAATGATAGCTTCGAAATAGCCGATATTCATCCTTCAACTTAAACTATTAACAATGCGTTTTTGTACTGTGCTTTTGATTGGTTTTTTATGTACAGCTGTTGATACTTCAAAAGCACAGCAGGTTTCAAAGAAAGCGCCCAATATTGTGATTATTATTTCCGATGATCATTCTTTTCAAACCATCGGTGCGTATGGAGGCAAATTCATGCAAACGCCCAATATCGATCGCATTGCAAAAGAAGGCGTTGTTTTTAATAAAGCTTATGTTACCAATTCAATCTGTGGTCCAAGCCGTGCAGTAATGCTAACAGGTAAATACAGTCATAAGAACGGATTTAAAGATAATGAACACTCCAGCTTCGATGGTTCGCAGAATACATTTATTAAAGAGCTTGGCAAGGTTGGTTATCAAACGGCATGGATTGGCAAGTGGCATTTGGAAACACAGCCGCAGGGATTTTCGTTCTGGCAAATATTGCCCGGTCAAGGAAGTTATTACAATCCGGATTTTTTAATGATGGATGGAACGAAAAAAAGAGTAGAGGGGTATGTAAGTACTGTGGTAGAAGATGTGGCAGAAAACTGGTTGGATAAAAGAGATCCTTCAAAACCTTTCTGCCTGGTGATCGGTCATAAGAACACGCACCGTACCTGGATGCCCGATCTGCAGGATCTGCGTACGTTTAACAACGTTACATTTCCATTGCCTGGTAATTTTTACGATAACTATCAAAACCGTGCGGCAGCAATGGTGCAGGATATGACCATTGATAAAACGATGCGCATAGGGTACGACTTAAAAATGTTCGACAGTAAAGAAGCTGAGGGAAAGGAGGGGAGTATTAATCGTATGAATGCAATGCAGCGGCAACAGTTTATGCAGTATTACGATTCCGTATACAACGATTTCAAAACTAAAAATCTTTCCGGTAAGGCATTGGTTGAATGGAAGTACCAACGGTACATGAAGGATTACCTGGCAACGGCTGCATCTCTCGATCGGAGTATTGGCCGCACACTTGCTTATCTCGATCAACATCAGCTCACAGAAAATACAATTGTTATTTACGTATCAGACCAGGGCTTTTACATGGGCGAACATGGTTGGTTTGATAAGCGTTTTATGTATGAGGAATCGTTTCGTACACCTATGCTCATGCGTTATCCCGGTAAGATTAAACCGGCAACTGTAAACAATAACCTGGTGATGAATCTTGATATTGCGCCAACAGTACTCCATGCTGCAGGAATAAAGCCACCGTCCGATATGCAGGGGAAATCTTTTTTGCCTTTGATTACAGGCGAAAAACAAAAGGGCAGGGGCGTTATGTATTATCATTATTACGAAAATGGAGAGCATGCAGTGTCGCCTCATTTTGGCATCAGTAATGGACGGTACAAATTGATCAGGTTTTATAAGCGTGTTGAAAGCTGGGAGTTGTATGATCTTGTAAACGATAAAAGTGAAATGAAGAATGTTTACGGAATGAAAGGTTATGAAAAGATTACAGTACAGCTGAAGAAAGAGTTGTTGAAGCAGATTACAATGTATGAAGATGTGGAAGCAAAACAGATTATGGAAGCAGGGCTTACTTCAAAGTAACAGATCAGGTCAATATTTCTTCATCGGGTAGTGGTTATGCAAGGCTCTTATTTTAGAATAACCGGTATAGCATGATTTAAACGTAGTTAATCAGCTTTTTCTTTTAAAGCACGGTTGAGGAAATTTAGTGCAGACGTTTGCACAGAATGTACACAAGATTAATAGCTATTTTAGCAATCATCAGTAGTTGAAAAGAATACCCGTTCCGGTTCTCCGGGATGGGCATTTTTTTATGGCATGACAAAAATGTATTTGACAAAGATGGTTTTGTAAAACGCAGAGATGCCAATGGTAATTTTTTACCCTATGCTGATCTGATGAACGGTGGTGAAATTGTGTTTGTGATGACGAATAAGCATGCAAAGTAATGTAATTGCTTTGCATGCAATTGTATAAGATAGTGTCTTTTCGAGCAGTAGTTTTGAGTTGAACAGCAACAGTTAAAGTAAACGGCAACTTTCCAGTTGCCGTTTTTATTATTCAAGTGCTCTTGCTTTCCTGTTATTTTTTTATTCTTCTTGCTTTTACTCCTTCATTCGTTATCACAACAGGCTTAATAAAGCCATTCTCATCAAACGATAGATACTCAATACAGGTTTCTCTTGAATTGCCGTCTTTTTCTGTTAACGGCCGGCGATGATAGATGGTATAGTATTCATCAGTGCCCGGTACATTGATCACTGAATGATGTCCGGCTCCGGTTGCAATCTTTGGATCCTGCTGCAAAATTTTTCCAACACGCTTAAATGGCCCGAATGGTGAATCACCAATAGCATAAGCCACACTGTAGTTAGGGCCAGTCCAGCCACCTTCCGACCACATGAAATAATATTTACCATTGCGGATAAACATGAAAGGTCCCTCCACATAACTTTCAGGTGTAATTTCTTTAAAGGTTGTGCCATCATTAAAAGGAACAAAGCCCGTGAAGTCGTCTTTTAATTGTGCAATATTGCAATGACGCCATCCGCCATAGATGAGATAGTACTTGCCGTCTTTATCATGAAACACAAACTGATCGATAGGCTGTGCACCATTGTAAAATTTATCAACCAGCGGTTTGCCTAAATGATCTTTGTACGGGCCTTGCGGTTTGTCTGCAACAGCAACACCAATGCCGCCGTATTCGTTGTTGTTTTGAATATCATTTGCGCCAAAGAACAGGTAGTACTTATTCTTCTTTTCAATGATAGATGGTGCCCATACTGCACGCTTCGCCCATTTAATAGCAGCGGTATCTAAAATGCGTTCATGCTTTGTCCAAGTAACAAGATCTTTTGATGAGAACGCATCAAAGAAAACCTGTTTGTTGTAAGGCGCAGAATAAGTAGGGAAGATCCAGTACTGTTTGTTAAAAATGATGGCTTCCGGATCGGCATACCAACCCTTGAACAACGGATTGCCCGACCATGCAGTATCTTTTGTAGTTTGTTGCGCACCTGCAGTAGCTGTACATGTAACGGTGAAGAGTAAGGGCAGCAACTGCTGTGCCATTAATTTGAATAAATGGGAAGTCCTGTTTGTTGTCATATACCGTTTCTTTAGCTGTTAATGTAGGAAAATAAAAGATTCCTCAACCGCCTAAAATTAACGCTCTACAGGCAAGTCAAAACTTAATGAAAATTAAATGAGCAACAAATGCCGTTCTACTGCTTTATTTTTACAAGGACTGTAAAATGGATTCGATACAGATTATGGTCGTTACAGACTGCTTATTTTTATAAACACATTCATATGAAACAATTGCTTGCAGGAGTACTGCTTTTTCTCTTCAGTCAACTACATGCTCAAAACACATGGAGCATTGTGCCCGGAAAAATTACAACCCCTTGGGCCGAGAAAGTAAACCCTGCCAACCCCTTGCCGGAATATCCCCGGCCACAGTTTGTACGTAGTAACAACTGGGTTAACCTGAATGGTAGTTGGGAATATGCTATTCTTTCAAAGAGTGAGCAAAGTATTCCTGCAGTAACACAGGGAAAAATTCTTGTACCGTTTGCTGTAGAATCTGCATTGTCGGGCGTAGGTAAAACAGTGGGTAAGGACAGTGTATTGTGGTATAAACGAGCTGTATCTGTTGCTGCTGCAAAAGGTAAAAATGTATTACTGCATTTTGGTGCGGTTGACTGGCAGTGTACTGTTTTTGTTAATGGTAAAGAAGTTGGCTCGCACCAGGGTGGTTACGATCCGTTTTCGTTTGATATAACCACTGCATTAAAGAAGGGCAATAAACAGGATATTGCTGTTCGAGTGTGGGATCCTTCTGATGATGGTCCGCAACCAAGAGGCAAGCAGGTGAAAAATCCGCACGGTATCTGGTACACACCCGTAACCGGTATCTGGCAAACGGTATGGGCCGAAACAGTTGCATCCACGTACATCTCAGAAATAAAGCAAACGCCGGATGTAGATAAAAGAGCAATTCATGTAAGTGCAAAAATCGAAGCGGTACAGCCCGGTGATGAATTGGTAGTAACTGTATTTGATGGAACAACAAAAGTGGCCGAACAAACTGTTGCCGATAATGGGCAAGCAATATTATCAATAGCAAATCCGAAACTATGGTCCACAACCAATCCTTTTCTGTATGATATAAAATATGACATTCTCCGTAAAGGAAAAGTAATTGATGAAGCGAAGAGCTATTTCGCTATGCGCAAAATTTCAATGAAAGCCGATGCAAATGGTATACAGCGGATGTTGTTGAATGATCAGTTTGTATTTCAGTATGGTCCGTTGGATCAGGGCTGGTGGCCCGATGGTTTATATACTGCACCAACAGATGAAGCATTGAAGTTCGATATTGAACAAACAAAAGCAATGGGCTTTAACATGATCCGTAAGCATGTGAAAGTGGAGCCTGCACGTTGGTATTACTATTGTGATGTAATGGGGATGTTGGTTTGGCAGGATATGCCGAGTGGCGACTTAGGCAATAACTGGGAAAGTCGTCCGGGTATTTATGGCCGTGCAACCGACAAGCAACGTACTGCAGAATCAGAATCGATCTTCCGTACAGAGTGGAAAGAAATTATGCAGGATCTGCACAACTTCCCGAGTATTGTGGTTTGGGTGCCGTTCAACGAAGCATGGGGGCAATTCAAAACAAAAGAAATTGTGGAGTGGACGATGCAGAAAGACCCCTCACGATTAGTGAACACAGCAAGCGGCGGCAACTTTGAGGCTGTAGGGCATATCACCGATCTGCACAACTATCCTGAACCATTAATGCCGCATCCTGATCTGTTTGGTAAAACAACCGTGTTAGTGTTAGGTGAGTTTGGTGGTTTGGGTTTGCCGGTAGAAAATCATACATGGCAAAATAAAAACAACTGGGGCTACCAGAGTTTTAAAAACAACACCGAGTTATGGAACAGGTATGCCGAATTTATTAACCGCATTCCGGCGCTTATTACAAAAGGGTTATCGGCAGCGGTGTACACCCAAACAACCGATGTGGAAGTTGAAACAAACGGGCTGATGACTTACGACCGCAAAGTAATAAAGATGCCTGTTGAGCAACTGAAGGCATTGCATCAGCAGCTTTACACAAACCAGGTGAAGTAAAACTTTGTGTTTAGTATAGAGATGCATCCTTAGATTGTTGTTACTGAAAAACAAAAGCATCATTTGAAAACGAATGGTTATACCGTTGATGTGCAGTAAACTTGCTTATTGAAATTTACACAATGAACAGAAAAGCGTTTATCCGTAATACAGGCATTGCAGGTGCCGGTGTTTTCTTTAGTCAACAGATATCGTTTTCCGGTACTTTTACCGATTATCCTGTGGTACGTGTTGCTGCAGAGAAACGTCATTTTCAAAGTGCAGCCATTGAGAAGGCGATTGCAGAATTTTCAGCGAAAGTAAAGAACAAAGAACTGGCCTGGTTATTCGGCAACTGTTTTCCCAATACATTGGATACAACCGTTTATCCCGGTACAAAAAACGGAAGACCAGATACGTATGTGATTACCGGTGATATTGATGCGATGTGGCTGCGTGACAGTACTGCGCAGGTATCGCCTTATCTGCCGTTTGTAAAAGAGGATAAGGCATTGCAGGAGTTGATTGCCGGTGTAATTAACAGGCAGGCATTTTGTATCAATAAAGATCCGTATGCCAATGCATTTTATAACGATGAAACAAAGCAAGGCGAATGGAAGACCGATTATACCGACATGAAGGCAGGTATTCATGAACGTAAATGGGAGATCGATAGTCTTTGCTATCCTGTACGCCTGGCATACAAGTATTGGAAAACAACCAATGATGTTGCTGTGTTTGATGAAACATGGAACAAAGCTGCAAAGTTGATTGTGCAAACATTTCGTGAGCAGCAACGTAAAACCGGTAAAGGCCCTTATAAATTTGAACGCAGAACAAGCTGGGCAACCGATGGAGTACCATTGGGCGGTTACGGTTATCCGGCAAAACCAGTGGGGTTAATCTTCTCGATGTTCCGGCCGAGTGATGATGCGACTATTTATCCGTTGTTTATTCCTGCTAACTTTTTTGCAGTTGTTAGCTTAAAGCAAATGGCTGAAATTTTTACTGCCGTGTATAAAGAGGCTGCTTTTGCAAATGAATGCATGGCATTGGCAACAGAGGTGGAAACAGCTATTAAACAATACGGCATTGTTACACATCCGCAATTTGGAAAAGTGTATGCGTACGAAGTTAACGGCTATGGTAGTTTCAATATAATGGACGATGCCAATGTGCCGAGTCTTTTATCGTTGCCTTACCTGGGAGCTGTTGCAGCAAATGATCCGGTGTATAGCAACACACGAAAATTTTTGTTGAGCGAATACAATCCGTTTTACTTTAAAGGAAAAGCGGGTGAAGGTATCGGTGGTCCGCATGTAGGTGTAGATATGATCTGGCCGTTGAGTATAGTTATGCGTGGGCTGACCAGTACAAGTGATCTGGAAATGAAGAAGTGTGTGGAAATGTTACAAAGGTCGCATGGCGGTACCGGGTTTATGCATGAAGCGTTTCATAAAGATGATGCAAAGAAATTCACCCGTTCGTGGTTTGCCTGGGCCAATACCATCTTCGGCGAATTTTTATGGAAAGTGTATAAAGAAAAGCCGCATTTGCTGAATGCATAGAAAATAGTTGAAATAGGGTGAGCGCTGTTTTAGAGGCTGCTGTTATATGCTGCTATCATACAGTATCTGGTACTGGTGTGCTGTTTACATACGTTTTGCAAAATCGAAAAGATGTTCTTGCCATTGCCTTTTATAAGTTTTATTTTTGATGTATTACCCAAACGCAACGAATGCATCAATTACCACCTGATTTTACCGGAATCTTTTATGTATTGAATAACCTTCATCCACAACCTTCATTTGTGTCTGCATATTTTCAGCAACATCTTGAAGCAGTTACTTATACCAAAGGGAGCTTGTTGCTGGAAGCCGGTTCAATGAATGAGTTTGTCTATTTTATCGAAAAAGGAATTGTGCGAGGTTTTATACGAGATGCAGGCAAAGACATTACGACATGGATTTCCTGCGAAAATGAATTTGTAACCTCCATTTCAGGTCTTGTGTATAATGCGCCTGCGCTTGAAAGCATTGAAACTATTGAACACTGTAGTTTGTATCGTATGCCCGTTGCTGCATTAGATAAGTTGTACAGCGAATACCCCGAATTTAACATTACAGCCCGCATACTCTATCAACGATATTACGGTGATGCAGAACGCCGTGCATTTATAGCACGACTTTCGGCTGCGGAAGACCGTTATCGTTTCTTTCTTGATTATTATGCGCACCTGGCTAACCGTGTTCCTTTAAAATTCATTGCATCTTTTCTTGGTATTACAGTCGAAACCTTGAGTCGAGTGCGTAAAAAACTGTCCATTCAGTATTAGTAGGGCAGTTTGTATGTGTAGCTGTATAGCTATTGCTAAGTGCTTACACGGATGGCTTTGACGAATGTCAAAAAAAGCGTTGGTAAGTGTTTGCTATTAGTGTAATATCGGTTTTAACATGATAGTTTTACAGTGTAAAATCATCCTCATTACCCTTTAAAATCCATTATCATGTATGCCGTTATTTCCCCTCCTTAGTTTTAATTACTTCGTTTGTTTATTGCCGTCAGGCAGAGCAAATCAATTCTGATTCATTTAAGGTATGGTGTCTGCTCTTTTACCTCCGCATTACTGGTAAAGAGCTGTAGCACCTGCAATATTCCGGCAGCTACTGGCAAGATTCGTATTGCCAACAGCACAGTTATGTTTTGTCGGAAAACTTTAAAAGGTCAACAATATCCATTACAAAAAAACAACAACTTATGAGTATGCTTCTTAAACGACTGCTCTTCGTCTTTTTTCTTTCTGTTCTGAGTCAGATCGCCTCCGCACAGTTAACAAAAATCTATTACATTAACAGTCCTTCGCAGCTAACAAAGTCGAACCATGTTAACTGCGGTGTTCATTATACGGATTGGGATAATCCCGAATTTGGTTTCAAATGGACTGATAATTTACCGGCGGGTGTTACCATCAACAGTGTGCAGATAGAATTGAATATGGGCCTGAATTTCGGCTATATGTCAACATCCACCAATCTTAATGGCGCTTCACAAGGAGATATGATGGGAATGACGGACTACTGGGATTGTATGGACCGTACAGAAATCATCAGCCCATCGATTACAACCGGAGATTATGTAAGGGGTGGATTGAATACGTTTGTGTTTGATGCCGGATGGGGTAGTCTTTACCTTTGTAAAACGCCATCACTCAACAACAGTTTTGCAAAAGTAACGGTGTCGTATACGCCGGCTTTTCCGGGTGGTGCAGCCCCAACAATCAGTTCGCTGAGTACGGGCAGTGGTTTACCCTGCAGTCAGGTAACAATATATGGCACAAACTTTACTAATAGTGTAAACTATGTAGTGTTTAACGATGCATTGGCGACTGATTTTACTGTTATCAGCGCAACCGAATTAGTGGCAACGGTACCTGCAGATGCAACAAGCGGCCCCATTAAAGTATTAAATAATGGGGGTATGGCAACTTCAACCGATTTGTTTACGGTAAACACGCCGGCTGCTCCCGTTATTACAGGCATCAGTGCAACCAGTGGTACTGTTAATAATACATTGGTTATTACCGGTACCGATTTTTCGTGCGCTACTGCGGTAACCATAGGTGGTACAGCTGTAAAATCGTTTACTGTAAACAGTACAACACAAATAACGGCCATTGTTGGTTATGGTACAACCGGTTCGGTAGATGTAACCACACCCGGAGGAACAGGTAGTTATGGTACTTATACCTATGCAAGCCCCTCAGCTGCAGGCCAGATGAACATCAGTGGCAGCAGCAGTTTGAATAATACCTCTGCCAATACTGCAACCATCGTGTCGCCCGAACTAACGGTAACGTCTAACGGCTTAATTGATGGATTTACCGTTTCTATTTCAGAAGGCTACACAGCAGGTGATGAGTTAGGTTACAGCGGTGCATTGCCATCAGGCATCAGTACAACGGGTTTTAACAGTACAACCGGTGTACTTGTATTTACCGGTTCAATGCTGGCAGCCGATTGGCAGGAGTTTTTACGTAGAGTAACATTTCAGTCAACATCCAGTATTTGTTTTCCTGAAAGAAGAAAGGTAAGTTTTACGGCGGGAAACCGTTTTTATAATCCACTTACCGGACATTTTTATGAATACGTAAATGCAAGTATTGATTGGCCCGATGCAAAAAATGCAGCTGCCGCCCGTTCTTTCTTTGGCAGACAAGGGTACCTGGCAACGATTACTTCGCCTGCCGAAAATAATTTTATCTGGAAGATTATGAACTCCGATGCATGGTTTGGAGCTTCAGACGATTACATGCAGATTAATGAAGCCGTAGGTTCTGTGCTGTATGCAGATCAGTCAGCTGCAGAAGCTAACTATTACTGGATTACCGGACCCGAAAAGGGACAACAGTTCTCGATCAATAATACTCCAAATGTAACTTCGTTTAACGGTCGGTATCAAAACTGGGCACCCGGCGAACCTAATAACTGCTGCGGCGGTGAGCATTATGCACAAATTTATTCATCAGGTTCCGGTCAATGGAATGATCTTTTCCCGAACAGCCTCTCCTATATCGTAGAGTACGGCGATATGCCCGGCGATAATACCAGCAACAATGTGGTGTTTACAAAAGAACTTGCTGTTGCAGGTGCATCAAGCGGAAGCATCAGTGGTGGTAATGTTACAGTATGTGAAGGCACGAACAGTACTACACTTACACTCAATAATCTTACCGGTTCGGTAGAACAGTGGGAGTGGAGTTATGATAATTTCCTTACAGCTGGTACGGCTATCAGCAATAACACAACGTCGTTGGTTGTAGAAAATATCAGCCAGACTACTTATTACAGAGCAGTGGTTAACTCAACAAGTCCTGCAACTTGCAACAGTTTGGCAACATCAGCTGTTCCTGTAATTGTTGCTGTAACAGAACCCGGTACAGTAGATGCAGTTAACAACACTATTTGCGAAGGCACACAAGCTGAGCTTACTTTGTTTGGTAACAGTGGCGATGTTTTGCAATGGCAGGTTGCAACCGATGCAGGTTTTACAAACCCAACCACCATCAACAATACCACTACAACGCTTAACCACACGCTCAGTACTGCGGGTACCTATTACTTCCGTGCACAGGTTCAAAACAATGGTTGCGGTGCAGCTGAGTGGAGTACAGCCAAAACAATTTCTGTAAATGTTGGAACGCCGCCGGTAGGTGGTTCGGTTAACAGTTTTGAACACCTGGCCGGTACACAAAGCGGTACACTTACACTCAGCGGAAATACCGGTACAGTGAGTAAATGGCAGGCTTCAACTGATAATGGATTAATCTGGACAGACATCAGTAACACGAATGCAACGTACGATTATACAGTAAACAGCAGCACGCAATTCCGTGCAGTGGTAACCAATGCAGGTTGTGGCAGTGCTTACAGTAATGCAGGTACAGTGCGAGTGTATGCCAATAATCAATATGTATGGAAGGGAACCAATAATACTGATTGGAATACAAATGGTAACTGGCTTGAAAATACAAAGCCTGTAACTGGCGCAGATGTAATCATCAGCAATACTGCGGCAAATCACCTGGTAATCGATCAACAGTATACATTGAATGAGCTCGATTTTAATGGATCGAACCGCAAAGTGCAACTGGGGAATTACAACCTGATACTGAATAATATCATTGGCGCTGATGCCAATAACTATTTCCAGACAAATGGTATAGGGCAATTACGCAAGAGTATTGCGAATGGCAGCAGCTTTGCGTTCCCGGTTGGTAACAGCACCTACAATCCGGTAACTATTTCCAACAACACCGGTGCCGGCGATCAGTTCAGCGTTCGTGTATTGGATGAAGTATATGCAAACGGCAGTAACGGTTCGCTTGTTACTTTAAGCCGTGTACAACGCACCTGGGATATTAGTAAAGCAAATTCTAATGCTGGCAGCGGTATCAACTTTGTATTCAATTGGAATGCAGGCGATATTCCGCAACCATTGTCAAGCGCAGCATTGTACCATTATGGAACAAGCTGGGATAAACAAACCGGAACAACCAACAGCACATCTACCAGTCTTACCTATACGGGTTATACCGGCAGCTTCTCTCCATTTGCAGTAATGGAGTCAAGTTCTACACTGCCTGTAAGCTGGCTCAGCTTTACAGCAGCACGTAAAGAGCAAACAGTGCAGCTGCAATGGCAAACTGCTACCGAGCAAAACACAAAAGATTTTGTGGTGCAGCACAGCACCGGTAACAGCAGCTGGAGCAGCATTGGTACTGTGGCAGCAGCAGGTAACAGCCAGAGTGTAAGTAATTACAAGTTTACACATCTGCAGCCGGTTGAAGGCAGCAATTACTACCGTTTAATTCAGCGTGATGTGGATGGTAAACAAAGCATCAGCAAAACCGTACAGGTACAGTTTACAACGGCGGCACGTATGCAGGTTTATCCAACACCTGTAACCAACGGTGTGCTGCATGTGAAATTACCGGCCGATGCGGTAATCCGTATCTACAACAGCAACGGTAGTTTGGTGCTTGAGCAAAAAGGCAAGGCAGGTTTGCAACAACTGCAACTAAGCCTGCTTGGTAAAGGAAGTTACTACCTGCGTGCAGGTACAGAAACAGCAACCATTTTAGTGCAGTAGTTTCAATCAAGGTTTATAATCGAGTAAAGCCGGAGCAGCAATGCTTCGGCTTTTTTATTGCATGCCGTGCAGACAAGCTTGGTGGGTATAAGCCGGTTTGCTGTTAAATTATGAACAACAATACGTATATGCTAAAGATTACAGGACAATAAAAAAGCCCTGCCAATTGGCAAGGCTTTTTATGCGAACAGTAAGATTAGTAACGATTCTTATTATAACTTCTGTTGTTGTTGAAGTTACCACCGCCGCTGAAGTTGCGTGCTGGTCTGTCTTCTTTTGGCTTTGCTTCTGAAACTTTAATAGCTCTGCCTTCTACAGTAGCGCCATCGAGTTCTGCAATTGCTTTTTTCGCAGCAGCATCATCACTCATTTCCACGAAACCGAAACCACGTGAGCGGCCCGATTCACGGTCGTTGATAATTTTAGCTGAAGAAACTTCTCCGTAAGGAGTAAAAAATTCTCTTAAATCTTCGTCTTCTACGTTGAAGCTTAAGTTTGAAACAAAAATGTTCATGTTTGTTTAAATTAAATTGTCATCAATACTTGAGAAAGGCAAGAAGTAAGAAACTAACTAAGATGCGAATAAACAGCAGACTAATTAACCATTACGGTGCGAGGCTCAAATTAACAGGGCGAAGGTACGCTTATAATTCGGAATATGCACAAGAATCTTTTTCAAAGAGGGGCGGTTCATTAACCATGCCCCTCTTTGTTGTTCGGAAAGCTGCGGTAATGTGTTTGTGCTGAACCTGTTATAGCTTGCCGTGTGCCGGTCTTCAGCCAAATAACTCATTGATGGAAATGGACTGAAGGTAGGGCGAAAGGGCCGTAGTGTTATCGAACACACGGTATTCCTGTATTGCCCGGTTTTTGAAACTGCACCAGGTTTCGATGTAATAGTAGTCCAGCTGAAACAGGAAGATCATGTGTTGTTCCTGCTGCCGTTTACCAATTAAAACCCCGAGGTGCAGAACAGTTTCTTTCTTTTGTTGCTCATCTAACAGAATAAATTCGGATAGCCTCATTGTAATGCAGTTTACTTGTTAATGAATACTAACTTTTTAAACGATGCCTGAACAAAGACGGTTGATCTGAAACAGATCCTGAATAACTAAAAAAATGAAATTGTGCTAAGTGCGCTGTACCTGAGCTGAACGGATATACAAGAATCTACAGCGATAGCATAAAGTTAGCAGATTTCTATTCTTTTGCAGAAAAATAATTGCAGTTGCTGGGGAGGTTAGCTGTGAGTGGTGAGTTCGTTGGCCCCAGAGGCTGCTGCAACCAACCCCGGACAGTAAGCAAACCAATTCTCCATCTTCAAAAATAAATGCATCTTGCATAATGAATTTTTCAGCCAACCAATCAAACTAAACCCTCATGTTTCAACGGCTTTTTGTTTTTGCAGTTTTGCTTATCGCTCTTTCATCCTGTTCGCATCAACACATTAAAGAAGGGGAGGGCTATCTACAGGTGGAAGGAGGCTCGATCTGGTACAAGGTTATTGGCAGTGGCAACAAAACCCCGATTGTACTGCTGCATGGCGGACCCGGTTTTCCCAGTTACTCGTTAACGCCTTTGTTTGCCTTAGCTACAGACAGGCAGGTGATTGTGTACGATCAACTTGGCTGTGGCCGTTCAAGTAATTTGAATGATACAGCATTGATGAATATCGCATCTCAGTTGAAAGACTTAAAGACGCTTCTGCAAAAGCTGGAGATAACCGATTTTTATTTATACGCACATTCTTACGGAACGATGTTGGCGGCTGAGTATTATTTTAAAAACGAAAACCTGCCCAAGGCCTTGATCCTGGCAAGTCCTTGTATGAGTGCGAAAAGATGGGAGCTTGATGCAGATACCCTGATGAATTCGATGGACGCAGTATACCGTAAGCCTTTGCAAAACTTTAAAGCGGGCAACTATAAGGATACGGCGCTTTATTCGGAAGCAATCAAAAAATACTACAGCAGTTTTTATAACAGAAAGATGAACAGCTACATTGATTCGTCTATTGCCCGAAGTGGTAAAGCACTGTATGTACACATGTGGGGTAAAGAGGAGTTTACAGTAACCGGTAATTTAAAAAATTATAACCGCATCAATGATCTGCATCAAATCAAGATTCCAACCCTGTTTACCGCAGGTGAGTTTGATGCGGCACGGCCGGCAACGGTAAAATATTATCAGAGCCTTACACCCAATTCGAAGTTTGTCTTGATTGAAAATGCGGCCCATTCAACCATGAACGATAATACAACGGCAGATCTTAATGCTATCAGTTCGTTTATACAGTCAATTGAAGAATAAACGATTGAAGCCTTTCGGCACACGGGCAGCGCCAGGCTCACGAAGGAGTTTTGGCATGTGCGGCTTTTGTTGCAGTATTTCGTGACGGAGAAAGCCAACACTTATTGAACGTCTTTGCGAGCTCCTGTATTTGGCGAAGCAATCTCTATCTTCGGAGACCGGACTTCAAACCATCAACCATAAACAACAAAGCCGCCCCAAACGGCGGCTTTTTATCATCCTTAACAATCAACCAGCTGTTCATCATTAAATTACCATGCGGCTCACTGCATCGCTGTACAGCAGCTGGTTATTGGTACCAATTGCCCCTACACGGCAATAGTACACCGTACCCGGCTGTAAGTTGGTAAACTGCATGCGGCTGGTAGTACCTGTAGTACTTACCCAGCTGCCGGGCGCCATGGTGGCATCGGTGGTATACTCATGAAAGTAGGCATGCGCACCTTTTACTGCTTTTACACTTACCAGCAGCGTACCGGGGGCGGCACCATTATCAACCCGCAGGTTTTCGGGGCGGGTAAGCACCACCGGCTGCGGATCTTTGCTGATGTCGAAACCCGAACTGAGAATCATGGCTGCATCGCCGTTGGCCGTAAGGTTTACATACGTACACAGGCTGCGTAACACATTTTCCAGTTCGGCCCGTTTGGCATTTTTATCGGCCACATCGGCACGGTTACCCGTAAGGGCTTTTACCAGTGCAGAGCTGTAATTGTCTGCTGCAGTTTCCAATGCAGCTAAGCTGGGCGTTGGGGTGGGGAAATTCGCATTACCCGTCATGTTGCTGATAATGCTGTGGGTTTTGCTTTCCAGGTTACCGTCGGACATTCTGGAAAAAGAGCTGATCGCTTTTTTCATAGATTTTGGTTTAAAAAATGCTTGAAATATCTATGCTAAACCAGCCATGCAAAGCAGAGCAGATGTTTAACACAGGTTGACGCAACAAAGCAAAAAAACAAAACCTGCAACTGCAAGTACCCGAAAAGTGGTATGGCCAACCCCTTGCAAAAACCGCCTAAAAGTTTATTTTAATAGATGAATAAGAGGGACGCATGGCCCTGTAACCCTTGCTGCTGCTGCGTTTGCGCATGTGGAATTTCCGTAACAAAGGGCAAAACTGCGTAAATATTTTTTGGAGCAACCGGCCAAACAGCTTTGTTTTTTGCCTGCAGCAGTTGGTAAAAAGCAAAGAGAAAGCGCTTTGTACAACTGCACAAAACCATTGCAGCAGCAACAGAAGACCGCTGTATGGTTAACAGCAGGGCTTTGTATAACCAACAGAAAGCCATTGTATAGTTAACAGCAAGGCTTTGTATAACCAACAGAAAGCCTCTGTATAGTTAACAGCAAGGCTTTGTATAACCAACAGAAAGCCTTTGTATAGTTAAAAGCAAGGCTTTGTATAACCAACAGAAAGCCTCTGTATAGTTAACAGCAAGGCTTTGTATAACCAACAGGAAGCCTCTGCATGGTTAACAGCAGGGCTTTGTATAACCAACAGGAAGCCTTTGTATGGTTAACAGAACAGCTTTGTAGAACCAGCAGATGTGCAATGTATTGGCAACAGCCGCCTGCAGAACCTGTCCTGCACAGCCTTCATCTGTCTACTGCACAACAGCAACTGGCCTTGCAATGAAGTATACACGGCAATCGGAGCCTGATGCAACCGGCATTAAAAAACAATGAAAGAGAATAGATTGATTTTGAAGTGCAGTTATAAGCCGTGTGCAAACACTTATGAAACGTTTGCACACGATTATTGTAAAGTTGTATTTGCGCAACCAACAATACAAAAAGGCGAATGCTAAATGATTGAAAAACAAGCTTTGTTATTTGGGAGATGTTGCGTATAATAGCAGAAATACACGTGTTGCCTGCAAGCTTATAGCGACATTCGACAATTCCCAATATGACATACGAGTTAGAGAAAAAAATATGGACTGATAAAGATTTTGAGCAAATGGGTTGGCACGACTGCCGCATTTATAAAATTCGTTTGACAGACGATTTGGAACTTGATATTGACTACATTCTGCAATGGAATAAACCAGACCTTGAAGGAATGCCTTTTACGTTTTGGGTTGCACCGGCGACATTAGTTTTTAAGAACATCAAAAATCCCCATCTTGACATCGACACATCATTTAATGATGCAATCGAAATTGAAGACATAGAACGAACACAAGAGAATCATATTACTCGTTGGACAATCATCACACAGCAGGGCGACTTTGAGTTTATAAGCGAAGGATATGAACAATTCATTCGCCAAGAGCCATTCTTTGAGTTTGGTCAGACAATTTCATTCATTGAACGCAATGGCATTTCACTTGACAGAACAACGAATCAGGAAAATTTAAATAGAACCCGAGAAGACATTGTTGAGCGAAGAAAAAAAGATTTGGAGCATTACGAGAATGCGAAAAAGCGACATCTCAAAAAACAAGAGACAGAATACCTTGACAAAGCAAGAGAGAATAACGAAATCGACACAAAGCAATATCTCTTAAAGAAAAAAGAGATTAAAGAAATGCTCGACTATTATGACCATTGGTTAAAGAATACAATATTTGAAAATTGGTAACAAGACAGAAAGCCAGCAGGCAACAAACGCATTTGTGCTATTGGGGTGCGACGCAAAGCGTCGTTCAACAGCAGTAACGCTGTTCAGCTTTTGTCACAGCTGACATTTACTATTAAGCAACAGAATAAATTTTCTACTTTAGTTCTTCGTTCAGCAGGCGTCGCCGGGGCGACGAATAGATGAAGTCCCCAACAGCACAAATGCCTGAACGTTGTAGGCAATTTTAATGGACACATCCTTTCATATCAAAAATTGGTTGACAACGGCTTTTGAAGAGCCAGTGGACAGAATAAATGAAACATATTATTTTGACAAGTTGTACAATCAATTTTTCTCAATTTTTATTACAGACTATTATCTTTTAGAAGAAGAACCAGACACAAACATTCAGTCGCCATATAGTGACAAAGATTTACAGCTACTCAAAGACAGAGTAAATAGAATTGAAAGTAAGGACAGTTCAATAGTATATATTCCAAGACTATCGATTGATGAAAGGAAACAAATAATAAAAGAGTTTTTAGAGCGGAATCCACAATCGTTTGACAATGAAAAATCCCAGTTACTTATTGACGACGAAACAGGACGAAACTATTTCGACCTAAAGGAAATCAGCAACGGACTAAAATCTGAATGGAAGATTTTCAAAGTGACAAAGATTTTAGAAAAAGCAGAAACCTTTTGTAATCTTAGTAACATTGACATTGAATCTGCATCACTTTGGACAGACACTAAAGTAACTAGCATCAGTTGGGACTTAACAGAACCTAAAAATAAAACGGTGGACAAAGAACTAAAAGTTGAAAAGAAAGTGTGGTGGAAATTTTGGTGATGTGTCTCGACAAAACTGCCTACAACATTGGGTTTTATGCAAGTAGGGCTTGACATTGTAACATCAGCTATTTGCAAATCCCAGCTTCAGTTCCAGCAGACGAATATCTATCGGCTTTTGTACTTAACTTCATCAACATATTTTCAATCGGCAGCGGTTATCGGCAGACGGAATACTAATTCCCAACCTGCATAAAGCCCTGCTCGTTAGCGGCTATTAGTTCGACCCCAAAAGCCAAAACAACGTGCGACACATTCCCTTCGCCGCTGAGTCTTCGCACTTCAAAGGCGATGTCTGGCAGCGCCGACTCGCCGTCAAGAAGAAATTACAAACAGCCTTTTTTTGCACATGAAGACGATTGCTACGGCATTGTTTTGCTCACGTCGGCATCCCCGCCAACAGGTAATAAGTCAACATCAAACAGATTGTTCGTTTGTTGGCGAGTACGCCAACAACAGCACACCACCAGCAACCGTTACAACCGACACAGCTTTCTCAAAAAATAAGTTGCAGCAAATCAACAGCATCGCACAGTAGTACTGCAAATAAGCTCAGTAAATATGCCGTACCTTTCAACCTAAACAAGTTCCACAACAACATTTTCACCCCCCTTTAATGAATTGTTTGTTTCCCCCCGTTGCAATGGAACAAAATAGTTTTGGTACCTACAATCAAAACTAAACTTGCCATGTTCAAATTGCTTTCAACAAAGTGGGTGTATGTTGTACAACTTTGTTTTTTCTGCTGTTTATTTTCTGCAGCAAAAGCACAGGATGCTACTGCCTGTGATACTTCTGTACGTTACCTGTATTGGACGGGAGAGGTGAATAACGATTTCTTTAACGAAAAAAACTGGCGGGTTACAGTAGAAAAACCATCAACGGACGATGGTACTCCCGGCAAGCCAACCTGTTTACCCGGCGGCGGTTCGCATTTGTATGCTATTTGTCCCAATGTACATGAGCCGGTAAATGATAAATATCCGAAAGATAAAAGTTTAGAACCGGGGCAACCTATCCGTTTCAACTTATACATCGAATCGGCCAATGTGTTGGCCAATGGCGGTATCAGTTTTGCCTGTGCACAAAAAGGCATTACGCTCACAAACGCACAACTTACAGTACAGGGTGGAACCGTAAGCCGGGGTGCATTGTCGTTGTTGAATGAGAGTACGGTTTACTTACGTGAAGGCAGCATGTCGCCAACGTTATTGCTTAACTTTCTAGATGCAGCATCGTGGGTGTACCTGTACAACGAAAGCCCGGATGCATTGATGACGAAGTTGGGTAATATCCTTGTTGATCATGTTGCGGGAACTATTGATGAGAATTTTCGCATCAATCAATATTATCAAAAAGGATCAGTGGTACGTCCGCTTTCGGCAGCATTGCTGCCGTTAAAAATATATGCTGGTACTGCACAAACAGGAAGCGTTGCTCATTTGCAGGAAGATATCATTTACACAGGTGCGTCTATTCCTAATGGCATGGATAATGCTGCACGCTCTTTTGTGCTTAAGCGTGGCTTCATGGCAACATTTGCTGTTAACAGCAATGGTACAGGCAAAAGCAAAGTGTACATTGCTTCTGAAAATGATCTTATCATTGATGCGTTGGATGTTGCATTGCAGGGCAATGTAAGTTTCATCAGGGTGGTGCCGTGGAACTGGGTTGTTAAAAAAGGAACCGGCGGCTTTTATGATCAACTGCATGCAGGTTGGTTTTACAACTGGAATAACAACAACAATCCATTACCCAATTACGAATATGTGCCCATGGCATGGGGTGCGGGTGGTGCATTGCCGGCAGGCATCGGTACTGTTTTGCAAAAGAAAAAAACAACGCACCTGTTAGGCTTTAATGAGTCGGATAACTGCGAAGACCAATCCGGACAGTACAACAATCTTTGTCAGCCTGCAGTTGCTGTTGCGTATTACGAAAACTTAATGAGCCTTGGTGTGCGTTTGGGTACACCGGCACCACGTGAAAACGGACCATCAACCTGGTTGCTGGAGTTTGCACGTATTGCCAAAGAAAGAGATGTGCGTTTTGATTTTGTTGCTGTGCATTGGTACGATTGGGGAAGTAATCCTGCCGGCAGTCCCAATGCAGATCCGCAGCAGATCTTCAATCGATTTAAAGCCTACCTCGCCAACGTGTACAACATTTACAAACTGCCCATCTGGATTACGGAGTTTAATGCCAACCCCAACAGGGGAAATGCTACACAGGAAGCATTCTTACGTTTAGCGCTTCCTTATCTGGAAAGTCTCGATTACGTAGAACGGTATGCTTATTTTCAACCCAACTCTGCGTATGCAACGGTGCCGCAAACACCTGCTGATTATTACGACAGTAACAACGAATTAACCAATATTGGTTTGCTGTATAAGAATCATTCTTCAACAGCATCTATACCCGAAGCAACTTATGTTTGTCCGAATAATTTAGAAGGACTTGATCTGCCTTATGTTTCTAAACCAACCAACAGCTTGGTATTTGAAGCAGAGTGTGGCAAGTATATCGGTAACCAATGGGATGTGCTGGAAAACGAGCAGGCATCCAATGGTTTTTACATCAGGGGAAACAATTCGCTTACAGGCGCTTCACCTATTGCCAAGCAGGTGCATTTTGAATTTGAGTTGGCAGAAGCGGGCAGTTACCGTATGTGGATCCGTTCTGCATCAACAGGTGGTGCAGGTGCAATCCGCATTAGTGTAGATGGAAAATCGTTTGAACAAATTTCTCCGTTTACCGGCAGTACGTTTACCTGGTTCCAGGTGCCCCGGTTTTACGATTTGGGTGAAGGCAAACATCGTTTCAGCATTGAATATCCGAACAGTAATTTATTGCTCGACCAGGTACTGTTTACCAACGGTATTGAAAACTTTGACCTGCTAAAAAAGGAGAGTGGTTACTGTGTTCCTGAAACAACGAAATGGGGATTGGAAACAATCGATGTGCAATCGTTTTACGAAGCGGAAGCTGCTGCTTACGGTACAAGCTGGAGTACGCAAACATCAGCCAATGCTGTTGGCGGTGTGTATATGTTAAGTGCAGAAGGGGTGAGTGCAACGGATGTACCCGAAGGAACAGATAAAGTAATTGCCTTTACCGTACAGGTTGATAAAGCGGATGAGTATGATATTTGGACAAAGATCCAGGCATTGAAACCTTCGGCTACAGGTTTATGGATTGCAGTAGATGACGAGCCATTCCGTAAATGGAATGGATTGAACAATACAACCTATGAGTGGATGTGGAGAAAATTCCACTACAGTTATGGTGCAGAAAACAGAAGCTTTACTTATTTCCTTACAGCTGGACAGCACGAAGTAAGAATTGCAATCGGAAGCGGATTTGTCTTTGCTGACCGTATAGCTGTTGTTACCAAAGGAAAGCTGCCGGAAATAACTGATCCGAATGTATTGGCTCTTTCAGAAAAGCTGGAGTTTGAAGCAGAGTATGCACGGATCATTACAGGTGCAGGTACTACAGGAACGGTTCCAACAGTTGTCAGTTGTTCTACTTCATCGAATTTGCAACAGGTGAATTTAGGAACAAGAAGTGGTAACTGGATTGCGTTTGATGAAGTGGTTGCAGATGCAGCCGGTCCCTATAAACTAAAAGTTTCTTACATGAGTAAGAATGCAAGACCTTTCCGCATTCGTGTAAACGGAACATTAATGGGTCGGCAGCTTGTAGCACCATCAGGTAACTGGTGTTATATTGATGCAACCAATACTACATTGGGTTCGCCTGCAGTGTATGAAGTGGTGGTTATTTTAAAGCGTGGGCTGAATACAATTGAACTCGGACTGAACAACAGCGATCAGGCTCCTTTTATGGATAAAATAAAACTGGAGAAAGCAGACCTGAACGGACTTGGACTGGAAGCAGAGTTAGCAGAACTGTTTGGTACATCTGCTACCGTAGCATGTACTGTCGCATCAAACGGTGCACAGGTAAACATGGGGGCAGCTGCTGCAAATGGTATCCGTTACAACAACCTTGTAAGTGCAGCAACAAAAAGTTATGAAGTAGATATCTACTATATCACCAAAGTGCAACGCAACATGCGTGTTTCAATGAATGGCGAAGCATTTACTACACTTACATTCGATGCATCCGGCAACTGGTGTTATGAAACAACGCCGGTAGTAGCAAAGAAAACCATTACATTGAATTTTGTACAGGGTTCCAATACAATTGAGTTTCGTCCAACCGGTGCTGATGCGCCATTCATTGACCGGATTGTGATTCGTGAAGTTGCTCCGGAAGTAACAACGGCTGCAAACCAGCAGGAAGTGTTCGGCACAATTGTGGGAGCGCAGGTGCTGGAACAATCGTTCACCAATGTGTTTACAGTATATCCTAATCCTGTAAAGGCAGCCGCAACACTAACTGTTACATTGCCCGATGCTGTATTTACAAACGGGCCTGCCATGTTACAGCTTACCGATGTTAACGGAAGAGTGGTATATACACAAAACCTGTTACAGCAAGGTAACCGTCAGCTTCGCTTAACAAATAAACTCAACAGCGGCATGTATGTATTATCGATTATTCAGGGAAAACAACGCACAAGTAAAAAGGTAGTCATTCAGTAGCAGCAAGTTATATCCATGGAAAACCAAACGGCCCCGGATTTATTCGGGGCTGTTTGATTTAAACACATTGCTTCATGTTGTTGTGCATTGTTTGGAAGTAGCAATGAAAAGACTGCTTTTTTAATAGAGAATCTTTCGGCAGTAAATTTGGATAAAAAATATTTATGCTTTCTATTAGAAAGATAAATAAAATTTAATGAGTAGAAGATGTCACTTTTGCGGCGTTAAAAAAACAAGGTTTGCCTGCTGCTCCTGTTCATGATTGTTTGCATGAGAGAAATGATTTTACAGTAAAGCAGCGGGCCTTTTTCTGCCACAATACAAGCGGTATGCATCTGCGAACCGCCTGTGCTAAAACGACCGCTCATGAATGTGCAACTGCTCAGCGAAAATTTAACCAATCCCGCTTTACTCTTCTTTGTATTAGGCATCATCGCAGTTTATTTAAAAAGTGATCTTGAAATACCTCATAACTCATCGAAGTTTATTTCGCTTTATTTGTTGTTTGCCATCGGGTTTAAAGGTGGCCAGGAATTATCGCATGAAACACTGAATGCAGAAATCGGTTGGTCGATGTTGTTTGGTATTCTTATTTCGCTGGCTATTCCTCTATATACTTTTTTTATTTTAAAACGCCGGTTGAATGTGTTTGATGCGGGGGCAATTGCAGCAGCATACGGTTCGGTAAGTGCGGTAACTTTTGTAACTGCAGTATCCTACCTCGAAACACATCAGCTTTCGTTACATGGGCATATGGTGGCCATTATGGCTTTGATGGAATCGCCGGCTATTATTGTTGGATTGTTGCTGATTTCTTTGTTTCGAAAAGAAGAGATTATGCTGTTGCAGAAACGTGCAGTTGTTACCCATGCGCTTACCAATGGCAGCGTATTGCTCATACTGGGAAGTCTGGCTATTGGTTATGTTGCTGATGCCAAACAAGCCGAGGGTATTAAGCCGTTTACCAACGATTTGTTTAAAGGATTCCTCGCAATTTTTCTTTTAGACATGGGTATTACCAGTGGTCGTAAGCTGAAGGCCTTTTTTTCGCAAGGATGGTTCCCGCTCATTTTTGCAGTATTAATTCCATTGATCAATGGTTCTGTGATTGCTATGGTAAGTTCATTGGTTACAGCAGATGTGGCGAACCGTTTCATTTTTGCTATACTTGCCGCCAGTGCATCGTACATTGCCGTTCCTGCCGCTATGAAAATATCGGCTCCAAAAGCAAATCCCGGTTTGTTTTTACCCATGGCACTGGCCGTTACATTTCCGGTAAACATTACGGTTGGTATGCCGGTCTATTTTTTAATTATACAGGCAACATAAGCTGTTAGAGGTTTTCCGTAAACGAATGATGATCGTATGGTTCTTTGCAACTAAGCTAACCGGCAACAAATTCCTTGTTCCATGCCCGTTCATCCTACCGCACATCGGCCTAACTTTGCGGCTTCAACAATCACCCACATACAATTATGCGAATAGCAATAAACGGGATGGGCAGGATCGGACGGATGTTGTTTCGCCGGCTTGCAAACGATCCACAACTGGAAGTAGTAGCTGTAAACGATTTGATGGATGCAGCTAACCTGGCTTACTTATTAAAATACGATTCATTATACGGTGCCTGGCAGCAGGAGCTGTTGCAGGAAAAGAACGAGTTTACTGTTGCAGGAAGAAAAGTTGCTGTGTTGCAGGAAGCAGAAGTAACAAATATTAACTGGAAAAAGTATGCTGTGGATGTGGTACTGGAGTGCAGCGGAGCATATTCATCTAAAGCAAAAGCTGCACAACATCTTACAGCAGGTGCAAAACGGGTGCTGCTTTCTACCACAGGCTCAAGTGATATTCCGTTGCTTATTTACGGGCATAACCACACCAATCCCGCCGGTAAAGATGAAATTGTGTCACCCGGTGGTTGTATGACCAATTGCAGTACGCATATTTTGTACCTTCTCAATGCGATTGGTATTGAATCGGCGCAGTTGAATATTTTACATTCGTATACTTCACGCCAGGAGTTGGTAGATGCTGCACACAAACAATACCGCAGGGGAAGAGCAGCAGCAGAGTCAATTATACCTGTTGAGATAGATCTTGCGCAATCGCTGGAACGCTTGTTACCGCTCGAGGGAAGAATTGCAACTGTATCGGTACGTATACCTGTTACCAATGGTGCCATGGCCGATATTACGGTACAGATGAAAGAAGATATCAGCAAAGAACAGATCAATGCCTTGTTTAAAAAGGCTGCTGCCAACGAATACAAAGGCATTCTGCAATACACCGAAGATCCATTGGTATCTGCCGATATCAGGGGTAATACTCATTCCTGCATTATTGATGGACAATTAACATCAGTTGTTGGACGGCAGTTAAAACTCATTGCCTGGTTCGATAACGAATACGGGTATACCAGCCGCATGATCGATTGGTTACGCTACTGGAACGATTAAACGAACGCTTGCTTTACGTAAACGTTTTCGTTCTTTATGAACGTTGTAGTAGTTGTTTACAGCATTATTGTTGTACGTTACAACTGAAGCAGGTTAATTTTACGCCTTTAACCAACTGACAAGAATGAATCAAAAAACGACAGGGCTTATTGAAACCATGCGTTGGTACGGCCCTAACGATCCTGTATCGTTAAGCGATATTGCCCAGGCCGGCTGTTCGGGTGTGGTAACAGCATTGCATCATGTTCCTAACGGTGAAGTATGGACGATTGAAGAAATCAACAAACGGATTGCTGAAGTTGAAGCTGCAGGCCTAACATGGGATGTGGTGGAAAGTGTACCTGTACACGAAGCCATCCGCAGGCAAGAGCCGGGCTTTGAACTGTATATCGAAAACTATAAACAATCTCTACGCAACTTGGGTGCATGTGGTATTCCTGTTGTTACGTACAACTTTATGCCGGTGCTCGACTGGACAAGAACCGATTTGTATTATACAATGCCCGATGGCAGTAAAGCGTTGCGTTTTGAACGTGCGGCTTACATTGCGTTTGATGTGTTTATTCTGCAACGCAAGGGCGCAGCAGATGAATACAGTAAAGAAGAATTACAAAAAGCAGAACAACGTTTGCAATCCATGACTGAAGAAGAGAAGCAAACACTTATCCGCACCATTATTGCAGGGTTGCCCGGCAGTGAAGAAAGTTTTACTGTTGCTGATTTTGCAAAAGCATTATCTGCTTACGATACAATTGATGCGGCAAAGCTGAAACAGCATTTGATTTACTTTTTACAGCAAGTAACACCCGTTGCAGAAGAAGCCGGTGTACAGCTGGTGATTCATCCTGATGATCCGCCACATCCGATTTTTGGTTTGCCACGTGTGGTAAGTACAGAAGCTGATATTAACGATTTGATTGCTGCAGTACCATCGCCTGCAAATGGCTTGTGTTTTTGCACCGGTAGTTTTGGTGTGCGTGCTGATAATGATTTGCCGGGTATGGTACAACGCTTGGGCAGTCGCATTCACTTTTTGCACTTGCGCAGCACACAACGCAATGCCGATGGCGATTTTTATGAAGCCAACCATTTGGAAGGTGATGTAGATATGTATGCGGTGATGAAAGAAGTGCTGCTGTTGATGCAAAAAGAAAACCGTCGTATTGTGGTAAGGCCCGATCATGGTCATCAGATGCTCGACGATCTCAGCAAAAAAACAAATCCCGGCTATAGTGCCATTGGCCGCTTGCGGGGTCTGGCCGAACTGCGTGGGCTGGAGCTTGGCATCAGCCGTTCATTGGTTTGAACAGAATTTTCAGGTATGTAAAAGCGGAACAGGAGTATGTCTGTTCCGCTTTTTTTATGTTTTGCGCAACTGTGGGAACGTTTGCGTAACAGTTTTTTCAACTATTTTTTTGTAAAAAAAAGCGTTGGAAGTCATTTGCTTTTTATAGCTGAAACCCTTTGCCAGTAAGGATTTTGGCATTCAAGATGGGCGTAGGCATCATAGAATGAAGCATTTTCTTGTTTTTACCGCAATCGGTTACATTGTAATTTTGATTTATCAAATAAGGCGAAAGGGTAGAGCGGTAAAAAAGTGATTCGGCTTATTTGCACAAACAAGATCTTCGAACTCTTTTTTTATATGGCAAGCAATCGTTAACGGTCAACTGTTTTTACAGATGACCTTTTTTTTGCCCCTACCTCAAAGCTTAAGCCTTTTACAGAAACTCATTTCTTTTTCTCTTGAACGCACAAAGCGAAAAGATAAACTGTAACTTTTGCCCGAATTTTTTAAGTACATCAAGTAATCAATCTTATGTTTAAACGAATTGCTTTTTTATGCGTGTTGCTTTCAGGTAGTTGTTTATTGCATGCACAGAAAAAAAAGAAACCGGTCGCAGCGCAACAATCAACTACAACAGTTCAAACCGACCGCACAGTTTGGGTAAACAATCTTTACAAAATTGTGTACCCCGTTATTCATAATATGGCAGAAGGGACATTAAAACAAAATCTGCCGTTAGAGCTGGGCCCGCAGTATTACCTGCCGGTAAAGAAAGTAACCTATCTCGAAGCGGTGGGCCGTACAATGGCGGGTGTTGCTCCTTGGCTGGCTTTGCCGGATGATGAAACCACAGAAGGAAAAATGCGCATGCAGTTGCGCAATGAATTGCTGAAAGGCTTGCGCAATGCTGTTGATCCATCGCATCCCGATTATTTAAATTTCCGAACCGAAGGACAGCCAATTGTGGATGCTGCGTTTGTAGCGCATGCTTTTTTGCGTGCACCCAAAGCGTTGTGGGAACCGTTAGACAGCTTAACGAAACGCCGTTTTATTGAAGAGTTTAAATCGTTACGTAACAGGAAGGCCGCTTACAGCAACTGGTTGTTATTTGCAGCCTTAACCGAAGGATTTCTGTTGAGCATCGGAGAACAATACGATCCCGCACGTATTGACTTTGCTGTACGTAAAATGAAAGAGTGGTATGTAGGTGATGGTTGGTACAGCGATGGTGAAAAATTCAGTATGGATTACTATAATTCTTTTGTTATTCATCCGATGCTTGTGGACTTACTGAAAATATTGGTTGAAAAAAAAATGGCCCAACAGCAGGAGTACGATCTGTCTGTACAACGTATGGTGCGGCATGCTGAGTTTTTAGAACGTATTATTTCTCCCGAAGGAACGTTCCCTGTATTTGGTCGTTCTATTACCTACCGTACAGCTGTGTTCCAGGTGTTGGCACAGGTAGCTTTAATGGAAAAGTTGCCTGCGCATGTTGCACAGGCGCAGGTACGTGGTGCGTTAACGGCAGTTATTGATAAGATGTTTACCGGTAATCAAAACTTCGATGCCAATGGATGGTTAGTGCTGGGTTTCAATGGGCATCAGCCTGCAATTGCCGATCAATATACCTCTACCGGCAGTTTGTATTTATGTACACTCGGTTTTTTGCCGCTCGGTTTACCTGCCAGCCATCCATTTTGGACCGACGCTGCGGCTGAATGGACGGGCAAAAAGGCATGGAAAGGGGAGCCTGTTAAAAAGGATTATAAGGTAGAATATTAAAAATCAGACAGATAAGTATCAAAAAGGTAAGATAGTAGGATAAGTTGAGTGATGTTTATAAATAAGTGGAAAAACTTTTATAATTTTTTTAAGAAGTTTTAAAAGTTTGTCTATTTTAGCTCTCGACTTTAAACTCGATTGCCTACATGCTGCCAAAGAATAGCCGTTACAAACGCCAAATTCAAAAGCATCTCTATTTCGAAAAAGAGTTGTCTTGTGCCGATCTGAGCCTTTTGACTGATAAAAGCCTTCCGCTTACAACCCGTGTATTAAACGAGTTGATAGAAGAGGGGGCTGTAGTTGAATCGGGGTATGCCCACTCTACAGGTGGTCGTCGTCCTTTGGTATATTCCCTTAAAGCAGATATGCTCTATGTTGTGTCGGTGGCCATGGATCAGCTGGTTACCCGCATTGCTATCCTGGATATGCAAAACAACTATGTGCATGAGCCTTTACGCATTGAGCTGCCACTGAGTAATAATGCAGCAGCGCTTACACAGCTCACACAATACATTAATCAATACATTCTCTCTTCAGGTATATCTAAAGAAAAAATTGCCGGTATTGGTATTGGTATGCCCGGTTTTGTAGATGTTACCAAAGGCATTAATCATTCATTTCTTAAAACAGAAAGCGGAAACAGTATTGTAACTGTTGTGGAGTCAGCTGTTGGCGTGCCTGTGTTTATTGATAATGATTCCAGTTTAATTGCATTAGCCGAACTGAAATTTGGAGCAGCCCGTAACAAACAAACCGTAATGGTGGTAAACGTTGGTTGGGGTATAGGTCTGGGTATGATTGTGAAAGGGGAACTGTTTCGTGGCAACAATGGTTTTGCAGGCGAGTTCAGTCATCTTCCGCTATTCACCAATAATAAATTGTGCTCCTGCGGTAAAAGCGGTTGCCTGGAAACCGAATCATCTCTGTTTATTGTTGCAGAAAAGGCCATCAAAGGCTTAAAAGAAGGTCGGGCTTCTATCCTCAAAAATTTAACCTTAGAACACGCCGAAGATTCTTCCCGTAAAATAATGGAAGCTGCAAGCAAAGGCGATATGTATGCCATTGAATTATTGTCGGAAGCAGGTTATCATATCGGCCGTGGTATATCTATTCTTATTCACCTCTTCAATCCCGAATTGATTGTATTAAGCGGTCGAGGTTCAGTAGGAGGAAAAATATGGCTGGCACCAATTCAGCAGGCGATCAATGAACACTGTATACCGAAGATAGCCGAAAACACACACCTGGAAATTTCATCGTTAGGCTTTCAGGCTGAGCTGATAGGAGCAGCAGCGTTGGTAATGGATCATTTTGATATGTTGGACAGGCGAAAAACCAAAAACGCAGGCAGTGAGGTAGAGCTTTAATTCAATTTTTTCCAACACTCCACATTCACATTTGTCTCTTTATTCTTTAACCAAAATACAAACTGCAATGAAAACGTTGTTCAAACGATTACTGCTTTTTACAATGGCAGCCATGTGCTTACTAAACGTAACGGCACAGGAAAAAAAGACGGTTACCGGTACCGTTAAGGATGCAGAAGGAAATCCTTTGCCTTCTGTAACCATTAAGGAAAAAGGTACTGCCAACCAAACAACCACCGGTGCAAACGGAGCATTCCGTATAACAGTTGCGTCTAATGCAACGCTGGTATTTACTTCGATTGGTTTCGAAGCCAAAGAAGAAAGCTTAAATGGCAGAACCACTATCGAAGTAAGCATGGATGTATCCAGCAAAGAAATCGGAGAAGTGGTTGTAACCTCACTTGGTATTACCCGTGAAAAGAAAGCGCTTGGTTATGCCAGCTCTACTATTAAAGCCGAAGATCTTACACAGGCAGGCTCTCCAAACTTTGCAGCTGCATTGTATGGTAAAGCTCCCGGTGTACGTATAGGTGCAACACCAGGCGGTGCAACAAGTGCGGTGAACATTAACATCCGTGGTATTAACTCTATTACAGGTAGAAACCAACCATTGATTGTAATGGATGGTGTGCCTATCCGTAACGAAGAAGTAAGAAACAACGATTACTGGAACGATCAACGTTTGCGTGGTAATGGTTTGCTCGATATAAATCCTGAAGACATTGAAAACATTTCAATCCTGAAAGGTGCATCTGCTGCAGCACTCTATGGTTCTGAAGCGGTGAATGGTGTTATCCTGATTACAACTAAAAAAGGTTCAAAAAGTAACAGAGGTTTCAGTGTAGACTTCAATGCAAACTACAGTATGGACCAGGTAGCTTACCTGCCACGTTACCAAAACGTACGTGGTGCCGGTGCTCCGTTAAATGTAAACAATGGCGGACAGGATAACGAAGGATTTATTTACTACGATACCAACAATGATGGTATTAAAGAAACCAGAGGTATTCTTGGTTACAGCATCAACTTCGGTCCTAAATTCGATGGCAAGCCTACAATGGCATGGGATGGTGTTATTCGTCCTTACGAAGCACAAAAAAACAACTATGCAGGTTTGTTCCAGACAGGAAGAAATTCGAGCATTAACGTAGCGGTTTCGCAAACATCTGCAAATGCTACAACACGTTTTTCTTTAACACGTCAGCAAAATCAGGGTATCAGTCTTGGTGCAGAAAACTATAAGAATATTGCCAATCTGAATACTTCGCTTAAGCTGGGTAAGAAGTTTACAACTGATGTAATTGTAAACTTTATTAACCAGAAAACGCATAACCGTCCATACTCAATCGATCGTATGATCAACAACTTTACGGGTATGATGGGCCGTTTCGATAATGCAGACTGGTACCTCAATAAATATCAAACCAGCAAAGGTTACCGCTATGTAACAGGAACCAACCAGAGCTTAACACCTGGCGAAAACATTATTTACAATGGGTTTAAGGGCGACATTGCTGATTATGTATGGCGGGTAAAAAAACATACAGAAGATGAGTACAGCAACCGCATCATCGGTAGCGTTACCAATACCTGGCAGATTATTAAAGAACTGCGTTTACGTGCAAGATTCTCAAGCGACTTTACTGCACTCCGCTCAGAAAGTAAACAGGCTACTGAAGTGCCTTTGGCATTTGGTAACTCCGGTTATTTTGGTATGAACTCTTATCAGAATAACATTATGTATGGCGATGCCTTGCTTACTTACTCTAAAAACATCACACGTGATATTGAGTTTAATGCTATGGCGGGTTATACTGCAACAAAAGAAACACAAACAATGATGGGCCGTGGTACAAACGGTGGTTTAAGTACCGAAAACCTGTTTGATGTTGCTGCTTCTGTTAACGTTGCAAACAGCTCTTCATCAAGATTTTTCCTGATTAAAGATGCGATTATTGGAACAGTGAATGCGAACTACAAAAATTATCTTTTTGTGGAAGCAACAGTACGCAGAGACCGTACATCTGTAATGAATCCAAGCCACAACAGCTTCGTTTATCCTTCAATCAACTCAAGCTTTATTCTTTCCGATGCGGTTAAGCTGCCTGCTTATGTAAGCTTTGCAAAAGTGCGTGCTTCATGGGGCGTGGTAGGTAACTATCCGGATATTTACAATGCAAACATTGCGTACAACCAAAATACATTGGGTGTTCAAAGTGTAGGTGGTCAGCCGGTATTGTACACAACAATTCCTTCTTCTTTTGGTAATGATGCGATCAAGCCAGAGGAGAAACATGAAATTGAATTTGGTGTTGAAGCAAGGTTCTTTAACAATCGTTTAGGCCTGGAAGCTTCTTACTACAATGCACAGATCAGAGATCAGATTCTTCCTTTAACTATTCCTGCAACATCAGGTGCAACTTCTGTTCTTACCAATATCGGTACACTGCGTAACAAGGGTATTGAAATTGCGTTAACAGGAACACCGGTTAGCAAAAAGAATTTTAAATGGGAAACTGGTGTAAACTTCTCTCAAAATAAAAACGTTGTTGAAAAATTATCATCTGGTTCTAACGAATTGTTGCATGCTGATTACGACGGTAATGCAGCACAATTGAAATCAGTGGTAGGTCAGTCAATGGGCGATTTTTATGCGCATCCTGTATTAACAAACAACAAGGGCGAAAAAGTAGTTGGTTCTAACGGTTTATATACCCTTGATGCCAACAATATGGTGAAAGTTGGTAATGCAATGCCAAAGGTAGTAGGTGGTTTCTTCAATTCATTCCGCTACAAAAACTTCAACCTGGATGTACTTACCGATTTCCGTTTTGGTGGTTATGTAATGCCAACAGGTATTTACTGGATGATCAGCCGTGGTTTGCTTGAAGAAAGTTTAAACTACATGGATAAAGAACATGGTGGTATCAGTTATTATGTAAACGCACAAGGTAAAGGTGTACAAACAACTGCTACTGCTGGTCCTAACGGCGAAAAAGTTTACAATGATGGTATGCTGGTTGATGGTGTTACATCAGATGGTCAGAAAAATACCAATGTTATTTCTCAGGCTTATTACTACTGGAACGTTTACAACTGGGGTGGTCCTCAGTACAGCTATTCACGTTATGAACTGTATATTCAGAAGAACTCATACGTTAAGTTGAGAGAAGTTTCTCTTAGCTATACGTTACCTGAGAAAGCTGCCAAATTTGTTGGTGCAAGAAAAATTCAATTGTCTGCATTTGGCCGTAACCTGTTCTACCTCTACAGAACATTAAAGGATATGGATGCTGAACAAACAACTGCAGGTTCAAGATGGTTCCAAACATTAAACAATGCCGGTACAAACCCATCAACAAGAAGTTATGGTGTAATGATCAGGGCAAATTTCTAATTCTGATTAACGACAAAAAAAGTAATTATGAAAAAAATAATACTGATAGGAGCAACGGCACTATCGCTGGCAATGACCTCCTGTAAAAAGCAGGATTTTGCAGACAATTATGCTGATCCTTCTAAAATATCTCAAACCTCGGTTGAAAAGCAGTTTGCAGGCTTTTTATCGTACAACCGGGAGTATGTTTTACCTTCTTACTGGAATTACTTTGTTGTACTGCGTACAACAGTAAACAGGTACTCGCAGGCTGTTGGCTGGGTTAACTCAACAGGCCAATACGTTCCGGGTGCTGCAGGTATAAACGATCGCTGGAATAACTACTATGGTTTTCTTTCGCAGTTCAGAGAAATGGAAAAAGTATATGCCGGAATGAGTACTTCCGATCAGCAGTTGCGCAG
The DNA here is from genome assembly GCF_007830055.1 of Lacibacter cauensis. Taxonomy (GTDB): domain Bacteria; phylum Bacteroidota; class Bacteroidia; order Chitinophagales; family Chitinophagaceae; genus Lacibacter; species Lacibacter cauensis. Next base: position 539,811 of record NZ_VLLE01000005.1, read on the forward strand.
AATTTATATGATTGCTGCAACGATTTATTTGTACGATCATACTCAAAAAGTAGTTGATCTGCATGGCGATATTCCTTTTTCGGAAGCCGGCAAGCTGAGTGCTAACGGCGGCGATTATGCTGTTTCTTTACCCAAGTATGATAAAGCAGAAGATCTCTACACCAAAATGCTGGATGATCTGAAAGCATTTGCAGATGAGCTGAATTCAATTACTGTATCAGCTGCAATTCAAACAGGGTTCAACAACCAGGATATTGTAAACAAAGGAAGTATTGCAAAATGGAAGAAGTATTGTAATTCACTTCGTTTACGTATGCTCGGCAGAGTATCGGGTGTTGCAGCATTTCAAACAAGAGCAGCTACAGAAACAGCAGCTATCTTAGGTAGTCCTGCTACTTATCCTGTAGTTGAAACAAATGCAGATAATATCCAGATCAAAGTGTTCAACCTCAGCACACCGCTCAACTCAACAGGTTTCAGAACCGGTTTGGAAGATTGGGATGGCAATGTTGCAGGTAAATTAATGATCGATCACATGAACACGAACGCTGATCCAAGAATCAGAGCAATGTTTGAACCCGGACCCAATGCAGCAGGTGGTGCTTACATTGGTCTAGATCCAATGGCAACTGCATCAACACAAACTACTTTGGTTGCAGGTGGTACACTGGCTCGTTACAACCGTTCAACCATCAGCCGGAATCAGTATTTTCCCGGTGTGTTGATCAATGCTTCTGAAGTTAGCTTTTTAACTGCTGAAGCATACCTCAAAGCAGGTAACAACACTGCAGCAAAAGCAGCGTACAATGCGGGCATTGCCAAGTCTATTGAAAACTATTATCTCTACAGATCTGTAAGCAACGATAATACAGCAGGTGCACTTACTCCTGTAACTCCTGCTGAAGTAACTGCATATCAGACAATGGCTGGTATAAACTGGGATCTTGCAGCAACAACTGCAGATAAACTGAAGTTGATTGCAGCGCAAAAATGGATCGACTTCAGCGTTATTCAACCTTTGGATAACTGGGCAGAAATACGTCGTTTGAACAGTCCGGTAATGAGCTTTGAAGTAGATAATGCAAATGCTCAGCAACTTCCACCTGCAAGATGGCTGTATGCTACATCAGAACCTACTTACAATACGGTTAATTATAACCAGGTAAAGTCAAAGGACAACCTTACAACAAAAATTTTCTGGGATATCAATTAACATTTTCGATTAGCAGTTTTGGGTTTTTAAACAGGGCCTTGTATAAGGCCCTGTTATTATCAAAATTCTGAAGCTGTGCAGACTGGCTGATGGAAACGGATTTTCAATTCCTGTCAACAAAGTGATTATGAACAAAAAAATGAAACAGCTGGCAATTATTGCATCGTTTGTATTTGCAGGCGGAGTGCATTCGGTTAATGCGCAGCATAAAGAATATTATCCTGATCCTGATACAGCTATTCAGCGCAGGTTAGAAGAGTGGCAAGACCTGAAGTTTGGCTTATTGATGCACTGGGGAACGTACAGCCAGTGGGGTATTGTTGAAAGCTGGAGTATTTGTCCCGAAGATCTGGGATGGGCAACAGGTGCAAGAAAGAAAGGTGTTGCAGATAATTATGTTGATTATGTTAAGGCATATGAAAATCTGCAAACAACGTTTAATCCTGTAAAATTCAATCCGGAAAAATGGGCAGCGGCTGCAAAAGATGCCGGTATGAAGTACATGGTGTTTACAACCAAACATCATGATGGTTTCTGTATGTTCGATTCAAAATATACAGATTACAAGATCACCGATAAAGCAACGCCGTTTTCAAGTAATCCACGCAGCAACATTACCAAAGAAGTATTTAACGCATTTCGTAAAGAGAACATGTGGATCGGTGCTTATTTCTCAAAGCCCGATTGGCATACCGATTATTATTGGTGGAAGCAATTTCCGCAAAGCGACCGAAACCCGAGTTATTCTGTTCAAAAATATCCTGAACAATGGAAAAAGTTTACAGACTTCACCCATAATCAAATTAACGAACTGGTAAGTGATTATGGTAAAGTAGATATTCTTTGGCTTGATGGTGGCTGGGTACGTAAAAAAACAGATGAAGAAGTGAAAGCTGATTTGCTGGAAGTATATGAAGGCAGCAGGTGGGCCCGTAATCCGCAGAGCCAGGATATAAACATGCCTGAGCTGGTTAAAAAAGTAAGAGTAAAGCAGCCAAAAATTATTGTGGTAGACAGAGCTGTGCCGGGAGAACAACAAAATTATTTAACGCCGGAGCAACATATTCCTGAAAACGGTTTGCCTTATCCATGGGAAACTTGTATGACGATGGCAAACAGTTGGAGCTATGTGCCCAACGATCAATACAAATCAACAAATGAAATTATTGAGAAGCTGGTTGATATTGTAAGCAAGGGGGGGAATTACCTGTTAAACATCGGGCCAAGTCCCGAAGGTGAATTTGATCCGGTTGCTTACGACCGCTTAAAAGAAATAGGTGTGTGGATGAAACTGAATGGTAAAGCCATTTATGGAACCCGCATGTACAAACAATTTGGCGAAGGAGAGAATATCCGCTTTACACAAAGTAAAGATGGAAAGATATTGAATATTTTTCTCTTCAATTATCCGCAGGGTAATGTACATATCAGGAATGTTGCGTTCAATGCAAAGTCAACAGTTAAGCTGATTGGCAGTAATCAAAAATTAAAATGGAAAGCCGCTGCTGAAGGAGTAGATATTTCTTTGCCGGCTTCGTTGAAGTCGGTTACAGACCATGTGTGGGTATTGCAGGTACAATTATAAATAAACGATCTGTTCTTAATTATGCGGCATACGCCAACAAGAGCAGGTTTAAATTTCATAATCAGTAGTTTTAGCATACAAAACTATACGGCCGGCCATTCCTGGCTGGCCTCTTTTTTAACTACTGGTGTATTCGGCAAAGAGCTGTGTTGTAAAAGTTTTTTACTGCTGCTTGTTTTAAAAGGTGATTAAAATAGATCCATGAAATTAGTATCAATACTTCTGTTTCAGCTGGTAGTTATCCAGGTAATGGCCCAAAATAAATTGCAACTGGTAACAAATGGCAAAAGCAATTACTCTATTGTTATTCCTGAAGCTGCTACTGAAACAGAGAAACAGGCAGCACAGGTAATGCAGGAATATCTTTCCCGTATGTCAGGTGCTTTACTTCCTGTTATTTCTGATAAGATAACATCACAAGCGAAAGAAATTATTATTGGCAACACCAATCGTTTCAAAGAAAAAAATAATTTAGAAGAAGATGGTTATCATATCAGTACCGTAAACGGAAAGCTGATTATTACCGGTGGTTATGGAAAAGGAGTGATGAACGGCGTTGTTTCATTTCTTGAAGATTATCTTGGTTGCCGTAAGTTTTCGCCCGATGCTGAATATGTTCCTGTTAAAAAAACAATTGCGGTTGGTTTTATTAATAATAAACAGGTTCCTTACAATATCATCCGTGTTGTAAACGGAAATTTTCCTTATAACGAACAATACAAAAACTGGCGCAAGCTGCATACCATTGCAGATAAATGGAATGATGGTGCATGGAGAGGATACTATGTACATACGTTTAACAGACTGGTTCCTTCAACAGAGTATTTTCAATCGCATCCTGAATACTTTTCCTTGGTAAATGGAAAACGTATTCATTACGGACAATTATGCTTATCCAATCCTGTGGTATTTGAAATTGCAGTAAAACGTTTGAAAGAAGATATGCTTGCACATCCCAACATCAAATACTGGAGTGTAAGCCAGAATGATAATTATGATTACTGCCAGTGCAGTGAATGTAAAAAGAATGATGATATAGATGGCGGGCCAACAGGTTCGGTTATTCAGTTTGTGAATAGGGTTGCGGCATTGTTTCCTGATAAAATCATTACCACACTTGCTTATCAGTACACAAGAAAAGCGCCTTTGCATACAAAGCCTGCAAAGAATGTAATGATCACGCTTTGCACAATTGAGCTCAACCGCAGTTTGCCGATTGAACGGGATTCGACAAGTGCATCTTTTGTAAGTGACATCAAAGACTGGAGTACAATCAGCAGCAATATTATGCTGTGGGATTATGAAATTCAGTTCACCAATTATCTCTGTCCGTTTCCTTTGTTTCACACCTTACAACCAAACATTCAGTTTTTTAATAAATATGGAGTAAGAGCACAATTTCAGCAATGCAATATCACCAAAGGTGCTGAGTTTGCTGAACTCAAAGCATATCTGCTGAGTAAATTACTCTGGAACCCTAATGCCGATGCTAATGCCGTCATCGATGATTTCATGAAAGGCTATTACAAACAGGCAGCCCCGTTTTTAAAATCTTATTTCACTTTGCTGCATAGTGAAGCAGCTAAATCAAAACAACGTCTTGACATTTATGGCTCGCCGGTGTGGAATGCCAGGACGTTTTTATCACCCGCATTGCTTGCTCAGTATTATAAATTGTTTGAGCAGGCAGAAGCTGCAGTAAAAGATCAGCCGGAAGTATTGCAGCGTGTAAAAATTGCAAAGTTACCTGTGCAGTATGCCGATATGGAAATTGCCAAAACGCAGATGTTTGGTGAAAACGGCTGGTATAAAATTGAAAACGGCAAATACATGCTGAAGCCGGAACGTAAACAACTGCTTGAAGATTTTTATGCTGTCTGCAAAGATAACAACATTGTTGAGTTGAATGAAAATGGTTTAACAGCCGATATTTTTTACCATAGCACACTGCGTTTTATTGATGTGCAAGTGGAAGGTAATCTTGCTTTTCAAAAAAAGGTAACTGGTTCTGTTACACCTGCTGAGCAATATACCGGCACAGGTTTCAGTATGCTCACCAACGGTGTTAAAGGAACTGATGATTATAAAATCAACTGGCTGGGATGGGAAGGAAAGGATATTGTGTTAACGCTTGATCTCGAGAAAGAATCAGCCATCAAACAAATCGGCATCAGTGCATTACAAAGCACGAAATCGTGGATTGTTTTCCCTTCTAAAATTGAATGTTTCATCAGCAGTGATGGAATAAATTTCACTACATGCGGAGTGCAGGCGATCGACAGTAACCACCAGGTGCCACAGGAAATAAAAGATTTTGTGTTTAATCCAAATAATAAGACGGCAAGATTTATCAGGTTTAATGTAACCGGAACAAAAGAATTGCCGGCATGGCATAATTATCATGGAAACAGATCGTGGGTGTTTATTGATGAAATTATTGTAAAATGATGAGTATGTAATTTCGGAAATATTTGCTTTTGTCATTAATGGAATTAAAGTTGAAAGCCCTTTATATGCCTGTCGTTTTGAGGTGGGGCATTATTGATAATGGTTATTTTATGAACAAAAAATTGTTGTTTTCGCTGCTACTTGGTTTGTTTATTTCTTCACTAACGGCGCAGCCGGCGGTACAAAAAATTGTATTGCATCAAAACTGGCAATTCAGTGAGCAAAACAAAAACAAATGGTATGCAGCAAAAGTGCCCGGCACTGTACATACCGATCTGCTTACTAACAAACTTATTCCCGATCCTTATTATCGTGACAACGAAAAGAAACTGCAATGGATTGGCGAAACCAACTGGGATTATAAAACAACCTTTCAGGCAGATGCAGCAATTTTACAAAGGAAGAACATTGAACTTGTGTTTGATGGATTAGATACCTATGCTGATGTGTATCTAAACGGTCAGCTTCTTTTTTCTGCAGACAATATGTTTCGCCAGTGGAAAGCCGATGTTAAGCAATTGCTAAAACCCAACAATACGTTACTGATTCGTTTTGCATCAGCAAAAAATAAAGTTGATTCCATTGCAAAATCGAAACTGCCGTTTGTATTGCCCGATAATGCAAGAACCTATGCACGAAAAGCGCAATATCATTTCGGTTGGGATTGGGGGCCGACATTCATCACCTGCGGCATTTGGAAAAGCGTGTACCTCGAAGCCTTTAATGAACGACCAATAGAAAAACCTTTTACTGCTGTTAATAAAGTTGAATTGGTGCAGCAGCCCGATCAATACGGTAAAACATTTTATTTTAAAATAAACGGCAAGCCGGTGTACATGAAGGGGGCGAATTATATTCCTTCCGATATGTTTACTCCACGTTTAACAAAAGAAGACTATCGGAAAATTTTAATGCTGGCGAAAGATGCCAACATGAATATGCTGCGTGTGTGGGGTGGTGGAATTTATGAGGAGGATGTGTTTTATGATCTCTGTGATGAGCTGGGTATTTACATCTGGCAGGATTTTATGTTTGCCGGTGCAATGGTTCCCGGAGATGAACAATTTTTTAATAATGTAAAAGAAGAAGTCAAATATCAGATCAAACGGCTTCGTCATCATAAATCAATTGTGGTGTGGTGCGGTAATAACGAAGTAGATGAAGCATGGCATCAGTGGGGCTGGCAAAATCAATTCAATCTGCATGGACAGGATTCTGCGAAGGTGTGGAATGATTATGTGCGTTTGTTTCGTGACAGTATTGCCGCATGGGTGAATGTGTTTGATGGTACTCGTCAATATGTAAGCACATCTCCCACCAACGGATGGGGGCGTGCAAAAAGTATTACCGAAGGTGATAGTCATTACTGGGGTGTTTGGTGGGGGCTGGAGCCTGTGGAAATTTTTGAACAAAAGACCGGTCGCTTTGTGAGTGAATATGGTATGCAGGCAATGCCCAACTACAGCAGCATTGAAAAATTTACGTTGCCACAGGATCGTTTTCTTTTTTCTGATGTTATCCATCAGCATCAGAAAGCGGGTAATGGATTCATGAAAATTGAATCGTACCTGCATCGTTACTTTCTGGATTCAGCAAAAGTGAAACAACTATCGTTGCAGGATTATACTTATCTCACACAATGCCTGCAGTATTACAGTCTTAAAAATGCAATCGCCATTCATCGCAGCAAAGAACCTTACAACATGGGTACCTTGTTATGGCAGCTGAACGATTGCTGGCCGGTTGCAAGCTGGAGTATTACCGATTACAGTCGTGAACCAAAAGCTGCCTGGTATGCTGTTAAAGAAGCTTATCGTGATGATGTGAAACCTGTGAGAGATAGTGTATATCCCAAAGATGTCGTTTTAAAGAAACCTTCATTTACAATCAGGCATGAAGGCGAGAACCTGTTCAGCATTGTAAGTAATGTGGATGCGAAATATGTGTACTTGTATAAGCAACAAACCTTTTTTGATATCGATGATAACTATTTCGATTTGAAGGCTGGTGTAAAGAAATACCTGCATGTGAAGAACAGGTATTTTTCAACGAAAGAAATTTCAACAATCAAAATCAAATCGCTTTTTGATGTGTTGCGAAAATGATCTTGTAAAAATTATACAGTTAAATAAGATAGCGTGATGAAGAAACTATTGATTGTTCTTGTACTGCTCGGTTCAGTACAATTGAGTGCCCAGCAAAAAACAGATGCTGCGGCTATTAAAGAAAAAATGCAATGGTTTGCCGATGCCAAACTGGGCATTTTTATCCATGCCGGTATTTATGCAGTGAATGGTATTGATGAATCGTGGAGTTTTCATAACAAAAAGATCAGCTATGCCGATTACATGAAGCAGCTCAAAGGATTCACCTTAAAAAATTATGATCCTGCTGCATGGGCCGATCTCATCCAAGAAAGCGGTGCAAGATATTCGGTGATCACCACCAAACATCACGATGGGGTTGCGATGTATGATACCAAAATGAACAAGTTGAGTACGGTGCAGGCAACGCCTGCAAAAAAAGATATGATCAAGCCGTTCTTTGAAGAGCTGCGGAAACGCAACATCAAGTGCGGTGCATATTTTTCATTGCTCGATTGGAGTCATCCCGATTATCCCGGTTTCTTAAACGACAGCAGCCGTTATAAAATAGCAAACGATTATGATCGCTGGAATCGTTATCGTTCTTTTTTCCAGGGGCAGATCAAAGAGATCAATGCGATGTTCAAACCCGACCTCTGGTGGTTCGATGGAGATTGGGAACACAGTGCCGAAGAATGGGAGTCGCAAAAAGTAAGAAATCTGATTTTAGCAGGTAATGCCAGTGCCATCATTAACGGCCGTTTACAAGGCTATGGCGATTACGAAACACCGGAACAGAATTTTCCGGTAACAAGACCCAAATTCAACTGGTGGGAATTGTGTATGACCACCAATGATAACTGGGGATTTCATCACGATAATAACTGGAAAACACCGTACGAAGTGATCAGCATTTTTGTTGATGCCGTTTCGAACGGTGGCAATCTGTTGTTGGATATGGGACCAATGGAAGATGGAACCATTCCTGCTGAACAGGTAAATGTGTTGAAAGAACTGGGTGCATGGAACAAACGGAATGGGGAAGGAATTTTTAATACAATCGGTGGGCTTCCGCAGGGACATTTTTATGGTCCTACAACATTGTCGAAAGACTCCACCACTTTGTATTTGTTCCTGCACGGAAGTTCGGGCGGTAATATTATGATCAAAGGACTGGATAATAAAATTCAGGATATCACTGTTTTGGGCAGTAATGCCAAACTCACGCATAAAGTTGTTGGTAAAATATCGTGGAGTCATGTGCCCGGATTGGTGTATGTAAATGTTCCGCAAAATGTGTTGGATAAGTATATCACTGTTGTAAAAGTAAAACTCGATAAGCCGGTGAAGCTTTATCGAGGACAGGGTGGATTTAATTAAGAATTGAAAATATAAGATGATGAAAAGAGTAGTGTTTGTTATTTGTTTTATTACGTTGAGTGTTTTGGTAAATGCTCAAACAAATTATGCAAAGCTTGTGAATCCTTTTATAGGCACAGGTGGTCATGGTCATACGTATCCTGGTGCAACAATGCCGTTTGGTATGATGCAGTTAAGTCCGGATACAAGACTGGAAGGCTGGGATGGTTGCGGTGGCTACCATTACAGCGACAGTATCATGTATGGTTTTTCGCATACGCATCTGAGCGGTACCGGTATTGCCGATTACTGCGATGTGTTGCTGATGCCGTTTACAGGAGAAGTGAAATGGAAGAATAGTGAATATGCTTCTCCCTTCTCACACAAAAATGAAAAAGCACATGCAGGTTATTACGAAGTGCTGCTGAAGAAACATAACATCAATGCAGCACTCACCACTTCATTCCGTTCGGGTATGCATCAATACACATTTGATGCAGGCACGAGAGAAGGAAGTGTATTGCTTGATCTGAAACATAGAGATGAAGTATTGGAATCGTCTTTTGAACTAGTGAACGAATACGAAGTAAAAGGGATGCGCCGCAGCAAAAGCTGGGCATCGAATCAAATTCTTTACTTCTACATAAAATTTGAAAAACCGATTAAGACGTATGGCATTGCGTTGAACGATGTCTTACAAAACAATATTCGTTCTGCCAGCGGTAAAAATATCAAAGCCTATTTCAGTTTTGATGTAAGCAGCAACAAAAACTTGCAGGTGAAAGTGGGTATTTCAGGCGTAAGCATGGAAAACGCAAAGCTGAATCTTGATGCAGAAATTCCACATTGGGATTTTACAACCGTAAAACAACAGGCAGAAGATGCATGGAACAAAGAGCTGGGTAAGATTGAAGTAAAAGGTGGTACACAGGATCAACAGATAGCATTTTATACGGCCTTGTATCATGCATCGGTTGCGCCGAATATTTATACTGATGTAAACGGAGAATACCGTGGCACCGATCTGAACTTGCATAAAGCGGATGGTTTTACCAATTACTCCGTTTTTTCATTATGGGATACGCACCGTGCTTTGCATCCGCTCATGTCGATCATTAATCAAAAGAGAACAGCTGATTGGATCAATACTTTTTTGGCGCAATACAAACATGGTGGCATGTTGCCCGTATGGGAGTTGAGTGGTAATGAAACCTTTTGTATGATCGGTTATCATTCGGTGCCGGTAATTGTAGATGCGTACCAAAAAGGAATCAGAGGGTTTGATACGAAGCTGGCATTGGAAGCAATGACCAGTTATGCAGAAAGCAGCCGTTATGGATTAACGCAATACGGCAGACAAGGTTTTGTAAGCAACGATCATGATCATGAAAGTGCATCAAAGACGGTGGAGTATGCATACGATGATTGGTGTATTGCTGAGTTTGCCAAATGGATCAGTAATGATGCTGTAGCAAAAAAATATGCAGCACGTGCTTTGAATTATCGTAATCTCTTCGATCCAACTACATATCACATTCGTGGCAAGGTGCAGAGCTTTTGGTTCTCACCTTTCAATGCAACAGAGGTCAATAACTTTTTTACCGAAGGGAACTCCTGGCATTATTCGTTTTCTGCACAGCAGGATATTGATGGATTGATCAAAATATATGGCGGCAAAGAAAATTTCTTACGTAAGCTGGAAGAACTCTTCACCACCAACCAAACATTAAGCGGTCGTGATCAGGCCGATGTAACAGGATTGATCGGTCAGTATGCACATGGTAACGAGCCAAGTCACCACATGGCTTATTTGTTCAATTATGCAGGCAAGCCTTGGCGAACACAGGAGCTTATTCATAAAATTTGTACAGAGTTTTATCCCAACAACCCGGACGGTTTGATTGGTAATGAAGATTGCGGACAAATGAGTGCATGGTTTGTGTTGAGTGCAATGGGTATCTACCAGCCAACACCCGGTAGTGGCGTGTATGCATTGGGTACACCGTTGTTTGATGAAGTAAAGATTCATTTAGAGAATGGTAAAACATTTTCTATCACTGCAAAGAACCGTTCTGCAAAAAACTTTTATGTCAACAATGTATTATTGAATGGCAAAACACATGCGGCTACCTTTATTAAGAATACCGATGTGGAGAATGGTGGCGAGTTGGTATTTGAAATGAGTGCAACGCCTAATAAAACACGTGGTATCAACAAAGCAGATATGCCTTCATCAAAAGTAAATGATGAGCAGTTTGTAGCAGTTCCGTTCTTTCAGATGAATACGAATAAATTCAAGAACAGCTTAACGGTTACATTGAAGCATCTCGATCCAAAAACAGAGATCTATTATGCAATTGTGAAAGGAGAAGAAAAGCCGAAATTTATCCGCTACGAAAAGCCATTTGTTATCACCGAAACCGCAAACATTGAACTGTTTGCAAGTAAGAATGGAAAACAGAGTGCAAGAATTGCACAGAAGTTTTATAAAGTACCCGGCGACAGAAACATTACGGTGCTAAGCGAAGTGCATCCCATGTACACCGCAGGCGGTAAAGATGCATTGATCGATGGAATAGTAGGTGATGCAAACTGGAAAACCGGCGACTGGCAGAGTTATTATGCAAAAGATTTTGTAGCGATTATCGATCTGCAAAAAGTACGGCCTATAAAATATGTTGGCATCAATGTATTACAGGAAGTGAGCCCTTGGATCGTTTACCCGAAAGAAGTAGTATTTGAGATCAGTAACGATGGCAAGACATATCAACCTTTAACAACAGTTGTCAATAAAATTTCAACCGATGCCAAAGGCCCGGAAGTGCAGCAGCTGGGTGCTGATGTAACTGCAACAGCACGCTACATCCGTGTGCGGGCAAAAACCGGAGGAGCGTTGCCTGCATGGCACGAAAGTGCAGGATCGCCTACGCATATTTTCATTGACGAAGTGATTATTAGATAAACGTCAAGTTTTAAAATCCAATATCCAAATTTGAAAGACCGCAGCTGGAATTTGTTTGCTTCGTTGCGTTAGTTACAGATGGAATAAGTTTGCAGTGCTGCTGTTGTAATGGCTGCGGTTTTTATTTATGAACTGGAAATATCTTTTAGCAGGGGTGTTGTTTGCGTTGTTGTGGTCGTCTGCTGCAGCTGCAACGAAGATTGCCTTACAATCGGCACAACCTTTTGTAATAGCGGTTGCCCGTTTCTTTTTAGCCGGTGCAGGTATGCTGCTGTTTACACATTTGCTGTTGGGCAAACGGTTGCCGCAAAAGAAAGAGTGGTTGTTTCTGGCAGTGTATGGTTTGCTAAACATCAGTATTTACTTAGGTGTGTACGTCATTGCCATGCAGGAAGTATCGGCAGGTTTAGGTAGTATGGCTGTAGCAGTGAATCCTGTGTTCATCAGTATTATTTCTGTTTTGCTTTTTGATCATAAAATGGGTGTGAAGCATTGGCTGAGTTTGCTCGCTTGTGCTGCAGGTGTAGTGATTGCCGCATGGCCTTTGTTGCAGAACAGTTATGCAACCGTAACAGGTTTGTTGTTGATGCTCATCAGTATGTTGGCATACTCGGCTGGTGCCATTTATTTTGCACGCACAAAGTGGAACGATCTGCATATACTCACCATTAACGGCTGGCAAACCTTACTTGGCGGATTGTTTTTAGTGCCATTTCTCTTGTTTACTTATAAACCCGAGATGAATCATTACGATATGAAATTTTTCAGTGGGGTGTTGTGGTTGGTGGTTCCGGTTTCCATTGGAGCCGTTCAGTTATGGTTATGGTTACTGAAACGGAATGCGGTAACGGCTTCGTACTGGTTGTTTCTCTGCCCGGTGTTTGGTTTTATGATTGCTGCACTCAGTTTACATGAGCCGATCAGCCTGTACACATTTGTTGGTGTAATGCTGGTTTCTGTTGGTTTGTATATCGCACTTAACAAGCGGGCTGCTAAGGCCTGATGCTGTTTTTTTACACTGTTGCATTTGCTTAATTCGGTCAATCGTTTGCACAGTGCATTGCCGTAATAAGAAAGTAAGTTTGAGCAAATGAAAAGTTTATTTACGTTCGCCGCTGCAGCTCTTTATACATTGGCTGCTTTTGCACAGGAACTCCCCACAGAATTACAAACGCCCGATGTTGTTTCCATCAATCGCATGCCCATGCGTGCATCGGCCTTTGCATTTGAAAACCGTACATTGGCACAGGGCCGCAACAAAGAACAGTCGGCGTATTTTCTTTCGCTGAATGGTAACTGGAAGTTCAATTGGGTGCAGGACCCACGTAAACGTCCGCTCGATTTTTATAAAACAGATTTTAACGATGCGGTATGGAATAATTTTAAAGTTCCTGCCAACTGGGAAGTGAACGGTTATGGTTTACCCATTTATGTAAATCAACCGTATGAGTTTGCAGGAAGTACCAGAACCGGTGCACGTATGACACCGCCATTTGATATTCCTGTTGATAACAATCCTGTTGGTTCGTATCGCAAAAAAATAAACATACCCGAAAGCTGGAACGGCCGGCAAGTATTCATTCACCTCGGTGCAGTGAAGTCTGCATTTTTTATTTGGGTGAATGGTGTGAAGGTTGGGTACAGCGAAGACAGTAAACTGGCTGCTGAGTTTGATATTACGAAATATGTAAAGCCGGGTGAAAACCTGGTTGCCTTACAGGTGTATCGCTGGAGCGATGGTAGTTATTTGGAGTGCCAGGATATGTGGCGCATCTCGGGTATTGAACGTGATGTGTATCTCTACTCAACACCAAAGCTTGATGTGCGTGATTTTAAAGTGATGAGCACGCTTACTGATAATTATACCAATGGATTGTTGAGTATAAAAGCAGAAGTAAACAACTATCGTATCGATCAGCGTACAAACCACAGTAAGCCTGATACATTTGCTGTGGATATTGAACTGATGGACGCAGTTGGTAACAACATCTTAAAAAAATCAACTTCAGGCATACAAACGGTGCTGGGTAATTACAAAAGCACTGTTACGTTCGAAGAAAAAATCAGCAATGTAAAACAATGGTCGGCTGAATTGCCTTATCTCTACACCTTATACATTACGTTAAAAGATAAACAAGGGAATGTAGTGGAAGTAATTCCGCAGCGTGTGGGATTCCGTTCCATCGAGATCATCAATAATAATTTTTTAGTGAATGGTAAACGTGTGTTTCTGAAAGGTGTGAACCGTCATGAACATAACGCTACACAAGGGCATACGCTCACCAAAGAAGACATGCACAAGGATATGGAGATGATGAAGAAGCTGAACGTGAATGCTGTTCGTCATTCGCATTATCCGCCCGATCCGTATTGGATGGAGCTGTGTGATGAATTTGGTTTGTATGTAGTGGATGAGGCGAACATCGAATCGCATGGCCGTTACTATGACTTGGCTTACACTTTGGGTAACGATAAACAATGGCGGATACCGCACCTTGAACGTATTTACCGTATGTACGAGCGGGATAAGAATCATACATCGGTTGTAACATGGTCGTTGGGTAACGAAGCAGGGAATGGTGTGAATTTTTATGAAGCCTACGATTGGTTAAAGAAGAATGATATCCGTCCCGTGCAATACGAACGTGCAGAGAATGATTACAATACCGATATGATCGTTCCGCAGTATCCTGATCCGAATTGGTTAAAACGTTATGCAGGTCGCAACCCAAGTCGTTTGCTCATCATGAGTGAATATGCACATATCATGGGTAACAGTCTCGGAAACTTTAAAGAATACTGGGATGCGATTGAAAATAATCCCAACCTGCAAGGTGGTTTTATCTGGGAGTGGATCGATCAGTCAATTGATACAGTGAAGAATGGCAAACGTATTATGGCTTATGGTGGCGACTTTCCCTTGGAAGGGCCTGTGCCGCAAAATTTCACTGATAATAATTTTTGTGTGAAGGGTGTGGTAACCGCTTATCGTGGATTAACACCCATGGCTGTTGAAATTAAGAAAGTGCATCAGTTCATCAAATCTTCGCTGCACAACAATGAACTGACCATCCGTAATTCTTACTTCTTCCGTAACCTGGATAATGTGCAGTTAAGTTGGGAGCTGATGGAAGATGGTAAGCAGATTGAAAAAGGCATCATCAATCAATTGTCCATTGCAGCACAGCAATCAACAACAGTAACACTGCCGGTTAAATCAAAACAAAATGAAGCAAAAGAATATTTCATCAATGTGCACTATACATTGAAAGAAGCGGAGCCGTTTTTGGAGAAAGGATATGAAATCGCTTACGAACAGTTTGCATTAAAGCAAGGTATTGTTGTACAGGATATGATCACCGGCAAAGGAAACCTACAGTTGAAACAGACTGAAACAAGTTGTGCTATTTCCGGTAAAGGCTTTACGGTGAATTTTGATTTGAAGAATGGCACTATGGGTTCGTACGTTCTAAACGGAACAACTATTGTGGAACAAGGTCCGCAACCATCGTACTGGCGTGCACCAACCGATAATGATATTGGTGCCGGCTTCAACCGCAACCTGCGTATGTGGCGCAATGCCTATGAGCAGGGAAAATTAATTGCAGCAACAGTAACCAAACAAACCGATGGATCATACACGATACTGTTTAAAAAAGAAATTGTGAATGACGATGCGGAGAGTGAGCAGCAGTTCACTGTTTATGCAGATGGTAAAATAAAAGTGACCAGCAGCATTGATGCAGTAAAAGGGAAATATTCTTTGCTGCTGCGTGTAGGAAATGATCTGCAGCTGAAAAAAGAATTTGATCAAATCAGCTTTTATGGTCGTGGCCCTTGGGAAAATTATTGGGATCGTAAATCAGCATCATTGATCGGTTTGTACAAACAGAATGTGAGCAATCAATATTTCTCTTATGCCCGTCCGCAGGAGAGTGGAAACAAAGCCGATGTGCGTTGGGTGAAGATGACGAACAAAGCAGGTAAGGGAGTTGAGTTTGTGTATGTGGACAGCCTGTTGAATTTTTCTGCTTTACCTTATACGCTGGATGATCTGGATCCGGAGACTGAGAAAAAACAGTATCACTCCGGTGAGTTGATTATGAAAGATAAAATTTATATGCATGTTGATCTGCAGCAAACAGGTTTACAGGGTATTGATAGCTGGGGTTCTATGCCCATGCAGCAATACCGTATTCCGTTTGCCAATCATCGCTATACTTACTGGATGGTACCGGTTAAATAAAAACGTATGAAGTTTCATCAATTTTTAAAGTATTCGTTTACTGTTGTTGCTATTGTTGCCGTACAACTTTGTACTGCGCAAACAAGCAGCACAAATTACGTAGTCATCAAACCTGGTGATACAGAAAAAGAAATTGTTGCGAAAGCAGCAAACGTAACACCAAGTGCAAGGCAGTTGCGTTGGCAACAACTGGAATTAACTGCGTTCTTTCATTTTGGTGTGAATACGTATACCGACAGAGAGTGGGGTAATGGTACTGAAAGTCCTTCCATTTTTAATCCTGTGTTGTTCGATGCAGAGCAGTGGATCAAAACGGTAAAGGCTGCTGGTTTTAAACAGGTGATTATTACCGCTAAACATCACGATGGTTTTTGTTTGTGGCCAAGTAAGTACACCGAACATTCAGTGAAGAGCAGTCCGTGGAAAAATGGTAAAGGCGATGTAGTGAAAGAAGTTGCAGCAGCCTGTAAAAAATATGGCGTTGGTTTTGGTGTGTATTTGTCGCCGTGGGATCGCAATGCACCGATGTATGGAACCGATGCCTACAATGATTTTTTTGTAAACCAGTTAACAGAGTTGCTTACACAATACGGTCGTGTAGATGAAGTGTGGTTTGATGGTGCCAATGGCGAAGGGCCGAATGGTAAAAAGCAAGTGTATGATTTCAATCGTTGGTATGCTGTAATACGCAAACTGCAACCTTCTGCAACTATTGCTATTATGGGGCCCGATGTGCGTTGGGTGGGCACCGAAACGGGAATGGGTCGTGAAGAAGAATGGAGTGTAATACCAGCCGATGAAAATATGATGAAGAAAATTGCCGACGGTTCGCAGAAAGATGTAGCCTTTGCACCGAAGGGAGATAAGATGCAGAAAGACCTTGGCAGTAGAGAAAAAATAAAAGATGCAAAAGGATTGATCTGGTATCCGGCAGAAACAGATGTATCGATCAGGCCGGGTTGGTTCTATCATGCAAAAGAAGATGATAAAGTAAAATCGCCGCAACGATTGATGGATATTTATTTCAGTTCGGTAGGGTATAACAGTGTGTTGCTGTTGAATATTCCGCCAAGCAGAGATGGATTGCTTTCTGCAAGCGATGTAAAGAGCCTGGAAGGTTTTTCAGTGCTGCTTAAGAAAACATTTGCAAACAATCTTGCAAAAGGTGCAACAGTAAAATGCAGCAACGGCATCAACACAAATGCATTGCTCGATCAGTCGTACACAACTTATTTTACAACGAAGGGAAAAGATACATCCACGACCATCACCTTTTCATTTCCATCAGCAAAAACATTTGATGTGCTGAGTCTGCAGGAAAACATCAGTATCGGTCAGCGGGTAGAAAAATTTGTGTTTGAATACAAGGATGGAAACGAATGGAAACAGATTGCAGAAGGCAGCACCATCGGTTATAAACGTTTACTGAAATTTAATACAATAACTGCCAAAGAAGTACGGCTTCGTATTTTATCTTCACGTTTAAATCCAACGCTTTCTGCATTTGGTTTGTATAAACTGGCGGAGTAAATCAATCATCAACTTATGCGAATAATTTTCAGCATTGCGCTTTTTCTTACTGCTCTTCATGCAGCAGCTCAGAAAATTGAGAATATCATTGTTGTTACAACCGATGGTTTGCGTTGGCAGGAAGTATATGGCGGTATGGATTCGGCCATCGCCAATAATAAAAAGTTTCACCGGGGCGACAGTGCTTATATCTTCAAACATTATTGGGCAGCAACAGCAGAAGAGCGCCGCAGCAAACTGATGCCGTTTATGTGGAGCACATTTGCGGCAAAAGGACAATTGTATGGTAATCGTAAATACAACAACTATGTAAATAATGCCAATCCGTATTGGTTCAGTTATCCCGGTTACAGTGAGATCATGACAGGTTATGCCGATACAGCGATCAATTCAAATGGGTACAAGCCTAATCCGCATGTAACAGTGCTGGAGTTTTTAAATCAACAGCAAAAGTTAAAAGGTAAAGTGGCAGCGTTTGGTGCATGGGAAGCGTTCAACCGCATTTTAAATGAAGAGCGCAGCGGTATTCCTGTTATAGCAGCGTTTGATACGGCAAATGTTCCTGCATTATCAAGCGAACAGCAATTGGTAAATAAAATGCTGAAAGATTCCTACAGGCCCTGGCATGAAGATGAATGCCTGGATGTGTTTACACACTATGCAGCAATGGCACATTTAAAAGCAAAGAAGCCGAACGTACTCTACATTGCTTACGGCGAAACCGATGAGTGGGCACATGCAGGACAATACCGTTCTTACCTGGATGCCGCACATCAGGTTGATGCATGGTTACAGCAGTTGTGGAATTATGTACAAAGCGATCCGCAGTATAAAAACAAAACAGCCCTCTTTATTACAACCGATCATGGCAGGGGATATGCAGTGAATGCAGAATGGACCAGTCATGGTAATTCCATTAAAGATGCATCCGAAATTTGGTTTGCAGTAATGGCGCCGGGGTTAGCTGCTAAGGGCGAAGTGAAATTAGCGCAGCAGTTTTACCAGCAACAGTTTGCACAAACCATTGCTCGTTTGATGGGTTATACTTACGAGGCAAAACACCCGGTTGCGGAAGCCGTTCCTGCAGTGTTTTCAAAATAAAGATCAGTTGGGTATCAAAAAAAAGCGACAGTCTGTTAGCAGGCTGTCGCTTTTTTTGTTAAAAAAAAGTCAGAAAATTAATAATTGTAAAAATTACAATTATTCCTGTAATTTAGTCCGGCTGAAATTCCTGAACCGATTGCTGATGATGCCGTTTGATTGTACATATTCTTCTGTAGTCTCTGGCTTTGCTGAACGCAGGCAGACCATCTGCTCATCTGTTATCCTTAAGGGAAATGTGTTTCGTGTATACAATTTTGTGTTGTATGCATTTTCATTCTATTGTATCTAAAACAACAAACCATGTTACTGAAAAAAGGACTTTCCGTTTTTTTGCTGGCAGCTCTTGTTGCTGCACAACCTGCCAATGCACAGGAGAATAAAGCAATTCTTAATGCCGATGCGGGTAAATATGTTATCAATAAAAACATCTACGGCCATTTTGCCGAACATCTCGGCAATTGTATTTACAATGGTTTTTATGTGGGTGATACCAATAAGGTAATTCCGAATACGGATGGTGTACGCAATGATATTATTGCTGCGTTGAAGAAATTAAAAGTAGGGAACCTTCGTTGGCCGGGCGGTTGTTTTGCCGATACTTATCATTGGAAAGATGGTGTTGGACCAAAAGCAAAACGCCCATCAATGGTGAATGTTTGGTGGGGTGGCGTTACAGAAGATAACAGCTTTGGTACACACGATTTTTTAAATATGTGTGAGAAAATCGGAGCAGAACCTTACCTGGCAGGTAATGTAGGTAGTGGTACGGTGCAGGAGTTGAGCGATTGGGTACAGTATGTAAACAGTCCGGCAAATACAAGTCCCATGAGTACATGGCGTGTACAGAATGGCCGCAAAGATCCATGGAATGTAAGTATCTGGGGTGTTGGTAATGAAGCATGGGGTTGTGGTGGTAATATGAAGCCTGAGTTCTATGCTAACTTATTCAGACAATATTCAACCTACATGACGGGCTGGTCTGAGAAAAAATTATTTCGTGTGGCTTCAGGTGCAAATGGCGGTGATTATAACTGGACAGAAGTGTTGATGCGTGATATTCCTGCTTCGTTAATGGAAGGTATTGCCTTACATCATTACACAGTAATTAAGTGGGAACAAAAAGGACCTGCCCGCGATTTTACAGAGCAGCAATATTTTGGATCCATGCGTTCTGCTTTGCAAATGGAAGAACTGGTTACACGCCACAGCACCATCATGGATAAATACGATCCGGCAAAACGAGTTGCACTGGTGGTTGATGAATGGGGTGGATGGTATGATGTGGAGCCCGGTACCAATCCAGGTTTCCTCTATCAGCAAAATACCATTCGTGATGCAATGATTGCAGGTGTTACACTCAACATCTTTAACAATCATGCCGATCGTGTACGTATGGCCAATCTTGCACAGGCAGTAAACGTGTTACAATCAGTTATTCTTACCAATAAAGAAAAAATGATTCTTACACCAACATACCATGTAATGGAAATGTACAATGTACACCAGGATGCAACGTTGCTTCCATTACAATTAACAACAACTAACTACACTTTAGGTAACGATAAGTTGCCTGCAGTATCCGGTTCTGCTTCAAAGAATGCAGCAGGTGTTACCAATATTTCATTGGTGAATATTGATCCGAATAAACCGCAAACCATTACCATTGATTTGCGTGGCGGTAACTTTAAAACATTAACCGGCCGTATTCTTACTTCGAAAAAAGTACAGGATTATAATTCGTTTGATGAGCCAAATAAAATTCAGCCGGTAGAGTTTAAAGGCGCAAAATTAAACGGCTCATCACTTGAAGTAACATTGCCTCCCTGCAGTGTAGTGGTGCTTGCTGTAAAATAATTGTTCGAAACCAGTTTAAACAATACCTGATTCACTAAAATAATGAAGCAGACTTTTCTTTCAATCTTTGCTGTCGCTACTCTTTTTTCTGCTGCGGCACAAGACAAAAAAACTTTTGTTGTTAAAGCCAATACACCTGTTGCAGAAGTACAGCCAACGATGTGGGGTGTTTTCTTTGAAGATATAAATCTTGGTGCCGATGGTGGTATTTATGCAGAGCTCATCAAGAATCGTTCGTTTGAATTTTTAAAACCATTGATGGGATGGAAAGTAGAACAACGGCCTTTTACTGAAGGTGCTGTTACCGTGCAAAACAGGCAGATTGGTAATACGGCAAATCCTCGTTTTTTACGTGTGCAGCTGAATAACGCTACACAAACTTCGCTCAGTTTAACCAATGAAGGTTTTCGAGGCATGGGTTTGAAGAAAGATCTGCGTTATGATTTTTCGGTGATGTATCGTACGTTAGCAAGCAATGTAAAATTGCATGTTGAATTGCTGAATGCGAAAAACGAAGTAATTGGAAATACGGTTGTAAATCTTGCTTCAACTGGAAGTGCATGGAGTAAAGCCGCACAAAGTTTTCAATCGAAAGATACGGCGCAGAAAGGCCAATGTCGTATTTGGTTTGAAGGAACAGGAACTGTAGATATGGATATGGTTTCTTTGTTTCCGGAAGATACCTGGAAGAAACGTCCCGGTGGTATGCGTGCCGATATGATCCAGATGCTGGCCGATATGAAGCCCGGCTTTGTACGTTTTCCCGGCGGTTGTATTGTTGAAGGAATCGATCTGGCCAATCGTTATCAATGGAAAAAAACCATTGGACCCATCGAAGAACGTCAGCTGATCATGAATCGGTGGAATGTAGAGTTTGCTCATCGTCCGGCGCCGGATTATTTCCAAACATTTGGCTTAGGCTTCTTCGAATACTTCCAGTTGTGTGAAGATATCGGTGCAGAACCATTACCGATCCTCAACTGTGGTATGGCCTGCCAGTTCAATACAGCTGAAGTGGTTGCGTTGGATCAACTCGATCCGTATGTACAAGATGCATTGGACCTGATTGAATTTGCAAACGGCGATGTAACAACAACCTGGGGAAAGAAGCGTGCTGAAATGGGGCATCCTGCTCCCTTCAATTTAAAAATGATGGGTATTGGTAATGAAAACTGGGGACCACAATATTTAGAGCGGTTGAAGGTTTTTCAAACAGCCATCAAAGCAAAATATCCTTCATTCAAACTCATCACCAGTTCAGGTACTGATCCTGATGGAGCACGTTACGATCTGTTGAATACAGAACTGCGGAAGATGAATGTGGAATTTGTGGATGAACATTATTATCGCAAGCCCGACTGGTTTTTCAGCAATGTAAAACGTTACGATAGCTATACTCGTACAGGTTCGAAAGTATTCGCCGGTGAATATGCATCGCATGTAGATAAAACCAATGGTGATAAACGCAACACCTGGTTAGCTGGTATCAGCATTGCTGCATTTATGACCGGTTTGGAACGCAATGCCGATGTGGTACAAATGGCATCGTATGCACCTTTGTTTGCGCATGTAGATGGCTGGCAGTGGGCACCCGATTTGATCTGGGTGAATAACCTCAATGTGTACGGTACACCCGATTACTATGTACAGAAATTATTCTCGCTCAACAAAGGAACACATGTATTGCCGCTTACGTTCAACAACGAAGCAGTTGCCGGACAGGATAGTTTGTATGCATCAGCTGTAGTGGATAAAGCAACGAATGAATTAATCGTAAAGATTGTCAACGCATCCAACAAACAACAAATCCAAACCATCAGCGTAGAAGGAGTGAAGAAGCTGGCAAAAACTGCAAGGCTGCAGTTGTTACAGCAGAACGATCTTACAGCACTCAATTCGATTGCAGCACCACAGCAAGTAGCACCAGTTGAGAGCGTGATTAACATTGGTGGAAAGAAATTTGATTATACTGCCGCACCGTATTCATTCAGCGTGTTGCGGATTAAACTGCAATAATTTTTCATGAAGAAGATCTGTTTTCTTCTTGCTTTAACGATTGCCGCTGTTGTGCATGCACAACAGCGGCAATCGTCTGTTGGTACTATTACTACAACAGCTCAAACACCGGTACACGATCCGGTAATGATCAAAGAAGGCAATACGTTTTATTTGTTCTGCACCGGTTTTGGTATTAGTGTTTTCTCATCAACCGATCTGCAAAACTGGAAACGGGAAAAGCCGGTGTTTGCAACACCGCCTGCATGGGCTGTTGCTGCAGTACCTGCTTATCGTGGACATACATGGGCACCCGACGTCAGCTACCACAATGGACAGTATTATCTATATTATTCTGTTTCTGCATTTGGAAAAAATACAAGCTGCATTGGTGTGGCTGTTAACAAAACACTCGATCCCTCATCGCCCGATTTTAAATGGGAAGATAAAGGCAAGTTACTGCAATCTGTTCCCGGCAGAGATAACTGGAATGCGATTGATCCGAACCTGGTTGTTGATGAACAGAAGGAAGCATGGCTCAGCTTTGGTTCTTTCTGGAGTGGGTTAAAACTGGTAAAGCTCAACAATGATCTCATCAGCATCGCCGAGCCGCAGCAATGGCGTACGATTGCTGCAAGGCCAAGGTCAACCGCACAAACAGATACTGCCGGAGGAAATGGTGCCATTGAAGCGCCGTTCATCTTTCAGAAGAACGGCTACTATTATTTATTTGCATCATGGGATTATTGTTGCCAGGGCGAAAAGAGTAATTACAAAGTGGTGATGGGCAGAAGTAAAACAGTAACCGGTCCGTATGTAGATAAAACAGGCAAGCCGATGGAACTGAACGGTGGTTCACTCATTATTGAAGGAGATGGCAAGAAATGGTTTGGTGCCGGACATAATGCTGCGTATACGTTCGATGGAAAAGATTATATCATCTTTCATGGTTATGATGCAGCAGATAAAGGCCGTTCCAAATTACGCATTGATGAATTGTTGTGGGATGCGGATGGTTGGCCGTATGTGAAGAAGGAGTAATAAGTCAATTAATTTTATACCCTTAACATTCCCCTGAATCCTCTTGCTGCATAATACGATTGTGCTCCATTGTGGTACACAAATACATGATCGTATCGTCTGTCGGCAAATAATGCACCGCCCAGTTTACGAATGGGGGCAGGTGTAACAATCCAGCTCGAAGTTTTTAAGTCGAACTCACCGAGTTGCTGCAGTGCACGGTAGTGTTCTTCGTTCAGCAATTCAATACCCATATCTTCGGCCATTTGTACAGCGCTGTTGTCGGGTTTGTTTTCTTTGCGTGCTTCCAATGCTTCATGATCGTAGCAACAGCTGCGGCGGTCTTTCGGACTTTCGGCCGAGCAATCAACAAAAAGATACTCGCCTGTTTTTTTATCGTAACCAATTACATCGGGTTCGCCGCCTGTCTGTTCCATTTGGTTGAGTGACCACAATTTTTCCGGTGCAGCTTCTAATTTTTTTTGTACATCAGTCCAGGCAATGCCTTTGTGACGTTTACTGTTTTTTTCGAAACGTGTTTGTACTGTTTGCAGTAATGCAGTAAGCTCTTTGGCAGATAAAGTTTGTTTGCTGTTTTTCATGTGTTCTGTTATTAATCGTTCAAACCTTTGCCTGCAAGAATTTGTGCAGTGCATTTTTCTATTCTTGCTTCTCTTGTTTTAGTCTGCTTGGGTGCAGCAAAGTGAAGCAGGTAGGCTCTTTGTCGTCCGGGTGTTAAAGCTGCAAATGCTTTTTTCAATGCTGCATTTTTTTTGAGTACAGCCTCGAACTCTTCGGGTACTGCATATTCCTTTGTTTTCTTGAGCTCTACTTTTAATCCTGCTTTTTCTACTTCAATTGCTTCGAAAATGTATTGCTTCAGCGTACGTTCAAGCTTTGTGATTTCTTTTAACGAAGTAAAACGTGCCTGGCGTGCCGATTGTACATTTTCTGTTTGCTGTATCAGGATGCCTTTTGGATCTTTCAGCAATGCACCTTTAAAAAAAAGGAAAGCACAGTATTCTTTAAAATCGTGGATGAGCACCACATTGCTTTTACCTTCCACATAACAGGGACAACCCCATTTCAATTCTTCGGTTAAACCTGTTGCAAGTGCAATGTTGCGTAAGGCTTCTGTTTCTTTTTGCCATTTACCGGCTTTGTTGAAGTAGAAATCAACTTTAGGATTCATGTGTGCGTATTGGTTAATAAGGTTTGTAACAGCAGCAATTATGCCGAAGGATAAAAATAGGAAAGTTAACTGAAGAATAAAATGCCGTGTAAAAATGTGCGGTAGCAATACCGCACAAAAAAGCCCGGCATTTTTATGGAACGCCAGGCTGTAACTTTTTTATTGTTTCCGCAACTACGATTGTTTTACCAATTCCGATACTTCCTTGGCAATCTGCCATTCTTCGTTGGTAGGCACAATCAATATTTTTACTTTGCTGTTTGCTGTCTGTATTTCTACAGGAGCATCAGCATGATTCTTTTCAATATTTAATTGTTCATCCAGCTCAATACCTAAACCATTCAGATTTTTACAGGCGTAGCTGCGTGTGAGAACAGAGTTTTCGCCAAGCCCTGCAGTAAAGATCAATGCATCTACACCATTCAATGCGGCCATGTAAGCGCCTATATATTTGCGAATACGATAGCCATACATTTCAAACGTAAGCTCAGCATTACGATCGCCTTCATAATACCTTGCTGCTACATCACGTGCATCGCTGCTGCCTGCAAGTCCGAGCATGCCGCTTTCTTTGTTCAACACATTTTTTATTTTTTCCAACGGCATGTCCAATTCTTCAATCATATGAAAAATAACTGATGGATCAATGTCGCCGCTGCGTGTGCCCATCACTAATCCGCACAGTGGTCCAAAGCCCAGACTTGTATCAATACTATTCCCATTTTCATCAACAGCAGTCATACTGCTGCCATTACCTAAGTGAATGGTGATGGCTTTCAGTTTGTCATTCTTCAAATATTTTTTGGCTTCGTTGTATACATACTTGTGACTGGTGCCATGAAATCCATACACCCGAATTTTATCTTCGGTATAAAACTTTTCAGGTATAGCATAACGGAATACATGTTCGGGTAAGGTTTGATGAAAAGCGGTATCGAACACTGCCACCTGCACAGCATTGGGAAAAAACTTTTCAGCAGCTTCCACACCAATTAAATTAGCCGGGTTGTGCAAAGGTGCCAAGGGGATCAAGGCACGGATGGTATCTTTTACTTCGGGAGTGATCACTTGTGTCTCCGAAAATTTTTCACCACCATGTACAATGCGATGCCCAACAGCTGTAATTGCTTCGGGCGATGCAATCACCGCATTTTCTTTATCGGTTAACAGTTGTGTTATGATTTCAAATGCAACGTTATGATCGGGAAGATTCTGTTCAACAATCTTTTCGCCCGTTGTTCCGTTTTTGGTGAATTGGTGTTTTACTCTGCTGCCTGCAATACCAATCCGTTCTGCAAGTCCTTTGGCTAAAACGGTTTTGTCGTCTGTTTCTATCAGCTGGTATTTCATCGATGAACTACCGGCATTGATCACTAATATCTGCATAGCTTATTTGTTCGTTGATTGAATTGCTGTAATCACTACAGTGTTGTATATGTCTTCAATAGTAGCACCACGGCTTAAATCGTTGATGGGTTTATTTAAGCCTTGTAACATCGGACCAACTGCCAGTGCACCTGTTTCACGTTGCACGGCTTTATAGGTATTGTTGCCGGTATTGAGATCGGGGAAGATGAGTACATTGGCTTGTCCTGCTACTTCGGAGCCCGGCATTTTACTACGACCAACTACAGGATCAACTGCAGCATCGTATTGGATTGGTCCTTCCACCAAAATATCAGGTCTGCGTTCTTTTACAATGGCAGTTGCAGAGCGTACTTTCTCTACCTCTTCACCTGTACCCGATGTGCCGGATGAATAGGAGAGCATGGCTACTCTTGGTGTATCGATACCAAATGTTTTTGCTGAATCAGCTGATGAAATTGCAATCTCTGCCAATTGTTCTGCCGTTGGGTTGGGAACAATTGCACAATCACCATACAATACCACTCTGTCGGGCAATAACATAAAGAAGACGGATGAAACGGTATTGAAGCCTGCTCTTGTTTTTACAAACTGTAATGCAGGCTTAATGGTATGTGCTGTGGTATGTGCTGCACCCGAAACCATACCATCTGCATCGCCTTTGTACACCATCATGGTGCCGTAGTACGATGAGTCGGTCATGAGATCTGCTGCTGCCGCCAGCTCCATACCTTTGCTCTTGCGTAATTCGTACAGTGTTGTATAATAGTCTTCGTATTTTTTACTGTTCAACGGATCAACAATCTGTATGCGTTCATCATCCCAATACAAACCAAGATCGTTTACTTTCTGTTTCACTTCTTCCGGTTTGCCCAATACGGTGAGGTAACCGATTTTGTCTTTTGCCAGGCGTGAAGCAGCTTTTAAAATCCGGTCGTCTTCGCTTTCCGGTAACACAATATGTTTTTGTCCTTTCTTCGCCTTCACCAGTAAATTATGCTGGAACATGATGGGTGTAATGGTTTCCGATTTTACCGAGTTGATCTTTTCACTCAGCGCATCAGTACCAACCGATGATTCGAAAATATCAATCGCCAATCTTATTTTGTATTCATTGCCTGCATAAATTTTTGGTTGAATATTGGCAATGCGTGATGCTGTTTCAAACGTGCCGGTGCTTACAGCTAATATTGGCAGTGTATGCTGCGAACCATCCATCAGATTTACCACCGAACGTTCGGGCAGGAAACCACCTGTTAAAACCAGCCCAGCCACACGTGGATAGTTGGGCGACATATTTGCCAGCATCGTACCTATAACAAGATCCGATCTGTCGCCGGGCATTACCGCTACACAGTCGGGCGAAATACGGTTAAGATAATTGGCCAGCTGCATACCACCAATAATGGAGTTGCGTGCAACGGTATCCAGTTTATCATTACCAAAGAGTACATGTGCTTTTAATTCATCGGCAATCTCTTTCATTGTAGGATGGCTCAATTCCTCGCTGTTGGGTATTATGGCAACAATGAGTTCTTTGGGTAATCTTGCTTTCAATGCTTTTTCAGCAGCGCTTACATCTTTTGTACAACGGCTTACAAATACGCCAATGATCTTAATGTTTTTTGCAACAAACGAATGAAGCTGTAATTGTACATGCTCCACCAGTTCATCAACCGAATCAAAATTATCTTTGATCACCAGCAGTGCGGGCATACCCAGCGATGTTGCCAGCGATGCGTTAAAGTCTACTTCAAATACCGACGTTTCTTCATTGAAATCGCTGCCTTCTACCAATACAAAATCAAACCGCTCTTCCAGCTTCTTATATTTTTCAATGATTTCCTCGTACACATAATTGATGCGTCCGTGGTTGCGTAGCTCATTCAATTCACTTCTCGAAAACGCATAGGCTTCTTCGTATTCCATCGGAATTTTAAAGTGCGAAAGAACAGCATCAATATGATTGTCCTTTTCTTCTTTGTCTTCAATTACAGGTTTAAAAAAAGCCACCCGTGGAGTGGTGCGTTGCAGCATTTGCATAAGCCCAAGGCTGATGATGGATTTTCCGCTTTGGTTAGATGGTGTGATGATGTAAACCGACCGATTCATAAAGTAAAAATTAGTTGAATACACGCAATAAACAGCCTTTTACAGGCAGTTTTATTTTATTCCACAAAATTATTACCAGCCGTTGGAGGAGAAAATGGGATACACTCTTTGTAAAACTGATTATTATCATGTTTCAGAAGGCAGCAAACCATTAAACCAGCTTTACGGATTACCATGAACGAAAAGGTTGCGACGAAAGTATGTTCGCTTTTGTGCAGTTGGTATCTTGAAGTATGCTTACAGGAGCTTGCCGTTATAATGTAAAACGAAGCTTCAGCGAACAGCCTTCTCCGGGCTTGCTGGTTAATTCCATTGTTCCGTTGCTAATGGCTGCTCTTGTTTGAATGTTGAGAAAGCCAACGCCTTTCTTTTTCTGAGCAGGGTCAAAGCCAATACCATCGTCCTGTATGAGTAACGTTAATTCGTTGTCTGCTCTTGTTGTTTGTATCGTTACATTTTTGGCACCGGCATATTTTAAAATATTGTTTAGTTGCTCTTGCACAGTACGGTAAATGGTTAGTTGCATTACCTGTGGCAGCTTACTGTAATCGGTATCGTGGTATTGTTTAATAAACCGGATGTTTGTTTCGTTTTCGATATGTGCAACTATTTGCTCAATACCATCGCTAAGGTTGGTTACATCAAAGCTTGGTGGAATTAATGAATGACAGAGTGCACGTATTTCTCTGATGGCTTTACCAACCAGTTCGTCTGCTTTTTGAATTGTTTCTTCCGATAAGGTTCTTTTCGATACACCAAAAAACAAACGGGCCGATGCCAGAATCTGGTTTACATTGTCGTGCAGTTCCCGTCCGATAAACTCTTTTTCGTTTTCCTGTGCAGTAAGTACAGCGTGGGTAATTTCTTTTTCTTTTTGTTTCCGTTCTTCCTCCAGCTTCATCTCCAGCATCTTTTTTTCTGTAACATCAATGGCAATGGCAAGAACAGCAATACGGTTTTTATACGTTATTTTTTGGGAGGATACTTGCATGTAAATGATAGTGCCTTTTTTGGTCTTATGTTTCCATAAACGGTTAATCTGAAAAGTATTTGCTGTCCTTACTTTTTTGGCAAAAGCTACAATATCTCCAACTTCTTCTTCCGGACGAATTTCTTTGATCGTTATTTCATCCAGTTCCGATCGGGTATAACCGTACACATCAAGGAAGGTTTCATTTACCTCTGCAAAACTGAAATCATCTACATTCCATATAAAAATAGGTGCCGGGTTATTATCAAAAAGATAACGGTATTGTTCTTCCGACCGGATCAATGCTTCTTCTGCTTTTTTCTGTGTTGTAATATCGGTTTGAATAGAAAAAAATTGCTGCAGATTTCCCTGTTCATCAAAAATGGGTTGCACCTGTAAATGGGTCCAGTATGGTTCGCCGTTTTTATTGTAGTTGATTAATTCTGTTTCGAAGTTTACACGCTTACGCAGTTGCGAACGCATATAGGCCAGTTGCGCCGTATCTGTTGCCTTGCCCTGTAAAAATTTGCCTGGCTTTTTGCCTTTTATTTCTTCCAGAGTGTAACCGCTGATGCGTTCAAACGCTTCGTTTACCCATTCAATGCGTTGGTTTTTATCCGTAATAATTACGCCGTTTTGTGTTTCACGGGCAATTCTCGATAGTTTTTCCAGCTCGCTGTTAATTTCTTTTTGCCTTGTGATGTCCTGCGTAGAACCAATCATACGAACAGGCGAGCCATTGCCGTTACGCAGAATATACCCCCTGTCTAAAAGGTGGATGTATTGATCTTCGCCGTTTAAAAAACGGAACTCAATTTCAAAAACACGTTGTTCCGCATCGGCCTTCACTTTTTCCAGCAAGTTTTGTAAGCCCGGTAAATCTTCGGGATGAATGCGGCTAAACCAGAACGAACCTGTGCCGTTTTTCATGGAAGCCGGCAGTTTCAGCATGCGGCAAAACTGTTCTTCATTGCGGTATACTGTATCATTCACGATATCCCAATCCCACACCATGTCGTTGGTTGCTTTTGCCACAAGGTTAAAACGTTCGTTGCTCAGCTCCACTTGCAGCAGGTTCTCTTTCATTTGTGTAATGTCTTCTATCATACACAAATGCCTGGGGTTTTCGTTCGCAGTATGCTCAATAGGTACAATTGACATCTGTATCCATACAATGGAACCGTCGGGTTTAATGTAACGCTTCTGCATGGTAAAGCCCGGTATTTCTTTCCTGTTTAGCCGGCGCATGTTTTCAAGGTCTGGTTCAATATCGTCGGGGTGGGTAATCGTCATCCAGTCAATCGTTTTCAGCTCATCTTTTGTTCTGCCGGTAATGGATGCAAACTTTTCATTCACCTGCAAAATATGACCAGTGTACGAATCGATTAATGCAATACCGAGCGGCGCCTGTTCAAACATGATCCGAAACCGTTCCTGGCTTTCTTCAATGGCTTTTTTAGCTTGCTTGTTTGCAGTAATATCTCTGCCATAACAGGCAATGCCTATTACCTGTTGTTCGGCATTACGTATGGGGTTGATGGTTGCTTCAGACCAGCGTTCGGCAACATGCTGCGTTGCCGGCACATGCAGTTCAAAACTGAAACGTTCTCCTTTGAATCCACGGTCGTATATGTTTTTCCAGAAAGCCAGGTAATCGGCCGGGTAAAAAGTTTCGTTTAATAACTTGTCGCCGGGTTGCAACGTAACGCCGGTATATTCCTGTATACGTGCAATAAACGATTGGTTGGCGGTAATTAATGTATAATCTGCGGCAACACTCCAGATAAGGTCTGTAGTAGCGTTGATGAGTGCCTGTTGATTGATGCGTTCAAACTCTTTTTCACGACGTTCTTTTACCTGCTCATTAATATTTGTTGCTACGGCAATGATGCCCGTTATCGTTCCCTGTTGATCTTTAATGGGAGAGTACACGTTGACAACTTCTATAGCCCTGCCTAATTTGTTTTTTACAACGGCTTCTTCGGTGAAACTGTTGTTCTGTTGCAGCAGCAGCATGATTTCCTGCAAGGGTCGGTTGCCGTTTGCAGTTAAAAAGATTTCAAAAACAGATTGGTTGATGAACTCATTTTTTTGATAACCAAATAATTCCTCTGCAAAACGGTTGCTGTAAAAAATAATGCCCTGCAGATCGGCAGCAAGAACAGCCTGTTCCACATTGTCGAGCAAATTGGTTTGCAGATGAAGAAATTCTTTTGTCTTCAGTTCTTCAGTAATATCTCTGCTTACACCAATGATGCCGGCAACTGCTCCTTGTGCATTGTAAAAAGGCGAGTCGTGAACGTGGACAAGAAAATGATGTCCGTTTTTGTGTTTAACCTGGTATTGGCCTGTCCACGATTGTCCACGTTGCAACTGCTCCATAATGGCCATGCCTTCTTCGAGCGAAAGATCGGTAGGTATGAGTGCCATTACATTGTTGCCCATTACTTCGCTTGCACTCCAGCCATAGATATCGGATGCATACTTATTCCAGTAAATAATGGTGCCTTCCAAATCTGTTACAATAATGGCTTGATGAATGAGATCGGGAATAAGCGATTGAATAAAATCTGTTTGTCCGGCGGTACTTGCTGCAGTGCTGTGTGCTTGTTGCCCATAAATATCCTGCCGCTCAACTGGATTGTTTTGCGTACGGTTGTGTAACGAATCTGCTCCTTTTGCCTTTTCGGGGGCCATCTTGTGGATTGGGTTTAATCGTCCTGGTGGCAGATGTTTTCACAGGCTTACAAAAGTTACGTAATTAATTCAGGATTGCTGCAAATATTATTTATACAAACTCCCTATTATACCTTGGGTACACAGGAAATGTTTGTACTTAGCTGCTGCTTGGTTGTAACAGACGCTCTTCAGTTATGTAGAATAAACTTGTACGTTTTATTGGTTCGTGCTGTGCTGTTGTCGATGCCTGTACAGAACAAAGCGATTGTACTTGCTCAGCGTTTCAAAAGCCATTTAATCCGGTCGTAAGAAACGGCGTAGTGTACAACAGTAACTGTTGCAAACAGCATTGATAATTGCTGCAGCTGCAACGAGCGCAGCATAAGAAAGGCCGCACTAAACAGCAGGCATTCAATGGAGAGTCTTATTACACCGTTAACTGCTACAAGAGGTTTTGCTCCGTCTCCTTCAACTTTAAAAATTGCCCAGAGTAAACTACCCAGCAGGGGTACTACTATGCTCAGTACATATTTGCTTATGTCGTCGAACGTATTCCATGCCCAATACGCAAAGATGGCAATCATTGCAAGCTCCAGCAGAAACCGGACACCTAAGTTGAGTGGATGGTTGCTCATTTTTTTACTGCTTTCTTTCGGTTGATTGATTTAACCGGTCGTTTACATGCTGTTGCTTTAGCCTTTTTTCTTTTTTAATGCTTTGGCCATTTCTATTGAATGGTTCAGCGAATTGAGATTGTTCCAGTCGCTGTGGGCAACAATAATATATTTCGGCGCAGGAAATTTCTTTTTTACTTTTTTCAGAGTGGTTTCATATTCGTCTATATTGCCGTCGCTCAGGAAACCCAGGTTTTCATCGCTTGCTCCTTTTATTAAACAACCGCCGAAAAGAATTTTTTCTTTGTTGAACCAGATCACAATATTGTCTTCGGTATGTCCCTGTCCGGGGTAATAGGTTTCAAAGCTGTATTGCCCTGTATGAAACACCGTGTCTTTTGTCATTAAGAACTCAGCACGTTTTTTATTGTTCTGTTTACTCAGTTCATCGGTACGAACGGTGGTATATGTTTTAATACCCAGCTGGCGGTAGTATTCCAGCCCGGCTGTTTTATCGCTGTGCCAGTGTGTGGCAAAAGCAAGGATTACTTTTTTCTTGTGCCTCGCCTGTATACTGTCGAGCAGTGGTTGAAATTGTGTGGTATCCCAGGGCGTATCAAACAGCACCACGCCTTCGTTGGTTACCACATACATACCATTGGCAGGAACCTTGCTTTGCTCGTAAGTGTTGTAGGTGGTATAGATGTAGAAATCGCCGGTTAAAGCTGTGATCTTCAGCTGGACGTTTTCCGTTTGTGCTGAAAGATTGCTGAACGAACACATAAAGAGTATTGTTGCAAAAACGATGCGCATGCTGTGTAGCTATTTGTTGATGAGGACGTGTAAAGTTATTGATAGCAGGGGAGAATAAGGCAGAGCGCATTATTTCGAGAAGAGGAACTTTTTATCGGCTTCCTGGAGACCGATCCAAGGCGTGGTGTTTACAGGCGTACTACTATTATTCTCCTGTGTAAGGATCTTTAATACGTTTTGCTGCATAGCGGATATTTGAGAAAGTTACCTCGCAGCTGTTGCCTGTAGGCGACTGTGCTAAAAAACCTATTTTGATACTTTTTTTATGGTTGAATTGCAGGTGGCGGATTAACAACCATTTTTTTCCGTCGTTAGAATAATAAAGGGTAATGACGTTGCCTGCTTTCGCCATTTTGTAATAAACCTTATCGTTTGCAATCATTGCCGAATTACAATCGTCAGACACATCTTTGGTTACAACAGAAACAACTCGTCGTACACCGGTATAGTCTTTTTCAAAACAAAATTTTACCCAGTTCAAACTGTCTTCGAATAAAACAAAGGCGCCGCCATCCCATTTGTTTTTAAATGCATGTTGTATTGATGCAGACAATACAAAATCATCGTCTGCAGTAAATAACAATTTTGGTGCATTGTCGGTATTGTAGGTAACATTCGGATCCCGAAACATATCGGTTTTTGCCCCTGCTGCAATACGTAAAACTCCATTTGCATACGAATACTTCAATGGCTTATTCGTCCATGTAAGCACATGAGGAATTTCTTTTAATCGAACAGTATCGTTGCTTTGTGCGTGCGCCAACTTGCAGCTCAGCAAACAAGCCAAACAAACGGCAAACAGGTTAAGGATTACTCTTCCTTTCATGGTTTAATGATTAAAAGCTCAATATTGTTGTTCACGCACAGGTCCGGGCAATCGGGAATATGCTTTGTTCATTTGGCCTGCTGCGGGGTTGGATTAAAGATACAAAAGCGCAGGTTTATTTTTTTGCTTTGGAGACTCTTGTTTTACTGGTTGCAGTCTTCACCAACCAGCTTTTTGTTACGATGTTATTTCGGTTGGTGGTGACACCAACCGATAAGAAAGGCTCAATTAAGGAATGTCAGCAAGTGTTTTTTCAGTTACAGTCTCAATCAGTAATAAAGTTTTTTCAAATCCGCTTAAAGTCAGTTCAAGCTGGGCTTTATAAACATCTGCTAAGTCATATCTGTTTTTAAAAAGTTCTTCCATTTGCTCCTTTTCTGATGGACTATTCAAATGTTTATGCTTAAACAGTGTATCTTCTGTCGTATAGTGAACAGCTTGTTTTCTTATTTGATTTAGCTTTCTGTATTGATTTTCTTTAAATTCTTTTAGCCAAATATAATTTTCATTGTCATGATATTCTTTTGGGATAATCTCAATAGCTTTTGGAAAATAAACTTGCTCTGGTTTTATCAAAGCTGGAAAATATGTTGCAATTAAATCTCCAATTCTATCCCAATAGTTGTAAAGTTTTTCACTAACGATGTTTGAAAACATACTGTATCTCTTAGACTCCAAATTTTGATAGTTTGGATAAAGCATTCCATCTCCAAAATAAAAACCGTCTTGAACGGGATTATTAAGATAAGGTCTGTAAAGATACATGTGAGCTAAAAAATACATTATTTCGTCTGAACAGAAGATTAAATCATCAAAGTTTTGATGATAATTAAATGCTTCATAATATTTGCATTGACCTTTACGAACAGCGTCAAAATACCACTGAAGTATTTGTCTCCCGTTTATAATAAAGTCATCTTTAAGACCTCTTAAACTTGTAAGTGAATATTCATTATAAACGCTAATTATTGTCCTATCAAAATCCCAAATAATATTTTCTCTTGAAGGTGTCATGTTTGTTTTCGCCCAACACGTATATTGATGTTATTATACGTACTGCCAATTTAGAAAACGTTTCTGATAGTCAATATGTTCATGTTCAACTTTTTGTATTGTTATTGGTATAATCCACTTTTCTTAAAGCCGTGTATAAACGTTTAGAAATATTTGTATACGGATTTTATTCTTCCAACAAAAAAAGCCGCTGCAAAACTTGCAGCGGCTTTTTTATCTGTATAAAAACTCTTACCAGAATTTCACATACAATGCAATTAAGATGAGCAGTGTTACCACAATCATCGCTAATATCTGCGGACTTACTTTAAACATTTCCTTATCCAATGCAAATGCTTTCGGATTTACTTTTGGTCCGGCAAGGCTTAAGCCAATCATCACCACCATGGTAAAGAAGAACGCCCAGCCCATGTTAATAAGGAACGGAATTTCGTACACACCATCGTTGTTCTTAAACGCTGTATAGAGAATTGTTTCGTGTCCCAAAAGATTCACTGCAAAACTGTTGAAGAAGATGGCCAGTACAAAACCGGTAATCAAACCCGCAACAGCTGCTGTACCTGTAGTACGTTTCCAGAACATACCTAACAGGAACATGGCAAATACACCAGGGCTGATAAAGCCTGTGTACTTCTGAATAAAGGTGAAACCACCTTCGCCACCAATACCCAACAGATCTTTCCATTCGAAAATGACCGCCAGTGCAATTGAAACCAACGCTACTACTTTACCAACCCACACCATGTTCTTTTCTGCACCTTCGCCTGTAAGATCAGCCGATTTCTTTTTGAAATACTTCATGTGAATATCGAGCGTGTAAATGGTAGCAATACTGTTGAGCTTACCTGCCAGCGATGCAACAATCGCTGCGGTTAATGCTGCTACAGCCAAACCTTTTAAACCGGAAGGTAAGAAGCCGAGGATTGCAGAGTAGGCATCGTCCATACCACGTAAACCTTCGAGGTGACCATTCTTGTGCAACACATACGCCGCAATACCGGGCAACATCACAATAATCGGCATCATCAGTTTTAAGAAGCCTGCAAACAAAATACCCTTGCGTGCAGTTTCCAGATCGGCACCCAATGCACGTTGTGTGATGTATTGGTTACAACCCCAGTAGTTGAGGTTTACAATCCACTGACCGGCGAAGTACATTGCAATACCAGGCAGGATGAGGTATTTGTTTACATCTTCCTGTGAGGATGCTTCCGTTGGTTTTTGTAAGATCATGTGGAAATGATCGGGCGCCTGTTGCATGAGTGTTTTAAAACCTGCAATAGCATCACGACCCACACCAAATTTTTCACCTACAATCGTCAAGGCAAAATAGATGGTTGCAAAACCACCAA
This sequence comes from Lacibacter cauensis, assembly GCF_007830055.1. Lineage (GTDB taxonomy): Bacteria > Bacteroidota > Bacteroidia > Chitinophagales > Chitinophagaceae > Lacibacter > Lacibacter cauensis. The sequence goes on from NZ_VLLE01000005.1 coordinate 576,148, forward strand.
TGATGAGTACAGCTACCTGGATAACGTCGGTGTAACCAATCACCTTCATACCACCGAGTGTGATAATGAGGGAGAAGATAGCGAGGCCAATCATTACTGCATGCAAATATTCTGGTCCAATTAAACCACTGATGGCAATGGCACCGAGATATAAGATTGAAGTAAGATTTACGAATACGTACAAAAACAGCCAGAAGATGGCCATGATGAGTGATACGGTTTCGTTATACCTTGTTTTCAAAAACTGCGGCATGGTGTAGATCTTGTTCTTGAGATATACAGGCATGAACCATACAGCGATGATGATGAGTGCTAATGCTGCAATCCATTCGTAAGCAGCAACGGCAATACCAACAAAGTAACCGTTACCACTCATGCCGATAAACTGCTCGGCAGAAATATTAGATGCAATAAGCGATGCACCGATAGCCCACCATGTAAGTGAACCTTCGGCTAAGAAGTAATCATGCGATGCGGAAATGGATTCCTTTTTCTTTTTTGCGTAAATCCAGTAGCCATAAAAAGCCACTACACCAAAGTAGATAAGGAATACGACAAGGTCAATCGGTTGTAAAGATCCCATGTGAGTTGGTTTAAGTTGTTTTATTTGTAATATACTTCACTCCAGCGAAGCTGATTCTTAAAGTCGTAAAGATTTGTATTCTTGTTGATGAGCGTAAGTTCAATGCCCGCCATTGCTGCAAAATCTTCCATGTGTTCGGCTGTAAGATTTTGACTGTAGGCAGTATGGTGTGCACCACCTGCCAATATCCACGCAGCACAAGCTGTGTTCATATCGGGCAATGGTTTCCACAGTACACGTGCAACAGGCAGTTTGGGTAAATCATGTTTGGGCTTAACCGCAGTTACTTCATTTACCAGCAAACGGAAACGGTTACCCATATCAACAATGGATGCATTGAGTGCAGGGCCGGCAGCAGAGTTAAATACCAAACGCACCGGATCGGCTTTGCCACCAATACCCAGCGGATGAATTTCGCAGCTTGGTTTTGCATTGGCAATTGACGGACAGATTTCCAGCATGTGCGAACCCAATACCATGTTGTTGTTAGGTTCGAAGTGATAGGTGTAATCTTCCATGAACGAGTTGCCACCGGGTAAACCACTGCCCATTACTTTTAATGCACGTACCAATGCAGAAGTTTTCCAATCGCCTTCGCCACCAAAGCCATAACCATCGGCCATTAAACGTTGGGTAGCAATACCGGGCAATTGTACTAAACCGTGCAGGTCTTCAAACGTATCTGTATATCCTTTGTAATCGCCTTCTTCTAAAAACTTGCGGATGGCAATTTCAATCTTCGCTGCATCACGCAATGATTGATGATTCTTGCCATTCTTTTTTAACGAAGCAGCGAGTTTGTATGCTTTGCCGTATTCATCCACCAACGCATCAACTTCTTTTTCTTTTACTTTATTCAACACCGCTACGAGATCGCCCACACCATGTGTGTTTACACTGTAACCGAATTTTAATTGTGCTTCTACTTTGTCGCCTTCGGTTACTGCAACCTGGCGCATGTTATCGCCAAAGCGAACAAACTTTGCGTTCTGCATATCAAACCAGCCTGCAGCTGCACGGCACCAGGTATTGATTTGTTCCAACACTTTTTTATCCTGCCAGTGACCAACCACTACTTTGCGTTCTATACGCATACGGCTCATCATAAAACCAAATTCACGGTCGCCGTGTGCAGATTGGTTGAGGTTCATAAAGTCCATATCAATACTGCTCCACGGAATATCACGGTTGAACTGTGTATGTAAATGCAGCATTGGTTTTTGTAAGATTTTCAAACCATTGATCCACATTTTAGCAGGAGAGAAGGTGTGCATCCAGGTAATGATACCGATACAGTTTTTTGCTGCATTGGCTTCTGCGCAGATGTTATAAATTTCTTCCGGTGATTTTACAACGGGTTTAAATTTCACCTGCACAGGAATAACGGCTGCTTTGTTAAACGACTCGGCAATTTTTGCTGAATGTTCATCAACCTGTTTCAAGGTTTCAGGACCATACAAGTGCTGGCTGCCTGTAACAAACCACACTTCGAACGATTTTAAATTTGGTAAACTCATATTGCTGGTTTTGTCCTGTGCTGAGCACAAGATATTTTATTGTTTGCTGTTTAATTGTTCAATATAGATCGGTTTTTCTGTCATTTGGTTCATGGTTGAGTTGTTTATGGTTTTTAGTTTAACGTCACTGCGACGCAGGAAGCAGTCTGTTGTTTTGGAAAAAGATTCTTATTCGGGAGATTGCTTCGTTCCTCGCAATGACGTTTCTCACTCACCATTCACCACCTCATTGCCCATAATAACTATCCGGTCCGTGCTTCCGTTCGTAATGCTTTTTAATCAATGCATCTTTTAAACGTGGCGCATTCGGATTGATCTGTTCGGTTAACCAGGCCATCTTCGCTACCGATTCTAACACGGCTGCATTGTAAACGGCTTTGTGTGCATTCTTGCCCCAGGTAAAAGGAGCGTGGTTACCTACAATCATCATTTCCACTTCGGTATAATCGAGTCCTTTTTCTTTATAACAATTCATGATCTGGAAACCTGTTTCGTATTCGTAGTTGCCTTTGATCATTTCATCGCTCATGGGTGGCGCACAAGGAATGTCAACCGTGTTGTGATCTGCATGTGTAGTGCCGAAGATGGGAATATCCCGTAACGATTGTGCCCATGCTGTTGCATAGGTAGAATGGGTGTGTACAATGCTGCCGATCTTTTCCCAATGCTTGTACAACACAGCATGTGTTTTGGTGTCGGATGATGGACGCAGTTCACCTTCAATGGTATTGCCATCAAAATCAACGATCACCATTTTATCTACAGTCAACTCTTCGTAAGGAACACCGCTTGGTTTAATGGCGAATACTTTCTTCTCTCTGTCTGCCACACTTACATTACCAAAGGTGAACAACACCAAACCGAGTTTGGGCAGTTCCATATTGGCATCGTAGCACTCTTGTTTTATTTGTTGATACGCACTCATGATTTTGTATTGAAAGAATTAAGCTTTTGTTTGTTCTTCAATGAACGCACCCAGCTGTTTGTATTTATTGTAACGTGTTTGATAGAAGGCAACTTTTGCCGGGTTAGGTTGATATTCTGCATCGAAACCTTGTCCCATCACTTCCATGGCTTCTTCTACTTTGTTGTAGATACCAGCTGCAGTTGCTGCAAACATGGCTGCACCCAAGGCACAGGTTTGTTCGCTCTTATGGATGCGGATGGGCATATTCATTACATCGGCCATCATTTGCATAATGAAGGGTGATTTTTTTGCCACACCACCCAAGCCGATCAAACCTTTTACCGGAATACCTTCATCAATAAAACGATCAACAATGGATTTTGCACCAAAGCAGGTGGCTTCTACCAAGGCATGAAAAATGCGTGGTGCACTGCTGCCTAAATTAATATTTGTGATTGCACCTTCGAGTAGCTGGTTGGCATCGGGTGTACGGCGGCCGTTCATCCAATCCACAGCCAGCTCTGCATCTTCGCTGATGGTTAAAGCTGCAGCCTGTTTCGATAATTCGGCAATGAGTTTGTCGCTCATTTCCTGTTGTAATTTTTCGGCAGTGGCTGCATCAATCACAGCTGAGTTTTGCAGCAGATTTTTTGCCGGCCAATCGAGTACCGATTTAAACCATGCATAAATATCGCCGAAGGCAGATTGACCTGCTTCTAAACCAATCATACCCGGAATAATCGAACCATCCACCTGTCCGCAGATGCCGTTTACACAACGGTCATTAATATCTGCAACAGGCGCTACCAGCATATCGCAGGTAGATGTGCCCATTACTTTACTCAAATGATACGGTTCAATTTGTCCGCCCACTGCACCCATGTGAGCATCAAATGCACCAACGCCAATCACAACATCATTGGGTAAGCCTAAGCGTTGTGCCCACTCAGGAGAAATTGTTCCTGCCTGTTGTGCAGAAGTGTATGTTTCGGTAAAGAGTTTATTGGTAAATCCATCTAACAACGGGTCGAGTGTGGCAAAGAATTCGTTTGGCGGAAAACCATTGAAGGCTTCAGCCCACAATGCTTTGTGACCAGCACTGCACACACCACGTTTCATTTTTGTAACATCGTTGCCACCTGTTAATACAAACGGAATCCAGTCGCAATGTTCTACCCATGATGCAATTTTATTTCGCACAGCTTCATCTTCACGTAATACATGCAGCAGTTTAGCCCAAAACCATTCACTTGAATAAATGCCACCTACATACTGCAAATAGTTAACGGGGAATTTTGTGGCGTGTGTGTTGATCTCTGCTGCTTCCTGCACACTGGTATGATCTTTCCACAACACAAACATGGCGTTGGGATTTTCTTTGAACTCGGGCAACAGTGCAAGCGGTGTACCCGTTGCATCTACAGCTACAGGTGTTGAGCCGGTGGTATCAACCGAAATACCTTTTACGTTTGCTGTAATGGCAGGACCTGCTTTTTCTAAACAGGCTTTAATGGTTTGCTCTAAACCTTCTACATAATCCAATGGGTGCTGCCGAAACTGGTTATCGGTTGCATTGCAATACAATTGTTGTGTCCAGCGTGGGTAGTAAAATACGGATGCAGCAATTTCTTCGCCACTGGTTGCATTTACCAGTATGGAGCGAACAGAATCTGTACCGTAGTCTACACCTATTACATATTGACTCATCAACGTTTATTTAAGAATAATAAATATCTGGATTGGGAATAATGGTAGCCACCGAATGAAAGTTGGCTTTGTATTTCTTTTTATTGAGCTTATAAAACCATGCACCTTTCTTTGAATTCTCTTTGTCTTTTTCGTCGAGCTTTTCCAGCAGGTTCATTGAAAGGATTTTGCGGCTGAAATTGCGTTTGTCCATTTCGATGTTGTACACTTCTTCGTACAAACTCTGCAGTTGCGGTAAGGTAAACTTGGGTGGCAGCAGTTCAAACAAAATAGGGTGGAAGGCTGCTTTGTACCGCAAACGTGCTTTTGCTTTATCCACCATTTCCTGGTGATCGAAAATAAGTTTGGGATACTTGTTCAGGTCAAACCACTCGGCATGATAATCGGCAGTGATTTGCTGTTTGTATTTGTTAATATCAATCAACGCAAAGTAGGCTACCGAAACCGTACGCTCCACAGGATCACGGCTGGGCTCACTAAAGGTGGAAAGCTCTTCAAGATATACATCCGATAAACCGGTGAGCTTGTGCAATACTCTTGATGCGGCCTGATCTAAACTTTCGTTGGGCTGTACAAAACCGCCAACAAGACTCCACTTGCCCGCTTCGGGTTCCAATGCTCTTTGTACCAGTAAAAGTTTCAGCTGTCTTCCATCAAACCCGAAGATGATACAGTCGGTTGCCAGAAGAAGTTTTGTTTGATGGTTGTACTTGGTCATACGGCGTGCAAACGTTATGGCGATAAAAATAAATGTAATTTTGACAATTAAAAAAAATAATTTTACTTTGTCTACCCGCAAGGGTCATAATCAATAGTTGGGCGGGCAGTTTCTACTACTCGCCATTTTTTTAAAATTTCAAAAAACATTGCCATATGTGTCAATCTATCAGATTCGTCTTTATTACAGCTATTTCCTTCGTATTTTTCTCTTGTGCAAACAATCAAAACAACAAAACCGAAATGAATTCTACAGCCGACTCAGCAGTTGCGGCCACATTGCCCGGCGCTGCTACGTTCGATTCTACCATTGATGGTAAAAAGGTACAGCTTGCTTACATCTCTAACAAAAACGGCATTAAAGCAGCTGTTACCAATTACGGTGCAAGAATGGTTGGTTTGTTAGTGCCCGATAAGAACGGTGTGCCAACAGATGTTTGTATCGGCTTCGATAACATTAAAGATTACGCCAGTGCGCCCGAGCGTTATTTTGGCGCTATTGTGGGTCGCTTTGGTAACCGTATTGCAAAAGGTAAGTTTACCATTGATGGTAAAGAATACCAGCTTGCATTGAACAATGGTGTAAATGCATTGCATGGTGGTCCGAAAGGTTTTCACAGTGTAATGTGGGATATGGTGCAGCCCGACAGTTCATCGGTTGTATTAACCTATGTTGCTGCAGATGGTGAAGAAGGTTATCCCGGTAAATTGACTGTAAAGGTTGAATACCGTATTACCAATGCAGATGAAGTGATAATGAATTACGAAATAAGCACTGATAAGAAAACAGTGGTGAATGTTACGAATCATAACTATTGGAATTTAAATGGTGAAGGCAGTGGTACGATTAACAACCACGAGCTGATGATCAAGGCAACAAAATATACACCTGTTGATTCTACTTTGATCCCAACAGGTATTGAGCCCGTTGCCGGTACGCCTTTCGATTTTACAACAGCTGCAACCATCGGTTCACGTGTGGATGCAGACAATACGCAATTGAAATACGGTAAGGGTTACGATCATAACTATGTATTGGATAAAGGCATTACTGCACAACCCGAACTGATTGTTACAATTAAAGGCGATAAGAGCGGTATTGCAATGGATGTGCTTACAACAGAACCCGGTGTGCAGTTCTACGGTGGTAATTTCATGGGTGGTAAGAACACCTTGAAAAACGGAACAAAAGATGAATTCCGCACAGCATTTTGTTTAGAGACACAGCATTTCCCTGATTCACCGAATCAGCCAACTTTCCCGACAACTGTATTGGAGCCGGGTAAGGTTTATAAAAGTTCTACTGTACAACGTTTTTATGTTGTAAAGTAAAACGGTCGTTCGCTTGATTATTGATTTGAACAAATAAATACAACAGGCCGTTTCTCAAAAAACGGCCTGTTGTGTATAACAACGATTAACATGATGAAACAAAAACTCCAGGAAATCTTTTTGGAACAGTATGCTGTTGCTCCAACAGTGATTGTTCGCTCGCCCGGCCGTGTCAATATCATTGGTGAACACACCGATTACAACGAAGGCTTTGTATTGCCTGCTGCTATTGATAAAGCAGCGTATGTGGCCATGAGTCTGCGCAACGATGAAGAGATTCATTTAACTGCTGCAGACCTCAACGAAACATTTTCTACAACAGTAAGTGCATTGAAACCGGTGGGTGATGTAAGCTGGCCCAACTATATTTTGGGTGCAGTAGCACAATTTGCAAAACGTGGTGTAAAGTTGCCTGGCTTTAATGCAGTGCTTTCGAGTGATGTACCAATGGGTGCCGGACTGTCTTCCTCTGCTGCAGTAGAATGTGCAACTGTGTTTGCATTAAATCATTTGCTGCAAACCAATATCGATCGTGTAACTATGGTGGGCATGGCACAAAAAGCCGAGCATGAATATGCCGGTGTAATGTGCGGTATCATGGATCAGTTTGCATCAATGATGGGCAAAAAGGATCATGTTATTAAGCTCGACTGTCGTTCGCTGGCATACGAATATGTTCCGTTTAAACTGGATGGTATCAAGATTGTATTGCTCAACACCAACGTGAAGCATTCACTCGCATCATCAGAATACAATACCCGCCGCAACGAATGTACACAGGCGGTGGAGTGGATCCAAGCACATCATCCCGAAGTAACGTCGCTGCGTCACGCAACCATTGCAATGCTGGATGAGCATGTGTTGCCAAAAGATGAATTGATTGACAAGCGCAGCCGTTTTGTAGTAGAAGAAATTGATCGCTTGCTCACCGGTTGTGCCGATTTACAGCGAGGTGATATTGCTGCACTCGGTAAAAAGATGTTTGCCACACACGATGGTTTGAGCAAGATGTATGCGGTGAGTTGTAAAGAACTCGATTTCCTGGTTGATTTTGTACGCAACCGTCCGGAAGTATTGGGTGCCCGTATGATGGGTGGTGGCTTTGGTGGCTGCACCATCAATCTTGTAAAAGAAGAAGCCATTGATGCATTGATTGCAGCAGTGAAACCGGCGTACGAAGCAGCCACAGGTTTACAACTCGATTATTACATTGCCTCTATTGAAAACGGAACAGAAATCATTTAATCATGTTTAACAGTAAAGAACATTCACATACACGTTTAAATATTCTTACAGGCGATTGGATATTGGTATCGCCGCATCGCATGAAACGCCCCTGGCAGGGAAAAGTAGAAGCATTGCCTGCAGATAACAGACCTTCTTACGATCCTACTTGCTATCTCTGTCCCGGCAATAAGCGTTCCGATGGCACAGTGAATCCTGCTTATACCGATGCCTATGTATTTACCAACGATTTTTCGGCATTGTTACCCGATACACCGGAAGGTGGCGAAAACAAAAATGGTTTGTTGGTGAGCAACAGCGAAAGCGGTATCTGTCGTGTAATTTGTTTTTCACCCGATCACAGTCTTACACTTCCGGTAATGGAAGAAGAGGCTATTGTTAAAGTAATTCAGCTCTGGAAAAAAGAGTTTAGCGATCTGTCGCAGAACCAACACATCAAATACATCCAGATCTTTGAGAACAAAGGAGAGATCATGGGCTGCAGCAATCCACATCCGCACGGACAAATCTGGGCTTCCTCATCTGTGCCTTTAGAGTTGACCAAAGAAACCACACAGCAGAAAAAGTATTTTGAACAGCATGGCAAAAGTTTGCTCGCTGCTTATCTCGATGTGGAGTTACAGAAGAAAGAACGCATTGTGCTGGAGAACGAACATTTTGTGGCATTGGTGCCGTATTGGGCAGTATGGCCTTACGAAACAATGCTCATTAGTAAACGACCTGTACAAACTGTAACACAGTTCACAGCTGAAGAAGAAACTGCTTTAGCGCAAATATTAAAACAACTTACCTGCAAGTACGATAACCTGTTCAATGTATCCTTCCCGTACAGCGGAGGTATGCACCAGGCACCTGTAAATGATGGGGCACATCCCGAATGGCATTGGCATATGCATTTCTATCCGCCATTACTCCGCAGCGCAACAGTGAAGAAATTTATGGTGGGTTACGAAATGCTGGCAAATCCGCAGCGTGATATTACGCCTGAAATGGCAGCAGCAACCTTGCAACAATTATCCACTGTTCATTATTCAAAGCAGTAAATCGGTTTCTTTGCAGTAATCAGCAACCACACTATGCAGAAAGCTTTTTTGTTCGATCTCAACGGAACGATGATCGATGATATGGAATTTCACATCCGTGCATGGCATTCTATTTTAAACGGGTTAGGCGCACATTTGAGTTACGAAGAAACCAAGCTGCAGTGTTACGGCAAAAATCACGAATTATTGGAACGCACTTTTCCCGGCAGGTTTACGCTTGCCGAGAAAGATACGATGAGTATTGAAAAAGAAAAACAATACCAGGAAGCGTTTCGTCCGCAATTAAAACTCATAGATGGGTTAGCTGTTTTTATGGAAGAGGCAAAACAGCTGAATATTCCCATGGCGATTGGTTCTGCTGCCATTATGTTCAATATCGATTTTGTGTTGGACGGACTCAACATACGGCATTACATCAATGCCATTGTAAGTGCCGATGATGTAAACATCAGTAAACCACATCCTGAAACATTTTTGAAATGTGCAGAACAGTTGGGTGTTGCTCCCGAAAATTGTATTGTATTTGAAGATTCACCGAAAGGAGTAGAAGCTGCAGCTGCTGCGGGCATGAAAGCAGTAGTAATTACAACCATGCACGAAGAACATGAGTTTGCAGCATACAACAACATTCTTTGCTTTATAGAGGATTACCGCAGCCTCACGGTTGAAAACTTGACTAAAGAACAATCGTTCATGTAAAAACAAATGATGCAAACGTTTGAACTGCCGTCTTTATGAGTGAATTGAATATCTTTGGCCCTCAACTAAGTATAAGATTATGGCCAAAAAGACTGCCTCAATGGATTTAATTGACAGTTTCGAGAAGATCCCCACCAAAATTTTTACAAACGCCAAACAAGGTTCTGCCTATGCTGCTCAACAAATCGCCGAACTGATTCGTGAAAAGCAGGCGAAGAACGAACCTTGTGTACTCGGTCTGGCAACAGGTTCTACACCCAAATCGCTGTATGCCGAGCTGGTGCGTTTGCACAAAGAAGAAGGGTTGAGTTTTAAAAACGTAGTTGCATTTAATCTCGACGAATATTATCCCATCGAACGTGATGCGATCCAGAGCTATCACCGTTTTATGAAACAGCAGTTGTTCGATAAAGTGGATATTGATCAGAACAATTGCCACATTCCCGATGGTACAACCGCCAAAGAAGAAATTAAACAGCATTGCGCTGCTTACGAACAAAAAATTGCTGATGCAGGTGGCATCGATTTACAAATACTCGGTATTGGTGTAAACGGCCATATTGGTTTTAACGAACCCGGTTCCAGCATCTTTACCAAAACACGTTTAACCACGCTTACCAACTCTACACGTTTAGCCAACAGTTACGAGTTTGCCAACATCAGTGCAGTGCCCCGTTTGGCAATCACCATGGGTATTGGCACCATCATCAAAGCAAAGAAAATTATTCTGCTGGCATGGGGCAGCACCAAAGCACCTGTTATCCGTGAAGCAGTAGAAGGCGATGATACTGAACATGTACCGGCGTCGTTACTGCAAAACCACGATGATGTAACATTTGTGGTAGACGAAGCAGCTGCGGCTGAGCTTACCCGTTATAAGAGTCCGTGGTTAACCGGCGAATGCGAATGGAACGATCGCATGATCAAAAAAGCGGTGGTGAACATGGCGTTGAAATTAGGAAAGCCGGTGTTGAGTTTAACCAATACCGATTACAATGAATATGGTTTGAGTGATCTGCTGGTAGAAAAAGGCGATGCGTATGAAATCAACCTGCAGGTGTATTACATGTTGCGGGATAGTATTACAGGCTGGCCCGGTGGTAAACCGAATGCGGTTATTCCCAACCATCCCGAACGCAGCACACCTTATCCAAAGAAAGTGGTGTTGTTCTCTCCACATCCCGATGATGATATTATTTCAATGGGTGGAACCTTTCAGCGTTTGCACGATCAGGGACATGAAGTACATGTAGCGTATCAAACCAGCGGCAACATTGCTGTTACCGATGAGTTTGTTACACGCTTTCTCGATTTTGCAGTTGGCTTTGAACAGATGTTTGGTATTGATGCAGATAAGTCGAGAAACATTTTAACCGAAGCAAGAGGCTATCTCGAACAAAAAAAGTCGAACGAAATTGATACCAAAGAGATTCGTGAGATCAAAGGTTTGATCAGAAGATGCGAAGCTGCAGCTACGTGCCGCTATGTTGGGTTGAAGGAAGGTCAATGGCATTTTCAGAATCTTCCGTTCTACGAAACAGGAACCATTGAAAAGAACCCGATGGGTGAAGAAGATGTAAGGTTGACGATGGAGCTGTTGCGCAAAATCAAACCACAGCAAGTGTATTGTGCAGGCGACTTTGCCGATCCGCACGGAACACATCTGGTATGTTTTAATGTGGTGCTGGAATCGCTGAAGCGTATTAAAGCCGAAGGCGATGAGTGGATCAACGACTGCTGGTTGTGGTTGTACAAAGGCGCATGGCAGGAGTGGAACCTCGAAGAAATTGAAATGGCGATACCAATGAGTCCCGAGCAGGTGATGAAGAAACGCTTTGGTATTTTCATTCACCAGTCGCAGAAAGACATGGTGCCGTTCCAGGGCAGCGACAGTAGAGAGTTCTGGCAACGTGCCGAAGAACGCAATGCAGCTACAGCCGATTTGTATGGTAAACTTGGTTTAACACAATATGCCGCCATGGAAGCATTTGTACGGTGGCAGTATTAATAAGTGGAATTGTATTAAATCCCGCATGAAACGAAACAAAAGGCAAAGCGCAAGCTTTGCTTTTTTATTTACTGCACTGCTCAGCGTTGTTGCTTTTGCATGGCTTTAATAATACGGTCGGTACGTTTATCGGCTCTTGCATTGTTGAGCGATATAACGGCCCATGCTGCGGCCGGTATCCAGCCGAGAATGGTGATCTGCAAAATCAAACAGAGAATGCCGGTAAAGATTTTTCCCCGCAGAAAAAACGAAAGCCAGGGGAGAAGAATAGCGATGAGTGTCATGAAAAGGTTTTTGATGAAGTTAATCAATCGGAGAGGATAGCGTTACTAATTACGCAGTTTTTGTTGTACGTATTCTTCAAACCTTGTTTCGCCCAACTGCGGAGCAATGGTATCGTGTTGCATCACTTCAATGAAAAAGGCAAACTTATCGTAAGCGTTTTTGTTGAGGAGCCTGATGACAGGTAAAAGAATGTGGAATAACCCAAGCGGAACGGTACGGAGTTTATTTGTTTTACCAACAGCGGCATGGATGATTTCGTTCAGCTGCTTTCTTGTGTAGATGTGTTTACCGCCTGCTTCAATGATTGCTTTTGGTTGATGCATGGCCTGCACAATGATTTTGGCAAGATCGCCTTCGTAAATGGGATTGGTTTTTTTATCGCCTTTGCCGATGTTTACCAGTCTGCCTTTACGTGCCATATCCATCACGTCAATAAATGCACTGAAGAGTGCCGGAGGTTTGATGATGCTGTAATCAATACCCGAAGCCATCAAGCGTTCGGAAAACAATTGGTGCACACGGAAGTATTCGAGCTGCGGATATTTCTCTGCATGAAAAGCAGATACGTACACAAATTTTTTAATTCTTTTTTCTATTGCAAAATGCAGAATGTTGCTGTTGCCTTCCAGGTCAACGGTTTTAAAGCCGGGCTTGCTGTTGTCGTTGGGTGAAACACTTTTGCCCAAAGCAGAGATGACTACATCGTAGGTGTCCCGTATAGCTGAAAATGAAGCAGGATCGCAGGCATCTGCTATAACAACGTTTGATGTAATTGGGGAGAGCGTTTTTGCTTTGGCCTCGCTTCTTACTGCAACTGTAAGTTGGTAGCCTTGTTGTACCAGCTCCCTGGCAATTTCTTTTCCTAAGTTGCCGTTAGCGCCGAAGAGAAGTGCTTTTTTCATGGTTGAACCTAACTGTGTTGTACAATGTTTTAGTTGGCACAGGGCGTTTTAGCATCCCCGTTTGCAAAACTGAAATTACAAAGGATGTAGTTGTACAGCAAAGGAAAATGACGAGCGGCTTGAACGGGTTAGAGATGCTGAACAGTAAACGTTATGCCTGCAGCAAATTCCTTTTACGGATTATAAATAACGCACTTTTAAGTAATCAATAGCCAAGGTTACTTTTCTTCCTGCACCAAAGCCAAGTAAATTACCATAGAAAGGAGTAAATGGCATCGTGTATAATAATTCTTCGTTAATAAGAAACGCATACGTATTGCCGGTTTTCCTGATCTTGTACACATTGAAATCGTCAGGAGCAAGCATGGTTTTTTGATAGGAACCTTTCTTTGTTACACAGGAGTTTTGATTTTTGCCCGTACATAACTGCACTGAAGCAAAGCCATCGCCGGCGAATGTAAAGTAGTAGCCGTTCATGGCTTCACGCCCCCAGAAAAGCATGCTGTAATAATCTTTATGTTCTGTATTGCCGCTTACAATTTTAATGCGGCATTCTATTTCAAAATTTCGTTTGGTATCAATGTTCAGTTCCTGTGCTTCGCCGTAAGCATGGCCGGTAGAAGTTAAATAATAAATGCCGCCTTCTATTTTTGAGCGTACATTTTTATTGTCGGCTTCGGTCCAGTTGTTTTTATTGTTATCAAAGTTGTCGAAAAACAAAACGGATGCTGCACTGTCTGTTTGTCCAAGGCAGGTTGTTGTGGTGAATAATGCAATAAGTGCCGGTACAATTTTCATGGCTGTAAGTTGTTGTTACTAAAGTAAGGAATTGTGAATGAAGAAAAGTAACGGCTGGCAGCAGCGTAGAAACGAATAAAATGAAAGATCAGTTCAGAAAAAGGAAACTGCAGACTTGTATGCATTGCTGCCGTTGTTGTGTCGCCTGACCAACAACGGATTTGAATGTGCCTGTTGCTGTTTTTACTGATGATCTTTTGTGCTTGTGTTGCTGGTGAGGCCACGCAGCAACGGCGGGCTTGTGAAAAATGCTGTTCATTAGTGTTGGTGTTGTGCTGCCAACAAGGGCGAAGTAGAATTGTTATGCTACTCCATTGACAGAGAAGTTGTAGAGGGTTCCGGATGTCAGATCAACATTGACACTCCAATACTGGTATCCTCCGTCCATAACAATGGAATAGTCAGAAGTGTACTCTAAACGAATATCCCAGTTACCTTTAAGCCGGTCTGATGCTGTATACTTGTCCCAATGCATATTGATGCGTATTACCCGATGACCATCTTTATTGAAAAAGCCGACATACTGCCTGAAATACTCATTCAAATTACGGTCAATGTATTGTCTGCGGCCAAACTGATTTGGCTTGCGCTCATTTACTTTTTTTATCTCATTTTTTAGGATACGTTCCGCAGCAGCAATGTCGTGTTTTGTCGGAGTAAATTTGCGAAAAACTATATGATCATGCACGTGAAGCTTCTCATTCGAATAAGTACTATCAAAGGCAGTGCCTCGGAACTTTGCTGCCTTAACGCCAATTTTTTGTGGGTCACTGGTCTGAAAGGTAACAATAGAGGTCTTGCAGCCAGTTAGCAGTGTCACAATAATAATTTGTAATAGGGGCCTTCTCATTTTGTTGCCTACAACGTTAAGGCATTGGCGATGTGGCGGTATTCTGTGTTCTGTCTGCCAGGAGCCGCTGCTGATTAAAGATACAAAAGCTCATGGTTTATTCTGTTGCTCGGCATTATTCGTCTGCCGAAACTAAAACCGAGTAGCGAACAAAAAGCCGAGAATATATTTATCTCCCCGCCATATGCGCCAATGCACTGTTAGCGGTAGTGTTTCCAAACGATTTTAGATAGGTTATCAATAATTATCTGTGTAGTTCTTGCAGATAGTGTTATCAATTTCTTGTCTCTTAGGTACTGGGTACTTTCAATGCTAAATTTTGAACCGTGAAATAAATTATTTCTAACTTGTCTAATAATAACCATTAAAGCATTAAAAGAGGAATATGGGTGGTCTTTTTTAGTCCATTTCCGTCCATTTGCTTTGGTACAATACCCTAACCCTTGCTTAAAGTGTCTGCAACCAATTTCAGAACATTTGGGAGAGTTTTTCTTGAATAATAAAGAGAAGTACCGAAGATACATTGTCGCTTTAGCTAAATCTTGTGTTTGAGTAAAGTCGTCATAGTTGCTGGAACCAACACATTCAATCGATGCAAATTGGGTTGCAAGCTTTTGGATTCCTCTTATTTGCCAAAGATCTGCTCCAAATTCCCTTATGAATAATGAAAAAGCGTTGTCTTTATTTTCATACCGCTCTCGCCAAAACCTTTCAAGCAATTCATAATTGTGATGAAATGACGTCCTGTCGGCATAATACTTAGGGTCCGCTTTAATTCTCCTTAAAATTTCTATTGAAAGTAGTGTCTCCATACATTACCGCTAACACATAAATATACGCAACTCCAACAAACCTTGAAATTTCTAACCTTTTGAACTTCATCGGTTGCTCTAAGCGCTTTTTCAATTGTTGGTTGCACAATTGCCGCTAGCAGCATCACTCAATCCCTTCCAAACTTCCGCCCTTTGCAAACAACCGATCGACCCGTTTCTCTACTGCAGGATCTTTTTCCAGCACCGGTGCATTGTGTGGCTTCAGGCGTACATCAAACACAACCGGTCCGTTGCAGCCCCAATGTTTGTGGTGTACAAACGCATCAATGCCATATACATCATGACTTGGATTACATCTGGTGTATGTTACCCATAAATAGTTTTTCAATGTAGCAGCAGTAAAAGAAGCATCATCGCAGATGATGATTTGGGCTACTGTATTCAATTCACCATTCACCATTGACAATTCACCAGTAAGCCGCTCCATTTCTTTTGCCGCTTCATCATACGTCGTAAACTTTTTTGTCTGCAATGCTATTACGCCGGGCATACACAGTTGTGCATTTTCGAACTGTTGTAATTCTCTCAACGCTTGTGGTACTTCTCTGCACAGTTCCCGTTTCTTATCGCCATAAGCAGCCAACACCAATTTACTGCCGCTGTTCAATCCTGTGCCGGAGTAATCGAGTGTATCGATGGTGGTGTTGGTATGGAAATGCAGATCACGTGTAAGATCGATGCGTTCAAAAATATATTCGAGATAAGGTTGTATATGATGCGTGGTCAGTTGGTTCGTATCATCTGCCGTAATAAATAAAAACTTGGCTAAGCTTAACTGTCCGGTACCGAGTACATGGTTGGCAATGGTTAACAGTTCGGCCGGTTGTTTGGTGGGCATGTACGGTGTGTAACGTTCGCTGCCGATCGCTAACAGCAAGGGATGCACACCTGCAGCATCCACTGCATGTACTTCTTTTACGCCGGGTATTTCCTGTGGAATAGCATTGCCCGTTAGTTCGTGTATGAGTTCGCCAAAGCTGGTATCTTCCTGTGGCGGACGACCAACAACCGTAAACGCCCAGATGGCATTCTTCTTTGCATACACATTGTGCACTTTCATTAACGGAAACGGATGCGTTAAACTGTAGTAGCCCAAATGATCGCCAAACGGTCCTTCAGGTTTGTTTACATACGGATCCACTTCTCCTGTAATCACAAAATCAGCATCGGTGCTGATGGCATTGCCCAATGCATCATACGCATAACGGAAACGTCGGCCACCAAGCAAACCTGCAAAGGTCATTTCGCTGATGCCTTCTGGCAACGGCATTACTGCACTCAAGGTATGCGATGGTGGTCCACCTACAAAACAACTTACTTTCAACGGTTGTCCTTTTTTGTTGGCCTTGGTTTGGTGTACACCAATACCTCGATGCAGTTGGTAATGCAAACCAATTTCTTTGTTCAGTTCATAGTCGTTACCGGTTAATTGTATGCGGTACATGCCCAGGTTCGATTGCATGATGCCGGGCTTGTCTGCATCTTCGGTGTACACTTGTGGTAAAGTAACGAATGCACCACCATCCATCGGCCAGTGTTTGATCAATGGCAGATCGCTCACCTGTATGTTGTCGAACGAAAAAGAGGATTGTTTTTTCGGCAAAGCTTTGAACGCCGCCAATCCGGTGCTGATGTTTTGCAACGGGCGTTTGATGGCTTTGATGGGATCGCCTTTGAGTTCAATGATCTTTTGCACCATGGCCAGCGTATCACGAAAGATGAACTTGCTGCGGTCGAGTGTGCCAAAGATGTTGGAAGCTGCACGGTACTTCGAACCTTTTACGTTTTCGAACAACAATGCCGGACCTTTTGCATCGTACACACGGAGATGGATAGCCGCCATTTCGAGATGCGGATCAACTTCTTCCTTAATACGTACCAGGTGACCGTTCTTTTCCAGGTCAATTAAACAAGCTTCGAGCGAACTGTATGACATAGTGCAGCAAAGTTAGGGGAGGAAAGAATGTTTATGGTTGGTCGCAGGTTTCAAGTTTCAGGTTTCTGGTATGGTGGCTGATGATTTAAAAAGCTAAACAATATGCAGGTTGGTAAAAATGATAAGTACCGGTAACAGGTAACCGGCAACCAGCAACAATCTCTACTATTTTCATACGTAACTTCTCTGTTGTTAAACAAAATCACCCTATCTGTGTTTAAACAACTTCACTCATCTTTGCACTATGGTTCAGGCATATAATTTTTTAGCGTCGTGGCAGTTGTTTCCGGAAAAATGCAGTTACGAATTTGGCGAAACACCCAAGAGCGGTAACTGTAAAATAGAATCGGTGAAGAATGGAGCTGCATTATCCATCAGCACCAACTGGGTTACGCATCTCAACGAAGCATTTTATACATCGTACAATTTTGTGCCCGATGCTGCAGTGCATCCATTTGAAAATGCTGAAGTGGCGCAGCAGATCCGTTCCGAAATTCCCAACTCGTCTACCATGGTGGTTGAACTACTGACCAACGGGCAGGTGAAACTTACAGCTACACACGAAATAATGCCAAATGGTTTTTTAAAAATCACCACGCAGGGTTTTACGCCGGAATATAAACGCTACAGCAATGTGGAAGTGTATCACAAGCAGATGAGTGTATTGCCGTATGCATCCAGCATCAGCGGTGTGGCCATCCGTCCAACAAAAGAAGGCGTGATCCGTCACCAGGCATTAACCGCCATGGAAGAGCAGACCAATATGCAGCTCGACCAGATTAAACAACAGATCGAATTACTGGCAAGACAAGCACAGGAAATTGTGAAGCGCAAAGAATTATCGTTGATGATTTATGAGGCAAAGCTCAACTTCCGTCCGGTGATCGGGCATGTGTATCATTTATACCAGAAGCATGATGATACGTATTTGCTGTCGATGATCAGTCCGCAGGAGTGGGGCAACGGCGGACCGTTTAAACAGTTTATTGCTTCGGCGAAGTTGTTGGCCGATCATACGTGGATGGAGATTTAGGATGTCTGATTTATGATGTAGGGTTTGTTGCAGGTTGCCGGTTTCTTTTTTTTGACAATTTGGTTTTGTGGTTGGGGTCTTGGCTCTTGAACCTTGTACCTTGTTTCTTAAACCTTGTGCCTTTTATCTTTCACCTTAACTTGCGTTATGAATTTTCCAATTGAAGTAAAGAAAAGCAAGGTGGCAGGCAAAGGTGCGTTTGCACAAAAAGCCATTCCTGCTAAACGCAAGCTGGGCAATATGGCGGGCGAAATCATCAGCTACAAAGAAGCACAGCGACGGGTGAAGAATCAGAAAGAAGGCGAGTTGTTGATGGTGGAGTTTGACAATGATCCTGTGGCATTGGATGCAAGTGTAAACCGTAATGCCTTATCGTACATCAATCATTCCTGCGACCCCAATACCTATATGCGCCGTGCTTACCGCAAAGTAGAATTCTACAGCAAACGTGCCATTAAAAAAGGAGAGGAGCTCACCTGTGATTATGGTGAAACACATCATGATGGTAAACTGCCGTGCAAATGCGGAGCAAAGAACTGCAGGGGATTTATTTAGGAACAGTTGCGGGTTATGAGTTAAAGGTTATGGGTGCTTATAACTTTTGTCGCTACGTATTTTATTTCACTACCTGTTTTGTTTTCGTGTAAATAGAAATAAAAGAACAGTGAATCCATAGAGTGCCAACACTCAACACCCATAACCTTTAACGCATAACAGTATTTCTCTACCTTTACACAATGACGAAGCTTTCTGTAAACATCAACAAATTTGCCACGCTGCGGAACAGTCGTGGTGGTAACCGCCCCAATGTATTGCAAGCTGCTATTGATGCTGAAAGATTTGGCGCCGATGGCGTAACGGTGCATCCCCGTCCCGATGAACGGCATATCCGTTACGATGATGTGCGTCAGATCAGGCAAATTATTACCACTGAGTTTAACATTGAAGGCAATTGCCGTGAGCAGTCGTTTGTTGACCTGGTGCTGGAAGTGAAACCACACCAGGTAACACTGGTGCCCGATACGTTGGGACAACTCACCAGCGATCATGGATGGGACACCATCCAAAACAAACAATATTTGATTGAAATGATCTCGACGTTTAAAAACGCCGGCATCCGTACTTCAATTTTTGTAGATCCGGAAGTACGTATGATTGAAGGTGCTGCCGAAACCGGTACCGACCGGATTGAACTGTACACCGAAGGGTATGCCAAAGAATATGCAGCCGAACCCCGCAGTGCTGTGCAGGATTATCTTGTTGCAGCCACCCGTGCAAGAAGTTTCGGCTTAGGCATCAATGCAGGACACGATCTTGATCTCGAAAATTTACACTACTTGATTAAAACCATTCCATGGATTGATGAAGTAAGCATCGGTCATGCCTTGGTATGCGATGCACTGTACCTTGGTTACGAAAATGCAGTGCAGCTATACAAACGGCAATTGCAGATTGCGTAAGTGGGTATGCTGTTAACAGAATCCGTACAGAATTTCTTTGCTATATATTAAATAATCCAAAACCAAACACATGAACAAAGCGCATCACATCAAAGAACTGGAGATGAAAATTGAACACATCCGTAAAGAACCCATTAAAGGATGGCTGGGGAAAATTTCAAAATCGTACAAAGTAAAAAAGATTGAGAAAAAAATACAATCGTTACGCAAAGAAGCATAACACAAACAATTACTAATAAAAAAACCATCCGCCCGGCGGATGGTTTTTTTATTAGTAAGGGTAACATCAGCAACCAAACAAAAAGCCGGAGCTCCTTTTATAAGACTCCGGCCTGCTAAACGGTTTTCCTGCCTATTGAATCATTAAACGCTCGGTTTTTCCATTTCCGTTTATAAAGTAAATGCCTTTGGCGTATGTGCCTATTACAAGCGTATGGTTTCCTTGAGTTAATTTAAACTGCTGCAATAACTGTCCGTTACCCGTAAACAAACGCAGGGTTATTGGAGTTGTAACTGCTACACGTAACAGCCCGTTTGTAATCGTATTATTTGCAATTGTAAATGCAGCAGCAGCTGTAGTAAACTGTACAGTTTCAATGGTGCTGTAAGCCGTGTTGCCGTTTTTATCACGCTGCAACAAACGGTAGTAGTTATTGCCTGTTAATGGTTTGCTATGCACAAACTGATAATTATTGACAGCGTTACTGTTACCAGCTGCAGCAACAATACCTATCTGTTGCCAGTGTTGTCCATCGCTGCTGTGCTGTATTACAAAGTCCTGTGTGTTTTGCTCCGCAGCGGTTTGCCAGTTTAACAATACATCATTCATTTGCTTTTTGGCCGTAAAACTTTGCCATTGAACAGGCAGGGTTGAGAAAGAAATTTCGTAATAAGAAAAACCTCCATCAAAGCGGCCAACGATCATGTCTTTATCACTGTCGTTATCAAGGTTTGTAAATGCAGGTGCACTCCAGCTTCCCACATCAATACCATTAAAAGGATTTCCCGAACCTGTTTGTTGTGTAAAAACAGCGGCACTGGCTGTACCTGTATTTTTATAATAAAGTAAAGTGCCACCCGATTCACCAATTATTGCGTCCTGGTCGCCATCGTTATCAAGATCGGAAAAAGATGGTGCGGATTCATTTCCAACATCAACCCCGTTAAACGGATTGTTGACTCCGGTTTGAGCTGTAAATACAGGTGCAGCTGATGTGCCTGTATTTTTATAAAGCAATATGTTGCCTGAACTATTTCCTATAAATAAATCTTTATCTCCATCATTGTCTATATCAACAAATACCGGTGTAGCTCTGCTCCCCACATCTATACCGGAAAATGGAGCAATTGAAAACTCGCTGGGGTAGTTGTTGGGGTAAGCTGCGTATACTTGCGCCGAAGCAGTTCCTGTATTGGTAAACAATGCCAAACGTCCACTTTCTTCGCCAAACACAAGATCTAAATCCCCATCGTTATCAATATCAATAAAAGCCGGCGCTCCGTAAAACATGGCGTAGCCTGTTGAAAACTGTGATGAACTTGCAAAAGTGGGAGTTGTCGGAGTGCCTGAATTGAAAAAAGTAGAACTGTTGTAGTAAGACTCTCCGGCAATCAGATCTGCATCTCCATCGTTATTTAAATCGGCAAAGGCCGGTTTTGAAGCCGAGCCAATACTATATCCGTTTAATGGATTTGCAGCTCCCGTTCTCGCTGTTACAATTTGTGCCTGGGCAGTATTGCTTATAACAATACCTGCAGCAAGCATTGCTGTAACAATGCCCGGTTTAACAACTGCTTTCAGACGGTGGGCATAACGTAGAATACGCTGGTATAGGGCTTGTTTTTTTTGTAAGCTCCATTTGTCAAAACGGCCGGTGTCGATGGCTTTTTGTAAACGTGCCTGTGTTTTTAAAAACTGCTCCCGTAGTTGAACGAGCAGCAGATGATTTCCTTTTGTCATGTGTTGTCTGGCTTTAAAATGTGAAGGGTTTAATTTTTTTCGGCGGCCCAGAAGCAGACCATGGGCGTATGTAAAGCGTTTCGGTGTGTAGCCGCTGTGTGATTTAATACACCCGGGCATTTTGTGTCGGGAATAATCTGTACATCGTAAATTTCTTCTGCACTGTTTTGGTAGTATGCAGAGGCAACAATTGTTGCAGTGGGTAAATGCACAATATCAACTCCGCACTGCATGGTTGTTGTACCTACGGGTAAATTGCGTTTTACCGATGCCTTTTCTCTGTTTTTTGAAAGACCCACAAACAGGTAATCTCCATATACTGCCAGGCCACGAACAAAACCATTGTGTTTAGTAATGACTTCGTAATTGCCGGTAGCGGTATCAATTTTAATCAGTTCGCCGGTGGCTGATAACAAACAATACAATGCACCATTGATCCAGCGTGGGGAGTGTGGCATTGCAAGGCCGGATGCAACAATGGCATTCGTCTCAACATCCATAATCAAACCCCCAGTTTGTACCTGTGGCCGCCAGCCTTTTGCTGTATTGGTAGCGCCAAACATGGATACATATTTTGGTGCACCATCTTTCATCGCCATGCCGTTTAAATGACAATAATCTTCCGATGCAAACTGATCGATGAAGGGGGGCGTCCAGAATGGTTCAAAACTGTATTGATCGTTAATGTATACCAGCGATGAGAACAAGGTATTAACTGCACATAATCTTCCTTGTTTATCCCATGCCATATCGTGCAGGTCTACTGCACCGGTATAATAAGTTGTACGTGGTACATAAAAGTGGTCGTAGTAGTTTGGTTTGTTGGCATAGGTTGCTGCTAATGCAGGTGCGTTACCTAAAACAATCACTTCGTTTTCGGTTGCAATAGCTAAACGGTTCTTGTCAATAGCCAAACCCATGGCTCTCTTAAAATCACGGGGTAATTGCTGTACTCGTCCTTCGTTGTTGGCAGATAGAAATATCAGTTTACCGGCCTGGTAAGTGGTGATGGCCAGGCTGCAGTTGAGGTTGTTGAGTATGTCAGCAAAGGAAGCACTGAACGTACAGGAAAATGGAGGCAGGGTATTCATAGTTTTTTGCGGTTTAGTAATTGTATAATTTCATCAACGCATTCGCCTGCTGTGTACGATGTTGTATCGAGTACCAGATCGGGCTTAACAGGCGTTTCGTATGGAGCACTGATGCCGGTAAAATCTTTTATTTCACCCCGTAGTGCTTTGGCATAAAGTCCTTTTGTATCACGCTCAATGCAGGTTTTAAGATCAGCAGCAACATGTATTTCAAAAAAATTGGAACAGATTTCTCTTGCTTCGTCTCTGATCTTTTGGTAAGGCGATATCAACGCCACAATTACAACATGGCCACTTAACTGCAGGTAGCAGGCAAGTCGGGCAATGGTTCGGTTATATTCTTTTCTTGATTCTTCATCAAAGCCGTTTTGCTTCAGAATTGTACGCATGATGTCTCCATCCAAAATGATCGGATTACATCCTTCGCTATTTAATTTTTTGGATAATTTATTTGCAATTGTTGTTTTACCTGCACCACTTAAACCTGTAAGCCACACAACACCTGATTTCATACTGAACGATTCCTTATTTGATTTTTTTTCTAAAAAAGCGGAAGAGTGTTGCAAGTTCATACCTGTTTTTTTGTTTGTTAAGGAATACTGTTTTTTTTAATTTATTTCTGTGTATTTACGTGTAGTAAGTACATCGATATACCTGCCTGTACTAAGTAGTAAGTATGGTAAATCAGGTTCAGAAAGTATCAGGAGATCATCTCAACCGATCTGGTAAGGTTGAAACAGCAGCAAATGTGTTTTGGAAATTTCTTAACAGGTTT
Source organism: Lacibacter cauensis (assembly GCF_007830055.1). GTDB lineage: Bacteria > Bacteroidota > Bacteroidia > Chitinophagales > Chitinophagaceae > Lacibacter > Lacibacter cauensis. Next base: position 599,829 of record NZ_VLLE01000005.1, read on the forward strand.
TGTTTGAAATACTGAAATGGTTGGTTTGAATTCTTTTGTAGAAAACATAGAAATGGGTATTGAATTTTGGGTAATAACTTATACTTAAGCGCAAATGAATACAAATACGGAAGTTTAAAAAATGATCTGCTTATCTGTTTTCAGAAAATACGTAGTTCTTTTGCCGGGGAATAGGTGCTAACTGAAAGAGTTCTTGTTATTGTACTACATCGGTTCCCGTATTTGATTGACACAGTTGAAAAAAAGCCAACATTTCAAAACTATTCATGGCCCTGTTGTAAAAAATTAAACTGCTGTATTGACCGGCAGCTTATTTTTATACAACAGTAAACGCTTAACCATGACACTCATCGGCGTAATCGGTACACAGGAACTTTTCATTCTCTTTATTATTCTGCTGGTGCCTTTGGTTGCACTCATCGAAATCATCCGCAGTAGCTTTGTAAACCCGGTTAACAAAATTGTATGGGTACTGGTAGTGCTGCTGTTGCCATTTATTGGTTCGTTGTTGTTTTGGATAATCGGACGGAGTCAGGTGGAAGGAAGAAAGTAGCGACAAGTGGTGAGTGGAGAGCTTTGAGGCGTGGAGCAGGTTGCATGTATTGCTCTTTTATTCCGTATCTTACCCAAAAGCTTTCTGTATGAAATGGTATCAATCATTAACCACCTTATTTGCTGTAAGCATTGTTGCCTCTTGCAGTAACGGTATGGAAGAAGGCAGTTCCTCTTCCTCTACGCCTGCAACTACACCCGCCTCAGTAACAGTGCCACCGGCACAACAACCGCAGCAAACAGCAGCAAACGGAACCGTTGCCTTAAATCCACCGCACGGACAACCCGGTCATCGTTGCGATATTAAAGTGGGTGAACCGCTTACCGGCACAGCTCCTGCAACAAACACACAACCTCAAATGATACAGCAACCACCTGCTGCTACTGTAATTAATCCACCGGCAACGGGTACAACCGCTGCAGGAAAAAATCCACCACACGGTCAGCCCGGTCATCGTTGCGATATTGCTGTAGGTGCGCCCTTGAACAGTCAACCTGCACAGTAATAACAATAACATTCGTTGCATAATAAATAGTTCATAAATGACAACTGTCATTGTTATCGCTTTTACAGGACTGTAACTTCATACAACTTTAACAAGGAGTAGGTCGGTTAAGGAAGAGGACAGTGGAGTTGCTTAAACGACAACAAAGCTGTTTTCTGTAAAGCAGAATAAAAGCTGTGAAATTTAACCACGACAATTTACCGGATTAAACAAGCTGTTGCAGAATAGCAGTTTTTTGTAGCTGTAAACACTGCAATGGCCGTACAAGGTAGGTTTTAACAAGCCTGCCTTGTTTTTTTTTATGCAGGGTTCGTTTACGAACTCTTTTAATGGCTTATTTCGGCCCGGTAAGATTGTCAACGATCAACGAAGCTTGTACAATATTGTTCGCATCAAAATTCGGATCATATGCATGATGGACAAATTGATTGAAGTAGCCCGTTTCAACAGCAATGTTGTTGCTGATGTTGTAACCAAGTCCAACAAAAATTCTGTTCTGGTCAAAAAAGTTATAACCCGTTACGGCGCTTCCGTCGTTCAGAAACAATTCGTCCTGTGCAATAAAGTACAGACTGTTTTTATCATATGCCGAGTGAGTTAACAACCGTTGAAATTTAAACATCGTTCGTTCTCTGAATACCGTTTCAAAATATTGCTGCCGGTTTTTAATTTCTCTCAGTTCAGTTCGCAGCCGAACCGACAAACTGTTCCTTTTGAGATTCCTGTAAAGTTGCACCTGTAGGGCCGTACGATACTCCGGGTATTGTCGTTGCTGCACATTACCGCCAATGAAATAGTTGTACCAAAGTCCGGTAAACGCAGAAAGTTTCAATGAAGGTTTGACGTAGTAATGAAGCCAGGGCCGGATGGTGAGTTGTTCGTTGTATTTTACAAGTGATGCTTTTTCGTAAGGGCTTTGCCTGGAGTATTGAAAATCGCATTGCCATTTAAATTTGTTGGACAGTTTTCCTGCAAGGTCAATTTCCGACCAAAGCTGGCTGGTAGTATTTACATGTTTGTTTTGGGCGGCTGCTGTACATGTGAAAAAAAGAAAACAAAGTGCAGCATAAAGATTTCTCCTATTCATGTTCGTTCGCTGTTTAGTTAAGTGATGGTCTGTTGTTCGCCGGAATGTTTACTATGATTGATTTTTCGGCTGATCGGTTTTATGGGGCAAAAAATATTTTTCAACTGCAGGGCAAATACCCGCACTCGTTATGCTAACTCTTGTTCATGCGTGTTGTAGCCTTGTTTTAATCGATCTGCGTGTGTTAAACCTTACATGTTGCACTTCAACCTTGCCGCAACCTTCTTACATTTACAGAAATGGATGCTTATGTCAAACATCAATCTCATTATAGAAGAGCGGGCCACCAGTATTGGTAAGTTTATGGTTGGCCGCTTGTTGCCGTTTCGGGAGAAGCGCATGGTGGGTCCGTTTATATTTATTGATCATATGGGACCGGTACAAATGAACGAACGGGAAAATATGGATGTGCTGCCGCATCCGCACATAGGGTTAAGTACACTTACGTTTCTGTTCGAAGGCAGCATCATGCATCGGGATACATTGGGTACAGAAGTGGAAATAAAACCCGGCGCTGTTAACTGGATGACGGCCGGCAAAGGCATTGTGCACAGCGAACGTACACCCGCATATCTCCGTCATTCAACCAAAACAATGCATGGCTTGCAGATATGGGTTGCCCTGCCCAAAGAGCTGGAGCAGATGGAGCCGGAATTCTGTCATATCAATGCAGAAGATATTCCTGCATGGACAGATGAAGCACTGCAGTACCAACTGGTGGCAGGCGAAGCATGTGGCAGAAAATCGCCGGTGCCGGTGTACAGCAAACTGTTTATGCTGGAAATAAAAAGCAGCACTGCACAAACCGTGAACATTGGCAGCGAACTGTATGGCGAAGCTGGTTTGTATATATTGGAAGGAGGTATTGCCAGCGAGGGCAACCGTTATGGTCCCAAACAATTGCTCGTGGCAAAAGACAGCAGCCTCTGCAGTTTTACCATTGAAGCCAACAGTACCATTTATATTTTTGGTGGTGAACCATTTGCCGAAGAACGTTTCATCGATTGGAATTTTGTTGCCACCGATAAAGCGTTGATTGAAGCAGCCAAACAAAAATGGATTGCACAGGAATTTGATAAAATTAAGGGAGAGGAAAATGAGTTTGTTCCTTACCCCGCATTAAAACGAAAGTAATATGGCAAATGTATCAGCAAGTATTCAACGGGAGTTGTATCAAATCGAAATTAAATCGCCCAGCGGTAATGTGCTTATTGCCGATGAGCCTGTTGCCAATGGTGGAAAAGATACCGGCTTTTCGCCAACAGAATTGCTGGCATCGGCATTGGCTGCATGTACCAGTGCAACACTGCGCATGTATGCCGACAGGAAAGGTTGGGAGCTGGAAGAAGTACAGGTTGCAATAAACCTGGAGTATAACAGCAGTGAAAACAAAACCGTCATCAACAGAAGCATACAATTTATCGGCAACCTGGATGATGCACAGCGCAGCCGGTTACTGGCTGTTGCCAATGCCTGTCCTGTACATAAAATTTTAAGCAATCCCATTGAAATCAACACAAGCATCTGATTGTAAGCAGTAACGATAGTAGTAACACTGCGTTATCAATCATTATCAATATCAAAACAACATCATGCTCACTGCTATCCATCCCAAACTGCCCATGCGCAACAAAACAGCTACAGTAAATTATTATACTGCCCAGCTTGGGTTTACGGTTGCAGGCACTGCCGATTATCCCGAATACCTGATGCTGCAAAAAGATAAGGTGGAACTGCATTTCTTTTTACACGAAACGCTGAATCCTCTGGAGAACGATGGACAGGTGTACATCCGTTGCAGCAATATCAAAATGTTTTACGATCAACTGTTGCAAAATAATGTAGCTATACATCCCAATGGTCCGTTGCAGGTAAAGCCATGGGGGCAAATGGAGTTTTCGTTGCTCGATCCCGATCATAACCTGCTTACGTTTGGTGAAGCTTTCTTGTAGCGATATCTGTTTATACCCAGTAAACGTATGGCAAGAATGCATTTTTTTTAACGAACATGTATACTGCAGACAGTACATATTTTTTTTGTACTTATATTCGGCAAGTTTTCACGCATAGGCTACAAGCATCACCTAAACCAAAACCAATCCATGGCGGAACAATGTTTAAACTGCAGCGAAACAATTACAGCTAATTTTTGCGCAAGCTGCGGACAAAAGAAATTTAAACGCATAGACCGGAAGTACATTTGGGACGAACTGCAGTACACCGTTTTTCATACTAACAAAGGGTTTTTATATTCCGTAAAGCAACTTGTAAAAAATCCGGGAAAAACTGCACGTGAGTTTATTGGCGGTAACAGAGTTAATCATTACAAGCCAATATTGTTGTTGTTTGTGCTAAGCGGTATTTCAGCATTTATCTCTTATAAATTTCTCAATTTCAGAGCTGTTTTAGAATCGTATTTTGCCAAACAGCATATGAACACGGGCTTCATGTCCGATTTTATGAGTTTCATCTCCAGCTATAATTCGTTGATCATGTTAATGCTGGTGCCGCTTTTTGCACTTACTACCAAAATTTCGTTTAACAGGTGGGGGCATAATTATTACGAGCATTTGGTAATGAATACCTACATCCTTTGCTTTTATACAATACTGAATATTGTGCTGCTTTATCCGGTATTGTTTTTTGTTCGTCACGATCCGGATAAATTCTTTTCATTAACACAATGGGTTTTTCTGCTGGTGCCGTTTGTGTTGTTTTTATTTTTTAAATCCTTTTATAAGGATAAGTCTGCGAAAGAAGTGCTGCTTCGGGTATTATCGGTATTGGGTTTAACAATTGCCGGATATCTGGTGTTTATTATACTTGCATCTGTTATCGGAATTATTATAGCCATTGCCGGCGGTGGGCCCGAAGCACTTCAGTATTTCAAAAAACAATAATTCTCATTTGCTTTTTTTCGAGGCAGCAACTCATTCTGCGTAGTACACATATGCATAAATCCATCGCTTCGCTTTGTTGTTTATGGTTTGTTTTTGTGGCAACTGCACAAAACAACCCGGTCGATACAATTCCGTTTACCGTAAACAATGTACTGCTGGTGTTTAAAGGAGCAATTAACGGCGTTGAAACCGAATTTGCATTTGATACCGGAGCCGGTTTAACCGTTACCAATTCCACTACCAACACAATGTGTGGCATTCAGGTAAAAGGCGGTGGTAAAAGTGTACGGGATGCCAATCAAACCATCAACCGGTTGCAATCAGTAGTTATTGAGGATATAGCTGTTGGCAGTTATCATGTGCGTAAGTTAAAAGCTGTTACAACCGATATGCCTTATCTCTACTGCGCCAACCTGGTGTTGCTGGGGCAGGATTTTATTAAGCAGTTTAACTGGAAAATTGATTTCGAAAAACAATACATTTATCTGTCGCAAAAACCTTTTGCCGCCGATGAAACAGCCAAACTGTGGCAACCTGTTTTTAAAGGCAACCGTCCGTTTGTACCCGTATCGCTCAACGGCAGTGCACCCATTGGTTGTTTAATTGATTTTGGTTTTAACGGCACACTCGATCTGTTGCTTACCAATCCTGCTGCACAACAGTTGCTGGCAACCAAACAGCAGCAGAAAGCCGTGAACCAATATGCACGTGTAAACATGGGTTTAAACGGTTACAGTGCAGCCGAGCCGGAAAGCGATTTTCTTACCGATACACTCAACCTGGCGGGCACTCCATTTACCAATGTGCTTACTTCTATACGCCCGGCGAACGAAACCAAGTTAGGGGTGCAGTTTTTTAAAAACTATGTACGCTGTTTTGTTTTAAACCACACAGAAAATAAATACTACCTCACTCCATCACAACAACCCGTTGTGCGTACCGCTCCGCTCGATGCACGCTTTACGTATAAAAATGGACGCATTCTTGTACTGGATAAAAATACCGGCGATGCATCTACAGCTGCTGCATTAGAAACAGGCGAAGAAGTAAAGCGGATAAACAAACTGTCGGCCGCCGATTTTAAAAACGAATGCGATTTTCTGTTGTGGATGTATCATTACAAAGGGCAGGAGTTGCAGGTAGAAAAAATGAATGGCACACAACTTATACTTAAACGCAGCAGTGTGTTTTAGTTAAGTAATGATTCGTAATCCCGATTGCTATCGGGAGTAAGTGCCCGGCTGCAAACCTTAATTGAACTTTTGTTCTTCGTTCGTTAGCTGCTGTATATGTAGCAACAGTTTTTCATTTTACATGCTTCATTTTTTATTTTTCATTTCAACCTGTGTTGTTTCGACCTGACAGGTTGATTCCCTTTCCGGAGTGAACTTTTTGTTTACATCTATCCTGCAGGAGCTTAACCTGTCAGGTCTGTTGCACATCTGTTCTTCGTTCGTTAGCTGCTGTATACGAAGCAACACTTTTTCGTTCTTCATTCTTCATTTTTTATTTTTCATTTCAACCTGTGTTGTTTCGACCTGACAGGTTGATTCCCATCATGCAGTAAGCCTTTTGTTTACTTCTATCCTGCATTAGCTTAACCTGTCAGGTCGGTTGCACACATTTTTGTTTCGACCTGACAGGTTGATTCCCTTTCCGGAGTGAACCTTTTGTTTACATCTATCCTGCAGGAGCTTAACCTGTCAGGTCTGTTGCATCTGATTCGTCCTTGCGGGGAGGAACGACGAAGCAATCTCCTCCAATAAAGCAATCATCATTGCCTCCATGCCGGGTAAACAAATAATATCGCTCAAAAACAAAAAAGCATTTTCCTGTTTAAAAAAGTCAGGTTGTTGCAATTTGTATGTAACAATATGCAACAAGTTAGTGCCAAAACGATGTTGTAGTTATTCAACAAAGAGCATTTGTTCAATAAACGGCAGCAAACAGCTTTAATCCATTCACTATTCAAGCCGTTCTTTGTTTTTCTACTGATGCAATTTCTTATGCAATCTGTTTTTGCTGATACTGCAGATTGTCATCACGCATGCACGAAAAAACAATTCTTACATGCAACAAATCTTTGCAAAATAAATGCAACAAACAGCATCAACTTTCATTCTACAAAAACGGTAGAATGCAATCGTTCTTTCATTATTTTCGGCTGCACAAAAACGATTACTACCTTGAAAAAATTAATAACAGGTCTGTTGCTGTTAAGCATGCTCGCCATCTCCTGCAAAAAGAAATCCGGCACCAACACAGGCGGAACAGTACCAACTCCTGCGGCAGAATCTGCTCCGTTAAAATCTGTCGCCACCTATCCAATCGGAGCGGCGGGCAGTAACTTCTCTTTTATCAATACAGCACTTTCATCGGCCATATTAAAAAGAGATTTCAATGCCATTACGTTCGAAAATGAAATGAAGAACAATGCCCTTGTTAATTCTTCCGGCGCTTATAATTTTACAACAGCCGATGCCATGGTAGCTGCTGCACAGGCAGCTAATTTGCAGGTGCATGGTCATGTGTTGGCATGGCATGCACAAGCACAAGGAGGTTATTACCGGAGTATCTTATCGGCTGCAGCACCAAGTGCCACGAACCTGTTGCAAAATCCGGGTTTCGAAAATGGCGATGCAACCGGTTTTACTGCCTACACTGTTTTAAACTCGGGTAACCCTGCGGGCACAGCAACAATAGCTGTAGGTGCAGGCGCAGCAGAAGTACGCACCGGTACACGCTCCTTAAAAGTGGTAAACCCAACTGCTTACGGTAACGAACAGTGGCGGGTACAGGTCGCTTCAGATGCAGTTACACTTGAAGTGGGTAAGCAGTACCAAATAAGTTATTGGGTAAAGGCCTTAACAGCCAATGGTTCTATCCGTTTATCAACACAACCTTCAGCGTTATACCAAGCCGATCAAACAATTGGCACCAGCTGGCAGCAGGTTACATGGCTTATTACCGCCAACACCGCACAAACACGTATTGTGTTTGATTTAGGCAACAGCAGCAATACGTATTTCATTGATGATGTAAGTGTGAATGAAATGATTGGTGGCGGAACCTCCGGCAATAACTATGCAAAGGTGGATAGTTTGCTGAAGACAACAATCTACACCATTGCCGGACATTTTAAAGGAAAGGTGCGGGGATGGGATGTAATTAATGAAATGTTTGCCGATGGACCCGCAGGTGCCATACGTAACAATACAAACACCGCCAATGCAAGCAACAACGATGTGTTTGTGTGGAGTGAATACCTGGGCCGGGATTTTGGCGTGAAAGCATTTACGTATGCAGCCGAAGCAGATCCGCAGGCCAAACTGTTTATTAATGATTACAACCTTGAATTTTCTACGGCCAAGCTCGATTCGCTGATTGCGTACGTCAATGAAATACGGGGAAGAGGAGCAAAGGTAGATGGCATTGGCACGCAAATGCATGTAAGCATCAACACCAGTAAAACACAAATCGATAACCACTTTATAAAACTTGCTGCAACAGGTTTACTGGTGCATGTATCGGAGCTGGATATTGGTGTTAATACCAATAACGCCAGCAGTGTTGTTTTTTCGGCCGACCTGGAAAATGCACAAGCCGATCTGTACAACTATATTGTTACTTCCTATATGCGGCATGTGCCCAAAGCACAACGCTATGGAATAACTATTTGGGGTACGCTCGATAACCAAAGCTGGCGCTACAAAAGCGGTGCAGATTATCCGTTGCTGTACACGGCCACCGGTGTAAAGAAGCGTGCTTACGAATTTGTGTTGCGTGCATTACAATCGGGTTTATAATAGTATTTGTGAACGGATCTTTTATAGCAATGTTACTGCAAACAAAAGCCGCCCGAAAGGGCGGCTTTTTTATTTTATCAATCGCAAAAAAAACAAATCAACTATTGAATGCCCTTACACCACCATGCGGCTTAAGGCATCGCTGTACAGTAGTTGGTTATTGCTGCCTACTGCTGCAACACGGCAATAGTACACAGTACCCGGTTGTAAATTGGTAAGCGTGGTTTTAGCACTGGTGCTTAAATTACTTACCCAGCTGCCCGGCGCCATGGTAGCATCTGTTGTGTATTCGTGCAGGTAAGAGTAAGCACCCTTTACTGCTTTTACACTCAGCATTAGTGTACCACTTGCCACGCCGTTTTCTAAACGGATGATTTCGGGTTTGCTGATGATGCTAGGCTGCCGATCTTTACTTACATCAAAGCCCGACGTAAGCAACATGGCCGCATCGCCATTGGCCGTAAGGTTTACGTACGAACACAGCTGGCGCAGCACTGCCAGCAAGGTTTCACGCTTGGCATTTTTATCGGCCACATCGGCACGGTTACCCGTTTGGGCTTTTACCAGAGCCGAGCTGAAATTGTCGGCCGCAGCCTCCACTTCGTTTAATGCCGGCACCGGTGTGGGAAAATTGGCATTACCCGTCATGTTGCTGATAATGCTGTGGGTTTTACTTTCCAGGTTACCATCGGAAAGTGTTACAAAGCTGGTTGTAACTCGTTTCATAAAAATTGGGTTTAAAGAGAAAATAATTCCGTGCAGAACACAACGGTGTTTGGTTGAAGGTGTTGCTGTTTAACACGGGTTAACAGCACAAAGCAAAAAAGCCTTTGGCATATTTGCAAGCCCCCCTGTGCATGCAGCAGCCTGCCTCTTGCACAAGTAAATTATTTTTATATATTAAATAAATATAGAGGCGCTGCGCAAGTACCTGTAACCCTTGCCGGCTGCGGATTTTACGCATTTCTTCTTGCTGCAATTCGGGCATTTTTACCCGAAAAAAGTTTTGCCAACAACCCGTTTTTTACCCCGGTTTTGTTTTTTTTAAAAAAGGCAACAGCTGTTTTTTATCTGCAGCAAACGCTTCCTGTTACACAAGAAAGCTGATCATGGTACATAAGGAAGGGCTTCCCGATACATAGGGAAGGGCTTCCTGGTACATCAGGAAGGCCTTCATGATACATAAGGAAGGGCTTCCTGATACATAGGGAAGGCCTTCATGATACATAAGGAAGGGCTTCCTGATACATAGGGAAGGCCTTTATGATACATAGGGAAGGGCTTCCTGATACATAAGGAAGGCCTTCATGATACATAAGGAAGGGCTTCCTGATACATAGGGAAGGCCTTCATGATACATAAGGAAGGGCTTCCTGATACATAGGGAAGGCCTTTATGATACATAGGGAAGGGCTTCCTGATACAAAAGGAAGGGCAGTGTGAAACTGCATAAAGCTTTTCCTGGCAGATACAGAAGCTGATTGGAAAGATAAAGAAGCCAAACCCAACCTGTTTGCTGTAATGTATACAAAAAGCAGAACGTTTAGTAACCGCAGTTATAAGCCGTGTGCAAACGCTTATGAAACGTTTGTACACGGTTATTGCAAACTTGTATTGGCGCAACCAACAATACAAAATGTTGAACATTAACTTATTGATTATCAAAAACGAGTTTTAAATTAGCACTGCGTATAATAACATCAATATACGTGTTAGCTGCCATATTTAAACAGACACCACAGACAAATGAATAGACTTTTTTCGATAGTAATATTGTTGACATTTTTTACAACTACTTTTGGACAATCAAATAGTTCATTTGCCGACAGTATTCGTGTAAAGTATAAAATTCCAGAACTTGCATACGCTGTGGTTTCGTCAGACAGCATTTGGGAAATTCAAGCTCTGGGAGTTCAACGAGTAAACTCTGACTTTAAGGCAAATATCAATGACAAATTTCGTATTGGTTCTAACACAAAAACGATTACAAGTTACATTTCAGCCGTATTGGTAAAACAAGGAAAAATAAAATGGGACACGAAATTTTTTGACTTATATCCAGAACTAAAAACCAAAAGTAATTCAGCGTATTATGACTTAACATTGCGGGACTTTTTGACGTTTAGAGCTAATCTAATAAAATGGTCCTATGGCAATACCACACCGACAAAAAAGGAAATCAAAGGAAGCAACCAGCAACAGCGATATGAATTTGTTTCTTGGATTTTACAACAAAACCCAGTTACAGAAAAGCAATTAACATATTGGTCCAACCCAAGCTATGTAGCGGCTGGACTTATGCTGGAAAAGGCAACAGGAAAGGCGTATGAAACTTTAGTTGAAGAATTGGGAAATGAATTAGGAATAAATTTCGGTTTTGGGCAACCAAATTTTATCGACATAAACCAACCTTGGGGACACGATGAAAATTTGGAACCCGAGAAGCCGTCTTTAAACTACAAACTAAATTGGCTTTCATCAGCAGGAAATATCAACGTAAGTTTGCCTGACTATTCCAAATTTATTCAATTGCAACTTCAAGGACTTTTTGGAAAATCTAAAATATTCACAGTCGAAGAATTTGAATATTTACATTACGGGCTACCTGAATTTTCATTTGGCTGGAAATGGTATGTGGACGAAAAAACCAATTTGAAATACTCATTTCATGAAGGAAACCCAGGGACATTTTTGACAAAAGCATTTATCTGCAAAGACACAGACAAAGCATTTATCATCTTTGCAAATATCCAATCAGACGAAGCGGACAAAGGACTAAAAATATTACTTGACGAACTAAAAAGAAAATACGGCAGCTAACAGCGGTTTGGCAAAAGTGGCGGTTCGTGCTCCGCAGACACATTTGCGGGTAATCAAAGTTTAGTTCTCCGCATCAACATTTGTGAAAAAAATCGCCACCTTCGCCAAGCCGCAAAACGTTGTATGCCATTTTTGGACACAAACTTTAAACCTAAGGTGACAATTTATAAAGCAGACCAAAAGACAAACATCTATTACATAATTGGATTTGTAATTTTATTTGGTTTGACAATTCCCTTGTCTTCAAAGTTTACAAGCAATAGCTGGACTTTACCTTTAATTTTTCTGTTACTCTTTTTAGTATTCAATTTTGTCACTTCGAGACTAAACGAAGTCTGGCTTGACAAACCAAATAGCAACCTGACACTACTTTATAAAAATTACGTTGGAGTAAAGAGGAAGTTGAAGTACGACCTTGATAAAATTGAATTTACATATAAGCGACAAGCAACATCATTCAGGGGTGGAATAAAAAATATTTGTACCATTTACTATTCGGGCAAAAAAGTCACTCAGCTAATACCAGACAATGACGATTGGAGCGACGATGAAATCAGAAGTTTTGTTTATGGGCTTCTTGAAACAGGAGTTAAGAAGAAGTTTGTTGGTTATAGTTTAAAAGATGTTGAGACGTAAAACGGCATACAACAAGTGTATTTGTGTTATGTCGGCGGACTAATAACGCCGCTTCAACTGTGTGCTACTATCAGCTTCTGCCCCTGCCCGACGTTATAAATTGAGCAATTGAACAAACAATGAACTTTTGTATTTTACATCAGCATTTGTACCAAGCAGACGGATTTCAAATTCCGCCACAAACACAAATGCTTTAACGTTGTATGCAACTTTGCTCAAGCTACCCGCAATTCAAACCAGCAACGACATAAAAGCTTTTATAAATTTAAAAATCAAAACAACAAGTATGACATCTCAAACCACACCGCAAACGACTGCTCCTAAAAAGAAAATGGGACTTGGAAAGAAAATCCTTCTTCCCAGCAACGTCTCCCAATAAATGCAGCTGATTATTTGCACTAAGACAGTTGGGGACGTTGCGTACCAAGAAGAGTTCTATATTTATGATATGCCTGTTAAAGCATCTATCCCTTTTACTGAAGGAATTTTCTCCATTACGTTTACCTGTACAGATTGGTTGCCGTTAATTGAAATTGTAAACGGATATGATATCGTTTATAACTGGTTTGATTATCTTAAGTCAAAAGGACATTTCATTGCCGGTTACGTTCTAATGCCAAACCACATGCATGTGGTTATCGGTTTCCGCAAATCTCACCAATCCATTAATACAATTATTGGAAATGGCAAACGGTTTATGGCGTATGAAATAGTACAACGTCTGAAAACAAAAGGCGAAACGGAACTTTTACACAAATTATTTTTGTCTGTTGAGGCAGAGCGAAGAGCCAATCATAAAAAACATAATGTATGGGAGCTGTCATTTGATTGGAAAAAATGTGAATCGGAGGCGTTCATTCTTCAAAAACTGGATTATTTTCACATGAATCCATGCAAGGGAAAGTGGAATTTATGTGCAAGCCCTGTTGATTATGTACATAGTTCTGCCATGTATTATGCAACAAGTGAACATGGTGTTTATGAAGTAACCAATTATGCAGTATTGATGGATATTGATTTAACTGTTGAGCAGAAGTATATATAAACTTACACGCAACGTCCTCCTCAAACTATGTAACAAAATTGCAACTAATTGCAAGGAGAGACGTTGCTGGGAAAAAGTAATGTATACGAAAAGCAGAACGTTTAGTAACCGCAGTTATAAGCCGTGTGCAAACGCTTATGAAACGTTTGTACACGGTTATTGCAAAGTTGTATTGGCGCAACCAACAATACAAAATGTTGAACATTAACTTATTGACTATCAAAAACGTTTTTTAAATTAGCACTGCGTATAATAACATCAATATACGTGTTGGCGGTTATTGTAAAATGAACTTCAAACCATATTTTTTCATCGTATCATATGTTTTGCTTCTTACCTCTTGTAAGCAGACAACAGATGATTTGTTAGACAAGGCTTATAAACTTAATACCCAAAAAAAGTACGACAAAGCCATTGAAATCTACAACGAAGTAATTACTCGTAATAGTAAAATTCAGCTAGCTTTTTATAACAGAGGGTTTGCGTATTTACAAATAAAAAAATATAAAGAAGCTCTAGCCGATTTCAATAAGGTAATGGCTCTTCAGACACATGGCGACTTTGTCATTACCTATAACAAAGACCTACCCTATGCCGACGATGAAACAAGAACACAAGTACCTTATAATGATGCTTTATACCAAAGAGCACAAGTAAAATACTTCATGGACAGTCTTAGAAGTTCATTTACGGACTTTCAGAGACTTGTTGACAACAATTATGAAGAGAAAAGTAATTGTATGTCTTGGCAAGGAACGATTTACATAAAAAGTGGCATGACCAATGAGGCATGTGAGTATTTTTTTAAAGCAAAGCAATTTGCATTAAGTGACGAAGACAGAAAAGATGCAGAAGAAATGATAAAAACATATTGCGGACAGACAAACAACAACCGCTAACAAAAAGCTTTATGCAAGTGGGCCAGACGGAAGGCGTCGTTCATCTTTAATGCATATCTCAACAGCATATCAGGCTCGACTTGCTTCGCTGCGTCGATATATGTAATTTCAACTTTAGTAATTTTATTGGGCTTCAGTAGCCGAGGCTGGACGAAACAACATTGCCCACCTGCACAAAGCCCCGAACGTTGGTGGCAAGGTTAAACAGACATTTCGTTTCAAAAAATGAATTACGACTTTTTCGCAGACAAGGCAGACAAACTTCAACTTCTTGAATATATCTTCAGTGAAACTGACTTGCAAGTTTATGACTTAGGCTCTCCGTATGGACAAGAAATTTCTAATTATAAAAGTGTCGATGAGATTTCTTCAAAGTTTGACCTTTCCAATGGTGACAAGTTTGCTGTAACATTTCAACTGTGGTCACCTCGCCATAAAGGACAACCAATATTTAGAAAAATTGACCTTGACCCAAAGCGATGTAACGGACATACTTTTCGCTACTCGACAGACGGATGGGGACTTATTCAATTATACTTCGGGGGTCTAAAAAACAACAAACTCAATCAATCACATATTGGACATTTCAACGAAACTGGAGCTTTAAAAAACGAAGGAATTAATAAATTCAATGGCAGTGTAAGTTCGTGGGACTGGACAGAAATTCAGACAACTTCACGGAGATTGAAATACCAAATACATAACAAACTTGCAACAAGAAAAATTGGAGGTTTTGGTGTTTTACCTGGTGCAGACAGACTAGAAAAGGAAGGAGTAAAATTTCGTTAACTAAAAGCCCAGCCACCAACAAAAAGTTTGCCGCAAGGCTGGCGGACGGAATAACAATCATCAGTTGTACTACTATCAGCTAATATCGGGCTTAACCGAATTCTATTTGGCTTTTAGTTGTTAACTTCAACATCAGTTTTTTTTCTTATCGGTTGCTGTCTTCAGCAACCGAAATAAAATTGTAACAAAGAAGCTGGAAGGTGAAGACAGCAGCCAGTAAAAAATCGTACTACCTGGTGCAAAAATATTCGGTTCTGTTATGCGTGGTTATCTGTGTGCTGTTTCTGGTAACAGCAACCTTGGTTTATCCGGGTGGCTCAATCCTGAACAAAAATTCTGTGGGGTTCGACTGGTCAAAGAATTTTTTCAGCAATTTATTTTTGGCAAAGGCGCTAAATGGCAATACCAATCCATCAAGAATTTGGGCGCTCATTGGTATGCTCTTCCATTCAATCGGTTATGGACTTTTCTTTTTGCATACCTCGCTAAAAATTCCTCATAAACATACAGCAATCGTTTTAAAATCTGTTGGCATTGCCAATATGATGTTCACCTTTTTAATTGCTACTCCCTTGCACGACATAATGGTAACGGTTTCAAGTACGCTTACCATGCTTGGGTTATTTTATATTACAATCTTTATACTAAGAACAAAGCTGCATTGGCTGAAGGTTTGTTGTGTTGTGAGTATGCTTATATTTTATTTCACGTTGTACCTGTATGGGGCAGGCGATTGGGGATTGCTGGCTGTGATGCAAAAGCTGACGTTTCTTTGTTTTCTGTTATTGGTTTTAACAATAGAATATTTTACAAGCAAGGAGGACTTTCAACATGAAAAAACAGTAGGCCGGTAGTAACAGCAGCGAACTGCTAACAGTGTATTTTTTATCGCTTGCTGTCCCCGCCAACCGACATAAATAAATAGCAACTACAGGTTAAGTTTAGAGATATGTTCTTTCGTCTGCCCCGGGGGCTGGCCCAAGCCTATGCCGTGCGTAAACAGCAGCAAGCGTACAGTCAACCGTTTCGCCTGCATACCGATTCTAACAAAACGTTTTCGAAAGGAAGCTTATATTTAAGCATCCATTCACATTAATAAAACGATATGCGAAAACTAATTTATGCTTCAGGCCTCTTCTGTATGCTGTTGCTACTTACAGCCTGTCCTTACTCTTCGGAGTTTGCATTGCAGGAACCCAACGAAACGGTGAAAAAAGAATACCTGGGTACCTGGTTACAGGAAGGCGAATCGGAAAATCCTTCGTATTGGGTCATCAGTAAGTTAACCGATAAAACCTACACGTTTGAAGAGCATGCGTACAACGACAATGAGAAAGGCTATACGGTAAAAAAATACGCCGGGCATTTTACAAAACTGGGGACTGTTAATTTTCTGAACCTGAAAGAAGAGTCGGACGTTAAATACTCGTTCTTTAAAGTAGAACTGTCGGCCGATAAAAAGCAGATGGTTATTTATGAGGTCACCGATAATATTGATGAAACCTTTAGCAATGCCGCCGACCTCAAAGCGTTTTTCGATAAACACAAAGACGTAAGTTTCTTCTATAACAAAGATGAAAAAAAGTATAAGAAAAAGTAAATGCAAAGGGTAGTGGTCTTTTACATCTGTTGCCCCCGGTACAGAAACCGGGCCGGTTTCTATGCCACAAGACAAATGGAGGTTGCCACACACCGGATGCCCGCAACTGTTAAGCATTACCAGGTTGTTATGACGTTGTACAAAAGCATGTTCGTTTTTTGTTTGCTGCACGTTTATGTGTTTGGTTTTGCACAAAAAAAAGTTAAGCAATACGTGCAGCAACAAGCGGTGCAGGTAAAGCATATTGCTATTAACGACAATCATTTTACCGACCTTGAACCATTGGGTGCAGCCATTGGCGATGCACGTATAGTTGCATTGGGCGAGCAAATGCACGGCGATGGTACAACCTTTGAAGCAAAGGGCCGCATTATTAAATACCTGCACGAAAAAAAGGGGTTTAATGTGCTTGTTTTTGAAAACGATTTCTTTGGGTTAACCTATGGTTTTGAACAGGTGCCGAAAAACAAAGACGCACTGCATGCATTTATCTATCGCCATGTAATTGGCTTATGGTCGCACTGCCAAAGTGCAGCGGGGCTGTTGTACAACTATGTTTATCAAACACAATCCACAGAAACACCTTTAGTGCTCGCCGGTATGGATTGCCAGTTGCAAACGCCCCATTCGTTTAGTTATATTGAAGCGAAGCTGTTAACAGTACTGTCTAAACTTGCTGTAACAGAAGAAGAAGCCGGCTTGGTAAAAACGGTTATAGCTAATGTACCTGCTGTTTATTTTAATGGCGGAAAAGCAAATGCTGCTGCCTGCGAAAAAGGATTCAATGCGTTAACCCAACTGCTTGCAGGTAAGGCATGGGCGCCGTTGAATGCTGAAGAAATAAACCTGGTTGAAAATATACAAGCTGCTTTTCAAAACATCCTGCCTTACTTAAAAGGGAATGTGTTAACAGCAACCCGGCATCTCTACAGAGACAGGCAAATGTTTAAGAACCTGCTGTGGCTGTTGAAGTATAAGTACCCCGGCGAAAAATTTATTATCTGGGCGCATAATGCGCATATTGCCAAAGCGGTTGAAGATTTTACAGATCGGCCAAATGAAACGAGAATGATGGGGGAGTTGCTGGGAAACAAAAACATCAATCCCTACACGTATTATTCGCTCGGATTTACATCGTATAATGCAACTTCAATCTGGACGACGAAACCGGAGCAGCCCATTTATGCAGAAAAGCCCGCCAGAATGAGTGTTGAAAACTGGATTAATAAAAGTTGGAATTTTGCATTTGTTGACTGGGGCAAGTGGAATGAAAGTAGTTTCAGGAAGCCACCTTTTTCAATGAAAGGATCCCTGGAATTTACACAGCATCGCAATGCAGTTCAGTACTGGAATAAACGGTTTGATGGTATTTTTTTTATCAGGCAACTGGAAGGTTGTAAAAAAATAAGTGAGGAAGATGTACTAAGAAACTGATTGCAACCATCAGCTGCCGGTAAAAGCAACCACGGATGGGTTTTCTTTTCTGCTGCTATTAACTTTGTAAAAACAATCACCACAGGTATGAAAAATAAAATCGGATTTAACGTAGGCTTTGCCATTATAGCGCTGCCCATTGGCATTGCATTGCTCAGAGATTTTGATTTTGCCGGTTTTACATTTAAACGGCCGGCATTAAACACGTTGTATCTTGTTACGTTTCTCTTTTTAATTTATTTTACGCTGAAGAAAGACAGCAGTAAGGATGCAACTAAAAAATGATTTTTCTTCTGCCACTTTCTACAGCAACCGGCAACCCCTGCACTGCAGTAAGTGCAAAACATACATTCATCAACCTTGTAAATACTTATGCCACGCAGATTTAAGCTTGTAAGCTTCTTTTTTTTGGTATCTGTTACATTGTACGCACAGGATACCACCTGTAATTGTCTTGAAAATCTTGTACAAACCATTCAAAAAACCGAGGCCAACTATGCCGGTTTTCCTGCAAAAGTTACTGCCTCCACAAGCGCCGGGTACAACAGCCTGGTACAACAGTTAAAACAAAAGGCGCAGCCCGAAACCAATGCAAAAAAGTGTTACCACATTCTGCAGCAATACATTCGTTTTTTTAGCGATAAACACTTTGTATTATCGTACAACAATGAAAAAGATTTCGACAGTTCGGTTGTGCATACTTCTGAAGCAGCGTTGCGGAAACAATGGAAAAATAAACAGCTATCACCGGTAGAAGGAATATGGATCAGTCCGGACTCGGTTACAAAAATTGCAATTGTAAAAGCAGATAACGGTAGTTTTAAAGCCATTAAAATTGAATCAACAGCCGATCATTTTCCAACAGGCTTTGTGTATTTCACACTAACGCCCAACAAGGGGCAATACATTGTAAAGGAGTACAACTATTTTCTAACCACTGCCACTCCTGCAAAGCAAACCGGTAACCTGTTACAAATATGGAACCACGCTTTGTGGGGCAAACTATATCCGCAACAAATGACAGGCAAGGAAAAAGCGGAGCTGGCAACCTGGAAAAACGGCAACAATGGTCTTGCATTTAAAAAGCTGAATGCGGATGTGGCGTATTTAAAAATTCCAACCTTTCTTAATAACGACAATGCCATACAACAGCTCGTTGCAGCAAACGATTCGGTAATACGCAATACAAAATACCTGTTGGTTGATCTTACAGGGAATGGTGGCGGTAATACCGGCTGGAT
Source organism: Lacibacter cauensis (assembly GCF_007830055.1). Lineage (GTDB taxonomy): Bacteria > Bacteroidota > Bacteroidia > Chitinophagales > Chitinophagaceae > Lacibacter > Lacibacter cauensis. The sequence goes on from NZ_VLLE01000005.1 coordinate 619,144, forward strand.
TTATTTTCTGCCGTATTTTATGACCAACCCTGTTGTTCAGAAACCTTCCTTTGTGCGGGTAACGCCTGAAAATGTACAACTGAAATTGCAGGACATTGAACCCTTTGTTACCAATCCTGTAAGTGAGGAGTATAAAAAATATTTTCCCGATGATATTTTAAACCTGTATAAAAAAGCATACAACGAACTGCCCGTAACAAAAGAAAAATTTTATCCGGTTCCGGGTGTTACATTTCCGTTGGATTCTATAACCCGCAACCCAAAGAAAATTGCATTGATTGTTGATAATTTTTGCGGAAGCTCTGCTGAATATTTTTTCTTTCTCTCAAAACAAAGTAAGAAAACAGTGAGCTACGGCCGCAATACAATTGGTATGATGGATTATGAGGGCATGTCGATTCCAACACCGTTACCCTACAGTCTATTCCGGTTAACGATTCCGATTGTAAAATCGAGCTGGACGGATACCAAGCCCATTGATCAAACCGGATTTCAGCCCGATGTATTACTGAATATTCCGCAACAGCAATGGATTGATGCAATTGTAAAAGATATTATGAAGCAGTAACGGAAACTGCTGTGCGCATGAATGATGGCAGATTCGTTTGCTATTCTTTACTATTCGTTGCCTCCGGGCTTTTGTGCAATTGCCCCCGGCCTATAGATATACTGTTTAAAGTATTGTGCTTGTACTTATTTAAGATGCCCGGGTTATGGATGATAATCGACGAAGGGATATGTTTGTTTCAAAAAAAGTTGTTGTTACAATGAGTGCTGAAGTTGAACCTATACTTCCCTGCTGGACGATATTGACTGCTGAAACGACTGCCTCAGCATTTCATGTGGTGATGGTCAACCGTTCCGGTCAACAAGTTGCAGCTACCGATACAGACCGTGTTCGTGCAATGCATGAATGTGAACGGCAGGCGTTTGCTTTTGAGCAGCAGCATGCTGAAAACCGGGGGCGCTTCTTGTTTGAGTATTCATTGCTTAAACTGGCCGGGCAATTGGTTACCGAACAACGTTATCAGAGCGAAGTATTTGGCTCCTGGTATGTTGTATGTAACAATAAGCGGTTGATCTACGATGGTCGTGACAATATTTTACTTGTTCAGAATTATGTGGACAACCATGCAGAATGGGGGCAATACCGTGCAATAGCAATTAAAGATTTAGCCTACGATGATTTTCATTCATTGATACAAAATATGCTGTAACGAAATTTCTTGTTATACTGTTGCTTTGCCGATGCCAATCAAGGTTAAACAAAGCCCAACCAAAAAACAGAAACGCATCTTTCAATTTTCTGTTTCTCCTTTATTTTTACCTATCCATATTACTATCATCAACATTTTTCTATGCTAACGAAAGATATTCAATCGTTTTTTAAAGCTGTCAGGGCGGGTGACGTGGAGAAAGTGTCGGCCTTAATACAGAACGATAAAGCATACGTAACTGTTTGCTCTGTTTCTCCACCCAAAAAAGACGAAGGGCAGTCTGCATTGCAGGTTGCATTAAAAGCCGGCAACTTTGCTGTTGCCCGTCTACTCATTGAAGAGGGAGCCGATGTGGATTTTGTAGAAACTTCTACTACAAACGAGTGGAGGATTCCTGTTTTACACGATGCAATCCGGGCAACTATTTTCAGTTCGTACACACTTCAAAAGGATAGTAGCCATTTCGACGATGCATTTGCTGTTTTAGCGTTGCTGTTAAGCAGGAAGGCGAATGTACATGCAACCGATTCGTTTGGTAATAACAGTCTTCATCGTGCAATTTTGGATAGCAGGCAAATGATAAACAGTCCGGATGCGGATCTTGAAAACGGTGTTCTGTTACAGCAATTGCGAAGTGTTTTCAAAGTTCTTATTGCAGCAGGTGCCGATAAAGAGCTGGCAAATGAAAAGCGCCCAAGTGCGAAAGAGCTAATTGAAAATTTTAGAATGGAACAATATCATTTGATCGATGATGTATAAACAGCGGAATCGGTTTCCATATTTGGCAGTAATACTGCTAAGCGATTTTATAAATATGTGATCGGTTGATTAATGTTGTCTTTCTCTATCAAGTTCAGTAACTGTTGTAAAAGTTTAAATACATTACTTCATGTATGTACAAGTGGGTATTTATTTTTAGTTTCATTTTTTTCGAAAGCTTTGTTTACTCTGGTTCTTTTGTGCACCGGCTTTGCCAAAGCAACGAAGAACTGTTGTATAGTTTTACATTGAACAGAAGCAGGAAGTCTGTTTGCCTTTGCAAAGAAAAGGAAGGAGCTTATCTCGTTTATCGGTTTGGAACACCCGATAAAATTGAGTTGCAGTATCCGGAAAAACCGGATCATACTTCTTGGCGTTCGTTTATATTTTATGGAGAGAAACGATTTGGTGGAAAAGCGAATGCCGGGTTTGGCGATTATTGGTTGTCATTTGAAAATAAGCATGTGCGTTATCGTGTGTACGAAACGTGGAATGATGAAGATGGTTCAACAGCAATTGGTGTGGAAGTAACCAGTAATGGAAAGCGGATTTTTCTGAAAGGAGATACTAACAGTAAAGAGGGAACGCTTCTGCGATTGGATGATGAAGCGAAAAAGATGGTAAACAGCGCTGACGATGAACTGTAGAAAATACAGCCGCCAATCTTGCTTTCATGTCCATCTGTTTGGTTGTTCTGATGTCTTTGTTGCTGATGCAGCTCTTTAAGCTGTTGTTAATTATTGGTAATGGTATTGCTCGCCTGATCATTCAATATTTTTTATGCTGCAGCAACAAATTCCACTTATCACGGGCAACTCATTTTTCATTTTCCACTTCATCCGCCCGTTTGCCCTGTACGCACTTTAATCTTTTTCTTACCGCTGTTTTTCTTTTCGTATTCTAAAATTTCTTTGGGCTTTGCTTTTTCTTTGGTGGTTTCTTTTTTGGTGGTGCTGTTGGCATCGGCAGGTTCGTTGGGGTCTTTCTTTACAATGCCATTGGCTGTTCCTGTACCATCATCGAGCTTTCCGAGAATGAAATTTTCTTTGCGTAATACTTTGCCGGTGCCGGGTTCGTAAATGGTCCAGTAACCATGCGGTACACAGCTGGCTTCGAGTTTCACCTCTACCAATGTGATTTTTTTCGGATCGTTTACATCGTACACTTCTACCGTTTCGGTGGGCTTGTCGGGGTTTTGTGCCAGCCAGCTTTCCTCCCGCACCATATCGCCCATGGTATTAAAGTATTGCTGCTTGCCGTGCTTGTTACCCCAGCGGTAATTTTCAATGGCCAGTATATCGCCCATTAAACTGTACACACGCCAGGGGCCTTCTTTCTTACCATCTTTAAAAACACCTTCTTCTTCGTAACCCGGTTCGCCACGTACTTCTTCTACACGCACCACCCATTTGCCCTGTTTCAGGTCTTTTACATCGGTACAATTGAGCGTATCGCCCTTAACGCTAATGGTATAGTCTTTACACTGAGCCGAACCACTCATCCAAAAAATGAAAGTGGCAATTACACTTAGCATCAACCTTCGTATGTTTGAACAGATGAATATCTTTTGCATATCGTAAACATGAGAAATTAAATACCAACGCATGAACCCAACTAAAACGGCTGCAGGCATTAAAAATTGCCTCTCCAAAGTTACCCTGCTTCTTTCATTCCTGTCGGTTTCCGTTACAGTTTCTGCACAAATCAAGCCAACAACTGCAGACGAACGGCAGAAGGGAATGGTTGTACGCAAAGCGCTTGAACAGAAATCATTATTGAAAGAGGCGAAGTTTCGCAACATTGGCCCAACAGTTATGAGCGGACGTGTAACGGATGTGGAAGTAAATCCCCAAGATCCAACTGAGTTTTATGTGGCCTACGCCAGTGGTGGTTTGTGGCAAACAAAAAACAATGGCCAGTCGTTTACACCCATTTTCGATAACGAAGATGTAATGACCATTGGTGATATTGCGGTGAAATGGTATGGCAGCCGTGTAATCTGGGTTGGTACCGGTGAGGTAAACAGCAGCCGCTCATCGTACGCCGGTAATGGTGTGTACAAAAGCAGCGATAACGGTAAAACATGGGAGTATTTAGGTTTACCCGAAAGTCATCATATTGGCAAAATACAATTACACCCAACCGATCCCAACACAGCATGGGTAGCAGCATTGGGTCATTTGTATTCGCCCAACAAAGAACGTGGTGTTTATAAAACCGTTGATGGTGGTAAAACATGGAAGCTTACACTTTCGGTAGACGAAAATACCGGTGCTGTTGAAATGGAAATGAACCCCAACAACCCGAACGAACTGTATGCTGCCATGTGGCACCGTACTCGTCGTGGCTGGAGTTTTACCGAAAGCGGTCCTACAAGTGGTATTTATAAAAGTACCGATGGCGGTAATACCTGGAGTTTGATGACTGCACCGGGCAGTGGTTTTGCCGAAGGCAAGAAACTGGGCCGTATTGGTTTAAGTGTGTATGCACAAAACCCCAATATTGTGTATGCGGTTATTGATAATTACGATGCAGTAACTGATACCAGCAGAAAGCAAAAAGCCGATACCGGTTTGCAGCTGAAAGATTTTAAAACCATGACCAGCGAACAGTTGCTGAACATGGAAAACAATAAGCTGGATACATTTATGCGCAAGCAACGTTTTCCGGCAAAGTATACGGCAGCTGTGGTGAAGGAGATGGTGAAGGCAGGCAAAATACAACCGGTTGCGTTGTGGGATTATTTTGATGCCGGTGATGATGGTTTCAGCGGTAGTGTAAAAGGTTGCGAAGTGTATCGCAGCGATGACGCCGGTAAAACATGGAAGCTCATTAACAATAAACTGCCGCAGGCATTCAGTACCTACGGGTATTATTTTGCAAAGATCTATGTGTCGCCCATGAATGTTGATAAGATTGTAGTGCTGGGTGTAAGTGCATGGATGAGTACCGATGGCGGTAAAAGTTTTAAAACAATTGATGGCCGCAATGTGCATTCCGATCATCATGCACTTTGGTTCAATCCAAAAAAGGATAGTCACATGATCAATGGGAACGATGGTGGTATCAACATTACATACGATGATGGTGCCAACTGGTTTAAAGCCAACACGCCATCAGTTGCACAGTTTTATGCCATTACGGTTGATGATGCGAAGCCTTACAATGTGTATGGTGGTTTGCAGGATAACGGCAGCTGGTATGGCCCAAGCAATAACCGTGAAACAGTTGACTGGCACGACAACGGCAACTATGCCTTTAAATCAATTGGTGGTGGCGATGGAATGCAGGTACAGGTTGATACACGAGATAACAAAACAGTGTACACCGGTTCGCAGTTTGGTGCCTATATCCGTGGCGATAAAACAAACATGTTTCAATCGAGAGTAAGTGTGCGTCCGCAACACGAACTGGGCGATAAACCACTTCGCTTCAACTGGCAATCGCCGATCCTGTTATCAAAACACAACCAGGATGTATTTTATTTCGGTACTAACCGCTTTCACCGCAGTTTAAATAAAGGGGAGCAGTCGGTTAACATGAGTGGCGATTTAACAGGTGGCAAGCGTGAAGGCAATGTGCCCTTTGGAACATTGGTAACCATCAGCGAATCGCCTTTGCGTTTTGGTTTAATTTATACCGGCAGCGATGATGGTTTTATTCATGTAAGCAAAGATGGTGGTTACAGCTGGACGGCGATCCATTCCAAATTACCAAAAACAGTACAAGGCTTGTATGTAAGCCGGGTAGTTGCATCAAAATACAAAGAGAGCAGGGTATATGTTACACTGAACGGTTACCGCAACGATCATTTCAATGCATGGGTATTTGTAAGTGATGATTATGGTGCCACCTGGAAACAGTTGTTTACCGATTTGCCTGCAGAGCCCGTGAATGTGTTGCGTGAAGATCCGAAAAACGAAAACCTGTTATACGTTGGTACAGATCATGGTTTGTATGTATCGATTGATGGCGGCGCCAGCAGCATGGCATGGATGAGCGAACTGCCAAGAGTGGCCATCCACGATATTGCTATACAGGAGCGTGAAAACGAAATTGTGCTGGGTACACATGGTCGTGGTATTTACATTGCTTCTTTAAGCGAAGCACAAAAACTGGCCAGCGATAAAGCCTATTACGAAAAGAAAAAGAGTGAAGTAAAATAAAAAGCCGGTATAGTAGTACCCGATACAAAACGAAGAAAGAAGTCATCTGCCCGCTTGCTGATAGCTGCAAGCGGGCAGTTTTTTTTACAGAAACAGATAGATAAGATTAAAACCGTTTGTCATACAGCCAACAATATTGCCGGTAATTTGTAGTATTTTGATGATTCAAAAAATAACAAATATGAAACGTATGTTCCGTTTGCTGCCTTTCTTATTCGTATTGGTTACAGTAACCGCTTGTGCACAGGATAATAAAAAACCAAGTCCACCCGCATCAACCGAATTTAAAAGCGGCGCAGCTACTATTAAAATCAATTATAGCGCACCTTCTGTAAAAGGTCGGGAAATTTGGGGTAAGCTGGTGCCTTATGGCGAAGTATGGCGTGCAGGTGCCAACGAAGCAACAACCTTTGAAACCGATAAGGATATTAAAGTGGAAGGTAAAACCTTGCCTGCAGGTAAGTACGCTTTCTTTACCATTCCCGGCGAAAAAGAGTGGACGATTATCTTTAACAAAACAGCCAAGCAATGGGGCGCTTACAGTTACAAGCAAGCCGATGATGTGTTGCGTGTAACCGTAAAACCTGCTGCTTCAGCATCAGCCAACGAAGTATTGAAGTATGAAGGCACAAAATCAAGCTTCTCTTTGTTATGGGAAAAGCTGGAAGTAAAGGTAAAAATTGAAGGATAGTCTTTCAACCATCAATGTATATGTTCCCGATCCCTCCGCACTGCGGAGGGATTTTGCATTTCACAGCTTATCCACAACGCAAGCCGGGCTTGCTTCTTCCATCAATTAATGAGTAGTTTGCAGCAGTATGCAGGATACAAGGAATGTTTTACTGGTAATTGTTTCACTTTGCCTGGTGGCCACCTGGGGTTATCATTTGTATGATAAGAACAGGTATGCTGCCGATATGAAAGCAGTAGTGCCGGTGAAAGATTCATTGCTGTTGCAAAGCCGCATCAACGATTCGTTACGTTCGGCATACAATACATTGTTGCAACAGATGGATTCTTCCCGCAATGCCGTTCAAACAGATACCAGCACTACTGTTGTTGGAGCAAGTGAAATAGACAGTTTACGTACTGAAATTGCCGCCATTCTTGCCATTAACGATATTACCAAAGAAGATCTGAAACGAGCCGAGCAGAAAATAAAGCAGTTGCAGCAAAGGTTGGCGCAAAATGCAGGCACAACTGCTCAGGTGCCTGTTGATAACCGCACAACAGTAGCTGTAACCTCTGCTGCCAAAACTGATAATAACAGTAAACCTCAACCCAACGAAGTGCAGTATGCAGTTTCCGGTATCAGTTTCCGTGCTATGGAAAGAGGGAGAGAGTTGCCCACAGCCAAAGCCGATGCGGCAGGTTATTTGAATGTTGGAGCGGCTGTACAAACAGCATCGGCCACTACAGCAGAAACAGAAGTGTTTATGGTCATCACCGATCCTTCGGGTGATGTAATACAGGACGACCCCTGGCAATCGGGGATGTTTACAATGGCTAACGACGACAGGCAGGCCTACACACGTAAAGCAAAAGTGCAGGCAAAAAAAGGAGAGCCGGGTCGTTTTGCTGTCAATCTCAAACTGCCCGAGTTTTCGAAGGGAGCGTACAGTGTGCAATTTTATCTCAATGGTGTACGTGTCGGCCGCAGCGAACTTCGTTTAAACTGATTGGAGGTTAAGCACATTTTTTTCACAGTTGCTGTTTGCAATCAGCGCAAACCCTTAATCGGCTTTTGATTGTATTACTTTTACCCAAACTTACATGTTGCTATGTTGAAAACGAAAAGTCGAGTGTTACTTGTGCTGTTACTTTTGGTTAGTGCTGTTGTTGTTACTGCGCAAACAAGTACGGCACGCAATTTAAAATTGCCCAACCTGTATGCCGGTATAGAAGTAGGCTCGAAAGGCGTGAAGATGAGTTTGATTGAGTTGACACGCAGTGCAGAAACAGGTAATAGTTTTACCATTGTAAAAGATACCAGCGTAAACACCGACTTTATTTCGTTTACATCGGCTACGTTTGATGCTACGCTGGAAGGGTTGACGGCCTTGTATAACGTAGCACTTACAAAATATAATATTCCAACAAAACGGGTCTTCACTGTTATCAGCAGTGGTGTTAAGCAGCAAGCTGAAAAAGAAAAGAAAACCGAATCGATTGCAAAACTCATCTCAGCCTTTCAAACAAAAATTAATGAACCCGGCCGTTTGGTAGAAGTGGTGGATGTAATGCAGGAAGCGAAGCTTTCGCATTTGGGCATTGTACCCTTAAGTCGCAGGTACACTACCTTCTTAATTGATATTGGCAGTGGTAATACCAAAGGTGGTTTTTTCCCGTATGGTAATGACAGCTATTTCTATTTGTTTCAGTTGAATTGGGGAACAAAGAGTACGGCAAATGCTGCAGACAAATTAAGCGGCGACGATAAATCGTTACAGAATTACAGTAAACAACTGCAACGTGTAGCAGCCAATGCAGAGAACACAGATATTACGTATGCTGTTAACACAAGCGGCAGCTATCCTGTAAGCGATCATATTGCCTTCAGTGGTGGTATTGCGTGGGCTACTGCAACGTTATTGTATCCAGAGCTGAGTAACAATCCCATCATTCCTGTTACGTACGAAGATGTAGAACGTTTTACCAAACGTGTGAGTGAAAATTTTTCATCATTAAGTGAAGCGTACCTGGTAAGTAAGTTGGGTAATGGTAAGTGGGATAAAAAACTTGTAGGCGAAGAAATTAAACGGGTGCATTCGGTGTTCGATCAAAAAGCATTGATGGCGGGCAGTGCATTATTGCTGCGTATTATGCGCCAGTTTAAATCGGTAAACGAAGCCAAACAGTTTTATTTAATTAAGAACGGACAGGTTGGTTGGGTATCGGCCTATGTTACCGAAGCTACAGATTAGTTTGTGTACTTGCCCCTTGTTTATATAAAGAGCTCCGCAGTTGCGGAGTTTTTTTATGCACTGTATTAAACGTTGTTGCTTTTGTTTTGTCAGAAAATCCGCTTGGCTGTTTGTTGCGTATACAACTACAGTTGATTCATTCAGCTATACGGTGCATGCTGTATAATTATTTTGGCATGGTGTTTGGCAAACAAGAAAAAAATTACGTTTATGAAAATGAAAATCATTTGTCTTATCATGTTCGCTGCCGTTGTTGGCAGTGCATCTGCCCAGGAATCATCAGTGTTTTTAAAAGCGGGTTTTAACATGGCCAATGTATCTGTTACAGATGGTGGCGATGTTGATGAGGCCCGTATGTTACCAAGTTTTCATGTAGGCTTGCAGGGCGATATTCCTGTTATCAAAAATATTTTATCTATTCAACCGGGATTGTTGTTTACAGGAAAGGGTTCTAAAGTGCAGAGTGGTACGCAAGGTTCCAATGGTTATTTTAAGGCGTCAACTAATCCTTATTACATTGAAGTGCCCGTAAACGTAGTAGTGAAAGCTCCGTTGGGAGATGGTGCAAAGTTTTTTGTTGGTGCAGGTCCGTATGCCGCTATGGGAATTGCAGGTAAACGTAAACTCGAATACCAGGCGTTGAATATTGTTTATAACAGAACCGATAATATTGAATTTTCAAATGATGATCCAACTACATCTGGAGAAGAGGGTGCAGGTTATGGTATTCTTCGCCGCTTTGATTATGGTTTAAACGGAACCATCGGCTTTGAAGGTAAAACCGCCATGTTCTCAGTGAACTATGGTTTAGGCCTGGCTAAACTGCAGTCCGGTGCAGATAATAATGCTGATGCAAACAATAAACACAGAGTATTGAGCTTTACAATTGGCTTTAGATTGTAAAGGTGAAGCTGACAGTTACCGGCTACAACAATCACTCCATCATAAATTAAAGAGGCGTACTGTTTTCAGTACGCCTCTTTGTATTCGCTTATTGCTTAAAGCTGTCAGCTTACATCTATTTTTTAAACTTATTCTTCAATGCAGCCAATGCATCATTTACACTGAGGTTGCTTAAGTCCTCTTCTTTCTTTTGGAATCTTGTGCCTTGTACTTGTCCCTTGAGCCTTGTGCCTCGTGCCGGAGCTTCCTGTGTTTGCTTAATGGATAAGGCAATACGCTTCCGTACAAGATCTACCTCCACCACTTTTACCATCACTTTATCGTTGAGCTTTAATTTCTCTGCCGGATCAGTAATATAGTCGTGTGAAATTTCTGAAACGTGTACAAGGCCATCTTGCTTTACACCTATGTCAACAAAAGCACCGAAACGTGTGAGGTTGGTGACAATGCCGGGAATAACCATACCAGGTGTAACTTCTTCAATGCTGAAAATGTTGGCATATTCAAACACCTGTGCTTCGCTGCGGGGATCAAGACCGGGTTTTGCCAATTCTTTTAAGATATCGTTGATGGTTAATTCTCCAATGGTTTCGCTTACATATTTTTTAGCGTTGATCTGTTTTACCGTTGCTTCATTGCCCACCAGTTCTTCCAACTTCACCTGTAAATCTTCCGCCATTTTTTCTACTACCGCATACGCTTCGGGATGCACGGCACTTTTATCCAATGCATTTTCGCCATCGTTGATGCGTAAGAAACCGGCGCATTGTTCAAATGCTTTATCACCAAGGCGTGGAACTTTCAGCAACTGTTTGCGTGAAGTAAAACGACCGATCTCGTTTCTGTACTTTACAATATTTTCTGCAATGCTGCTGTTAATACCACTCACATAACTGAGCAAATGTTTACTGGCAGTATTTAAGTTTACACCTACCTGGTTTACACAACTTACTACAGTTTGATCGAGGCGTTCTTTTAAACGCACCTGGTTTACATCGTGCTGGTATTGGCCTACACCAATACTCTTCGGATCGATCTTTACCAATTCTGCTAATGGGTCCATTAAACGTCTGCCAATACTTACAGCTCCACGTACAGTAACATCTTTATCCGGAAATTCTTCACGGGCTACTTCGCTTGCACTGTATACCGATGCACCATCTTCATTCACTAAGAAGATGGGTAAACCTAAGTTGAGTTTTTTAATGAATTGCTCGGTTTCTCTTCCTGCAGTACCATCGCCAATGGCAAATACCTGCGTATGATATTTATCTACTAAATGACGGATGGTATGTTCGGATGAATACAATTTGCCCGGCTCATGGATGTAGATGAGATCGGTTGTTTGCAGTTCGCCTTTTTCATCAAGGCAAACAATTTTACAACCGGTACGGTAACCGGGATCGATTGCCAATATACGTTTGCTGCCCAACGGACTGCTTAATAACAGCTGACGTAAATTTTCTGCAAACACAGTAATGGCTTCTTCATCACCTTTTTGTTTTAACTGCGAACGGAATTCTGTTTCAAGACTGGGTTGCAGTAAACGTTTGTAGGCATCTTTAATGGCACGCTTCACTTGTGCCGTAGAATCGTTCATGCCCTTTATAAATAAGCCATCAACTAATTCAATTGCCAGTTCTTCTTCGGGCTCAATGCTCATTTTTAAAATGCCTTCTGTAAAACCACGAAGTATAGCAAGAATACGGTGCGATGGAATTTTATGCACCGGTTCACTGAAATCAAAATAGTCTTTGTATTTGGCGCCTTCTGTTTCTTTGTCTTTTAATACGCTGCTCTTTACGAGTGCTTCATCTTCAAAAAACTTACGCAGCTTGGCACGCACCTGCGCATCCTCGTTCACCATTTCCGAAATAATATCTCTTGCTCCCTGCAATGCATCATCGGCACTTGCTACTTTTTCGTTGATGAATGTTGCTGCCTGCTCAGCTACATTGATGTCTTTCTGTTCAAGCAATAACAAAGCCAAGGGTTCCAGTCCGTTTTCACGTGCTGTTTGTGCTTTTGTTTTACGCTTGGGTTTGTAGGGCAGATAAATATCTTCCAGCTCGTTTAACGTAGCAGCTTTGTCCAGTTTCTCCTGTAGTGCATCCGTCATTTTACCCTGCTCGGAAATTGTTTTTTCAATAAAAGCTTTACGTTCTGTAAACTCTTTCAGAAATTTTGATTGGTCCTGTATCTGCTGAATCGCTACCTCATCTAAGTTGCCTGTTTTATCCTTACGGTAACGGGCAATAAAGGGGATAGTGGCACCTTCGTTCAATAACTCCATTACGGCTTCTACCTGCTGCACACGCAGGCTGAGTGAGCCTGCGATCTTTGATGAAAATTCTGTCATTCTATCTACGTTGTCTTGTTAAAAAAGGGGGTGCAATATAAACCTGCTGACCAAGAAAAAAAATTTGTTCGTTTCAAACTCTTTCAGAAAAAATCTTTTTACATGACAGCAGTATGACAAACAAGCTGTTATTGTGTAAAAAAATTACATAGGTATATTCATTCAAACTTGGTTTTTTACCTCTCGTCAAAAGTTGACACCGAAAGCGCAACATCACATCAATATGTTTTGTCATTCACTAACAGGTATACGTTATTTGCGTCCTGTTTTACTTAAGGTGTAGCTTAAGTAAGTTTTTATTTTTCACTTTAAAACCTCATCGTTCATGACAAGAGAAACTCTCCGGGTTCTTGTCTTGTTTGTATTTGGTATGCTTTCCTTCGCCTTTGCCGATGCACAAACGGTAAGCGGAAAGATTACCTCACAAACAGGAGAACCCCAGCCTTTTGCTACTGTACAGGTAAAAGGTACACAAACCATTACTACTGCAGATGCCCAGGGAAATTATTCCATTAAAGCCAAACAAGGCGATGTTTTAGTGTTTACAAGTACTTCTTTTGAGGCAAAAGAAGTTACTGTTGAAGGCAGTGTAATGAATGTAACTGTTAATGCAATTGTTAATGCACTGAAAGAAGTGATTGTAACCGGTTACACCGCACGTTCAAAACGTTCGAACATAGGTTCGGCATCCACTGTTGTAATTGACGACATCCGCACACAACCCATTGCATCGTTCGATCAGATTTTGCAGGGACAGGCTCCCGGTTTAAATGTAAAAACAGGATCGGGACAACCGGGGCGTAATGCCGATGTAATTATTCGTGGACGTACATCTGTAAACGGATCGGTAGAGCCGTTATACATTGTTGATGGTGTGGAAGTACGGCCCGGCGATTTCAGTACGATGAACCAAGGCGATTTTGAAAGTGTAACGGTGTTGAAAGATGCAGCATCAACTGCTATTTACGGTTCTCGTGCTGCAAATGGTGTGATCGTTGTTACAACTAAAAAAGGTAAAAGCGGTAAAGTACGTTTTGCTTACGATGGGCAATTTGGTATTTCAATGCTTCCGGAAAATAAACTGAAGCTGATGAATACACAGGAGAAGCTCGATTTTGAAATGAACATTGCCGGTAACCCATGGGGTTGGTCTGCTGCAGATGTAACTGCACTCAGCCAGATTAATACCAATTGGAATGATTTTGTTTTCCAGGATGGCAAAATGCAATCGCATCAGTTAAGTGCAAGTGGCGGTACTGATAAAACCACGTTTTATACTTCATTCAGTTATTTCGACCAGGAAGGTGTTACCATTAACACCGGTTTAAAACGTTACAATGGTCGTTTGAATTTATCGCACAGCGAACGCAACGTTAAGTTTGGTGTAAATCTCGCCGGTGGTTGGTCCAACTTCCGGGGAACTTTTGAAGGCGACCAGAGTGTTGGTTCTCCATTGAACACTGTATTATGGGCATTGCCTTACGAAAAAGCATACAACGATGATGGTACGTATGCAGGCTCTGTGCAGTTTCCATTCTGGTTAAACCCAGTTGAAGAACTGAAAGAGAACGGCGATAACAGCTGGCAATTGAAATCGACAGGTAATGTATTTCTCGAATACAAATTACCATGGATCAAAAACTTAACCTACCGTTTTAATGCGGGTGGTGACTATTCGCAGTTTGAAGGTTTTTCCATTACTAAAAAAGGAACACAGGCAGCTGAGCAAAACGGTGCAATCGGAAGTGGTTTGTCTGTTGATGGTTCTGTTGGAAGAAGTTTAGATCGTCGTTTCCGTTCAACCATCACCAACAGTCTTACTCACAAAGCAAGCTTTGGTGCAAATGGCGAACATGAATTAACAACATCTGTATATACGGAGTATATCCGTCGCAGAGGCAGAAGCTTTAACTATACAGGTTTTGGTTTATTACTGCCGTTCGATAATGAAGCAGGGCTTGTTGCAGGTACTGCAGCCAACGGATACATTCCGATTGTTGGTGGTGGTTTCCCCGAAAACAGTTCTTTGCTTTCCTATTTCGGTACTGCAGATTATGCATTTAAAAACAGATACTTTGTTACACTCTCCGGAAGAACGGATGGTTCATCACGCCTTAGTCCGAAAAACCGTTGGACACAATACGGTTCCATTGGTGCAGGTTGGTTAATTTCTGATGAAAGCTTCTTCAAAGTAGATGCTATCAATTACCTGAAACTGCGTGCAAGTTTTGGTGCAGTAGGTAACCAAAACGGTATTGGTGAATTCCCATACATTCAACAGTATGGCCGTGGTACTTATGGCGGACAAGGTACATTAAACATCAGCCGTTTAGGTAATGCTGATCTTACATGGGAAAAACGCAGAACTGCAAACGTTGCTGTTGAAGTAGAATTGCTGAAGAGCCGTATTAAAACAACCGTTGAGTATTATAACAGCTTAACAACCGGTTTATATTTTGAGCCAACAGTTCCTGCAACCAGTGGTGGTAACAGAACCATTCTTGCAAACAACGGCAGTATGGAAAACCAGGGTATTGAAGTAAGCTTATCTTTCCGAATTATAGATGCGAAGAGTTTTAAATGGAATGTTGATGCAAACTATGCATACAATAAGAACACCATTAAATCATTACCGGACAACCAGGACTTCCAGTTGTACAAGAGTTTCCAGGCTTTACAAGTAGGTAAACCATTGAATAGTTTTTACCTCGTACAGTATGCAGGTGTTAATCCTGCAAACGGTAATTCACAATACCTGAAAGCCGATGGTAAAACCATTACGGAAGATTATGACGCCAATGATTTGACTGTGTTGGGTACAAGTGATGCGCCGCATAACGCCGGCTTCACCAATACGTTCAACTTTAAAGGATTGGAACTCTCTGCATTCTTTGTTTATTCTGCAGGTAACTATGTGTATAACAACGCACGTTTCAATGTTGAATATTATCAGTACACAACATCCGGTTTTGCACGCAGCGGTTTAACTGCATGGACCACACCCGGACAAATCACCAACTTCCCACGTATCGACGAGGCAACGCAAGGACAAACAACACGTTTCCTTGAAAAAGGTGATTTCCTCCGTTTACGTAATGTGATGTTGTCGTATTCTTTACCAAAGAGTATCACACAAAAACTGAAGATCCAGGGCTTGCGTGTATTTGCGCAGGGACAAAACCTGTACACATGGCACAAGTTCCAGGGATGGGATCCTGAAGTATCATCGGTAGTTGATGCTGATGGTGCCAACGCATCTGTAAGCGGTGCACAGTATCCGGCTTTACGTAGTGTGAACTTTGGTTTGAATTTAAATTTTTAATGAACGAAATTTTTTAGGATATGAAAATAACCAAACCGTTTCTGCTGCTCATGGCCCTGTTTATTACAGGATTCATGGCGTGCAAGAAACCTTTAGATACGGTGCCCGATACTTCGCTCACCGAATTAAAAACATTTGATGATGTACGCAATGCTTTGCGTGGTGCGTACGATGGTTTTCAAAGCAATAACTATTATGGTAATCCCGGTGCTTCCGGATCGCCAAGTGGCTGGAGTGGTTTACCCGAACTGATGGGTGATGATTTTGTGGAAGCATTGGAAAGTTTGGGTAACTGGAATATTATGAGCGAAATGATTTATGCTTCAGACAACGGACAAGTTGCCGGCATCTTTATTCAGCCTTATGAAATTATTTCAAGGGTAAACAACCTGTTGAAGTATATCGATAAGTATGAAACAGGTGCAAACGCAGCTGAAGCCAAACGCATCAAAGCGCAGGCGCTTGCTATCCGTGCACATGCACATTTTGATCTGATGCGTTATTTCGCTCCCGATTTCGGTCGTAATTCAACCGCATTAGGTGTTCCTTATGTAACCATTTTCGATCCACAAAAACCGTTTGCTAATTTGCCTGCACGCAATACAGTAAAAGAAAACTATGATGCCATCCTGAAAGATCTTGGTGATGCATTGGTTGCTTTTCGTGATGGTGGTAACACAACCGGTAACTCATCTCGCAATTATATTGACAGTGTGGTGGTGTATGCCATGCGTGCAAGAGTGAATTATTATGCATCGCAGTGGACAGCAGTTATCAGTGATGCAAATGTTGCGTTGGGCTTACGTCCTGTTGGCTCAGCTGCAAATTATGTAGCTGCATTTTCTACTGCAGGTGAAACTGCCCCTTCAAGCGAAGTGTATTGGGCAATCCCATCCGATAATGCGTTGCGTCCGGGTGCAGCTATAAGCGGAGCAAGCCCCAACTACCGTGTAACTTCAGCTATGACGGCTGTATTACAGGCCCAGGGTGGTGCTTATACAAATTCAGGAATCAATCGTTTTAACCAGGCCGGACTTGGCGGTATTCAACGCACACTTTGCTGGAAGTACCCCGGTATCCGCAGCTTTAAAGTGTTTCGTGCGGGTGAATTGTTGCTGATGCGTGCAGAGGCGAAACAACGTACAAGCGATGCTACGGCAATTGACGATTTGAACCTGCTGCGTACAAACAGAGATGTAGCAACAGGCAGCGAAACCGGTGCTGCGTTGCTTGATGCAATTTTATTACAACGCCGGGTGGAGTTGTTGGGCGAAGGTCATCGTTGGTTCGATCTGCGCCGAACAACCAAAACCATTGTTCGTAACGAATGTGGTGTTGCAGGTGGTTCACGTGCATCGAACTGCACCATCACGTCTACATCACGGGCATGGACATTCCCGATTCCGTTCAACGAAATCAAAGTCAATCCGAACCTTGTACAGAACCAGGGTTATTAATGAATGATGTTAACAGAAAAAGCTGTTCAGTTATTTACTGAACAGCTTTTTTATTGCTCATCTTTTTCGTGATGCGTTAATTCGTTCTGCATCACTTCTTCAATTTTTTCGTGCAGTACCTGTGCCGAAGCATGCACCCAGTCGGGGAGTTCGGTAATTTCTTCGGCTATCTTCCAGCCATAATCATCCCTGTGCATTTTAAAGAGTAAACGGTTGCCTCGTTCATCTGCAACATCAACACTGAAAAAGCCTTCCTGCAGCCCACCGAGTTTGCGAAAGTTGAATTCACGTAAGCGCCCGTCTGCTTTAATTAAACGGGTGAACTGAATGTTTTTTGTTACCTGTAGTTTCATCTGTAAGTAAGTTTTTTAGTTGTGTGTACGTTTACAGATGCGGATATGGGAACAGATGCAAAAGCAAATCTCGTGCACAAGTTGATTTTTGTGGAAAACTTAAAGGATGAATGTATGCCTGCAGAAGCTGGATGCGATCAATCCTTAATCACTTTCGCTTCTTTAATGAGGTCGATCTGCGGAAATTTATTGATGAACCATTTGTTGCCTTTGAAGTAAATGGTATCGGCCGGCTTCATCGCATCGTTGCCATAGCCTGAAAAGAATTGACGCACTACATCCATACCGCTGATGACTTTTGCAAACGGCACAAACCCTTTTACGCCGCCTGCATTCAAGGTGTCGTAGCTGAGATTGTTGCGGAGATTAATGAAGATGGATGTTTTGCGGGTGTTGGGTGCACCACGTGAAAAACAAATGGTGCTGTCGGTATTGGATGCAACCACGGGTTCGTCTTTTAAATTTTTACCCTGCCAGAAAATATTCTTCTGTTTGTCTTCGCTAACGCCAAACTGTACCAGAAAATCTTTTACCACACGAAAGATAACGGTGTTGTTGTAATAACCGCTACGGATAAGCTGGTAAAAACGATCGGCACCTAACGGCGACCAGCTGCGGTACACTTCAACAGTAAAATTGCCTTTGGTTGTTACAAACTCTGCTTTGAATGTTTCAGGTGCTTTTAGTTTTAAGAGATTGGCATCTGTTTTCAAAACCTGTGCCTGGGTTTGCACAAGCAGTAGTGAGGCGAATACAAAAAACGAGAACGATTTCATGTTGAACAGTTGATGCTGAAAATTACAAAGCTTTCACTAAACTGCTTGTAATAAAAAATCCTCACAGTTTAGCTGTGAGGATTTTCTTTGTGTATTCGGTGAAAACCTTTGTGATCTTTGTGCTACATATTAGTTACACGAAGAAAACAAAGGATGCACAAAGCAATCGAAGAGATTCCATACTTCATACTTTATACTTTATTTCTTTGCAACACCACCTTTCTTACTATCTACACTGATGCTGTATTTGCTGCTGCCTTGCACGACCCAACGAACGGTAACAGTCGATAAGCCCGGAATATTCGCTACTTCAATTTTCTCAGGATTGCTTGTTTGTTCTATTGTGATGTTGAGATCTGCATTTTCAACGATCATGCCTGCCACCACTTTTGCACCGCTGATCGAAATATAATCAGGACGCTCAATTTTATATTTCAGATCATGACTGCTGTGTGTGGGCATAATGCGGCTGTTGGAAATAACAGCTGTTACTTCTTTCAATCCATTGCCCAGGTCTTTTTCTGTAACGGTATCAACATTCAGCAACGGTGTGTGATACGCATGGTAAATGGTAAATGCCATGTTACGGTGTGCATCGCTCTCTAACAAAAAGCCGGGATGTGCACGACCAAAATTTTTCTTGAAACCGCCAATTTCAATTTTACCGTATTGCGGATGATCGTATTCATGCCAGTCAACAAACGCATCTTTAAACAAAAGGTATGTATCAAAGTTGAAATTGGTATTATCCTGCGGGTTACGTGTTGCATCTTTGTTGAACATCAGATACGGTGTCCACAATTCGTTTGAATACGTATAGATACCACGACCGCCATAAAACCAATCCAACTCTCCACCATAAGCAGGGTAGAGATCTTTATGTACAACGAGGTAACGATAGCCGGGAATCAACTCTTCACCTTTCTTAGCAATAATATCGTACACCTGTATGTCTTGTGGATTATATGTCACCTGGTCTGTTGGATCACCGGGGCCACGCAAGATCATACCGCCTGCATTGTGATACGATTGTGCACCTGCAATGTTCGGATGCTTCATTACAAAATCCATCACTGCTCTTGTTTCGGGTAAGGAGAACGGATACTTGTACGCACCATTCTGGATGTAGTTGGGTTGCCATCCCCAGCCCCAGTCACGGTTTGGATCGTATTGAAACGTGTAGCCATCTTCATTCACTACGCCATCACCATCATCATCTTTTCCTTCTAATCCAAGCAATTCGTAATCGCCTTTTTCATCGGGTCCCACCTGTATCATCCGGCGAGGATCTGATGGATCAACACGGTAACGACCGGTTGCACTTTTGCGACGCATCAATAAAATTTCATTGTCTTTATCCAGGTCGTCATAACCATCTTCGTCCACCAAACCATCACGATCGTTATCTACAGGTATCACACCCGAACGTGGCGTGCTGCCGGTGTTGGGTTCGTGAAAATAACTGTCACGACCATCGGGGTTAATGGTTGGAACGATATAAAAAACTTTATCAGCCAACAGCTCTTTAATAAAGCGTGTGTCTTTAAACGATTCGGTTAAATACCATGCTGTGTATAACGAAAACTCTGCGCCCTGTACTTCGTTGGAGTGAATATTGCCATCGATATACATGCCCGGTTTCTGATCGGGGTTTCCTTTTTTGAAATCGGTAATGGTAAGGCACCAGATATCACGACCTTTAAACGATTTGCCGATGGATTGCAGTTTCGCTAATTCAGGATGTGCCGCTGCGATCTTCCTGCAGATTTCGGTAATGCCAGCATGATCGTAATAACGGTTCCAGCTAACCGCAACTTTCGGATTAGCCGGCGAGCCTGCAGCTTTAAAAATCTGATCAGCATTTTGTGCAGTAGCAAACAACGATGAAATACTGAATGCAGTTGCAGCGATATATTGTTTGAATGAATGTTTCATTGTTTTCTTGTTTGGAGTGAACATTAAAGTGTAACCTCAATGGTTTTTGTTCCGGTGGTTGGACTTCCTGCTTCGATGGTAATTTTGCCACTTCCTTTAATCAGCCAGCTCAGTTGCTTGGAACTGTAACCTTCCAATGCATTCAACAGTTGAATTTTCTTTCCGCTGATGATGGATTGTGTGCTGTTGTTGTTCACTTTTACATTGATGCGTTTTACCCAGTAACTGCGTTCGCCTAATTTGGAGTGCGAGGGCAATGCAGCTTTATTGATTACATCCAGCGTAATTCTTGTTAAGCCGTTGGCCAGTTTTTCTGTTTGTACATTGGTGATGTCGATCTCCGGTTGTGCAGCAGCAAGCTTTACAATGAATAAACTATGTTTCTTTACTAAATCTGGAACAAGTGCGTAGGGTGGTGTTTGAATCACAAACGGATCAACACCGCCTACTTCTACTTTTTGATTGGGAAAATCGGGATGCTGTATCGCTTTCCACTCGGTAAACACATTGCCGATATTTTGTTGCGAAGCCCAGCGTAAGTAATTGGCTGTTGCATCTTCAACCGTAAATGCTTTTTCATTCTTTGCAGTATCGGGTTTCGTTTTGGGTACCCACCAACCCGGTGTGCTGAAACTGAAACGGCCATAGTGATAATACCCCCACGATAACAGATCGCCGCCGTTAACTGATGATGCTGGTGCATCTTTCAGTCCAACAGTTTTGTTGTACAGATCGCTCACCATGCTGTTCACTTTTGTATCGGGCATTAACCAGCCGGCAAGAATGGGTGCTGTTGCTGCCTGCGGATTAAATGCATAAGGCGTACTTAAATTATTGTTGCTGCTGAAGCTGATGACTGCATACACATTGAAACGATCGAAGAGTTCATCAAGCAATGCTCTTGTTTCATTTTCACTTGCAGGAAATTCGCCGGAGCCTTGCGAGAACGATGGATGCTTAAACGTTAAGTTCTTATTAAACCATACGCCACCTTCACCATCTTCATTAAAGTTGCCGTCTTTGTCATTGTCTTTGCCTTCGGTAAAAACAAGATAGTTGCCTTTCTCGCCCTTGCTTGCATCAGCTCTGATCAACACACGTGGATCGTTTGGATGAACACGGTGCGTGCCAACAGGTGATTCAACACGCATCCAGGTGATCTTGCCGTTTCCATCCAGGTCATCGTATCCATCTTCATTACTGCTGCCATCACGGTCATCATCAGTTGAAGTAGCGTTGCCCTGGCGTTCGAAACGGAGTGATGCAAAGTATTGTTCCATTGCATCAGGACTCATATTGGGGAAAATATAAAACGTTGTTTTGTTGAGCAGGTTTTTGATACTGTCTGTTGTAATACCCTGCATTAAACTTTCTGCAAAGCCAATGGCCAATTCGGTACTCAAAGGCATATTGCCTTCCACACCACCTACAACGGCAATCGCCGGTTTGGTTTCTGTATTGCCGGAGCCGATGGTGATTTGCCAGATGTCTTTACCTCCGTTTGTTTTCGTGAGTGATTTTACTTTCACCCATTGCGGATTTGCTTTTGTCAACGCATTGATGCGGTTGGTTTGCTGGCTGAAATTGCTGTAACCAGTTTGTGCGGAGATGCTGTTGTGACAGAGCATGCACAAAAGATAAGCACCTATTCTTTTCATCATAACGAAATTGTTTTGGTAGCCGAATATACACAAAACAAAAGCCCGTGTTTCTGCTTTTGATGAATGGCGGAATAGGGGGATGAGGTGGGTAGGAGTTGGGGATTTGTAATTTGGGTTGCTTTGTGTTATCTGAACTTGGCAGAAACAGTATAGCAAACCTTTTCGTTAATGCGGTAGAAAATTTCGTTGTTTATTTTACGGGCACGGCGCAGGTTTCTCCTGTCGAGCAATACACCGTTTTCATCATAGTACTGTGGCTGCTGGTAGAATGTAAGAATGAAATATTTTTCGGGCGAGAACGGCGAAGTGCGAACGTTGTTGCGGATGCTCATAAACGTCAGCAGCTTTGCTTCTTTATCGGTATAATAATCGAGTTTGTTGATCCATGTGCATTTAATGGCTTTCATGTTTTGTAAAAGACTCATGCAGGTTGCTGCATTGTAACCATATTTTGTAAGTGTATCTGCAAAAGACGGATCTGATAAATTGAATTCATACACATAGCGGATGCTGTCTGTTTTCATTTCTGTCAATACATGCCTGAACGCACCGTCAGTAAAACCCAGCGATATTAATCGTTTAGATGTAAGCTGAGCGTACTGCTTTTCAATAGCAATGATTGCCTGCTCGTGCTGAAAATAATAGTTACCGGGAAACTGTCTTCCTGCTCTGCATCCTGCAAGCAATGCTGCAGCAATCAACAATATGGATAGTTGTTTTGCCATGTTATCTGTTCCGTACACTCCAGCTGATGCCAAAGAGTAAACTGTTTAATGCTTTCTGATCAATTTGCCGGAGCGTAGTAAATCCTGCATCCCAATACGTTAAGGTAATGACACCGTTTTCTTCGCTGATGCTTTTTAAAACAACGTAGTGTGTGGGAATATGTTTCTTCACTTTGTTGTGATTTTTTTTCCTGAGAATACTGTTGTTGAGATAAAGAAATACATCACCATGCAATAGTTTCTTCTGCAGCGAATCAACAAGGTGCTTTTGTTTTACACGTACAAGATCGTAGCCGATGCAGCGGATTTCTGTTTGCATCATGGCCCGCAGCATCCGGTTAAACTTTGAAAGATTGGTTGCAGCCCATAAGCCCAGTTCTCTGTCACGCTTATAATTGAGGTGTAAAAGATTCAGATAGCCTTTGTAATGATCGGCCAGTGTAAAAAAGAAAACCTGGTCGGCATCGTTACGGTCAAGTTCACCTTCGTACAAAATGGTGCCGGCTGTTTTTCGCACTGCTGCGGTTGGTTTATACCGCACCGATGCATACGTTGCTTCTCCATGTTTATAAAGGTTGAGCATAAACTGTACATACCCCAACGGATCCTGTTCCAGCAGAATATAGCCAACAGCTGCGTAACCGCAGAAGTTGGTATTACGGCCGGCGTACAGAAATACCGGTTGCTCGGCGTTTCGTTTAAGATTAGCCAGGAACAGCTCCGGATTTACATTTTGCCAGAATGTGCTGGCGGTAAGTGTGGTTTGGTTCAGCAATGCAAGTGCCTGTTGTTTTTTGTTGAGGCGTAAGCCGCTGCTGGTTTGAGCCGTGGCTGCAAACAAGTTCCAACAGAGTAAGCAACAGAATAATAGTCGTGTAGGAATACCCATGCTTTGAATAACGCTTATCGCACTAAAAGTAAAAAGAAACTGTTAACCGAAAGGTTTCTGCGGCACTCATTTGTCATATTTATAACATGCGTGCAGTTGCAAGGATTTGCTGCTTGCATTTCGCTTGCAGATTGTTTACCTTGTTCAGCTTACTCTTCCATTATTTTTTTCTCCGTTCCCGGTTCAATCTGTACCGATTCGTATTCCTGTATTTGTTCTTCACATCAAAAAATGACATGTCATGAAAAAAAATGAACAGAATCAGGCAACTGCACGCAGAGAATTTTTGGGTGCAGTTGCAGCCGGTGCAGCTGCTATAGGACTGGCAGCTTTTCCCGGTGCAGCCAATGCAGGACCTTTTTTGGAGAATCGAATGTACGCAGCCGATGAAACAAACCCCGACGAATGGTTTAACCGTATAAAAGGAAAACATCGCATTGTGTTTGATGCAACGCAGCCACATGAGCTTTTTCCGTTTGCATGGCCGAAAGTTTTTTTATTAACGAATGAAGCTACAGGTACTGGTGCAAAAGACTGCAGCGTGGTGGTTGTACTACGACATGCTGCTATCGGTTATGCAATGGAGGATAAGCTTTGGGAAAAATATAAGTTTGGCGAAATGTTTCATGCCAACGATCCTAAAACAGGAAAAGCTGCAACCCGCAATCCGTTCTGGAAGCCGCAGCCGGATGATTTTAAAATACCCGGTGTAGGTGCGTTGCCGCTTGGCATCAACGATCTGCAGAACGAAGGTGTGATGTTTTGTTATTGCCAGGCAGCATTTGGTGTTTATTCAACCGTTACTGCTGATGCCATGAAGATGAATGTAGAAGATGTGCGTAAAGAATGGCAGGCAGGTCTGTTGCCCGGTATTCAACCGGTGCCATCGGGTGTATGGGCGCTTGGCAGGGCACAGGAAAAAGGCTGCGGTTATATTTTCACAGGTTAGCATTCTCCAACCAAATCAAATCCCTCCGGCAGGAGGGATTTTTTTATACTTTTTTTCTGTTGCCCAGCCATGTAAGCAACAGCGATACCAATAGAAAACAGCCGGTAACATACAACGCATTGATAAATGCTTTTGCGTAACCGAGCTTGCTCACATCAATAAAAAAATAAGGATAAAAGTTGCTGAACGAACCACGTATCAATACATAAACAAGATAGAAGAGCGGATACAGCAGCCAGGTTGAAAGTTGTTGTAAGCCAATATTTCCGGTTGATGCATAAATAAACCAATACACAAGTGCAAGCAGTGGTGTAACTGTATGCAACAGGTTGTCTGCAACCAACTGCCAGCCTTGCGGATTCCATTGAGAACGCAATACAAGGTTGTACACCATACCCACAATAAAAATATAAACGGTTACAGCAGTAAGCACACCCGGCTTATGAAAGAAGCCTTCCTTCTTTTTTTGTAGCAACAAGGAAGTAAAGCAAACAGCAACCAAAATGTTTGTGAGAATAGTAAAGTAACTGAAGAAACGGATGATGGCTTCGCCAACTTCGGTGGTTCGATTTACAATTTGTAAGTAAAACTGCAAGATAACAGCGAACCAGGTGATAGCTGCAATACAAATTTGAAAAGCTCGTTGCGTTTTGGTAACAGGCATGGCGATTGTGTTATCATTAAAGTTAATTATTACAAAGCAAAAACCCGCTTCAAATGAAGCGGGTTTTTGCATGCAGCTGAAAGCAATTGCTACAGCGATATTAATAACGATACATTTCAGATTTGAACGGACCGTTCACAGAAATACCGAGGTACTCAGCTTGTGCTGCAGTTAATTCATCTAACTGTGCACCTACTTTTGCAAGGTGTAAACGAGCTACTTTCTCATCGAGATGCTTTGGCAGAACGTATACTTTGTTGTCGTAGTTGGCGTGGTTGTTCCACAATTCAATTTGCGCCAGTGTCTGGTTGCTGAACGAGTTACTCATCACAAATGATGGGTGACCTGTAGCACAACCAAGATTCACCAAACGACCTTCAGCCAACAGGATGATGTCTTTACCATCAACATTATACAGATCAACCTGTGGTTTAATGGTATCTTTTGTTTGACCGTAGTTAGCGTTCAACCAGGCAACATCAATTTCAATATCGAAGTGGCCAATGTTACAAACAATGGCTTTGTCTTTCATTGCTTTGAAATGCTCTGCAGTAATCAGATCACGGCAACCTGAAGCAGTAACGATAATGTCTGCTTCTTTTACTGCATCAATCATACGTTTTACTTCAAAACCATCCATTGCAGCTTGCAAAGCACAAATAGGATCGATCTCTGTAACAATTACACGGCAACCTGCACCACGTAAGCTCATGGCACTTCCTTTACCCACATCACCATAACCACCAACAACAGCTACTTTACCAGCCATCATTACATCGGTAGCACGACGGATCGCATCAACCAGACTTTCCTGGCAACCATATTTGTTATCGAATTTCGATTTGGTTACAGAGTCGTTTACGTTGATTGCAGGCATTGGTAATGTACCTTTTGCTACACGCTCGTATAAACGATGTACACCGGTAGTTGTTTCTTCGCTGATACCTTTAATGCCGGCAATCAGTTCAGTATAGTTATCCAACACCATGTTGGTTAAATCCCCACCATCATCCAAAATCATATTCAACGGACGCTCAGGTGAACCGAAGAACAAGGTTTGCTCAATACACCAGTCAGCTTCTTCCTGTGTTTGACCTTTCCATGCGTACACACCAATACCAGCAGCAGCAATAGCAGCAGCAGCATGATCTTGTGTAGAGAAGATATTGCAAGAGCTCCATTTAACTTCAGCACCCAATGCCACGAGTGTTTCAATTAACACGGCAGTCTGGATGGTCATGTGCAAACAACCTGCGATGCGTGCATCTTTCAACGGCTGCTTTGGACCATATTCTTCACGGATTGCCATCAAACCGGGCATTTCTGCTTCGGCAAGGCGAATTTCTTTACGACCCCATTCTGCGAGGTTGATGTCTTTTACTTTGTATTTCAGATCAAAATCGATCTTGTTTCTTGTGAGCGTTGACATTTGTTATAGTTTAGGCTGCAAAGGTAGTTTTTCAGGATAAAATAATGCGAATGTGTATAAATTCAGGAAATCATTCTAATTTGGCAGGACAGTAAAGAATAAAATCCTGTTTGTACATGGCAAAAGCGCTTAAAACAGAACAAACGACTAATGAACCCGTTACGCTGGATAAAACCGATCTCAGTATTCTGCGGTTGCTGCAGCAAAATGCACGGATGACGGTAAAGGAAATTGCCGATAAAGTGCACCTGAGTACAACGCCTGTACACGAGCGCATTAAATGGTTGGAGCGGAGTGGTGTCATCAAACAATATGCTGCCTTGATCGATCATGCAAAGGTGAAGAAAGGATTGATGGTGATTTGTTATGTATCGCTGAAAGAACACAGCCGCAATGCAGGCACGAAATTTATTAAACATATTAACGAACTGCCCGAGGTGATCGAGTGCTATAATATTTCCGGTGAGTTTGATTTTATGCTGAAGGTGGTGGCAGAAAACATGGACGATTATTATAACTTTCATGTAAACAAACTGAGCCAAAGCGAAAACATCGGCAATGTGCAGAGTGTGTTTGTGATGGGTGTGTTGAAGCATACGCAGGTGATGGTTTGAAGAAGAAGTACGAGGTACGAGGTACGAGGTACGAAGTAAGAAGTAAGAAGTGCGTCCTGTCTGACGCCCACGTCTGACGGATAATAAGGAGTGAATATTTTTTTCAACTATAAACTAAACATCTATGTACAACTACGATACAGTAACCGAAGCCATTAGTGGTTTAAAAGCAAGAGGTTTTACGCTCGACTTTAATCTGCAGGTGAATGCCATCCAATGTTTTAATCCCGATCTCAATCTTACGCCACAGGAATTTGAGATCAAAGAAGTATACCGTTTCGAAGGCGATACCAATCCCTCCGACGAAGAGATTGTGTATGCCATTGAATCGAAAGACGGGCACAAAGGGGTATTTGTAAATGGCTATGGTCCTTCGGCTGATGCAGTAGGTGCAGAGATGATGCAGAAGCTCACAGATCATCACAACCAATAGGCAAACATTAACAAAAAAATGCGGCTGCAGGGTATTGTTGCATTCCTGCAGATAACTACTTTAACAGAAAGAAAAACAAAATGAAAAATTACATTGGTGCAGCCATCATTGCAGTGGCTGTTATTGTTGGCCTGTACATTATTGGAAATGCCTACAAATACAAATTCAAATCAACCGAAACCATTTCTGTTACCGGTCTTGCAGAAAAAGATTTCACCAGCGATCTCATTGTCTGGAGTGGTTCGTTTAACCGTTATGGTTTTGAATTGAAAACAGCGTATGCTACACTAAAAGCCGATGAAGCGGCTATACGGTCTTATCTTAATTCGAAAGGTATTGCCGATAGTAACATTGTGTTTTCGTCGATCGCCATCAATAAAAATTTCCGCCGCAGTTACGACGATAAGGGCAACGAGATCAGTGCAGAGTTTACCGGTTATACACTCACCGGTAATGTGCGGGTAGAATCGAAAGACATTAACCGGGTAGAAAAACTGTCGAGAGAAATTACCGAACTGCTGGAGCGAGGCATTGAGCTGAACTCGAATGCGCCGGAATATTATTACACCCGTTTAAACGAACTGAAAATTGACCTGCTGGCCAAAGCAAGTGAAGATGCCAAAACAAGGGCTGAAACCATTGCCAGAAACAGCGGCGGTTCGTTGGGTGGAATTAAGAAGGCAACCATGGGTGTATTCCAGATAACAGGTAAAAATGCCAATGAAGATTACAGTTATGGTGGAGCTTTCAATACTTCCAGCAAAGAGAAAACAGCATCCATTACGTTGAAGGTGGATTATCTCGCCGATTAAAAAAGTTTTATGCATGTGCCAAACAGGAAGATCGTATATCGGTCTTCCTGTTTATTTTTAAGAATGAAAACGAAATTTTTGTTTGTCATTCTCTTGTTTTGTACAGCTGTAACAACCAATGCACAGGTGTTTGGCGGCAATCCTGCTTCATTAAAGTTTTATCAACTCAATACCGATACGGTGCGCATCATCTTTCCAAAATCGCTGGAAAAACAGGCGAGGGAAGTGGCATGGCTGCAGCACCAGTTGGTGAAACATAATCCGGCATCGTTGGGTATGCAGCACCGTGAGTTCAATGTGGTGTTGCAGAATCAAACAACAACCTCCAATGCCTATGTTGGTCCGGCTCCCTGGCGCAGTGAGTTTTATATGATGCCGGATTTAAACAACCTGGAAAGTGGTGCGCTTCCCTGGCATCGTTACCTGGCTTTGCATGAGTTCAGGCATGTAGAGCAGTTCTCTAATTTTAACCGTACCATTCCCAAACTGGCAGGAGTGTTTTTTGGCCAGGAAGGACAGGCAGTAGCGATGAATCTTTCCGTACCCGATTGGTTTTGGGAAGGTGATGCCGTTTGGCAGGAAACAATGAGCAGCACACAAGGAAGAGGACGATTACCTTCTTTTTTCAACGCATACCGTTCGTTGTGGTTGGCTAAGAAAAATTATTCGTACCAGAAATTAAGGAACGGATCGTACAGACATTTTGTGCCTAACCATTACGATCTTGGTTATTTGCTGGTAACCTATGGCCGGGAAAAATATGGCAATGATTTATGGACGAAAGTAAACAACGACGCACTCGATTTTAAACAGCTCGTTTTCTCCTTCCAGAAAGCCGTTCAAAAATATACGGGAGTAGAGTACAAGCAATTTGTAAACGATGCCTTTAACTGGTATAAGGAAAGAATGCAGGTTGAAGCACATGCGTTTTTTGCAAACATGCAACCTGTAACAAAAGCAGAAAAGAACAACGTGGTAAACTATCTCTATCCCGTTGAAGAAGCCGATGGCAGTGTATTGGTGTTAAAAACATCGTACCGGCAGATACCAACATGGGTACGTATCCATCAAAACGGATATGAAGAAAAGCTACGGCCAAAAGATATTACCGAAGATCAGTATTACTCGTACCGCAACGGTAAGATTGTATACACTGCTTTTGCTACCGATGCACGCTGGGAGTGGAAAACGTACTCAGTCATTAAGATCTGGAATCCTGCAGTAAATGAAATAAAAAAGATCACCAGTAAAACACGTTTGTTTCAGCCCGATCTTTCGCCCGATGCAACGAAAGTAATTGCGGTGAATGCAACAACCGATCTGCAAACCAACCTGCAGTTGCTTGCAGTAGATGATACGTTGAAAATTGATTTACCGAACAACAACAACTATGTGTATTCGTATCCGAAATTTTCAGCAGATGGTTCATCTGTTATCAGTGCAGTGCGTAATCAAAAAGGCGAAATGAGTCTGCTGCAAACAACGCTTGCTGCAAACGATGAGAAGTTGTTATTTCCATTCAGCAATACTGTTATCGGGTTTGTACAAGTGAGTGGCGATACGGTATTATTTACATCGCCCCAAAATGGACGGGATGCTTTGTACATGTACGATCTGCAACAAAAGAAATTATTCCGTGCGGCCGAGTTGCCCAATGGTAATTACCAGGCAAGCATCAACACGGCAACAGGGACGCTTATCTGGAATACATTTACGGCCGATGGATATATGTTGCTGAAACAAAAGATCACCGATCTGCGGTTGGTTGAAGAGGCAGCGCCAAGTCAACTGGCTGATCTGTATGTTGCATCAACCAAATCAATTGAACGCAATCTGTTGCAGGAAGTGAAGCCGATGGAAGGAGAAGTGAAGCGTTACCATTCTGGTTTAAACTTATTTAATATACATAGTTGGCGGCCCTTTACCACCGACCCGGATTATGGGATTACGTTTTACAGTAACAATATCCTCAACACAATGATTGGCGAGTATACCTACAATTACAACCGTAACGAAAAATCGCATGCTGTTTCTGCTGCGTTGGTATACGGTGGGCTGTATCCACAGTTGTCGGTTGGCGCAGCGCAAACCTGGAATCGCAGCCAAGCGTATAATGCTGATACAACGTTTACCTGGAATGTAAGCAACGTAAATGCAGGCGTTACATTGCCGTTTAATTTTACGGGCGGTTTATTGTTCAGCAACCTTACGTTAAGCAGCTCCATCAATGCAGAGC
This sequence comes from Lacibacter cauensis, assembly GCF_007830055.1. GTDB lineage: Bacteria > Bacteroidota > Bacteroidia > Chitinophagales > Chitinophagaceae > Lacibacter > Lacibacter cauensis. The sequence continues at coordinate 649,727 of NZ_VLLE01000005.1, forward strand.
AAATTAATTTTACAGGCGTTGCCAAACAACTGCTCAACAACCGCACACTCAATTACAGCAGTTCATCCATCAGCTGGGTTACACAAACGCAAAAAGCGTATCAACAGATCTATCCGAAGTTTGCGAATGTGTTATCTGCACGCTACCGAAGAACCATAAACGGTCAACAGGGTAGCCAGTTGTTATTGAATGCAGGTTTGTACTTGCCGGGCTTCTTCCGCAACCATAGCCTGGTGTTGTTTGCTTCAGCTTTTACAAGAGATACTTTGCGGGGCGGTTTGTTCAGCAATAATCTTTCCTTTGCCCGTGGGTTTAATGCAGTAAACCTGCCACGTATGTGGAGGGTGAGTGCGAATTATCATTTCCCGATTGTGTATCCCGAATTTGGCGTCGCCAATCTGATTTATTTTTTGCGTGTGCGTGGCAACCTGTTTTACGATTATACGCATGCAAGAAGTTTGCGGACAGGCAGGGAATTTCCGTTTGAATCAACAGGTGCTGAAATTTATTTCGACACACGGTTGTGGAATGTACAGTCCTTTACATTTGGTGTGCGGTACAGTCGTTTGCTCACGACTGATGTACTGGCGCCAAACAAAAATCCAAATCAGTTTGAATTGATTTTGCCGATTGAATTGTTTTAATACAATTTCACAATTGCATAAAAAAGCCGATGATGTTTTACATATCATCGGCTTTTTTGTAAGTTATCAGAAGCTTTTTACAAGACCTTTATTTTTATATCCGGTGCTGTATAATAGTAGCCGAACTTGTCTTTTACAATAATATCCGTAATCAAAATCTCATCTTCTTTCTTTACAATCTCGTACAGGTTTTTTTGCCAGTTGGCAGGCAGGTAAGGGGAGTTGCTTACATTGGCTCCCGATGTATTGAACCGGGTTTTTATTTCACCTGTTTTTTCGTCTTCAAACTTATCCTTGCTTTTATAAACAAGGATGAAACGGGAAATATGGTACTTCACTTTTTTGTCGTCGATGACCCATATAGCCGAATCAATTGTTGGCAGCAACAGATCCAACGGCAGATCGCCGCCCTTTGTTTTACCCCAGAAACTTTGCAGTACCGGTGGTTTTAAGGTAGGCTTGGGTTTTTCCTGCGCATTACCTGCTAATGTAAAAAGCGTTGCTGCAACAAGGATCAGAAGACGGGGTTGTTTCATTAAATGAATTTGTGTTATAACGATGCAAGGCTTTCTTCTATTGCTTTGATCTTCGCTTCTGCATCGGCTTTTTTCTTGCGCTCAACTTCTACTACCTCAGGTTTGGCGTTTTGTACAAAACGTTCGTTGCCGAGTTTCTTTTCAACCGAATTAAGAAAACCTTTGAGGTAATCGAGATCTTTCAGCAATTGTTCTTTTTGTGAAGATGTATCAATCGCCTGTTCGGTTGCAATGTAGAACTTGTCTTTTTGTACGACGGTTGAAATAGTGCCTGCTACAGCTGCAGTAACATAGTCAACACTTTCTGCATTCACCTGCTTTTGTAAGATCAAGGCAATGCGTTTGTACGAATCAACATCAGCTGTTTCAATTGATAATTTGATCGGATCTTTTGATTTGATCTGATTTTTCACACGTACATCACGCAAAGCAGTAATCACTTCTTTCAATTGTGTAGCCAGATGTAATACTGCTGCATCAGCAGTTTCCAGCGCAGCGTATTGTTTGATGGTAAGATCATCGCCTGCTGCTCGTTCTTTGAGTGCATGATAAATTTCTTCTGTAATAAACGGCATAAACGGATGCAGCAATTGCATCAACTCTTCAAAGTAGGCAACTGTTTTTGCATATACTTCCGCATCAATCGGTTGTTCAAATCCGGGCTTCACCCATTCGAGATACCAGCTGCAGAAATCATCCCAAATGAGCGAGTAAATTGTTTTTAACGCCTCACTCAACCGGAATTCTTTAAACAACTGATCGATCTCTGCTTTCGCTTCATTCAATCTGTTGCCAAACCATTCAACAGCAAAGCTGCTTTCAGCTGTGGTCTGTTGACTGTTGTCTGTTGTCCGTGCTTCCCACATTTTCACCAGCTTCAACGCATTCCACAATTTGTTATTGAAGTTGCGGCCTTGTTCGTTGCTGCTTTCATCCCACAACAGATCGTTACCTGCAGGTGAGGAGATGAGGATACCAAATCGACAGGCATCAGCGCCATACTTATCGATGAGTTCCAATAAGTCGGGCGAGTTACCCAGGCTCTTACTCATTTTTCGTCCTTGCTTATCACGCACAATACCGGTGAAGTACACTTCTTTAAACGGAATTTCTTTCTGATATTCCATCCCCGCCATAATCATACGGGCCACCCAGAAGAAGATGATTTCAGGAGCTGTTACCAGTGTATTGGTAGGATAGTAGTACTGTACATCGGCATTACCCGGATTGCTGTACCCTTTAAATACTTCAAACGGCCAAAGCCAGGAAGAGAACCAGGTGTCGAGGCAGTCTTCGTCTTGGGAAAGTTGAGCGATGGATTTGCCAAACTTTGTTTCATACTGTTTCAATGCTTCCTCATGCGAAACAGCAACAACATAATTTCCCTCTGCATCATACCATGCAGGAATACGATGTCCCCACCACAACTGGCGACTGATACACCAATCCTTAATATTCTCCATCCAGTGGCGATAGAGATTTTTGAATTTAGCAGGGTAGAACTTTACATCATCATTCATCACCACATCCAAAGCCGGACCTGCAATTTTTTTCATGTCTACCCACCATTGCAAGCTTAGGCGGGGTTCAACAACCACATCGGTGCGTTCGCTGTAGCCAACTTCGCTGGTATAATCTTCTGTTTTTACCAGGCTGCCGGCTTCCTCCAGCATCGGAATAATTTTCTTTCTTGCTTCAAAACGATCTTCACCAATCAATATCTGTGCATCTGCATTGAGCGTTCCATCTTCATTGAAAATATCAACCACTTCCAGGTTGTGCTTTTGGCCCAACTGGTAATCGTTCATATCATGGGCCGGTGTAACTTTTAATGCACCTGTTCCAAAATCCATTGTTACATAATCATCGGTAATGATGGGGATTCGGCGGTTGATCAATGGAACAAAAGCAAATTTTCCGTGCAGGTGTGCATAGCGTTCGTCTTTCGGATGTACGCATATTGCGGTATCACCCATGATGGTTTCCGGACGAACTGTTGCAATGATGATATGCTCATCCAGTCCATCAATTTTATAACGGAGATGATAGAGTTTTTGCTGTGTTTCTTTACGAATCACCTCTTCATCGCTCAGGGCTGTTTTTGCCTTTACATCCCAGTTGATCATGCGCTTACCACGGTAGAGGTAACCTTTGTTGTATAAATCAACAAATACATTAATCACCGATTGATAATAATCGGGATCCATGGTAAAACTGGTACGGTCCCAATCGAGACTGCAGCCCATTTTTTTCAACTGCTGCAGAATAATGCCGCCGTATTTTTCTTTCCACTCCCAGGCATAGCCAAGAAATTCATCTCTGCTGAGCGAAGCTTTCTGAATACCTTTTTCACGCAGCATTTGTACCACCTTTGCTTCGGTTGCAATGGAAGCATGGTCGGTGCCGGGAACCCAGCAGGCATTTTTGCCCTGCATGCGTGCACGGCGCACCAATACATCCTGGATAGTGTTGTTGAGGCAATGGCCCATGTGCAATACACCCGTTACGTTTGGCGGTGGAATAACGATGGTGTAGGGCTCACGCTCATCGGGCGTGCTGTTAAAATACTTGCGCTCGTTCCAGTAGCTATACCATTTTTCTTCAGATGCCTGGTGCTCAAAATTCTTGCTCAGTTCCATGCAGGATGTACTTTTTTTGGAGGGCAAAGTTAAGGAATGCAGGGTGGAAGCGCTAACGAAATCCTGCTGAAAATGAGGCATGTAAATAAAAAAGCCCCCGTTCGGGAGCTTTTGAATAATGTGAATAAGGTACAATGCTGTTTTTTTTCAACAGCCTTCAGCGTAAAGTTTGAACCATAGGCAATTGATTAACCGAACATTAATAATGTAACGAGTGCAATTGCTGCAAAAAATACAATAACGAAAATTGTAGTTTTTACTGATTCGCTCATTTGTGAAGAATTTGATGCCATAACTTTAAGTTTAAAGGTTACAAATTTCTTTCACAGGAAATACGGAATTCTAATATACTGTTGAGGCCTTACGAGGGAATCTTATACTTATTCTAATTCTAATACGAATTTACTTCAGTTTTCGTCCCCCACAAAGAATCTCGTCTATTTATTTTTACTTTGCCATACGTGTTTTTACGATAAATGCTCTACGCTGTAACCGATATTGAAACAACAGGAGGCTATGCTTCTGCCAATGGCATTACTGAAATTGCCGTGTACATCTATGATGGTCAACAGATAGTAGACAGCTTTGAGTCGTTGGTGAACCCGCATCAATCCATCCCACGTTTTGTGCAGTCGCTTACCGGTATTACAGACGATATGGTACAGCTGGCTCCTTCGTTCGAAGAAATTGCTCCCCGTTTATTTGAAATGTTCCAGGGGAAAGTGTTTGTGGCGCACAACGTTAATTTCGATTACTCCTTTGTGAGTCATCAGTTACAGCAGGCCGGTTTTCATCTTAATTGCAAAAAGCTCTGTACAGTTCGTTATACCCGCAAGATATTTCCCAAACTGGCATCGTACAGTTTAGGCAACTTATGCCGCCATTTTGAGATTCCGTTGTACAACCGCCATCGTGCAGCAGGCGATGCCAAGGCAACAGTGCAGTTGCTGGAGTTGTTGCGGAGTAAAGATGTAAACAATCATCTTTATACAATGATTGGTAAACAATCGAAAGAGCAATACCTGCCGCTGCATCTCAACAAAGAAGATATTGATCAGCTGCCATTGACACCGGGGGTGTATTACTTTCACGATGCAAAAGATAAAATCGTGTATGTAGGCAAAGCAGTGCAGCTGAAGAAACGTGTAACCAGTCATTTCTCCAATAACAAACCAACAAAACAAAAGCAGGAGTTTCAACGCAACGTCCATCGTATTTCGTACCAGCAATGCGGAACAGAATTGATGGCATCGGTACTGGAGACCATCGAGATTAAACGGCTATGGCCGAAATATAACCGTGCAATTAAAGGGTACGAAGCGCAATATGGTTTGTATTTGTTTGAAGACGGAAGAGGGTACTATCGTTTAGGTGTGGATAGAAAACATAAGAACGTTCCTGCTATTTACCAGTTTTACAGCAGGCATGAGGGAACATTGGAGTTGAAGCGGTTGATACAGGAATTTGAGTTGTGCAATAAGCTTTGTTTCATTGATCGGTCGACTGATACAGCTTGCGAACACCCGCAATGCAAAGGAGCCTGTACAGGTGATGAATTACCAACAGACTATAATGCGAGGGTACAACAGGCAATTGCACAATTACGCAAAGAGCTGCCCAGCTTTGCCATTCGTGAGCGTTCGTATTTCAATGGCAAAGATGGTTGCATATTGATGGAAGAAGGACGGTTTTATGGCATGGGCTATGTGCAACCCGATTTTCGTATTGATGCAAAAGATGAGCTAAGGAAGCACTTACAGGAATATCCGGAATACGATTTCGTACGGAACATGATCAAACGCTATGCATTGGAAAAGCCCGATGCTGTTGTATGGTTATAAACCACAAACGCCCCGCAATTTGCGGGGCGTTTGTGGTTTGTGCAAATACTGTTATTGTCTTGTCCAGTTATCGGTGCGTCCTATCATTGATACGCCAATATAGCCCCGCACTTTTAATTTATTATTTCCATCCAGCGACATTTTACAAGAATATGTTTTGCCGTTTTTCGGATCATATATTTTGCCGCCTGTCCACTCGTTTTTATCGGTGTACTTAAAGCCCCACATATTCGTAAGGCCCATCACCGGTCGGTTATGATTTTCTTTATCGGGGTGATTTTTATCCAGCTTTGGCTTGCCGGTTTCGGGGTCGTTGGGTTCTTTCAACCAGATAATCTTTCCCTGGTATTTATCGCCGTTTTTGTAAATCTGGATAACACCGGTTCCTTCTCCGTTTTTCCAGGAACCAACAATAGCGTCGGGGTTATCCTGCTGAACCGTAAAGGAAAGAAACAAGAGCGCACAGCAAAGTGCAAGTACAGAAAATGCAAGTTTTTTCATATGAACATTTTTAGTCAAGTCGTGCAGCAAAACTGCTGCTTATTCAAAAGTAAACAACCATTCGTAAAGGAAGTTTTAAATTCTGGGCAGAAAAAAAATTTTGCAGTTCCATCATCCTGCGACATATTTGCACAGCAATGAACAAAACATTTGTAAATACTCAGTGGTGGTGGCATACAACTCTAAAGGGGCTGTAATGCTGTTGCTATTGTAGTGCAATCATATTTCAGAAGCCCCGATTTTGTCGGGGCTTTTTTATTCCCCTCCCTGGAGGGGTTGGGGGGTGGGTTGATAGATAGAATTATTGGAGTACAAGAGTGCGACGCCAATGCAGCTGATTTGTATTGATGAAGCACGGAACAAAAAATAAAAATGAAAAAAATTAACATAGAAACCACTTGTAAGAAAATGCTGGCCGATGTGTACACACCGGTGGGTATTTACCTGCGCCTGCGTGACCGGTTCAGAGATACCGTGTTGCTGGAGAGTACTGATCATCATGCGGCAGAAAACAGTTGGTCGTTCATTGGTATCAATGCCATTGCAGGGATGGAGATCAGCTCCAGCAACAGCATTGAATTTAAATTGCCTGGACAAAAGCCCGAACGTATTGCTATTAGGCAACCATCGGAAGTGCCACAGCAGTTGTTCGATTTTATGAATCACTTTGAAGCAACCGGCGATTGCAAAGAAGTAAAGTTTGCGCAAGGATTGTACGGTTATACAACCTACGATGCGGTTCAGTTTTTTGATGCTGTAAAATTGAGCGATGCAAAAGTGGAAGCAGCTGCTATACCGTTGATGCGTTACCGCTTGTATCAATATGTGATTGCACTCAATCATCATAAAGATGAATTGTTTATTTGTGAAAATCATATCAAAGGCATCGAAAGCGAAGTAGCTGTTGTGGAGAGTTTAATCCGCAGTAAAGATGTGCCCGTCTATCCGTTTGAAGTGAAAGGGGAGGAAACATCGAATATCAGCAACGAGGCTTATGTTGAAATGGTGAAGAAGGGTATTGCCAGCTGTATGCGTGGCGATGTATTCCAGATCGTCTTGAGCAGAAGATTTCAGCAGTCATTCACCGGTGATGAATTTAATGTGTACCGAGCATTGCGCAGCATCAATCCTTCTCCTTATTTATTTTTCTTTGATTACGGCGATTATAAACTGATGGGCTCGTCGCCTGAATCGCAGATCATTATCAACAATGGGAAAGCGGTGGTGCATCCTATTGCCGGCACGTTCAAACGCACCGGTGATGATGTAATTGATCAGCGTGAAGCAGCCCGTTTGCTGGAAGATGCCAAAGAAAATGCCGAGCATGTAATGCTGGTTGATTTGGCAAGAAATGATTTGAGCCGTGTGTGCGACGATGTAAGCGTAGCGCATTACAGGCAGGTGCAATATTACAGTCATGTAATTCATCTGGTGAGTGAAGTGGTGGCGAAAGTGCGTCCGGGTTCAAATCCGTTTGAACTGCTGGCGAAAACATTTCCTGCCGGTACGTTGAGTGGTGCGCCTAAGATCAAAGCAATGCAGCTGATTGATGCGTATGAAACAACTGCCCGCAGTTATTATGGCGGCGGTATTGGTTTCATGGGATTTGATGGCAGTTGCAACCACGCCATTATGATCCGCACCTTTTTGAGTAAGCAGAATACATTGTTCTACCAGGCAGGGGCTGGAGTAGTAGCAGCAAGCAAACCCGAAAGTGAATTGCAGGAAGTAAACAATAAGTTAGGAGCGTTAAAGAAAGCAATTGAGTTTGCGGAAGAAATTAGTTGATTGCTCATGGTTCATAGTTCATGGTATTTACGATGAACTATGAACCATTAACCATGAACCAAATAACAATGAAAATATTAGTCTTCGATAATTACGATTCATTTACGTACAATCTGGTCCATCTTGTAGAGAAGATCATTCATGCAAAGGTGGATGTGTATCGTAACGATCAGATTCCTTTGGAACATGTAAAGGCGTATGATAAAATTATTCTATCACCGGGTCCGGGTATTCCGGAAGAAGCAGGTTTGTTGTTGCCGTTGATTAAGGAATACGCAGCAACAAAATCAATTCTCGGTGTGTGTTTAGGTCACCAGGCAATTGGTGAAGCATTTGGCGGAACACTGACGAATCTGTCAACTGTGTTTCATGGAGTTGCTACACCAATTAAAATCCAGAATCCAAGATCCAAAAAGCAAAATGCAGTGTTGAATGATCTGCCTGAAACAATTGAAGTTGGTCGTTATCATAGTTGGGTGGTGAATAAAGAAGGCTTTCCTGCAGAACTGGAAATTACTGCCGAAGATGAAACAGGAATGATTATGGCTTTGCAGCATAAAACGTATGATGTGCAGGGCGTGCAGTTTCATCCGGAGAGTGTATTGACGCCGAGAGGAGAACATATTCTTCGCAACTGGTTGAAGGCTTAATTTGAAAATTTGAAAATGAAAAAGATACTTCAGTTATTATTCGAACATAAGAGTTTGTCGAGAGCACAGGCGAAAGAAGTGTTGCTGAACATTGGTAAAGCCATGTACAACGAACATGAGATCACTGCTTTTATGACGGTGTATTTGATGCGCAGTATTACCATTGAAGAGCTGCAAGGTTTTCGTGATGCGTTGCTGGAATTGTGTGTGCCGGTTGATCTCAATGGTCATGCAGTACTGGATATTGTGGGTACGGGTGGTGACGGAAAAAATACCTTCAACATTTCTACACTCTCTTGTTTTATTGTAGCCGGAGCCGGACAAAAAGTAGCCAAGCATGGCAACTACGGTGCATCCACCATCAGTGGTGCCAGTAATGTAATGGAGCAATTAGGTTATAAGTTCAAGAATAATATCGATCAGCTGAAACGTGAAGTGGAAGAAGCGAATATCTGCTTTATGCATGCACCGATGTTTCATCCGGCTTTAAAAACAGTGGGGCCGATCCGCAAGAACCTTGGTATGCGAACTTTCTTCAACATGCTTGGCCCAATGGTGAATCCTGCAAAACCAGCGTATCAATTGGTGGGTGTATACAGTTTGGAAATGGCCCGTATTTATAATTACCTGTTGCAACAAACAGAGAATGCGTTTACTATTATTCATAGTCTGGATGGATACGATGAAATATCACTCACCAACGATACGAAGGTTATTACCAATAAAGGTGAATTTGTAATGACGCCGGAGCAGCTGGGCAAACGTTCTGTGCAGCAAACCGATATTCATGGCGGTAACAGTATTGAAGAAGCAGCAAAGATCTTTACCAAAATATTAAGCGGCGAAGGAACATGGGCGCAGAATGCAGTGGTGATGGCGAATGCAGCAATGGGTTTGTATTGCACCGGTGCATACAAGACGTATGATGATGCATTTGCAGCTGCTGTCGAAAGTTTGGAAAGCGGAAGAGCTAATGGATGTTTAAAGAAGTTGATTGAATTAAACAATTAAAACTTTGTGTTCTCCGTGACGCCTCCGTGAACTTTGTGTAACGATAACACAAAGGGGACAAAGAAAAACAATATGAATATTTTAGATAAAATCATTGCGCAAAAACGAATTGAAGTAGAAGAGCGGAAAGCAAAAGCGAGTGTTACTGAATTGAAACAGCAGCCGCTTTATGCACGTGCAACACTTTCGTTAAAGGAGTTTTTACTCGATGATACAAAGACAGGCATTATTGCAGAATTCAAACGTCAATCACCATCAAAAGGTGTCATCAATGGCAAAGCTGATGTGGTGGAAGTAACAAGTGCTTACACAAACAATGGCGCATCTTGTTTAAGTGTGTTGACCGATGAACAATTCTTCGGCGGCAGTACTGCCGATCTCATCAAAGCAAGAATCAACAATATTCCCATTCTTCGCAAAGATTTTATCGTAGATGAATACCAGATCGAAGAGGCAAAGGCAATGGGAGCCGATGTAATTTTGCTCATCGCTGCTTGTTTAACAAGAGAAGAAGTAAAACGCCTGGCTGCTTATGCAAAACAACTGGGACTGGAAGTATTGCTTGAGCTTCACGATGACGAAGAGTTGCAGCATATCTGCAATGAGACAGAGATCGTGGGTATCAACAACCGTAACCTGAAAACATTTGAAGTGGATATTGAACGGAGTCTGCGGATGGCCAAACAGATCCCCGATACGAAGATAAAAGTTGCCGAGAGCGGCATCAGTTCAGTTGAAAATATTCAACTGTTCAAAGCAAATGGGTTCAGAGGTTTTCTAATTGGTGAGAATTTTATGAAAGAAGAAAACCCCGGTAAAGCGTTTGCAGCATTTGTACAACAATTAAAAGAAAAGAAATGAACATAAAAGTATGTGGCATTACCACAGCAAAACAAGTACAGCAGTTAGATGGATTAGATATTGATTTCGCAGGATTCATTTTTGTGCCCGATTCTCCACGCTATGTAGAAGGCAAGCTGGATAAGAAAGCGATCAAGAATGCGGATTTTGATCTGAAGAAAGTAGGTGTGTTTATCAATCCGTCGTACAGTGATATATTGGATGCAATTGAAGATTATGGATTGGATGTTGTGCAATTGCATGGTGAAGAAACCCCTGAGTTTTGCAGCGACCTGAACGAAGATGTGGAAGTGATCAAAGTATTTCATATTGATGAATCGGTGAAAGATATTGATGCATTGGTAGCGCCTTATGATGAAGCTTGTGATTATTACCTGTTTGATACCAAGGCCGGAGAACAGAAAGGTGGAACGGGAAAGCAATTCGACTGGAGCATTCTTGCAAAAAGTAAAATTGAAAAGCCCTTCTTCTTAAGCGGAGGAATCGGGGTAGATGATATTGCACAGATCAAAAAGTTCAAGCATCCCGATTTTTATGGCGTTGATATCAACAGTAAATTTGAAACAGAACCGGGTGTAAAGGATCTGGCGAAAGTGCTGCAGTTTAAAGTGGGGATGAAGTAGGTGTTGCCGTCTGACGCCCTCGTCTGACGGATTCGATAGAAACGATTGCTTTTGCTGACAAAACCATTTCAAGCAAAGCGTATGCGCATAAAAGTCTGCGGCATGACCGAACTGGAGCAGTTGCAACAACTGGGCGATCTGGGTGTTGAATTTGCCGGTATGATCTTCTATCATAAATCGCCCCGGTTTGTGTTGCGTACGCTTACGGGTGCGCAGGTGAAACGGGCAAAGCTGAAAGTGTACAAGGTGGGTGTGTTTGTGAATGCGTCGTACGATGAGATTATGAATCATGTGGAGAATTTTGGGTTGGATCTAGTGCAGTTACATGGCGATGAAACGCCGAGGTTTTGCGAACAAGTGAGTGAGTATATCCAAACCATCAAAGCATTTCGCATTACGGAGGATGATAACATTCCCTGGAAGATTAAAGATTATGTGGATGCTTGCGATATGTATATGTTCGATACGATGGGAGCAGGATACGGTGGTACCGGCAAAAAGTTCGACTGGAGTATGTTGAAGGGATTGGATATTGGCAAACCGTTTTTCTTGAGTGGCGGCATTGAACCAACGGATGCTGCAGCCGTAAAAGAATTCGCCAACGAACCGGTAGCGAAAAACCTGTTTGCACTGGATATGAACAGCAAGTTTGAGATCAGTCCGGGTATAAAGGATATGGAATTGGTGAAGAAGTTTGTGGAGGAAGTGAGAGGGTAGTGAAGCCGATAGTTGTTAGTAGGAAGTAAGAAGAAAGAAGATCTTGACTGTTAGTGATGGTTGAAAAGAATGAGCGTGCTGAATCTGTCATGTCGACGAAGGAGACATCTCTTAAGTTTGAAGTTGTATGAATGATCGAGATGATGACTGAATAAAAGCGGTATGAATTTTTGGAGATGCCTCGTGCCTCGGCATGACGGTATGCTGATTATAACTGCTAGGTAGATTAGCTGAATAATGGTTGATGAGTTTGTGTAAACTAAAGTGTTTCTGCATCAACTATGCTAAATAACTATTATGAAAAAGGCACTTTTTTTATTGATTTGGTTCTTTGCTAATCAATCAAAGGCTCAGCTAAAAGTAGAAGAGTTGACGAATGATTCTTTGGTCAAAGTGTTTATTAGTCAACAAACCGGTCATGATGTTAAGAAGATTTATTTGCCGTCTATGTTCGATCTTAAAGAGAAAAAGCAGATACCAAATAAATCAAAGTTTGATTCTGTTAAAACAGAGACAAGAATTACAGAAGATTTTAATAACGATGGAAGGCTTGATTTGGTTGTAAGCTATGTTGAAAGCATGATTATGAATAAATACTATTTCGATTTTAAGATAGTAGTATTTGTATCGAATTCAACAGGGGGCTATGATGTTAAAGATATTTGGCAACGTTACGAGCATTTGCTTGGACGAATTATAAAAGGGGATAGTGAAAGCAGATACTTTGTTATTGCCAGACAATCGACTGATTTTGGGAAGGAGGTATTAAGATTTGATACATTATATTATTATCAGGGTGAGTTTATAAACATGGTCCCGATTTGTAATAAGAGTTTTGAAAGTGTTCAGTACTATACTACATCAAATTGGATTGCAGCTTCCTCTCGATATAGCTATTTTACTGTTTTTGGAAACGGAACTTTTCGACGGGAAGACTTTGATATGGGGAATAAGAGAATTTATCAATGCCAATTGAAAAAAGAAGTATTTGATAGCCTTAGTAATCTGATATGTGCTGTAAATCTTTGGGAGTTAAATGATCGCTATGAAATAGAAAATGTGCATGATGCAGGAACTTCTCACCTGGTAATTAATTATAAAGGGGCAGTAAAAAAGATTGATGATTATGGGCATTGGGGAAATTTTGGATTAGGTGCTTTGTATGTAATGATTCGAAGATTGAGTAAAGATTTAGATTGGATATTGGTTGAGGAGAACACTAAAAAGAATGAGAAGCAAATAAATAAACCAAAGAAAATGCCGGGTGAAAATTGATGCTCTTTGCACAACTGATGAAAGGATTGCGACGCAACAGTTGATGCTATGAAAAACAAAAGCTGGTATCATTAAAATATAAAATGATGGAAACAACATATCAAAAACCTTCTGCGCAAGGTTATTACGGAAAGTTCGGTGGAGCGTATATTCCTGAAATGCTGCATCGGAATGTGGAGGAACTGCAGAGCCGTTACCTCGATATTATGAGCGATGCTGCTTTTCAAAAAGAGTTCAGAGCGTTGCTGAAAGATTATGTCGGTCGTCCGACACCGTTATTTTATGCCAAGCGGCTGAGCAAACAATTCAACACCAATATCTGGTTGAAGCGGGAAGATCTTTGTCATACCGGTGCGCATAAGATCAACAATACGGTGGGACAAATTTTATTAGCCGAACGATTGGGCAAGAAACGCATCATTGCAGAAACAGGTGCCGGGCAACATGGTGTGGCAACGGCAACCGTGTGCGCCTTGAAAGGCGTGGAGTGCATTGTGTACATGGGCGAAAAAGATATTGAACGCCAGGCACCGAATGTGGCCCGTATGAAAATGCTGGGAGCAAAAGTAGTACCTGCAACGAGCGGAAGTAAAACATTAAAAGATGCAACGAATGAAGCCATTCGTGACTGGATCAATAATCCCAACGATACGCATTACATCATCGGCAGTGTGGTAGGTCCGCATCCGTATCCTGATATGGTGGCAAAGTTTCAGAGTGTGATCAGTGAAGAAATGCGTTGGCAGTTGAAAGAACACACGGGTACTGATTTGCCTACGCATGTAATGGCTTGCGTGGGTGGCGGCAGTAATGCAGCCGGTGCGTTCTATCATTTCCTGGATGAGTTGAGTGTGCAGTTGATTGCAGTGGAAGCAGCGGGGCATGGTGTAAACAGCGGCATGAGTGCTGCAACGACACAACTGGGCAAGCCGGGTATTTTGCATGGCAGTAAAAGTTTGTTGATGCAAACAGCAGATGGACAGGTGGTGGAGCCGCATAGTATTTCGGCGGGTTTGGATTACCCCGGTATTGGTCCGATGCATGCAAATTTATTTGACAGCGGTCGTGGTATTTTCTTGAGTGCAACAGATGAAGAAGCGTTGGCTGCAGCTTTTGAGGTAAGTAAGCTGGAAGGAATTATTCCGGCGTTGGAAACAGCACATGCGTTTGCCGTGTTGCACAATCATCCATTTAAAACAGACGACCAGGTGATCATTTGTTTGAGCGGAAGAGGCGATAAGGATCTGGCGACGTATATGAATCATTTATAAATTAACCACAGAGGCACGGAGCCACAGAGTTTCTCCGTGCACTCTGTGGCTCCGTGGTAAAAATATGAGCAGAATAAAAGATTTATTTGAACGAAAAAGTAACCGAGTTTTGAATGTGTACTGCACTGCAGGTTATCCGCAGTTGAACAGCACATTGGATGTAATGAAAGCATTACAGGACAACGGTGCTGATTTAATTGAACTCGGTATGCCGTACAGTGATCCGCTAGCTGATGGTCCGGTGATACAGCACAGCAGCACCATTGCTCTTGCAAATGGTATGACCATTGAAACACTGTTTGCGCAATTGAAAGATGCACGAAAAGAAATAAATGTTCCCATTATTTTAATGGGCTACATGAACCCGGTGTTGCAATATGGTTTCGAACGTTTTTGTAAAGAGGCAGCCGCCGTTGGTGTAGATGGTTTGATTTTGCCTGATTTGCCGGAGTATGAATTTGAAACAGAGTATGGTGCCATCATCAAAGCAAATGGATTGGATTTTATTTTTCTTGTTACACCGGAAACGAGTGAGGAGCGTATTAAAAAACTCGACAGTTTAAGCACGGGCTTTTTATATGCCGTTTCATCATCATCAACTACAGGAAGTGATAAGAACATGACCGATGTAAATGCATACCTGCAAAAACTAAAAGCCATGCAGTTGAACAATCCTGTACTGGTGGGTTTTGGTATTAAAGACAAGCAAACATTTGATACGGCTTGTGCGCATGCAAACGGTGCTATCATCGGTACAGCGTATATTAAAGCATTGGAAGGCACGAATAATGTGGCAGCAACTACAAAAGCATTTTTAGAAGGAGTGTTGAAATGAATTTAGCAATTGTAAAATACAACGCAGGAAATATTCAGTCGGTGCTGTTTGCATTGGAACGATTGGGTGTGGATGCAAAAGTGACGGACGATCAAGACGAATTGTTTGCTGCTGATAAAGTGATCTTTCCCGGAGTGGGTGCTGCACGCAGTGCCATGGATAGTTTGAAGGAGAAAGGACTGGATACGATCATTAAACAGCTGAAGCAACCGGTGCTGGGCATTTGCGTAGGCATGCAATTGTTATTTGAACATTCGGAAGAAAGTGATACAGAGTGTTTGGGGATTATTCCTGCGAAGGTGAAGTTGTTTAAGAGTGAAGAGATCAGCCCGGATATTCCCATCAAGGTTCCGCAGGTGGGCTGGAATGATATTTACAATTTAAAAACTGATCTGTTCAACAATGTGCCGGAGCATAGTTATGTGTATTACGTACACAGCTATTATGCCGAAATGAATCCGTACTGTATTGCAACTAGCAATTATGGTTTGGAATATGCAGGTGCCGTACAGAAAGATAATTTCTACGGTGTACAGTTTCATACAGAGAAAAGCGCAAAGGTGGGAGAGTTGATACTGAAAAACTTTCTGGACTTGTAATTAATAATTGAATAATTCATAATTGATAATGCAGATAATACCAGCCATTGACATTATAGACGGCAAATGTGTACGGTTAACAGAAGGCGACTATGCACAAAAGAAAATTTACAACGAACATCCTTTAGAAGTTGCCAAAGAATTTGAAGATGCAGGATTGCAACGTTTGCACTTGGTTGATCTGGATGGTGCAAAAGCCGGTGCGGTTAAAAACTGGAAAGTGCTGGAGACGATTGCTGCAAAAACCTCACTGGTGATTGACTTTGGCGGCGGTATTAAAAAAGCAGAAGATGTAAACATTGTGTTCAACTCCGGTGCTGCATTGGCAACAGTTGGCAGTATTGCGGTGAAAGATGAAGCAACGTTTGTTTCATGGTTAAAACAATTTGGAGCTGCTAAGTTTTTATTAGGTGCTGATGTGAAAAATGAAAAGATTGCTGTTGGTGGCTGGTTGGAAACAACCGATATCTGGATCTACGACTTTATTGAAAAATATATCAATCACGGTGTACAGCAAATCTTCTGCACCGATGTAAGTAAGGATGGTCGCCTGGAAGGTCCATCAACTGAACTCTACAAAAACATTCTGCAGAAATTCCCGCAGCTGCATTTTATCGCCAGCGGTGGTGTAAGCTCCATGAACGATTTAGATGAACTGGCAAACATTGGTTGTGCCGGTGTAATTGTGGGCAAAGCGATTTATGAAGGCAGAGTAGCGTTGAATGATTTGAAGAAATTTTAGAGCTGGCTGATTTAGGATGTAGGATTTAGCCGTCACTCTCGACTGCGCTCGATTGATTAAACCGTCCTTCGACTCCGCTCAGGATTGCTCACTACTCACCATTCACCAATCACTTCTTCCCAAATCTTTTCTTCACCACATCTACCAACTGCATGGCATCGGGTGTGAGTTTTAATGCAAATACAGCAGCAATAAAAATACCGGCGAATAAACTGCTGCGCAGGAAAACACCTGTCCATCCGTTCATGCTGTTGAATAAATAATAGCTGATGAAATAAGCCGCAGCTCCAGTTATAAGCGCAAGTATGGTTTTGCTGCTGAAGGGTTGCAGTTTATACTTTCGTAACAAAAAAGCATAACGGATGGCGTTGTAAATAACAAAGGATATCAAATTAGCATAGGCACTCCCAACAATACCGTACTGTTTTACCAGGATATAGTTCAACGGTAATATCAAAAGGATTAAAATAACTCCTGTAAAAAACTCAAATCGCCAGTGGATGGAAGTGGCAATGATCTGTCCGTTTACTCCTGTGCCTGCATCAATCAGTTTGGTAATACCAAGAATAAACACCACCATCAATCCTGCTTTATAGTCTCCTTGAATTTTCAGCAGATCAAATGCATCTTCTACATTCAGCCATACACCGAGGAAAATAAATAGGCCAAGTAATAACAAGTTAATAGAAGTGCGTTTGTACAAACGTTCAATTTCTGCAAGGTTTTTATTCTTCCATGCAATGGAGAGTGCAGCAATGGTAACTGCAACAATGCTGCGTTGCGGAACTTGTATAAGATTGGCGATGTACGATGAAAGATTGTATACGCCCGTATCTTTAATGCCGTTTTCACTTACACTGGATATGATAATGCTGTCTGCTACCTGCGAAAGAATCATGATGAGAGAACCGCCGTACACATAGCTTGACAATGCAACCATCTTCCACTTAAACTTTTTGGTAACCCTGCTTTGTTTGAAAGTGAAATGCAAATAGCCTCCACGCTTCAGGTAAAATAACAGGAGCAGTGCAATGGCCAGAAACATCAATGAGAATAACTTAATAAACCCATCGAACGCAATGATGTTAAAAAAGAAAAGCATCACCAGGAACAGTGTAAGCAGACGCAAACCTGTTTCCCGTAAAAAGTTGGAGTAAATGGTTTTTTGAAACGTCCATGCAAAGCTTTCCAGTATTGAAAAAAGTAAGGTGCCAAATCCAAATACAAAAGTCCAATGGTAGTAGTCAACAAAAATGGAAGATCGTGCACTGAACTTTCGTACAATTAATGGTTCAAACAACAGGCCTCCTGCAATTACTAACACAAAGCCCAGCATAGGTATCAGTAAAAGCCAGGTATAGAGGTCGTTTTCTTTTTTCTGCAGGTTGTCTTTGTAATACGGAAAGAATTTATACACCACTGCTACTACACCAAATGCCGAAACTGCATACATCAACTGACCAACATCAAAAAACAAACGGGTTAAACCGTATTGTTCCGGAGTAAATGCATGTTCGCCGCTGCGTATAAAAAACCAGGTATTGATAAAGCCAATAAAGAAGCCAATATAAATGACGATGCTGGAGAGTATGGCTTGTTTCCTGATTTGTCCCATATGCGACCGAAGATATTATTTAACCTTCTTATAGTTTACATAAAAATTCTTGTCCATCAGTTTGCCCAGATCTTCGCCTTCATTAAAATTGGTGCGCATGCGCTGCCAGTTTTCTGTAGCCAGCATTAAGCCATACTTGCCATTGCTGTTGCCTGGTAAACGAATGGGCATGTTGAAGCCTTTTACACAATTACTCCAGCGGTAATACAATACCTGCGAAGCATTTTCGGTGCTCAGGTAATATTCCAGCGTAGGTACTTGTGTTGTGCGCAGGTATTGATCGAACATTTTTGAAAGATTGTATCCTGTACGCTTCGACATAAAATCTTCAATTTCTGCTGATGTAACTGTTTTGTGATAATATTTTTCATTCATATCACGCAGCAGCAAACGGAACGTACTTTTATCGCCAATGATCTGGCGCACCATATGAATCATGTTGGCGGCTTTCGGATACATATCCCCACTGCCTTCATTATTCAAATTGTATTTGCCTATAATGGGGCGATCGTTGCGGATGTTACGGCGGATGCCCTGGAGGTAAGCATTACCTGCTTCTTCACCATACAGATAATCGGTGTACAATGTTTCACTGTAATTGGTAAAGCCTTCGTGTACCCACATATCGGCAATATCTTTACTGCTGATGTTGTTGCCATACCACTCATGTCCGCTTTCATGAATAATGATGAAATCGAATTTCTTACCCCAGCCGGTTCCACTTAAATCATTGCCTTTGTATCCATTCATGTATTCGTTACCGTAAGCGACTGCACTCTGGTGCTCCATGCCGAGGTGATGACTTTCTACAAGCTTATATCCATCTTCATAAAAAGGATAGGGACCAAACCAATATTCAAATGCACGCAACATTGGCTTCACCTGTTCAAATTGTTTTTTTGCTTTTTCCAGGTTGTAATCGAGTACATAATAATCCAGATCAAGTTTTCCTTTTTCGCCTTGCAGTGTGTCGCTGAAGTGTACATACTTGCCTACGTTCATGGTTACATTGTACAGGTTGATGGGTTGCGTAACAGCCCATGTCCATGTTTTATGGCCGTTGCCATCATTGGTTACATTTTGAAATCTGCCGTTCGAAACGTTCATTAATGTATCGGGCGTAGTAACGCTGATGGTTACACCATTATCCGGTTCATCGCTCTGGTGATCTTTACAAGGCCACCACACACTTGCACCTAAACCCTGGCAGGCAACGTTGATCCATGGGTTGCCGTTTTTATCTTTCTTCCACACAATACCACCATCCCAAGGTGCACGTAAGGCCGGCTTGGGCACACCGTGATAAACGATGCGTAACTCATGCACATCGTTTACCGATTTTGAAGATTTCGGTAAACGTCCTTTTGGAATATCAATAAACCAAGCGTTCCCGTCTCTGCGGAAATCCATTTTTTTTCCGTTAAGGATAGCACTGTCAATGATCATGGGATCCTGCAGATCGATCTGCATTTGCTTGCCCGGCTTTTTTACCAGTCGAAAAGAAATAACCGTTGTGCCGCTGAGTGTAAACTTGTCGAAGTTGGGCGTTACAGCAAGATCATACTTCACTACATCCCACCAAACACGCCCCGGCGTAATGCTGCCACGCAAGGTATCTTGTTTTGTAAACGTTGTTTCGTTTTCTAATAACTGGGCATTGGCTGTTGATAAAACTGTAAAACAGGAAAACAGGCACAGAAGCAAATGATTTTTTTTCACCGGGAATTATTTGAGGCTAAATTTAGCAGGAATTATTTATGTACAAACCGGAAAATATACAAAGGCTGGTTCCGCAAGTGTTAATGGTATGCTTTAGTGCAATGCTGTTGCTGGCTTGCGGCAAACGCCGGCAGAACGATGCCCATTTTTTCAAGTACAACGAAGTGAGCGGCATCAGCTCTCTTGATCCGGCTTTTGCAAAAAGCCAATCGGTTATATGGGCTACGCATCAATTGTACAGCACCTTGGTGGAAACAGATGAACAATTGCACATTGTTCCATCGGTAGCAAAAAGCTGGGACATCAGTACAGATCGTTTGCAGATTACGTTTCATTTGCGGAATGATGTGTTCTTTCACGACAATGCTGCGTTTGCAAACGGTAAGGGTAGAAGAGTTGTTGCAGCTGATGTGGTATACAGCTTTCAACGATTGATAGATAAGGCAACTGCAAGCCCCGGCGCATGGATCTTTAATAACCGTATTGATACTTTGAAAGGGTTTGAAGCACTGGATGATACAACCTTTCGCATCAACCTGCAAAAACCATTTGTTCAGATATTAGGTGTGTTGAGTAATGTATATTGTTCCATTGTGCCGAAAGAAGTGGTGGAAAAGTATGGTGTTGATTTTCGCCGTAACCCCTGTGGCAGCGGACCTTTTCAATTTAAAGCATGGGAAGAAGGACAGGCCTTGATACTGGAACGTAATCCCAACTATTTTGAAACCGACAGTACCGGTAAACGTTTGCCGTATGTAGATGGTGTGAAAGTAAGTTTTCTCGACAGCAAGGCCAGTGAGTTTATGGAGTTCAGGCAAGGCAACCTGCATTTCATTAATGATATTGATGCATCGTTCAAGGATGAAGTGTTGAGTAAAAAAGGAGAGTTGCGTGATAGCTGGAAAGGAAAAGTTGTACTGAACAAACATCCTTATCTCAACATCGAATACATTGGTATCTTGGTTGATTCTTCGAATTCACTTGTAAATAATTCGCCGTTGAAATTGAAAGCAATCCGCCAGGCAATTAATTATGGATTCGACCGCAGGAAAATGATGTTGTACTTACGCAACTCCATTGGCACGGCAGCCGAAAGCGGATTTGTGCCAACAGGCTTGCCCAGTTTCGATTCTGCTGTTGTAAAAGGGTACAGCTACAATCCGCAAAAAGCAAAAGCATTGTTGAAGGAAGCAGGCTTTGGTAACGGCAAGCAAGTACCCGAAATAAAACTATTGACCATTCCCATTTATGCCGACCTCGGCAGCTACATTGCCCGTCAGTTGCAGGATATTGGTTTGAATGTAAAAGTGGAAGCGGTACAAAAAAGTTTGTTGCTTACGCAAACGGCAAAAAGTGAAGCTTTGTTTTTTCGTGGCAGCTGGATTGCTGATTATCCCGATGCAGAAAATTACCTGAGTGTATTTTACGGCAAGAACCCGGCGCCACCGAATTATACCCGTTATAAAAATCCGTTGTTCGATGTGTTGTACGAACGATCAACCAAAGAACCGAACGATTCAATCCGGTACAGCCTGTATCAGCAAATGGATCAACTAATCGTGCAGGATGCACCTGTTGTACCGTTGTGGTACGATATGGTCATACATTTAGTTCAACCGAATGTAAAAGGTTTTCGGCCCAATGCATTAAACTGGCTGGAGCTGCGGAGAGTGAAAATTATGTAGGATTTTGGATGTATGATTTCTGATGTATAATCAGCCCGATCAGCATATCTTAAATCCGACATCCTACATCAGAAATCAGCATTAATTTTTCCTCATCTTATTCTTAAACACTTTCTCAAACTTATCGAGTTTGGGTTTAATCACGTAGTAGCAATAAGGATTTGTGTTCTTATTAAGGTTGTAATAATTCTGGTGATAGTTTTCAGCCTCGCTGTAATTCTTGTACTGCTCAATGGTTGTTACAATCGGTTTGCTGAAAGCACCACTTTTATTGAGTTCTTCTTTATAATGCTCGGCTTTTTGTTTTTGCTCGGCGTTATGATAAAAAACAGCACTACGGTATTGCGGTCCTTCATCGTTGCCCTGCCTGTTTAAGGTAGTAGGGTCGTGTGTTTGCCAGAAAATTTCCAACAGTTCGTCGTAACTTATTTTTTTCGGATCGAATACGATTTGCGCCACTTCTGCATGACCTGTTGTTTTGCTGCATACTTCTTCGTAGGTAGGATTAATAACATGGCCACCGCAATAACCGCTGCTTACTTTTAATACTCCTTCTACCTGTTGAAAAATGGCTTCTACACACCAGAAACAACCTGCTCCAAATGTTGCAGTGTCGGTACTTACTTCTTCACCCGACTTGCTGCCGGTAAATGCCACAGTCGAAATATTGTCGCTCATAGTCTTATTATTCGGTTCGCTGGTAACGCAGGAAAAAAACTGAAACGATCCTGCTGTTGCCAAAATACTCAAGAGAAATTTACTCCACATATCGTTCGTTGTTTTTTGCAACATCTAATGTACGTTCAAAATTGTGCCGAAAGATTTCTGTTCATTGTTGCCGGGCTGACAATTTACAGATTTTAAACTTGCTTTAACGAAAGAGGCAGGGCTTGTAGAAAGATTACGACAGAAATGCCGCTAATGCTTCATAAAATTCAGTTCACCTGCTTTAATAGCAACAGGTAAATCGTTTTCCTGCGGAGGAATTGGACAGTTGTACCCCGCTGTGTAGGCGCAATAGGGATTATAAGCTTTATTAAAGTCGATGGTGTAGCTGTTGTTAACAATGTCGGCAAGTACCAGATCGATGTAGCGGCCGCCGCCATACGTTTCACTTCCCGATGTTTTATCGGTAAACGGAATAAACAGGTAGTCTTTGTATTTCTCAGAACCCAACAAACTACGGGATTGATACACCTGCAACGTAACGGCAGTATCGTGCACCTTAAAAGAAAGTTCGCCATATACACGGTACTGCTTTTTTTCTTTACCCGAAGTGTTCATCCAAAACCAGGGACTGTTTTCTTTTTGTTTGAACGCAGCAGTAATCCGGTAAAGTTTGGTTACGGGGTAAAATTTCATCTTTTCCTTGTCGGCACCTGTAACCACTTCGTGTTCGGCTACATACTTTTTCAGGTACAGCGAAACAGAATCTTCGTACGTCTGCTGGGCGTTGGTACAAAAAGGCATCCATACGAAAATAAGTAAACAATAGCGCATATCCTGTGTTATTTGCAGCAATATTACATAACTGTCGCAAATGTAGAACGGGAACCCTGTTGCAGCTTGCATTGCAGTACAAGGGAGTGACACAAGGAACGATGAGAAGAATTACCTTTGCCGGCAACAAAAAAGTGGTTTTCTGTGATAAAGTTTTTTCCGGAATCGGCATTAGTGCAGTTGGAGTTTGATAAAGTAAAGGCGTTGTTGTTTGAGCATTGTAAAACAGAATATGCAAAAGCGAAGGCCCAGAATCTCCGTATTCATACACGTAAGGAGTACATACAACTGGAGTTGCAGCAGAGTTATGAAATGATGCTGATAACACAGCAAGGGCAATATTTTCCGACGGATTATATTTTAAACCTCTCGAAAGAATTAAAGTTGCTGAGCATTGCCGGTGCGGTGTTAACGGAAGAGCAGTTTATGCAGATCCGTAAACTGGCAGAAAATATGCAAAGTGTTTTCCGTTGGTTTGACAGTGACAGACGATTGGCGTATCCCGCATTAACGCAGGTAATTGAAGGAACGTACTACGAAAAAGTAATTCTGGAGTTGATTGATGATGTGCTCGATACCGGTGGCATGGTAAAAGATGATGCGAGTGAAGAGTTGAGCAGTATCCGTATGAATTTATACCGCAAGCGGAATGAATTGCGGAAAGAGTTTGAAAAAGTATTGAAGAAATTACAGAAGCAGGGTTACGTAGCAGATATTGAAGAATCGTTTTTGAGCGGCCGAAGAGTGGTGGCGTTGTATGCCGAACAGAAACGCCAGGTTAAAGGTATTTTGCATGGCGAAAGTGAAAGCAGGCGAACAGTATTTATTGAACCCGAAGAAACCATTGAACTGAACAACGATATTTTCAGTTTAGAAAACGAAGAACGCAGGGAAGTATACCGCATTTTACGTGAGCTTACCCAACAGCTTTCGGTATATGCAGCCTTGCTTACAACCTATCATACCATTTTAGGTGAGTATGATTTTATTCGTGCAAAGGCCAAGCTGGGTGTGGATATGCAGGCAAACTATCCTATGCTTACTGATAAAGCGGTAATTCAACTGAAAGATGCGTATCACCCCTTGTTGTTACTGTACAATAAAAAAAATCAAAAGCCAACGATACCTACTCAAATCCGTTTGGATGAAAAGAGCAGGATACTGGTCATTTCCGGTCCAAACGCCGGGGGTAAAACAGTTACCATGAAAACCGTGGGCTTAATGCAGTTAATGGTGCAGAGTGGTTTGCTGGTGCCGGTGCATCCTGAAAGTGAGTTTGGTATTTTTAAACAGATCATGATCCACATCGGCGATACGCAAAGTATCGAATACGATCTGAGTACATACAGCAGTCACCTGTTGCACATGAAACATTTCATGGAAACAGCTAATGGCCGCACACTGTTTTTCATTGATGAGTTGGGCAGCGGTAGTGATCCCAACCTTGGAGGTGCATTTGCCGAAGTGATTATGCAGGAGCTGGTAAAAAAACATTCGCTGGGTATTGTTACTACACACTACCTCAACTTAAAAGTGATGGCTAATCATACACCGGGTATCATAAACGGTGCGATGAGTTTTGATGAAAAGAGTTTACAGCCATTGTATAAACTCATCATTGGTAAGCCTGGCAGCTCCTACACGTTTGCTATTGCAGAACGCATTGGACTTGATAAAAAACTCATCGACCGTGCACGGGCATTGGTAGATGAGGATCATTTCCGTTTAGATAAATTACTCAATACAGCAGAGAACGATTTACGGCAGGTGGAGAAAAAAGAAAAAGAGTTGAATCGTTTGCTGAAAGAAAATGAACGGCTGAAGCGTGAAATGGAACAGGTGCTCAATAAAGAACGGCACCAGCAACAGGTGGAGCTGTTGAAGCAGCAGAATAAAATTACCGAAGACCGGATTGCTTATTTGAAAGATATGGACCGTAAGCTCAAAGCCATTGTGCAGGAGTGGAAGCGGAGCGATAATAAACAGGAAGTGATGAAGCAGATCAATGCTTTGTTGTTCGATCAAAGGCAGAAACAGGTGGCGGAGAAAAAAGATAAAAAGCTCAGCGAAAAGTTCAAGGAAGTGGGTGGTGAAATTAAGCCCGGCGTAAAAGTAAAAATGATGAAGAACCGGCAGGTTGGTGTGGTTAAAGAATTGAAGGGCAAGAATGCCGTGGTGCAGTTAGGAGCTATTCCCATTACCGTAAGTTTGAGCGATTTGGTGGTGGTGGTAGATAAAGTGGAAGAAACAGAGCCTAAAGGTTAAAAAAATATTTTGGCTAGAATCCTTTGTGGGCGGCTGTTTCAGCCGCCCATTTTAATTTCTTTTTGTAAGAATTTGGGAGAAATAATCTGTACCCTTACTTTTGCCGCGGAGAGATGGCAGAGCGGTCGAATGCGGCGGTCTTGAAAACCGTTGACTGTCACAGGTCCGGGGGTTCGAATCCCTCTCTCTCCGCCAAAACCAGTTAAATACAATTGGAATAAATTAAAAAAGCCTGCAAAATCAAGCATTTGCGGGCTTTTTGCTTTTTAGACTTACCCCATTTTACCCCTCTTTATGGCTATAGTTTGGTGAGTAATTCGGTGAGTCATATTTTACTTTACAAAGACTCACCAGAACTTACACAAACGCCTGTTTATTAACAGTTTATAAGAACCGAACTCTGGATTTCCTGCTTTTTGCAGGGTATTTTTAACTGTTTAAATGAAAGCGTTTATGGAAAAGAGTTTCGGAGTGATTTTTTATCTGAAAAAACCGAAGCATTACAGTACAGGTGAAGTACCTGTTTACATGCGTATAACGGTGAACAGTAGCCGTGTTGAACTGAGTGTTAAGCAACATTGTCATCCGGGTATCTGGAACAGCGAAGTGGGAAGAGCATCCGGTAAAACAGATGTTGCCAAATCACTTAATCAGTTACTGGATATTTTACAACGTAAGGTTTATGATGCGAGAAAAGAATTAATGGATAATGATCAACCGGTCACCGCTGAAAATATCAAAACCATCTTAACCGGCCGGGAAATAAACCAGCAGTGTCATATGCTTATTGAAATTTTTAAAAAGCATAATGACCAGGTAAAAGCGCTTGTCGGCAGAGATTATGCAGCCGGAACATTAGAGCGCTACACTACATCCTTAAAGCATACCCTTGATTTTTTAAACTGGAAATATCAATTGCCCGATATTGATGTGCGTAAAATCGATCATGACTTTGTTGTTGACTATGAATTTTATCTGCGAAGTGTACGCAAATGCGCAAACAATTCGGCAGTGAAATACATTAAAAACTTTGGAAAGATCATTCGCATCTGTTTGTCCAACGGTTGGCTGGAGAAAAACCCGCTTGCTAACTATAAAGCAAAAGTGAAAGAAGTCAAAAGAGTCTTTCTGGTTGAAGAAGAAATACAGACTTTGTTGGAAAAGAAATTTGCAACAGAACGCTTAAACCAGGTACGGGATATTTTTCTGTTCAGTTGTTTTACAGGCCTTGCTTACGTTGACGTAAAAAAATTAACCAGACGCAATGTTGTAACTGGTATTGATGGCGAAAAATGGATTTATACCAGCAGGCAGAAAACAGATACTGCTTCAAATATCCCATTACTTCCGGTGGCAGAACAAATTATCTCCAAATACAGCAATCAAGCCATGGGAGATGATACAGACAAACTGCTTCCTGTTGTCAGTAATCAAAAAATGAATGCGTATCTAAAAGAGCTGGCAGATGTTTGTGGGATCAATAAGTTGCTGACGTTTCATATCGCGCGACACACATTTGCTACGACTGTTACATTGACCAATGGCGTGTCAATCGAAAGTGTAAGTAAGATGTTAGGACATAAGAATCTGCGCACCACACAGCACTATGCGAAAATTCTGGATCGAAAAGTAAGTGATGATATGAAAATACTGAAAGACAAATTGAAGCTCGCGAAAACAGACATAACCTGAACGGGAAAAAGAAGTGGCTATTTTATTCTGAATAACCGAGGGTTTAAAAAAGGAGAACTGTTTGGGTTGTTTAAACTTGAAGTTTAGAATAAATATTTAATTAATTATTGTTTTACGATAATTAATTTCTATGTTTGAGTAATCATTCAAATGTTTGAAGCATGGGTAAAACAACGCTTACCGCAAAAATTATCACATTGCTTAGCCGCATATTGGCTATAGCTTATTTCATCATGGCTGTTTACAGCGTTCTATGTCTGGGAACAAAATGCTGTGTTACTCCCTATGGCGATGGCCAATATCTACACATCAATTATCCTTTTTCTCAAAAGCCTTTTTTAAATGTTGACAACAATGCCAATTATATCGTTTTCTCTTTTCTGCTGCCGCTATTTTTATATGCTTTCTTTTTTTGGCTGACTGGAAATCTGTTTGCAGTCTTTTCTAAAACAAAACTGTTTACGCACCACAATTTGTCAGAGTTGAAAAAATTCTACCTGTTTAACTGGTTCATACCTTTTCCTGCCATTATCATCAGCAGTTTTTTTGTAGAAATAATTAATATGATATGGCTTCTGGCGGTTATCCATGGCATCTTTGGCATTTTTACCTGGATGGTAGCAGCCATTTTTAAGCAAGGTCTTCAATTACAAAACGAACAAGATTTATTTATATAGCCATGCCAATTATTGTAAACGTAGATGTTATGCTTGCAAAGCGTAAGATGCAATCGAAAGAATTGGCAGAACAGTTAGGGATAACGCCGGCCAATCTTTCGATACTGAAAACGGGTAAAGCAAAAGGTATCCGTTTTGATACACTTGAAGCCATTTGTAAAGTATTAAACTGTCAACCTGGAGACGTACTTGAATACATAGCAGAATAATAAAATAATCAATTAAAAAGCCGGTTTTTTAAATAACGCTCTACTTGAGTGGAGCTATCCTATTGCCTATACTTAATACACGCATATGAATCGAT
>NZ_VLLE01000006.1 GCF_007830055.1 Lacibacter cauensis
AAAAAAAATTGTTTTGTAAAAGAAAAAATGGAAAAAAAGAAAGCCTTACAGTAAGGCGGCTGCAGGAAAAACAAAAAGGAAACGGAATAAATTAAATCTGAAGTAGTGTGGGATAGACTTGTTTATGCCGTAGTCTTTTTGGCGTTTAATAAATCATCAATGCAGCCGCATAACTTCGCTTTCGCTTTGCCCATTTTCTTACAAAACAGGTTATAACTACTTGTTGTGTCTTCGAGAGAAGAAGAAAAAAATATAAGTTGAGATTGCTCTGAGATTTGTTTATCTGGAATTGTGTTTGCTGAAGAATGAAGCAATCTCAATTCCCAATAGTGTTTAACCGGGGCAGTTCTCCAGGCTTATTTGCCGCAGGCGGAAAAGAAATAAGACGGGTGTACTGCACCGGGTCTTTGATGAGAGAAGAACAGAACGATGAACGGAGCGTCGCAACAGAAGATGCACAACGGTATAAATGCTGGTAACAAAAGAATACTACTTGCCTGACAGAATAGAATAGTTTTTAATTCTTCTTTCTTCATTATGGTCACGAATGCAGGTAATAGATTGTAGCTGTAAAATATATTCGGCAGGTAATTTATTCTGGATAGCACCGCTTACAATAAATTCTTTATACCAATCATACGGCAGCAAAGTATTATCTATAGAGTTACTATCGGCAATATAAATCTGCGCAGCGTAAGAGTTATTGGTTTCATCAAAAAATGTCAGTGTGTCCTCATTGTAACCTTTACCTAAACCTTCTGCTTTATCAAGCAAGGCTTTCGCATTGCTATCAATAGAAAACAATACTCCCCAAACCAATTCGGCAGGAACATCTGTCTTTATAATATTCGCCTTTGCAGAACCGTCGTTGCTAATTTTATTAAAAACTGCTTTGTGACCGGTAATAAATGCATTGGTAACCTTCACTGCTGAAGGAACCCGTTTTGTGAGCCTGTTCAGGTTCATATTTGAGCCGTAAGCAAAAATCAACATGTGGAATTCAGATTTAGATCGCAAAATTATATTGCTTCTTTGACTATCTGGAATTGTGCTTGGCGGGATAGTTTAGTTGTATCTGCCAATAGCCAAGCTCAATTCCCAGAATCATTGACCGGCACAGTGGTTCTGCCATCTGTCGTAGTAAGAGTGGACGTTTGATAAGGCAGAAGGGCTGTGCCGGGTCTTCTGGTAATTTAGCAAATCTGGTTATATTAGCAATTCAGCAATAATCTGTTTATGGCAATCTGGAAATCATATAAAATATCAGATGTAATCAACGAAATCGAAGAGGAAAAGTTTGTACTCCCTGTTATTCAACGACGGCTGGTTTGGGATGAGGAAAAAATGGAATTATTGTTTGATACACTTCTGAAAGGAGATTCTTTCGGCGGTGTTATGGTGATTGAAGAAGAAAAAGGAAGTAAACCTCTTTTTAATTACAGGACCTTTACAAAAGATGGTGGTATCATAAATTCAAGACAAGTAGACACGTTAACCCAATTACAGAATTTCGTTATTGACGGGCAACAGCGATTGCAATCTTTCTATATTGGATTGAAAGGAAGTATCAATGGCAAGGTGTTGTATTTTGATTTGTTCAGCGATTATAATACGGAATTTGAATTTAAGTTTGAGAAAGAAGAAAGTAAACTACCCAAAAATTCAAAGGGAAACGAAGACAGAACAATCCCTGAACATAACTGGTATCTTGCCAGTTCGTTATTGAAAGATTAAAAGATACCAATGATGAAGACCAGGTTGCTGAAGAAATAATAAAGGCACAAAATATACAGGATGCTATTCAAAGAAAACATGTCGAAAAAAACATAAAAGCGTTTTACAAGAACACTTTGACAGCAGATTGTCTCGGTATTTCAAAAGTATCGGTTAATAAATCCTTTGATGAAATAACCAATAAGCAAAGAATCGTTGAGTTATTCCGAAGGTTGAACGATGGCGGCACAAAACTTTCTTCTTTTGATTTAGTAGCTTCTGTGCTCAAAGGTTTTGAATGGGAAATGGAAGGCTTTTTGGAAGAAACATTAAAGAGCTATGAAGAAATAGGGCTAACACAAGACAATCTTATCAAGTTAATTTTCCTGTTGCAGGACAATCACAAAAAAGAGATGGCTGCAATTGAAGCGGCGGATGTACAGTTTGCCATAAAGAACAGAGAAAGAATAAAAATTACCCTGAAATGTCTCAAAGACTTTCTCATTAATTCAAAACTATATTATTACTATAAAGATGGCAACCGATCCTTTATTCCATTGTTTTTTATTGCCTATCATCTTTTTCATAAGCAAATAAGCGATGGAGAATTGGAAAAATATTTTGCAAATTTTGATGCTAAAAATACGGAACACCCAAGAATGGAGAAATGGATATACCATTCCCTGATTAATGGGGTGTTCAAAAGTAAAGGTGCAGGATGGATACCCTACAAAACAGGCATCCGTAAGCTATTGGATAAGATGCAACATTTCAAGAATAAAGATTTTCCAACCGATGAATTGTTCCAGGTTTATACTGACCATCCGATAACATTTACCAGATCCTATGCTATTGATAATCTCGATGAATTGGAAAGCTCATTTGTTTATTATCTTATGTACGACAGAGGGCAGACTATAAGGATAAATGATATTGACCACATCATGCCGAAATCAATATTAGATTCTTTAAACTTTGAATCAGCCAAAATTAATACTATCAGAAATTTCCAATTGATAGACTTCAGCACTAACCGTGGATTAAAAAATGCAAGTCCATTCAAAGATTGGATCAGTAATCATGTAACTGATAAAGCTGCCTTTGTAAAGAGGCATTTAATCCCTGCTGACGAAACATTGTGGACTGAGGATAAATTTGAAGACTTTGCCAAGTCAAGAGCGACCCTGATTTTGAATTGTATTTCTACGCATTTGAAATAGCTTTTATAATTGGCAGCGGTAATGTTTAAAATCAAACTTTATATAGCTAAGCGATGAAAGACAAATTATTTAAGAATCTCCTGCACAGCGCCGAAGGTTATGCAGTTCTCAATTCAGGGGGACAACTTGCTAAGGGGTATAAACCCGATACTGTCTTGCAAAAGGAGAATGAGTACATCATTATGGAATGTGACACAGGAACAAGCCGTAAGGGGTATTTAGGTGCAATGCTGAAAGCAGCAAAATATTTGATCAAGGAAAAGAATGGCATACTAATACTGGTAATAAAAGAGAAGCCAAATACAACGGTTAAGCAAATTGCAGAACATCTTCGGGAGTATTTGACATGGCTAAATCCGCTTACCAACCTGAGAGTAGTTTACTTAATAGAAACAACTAAGTATTGCTCGGATAAGACCCCTCTAGAACTTTTGAGTTCAGAATTTAAAAAATACGCCATTACGATTAAGGCAGAAGTTTAAAAATAGCTACTCACCCCAAACTGAAACCAGCAAGATTTAGCATTGTCAATTATTAATGTTTCATTTTCGAGCCAGTCTGATCCAACGCATTTTTTAGTCCTTTGGCTAATTCTTCTGCATTTCCAACGCCCCAATAATGCAAAAAGAAAACCTTTGGTTCTTCATGTACCATATGATTATGAACAGCCACCACTTCGATACCGTTTTCAACTAAGGCCTTAATCACCGGAGCTACCTCATCTTCAAGCATTGTAAAATCACCACAAACCGCAGCTTTTTCAGGGGTTCCTTGCCAGGCTGCCCACGTATTAAATCCCATAAAAGTGCTGACAGGAATTCCATGTTCCTGGAGCTTGATATCTGGTCGGCCAATCGTGTATTTATAAACACCCTTGTTCATTTCTCCTTTATTGCCGATAATCGAATCCAGCATTGCAGTATTCAACGTGTTTGCAACACTGTCAGCTTTTTCTCCCTTGGGATCCTTACCTCTTATTTCTTTTACCTTATCAAAGATTGCCTTCACGCCGTTTGAAAGTGTCGTAATATCGGCTGACCGGTCTATATGCATGTACATCACGTTGGGTCGGTTGCGAACAAAATGATTATGAATTGCTGTAATTGCAAAGCCTTGCCGGATGACTTCCTGTTGTACGGGTTTTAAATCTGTTTCCGTTAAAATTATATCTCCCATTACCATCGCACTATCTCCACAAGGAGTAAAGGCCGCCCAACTACCCAGTCCCATTGGAGGAATTATTTTAAAACCATCGACGATAATATGCAAGTCATTTTGCGGAACAGTTATTTTGTACTCGCCATTTTTCTCAACACCTTTCATGCCGGTTATTTGCTCAATTTTTGCAATATCCAATTTGCTGCTACCCGGTGGACATGAAATTGCATCCTTCTTTTTATTTGTTGATGTACCATCTTCCGAACCAGTTTTTTGGTTACAAGCTATTAAGAAGCTAAAGCCTGCACATAAAAAAAACAGAAATGATTTCATAATTGCTCTATTTTTATTTTAAAAAGTAAATCTCCAAACCAATTTTGCTGCGCCAGACGAAACATCAGGCCGGTTGAATTTCAGGTTATCCAATTTGTTGTAACCCCTGTTATATACCACATATATATCTGAGCCAACATTTGGTATCCAGTGTAATCTAAAATTACCGAATAGTAAATCATCCAATGAGTTCCATTGAACAAACATGGTGAGATTTAATCTTGGGTTAACAGCCATATTAATGTATTGTGCCAGCTCGTGTGTATTAACTGCACCTTCCAGTAAACGGATATTATTATAAGTATAGTCAGTGCGAAGATTAAAGTGTTTGTTTACATTAATACCCATCGAAGTTTCCAATGTGTTTATTTTGCCGCTATAAAAATCTCCCCAGGCATAATTGGCATCAGCCCATATTCTTCTTCCCTGGAAGCTGCCTAACTGAATTTCCATGCGGTGCATCCAGTATTTGCCCGATGGAATGGCAATAGAGTCAGTTAAATGAAAAGGATGATCCAACCGTTCATATTGCTGGTACAGATTGTATTCAAACCGTTCCCCGCTTTTGGTAAAAAAACCAAGCGGCCGTGATTCATTCAGGAACGATTCTACTTTACCAGATGTATGTGTTCTGAATAAATCGAAACCCCAAGGACGAAAATACATTTTACGGATTCCTAAGTTTGTAAACCATCTTGGTGTAAAACGGAAGAACCAGGAGAGGTTATCAAAATTTTTCCTGTTCAGGAATCCGAGTTCAGGATTAAAATTTTCCTGCACGCTTGAAAGTCCAATAAAATTATCAATCAAATCATTTGGATAATCTGCAAAGACCCGCCAGGCATACGCACCATCGCCGCTTTTATTTTTATCAAAGCTCCTGCTGAATAAGCCACCAATTACAAGGTTTTTATTTGTTAGAAACCGTGAGGTGGAAAATGCGCCATCAATTCCCGCCACCTGGTTACTGAGATCGCTGTTGATCTTGGAAGTGACAATTGCTCCAATGTATGACTGGCTGCCAATATCTCTTTTATAACGAATGACTGTGTTGTTAGTAGCCGGGACAGTATCTCTTTTCCCTGTTTCAATACTTAGCAAGCCAATATTGTTTGCCCCCATTTTACCAAATACTCTTGCACCGGCAATAACTGGTACTGATTTGAAATTTTCAATACCGATTTTTCTTGTATAAAAAAGCTCGTTACTGTTACCAAGATAAAATTGGTAATTCTGGTAACCTTCTAAAAAGAATTCTCTTTTTTCAGGATAAAACAGGTTAAAGCGTGTAAGGTTAACCGCAATGCGATCCGATTCTACTTGCGCAAAATCAGTATTAGCTGTGACGTTTAATTTTAATGTTGGTGTGAGGTTTGCGTTTAGGTCTGCACCAATTTTACCCGTCCAATCTGTTGGATTGTGGTTACGTTTGTCGAAACTGCCTAACCCGTAAGGTTTCAGTTCAAAACGTTTTGCATAACCAATATTTCGCAAGCCTTTTAAAACACCCGCATTTACCAAACAATAAATTGAGCAGTCCCTTGTCCAGCCCTGCCATAAAACCTGTTCGTTTTTACTGCGGATATTCCGTTCAAAATTGACGCTCCATAGATGTATTGAATCGTTACGAAATTGAAGACTGTTGAAAGGAATACGGATTTCGGCAAACCATCCCTCATTGGTAATTGAAGTTCTTACATCCCATACTCCATTCCAGTCTTTATTTGCGCTTTCATTGCCAGAGATCAACAAATCAGCTCTTGCCCCATTTGGATTAATAATAAAGAGATACCCGTTACGGCGGTCGCTGAAAGGCGAAAGTGCTACCTGGAAATTATCATCTTCCTCGTAAATAAAATCACGCTGCATATATTTTGCGTGAATGGTTTTTGTTTTCTGGAAGCACCAAACACCAACATATAATGCCAGCTTATCATACGCAATTGCAACTTTAGTAAGTTCTGTGGAAGGTTTTCCAAAATCAAGTTCTTTTTGCGTGAAATTTTTTATTACCGGAGCCGATTGCCAAATTGCTTCTGTAAGTTTTCCATCGAAAACTAATGTTTGATTAATGAAAGTGGCGTTAATGGTATCAGACTTCCCGCTCTGTGATAAAGCAGTTTTAGAAATTAAAATAAATATCAGGATAGTAAGTATTCGCATAATAGTTTATATCTACAGCCAATATTTTATTAGTAAGCCTGCCAATGCTGCAACAAGTATAATATAGGGTTCCTGTATTTTTTTAAAATAGATTAAAGCAGCTAATGAAGCAATTGTAATTATAGCAGTTGGGATGTCAATAATACTACGTGTTGCAATAACAATTACTGCCCCTACCAATGCGCCAACAACGGAAGCTGTGATGCCGTCTACAAATGCCTTGATAGATTTATTCTTTGCTATTTTTTTAAAATAAGGTGCGGGAATTACAGTGAATAAGTAGCAGGGCAAAAATGTTGCTAAGGCCGCAACTGACGCCCCCGGAAAACCTGCAACCAGGTAGCCAATAAAACCAACCGTTATTACTACAGGGCCGGGTGTGATCATGGCTACTGCCACTGCATCTACAAACTCCTGTTCTGTGAGCCATTTATTTTCTGTTACCACACCGGCGTGTAAAAAAGGCACTATCGCAAGCCCGCTTCCAAATACAAATGCACCTGCCTTTGTAAAGAACCAACCGATTTTTTCCAGGGTATTCCATTCAAACTGCCAGAAGCCGGTAATACCAAGAAAGATGTTGTTTGCAGCTACCGGTTTCTTCATCCATTTAGGAGGTGCTTTTACAAACATATAGATCAACCCCGCAGCAATGAATAGTAACACATTTTCTGATTTGGTGACTGCTGTTACAATTATGCCGGCTGCATAAAAAAACCAGAGCAACCAGTTTTGTTTTAGCGATGGCAATTGTATTTTTCCTACCGATTTTAAAGTGAGTTTATAACTGCTCATCATAATAATTCCTATTACGGCTGCACCCACACCATAAAATACCGCCTGCATCCACGGTAACCCTCCAAACAATTTATAAACGATACCCAGTAATACCACCATGATAAATGAGGGTATCACAAATGCAAGTCCACACAATGTAGCGCCTACTATCCTGTAATGAACAAAGCCAAGATAAATGCCTAATTGTGCGGCCAGTGGCCCCGGTGCTAATTGGGCCAGTGCTAACCCTTCTTTATAGTCTTCTTCAGAAATCCAATTACGTTTTTCAACAAGGTCACGATGCATATAACCAACAAGTGCAACTGGACCACCAAAACCGATGGTGCCCAATTTTAGAAAATACACGATAAGTTGACGAAGTGTATAAGTTGGCTGATCCATTTATGCAGAATCTATTTTAAAAGTTCGGGATTCCAGGTGTGCCGTTCTTCCTGTACATATTTAGCCCAGCTATAAAGGGCATCATATATTTTCATCCCAATTTCCAGCATTTCAAAATCATCTTTATAATTATAAGAAAGCCCGGCGGAAATTGCCCAAAGTCCTGCCGATTGCTTTGCCAGGTCAAACTGATCAGTGTCTGCAGCACGAACAATGACGGCTAAGTGTAATAAAGCAGGGTCGGTTAGTTGATGCTTCCGTATAATATAATCAAATGTACATTCATCGGCATAATGGGAATATTCTGCTCCCGGGATATCGTAGGGAATAGCGCTTAACTCTTTTGCTTTTTCAAAAACCTGTTCTTTGGGAACATAAATAAATTCCGCATTGCTGTCAACAAAATTTTTGATAAGCCAGGGGCAGGCTATCCTGTCTATTTTGGGTCGTTCCCTCGTAATCCATTTCATCTGTTTATTTTTTTATTGTCTGCCTATCGGCAGACAGGATTTTAGCCAGACGTAATTCGCCAAATAATCATTGCTATGTATAGGCAACATTCTTATGGCTCATTTCATAAAATCGCATTTTAATGTTTCGCAATTTTTACTAGCAGCTTAGTATCTGCTTTCAGTTCCTCATTTCCTTTCAGCACTAATGTATCGCCTTCATCGAGCTTTCCAAATATCTCGGCTTTATCGGTAGCATTTACTCCCTGGCCAACATCAACCCAACTGGTAATGTTGTTCTGCACTTTTATTACAAACTTTTTTTCCAATGTGGTTACCACTGCCGAAAACGGAACAAAAAAAGATTTTCCATCTCTTTGAATATTTATTTTGCAATCAGCAAACATGCCGGCTTTCAGACTATGATCGTTATTATTAATTACAAATTCCCATACTTCACTTCGGGTGTTTACATCCAGGCTACCGGATTTACGGGATAACTTTCCTTCATATTTCTTACCCGGTATGGCCTTGATGGTAAATTGTACTTTTTCATCTTTTACTTTCGTACCGGTCATGGCTTCCGGCACAGCGATCCGCAAGCGAAGAGAACTATTGTCTTCTATTTCAAACAGCGGCATCTCAGCAGCTTTTCCTACATAAGCACCTGCATCTACATTCCTTTTTGTAACGATCCCTGTGAATGGTGCCCTTAAAGTTAAATAATCTGCTGTTTGTTGCACTGCATTTAATTCTGATTGAGCAGCCTCTACCAAAGCGGCGTCTGATGCCACCTGGTTTTTTGCTTTTTCTAAATCAGTGGGGGCAATTACGCCATCTGATTTGGAAGCTTCAGCAAGCCGTTTAAACACATCTGTACTACTGATCCATTTTGCTTTTACAGATGCTAAACGTTGTTTGCTTTCTGCGATCTTCGATTGCATTTCCGGCGCATCCAAAATAGCAATCACCTGTCCTTGCTTTACCGGCGAACCAATATCAACAAATATCTTTTTTACATAGCCACTTACTTTGCCATACACTTGTACTTTTTCGTTGGGTAACAGTTCCCCGGGAAGTGAAACAGTTTTATCTAATGCGGCAGATTGCAAAGTAAATACTACTGTTGAATCTATTTTAGGTTTAGTGTCATCTTTTAATGGCTCTTTTTTGCCTGGCTGATGGCACCCAATAATGCCATTAATAAATAACAGCGCTATTACAATTTTTATCCCTTTCATTTTAGTTATTGTTTTGTTGGTTGTCGTAAAATTTACTTGATGCATCATCCGGGTCAAGTGAAACATTGCTGTATATTTTTTTACGGGTAACTGCGTTATAGATAAGTGGCAGAATAAAAAGTGTTGTTGCCAGTGAAAAAAGTAACCCTCCAATTACTGCAATGCCTAACGGCGCTGTTTGTTCGCCTCCTTCACCCAAACCAATTGCCATTGGTATCATTCCTGCGATCATCGCAAGGCTGGTCATTAATATGGGCCGTAGCCTTCCTTGCCCGGCAAGGGCTCCAATATTTATTGTTTGATCATTCTCTTTCCTGATGGTTTCTGCTTTTGTGATCAGCAGAATGGCATTTGCAACAGAAACACCAATTGCCATAATACAGCCCATGAATGATTGTATGTTCAATGTCTTGCCTGCAAGGAATAATAACAGGAAAGATCCTGCTACAACTGCCGGTATAGTTGACAACACCGTGAACGATAATTTAAACGATTGAAAATTTGCTGCTAATAATAAAAAGATAACGGCAAGGGCCAACAGTAAACCTGCTCCCAGTTCTGTTTGTGTTTGACCCAGTATTTCCGATTGTCCCCGTACATACACTTTTACACCCTGGGGTAATGAATCCAATTTGCTGATAGCCGAATTTACATCTTTAACCGCTGTACCTAAATCCTGCTTATGAAGGTTTGCTGACAGGGTAATGAACCGCTGTTGGTTCAACCTGTCGTATTCACCAACGGTAGTGGCTCTTTTCCATGTTGCCACATCTCGTAAAAAAATATTCTTATCCGCTGCTGAAACAGGAATTTGTTCAAGGTCTTCAGAAGATTTCATTTGGTACTCCGGCAACTCCACCTGCACCTGGTAAGCGTTGCCGGCATTTTTATCTAACCAGTAGTTCAGCAGTATATTCCTGCTGGATGATGTGGCTGTAGAAACAGAACGGCTCATTTCATCCACTGTTAATCCTAATTGCCCGGCACGAACCCGGTCATAATCTATTTGCAAAGCCGGGTAGTCTAACGGGAGTGTATATTGAACATCCCGCATGTAAGGCAGGGCTTCCATTTGTTTTTTCAATTTATCACCAATGGCCCTGCTCTGCTGCAGGTTTTTCCCCTGTACAACTACTTCAATAGGGTTATTCGTTCCCTGGCTCATTACCTGTTCCACTAAATCGGCTGGCTCAAAGGAAACCAGCATGGCGGGAATTTCTTTTTTAATAGCTTCTCTTAATTGCTCTTTAAAATTGTCCAGTTTAATGCCACTGTTATCTGCAAGTTTAACTTTCAGGATTGCTTCATGAGGGCCACCCGTCCATGTAAAAATGGAGTTGATGGCATAGGTTGGTGGCTGAAGACCCACATAGGCAGAGGTGATATCTATCCTTTGCTTTCCTGCTTCTTTTTCAATAATGCCCAGTACTTTTTTGGTATTATCTTCTGTACGTTCTATCCTTGTGCCTACGGGCATCCGCAGCCTTACCTGGAACTGGCCTGCATTTACTTTTGGAAAAATTTCCTGGCCCAGGAAATGATAGTTTGACCAAAGTAACAATCCGCATACCAGCAGGTAAATGCCAATGAGCAAACCACTTGCTTTGGATATTTTATTCTGAAGAGATGAATAGCGATTGGTTAACCGGGTAAACCATTTTTTTTCTTTAAAATGTACGCCTTCTTTTAACAGCCAGTTTGAAATGACAGGAACAACGGTTTGAGAAATTAAAAAAGAAGCGATCATTGCAAAGCCAACTGATAAAGACAAGGGCATGAACATGGCTTTTGGAATACCGGACATAAATAGTGCGGGAACAAAAACTGCAAGAATGCTTAGCAAGATCAATAATTTGGGCAAAGCAATTTCTTTACTTGCATCAGCAATAGCCCTTGCTTTTGATTTCCCTTCTTCCAAATGCCGGTGAATATTTTCTACGGTCACCGTCGCTTCATCTACTAAAATACCAATGGCCAGGGCCAGCCCGCCAAGGGTCATGATGTTGATGGTTTGCCCTGCAAGGTAAAGGCATACCACTGCCGACAGCAATGCCAAAGGGATGGTGATAATAACGATCAATGCACTTCGCCTGTCAGCTAAAAACAACAACACCATTATACCGGTTAGTATAGCTCCGAGGCCACCTTCAAACAAAAGGCTTTTCAATGAGTTCACTACATACGTTGACTGGTCAAATTCATACGATACTTTAATGTCTTCGGGAATAGCGGCCTGCATATCGGGCAATGCCTTTTTTATATTTTGTACCACATCCCATGTGGAAGCATCTGCTCTTTTGGTAACAGGAATATAAATGGAACGCTTGCCATTGACAAGCGCATATCCTGAAGTGATATCTGCGCCGTTTTCCACCGAAGCAACATCACGGACATAAGCAGCAGTACCGCTTTTGGCCTGGAGTGGAATGTTTTCAAATTCCTTGATATTGTCAATCACGGTATTTTGCGGAGTGATCAAAGCCTGGTCGCCCACTCTTAAATTACCTGCAGGTGATATCGTGTTCCCCTTAGCGATAGTTGCTGCCAGTTCATCTGGTGTAACGCCATAGCTGCGGAGGCGTTCAGGGTTTGCCCTGATAATAATGGTTCGCTGGTTACCACCTAACGGTGGCGGAGCAGAAACTCCCTGTAAAGCTGCAAACATGGGCCTCACTTTAAACAAAGCCAGGTCCTGGATCTCATTCAATGATCTTGTGCTGCTGGTAAATACCAGTTGCCCTACCGGAACACTGCCTGCATCATACCGCATAATGAACGGCGGTAATGTACCGGGGGGCATAAAAGAACGGGCACGGGTTGCATAGCTGCCTACTTCAGCCATTGCATTGGCCATATCTGTTCCTTCATGAAATTGCAATTTAATAAGTGTTACACCCTGCACGGATTTACTCTCCACATACTTTATCCCTGTTACATACAGAAAGTGATATTCATAATAGGATGTAATAAAGCCTTCCATTTGCTGGGGCGATAATCCTCCATAGGTTTGTGCCACATAAATAACCGGTGTTCCTAATTTCGGAAAAATATCCACGGGCATTTTTCGCACGGCCAACCAGGAAAAAAACAGTACGCCTATTACGATTACCATTACCGTAACAGGCCTTCTTAATGCAGCTATGATTAATTGCTTCATATCTTTATTTAACCTGGTTAATAAATAAATTCAGATCGCCATAAACGGCAGCTTTGAGCAACAGTGCCTTCCAAAGTTCTGCCTGCGATCTTGCCTGTTCGATCTTTGCCTTTAGCAAAGCGAATTGTGTTTGCAGCAGTTCGGAGTAGTTTACAAGACCCGTGGTATATCTTACCTGCATGGCATTAAAAGCGTATTCAGCAGCATTTACCTGCACAGGCGTTTCTTTAATTACAGCTATTGCATTCAGGAAAGTGGCTTCTGAAAGTTTGCGCTGTTTTTTTAATGCAAGGGTAACCTGGTTTAATTTCTCCTGGTCAGACCTGATGATTAAATCCTGTTGCTGCAACCGTGTTTTTACTTCTGTATGGTTTAGTATTGGAACGGACAATTGCACACCAACGCCATAGTTAAACCGGTTAAGGTTAAAGCCATTAAATGATTTTATTGCACCTGTATAATCTACACCTGAACCTCTTGCATAAGTTGTTCCCCAAAAAGATAAACGGGGTGCAGTTAGTTTACTGATCGTAATTCGGTTTGTTTTACTTTCTTCTATCGTTAACCGTGCGGTTTTGCCAAAAGGATGTTCAATGGTATCGTTTGCAGTTGCTGCAGGAACTGTATTGTAAAATGAAGTATCGCTGTTTATGATAATTGAATCGCTGGCAACAGATTCCTGTAACGACAAAAGAATATTATCATAAGCGTTTTTTATTTTCAGCCATTCAATGCGGGTTCTCGAAAGTTCTGCCTGTATCAATGCGGTATCAATTCCCGGTTTTAAACCTGTTACCGCCAATACATTTACCTGCTTCAATTGTCTTTCTGAAATGTGAATATTCTCCTCGTAAAGGTTTAGTAAATGCCGGTAATAAACAATATCAATAAACTGGTTACATACTTTTACTTTATGATTGAATATTTCCTGGGCATTTTTGGATTGCAGTGTTTGTGAAGCTGCAGCAGCCAAATTAATTTTTGATTTACGATCACCAAATATTCCCGGTTGCCATTGAAAGAGCAGGCTTGCAGCGGAACCGGTTACGGGACTGTAATCATTTTCTGAAGATGGCGGGCCACTAATGGGAAGTACATATTGTGGCTGCAACATCCCGGTGATATTATTGTGTGTAGCAAGGTTCGCCTGGTAGGTAGCATCCAGTTGCGGGATGATTGTTTGTTGTTGTAGTTTTATGTTTGCCTTTGATGCTTCCAGCTCATAACGGTTTGATTTTAGCTTTGGATAATTACTTTCCGCCAGTTGGAGGATTTCCGGCAATGATAAACGCACAGTGTCTTGTGCTTTGGTATTGCCAACAAAAAAGCAGGCGAGTGCTATCAATGTCCATCTCATCAATAATGATTTATGAAAACAAATGTAGCAGGCGATTTAGGATAAATTTTGGAGACTACATCCTTCCAAAATCTATTAGCACATAGTGAACTCCGTTCTTATAATTGTATTGAAGACCCATTTTATAGAGTTGGGCAATTTGCCTGACCAATGATAGACCCAACCCGGTAGTTTTTGATTCTTTATTGCCTTTTCTAAACCGTTCAAATAACATTTCGGGTTTTTCTGTAATTGCATCCCCGGAGTTTTCAATTGAAAATGTACTATCACTTAAACAAACCTTAATAAATCCTTGTGAGACGTTGTGTACCACCGCATTTTTGATCAAATTGCTGAACAGGATTTCTGTTAATGCCGGGTTGGCCATAATGTATATACCAGAAACAATTGATTTGCTGAGTGAAGGAAAATCATCATAATGCTCCTGGTAAGTGGTAAGTATTCTTTCTACCAATGCGGAAATATTGATCTTCTCCTGTTCAGGAAACTGGTTATTATCAATTTTGGCAAGCAGCAGCAGGCTTTTGTTCATCTGGCTCAGCCTGTCATTTGCTTCCGTGATATCTCCAAGCAAAGAAGCCGATTTTTCTGTAAGACTGGGTTCGTTGATCAGCAAATCCAATTTAGAGCGGATGATGGCGAGTGGTGTTTGCATTTCGTGAGAGGCATTCTCCACAAAATTCTTTTGATTGTTATAGGCGGTATTCACTTTTGCGATCATGCTGGTAAGCTCAGCATTCAACTGGTCAAATTCTGCAATACCAGTCTGCTGTTCTAACTGAGCAACCGGGTTGTTTACCACGTCATATCCTGAAGTCTTTTTTAAAGTGCGATGAAAGGGACGCCATAACAGGCGGGAACTTCTTCTGTTTATTACAACAATTGAAATTAATAGTAACAAAAAAACAAACGCCTCGGTTGCAAATACTTTTATGGTTAAGTGAAAAAATTCTTTTGATGAAACAAAAGTGGTGAGTTGATAATTCTCGTTATTAAAATGATACGCTTTAGTAAGCGCCTTAAAATTCAATTTTTCTGAACTTCCTTCGATCAAAAGACTGGTGTCTCTTGGTTCATCCAGTATTTGTGCAGGCAGCAGGTAGTTTTTTTGAATGACATATTCTCCCTGTATCTGCATTGTCATAGCTGCCGGTTGTGCTATAAATGCGTTCCAGACATTTTGTTGTTTCAGCGCTAATTGCTTTTCCTGCGTATGATGCGAATGCATGTTCAGCATTACGAAAAAAAGTAAGGACCCCAGCAATAATACCACCGGTAACCATATCATTAAGTAACGGGTACTTTTTTGTTCCAAGGTTTTATTCATACAGATAGTTTATAGCCCAGTCCATACACGGTTTGCAATAAATCGTCGCCACCTTTTTCTTTCAATTTTCGTTTCAGGTTTTTTATATGAGAATAGACAAAATCAAATGAAGCCAGGTTGTCCGTTTGTTCGCCGTAAATATGCTCTGCAATGGCCTGCTTGCTTACCACCCGGTTTTTATTGGTTAAAAGAAATAACAACAATTCATATTCATTTTTGGTGAGTAACAACGGTTGACCGGAGTAAGACACGGTTTTTAACAACAGGTCAAGTTTTAATTTATCAAATTCAATTACACTTGAACTGGATGCATATTTCCTGCGCAACAAAGCTTTTACTCTTGAATATAATTCTGATAAATGAAATGGTTTGGTAAGATAGTCGTCTGCCCCTAAATCAAGCCCGGCAATTTTATCACCCAAAGAAT
Source organism: Lacibacter cauensis (assembly GCF_007830055.1). Lineage (GTDB taxonomy): Bacteria > Bacteroidota > Bacteroidia > Chitinophagales > Chitinophagaceae > Lacibacter > Lacibacter cauensis. Next base: position 15,725 of record NZ_VLLE01000006.1, read on the forward strand.
CCCTGGCGGAAATGATAATAACACCATCGGCCTTTTTGTGTTTTCTCAAATATTCCAATAATGCTAACCCACTGCCTCCCGGCAGGTTAACATCAAGTATGATACAGTCGTATTGAAAATCGGTAGCTTTCTGAATCCCTTCCTTGTAAGTACTGGCTGTTTCACACAAGAAGTCTTCCTGGGTAAAGTAATCTGTAATGCTTCGCAGTAAGCTATCTTCGTCTTCTATTATCAGTAGCTTCATCTTGCCAATTTTAAGCTAAGCTAAAGATAGATTTTGGAGAAATCTTGGTGAACCAAAGTTGATATTAATAAAGAAGGTATAGCACCTTTTGTTAATCTCTTTTGATTATTACCTTATCGATCCGCTGGCCATCCATATCCACGACTTCAAAATCAAACCCATTCCACTTAACTCTTTCACCGGGTAGAGGGATATGATTTAATTCAGCTAGTATTAAACCACCAAGTGTGTTATACCCACCTTTTATTTTTTCAGTGGATAAATTGAAATAATGTAAAAATTCAAAGAAAGGATATTGTCCATCGGCCAACCATGAACCATCTTCCCGTTCCCTGATTGAGTACTCATCCTGGTTATACTCGGTAGAATCGCCAATTAATGCATCAAGAATATCGTCCATACTTACCATACCCAATACAGCACCGTATTCATCTACAATAAAAGCATAGTGAATTTTTGACTCTTTAAACTTTTCCAGTACTTTATACGCTGCCGTATTACCATGCACCATCACAGGTTGCTTAATGAAATGTTTAAGGCTAAATTCAGTTGTTTTGAAATTTTTAGGAAAAACATCTTTCACCGATACAATGCCCAATGGTTTGTCAAAACTTTTATTGACAACAGGATAAACAGAGTGGGGTTCAATTTGCGCCCTTTGTTTTACCATATATAAGTCGTCGGTAATATCAAAATATACCAAATCGTTCCGGTGGGTCATCAGCTCACTTACTTTCCGGTCTCCAAGAGCAAATACACGGTGCACAATATCCTGTTCAATTTCCTGGATTTCTCCTTCTTTTGCACTTTCCTGTACAATTGCTTTTATTTCTTCCTCACTCACAATGCCATCTTTACTTTTCTTCAAACCGAACAAACCCAGCACCAGGTTATTGGTAGTGGTAAGCAGCCATATAAACGGTTTGGTGAGCATTGAAACAATGGTCATTGGTTGTGCCATGACCATTGCAATTGTTTCAGGAAACATCAGACCAATACGTTTCGGAATCAATTCACCAAACACAATGGAGAAAAAAGTAAGCACGATCAACACCAGTGTAACTGATATTGTATCGGCATAAGGGGCCAAAAAACTGATGCTTTCGACAAATAGTTTTACATCGGCAGTAATCTTATCGCCACTGTAAATACCGGTAAGAATACCGATAAGTGTAATACCAATCTGCACGGTTGATAAAAACGTATCAGGTTTTTCTGACAAGGCAAGGGCTTTTTTTGCATTGACATTTCCTTTTTTAGCTTTTGTTTCCAGTTTAAACTTACGGGCAGAAACAAGCGCTATTTCACTCATGGAAAAAATACCATTGAGAAGAATGAGCATGAAAATGATAAATAATTCCATGAGTGATATTTTAGTGATAAGGCATTTTAAGGGTTAATTTATTTCCAGCCTCCGCCAATTGCTTTAAAAAGATTAGCGGTTTCCTGGTACTGATTTTTTTTCAACTGCACCAAAGATAGCTTTGCTTCGAGTAAGTTTTGTTGCGCCGTTAATACTTCCAGGTAATCGGCCCTGTTCGATTGAAAAAGCAGCCGTGCATTTTCAATCGCATTTTCAAGCACTTTCACTTCTTCGGTTTTCAATTGTATTGCCTGGCTGATGTTATCAATTTTTCTCATGCCGGTATATACTTCGCCAAAAGCAGTAAGCATTGTTTGCTGGTAGTTGTTCAGCGCCTGCAGCTGCAATGCAGTTTGGGTATTGAACTGCGCCTTTAATGCACTGCGGTTAAATACAGGAGCCAGCAACCCGCCAAATAATCCATAGGCAACAGATTGCGCATTGAAAAAAGTAGCCGGACTAAATGCCTGCAAGCCTACTGTTGCATTAATGGTAAGCGTGGGGTAAAATGATTTTCGTGCAACCTCCACATCAAAGCGGCTTGCCTCCAGTTCGTACTGCGCCATTCTTATATCAGTTCTGTTTTGTAATAACTGCGATGGAATGCCGGTGCTTACAACAGCCGGTTGTTCCAGAAGCCAGTTCCTGTTGCGTTGTACAGGTTTGGGGTAACGGCTTAATAACAGGTTCATCATCTTTTCATTTTCAAGGATCGCTTGTTCAAGCTCCTTTGCAAGCGTTCTTGCGTTGAGTATTTGTGCCTTGAACTGATCAATTGCCAATGCTGTTGTACGTGCAGCTTCTTTTTGCGTTTCAATCATTTCCAGCATTTCCTGCTGCAACTGAATATTCTGTTGAATGATCTGTAACTGTTCGTCCAAAGCAAGTATCTCGTAATAGGTTAAAACCAATGTATTGATGATGTTGGTCTGTAACCAGTTTTTACCTTCAATAGTAGAAAGATAACGGGCTAAGGCCGCTTGTTTTTGATTTTTCAGTTTACCATAAATATCGGGTTCCCACGAAGATTGAAAGCCTGCAAAATAATCGGGCAGATGAACCGGTATAAGTTTACCTGGTTGTATTTCTGTAGTGGCATTACCCGCACCATCCATTGTATAAAAACCGAACTTGCGGATGTTGGGTGCAAACAACCCGTTAGCAGTTGGCAACATCAATCCCCTGGCATTGCGCAATGAAGCTCTTGCAATCTGAATATTCTGATACGCATTCTGTAAATCGAGATTTTCAGTGATGGCAGCAGTAATAAGCGATCTCAGGCTGTCGTCTTTAAAGAAATAAGCATTGGTAACCATGGAGGCATCAATACTGTCTCTGTTGCCGGTATATGTTTCCGGTAAAGCGGTAACAGGTGTACCTGTTACCGCTTTTTTTGCACTGCATCCATACATTACTGCAGTAACACTAAGCAGGATAAAAAAAATATGTCGTTTGTTCATTTGTTTTAGTTTGATTACACTGTTTCTGTATAAGTCTTCTCTTCTTTTCTTCCTTTTGCCTGAAATTTTTCTGCAAGAGTTGCAAACACATAATACAATCCGGGAACAAGCAGTACTCCAAAAAGGGTTCCGAACAACATGCCCCCTGCTGCTGCAGTACCAATTGTTCGGTTACCAACCGCCCCGGCACCACTTGCAATCATCAGCGGAAGCATCCCCACAATAAAAGCAAAAGAGGTCATTAATATTGGACGTAAACGAAGCTTTGCAGCATCAATGGCTGCTTTTAATGGTGTAAATCCATCCCTGTGTTTCATCGAAGCATATTCGATAATGAGGATCGCATTCTTACCCAGTAATCCAATGAGCATAATCATGGCTACCTGTGCATAAATATTATTTTCAAGCCCAAACATCCATAACAAAAAGAATGCGCCGAATACGCCTGTAGGAAGCGAAAGAATAACCGGCAGCGGTAAAAGAAAACTTTCATACTGTGCAGCAAGCAGCAGGTACACAAAAATTAAACAGATAAGGAATATAACAATGGCTTCGTTACCGGCAGCTACCTCATCTCTTGTAATACCTGCCCAGTCAATATCAAATCCTTTGGGCAATTTTGTTTTTGCTACTTCCTGTATCGCTGCAATCGCTTGTCCGCTGCTGTAACCCGGCGCTGCCTCTCCATTTAATTCGGCAGAAGGAAACATGTTGTAACGTGTGATCTGGTCAACACCATACACTTTTTCCATTTGTATAAATGCAGACAGAGGTACCATTTCTCCGGTTTTATTTTTTACTGTAAGCTTCAGTATATCTTCCGGCTTGGCCCTGTATTCGGGTAAGGCCTGTACCATTACTTTATACATTTGTCCAAAGCGAATAAAGTTGGTAGCATATTCGCTGCCTAACAATGTTTGCAGCGTACCCATTACATTGCTAACGGTAATACCTTTTTGCGTTGCCATATCCTCATCAATGTGCAACAGGTATTGAGGAAAGTTTGCATCGAAGATGGAAAAGGCAGCACCGATTTCCGATCTTGCTTTGAGATCTGCTAAGAACTGAGCTGTTACCTGTCCTTGGTATTGCAGATCGCCACGGCCCGTTTTATCAAGCAGGCGTAATTCAAATCCGCTTGCGTTACCATAACCAGGCACAGCAGGTGGTGGAAACATTTCAATACTTGCGCCTTTGAGATGTTTGGTCTTTTCCTGTAAGCTGGCAATTACTTCATCAACAGAAAGCTTTCGCTCTTCCCATTTTTTCAGGTTAATAAGCAATGTACCATAGGTAGCACCAGTACCATCGGAAAGAATATTTGTTCCTGAAAGAGAGGAAACACTTTCGATGTCGCTGATCTTTTGTGCAATTTCCTGAATGCCTGTTACCACTTCTCTTGTTTGCTCAAGCGTTGCTCCTGCAGGTGTGGTAACACTCACATAAAATGTTCCCTGGTCTTCGTTTGGAATAAAGCCTGTAGCAACCGTTTTTCCAAAAAGTCCGGCACCTATACAAAACAACAATAAAGCAATAAACGTAACTGTTCTGCGGCTAACAATTACGCTTAACAGTTTCTGATAGTTTGTTTCAAGTTGGTTATAGCGTTTATTAAATCCGTTAAAAAAACGGTTGACGATATTATTTGATTGCTGTTTGTGATGATTACTTTTCAGAATCAACGCACATAAAGCAGGCGTAAGTGTTAATGCAATAACCCCGGACAGCACAATTGATATGGCCATGGTTAAAGAGAACTGCCGGTAAAAAATACCCGACGGCCCACTCATAAATGCAACAGGAATAAAAACGGCACTCATTACAAGTGTAATGGCAATGATAGCACCTGAAAGTTTTTTCATAGCAGCTTCTGTAGCCCTTAAAGGCGATAAGCCAGGATCGGCCTCCATTTCCACATGCACACCTTCCACCACCACAATAGCATTATCCACCACAATACCAATTGCAAGTACCAATGCAAACAATGTGATAAGGTTTAAGGAAAACCCAAGGAACTGCATAAAGAAAAACGTACCTACCAGTGATACCGGTACAGCTAATAAGGGTATTAATGTTGAACGCCAATCTTGCAGAAAAATAAACACCACTAACGATACCAGCAGAAATGCTTCAATGAGGGTTTTAAAAACTTCATGTACTGATGCATCCAGAAATCTCGACACATCATAACTGATTTCATAATCCATTCCTTTCAAAAAAGAACCTGCCTTTAATTCTTCCATGCGTTTTTTCACATTGGCAATAACTTCACTTGCGTTGGAACCCGGCAACTGCTTCAACATTACTGATGCGGTAGGTCTTCCGTTTAGTTTTGCTTCCACATCAAAATAGGTAGTGCCAAATTCAACATCTGCCACATCTTTGATACGCAGGATCTGTCCCTGATTTGTCGATTTTACTGGAATATTTTCATATTGTTCTTTGCTGTTGTATTTACCTGTGTACTTAATAACGTATTGTTTAGCCTGTGCTTTTTTATCTGAGCTTTCGCCCACTTTACCCGGTGCAGCTTCAATATTCTGTTCTTCCAATGCTTCCAGTATTTCATCGGCAGAAATATTATAGGTGAGCATTTTGTCCGGCTTCAGCCAGATACGCATGGCATATTCTTTTGCTCCAAGAATATCAGCGTAACCCACACCTTTGATGCGTTTTAATTCGGCAAGAATGTTAATGTCGGCAAAGTTGTACAGAAAACTCTCCCGCAAACTTGTATCAGAACTGTAGATATTCAGATACATAAGCATTGCATTTTCTTCCTTCGCAATCTTCACTCCATTCTTAATTACTTCACTTGGAAGTTCGCCCATTACAGCAGCCACCCTGTTTTGAATATTTACAGCAGCTATATCCGGGTTGGTTCCTATTTCATGAATAACCTGCACCACGCCAACGCCATCGTTACCGGCATCGGACGACATATACTTCATACCAGGCACACCATTTATAGCTCTCTCTAACGGAACCAATGCAGCTTTGGTTACGGTTTCGGCATTTGCACCTGTGTACTCAACCGTAACATTCACTTCCGGCGGAGCGATGCTGGGAAATAAAGTCATTGGCAAAGTAAACAGTGCCAATACACCCAGCAATGCTATAATGACCGAAATGACAATTGACAGAACAGGTCTGTGAATAAATTTTGCAGTCATAGGTTAACGGTTTTGTGTGTTCAGTAAATCATTCATTGGTTTCAGCACCGTTTGTACCTGGTCGCCATCTTTTACCAACTGCACACCTTCGTAAAGAATATAATCGCTGGCAGTGAGTCCACCCTTAATAGCATATTCATTTGTAAGACGTACAATAGGATCAACTTTCCGTTGCGTTACCTTACCGTTTTTATCCACTACAAACACATATAGATTTTCCTGTACCTCGTATGTTGATTTTACTGGAATGAGCAGTGCATTATTCAATGGTTTGTTTAAAATAATTTTACCGCTGGCGCCATGTTTTAAAATCTTATTGGGGTTGGGAAACCTTGCACGGAATGCAATGGTTCCTGTTTCAGAATTTATTTCGCCATCAATGGTTTCAATGCTTCCCTTGTGTGCAAACAAAGAACCGTCGGCCAGTTTTAATTCAACCGTTTTATACAGTTCAGGTTCTTTGATGTATTGCAGGTAATCCACTTCAGACACGTTGAAATAGGCAAACACCTGCTGATTGTTTGACAACGAGGTTAACAAATCAGCTTCTTCCACCAATGCACCCGCTTTTTTCGGAATCCTGTTGATATAGCCACTGAACGGAGCCCTGATCTGCGTGTAGCTTAATCCGGTAGTTGCCTGCGATATAGCTGCCTTCGATTGATCTATGATGGCAAGCATAGCATCTTTCTTTGCCTGCAATGAAGTGAGCTCTGCTTTTGAAACAACATTTTTGCTGATGAGCAATTCAACATTTCTGATTTCAATTTCAATTTGTTTCAGTTCGGCTTCGGCCTGTTTTAAAGCAGCATTTGATTTCGACAATTCATCTCTGTACTCTTTGCTGTTGAGCGTAAACAGCAGTTGCCCTTGTGTAACAAATGCACCTTCATCAACATGCACACGTTCAATAAAACCTTTTGCACGTGACCGTATCTCTACATTTTGTTGCGATTGAATATCGGCCACATATTCCTGCTGATAACCGGTTGAAGAAAGTAAGGGTTGCGTAACAATGTATTGATCGGGTTTTACCGTTTCAGCAGGTTTATTCTTACAGGAAAATTGAACTAATAGCAACATCCCGGCAGCAAGTGCCGGAACACATATGTTCTGTTTCATTTGATTGAATGATTAAATTATTTTAAATAAACAGGCAGGCGCAATCATTAACTGATTGTACAAGCAGGCAAACAAAAAAATAATTTAAACTTCGGGGGGAGGTGATAGAATATCGAAAGCAGATAATGTAATGTCTCCGCCTTTATAAGAAGGATATGCTGTTGTTGAAATAGAGATTGAAGTTTGTGCCAGATCGGCAAAAGCATTGTTGCTGAACAGATCAACCGTTTTAATCAGAATAAAATGCTGGCCGCCGTCATCATCTTCGTCTTCAGGCGTACTGTCATTGTTTTCTAATACCACCTGGTCGATATATTCGATTAAGCTGTTAATATCGTCCTGTTGCTGTCCGTTCAGAGTAAAACTATCCTTTTCCGCAATTTGAGGCAGAAACATGGAAAAGTTCATGTGACAAAACAGTAATATAAACGTAACAGCTTTCTTCATCAGCGGCAAAGATAGGTGCAATAAGCTACAATAAACAAAAGCTATCTGTAGTTCCTAACTCTATTTTGAATACAGCAAATAGAGGTCCTGTTTTATCACATGAGAGACTGGTTGTTGAGAAACAGAATAATTATAACTGATACTTCAACAATTTAGCCACAGCCTGCTGATATTCCCATTCTGTTTGCAAGAATTTATCATAAGCAGTAAAATAAAAACAAGCCATGCCACTTTTTTTGCGCTTCAATAATCAGTTAACTTTGAAGCACATGCAATATGCGATACATTATTTCCTGCACCTTATTTTCCCAATCGTACTAGCTTTTTTCATTGATAAAAATCACTGGTTACGTGTTTACCTGATTTTGCTTGCAACCATGTTAGTGGATCTTGATCACCTGTTTGCCACTCCTTTGTATAACCCCTGTCGTTGCAGCATAGGTTTTCATCCCTTGCATAGCTATCTTGCCATTGGCGGGTATGCTTTGCTTTTGATACCAAAGAAGACACGCATTCCCGCCATCGGTTTGTTACTGCACATGCTTGCCGATTCTATTGATTGCCTGTTTATCCGGCAGGTATGCCCCTGATCAATTCCTGTTATATCACATATTGTCCCTTCAACCTGATAGTTACTACTACATCTGACTTTCCATTGTTCCTGAAGTACCAGCCATGCTTACCTTCGAATGGCGAAAGCAGGGTGCCTACCATATTATCAGCATAAGCCAGCGTGTAGCTCTCGTAATAAACGTCTTTAACTGCCTGTGCCTGGTTTACCTCTCCGTGAAAATCGACATACAAAACATCTTTATCTGTCGTCCACTCATATTTTACCTGCCCGTGTTTGAGCATGTAAATTTTATATTCGATCCCTTTGCCTGCAGGTACAGTAACCTGTACACTATCTTCCCTTATTTCATATTGCTGCGAAGGAGGCGGGTTGTTTGCTTCTACCGGCTTTGCTACAGTTGAATCAGAGCCTGCCTCTGCCATTTTAATACGTGGATAAGAAGCCCTGACAACGGTTGTTGAATCGGCTGATACATGTAGCCGTGTAAAGCCCAGCTTTTTTCCAATACCAGTAGGGTCAAGTCCATACTCCGCCGGAAGCACTGCACCCACAAGCAGTACCGAGGCTATCAGCAGGGAAATGATCAACGCTTTAATAATCTTTTTTTTACCGAGAACCGGGTGATATAATTCTGACATGATAAATTATTTATTTAAATAGTTTTTTGATCGTTTTATTTTGAAATGAAATAGCCTGCCAGTTGGTAGCCCAGCAATAAAAACCCTGCCGCCATAAGAAGCGTATTCGTTAAGGTTGAAAATTTAAGAAAGCTTGGTTTTGTACGCCAAATGGCAATTAATGAGAGAACCATTGCAAGTGCTATAAACTGTCCTGCTTCTACACCAATATTGAAAGCAATCAGGTTACTGACAAGCCCCTCTTTATCAAATTTAAATTCCTGCAATTTAGTGGCAAGGCCAAAGCCATGAAAAAGCCCAAAGATGAGTACAGCCGCTTTTGTATTTGGCTGAAAGCCAAGGAAACGTTTGAAGCCACCCAGGTTATCGAACCCTTTATAAACAATTGACAAAGCTATGATCGCATCAATGAGGAATGCATTTACGTTGATATCGGCAAGTACACCCAGGAGCAGCGTGATGCTGTGACCAATGGTGAAAAAACTTACATACAGTAAAATTTCTTTCGTTTTGCATAAAAAGAAAATAACACCTACAAGAAATAACAGGTGATCATAACCAGTGAGCATGTGTTTAGCACCGATATATAGGAATGGCCCGAAAGCAACGCCTGCGTTACCGGCTAAAAAAGTTTGTGTGTCGCCATCTACACCATGAGCCTGCACAGTGCACCAGATACAACAAAGCAGGAAGGTTAAAAAAAGAAGTGCTGTTTTTTTAAGATACATTGTAATTATTCATTAAGAGGCTTTCTCCTGCACCAGCAGGAGAAAGCATGAAAAAAATGAAATTAAAACAAGCCATTAATGTTGATGGCCATGTTGTTTTTCCGCATCTGTCACCGTATTCTTAAATTTTGTGGATACAGACTTTCCGTCTACCTCGAAAGTAATTGTACAAAATTCAAAAATGTTTGCTTTAGGCAGTGAGGTACATAAGCTGCTGTTTTTGCAGGAGGAAAGTGTAGCAGTGGATTTTGTCTTATTAATAAACTCATATTCCACCTTAGCGTTGGTTACTTTACTAACAACCTTGTTTTCGCCGTTCATTACGTAAAAATTAAGGCTGTCTTTTGCTTTTACCATTTCAATATGGTAACCACCCGCTTCCTGCAATGTGCCTCCGTGCGGGGCTTTATGTGAGTGTTGGGCAGATGCAGCAGTTGCTCCTGCAATAATTACGAGCAGTGAAAAAAAGGCTTTCCTGATCATTTTCATGTTTTGTTGTTTTTATGAGTGATTAAAAATTTACTTAATAGGTATCCGTAATAGTTTTATTGAATTAATAAACACCAATGTGTCGGGCAGCAAATGGATGGCCGCAGCTTCAACAGGCCCGAGTATTTTCAGCAAGACCAAAACGATCCCGATCACATGCACCACACCAACGCCGACAATTATATTTTCTTTGATGGTGCGGAAGGCTCTTTTACTGATAGCTCTTGCTCTTTCGATCTTTTCTAATTTGTCTTCCATTAAAACAATGTCGGCAGCTTCCATAGCAGCCTGTGTTCCCATTGCCCCCATTGCTATTCCTACATTTGCCTGAACCAATGCCGGGGCATCATTAATTCCATCACCCACCATAGCCACTTTTGCCCCTTTGCCTTGCAGCTCTTTTACTATTTTAATTTTATCCTCCGGTAATAAGTTTGCCCTGAACTCTGTAATACCAACTTGTTCAGAAACATGTTTTGCTGTTTCGGGGTTATCACCTGTAAGCATTACGATATTTTTTACCCCGCTTTTTCTAAGACCCGCAATCATATCTTTTGCTCCTGCACGTATAGTGTCGGATATATAAAATATGCCGGCCAATTTATTATCAACGGAAAGATAGATTGCCGTATCGGTAAGGTTTTCTGAAGTGGTTAGAACCGGAACATTGCGTTCTGTCATGAATGACTTATTGCCGAATAAAACTGCCTTGCCATCTACACTTGCTGAAACACCACGGCCTTTTATTACTTCAAAGTTTTCCGGTTCCCCATAGGTGAGTTTTAATTTGTCAGCATAGGTCAAGATGGCTTTTGCCAATGGATGACTGGAGCGCCTGTCAACAGCGGCAGCCATTTGCACCAAATACTTTTCATCCACACTCTTATCTACCAGCTCAACATGATTGACCGTGGGGCTTCCAACCGTTAAGGTTCCTGTTTTATCAAAAACAATCGTGTTAACCTTGGCGAGTTCTTCCAAAAACTTTCCACCTTTTACAAGAATACCTTCCCGTGCAGCACGGGCAATGGCAGCAATCGTAACAAGCGGTGTTGCCAAACCTAATTCAGCAGGAGAAGTAAATATCAGCAACGCTATTACCAGCCTTATATCACGGGTGTAAAAATAGACCGCACCTACAAAAATGAACACTACAGGGATAAGCCATGACGCTACTTTATCGGTGAGCTTTTCAATAGGGGCCTTTTCACTTTCTGCTTCTTCTACCAATGTGATGATGCGTGAGAAAACAGTATCCTTGCCTGCTTTGGTCATTTGAATATCGAGTGCCCCCAATTCAACAATTGTTCCGGCAAAAGCATCGCTCCCAACCATTTTTTCCTGCGGAACACTTTCCCCGGTAATAGGAGCCTGGTTAACGGAGCCTGTGCCCCCGGTTACTTTTCCATCTACCGGGATTTTCTCCCCGGCTCTTACCAAAATAATGTCCCCGATTTTTAAATCATCTATTTGTACTGTTTCTTCTTTACCATCTTTTTTTACAATGGCTGTTTTAGGAACAGAACCAATTAACTCTTTTATGGAAGCTCTTGCCCTTTCACCACTTGCACTTGCTATGTATTCGGCAATAAGAATGATCATTAATACAACCGCACCAGCTAAGTATTCCTTGCCAAGCACTGAAACAACAACCGCAATTGTAATGAAGATCTCTGTGCCTATCTTTCGTTCTTTGAACAGATCAATGGCTGCTGTTTTCACCAAAGAGTAAAGACCGAACGCCATTGCCGCAAGTAACACAGGTAATGGGATAACGTCTAAATAAAAAAGTAAACTTGCTATACCTACAGATAAAATCCGTACAATTTCCCAGAGGAACTGGCGTGAGAAAAAAACTTGTGTGAGTGCCATTGTATACAGTTTAAATTATTAATGTTGGTGACTGGTGCCTACATTCAGATTGTTTGCAAGAAAGGATAATACCAGTAGCAGCACGATCACAAAAACGGCGATTATCATCATTAACTTACCATTTGATTTCGGCTTGTTGTTTACCGGTGCTGGTATAACCTTTTTCTTTTTCCGATGCTTTCCTGGCTTCATATTGACCTGTATTGAGACATGTGGTAATTTCTTAGTTACTCATCTGCCGTATTCTTCATTTTCATTAAAAGATTGTAAGCCCCTTTCAATACAAATGTTTCTTTTGCCTTGTTCTCATCAATCATAATTTCTGTAAACCCGTTTTCTGTGTTACCGGTTTTTACCTCAATCATTTCAAATTGATTTTTTCCTTTTTCGATGAAAACATATTGTTTGTTTTCAAAACTGACGATGGCATCTGATGGCACTACTGTTGCATTACTGCTTTTTACTTCTATTTCAGCATTCATGTACATGCCGGGAATAAGTGTTTTATCATAGGATGCAAAATGACAATGCACTTCTACGCTTTTATCTTCAGAAAAGTCTTTCCCGATCAAAATAATTTCGCAGGGATATTTTTTTTCAGGATTGCTATTGGTGTAGGCAATAAGTTTTTGCCCAATGAAAAGATTATTAACGTCTTTTTCAAAGGCTGTTAGCACTAAGTGTATGTCCGCAGGGTTTACAATTTCAAACAGCACATCGGCAGGGGCCACGTATTTGCCAATATTCACGTTTACTTTAGAAACAAAACCGTTGATCGGTGAAGCAATGCTAATGCTCTTTGAGATATTGCTTACAGTCCTGTTGGCAGGATTGATGCCGATCAGTTCTAATTTTTCAGCAAGTGATTTTAGCAGAATTTCCAGTGAAGTGTAATCGGCCAATGATTGCTGGTAAATTTTATCGCTGCTGGCTTTGCTTTGGTTCAGCTCTCTTTGTCTTTCATATTCTTCTTTTGCAAATACCAATTTTGCTTTTGCTGTTAAATAATCCTGCTGCAATTGTATGTATTGCTGATCTTCCATGATGGCAATACTTTCGCCTTTTTTCACATAGGTGCCGGGTAACAGTTTCGTGTATTTCAAATATCCACCCAGCGGAACACTGATGGAAACCATGTTTTGTGGCGGCACATCTATCTTACCATTTACTTTCAGGAGCGATGAAATAGATTGCTTCTCCAGTTTACCTGTTTGTATCCCGGCATTTTTAAATTGCGCATCGGTTAGTGTAACAAGGTTTTCTGCTGTTTGACCTTCTGTTTTTTGTTCTTCTTTATTACTGCCGCCACAGGCTGCAAGCAGTAAAGAAATATTCAGGATGATGATTAATTGTTTCATTATTGTAAACTTATTTAGAGATAAATGAATTGATTTCTACTGCGCTTTCATTTCTGTTTTTAACAGCTTCTATGTAATCGCTTTGTATGGCAATAGCCTGGTTAATGAGAAGCACCCACTCCAGGTAGTTTATTTCACCATTTATAAACTGCTTATTGGCTGTACTCGTAGCGAGATCAGCATTTTTTAAGGCCGTTGTTTCAAAATAGGAAATTGCCTCAGAATATTTTTGATACTGTATAAGCGCTGCTTTATAGGCAGTTTCAAAATTCTTAAGACCAACCTCGTATTGATTTGCTACAACTTTTTCATTGATTTTAGCTGCATTAATTTTTGCCTTTTGCCCATTGTTAAATATGGGTATGCCTAAACCTGCCTGGATTGATTGAAAACGTGGTGTACTATTATATTCCTTATTGTTTGCCCCGGTACCCCGTATTCCCATGATATTGTAACCAAGTGTAAGACTGGGCAGCAGTTTCGTTTTTTCTACTTGTGTAGCAGCCGCAGCTATTTGCTGTTGCTGTCTTAAATACTCCATTGAAGGATGAACAAGCAGTAAAGAGCTATCCCCTTTTACCAATACATTTATCTTGAACTCATTTTCATTTGGAACAAATGCAATGTTGGTATTGAGCAATAAATGAAACCGCAACTGAAGCAAATCCAGATCCTGCTGTAATTGACTTAGTTGTAATCCTATTTGTCCCCGTTGATTTTCTGCAGTGGTTTTTTCTAAAATATTACTTTCACCTTTGTTGAAACGTAATGTTGCCCTGCTTAAAAATTCAGAAAAAAGACTGTCAACTTTTTGCAGCAGTTTTTTCTTTTCCCGCAAATACAAAAAGGAATAATATACCTGTGCTACCTGTTTCTTTAGTATAGCTTCATTTACGCCCACATTTAACACACTGCTTTTCCACTCTTCTGTTAACAATGCTCTTTGAATGGCATACACTTTTGGGAAATTTATAGTTTGAGAGATACCCAATCTCGTATCCACGTAGGCGCTATTGATTTGTCCAAAATCGCCTGTAACATTTGTAGCTGGTAAATTTTTCGCCGATTTTATTAATTGCTGCTGATACTCCGCTCTTAACTTTTCATTTTTAACGGTCAGGTTATTTTTCAATGCCGTATCAGTTGCCGCTTGTAATGTGATAGGTGTTTCCTGCCTGACAGTACCAATTTGTGCATTTGCAATTTGAAAAGGAAAAACCATTAATAATAAAATGGTTGCTGCAGCAATTGGCTTTTTCCCTTTAAAAGGAATTCCTTTCTCAAACATCATGTATAAAATTGGCAAAACAAATAAGGTTAGAAATGTAGCTATGAGTAAGCCTCCAATTACCACTGTGGCAAGTGGTCTTTGCACTTCTGCTCCTTCTCCGGTACTTAATGCCATTGGTAAAAAACCCAACGATGCTACAAAGGCGGTCATTAATACAGGGCGTAACCTGATTTTTGTTCCCTGTGTAACGATTCTTTTCAGATCATGTAAACCCTCTTCTTTTTTCAGGCGATTGAATTCGGCCACCAACACAATACCATTTAATACCGCCACACCAAATAATGCAATAAACCCAACACCTGCCGAAATACTGAATGGCATCCCTCTTACGGCCAGCGCCAAAATTCCTCCAATTGCAGAAAGCGGGATAGCGGAGTAAATGAGAAGACCATGTTTTACAGAACGGAAAGCAAAGTACAACATCAGAAAAATGAGTAACAATGAAACAGGCACGGCAATACTTAATCTCTTTTTTGCCGCCACAAGATTTTCGAATGCACCTCCATAGGTAATGTAATAACCAGGTGGCAGTTTTATTTGTCGCTCAACTTTTTCCTGCAATTCCTTCACCATACTCTGCACATCCCTTCCACGTACATTAAAGCCCACAATAATTCTACGTTGCGCATCTTCCCGCTGAATTTGATTGGGGCCTTCAGTCACTTCTACCTTTGCAACATTATTTAATGGAATTTGTATGCCCTGTGCAGTGGGGATTAAAAGATTTTGAACATCCTGCAAATTTTTTCGTTGTTCACCACTTAAACGCACTACTAAATCAAAACGTTTTTCGCCTTCGTAAACTGTTCCTGTGCTTTGTCCTGCAAATGCAGTATTTACCACTTTATTGATGTCGCTGATATTTAAACCATATTGTGCAATGGCAGCACGGTTGTATTGGATTACAATTTGCGGCATACCAGTAACAGCTTCTACATACAATCCACTTGAGCCCATTACTGTATTTACAACAGTTCCTACCTTATTTGCATACATGGCTAACGTGTCTAAATCTTCACCAAAAATTTTACAAACTACATCCTGCCTTGCCCCGGATATTAATTCATTAAACCGCATCTGTACCGGATACTGGAAGCCGAATGTAACACCCGGCACATCTTCCAGTGCTTTGCTCATTTTGGCTTCAAGTTCAGGATAAGTTTTTGCAGATGTCCATTCGCTTTTATCTTTTAAAATAACCATCATATCGCTGGCGTCAATAGGCATAGGATCGGTAGGGATTTCGCTACTGCCTGTTTTGCCAACCACTTCTATCACTTCAGGGAATTTTTCTCTTAAAATTCTTGCACCTGTTGAAACTGCATTCATGGAGGTATTAAGATTACTGCCAGGCAGCACTCTTGTTTCCACCGCAAAATCGCCTTCGGGGAGAGATGGGATGAATTCACCACCTAATTGAGTAAGTATAAAAACCGCAATAGCAAAGAGGGATAATACCGATGTAATAACTGTTTTCGGAAAATGCAATACTTTTTCAAGTGTATGCTGGTAGATACGCTCCAAGCGTCCCATCATCCTGTCAGACAAAGTCTTTTTGTGAGAAATCTTTTTACTCAGAAACAAAGCACTCATCATTGGAATGTAAGTAAGAGAAAGGATGAAAGCGCCCAACAATGCAAAGGCAACTGTTTGCGCCATTGGTTTGAACATTTTTCCTTCAATACCTTCTAATGAAAAAATGGGGAGATAAACGATCAGAATAATTATTTGCCCAAAAACAGCACTGTTCATCATGCGGCCTGCAGATTGTTTTACTTCTCCATCCATCTCTGCCTGGCTTAACTGATTGACTTTACTGAAATGCTTGCTATGTGTAAGCCGGTGCATAACCGCCTCAACAATAATTACTGCCCCATCCACTATTAAGCCAAAATCCAATGCTCCGAGGCTCATGAGGTTTCCACTTACACCGAACAGATTCATCATGATGATGGCAAATAACATGGCCAAAGGAATTACAGAAGCAACCAGAAATCCAGCCCGGAAATTTCCAAGAAATAAAACCAGTACAAATACTACAATCAATGCTCCTTCCAATAAGTTTTTAGAAACAGTACTGATGGAATTGTTCACCATTTTTGTACGATCGAGAAAGGGATCAATTACAACACCTTCGGGCAAGGTTTTTTGAATTTGTGTAATACGGTCCTTAATATTTTTTATTACTTCATTGCTATTAGCGCCTTTCAACATCATTACCACTGCACCCGATACCTCCTGAACACCATTGTAAGTCATGGCTCCGTACCTGGTGGCACTGCCCATATTTACCTCAGCAACATCACGAATCAACAACGGGGAGCCGTTAGCAAGATTTTTAACTACTACATTTTCTATGTCTTCAATAGTACCTATAAGACCTTCACTGCGGATAAATAAAACAGTCGGCCCTTTTTCAATATACGCACCGCCTGTGTTTTGATTGTTATTTTGAAGCGCATCAAAGACATTATTGATTGTAATATTGTTTGCCTTTAATTTATCAGGTACAACAGAAATTTCATATTGCTTCAGGTATCCACCAAAACTACTTACGTCTGCTACACCACTAACACCTAATAATTGCCTTCGCACAATCCAGTCCTGAATGGTGCGCAAGTCCATTGCGGTGTATTTACTTTCAAATCCTTTTTTTGGTCGAACCGAGTATTGATAAATTTCGCCCAGCCCAGTAGTAACAGGTGCAAGTTTAGGTGTACCAAAACCTTTCGGAATTTGTTCCTGCACTTGTTGCAGCCTTTCTGTTACCTGCTGTCTTGCCCAATACACATCTGTTTCATCATCAAATACTATTGTAACAACAGATAAGCCGAAACGGGAAAAACTTCTGATCTCTTTTAAGCCGGGAATATTGGCATTTGATTGCTCAATAGGAAATGTAATAAGCCGTTCAACTTCCGGGGCTCCTAGAGCCGGTGCAATTGTAATAACTTGTACCTGATTGTCAGTGATGTCAGGTACGGCATCAATAGGCAATTTTTTAACTTGGTAACTGCCATAACCAATGAGACCAAGTATAAATAAACCGATAATGAGTTTGTTCCGTATGGAAAACTCAATGATTTTGTTGAGCATGTCTGTATAAATATTATTAATGTATAAAGCATGAGCCTTGTATAAAGCGCAAAAAACCAAATAGGAAATTATTGTCTGTTATGTAATAGACAATAAAGCCATTCAGCTAAATAATATTAAACAGTGGGAGGGCCTCGTCTGGAGGAAGAAGAAAAATATTTTTCAGGAGGAGGATAGACCTTATAACTGCCAAAAGGAGGCTTAACGATTGTCGGTAAATCAGTTGACAGGCAGACAATCATTATTGCAGGCAGAAAAGTTAGCGGAACATCAGCACATTTGTTTTGGCTGCTAGCCGGAACAAAGTTTTCGTCTAACTGCGAAAAGGAAAATACATGATGTTGATTGTCTTCGTTGTTATCCAGCGGCTGCTGTTCAAGAAGATGTTGATCGTGGGCATGATATATGTCGACAGAAATTTTGTCATGATGCAAATGTGGCAAAACATGATGGCCCATTACCGTCATTACGGCAACAAACAAAAATATCTTTTGCAACGCTTTCTTCATGAAAAGCGAAGGTAGGGAAATAGATTATTACAGTAAAGTCTATTTATTCAATACTGGTTTGCAATCTTTTTTCTAAGAGCTTATTTCAAAAAAAAATCCTGCGATCTCAAGATTCGGAATTCCGTAAGGTTACAATACATGAATAGTAGCCTGTTCATCATCTGAAGTAAAATAATAAGCAAGGCAAACTATATCCAAATAAACAGATTGGATATCAAGTTTTTGCAATCTTGTAACTTATCTATACACTTTCAAAGGCTTTTCTACAATTTGGTTGATAGAAGATTCTCATGATGTGATTCAGTGAATCCATACCCTTATAATTCACATACTTATGATGAATTAGTTTAACAAGTCAATATGTAAATTAAATTAACTACGCATTTGAAGTAATACAATGATAATAACAAACTCAATATTATTGTGCGTTTAAATATTGCTAATAGATCAGGTTAATTGTCATGGCTACGATATTGTCAAAGTATGTAAAACTCAGGAATCAGATTTTGAAACCTGCATGAGGTGGTGTTATTATTCGTTTTAGCAACGGCACTTCTGCCAAAGTCTTAAAGAAACTAACTGGGTTTCCTTATTCTTTGGTGTTGATTTTCTACGTCAGATGTTGACTCAAAAATATTAAATTTGAAGTAGTAGAGTATGCTAAGAGTAACTAAACTTTAATTTGACTTTTTTTTACTTAAACTAACCTGCATGAAATTACTATTAACCAATGGAGAGTTCATTGAGATGCTTCCCGGTTACTCAGAAAGTTTCACGGGACCTGTGCTTAAAGACGCTATTGCCTTTACATCAAAAACAGCTGTTACAGATTTAACAATTCAGGTAATTGCTTATGAAGATTTTGTAATTCGCTTAAGCATAGGAACATTACTTCAAAAAGTTAAATCATTTGACTGGATACAGAGAAGTGGCTGTTACAGCAGTTTTATGCTTAAAAACGGCATGTTTAAAGAAATCGGAAACTCAGGGAAATTTCATGTACGAAAGGATCAATACAGCTGTTACCTCACTCCCCCAGCTGAATGTTCTGCTTCATTCGAAAAGCATCAGGAATTCTGTCTGTTGGATATTTTTTATTCTACTACACTTATTAACGAACTAAGCCGTGTTTTTCCTCAACTTACCCAATTTTTGCAAAGATCCGCTGTAGTTTTCTTACCACATAAAGCAAACTGGACATTTCCGAAAGTAAAAGAAATTTATAATCATATACTGGAAAGCCCATACAGCGATTCTTCCAGAAATTTCTATCTTAATTTAAAAGTACGTGAACTGCTATTTCACTTATTGGAAAAAGCATTTGCAACAAAGCCAGAAGAACTTTCTTTTACTGCATTTGAAACGGCACGGATTCATGAAGCAAGGAATATACTTGAAGAACATTTAGGCAAAAAGCCTCCTACCATCCGGAGCCTGGCAAAAAAAGTAGCCCTCAATGAATTAAAATTAAAGAAAGGTTTCAGAAAATACTTTGATTCGGGAATTTTTGAGTGGTTAACGAATCGAAAAATGGAACATGCAAGAATGCTCATTCTTACAACTAATAAACCAATTAAAGACATTGCTTCAATTGTTGGTTATCCGCTTACGACGAATTTCATAACTGCTTTTAGAAGAAGATTTGGATATACACCAGGTTCGCTCAGAAGGCAATAATCCTTTTCGCAAAATTTGTAAGCCAGTCGGCAAACCTATTTGATCAAAATATCACAAACCTTATTATGATCTTTATAGTGCAATTAAATCAGCAGCACTATGAAGAAAGAAACACTACAAATTGTATTCATTGAATCAAACGTTGCTCTGTTTATTTTCTTGTTTGTTTACACCGGAGTTAATAAACTGATGGACTATTCAGCTTTTCGTGTAGTACTATCAAAATCACCTCTTCTATCATTTGCTTCCTCATTTATTGCATGGTTTCTACCAGTTATTGAACTAATTGTTTCGCTTATTTTATTAATGCCATTTACGAGAAAGTTAGGATTACTTATATCTACATCCTTGATGGCTACATTTACTTTCTATCTCGCATACATGATTTTTTTTACTCCCAATCTACCGTGCTCCTGCGGAGGAATATTCAATAATTTAAACTGGACAGAACACTTGATCTTAAATATCGTATTGCTGGTAATCGCTTTTACAGCCTGGTGGCTTTCGAAATCGAATCAACGCTTTATTGCAATAAACAGGAATAGCCGAACACCTGTATAAAAAAGTAGGCAGCAATTTCTCAACAAAATAATAAGTGTATGAAAAAGTATCTCTTAGGTATTATTGCTGTTGTGGCAGCAATTGGATTCAGCTCTTTTACAACAGATGAAAAGAAAGCCGCTGACGACATCTATTACTTTTACATGGTAGATGAAAATGGTGTTATCCAGGCTGGAACACCTGTTCAATTCGGAGGCCAGGTAACTCTTAGTTACGCAAATGCGAATGACGGCTGTACCGGATCGACCGCTCATTGCCTGCGTGGTTTCATTTCCCAGCCTTCATTGCCAACAAGTCAAAGTGGTGATGTACAGACCCTTAAAAACTAAAACTTTAGTGCAAAGCAACCGCATTAATGCGGTTGCTTTGTTTGTAGTCTTTCACGTAAAAAAAGCACGGGTACATCTCGCTTGTCTACAATTAATTCAAATCCCGCTTCAGACAGATCCTTCCTTAGATTAACTATTTTTAATGGGTAAAGGGATTGGTATCTGATAGCGCAGGTGACAGGTTCTGTTTGAAATGCTTCAATGAAAATAGGTAACG
Source organism: Lacibacter cauensis (assembly GCF_007830055.1). Taxonomy (GTDB): domain Bacteria; phylum Bacteroidota; class Bacteroidia; order Chitinophagales; family Chitinophagaceae; genus Lacibacter; species Lacibacter cauensis. The sequence goes on from NZ_VLLE01000006.1 coordinate 36,873, forward strand.
TCTGTTCGATTCTAACAGCTAACTCTCTTCCAAACTGATCAAATGGAATTTGGTTGAATTGTATAACAGAATCACCGGACGCCATAATTTTCTTTGTATTAAGTTTCATTACTCCGTTTCGTTTGCGAAGTACTAGAACATCCATATTTACTAATTCCACACTTGCGTTTAAATTAAAATACCGGGCAAGATCCTGCTGCATTATCGAGTAAGCCTTCGCTGTCTTCTCTTTAGGCAGTAACAATTCATAGCTATAAGCGTAATCTCGCATCCATTGGTCCAATGAATCGCTCTGAACCGGGTACTCATATTTAAACCTATCAATCACGTCTAAAACAACATTGTATTTTTTATTGAAATTGTATTTGCCATTTTCTCCATACGCTTTACAGTATAAATTTCTAATTGAATAGCAGTTGCTGGCTATCGCAACTGCTGTACCTTGCTTTACTTTAACTGCTTCGGTACTTCCAACATTAATCGAGTCTGAGCAACGGGAAATCGATGAAAAATAGTCATAGTTGTGAATATCAACAGATGATGTGAATTTTATCAATGTTGGATCACGAAATACCATATCGTTTCCATTTAAAAACCGATTAATTGTTTCTTTTGTTATAGCATGTGTACCCGAATAGTATTTTACAACACCATTTTTAATCCAAGCAGAATAAGGGTATCCATCAACCGGAAACAGATCAGAAAGTCTGTTGCCATCCGTGATCATCGGAAGCCTCGGCTTGTAAAGGGATGGACGTTTCTTGAAAAAATCCTGTGTATATTCTTTGCTCTCACTATTCACAAGTACTACTTCTACTCTATCTCCAAAATATTGCTTTAATGAATCAAGTTTAGGAAACGCTTTAAAACAAGCCACACATCTTGTATTCCAGAAATCGATGATCAGAATCTTCTCTTTAAAATCATTTAAGCTCAGGTAATCAAATGGGTAATTGAGTACATCCTGAAAAACAAGATCCGGCAACTTATCACCTGGCTGAAGTTGCTGTGTATTTGCCTGAGTTATGGCAACAGTAATAGCCAGCATTAGTATGACTAATCGCTTCACGTTTATTTATTTAAGAATTATTGAAAAGGATTTGCTGTAAAATCAGTAACCGGCATTTTGAGTTAAAGACGGATTCAACAGTATCTGGTCAAATGGAATTGGATAAAGCACATCAGTCGCTTGCCAATTTGTTGTTTTCAAACCTCCTAATACACTGTTTATTCTATCTGATCGCTTTAAATCGAACCAACGGTGTCCCCATTCAGCAAACAGTTCGAGCTGTCGTTCTTTCTCGATTCCAAGTAATAATTCATCTTTATTGTTTGCTGTTGTTCCGTTTAAGCCTGCACGTTGCCGGATAACATTGAGATCTGCCTTGCCTGCAGCAAAATTTCCCAGTTGGGCATTCGCTTCAGCACGAATTAGGTATTGTTCTGCTAAACGGAACACAACATAGTACTCTGTTGGTACGGGAGGAGTGCTGGAAAAATCAGCACCTTTTTTATATTTCAGCGGATAGTAGGCAGCCATCCCATTGATTACAGTTGAAGCCAGCCATTTGCTTTTACGCAAATCATTCGATTCAAATGAACGATATAATGTATCTGTTACAATAAAGGGAGGTTTCAAAAATGAAAATGCCGGAATGAACATTTGCCCTTCTGAAGTATTACTTCTGTCCTGAATTAATGACCAGATAGTTTCGGTTGAATTGGACAGAAAGCAATTATTCAGTTCCGCAGGCAATGTATACATTCCCGAATTTATAATCTCTGATGATTGCTTTTCTGCATTCATCCAATCCTGTCGATACAGATAAACTCTTGCAAGTAATGCTGTTGCAGTAAACTTATTTGGCCGTACCCGAGCAGAACCTGGATAAGCAGCCGTTAGTAACCCTTTTGCTTCAAGCAGATCGGTTGTAACCCTATCATATACATTTAGCACACTTAGTCGGGCCATCGATTGATTTAGACGAAAGTCGGTGCTAAGTACTAACGGTACATCTCCAAACAGGTTGATAAGATAAAAATAGTTGAGAGAGCGTACAACCAGAGCCTCACCTTTTAATTGCCTTTTTAACGGTTCCGAAATACCTGCATTCTCTAACCCTTCCAAAATAGCATTTGCATGATAAATATTTTTATACGCCATTTGCCATAATGATCCGGAAATACTTCCATTCCTCACTTGTATATTATTCAATCTAAATTCATCGTCCGTATCAGGGCTGGTGGTATTAATCAGTTCATCTGCCGATAGTCCACAAAAACGTGTTAAGCCACCATTGGTAATTGTTGAACTGGTTAGCAACAACTGTCTGTATAAACCAGTAACTGCAGCAATGGCAGATTGATCGTTTTGAAAAATCTTTCTTGTTTCCAATTGCGTTACTGGCGGTTCAACTTCAATCAGCTTTGAACAGGATGTAACAAGTAGGATCTGCAGCAATGCAATTATGCTCCGTAAAAATTTATCGATTGTGTTATATTTTGTATACATCGAATAGAATTTAAAATGTGAAATGAACACCTGCAACAATTGTTTTTAATGGCGGAAGCACAGATATATCCTGTGTTTCGGGATCGGATCCTTTATACTTTGTGATCAGAAATAAGTTCTGTGCATTGATGTACACCCTGCTTGTTTCGATATGCAGCTTGCGTAGCAAATCAGCCGAAAAGAAATAAGACAATGCAATATTTTTTAACCGCATGAACGATGCATCACTGTATATTCCGTCTGAGTTCGATAAGTAATTCGCACCGTTTGCAGTTGCTCCTCCAGAAAAGCGGCTGGTATATTTCTGAACCTGTGCATGATCGCCCGATTTCTGCCACCTATCCAGAACAATCTCCGGTTGATTCAATGCTATTCCTGGCGGATTCCTGTCGATGTAAGCAAGAAAATTTCTACCTGTTTGTTTACGATACTCGAAGAAAAAGGAAACACTAAATTGTTTGTACTCAAAACTGTTTTGCAAGCCACCATAGAATACAGGATCGGTTGTTCCCAAAAACTGATAATCTGCAGGAAAACGGATCAATCCGTCACGATTAAAATCTTCAACGATATAATTACCTGTGAGCGGATCTATACCAAGGTATTTGGCTTTGTAAATGCTATTAAGAGGAAGCCCTTCTTTAAACTGTGTCCGATAACTGGAGCTGCTCAAACCAGGAAAAGAAATGAGTTTGTTCTTGGGTAAGGTTATATTAAATGAACTTGTCCATGAAAAACTTTTAGCAGAAATGTTCTTGCTTGTGAGTACGATTTCTACACCGCTGTTCTGCACCAAGGCCGGAAGATTTCGTATCACTCCTGTAAATCCTGTTTGATCAGGTAATTGATAATTGATCAATTGATTGCTGGAACGGTTTCGGTAACCTGCAACTGAAAATAGTAATCGGTCCTTCCATAAACCCAATTCAAGTGCAGCTTCCAGCTTATTTGTTTTTTCCCATTCGTAATTCGGGTTGAACAAACTGCCAGGCTGTAAACCCGGAATTCCCTGGTAAGGTATCGTTGTTGAATTCCATAAATCGAGGTATTTGTAATTACCGATCTGATCGTTACCGGTAATACCTGCACTTGCTCTTATTTTCCCAAAACTGATGAACTGAAACTTTTCTTTGAAAAATGATTCGTTTGAGAAAATCCATGCCGCACCAATCGCCCCGAAATTGGCGAACCTGTTTTCAGTTCCAAACCGGCTTGAACCATCCCGTCTTGCAGACAGATTAATGATATACCTGCCTGATAAATTATAATTCACCCTTCCGAATATTGCAGTGTACCTGTATTGTGCCGAATTATTTGTTCCGGTAAGTATGCCTGCCGCTCCCATTGAGTTCAATAATAAATCGCTGGTATAGTTCTGTGCATTCACAAAAGAACTTTTCGTAGTGCGGTCCTGCAATGTTGATCCTAACAACAGATTGAATTTCCCTTTACCAAAAGCTGTTCCATACTCCAGTTGCGGGTCAATATTCCAGCTTTGCGAAGTGCTATAACCAAATTTTGAAGAGGCGAGTTGACTTGTTGAAGGATCCAGTGATGCTCTTGGTGTAGTAGCCACTTCATCTGTTATAAACTTATTAAACCCTGCATTTATCCGGAATGTAAGCTGCGGTGCGATCCTGTATACCAGTTGCAGGCTGGCAAGTGCATTATCATTTTTTGTGAGATAGGTCTTTAGTAATTCTGCTGAAGGAATACCGGGCAACCCAAGATTGATATAATTAAACGGAATACCTTTCTGCAACCATGCAGGTTTCCCGAGAGAATCATATAAAGTAAAATTTGGAGGAAGATTGATAAACTGTGTAAGATCTTTCTGAATCAATTGATTTTTTTCAGCAGAGTAAAAGCCTGAGAAATTTGTTTCAAACTTTTTATCCGCAGATTTATGATTGATATTGAAATGTAACGAAGCACGTTGATCAGTTAACGCTTTTGAAAACACATTTGTCTCTTTGTGGTATGCTCCACCAATAGAGAAAAACGTATTGCCTGAACCTCCCGAAAAGTTTATTTCTGCGTTTGTAGCCTGTGCCGTATTTCCAATCAGCAGTTTTTTAAAATCAGTATAAATAGTTGTATCGAGTATGAGCAAATCCGGTGCATAGCCATTTGCAAACGGGACTGTAACCTGTGCTGTGTAACCGTCATTTGCAAAGGCTTCTCTGCGCATTTGCAAATACTCAGTTGTATTCAGCATGCGCATGGTGCGGGCTACTTTACTCCAGCCGGTGTTCACATTCACACTCAGTTTTGATTTACCTGATTTTCCTTTTTTGGTAGTAATGAGTATTACACCGTTTGCACCACGGCTTCCATAAATAGCTGTTGCATCAGCATCTTTTAATACCTCAATACTTTCAATATCCAGTGGATTAATTGTATTAAACGGACTGATGCCTCCGAGGTTTGTAGAAAACGGTTTATTAACTGCCGATACAATCTGATTAGAAGCCAGATTTCCCGGCTCAAAGGGTACGCCATCGATAATAAACAGAGGGTCATTTCTTGAAAGTGCAGCATCCAGCGAACTTCTTCCCCTGATCTCTATATTAAAAGCTGAGCCCGGCACACCACTTGTTTGTGTAACAACTAAACCCGGCACCCTGCCTGCCAGAGCAGCCAGCGGATTTGATACCGGTTGTTTGGCGATCTCCTCTCCTTTTATTTTTGATACGCTGCCTGTATTGTAGCGTTGTGTTGTTGAGCCGTAAGCAATAACTATTGTTTCATCTAGTATTTCAACAGCAATAGCCAGTTTTACAACATAATACAACCCTTTTCCTACGGGTATTTCTTTTTTTATATAGCCTATACTGGAGAAAATAAGTAGATCGTTTTCTTGCACACCGCTTAAAGAAAATTCGCCCTTATCATTAGTAGAAGTTGCGATGCCCGATTTTTTTGCCGCAACCGTTGCGCCAATCAATGCCTCACCTGTTTCATTCATTACCTTGCCGGAAACTGTAATTGCCGTACTCGTTGGTAATACCGGAGCAGCTGCAACAACAGGTTTTGTTTGTACAACGATGTATTTATCAACGATGGTAAATGTAAGCGGCTGCTTTTCGAAACACTTGCGAAGAACCTGCTCCAGTTGTTCGTTCTTAACAGTAAGTGTTACAGGGCTTGTTTGTTCTAACTGGTTTCGCTGGAAAATAAACGAATAGCCAGTTTGGCGGGTAATTTCCTTAAAGACTTTTTCAATAGGTGAATGGTTAAACGAAGCTGATACAGTTTGCGCAAAACTGCCTGCCGAAACCTGCATACAGGCCACTATCGTCAGCACGCATATGAGTTTCATGGTTAGAAATTTTTTACAGCAGTATCCTGCAATAGTTAATTGCATAGTTTTGTAATGTTTGGGTTTCTGAAATTCGGTTGACAGCCTCAATTGATAACAGGGTTAACCCAAACGTCCGCCGGAGGTGCTCGTAACACTTCCGGTTTTTTGTTTGTATTAACCGTTGGTTGGTTTAATCGTCAGGGTAATACATAAATGGTTTTGTTTTCAATTTTAAAATGAACGTAACCGTTTAATTCCAGCAGCTTGAGCAGCTTGGGTAAAGGTTCGCTCCGTAATATTTCTGCATTCAGTAATTTTTTTGTTTTTGATTCGTAAATAATCTTTGCGCCATACCATCTTTCTATTTGTGTCATCACCTTTTCAATCGAAGCATCGTGAAAAACAAATAAGCCATTCTTCCACCCTGTAATTGACTCTATATCCACAGTACTGTTTTTTGACAATCCTTCGCCACTAACAACAGCCTGTGTGCCCGGTTCAAGATATTGTATTCTGCCTTTATGATAAACAGATACATGACCTTCAACCAGCGATACTTCGTTTTGCTTTGTATTATCATAGCACATTACGTTAAACTGTGTACCCGTTACAGTTACGACAGAACTATCGGGTAACACAACACGAAATGGTTGACGTTCATTTTTTGCAATTTCAAAATACGCTTCGCCACTAACCTCTACCCTACGTTCGCTACCCGCAAAAGCAACAGGATACCGCAGTGTTGTAGACGCATTAAGCCATACTTTGCTGCCATCAGCCAGTACAATTTTATATTGACCACCCACCGGTGTGGAGAGTGCATGAAGGGCTGAAACGGGGCCGTTGTTTTTTGCTTCATACACTAACTCTCCATCAGCCGGTTTGTTGGCATGAGAAACTAAGTTGCTATCGATTAATCCATTCTTAGCTGTTGAAAGATCAATTACCGAACCATCGGCAAGCGTAAGCGTAGCATTATTACCGCCCGGTAACAGTTGCAGGGTATCAGCATTAGCTATATTGGTTTGCTCTGGTTTGTTTTTCATGAATTGTAAAAGCAATACTGAACCTGCAATAATAATAGCGATTGCAGCCGCCATTGACCATACCGCTCTTTTTTGTTTTCGCATGAATTTTACTTCCGCCTGTACAAGATTGTTATTCACTTCCTTCCAACGTTGGTCTATCAACACAAGGTCCATACGTGCAAGGTTTGCCTTAATGTTTTCTTCATCCGTCAGGTCTTCAAACAATTGCATGTTATGGTCGCTTTGGTTTACCCAGTCGTCCAGTTCAAGATGTTCCTGTTTGGTAAGCGTGTTGCGAATGTAACCGGCAATAAGGTAAGCAATGCGATAGGCCAGCTGTTCCATATCGCTGTATGGGTTTTCTTTCATGCTATTAAGTTACTCAGACTTTTAATAAGAAGGAAGCTGGAAAGAAAAACGTATAAAATTTCCTACTTTTTTTCGGGAAAATTCAAATTCGGAGTTTCGGTAGATGTATACAATTTGTCTATAACTATTTGACGAGTCTAAGTTGTGCAGAAATTTTCTCAGTTATTAACTCGGCGTATTCGGTCTCGAATTTTTCATTAACCGATTTGTCTTTGACTTTTAGTTGGTTAGATAAATATCCCAATTTTCTTTTGTTTTGCTCAATTAGTTCTGCCCATTCCATTACGTATACTTCAACATTTTTTTCAAGTTTTTTATCATACAGAAAAGGATGCTCCGGGAAACTTGTTCTACGTGATCTAACTTTTGATTTGGCGAATTTTGTAAGCTTTGAAGAAATTAATAAGAGCTTATACTTTACTTTATTTGATGGCAAACCTGAATTTTCTTCTATAGTAAATGCATACCTGTCAATCTGATTTAGTTCTTTTTCACCTATTGCACATTTAGGTGATTTTAATTCTACAACCATAATTTCTCTTTCATCAGAATCATTTACTTTTTCATTAAAAAAGAACAGATCAGTAATGTCATCCGGAGTTCCTTCTTTTGTAATCAAATTCCCATCATCGACTGAAGGCTCATAATTGAAATACTTTTCTCTTATCTCTTTTAGGATATTTCCGATTTTCTTATCAGACCACAGCTGAGGGGTCCCGTTATAATTTTCTCCAAAAACCCATAATTCATTTTCGATAATTTTATGTAATTGACTTCTTTCCTTTAAATAAGCAGAAATATCACCATATGTCAACTCATGCAAAAAATTCAGAAATTCCAGTTTATCTGAAACTAGATTTGCAAAATGAACAACATCTTCAATGTCAGTTTTCTCAAGTAACGACCGGAATTTCTGGACATTATCATCAGACATTTTTAGAATTTTTCGAAAAATATATTCGACATCCCCGTTTGAAATAGCCTTATCTAAAAGAGGATATAAAAAAGTCCTAATAGAGTCGTTCTTTTTTATTAGCTCATGCTGTTCCTCAATAAGGTATGCAGCCTTTTTGAATATTATTTCCTGAGCTTTGGAAGGAGGTAATTCTTCTTTATATGGATAATACCTATCTTTTTCTAGGTCTGATAAAAACTTTTCAAATTTCTTATTACGTGATTTGAAAAAATCGTTGATTATTTCCTTAACATTCTCTTTAATACCTTTTACTTCTTCTTCACCTAATGATTCAATATCTAGATTTCTGAACAAATCACTATTAAAGAAATCAGATTCCACATATATAAACCAAGTACCAAGATCAGGTGTATACCAATCTGAAGAGTACGTATACTCATGTGCGACACTTTTTATTCCAGAGTTATCAATTTGGAAAAATACTTTTACCTTATTGAGAGAAGATCGTATATTATAAAAGTAGAATCTGATATCATGATTTGCTCCTTTTTTATCAATATAATTTATAGACTTTTTTATCGGCAAATCAATCAAAAAGTCTTCACGTTTAATTAAATCACCATTAACATGAAACTTTACTTTGTCATGAAATATTTCATAAGGATAATTTTCAAAAATTGATTGAGAAATATTTTGAGGAAGAAAGTTTTGTGTTATCAGGTTTTTTCTAGCCGGTTTGTGATTAATGTTATGATGTAAGTTTTCGATTGTAACCTTATAATATGAATCTATGGGCAGAGAAAAGTACTCATAATCTACTTTAAATTCTGTTTGTTCTAATTGTGCATCACGAAAATCAGTAGTATCAATGCTGAAATTGGTTTTTGAATATTGCTTTTTGATATTATCGTAAGCCGCAGTTTCAATATGCATTAACTCGCCAATTTGAAACGAACTAAACCGACCAATACCCTGACCGCTCTTCTTTGCGGTTGTTCCAATTTCTAAAATCCGATTATCAAAATCTGAATAAGAAACGCCATGACCATCATCCAAGATGACAATTTTCGTAATTCCAGATCTGATAAGTAAATCATTAGTATACTGTATTTCGATCTCAATATTTTTAGACATAGCTTGAAGAGAATTATTAATTAACTCTTTCAATGCTGCGAAGGTGTCACTATACTTTGTTAGAAGGTCTTTAATTACTCTGGAGTTGGTAGTAATTTTTTTGCTAACGGTTGTCATGTTTTGATAGGTCTAATGTGAATTTTCAGGTTAATACCCTCAAATCTAAATAATATTTATGTTATAGAATAATAAGGTTTAGAAGTCAAAATGAGGATTTATCAGTAATATTAAAAAAGACATGCCTTGTTTTCTAAATGCTTCTTGTTAAAGTATATATTACTGCTATGCGGAGTATAAAAAAATGAAAAATGACCAAATATGGAATAAGAAATTCTCCTTAATTTTTTCCCTTAGCATAGCCAGCCCCTGCTTCTTCTGATTTCTTACTGTACCGGGTGTTACATTTAGTTCTTCAGCAATTTCAACACTTGATTTGCCTTCCAGGTAATACATTTTAATAACCCGCTGGCTGCCGGGAGTAAGTTCTTTTAAAGCGGAGTGGATAAGTCGGTAGGTTTCTGTGCGTATTAAGTGATCGTAAGGGCTGTTAAATGAAATATCGGGTACAGCTACAGCTTCCTCTACACTGTTGCGGCGTTTTTCTTTACGCAGGTAATGCATGGCATCACGGTACACAATTTTATACAGGTAGGCACGTATTGCATTATAACTATCGAGCTTTTCGTGCATTTTCCAGGCTTTTAAGAAAGCACCTGAAGAAATTTCTTCTGCAATAGAAAAATCCTCAATCCATTTATTGGCATAGAGCGAAAGGGCTGGAAGAAACTCATGATAGAAATAAGATAAAGCAAGTTCATCTCCCTGTTGAAACAAGGAGGCGTATTGAGGTGCAGTATAAACAGGCCCGGCCTTCAACTATTTGCAGCATAAAAGGTGAATTGGAGCCACCAATGGTTACTGCAAAAAAACGGCGCAGGTCTCCACTTACCGTCTTGAGGCCCTCGGAGAGCCCGACCACGAATAAGGGAGCCCACGCCTAAACGTGAGCTCTTGCTTATCATCCCGTGGTCTTAAAATTTCCGAGGTTTCAAGACGAGACTCCAAGCGAAAGCTTCAATTAGTTATGAAGTAATTCGCAAAAATATGTTTTGACTTTATAGGTTGACTATAAAAAATCAAATAACACATTAAAAATAAGAAAAAAAACAACATAACATCCACATGTGGATGTGTTTAGGGTTTGACAATTGGATTCCTTGCTGTTATGAAAAGTAAGGAGGAAATTATTGAGATTGAGATAGCAGAAATCGATCTGTATATCATTAATAAAGCGAGAGAACTGCGAGTTGCAAGAAGAATGTCACAATTGAAATTATCAATTGCGTTAAACCTTGCTGAGGGTGCAGTAAGTAAAATTGAGAATCCAAAGCAAAGAGCTAAATACAATATAAGGCATATAAATCTACTTGCAAAAGCACTTAAGTGTAACCCTGCCGATTTACTTCCACCGAAACCACTTAAAAACGATGTCATTCGTGCTAAACTAAAAATAACACGAAATCCGAAAGATAGAAAGGGTGAGCCTAATTATGTAGTAATTAGTAAAGTCCCGGTAAAGAATCATGATTAGGTTGTGGTTATTAGTTTAGTGCCAGAAGAAAATAAACTTTCGCATTAGCTTAATACTGCAAATGGATTCAAAGCAAAAACAAGAAGCTAAATTCAAACTTGGCATTTGTATAAACAAAATCATCGCCAAAAACAAAACCAAGAACAACCCTAACCTGGTAACAAGTTTAAGGAAGTTAGCTGCCGCATGTGATGTAGAGTATTCAATCATACAGAAAATAACTTCTGGCAAAAAAGATCCGCAACACACCACTATTGTAGCAATAATCGAAGGCTTCACAAATTACCTCCTGCTGATTTCTTTTCTATTTATGATAACATCTCCGATGCTGAAGTAGCGGAAACATCAACACCTGCCAAAAAGGCAAAAAAAGCCAAACCGAAATCGAAGTAGTTCAAACAGCTTCTCTCTTTTTCGAAATTTCCGGTATTTTGCATTATACTCAATTTCTCAATAATACAACTACTTTCCTATGACACTTTATCAATTCAATAATCTAGATGAAATGGAACAACTGGAAGCTATTTGGGATAATGGTGTGCAGGTTGCCGAAAGGGAAGACGATGTTAACCGCTATAAGCTTTACCAGATTGATGCATTTTATGTAGAAGAAGAATGGCACAAGGAGTATAAAGTGCGGCGGGCTTTTAGGAGCTTTGCCAGCACCAATGCAGAAATGTTAGAACCTTATTTAGATAAGATTAATCTTGGGTTCTAAAAACAATGCCAACTAAGTATTTTTGTAATAATATTGAAGCCCTTAAGCCAACATCTTTTCCAGCTTTTCTTTCCATTTCTCCCAATCCTTCATCTCTTTCGTTTGTAAATCAATAAACCGTTGTGTATGGTCATGGTGTATTAAATGGCAAAGCTCATGGATGATAACATACTCAATGCAGCCTTTGGGAGCTTTAATCAATTCGGGGTTAAGTATGATCTTTCCCTTTGGGGTGCAACTTCCCCAGCGGGTAGGCATATCTCTTAACTGAATGGACGTTGGTGCAACTTTGTATTTTTTGAAACGCTCAATCAAAGGACGGGCGATTAAATCAAACTTCACTTTGGAATTTTCCAAATACCATTCCTTCATCAACTTTTTTACTCTTGCTTTGTCAAGGGTTGTAACCTCAATGAATTTCCCTTTTAGCTTTACAGATTCAACACCTCCGTTTACTTGCTTCAAACGATATTGCCTTCCCATGTATAGGTGGGTTTCTCCACTTACAAATTTTCGCACTGGGGTTTTAGGCTGGAATGACAGGAAGAAACTTAGTTGTTTGATAACCCACGGTGCTTTTTTTGACAGCTTTTCCTTCACCTTCTCAACCGGAGTATCAACCGGAGCTTTTACCACAACTTCCATTTCAGGGGTCACAGTAATGCCAAGCGACTTTCTGTTTGAATAAGCGAGTGTAAAATCAATGCGCTTTGAGCCAAATTGAATATGTGAGGTCATTACTTATAACGGAGTTTGGCAACATCAATACATCTACCTGCAATAGTATCCATTTCACCGAACGACAAATCAATGTTGTACTTGTCTCTAACTTCATCAATGAGGTAATCACCAATATCAATAAGAAGCTTGCCCGTTATATTTGTCTTATCCTGCCAATCTACAACAGGCTTTCCTTTTTCTAAGACAGCCTTCTGAATCATTTCATCAATTTGTAAAGCGGCCTGTGTAGAAATTTCCCGTTTGATAATGTCATCCTGTAACTTATCGTCCAAAGCTTCCAGTGTTAAACCATAGAAAGCTTTCGCAACATCTTTATCATGTAGTACCTCCGGTATTTCACTATCTGTATGCGCCAGTACATTATTCATGATCTCTTCAACCTTACTCAAGAACTGAGCTTCACTTAATCGCTTTGCCTCATAGTCTGCTATTGTTTCTTTCAGCATTTGAGAAAACTTTTTATAGAAGGCTGGGTCTTCGTCCATCTTTTCGGTAATATGCTTTGCAGTTCTGCTTGCAATTTTATCTGCTTTCGCAGCTTTACCTGTTGTGTTTTCTACTTCCTGTTGAAATTTTTCTTTATCAAAGATGTTCACTAACTCAGTAATCACTTCAATTTTTTCTGTTGTAATATGGGTGTCAATCAACTTCTGAATCTGTCCTTCGTATTGTTTATAATTCACTTCATCGCTGTACCGTTCAATTACAGCAACACGAAGCTTCATAAACGTTGATAAGTCTTCTTTATATCTGTTGATGAGTGATTCATCAACATTACGATGGAACTGAATTGAGGAAAGCGAAAGTTTTAAGCTTTTAGCAAAGGAAGCAAGCTTATCATAAAAGACAACTCTTATTGCTTTATCCTTCAATAACAATTGATATGCCTCAGCATCCCGTTTGTTTTTTATGGTTTTAAAAATATCCCAAAGCTCTGAGTGCTTCTGCGGCAGTTTTTTTACCTCTTCCGTAATATTGATTAAAGTCCCAGCTAAGTCTTCGCTATCAAATTCTTCAAATGAAGAATACATTTTTAAAGCACTGTCAAGCTCTTCAATCACTCCGTAGTAATCAATAATGTACCCAAACTCTTTATCAGGATAAATCCGGTTTACCCTCGCTATTGCCTGTAAGAGTTTATGACCTTGCAGGTTTCTTGTGAGGTACAATACAGTATTCTTTGGCTCATCAAACCCAGTTAATAATTTATCAACTACAATAATTATTTCAGGGTCTTTTTGATTTTTAAACCGACTGATGAGATTTCGTTCATATGTTTTAGGATTGCCATGCTCTTCCATCATCTTACTCCAAAACCTATTTTCCCTTTCTGATGATTTGGCATAAGCACTATCTTCACCCTCCCTGTCATCCAATGGCGAAATCAAAACTTCACTTGATACTATGCCTATTTCATCCAAAAACTCTTTGTAACGAATTGCGTTTACCTTTTTATCGCAAACCAATTGTGCTTTAAATGGAGTTCCTTTCCAGTTATTTCTAAAATGCAGACTAATATCCCAGGCAATTGCATATATCTTTTGTTCTGCACCGTTTAACTGGTCGGCTCTTGTGAACTTATTTTTTAAATCGGCCTTTTGATAATCTGTTAAAGGTTCAGATACCATTTCAAAGAAGGTATCAATAGGGCTTTCATTTACCTGTTGTTTGGCAATTCTTCCTTCATATAAAAGAGGCACAACAGCTTTATCTGTTACAGCTTCATCAACAGTGTAAGAATCAATGATACCCCCAAACTTTTCTGCGGTGCTTTTATGCTTATGAAAAAGTGGAGTTCCGGTAAAAGCAATCAAACAGGCATTGGGTAAAGTTTTCTGCATGTCAATATTAAAAATTCCATGCTGCGTTCTGTGTCCTTCATCAACCAATACAAAAATATCGTAACTGTCAAGCGGCTGGTCAATTTTCTTAATTGCAGCAACAAACTTGTTGATAATGGTTGTCACAATAGCATCGCTTTTGCTTTCCAATAAATCAACCAACCGTTGGCCTGTTGTTGCATTTTCTACAAACTTGCCGCATTTCCGGAAAGTATTGGTGATCTGACTATCTAAATCTGTGCGGTCTGTTACCAATACAATTTTGGGGTTTTTAATGGTTGGTTCCATTGCAATTGCCTGTGCCAGCATCACCATTGTTAACGACTTACCACTTCCCTGTGTATGCCAAACAACACCACCTTTTCTTTTCCCGTTCTCTATTTGACGAATACGGTTCATTGATTTTTTGATAGCAAAATACTGTTGATACCTTGCTACTTTCTTTTCTCCATCATCAAACAACGTAAAATTGAAAGCCATTTCCATTAAACGAGAAGGGCTGCATAAGCTTAACAAATATTCATCCTGTACAGTTGGCAAAATTTCCTCTTGCTCCATCGCATCAAAATACTCTTGCACATACTTAAAGCGGTCGGAAAACAACTTTTCCTTGTGTGATGCTTCAAGCAGTTTGTTTTTGAGTTCAAGTAACTTTCTGCAATATGCATTTTCCTCATCAGCGTTCACAAATTTCTCCTGCCATTTTGCCCAAAATTTTTCGGGAGTTGCATTTGTTCCATATAAGCCATAATCTTTGGCAATACTTAATAAGAGCTGGCTGTACACATACAAACTCCGTATACCATCTTCCTGCTGGCTACGCAATTGCTGACTGATTGCCTGACTAAGCGGCTCTTTCATATCAGGCCGCTTACACTCAATAATGCAAAGCGGAATACCATTTACAAACAAAACAATATCCGGCCTGTAATGCTCTTTACTCGTGCTACGCATTACACTGTACTCTTCTGTTACATGAAACAGGTTGTTAGATATGTTTTTCCAGTCAACGTATTGAAGGGTAAAGCTCTTTTTATCACCATCAATCGATTGTTCTAAAGGCTTTCCTAATGTAAGGAGATTGTAAGCCGATTCACAAGCCGACATATACCCTTCGTTCATTGGTAAATCTTTCAAAGCAAGAATACCTCGTTCAATATTTTCGTCAGTAAAAATGCTGGTTTTAGTAGCACTGATTTTAATGCTGTTGATTTCTTTCAACTGCTTGCGCAAAATATCTTCAAGTATTACATTGCTTGATTTATTGCCACGTAGCCTGTCTGCCTCCGCAGGTGTTATGTAAGTATATCCTAACTTTTGCAACATTTGCAAAGCTGGTATCTGACTTATATGATCTTCTTTAAAGCTTGGTGTGTCCATTACACTATTGGTTTTGTACAGTTCTTTCCTTCTGCTTTTTTAGCTACGTTGAGAGCTTCAATAACCCTGTCTGTAAAAGATTTTAAGTCATCCTCTTTTTTGTATGCTGTTACTCCGCATGAAACAGTTAATTGATGATTCGAGTCATCTACTGAAAAGACTGCCTTTTCAACTAACTTTCTTTTTCTTTCTGCTGCTTGTGTTGCTTGGCTCAAATTTGTATCACTGGCAACTACTAAAAATTCGTCCCCTCTATTAAAGTAGCGAAACGTTTCGTCAGTTGCTCTTTTATCATTACCTAACATTTCCCCAACTTTTTTGAGAATCTGATCAGCAGTGCTAAAACCAAACTTGGTATTAAAGGCTTTAAAATCATCAATATCCAATATAATTATCGACAATGATTCGTCTTTCCGCTTGTATTCTTCGATTTTTTGATCTAAAAAATCTTTCAACGCCTTATGATTTTTAAGACCAGTCAATTCGTCTGTATAGTTATCCATTTGAACTTTTACAAGCTTTCGTTTAAACACCAAACCAACTATTAATGCGGTAACAATAATGAACATCAATGAAGCTATTATTAACCAATAAACGGATAAAAGATATTTAGTCGATAGCAAATCTTTTAAACCCGGAATCCAGTTTGTAGGAATCAACAATATCAAAAAAGACAACACCCATTTAAATAAATCATAAACGCCATTAGATATTGCGTCTTCTTTAAACTTGCCTAAGAAATTGCCTTTTTGTTTTCCCATGAGTTATGATTAAATGATTGGAAATTTATCCCCAAATTGTTGCAACCAAATATTCGAAGCCTTTAATTGACTGTCCTGCTGCAATGCTTCTTCTGCATCCCTGATAAGTACGTTGAATGCCTCTTTGAAATTTGACTTCTGTGTGTAATCTAACTTTGCCAAAAAATCATCTCCTGGAGTAGCAGGATTTCTACTGATTGTTTCCCAGAAAAATGAGTTTCTGATTGCCTTTGCTGTTTCATAAAATGCAATGTCATCTCTTAGGTTTGCTTTATAGTAAGTGGCTACCCAAATGGAAAATGCAATGCCACTTGGCATTCTTTTATTTCTTTGTCCCGCCCACGCTTTGAAATATTTGACCAATCGAAGCAATTGCCCTCCTTTGTCTTTTTCCTTGCGTTGTTTTTCAAACCAATCACATAGCTCCTTTGGATCGCTTTCTTGCCATTTTGTTTTTGTAGCAAGAAAGGGATGTTTATCATATAAGGTTTTGTAATATACTGGCAAGTCTATATCAAAATCTCCTTTGTAAATTACCCTAATGCATTTATCTCTGTGTTCAATGCCTGAAACTGTTTGATCTTTCACAGCATCAGCTACATATTTTTGTAAAGTAATTGGTTCAACAGATGGCTTGGTAAGAAAGTACACACCTAAGTCTACATCATAGCTGCCATCTTTTTTGACTACCATCGTTTTCATTTTATAAGAACCTTGTATGTAGAACTTGGGTACAGGCAAAGTCGTTTTGGTTTTGAAATACTCTATAATTCTTCTTTGTAATGCCTGACGAGATGCAATTAGTTTATTCTTCCTCGGAAGTGTAAGAGAAATTGCTTGTTCAAATTTCAGAAATTGATTGTGGGTATTTGCCATATCATTATATTTTATTTCCTCATCGCTAAACAGTTTTTTGAGTATCAGCCCACCGACTGCCACTCCCAAAACTCTTAATAATATTGGTAGCATTATTTTGAAATTCTATTGTTGCTTTTTCTGCAAGCTTTTTAAGTTTATCCTTATCGGTTTCATCCATTTCAATTAAACAACTTTCATCTAATTGAGTATCTATACGAATGTATCCGAAGTTATCTGGTTCTCTTCTGTCAATACCATTTTTTAAAATGCTGATTAAGTTTTGAACTTGTTGGGTTTGTCCCTGCATAAATACATCAATCAACCTTTTCTTACCATCTTCAAGCATCCAATATTTAATGCCATACTTGACACGATGCTTTTTCTTCTTATCTAAACCGGCATCACAAAATCGTTGATGCCCAGTTCCGATAGATAGTACCGATATGTCCTTTAACTCAAGATTGAAAGCCTTTTTGGCTTCAATGATTCCATTTAGTGTTGGGTTATTAGCAAATACACCTCCATCCACTTTGTTTTGAAATGGCTTTTCAAGTCCGTTTAAATCAATGTAAGAACTGGAATAAGGATCAAAGTAAGTTGGAGCTGCAGACGTTGCCAGCGCTGCTTGATAGGCGGGAATATGATAATCCCTAACAAAAGATTCATGGTATTTACTTTTTAAAACCGAAGGTCTGCCTTCCATTAAATCGTAAATAGGAATTGCCACATGTGTTTTACAATGCTTTAACCTTGGGTCTTCTCCATCTTCTCCGTTGTGGTATGCTTTATATTTTTCTTTTACCAATTTTTCTAATTCGTCACGTGTATGTGCAGCATATTTGAAGCGCTTTAGAAAGCCTTTTTTCTTTCCAAAAATAGTTTGTGCATTGTTCAAGTAGAGTTCGTAAATTTCTTTTGCAGGAATACCTAATGCCAATGCAATAGCCATAATGCCTCCGGTAGATGTACCGCAGATCAAATCAAAGTTTTGAAAAACTTGCCATTTCTCAACTCCTTTGGCTTTAAGTTCTGATTCATAATTGGCTAAAAGCATAGCAGGGAATACACCTCTTATACCCCCTCCGTCAATAGACAATATTTTAAAAGATTCTGACATATTACTTAATTCTTGTTTTACCAGTTAATAATTGTTGCATCAACCCTTTCTTCTTTTGTCTCAGCTTCTCAACCTTAGACTTCAAAAGTGATATTTCTTTATCTGCCATTAGCAAAATTTTGGCAATGGCGGCTTGTTCTTCAAGCGATGGTAGATGGATTTTAATAATGGAAAAAGCATCCCAACGTAGTCCCCCCCTGCGATCAATCGATCCCTCCATTCTGTTTTGATATTGATAAACCAATGGGTGAGATTTCAACAGTCTATAAAAGAAATGGTCATTAACAGATTTGTCAGTTTTAAAAACAGTGTACATTGGGCTTATCAAAGCCTCATCGTAGGATTCCTGATAACCAATACTTCCTTCTTCAATATGGTTTGTAGCGTAAGCAAAATGATTTTTAGGTACAATCTTGTAAGGACTAACATCATCCGCAAAAATCCTTCTGCCAAAGTATTCAAGCGAAGGAACAAGTCCGCTATATTTCGTGCAAGACAACACTGTTAATTGTTTATCAGTTTTATTTCTAATACTGACTTCGTTTGCTATATCACGAATGTGTACTTCCTTCCACTCTTCTGCAAAACCTTCAATGCGTTTTTTCCCCGTCAGCAATTGCTTTATGAGCCATTTTTTGCGGAGCTCTTTTTGAACGATGAGCAGCTCAACAATCTTTATATTAAGATCACATGAACCCAAAATGGCTGCAATAGCTTTTTGCTCAAATATTGGGGGAAGTGGAATTGGGATGTTCTCAAGCGAGTTTTTGGTTAGCTTATATCTTCCAGCTCCTTGTCTTGTTAGATATGGAGTTAATTCCTTATGATTGAAATAATAAAAAAACCATTCGGTGATATTCTTAGAGCCTTTGATTACATGAGCATGATTATTTACATTAAACTTTCCCTCAACAAGAAGAGTCATGGGCAACTCTTTCCATTTTAAAAAATGATCGCCATCTTCACCAATCAAGACGTATTTCCCATCTAACCTATATTCATTAATATAGTCCTGAACCTTAGTTGGTCCATAGTATGGATATATGCCTTTTATTTTCTTGCGTTCCTCTTCGCTTATGGGAAACCTTAAGTTGTTGCATATCTCAAACGCTACTCCAACAGTGCTAATTTCCCAATCAGCCGGAATCAAAAGATTATAAAAAGTCTTTTTATCTTCTTCAACTTTGTTTTTTCCTGCTGCTTGCTTCATCTATTGTTTCTTTTTGTTTGTCAGCTTGTTTTTCAACTCCGGTTTCGTTGTGTATACCGCCACCTTGCCATGTGCCAGTACAAAGCCATATTTCATAGTGACAGAGCCATTCACATGCCCAAGGCACAACGGTGTCTGCTACGAGCATATTGCTGTTCCATTCTTTTGCTTTTCTATAGTAGAGGCAGAGCCATTGCTTCTCAGTATCATAAACATGAGGAAGTGTTGATTCTCCCGGAAATAGAATAAGCTTCGGAGCAACCACATAAACGTTCGGATTTTCACCCCTTACATAATGAAGTTTGACCTCATAAATACTACTCAACGGTGTTGGGGTTATGCTACTTTCCCACGTTAATTCATTTTGCGAAAAACGAATAGTAGAACTGGGAAAAACAGATCGAAGCCTTCCCGCTTGTACACCCATATTTAAACTGTGGTGTTTTAACTTACTTGCCATGAAAATTATGTCCTTTTATCGTTGTTCCTACATTACCAATAGTTCCAGTTCCCGCAGCCATTTTCAGAATACCACTTTCTCTTTGTTGAAATTTTTGTGCACCGTAGTTGCTGAAAGTTTTCGTAACAGCTTCTTTACCGAAAGGCTTAATCATTGATTCGCTGATAAATTGCTGCCCTCTTCCTTTTTGACCGAGTACGTTGTTTAAATCCTTTTTCAACTCCTCTAACCACCTATAGAAATTCTTTTGCCTTTGCGGATATTCTACCCATTTGTCAGCAAAGTTTTCCTGTTCATTAACGGGATTTACTACCCATTTTATTGACTTTCCATGTCTTGCAGACCACCGATCTTCGATGAAGTCTGTCATATTGTTTACAACATTGATTAGTCCTTCAATAATATTTGTTTCCCTTCCGTAAGCTTTTGCAGCCAATGTTGTAATAATGATTGAAATTGGCTTATCATCATCGCCATTAAACATCATGTCTCGATGCCTTTTTAAGATTTGTACAATGCGTTGTAAAGGCATTTTCTTTGTTTGATAGTTTGGTACGGGCTGAATAGATTCGCTAAGCAGCCTAATCTCCTGAAGCGCAGTTTTTGAACGCTCCTGAAACCAAATTGCATATCCAAAAGGATTGCTTTTCATCCACTCTTGAAGATTAGAAGATGTTCTGTAAATGGGTGATGTATTATCTGTAATTCTAACACCTAATCGTTCAGCATCGGAAAAGTCATTATTAGAAAAGGCTTTTTCAAGAATAGCTTTATATCCAGCAACAACCACGGAAGGAAGAACGTCTAAGTGAAATTTTGCTGAGTCAGCGTACTGTAACGTCCAACACCTTCTGCCATCAGGCTTCTTGAGTAGTCGTTCAAGCATCTTGTTTGATTTTAACCGATCACCTACCATATGCTTTAGGCCATACTGTGTTAAACCTGGCCTTACTTTTTCAAGTTTACATACAAGGTCAATATCAAGTTCATCATCCTCGTGGATGGGCTTTATCATTGTTTGCAATAAAAAAGATCCTTGCGGCAAAATTTCCGGGCTGTAATCTGCCAATGGTGAATCTTTTTGCGATAGCCATTCTGCAACATGCGTATAACTTGTTACTGCTGCATTATATTGGGTTTCTGTTATGTCAAGTGTTTTACCCAGTTCTTCCAAAATATCACTGAATTGTTGCTTTTGTTCAATTGTTAGCATATTATATTGTTTTTATTTGTTTAAGGTATTTTTCCATTTCAGCCTGTACGCTTTTCAATTCCTCTTCAAGCAGGTTAATCTCACGTTGCACTTCTTCAATATCAACTTCCGGTTCTTCTTCAAACGTATCTACGTAACGAGGTATATTCAAATTAAAATCGTTGTCTTTAATTTCTGCCAGTGTAGCAACATAGCTAAACCTTTCTTCAACAACACCAGCCGGAAGTTGCCCCTGATTAAACTTTCGATAAGTAGATACAATATCTTCAATGTGCTTTGTGTTGAGTTTATTTTGATTTTTACCGCTATCATACCTTTGGCTTGCATCAATAAATATCACGTTGGTGTTATCGCCTTTGGCTTTATTGAAAATTATTATTGCCGCAGGTATGCCTGTTCCAAAAAACAGGTTAGCAGGCAAACCAATTACAGCTTCAAGCAGGTTTTCTTCAATCGTTTTCTGCCTTATTTTACCCTCACTTGCACCACGAAACAATACGCCATGTGGCACAACCACACCTGCCTTTCCTTGCTCATTCAATGTTTCAATCATGTGGCTGATAAAAGCCCAATCACCTTTGCTCTTTGGTGGTACGCCACGCCAAAACCTGTTATAACGATCTGTTTCCGGGTCGTACGAAACGGTTTTCTTCTCTTCGTCTTTGTCTTCCACCTTTCCCCATTTATCCAATGAGAAAGGAGGGTTAGCAACAACTGTATCAAACTTCATCAGTTCATCACCCACTTTCAGTTTTGGGTTGCGTATTGTATCACCCCAGCGGATTACAGCATTATCAAAGCCATGCAGGAACATATTCATTACAGCCAAAGCCCAGGTGCTGCCGTTTGCCTCCTGACCATACAATGAAAAATTATCTGAACCTACTTCCTCACCAGCTTTAATAAGTAAGGAAGCAGACCCGCAGGTAGGGTCGCATATACGTGATCCCGGTTTTGATTTTGTGAGTTTTGCCAGCAAGGTTGATACTTCCTTTGGCGTAAAAAATTCACCAGCTTTTTTGCCCGCATCACTGGCAAAGTTTTCAATGAGGAACATATAAGCGCCCCCAATGATGTCAACACCATCTAAATGTGATGGACGAAGATCAAGCGCATCTTTATTGAAATCAAGCAACAGGTTTTTCAGCCTTGTATTTTTGTCCTTTGGTTCACCCAGTTTGCTGCTGTTAAAATCAATGTTCTGGAAAATACCTGCACCATCTTCACTGTACAGCTTCTCCCTGTTTGCTTCTTCCAAATCAACCAAAGCAATATTAATTAGCTCACCGATATTTGTTTCGTTGCGGTTATTGTACAAATATTTGAAATGGCTGTTCTCAGGAACTACAAAACGCTCATGCTGCATGGCACGTTTTGCACGTTCAACATCACCGTTGTACTTTTTCAGGTAAGTTTCCATTTTATCATCATGTACATCACTGAGGTACTTGATAAAAAGCATGGTTAGCACATAATCTTTGTAAACGCTTGGGTCAATGCTGCCACGAAATGTATCGCAAGCTTTCCAAACTGCATCGTTAATATCTTTCTGTGTTATTTTCTTTGACATATCTTCTATTTTAATGTATTAAAAATTTGTTGTTGAATTAATTGTTCACGCAATGCTTCTATTTTCCTGTACAACCAGCTTTCACGTTGTTGTAATGAGGCAATATGTAAAATTGCTTGCTGCTGTTCAACGCTCGGCACGGGAATTTCCAGTTCGTCCAAAACAGTTTTTGAAATAGAGACAATGGACGAACCAATTGCCTGTTCTTTCAAAAATGTCATTGTTGTTGGATGATTTAAATACCAAGCTAAATATGCAGGGAGAATACCGTTTTGGTAAAGCCTGATTACAAAAAACGAAGTGGAAGCTACCGCTGGAGGATTATGGCTTTCATAGATAGCAGCAAAGTTTTTTGCTCCTTTGGCAGCAAAAAGAATATCGCCTTGTTTAAGCAGGTGTTTTTCAGTAACTTTATTTGCTTTGAGATCGGGGTGCAAAGCCTCTTGAAGATGTCCATTTTCATCAAAATGCTTCACCTGCAAATAGGTAACATTCCCCGCCTGTTCAGGCTTGGCAAAGAGCCCTGTTTGAAGTTTTGCAATATCTTTAATTTTATGTCTCACAAATTTATATTTAAGTATTGGGACTACAAAAATGAGATATTGCTGTCAAATCTCCAAGCTATTTTATATTTATTTTGAAGTAGCCGTTCTACAAATATTGACATAATATTCTATTCAATTGAATTATAGCGTTTTGTAGCTTGGATATTTTTCAAATTTATCAATAAAAATCTGCTGAATTGTTCGTCTCTAAGGTTTATAACTCCTCCTTTTTTTGAAAGTTAATAGAAAAATATAAGTATGGATATTGATATTCGATATTCAAGAATAGCAGCAATTTAAGATTGGCATGTCACAATTATTACTAAATATGTGACATTATTTGTACTAAAATGTCACAATTATTACTAAATTTGTGACAAATGGAAAAGGCTCATACAATTATAAACAACTCACTTTCAAAGAAAAAGCCGGGAGAATTGCTTTTTCTATCTGATTTCAAGGGTGCAGGTTCAGATGCAGCCATCAGGCAAAGTCTTTCACGGCTTGTGCGGGCAGGCAGAATAAAAAGGATAGCGCATGGTATCTATTATTTACCGAAAACAGATCCCCTGCTGGGCGAACTACATCCTTCTGCCGAAGAAATAGCACAAAAAATAGCGGCGAAAGAAAGGGTGCGCATTCAACCATCGGGTGCTTATGCTCTTAATAAGCTGGGACTGAGTACACAGGTACCTACCAGGTTAGTGTATTTAACCGATGGACCTCAAAGACTGATTACAGTGGGTAAAATGAAAATCAGGTTCAAGGCTACAACAGCAAAAAAGCTCTCTCTGAAAGGTGACCTGAGCAAGTTAATTATTCTGGCACTTGATGAACTGGATTTAAAAAATATGGATGAGCGGAGGGAAGCAAGAATCAAGGATCTGTTGTTAAAAGAAGATCCCAAAAAACTTAAGCATGATTTGTCGCTTGCACCAGGCCGTACACATGATTATATTGTAAAACTTTTAAAGCAGAAATAGGATGACAGGATGGTTATTGCTGACCGAAGAACAACGAAAAACTACTATCTCAGAAGCACAAATAAGATCGGGTGTTATTGAGAGTGTAAAAGCAATTGAAAAAGACTGGTGGGTTACACTGGTTTTAAAAGCATTATTTCAATCGGCCTATGCGGAGCATCTTGTTTTTAAAGGAGGCACCTCATTAAGTAAAGGTTTTAAACTCATTAATCGTTTTTCGGAAGATATTGATCTGGCACTTGGTTGTGAAGCATTTGGGATGCAGTATGAAGAAAACCCAACACCAAGTTATATAAGCAGGTTAAGGAGAAAAGGATTTGACTTTGCAACTACAAAGTTGCTAGATGAACTCCGCAATCAACTTACTGTTTTGGGTGTTCCTGATTCTATGGTCATATTGGATTTTGAACCCAGCCCACCAAATCAAACACCTGCAGACCCCGTCACTATTTATGTAAAGTATAAATCTCTATATGATACCAACAAATATATTGCCGACCAGGTAAAAATTGAATTAAGTGTTCGGTCACGAAGCATACCCTTTACAACAAGACCAGTACTATCGCTATTGACTGAATTTTTCTTCAATGACGCCTACGAAGAAACCGCTTTTGATGTTACAATTGTTGAGCCCAGGAAAACGTTTTTGGAAAAAGTGTTTTTATTGCACGAAGAATTCAGCAAAAAAGAAAAGGCTCAAATAAGAACTGAACGGATGTCCCGGCATTTGTATGATCTGGCGACAATGATGCAAACCAATGTACTTAATGATGCGTTAGCAGATCATGCGTTATATGATTCATTGATTGACCATCGCAGGAAATACATTGCTGTTTCGTGGGCTGACTATGATACACTCCACCATTCTACTATTTCATTTATACCACCAGCTGAAGTTGTAAATGCATACGAATTTGACTATGCAATAATGCTAAGCGAAATGATTTATGGAGATAGTTTGGATTTCAAGGCTATCATTGAACAGTTAAAAGTGCTGCAAGAAAAAATCAGGCAAAAGTTGGATGTAAAGTAATTAGCGAATCAAAATGTTCTATTAATCCCCTACTCTCTTTTCCATAATTTTTGTATTTTTCTTGAAAGAACTAATCTATGACTCCCTCTCAATTTCATGAACTCGAATGCGAAGAGCAAATGCTCGAAATCTTTAACAATGCCGTAGAGCTTGCTGTACGGGAAGATGCAGAACACCGGTATCACTTATATAAACTACACGATTTTTATGTAGAC
Organism: Lacibacter cauensis; assembly: GCF_007830055.1. Lineage (GTDB taxonomy): Bacteria > Bacteroidota > Bacteroidia > Chitinophagales > Chitinophagaceae > Lacibacter > Lacibacter cauensis. The sequence goes on from NZ_VLLE01000006.1 coordinate 62,372, forward strand.
GAAATGTGGCATAAGGAAGAATGTGCAAGAGTGGCTATAAAAACGTTTACTTCTGTGGAGTCGGCAATGTTGCGGCCTTATTTGGAAAGGATTGATATTGCCTGCTTAGAAAGGAAATAAATGGGCAAATAGTTTTATACTTAAACTTCTATTCTTTTATATCTTTATTTTTTACTGAACGACTGCTTGAGAATCGATTTTTCAATATTCTAATCAGCATTCGATTTAACCCAAACTAACATCATGTCTGCCAATCCATATTCAAAAGGTTCTCAGTGGAGAAGATGGGATTTACATGTTCACACCCCGGGAACCAAAAAAAACGACCAATTTGAGGGAAGTTCTATTGAGGAAAAATGGACTAATTATATTAACAATATTAATTCCTATGCTGGGGAAATTTCTGCTATTGGTATCACGGATTATACTTGCATAGAGAACTATTTTAAGTTTAAAGAATTAATGGCTGATGGTACGATTACAAAGCAAATACCTTTAGTAATCCCCAATATTGAATTACGAATCTTGCCAGCTACCGGTAGTGCCACACCCATTAATATTCATTGTCTTTTCAACCCCTCATTTGATCATAAAATCAAAGAAAGATTCTTGCACAGATTGAAATTCGATTATCGAAGCAGAATATATTCAGCATCAAAAACAGACTTAATTGATTTAGGGAAATCATACAAAAATGATCAATCTCTAACTGATGATAATGCTGTCGAAGAGGCTATAAAGCAATACACTGTTTCCGTAACTGATTTAAGGATTTTATTTAAAGACGATCCTGAATTAAGAAGCAACCTGTTAATTGTAGTTGCTAATAGTTCAAAAGATGGGGCTTCAGGACTTAGAGATCATTCTGAATTAATAGAGGGCGTTCAATTTGCTGCATTGGATGCAACACGGCAGGCTATTTATCAATTTTCGGAGGCGATTTTTTCCGGTAGTGATAAGGATGTAAAATACTTTGCCGGAATAGGTGCTGATTCAGCCAAAGAGGTAAAAAGAAAATGCTTAGGGTTAATGCCGTGTTATCACGGATCAGATGCGCATGATAACGCAAAGATTTTTGAACCCGATCTCAAACGCTATTGCTGGATAAAATCAGACCCTACTTTCAACGGACTGCGACAAACACTTTACGAACCTACTACCAGGGTAAGAATACAGGAGGACGAGCCGGAGGTAAAAAAAGATTACCTCGTTATTGACGAAGTAAAGTTTGTTCCGGCATCAGGAGACAAAACCTTTTCTCCCGATGCAATTGCTGTAAACGACAAACTGAACGCAATTATCGGTGGTAAATCCTCTGGCAAATCGCTTTTGCTTTACTATATCGCCAAAACAATAGACCCGGTACAGGTGAAGAGAAAACTGGAAGAACTTGAAATAGAAGCAGGATACACTTTTGATAATAACCCTGCGTTCGATTTTGAAGTAAAATGGTGTGACGGTGTCGTGTATAAGCTTCGACAGGTTGCCGGGGAAAAAAGCAGGCAGATCACCTATATACCTCAAATGTATATCAATTTCCTTGCAGAGAAGAGAGGTAAAGAAGGGTTAAAAACCCTAATTCAGTCTTTCCTCGAAGAAAAAGATTCCTTTGCTGCCTTTTTAAAGGAACTCCAAAAAGAACAGGACGAAATTAAAGTTGATTTGAATACAGCCATTACCCAATTCTTTCAATTAAAGGGAAATTATGCAAGAATAACAGAGGAAATCAGGGGCAAAGGCGATAAGTCTGCACGGCTTCGGAATATAGAAGAGAAAAATAATGAACTCGCCGGATTGAGAAGCATAGCCGGTTTCACTGAAGAAGATGAACAGAAATTTGACCAGCTTGAAAAAAACAAAAAAATCCACCAGGACAGGCTTACTTCTTTGCAACAACTAAAAACAGCCTATCAAACTGAATACCCGGCTGAACTGCAAAGGCTAAGGGCAGGCGTAGAAACTTCATTGGACAATTATGCTCGCCTTGCATCAGCTAAGTTTTTGCTACACCCATTTATCGGGCAACGTTTCCCTTCACAGATCAATGCAGACAAAGAGCAAATCAACGCTGCATTTAAAACCCTAGTTGAGCAGGCCCAAAAATTTGATCTGAAAATTGACCGGCTTATTGGACTTACGAACGACAAGATCAATCAATACAACGGAAGCATTCAACCTTACCTGGACAAGATATCAAACCGAACAAAGCTCCAGTCATTACAGCTGGAAATTGCTACTGAACAAACTGTCGTGGAACAGATCAACGAGTTAGAACAGTCACTTGCGGCAACACAAATAGCCATTACAGAGGAGTATAACAAAATCAATACGGCGAATGTTAAGTTATTGACGAGCTATAATAAAATTGTTGATGAGATCAACAGCAACCCCGAATATTCAGAGATAAGTATAGAAAAGAAAATCAAGTTGAAAGCATACCTTGATTTTGATACACAACGGTTCGCTGCGGCCTGTACGACTTTTATTAATAAGCAGAGTTATTTCTCCAATATGTTTGGAACATATTTCGATGGAAGTAATAACTATGTTTTTGACAAAGACACACATGCAGCAAACTTCAAAGAAATATTTGATAAAGTTCTTGAGCCTTCGGCTAGCAACATCCGCTTCAATCAGGGGGGGACAATACAAAATGTAACAACAAGTCTGTTCGAAGACTATTTTTCTGTAGACTATGAGTTATCTCAAGATGAAGAAGATATTCTGAGAATGTCACCTGGTAAAAAGGGGATGATTCTGCTATTCCTCATCCTCCATCTTAGTAATGCCGACTACCCAATACTGATAGATCAACCTGAAGACAACCTCGATAACCGTACGGTTTATACCGAACTGAAAGATTTTATCAAGCAGAAAAAGATTGAAAGGCAAATAATAATTGTAACACATAATGCCAATATTGTAGTTCCCACCGATGCCGAAAATGTAATAGTGGCCAACCAGAAAGGGCAGGATGCAGGCAAGGACAACGCAGCGTATAGGTTTGAATATATCTCAGGTTCACTTGAAAATACATTTAGATCTGCTAGTAATACCGGCATCCTGAATCAAATGGGTATCAAAGAGCATGTATGTGAGATTTTAGAAGGAGGAGAAACAGCTTTTATTGAAAGAGAAAGAAGATACTCTCTGAACGAATAATTACTAAAATCTAAAATTACTATGTCTGTTACTGAATGGATAAATGCACGCTTAGGTGTTGCGCTGGATGAGACTTCCTTGGCAGAAATCAAAGACTTCTCTCTCATCTGGAATATTTTTGAAGACCGTGTATGCAGCAATAATTTCAATATTGCTGAAGTGCAAAAACGGATTAGGGAAAGAATATTTAATGCAGATGCTTTTACACCCCACCTACAATATTTTCAAGACCGTTACATCAACGAGGGAAATACAACCGAGCGATTTGAATTTCTGTACTTCCGTCCTAACGACAGAAGGAAACTTGTTACTCGTGTACTTTTAGGTGATTTAACAAGCATAAATGATATACTCTTAGCAATTGTTGTTATAATATATAGATTCAGAAACAACTTGTTTCATGGACTAAAAGACATTTCAACAATAGATCAGCAGCGCACAAATTTCGAAACAGCTAATTCGTTCTTGATGACATTCCTCGATCAATATTAAATTTGTTATTAGCGAATGGAGTACAGCATAGAATATTATAAAACAATGTTTGTAAGAAAGCTGCGTGAGTTGGAAAATTCTCATAGTGAATTATCCAACTACTCTCTTATTGAAGCAAGTGCCACGCTTCGTTATTTGTTGCTTGATGCGGCTCCTTTGATTGACGTATTGAACAGAGAAAAGAAATTACCTATTACTTATCGTGTCAATAATGATCCCTGGCTTGAACATACGGACGAAATGCTGCCATTGCTTGAATGGAAGGAAATTAATCCTTCAATTTCACTTCATCCTGTCGATTTAAAGAAGGATGCTTTTTTGAAGTTTAAATGCTTGTACTTTTTACAGCAAGCCTACACTGTACAAGATATACTGAAATTCTACGCCTATGTAAGAGGAGGTGTTCACTTAGATAAGGGTGAAGAAAAATACCAACCCTTACGGGATGCTTTTCAGACTTTCAAACTAAATGGCCTTTCCTCGCTAGATCATTCTATGAGAGGTATTTTGCAGGTTGTACTTACATCACTTCGTCAATATAAGGAAGCGCTTTTATCATAAAAGCGATTATACAGTTGTATGTTACCTGAAAATATACTTTCACGTCAATTTTGAACTGCAACACAAAAGCCATTATGTACAAAAAATACCAATTGCATAACTACAAATACTGTTTGCAAAACAATCTGCGCAAAAAAGGTATTATACTTGTTCTTCGCTCAGTTGCATAATAAATGATTGAATTCTGTCAATCAAAATCTCTGCTACTCTCTGCGAACTGCAACCTGTAAATTTTTTAGTATGACAACCAGCAGAAAAAAAATTACCATGCCCCCGTTTTTAAACAAACTGTACAGCACTTTGCAGGAACAACTGGATGTAATTGAGCAGGAAGAAGAAAACATTCTGTATCGTGCAGAAAAAAGTATTCATGCCACCAAAGCTGCTATGGAACAATTACGAACATACATCAGCAGTTATAAATTTGAAACAACTACTGAAGAAATTCATTTCTTTAAAGAGATAAAACCACGCTTCTACAGTAAACTTATTTACTATCTGAAAGTCTTCAACATAGAAACAAGACGACCTAATGGCGGGCAAAAGGCTGAAGAAAAATTCTTACGCAAAGAGATGCAGCGGCTAACACATTTCTTTGATAACAATCTGGAGTTTTACCAGTACTACCGAACAGGTGCCACACACCTGGATGAAAAATATTTTCTCCGTGGTTCACAGGATCTATACCTCACACTTGATCCCCAATATTTTAATACCGATCCCTCTTTCAGCACCAGCCATGATTATAAAGTGGCTAAGCTTATTGCCAATGAGTTGTTGCGTATTTACCTGAATAAAGCTCTCGAACATACAGCTCAGCAAACTGAAACTACAAATCATTTCACTGCAAAACCTGTACTAACATGGACTGGTTCAAAAACATCGCTGATTGAACTGCTCTATGCATTACAGAGTACAGGTGTTTTTAATAATGGAGCGGCCGATGTAAAACAAATTGCAACCTACCTGCAGGAAGTCTTTAATGTAGAGTTGGGTAATTACTACCGCACCTTCCAGGAAATACGCATACGAAAAGGAAGCCGCACACAGTTTATGGAACAGTTGACTGAACGTTTAGTGAAACGGATGGACGAGACGGATGAACAGATCCGGCATTAAAAAAATCTTTCCCAACTTGGGTATGCAGTGTGAGTAAACGCTTTTTTCTCGCAGCATCTTTGTTAAGCTAATCTTTCTTTTAAAACATAATGCTATGTTCACCTCAATTACATGGAACGAATACATGGTCTTTACAATTACCGTATTGTTCTTCTATTACACCTTTATTGCTATTCGTTATTACAAATGGGAACTGTTAGCGCTGTCAGGTATTCAACGGGAATTACCTGCTGCAAAGCAATTACTGCATGCAGATTTCAAACAGCAATTTATTGCAGATAGCAGTTACATCGATCAGCAGGCGACTTCAGAAGCTGCAGACAATGATGGAATCGGCGAAATAGTAAAAGCTGAAATCACAGCCCTCTTTGCCAACAGCCCTGAAACAATTTCTTCGAATACATTAAGCGACTCATTGAATGCCATCCTCAGCAAGTATTCCTCCCGATTACTCCAGCAAAGGCAGGATCTGAGTCGCTTTATACTGGAAGAATCGGGCACCTATTTTCCGGGTCTACTCTCACAAAACGATGTTGAGCAGTTGTGGTTTGGATAGTCCTGTAATGCTTCGCTGCATTGTGCAGGAGAACCAAGTGCGTATAGACAAATAGCAGCGAAGCATTCTTTTAACCTTGAAAAAATTGCTACTATGAAGAATAATCATTTCATCAACAATCATTTTCTCAAACAGTTATTATTTACTGTTTTTACAATCCTATTATGTATTGTCGTTGCGTTTGCACAGGATGGTAACGCAGGTATAAACGAAGCCAATACCAAAGTACGCAGCTATTTTGCTTCAGGTGTTAACCTGATGTATGCGGTGGGTGCTATCGTAGGATTAATCGGCGCTATTAAAGTTTACCAAAAATGGAACAGTGGTGATCACGATACCGGCAAGGTAGCCTCTGCCTGGTTTGGCAGCTGTGTGTTCCTGGTAATTGTAGCAACAGTGCTGCGTTCCTTCTTCGCAGTCTAGTATCACAGCCATGTTGCAACATCTCTCAATACTTTACCTGGATTATTTAAAGAGTCATCATCCGGACCTTGTTCTGGAATGGAATCTTTCTGAGGCATTACATGAAACAATTGAACAGCAACTTGATCAGGTAAAGCCATTACTTGAAAAACTATCGATGGATGAGTTACAAACGGATGATATACTGCAGCAATGTTTAAACGAACTAATTACAGAATTACCAGCCTCCCGTTTTGATTATCTCACGGAACTACTCAGCACTGAATTTGAACAGCAGCATGAACAGCTGCTCGCCTCCGGTCTGCTCCCCTATGAATGCATGAACCTTCTCCAGCATTGTAAACCTGTTTTCGACAAACTGAATTTTTCACTGACAAATGAAGATGATCCCTTCATCCGCTATGCGGTGATCGCAGCCATCAGTGATTATTTCGAACGTGCACAAGAACAAGTGAGCAATGCAGTACAACAGTCAACAACAATTAACGCATAACCTTGCAGCCATCCGGATTGCACTCAACCTGCAACCAGGCACCAGTCTTTCTGAACAGGAAAGACAAGCCCTGGAATTGTACAACGGTTTTGGTGGCATAAAGGCTATTCTTTTCCCGGAAGGATCACTGAAGCAATGGGAAGAACTACATGCATCCAAAGAAGACCAACGGTTGTATCCGCAGATCATGGAATTGCACCAGCTCTTAAAAGATAAACTATCAGAAACAGAATACCACTCAGCAATCGAATCACTACGCAACAGTATCCTTACTTCCTTTTATACACCAGTCTTTGTACCAGACATTCTGTTCAAAGCAGTAAACGAAACAGGTATTGCAGTTGAACGCTTTTACGAGCCCAGTAGTGGTCATGGAATTTTTATCCGAAGTGCATTGCATGCATTCCATTCTATTAAGACAGTCACTGCCATCGAAAAAGATTTACTTACCGGTAAAATATTGGCAGCACTGCAGCAAGATGAAAACAAAACTGTGGATGTGCAGATCAAAGGATTTGAAGAAACAGACAAAGCAGAAAACAACAGATATGATCTGATCAGCAGTAATATTCCCTTTGGCAATTTCAAAGTGCATGATCCTTCTATTAAAGATCCTGCAATCAAAAGCAGAATTCATAATTACTTTTTTGCAAAGGGATTGACCAAACTGCGGGATGGCGGACTTTTGGCTTTTCTCTCTACGGATGCATTTTTGAACAGCCCATCTAACAAAGCTGTAAGAGAACATCTTTTTCAACAAGCAGATTTTATCAGTGTGTGCAGAATGCCCGACAACATGATGAAGGCAAATGCCAATACGGAAGCACCGACACATCTGTTGATTGTTCAGAAAAACAACAGCAAAGACGAATTATCGCAGGAAGAGCAATTGTTGATTAATACAGTTGAACAACACAATCAGTTCGGAACATTTTCAGTTAATCATTACCTCAACCTTCATCCTGAACTATTACTCGGCAATAAATTAAAGGCCGGAAAAAATCAATACGGCAAAGCATATGAAGAGTTGATTCAAACGGGTGAAGTGAGTACGATTACAGAACAATTTGCAGCGATTCTTTCAACTGACTTAGAAAAGCGGTTCCGGAAAGATCTGTTCGAACAGAAAATTGAACAAAGCGCAAAGGTAAAACCCAAGCTTACACTACTACCTGCACCCGAAAACAAATCAGATAAGGGATCCTTTCAGCTGGGTTTATTTGATACGCCCGGCAAAACAAATGGCAACAACGCTTCTGCTTATATCAACAACTTGGATAAAACCGTTGTGGACAGTAAGACGGCGTCTATCATCAATATTATCCGAACTGAAGAAGAGCCTTCGCATGATACAATTGTACTGCTGACAGCAAGGTCTCATTCGTTCAAACAATATGTTTACAAACTGTATTCCAATACAAAAGAATTGCAGTTTCCTGCAAACTGGATGAATGCAGCAGCAATGCAGCACGAATTAAAAAATCTGCAGGATACACTTGCAGCATACGACCATGCCTATCGTAATCATGGTGAGCAGGCGTTTCATGTTTCCTTTTCAAACGAGGATGCGCTTACTGAACTAAAAGATTTAAATCCACTTTATATAGAAGGGACGTTGTTTGTACATAAGGGTCAGGTTGGCTATGCAAGCTTTTCTGCATCGAATAGTCAGTATGCAGTTTTTATTCCGGCTGTTAACAGTAAAAAAGATATTGCATTTTTCGAGCAATACACTGCATTGCGTGATGGATATATCAGCCTGATGAATAGTGAAGTAAAATCACTTACAGAAAAGGAACAACTGCGGATCGGATTAAGTGAGCAATACGATCAGCTTATACGCAGTTGGGGTATATTAAATTCTTCAGCTAATCGCCAACGCATTTTAAGAGATGATGCATTCGGGTTGACAATGCTTTCATCACTGGAGCGCAAAGAGAGTGACCGCTTTGTAAAATCCGATGTGCTGACCCAATCACTGATTGTTGCGAAGGAAGTATATCGTACAGATAACCCAAACGAAGCACTTGCCAAATGTTTAAGTGACAAGGGAGTAGTGGATCTTGAATTCATTGCAGCCGCTACAGACAGTACAGAAGAAGAAAGTATTGCAGCGCTTTCACAGAAAATCTATTTCAATCCAATTGTGCAAGAGTGGGAAACTGCCGATGCTTTTCTCAGCGGCAATGTGGTTGACAAATTGAAACAACTAAAAACAATTGCCGAGCAGTATCCTGAAAATACTTATATCAGTGCTAGTTTAACAGCTCTGCAAAAAGTACAACCCGAACGGATCCCATTTGCGTTACTTGATTTTAATTTAGGTGAGCGGTGGATACCTTTTGAATTATACGAACGCTATGCTTCATCGTTGGTAGAACTCCCAGCAAGCGTACATTATTTTCCTTCTACAGATACCTTTAAAGTCAGTATCAGTGGTGGCAATGCAAAAACAAACCAGGAGTACGCTGTTACTACCAGAAGCGGGAAAACAACCTATGCTTCTACCCTATTTGAACATGCGCTGGAAAATACAACACCCTTTTATACCTATCCGGTGGAACTTGGTGAAAAAACAATCCGTGTACCTGACAATGAAGCCATTCAACTGGCACATCAGAAAATCGAATCGATCCGTAATGGTTTTACAGGCTGGTTACAAAATTTATCAACCGAAGAAAAACAGGCATTGGAAGAACGGTATAATCATCTCTTTAATTGTTATCAATTACGGGAGTATGATGGCAGCCATCTGCAATTCCCCTCACTTAATAAAGCCAAGCTTGGGATTGATGACCTCTACTCTTCTCAAAAGAATTCTGTTTGGCGGATCCTGCAAAACCGTGGAGCTCTCATTGATCATGAAGTAGGACTTGGTAAAACATTGACCATGGTGGTTGCCTCGCATGAATTAAAGCGTTTACAGATTGCCAACAAACCTATGATCGTGGCACTTAAAGCCAATGTACGGCAGATTACTGAAACCTATAAAAAGGCTTATCCAAAAGCGAGAATACTTGCACCGGGCGAACAGGACTTCACTCCTTCCAAACGGTTGCGGCTCTTTCATGAAATCAAAAACAACCAATGGGATTGTATTATACTCACGCATGATCAGTTTGCAAAGATTCCGCAAAGCCCAGAGATCATGCGGCAGATCTTTCAATCGGAACTGGACAATATTCAAAAAGATCTGGCAACCTTAAAAGACATGGGCGGAGAAATTTCCAGAAGCATGTTGAAGGGTTTGGAAATACGCAAAACCAATCTCACGGTAAAACTGCAGGCCGTTGTGCAGGCCATCGAAGAAAAAAAAGATACAGGCATCAGCTTTGCTGAGCTGGGTGTGGATCATTTATTTGTTGATGAATCCCATAAATTCAAGAACCTTACGTTTACCACCCGCCATGACCGTGTTGCAGGATTAGGGAATAAAGAAGGCAGCCAGAAAGCACTCAATATGCTTTTTGCGGTACGTACGCTGCAGGAAAAGCAACAGCGTGATCTCTGCGTAACCTTTTTATCGGGAACGCCTATCTCCAACAGCCTGACAGAAATGTATCTGCTCTTTAAATACCTGCGGCCAAATGAAATGAAGCGGCAGCACATTGAAAACTTTGATGCATGGGCTGCAGTGTTTGCTCGGAAAACCGTTGACTTTGAATTTTCGGTTACCAATGAAATTATTGCTAAAGAGCGATTCCGTCACTTTATCAAAGTTCCGGAGTTGGCATTATTTTATAATGAGATCACTGATTACAAAACTGCAAAGCATATCCAGCTGGATAAACCGGAGCTTGACGAGCAGCTTGTGAACATCCGTCCTACTCCTGAACAACAACTCTTCATTCAACAATTAATGCAGTTTGCCAAAACCGGTGATGGCACTTTAATTGGCAGACCAAAACTGACGGATGAAGAAGATAAGGGACGTATGCTGCTTGCCACCAACTATGCAAAAAAAATGTCGATAGATATGCGACTCATCAATGACGAAACGTATAGCGATCATCCGGATAATAAAGTAAATGTTTGCGCAAGAAGACTGGCAGCAATTTATCACGATACTACTAGCATCAAAGCCACTCAGATCGTATTCAGTGATATCGGTACGCCAAAACCAGATGAGTTCAATGTTTATGATGCGTTAAAAGAAAAACTGGTTCGTGATCATCAGGTTGCCCGTGATCATATCAGTTTTATTCATGACTGGAGCGATAGCCGACGGCCGGAACTGTTTCGTAAAATGAATAATGGAGAAATACGAATCCTGATTGGCAGTACAGAGAAAGCAGGTACCGGATTAAATGTCCAGCAACGTGTGGTGGCGATGCATCACCTGGACATTCCCTGGAAACCATCGGAACTGGAACAACGCAATGGCAGAGGTGCCAGGCAAGGCAACCAAATAGCCAAAGCGTATAATGGCAACAAAGTACAGAGTTATATCTATGCGGTGGAACAGTCGCTTGATAATTACAAATTCAATCTGCTGAAAAACAAGCAGACGTTTATCAGCCAGATGAAAAATGCTGAGCTGAATGTGCGTACGATTGACGAAGGAGCGATGGATGAAAAAAGCGGAATGAACTTTTCAGAATACATCGCTATACTTTCAGGCGATACCACGCTATTGGAAAAATCAAAACTGGAAAAAAAGATTGCGGTATTGGAAAGCCTTCGCCATGCACATCATAAAGAGCAGCTGCATGCAGGATTTAAACTGGATCAGTTAAAAGAAGAAAAAAAGAACGTCCTGCATATTGCTGAACATCTTGCAACAGATGCTGCGCATTATCACAAGGTTTTACAGTTTGAAAAGGATGGCAGCAAATCAAATCCCATTTTGCTCGAAGAAAAAAGCAGCAGTGATCCGGAAGTGATTGGCCGTCACTTCATCCAACTCTACATAGCATGGAAACCTGCAGATCCATTAACTGATGAACAGCATATTGGTTCGCTTTATGGATTTGACTTGTATATCCGCAGGCAAAAAGAGGCATTTGAAGAGAATGGATTGTTTCAATACAGTTATTCCAATGTCTTTTATGCCATGCGTAATGAAACAGGTATAAAATACAACTGGAACCAGGGCCATCTGAATATTGACAATCCTAAACTGGCAGCCCGTTATTTTCTCAACGCCATTGACCGTGTAGATGCTTTAGCTGAGAAATACAACAAACAATTAAAAGAATTAGATAACAATATCCCACAGTTCGAGCGTCTCCGAACAAAGCCCTTTGAACAGGAACAGGAACTTGCAACCCTGAAGCTCGATGTACAACGACTTGAACGGGAGATCACAATTAAGATTCAAAAAAATATGACTGCGGCCGGGCAGGAACTTCCAGAAAAAGAGAAAACCGAAAAGGCAAAGATCATCAACATGAAAGAAAAGCAGGAGATCAAATTACCGTTGCTGAAAAAAGAAAGCGACAAAAAGAAATCAAAGAGAATCAGCCTTTAAAATTGAACCATGACAAACAGTGTTTACAGCATCAATAAAAACATCAACAAGTCCATTGAGTTTAAGGGACTGAAGGCACAATATATCTGGTATCTCGGTGGTGGACTGGTTTGCCTGTTGATCTTATTTGCTATTCTTTATCTCTGTGGTTTTGTCTTACTGGTATGCTTACCTGTTACTGTTATACTCGGTTCTGTCCTGTTCATGCATATCTATAGACTCAGCAGAACCTATGGAGAACACGGCATGATGAAAAAAATTGCCAAACGTTCCATTCCCGCCGTGATCAAAAACAATTCATTGGTTCAACTCAAACAGCAATTACTCCATGCGCAAACTATCTGATATATTACCGGTATATGCCATCGAACATGATGCCATCCTTTCCAAGTATGGTGATGTTACTATTTCATACCAAATCTCATTACCGGAATTGTTCACCTTGAGTAATGATGAATACGAGGCTTTTCATCATGCCTGGATCAAGGCCATTAAAGTATTACCGGTGAACAGTATTCTTTGTAAACAGGATTGGTTTACCGAAGCAGGTTTTCAGCCGGATTACAAAACAGATCAGGAAAGTTTTCTCTCCCGCAGCAGCAACCGCTTTTTCGATGAGCGCCCTTATCTCGATCACAAGGCTTTTATACTACTGACAAGAAAAGCAAGTAAACGAAAGCCTGCCTCTTCCCTTTTTTCTACTTTGCTGCGCAAACACATTGTACCGGAAGAGACACTGGATGCAAAATTCCTGCATGAATTCCTCAACCTGACCGGCCAGTTCAAAAAAATATTGACTGACAGCGGTTTTGTACAATTAGAACGCTTACGTAATGAAGCACTTGCTGATCTTGTATTGCAATATGTGAACCTGGGACAAAACGATGGCGTTATCCGTGACATTGAATTTAAGCCGGAATGGAAGATCGGTGAATTTCATTGCCAGCTGTTTACCATGGCAGATGCTGAATTTGTACCAGCCATGTGTGGCTCCCGAATCAACTATGATAAATACTCTACCGATAAAACAAAATTCAGTGTAGGCTTTGCTTCACCCATAGGACAGTTACTGTCCTGTAATCATCTCTACAGCCAATATGTATTTATCAACGATACGCAAAAACTGTTTCAACAACTCGAAAGTAAAAAACTGCGTCTGCAATCACTTGCTGCTTACAGTCGTGAAAACGCTATTGCAAAGGAAGCAACAGATGCATTTTTGAACGAAGCCATCAGTGAACAACGCTTACCAGTGAAAGCGCATTTTAATTTACTCAGTTGGACAACTGAAACTTCACAAATCAAACACATTCGGAATTTATGTTCCTCGGCATTAACGCAAATGGATGCAAAACCAAAACTGGAAACCGAGGGGGCGGCACAAATCTTCTGGGCAGGTATTCCCGGGAATGCAGCAGATTTCCCGATCAATGAAACATTTGATACATTCTCCCCACAGGCCTGTTGTTTTTTAAACCTTGAAACGAATTACCGTTCATCTCTAAGTCCCATTGGCATCCGTTTAGGCGACCGCCTAACGGGCAAACCGATTCATGTTGATCTCTCTGATGAACCAATGAACAAAGGCATCTGCACCAACCGGAATAAATTTATTCTCGGCCCATCGGGAAGCGGTAAATCATTTTTCACCAATCATATGTTGCGCTCTTATTACGAGCAGGGTACTCATATTGTATTGGTGGATGTAGGTCATTCGTATAAAGGATTATGCGACCTGGTAAAGGGCTACTACTTCACTTACTCCGAAAAGGAGCCGATCCGCTTCAACCCGTTTTATATTACTGATGAAGATGTATTGGACACTGAGAAGAAAGAAAGTATTAAAACGCTGTTGCTGGCACTATGGAAAAAAGACACCGAAAGCTTCAAGCGGAGTGAATACGTAGCCCTTTCCAACGCATTGCAGTTATACTTTGACCGGTTGAAAGCAGACAGAACCATCTTTCCTTGCTTCAATAGCTTTTATGAATTCTTAAAAGATGAATTTGTTAGCGTTTTAAAAAACGACAACGTGCAGGACAAAGATTTTGATGTATCGAATTTTTTGTATGTACTACGCCCCTACTACGCCGGTGGCGAATTTGATTACCTGTTGAATGCCACGGAAAATCTTGATCTGTTACAACAACGTTTTATTGTCTTTGAACTGGATAATATCAAAGACCATCCGATCCTATTTCCGGTTGTAACCATTATCATCATGGAAGTATTTATTTCAAAAATGCGCAAGCTAAAAGGCATCCGTAAAATCATTTTAATTGAAGAAGCCTGGAAAGCCATTGCGAAGGAAGGTATGGCCGAATACATCAAGTACCTGTTTAAAACCGTGCGCAAGTTTTACGGTGAAGCTATTGTTGTTACCCAGGAAGTTGAAGATATTATTTCTTCGCCGGTGGTTAAACAGGCAATCATCAATAACAGCGATTGCAAAATATTGCTCGACCAGAGTAAGTACCAGAACAAGTTTGATCAGATACAGGAATTATTGGGCCTGACAGAAAAAGAAAAGGCATTGATCCTTTCGATCAACAAAGCGAATGATCCCAACAGAAAATACAAAGAAGTATTTATTTCACTTGGCGGCGTGGTGAGCAAAGTCTATCGCACAGAAGTTTCACCCGAAGAATACCTCGCATACACAACTGAAGAAAAGGAAAAAATCAAAGTACAAGAATATGCACGCAAACATGGAGGCAACCTTGAGCGGGCCATTCAGGAACTGGCTGGTGAATTCAATCAATCTTAAACATCGCTATCATGAAACAGGCACTATCGCTATATATTTTCATTGTAATGCTGTTGAGTTGTTCCGATCTCAAACCTGACAGCACCCTTGCGTTTATTCCGGGCACTTATGTTCGAAGCGAGGTAAGGGAGTTTGGACGCATCGAGGATACCATCACGATCAAAATTCAACACCCTGATGTCAACAGCTTCCTGATTGAACAACGATGGCGTTATGAGCGGGTACTGGATGGTGTTGCACAGGAGCCTGAATACAAAGTCATCACGGATCAGGGAATCTATGATACAGAAAAAAAGCTAGTACAGAACCAACGAAACCTGCGTGTCTACTCCTTTGATGAAAAGAAGCAGGTTTTGTATAACGGTACTATGATCTTTCAAAAAATCAAATAGAATCGACATGAAATATCCATAAAAATTACCGAGCGAATTTACACCAGCAGCGATGATCATTTTTATGGATATACTATTTGGCTAAAAAGCAATAAAAAATAAACAAATGAAAAACATCTTTCTTACACTCTCACTCATTTTATTCTGCTTGTTTGTACCTGTACAACAAACAAAGGCTGCTGATCCCATTTTGCAGATCATCAAAGAAGCAGTGATTAAAGTCATTAAAGAAATCGACCTGCAGATTCAGCGATTACAAAACAAAACCATCTGGTTACAAAATGTGCAGAAGACGATTGAAAACAAAATGTCTGAGTTGAAATTAAACGAGATCAAAGACTGGGTCGAAAAACAACGCAAACAATATGAAGAGTATTTTGAAGAATTGTGGAAAGTAAAAACAGCCATTACTTATCTCAAAACAGTAAAAGATATTGTCGAACGCCAAATGAACTTAGTGAAAGAATACAAACAGGCATGGGCGGTGTTTCAAAAAGACAAGCATTTCTCTAAGGAAGAACTACAGTATATGTTTTCTGTTTACGAAGGTATCCTTGCACAGAGTACCCAAAACATTGACCAGTTAACACTCGTCATCACTTCCTTTGAAACGCAAATGAGTGATGGCAAACGTTTGGAAATAATCCAGGCAATTGCCGGTACGCTGGATGAACAATACGCAGATCTGAAAAACTTCAACGAACAAAATAAAATCATCGCCATTCAGCGTGGGCTGGAAAAAGGTGAGATCGATCATGTGCGTAAACTTTATGCTTTGCCATTAAATTAAAGGTCGTTTAACCTTCAAAAAAACATAGCCATGAAACAACTCTTTATAATTCTACTCACAATAACGCTGATCATTCAAAAAGCGGCAGCGCAAACGAACCAGGCACCTAAAGAAATGATTCAGCAAATCATTGCACTGAAAACGTTCCTGAAATATGCCAAACAGGGTTATAACATTGTCAGCAGTGGATTACGCACCGTCAACAGCATTAAAAACGGCGATTTTACTTTGCATGATCTGAAATTTGATCATTTGCAACAGGTATCTCCTGCCGTCTCCCGCTATGCTGCTTTATCCGGGCTTGTTGTCACGCAAGCAAATTTGATTCTTATCTGTAACAAACTGCTTCATGAAGTCAGTCAACAACTCATTCTAACCAAGGAGGAACAGGATTTCTGCAAACGTTCAGTTAACATGTTTATGAACGAATGCAAACAGTATGTTGATGAATTAATTCAGTTGCTCACAGCATATGCATTAGAATTGAAAGACGATGAACGGATTAACCGTATCGGACAATTGAAACAAAATACGATCAGATTGGAAGCTTCGTTTCGCTCACTTAGTGAAGAAATGCGACTGCTGATACGTAACCGTATCAACGAGCAACGGTCTGTACAACATTCCAAACAATTAAATAACCTGCAATGAAAAAGATCATTCTGTTTTTTCTCTTGTGCAGCATGAGTTTTCAAAGTAATGCGCAGGCAGCGGAAATTCAGCAACTGTTGCTGAACCTTGAAAAACTGGCACAGTTTAAAAAGATACTGCAAAACATGTACGACGGTTTTAAACTGATCAGTAATGGGTATAATGCAGTAAAAGATATCTCCGAAGGAAATTTCAAACTGCACAAAGTCTTCCTGGACGGACTTGCAGACGTAAGTCCTGCCGTTAAAAAATACAAACGGATTGCAGACATCATCGATTATCAGTTGCGGATCGTTAACGACAGTAAAAAAGTTCTTCAGCAGTTCAGATCAGATAAACAGTTCAACACAACAGAACTGAATTACCTGGCTACGGTTTATGACAATCTCATCCATCAAACACTCAAGCATGTAGAAGAACTGTTGCTTGTTGTTACAGCCGGTAAACTACGCATGAGTGATGATGAACGTTTAGCAGCCATAGACCGAATTTTTGTTTCTGTTGAATCACAATACAGCTTTGTCCGTGAATTCAGTAACAGTACAAAACTTCTGTCACTTCAACGAAAATCAGAACAACAGCAAATTGATCGCATGCGGCTACTTCATAGATGATGATCGTATAGAATAATTCATTTTAAAAATGTGTATATGCATTTGTGTGTAAGGGTGATAATAATGACATTCGGAATGTTTCTTCCAATGAGGGGCATAGCACAAAACTCCATGGCTGGAAGTATCCGAAGCCTGCAATCGGTGCTTGAGCAATTGTATGATGACATGATACCCCTTTGCAGCCAACTGATTGGTGTCGGACGAGGCATCGCAGGTTTTGCGGCTACCTGGTATATTGCTTCAAGAGTATGGGGGCATATTGCCAGAGCCGAACCTGTTGACTTTTATCCATTATTCCGTCCATTTGTGCTTGGTTTTGCCATACTCATTTTCCCTTCTGTTATTGCCATGATCAACGGCGTGATGAAACCAACTGTTACTGCATCAGCAGCAATGGTGAAGAACTCAGACAAAGCCATTGCGCAACTGCTCATCATGAAAGAGCAAGCGATCAAACAAACAGCATATTGGCAAATGTATGTCGGACCATCGGGACTTGGGGATCGTGAACGCTGGTACAAATATTATTACAAAGACCAGGAAGAAGGCTGGATGGAAACAATAGGCAATGATGTAAAATTTGCTGCTGCAAAGTTCTCGTATCAATTCCGCAACTCTGTTAAACAATGGATGGCTGAAGTATTACAGATTTTATTTGAAGCAGCTGCGCTTTGTATCAATACCATCCGAACCTTTTACCTGATTGTACTGGCAATTCTTGGACCTCTGGTATTCGGCATTGCAGTATTTGACGGGTTTCAGCATACACTAACGGTGTGGATTGCCCGCTACCTCAATATTTTTCTGTGGTTACCGGTTGCAAATATTTTTGGAGGAATCATTGGTAAGATCCAGGAGAATATGCTCAAAGTTGATCTGCAGCAGATCAGCAACTCAGGCGACACGTTTTTTAGTGCAACAGATACTGCTTACCTGATCTTTCTCATCATCGGTATCGTTGGTTATTTCACCGTTCCTTCCGTAGCCAATTATATCATCAATGCAGGCGGCGGTAATACACTCATGCAGAAGGTAACTACCATGATGAGCAGCTCCACAATGGCCGTTGCAAGCGGTGGTGCTTCGATGGCAAAAGATGCGATCAGTGGCGGTTATAATAAAATGACCAGCTCAATGGCTGACGCAGGACTTTCCGGTGGTTATTTTAAAGATACCGCTGGTGGAGGAGGCAACGGTTACCAGCATGACAAGTTAAGTGGTAAGACTTAACAGATTGGATGTACTTCGAACCTTTAAGATTTGTGAAACAATTAGTGTGAATGAAAATGAGTGAAAGATGTTTCAGAAAATGAAAAATATTGATACGGCTTTCCGTTATATACGGCTTGTATCGGTAGTGTTTATTACAGGTACACTACTGTTATGTGTATTTGTTGTTGCCAAAAGTTATGAGGCAAGTCAGCAGTCACAACAACGAATTTTTATTCTTGCAAACGGCAAAGCCATTGAAGCCTTCGCTGCAGAACGCAAAGAAAATATTCCTGTTGAAGCAAGAGATCATGTAAAAATGTTTCATCATTATTTCTTTTCACTTGATCCCGATGACAAGGTGATTCAGGAACATATATCAAAAGCGCTTTATCTGGCCGACCGTTCAGCAAAAGAACAATATGATAACCTCAAAGAAAATGGCTATTTCGCAAGTGTTATCTCGGGTAACATCAGCCAGGAAATCGAAGCCGACAGTATTGCCGTCAATATCGATCAATATCCCTTTTATTTCCGCTATACAGGTAAACAACGAATCATTCGCCCGGCAAGTATTGTTACACGCCTGTTGATCACAGAAGGATACCTGCGCAATGTAGCACGCTCCGATCATAACCCTCATGGATTTCTGATTGAAAAATGGCGAACAGTTTCTAACCAGGATTTACAATCGCAAAACCGCTAACCATGTTCAGAAAAAAACAAGCCGATACAACAAACAAAAGCAGCAGCACAACAACAGACCGTATTGCTGCCATGATCGTTCGGCTTATTCAACAATTGCAGGAACGCTTTGTGGAACTCATGAAAGGAATCGTCAACAAGCTGGGTGTAGCTCAATCAAAGATTCTGTTTGCTATGATCTTGTCTGCAGCCGGGTTCTACAGTCTTTACATCATCGGGGCAGCATTGCTGTATCCAAAAAAAGGAATACAGTTATTCAAGCCCGCTGCGATACAGCAACCGGAAATCATTTATCAGGATGACCGGAACAATCATCAGCAGTTAACAATTGCCGACTCAATCACTGCTGAAAAAATCAGGCACTTAATGACCTATTTCGATAGCCTTCAAAAAAAACAACCGAAACAATACGACAGCATCCTGCAATCCCGGCCGGGTTTGATGGACAGCATCAGGATGCTTGCACAATTTTATTCTTCACAACAAAAACAAGAAGCGTATGAAAAGTGATGCCACGAATGCAGTACCACAGGCACCTGCAGCAAAAAAGGAAACCGTTCAGCATTCCGCAGCGTTTAAACGTAAACGCAAAATGCTGGTGATGCTGCCCCTGATCTGTCTGCCTTTTATCAGTCTTGCTTTCTGGGCCTTGGGTGGTGGAAAAGAAACTGCTGATAACCCGCAAACAACGACAGCCGGATTATTGCTCAATCTGCCTGATTCAAAACTGAAAGAAGCGGACCCGACTGACAAGCTGCGTTTTTATGAGCAGGCAGAAAAAGATTCTCTGAAACTGGAAGAGTGGATGCGTACAGACCCTTATTACCGGCAACGACTTGACAGTAATCACAGTTCAACCAATGAACTGCAACTGCTGACGCAAGAAACAGCTTCTAAATACAACTATGGGCTGAACAGTTCGCCGTACAGTAACAAAGGAATAAGCAGCGAAGATGAGTTGATGCGTAAACTTGCTTTATTACAGGAGCAATTAGGGAATACTCCCTCACCGGAAAAGAATGCATCTCCCTTTACCAGCAATGAAAAGGAGTCATCATTCAATACAGAAATTGACCGTCTGAATCTGATCATGCAACAAATGCAAAACAGCGGTCAGGAAAATCCTGAACTGAAAGCAATACAGGGAACACTGGAAAAAATTATTGACATCCAGCACCCCGAACGGGTGAAAGAAAAACTCAAAGAGCAATCCACAAAACAACGCAATGTTGTCTTTCCGGTAACAGCGAATAAAAAAACAACTGTTACAAGTTTACTGGACAGCACTACAAATGAACAGCAATTTCAAGTAGGTTTCTTTGGCATCGATGAAACAAATAAAGTAGAAGAAGAATCAACCGCCATCGAAGCTGTTGTACATACGACGCAAACTTTGGTGAATGGTTCGATTATCCAGATGCGGGTTGCGACTGATATTTTTATCAATGGCACGCTGATACCAAAAGGAACAAAACTAAATGGCAAAGTCTCTCTGAATGATGAACGTCTGGAAATTAATATCAGCAGTCTTCGTTATGGTAAACACATTTTTCCTATCGAGTTGGAGGTCTTTGATATGGATGGTATGGCAGGTATCTATATCCCGGGGGCGATCAGCCGTGATGTGGCAAAGGAATCTGCACAAAGCAGTCTCCAACAAATGGATATTCTGACACTCGATCCTTCTTTCCGTGCACAAGCTGCTACTGCTGGCGTGAACACTTTAAAGCAATTGCTTGGCAGAAAAGTAAAACAGGTAAAAGTAGTGGTGAAAGAAGGTCACCGGCTTTTACTCCGGGATAAAAAAAGAGAACAACAATTATCATCTAATAATAATTGACATGAAACAGCTCATTTTCTTTTTCATTATGTGCATAGCATTTTTTCAGGCAACAGCACAAACTACTATCAACATTACAACTGATAAAACCAGCAGTCTTGTTTTTCCGAATCCCATCCTGCATGTGGATCGTGGAGCAAAAGCAATTCTCGTGCAGGGAATCAAGGACGCACCACATGTACTCCTGGTCAAAGCAGCAGCAAAAAACTTTTCCGAGACCAACCTGAGTGTAGTAACCATTGACGGAACTGTGTATTCCTTTGCTGTTCGCTATCTATCACAACCTGAAGAGCAGGTGTATCATGTAGCTGTCAAAAAAAACTCACCGCTTCAAAATTATGCAACCGGTATACTGGATAATCCCCAAACGATTAAAGGTATTCGTGACAGAAAGTGGGATATGGTTGCAGAAGTAACGGGTATCTACATACAAAGTGATGTTCTATACTTTCAGTTGCACTTAACCAATAACAGCCCGATTGATTTTGAACCGGAACTGATTCGACTGTTTATACGTGATAGAAAAAAAGCAAACCGCACAGCTGTCCAGGAACAGGAACTCTCTCCTCTGCTGGTTACTGCAAATCCCGGAGTGATCAAAGCAATGACATCACATACACTGGTAATTGCTGTGCAAAAGTTTACTATTCCCGACGCCAAACAAATGCTGATGCAGCTGATGGAAAAAAACGGCGGTCGCCATCTGCAATTAAAGATCAGCAATAAAAAGCTGATGCAATCGATTCTGCTGCCGGATTATGCTTCTAAAGAAAAGAATACTCCATAAAAATATAGAACCTCTAGAATTGTATCACCTCTAATAGCAGATCGACAGGATTAAATAAATGAACATGCAGAACGAACATCCACTTTCTGACGAAGTACTGGCACTGGCTGAACTTGCGCTTCGTGCAGGTAAACAATACATGGTGTACAACAACAGTATCTATTATCTGGACAAAACAGATGTGTACTTTTTTGCTACCCGTATTGAAGCCAACAGCTTTGCTGCCGATAATATCAGCGATCATGATCGTTTTCATGTACTTCCATTTAATTCCATTGCTGATCTGCTTGCAAAGATTCCCTATGGCGAACAATTTAATCAAACGCCTATCAATGATCCGGATCAAAACGGGCTATACAACAGGGATGGCAACGCATTTACGGATGCCTTGATCGAGCATTTTGAATCAACAACTATTTCACAACAATTAAATTTTAAACTTATGAATCAGGAAAATCTTCAGTACCTGAGTGACAATCTCAAGTACATGGGCTTTGGCGATGCACTCAAAGCCGATCTCGAAAAAAATCTACAGGAAGGTAAGCCAGAATTTAAGCTGGAATTCTTCAATGAAATCGGCAACAAAGGCTTTGAGGCCTCGCTGAATTTCCGCAAGTCTGAATCAACAGACATGTACTTCTTCAACAATTACCAGGCCTCCCTGCATCGCAGCAATGGAGAAGAAGTCAATCAAACTTTTTATTTAAATAAAGGCAAAGGCGTTACGGCAAAGGAAGCTTTTAATCTGCTGGATGGCCGGGCAGTACACAAAGAGCTCTTAGACAAAGAAGGACAACCATACAAAGCATGGTTGCAGCTTGACTTTGAAAACAAAGACAAACACAACAATTTCGAGGTAAGACAATTCCATGAAAACTATGGCTATGATTTGAAAGCCGCTGTAGAAAAATTTGCAGTGGCCGAGTTAAATGACCCTGATAAATCTAAGGCGCTTATGCAATCACTGGAAAAAGGGAATGTACAATCTGTAACCATTGAAAAAGATGGCAGCAGCCATAAAATGTTTATGGAAGCTGATCCGCAGTACAAAAAGGTCACACTATACGATTCCAACATGAAGATGGTTGCAAAGGAATCCCTGGAGCAATACAAATCTGGAATAGATAAAGGCAGCAAAGAAGTAAAGGAAGGCCAGGAAAATGATAAAAAAAAAGATTTGAAGCCAGTAACAAAAATTGAAAAGGAAAAGCTGGAGAAAAAGAATGGACAAAGCCTGCTGCCTAAAAAAAGGGAAAGCAAAGGCAAAGGTTTGGGAGTGTCATAGTACATCCCTAAACCATTTTTTAATATACAACAGCAGTACCATGAATATTCAGAATATAACGGCATTGGCAAGCCAATTACAGTCTTTAGGGTTTGACAATTTGGGAAGTTTGGTCTTGAAAAGAATTTGTTTTAAACCTGATAATTTTTATTTGAACCACAAAATAGCAAAGGATAAGGAGCTATTGGAGTTCAGGTTTTATTTTGAGAGGCAAAGGAAAAGCGATGCTTATATGTTGCTGTATTATGATATAACATTACAACAGAAAGATGTCTTTGAAGAGTTAATGATTGCCGGGATTAACATAGCAGACCTTGAAAAACAAATGACAACCATAAGCTGGATGTCCGCATTTAATCTCGATGAAAGAAAGAAATTGGACCCAAATGATAAAACAACCTGGGAGGTGGAGGCAAAAGTTGAAACTGTTGTTGAAAGTTTAGCATCACTTGAGCAAGATGAAAAAGGTAAAGCCGTTGCAGCTGCACTTAAAGTGAAGTTTTGGCTTGGAACTCCATATCATGAAATCTTTGGGAGTATTCCCGCTGTAAAGAATAAGTCAGATATTAGTCAGCGGTTTTATTTTTCTGAAAATAGTAGCGGAATAACTGTTGATGAAGCCTATCGCTTTTTGCAAAATAAGTGGCTTGAAAAACAACTTCAGTTGAAAAAGAAACAAGCAGATTCAAATTCTGAAAGCGAAATCGACGAAACAAACGGTACAACAGGGAGCGGCTTGTTAAAGAAACGCCGGATAAATCCTTCTTTGAAAGGGAAACGAAACAAGGCTAACCAGGATTAACCAGCATGGAACTCTTTCCGCCATTATCAGAGTTTTACCAGGCCATTGCAGATGATGCAAGAATAGGCAGTACTCATATAAGTATCTATATGGCTTTACTGCAACAGTGGAATATAAATGGTGGAAATAATCCTGTGGAAATTGAAAGGATCTTAATCATGAAAGCCGCTAAAATAAATGCCCGGCATACATACAATAAATGTATTAATGAATTGCATGAGTTCGGGTATATTTTATATGAACCGGCACCAAACGGTTCTATAAATAGCCGGGTATTTTTAAATAAGTGTGAAATGTAAAAGTGAGTTTATGGCAGGAAATTCAGCAGTACCGATTTTGATCCCTTTTGAGCCAGAGGAATTCTGGTCTCAAATCCGGCTGATCATTCGGGAAGAAGTGGAACGAAATAAAAAAGCACAACCCCAGGAGCTTGGCATTTTAGAAACACCAGGGTTGAATGAAAAACCGCTCTTCAAAATAGAGGAAGTTTGCAGTCTGTTCAAAGTTACAAAGCCCACTATTTACGACTGGATAAAACATGGAAAACTAAAGCGTGTAAAGATCAGGTCAAGGGTCTATTTTTTAGGCAGTGATATTAGACAGTTGATGCAGGCTTAGCCTATGATGGCAGTGGGTTTCACTGCCTTTTTTGTGCACAAATAAGTCTTTAAATTCAGGGCAATTCCAGTGCTAAAAACTACCTTTAGAGTGATATTTATCAAGCTGAATAAAGTGAGATAAAGTATAGTAAAGTTCTTCGTAAAAATGGGTTTTTATAGACCCAAAAATAGACCCAAAAAAGGAAAACCCGCTACCAGAGCGGGTTTTAGCCAAATACAAGCGGACCGGACGGGACTCGAACCCGCGACCTCCGCCGTGACAGGGCGGCATTCTAACCAACTGAACTACCGATCCAGCTTCCCTACACCTGATCAGATTCTTTTGCAATCATCCGCTCGTTTTCGGGAGTGCAAAGATAGGGGTTTCACTATTTCAGCAAAAAAGTTTTTCCCTTTTTTTCGAAAAAAAGATACTCCTTACCTGCTGGCTTTCCATCATTTATATTTGCTGCTACTTAAATAATCGCAATGCTGAAAGTAGCCGTATTTGGTACCGGACATCTTGGAAAGTTTCATCTCAACAACTGGAAGGAAATAGAAGGAGTAGAATTGGTTGGGTTTTACGACCCCAACGAAAAAGCAGCAAAAGCTGTTGCTGAAAAATACCAGCTGCAACGTTATACCGATGCAGAAGAACTGATGAGTCTTTGCGATGCAGCCGATATTGTGGCACCTACCAATTATCATTTTGAGTTATGCGAAATGGCGGTGCGTAAGGGCAAACACGTGTTTGTGGAAAAGCCCATGTGTAACACCATGGAAGAAGCCAACGAACTGGTAAAACTGGTACGTGAAGCCAATGTAAAACTACAGGTAGGTCATGTGGAGCGGTTTAACCCGGCTTTCCTGGCAGTGAAAGATTTGCAGCTGAACCCAATGTTTATCGAAGTGCATCGTTTATCGCAGTTTAACCCACGGGGTACAGAGGTAAGCGTAATTCTGGATCTGATGATCCATGATATCGACATCATTATGAGTATGGTAAAAAGTGATGTAAAGAATGTGTATGCAAACGGCGTAGCTGTTATGACCGATACACCCGATATTGCCAACGTTCGTATTGAATTTGATAATGGCTGTGTAGCCAATCTTACCAGCAGCCGCATCAGCATGAAAAAAATGCGGAAGATCCGGTTGTTTCAACGGGATGCTTATATCGGCATCGATTTCCTCGAAAAGAAATCGGAAATCATTCGCATGAAAGGCAGTGAAGATAAAGATGCTTTCACCTTCGACATTGATACCAACAAAGGCAAAAAAACAATCGCTATTTCAAACCCTGCCGTTCAGGAAGTAAATGCCATTAAAATGGAACTCGAGCAATTCAGGGATGCCATTCTGCACAACCAGCATGTACCGGTAAGCGAAGTGGATGGCTTACGGGCCATGGAAGTAGCACACCAGATTCTGCAGAAAATTCAGCGCACAACCGTTTAACCTGCATGCAAGAAAACACCCGTTTACATATTAGCTGGTACGTTGTTGCCGATTGGTTTTCGGCAACAGTAAGCTGGGGCCTGTTTTACCTCTTACGAAGAGTACTGCTGGGCGAAGCAACGGCTATTTTCAATCAACCCTTCGACAGAACATTTTTTCTTGGCATCATTGTTATTCCTGTTTGCTGGATCATACTCTATCACTTATTCGGAGCCTATAAAAATCTTTACAGCAAATCCAGGTTGCAGGAATTAACAGCTACGTTCTTCTGTTCGTTAGTGGGCTGTTTAATTGTATTCTTCACGTTGCTGCTCGATGATCAGATTCATGTGTATACCTATTATTACAAAGAATCAGCATTGTTGCTTGCACTTCATTTTGGTTTTACCTGGTTTTTCCGCTGGCTCATTCTCTCCGCTATTAAACGGCAGTTCCTCGCAGGAAAAGTACAAATCAACACACTCATTATTGGTGCACAGCAAAGTGCAATCAAATTATATAAAGACATCCGCCAGTCGGGCGAAACACAGGGTTTTCATTTCGCAGGTTTTATCTATCCAACCGAAAGCACTGCAAACGGCCTGAGCAATTATATGCCATCGTTGGGCAACATCCATTCACTCGCAAGTATCGTTCGTGAGAAGAAAATTGAACAGGTAATTATTGCTACAGAAGAGAAAGAACGGCCTGCAATGGAACATGCATTGAGTATTTTAAGTGAACTGGATGTAAGCATTAAACTGTTACCCAATACCATCGACATTCTTTCAGGTTCTGTGCGTACAAGCAATGTATTGGGCGCAATGCTCATCGATCTGCACACGGGCATGATGAGTGAATGGCAGCAAAATATTAAACGGCTGATCGATGTTACAGCTGCGCTTGTTGCCATAACGTTGTTACTGCCGTTATACATCTTCATTGCTATCCGTGTGAAACTTTCTTCTGCAGGACCGGTTTTTTATTCGCAGGAACGCATCGGGTTAAAAGGCAAACCGTTCTACATTCATAAATTCCGTTCGATGTACACCGATGCAGAAAAGAACGGACCTGCATTATCATCCGAAACCGATCAGCGGATTACTGCTTGGGGCAAAGTAATGCGCAAATGGCGTTTGGATGAATTGCCGCAGCTGTGGAATATTCTGAAAGGTGAAATGAGTTTAGTTGGCCCACGCCCCGAACGTAAATTTTATATTGACCAGGTGGTGGAAAAAGCACCGTACTATCGTTACCTGTTACGTGTAAAACCCGGACTTACATCCTGGGGTATGGTAAAGTTTGGCTATGCAGAAAATGTAGATGAAATGGTTGAACGCAGCAAGTACGATTTAATTTATATTGAAAATATTTCACTGGCACTCGATATTAAAATCATGATCCATACCATACGCTTGATCTTTATGGGAAAGGGTCGCTAACAATAACACAATGAAGAAGATTATTCTGTTTCTTGCCATTTTTACATCTGCCCAGGTAAAAGCACAACAACAATACTGGCAACAGGAAGTGAATTACAGCATTGATGTAAAGCTGAATGTAAATGACAAATCCATTAAAGCGTTTGAGCAAATAGAGTACAGCAACAACTCACCCGACACCTTAACATTTATCTGGTTCCATCTTTGGCCGAATGCGTATAAGAATGAAAAAACGGCACTGTATGCCCAATACAAAGAAGGCGACAAAGAAGGCGCCAAAAAATTTAAGCAGGCAGAGAAGGGTTATATCGACAGTTTGAATTTTAAAGTAAACAATGTAGCTGTAACTGTTGAAGCCGATAAAAAGAATATCGACATTGTAAAGATCATTTTACCACAACCATTATTACCCGGTGGCAAAATCAACATCAGCACACCTTTCTATGTTAAGTTTCCTACCTACTTTTCCAGAAGCGGATTTATTGATGATGCCTTTGCTGTTTGCCAATGGTATCCCAAACCTGCCGTGTACGACCGTAAAGGATGGCACCCCATGCCTTACTTAAATATGGGTGAGTATTACAGTGAGTTTGGCAATTTTACAGTTAACATTACTGTGCCTGCAAATTATGTGGTTGCTTCAACAGGAGCACTGCAGAATCCGGATGAGTTACAGGCATTGAAAGCCGCAGGTGCGATCAACAAAACAAAAACAGCAAACTTTACAGCGTATACGCCGTTATCAAACGCAGCATTCAAAACATTACAATACAAAGCCGAAAACGTACACGACTTTGCATGGTTTACCGATAACGATTTTGTAGTGCAGTACGATACATTAGCACTTCCTTCAGGAAAAATCATCGATGCATTTACCTTCTTTTCAAATAAAGCAAATACAGAATGGAGTAAAAGTGTGAGCCACGTAGAAGATGCGGTAAGAAATTATTCCAACTGGATTGGCGAATATCCCTACCCTGCTGTAAGTGCAGTGGAAGGCCCGGGTAATGTTTCAAGTGGTGGCATGGAATACCCGATGGTTACACTCATTACAAGCCCCGATGCCAATACAGAAACACTGGATGCTGTGATTACACATGAAGTTGGGCACAACTGGTTTTATGGTATTCTCGGCAGTAACGAGCGTGCACATGCGTGGATGGATGAAGGCCTCAACAGCTTTTTCCAGTTTCGTTATGAAGCAGAGAAATACAGAAGCAATTCTATTTTCGGTAGTGCATTACCTGCAGAATTAAAGCAACGTGGCCCTTCAGAATTTCTTGCCATCATTTATAACGCCATGAACGAAATACCCATGAAGGATGCCATTGAAACGCCTTCAGAAGATTTTAAAAATAAAGATGAATATGGCATTGTCATTTATCTGAAAACTGCCATCTGGGCCTTTTTGCTCGAACAGGAATTGGGTCGTCCTGTTTTCGATAAAGCCATTCACACTTACTACGACCAATGGAAATTCCGCCACCCCTATCCTGAAGATTTTAAAGAGGTGATGGAACGTGTAAGCAACCGCAACTTAGATGAACTTTTTGCCCGCCTCAAAGAGAAAGGTAAACTACTGTAGGTCTATCGGAAAGAAGGTGTTATTTTTGAGAAAACCCATTGAGTGAAGTATCTATTTGCTTTCCTTTTTCTCATAGTTTCATCTGCTTTGTATGCGCAGCAAGCCTATTGGCAGCAACAGGTAAATTTTTCCATCGATGTAAAACTGAACGACAACGATCATACGTTAGATGGTTTTGCAAAGATTGAATACATCAATCATTCGCCCGATACATTAACCTATATCTGGTTTCATGTATGGCCGAATGCTTATCGTACAGACAGAACAGCCTTCAGCGATCAGCTGCTGGAAAACGGCCGCACCGACTTTTATTTTGCAGATGCGAAAGATCGTGGCTACATCAATCGCCTCGACTTTCGTGTAAACAATGTACTTGCAAAAACAGAAGATCATCCGCAGCACATCGATATCATTAAAGTAGTATTACCGCAACCATTAGCACCGGGTGCAAGAGCGTTTATTACCACTCCGTTTCATGTGCAGCTGCCAAAGAATTTTTCACGTGGCGGCCATGTTGGTAAAAGCTACCAGGTTACCCAATGGTACCCCAAGCCCGCTGTCTACGATCGTAACGGTTGGCATCCCATGCCATATTTAGACCAGGGAGAATTTTACAACAACTTTGGTAATTATGAAGTGAAGATTACCGTGCCGAAAAGTTATGTTGTATTAAGTACAGGCGAATTGCAGAATAAAGAAGAACTCGAATGGTTGAAGCAACGTAGCACGCCTACACCGGTTGTGGCAGCACAAAAGCCTGTTGCCAAAAAAACAACAGCAAAAAAAACTGTCAGCAAGAACCCTGTTGTAACAACTGCTCCGGTACAGGAAGAAACAAAAACACTTCTCTATAAACAAACCAATGTACACGACTTTGCATGGTTTGCCGATAAGAAATACCTCGTTCAATTTGATACCTTGCAATTAAAAAGTGGACGTATTGTAAACGTCTTCACTGCTTTTACAGAAAACAACAAAGCCGTTTGGAAAAACAGCGTACAGATGGTGAAGGATGCTGTTGTATACCGAAGCAATGCAGTTGGCGAGTACCCTTACACGGTTGTTTCTGCAGTTGAAGCAAAGATGGGTTTCCCGGGGGGCATGGAATATCCGTGCATTACTTCTATAACAGCCATGTCATCTGCACAAGAACTTGAAAGCGTTATTGAACATGAAGTAGGGCACAATTGGTTCCAGGCAATGCTTGCAAGCAACGAACGCAAATACCCTTGGTTAGATGAAGGGGTTAACAGTTACTACGATGAACGCTTTGATAAAGAGCTGAGCCGTTACCGTGATACCACTGTTAAAAAGAAGCAACTGATCAGTTTCAATGCTGGTGAAAAATTATTCCTCAACAGTTTTGAACAGTGGCATCTCGATCAACCAATGAATACAAGTGCCGACAGTTTAACGGAGATGAATTACGGATTGATTGCCTATGAAAAAGGCGCAGACTTTATGCATTTGCTCGAAAAGAAATTAGGCCGCACAGCTTTTGATGCAGCCATGCAATTCTATTTTCAGCAATGGAAAGGAAAGCACCCCTCACCTGCCGATTTAAAACTTTCCTTAGAACAAAGCTCAGGACAAAATTTAGATCAGGAGTTTGCACTATTGAACAAGACAGGCCCGTTACAGCCGGCGCCGAAAAAGACACTCAGCATTAAACCTTTTGCAGGTGTAAATAATTCATCTACAAATACACTCATCGTTACACCGGTCTTAGGCATTAATAAGTACGATGGATTTATGATTGGAGGTGCTTTAACCAATTATACCCTTGAACCAAGAGCACTTCAGTTTATTATTGCACCGATGTATGCAACCAAGAGCAAAGAGTTGAATGGTTTTGCAAGAGCGAGTTATACCCTTTATCCCAAGCGCACCTTTCAGCGGATTACAGTTGCTGTAAATGCCTTGAAGTTTAATACAGATAATTTTACCGATACTGCCAATCAAACTTTTGTAACAGGTTTTCGTAAACTATCTCCTACGCTCAAATTGGTATTGAAAGAAGATAATCCACGTAGTACAAGAGAACGCTTTATACAATGGAAAACATTTTTCATTTCCGAAGATAATCTCCGCTTTAAGTCGGATACGTTTCCGAATGGCGATCGTTACACCATTATCAATAAAGAAACAGGCAGCCGTTATTTAAACCAACTACGTTTTGTTATACAGGATACAAGAGCACTTTATCCTTATCGTGGTGAGTTAATGGCCGAACAGGCAAAGGATTTTGTGCGGCTTGCCTTTACCGGTAATTACTATTTTAACTACAACGAACGGCTGGGTGCAGATATACGCTTCTTCGCCGGCAAGTTCATGTACCTGGGCGATCGTACTACAAGTAAAGTATTTGCAACAGATCCCTATCATTTAAACTTATCTGCACCAAAAGGTTCGGAAGATTATACATACAGTAATTACTTTTATGGCCGCAGCGAACAGGATGGCTTTGCTGCACAACAGATGATGATGCGTGATGGTGGTTTTAAAGTACGTACCGATTTCCTTGCAAACAAAATTGGCAAGACAGACAACTGGTTGGTTGCTGTAAATTTCTCTACCGATATTCCCGATCAAATCAACATCCTGCGTCTTTTGCCCTTTACGGTTCCGCTAAAAGTATATGTTGATTTTGGTACGTATGCCGAGGCATGGCAGCCCAATGCCGAAGGAAGCAGGCTGTTGTACAACGCAGGTTTGCAGTTGTCGTTGTTAAAAAATACAATCAATATTTATGCGCCTTTGCTGTACAGCAAACCGTACAAAGATTATTTCCAATCGACTATTACAGAAAAACGCTTTTTAAAGAACATTGCATTTACAATTGATCTGCAATACCTCAGCTTAAAAAAGTTCGATCGTCGTTTACCTTTTTAATGGAAGCCATCAAGTACATACCGGCAGCATCCGTTGATAAACAAAAATGGAACGACTGTATTGATAATGCAGTAAATGGATTGATTTATGGTTACAGTTGGTATCTCGATGCGATGGCTGGCGAATGGGATGCATTGGTGCTGAACGATTACGAAGCTGTAATGCCATTAACCTATAATAAAAAATATGGCATCAGTTATCTGTATCAACCCTATTTCTGTGCATCGCTGGGTGTTTTTGCTAAACAACCTGTAACTGCTGCAGTAACAGAACAATTTCTCAAGAGCATTCCTCCACGTTTTCGTTACATCGATATTTATCTCAATAAAGACAATCTTTTTCCAGTTGAAGGTTTCCCTTTAACAGAACGGATCAACTATGTATTGTCCTTAAATAAACCGTATAACACAATTACCGACGCTTACCGCAACAACCTGAAGCGGAATATTAAAAAAGCAGAGCAGAGTAAATTGCAGGTCAAGCAGCACATTGAGCTTGATGCTATCATCGCCCTTGCAAAAGAAACCATGCAACGTGTGTCGGCAATAACCGACGACCAGATCGACCGGTTTAAAAAAGTTGTTGCACATGCCAAACAATTTCAACAGGCAGAAACACTCGGTATTTATGCTGCCAATAATCAACTGTTGGCTTCTGCTGTGTTTTTATACTCACACAAACGTTGGTACTATATTCTTGTTGGTAATCATCCAAACGGCAAAACACTTGGCGCTTCGCATTATTTAATTGACCGGTTTATTGCATTACATGCAGAAACCGATGCATTGCTCGATTTTGAGGGAAGTGATATCCGCAACCTTGCGTTCTTTTACAGCAGTTACGGTGCTGCAGAAGAACATTATCCTGCTTTACGGATGAACCGGTTGCCGAGATTGTTACGATGGTTGAAAGAGTAGCTGAATAATGAGTGATGAATGATCAATGATGAGTATAAAGTCTCTATCCTTCTAATATCTTTTCGGCTATTACCAGATCAATCGGATTAGTGATCTTGATGTTTTTTTCTTCGCCTTGTACCAATGTTATTTTTAAACCGAAGGCTTCTACAACTGTGGCTTCATCGGTAAACCATGCTTTGTAGTCGATGGCAAATGCAGGTAATAAAATTTTACTATGGAAGGTTTGCGGCGTTTGTACCAACCGCAGTTTGCTTCTGTCTACAGGATCATTCCCATCTTCCGTAATCATCCGCACACTGTCTCTGCATTCAACTGCAGGCACAGCGCTTCCTGTTTCCAATGCTGTTTCATAGCAACGCTTAATCAATTCTTCACTTACCAGGCAACGCACACCATCGTGTACAAAAATGATCGATTCCTCTTCTATCAGTTTCAACCCGTTCTGTACCGAATGAAAACGGGTTTCGCCACCAACAGTTAACTGTATACGCTGTTCATCAAAAAAACCATCAATAATTTCTTTACCCAGCTCCAGGTGCTCTTCCGGTAACACTACAATTACTTTGCACTCCGGCAATGCCGTAAGAAAAGCATTGATAGTGTAATACAGCACCGGTTTATTTTTCAGTAAAAGAAATTGTTTTGGAAGCACAGAACCCATTCGCTTACCGGATCCGCCGGCCACAATAACTACATACGTTTGC
This sequence comes from Lacibacter cauensis, assembly GCF_007830055.1. Lineage (GTDB taxonomy): Bacteria > Bacteroidota > Bacteroidia > Chitinophagales > Chitinophagaceae > Lacibacter > Lacibacter cauensis. Next base: position 96,069 of record NZ_VLLE01000006.1, read on the forward strand.
ATAAAATCAAAGATAAGAGAGAGGAATGATTATCGTAAATGATAACAGGTTTAACCGAGCAAATGTTTACATTCCTGTAAAAGCCGGTCTTTTTTAATGGCAGCGGTGCCTACTTCTTCGCACACAAGTCCGCCTGCAATATTGGCCATTTCAGCCATCAGCTGCACGTTGTTTGTAGCAGCATATACCAGCGATGCAACAGCAATCACCGTATCGCCGGCACCACTTACATCGGCAATATAACGCAGGTGCGAAGGAATAACAGCTGCTTCATTTTCTTTTTGATAGAACACGCCTTTTTCAGAAAGCGTTATAAACGAAATCGAATGATTGAGTTTTTCCTGCAGCTGTGTATGAATGGAACGAAGGCTCTCTTCGTTTACATTTTCAAGCAAAAGATTCAATCCGTCTTTTACTTCTTTCAGGTTGGGTTTAAACACATCAACAGCTTTGTACGCAAAAAAGTTTTTACGCTTGGGATCAACTGTTGTTATAATCCCATTATGCCTGCACAAATCAATTGCTTTCTGAATAACCGTTTCGGTAAGTACCCCTTTATTGTAATCTTCGAAAATGATCACATCGGGTTTCTCCTGCGCAATAAACATTTGTATGGCAAGGATCATCCGTTGTTCATCTTCATAGCCAAGATCGTTGGTAATTTCATTATCGAGCCGCATCATTTGCTGGTTACGGCTGATGATGCGTGTTTTACTGGTAGTAATGCGTTTAGCACTGGCAAGCAAAAAATCTGTTCGGATATCTTTTTGCTCCAACAGTTGCTGTAATTGTTTGCCATCATCATCGGCTCCAATTACACTCAGCATCGAAACAGTTGCACCAAGCGAGGCAAGGTTTAATGCTACGTTTGCAGCACCACCAATACGGTATTCTTTTTTATCGAGCGACACAACAGGCACAGGAGCTTCCGGCGAAATACGATCTACATGTCCCCACATGTAGGTATCAAGCATAACATCGCCGATAACACCTGCTTTTAATTGTGTAAACTTTTGAAATAACGCATCGAAATTAACCGCACCCATACTAAACCGCCTTCTTTTGATTTGCGACTGCAATATAATAAACAGGAATACCTAATAAAACAATTCCCAAACCAATACCTGCATAAAGCGGCTTCATGGTAATGAGAAAGAAGCAAAACGTTAAACCAAGTACAATATAAATGATGGGGAGTACAGGATATGCAAATGCTTTGTATGGCCTTTCCATATCCGGACGTTTGGCACGCAATACAAAAATACCCATGATGGTAAGTACATAGAAGAGTACCACTACAAAAGAAATCATATCAAGCAAATCGCCATACTGTCCGCTTAAACAAAGTAAAGAAGCCCACACGCATTGCGCCCACAACGCCCATTGTGGTACTGCATTTTCATTTAATGTGCCCGCTTGTTTAAAGAACAATCCATCCTGTGCCATCGTGTAATATACTCTTGCACCCGATAACACAAGACCATTGATGCAACCGAATGTGGAGATCATGATCATTACAGCAATTACATACATACCAATACTACCAAATATTTCATTAGCAGCTGCAACGGCTACACGATCCTGTTTGGCAAATGCTATACTCTGCTCACCACCATTCAACGGCAGTACACTGATGTACATAATATTTGCAGCAATGTAAATGATGGTAACGATCAACGTACCGAGGAACAGACTTAAACCAATATTGCGTTTAGGATTTTTAATTTCGCCTGCAATAAAGGTTACGTTATTCCATGCATCGCTGCTGAAGATTGAACCCGTCATGGATGCAGCAATGGCTCCTAATACCGCACTGCCTGCAATACCGGCCATCATCCCGCCTTCCTGTATCTTGCTCATTTGCCAGGCATTTTCCCAGTTGGCATTCCACACATCTGCTTTCGCTGCTAATAACAAACCAAACACAATTAAACCAAACAATGAAACAAGTTTTGTAATGGTGAAGATGGTTTGAATGATTTTACCACCTTGCACACCTTTTGTGTTGATGTACGTCAACAACGCAATAACAGCTATAGATACAAGCTGTGCAGGATACAGCTTAAAGAAACCAAGTTGAAAAAGAATATTCTCATCGTTGATATCCAACGCAGGAATAAAATAACCGGTAAACTTTGAAAACGCTACACCTACTGCGGCAATCGTTGCCGTTTGAATGACTGTAAAAAAACTCCAGCCGTAAAGAAAGCCTGCGAGTTTATTGAATGCCTCTTTTAAATACACATACTGTCCGCCTGCTTTCGGGAACATGGCACTTAACTCGCCATAGCTCAATGCTGCTGTCAACGTCATAAACCCGGTAATGAGCCAAACAAATAAAAGCCATCCGGCACTACCTACGTTGCGGGTAATATCAGCGCTCACAATAAAAATACCGGAGCCGATCATAGAGCCTGCCACAATCATTGTGGCATCGAGTAAACTTAGCGTTGGTTTAAATTCCTGTTGTGTTGCAGACATAGCAGAGGTTTCGTTTCAAAATAATGAAACGGAAGATAAGGATTAATTTGTAACTGCTTACTGCTTCTTAGACTGCTTGTAGGCGTCGTTCAGGCCCTTCACAACATCTGTTGTAATGTTGAATGCGGTGTCTTTGTAATACAACGTAGGGTTGCCTTCCTGCGTAGAGAAAATAAAATTATACTTACCTGTTTTATTGTATTCTTTCAGGTATTCATTGATCTTCTTCTGAATTTCATCAATAGCTCTCGACTGGTTTTCGAGATGCTGGCCCTGATATGTTTGTTGGCGCTGGCCAATTTGCTGATAGCGTGTTTGATACTCCTGCTGAAACTTTTCTGCTTCAACCTGTGTAATAGCTTGTCCTTTCTTTAAGAATTCAACACGGTCACGTTCCAGTTTATTTAAGTCACTTTGAATCTGGTTATCGTAACGGTTCTTTTCACGTTCCAGTTCTTCATTCTTCAGCTTGAAGAATTCGTAATACTTCTGCACGGTATCCAGATCGATATAGGCCACTTTAATGTGTTGTGGAAGTTCATTACCAGCACTGTCTTTTACAACAATGTTGGCTTTTGTTTCAGTTGCTTTTTTTCCACCACTGAAATGCAATACATACAATACAGCAACAGCTGCTAATAATACCCACAATAAAATACTTTGTAAACTTTTCATAACTAGGTGGGCAAAGTAAAGGATTTCGTTTGACTGTAAAAAAACGAAGTGGTTTTTAAGAAAGCGTTAACAAGAAGAAGGCTCAAAAAACAAGCAAGAGAATCCAAGGCACAAGAAGGAAAACCCAAAATTCAAACAATAAGTCTACCACTCAATTACTAAGAAAGCCCATTTATCTTTCTTGCCTCTTTTCGTACCTCGTACTTCTCATTTCGCAAATAAAAAAGTCCTCCGTTACCGGAGGACTTTTGATTATTCTTCAGCTGTTGCTTACTCTTCTTCATCGAAACTCATGGCTTCTTTGGTAGTAAGGAGTAATTCATACTCTTCTTTGCTACCAACGATCATGTTTTCGAACTCACGCAAGCCTGTACCTGCAGGTATTGGGTGACCGGTGATTACGTTCTCTTTCAAGCCTAATAAATCATCGGTTTTACCTTCAATTGCAGCAGTGCTTAACACCTTCGTTGTTTCCTGGAACGATGCAGCAGAGATCCAGCTTTGTACACCCAGAGATGCTTTGGTAATACCAAGCAATACCGGTTGTGCTGTTGCAGGATGTGCATCTCTTACTTCTACCAGTTTCTTATCTGCACGACGGAGGATGCTGTTCTCTTCACGAAGTTCACGCAGTGTAACGATCTGTCCGGGACGGAACTTATTGCTATCGCCAGGTTCTGTAACAACTTTCTTGTCGAAGATGCGATCGTTCTCATCGTTAAATTCGAAACGGTCAACAAGGTCTTCTTCCAGGAACTTCGTATCACCAGCGTCGATGATTTCTACTTTCTTCATCATCTGGCGCACGATTGTTTCAATATGCTTGTCGTTGATCTTCACACCCTGTAAACGATAAACCTCCTGGATCTCATTCACAACGTACTCCTGTACTGCGAAAGGACCTTTGATGGTGAGGATATCACCAGGAGCGATCTGACCATCACTCAACGGAGCACCTGCCTTAATGAAGTCACCTTCTTGTGCAAGGATCTGACGAGTTAAAGGAACAAGATATTTCTTAGTTACATCATCCTTACTTGTTACGATGATCTCACGGTTACCACGTTTGATGTTACCGAAAGCAACCACACCATCAATTTCAGAAACGATAGCAGGGTTACCAGGGTTACGTGCTTCAAACAATTCAGTTACACGAGGAAGACCACCGGTGATATCACGGAGCTTACCAAGTACACGTGGGATTTTCACCAACACCTGACCGGCAACTACTTCTTCACCTTCTTCGATCACAATGTGTGAGCCTACAGGTAAGTTATAAGACTTGATCTCTTTGCCTTCAACCAGCAATGCAGGGATCTTCGTTTTATCTTTTGTTTCGATAACCACTTTCTCACGGTGACCTGTTTGTTCATCCGCTTCTTCACGGAAGGTAATACCGTCGATGATGTTTTCGAATTTGATTGTACCGGCGATCTCAGCAATTACAACGTTGTTGAACGGATCCCATGTACAGATCGGTTCGCCTTTCTTGATTTGCTGACCATCTTTCACTGTAAGTGTAGCACCGTAAGGAATGTTATTCGTGATCAATAAGCGGTCATTCTTCACATCCATGATACGCACCTCACCTGTACGACCGATTACCATCTGTACTTTCTCACCTTCGTTGTTGGTAGCAGTTACAGTACGTAATCCATCGAACTGAATGGTACCATCAAATTTAGCCGGCAATGAAGATTCTACTGATGCAGAACCCGCAACACCACCCACGTGGAAGGTACGCAATGTAAGCTGTGTACCAGGCTCACCAATTGACTGCGCAGCGATGATACCAACCGCATCACCTTTCTGTGCCGTAGCACCAGTTGCAAGGTTACGGCCATAACATCTTACACACACACCACGCTTGCTTTCGCAAGTCAATACCGAGCGGATTTCAACTGTTTCAATACCTGCTTCTTCAATCTTTCTTGCAATGGCTGCAGAAATTTGTTCGCCGGCTGCAACAATCAGCTCTTCGCTTTGCGGATCATACACATCGTGTAATGATGTACGGCCTTCAATACGATCGCTCAATGGTTCAATAATATCTTCGTTATCTTTTAATGCACTTGTAGCAATACCACGGAGTGTACCGCAATCCTCATCGTTGATTACAACGTCTTGTGCAACGTCTACGAGACGACGAGTCAAATAACCCGCATCCGCTGTTTTCAACGCCGTATCGGCAAGACCTTTACGGGCACCGTGCGTAGAGATGAAGTAATCCAATACGCTCAGGCCATCTTTAAAGTTACTCAATACAGGGTTTTCGATGATCTCGCTTCCTGTAGAACCACTCTTACGAGGTTTCGCCATCAGACCACGGATACCAGCGAGCTGTTTTACCTGCTGCTTACTACCACGTGCACCTGAGTCAAGCATCATGTACACCGAATTGAAACCTTGCTTATCAGAAGCCATTTCACGAATCAACGTTTCAGTTACACGTGTATCCACACGGCTCCAGATATCGATGATCTGGTTGTAACGTTCGTTGTTGGTGATAAGACCCATATTATAGCTGTCCCAAACTTCGTTTACTTCACCTTGTGCGTTTTCTACGAGCTCAGCTTTGATTTCAGGAATAATCAGGTCATTGATGTTGAACGACAGACCACCCTGGAAGGCTGTGCGGAAACCGAGCGTCTTGATATCATCAAGGAACTTCGCAGTTTTTGGAACGTTGGTGATTTCGATGATATCGCCAATGATTTCACGAAGGTTTTTCTTTGTTAACAATGCGTTTACGAAACCAACTTCTTTCGGTACAAACTGGTTAAAGATGACACGACCTACAGTTGTTTCAATCAACTTGTAAGTCAACTCTCCTGTTTCGGCATTACGTACGTTGGCTTTAACTTTAATCCATGCATGAAGATCAACCTGCTTTTCGTTGTAAGCAATGATTACTTCTTCTGCAGAATAGAAAGCTTTACCCTGTCCTTTTACAATTTCTGTATCGGTTGTTTTCTTTCCTTTTGAAATGTAGTACAAACCGAGTACCATGTCCTGTGAAGGAAGGGTGATCGGCTGACCGTTCTGCGGGTTAAGAATGTTGTGCGAAGCAAGCATCAACAATTGTGCTTCAAGAATCGCAGCATTGCTTAACGGAACGTGTACCGCCATCTGGTCACCATCAAAGTCGGCGTTAAACGCAGAACATACGAGCGGGTGCAATTGAATGGCTTTACCTTCAATCAACTTTGGCTGGAACGCCTGGATCGACAAACGGTGAAGCGTGGGGGCACGGTTCAACATGATCGGGTGACCTTTCAGAATATTTTCAAGGATATCCCAAACTACAGCTTCCTTCTTGTCTACCAGTTTACGTGCAGACTTCACTGTTTTTACGATACCTCTTTCAATCAGTTTACGGATGATGAATGGTTTAAACAATTCAGCAGCCATATCTTTTGGTAAACCGCACTCATGCAGTTTCATTTCAGGACCTACAACGATAACCGAACGACCAGAATAGTCAACACGCTTACCGAGCAAGTTCTGACGGAAACGACCTTGTTTACCTTTCAATACATCACTCAACGATTTCAATGCACGACCACCTTCCGCTTTCACCGCATTTGATTTACGGCTGTTATCGAACAATGAATCGATGGCTTCCTGTAACATACGTTTTTCGTTACGAAGGATTACCTCAGGAGCTTTAATCTCGAGGAGACGCTTCAAACGGTTGTTACGGATAATTACACGACGGTATAAGTCATTCAGATCAGATGATGCGAAACGACCACCATCCAAAGGAACAAGCGGACGCAGTTCCGGCGGAATAACGGGGATGTATTGCATCACCATCCATTCAGGACGGTTAGTGATACGTTGGTTTGCATCACGGAAAGCTTCCACAACACTTAAACGCTTCAACGCATCTGCACGACGTTGTTGTGAAGTTTCAGTTGCAGCTGCGTTACGCAGATCGTAGCTCAATTGATCGAGATCAATGCGGGCTAACAGATCGTGTACAGCTTCAGCACCCATCTTCGCAATGAATTTCTGAGGATCTTCATCGGGCAGGTACTGGTTATCTTTTGGCAATGTATCCAACAGATCGAGGTATTCCTCTTCTGTTAACAAATCACCTGTGTTGAGATTTTCTTTAACGCCGGCTTGAATAACCACATAGCGTTCGTAGTAAACGATGGTCTCTAATTTCTTAGAGCTAACACCGAGTAAGTAACCGATTTTGTTTGGCAACGATTTAAAGTACCAGATGTGTACTACAGGCACCACCAGTTTGATGTGGCCCATACGCTCACGACGTACTTTCTTTTCTGTTACTTCTACACCGCAACGGTCGCACACAATGCCTTTGTAACGGATTCGCTTGTACTTACCACAAGCACATTCGAAATCTTTTACCGGTCCGAAAATTCTTTCGCAGAACAAACCATCACGCTCAGGTTTGTATGTACGATAGTTGATTGTTTCGGGCTTTAATACTTCACCAAAACTGCGTTCCAGGATGGTATCGGGAGATGCAAGTCCGATGGTGATTTTAGAAAACGTTGGCCTCTGACGATTATCTTTTCTGAATGCCATATGTTTATTTTCGATTTTAGATTTACGAAGTACCATTTGCTACATTCCGGTTATTGTACTTCAACTGTTCGCCGGAACAACAGGAAACCGGTAACCAGTAACTGGCAACCGGTAACCGGAATTACTCTTCAAATTTCAGGTCTAAGCCCAAGCCTCTTAATTCATGAACCAATACGTTGAATGATTCAGGAACACCTGGTCTTGGAACGTTATCACCTTTAACGATGGCCTCATAAGTTTTTGCACGACCCATGATGTCATCCGATTTGATTGTAAGTAACTCCTGCAGGATGTTAGACGCACCGTATGCTTCCAATGCCCATACCTCCATTTCACCAAAACGCTGACCACCGAACTGTGCCTTACCACCCAACGGTTGTTGTGTGATTAAGCTGTATGGTCCGATTGAACGGGCGTGCATCTTATCATCAACCATGTGGTGCAGTTTGATCATGTAAATGATACCAACTGTTGCCTTCTGGTGGAAACGCTCACCTGTTTCGCCATCGTAAAGGAATGTATGACCGAAGGTTGGTAAACCTGCTTCAGCAATATGTCCTGCAATTTCTTCAACCGTAGCACCATCGAAGATTGGTGTAGCGAACTTCACACCTAATTTTTCACCAGCCCAACCAAGTACAGTTTCGTAAATCTGTCCAAGGTTCATACGGCTAGGTACACCAAGCGGGTTCAATACGATGTCAACCGGAGTACCGTCTTCAAGGAACGGCATATCTTCCTGGCGAACGATTTTTGCAACGATACCTTTGTTACCGTGACGACCCGCCATCTTATCACCCACTTTCAGTTTACGCTTAACAGCCAAGTAAACTTTAGCAAGTTTCAATACACCGGCTGGCAATTCATCACCAATAGAGATGTTGAACTTCTCACGCTTGTAACGGCCGAGTTCCTCGTTGTATTTGATGTTGTAGTTGTGCAACAATTGGTTGATCCATTCGTCAGTTACTGCATCACCTGTCCAACCTAAAGGATTAACGTTTGCATAGTCAATACCAGCAAGGTTCTTTTGGTTAAACTTAGCGCCTTTACCAATTAATGATTCGCCGAAGTTGTTGTTAACGCCTGCAGAAGTTTTATCCTTCAGCAACGATAACAATTTGCTCAGCAATACATCCAGTAAATCCGCTGTATTCTTTTCGTGAATCTTTTCTACTTTTTCCAGCAATGCTTTTTCACGGATCTTACCATTCTTATCTTTCTTCGCACGTTGGAAAAGTTTCTTATCAATTACCACACCTTCTGTACCACTTGGAGCTTTCAGTGAAGCATCTTTTGCATCACCTGCTTTATCACCAAAGATGGCACGCAACAATTTCTCTTCAGGAGTTGGATCGCTTTCTCCTTTAGGTGTGATCTTACCAATGAGGATATCACCTTCTTTGATAGCTGCACCAATACGGATGATACCGTTCTGATCGAGATCTTTTGTTGCTTCCTCACTTACGTTTGGAATATCCGGAGTTAATTCTTCTTCACCCAATTTCGTATCACGTACTTCGAGTTCGTATTCTTCAACGTGTACAGAAGTAAAGAGATCTTCTTTCACAACTTTTTCGTTGATTACGATGGCATCCTCGAAGTTGTAACCTTTCCATGGCATGAACGCTACCTTCAGGTTGCGACCCAATGCCAGTTCGCCATCTTTCACTGCATAACCTTCAGTAAGGAAGTCGCCTTCTTTTACTGCCTGTCCTTTCTTAACGCAAGGTTTCAGGTTAATACAAGTGCTTTGGTTTGTTTTGATAAACTTCGTGAGCTTGTAGATTTTCAGATCATCTTCAAAGCTTACCAAACGTTGCTCTTCGCTTCTTTCGTAACGAACGTGAATTTCAATTGCATCAACATACTCAACTACACCTTTACCTTCAGCGTTTAACTGAATACGGCTGTCACGAGCTGCCATTGCTTCCAAACCTGTACCTACGATAGGCGCCTGCGGACGTACAAGCGGCACTGCCTGACGTTGCATGTTCGATCCCATCAATGCACGGTTGGCATCATCATGCTCAAGGAACGGAATCAGTGACGCACTCAAACCAACAATCTGGTTAGGCGCAACGTCCATGTATTCCACCTCTGCTCTTTCAAGAATCGGGAAGTCGCCACTTTCACGTGAACGAACTTTTTCTTCAATGATGTTTCCTTTATCGTCGATGTCGATATTTACCTGAGCAATCTTCGCTGTATCTTCTTCTTCTGCACTCAGGTAAGTAAGATTTTTTACATCGGCTTTACCATTTTCTACTTTACGATAAGGCGTTTCAATAAAGCCCATATCGTTTACTGTAGCGTGTACGCAAAGAGTAGAGATCAAACCGATGTTCGGACCTTCAGGCGTTTCAATTGTACACAAACGACCATAGTGGCTGTAGTGTACGTCACGCACCTCGAAACCTGCTCTTTCACGACTCAAACCACCGGGTCCGAGTGCGGAGATACGACGTTTGTGTGTGATCTCAGAAAGCGGGTTTGTCTGATCAAGGAACTGTGATAACTGTGATGTACCGAAGAACGAGTTGATCACTGATGACAATGTTCTTGCATTAATCAGATCAACCGGAGTAAATACCTCGTTGTCACGTACGTTCATACGCTCACGGATGGTACGGGCCATACGTGCCAGACCTACGCCGAACTGAGCATACAACTGCTCGCCCACTGTACGTACACGACGGTTGCTCAAGTGATCGATATCATCAATTTCAGCTTTAGCGTTGGTTAACTTCACCAGGTATTTGATGATGGCGATGATATCATCTTTCGTCAATACCTTCTTCTCAATCGGGAAGTTTAAGCCAAGCTTACGGTTGATCTTGTAACGACCAACTTCACCGAGATCGTAACGCTTATCGCTGAAGAATAATTTATCGATAATACCACGTGCAGTTTCGTTATCAGGAGCATCAGCACCACGCAACTGGCGATAGATGTGCTGTACCGCTTCCAACTCACTGTTCGAAGTATCTTTGTTTAATGTGTTGTAGATGATTGCGAAATCGCCGCTCACTTCTTCTTTCTGAACGAATACGCTCTTCACTTCCATTTCGCTGATCATTTCAATCGCTTCAGCGTCAAGAATAGAATCACGCTCCAATACCACTTCGTTACGCTCAATGCTCACAACCTCACCGGTATCTTCGTCTACGAAATCTTCTACCCAGCTACGGAGTACACGGGCAGCTAAACGCTTGCCTTCGTATTTTTCCAATGCTTTTTTATCTGCTTTTACTTCATCAGCCATACCAAACAGTTCAAGGATGTCCTTGTCTGTTTCGAAGCCAATAGAACGTAATAAAGTAGTTACAGGGAACTTTTTCTTACGGTCGATGTACGCATACATTACGTTGTTGATGTCTGTAGCAAACTCCATCCAGGCACCTTTGAACGGAATTACACGAGCCGAGTAGATCTTGGTTCCGTTGGGGTGAATAGACTGACCGAAGAATACACCAGGAGAACGGTGTAACTGAGATACCACTACACGCTCAGCACCGTTGATCACGAATGTACCACGGGGAGTCATGTAAGGGATATTTCCTAAAAACACATCCTGAACGATGGTCTGGAAATCAACGTGCTCCTCATCGTTACAGCTCAAACGGAGTTTGGCCTTGAGAGGAACCGCATATGTTAATCCACGCTCCATACATTCTTCAATAGAATAACGGGGAGGATCAATAAAGTAATCTAAGAATTCCAGAACGAAAATGTTACGTGTATCGGTAATAGGAAAGTTTTCCTTGAATACACGGAACAACCCTTCAATGTTACGCTTATCAGGCGTGGTTTCCAGCTGGAAATACTCTTTAAAAGATTGAATCTGAATGCCGAGCAGGTCGGGAATTTCTGCAAGGTGCTTAACTTTTCCGAAATTAATTCTCTTGCTTGCTGCAACTCTTGATGAAGACATATGTTCTTACCGGTTTTTAAGTTTGTGCACACGAATAGCTCACCGTCTTTTTGCAAAGACAAGTAAATTGATTTTCAGTTATTTATGACTGTAATTGGGCGCCAACTTGCTATTCAGCCTAAATTTAGGGAGGCAAAGTTAATGATATTGTGCGTTGGAACAAAATTTGATTGGCAGCATTTGTCCCCGTTTTGTCAGAGTTGGGAAAAGTTGGCAGTTTAGCAGAGCCAACTACCCCCATCTACTTTATCGAATGAGTATAAAACTTCCTTTTCGGCTAACATCTTTTCCGGTTACGAGATCTTTGTACGTTAAGGTCCAAACATAATTAGCCGCAGGTTGTGCCACGCCGTTCACTTTCCCATCCCATGGTTTGGTCCAGTCGTTTGTTTCAAATACCAGCCCACCCCAGCGGTTATAAATTCTAAACTGCAAATTCTCTACTGCTAATGCATTCAATGGACCAAAGAAATCGTTTAACCCGTCGCCGTTGGGAGTAAATGCAGTCGGCACATCAATTCTGCAGGTGCGTAACTGGATAACCTCTTTCGATATACTGCTGCTGCACCCAAGATCGTTCGTAATGGTATAGGTTACAGTGTATTTTACTTCGTTTGTGTTCGACGGATACAAATGCGGCAACGGAAGCGAATCGGTACTTGTAGTACCATCGCCAAACTGCCACAAGAATTGTAAAGGTCTTTCGGTAACTGGAGCCGGATTTACCAACAATAAGCTATCAGGGCAAATAAACCGGTTTACATCAAATTCCGCCTGCAGGAAATTATTAAGACGAACATCCTGCGCACTTGTATCGCTGCAGAAACCGTTCGATACAATCAACGTAGCTTTCTTGGTTCCAAAACTGTTATAAATAATTTGCTCCTGTTGTTGATTACCTGATCCGCTTGCTGCAAAATTCCATTGCCAGCTGTTAATGCCATTACCACCGGGATGCGTATATAAGACCGTATCTGCCTGGCAACCGTAAGCAATGTTGTAGGTGAACGAGGCGTTTACAGTATCTAAAACAGAAAAACTTAATTGTGATGGAGGCGTTGCCTGGCTGCATTCGTCAACAATGGTATTGCCATCAAACCCAGAGCGAAGTGCAATGGTAAAATTTCCTGCTTGTTGCAAAGGCTGGGCAAATGTTACAATAATGTCACCCGTTAATCCATCTGCATTGCAATTACCTCTGGCACCGGTTATTGTTACAGGATAGGTGCCCGTAATACTAAAGTCTGAACCGGATGCATCAATTGAACTGCAGCGAATCAATTTTTTAAATACAAAACGAACACTATTTGGTGCACAGCTTACCGGAGCAATACTATCGAATGCTGTTGGTTGCAATGCTATTACAGTAAACGGGACGGTATTGGTTGTTGGTATTGACCGATCGCATACATCAAGGATAGTGTTGCCATCGCTTCCGTTTTTCAATTGCAGCGCATAATTGCCGGGAGGTAACGGTTGCGATAAGGTGATTACTACCGAATCGGTTTCGAAACTGCTGTTACAGCCGATCGGGCGCATATTCGTTGCCGTTATATTACCGGGAAATGCAACAACGTCACTTCCATTCGCTGCAATGGAGCTGCATTTCATTTTCTTGTTAAGTTTCAGGCGAAGTTCATTAGCCGCACAATTGGTGCGGACTTGCTGCATCAGTGGTTCTTTCGGATCGGTAATTACTGCCGTTCCTCCACCGAATGAAAGCTTGTATCCTTTTTGCGAGTTAGAGAAATTGCTGATCATCAGCAAATATGTTTTGCCCGCAACAATATTTGGCAAGCGACTGTACTTGGGGGGATTATTGCCTCCATACGAACCACACTCAATCAAAGAACTTGCGTTTGAAGCTGTACCTGTCTGCCCAGTCAACCCCGACCAGTTAGCCGCTACTACACGACCTGTATTACTGTAAACTGTATTCGGATCAATACCGGTAACATCCCATATCTGCCAGTCATAATCATCGCTTGTATTAATGGGATCAATTAAAAAACCAAGACTACCCGATGTAAAGCAAGTGAACTTGTACCAGAATGGATTGACATCGTAATACCTGTTTTGATTGGGATTACATCCGGGAACAATAATCTCATTGTTTTGACAGCTTGGAACATTGTTTTGCAAAAACACACCGGTACCACAAACCGGAAATGCAGTTGCAGGTGTTTGCCCAAGTGTTGTGCATTGTGCCTGTAATTTGCCTGTAAATCCGGCACAGAAACAAAACAGGAAAATGGTAAGAAGAAAAAACTGAGATAAGTGTTGCTTATTATTCATGTACTTGCTTGCGGCTACAAAAATAGCCGTGTTTGACTGTAGACAATCGCCATTTGTAAAACGTTGCGCACAAAAAACCCCGACACATTGGTCGGGGTTCAACTTATTGTAAGAAATGCATTAAGCAATCTCAACATCAGCACCTGCTTCTTTCAGCTTAGCTGCGATATCTTCAGCTTCTGCTTTAGAAACACCTTCTTTAACTGGTTTTGGTGCACCGTCAACGAGGTCTTTTGCTTCTTTCAGACCGAGACCAGTTAAGTCTTTAACGATCTTAACTACGTTCAGTTTAGAAGCACCACCGCTCTTCAGGATTACATCGAATGAAGTTTTTTCTTCAGCAGCAGCAGCGCCACCACCGTCGCCTGCAGCAACTACTACAGCTGCAGCAGCTGGTTCAATACCGTAATCTGCTTTCAGAACGTCTGCTAATTCCTGAACTTCTTTAACTGTTAAGCTTACTAATGATTCAGCTAATGCTTTAATATCTGCCATTGTTTTACTTTTTAACCGCCTTCATTCTCTTCAGGAGTCCGGCGGATGGTTATTAATTGTACCCCATTTGAACCTCAGAGGCATTGGTTACTATTTTTCAGTACAAAATTAGATGTACGAAGTACGTACTTCCAACTTCGTTCTTCATACTTATTCTGCAGGTGCAGCTTCAGCAGTTGCTTCTCCCTTTGTTTCAGCGTTATGCAGCAATGCAGCAATAACACGTTTTGCAGGAGACTGGAGCAAGCCGATAACTTCGCCGATGAGCTCGTTCTTCGTCTTGATCTGTGTCAGCGCTTTCAACTGATTATCGCCGGCATAAACATCACCATTGATAAATGCAGCTTTCAACACTGGCTTTTCACCGTTGCTTTCCTTACGGAATGAGCTGATGATCAAAGCTGGTTCTTTTGGATTTTCTGAAAACAACAAAGCTGTTACATTATTCAATGCATCAAATACACCAGTGTAACGCTCAGCATCCAAAGATTCCAATGCTTTTTTAATAAGTGTGTTCTTAGCCACTTTCATTTCAACATTTTTATCGAAACAAGCACGGCGCAGTTTGCTCACTTGCTCTACAGTTAACGATTCTGTATCGGTAATGTAGAAGTTATTGTATTGACTGAACTTGCCTTTCAGCACTTCAATCACTTCATTTTTTTGATCTTTTGTCATGATTTTAGTTTTAATAACCCTGAAAGGATTAGTTCATGAATGATTTTGTGTCAACATTAATGGCAGGGCTCATTGTACTTGCCATGTAAACGCTTTTCAGGTAGGTACCTTTTGCAGTAGAAGGTTTTGCTTTTACCAGTGCATTGAGGAACTCTTGTGTGTTCTCAGCAATTTTTTCCGGAGCAAAACTTACTCGGCCAATAGAAGCGTGAACGATACCCGCTTTATCAACCTTAAATGCAATCTTACCACCTTTTACTTCGTTTACTGCTGCTGCTACATCGTTTGTAACAGTACCAGTTTTGGGGTTTGGCATTAAGTTACGAGGACCTAACACTTTACCGAGTTTACCAATCTTAGGCATTACAGCAGGAGTAGCAATGATTACATCGATATCTGTCCAGCCGCCTTCAATTTTAGTAATGAACTCATCCAATCCTACATGATCAGCACCTGCTGCTTTCGCATCAGCTTCCTTATCAGGAGTACAAAGAACGAGTACACGTTTTGTTTTACCAGTACCGTGTGGTAATGTTACTGTACCACGGATAGCCTGGTCTGCTTTCTTAGGATCAACACCTAAGCGAACGTGAACGTCAACAGAGCTATCGAACTTAGTGCAGTTAATTTCTTTTACGAGTGTTGAAGCATCTTTCAGGGAATAAACTTTATTGTTATCCACCTTTGCTTCTGCTACTTTTCTTTTCTTAGTCAAAGACATGTTTCAAAAATTTGAGGTGAATAATTTAGTTTTCCCAAGGAGCTTTACCGTCAACAGTTAAACCCATGCTGCGTGCAGTACCGGCAACCATGCTCATAGCACTTTCCAGTGTAAAGCAGTTGAGGTCAGGCATCTTATCTTTAGCAATTGCTTCGATTTGAGCCCAGGTAACTTTACCCACTTTTGCACGATTTGATTCTTTTGAACCTTTCTGGATTTTTGCTGCTTCCATTAATTGAATTGAAGCAGGTGCAGTTTTAATAACGAAGTCGAACGACTTGTCGGAGTAAACGGTGATCAAAACGGGAAGTACTTTACCCATTTTGTCTTGAGTTCTTGCATTAAACTGCTTGCAGAACTCCATGATGTTAAGACCCTTCGAACCAAGGGCCGGACCTACAGGAGGCGCAGGGTTTGCCTGACCACCTTTTACCTGCAGCTTCACAAATCCTGTGATTTCTTTTGCCATTGTAAAAGTTTTTTTGGTGATAACGTTCCGAAACCGATCGGAACTCCCAAACAAATAATTCTTCTAAAGAACTTTTTGGGACGGCAAAGGTAAGGCGCATTTCCTTACCAGCAAAGGGTTTGAAGAAGAATTTTACGCTGCTTTTGTAACAAAAGTAAGCGCTGCAGCATGTTTGCTCTAAGAATTAGTTATAAAAAAAAGAGATGATTTTTTTACTGACTGATTATTTTACTTTAATTTTTCAATTCAATTCACAATTACTCCCAAAAACAACTCTAAAAACGTAACACACATGGCAAAAGCAAAGAAAAAAGCTGCAAAAAAAGCCATTAAAAAAGCAGTAAAGAAGGTGGCTAAAAAAGCTGCTCCTAAAAAAGCAGCAAAAAAAGCAGCCCCCAAAAAAGCTGCTAAAAAAGCAAAAAAAGCGGCAGCCCCAAAAAAGAAAGTAGCTAAAAAGGCGGCTCCTAAAAAAGCAATTAAGAAAGTTGTAAAGAAAGCCGCTAAGAAAAAAACGGCTAAAAAAGCTGCTCCTAAAAAGGCAGTAAAGAAAGCAGCTCCTAAAAAAGCTGTAAAAAAAGCAACTCCCAAAAAAGCAGTAGCCAAAAAGCCAGCAGCTAAAAAAGCAGCTCCAAAGAAAAAAGCGGCTAAAGCAAAAGTAGCAGCAGCACCAGCTGTTGAAGCTCCTGCTCCCGCACCAGCTCCGGAACCTGTTCAGGCAGAACTTCCATTAGCAGAAGCTCCTGCAGCAGAAGAATCAAACGGTTCAGAAGCACAGGCATAAAAGCTACATGTTAACGCATAAAAAAACCCGCTCAAATGAGTGGGTTTTTTATTAGAATCAAATAGTATTTCTTAAGCTAATTTCTCAACCTGCATATAATTGAGTTCAACCGGTGTTGCACGTCCGAATACTTTTACTGCAACTTTGAGCTTTTTCTTCTCGTCGTTTACTTCTTCAATTACACCGTTAAAGTCGTTGAATGGTCCGTCAATGATCTTGATGGTTTCGCCAACAATAAATGGCTCACTCATCGTCATACCGGTTGCATCAGCCATTTCATCCACTTTACCCAGCATTTTATTTACTTCTGCTTTACGTAAAGCAATGGGATTTTCTTTACCAAGGAAATGAATAACATTACTGGTGTTGCTGATGGTTTCACGGATGTCGTCACCCATTTTACCATTTTCAACCTCAATCATTACATAGCCGGGATAGAAGTTGCGCTCACGAACAACTTTTTTACCGTTAGCAACTTTATACACTTTTTCAACCGGAAGAAAGACTTGTTTTACGATATGGCTCCATCCATTTCGTGAAATTTCTTTATCAAGGTACTCTTTCACCTTCTTCTCTTTGCCGCTCACGACACGAAGCACATACCACTTGCTGGTTTCCACATTGGCGGTTTCTGACATAGATTACGATTTGAAGAATGAATAAAAGAATTGAAGTGCGCTGGCAATACCAAGATCCATTACCCAAACAATAGCGGTAATGATGAGTGTAGCAATAAGCACAATCATTGTAGATTGTTGTAATTGCTGCCAGGTAGGCCAGGTTACTTTTTCGAGCAACTCCCTGTAAGAGTCTCTGAAATAAGCGGATACTTTGTTCATCAGTGTAATTTGATTTTGTGAAGTTGAAAACCAAATTCACCAACAACCCGGTTAAAACAACCGGACTGTTGATGAATTTTCAGATTTACTTCGCACGGGCACTAGGATTCGAACCCAGATCAAAGGTTTTGGAGACCCGTATGCTACCGTTGCACCATGCCCGTAGAAAACTAAAAGCTATTCCTTTAACGGAACAGCTTTTAGTTATATGTTGCAAATGTACATCATTTACTAAAGCTAAAAGCCCTGCCTTAGCTTATTTTAAAATTTCAGTTACCTGACCTGCACCTACTGTACGGCCACCTTCACGAATCGCAAACTTCAAACCTTTTTCCATCGCAATTGGCTGGATAAGTTTTACAGTAAGGTTTGTGTTATCGCCAGGCATAACCATTTCAGTACCTGCTGGTAATTCTACTTCACCAGTAACGTCTGTTGTACGGAAGTAGAACTGAGGACGGTATTTTTGGAAGAACGGAGTGTGACGACCACCTTCTTCTTTGCTCAATACGTAAACTTCACCTTTAAACTCAGTATGAGGAGTGATAGATTTAGGAGCACAGATAACCATACCACGACGGATATCTTTCTTCTCAATACCACGGAGGAGGAGACCTGCGTTGTCACCAGCCTGACCTTGATCTAAGAGTTTCTTGAACATTTCAACACCGGTAACAGTAGAACTCATTGGAGCTTCCATCAAACCAACGATTTCAACAGCTTCACCTACTTTAATGATACCACGCTCGATACGACCAGTAGCTACAGTACCACGACCAGTGATTGAGAACACGTCTTCAACACTCATCAGGAATGGCATATCAACCGGACGGGGAGGCAGAGGAATGTAAGTATCTACAGCTTCCATCAATTCTTCTACTTTAGCAACCCACTTAGCTTCGCCAGCCAAAGCGCCGGTAGCAGAACCTTGGATGATTGGAGTATTGTCACCATCAAAGCCATAAGAGCTTAACAGGTCACGGATTTCCATTTCAACCAGTTCAAGAAGTTCAGCATCTTCAACCAGATCTACTTTATTCATAAACACAACAATCTTAGGTACACCTACCTGGCGTGCCAAAAGGATGTGTTCTTTTGTTTGAGGCATAGGACCATCAGTTGCAGCTACTACGAGGATAGCACCATCCATCTGCGCAGCACCAGTGATCATGTTTTTTACGTAGTCAGCGTGACCAGGACAATCTACGTGTGCGTAGTGACGGTTTGCTGTTTGGTATTCTACGTGTGCAGTATTGATAGTGATACCACGCTCTTTTTCTTCAGGCGCACCATCAATTTCATCATATTTCTTTGCCTGAGCCAGACCTTTCTTAGAAAGGATGTCTGTGATAGCTGCAGTCAAAGTGGTTTTACCATGATCAACGTGACCAATGGTACCAACGTTTACGTGGGGTTTTTCCCGCTTAAAGGTCTCTTTAGACATCTTATTTTGTTTTAAAATTTGTGTTTACAAAAACTGTTAAACTCTTTTATGTTATCGGCAACAGTGCACTATTGAACATTGTTGCGTCGCACATTTCATCGTTTTAATTTTCACTCAACTGTTTAAGGCCAGGCATCAAACATACTGAGCCGTTAGTGAGAATCGAACTCACGACCTCTTCCCTACCAAGGAAGTGCTCTACCACTGAGCTACAACGGCTGGTAGAGTTTTAGTGAAATTTCTCACCTCTAACTTCAAAAGAACTTACTGGAGCGGGAGACGAGGCTCGAACTCGCCACC
The DNA here is from genome assembly GCF_007830055.1 of Lacibacter cauensis. Taxonomy (GTDB): domain Bacteria; phylum Bacteroidota; class Bacteroidia; order Chitinophagales; family Chitinophagaceae; genus Lacibacter; species Lacibacter cauensis. Next base: position 115,741 of record NZ_VLLE01000006.1, read on the forward strand.
TATAGCTTGGAAGGCTATCGCTCTACCAAATGAGCTACTCCCGCAATACAATTTGAAAATTTGAAAAATGATCCGTTTTACACAATCATCTTCAAATTTTCAAACACAAAAGAACTTTACTAAGGTCAAACTATCCGATTATATTTCAAATAGTGCTGTGGGCAGGAGAGGATTCGAACCTCTGAAGTCGAAAGACAGCGGATTTACAGTCCGCCCCATTTGGCCGCTCTGGAACCTGCCCTAAAAAACCAAGAGCCACTTGTCGGACTCGAACCAACGACCTGCTGATTACAAATCAGCTGCTCTACCAACTGAGCTAAAGTGGCAATTTTATTTTACTTTTTTCTAAAAAACCAGGTAAGATTGATGTGCCGGATGGCCGGGCAGATTAAAAACTCAATCAAACCTTATCAGTTAAAAGTCAATACTGTAAAGAACTTTTTGCTGCTTTGAAGCATGCCCCCTGTTTTTTGGGAAGGCAAAGGTAATGGAAAACAACAAACCGAAAAATTTTTACAAAAAAAATATCAGGATTTTTATAAGAAAGTTGAAAGCAAAAAAAAGCCCTCCGTTTGCGGTGGGCTTTTAAATGATTTTTTAGAGATCGTATTGCTTTTCTTTTTTTCGCTTTAATTGGGTTATGAGCGAATCTAATGCTTCATCAAAAGACTGCTCGAATGATTTGGACGTTTGCTTAACGAATAGATGCTGTTTTGGGACGTGTACTTTAATTTCTGCTACTTTGTCTTTAATGTTGTGAACTACATTGTCGAGCTTTAAAAACACATCAACCTTCGTGATCCTGTCGTGAAAGTTGTAAAGTTTCTGCACTCTCTGTTTAACATACTCGATCAGTTTTGCGTCTGCGTCAAAACGTACGGTTTGGATCTTAACGGTCATAGCGTTCCAAATTTTAGCTAGTGAATAATAATGTGAAAGAACTGGTTTTTCTGGTTTTGGGTACAGCATTTTCCAGTGATAACAAGTTACGGCAGCAGGCGCATTTTTCAAAATATTTTTTACGTTTAACAGGCATTTTAACAGACATCTTGTATCAGCAAGCTAAGCTTTAGGATGTGCCTTTTTATGAATATCCTTCAACTTGTCAATCGTATTATGTGTGTACACCTGCGTTGCAGCTAAACTGCTATGGCCAAGCAATTCCTTAACAGCATTCAGCTCTGCCCCATTGTTCATTAAATGTGTGGCAAATGTGTGACGCAACACATGCGGACTTCGCTTTTCGATTGTTGTAACGAGCGAGAGGTATTTTTTTACAACTAATTGCACATATTTCGGATAGAGTTTTCTTCCCTTGTCGTTAATTAAAAATAATTCCAGCCCATCGTTCTCACCAAACTTCTCTTTTCGCTTCTGCAAATAGTTTTTTATTTCCTGCTGTGTTTCTAACGAAAGAGGAATCAACCTTTCTTTATTACCCTTTCCCAATATTTTCAATTGTGCTTTTTGTAAGTTCACCTGGCTTTGTTTCAAGCCAATGAGCTCACTTAAACGCATGCCTGACGCATACAACAATTGAAGAATCATTTTCTCCAACACCCCCTCCCAATTATCGGGAAACTCAACATGTGCAAAAAGCAGCTCCGTATCTTTTTGATCAACAAATGATGGCAGCCGTTTACTTACTTTGGGCGTTACAATTGTGGTCATTGGAGAAGTAGTAATTTCTCCCTGCCTTAAATGATATTTAAAATAAGACCGCAGAGATGAAATACGGCGGTTGAGCGATTTTGATGATAATCCCTCTTCCTTTTGCTTAGCCAGCCAGCTACGAATGAACGTAGGCTTAATTTCTGCTAAAGACAGGTTGCCAAATGAGGAGGAAAGATATTCGTAAAAAAACTGAAGATCGTCCTGGTACGATCGAATAGTGTGTGGCGAATACCTTTTTTCAAACTTCAGGTAATCGATAAATGCCTGGATTTGTGGATCTGTATGAAATTCCATAAACACGAATAGCCGTAAAGTTATATAACTCTACGGCTATTTGCTATTATTTGATAAGACTGGAATCTTATAATTCGATCTTACCGCTGGCGATCTGTTGTTTGTAGATTGCCTTTAACACCTGACCTCTGCGTTGAACAGAAGGCTTTGTGTACGATTGACGCTCACGCAACTGAAGCAGAACCTTACTCTTTTCGAATTTCTTCTTGTACTTTTTCAGCGCCTTGTCAATATTTTCGCAATCTTTAGAATCGATAATCAGCATAATTAGATACCTCCTTTAAGGAATTTTGAGGCGCAAAGATAGGGGAATCAGCAAACAAAAACTGCTTAGATCGAATTATTTTCTAGATTTCTGGGTATTTTCTTTCCATCGCTGAACCTGACAAAAGGAACATTCAGAGATAACCTCGAAATATCCGTTGATTATCACAGAGAAAAGCTGGTATTTTGCAATATGTTCACTGGAATTATTGAAGCCGTCGGCACTGTAACAGAAGTGTTGGAAAACGGAAGTAACAGAAGCTTTTGGATCAAATCCTCTATTTCAAATCAGTTAAAGATCGATCAAAGCGTGGCACACGATGGCGTTTGCCTGACTGTTGACGACTTAAAAGACGATATGCACCGGGTTACTGCAGTAAAGGAAACATTAGGTAAAACCAATCTTGCTACATGGGCTCTATACCGTTTAATTAATCTTGAGCGGAGTATGCTCATGAACGGCAGACTTGATGGGCACCTTGTTCAGGGGCATGTTGATACGACAGGCAATTGTATAGCAGTAAAGGAAGAGGCCGGCAGCTGGCTCTACACCTTTTCGTTTCCCGAACAGTTTGCCAACCTCTTGGTGGAAAAAGGTTCAGCTTCAATCAACGGAACAAGCCTTACTGTTTTTAATGTGCAACGAAACAGTTTCGAAGTTGCTATCATCCCTTATACTTACGAGCATACTAATATTCATCAATTACAGCCAGGATCGCCCGTAAACCTGGAGTTTGATATTATTGGCAAATATGTTTTACGAAATACGCAATTACAATAACCAATATTGTTTATAGCCAGCAGCTTAAACGTATTGGTTCGTTTACGAAAAACTGCTGATATTTAACCATATCAAACCTCTGCCTTAAAATGCCACAAGTTTCAATTTTAATACCTGTAATGAATGAGGCAGAGAATATTGTGCCCCTCTATCATGAAATAAAGAAATACAGTCCGGAGGATTTTGAACTTATTTTTATTAACGACGGTAGTACCGATGATACTTTTTCGGCAATTAAGCAACTCTATTTAACAGACAGCCGTGTAAAATGCATCTCATTCTCAAGAAACTTTGGCCACCAAAATGCGTTAATGGCTGGAATTGATTATGCAACGGGAAGCCATATTGTTACAATGGATGGCGACTTGCAGCATCCTCCATCATTTATACCACAAATTCTGGAACAGTTACAAAATGGTTACGATGTTGTATTAACAAAGCGCAGAAAAACTGCAAATCAAGGATTTTTGAAAAAACTATTAACCAAACTCTTTTATAAACTGATAAATTTTCTTTCGGATGTTCCAATAGAAGAAAACGTCTCCGACTTTAGAGGTTTTTCCAGAAAAGTAATGCATACTATTCGAAAATTTGAGGAGCGGGATCTTTTTCTGAGAGGAGTTTTTAGCTGGGTAGGTTACAGAAGAACGATTATTCCTTTTGATGCGCCGTCCAGACTTCATGGAAAAAGCAAATACAACTTTACAGCTATGATTCGGTTAGGACTGAAAGGAACAACTTCTTTTAGTTTTAAACCTCTCCGCATTTCATTACTGATTGGATCAATCGTTTCGCTTATATCCTTTCTTCTTCTTGCAATAACTGTTATCAATTACTTTCAAGGTAAAACAGTGCCAGGTTGGGCATCACTAATGACCGTAGTTACCTTTATGGGAGGTATTCAATTACTTGTTTTTGGGTTAATGGGAGAATATATTGCCAGCCTTTTTAGAGAAAGTAAAAAAAGACCATTGTACATTATTGATGAAATGATCAATGTTGACTAAAACGCATCCCAATCGCCAGATTGCATAAACCAGTCAGTTTTAGAAAACAGACTGCTGTATTTTCGATGTTCCATGACTATGTGGTTTTTGGGCATCAAAAATACCGGCACCTTTATTAATCCGGAGCTAGTAAAAGCCGGTAAGGCTGCCCCTCTTGAAAAAATGCCGGCAAGAATACATTTTTCAGCTTTTGCCACTTTCGCTAAAAAGTCTAACATTTCTCGCTCGACAGCACTATTTATTGTATGAAACTCCATTATCAACAATAATTTTTTCTGTTTGACTTGTACCGGCCGAAGAACGATATTCCCTTGTATTTTTCCGTTTCTGACTGGAGATAATGAGTAATAAGAGACATGAGGATGTGCATTATATCTCCAATTCATATACTCGGCACTTCGAAGAACCATTCTGGGCGAGCTTAATGCTAATGCTTCAGCATAGCTGTCTTGATTACTATCAAAAAAAAGTTGCTTCCCAAAGTTATCGACAGGCTTAGAAGGTAGATTAAATACCAGTTTACCATAAAATGGAACGTAACAAGATTCCTTAAAGCCAATATTCTTTGTAGCAGATACACTGTTTTTATTAGGAGACACATAGATCAGTTCGTCGTTCTGTAATGTATCCATCAACGCCTGCATACACTTTTTAAACATCCCTTTACCCCTAGCCTTTGGCAAAGTTGCTGCCTCAACAAAATGCCAGCTTTTAAATATTTTATTTTTTTCAATGAGCTTAACAGGATACATGGCAACTGAAGCAAGCATCTCACCATTTTCTTCCGCAACAGCAATTCTTGCTTTGCCGGCAGGTGTATTATACTTCCATTCAAAAAAGGAGCTATCCAGATGACTTCCATCAACCTGTGATCTGTTAAAAACCTCGGCAAAAGACTGCTGCTGTAATATGCTATAGGCTTTTAGATCGAGTTGATCAGCTTCCAGAATTATAATTTGAAAAGACATTTTCGCTTTGTAACTGATTTAAAGTGCTCATTTCTTTTATTCGTTCCTTTGAAATAAAAAACCGTTTAGCAGACGATCTTGAGGCCCATTTGTCCATCTCCTTCGACAATGACAGTCCAGGATGTACTATAACTTCTAAAGATTTCACACCATCATTTCTAAGCTTGGAAAAGTACTTTTTTATAGCCGATGTTGTCATGTGCCCGCTGTACAAAACACCAAATACTTTTTGGGTAAATGCCTTATAGCTATGTTGCTGTTTCTTTATTCGTCGAAGACAAAGTTTTAATACAACCCATTTACATAAGTTAATCCAAAAAAATGGCATAAACATATCGGAAAGATTAGCTAAAAACAATCGTTCATCTACTACCCTAATGTATTTAATATTATGTTTATCTGCCAAGGAAACCGCAATATTAAATAACGATGGCAACATATGCATATGGTTATGCCCATTAATGACATCCACATCACGACCTTGGCACACATGCTTAAGGTAAGCTATCTGTAAATCCCATTCCTGATACACCTCTTCCAAAAACCGCTGTTTAATGGATCCACCTTTCAACAAAATAAATAATGCTTCCAGAAAGCTGGTTTTTAATCGGCCATCCTTATCCATTATAGTGGAGCCATTTTCATATTTTAATAATGCAAAACCGTCTGTTAAATTAAGATGGGCGGAAATTGTGCAAGGCAGTTCTTGATACCTATTTAAAGCTTCAGATATCTGAGACATACATGCTTTATTTGAAACTATACCAAACCCACCGATTATGCGACGAGCCCACCCATCCAAAATCAGTTGTGTCGCCGACTCTCCAATTCCTGCGTCATCAGCATGCAAATGAACTTTCATTTTATATGAAATTTTAATAAAAATAGTAACTTCAATTTACTTGCATGTCAATTAGCTAAATTATGCATCATTCATAAGAAGGTAATTGTATATTTGGACGCAAGCAAGTTTGTTATCATCGTTGAAAAAAGCCACTCCTTATTTTATTATTGGAATAGTATTCCTGGTTGCATTTGCACCCGTTGTAAGCTGCGTGTTTGCACTCAAGAATGATTTTTTTCTGGGTTACTTTCCACCAAAATTTTTATTAAGTGAAACCTTGAAGAGTGGTCAGTTTCCATTATGGAATCCTTACATTTCGTTTGGACTTCCATTTTATGCAGATATGAATGGTGCGTACTGGAATCCTATAACCTGGATTATTGCTTTAACAACAGGATACAACGCTTATACTCTCACTGCCGAACTATTGCTTTATGTACTACTTGGCGGCCTTGGTATGTTTAAACTTTCAGAGCACTTTGCTACCAATAAGTATATTCGACTTACTGCCAGTTTTAGCTACCTGTGTAATGGATTTGTAATCGGCCATCTTCAGCATTTAAACTGGATCAGCTGCTCCGCTGCCTTACCTTGGTGCATATGGGGTATTCTTACAATTATAAAAACGCCAAGCATCCGAAACTATTTAATAACAGCATTATCATTTTACCTTCTCATCTCCTCTTCTCATCCGGGAATGATCATTGCCGCAATATATTTTTTTTCAGGATTTACAGGCTTTTTAATTCTTGAGCGGCGAGGTAACGTTTTGAAACAGACAGCTACTTTAAGAATTAAACAATTCGGGTTATTATTACTCTTAATAGTCCTTTTAAGTCTGGGCCTAATTACCAGCTATGTAGATATTATCCCATATTTCGCAAGAAATACAAAGCTAAGTCTTGAGTTATCTCTTGCTGAAAACACAACTATTCAAAGCTGGCTAAGTTTGCTATTTCCATTGGGGACAGTGAAAAATCAGTCTTTTTATCAAAACGATATTGCACTTCGTAATAATTATTTCGGCTTACTACTATTAGTATTTTTGGTATTCACCCTATTAACAAAAAAAACAAGGCTACAATGGTTCTTCATTCTAACAGCAGCATTCTTCTTTTTACTCTCGGTTGGAGGTCCATTTAAGCAGTTTGCCCATAAATTTCTTCCGTTAATAGGCTATGTGCGGATAAACGGAGAGTTTAGAATTTTTGCAATTATCTGCTTTATAATTCTTGCAACACAAGGTTTTCAAAAATATGCCGATGAAACATTTCGCTTCAAAAAGATCATTAAGAAAATTATTCAAGTGCTAGTAGTAATTATCTTCTTTCTTTTTAGTTATTCGTTTTTTGTGCTTTTTGAAGGCCATAGTGGTATAGCACAACTGCAAGCTTTCAACAAGAGCTGGCGAGACAGTTTAAAAGAATTCATTGACAATCTTCAATTTGCAGACACTTTACTATTACAAACAGTTATACAGTTTACTCTACTTGTATTTTTAATCAGGACAATTTTAAAATTGCAATACAAGAAAACTTTGCTGCTTACAGCCATAGACGTAATAATAGCTTCGTTGTTAAATATGCCATTTACAGGCGTAGGGAAAGTTTCGGTTCAAAAAATAAATACGATTCACCAAAGATCTCCAAACGGCATTCCAATGCCAACATTAACAAAATTAGAAAACTATCCAAAAATCTCAAATGCAGATAGTGCTTTAGTTGGAGATTGGACATTCTACAACAAACAACCCGGAAGCCCAAAAGCTGTGCTTTATCCGGTAAAGCTATTTAACAACTTACTCTATTACGATATGCTTTATCTTGATAGCAGCATTTCTGTAGCACAATTTCCTTTCCTTTTTTTAAGCTCGACAGTCAACAATGTAAAACTTGATAATTTCCAGAATTTGACAAAAACTAACATTATTCGTTATACTGTTAATAACATTCATGTTCGTTTTAACGCACACCGTGATGGGCATCTTATTATACTACAAAACCATTATCCTCACTGGAAGTTTAAAACTTCAGATTCAGAAGGCAAGCCAAGAAAAGCAAGCATTTGCTTCATGGCTATACCTGTTAAAAAAGGAATAAATGATTTGAATCTTTATTTTGATCCCAAATTGATCAAATTACTCAGTGTTTTAACGGCATTTATTTTAGTAGCTTATATAATTGTAGCTTTACTTCCGATATCGAAGAATTTATTTTTCTGCCTTAAAAATAAATAAGCATAAAACTAATGCAGCTTTGCTTACATTCAACTTATAAAAAAAGCAGAAGTTTAATTTTGCTACTGCTGCTATACCTGCTTTTTATTAACGGAATTGTGCATCAAACTGGCATTATCACAATCAATGAAGCAGAAAAATATATCTCGGCTGCTAAGAGCCTTTATAAAGGCAACTTTACAGATGCTTTCAGTGGTCTTCAATTCTACACTAGTTATATTCTTTTCCTAAGTGTATTTTATCTTCCTGGCAATGTTGTAATTGTGGTGGCAGCACAAGCATTATTAAGCTTTACTGCGAGCATCTACTTAAGGTCAATTGTCGAATTACTAACAAAGGATAAATTTGTTTCGATTATAGGCCAGTGCCTCTTTCTGTTTGCGTTTCCAATACAAAGCTGGACAACCACTTTATTCAGTGACAGCTTTTTTATTTCCGTTTCTACAATCACTCTTTACTATACGCTTAAAGAAAAAACAAAGAAAGATACTATTCTATGGTTTATGTTTAATCTAGTGCTTGTCTTTGCCAGGCCGCCGGGTATTTTTTTTGTACTACCAAGCATCATTTTTTACTTGCATCAAACCCGATGGCTTACTGCGAAATCAGCAATCGTTCTTTTTCTTGTTTCCTTTACACTTATCATATTCTGTATTTTTCATCTGCCAGCAGAAACAAAAGGTTATATTCGACCCATTGCTGCAGGAAGAGTTATAGTGGACAGCAACGATTATACATTGCCGGATTTTACAACAAATAACAAAAGCACACTTGCTGACGCTTACAGTTATTTGTACAATAAAAAGGATATCCCATTTCTAATCAATCTTTACACAAAAAAAGTACTTTCCTTTTTTAAACTTACACGACCTTACTATTCAAAAACACATAATTTTCTTTTACATTCATTTTATTTTCTTTACCTCTTTGCTTTTACGGGATTAATTAGCTGTTGGAACAAAGGAAATAAAAGCGTTTCTATCTTAGCTATTACAATTCTTTTGGGGATTATAAACATCGTAGCATTAACATATAACGAATGGCATTATCGTTTTACAGTAACAATTTTCCCCATTTTAATAGTTTTTTCAATGATTTCAATAGCTATAATTCGTAAACGATTTGCCTAACTTCAAATTGTAAAAAATGAAAAATCTGTGTAATAAATATATTAATCTGCACACCATATTGCTGCCGATATTTTTTGTGCTACATAGCTGGAACAATTTTTATTACCTAATAGCAATCCAGGACACCCTGTGGATTCTCTTTATGCTTTTAATTTCCTGCTTATTATTAAACATCATTATTGTTGCCCTACTCAGAAATAAACATAAAGCAGGAGTTCTAACTTTTTATATTGCTTCTTTTATATTTTTCTACGGCTACATTTACGACCAACTACAACATATTGCAAAAGATCTTTCAAGACACAGTATATTACTTTGCCTTTCATTTGCCAGCTTTGTGATTATATTTTCCCTCTTGAGAAAACAATCCCCTTTAAAATTTGTAAAACTAAACAAGTACCTTAACCTTCTATTTATATTACTATTACTATACGAAGGTGTAATCGCTGGTAGCATTCTTCTTAGGAATTTTAAAAAAGAAGATTTCACTACCAAAGTGAACAAATCACAAAATCTCAAGTTTCCCAATATTTATATTCTTGTGTTTGATGAATACGCAAGCACAAAATCACTAAGTCGTGATTTTGGCTATAACAACTCAAATATTGACAGTTTCCTGCTTAAGAAAAACTTCTTTTTAATGCAAGATAGCAAAAGCAATTACCTTCGTACTAATCTTTCTATTGCTTCGCTCCTAAACTTTGATTACACAAGCGGGCTAGAAACTCGGGAAGGGATGAATTCAAACGATTTATTGAGGAGCCATAAACAAATCAAGTACAATGCGCTCTTTTCACTTGCAAGAAATTATGGTTATGAAATTTTTAATTACTCCATTTTTGATATGGAACTTAGCCCTTCAAAAGTTAAAAACGAATACCTATTTAACAACGAACGCATCATTATTTCTAATACAATGATCAGTCGCTTAATTAATGATCTTGGCCCGAGTCTTAATATCAAGCTCCTAAAAAAAATACTTGGAACAAACATAACCGCAGAAACCTATCGTCGTTATAATCAAAAAGCAGTAAATGTATTTCTTTCAGATCTTAAAAAAGAAAAACACCAGGCTCCCAAGTTAGCCTATGCTCATTTCCTTATGCCACATCCTCCTTTTTTATATGACTCCTCCTCCAATCCTATTTATTTTGATGATCAAAAAATGGAAAACTACTACGATAAAAAATTTATTCCAAACTATATTAACTATCTGCCTTATACAAACAGCCATCTCAAATCGGTGATTAACGCCATACTATTACAGAACAATAGCAATTGCATTGTATTCGTTCTCGGCGACCATGGCTATAAAATAATGAATGACAGCAATCTTAGCAACGATCATTTTTTTAACAATCTGCAGGCACTCTATCTGCCATCAGGAAAGTACCAACCATTAAAAGTAAGTTCAACGCCGATAAATGTTATGCGACATATTATTAATACTACATTTAATGAAAAACTACCCTACTTGGTAGACTCTGCTGTATTACAGGGCAACAAATGGTAAAACTAAAATTTCAAAGGGATAAGTGTATAGCCATTTTCTCTGATAACCGTACCGCCTACCAACTCTTTAGGAACTACTCGTTCAAAGTCGTTTATATCTGGATTAATAAGCAAATAGCGAGGTTTATATTTTTTTAAGATCAGGATTCGATTTGCAGAATCTGAATGAAAAAAAAAGTCATTCAAATCATTCATTCGCTTTTCATTATCATTTATCCAATATTCGGAGTAAGGATTAGCAATCACCTTGCCACCAAAGGCAGCCGCATATCTGCTGGTTACAAGATCCGTCATTACAAGCGCTCCGTCGTTTACATACCTCTTTGCGAAAAATAACCTATGAGTAATCCCTGGAGCAGGCATTGACAATACCCCTTCTCTCCCACTCTTTAAATTCAAATACTCTTTATGAGTCGTACTTGCTGCTTTCACAACTGATTTAACAGATACAAAACAAAATAGTGAAGCCATTATCCCCGTAATAAAAAACATACCTAAAAGCTTTTTCCCGTAATTGATTCTCATAATAAAAAACACAAACCCAACCTGAATCCAAACTGCTATAAAAGCAATAGATCTGCCATAGCCATAAGCTTTTGAGAGAGCACCATAACAATAAACAACCAATAGCATTGCAACTGTGATAAGAATAATTCTCGATTTTTGATCACGGTTCCAAAACGCATCATACAACAAAAACAACAGTGGCAATATCAATGCATAGTAACCCGAAAACAGGTTAGTATAAAGAACTTTACTATCGCTGTGAAACCTTCCATTTATACTTCCTTTTACCAAAAGATCCCAAAAAGGATAATATTTCCAAAGTTTCGCAAAAAGCAATGGCAGAATAAAAAAAAGTGAGGCTACAATTAACTTCTTTACGCCTCTTTTTAAATCTATTTTTTTTACCTCTACAGAGTCTGCCTTTTCTTGTAAACTCAGATACAAAAAAAGCGAACAGCAAAAAATAAATGTGAGTGAATGCGTTAACAAAATAACCCAATTTATGAAAACAGGTATAGGAAGCAAGATAAATCGTAATAACGGTCGCATTTCATTTCTATTAATTTGCCAAAACAAAAAAGCAGAAAATACTGATAAACAAAATGCAAATGTTGCCGGATAAACAAATGTGTAAGAAGAGGATATGAAATGATAAAACGAACTATAGTAAGGAGGCTTAGCACCCCAAAGAAAAAAAACAGATACTAAAAGCAATACAAACGACTTTGCCTTTTCGCCTGACTGGATGACCATTTGCCCTAACAAAAAAACAGCAACAATAAAAAACAGAAGATTGAATAATACAATTATATCAAAAAACTCATCGGGATTAACAAACAAAGCTCTTCCCAAAAACGCCATCGTTACAAAGTAAGGAGAATAAAAGGCATGCGGCTCTTTCAAACCTACAATTGGATGGTGAGGATGGGAAGGAACACGGTATAGTTCTAAAAAAACAGCCTTGTGTTCCCAATAGTCAGAAACCCAAGGCTTGTTTATAATAAATAAAATCTGAATAACGATAAGGCTTACAATAATAGAAAGAGCAGCAATTTTCCATTTATGCTTTACAAAAAAAATCATTTTACTTCCTTTCTATTTTCTATCGCATTAGATACATTTTACCATACCCTTTATTAAAATATTGGTCAGTATTATCGCCTTCAATTTTAAACTTCTCCAAAAATTTACCGTTAGAGTTTGTAATGACTCTATACAAGTAAACACCATTAGCCAGTTTATTACCAAACTGATCAGTACCGTCCCACTTATATTCTGTAATGTTACGTCCTATTCGTAGCGGGCCTAATTCAGACTTCGTAATTTCACGCACTACCTTCCCTGTGATAGTCAAAATTTGAATTCGAATGTTTTGTGGAACTTCATAACCTGTTATTGTAAATACAAAAGCAGTTGATGATGTGAATGGGTTCGGATAGTTAAGCATATTGGAGATCATTGGCTTATTAATGACCTGAAACGTAACCTTGTACTCTAATTCTCCAGCTTTATTACCACTTTTATCTGTTCCTGATACAATTAGTTCATACTCTCCGTCTTGCATGAATTTAGGGAAGAGATCGATTGTTGCAGAGTTTTCACCCTTGCTCAGATCCGCAGGCGTAAATTTTACACTGTCGGATTGTGGTTTATAGTCCACTAAAGCGCCGGCTACACCATTGATAGTTGGATACTGTATTTTTATTTTCATTCCAGCAGTGTCTGATAGTGCAAGGAACCGACTATCATCTTTCAACTTCACAAGAATATGTGGCTTTGCGGAAACAACATCCCGGTTGAGTATATGAGTACCATCAAAAGTTACATCAAGCCAAGGTTTATAGTTATCAGTCTTTACAAAGAAATTTTTGAAAATAAAATTATTAAACAGGTGTTGCTCTGGCTGATCTTCATCCGGATTAACCATCAAATAAAGAGTATTCAAACCAATAAAGTCTTTTGTATCTAAACTGTAGGATATTACAATGGAGTCTCCTGTTATTATAGGTCGCTTTCTTGGCAAAGAGATCAGATGAGGCGTGTTGTTCCGGTCCGTAATAATGAGTTTCAATTTCAAACTGTCAAATGCGGTCTCGCCAACGTTTTTAAAGGCTAGTTGAAAATTTAACGGCTCACCTGCTTCAAGTGTATCTTTGAAAACAAATCTAATATTTGGTGCTACAGCTCCCTCCGGAACATAATCTGCAGTCAATCGCCAAAACTCCAGCTGATGAGGAGTTGCATTAACGGGATCTGCATTATTAATCCTTAGTTTTAAATATGGAAAAGCTGTCGCATTTACAAAATCGATGCTTGTATCTTTTGCATTTTTAATTGTTGAGATAAGGACTTCTGTACCTGAGCTTGTTTTACCTATCAAATCAATAGTTGTCGAATCCGGATAACTTTCTATATCTCTTCCATTCCATTTCAGCTGTTTCCAGATTTTGGCAGGGCCAAACCAAGGAGATTCGACTTTACCATCTGTATACAAGCTAGATGCCTCAAACACATCTACCAACTGAAGAAGCGGATCGCCCACTGATTGCTGAGGTGTAAAAGAAGGATCATTTTTCTTGAATATAAATATTACCGGTTTACTATTTGTAAAGGAATCAATTTTTGTAACTCCAAAACTTTTTAGCTTATGATATAAAGAATTACCAGTACCAAATGTGGCTTCGTCGGCTTTCAGCATTGATGCGTCAAAATAAGGAAGATTTACTGATCCGTAATTTGTTACAACCACATAATTCCCATCCGGAATACTATCAAGAAAGTCCATGGCCCGTTTCCTAAAGAGTTGATCATAATATCGGTATTCAAAAAATTTCCGATTTATACCTCCGCATACAGACCTACTTAAGTATCTTCCTAACCCATTTGGCTGGGTCCAGTTTTCCCAAGGCTTCAATGTTTTTGAATCAAAAACATAGAACTGAAATGAGCCGCCGCTACATCCATAACGTTCAATATTCTCGAAATCTATGGCAACATCGAGACTGGCTTCGTTATGATACGGGTTAATCCCTGTTCTGAACTGCACCTTCCGTATTACAGAATCAAACGCCATTCTTCTGCTATTCGAATCAATATTAATCCGTGTATATGAACTCTGTGTATGCTGGAAAAAATGCGATTGATTAAACCCAGTTTCAGTCGAAGATTTATACACAAAGCTTGAGTTATTCCACAGTAAAGCCACGCTATTTTCCGGCTTAATACCGACCCTCCAATAATAAACCGTTTCATCGATAAAATTTATACCAGAAGGCTTAAATTCAATTGCACCGCCTATTGAAGTTACTGAATCTGATTTCAGTAGTGATGAGTTGAACTTTTGAGTGGTATCTATCTGGAAATAATATTTTCGCTGCGAACCTAATGGGTTGGCTGTTGAAGCATAATAAGAGACATTTTGTTTGTTTACAATAGAATAATTATAAGGATAAACAGGACGTAATTCATCTTCAAAAATGAAGAACTCTTTTACAACAACATTATTCGTTTCACAACTTTCATTAACAGTATTTTCCGGATCGATCTCAACTTTCAATTTATTTGTACCCTTATCTCTAAAGGGATCGATGTAAAGTTTTATCTTTAGCGAATCAGCATAGCTGATCCGCTTTATTTTGCTATTATAGACTATCGTATCTTTTCCGGTAGGTAAAGTTCGTGTAATACGGACCCCTACTGAATCACTTGTGGCTTTACCAATATTTGCGATTTTAATATCGGTAGTAAATTCAGATTCTGCAATGGATATAAACTCAGGAGAAACTTTAACCATTGCATCTTCAATTGCTAAATCAGGTTTAGCGTAACTGTAAAATTTAATTGCAGGATCTCCATGGAGAGTAACTTCTTCAGTATGCATGCGAACGTAGAAATCGTTGTATGAATATGTCTTCATCAACGTATCAATTGTATTCGCCATAATGTGCCCAATAGACTGCCCATAACCTTCTGTTTCTTTCGAAAGTTGATTATAAAACTCTTCAGTATAAATATGTAAATAGTTAACAATGCCCAAATGGGTTGATGCTATAAAAGCTACAGCTCCACGCTGCGGAGAAAGAACCCAATTCTCAGTTATAATATACTTACCGGATAGGCGGCCAGGATCTGATAAAAACATATTTCCTGCCTGACAACCATTCACCACCATAATCGGATATTTTCCAATAGACGGGTAACCGCTAGGATCTGAAAGATTATATTCAAGAGTTGAAGGCGAAGAGTGTCCGAAGTATGTCAGCAACGAAAACCCCTGATTAAACAAACTTGTAATATTCTGATTTGCAATTGTTTGTATTGCTGCAACACCTGTTTTTTGAATAGAATAAACATTAGCTCCAAATAAAGTATCTTTTAATACAGTCCCATATTGATTAAGATAAAAACGGATCTGCTCGCCAAGGAAATCGTTGGCTCCGGCTACATGAATTACATTCCGTTTCCATGCTTCATCTTCGATTTTGCAAGAGGTAGAATTATAAAAACTTTCATATTGCTTTACTTTATCCAAGTATGCCTTTACCTCATTGCCATTCACTACCGTAAGCCTGCCAATAGGAATGCGGGGTACAATATTCATTTCATCGGAAGCCATCATCATGTCTGATGCAGGATTACCTAAAGTGGGAACCAAATTTAACTGCTCGATTGTATTTGAACTTTCGCTGTATCGATAACTGATGTAATCCACTCCTTTCCCAACTATTAAGCAATACTTCGGTTTTATGCTGAACCCTGCATAAGCAAAACGTAGGAAATTTTTTATTGCCCATGCATTATTTTTTATACCATAACCAAATTGATCAATAATGTCCTGAACATCATAAATTTTGGCATTAAATGCTCCACCAACTGAACTGCTTCTGTACAAACGATATTGTTCCACTTGATTAACACCATTTGCATCAGAAAACAATAAAGGATTAGAAATCATTATATAGTCCGACTGGTTTCCAGGCGTTCCGTAGTTAACAAAATTCTTTACTACAAACCCTCCAGCAGATATGATGTTAGAGGGGTCCTGACTTACGAGGACTAATTTGCGATTCGTTGAAGAAGGAGGCAATACTACACGTATTTGTGTTGGTGAAATGATGCTTGTTGTAATTCTCAGACCATTAGTAAGATCGTATAATACGGGAGCGTTTATTGCAAAACTAAAACTGTCAATAATAAGATTATTCCCTGCTGTGCTTGCCGGCATCTCAAATTCAAATCTTGTCTGCCCTTTAAAATTAAATTGCCGAGGGTATGTTAATTCGTACATACCAACAACTATTCGATCTGTAACTTCGGTAGATGTGTTTTCAAATTGTACTGTAGCATTATTACCGGAAAGTAAAGTAACAGGAATGTTATCTGCGGACTCATCAATAATTGAGTTAAAATAATTCATTTCCCTGTTTGCTATCTCCGTACCGTTTAACAAGACCCGAACAGTTCTGGTATTTAATGCCCTACCTACAGCTGAGAATTTAAACTTTGCAGACGGCCCGCCTGACGCAACAAACAAATTTGTTTTTGCATTTATTAATGGTGCACCTGGTCTAAACTCGCCACTTGAAAACCCTTCGCCTTTATCAAAGACAGATGAATAAACGTAACTCCCTACAACAGCAGCAAACCCAAGATTGAAATTATCCCGAAAATAATTTCCCTCTGTATGCATAAAATACGGCTCGGGTGTCAATCCCGAACTCAAATCGTTAGTTGTTGTAACAAATCGCTTATTCTGTGCAGCATTGGTATTCACAGTCAGAAAGTAAGCTGCGGTATCCGTAAATAAACTCCATCGATCATTTATTTGATACGATGGGTCGAGATACATACGTTTTTCCCATTTACCATCGTTGATCATTCCATAAAATTCAATAAATCCGTTTGCGGGTAATGCACCGCTTGGACTGGAAGTAAAAATCGGCACCTGCTGCCCATGTCGCCAGAGTTGAAAATGCGAAGCATCTGCGCTTCCAATTCCCATAGCCGCAAGCTGCGCCTGAGAAATACGATACAAGCCTGTAGCTCCAACTTTAAACTTATAATAGGTTTTATTAAAATCAATCCACTCGTTCATGTAGGTCTGAGCAGACAGGTTACTGTGTGCGCAAAACAGGAAGGCGATGTAAAGCAGGATGCGTTTCATTACTTACTTTTTTTCTTTGGGTTTTTAGATTTCAAAAGGTCGAGACGGAGCGACACAATATGGGTATATAACGGATTTGATTGGTTAGCCAGATTTGTAAAAGCATAATCAACATAAAAAGCCGTGCCCAACTTAAAGCCTGCACCGGCACCGGGCTGATAAATCCATACTTTTTTCTGATTGAGCGTATCGCCATCGGCATAAGTTTTCTGGAAGTTAAATACACCTCCTCTCAGAAAGAATACATCCTTGAGGTTTAACTCTACACCAATACGTGGGTCAGCGTTAATTACATCGGAACTGATAACTGTATTACGTTGACCATCGAATGTAAAATCAAGATTTGCTTCTGCTTTCAGCGTTACATTTTTACGGAACTTAAAATCATATGCACCACCTACAACCAAACGGGGAGCTGTTAATTCCGTTGACTTAACCGGTATCTCATTGTTGGTTAAAAAGAGTACTTCTTTTTCTCGCTCAGTAAAGCTGAACGACCAGGCATTGAATGTTGTAGTAATATCTCTTGCTGCTGCACCGAACGACCAGTTCTTTCCTTTCATCTGAAAACCAAGATCCAAACCAAAACCCCAGGCTCTTGCAAAAGTTCCCACATTACGGTGAATCACTTTTGCATTCACACCAATGCTCATTTGTTTATTGGCAGTTTCTTTCAACTTTTGTGCTACCGATAAGATCACAGCATAATCGGCCGAAGAAAAAGAACGGATATTGGCATAGTTAACACTACCATCCGGCTCAATCAGGTATAACGTATTAGGGATATCATCTACAGCAAAACGAAGGAAAGATAAACCAACTGTACGCTTGTTATTTGCAACGGGAATTGCCAATGCACCAAAATCATATTTACCAATTCCGGCAAAATACTCTGCATGCATCAACGAAAGTGAAGGGTCGTTCTGTACGCCTGTAAGTCCTGCAGGATTCCAGTAACCAGCTGTGGCATCGTTTACCGAAGCTACCTGTGCACTACCCATGCCAAAAGCACGGGAACCTGCACCAATATTTAAAAATTCGTTGGAATAAATGCGTATTTGTGCAAACGGTTTAACGCAGCACAGGAGGATTACGGATAGGATCAGGGTTGCTCGGGTTATCATCCGGTCAGTTTTCTGGTAAACAATTAGTTTCTTAGTAGAGACTTTCTATAAATTGAAAGCTGCTTAGGTAACAAACAAAAGTAATCATAAAACTTCCCAAAGCAAAGCTCTGTTTAAGAAAGCGCCAAGTTCTTCAAACGTTGATATTCAATGTTTATTGCCCTTTTCGATACAAAATGGCCTCCGCTGCCCTACTTTTGCGGAAAATCGGATAAAAATTATGCATTTGATCGATGAATTGAGATGGAGAGGGATGATCCAGGACATCATGCCCGGCACAGAAGACCAATTAAAAAAGGAAATGACGACTGCCTATATTGGTTTCGACCCAACGGCCGACAGCCTGCATATTGGTAGTTTAGTGCCTATTCTACTGCTCGTTCATTTGCAAAAAGCCGGTCATAAACCTATTGCCCTCGTTGGTGGTGCTACCGGTATGATTGGTGACCCCAGTGGGAAAAGCCAGGAACGTAATCTGCTCGACGAGGAAACATTAAACAAAAACGTAGCTGGCGTTAAAGCCCAGCTGGAAAAATTCCTTGATTTTGACCCGTCGAAACCCAACGCTGCAGAAATGGCCAATAACTACGATTGGTTCAAAACCATTTCGTTTATCGATTTTCTGCGGGATACGGGCAAGCACATCACCATCAATTATATGATGGCGAAAGACAGTGTAAAAAAGCGCATTGAAAGTGAAGTGGGTCTTAGCTATACAGAATTTGCCTACCAGCTGATGCAGGGTTATGATTTCTATTGGTTGTACGAACACAAAAGCTGTAAGCTGCAAATGGGCGGCAGCGACCAGTGGGGAAATATTACAACCGGCACTGAACTCATCCGTCGTAAAGTTGGCGGCGAAGCCTTTGCCTTTACCTGTCCGTTAATTAAGAAAGCAGATGGTACCAAGTTTGGTAAAACCGAACAAGGGAATGTTTGGTTAGATGCAAGTAAAACAACACCCTACCAGTTCTACCAATTCTGGTTAAATGCCAGCGATGCAGATGCCCAAGGATGGATCAAAATTTTCACCTTCCTTGCAAAAGAAGAAGTGTATGGATTGATTGCTGCACATACTGCAGATCCCAGCAAACGTATTTTACAAAAGCGTTTGGCAGAAGAGGTAACAAAGTTTGTTCATGGAGCAGATGCCTTGGCTGAAGCAATTGCCACAACAGAAAAACTGTTTGCCAATCAAACAGCACCTGCAGAAAGTTTAAGCATAGAAGATCTGGAAGGCATGGACGGTGTGATTAAGTTTGATTTTGCTGCCGATAAATTAGCTGAAGGAATTGATATTGTCTCCTTCTTAGCAGAAACAACCATTTTCCCAAGTAAAGGTGAAGCACGCAAAACAGTACAAGGTGGTGGCGTAAGCATAAATCGTAAGAAAGTAGAAGGCATCGATCTTAAAATCGACAGCTCACTACTTTTACATAATACTTACCTGCTGGTACAGAAAGGAAAGAAAAATTATTATTTGGTAAAGGCGGTTTAAAGCGCTTGAATCGCTTTCCAGATTTCATCGGCAACCAATTGGTTGCCTTTTTCATTTAAATGAACTCTGTCGGTAGTTAAAATTCCACGGTCTTTGTTTGATGGATTATTCTTGAGATTATAATCGATGAACGCTTTGCGCAAATCAACAAGTGGCAATGTATTTTTTTGTGCAAGCCCACGAATGATTTTACTGTACTCAGTCAAATCACCATCCTGCGGATTGCTGCCATCAGCCTTTTCGCCAATTACAGCAGGGGTACATAAAATAATCTTGCTATTCTTTGCCTTGATTTTATCAATAATTGCCTGATAAAACTTCGCAAACTTATCTGCATCGGTACCGGTGCCCGATGAACTTTTATGCCACACATCATTCACTCCAATATAAATCACCACAACATTTGGGTTTTTCGCCAGCACATCCTCCTCCATCCGCAGGTATAAATCGTACACCTTGTTTCCTCCAATCCCCGCACCAACAAATTCATATCCAGCTTTACCCTGTTGTTGCGCCATACTGTCTATTCGCTTCACATAACCTCCCGGGTTAATGCCTGCCTGCGTAATAGAATCGCCAAAGAAAATAACCTTGGTTTTAGATTGAAAGGAGAAAGCCATCATGAGCAAGGGAGCGGCAAACAAGATTATCTTTTTCATTGATTCAAACAGATTTATTTGTTATAGGAGGCAAAAGATACGTGCTTTCTAAAAATCTATTCATTGATTTTGATAAATTTTTTGGTTGATCATTTACTGCACCTTATTTTTGCACCCCCAACAACGCAGAAATGCCTGTTTGGGATTCCGAAAGGAAGATTGGCCTATAGTATAATGGTAGTACGACAGATTTTGGTTCTGTTTGTCTTGGTTCGAATCCAGGTAGGCCAACAAAGACCCTCCACAATGTGGAGGGTCTTTTGCATTTACAACATACCTGTTTTAGGTATTGTGTGTAATTCCATGTTGCCCTTTCTTTACAAAAAAAACATGAAACACCATCTCAGCTTTTTTCTTTTTCTAATTTCCGCACTTGGCATTCGTGCACAATGTACCAGCTTCTATTACCTGCAGGCAAACAAAACCATCGAAATGAGCATGACAAATGCGAGGGGCAAGTCTACCGGAAAAATTATTTACCAAACAGGTAAAATAAGTAGTATTGGAGGCTCTACTTCCTCGATGCTTAAACAGGAAGTGTTCGATGAAAAAGGAAAACTTATTCAGTCGTCGGAAAATAAAATTAAATGCAGTGGCGGAGTAATGATGATGGATATAAAATCTTTCATGAATAACTCTCAGGATAAAGAGCAGAAAATTGAAATAAAAGGAGAAGATGTATATATCGAATACCCATCTGCATTGAAAGAAGGCACTACTCTTCCGGATGGAAAAGCAAGCTTTAATTCCATAAGAGGGACGGTTATCACCGAAATGGAAATGAATATCACCGACAGGAAAGTTATTGCCAAAGAAAATATTACAACCGCAGCAGGCACTTGGGACTGTTACAAAATAACCTATTCGATTCAAATAAAAACGTTCGTGGGAGGCATCGCAATTCCAATGAAATTTAATGCTACAGAATGGTTTGCTCCCGGTTTTGGCGTGGTAAAAACAGCATCACGTTTTGGTGAAACGGTCATTAGCAGTATTAAATAACTTTAAGCAGATTGCAATATTCTAATGCATTTTTTCAAACTGCCTTTCCATTGTGGCACCTGCACATGAAAGACAGTTTTTATTTTCTCTTTATTCAGCAATGAATAATGCGGACGTTTGGCAGGTGTTGGATACTGCGCCGTTTCAATAGGATGCACAATTGCTTTACTGCCTGTTATTTCTTGAATGGCCTGTGCAAATTCGAACCAGCTGATCTTCCCTTCGTTGCTGTAATGATAGATGCCGCTCTCCCATTTACCCGAAGAAATGATATCGAGAATAGCCTTTGCTAAATCTGCAGCATAAGTTGGCGAACCGATCTGATCTGCCACCACATTCAACTCATTCCGTTCGTTCATCAACCGCATCATCGTCTTCACAAAATTGTGACCGAACGATGAATACACCCATGCAGTACGAATGATGATGGCTTCTCCATCTTCTTTCATACACAACTGCTCGCCCAACAGTTTTGAACGACCATAAGTATTAATGGGGCCTGTGGCATCATCTTCTTTGTAAGGTGTTTCACTTTCACCATCAAACACATAATCGGTGGAGATATGAATAAACTTGGTGTTATACTTTTTGCAGATAGCCGCCAAATGTCCAACAGCTTCGCCATTCACCAGCATAGCCATATCCTGTTCGCTTTCCGCTTTATCAACTGCAGTGTACGCAGCACAGTTGATGCAGTATTGCGGCTTTGTAGCGATGAAGAAATTTTCTACTAAACCATAGTGGTGCAGTTTCAGATCTTCACGTGATGCAAATACAAAACGATACTGCGGATAAGCGTCTGCAAGTTGTTGCAGCTCCTTTCCGAGCTGACCATTGCTACCTGTTACAAGTATTACCGGCTTTTCCATATGCAATTATTAAAAGAGGCTGTCTTCATCAAGCTCGGCCCATTTTGCATTCAATTGATCTTTACCTGAAATAATTTCTTTCCCTTCTTCTATTCTCCAATCAATTTGCAAGGTTGCATCATTATAGAGCAATCCGCCTTCGCTTTGTTTGTTGTAAAAATTATCGCACTTGTACAACACTTCCGCTGTTTCACTCAACACAGAAAATCCATGTGCAAAACCACGTGGAACGAGCAAGGCATTTTTCTTTTCCGCTGTTAATTCTACAGCATACACCTGTTTAAAAGTTGGAGAATCTTTACGCAGATCAACGACAACATCCAATATTCTTCCGCTCAAACAACGCACCAGTTTTGCCTGTGCATGTTCACCTTTCTGAAAATGTAATCCACGGATAACACCGTAGGTTGAACTGGATTGATTATCCTGCACCCAATTGTAAAACAATCCTTCTTTTTCAAAGGTCTGTTGATTGTATGATTCAAAGAAATAACCCCGCTCATCGCCAAAAACATTTGGTTCAAACACGACCAAGCCGGGGAAACCTGTTTGTAAAAAAGCCATTACGCTATGTCTGATTTAGGATGTATGATTTCTGATTTAATTACTCACCATTCACTACTCACCACTTACCTCTTGTCGTATTGTGCATCATAGTACTTCTGGTAGTCACCACTCGTTACATGGTTGATCCATTCTTCGTTGCTCAAATACCAGTCAACTGTTTTTTCCAAACCTTCTTCAAACTGAAGCGATGGACTCCAGCCTAATTCTTTATTGAGTTTGGTTGCATCGATAGCATAACGCAGATCATGACCGGCACGGTCTTTTACATAAGTAATCAACCTCGCACTTTCACCTGCTGCACGCCCAAGCTTTTTATCCATAATGCTGCAGAGCAAATGAACCAGGTCAATATTTTTCCATTCGTTGAAGCCACCTACATTATAACTTTCGCCGAGTCTGCCGTTATGGAAAATCGTATCAATTGCTCTTGCATGATCTTCAACAAATAACCAGTCACGCACATTTTCTCCTTTACCGTACACGGGCAACGGTTTGTTGTTTTTGATATTGTTGATCATTAACGGAATTAATTTTTCCGGGAAATGATGCGAGCCATAGTTGTTGCTGCAGTTACTCATCACTACGGGTAACCCATAGGTATCATGATAAGCCATCACAAAATGATCGGATGCGGCTTTTGAAGCTGAGTAGGGAGAATGCGGATCGTACGGTGTTTCTTCGGTAAAGAATCCTGTTTCACCTAATGAACCATACACTTCATCGGTTGAAACATGATAGAAAAGTTTGCCTTCATAGTTTCCATTCCAATGCTTACGACAGGCATTGAGCAAAATAGCCGTACCCAACACATTTGTTTTTACAAATGACAATGGATCAAGAATACTGCGGTCAACATGACTTTCGGCTGCCAGATGAATCACTGCATCAAAATGATATTGGTTGAATAACGCTTCCACTCCTGCTTCATCCGTAATATCAACTTTTGCGAAAGCATAATTCGGCTTATCCTGTACATCTTTCAGATTCTCCAGATTACCTGCATAAGTCAACGCATCACCATTTACAATTTTGTAATTGGGATACTTGTTTACAAACAAACGCACTACATGGCTGCCGATAAAGCCGGCACCGCCTGTTACCAATATTGTTTTATCAAACTTGCTCATTACAAACTCCAGTATTTGAGTGTAGAAATTTTATTACGGTAAATACCTTTGAGGTCAGCAAACAATGCTTTCTCATTGGCAATGGAAGAAAGATATTCTTCCGAAAAATCTTTGTACGGATGATGCGCTACTGCCAAAACAATTGCATCGTATCCTGTTCCTATTTCTGCTGCAAGTGTTAAGCCATATTCATGCTTCACTTCTTCAGCATCAGCATGCGGATCAACAAAATCAACAGCCACATTGTACTCCAGCAACTCTTTCACCATATCCGCCACTTTTGAATTACGGATATCAGCTACGTTTTCTTTGAACGTTGCCCCTAATACCAACACCTTTGCATTGGCTGCACTTGGTGCATGCTTAATAATATGCTGAATAATTTTTTTGGCTACATAACGGGGCATTTCATCATTCACAAATCGACCGCTTGCAATAACTTTTGAGTTATAACCTAACTGCTGTGCTTTGTAAGTGAGGTAATAGGGATCAACGCCAATGCAATGACCACCAACCAAGCCCGGTGTGTATTTATGAAAGTTCCATTTTGTTCCTGCAGCTTCCACTACATCAAATGTGTTGATGCCGATACGATCGAAGATGATGGAGAGCTCATTCATTAATGAAATGTTCAGATCACGCTGTGCATTTTCAATGATTTTTCCTGCTTCAGCTACTTTAATATTGGGTGCACGATGCACACCAACTTTCACCACACTTTCATACACTGCAGCAATTTCCTGCAACGATTCATCATCACAACCGGAAACGATTTTAACGGTATTACTTAGCGTATGCTGTTTATCGCCGGGATTAATTCGCTCAGGCGAATATCCAATTTTAAAATCAACTTTTCCTTTTAAACCACTGAACTGCTCCAGTATGGGCATACAATCTTCTTCTGTACAGCCGGGATAAGTGGTGCTTTCATAAATAACATAATCACCCTTCTTCAATACTTTACCCACCGTTTCACTTGCTTTTTCCAATGGCGTAAGGTCAGGAACTTTATGATCATCCACAGGTGTAGGAACGGTTACAATAAAGAAAGATGCTTCTTTCAATACATTCACATCATCGGTAAAAACGATATCCCTGCCTGCAAACATATCCGCATCCACTTCCTTGCTGGGATCTTCGTTGCGTTGCATCATCGCAATGCGTTTGCTGTTGATGTCGAAACCGATCACCTGCATATGAGCAGCTAATTCCAATGCCAACGGCAAGCCCACATAGCCTAAACCTACTACAGCTGCTTTCTTTTCTTTATTGATTAATGATTGATACATAAGCCTGATGGCTGATTTATGATTTAGGATGTCTGATTTAAACTCATCACTGATTACTCATTACTCATCATTTCATGCTCACAAACTCTTTCGGTTGCTTGCTCCATTCTTCCTTCGGCAGATTTTTAAAATACTCGTACGTAATCTTTAAACCTTCTGCTCTTGCTACTTTCGGTTCCCAGCCAAGTATTTCTTTGGCTTTGGTAATATCGGGCTGGCGTTGCTTCGGATCATCAACTGGCAATGGTTTGTACACGATCTTTTGTGTGGAGCCTGTCAGCTTGATTACTTCTTCCGCAAATTCTTTCAACGTAATCTCTGCAGGGTTGCCAATGTTCACCGGCATATCGTAATCGCTCATCAGCAAACGATAAATACCTTCTACCAAATCATCCACATAGCAGAAACTTCTTGTCTGGCTGCCATCGCCAAATACTGTTAAATCTTCGCCACGTAACGCCTGGCCAATGAATGCAGGTAATGCACGGCCATCATTGAGCCGCATACGTGGACCGTATGTATTAAAGATGCGGATAATCCTTGTCTCCACACCATGAAAACGGTTATACGCCATCGTAATGCTTTCCATGAAACGCTTTGCTTCATCGTACACACCACGTGGACCAACAGGATTTACATTGCCCCAATACTCTTCTGTTTGCGGATGCACCAATGGATCGCCGTACACTTCAGAAGTTGACGCAACAAGGATGCGAGCACCTTTTGCTTTCGCCAAACCCAAACAGTTATGCGTACCATGTGCACCAACCTTTAACGTCTGGATCGGAATTTTCAAATAATCGATCGGACTTGCAGGCGATGCGAAGTGCAGGATATAATCCAGCTTGCCGGGAATATGAATAAACTTGGTAATATCGTGATGATAAAACTCAAACTGTTCCAGCTTGAACAGGTGTTCAATATTTTTTAAATCCCCCGTAATGAGGTTATCCATTGCAATTACATGATAACCTTCTTTAATTGCACGGTCGCACAAATGCGAACCAAGAAAGCCGGCGGCACCTGTAATTAAAATCCGTTTACGATCCATTGTAGTTTGTTATGCGATTGTTTGATTAAGTTATTTTACAGCTTCTCTTCCCACACTTTCATAGAAGAACCCAAGTTCTTTCATCTGTGCTCTGTCGTACACATTACGACCGTCGAAGATTACTTTGTTCTTCAGCATCGAAGAAATCTTTTCAAATTCCGGCGTACGGAATTCGCTCCACTCAGTTGCAATGATCAATGCATCTGCATTCTCCAATGCATCGTATTGTCCCTCTGCAAAATCAATTTTATTTCCTACTACCTGCTTAACATTCGGCATTGCTTCAGGATCGTATGCATGTACCGTTGCACCTGCTTCTGTTAATGCATCAATCATGTATAAAGCCGGCGCTTCACGAATATCATCGGTATTTGGTTTGAATGCTAAGCCCCACAATGCAAAACGTTTTCCTTTTAGATCGTTATTGAAGTATGCGTTGATCTTCGGCATCAGGAACAACTTCTGCTCTTCATTTACTTTCATCACCGCATTCAATATTTCAAAATCATAATTCACTTCGCTGGATGATTTCACCAAAGCCTGTACATCTTTCGGGAAACAACTTCCACCATATCCAATACCGGGGAAGAGGAAACGTTTACCAATACGTTCGTCACTGCCAATACCTTTACGCACCATGTCAACGTCTGCACCTAAACGTTCGCACAAACGTGCAATTTCATTCATGAACGAAATCTTCACCGCTAAGAAAGAGTTGGCTGCGTATTTTGTCAACTCTGCACTTTTCTCATCCATAAAAATCACCGGGTTGCCGCTACGTACAAACGGTGCATACAGATCCGTCATGATCTTTTTTGCACGTTCATCGCTTGTACCAACTACCACACGATCAGGTTTCATAAAATCATCTACCGCTACCCCTTCACGCAAAAATTCAGGATTACTTACTACTGCAAATTCTCCTTTGTAGTTCTTTGCAATAGCCGCCTGTACTTTATCAGCCGTACCAACCGGCACGGTGCTTTTATCAACAATGACTTTGTAATCGGTCAAAATTTTTCCGAGATCATCCGCCACACCTAAAATGTATTTCAAGTCTGCACTACCATCTTCACCGGGAGGTGTTGGCAACGCAAGAAATACAATCGTTGCATCTTTTACACCTTCTGCAAGGTTGGTGGTAAAATGCAAACGATCTTCTTTGAGGTTTCGGAGAAATATTTTTTCCAGACCAGGTTCATAGATCGTAATCTGCCCGTTCGATAATTTATCTACTTTGCTTTTATCAATATCAACACAGGTTACTTGGTTACCTGTTTCTGCAAAACAGGTTCCTGTTACAAGACCTACATAACCTGTTCCAACTACTGCGATTTTCATTTGTTAATTTCCGTTTATGATTTTGTATTAAGATATTCCAACACTTTACTTGTAATAAACTGCAATTGCTCTTCGTCCAGTTCTGTATGCATCGGCAGCGAAATTACCCGATCAGTTAACCAATCAGTGATCGGCAGATTGTAATCTGCACCACCGAAGGATGCAAACATTTGCTGACGATGTGCCGGTACCGGGTAATAAATCATCGATGGAATTTTTTGCTCAGCTAAATACGCATTCAAACCATTTCTTACCTCAGCAACATTTTCAAAACCATCGAGCGTTAATGTATATTGATGAAACACATGATTGCTGTAAGGCGCACGATAAGGAGTTGTAATGTTTTTATGCCCTGCAAATGCAGCATCGTAATAATCTGCAGCCTTACGACGTGCAGCAATATATTCATCCAGTTTTTTCAGTTTGATTTTTAAAACCGCTGCCTGCACCGTATCGAGACGAGAGTTGCAACCCACCACTTCGTGGTAGTAACGTACTTTCTGTCCGTGGTTCGCCACCATCTTCAATTGCTCAGCCAACGCATCATCATTGGTAAACATCGCACCACCGTCACCATAACAACCAAGATTCTTTGAAGGGAAAAATGATGTACAACCAATAGTTCCAATAGAACCAGTTTTCTTAACCGTACCATCAGGGAATGTATAATCAGCACCGATAGCCTGGGCATTATCTTCAATTACGTACAGGTTATGTTCTGCCGCAATTTTCATGATCTCATCCATATTGGCTGCATGTCCATACAAATGCACCGGAACAATCGCTTTTGTTTTTGGAGTAATCGCTTTACGGATCGCTTCCGGATCGATGCAGAAAGTTTTGGGATCAACTTCAACAAACACCGGTTTTAAACGGAGCAATGCCACTACTTCCACAGTAGCAATGTATGTAAAAGAAGCAGTAATCACTTCGTCGCCCGGTTGCAGGTTCAACGCCATCATGGCAATCTGCAATGCATCGGTACCGTTCGCACAGGGAATGGTATGTTTTACCCCAAGGTATTGGCTCAGGTCTGCAGCCAGATCCTGCACGGGTTTGCCATTAATAAACGCTGAACTGTCGAGAACATCTAAAACGGCAGCATCTACTTCCTGCTTAATTGCAAGGTATTGCTGCTTAAGATCAACCATTTGTATAGGTCGCATAAATAAGCTTGTTTAAACGGTGGCGAAAGTACGGCAAAAAAGGCGTTTGGCCTTTGAAACACAGGCAGAAAGCGTTAAGTTTTTCTCACCAAATGCTTTCCGCTTAGATTTGTGCCCGTGATCTTCTTTTACAACATATTCCGCCTGGTTTATCAATCGGCCGTTACACTTGCCGCTACTCGCAACCCAAAAGCTAAAAAATGGGTTGACGGACGTAGAAACTGGCAACAACAGTTGCAGCAAAACTGGCAGCCGAAGCCGGGCGACAAGCTCGTGTGGATGCATTGTGCCTCGCTTGGTGAGTTTGAACAAGGAAGACCGGTGTTGGAAAAAATCAAAAACCAAAATCCGAAAACCAAAATCCTTCTGACCTTCTTCTCCCCTTCCGGTTATGAAATAAGGAAGAAGTATAACGGTGCCGATTATGTCATGTACCTGCCAATGGATGGAGCTTCCAATGCAAAAAACTTCATCGATCTTGTACAGCCCAATCTGGCCATTTTTGTAAAATATGAGTTTTGGCACTATTACCTGACCGAACTGAAGAATAGAAAGATCGAAACCGTTCTGATCTCGGGCATCTTCCGCCCATCACAACCTTTTTTTCAATGGTGGGGAGGCTTTCACCGAAACATGTTGCAATGCTTTTCGCACCTGTTCGTACAAAATAGAGCTTCGAAAGAATTATTGGATGGAATTGGATTGAGCGGCAAAACAACCATCGCCGGCGATACCCGTTTTGATCGTGTAATTGCGTTGGCCGAACAATGGAAACCAATTGAAATTGCGGATGCTTTTTGCGGAACAGAACCAGTAATCGTAGCGGGTAGCACTTGGGCCGAAGATGAAACAATACTTGCTGAATGGATGAAAGAAAACAAGCAGTACAAACTCATTATAGCTCCGCATGAGATCAAAGCTGAAAATATTAACAGGCTAAAAAGTTTGTTCCCCAACTGTATCTCATTTTCGGAGCTTTCTACTCATAACACACAACACATAACTCATAACTGCCTTATTATCGACAACATCGGCTACCTTTCCCGCCTCTACAAATACGCTACAGTTTGTTATGTGGGTGGCGGTTTCAACAAAAGCGGGCATCACAATATTCTGGAGGCTGCGGTTTATGGCAAGCCTGTTATTACCGGACCTAATTTTGAAAAGTTTAAAGAAAGTGTCGATCTGAAAAAACTCGGCGGAAGTTTTACGATCACTAACGCAACAGAACTGAAAAACGTTATACTGCAAATGGATATTTCAGCAGCATCGGCTATCACAGAAAACTATGTAAAGGAAAACGCCGGAGCCACGGCAACCATTGTCAACTGGCTTCAGGAGAAACGTCTTTTTACCAGCGAATAGAACTCTTGTACTGCGGGGCGATCATTGTCCCACCCCAACTTAATTTTCAGTTCACGCTCCATCCAGTATTGCGCTTCGGGATAAATAGAAAAGTTATTGATGGTTTTAATGCTGCGCTCGTACATCACTTCATCGCCACGGAACAATTCATTGATGAATACAAATCTGTCGTTGATACCAATCGCCTTCTTCAAATCTTTTATAGCATTTGATTCGCTCAGCTTATGTACAATTTCCGCATGACCCGTACCCAATTGATCGTTTAACGATAGCTGGCGGCCATTCATCATTTCGTTTAATTCCTTATTTGCAACAATAGTAGTAGATGCAGGAACAGGTGTGGCTTCAGGCTCTTCGTATGTTGGCTGGTGAATGAGCGTTGGCACTTCCGGCTCTTCATCAAACAACAGAACAGGCTTTTGCTGATGTTGCTGGGCTTCCACCTTTTTGGCAAACTCAGCTTTCAGGCGAATTTCTTCCAGCTCAGCTTCTACTTCTTCTTCATCTATTTGCAATACCTCTACTATTTTCTCAACCGGTTTCTCTTCTTCTGTAACAATGGCCGGGGGAACAAGTCTGCTTGCTGTTGCAGTAACAGGTGCAGCTTCGGTTCTTGTTTCTGTGGTAACAGTTGCTATCCTTGCTGCAGGTAATACTACCGCAACACGGTTCGATCCTGCGGGTTGTTGTGTTTGTTGTAAAGATTGCTCTAACTCGGCTCTCAACATATTGGTGAGTACCAGCATCTGGGTTGCATCCGCATTACGCTGGAGTGCCTGTTGTAATTGTTCAACGAGAGAAACAATACGTTCCATGAATAGTGCTTACTTTTGGCGGTATTGGAAATTTGCTGTTAAGTTACAAACAGTTTTGCATAAAATATTGATAATGTTTATTGAACCAAATATAAAAGGCGATCGTCGTGGCTGGATTGAGGTTATTTGCGGATCTATGTTCAGTGGAAAAACGGAGGAGCTCATCCGCCGATTAAAGCGTGCACGTATTGCCAATTTGAAAGTAGAAATTTTTAAACCTGCTGTTGATGTGCGTTACGATGATGTAAAAATTGTATCACATGATGAGAATGCTATTCAATCAACGCCTATTGATAATTCACAGAAAATTTTATTACTGGCGCAGGATGTGGAAGTGGTTGGTATTGATGAGGCACAGTTCTTTGATGCAGAAATTACCAATGTATGCGAGCAGCTGGCCTTGCGTGGTGCAAGGGTAATTGTTGCCGGACTCGATATGGATTATAAAGCCCAGCCTTTTGGTCAAATGCCAAACCTGTTGGCCGTTGCCGATTACATTACCAAGCTCCACGCCATTTGTGTAGTGTGCGGTAATATTGCCAACTATTCGTATCGGCACAGCAGCGAAGGCGGACAGGTATTGTTAGGAGAAAAAGATAAATACGAACCACGCTGCAGACACTGTTATCACCAGCAATCATAAATCATCATCTACCTTTTAAGCATAAGCTTTGATATCAGCACAAAAAATAGCAACCCTGTTCAAAAAAGATCTACTGCTCGAAATAAGACAGCAGTATACGTTCTATGGTATACTCCTGTATATTGCCTGCACGGTATACATTCTTTTTCTTGCAATTAACGAACCCGATGCTTCCGTATGGAATGCCTTGTTTTGGGTAAATATGCTCTTCATAAGCATTAACGCTGTAGCTAAAAGTTTTTTACAGGAAAGCCGGGGCCGCATGCTGTATTATTACTCCATTGTAAGTCCGCAGGAGTTTATTCTTGCCAAACTGCTGTACAATGTAATGCTAATGCTGGTAATGAGTTTGCTGAGCTTGCTTACGTTTAGTTTTTTTCTTGGTGTTCCTTTTTTACATGCGTTGCAGTTTACCGGCATTACTATTCTGGGTGGCGTAAGCATGAGCCTGGTGTTTACACTACTGGCAGCTATTGCATCACGGGCAAATCAGAATGCAGCCATCATGGTAATTATGGGGTTCCCGGTTATTATTCCGCAATTATTACTCTTAATACGCATTTCAAAAGCTGCTTTTGGCGAATTATTTAAAGATGGGGCTATACTGCAAATGGTATTTTTGTTGGGTGGCCTCGATGTTCTTGTGTTGGCGTTGTGTATGATTTTGTTTCCATTTTTATGGAAAGATTAAAGGTCAACCACTTAACTTTGCCGCACTTTAAGCAGGCAAAACAAATGTTTGTGTTTGTTTTTTAAAGCTGATTATATGCATAAATCCTGGTGGAAGATAACTGCCGTTGTTTTATTGGTTTACACCATTGTTGGTGGCTTTTTAATGGATGTACCACGGCTCTTCATTCTCAACGAATCAATTCGCAATCTTTACTTTCATGTAAGCATGTGGTTTACCATGATGATTTTATTTGGTGTAAGCCTTGTTTACAGCATAAAATACCTGCGTACCCAAAAATACCGTAACGATATCTTCGCCTCAGCTTATGCCGGAACCGGAACCTTTATGGGTTTGCTGGGCTATGCTACCGGAGCGGTATGGGCCAATTACACATGGGTAACCGATCAGGGACAATCGCTCAGCAATATTTTAAAAGAGCCGAAACTTTTAGGTGCAGGTATTGCCATCCTCATTTACTGTGCCTATTTTGTTTTACGTGGAAGTTTTACCGATATCGATAAACGTGCACGTGTAACAGCGGTGTACAACATTTTTGCCTTTGCTATGTTGTTTCCAACAATATGGATCATTCCACGGTTGGTAGGCAGTTTGCACCCCGGTGCTCCAGGCAGCGAAAGCGGTAACCCTGCTTTAAATTTTAATGATATCGACAGCCGTTTACGTATGGTGTTTTATCCTGCAGTCATTGGCTGGACCTTACTAGCAGTCTGGATTTCTACGATCAAAATCAGAATCAAACTTTTGTCCGATAAATCACTCTTATAATGAAAAAATTACTCCTTGCTTTTCTGCTGTTGGCAACAAATATTTTGCTTTTCGCAACATCGGCAGCTGCCCAGGCAGAACAACCCGAAATGGCAGATGCTATGCGCAGCAACGGAAAGATTTACGTAGTGGTTGTTGTATGTTTAATTATTTTATTTGGTCTTATTGGCTATGTTATCCGTATCGACCGTAAACTGTCGAAACTCGAAAAACAAACAAGGGACTAAACGATTGCTATATTCATCTTAAAAACGATTGTATGTCAACTACGAATTACAGCTTTTTCGGCTCGGTAGAACAGAGCTTTGATAAAGCCGCAGCTTTTACAAAATGGGATAAAGGTATCCTTGAACAGATCAAGCAGTGTAACAGTGTGTATCAAATGCGTTTCCCTGTTAAAATGGACGATGGTTCCATTGAAGTAGTGGAAGCTTACCGTGTACAGCACTCGCAACACAAAACACCTTGTAAAGGTGGTATCCGTTTTTCAATGGAAGTAAACCAGGACGAGGTAATGGCACTTGCAGCTCTCATGACGTATAAGTGTGCCATTGTAAACGTTCCGTTTGGTGGTGCAAAAGGCGGTATTAAAATAAGCCCCCGCACCCGCTCTCCGTATGAGCTGGAAAAAATTACCCGCCGTTATACTGCAGAGTTAGTAAAGAAAAATTTTATTGGCCCCGGCATTGATGTTCCTGCTCCCGATTACGGTACTGGCGAACGTGAAATGGCCTGGATCGTTGATACCTATCAAACGCTCCGCCCCGGCGAAATTGATGGAGCCGGTTGCGTTACAGGTAAGCCTGTTTCGCAAGGCGGTGTAAGAGGTCGTCGTGAAGCAACTGGACTTGGCGTTTTCTATGGCATTCGTGAAGTATGTAACATGGAAGATGTAATGAGCAAACTTGGACTTACAACCGGCTTGGAAGGTAAGCGTGTAATTGTACAAGGTTTAGGAAACGTAGGTTACCATTCTGCAAAATTCTTTCAGCAGGCTGGCGCTAAAATTGTTGCACTTGCTGAGTACGAAGGAAGCATTTACAACTACGAGGGATTAGATGTTGAAGCCGTGTTTAAGCACAGGCAGGAAACAAAATCAATTCTCAACTTCCCCGGTGCTACCAACTGCGAAAAAAATACAGATGCGTTAGAATTGGAGTGCGATATTTTAATTCCTGCAGCATTGGAAAATGTAATTAATGGCGACAATGCACCACGTGTAAAAGCAAAAATTATTGGTGAAGCAGCAAACGGTCCGTTAACTCCTGAAGCCGATGAGGTTTTTGTTGCCAATGGCGTATTGGTTGTTCCCGATATGTTTTTGAACGCAGGCGGTGTAACTGTTTCGTATTTCGAATGGTTGAAAAACCTGAGCCATGTTCGTTATGGTCGTTTGGAAAAACGCTTTACCGAAAATATGAACACGAATATTCTTGGCCAGATGGAATTCTTGAGTGGCAAAAAAGTGAAAAAAGAAGACCGTGCCGCAATTACACATGGCCCCGATGAAGTTGACTTAGTTTATAGCGGTTTGGAAGAAACAATGATTACTGCTGTGAACGAAGTAATGGATTGCTGGAAACAAAACCCTGCCATTCCCGATATGCGTACTGCGGCTTACGTTGTGGCAATTAATAAAGTTGCCATCAGCTATGCAGAGCTCGGCATTTTCCCATAGCAGAACTACTTGCTCCAATACAAAATCCCGCCAACAAAAGGCGGGATTTTTTTGTTCATTAAAGGATCACCTTCGTTGTGAAAAAACGTTCTCTTGTTATTTCTATGACAGTTATTTTTAAGAGTTACTGTAACTTTAGCAGAACTACGAAGGTCTTCATAACTGTTTGTTAAATGTGGCTTCATGGTAGTTCTGAAATGATGACAGCTTCGTTATTTTACAATCAGAAAGGCACAGCCTTTGATATTTTGAACAATAAAAAAAGAAGATAAAGATGAAAGCAAAACACATTCTCGTAACCGTACTTGTTAGTGCAGTTACTGCGCTCTCAAGTGTTTTCCTCTATGCAAAACTGAGCAACAGAAACGGTTCTGTAACCCAAAGCCAGGGTCAAATTCCTGCAAACTATGCAGGTTTATTTGATGGCGGTGGTACTCCAGGGCCTGTAGATTTTGAAGCAGCAGCCAACTCTACCGTTGCTGCTGTAGTGCACATTAAAACAAAAACTAACCCCACTCAAACAAGCAATACACAACGCCGTCGCAGCAATCCGTTTGGCGATATGTTTGGCGATGATTTGTTTGATCAGTTCTTTGGTAATCCAAACAACAGCCGTCCGCAAATGGCAAGTGGCAGTGGTGTGTTTGTTTCTGCAGATGGTTATATTGTAACCAACAACCACGTGGTTGATGGTGCAGATGAAGTAACTGTTACATTAAACAACAAAAAACAGTACAAAGCCAAAGTAATTGCAACCGATGCAAATACTGATTTAGCTGTTATTAAAATTGATGGTACTGGTTTCCCTTACCTGCTTTATGGTAATTCGGATGAAGTAAAACTTGGCCAGTGGGTATTGGCAGTTGGTTATCCGTTAACACTTGAAACAACGGTAACGGCTGGTATTGTTAGTGCTAAATATCGTTTCCTTGGTATCAATCAACGCAATGCAGGCCGCAACGCCAATGTAGTAGAAAGCTTTATTCAAACTGATGCTGCAGTTAACCAAGGTAACAGCGGTGGTGCATTGGTAAATACAAGCGGACAACTGATCGGTATTAACTCTGCTATTGCTTCACCAACAGGTGCCTATGCAGGTTATTCTTATGCGATTCCTGTAAACATCGTGAAGAAAGTAGTGGACGACCTGATTAAGTTTGGAACCGTACAACGTGCCTTCCTTGGTATTCGCCCAGAAGCAAATGCTGATGAAAACACTGATTCGCAAATTAAAGAAGGTGACGGTGTAGTAATTGGCGAAGTAATGAGTAACAGCGCTGCAGCAGATGCTGGGTTGAAGAAAGGTGATAAAATTATTAAGCTTGACAACAAAGCTGTTTCAACATGGTATGAGTTAACAGGTACAGTTGCCAGCTACCGTCCCGGTCAAAAGCTGAACGTTACATTTATCCGTAATGGTAAAGAACAAACGGCTGCACTTACACTTAAAAACAGCAGTGGCAATACCGAAATTGTAAAAGTATCGGCATTAGATAAATTAGGTGTCGAACTGGAAACTTTGGATGCGAAGAAAGCAAAAGAATATGGTGTTGAAGGTGGTGTTACAGTTAAAACCTTAAGCGATGGTTTAATTGCAGAGCAAACAACAATCAAGAAAGGTTTCATCATTGTTCGTGCAGGTGGTAAAACCGTTAAGTCGGTTGATGAACTGAAACGAATTATTGAAAACGCAGGCAACAGCATTATCATTGAAGGAATTTATCCCGGCTATGAAGGTGTTTACCAATATGCTATTAACGATTTAAGAAACGAACCCTAAAAGAGATAATTATCAAATGAAAAGTCCCCATCAAAGTGGGGACTTTTTTTATGCCTTTTGTAAAACCAGATACCCCCATCGTTCAAGAGCAAACTCATCTGCACTATTGTAACTCTTCCCGGAAAATAGTTCGGTGAAATTTCCACGTACCCGCATATCATGCAGGAAAATCCGAACAGGTTGATCGGAAAAGTTTAGCAGCACCAACAACTCAGCGTCGCCATTCTTGCGTACAAAACAAAAAACCTGCTCTGGTTGCGTTGTTGCAATACGCCAGGTTATCGCTGCATTATTCTTTCCTGCAAATACAGCATGCTGTTTGCGCAATTGCAACAGTTGCTGATAAAACGTATGCAGTCGAGGTTTATCTGTCCACTCAATTTCGTCTTTATCAAAAAAAGCAAGTCGGTTGTTGTTGGGCAACTCCTGCCCGCTGTAAATTAACGGTACGCCTGCCCATGTACAGCTGAATACCGCTAATGGCAAAGCCATATTTCCATACTTTTCATACTCGCTGCCGTTCCAGCTGTTTTCGTCGTGATTACTTGTAAAGAACGATTGCAGATGTGTTACCGGATTTCGGTGCTTGTAGCCATCTAATGCTTTATCTAACTCAACAACAGGCTTTTTGTATTTATAAAATTCTTCGCTTACGTGCATCCAATGCCAGGTGTAACTCACATCAAACACGTGTGCAAATGGCTCATCGTTCCATTGATCGAACTCCCCCAACCAAAACAAAGGACGGAACTGATCTAACGCTCTTCTTGCTTCAGCCCAAAAATCAACCGGCACCAACATGGCCATATCGCAGCGGAAACCATCGATACCACAATCTGTAACCCAGAACTTCATGGCATCAATCATGGCAGCCCGTAAAGCCGGGTTATAGAAGTTCAAATGGATTACATCTTCCCAATTCTCAACCGGTGGTTTAAAGTTGCCTTCATGATCCTGCGTATAATATTCGGGGTTACTGATGGTCCATTCATGATCCCAACCCGTATGGTTGGCCACCCAATCAATAATCACTTTCATTCCCAAAGCATGAATTTGCTGCACAAGAGTTTTGAATTCATTAATTGTTCCAAACTCAGGATTTGTTGCTACATAACTCGAACAGGCGTAATAACTTCCAAGCGTTCCTTTTCTGTTTTTAACTGAAATGGGAGTTACCGGCATAAACCAGATAATTTCCACTCCCATATCCTTGAGGCGGGGTAAATGTGTTGCAAAAGAAGCGAAGGTTCCTTCTTTCGTGTATTGCCGCAGGTTCACTTCGTATATATTGGACGAATGAACCCATTCAGCAGGTTTAAATTCAGCTGGCATAGTGGTCATAATTCTCCCCAATGATACGAACCAATCTGCAAATACCCACAGTAAGCTACCTTGCTCTTTTTCAAGGATGTTTCCTTGGCGTTAAACCTTGTACCTTTGCAACTGTTATACCATACCATGAAGAAGTTTGAAGTACCAAATATTTACCGCAGTTCGTTTATAACAGCTATTAAAAACAAGCGTAAGCAGGATGATAAACTGAAGAAGGACTTCTCTCCTACTTTACTCGATCTGGGTGATGTACAGTTTTACCTCGCCCGTCATTTTGGTTTTTGCTACGGTGTTGAAAATGCTATTGAGATTGCGTTTAAAACAATTGATGAAAATCCAGGCAAACGTATTTTCCTGTTGAGTGAGATGATTCACAACCCACAGGTAAATGCAACACTTATTGAAAGAGGTGTGCAGTTTTTACAAGACACGTACGGCAAACAACTGATTCCTTTTGAGGATATTACAAGTGATGACGTGGTTATTATTCCTGCGTTTGGCACTACGCTCGATATTGAAGAAATGCTCAACAGCAAAGGCATTCAAACAGAAAAACACAACACTACCTGTCCCTTTGTAGAAAAAGTCTGGAATCGAAGCGAACAGATTGCGGCAAAAGGTTATTCAATTGTTATACATGGCAAACCAAAGCACGAAGAAACAAGAGCAACCTTTTCGCATGCCAGCTCGCATACAGCAACAGTAGTTGTAAACGATATGCAGGATGCGATAGCGTTGGGCAAATACATCACAGGCGAGAAAGAAACAGCTTCCTTTTATGAAGAGTTTAAAGGACGTTACTCTGCAGGTTTTGATATTACGAAAGATCTGCAACGGTTTGGTGTCGTAAACCAAACAACGCAACTCGCAAGCGATACACAGGCTATTGCCGAATATCTCAAGGGCTTAATGCTGAAGCATTACAACCTCACGGCTGAAACAATCGGCGAACGATTTGCAGATACCAGGGATACCCTTTGCTATGCTACAAACGATAACCAAACTGCAGTTACGGGCATGTTAGAAACAGAAGCCGATCTTGCTGTGATTGTTGGTGGTTACAACAGCTCAAACACAACACACTTGGTTGAGTTGTGCGAAGAGAAGTTGCCTACTTACTTCATTAACAATACAGATAAAATCTTGTCTGCGACTGAAATCATGCATTTCAATTTCCATAACAAACAGGAATATGTCACCAAAGATTTTTTACCTGCAAAGCGACCGGTAAAAATTATGGTTAGCAGTGGTGCATCCTGCCCCGATTCGCTTGTGGAAGAGGTAATGGATAAGCTTGCAGAAATACTTCATGTTAAAGAAGTGTTCGACAGATTGAAAGAAACATATGCGTAAAAAGAAAGGAGCCAATTGGCTCCTTTCTTTTTTTACTCCTACCTGTTTATTGCACCACAATCCGTTTTGTTACACTTACGCCCGCTTCTTTAAACTGAACCTTAACAATATAAATTCCCGGTACAAACTGATTGAAGTAAACAGACTGACTCCGTACTGTATTCATTGTCTTGATTATTCGACCTGATATATCTGAAATACTGATGTCGTAACTGCCAGCATCGGCAGGAACAGCAATACTAAATGCTGCAACTGCAGGATTTGGGTAAATCATCACATCTGTGTTTGCTGTATTAATACGAACTACCCGCACATCACTGTAATTGATTGTTCCGTTCTTCTCAACAATTTGCAACCTGTAATACATCACGCCTGACACACCAGATACATTATCGGTAAATGCGTAGTTGTTAAGTTCTGCAGCCGGCACACTGCCTAAAGTTGCAAATTGGCCATTATCCGCTCTCCGCTGAACAACATATTTCTCAACATCGTATTCGTTTGCTACAGCCCATTTCAGCATTACATTGCCCTGTTGCATAAGCGCCTGAAAGTTTGTTATTGTTAAAGGCAGCACAGTACAAGGATTAATTAAGATTCCGGTTTTACCTGCACCCAGGTATCCAGGTGTTGTAACATTTACCAAAGCTATGATAGGCTTATTGGAATTGGTGTCGCCATTTTGAAATACATAGTTATTAAACGCCAACACCGAACCTACATATGCACTGTTATAACCAGGTTGTATAGTGCCAGGCACAAAAGCTGTTGTAAAAGCAGTGCTGGTGTGAGCAAGAATATCTGTTTCCTGATCAATTACACTGTTTCGGTTAACATCAAGATACAACTGGTAGAAACCGGTAATAGTTTGAATGCCGGGCAAAGAAGCATCATCATATTTACTTTGAATATTGATATTGTATGTTCGAGTTGCAGTACAATTAATACTTCCAGAAACTTTTGGATCGTCCACAACAAAAGAAGTTCCACAGCCCCAGCATTGCGGTTTTTGATCGCCTTCTGTAGACCAGTTAAAAGCCCGTACCTGTAAAAAACCAGGCAGCAGGTTGCTCACTTTAAAAGACAGATTCTGAATATATATGTGATCGATACCGGGGTCTGTAGCGTGTGCTACTTTATAAATAGTTGCTCCGGCATAATTCGGCACAACAGCAGGGTCGTAGTGATAATTTGTATAAATACCTGCTGTACCTGGGTTATTAATATTGATCAAATTGTCATCAAATCCAAATGTAATAAAGGCTTTATCCAACACATCTAAGGTTTTTGGAAGCTCTGTAAAAGTTGCTGGTGCAGGTGCTGTACTTTGCTGACCAGTACAGTTATAAAGATTCATATCCGTAAAAGGATAATCGCTTTCACGCCATACATGCAGCCAGATATCTTTATTGCCACCATTAACTGTTGCGTCAAATTGCAAATCAATTGTATATAGAAGACTATCAGAACCGTATGCTGAAGTTGAAACTTTACTAACGATAACGTTTGTAACATTACATTGTGCAGTTGCGAGGTTGTACCACGCCATCAATATGAACGTGATTACAAGGAGTAAACGCTTTTTCATAAAGAACAGTTTAAGAGTAAAAAATACCCCCGGGCCTAAAGATTGCCTGCTACTGTTTTATGCAAAGCTCAGGGATTATTAATAATCAGTAGCAGATTGTAAATATTCCATGTACTTAATTTTTAATAAAGATAATTAGCAATAACTGGTGAAAGCAATGATTGCAGTTATACAATTCCATTTATTCGATGATAAATATCATAAAATAAGCGTGCCTCCGTTCGGAGGCACGCTTTCTCTTCGGTTCTATCTGGTTTTTCTGTCCAAACAGTTTATTGCACAACAATTCGTTGTGTAATTGTTTCTCCGGAATCACGGAAATTAAAACGAAGCATATAAACACCTGGTTTCAGATTATTAATCTGCATATTCTGCACTTTAATACCCGACCAGCGTTGAATTGATTTACCAGTGT
Organism: Lacibacter cauensis; assembly: GCF_007830055.1. Taxonomy (GTDB): domain Bacteria; phylum Bacteroidota; class Bacteroidia; order Chitinophagales; family Chitinophagaceae; genus Lacibacter; species Lacibacter cauensis. The sequence continues at coordinate 157,242 of NZ_VLLE01000006.1, forward strand.
AATCATCTACAGATACATCCATCAAGCTGTTACTTTCAGGAATTGCAACATTAACCATACCCCTGCTAGGATTAGGATAAACAGAAATCGTTAATGTACCGTTGCCTGTTCTTACGGCTTTTATTTCACTGTAAGATGATCTGCCATCTAAGTCTATTTGTTTAAGACGATAATAGGTTACTCCTCTTTGAAGAAGTTGTTCGTCTGTAAAAGAATAGCTATAAGAGCCGCCGTTACCATTTGGAGCCTTTGACTCTACAAACCCTGCTTTAATGTATTGTCCGTTTGAATTACGTTTTTGAATTTCAAATCCCTGATTATTATTCTCTTCTTCTGTTAACCATGTTAAAAGAGCCTTGCCACTTTTCTGTGTTACATTAAACGCTTTCAAACTAACCGGGAGGGTTGCACATGTATTAGTCAATTTACCTGTAACAGCAGCTACGCCAGAAGTTGTTGGAGTAACTCTTACCAAGAGATTTTTTGTTGACAAAGGATCGCCATTAGGCAAAGAGTAATAATTATCAAAGGATATATATCTTGTTAAACCAACCGGAGCTCCGCTGGCAGAAGTTGAAAAGGCCACAGGTGAAGGTGTAAGATTCTGATCACCTGCATCAATTATGTTATCACTATTTGCATCAATATAAACCTGATAAGTACCTGAAATAATATCCGGAGTACCAGGAGGATTTTGATAATTTGCATCAATGATCAAATCGTAATTTAAATCTGTATTTTGCGTTCTGCAATCAATTTTCCCTGTAATATTTACCAAATATGGTTTAAAAGATGATTGGTTATGGCACTGCACACCATTGCTTGATGCATTTGTTCCGGCCAGGTATAAGCCAATATCATAAGAGCCGCAAGGCAATCCCGAAGTAAATTTAATTCCGGTAATTTCAAATTGTGTACCCCCTGTAATTGGAGATGCTGTTACAGAGTAACCGGCCTGCTGAGGCACCAAACCATTTATACCGGTATAATAAGCATTCCAGTTTGTGGTATACGTTAAAGCTAAGTAACCGCCTAAGGCTGCAATGCTTGACGGCACTGAAGATGAAGGGCCATTTTTACAATCCAGATTAACAGCTGCATTGTAAAAAAACAAGTTTGCATACTTCATTCCTGAGTTATGCAATAGTTTAAAAGAGAGCGTAATTGTTGCTTCACAAAGACCATTCACTTCTTTAAACTCAGTAACAGCAGACTTAATGTCTAAAGCAGTAATGTTACAGTTATTTGCATTGCTAATCTGTGTACAATTAATTTGTGCACTGGCTGTAAATGCAAATGGAATTGTAATTAATGCAACTAGGAGATTTTGTAAAAACTTTTTCATACAAAGAATTTTGAGGTTAAAAAACAGAGGTGTTTCAGCAGGACACTTGTAGAAAAAGTTAATCAATGGATATAGGTGTAATACAAATCTGAAAAGCTCAGATTATTCAAAGGCTTTGGCAAATTGATAATGCTTTTGAAAAGCATTCATAATGTAGTGGTAAAATCAGTGGTAAAGGACTTCGGTGTTCTTAGGATGGAGTGAAGCGATTAGATGATGTAAAAATAAACTTGATAGTTGAAAAATGCAAGCAAAGATTCTTATTTTTTATAAAAACAAAGGCCTCACTTGGGTGAGGCCTTTTTGTTTTGATCTTATCTGGTTTTTCCTGTCCCGATTTTATTGCACAGCAATTCTTTCTGTGATTGTTTCGCCTGTTGCACGAACGCTTACACGCAAAGTGTACATACCAGGCTTAAGATTTGTTAACTGCAGATTAGAAGTATTTAAACCTGTCCACTGCTGTAAAGATTTACCTGTAAAGTCAGACAATGTAACGTCTACCATGCCTGTACCTGCTGGAATAGCAACATTTGTTGTTCCACGGCTAGGATTAGGGTATACAGAAAGCAAGAGTGTTCCGTTAGCAGATCTTACAGCTCTGATTTCACTATAGGTTGCACGACCATCAAAGTCAACTTGCTTTAAACGATAGTAAGTAACACCTTTAGGCAAAGCGGTATTGTCATCAAATGAATAAGAATATGCATCACCATTTCCACCTGGAGCTTTTGAATCTACGAAAGCAATTTTTTGGTAAGCACCAGTACCGATGCGACGCTCAATTTCAAAACCATCGTTGTTCAACTCCAACATAGTATTCCATGTAAGCGTTACTTTACCTGACTTTTGGACTGCATCGAAACTCTTTAATGTTACAGGCAAAGGAGCATTTGTTCCCGCAATCAAAAAGCGATCTAAGATATATTTTGTTCCATTCTGATTACAATTCAGATCAGGCACACTGAAATCGTACAAAATTCTATAACGTCTGTTGTTTGTCAGTGACCCGCTTGCAACCACAAGCTTATTGGCGGTATTACCTTGAACTAATGTTACATCACTCTCGCTGAATATCAGGGCTGGATTCGAAGGAATTGTTGCGGTAGTAACACTCTCGTCGACTAAATAAACCTTTACATAAGTAGTACAAGGCAGGCTTTTTGTAATACACTTTTTTACGTCATCTGAATTAAACACATAAATAGTAAATCCAACATTAATTAAACTGCCAATAGTTGAATTATATGTGTACGCAGGGGTTAGCACCCTAGATGGGTTGTTTCCTCCAACACCCGGAGTAAGCAAACCAAAATCAGCAGCACATGCAACAGGCGTTGAACCTGGGTTATTGTACCCATCTACCTTCATTCCCGAAGCTAAATCCCAACCAGCAGGTAATGTTCCAGAAGTAAATTCTTCAATTTGAAGCGCTTGACTAAAAACCGAGCTCAGTGAAGTCAATAAAAAACAAGAGAGTAAAAACTTTTTCATAAAAAAGGTTTAGAGGTAAAAAATAGATCGGCGGTTCAAAGGACAAGGAAACCTTTTGAAAAAGCAATTCAATAGAGGATATAGTGATTACTGTTCCGTGAAACGGAATAGCTCATCACAGGAAGATGGACAGTATAACCAGAAATTAAAAGAAATTAATTGGGGAAATTGGACACGGTCAGCAGGATGAATGGATTTAAGGGAGTTTTACCGGAGGGATGGATTATGCTGTAAATGTATATTTCATATTGGAAATAACAAATTTTTTCTACTCGAAATAATAGTTTACTGCGAAATATTCTTGTTTAACGCTACTTTAAAAAGATCTAACACCTTGGTTAACTGTTCATTAGGCGTTAAATTGGTATTGTCAATTATTATTGCATCATCAGCTTTGCGCAATGGGCTAAACTCCCTGTTGGAATCAATATAGTCCCGCATTTCAAGGTTAGTCTTCACCTCTTCAATAGTTACATTCGGGTTTTTAGCATACAATTCTTTAAACCTACGCTCTACTCTAACTGCAATATCCGCTGTCATAAATATTTTCAACTCGGCTTCCGGAAAAACAGTTGTACCAATATCTCTACCGTCCATGATCACGCCTTTTTGTTTACCAATTTCCTGTTGCTGCTTTACAGCAAACTCCCGCACTTGTCTTATCGCTGCAACTTCACTCACCTTTTCAGCAATTACAAGATCCCTGATTACATACTCTACGTTTTCGTCGTTCAAATGTATTTCTGAGATACCTGTTTGGGAATTTACTTTAAAATAAAGGCTGATATTTTTTAATGCCTCTTCGACCTCTGTAATATCTGTCCAGTCTATATGATTTCGTAAAAAATAAAGAGTAATTGCACGATACATGGCGCCGCTATCAACATAAGTATAGTTCAACTTCTTCGCTAATTGCTTCGCCATTGTGCTTTTGCCGCAAGAAGAAAATCCGTCTATTGCAATATTTATTTTCCTGGTCTCCATCGAGGCTGCAAAATAAGAAAGTCTTCCTTGCTGAAGGAAGACTTTCTTATTCTATGAAAACTTATAATCAGTTATCAGATGACTTGACTGATTTCTTGCTCTTTTCTTTAAACGAGAACTTAATCAACTGATTTTCTTTATCCAAATCGGCAATTACAACATCGCCTTCTTTGATATTCATGTTCAGGATTTCTTCAGCTAACGGATCTTCCAGGTATTTCTGAATAGCCCTGTGCAACGGACGTGCACCAAACTGCGAGTCGTATCCTTTATCAGAAATAAATTCTTTTGCTTCAGTTGTAAGTTCAAGTGAAAAACCAAGGTTCTTCAAACGTGTACTTACACCCTTCATTAAAATATCAATGATCTTGAAAATATGCTCTTTCGTAAGTGAATTAAAGATCATTACATCGTCAATACGGTTCAGGAACTCAGGAGAGAAAGTTTTCTTTAACGCTTTCTCAATAACAGCCTTGCTGTTTTCCTCAGCGTTCTGAATACGAGTAGCCGTTGCAAAACCTACACCTTCACCAAAATCCTTTAATTGGCGAACACCAATATTCGATGTCATGATGATGAGCGTATTCTTAAAGTCAACTTTGCGGCCAAGGCCATCTGTAAGCTGCCCATCATCCAACACCTGCAACAGAATATTGTAAATATCCGGATGCGCTTTTTCAATCTCATCTAACAACACTACTGAATAAGGCTTACGGCGAACACGTTCTGTTAACTGACCACCCTCTTCGTAACCTACATAACCGGGAGGAGCGCCAATTAAACGACTTACGGTAAACTTCTCCATATATTCACTCATATCGATGCGGATCAATGCATCTTCGCTATCGAACATGTAACGGGCCAACGCTCTTGCCAACTCTGTTTTACCAACACCTGTGGGACCTAAGAAGATGAATGTACCAATCGGCTTCTTGGGATCTTTTAAGCCCACACGATTGCGCTGTATAGCTTTCACCACTTTGCTGATTGCTTCGTCCTGGCCAATTACAGCACCTTGCAACTCATCTGCCATTTTACGGAGCTTCTCTGTTTCGGCCTGTACCATACGCTTAACAGGAATACCCGTCATCATACTCACCACTTCTGCAATGGCTTCTTCGTCGATGGGATAGCGTTTATGCTTACTTTCTTCTTCCCATTTCGCTTTCGCTTTTTCAAGCTCTTCGCCCAAACGTTTCTCTGTGTCACGCAATGAAGCAGCTTCTTCAAAACGCTGGCTTTTAACCACTTTATTTTTTTCCTGCTTAATATCTTCAATCTTCTTCTCCAGGTCGAGTATTTCCTGCGGCACATTGATATTCTTAAGATGCACACGTGCACCTACTTCATCCAACACATCAATCGCTTTGTCGGGCAATAAACGATCGGTCATATAACGATCACTCAGCTTTACGCAGGCGCTAATAGCCTCATCATTATAAGCTACATTGTGGAACTCTTCATATTTTGGTTTAATGTTATGAAGAATCTGAATAGTTTCATCAATACTTGGCGGATCGACAATTACTTTCTGGAAGCGACGGTCTAATGCTCCATCCTTTTCAATGTACATTCTGTACTCATCCAGTGTTGATGCGCCAATACACTGTAATTCACCTCTTGATAAAGCCGGCTTGAAAATATTGGATGCATCGAGTGAACCGCTAGCGCCACCAGCTCCAACAATTGTATGAATTTCATCAATAAACAGAATCACATCTCTGTTTTTCTCCAGCTCATTCATAATAGCTTTCATACGCTCTTCAAACTGGCCACGGTATTTTGTACCTGCAACCAATGCTGCCAGATCGAGCGACACCACACGCTTATCGTACAACACTCGGGAAACTTTGCGTTGTACAATTCGTAATGCCAACCCTTCTACAATCGCTGTTTTACCAACACCTGGTTCACCAATTAAGATGGGATTATTCTTTTTACGACGGGATAAGATTTGCGATACACGTTCAATTTCATCTTCACGACCAACAATCGGATCTAATGCACCGTTCTCTGCTAAACGAGTAATGTCTCTTCCGAAATTGTCCAGCACCGGTGTTTTACTTTTCGCTCCAGCCGGTTGTTTTGAACGTGATTGAGCGTATTTCGATTTTTCGTCATCGAAATCTTCTTCTCCCGGATCATCGTATTCTGCTCTTGGATCATTTGATTTTACCATACCTAATTCGTTTCTGAAAATATCGTAATCAATTTCGAACTGGTTCAAAATCTGGGTTGCGATGTTTTCCTTGTTTTTTAAAATGGATAGCATCAGGTGTTCTGTTTCCACCTGCGGGCTCTTTAATGCTTTAGCTTCGAGTACAGTAACACGTATTACTTTCTCTGCTTGTTTTGTTAAAGGAAGACTGTTGATGTTTGCGATATTCTTGCCTGTTTTATCTTTTACAGCAAGTTCAATTTCCTTTCGCAGTTCATATAAATCAACCTGTAAGTTTTTTAATACTTTGATGGCAGTGTTTTCTCCTTCCCGAATCATCCCTAAAACGAGATGCTCGGTACCAATAAAATCATTTCCAAGCCGCAACGCTTCTTCCCTGCTGAACGAAATGATTTCCTTTACTTGTGTTGAAAAATTATGATCCATAACGGATATTCGGTTTTTACAATTATAACGAATAATTTTGACTGAAGTTTACGATAAGTTACACACTATCTGTTAATAATACTATGATTGTCAAAATTGATACCAAGGAAAAATTCCACGTCATTACACCGGCCGAACCAACCCTTTCGGAAAATATGACAGAGGAATTCAGCCAATTGTTGCTTTCCTGTCGGGAAAAGGAGATAAAAAATGTTGTATTGAGCTTAAAAGATGTTACCAGTATTGACAGTCCGATAGCGCAGGCTATTGTAAACTGCCAACAAGATTTTTACGACAATGAAACATCATTTGTTGTTTGCGAAATGGCTCCCGCTGTTGAATCGGTTTTTGAAGAAGCCGAGCTACTTGATCTGCTGAACTTTACCCCCACCGAAAGTGAAGCGTGGGACATTGTGCAAATGGAAGAAATTGAAAGAGATCTTTTCGGAGAAGAATAAACCGTATCATTGTTTAAGTAACCTAAACCAACTGAATTCATGCTCGCTGTTACCATACTTGGCAATAACTCAGCTATACCTGCATACGGAAGACACCCTACTTCGCAAATTGTTACAATCAGCGACGATCTGATTATGTTCGACTGTGGCGAAGGCAGCCAGATCCAGATCATGAACTTCAAAATAAAACGCAGCCGCATCAACCACATTTTTATTTCGCACCTGCACGGCGATCATTACTTTGGTTTAATTGGCCTGCTAAGCAGCTTTGCACTTTTGGGCAGAATACAGCCGTTGAGTGTTTATGGCCCTGCGCCTTTAAAAGAAATTATTGAATTACAGTTTAAAATATCCAACACAAGCCTGCCCTTTCAGTTAACATTTCATTCAATTGAAAAAGCAGGGCTGCTCCTGGATGCAAAAAACTACACGGTAGAATGCTTCCCTACCCAGCACCGTATTGAATGCTGGGGGTTTCTTGTGCGTGAAAAAAAGCAACCCCGTAAGATTAACATGGAAAAGGTTTCTGCCTATAATATTGACGCAAGTCTGTTTCCCTCTCTGCAAAAAGGTGAAGACTTTGTATCAGCCAATGGTGAAATAGTAAAAAATGAATTGCTTACCGATGCCAATACGAAGCCCAAGAGCTACGCTTTTTGTGCAGATACGATTTACGATGAAGGATTGGTGCCGGTAATTAAGGAGGTTGATATGATTTACCATGAAACCACTTATCCTGCCTCATTGGCCGAAAAAGCCACAGAACGACACCATTCCACCAGCAAGCAAGCCGCCAGTATTGCATCGCTTGCAAATAACAAGCGATTACTCATCGGTCATTTCTCAGCCAAGTTTGAAGATATCGGCCAGTTTGAGCGTGAGGCAAAAGAGGTATTTCCCCATACAGAAATAGCGCTGGAAGGCACCACTTACCTGGTTTAAGCGAAATGTTTACTTCGACTGATTAAGCCAGCGCAGAAATTCCGGCATTTGTGCCTGCCAAAAGGCTTCGTTATGTCTGCCATTCTTTATTACCGTGAACTTTAATTTGCTGTTTCCTTTTTGGAGCAACAGGTTTTGCATACGCTGCATGTCACTCACCATTTCATTGCTCTCCTTATCGCCGCAAACAAAGTAAAACGAGCCTTTTACAGAAGGTTTTGCTTCAACTGCGGTATACAGCTGCGGTGCAATCCAAAAGGAAGGAGAAAACACACCCGCTTTGGTAAATACATCGGGATACTTATATGAAGTATAAAAAGAAATCAATCCACCCATTGAACTACCGGCGACAGCTGTGTTGGCAGCCTCTTTTTTTGTGCGAAAGTGCTTATCGATATACGGCTTGAGCGTTTGTGCCAAAAAATCGGCATAGGCATCGCCCTCCCCTTTTCCGTATTTCGAATCGAATGGATTATACTCCGTTAGCCTCCTGTCGTTTCCATGATCGATACCAACCACAATCCATTGTTTGCGGTCGGGTATGGAATCGAGCAATTCATCAACTCCCCATTCGCCGTATGCAGATGTGAGCGCATCAAACAAATTTTGCCCGTCTTGCATATACAGAACAGGATAGCTCCTTTTCGACCATGCATAACCATCCGGTAAATAAATCCAAATCCGTCGCTTGCTGTTTAGCTGCGGTATAAAAAAAGCAGTATCTACAACAAACACATTCTTTGTTCTTGTTGATACAGGAGGTCGTTTCGGAATATCATCGGCCCATGCATCAATGCCAATACTGATCGTTGTATCGGAACTGATTTTCACTACCCTGTTGCTTACAGAAGCCCCATTGGCAGCGCACTCTACTTTGCTCCATGAACCACGGGTAATTTTATACTCAAGAATACCTGCTGCAGAAACCTTCAGCTGATGCACCAGTTTGCCGTCAGCACTTTTAGTAAACTTGAAATAAGCAGAACCGGGATTCCAATCGTTAAAATTGCCGGCGAGATAGAGTGTGTCACCCACATGGAGGATAGGCACATTTTCAATTTTGAAATTGACGATGTACTGTGCCTCACCAACGCATGCTACTGCTATGGAAAAACAAATAAACAGGAAAAATTTCTGAAGCCGGTATTGCATACTCCAGAAGATACGATTCTTACTTAATACGCTGCAAATAGTTTACAACAGATTGGTGTAAACCTTCACTTAAAGGTACAACCGGTAACCGCAGATGATTATCAATCAAGCCCAGCTCTGCCAGAAATGCTTTTACGCCGGCTGGGTTGTTTTCTGCAAACAGCAAATCGTATGCTTCCAGCATTTGATCGTTTAACAATTTAGCTGCCGCAAAATTATTTTGCAAAGAGAGACGGACCATTTCAGCAAACTGCTTCGGCATACAGTTGGCAATTACACTGATGATGCCATCCATACCGCAAGCCATTTGTGGTAAAGCAAGGTTATCATCCCCGCTAAGTACAAGAAAATCGGCTGGCTTGTCCTTCAATATCTGCATGGCTTGTGTTAAATCGCCGCTGGCTTCTTTTATGCCAATGATATTTTTGAAATCATGCGCCAAACGCAAGGTTGTTTGTGCCGACATGTTGCGGCCGGTACGCCCCGGAACATTATAAAGAATAATGGGCTTGGGAGATACTTCTGCTAATGCTTTGTAATGTTGATAAATACCTTCCTGTGATGGCTTATTGTAATAAGGGCTTGCACTCAGCACAGCTGCTGCCTTATGTAAAGGAAATGTTTCCAGATCTTTAATAAGCGACAAGGTATTGTTACCGCCGATACCAACAACAACAGGCACTCTGTCTGCAACAATGTTATAGGTAAAAAGGATCAGTTCAATCTTTTCGTCCTTGCTTAAAGTTGGCGTTTCGCCGGTAGTACCCAGTGTTACTACATACTCTGCACCGTTTTCAATTACATAATTAATGACACGTTCAAGCGCAGGAAAGTCAATTTCCATATTTTGCTTAAATGGAGTTACCAACGCCACACCTGTACCTCTCAGCAATTCTCTATAATTCATACACCAGAAAAAAAGTAGTTATCGTTTTAAGTTGAATTTACGTTTAGATCTCGTCCCAGAAACCCATTTTACTGTATCGTTCGATGCGGTTTTTAATACGCACTTCCGGATCGATAGTTTTTAACTCCTGTAACAACGGCAGCAATTCCTTCTTCAGTAATTGGGCCGCCAGATCATAATCCCAATGTGCACCGCCGGCAGGTTCGGGTACAATACCATCTACCAAGCCGAATTTATGCATGTGTTCGGGAGTGAGTTTTAATTGCTCGGCTGCTATTTCTTTCTTTTCCCAGCTACGCCACAAAATAGAACTGCAGCTTTCGGGGGAGATTACAGTATACCAGGTATTTTCCAGCATCAACACTTTATCGCCAACCCCAATACCTAAAGCACCACCACTTGCACCCTCGCCAATAACCACACAAATTACAGGTACTTTCAGCCGCATCATTTCATAAATATTCCGGGCAATCGCTTCACCTTGCCCTCTTTCTTCTGCTTCAAGCCCAGGATAGGCACCGGGTGTATCAATTAACGTAATGATTGGTTTATTAAATTTTTCTGCCAGCTTCATTAACCGAAGTGCCTTACGGTATCCTTCGGGGTTTGCCATACCAAAATTACGCAGCTGGCGCATTTTGGTATTGATTCCTTTTTGCTGACCGATAACCATTACTGTTTCACCATCCAACTGGGCAAAACCGCCCACCATGGCCTTATCATCTTTCACTCCTCTGTCGCCAAAAATTTCTACAAAGTTGGTACACATTTTATCGATGTACTTAAGTGTATATGGACGGTCGGGATGACGACTCAGCTGCACTTTTTGCCAGCTGGTGAGTTCTTTTGTAATGTCTTCTCTTTTAGCGATAATACTTTTCTCAAGTTGATCAATGGTTCCGGAGTAATCAACCTTCGCATTCTTTTCTGCACGTTGACGGAAATCTTTCAATTCATCCACCAATTCTTTGATTGGCTTTTCCAATTCTATAAACTGACGGTTTTCTAGTGATGGCATATATGAAAAGTTAGATTATGAAATTAAATGTTCGGGCTGCAATATTAATGAAAAAAGCCACCTTAAGGTTATTAAGGTGGCTTATTCTAAAAGGAACGAGAAATATTATCTCCAACCAGCATTAGAAGTACCAATGCCGTCAGCTTTTGCCTCAGTTCCAAAAGTATAGAATGGCGGAGTTAAACGGAATAATTCCAAAATCTTAGCAGGAATAGGGAAATGAAGTGGCGTACCCTTCTGCAAGAGATTCTGTTTACGCATTTCGAAAAACTGGATACCCATACCAGTTGTATAAAGTTCAACATGTCTTTCGTGGTGAATAGCCTTTATTATATCGGCAAGCACAGCACCTACCGGAGTCATATTACCTCTAGTAACACGTGTACCTGCATTAATAATGGCTGCAGCACCCGCTAAATCACCAGTATATGCACGAGCTTCAGCTTTTAAAAGATCATTTTCAGCCTTCATTACTTCAGCTTTTTCCCCAATTGCTGCTACATAAATAGCATCATAACGCTTATTTCGATAGTTGGAAAAGTGGTAGTAACCACGAGCTGCTAAAAAGTCGTTTGAAGGAAGATATTGGAAATCGCTGTTTAATCGCTGATCAATTGGTGCTGTTGATGCAGGGGGATGTGGGAAAGTTGGGGAATCATCCCAATGCTTAGGCTGAGTTGGATCCATAAGATTGACAACATACATATCAGTACGGCCCCAACCTGGGTAAGTAAGATAATCTCCTGCTTCAAAATACCAAGTACTCGTTCCGTCCATTACAACCTTCCAATCAGAGGTAATACCAGCGTCGGCATAAGTTTTCACCTTAGCCCAATCTGTAGCTGCTAACTCTGTTTTGTTTCTTGGAAGATATGAAAGGATACGGGCTGCAGCTGTATTACACATTTTCTTGAAATCTGCGCTTGAAACAGCTGTTGGTGAGCCAAGCCAGTTAGTGGGTATTGTAAACGAAGAGTTGGACTCTGCAATTGCTTTTTCAAGATAAGCGATTGCAGCTGCTGCTACCTCTTTGTAAGGTTTTGCAGTTTCGAGCTTACCTTCAACAGTTGTTTTTTCATCAACAACATGAGCTTTATCAAACAGAAGAGCCAAGTTACCATAAGCCACTCCTTGTATAAAGTGAGCCATTGCAAGTGCTCTTGTATTGCCAGCTCCGTTATCGCCAATTTTCACCCCACCATCAATAGCTTTGATGACTAAACTTGCTGTTGAAATGGCAGAGTACATTTTATCATATGTTGCTTTTAGCACTGTACCATTAGCATAGCTCGGAGAGTTATTCCAGCCGTTGTTACGAGGCTCCCATGACATATCTCGCATGCCAGCATTACCCCAAGAACAGGTAACATGATCTGCAGCAACAGCCATCATCATTTGAACACCTGTAAAATCATGTTCTCCATGAAAAACAGTGTTGAAAAGACCGGCAGCTACATTCTCAACATCTTCGCCTTTTGCATATACCTTTTTGAAATCCGGATCATTTTCATTTGGAACATCCAAAATGTTCTTTTTACAACCTGATGCCCCTACTGTAAGAAGGGCTAAAAAAAGCAGGTATTTATTGATTTTTTTCATATCAAATAGTTTATAGTATTAGAATGTAAACTGAAGAGAAAACGCAACGTTTCTGTAAATTGGATTAGCATAGATACCATCCACAGGGAATCTGATTGTTCCCACTTCAGGATCGTAGCCAGAATATTTTGAAAATGTTAAAAGATTTCTGCCAACGACTTTGGCATTGATTCCTTTTACAAAACCATTAAAAATATTACCTAAAGCCTTGGACGGTACTGTATAGCCTAAAGAAACTTCACGAACTTTTACATAAGTACCATCTTCTACCCAGTATGCGTTAGCATTGTTTGCATCATACATGCCAGCTCCCCAATAGGCGGCTGCTTTCTTCTGATCAGCAGGAACATTTGTCATATCCTGCTTTTGACTAATGTAGTTAAATACTAAACGTTGCTCTTTACCATTGTAAATATCTCCGCCTTGTTTCCAATCTAAAAGGAGGTAAAACTGAAAGTTTTTATACGTAAGAATATTTGAAATACCAGCAACAAAGTCAGGATTACCGTTGCCAATTTTGCCATACCACAAAGAACCATCGGCATTCAGTTTCTTAATCGGCAACTCATTGGGTTTCCCTTCGGTTCCTTTTGCAATTACATAACCTTCGCTGTTAACAACATAGTCAGCAATTGTTTTACCTGCAGGAAGCTGAGTTGCCATTTCATCCAAAGTTCTCACCATGCGGTAGCCATAAATTGCACCATAAACCTCTCCTTGTTTAATGTAGAACATATTCTGATCACCATTGAAGTCCTGGCCTCCCGCCAAATAAGGAGCAATTGGCAATTCGGTGATCTTTTGCTGTACTCTTGAGAATACTACATTAGTTTTCCAAGAAAAATCTTTTTTCTTGATCCAGTTTGCACCAAATGTAAACTCAAGAGTGTTTGACTTTACTGTACCTGCATTTTGCCACTGGCTATTGAAACCATCATTTAAGAATGGGATCAAAGGAACATTGAGGAATTGATCTTTTGTTGTTGACATCGCATATGTTACTTCAAGGCTGAATTTCTTTAAGAAATCTACATTTAACCCTATTTCCTTTTCCTCTGTTTGTGAAGGCTTCAGGAATGTGTTACCTTTTTGGCTTGCAACAGCATTACCATTTGACAGATTATAAACTTCGTACTGCCAATCAAAGCCTGGACGAATACCGGCTGTTCCATAAGCGGCTCTAATTTTCAACTCATCAATTCCTTTTATCTTGATATCTTCAGAAAGGCGATAAGCTGCGGAAGCTCTGTAGTAAGGATTCCAACGTGCGTCCTTACCAAATAAGGATGAGCCATCGTAGCGAAACATTCCATCAAAAAGGATTTTCTCTTTCCAATCCATACCTAAGATAGCGAAGTAGTTTTGAGCCTTTTCGTTTTCGATATACGAAGAAGCGTCGTTAATGGTTGAAAAGTTTTCGAAGTTTTCTATACCTGAAATACGGAACTGAGAAGCACTAATATAGTTGCTTTCATAATGTCTATTTTCATAGAGATAAGATAATTTTCCTCTAGCTGAAAAGTTTCCAAACTTATGCCCTAAGTTGAGTGTAACTTGTGTATTACTTACTTTTGACTCGCTGGTTGATTGCGACATGCCTCCTTGTGTGTAAGACATGCCCATTGTAGCTGCAGTTCCACCAGATCTTGTCCATGTATCTTGAGGGTTGATTGAAGAAGATCGGTCATTCTGAATTTCCATGGTTTGAACAACATCCAAATCTGCCCATTCAGTAAACTTAATATTCGCATTGTAGTTCGCTAGCCATCTGCGTGATTTTGATGAATTCTTTTGTTTATATAAAGGGTACAGAGGGTTTGTAATCTCCGCATTGAAATTATTGATACGTAAGTAGTAAGGTTGCCCATCAGGATTCGGAGCAAATAAATTTACGTCTTTCTCCATGCGTGCAATATTGTAAAAGAGCCCACTTGAAGAACCTGCAGTGCTCGAAGCCCTGTTAATCCAAAGATTTGAAGCACTGAAACGCAACCAAGGCGTAATATTTTGGTCGATGTTAAACCGGAAATTTTGACGTTGGTAGCCATCGGTAAGCTTAACAACACCTTCTTGCTTGTTATTTTCGAACGAAAGATAAACGTTGTTTTTTTCCGTACGGTTTGCTACAGAAATAAAGTTTACCATATTCAACCCAGTTCTAAAGAACTCTGCTTGTTGATTACGATATACACCATAAGGATTATCCATATAACCATCTGCATCTATTGCTCTTGAACCGCTAATTCCAGGATGATATCCTGCATCAGCATAACCCGCAGGGTAAGTTACACCAGCATACTTGGTATATTTTCCTTGTGCAGTCTGCCAGTCACTGGCTAATGCATAATAATGAGATTCAGATGTTTTCAGATAATGTGAAAGGTTTTGCATACCTAATTCATTACGAACTGTAATGACTGGTTTATTGGCAGCAAGCCCTTTTCCTCTCTTAGTAATAACAGAAATAACGCCATTTCCAGCTCGAGAACCATATAAAGCTGAAGCTGCAGCACCTTTCACTACTTCTATTGATTCTACATCATCGATATTAATGTCTGCAAGACTACCCGACATAATAACTCCATCCACAAGAATCAGCGGAGCTGAACTTGTGCTCAGGTTATTGTCACCTCTTAATAACAAATCAGCTCCCTGTCCAGGGTTACCGTTTACTGATGAAGTTTTTAAACCAGCTACTTTACCAGCTAATGCATTTGCTGCAGAGGACGCAGGTACAGTTTGTAATTGCTCTGCACCCACCTTGGTTACAGACACAGTCATTTTCTTCTTAGTAGTAGCACCCGCAACACCGGTTACGATTACTTCGCCAATTTCTTTACCAGAAGACTTCAATGAAATAGAAAATGAAGATTGTGAACCGATAGAAACGTCCTGCACTTCAAAACCAACTGCCGAAATAGTTAAAGTTCTGGCAGATGAACTAACACTAAGACTAAAAGAACCGTTAATATCGGTTGAGGTACCATTTGTTGTACCCTTAACGATCACGGTAGCGCCTGCGATTGGAGCGCCTGAATCATCTGTTACCTTTCCGGTAATCTTTTTTTCTTGTGCTAATAGAGAAGCGCAAGAAAGAACAGCTGCAAAAAGCAGCAGTACAAATTTTCTCATGTTGATTGATTTAGTTAAAAACGTTTTCAAATATAAGGCTTTAGGAAAAAAAACAAAAAAATGTTAATTTTTTCTAAAGGTTTATATCGTCCATTGACAAGCATATTTTAATATAAGCTGCATTTAAAGGAAAAAATTACCACCTGAATGAGAATTGAAGCTTAATATCCGATTTTTTACTGTCTGAAATTTCATCCAACCCCGAACCAATAATAGTTTTACCCGCATAAATTACTTGTGCCCAACGTAGCCAAAAAGATAGTTTTTGCGTTAAGTCGAAGTTAACGTTCAGGTAATAACGGTAACCTTTATCGGAAAACGAAGGGATGGAAAACCCGTAAAGAACGTCGTTCTCATAGGCATAAATACGGCTGTTGTAATCATCCGATTCAAAATATTGCAGACGCATGTTGGCCGAAAAAGGTTTGAGCATTGGTTTGTAAAACACATCGAAAAAAGTAAGAACGCCCCTGCTTTCCAGCGGTCCGCCCAAATCGTACCACATCACATCAAACCGCTGACGCAACGTAATGGATGTGTTTACTTTGAACTGAATTTGGGTGCGCCAGTTTTTACGGGTAACCGGTTTCACTAATGCTGTTATCAACTCGCCATCGCCGGTGTAGTTGAGGGCCTTACTCTCCTGGCGAAAACGTGTATAGATTTCCAGTTGTTTATTCGGACGATGTGTTAACTGCACCAGGTAATCCTGTCCATTCGAGGGTGCATCAATCCGAAAACGTAAGTATGGAAACCGGTAAAAATCCATATATCCATCCAACCGCCATTTACTGTTGGGCTTAATAGAAGCTCCTGCAAACAATCCCTTTTCATTGGTGGGATAGGTACCTTCTGTAAACGCATTGCCAAAAATGGATTGATAGCCTTTTTGCATACTGCGATACACAAAGGAGAGATCAACCTTCGGGTCGGCACTTACAAGTAAACCACTCATCATGGCATAATTGTTACCGTTATGATTGGCCGCCTCGCCAAACCAATGCATATTACGCCAGGTATAGCTCCAGTCAACACTGGCGTTGGTTAATTGCCGACCACGAAAAGCAAAATTGTTGTACGGCTGATCTTCACGAACAAAAGGACGGTTGAACTGAAAGTACACCGCATTGGCACCAATATGCAATGCGCCTTTATTGTAGCTGATGTTTCCACCGTACGAATTCATTTGCACCGCATTTTTATCGGCCTGTTCGTTAGGTGTTCGGTGCAAGCCCGATGTGATAAGCGATGTAAAATAATCGTCGGAACTCACCGTATCAACAGTGAGGTTGCCGCTTACTTTTCTGAACGAGGCAAAGCCTGTCAGTTGAAAATGATTTTTTTCCAGGGTTATACCTGCACCTCTGTTGAAGAAATATTCATTTGTCGAATTGAATGGGCGTAAGATAGATGCCTGTCTCTTTGTATTCAGCACATCCACACTTTTCTTGAATGCCAGCGATTGCCATTGAATTAACCCCTGCCCCATGTTCACCGTAAAATCACCCAAGGCAAAACTTTTAATGATGCCAGCATTGCGGATGAACAAGTGTGCAGAATAATAATCGAACCCGTTTTTCTGTGCGCCTTTAAACCATTGTTCACCGGGATCTTTTTCGGCGGTAATACCGTACTGCAGCAGGTTTTTGTAATTGTATTTGTATCGGAACAATACCCGCTCCCTTCCACCCGGATAAAAACTGGTGGCAGCCGTATCTTTCTTTCGTCTGAAACCTTCTGCTTCTTCTACTACATAAGTTAATCTTGAAAGGATGGTATGCTCTCCGTCTTTCAGCCGGGAACCCATATCTTCTTTCAACGATAACGCAGGTCCAACCATAATATACGGGAGCATTTTCTGGATCAACTCATAATCCCATGTTGGGATAGCTTGTAATTCGTAGATATTGATGAATTTGCCAAACAGTTTTCTGTATGTAAAAAAACTGGCCAGTTGCAACGGCGAAAGAAAAGGAAACTCTTTCAGCTCTGCTTCGGTAGCAGTATTTAAGTTGAGTTTGTTGCGCTGGTACAGCCGAAGTGCTTGCAGGTACGAATCATCTTCCGTTTCCGATTCGTTTACTTCGGTAATGTTTTCAATCTGTTGTTCGGTGGTTTGTGTTTCCTGTGCATTTGCTGCAATGGTTAACATCATACACAATATGGTCAGGTGCATTTTCATTCGTTGGCTTTTTCTTTTCGTTTACCCGCAAACAAAATCATCACTGCAGGTGAAATACCCAGCTGCGGATGATAGGCTGTCGCTACATCAACCCTGAACATTCCAAACCGTAAACCAACACCTGCAAATGGCTGCGTGTTAACTGTATTAATTCCTGCCCGGATCAATAACTGTTTAACTAGCTCATATTGAAACACGGCATTCACACCGGTATTTTTATTCTCTTCTTTAATAATTTCAGCACTGATAAAAAAACGATCCGACACTTCGTAACCCAATCCACCTCTGAACACCGATGCAAGTTTTTCATTTGTTGTTTTATTCAGCTTCCCTCCTACTGGATTGAACACACTAAACCCTGCATGCAGTTTTTCGCTCAAATGCAGCAATACGCCGGCTTCAAAATGAACAGCAGAAGCAGAGGTATAGGCAGGAATACGCAGACTGTAATAATTGAATTTCGCACCGATATCAACTTTTTTTCCGAGCGAACGTGCATAACCCAACCCCAACTGTGTTTCGGTATAATTGGCATAACCAAAATAATCGGCCTGCAATCCAAATGAACCGGAATTTGTTTGTAAAGCAGCTACCGCTGTATACTGGTTAAACGCATGCAGCAAAAAACGCCTTTCGCTGTACACCCCTGCTCCACTTTGTTGGAGATTGGCCAGTGCGGCCGGATTAACCGTAAACGAAAACGCATCTGCGAATTGTTTGCTGTAAGCGCCGGCTCCCGGATAACTTGCCAATAATGGCTGTCGTACAGTTTGTGCTTTTAGAGAAAGGATAGCTACAATGCAGGTGAAGGTTAGAAAATGTTTCAAGCAGGTTAGGTTTTAGACTAATTTATAGTTTTTATTTGCCGTGTGCAACCTGCATCAATTTTAATTTTTACGGTTCAATGGAAACAAGGCCCGGCTGCGTTATTTTTGCGGCATGCAACTACTCGACGGTAAACTGGCAGCCCAAGCCATTAAAGAAGATCTGAAACAAAAGACAAGTGCTTTATTGCAACAAGGTAAACGAGCCCCGCACCTGGCAGCCATCCTGGTTGGTAATAATGGCGCCAGTGAAACCTATGTAGCTTCAAAAGTTAAGACCTGTGGCGAAATTGGTTTCGGTTCTACATTGAAACGTTTACCCGATGATATTTCGGAAGAAGCATTGCTGGCAGAAATTGAACTGCTCAATAACGATCCTGCTATTGATGGTATCCTTGTGCAGTTGCCTTTGCCCAAACACATCAGCGATGAAAAGGTGATCAGCGCTATTCATCCTTCAAAAGATGTAGATGGCTTCCACCCGGTAAGTGTGGGCAACATGGTTGCCGGTACACCAACCTTTATTCCTGCAACACCGTATGGCATTTTACTCCTCCTCGAACATTATAAAATTGAAACAAAAGGCAAACATGCTGTAGTGATTGGCCGCAGCCATATTGTGGGTACACCCATGAGTATTTTGCTCAGCCGCAAAGCCTACCCCGGCAACTGCACCGTTACCATTTGCCATTCTGCAACAACCAACCTCAAGGAAATGACCTTACAGGGCGATATTATAGTGGCAGCATTAGGCCAGGCCGAATTCTTAACTGCTGATATGGTGAAAGAAGGCGCTGTAATTGTTGACGTAGGCATTACCCGTGTGAACGATGCAACAAAGAAAAATGGCTTTGCCTTAAAAGGCGATGTAAAGTTTGATGAAGTTGCTCCTAAGAGCAGCGCTATTACACCGGTACCCGGCGGCGTTGGACCAATGACCATTGCCGGTTTACTGATGAATACCTATAACGCTTACGTAAGTAAACTGTAAGCTGCACTAACTTTGTATTTCAAATGAATGAATTGTTGATTGATACAACGCAACAGGTATTGCCTGTAATGGAATCGTTTTACACCTTACAGGGTGAAGGATTCCATCAGGGTCGTGCTGCTTATTTCATTCGCCTCGGCGGTTGCGATGTAGGTTGTGTTTGGTGCGATGTGAAGGATAGTTGGGATGCAGCAAAACATCCGAAGTTTAGTGTGGGTGAAATTGTTGCAAAGCTGAAGGAAGAAACAACAACCAAATTCCAAAATCCAAATCCCAAGTTCCAAAATTCCAACCTTCCGATCGTTGTTATCACCGGCGGAGAACCGCTGATGCATAATTTAGATGCATTAACAAAAGCGATTCATGCAGCCGGCTTTCAAACCAATATTGAAACATCGGGATCTTCACCGTTAAGTGGCGAATGGGATTGGATCTGTCTTTCGCCTAAAAAATTTAAAGCACCACTGCCCGAAGTAGTGCCACATGCCAGCGAATTAAAAGTGGTGATCTTTAACAAGAGCGATTTTAATTGGGCCGAAACATATGCCGCACAGGTTTCGCCCAACTGCAAATTATACCTGCAGCCCGAGTGGGATAAAGCCGCACAGGTTACGCCACTCATCATCGACTATATCAAAGTAAACCCGCAATGGGAACTAAGTTTGCAGGTACACAAGTACATTAACGTACCCTAGTCCTGAGCGAAATCGGGATTTGAGCACCTCCTAAATTCAACACTGCTTTAACAGCCCCTCCATTGAATCTTCGTATATTGAACTATGAATTCAATGCTCCTGAAAAAACTATGCCTTTTACTATGTGTATTTGCAGCACTCTCCACTTCTGCCCAATGGTACGATCCGCAAAAAGTAAATACTAAACTTGGTTACAAATACGGCGAAGCAATTAACGAAGCACGTGTAAAAAACTACACCCGTGCCATGCAGCTGCTGGATGAATGTATTGCAGTCGATGTAAAATTTGTAGATGCCTACTTGAGCAAAGCCGGCGTTTTTTCCGAACAAAAAAAATACAAACAGGCGGTTGAATTCTATCGCAAAGCAACAGAACTCGACTCGGTGTACTGTGTTACATTTTTACTGCCCATTTCCATTGCATATGCAGGTAACGGCGATTTTGAAGATGCGTTGACAGCTATCAATCGCTTCCTTCAAAAACCAAACTTAAACGAACGAACCATCAAATCGGCTGAGTACAGAAAACGCACCTATCAATTTGCAATTGACTATAAAAAATCGATGCCTGCAACAAGCTATGTTTTTGCTCCGCAGAATTTAGGCGACAGCATCAACAGC
This sequence comes from Lacibacter cauensis, assembly GCF_007830055.1. GTDB lineage: Bacteria > Bacteroidota > Bacteroidia > Chitinophagales > Chitinophagaceae > Lacibacter > Lacibacter cauensis. The sequence continues at coordinate 178,191 of NZ_VLLE01000006.1, forward strand.
AAACAATTGGAGTATTTCCCATCTGCAACCATCGACGGCAACACTTTGGTGTTTACACGCCGGATTGGCCAGGAAGATTTCTTCATCAGTGAAAAAAGAAACGGCGTTTGGAGCAAAGCCGAACCTTTACCCGGCAATCTCAACACCGAGGAAAACGAAGGTGCACAAACTATTTCGCAGGATGGGCGTATGCTCATCTTTACCGGTTGTAATATGGAAGATGGTGAAGGCAGTTGCGATCTGTATGTTTCTTACTTAACAAAAAATGGCTGGGGCGAACGCATCAACATGGGCCGCATCATTAATACCGAGTATTGGGAAAGTCAGCCCAGCTTATCGCCCGACAAACGTGCGTTGTATTTCGCAGCACGTGATCCATCGGGCTTTGGCGGCAGTGATCTGTTTGTGAGTTACCTGCAGCCAAACGGACAATGGGGCACGCCACGCAACATGGGCCCCGAAGTAAACACCAGTGCCGATGAAAGTTGTCCGTTCATTCACCCCGATAACCAAACATTCTATTTTACCAGCAACGGTCACCCCGGTTATGGTGGTACCGATTTGTACTTCATGCGGAAGAAAGATGATGGCAGTTGGGAGAAACCGCAGAACCTCGGTTACCCTGTTAATACCATTGATGATGAAGGTTCGTTGATGATTGCAGGTGATGGCAAAACCGCTTATTATGCAAGCGATGGCAACGATAGCCGTGGAGGTTTGGATCTGTATAGTTTTGAATTACCTGAGCATGCACGTCCGTACAAAACATTATGGGTAAAAGGCAATGTGTTTGATGCAAAAACAAAACAAGGATTACCTTCTGCAGTAGAGCTCATCAATCTTTCATCGGCACAAACCATCAGCAAAGTGCAAACCGATGAAGAGGGCAATTACCTCATTACACTTCCTACCGGTAAAGACTATGCGTTTAATGTAAACCGTAAAGGATACCTGTTTTACTCCGAAAACTTTTCGCTTAAGACATCTGGCAACGACACTACTTACACCATCAACATTCCTTTAATACCGATTGAAGTAAATGCAAGTGTAGTGTTGAAGAATGTATTCTTTGATGTAAACAAAGCAGAACTTAAACCGGAATCGATGATTGAACTCGATAAAGTAGTACAGCTGATGAAGGACAACCCAACGTTGAAAATTGAAATCAACGGCCACACCGATAATGTAGGTAAACCGGCAGATAATCTTACGCTCTCGAACAACCGTGCAAAAGCGGTCATCAATTACTTTCTGTACAAAGGCGTTGCAGCCGATCGGTTAAGCAGCAAAGGTTTTGGCGAAACAAAACCGGTGGCAGATAATACCAGCGAACAGGGTCGTGCAAAAAACAGGCGAACAGAGTTGAAGGTTGTAGCGAAATAGTTTTTTGTTATCTTGGAAACAAGATGAACACCGACCTGCTTTACCAACTTGCTTTAACCCAGGTGCCCAATATCGGCGCTGTACATGCACGTACGCTTACAGATGAGTTAGGCACTGCCGAAGCCATTTTCAAAGCAAAAAAATCAACACTCGAAAAAATAGAAGGCATTGGCGAAGTACGGGCAAAAAGCATTAAAGCATTTGATGCGTTTAAAGAACAGGAAGACGAGATCAGCTTTATTGAAAAGTACAAGATCAAACCCCTGTTCTTAACCGACGAAGATTATCCGAAACGTTTGCTGCATTGCTACGATCCACCCACATTGTTGTTTTACAGGGGTACCGTCAATCTCAATCATGCAAAAATCATTTCCATCATCGGCACCAGGAGCAATACCGATTATGGAAAGCAAATGACAGAGAAAATTCTTACTACGTTACAACCACTGCAACCCTTGGTTGTAAGCGGTCTGGCCTATGGCATTGATGCCATTGCACATAAATTTTGCGTGAAACAGCAATTGTCAACAGTGGGTGTTCTGGCACACGGGCTCGATAAAATTTATCCATCGCAACACACCACACTGGCCAAAGAAATGATTGCAGCAGGCGGCGGACTGTTAACGGAATTCAGAAAAGAAACAAAACCCGATCGCCACAACTTTCCTACACGCAACCGCATTGTTGCGGGCATGTGCGATGCAACCATTGTTATTGAAACCGGCAACAAAGGCGGCAGTATGATTACGGCCAACCTTGCCAACAATTACAACCGGGATGTATTTGCCGTACCCGGCAAAACAACCGACAGTAAAAGCGAAGGCTGCAATTATCTAATTCAAAGCAATAAGGCTGCACTCATCCGTAATGGCGAAGACATAATCCAGCAAATGGGTTGGGAAGAACAGGAAAAGAAAAAAGTGATTCAGAAAAAACTATTCGTTGATCTCACTACCGATGAACGTTTAATAGTTGACCTGCTGCAACAACACGAACAACTGCATGTTGATGAAATTAATCTGCAAACAGCCATCAGCAGCAGTGCAGTTGCTGCTGCATTATTAATGCTGGAGATGAATGGTATTGTTAGCAGCTTACCAGGAAAAATGTATATGCTAAAATAAAAAGCGTCCCCTCCAGGAGACGCTTTTATAAAATACTGAAACAACTTATTTATTCTTTTCGTTGGTACCATTTTCAGGAATAGCGAAAAGTTCTTTTATTCTTTGATAACTCATTTCCTTTAACTGAGCTACAGAATACCCTGCTGCCGGTCCGCTTGTAAAACGACCACCTGCAATTAATCCGGGAATTAATATGTAACGATATTCCAGCGATTGCGGCAGGTTAATCAACACAGGTTGTCCAGGGTACGCTTCAGGAACCGCAGAAGTAAAACGACAAGTGTTATACGTATGCCTGTACACAAATATCTTTTGCAGGTTATAAATACAATTGATCTGGTTGGTAGCGCCCCCTGCATCAGAAATATACGGCAACTGGTAGGGCCCGATTGAACCTACACGGAAATAAGTAATCATTGTTCCCTGTGTAAGGATTGTGGTACTTAATGATGGCGCATTGATATGTCTTACACGTACACAAGTTCCGTCGATGGTTGTATCACGTTGTGCAAACGGGCTGGTTACCCAAGCAGAATATACAACTTGTGCCGGTGTACCGGGGGCACCTGCCGGACCTGTTGCACCTGCCGGGCCTTGGGGTCCCTGTGGACCTGTTGCGCCTGCCGGCCCTTGAGGACCGGTAGCTCCGGTTGCACCTGTAGAACCGGTTGCGCCGGCAGGGCCTGTTGGACCCACAGGACCTTGATCGCCTTTACAGGCTACAAATACTACACTGAACGAAATTGCGAGAACAGATAAAATCTTTTTCATGTTTTGGTTGTTTTAAAATAGATTGATTTTTGCAGCGCCTCGTACATCCCTTTTGCAGAAGATGACAGTTGTCGGAAAACCGAAACTCTTCTCGTAAAGACAGATTTAAAGGTGCTTTATCACAGCGCAAAACTATCTTTTGCAATTGCCTGCCCCAATACTACTAACAGGTAAACGGCATACGTAAAAGCGGGTATAAAGGTCGCTTACGAGACCGATTTGGAAGCAATACCACTGCCACCTTATCTTTGCACATGGCAACAAGAAATTCTTCCTCTCTCAACAAAGCAATCCAAAGTAAATTTTTCGGTGAAGGTTTAACGTTCGATGACGTATTGTTAATACCGGGTTACAGCCAGGTTTTACCACGTGAAACAAACATCAGCAGCCAGCTCACCAAAAACATTACACTCAACATTCCCATGCTGTCTGCAGCAATGGACACTGTAACCGAAGCAGGCTTAGCGATAGCGCTGGCCCGTGAAGGAGGATTGGGCATTTTGCACAAAAACATGAGTATAGAAGATCAGGCTGCGCAGGTACGTAAAGTAAAGCGCAGCGAAAGTGGCCTTATCATCGACCCGATTACATTGAAGCATGATGCAACCATCGGTGATGCATTGCAACTGATGAAGGAGAATAAGATCGGCGGTATTCCCATTGTTGATGCAAACAACAAACTCACCGGCATCCTTACCAACCGTGATCTTCGTTTCGAATCGAACGGAAAGAAAAAGGTGAGCGAAGTAATGACTTCGACTAACCTTATCACTGCTCCGGAAGGAACCGATCTCAAAAAAGCAAAGACCATTTTAAGTCAGCATAAAATTGAAAAGTTGCCTGTTGTAAAAAAGGATGGCACACTCGTTGGCTTAATTACCTACCGTGATATTTTGCAATTGCAAAGTCACCCGAACGCCGTTAAAGATTCTTATGGCCGTTTACTGGTTGGCGCAGCATTAGGCATTACTGCTGACTTGTACGACAGAGCGTATGCCCTGCAGCAGGTAGGTGTTGATCTGGTATCGCTCGACAGCGCACACGGCCACAGCAAAGGTGTAATGGAAGCCTTGAAAGGATTGAAAAAGAAATTTAAAACATTGCAGGTGATTGCGGGCAACGTAGGTACCGGTGCAGGTGCAAAAGCATTGGCCGATGCCGGTGCAGATGCTGTGAAGATCGGTATCGGTCCCGGTTCTATTTGTACAACTCGTATTGTAGCCGGTGTTGGTGTACCACAGCTCACCGCTATTATGGAAGCAGCACATGCTGTAAAAGGAAAAGGCATTCCGGTAATTGCAGATGGTGGTATCCGTTACACCGGCGATATGGTAAAAGCATTGGCAGCAGGTGCATCAACTGTAATGATGGGTAGTGTGTTTGCCGGTACAGAAGAAAGCCCCGGTGAAACCATTATTTATGAAGGAAGAAAATTCAAACAATACCGTGGTATGGGATCAATCGGCGCCATGCAGCAAGGCAGCGGCGACCGTTACTTCCAGGACGTGGAAGATGGCATTAAAAAATTAGTACCCGAAGGTATTGAAGGCCGTGTACCGTTTAAAGGCAACGTAAGCGAAATTGTACACCAGTACACAGGTGGCTTACGTGCAGGTATGGGCTACTGCGGTGCTAAGAATATTAAAGAGCTGCAAACAGCACAGTTTGTAAAAATTACCAATGCAGGTATGAAAGAAAGCCATGCACACGATGTGATCATTACAAAAGAAAGCCCGAACTATTCACGCTAATCGTCAGTAGTCCTGAGCGCAGTCGAAGGACGGACTGAAAAGATTGAGCGCAGTCGAAATCTTTGATCGACGAGAAAAGAAAAAGGATCGAATTCTTTTAACATACAAAATGCCCGACAGTTCTGCCGGGCATTCTTATTTTTACAAAAACCATTTGCTTGAAAAAGTTTCAACCTGTTTTACTGTCGCTGCTTTCCGGCTTGCTGTTTTTTATTGCATGGCCAACAGTTAATCTTACTGTCGCCATTTTCTTTGCGTTTATTCCGTTGCTGTTGATTGAACGGAATGAATACAGCGGTATAAAATTTTTCGGGCTAATGTACCTCGCCATGTTCACCTGGAACATCAGCACCACCTGGTGGATCTGGAATGCGGATATGCTGGGCGCATGGCTGGCCATCATTGTAAACAGTTTACTCATGTGCATACCGCTGATGGGGTTTCGTTTTATGCGTAAACGCTTTGGCTCATTCATCGGCTATACTTCCTTTATCGTTTTCTGGATGAGCTTTGAATACCTGCATTTGCAGGATTGGGGCTTAAGCTGGCCCTGGCTCACACTTGGCAATGTATTTGCCGGTCGCACAAACTGGATACAATGGTACGAATACAGCGGCACCAGCGGCGGCAGCTTGTGGGTACTGTTGGTCAATGTGCTGTTGTTTAAATTAATTGAAGTCCGAAATACAAAGTACGAAGTACGTATCTCATCACTTGTAATCATTGCAGCAGTATTAGCAACACCCATCATTACCTCGCTGCTTATCGCAAAGAATCCTACATCAGACATCCAACATCAGACGTCTGTTGTTATTGTTCAGCCCAATATTGATCCGTACGAAAAATTATTTACCGGTTCATTCGATGCGCAACTGCAACAACTTATCAAACTCAGCGAAGCACAGATCGACAGTACTACAACGTTGCTCGTTTGGCCCGAAACTGCGTTGTACACCGGCAATGGTTTTGATGAAGCCAATCTGAAACAAAACTTTTTCCTCAATCCTCTCTTCGATTTTTTAAAACGGCATCCGCAACTGCAATTATTTACCGGCATTGAAAGTTACCGTGTGTTTAACGAACGTGTTTCGAACGATGCGAGACCGATTGAAGGCACTTCTACTTTTTACGAAGTGTACAATGCCTGCTTACTCATCGACAGCAGCGGGCCGTTACAGATCTATCACAAATCGATGCTGGTACCCGGCGTAGAAACATTGCCCGGATTCTTAAAATTTCTTGGTCCGGTGTTTGAAAAATTCGGCGGCACCGCAGGCGGTTATGCAAAGCAGGACGAACGTACACCCATCAACTTACAAAACAACAATGTGCTTGCTCCTGCTATTTGCTACGAAAGTATTTATGGCGAATACATGAGTAAGTATGTACGCAAAGGTGCCAACATCATTGCCATTATTACCAACGATGGATGGTGGGGCAATACACCCGGCTACAAACAACATTTGCTGTATGCCAAATTGCGTGCTATTGAAACAAGAACATGGGTTGTGCGTAGCGCCAACACCGGCATCAGCTGTTTTATTGATCCTGCAGGCGAAATACATCAACCGCAAAACTGGTGGACCGCCTCTTCTACCAAAATGAATATCACTGCAGCAAGCCGTCAAACCTTTTTTGTACGCATGGGCGATCTGTTGAGCAAAGCAGCATTGGCAGCAACAGTATTGCTGCTGTTGTTTGCGTTGTATCAAAAATTCCTTGTCCGTAAAAGACCGTAACTGTCAAGCTTATCGTAAAATTGGTCCCGTTCACCGGTAAACTTCATGCGGGGCCGGTATTTTTTGTATTTTACCGCATGCAACAAAAGGCAGAGCAACAAACACTAACCGTTTCTTATACCTGTATTGGCAAAGGCGATCCCATTGTGTTGATTCATGGCTTTGGTGAAGATCATCGCATCTGGCAAAAACAATGGACTGTATTGCAAAACGAACATAAAGTAGTACTCCCCGATTTACCCGGTACCGGCGAATCTACATTGAACAGTGCAACGCTCACCATCGACTCCATGGCAGAAGCCATTAAACTGATGCTGGATGAAGAAGAGATTACAACCTGCATTATGCTGGGTCATTCTATGGGAGGATATGTTACACTGGCATTTGCAGAAAAATATCCCGAACGGTTGCAGGCATTTGGTTTAATCCATTCTACTGCCTATGCCGATAGTGATGAAAAAAAAGAAGCACGCAACAAATCCATTGCGTTTATTCAGGAACACAGCGCATACGAATTCATCAAAGCCACTATACCAAACCTTTTTGCTGCAACGTTTAACAGAACTAACAGTGCAGAAGTGCAGAAGTTAACTGCGCAGGGTAAACAGTTTACAGCCGACACATTGATTGCGTATTACAAAGCCATGATCAACCGGCCCGACCGTACAGCTGTTTTACAGCAAACAAAAGTACCTGTACTCATGTTTATTGGCGAAGAAGACAAAGCGGTGAACCCTGCCGATGCATTGGCACAAAGTGCATTGCCCAATGTATGCATGGTACAACACATACCGGGTATTGCACACATGGGTATGCTTGAAGCACCAACAGCACTCAATGAAACAATCACAGCGTTTATAACAACCGTCAACACACTTACCAAAGATTCTGTTACTGCATGAAGCGTTTATTGTTGATATTCTTTTTACTGCTATCCATCCATCAATTACAGGCAGGGCATATTTCCGGTGGCGAAATGTATTACAGTTATGTTGGTCCGGGCAGCAATGGCGGCAGCATCTTTCGTATAACTCTGCGCTTGTTTCGTGATTGTAATCCACTCAACAACACCGGCGGTGCACAGCTTGCCCCCTTACCTACCAGTGTGGTCATGGGTATTTTCAACAGGGGAAGTAACTCTGCTTACTTAGACAGTGTATTGGTACAACGCACCAGTTTTACAACACTCTCACTGCAAAATCCGTTCAGCTGTATCATTAATGCACCACCTGTTTGTTACGAAGTGGGTTTGTACAGTTTACAAATAGATTTACCATCGAGTGTACAAGGTTACACGGTTGCATTTCAAACCTGTTGCCGTATCAATGGTTTATCGAATGTTACCGGGCAAAGTATTGGAGCAACCTACGTAACCAATATACCCGGTACAGCACAACTCGGCAACGAAACCAATTCAAGCCCTGTATTCAATGTACAGGATACTGTGCTTATCTGCCGCAGCAAACGATTTACATTACCGTTCGGTGCAAAAGATCCTGACGCAACAGATTCTCTCAGCTATAGTTTTTGCGATGCCTACAACAGTGCAGGCATTACCAGTGCAGCAACAGTAAAACCGTTTAATCCACCTTACGGTTCGCTTACCTATGCTGCAGGTTATAGCGGTTCAACACCCTTAGGTTCAGGTGTAACCATCGATCCACGCACCGGTGTTATTTCAGGCGTTGCACCGGTGGGTATTCCCAATCCGAATGGCGCTTCTTTCTTTGTCGTGAATGTATGTATTACCGAATGGCGCAGAGGCGTCATCATTTCGCAACACCGCAAAGATTTTACCGTTCGTATTTCCGATTGCGATTTTGCAGATGCTGAACTGCCTTTGGAAAACCGCACCTGCGATGGCTTTACACAAACCTTTCAGAACTTAACACCCAGCAGTGAAATACGCACCTGGTATTGGGATTTTGGTGTAGGCACCTCCACTACCGATACATCAACGCAAAGTATTCCAACGTACACGTATGCCGATACCGGCAAATACAAAATCATGTTGATTGTAAACCGTGGTGAAATTTGTACCGATACATCGTACTCCGATATTTATGTGTACCCCGGTTTCTTCCCCGACTTTAATGCATACGATGGCTGTAAGAATGTACCCATCCAGTTTACCGATCGTACCACATCGGTCTATGGTTCACCCAACTCTTGGAAATGGGATTTTGGGAATCCGTCTGTGTTAAACGATACATCGCTGTTGCGCAATCCGCAATACACCTACCCCAATCTCGGTACCTACCAGGTGAGGCTTATTGCAGGATCAACCAAAGGATGTTTAGATACCATTACCAAGCCTGTTGTGATTACCGATAAGCCTGCTATTCAACTCACGAACGATACACTTATTTGTTCCATTGACACCTTGCAGTTAAATGCTGCCGGGCAAGGAACCTTTGCATGGACACCATCGTACAACATCAGCAACCAGAACATCGGCAATCCGTTGGTAAGTCCCGACAGGCCTACAAAATATTTTGTTACACTTACACTGGCGCCGGGTTGTTTCAATACCGATTCAGTTTTTGTAAATGTGGTTGATTCGGTTACATTAATTGCGCCCAACGACACCACCATCTGTCGTGGCGATTCCATTACACTGCGACCGGGTGGTGATGGCTTGCTATTTTCCTGGACACCCGTTAACCAGTTCCGGAATCCCACTGCAAAAAATCCAGTCGTAACACCATTGGGTGCAACCAATACCTATACCGTACTTGGATCGATCGGTAAGTGTACACAAACAGCCGATGTAGTGGTAACAACAGTACCTTACCCGATTGTAGATGCAGGACCGGATGATACGATTTGCTTTGATGATACTACAACCATTTCGGCATCGGGTGTTGCCAGCAGCTGGCTATGGTCGCCTGCACGATATGTAGGTTCGCCCACCAGGGCAACCACTACAGCGTTTCCATTAACCACAACCGATTTTGTTGTACGTGGTACCGATACACTGGGTTGTCCGAAACCGGTATTCGATACCGTTAGGGTAACAGTAATACCGCCGGTGATGGCCTTTGCAGGAAACGATACAGCAGTAGTGGTTGGTCAACCGTTACAATTAAACGGAAGCGGTGGTACAATTTATCAATGGCAGCCGCCAACGTATTTAAACAACCCCAACATTCAAAACCCCGTTGCCATTTTTGATGGATCGGTTGAGAACTTCCGCTACATCATGCTCACAACAACACCCGAAGGTTGTTTTAATTATGATACAGTGAATGTGCGCATTTTTAAAATTGCGCCCGACATTTTAGTACCCACCGGCTTTACACCTGATGGTAATAATCTAAACGATGTATTAACGCCGTTTACGGTGGGCATTGCACAGTTTCATTATTTCCGTGTGTTCAACCGTTGGGGACAGGAAGTGTTTGCCACCACCAAACAAAAAGAAGGTTGGGATGGAACATTTAAAAGTGTAAAACAAGACCCCGGTGCATTTGTGTGGATGGTAAGCGGTACCGATTATTTAGGAAGAAGAATAACCAAGAAAGGAACAGTGATATTGATACGATGAGGTTAAGATGAAAGTATACATGAAGGCGGCAGTGATGCCGCCTTTTTTGTTTGCGTTGACGATTTGGTTTTATGCGGAGTGGGGTATAATTTAGAGCTACGAGCAATGCAAGACGACCACCTAGTAGCAATATTTTTCAGTAAAATTAGATTAGAAAATTCGTTAGGATCAGGCAATCATTTCAGCAATCAAGTATGATAAAGATAAATTTATGAGTACGAATCAGGCTATTCAATATGACAAGCAAATTGATAGAGAAATTGAAAAAGCTGTTTCAAAATTCTCTCAGCATCTTATGTCCAATGCTAAGTGGGTTCGGCTAATTGACAGTCTTGTCAATAATATTGACAAAGTGAAAAAAGTTGAATTTAAGAAAGTTCAAAACGAAGTAGTTGGGGAGCTGTACTTAAATGAGGGTCTCACTTTTGGATTCGACTATTGGGAAAATGGTTTTGAAGGATGCAACTCTATTGGCGGATGGTTGATATATAAAGAAATAGAATATCTAATTTTTCCAAGAATCGTTAACACAGACAATAACATTTTGCAAGACTTAGACCAGATTGTGGAGTTAATGAACAGTATTGGACAGTTTTCAATTAACTTAAATGAAGACAGACTAAAATTAAACTGCTATCTATAACAAAAAACTGCTGTAAACAAAAGTTTTTCCGCAAGTGTTTATGTAAGTCAAATAGCGCAAGCGTCTCGCTTGCGCCTGATAACAACGAAATGATTTCGACAAAATGCACAAGTGGAACGATGGTGCTACATGAAGATCTTTCAAAAAGACTTACGCTAAAAATAGAACACAATGGAAATACCAAAAGTTAAACTGATACCTCATCCTGAGACTGATGAAGCCAAAGAAATAGTAGGATATAAATGGAACCAAATAGCAGGAACAAGGTATCACTTGGGAGGAAAACCTGAGGGGCTTAATGAAGCAGACTATCCAGTCTGTGAAAGTTGCAGTAATAAAATGACATTTTACGCACAAATAGATTCAATTGGTGACAAATTCGATCTTGCAGACTGTATGGTAATTCACAATTTTGTTTGCTTTGATTGCTTTACAGTGAAGGCTCAACTGACACAGATAAATTCATGAAATCTATTGTCATCCAAAGCTAAATCCCCAAATGGCGCAAGCATTCTCGCTTGTGCCAAATTAAAATTCTCCCTCAGCAAAATATCCAACGCCAATCCTTTTATTCTGATTAATTCAGTACCGGTACAAATAAGTTCATACAAAAAGGATATGATTTCCGTTAACCGAATCTTCGTATTTTCAGATGCACATTAAGAAACGATTGTCTTACCAAAAAAAGCAACAACCAATGACTGCCAAGAAAAACGAAATCCCAACCAACAACAGCCGCAGAGATTTCATTAAACAATCCGCCACTGCATTGGCCGGGCTTATTATTGTACCCCGTTATGTGTTAGGTGGCACCCGTCCTGATGGTTCGAAATACATTGCTCCCAGCGATATGATCTCTCTTGGATTTATTGGTTGTGGCAAGCAGGGACGCATCCTCAGCAATTACTTCTTAGCAACAAACGAAATCAGGATACTGGCAGTAAGTGAAGTGTATAACGACAAAACGGAACTGATGCTTCGTACCATCAAAAGCAACCAGGAAAAATACAAGCAGGCCGGTAACGGGCAGGACATTTCGGTGTACACGGATTTCAGAGAATTGCTTTCCCGAAAAGATATTGATGCGGTTGTTATTGCCACACCCGATCACTGGCATGCAGCAATGGCCGTACGTGCTGCTGAAGCGGGTAAAGATATCTATTGTGAAAAACCATTATCGCTTACGGTAAAAGAAGGAAGAGCCATGGTGAATGCCACACGCAAACACAAGCGTATTTTTCAAACAGGAAGCATGCAGCGTTCGTGGCCCGAATTCAGACAGGCAGTTGAACTGATCCGCAATGGTTACATCGGTGAAATAAAAAGTATTAAAGTAAATATTGGTGCACCGCCCATTGCTTATAATTTACCGGAAGAAGCTACACCTGCCGGTTTAGACTGGAAGAAATGGCTTGGGCCGAATGAATTCAAACCGTTTAATGCCGAACTGGCACCACCTGTTACAAAAGATGTTTATCCCAACTGGAGACTGTACAAAGAATTTGGTGGCGGTATGGTCACCGATTTTGGTGCACACATGTTTGATATAGCACAATGGGCATTGAATATGGACAAGAGCGGACCAGTGGAAATATTTGCTCCCGATGCTGATCATCCCGTTCTTACGTTCAAGTATAAAAACGGAGTTGTAATGACGCATGAAAAATGGGAATGGAACAATGCATTGTTATTTACCGGCACCGAAGGTGAAGTGCGGATTGGTCGTGGTAAACTGGAGACCACACCTGCATCCTTAAAAAATCAAATCATCGGTGATGTGCAAAAGCATGTATACAAAAGTGAAAATCATTACAAAGATTTTTTGAATGCAATGCGTACACGTGTAAAACCAATCTGTGATGTTGAAACCGGGCATCGTACCGCATCGGTTTGCAATATTGCGAACATTGCCTACCAACTGAAACGTCCGTTAAAATGGAATCCGAAAAAAGAAAAATTCAAAAACGATGCAGAAGCAAATGCATTGCTGGGCAGACCCATGCTGAATGAATGGGGAATAAAAATTTAAGTACACTACAGCTGAATCATTAGTAATAAAAGGCACATTCGAGATGCTTGTGCCTTTTAACAAATGAATGATTTCGGTTTATTGAACAAGTGCAACGCCTGCGTAACAAGAACAAAAGAATAATCAGCTATAATTGTTTATTTTCCATTCATGTTGAACCTTTCTGATCTTGCAGATAATCCTTCAAATGATCGTAAATTAACTGATGGAAACTGGCAATACGCAGTTGCTTGTGACCTTCATACAGATAGTACATTCTGGAACCGGGCATCATTCATCAGCTTATCGAAAGACTATGCAGCAGATGCATCTGCGGCCCTGCTCTATTTACTACAGAAAGAATCGAAAGTACTTTCGCTGTGGGAAAAACAATGGGGCGACGGCATACCAACAGCAGCCGCCTTTGTTTCAGCTTTACTGGCGTGGGGACGGTTTACAAACACAAATGGACAAAACCTTATTATTGAAAAATTCTGGAAAAGTTATATCGGAACAATAACAGCCATCACATCAGAACCCTCATTTGAATACACGGAAAAAGGTGAGAAAAAAGTGTATGCAGAAAAAATAATCAAAGAAGATATACTGCAAGTACTATGTTTTGATGACTCATGGAATGAGCAGAACTTCCTGATTGAAACAAACACAGAATGGATCCTGTTTAATTGGGTAACGATGGCCTGATTTTTATTATAACTCTTAGCAGCGTAAGTGTGCCGCTTGCAACCGAGTTTTTACCCCAAACAAATTCTTGCAATAAAAAACAAACAACAACGTACCACTAACTCAAAGCAGGCACGATATATGTTTTTGTTTCAGCAGAATTCTTTACGTTTATTCTGAGATAACAATATGCAATATCGAAATCATGCAAAAGAAATATATGCAGCAGCAGTTGCAGCAGTACAACCATCGGCGTTACTACCGCAGTACCTGCAACTGAACGGCAATGTACTGAAGGCAGGTAACAACAGCATTGCATTGGCAGAAAACAATCTCTATGTAATTGGTGCTGGCAAAGCAGCTGCAGCAATGGCACAAACAACAGAACAATTGCTTGGCCATTTTATACAAAGTGGTTTCATCAGCACCAAATACAAACATGCGGCACCGCTGCAAATCATTCAGTGCACCGAAGCTGCACATCCGGTGCCGGATGAAAACAGTATAAAAGCAATGCAGCAAACCATTGCCTTGTTGCAACAAACAAAACCCGGCGATCATATTCTTTGTTTACTCAGCGGTGGTGCTTCTGCATTGTGGGCCGATACACCTGCAGGTATTGCATTAGCAGAACTGCAGCAAACCTTTCAACTCTTGCTCAACAGCGGTGCCGATATTGCCGAAATGAATTGTGTACGCAAACATGTATCGAATAGCAAAGGTGGACAGTTATTACGTTATGCCCCGCATGCACACTGGCATACGTTCATCATCTCCGATGTGCCCGGCAATAATCTTGAAACCATTGCAAGCGGACCAACCACTACGGATCCAACAAGTTTTACTGATGCATGGAACATCATTCAACACTATCAATTAGAAAAAATAATTCCGGCATCTGTTGCACAACATTTGCAAAAAGGTATTGATGGAAGTATTGCTGAAACCATCAAACACGGCGATGCATTATTGCAACAGGCACAACACTATATCATCGGCAGCAACGAAACAGCATTACAGGCAGCTGCACACAAGGCAACCGCACTCGGCTATACCGTCTTTACATTTCCTGCATCTCTGCAGGGCGAAGCAGCAGATACTGCTGCAAGCATTGTACAACAGGCAACGGCATATAATGGCATAAGACCGGCCTGTTTTATTTATGGTGGTGAAACAACTGTAACGGTTACAGGTAAAGGCAAAGGCGGACGTAATCAACAACTGGCACTTTGTGCAACACAACACATCCAGGCAAATAACCCGATTACACTATTGGCTGCGGGTACCGATGGCACCGATGGACCAACAGATGCAGCCGGCGCATTTGCAGACAATGTTGTTGTACAACAAGCTTTGCAGCAGCAATTACATCCTGCACACTTCGTTGAACAAAACGATGCCTATACATTTTTTCAACAGACTGATGGTTTATTCATAACAGGTGCAACACAAACAAATGTGATGGATCTTGTAATTGTGTTACTTCCTTAACAATTCCTTTCCTAATTTTAAACTGCAAAACATTGCTGCAAAGAATGAACCGACTGCAAGCAACTGTTTATTACAGAAAAACATCAAACAACTGCCTGTAAGAATAATTATTTGCGTTAAAGAAGAATAACTATGTCGTTACGCCAGTTTATTGCATCCCGAAAAATATTACGTCCGGTAGAAATACTCACCAACATGGCTACCGATGGCTGGAAAGAAGTTGCAGCCTTGTTAGGTTTGGAAGATGATGTATTTCACAACCCGCTGCATAAAGAAATTGAAACACCTGTAACTGCGGTGTTGATTGGTGCAGGGCACCGTGGCACCATCTATGCAGATTATGCAACCGAAAACCCCAACGAATTGCAGATTGTTGCAGTAGCCGATAACAATTCGGAACGGAGAAGACGCTCAGCTCGTAAACATAAAATTGCAGCCGAACATTGTTATCAAGATTGGAAGGAAGTTTTCACCAAAGAAAAACTGGCTGATGCAGTGATCATTGCAACACCCGATCAGTTGCACTCTGCTCCATGCCTTGCTGCGTTGGATGCCGGATATGATGTATTGTTGGAAAAACCCATTGCACCCACAGAAGAAGAGTGCAGATTGATTTTGAAAAAAGCACAGGAGACAGGCCGCATTGTGGGTGTTTGTCATGTACTGCGTTACTCGCCTTATTTTCGTGAGTTGAAAAGTGTAATTGATGCGGGATTGATTGGCGAAATCATCAGCATCCAACACATGGAGCCCATTGAACATGTACACATGAGCCATTCGTATGTGCGTGGTAAATGGCGCAACAGTAAAATGGCAGCACCTATCATTCTTGCAAAATCATCGCACGACACCGATATTATCCGCTGGCTGGTAAACAGTCCGGTGCACGATGTGCATTGTTTCGGTAATCTGCGCTGGTTTAGAAATGCCAACGCACCCGAAGGAAGTACCGAACGTTGTACCGATGGTTGTGCTGTTGAAAGCACTTGTCCTTATTCTGCATTGCAGATCTATTACCGTGATCGTAAACGCACCTATGTATTCGATTTGCCCGAAGAGGAAGATGAACAGGCAGCCTACATTCTCGAGCAATTGAAAGTAACCGACTACGGACGTTGTGTGTATCGCATGGATAACGATCAGCCCGATCATTTAACAGTAAACATGTTGTTTGAAAACGGAACAACTGCTGCGTTTTCCATGGAAGCACATGTATCGTACGAAGGTCGTAAAACACGAATCATGGGATCGAAAGGTGATATTATCGGCGATATGGAAAGTTTTGTACTCACCGATTTTAAAACACGCAAACAAACAGCATGGAGTTTAAAAACCGATGCACATGGTGGGGGCGATCATCGACTGGTGAAAGATTGGGTACAGGCCGTTTATCAGCAAAACAAAGATCTGCTCAGCTCATCGATCGAAGTGTCGGTTGAAAGTCACCTCATGGCCTTCGGCGCCGAACGCAGCCGGCAAAACCGCACCATCGAAGACATCCGCTTATAAAAACATTCCACAGTCGCTTCGCCCAAAACAGTTTCTCTGTACATTCACAGCATGAGTAAGCTTGTTTTTATTACCGGTGCTACATCGGGTTTTGGCAAAGCTGCAGCCGAAGTATTTGCAGCCAACAATTGGAATGTGATCATAACCGGTCGTCGTGCAGATCGTTTACAGTCCATTAAAACAGAACTGGAAACAACATATGGCATCAGCGTTTATACGTTGGCGTTTGATGTACAGCAGAAAGAAGCTGTCTTCGCCACAGTTCAATCGCTGCCCGAAAACTGGCAGACCATTGATGTACTGGTGAACAATGCCGGGCTTGCACTCGGTCGTGATAATTTTGATGAAGCAGTTATGAGTGACTGGGAAACCATGATCGATACCAATATTAAAGGGCTGCTGTATGTAAGCCGAGCTGTATTACCCTACATGACCAAACGCAAACAGGGCCATATCATTAACCTTGGCTCTACTGCAGGCAAAGAGGCGTACGAAAAAGGCAATGTGTACTGCGGAAGTAAAGCAGCGGTAGACAGCATCAGCAAAGGCATGCGTATTGATCTGTTACCCCACCATATCAAAGTAACGGCTATCCACCCCGGAGCGGCAGAAACCGAGTTTTCAATGATCCGTTTTAAGGGCGATGAAAGCAAAGCTGCGGCTGTTTATGCAGGGTATATGCCCCTTTCGGCCAAGGATGTGGCTGATGTAATTTACTACTGTGCCAGCCTGCCCGCCCATGTGTGCATCAACGATCTGGTGCTTACCTGTACGGCCCAGGCCAACTCTTTTTATACCTACAAAGGCTGATTTAAAACTTTGAGGCATAATTCTTGGTATATTCAGCAGGTAAAAGTCATAAATCACCATAAGGGATAATACGTAGTAATAAAACATAGTGCTTAAAACATTCCAATATCATCTTATTCGACGTATCTTGTACAGGAAATCGTACCCAATCCTGCTGAAAAACAGCGACAAGAATTTAAAGATCCGTACAAGTATGAAAACCTTTTTCCTAATGGTGGCATGTGTCTTTACAAGCCATCTCCTCCAGGCACAAGACATCCGGCAACGCAGTTGCACCAATCAATCCATTTCACAACAGGTAGATAGTTTAAAAAAATCGTTTGAGCAAAGTGGTTTTATGGTTTTGAAAGAAGCCAGCATGACCATGGAAAGCGAATTTGAAATGCCTGTAATTGTTCCCATGACGCAGGGTGCATGGTATCACATTGTGTTTATTGGCGACCCGGGCAGCAAGATCACCGAAGTGCGCATGTACGATTACGATGAGAAGCAGGTATACTATAAAAAATTAAAACCCGAACTGGATGGCAACATCATCAGCTATGCTTATATGCCAAAGTTCAGCGAATGGCATATGATTAAGCCTGTTCAGGTTAATAAAAAGAATAAAGAGTGCTGTGGTTATATTCTCTTGTTGAAGAAAGTAAAAGGCACCAACGAAGGAATGCCCACACGCTAAATCTTGTTTTGGTTTTATCAGGTAATAACAGTCCCGTACACGCAAGTGACGGGGCTTTTTTTACGCCCGAGTCAGGCCGCTCAAAGCGGCCCGACGATAAAAGTAATGAAAGCTACTCCAAATGAGAAGAGCCACGCAAAACGTGGCTCTTCTTTTATTATTTATACTATTCTATCAGCATTTTTCCAATGCCTGTTCGATGTCTGCAATAATATCATCAATATGCTCCAACCCAACAGAAATACGCACCAGTCCATCGGTAATACCTACTGCTTTCTTTTCATCGACCGATAATTTCGAGTGGGTAGTAGATGCCGGATGCGATGCAATGGTTCTGCTGTCGCCCAGGTTATTCGTCATCGATAACATTTCCAATGCATTTAAAAACTTACGGCCGCTTTCAATACCGCCTTTCAATTCAAACGTTACAATACCTCCACCATTACTCATTTGCTTCCTTGCAATTGCATATTGCGGATGCGAGGGCAGGAACGGATATTTAACTGAATTAAGTTTGGGATTACCTTCTAAACGTTTTGCAAGCTTCAGTGCATTGTCTGCATGTTTATCCATGCGCAAGTAAAGTGTTTCTAAACTCTTGGTTAACACCCAGGCGTTAAACGGACTAAGCGAAGGACCGGTATTGCGTACAAATAAATACATTTCGTGCACCAGTTCTTTACGGCCTACTACTACTCCACCCAGCACTCTTCCTTGTCCATCGATAAACTTGGTTGCAGAATGCAACACCAGATCAGCACCGAATTTGATCGGCTGTTGCACAGCAGGTGTTGCAAAGCAATTATCTACCACAAAAAGAATGTTGTGCTTTTTACAAATAGCTGCAACATATTCCAGGTCGATGATATCTAAACCGGGGTTTGAAGGCGTTTCCACATACAACAGTTTTGTATTGGGTTTAATCAACGCTTCAATGGTTTCCGGCGCATTCATATCGAAGTAGCTCGATTCGAAACCCCACTTGGGCAAATACTTTGTAAGAATAGTATGTGTTGAACCAAATACAGCTGATGCAGAAATGATATGATCGCCTTTGCTGAGAAAGGTCATGAACGTAGAAAACACCGCAGCCATACCCGTACCTGTTGCAATCCCATCTTCTGCTCCTTCCAATGCTGCTATCTTACCAATGAACTCATCAACCGTTGGGTTGGAAAAACGGGAGTAGATGTTTACATCCAGGCTGTCATCAGAAAACGCAGCAGCCATATTCTCTGCACTGTCGTACACAAAACTGCTGGTTAAAAATAAAGGCGTACTGTGTTCCTTCTCGTTGGTACGCTTCATCTGCAATCGGATGGCATCTGTTTCCGGCTTGTACTTACTCATAATGATTGTGTGGCTAAATGAGCTGCGAAGGTAAGACCTAAAGCTGTTTCAACCCCAAGCCAATCGATGCTTTTAGCGGTATTATATTGCCGTTACGAACGAATGGAAGTATAGAGATAACCATTGTATCGTTGGCCGATTGTTTTGTAAAAAAGCAGCAGCACTGTGAGCAATAATAAAATGAGGATGCTGATGCTGTAAGATGGGTAGCAGAAATAAATAAAAATTCCCGCCAGGCCTATACGGGCATATTCAAGAAAAACGATCCACCGGCGTTGCTCCAGCATAGCGCCTGTTGTAATTACACTTAAAATAATAAACAAAGCAGCGGTGACTAATTGTAAAAGCTGTAGGTAGTGTTCAAAAAGAATAACAGCAAAAAGCAACAGTAAGGAAATAATTGTTTGCCACTTGATATAATTACGTACTGCTTTTGTTTGCGACAGTTCGTATTCCTTACGTGAGAATTTTCTTTCCAGACCGGATCGGATTCGAGCATCAATATCATCGGGTTTTCCAAAAATACTCCGCCACTTTCCTTTTATAGTTGCAGCACGTTTAAACGATACCAGTATTTCCAGTATGAAATGAAAATGCTGCCATAAAAAACTATGGCTGTTCAATGGTTTGGTTAATCCGTATGTTGGCTGCTCTTCTTCTTTTGCAAAAGTGCCAAAGAGTTTATCCCAAATGATGAGTACATCACCATAATTTTTATCGAGGTACTGCGGATTAGAGCTGTGATGCACCCGGTGATGTGAGGGTGTTACAAACAAATATTCGAGCCAGCCCAATTTACCTACCAGCTGTGTATGAGTGAAGAATGGATACGCACCATGAATTAACAGCAGCGTTGTAATCATCTGCGGCGGAAAGCCCAGCAAAGGTAAAAATGCCCAGAACAAACTACGGGCAGCTGATTGCAATACGGTTATGCGTGCTGCCACCGTATAATTAAAATCATCACTTTGATGATGGACTACATGCAAACTCCAAAACAGGTTTACCTCATGCCCAAACCGGTGATACCAATACCACAACAAATCGGTAAACAGAAACAAGGCGATCCACGTAAACCAGTTCGGCTTTATATCAAACAAAGCAAAATTCGTATGTATCCAGGCAAAGAAATAATAAAACAGACCTGTTGTAAATAAATCGCTCAGCCGTTCGGCAATACCAACGTTTACATTGGCAACAGCTTCATCGAAGGTAAATAACTGCTGCTGATTTCTTTTTACAGCTACCGCATACTCCAGCAACATAAACCCTGTAAACAATGGAACAGCCAACGCAAGGTAATTCAACTGCATCATTCAAACATTAATTAAGTGGCGTTAATGTTACTTTTAAGAGATCGGTTTCGCTTGCGACCCTAACCTTCACCGGTTTATACAACTTATGTTCAACGGTTACGGTAAGCGGAAACAGATTCCATGTTTTAAAATAAAAATCACCTTTTGCAGAACTAAACACTTCTTCTTCGCCCCGGATAATAAACACATGCGCTCCCCGTACAGGCTTTCCTGTTTCACTATCGATTACCTGGCCTTTTACAACCGCCGGTAAAAAATTCACTATTTCTGCAGAGGAAAAAATCATAAAAAAGAAGGTAAACAGTGTAAGTGTTACAAATCTGATTTTCATAAAAAGCTATTTATTCTTTTGAAGCAGCATACAGTTCATACCAATCCTGATGATCGAGATCAATTTCAAATGCTTTGGCAATATTGCGTATGCGTTGTTCATTACTTGATCCAATAAGAGGCAATGCGCCCAGTTTTGTAAGCCATGCAATCGCAACCGATTCAAAATGCACGTTGTATTTCTGTGCAAGTTCCTCCAGCTTTGCCCTTACACGCAACGGCACACGCTCTGTACTTTCGGCAATTCTTCCTTCGGCTAATGGTGCAGTAGCTAATGGACGAATGTATTTCTGCTTAATGTAGTCGATCTGTCCGTTATCAAATGCTGTCGTATTAAGCAGGTTCAACTCAATATGATTCGTAACAATTGGCACATGTAAATAAGAACTGAGCAGTTGATGCTGAAACACAGAAAAATTTACAACACCAATATTCTTGATCTTTCCACTATCTTTTAAACGGCGCAATGTTAGAGCAGTTTCTTCCAGATCGGATAAAGGATCAAGGCCGTTTAGTAAAAACACATCGAGATAATCAGTCTGCAGATCCTTTAGGGACTGCTCAACACTCGCAAGAATATGTTTGCTTGAAGTATTATAATGTGCTACACGTATTTCCGGCTTTGTCGGGTGTGGCACATTGTATCCACATTTACTGAAGAGAACAATATCTTCTCTTTTTATAGATGATGATTTAATTACATGGCCAAATACAGTTTCTGCCTGGTAACCGCCATACACATCTGCATGATCGAATGTATTAATGCCCAGCTCAAGGCTTAACTGCACAATACGTTCTACATTTTTTACTGTTACCTCTTCTTCTTTCCAACGATAAAAACCGTAAATAGCCGGTGAAACTTTCGGGCCTGAATCGCTTAAATAAATCTTATTCATGATTTCGTTGTTTTCTTTCTTAAATCGAGTTGATGAAAATAAAATACCCTTGCGACGTGTAGATTTCGGTATTTATTACCTGCCGCCTGTTGCTGATATAAATTCATATAACCAAACTGCAGATTGTCGTGGGTATTAATGTGATAATGAAAGCCCGCAAAAAACCGATTCTGATCGTAAACATTATACGTAATTTCTCTGCCTGCATTTATAAATAGTTCATTTGACAGTACAAACGAAAAACTTCCTGGCTTAAAAGGTATTTTTCGGTTTAATGCAAATTGCGACAGAATATTATAACGTAACCGGAAGTTGAAATTATACCCATCTGCCAATGCATCATCATTTAATATTTTTCGCCGAAAGCGTTCTTCCAGCCGAATCCACTGCATAAGTTTAATACGTGGATACTTCGAATGAAATTGTAACTGCTGCCATGGTCGATGTTCCGGCTGAGAAATATTTTTATGATTATCTGCCGGGAAATGATTGATATAAGCATAACCGGCTGTAAGCTTTAAATCATTCGATAAATAATAGGTGATGCCCGGCCTCACTACAATCTGCGAAAGATTGTTGAAAAAATTTTCTTTTGTTCGTATGTGTACATCAGCCCATATACCCCACTTGTTATTAAATCTTGTTTGATTGAAATAACCTGTCCAAAACTGCTCTTCTTCTGCAATTATTTTCTGTTGCGCATTTCCATACTGCGCTGCAAAAAAAGTAACAACGGTAAAAGCAAGTATCTGTTTCATTTTTATTTGTATTGACGCTGCAGTCGGATTCGAACCGACGTAAAAAGTTTTGCAGACTTTCACCTCACCACTCGGCCATACAGCTGTTTTAAAAGCATCCCGAAGAATCGGGACGCTGCTTTGTTACGATTGCTTATTGCTTAGGAAAAACTGAACTTTTTAAAATGAGTAACGTAATGTAATGCCGTATGTCACCTGATCGCCAAGTACAGCAGCGTAATGACCTGCATTACCACCTGCCGGCAACAGTTGCTCATAGTAGTTTTTATTAAAAATATTTCTACCCCAGACAAAAGCAGAGAAGCCATTGTTTGTTGCACGGAAACCAACCCGACCGTTCACCAACGTATATCCATCAATATTGAGGTAAGCCGATGGAGACGGGCTCGATGAAAACGATGAGCGATAAAAACTTTCCAATGCAATAAAGAATTTTGCAGGCTTATCTAAAAATGTAGTTGGATTTGTAAACTCTCCACCCAATGAACCCGACCACTTTGAAATACCGGGCAGTACACCACCGGAAATATCTTTAAACGCTTTTTGCACACCATTTTCAGTTAATCCTGTTTCTTCAAGTGGAAGAGGTGCATTCGTAAACTTTACATACTTCGCATCAGTATACGTTATCGCACCATAGAATAAGAAATGACTGTTTACTTTATAGTTTGCATCTGCTTCAAAACCCTTTACATTCACTTCCTCTGCATTAGCAATATAACCACGGTTAACACCTAACTCTGCAGACTGTACATTCGTTTGATAATTTTTAATATTCGTATTATGGAAAATCAGGTTGAAAATAAAATTTTCAGCAGGGTTGGTTTTAACACCCAACTCTATATGCTTTACATCTTCCGGCTTAATCACCGCAAGGTTGGTAGCAGCCGCACCATTTACAGTTGGTAAACCGGCTACGTTTACACCCACCGGCTTAAAGCTGGTTGAGTAAGTTGCAAATGCATTAATAAACTTGTTGGCCCTGTAAGAAATTGTAAGTTGATAAGTAAGATTATTTTCTTCCGCATTGGCTACATACGACTGGCTGGTGTAAACACCATTTTTAAATCCTTGCAACGTTGTTTTCTGAGCGGTTGTACCATTATAAGTGGCCGTGTCTAAACCACCTGATGCAACACGGTTATAAACAACATCTTTCTTATCGTAATTATAACGCAAGCCTGGTAAAATGTGAAGCCCCTCTGCAACTTCCCAATCAATATTTGTGAATACAGCCGCACTTTTCGATTTTATCGAAGCCTTTGTATTAATTCCAAATCCTTCAAATAAACCGGGTGTTTGCCAGAGCGCACTTGTGGAGCTTTGCGAAAAACGCCATTGTGCCGAACCGGATTCTTCTGTACCGTTAATCTTCACTTCCTGATCGATATAGAACAAACCAATAACACCACTCAGACGTGAAGAGATTTGGCCGGCATAACGAACTTCCTGCGACCAGTTTTGATGCTTCGCCGGATTTTGCGATTTTGCCAAAGCCTGTAACCCTGTAAAGTCTCTGTCGTTTGAAGGATCCCAATTCCAATAGCGCCATGCGGTTGTTGAAGTAAGCGTTCCGGGACCTATTTTACGTTCGATATTTAACGAAACACCTCCTAAATCATTACCGGAATTCCAGGGAACATCATGATCAATTTTACGATCAAATGCATTACGGCTTGGCAACTGATAATTTAAGGCTTTGATGATTGAATCGAACTGACGGTAACCGGGGCGTTTGGTTTGTACCACACCTGCTACTACTTGTGCATAACCATCCGGACGTTGACGGGATAAATCTGCAGCAAGTATCATGGATGTATTGGTTGATGGCTTGAACAATAACTGACCACGGAAGCCAAGGTTATTAATATCGTTGGTGTATTTTCCTGTACGTACATTTTCAATTAATCCATTACGTTGTGTACCGGAAAACGAAAGACGTCCTGCAATTTTTTTGGTAAGAGCACCCGTTATTGAACTCTTCGCCTGTATGTAACCATAGTTACCATAACTCACTTCAAAATTTGCACCAGGATTAAAACTGGGTTTGCGTGTAGTAATGTTGAATGCACCGGAAGTTGTATTCTTTCCAAACAATGTTCCTTGCGGGCCACGTAATACTTCTATCTGTTCAATGTCAATAAAATCAAGTGTAGCTGCAGCAGGTCGTGCATAATACACGCCGTCAACATAAAAACCTACGCCTGGGTCAAGACCATCATTTGTAAGACCGAACGGAGAACCTAACCCACGGATATTAATACCTGTATTACGAGGATTGGATGTATACAGCTGTACGCTTGGTATAAGTTCCTTTAAACGGTTTACATTAAAAGCGCCGGCATTGTCAACCTGCGAACCACCAATTACAGAAATAGCAATAGGCACATTCTGTGCAGTTTCAATTCTGCGTCGTGAAGTAATCACTACTTCCGATAACTGACTATTTTCAATCAACAGAATATTCAATACACTGTCTTTTAATTCTGCTATTACCACTTCACTTGGTGAGTAGCCGGCAGAAGTTATTTGTAAGGTAAACGGTAATTGCTTCGGTGCAGGAATTGTAAATTGCCCTTTACCATCCGCCACGGTAAAAACGGTTGAACCAACTATTTTAATCGTAGCCGATTCCACAGCTATTCCTTTTCCATCTTTAATAACGCCTTTTAAAACACTTTGACTTCGGACGGTGAGTGTTGCAACAGTGAGCAACAATACAAAAAGTAAACTCTTTCTCATTTTTTCAATTAGTTTAAACAATAAGTAGTTCGTGCCACACGGTGTAAGCCGGTGCAGCTGTTAAGTAATGCTATATGGAACAATGGTTAACAGGCAAAGGCACAACATCGGGTAGCCGATGTAAACCGCATGACCAGGTGAGCATTAAAGGGAGTAATTTGTTTCATTTACCCTACAAATTTAGTAGAGTATTATATCCCTACCAAATTAATAGACTTTTATTTTCCATTAATGTATTGCATTAAAAGAAAAAGGGCGGAAAAACGAGTTCGTTTTTCCGCCCTTTAATTAAGAGTACCGATTACTTAAAACACTTTTACAAGAATGCGCAGACTCCAGATAATCACTAAAATTCCCAAACAGAAAAAGGCCGTTTTCTTTGGCATTTTACCAGCCAACTTTGCTGCTATTGGTGCTGCAACAAAGCCACCCAGCATTAAAGCAACGATTACCTGCCAATGTGTAACACCTAATAAGGTAAAAAATGTAAATGCACTTGCCAGTGTTACAAAAAACTCCGTTAAGCTTACCGAACCAATTACATACTTGGGGCTACGGCCTTTGTTTATAAGCGTGGTGGTAACCAAGGGTCCCCAGCCGCCTCCGCCGAACGAATCTAAAAAACCACCGGCACCTGCGAGCGCACTGTAGTGTTTGAATTTCTTTTGCTGCCGTTGCTCACGAAATGCATTGATTAAAAACTTCACCCCAAGAAATAATGTGTAACAAGCAAGTAATGCACGTAACCAGATAGCATCTTTATTACCCAGCCAGGTTAACAATACAGCACCAAGTATAGCACCAATAACACCGGGTATCACCAATGCTTTGAACAGCTTTTTATTTACGTTTCCAAATTTGTAGTGACTGTAACCAGAAGCTGCACTTGAAAACACTTCAGCTGTATGTACAGCCCCGCTGATAGCTGCCGGACTAACACCTGCCGACAACAAAACGGTTGCACTGGTTACACCATAACCCATTCCTAAAGCTCCATCAACAAGCTGTGCAAGAAAACCTGCCAACATTAACCAATGAAAATTTTTATCGAGTGTTTGATACCATGCTGCAGTATCCGTAGCAATTTGCCGGAAAGGGATGTATGAAAAAATGAAATGACCCACCAGCATAAATGCAAAAGCAAGCAACGAATAGGTTGCAACTTTTTTCCATTTCTTCTCTGTACCAATACGATCGTTCTCCACCAATACTTTTGTAATGGAGTTGAGCTTTTTTACTTTGTATTCAAAATTTCCATTGAGCTTATTGCGAACCTTGTGCAGATTTTCAATCACTTCATCCAACTCATCGGGCAATGCATCGTGCAATACTTCTTTAATGCGCTTGGCCGCAGTAGGCGATTTACCGTTTGTTGAAATTGCTACTTTTAAATTTCCCTTCTGCACAATACTACCCAGGTAAAAATCGCAGAGATCAGGTGTATCGGCCACATTCACCAATAATCCTTTGGCTTTTGCCAGCACTCTTACCTCTTCATGAAGTTTACGATCATCTGTAGCAAGTATAACAAGGTCTTTCTGTTCCAGATCAGTTTCTTCAAATGCTTTTTGTACAATTTCGCAAGAGGGATGCTTCCACACCAACCGCCGTACTTCTTCTTTAACAACCGGCGCAACAATGGTTACTGCAGCATTGGGCGAATTAGCAAGCAACGAATGCAGTTTTTCCAAACCCACATTACCGGCACCTACCAGTAACACACGCAACTCTTCCAGTTTTAAGAAAACAGGATATAAGTTATTTTTTGTTGTAACCGGATTAGTTGTTTCCATTAATTCCTATGCTTTTTTGAAAAATGATTGCTACAATGTTTTGCGATGAGCTAGCAGAACGATACTGCCAAATGTAGGAAAACTGCAGTTGTGTTTGCTTTTTCATAGCGCAAACCAAAGACCCAATAATGCGGTTTTGATTAAACTTCATTTTGCTATTGCTCAGTTGTTGCATGTATTCATCTGCCAGCTGTACCTGCAGCTTTCCGGTTGGAGCATACACCAGGGCACTACGATAACGAAAACGGGTAGCATAAAATGCTGCCCGAACTTCAGTCGCCTCAAAAAAACGTTGCTCCAAACGAAAACGACTCTGGACCCTCCATGTTTTCTGTTGATCAGTTTGATGGACCACTTCCTGCCACAGCCTGTTTTCCTGTCCAAATTCATTGTCCTCTTTCTTGTAACTCACCCGAGTGAAAAATAAGGCACCGCCTGCAGCCGCATTCCAATGCTGATTAAAAAAATGACGGATGCCGGTACGATACAAAGCCTGGTGTGGCAATACACTTACGCCATTGGTTCGATAGCCCGCATCGTTATGCCATTGCCAGTGATCGTTTTTACCAAAATGAACCGGTACTGCAACACCCACCCACATTTCTGCCGGCGGATCCTGTGCAAACAGATTTACACTTACGAAGAATGCTGCTATCAATAACCAATACTTCACTGCTTAATTCAAGATCCATTTACGGTAAGAAAAATCGCCGAAGGTTTCATGTTCATTGCGCTCGGCTTTGTACACCGCAAACAATTCATCGAGTGTAATCAAAATCTGTTCTTCGTTCAGGCTTTCTTTGAATTTGGTATTCAACCGTTCACCTTCCCGATCGCCACCAATATGCAAATTATAATGACCGTAAGCAGTACCGATAAATCCAATCTCCGATGCGCTTGAACGGCCGCAACCATTGGGGCAACCCGTCATACGCAGAATGATTTCATCCTTTTCCAATCCATGCTTTGCAAGCAATGGCTCGATCTTATCAATCAATGTGGGCAAATAACGCTGTGCTTCGGCTAATGCAAGCGGACAAGTATTAAATGCCACACATGCAATCGCATTCTTACGCAATACACCTGCATTCTCGGTATGTGCATCGAGTTTAAACTGTTGCAGTAATGTATCAATGGCAGGCTTATCTGATTCCAGGACATCAGCAATAATTACATTCTGGTTACCGGTAAAACGGAAATTTGCTTTTCCTGTTTTTGCAATTTCAAGCAATGCCGTTTTCATGGCTACCTGCTCATCATCCAGCACACGACCATTTTCTACAAACAGTGTGAAATACCATTTGCCCTGGTGATTTTGTTTCCAGCCATAATGATCTTTACGTGAAGTGAATGTGTATGGTTTGATTGCGCCGAGTTTAAAACCGCAACGCTTTTCCAGTTCTTCTTTTAACCCTTCAACAGTTAAACGATCGATGGTGTATTTCAAGCGTGCCAGTTTACGATCGCTTCTGTTACCATAGTCACGCTGTATGGTGATGACTTCGTAAACAGCTTTCAATGTTTGCTCAACCGTAACAAAACCCAACACGGTTGCCAAACGTGCATAGGTGTTTGGGTTACCATGTGTTGAACTTAAACCACCGCCTGCTGCAATATTGAAACCAATAAGTTTGTTGTTTTCGATCACTGCAATTAAACCCACATCATTGGTTAATACATCTACATCATTGTTTGGCGGAATAGCAATACCAATTTTAAATTTACGTGGCAGGTAACGCTCCTGGTATAAAGGATCTTCTTCTGTTTTCTCTACCAGCTTTTCCTGGTCGAGCCACACTTCGTAATACGATCTCGTTTTGGGCAAAGCCATTACACTGATCTTATCTGCAAACGCAAATACTTCCTCATGAATTTCCGATTCGAACGGATGTGCACTGCAGGTTACATTCCGGTTCACATCACCACAGGCAGCAATCGAATCAAGACCGGCAAGATTAAAAGAAGAAATAGTTGGTTTAATATGCGATTTTAAAATACCATGCAGCTGAACTGTCTGGCGAGTTGTGATCTTGATGGTACCTGTTGAATGTTCGCCTGCAACATTATGCAAGGCAACCCATTGCTCGGGTGTTAAAAAACCACCGGGCAAACGCAAACGGATCATGTACGAATACAACCATTCTAACTTTTTTGCAGAGCGTTCTTCCCTGCGGTCACGATCATCCTGTTGGTACATACCATGAAACTTGATCAACGATTGATCATCTTCATACAACGCACCGGTTAAGCCATCCTGCAGGCTTTCTTTCAACGTTCCTCTTAAACCTTCACTCGCTGTTTTAATACGTTCTACAGGAGATAAATTATTTTTTTCGCTCATTATATTTTGTTTGTCCGAAAGTCGGCAAGTCCGTAAGACGGGAAGAAACACTCCGAACTTTCATTATTCTATCGGGCTATCTGACTATACTAACTTCCGGTCTCTTTACTATTCACTATGATCTATGAACCATCAACTCTTTAATACACATCCTTCTCGTAACGGCCTTCTTTCTTCAGTTGTTCGAGATAGGCTTTTGCTTCATCTGCTGTTTTCTTTCCCTCGGTTGCTATGATGTTGAGCAGCGTTGCTTCCACATCTTTACTCATCGGATCTTTTTTACCGCTTACATAAATGGAAGCTCCACCATCAATCCAACTGAACAGTTCTGCTGCTTTCTGCTGCATACGATGCTGCACGTAAATCTTTTCCTGCTGATCTCTTGAAAAAGCAAGATCAATATGTGTTAACACACCTGTTTGCACAAAATTCTGCATTTCGGTCTGGTACAAAAAGTCGGTTACAAAATGCTGTTCACCAAAGAAGAACCAGTTACGGCCACTTGCACCGGTTGCATCACGTTCGGAAATAAATGAACGGAACGGTGCTACACCTGTACCCGGCCCGATCATGATTACATCTTTGTCGGCAGCAGGAAGCTTAAAGTTTTTATCCTTATGCACATAAAATGTAAGTGGCGCACCCACGGGCAAATCGCCCAGGAAAGCACTGCACAAACCAAAACGTTGTTCATCCTGCGACAGAAATGCATCTTTCGCTACGGTAATATGAATTTCATTTTCACCATGTGCTGCAGGTGAAGAAGATACCGAATACAAGCGTGGAGCAATCGGCATTAATATTTTTACTACATCTTCAAACTGTGCGGCATCTTTAACCGGATAAATACGCAACAGATCAACCAGATCCATCCTTGTATCAGGAATTTCCTGCTGTGTAATAGTTGCATATTTCTTTACAGTTGATGATAACAGGTAACAGATATTAAGATTGTGTAACAGCAGTTCCCTTACTGTTCCTTCTGCTTTTGCTGTCACAATTATTTTATCTGCTGCAATACCCGTAATTGATATAATACGATCAACTACCTCGGCTCGGTTACCCGGAACAATACCAATGGTGTCGCCGGGTTCGTAGGCAATCGGTTCGTCTGTACCAATTTCTATATGAAAGGTTGCTTTGTTCGATCCACGATCATTAAGGTTGACGTTGGTCAATACTGTGCCGTGATAATGCTTTTTACCTGTAGGCTTCTTTGCAAGAGGTGCAGCTGTTTCAACAGGAGCTGCAGTTGCTTTCTGCTCAATTACCTGTATTACTTTTTCAAACCATACAGCGGCATCATCTTCGTAATCCACATCGCACTTCTGAATCGGTACTACTTCTGTTGCACCAAATGCTTTCAAACGAGCATCCACATCTTCGCCTGTTTTGCAAAACATCGGGTACGATGAATCGCCCAATGCCAACACACTGTACTTCAGGTTGGGGAGTTTGAGTTCATTTTCGTGTAGGTAATCGTAAAACTTTTTAGCCGGGATCGGCGGTTCACCTTCGCCCTGTGTACTGATGACCACAAAAAGATATTCTTCTTTGGACAGATCGGTAATACGATACTGACTTACATCGGCAAGTTTTACCTGCAAGCCTTTTTTCTTTGCAACAGCGGCTAAGTTTGTTGCCAGCTTTTTAGAGTTGCCGGTTTCTGTACCAAACAATAAGGTTAATTTCTTTGCTGTAACAGCTGCGTGTGCTGCAGTAGAAGTTACGCCATTTCCATTGGGCTTTTCTTTTGCAACAAGTCCACTCAAATAACCATTCACCCAAATCAATTCTTCGGTTGAATAGTCTTTTAAAAAAGCATGCAGTTGGTTTAATCTTGCTTCGCCAATCATTTTCTGAAATTTCTTTTATTTAACCGTCACTAATTCATTAAATACAGAACCGGCTTTGTTTGCAACATACCAGTTGAACTGTTCGTGCAGTTCCACCACATCACCAATAATTACCAATGAAGGTGAACTGAATTTTACGCCGGCAAAATCATTCTTCACATTGGTAAGTGTTGAAACATGCACACGCTGGTGTTCAGTTGTAGCCTGTTCTATCACTGCCAATGCTGTATGTGGTTTCTTCGTGTAACGCAGAAACAATTCAGCCAAACCTTCGAGGTTACGAGCCGCCATATAAAACACCAACGTATCAGATGATGATGCCCATGCTTTCCATTGATCTCTGTTGTAAAAACTGCAGGGATTGAAAGTGATGAATTGTACTGCTTTTGCATAACCTCTTGCAGTAAGCGGAATACCTGCATAAGCCGATGCACCTGATGCAGCTGTAATACCCGGAATAATTTCGAATGAAATACCTGCTTCGTGCAGACTTTGTAATTCATCCAGCACATTACTAAAGAAAGCAACATCACCACCTTTTAAACGCAAAACGGTTTTACCGTTTTGTGCATGACCAACAAGCAGTTTATTAATATCTGTCTGTGCAACCGAACCATCATGATAGCCTTGTTTTCCTGTCATCAGCACTAATGCATCAGGACGGGCGTACAAATCGGTGATCTCAGGGTTCACCAACCGATCAACAATGATCACATCTGCTTCGGCTAAACGCTTCTGCAGTTTTACCGTAATCAGCTCCACATCGCCGGGACCAGCCCCTGCAATAACTACTTTACCGGTTATTTGATTCAGTTCGTTTGACATGTTATGCTTCTTTATTATCCTACTCTGCGAGTAGGGTTTGTTTGCATAAAAAAAACCTTTCGGTTTTTTTATTTAATTAAAACAGCAGCTACAGTGCTGTTACTTGTTTCGTCAATTAATACAGCACTACCATTCTCGCTCAATTTATCGTACGAGTCGAATACAACAGGAGAAGCGGTTTTGATCACTGCTTTCACCACTTCGTTCAATTTCACATTACCCTCAACAGGTTGTTGCTGCAAACTGTTTACATCCAGTTTATACTCCACGTGCTTTACCACAGAACGAACCAAACGGCTGCCATGCTGCAGGTAGTATTTATTACCGGGGATCAACGGCTTATCGTCCATCCAGCAAAGGAGTACATCCAGCTCATTGCTCACCTGCGGTTGGTTATCCGATTTCACAATTGAATCGCCACGGCTAATGTCGATATCATCGGCCAGTTGAATGGTTACACTCTGTGGTGCAAATACTTCATCCACCTGTTTACCACCTGCCTCTAATGTGCTGATGGTTGTTTCAATACCGGCAGGCAACACGATTACTTTATCGCCTACTTTATACGTACCACTTGTTACAGTACCTGCATAACCACGATAGTCGTGCAACTCTTCTGTTTGCGGACGAATGACCAGCTGTACCTGAAAACGTGCATCTGTTAAGTTGATATCGTTATCAATTTCCACCGCTTCTAAAAACTCCAGCAATGGTTTACCTTCGTACCACGTAATTGTTTCCGATTTATCTACAATGTTATCGCCGTTTAATGCACTGATCGGGATATAGGTTACATTATTCAACCCTAATTGCTTCGCTACTTCTGCATAATCGATGAGGATGTTATTGTACACATCCTGCGAATATTCCACCAGATCCATTTTATTTACAGCAACCACTACATGCTTAATCTTAAGCAATGAAGCAATAATGGAATGGCGACGTGTTTGTTCCACCACGCCTTGCCGTGCATCAACTAAAATAATAATGAGGTTGGCATTGCTTGCACCGGTAATCATGTTACGGGTATACTGCACATGACCGGGCGCATCAGCAATGATGAACTTGCGTTTGGGTGTTGAGAAATAACGGTACGCCACATCAATGGTAATACCTTGCTCACGCTCTGCACGCAACCCATCAGTCAGCAATGCCAGATCAACAGAACCATCGGCTCTGTTCTTGGTTGATTTCTCCAAGGCTTCCAGCTGATCGATGAGAATATTTTTGCTGTCGTACAGCAAACGACCAATCAATGTGCTCTTGCCATCATCTACACTGCCTGCTGTAATAAAACGAAGTAAATCCATTAAGTTATAAGTTGTATGTTATAAGTTTTAAGTGAAGAGTTGCGGCAATCGTAATCGTCTTATGACTTATTACTTATCACCTATTACTCTTAGAAATATCCGTTCTTCTTCCGGTCTTCCATTGCTGCTTCGGTAACCTTATCATCAATACGTGTTTCCCCACGTTCGCTGATGCGTGTTGCAATGATCTCTTCAATTACTTCATCTAAATTGGAGGCATTGGATTCTACAGCCGCAGTACAGGTCATATCGCCAACCGTACGGTAACGAACTCGTTTGGTAATAATTTTATCATCAGCAGATGGCTGCACATATTCGCTCATGGCCACCAGCTGACCTTCGTGTTCAATTACTTCACGATCGTGTGCGAAATAAATAGAAGGCAGATCGATCTTTTCTTTACGGATATAATTCCAGATATCTAATTCAGTCCAGTTGCTGATAGGGAATACACGAACGTTTTCACCTTTGTGAATACGGCCGTTGTAAATATTCCATAACTCGGGACGTTGCAGCTTGGGGTTCCATTGTCCAAACTCATCACGCACCGAAAAGATGCGTTCTTTTGCACGTGCTTTTTCCTCATCTCTGCGGGCCCCACCAATACATGCATCAAATGCAAACTCTTCAATGGTATCGAGCAGTGTATATGTTTGCAACCAGTTACGGCTGGGGAACTTTCCTTTCGGCTCAGTTAAGCTGCGTTGTTTAATGGTATCTTCTACTTTACGCACCACCAATGTAGCACCTACTTCGTTTGCAAGCCAGTCACGAAACTGCAACGCTTCAGGAAAATTATGTCCTGTATCTACATGTACCAACGGAAAAGGAATTTTACCCGGTGCAAATGCTTTTCGTGCCAGGTGCACCATTACAATCGAATCTTTTCCTCCGCTGAATAAAAGGGCCGGTTTTTCAAACTGCGCTGCCACCTCACGGAAAATGTAAATACTCTCCGCCTCCAGTTGCTCTAAATAATTTAAATGATACTGACTCATGAATCTGTTTATTATCCTACTTTACAGGTAGGGTTATATAACTGCAAATATAAGACGCAAAGCGCCTAACACTTGTTTATTCTTACGCAAACATTTGCGTAGCTCAGGAATTTGACGATTGGCTTACATCTGTATGCACATGCAACCCGCATTCTTTGTTGCTTTTATCCTCCCACCACCAGCGGCCGGCACGGAAATCTTCGCCGGGACGGATAGCTCTTGTACAGGGGGCGCAACCAATGCTTACAAACCCTTTATCGTGCAACGAATTATAGGGAACATGGTTTTCACGGATGAACTGATTGAGTTCTTCCCATGTCCAGTGAAGAATCGGATGAAACTTGATGATCTGATTGCTTTCGTCCCACTCCAGCTGTGCAGTTTGCTGGCGGTCGGGGCTTTGTTCAGCACGCAACCCGGTGATCCAGACCTGACGGCCTTTTAATGCACGCTTCAATGGCTCTACTTTTCGGATGCCGCAACATTGCTTACGATTATCGGTTGATTCGTAAAATGCGTTGGGACCTTTCTCCGTAACATACCGCTGCAAGGCTTCTGCGTTGGGATAGTATGCATGAATAGGTTGATTGTATGTTTCCAACGTTGAGCGCCAGGTGCTGTATGTTTCGGTGAACATACGTCCGGTGTCCAACGTAAACACATCAATCGGTAATTGCTGACTGAAGATGAGACGGCTGATCGCCTGATCTTCCAAACCAAAGCTGGTGGAGAAAACAATGCTGCCTTTAAAACGCTCGCTGAGTATTTGAAGAGCTGCTGCAGGGCTTTTACCCTGCAGTTCGCTTTCCAGTTCGGTTATTTGTTGTTGTAAACTCATGATTAGTTAATATTTAAACCAGCCAGTTCAAGACTCTTTTTTTTCAGTTTACGGATCTCTACATCTTCAATGATAGGCTCCGGACTCAAAATTAAAGAGGTTCCGTTTTCACGCCACCAGTTGTTTTGCTTCAGTTCGTTTGCATGTACCACACCCACCAGATATTTGCGGTCGCTTTCTGCATGCCATTCTTCGATCCACTCCAGTTTTTCTTTTGGAATAAAATTCCAGTCATCAAAACTTAAGTACACTTTCAGGTAATAATCGTTTGTGAGTTCGTTTGGCTGATGGTAATAGAGTTTCTTATACTCATATTTATAATCATAACGCAAAGCTGAAATATCACTCAACACAGCAGATGCTGTGGGGAACGAACCTGCACCTTTACCGTAGAAGAATTGTTTATCGGCAAATGAACTTTCGACAACAGCGCCGTTGTATTCGTTCTTTACAAAACTTAAATGATCGTCGTGCTTTACAAACTGTGGCAACACAAATGCAGCCACTTTACCATTCTGTAATTTCTTCGCCTGGCCAACCAAACGGATTTCCAGGTTCTTTTCACGGCCCACCGTAGCATCTGACCCCTGTATGTTCTGAATTCCTGTAAACAAAATATCATCAGGATGCGATACAACACCGTATGCGTGTAATAACAGGATCACCCATTTATTTACGGCATCCCATCCATCTACATCCAAAGTAGGATCTGCTTCAGCAAAACCTAAAGCCTGCGCCTGTAACAACGCCTGTTTGAAGTCGAGTTTCTCTTCAAACATTTTGGTAAGGATATAGTTGGTGCTGCCGTTTACAATACCACGGATACCATGCAACAGATCGTTGTCGTAATACTCTTCCAGGTTACGGATAACAGGAATCGAAGCACACGATGAAGCTTCGTACAAAAATGAAAGACCGGTTTCCGTTTGCAGCTTCAGTAATTCAGGCAAATGCTCAGCAATCATTTTTTTGCTGGCACTAACCACTTCTTTACCGTTCTTTAATGCTGTTGATACAATATAAAAAGCAGGTTCACTTTCATTGATCACTTCTACTACTACATTAATTTCCGGATCGTTCAGGATCTCATCTCTGTCTGTTGTAAATAACTCATCCGGAGCGTTCCTTTTCTTATTTGGATCTTTAATACAAACTTTTTTAATTTTTGCATTTAACGAAGCTGTTTGATGTAACACTTTGTATAAACCCTCGCCCACAACGCCAAAACCAAAAAGGCCGATTACTAACTGTTTATCGCTTGACATATTACTTGATTAATTGTTTCTTTAAATCTGTTTTCTGTGTTTGTTGTAAAAAATGATTGATGGCTTTATTGATTTGATCGTACTCCAGTAAGAATCCATCATGACCATAAAACGACTCAATGCTTTTAAAGTGTGCCCCACTGATGGTGTTGGCTAAGAACTGCTGCTCACTGATTGGAAACAGCAAATCGTTGCTGATACCGATGACTAATGTCTTTGCCGTAATTTCTTTCAACGCCAGTTCAATAGACGCACGGCTGCGACCAACATTGTGCGCATCCATTCCTTTGCCAAGAAAATAATAGCTGAATGCATTGTAACGTTTCACCAGTTTATCGCCTTGGTAACGTTGGTACGATTCGGCTTTAAAATTTTCCAGCACATCATTGGTTTCTTCTATCTGGCTGATGCCATACGCATCGTAATGACGATACGAAAGCAAAGCAATACTGCGTGCTGCTTTTAAACCAGCCTGTCCGGCATCTGCACTTTTATTTTTCCAGGTAACATCTGCTTCAATGGCCAAACGTTGCGATGCATTAAATGCTACACCCCATGCCGAGTGATACGCATTTGTTGCAATTGGAATAATATGTTCGAACAGTTGCGGTTCTTCAATGGCCCATTCTAGCAATTGCTGTCCGCCCATGCTTCCGCCAATGCCGATGTGTATTTTTTCAATACCTAATTCTTTGCGCAACGGATCGTATGCACGGATCATATCCCTTGTAGTAAACCAGGGAAAATCGTGATAGTAAGGTTCGTTGGTTAATGGATTAATATCCAACGGACCAATACTGCCATATGCACTGCCGGGCATGTTTACGCAAACAATAAAATAGTTTGCCGGATCAAATAACTTTCCTTCGCCTACCAACCCATCCCACCATTCGCTCGGATCGCTGTTGGCTGTTAATGCATGAAAAATCCAGACAACATTGCTCTTGGTTGCATTCAACTCACCCAATGTTGTATAAGCTAAATGATACTGGTTGAGCAATGCGCCCGACTCCAGCCTGAATGGTTTATTGTATGTAAAAACTTTTGTTGACATTTTCTACCTTACCCCTCGTTCCCCTCTCCTGAAGGAGAAGGGAGGCCGAGCGGCATTTTACTTTTTATCTTTTGTAATTAAGCATTTCATCTTTTATCTCTATTCAACCCTTACAACTTAATCTTACTGATAAACTAAGCGAGGGCGTGTGCTGGTGGCCTCCCTTTAGGGAGGTCGGGAGGGTTTTTATCCTACCAATTCCTTTTCTGCAACTTGTTGAAATGCCTGTTCCAGATCTGCTTTAATATCATCGATGTGTTCAATACCTACACTGATGCGTACCAGGTTCGGATCAACACCTGCCGCTACCTGTTCAGCTTCGCTCAACTGTTCGTGTGTTGTACTTGCCGGATGAATCGCCAATGTTTTTGCATCACCCACATTTGCCAGGTGACTTACCAGTTTTAATGAGTTGATGAATTTGGCAGCGCTTTCTTTACCACCTTTAATAGCCACCTGCAGAATACCACCAAAACCATTGGTTAAATATTTCTTTGCCAGTTCGTGATAAGGATTGCTTTTTAAACCAGGGTACAATACATATTCAACCGATGGATGTTGCTCCAGCCATTGTGCTAATTCCAGTGCATTTTGTACATGGCGTTCAACACGCAGCGACAATGTTTCTAATCCTTGTATTAATAAGAAAGAGTTGAACGGACTTTGCGACGCACCCCAATCACGCAAACCTTCTACACGTGCACGAATGATGAATGCGATATTGGGTAAGCCGAGCGGATTACCTTCGCCAAACACATCCCAGAATTTTAATCCATGGTAACCTTCACTTGGTTCGGTAAACTGCGGAAACTTACCATTACCCCAGTTGTAATTACCACCATCAATGATAACACCGCCGATGGTGGTACCATGTCCGCCTATCCATTTGGTTGCACTTTCTACAACAATGTTTGCACCATGTTCTAACGGGCGGAAGAGATAACCACCTGCACCAAATGTATTATCAACCACTAATGGCAAATCGTATTCTTTTGCCAAGGCAGCAAACTTTTCAAAATCAGGAATATTTAAACGGGGGTTACCGATTGTTTCAAGATAGATGGCTTTGGTGTTTTTATCGATGAGCTTTGCAAAACTTTCAACATCATCACCATCAGCAAAACGTGCTTCAATACCTAAACGTTTAAACGAAACTTTAAACTGATTGTAAGTACCGCCGTATAAGTAAGAGGTTGTAATAAAATTATCGCCTGCCTGCAAAATATTGCTGAGTGCAAGAAACTGAGCAGCCTGTCCGCTGGCTGTTGCTAAAGCTGCCACACCACCTTCCAATGCTGCAATGCGTTGTTCAAACACATCGGTAGTCGGGTTCATAATACGGGTGTAAATATTACCAAATGCTTTTAAGCCGAAAAGATTAGCTGCATGTTCGCTGTTATCGAAACCATACGAAGTTGTTTGATAAATAGGTACTGCACGTGATTTTGTTGTTGGATCGATTTGCTGACCTGCATGCAGTTGTAATGTCTCAAAACGTAAAGTGCTCATAGCTGAATTATTTTAAATGATTGAATAAATAAAAGACTGAAAAGAAAAAGAGAAAAACCGATGTAGTACCTCCCCGTGAAGGGGTCGGAAATAGATATGTATGCCTTACGGCATACAACAAATACAACAACACTGCATGCATGCAGCAAAAGAAGAGTTTGTATAGTTGTTGTTGTACATATTTATAAAAGACCCTACAAATGTAGAAGGGTTCTCTTGCATCTGCAAATTTGAACTTGTAAAAGTTTTGTCAATGATTTGCTTAACGATTGTTTGT
This sequence comes from Lacibacter cauensis, assembly GCF_007830055.1. Classification (GTDB taxonomy): domain Bacteria; phylum Bacteroidota; class Bacteroidia; order Chitinophagales; family Chitinophagaceae; genus Lacibacter; species Lacibacter cauensis. Next base: position 217,788 of record NZ_VLLE01000006.1, read on the forward strand.
TTCATCTGCTTTCAGTTATCATGTGCTTTAATACTTATCGAAGAAAGCAGACCATCGACGAATGTTTTTGCTACATACTGTATATGCAACAAAAAAGCTCATCCGATAAAATCAGATGAGCTTTAATTATGTAATTGAACATTGTTAAGCTTTGAATCTGACTTATCTACCCACACTTTGTGCGGATGGAATTGGCACCTGTTCTGTCAACTTTCGTTGAGAGAGGTTGCCAAGGCTTCATCGGGCCATTACCCTCTGCCTTTCTTGATAAGTAGTCCCGTTTTAAGCGGGATTAATAAAGAACTGGCGCAAAAGTAGGCAGAAAAAGAGGTATCTGCCAAATTTGTTTCACTAACAGTTGTTACAGCACCGGATTCGCCTCACGTACCAGGATCAATGCTGCCAATACCGATGGAATTGTAGCACGCAGGTGTGCTTTTCGTTCTGTTTCGTTACCGTAAACGGGTTTAATGCTTGCACGAAGTTTGCGCTCAGGTACTGCTTCATTTTCCAGCACCACTTCAATGCCTTCGCCTTCTTCTATACGAAATCGGAATTGATCGTGTTGTTCGATTGTTGCAGAGCCTTTCACCATCTGATCATCATCGTACTTAATTTTTCCCAGGTTGTGCCCATACTCATTTCGTACAAACTGGAACAACCGGTTAAACATGCGCTTTCCGATGAAGATGCTTCGTTTAATCATTCCGTTTTCCAATCGAAAACTTTCAGTTGCCGGACTAAGCTTTACTGTAAAACGATGTTCATCTCTGCCATCGTTTAAAATCATTGGAACTTCGTTGTAAACTGCAATGCCCATATGTGTAAGTTTTAAATGGCGAATCGATTGTACCCTTAAGATAGCGTATACTTCCGCAAACGTAAACCCTTCAACAGCTTACTTTTCCACATAACAATTATTTAATGGAGCCTCCGATCGTCGTGCTTTTTACCCTGTCGGTCGCAGTATTCCACCCACAACAATTTAAACTCCTGAAAACCATTCAGAAGCATTTCCTTAAACCTAATAACTTTAGTAAACGATTTCACGGTAAATTCGCTTTCCGATCGTAAAACGGGCAGTGAAAATTATGAGTGAAGAAATGAATGAATACATCGATGTTTCGGGAGCAAGGGTGCACAATCTCAAGAATATTGATGTACAGATACCTAAGAACAAACTGGTAGTGATTACCGGCATCAGCGGCAGTGGTAAATCGTCGTTGGCATTTGATACCATTTACGCCGAAGGACAACGTCGCTATATGGAAACCTTTGGTGCATACGCCCGCCAGTTTGTTGGCGATATGGAACGCCCCGATGTAGACAAGATTACCGGTCTTTCGCCTGTTATTTCCATTGAGCAAAAAACCACCAATAAAAATCCCCGGTCAACGGTTGGCACCATTACCGAGGTGTACGACTTTTTGCGTTTGCTGTTTGCCCGTGCAAGTGAAGCTTACTCGTACAACACCGGTAAAAAAATGGTAAAGTGGAGCGAAGAAGAAATTGTGGAGAATATTTTCACTCGTTTCGATGGACAAAAAATTTCGTTACTGGCACCGTTGGTAAGAGGACGTAAAGGACATTACCGTGAGTTGTTTGAAGATATCCGCAAAAAGGGTTTTGTAAAAGTGCGTGTAGATGGAGAGATCGTTGATCTTACACCAAAGATGCAGGTAGACCGCTACAAAATTCATGACATTGAAGTAGTGGTTGATCGTTTAAAGGTGAGTGATGATTTTCGTGTCCGCATCAGCCAGAGTGTACAGCAAACGCTCAGGCTTGGAAAAGATCTGATGTTTATCGATACAGAAAAGAACAGCGTTGTATCGTACTCCAAACAATTGATGTGCGAAGACACAGGGCTTAGTTATGAAGAACCGTCACCAAATGCGTTTTCTTTTAATTCTCCTTACGGCGCATGCCCCACCTGTAAAGGTTTGGGTAATGTTTATACCATCGATATGGAATCGGTTATCCCCGATAGCAAACTTACTGTAAAAGAAGGCGGCATTGCGCCACTAGGCGAAGAGCGTGATGCAAGTGTATATCAACAGGTAAGTGCATTTGCAAAAAAATACAAGATCAAGTTAGATACTCCTGTTGAAAAACTTTCGAAAGAACATCTTGAACTTTTATTATTTGGTGATAAGAATATTAATCCTGCGCTGGAGATTGATGTAAGCGATGAAACTGTGCCGCAAGAATATACGGGTAGCTATGAAGGCATTATTCCTATGCTGAAACGTTGGTTTACTTCTACACACAGCACTGAAGGTTTGCGTGAATGGGTAACACAGTTTACGACGCTAAAAACATGCGGCAGCTGTAACGGTGCACGTTTACGTAAAGAAAGTCTTTGGTTTAAAATTGATGACCGCAACATTGCCGAACTAAGCGAGCAAAACCTCGACAATCTTGCAGCCTGGTTCGATGGCTTGGAATTACGCATCAACAATAAACAGGCAGCAATTGCCAAAGATGTGTTGAAGGAGATTAGGGAGCGTTTGCAGTTTTTGTTGGATGTTGGTTTAACCTATCTCACATTAAACCGTTCGAGCCGTACATTAAGTGGTGGTGAAAGTCAGCGTATTCGTTTGGCTACACAAATTGGTTCACAGCTGCAAGGCATCACTTACATTTTAGATGAACCAAGTATTGGTTTACACCAACGGGATAATCATCGTTTAATTGAAGCATTGAAAAACCTGCGTGATGTTGGCAACAGTGTATTGGTTGTTGAACACGATAAAGATATTATGCTTGCAGCTGATCATCTGATAGATGTGGGTCCACAGGCTGGCAAGCATGGCGGACAAATTGTTTCTGCAGGAACCCCGAAAGATGTATTACGTTCGAAAAGTGAAACCGCACAATACCTTAATGGCGAAAAAACAATTGCCGTTCCGAAAGAACGTCGCAAAGGCAATGGAAAGTTTATTGAACTGAAAGGTGCAAGGGGCAACAACCTGAACAATGTAAGTACAAAATTTCCTTTGGGTAAATTGATCGTTGTTACAGGCGTTAGTGGCAGTGGCAAGAGTACACTCATTAATGAAACGCTCTACCCTATCCTCAGCAAATATTGTTACGATTCAAAAACCAACCCGATGCCATACAAAAGCATTAAAGGATTGGAGCATATTGATAAAGTAATTGAAATTGATCAGTCGCCCATTGGCCGTACACCACGCAGCAACCCTGCAACCTATTGTGGTTTCTTTACCGAAATAAGGACATTGTTTGCTGCCGTGCCCGAAGCAAAGATCCGTGGTTACAATGCCGGTCGTTTTTCGTTTAATGTTAAAACGGGTCGTTGCGATGTTTGTGAAGGTGGTGGCATGCGTGTAATTGAAATGAACTTTTTACCAGACGTTTATGTGCATTGCGAAGAATGTAATGGTAAGCGTTACAACCGTGAAACGTTAGAGATTCGTTACAAAGGGAAATCCATTGCTGATGTACTAAATATGACAGTGGAAGAAGCTGTGGAATTTTTCCAATCGGTACCCTATCTCTATCGCAAAATAAAAGTACTGGAAGATGTTGGTCTCGGGTACATTACACTCGGACAAAGTGCTGTTACATTAAGTGGTGGTGAAGCACAACGGGTAAAACTTGCAACCGAACTCGCTAAAAAAGATACTGGTAAAACATTTTATATTCTTGACGAACCTACAACCGGTTTACACTTCCAGGACATTCAGCATTTGCTGGAGGTATTGAATAAATTAACCGACAGAGGTAATACCGTATTGGTCATTGAACACAATATGGATGTAATTAAAGTAGCTGACCACATTATCGATCTTGGGCCTGAAGGAGGCGATGGTGGTGGTAAAATATTATTTGAAGGCACCCCGGAAGAACTCATCAACTGTAAAGAAAGTCATACAGGACGTTTTCTGAAAACTGAGTTATAATACTTGAACTCTACAAATAAAAAAAAGCCCCCCAGACCAATGGGGGGCAACAGGATAGAGTACGGACCAAGAGAAACAAAGTAAAGCATGGTGAAATAAATATCAGTCACTGGTTCTCTCTTCTTAGATTTTCAAAGGATTGGAAAACTTCGAATTAGGGTTCAGACTAACGTTTATTGCATACTTTACTCAAATCATTGATAGAAGTCTTGGTTTACAAACGTGGAATAAAAAAATAAGCAAAGCATGGTGAAATAAATATCGGTCTACAGTTCTCTTTTTAGATTTTCACAGGATTGGAAAAATAGAGAATAGGGTACGGACTAACGTTTATTGCATACTTTGCTTAAGAAGTTTACAGATATAATTTTTTCTTGAAAATATAAAGGATTACGTAAAGCGATATCAACCCAACACGTAGTAACCATATGGTTAACTCGGGGTTGGCAGTTAATACCTTTGATTTTGCTTTTGGAAATTGAGTTTTCATTTTTAGGGATTTGGGTATGGATTAAAGGATATTGTCAGACTAAAAATACTGCGGACATTTCATTGAGTTTTTATTTCGGAACCAATCGGCATACACATCACCAATTTTCCAGGTTAAGCGAAACGTACTGGAAAAGTAGGAGTCGTTTCTTTCAGGATTACCTCTCTTTTTACCAATACGATATGGAGTATAACCTGGTATGCCTGGGTAAAACGAACTGGGATTAGCCAGGTATTTTGCTTGTGTTGCCTGTGCAGGTGTGAGATATTTGTCGAACAATGCAGGATCGATATACTTCGTACTTACATCATCAATGTAATCGCTTCCTGTTTTTCTGTGGATCAACTCGATACCAAATGTAATACGCTCAGTGATATCGTATTTAATACCGACACCCATCGGAATAACATATGTAAATGTGCTGTACTCAGGAACGCCTGTTTCCACCATTCCTTGTCCTTCTAAACGGAGTGGTTTTAAATCAACCCACGATTCGTTGCCTGCAGCATCTTTATACAATCCTTGTGGTTTAAAGCTGATGCCACCGATACCAAGAATTCCGTAGGGACGAAAACGTGGAAGACCGGAGCCATTTTTTAAACTAAGAAATGCTGTGGGGTATAACTCTATACCAACGTATGCTTCGTAAAGAGGCGAACGGAATGTGAGATTACGGAACTTTCTTGAACCTTCGTACGTATCAGCTGGTTGTTTTTGTTTAATTAACCGATCATCGCCTTCCATTTGACCAATGTTAGCAGCTGCACGAAAACCCAACCATTCAGACGGATAATAAGAAGCAGAAATACCGCCAATCATATTCGTCATCGGAACGTTATTATCTTTTGGACCAATAGTTCCTTTACCACGATTACCACCGAGGTCGCCAAGGAAATTCATTGGGCCAACATTTAAACCGATTTCGAAACGGGAATTTGCAGTAGTGAGACCAATCTGTGCACTAACTAGATTAGTGGAAAAGATCATCAACAATAAAGCGTACAGGGAGACTTGTAGTGTACGTCTTTTCATAGAATTGGATATTTGGTTTTTCTTCAATTGGATACGACAAGACAATATTAGACAACAAATCTTGAAGAACAAAATTTTTTGATTCAGAAATACATGAAAACCCTTTGCCAGCATAGGTTTTTAAGGAGTTTTACTGATGGTGTTTCGTAAAATTACCTATTAGTTTTCAATATTCCGAATCATTTCTATGTGCTCAATATCATCTTCAAGATAGATCGCACTTGTTTGTACAAATCCAAGCGATGAATAAAATTGCTGCAGGTAATATTGTGCGCCTATTTTAATTGGCACATCTCCAAATAATGCTTTGCATTGTTCGATGGCTTGCTGCATTAAAACTCTGCCAACGCCGGTACCTCTTGCTGCAGGATTCGTCAGCACTCGCCCGATCGAAGGCTCCTCGTACGAAACACCGGGTGGCAATAACCGCACATAGGCCATCAGCTTCCCCTCCTCATTAACGCCCATATAATGCCAGCCTTTCAAATCTTTATAATCAGCATCCTGGTACACACAATTTTGCTCTACTACAAATACTTCGTTACGCAACCACATGATGTCGTATAACTCATACGGTGTTAACGCTTCAAACTTTTTTAATATCCAGTTTAGTTTTATCATCGTCCGGGTGTTGGAACAACAGGTAAACTTTCGTTACCGAATTCATTTACCGATTGTACTGCGAAAAAATAATTGTCTTTTGAATAAGGCAGTTTTACATTGGTATCTGCCGTAAAAATTTTCTTTTGCCAAACGGCACTTGTTGTTTCACGCACCAATACATAATAGCCTTTTACTTTACCTGCTGCCGGTGCTTTCCAGTTAATCAGCGAATAATTGGTAAGATTTCTTGTTTCGATTTTAACTTCCAGTGGCATAGATGGCGCCTTTGCCAAATTCGCCAACGAAGCGAGGTTGATGCCTGTGTTTTTTGCCAGATAAACAAAGTCCATAAACTCAGGCAAATCGCCATACTGCGTTCCTTTTTCAGTACGCAGATCCTGGTGCTGATGATCGAAATTTTCGTTCATTTCTGTAATACGTACCGCTGCATACCCTTTTTGTACAAAGGGTGTATGATCGCCACCACGTAAAAACCGATCATTGCGATAAACCATCACCACTTCCAGGTTGTCGACATAACGCTCGCCTACCTCTTTTACATAACGGGCCAGTTGTCTCGACTTGCCATCATTCTCCAAACCAAGGTTCCGGATATTCGCTGCGCTTTTATCTAACTCATAGGCAGGTAATCCTTCGCTAAACACACGCACTTTTGTGTTATCAATAATCATGGTTTCGCTACTGTTGTTGGAGCCCATAATATCGTTGTTGAGCACCGCTTCAATTACCCAGTTGGCATCTTTCGCTTTACCGGCTAAAAAGTTGGCCCCTAACAATCCCTGTTCTTCGCCACTAACAGCTACAAAAATGATGGTTGCTGAAAATTCGTATTTACTCATGATACGGGCACATTCCAATACTGCCGCAACGCCACTGCCATCATCGTTTGCACCGGGTGCTGCACTGGTGGCATTCATTACATCCGTAACACGACTATCCAAATGTCCGCTGATGACAAAGATGCGTCCATCAGCAGGATTCGTTCCTTTTAAGATCGCCATAGCATTGCCGAGATTCACTGCTTTGCTGATGCGTCTTCCATCGGGCTGCAACGTGGTGGTATCTACCATTGCCGTCATGCGGCCGTTCGATTGTTTGGCAAATTCGTTGAACTTCGCTACCACCCATTCACGTGCAGCACCAATACCATTCTTTTGATCGGTTACGGTACTCATGGTATGCCTTGTGCCAAAACTCACCATCTTATAGATGTAGGCTTTCAACGAATCGGGTGAAATTTCCTTTACCATCTTTTCAATATCCGGATCCCGCTGAATAATTGTTTGGCTCTTTGCAGCACCGATCGTTAGAATGAATGCTGCAGCTAACAGAAAATGCTTCATACTGTACAGTTGGTTTTAGTAATTATATTTTTCTTTCCAGAGTTGTTTTAAAAAACGACGCAGCTCTTCCTCTCTTGCATTTTTACCCGGCTCATAAAATTTTGTTCCGCTGATTGCATCGGGCAAATATTCCTGCACAGAGAAATTGTTTTCGTAGTTATGCGAATACTGATACCCTTTACCATAATCCATATTCTTCATCAACTTCGTTGGTGCATTACGGATATGTAACGGCACCGATAAATCGCCACTCTGCCTCACTACAGATAAGGCTGCATCAATAGCAGCATACGATGCATTACTCTTTGGCGATGAAGCCAGATAAACCGCACACTGCGACAAAATAATTCTCGATTCCGGATAACCGATTTTGCTCACTGCTTCAAATGTTGCATTGGCCAACAGCAGTGCATTCGGATTGGCATTGCCAATATCTTCACTTGCAAGAATCAATAATCTGCGGGCAATAAACTTTACGTCTTCCCCCCCTTCAATCATACGTGCCAGCCAGTAAACCGCTGCGTTGGGATCGCTTCCACGGATTGATTTGATAAAGGCTGAAATGATATCGTAATGCTGCTCGCCACTCTTATCGTACAACGCCATTTTTTGCTGAATGGTTTGTAACACAAGTTCATCGGTAATAACAAATTCGTCTGTTGATGAGGATGTGTCTGTTACAATTTCCAACAGGTTCAATAACTTTCGTGCATCACCACCACTTAAGCGAATGAGTGCTTCCGTTTCTTTCAACTCAATAGTTCGTTTCTTCAACTCTTCATCTTCACGAATAGCTTTCTGTAAAAGCTGCACAAGATCTTTTTCATCCAATGCTTTCAACACAAATACCTGGCAACGGCTCAGCAAGGCACTGTTTACTTCAAACGAAGGATTTTCGGTTGTAGCGCCGATTAATGTAATGATCCCTTTTTCTACTGCACCTAACAAGGCATCCTGTTGCCCTTTATTGAAGCGATGAATTTCATCGATAAACAAAATGGCTTTGGTTTCCTGCTTTGCCTGTTCAATTACTTCTCGTACATCTTTTACACCACTGCTGATGGCACTCAGTTGAAAATAAGCAGCATCAACAGAATGGGCAATAATGTTGGTAATGGTTGTTTTACCAACACCGGGCGGGCCCCATAAAATCATGCTGGGTATATGTCCGCTGGCAATTGCTTTTTGAAGAATACCTCCATTACCGGAAAGATGTTGCTGACCGACAAGATCCTGCAATTGTGTTGGTCGTAACCGTTCGGCGAGTGGCTGTTGCATAGGGCAAGTTATTGCAATTCTGCAAACGGAAACAACCCAAACAACAGGATTTTATGAATGGCAGATCAGGGATGATACTGCTTCAGAAATACAGCCACTTTTGCAAACGCATCTGCATAAGTAGCGGCATCCCAATCGCCATGTCCGGCACCGTTATAAACAACCGACTGGCTGGGCACATTGGCTGCAGTTAATTTCGTGTGCAGTAATGTCGATTGCGAAGGCGCAACAATTAAATCGTTACTTCCGTGCAGTAATAAAGTGGGGGCTACACCGGCAATGGCAAATGTGTAGGGCGATGATTGCTGATATAGCACAGGATTAGAGGAAGGAGTTGCACCCGTTACAGATGCAAGTAATAAAGGCACCAAGGGATTGGGTGGATTATTATACATCTGCACCAATTCTGTAGGACCAAAAAACGAAACCACTGCTTTTGCTTTTACAGGTGTACTGTATTTGTATGCCTGCAGTAATGCAAGATGTGCACCGGCACTTGCACCAATGAATGCAAACCGATCGGACACGGCATATTCGTTTCGTTTGCTGAAAATAAATTCAACAGCTGCTTTTACATCATTCTCCTGAGCAGGAAACAAATTCTGACCATTTGCTGCCAAGCGGTAACTGATATTGAAAATAGCGTAGTTGGGTAAGCGTCGTTTGAGTGTATCAACAAAAACATTCAGATCGTTGCGGCTGCCTTCTGTCCATCCACCTCCATGTATTAAAATGAGTACAGGTGTTCCTGTTGTACTTCTGCCTGCAGGCAAATACACATCCATTGCCTGCTTGGCATCTGTTCCATACTTCACATTCAGGAAGGTTTTTGCTGCATTGGCATCTTCTTTCTTTTTGCAGGAAGCAAAAAACAGCATTGTCAGCAAGCAAACGAACAGTATACGCATATACGATCAATTTACTTAAAGAAACGAAAAACCGTCAGATGCATTGTGTTAAAACAAAACTCAGTAAGGTTGATTATTTTTCGGCTGCTCATCAAACAGGGCTGCATATTGCTTCATGTAACGGAAAGTTGCAGAAATATGATAGCCCAACGCCACGGCATAGATAAGAAGGAACCAAATGGCCACTTTCATAATGTTCAAAAACAGCCCGGTAGGTAAAGGTGTTTTTGATTGTTGTACTGCTGCAAAATCATTCACAGCCTGGTTCAGTACCGATGGTTCAAGAATAACTGCAATGGATTGAAAAATATTCATCACAACAAACACAAGGGCTACATATGCATTCACCCTTATAAAATCACGCAGCTTTACTTTTAATTTTTGTTTACCATCAAGACCGTTATGCAAAAACAAAAAACTTGAAATGGAATAGAGCACCACTGCAACTACTACAAATACACTGATGAGCAAAGCAGGATTAGCTAATGCAATCAACAACGTAAACAGTGCTGCGATGCCAAGAAGGACGGCAATGACTAAAAGAAAATAAGAAACAATACGATAGAGCAATAACGACTTCATACATAATTAAATAAGAATGCTCTGCACAATACAGGTTGTGCAGAGCATTTTAACTACAAAAAATTATTTCAAATCCAGCTTAATCTGCAATTCATCAAACTGCTTATTGTTGATTTCGCTTGGCGCATCGAGCATTACATCTCTTCCAGAATTATTTTTCGGGAAGGCAATAAAATCACGGATGCTTTCGCTGCCACCAAGGATCGAACACAAACGATCGAAACCAAACGCAATACCACCATGTGGCGGTGCGCCATATTCAAATGCACCGAGTAAGAAACCAAACTTGTGTTGCTGTTCTTCTGCATCCATACCCAATGCGGCAAACATTTTTTCCTGCAACTCACGTTGATAAATACGAATAGAACCACCGCCAATTTCATTTCCGTTCAACACCATATCATACGCATTGGCTTTGATGTTGGCATACGGATGCTCCAGGTATTTATCCAGATCATCAACCTTTGGACTGTTGTTGATCATGATGTCAATATGTGAAGGCTTCGGACTTGTAAACGGATGATGTCTTGCTACCCAACGGCCGGCACCACCGCCATCCTGGTCTTCCAATGCAAACTCAAACAACGGAAAATCGAGTACCCATAATAACTTAAACTCATTGTCTTTCCGTAAACCTAAACGTTTCCCCATTTCCAAACGGAGTTCGCTGGTGGCTTTACGGGTACGTTCTTCTGTACCAGCAAGAATCAACACGAGATCGCCTGCTTTTGCATTTGCGGCATCAGCAATGGCTTTTAATTTTTCTTCGCTGTAAAATTTATCTACGCTGCTTTTGTATGTACCATCAGCATTGCATTTGATGAACACCAAACCCTTCATGCCAATCTGCGGACGTTTTACCCACTCGGTTAATTCATCGGTTTGCTTGCGTGTGTACTCACTGCAGCCCGGCACAGCAATCGCCAAAACGGTTTCTGCTTCATCAAACACTTTAAAATCAACTCCATCAATTAAAGCCGATTGGCTCTGCTTGGTTGGGAATGTATGTGCAGGAAACTTGAGATTGCAAACCTTCATACCAAAACGGATATCGGGTTTATCATTTCCGTATTGCCACATGGCTTCTTCCCATGTCATGCGTTCAACCGCTTCGGTATAATCAATGTTCTTTACTTCTTTGAAGATAGATTTGATCATCCCTTCAAACATGTTCAGAATATCTTCCTGCTCTACAAATGCCATTTCACAATCGATCTGGGTAAACTCCGGCTGACGATCGGCTCGAAGATCTTCATCTCGAAAACATTTTACAATCTGGTAGTAACGGTCGTAACCACTTACCATCAACAGCTGTTTAAATGTTTGCGGACTTTGCGGCAGTGCATAAAATTGTCCGGGGTTCATTCTTGAAGGCACTACGAAATCTCTTGCACCTTCAGGAGTTGACTTAATTAAGAACGGTGTTTCAATATCCATAAAGCCATTACCATGCAAATAGTTTCTTGCAGCACGGTTTACGGCATAACGCAATTCCAGATTTCTTTTCACTGCGTTACGACGCAGATCGAGAAAACGGTATTTCATCCGCAGATCATCGCCACCATCAGTATCATCCTGTATGGTGAATGGAGGAACAGCAGACTTGTTGAGTATTTTAAATTCGCTCACCAGCAGTTCAATATCACCTGTTGCAATGTTGGGATTTTTGTTGCTGCGCTCACTTACGGTGCCGGTTGCCTGTAATACAAACTCACGGCCCAGCGGGTTTTCATCAAGTACTTTGTTCAGCTCTTCGCCAAACAACAATTGAGTGATGCCATAACGATCCCGCAGATCCACAAACGTAATACTGCCGAACTTACGAACAGTTTGCACCCATCCGGCGAGGGTTACGGTTGTTCCAATATGATTACTTCTTAATTCGCCACAAGTATGAGAACGATACATAGTAAAGTTTAAAGTTGAACGTTGAAAATGAAAAGTAAGGCGCTGCCAAAACTTAACAGCTTCAACCTAAAGGTTTGCTAAGGAGCGCAAAGATAACCATTGAGCGGTAACCAGCCGAAGCGAAGTCAGACTGATTTCTGTTCCTTTTCGTGGGTAAGTTCTTCGGCTACCACTTCTTCGGTTTGGCGGCTAAGTTTTTCCCTGAAAGATGAACTGGTAAAATACAGGCCATAATAAACAAAGAGGATCAGCAACCCGATGCCAAAAGGAATCAAAGCCATGTGCCGCATGCCGTACTTGCCTTCGTCCCAGCCATAAAACTCACCAATCATCCAGGTACAGTTGGCAAAGATCCAGAATACAACAGCAAGGTTATGTACCAGCTCCGAAATAAGCTTCCGGGTTTGCCAGGTAATGAGTACAGCAGCCAATACGGTTGGTACAATCATGATCAAGCCGGGAATCCGCAGGTTCAATGCCCAGAACGCATCTTTAATGAGCCAGAAAAGAATATGCAGATTTTCGATACGGCGAAACCGTGCAGGAATGGAATAGATGACTTGATTACTCATGAATGTTGTTTGAATGGGAAGGCATAAAAATAAGAAATGAATGGATGCATGAGTCCTGAGCGTTCTTCGACTTCGCTCAGAATCGAAGGGTATTTTTTGTCAATCGAGCGATAGTCGAGATGGACGTTGAAGTAATACACTCTTCTGTTGACGAGGCCATATTCGGGACAAAAAAAATGGCGAGTATTGAACTCGCCACTTACTATTTTTCAATCACTGTTTTTAGCTAAACATTTCCCGTACCCGTTCAAAGAAGCCTTTATCGCCTTTTTCGGGTTTGGGATGAAAATTCTGGCTTTGCTGCATTTTTTCCAGCATTGCTTTTTCTTCGGAGCTAAGGTTTTGCGGTGTCCAAACATTTACATAGATCAGCTGATCACCTTTTTCATAACTCTGTACCGCAGGGAAACCTTTGCCTTTGAGGCGGAAAATTTTACCGCTTTGTGTGCCCGGAGGTATTTTAATTTTTGCACGACCGTCGATGGTAGGCACTTCGGCCTGGATACCAAACACCGCATCGGGGAACGAAATATGCAGATCATATGCCACATTCAATCCATCACGATGGAGCTGTGGATGTGCTTCTTCTTCGATCAATACGATGAGGTCACCGGCAGGACCGCCACGCTCACCTGTGTTTCCACGGCCGCTAACATTCAGCTGCATGCCTTCCTGTACACCGGCCGGAATTTCGATGGTAATATTTTCTTCGCCATACACACGGCCTTCGCCTTTACATGCTGTACACTTATTGGCAATGGTTGAACCTTCGCCGTTACAGGTTGGACAAGTTGTTACCGTTTGCATCTGTCCAAGGAATGTATTTTGTACACGCCTTACCTGGCCGCTACCACCGCAGGTGCCGCAGGTTTGCATACTGCTTTTATCTTTTGCACCGGTGCTGCCACAGGTTGTACAGCCAACATATTTTTTAACCTTAATGGTTTTGCTGGCACCTTTTGCTATTTCTTCGTAATTGAGTTTGATGCGTACACGCAAATTGCTGCCTCTTACACCTCTTGTTTTGCCACCGCCTCTGCGTTGGCCTCCGCCGCCGCCAAAGAAACTTCCGAACGGACTATCATCTCCAAAAATATCGCCGAACTGGCTGAAGATATCATCCATGTTCATGTTATGACCGCCACCAAAACCTCCACGTCCATTACCACCTACACCTGCATGTCCGTAACGATCGTATTGTGCTTTCTTATCTGCATCGCTTAAAACTTCATACGCTTCTGCAGCTTCCTTAAATTTCTCTTCGGCTTCTTTGTTTCCAGGGTTACGGTCGGGGTGATACTGCATGGCAACTTTGCGGTATGCTTTTTTAATTTCATCCGCAGAAGCAGTTTTGCTTACACCTAATATTTCGTAAAAATCTCTTTTCATAATGTGGAAATTTGAGAATTTGAAAATGTGCTAATTGTGTTCAATTTTCAAATTCTCAAATTGAATTAATTTTCAAATTATTTACCGACCACCACTTTTGCAAAACGGATGATTTTATCGTTAAGCAAATATCCTTTTTCAATTTCGTCGATTACTTTTCCTTTCAACTCTTCGGTTGGCGCAGGAATTTCCGTAATTGCTTCATGTTTGTCAGCATCAAAGTCCAGCCACTTCGTTTCCATTACTTTCAACCCACGGTTCTGTAACGATGACCGGAGTTTATGAAACACCAGTTTTACGCCTTCGTCAACGGGCCCCGCTTTCGAAAGTTCAATTTCGGCACGGTCGGCATCATCCAGTACTTCCAGTAAAGAAACAATTACTTCCTTACCGGCAGTCTGCATCTGCTCCACTCGTTCTTTTGCTGTGCGGCGACGGAAATTATCGAACTCGGCCATGAGGTAGAGGTATTTTTTCTTTTCCTCTTCCAACGCTTCTTTCAGCTTTTCCAGTTCACTCTCCTCAGCCACTTGTTCATTGAGGTGATTGACACCTGCAATATTTTCATCGGTATTAATATCTGCACTGAATGCAGTATTATTTGCTTCTGCTGCGTTTTGTTCTGTCATTTCGTTCGTCTTTTGATCCATAAATGGTAAAATTGTCGGCAAAGGTAAGCTGGTCAAGAATATTGCCAATGGCTCAATTTGGACAAATTGTCTTGCCTTGCAGCAGCCAACAGCTATTTACTTCACAGTTCCAACCTTGCACTTCGTACTTACCATTATCTTTGCCCGCTATGACGAAGATTACGCTCAACAGGAAAATAGGTCAACGTGTTTTAAATGGTCACCCATGGGTATTTGCCAACGAAGTAAACCGAGTGGAAGGAAATGCAGAAGCCGGGGCTATTGTAGATGTTTACACCCACGATGATAAATTTTTGGGCAGAGGTTATTTCAACCCGAAGTCGCAGATTTTGGTGCGTATTCTTACTCGAAAGAAAAACGAAGAAATCAACGACGATTTCTTTTTGCGCAAGCTGAGCCAGGCTTGGAAAGAGCGTCAGCAAATGGGCTATAAAGAAAACTGCCGTCTCATTTTTGGTGAAGCAGATGGTTTGCCTCAATTGATTGTAGATAAATTCAACGACTATTTCGTTATTCAAACGCTGGCACTAGGAATTGATCTGTGGAAAGAAGCGATTGTGAAAGCCATTCAGCAAATCTTTCAGCCGAAAGGTATTTACGAACGAAACGATGTGCCCATCCGTGAGCTGGAAGGCATGGAACAAAAGAAAGGTTTCTTAAGCGAACCCTTCGATACCAATATCATCATCAACGAAAATGGCTTGCAGTTTCATGTAGATATTGCCAATGGGCAAAAAACCGGCTACTTCCTCGATCAGCAGGATAACCGCCGGGCTATTCAGCATATTGTAAAAGATGCCGATGTGCTGGGGGCCTTTACCTACACGGGTACATTCGAAATTCATGCAGCACACTACGGTGCAAAAAGCGTACATGGCCTGGATATTTCAGAAAATGCCATTGCCATGTGTAATAAAAATGCCGAGCTGAACGGTGTTGCCGATGTATGCAAGTTTGAATGTGTGAACGCCTTTGATGTACTGAAGACCTGGGTGAAAGAAGGGAAACAATACGATGTGGTGATGCTCGATCCGCCATCGTTCACCAAATCAAGAGCCAATATTCAAAAAGCCATTACGGGTTATAAAGAAATTAATTTGCGGGGCATGAAACTGGTAAAGCCGGGCGGCTTCCTCGTTACTTCTTCCTGTACCAATCTTGTGCAGCCCGATTTGTTTTTAGAAATCATACAAATGGCAGCAAAAGATGCACGCAGACAGTTGAGACAAGTTACTTTTCAAACACAAAGCTCCGACCACCCGATTGTTTGGGGTTGGGAGAATACACACTATTTGAAATTTTTGATTGTGCAGGTACTCTAAAAACGTTGCCGGTTTCAGGTTGCTGGTTACAAGTCAGCAAAACAAATTACGCAGGTATTATAACCTTAAACCGAAAACCAGAAACAAAAAAAGAAATTACTTCACCACTTGAAACTTACCGCTTTCCACAACTTTACCGCTGCGGTCGGTTAACTGGAAGATGTACACGCCTCGGAAATAGTCGTTAAGGTTGATAACTGTACGGGGTGTAAGATTGTTGATTTCGAGTACTTTTTTGCCGATGAAGTTGAATACTTTGAAGGAATAGTTGGAAACGGCGATGTCTTTAAACTCGAAATTGATAAAAGCAGAAGCGGGGTTGGGATAAAAACGAACCACCTTAACCACGTTTTCAGCACCAGCTGAATTTGACCTGTCGCTCTGTGCGAAGGTCGTTGTGGCTATCAAAAGGATAAAGGCGATTATGGTAGAAATCCGTTTCAACGAAACAAACTTAGTTTTATTATCTGCAATTTACAAGCTTTTTTTCACAATTCTTAACATAAGGAAGACGGATTTCTTTTAAATCCGTCTTCCCAATTATGTCAAGATTATCTTAATTGAGGGCTGCCAGACACTTATTGATCGCCTCAAAGTCGGGCACAGCATCTTTTGTTTCAACCAGTTCGGCATATTGTATAACACCTTCTTTATCAACAATAAAAGCACTTCTTTTCGATACACCCTTCATATCGAAAATCCAGTTTTCGTACAACGAATCGTAAGCCGCTGACACTTCTTTATTAAAATCGCTCAGCAACGGAAAATTGTACCCCTGCTCATCTCTGTATCTTTTCAGGGTAAAGATCGAATCCACTGAAATACCAAGCACCTGCGCATTGGCATTGCTGTAGCGGGCAATATCGTCCCGAACTGTACATAATTCTTCGGTACAGGTACTGGAGAACGCCTGTGGGTAGAACAGGATCAAGACATTCTTTCCTTTAAAGTCAGCAAGACTTACTTTATTTCTTTCACTATCGAATAATGTAAAATCAGGGGCCTTTTGTCCAATTTTAATATGCATGCTGTTAATTATTTTAATCTGTGTATAACAACGATTCGTACAATTTGTTAAATGAAAAGGGAAGCATTTTTTTAGATGCTTCCCTTTTACCTGTTCAGTTTCCTTTTAAATATGGAGCAGGACCTGCTCACCCATAGCATCCGTTCCAAGAATTTTATCGGGTGCTGTGGTTGCATCGGCAATATCTCTTGAACGGTAACCATCTTTTAATACTTTATCCACAGCATTAATCACCGCTTCAGATTCTGTTTTCATGCCAAACGAAATATCCAATAACAAGGCAGCGGATAAAACCGAAGCCAACGGATTGGCTACCCCTTTACCGGTAATATCATGTGCTGAACCGTGGATGGGCTCATACACGCCCGTACCATCGCCAATCGATGCACTTGCCAGCATACCCATTGAACCTGCAATCTGCGAAGCTTCATCTGTAAGAATATCACCAAACAAATTCGCAGTCACCACCACATCAAAACGACGTGGATCTTTAATGAGCAACATCGCTGTTGCATCAACAAACTGATGTTCCACTTCCACATCAGGATATTCCAACGCTACCTGCTGTATCACTTCTCTCCACAAGCGTGATGTTTCAATCACATTCGCTTTATCAACAGAACATAATTTCTTTTTACGGGTACGTGCTGCTTCAAATGCTTTGCGTGCAATACGTTCTACTTCGTAACGGCTGTACTCAGCAATATCGTAAGCTGTGTCACCATTGTTCTTACGTCCTTTTTCGCCGAAGTAAATATCACCGGTCAATTCACGGAAGAACAAAATATCCGCACCTTTCAAAATCTCAGGTTTGATGCTTGATGCACCTAACAATTCATCAAATAATTTAATCGGGCGAAGATTAGCATACAATCCAAGTTCCTTCCGCATCTTCAGCAAACCTTGCTCAGGACGAACTTTTGCAGAAGGATCATTATCATATTTCGGATGGCCTACTGCACCAAACAATACTGCATCTGACTTGCGCATTTTTTCTAACGACTCATCAGGTAATGGAACACCTGTTGCTTCAATGGCCACATGACCAATTAATGCTTCATCGTAGGTAAATGTGTGACCAAACTTTGCTGCTATTTTATCCAATACTTTCTTTCCTACTGCTGTTACTTCCTGTCCGATACCATCGCCCGGAACAATTAAAATGTGTTTTGTTGCCATTGTTATTCTGCTTGAACTTGTTTTTGTTTCGTGAGTCGTGAATCGATAGTCGTGAGTGTAATCCGTCAGACGAGGGCGTCAGACGGGCATTCACTACTCACCACTCACAATTATATTCAACATCTTCTGTGTTGCCTTAATCGCCGATACGGTTTGATCGCTGTCAAGACCACGTGTTTTAAATTCTTTATTGTTGTGAGCCCAGGTGATAATTGTTTCGCACAACGCATCACTCTTACCACCGGGAGGAATACGCACTGCATAATCGGTAAGCAGCGGTAACTCCGTTTTATTTTGTTTGTAAATTTTCTTCAACGCATTCATGAAGGCATCGTACTGCCCATCGCCTTGCGCATGTTCTTCAACTATTTCGCCATTAATACTTAAGCAAAGCGTAACTGATGGACGAAGATTTTTTGAATGTGTGAGCACATAATTTTCTACACGCACTTTATCCTGAATGGTATTGCTATCGAGAATATCAGAAATGATGTACGGCAGATCGGCCTGTGTTACCACTTCTTTTTTATCGCCCAGCTCAATGATACGTTGCGTTACTTTTTTCAAATCAGCATCGCTCAGCTGAATACCTAATTGTGCAAGATTATTTTCAATATTTGCTTTACCGCTGGTTTTGCCCAAAGCATATTTGCGCTGACGACCGAAACGCTCGGGCATCAGATCGCTGAAGTACAATTTATTCTTCTTATCACCATCGGCATGGATGCCTGCAGTTTGTGTAAACACATTTTCACCCACAACAGGTTTATTGGCCGGGATACGAATGCCCGAAAATGTTTCTACCAGCTTGCTTACACCATACAATGATTTTTCAGCCACGGATGATTTAATGTTCGGCATAAAATCATGCATCACCGCAATGGCACTTGCCAACGGTGCATTACCTGCACGTTCGCCCATACCGTTTACGGTCAAGTGCAAACCATGTGCACCTGCACGCAATGCTTCCATTACATTGGCTGTACCCAAATCGTAATCATTATGTCCATGAAAATCGAAATGCGTGTTGGGATAGCGTTGTACAATTTCAGCAATGAAATCGTACACTTCAGCAGGTGTTAAGATGCCCAACGTATCGGGCAACATCAAACGCTTTACCGGTTGCGTTACAATAAAATCAAGGTATTGATAAACGTACGCTTTTGAATGACGCATCCCATTGCTCCAGTCTTCGAGATAGACATTTGTTTCAATGCCTTTCTTTTTTGCCAGCCTGATTACTTCTGCAATTTCAGCAAAGTGTTGCTCCGGTTTTTTCTTGAGCTGATGTGTAAGATGATTGAGTGAACCTTTGGTTAAAAGATTCGCCACTTTTGCACCGGCCTTGATCATCCAGTCAACCGATACATCTCCATCTACAAACGTGAGCACTTCTACCCTGTTGAGCAATCCGTTTGCTTTTGCCCATTTGGTAATTTTCTTTACTGCATCAAACTCTCCTTCCGATACACGGGCAGAGGCAATTTCAATACGATCAACTTTCACTTCAGTTAAGAGCGATTGTGCGATCGTTAATTTTTCCGATGCAGAAAAAGATACCCCGCTGGTTTGTTCACCATCACGGAGTGTTGTATCCATTATTTCAATGTAACGTTGGTTGTGGGGCATGGTTGCTTAAGGGATCAGAACTTAGTATAAACTTTTTTCTGCGAAAGCAGTGATGTCAGCTTTCATTGATTGCAGGTAATCGATATCATCGAAACCATTCATCATGTTGTGTTTTTTATATCCGTTGATGTCGAACGATTCTTTTTCGCCTGTTGCAACAATGCTGATCGTTTGCTCCGGAAGATTTACTTCCAGTTCTGCTTTCGGATCGGCTTCAATTGCTTTGAAGATTTTATCTAAAAACTCCGGGCTAACGGTTACCGGCAAAATACCAATGTTAAGTGCATTGCCTTTAAAAATATCGGCAAAGAAGCTGGATACCACGCAACGGAAACCGTAATCGTAAATAGCCCAGGCCGCATGTTCACGGCTGCTGCCGCTGCCGAAGTTTTTACCTCCGACTAAAATTTTACCGGAGTAAATCGGATTGTTCAACACAAATTCCTGCTTCGGTGTACCGTCACCGTTATAACGCCAGTCACGGAAAAGATTATCGCCAAAACCTTCCCGCTTGGTAGCTTTTAAGAAACGTGCAGGAATAATTTGGTCGGTGTCCACATTCTCAATCGGCATGGGAACCGCTGTGCTTGTGAGGACTTTAAATTTATCGTATGCCATTTTGATGTCTGATTTATGATGTCTGATTTATGATTTATTTGGTACTGATATTTATAAAGGTTGATCGATTTGCGGACATCCTACATCAGACATCCTCCATCCGACATCAAGCCATTAAGCAATCAGCTCTCTCGGATCAGTTACTACGCCTGTAACAGCAGCAGCAGCAGCCACCAACGGACTTGCGAGCAATGTTCTTGCACCGGGGCCCTGGCGACCTTCGAAGTTTCTGTTACTTGTACTTACAGCGTATTTACCTGCAGGAATTTTATCATCGTTCATCGCTAAACATGCCGAACAACCCGGCTGACGAAGTTGGAAACCGGCTTCCGTTAAAATATCAAGTATACCTTCTTCTTTAATTTGTTGTTCTACGATGTGAGAGCCGGGAACCAACCATGCGGTGATGTTATCCGCTTTCTTTCTGCCTTTTACAATACTTGCAAACGCTCTGAAATCTTCAATACGTCCGTTGGTACAGCTACCTAAGAACACATAATCAACCTGCTTACCGATGATCTTTTCATTTTCTGCAAAGCCCATGTACGCCAATGATTTTTTATACGAAGCTTCACCATCTTTTACTTCTGCAGCTGTAGGAATCGTGTGTGTAATACCGGTACCTAAGCCGGGGTTTGTGCCATAGGTAATTTGTGGTTCGATCTGATCTGCAGAAAAACTCAACTCCAGATCAAATTGCGCATCAGCATCTGTTTTTAATGTTTTCCAGTAAGCCAATGCTTTATCCCAAGCCTCGCCTTTTGGTGCAAGGTCTCTTCCTTTTAAATAGTTGAAGGTTGTTTCATCGGGCGCAACCATACCACCACGTGCACCCATTTCAATCGAAAGGTTACAAACCGTCATACGACCTTCCATGCTCATGTTTTCAAACACTTCACCTGCAAACTCAATAAAGTAACCGGTTGCACCGCTTGCAGAAATTTGCGATAAGATGAACAACGGCACATCTTTCGGCACAACGCCTTTACCTAATTTACCATTGATGGTGATGCGCATTTTCTTTGGCTTCGGCTGCATGATACACTGAGATGATAACACCATCTCCACTTCAC
Source organism: Lacibacter cauensis (assembly GCF_007830055.1). GTDB lineage: Bacteria > Bacteroidota > Bacteroidia > Chitinophagales > Chitinophagaceae > Lacibacter > Lacibacter cauensis. The sequence goes on from NZ_VLLE01000006.1 coordinate 239,338, forward strand.
TTGTACCAATACCAAATGCAATGGCGCCAAATGCACCATGTGTTGATGTATGTGAATCACCACACACAATCGTCATACCCGGCAGTGTAATACCATTTTCAGGACCTACCACATGCACAATACCATTCTTTGGATTTCCCAAACCCCAATGCGAAATACCATACTTGGCTGCATTTGTTTCCAATGCTTTTAATTGATTAGCCGAAAGCGGATCCTGCACCGGTAAATGCTGATTGATGGTTGGTGTGTTATGATCGGCAGTTGCAAAGGTGCGTTGCGGATACATCACTTTTAAACCACGGCTTTCCAAACCTAAGAAGGCTACAGGACTTGTTACTTCATGAATGAAATGACGATCGATGAAAAACACATCCGGACCATCTTCAATCTTGCGTACCACGTGTGCATCCCAAACCTTGTCGAATAATGTTGTTGGCGTATAACTCATATTCTTTCTATTTGAATAGTTGATAAATTCCGGCGGGCAGAGCAGCAATTACTGCTTGTATTCGCTGCCGGGGCTCAAATTTAACCCGATTCCCTAAATTTGTATAACCTTATTTTTCTATTACATCCATTGATAAAACCGATTTAGAAATATGGAACTCCGCCAACTACGCTACTTTATCAAATCGGCCGAACTGCTCAATTTTACCGAAGCAGCTCACAGCCTGTACATCAGCCAGAGTACGCTTAGTCAGCAGATCAAGCAACTGGAAGATGAACTGGGCATGCCGCTGTTCGACCGGATTGGTAAACGGGTGCGGTTGACCGAAGCAGGCAGCCAGTTTTTGCCTTTTGCCCGGTTAACGGTTTCGGATGCTGAGGGTGGTCGTGCTGTGATTGATGACTTGAAAGGATTAAAAACAGGTGAATTGCGGATTGGCGTTACTTATGGCTTATCTACTTTGCTTACACCGGTGCTTGTGCAGTTTTCGGCACAATACCCCGAAGTAAAAATCATTGTTGAGTTCGGTACATCGGAAGATCTGCTGGATAAACTCAAATCAACCCGTGTTGATTTTTTGTTGTCGTTTTTGGAGTTGCAGGACAACGATATGTTTATCTCACAACGTTTGTATGAATCGCCGTTAACACTGGTGGTGCATCCTTCGAATCCTGTGGCTGATAAAAAATCAATCACCATTAAAGACTTAAAAGATATACCGCTGGTGTTACCTGCAAAAGGGTTTCATACAAGGCATTTTTTGAATGAAGCATTGGCGCAAAACAATGTGCAGCCGAATATTAAAATGGAGTTGAATGATATTAATACACTCCTGCAATTGGTTGAAACAGGTAACTGGTGCACGATCATGACCGTTGCTGCAGCCAAAGGAAGACAAACGTTGAAAACCATTCCCATCAAAGGATTGAACATCATCAGCCAGGCCTCGATTACCTGGCCAAAAGAAAGCTATCGTAAGAAAGCAGCGATTGTTTTTACAGAGATGATTAAGAAGCAGATGAAGTGATTTGGTGAATGGTGAATGGTGAGTGGTGAATAGGTAACTCTCTGCGAAATACTCTATCTTATTCTTTCTTTACCCATGAAGCAATAGCGGAATTCAGCACACTGATTGGCCTGTAAATGGCTAACAGATACTACTTCGAGCGCTTTTAACAGGCTGAAAAATGGGAGTATCCCGCCTTTAGCAACGAAGGATGAGCGAAAGATGGAGCAAGCATCATCCCAATTAGAAAATCAACTGTATACCGATGATCTTATTTTTTACTGCGATAAATGGTTATTTCCGCTGCATTTCCATTGCTTCTAGTTTACCGGCTTTCTTACCTAAACGATAAGCGATGATAACAGGAATAATAATGAATAAGCCCAGTGAAAGTACAATAGATAAAATAATGATTAATTCCTGAGTTCCTAAAACGCCTAATAAAGTGTTCATGGTTATTATTTGATTTGCATAAAAGTAACTGAAAAGGATTAATACTCCTTTTAAAGCGCAATCGTTCGCACAGAATAATGTGCTGTTACTCACTCCGGCTACACCGGCACTATCGTCTGCGCTTTTTTCTTCTTCAATTTCTCCGGTACTGCTGCAATAATTTCTTCTTTCAGTGCCTGCTTCAAACGCTTCTTCATAAAATCTCGATGCACCACCATGCTTACTTCACGTGCAGGTGCAGGACTTTGAAAACGGCGCAGCAATTTTTGCTGTTCAGGCGTCATCTCCAGTGTTGAAAGTTCGGGCATAATGGTAATACCATCGTTCATTTCCACCATGCGGCGCAGCGTTTCAATGCTGCCTGCTTCGTACTCAAACTGGGTGCTTAACTCACTGGCTTTTTTCAATTCGCATAAATTAACAATCTGCGATCGGAAGCAATGCCCTTCTTCCAGCAACCAGAGTTTTGTAGGATCAATATCTTTCGCCAGTACATATTTCTTTTTGTACGCTTCATTCCGGGGCGATACGTACACCAGCAGTTCTTCGTAAAACAGTACTTCTTCTTTTATTCCACTTTCCTGCAAAGGCGTTACCAGCAATCCTGCATCAATACGTCCTTCACGCAGGCGGCGAATAATATATTCCGTCATCATTTCATGCACAATCAGTTTTACCGATGGGTATTTTTCATTAAAGCTTTTGGCAAACAGCGGCAACAAATAAGGTGCAAGTGTTGGAATAATACCAATCCGCAGTTCACCCGTAAGCACACCTTTTTTATTCTGTGCTATTTCATTAATGAGGTTACGCTCCTGCAGAATTTTACGTGACTGCTCAATAATTTCTATACCGGCATCCGTAGGTATCACCGGCTGCTTGCTTCTGTCGAATAGTTTAATACCCAGCTCTTCCTCCAGTTTCTGTATCTGCATACTCAATGTGGGCTGGGTTACAAAACAATGCGATGCGGCCGTTGCAAAATGGCGGTAGGTATCCACCGCAACCAGATATTCTAGCTGAGTCAAAGTCATAATTAAAATCTATGAGGCAATAAAATTAATTGATTTGCTTTATTAAATCAGACTTTGCACTTTTAACTTTTAAAAGAAAGCTTTTGTAGCGGAACAGTCACCAACCAATACAAAAAATACCCATCCAACTTTTTGAGTTATAAATGAGAACAAGGAAAAGGCGCTTCCATTTGGGGGCGCTTTTAGTTTATGGGAAAGTAAGCTTATTTCTTGCGCAGCTCCAAGGTAAAAAGGGTGCCGTTAATGGTTTGCTGGGCTTTTACCCATGTCCAGTTACTGTCTTTTAATTTCCAGTTACCATCCAGGCGTTGTAGGGTAACAGCTGCGGAGGAAGGATAATCGGCAATGATGGCAATGTTTATCTTGTCCTCGTTCCAGGTGCCCGTAGCTTCTGTTGCAGAGTTCTTAATGGCATCAACCGTGCGGTCGGTTTTAAATTGAAATTCATAGCCATCAAATTCACTTTTATAATCAGTGGTGCCGTCGGTATAAACTGTTACTGTCCAGCGTCCGTCGGTAATTGCTTTTACGATCAACGTTTCCGCTGTTTCTTCCTGTATTTTCTTGATGGTCTTTTTACAACCACCTAAGATCATTGCCAACACAAAAAGAATCAATAACTGCCTCATAGATTTTTAAATTAACGAAGTATGAAATTACAATTAGTTTTCGGAACCGCTAACAGTAGAAGTACGTAAAACTAAACCGGCAGGTTTTACCAATTGTAACCTGGTCCCGCTGCCGAATTATCTTATTTTTACAGCATGCAAATTGGCGATATTACCCGTTTTCTGGAAACACTGGCCCCTCCATTGTTACAGGAGAGCTACGATAATGCAGGATTACTTACCGGATCGGCCGCCTGGGAATGTACAGGTGTACTTGTTAGTCTGGATGCCACGGAAGAGGTGATACTGGAAGCCAAACAAAAAGGCTGTAACCTGGTGGTGGCGCATCACCCGATTATCTTCGGCGGATTGAAGAAGATTACCGGCAAAAACTACGTGGAGCGTGCAGTTATTGCTTCTATTAAACACGATATTGCGCTGTATGCCATCCACACCAATCTGGATAATGTGATTACAGGTGTTAACGCACAAATGGCCGAGCGTCTGGGGCTAGTTAATTGTAAAATTCTGCAACCCAAAAGCGGATTGTTGAAAAAACTGTTCTGCTTCGTACCCGTTTCGCATGCGGAGTTTGTTCGAGCTGCCATTTTTGGTGCCGGTGGCGGACATATTGGTAATTACAGCGAATGCAGCTTTAACGCTGCAGGCAAGGGTACTTTCAAAGCAGCTGATGGCAGCAATCCCTTTGTTGGCGAAATTGGCAAACGACACGAAGAAGAGGAGTTGAAGATAGAAGTGATCTTCCCGGCATGGCTGGAGCAACCGGTTCTTTCGGCCATGATCAAAGCCCATCCGTACGAAGAAGTGGCCTACGATGTGGTCGGTCTCGACAATCAGTTACAAACCACCGGATCGGGTTTAATTGGTGAATTGCCTAAAGCTCTTATCCCCAACGATTTCCTTCAACTACTTAAGGATCAATTTAATTTATCCGTAATCAAACACACCACCCCTCCTGCCAAACCCATTCACAAGGTGGCCCTTTGTGGTGGAGCCGGCAGCTTTTTAACCAAGGCCGCACTGGCTGCAGGTGCCGATGCCTATGTTACCGGAGATGTGAAATACCATGAGTTTTTTGATGCCGAAAACCGGCTGTTGCTGGCCGACATCGGGCATTGGGAAAGTGAGCAGTTTACGATAGATTTACTGGCCGATCATTTGCAGGATAAATTCCCTACCTTTGCCGTCCTTAAAACTGCCGTGAAAACCAACCCTGTTGAGTATTTTAAGTAATCGCAGCTTTAGGAAAATTCTAAAAAACTTCAAACAACAATATGGCTACTACAAAAGAGTATTCTGTAGAAGAAAAACTGAAGGCACTTATTCGTGTGCAGAAAATTGAAAGCAAACTGGATGAAATTCAGATTCTGAAAGGTGAATTACCCATGGAAGTAAAAGACCTCGAAGATGAAATTGAAGGTTTGAATGCACGCAAAAACCGTATTGAAGAAGAGATCAACGGTATACAGGATTTTATTCAAAGCAAGAAAGATGCAATTATTGAATCACAGGCTTTGTTGGTAAAATACGAAAAGCAGAGTGAGAATGTAAAGAACAACCGTGAATTCGAAGCCATCAATAAAGAAATTGAAATGCAGGGTTTGGAAATCAAACTTTCTGAAAAGCATATCAAAGATGCCAACGAAGAGTTGATTGAAAAGAGCGAGTTGCTGGAAAAGGCAAAGAAAGCCATTGCCAATAAAGAGAAGAACTTAGAACACAAGAAAGGCGAACTCGATAAAATTATTGCTGAAACCGAAAAAGAAGAAACGCAACTGCGTTCTTTGGTAAATGGCGCAAGAGAAGCAGTAGAAGATCGCTTGCTGGCAAGCTTTGACCGTATCCGCAGAAGCTACCGGAACGGTTTATCGGTAGTACCGATTGAGCGTGAAAGCTGTGGTGGTTGCTTCAATACCATTCCACCTCAACGCCAGAGCGAAATTAAACAACACAAAAAAATCATTGTGTGCGAAAACTGTGGTCGTATCCTTGTTGATGCCGACTTGAATGATTCAGTTGAGCCATAATTGAAATTGGACATTTTTAAAAAGCCGTAGTGATACATCATTGCGGCTTTTTTGTTGCATTCATCTTTTCATTCAAAAAATAAAAGCGCCTCCATTAACGGGAGACGCTTTTAAAAAAGCAACTATTCCTGATTATAACTTCACAAACTCCTGTTCATATTGTTCCAGCCATTTACTGCCTTCAAGTCCCCATACCGGCAGTATATTCATTCGTAACCAGTATAAACTTGTTACAGTAACATCAACTGATTTTAAGAACAATGCGGCCTTTCCTGCTACTGGCTGGAAAGGAGTTATGCTGCAGGGCACTTCTGCATAATTATCCCATGTAAATGCGCCCTGTAATACAAAATCTTTGTTGGTTGCACCTGGAGCTTTGTTTAAGAACCGTCCGCCAAAGCCATCGCCGCAAGGCCAATACCCGATGAGATTAGCATACCGAGGATGCTGCGTAATATCCTTTGCACATTGCAATGCTGCTACCTCTGCATCGGACAATGCTGTATTAAAAATCATACAATCGGCAAAGCTTACAGTAACAGCGCCCATACCCTGATCTGTTGCCCAGCCCATAGTTAACGGCGATGTACTTGTTACTGTACCCCGTGCCGTAATATCTGTGTGATCAATACGTCGATCATCGGTATAACGCACCAGCCAACGCTTGCTTGCACTATCCATAAATTTAAATGTAACGGTATGCCACTTATCATCAAACACAACAGGTGTTGTTCCCTGTATACGAGATTCGCCCGAACCAATTACACTGATGCACCAGATTCCGCTTGAGTTTGTAAACAACGACCAACCTGTAGTACTGGCAAACTTATCCATCTTCGAAAAGAAATGCGGGTACTGCGTTTTTGTTGGCGATTTCATTTTAAATGAAATTGTTTGCTGTGCCAAACCTGGATTATACAATCCCCCATCGTCTGGTATGCGTGCACGTATTACTGAACTTCCGGTTCCTTTCATTGCCACGCCTGAAAAACCTGAACGTACAAATTCCAGTTGCTTAAACTTCTCGTGATAAAAAACAGAAAAAGCATTTACTTCAGCAGACGACGGACCTCCGTAACTGTTACCCACACCACCATGTGTACTTGTTACAATTACCAGCCACTCTTCTGTTTTATCATAACCAGGTCTTGCTTTTAGTGCAGTTAACAATTCGCCAATGTAGGCATCTACTTTTACCGCAGCATCTTTATACATAGTATTATCTGCAAGAAACGCCCCTGCTTTTCCTGCAATGGCTACCGAATTAAAGTGCAGCACCATAAAATCGGGATTGCCACTTTTAATACGTCTTAATGCAGAATCTTTTACGGCTACATCGTCTGCAGCTACTACAGGATCCAATACTTCTGGTACCAGCTTCTCTACCATGGTACGCCACGGCGAAATAACTGTTGTACGCATATCATTTCTGGGCGATGATAAGATATACGAAAAAATAGAAGGGTAATTTGGTACCGATGTATGCTGCGGATCGTTGATGCTTTGTGTATAAATGAATGAGCTGTCTTTGATCTTGTGACGAGAATAAGATACACCACTCATCAACGTTTTCCATGTAGCAGCATCAGTGCTTACTTCATCCGATACGCCTTCCCAGGTGTATTTGCTCTTCGACAACATGTTCTGCAAAACAGGCAAACCCATTTTTTTGTATTCACCTGCCACAGCACCATCTATAGCAATCAGCAATACTTTTCTTGCTGCTGGCTTTGTGGTATCGCCTGGTTCCTCAAAATAAAGCGGGGGATCAACATAACGTTTACAGGATGCAAACAAAACGAGCATCATGCCTATTGAAGTAAAGAGGAGCCCTTTAAGCAGTATATTCTTTTTCATATTATTCGTTTAGTGCTGAAGGATGATTACGGTCGTACAATGTTGATTTCTGAAAGTGCTGAATTATTACCTGACGGATCGTTATCGGCAGCAGAAGAAATTACATATCTAAAATACCGTGCAGTAACATTTCCTGTCAGATTAAAACTTTGCAATCCTTGCTGGTTTATCAATGTAAAAGCACTTGGAATCGTACTTGCTCCTGTTACAAAAGGTACATCTGTCCAGTTTACATTATCATTACTAATCTGCACACGGATATTTTTTACTCTTGTTGTAGTTCCTGTACCACTTTGTCTTAAAGCAGCAGAAAATCCCTTGATAACTGTTGGTACCGCCATATCAACTGTAATTGTATGTGGTGGAGTGGTTGCACCAGAACCGGTTCCGTAATTACTATGCCAGTAGGTAGTAAACGATCCATCAAACGCATTACCAATTGTTCCGTTTGAACCTTCAGTTGTTGACCAAGAGCTGGCTGTAGGAACCCATACACTTCTTGCATCGGCTTGCGTATCGCCTCCTGTTTTCGTTAATGGATTGTATTTCCATATTTCCTGAAAGGAGAGCGGATAAACACCTGCCATTTTATTAAGCGATATATTGCTGATCGTAATTCCCCATGCTCTGAAAAATGCACGCATATCTCTGCGTGTAAACTCGCATAAGGTTTCGTACACAAAGTCACGCTTGTTCTGATCGGTTAATGAAATGCGGTTGGAGCGGCGTGCTTTTTTATACAGTTCTGTTACAAAACTCCAGCCATCGGGCTGACCGGGATAACCCCAGTTAGCAGGTATTTTACTCATGATTTGCACGAATGGTGTTAACCGTGCAAACGGATCGTTGATTGCGGCATCTGTGCCATCAAAATTTCTTGTACCGGTGGCTGATGATGCCCATGTAATAGCAGCAGGTATTGCTGTGGCCAAAGCCGGATGTTTGGGAGGCCATGCAGTAGGAATTGTTGCACTTAAACGGTTTGCAACTTTAAACGAAAAGAAGTTACAAGTTGTTTCGCCTAATGTACTCCAACTCCAGTAGGTGCCTTGCTGGTTGTTATGTCCTAACTCGTGAAACACACCCCAGTTACCTCCGCCGTTAATAGCACTTACATTACCAATACCATCAAACCAACTGTAATCGTTTTGTACAACAATTGGAAAACCAGAGTGACCATAACCAACAACCGGTTTAATATCCATTACCACACGCCAGGGAAGCAACGGCGCTTTATCAATGGCATCAGTTGGGTTTGCACTCAACCCTTCCCACTGATAATAATCGAGGTTTACAATTTCATCCCAATCCTGCATTGCTTTTTGAATATCTGCAAAAGGGCGATCGATACAATATTGTCTTGGAACAACAAAAACCATATTGGCGCTACGCAACTCCAGCCATGGTACGCAGGAAGAACGGATTTGTGTTTGCCATGCAGCATTATCTGTTTGACCTAATACAAAATCGGGCGACTTCACCACGTTTGTAAACGACAGGTTTACAGGAGTTGTAATGGGACGACCTGCAAAAATGTAAATATGTCCGCCATATAAATTCCGCAAATAATTACGGCCGGGATTTAATTGACTGCGTGTGTAAATAACCGGATCACGTGGTGCGTTTTGAATGACTGAAAGATTATCCGTCCATGCACCAATCTGTACCGACAATGAATATTCGTTCTGCGGCACATCAATAATGACCAACTCTCCCGGTGCTGCATACAACCCTGTACTAAACTGGGGACTTGGCGGAACAGAAATACGCAACTCATCCTGCACATTGTTATAGTTCAGATTCATTGCAAGATCAACTTTTATTCTCGGCTCCGAAGCACACACAAGGCCGGGAAAAACTCTCGCCTGTGCGTACTTGCTTGCATCAACATTTTTAATACTCGTATCGATGGTAATACTACTTACACTTGCACCATCGCCCGGTGTACCATCTTCAAAATCGTATGCATACTTTTTTCTGCAGGCAGTTACTGCCACTGTAAGCAACAGTAAACAAACCGATAAACGCTTAACAAGCATAACAGCATTCATTTTATTCGTTTTATTATAACAGGTTTAATGAGTTGTTCTTTTTCTTAACCGCCACTTACATCGCTGTACGTAGGAATCCAGTTTTTTCCATCTAACCGCCATGAGCCGGGTACAGCAATTCCAAACCAGGCATAAATCTGTACTGCAACATCAACAGAGTTGGGAACTGTTTTGTATACAGGTTCCGATACCGGAGGACAAACATTGGCCGTAAGATCGTTGAAGCTTCCGGGTGAGTAACTGTCGAGTACAAGATCGTTCTGGTAAGCTGTCTGGTCTTTCATTTTAAATTGTCCGTTTTCGTTTACTACCGGAAAGCCTGGCCAGAATCCGAGCAGGTTATTGTAATACGTATTCGATGCATCAATTGAAGTAGTACAGTACGTATTTGCAATGTATGTATCCGGTAACGCTACGTTGAAATAGCGGATATCGGTAATGTAGAAATTACCAAGCCCTGTAACATTATCGGGAGGAAGATTACCAATGGTAAGCGGTTGTGGACTGTTTAAGTTTCCATAACTGGTAATATCTCTTGTTGCAGCAGAAATACCTGATGTATATAATACACCATCGGTATATGTATACACATTTCGGGCAGCACCTTCTTTTCTTACAACAACGGTAAGTGTATGCCACAAGCCATCAGCAATAACATGTCCACGAATCTGCCGGTTACCCAAACCGGTTTGCCCAAAGTTTACCATCCAGTAATTTGCTTCTAGGAAAAATACCCACCCAACAACACCGCCGGAAAAAGAAGCACGCTTTGAAAGAAATGCCGGGTAGTAGTAATTGCCAGCCGGAATTTTTACTTTGCATTGCACCGTCATTTCGCTGGTTGCACCAATATCAAATAACGACCCTGCAGTTACAGCTTTTGCTCTTCTGTTTTGCGATTGCGTACCTGAAAACTGTGGTGCTGTTCCGGTATAAGGAATCAATGCGCCTGGTCTTGTAAGTGCTTTACTGTTAAACCTTGGATTAAAACAAAAGAACATGGTATTGTGTCGTGTATCTTCAAAAGCAGACCATGAACCTGATGGATTGTAAACAGTATTGCTTCCTTTGTTAGAAGTAATGATCACCATCCAGTTTTCTGAACTGAATGTAGAACGGCTTTTTAAAGCAGTTAAAATTTCACCAATGTAATTATCAATTCTTAAGATCGCATCTTTGTAGTTTGCTGAATTGATACTATAAGAAGTAGCAGCCCCTGCCTTATCCACATCGTGAAACTGCGCCATCACCAAGTCGGAGTTTTGTGTACGCAACTCATTCTTCACTGCTTCTTTAACCGCAGCATCATCTTCATTAAACGACTCTTTTTTTGTTGCATCTGAAGCAAGTGCAGCTGCAAGTTCGTTTGAAGAAAAGAATGCAGTAGTACGTAAGCCCGGCTTTTCCTGTTTCATTCTTGTAAACAGCGAAGGATAATCTGCAAAACGATTATTACTGAAATCAGCACCCGTAACGTTATGCTTATTAACCCGCACACCTGTAAGCAGGTTAGCCCATCCCAGGCTATTGCTAACAGGAACATTGTCGTAATCACTCAATGCATCCCATGAAAAGATTGAATAATCAACCAGGCTGTTCAGTACCGGCGGGTTTGCAACCTGCACCTGTGTACCTACAGCACCATCCACGATAATTACAAGCGTTTTCGGATTTATAACTTTCGAAGAGTTGCCACCCGGTGCGTTTGCTTCTAAAGGATTCGGGAAAGACTTGTTACAGCTTGCTGCAAAATATCCTGCACCCGCAAAGAGTAAAAAAATCTTCAGATATTTTAAACGTTTCATGTATGACTGTTTTATAAGATCCAGGCATTACGCAATGCCGAATTATTTTTAATAAAGTATCCGCTCTGTTAGTTATCCAACTTTAGTTTTACAATATCCCCTACCGGTTTACCATCGAACCTGTCGAAATCTCCAACCAGAATTACACCCGGTGTACCGTTGATTGTAATCTGTACCATGTCATTAATAATTCCACGAAACAAACCTGTGTTGTTGTAGCCAAGTGCCAGCGATCCATCGCTTTCCAGCACCATAAAACCGGGGCGAACAACATATTTATCGGGCATTGTTACATAATTGTAATTGTAATGACTGAACGTACCGGCAACCAGAATTTTTCCATTGCTTAATTGTGCTGCAAACTCAGGAATACCGCCTAAGGTTTTTCCGAAACGGAAAGCTGCATCGGTAGTACCATCGGGGTTGATCATAACCACGCCGTTTGCATCCTGTCCGTTGTATTTTTTAAACGAACCAACCATCAAAATTTTATTTGTAACCGTATTGTAACGGATCTTGTTAATCGGCCCATCCGCTCCAACACCACCCGGGTTAAACGTAGCATCTACCAGCCCGTTGGTTGCATTGATGCGTGCAATGTAATTGGCAGTAGTTCCATTGTATGTAGTGAAGTTTCCAACAACAATTATTTTTCCATCGTTGAGTTGAACGGCATCATAAATAAATCCATTACCACCTTCATAGCCTTCTTTGGTTGCAAAATTGAAATTGAAAGTTGAATCAAATGCGCCGGTTGATTTCATGCGTATAAGCTGACGCACTTTAACCACATCGATCAACGGACCTGTTTTTGTTGAGCGCTCATAAAATGTACTTACATGGCTTGTGAAATTTCCTACTACTGTAATATCGCCTGTTGTGGAGTTAACAAACATTTTACTGATGCCACCGGTTGTTCCTCCGTTTAAGGATGGTACCGTTGCCTGTCCATCATTAGGTGCGTTTACCGGATCGGGATTGATAAGATCAACCACCTGTGTTTCCAATGCACCGGCTGATGTTAAACGTGTAATATTGTTGATACCGTTGGTTGTATCGTAACTGCCAAATGTACCTGCAAGCAAATACTGTCCGCTCGATTGTTGTATAACACTGCTTAAACTTCCTGCCACACCTGTTTTACCTACTTTCATTTGATCTGACGATCCTGTTTTAAATTCACCATTTAAACCTACAACTACCATATTGGTAATAGGATTTGCAACGGTTGCGCTGTTTTGATAATTGCTGAAACGGCCATACAGGAAATAGGAAGTGTTATCAGAACGCAGGAAGATACCTTTGATCTCACCATTTGAAACATAGGCATCGGTATTAAACGAAGCATCGATCGATACTTTTCCTTTAATAACAAAGGTTGGACCGAAGTAATACTCCCCATTAATGAGAACGTTGGCAGCACCTGTACTTGCGCCCAATGGCACTTTTACAGTAATTGCATTTTCTTCAACAGAAATAATTTCTGCTTCGGTAAGGTGTACAAAAAACTTAAACTGTCCTTCTTTACCTTTTAAACCTGTAACATTAAATTTTACAACAGAACCTTCGCTGCCAATTGCAGGATAAGGACCTCCATCGAGAAACTTCACCAACACTTTAGGCGGTGCAGGATAAACTTCAGCAGGCTCAACTTTCTGTTTTGTGCAGGAGGAAAAAAGTGCAGCTGCAAACAAACAACTGACTACTCCTAAAGCAAGGGTTGCGTGTTTTATTGTCATTGCAGAACTTCTTTTAATCGTTTGCTTTATCATGAAAAAATGCTTTCGCTTTTTTAAAATCAGTAAATAATTCCTTTATCAAATACATCTTCGATAAACTGCCCGGTTGCAAAACCAAAGAAATGATTGGGATAGTTTAACACATGTACATACCCGTTTTTAGGAGCTACGTTTACAGAAGCTACAATTGCCGAATACCAACTGTTATAATCTCTTGGTGCCGATACAGAAGGAATAAACGAAATCATCAACTGCCTGTAACCTGCATATTTTACACCGCCGGCATCATTGTAGATAACACCAATGTTCATAATGTCGCCGAGATAAGAGCTATAGATCTGCCCGGGGTAAGCCGACAGGTTTCCGGGATCGAGTTGCGGGAAGTCATTCATGGAGCGAGAGCTTTTGAAGAGGTAACGGCAGAGTTGCTTCTTCCACACCTCTGGTTTTATCTGCTCCAGCTTTGTAACACGTCGTTGGCCTTTTTCATCAAGCTTCGCATTTAATACACGGATTGTATTACTGATACAGGAATCGTTGGGCGCAAAAAAGGTAATGGTTTCAGTACTAAATACATTTTCCATGCCTGCAATACGAATAACCTTCAGCAACGAATCCCAGCTTTTTGGTTTCGATTTCAAATAATCCAATACCGTACCATCATAATCAGGTGTATGCTTTCCGGTGTTGGTGAAATAATCTTTTTTCTGACAACCAACTGCAATGGTTGTAAGGATAACAGCAACGATGAGGAAACGATTCATATATTTCATCTGCTTTGTTTTATTTTATTACAGTTCGTTTTTTATTGCCAGTATGTATTTAACGTCATACCAGGATTGTTGATCAACGCCGATGGATGAATAGGCCATGTCCATGCTCCTGCTTTAAATTGTTCTACTGTACAGTGGTAGCCAAATTTGTATGATGGATCGATGATGCGTTTTGTACGTACTACATCAAACCAGTAATGACCTTCGCCCAGTAACTCACGGCAGCGCTCATAGAAAATATCTGTTTTCAATTCTGCTCCTGTACTTGTAATAGGTGCAGCCGCTGCCCTATTGCGTACAATATTTAATTTTTCCTTTGCCTTGCCATCGTTACCAAGATTTGCCAATGCTTCTGCATGCAATAAAATAGCATCCGTGTAACGGAAGATGATCTGGCTCGCATCAAACGAAGTACCATCTACCGAATTGGGATCACGGTTTACAAAAAACTTCAGCATTTTAAAATTCCTGTTACCGCTATACATGGTCGATACATCAAACCAATAATCGGTACGCTTATCGGCCTGCCCTACCGGGTAAATTGTTTCCATGAACTTTGTATCGTAACTGATGTACGGATGTGTTGGATCGGGGGCCAAACGATTATAATAAACCAGGTCGTAATAGTAAGACCATCCAAACGATTCGCCATAGTTTGCATTCTGTGGTACTTCAAACAAACCTTCTTTCGAACGCCCTTTAAAGATTTCACCATTTCGTTCTAATGGCAACAACGCATAGGCACCACCATTTTCGTTGTACAGTTCGTCGCCTAATGCATCCACAGCTTCGTAGTAAGCTTTCTCATTACCTGTATCAAACCCTGCAAGCCACATGTTAATGTGCATCAGTAATGCAAGTGCCGAACCACGCATTCCTCTTACAGCAACAAACACAGGATCTTTATAGGTCCATGGCAAATCATCCTTCACAGCCATCAAATCTTCACGGCACTTCTTCAACACCTCTACCATTGGCATACGTTTCAACGGCGCACTGTGGTAGGCATCGGTATAATATGCAACATCGCCCCACTGACGAACCATCAGGAAATAAGCCATGTTACGGATGAAGATTGCTTCTGCTTTGTACTGTCTTTTTTCTTCTGCTGTTAATGAAGGATCTGGTACGCCGTCAACACGATCAACTGCAATGTTTGCTGCTGCAATTACTTTATAAAACTGATCCCATTGGCTAAACCGAATCATATTAAACACACGGTACCAGTTGTTACCGCCACTCGGAGCATCAACAAATAATGCTTTTATGTTATTGTTTGATAAGTTGGCAACATAGGTACGTCCCCAACCTATCTCTGTATTTTCTTTTGCCATGCCCCCACGTAAATCGCCGCTGAAAGCAAAGAAGGGAAAGTTGAACGAGCTGGCATCGGCTTTCATATCGAGCCTTGCAACAGATTTGCGCAGGAGCTCGTACATACCATTCGTATAGTTTTCCAGATCAGTTTTTGTTTTCCAGAAATTATTACCCGATAACGCATTCGGCGGATCGAGACTTAAAAACTTTTTGCAACCACTACCCACAAGGAGCAATGTGGTAACTACAAGTATGCTGATAATACGTTTCATCTTTTTCGTTTTTCTTTTACAATTAAAACTGAACATTTAAACCAACTGCATAACTCCTTGCATTGGGATAACCACCGGAATTATCTCTGCCCAACTGCGTAACCAGTTCCGGATCGGGGCCACTGTAATTTGAAAATGTATAAACGTTGTTTACCGTTAATGTTAAGCGGCAGGATGTCATATGCAATCTGCTGATCATTTTCCTGTCGAGATTGTATGCAAGCACAACGTTGTTAATTTTCCAGTACGAACCATCTTCAAGGAACAAAGTTTGGTTACTGCGGAATGGTTGCATTACACCAGCTCTTCTGAAATCGAATGGATTTGGATATTGTGCATTCGGAGTACCACTTCCTTTATCGAAAGCTGATGGTTTCCAGTAATTGTATTGATCAATTGGCACCAATGCACCCGGTGTTGTAGGACGGCTGAAGTTTTGCATGGTTTGCGACAAGGATGCATTCAGCAGATCACGAAACAAGGTATACGATGCATTGATGTTTAACTGGAAGTTTTTATACTGCATCTGCGACAGAATACCACCTGTTACTTTTGGTATTGGATTACCAATCGGCAACAGATCTTTTTCATCAATGATATAGTCGCCGTTTACATCTGTCCAACGTGGATCACCACCCTGGAAATAATAACCGGTACCTGAACCCAACTGCTGACGTTTACCTGTTGCAATGTTTACAGGCACATCGCCCGTGTTTGCATATACGCCTTGCGTATGATAAATAAGATTGGAAATTGCACTGCGGCCTATTCTGTAAACAATCGGCACATTACTTCCTCCGTCTGTAATTTCCTGGCGAATCTGGCGCAGGTTATCAGGCAGTTTGGTTAGTATTTGTTTGTTGATGGCACCGTTTACTGAAAGCGTCCATTGAAACGGTTTGCTTTGTTTAAACATACGCATCATAGCCGACCATTCCATACCATAGTTTACAAGACTTACTGCATTTGTCTGTAATTCGTTAAAGCCACTGGTGTTCGCCAGTTGAATACGCATGATCTGGTTATCAATAGAACGGTAATAGGTTTCGTAGGTTAATTGTAAAGCATTATTGAAGAGACCTACCTCAACACCTCCATTTGTTTGTGTTTGTGTTTCGGGTAAAAAGTTTTCATTGGGTACCGTTGCATAATCAATAGCAACAGTTGGATTATTGTTATATGGTAAACCAACAATATAACGTCCATACGTATCGAAGATGCTACCTGTTGGTTTAATATTACGGCCCCACGATACTCTTGCAGAACCATAACTCAACCAGCTAACTTTCTCCAGCCATTTTTCACGGTTAAAATTCCAGCGTGCGCTTACAGATGGATTTTGCGAATATGGTTGCTTTGAACCTGTTGTTGACAAACCATCGAAACGGAAATTGAAATCGAGTACATATTTCCGATCGTAGTTGTAAGAAACCGATCCACCGTAACCATGCTGTCTTGTTTCACGGATATTATTCAATGTACCGCCACGAGAGCTTGCCCAACCGTAACCGATTGGTCCGGTTATCTGATCATTTGCTGTGCGATCAAGACTGATCACGTTTGCCTGGAAACCATAGGTATTAATTTCATTAAACACATAGGCATTCAGATTGTGCAGGTTATACAATGTTTTGGTAAAGTTGATCAGCGACCTGTTATATAAAGTATATGTTCGGTCGTTATAGCTGTACGACTCTGATGATCCGTTACTGAGAAATGAAGGAGTAAACCTGTCGGCTGTACCGGAAATAAAGTTGTAGCTAAGCAGGTTACCAAAACGAATACCTTTAATTGGCTCGTACGATATGTCGAGGCTTGTAGCAATATTTGCTGTTTTGTTATTGTTGATTACTCTCGATGCCGCCAATGCGCTGTTGTTCTCCGAAAACAATGATGGCGGCGGCAATAACGAAGAGGATGAACCTCCGCTTGCTATACCTGTTTGGATCAATCCTACACCACTACCGTTTTGCTTTTGCCCAAGTGAACTCGACAGGTTCATTTGTACACGCAGCTGGTTGGTTGGTGCATACTGTGCATTCATGCTAAGACCATAACGTTTAAACCCTGTGTTCTGCACAATACCGTTTTCCTGGTAATAGTTGAGGTTGGTTTTATAGTTGAACCGATCATCGCCACCACGTATACTCAGGTTGTGCTGCTGGTTATAAGTGGTACGGTAAAAATAATCCTGCCAGTTTGTGGCGTTGTTGTAATACGGATTAAGGCTATCGGATAAAAACGGGGTTTGATTGATCAGCGCCTGTGCCGCAGCGGCCGATGTATCATAATCTAAAATGGTACGTATGCGGAACAAACGTTCCTCTTTACCACCAATTACATCACGCAGACGGGGCGGAGCTTTTACAAAGAAGTTAGTTGAGTATTGTACAATCGGCACTTTCGATTTACCTCTGCGTGTGGTAACAATAATAACACCGTAAGCAGCTCTTGCACCATATACAGAAGTGGCAGCAGCATCACGCAATACTTCCATCTGCTCAATATCTTCAGGTGGTATTAATGCCAACGGATTAATACCGGCACCTCCACCCTGGAAACCATATTCGTAATTTGTATTTAAATCTACAGGTACACCATCAATAACAAACAAGGGTGATGTTGGTGTTAAGAAACCATCACTGCTTACGTTAATACTGGAAACACCACGTAAGTTAATAGTGCCCATACCACCCGGCGAACCGGAGTTGTTTTGCACGTTTAACCCGGCCACTTTACCCTGCAACAATTCCACAACGTTCGATACAGGTACATCCTGTAAAGCCTTACCGCTGATAACAGCACTTGAGCCTGTAGCTGTTTCTTTTGTTTTTTGGCGGAAGCCCTGTATAACCACTTCCTGCATGGTATTATCCTTTACAGACATAGTGATTGATACAGAAGATGTGCTTGCCATAAATGTTTTGCGAACAGCAGCGTAGCCGGAGTGTGTAAATACAAGCTCGGCACCTGCATCGATAGTTACAGTAAACGCACCGTTTGCATCGGTAGTTGCAATTGTTTTAGAAGGCTTGCTTGTAGAAACAGTTACACCCTGCATTGCGGTTTGTTGTGCATTGTCTTTTACAACACCCTTTACAGTAATTTTATTCTGTGCGTGCGTAGGCACAGCAAAAAGAAGCAGGCAAGCCAGCACGCCTATACAGGGTAACCATTTCATTGCAGTTATTTTTTTGCTTTTGTTTATACTTAACATGTGTGTCCTGTATTAATCGTTGGTGAATTTTGGATTATCGTTTTTAAACGCAAATACTATTTCCCAATCGCCCGGTTCATAAATGGCAAAGTCGAGCCCGAGTACTGCAGTTTCTCTGCCTCCATTAAAACCAAGACGAGAATAACTGAATCTTGTTTTTGCACGACGGCCATCAGAAGTGGTGAAGCGTGTAGGAACTTCCACAGCAGGTATTGGATAAGCCATTTTATAGGTAACACCTGTTGCGGTTATTTGCTTTTCAAAACCATGCACCAGGTTGTTCCAGTCTGTTTCAGCAAATTTTGCAGGATCAATCGGGTTGTACAGCGTATCAAGAAAACGGAAGGTTAAGGTGTTGGTTGCAGGCACACCTGCTTTTACTATTTTGCGTATATACACATCAACATCATTGTACGAAAGATAACGGTTGGTATTTGCTCCTTTAATGTTGGTAACAACAGAAGCATATACACCATTCGATACAGGTTGCCCTGTTGATGCGTTGTAGTTAGAAGGTTCGTAAGGGCGCTCCTTCAACGGCATCAGTTTAATATTACGATAATACCTGCGGCCACCCGAATTCGACAACTCTACATCAAACAAATAACCTGAATCGGGTTGCGAACGTACAAATGCCGAACGAGCTTCTGCCCACATGGTAAATGCTCCTGAGTGTGGCCCTATTTCAAACAACGGACGGTATTGCTTTACACGTTTTGCTTCAATTTCTGCAACCGATTTTTCAGTTCCATCATAAGCTTCTTTCCAAACCATCACGGGAAAAACATCGGTAAGTTCCGGTGCAGGATCGCCATTACGTCTGCGTGGATTTACAATTTTAAAATCGGAAGGATAGGTAGTACTGCCCTGGTAAAAATTATCAGTAAAAAATGTTGTACGTCCCAACACCGGTTGATACGTATCGATGGTGTATTGCGAATCGGCTCCTACCGTTTCTCTTTCCTTTGGTAGGTATTTTTTACAGGCACTTGCAGCCAACAGTACAGCAACTGCAAGCATGTAGTAACGGCGTTTACGCACAACTTTTTGTATTTTCTTATTCATCGTTATCTTCTGTTTTAGAGAAAATGAGATTTACTAGTGCTTATCGTTTATTAACCCGTTTAATAAAATCATTTCCGAATCCAAAATCATGACCGGCGGGTAAGAGGTGCACAATTCCGTTTGTTGTTTTAATATCTACAGTAATGGTGTTAACCCTTACCCAGTTACGTGTAAAAATGGAGTTACGGGGATCGCTGAAGGTGATTGCCTTGGGGCCACCACCTAAAAAGCCCGATGCATTGGTTGCTACATACTGCAACTGCATATTGTAATCGTAGCGGAAAGAAGCATAGAGTTTACCATCAGTAAATCCTTTCAGGCTATCAGTATTTTGCAAACCTGGAATAATATAGCGGCAAACAAATGTGTCGAGCAATGCAGAATCAATTGTTGCAAGCGACAACTTCGGCATAGCAGGAATAGAATCTTTACGAGCCTGGTTAATATTAAAAAGCGCCAGTTCAAAACTTCGGTTATTCGCTGCAAACAGTGTAATACTGCCCGACTTAAGTGCATCGGTTAAACCTGTTAACCGGCTTGCTACAAATAACAGCGAATCATACACACCTGTTTGTGCTGTAAGATATTCGTAGGTAGATCCTTTAAACGTACCTGCTGTGTTTGTATAATTGTAGTACTCTTTGTTGTTCTTGCTGCAACCTGCCAGGCTTGCTGCAGTTAACACACATACTGCAATCACTAAAAAATTATTTCTGATAAAGCTCATTGTTACGTTTTTACTTTTCTGAAAACATTTCGTTTATACCAACAACCTGCTTATTGCCAGTAGGCATTTTGTGTAATCTTTGCATTCCTGTTTAACACATCCTGCGCTATCGGCCAGTAAATGCCACCTTTATCTATCAATTCATTAAATGCAGCATTGGTACGTTTTAATTTATTGAAGCGAACCTGATCGTACCATCTCCAACCCTCGCCCATTAATTCTCTTCTGCGCTCTGCAAAAACTTCTGTTAACAGATCACGTGATGGTGCAGGCGATATAGATGCAAGACCTCTTACACCTCTTACTGCATTCAGTTCCTGGTACGCAGCATCTGTTTGTCCTAATACTGCCAATGCTTCTGCACGGAGTAATTTTATTTCTTCGAGGCGTGTAAATACAATAGATGAATTAAATACAGCAAACTGTCCGGCATTACCAACATTACCATCTACCACTCTTATCTTTTTAAATACAGGAACCGCTGCGCTGTAATTTTCGAAGTAGTTGGTATAAATGGTTTGTTGTACAGAAGCAGGGTCTACACCAAAACGTTGATCGGTTCCGCCGTTACTCCTGGGGAATATAGCTGCGATTGAATCTTTTGGAACATAGATTTCGGGCAGCGGTTTCGACATTGGATACAAGGTTGTATTTGCCAAGGTGAGCTGCTCAATATGTCCTTCCGAAGTGGTTTCGCCAAGGTTTCGGTTAAAGCTGAAACCAAGCAGCTGGTTGTAATTATTATTTACGCCACTGTTGAACAGTGTTGTTACAAGATTGCTTGTACTTACTAAAGAGAGATTACTTTTTGAAGCATTGTTAACGATATACTCAGTATAAACAGCAGCATCAATATAACGGCCCTGCCATGCAGCCACATGTGCAAGAATTGCATACGCTGCCAAACGTGTAACCGGCGCATTTAACCATTGTGAAGAATTATAACCATAATAATTGTTTGGATAAAGTTGCGCAGGATCAACACCGGAATAAAGGAATGGAAGACTTGGCGCTACCTGGATCAACTCCTGCTCTGCAAAAGAAAGCACAGCATTCTGGCTTGTACGTGGTAATGCATCAAAACTTCCTTCTTTTGTATTAACGATCAACGGAACATCGCCCCAAATGCGTACCATGTAGAAATAAGTGAATGCACGAATAGCTCTTGCCTGTGCAACATCCAGTTTGTAATACGATTCGGTATAACGCTGATCTGCTTTACAACCACCCACCCGTTCAATAAACAGATTACTTGCATTTATTACTGCATAAAACCTGCGCCAGTTTGTAACGGCATCAATTGTTGGAAACGATGCATTGAGTTTACCATCAATCACTGCCTTCAGATCGGTTCTGTAAACTGAAAGAAAATCTCCGTTACGCAGCTCGCCCCACATCCAATGCGCATTGTTATCTGCGAGTGCTGCACGCAACAAACCATACAGCCCCATCAAACCACTTCTTGCATCTTCGTACGAATCCCAATGTCCCAGTTCATCGGCCTGGCGAGACGATTTGATGTCCAGTTGTTTATTACAAGCTCCCATGAAAAGCATCAATACTGTAGCAAGCAGCACTTTTTTTCCAATCTGCATTGCTTTGTTTGTTGCTGTTGAAATCATCTTCATGATTACTGATTATTTTAAATGATTCTATTATAATTCTATTCTAACACCTGCTATAACTGTTCGTGAAAGCGGTAATCCATAACCTGTATAAATACCGTTGTAGTTCACCAGTTCAGGATCATCGCCTTTGAAAGAGGTAATGGTTAAGAGGTTGGTGCCTGTTATGTAAAACACACAACTGCGCAGCGATTTCTGTTTTGCGTTTGCTTTTGCCAGCTCGTAACTGAGCGTTACAGACCGCAGCTTCAAGAAAGAAGCATTATCGAGGAACAGGCTTTGATCGAGACGGTAAGGCACTACCGAACTCCATGGATTGTACATGGGATAGCCCGACAAATCCATTTTCTTTTGCCAGAATGTAATTTCTTTTACAGAGTTGATATTATTACTCGCTTCTACATTAATAAAATCGAGACGTGATGATGCATACTGATTTAATACCTGGTGGCCCAATGCTGTATAAAACTGCATATCGAGGGTAAATGCTTTATAAGCAAGTGTTGTACTGAAACCACCTGTAACTTTTGGCAAATAGTTCCCTGTTACGAGTTTATCCTCATCGTTGATGCGGAAATCATTGTTTAAATCTAACCACCAGGGATCGCCCATTGTAACAGGCACACCACGATAGTTCAATGCTACGCCTGTTTGCGGGTTAACGGTGATCTGGCTTTGACGTTTATACGTGCCGAAATTTTTCAGTAACCAGAATGCGTCGATACGTTTACCAACAACCAGTTTATTGTTACCGATGATGAGCTCGTTTAAACCACCGGGCAAGCCAACAAGTTTGTTTCTGTTATAATTAAAGTTGGAAGAAATACTCCAGCTGATACGATGGTTCTCTGCAGGAAGAATATTGGCAAACATGGTAAAGTCGATACCGTTGTTGCGCACATGCAGTCCCGATTTGTAAGCACCGGTATAACCCCATTCTGTTGGTACAGGTACAGGCAACAGCATCTGTTTATCTTCTCTGTTATACACATCAATACCAAATTTGAGATTGCTGTTCAAGAAAGCCATCCGCACAGCAAGGTTCGACTGTTCGCTGCGTGCCCAGGGTATACCATAACCAACCCATCCACTGGTATACGGTCTTGATATGCCCGGAATACCTGCATAAGAACCCAATGTTGGTTCATTACCCCAACCCATATCTACACGGTATTGAGCACCTGCATTAAAACGGTCGTCATTCAACAATCTTCCTAAACGTGCCCACGATGCGTTTACGGTAAATGCATTCATGTTGGTTAATGCATCGCCATACTGTTTCTTCACATCCCATTCAACGCCACCGGAAAAATTCGTCGTCCAGCGGTTATCCGGTTGCATGTTCGATGAGCCATCCCTGCTTACTACAGCATGCAGCTTTACTACATCATCAAAGGAGTATGTTGCTTTACCCGAAAAAGAAGCCAACGCCGAACGCATTTTACTTGGGAAATAATACACTCTGAATGCAGCAGGCAGTAAATAGTCGCTTCCGGTAGCACCATTTACAACATTGATCTTCACGAAATCGTTAGGACCATTGTAAGCATAGGCATAATCGTACTTATAAGTATCGGCCATAAAATTCTGGCCTGCTTCGAGCATTAATTTTTGTTTACGGTTTACATCAATTTGGTAGGTTGCCGTATTACTTACTACCATCCGTTGATTGTAGCCGAAATAATTTGACACGAAATTGTTCTTCTCTAATAAAGTAGTTGGCCAGAAAACATCACGAATACCTTCATTATAATCGAATGCAATACGGCCACGGTAACTGAATTTGTTAAGGTTGGCTGATAAAGCAAAATAACCTTGAATAACGTTAGATGTATTATTATCGATTACCTTATTAAACTCGTTCAGATAGGCACTGTATAAATTTTTATTAGGTGTAAGCGGGTTGGTTAAATCGGGGATATACCGTTGTTCTGCGAGGCGGTCACGTATGTTACGGTTACGTGTACGTTCTAAACGGTTATAGTTAAGCATGCTCGATACCATTAACCATTTAATGGGAGCAGCATTAATAAAGAACGATCCTGTGTAGCGGTTGATGGCTGTACGATCGGCACTGGATGCATTTTTTGTAGCACTTCCGAAGAACCTGAAATTAGCACGCTCCGATCCGCCTGTTAAGCTCAGATCAAGATTGTACAGCGCAGCATTATCGAAATACTTATCGCCCCAGTTTGCCGGACCATAATAATCAGCATTTGTTGAATCTCTTAAGTACGGCGGATAATTCAACCTGTCTGCGATTGTACCAAAACGATCGTAAAATGGTTTGCGGAAATTATTTTCGTAAGCTGCATTTACAGGCGTATAGGATGGCTTCATTGCATAACCATAATAACTGTTTACCGTTATTTCTCTGTAACCGGAATGTGCATTCTTTGTTGTAATCCAGATAGCACCGTTTGCTGCAACCGGACCCAAAGCCGCAAGTGTAACCGGGTCTTTAATAATTTCAATCGATTCAATATTATCGGGACTAATGGCTGCAAGCAGATTGGTAGCAGGGCCAATACGGTTAAAATCGTACTTCTGTATTTCGTAAGCAAAAGGATTATCCTGTGCTAGCGGAATACCATTCAAAAAAATTGCTGCCTGCTGATCGAACAATTCACGTTTGCTGAGTAATGGAGAGGAGATGCCACGAATAAACACATTCTGCTCGCTGCCAGGTTCACCACTTGGCTCCTGCACATGCACACCTGCAGCGTTACCTTTCACTATTTGCTGTAACGAAATAACCGGCTGCTTGAGCGCATAACGCAAAGGCACAAAGCTGATTTCTTTAAACCCTGCTGTTGCAGTTTCTACTTTAATACCATTGGTAACAAGCATTTGTACAGAGTCGCCTTTGAGAGAGGCTGAAGTAGTGTCGGATTGGGCACTTGCATTACCAATAAAAGAAAACAGGAATGCACCAACAATAAGCTTCTGTGCTGTCGCAGACAGAATCATTCGCTTCTTCATAATTAACTAGTTAGTTTAGGTTTATATCCAAAAAACACTGCAGCAGTTAACAGCAGTTTTCCTGTCTATCAAAATCAATCTCCACCTTTCAGGCTCTTGATCAAATTCGCTTCAATCTTCTAATCGGGCTGCACTGGAATAATCTTATCCTTATCATTTAATCTCCTGTTTACTCGATACAACTTATATCAAACAGGATAAAGGATTTTCAATCGTAATCAAGCAAATCGTTCTCGACAGTCTTTTCATACATCGTCAACTTTATCGAACGATTACTTTGTTGTGATGTAATGATTAACTCTTCGTTAAACCAAATTTAGACGGGTGATTTTATCTCTCCAAAAGCCCTGAAACCCTTTACACTTGCGCAAACGGTTGAAAAACCTGCGCAAACGGTTGTGCTATTTTTCAAAGAAAAAGTTGGCACATAGTATTTCGGGCCGATCGTGGGTTTACAAGAAAAAAAGAATGCATTCTGTGTGTTAATTTTGGTCACTAAAATTGCCATTGCAAAGAATATTATCGTGATTTTCGCCCTCTAAACAGCATTCGCAGATTTGCCCTATTTCATTTAGTTTTGAGCTGCTTATGTTGCTACATTTATCTATACAGAATTTTGCGATTATTGATGAGCTTACTGTCGACTTTCAGCAAGGGCTGAATATTATTACCGGTGAAACCGGCGCCGGTAAATCTATTTTACTGGGAGCATTGGGCCTGGTTTTAGGTAACCGTGCCGACAGCTCTGCCTTACGTGCGCCCGATAAGAAGTGTATTGTTGAAGCCACGTTCAGCAGTAATAAAAAACAACTGCAGCAATGGTTAACACAAAATGAAATTGATATTGAGGAAGAACTGATTTTACGCAGAGAGATTGCAGCCACTGGAAAATCGAGAGCGTTTATTAACGATACACCCGTTACACTTACACAGCTGAAAGAACTTACCGCTGCTTTGGTTGATCTGCACCAGCAGTTCGATACATTGGAATTAGGCGAAGAGGATTTCCAGCGTGAGGTGATTGATGCATTGGCGGGCTGTACAGAAACAGTAGAACACTACCGCACGCAATACCTCAGTTTTGCCCGTTTGCAAAAAGAACTGGAACAGTTAAAGCAACAACAGCTTCAACAACAAAAAGAACAGGATTACAAGCAGTTTTTACTGGATGAACTGGAGCAAGCTTCATTTAAAGAAAACGAATTGGAAGAGGCCGAGCAGGAATTAAAACTGTTGAACAGTGCTGAAAGCATTGCGGCAGTGTTAACCGATTCGGTTTCTTTTCTAAAAGACGGCGAAACCCCTGTTGTGCAACAACTGAAAATTGTACTGCAACGTTTACAGCAATACAAAGATGTACATCCCGATATCAGCAACATCAGCCAACGGTTGTTGAGTGCGCAAATTGAACTGAGCGATATTGCTTCGGAGCTCGATCATTTGCAAAACAGCATCAGCATTGATGAAGCACGTATGCAGCAGTTAAATGAACGGATGGAGATCGGTTATAAACTGCAGAAAAAGCACGGACTGCATTCTACCAACGAACTCCTTGCCTTACAACAACAACTGGAAAATGAACTGCAGGCCGTAGCGGATGCAGACAACACCATTGCTGCAAAAGAAAAAGAAGCGGAGCAATTAAAACTGCAGCTGGAGAAAGAAGCTAAAGCTATTCATCAGTTACGCAGCAAACAAACAGAGCCATTTGTGAAACAGGTAAACGCATTGCTTGCACGTGTAGGCATGCCCAATGCACAATTAAAAGTTGAACTCACTACGGGTGCATTGCAACCCTATGGTATCGATAA
This sequence comes from Lacibacter cauensis, assembly GCF_007830055.1. GTDB lineage: Bacteria > Bacteroidota > Bacteroidia > Chitinophagales > Chitinophagaceae > Lacibacter > Lacibacter cauensis. The sequence goes on from NZ_VLLE01000006.1 coordinate 266,176, forward strand.
AATTAATTTCCTGTTTGATGCCAATAAAAGCAACCGCTTTGAACCAATCAGTAAAGTTGCCAGTGGTGGTGAGTTAAGTCGCTTAATGCTTTGTATTAAATCGCTGGTAGCCGAACGTATTTCACTTTCCACAATGCTTTTCGATGAAATTGATACGGGCATCAGTGGTGAGGCTGCAAAGCAGGTAGGCATTTTATTAAAGGAGCTGGCGAATCGTCAACAGGTAATCACCATTACACATTTACCACAAATTGCTGCGAAAGCCGAAGCACATTATTTTGTTTATAAACAGGATGAACAATCTGTTATTAAAACTAAAATCCGCAGGTTGACAAAAGATGAGCAGATCGAAGCAGTGGCAAAAATGCTCAGCGGAGAAAAACCTACCGATTCATCACTTGTTACTGCAAGAGAAATGGTAACGGGTTAATACTTCCTTCCAATTATCAATTACAATACTGCATAAAAAACCCCTTCATTGCGAAGGGGATTTTTTTATGCTATTCAACTACGCCCGTTTAGATAAAGCGGTTGATGAGATTTTCAAGATACTCCTGCTTACCACTTGTAGCAGCAGGTTCACCATGTTCAATGGCGTATGCACGTAAATCTTCCAATGTTAATTTACCTTCCTCAAACTCTTTTCCTTTACCGCTGTCGAACGAAGCATAACGGTTGCTGCGGATTGTTTTGTAGTCTGATTTCTGCAAAATATTATCTGCAATTACCAGCGAACGGGCAAACGCATCCATACCGCCAATGTGTGCATGGAACAGGTCTTCCATATCGGTACTGTTACGGCGAATCTTTGCATCGAAGTTAATTCCACCACCTGCAAAACCACCTGCTTCCACAATTACCAGCATCGCTTCAACCAACTCGTTAATGTTGTTAGGGAACTGATCGGTATCCCAGCCATTCTGGTAGTCGCCACGGTTGGCATCCATGCTGCCGAGTAAACCTGCATCGGCAGCTACCTGTAATTCGTGCTGGAAAGTATGACCAGCCAGTGTTGCGTGGTTCACTTCAATATTCAAGCTGAAGTCATTCAACAGATCGTATTGACGAAGGAAGCCAATTACTGTTTCGCAATCATAATCGTACTGGTGTTTGCTTGGCTCACAAGGTTTGGGTTCAATAAAGAATTTTCCTTTGAAACCGTTCTTGCGTGCATAATCTTTTGCAGTATGCAGGAAACGTGCAAGATGTTCTTTTTCACGTTTCATGTTTGTGTTCAGCAAACTCATGTAACCTTCACGTCCGCCCCAGAACACATAGTTCTCGCCACCGAGCGCAATGGTTGCATCCAATGCTGCTTTCACCTGTGCGCCACCATGTGCCAACACATGAAAATCAGGATTTGTTGAAGCACCGTTCATGTAACGTCTGTTCGAAAATAAATTTGCTGTACCCCAAAGCAATTTTACACCGCTTGCAGTTTGCTTTTCGGCGAGATAGGCTGTTACTGCCTGTAAGCGTTTATCGTTTTCATTAACATCGTTGGTGTAATCCACCACATCCACATCGTGAAAACAATAGTAAGGCAAGCTAAGTTTGGTCATAAATTCGAAGGCCGCATCAGCTTTATCTTTTGCACGCTCAACTGCATCTGCTTTTTTATCCCAAGGAAAAATATGTGTAGGTTCTCCAAAAGGATCGGCACCACTTCCAACAAAACTGTGCCAATAGGCGCAAGCAAAACGTAACCATTCTTTCATGGTTTTTCCTGCAACTACCCTGTTCTCATCATACCAGCGGAACGCAAGAGGATTATCACTACCAGTTCCTTCAAATTTAATTTGAGGAATGCCCTTGAAAAATTCTGTTTGTCCAGTTACTACTTTCATGGTTGTTTTTATTTAACTGCTGTTCTACAGCAGCGTTATCGAATGTTTACTATTTCAGTTAATTTGTTTGTGCAGCAAGGTATTCCATTCTGCATATAATTCATCGTACAGCTTACCTGTACTGTCCGGTTCAATTACTGCCAATGGCTTTGCGTTACTAAAGGCTTCTTTTGCATGTTTATAAATTCCTGCGCCAATGCCTGCACCCAATGCTGCTCCAACACTTCCATCGCAATTGTGCAATTCAACAGGAATGTTAAGTGTATTCACAAATGCTTTGGTAAATACATCGCTTAAAAACATATTGGCTTTGCCTGCACGAATAACAGAAGGATTCATTTTATTTTCCCGCATAATATCCAGACCATAACGGAATGCAAAAGCAATGCCTTCCTGCGATGCACGGTATAAATGTGCCTGTGTGTGTGTATTGAAATCGAGCCCCTGTATGTGGGCGCCGGCAATTTTATTTTCCAGCATACGTTCGGCGCCGTTACCAAACGGTAGCACAAATACACCATCACTGCCAATGGAAACAGCAGCTGCAGCTTCATTCATTGCCTGGTAACTGTTGTTTGCAGTAAGATTTTTCATCCAGCGATTGAGAATACCTGTACCGTTAATGCACAAGAGTACGCCAATACGTTTTGCTTCGTTTGTATAATTAACGTGGGCGAAACTGTTAATGCGTGATTGCGGATCGAATGTCAGTTCATCACTCACACCATAGATCACTCCACTTGTTCCTGCAGTTGCAGCCACTTCGCCAGCTTCAAGTACGTTTAGCGATAATGCATTGTTGGGCTGATCGCCTGCTTTGTATGCGACAGGAATGCCTGTCTTCAACGAAAGTTTATTGGCAACCTCTTCACTTAAACGGCCATGTTCTGCAAATACATTTTTAATTATTGGAATAAAACTTTCTTTGAATCCATAGTACTCGAACACATCTTTCGACAGTTCGTTATTCACAAAATCCCAGAACACGCCTTCCGACAAGGCTGAAATACTGGTGGTAACCGAACCACTCAACTTCATGGCGATGTAATCACCGGGCAGCATTACATGTTTTACCTGCTGGTACAACTGTGGTTCGTTCTGTTTTACCCAAGCAAGTTTGCTGGCCGTAAAATTTCCCGGTGAGTTGAGTAAATGTTGTAACGATTTGGAAGGACCGATTTCATCAAACGCCTTGTTACCAATTTCAACTGCACGGCTGTCGCACCAAATGATGCTCTCACGCAACACATTGTTGTCTTTATCGGTAATTACAAGCCCGTGCATCTGGTACGAAATACCGATAGCCGCAATGTCTTTCGGGTTATACAAATTACTGGCATTGGCTTTTTGTATAGCCAGCTGGGTATGCTCCCACCATGTATCGGGGCTTTGTTCGGCCCAACCGGGTTGTTTCGAAATAATTTCCGTTTCGGTATCGGGCCAGTTGACCGACACAACACGTTGTTGCGTTTGTGCATCCGCTACCGAAACTTTAATCGACGATGTTCCTATATCAATTCCTAATAATAACATTCTTCCTTTTTTGAGTTTAAATAAAGGGGGAACGAGAAACATTCCCCCGTGCTGTTGATTATGACCCTAAACAAACTAACATGAGAAAAGGAGCTTCTACCTTACCTTTTCGAGTATTATGCTTAATTTTTAATTGCTGTTTTCTGCTGTTCATTTTTATATTATTTCATTTTATCTGCAACAATGCTTCGTCTGTTTGCTCTACCGGTCTTTTACAACTTGCATTACTGCATACATAGATCATTGTTTTTTCAGGTTGATATTTATTTGCCAATAACGGAAGATTTTCATTACTCGTTTCGCCAAGAAACACACTGGTAGGCAGGTATTTTTTTTGCAATGCGATATTGTGTTCGTTTGCACGCCTACCCATGATGGCTACTTCGTATGTTTTGCCTGCTTTTAAACCCGCCAACCGACACCATTGTGCATAATAGATTGGTGCTGCTTTTATTTTTTCTGAAACTGCCAGCAACATCTTTTCACTTTTAGCAGTATAGGCCGTATCGGAAAATAATGTACCCAACTGATGCAATACAAAGCCCATCATTGCATTGGAAGAAGGCACTGCATTATCCTGTAGTTCCATTTTGCGTAACACAGCATCCGATGATGCTGCAGTATTATAAAACAAACCCGATGCAGGATCATAAAAATGTACGATTGCATGATCAGTTATCTTCTTCGCAAGATCTATCCACTGTTTTTGAAATGTAACCTGGTAGAGTTTGATGTATGCCCACGACAACCACGCATAATCTTCAAGAAAAGCAGACACTGAAACTTTACCTTGATAATAATTCCGCATCAATTCCCCGTTTGCACGAAGCATATTTTTTTGAAGGAACGAAGCATTCGCTAATGCTCTTTGTAAATAAGCATTATTGCCGGTTGCAGTGTATGCATCTACATATCCACTGAGCATGATGGCATTCCAGGAGGTTAAGATCTTGGTATCGGTAACCGGCTTGGTACGTTTGTTTCTTGCAGCCTTTAATTCTGATCTGCTTTTTTGGAGCAACTGTTGAAAGGCAGCGACATCCATATTTTTTGCAGCTGCATATACAGCAGGATCATCTATTGCATACAACAGGTTCTTTCCTTTTTCCCAATTGCCTTTTTCTGTCAGGTTATAATAGTCGGCCAACAACTTTTTTTGTTCGCTTGTAACTACATTGTTGAACGCATTATAACTCCAAGCATAAAAACTTCCTTCTCCATCTTCTGTATCTGCATTTAACGAGCTGTAGAAACCACCTTGCGGCGCAGACAGTTCTATATCGATAAACTCCAAAGTTTCAGTCAGTACTTTTTTGTACAAACTGTTTTGCGTTAATTTATAAGCCTGTGCATACAAACTCACTAACTGGCCATTATCATTGAGCATTTTTTCAAAATGCGGCACACGCCATACACTATCGGTACAGTAACGGGCAAAGCCGCCACCTACCTGGTCGTAAATACTGCCGAGTGCCATTTTTGTAAGCGTGTGCAACGTAGCATCCTTTGCTTTTTGATCGCCGGTGATGTAGTAGTACTGCAGCATAAAATCCCAAACAGGTGCTGTTGGAAATTTCTGCTTGCCTTTTATTCCTCCGTTTACAACATCAACCTGCTGATACGCTGCTTGAAAAAGAGAAGTATGAAATGCTGCATCAACGGTTGATTTTGTACCTGCAGGTTGAAGGTTCAACTGATCATTATCAATCATACCATAATAAACTGATGCAGCCTGCAATTCTACTTTAGTACGTTTGGTTCTGTAACTTTCTGCTACCTGTTTCAGCAACGTGATCCAATTGCTTTTTGCATAATACGTACCGGCAAAAAAAGGTTTACCATCTGGCAATGCAAATGCATTCAATGGCCAGCCTGCATCGCCATTGTTTAAAAGACGGCAGGCATTCATGTATAAATTATCAATATCAGGACGCTCTTCTCTGTCAACCTTTATGCACACAAAAGATTCATTCATGATTCTTGCAACAGCTGTATCCATGAATGATTCCTTTTCCATTACATGACACCAATGGCAGGAAGCATAACCCACACTAATGAGTAATGGTTTGTTTTCCTTTTTTGCTTTGGCCAATGCTTCTTCGCCCCATTCATACCAATCAACAGGATTGTCTGCATGCTCCTGCAAATAAGGACTTGATGCATTGCTTAATTTATTGCCTTCCTGTTTATGTTTTCCCAACAAAGAACAGCCGCTCAACAACAGCAATGTAATTGCTGCTGTAAAAAGTCTTGTGTGATATGTCAATTTCTTTGCTGGCATTCTTACAACTATTAACGACGGCTTTCAAAAACACGCAATCTGTCGTTATTCGAACTAACCAATACAGCGTATCCGCTGTTTGTTTTTATCGGTTGAATATCTTTTACATTGTAGGGAACAAAAAATCCACTCTGTCCCGGTTTGTAACTTTTGAATTCGTTGTTACCCATGCCTTTCAGGAAAGCACCGGGTGATGCATCGGCAGGCGTTGTTTCTACTTCAACATCAAACTTATTACCGGCGATCAGAATATCTTTCTTTCCATCGCCATCAAAATCTTTAACGATGATACCGTTTACTGTAGAGAGCTGTGCTTCCATCGGCAACTTCTTTGTTACAAATTTTCCTTTTTCATTTACAAAAAGAACCGTTGAGAAAAGATGTGCTTTGTAATGCAATGCTGTTTTCATTTCATCTTCGCCAAGAATACCCGACAGATCACTTTCTGCAAACGACAGATACGTTGGGAATTTTTGTAAGATCATCGGGCATTGCTGCGATGTACATTCACGACCACGGATGGGCACCATTTTATCGCTTAAGTGTTTTGCTAAAAAGATATCGTTGGTACCATTGGCATCAAAGTCTTTTGCAAACACTTCAAATGGCTTGGCTGTACTTGCCTGGAACTTATAGTTTTCGCCAATGTTTCCTGCAACCAAATCCTGATCACCATCTCCATCAATGTCATCGGCTATGATTCTGTTCCACCAACCTTCTGTATTTTGTAAACCGTATGCAGCAGACACATCTTTCATTTTACCACTTGCATACTCAAATATTTTCACCGGCATCCATTCGCCAGTAAGAATCAATTCTGCCTTTTTATCCGCATTCAGATCGGCCCATACTGCCGACTTTACCATCCCCGCTTTTCGAAGTTCTGGTGCTATTTCATTTGTTCTGTCGGTAAACTTTCCTTTATCATTCACCAGCAAATAACTTTGTGGTGCATACGGATACTGATGCGCCACAACTTCGCCTCCTCTGAAAACATCGAGATCACCATCCCCATCCATATCAAATACCGCAACACAAGAACCGCTGCTTACTGTTGCAGGCAACATGCCTTTTGAAAAATTACCTTTCCCATCGTTCAGGTATAACCTGTCTTGATACATCGCCGAACCTTCGTTGAACTCACTGCCGCCGCTTACAACATACAAATCAAGATCACCATCTGCATCTGCATCAAGGAATGCGGTGCCCATATCTTCGTACTGCTGATCGGCTTCAAATGCTGGAATAACTTTGTTGATGAATTTTCCGTTTTGCTGCAGGTATAATTTACCTGCCTGGTTTTTAGCAGCACCAACATAAAAATCTTCCTGTCCATCTGCATTTACATCACCTGTGGCAATAAAAGGTCCGCTCCTGCTGAATTCGTGTGGCAGCAAAACCTGGTCGGCATATTCATTGATTTTATTTTCGGTATGCAGAAACGGCGTTGCTAACAAATTCGCTGATGCCTCTGCAAATAAAGGAGATACATTCGCTGAACGCACAAACTGAACAGCTTCTTTGTAATTAACTTTTACTACCTGGTTAGCTGCTACATTACTGATTGTATTTTTTTTGCCGTCGGGCCAGAGAATGACTACGCTATCAAGCTTATCTTTTTTACCTACACCAAAATGAACTGTTGGTTCGTTGGATGAAAGATAACCACGCACCAGTTTTTGTTGAAAGAATTGCTGCAAACCACCATCATAATATAATGAAACTGTTGCACCAATACCATCCTGATTTTTTTCCGGACCTGCCAGTTGAATACGCAGGTGATTATTCTTCTTGTTGGTTACATTCTCATACAAAAAAGCTTCTTCATCAATATTGTTGATTGCAAGATCAAGGTCGCCATCGTTATCAAAATCTGCAACAGCTGCACCATTTGAAAATGTACTGTCTTTAAAGCCCCAGGCTTCCGATACATTTTCGAACTGCAGCTGACCTTTATTTCTGAAGAGATAATTTCTTACTTTGATGGGATCGTAAATACTTAGGTATTCCTGGAAACCTTTGGTAAACATTTCGTCGGCAGATTGGTACTTGTGCATGTTGGCACGCACATACATGTCTTGCTTTTGCTGAATATCACCATCAAATAAATCACGACGATAACCGTTGGCTACAAAAATATCCCGCTGTCCATCGTTATCGAAATCAGATGCCAATGTAGACCAACTCCATTCTGTTTTGGAAATACCGGCCATTTGCGACACATCGCTGAAGAAACCATTGCCATGGTTCAAATGCAGCACGTTGTGCATATACTGCTTGTGAAAACCACTGTCAACAATTGCCCAGAAGCCTTCCACATCCATACGGGGCATCGATACTTTTGAACGCTTGTAGTTTTCGGGCAACATCTCCATCACCAGTATATCTTCATAACCATCATTGTTGAGATCGGCGATATCTGCACCCATTGAAAAGAGCGACAAATGATTCGTCATGCTCTTCACTTCATCTTTGAAGGTTCCGTTCTTTTGATTAATGTAGATGTAATCGTTATCGGCATAATCGTTCGAAACAAAAATGTCCTGGTAGCCATCGTTATTGAGATCGGCTGTTACTACCGACAAGGCATAACCGAAATTATGATTGATGCCTGCCTGTTTACCGATTTCTGTAAAACGTCCGTTATCGTTCCGGTATAATTTATCCCGGCACATATCGGGCGGGTTTCGTTTGCCTGAAACCATTCTCGACAAACCGAGATAAAACGAATCGGGCCTGTTGGTGAGATACATATCCAGGTCGTTATCATTATCCATGTCGAAGAATGCTGCATGAATAGAATAACCAGCATCATCTAACCCATAATTCTTTGCCTGCTCTTCAAAGGTTAAGTTGCCTTTATTGATAAATAACAAGTTTCTTCTTTCTTGCTCTGTATCTCTAAACCCACCTCTGCAAACATAAATATCGAGATTGCCATCGTTGTTAATATCAACCAGCGTTACACCGTTATTCCAGCCGTTGCCACCATCTACACCGGCTGTTGCGGTAATATCTTTAAACTTTAAGGAACCGGTATTGAGATAAAGTTTATTCGGCACCTGATTACCGGTAAAATAAACATCCATCAAGCCGTCGTTATTAAAATCGCCGGTGGCTACGCCCGCTCCATTGTACACATAAGCAAACGTATCGAAGTAATAACGCTGATAGTCTTCTTTTAAATAATTAGCGAAGCCGATACCACTTTGCGATGAATCTACTTTTCTAAACACAGGATCAACTGCAGCAGCATCAGCACTTTTTTCTTTACACCCCTGTAAAAGTGTAGCTGTAACAAAAAAGATCCCTAAAGCGCAAAGTGTAATGAATGCTTTTTTTGTCATGGTTGATAATTATGCAATCGCTTAAATAGTTTCACCAATATGGTATAAATATTTTTTCCAAACTGCTGCTGCCACATTACGTCCTAACTGCAGACCCTCTTTGTTTTCACATTGTATGTGATAGCCACCCAACACTCTCGACAAACCTGCCATGTTTGCTGTTTCTGTAAAGCTGTTAAACTTTAATGTCACCTCTTTTCCTTTTCGTTCAGGCTCTGTCATTTCTCCGGGTATGCGTTTCACTTCAATACCAAAATGATCGCTGCCCGTAAACAACTTTAAAATTTCGGCACAAGCTGCACTAATGCTGCTGTGCCCGGAAATATAACTGGGGAACGGAGGGCAAAGAAATGTTTCAGGAGAGTAAGGACGCCATTCCTGCCCTTTCATTTCAATCATTCCTTTTTCCGGACCACCCCAACCTTTAATTGTTTTGTCTTTATAGTAGTAATGCACCAACGTATAAGGCCGTGCAAAATCATATTCCATTTTTGTATCCCAACAGGCAATAAAACCATCCATTGCTGCTGCTTCAACAGCAAAGTACATTTTCACATCTTCATCAAGTGTGTGCTTGTCTCTTACAGAAACATCCTGCGCAAAAATGAGCCAATGACCTGCCTGTTGTACACTCTTTGGACCATCACGCATAAATTCAACCAATGCTTTTTGTTCATTGGTAAGGTTTGCCTGTAACTCCACGACTTCTTTCACCTCCTGTTGCAACTGCACCGAACCAATAGCTGGTGGCGGCTGGCAACGAAACTGACTTCCTGAATCTAATAAGAGCGGCTTTACTTTTCCCCAGTGTGGCGTTAAACAAGCCGGTGCAAATTTACCACCTTTGCCATCGGCAAAATATTTGGGCTGCCAACGTTTAATATCGTTTAGTGTATCGGCACTGTTAACAGGCCGGTAACCTGTATAATCTGCATAAGCTTTGCCGGCAGAACCAGGCATAGTTCCTGTTTCGTTTGAACCATCATTTTGTCTGTTTTCGAGAACAGCTTTGGCGGCGAGATTGCCAATACCTTCTGGTGTAGTTGGGTCAAGGGATTCGCTATCGGGATCAAAACCAAATTCTTTCATCTTATTCCGAAGCATCACCGAATCGGAATAAAAATAGGTGCGCATCATTTTGTAAGCAGCATAACTGATTGCGGCTTCTTTATTCTTTAACGTACGGTCGCTTACAGCTACTCTTTCTACATTTTGCAAATAAACAGGAACAGCTTTCGCATCGTATCTCGACCATGCATCAAAAACAGCTGTCCATACCAGCCCCAACATTCTGGAAGTAACAGTTGGTCGTGGTCTGAATTTCTCTGTATCATTTGCGGTTGCTTCTAAAGCAATTTTACCCCATTTGTAGGCTGCATTCTGAGCTCCTTCAGGTTCTGCAATAGCTTGTTTATTGCTTTTACAAGAGCAAACTATTATAAAGAGAATAAAAAGAATCCGGACACTCATGTTGTGGTAAACTGCTACAAGTTAATAATCAAAATTCTTCTTCGTTTTGTTTTGTACAGTTAAATCAAACCGGGAACCAGTTAGCTGGTACCCGGTTTGATTAGTTTATCTACAATTTGCTAAGCTCTATTCGTAACCAGGATTTTGCGGGAACTTAGGTCCTTCGGTTACCAGATCAATCTGCGACTGAGGAATTGGTCGCAGCATATTAAATGGTTGTACACCTGCAGCACCTTCAGTGTTGTACAGTTTAACACGTTCAACAAGTTTTTTCGTTCTGGCCAGATCCCACCAGCGGGTATCCTCTGCAAACAACTCCCGGCTTCGTTCTTCTAATATAAAATCGATTGTTATCTGGGCAGCTGTAATTTGCTGAGCTGCTACTGCTGCTGCATATTCTGCAGGGGTTTGATTTGCTTTTAAAGCAGCCCGTGTTCTTAACACGTTGATCATATCTGCCGCATCCTGCATAGTAGCACCACCTTTTGCCGCCGCTTCTGCAGCAACCAAATAAACTTCTGCAAAACGGAACAAGATATAAGGTCTGTCAGAATAGTCATTGAGGTTGCCTCTTGTAGAGTCATCGAACTTACGTACACTTGGGAAGTAGCTTGCAGTGTATGGAACTGCTGCACCTGGTAAGTGGTTAGGTTCAAACATAATTCCTTTAAATGCTGCTCTTTCTGCAGGTGTAACCAAACGGTCACGCATCCAGATGGCAGTATCTACACCGTTGATCAACTGACCTCTCGGTGTAGTTGCACCAAGCGAACCTCTTACAGACATTTCAGAACTGTTAGAAAGCCACACAGTTTGGAATGTTCCATCGAAACGAGAATCAGTTGCACGGTTAGCAAATGCTACATCCATGATATAACGTGTGTTTGGACGAATACGCTGGAACGGACGACCATTGTTAATATCACGCACTGTAACATTTGCACCACCACCTGCAGGATAGTTGGCATTGATGGTGGGATAGTTAGGACGCCAGAAGAAGTTGGCTTTGTTTTCAGAACCGTTTGTAGCACCTGCGCCAACTGCAGAGTTCTGTCCAAACTTCAAATCTTTTGTATGATCAATTACCATCAATACTTCTGAGCTGTATTCACGACCTTCTCTGAAAACATCAGGGAAGAATGGCTGTAATGCTAAACCATAAGTTGCTCTGTTATCAATTAATGCTTTTGATATTGCATATGCCTGCTGAAAATCGTTTGCCTGCGCTACATTCGACCAGCCTCTCCAGAGATATGTTTTTGCAAGTAAAAACAAGGCAGTTGGTTTTGTTGCCGGTTTACCTAAACCAGCTCCGGGCGTATTGGGTAAATCTGCCGCTGCTTCTGTAAAATCTTTAATAATTAACGCATATACATCTGCAATAGGTGCAGGTGCATCTGCAGCAGAAGGTGAAGTATTGAACTTTGTTTTTAAAGGAACTGCACCAAACGTTGTAACGAGATAATAGTAACAAAATCCACGTAAGAATTTTGCCTGCGCCAGTAACTGTGTTTTTGTTGCAGCCGGAATATCGGCATTTGCACCATACTCCAATACACCATTTGCTGTATTGATGTTGATGAACATGCTGTTCCAGAAACCTTCATAGTTATTGGTGTTACTTTTAATAACCGCATTGTTGTATTCAAACCAGTGTTGCACATCTGCCGCAGCACCCTTCAAACTTTCATCGGTACCGGCATTAAACAATTGCGTAAAAATTTGTGTACCCCAATGTCCACGAAAGCTGGAATAGATACCCGCAATCGCACCTTGTATACCATCCGAAGTTGCAAAGAAGGATGGTGTGAATGATGTTCTTGGCTGCTCCTCTAATAATTTCTTACAACCCGAAGCCATAAGAAGGAGACTGCCGAGAAACAGACTGAATATGATTTTTTTATATTTCATACAATGAAAATTTAAACGTTAAAAGCGAACATTAACTCCAAAAATGATCTGGCGTGTTGGAGGAACACCCATACCCACGGTAATAGCACGTCCGGGAACCGGTGTTACACCACCACCTTGTGAACCTACAGCATTACCGTTACCGTTTCCTTCAGGATCAATACCTAATCCATCTCTAACAAGCGGAGCCCACAAAATGAAAGGATTTTGAGCCGAAGCATAAATACGCAAACCGTCGATCTTTACTTTCTTAAGTTTTGCACTTGGGAAACTGTAACCCAAATCAATTGTTCTGAGTTTTATGAAAGAACCATCACGATACGTGAGTGTTGAAGTAAACAGCAACGCATCTTTACTTGCATCGGGCTGAGGGAACGCATTGGTTGGATTGGTTGGAGTCCAGTAGTCAACCTTATGCTGATTAACACGGCTGTTGAGGAAGAATGGATAACCTGCACCACCGCCATCAGCAGATAAATAGTTTACAACAACTGTCTGACCAAAACGACCGAACATGACAATGTTCAGATCAAAGTTTTTGAATTCAAATCGGTTGGTTAACCCAGCAACAAGTTTCGGCTGGAAGTTTCCAATAATCTGTCTGTCTGCTGCATTAATTACATTGTCCTTATTTACATCTTCAATTTTGATGTCGCCGGGAGCAGATCCGTATACAGCAGCCTGTGCAGCTTCTGCTGTTTGCCAGATACCGATTTTCTTGTAATCAAAAATGGTAGTAATTGGCTGACCAACAAACCATCCGTTTCCTAAATCCTGTTTAAGACCTAATTGCAGTGCAACAATTTTTTCTTTGTTGAAGAAACCGTTGAAATCAGTGGTCCATTTGAAACCGTTTTTGCTTTGAATGTTTACACTGCTTAACGAAAATTCTAAACCATAAGAAGAAGTCTCGCCGGCATTTACCAAAATAGAGTTTACACCATTACTACGTGGTAATTGACGTTGCAATAAGATGTCAGTAGTTTTATTATTATAAAAATCAACTGAACCTGAAATACGATTTTTAAATAAACCGAAATCTAAACCAAGGTTGATACCAGTTGTTTTTTCCCAGGTAAGATTTGGGTTTGGACTTGTATTGATGAGGTAACCGTTTACATAGTTCACACCAATGGTTGAGCCAGAACCGAAGTTGTAGAAGTTGTTACCGAGGCTACCCAAAGTTGTGTAGGCACCAATACCTGCATTTGAACTGATACCCCATCCTGCTCTTAATTTCAAATTCGAAATAGCATCAACATCGTTCATGAATTTTTCGTTCGCAATATTCCAACCAACAGAAACCGCAGGATAAGTTACCCATTGGTTACCCGGTGCGAGCACAGAAGCACCATCCGTTCTCATGGTTGCAGTAAGTAAGTATCTGTCATCGTACGAATAAACTGCTCTTCCCATGTATCCTATTACAGCAGATTCGTTAAAGTTGCCCGCCTGTGGATTAACGGTGTTAACCTGCAGCCAGTTGTAATCCTGCATAAAGTCGGCAGGAATACCCTGTCCGTTAAACTGCTGCGCACGGAAATGGTTTTTCTGTACCTCTTGTAACACCAAAGCCTGTACCTTATGTTTTCCGCCAAAAGTTTTGTTGTAATCGAGCGAATTATTAATGGTATACTGCCAACCTTCTGCGTTACTCTGGCTCATGGTAGAACCTGCAGTTGTGGCGTTGATGTTGAATACAGTGTTAGGCCCATTATAATTGCTTGCAAAAGTTTGCGACCAGCCATAACCAAATGTTGTTTTGAATTTTAAATCCTTAAGGATTTTTACTTCGCCGTAAAAGTTGTGCTGGAACTGGTAGCGTCTGTTAAATGCAACAATCAGATCGTTATTGCCGATAGCAGTAAGCGGATTGATTTGTGCATTATCAACACCTTGCTGAATAGCTGGTTTAAAGTTCAACGAACCATCAGCATTGTAAGGTTTGTATAGCGGACTTAAACGAGTACCTGCACCATACGCATTTGTACCAAGTCTGTTAGAACGGAGTAAAGTATTGAAACTGGTAAAGCCGATTTTGATTCTGTCTGATACTTTATGATCGATGTTTACATTAAATGTATAACGATTCAGATTCTGATCATGAATGATACCTGTTTCATTGTAATATCCAAGACCAAAATAAAACTGTGTTCTTTCGTTTCCGCCTCTAACACCAAGATCGTGGCTTGTTCTGATACCTGTTGTAAGCAATAAATTCTGCCAATCTGTATTTACACCTGCTGCTAAATTTGCTTGTTCATCAGCAGTTAACTGGTAAGGATTTTGGTTGGCAGGATTTGGCTGACCTTCACGTGCGTCCTGCTTAAATTTAGCATACTCTTCACCGTTAAATAAACGATAAGTGCCAATTGCATTTACAACACCAACAAAGCCGTTATAGGTTGTAGTTGTTTTTTGTACTGTACCACGTTTTGTTGTAATAATAATTACACCATTAGAACCACGTGAACCATAAATGGCAGTAGCCGATGCATCTTTCAAAATGTCTAAGCTGGCTATATTATCAGGGTTGATATCATTCACGCTTCCGCCATACACCATACCGTCTACGACAATTAATGGATTGTTGTTTCCAGTAAGAGATCGGTTACCACGAATACGAATTTCACCACCAGCACCGATTTGTGAACTGTTGCTTACAATATCCACACCGGGAGCACGTCCCTGCAGCTGATTAAAAATATTAGGCGCTTTGATTTCATTTAAGGTTTCGCCTTTGAGTGATACAGTAGAACCAGTAATGTCTTTCTTACGTTGTGTACCATAACCGATTACCACAACTTCACCTAAAGACTTTTCAATAGATACCAGCTTTACAGTAAGCTCGGTACCAGTTACCCTCACTTCCTGGTCTGCAAAATTGATAGCAGAAATAACTAAAACAGCATTTCTGGCAGCCGAAATGGTAAAGTTCCCGGTATTGTCTGTAGTAGCACCTGTTGTTGTACCTTTTACCACTACTGAAGCTCCTTCAACCGGTGATCCGTCTTCGCCTGTAACCTTACCTTTCACCGTAAGATTCTGAGCTGTAACGGATGTACTAAATAACAGGAAATGCAGCAACATGGCCATGGCCAGCGTTACTGCATGCATCGCCCTTCGCTTGAGAGGCGGCAAGTTCATCGTTTTGTTTGGCATAGTCAATTCGAGTTTTGAGTTTTGAAACAGTTTAGAATGGTCTTGACAGAATTTTAAAATGATGGAATATGCTTTTTCAGGTTGGAGGATGTTGGATATTCTTTTCGAAGAAAATCTTAGTTATGTCAAAATCGAAGTTGTGTAACTGAAGGAAGGAACATGATAGCCATGACCTTTGCCCAGGTAAGGACAAACAGAAAACGCTCTTGCGCAAAAAGGTTGCAACAAACATAGCATTTGGCATAGCAATCAACATTCTCATAACAGTAGTGATCGATAAATGGCCCCGATATTTCGGGATTTTTACAGGCTTTTTATTTTTGCAATCGGTTGCATAAATCGGGCAAAAAATTAGCATTATCCAACGGATCACCCGTCTTACAATGCCGTATTCAAATCAACAAAACCAAATCTCAAAGGTTCGATCTGTTGTTACTTTCACCTCCAGCCGTTGCTGAATTTGAAATTTGCCACAATTTCGAAATGCCTTACTGCCTTTCTTAAAGCTAATGTAGGAATTATTTTCAAATATGCAACCGATTGCATATTTTTTTTAAAAAATCTTTTCCGTTAGCTTCATCGTTGAAGACTGTAAAGAACTGATGCAAAAAGAAGTAACGATATATGACCTGGCCCGGGAACTTAATCTGTCGCCCGCAACCATCAGCCGGGGACTAAAAAAAAGTACGGCTTTGAATAAAAGCACCGTACAACGCATTTTGGCGAAAGCAGAAGAAATGGGTTACCGTCATAACAACTTTGCCAGCAACCTTCGAAATAAACGTACCAAAACCCTGGGCATTATTGTTCCCCGACTGAATAGTTACTTCATGACTTCTGTATTGGCAGGTATGGAAGATGTTGCAAGTAAGGAGGGCTATGATCTTATCATCAGCCAGTCCCTGGAGAAATCAGAACTTGAAAAAAGTAATGCCAATACCATGTTTAACAAGCGTATTGATGGTTTACTGATTTCCTTGGCTTATAACACAACAGACCTTACACACATTCAACCTTTTTTCGACAGGCAGATTCCTGTTGTTTTTTTCGACCGCAGCTTTCCTGGTGTAGAAAGCACTTCTGTTGTTATCGATAATTACCAGGCAGCCTACAAAGCAACCGCACATCTTTTAGAGCAGGGCTGTAGAAAAATTATGCACCTGACAGGTGACCTAACGAGAGATATTTATGCTGATCGTTTAAAAGGATACAAGGATGCATTGGACGAATACAACATCCCGTTCGACCAGAAGCGTGTTGTAACAAGTACATTAAACGAACAGGACGCAACGAATTTTGCTAATGCGATTCTGGCAATGGATAGAGCACAACGACCGGATGCTGTTTTTTGTGCTAATGATGTTTCTGCCGTTTATTGCATGGTACAATTAAAACAACATGGTATACGCATTCCCGATGATATTGCTTTCGTTGGTTTTAATAACGATGCTGTTAGCAGAATGATTGAACCGAACCTTACCACCATCGATTATCCCGGTAATAAAATTGGAGAGGTAGCTGTATCCTGTTTAATTAATTTACTCAAAGGAGATGAAAATGTAAAAAACACAAATCGCATTATTCTGCATTCCTCTTTATTAGTAAGAGGATCTTCCCTTAAAAAGAAATAACAACTAACAGCATATAAAATAAAAAAGGTAATCATTGCTGATTACCTTTTTACTCTGTCGGGAGGACAGGATTCGAACCTGCGACCCCCTGGTCCCAAACCAGGTATTCTACCGGGCTGAACTACCTCCCGCCTTGTTTACCAGCGGTAAACTCCCCTAAGGGGCTGCAAAAATAGTTGTATGCTGTTAAAGCACCAAAAGAAATCCCGAATTCTTTTACGAATCCGGGATCAATTTTTTTATCAGGTTTTGGGGCTTATTTACATTGCAGCCAATTGCACTTTCTGCTGCAGTTCCAGCACACTTTCTTTAAACATACTATCGGTATCCATCAAGTCTTTTACTGTTTGGCAAGAGTGAATAACTGTTGTATGATCTCTTCCTCCAAAATGTTCACCAATTGTTTTGAGTGAGTTTTTGGTAAATGTTTTTGCGAGATACATTGTAATCTGGCGAGCCTGTACAATTTCACGCTTACGTGTTTTCTGCAACAGTTTTTCGTAAGGCACATCAAAGTAATCGCACACCATTTTCTGAATGGCGTCGATGGTAATTTCTTTGGATGATGTTTTAACGAAATTCTTCAGCACTTTCTTTGCAAGATCTAAGTCTATTTCTTTTTTATTCAGCGAGGATTGTGCCAATAATGAAATTAAAGCGCCTTCCAGCTCACGAATATTGGTATTGATATTATAAGCGATGTATTTTACTACATCCTTATGCATATCCAACCCATCGTTTTTCATTTTCTTTTCCAGGATCTCAATACGGGTTTCGTAGTCGGGCATTTGCAGATCTGCACTCAGTCCCCAACGGAAACGACTGAGTAAACGTTCCTGCACACCTTCCAGATCTTTCGGTGGCTTGTCTGAAGAAAGAATCAGTTGTTTGCCACTTTGGTGCAGGTGATTGAAAATAGCAAAGAAGGCATCCTGCGATTTTTCTGCACGGCTGAAGAACTGCACGTCATCAATAATCAATACATCTACCAACTGGTAAAAGTGAATGAAATCGTTGATGGCATTGTTACGGCTATGGTCGACAAACTGGTTAATAAACTTTTCGGAACTTACGTACAACACTACCTTGTTGGGGTGCTGACGCTTTACTTCGTTACCAACTGCCTGCGCCAGGTGTGTTTTGCCTAAACCAACACCGCCATAGATCACGAGCGGGTTAAAAGAAGTAGCACCGGGCTTATCGGCAACTGTTTTACCTGCTCTGCGGGCAACACGGTTACAATCGCCTTCAATGAATGTATCGAAGGTATAATTCGGATTCAGCTGCGGATCAATCTGCACCTTCTTTAAGCCCGGTATTACAAACGGGTTCTTAACGGGGTTGTTTATCACGAGCGGAAAATCCATTTCGTTATTTGTATAAGTTTTATATCCATGACCGGGAACATCCATTGTAATGGGCCGGTTACTGTTGTTACCGCTGTCCATCATAATACGATACTCAAGGTTCGCATCTTTTCCTAATTCACGCTTCAACGTTTTTGCAAGCAGCGTTACATAGTGTTCTTCCAGGTACTCAAAAAAGAACTGACTGGGTACCTGAATGGTAAGGATCTTATTTTTTAATTCAACCGGTTTAATCGGTTCAAACCAAGTTTTAAAATGTTGCCACTCGACTATATCCTTAATTATGGTCAAACAACTTTTCCAAACTTGTTCAGCCGTTTTCGTCATTGTTCCAAAAGCAGTTTATATAATGAGTTAATAATGTTCTGTTGTTTCTCTCGTGCATTTTTCTATAATGAATATCATCATAAAAAAATTAGGGGGACGGCGAATATCAACACTTTTTGTGGAAAAAAAAATTTTTTATTCTTATGTTTTTTTACCCACTGAAATGGATTTTGCCGCCGCCAGATTTTTCTTTTTATACGGCATAAATTCATAATCTAAACGACCCAACCGAATGCCTCCCCAACCCACCTGGTTAATAAGCACATCCTCGCCTTTTTTATTTTTTACTAACGCCGGTTCATCTAAAAATGTATGTGTATGTCCGCCAATAATGAGATCGACATGTTCTGTTTCTTTTGCAAGAATCAGGTCGCATATTTTAGTTGAATTTTCACGGTACTGATATCCCAAATGCGACAAACAGATAACCATATCGCAACCCTTTGTTCGTTTTAGATGGTCAGCTGTTTCATTCAACTTCTGCACCGGATCGAGATACTTGGTGTTACCCGCAAGGTTATCGGGCACCAATCCTTTCATTTCAATACCTACCCCGGTTACACCTATTTTCAATTTACCCTTGGTAAAAATTTTGTACGGAACAGATTTATGTTCCATGGGCGTTTGCGTAAAATCATAATTACACAACAACACCGGGAAACGAACATGTTGCAGTTGTGTGGCAAAATTTTCCAGCCCCGCATCAAAATCATGGTTACCCATAGTACATGCATCATAACCCATCATCTGCATGGCTTTCATTTCAGGTTCACCTTTATATAAATTAAAATAAGGTGTGCCTTGAAAAATATCGCCTGCATCTAACAACAACACCTGTTCTGCTTCTGCCCTTATATCCTCTATCAGCTTTGCCCTTGCAGCAACGCCTCCAGCTCCCTGGTTACGGCTGCCGTCCATCGGAAAAGCATCCAACCTGCTGTGCACATCGTTGGTATGCAAAATAACAAGGCGTTGTACAGCTGTATCTTCTGCAGCAGCCCATTGCACTGCAAGCAAAGCCGCTGCACTTAAAGAAGTTTGTTTTATAAATTTTCGTCTATTCAGCATTACTTACCCTGTTTAAAACGGTTACTGTAACAGGCTTTCCCTGTTTTGAAAATTCCTGGATGTATTCAATTAATGCATCACGCAACAACACGCCTCTGTTTATTTGCGGAATTGTTTTGAGCATTTCACTGTTATCGCCACCATTCGCAACATAGTCCGAATTGGCAATGGTATATGTTGCCGACAAATCGAGGGGTTTCCCTGCAATTACTACATTCGTTGCTTTTCCATTTTTAATGCTCATGGTTATGCCTGCTAACGGCCAACCACCACGGCCTGCGATATGATCTAAAAACTGTTTCAACACAGCACCTGATACTTTTTGTAAAATGATGATATTGTCAAACGGCATCATTTCAAATACCATTCCTCTTGTTATATTACCGGCCTTTACATAAGGAATACGTATGCCACCATAGTTTACAAATGCGGCATCAATTTTTGTTTCATAATATTTCTCTGCTAAGGTTAACATTGCATCGGCCATAAAATCGCCCAGCAAACCTTCCGGTTGTCGTTTATCCATATCTACAGCAACCTTGCCAACAACCATATTCATGCTGCTGTTTACACTATCGGTATAGGGTTGTAAAAAAGTAACGAACGATGAATCTTTAGCAGTGTTTGCAATTGTATACCCCTTGTATTGTACGGCAGCAGCCTTGTATGCAGGATTGCAGGCTGAAAAAAAGTAACTAAAAACCAGGAAACTGATCAGCGGGGTAATTCTTCTCATGTACTCGTGTTAACTTTTGGAAGGTAGTTTTTTTTATACCTAGAAAAAAATGTTTTTACTGTGCTGCAGTAAAATTTTTATCCATTCCTGTTACCGGTATCTTTGCAGCAAATCATAGTTTTTAGGTTAACTGCCTGACACAGATGCAACAACAAATTACACTTCGTTTATTACCCTCTTTGGCTGCTGATTCTGCTGCCGTAAAAAAAGAAATTGCAGGTACTGCAGGAGTTTCGCCCGATGCGGTTATAGGCTATTACGTACACAAGCAATCAATTGATGCCCGCAGCAAACAAGCCTATATCAATCTTACTGTACAGGCATTTATTAACGAGCCTGTGCAGGAGCGACCGGCGATTGCCTTTACGTTTCAAAACGTACAGCATGCAGCCAAAAAAGTGATTGTTGTTGGTGCAGGACCCGCAGGTTTGTTTGCAGCACTCCGTTTACTTGAGCTTGGTATAAAACCGGTTATTATTGAAAGAGGAAAAGATGTGCGTGCAAGAAGAAGAGACCTTGCTGCTTTAAATAAACAAGGCGAAGTAAATCCTGAAAGTAATTATTGCTTTGGCGAAGGCGGTGCAGGTACTTATAGTGACGGCAAATTATATACACGCAGCAGTAAACGTGGAAGCATTGATCGTATTCTTCAACTCTTTGTGCGCTTTGGTGCTGAGGAAAAAATATTGTACAAGAGTCACCCGCACATAGGTACCAATAAACTGCCGCACATTATTACGGCTATGCGTGAGTTTATTATCAGTTGCGGTGGTGAAATTCATTTCGAAACCAAGCTCACCAATTTTATTACAGAGGGTAATACCTTAAAAGGTATCGAGATCAACCATGCAGAAAAACTCTATGCCGATGCTGCAATCCTCGCTACCGGCCACAGTGCAAGAGATATATTTGAATTACTGCACAGCAATCACATCGCAATCGAAGCAAAGCCCTTTGCATTAGGTGTACGTATTGAACATCCACAGGCATTGATCGATTCTATTCAGTACCGTTGTCCGGTACGTAGCGAGTTTTTACCACCAGCTTCGTATAGTTTAGTAGAGCAGGTGCAAGGCAAAGGTGTATTTAGTTTTTGTATGTGTCCGGGAGGTATTATTGCGCCTGCTGCAACATCGCCCGGCGAATTGGTGGTGAATGGCTGGAGCCCATCAAAACGAAACAATGCTTTTGCCAACAGTGGTATGGTTGTTACGGTTGATGCAAAAGATGCCTACCTCTATTTCAAAAAACAAAACCCAAAATCCAATCCTCAATTGCAAGAAGATGACCCTTTGCTGCTGATGAAATTTCAACAGACAATTGAACAAAAAGCATTTACTGCAGGTGGTGGTAAGTTTGTTGCACCTGCCCAGCGAATTGTTGATATGTTCGATAAAAAAAAATCCTCTTCCCTGCCCGATTGTTCCTATTTGCCGGGCATCAGCAGTACCGATCTTTCAACTGTACTGCCGGGGTTTATTTACGATGATCTGCGACTGGCCTTTAAAGTATTTGGCCAGAAAATGAGAGGCTATTTTACCAACGAAGCAATCGCTGTTGCTACGGAATCCAGAACCTCATCGCCGGTGCGTATTCCACGTAACAACGAAACGTTGCAGCATGTACACATCAATGGTCTTTACCCATGTGGAGAAGGTGCGGGTTATGCAGGCGGTATTGTTAGTGCTGCGATGGATGGTGAACGTGTGGCATCGGTAATTGCTGCGGCTGTTGGTGCTGCTTAGTAGCAGGTCAATATTTTTTTCCGTGCTATCTTGTAACAAATGCCCTAACAGGCACTCTAATACATTGTATGAGTACCATTTTAGAAATTCAGAACCTGAAGAAATATTTTTCTTCGCAAAAAGCTGTAGACGATATCAGCTTCTCCATTGAAAA
The DNA here is from genome assembly GCF_007830055.1 of Lacibacter cauensis. Lineage (GTDB taxonomy): Bacteria > Bacteroidota > Bacteroidia > Chitinophagales > Chitinophagaceae > Lacibacter > Lacibacter cauensis. The sequence goes on from NZ_VLLE01000006.1 coordinate 288,755, forward strand.
AGGATCCATCTTTGGTTTGCTTGGTCCGAACGGTGCAGGTAAAACAACATTGATCCGAATGATCACAGGTATCTTTTATCCTGACGCAGGTAATATTTTGCTGAATGGAAAGAAGTTCGATCCTGTAAATGATGTGATCGATATCGGATACATGCCTGAAGAACGTGGCTTGTACAAAAAAATGAAAGTTGGTGAGCAGGCCATGTACTTAGCCCAGCTGAAAGGCTTAAGCAAACAGGATGCTTTTGCGAAAGTAAAATTCTGGTTCGAACGGTTTGAAATGGGCAGCTGGTGGAACAAGAAAGTAGAAGACTTATCGAAAGGGATGGGACAGAAACTGCAGTTTGTAACAACAGTGCTGCACGAGCCCAAGCTCGTTATTCTCGACGAACCATTCAGTGGACTTGACCCCGTTAACAGCAATTTAATTAAAGACGAAATTTTCAACCTTGCACAAAAAGGCACCACCATCATCTTCAGTACACACCGTATGGAACAGGTGGAAGAAATCTGTAATCATATTGTGCTTGTAAACAAAGGCAACAAAATTCTTGATGGCAGTGTAAAAGAAGTGAAGCAGCAGTTTAAGCAACATATTTTCAATGCTGAACTCGATAAACTTCCTGCAACGTTGCAGCATCCTTCGTTTACGATTGTAGAGCAAAAAGGGAATAACCTTGTATTAAAGATTAACGAAGGTTATCAATCGAACGATATTCTTCTGCATTTCATTAATCAGCAGAGTGTAGTTGTAGCCTACCACGAAATACTTCCTTCGCTTAACCAGATTTTCATTCAGCTGGTAGAAGGAACACCTAACTCACGCCAATTCCAAACAGTTACTGCTTAAACTTATTATATGAATAAAATTATCATCATCATAAAACGGGAATATTTAACCCGTGTGCGTAACAAAACATTCCTGCTTTCAACTTTTTTACTTCCATTGGTAATGATGGTATTTATTTTTGGCTCGGCCTATCTCGGTGCCAAATCCATCAAGCAATATAAAATTGCTGTAAAAGACGAAACAGGTTTATATACCAACAAACTTAAAAACAGCGATGCGGCTTTTTATGCTTTTCCTGAAAATGCAAGCATGACTAATTACCGCAAAGAAGGTTACGACGGGCTGTTGATGGTATATTCAAAAGATCGTACCAATGCCGATTCTGCACGATTGTATTCTGAAAAAGAATTAGGACTTGCAACCGACGAAGCTATTAAAAAACAATTGCAGAAAATTAATGAAGAACGTCTTTTGCTTGCAAAAGGTGTAAGCCGTGCTATTCTCGATTCAATTCACGCACAAAGCGAAGATGAAGATTTGCTCAACTATCGCTCCTATAAAGTAACAGGCAGCGAGTTAAAAGAAGGCAATAAAAAACTCAGCAGTATTGTTGGTTTCATCAGTGGTATCATTATCTATATTACTCTGTTTATTTATGGTGCATCGGTAATGCGTGGCGTAATGGAAGAAAAAACAAATCGTATTGCCGAAGTAATGGTGAGCAGTGTAAAACCATTTCAGCTGATGCTTGGAAAAATTGTGGGCATTGCTGCAGTTGGTTTAACGCAGCTACTGCTTTGGATTATACTTATTGCGTTACTGATGACTATTCTTCCGATGATCATGTCGCCGGAAATGATGCAACAAGCACAAAACGGTCAAGCTCTGCCGGATGGTTCTGCACAAGCAAGCAGTGCTGCCAACATGATTGCACAAAGCACAGGTGTAGATATTGCCGGGGCTAACTGGCTTTTAATTGTAGGCTGTTTCCTGTTTTATTTCCTCGGTGGTTATTTATTCTATGCATCGTTATTTGCTGCAGTGGGCAGTGTAATTAACGAAGATCCGCAAGAAGCACAATCGCTGATGCTGCCGATAACAATGCCGATCATTTTTGGTTTCATCATGCTTACATCAACTATACAAAATCCATCTGGACCGCTTGCATTCTGGGGAAGCATTATTCCGTTTACATCCCCAATTGTAATGATGGGACGCATCCCATCGGGTGTTCCTGAAAGTGTTCCTTACTGGCAATTAGGTTTATCCATGTTATTACTGATTGCAGGCTTTTTCTTTACAACCTGGCTCAGTGCAAAAATTTACCGTACAGGTATTCTCATGTATGGTAAAAAAGCCAGTTGGAAAGAAATGATCAAGTGGGCTTTTAAGAAAGCATAAAACATTCGCATAAAAGAAATCCCCCGGTAAATACCGGGGGATTTCTTTTATTTAAAACTTAAAAAGAATGAATGGTGATGGGCGATATCAGCGGTTCGTGTATTTCTTCTTCGGCTTCTACCACCTCAAATTCGATTTTTAGAACCAATCCTTCTTTTACCAGGATGGCTTCTTTTTTACTGGCACGATAACCAACCTTATCAATGATAATTGTGTGCTCGCCTACCGGCACATTGTTAATTTTAAAATTGCCATTTGCATCGGTTACAATCTCTTTAAAGAAAGATGCTTTGCGGATTGTTGCGCTGAACGTTGTATTTGCCACAGGCTTTTTTGTTTCAGCATCAATGATGGTTCCTTGAACTGTACCTGTTTCGGTCCCTTTATCAGCAGTTGCATATGCACTAACCGAAATTCCAGTCATGAGGAGGGATGCAATCAATAGTTTCTTCATAACAATGGTTTTGATGGTGATGATAAGAATTTAAAGTTACACGATCAGAACGAATTTGAACAAGGTTAAATAACAGCCACTACTGTTAAATTGTTCTGAAAATCTTTCTGACGATCAAATCTACGAATTAAATCGTAAATAACAAGCCTGTACTCGCACTTCGATGAAGAAATTTTCTGTGCCTATTGTCCTAAAGGATTTTGTAGTGCAGCCTGAAACTCCTGCCAAATGTTTTTTGTAATTGCTACCGCAGGTAAAATATCGTCAAGCAAAGCGCTCACCTGGCCTATTTCGAGTTCTCCTTCTTGGAGGTTGCCTTCGAACATTCCTTTTTTGGCTCTTGCACGGCCGAGCAGTTGCTGCATTTCTTCCTTGCCTGCACCCCGTTGCTCTGCTTCCTGTACCTGTTTATAAAACTCGTTTTTAATTAAACGAACCGGGGCCAGTTGTTTTAAGGTAAGAACAGTATCGCCTTCATTGCTGTTGATGACTGCCTGTTTAAAATTGATATGACTGCTTGCTTCTTCGCTTGCAACGTACCTGCTACCTATTTGCACAGCATCGGCACCGAGCACCATCGCTGCCAGCATTTGACGGCCGGTAGCAATTCCGCCTGCTGCAATGATCGGAATATGTACAGCCTTTTTTACTGCAGGAATTAATACGAGGGTAGTTGTTTCTTCACGACCATTATGTCCGCCAGCTTCGAAACCTTCGGCAACCACAGCATCGCATCCTGCTTCTTGTGCTTTTAATGCAAACTTGCTGCTGCTTACCACATGCACAACCGTAATGCCGTGTTCTTTCAGTTTTGCAGTATATGTTTTGGGATTACCGGCGCTGGTAAAAACAATTTTTACGCCTTCTTCGATAATAATATTGATGTGTTGATCAAGATCGGGATACAGCAAGGGTACATTTACCGCAAAAGGTTTGTTGGTTGCAGCTTTACATTTTTGAATATGCTCCCGCAACACATCGGGGTACATACTGCCGCTTCCTAACACACCTAAACCACCGGCATTGCTTACAGCACTTGCAAGCCGCCAGCCACTGGCCCAGATCATCCCTGCCTGGATGATGGGTTTTTCAATACCGAACAACTGAGTAATGCGGGTGGAAAACATAACAAGCAAATTAGAATTAACCTAGGTCAATCTCCGTATTGTCGCCAATGTTCAAGCTTCTGGTCTCGCCTTTTACTTCTGTATCGCTGCCAATTAAACTTTCTTCCAGTACAATATCAAACAGATCGGCATAGGAACCAATGATCGACTCTTTAATAATTGAATAGTTGATGGTGGTGTTATCGCCCACAGCAACGTTTGGACCAATAATGGAATTACGTATTTCGCAGTTTTTGCCGATGCTCACCGGTTCAACAATAATTACATTTTCAAAACGGTGATCGGGAGAAATGGAAGTGCCGAATTTTTTCAGCAATGTTGCGTTCGATTCCAGCAACGAATCTTTATTACCACAATCGAACCAGTTCAACACTTTAAACGATTGAAAGGATGTGCCCTTTTCAATCATGCATTGCAATGCATCGGTTAAACTGTATTCATCCCGGTTTTTTACTCCCTCACGAAAATTCGCTTCCAGGCAATCGAACAACATCGAGGTTTCAATAATCTTGTAAATACCAACCAATGCCATGTTGCTTTTTGGTATATGCGGCTTCTCCACTACTTTATGGATACGCCCTTCTTCTTCCACTTCTGCCACACCAAAATTGCGGGGATCATCTACTTTCTTCACCGCTAGCATCGACACTTTACTTTGCAATACTTCTTTCACATTGTACTCGCAAATGGTATCGCCCAGCACAATCATCACTTCATCGTTTTGTACTGCTTGTTTGGTAAGTAAAATAGCATGCCCTAAGCCTTGGCGCTCGCCTTGGTTCACAAACGTACTATTAATGGAAGGGAAGGTTTCTTTAATGTAGTCTTGGATTTTTTCGCCCAGGTAACCGGTAATAAAAATAAACTCCTGCACACCGGCTTCCTGTAACTGTTCTACAATAATGCTTAGCACCGTTTTTCCAGCAATAGGAATAAGGGCTTTGGGTTGAGTATATGTATGTGGCCGCAGTTTGGTACCTGCACCTGCCACAGGGATAATTGCCTTCATAATCTAATCGTAATCTGCTACCGAAGCGGCTAAAGTAGCACATTTTAACTGAACGAATGTAAGTTCATCTGCAAATACTGTTTATAAAATTTAGAAACGAATTAGGTATGGCGGCTGTTGTGGTTTATTTTTGCCCCGCCAAACAGAACGTTTTTTGCTGGTGGTACGGGCAGTAATGCTTTTTTCATCTCCTGTTGTGTCACTCACTTCGGCGTTTTGTTCTTCGGGCAGCAATCCATCAAATAAACGAACAACTACACATGCAAAGGGACACAGTCATCTTCAACCTCATCAACCAGGAACTTCAGCGTCAGCGTCATGGCATTGAACTTATCGCTTCAGAAAACTTTACCTCTCTGCAGGTAATGCAGGCCATGGGCAGCGTATTAACCAACAAATATGCAGAAGGTTATCCCGGACGCCGTTATTATGGTGGTTGCGAAATTGTGGATCAAACCGAACAATTAGCCATCGATCGGTTAAAAGAAATTTTCAACTGCGAATACGCTAACGTACAGCCACACAGTGGTGCGCAGGCAAATGCAGCTTTGTTAAGCGCTATCATTCAGCCCGGCGATGCAATTCTTGGTTTGGATTTAAGCATGGGTGGACACTTAACACATGGTGCTGCTGTAAACTTCAGCGGCAAATTATACAAACCTCATTTTTATGGTGTGGTTAAAGAAACCGGTTTGATCGATTACGAAATGCTTGAAACAAAAGCACGTGAGGTAAAACCCAAAGTGATCATTTGCGGCGCAAGTGCTTACAGCCGTGATTGGGATTATGTGCGCATTCGCAAAGTTGCCGATGAAGTAGGTGCTTTTGTGTGGTGCGATATGGCACACCCTGCCGGTTTAATTGCAAAAGGTTTATTGAGCTCTCCGTTTGAGCATTGCCATTTTGTAACATCAACTACGCACAAAACATTGCGTGGACCCCGTGGCGGCATCATCCTCATGCACAAAGATTTTGAAAATCCATTTGGCCTGAAAGATGTAAAAGGCAACACCCGTATGATGAGTAATCTTTTAGATCTCGCTGTGTTCCCTGGTCAGCAAGGCGGACCATTAGAGCATGTGATTGCAGCAAAAGCAGTTGCCTTTGGTGAAATCCTCAGCGATGAGTTTACCGTTTATGCCAAACAAGTGCAGCTGAATGCGCAGGCAATGGCGGCTTCATTTGTAAAGAGAGAATATCAACTGATCTCCAACGGTACTGACAATCATTTGATGCTGATCGATCTTCGTAACAAAAACATCAGCGGTAAAAAAGCTGAAGGCGTTTTAGGTAAAGCTGATATAACTACGAATAAAAACATGGTTCCTTTCGATGATAAGAGTGCGTTTGTAACAAGCGGTATCCGTACCGGTGTTGCAGCCATTACATCACGTGGCATGAAAGAAGAACACATGGATTTTGTGGTAGATGTTATTGACCGCAGTTTAATGAATGCAGACGACGAAGCGATCCTTGCCGGCATCCGCAAAGAAGTAAATGCATTTATGGAACAGTTTCCTTTATACCCTGAATTAGGATAAGCTTAAAGTTTTTAAACAATGATTCAACGCATACAAACCATTTGGTTATTACTGGCTGCAGCAGCGTCTTTTGCCAGCTTAAAGCTTTCGTTTTACAGTGGCAAAAAAGATGCAGTATTGTTTGAACAGTTAAGCGGCAGCACAGGAGGATTTCTTTTACTGGTGCTTTCTGTTGCAGTAGCATTACTGGCTGTTGTAAGTATTTTTTTGTTCAAGAACCGCAAACTGCAGATGCGTTTAGCGTTGGCTGCACTCGTGTTGCAACTGGTTGTATTGTTTCTTTACATTCAACAAACAGCTGAATTTATAGAAGGCAATTACACACTTACTTCTGTTTTCAGTTTTGTTGTACCGGTATTCTTTATTCTTGCAGTATTGGGTATTCGTAAAGATGAAAAACTGATCAAGAGCATGGATCGCTTACGCTAAAACTGCTTTCGTAATATCACAAAGCCGTTGCAGAAGCAACGGCTTTTTTGTTTCTATGTCCAACTATTATTTCAAAAATTTCTGTGCAAACTGCGAGGTACCGTCGCTGTACTGCAACACATAACTACCGGCCGGTAATGTTGAAACGGCTACAGAAGTTTGCATATTTCCTGCAGGTATTGCACCTTTCATAAATACCCTGCCTGTAAAGTCAACCACTTGGTAATATGCGTTTTTAGCCGATGGGTGGCGAAAGATTAAGTGATCGCTCACAGGATTTTGTACAATTATAAGCCCTGCAGCCAACTCACGTTTTACTACTACGATATTGCTGTATGTTGCCTGGCCAAAATGATCCCACAACTTTAAACGATAGTACACAGTTTGCTGCGTATTGGCTTTATCACTTAAGAAATACTCCTCACTTTGTGTAGATGATCGTAATTCTGTAAGATGAGAAAAAGCAAAACCGTTTGTACTTACTTCCACTTCATAGCGTTGAAACTGTGTTGGGTCTGCTACTTTCCATTTCAACATATTTTCACCAGGCTTTGCATCCGTAGTAAACGACAGCAACTTGCCAGGTAATACATTAATATTAGCAACGATATACGAAAAGCCGGAACCTGCAGTACCAAAGTTGGTTACCACACCACTTGTATAAGCTAAGTTGGTTGTATTGTTTGCCACATAGTTCGGACCAGGTGTATTGGGAGTAAGCAACCAGTTTCCTGTTTCGTAGCGCCAAATACCTATTTGGTTGTTGGGGGTTGCAGCAAATGCCGCACCTTCTATACTCCCGGTAATCCAATCGAAACGTATTGTAGCATTTGCCGGCCCTGCTGTACGATCAACTATCCAAACGGCATCTACCTGGTAGGTACGGCTTCCAAATGCAGAACCAGTTGGACTACCATTGGTAGTGGTACCCCGAAACACAGCAACAGAAAAATCGGTGCCTGCTGATGTAGGAGTAATTGTTGCCGGCAAATAATTACTGCTGTTCCCAATCGGGAACACTCTTGCTGTTGCAGATAAATTGTTTTGTCTTAACCGGCCATTGGTATTACTTGTAGGTTGTAATATAAAATATGCATTCGGTCCCGCATTGCTGATAGAACCTGCATCATCGATTGTTACGATGTTACTGCCCACCTGCAAATAATTACCTGTGCCGGTAAAATTAAATACGCTTTCAACAGTTATGTTACCTTCAGCAACTTTGGTATTGGCTGACGATATGGTTAAATTTTGATACTGATCGTACGAGCCCGCAAGGCCGTTAAGAGAAGAAACAATCTGACCATTTGTACCATAATATTCAACAGTTGAACCTGTCTCTAAATGAATTTGAAAATTATTGCTGTTACTCACTGTACGGACCGATTGGCCGGAAGTCCATAAACCGGAAGGATGGGCTGTACGAACGGCACCATAATTAGTAATATAAGCATTGGAAGAAGCGTTGCTCATTACATATTGTTGCGCATCCAATACCGAACCAGCTTCTATGTACATTTTTTCTCCGTTGAGATTTGTTCCTAAATCAAAATTGCTGTTCAACAGCACCTGCTTGGAATTTTGCAAAACATAGGTGAGCCTATTTCTCGATCCACCCGAAAAAGTCCAGTAAGAAGTTCCAGGGCGGTATGTCCAGATTGATCCTGTTGAGTTACTACCGGACGCTGTTATAGTGCCATTCGAGTGTGTAATATTTCCATAAACATTTATATAACCCGTAGCATTATTTCCTTCTGCTAAATCAACTATGTCATTACCCGAACCTGTGCTATTCATAATAAAATTACCGGCAACATATATATCAGGCACTCGTCCATTCGCTTCAGCAAAACGAAACTCACCGACACTTTGCACAGTAAAATCTCCGGCAGTAAGCAATGTGGCTGAAGGATAGGAAGGCCAGTTTTGATTCCAGTTACCGCTGCCTGCCCAATTGATAATCAGATTACCGTAGTAATAATCATTCCCGTCAACTGAAGAAGTAGCAGAAAGACTTAAAGATGACGTTATTGATGTAGAAGAAGATTGCCAGTTATTAATCTGAAAAGTGCTGGATTCACCAAAAGCTTCGGTTCCACCAAAAATTGTACTGCTTATTGTACCTGTATTGTTATGAATGTACGTGCCGCCATTCTCAATTTCAAAACGATCGCTTGAACCACTGATTGTAATAGCGTGGTTTGCTGTTACCGTACCGCCACTACGGATTGTTAACCTGTTGACAGTTGCTGTTGCACTTGTACTTTTTGTATGACCGCTTTGTACAACAAGACGAACACTGTTATTTAATACCGAGGGATTAGCACCTGTGCCATTGGTATTTAAACTCCAACCCGAAAGGGTATTGAAATTGGTACTTGTGTTATTGGAATAGTACGTTGTTTGGGCCAACAACGTTGCCCGGATAGTACAAAAGAGAAAGAAAAAGAGAACACGGCTCTTCATACGATACAGGATTGATTTTAAAAATGGATTTTAAGACTTGTTGCAGCAACCACTTATTTTAATCTTAATAAGCGTAAATACATACAACAATACAAATATACACTTAGCTATCTTTTTAAGATACACTAAGTGCTTACTTGTATAAAAAAGGGCTGAAATCGGTAAAAAATGGGTATTTACCGAAAAGAAAAATGTAGAAATTACGGTGCAGTGCTAAATGAAAGCAGCGGTTCGGCTCGCTTTGCTTTTAGCAAGATCTTCAGGTAAACCGGCAAAGACCAGCGTTCCTCCGCCATCGCCAGCCTCAGGGCCAAGATCTATGATCCAGTCTGCACGCTTAATAACATCGGTATTATGTTCGATTACCAGAACCGAATGGCCTTTTTCAATTAAGGCATGAAAGCTCTTGAGCAGTTTATTAATATCGTTAAAGTGTAACCCGGTTGTTGGTTCATCAAAAATGAACAGAATGTTGCCTTGTCCGTTACCACGGCCAAGAAACGATGCCAACTTCACACGTTGCGCTTCACCACCACTCAATGTATCGCTGCTTTGTCCAAGCTTTACATAGCCCAGCCCCACATCACTCAATGGCATCAGCTTACGCACTAAATCTTTTTCTGCACGGAAGAAATCAATCGCTTCGTCCACACTCATCTCCAGTACATCATGAATACTTTTATCGTTGTACTTAACGTCCAGCACTTCTTCTTTAAAACGCTTACCGCCACACACCTCGCAGGTTAAATGCACATCGGCCAAAAACTGCATTTCAACAATCTGCTCGCCCTCACCTTTACAGGCATCACATCTTCCCCCATCCACGTTAAAGGAAAAATGCTTTGGCTGAAAGCCACGTATTTTACTCAGCGGCTGACTGGAAAACACATCTCTTATTTCGTCGTATGCTTTAATATAGGTAACAGGATTACTGCGGCTGCTTTTACCAATCGGGTTCTGATCGACCATTTCTATTTGTGCAATGGAATCAATATCGCCACTGATCTGTTTGTGCATACCTGCTTTATCGCCAAACTCTCCCTTCAGTTTGCTGAGTGCAGGATAAAGAATATTTTTTACAAGTGTTGTTTTACCACTACCACTCACCCCACTTACAACACACAACACATTCAACGGAAACTCAACGGTGATATTTTTTAAATTATGTTGCCTTGCTCCTTCTACTTTAATGCTCCGGTTCCATTTACGTGGCTTACCGAAATCCTGTATCTGCAGTTCTCCACTCAGGTAACGACCGGTTAAACTTTTTTTATTGCTGATGATGGCATCATAGTTGCCCTCTGCAATGACTTCGCCTCCTAAATGACTTGCTAACGGCCCCATATCGATGATGTAGTCTGCTTCACGCATCATCATCTCATCATGTTCAACCACAACAACCGTATTACCCAAATTGCGCAGCTCTTTCAATACATTAATGAGATTAGCCGTATCTCTCGGATGCAAGCCAATAGATGGTTCATCAAGAATATATAATGAATCGGTGAGGTTGCTTCCTAATGATCGTGTGAGTTGAATACGTTGGCTTTCACCTCCACTTAAGGTATTGGCTAACCGGTTGAGGGTAAGATAACCCAAACCTACATGCAGCAAAGTTTGTACACGGTTATTGATCTCGAGCAAAATTCGTTTAGCTACATCTTTATCATATTCATTCAGCTTTAATTCATCAAACCAGACTTTCAATTCTTTTACCGGCATTTCGCATAATTCGCCGATATGCTTACTGCCTACTTTGATATATAAGGCTTCTTTACGTAAACGATAACCACCACATTCGGTACAGGTTGTACGGCCACGATAGCGGCTTAACAAAACACGATACTGCACTTTATATAAATTCTGTTCTACCTCTGTAAAGAAGTCATCAATACCTAATGCGGTACCAACACCTTTCCATAATTGTTCGTATTGCTGTTTGCTTAAATCAATCACTGCTTTGTGTACAGGAAAGCCTGCTTTTCCCGCAGCTTTTACAAACTGCTCTCTCCACCAGCCCAGCTTTTCTCCTTTCCAGGGCGCAACAGCTCCTTCGTATACACTTAAACTTTTATCGGGTATCACCAAGTCTTCATCAATACCCAATACCTGGCTAAAACCTTCGCAGACAGGACAAGCACCATAAGGATTGTTGAACGAAAACAAATTAGGCACAGGTTCTTCAAACTTTATTCCATCTAACTCAAACCTGTTGGAGAAATGCTGCAATTGTTTTCCATCAATTTCAAGATACACTTCGCCTTCGCCTTCGAAAAAAGCGGTGCCTGCACTATCGCCAATACGATGCAGGTCATCTTCATCAAACGCCTTTACAACCAGACGATCGACTAATACATAAATCTTTACTTTCGCAGTTTCAGCACCAAACAACTGCTTCAAATCTTTTTCTGACTGCTCCAGTAAATCTTCAATATGTAGTATTTCGCCACTTTCTGCTTTTGCTTTTGCAGCATCATTTTTTTTATACACCCTTGTAAATCCTTTCTGAATAAGAATATTCAGTTCTTCCTTAATGCTTCGTTTAGCATGCATCGGAAAATTTACAAGCAACAATATTTTAGAACCTTCCTTACAGTTCTTGATGGCATCAACCACATCACTAACGTCATCTTTTTTTACTTCTCTTCCACTTACAGGCGAAATGGTTTTGCCTGTCCGTGCGAAGAGCAACCGCAGATAATCGTAAATCTCTGTCATGCTGCCCACAGTGCTTCTGGGCGTACGGGTAATGACTTTTTGTTCGATGGCAATGGCAGGACACAAGCCTTTAATGTAATCCACATCGGGCTTGTTCATACGGTTTAAAAACTGGCGGGCATAAGCACTCAAACTTTCGGCATAGCGGCGCTGGCCTTCGGCATACAGCGTATCAATAGTAAGCGACGACTTGCCACTACCTGACACACCTGTTACAACTACAAACTTGTTGCGGGGAATTTTTACAGAAACATTTTTAAGATTATGAACCCGTGCACCTTTAATAAAAATATCGTCTTTGGGTAATGGAGCAGATAAGTTGACTCCCTTCTTTTTAACCGCTGTTGCCATAGAAAACAAATTTAGCAGAATAACAGATGGCAATGAAAGAAGATGCTAAAACTTATAGGAAAGAAATCAACTTTCGTTCAACAAAAAGCCAGACAATGCCTTGTCCGAGTTTTACGACAGGCTGAGGAAAATACCATTAGTGCGCTGCGTGGTAATACGTTAAATAATTCAGAATGTTGGAGGTTACAACTATTTCTATTATTTTTATTCAGAAATTCAGTATCAGAATCAAAACCCAAACTTCTTCGCCTATAGCATCAACTTCTACTTAACAATTTTCAGATTGCTTAACCGGCTCTGAAACCCTTTATTGAAAACCATCAACTGTAGAAGTATGCATCTGTATCAACAATTTACCGATCAACAGCTTGTTCATCTGTTTAAAGATGGCAATGCCGAAGCTATGGAATGTTTAGTGCTGCGTCATAAAGACAAGCTCTATACCTCTATTTTCCTGTTGGTAAAAGACAAATACCTTGCCGAAGATCTCTTCCAGGATATGTTTATCAAGGTAATTGACACCATTCGCAGTAACCGCTATACCGAAGAAGGAAAGTTTTTACCCTGGGCGATGCGTATTGCACATAATCTTTGTGTAGACCATTTCCGCCGGGTAAAGCGGGCTCCCACAATTAAAACAAGTGACAACCACGATATTTTTGAAGTGTTGAATTTCAGCAACGATAATGCTGAAGAACGCATCATGAAAAACCAGAGTTATGACCGCATCCGCCGGATGCTGGATCTGTTACCTGAAGAACAACGTGAAGTGATCATTTTACGTCATTACGCCGATTTGAGCTTTAAAGAAATTGCAACGCTCACTAACTGCAGCATCAACACTGCTTTGGGTCGTATGCGTTACGGGCTCATTAACATGCGTAAGATGATGGTTGAAAAACAAATCGCTCTGTAAAAATCATTTCCTAAAAGAGAACCTGACAAAACCAGATCCCTCGCATATGCGGGGGATTTTTTTATAAAAATAAAGCAGGCATTCCGCCTGCTTTATTTTTATTTCAATGTGTTGTTTTTATTTTTTCTTCTCAAACGCTTCCAAACCACATTCCAGCCATTGTTTAAACTCAGCAGCACTTGGCGTGTACCCTTTTGTTTTTGTAAGGGCTGTTTCATCTAAGCCAAGTATTGCATATTGCGGCTGCGCTACTGCGTTAAAGTTTTCGCTTTGGAAAGTGGCCCATTTATCCCCTACAGTAATGATTTCTTTTTTACCGCCTGTTTTTGTGGTGAAGGTTTGTTGCTGAGCTGCAGGTAACACTTTGCGCTCATCCACATATAATGACACCACTACAAACTTATTCTTCATTAAATCCAATACATCGGGATTGGTCCATACATTTTCCTCCATACGTCTGCAGTTTACACAAGCCCAACCCGTAAAATCAATCAGCAATGGTTTGTTTTCTTTTCGTGCCAGCTCCAATGCCTGTTCATAATCACGCAAGGGCTCTAAGGATGTTTCGCAGTTGACAGGATGCTTGTACACACTGTAACATAACGGAGGAGGAAAACCGCTGATGAGTGTAAGATTGGCAGCTTTGGTATTTGTAATACCAGGTATTAAATAAATAGTTGCAGCAGCAAACAACGCAATAAATATCCAACGGGTTGTACCGATTTTTATCTTCTTATCATCGTGCGGAAACTTAATAACTCCCAATAGGTATAACACCAACAAAAAGCCGATTACCACCCAAATACCAATGAATGCTTCACGAGGCAGAATATGCCATTGTTTTACCAAATCTGCATTGCTTAAAAACTTCACCGCCATCGCCAGTTCCAAAAAGCCCAGCACCACTTTTACGGTATTTAACCAGCCACCACTCTTTGGCAAAGATTGTAACCAGTTCGGGAACATGGCAAACAATGCAAACGGCAATGCAAGACCTAAACCAAAACCGCCCATACCAAAACTCAGCTGCATAGCACCTCCGTCTTTCGTTAACGCACCAGCCAACAACGAACCTAGAATGGGACCTGTACAGGAGAATGAAACAATAGCCAATGTTAAGGCCATGAAGAAAATGCCGAATGTACTGCCCACACTTGCTTTCGAATCGGCTTTGTTGGCAAAATTGCCCGGCAGTGTTATTTCAAAATAACCAAAGAACGAAATAGCGAACACAACGAATACAGCGAAGAAGATGATGTTCAGCCAAACGTTGGTTGAAATATTATTGAGTATTTCAGGATCAGTTTGATCGAGTAAATGAAAAGGAATACTCAGCAGAATATAAATGAGGAAAATAAAGAATCCATAAAGCAACGCATTACGGATACCTTTTGCTCTGCTGCCGCTACGTTTTGTAAAGAACGAAACGGTTAATGGAATTAAGGGGAATACACAAGGTGTGAGCAATGCAATAAAGCCACCTACCAGGCCCAACAGAAAAATACCCCATAAACTTTTTCCTTCTGTTCCTTCATCGCCACAATTACTTACAGTATTGTTCAGATCAATAGAGTTGATTTTAATGCGGGCTGTTTGTGCCACGCCTCCTTCCATCTTCACATCAAACAAATATTCCTGTGCTGGCAAAAATTCTTCTTTACCACCTGTTGTATACACAAGTGTTCCTTTCAATTGCGCAGGAACTACACCGTTAATCGTAATATCCTGTACAAGTGATATTTCATTATTTGCAATAAGTACTTGTTTGCTATCAAACACCGGATCAGCATAACTACTACTGCCGCTCTTAATTTGTAACGGGCCATTTTTTACGATGCTGCTGTCGGTGAACTGCACCGCAATAGAATCAAGTCCTTCTGCATCTTTCGTAAACAAGTAGAGCAGTTTCCCGTTTTGCACCTTGCCTTTAAACTGTAATTGATATTGATCTTTTGTAATTTTCTTACTGCTGACCGTCCATTGAACAAACGATGAATCCTGTGCGAAAACATTGAGCGACAGAAAAAAAGTTGTTACAAGAATTGCAATCCTGCGTAAACGTAAACCCATAATATGATTGATTTAAAAATCCCGTCTTGTAAGAGACGGGATCGTGTATTCGTTTAACCTTCAAGCTTTACGCTGAATTTTGCTTTATCGGGAGGCAAACACTGCTTATCATCACAAACCATAAACTCCACATCGCCGGTAACAGCTGTTTTTACATTCGACTTTACAGTTACTACCTGTACAAACTCTACTTTGTTCGAATAAAAACGGGAACGTGAGTTCGTTGCTTTATCAAAAGCATCGGTAAGCTTACCAACTTCTTTTGGCTTACCACTCACAACAATCAGTGGATTTTTTGCAAAGTTAATTGTGGTAGGCAATGCAATGGCGTCGGTACTTTGTGTTTGGCTGTATAAATGCCAGCCCGGCTGAATATTGGCAACCATACGAATCTCGTATTTCTTATCGCCAAGTTTCTTCACAACAAAATCCCATTTTACTTTACTTCCGCTTTGTGCAAAAACGGCAACTGCAATAAATGTAAATGCGAATGCTGCTATAATTTTTTTCATGCTGTTTCTTTTACAATTCCGGTGCAAAGATGCCTCCAAATCATTAATGGAAATGTCATAAAAGTCACAAAACTTTATCCATTCATCCTAATTACGGCAGAAGCAGCTGATTAGATTGTAACGGCTGCGTTGATTAACAAACTATTGAGGATAGCCCGGCCATCGGTATTACCCAGAATGGCAGATGTTGCACGCTCAGGATGCGGCATCATACCAAATACATTTCCTTCTTTGTTGCTGATACCTGCAATATTGCGGATAGCACCGTTAGGATTAGCTTCAGCAGTAATATTTCCGTTTTCATCGCAGTAACGGTAAATCACCTGGCCATTTGCTTCCAATGCATCCAATGTTTTTTCATCGGCAAAATAACGGCCTTCGCCATGTGCAATCGGAATTTTTAAACCCGAGCCGCCCACACCTGTGAGATACACGTTTTTGCAAATGAATTTTTGGTTGGCATTACGTAGCAATGCGCCGGGCAGCAAATGACTTTCGCACAAAATCTGGAAACCGTTACAAACACCCAGCACTTTACCTCCTTTGTTGGCAAAAGCAATTACGCTTTCCATCATGGGGCTAAAACGGGCAATGGCACCGCAACGCAGGTAGTCGCCGTAAGAGAAACCTCCGGGCAGTACTATACAATCTTCGGTTGAAAACATACTCAGGTCTTTGTCTTTATGCCAGAGCATAACTACTTCCTGGTTCAAATCATTTTGCAGTGAGTCCTGCATGTCTCTGTCGCAATTGCTGCCGGGGAAAACAACGATACCAAATTTCATAAATAATAAGAAAGCGCAAAGGTAAGGATTGAGGTGGATTAGCTGTTCAGAACAACATAATTTGCTACGATCCACAGTAAACTAAACCAGAAAATAAGTTCGGGCAGTGATTTCTTTTTGGGATAATAATAAAATGCAGCATGAAACAGGCTGATGGGCACGGCTGCCAGCACCCAATAGTCAAGACCGGGCACGCTGTTTATGAACGGTATAAACAAGGCGATAATGAGGTAAAAGATCATGAAATTCCAGCTTTTGCGGGTTTGCACCAGCATCCGCACCGAATACCGGCGACCTGTAGCCAATCCAATCAACAGCGGAAATACCACCAGGCCAAATTTGACCCAAAATTCCCAGCTAAAACGAATGTTTGGTAACCGCAGGTACTGGTTAGGTACTACCGCTTCAATCATGTACCATTTATCCCACACAAAAAAGTACACCAGCAAAAAGTAAAACGGAGTAAGAATACCGAGAATCGCTATCAACCACTCTGTTAAATAAAACGGCCGGAACAGCAACAGCGCAACAATCAACAATAACAGCAAGTAGGCCGATGGAAAATAAAAGAACGAGCAGATACCAAAACCAAAACCGATATTGAACAATACTGTTTTCGGTTTGGGGTGATGGTATAACTCCACCATACGTGGCCATGTAATTACAAGAATAGTGTTAATGATCAGTGCAGGTGATAACACATTCCACTCAGGTACTACGCTTGTAATAATCAAATAAGAAAGTGCCAACAGGTAGTTGGGTGTAGGAAACAGTTTCTGATCGTTTACCAACCCGTTGAAAGTAATGGCTTGTGTAAACAATAAAACGAATGCAAAAATGGGATACAGTGTTGGGAAAGCAGCTCCCGGTTGCTTCAACACTTTCAGCAGTTCGATGTACAAAAAACCATCTGATTCCTGCATTTGCGGAATAACCGGCGCAGTAAAATAAGGCAGCTTAATAAGCAGCCCTAAAAAGAAAAGTGTAAAAACATTTAATGGATTATTGCCGGAAAAAAAACGAATCACGTTAAGCGTTTATTTGCAGCACAAACATTCCGAAAGAAATCGATTTAACCAAAAAAAATACCGGGATCAGCTGACCCCGGTATAACTATTTTGTTTGCGTTCTTAAAACTCAATACGTGCAAAGCTGAATGAGTTGCGGATAATGCAGGGTACAATCATTTCCCTTGCACTTACCTGTTTTCCAAAACGGATCATAAACTCAAAGCCTTTGTCTAAACTTTTCAGCGGAGGTTCTTTGTTGATTCTTCCGTTAGGGTCGAGCGATTGTGCGTTAAGCAACGGCGATCTGCGGCTCCACTCGTTATACAGGAATAACAGTTCTGCACCGCTGTTCATGATCTGGTAGCTGAGCAGGTTATCCGAATTATCATCGAACTGCGATTTTGCCAGCACATTATCCCATTGGAGGCTGCCTTCTTTATCCAACGAAATCACCATTACATTATCGGTATAATACCTTGTTTGCTGTGGCGAATTCCAACCATAAGGTGAGTTCCAGCCTCCATAGCCACCCCAGCCCCAGTTGTTATAAGGGTTCCATCCATAGTAACGACCAGGATAAAAAGAGTTGCCCCACATCCACGGATTATCCCAACGGTTATAATTACTACCTCTCGAACTGCCGTAGGTATTCTCACCCGTAATCAAAACACCACCATCCTTTTTTACAATGATATGCTTCAGGAAATAATCGTTAAACGCATACCTGCTGGAGTTTTCGCCTTTCGCCAATGCACGGAAATCATCATCAAATTCGATGGCCTTTTCAATATCCTGGCCGGTAAAACTTTTGTTCACAAAGGCTGTAAACAACCCATCCACATTACCTCGGCGTGATTTTGAATACAACGATGTAAGTATATAGCGGCCATTGGAATTATCTACTTTAATACGCAGCTCATCAAGAAAAACTTTATCCAGCGTAAGTTTAAACGAACGGATTGTATCGTCGTACACGGGAAGCATTACCAACTTGGCTTCATTGATATATTCCCTTTGTCCCGGACGTGAAACATGACTGAACAGGAAGTTACCTTCATTATCGAGATAAAAATCGGCAATTGATTCTCTCGAGTTTTCAAGACTGTAGTTAAAAGCACCTCTGCGTATCGGCATCAGGTTATGGCTTAACAGCAAGGTTTGAATATGGAAATCATCACGCTGTTTATTTTTCATTTTAAACACCATCAGTTTCTGCTTATCATCGCTGATGATAGTGCTGTAAATTTTATTATCGCTGAAAATGCTTACTTCCGTTGTATCGAGTTCTAATGGTTCTCCTATTTTCTTTCCATTACCATCAATCTTAACACCCATGCAGTATACCACATTCTTTTTTTGGTATTGATAAATAACCATGGAATGTTCGGGATTGGAAAACACATCTACATTAATTGCACGATCGGGAATAAAATCAAGTTCAACTTTATCTTTCTGCTTCATTTCTGCATCGTACACAGAAATAAAATGGCGGCTGCGGATGTTTTTGTAAACAAGGTAATTACCCCCGTACTTTCCAAGCACTTCAAACTTCAGCGAACGTAAATCATCCCTGTCGGGTTCGGAATAGTAGATGCGTTGTGCATTTACAGTTACAACAGCCAACAAAAAGAGGACAGGCAAAACAAAAGTTTTTATCATCTTCATATCTTTTCGGTGTTCATGTATTTCTTTAATAGTGTTAATCCCGATAGCGATCGGGGGCCATATGTTACGCCCATCATTACTTTTGCTGATGTGCAGCAATTATTTATGGGCATTTCATATTTAAAATTACGTTGAAAGCGAACAATTCGCCGTTAAGATGCGTTTAAAAATGAAATTACACATTCAATTTTCATAAAACAATTATGGCAACCATTTGTATAACGGGCGGAACAGGTTTAATCGGTAAGGCGCTAACTCACTACTTAATCGCCAAAGGTCATGCCATTATTGTCCTTTCCCGTACAGAAAAACCCGGTTTACACAAATTAGTAACGTACCGTCAATGGAATCCTGAAAAAGGTACGATTGATGAAAGTGCGATTGCTGCTGCCGATTATATTATTCACCTGGCGGGTGCCGGCGTAGCCGATAAACGCTGGAGCAAAAAACGAAAAGAAGAGATTAAACAAAGCCGGGTACAGAGCAGTGCATTGCTGGTTGATGCGTTAACCCGTATTCCTAACAAGGTACAGGCTGTTGTGAGTGCATCGGGCATTGGTTGGTACGGACCTGATAACGGAAAAACATTCACAGAAACCGAGCCACACTTCAACGACTTTTTAGGTACAACCTGTCTTGAATGGGAAAACAGCATAGAGCCCGTTACACAATTGGGCATACGGCTGGTAAAGCTGCGTACAGGTATTGTGCTTAGTAACGATGGAGGTGCGTTTGCTGAATTTAAAAAACCTGTTCCTTTTGGATTAGCTGCAATACTCGGCAGCGGCAAACAAATAGTTAGCTGGATTCATGTACTTGATATTGTACGGATGTACGAATACGCACTTGACAATAAAGAGCTATCAGGTGTATTCAATGCTGCTGCCCCCAACCCTGTTACCAACAAGGAATTGACTGTTGCCATTGCAAAAAAAATGAAGGGCAATGCCTTCATTACAATTCCTGTTCCATCTGTTGCACTGCAGTTAATACTGGGCGAAATGAGTGTTGAAGTGTTGAAAAGCACAACCGTAAGTGCCGATAAGATACGGAACAGTGGTTTCAACTTTTTATACCCAACACTTGATGCGGCGATAAACGAACTGATTCCTTAATTTTTTGAATCGGCCGGTTTCATTACCGGTTGCTTCATTGGAGGAATAACCAAATCCGGACTAAGTTCCGGCAATTTGTCTTTGCTGTCTTTTTGCTTATACAATAACGCATCAACAAAATACCATTTCCTCCCATCCTGCGATAAACCAATCAACGTTGTTTCTGTTTCAACAGTACCCATCATTACTTCTACCGTCATGGTTTGGGGTAATGTGCACTGCATGATTTTTTTATGGGTCACCACCTTTGTAGGATTACCCACCACTATCGACTTCACTTTTATACCAAACTGCTTTTTGTATTTTTCAACCGAATCAATGCCTTGCTTTAATTTTTCTTTGCTCGAATTATCGCTGACGAGGGTTGGATAAGTAAAGCTTACATAGGTTTCAATATCCAATGCAGCAAGAGCCCTTGCCATTTTTAATGCTTCAGTTTTTATAACTGTTGACATGTTTTGTGCCGTTGCTGACACCGTAACAAATAACAATAGCACAGTTAATAAACGAATTTTTTTCATACACTAAAGGTCACGCTTTTTATAAATCCAAAAAACCAATCCCCAGAAAATTAACAGATAGGCAAGTGTTATAAATATCTGTTCATTAATAATACTAAGTGAATGATCATATACTTTCTGATCGAGCCTGCCAAAAAATGCGGGCACAGGTGTTAACAAATCAGATGACTCCGTAGGTAAAAAACGACCTGCTTCCGGATGCACATATTTTTTTAATAACTCTCCGGAGATGTTTTCAACCGGAATCTTGTAAAAAATAAATACACCCAACGCAATGAATGCTCTTTTAATAAGAAGACCCAGCAAAAATGCAAATGATAATTGAGCAAAAGTTTGTAATCCAAACAAACCAATATAATGTACCAGTTGGAATTTATTTTTTACATCTGCACCCGTATTAATAAAGCCAATGGAAAAAGTTACAATTGCGTAAAGTGCTATTACGATGAGAGAAATAATAACTACGTTAAAAAACTTGGCAATAAGAAATTGATTCCTGCTCCAGCCATCAATCACATTCTGGCGGTTTGTTTTATACGTGTACTCGTTTGTAATTAACATGATCACTAAAAGTGCAGGAACCGTTACAAAACATGAGGACAAAAAAGCGGCTGTTCTAAACACTTCCGGAAATTCAAAAGGATTGCCCAACAGCATTTTCAACAATTGTGCGGCCTGTTTTGCATTACTTGTTTCTGTTTTGAAAACAAAATAAAACATCCCGTTAATGCCGGGGTAAGATAAAACAGTCATTCCCATCAGCCACCAAAAGCCCGGATAATTTTTAAGTTTCAGCCATTCTGTTCGCAATAATTGAAGCATATGAAATAGAATTGATAAGGTTAATTGTTTGTAAGTTCAAAAAAGCGCTCTTCCAGTCGCTTTTTCTTAATAGATAACTGCTGCAGCGTAATGCCATTATTGAAGCAGAATTGATTCACTTCTTCGGGCTTTGCTGTTCCTTTTGGAAAATGTACATGCAGTGTTTGTTCGGCCATGTGTACTTTTGTTTGACCGGGTATTGTAAGCAACAATGATTGCAGTTGCTGCATATCCGAAGCACTTACTTCCACCACATCTTCATCTATCAATACTTCATCAACCGAGCCGGAAGTAACCAGGGTACCTGTTTTTAAAATAGCTACATGCGTGCAAACTTTTTCTACTTCATCGAGCAGATGGCTGGCCATGATGATGGTGTGGCCTTTTTTACTCAGCTCAATAATTAGCTCACGGATTTCCATAATACCCACAGGATCCAAACCGTTTGTTGGTTCATCGAGTACCAATATTTTCGGATCGCCCAACAACGCTGCGGCTATCGCTAACCGTTGTTTCATACCTAAACTGTACGTACTGAAACGGCTTTTGCGGCGTTCGTATAATTTTACCTTTTGCAGCACCGCATCAATCGCTGCAACATCACCACGGCCACTGATGCTGTTGGTGATCTTTAAATTGTTTACAGCCGATAAGTAATGATAAAAATTCGGGGTTTCCAGCAAGGAGCCAATGTGCTTCCGTAAATCGGGAGAAGCCGGTTTGCCAAACCAGGAATAATTACCACTGTCGGCATTCAGCACATCGAGGATAATGCTGAGCATAGTTGTTTTGCCGCTGCCGTTTGGACCAAGAATGCCAAACACCGAACCTTCCGGCACATCAAACGATACGCCTTTCAGCGCCTGAATTTTCCCGTATGTTTTTTTGAGATCCTGAACCTGTAAAATGCTCATAGATAAATTTGTGATGATAAATGATGTTTAAATGTAGCAGATTATTTGAATGATTGATAGTTCGGATGATAAATACTGGTAAAATCTCCAAGAACGGCAAAGCCTTTTTCATTAAATCGCAGCTTGTGCAGTTTTAGTAATTCAATATCATGTAACAATACTTTCCTGTGTCTTGGGTCGAGTGTGCCGCCTGTTACTCCTGCAGCTGCGTTGGGATCGTATTGAAAATGCGGATCGCAAATAGTTCCCCTGGGATACATCATGCCAGGTATTCCTTTGCCCCGGATATCTAAATTTTTCGGATGATACAAACCGAGCATATGCCCGTACTCATGTGCAGCTGTCGTAGAAGTTTGCAACAGGTTGGCTACTTTAAACAAACCGGTATTACTGCCAATGCCATCCACAAACGAAACATCCAACGGTGAATATTCTTCGATGCGGAAGAAAAATAATTTAGGATCGGTATTGTACCACACTTCCTCCGGTTTTAACTGCGGATTATACACTGCTTTAATATCGAAGACCAATTTATACCAATCCTGTTTGTATTGAATAGAAGCGTTGGGCTCGTTCCAGTGGCAGGTAATATCATCAGCAATATTTTTGGCGATTGTTGCATCAGCTGCATCACCATAGAAATAGAAGTGCGAATAAATGAAAAGTTGACGAGAAGGTTTTATGAGTTGAGCGAGTGCCATAGGTGTTTCGTTAGGTATTCATTATTTCCAGTAATCATACTGCATATACTTCGCTGTTTCATCTGCTACTTCTTTACCAAACAATTTTCCAACACTATACAAACTCATATCAATACCTGCAGAAATACCGGCTGAAGTAATAACAGTTCCGTTATCAACAAAACGTATATTTTCTTTTACATGAATCTGATTGGAGATTTCTCTCAATCCATCCATTGCTTTGAAATGTGTGGTTGCTTCCAGGCCCTCTAACAAGCCGGCTTTGCCTAAGATGAGTGAGCCGGTGCAAACACTCAATACCAGCTTCGCATGTGCGGCCTGTTCTTTTACCCAGTTGAGTACAATGGGATTGGTCATTTCTCTTCGACTGCCAAAGGGCGTTCCATCTGCACGTATTCCTCCGCCACCTGGAATGAGAATGATATCAGCTTTCGGTGCTGTTTCCAATGTATATGTTGGCTTAATAGTCAAATGATTTCTTGCTTCGATAGCTTCAAACTGTGCAACAGTGAATACATCAAAAGGTGCTTCAGGCAGTGTGCGTAAACCAGCCACACTGAATACTTCAAACGGACCAGCGAAATCCAACACCTCTACTTCATTGAACAGAAAAATGGCGACTTTGTATTGCATCTGCTAAAATTAGGAAAGTTGATGAAGAAAGCAGCACGCCCCGTCTGACGCCCTCGTCTGACGGACTAATAATCATCTAATAAATAATCCGGCATTCTGCCCATAACTAATTCCGGAAAACGCTTTTCATCATATTCACAAACCAGCCGTACTATTTCTTTTGAACAAAAATCATGTTCCCTTAATCCTGCGTAGAATCGAAATGCAGAAAACTCCCATTCAGCTAAATCTTTCACCAAACCATGGCGCAAAGGGTTTTGCAGAATGTAATAAAAGCAATTCAGCAAATAATCTTCCTCTTTAAAACGCAATCGTTCATCACTCAAATCTTTCGCTTTTGTTTTAGGCCGAAACAGAGCACCGCTCCGATTATATTTATCATTAAAATAATGGCTGTATCCGCTAATTAATTTTCTGACCCCGTTTGTGAGTGGATCGAACCGAAGATTACCTGATTTTACAAATTCACCCGAATCAAATTTAGCTACCAACATTATATGAAAATGATTGGGCAGCAAACACCAGCTTACGATATCTGCATACGGAAGAATATAGTCTCGAATAAAACTGATAAACTTCTTATAATCATCACGGGTATGAAATAATTGCTGCTTATTATTTCCTTGGTTGAATACATGATAGATATGATCAGGTTCAAATTTCATAAGTAATAAAAAAAGGTCTGACAATATTGTCAGACCTTAAAAATAGTTTTCTGTTTTGAAATTTAAAATACAGCTCGCTGTAATCCGTCAGACGAGGGCGTCAGACGGGGCGTGTTCCTTTTCGCTAGTTGCGAACCGGCTTACCTCCCTTCAACACGCTTTGGATGCGCTCCAGCGATTTCTTTTCGCCGCAAAGTGATAAGAAGGCTTCACGTTCCAGATCAAGTAAGTATTGTTCGGTTACCAAAGTCGGTTCGCTTAAATCGCCACCGCACATAACGTATGCGAGTTTCTTTGCCACAACTGAATCATGTTCTGTAGCATAGCCTGCTGTACGCATGCCGTTGATACCTGCAAGCAATGCACCCAATGCCGAACGACCTAACACTTTTACATCGCTGCGTTGTGTGGGGGCGACATAACCGCTATCGAAAATTTCAATCACTGATTTTTTTGCTTCTGCAATTCTGCGTCCCTGATTCATCACTACTTCATCTAATCCTTTTCTAAACACGCCCATTTCAAAACCTTCTTTGGCTGAGGTGGCCACTTTTGCGGTGGCAATGGATAAGAATCGATTCTTCAATGTGATGGTTTCCGGTTCATCTTCGTGCATTTCATCGGCCGCACGCAACACAAATTCTTTGGTGCCACCACCACCGGGTATCAAACCAACACCTAATTCAACCAAGCCAATATACGTTTCGGCAGCTGCACAAACTTTATCGCTGTGCAAACTCAACTCACATGCACCACCTAATGTTAAACCATGTGGCGCAACTACAACCGGTATGGATGAATAACGTGCACGCATCATGGTATTCTGGAACATACGAATGGCCATATCCAGTTCATCGTACTCCTGTTCAATGGCCAACATAAAAATCATACCCACATTTGCACCGGCGCTGAACTGTGCTGCATCATTCGCTATAACCAATCCTTTGTATTTGTCTTCTGCTAATGCAATCGACTTTTGAATACCTTCCAACACTTCTCCACCAATGCTGCCCATCTTTGTATTCCATTCCAAACCCAACACATCATCACCTAAATGATAAGTTCTGCAGCTTGCATTTTTCCAAACGGTCTGGTTCTCGAAATTCTTCATCACAATAAATGCATCGCCACCAGGAATGACTTTGTACGATTTACTTGCAGGATCGTAACAAACACGTTTGTTGTTTTCTACTTTGTAAAAACTTGTTGCACCACTGGCGATCATCTCATCAACCCATGCAGCTACTTTGTAACCGGCAGCTTTCATGGCATCCACTGTCTTTGCAACGCCTAACACATCCCAGCTTTCAAATGCACCGATCTCCCAACCAAAGCCCGCCATCATTGCATCATCTACACGATACAACTCATCACTGATCTCCGGAATACGATGCGAGATATACGAGAACAAACTATAATGAAACTGTTTGTAAAACTCACCTGCTTTATCGCTGCCGCTGCACAACATTTTCAATCTCGTTTTGAGATCATCAATGGGCTTTGCAGCATCCACACTGCCAAACTTTGGTTTTACACGTGGGGCATATTCCATTGTTTGCAGGTTGAGCGTGAGAATTTCTTTTTCTCCGCCCGCACCTTTACTCTTCTTAAAAAATCCTTGTCCGGTTTTATCGCCCAGCCAGTTATTCTCAATCATTTTATTTAACCAGGATGGTATTGCAAAAATTTCTTTCGCTTCATCGTCGGGACAATTCTCTGCAACACCTTTCGCAACTTTCACCAATGTATCCAAACCCACCACATCACCAGTGCGGAACGTAGCGGATTTTGGTCGGCCAATGATCGGACCGGATAATGCATCGATCTCATCAACTGTCAACTTCATCTTGTCCATTAAATTCATAATAGCCATCATCCCAAACACACCAATACGATTGGCAATAAACGCAGGTGTGTCTTTACACAACACTGTTGTTTTACCAAGGTAGAGATCACCGTAATTCATTAAGAAATCAACAACGGAAGGATCAGTATATTTTGTCGGAATAATTTCGAGCAAACGTAAATAGCGTGGCGGATTAAAAAAGTGTGTACCGCTGAAATGCTTTTTGAAATCATCGCTTCTTCCTTCTGCCATCATGCTGATGGGAATACCGGACGTATTGGAAGTAATGAGCGTACCGGGCTTGCGGAATTTTTCTACCTGTTCGAAAATGAGTTGTTTGATATCGAGACGTTCAACCACTACTTCAATCACCCAATCGCAGGAAGCAATGTCCTTCATATTATCGGTGAAGTTGCCCGTGGTAATTTTCTTTACCACCTCTTTTGTATATACCGGCGATGGATTGCTTTTAATGGCTGCAGCCAATGCATCATTCACCAGTTTATTTCGTTCAGCTGGCTTGGTGCTTTCTTCAAAACCCTTCGGCACCATATCGAGCAACAAGGTTTGCAAACCAATTCCTGCAAAGTGGCAGGCAATGCGGCTACCCATTACACCGCTACCTAAAACGGCAACTTTTTTAATTGTTCTTTTCATATGTCTCACTGATTTCGCAGATTTACACAGATGCTGTGTATATCTGCATCATTAATTAATAATTCGAATCAAATTCTCTTTATCAAACAAGCTTGCAGTATTAAAATTTACCAGCAAACCAATTTTCGTATTTGTAAGTTTCAGATAAGTGGGTAATTGTTTTTTATGAACGTCTGCTAATTTCTCAACAGATTTAATTTCAACAATTACACTATCTTCAACAAGGATGTCCAATCTGAAGCCAATCTCCAATTGCACATCTTTATAACTTACAGGAATTCCGACTTGCGTTCTTATTTGTAACCCTTGTTGTACCAATTCGTAAGCGAGGGCAGCTTCGTAAACACTTTCAAAAAGCCCGGGACCAAGTGCATTATGAACCTGGAATATGGCTCCACGAATTTTATATGTCAAGTCGTTAATATCCATCGGTGTAAATCAGTGTAATCTGTGAGCAAACACAAATTAGTTAGTTATGCAACTATTTACATCGAAGATAACACGATTTCACATTTCAGGAAGCATCTGAAAAGAAATTAACAGCAAAATTTTTGACAGGAGATCAGCTCACTTTACCGGCAACTACCAGTGCAGATAAGTCAGGAGTAGGTTTACCACCTTCATCTTCTAATGTAATCGCAAACATTTGAGCACCCGGCTTGGTCTGCTTCATTTTTTGAATAGCAGCTACATCGGTTAAACTGATCATACCGGCATCGGTTGGTTGCCCATCAATGAGGAACCACAGCTGGTATTGTTTGCCTTTGGGTGCAGGTGGTAACGAAGAAGGATCGATGAATAACTCGCCGGTTGCTTTATTCCAGAACACTTCGGCCTGTTGTTTTACTTCAGGTTTTACAGAAGCCAACATCACTGATGTTAAGGAAGGGTTCGATTTTAACTGGCGATATAATTCGTAAGAAGAAACTTTTTTATTGAGTTCAGCAACTTGCTGTTCTGATGTAATAGAAGCTTGTTTTAATTTGGCTACTTCAAATCCAAGCTCCTTTTTTCCATTGTACAAATAATATGAAAAAGCAGTAGCCAGCAAAAACAATCCCCATGAAGCAGCGATAGCCAATTTGCTGAACGAAGATTTCTGTTCGGCCACAGGTTTCATCTCCACCACTTTGGCAGGTGAACCATTTGCTTCTGGTGTAGCTGTGGTTCCTGTTTTTGCAGGAAGCGAAGCCATTAATTTTTCTTTTACAGATGCAGAGGGCGTTACAGCCATTTGCATGGCACCGGCTTCGAAAGTTGCAGCAATGGCATCCACCTCTTGCTGAATTTCAGGAAACAGTTTACACAAAGCTTCAATCTTGCCAGCCTCTTCGGGAGGAAGCATACCAAGAACATAAAGCTCCAGGTCACCGGATTGTATGATACAACTTAAATCCACGTCAGGTTACATTTAGTTTTTTTCGTAATACAATTAAACTATTCCTGATTTTGGTTTTGACTGTTCCCAACGGCATATTCAATTCCTTGCTTATTTCTTCTTGGGTGTAGCCCATGAAATATGCAAGACGCATTAACTGTCGGTTTTCTTCGGGCAGGTGTAAAAGCCAGTTTTGAACATCCATTGTATCAACACTTGCTCCTGCTGAAGGAACGGTTTCGCTAACATATACGGAATCTTCCAGAGAAGAGTTTTGCGAACTGTTTTTAAAGTTTTTGGAGCGTGTTTTATCAATGGCCTGGTTACGGGCAATATTGATCATCCAGGTAAAAAGCCGCCCTTTTGACGTATCAAAGCTGCCGATATTGTTCCAGATCTTCAGCATACTTTCCTGTAAAACATCTTCGGCAGTAGCCTGATCTGTGATGATTTTCATGATAACACCCAGAATGGCGCCTGAAAATCGATCATAGAGTTCGGACATTGCCTGCTGATCGCCGTTGTTTAAACGGGCTACCAGATCTGTTTCATTATATGTAGCGGCAGTGAACAAAGAATGTTGTTTAGCGAATTTAAATAATCACTCAACGAAAAGTTGTAAAGCTGAGTTCAAGAACACTTCAACAAAGGAATTGTTGAATGATTAATTGAAATTCAGGAACAATAATGGAACTTTTTTTTCAATTAATCAAACTTAACTCACTCCTGCTCCCGGGTTGATGACCGTTGATGGTGCAACAAAATGCAGCTTGCCTTCTTTATCCTCTGCCATCAGGATCATACCATTGCTTTCAATGCCACGCATTTTTCGTGGAGCCAGATTGGCTACCACTACCACCTGCTTGCCCACAATTTCTTCGGGTTTGAAGTGAAGTGCAATACCACTTACAATGGTTCTTGTTTCAAAACCAAGATCAACCGACAGTTTCAACAGCTTATCAGCTTTCTCTACTTTTTCAGCAGTTACAATCGTTCCTACTTTGAGATCGATCTTAGCGAAATCATCAAAAATAATTTCCGGTTTCAGATTGGCTACTTCAGATTTTGATTCTTCCACTTTTGCAGTTGTTGTTTCAGGTTTTACTAATCCAGACTTTAATTTTTCTACTTGATATTTAATTTCTTCGTCTTCAATTTTTCTGAAGAGTAATTCAGGTGCACGCAACGCATAACCCACGCTCAACAATTTCAGCTTACCTGCATTTTCCCAATCGAGCATTTTCTCCACCACTTTCATCATACCCAACATTTTCTTTGCTGTGTTTGGCAAGAAGGGGTTGATGAGGATCGCAAGATTTGCACTCAACTGCAAACACAAATGCATGGTGTTATCAATACTCTTTTGTGCTTCCGGATTTTCGGCCAACTGTTTGGCAACAATCCAAGGCTCCTTCTTTTGCATGTATTGATTACCCTTGCGGCTCAAATCAATTACTTCAAACAATGCTTCACGGAACTTGTATTCTTCTAACAGATTTTCAACTTTCGATTTTGCGTTTTCAATTTCACTGATGATCCATTTATCATCTTCAACCAACACATCTTCATGCAGCTTCGGTACTTTACCGCCGCAGAGTTTGTGCATCAGCACCCATGTACGGTTTACAAAATTGCCGAAGATATTTCCCAGTTCGCTGTTCACAGCATCCTGGAAACCTTTCCACATAAATTCACTGTCTTTTGTTTCAGGAGCAATTTGTGTTAAATAATAACGAAGCATATCAACAGCCTGTCCGCCACCGTTTTCTTTCTCCACAAAATCGTTGATGTAATCACGCATGTCGAGTTTCCAGTTGCGGCTGGTACTCATTTTATCGCCTTCCAGATTTAAAAACTCGTTGGCCGGAACATTTGTTGGCAAAATATTTCCATGCAGTTTCAGCATGATCGGAAAGATGATGCAATGGAAGACGATATTATCCTTACCAATAAAATGCACCAGCTTCGTATCCTGATCGTACCAATACGGTTCCCACTCTTTGTTATTGTCAATAGCCCATTGCTTGGTAGCGCTTACATAACCGATCGGTGCATCAAACCACACATACAACACTTTTCCTTCTGCATCCTGCAACGGCACTTTAATTCCCCAATCCAGATCACGTGTTACCGCTCTTGATTGCAAACCACCCTCGATCCAGCTTTTACATTGTCCAACAACTGTTGGACGCCAATCATCTTTGTGTTCTTTCAAGATCCATTCACGCAAAAATTCTTCGTGCTTACCGAGTGGCAAATACCAATGCGATGTTTTCTTTTTGATGGGTGCTTTACCGCTGAGTGTACTTACCGGGTTAATCAACTCATCCGGACTCAAAGTACGTCCGCAGTTCTCACACTGATCACCAAATGCACGGTCGCTGCCGCAATTCGGACAAGTACCTTTTATATAACGATCGGCCAAAAATGTTTTTGCTTCTTCATCGTAATACTGTTCAGTTTCTTTTGTTTCCAGTTCACCACGTTCGTGCAGGTATGTAAAAAATTCCTGCGCCGTTTCATGATGAATCGGCTCACTGGTACGGTGGTAAATATCAAAACTCATGCTCAGGTCTTCAAAATCCTGTTTCATCGCTTCGTGGTACTTATCAATAATAGCTCTCGGCGTTGTACCTTCTTTTGTAGCCTGGATGGGAATAGCCGTTCCATGCTCATCGCTGCCGCACACAAACACCACATCTCTTTTTTGCGCACGCAGGTAACGGGCATAAATATCTGCCGGAATGTACGCACCTGCCAGGTGACCCACATGTTTCAAACCATTGGCATAAGGAAGCGCACTCGTAATTAAATATCGTTTTGGTAAACTCATTTTGTAGTCGTCTTTAGAATTTCTGTTCATCGCCTGTTGTGTCACTCACTTGTACGCAAGGTAATTCTATGCGCCAGTGCTTCACTGCAGGGGATTGCAAAAGTACCATAAACGCTCCCATTACCCAAACCCGCTACAGAAAGTAGCCCGGCCAAATGGCCGGGCTACTTTCTGTTCTATCAATTCCCCTGCAGTTATTTCTTTTTAAGCCAAGCTCTTACCGGTTCATCGTACAACTTAAGGGCCGCATAAGCCAGTACCATAAATACCATGAACAAACCAATCGCTACCGGAACGATTTCGCTTTTGGCCGGCTTTTCTACATATACCCAAGCGGTGTACACATATATGAACGGGTAATGCAGGATATAGATGGGGTACGAAATATCGCCGCAGAACTTGCACAGCTTCTCCCAAACACCACTGATTTTACTTCCTGCGCCTGCCGCAACAATTACCGGGAATACAAAAATGATTACCGCTGCTTCGTACCAGCCGTTGTACTTAAACGTGGGCAAAGCAAATAATACAAGCAATGCGACAGAGCACAGTAAGAACGCCATGGGCACCTGTATTTTTTTGCCTAGCCTGAATAATAAAAGCCCTGCCGAAAACGGAAACATCATCCGTACAAAAGCAATCCAAAAAGTATCATAGGCCCAACCTGTGCCTACATCCCCACGCCAAACGGCTGTTGCCGTTAAAGCAATGGCACTGATAACAACGATGACCCACAAAACTGTGTTGCTGAGTTTACGACCAAACAAGGCGTATAATATATTCGCAATATATTCCTGCAACAACGACCAGGTGGGACCATTGAGCGGATGTGTTTCATTCCATCCACGAATATCCGGTGCAGGTAAGATGAGTAACCCCAGCACGACAGCAGCAATCAACTTCAACACAAATACTCCGCTGAATGCTTTCGGTGCAAACGGATCGAGCAGAAAAACAATCAAACCAATCAGAATACCTAGTACAACCAACGGATGTAAACGTACCAATCGTATTTTAAAAAATTGCTTGATGCTCATTTTACCCCAACGATCATCGTAGGCATAAGCCACTACAAAACCCGACAGCAGAAAGAAAAAATCAACAGCCAGGTAGCCGTGATGTAAAGGCAGATCCTTCGGCACCGGGAATACCGCTTCAAATAAATGAAAGATGACAACAAGAATGGCGGCGACACCTCGTAGCCCATCAAGAATGGGGAAATGTGGTTTACCGCTAAGCGTTTGTGTTTGCATGTGGCAAGGGTAATAATAACTGTAATTAAAAAAGCGGGGCATTTAAAAATACCCCGCTCTCATCAAAATGCGGTTTATTTTTTCAATTCGTTAATGGTTACTGTTGGCACCAATACTTTATTGACTTTTTCCACCAATATTTCCTTTGCTAAAGTAAACGTTGCGGTTTGCTTTATTGCAAGTGAAGAAGTTCCAAGTTTTACGGTATAGGTTCCTGCATCAGCAACCCATGCAGAGGCAGCTGTATGAAACGATGCCAATAATTTGGCATCAATCACAAACTGCAAGGTTTGTGTTTGGCCGGGTTGCAGTAAATCGGTTTTGGCAAATGCTTTTAATTCTTCATTGGGTTTATCGAGTTTATTGGTTGGTGCAGCAATGTAAAGCTGTACCACTTCTTTACCGGCAACAGTACCGGTATTGGTCACTTCCAATGTAATCACCAATTTACCTTTAAAGGTGCTGCTGCTGAGTTTTACATTTTTATAATCGAAGTTGGTATAGCTTAACCCATAACCAAATTCGTAAGCGGGTTTTACATTAAATGTGTTGTAATAACGATAGCCTACATACACACCTTCTTCATGTGTTACTTCTGCGGGTATTTCTTTTTGACCCATAAAACCTGTAACAGCTTTCTCTTTAAATTCTTTACCGGGAAAATTCTTAGCGGTTATTTCATCTTCATACTTCACCGGAAATGTTACAGCCAGTTTTCCAGAGGGATTTACTTTTCCGCTCAATACATCTGCTACTGCATTACCTGCTTCCAGACCCGGTTGCCATGCCAGCAATACGGCATCTACTTTGTCTCTCCAGCTGGCTACTTCAATTACTCCACCTGCATTAATAATCACCACTACTTTCTTCCCTTTTGCATGAAATGCTGTGCTTACTTCATCAATCAGTTGCTGCTCTGCTTTACTCAGGTTAAAATCGTTGAGCACCACTCGGTCTTTCCCTTCGCCTGCATTACGACCAATGGTTATAACAGCCATATCGCTGCTTGCTGCTTTGCTGCTGATGATTGCATTGTTCAGCAACAATTCCGATGCATTGGGTGTGGGATTTACAAACTCTTCAATAAATGATTTCTTCGGATGCTTTGCTTTATAGTCGTAGAGATAAGCGGAGTAGATGGTTTTCAATTCTGCATCCACCGTATAACCGGCGTTCTGCAAACCTTCCACCAACGAAATGGTGTATTCTTCATTTACATCGCCACTGCCGGTACCACCCGAAATAAAATCGTACGAGGTATTACCAAACGCTGCAATATTTTTCGCTGCAATAATGGGCAATGCCGTGTTATTATTTTTCAACAACACCATACCATTCGCTGCAGCTTCACGTGCAAGCACTGCATGCTGTTTCAGATCGGGTTTATTACTGAATGCATATTTTTTAAATGCAGGTGTTTCTAAAATATAGGCCACAATACGTGTTGCATTTTCATCCAGCACTTTTACATCGAGTGTTTTGTTATTGATGGCATCTGTAATTGCCTTACGTTTCTGTGGTGTACCGGGCATCAGTAAATCGTTACCGGCTTTCATTTGCGCTACAGCATCTTTACCACCAAACCAATCGGTCATTACCATTCCTTTAAAACCCCAATCTTTACGTAATACAGTTGTCAGCAGATCGTACGATTGTGAAGTATAGGTTCCGTTTAACAAGTTGTACGAGCTCATCACTGTCCATGGTTTTGCTTCTTTTACCACCAGTTCAAACCCACGCAAATAAATTTCACGCAATGCCCGTTCGCTTACAATAGCATCTACCGAGTTGCGGTTTGTTTCCTGGTTGTTTACAGCAAAATGTTTTACCGAAGTTCCTACACCATTCCATTGTATACCGTTCACCATTGCTGTTGCAATTTTCCCGGTTACCAACGGATCTTCCGAATAGTATTCAAAATTTCTTGCGCCTAAGGGATTACGCATAATGTTCATGCCGGGACCAAGAATCACATCCACCCCATATTCTTTTACTTCGTTGCCCATTGCTTTACCAACCTGTTCAACAAGTTTCACATCCCATGTAGATGCAAGTAATGTTGCCACGGGCCACGCTGTTGCGTAATACGTATTCGCATCGTTTACACGCTTGGGTTCAATACGTAAACCGGCAGGACCATCGGCCACAACAGTTGTTGGTAACCCGAGTTGTGGTAAAGCAAACGTAGTTCCTGCAGCGCCGGGCACTTTATCCATTGTTTGTCCAACATTGGGTGCACCGCCGGGCATATTCATGGCGCCCATTTTCATACCCATACCCACCACAAGATTTATTTTCTCGTCGAGGGTCATTTTACTTACCAGCTCTTTGGCTTTTGTGTAATTATTTTCCTGCGCATTGTTTACGAAAGGAAAGAACAGAAGGAGTGCAATACTCTGCATGAGATATTTCATTTGACAACATCGTTTTAGGCTTCTAAGGTGCAGAAGATAGCAACCGGTTGATTTGATAATTGTCAAATAATATATTCGTAATGCCGGGGTTTCGAAACAGGTTGCTCCTAAGGAGCAGGTTTATGTTTATGCAATTGCTATAAATGGGAAACACCTCCGGAGTTAATGCAACGTTTAAACAGATTGAAAGACTATTAAAATCTTATATGGATGCCTTGTCCCGTAGGGACACCCTATTTATAGAGATTTTAGAGCGATGTCCGTCCGCTCCGTAGGAGCAACCGGTTCATTCCAAAATCATTACCGTGCAGAACGGATACGGCTGAGCGTTTCCAGCGTTACCCCCAAAAAAGAAGCGATATACGAAACAGGAACACGCCTGATCATATCGGGAAACTGCTGCAACAATTTTTCGTAACGCTGCTGAGCTGTTTCAAACTGGATCGAGTCCATCCGCATTTGCGAAAGAATCAATGAGCCGGTGAGCATTTTGCGAAACAGCGTTTCTACATCATGATACTTTTTTGCCAGCTCCATTAATTTGTTGTGATGAATGCCCAACACTTCGGCCGGTTCAATGGTTTGAATGATGAGGTGACTGGGTGTGCGTTGAAAAAAACTGGTGATGGATAAAAAGAACTGTCCATCCATCGCTATCCATTCGGTAATTTCTTTACCGCCCTTGTAATAATAAATGCGGGCAATGCCTTTGTTGATGAAAAAAATATAATCGGCTACTTCCTTTTCACGAACAAGAAAATGATCCTTCGGTACAATCCATTGGTCGAAGGCAGCAAGAAACAGTTCTCTGCTTTCGGGAGATAATTTTGAAAGTTGGTCGACTGCTTGCTGTAACTGTTCCACTGTTTTGAAAAAAGAAAGATAAGAAATTAACGAACCTGTCAACATACGGGCAGCAGAAGTTTGTATCTTTTACCTGTAAAGATTGTACATGAACCGTAAAACATTTGTCTCCTCATTAGCAGCAGCAGGTGCGGCTATCCCTTCACTGGCTTCGGGTTTACACGAAGAAGTTGATGCAAGTGGTATTATTCCGCATTACCTGAAGCAAGGCGATACCATCGGCATTACATCGCCTGCCGGTTACATTACCGAAAAAGAAATTCAACCGACCATTCAACAAATTGAAAGCTGGGGATTGAAAGTAAAGATCGGTTCAACCATTGGCAAGCGTGATCATACATTCGGCGGCACCGATGCAGAACGCATTGCCGATTTTCAACAACTCATTGATGATGCAACAGTAAAAGCCATTCTTTGTGCAAGAGGTGGCTATGGTTTCGTACGCATCATCGATCAACTCGATTTTTCAGCAATGAAAGTGCATCCCAAGTGGATGATCGGCTTCAGTGATATTACTGTACTGCACAGCCACCTCAACCGCAACTTTGGTATCGCTTCTATTCATTCAAAAATGTGTAACAGTTTTCCGGATGATTGGAGTAAGGCCGAACCGATACAGGTTGAAACCATTCTTTCCATCCGTGATGCATTAACAGGCATAAACATGAAATACACGGCACCTGCGAATGAACATAATAAAACAGGTGTGGCAAAAGGAACCTTGGTTGGTGGTAATTTAAAAACATTGGAATCGCTTGCCGGCAGTAAAAGCGATTTACGCACCACCAATAAAATTCTGTTTGTAGAAGATACGGGTGAGTACCTGTACAGCATCGATCGTATGTTCTGGAATTTAAAACGAAGCGGCAAGCTCGATCATTTAGCCGGATTAATTATCGGCGGCTTTAAAATAAAACCCAGCGAGGATCCTGCAGAAGAGTTTGGTAAAAACCTCTATGAAATTGTGATGGAAAAAATTCCCGATTGCAGCTACCCAGTTTGTTTTGATTTTCCGGTGGGCCATCAGAAAAATAATTTCGCACTCAAATGCGGCGTGCAACATAAATTGCAGGTTACAACAAACGGAACAACCTTAACCGAAGTATAATGAAGATTCCTCCTTACTTACAACAAGGCGATACCATTGCCATAACATGCCCTGCAGGTTATATGCCGCTCGAAAAAGCAGAAACCTGTATTCATGTTTTGCAACAATGGGGTTATGAAGTATTGGTAGGCAAAACGCTCGGCAGTAAATCGAAAACTTATTTCAGCGGAACGGATGAAGAACGCCTGAATGAATTCCAGGCGATGCTGGATGCGCCGGAAATAAAAGCGATTCTTTGCGGTCGTGGTGGTTATGGTGTTGGGCGAATTATTGATCAGCTGGATTTTACTGCATTCAAAAAAAATCCCAAATGGATTATTGGTTTTAGTGACATCACTGTACTTCATGCACACATCAACCGGAATTATAAAATTGCCACCCTGCATTCATCCATGGCATCAGCGTTTAATGGTGGTGGTTATAAAAACAAATATGTGCAATCCATTAAAGCGGCAGTAGAAGGTATCAAAGCCGATTACAGTTGCAAAACACATAAGCTCAACCATACCGGTACAGCAACAGCCGAACTTGTGGGCGGTAATCTTGCATTGATCGCCCACCTCATCGGCACCAAAAGCGATTACCAGACAAAAGGAAAAATCCTCTTTATAGAAGATGTGGGTGAACAGCATTACAATGTTGATCGTATGCTGCACCAGCTAAAACGCAGCGGGAAATTGGATGCGCTTGCGGGATTGATCATTGGTGGCTTTACCGATATGCAGGATACCGAACGGCCTTTTGGTAAAAAGGTATACGATTTAATACACGACCTCATCAGTGAATACAAGTACCCTGTTTGTTTTGGCTTTCCGGTTAGTCACGATAAAGAAAATCTTGCTTTAAAAGTGGGCGCAACCTATCAATTACAGGTAAATCATGAGCAGGTACGCTTAAGAGAGAAATAAGATTACTAAGTGTATACACGTACAGAATGAAAAGCTTTTTGCCTTTGCAGAAAGCTTTTCTGTTTTTCATCAGTTTTTGATCATGTGGTTTACTGATGCCCGTCAGAAATACCCGTGACACAAGTCACTCAAAACACTGTAATCGATCATTCTGCGGCAAACGAGGCGTTCCAATATTTGTGGAGTCAAATTAATTAAACGTTCACAAATAAATCAAGCATCATGAAACGCCAATCAATTCTACTGATTATTGCTATGTTCCTGGTTGCAGGCATAGCAAACGCACAAAGCAAATACACTACAAAATCATTTCAACTGCTTATAAACGGCACATCTAACGTTCACGACTGGAGCTCTAAAGCAACCAATGTAACAGTTACCGGCGATTTTCTGGTAAACAACAATATCCCTGAAAAAATCAACAGTGCTACCGTTAAGGTGCAAACCAAATCACTGAAAAGCACCAAGGATTCTGACCTGATGGATGACCGCACATACAGCACGCTGAAAGCAGATAAGTTTCCTGAAATCGTTTACGTTTTTACAAAAATCATCAACGTACAGCAAAGTGGCGGCGAAACCATCATGAACGTAAGCGGCAACTTAACCCTGGGTGGTGTTACTAAACCTACCGATCTCACCTTGCGTATTAAAACACTGCCTAATGGCGATCTTGAAATTAAAGGCAGCAAAAAAATTACAATGAGTACTTATGGCATTAAACCTCCAAGCTTCATGCTGGGTGCCATGAAAGTTGCTGATGAAGTAACACTCAGTTACGATGTAATTCTTAAAAAAGCTTAACCCATAACAATTATTCATTAACTCAATTAAAACAAAGTATATGAAACGTTTCCTTACAAACTGTCTGAGAAAAACTGCAGTAACTGCACTTATTCTATCTCCTTTAGCCTTACAGGCTCAGCAGCCAAAAATTCAAAACCTCAGAGCTTACGACCAAAGCGGTATCAATGTATTTGAAACTCCAAAAGAAACAGATGTTAAGTTCGATGGACTTAAAGTTCGTTTCGGCGCAGGCTTTACACAACAATTCCAGGCAATCAAAAGCGAAAACCCCGGCGCATTAAACAGCGGTGGTACTTCTGTTGCAACAGCTGGAGCAAATAAACTCTATCCATTAAAACCCGGTTTCATGACTGCGCAAGCCAATTTATTTATGGATGTACAGTTGGCAGATGGTATCCGCTTAAACTTAACCAGTTACCTGTCTGCACGTCACCACAACGAAACATGGGTAAAGGGTGGTTATATCCAATTCGATAAACTTCCTTTCAAAGGAAAAGTATGGGATGACATTATGAAAGTTACCACTATTAAAGTGGGTCACTTTGAAGTAAACTATGGCGATGCGCACTACCGCAGACCCGATGGCGGACAAACACTCTACAGTCCTTTCATGGAAGGTAATGTAATGGATGCCTTTGCAACTGAAATTGGTGGCGAAGTATATGTTCAGAAAAATGGTTTATTCGGAATGGTTGGTTTAACCAACGGTATGATCAAAGGAAACATTGATACTGTTTTTGCATCAGCTGATGGAAAAACTACCAGAAAACCTTCTATTTACCTGAAAGCTGGTATCGACAAACAAGTTACAGACAATGTACGTCTTCGTTTAAGCGGTAGCTATTATCACAACGGTGGTAACTATGGCAGTGGTCTTACACTTTATGGTGGCGACCGTACCGGTTCTAACTATCAAAATGCGTACGACCAGTGGGTTAAATCAGGTGCAGCTCAGGCATCAACTGCAGCAGCATTCTCTGGCCGTTTCAACCCAGGTTTCAGCAATAAAGTTGACGCTGTTATGCTGAACGGATTTGCTAAAATCTACGGATTTGAATTCTTCGGAACTTACGAATCTGCAAACGGAAGAAGCAAAACTGAAACTAAACCCCGTCATGCATCACAATATGCAGTAGAAGGTATCTACAGAATAGGTAAAGAAGAAAACCTTTTCTTAGGTGTTCGTTACAACGGTGTAAGTTCTGATATGGTTGGCTATACTAACGAAGTTGAAGTAAACCGTTTCTGCTTAGCAGGTGGCTGGTTCATTACCAAAAACGTGTTGATGAAAGCAGAAGTAGTAAACCAACAGTATAAAAACTTCTTACAATCAGACTATCGTTACAACGGTAAATTCAATGGCTTTGTTCTTGAAGCAGTAGTAGGATTCTAATCAGATACAACAACTAAGCAAGGCTCTGTGAATAACGGAGCCTTGTTTCTTCTCAACCAACTATGTTACGTCTGCTGTTTATATTACCTCTTTTTTTCCTGGCAACAGATAAAGCTGTTCCGGTAAAACTGGTTTATCATATTGATGATAAAAGCCAGCTCTTCTTAACAGGTACTACCAGCGTCAACGATTTTTCCTGCGATTGTAAAGACAAATTTCAACCAGCCGTACTCGAAGGCGAAATTAATCCTGCCAACCGGCAGCTTTCATTTAAAAATGCAAAGCTCAGCATTAAAACCAAACTCCTCAGTTGTAAAAATAACCTCATGAACAGGGATATGCACAAGGCCCTGAAAGCTGATGAACACCCTTATATTTTCGTAGATATTGTAAACGCAACTCCGCTCCATAACGAAAAAGAACTGCAAACAGGCCGGCAATACAGTTACAATGTTGTTACTGTTATACACATTGCAGGCATTGCCAAGGCTCAATTGATACAGGTAAAAATGCAACGCATAAAAGACCACTACTACAAGCTTACTGCAGAGAAACAAATTAAAATGAGCGAGTACGATATTAAACCCCGCACTCCTTTCAACATCATCAAAATCGATGACACCATTACCATCCACTTCGAATTACTGGTGGATGCAGATAAATAATGATACAATAAGCAGCTGGCTTCATTTCCGCAATAAACTATCCAGCTTTTTTGTAAACAGTTCGTACTTCGCCAGGTTATTATGGCTTCCTTTCTCAATTGTTACAAACACATCTGTTTTTTTCAGCAAAGGTTTTAACCTTACTGCATGTTTATACGGAATAATGCCATCGGCTGTTCCATGAAAAACAGTTACCGGCGCTTTTACCTGCTGCAAAAATTCGTACAACGGAAAATGATACCGGATAATGGTTGCTGTAGGATAGATAGGGAAATGCGCACTTGCCAGCTCGGGCATGCTGTAGTAAGGTGTTTCAAGAATTAATTGTTTGCAAGGCGCATAACTTGCCAGTTCTGTTGCAACAGCTGTACCTAACGACCGGCCATAGATAGTAATAGCATCAGCTGCATATTTTTTAGCGGCGAGCTTGTACAAAGCAGCTGCATCTGCATACACACGCTCTTCTTTAAATATCCCTGTAGCTTTTCCAAAACCCGGGTATTCCAACATCCACACTTCATAACCATAACCAGTAAGCAATGTGGCTGCTTCTGCGTAATGTGTAATATTGTCTTTGTTGCCATGAAAATAAAGCACTACCCCTTTGCAGCCAGTCGTATCTGCAGGAAACAACTTAACAGCATGCATGATTTCGTTTTCACTTACAGGAATATTCAACTCTTCGAAACGTTGTTGAAACCGGTAAGCATAGCCTGCTTTTAACTTTTTCGGCTGCAGAAAAATACTGTCTTGTAAATACCATAAGGCGATGCCAATACCACAGTATAAAATAATCAAGAGTTTAATTGCGCCCTTTATCCGTCGTTTTGTTTTTACTTCCATACCTATACTTTCAGAATATCACGGATAAAATTATGATACTCCGGGAAAGAAGGCAGATTATTATGTCCGCCACCATGTATACGAATGAGTGTAATACGTCTTGGATTGATCTGTTGCAGCCGTTCGCTGTGTGCTAATGGAATTAAACGGTCTTTGGTGCCGTGCAGAATATAGGTATGGCATTTTACATTTTCAATCCATTGATCGGTTCTTAAATGATAACGCAGTACAAAACGTATGGGTAAAAACGGCAGAAAGCGTTCCACTACTTTGCGAAAACTGTAATACGGCGCATCCAGAATTAAGTAGCGTGGCAAATTATCGGCAGCCAGTTTGGTAGCAAAACCGCTGCCCATGCTGCGGCCATACACCAGTATATGATCTTCCGGGTACTGCAAACAAAGCTGATCGTACACAAACTGCATATCGTTGAGCATGGCTTGTTCACTTCGTTTACCAATGCTTTTTCCAAAACCACGATAATCGACCAGCACCACATCGTACCCGAAACGAAAAAAATCACGGGCATACTTACCCCAGCCTTTAATACTACGGGTGTTGCCATGAAAATAAAGAATCAGTCCATGTGGTTTCTTTACATGAAAATGAATACCGCTGATAGTTACACCTGGTTCGGGCTGAAAACTGATTTCTTTAAACGGTGCATCGTATTTGAATTCAAAATCGGCAGCCAGCTTCTCGGGTTTAAAAATAAATTTCTCCTGTATGAAATAAGCAATCACCATTAACAGGATGTAGCCGATGATGATATAAAGAACAGTTAATGACAATGCAGTGTTGGTTTGAAGTTGACTGTACCGGTTTTTCAAGTTAACGAGAATAAACGAAATAAAAACGTCATTGCTCTTTTACCTGCAATGACGTTGAAAAAATTTGAAAGCGTATACTCTCTATTCCTCCTCATCTTCCTCACGGAAAATGCGTCTCAGCTTCAGGTTACTGATAGGCGATACAATAAGCGGAAATTTCTCCACTGCCACATTGCTCATATCCAATCCAAAGCCCTTTTCTTCGCTTAAGCCAATCTTCTTCACCAGGAAATAAATACGCATAATAATCCGTTCGAAGAATGGCAGCTCGTTATCCTGGCTCAGGAATTTTTCCATTACCACAAACTGAAAATCGCCCACCACATTATTGCGTTGTAAACTTTCGTAACGGCTGGTGATATTCACTTCCTTATTTGCCACCATATCTTCCACTACTTTACGGAACATGAGGTTAATCCTTGGCTGCATACGGAAACCTAAACGGAACTCCACACGAATGACTTCATTTGGAATAATGGTGGTTACTTCATACTCGCAGGTATAGGGATCATCCAGTGTATCTACATGCACAAACCAATAAATATCGGCACGTTTGGGTTTGCGGTTCAAAATTGAATAGATGATCTTATGCTCAATTTCCTTCGGGTTATTGGCACTGGTAAGATATACAAGGTGTGTGGCATGTTTGGTTACCGTCATATCATTACTCAACTCCTGCAACATGGGCAGGTAATGATCGAGCCGTACAAATTCCACGTAACGATTTTTGATTTTTCGTGCACGATACCACACATACATGATGATGAATAAGCCGCCCCCAACAATTAAAGCAATATAACCACCATGTGAAAACTTCG
Organism: Lacibacter cauensis; assembly: GCF_007830055.1. GTDB lineage: Bacteria > Bacteroidota > Bacteroidia > Chitinophagales > Chitinophagaceae > Lacibacter > Lacibacter cauensis. The sequence goes on from NZ_VLLE01000006.1 coordinate 331,987, forward strand.
AAAGATTGGCAGCAAGGAACCCAAGCTCAATCGACAGATAAACAATAAGGAATATGTAAATCAAGAATGAGTTGATGCGATGTGCTACCAGGTAGTTGGCAAATAAAACGGTTGTAGCCAACATACAAAGTGTAATGGCCAAACCATAGGCAGATTCCATATGTGCTGCCGACCTGAAATATAAAGTAATACCTACGCAACCAATAAATAACAACAGGTTTACGGCAGGTATAAACAACTGTCCACGTTCTTCGCTCGGGTAAACAATTTTTACACGTGGCCACAGATTCAAACGCATGGCCTCACTGATGAGTGTAAACGAACCGCTGATCAAGGCCTGGCTGGCAATAATGGCTGCCGATGTTGCAATAATTAAACCTACCAACCGGAACCACTCCGGCATTACACCGTAAAAAGGGTTAAACCCGCTTGAAATCATATCGGCAGTAATTACATCGCCGGTGTGGTTTGCCAGCAACCAGGCACCCTGCCCGAAATAGTTGAAGATTAAACAGGTTTTTACAAATATCCAGGAGGTACGTATGTTTTCTCTTCCGCAATGTCCAAGATCGCTGTACAATGCTTCAGCACCCGTAGTACAAAGAAACACGCCGCCCAGTATCCAGAAACCGTTGGGGTATTTTACCAACAGTTCAATGGCGTAATAGGGATTGAGCGCTTTAAATACGTGTACCTCATCGGCAAAGTGAATAACGCCCATCAACGCCAGCATCAAAAACCAAATCATCATAATAGGCCCAAATGCCTTACCAATATAATTGGTACCGAATTGCTGTATCAGAAACAACAGTACCAGGATGCCTATAACAATATAAACGATGGTGTCTTGCTCAATGTGTTTAAAAACATCAATCTGTTTTAAACCCTCGATAGCAGAGGTAACAGAGATAGGCGGAGTTATCATACCATCGGCCAGTAAAGCTGCACCACCAATCATGGCGGGTATAACCAACCATTTTCTGCGACGGCGAACGAGTGTGTACAAGGCAAAAATGCCCCCTTCACCCCTGTTATCGGCCCGCAGGGTGAGCCATACATACTTGAGTGTGGTTTGCAGTGTAAGCGTCCATATTACACAAGACAATGCACCAACAATTAAAAACTCTGAAATTTCTTTTCCGGTAATGATGGCATTTAACACGTACAGGGGAGAAGTTCCGATGTCGCCGTAAATAATACCTAACGCAATTAATAAGCCAGCTGCTGTGACTTTGGATGTGTGCTTTCCCACAAATAGAATTTAAGTGAGGATACGAACCAATTGGTCGATTGGTTGATCTTACAAAAATCAAAGTTAATAGAAGGAAACATATGAGCAAGAAAAATCAACACAAAGCAGCCTCAGCAGGCTACGAATTGTTAGTAATTCTTTAGCTGAAAGATGAGAGAAAGCAGTCACTTCTTGTCAAGTTTTATTCACCCACAACAAACTGCCATCGCCATAGCTGAGGAAACGGTAATCGTTGGCAAGTGCATAACGGTACACCTTACGCCAGTCTTCGCCAATTAAAGCGGCCACGAGTAACAATAAAGTTGAGCTGGGTTGATGAAAATTGGTAAGTATAGCACCAGCCACTCTTGCTGTGTAGCCCGGCGCAATTAATACCTGGGTATGGCAGATGATTTTTTGCAGCTTTTGTTGCTGCATCCAGTCAAGCAATGCCTGCAATGCATCTTTTGCCGATGCATTTTGTAAAGGCAGATCATACGCATCCCATTGTTGTACTTCCAGTTGATGAATTGTTGCATTGGGGTTGAGCAAAACTTTTACACCCATCCAGTATAAACTTTCAATGGTGCGGAGCGATGTTGTACCAACCGGAATAACGGGCCTGGGCAGTTGCTGCAGTAATTCTTCAATGGCATCTGCATCAACTTCAATCCACTCCCGGTGCATGTGATGATCCTGCATGGTGGTACTTTTTACCGGCTGAAAGGTACCGGCTCCCACATGCAGTGTAACAAATGAATGTTTAATGCCTTTTTCCTGTAGTTGCAGTAACAGCTGCGGTGTAAAATGTAAACCGGCTGTTGGTGCAGCCACACTTCCTTCTTGCCGTGCATACACTGTTTGATAACGGTCATAGTCAGCCGCTTCTGTCTGGCGTTGCAGGTAAGGCGGCAAGGGCAACACACCGGCATAATGCAACAGTTCTGCAAAGGTGAAATAAGTGTTATCCCAGCTGAATTCAATTTCAAAACATCCCTGTTGTACATTCATTTTTTCTGCCTTCAGCAACACCGCTCCTTTTGGTGTTTGCAAAGGCTTTTCCAAAAACTGTTGCTTCCATTTACCGGCTCCTCCAACCAGGCAAGTCCACCGTACGTTCCCCTGGCTCATCATAGCCTGTGTAAGTTCCACACCTGCAGCAGGCTCCAGGCAAAAAATTTCGATTTTACTGCCGGTATCTTTCTGAAACAGGATGCGTGCTTCGATCACTTTGGTATTGTTAAACACCAGTAATGCATCGGCAGGTAAATGTTGCGGTAAATGACGGTACACATCGCTGATGATTGTTCCTTCTTTATAAATAAGCAATTTGCTGAGATCCCTTTCTGTGAGAGGGTAACGGGCAATACGCTCATCGGGCAGATCGTATGTAAAATCACTGATTTGTAGTTGCGAAGGATGCATGCTGCAAAGAAAATGAAATTGCAGGAATAGCTGCCAGCCGAACAGTGAAGAAAAAATTGAAAGCAGAGGAGGACCGCTTCAATTATTATTTAGCAGCAACCGTACCCAGCTGTTCATGCAATAAATAAAAAAAGCTAACTTGGCTATATGCCCAAAGCCATTACTACTGCACTAAAATATGTATTGCTCATTTTTGCAGGCATTGCACTTTTTTTACTTGTTAGTATCCTGCAAAAAGTTACACCTCCCAGTCCCGGCGAATATTATTACTCCGATTTTTTGCGGAATAACTATACTCTTCTTGCAGGCATCATCTTCTTTCTTGCAGGATCGCTGGTGGGGTATTTCTTTCAACTCAATCCGTGGCTGGCCGGTATTGCGCTGGTAGCCGCATTACCCGTTGCAAGTTTTTACGAAGCAGGAGTTTACAGGGGCAGTCATAACCTTATTCCGCTTGAACTTGTTATTTACTTTTTCTTTTCAGTTCCGCCCATTGCAGGTGTATACCTCGGCAGGTACATTGCCCGCCGTAAAAAACAGGCAAAGCAACAAACAACCGAATAGTCTTCAACGGGTTAACAGCAAAAATCAATTGTAAAAGACGCCGAATAAACCAAAGATGTGGCGTACGAATAAGCGTTTACACTTATTTCTTTTAATCAATTCAACCGTTTATCCGTTATAGCGTAAGAACTGACTTGAAATAATTGAAATCTGTTTAATATTGCCCAATCCATTATACTATAAACCCAACATTTTCACATGGATTTGAGTTTAGGCAGGTTGAGTTCGTACAGCAGACCATCCGGATGCTTTTGCAGATTGCAGAGCCTTTTTTTCATTACCGGACAATCTAAAACCAACCTACAGCATTGAACCGGATTACCACAAGTATTACAAATGCAGCAGCAACACTCGTTACCGGCATTGGCGTACTGGTATTAATTGGCTGGCAGGCAAACATTGCTTTTCTAAAACAGGTTTTTCCAAAATTAGTTGCCATGAACCCCATGGTAGCTGTTGCCTTTATTTTTTGCGGCACAGCGTTGTTGTTACGCAATCAACAAGGTTATCAACGCATCATTGCAAAAAGCTGTGCGGGCATTGTTATCCTTTTTGCTTTGCTGCGCATAGGTGATGTCATGGGCCTTATTAACCTGAGGGTAGATCATTTGTTGTATGCGAAAGGTGTGGATGCTACTTTGTACAACGGCATGGCCAACCAGGTTGTACCCCATGCTGCCATTGCTTTTTTATTGTGCGGCATTTCCTTGCTGTTATTGGAGAGCAACCGCATTACTGCCGCACAATGGATCGTTCTGCCCGTTAATGGAATAGGTATCCTTTCTTTTACAGGGTATATCTATCATCTCAGTTCGTACTATGTAGTTACTTCGTTTGTTCCACTGTCGTTTCATACAGGCATTGGTTTTATTCTTTTATCAACCGCATTGTTGCTGGCAAGAAGCGACAAAGGTTTTATGGCGGCCATTACCAACCAACATGCGGGAGGTAAAGCAGCACGTTTACTGTTACCTGCCATGGTTGTTATTTCTGTATGGCTGGGTTATTATGTATTAAACGGTGTATTGCGTGAACGTTTTTCAGTAGCCGTTTGGGTAACCTTATTCGTTTGTGCTGTTATTTTCATGTTCGGTATTCTTATCTGGATCACTGCATACATCATTAATAAAGTTGAACAAAAACGTATTGCCGAAAAACAGGCTGCCGACGAACAACGACGTTTATTGGCTGAATACAAATACCGGGAATCGCAAGAGCGTTACCAACAGCTGATGAATACCATCGACGGCATTGTTTGGGAAGCCGATGCGCAAACCTTTGCCTTTACATTTGTGAGCGAGCAGGCCGAACGGATTCTTGGCTATCCGCTGGAGCGCTGGCTGAATGAGCCTGATTTCTGGCCCGCTCATATACATGAAGACGACCGCACCTGGGCTGTAAACTATTGTGCACAAACAACAGCGCAGGGACAAGCACACCAGTTTGAATACCGGATGCATGCAGCTGATGGCAGAATTATCTGGATGCGGGACATTGTTGCTGTTGTAATGGAAGGAAATAAACCGGTACGTTTAAGCGGCATTATGGTAGATATTACCGAGCAGAAAAAGATGGAGGAAGAGCTGCACAGGAAAGAACTGTCGCAACAAAAACTCATTACCGAAATTACCATCCTTGCACAGGAAAAAGAACGCAACGAATTAGGGCTGGAACTGCACGATAATATTAATCAATTGCTGAGTGTTGTTAAACTGTATCTCGGATTGATTAAAACAGAAAAAAAATACAACGAAGAACTGGTTGACAAGAGCTATGCTCATCTTATGGATGCGATGAACGATATCCGTAAGCTTTCGCACTCGCTGGTAGCACCTTCGCTTGGTCACGATGGTTTAAAAGAGGCATTGGAAGATTTGATTGAAAGTATTCAGCAACCGCACCAGCTAACTATTCAACTGCTGCTGGATGAAGATTACGATGCACTTGAAGTTGATAAAGACAAAGAGCTGATGCTTTACCGTATCGTACAGGAACAACTCAACAATATCATCAAATACGCCTACGCTAGTAACATTCGCATTGAACTGAAACAAAAAGGCAACCAGCTGCATCTTACAATAAGCGATAATGGTATTGGCTTCGACACAAAACAATCGGTCAATGGTATTGGCCTAAAAAACATCAACAGCCGGGTTAACTTTTACTCCGGTAATATGAAACTTACTTCGGCGCCCGGGCAAGGCTGTACACTCGAAGTAGCAATCCCTAACTGACAAACAACCATCAACCTTAACTATCAACCTCGGCCTTAACCTCAACCCTTTTCTCTTCCCGCTCATCCTCGCCTATCTTTGCAGCTAAATTGAATTGTTATGGAATTAGGCCTTGGCATGTTTGGCGATAATCATTATGCAAATGGCAAACCGTTACCTGTTGGTCAGCGGTTACAGGAGCTGATGGAAGAAATAAAACTAATGGATGAACTGGGGCTCGACTTCTATGGCATTGGCGAACATCATCGACCCGATTATGCAGTATCTGTTCCCGAAATTATTTTAGCTGCCGCTGCATCGGTTACAAAACATATTAAGCTTGGCAGTGCTGTAACTGTTTTGAGTTCGGCAGATCCGGTGCGTGTGTACCAGCAGTTTGCAACAATTGATCAACTAAGCAATGGCCGTGCTGAAATAACAGCCGGTCGTGGCAGTTTTATTGAATCGTTTCCGGTGTATGGTTACAACCTCAACGATTACGATGCGTTGTTTGAAGAGAAACTCGAACTGCTGCAAAAAATCAATAACGAAAACCCCATTACCTGGAAAGGAAAATTCCGTGCAGCGTTAAACAAGCAGGAAATTTTTCCACGGGCAGTAAATGACCAACTCAACATTTGGGTTGCAGTAGGCGGCACACCCGAATCGGTTGTACGTGCAGGTAAAGCTGGTTTACCGGTAATCTTTGCCATTATTGGCGGAAGCCCGGTACAGTTTCAACCGTTGTTTCAATACTATCGTGATGTGTACAAACACTTCAAACACGATGCAACAAAATTCCAGGTAGGCGTGCACATGCATTGCTTTTTTGGTGAAGACAGCAAGCAAACTGCAGATGAGTATTATCCGTATTACTCTGCACAAATGGATCGTGTGGGCCGCAGCCGTGGATGGCCTGCTTACCAACGCAACCAGTTTGATTTTGGCAGAAGTAAAGATGGTGCGTTGATTATAGGCGATGCTAACGAAGCCATTGATAAAATTCTGCAGATGCAGGAACTGTTTGGCCTTACACGTTTTTCGGCACACATGGATGTGGGTGGACCATCGCATAAAGCCTTGATGAAGTCGATTGAAATTTACGGAACAAAGATTGCACCGAAGGTGCGGGAGGCATTGAAGAAATGAAACGCATCATTAGCCTATTAATCTCTATTTATACATGTCAGTTTGCAAAAGCGCAAAGCAATCTTGTACCTAAACATTATAAATTGATTAATGAAGCAACCGGCGATCTGAACAAAGATGGTATTGCGGAAAAAGCTTTTGTTTACAACATGTCACAATCTCCGGATGATGACGAAGAAGGAATAAATCGTGAGCTGATTATTTATAAAAAACAAAAAGATAAATGGATTATCTGGCATCGATCTACAACCGCCATTGGCAATAGTAAAAGCGGAGGCATGATGGGTGATCCGTTTGAGAGTATAGAAATCAATAAAGGTATTTTGCTTGTTTATCAATCTGGTGGCAGCAGCTGGAAATGGAATACAACTGACAAATACCGTTTTCAAAATAACCGTTTTGAACTGATTGGCTACAAAAGTTACTATGGTAAGTTATGCGAGTATTGGCTGCTATTCGAATACAATATTTCAACACAAACTGTCTTTTGTAAAAAAGAATATGAAGTCTGTGATGAGAAAGGCGATCAGTTAATATCTAAAACAGAAGCAGAAAAATTTACCTACAAGCTTAAACAGCCAATTACTTTGCAAAACAGAAATAAAGAAGAAATTAAAATAGAATCGCTTAAATACAAGTTTGAGCTTTATTTATAATTATGCATAATCTGGCGGCCTTTCGTTTTCATAAAAGCATACTCAACTTTTCTTTTAGTTTTCTACACATAACCTAAATGAAACATAAATACAATAAATGTATTGTTGCAAGTACATTATTGCAAAATAGAATTGCTTTTTGTAATATAGCCTTCAATTAAGTACCGCAAGTCAATGCTAAGATTTTCTATTCTTTCATTATTTCTGCTTTTACTAGTTGGGTGCGGTCGAAAAAACCGAAATATTGGTTTTGAATACATCAAAGTAATTTATTCTTGCAATGGTAGCGGCTTAGATGGTTATGCCTACTTTGATCCTGTAAAAGATTCCCTCATCTGTCAAATGACTTTTACACAAAATTCAGTATCGCATAAAACGCTTACGGGAAGAATAGCTAATTCCAATTTGCTTGATACGTTCATCAATACCGTTCGAACATTAAAACAGTTTAAGAACGGCAGTATTACGATACCAATGAACGAGGGCGACTTCTGCTGCGGACCCTCCATTTACACTGAATTTAAAGATGCACAGGGTATACATTTTTACAGTTATGATCTGGAAATAAATGATACACTTGATCAATTCATTCATTTTATTGAAAATTTACAAAGGCTGAACTGGAGCTTACGTGAATCAAAAAACGAGCTTGTAAATTTCGAAGGAGAATTAAAATCTGCCAACTCTAAAATGCTTTCAACATTTAAAAAAGGAACTTTTTATTTCGCTCTACCCTGCAGTACAGGAATAGATTTTACAAAGCTCAATGGGTCTTGGAGATTTGTTGCTGATTCGATTTCGAGAGCCAAAGATGAATATAGTAAACTAACTATTAGGAAAAATGGCACATGTATATTTGAACGGATGCTTCAGGATTCGGTGCTGAAAAGAGATCATGGAATGGTATCACTAAACACAGCAGACAGCAGTCTCGTGTTTACAGAAAATGGCAAGAAGTACCGTTATAAACTTACTCAGCTTTGTGCCAACTGCCTGCAATATCAGACTGAAAAAACAGGTACCATCATCCGATTAGATCGTTTACCAGAAACAAAAGCATTCGTAGATAAGTAAAATCATGAATATGGTTTCAGTAATGAATCAAGTGCAACCATTTCACTATTAAATAAGATGTATTCACGAATCTCAAATTAAGAATCGTTTTAAAGTCAACCCCAAATGAAAGCATGCTCACTCTTTATTCTTGCGTTTCTATTTTGTCATCAGCTCACTGCACAAAAACTAACCAAGGAACAATATCTCGATACCGGCAGGTACATCTGGCAAACCTATGTACCCAAATCGGGACAGGCCAAAACAGTACAGGGCGAACTGCTGCGTGCTATTGAAAAACTTGCCGATGAAGCACAACGCAACGGCAACATCAACTTCAACCCCAAATGCCACGGCCTGCTTATTACTTACTTACGCAGGTATTTAACAGATGAAAAGATTTTTGACAAAGCAACAATTCAACAGATCAGGAAAGACCTGGACCGCCTCAGTGACGGAAACCATCCTTATACGGAAGATGATCTGTACGATCGTTTACGGGAACGGGTAATTGATTGGTACATGCACAACAGAACTCCTGTTGCACATAACGAAAACAAACAACTGTATTGCTGACTCGTTTTTTGAAATGTTTATTGAAAACATACTGCTATTTATCGCAGCAATGTAAATGTTCCTTTCACCACACTTGCCTCGCCAATAAGATTGGTATACCGGATATAGTACACATACATGCCTGCATCTTGCTGCATACCCCTGAATGTTCCATCCCATCCAACAAACGGATTGGTATTGCTGTACAGGCGTTGGCCCCAGCGGTTAAATACTTCCATTGAAAAAGTTCGGATATAGGAAGCGCCCATTACACGGAAGAAATCATTCAATCCATCGCTGTTAGGTGTAAAGGCAGTTGGGATATAAATATTACAAACCGATTTCGCCAATGTAGCCGAAGCTGTAGTGCTTCCACAGGCATTACTTACCGTAACGGTATATGTACCCGGCGTTGTTGCATTGTAAACAGGAGCTGTACTTCCATCCTGCCACAGATACGAAAGACTATAACCTGTTGCTTTCGGATCAAGTACAATCACCTCTCCTGTGCAGATTGTTTTAAATGCACTTAAGTCGGCGGCAGGTATATTGTTTACTACAACCGTTACTCTTTTTGTATAGGCACACACATTACCTGCGGGCGTAAACGTATAAGTAGTGGTGGTTTGGTTATTAGGAGCAGGCGACCATGTTCCTGTAATTCCGTTGTCGGATGTTAAAGGAAATGAAGCCAACACACTACCACGGCAAATGGTATCGGGTATAGAACTAAATACAGGATCAATTGCAGGAGCTGTAATAACATTACCTGTTGCTGGTGCACTTGCACAGCCTGTAGTTGGATTTGTTATTATCACCGTATACGCTCCAGGCACAAGTGTTGTAAACGAAGCCACATTACCGGGGTTTGTTGCACCGGCAGGAACGGTCCACACATAATTATAAGTGCCGGCTACTGCAGGTGTTGCTTTTAATGGTGGTGGATTTAATTCGCACACATTAATATCCTGAACACTAACCACTGGATTGGGGTTAGCTGTAATGGTAAAATTTACAGTACGGCTTATGCCGCAATAATCTCTATAGCTGCAGGAAATGGTAGAATTGGTTGTAAACGTATACGTGGCAGTATTGGTTGTAGAAGTTGAACCACCCGTCCATACATAATTGCTGCCAAGCGTTGGCGCATTCAGCGTAACGGTACTGCCGGAACAAACAGCAAAATTATTATTGTTGTTATCTACTACACGAAACTGTTGCAGGTTGCTGGCAGCACCGGTAGAACCTGAAACCGACCAGAACACATTGGTATTGTTTGCAAAACGTTGCGCAATATGGTTACGGGTAGAAGTAGCCCGTAATTCACCATCAAATAAAATACTGATGCGCTGTGATGTGGCACTCAAATACTCCCATGTAATCCGCACATCGTGCCAGGCTCCATCTTCCATATTGGCACAACTGCTGCGCAAACAAACCGGCAAACCGGTCCCCCCATCCATAATATTTCCACCGGCATTTAATTGACCATCGGCATAAATACCGGTATGATCACCATCAATATCGTTCATAGTGGGGCCATTCGTATAGGTGTCAAATTCGATAACAATAGAGTTGGGTATGCCTGAAGCGCCTAACCCTTGGCCACTTACCAGAGTAGGGGAACAAATATTGCTGAGAACGAATGCAAGCCCGTCGGCACCACCGGCATCATTTACACCAAGATTGATTTTAAAATTGATCGTGAAATTTTGCGCCAGGTTTACAGGATAAAGATTGGTTATCATCCCTGTTTTACCCCCTTGGCTGGGTGTTATGCGATAGGTGATCGGATCTACCAGCACCGCATCACCCTGAGTAAAAAACTGCTGGGCGTAACTGTTAATACTGCAAAAAATAAACAGGAAAAAACAAAGAAAGAGTACAAATGGTTTCATAAGCATCTTGGTATGGTTCTTTAGGTTTGGATGGGCCTGTGTGCCCTATATCAATAGCCTTCGCTCTCAAATCTAGTGCTAATAACGAAAAACCTGTATACGAAAGTATAAAAATCGGTAAAAACATTTGTTTCCCGCATAATAAAGACCCCCTGTTAACGGAGGCTACCTCAAAATGGTGCCCAAAACTCTTTATCAGCCCGCTTTACTACCTGCAAACACCTGAACCAACATTACTACCGGTACAACCCAAACTTCTTCGAGCTGTACCAGATATCTTTCAGCGTAACGCCAATGGAAAACTGGAAGTAATTCTCCCGTACCTGGTTCAGCGAACTATTCCCTTTTTTGCCCGCCTCCATGCTGATATTAATGCCCATTGTTGGTGTAATATTTTTGCCCCCGCCAAACGTAATGGCATAATCAACTAAACGGTTGCTGCCGGTGGCGAGATAACTTTGATCGTAACGTAAACCAAGAGCCAGGTAATACTTCTCAACTGTGTAGTCGTTTATTTTTACCTTGTTGCTGTACTCCATGCCGGCATTAAAACCAACCGCATCCTGTATAGAGATGTTCTTGTAAGCGATTTTTTGTAAGGGCCATTGTTGATAAGTACCCTGTACATGAAACGATAACCCATTACGGTTTGCAAGACTATAACCCAGGCTACCTGATACCGGCATTGCAAAGCTGATATCTTCGGCTTTAGTTCTACTCAGCATTGTATCCGCTTCAATATATTCGATCTGGCTGTACCCTTTCAATTTGCTGAACAACGACACGGTTGCACCAACACTGTGTTGCCATTTCTTTTTATCGGATGAATAATACTGTAACCCAGCAGTAATACCGGCACTGTTGTAAAATTTTGTTTCCTTTTTATCAATCGTAAGAGCGTATGCATCGCTGTAAAAACTGGTAGTGTTTTGTAACGAACCAAATAACCATGATGTAGTAATACCTGCTGAAAATTGTTTACCCAATGTATGTGCATACGAAAAGTAGGTTTGATAGATACCACCTGTGCCTTGCGTGTAACGGAGGTAATCAAGATTGGGATCGTTAAGATTGGAGCTGCTTACATACTGATAATCGACCGTACTATATGGCCGCAACCCTATTGCAAAAGCCGACTTCGGTGTCATTTTATATGCCAACGAAACTTTCTTCACAATAAAATCACTGGCCGGGCCAATAATCGTATCGGCACCCGGCATTTTGTATTTGCTGCTTCGTCCACGAAACGACATATCGAGATTGATATTCTTATACGGTATGACAGTTAAAGAAGCTGGATTGGAAAAATTATAGTACCCCACTTCTCTTCTCGAAACCGATGCACTGCCACTGGCAGCATAACGTCCGTGATCGGTTATTTCCAGATCGCCGATTCCTAATACGGAGTAAGGCGATGAAATATTTTGTGCCATGCTGCTGCCTGCTAACAGCAGTGCAGTAGATAGAAAAATATATTGTTGTTTCATGTATGTATGATTGTTGCTTTGGAAAGCTTATTCACCAAAGTGGATACATCTGCATTAAAGTCCAAGTACATAAAGCTGTAACTGCACAGCATCATCTCCCTGCAGAATAAGCCGGTGAAACCCATCGTTGAATCCACTCGATGCAGGTGCAATTAAAATGGCCGATTGTGAAAACTGTCCTTCGGCAATTTTTGAATTGATAAACCCTGTTACATCGTAACTGTAATGCGTATCCCTTCCGTATAACTGATCAATAACAAGGTTGCCTGTTAACATTACAGGATTACTGGCATCACCATTGGTAAATCCTGCAACCGGCAAATTGGTATTATCGGTAGAATACAAATACAGTGTTGATGGCAACCGGTACGGTAATGTCCGGGTACTGCTGTGTGGTTTCACCAAAAGTTTTGCGCTGAGTACACGCAGGTTTGGACTTTTCTCTTTCAACGTAAGTAAAGCAGGAAAACCAACCCTGATGTACGAGCCAAAACTGCTGTTGAGATAACTATACCCTCCTGTAATTCTGCTGCTGATCAATTGCGATCTTCCTGTTACTGCAGCTGCAAGATTTGTGGTAGTGGTACGAAATTGAATGCGGTTAAACTGCCGTGTATTTGTAAACATAAAATCGAGATGCTTATACGTAGTGTATAATCCCTTTTCATGATAAGTTAACCGAACCAATGCATCTGTTCCGCTGCTAAACGATGTTACAGCCTTTGTTGAAACAGAATCCGCAGCAATACAAATACCTTTAAAATATTCGTAAAAATTACTGGAGTCCGATACTTCCACAGCACTTTTAACAAAGTGCTGCAGTATTTCCTGGCCTAAAGCATCGCTTAACCTTACAGCAATAGCTGTTCCTGCTTTACCGGAAAGATTAAAGATTTGCGAACCGATCTTTTCGCTGTAATGTGCAAAGGAAGAAGTATTAAAGAAGTTTGTACTGTTTTTATTGCGGATGTTTTGCGACAGCCGATACACATTGATCGTGAACGGCAATGTACTGTCGCCTAAAAAACTTCCTTTGGGTGTTAACAGTAATTGTAACGAATCAAATACAACTCCGGCATTCGCCACCGGGTTTTCACCCGGCAGCTGCAGCTCGGCATAGGAGGCCGCCGTTGTTACTCCCATATAAGGATCATTGTTATAACCAACAGTAAACAGCGAACTACCCGACGTAACAAATGAATCAACTTTAAATGTTCCTGTTTCTGTTTCAAAATTGTTGTAGTAGGTTACATTCGGATCGTTGGTATAATCTGGTTCAGCAAAATTAATACCCACCTTTTGGCACCCCTGTAACAACAACAGTACTGCAACCAGTATTGCACCTGATTGAACCGGCCATTTGCGCATAGCTAAAATTTTAAAGAAGTAAAAGGATATTAATTATCGTCATCGCTCTGTTCTGTAAACGGAAAGAACTCCCACAGATCATCAAACCGTGAACTGCTGTTATGACCTGTTGTAACAAACCCTCTGCTGTTTACGGCAAATCCAACAGCGCCTTCACGTGCTGTTCCTTCCAATCCTGTTTTAGCTTCCCATGTATCGTTAGCTATATTATATGCCCATGTTGTATTGAGTACCGAACTCATATTCCCTGTTGATAGATAAGCAATATCATTTATCACAAATACTACTGCGTTACTCCGGGTAATATTGTTGCCATAGTAATCATCATAATCCTCATCACTTACACTGGTAATTTTTCTTTTTTCTGTCCACGCATTTGCTGTTGCATCGTACACCCAAAAATCGTTGAGATAGCTGCCGTTGTTAATACCTGTTACAACATACGCTTTATCGTTATGTACAAACGCTACTGCATCGGTACGTTTACTTCCTGCCAAACTTGCTTTCTGTGTCCATGTATCGGTTAACGGATCGTACTGCCACAGATCTTTTAAATAGTTGCCATCGTATCCTGTACCTACATACCCTTTATCGGCAATGGTAAAAGCAACAGCACCATAACGTTCGCTGCCACCAAAATCGGCTACCTGCTTCCATGTATTTGTTACAGGATCGTACTCCCAGAAATCTTTTAGTTTTTTGATACCATCATAACCCGTACCAACGTAACCCTTGCCGTTTGCTGCAAATGCTACTGCACTGTTGCGTGCAACTCCGGGAAAATCGGCACGTTTGTACCATGTGCCTGTTGCCTGATCGAATTCCCAGAAATCCACCAGGCGATCGGTTCCATCATAACCTAAGCCAACAAATACTTTGTTAGCAATGGTGAATGTTACGGCTTCTGTACGGCCAACGCCTTCAAACTCGTAACTGCGTTTCCAGTTACCTGTTGCATCATCGTCATCATCATTCGATGCTTTGCTGCAGGCATTAAGCGATACGAGTGCGGCCAGCAAAAACAAGTACATAACTGTGCTAAAAACCTTCTTGTGCATTGCAATAAATTGAATTGTCATTCCTGAAAAAGTTTAGTGAAGATGTATGCTGCCTGCAACGGCACAGCAGCCTGTTCTGATGGGCAAATATTTTTTAAACCTGTACGAAAGAAAATGTTAAAGGGGCTGAAATGGACAAAAGCGGAAGTAAAGTGTACACGAAACCAGTTAAAGAGAAATAGTGATTTCTGCTGCAAAAAAACGAACACCAAATCCTAAAACTGTTAACAGTAAAGATTGTTAAAGCCCATTGTCAATATTGAAAAAACAACCAGCAGCCTGCAACTTTGCCGCTTTAGCTACTGTGTATGAATGAAATTTTAAAAAACAAAAAACTACGGAACAAACTTTTACTCACTATACTCATCACCACTCCTTTATTTGGCTTACTAGCAGGTATTCCATTTGTTCGTTTTGAGTTCAACAGGTTCTCGGTTTTTATTCCGGGTATCGCATTTATTACAGGTATTACTTTTTTATTCTGGGTTATAAACATCACACTACTGGTACTTGAGCAGCGTATTCCGTTTCTGCAAAAGATTATTGTCCGTTCGGTAATCAGTGTTTGTCTTTCGTTTTTTATTGCAATGGGTTTGTCAGATATTATGCGCACTTACTTTCCTCCTCCACAAATTAAACTTGCAGATCGAAAACTTGTCAAACCCGATTTACATCAAAAATCAGTGATCGGATTTTCAAACATGCAAATGCCTTTACCTGTAACATCGTCAGATGAAACTAAAACAGTGCGTTTGCTTAATGTAAAAGACCGGCTCAATCACCGTGGCTTCTTCTTTCCGCAGTTTATACATGCACTCACCATCAACATGATTATCCTTGTTGTGTGTGAACTTTTTTTATTGACACTTCGCAAACAAAAAATAGAACTCGAAAACCAGACTTTGCGTCAAAGTAATCTTGAAGCAAGAAACAACCAGTTAAAAATGCAGCTGCATCCGCATTTCCTGTTCAACTCACTTAATACACTAAGGTTACTGATGAAAAAGGATCTGCAAAAAGCCGAACATTATTTATTACAGCTGGCCGATGTTTTACGCTTTTCCACCAGTACCGCACACGACTCGTTGGTAAACTTAAATGATGAGCTGCGGTTTTGTCTTACCTATCTCGATATGCAGCAAACAAGGTTTCAATCGATGTTAACCTACGCAGTTACAAATTCCGAACTCTATGAAGCATCAGGAAAATTACCGGTATATGCTTTATTGACGTTGGTTGAAAACGCTATTAAACACAATGCACTTTCCAGTGAAAAACCTCTGCATATCTCGATTGAATATAAACAAGAAAAAAACAGCATCAGCATCAAAAACAACAGGCAGCCGAAAGCGTATTCCGAAGAATCTACCGGCATCGGTCTGCAAAACCTTGCTGAGCGTTACCGCTTGCTGGCCAACGAAACAGTTGTAGTACAAACCAGCAACAAGGAATTTGCTGTAACCATTAAAATACTTTCCTGATAAAACTATAACACTAAATCACTACTGCACATGCGTATTGTTTTAATTGAAGACGAGCAACTGGTTTCGGATGAGCTTTGCGAACTGCTTACGCAAATTGATCCGTCAATTACAATTACGGCTGTACTCAGTTCGGTAAAAGAAGCACTCTCCTATTTTTCTGAACACCCACAAAATACAGATTTAATTTTCAGCGACATTCAGCTTGGCGATGGGTACAGTTTTGAAATTTTCAAGACTGTACAACCAACCATACCGGTTATTTACTGCACAGCTTATCACGATCATGCATTGCAGGCTTTCGATTACAACGGTATTGCTTATGTACTGAAGCCATACTCCAGAACAAGCATTAAAAATGCGCTCAGTAAGTACAAAATGCTGGTGCAGAACAACAGTAAGCAGCCTGCAATTAACTACGAAGCGTTGTTGGCAAACATTACCGGTCAGCAAACCAAAGTACCTGTATTACTCATCAGCAATGGCAATAAAATTATACCGGTTAAAACAACCGAAGTAGCCTGCTTTAAAGTAGAGCATAAACTCACTTCTTTAACAACCATTCTAAATCAGCGCTACCACACCAATTATACATTGGAAGAGCTGGAGCATTTATGCGGCAATGTATTTTTTCGTGCCAACAGGCAATTTCTTATCAACAAAGAGAGTGTAAAAGAAGTGGAACATTACAGTTTACGTAAACTCTTCATTAAACTGCATGTTAAAACAGAAGAAGAAATCATCATTAATAAAACAAAAGCGTCCGCTTTCCTCAACTGGCTGAAAAGTTAAAATTCCGTTCAAAAAATCAGGTTTTTCACAATGCTTTAATAAACGACAGTAATCCGCCGCAGTCAGTGGTACGTTAATTGAACATACTACTTAAACAAAGGAGGTTATATGAAAAACTATTGGAGCAGATGGATGTTTGTCCCGGCACTTATCTTTCTTTTCTCGAGCTGCGGACCATCGGCACATATCGAAAAAGATAAGTCTGTCGATTTCAGCCGTTACAAAACTTTTGCATGGGTTGATAAAGATGGTGAAGGACGAAAAGACCGTAATAACCGTAACGATATTACGGAAAGCAATATTCGCACAGCCGTAAACAAGCAGTTACAAAAAGCAGGCTTTGAGGAAACAAAACGCCGACCCGATATTTTACTCAGTTACGATTTACTGGTTGAACGTTCTACCGTACAAAACAATGATCCGGTTTACTCACAACCATTTACAAGAGCCTTTTACAGTCCGTATTACCGTCGTTACTTTTTTGTAAACTACCCTTCGCAGTTTATTGGTTACGACAGAAGTGAACGCAGTATTAAAGAGGGTACCGTAACCATTAGCATGATTGATGCAAGAAGCGGCAAGACTGTTTGGCAAGGATGGGCAACAGATGAAGTGAGCAGCCGTAATCTTACATCGAAAGAAATTGATGCAGTGGTACGCTCCATTTTCAAAAAAGCCGATTTGGCGAAACGATAAAAGAACAAACCCTTTCATTACTGAAAGGGTTTTGTTTTGTTCAAAATCAATAGTCGGTTATTTTTTCAATTCGAATTTTACTTTTTTACCATCCCGGCTGTTACCACCGATGAACAGGTGAAACTCGCCCGGCTCGTAAATGTATTGCAGCTGCCCGTTGTAAAAACGCAGATCGTTTGCGGTAAGCGTAAACTGTACCTGCTTGCTTTCGCCTTTTTTCAGCTTAATTTTTTGAAACGCTTTTAATTCCTTCACCGGACGAACAACCGAACCGGTAATATCTCTTGTGTACAACTGTACCACTTCTTCACCATCGTAATTGCCGTTGTTGATCACAGTAACAGTTGCTGTTAATGTTTCGCCTGCTTTGAAAGAAGACTTGTTCAGCTGAATGTCGCTGTATTCAAATTGTGTATAGCTCAAGCCAAAACCAAATGGATACTGCGGACTATTGAGCAGATCAGTATAAGCCGAAACATAGTTAACATCTGTTTCGCTTTTTGCCGGACGGCCGGTATTGTAATGATTGTAGTAAACAGGAATCTGTCCTTCGCTTCTGGGAAACGTCATGGGCAATTTACCCGAAGGATTATAATCACCAAACAACACATCGGCAATGGCATCGGCGCCTTTTGTACCCAACCACCAGGTATAAAGAATTGCAGGAACATTTTCTGCCGTCCAGTTAAACACCAATGGACGACCGGCAGCAATTAATACCACAACTGGTTTTCCTGTTGCAACAACTGCTTTGATCAACTCTTCCTGTACACCGGGTATGTGAATATTACTGCGGCTTTTTGCTTCGCCACTCATATCTCTTTTTTCACCCACATACATTACCACCACATCTGCATTAGCGGCAGTGTTTACTGCTTCTGCAAATCCTGTACTACTTGTATCGGTGAGTTCACAACCTTTTGCATATAGCAATTGTGTTGCACTGCTCACTTTATTTTGTACGGCTTGGTAAAGGCTAGGCACACGAACGGAATCATCATCCCAATCGTAGCTCCAGAAACCGAGATGTTCTTTTACAGCTTTTACCAGCGGACCAATAAGTGCGATCTTCTTTGTCTGTTTTGAAATGGGTAACAGTTGCTTTTCGTTCTTCAGCAACACAATACTTTTTGCTGCAATTTCTTTTGCTGCTGCAAGATGCTGCGGATTATTCCATTGCTGTTTCTCCCGTTCTACGTTGCTGAACTTATATGGATCGGTAAACAAACCCAACTCATATTTCTTCCGCAGAATACGACGCACGGCATCATCAATAACACTCATCTTCACCTTGCCTTCTTTTACCAAACGAGCAAGATGCTGTATGTAAGCACGGCTTTCCATATCCATATCGCTGCCTGCATTTGCAGCAAGCATCGCTGCTTCGTAATTATCTTTTGCGTAACCATGATTGACCATTTCACCAACACTTCCCCAATCGCTCACTACAAAACCGGTAAACTTCCACTGGCCTTTTAAAATATCACGCTGTAAAAAGCGATTACCTGTAGCCGGTATGCCATTGAGATCGTTAAAGGAATTCATAAACGTTGCAGCACCTGCATCGGCTGCTGCTTTAAACGGAGGGAGGTATGTTTCATACAGCATACGGTTACTCATGTCAACCGAATTATAATCTCTACCACCAACTGCTGCACCATACGCTGCAAAATGTTTTACGCAGGCCAGCACGGCATCGGTATAACCAAAACCTTTTCCCTGGAAACCTTTTACTCTTGCTTTTGCAATAAACGAACCAAGCAACGGATCTTCACCTGCACCTTCCATTACACGACCCCAACGTGGATCACGACTGATATCAACCATCGGCGCAAACGTCCAATGTATACCTGCTGCACTTGCTTCAATAGCTGCAATGCGTGCACTCAACTCTATAGCATCCATATCCCAGCTGGCAGCTTCTGCCAGGGGCAAAGGAAAGATGGTGCGGTAACCATGAATCACATCCTGCCCGAACAGTAACGGAATTTTCAAGCGACTCTGCATAGCAATTTCCTGTAATGAACGGGTACGTTCGGCACCGGTAACGTTGAGGTAAGAACCGATGAGTCCTTTACGTATCTGTGTTTGCTTATCGCCATCTTTTGTAATAGGACCTGTTGCAGCAAAATCGCTGCTGTACTGGTTCATCTGTCCGATCTTTTCTTCCAATGTCATTATCCGTAGTAACGAATCGAGAAAACGATTCATCTTGGCTACATTGGTTGTTTGCGCAGAAAGAAGTACAGTACTTAACGAAAAAACGAGTAAGAGTGCAACACGTTTCATAATTGTGTTGATTAAGAGTTAAAACAATCGTTATTGATACACACGAACATAATCAATTTCCATACGCTGCGAAAAGATGGCATCATCTACACCAAACTTACCGCCCCAGTTACCACCAACAGCAATATTCAGCAGCAAATGAAATTCTTTATCGAAAGGCCATGCTTCGCTGCCTGCTTTTTTATTATTGAAACGGTGGTATTCTTTTCCATCGAGTAAGAAAATAATTCTATCGGCTGTCCATTCAATCGCATACACATGAAATGCAGTTGACAGATCTTTTACTGATACAGCTCTGCCCACCTGTGTACCCTGTCCGTGGTTATATGCACCCGTATGTACTGTTGCAAATAACGAATCGGGCCAGTAACCTACATTTTCCATAATATCAATTTCGCCACTGTGCGGCCATCCGCCGTATTCCCAGTTGGTAGGCAACATCCAGATGGCGGGCCATATACCACGACCTGCAGGCAACTTGGCTTTTACTTCAATACGTCCGTACTTCCAGTCGCCTTTATTTTTTGATACTAAACGTGCAGATGTATAATTAGCATCACCCATTTTTTCTTTGTGCGCTTCAATAATAAGTTTACCGTTTTCTACTCGTGCATTTTCTTTTCGCTTCTCTGTGTAATACTGTAATTCGTTATTGCCCCATCCGCAATTGTTCGGGCAACCACGGCCAAGATCGTAGCTCCATTTTGCACTGTCGGGCAAACCACTGGTTGTAAACTCATCGCTCCAAACCAGTTTTCTCTTTTTCTGCGCCTTTGCATCTGTTATGCCAATGCATAACAACAGCAGCAGCATAACTTGTAATGTGCTTGTTTTCATGTGCTAATTTTTATTTGATTTCGGCCACATGTTATTCGCCACAATAAAATAGTCATTCAGGTAGGTAAGAAAATGAACATTTTATGATGGCTCATTTCATAAAAAAGATATTCATGCAAGGCGTAAGGCAAGCAAAAAGCAAAACAGAAGATATTTGATTTAAGAAAGAAATACGATCTGCTTTTGCTATTGATTATGGGAATGACCTTACCATTCCTGCTGTATGAATGATTTACTGATAAACACGGATATAATCTACTTCCATTACCGCTTCCGTTACATTTGGATCAATTGCACCGCCAAACGTACCACCCATGGCTACATTCATAATTAAAAAGAAATTATGATTGAACGGTATGGCATTGGAATTGGCAACGGTATGATACAGCACATCATCAACATAAATTTTTATTGCTGCGGCTGTCCACTCAACTTTATAAAGATGAAATTCAGTAGATGCATTGCTGATGATACGTGAACTGCCATCGGCACTTCCACCCGAACGACCGGGATAATGCAGTGTACCAAATATGCGGTTCAAATCATTACCCTTGTGCTCCATAATATCTATTTCGCCACAAGCAGGCCAACCCACCGAACCAATGTTTGCACCCAACGACCAGATAGCCGGCCATGTACCACCACCTGCAGGCAACTTTGCTCTTGCTTCTACAATACCATACTTGAACGAAAACTTATTGGCAGTAAGCAAACGTGCCGATGTGTAATTAAAACCGCTGAAATTTTCTTTCTTCAACACAATACGCAGTACCCCGTTTTGTACTACAGCATTATCGGTGCGGTTGGTATAGTATTGCTTTTCCTGGTTGCCCCAGCCATCGGTACCATTACCAATATCGTAACCCCACTTGGCAGGATCGGGCGCTCCGTTGGTATTAAACTCATCGCTGAAGATGAGCGACAAACCAACTGTTACCGTTACCTGTATGGACTTTGAAATGGTTTTACCGGATGCACTTTTTGCAACAACTGTAACCGTATACGTACCTGTTGCCGGATACTTATAGGTTACCTTACCCGAAGGCACCAGAGCAAATACACCATTGCCATAACCAAATTCGTATGTAGTTGCATTGGTTGCAGTAGCAGTAAACTCTACGTTTCCACTGTTATCGGTACTAACCAGTGCACTAAGTGCAAGGTTTACCGGACTTACATCTGTATTACCGGTATTGCCGCCCTTTTTGCAGGAAAGGGACGACAACACGGTAACGATTGCTATGAAAGCTATTTGTCGTAACATGAATTACGGTTTCAATTTTAATTTTTGATACCATGCGTTTCCATCAATACCGATGTTACGCAAATGAATTGTTGTTGCAGTAAGCGACAATATTTCGTACGTAGTACCGCCGGTACCAAAGTTAATAATTCCATTACCCGGCACTTCAAACTGGATGCGCGTTGAAATGGCTGGTGTTGATGCTGATGTTGCATTCATAAAGGCCAGCTTTTTATTGCCGCCTGTATTAATACCCAAGCAGGCATCGCCGCCGCCAAAACCATAAAATGTAGATGCGGCACCAATTGAAAAGGACTGACCTTTGTTATCGATGCTCATATAAATGTTATTGTTGGCATCTTTTGAGAAAGTGATCTCGTCATCGTACAAACAGGCATCACGCTGGTTTGGTGTTGCTGCATACCAGATTGGAGAAAACTCATTGGCCGGACCTACACCCACATGACCAGGTGCTTCGTTATCGGTTACCCATTTTTTGGAAGAACCACCTGTAAGATTCTGAACAATATCGGCAGGTATTTCAAATGCTACAAATACTTTTACCTTTTTGCTGATGGTAGAAGTAACACCACCTGTACCAATCGCATTCACGGTAATTACATATTCAAATGTTCCGGGGTTGTTGTATTTATAATTGATTGTACCCGACGGAACAATCAACGACTTACCATCACCAAAATCAATTTTATATGTAATGGCGTTGGTAGCCGTTGTTGTAACGGTTACATTACCTGTACCATTTCCATCGGGATTACTGGCATTTACACCTGCTACGGTTGCAGTAAGCGTAAGATCGACCGGCGTTTTAATAGCACCAAGCGTGTATTCTTTTTTCTCACATCCTGCTGCAACAAATGCTGCAAACAAAGCAATGAGTAAAAATGACTTTATTGAGAGTTGCATATACTTTGATTTAAAATGTTATTGAAGACGGATATCGTCGATTAAGAACGTAAAGTTGGCTGAACCATCACCCACTGTACCTAAATCGAAAATGAGTACCACTTTCTGATAAGTGTTAGCTGTATTGATTGCACTGTAATCAAAAGTTAGTTCCTCCCAACCATTGGCAACGGTTGTGCTTACTTCTTTTTCGAAGTTGAGAGCCCCATTGGTAAGGTTTTCAACTTTCAGTAACACTTTTGCACCTACACGTGGCGAATACACTTTCATTTTAAAAGTTTTCTTTACAGAAAAATCAATAACCTGGTCAAGTGTAATAAAACTACCGCCCCATGGTTGTCCGCCATTTTTTACCATGCGTGCAACTTTTGCACTGGTGTTAATACCACCCGATTGCGGATTGTTGATGATGGTTAAGTTACCACCGTCGAAATCGGTAATCGTATAAGGCGAGCTTGATTCAAAATCCAGCGGAATAGCAATCCCGGCTGCACTTGGTGCTACCATTTGCACATCATCCCAACGGAAGACTTTACCTGATCCTCCATTTCCAAAATCGAAGAATACCGATGCTTTGTGGTAATTGGTTGCAAGGTTTAATGCTGGTGTACCACTTACGTTATTGGTAAAATCAAACGTGAGTGTTTCCCATGCATTGGCAACAGTTGTGTTAACCTGTGTTTCTACCGATTTCGTACCATCTGCTCTGTCTTCTACTTTCAAACGTACAGGAATTCCGGCAGCAGGCGAATACACACGCATACTCATTTTAGTTGCATTGGCAGCAAACGGAATTTTAGTAGCAAACCCGTTAGCTGTACCAATGGTTGTACCTGCCCATGTTTCTGCTCCGTTTGTTTTGGTAGTTACTTTTATTTTGTTTGCATTGTTATCCGGATCAACACCATCAACAGTAGCATTGCCACCAAAATCTGTCATTGTATAATTTACACCTGCTGCATCAAACGTTACTGGTAAATCAATTTGTGCAGATGGCAAACTGTTCGTCAATCGGATATCATCAAAGTAGAATGTAAAGTTTGCAGAACCATCACCAACTGTACCCAATTCGAAAATGAGTACAACTTTTTGATAACTGTTGCTTGTATTGATGGCACTGTAATCGAACACAAGATCTTCCCAACCATTCGCAACGGTTGTACTTACTTCTTTTTCGAAGTTAATACTGCCGTCAGTTGCATTTTCTACCTTCAACAATACCTTTGCACCCGCACGTGGCGAATACACTTTCATGCGGAAGATTTTATTTGCAGAAAAATCAATAGGTGCACCTAATGTAATTACGCTGCCGCCCCAAACCTCCGGTGCGTTCTTTACCATCTTTCCTACTTTATTACTTGTATTAATGCCTGTTTTAAACGGGTTATCAATTAAAGTAACAACACCACCACCAAAGTTGGTAAAGTTGTATTGTAAGGTTGAAGACTCAAATGTTAATGGCAGTAACACCGGATCAACAATGGTAATGGTTTTTGTAAACTGCGTTGTTGCAGCGCCTCCGCTTAATGCAACCACTTTTACAGTATATGTACCAACAGCAGCGTACGTATGACTAACTGTTTCACCTTCCATAAACGATACCGGTACTTCGTTAGGCACATCGCCAAAATACACACGAAACATGGTTTCGTATTTAGCCTTGGCACTTACGTTTACCTTAAAGTTATTGGCAACATCCACATCGGCTGTTACTTCTAAATTTTCAGGAGCACGGAACGATACAGTTAACTGTTGTGTTGCTTCGGTTGTTTTGCCGGTTATGTTGTAACCAACAATTTTCACATTGTACACACCCTCAGCATACTTGTGTGTAGTGTTTTTGCCCGCCTGTACTTTGGCAGGCACCGCTGTACCATCACCATAATAGATGTCGTACGATACAGCACCTTCACCATTTGGTGTAATGGTAACATTCCCTGTATTGTCTTGTGTAATTTCAAACAACGCCGACAGCTTTGCAGAGTTGGTTACCGTTGTAAGAAATGAGAGATCATCGTTCAGCTCCGGCTTACAACCCGTTACCACGAGCAGCAGAACCGCAACCTGTAATATATTTTTAATTGTACGCATGATGCTTCAATTTTTAATTAAGGAAGATTAATAACCGTTGTTTTGTGTTAATCCGGAAATTTCCACTTCACGTTGCGGAATAGGGAACACTTCGTGTTTACCTGTAACGAAGCCGGTAATTTTTGATGCGGCCTGTCCGGTACGAACGAGATCAAAAAAGCGATCGCCTTCCATACCTAATTCCAAACGGCGTTCATCCCAAATTGCCTGACGCAGTGTGTTACCTGTTGCACTGATGTCGTGCAGGTTATCGCCAAATGCACGGCGGCGAACAAGGTTCAGATACGTTTGCGCTTTGGTATCGTTTGGTGTTGTTGAACGGTTGAATGCTTCAGCTGCCATTAACAATACTTCTGCATAACGGATGATGCGGAAGTTGTTGGTGTAGTTCAATTCAAGCTGACCACTTGTTTCACCTTTACGTGGTAAATACTTTTGATTATATAAACCTGTATTCTTGTAAGGTGCAACCTGGTAAGTAATACCAAACGATGGGTTGGCTGCTTTGTATGCTTCAATATCCAACACGGTTACTGCTTTACGCTGATCGCCTGCTGCATACGCATTTGCCAGGTTTTGCGTTGGCAAATTGGTACTCCATCCTGCTGCATAAGGCATTGCTGCAGAACCATTCAATCCACGGATACCGCATTGTTGCACGGCGTAGTTACCCTGGCCTCTTGTAGCACCACCCCAGTTGTAATAAGGAGAGTTGTTAGAGTATTGAATTTCGAAAACAGATTCAGGACCATTTTCGCCGCTCGACAGGTACATCGAAGCAAAATTTGTTACCAATGAAAATGCATTGGCAGTAATTACACTCTCGAGTACTGTTGCTGCAGCATCAAATTTGTTTTGATACAGTAACACTTTTCCCAGCAACGCTTGTGCTGCATATTTGGTAATGCGGCCTTTCTGTTGTTGCACTGCAGGCAGTACAGCAATAGCTGCATTTAAATCGGCTTCTATTTGCTTGTACACTTCTGCTTTAGGAGCACGTGTGAGCGATTTACTGTCGCTGAGGCTTAAACGTTTGTCAACAAACAAAGGCACATCGCCAAACATTTTTACCAACGTGAAATAGTAATAGGCACGAATGAAATATACTTCGCCATACAATGCTTCTTTACCTGCAAAATCAACGGCGTTGCCTGCAAGGTTTTTGTCTTTGTACTGCGTCATATAATTGGCACGGTTTACACCTTCGTAAGCCGATTGCCAGATTTCGGTAAGCGTTGAGTTTACCGGAGTATGTGTATAATCATCGATCTGTTGCAGCGATAATACATCCGATGCATTTTCGCCACCGCTTACTGCATTATCAGAAGCAATATCACCAATCGGTACTACCTGGTTAATCCATTGCAGCGGTGTGTACACACTCACCACCATGGTACGGTAATCTGATTCTGATTGCAGGTAATCGAGTTCTGTAATTCTGAAATCTTCACGTGGATTATAGTCCACCCATTTTTTACAGGAAGCAAGCGTAAGCAGCAGCACACCTGATATATAGAATAACGTCTTCTTCATTGTAATATAGTTTTAATGGAAGAATTATAATTTAATATCGAGACCAAGTGAATAAGTTCTGGCTTGTGGATACGCACCACGATCTACACCTGTATCGAGAATACCGCCTGAAATTTCAGGATCGAAACCGGTGTATTTAGTAAAGGTGAATGCGTTACGTACCTGTGCATACAGGCGTACACGGCTGAAAACTTTCTTCGTCATTTTTTCTGGGAAGGTGTAACCCAACTGCAGGTTCTTGATCTTTACAAACGAACCATCTTCCACATATCTTTCCGATACACGGATGTTGCTGTTTGCATCGGTAAACGAGTAACGTGGTGTACGTGCATCGTTGGTTGAACCGGCACCTGTCCAACGGCCTAAAATTTCTCTTGGCTTGTTGCTGAAGTTGGCATTACGATCGAATGCTTTGTACACATCGTTACCAACAGAAGCATACGTAAACATGTTAAAGTCGAAACCTTTGTATTCGAGTGTAAGGTTCCAGCCCATAGTAAAATCGGGGAACGGATCGCCGATCTTGGTTTGATCGCTGGCGTTAATTACACCATCATTATTTACATCTACAAAACGGATATCGCCGGGTTGTGCACCTGCCTGTGCGGGAGCTTTGGAAATTTCATCAAAGCTTTGGAACAAACCGTTTGTTTTATAACCGTAGAAATAACCAGGGGTTTGTCCTTTTTCAAATACAGTTACACTTTGCGACTGACCATTGAAGTAATAACCACCAAGAATCTTGGCTGTACCATCGCTGTTAGTTGCTGTTACTTCATTCTTCGCTGTTGTAAATGTGATTGAAGTTGAAAGACGGAAATCTTTACCAATGTTTTCGTTATAACCTAAGGTTAAATCAATACCTCTGCTCGATGTTGAACCGATGTTGGCAGTAGGAATAGGAACTGTACCGAGGTATAAAGAAGCAGAAGGTGTAAACAACAAACCATCCACATTCTTCTGGAAATAATCAGCACTTAAGTTGAATTTCTTTTTAAAGAAGGTAATGTCGAATCCTGCGTTTACCTGTAATTGTTTTTCCCAACGCAATGCATTGTTGGCAGCAGAACCTACAGTTGAACCTGGATAAAATACATCACCAAATGTATAACCGTTACTGTTGGCTGTTGGGCCATAGCTTGGA
This sequence comes from Lacibacter cauensis, assembly GCF_007830055.1. GTDB lineage: Bacteria > Bacteroidota > Bacteroidia > Chitinophagales > Chitinophagaceae > Lacibacter > Lacibacter cauensis. The sequence continues at coordinate 359,674 of NZ_VLLE01000006.1, forward strand.
CCGCCGGTGATGATGCCCACAAACTGCGGACTTACATTTTCGTTACCGATTGAACCATAGCTTCCACGGATTTTTAAATAATCAACAAAACCCGGTTTGAAAAAATCTTCGTTTGACACAACCCAACCCACTGAACCGGAGAAGAAGTTGGCAAACTTGTTATCAATACCAAATGCATACGAACCATCACGACGTGCGGTAAACGATGCCAGGTATTTGTTATCGTAATCGTAGTTAATACGGCTGAAGTAAGAAAGGTTACGACGGAAGTACTGGTAATAGTAACCTGTTACTGCATTGGTATTGGTAGCTGTGTTGGTTCCTGTTGCTGCTGTAAAATCTGCAAACTCCCAGCTGTTAAAAGGTACATCCTGGCGGGTTGCACCTGCTGCATTTCCGGTTGTTTTTGCCAACGAAAAACCAAGTACAGTTTCAAAATTATTTTTATCGCCAATATTGAAATTGTAGTTACCAAATGTTTCCCATGTGTAATTGAAGTTGCTGGTTTTTTCGTGTGCTACGCTGTTAAAACGTCCTGCAACCTGCGAACCATCAGCATTCATGGTATTCTCTACGTTCAATGGACCATAGAATACCAACGGGGTAAAGCTCTTGGCATTACCATCGTACTTCGTGTAACCAAAACGGCTGGTTAACACCAGGTCTTTAATAACAGTGTACTGAAACTCGAACTTACCATACAGTTTATTACCTATGTTCTTATTATAAGTATTATCGAGTTTAGTTAACGGGTTGAAAATTTCAGATAACAACAGGTTACTGAAACCATACTTGCCTGCAGTGTTTGGTACATTATTATATACAGGTACTGTTGGATCGAAGTTGAGAGCGCTACCTAACACACTGTTGAAGGAGTTCTCCTGTACACCTTTCGAATCGAGCAGTACAGCTGTAGTATTAACGATGAACTTTAATTTATTGGTAAGATTAAAGTTGAGGTTGGCCGTGAAGTTGCCACGGTTAAAACGAGACTTATCGTTACCACCAACAATACCCCCCTGGTTTAAAAAACCTGCAGAGAGGAAGTACGACATTTTATCGCTGCCACCTCTTGCGGCAATATTGTGCGTTTGAAACGTTGCATTTTTAAACACTTCGTTTTGCCAGTTGGTACCAACGCCCAATGTGCTGAGGTTGGGGAAGATGAGGTTACCACCTGCGGTAACACTTCCTTCGTTGATCATAGCAGCATACTCGGCTGCATTTAATACACCAATTGTATTCATAACCTGCTGCACACCATAATTGGTGCTGAAAGTAATGTCGGTCTTTTGATTTTTACGACCGCTCTTGGTTGTAACCACAATTACACCGTTCCCACCTTTTACACCATAAATGGCTGTGGTAGCAGCGTCTTTTAATACGCTGATGGATTCAATGTCGGCTGCATTAATGGAGTTGAAATCGGTTAAAGTTTGCGGCACACCATCAATAATCACCACCGGATCAGTTCCGGAGAAAGAAGGAATACCACGGATGAGTACGGTTGGTTTTGAACCGGGTGAACCGCTTTGGATCACATTCACACCTGAAGCACGGCCCTGCAATGCCTCTTCGGTACGAACCGGTTTCAATTTTTCGATGTCGGCAGCTTTAATAGTGGCAATAGCACCGGAAACCTTGGTTACCTTTTGCGTACCATAACCTACTACAATTACCTCACCGAGGCTTGAGGCTGCACTTTCTTCGAGCAAAATAGCAATGGGTGTAGTTCCGGTCACAGTATGCCGATAAGTGGTCATTCCTGTGTAGGAAATTACCAGTACCGAACCCTGTGTTGCTGAGATGCTGAACGAACCCTGTACGTCTGTAAGGGTTGAGGAGGAACTACCCTCCACCTGAACAGTTGCGCCAAATAAGGCTTCACCTGTTACTTTGTTTTTTACGCTTCCGGTCACAGTTAGACTCTGTGCGAAAGACTGCTGCAGAAAAGTGCCAAGGAAAAGAACAAGACACAAAATTGTGTGCTTACATTTCATAAAGCAATCGTTTTAGTTAATAAATAATCAATGGGGATTGACGGCATAAAATTAGCCGCCACCTCTACAGCAAAGAAAAAAAGCCCTTCATCATTACTACATCATTAAAATCAAATCATTGATTTTCAATGACTATCTACTACATCATTACTACATCAACAATATTTTATACTTTCATCATTCGTATACTTGCCTTCCATGAAAAAGTTATTCCTGTTATTATTATTACCCCTTGCTCTTGGTGCCCAAAACACCATTGGCCTGCCCGATGTTATCAATTATTCCAAGCAATCGTACAGTGCCGGATTGCAGAACTGGGATATCAAACAGGATAAAAACGGCATTATTTACTTTGCCAATAACGAAGGACTGTTGAGTTTCGATGGCCGCTACTGGAACCTTTACCCCCTGCCCAACCGCACCATTGTACGCTCCATAGAAATTGGCAGCGACAACAGAATTTATGTTGGCGGACAGGATGAGCTCGGTTATTTCGCCCCCGGTACAAATGGCCGGCTGGTTTACCACCCGTTGAACCAGTTACTGCCGGCCAGAGATCAATCGTTCGGCGATGTGTGGGATATTGTTTCGTTTAAAAAGGATGTGTTCTTCCGTACCAATAACCGCATTTTCAAATTCAGCAATGAGGCCGTGGCCACATTTAAAGCCGCATCGGAATGGTCGTTCCTGGGTATTTGCAACAACAAACTGTACGCACACGATTTTTCGGGCGGGTTGATGCAGTTTGAAAACAACGTAATGATGCCATTGGTACTTACGGGCAGTTTTCCGAAAACCGATCCTGTTACAGCTGTATTACCGGCTGCAAACGGCAACATCCTTGTTACCACTTTAAAAAACGGTATCTATACCATTACAGGTACTACGCTCAACAAATTTTCATCGCCCAATAACAGTCTGTTCGAAAATGAACGTATTTATGCAGCAACACGCATTAATAAAGACTGGATTGCCCTGGCTACCAACAACAGCGGTGTATATATTATTGATGCGTTGGGCAACATCATCCAGAGTTTTGCAAAAGCAGAAGGATTACAGAACAACAATGTGCTGAGTATTTTTCTCGATAACCAAAGTAATCTCTGGCTGGGGCTCGATAATGGCATTGATTTTATTGCCTACAACAGCGCTGTAAAACATCTTACCCCTTACGGACAGGATGGCTCGGGCTATACGGCACGTATTTATAACAATAGGCTATACACCGGTACCTCAAACGGCGTGTTTAGTGTTAGCCTGCAGCAAATGCAGGATCTCAGTTTCAGTAAAGGAAATTTTACACCGGTTAGCAATACCAAAGGGCAAACATGGAACCTTACAGAAATTAATAACCAGCTTTTACTGGGCCATCACGAAGGTGCATTCATTATTAAAGACAATACAGCCGTTCCTTTTTCAAGTACACCCGGCTTCTGGAATTTCATTCCCCTGTCAACCACTTTTCCAACACAAAAAATAGTATCGGGTACTTACCGTAACCTGCAGTTCTTCGACTATAAGAATGGCCAGTTTATTTCTGCAGGTGAAGTCAACGATTTAATTGAGTCGTGCAGGTTTGTAACCATTGATGAAAACGATCATATCTGGGTATCGCATCCCTATCATGGGGTGTACGAGGTTAGCCCTGCTGCAAATGGTTTTACCAATAAGATTTATACAGACAAAGACGGTTTACCCTCTATCCTCAATAACCATGTGTACAATGTAAAAAGCGAAGTGGTTGTTGCTACAGAAAAAGGTGTGTACAGTTTCAACCGTACAAAAAAACAATTTGAGCCTTCTGCTTTCTACAAAAAAATATTGGGCGATCAGAGTATCCGTTATCTGAAAGAAGATGCAGCCGGCAACATCTGGTTCATCCACGAAAAAACATTGGGTGTAATTGATCTGTCGGGTAAGCAACCGGTAATTATTTATTTGCCGGAGTTGAATAACAAGATGCTGAGCGGGTTTGAATTTATTTACCCGGTTAATGAAAATAATATTTTTTTGGGTGGTGAAAAAGGATTCTACCACATCAACTACGAAAAATATAAACAACATGTTTCCAACCTGCGTGTACAGGTGCGTACTGTACGCATCATCAGCGATCAGGATAGTCTTTTGTTTGGCGGCTACTTTACCAATGTAAACGAAAAACAGGAGCAGGATGCAGCTGCTGCACCAAACGTAGCCAACCGCTTTAAAACAATCCGCTTTGAATTTGCTTCGCCTCTTTTTGGCTTGCAACCTAATCTTGAATACAGCTACCGTTTGAAAGGATTTGATAATAACTGGAGCGAATGGAACAAACGAACTGAAAAAGAATACACCAACCTGCCTGCAGGCAACTACATTTTTGAAGTGAAAGTGCGCAACAACCTTGGCAACGAAAGTGCAGCTGCCGTATATGCTTTTGAAATGTTACCACCCTGGTACGAAACTACCTGGGCTTACCTGTTATACTTTGTGCTTTTTGCAGCTGGTATTTACACGTTGTACAAATGGCAGATAAAGAAATTTAAAGAGCAGCAGGCCAAGCACGAAGAAGAGCAGAAACGTTTACTCTACATACACGAACTGGAACGCAGCAAAACCGAAACAGAACTGGTTACACTACGTAACGAAAAACTGGAAGTAGAAATCAATTTCAAAAACTCGGAGTTAGCATCATCGGCCATGCACCTGGTAAAAAAAGGCGAGTTGCTGACAAAAATTAAATCGGAACTGGAGCATGTAATGAAGGGGCTCGATAATCCCAAAGCCATCCAGGAGCTGAAGAAAATGATCAAGACTTTGAGCGAAGATGACCAGATGGACCAGGAATGGGAAAACTTCACCAAACACTTCGATAAAGTGCACAGCGACTTTGTGGTTAGCCTCAAAGAAAAACATCCATCCATTACGAATAATGAAATTAAACTTTGTGCATACCTGCGTATGAATTTATCAACGAAGGAAATTGCCCAACTGATGAACATTTCCGTGCGTGGGGTAGAAATAAGCCGCTATCGTCTGCGCAAAAAGCTCGGCATTGCATCGGAAGTAAGCCTGTTCGATTACCTCATTAACCTGCACAGCGAAAGCTAAGCAACTACCTGTTAAGTTCTGACGGGCATCACAGCAACTGCTGACTGTCTTCATTTCACAGTCAGGAATATTTGTACACATTTGAGTACAAGTAGCCGTGTATGTTTGCCAATCTAAAACAGCTTCTCACCGAAACAGGGCGCTTGGGACGATTTGCTTCGCACTTCTTTCCGCAAACATTCCAGGCACGTTTTGAACTTGCAGAGTTTATACGGCAATGCTATATCATCGGCTACAAATCATTTCCACTTGTTGGGCTTACAGGTTTTATTATGGGCCTGGTGTTAACCATGCAACTGCGGCCTGCTTTACTCGATTACGGTGTTGCAACCGAACTGCCCGAAATGGTAGGCATTGCCATTGTGCGTGAAATTGGTCCTGTTATTACCGCACTCATTTTTGCAGGAAAAATAGGTAGCAGTATTGGTGCAGAACTCGGAAGCATGCGTGTTACCGAACAAATTGATGCCATGGAAGTAAGTGGCACCAACCCTTATAAATTTTTGGTGGTAACAAGAGTATTGGCTGCAACAGTTATGCTGCCGTTATTGGTTATTACCGGCGATGCCATTTCGCTGTATGGTTCGTACGTGGGTGTAAATATCAGGGGTACTACCAGCTTTCAACTGTTTTTTAAAATGGTGTTCGATGGTCTTGCTTTCAGCGATGTAATGCCGGCTGTTATTAAATCGTTCTTTTTTGGATTTGCAGTGGGTATGATTGGTTGTTACAAAGGTTTTAATGCAGACAAAGGAACGGAAGGTGTTGGACGTGCAGCCAACTCTGCAGTTGTTATTAGTTCCGTGGCCGTTTTCATACTCGATTTGCTGGCAGTACAAATAACCGATCTGTTTGGTCTTAATTAAAATAGAAATGACAGGTGATCAAACCATATTCAACAGCAACACAGATGATACAATACCTGTCATTCGTATTGAACATCTGTACAAATCGTTTGGCAACAATGCCGTGCTGAAAGATTTTACCATGCAGTTGTACAAAGGTGAAAATCTGGTTGTGCTGGGCAAATCCGGTTCGGGTAAATCAGTATTGATCAAATGCATCATTGGCTTACTGGAACAAGACAGCGGAACGATTGATGTGTTGGGAAGTGATGTGCAGAATTTAGATGAAAAAGAACTCGATGAGCTGCGTGCAAAAGTGGGCTTTCTTTTTCAAAGCAATGCATTATATGATAGCATGACGGTGCGGGAAAATCTAGAATTTCCGTTACGCCGGCACTGGATAAAAATGAGTACAGAAGAAACCAATGAACGGGTGAAAGAAGTGCTGCACAATGTTGGCCTGGAACATACAGTTGATATGATGCCATCGGAACTTTCGGGTGGTATGCGGAAACGCATCGCCTTGGCCCGTACATTGATCTTGAATCCGGATATTATGTTGTACGATGAACCGACCACCGGCCTCGACCCTATCACTGCAAAAGAAATCAGTGAGCTGATTCTGAACCTCGGTGAAAAATACAACACCTCCTCCATCATCATATCGCACGACATGAACTGCATACGCATGACCGCCGACCGTATTGTAATGCTGATTGATGGTTGCTGTTATGCACAGGGAACCTTTACCCAACTGGAACAAAACAATGATGCATCTGTAAAACAATTTTTTGAACAATGGCAAAGCAAACATTCAATAATATAAAGCTGGGCCTGTTTATACTGGCCGGCTTACTGCTGCTGATAATTGGCTTATATCTTATTGGCAGAGACAGTAATCTGTTTGGCCGCAACTATACGTTGCACGTACAGTTTGCACATGTACAAGGGCTTACTCCCGGTAACAATGTACGTTATGCGGGCATACAGGTAGGTACCGTTAAAAAAATAAAAATCCTGAACGATACGCTCATAGATGTAAGCATGTTGATTGAAAAACGCATGCAGCAGTTTATAAGAATAAACGACCAGGTAATCATTTCAACCGATGGTTTGATGGGCAATAAAATGCTGCAGATTACGGCAGCAAAAGATGGCTCTGCATTTGCAAAAGAAGGCGATGTACTCCGCAGTAAAACCATGCTTAATATTGATGAGATGCTTGTGGTATTGAACAAGAGTAACCAGAACATTGCTGTAATATCGGAAGAATTAAAAGCAGCCGTTATACGACTTAACAACAGCGAAGCATTGTGGAACCTGCTCAACAATAAATTACTGCCGCAGCAATTATTGGCATCAACTGCAAACATCCGTGCAGCCACAGCAAAAGCAAATCTGCTGGCAAACGATCTGCATACCATTATTGCTGATGTAAAAGCTAGTAAAGGATCAATGGGGCAACTGCTGAGAGATACTGCTATTGCTTACCATCTTACAACAGCCATCGACAAAATAAAAACTGTAGGCGACGAAGCCGATTCGCTGGCGAATGAATTAAATGCATTGACACATTCTGTTCAAAACGATGTCAACAATGGTAAGGGCACCATCCATGCACTGCTGAAAGATTCATCGTTGGTGAAAAAACTGAACAACAGTCTGCAGAATATTGAAAAAGGAACAGAAGGCTTTAACCAGAACATGGAAGCACTGAAAAGTAATTTCCTGTTTCGGGGATATTTTAAAAGACTGGAGAAAAAGAAAAAGTAATTTCGATAGTACGATAGATCTATTTTTTACACCGCCCATTTCCCTTTCAGCTGCCAGGTAAGCAACAACATCATTATTGCAATAAACAGGTACACAAACTGCAGCCAATGCAGTGTATTAATCAATAACATCTGTGCCAGTATCCAGCCAATTAAAACAACAGAAGAAGCCATTGCCCAGCTGTAACGAAACGGATGCGACAGCATATTAAAAACAGCTGCCACAAGATTTATTCCACCAACAATTACCGCCAAAATAATACCCGGCACAAGAAAAGAACGGAATGGAGTTCCGCTAAGCAATGTTGTTGAAAGTTGCAGCAACGAACCATCGGGGTAACTCACCAGTAATAACCCGGAAATGCTGGCTGTAAGTGCTGTAAAAGCAAGCAGCAAAAAAAGAAGCCATCGCATAACTGTACTATTTAGATGAACAATACAAAAATTATACAAAACAAGTGAGGCCCTGGGGTTATTTCTATGAGTTGTTGTATTGCAACGGCTGACACTCATCATTGGAAATCACATCTTCTGCAGTTTAACTTACGGATGCTAAAACCAAAAATTATGGTACAGGAAAATCAAACCATCAGCACACTGCATCAGTTGCTCGATTACGAAGCAGGTAAATTTTCAAGTGCAGAACATCAACTTCACCGTGAACTGCAGCAATGGATCAACACAGCCAGTTCTGTAAAACTGAAAGCTGTACTGCAGCGTTACCTGCACGACATTGAAAACCACCTGCAACAGATGGATGAGTTCATTAAACAGGAAAGCCTCATGTCGGTTCGTTTAAATAGCCGACTGATGAAAGCCTATATTGATGAAACCAACGAAACGCTGCTTGTTTGCAGCGATCCTGAAGTAAAGGATGCCTGTTTGCTTGCAGGTATTCAGCTTATTAATCATTACAAAATAAGTGCATACGGTACGGCTGCTGCATTTGCCAATGCACTGGAAATGGGAAAAGCTGCACAGTTTTTTCACCAGGCCGAAGTAAACGAAAAACAAATCGACGACAGGTTATCGCAACTCGCACTGTATGAAATCAACAGCAGAGCAAAAGCACCCATTACATTGCCCTAAACCCATTATTATGAATTTCAGATTCAACAACGAAGTAGATATTCCACTGGCCGATGTATTGCTGAAAGGTGAATTAACGATTCCACTTTCCGCAGAAGCCATTGTTATTTTTTCGCATGGAAGCGGCAGCAGCAGAAACAGTCCACGTAATAAAATGGTAGCGTCTTACCTGCACCAGCATAACATCGGCACATTGCTGTTCGATTTGCTTACGCCGGATGAAGACTTGCAATACCAAACCCGCTTTGATATTGCTTTACTTGCCCAACGCCTGTATGGCGCAACAAGATGGCTGCAGAAACAACCTGCTGCACACAACTGCACACTCGGTTTTTTTGGTGCAAGTACAGGTGCAGCTTCTGCATTAAAAGCATCGGTACGCCTGTCCGAAATTGAAGCAGTGGTTTGCAGAGGCGGACGACCCGATCTTGCAGCGCAGGATCTTCCACAGGTAAAAGCTCCTGTATTGCTGATTGTTGGCAGTTACGATACCGATGTACTGGCACTGAACCGCAATGCCTACAACATGCTCACCTGCAGAAGAAGACTGGATATTGTTGAAAATGCAACACACCTGTTTGAAGAAGACGGTAAAATGGAAATAGTAGAAAAGCTGGCCTGTAAATGGTTCGAACAGCATTTGCTCATGGCCGATCATCATGTTCACAAATCAGCTTTATGACCTATGCAGACAGAAAAGATGCCGGGCTGAAACTGGCTTTCCAGTTACGCAAGTTTGTAATGGACGATTGCGTGATTTGTGCTATACCACGTGGCGGCGTACCGGTGGCATTTGAAGTAGCAGCATCGCTGCACTTTCCTTTGCAATTGGTGCTAACAAAAAAGATTGGTCACCCGGTAAATAAAGAGTACGCCATTGGTGCAGCCAGTTTACACAGCTACTTTGTATGGGCCGATGAACATGTTAGTGAAGACTATGTAAAAGCCGAAGTAGAACGCATACAAACACGGTTACGGGAAATGCAGGATAAGTTCATTACAGGCAAAACGAAATTCAGCTTAAAAGGAAAAACCGTAATAATCGTCGACGATGGAGTTGCTACCGGCAATACCATACTGGCTACTATTCAACTGTTGCGAAAGGATGAGCCATTAAAAATTGTGGTAGCTGTACCGGTAGCTTCATCGCAGGCGTATCAACATTTACAAAAAGATGCCGACGAAGTAGTGTGTCTGCACATTGCCGAATACTTTACCGGTGTTGGTGCGTTTTACGACGACTTTGCACAAGTAACTGATGAAGAAGTAAACAACTACCTTAACGAAATGGAGCACATCTATCAACACACCGAAACAAACAGCAATCAGTGATGCGTTAATCCGTCCGTTGAAAAGAAAATACAGGTTTGCAATTGCTCTCCACTAAAAACAACGGTATGGAATACTATGCGCCCAAACAAGAAGTACATTATTGTTACCCCGGCGAATACAAACTTCTTCCTGATCTGGAGTTGCTTTCAGATGAATTACGGAAACACCGGGAAGGAATTGTTTTACAGCCGCTCATTAATATGAAAGAAGATGAAACTGCTGTTGTAATAGATGCAGCGGTACCCGGAGCCCGGCGGGAACATTTTTTAATTGAAGCAGAAGATCATGTTTTATCCATTGCATTGCTGATGAAATGTACTGCTGAGGAAGAACAGGATAATCACTTTCAGCTGCACGAGTTTAACTATGCCTGCTTTAACCGGCAGGTTGTGTTACCCCCAAATGCAAATCCTGAATTAGCTGTTGCCAGTTACAACAACGGCATGCTGCATGTATACCTGCCAAAAGAAAAAGAATCTGCTCCCAAACAAAAACTGCGTATTGTATTGTATTAGAACAATCCTGCACCAATTGAGTTGCTGAAGAACAATTTAAAAAGCAATTATATGAAAACGATTCAACAGATCGGTTTGTTGCTGCTGGCATCGTTGTTTGTAACAGCATGCAGCACCACAAAAATTACCAGCAGCTGGAAGGCTGCCAATGTTCAACCCAAACACTACAGCAAAATACTGGTGCTGGGGTTAATTAAAGACAGCGACCGCAGCCTGCAGGAAAAAATGGAAGCACATTTGGTGGATGATTTGAAAAGCAAAGGCTACAATGCTGTGGGCAGTTTGCAGGAGTTTGGCCCAAAAGCATTCAGCAATGTAACCGAAGCAGAAGCGCTTGCAAGACTAAAGCAAAGCAATATTGATGCAGTGGTAACCATTGTGCTACTCGACAAACAAAAAGAACGCAACTATGTGCCCGGCCGCATGTACTACTCACCTTATGTGATGTACTATAACCGTTTCTGGCCATATTACGGTACATTGAACTATCGTATTTACGAACCCGGCTATTATGTAACCGATACACGGTATTTCTGGGAAAGCAATGTGTACGAAGTAAGCACACAATCCTTGTTGTACTCGGTACAAACAAAATCGTTCGACCCTGCAAATTCCGAAAGCCTGGGACATGAATACGGCAGATTGATTATTGCAGACATTGTGAAGAATAATATTCTGCTGCAACAATAAACACTTGCAGCGAGTGATTCTAAAAATTCCATTTGATCCGTAAAAAGCACCGGGTGCTGATTGCACGAAACCTGTTTTCCTGTTGGGCAAAAAAACTCTGCCCGATAAGATCGGCGGTTAAATTGGTTGCAAGATCGTAACGCAGTGAAGGCAACAGGATTAGTAAATTGGTACCCGGTGTATACAACACACTTGTATTCGCTGATAATAACGGAGTTATTTCTTTCGAAGCGGTAGCAATCAGATTCCATTTGGTAGGCATCAGGTTTTGTGGTGACAGTTTGAGATCGATTGTATAAAAATTATTAACTACTGTATCGATACCCAGGCTGTTGTACAAAACACTTGCATTGGTATACCAGCCTTTTTTAAACACCCTGTCCCATTCCAGCACAATATTCAATCGCTCCTTCAGGGCATGATGCGTAAAATAATATTGTAACTCGCCTTTAAATCCACTCTCCTTTATACTTCCGGCCCATCCTGCTCCAATGGTTATTTGCTGTTGCACTACTCCGGTTATTGCATGCAAATCATAATTCCATTTGTTTGCAGAAAAACGTGTTGCTACAATATCGCTTTTTTTTCCTGCAGAAGAAGCATAAGCCAACTCCACCGTTCCAAAATCGCTGAACTGGTATTGCAGTTTTGCGGCATCTACTCCGGGACGTTCTTCATAATCAAAATCGAGAAAGTTGTACGAGTTAAACACATCATTCGGATTCCAGGTAGTGCTTACACCCCAGTTGATGCGTTGCCTTCCAAGCCGTGCATTCCACTTTTCTTTACGGTAGTCGATATACAAACGCTCGGTGTTGCTGTGCATTATTACTGACGGGCTGTTGATCCAAAGCACCTGCATGTTCAGTTTCTCATTGCTGTTTCGGAGCAAGGTTGCAAACTGAGGCGTACGTTTTATTTCCTCACCCCAAAACATACGGTTACGCAACTGTGCTACGACAGTTATTTCATCAGCAGGCATCCATTTCAGATTGATGCGGTTGTGCAGCAGGTTACCCGATACATCCTGTTTGTACAAATGATCGAAACTGATGTGTTGCATATTTTTGAGATAGCCGTTTACTTCCCATTTTGATTTTTGTGAAGCACTATCCTGCCCGTAACAAACTGCAGCAAGACAAACAACTGCTATCAAACATATCGTTTTCATTTATACCGTTTCAAACTTATGCGGTTGACTGATATCAACTGCTGCAGTATCGGAAGCAATCTTGCCATCAACCAATGTAATTACACGCCTTGCCCTGTTAATAACCCGTTGATCGTGTGTTGAAAAAAGAAAAGTGATGTTTTCGTCTGCATTCAGCAGCGCCATAATATCTAATAGGTTAGCAGCAGATTTTGAATCAAGATTAGCTGTTGGCTCATCGGCTAAAATAAACTGTGGTTTCGAAGCCAATGCTCTTGCAACTGCTACACGTTGCTGCTGACCACTGGATAATTGTGCAGGACGTACATTGAGTTTATCTTCCATTCCAATTTCTTTAAACAGCTGTTGTACACGTTGGTCCCGTTCTTGTTTGCTTTTCCCTTGCAGCAACATAATAAACTCCACATTTTCTTTTGCTGTTAACACAGGAATTAAATTGTACGACTGAAACACAAAGCCAATATTGTGTAAACGAAAATCAACCAGCTCACGAGGCGACAGTTCTGTAATATTCATTCCGTTGATGATAATGGTGCCTGCATCGGGCTTATCTAATCCGCCAATCATGTTCAGCAATGTTGTTTTACCCGAACCCGAAGGACCAACCAACGCAGTAAACTCACCACGTTGCAAATGCAGATGCACATTGTTTACAGCATATACAGGTATGGTATCGGGGTTGTAAACCCGGCTGATATTATGTACATCAATGACTGTGTTGTTCATGTTCTGTAGTTTATCTTCTTAATGCTTCAACAGGTTGCAGCTTCAATGCTTTTACAGCAGGAAACAAACAGGAAACAAGTGCAGTAGCTGTTACAATCAGCAGTACAGCCGGTAATCGTTCGGCAGGAAATTCGGGATAAATCATAGTGCCAAAACCAAAATTGCTCATCATCTCTTTTCCCCAGCCGGAAAGATCAAGCCCTTTTGTATGAAAGTAAGCAGTAAGCAACCAACCCATCAGCACTCCAATGGGTGTACCTGCCAGCGTAAGCAACAATGTTTCACATAATACCAGGATAAAAAGCTTTGAACGATTGGTGCCAAGCGCCATCATCATTCCTATTTCCCGAGTGCGTTCAAGAATAGCCATCAGCATGGTATTGATAATGCCAAAGGCCAATGCCAGCATAATAATGATCATGATGATGTACGAATACTGATCTACCGTATCAACCATCAGATCTGTTTCAGGCGAAATATCTTTCCACGATTCAACCAATACAGAAGGGAACAGCTGCTGCATGTTTTGCTGTACAGTTTTCAACGTTTCATCTTTGCTCAGCAACACCGCTATTTCATGAAAAGAAGCGTTGCTTAACAACAATTCGTTGAGCTCATTCATACGCACATACACATTGCGTTCATCAAGTGGCGCATTAGCACTTTCATAAATGGCTGCAACCCGAAATGCTGCTGAAACAATGGCGCCTGATGTATCGGTAAACGTCAGCACTAATTTTGATCCCGGCTTTAATTTCATTTTTACTGCCAGTTTTTTCCCGATCATCACCTGGCTTTTTTTATTTTCATCGAACAACTTCCCGGCTGTTAACTTTTGTTTTAACTGCGACACCTTGTATTCTTCTTCCGGTATAATTCCGTTAATGGTTACCCCTGCACTACCGGTTGCAGTTGCCAGCATACCTGTCGTAATACTTCGTGCCGTTGCTGCTTTTACCTGCGGCATTTTTTTTATTGCCTGCAACACGTCATCGCCATTGGCAATAACATACTTCGGATCGTAATCTTTTTTAAAGTTGGTATGATGCAGTTGAATATGTGCCACTTCTGAATCAATCACTGTACGCACACGGCTGTTCATCATGGCATCGTACAAAGAAAGTACGGCAATGCCTGCCAGCAAACCGGTAGCAATGGAGAACATGATCACCAGGCTACGCATTTTGTTGCGCCAGATATTCCGCCATGCCATACGTAAAACCATACGCACTTTATTTATCGTTTCATTGCTGTAACAGGGTGCAAGCGAAAAACTTTATACACGGGGTACAGCGATAGCACCGAACCAATCACCAGCACAATCAATCCCTGGCTGATGAAAATAGAAGCATCTGTTGATGTTGGAAAAATAGCTTCGAATCCAAACCGTTCGTAGGCCTTTGCACTTTCGCCACTTAAACGAATGGGATACTTCTGCATGATGTACACGATGGGTACACTTGTAAGAATACCCAACACACAACCGGCGAGCACTGTTAGCAGCGATTCTATTAACAGTAACAGCATCATCAACCGTTTATGCATACCAATGGCTACCAGCATCCCCATTTCATATTTCCTTTCAACCATCATCATCAGCAGTGTACTGAATACACCAAAACAAATAAGCATATACAACACACCCAGCACATACCGCATACTATCGGCATCGGCCTTGATGTGTTGTTTAATATCGGGCATAAGTTGCTCCCAGGTCATTATCTCATAATTACTGCCCAATGCCTGTTGAACGGTTGTTGCTGTTGCCTGTAATGATTTTGTTTCGTTTAACGAAAGCACATACGAAGTAACCATACCCGGTGCACCATAAAAATCCTGTGCTGTTACGAGTGCCATAAGCAGCGCTTTGTCGTTTAAATCGGGCGATCCGAATTTTAAAATTCCTTTTACAGCATATTTACCTGCAGCTGTTGCACCGTGATAGCCCTTTGCAATTAATACAATGGTATCGTTTACTTTCAGTTGAAGTCGATCAGCAAGTCCCTGTGCAAGTAACACACCGGCATCTGCAGCTTGCAAATAAGAACCGGCGATAAGTTTTTGTTTTAATCCTGTTACATTATTTTCTTCTTCAGCATCAATACCTGCAACAAGGCATCCCTTGGTTACATCGGCCGACGAAGCCAATGCAAACGATTCGAGCCTTGCAGCTACTGCACGGATGTTTTGTTGTGAAAGAATTTTTTGTTTGGTTGAAGCAGAAACTTCGAAACTGTTATCCAGTATTTGTTCGTTCCAGTAACCGGCTTTGTGTACCTGCAGGTAACCGGTATAAAAACTAACTACATTTTTCACCAGGTTATCGAATGTGCCTGTTTGCAGACTGTTTGCTAAAACCGATAAAATGACCGCAAAAAAAACCGATGCCATTGTGATAATCGTTCGGTTGCGGTTGCGCCAGATATTCTTCCATGCCAGTTTTGCCAGCCATTTCATTTGTTGTTTGTTTATGCTTCGGCATCAACGAATCGTCTTCATTTTTTCGGTTGTAAAAAATCCATCCTCAATTGAACGGTCGAACTGTACTGAACGGTAAATCATTTCTGTTTTATGATTTCGTTTTTCAACCGGAATCATTTCAAAACGTGTAGGAATCAACCGCCCATCCATCAGCTTAATATCATAGCCATTCATGATGTTGATGAGTACGCCTTCTTCATCGTAAAAACGGGTGTGCAGTTCCAGGAAATCTGTTTTATCAATACAAACAATCAGCTTTCCCCATACCACTGCGGCAGTTGCTTTTGGAATCATACGGATGATGTAACAGTTGCGGCCGCTGATAACTGTATCGCCAAGGAGGGTATGGTCGTAATCATTTACAACAGACGATTCTTTTACCAGGTCGTCGTTGGTAAAATCAGTACCCATCCAGCTCTGGCTCATCATCGAGGGTGGCAGTTTAATGGTACGCTCCAGCGAAGGCATCCAGTTCCATACTTCTTTTTTACGTTTCAGAAAAACAATGCCCTTATCTTTTGCAGGTGCCTGCACGAGTATAAGCGAATAATCTGTTCCCTTGGTCCATGCTTTTGCATCCATGCTTCTGCTCCAGCCCGGCCGAATGGTTTTAATCGAAATTTCGACAATTGCTGTTTTACCTCTCATCTTCGCATCGGCCTTCTGTACAATTTCTGCAGCGGTTTGCGCAAACTGTACAAAAGGAAGCAGGCACCCGATGATAACAAGTACCTGCTTACAAATTTGTCTTGGATATCCGGTATCGTCCATCAATAATAATTAATCAGTACAATGTGCTCATACGCATCCAACACTCCTTCATCTACAAACTCCACATCGCCGCCATACTCCAGTATTTTTTCCATTACATCATCCACTGCATCTTTGATATAAGAGAAACGATTATACAGCCCTTCTGTACCTTCAATATGCTCTGCAGTATCGCTGTGCTGTGCCGGGTACATGTAGTTTTTTTCTACAATCAGTAACTGTCCTTTTTTGCGGATAGCATCGTGCCAGACAGCTTTAATACCCACAGCCAGCTTCTTTTTATTGGCAGCTTCTTCAATACGGTTCAGCAGATCTTTCACCGTCACTTTCTTCCAATCACTAATTACCGGCGCAAGCACTTTACCCAACACCGGCATTGTAGCTTCTTCATAATTACCATGCAGTACATCTACAATTGATTTTTCATGTTTGGTTAACTGTCTAAATCTGCCGATTACACGTTCGGTACCCAATACAAACAAAGGCAAAGGATATGCATTCAATACCATATCTAATGACTGATCGGCATGACGCAGAAATTTCTCCAGCATAATTTCTTTCCGGTCTGATACATCAGAGAAATTAGCTACACGTTCGGGCATTTCATTTTCGTATGCTTCCACATGCTCGGGTTTGTCGGAAACAATGCGTACCATTTCGCCACCATTACCCAGGTACATCCGCATCTCTTTTCCGCTCAGCAGCAGCACCAGGTATTTATGCAATTGTTTTTTACTGTAGATGAGATCACGTATTTCGAATGATTCATCAACAATAATCTTCTCTTCAACCGGCACATCCAGGTATAGCAGTTTTTGAAAAACAGGCGATACAAAAAGCGCAATACTTTTTTTATAAGTAGTGTAATCGATCTTATCAATTAACTGCTGCAACTTCTGCATCACAAGTCCTGATAATTCAGGTGGATAATCGGCTTGCAAAGTATCCTGTACTTTTTTAGCAGCATGCTTAAGACTGTATTGCAGTTCGGCTTTTAAACCCATCTTGGGTTCAAACGGAAGAATGATAGAAACGGCAGGCCTGTAATGAAGCGCTTCTAATACTTCTCTTATTTCGGGAGCAATTGTTGTATTCATAACGCTGTATTTAAGAGAGGTAAGCTACTTGCAATTATTTACAATAAAAATGATTGACATCACAGAATTCTTTGATTCAACTCATCGTAAACAGCCTGCAGAATAGAGTTTCTTTGTTGAATACATGTTACATCCTGCACATAACCTGCAACTCGCAGCCATCTTTCACAGCATGGCCGATTGTTACAACTACCTTGGCAAGGAAGAGCGGTTTCGTGCCCTTGCGTATGAAAACGCAGCCAAAATGCTCTACAACATGCCCGAAGATGTAGCAGTGTACAACAACATTGCCAAGCTCGATGAACTGCAGGGCGTAGGTGAAAGTATTGCTGAAAAGATTCTTGAATTTTTACAGACAGGAACCATTAAAACTTATGAGCAGCTGAAAAAGAAAGTACCGTTTGCATTGCTGGAACTGATGAACATCACAGGTTTTGGTCCGGCAACTTTACGAACTTTACATAAGCAGCTGCACATTGGCACACTCGAAGAATTAGCAGAAGCACTGCAGCAAAACAGGTTACAGCATTTGAAAGGTTTCGGGTCAAAAAAAATCAGCAATATGCTGCGGGCCTTAAAACTGGAAAAAGAAGATCGTCAACGACTTCCTTTAGCTGAAGCCGAGCAAATTGCAAATAAACTTGTTGAACAAGTGCGCAGCATACCGGGTGTACAACGTGCAGAACTGGCAGGCAGTTTGCGAAGAAGAAAAGAAACGATCGGCGATATTGACCTGGTTATAACAACAGATGCAAAAGACAGGAAAAAAATTGTACGCAAATTGATTGCATTGCCGGGTATCGAAAAAGTGATTGCTGCAGGAACTACCAAGATCAGTATTGTGTTGGCGCCGAAGCATATACAGGTTGATGCAAGGATTGTAAGGGATGACGAGTTTGGAGCAGCGATGCTTTATTTTACCGGATCGAAAGAACATAACATTCAGCTGCGCAGCATTGCCAGAGAACGTGGATTAAAAATTAACGAGTACGGCATTTTTACCAAGCAAGGCAAACGGGTAGCCGGCGCAACCGAACAAGAAATGTACAATTACCTGGGCTTACATTATATACCACCCGAACAACGAGTTAATCAAGGCGAAATTGAACGGGCTAAACAATTGTCCAATGGAGCTACATATTAAATAAAAAATGCTGCTGACTGGAATCAGCAAATACGCTGTTGCGGGTCATAAACTGTAGCAGCAAACAACCTCATCTTTAACAAACAAAATCATTCGTTATGAAAAAGATTTTGCTGGCTTTCGACGGCACTCATTTTTCGAACGGAGCATTTGAATTTGCCCGCTGGCTGAATGAGATAGAGCCTGTACTGGTTACCGGCGCTTTCTTACCACAAGCACAGGCAGCAAATATGTGGAGTTATGCCGATGGTATGAGTGGCCCCATGTTTGTTCCGCTGGTGGAAGAACGTGATACCGAAGTAATGAAGGCGAATATTTCAAAATTCGAAACCCTTTGTCAAAAACACAATATTGAATACCGTGTTCACGAAGACACGTTTGATTTTGCTTTACCTGAGCTTAAAGCAGAAACCAGGTTTGCCGATGTGTTGATTATAGGCAGTGAAGTGTTTTATGAAAAACTGAGTGGTAAGCTCAACGATTATCTGCACGATGTTTTACACAAATCGGAGTGCCCGGTAATTGTGGTTCCGGAAAACTATGAATTTCCAAAAACCAATGTTCTTTGTTACGATGGCAGCGATTCGAGTGTATATGCCATTAAGCAGTTTGCCTACCTCTTCCCCGATCTGGCGAAGAAACCAACACTGCTGGTGTACATACACAAAGATGGCACAAACGATCTTCCACAACAGGTAAACATCGAAGAGCTCACTGCAAGACACTTCAGTGATCTTACATTGATGAAACTGGATATGAGTGCCGACAGGTACTTCAGCACGTGGATGAACAACCGGGATGCAGCCATGCTGGTTGCCGGAAGTTTTGGCCGCTCTGCCCTCTCGGAACTTGTAAGAAAGAGCATGGTGAAAGATGTTATTACCGAGCATAAGCTTCCGGTATTTATTGCACACAGATAACACAGATAGATAGCAATTTGGTTGGTGATTGTTCGGGGCCGATGTCAATCGGCCCCTCTTTTTTTATGTTGATGATCAGTATTTGCCACAACCTGAATCAGTATCGTTTGTGACAAACTTCACACAGACTGGATTTTCTGCTCTATAGTTTTACTGAAATAAAAAACAGAAGTATATGAAAAAGAACATGGGTAATACCGACAGAATTATTCGCCTCGTAATTGCAGGTGTATTGGCTTTCCTTTGGTTCCAGAATATTATTACCGATACATGGGGTATTGTAGCACTTGTTGTGGCTGCTGTATTTGCATTAACCAGCCTGGTAAGTTTTTGTCCACTGTATACACTCTTTGGTATAAACACCTGCAGTACAAAAACAAAATAGCCAGCCATACTGCAACTACTTGTAACCGTAGTTTCCTGTAATTTCACAGGGTAAACAGTACTATGGATTCAATTACACACATTGCACTGGGTGCCTGTATTGGCGAAGCTTTTTTTGAAAAAGGCTTCGGCAAAAAAGCTATGCTATGGGGTGCCTTGGCGCAAAGTATTCCCGATATTGATTTTGTTGCTTCGTTCTGGATGAGTACAGCAGATGATTTGCTGGCGCATCGGGGTTTTACCCATTCGCTTTTATTTGCGATACTGATTGTACCCATTATGGCAATGACAGCAGAGAAAATTCATCGTCCGCATAACATTACGTTTAAAAAGTGGATGTTGTTTTTTACAGCCGAAGTGTTGATGCATTTGTTCCTCGATGGCTTCAATAATTATGGTGTAGGCTGGCTGGTACCTTTCAGCGATGTGCGTTTTTCGTTCAATACCTTGTATGTAGCCGATCCGTTCTTTTCAATATGGCCAGGCATTGCATTTCTGGTATTATTTATCATTCACAGTCATCATCGGTTGCGTTCGTTATTATGGAAAATCGGCGTGTTTATTCCCTTCATTTATCTGGCTTACTGCGTAACCAATAAGCTGAGTATTGATAAAGATGTACGGCAGCAGTTTGCAGAACAGCACATTCCGCATCAACGTTACTTCACTACCCCATCACCGCTGAACAATTGGCTGTGGTATGTAGTAAGTGGTGATGATAACGGATACTATGTTGGTTTTCGTTCGGTGTTCGACAGCAATCCGAAAATTGATTTTACTTTCTTTCCCCGTAACGATTCGTTATTAAAGCCGGTAGCCGATCATGAAGATCTGCAGCAACTCATTCGCTTTTCGCAACAGTTTTATACAGTTGAAAAATGGAACGATACATTGGTGTTCAACGATCTCCGCTTCGGACAAATTCTCGGCTGGCGTAATCCCAGGGAGAAATTCGTCTTCCATTATTTTTTACAACATCCCGACAACAACGAACTGATTGTACAACGTGGTCGCTTCACCGGATGGAACAAAGAAGAAGTGCTCTACTTGTTGAAGAGAGTAAGGGGGAATTGAGGAAACTGTTGCCGGTTTCTGGTTTCTTGTTTTTAGTTTATTGTTTCTGGTTATGGGTACAGCGTACAGCTTGAAGCAAGCAGCGTAACACTGTCGTCTGTCGACTATCGTCCATCGACCATCCTCAGCTTCTTTGCCGGAAATAAAATGTAAACAGGAAAAAGATCAGCCTTATCATTTCGTAGCAAAGCCGTTGCCAGATACGTTTGATGAGGGTGTTGTGTTTTTCAAATTCTTTTTCGGTAATCTGTACACAATCATTTTGGATAATCTCGTCCAACACTTTTTCGGCCTGTTGGGCAAAAGCTGCATGCTGTACATCAAGATTTAATTCAATACTTGCATAAGCGCTGATGTTATTAATGTTGTACGAACCGATGGTTACGAACTTGCCATCATAAGTGCTGAGTTTCCCATGCAATACATTGGGTTGGTATTCGTACAGCTGAATATTGTTGCGAAACATCCAGCGATACAAATAACGTTCGGCATGTTTGGCCATCGATATATCGCTGGTGCCTGCAGTAATTACTTTTATCACAACACCACGTTTTGCAGCCTGCGCCAGGTTACGGCGAAAGGGAGTACCCGGCAAAAAATAACTCGACATCATGGTTATATGCGAGTTGGCTTTTCGGAACATCTCGAGGTAACTGCGGCTGATCTGGTTTTTTCTGCGCACCCAATCGTTACGCCGCACACGCACCAAACATTCTTCGCCACGCAAATGCAGTTGCGCTTCAATCTGCAACTGCTGTTTCTTTTTTTTGCCCCAGCCTGCTTTGTTCCATACTTCTATACACAAATTAAACAGCTCGGCGCTTACTTCGCCTTTTGCATAAACTGCCCAGTCGAGCCATGCTTTCTGCCCGGGCATATCGTTATACCTGTTGGAAATATTTACACCTGCCACCATGCTGTGCACCGCATCAACAACCAGCAGTTTATGATGCAGTCTGCGGCCAACATAAAAATGCCTGCTGCGAAAAACCGGTTCAAACCAACGGAAAAAAATACCGGACTGTTTCAGTTGCAGAATAAATGCTTCTGGTAAATGTTGCGATGCATAACCATCCAGTAATAAAAAAACCTGCACACCTCTTTTTGCTGCAGCCATTAATGCATCAGCTACCAACGTACCTGTTTCGTCTGCATCAAAAATATAGGTTTGTAAATGCACCGTATGTTGTGCATTGTTTACAAGTTGAAGAAGCGTAGTAAAATAAGCTGTACCGCCACGGATTAACTGCACCTCGTTATGGGTACTGTAGGCTGAAGAAACAGGAAATAGTTTACCACCCGACATGCAGCCAATTTACAGATTATCTTTTTTCGAACCTTCCTGTTTTTTCTTCTATAACAATTTTATACATGATGGGCTTTATCCTGTTTTCATCATCCAGTTCATGATCCACTTCATGATGTTCGCCATGCACTGTAGCACTCGTCATTAGCGGAAACACACGGTTAAACAAAACTGTGCGTGCTTTTTCTGCAGCTTCATCTTTCAGCTCTTCAAAGCGGCCCCGGATAATTACGCTTTGCCAGTTGGCCATATCATGCATTACATCCACCTCAAAACATACGTTTGGATTTTTGCGAAGCAACGACAACTTCATGCCTTCGTTTGTTTGTCCGTAAATAGTTACACCATCAAATGCATAGGTAACGGGCACGAGATAAGGTTGCACCGTATCGGTACAGGCCAAACGGCCTACAACCTGGCTTGCGAGCAAATTGTTCATCTGCTGCTCATTTAAACTTCCCAGCATGGCAATCGATATTAAAGGGTGAGGAATTGTTGATTCTATAAATCTACTTTTACCTTTTCCGGCTGTTGCTGATGAGCATCAATTGCTCTGTTGACACATCTCATAGCAAAATGCAGTTCTAAATAATACATTTAGTGTATGAATAATTTCGAATCACATATATACGGCAGCAAGCCGGTGGTTGTTGATTTTTTTGCAGAGTGGTGTGGGCCCTGCAAGTTGATGACTCCCGTACTGCAACAGGTGAAAGATGCGGCAGGCGACCGTATAACTGTTTTGAAAATGGATATCGATAAGAATCCCGGTTTTACTCATCGCTATGGAGTACAGGCAGTACCAACGCTTATGATTTTTAAAGACGGACAAGTCATCTGGCGTAAAAGCGGCGTGGTACCTGCACACGAAATATTACAATACCTCAATACAGTGATGAGCTGAATTGCTTTCAGAACAGCTGGTTATCGCCGGGCTTTGGCCCGGCTTTTTTATAACTGTTTTTGCTTACCTTAATTCCGCATGATCTCATTATTCGATTTTTGGAAAGTGCTTGCCGGTGTTGCCATTTTTATGTTAGGCATGATGATGCTGGAAGAAGCATTGCAATTGCTGGCGGGCAGGCCGTTTAAATTATTTCTGCGTAAACACACTACGCATAAATTAAAAGCCATTGGTGCAGGAGCTCTTGTTACAGCTGTATTGCAAAGCAGCAGCGTTGTAAACCTGATGCTGCTGGCATTTGTTGGTAGTGGCATTATACAAATGGAAAATGGTTTGGCCATGATGCTGGGCAGCAACATCGGTACAACATTTACCAGTTGGATTGTGGCAACAGTTGGCTTTGAATTTAATTTAGAAAATCTTGCACTGCCAGCCACCGGCATTGCCGGTATTGCTATGATGTTGCTGAACAAGCACAGCAAATGGTTTCAGCTGAGTAAATTTTTCCTGGGCTTCAGCTTCCTGTTTGTGGGGTTGAACTTTATGAAAACCGCTGTAGAATCGATGGTACAGCAAACCGATCTCAGCAGGTTTAACGATTATTCGGTATTGCTGTTTTTATTGATCGGTGTTTTGATCACTGCTTTGATACAGGCCAGTTCTGCAACCATTGCATTAGTACTTGCTGCATTACATGCACATGCCATCGAATTACAACCGGCTATGGCGATTGTACTTGGTGCAGAAATTGGCACCACCATTAAACTTTTTATTGCATCGGCAAAAGGTATTGCGGCCAAAAAACGTGTAGCGCTGGGTAATTTTTTAATGAACGTGCTTGTTTCGCTGCTGTTGATTTTTGTACTCGCTCCAATCGACAAGCTTATTACAAAACAACTGGGCGTTACCGATCCTGTGTATGCCTTAGTGGTGTTTCAAATATTCGTCAACCTCTTCAGCATTGTACTGTTTTACCCGTTTCTGCAGCCGTTTGGAAAATTTTTATCGGACCGCTTTCAAAGCAGTAACGATGAAACATTGTTCATTCACAAAATAAAACCGGGCGAAACAGAGTTGGCAGCGCAAGCGCTGCAAAAAGAAGCGGCTTATTTTCTGCAGCTGGTGACGGATTACGCCAAACGGATTTTTGAGCTGAATCATCTTGAAAATGCCAACAATACTTCCTTCAACAAAAAACCGGTAGAAGAGCAATACGAATTCATTAAGCATCTGCATGGCGATATCCTTGCTTTTTATGTAAAGCAACAGGCTGCACAGTTGCAACCGGAAGATGCAATGCGCCTGCAACGTTTTATTTCTGCAGTACGCAATGGCATGTATGCAGCAAAGAGTATTAAAGATGCTTCGCTTGATGCGATCCTCCTGCGCAACTCATCGAACGATAAAAAATACAGTTACTATACCGAAAGCAGGGAACAGATCAAACATATTCTTACTACGCTCAACGAAATACTGCTGCAGCAAAAAACAGAACAAACAGCAGCAGATCTCATTCAACTTTACAAACACATCATTGAACGATATACGCAGGAGCTGAAAAAACTCTACCTGCAAAGCAGTATTGAACATTTAAACGAAACAGAAATCTCCACCATCATCAATTACAACCGGGAGCTGTACACGGCCTACAAATCGCTGCTGCTTGCGGTGAAAGACCTGTTACTAACCGAACAAGAGGCGCAGCAGTTTGATGAATTGCCCGGCTTTATCCGGTAGCTATGAGCAGCATCAAAACCGGTAATGACACCTATCATTACAAAACAACAAAAGGCTGAATAACTTTATTGTTCCGTTAATGATATTGCCATGCTTGGTATACTCAGTAAAACAGAGATCGAGGAACTGCTGTACAGCAGTTCCCTCGGTCGTATTGGTTGCAGCTACAATGGTAAAACCTATGTAGTGCCGGTTAATTATATTTACGATGGCCGCAGTGTAATAGCACATTCAACAGAAGGATTGAAGATCCAGATCATGCGCAAGAATCCATCGGTTTGTTTTGAAGTAGACGCTGTAAGCAATAATAAAAACTGGCAAAGCGTCATTGCACAAGGTACTTACATGGAACTTACCGGCGAACGTGAACGGTACGATGCCATGAAACTGTTTGTTGACCGTATGCTGAAATTAAAAATCAGTACTACTGCACATCCACCCGAACTGGAACCTGAACGCACACACAACAGCGGTTCTGCCAAACCGGTTATTTACCGCATTCTCCTTACAGAAAAAACGGGGCGTTACGAAAAAGAATAGTCCAACTTCATTGATCTGCATGATGCTCATCATTGCAAACAGCTTTTGTAAACAGTAACTTAGAACCGATATAACAGTTTATTCACCTGTAAATATTTTTTATGAACACAATTGGTAAAATCGCCATCGCTGCAGCAGCAGGTGTTGTTGCAGGTGCAGTTGCAGGTATTTTGTTAGCACCCGATAAAGGTGAAAACACACGTAAAAAAATTATGGACAGCGGCAAAAAGCTAACCGACACTGTTAAAGGCAAATTCGACGGGCTGAAGGTGAACGTTCGTGGTAAAGCCGAAGCAATGAAAGAAGAAATGGGTGAACTGGTATAACACAAACTGTTCATGATGCAAGACACATTTGCCAAAGCCGAAGAACTGGCCGAACACGTAAAGGAATACATCCATAACCGTATGGATGTGGTGAAACTTGATACTGCTGAAAAAACATCGAAAGTGGCAGCATTCGTTATCGCAGCTATAACCGTTGCAGTATTTATTTTCAGTTTCTTGTTTTTTGCCAGCGTGGCTTTGGCATTTGTTTTTTCAAGAACAACCGGTTCGCTTGCTTGGGGCTTTTTAATTGTAGGTGGCATTTACCTGTTGCTGGGCATTATTATCTGGCTATTGAAAGACCGCATTATTCAACTGCCCATTATGAATGCATTGCTGCAGCAGTTGTTCCGGAACGAAGAGGAAGACGATGAAGAAAATTAAAAACATAAAACAATTAAAAGCAA
Organism: Lacibacter cauensis; assembly: GCF_007830055.1. Classification (GTDB taxonomy): domain Bacteria; phylum Bacteroidota; class Bacteroidia; order Chitinophagales; family Chitinophagaceae; genus Lacibacter; species Lacibacter cauensis. The sequence goes on from NZ_VLLE01000006.1 coordinate 385,995, forward strand.
GGCGCAAACAACTGGAGCAACGAAAGGCTGAGCTGGAAAAAGCCATCCGTTACGATTGGCTGGATGTAAAAGAAAGTATTCGCCCAAAGAATGTAGCCGGGCAGGTGTTTGCAAGTATGTTCGAGAAAGAAAAAGTAAACGGCGAATCATCTTTGGCAGAAACCTTATCGCAACTGGCAGCTGTGCTTACAAAAATCGGCGTTGAAAAAGTCGAAGAAAAAGTAGCCGAATGGATGCATAAAAAGAAATAAAGCCCGACTAACCCTGTATGCAATTGCAAGTAGCCGCCCCCAACCGGGTGGCTATTTGATTGTTTAAAAGCAACGGCAAACAACATTGCTGCTTTCAAAAATCCAATTGTTAAAATCACTTGCGTCAACAGCATTTTTTTCTGACCTCAATCACAGCATTCGTTGATGTTTGTTCTTGAAAAAAGCGTTGCTGTAAACGTATCTTCAAACCGTTCAAACAATTACTCACACATAAACCAAGGAGGTGTATATGTCAACAAGAGCTATTACAAAACCTGGCATGTTACCAACAATGTTCGATGATTTTTTTAAACCCTGGAACGAATGGTTCGACAACAGCAGTTCTTTCCTCGGCCGCACTATGACAATGCCTGCTGTAAACATTGTTGAGAACAAAGAGGACTACATGGTATCTCTTGCTGTACCCGGAATGAAAAAAGATGATTTCAATATTGATGTTGAAGGCAACATGCTCACCATCAGCAGCGAAAAAGAAGAAAGCAAAGAAGAAAAAGAAGATAAGTACACCCGTAAGGAATACAACTATTCTTCTTTCAGCCGCAGTTTTACTTTACCAGATGAAGTAAACAAAGAAAAAATTGAAGCGAAATACGAAGATGGTGTGTTGAAACTGATGCTTCCTAAAAAAGAGGAAGCGAAGAAGCTCGCAGCGGGCAAACATATCGCTGTAAAATAATCTCGCCGATGGCGGGATTGTAACCCGGGCCCTGCCGCAATAGATTTGTGGCGGGGCTTTTTGTATGCATGAGCATCGTCAGTTTATTTTCTGATGATGGTCAGAAAGCAGCAAACGGGTCATTTCTAATTTGCAGCCTGTTATGAGTACGAGTGTTCAACCAACCGTTCAATGCTATCACTGCGGTGAAGATTGTGTAACCGAAACCATTCAGCTGGCCGATAAAACGTTCTGCTGCCACGGTTGCAAAACCGTTTACCAGGTGCTGAACCAGAGCGACCTGTGCAACTACTACGAACTCAACAAAAACCCCGGCACCACACAACGCATCACCGTCCGCAAAGACAAGTTCTCTTTCCTCGACGACGAAAAAATTCAACAGCAGATTGTATCCTTCCGCAACGAAGAGCAAACACATGTAACGTTTTATCTGCCGCAAATCCATTGCAGCTCCTGTTTGTGGCTGCTGGAAAACCTGCACCGGTTAAACAGTGATGTTGTTTCATCGAGAGTAAACTTTACCCGTAAGGAAGTTGAAATTGTGTTCAACCATAACCGCACTTCATTACGTACTGTTGCCGAGCTGTTAACCAGTATCGGTTACGAACCCTACATCAGCTTACAAAATCTGCAGCAGGCAAAACCACGCATCCAACGCAGTTTAATTTATCAACTCGGTGTGGCTGGTTTTTGTTTTGCCAACATCATGCTCATGAGCTTTCCCGAATACCTCGGACTCGAAGAAGCTGAAAAGAGCATGCAGTACCTGTTTCGTTATTTCAATCTGATTTTATCGCTGCCTGTGCTGCTGTACAGCTCGCTTCCGTTTTACCAAAGTGCATGGGGCAGTTTAAAACACAAGTACCTCAATATTGATGCGCCGATTGCATTGGCCATCATCATGACCTTTGGCCGCAGCTTATACGAAGTGCTGAGCAACACCGGTAGTGGCTATTTCGATTCCATGAGCGGCATTGTGTTCTTTATGCTGGTGGGTCGTGTGCTGCAGGAAAAAACCTATCAGCAACTTTCGTTCGAGCGGGATTACACTTCTTATTTTCCCATTGCAGTAACCGTTATCAAAGACAACAAAGAAACTCCTACTGCCTTGCCCGATATCAAAGTAGGCGATACCATTCTCATCCACAACGAAGAACTGATTCCGATTGATGGATTACTTACCAAAGGCAAAGCGTTGATCGATTATAGTTTTGTTACCGGCGAATCCTTACCTGTGCTGAAGGAAATGGGCGAACTGTTGTATGCAGGTGGAAAACAAACCGGCAGCAATATTGAATTGCTGGTAATGAAAGAAGTGGCGCAGAGCTATTTAACCCGTCTCTGGAACAACGATGATCAGCAAAAAACAGTCAAGGTTTCGTTTGTAGATGCGCTGAGCCGCTACTTTACCTGGATTGTTTTTGCACTGGCTGCAGCGGGTGCCTTGTACTGGAGCTTCTACGATGGAGGCCGTGCATGGAATGTGGTAACCACCATTTTAATTGTAGCTTGTCCTTGTGCATTGTTGCTAAGCAACAGTTTTACCAATGGCAATGTGTTACGCATACTCGGCAATAACAAATTCTACTTGCGTAATGCACAAACCATTGAAGAAATTGCCGATGCCAACCATATCGTATTCGATAAAACAGGTACGCTTACCACAACTGAAGCACAGGATATTTTATTTTCAGGCGAACCCTTCAGTGACGAGATAGCAGGCAGCATTGCTGCATTAGCTGCACAAAGCACACACCCGTTAAGTAAACTGCTGGCAAAAGAGTTTAAGCAAAACGGTGTGTTCGACGTAAAGCAATACAGGGAAACTACCGGCAAAGGCATCAGCGGTATTGTTAACCAGCGCATCATTACTATGGGCTCTGCCGAATTTGTAACCGGCTATGCTTCGCAAAAATTTGAAGGCAGCATCGTGTATGTTTCGGTTGATGGCAGCCTGCTTGGCTACTTCAGCATACGCAATCATTATCGTACACACATTTTCGATCAGATAAATAAACTACGTAAGCAATACCGCATTTCCATTCTTTCGGGCGATAATGAAAGCGAACGGTTAAACCTGCAGAAAGAATTGGGTATGGATGTGAAGTTGTTCTTTAACCAGCAACCACACGATAAACTCAACTATATCCGGGAGTTGCAGCAAAAAGGTCAGAAAGTGATTATGATTGGTGATGGCCTGAACGATGCCGGTGCCTTGAAACAAGCCGATGCGGGTATTGCCGTAACCGAAAGCACTAACAATTTTACACCTGCCAGCGATGGTATATTGGAAGCTACACAACTCAGCCGGCTTACTGCTTATTTGAAGTTTACCAAAGCCAACAAACGTGTGGTATTGGCCAGCTTTGTACTTTCTATTTTGTACAATGTTATTGGTTTAAGCTTTGCGTTGAAAGGAGCTTTATCGCCCATGATCGCAGCTATTTTAATGCCTTCCAGCTCGCTCAGTATTATCTTGCTCACCTTCGGCGCTTCTTCGTTGTATGCTCGTTTGATTGGAATGGGAAGAAAGAAGTGATGAGTGAGTGGTGGTGAGTGGTGGTGAGTGGTGGTGAGTGGTGGTGAGTGGTGAATAGTGAATAGTGAATAGGGAGTATCTGCACTTTCGGTCTTCTAACTTCTGGTCTCGAATCTTTCAGACTTTCCGTCTTCCGGTCTTCCCACCTTCCATTTTAAATTTTTCCTGACCATGATCACCGGAGTTTGACAAGAGTCAATGATTTATCTGATTTGCGTCATCTCTCACTACGTACCCTCCCGATAGTTTTACAGCCGAAAATAATCTTTTATGAGTGTCATCTTCCTGTTGCTTATCGCCAGCGTATCTGTGGCTGCCCTTTTTTTGGGAGCATTTTTGTGGAGTGTGAAAAGTGGTCAGTACGACGATGAAACATCTCCACCTATGCGTATGCTGTTCGATCCGCCGCCGCCTTCTTCCTCCGGCACTTCAAGCGAAACCAATTCAACCCAACAATAAACAACAGACAAATTGAAATTATGCAAACCGAAAAGTTTTATTACGACAACAAGATTGTAAAATACTTTGCCAATGCCACAGCGCTTTGGGGAGTAGTAGGTATGATTGTAGGTTTGTGGGTTGCCATCCAGTTTTATTTACCTGCTTCATCGCTCGATTATGCAGGTACAACGTTTGGCCGCCTTCGTCCCATTCACACCAATGCCGTCATCTTTGCTTTTGTTGGCAACTGCATGTTTACCGGCATTTATTATTCGTTGCAGCGTCTTTGTAAATCAAGGATGTTCAGCGATACCTTAAGCTGGATCCATTTCTGGGGCTGGCAATCCATTATTGTTGCAGCTGCACTTACCTTATTCTTCGGTTTTACAACCGGTAAAGAATATGCAGAACTGGAATGGCCCATCGACATCATGATCACACTCATTTGGGTGGTGTTTGGTGTTAACATGTTTGGTACCATCTTCAAAAGAAGAGAAAGTCACCTGTATGTTGCCATCTGGTTTTACATTGCTACCTGGATCACCGTTGCAATGTTGCACATTGTTAACTCGTTCGAAATGCCCGTATCGCTGTTTAAAAGTTACAGCTGGTATGCAGGTGTGCAGGATGCGTTGGTACAATGGTGGTATGGTCACAATGCCGTTGCTTTCTTCTTAACTACTCCTATTCTCGGTTTAATGTATTACTTCCTGCCAAAAGCAGCGAACCGTCCTGTTTATTCGTATCGTTTATCCATCATTCACTTCTGGGCACTCATTTTCATTTACATCTGGGCTGGCCCGCACCACTTATTATATACAGCGTTACCCGATTGGGCACAATCGCTGGGTGTGGTGTTTAGTGTAATGTTGATTGCACCAAGTTGGGGTGGTATGTTGAATGGTTTGTTTACACTGCGTGGTGCGTGGGATAAAGTGCGTGAAGAACCGGTGTTGAAATTTTTTGTAGTAGCTGTTACCTGTTATGGTATGAGCACGTTTGAAGGACCGATGTTGAGTTTGAAAAGTGTAAATGCTATTGCACACTTTACCGATTGGATTATCGGGCACGTACACATTGGTGGTTTAGGCTGGAATGGTTTTATGGCCTTTGGTATGCTGTACTGGCTGGTACCAAAAATGTGGGGCACTACTTTGTATTCAAAGAAACTTGCAACCAACCACTTCTGGTTGGGTACAATCGGTATCGTTATTTATGCTATTCCTTTATACTGGGCAGGTTTTGCACAAGCCGAAATGTGGAAGACGTTTACCGAATCAGGTCAGTTAAAATTCCAGTTCCTGGAAACTGTTACCAACATCATACCCATGTACATTACACGTAGTGTAGGTGGTACACTGTACCTCATTGGCGCATTTATGATGGTGTATAATTTAATTAAAACAGCGAAGCAAGGTACGTTCATTGCAAATGAAGAAGCAGAAGCTGCTCCACTTGCCAAACACGAATCGCATGTAAAAGAATACTGGCACCGCTGGATTGAAAGAAAGCCTGCCACCTTATTAGTGTTCAGTTTAATTGTTGTAGCAATTGGTGGTATACTTGAAATTGTACCTACATTCCTTATTAAATCGAACGTACCAACAATTACAAGCGTTAAGCCGTACACTCCGCTGGAACTGCAGGGTCGTGATATTTACATCCGTGAAGGTTGTTATACCTGTCACTCACAAATGATCCGTCCGTTCCGTGATGAGGTTGCACGTTACGGCGAGTATTCAAAAGCAGGTGAATTTATTTACGATCATCCATTCCAATGGGGCAGTAAACGTACAGGTCCGGATCTGGCACGTGAAGGTGGAAAATATCCCGACAGCTGGCATTACAACCACATGATGGACCCCCGCAGTATGTCGCCCGGTTCTATTATGCCAAACTATCCCTGGTTATTAGATAACGATCTGGATACGGCATCAACACCTGCAAAAATCAGGGCGATGCAAAAGCTGGGTGTTCCTTACGCAGAAGGTTTCGATGCAAAAGCAAACAAAGATTTAATGACACAGGCCAATGGTATCCGCATCAGTTTAAAGATGGATAAAATTGAAACGCCTGCCAACAAGGAAATCATCGCATTGATTGCTTACCTGCAGCGTTTGGGCAAGGATATTAAAGCAGAAAAGAAAACAGAAACTGCTGCCTCTAATTAATCAACCGGAGCGGAACCCCGGTTCCGCTCCTTAAAATATCTGTCATGAAATTTATACACTACCTCGAAAAGATCAGCAACGTAAGCATATATGGCTTAAGCTCGTTTCTCATCTTCTTCATCTTCTTCTGCGCTGTTTTCATTTATGTTATCAGTGCAAAGAAGAGTGATATGAATGAACAAAGTCGTATTCCATTGGACTAACTTTTAAAACAACGAACCATGTTCACATACAAAAAACATTTTCTTTCATCGTTCTTACGCAAATTGTACATAGCTGCACCGCTGTTATTGCTGGGTACAGCAGCAACGGCACAGCAAACAGGAGGAGCACCCGCCCCTTCCATCTGGGATAATGCACTGGCGTTAACCATGCTCATCATCAGCCTGGTATTATTGCTGGTAATTGCATTACTCGCCAACGTGGTATTAGGTACTGCCAAACTTCATTTCGATAAACAAAAGAAAAGTGACAGTGCAACAAAAATTGTTGCTGTACTGCTTTTGTTTTTAGCACCTTCTCTGCTGCATGCACAGGATGCAGCAACCGATGCAGCTGCTGCAGCACCATCATCCATTGGTGGTTTAACACCGCTTACCTTTTGGGTACTGGCAGGTGTGATTGCAGTTGAGTTGCTGGTTATTCTTGTAATGGGATTGTTTGTAAAACGTTTCCTTGCAAAAGAAAAAATTGCCATTGCTGCCGAAGCAGGTATTGCTGCTGAAGCAAAACCATCGGGCTTTAAAGTGTGGTGGGATAAGCTCAACAGCTTTAAACCAATGGAAAAAGAAGCAGACATCGATCTTGGTCACAACTACGATGGTATCCGTGAACTGGATAACCGTTTACCCCCATGGTGGTTGTATGGCTTTTATGTAACCATCATTATTGGTGCAATTTATTTATGGCGTTACCACATTTCTGAAACAGCTCCGTTGAGCAAACAGGAATTTGAAATTGCCATGAAAAAAGCGGATGAAGAAAAAGCCGCTTACCTCGCAAAATCGGCAAACAACGTTGACGAAAACACCGTTACAATTTTAAAAGAACCTGCTGCACTCGATGCGGGCAAAGCAACCTTTGTACAAATGTGTGCAGCCTGCCACGGTAAAGCCGGCGAAGGTGGTGTTGGACCCAATCTTACAGACGATTACTGGATCCATGGCGGCAGTATTAAAGATGTATTTAAAACCATTAAATACGGCTGGCCCGAAAAAGGGATGAAAGCATGGCAGGATGATTTTTCACCTGTACAGATTGCGCAGATCGCCAGCTATATTAAATCCCTGCACGGCACTAACCCTCCAAATGCAAAAGAAAAACAAGGCGATTTGTATAAAGAAGATGGTGCAGCACCTGCAGCAGACAGTACTGCAAAAAAAGATGTAGTTATTAAGTGATGTTGAATTGATGATACTATGAACAACGAAGAAAATATACAACAGGAACAAAAAAAGGAATCTTTCCGTGACCGGATTGCAACAGTTGATGCACAGGGAAAACGCAAATGGATCTTTGCGCAAAAACCGAAAGGAAAGTTTTACAATATCCGCACATATGTAAGCTTTTTCTTCTTCCTCATTTTTGTAACCCTTCCGTTTATTCACGTAAACGGAAGGCCCCTGTTTATGTTTAATATACCGCAGGCGAAATTCATCATCTTCGGTAAAGTGTTCTGGCCGCAGGACTTTTTCATCTTCGGTATTATCATGATCACGTTTATCGTGTTCATTGTATTGTTTACAGCAGCATTCGGTCGATTGTTCTGCGGTTGGGTTTGTCCGCAAACCATTTTTATGGAAATGCTGTTCCGCAAACTGGAATATGCCATTGAAGGCGATGCAGCCAAACAAAAACTGATGGCTGCGGGCCCTTGGACCAGCGAAAAAATTGCACGCAAGGCTACCAAGCACATTGTGTTTTACCTGTTGGCATTCATTATTGCCAACTTTTTCCTGGCATATATTATTGGTGTAAAAGAGTTGTGGGCCATGATGCATCATCCGGCCGACAATGTGGGCAACATTGCCGCATTGATGGTTTTCTCTGCTGTATTTTATGCGGTGTATGCGTTCTTTCGTGAACAGGCTTGTACCGTTGTTTGTCCTTATGGCCGTTTACAAGGTGTGTTGCTCGATAAAAACTCCATGATTGTTGCTTACGATTACAAACGTGGCGAAGAGCGCAAAAAAATTAACAAGAGTGAAGAACGCACAGCAGGCGATTGTATCGACTGTCATCAATGCGTGAAAGTTTGTCCTACCGGTATCGATATCCGCAACGGTACACAAATGGAATGTGTAGGTTGTACAGCCTGCATCGATGCCTGCGATCATATGATGGAAAGTGTAGGCTTTAAAAAAGGATTGATTCGTTATGCCAGCGAAAACGGTATTGCCAATCATGAAAAGCTGCACTACACACGCCGTATGAAAATGTATACCGGCTTGTTGATTGTTTTAACCGGCTTACTGACTACTCTCCTGCTTTCGCAGAAAGATGTAAAAGCAACCGTAATGCGTACACCAGGGTTATTGTTCCAGGAAAAAGGAACAGACAGTATTTCAAACCTGTACAACATTAAGATCGTTAACAAAACCATGAACGATATTCCGTTAACTGTTAAGCTTGAAGACCACAACGGAACAATTCAACAGGTAGGTAATACCATTCATGTAAAGAAAGAAGGACAAGGTGCAGGATCATTCTTCATCATCCTTCCCAAGGAGCAAATTAAACAACGTAAAACAGTAGTACATGTAAGCTTGTACGAAGGCGATAAAAAAATCACCACTGTGAAAACAAATTTTCTCGGACCCATTTCATCAACCAATTAAAACAATGCACTATGACACTTAACTGGGGACATAAAGTAACACTGGGCTTTAGTGCTTTTGTACTATTCATGTTTTTTATGGTGTACAAAAGCGTGCATACCGATTTTCAACTGGTATCGAAAGAATATTACAAAGATGAGCTTGCCTATCAGCAGGTAATTGATGGCACCAATCGTGCCAACGCATTAAGTACAACAGTAAGTGTGGCACAAAGCAACGAAGCCATTACCATTCAGCTGCCCGAAGAAATGAAAGGCAAAAAAATAAGCGGTAACATCTGGCTTTACTGTCCAACCAATGACAAGCTGGATCAGCGGTTAACCTTTACCGCCGATGCAGCTGCCCGCTACCAGCTAAACAGGAAAAGTGTTGCAGCGGGCAACTATGTAGTTAAAATTAACTGGACAGCAGATGGTACTGCATTTTACAACGAACAACCTTTTACAGTAAAATGATGCTCGAAGCAATAACAGGAGGTTTGCTGCTGGGCGCATTCAGCAGTTTGCATTGCATAGGCATGTGCGGACCGCTGGCTCTTGCGTTACCGGTACAGCATTTACCTGTTTGGCAGCAACGTTTTGCAGCCATTATGCATAACCTTGGCCGTATTGTTACGTACGCATTGTTTGGTTTATTATTTGGCTTTGCAGGACGTGGTTTGCAACTGGCCGGTTTTCAGCAGTGGCTATCCATCATCAGCGGTGCAGTTATTTTATTTTTTATCGTGAACTACTACCTGTTACGTAAAAGCTGGCAACCTGCATTTACAGTAAAACTAAATCAAGCCGTACAGCAACTGATGATTCGCCTGCTGAATAATAAAACCGCTAAAACCTATTTACTGTTTGGCATGGTCAACGGATTACTTCCTTGTGGTATGGTGTACGTTGCGCTTGCAGCGGCACTCAATTTCCGGGAAGTAGAAAACAGTGTTGTGTTCATGAGCAGCTTCGGAGCAGGTACTGTACCGTTATTATTACTGTTAACGGTGTTGGGGCACAGCGTTTCATTTTCGTTACGCAGTAAGATAAGAAAAGCCGTTCCGTACATTATGACGGTTATGGCTGTACTGTTGATTTTACGTGGTTTAAACCTGGGTATTCCGTTTATAAGTCCTGTTTTGGCAGGCGCAACAGCTGCTCCGGTACAATGTCATTAAAAAAGGTACAAGTGATGAGGATCATTAACGCTATTGACAACTGTTATAGAGAACCGCTGAGGCAAAATGTAGATTTGCTTACTTGTGGAACTCAATTGTTCACACAAAAAAACAATGATCACTATTGTTATGGGTAATAATAAAAAGCTTTTTCAATACCGTCACGAAAGTGATACGTGGAAGCGGTACCTGCAGTTTATACAGCAGGAGAACAACCACTTGAAAACACGTCTCTCGCAGGTATTGCAACACGATACAGATGAGGAGTTCCTGGAACGTGCAGAGTACTTCCAAAGCAAGTTTATTGCTGAAGACGATACTGTGAACATGTTACGGCAGGATATTCATGAAATTGATCAAATGCTGTCGAAAGATAAAGTGGAAGATTCTTCACTTATAAAAGAACTGCAGAAGAAGCTGAAGAAGATGAACAAGGATATGGAGATTGTTGAACGCCAGTTTAACAAACTGAAAACTGATTTCAATACGTACTTAGCAGACAGCTTATAATAATTTTCGCAGGAAATACAGCAGCATCTGGTGCATCGAGGGAGCATTCAGGTGCTGTTCCTTTTTATGCAGGTTGCAAAAAAGTATGTCAAACAAAACGGGCTGCATTGTTGCAGCCCGTTTTCTAGTTGAACAAGTTTCAGCGATTGTAATTAATTGATGAGGTTTTCAAGTTTCTTCTCGTTAATAATAACAATGTTGCCTTCTTTAATATCGATAAGTTTTTCCGAACGGAAATCGCCCAATGTACGTATCAACGATTCAGTAGCTGTACCGGCAATGCTTGCCAGGTTTTCCCGGCTGATGTTGATGGAGAACTGTCCCTCACCTACCTGGTATTTCCGCTGCAGACTAATCAGTGCATCGGCAACTTTTTTGCGCAGCGAATTGTAAGCGAGCCCCAACAGGTGCTCTTCTTTTTCTGCAACATTTTTTGCCAGCAGCTGAATAAATTTTTGTGCCACCTGGCTGTTGCTGTTCATCAGTTCATCAAAATCAGCTTTGGGAATAATGGCCAGTTCACTGTCTTCCATTGCCTCTGCCGTTTCTTTGTAAGATCCACCTTCGAGCAAAGCAACATAACCCAGAAAATCGCCTTCGGTATACAAACCAACCACCAGTTCTTTACCATCGTCGTTGGTTTTAAACGTCTTTACTTTTCCTTTTACAATATAAAACAAACGTGCAGCTCGGTTACCCTCGTTATAAACTGTTTGCTTTTTCTTGTATTTGTTGATATCCCGGTCGGCTGTAAGCGATTCCAGTGCATCTTTCGATCCTGCTGCAGCCAGCAGTTTATTTACACCTTCCAGACCCGAACCGTATTCTTCTTTCAACAGATCGGCTTTTTTAATACGGCCTTCAATGGCATTGAGCAATTCGGTACCGCTGAAAGGTTTGGTAATATAATCATCGGCACCCAGCTCCATACCCCTGCGCAAATCGCTGCGTTCAGTTTTGGCTGTAAGAAAAATAAAAGGAATATTTTTTACGGCTTCGTTTTTATGCAATGCATGCAACACACCATAACCATCCAGCACAGGCATCATAATATCGCACACAATCAGGTCGGGCTGTTCGGCCAAAGCTGTTTCAATACCAATTTTTCCGTTGGGAGCAGTTACTACTTTGTAGTTGGCCAGTTCCAGTATTTCGGCCGTGTTCTCCCTGATGTCGTCGTTATCTTCAATAAGCAGAATTTTTTTCATTCTTCTGTTGAGTTTTATTGTGCAGAACGTTTCTGAAAAGTAATAATAAATTCGGTGCCTTTATCAGCCTCGCTGTGGCAGGTTATTTTTCCATTCATTAATTCGGCGTATTTCGATACAATATGCAGTCCTAAACCGGTGCCTTGTATATTAATCGCATTGGCCGCACGGAAAAAGCGCTCAAACAAATGCTCCTGGTCTTCTTTTGAAATACCGATACCGCTGTCTTTTATCCGCAATTCAATTGCAGCAGGCGTAACGGTTGTAGCAAGACTTATTTCGCTGTTTTCAGGCGAAAACTTAATGGCATTCGAAAGTAAATTGAGGCTGATGTGCTTGAACATGCCGGGATCGAGTTCTACCTGTGTTTCGCCACTGTGCTTATAGGTAATTTGCTGCCCCACTTTACACATCGAGCGCATTTCGGAAATGGTATCGGATAAATTTTTCTCCAGGTCGAACACACTGAAACGGGCCTGTATTTTTCCTTCTTCGATCTTGCCTACATTGAGGAAGTCGTTCAGAATATCGGTGAGCAGGTTTACCGATGAAATGATCCGTTGAATATGCTTCTCCCGTTTGGGCTGATCTTCGCTGCTGGTATATTTCTGCAGCAGGTACACCGACGACAGCACGGTACTTAGCGGCGTGCGGAACTCATGCGATGCTACCGAAACAAATCTCGACTTCAGTTCGCCCAGCTCCCGCTCCTTGTTCAACGCTGCACGCAGGTCTTTATCTTTCTCTTCAATTTCATCAATCTTTTCGTTCAGTATCTGCACTGTTTCCTGCAGCGATATGGTACGGGCCTCCACTTTTTCTTCCAACTCTTCGTTCAACTGCAGCAATGCCTGTTCTGCTTTTTTGCGTGCGGTAATATCGTTTACAAAGGCCACCACAAAAAATTCATTCTCCACCTCGTAATTACCAAGGCTCACCTCTACCGGGAACTCGGTGCCGTCTTTTTTGGTAGCAAACAAATCAAGACCAATGCCCATCGGCCTGCTTTTAGGCTCGTGCATATAATGCTCACGCTGGTGCACATGGCGGTGATGAAAACGGGCAGGTATAAGTATTTCAATTTTTTTACCCAGTATTTCATCTTTCGATCCATACCCGAATTGAGCAACGCCAAACTGGTTAACCGATACAATGGTTGCCTCGGCGTTTACAAGAATAATTCCAATGCTGGCATGATCGAATAATGTTTGAAAAAGTTTTGCTTCGGCAATAGACTGCATACGTAATATTCTGTATGTGCTTAGTGTTTAAAGATATCCAGGTAATGCACGTTTCTTAATCCGGTAAAGGTACTGATTACGAAGGGAGTTTTTGTTTTTAACGCTGCTTTCTTTACTGATTTATTTAATTAATTTGTCCGGGATTTCGGACCGCATTGCTATTTTTCCGATGTGCAGAGCACTGGCGTTACTACAGCCTGCCTTACCTGCCATTATAAGTAAATACGATGAGCGCCCGGATACCTGTTTTTCTTTAATTTTTGAACTGTTAAATATGTCAACCGAAATAAAATGCCCTAACTGTGGCCACGAATTTGAACCAACCGACAGCATACGGGAGGAAGTGCAGAAAGAATTGCGTACGAAAATGACCGAATGGCAAAAGCAACAGCAGCAGAAATTTGATGCGCAGTTGCTGGAAGAGAAAAAGAAAACACAAAAAGAAACCGAAGAACTCATCCGCAAAAACATTGCCTCCGATTTTGAAAACAAACTTCGCCTGCTGGAACAGAACAATAAAGACAACGAAGAAAAACTGAAAGAAGCACGACAGCAACAGGTTGAAATTTTAAAGCGTGAACAGGAGCTGAAAAACAAAGAAGCAGAACTGGAACTGTCGGTACAGAAAAAATTGCAGGAAGAACGGGAAAAACTATCGGGCGAAATACGCAAGCTGGAAGAGCAACGTATTGCCGCCAAAGAAACCGAATACCAGCTGCGGTTAAAAGAAATGGAAAAGCAACTGGAAGACCAGAAAAAACTGGCCGAAGAAATGAAACGGAAAGCCGAGCAAGGCTCCATGCAGCTGCAGGGTGAGGTGCAGGAATTGTTGCTGGAAGATTTGTTAAAGCAATCGTTCCCCTACGATTCCATTGCAGAAGTAGGCAAAGGTGTAAAGGGCGCCGATTGTATTTTACTTGTACGCAATAAGTTTGGACAGGAATGCGGTAAAATTATTTTTGAAAGTAAACGTACCAAAGATTTCTCCGAGCAGTGGATAGAAAAACTGAAAGCCGATATGCGCAGTCAATCGGCCGATATTGCTGTGATTGTTACACAAGCCATGCCCAAAGGCCTTGACAGCTTTGGCGAAAAAGACGGTGTGTGGGTCTGCAGCTTCAGCGAGGTAAAAGCACTCACACATGTTTTAAGAGACAGTATTGTGCGTATTGCACAGGCAACAAAAGGCCAGGAAAACAAAGGCGAAAAAATGCAGATGCTGTACGACTATTTAACCGGTAATGAATTTGCCGAGCAATGGAAAGCCATTCGTGAAGGTTTTATGAGTATGAAAATTTCCATTCAGAAAGAACGTGATGCGATGGAAAAACTCTGGAAACAACGGGAGAAACAATTGGAAAAAGTTTTGCTGAACGCAGCACATATACGTGGCTCGGTAGAAGGTATTGCAGGCAGCGATGTAAATATCAATCTTTTGGAAGATTCAACCGATCTGTTAACCGACGATTAAAATGCCGCAAGACCCTACTCCTGTTGTAATCACCTTTAAAGATTCTACGTACACCATCTATTCCCTTGCGGAATATGATTTGCTGCCCGATTCTGTAAAAGGCGGACCGGAAGAACGTAAACTTATCGAATCTTCTTTCCAAGCATCAACCGAAACAAACGATGATGGTTTGCCGTTTGCATTCTTTTGGTTTATAGCCATCATTATTCTCATTCTTTATCATATTATAAAAGATCTTAAAAAAGAAAAATACAGGCCTTCAACTCCGTTTAATCCCGATGCAGATAACAGCAACAGTAATACCTCACCTGCCTGTTATGTGTACAGGGGAAAAGAATTACGTTTTAGTACTGCTGAACTGCACAACGTCTGCAATAAGTATAATGCGTACTACAACCAACTTGCGCCAAACAATCAGCAATTGTTTCTTGAACGGCTGCAACAGTTTATCCGCAGTAAAGATTTCTATATTCATGCACCTGTGGCTTATAAAGAAATGCCCATTCTTGTTTCTTCATCTGCAGTACAAATCACATTTGGATTAGAAGATTACCTGTTACCGCATTTCTCTACCATCGTTATCCATCCGGCAGAATATTTTGCGTACGAACCATTGCGTGTATTAGTGGGTAATGTACAGGGCGATGTGATTACACTCTCATGGAAACATTTTCTGCACGATTATCAGAACCCAACAGATGGTAAGAATGTGGGCTTGCATGAAATGGCACATGCATTACAGGTACAATATCTTTTTCGAAAACCGAACCGGCATAACGATTTTAAAGTAGACTATGAACATTACGACCGGTTAGATGATGAGGTGCAACAAAACGAACGTTTAAAAAGCAATCGCCTTTTTGATGACAATGCACTCAAGAACAAAAATGAATTCTGGGCGACATCGGTTGAATTGTTTTTTGAAAAACCTGCAGAACTTAAACTGCAATATCCAAAACTATACGATGCTATTTGCGTGGTGCTGAACCAAGATCCGTTAACGGTCTGAATTGCTTTAACATTCTCTTCATGAATATTATTTCCTGTTTACCGCATCTTTGCAAAAACTTTTTTATGAAAAAATTCCTTATCATCCCATTTGCATTATTCTTTATGCAAACAAGTAATGCGCAATCGGCCAAAGCTGTTTTTGTTGAAGGTGGCGGCCCGGGTCTTGCATCGTTCAACTTCGACACCCGTTTCTCCGGAAAAGAAGGTGGTATTGGTGGCCGTATTGGTATTGGTGGTTTTAACGTTAATGGTGAAGGCGCTGTATTTGTTCCGCTTACATTAAACTACATTGTTAGTAAAGACAAAGCCAATTATTTTGAAATTGGTGCAGGCGCAACGCTTGTTCCTTCTTCATCTGCCGTGGAATCGGGACCATTTAAAAACACATCCGGTCACCTCAATTTTGGCTACCGCTTTCAACCCGAAAAAGGTGGTTTGTTTTTCCGGGCAACTATCAACCCCATTTTTGGCCAAAACTTTTTCTGGCCTTACTATGGCGGTCTATCGCTGGGTTACAAATTTTAAGTCAAACTATTCAACTAAACTAAAAACGGAATGCAATGCATTCCGTTTTTTATTTCTGCTTTTTAGCTTTTAATTCAGATCATCATCGTTGTAATCTTCTGCATCATCATCGTCGTGTGCAGTGGGTCCAAGATTGATCATGCTGCCAACAAGATCGTTGAACTCAATACGGCCTTCCACTACTTTTTTACTGATGAGAGAATACGCCGAAAGCCCATGCAGCACAAACTCCATCAACAATGCCGATTGTTGTTCGTTGGCTCCTTTAAAGTATTTTTTCACCAACGGATACAAACCATCTACACTGTACAACTGCTGAATTTTTTCTTCATCTTTTGTATTCATCAAAAGGGTAAGCTTATTTCCTTTATCAAACCAGTTGGTAATAGACTTGTACGGATTATCGGTTGCAGCATCGCCTCTGCGTTGTTTTTTTATTTGTTCCGGATTGGGGAAGTACTGCAGAAACTGTGCACGGATGGCTTTGTCGAGCAAATGAAATGCTACTTGAAAAGGACCTTCCTGCTCACCTTCGTACACCAGCTCAATTTTACCGGTAATCGATGGAATTATACCAATCAGATCGCTCATCCACACCTGCGTTTTCTTTTCTTTGTTTTGAATAGCACGCAGCTCGGCTGTACTTATCAGGTTTTCATACGCAGAAATGGTAAGCCTTGCACTCACACCACTTTTCTTATCTACATATTCGCTGTTACGTGCTTCAAAAGCAACCTGCTCCACAATGCGTTTTACAAGATCACTAACCTCAACAATCTTTTCCTGTTCAGGATGAATAACCGCTTCCTGCTCGGTAATGGCTAACCCTGTTTCAATTGTTTTTGGGTAGTGCGTTAATATCTGGCTTTCGATCCGGTCTTTCAACGGCGTAACAATCGATCCACGATTGGTATAATCTTCCGGATTAGCTGTAAACACAAACAAGATATCAAGTGGCAAACGCAGTTTAAAGCCACGTATCTGCACATCACCTTCTTCTAAAATATTAAAGAGCGATACCTGTATACGTGCCTGCAGATCGGGTATTTCGTTAATAACAAATACACAACGGTTGCTGCGTGGAATAATACCGTAGTGGATCACCCGTTCATCAGCAAAGCTCAGTTTTAAATTGGCTGCTTTAATAGGATCGATATCGCCAATCAAATCGGCCACGCTCACATCAGGTGTGGCCAGCTTTTCGCCATAACGTTGTGTACGGCTGATCCATTCAATGGGCGTATCATCGCCTTTTGCTGCAATCAGTTCTTTTGCGTAATGCGAAATCGGATGAAAGGGATCATCATTCACTTCACTGCCTGCAACAATAGGAATGTATTCATCCAATAACTCTGTCATTAAACGGGCCATCCTTGTTTTGGCCTGCCCACGTAACCCGAGAAATAAAATATTGTGGCGTGATAATAAGGCACGCTCCACATCCGGAATTACCGAATCTTCATAACCCAATACGCCATGAAAAACATTTTCGTTCTGTTTCAGTTTCGCAATTAAGTTTTGCCTTACTTCTTCTTTAATGCTTTTTGATTGATAGCCGCTTTTCTTTAACTCGCCTAATGTCTGAACCATGATAATTTTTAGTAATTAGTAGTTGTGAATGTTTTAATAAACCGTTTTCCGCTTCCCGCTTTCGAAATCTTTAAAAATAAATGCACCCAGTTTATCCAGTGATGCAAAGAAGGCTTTGCCGTTGTTCATTTCGGTAAACTCCTGTACAAATTTTTGTAAGTAAGGATCGGTAGCAATCATAAACGTGGTAATCGGTATTTTCAGCTTTTTGCATTGTGCTGCAAGATTAATACAACGGTTCACCACTTTCCTGTCGAGGCCAAAACTGTTCTTGTAATATTTCTTACCAATTTTTAAACAGGTTGGTTTTCCATCGGTGATCATGAAGATTTGCTTGTTCGGATTTCTTCTGCGGCGCAATATATCCATCGCCAGTTCCAGTCCTGCAACAGTGTTGGTATGATAAGGCCCCACCTGCAGGTAAGGCAAATCTTTTACTTCAATGGGCCATGCATCGTTGCCAAACACCACAATGTCCAATGTGTCTTTGGGGTATTTCGTTTGAATCAATTCGCTCAGCGCCATGGCTACTTTCTTTGCAGGCGTAATCCTGTCTTCGCCATAGAGAATCATCGAATGCGAAATATCAATCATCAACACGGTTGATGTTTGCGTTTTGAAATCTGTTTCACGGATTTCCAAATCATCTTCACGCATCATAAAACTATCAATGCCGTGATTGATCTGTGCATTGCGGATAGAATTGGTAAAATCAATCTGCTCCAATGTGTCGCCAAACTGGAAAGGTCTTGTTTCAGGATTTATTTCATCGCCTTGTCCCGGTTTAAATGTTTGGTGATTGCCTTGTTTTGTTTTCTTCAGCTTACCGAATATTTCTTCCAGCGATTGCTTGCGGATGGTCTGCTCTGTTTTTGCTGTTACTTTAAATTCGCCTGTAGCAGGGTTTTCATCAAGATAACCTTGCTGCTTCAGATCATCGATGAAATCGCCAATGCCATATTCATCGTTGGTGAGTTGAAACTTACGATCGAGCTGGTTAAGCCAATCCAATGCCTCTGCAACATCGCCACTGGTATATGTCAGCAATTGTGTAAATAAGTCGAGCAACTGCTCAAACTTCGATTTCCCATTCTCCGCAGGATCATATTTTGAAAAAAAGTGTCCAATCATAACTATACAATTTACTTCAAAAACAGCAATTGCTTTTTGCCGTTTGGAAGCGTGACAGAGAAATAACAAAAACCGAACCCGAAAAGTTCTTGCCGTTTTTACAGGCGTTTGTTTATTTTACGAGCAGAAAAAACACATATTCATGCGTCGCACCGTTCATTTTGTCATTAGCCTGGTTTGTTTTGTCTTCGTTTGTACATCCTGCAGCCAACCCAAATTGTTGTTGAAACCAAAAGCAACCATTGATACACTGCACCTCGAGCTCGATCTTAAACTGGTGCAGCAATACGAGTACCGGCAGGCGCTGATTAAAAAGATGACAAAGTTTGTGGAGGTGTACAACAGCGAGCAACATCCGTTTAAACTTTCGCTCAACAGCGGAGCAACCACCACCAGTTGTCAACTGAAAGTAGTACGGGTAAAATTCATTGGCACTAAAGAAAACATTATCGGCACTGCCATCAGCATTGCGGGCTTAAGCACTGCAACAATACTAACGGCTACAGGTTTTGCAGTTCCGTTTGGCTGGGTATATATTCCTTCGGCACGCACAAGTTTGCAACCAACTCTCAGCAGCGATATCAGCGAGGGGGTAAATTTTCAACGGGTTGGCATTTCATCAATCGGCATGTACCGGCCGCTTAGCAAACAGATCGATAAACAAAGCACCAAGTTTGTGAAGTACATTGTAACAATGGTGCAGGGCCTGGAAGCCGAATATGTAAAAACACGATAAACACAATTCACCTCCTTCAGGACAGCATTCAAACTGTACATAAAAAAGAACCCCGGATTTACCGGGGTTTCTTTTTTATTTTTTCTGTGTGTCTGTCGTATTCTTTATTGTTTGTGGTACTTCCTTGCTTTGCAGCGTATCTGCACCCGGTTTAACACCCTGTACATATTGCTTCACTGCCTGGTCAATACCCTCAATCAATTGTTTGGCTACCTGGTATTCGTATTCAGATGGTGTAGTGCCATCGCCATCAACATAACTTTCATAGAAAGCGATCTGTTGCTGCAGATCTTTCTTCACCTTTTCCATTACACGTTTACCCAATTCAATATCGCCTGCCTGGAAAGCCGTTAACGCAAAGTAGAAACTCTTCTCGTTATGATCGTTACCATAACGTGATGCCAATGCATACGGTACGTTCTGATCTTTGATCATCTGATCGGCACGTTGCAGAATTTTCTTTGCATCTTCTTTACGGCCGGCAGCCAGTAAGTTCATTGCAAGAATTGTGTGAGCGTTACGGATGTTCACCATGTGTCTTCGGTTCTCTTCATCAAAATAAACATCCTCTTTCTGTGCACCGCCGTACTTAAACTTGTTCATTACTTTATCAAACATCCAGTCTGTATTCGCTGTAGCTCTTGCATTTGCCACAGGCACCAGGCGGAAGGTTAAACCATCCTGACGCAGATAATCATCAAAACCAAGCTGGTAAGGTTGTGTAAAGTAAATCGGACGTTTCCAGTTGTTTGCTGCGATGATGTTGAGAATTGCGGCATCGTTTTTAAAGAGATAAGATTTACCTACCTGGAAACGCAATTCTTTTACTACACTATCCGAAGGATTAACGGTTTTGTTCTGACGAACCACTGTTTCATTCACCGGTACAGAAAAACGGTTACTGAAGAAGTAGTTAAGCAGCTCACCACCTTGTGGCGAACGATACATTTTTGTTTCAGCATCACTGCCCACCTGCTCTTTCATCATTTTATACAGATCGTGGTAGCTGCTGTCTGTTTGCGATACAGGAATGTAATAGCTCACATTGCGTTTATCACCAGCAATCTGTTCTTCGTTCCAGATTACATCAATCGGATCGCTTTCGTTTACTTTATAACGAAGCTGGTTAATGTACCAATCAGTTCCTAACAAGCTGGTGTTGATTACACGCACATCGGGACGGATACCTTTTACTTCCTGTGCATACCACAACGGATAGGTATCGTTGTCGCCCACTGTAAACAGGATGGCGTTTGGTGCACAGCTTTCGAGATAGTTGGTTGCAAGATCCGGCGCAATGGTTTTCTTGCTACGGTCATGATCGTCCCAGTTTTGTTGTGCCATTAACAACGGTACAGCCAGTAAACAAAGTGCTGCTGCAAGGTAAGTACCTGCTGCACCCTTTACTATTTTCTCAAACCATTCTTTTACCTGTATAAATCCAAGACCAATCCAAACAGCAAATGCATAGAAGCTTCCAACATATGCGTAATCACGCTCACGTGGTTGCGGACCAGCCTGGTTCAAATACAATACAATTGCAAGACCGGTAAAGAAGAATAACAAGCCAACAATGAGTGTATCTTTCTGATGTTTTGAATACTGATACAGAATACCAAGTATGCCGAGTATAAAAGGTAACAAGTAATACTTGTTGTTTGCTTTATTATCGTTGAGGCTGTCGGGCATTAATTTCTGGTTGCCCAAACGTGCATTATCTAAAAATGAAATACCGCTTATCCAGTTACCGTTGCGGCGTTCGCCCAAGCCCTGTACATCGTTTTGTTTACCGGCGAAGTTCCACATGAAATAGCGGAAGTACATAATGTTCACCTGGTAACCGAAGAAGAACTTAAAGTTATCGGCCATATTCGGATCACGTTCGTAACTGATGCGACCTTGTTGGTCACGCATTTTACCAATACCTAAAAACTGAGCGTAGTAATCTGCATGTCCTTGATCGTTACTTGCATCCCACACACGGGGGAACACCATTGTTTGATCGGCAGGATAAACAGGCTTACGTTTTTTACCTGTTACTTCATATTTATCGCCAACACGTTGGTAACTGTCACCATCTTCTGCATACTCTTCCACTTCCGAAGTAAACTTCTGTCCTTTCAGCAAAGGCACATCACCATACTGCTCACGGCTGAGGTAACTAACCAATGCCAGCGGATTGTTTACATCGTTCATATCAATACCGGGATCGGCATTGGCACGAATCATTGTTGTGATGTATGCTGAGTAACCGATGAGCATAAATGCAAAACTCCACAAACCTAAACGTAAGAAACGGTAATGATTTTCTTTTGCCCAACGTAAGCCAACCCAGATGAGTACAGCCAATAACACAAAGAAGAAAATAAACCCTGAAAAGAAAGGCAATCCGAAGCTGTTAACAAACATACGATCGAACAAACCTGCACCACTGATGCTCCACTGGATAACTGCTTTTTGCACTAACCCGGTAATTGCACAACCAATAAGGAAAGCGATAATACCACCTGTCCATGTAGGTTTGTAACGGCGGAAATAGTACACCATCACAATTGCAGGCAAGGTTAAGAGGTTTAACAAGTGTACACCAATACTTAAACCCATCATAAAGAAGATCAAAACGATCCAACGTTCGGCCGATGTACGTTTTACATCATCATCACCAGCCAATGTATCTTCATGTTCCCATTTCAAAATCATCCAGAACACTACTGCAGTAAAGAAAGATGATAATGCATATACTTCACCTTCTACAGCACTAAACCAAAACGAATCGCTGAAGGTATAAGCTAAACCACCAATTGCACCTGCTGCCATAATGGTAAACAACTGTACACCCTGGATTTCTTCGTTTCCTTTTTGTACCAATCTGCGGCCGAAGTGTGTGATGGTCCAGAAAAGGAACATAATGGTAAAACCACTTGACAATGCAGAAAGGAGGTTTACACCAATGGCTGCATCGCCGGGAGTAAACAATGTAAACAAACGACCGAGCATAATAAACAACGGTGCGCCCGGAGGGTGCGGAATACCCAGTTTGTATGCACAGGAAATAAACTCACCTGTATCCCACAAACTACCTGTGGGTTCCATTGTTAACACGTAAACTGCACAGGAAATAAGACCAATGATCCAGCCTGTAATGTTGTTGACCTTTTGAAAATTCATATGAAGCTTAGGTTTAGTATTGGCCCGCTATGGCGGGAAGCAGGCAAAAATAAGGAGATGAGTGTATAAACCACTATTTCAACAAGCTTTTAACAGCAGAACCTGATCAATTGATTTTTTGGCTGATGAGCGTACCGAACAATGGGCATCTTCGTTGTGTCACTCACTTGTACAGCATAACATGCAGGAGCCGATACTTTACTCAAAGTAAACCCGTACTGTTTGATAAAGCAGACGGCTTTGTGTGTACTGGCTGGTACTTTTTTCGGAGAAGCCCTGCAATCCCAACAGCCCTGCTGCATTACCCTTGTTAATGGCTACTTCCAGGTAGCCGGCTGCATTAAACAATGCCAGCTTTTCGCCTTCGGGTACATCTGCATAGGTTTCGCTGATGCGGTCAATCACTTCATCCCGCTTAAACACAATTTTAAAGCGCCGGCCTTTGCGTTGCGTTTCAAATTCTTCCTGAGTTATATTGACGATTACATTTTCAAAGTGATCGATGGAGATGATCTGCCCTTCGATGTACTGGCTGTTGGTAAGCGGCCGCACCGGGTTGCGTACCTGGATCGATACGGAGGCATCACCAATTTCGGGCAATGTTTTACCGGCTGCCAGCTGCAGTACTGCTTTTCCAAACACTTCGGCACAAGCAAGGGTATTGCGTGGTTTTGTTTTATCGAGTGGTAAGGCAACAACCTGTTCGGGCGTTTCTTCCAGTATCATCGTAATAAGGCCATTATCGGCCAGCAGATAATACTGGCTGTTGTGTTTTACCAACAGCAAATGATCGGGTTGATACTGAAACAGATTTACCAAAATAAGATGAAAACTGTGCTGCGGAAACAACCTGGTTGCATTGCGGATGATATAGGCAGCCTGCGGATCGTTAAATGGCGAAAGCTGATGGGTAATATCAATCAGTTGAAACGAAGGATCTTGTTGCAACAATACTGCTTTTACGGCCCCGGCAAGGTAGTCCTGCTCTCCGATGTCTGATGTGAGGGTTAGTAAAGCCATTGATGCGAAAAAGAGTTGAAACGAAAGATAAACAATAATCAGTTGCAGAAAGCGGCATTCATCTTTCTAACAGCGCACAAATTTATTTAATCAGCTTTCCTTCTTTAAAGAAAAATTTGTGAATGTATTTATCGGCTAATTGGGGAAGAAACTTACTCATCCATACCGTTGCTTTACCGGTAAAGGTTAACACCACCGCACGTTTCCGTTTGGCAATGGCATTAAAAATATGTTGGGCACATTCTTCAGCACTCATCAGTTTCGATTCGTCCATCGGTGTTTCGCCTATTGGTTTACCCGAACCATCCAATGCAACCGAGCGGATATTAGTGGCAATGAAACCCGGCGATACCCACAACACATTTACATCATGGTCTTTCATTTCAACACGCAACGCTTCGAGCCAACCTTGCATGGCAAATTTTGATGCAGAGTATGCACTGCGTCCGGGAATACCTCTGTTACCAACTATTGACGAAATACCTGCAACAGATCCTTTTCGTTGAATGATATACGGCAATGCTGCCTTTGTAGCATAAACAGTACCCCAGAAATTTACATCCATCAGTCGTTTATAGGCCGATGTTTCTGAATCGATGATTAAAGCACGCATGGATAAGCCTGCGTTGTTGATTAATACATCAATACCGCCGAATGCTTTTACGGTTGTAGCAATAAAACGATTACAATCCTGTTCATTGCTTACATCTGCAACAAATGTATGAATGGGCCTACCTGCAAACTCCTGCTGCAAGGCATACAGTTTATCATTGTTTCTTCCACAGGTTGCCACTTTAGCGCCTTTACTGAGGAATAATGTTACCAATGCTTTACCAATGCCATCGCTACCACCTGTAATAACCACCACCTTATCCTGAAAATCCATGCTTTGTATTTTGATACGTACAAAAGTAGTATAAACAGAAAAGCCTCCGTGTGGAGGCTTTTGTTTTCTGTGATCCCGCTGGGACTCGAACCCAGGACCCCAACATTAAAAGTGTCGTGCTCTACCAACTGAGCTACGGAATCTCAAAACGTTTCCGTTTTTTTGGGAGTGCAAAAATAGGGTAATTACAATTGCCTCCAAATTTTTTAAACTAAAATGTTTGTACTTTTTTCTTCCTGTTGCTGTGTAATTTCTTCAAACCCAACAGCAGCAAGCATTCTACTCCAATTCCTCGCTCACAAATTTTTCTTTCATTTTTTCCAGCAGCTTCGTTTCAATCATCTTTGTTGCAAGATGAATCATGTTTACGAATGCTTTTGATGTGGAAATACCATGACCCACAATTACCGGTTTATCTATTCCGAGAATGGGTGTACCGCCGTATGTTTCAAAATTAAAACGCTTGAAATAATCATCCTCATCCAGGTTGCGTGATTTTGAAATATCAAAGATCGATTCGCCCAGTTTTAAAATCACATTGCCTGTAAATCCATCACACACCATTACATCGGCTTTACCGGTTAAAATTTCACGGCCTTCAATATTACCAATAAAGTTGATGAGCTTACTTTCTTTCAACAACGGGTAAGCAGCTTGTGCCAACAAGTTTCCCTTTCCTTCTTCTTCACCAATATTAATTAACCCCACCGCAGGGTTTTCAATTTCAAGAATGTTTTGTGCGTAGATGCTGCCTAAGATGGCATTCTGCAATAAATTCTCCGGTTTACAATCGGCCTGCATACCTACATCGAGGATTAACCCATAACCACCTTCAACTTTAGGAATAACTGTTGAAATAGTTGGACGCTGCACACCTTCTATGGCACGGATAGTATAAAATACCCCCACCATCATGGCTCCGGTGTTCCCGGCACTGATGAATGCATCAATTTTACCTTCGGCCAGCAACTGCATTCCTTTGTTCATGGAAGAGTTGGGCTTATCCCGTAAAGCTTTTGTTGGCGATTCCTGCATGTCTACAACTTCGGTGGTATGCAAAAAAGCAATATTGGGAGGTACCGAAACAAAATGCCTGCGCATGATGGCTTCATCGCCAATCAGCAGCAATTTAATTCCGGGGGTAGCATCGGCTAAAAACAAATCTACGCCCAACAGCGGCTGCTGAGGGGCGTAGTCGCCACCCATCATGTCAATACCTATGACCATGCAGGTAAGTTAATTATAAAAGCTTATGCTTTTGCGGGAGCTTTTTCAGCTACTAATTTTCCTTTGTAGTACAGTTTACCTTCGCTCACGTGTGCACGATGACGGGGATGTGTTTCGCCCGTAGTGCTGTCTTTTGTTAAAGTAACACTCACTGCTGTATAGTGTGTACGACGTTTCGCACTGCGTTGTTGTGAATGTCTGCGCTTTGGATTTGGCATATCTTTAAATTTTACTCGTTTCTAAATTTATCTAACCCCTTCCAGAGGGATTTATTTTCGTTTTCCTGCGGGTTCATCTGAGCCAGCTTGGCCAGCACTTCTTTATTGCAGTGCGGTCCGCCAATCTCACTTTCCCTGCACATCTTTTGCATGGGTATGCTGAGGTTAATAAACTCGAAGATCCAGTTTTTCACATGCAGATGACTTTCTGTACGTGAAATATAGAACACATCCGGACTTTCCTCTTCCTCATTCATCTTCTCCGGTTCATCGGTCATTTTCACCAGCATTTCGAATTCGTCCCACAGTTCCAAAGGCAAATCGTTTCCGCAACGGTCGCAAAGAACGCCAACGGCACCTCCTACCTCAAACTTCAGCAGCATAAACCCGGTATTCTTTTCTAATTCCAGCTTTACGTTTGCTTTACAGTTTTTAAAGTCCTGTTTTCCGAATTCTTCAAAGAACCTGTCGTCAATTTCGTAATGAAACTGATGCGTGCCGGGTTTTAACCCTACAAATGCTATTTCAAATTCCCGGCGGCTCGACATAATACCCCTTTTTAAAGAGTTTGCAAAGGTAACCGAAATACAGATTGCTGCCAAAGGAAATATTGGTTTTCTTTCAGCAAGAACCAAGGCCAAACAGGGTTGCACCGGGGATTGGGATAAAAGTAGCGGGCTTTCGTCAATAATCCGGTTGCTGAGATTAACCTACCCGCAAGTCTTGTTCATTGACAATCAAATGCTAAACCTTGTTTGCTGCAAACCGGCAAACCGGTTTCTACCGTACATTTGATTTCGATGACCTACGGCAAACTTATACGTCTATCGCTGCTCATAGCGCTCCTCATCCTTGCCCTGTTTATATTTTTTGTATCGGGCAACCATGTGTGGATTGAGAAGAATTATGCCAACGGGTTTTACCCCGGGCTGAGCCGTTTTTTACGGTTGCTTTTTGGCTGGCTTCCCTTTAGCCTGGGCGATGTGTTGTACAGCATTGTTGCAGTAACGGTACTTTGGCAACTGGGCAAATTTGTTGTTCGCCTGTTTCATAAAACCGACAGCTGGCGAAAAAAATTGGCGCCTTTACTTACAGCAGGCATGATCCTGCTGTTTGTGTATGTCTATTTTTATCTTTTCTGGGGGCTGAATTACTATCGACAGGGAATTGAACAGCAGCTTGGGTTAAAAAACGGCAAGTTTAAAAAGCAAGAGCTCATCGATCTCAATCAATACCTTCTTACGCAGGTAAACAGCCGCAAACAGGTTTGCCTGCAGAAGAAAGATACCATCATGCAAAACGACCGCATGTTTCAATCGGCATTGCAAGGCTATCAAACACTTGAAAAACAATTTTCATTTCTACGGTACAAGCAGGCATCGCTAAAACCATCGATGTTTGGGAAGATAGGCAACTATGTAGGGTTCCAGGGATATTACAACCCATTCACCGGCGAAGGACAGGTGAATACAGCAATCCCCAACTTCCTGCAACCTTATGTTGTTTGTCATGAAATGGCGCACCAGATTGGTTACGCCAGCGAAAGCGAAGCCAATTTTGTTGGTTTTCTTTCGGCCACACATTCACCCGATACCTTGATGCAATACTCCAGCTATCTCGACATGTTTTTATATGCATGGGGTAACCTCAGGGCTGTTGATTCAACTGCAGCAAAACAATTTGGCGAGCAACTGCACCCCGGTGTGAAACGAGACTTGGCAGCGTATAAGAAGTTTGTATACGATCATCGCACCTTCATCAGCGATTGGACTGATAAACTTTACGATTACTACCTGAAGCAAAACCGCCAACGCAAAGGCATTGAAAGTTATGGCGAGGTAACAGGCTGGGTGTTGGCGTACCGGCATAAATACGGGCTTAAGTAAGTCCTATCTTTGCTTACAGCAATCCTGTTTCTATCACTGCTTAATTCAACTGCATGCGCTTTACATTTTTATCACTCATTTTTCTGTTTTCATTTTTCGTTGCCGGCGCACAGGAAAGCAGTTTCTTTTCCATTAAAAAAGACAGTTCCGGTTTTCTGTTAACAGAAAAAGGAGCAGCACATCTTGCTTCGCTTCCGTTGAAATGTATTGAACAGGAATACCCTAACAAAACCAACCATCTTTCTAACAGCGACAGTGATCATGTATTAAAACCACATGAATTGCATCCATCGTTTTACGGCTGTTTAGACTGGCACTCATCGATACACGGGCATTGGATGCTGGTGAAACTGTTGAAAGCATTTCCCAACCTCAAAAATGCAACTACCATACGCACTGTTCTCAACAGGAGTTTTGCTGCAGAAAATATTCTGAAAGAAGTGAAGTATTTTGATCTGCCGCTTGCTGCAAGCTGGGAACGTACCTATGGTTGGGCATGGCTGTTAAAGCTCGATGAAGAATTAATTCAATGGGATGATGCCGATGCAAAAACATGGCACGCAAACCTGCAACCCCTCACTATAAAGATTGTTGAACTGTGGACGAAATTTTTACCCAAGCAAACCTATCCCAACAGAACAGGTGTTCATCCAAATACTGCTTTCGGATTGGTGTTTGCACTTGATTATGCCAGAGCAGCACGCAACACTGCATTTGAACTAACCATTGTACAAAGCGCTTTAACCATTTACAAAAAAGATAAAAATGCACCTGCATCGTGGGAACCCAATGGATCTGATTTTCTTTCGCCATCACTGGAAGTAGCCGACCTGATGCGAAGAGTATTACCGAAAAAAGATTTTATTCCCTGGTTTAATCAATACATCACTGCAGCATCATTAAAGCACTTGGGTATTTTACCCGTAGTGTCAGACAGAAATGATTATCAGATTGTACACCTCGATGGTCTTTGCTTTAGCCGCAGCTGGTGTATGAATGGCATTGCCAAAGCATTACCTGCAGGTGACCCTCGCAAAAAACAATTGATGCGTGCTGCCATCAATCATCTTACAGCTGCATTGCCCAATATTGTAAACGGAGGTTATGGTGGCGAACACTGGCTGGCCAGCTTTGCTGTTTATGCCTTGTTCCAGTAAGCCTAAAACTTATTCTTCCACATCATACTTTCAACCGGTTTGTTTGGCTGGCCGCTGTACTTGGCATTGGCTTTCTGGTTATACTTCACTTCAATTTCTCCTTCAACAGGGAAATAAATGAGCTGACCAATCGGCATCCCTTTGTACACCTTCACGGGTTGCTTAACAGAAATTTCGAGTGTCCAGTTGCCACAAAAGCCAACATCACCTTTGCCTGCAGTTGCATGGATATCGATACCCAAACGACCGGTAGATGATTTGCCTTCGAGGAAAGGAACATGTGCATGTGTTTCGGTGTATTCCAGCGTTACACCCAAATAAAAGATATGCGGATATAAAACAATCCCTTCATCAGGAATTTCGAAGTATTCAATTTCGTTGTGCTTCTTGGCATCAATCATGTGTTCCTTGTAGGTAGCAAGTGTACTTCCCAAATGCACATCGTACGAATTGGAACCAAGACAGCTTCTGTCGTACGGCTCAATCTTAATTGTTCCTTTCTCCATTTCCTCCAGGATTCTTTTATCCGATAAAATCATATACTTCTCTTTAGATTTGTAGGCATTGAAATACTGAACCCGCAAGCTAATTTCTAAATTCTACATTTGGCACTCGTTTATCAACATACTATCAACAGCGGAACCAAAGCCGGTCTTTGGCGCATCGAAGAACCGGAAGAATTTTTTCTGGAAAAAGTACCGCTGAAGCGGGATGTATCGCATCCGCACAAACGTTTACAACACCTTGCAGGCCGTTACCTGTTACCGATGTTGTTTGAAGATTTTCCGTTGGAAGAAATTTTAATTGCCGATACCCGCAAGCCATTTCTGCCCGATGAGAAATACCATTTCTCTATTTCGCATTGCGGCGATTATGCAGCAGCCATCGTTAGCTCAACACAACGGGTAGGTGTAGATATTGAAAAAGCATCGGATAAAATTCTGCGGGTGAGTCATAAGTTTTTAACCGAGCGTGAAAAAATGTTGCTCGATGAGCAGATGAGTGCACAACAGTTGCTGCAACTGACATCGTTGCTATGGAGCACAAAAGAATCGTTGTTTAAATGGTATGGCGATGGTGGTGTAGATTTCCGGGAACATATGCACATTGAAAACATTGAAGGCTCTGATGAAGAAGGAAAACTCATCTGCAGTTTTCGTAAACACGAATCAATGTCCTTAACTGTACACTATCGTTTTCTGCACGATTTAGTGATGAGCTGGGTAGTGAGTTAAGAAGGCTACTCGCTCTGCTTTTGTACTTGCATGCAGCGAGCAGCTAACAGCTTGCGGCTTTACACAATATTCACCTCCCGTTCCAGCTCCACTCCAAACTTTGCTTTTACACTTTGCAAAATCTCTTCACTCAACTCATAAATTTCTTTACCGGTTGCTTTACCGTAATTCACCAATACCAATGCCTGTTTTGCATGACAACCTGCATCGCCTTTGCGATACCCCTTCCAGCCGCATTGCTCAATTAACCAACCGGCTGCCAGTTTCATGGTACCATCTGCATTTACATAAGCAACAAGCTGTGCAAACTCATTCTTCAGCTGATCGTATTGTTCTTTGCTGATGGATGGATTTTTAAAGAAACTTCCTGCATTACCAATCTGTTTCGGATCGGGCAACTTCGAAGAGCGGATATTGATCACCGCCTGCGAGATAGCAGCAATACTCAACTCCTTCACTCCCATTTTTTCCAGCTCTTCATTAATAGCACCGTAGCTCGTTTGAAAGATGGGATTTTTTCTAAGCCTGTACGTAACCGTTAGTATCACAAACTGGTCTTTAAACTTTCGCTTGAACACACTTTCACGATAACCGAATGCACAATCAGCAGCAGAAAATCGTACTACAGTTTTGTCATTGAGATGGTAAGCTTCCAGCTCTTCAAACACATCTTTTATTTCAGCACCATAGGCACCAATATTCTGCATAGGACTTGCGCCCGCATTACCCGGTATCAAACTTAAATTCTCCACGCCTGCCCAACCCTGCTGCACACAATGCAGCACAAAGCTGTGCCAGTTTACACCTGCACCCACTTTTACATATACAAACTGTTCATCTTCTTTTACCAGCTCAATGCCTGTAATACCATTCTTGAGTACCAATGCATGCACATCCTGTGTAAACAAAACATTACTGCCGCCACCGAGTATCATGCGGGGTATGCGTGGCGAAAGATGATGAACGTATTGCAGAATTTCCTGCAGCTGTGTTACCGAATTAAAATCGGCAAATAGTTTTGCTTTTGCATCAATACCGAATGTATTGTATTGCCGGAGTGAAAGATTTTCGTGAATTTGCATGTACTTGCAAAATAAAGCAATTATGAACGGACAAACTGCAGTTGTAATTGGCGCCACCGGATTAGTAGGGTCATCATTGGTTCAACAACTATTAAACGACGATGCATTTGATCTTGTACGCATTCTTGTGCGGCGAACAGTCAACCTCCAACATCCTAAACTGGAAGTATGTATTACCGATTTTTCAAATTACGAACAATACCAGCAACAACTGGGAACGGGCAATTGTATTTTCTGCTGCATCGGTACGACCATGGCACAGGTGAAAGGCGATAAAGCATTGTACCGCACTATCGATTTCGATATTCCGGTTAATGCGGCACGTTTTGGAAAGGCTGCCGGCTTTCAACAATATTTACTGGTTTCTGCAATTGGTGCCAACAGCAGTTCCCGCTTTTTCTATCCCCGTTTAAAAGGCGAAGTAGAAGATGTAATTGCAGGATTCAATTTTAACAGCCTGCACATTTTCCGTCCATCGTTTTTGTTGGGCAACCGCACCGAACAACGCACGGGAGAAAAAATCGGGATTGCACTTTTTCGGTTATTTAAATTTCTTACACCGTCCAATTACAAAGGCATTAATGTTGCTGATGTAGCAAAAGCAATGATCCGTGCAAACAAACAAAACAACGCCGGCGTACATGTTTACTACTACAGCCAAATGGTTGAAAATAACTGAAACAGTCAGATTTCTGACTTAAACTGCTTATCTTGAGGAAGCAATCAACAGTTTAATTAGCTTTACAAAAAATTAGAAAATGAATTTATTTGTCGCCGGCTTACCCTATGATGTAGATGACGCCGAATTAGAAGAAATCTTTGAAAAGTTTGGCAAAGTAGTATCGGCCAAAATTTCAATTGACCGTGAAACCGGAAAAAGCCGTGGCTTTGGTTTTGTAACAATGGAAAATGAAGCAGATGGTAATGATGCCATTGAGCTTTTAAACGATATTCAGCTGGGCCGCAGCAAGAAACCTCTTGTTGTGAAGAAAGCCGAAGACCGACCAGGTGGCGGAAGCGGCGGCGGTGGTGGTTATCGCCCCGGTGGTGGCGGTGGCGGCTATCGTCCTGGCGGCGGTGGCGGTGGTTATCGTCCCGGCGGTGGTGGTGGTAACAGAGGTGGCGGTGGCTACGGCGGCGGCGGTCGTCGTTACTAAACACAACAACACATTCTTTCAAAATCCCTTCTTACCGGAGGGATTTTTTATTTGTATTCATCAACAAGACCTGAATAGAAAAATTAATATGTCGTAAAATTCCGATGAAATTTTACGGAAAAAAATCGGTCAAAAGTACCCTAGAAAGTAAGCTGAACTGTAACGAAATTTGTATCAGAAGTTAAGAATCCAATTCCTGATTGAAAATCCGTACTCTATTCGAACTGACAGAAAATTTAAATCCTTTGAAAACTAAAAGTTTAGAATTCGTATCCATGTAAACGTAAACTATCCATCAACCCTATTAAAAATCGACTATTTACCTTTTGATGGAAAAAATTTACTCTAAGTCAAAACCCTCCGTAATGGAGGGTTTTGCATTTGTAACCTGTTTGTATCATCATCGTTTAATCAATGCACATAATTCTTCATGGGCACTACCAACACAGGTATGGGCGAATGACGAACCACATACTCGGCCGTACTGCCGATTAACGTATGCGACATACCAGTGCGGCCATGTGTACCCAGTATGATCATGGTTGCTTTGCTCTCAATAGCGTGGTTAATAATATCCTGCTTTGGATCGCCGATAAATACCACTACATCCGATTTTACTTCCGGGTGCTGTTCTTTTACCTGTGTAAGTATATTGTTGGCGACGTATTGACGAGCTTCCCACTGGTCATCAAAATTCATACTGATATCGGTGGGCATGTATTCGATATTTTTATTAATGATGGTCATTAACTCAACTTCCGCATGCATTTTTTCTGCCAGCTTCAATGCATAGTTAAACAGCAGTTCACGTTGTTCGCTGAGATCGGTTGCTATAATCAGTTTGTTCATAAAAAAATTTTAAGCAGTTCTGTTACTCCATGTGTACTTCTATCTTTTCACCCATTTTTTCTTTGCTGTTGCGTATAAGTAAGATGACGGGGATGCAGATGATCACTGCCAGCCCCACCGTCCAGAACACATTATTGTAACTGATGATGGATTGTTGTTTGAATAAAGACGCATCGAGCAGTTTATACGCCATTTGCTGTGCATCATCCTTAAAATAGCCCTGTGCTGCAAAATTCTGCGTAAGCAGATTTGCCTTTTCCTGAAAAGGTTCGTTATAAATATTAAAATGCTGCACGAGGTAATTATCGTTCTGTGCATTACGATGTGTAAGAAACACGTTCATAATAGCAATACCAACAGCACCACCCAACTGGCGGATCATATTGCTCAAACCGGCACCTTGCGCAAGATTTAATCCTTTCAATCCTTTCAACGAAAGCACCATTGCCGGCGACATCATAAAACCAATTCCAAACCCACGTAAAATAAATGGCCAGAAGAAATTATGTTCGCTCGAATCGGGCGAAGAAAAACTCATCAATATTGCAAAGCCAAAGATCATAAAAGCCCCGGCGATCATGATCGTTTTCGGATTAATGTCTTTCGCCATTAACCGCCCAACCACCAACATGGATATTGCCGATGCCAACGCACCGGAGATAAGAAAGTTACCCGTCATGGTTGCCGTCCATCCCAAACCGATTTGTGCAAATAAAGGAAACACAAAAACTGTTGCCAGTAAGATCAATCCCACAATAAAATTCAATACCGATCCCAATGCAAGATTCCAGCTTGCCAGTAAACGGATATTCACTGCAGGAAATTCGTAGGTCCACTCCCGCCAGATAAATGCAATAAAACTAATTGCAGTAATGAGCGAAAGAATAACGATCTCTTTACTTTCAAACCAATCCTTTGTTGTTCCTTCTTCTAACACATACTGCAAACCACCCACCGCCATTACCAATAAAACAATACCTGCCCAATCGATCTTGGGCGGTTTCATGGCACCAATTTTATCTTTTACAAATCGCCATGATAAATACGCTGCTACAAAACCAATCGGAATGTTGATGAAGAAAATCCAGTGCCAGGAAAAATTATCGGTAAGGTAACCGCCAAGCGTTGGTCCAAAAGTTGGACCAAGAATAACACCCATACCAAAAATGGCATTGGCTGTTCCAATCTTTTCCGGAGGAAATGCTTCAACAATAATAGTTTGTCCGGTTGTAAGCAAAGCACCGCCGCCAATACCTTGTATAAAACGCCAGATTACTAATGTTACCAACGAATCGGCCGTACCACAAAAGAAAGAAGCAATGGTAAAGATGAGGATTGAAATGGTAAAGTAATTTCTTCTACCAAACAAGTTGTTGAGCATACTTGCCAACGGAATCATAATCACATTCGAAATAGCATACGATGTTACAGCCCACGCAATTTCGGTAGTGGTAGCACCAAGGCTTCCACTTATTTCACGCAGCGAAACGTTTACAATGGATGTGTCGATCAGTTGTAACAACGATGCACTGATGGCTGTAACAATTAATATTGCACGCTCTGCCCCTACTGGGTATTGCGTTAATTCTTTTGCCTGCATACTTAATTTATTTCTACATCAACAAAAGCACTTAAACCGGGTGCCAGCAAATGTTCTTTATCCTCTGTTTTATCTAACTTAATGCGAACGGGCATGCGCTGTGTAACTTTTACAAAGTTGCCGGTTGCATTATCGGGGGGAAGCAATGCAAACCTGGCACCTGTTGCTCCACCAATCGATTCAATTACACCGGTGAGTTTCAGATCAGGATATGCATCCAGTTTGATCTTTACCTTTTCGCCTGTACGCAGTTTATTGAGTTGTGTTTCTTTAAAGTTTGCAACCACCCAAAGATTATTGATCTCAACTGCAGAACAAACCGGCTGACCATACTGGATCAACTGTCCTACTTCAATCGACTTCTTTGATACAACGCCATCGTATGGAGCAATGATTGCCGTGTGTTGTAACTGTGTTTCTGCCAATTCCAATTCTGCAATACGCTGTTGCACCAATGCAGTTGCAACACTCACCTGTCCCTCTTGCGCCTGTGCTGATGATTGTGTACCTGTTGCCTGTGTTGTAGCTGCAGCGTACTGACGTTGCGCCATTTCTACCATTGCATTGGCACTTTGCCACTCTGCTTTTACAGCATCCAGTTGTTGTTGCGTGGCTGCACCTTCTGCAAACATTTTTTCAACACGTGCTAATTCCTTTTGTGCTTTTTCTAAACGTGCCTGTGCTGCATTAATGTTGGATTGCAATGCTGATGAATTAATAGCTGATGCAGATGCATTTTGCTTCGCAGCCATTGCTGCCGAACGGGAAATACCTGTTTGCGCCTCTGCACTCAGCAGCATTGCCTTTGCCTGCATCACTTTTGCTTTGTAATCTTTGTTATCGATCAGCGCCAGCGTATCGCCTTTCTTTACAAACTGGTTATCGGCAAAACGTACTTCTGTTACAAAACCCGATACAGCACTGCGTACCGATGTAATGGTTGCATCCACCTGCGCATTATCTGTTGTTTCGTGGTGCTGGGCTTTGATCCATGCACGTACGCCAAAGAATGCAGCAACTGCCACAACAATAAGAATGATAGCGAGATTAACGGGTTTTAATTTTGATTTTTTTACAACTTCTTCCTGCATTGTATTTAATTATTATCGTGATGAATATTAATAACCTGCCAGCGCATTGTACTGCACTTTGGCAATGGCCTGTTGCACCTGATGAAAAAGTAAATTCAGTTCAGCTGTGTTTTCTGCATTGAGTTCTGTTACGTACTCGGTTGAGGTGATGGCGCCGTTTTCGAGCTGACTGGAAGCGACCTGCAGAATCTCTTTGCGCTTGTTTACAATTTCACGGTCTTTTAAAATGATGGATTGATATTTATTGATCTCTGTTTGTTTCTGGTTCATCGCTGTCTGCAGGTTTAATTCGAACGTTGCCTGCTGCTGCGCAACAATCTGCTTATTGATAGCAATAGAATGTTGTTTTATTTTTTGGGTAGCTGCGTTGTTAATACTCCAGTTAATACCAACACCTGCAATACCATATGGCCTGAAACTCTGGTTGAGAAAATTGTAACCGGGCCGTCCGTAAAAGCCTTGTCCGAATAAAAACAGTTTGGCCCTGTTCTCTTTCTTCAACAATTTATCCTGCATACCAAGCAAGTTTAACTGCGATTGAAACAATTTTAATTCAGGACGGTTAACAGCAGTTTGAATAGTTTCGGTTGCAGGCATTAAAAACTCGTTTGCAGCTGTAACTGCAGTTCCTGTTAATAACGAAAGCTCCTGTGTAAGTCCGTCAACTGTTGCATCAATATCTGTCAGTTTTTGTTCAGTACTTAAAATTTCCGATTCAAGAATCAACAGGTTACTCTTTAATACGGCTCCGTTTGCTACTGCACTGGCAACTTTCTTTCGTTGTGTTTCCAGTTCCGATTTACGAACCTGCAAAATCTTTTTATTCTCCTTTTGCAATAAAATATTTCCGTAAATAACTGTAACACGCTCCCTTACTTTCTGCAATTCAATATCGAGCTGATGAAGTCCATTCTCTGTTTTTTCTTTTTCAATTTCCTTTCTTGTGCGTAACACATCAAACTCCGTTAAAGGATAACGCAAATCAACTCCGATATTGTAGTTATCAGGTTTAGGCCCAACAATACCGGGAAAATTAAACTTCGTTACTTCACTTTGGTAAGTGGCCTGCCCCGTTACACTTGCCTGCGGAAATTCGTTGCTGTGAATCATCTTCTCCGATTCTTTTCCTAACGCCCTTACATATTCTTTTTGTTTGGTTGCGGGATAATGCTCTATGGCCTTATCCACCATTTGTTCTAAGCGCAGCTGTTGTGCGTTGGCGATAGCAATGCCTGAAAAGGCAACGATGCCTGTAAATAGTCTCTTCAACATTCCTTATTTCATTTTCTTGATTGCGTGAATAAAAAAATCTGCAGCCACTTCTGCATACGACTGCATCAACTCATCGTATTGCTTTGGTGAAAGCCTTAACGCTTTCTGCAACATTTGTTGATTAATGGCCGGGAAACAACAAATAGAATTAAGCAGAACATACAAGTGCCGGGTGTCGATCTTCCTGATCTTTCCTTCTGCCTGTACACTATCGAAGTAGGTAACAAATTTGTTTTGTGCTTTTGCCCGTTTAATACGCTCTTCCAGAATCGAAGGATCACGGTTTACTTCACGGATAATAAACAGCATTTTTCCCTGCTTGATAAAATGTACCAGGTCGTGTGTAAAGCGCTTGATCTTTTCCTCCCAGTTCAACTGGTCATCGGCCCAGGTACTGATCAACGGAACATATTCATCCAAGGCATCATTAAAAATCTTTTCAAACAAATTGTCCTTACTGCGGAAATAGTAATGCAACGAAGCTTTACTGATACCGGCAGCATCGGCTATGCTTTGCATGCGTGTACCATTGTATCCTTTGGTTTCAAACTCCTTACGGGCCGTTTCCAGGATCATTTTTTCTGTATCGGAGGATAACTGCATAGTTTAATCAATTGGTTTGACCATTTGGTCAAATGCAAAGCTAAGGAACTTCCCGTTAATACAATTGTCATTTTTCAGTAACTCTCCAAATCATTTAGCTTTGTACTATGCCTGCTTCGTTTAAACAATTGGTAAAGAATGAGTTTATTGCACTGCTCGAGTTGAAAAAATCGGAGCGGCTCTGGCATATTCCTGTACTGGCATCATTGTGTGTGGGCATTCCGTTACTGATTGGTTTGTTTTTTTACCGGCTCGATTATGGTATACTTGCCAGTACCGGCGGCATGGTGATCCTTTACCTGCCTTCCTCTGCCTCTATTGCACAGCGCATGATCACCCTTGTGGTTTGCTCGTTTGGTCTTGCATTCTCCTTTGGTGTGAGTATTGCAGCAAGCTTTAACCCGTACATATCGGCATTGGTGCTGGGCGTCATTGCGTTTGCAGCTCATTGGGTTACCCGTTACTTTCAAATGAAACCACCGGGTGGCTTTTTCTTTGTGATGATTGCTGCTATTGCCAGCAGCATGCAATTCGACTTTAATACCATCCCTACACGTATCGGCCTCATCGTTATGAGCGGCATGCTTACCTGCGTGTTGGCCTTCTTTT
The DNA here is from genome assembly GCF_007830055.1 of Lacibacter cauensis. GTDB lineage: Bacteria > Bacteroidota > Bacteroidia > Chitinophagales > Chitinophagaceae > Lacibacter > Lacibacter cauensis. Next base: position 424,573 of record NZ_VLLE01000006.1, read on the forward strand.
ACAGTTTATACATTATCAAAAAAGGAAAGTTCACACAGGATACAACTTCGCTTGTAACCAATCCGTATACAAAATTGGTTGAATCGATCATTATTGGTGTGGTACTGGCCATCTCCTTATTGGCAAGTCATTTACTGAAACTCGAAAAACCCTATTGGGTTCCTATTTCCTGTGCAGCAGTAATGCAAGGCATCAGCCTGCAGCATGTATGGCAAAGAAGTATCCAGCGTATACTCGGAACATTTATTGGCTTGGGTGTAGCGTGGGTACTGTTGCAATTAGAACTGACAGCATTAACTGTTTGCATCAGCATTATGCTGTTGCAGTTTATTGTAGAAATGCTGATTGTGCGACATTACGGATTAGCTGTGATTCTTATTACACCGCTTACCTTGTTTTTAGCAGAAGCCGGCAGTGCCATGAATGCCGATCCGAATTATCTAATTGCAACCCGCCTGCTTGACACCGTTATTGGAAGTGTAATTGGTTTGTTAGGCGGATGGTTTTTACATAACCAGCAGGTAAGAGAAAGTACAGAACGCAGAATACGGAAGACGAGGGTGGCGATTTGGCGAAGAGGTTGATTAAGTAAACTAACGATAAAACAATCAGCAGATCCTTCTTTCCTCAGGATGACAAGTTGATTGATCTTTATACTGAAGTTGAAATGCTGCACTACTAATCTTCATTGCTGTCTTCCCGACAAAGGAGGAATCTGGTGCTGTCTTTAGCTTTTACATTGCATCCACATCCGCTATCAACACCACACTTTTAAAATTGGGATGATTATGCAACAGCACCGTTTGTGCATGAATCATTTCTTTGCATTGATGAATCAAGTGTGCATCCTTCGGCAGCTTTAACACCAGTTCCATGATGTACTGGTTACGCACCCTGTTCACCACCGGTTCTGCCGGGCCAACCATATAATTGGCAAACAAGGGTCGCATGTTTTCGCCAACTAATTGTGCCGCTGCTTCTACGGTTTCTTTTTGCTTGTGCTTAAACGTAATCTGTATAATGCGTGTAAACGGCGGATAATAAAACTGTCGCCTTGCCTGCAACTCAACAGAGAAAAACAATTTGTAATCATGTGCCTTTACAAACTGCAATACAGGATGATTGGTATTGGCCACCTGTATCATCACATGTCCATCTGCATCTTTTCGTCCGGCACGGCCGCTCACCTGCTCCATCAATTGAAAAGCACGTTCGTTCACACGAAAATCGGCGAAGCTTAACAAACTGTCTGCATCAAGAATACCCACCAGGTTTACATTTTCAAAGTCCAAACCCTTCACCACCATTTGTGTACCTACTAAAATATCAATGCGGTGTTGTTCGAATTGTTGTATGAGTTGATCATGTGCCGTCTTGCCACTCACCGTATCATAATCCATACGTGCAATCTTTGCTTTGGGAAACAGTTCTTGTAATTGCTCCTCCACTTTCTCAGTTCCAAAATTGTGCTGCATAAAATCGTGACTGCCGCATGCTTCACATGTTGAAACGGTTGGATAAACAGTACCGCAGTAATGGCACTGCAGTTTATGCTTGAACTTATGATAGGTTAAACTCACATCGCAATAACGGCAATGCGGAATCCAGCCGCAGGTTTTACAAACCTGGTGTGGCGTGTAACCCCGACGGTTTTGAAATAAGATAACCTGCTTCTCTTTCGCCAGGGATTTTTCAATGGCTTCCTGCAAAGCAGGAGCAATCATTACTTTTTCTTTTGTTTGTTTGAATAATGGTTTGGTATCAACCAGTTCAATAGTTGGCAATGCACCTTCTCCAAAACGCTCCATCAATTCTACCAAACCATATTTTCCAACATGCGTATTGTAATACGATTCTACTGAAGGCGTACCACTTCCTAACAACATTTTGGCACCAAACACAGAGGCATAATAAGCAGCCGCATCTCTTGCATTGTAGCGTGGTGCAGGTTGTTGTTGTTTGTAACTGCTGTCGTGTTCTTCATCACAAACAATTAAACCCAGATCAGCAAATGGAAGAAAGAGCGAACTCCTTGCACCCAGTACCACTTTCATTTCGCCATTCTTGATCTTGTTCCAGATTTCAATACGTTCGTTCTGGTTGAACTTGCTGTGATAAATACCGATGTAACCACCAAAATGCTTCTGCAACCGGCGAATAATCTGTGCAGTTAAAGCAATTTCCGGCAACAGGTACAACACCTGCTTTCCTTTGCGGATATATTCTTCAATAAGTTTAATGTATAGCTGCGTTTTGCCACTACCAGTTACACCGTGCAATAAACAAACAGGCTTTGCTTCGAACGACTTGCGTATTTCATCTAACGATGTTTGTTGTGCAGACGTTAATTCAAAATCGATGGATATATTCCTTGGCAAGTTGAGTAAACGATCAACAGCACGTTTTTCTAAAAATAAAATTCCTTTCTCTACCAATCCCTTCAACTGTGCATCACTGGCTTTACTTTTTTTGAGCAAAGCTGTTTTGCTTACTTCGCCTTCTGTTCTTATCAGGTGCAGATAGCTTAACAGTAATTCCATTTGCTTGGGTGCACGACTCCAGTTGTTGAGCAGTTCGCTCAACTGATCTTCATTATCGTATTGGGGATTGAGTAAGACGAAGGTTTCTTTCTTGGCCGAGTAGGTTTCTTTCAACGATTCCCACACAAAACAAACACGCTTTTCAATCAATCGTTTTACAACGGGATAAATATGCGAACTGTCGAGTATCTGCTGCACTTCTGGCAACTTCAGCTCCTTGCGAATGAGCAATGCTTCTGCCACTAAATACTCATCATGATCGAGTGTAGAAAAATCTTCGCCGATCTCCTCATTATAAACCAAGATGGTTTCACTACTGAGTTTAAAATGCGCAGGTAATGCAGCTGCCATCACTTCACCTTCTGTGCACAAATAATAATCCGCTATCCATTGCCACAATTTCAACTGCTCTTCGTGGATGATGGGTTCAACATCCAGCACATTCAGAATAAATTTCGGGTCGAATGCCGCAGGTTTGTTGTTGTGTAATGTTTTAATAACGCCGGCATAACGTTTTTTCCGCAGTTCCACTTCCACCCGTACACCCACACGTACCTGTTCCTGCAAACGATCGGGAATGCTCCAGGTATAATTTTTCGGAAGAGCGAGTGGTATGATGATTTCTGCGTACACGGTGAATGGTCAATAGTGAATGGTGAATACGCAATTTAGTGAGTAAGACCTGAATGTAGCAGCAAAATTATTGGAAGCCGAAATTGACCATTCACAATTCACCATTCACCACCCAACTTGCCTTGTATTCCTTCAGTTTAGTCTCCATTACATCGTACACTTTTTGTTTGAACGCCTGTACATCAAACGGTGTGTAGCCTTCCGGGGAAATTTCTTCGAGGTAAACTGTCCGCAGCTTACCGGGGGTCAACGAAAAAATGCTGCGCCAGTGCAACCGATCCACTGCATCTAAAAAGAGCAGAGGTTTGATGGGTGTTTGCGTTTCAATAGCCAACCGAAAAGCACCATCGTAAAAGTCGATTAATGGCTTATCAGTCATGTTAAAAGTGCCTTCGGGAGCGATGTAGATGGATATTTCATGACTCAATACCGAACGCAGCGTCTTTACACTCTTAGCCCTGTTTTCTGCACTGCCACGCAACACAGGTACAACAGCTGCATTGTAGATGAGACCGAACACCGGTATCTTTCCCATTTCCGCTTTTCCCAGAATACGCAGGGGCTGACGAATGGCTTTCAGCATCTGCGGTATATCCATGTATGAATTGTGATTGCTGACAAAGATGTACGGCTGATGTGCCCTGATCTCCTGTTCAACAATTCGTTTGTGAGAAATTCCGATCAGGAACAACCATACATCCGCCCACCAATGCACAATGCGCATGACTGCATTGCCCCCTTTGATCTTACCAAAGAAAGAAGCAACGAGTACAAATGGAACAACCATCATCATCATGATCAGAAAAAGGATCATGGCGTAGATGACGTAAAGGATTTGCAGTGGTTTGAGTAAAATTTTCATGTATATATTGTCATGTCGACGAAGGAGACATCTGTTTGGCTATATACAAATGACCGGCAGATCCCTCCTTCGTCGGGATGACAGATCATTACTTACAACTCGGGCACGCCCACTCATTCTCTAAATCAATCACCGTTACAATGGTTAAATGCCGTTGTTTCGGAGCAACAATAATACGTACATACTGCCTGTCTCGTGAAGTAATTCCTTCCAATGCATACTTCGGACCTTGCGCTGCATCCAGTTCACTCTTCCTGTAATTCACTTCGGCTTTCTGTACAATTTCTTTCACTTCCTCCTGCGTAATATGCCTGCACTTCATACGGCAACGTGCATGCTTGGTGAAATAATAATCAGCTGACGGATCACGAAAAACATCCAGGTTGGTTTTCTGATTATCTGTTTTGCGATCGTTATCGCTTACATCTTCTGTTCGTGGTTTTCGTTTATCGTTATCAGTTAGCTGATCCTTACTATTGCAGCGACGGATGAGTACGGCTGCCAGCAGTAACAGAATCAGCAGCAGATATGGAAGCGCTTTTTTCATGTTTGTGTTTGCTGTACAATAATATTGTTTTTCGGTGAGATGTGCAGTTGTGCTACCCAAAACAACGGCGGGTGACTCACCCAACCAAAAACTATAAACCAGAAACTAAAAACTTATTCTAACAAATACTTAATATCATCCAGCGTTAAACTCTTTACAAATCCTTCTTCGGCTGTGATCAGATCCTCCGCTAATTTCTTTTTCCCTGCCGCCATTTTCATGATCTTTTCTTCAATACTGTCCTTACAGATCATGCGGTAGGCAAACACATGCGATTGCTGACCGATCCGATGTGTACGATCGATGGCCTGGTTCTCCACTGCTGTATTCCACCAGGGATCGAAGAGGAATACATAATCAGCAGCCGTTAATGTAAGACCGGCATTGCCTGCTTTCAAACTCAACAGGAATACCGCTACATCGCTTGCTTCCTTCTGAAATTCGGAGACCAATTCTTGTCGCTCAGCAATTTTTGTTTGTCCATCGAGGCGAATGTATTTGATGCCTTCTTTTTGCAGATCACGTTCGAGCAAATCGAGCATGGAAGTAAACTGGCTAAACACCAATGCACGATGTTGCGGTATGATGGTTTTCAATTCATCTATGAGCACTTTGGTTTTAATACTGTCGTACGCAAACACATCTTCATCAGTAACCAGTTCGCAACTGTTACAGATCTGGCGAAGCTTTGTCAAACCAGCCAGCACACTCATCTTGCCTTTGTTCAACCCGTTTTCGCTGATGTCCATTAAAATATTGCCACGCACATTTTCTTTAATGCTTTCGTACGCTGCACGCTGATCGGCTTCCATTTCACACCAGAGAATCGATTCTGTTTTGGCAGGAAGATCGGGCGCTGCCTGTTCTTTGGTTCGGCGTAATACAAACGGGCGGATGAGTTTTTGCAAAGCAGCTGCTTTTTCTGCATCAGCTTTTTGCTCAATAGGAATCGCATATTCTCTTCTGAAAAATTCGTTGCTGCCCAGTAAACCGGGTAACAGAAAATGCATCTGGCTGAAAAGATCACCTGTACCGTTCATCACCGGTGTACCGCTCAGGGCGATTTTTGTTTTTGCAACCAACTGCCATGTTGCTTTGGTTATTTGTGCAGATGGGTTTTTGATATTCTGACTTTCATCCACCACCACCGTATTCCACGGAATGGTTTGCAGCAGTTCAACATCCTGCCTTAATGTTCCATAGCTGGTAATGATGATGCGGTTTGTTTCATCTTTCAATTCTTCTTCATCTCTGCCTGCACCATGAAACACAACCGCCTTTACATCTGGTGCAAATTTTTCTAATTCCTTTTGCCAGTTGTACAACAAACTTGCAGGAGCAACAACCAAGTGTTGATCGGTTGGTTGCTCTTCAATTTTATGCAAGAGAAAAGTGATCGTCTGTAATGTTTTACCCAAACCCATATCATCGGCTAAACAACCGCTGCCACCGATCTCTGACAACAAACGCAACCACTCATATCCTTTCTGTTGATAAGGACGCAACTGTTGCACCGTTAAACCTTTGGGCAATGCATACAATGGAGCTTCCTGCTTTTCCCATTGCTTCCATTTGCTGTACCACGTTGCACTGATGTCTGTTTGAATCGATGCATCTGCAGATGTTTCACCTGTTGCTTCACTCATCAGCAACCACTTCGGCACCAGTAATTCTTCTTTGCGCACTTTACCGTGGCGGATCATCATGCCGTATTGCTTCAACCATTCTTCACCCAACACCCCCAGGCTTCCATCTTTCAACATCACTGCTTTCTGTCCGTTCATTAAACTTTTTTGCAGATAGTTTAATGGTATGGCTTCTTTTCCAAACTTCACCGTCATGGCTACGCAAATCCAGTTCCCTTCCACTTCCTGTTTACTGATCACCGTTTCTGCAATATGCGGCGAGTAACGGAAATGCTTCATCAGATCAATACCGAGCAAGTCGATATTCAACTCAAGCAGTTTGTGATACACTTTCAGGAACCAACCTTTCTTTTGCGCTTCTGCAAAATTCAAATAGAAAAAACCATTGCTTTGATTGGTAAACTTTTCATGGAGTGAACGAAGAAACCCCACCAACTCCACTTCTTTCTGTTTATGCCGAACAATCGAAATTGTTTTATCTCCTGAAGTTTGTTTGGTTATTTCTTCAAACGGACCATCAACCACATACCCATCGTACACAAACCGTGGTTCGAGTTTTAAGAATGTATTATTGAGTTCGCTGAGCATTACCTGCGGCTGCGGCTCTGCAATCAACTCTTCCCCTTTTGCAATAACGGATGCATCTACTTTCAACTCCCACTCTCTTAATTTATTCAACACCTGTTCAAATGCAGCAGGATCATTGGTTGTCCACTTCGTTGCATCCTGTTGCTGCAACCATTCAATAGCATCATGACTTTTTGAAGTGAGTTGATAATAACAGGATTCTGTCTCTACTAAAAAATGATACCGTTTAAATGCACTTAACGGCATGCGTTCTTTCCCTTTCACCACATACACTTCTAATTGATATTGCTCTTCATTTGTTGTTGCATGAAAAGCCAATTCAACAGGATACGCATAAAAAACACATTTCACTGTTTGCGCAGCAGGATGATAAAACTCTACGCCTTGCAATTGCCGCACTGCACTGATCATCGATTGCAGTTTACGGGTCATTGCTTTTTTCTGCATCAAGGCCCGTTCTTTTTCATCTTTGATGTATTGCGATTGTCCGACAATATCGGCTTCGGTTTTCTGCCATTCCCATTTCGAAAATCCGAGCAGTGTTTTTATTCCTTCATCGGTTAAATTCGGGAAATATACTTTCAGGTGTGCACGGTTCAGCGGCTGCTCACCCGGCGTTACACCGGTGGGCGTTTTAATCAGTTGCCTGATCTCCAGCATGGGCCGCTTGGTAAACAAATGCTTCGGCTGAAAGAGTAAATATGTTTTGGTATTACGGTTATCCATAGAAAAACAAGGGCGGCAAAAATAAGGGGTTAGTCTATGGTTGCCAACCTTTTGGAGGGAAGCAAGCATTTTAGTTTTTCCACAGCGGAATATATATCCCCGCCTTCGAAGGGGCATCGGTGTGTTACACACTGGTAAAGACAGACAGGGGTGGGTTTTCGATCATTCATTACAATCCTTTCTCAGTTCTTTGCTATCTTTGCAGCCCTTTATGGCAGCAGCAAAAACAGTCGCATTTCACACATTGGGTTGTAAACTCAACTATTCCGAAACATCCACACTCAGCCGGCAGATGGAGAGTGAAGGTTTTGAGAAAAAAGAGTTTGATGACCTGGCCGATGTGTATGTTATCAATACCTGCTCTGTTACCGATAATGCTGATAAAGAATGTCGCCAGCTTGTTCGCCGTATTCAACGCAAGTCGCCGGAAAGTTTAGTGGTAATCACCGGTTGTTATGCGCAATTAAAACCAAAAGAAATAGCAGAGATTCCCGGTGTTGATTTAGTGTTGGGCGCTGCAGAAAAATTCAATATTGTTTCGCACATTAAAGAATTGGCGAAAGGCGATAGTGCAAAGATCAGCAGTTGCGAAATTGAAGATGTGAGCGGATTCAATGCATCGTATTCCATCAACGACCGTACACGTACATTTTTAAAAGTACAGGACGGTTGCGATTATACCTGTTCGTTCTGCACCATTCCGCAGGCACGTGGCAAAAGCAGAAGTGATAATGTGGCGAACGTAATTGCCAACGCCAAAGAAATTGCAGCTGGCGGCAGTAAAGAAATTGTGTTGACGGGTGTAAATCTTGGTGATTTTGGCAAAGGTGCTGATGGAAATGGTTCGCTTTCCATTTATAACCGTGAAGAAAATTTCTTTGATCTTATTCAGCAGTTAGATGAAGTGGAAGGTATTGAACGTTACCGCATTTCTTCGATTGAACCGAACCTGCTCACCAACGAGATTATTGAATTTGTAAGCAGGAGCAAAAAGTTCATGCCGCATTTTCATATACCGCTGCAAAGCGGAAGCAATACTATTTTAGGTATGATGCGCCGCCGTTACAAGCGTGAACTCTATGCCGAACGTGTGGCCTTGATTAAAGAACTGATGCCGCATTGCTGTATTGGTGTGGATGTGATCGTCGGTTTCCCGGGCGAAACCGACGAACTGTTTAAGGAAACATTTGAGTTCCTTCATTCGCTCGACGTATCGTATTTACATGTGTTCACTTATTCCGAGCGGGATAATACCCATGCATTAACGCTAGGACCAGTTGTACCGACGACCACCCGTTACGAACGTAACAAAGCACTTCGCAATCTTTCTTACATGAAGATGCAATACTTTACCGAACAACATGCAGGTGAAACAAGACCCGTATTATTTGAAGGACATAGCAAGAATGGTATGATGGAAGGTTACACCGACAACTACATTAAGATCACAACGCCTTACAAAGAAGAATGGGTGAATGAGATTGTGGATTGGAAGATATAAGCTCAATTGTACTTGTCATCCCGAGGAACGAGGGATCTCCTGAATTCTTGTACAGCTGTCACAGAGATTTACTCCTGGTGAGCCCACACTTCTTCAAATTCTGTTTTTTCTATTTTGAAATCTTTGAATTCATCGACATCTAAAGTATTATTCGAAAGTGCACCGTATTCATCTTCAACATTATTTTGATCATACTTCAACACTTTCCCATTTTCATATACTTCTATTTGCCTAAGGACCTCGCCATTGGAATCTGTTTCAAAATAGTAAGTTGATGTTCCCCATGAATCAGTAAGAGGGTCTCCAGTTGATTCGTCCCAGAATCTTTTAAAATAATTGAAAGTCATATCTAAAAAAACACAAGAAAGTTACTTCAACAACTCTTCCATATTCCGCTGTAAAATCGCTTCCAGTTTCAACTCCACTTCTTTTTCATTCACCATCAGATCCTTCAGCGTTAATTTATTGAGGAGATTATCGAGTGTGTACTGAATCATTTTCCAAAGCGAACGTGTGCTGCAATCCACTGAGTTGGTACACAAACGTCCAAGCCCTGTGTGTGCATCACAAAACTGTTGATCGAACAAGGTTCCACCCAATGCTTTCAACACATCATTAATCACAATCTGTTCTGCAGGCTTGGCCAACACATACCCGCCTTTGTAACCGGGTGTACTGTTAATAAACCCTTCCATACGCAGGGTGCGGCAAATCTTTGCCACATGCGGTTCCGTCAGCTTCTCCGCTTCACTCAATTGCGGAATACTCAAACCTTCAACGGGATTAGCCGATGCAATGCGGATGAGGATCCTGATTCCGTATTCTTCTGATGAAGTAATTTTCATGCTTTACAATTAAGATGTTATTCCTGTGTTGCTAATGGATCTACCTGGTATAAATTTTTGAAATACGTTCTTAACTCTTCACGCTCTGCATCGGTTGTTTGCTTTGTGCAGTGTTCGTTGTAAGCAGCGATCAATGCATCAGCAATGGTACCGGCATCGGTTGTTTCTATCTGGTGACGTTGCAGGTGCAACAATACGTTGCCATCTTTCAACAACAGTACATTGGGTGAAGAAGGTGTAACACCGTTGAGGTATTTCTCACGGAAATGCACAACCGCTTCTTTTTCCATACCTGCAAACAGTGTTGCTTTTATATCGGGCACCACGTGATTAAAAAAGCTGAGCAATGCACCGGGACGGCTCACTCTTGCGCTGCAACCGCATACGCTGTTCAATACAACCAGGATCGTTTTGCCAGGATTACCTGCGAGAACTTTCTCCACATCTTCCACCGTCATCATTTGCTCAAAGCCTGCATCAACTAACTCCTTGCGATAAGGAGCTGCAATTTGTTCGGGATAGCTGGGACCTTGGTTGCCCATTAAACTATCTAATGAGATCATTGCCATATTTTAAGTTTTGCTCACAGATTACACAGAAATACACGGATGTAATCTGTGGGTGATTGTTACTATTTTAATTTGCCCATTGAATTAACAGAAGATATCAGTGTTCATCTGTGTAATCCGTGAGCCACTCTACATAAATCCTAATTCCAAAGCTGCCACTTCACTCATCATACTCTTCTCCCACTTCGGCGTCCAGGTAATCATCACGTTTACATCGGTAACACCTTCCACTTCTCTGGTTTTCTGATCTACTTCCACAGGCAACGATTGGGCTGCAGGGCAACTGGGTGCTGTCAACGTCATCGTGATGTTGACATAACCTTTATCGTTGATGTCGATATTATAGATCAATCCAAGATCATAGATATTCACCGGCAACTCGGGATCAAATACTGTTTGCAGTTTTTCGATGATCTTTTCTTTCAGTGCTTCTTTGTCCATCACAAATCGTTTTACTTCTTCTTAATTCATTCCTGCCTTTGCCTGGTAAACAGTAGCATCCAGTTTCATTTGTTTCACCATGCTCAGCAAGCCATTGCTTCTTGTTTGTGCCAGGTGTTGCTTCATACCGATTTTATCAATAAAGTCGAGCTTTGCATTGATGATCTCCTGTGGTGCATGTCCGCTCAATACACGAATGAGCATACTCACCAATCCCTTTACAATCACTGCATCGCTTTCTGCACGGTAGTACACTTTTCCATCCTTCAACTCACTTACCATCCATACCGTACTCTGGCAACCTTTGATCTTGTTTTCGTCTTTCTTATGTTCGTCTTCCAGCGGCTTCAATTTCTTACCCATGTCGATGATGTATTCATATTTCTCATCCCATGAATCAAACAACGAAAACTCATCCACAATTTCTTCTTCTGTTTCTGCTATTGATTTTATTTCGCTCATCGTAATAACTTAATTGCTTTATGTAAGCCTGCGATCATTACATCTACTTCTTCTTTGGTATTATACATCGCAAAACTTGCTCTTGTAGTACCGGGAATACCAAAACGGTTCATCAACGGTTGTGTACAGTGATGCCCTGTACGCACAGCCACTCCCTGATTATCCAACAGGATACCTAAGTCCTGCGGATGCACGCCTTCCACTACATAGGATGCTACACTTACTTTCTGTTTTGCAGTACCAATTAAACGAATGCCATCGATCGATTGCAATTGTTCTGTTGCATACTTCAACAAAGCATCTTCATGTTGACGAATAGTTGCTTTACCAATGCCGCTTACAAAATCAAGTGCAGCTTTCAATGCAACAGTATCAGCGATATTGGGAGTACCTGCTTCAAACTTATATGGCAGATCGTTCCAGGTTGTTTTTTCAAACGACACATCTTTGATCATTTCACCACCACCCATAAACGGAGGCATAGCTTCGAGCAATGCACGCTTACCGTACAATACACCAATCCCTGTTGGGCCATATACTTTGTGCGAACTGATCGCAAAGAAATCACAATCCAGTTCCTGCACATCAATATCCAGATGCACGGTTGATTGTGCACCATCGATCATCACTACTGCACCAACTTTATGCGCTGCATCAATGATTTCTTTAACAGGATTGATGGTACCTAATGAATTAGATGCATGAACAACAGAAACCAACTTCACTTTTTCAGTTAAGAGCTGATGAAACTCTTCCATAATCAATTCTCCGCTGTCATTAACCGGAATCACTTTCAATTTTGCACCGGTCATTTCTCCAATCAATTGCCAGGGAACAATATTGCTGTGATGTTCCATGCCACTGATGATGATCTCATCTCCTGCTTTCAGATTGGTGCGTGCCCACGTGTAAGCAACTAAGTTGATGCTTTCAGTTACGCCCCTTGTGAAAATAATTTCCTCACGCTCTTTCGCATGGATGAATTGCTGCACCGTATCTCTCGTTGCTTCGTAAGCAGCTGTTGCTTCTTCGGCCAGTGAGTGAATACCACGGTGAATATTGGCATTGTAGTTTTTGTAATAATCTGCCAGTGCATCAATCACCACTTGTGGCTTTTGTGTTGTCGCAGCATTATCAAAATATACTAATGGCTTTCCTTTCACCACACGGTTCAACACCGGGAAGTGTTGGCGAATAGCCTGTACATCAAAAGCGGTATGTTCTAAAGTTTGTATCATTTTTTCACCACAGAGACACAGAGACGCAGAGTTTACCAAACCATACGCTTTATCCCATCTTTTAAAAGTTTCACATTAAAATTTATTAGTAAACCCAAATGCATTTCCGACAATTTCAAATAGGTTAATAATTGGGCTTCGTGAATCGGAAGCAAAGTATCAACTGCTTTTAGCTCAACAACTACTTCCTCTTCAACTAATAAATCAATTTTAAAATCAAGCCCGATATTTTCACCTTTATAATAAACAGGCAATGCAACCTGCCTTCTAACTGTCAATCCTTCAGTAATAAGCTCTTTCATTAAACAAACCTCATAAACACTTTCAAGCAAACCAGGCCCTAATTCTCTATGAACACGAATTGAGCAATCTACAATTGCTCCGGAAATACTATTCAAACTATATTCGTTTGTATTCATCTCCGTGTCCCTGTGCCTCTGTGGTTAGTTATTCAAATTTCAAAATCCAAACGCTCAGAAATGATCTGATCAACATACTGACGAATCGGTTCCAGTTCGATCTTGTCCAAAATCTCCACTGCAAATGCATGTAACAACAATGCCTTCGCTGCTTTTTCACCAATACCTCTGGCTTGTAAATAGAACAACGCTTCATCATCCAAGCGACCAATGGTACAACCATGTGAACATTTCACATCATCAGCAAAAATCTCCAACTGTGGTTTGGTGTTCACAGTTGCCGTATCGCTTAACAACACGTTCTTGTTGCTTTGGTATGCATTAGTTTTTTGTGCATCCTGGCGAACAAAGATCTTGCCGTTGAAAACACCTGTTGCATTTTCATCGATGATGCCTTTATACAATTCGTTGCTTAAGCTGTGTGGTTGTTGATTATCTACAATCGTGTGATTGTCGACATGTGTATTTCCTTTCACACAATACAACCCATACATATTGCTTTCGCAACCGGGCGCTTCTAAAATAAAGTTGAGGTTGTTGCGAATAACACCACCGTTGAGTGTAATGGTAACAGAGTTCACTTTACTTACGCCCAACTGACGCACATGCGTTGTTTTTACACAACTGCTGTGACTGTCTTCGTTCTGTATTTTGTAAATTGAAACCTGCGCATTTTCTTCCACCACAATTTCACTCACTTTGTTAATGAATGAATCGCTGGTGCCGATGGTTACTTCTTCTTCCACCAGTTGCACTTCGGCACTGGCTGCTACATAAATTAAGGTGCGTGGCTGCGACAATACATTGACTGTTCTTGCATCGTTGATGTAGTAACAGTACAAGGGATGTTCAACTGATTTATTTTTCTTTACGGCAATGAACAAGCCCTGGTAGGCAAACGTGTTGTTTAATGCATTGATGCCATCGGTATGGTAATTGGCGCTGTGACCAAGGTTCGCATCAACAATCGCTTTGTATTCGCCTTTCACCGCTTCACTTAACGGAAGAATCACCAGTTCATCAGCCGATGAACGGATGTTTGAAAGCTCTGCATGATAAATACCATTAACAAACACCAGCTCATTCGCAGCTTCATGGCCGGGCAAACGAAACGCATCCACATCTTTTGCAGTAACAGCTGTTGCATCAACTGCATACGAAAAATCTTTGTTGAGTACAGCGCTGATGCGTGTGTACTTCCACTCTTCGTGATTCACAGTTGGAATGCCCTGCTCATTGAACAGTTCCAATCCTTTTTGGCTTAATGCTTTTAAAGAACCGTTTCCACTGAATGATTCTTTGTTGAGCTTATCCTGTATTAATTCTTTTAATTCTGACATCTTGGCCTCACCCTCGTTCCCTCTCCTTCCTTCGACTTCGCTCAGGATGGCGGGAGTTCGGGCTTTGTTTTATAAGTTATCAATTGTACTAACTCTTCTTCTTTTGTTCTTAGTTCAACAAACACTTCAATATTAATCAGAGTGTTATTAAACTCCCCTTTAGGGGTTGGGGGGTTACGCTTCTACTTCTTCTCCCAGTTCTTCTTTAATAAAATCATATCCTTTTTCTTCCAGCTCCAGCGCCAATTCTTTACCACCACTTTTAACAATACGTCCTTTGTATAATACATGTACGTAATCCGGAACGATATAATCAAGCAAACGCTGGTAGTGCGTAATCACCAATGTCGCATTGTCTTTCGATTTCAGTTTGTTTACACCTTCTGCAACAATTCGCAGGGCATCAATATCCAAACCACTATCTGTTTCATCCAGGATGGCAAACTTTGGCTCCAGCATTGCCATCTGGAAAATTTCATTACGCTTCTTTTCACCACCACTAAAACCTTCGTTGAGTGAACGGCTTAATAAAGACTGATCAATTTCAACCAGCTTCATCTTTTCTTTCATCTTCTTCAGAAACTGCACCGCATCCATTGGTTCTTCACCACGATACTTGCGCACTTCATTCACTGCAGTTTTAATAAAGTTGGTGGTGCTTACACCGGGAATTTCAATGGGGTATTGAAACGCAAGGAACACACCTTCACGTGCACGGTCTTCGGGAGAAAGTTCCAACAGATCTTTTCCGTTGAACTCTACACTGCCGCCTGTTACTTCATAATCAGAACGACCGGCCAGTACAGAAGCCAAGGTTGACTTACCGCTTCCGTTTGGTCCCATGATGGCATGCACTTCGCCTGCTTTAATTTCAAGGTTGATACCTTTTAAGATTTCCTTCTCTTCAATCCTTGCCTGTAAATTTTTGATACTTAACATGATTTCTATTTTTTGCCACGAATTACACGAATGAACACGAACTCGCTTTTATTTAGTTGAATAATGATTCTTACGTTGAAGTGTGCGACGCAACAGAAGTTTCATTTCTATTCTATCGCTGATCAACAAAAAAAGAACTTTTAAATTTTAACCTGTAACATTCACTTTGAGTGTTAACAGTTCCCCCTTCAGGGGGCGGAGGGGGTTTAACCAACACTTCCTTCTAATGAAATGGCCAACAGTTTCTGTGCTTCCACAGCAAACTCCATCGGCAACTGGTTCATTACTTCTTTAGCAAAACCATTAATGATCAATGCAACGGCAGTTTCAGTATCTAAACCACGTTGGTTGCAATAGAAGATCTGGTCTTCACCAATTTTTGAAGTAGTGGCCTCATGCTCTACCTGTGCAGTACTGTTCTTTACTTCAATGTATGGAAATGTATGTGCACCGCATTTATCACCGAGCAACAAACTATCACATTGAGAGAAGTTTCTTGCATTCACCGCATTCTTCCCCACCTGCACCAACCCACGATAAGAGTTTTGACTGAAGCCCGCAGAAATACCTTTCGATACAATGCGGCTTCTGGTGTTCTTACCAATGTGCATCATCTTGGTGCCGGTATCTGCCTGCTGATGATTGTTGGTAACAGCAACCGAATAAAATTCACCCTGACTGTTATCGCCTTTTAATATGACGGAAGGGTATTTCCATGTAACTGCAGAACCGGTTTCAACCTGCGTCCAGCTGATCTTTGAATTTACACCGGCGCAAATACCACGCTTAGTAACAAAGTTGTAAATACCACCCTTGCCATCTTTATCGCCGGGGTACCAGTTTTGTACGGTACTATATTTTACTTCTGCATTATCGAGTGCTACAATTTCTACCACTGCAGCGTGCAATTGATTTTCATCACGCATCGGCGCTGTACAACCCTCGAGGTAACTTACATAGCTGCCTTCTTCGGCAACAATCAATGTACGTTCAAACTGTCCGGTATTTTCAGCATTGATACGGAAGTACGTGCTTAACTCCATCGGGCTTTTTACACCTTTTGGAATGTAGCAGAAACTACCATCGCTGAACACCGCACTGTTTAAGGCAGAGAAATAATTATCGGTCATCGGCACAACCGAACCCAACCATTTTTTGATGAGTTCCGGATGTTCCTGCACGGCTTCGCTCATGCTGCAGAAAATAATGCCCAGCTCGGCGAGTTGCTTTTTAAAAGTGGTAGCAATTGAAACAGAATCAATCACCGCATCAACCGCCACATTGCTCAAACGCTTTTGCTCGTCCAATGAAATACCCAGCTTTTCGAACGTAGCTCTTAATTCAGGGTCTACTTCATCGAGGCTGTTGAGGGTTTTCTTTTGCTTGGGAGCGCTGTAATATTTAATGGCGTTGTAATCTACCTTGGGGTACTTCACATTGGCCCATTCCGGCTCGGTCATTTTCAACCAATGACGGTAGGCTTTGAGTCGCCATTCGAGCATCCACTCGGGTTCGTTCTTTTTGGCGCTGATGAAACGCACAATGTCTTCACTAAGTCCGGGAGGCGCCTCGTCGGCTTCAATGTCGGTTACCCAACCATATTTGTACTCACTCAGGGCCGTTTGCTCCAGTGTATTGAGCATCTCACTCATGATTCGATTTGTTTAATCTGTTATCCTAAAATCTTGAACAATTACTATCTGTACACAAAAGTACAGATTAATCTATACAAAAAAGTATAGATAATGTTCGAAAAGCGGAAAAACTTGACATGTTGGGGATTGGGTGGGATGCCGGGGCGGCCTGAACCCTTGAGGAATTGGGGATTGGGAGTTGGGGCTCTGAGCTTTAGATCTTTTGGCAGCTGTGGTTCCGGCTTTTTGCTGTACCTCCGCTACGCTGCGGTGCCGCTGCAATCCGGCAGCCCGAGGGCAAAATGTTTCTAGCAGCAATTATTTTTTCTAAACCCAATCCGCCCCCGTTCATCCCACTTTAGTTCTCCTTCTTTTTCATCCAACAGATTTTCCATCGCATCGTAAATCTGGCTGAGTTGTATATCATACTTTTCTATTACATAGTTTTACCCTGGTAAAAATCGAGCAGCCTTGTTCGGAAACTGTATTCGTACTTCGCCTGCACGAGGCTAATCTTTGTGCGATCAAGATTATTCTTGGCAATTAAAAATTCAGCGGCATTGATCACGCCGTTTTCAAACCGTACTTCAGCAGCACGAAACGATTCTTCGTAATTCAGCTGCTGCTCATTTAATGCTGTTAACCGTTTATAGGCTGCTTCCATATTTACCCATGCCTGCTCAATATTCTGCTTTAACTGGTATACAGTGTTATCGGCTTCCAGTTCTGTATTTTTCAAGGTCAGTTTTGCAAGCCGTACCCTGTTCTTTGTTTGCAGATTATTAAACAGCGGAATCTGCATACTAATGCCGGTGAAGAAACCGATGTTGTTTTCCATTTGTTTAAAATACCGTACCGAAGACGAAGAGAAATTCTGCATCTCCCGATACACCGGTGTGCGTGCAGCTCCATTTTTGATGTAGGTTCCGGTTTCTATTTCCGAAACAGTGGTAGGTGTAAGCCTTGTAAACAAACTCGAATAACTGCTGCCCGCACTTGCACCTAAGCTGATGGTTGGGTAATAACCGCTCTTCGCCACCTGTATATTTTTCTCTGCACTTTTAATCCGGTACTGATTGGCCTTGACCAACGCCATATATTCCATTGCAGCTGCAATTACATCAGCAGCTGTTTGCGTATAGAGCGTATTGTTTAACTGAATACCTCGTTGTAGTTGTAAGCCTGCTGCATACGGCACATTCATCAACTGGCACAGTGTAAGCTTGGCCTGTTGCAAACTGTTTTCAAGATTTACAATTGCGATCAACTCATTTGCCTGCTGTCCTTTGATATCGGTTAACTGGTAACTGCCTGCAGATCCTTCTTTCACCAGCACCTCCATCCTCTCGATTTGCTTTTTGGTAACCTGCAACTGTGTTCTTGATACTGTCAGTATATCTTCGCTCAGCAACACCTGCATATACGCCAATGTAACATTCAGCAACAAATTATCCTGCGCCTGTTTGTAATCAAGCTCAGCAGCTTTGTACGAAAAGTTGGTTTGCTGAATTAAGTTTTGCAAACGCATTCCATTGAATAAAATTACACCTGCATCTAACCCGGCATTGGAAGATGATAATTGGTTATTGGTGTAGGTATTGGTAATAGGATCAACATTACGCCCAAAATTGTTGCCGTAATTCCAGTTACCATTTACGTTGGGCAATAAATTCATTTTCGCCTGGTTTTTATTTACCTCTGCTGCATGCATCTGCAACCCTGTTTGCTGTACAAGAATATTCCGCTTCAAAGCCGTATCAATACATTGCTGCAAACTCATTTCCTGTGCACGTGTAACAAACATGCACAATAATAAAAACACACTTAAGCTGATGATCCGCATAATTCGTTTATTAATTAGTTACCTGTTGTTCAATTCTTCCGTCGAGCAGATGAATGGTTCTGCCTGCATAAGCTGCATTTTTTTCGCTGTGCGTAACCTGTATAATGGTTACACCTTCTTTGTTGAGTTGTGTAAACAAATCCATAATCTCTTCGCCTTGTTTGGAATTAAGATTACCCGTTGGTTCATCTGCAAGAATAAGTTTGGGTTTTGCAATCAACGCACGGGCAATGCCTACGAGCTGCTGTTGTCCACCGGAAAGCTGCGCAGGAAACAGATCTTTCTTACCAACAATATTGAAACGATCGAGCATATCGGCCACCATCGCTTTCCGTTCGCTGCTTTTTACATCCTGGTACAGCAACGGCGTTTCAATATTTTCATACACCGTTAACTCATCTATTAAATGATACTGCTGAAATACAAAACCGATGTATTGTTTGTACAGTTGGGCTCGTTGCTTTTCTTTCAGCTTGTGTACACTTTCGTGCAGAAAGTTATATTCGCCTTCATCAAACCCATCGAGCATACCAATTACATTGAGCATGGTTGATTTACCCGAACCCGACGGCCCCATAATGGATATGAATTCACCTTCCTGCACCTGAAGGTTTACATCTTTTAATAAAAAGACCCGGTTACCACCAACAGTAACCCATTTGAAAATATTTTTTAACTCTAATAACATTTGCTTCAAAATTATTCTGTTCGTAACCTTTTTACCGGATTTGCAATTGCTGCGTAAATTGATTTATAGGCAATGGTGATCAAGGCTATTGAAAAAATACAGCAGAACAGGGTGCACAACAGCAACAGGTTTACACCCGGGCTGTATGCAAACAGGCTGATGAAAAAATAACAGATTGCATAACCAACCGGCAACCCGATTCCTGCTGCTATGATGATCAGTTTTACAAAACTCTTCGACAGTTCTTTTACAATAACAGGTACCGATGCACCCATTACTTTCCGTATACCGATTTCCTTTACCCTTTTTTCGGTATGATAGGTTACAATACCCAACAGTCCCATCAATGCAATGATGAGTACAACCAGGCAAAACATACCCATGAACTTCATATCTCTGCCAGGGAAATAGCGGTCGTACATTTCTTTTTGATAGTTAGAGAAAGCCAGTTCTTCGTGCGGATGATATTTTTTCCAAACTGCTGCTATCTCCGATTTAAACACTGCATCATCTACTTCAGTTTTTGTTTGAATACTTAACACATGAAATTGCTCAGGATTGTACTGTAACACCAATGGGTTTGATGCAAACTGGTAAATATAATAGCAGAAGTTTTTCACTACACCATTGATCATCACTTCCCGGTCATTGTTCAGCAGAATTGTTTTGCCAACAGCTTCCTGGGCAGTGCCGAGTCCGAGTGTGGCAAGCAACTGTTCATTCACCACTACAAAGTTTGAGACAGAATCACCGGTTGATGCAGGCAGATTGTTACCTGCAACAAACTGCAGTTTCATATTGTTGATAAAGCCAGCATCGGCTGCATAGTAACTTGCCTCTGCATACTGCTCCTGTTTATTTTTTTTGACAGTAGCCTGCGCAGTAGTTCCGCCAAACGGCGTAGATACCAACCCGATCTGTTCAATATTTTTATTTGCTGTCAGTTCCTGTTGCAGCAAACGGTAATCGCCTTTTACCGAAACATTATAAATATGTTTGCGGTTAAAATTATCGTTATCGGTTGCCATGTAGCGAAACTGGTTATAGAATGTTGCCATTACAAAAATGAAACAGGAGCTTGCAACAAATTGGATCACAACAAGGCTGTTACGTAAACCCATTCTTCCAAATGTAGAGGGAGCGATTGTACCCTTTAAAACTTTCGCCGGCTGAAAACGGGAAAGTATACGGGCTGGGATAAAACCAGCTAACACACCAATGAAAATGCTGAAAATGATAAATGTTCCCCACAACACATAATGGTTATCTACATCCCATGTAAACCAGTTTACATAACTGAACTGCTCCATCAGTTTCAACACAATATACCCGAGCACCAACGACAGCATTGCAACCAATACTGCTTCGCAAATAAATTGCCCCACCAACTGATAACGCAATGCACCGGCTACTTTTCTTACACCTACTTCTTTTGCACGGCTGAGCGAACGAGCCAATGTAAGATTAACATAGTTAAACCCCGCAAGTAACAACAAGGCTAATGCAAAACCAAAGTTCACTGAAAGATCAAGCATTGAATCAACATAAGAGTTACCACGCAAATCTTCAAAATCGGGAGCAATAGAAGTAATTGCCTGTTTGCGAAAAGCCAGTTGCTCCTTTGCAGCACCTGCAACTGCATGCATGTTGAGCTTTGCAGCAACTGTTGTTAATGCCACATCAAGATTGGCTTTGTTTGCATTTGGTTTCAGCAGTACATACGTAAATCCTTTGAGCGATGTGAGCACTGTGTCTTTAGAAAACTTTTTATACGTAGCCATCGACACCATCACATCGCTACGCAAATGCGTATTCCGTTTGTAAGGCTTCAGTACACCTGTTACTGTAAGATCGCCATAATCGGAATGAGTAAGCACTTGCCCCACAGCTTCTGTTGTACCAAAAAAAGCAAGAGCTTTTTCTTCTGTTAATACCAAACTGTTGGGTTCAACCGGTGATGTACCCGATGCAAGTTTAAAACCAAACACATCAAAAAAAGCAGGTTCAATATAAATCGTATTTACGTTGAGCGTTTTAATACGATTGTTTAATTCCCAACCAAAATCACGCACCACATAAGTTGCTTTTTCTACAGCAGGATAATCCTGCTGCAGTTGTTCTGCTACTGTTTGTGGCGATAAAGCATATTTAATTTTTCCGCCAACATTATCCTTAACATCGCTAATGATACGATATGTGCGATCGGGGTACGGATGAAAATTATCATATTCGTAAGCACTCTGCACCTGCATTAGACTGAGCAGTGCAAAAGGAATGGAAAGCCCTAGCCCCAAAATATTTATGATGGAAAACAATTCATTCTTCCACAAATTGCGCCACGCTACTTTAAAATAATTGCGGATCATGCGATAAGGTTCTTGTTTTTCTGTTGAGTTATTCGGTGCGTAAACTTTTTACCGGCTTTGCCATTGCTGCCCTGATGGCCTGGAACGAAACAGTAAGTAATGCCAGCAGTACAACGCCTGCGCCTGCAGCTGCAAACAACCACCAGCTTAATGCTGCCCTGTACGGATAATTCTGCAGCCATTTATTTGCAAGTAACCATGCAATTGGCATAGCAATAAAAAGAGAGATTACCACGAGCAATAAAAAATCTTTCGACAAAGCTGTTGCAATTGTTGTTACAGATGCACCCAACACTTTACGTACCCCGACTTCTTTTAACCGCTTTTCTGCTGCTAATACAGATAATCCAAATAAACCTATGCAGGAAATAAAAATGGTAAGAACCGCTCCAAACAACAGCATTTTTTTCCACTTGGCTTCAGCCTCATATTGTCGTTGATTGCTGATGTCTTTAAACTCGTAACTATACGGTTGCAAAGGCACAATGCTTTTATATTGTTGCTCAATAAACGGCAACACAGCTGCTGCTGAACCTTCTTTAATACGGATGACAGCAAGGCCGAAATTGTCTTCGTTATTACACAGCAACTGCGGCTTGATAACTTCGTTTAAGGCTGCGTAGTGATAATCTTTAACCACACCTACTACTGTATACTTTTTGTTATTGTACCAAAAATCAACTACCTGTCCAACAGCATCTTTCCAGCCTGCAGCTTTTACAAAAGCCTCATTTACTATCACTGCAGAAGCAGTATCAGACGAAAACGAACGGGAAAAGTTACGACCTTGTATAACAGGTATTTTATACAGCGGCAAATAATCAGCATCAACCCAATCCATTGTAAACTCCAGTTCCTTGTTACCATTTATCCTTGCTAATGTTACATTGAATCCATTATTACGAATAGCAACCTGTTCAATATTAGGGTTCTTTAATAACTCCTGCCGAAAAACAGCAATTTTATTACCTGTAACATTCGGAACAGTAAGTACATGTTTATCGTTATACCCAAGATCTTTCGAAACCAGGAACTGAAACTGCCTGTACATAACAACGGTTGCAATAATGAGCAGCGTAGCTAACGAAAACTGTAATACAACCAACGATCGTTGTAAATAATTCTTTCCTGTTAACCTGAAACGATTGTACAGCGTTTCCACAGGGTTAAAACCGGAAAGTACCAGCGCCGGGTAAAATCCTGCTAAAAATCCGGTAACTAAAAACAACGCTGCGTAACTGCTTACCAGTTTTACATCGAAAAGATAAGTAAGCGACAACGCTTTATTTGAAAGATCGTTGAAGAAAGGCAACAATAGCTGTGCAATGCCCAATGCGAGTACAAATGCAATAAAACAAAGAATATACGATTCACCTAAAAACTGTCCGATAAGTTGACGACGATCGCTGCCAATAACTTTGCGTACACCAATTTCTCTTGCACGTTTTAACGAACGGGCTACTGTAAGGTTTACAAAGTTGATACAGGCGATCAGCAAAATAAACAAGGCGATACCCGACAGAATATAAGAATACATCGGGTTGCTGGCGCCAACCATTCCGTTATCGGCACGATACTCTTTACTCAGATGAATATCGGTATAAGGCTGCAGCGTGTATTGTGCTTTGGCTTTGTAATTGTATTTCTCCGCTACAATTTTAATCGTTTCCCTGGCATCCATTTCATAAAACCGCATCATCTTTTTCTCTACCTGTTTTGCATCGGCACCCGGCGCCAGTACTACAAACGTATTGAGAAAGAAATTGAACCAGTTCATACGATCCGAAATTTCTTCGGCACTCAATTCCATTTTTGTTAGCATCTGGAATTTAATCGACGAGTTCTGCGGACAATCCTTCGCTACAGCTGTTACAGTATATGGTTTAAACGTGCCGTTACGTTGCAACTGTAAGGTTTTACCAACAACATCTGCAGAACCGAAAAATTTACGGGCAACTGTTTCACTCAGCACGATTGCATCGGGTTGTTGCAGAGCTGTTTTACCATTGCCATACACTAATGGAAACTGCATAATGGAAAAGAAATTACTGTCTACACGATGTGCATCCTGACCAAGTACTTCTGTTCCCTTCTTGATATTTACATAATCGCCCTGGAAACGTACAAAGGAAACAATTTCCGGCACCCCCGATGCAAAGGCCGGACCATGAAAGCTACCGGTGTTGCCGCTCTGCATCAGAATACTTCCATCGGGATTGACCTCTTTAGATACAATACGGTAAATATTGTTTACACCAGGAAGAAACCGATCGTAACTGGCTTCGTCTTTGGTGTACAAAAGAATCAGCATTGCACATGCAAGCCCAATACTTAATCCGGCAATATTTATGAACGAATACACTTTGTTCTTCGCAAGATTCCGGAAGGCTGTTTTTAAATAATTCCTGAACATAGTATATACAGTTTTACAGTTGCAAATGCACTGCAGATGATAAGGCTTATTCTGTTCGTAAACTTTTTACCGGATTTGCAAAAGCAGCTTTCATTGCCTGAAAACTGATCGTTAACAGGGCAATCCCAATCGCCACAATGCCTGCCGCTGCAAATACCCACCACGATAGCTGAACCTTGTACGCAAAATTTTCGAGCCAGCGATACATGGTATACCACACAACCGGCACTGCAATTACAAACGCAATAAATACCAGCTGTAAAAAATCTTTCGATAATAAACGGGCAATCGTAAACACATTTGCACCCAGCACTTTGCGTACACCAATTTCTTTGGTGCGTGCTTCTACTGTATAAGTTGCGAGGGCAAATAAACCGAGGCAGGCAATAACAATAGCCCATACCGAAGCAGTTGTAAATAACTTACTGTACTGTTGCTCGGAAATGTATTGCTTGTTGAAATTCTCATCAGCAAAAAAATACTCAAAGGGATTGTTGCGGAAATACGATTTGAATAATGTTTCCATCTGTGCAACATTATCTTTTATCCTGTCTGTTTGCAGACGTACTGTAAAATAGGCGCTGTTACTCTGCGGATAAAAGATAATCGGATCGATTGCTTTTTGCAATCCCACGTGATGATAATTTTTTACAACACCAATTACCTGCAGCTTGCGTTCATCCCACTGCACTTTTGTGTTTAACGCTTCTTCTGCCGATTTAAAGCCGAGTTCTTCAATTGCTTTTTCATTCATCAGCACTTTGTCATTGTCATTCCACTCAACCATGGTTTCCGGCTGCGTAAAT
Organism: Lacibacter cauensis; assembly: GCF_007830055.1. Taxonomy (GTDB): domain Bacteria; phylum Bacteroidota; class Bacteroidia; order Chitinophagales; family Chitinophagaceae; genus Lacibacter; species Lacibacter cauensis. The sequence goes on from NZ_VLLE01000006.1 coordinate 449,619, forward strand.
GTGCGACCTGCCTTCAAACCTATTTCATAAGTATTGAGATAGCGGTCGTCGATCAAGGCAAAAGAAAATGATTTTAGCTCATCGCCTTTTCTCGAGCCCGGCTGCGAAAATCCTGATGTTGCGAAATTGTATCCATTACCCGGTACACTGCCACTCAACGAATAATCTTTTACAAAACTTTGCTGTGCAAGAGCATTGATAAAAGCTGTGCGGCGTTGCTTGTAGGTGCTGTCTTTATCTACCTGCGGACCACGAATGACCAACAGCTGATCGGTATTTACACCAAGACTTTTATGCTGCATGTAATTCAGCTGCCGGTAAATAAATGCTGTAACAAGCAACAAACCAATAGAAATAGAAAACTGGAACACCACAAGCGATTTACGCAGTACTACTGCTTTATTTGTTTTTACCAGTTTACCTTTTAATGTTTCAACCGGATTAAAACCCGAAAGACTGTACGCTGTATATGCACCCGACAACAATGAACCAACAATAAGCAAACCTAATCCTGCAACCCATGCCGGCGTAGACAGTAACGATGTAAAAGCAAGTTCTTTTTCAATAATGGTATTGAATAATGGCTGCAGCAGTTGTACAATCAAAAGTGCTAACCCGAAGCTGATCATGTTTACCAATACCGATTCGCCAAGAAACTGTAAAACAAGTGAACCTCTTGATGCACCAACCACTTTGCGTACACCTACTTCGTTTGCACGCTTTAATGCATTAGCGGTTGAAAGATTAATATAGTTGAACCATGCAATTACCAGAATAAGGATTGCGATGATGCTGAGAATATAAACATATTTTAAGTTACCGGTGGTTTGATAGTTATCGCTGAAGGATGCAGGCAAATGCACATTGGCAAATGGTTGCAAACGAAACACAAGACCATCTTTGTCTTTTTTCAGTTCGTTGCGAAGTGTGTTTAGCTTTTGTTCCAGCTTTTTATAGTCGGCTGTTTCGTTTATCTGAAAATAAGTGTTGATGTACTGGGAGCTGAGGTTATCTAATTGTGCCCAATCATTATCGTTCAGATTGGCTGGATTACTTAAGGTTTCAAGAGAGAAAACCATGTCGTAACGGATATCTGAATTAACCGGAATCTCGTACACACCATTAACAGTATATGTTGCTTTTCCAAACTGGTTATAAAGTATAAGCGACTGACCGATCGGTTCATCCTTTCCAAAATACTTTTTAACAGCAGCCTTAGACAGGAAAACAACATTTGGCTTTTTAAATGCAGCCGCATTACCTTCCAGTAAATTGAAACTAAAAAACTCAAAGAAATTCCCTTCTGCATATCCAACATTTGTTTCCCTGAACGGCTCAGCATTTTCAGTCGTACGCCGAACAATACCCTGTCCTACTCCTTCTTCAAACCTGCAATATGCTTTTATTTCAGGAAAACGTTCTTTTGCTTTTTGTGCCCAACCCGGTTCAACCTGCGGCCATGTTTCGCCTTTGGGGTTTTCGTTTAATAAGCGATAGGTTGTTGCAATGTTTCGGTGAAATCCGTTAACACTTTTTTCGAAACTTACATACTGCAGTATAAGTATGAATGCTGCTATGCCCATAGCCAAGCCAGCTATATTTATGAAACTGTACAGCTTATTACGCCATAAGTTGCGGAAAGCAATTTTAAAATAGTTTCGGAGCATACCGTTTTGTTTTATTCGTTTCGCAAACTTTTTACCGGGTTGGTTAAGGCTGCTTTAATTGCATGTGAACTCACTGTAAGCACGGCAATCAACAAGGCCACAAATCCCGCCAATCCAAATACCCACCAGCTGATGCTTACACGGTATGCAAAGTCTCGCAGCCAGGTGCTCATTGCCCACCATGCTACAGGAAATGCAATCAACGATGCAATGCAAACCAGCTTTACAAAATCTTTTGAAAGTAAAGTTGTAATACTGGTTACCGATGCGCCAAGTACTTTACGTACGCCGATTTCTTTTGTGCGTTGTTCGGCCATGTATGCTGCCAGGCCAAATAAACCAAGGCAGGCAATAAAAATGGCCAGCAATGCAAACGACAATGCTACTTTACCAATACGTTGTTCGGCCCTGTACATATTATCGAACGAGTCATCGAGAAACTGGTAACTGAACGGCATATCGGGAGCCATCGATTTCCACTTTGTTTCAATATTTTTCAGCAGCGCCGTTACATCGGTTGCCGATACCTTAAATGCAGTTGCCCATTTGTTATAACCAAGACGCATCGAAAGCGGGCCCACGTTTTTACGTAAGGATTCATAATTGAAATTTTTAACTACAGCAACAATGGTGTAAGACACAAGCTCGTTGTCATTGCCGACCAGAGTATACAGCTTTTTACCAACAGGATCATCGAACCCCAGCATTTTTGCCGCAGTTTCATTGATGATAAGAGCTGTTGAATCGGAGCCATACTCTTTTGAAAAGTTTCTACCCTTCAACACTTCCATTCCCATTACCGGTATATAATCATAATCAACATTCCATACCTGCATGTTAAATCCGTTCTTCTCATTCATCACAGCTTCTGTAGAAAAGGTGTTATCGTTGCGTGACGAATTACTTACCGGAAGATATCCTGCAAAGGAAGATGCTTTTACACCACTCATCTTTGCAACTTCGTTACGGAATGCATCGGCGTTATTATTCAATGCCCATGTGCCATTCACGATCAGCATCTGATCTTTATTGAAACCGATCTTGGCATTTTGTATAAAATTCAACTGCTTAAACACAACGATGGTACTGATGATGAGTACGATGGATGTAAAGAACTGGAATATCACCAACGCACTTCTGAAATTACTGCGGCTGAACGCTTTGCCTGTCCGCCCTTTTAATACTGCAATTGGCTGAAATGAGGACAGAAAAAATGCCGGATACAAACCTGCCAACACACCCGTTACAACCGGTATCAATAAAAGAAACAACAAGTAACCAGGTTTTAGTAACATGGTTATACCTAGCGTTTTTCCGGCGATATTGTTGAAGTAACCAATACTCAGCCAAACCAATCCAATCGCAATCAGCAAACCAATAAATACCATTAATGTAGATTCTGTAAGAAACTGGCCAATGAGTAATTTTTTTCCGGTGCCCAATACTTTACGGATACCTACTTCTTTTGCACGGTTTGAGGAACGTGCTGTAGAAAGATTCATAAAGTTTACACAGGCAATGAGCAAAATAAATAATGCAACAGCCGAAAAAATGTATACATACTGAATACTGCTGTTAACCCCAAGCTCCGGAAAACGATCGGAGTACAAATGGATATCGAGCATTGGCATTAATGAATACTCCAGCTTATTACCTGTGCGTGCAAAATCTTCCATGCTGTTGATCTGCATGAGTTGTTTTGCCTGCGGCAGAATATATTTATCAATTACCTGTTTAAAATTTTTATTAAATGCTTTGTAATCGGTGCCGGGCTGTAATAACACATAGGTTTGAAAATTATGGCTCAAAAAATTACCCCATCCGTATTCCACATTGTCCATTGAAAAAATGAAATCGTAATTGAAGTGCGCATTCTGTGGCATATCTTTTATTACTGCCGTTACCTTGTACACCGTATGCTGCTCATCATTTACTTCAATACCCTTACCAATCGCATCAACTGTACCAAAATATTTTTCAGCAGCCGATTTGCTTATTACTACTGTGTTGGGTTCGCTTAAAGCCGTTTTCGGATTACCTGCAATCATCGGCAGCGTAAACACATCAAAAATTGTAGAATCGGCATGCGCCACTTTTGTTTCTTCAATAAATGCCGTTCCTTTCTTCAGCATTTTTGAACCGTTGGAATTATAGATACGCACAAACTGTTCTACCTGCGGATAATCTTTTTTAAGTGTAGCACCCATGGGATCGCTGCACACTGCAAGCCGCAGATCATTTCCGCCAAAACGTATATCAGAATTGATGCGATAGATGCGCTCTGCCTTTTCATTGTGTTTGTCGTAACTCAGCTCATCCATTACGTACATTGTAATAAGAATGAAACAGGCAAGACCAACTGCCAAGCCAACAATATTCAACAACGAAAACGTTTTGTTTTTAAGAAGATTTCGCCAGGCAACAATGATGTAATTTTTAAACATGATGATAGGTTTTTATTCGGTACGCAAGCTTTTTACCGGGTTTTGCATTGCTGCTTTTACTGTGTTATAACTGATGGTAATAAAGGCAATAAGCAAAGCTGTAAGCGCAACCAGTACAAACATCCACCACTGTACAGCTATGCGGTACGGGAACGATTCAAGCCATTTGTTCATGACCAACCAGGCAACAGGCGTTGCTATTAACACTGCAATTAACACCAGCTTTAAAAAATCTTTGGAAATGATGAATGAAAGTGTTGACACATCTGCACCTAATACTTTCCGTACTCCAATCTCTTTTACACGCTGCTGAATAATCAGCAGTACCATTGCCAATAAACCAAGGCAAGAAAGTACGATGGCAATAACAGCCGCAATACTAAACAGGAGCGACATCATTTTTTCCTGCTTGTACCAGTTCTCTACATTCTCATCTACAAACGAACCTTTAAACTCACGGCCGGGTTCCAGCATAGCCATTTCACGTTTCAATGCATCCATTACAGCTTCGCCGTTTTGTGCATTGGTACGTACGAAACAATACCGCACAGGTGTATTTTTTGTGTAGATCATTGCCAGCGGCTCTTTCTTTTCACGTAGCGAATACAAATGAAAATCGGGAATGATGGCAACAATATTCCATGCAGGTGCACCGCTGTCAACCAATATTTGCTGGCCTACCAATTCCTTTTCGTTAAACTGTTTGGCAGAACTTTCGGTGAGTATTACCTGCTGCAAGGTATCAGCAGCATAACGCATATCAATATCATTTCCTTCAATTGGTTTGATGCCGAATGTTTGTAAAAAATCAGCATCCACAAAATTGACATTGGTGGTAATATTTGATCCTTTGTAACCAAAAGAGTTCGTTAATTTGGTAGAAGACCCATCGAGCCCCATGCCAATATTGACGTGGCTGCCGGAGATAGACAACACTCCGGGATTAGACGCTAAACGTGTGCGGAGTTTCTCAATATTTTTTCTTCCATTCTCGGGTTTATGAAATGGAATACTGATGAGATATTCCTGGTTTAAACCCAGATCGGCAGTTTGTAAATGTTTAAACTGGCGATAAATAATAAATGTACAGCTGATCATAATGCAGGCAATTACAAACTGCACAACTATCAATGCACTGCGTACAAAACTTTTTCGTTTCAAGGTTACTTTTCCTTTTAGTGTTTCCACCACTTGGAACTTACTCATCAGCCAGGAAGGATACCCGCCTGCAATAAACGAAACCAGCAGCAGCAAACCCAACGCAAGTAAAAGGAAGGCAGGCTCTAACATCATTTCGCCTAACGGCATACCGCCACCTGTTTGTTCCTGTATAACAACAACAAGCACTTTTACAAATAACATTGATAATACAAACGCAATAAAGCAAAGCAGGAAACTTTCGCTCCACAATTGAGCAAACAATCCTTCTTTGGCTGCGCCCAAACATTTACGCACGCCGATTTCCCTGCTACGTGTAAATGCATTGGCAAGATTAATATTTACAAAATTGAAACAGGCAATGAGGATAATGAGTAAGCCAACCAGCAACACCACATAAATTTCAGCTTTGTTTACACCATTGCCTAAACCACTGATGCGTGGCGAAAAATGTAATTCACTTAACGGAAGTAACCGTGTGGCAAAAATATCGCCACGGCTATCGGGTTTAGCTCCTTCTTGCTTCAGCGTTTCGTACCAGCCGGGCAAATTTTTCTGGTTACATGCAATTAATTGCTTCTCGGCCTGCTGCTGTGTGGCATTATCCTTCAGCATTACAAAAACTGCATGGTGCTGATTATCCCAATTGTTTTTATCTGCTGCGTAACTGTTTGCATTTTCTATACGAGCCAACGCATCAAAGCGTATGCTGGAGTTATTAAAAACATCTTTCAGCACCGCTACAACCGTCATTGCTTTCTTTTTACCACCACCATAAGGCGATTGTATGGTTTTGCCAATCGGATCTTCGTTGCCGAAAACACGCTTTGCTGCGTTTTCAGTGAGTACCACGCCTGTAAGATCTTTTAAAGGGTTGACCGCATTTCCTTTTACCACCTGGAAGCTGAACATTTGCAGAAAATCTTCATCGACCAACATGGTACTGATGTCGATCTCTTTCTCTTTATACTCAATAAGATTGCTTCCGAACAAATAGCGTGTTGCTTTATCAATGGCAGGCACTTCGGCTTTAAACATGGGTGCTGCAGGATAACCAAATACATTGCCTATCTGCGAACCCGACTCTTTGTTATACACCTGGTAAGCCTGATAGATTTTTTTACGGTTAGCATGGCCTTTATCGTAACTGAACTGACCATATACACCCAACAGCACCAGTATACCAATACTGAAGCCGATAAATAAACCAACAAGATTAATACCTGTATGAAATTTGTTTTTAAACAAACTGCGCCAGGCTATTTTGATGTAATTTTTAAACATAGAAAGATGATAAGGTGATAAGGCTTATGGTTATACGAGTATATTTTCCGTAACCGTTTGCCCATCGAGCATACGGATAATACGGTGACTGTATTTGGCATCGTGCTCACTGTGCGTAACCATGATGATGGTTGTACCCTGTTCGTTTAAATCGGTAAGCAACTGCATTACTTCGTTACCATTCGATGAATCAAGATTACCGGTAGGCTCATCGGCAAGTATAAGCTTGGGATTATTAACAACTGCTCTTGCTACTGCCACACGCTGCTGCTGACCACCGCTTAACTGTTGCGGGTAGTGATTGCGGCGATGCATGATCTGCATTTTATCCAGCACTTCTTCAACACGTACTTTACGATCGGCTGCTTTTACACCGGTATAAATGAGCGGGAGTTCTACATTTTCAAAAACAGTAAGCTCATCAATAAGATTAAAACTCTGGAACACGAAACCGATATTGTGCTTACGCAGATCGGCCCGTTTACGTTCATTGAAGCCTGCCACTTCAATGCCGTTAAACAGGAAGCTGCCTCCATCGGGGTCATCGAGCAAGCCTACAATATTTAACAGTGTTGATTTACCGCAACCACTCGGTCCCATCACTGCAACAAACTCTCCTTCCTTAACTTCGAAGGAAAGTTTATTCAATGCCACCGTTTCCACTTCTTCGGTACGGTAATATTTCTCCAGGTTTGTAATCTTTATCATACTATGATATGGTTTTACGTTTGTTAAAGTAACATGTGATTAAAAGGAACCAGTTCGGTAAAGCCTGGTGTTTCTGCAATTTTGTGCAGCACTGCTTTTGCAGTTTTATTTTTATTGCAGGCATTTACAGGTGTTAGCCATCCATCGCCTGTAAGTAAAAAGAACAACAACAGAAATAAACTATGCGGTTTCATCTTGTTTGTTTTATTTTTTTAAGATCAATTCCTGCATGGTGCCATAACTTTCGTAACTGCTGGTTACTACTTTATCGCCGGGTTTTAAACCTTGCAGTATTTCGTAATAGTCAGGATTCTGGCGACCAAGTTGTATATCGATTTTATATGCAGTTTTACCATTTTCGCTTACTTTAAAAATCCAGTTGCCTCCTGTTTGCTGGTAGAAACCGCCTTTGGGTAACAGCAATGCTTTTGTTTCATCACTCAACGCTAACCGTATCTGCAACGATTGTCCACGACGGATACTCTCGGGTACAGCTCCGGTAAATTCCATATCAACCTGGAAACGGCCATTCAACACCTGCGTGTATACTTTTTTAATTTTCAACTGGTAGTTTTTACCGGCTACATCGCAATTACCAACAAGGCCGGCAAAAATGCGACTGATGTAATGCTCATCAATATCAACACGTACTTTGTAACCACTCATAACATCTATTTGTCCTAAACGTTGTCCTTTGTTTTTATTCTCACCAATTTCTGCATCCAGTGAAGTCAGCTGGCCGTCAACAGGAGCACGCACAATTAAATCGCCCACTTTTTTACGCATCAACGTAAGTGTACGTTTCATTTGCTGATAGCTCTCGCCTGCCTGGTCAACCTGCTGCTTCATACTCACTGCATCTGTTTTCATAATCTGCTCAGTAAGTTTTTTACGGCGTAACTGGTATTCGTACAAATTTTTACTGCTCTGGAATTCCTGCGCACCAATTACTTTTTGCTCGAAGAGTTTTTTGTTGAGATTATACACACGCTCAGCTTCTTTCAATGCATTATCCACTTCTGCATCCTGGTTCTGGCGGTTAATGGAGTTTTGTTCTGCATTGTTTTTACTTATCTGCATTTGCGTTAATACATTAAACACCTGTGTTTCCTGATTGGCAAGCTGCAGTTCAAGATCGGTATTGGATAAACGGAGAATGGGTTGATCTTTTTTCATCATGGCACCATCTTCCACATATTTTTCTTCTACACGGCCACCTTCCATGGCATCGAGATAAATGGTGCTGATGGGTAACACCACACCATTGACTGTAATAAACTCCTGGAAGCTGCCTGTTTTAATTTCGCTGATGGTTATACGTTCGGTATCAACATTCAATCTCGACTTACCTGAAGTAAAATAAATGCTACCTGCAATTAACGCAACAATACCGGCTATGCCGGCAATGGTTAAGAGGCGTTTGGTGCTCCATTTCTTTTTTGCTATAACTCTGTCCATGATTCTAAAATACGTTTCTGCTTGTATAACTGTTACAGAAAAACCACCCGGTTGGCTGAAGACCGGATGATTGGTCTGTTACAGTGAAAAGGTTTAATGATAAGGAACTGTCCGTTACCTGTGAAAGCCGTGCCAACTCAACTTAGCTATGAAAATCAAGACGTTACTTTAAGCCGGTTGTTGTAACTGTTCGCTTTTGCTACAACAGGTGTACGGTTTTGATACAGTTTTTGTACGGCCATTTTTTTCTTCGCTATTTATTGCTAATGCTTTACGATTATGGTAAACTTGTAGCTGTGAAACCCAAACAGATGCCGTTGTTACATCGTTGTGTTTCGCTATTCACTTTTGACCATTCAGCAAATGAGCTTAAAAAATTCCCGCATACTTGTTATTGATGATGATACCGATGTACTTACTGCAGTGCGCTTACTGCTGAAGACAGAGGCAAAAGAAGTAGTAACTGAAAAGAACCCGGAAAATATCCGTCATCTGTTAGCAAAGCAGGAGTTCGATCTCATTTTGCTTGATATGAATTTCAACAGTACCATTCATACAGGCAATGAAGGTTTGTATTGGTTACGAAAGATCAAAGAATTTGCCAATTCACCTGCAGTTGTTATGATTACAGCTTATGGCGATATTGATCTGGCTGTGCGCTCGTTAAAAGAAGGTGCATCCGATTTCATGATCAAACCCTGGCACAACGAAAAACTCATCAGCACCATCGGCGAAGCCATTAAAAAGCGAAACAGCCAGAAAACAAATACAAGTTCAGTAACCCGTTCGGCCGATTCCATCATTGGCACACAACTGCTGGGCGAAAGCGAGGCGATGAGTGATATTTTTTTGAAGATCGAAAAAATTGCACCCACGGATGCCAATGTGCTGATACTTGGGGAGAATGGTACAGGTAAAGATTTGATTGCACAGGCTATTCAGCAAAAATCGTTACGCAATAATAAACCGTTTATTAAAGTTGATGCCGGTGCACTAACAGAAAGTTTGTTTGAAAGCGAATTGTTTGGTCATAAAAAAGGAGCGTTTACCGATGCAAGAGAAGACCGCATCGGTCGTTTTGAAGCAGCGAATGGTGGTACCATTTTTTTAGATGAGATTGGCAACATTACCTTACAGCAACAGGCCAAGCTGTTATCGGTTTTACAAAACAGACAAGTAATAAAGCTGGGTAGTAACGAGCCGGTGCCCATTGATATCCGTTTGATCTGTGCAACCAATCTCCCTTTAACTGAACTGGCAAACGAAGCACGCTTTCGTAAAGATCTTATCTATCGCATCAATACTGTAGAAATAACGGTTCCGCCATTGCGCAACCGCAAAGAAGATATTCAGCTGCTGGCACAGCATTATGCCAACATCTATGCAGATAAATACATTAAGCCCAAAATGGAGCTGGATAAAAAGGCTGTTGAAAAATTAATGAGCTATCATTTCCCCGGTAATGTGCGGGAGCTGCAATACAGTATTGAACGGGCAGTAATTATGGCCGATGGTGAATCGTTACAAGCTGAAGACATCATCTTTTCGCCTATTGAAACAGCACGTCAGCAGGAAGAAGAACAACACGATTTAAAATTAAGCAGTGTGGAAAAGAATACCATCCTGCGAGTAATTGAAAAACATAACGGCAATATCACCAAAGCCGCAAAAGAACTCGGCTTAACAAGAACAGCATTATACAGAAGATTAACGAAGTATGATATTTAAACAATACGAAGGACGTTTACTGATACGTGTAATACTGCTGTTTGCGGTACTATCGGTAGCTGCATGGCTATTGGTGAAAGCTTATTATTTCTATACGATTTTTCTTGCACCTGTTTTATTATTCCAGTTATACGATTTATATAGCTTATTAAAAAAGGCGCAAGACGAAGTAAAAGAATTTGCCGAGAGCGTGCACTACCGTGATTTCTCCCGTTACTTCAATGTAAAGCAGGCGCCTGCCGAGTTGCAACCTTTGCGTGCCGGTTTTAACGAAATCAACAGCACGTTTAAAGTAATTACCAAAGAAAGGGAAACACAATATGTGTACCTGCAAAAAATATTAGAGTTGGTTGATACCGGCATCCTTTCGTACGAAATAAATGAAGGTGAAATTGCCTGGATGAACGAGACCTTTAAACGGTTACTTGGTATTCCTTATTTAAAAACAATCCACAGCTTAGAAAAAAGAGATGAATCGTTGTACAAAGAAGTGATCAGTTTAAAATCGGGAGAGAACAGAATTGTAAAAGTGAATACCGATAAATCTTCGTTTAAACTGTTGCTGTCTGCAACGGCTTTTCAAACCGATGGCAAAGTATTCAAGCTTATTGCCTTTCAAAACGTAAACGAAGCATTGGATGAAACCGAAGCACAGGCATGGAGAAGATTGCTGAGTGTAATGACGCATGAGATCATGAATTCTGTTGCGCCAATTTCTTCGCTGGCCGACACATTAAAAAACCGGCTGCAACTCTCCACTCCGCATTTGCAAAACAATGATGGCTCGCTGGAAGACCTGGAGCTGGGCATTGAAACCATTAAACGCCGTAGCGAAGGTTTACTGAAGTTTGCAGAAACCTATCGCAATCTGAATAAGATTACCACGCTTAATGTAAAGAAAGTACAGGTGCTCGATCTTTTTGAAAACCTGCACCAGTTGATGCAGCCAACGCTTGAGCAAAAAAATATTGAGCTGGAAATTATTTTAAAAGATCCTGCCATTACACTGGAAGTGGATATGCATTTGATTGAACAGGTACTGATTAACTTGCTGGTAAATGCCATTGAAGCTGTAAAAGATAAAGCTGAACCACGTATCGTATTATCAGCTTACGAATCGGGCGATCATAAAACAGTTATGAAGATTGCTGATAACGGTGTAGGTATGGATGAAGAAGTGATGGACAAAATTTTTATTCCATTTTTCAGTACACGCAAAACCGGCAGCGGTATTGGTCTCAGTCTTTGCAAGCAGATTATGTTACTGCACAAAGGAAGCATACAGGTACAAAGCCGGCCCGGCGAAGGCACTGCGTTTATGCTGCTGTTCTAATTTCCTTTCACTTGTTTTCAACAATAAATACCCTTCATGTTTTCGTAACATTCAAATAATGTTGCGTTAACAATGCCCTGCTACCATTGCCCTCCTAAACACTTACACAATGAGAAAATTAAGTTTTCTTCTTGGCAGCATTGTCTTGTTTGCAAGTTGCGCCAAAGAAGAATTAAAGAACAACGGCGCAACAGATCAGTCTTTACAACTATCTGCACGCCAGGAATCCACAACATTTAAAGAAATCGGAAGCATCAATATCGGCAGTACAGGTGCTGCAGAAATAAGTGCTTACGATGCAATAACCAAAAAACTGTTTGTAGTAAACAACAGTGCAGGCAACAACCGTATTGAAGTGCTCGACATCAGCAACCCGGCAGCACCTGTTCTTGTTGGTAATATCAACATTACTGCTTATGGTGGTTTTGTTAACAGCGTTGCAGTAAGTAATGGTAAGGTTGCAGCTGCTATTGAAGCAACAGACAAAGTAAGTGCAGGTAAAGTTGTTATTTTTAATACAGCCTCACATGCAGCTATTGCAGTTGTAACTGTAGGCTCGTTACCCGATATGGTAACTTTTACTCCTGATGGCAAATACATTCTTACCGCTAACGAGGGCGAACCAAACGATGCGTATACCATCGATCCTTTAGGTACTGTATCAATTATTAGTGTAGAAGAAGATTATGCAGTAACAACACTCAACTTCAGCAAGTTTGCTTCACAAGCAGCTGTGTTAAAAGCTAAAGGATTTCGTTTGTTTGGAAAGAATGCAAGTTTTGAACAGGATGTGGAGCCGGAATACATTGCCGTTTCTGCAAACAGTAACACTGCATGGGTTACGTTACAGGAAAACAATGGCGTTGCCAAGATCGATATAGCGACAAAAAACATCACTGAAATTTTCCCTTTAGGTTTTAAAGATTATAACAATCCATCCAACACAATTGATCCCAGTGATCAGGACGGAGGCATCAACTTTGCTGCATTGCCTGTAAAAGGAATGTATTTACCCGATGCCATTGCAGTAAACAGCTTCAACGGCACACCGTTTATCTACACTGCAAACGAAGGTGATGCCAGAGAATGGAGCGGCTTAACACCAGTGGAAACAAGAAGAGTGAACCACAGTTCGGTTGTGCTTGATCCTGTTGCTTTCCCGAATGCTGCTGCATTAAAAACAAATACACAATTAGGCCGCCTGAACATTACTACTACCTTGGGTGATACCGATGGCGATGGTGATTATGACGAGTTGTATTCTTATGGTGCACGTTCGTTCAGCATCTGGAATGGTTTAACAGGAGAATTAGTGTTCGACAGCAAAAACCAGATTGATACCAAAGCTGCAGAGTTAGGTAAATATCCTGATGGACGCAGTGATGATAAAGGTTGCGAACCCGAAGGCATTACCATTGGCAGAGTGGGTAACAACAATCTATTGTTTGTTGGCCTCGAAAGAGCAAATGCCGTGATGATTTATGATATTACTAACCCCATCAAACCAAAATACCTGCAATGGTTAAATACCGGTGTTGCGCCCGAAGGTGTACTGTTTGTTGAGGCCGCTAAAAGCCCGAACGGCAGAAGCCTGTTTATTGCCAGCAGCGAAAACGATGGTTTTATAAAAATTTATACTACCAATTAATTGGTGTTGCAGATAAATACAAATGGCCACGCATTGAGCGTGGCCATTTGTATTGTTCCATTTTTTATTTCTGTGGTTCGAGCAGTTTAAAGAACTGATCGAGTTGTGGCAGAATAACAATGCGTGTTCTTCTGTTTGTAGCTTTTCCTTCTTTTGTTTCATTATCTGCAACAGGTCTGTATTCACTACGTCCGGCAGCAGCCATCTTCGCCGGATCCAGTCCGTATTCTTTCTGCAGCAAACGCACTACAGTTGTTGCTCGCTTCACACTCAAATCCCAGTTGTCCACCAAAATTGCATTGCCTTTAAACGGTACATTGTCGGTATGTCCTTCAACCATAAATTCAATTTCAGGTTGGTTCTTCAATACCAATGCTACCTTACCTAATACTTCTTTTGCACGATCGGTAATTGTGTAACTACCACTTTTGAATAATAATTTATCGGAGATATCAATATACACCACACCTTTATCGACTTTAATGTTGATGTCTTCATCTTCAATATTACCGATAGCGCCTTTGAGGTTCATCACCAACGCCATGTTGAGCGAATCTTTATAAGCCATTTGTTGCTGCAGTGTTTGGATGTACGCATCCTTTGCACCAATGTTCTGCAACGATTGTTTAATACTTTCAGCCTGTTGCTTTGAAATAACAGAAAGATTTTCCAGCTGCTGTAAGGTAGCAGTATAATTCTGTTTGATGAGTTCAATCTCACGGTTCAGATCGGCAATCTTTTTATTGAGCTCATTTTTATCCTTTATCAAACCGTCTTTTTGATTATTGCAATCGGCTAAAGAACCTTCCAGGGTTTGATAACGGGTTTGCAGTTGGGCATAATCGGCCTGTGCCTTTTTAAACTTTTTACTGCTTACGCAGGAACTAAACATCAATCCAGCAGCGGCAAGAGCTACCATGTAATTCATTTTCATAATGTTGATTTTAAAAACAATAAATAGTCAGGTTGTTTTTTACAGGCACAACGCTCTCCTTTCGGGCCACGAAGGTAGGCGCACAGATAATAGTATTGTTTCAGAGAAATGTTAATATCCCTGTTACAACAAAGCCTGTTACATTATTGAATGATTATTAAAAACCCTGCCAAAAATGAAAGGAAGGTTAAAATTGCATTTCCGGAATAGCGCCTTCTACAATTAAACGACCTGCTGTTTTGGTAACAATCTCCTGTACAGAAACGCCAGGGGCACGCTCCAGCAGTTTAAATCCATCGGGTGTAACATCGAGCACCGCTAAATCGCTGACAATCTTTTTTACACAGCGTTTACCCGTTAGCGGTAGTGTACATTGCGGCAGCAACTTGCTTTCGCCTTTTGGATTGGTATGCATCATGGCTACAATAATATTTTTGGCGCTGGCAACAAGATCCATGGCACCGCCCATGCCTTTTACCATTTTGCCGGGAATTTTCCAGTTGGCGATATCGCCTTCATCACTTACTTCCATTGCACCTAATACAGTCAAATCAACTTTACCAGCACGGATCATTCCAAAGCTCATGGCACTATCAAAAAATACAGAGCCGGGCAATGTTGTAATGGTTTGCTTACCGGCATTGATGAGATCGGGATCTTCTTCACCTTCAAACGGAAAAGGACCCATACCCAATAATCCATTTTCGCTTTGCAGTTCTACATGAATACCTGCAGGAATATAGTTGGCAACAAGCGTTGGAATACCTATGCCCAAGTTAACGTAGTAGCCGTCTTTCAGTTCTTTGGCAATGCGCTGTGCGATTTGTTCTTTCGTTAAAGCCATAATTGCAATTTGAAAATTTGAAAATGAGCTAATTTGAAAATTTTGGAGATTACCATTCGTACGATTTGAAAAGTTGAAAATGATTGTTTCAACTTTTCAAATTGTCACATTCTCAAATTCGTTTTCTTACTGTCTTCTGCTCAATCCGCTTTTCGTAATTCGTTCCCTGGAAAATGCGGTGCACATAAATACCCGGCGTATGTATTTCGTTGGGGTGCAGCTGCCCAGGCTCCACCAACTCTTCCACTTCTGCAATGGTGATTTTTCCAGCCATCGCCATCAGCGGATTAAAATTTCTTGCTGTGTCTTTAAAAATGAGGTTGCCCATTTTATCGCCTTTCCATGCTTTTACAATTGCATAGTCTGCATCAAATGCATATTCGAGTAAATAATCCTTACCGTTGAAATTGCGTACTTCTTTTCCTTCAGCTACCTCGGTTCCAACACCTGCAGGTGTATATACAGCGGGCATACCGTAACCTGCAGCCATGCAACGGGTAGCTAATGTTCCCTGCGGTATCAGTTCTACTTCCAACTCTCCACTTAATAACTTGCGTTCAAATTCTGCATTTTCGCCTACGTAAGAAGAGATCATTTTCTTCACCTGTTTTTGCTGCAACATCAGCCCAATACCGAAATCATCAACACCTGCATTGTTCGAAATACAAGTGAGCTGCTTTATTCCTTTTTTAACAAGGGCTGTTATACAATTTTCAGGGATTCCGCATAAACCAAAACCGCCGAGCATGAGTGTAGCGCCATCCTGAATATCATGGATAGCTGCATCGGCACTGGCAACAACTTTGTTCATTGCAATCGTATTTGATTGCAAGATAAGCGAAGAAAGTAAATGAACATTTGTTAAAAAAGAATGTGTTTACCGGAGTGCTTCAGCTTTTGCAAACATCGCAATATGGATAACTAAGATTTGCTTATGCTGCTGCCAGATATTCCCTTAACTCCTGCAATACCACCTGTACCGACGAATCAATTTCAGCAATAAGGTGTTTCATCTGTTCACGTTCGGTATTTTTCGAAATATCTGCTTTCTCTATTTGTATTACCTTACTCGATACCTGTTCATTTACGCCCAGAATTTTCAAGGTCGATTTCATGTTATGTGCAGTAGCTTTGATGAGCGCCTGGTCTTCGGCAGCAAACGATTCCTGCAGTCTTTTTACTTCACCCGGTAAGAAATCAAATGCCTTGTTGAGCAAATCCTGGATGCTTTCTTTATTTCCACCTGTTAAGCGATGCAGGTAATCAATGTTTACCAGTTTAAGATGGATGTTTTGCTGAATAGCCGGTTGTGTATTCCAGTCGCTATAATGGTTTAACAGTTCCAGTAACTTGCGTTCATCTACCGGTTTTGTTAAATAAGCATTCATACCGGCGCTAATGGCGTTTTGTTGTTCGATACTTTGACAGAACGCACTCAAACCAATAACCGGTGTTTGCAGATGCAACTCTGCTCTTATTTTTTTGGTTGTATCAATGCCACTTAAGCCGGGCATTTGTATATCCATTAAAATAAAATCATAAGTCTCATTTTGCAGCATTTGCAAGGCAATGTTTCCGCTTTCTGCTTTTTCAAAAATAAACTGATGTTCGGCCAGCAGATATCCCATCAGATCCCGATTCATTTCATTGTCATCCACAATCAGTATTTTCTTTTGCACTAATTTTTCGTTTCGTACAATCGTCGTTTCCTGCGGCTGCTCTGCAACAGTTGTTATCGTAAACGGCAACAGTAAATTGAATTGTGTTCCTGCACCGGGTGTGGAGAAAACTTCAATTTCTCCACCCTGCATTTCCACCAACTGTTTTACAATAGGTAAACCCAGGCCGGTACCATAATATTTTTTGGATGTTTTACTTTCAATCTGGTAAAAGCGCTCAAATACATACGGCAGTTTTTCTTTATCGATACCAATGCCTGTATCCCGTATGGTAAATTGTACCCAAGCTTTTTCATCAGATCGTTTTACCAACGATGCTGAAACAGAAACCGATCCCTGTTCTGTAAACTTGATAGAGTTGCCGGTAAGATTTACCAGTATCTGCATCAGCTTTTTTTCATCGCCTAATACATGCGCAGGCACACGCTCATCCGTATGAATGTGTAACAAAAGATTTTTACTCTCTGCACGATTTTGCAACACATTACCTAAATTTGAAAGCACTTGCTTTACACTGAATGCATCACTTGAGAACTGGAAATGTCCCGATTCAAGTTTTGAATAATCCAGTACATCGTTAATAACTTCCATCAGCAAATTACCCGACACTTTCATCGAATTGATCCATTGTGTTGTTTCTGCCGTATGCTGTTTTTTCAGCAACAGGTTGGTATACCCGATGATCGAATTCAATGGCGTGCGCAGCTCGTGTGTAACGTTTGCAATAAACTGGTCTTTGACCAATTGCGCCTGTTTCTCTTTCTGAATAGCAATCGACAAGCGGTTGTTCAGCCTGTTTGTTTCAATTATTTTATACAGCACTACAAGCGCAATTGCCGACATAAAAATGAGCGAGAACAGGTTCCACTTTTTATCGAGCTGCAGTAATTCATTTTTCTCATTGCTGATGGTGTTGTTCAGCTGGGCAATTCGTGCACCCAATGCATCTACCACTTCCTGTTCGCCCAATGTAATTTCCTTAAACGATTTTTTGTACTCATCGCTACGAAGTATAATCGTTGCACCTTCCATTCCCTGCTCATCGTACACGTGCAATGTTTCTTTATTAAACTCAATACGGTTTGTTGCTTTGTGTACAAAAAGATTTACCAGGTACTTTGGTACATAACCACCATATGTTTCCCGCACTTTTGTAAGACCAACTTCCACTTCGGTAAGATTTTTTGTAAACGCATCACGCTTTACAGGATCGCCTGTTTCAATATACTGCTCCAGCAGATGATCATTTTGTGTAATGAGAAATGTTGTTTTCTCAATTGCCTGCTGATAACGCTGATGCATAATAACCGAATCGGTTTGTGCCGTATGATCTTTTACTGAATCGAATACGCCCGACTCAACAAAGTAGTTAAACCCGATGCCGGTTAAGAGAATTGCGGCAATACCAATAAATGTGAGGAGCTGTTTAAAGCGTGGATTTGACAGTACAGAGCGCAAGCCTGGTTTCATAGCGTTGGATTTTGGAATAAGGTATTGAAAAATTACACTTAATCCAGCTCACATACAACAAAGCGCACTCTGTTTTTTCCCTATGCCTGCACTCGTAAAACTACGTATTTGCATTACCGGATCATGCGCCAGCACCAGCGCTGCAGCTTACCTTCAAAATCAAAAGGCGTTGTTGCTTTGGTAATGTCTTTGATGGTTGTTGCTTCAATCTGCTCCTGCCTCAACTCGAATTTGCGGGCATTGTTGCTGAAGTACAAAATACCGCCCGGCTTCATGGCACGCAGGGTTTTATTGATGAGCTCCACATGATCTTCCTGTATATCGAGAAAGTCTTTCATTTTTTTGCTGTTGCTGAAAGTTGGCGGATCCATCACCACTACATCAAATGTATCAGGCGTAAGTGTATCGAGATATTGTTTTACATCTGCTACGATGAACTTATACTTCGCAGGATCAACAAAATAGTTGGCTTCAAAATTTCTCCTGGCCCAATCAATATAAGTGTTCGACAGATCTACTGTTACTACTTCTGCTGCGCCACCTGCTGCTGCATACACACTAAACGATCCGGTATAAGCAAACAGGTTCAGCATTTTTTTATCCTTCACTTCATCCATCAGCATTTTGCGTGTAATACGGTGATCGAGGAACAAACCGGTATCTAAATAATCGGATAAGTTGACAAGAAAGGTTAAGCCGTTTTCTTTTACTTCAAAAAACTCTTTTTCTTCTGCTGTTTTCTGGTATTGTGAATGCCGGTTGCTTTTTCGCCTGCGTTCTTTTGTATAAATATCATCATCAGAAATGTTCAATACATTACTGATCACTTCAACTGTACCTTCCAGCCATTCCTGATGTTGCTCTTCGGTAAGGTTATGTTTGGCTTTGTATTCACTTACACAAACACGGGTATCGTACAAATCGATGCTGACAGGAAACTCAGGTAAATCTTTATCGTATAAACGATAGCAACGAATACCCATACGCCTTGCCTGTTTTTCCCTGTGCTTATACACTTTGGCGAGGCGGTTCTGAAACATTTGTAATTTATCTGAGAGCATGATGGTGAATTGTGAATTGTCAATGGGGAATAGCTTACATCTCGAGGCTGCTCCACTTTTCTAATTTTGGTTTTTGGATTTTCTGCTTGCGCCTTGTTCCATGTGCCTTTTTTGGATTCTCCTTTTCTTAAAGTGCCAGCAAACTGCAGCCCCTGATATCGCTGTTATCGATGCGGCCCATAACACGAAAGCTGCCATCGTCAAACACTTCACCTATATCGTCGGTTGCAATAAAACTGCATGAATATACATTCGCAAAGTCGATGATGTTCAAGGCGCCTTTTCCTTTTGCTTTCAGCTGCAACGGATCATCTTCTTCCCGCACCAGCACCTTCATCCATGGCGGACAATAAAAAATACCATCGCCTTTTGAATAGGCCTGGCTCAACAATTCCGTCATACCATATTCCGAATGAATTGTGTCGAGCGAAAAACTCTGTTTGAGCAGCAGGTGTACTTCTTCTCTTGTCAATTCTTCTCTACGGCCCTTCATGCCACCTGTTTCCATAACGATTGTATGCTTTAGCGGCAGCTGGTATTGCTCAGCAAAATCGAGTAAGCCAAAGGTTACGCCAATCAACAATGTTTTTTGCTGTTGTGCTTCAAGCTCTGTCAGGCGTTTGGCTAACTCCTCTACATTGGTAAGAAAAAAGCCGTTCAACGGATGTGCACTTTCATCCATCATCCGCTGTACCATGTACACCAGCGACGAATGCTTACGCTCCAGGTAAGAAGGCAGCAAACCCAGCACACAATAATCCTTTACAGGACCGTATTGCAGTTCGAACCCCTTAAAAAAAGATTCTTCGTACAACTTCAAACTTTTAACGAGGTGCTTACTTTGAATAGTTTGCGTTGTACCACTACTTTCAAACAGCTGTTCTTCTGTAAAAGCTGTGGTTTTAACCGTATGTGTTTTAAAAAAGCTAATGGGCAAAAAAGGAATCGATTCGATTGTTTGAACATTCGCTGCCGGTCTGCCCAATGCATCAACAAATCCACTATAAGCAGCATTATTCCTGTACTGGAAAGAAAATAATTCTAACGCCGTCCCGTTAAAGACAGTGTTATTTACCTGAAAAAGATTGTTAACAAACAGAGGAATCAACTTTTTGGTGGATTATTAATGCTTAAATTTGAATACAGAAGCTACACACATGACAGCAAAACTATTACTTCTTTTTGTAACAACTACCTTGCTTGCGGGCTGTGGAAAAGAGAAATACCAAACAAAGCCGCAGATCAAAATCAAATCGGTAAAAGTTGGTAATATTACTGATGGGTTAGGTAATACAGGCAAAGTAATTGAGTTCGACTTAACTGTTACCGATAAAGAAGGCGATGTACAGGATACCATTACAATCGATAAAATTGATGCCGCTTCACCGGCATGCCCCGGTAATACGTTGTTGGGCGATAAATATAAAATACCCGATTTCCCCGGCTCGCCTAATCAGCAGGTAACCATCAAAGTAAAATACGCCAACATTAATATTGAAGGATATGGCTTGTTAGGTGGTTCTGCCTGTCCTCCTGCCACCGATGTTTCAAGATTTCGTTTTGTTGTAACAGATAAGGCCGGCAACAGAAGCGACAGTGTTACAACCGAGCCGGTTGCGCTTGGCTTCTAGTATATTTGCTGAATGAACAGGTTGTTTCGCTTTCTGTTATTTGAACACCTGGTTATTGCCATAAGCGCTGCTGCACTTTGCGCTCAAACCAAGTTGTTTTATTCCATTTTCGATTATCCGCTTACGCTGATAGCGTTTGTATTTTTTGCAACTCTGCTTAGCTACAACATGCATTTCAGCTTTGCTGCCAATAAAAGCAGTTCGTCCGAACAACTGCAATGGTTCAGAGACAATAGAACACACGCTCTTGTTTTTAATGTTCTGTCGCTTGCAGCTACGCTTTGGTTTTGGTGGAAAGTACGCCGCATTAACGTGCATATTGTTGCTGCAATTCTCTTCAACGCCGCTTATACAGCTCCACTGTTGCTGAAAAACCCGATCAAGCTTCCGTCTGTTCTTACATTCATTAAAAGTTATTTTATTGGCTTTGTGTGGGCGTATGCAACCGTGGTATTACCATTGGCTTTTTTTGATATAGAACCTAACATCAATGAAATTTTCCTGTTTATAAGCCGGCTTTTACTGGTTGCCCTTGCCACCATGATCTTTGATTACCGTGACCGTCTTCGTGATTTTGAAATGGGCGTACATACCCCTGCTAATATTATGAACGAGCAGCAGTTTGAAATTTTCTTTATCATAAACGTATTACTTTACTCATTTTCGGTGGTGTTTCTGGCCATACGTTTCAGTACCTACCTGCATTTGCTACAACTCATTCCGGGGCTGGTTGCTCTTTACCTGCTGCGTATTTCGAAACGGGAAGACAGCGATTACTTCTATTTGATATGGGTTGATGGCTTGCTTATTCTTTCACCCTTCCTCAGCCTGTTTTTGCTGTAATAAACCGGAAGCTCCGGTACCCGCTAAAAAATGGATGAGCGCATCTGTTTAAAAGAAGCGAAACCGTACATTTGCTGAAAGCACTAAACCGATGGCAAAAGCAAAAGCAGCTAAGAAAAAATCGATTCTTACAGAAAAGTCTCTGGAGTTTTTAAGAAATTACCACAACACACATTCTCCTGTTGGTTTCGAAATCAGCGGACAAAAAGTATGGCTCGAGTACCTGAAGCCTTATATTGATACGCATTTTGTTGATCCTTACGGAACGGCAGTTGGTGTTATTAATCCCGAACATCCGTTTAAAGTAGTTATTGAAGGCCATGCCGATGAGATCAGCTGGTTTGTAAACTATATTTCACCTGAAGGATTAATTTACCTGAAACGCAATGGCGGTGTAGATCACCAGATTGCTCCTGCAAAACGTGTGTTTATCCATGGCAAAAAAGGAATTGTAAAAGCTGTTTTCGGCTGGCCTGCTATCCATACACGTTTAGGTAACCCCGACGTAAAAGAACCATCGCCACGTGTAGACAATCTGTGGCTCGATTGCGGCGCACGTTCGAAAAAAGAAGTGGAAGAATTAGGTGTTAAAGTGGGCTGTGTTGTTACCTACGAAGAAGGGTTTGATGAGCTTGCACACGACTATTATATTGCCCGTGCCTTCGATAACCGCATTGGTGGATTTATGATTGCAGAAGTGGCTCGTTTGCTGAAAGAAAATAAAAAGAAACTTCCGTTTGGCTTATACATCGTAAATGCGGTGCAGGAAGAAATTGGTTTACGTGGTGCCGAAATGATTGCACGCCGTATTAAACCCGATGTGGCAATTGTTACTGATGTTACACATGATACAACCACTCCCATGATCAGTAAAATTGTAGAAGGCGAAATTGCCTGTGGTAAAGGACCTTCTCTGGCTACTGCTCCGGCTGTACACAATAAACTGCTCGACTTTGTAACAGATGTTGCAGAGAAGAAGAAAATTCCTGTACAATGGCGTTCGTTAAGCCGCAGTACAGGTACTGATACTGATTCGTTTGCTTATGCAAATGATGGATGTCCTTCAGTACTCATCAGCATTCCTTTGCGTTACATGCATACAACTGTTGAAATGCTGCATAAGAGTGATATTGAAAATACGATTATGCTGATATATGAAAGCTTATTGGCGTTAACTCCTAAAACCAACCTGCGCTATTTATGATGCAGTTGTTATATCTCGATCCAGGTAGTGGAAGTTACCTTGTGCAGGTAATTATTGCAGCAGTGTTGGGCGTAATCTTCTATTTTAAAAGTGGATGGAACTGGATAAAAAGTTTCTTTGTAAAAACACCACCTAAAAAAGAAGAGGAGGAGAATGAATCAGCTGATTAATCATCATCCTGCTTCGTTCCGGGACCCCGCCGGTTTTATTTATGAACAAAACGGAACCGTTTACCGTTTTGTTTCCACAGCATATGCCAGCCACTATTCATTATTGATGGATAGTGGCCTTGCAGCTGAATTACTAAAAAAGAATTTACTCCTTCCGTTTACCGAATCTACAGACAACCATACCGGCCGTGCAGATTGGTACAAAACATTGATACCACAACAACTCCCTTTCTTTTCGTATGCATGGGAATGGAGTTTCAGCCAATTAAAAGATGCGGCTTTGGCAACGCTTGCCGTTTGCAAGCTTGCATTGCAAAAAGGAATGATCCTGAAAGATGCAACGCATACCAACATGCAATGGGTAGATGGCAAATGGAAGCTGATTGATACTCTTTCATTTGAAAAATATACTGCTGGTGAATCTTGGGTTGCTTACCGCCAGTTTTGCGAATGTTTCCTGAACCCTTTGCTGCTTGCTGCATACTCAGGGTTAGAGGTAAATAAATTATTGCTCAGCTATCCCGATGGTGTACCTGCTTCAGTAACGTCGAAATTACTGCCATTTAAAACTAAATTCAATGCAGTTGTTTACCTGCATGTACATTTACAGGCAAAGCTCGCAGCGAAACCAGCAGGCGAGAAAAAAAATTCGGGAAAGCAACTGTCGCAGAAAAATATTGAACAGATCCTTGAAAGTTTACGCAGCTGTATTGAAAGTCTGCAGCTTCCGCAAAAAACAACAACCTGGAATAATTACTATAACGAAACAATCCTGAGCGAAACTTATCTTTCAGAAAAGAAAAATCTCGTAAGCTCCATACTCGCCAATCAATCGTACAACAGCGTACTTGATCTTGGTGCAAATGAAGGAGAGTTTTCTTTACTCTGCAGAGAAGATGCGCAAGTGATTGCTACAGATTTCGACAGTGCTTGTATAGACTCATTGTATAAACGGCTAAAAAAAGAAAAGCGGAAAAATATTCAACCGCTTGTGCTCGACTTAACCTATCCTTCTCCGGCAATGGGTTGGGTGAACAACGAACGCAAAGCATTTTTTGAGCGTACAAAAGCAGATGTATGTTTGGCGTTGGCGCTCATTCATCACCTGGCGATTGCAAAGAATATTTCGCTTCAGCAACTGGCTTCCTTTTTTGCATCCATTTGCAACACGTTGATTATTGAATTTGTGCCGAAAGAAGATCTGAAAGTGCAAAGCATGTTGCACTGGCGGAAAGATATTTTTGAAGAATATACACTTGAGCAGTTTGAAAAATCGTTTGCTGATTTTTTTATATTAGAACAGAAAACAGTAGTTAACGGTTCGCAACGAAGTATGTTACTATATCGAAAAAAGTAAGTCTTTTATGCAAAGCATCGTTTATCGAAGCAAAGTATTTCTCGGAAAATATCCATTGTTTCTCTTTTTGCTGCCTGTATTTTTTATTTACAGCGGCTATAATGAGTTGTTTGGTTTTCTATCTGCAGGTTTTATCTTTTACAATTTCGCCATAGTTATCGTTTCTACCTTCGTTGTGTACGCTGCTGTCTATTTTTCAATGAAGGAAAAGAAATCAGCTGCAATCTTTACTTTTTTTCTACTCTTATTCAATTTAACTTTTGGATTTATATTTGACAGTTTTAAGAAAATCACGTTATCGCCCATTTTTGGGAAATATGTTTTTATACTTCCCTTTAGCCTCGGATTGTTTTTAATTTTGTTTATTGTACTTAAAAAAAGGAAGATTGGAACAGATGCTTACACCTTCCTTAATCTACTTTTCATTGTTCTCATTCTTAGCGAAATACCTAATAGTATAAAACGATATCAATTAGATAAAAGTGTCCATAATTTAATAGACTTCAGATTTAATGCATACAACGAATACCATCCCGTTGTAAAGCAGGAAGACTCATTAAAACCAGATATTTACTTTTTGATATTTGATGCGATGGCATCGTCTAAAAGTATATTAACCACAACAGGTAAAAGCATTTCTGATCTAGATAGTTTTTTAACGAGCAGAGGCTTTTATCTAGCAACCAATGCAAAAGCTAACTATAACTGGACAATCCATTCTGTTTCCTCAACATTGAATATGGATTATTTACCTCCGTGGATTGCACCTGTTATGAACGATCTAAAGGTGTATTTCTGGGGTTCTTCTTCATTTAAAGACAACTCGCTTTTTAGAATATTGCAGAAAGAAAACTATGTCGTAAACAGTTATCAACCCATTTCTTTCAACAACGAACAATGGCCTGGTGATTCATACTTTACCAATCTTAAAAAATATCATTTCTCGTTTAAAACTTTGCCGGGCCGTATTTACAAAGATATTTTCTGGAATTATACACGTATTAACATCGATCTTATTCATAAGCATCAGTTAGATCTTATTCATCAAAGAAGTGTAGTTAAAAAAACATATTTCGATACAACCATATCCTTAGTTAAGCAAAGTTGTAGTCAAACAGGCAAGCCCAAGTTTGTTTATGGTCACTTTATGTTGCCGCACGAACCCTATGTTTTTGACAGTACAGGTAATCTAAAAGCGCCCGAAAAAACGATTGTAAAAAATTCTCAAGAAGACCTTACTGGTTATTATGAACAGCTGCGGTTTGCAACCACCACTATTCGTGAGTTGGTAACATTTATACAGGCGAATAATAAAAAAAACACCATCATTATTGTAGCAGGTGATCATGGATTTAAAACAAAAGAGGCACAAGAGAATGGATATGCTTTTAATAACTATTCAGCCTTCTATTTCCCGGATAGACAATACCAATCACTATACGATTCTGTTTCACCTGTTAATACATTCAGACTTGTATTAAATAAATATTATCATGCAAACCTTCGTTTATTTAAAGATAGCAGCACACTTGTTGGTACAGAGAACACCGAAGCAATTAAGAAATCAGAAAAGATACCCCCAACGCATACCCCTTCAACCCCAAACCAATAATGCTGCCGGCAGCTTTTGCACTTACATGAGAAAGCTTACGGAATTCTTCACGGGCATGCACATTAGAAATATGCACTTCCACAACTGGTGTTGTAATGGCAGCAATGGCATCGCCAATGGCAACTGAAGTATGCGTATAACCACCAGGATTCATAATAATCCCATTATAAGAAAAGCCAACTCGCTGCAGCTCATTGATCAGCTCTCCTTCAATATTACTTTGAAAATAATGAAATTCTACATCAGGGAATTTTGCTTTCAGTTCCTCGAAATATTCTTCGAATGATTGATTCCCGTACACACCTGGTTCACGCTTGCCAAGTAAGTTTAAATTAGGTCCGTTTATGATGGCGATCTTCTTCATGGCATAAATATAAAAAAGAAAAGCCCCGATATTAAACCGGGGCTTCGTATTAATTTAAACTCGCTTTGATCATGTTGATGAAATCATCGAAGAGGTAACGGCTGTCGTGCGGGCCAGGTGTACTTTCCGGGTGATATTGCACCGAAAATGCTGGACGATCTTTCAAACGGATTCCTTCAATCGATTCGTCATTCAGATTCACATGTGTAATTTCAACATTTGCAGCCTTACGCACAGCTTCCGGATCAACACCAAAGCCGTGGTTCTGTGTAGTGATCTCACACAAACCTGTTACGAGGTTTTTCACCGGGTGGTTTAATCCACGATGACCGTGATGCATTTTAAACGTAGTAATATCGTTTGCTAACGCCAGCAACTGATGACCAAGGCAGATACCGAAAGTTGGTTTCTTTTCGTTGATGATCGCCTTTACCGTTTCAATGGCATAATCCATACTTGCAGGATCACCAGGACCATTTGAAATAAAATAACCGGCAGGGTTAAACGCCTTCAGCTCTTCAATTTTTGTTTTAGCGGGAAACACTTTCAGGTAAGCACCACGATCGACCATGCACTGCAAGATGTTGAGCTTTGTACCAAAGTCCATTACTGCAATACGCACAGGTGAATTTTCATCACCCATATTGTAAGCTTCAGTTGTACTAACAGTACTTGCCAGCTCCAAACCTTCCATTGAAGGTACTTTCGCTAATTCTTCTTTAAGTTTTGCTTCATCCAGTATTTCAGAAGAGATGATACAGTTCATTGCTCCTTTTGTACGAACGTGTGTTACAAGCGCCCTGGTATCCACATCTTCAATGGAAACAATGTTTTGCTCTTCAAGATATTGCTGTAACGATTTATCAGCAGTATAGCGTGAAAAACGATCTTCCAGATTACGACCAATCAAACCTTTAATCTTTACACTGTTACTTTCAACATCTTTTTCATAAGTACCATAGTTACCCGTATGCACGTTGTTCATAATAACAATCTGGCCGGTATAACTAGGATCGGTAAATACTTCCTGGTAACCGGTCATTCCTGTATTAAAACAGATTTCACCCGTCGTGGTACCAATTTTACCGAATGCTTTACCATAAAATACATTGCCATCTTCCAACATCAGAATGGCTGTTTGCGTTCCTGTAGGTTTATGTGGTTGTGTCATAATTAAGTACAAAAATAAAAGAGGCAGAACCAAATGGCCTGCCTCTCTATCAGAAAATTTTCAACATTTAATTTACTCAGCTGATTTCTCTTCTGTAGTTTCAGCAGGAGCAGCAGCTTCATCAGCTTTTGCTTCAGCTTTTTTCTTCGCACCACCGGCACGACGGGTTTTCTTAGCAGGAGCAGCAGCTTCGCCTTTGCCTTTACCGTAGATTTCATTGAAATCAACCAGTTCAATCATTGCTTTTTCTGCATTATCACCTGTACGAATACCCAACTTCAGGATACGAGTGTACCCACCAGGACGGCTTGCTACTTTCTCAGCAACTGCACCAAACAATTCAGCAACAGCTTCTTTGTTTTGCAAGTAACTGAACACAACACGACGGCTGTGAGTAGAGTTATCTTTTGCCTTCGTGATCAATGGCTCGATCCAGGTACGCAAAGACTTTGCCTTTGTTAAGGTTGTAACAATACGTTTGTGTTGAATCAGCTCAATTGCGAGGTTGGTCAGTAACGCTTTTCTGTGAGAAGCGGTACGTCCCAAATTTTTGATTTTGTCTCCGTGACGCATGACGTTTAAATTTTAAAATCTTGTACCGTGTCAGGAATTACAAGACTATGTTTAAAAAAATAGTCAGCCGCACAAGTGCAGCTGACTAAAAGCGATTAATCGATATTATCTAATCCCATTTTGTGAAGATCCATACCAAAGTGTAAGCCTCTTTCGCCTAACACCTGCTCAATTTCAGCCAAAGATTTTTGACCGAAGTTGCGGAACTTCATAAGGTCTTCCTGCTCGTACTGTACCAGTTCACTCAACGAGTTAATCTTCGCAGCTTTCAAACAGTTGAAGGCACGTACTGAAAGATCGAGATCTTCCAAAGGCGTCTTCAATACCTTACGGAGTTGCAGCATTTGCTCATCCACCACATCTTCTTTCTTCTCTTCCTTGTTGTCGAAAGTGATGTTTTCATCTGTGATGATCATCAGGTGTTGAATAAGAATGCGGCTTGCCTGCTTAACTGCTTCTTCCGGGTGAATTGTACCGTCGGTAACAACATCCATCACCAGCTTTTCGAAGTCGGTACGTTGTTCCACACGTGTATTTTCAATCAGGTACTTTACGTTTTTAATGGGCGTAAAGATAGAATCAGTAGCAATGTAACCAAATGGAGCATCTTTTGGTTTGTTGTCCTCTGCAGGAACATAACCACGACCTTTTGAAATGTTGATTTCAATGTCGAGTTTAGCACTTGGATCCATTGTGCAGATGAGTAACTCAGGGTTCATTACTTCGAACGTCTGTGTTCCTTCACCAATATTTGCAGCTGTGAATTCAGTTTTATTCTTTAGGCTCAAAGTGATTTTCTCATGAGCAACCTCATGATCAACCTTCTTCTTAAAACGAACCTGTTTCAGGTTAAGGATAATTTCTACAACGTCTTCGCTGATACCCTTTACAGTTGCAAACTCATGGTCGGCGCCTTCGATTTTAATACCGGTAATAGCGTAACCTTCCAAAGAGTTGAGCAACACACGGCGTAATGCGTTACCGATGGTAACACCATAACCAGGCTCAAGCGGACGGAATTCAAACTGTGCTTCAAAATCAGTTGCTTTCTGAAGAACAATTTTGTCGGGTTTTACGAAATTCAAAATAGCCATATTGAAGTTTCTGTTTTACATTTTTGTAATCGGCTGTTACGCCTTGCTTGTACTGCTGTTGCGTCGCACACTTGTGCTTCGTGTAATTCTGCTGATCACTGATTATTCATCACTGATCACTCATTGTTACTTGCTGTACAATTCCACAATCAGTTGTTCCTTGATGTTTTCAGGAACACTTTCACGTTCTGGGAAAGCAATGAATGTACCTTTCATTTCAGCTTCGTTGTAATCAATCCAGTTGAACTTAGGATTCTTTCCTTTGATCTGGCTTGTTACAGAAGTATTATCCTTGCTCTTATCTTTCAGGCTCACAATGTCGCCTGGTTTGAGTTGGAAAGAAGGAACGTTCACCACGATACCGTTAACAGTAACGTGTTTGTGGCTTACGAGCTGACGTGCAGCAGGACGGCTTGGAGCAATACCTAAACGGTAAATTGTGTTATCCAAACGTGCTTCGAGAAGGCGGATCAGGTTTTCACCGGTTACACCTTTCAAACGTGCAGCTTCTTCAAATGTTTTACGGAATTGCTTCTCTAATACACCGTAAGTGTATTTAGCTTTTTGTTTTTCACGCAGCTGTAAAGCGTATTCACCTAAAGTTTTACGTTTACGTTGTGCGCCATGTTGGCCTGGAGGGTTGCTGTTTTTACCCAACCATTTACCATTGCCGAGGATTGGCTCACCGAAAATACGGGAGATCTTGGTCTTAGGACCAGTGTAACGTGCCATAGTTTTTATTCATTTACGCTTTTTAGAAACCGGTGAACTGATCAGTAAAAGCGTTAAAAATTAATCAGTCACCCTTTGTTAAAATGAATCAATGGCGATTCAAAAAATATATAAGAAAGCTGTCAGCTCATAGCTATGAGCTGACAGCCTTTTCATTAAACTCTTCTCTTTTTAGGAGGACGACAACCGTTGTGTGGTAAAGGAGTAACGTCTTTGATCATTGCTACTTCAATACCTGATTGTGATAAAGCACGAATAGCGCTTTCACGACCAGAACCGGGTCCTTTTACATAAACATCTACACGCTTCATACCTGCATCGAAAGCAACTTTCGCAGCTTCTGCAGATGCTACCTGTGCAGCATAAGGAGTGTTTTTCTTAGAACCTTTGAAGCCCATTTTACCGGCGCTGCTCCAGGAAATAACCTGTCCTTGCTTGTTTGTTAAACTGATGATGATGTTGTTGAATGTTGCGCTGATGTGTGCATCACCGTGTGCATCAACCTTTACAACTCTTTTTTTGGCGGCTGCCTTAGCGCTCACCTGTTGTGCTTTTGCCATAATTGAAAACCGAGGTAATCATTTGTTTAAAAATAATCCCGCTTTAACGAGACCAGATCAACGCTCCATCTACACCGGGATATCTGCTGTTAACCTGTAAGAACTGGTGTATATAAAAAAGCCGCAAGCTCAAAGCTTAATGCTCTGAGCTCGTGGCTGATTTTATTACTTCTTAGTTGCCTTCTTCTTACCTGCAACCGTTTTACGTTTACCCTTACGTGTACGGCTGTTTGTTTTCGTACGCTGACCACGAACTGGTAATCCTTTACGGTGACGCAAGCCACGGTAGCAAGCGATATCAAGCAAACGCTTGATGCTCATTTGCACTTCACTACGCAATTGACCTTCTACCTTAAACTCATTTGTAATGATGTTCCGGATAGCATTGAGTTCATCATCATTCCATGTATGAACTTTCTTGTTAACATCAATACCTGCCTTATCTAAAATGTATTTGGCAGTAGCGGGACCAATACCATAGATATAGGTAAGTCCTATTTCGCCTCTTTTGTTTTTTGGTAAATCTACACCGGCAATACGAGCCATAACTTATCGGTTATTTTTTAAATGTTGTTTGTTTCAAATTCCAAAATCCAAATTCCAAAGTTTGTTTTGCGTTTTGGCTTCTGAGTTTTGAGTTTTAGTGCTTATCCCTGGCGCTGCTTGAAGCGGGGATTCTTTTTGTTAATTACATAAAGCTTGCCTTTTCTGCGAACGATCTTGCAGTCGGCGCTACGCTTCTTAATGGATGCTCTAACTTTCATTTTCTTAAGCTTTGTGCTGCAAGCTGTTCGCTGCGAGCTATTGTTATATAATTATATGAATAAGCTGTTGCTTATTTATATCTGAAAATAATACGTCCCCTGCTCAAATCGTAAGGGCTCATTTCCACTCCGACTTTATCGCCTGGAAGAATGCGGATGTAGTGCATCCTCATTTTTCCGGAGATCGTAGCCAGAATCTCATGCCCATTTTCGAGCTGTACACGAAACATAGCATTGCTCAATGCTTCTAAAATTTTACCGTCTTGCTTAATTAGTGCTTGTTTCGCCATACTTTTTGGGGTCGCAAAGATAGGAGGATTTCCTGAAAATTGTACAAAAAAATCAGCCCCGACGGGCATTTTCTTAAAAAATCATCCGTGCGGGGCCAAATTTATAAAGAATTCAGGATTAAATCACTTCTGCAGTGAGATGCACCTTGGTCATATTGAGGTAGTAATTCTGCAACTGATGCAATGCAATGGATTGATTTACATGGCGCTTATCTTCCCGATACCAGAAATTGATGTTACTGAAATCGTTAGGACGCTCGATCTGAACCCGGAATGCTCCTTTCATGTACTTGACCGAACCATCGGGCTGATCTTCCCTTTGAAAATTAATTTTTTTAAGCGCCTCATCGCTGAGCGGAATAGCACTCAGGGCATCGGCTTCGTACCAGAATTCGTTGTTTTCGCCGGTTGAAACCTGTGCCATTTTCTGCACATTATCAACCGCAATCACCTCTCCTTCCATTGTAGTGCCTTCGTTGTTTACCAGTACGAAATCGCCTTCTTTGAGATCGGAAATTTTAATCATAATGCAATCGTTTTTTATTGTTCCCTCTAATTTAAAAAAATAATGATAAAAATGCAGAAAGGAGCTTAGGGTTCAAAAAAGCAATCTTAACAGCTTGTTTATAACTCAATGGCCTTCTTTTTGTTAATACCTAATAAAACACGAGGATATGAAACGATTGCCTTTTTTACTTCTTTTCCTTGCAACGATAGGTTTTAGTTCCTGCCGCAAAGAACCCGCCCGGAATCTTACGGTATCGGAAAGCTGGGTTTATATCAGCAGCGGACAAAACGGGGTTAACTACGCCGGCTTTCAAACTATAGCCATCCCCGACTCTGTCATTCTCATCAGCAACAGGCAGGGCGGTAACTACGAAACAAACAGTCTTGCCCAATCAATGATTGCTGAAATAAAATCTACCATGCAGGAACGTGGCTACACACTTACTGCAAAAAACAACAACCCCGATCTGGGTATCAGTATTGCCAGGGTAGATAACAGCTACACCAATGTAGCAGTGTATAATGGTTGGTGGGATCCCACCTGGGGATATTGGGACCCTACCTTTTGGGGGTACCCCGGCTATGGCTGGGCACCTACGCAGTTTGTTTTTTACAACAGTAACGAATCGGCATGGGCAATAGATATTATTGACCTGAAAAATACCAGCGGCAATTCACTGCGTATTTTATGGAGCGGTACTATCCGTGGCGAACAGATTTTTAATACCCAAACAGTTCCCCTGATCGTAAAGGGATTGTTTGATATCGCTCCCTACATACGCAAAAACTAAACGTTCACCTGAAAACAACGAGTACAATGAAACGTCTTTTCTTTTTATTGATGATAACAGTTGTTACGACACCGGTTTGGGCACAACAGGGATTATCAAAAATCAGCATACAGCAATCAACTCATTTGCCCATTAGCAGCTTGAAAGCTTTTGCTGAAAAACCTTCGTTCCGTGGTTTTAGCGCCTCGTACCAATACTTTATTAATAACCAACTATCAGTTGGATTAACAGGCGGCTATTCCGACTTCTATCAAAAGAAAGACCGGCAAACATATACCATCGGCGAAACCGAAGTGTCGGCTGTAAAATCGCATTCGCTACAGGTTGTTCCGTTTATGCTTACAGCAGGTTACAGTAAAGTAAAAGAAGGCAGTTTGTTTCAACCCTATGTCAACCTTGGTGCCGGGGCAAGTTTTGTAAACTATGAAGAATGGTACGGCACACTTGTAGATAATGAAGGCGGCGTTAAGCTTTCTGTTTCACCAGCAATTGGAGCACGCATTGCGTTTAACAAGTACTCGCTGGCGGGAATGGATCTGTCGGTGCGTTACAATTTCACTTCCTTTAAATATAGCAATATAAAGAATTTGCAAACTGTTTCGCTAAACCTGGGTATTTTCTTTTTTGCCAAAAATTAATGACAGCAATATTTAGCTACGCTTACGATAGTTGAGTACTGCCCAGCTGTTGAGCACAACAGCAAACAACGCCATAGTACCAAACTGTTGCTTGATATCCGCAAGACCACTGCCCTTGAGCACGACCATGCGCATCACATCAATAAAATAAGATACCGGGTTGAAGCGTGTAATCCATTGTGCCCACACAGGCATACTATCGATTGAAGTATACAATCCACCCAACAGTACAAAAATCATCATCAGGAAAAATGAGATGAGCATGGCCTGTTGTTGGGTAGCGGCATAAGTTGAAATAAGTAATCCTAATCCCAGTACTGCTAATAAATACACTGCAGCAAAAACATAGATAGTGAGAAACCCGCCTGCGGGAAGAATGCCATAAAACAAACGGGAGATCAATAACCCGAGCGTAAGCACAATTAAACCCAAAATCCAAAACGGAACCAGCTTGGCAATAATGAAATGCACTTTTTTAACCGGTGTTACATTAATCTGTTCGATTGTACCGA
This sequence comes from Lacibacter cauensis, assembly GCF_007830055.1. Lineage (GTDB taxonomy): Bacteria > Bacteroidota > Bacteroidia > Chitinophagales > Chitinophagaceae > Lacibacter > Lacibacter cauensis. The sequence goes on from NZ_VLLE01000006.1 coordinate 483,848, forward strand.
TCTCTTTTTCCTTTACAATATTGATGGCTGTAAGATTAGCGCCCACCATTGTTAACAACAATACCAAAATTCCCGGCACCATGAAATACTTGTAATTCATCAACGGGTTAAACCAGTTAGAAGAACGCACTTCTATTTGTGTTTGCGGACTGAACTTCGGCAACTGTATCCACTCCAGCCTTACTTCCCGGTTAAAATCCTGTATGATGGAACGGAGATAAGCGCTACCCAAATTTCCTTTTACGCCATTAATTGCATTGCCCGCAATAAACAACGTTGCTTCATCTTCTTTCACCAACTGCTTTTCAAAGGAAGCAGGTATTTCTAATATAAGATCGGCTTCATCATCCTCCACTTTTTCAAGCGATGCGTTATAAGAGCTTTCGTAAGACGTTAATTGAAAGTAACCCGACGAAGTAATTTTTGAAACGAGTTTTTTTGAGTAGCCTGAATGATCTTTATCGGTTACAGCCAGTTTAATATTCTTGATTTCGTAATCAGCGGCCCATGGTAAAATAATGAGCTGCATAACCGGCATCATAAAAATAATGCGGAGGATAGCCGGGTCACGAAAAATTTGCCGGAACTCTTTCTGCAATAAAAATTTCAACGTCCTCATTGCAATCTAATTTTAAATCGTTTAATGGCAACTGTTAGAAAGAACAACAGCATACCAGTTAGAATGAGCGTTTCCTTCCACACCGCCGCAAGTCCCACACCTTTAATCATAACCGAACGTACGATGATATAAAACCATTTTGCGGGAACAATATTCGAGATCATCCGTAACGGGAAGGGCATATTTTCAATTGGAAACATAAAGCCACTCAACATCACTGTTGGTAAAAACAAAGCAACCAGTGAAATAAACATCGCCACCTGTTGTGATGCAGCAGCGGAAGAGATTAATAACCCAAGTGAAAGGGATACCAGCGTAAACAACAAACTTTCTGTAACCAGTAACAACAGGCTTCCGTTAATCGGCACTTCCAATGCAAACACACTCAGCAACAAAATACTGGCAATGTTGATAGAAGACAATAAGAAATAAGGAACTGCTTTTGCAATCACCACCATTTGCGGCCGCATAGGCGATACCAGCATAATTTCCATGGTACCCATTTCCTTTTCACGAACAATGGTAATCGCCGTCATCATGGTACAAACAAGCAGCAACACCATGGCCATAACGCCGGGCACAAAATTGTAAGCGCCTTTTAATTGGGGATTATACAGCATTCTTGTTTCCACATTGATACTGTAAGGCAAGCGTTGTTTATTAGTGATCCGATCCTGATAATCCATAATCACCGCTGTTGCATAATTGGTGAGTGTATTGGCAACGTTCGGATCGGATGCATCAGCGATCAACTGTACACTGGCTTTGTTTACATGCTTCAGGTCTTCTGCAAACTGCGATGGCAACAGCACAGCCAGTTTGATCTTTCCTTTTTTAAATGCAGCTTCAATTTCTTTATACGAAGTAAGATTTGCTTCCACATCAAAATAACGGCTTGCATTCAATTCGGCAATCAACGAAGCAGTTGCTGCATCTTTCGATTGATCGAGCACAGCAATCTTCGAATTTTTTACTTCGTTGGTTAATGCAAACCCGAAGATGATGATCTGCACCACCGGCATCCCCAACAGGATAAACAGTGTGCGTTTATCCCGCCAGATGTGCAGCAATTCTTTTTTTACAAAAGAAAAGAACTGCCTGCGGGCTGCTCCATTTTTTTGTTTTGCTTGTGTATGTTGCTGAGGCTTCATTGAATAAGTTTAATTGCATTAATCGCCGCTGCGTGTTGCTTTTCGTGCCAGTTTTAAAAACACATCATCCATTGTAGCCGACTGGTATTGCTGCTTGAGCATAGCAGGTGTATCTAAGGCTTCCACTTTCCCATCCACCATAATACTTACCCGGTTGCAATACTCCGCTTCATCCATATAGTGCGTGGTAACAAAAATGGTGATGCCATTATCTGCTGCCTGGTAAATCATATTCCAGAACTCTCTTCGTGTAACAGGATCAACACCGCCTGTTGGTTCATCTAAAAAAACAATTTCGGGTTCATGAAAAATAGCAACAGAAAATGCCAGTTTCTGTTTCCAGCCCAATGGCAACGAACCCACCAGTTTGTTTGCTTCATCCTGCAAATGCAGATGCTCAAGAATAAATGCCGTCTTCTCCTTAATGAATGCATTGCTCTTTCCATAAATACCACCGTACAATTGCATGTTTTCTTTCACCGTCAAATCTTCGTACAACGAAAACTTCTGACTCATATAGCCAATGCTTTTCTTGATCTGTTCGTTTTGCGTATACACATCGTAACCTGCAACAGTTGCTTTACCACTGGTCGGCATCGACAAACCGCACAGCATGCGCATAGCTGTTGTTTTACCTGCACCATTTGCACCGAGGAAACCAAAGATCTCACCCTTGTGCACATCAAACGTAATGGCATCTACTGCTGTAAACACTCCAAAGCGTTTGGTGAGATGATCGACTGTTATGATTTTATCGCTTGCCATAATCAAATTCGCATGAGTTGCATGAAACAATCTTCAATTGTTGGCTGACCTTTCTTTATTTCCAATCCGGCAAAAGTTGCTGCCTGCAGCTCCTGCTCCAACTGTTCGGCTGTTGCATGCTGCTTTAAGATGACATGATGATAAATGCCTGATGGGTACGCATTTTCTACAAAAGAAGATTCACGCACTTTATTCAACAGCTGCAACATGTTTGTTGAACGCACTGCCAGCATTGTTTCCGCAAAGGATGCAACGATCTGTTGCGGCGTATCAATACTGAGAATAGAACCATTTTGAATCAATGCTACACGATCGCACATTTCTGCTTCATCCATATAGGGTGTTGATACAAGTATGGTAATACCTTGTTCTTTCAAACGCTTCAGCATTTCCCAAAATTCTTTTCTTGATACAGCATCCACTCCTGTAGTCGGTTCATCTAAAAACAAAACCGTCGGCCTGTGAATGAGTGCACAACTCAACGCCAGTTTCTGTTTCATACCACCGGAAAGTTTTCCGGCTTTACGATCAGCAAACGGTTCTATCTGCACGTAGATGTCTTTGATGAGATCGTAGTTTTCATCAACGGTTGTATTAAAAATGGTCGCAAAAAAATCAAGGTTTTCTTTTACTGTTAAATCCTGGTACAACGAAAAACGGCCGGGCATATACCCTACCTGCTTCCGGATGGCTTTGTATTCGTTTACCACATTCATTCCTTCAACAGTTGCAGTTCCTTCATCTGCCAACAGCAATGTTGTGAGAATACGGAACAGCGATGTTTTACCTGCACCATCCGGACCGATAATGCCAAACAATTCTCCTTTTTTTACTGAGAAAGAAATATCCTTCAAAGCGGGAGTGGTTTGTTTTTTAACCGTATACGATTTGCTGATATGTTGTACCTCTACAGAATACATTTTGCTTATTTAAACATTACTTCGCCGTACATACCAATCTTTAGATAACCATCATTCTTCACATCAATCTTAATTGCGTACACAAGATTTGCACGCTCCTCTTTTGTTTGAATGGTTTTTGGTGTAAACTCGGCTTTATCAGAAATCCATGTAATGTTGCCGTTCATTTCTTTGTATTGCTCTTTGCCTGCATCTACCATTACTTTTACTTTTTGCCCGAGTTTAATCTGCGACAACTGATCGCCTGTAACGTAAGCTCGCAATTTCAATGTACTGAGGTCGGCAATTTTATACAATGCTTTTCCGGTTGATGTTAACTCTCCTGCTTCTGCATACTTAGTTAGGATTGTTCCGTTAATGGGGTTGATGATGTTTGCACGTTTCAACTGATCATCTAACTGTGCTACTCTTTTTTGCAAAGGTTTTGATTCGCTCAACACAGCCCTGTTTTGTGTAGATACATTGCTTTGCTGCACAGCAATCTGTTGTTTGGTAACATTCATTTGCTTTTTCACCACATCAATCTGTGCATTGATATCGTCGAGCTGCTTTCCTGTAGCAGCATCCTGTGCTACCAATTTCTCAATACGCTTTTGTTCGTGCAACAAATTATTCAGTTGCGATTGCTGAACAGCCAACTGATCCTGCAACAGTTTTACCTGTGGCGAAACATCAGCCGTTTTTTCGTTGAGCGAACTGATGCTGGCTTCTACCTGTTCTTTCTGCAATGAAATACCTTCTGCATCTACAACGCCAACAGTTTTATTAGCGGAAACAGTATCGCCTTCGTTGATGTTCAGTGAAATAATTTTTCCACTGATCTCTGATGAAACAATCACCTCAGTTGCTTCAAATGTGCCTGTTGCATCGAACTTTTGACCGCTGTTCTTACATGCAGCAAGTGCTGCCAGCGAAAGCATGATTAAAATAAACGTACGTACCATATTATTTTCCTTTGATCGTTTGATAATTTATTTGTGCCTGCAGTAACTGCAGCTGGTGAAGAATTAATGTCTGCCTTGCCTGGTCTTCTGCGTTTACCTCACGCAGGTAATCGTTGGCAGTAATAACACCGTTTTCAAGTTGTGCGTTTGCAGCTTCTTTTACTTTTATCCGCAGGTCGATAATTTCATTGTCTTTACTAATAAGTTGTTTGATCTTATCGATCTCCGCCTGCTGTTGTTTTAGCTGTGTGTTGGTGTTGAGCAGAAATACATCCTGCTGCACAGCAATGATCTGTTGATTTAAACCGATCAACTCTTTTTCTTTTTTAGCTGTGTACAATCCGCCGAAGGCCCAATTAAACCTTACACCGGTTACGTAGTACGTTGCAAACTTGTTCTCCAGAAAATTTAAACCAGGTCTTCCGTAACCACCCTGAAAGAAGAAACTTGTCTTTGGTAAATTTTTCGCTTTGATGAGATTGTTTTGCACACCCAACAGTTGTTGCTGCTTTTGGAAAAGATTGATCTCCGGTCTGCTTACTGTTGCATCATATGCCGGTGACTGCACAACCGGCTTTTCCAGTTGTGTGGAGGGGATATAGTTTTCGCCTGTAAACAAGGTGAGCACATCCAGCAACCCTGTACGGGTGCTTTGCAATTCGATGATGCGTTGATCGATCTTCAACAGTTCGGCCTTGAGTAAATTAAGATTTGATTTGAACGCTACACCGCCATTCACCTGTGCTTCAATTTTCTTCAACCCGGTTTCAAGGTCTTTCCGAACGAGTTCTGTTTGCTTCAACTGTTCATCGATGTACAAAATACTGAGGTAAACCTGGTTGATGCGTTCGTTCAGTTTATACAACTCCACTTCTATCTTCTGGTCTTCCACTTCTGCATTCACCTGCTGCATAGCCGTTTGTTGTTTCAGCAAACCACCGTCGTAAATCATCTGGTTTACATCGGCTACCAGTTTGTATTGGTCTTTGCTCAACGGCTCAATGTTCACTCCCGGAAAAGGAATTTTTACCGTTGTTACTTCCGATTGATAAGTCGCTTGTCCGCTAAGAGACAGCTGCGGCAGAAAACCTTTGCGCAGGTTTTCGATACTGATATCTTTTACCTGCTTTACCAGGCCTTTCTGCTTTATAAGCGGGTATTGCTGCTTTGCTTTTTGCTGCACCTGCTCCAGCGTAATGGTTTGCGCAAAAGCGTACTGCGAAAAAAACAGGCAGAAAACGAGCAATTTGTTCATACATTAAATTTTAACCAAACAGTTAAACTGTGTTCAAAAAAATTATTTTCTAATCGAATCGATGATAAAACGGGGTATTTCTTTTTTCCGTTGTTCCATAGCGTGCCGGAACTGAAATTCATCCAGCCCAAGGTTCATTTGAAAGATGGGTTTTGCCACAAACGGAAAGATGGTCATCGACAGCAGGTTCATCATCAGCTGTAACGGGCTGATGGGTTTAATCTTTCCTTTCTGCACCTCTTCTTCAATCTGCTTTAGAAATTTTGACGGATTTGGTTTTTGTTTATCGCCCCAAACTTTCTTCATAAAATAAACAGGATCCTGATTCACCTCGTTCATTACAAACAAAGGCAGATAAGGGTTTTCAATCACAACTGTAATATATTCGTCACAGAATCTTTCGATCTTGGTATACAGATCATCATCAGAATTCAGCACTTCATTTACTTTCGGAAAAAGGTGAGCAGCTGCTTCTTCAAAAATTTTTCCAAACAGCTTTTCCTTGCTTTCGAAATAATAATGCAACAGAGCCTTGTTTATGCCTGCTTCATCAGCTATATCCTGCATGCGGGCACCATACATGCCCTTTTTAATGAACACATTCCGTGCAGCCTGCAAAATGGCCTCCTCTGTTGTATGGTCTTTTAAACGCTTTGCCATTATTTAACCAAATGGTTAACAAAAGTAAATATCCAATTCCGTTGCTCCAAGCTTTTTTCTGTTTATTTTTAGTTGTCCTAACCAATTTTCAAAAAACCTTCCTCATCACTATGCTCGCAAGTTACCGCCCCCACTATGGTGGACCAGAAATTCTAAGCATCAAAGAACTTCCTAAACCGCATCCTGCAGATGATGAACTGTTGATACGTGTACACGTAAGCACTGTTAACAGAACCGACTGTGGTGTATTGTGGGGAGCGCCCTTCATCTTTCGTTTTTTTGTGGGCTTTCCAAAAGCAAGGCATGTAAGTACAGGCACCGATTTTGCCGGCGTGGTGGAAGCGGTTGGTAAAAATGTTACCCGCTTTAAACCAGGCGACAGGCTGTTCGGCTTCAACGATCACGGAGCAGCAACACATGCAGCTTATGTTGTACAAAAAGAAACAGCAGCTCTTGCCTTAATGCCCGATGATTGTTCGTTTGAAGATGCTGCTGCCAGTGCAGAAGGCGCACACTATGCATGGAACTACATTCGCAAAGCAAACATGCAGGCGGGCGACGATGTACTGGTGTACGGTGCTTCGGGAGCAATTGGTTCGGCCGCTGTGCAAATTTTAAAAAATCATACTGGTGCAAATGTTACGGCCGTATGCAACGGTAAAACTATTGAACGCATACGGTCACTTGGTATTGACAAAGTCATAAACTACGAAACAGAAGATTTTACTGCTACTAAACAACGGTACAATCATATACTTGATGCAGTGGGTAAAAGCAGCTTTGCTGTTTGCAAACAACTGTTAAAAGAGAAAGGCAAATACATGTCATCGGAGCTTGGCCCAGGCAACGAAAATCTGTACCTGCCGTTTACGACGATGTTCACATCAAAGCAAATGATTTTTCCCATACCAACAGACATCAGAGGAACTTTAGCGTTGATGCAACAACTGCTGGCAGCGAAAAAATTCAAACCGCTAATCGACCGCAGTTACCAACTTGACCAACTGGCAGAAGCATTTACATATGTTAACAGCGGACAGAAAACAGGTAATGTTTTAATTATAATGCCATAATAAACGAGCGTTGCAAGGCAACGCTCTTTTATCGTTCATAAAGAATTATTCAGCCCAGCTCATGCTATAATTTTCATTTTCAATTTCAAGTGCCTGCTTCGTTAACATTAATGGTCGGAAAGTATCTACCATTACCGCCAGTTCTTTGGTTTCCTTTGCACCAATGCTCTTTTCAACCGCACCGGGGTGCGGACCATGTGGTATACCTGCAGGATGAAGTGTGATCATTCCTCTTGTTACATTTTTTCGGCTCATAAAATCACCATCCACATAATAAATCACTTCATCACTATCAATATTGCTGTGATTGTACGGAGCCGGGATTGCATTGGGATGATAATCGTACAAACGTGGCACAAACGAGCAAACCACAAACGCATTTGTTTCGAAGGTTTGGTGCACAGGTGGTGGCTGATGTACACGGCCGGTGATAGGTTCAAAATCATGAATAGAAAAAATGTATGGATAGCAGCAGCCATCCCAGCCCACTACATCAAACGGATGCGTACCATAGTGCAAACCGTACAGCATCCCTTTCTTTTTTGCACGGATCAGGAAATCAGCTTTTTCATCATAAGTTTTCAAATCCTGCGGCTTACGGATATCCCTTTCGCAATATGGCGCATGTTCCATCAATTGCCCATACTTACTCATGTATCGTTTTGGAAAACGAAGCGGCGTAAACGATTCTACAATAAACAACCGGTTCCGGTCATCGTTAAATTCTATCTGATAAATTGTACCCCTTGGCAACACAATATAATCGCCGTAACCAAAAGGCAAATCACCATACTGTGTTTTTACCGTACCGCTTCCTTCATGTACAAAAATCATTTCATCGGCATCGGTATTCTTGTAGAAATAATCTGCCGTTCCACTTGTTGGCGCAGCTAATACAATATGGCAATCGCTGTTGACCAATACCGGAGTACGGCTTTCCAAAAACTCACCGCCAGGCTTAATGTGAAAACCTTCAAAACAACGATGCTTGAGCATTTTCTCTTCGGCTATCTGCGGACTTACATCTACCTGTGGTTCTGTTTTAATGATCTGTGTGGGTGGATGACAATGATACAGCAATGAATAATCATCACTGAAACCTTCGGTTGAAAATAACTGTTCGCTGTACAAACCGCCATCAGGCTTGCGAAACTGAGTATGACGTTTGTGCGGAATTTTTCCCAATGTATAATAGTGAGCCATAAAATAATGTCTGATTTAGGATGTATGATTTTTGATTTGGTCGGAAAGAAGTCAGTCCGGAAGACAGAAAAGAATCGTGCTGCTCAACTAGTAGCAGAACGCTTTCGGTCTTTCTAACTTTCGGACTTACCGACGGTTAACTCAAGCGAAGTAATAAGAAAACTATATTTCCATTTTCTTTTATCAATCCAATAAGTGAAATTGCGGAAGAATGGCATAACATCGTTTTATCTATCAAACTTACATAAACTTTACCTACTACATTGACACGAATAGGTCTTATATCAGATACACATGGCTATTTAGATGAAGCAGTGTTTGAACATTTTAAACAATGCGATGAACTATGGCATGCTGGTGATTTTGGAAATGTGGAGCTGGCAAACCGTCTGGCCGCTTTGAGCGGCCTGACGCTGAGAGGCGTTTACGGCAATATTGATGGACAAGATGTTCGTTCTGTTTATCCCGAGCAATTGGTTTTCCATTGCGAAGAAGTAAAAGTAATGATGCGGCATATTGGTGGCGCACCGCCCAAATACAATCCCGAAACAAGAAAAGAACTGCAGCTGCACAAGCCGCAATTGTTTATTGCCGGTCATTCGCATATTTTAAAAGTGATGTACGACGATAAAATCAACTGCCTGCACATGAACCCCGGTGCAGCAGGCAAACAGGGCTGGCATAAAGTACGCACCATTATCCGTTTTGTAATTGACGGCAACAACATGAAAGATTGCGAAGTGATAGAGTTGGGCAAACGCTGATTAAGCAATTCGATAACAGAAGTAAACAAGAACGCCCATCGATAATCGATGGGCGTTCATTTATTTTAAGAAAACTTACATACCGGGAAACCATGGGCGTGCAATCGCTTCACGGAAAGGCCAGGGCACTGCAGCCAGAATTAAAATTAATGCCACAACATACATCCACGATGCAGCGCTGTAGTTTTGCTTTTTTGCACGACCCCGTGCCATGGTGATGAGTACAATAGCCAAGATCATAGCGCTGATATGTTCAACCACCCAGAAACGGGCAAAACTGTCTTTCATTACATTACCAAAACCACCCAAACGCTCAATCATATGAAAGCCCACTGCTTCATTGTTGAAATATTGAAACAAGCCCAGCAGCAACGTAATGTGTGCAGAAATAAGCAAGAACAAACTTGTTTTTTGCAAACCGCCTTTCTTGGTAAACGCCTGGAACAAGGCAATTAACAACAGAATTAAAATAACCCAGCGCAGCACGTTATGCAAATGAACCAGACCTGTGTACATAATTTTGAAAATTTGAAAATGAACGAATTTGATGATTTCGGCACAAAGTAAAGTGCAGATTGCCATACAGCAAAACAGAATTATAAAAAACGCTAACTTTAAACAGCTAATAACAAGGCTATGAAAAAAATTCTGCTCCCCTGCTTCCTTATTTGTGCTGCTGCAGGTACTAAAGCACAAACGGCACCAGTACTTGTAACCGATACAACACAGCTTATGCAACAGCAACTGCTGTTACTTAACCGGGTTATCAGCAAAAAGAACAATGCAACTGTATATGCACTGCCGCAAGATGGTATGCCCTGTTTGGTGCCCGACTCATCTGCATGGACCCTGATGCCAAATGTTAAACCAGACAATGTTACAACCGGAGTAATACCCAACCCTTACAAACCAAAAACATTTCCCAGAACACTGATGCTTCCTCCTGCAAAAACATCGCCTCAAAAAGAAAAGTAACGAACACTGCTTAAACGCTGTTGCGATTCTGCACCAGTACAAAAGATTGAAGCGTCTAAGTACAATTGTGTATTGCCGTAAATCAGCAGCTGTTTACTGACGATAATCATAGATTACAGCAGAGCCTTATGGTAAGTTTACGTTGTAATCAACAATCGATTACAACTTTAAAATCCAAACCCTAAAAATCCTCAGGTTATGAAAACCAATTTGTATTTACAGGAACTATCCGGCTGGCAGTGGGAAATCTGCGGCTTTCAAAAAGCAGCTTTGATTATCGAAGAACGTCTCGATGCCATGCACAAAAACATCAAATCAAATGCAGTAAAACATTTACTCATTGGCCGTTTACTCGAACGTTTTCTTGTTGAAGAGAAAGAACTGAATGAACTGGAAAAGGCAATTCTCAACGAAAAGGAAGCCATTCATCAACTCAAACTCAATAAAGAATCCTTACAACAACTGGAAAAAGGGCACGAACAAATCAGTAAACGCATCAGCAAAGAAGAACAGGTATTCCCTGCGCTGAAAAGCGATTACTATCAACTGCTGGAAGAACTATTGATGTAAACTTATTCCACCCAATCGGCAATAAAAATATTGGTATCTCTGGTGCCGCCGTTGTTACGGTTGCTGCAGAATACAATCTTCTTTCCATCGGGGCTGAACATAGGGAAGGCATCAAAGCCTTTATCACGACTTATCTTGGTAAGGTTGGTACCGTCTTCATTCATAGTATATAAGTTGAACGGAAAACCTCTTTTGTATTCGTGGTTGCTGGCAAAAATGATGCGCTTGTTATCGGGCATGTAAGCAGGTGCCCAATTGGCTTGTCCGAAAGAGGAAACCTGTTTTGCATTGCTGCCATCGGCATTAGCAACCCATACTTCCATATTGGTGGGTGCTACCAAACCCTGCGCCAGTAATTCCTTGTATTCTTTAATCTCTGCTTCAGTTTTCGGGCGGCTTGCACGCCAGATGATCTTTTTACCATCGGGGCTAAACCAACCACCACCATCATAACCCAACAGGTTGGTTACTTTCTTTTCCTTACCTGTTTTCAAATCCATCACATACATATCAATATCACCATCCTTGGTACTGGTGTACAGCATTTTCTTTCCATCGGGCGAAAGTGTTGCTTCGGCATCGTAGCCTTTGCTCTTGGTTAATTGTTTTACAATTTTACCGTTTAAATCGGCCATGAAAATATCGTAGCTATCGTACAAAGGCCAGATGTATTTGTTGCCGTATTTGGTACGGTCGGGTACAGGAGGACAATCGCCACTTCCCAAATGTGTTGAAGCATAAATAATGTGCTTGCCATCTTTCATAAAAGCACCGCAGGTAGTTCTGCCCTTACCGGTACTCACCAGTTTGGGTACAAACTTTTCGCCGGCTTTGGTGGGTATTTTACCAATGTACATCTGATCGCATGGGATGCCTTCCTTCGCATAAGTTTTTTGGAAAATGAGCCATTTGCCATCGTAGCTGAAATAGGCTTCTGCATTATCGCCGCCAAACGTAAGCTGCTGAATATTTTTAAAATGCTTCTCTTCGGGGTATAAAATGGTATCGTTGGTTTGTTGTGCCTGCACAAAAACAGGTTTTGCATCTTTTGTAAACGAGAGTACCAAAACAGCCAGAACAGAAATAACAAGCAATAGATTCAGCTTCCTCATGTGTGCGATTTTTACAAATGTAATTTGATTAAAGTGCTGCAAATGTCAGGAATTTGTAAGAACCCAACAGATGAAAATCATTTAGCTTTGCGGCCATGCAGCTGAAAGCCCTTTCCATCTTCGGTTTCCTTGTTTTGTTTTCGTTTGGGTGTACCAATAATTCCCCGGCAGATACAACCGAAAAACCGACTACGCCTGCCGCTAACAAAAAACTTGAAGCGCTGGAAAAACAAGTGGAAAGTAATCCGCAGGCTGATAGTTTACGGGAAGGTTTGGTTGTGGAGCTGGTGCAAAACAATCAATACGATAAAGCATTGGCACAGGTTGAGCAGCTGCTGCAAAAACAACCTGGCAACCCTGCTTACTTGTTTATGAAAGCCGATGCACTGGAACGAAAAGGCGATACCAGCAATGCCATCACCGCTTACCAGCAGTCCATCCAATCGGCAGGTGTGTTTAACGAAGCTGAATTAAGACTGGCATCGCTGTATGCCGAAACAGGGAATAAAACAGCCGTTGTGTTATGCGATGCGTTGCTGAAAGATGCTTCGGCTGTACAAATGCGAAGCGATATTTTATTTGTGAAAGCAGCGTATTACAGCAAGGTAAAAGATGTTGCAAAAGCACTGTCCATTTATAACCAGATCATCCGTGAAGATTACACCTACATGGAAGCGTACATTGAAAAAGGATTGCTGTTTTACGATCAACAGAAATATGCAGAAGCCTGGAAAATTTTTCAGCAAAGTACCAATGTAAGTAACAAGTATGCCGATGGTTATTTTTGGATGGCCAAGGCGGAAGAGAAAATGAACAAAACAAAAGAAGCCATTGATAACTATAAACGTTCACTCGCACTCGATCAATCGATAACAGAAGCAAGAGAGGCGCTGAAGCGGTTGGGGGAAATCAAATAAAAATAGTGAATGGTGAGTAGTGAATGAATACAGCCAATCATCAACCACAAACAAAAAACGATAAACAATAAACCATAAATTTTTCTATGCCGATTGTAGCTCCTTCTTTATTAAGTGCCAATTATCTCAACCTGGAAGCCGATTGTAAAATGCTCAACGAAAGTGAAGCCGATTGGTATCACCTCGATGTAATGGATGGACGTTTTGTACCCAACATTACGTTTGGACCAATGGTGATCGATTTCCTGCGCAAAGCATCGAACAAAGTGTTTGATGTGCACTTAATGATTGAAGAACCCGAAAAATATACCGAAGCATTTAAAAAAGCAGGTGCTGATAATTTAACCGTACACATCGAAGCCTGTACGCACCTGCACCGTAATATTCAACAGATCAAAAGCCTGGGTATGAAGGCGGGTGTTGCTGTTAATCCGCACACACCTGTTTCGTTGCTGAAAGATATTTTGGCTGATATTGATCTTGTTTGTTTGATGAGTGTAAATCCCGGTTTCGGCGGACAAAGCTTTATTCCGCAAACACTGGTAAAAATCCGTGAGCTGCGTAACATGATCGACGAAAAAGGATTGAACGTGGATATTGAAATCGACGGCGGCGTTACACTGGAAAATGCCAAAAGCATTGTTGATGCCGGTGCAACCGTGTTGGTGGCAGGTAATACGGTGTTCAGAGCTCCGAACCCAACAGAAATGATTTCGTTGTTGAAGAAGATATAAGTAAGTCTGAAAGTCGGGATGAGATTAGTCCGGAAGAAAGAATATAGATTCTGTCTTCCGGTTTTTTTATGAATAGAAACGCAGACGACGCCGATTTGAGCAGAGTAAACGGATGTGATCTGTGGTCATCCGTTTCATCCGTGTTATCTGCGATTCTATTTCTTCCTCTTCTTGGTTTTTAGTTCCAACCGAAAAAATAAGTTTCTCCGCTTTTCGTTTTAGCAGAAAGACTTAGTTTTATCCTTCATGAAGGCAACCAAAACCTGCATTTTTTTCCTGCTGCTTGTGCTCACCTCGGTTTCCTATGCCCAGAAAAAATCGGCAACGGTAACGGGTAAGGTATTGGACGAAAATGAAAATCCGCTCAGCAAAGTATCGGTGATTATTCTCGGTCGTTCCACCGGTGTTACCACGAACGACTCCGGCTATTTCAGCATAAAGGTGCCCGCCGAAAAAGCGTTTGCACTTATTTTCAGTTATACTTCCTATCGTTCCGAACAGCGTAATTTCTTTTTAAATGAAAACGAAAAAGAAAATATCGTACTCCGTTTGGAAAGAGGCGCCACCGAACTGCAGGAAGTGATTGTAAAAGACGACCGCATCCGTACACAGGCATCGGCTATGCGCATCAACCCAAAAAATGCATTACTGCTGCCAACAGCAACCGGTGGTGTGGAAGGATTGATCAAGATCTTCACCAACTCCAACAACGAACTCTCTTCACAATATTCTGTACGTGGCGGCAACTACGATGAGAACCTCATTTATGTAAACGATTTTGAAGTGTATCGTCCTTATCTCGTACGCCAGGGTCAGCAGGAAGGTTTGAGTTTCATTAATGCCGAAATGGTGCGCAACTTAAATTTTTACAATGGTGGTTTCCAGGCACGCTTTGGCGATAAGATGAGTAGTGTGCTCGACATTCAATACAAACAGCCTAAGAAATTCGGCGGCTCGGCATATGTTTCCTTACTGGAACAGGGTTTACATTTTGAAGGTGGCAGCAAAGATGAAAAAGTAAGTTTCATCATCGGCGGAAGAAACCGCAGCAACCAAAACCTGCTGAGCAGTCAGCAAACAAAAGGCAACTATGTGCCTTCGAGTAACGATGTGCAGGGTTATATCACTTATCAGCCCAACACAAAATGGCTGTTCGAAGCCATGATGAATTACTCCCGCACACAGTTTAAACTATCGCCGGAGTTCAGCAGCCAAACCGCATCTGTGTTCTCTCCTTTCTTCACCGCCAACCTTGGTTTGGATATTTATTTTGCCGGTGCTGAGCGTGACCGTTACAGTACAGCCATGGCCGGTATTGCTACAACTTATCAGCCAAACAAAAATTTAAAACTGAAATGGATGCTCAGTCATTTCAGTAATAACGAAGAAGAGTCGTTCGATATACAAGGCGCCTACTTATTCGGTGAGCGAGATTTCGACAGAAGCCGTGCAACATTCGGTTTAATTGTAAACCCATTGGGTGCAGGTGTGTTCCAGAACTTCGCACGCAACCGATTAAACATTGCTACGCAAAATGCTACACACAAAGGCAGCTTATCCAAAGGCAAACATTTTTTCCAGTGGGGTCACAGTCTCGAACGTCAAACTATCAGCGATCAACTCAACGAATGGGAGCTGACAGACAGTGCCGGTTATACGTTACCGTTCGATCCCAATCAACTGCAGTTGAGTAAAGTCATCAAATCAAAAGCTGATCTTAGTTTCGTCCGCACCAGTGGTTATGTGCAGGACAATTATATTCTCAACGACTCACTGAACATGACGCTGCAGGTTGGTGTGCGTTACAATTACAACACACTTAACAATGAAGTATTGGTGCAACCAAGAGTACAATTTGCGATGCAGCCCCTGCATGGAAAAGATATTGTATTTCGTGCAGCAGCAGGTGCCTATCATCAGCCTCCATTCTATAGAGAGTTACGCCGTTACGATGGCACGGTGAACGAATCGGTGAAAGCGCAAAAAAGCTTGCAGGTTGTTGCAGGTATTGATTATAATTTCAAAGGCTGGGGTAACCGTCCGTTTAAATTACAAGCTGAAGCTTATTACAAGCGCATGACCGATATTGTGCCCTACGATGTTGACAATGTACGCATCCGTTATTTCGGCAGTAACAGTGCCAAAGCTTATGCAACAGGTATTGAAGCCCGTTTGTTTGGCGAGTTGGTGAAGGATGCAGAAAGCTGGCTGAGTATTGGTTTGATGCGCACACGTGAAAACTTAGACAACGATCAATGGTATAATTACAAACTTGATTCGTTGAATCGTCCTATCGACAGTACATTAGTACAAGGCGGTTGGATCAGAAGACCAACAGACCGTTTGCTCTCCGTTGGTTTGTTTTACCAGGATTATCTTTCTACCAATAAGAATTTCAAGTTCACCATGAGTGGATTGTATGGTACGAACCTGCCGTACAACATACCCAACAGTGTAAAGTACCGCAATGCATTAACGATTGATCCGTACATCCGTGTTGATTTTGGTTTCAGTGCGTTGTTGTTAGATGGAGAGAAAAGTAAACGCCGCAGCCGCAATCCGTTCCGTGAGTTTAATACTATCTGGGCAAGCCTGGAAATATTTAATGTGATTGATCGACCTAATACCATTTCTTATTTGCTGATTAAAGATTTCAGCAATACCGTTTTTTCAATCCCCAACCGTTTAACACCGAGGCTCGTGAATTTTAAGATTGTGGCGAGGTGGTGATTGTAATCCGATAGTTATTAGTTTGTAGTTGATAGTTTTTACCGGCAGAATATTTATCCCCTCTCGGGAGGGGTCGCAAGTTGTTACACAGAAACTTAACCGTAAGGGGTGGGTTTAACTGATCAGCCGCTTGAAAATCTAAATTTTAGTTTCCATCTTTATACAACATTCAAACTGTCTATCCCCTCCTGGGAGGGGCCGCAATATGTTACACAGAAACCTAACCGTAAGGGGTGGGTTATCATGAAACGCACAATCATTCCATACACGCAACAAGCTTTAACGAACGCAAAATGCCTTCGAAAAAACATGACGTATTCTGAAGTAAAGCTGTGGATTGAATTACGCAACCGAAATATGATGGGTTATGATTTCGACAGACAAAAGCCCATGCTGAATTATATCGTTGATTTTTATTGTAAAGATTTGATGCTCGCAATAGAAGTGGACGGAGTAACACATGAAGACGAACATGTAACAATAAAAGATCCAATACGTCAGGAAGAAATTGAAGCTTATGGAATTTCTTTTTTAAGAATAAATGCTCTAGATGTAGTGCGGGATATGAAGAACACATTACGAACTATTGAGAACTGGATAATGGACTTTGAAGAAAAAAACGGTGTGAACGAATTTGTAAAAAGAAAACGAGCTCTTTTGGAGAAACTTGAAAACCCACCCCCACCCCTCCCAGGAGGGGATAACCCGGCAGATGACTAATTATTCAACTTTTGTAAATCATCACTCCTGCTAAAAGCAAGTAGCCGCATATCAAAACCACTGATAGCGCTTAATAATAAAGAATAACAAGTATATCTTCTCCCTCTTTGATTCACTCCAATCCTGCCCTACCTTTATACCGTAAATAAGCAGGTATGAAAAAGATAATTGCAGCATGTACGCTATTACTGATCAATGTTGTTGCGTTTACACAAGCAACCGACCCCTACCTCGTATTCCCCATTGAACTGAAATTTTTCCAGGCCAGCAATACCGGTCAACAAAATAACCTGCGTTGGCTGGCGCCCTGCATTACCGATGAAGCAACGTTTGAAGTTCAGCACTCAAATGATAATAAAAACTTCAACATACTTACTACCATTACTGCAAATCAGGCTCGCTGCAGTGAGCCGTTTGATTATACAGATGCTGTTCGCAGAAGCGGCAACAACTATTACCGCATCCGTTTAATTACACCTGCCAATACATCTGTACATTCCTTTACAGTGGTTGTGTTAAATAAAGCAAGCGGGTTCGAACTAAATGCTTTGCTGCCATCGTTGGTAACCACAACAGCGACCCTCAGCATTTCATCAGCAACAAAAGACCGTCTTGCCATTACCGTTACCGATATCAACGGCCGTCAATTCCTTGTTCAGCAACAGGAATTACTGCCGGGCACAAACCAAGTTCAATTGAATTTACAGGGTTTACCTGCCGGGCAATATTTTATTAAAGCCATCAACAGTAAAGAAGAACAAAAACAGCTTCGCTTCATTAAACAATAAAGCACATCCGTTTTGTGGCTGCAGATAATTTTCAGTAGCTTACAATACCAAAACGTATTGTTATGCCCGCATCCACCCCACTGCAGAAATTTCTTGAAAACGTAGATCAATATCCCAACGAAATTTATTTACGTCAGCCAATAAATGGCCAATGGATCACCTGGACATGGAAACAGGCCGATGACGAATGCCGACGTATTGCCGCAGCTTTGCATTCGTTACAGTTACCCAAAGGCTCGCATATAGCTATTCTTTCAAAAAACTGTGCACAGTGGATGATGGCAGATATTGCTATTATGATGGCAGGCTGTATTTCCATTCCTGTTTATCCCACGTTAACTGCACATGCTATTCAACCCATACTGGAACACAGCGAAGCAAAAGCCATTTTCATTGGCAAGCTCGACGATTTCAGTACACAGGAAGCGGGTATTCCTCCACACTTGATACGCATAGGTTTTGATTTATATGGCCGCAACGAACGTTACAACTGGAACGAACTGATTACACAACACGAACCATTGCAGCATGCGCATGAATGGACGCAGGAAGAATTGCTCACGATCATCTACACTTCAGGAACAACAGGTAAACCAAAAGGCGTGATGCATACCGCAGGTAATTTCGATCGTGTATTAGGTGCAGCAACAAAAGAAATTCATTTACGAAAACATGCTGCCTTATTTTCGTATTTACCACTCAGCCATATTGCCGAACGCATGGGTGTTGAAATGAACAGCATTTACAATGCCTGTGTTGTTTCTTTTGCAGAATCGGTTGAAAGTTTTGCCAGTAATGTACAGGAAATACAACCCGAAGTATTTTTTGCAGTGCCTCGTTTGTGGAATAAATTCAGGGAAGGTATTCTCACAAAAATTTCGCAAAAGAAATTAAATCTGCTGCTGTCGATCCCGGTTATCAATTCGGTTATCCGCAAAAGCATTAAGAAAAAGCTGGGTTTATCAAGAGCAAGACATATTTACAGTGCCTCTGCACCGATTTCGGTTGATGTTTTGAAATGGTTTGCAAAACTTGATATAAACATTACTCAAGCGTTGGGCATGACAGAGGATTGTGTGTATGCACACTTTGAACGTTATTACGATTACAGACATGGTTCGGTTGGAAAACCGTTTGCAGGTTTGCTGGTAAAAATTACAGAAGAAGGTGAGCTGCGGGTTAAAAGTCCGAGCAACACATTGGGCTATTACAAAGAACCCGAAATGACGGCTGAGTTGTTTGATGAAGAAGGTTATTTACGTACCGGCGATATATGCGAATACGATCATGATGGTTATTTGTTTGTGACAGGCCGTTTAAAAGATCAGTTTAAAACCGATAAAGGCAAATTCATTTCGCCTGCCCCCATTGAAATGAAACTGCTTGCCAACCCCGATATTGAACAGTGTTGTGTAGTGGGCATGTCTATTCCGCAGCCGATTGCATTGATTACACTTTCAGAAATCGGCAAAGCAAAAACAAAACAGGAAGTTGAAGAAAGTTTGGCAGCTTCACTTGCCGCAGTAAATCCGGATTTGGAAAATTATGAACGCATGGCAAAAGCAGTTGTAATGAAAGAAAACTGGACCATTGAAAACGGTTTGCTTACACCAACGTTGAAAGTAAAACGCAACCAGGTAGAAAAAATTCATCAGCAGTTTTATCCCAAGTGGTTTGAAGAAAAAGGAAAAGTGATTTGGGAATAAACGTTAATGCGCTGTTTCTTTGCAGCTATGCAGCTGCAAACGCAAATAAAAAATTTTCAATTCGGGGAATACCAATTCAATGCATTGATACCCGATAAAGAAGCATTGCAGCAATGGTATCAACAACAGCTGAAAACAAATAAACAGGCTCCTGCTCCTTACTGGGCGCAGGTGTGGGCAGCAGCGTATGCACTCTGCAATTTTCTTGCAGACAGAAACGAATTCATCAACAAAAAAACTGTTCTTGAATTAGCAGCCGGGCTCGGCCTTCCTTCTTTTCTTGCTGCACAAACATCAACCGCTGTTACCTGCAGTGATGTATCGCCCGATGCAGTGGAGTTGATGCAACAATCAATCGCACAAAACAAATTCAGCAACTGCACTGCAACTGTACTTGATTGGAATCAATTGCCTGCCGATCTTACTGCCGATGTACTCTTACTCAGCGATATCAATTACGAGCCACAGGTATTTGCAACTTTGTACAAAGTGCTTGTTTCGTTTTTAGAGAAAGGCGCAACTATTATTCTTTCTACTCCGCAACGACTAATGGCGAAACCGTTTATTGAACAACTGCAGCCGTTTGTCATTGAACATTATTCGGAAACGATCACAGCTGTTGAACCGCATACAGACTGTTCGGTTTTTGTGTTGAAGAAATAGCTTAGGTACAGAGAAAGAAGAAAAAGAGGAATTCGCAAAGTTGGAGTTAGACCTGACAGGTTAAGCTCACTTTATCCGCATCAAAACAATTAGCACACAACTCTATTTAACGCAACCTGTCAGGTCAATCCGTAGTAATCATTTGCTGGGAAGTTTTTCTTCGTGCACGTTCGTGCCTTTGAGTCTTTGTGGCAAATACTTATTTATTCAACAACTTTTCCAAACGTTTCAAATCAGTTATTTCAGCAGTTGATAAAATTTCGTTGTTGTCGTATTTCGCTTTTAAGAACAACACCTGTTTATGCTGCGGATACTTTGCAAGTATAGCATCAATGATTGCACCGGTTGCCTCATCTTTTGTAAACATGGGTGTTGCCGCACTTGCAGCACTGCGTTCTTTGGTGGGCTTACGTAAAATTATCGCTTCAAGTGTGGCCAGTTTATGCGCAGGAATTTCCGGCACTTTTAATGCTTTCAACCGTAATCCTTCCAATTGCTTTTTACTGAGTCCGCCACGTTCGGCATATTGAAAAGCGAGGCTTTGCACAAAAGTTGAATCAGGTCTTGCTGCAAGCAACAGGTCCAGCACATCTTTCACCACATCTACATCTATTTTTTTCCGTTGCATGTTGGTTACTGCTGTTCAGCTTTTACCTGTTTGATTAAATCTCGAATAACTACTGATGCAGTTGTTGCACCAAACACCGCCGGCAGATAAGAAATCGTTCCGTAAGCCGATTTCTTATAATTTTTTCCATCTGTCAGCATCAAACTTTCCTTGATCGGTTCTTCGGGAGAGAACACCACTTTTACACCACGACGGATACCATGATTTTTTAAATTCTTCCGTATCTGTTGTGCAAAGGGACAGTTATAGGTTTTCGAAATATCTACCACCCGCAATTGTGTGGGGTCGAGTTTTGCGCCGGCCCCCATACTGCTTACCAGCGACAAACCACTTTCGTACGATAAACGAATGAAGGTGATCTTCGGTGTAATACTATCAATCGCATCAATGATATAATCGGGTTTGAATGAGAGTTGCTGCAGCACCATTTCGGGATTGACAAACTCCTTCACCACATTCAACTCCAGTTCCGGATTAATGGCCTGTAAACGTTCGGCCATGATCAAGGCTTTCGATACACCATGATTGGTTGCCAGCGCCGGTAACTGCCTGTTACGATTAGTCGGATCTACCACATCGCCATCAATGATGGTCATTTTACCAACTCCGCTGCGGGCAATGAATTCGGCTGCAAATGAACCCACACCGCCCATACCTACAATCATCACATGTTTTTTAGTGAGTGCACGAACGGTTTCTTCGCCGATTAATAAACTGGTGCGTGAAAGCCAGGAAATATCATTCATCTTTTAAAATATTACTGCGCCAAAAACTTTAGCTGCATTTTTCGAAAGCTGCAAACTAAGCGAATCTTTATCAATTTGAAAAGCGGCAGCTGCAAGTGAATAAATTTCTTCGATGTTAGCAGTACTGTTATCGGTTTCCAGCAGCACCTGATCAATTGGCAAAGCGGCTAACACCATGCGCAGATTTTCTTTCACCAACCCATGTCCAAACGATAAATAATACCCCTGCGCTATTAACTGCAAAGCCAGCTCTTTGCTTTTTGTAAAGCCATGAAACAAAACCGGCACTTTTACTTTTTGTTGTTTCAGCAACTGCATTGCTTCAGCATGTGCACGCACACAATGCACAATCAATGGCTTTTGTAATTCATTCGCCAGTTGTATGTGCGCAGCGAACACTGTTTGCTGTAATGTAAAATCTGTTGTGCATACTTTATCCAAACCTGCTTCACCAACCACCACTACATTCTGTAGCAGACATTTTTCTTTTACTGTTTCAAATTGTTGCTGCCAGGTTTCTGCTGTAATAAACCAGGGATGCAATCCAACCGAATAGAAGCTATCTGCTTCAATGGTATCAAAATTTTTATACAAGTTGCCGATACTGATGATTCCTTCAACCGGTTGCGTATGATGTGTATGAACGTTGATGTACAATTATTACTTTTTTACCTGTTGTATTCGCTTAGCCAATGAAACTGACGCTCGGCCAACTGAAAATGCCGTTTGCTTTTTGTTAATACGGCAAATACCGAATCGTTCCTGATTTTCCCTTTTAGTATAATCTTGTTACTGTCGGGTATTTCGTAGTGCAAGGTAAACAAATCGAAAGTTTGAAACGCCCAGTTGTTTTTACTAAAAGCCAGTGTCTGTTTTGCACTGTCAGCTTTTGTACTAAAATAGCCACGCCTGTACATTTGACGGAAAATTGTATCCGTTGTATTTACACTTCCTCTTCCATTTTTTTCAAACACCACATCCCGCCAACGGATTGTATCGCTTACAGTAAGCGGAACAGTATCGTTGTTGACAATAAACAACGGCACATCATACAAACCAGCCGGGATGGGCGATGAAGCTGCAGGTGGTTCGCCCGGAAATAACCCTTGTACCAATGGCATTACAAGCCCCGTTGCAAGTACAAATAACTTTAAAACGATACGACCGATGCGCATCCACTTTTTGGGGAACCGCACATCATACAAATAACTGCTGTCGGCATTCCGGTTACTGAAAAAGAAATGCAGAATCCGTTTGTAATCGAACAGCAGCAACAATACGGCAGCAAGCAGCAAATGCAGTGAATACAATTTTACCGGAATATCATAACTGATATTCATCATAAACACATTGGCAAAAATGCCGGCAGCCAGCAATGTGCCGAATGTTGAGGTACGTCGAAAAAACAAAAACAAACCTGCAACCACTTCCATTAAACCGGAGAAAAACTGGTACGTATCAGAATAGCCCATAAACATCCAGCTTAACCGCATCGGTAAAAAATCGCCCAATGGTGTAGCCAGCTGACTTAACGAAGGAAACGGCATCTGTTGCAGGAACACTTTTGCAAATCCATAACCCAGGCAATTGAAGATTAAAAAATAACGGAGTACAATCCGTAGCCAATAAGCCAATCGGTTATAATGTTCACGCTTTCTATCGATAGCTGTCCATAAAAGACAGATGAACAATGCCAGTAACAGATACAGTTTTAGTTGCGTATAGGCCCACGATGTATCGCCACTGCCATTTGGTTGTACTAACTGCTTGTACGTTTTAAACAGATGTGTATTGGCCGAGTTCACTAACCAATCGACAAACTGTGTATAAAAATTAAGCACATAGCCAACACCCGGAATACTGCTGAACAAATTCCACGGCTCAATCATTAAAATAAAATACACGAATAAAAAACGAAAAAGCAGGCGTTGCCACAAAGGCCATTGCTGATTACCGGGCCATACAGTTTGATACATACAATTGGTTTTGCCGATAAGATATTATTTTTTGCAGAACTGCAAAAGCAGCGAAGAGAAAATTATACTTAAAACAACGAAAGCTGGCGCTGATCTTTAACCGGCTTTTGTTTTTTGCGTGTTGCTGTTGGAACAGACAAAGGTGCTCCATCAATGCAAAACAATTCCGACTCTTCGTAGCGTGAAGCAACAATCACTTTTGTTGTGCCGGCATGCGGCTGAAACAATGCATCCACCACTTCAGGCTTATTATTATTTTTTGACAGATGCGATAAAATAAGATGACTGAGTTGGGGTGTACGATAGTTGAAGAAAACATCCAAGGCCTGTTCATTGGAAAGATGCCCTTCATCGCCACTGATGCGGCGTTTGAGATGATACGGATAATCGCCGTTGGCCAGCATGGTTTCGCAATAATTACTTTCTAAAAAAACAGCATGGCTTTTCTGAAAATGTGTGAGAACCTGTTTGCAGGCATAACCTATATCGGTGATCACCGATACATTAATGCCGTTGCTGCTGATCATAAAACTGTAAGGATCGGCCGCATCATGCGATTTGGAAAAACATTTTACCTGCAATCCATCAAGCAGCACCTGTTCATCTTTTCGAAAATGTTTCAGCAGCTGCACGTCAACAGAAAGATTGGTATTGTTCCATGTTTTCTCCGACACATAAACAGGCAGCTGATGTTTCTTACTCAACATTTCTACACCAGTAATATGATCGCTGTGTTCATGCGAAATAAAAATGGCTTTCACCTGTTTCATGTCAAGCCCCAAACGTTGCATGCGTTTCTCCGTCTCACGACACGATAAACCGGCATCAACCAGCACTGCTGTAACACCATTACTTACGTAATAGCAATTGGCATTACTTCCCGAGTTTAACGAAGCAAAATAAACAGGCATCGGGTAAAATTAAGCAAAGCACAACAGCAGTAACTACTTTTCATGTATACGGCTTTTTTTCTTTACCAACTCTTAACGTTTCCACAAGCTGTGAATAAGTAACTTTATGAAAATCGGTTTCTATAAAGTAATATTGAAACAGATGGAAGGGTTAGAAGTATCACACCCAGAATGATACTATTTGTGAACAAGGTCAGGTGCAGAAATCTTACTGCGAAGGCGCAACGCAGCACAGCAATTCCGGTACCAGCCGCTAAACTGAAAAGCTTTGACAGAAACGATCATCAACCTCGAAACCGTTAACCCGATTGAATTTTTTGGCGTTAACAATGGCAAGCTCGACATCCTCAAGAAAAAATTTCCACTCTTAAAAATTTTATCACGTGGCACACAGATCAAATTAAGTGGCAGCCCCGAACAGGTTGACCAGGCAAAGGAAAAGATTGATCTGCTGATTGCTTACCTCGAAAGAAACGGACAACTCAGCGAAAATTATTTTGAACAGATCCTCGGCGGCGACGACCAGGAAACCGTTGATGCATTTGTAGAACGCAACCCCAGCGAAGTATTGGTATTTGGCCCTAACGGACGCACCGTTCGTGCACGCACACAAAACCAAAAGAAGATGGTGGCAGCTGCAGACAAAAACGACATTGTGTTTGCCATTGGCCCTGCCGGTACGGGTAAAACGTATACCGCTGTTGCATTGGCTGTTCGTGCATTAAAAAACAAACTGGTCAAGAAAATTATTCTTACACGCCCTGCAGTAGAAGCTGGCGAAAGCCTTGGTTTCTTACCCGGCGATCTCAAGGAAAAAATCGATCCGTATCTGCGTCCTTTATACGATGCATTGGATGATATGATTCCTGCAGATAAACTCGGCTACTACATGAGCACACGTGTAATTGAAATTGCACCGCTGGCTTATATGCGTGGCCGTACGTTGGATAATGCGTTCATCATTTTGGATGAAGCGCAGAACACTACCGATCTGCAGTTGAAAATGTTCCTCACCCGTATTGGCGCCAATGCAAAGGCTATCATCACCGGCGATCTGTCGCAGGTAGATTTGCCGAAGAACCAACGCAGCGGTTTGGAAAAAGGGATCCGCATCTTAAAGAACATCGATGGTATCAGTCATATTGAACTGGATGAAGAAGATGTGGTACGTCACCGTTTGGTGAAAGCCATTATCCGTGCGTACGACAAAGATCACAAAGAGCAGCCAGAGCAGCCCAATATGTACCATCGCCGATAACTGTACTTACACCGCAGCATAAACAACCGCAATCCCGTTTCAGCAATGAGGCGGGTTTTTTTTATAAAATCGCAGATAACACGGATGCCGCGGATACAATGGATTTTCTTACCTGTTAAAATCTGCTTCACTCTGCGTTATCCGTATTTCTATAAAATCCCTTTTGTACATTTGGGCATGATGAAAAAGCTGTCAGTTATCCTCTTTATCGCCGTTGGCTTATATGCCTGTAAACAAAAACGTGAACGTCCTGCAGATGCGTTGGATACCGCCCGTGCGTTTATTGAAAGCTCTTTAAAAGGCGATTATGCCTGGGCAAGAGAACTGATGATTAAAGACAGTTTAAATCTGTACGAACTCGATATTATTGAAAAGAAGTACAAAGATGAAATGAGTAAAAAGGATAAAGAGGGTTATAAGAATGCAACCATTGTCGTGCATTCGGTTGACAACGTAAGCGACTCTGTTGTGATTGTTAACTACTCCAACACGTACAAAAACAAACCCATGCCGCTGAAGGTGATTAAACGAGATGGTATCTGGCAGGTTGATTTCAATTATACATTTACGGGAAACCTTTAAAGAAAGCCGATAGCCGGCAGTTTATAGTCGTTAGTACCACACTAATAACTATCGGCAAACAACTAACTACTCAACGCAATGCTCAAAAATATTCTCCTCGTTGGTCTTGGCGGTGCTGCAGGCACTATGTTGCGGTATGCGTTTTCGGTTTGGTTTAAATATGTATCCTTTCCAATTGCCACCTTTCTGGTAAACATCATCGGCAGTTTTATTATCGGTGCCGTGTTTGCCTATGCCCTGCGCAGCGAACAGTTTGCCAACAACTGGCGCTTGTTTTTAGCTGCAGGTATCTGTGGCGGTTTTACGACCTTCTCTGCTTTTTCGCTGGAAAGTCTGGCAATGTTGCAGCAGCAACGCATTGGCATGTTTGCCTTGTATGTTGGCGCAAGCATCCTGCTTGGATTAACGGCTACCTGGCTGGGGTATAGCCTTGTAAAATAATCACTCAAGAATTACTTCTAAAAGATGCCACAACTAACAAAACTCGAATTATGGCAAAATCTTGAAACGTATCAGTTCAACGACCTTGTTCCTCCAAATGCATGGAACAGATTAACAGAATTATTTGGCGGTGAAAATGCATCTACAAAAGCATTTGCCGATAAAATAAGTCGTAAGCACCAATGGAGTTCGAGGTTTGCCCTTTTCGCCATACATGAATACAAAAAGTTTGTTTACCTCGGTATTATCAGCAACTTCCAGGTTACACCATCCAAAGTAATTGATGTTGTTTGGCACGAACATTTACTGTTTACAAAACCTTACAGGGATTTTTGTGAAACCGTCATACAGTACAAATTCGATCATCATCCTGAGCTAATACCAATTGACGAACAAACAGAATTATTTGCAGAACAATATGTAAAAACGCTGCTCCTTTACCGTTCTGAGTTTGGCAAAGATGCCCCGGTTGAAATATGGAACCTGCCAAAATTTAATGAGACCCAACTGAAGCGTGCAAAACAGGTATACACAGATGGCACCAGCGATAGTTCCGGTTGGTCATACGATCATACTCCGCTTGCTTCTCATTTCGACGATAACAACTTTTCCGATTTTGAAGGAGGCGATTTTGGAGGTGCAGGTGCCGGAGGTGATTACGGCGACAGTTCCGATTCATCGGATGGTGGTAGTGACGGCAGCAGCTGCAGCAGCGGCTGTGGCGGCGGATGTGGGGGTGATTGATCTGTCAAGAATAGGCTATCCAAATAAATTTTGTTAACCTACTGACAGAAGATAAAGCCGCTAACCGTGCCATAACATCGAACGATAAACCATAAACTTCAAACTCCTTCTCTACTGTCTTGCCATTTCGATTTTTTTCAGGTACTTCGCAAACTGTAATTCAGAATAATTATGTCTACACCCGGAAAAAAAGATGCGTTAGGAAAGGGAATCCGTTCCCTGCTGAAAAGTATTGACGATGACCTTAAAACCACAGCCGGTCAGCTGAAACCAACGATAACGGAAGCCGTTACCGGTATTCTGCGGATTCCTGTGGCTGATATTGAGATCAACCCCAAACAACCCCGTCGTGATTTTGACGAGCAGGCCTTGAAAGAGTTGAGCGACAGTATTAAAATGCACGACATCATTCAGCCGGTTACCGTATCCAAACTTCCTTCGGGTAAATACCGACTTATTTCCGGTGAACGTCGCTGGCGTGCATCGAAACTGGCAGGGTTAGTAGACGTTCCTGCTTACATCCGCCAGGCCAACGACCAGGAACTGTTGGAACTGGCCCTGCTCGAAAACTTACAGCGTGAAAACCTGAATGCTGTAGAAATTGCCCTCAGCTACAAGCGGTTAATGGAAGAATTGGATTACACCCAGGAGCAGGTGGCCGAACGTATGGGAAAAGACCGTACAACGGTTACCAACTACATCCGTTTATTGAAATTGCCACCCGATATTCAGCTGGCTGTGCGTACCGGTACACTCAGCATGGGCCATGCACGTGCACTCATTAATGTTGATACGGTTGATAAACAGCTGTATGTTTATCAGCAAATCAAACAGAAAGAATTATCGGTACGCCAAACCGAAGCACTGGTGCGTCAATTATATAAATCGGCACCTGTTAATAAAGCTGCAAAAAACACACTGCCGCCCGCTTTTCAGCGTATTCAGGATAATTTAGCATCGCAATTCGGCACCAAGGTTAAGCTCAGCCACAGCAAACAAGGCAACGGAAGTATTTTTATTGAATACTATTCGCTGGAACAGTTTAACCAGATTTTGAAAGTGCTTGGTACCGATGTTGAATAAATCATGAGGCAGATAATATTCTTTCTATTCCTTTTTATTGGCGTAGCTGTTAGTTCGCATGCGCAGGATAGTGTTGTTGCAGTTAAACCCGCAGCTGCAGATACTGCTTTTACAAAAAAAGATTCGGTAAAACCTAAACCCGAACATTCGCCACGCAAAGCAACCATCCGCTCGGCCATTATTCCGGGTTGGGGACAGGCATACAATAAAAAATACTGGAAGATCCCGATCGTTTACGGCGCATTAGGTACCGCAGCCGGTTTCTTTATTTACAACCGGAAAGAGTATACCGATGCCAGAGATGCTTACCGCAACATGATGGATGGAGATCCTTCCAACAACAATCTCATTAAACCCAGATTTCAGCCGGTAGATCCGGAAGCTGTACGCCAATACCGTATTGCTGTGAGGCAGTATGTAGATTATTCCGTACTGGCATTTATAATCTTATGGGGTTTGAATGTGGTGGATGCCACTGTTGATGGCCACCTGAAAGCATTTGAAGTAAACGATAATCTTTCGCTGCACATCAACCCTTCTTATTCGCCGCAAACAAGGCAGGCAAATGTGGGCCTTGTACTAAAGCTGGGCAAATAAAACCTCACAGCCGTTAACCTGTTTATCATTTACTTTGCACAACAGCATTTTTGTTTTACTATCATATACCAACTTACATGAACATTGCATTGATCGGGTACGGCAAAATGGGTAAAGCCATTCATGAAATTGCAAAAGAACGTGGCCACGAAGCCGTATTGATTATTGATGCCGATAACCTCGGCGATCTTACGCCGGAAAATATTCGTAAAGCCGATGTAGCAATCGAGTTTACCAGTCCGCATACAGCGTATAACAATGTAAAGTTCTGTTTGGAAAATAAAGTTCCGGTGGTATGTGGCTCCACCGGCTGGCTAGATAAGCTGGATGAAATGAAAGCATTGGCTGCAGAAAAACAAACGGGTTTAATTGTTGCCAGCAACTTCAGCGTTGGTGTAAATATTTTCTTCGAAATAAATAAACGTTTAGCCCAGTTAATGGCTCCTCAAACGAACTATGAAGTAACGCTGAAAGAAATTCATCATACGGCTAAAAAAGATGCACCCAGCGGCACCGCTATTTCATTGGCCGAACAGGTGCTGGAAGAGTTGGGCCGTAAAGAAAAATGGGTAAACGAAGAGTCGGCTCATCCCGGCGATCTGTCCATCATCAGCGAACGTATTGATCCGGCTCCGGGAACACACTTTGTAAAATACAGTTCGGCTATTGATGATATTGAAATCATCCACACCGCTCATAACCGCACCGGCTTTGCGTTAGGCGCTGTGCTGGCAGCAGAATTTCTAAAAGACAAAACAGGATTTTTTGGAATGAAAGAAGTGCTTAACTTGTAAGCACCATATGTTGTCGCCTAAAACCGCAATCTTCTTTTTTTTATTTTTTGCAGCTGCCGTTGTACAAGCGCAGGATACAACGGTTGACAGTTTGCGTGCAGGTATTCAACGTTCAAAAACAGATGAAGCACGCTTAAAAAGCTATGTATTACTGGCAGGCAAACTCAGCCTCATCAGTTTTAATGAAACCATTAAAGTAGCCGATCAGGGTTTACAACTGGCAAGCAAACTCAACGACTCAATTGCCTATGCCGAGCTCACCCGCTACCAGGGAACAGCCCATTACTTTAAAGGCGAGTACGAAAAAGCAGCCAATTATCTTTTTACTTCTGCCGGCATTTACGAACGTCGTAATCTGCAAAAACAACTGGCAACAGTTATCAACGACATTGCAAAACTCTACCGCAAAACAAGAGATTTAAAACGGGCTCTTTCTTTTTACGATCAGGCATACCGGCTGTTTACATCTTTGAAAGATTCAAGTGGTATGCAAATGATTTTGAACGAAAGTGGTGTGGTATATGAATACCAGGGTAATTATGAAAAAGCAATTGCACATTACCGCTCTGCATTAAAAATGGCTACGCTGTTAAAAGACGAAGCCGGCCGCTCATGGTCGTTAAACTTTTTAGCAGGCGTGTATGTGTTACAAAGCAAATTTACCTTGGCAGAAGATTTTAACCTGCAAGCGTTGGGCATTCGTCAAAAACTAAGAGACAGTTTTGCGATTGCATTAAGCTACTCCGATCTTGGCGTTATGTACGGCACTTGGGGCAAGTACGAGCGTGCCGTTTATTACTTAGAAGAAAGCAATAAGGTGGCTGAAAAAATGCAGTACAAAGAACTGCTCTCGAACAACTATGCTGAGCTGAGCCGTATTGCTAATGTTACTGGCGATTACAAGAAAGCTCTTGATTACTACACCTGGCATACACAGTTAAAAGATTCGCTTTTTTCTGCACAGAAAACAAGACAGATTGAAGAACTGAGCACGCTGTACGAAACCAATAAAAAAGAACAACAGATAGAAGTACAGCAGCTCACCATCAAAAAAAGAAACCAGCAGATTTTTCTTATTCTGTTGTTTGTATCACTTGCAGCTGTAGTTGCCTTCCTGTTTTACAACAGGTACAAATGGAAACAACAGGTAAAGCTGCAGGAAGAAGTATTAAAACAACAGGAGCTGGCTACAAGTCTTGTACTGGAAGCCGAAGAAAAAGAACGCAGTCGTATTGCCAAAGATCTGCACGATGGTGTGGGGCAAATGATGAGTGCTGCACGCATGAACTTATCTTCTTTTTACAACGATATTAAATTGCCCGACCCTGATCAGAATAAATCACTCGCCAATATTATTCAGCTGATAGATGAAAGTTGTAAAGAAGTAAGAGCTGTATCGCACAGTATGATGCCTGCAGCTTTGCTGAGCAAGGGTTTACCGCAAACACTCGAAGAAATCGCCAGCCGCATCAGCACCAACGATTTTACTTTTCATTTTTACAGCGAAGGGTTTACCGAACGGCTCGACTCCAATACCGAAACTATTCTCTTCCGTGTTATACAGGAATGTATCAACAACACCATCAAGCATGCACAGGCTTCAACACTCGATATATCGTTGATAAAAGATAAAGATGGCATCAGCGTTACCATTGAAGATAATGGTAAAGGGTTTGCCTACGATCCTGCAAAAACAACCGAGGGTATTGGTCTCAACAACATTCATAGTCGTATACAGTTCCTGAAAGGAAGTATTGATATAGATTCAGCGCCCGGCAGAGGAACATTAATTGCCATTCATCTCCCAAACCATACTAATGCATAATTGAGAATGATAAAATTTGTATTACCCTTGCTTATTGTTTGTTGTTGCACTAATCATATTGCAGCACAAAAAAACAAACCGGTTATTGACAGTTTGGAAAAACTCGCCGGCGAACAAAAAGACAGCCAGCTGGTAAAAATCTACAACGATCTTACCTGGGAGTATCGTTTGGTAAACAGGGAGAAGGCCATTGCGTATGGCTTTAAAGCAATTGAACAGGCAAAGAAAACCAATTATCCAAAAGGTTTGGCACAAGCTTATAACGACCTTGGAATTTTATTATACGATCAGGAGAAATACGATAGCGCTATTTCGTTTTACAAACAATCGGGCAAAATAAGAGAACAGCTGAACGATGGATTAGGCATTGCCAAAGTGTACAACAAAATCGGCATTGTGTACCAGAAGAAAGGTGCATTTGATAAGGCATTGGAAAATCAGCTGCTTGCCTTATCGCTGTTTACAAAATATAAAGACGACATCGGCATCTCCTACTCGCTCAACAACATTGGCATTCTTAACCAGAACCTCGGTCGCTACGATGAAGCGATTAAATACCAATTGCAATCCATTGAAATAAAGGAGAAGCTGAAAGACAATTACGGCCTTGCAGGTTCGTTTGTAAACATTGCCAATATTTACAAAATAAAAGGCGATGATGAGAAAGCTGCCGATTATTACAACAAAGCCATCGGCATCAGCCGCAGCATACAGGATAAGGAATACCTGGCGAACGCTTTAAACAACATCGGCGCACTGTACCTCAAGAAACAAAAGTATCAACAGGCATTTGCCTCTATTTCCGAATCGCTGCAACTGCGTAAAGATTTAGGCGACACCAAAGGGCAGGTTAGCTGTATGAATAACCTGGGTTTGGTATTGCAACAGCAGAAACAATACGATTCATCCATTGCAGTTCTGAAGGCTGCATTAAAACTGGGCAGAACTGCAGTGAACTGTTTACCCGAAGTCAATCAAACATACCTGGCACTTTCAACTTCATATGAGGCCCTCAACAATAACGATGAAGCGCTTGTGATGTACAAGTATTATGCATCAACCAAAGATTCATTGTTTACCGATAACCTTTCGGAACAATTTGCCGAGCTTGAAACGAAATATGAAACGCTGGAAAAAGAAAAAGAAATTCAACGCCAGCAATATGTCATTGCACAAAAGAATTATTGGATTACCGGTATTGTTGCAGCGCTTTTGCTCCTTTCGTTGCTTGCACTTTCGTACTACCGCCGTTATAAATTAAAACAGGAAGCACGCATGCAACAAGCGTTACTGGAGCAACAGCAACAAGCGGCTGCAGCAGTTATGAAAGCCGAAGAAAACGAACGGCAGCGTATTGCCAAAGACCTGCACGATGGTGTTGGACAAATGATGAGTGCAGCCAAAATGAATCTTTCTGCATTTGAAAACGATCTGCAGTTCAGCAATACCGAGCAGAAACTTTCGTTTGAACGCATTATTAGCCTGGTTGACGAAAGCTGTAAAGAAGTAAGGTCGGTTAGTCACCAGATGATGCCGAACATTTTACTGAAGTCGGGGCTTGCAAATGCTGTAGCCGACTTCCTCGACAAAATCGATCAGCGGAAATTAAAAGTATCGCTGCATACAGAAGGGTTGAATGAGCGGCTGGATGAGAATACCGAAATTGTATTGTACCGTGTGCTGCAGGAATGCGTAAACAATGTAATAAAACATGCAGATGCTTCGCAGCTCGATATTGCATTGATTAAAGACAAAGACGGCATCTGCGTTAGCATTGAAGACAACGGCAAGGGTTTTAGCCCCAACGACCTGGGCGAAGATGCAGGCATTGGTTTAAAAAATATGCAGGCAAGAATCGATTACCTCTATGGTACAATCGACTTCGATTCTGCACCGGGCCGAGGCACCCTTGTAGCTATACATATACCTGTAGTTTAACTACCGATTATTACTTAAAAAATTAATACCTTCGGTTTACCTCCACTTGTATGTCGACCACAAAAACCAAACTTGTCATCGTAGATGATCATCAAATCGTAATAGACGGTTTGCGATCGCTGCTGAAAGGATACGATCAATACGAAATCGTACTCGAATCTACCCATCCGTCTACTATTGTTCAGGCATTACAGCATCTGCAGGTTGATATTTTATTGACGGATGTAATGATGCCCGAAATGAACGGACTTGATCTTGCAAAACAGGTTCGGCAGCATTATCCTTCCATAAAAATTATTGCCCTGTCGATGAACGGTGAAGGCAGTTTGGTAAACCAGATGATCGATGAGAGCGACATCAGCGGTTACCTGCTCAAGAACATCGGGCAAACAGAGTTTATTGCAGCCCTCAACAAAATTGCAGCAGGCGGTATTTATTTTAGCGAAGAGGTGTTGCAGGAAATGCTGAAAGCAAGTGAGCGTAAAAAAGAAGATGCTGAAGTAAACCTTACTGTTCGTGAAATTGAGATCATTGGTCTCATTGAAAAGGAATACAGCAATAAAAAAATTGCGGAAGAGTTATTCCTGAGCGAGCGTACGGTTGAAACACACAGGAAAAACATCTTCCGCAAAACCAAAACCAATTCGGTTATTGGCTTAATTAAATATGCTTACGAACATAAACTCATTCACTAACGGATAGCAATACCCAATTTCGCCACTACACTGTTCGATCCGCCACTGGTATTTTTTGTTTGCCAGCCATCGTAATGCACACTTGCATGAAAAATATTGAAGCTGAACCCGGCACCGATATCGTAAGCAAACCTGCTTTCTCTTGCATCAATGGTTTGATCCTTCAGCAAAGCAATACCTGCATTACCGGTTAAAAAGAAATTATTGGTTGGATAGATACGCAAACCTGCCTTTAATGGAATAGAAGTGATTTTGCCATAATACACACCATCAAAACTATTCGGATCGGGAGCATACGATTGAAAGCCCAGTGTGCCTGTTACGTACACATTCTGTGCTACTCCGAATCCGGCAAGTCCTTCAATACCTGTTACACCTTTATAATCGGTTCTGAAATCGCCGGTTGGTATACCAATGATAACGTTACCACCAAAAATAGCTTTGCCCTTTTGAGCAAACACCCCACTTGTAAATCCAATAGTTGCTACAAGCATGGAAAAGATGATCTTACTGTTCATACGATAGATTTTATACTACCCTTTTCCAATACTGTACCAATAACTTAAAAAACGGCGGCTCTTTTCTTTTTTTTAACAAGCAAGCGCAGCAGCTCGCCAGTATCGTCGCTATTTCAATGCTAACCCTAATTTTAATTGAATTGCGCCCGATGCCCCGCTTGTGTTTTTACGTTGCCATGCATCGTAATGTAAACTTACCTGGCCTAAAATAAAATGAAAGCCCAATCCGGCATCGTACATAAACCGGCTGCTGCGATTAGTGGTTACTTCATCTTTTAAAAAACCAACACCGGCATTTCCTGACAGAAAGAAAAAGTTGCCCGGGTAAATACGTACACCCGCTTTAACAGGTATAACCGAAATTTTTCCATAGATGTTGCCCGATTGTGGTTTGTACGACAAATAGCCTACCGTACCGATCGCATATACATGTTTACTGCCAAAACCCAGCGAGGCATCTACACCGGTACCTATTTTATAACCGTTCTTGAAATCGTCTTGCGGGTAACCGATGATAATATTACCCCCGATAAACGATTGGACCTTATTTTGTGCAGCTGCCTTTTGAACAAACCCAAGGCTGCAGCAACACAGCAGAAACATGATTTTGTGCATATACTTTTTTTGCGATAAATGTAGCACCTTTGTTTGCGGAGCAAATACCCGCTACCACTTACTTTAAACGTTTTGTAAACGATGCTTTCAAAAAAAACGCAATACGCATTTCAGGCACTGAGCTATATGGCCCAGCAAAAAAACAATGAGCCGATCCTTATTGCCGAAATTGCCAAGAAGAAAAAAATACCCCTGAAGTTTTTAGAAAACATTCTGCTGGTAATGCGTAAAGACGGCATTCTTGAAAGCAAGAAAGGGAAAGGTGGTGGTTATTATTTTAAAGCAAAACCTTCGCAGATTACGCTTGCCCGTGTTATCCGTTTACTCGACGGACCAATTGCTCCCCTCTCCTGCGTAAGCCTGCATTTTTACGAACGCTGCAAAAACTGTGATGAGAAACATTGCGGCCTGCACGACATGATGATTAAAGTGCGGGATGCCAACCTCAAGATCCTCGAAAACAAAACTGTTGCCGATATTACCTGATGCGGAAAACGATAGCCATAACCGTTAGAGGCAAGGTACAGGGTGTATGGTTTCGCAAGTACACACAGGATAAAGCCATAGAGTTGCAGCTTACCGGTTCGGTACGTAATACCGACGAAGGTGATGTAGCCATTGTTGCCACCGGCACCAGCGATCAGTTAACCGATTTTATTGAATGGTGCTGGATGGGCTCGCCCAAGAGTAAGGTTACTGCTGTAATTACAAGTGATGTGGAGCTGCAGGAGTTTGATCGGTTTGAGGTGGTGAGATGAATGCTTTCGCCCAACAAAACCAGTTAGCTATTTTTTTAACCTTCGCCATTGTTGGTCGCCTGACCAACAATGAACTTCAAGAATGGTAATGCGTTAGAAACGAAAACCAATTTATTCCTGTCTCGTAATATGCAGCGCTGCTACACGTATTTTTTTGAAAACATCTTTTGGCGAGTTTTATGGAGACGGTTTACTCTTGCATCTTAGTCAAAATGAATATAACTTTGAAATCATTTCCACTTTCTGCTTTTTTGCTTTTCGTCTTATTCGCTTGTGAGCAAACAACAAACAATCAGGCAAAAACGACTACAGCAAATACACATAGTATTGACTCGTCTAATTATACAATCCTGCAGTTTGATAAAGCTAATACATGGCTTTCAAAAAACATTAAGCCCACCAGTTTGACAAAAAGTGAGATCGAAGAAATTGAAATCATCCTTAAGCAGTGTTTAGAAAAATACAATCCTGATCAAAAACTTCGCTTTGACACAATTTCAAAAAAGCATCCCGAATACAATTTAAAGATTGAATACTTTGTAATAGACTTATCAAAATACAAAAGACAGTATGTACCCTTCATCAACTCTGCTGGACAAAAAGAAGTTTGGGTGAATTGCTTTTGTTACGAGTTCCCCGATTGGAGAAATGAAATATTAGAAGTAAATGACGGAGGTAACTGCTTTTTTAATCTAACCATCAACCTGACGACGAAAACATTTTCCAAATTTATGGTTAATGGAGAAGCGTAGAAAGATACTAGTCAACAAGGAATTATTCTTTCTCGCCTTTGTTGGTCGCCTGACCAACAAAGAACCTCAAGAACGGTAGTGCGTTAGAAACGGAAACCTATTTATTCCCGTTTCATAAAATGCAGCGCTGCTCCATTCATATTCTTCCGGCAATATTGCAAGATTCCATTTTGGCTGAACAGGATTATTGTGGACATAATCCAGTTTCTGTGAAAATACTTTCTCAGTAAACAAATCAATGCTTAACGAATTACGCTCCCACACCTGAAATTTCCTGTCTGCCGCTTTTACTTCTAACATTTTCAGCAACGGATCATCGTGCATACGCATGAAGTTTAAAATACTCCGTGCTGTAAACTTTAAAAAATCCCGTTGAAATTCTGCACGATTGATACCATCATGTAATTGCCAGATTAAGTGAAGATGGTTCGGCATTAATACAAATCCATAGATTGTTACCTGGTCTAACACAACTCTTCTTGCAATCGCTTCAAGAATTATTTGTTTGTGATAATCGTTCTGTAAAACTGGCTGCCAATTTAAATTGGTAATGGTAATAAACTGCGGAAGGTGTTCGTAGCGAATCATCCTCTAAACTATAAAACAGCTACTTCCATCGCAAGAGTTATGGACAGATTTTTAAATCCCTTGTTGGTCAGGCGACCAACAAGGGCGTCGTTTTCAAATCATCCGATTATATATCTGTAGCCTTTGTTGGTCACCTGACCAACAAAGGCTACAGAATCACTAACGGCAACAATAACCTACCGTTTATTAAAACAATACCGGTAATCGTAACCACTGCCATTCATAAATGCAAACAGGCTTCTGCCCGAATTTCGAAAATCAAACCGATCGAAATACCAATCGATCACTCGGTTACTGGAAAAATCGTACAGCTTCAGCCACAACACATTTTTTGTTTCGGAATGCCAGTTGCCATCGTTGTCTCTATAACCGTT
This sequence comes from Lacibacter cauensis, assembly GCF_007830055.1. GTDB lineage: Bacteria > Bacteroidota > Bacteroidia > Chitinophagales > Chitinophagaceae > Lacibacter > Lacibacter cauensis. The sequence continues at coordinate 521,940 of NZ_VLLE01000006.1, forward strand.
ATCAATACTGCGTATTTCCCAACTGCCCTGCATGGTTCCGTTGGCATCGGCATAACGAGCTGTGCGGTCTTCGAAGAAAGTAAAGGTGCCACTTTTGTACTGCGATTGTACATTTTCATTGGCAAACGGCCTGCGTTTCTGAATTTCGGTTAACTGCCAGCTTCCTTCAATCCGGTTTTCGGGCAACCATTTTTTACAGGAGCTAAATGTAACAACAAGGAGAACGATGAAAGAAAGTGAGTAGAGTTTTGCTTGCATAGATGATGGTTTGCTGAAATGCAGCAAATACAACACCAGCGATTGTTAGCAAAAAACTAAACTGTAACAAAAAATCCCCCGGCAAATGCCGGGGGATTTTTTATTGTAAGCTTAACTTATTTCATTATCCAAGCTTTGCTTTCAGGTTACTATCAATTGCATCCAGGAATTCTTCTGTATACAAATAATGCTCACCATGATTTACTTTGTTGCCATGGATACAAACAGCTAAGTCTTTCGTCATCTTACCGCTTTCTACTGTTTCAATACAAACAGCTTCCAGTGCGTTAGCGAAATCGATCAATGGCTGGTTACCATCTAACTTACCACGGAAAGCCAAACCACGTGTCCATGCAAAAATAGATGCGATGGGATTGGTAGATGTTGGTTTACCTTTCTGATGCTCACGGTAGTGACGTGTTACTGTACCATGTGCTGCTTCTGCTTCCATTGTTTTACCATCAGGTGTAATTAATACAGAAGTCATTAAACCAAGCGAACCGAAACCTTGTGCAACCGTATCGCTCTGTACATCGCCATCGTAGTTCTTACAAGCCCAAACGAAATTACCGTTCCACTTCAATGCACTCGCCACCATGTCATCGATTAAACGATGTTCGTACACAATACCTGCAGCATCAAACTGTGCTTTGAATTCGTTTTGATAGATCTCTTCAAAAATATCTTTGAAGCGGCCATCGTATTTTTTAAGGATGGTATTTTTTGTAGAGAGGTACAAAGGCCATTTTTTGCTCAAGGCCATATTGAAACAACTGCGTGCAAACCCTTTGATACTTTCATCGGTGTTATACATCGTCATTGCAACACCATCGCCTTTGTAGTTGTATACTTCAAACACCTGTGGTTCGCCACCATCTTCAGGTGTAAAGGTCATCGTTAATTTTCCTTTTCCTTTGATCACCGTATCGGTTGCACGGTATTGATCGCCGAAGGCATGACGACCAACAATGATGGGCGCTGTCCAGTTAGTAACCAAACGGGGAATGTTGTTGATTACGATTGGCTCACGAAACACGGTACCATCGAGGATGTTGCGGATAGTGCCGTTCGGGCTCTTCCACATCTGCTTCAGATTAAATTCTTTTACACGTTGTTCATCGGGAGTAATGGTTGCACACTTGATACCAACACCATATTGTTTAATGGCGTTTGCTGCATCAATCGTTACCTGGTCGTTGGTTTCATCTCTGTACTCAACACCAAGGTCGTAGTATTTAATATCCAGTTCGAGATAAGGAAGAATCAATTTCTCTTTAATGAATTTCCAGATGATACGTGTCATCTCATCGCCATCCAGTTCTACCACCGGATTGGCTACTTTAATCTTTTCAGCCATCAGTTTGCTTTTAAATATGAATAATGCAGAAGTCTACCTTGTTAAAGGGAGAGCAAATATAAACTGCTCTGTTGAATAAAACACGCCTAATCTGCAAGCAGGGAGCGGATTGTACGGTAAAACTCAACTTTAAATTCATCGTAGAAGTGACCGGTACCCGGACCAAAGAAGCCTTGGTGAATTACGGAAACGTTCCCGGACTTTGTAAGGAAGATGGTTGTAGGAAACGAACGAATAGGCGTTAGCTGTGGTAATGTTTTTTCGGTTCGCTGCTCATCGCTTACGGTTACAGGAGGAATAAGCACAGGGTATTGAATACCGAAACGTTTGATAAATTTTTGAATGCTTGCTTTAGAGCGATTGAAGTCAGTGCTGTATTCGTACGCCAGTGCAAGCACTTCAACACGCTTGCTTTTATATTCTTTATAGAAGCTGCTGAGGAATTTGCTTTCGTCCATACAGTTGGGGCACCAACTGCCCATGATCTGGATGACCACTACTTTGTTTTTGAAACGGGCATCGTTGATGGAAACAGTTTTGCCGTTTACATCTTTAAACGAAAAGTTGAGTTTGCTTTCGCCGGGTTTTAATTGTGTTACAGGAGTAGTATCGGGCAATGCAGCAGTATTGTTTTTTGTTGCACGCCATGGTTCAACAGGCGATGCACTGCTGAAAAATTTTCCGTTACTGATTTCGTTACCGTTGATGGTTGCAGTGAAGTAATACGCATGGCTTCCATCGAAACAACTCAATTGCATTTCGTTACCGTTAACCACACCTTCGAGAAAACGATAATCGCCGCTGGGCGTTAAGAAAGTGCCGGTTAATGCTGATCCATTTTGTTTAAACTCAGCAATGGCTGGACGATCAGTTCCATTGGGTCTTGTAAAACTTACCTGCCAACGACCGGTGGCGTTTTGTGTGGTGGCTTCGCTAACAGTAAACCGTTCTTTTTGTCCATACACAAATGTTACCGGAAACTCCAGCAACTTTAAACTACCTGCTTTAAACCATTTGCCTTTTAACGATCCATCCGGTTGCAACTGCAAACGGAAATACGATTCAAAGAATGGCATTTCGATATGCACCGAATCGCCTTTTACTTTTATATCATCTACCAGTAAACGTTCTGTTGCATTGCGGATGTACAGTAACTGTTTTCCATTTTTTTGTTGCAACTCCGCATTAAAAATAATAACAGCACCATCTTCCCTGGCAATGGCTGCACGATACCAACCTGTACGGAGTTGCTTTGTTTGTGCATGCACATTTACAACAAACAGGAATACGGTTACAATAAAACCAACTAAGGACTTCGGAAAAAATACAGCTGCTTTCAAACTATGATTTACGTTTTTGCTTTTTTGTTTTTTGTTCGGGCTTGTTCGTTGCGGGCTTTATTATTTCGGTTACAGTGTACTCATGAATGACAAACTGCAGTTTTGAATCATCTTTATCCTCTTCAAAAAAAGTGATTGTTGTATTACCATTTTCACTTTCAAGTATCATGATGGATTTCATTGACTGTCCATCTTTATCTACAACAATTCTGTATTCTGTTTTGCCGTTTTTCAAATATTCACTCCACTCACAGGATACAATTTCAACAATATCGCCTTCCAGTGTTTCTGTTTCGCCTTTGAACGATCCTGTTAAAACCAATTTTGCCGAATCGATCGTAATAACCGTTTCCATTGCAAGCTCCTCTGCCTGCATATTAGTTTTCAATCCTCTTGCCTTACTACTCTGCAGTTTTACAATTTTCGGATCGCATTATGCAGAAGCAGTTTGAATTGCAAGAAATAATAATGCCGATAAAACGGTAAGGAGCTTGTTCATAAGTTAAAGTTGTGTTTGGTTTATAAGTTTTCGAACATGTCTTTTGTCATGGCAGCAAGATCGTATTCGTGTTTCCAGCCCCAATCGGCTCTTGCCACACTATCATCAATGCTTTGCGGCCAGCTATCGGCAATTTGCTGACGGTAATCGGGCTTGTAACTCATTTCAAACCCAGCACGGTGTTTCGCCACTTCGGCTGCAATTTCCTTCGGAGAAAAACTCATCGATGAAATATTATACGAATGGCGAATAGATATTTTAGATGCAGGTGCTTCCATCAGTTCAATGGTAGCACGGATAGCATCGGGCATGTACATCATCGGCAGATAAGTATCTTCCTTCAGGAAACACTCGTACTTGTTTTCTTCCAACGCTTCGTGAAAAATTTCTACTGCATAATCGGTAGTACCTCCGCCCGGTGCTGATTTGTAAGAGATCAAACCCGGATAACGCAAACTTCTTACATCTACACCAAAACGCTGATGATAATAATTGCACCAAAACTCGCCTGCATATTTACTGATGCCATACACCGTTGTTGGTTCAATAATGGTTTGTTGCGGACAATTTTGTTTGGGACTAGTTGGTCCGAACACAGCAATAGAAGAAGGCCAGTACACTTTGTAAATCTTCTCTTCCCGTGCAATATCCAGAACGTTCAGCAAACCCGTCATGTTGAGGTTCCAGGCAAGGTTGGGATTTTTTTCGCCCGTAGCAGAAAGAATAGCCGCCAGCAGATAAATCTGTGTGATGTTTTGGCGGATAACCTGCACATGCAGCATTTCTTTGTTCATTACATCGAGGCTAACATACGGACCGGTTCCTTCCAGCAAAGGATTCTGTTCACGCAAGTCAGATGCTATCACGTTCTGGTTACCATAAATTTTACGCAGTGCAAGGGTAAGCTCCACTCCAATCTGACCGGAAGCGCCGATCACCAATATTTTTTCTCGAATCATAACGGCAATTTGTGCGGCAAAAATAGGTGGAAAAACAACTGAGCAAACATTCATTCGTTTGCGCAAGAGTCTGCACCATGATTTGGGCAGATTAACCGATTTACAGGATAAGATAGAAGCCGGGGTGCATCTAACTTCTAAATCAGCCATCATACATCCTCCATCAGAAACCCAATTCGTACCTCGTACTTCTTACTTCGTACTTACTGTTATCTTTGCCGCATGGAACAATATGTAAAAGAGCTGTTTGCCAATCAGTCGTACGACGAAAAGAATTTCTTTTTAATTGCCGGCCCCTGTGTGGTTGAGAGTGAAGAATTAGTAATGGAAGTGGCCGATAAAGTTTCAACCATTTGCAAAAACCTCGGCATACCGTACGTGTTCAAAGCATCGTACAGGAAAGCCAACCGTACAAGTGCATCTTCTTTTACAGGCTTAGGAGATGATACCGGTTTGAGTTTAATTGATAAAGTGCGGAAAACATACAATCTTCCTGCCACCTCCGATATTCATGCGCATGAAGAAGCAGCAATGGCCGCTCCCTATTTAGATATTTTACAGATACCTGCATTCCTTTGTCGCCAAACAGATTTGCTGGAAGCTGCTGCTGAAACAGGCAAAATTGTAAACGTGAAAAAGGGACAGTTCCTCAGTGGACCATCGATGAAGTTTGCAGTAGAAAAAATTAAGAAAGCAGGCAACAACAAGGTTATGCTTACAGAACGTGGTAATACGTTTGGCTACACGGACCTTGTAGTTGACTACCGCAACATTACCTGGATGAAAGAATTGCATGTACCGGTAATTATGGATTGTACACACTCGCTGCAACAGCCCAACCAAACAAGCGGTGTTACGGGAGGTAATCCGCAACTGATCGGCACTATTGCAAAAGCAGCCATTGCAACCGGTGTGGATGGTTTGTTTATTGAAACGCATCCCAACCCTGCCGTTGCAAAAAGTGATGGTGCCAACATGCTGCAGTTAGATAAACTGGAGCCCCTGTTGGAACAACTGGTAAAGTTGCGGAAGGCTGTTTTATAAAAATTGATTTCGCTATAAAAGTTGAGGCTCTTAATAAAGAGCCTCTTTGTTTTGGGTTTGGATACCAAACGTTTTCAAAAGGATGCAACGACACAAAATTTACCCAACGGGTAAACGGGTTGAAGTATAATGGCATCGCTGTTAACGATCAATAATAAAAATGTGGAGTGGCTAAGGGAAAGCGGAACTAAAATAAACAGGTGTATGCTTCAATAAGAAAGAAGATGTTTAAAGTTAGCCATTTTGAAACGCAGCAGAAAAATTTTTTATACTTCGCTTGGTAACAAGCCAAATTCCTTTTTAAACGCCAGCGAAAAATTACTGAGGTTGGTATAACCCAATTGCGTACCTACTTCTTTTACATTGTACTTACCGGTAAGCAGCATAGCCTTGGCCTTAAGCATCCGGTTTTTTTGATAGTACTCGTAAATACCAGTTCCGTATACTTTTTTGAATGTACTTTTCAATTTCGATACACTCATATTACTCAGCCCGGCAAGTGTTACAATGGTTGGTGGCGGCTGGCCGAAATCACGCACCAGGATGGCTTCAATCTCCATCAGCTTACTCAAATCGGCAGGCTTCACTTTCCGCTGACCGGCATCCGGATTTTCTTCCATCTTACGATGCACTTTCGACAGAAAATTTTCCAGCAGCAACATAATCCTGTTCTTCACAATCATCTGCTGCATGGGGTTTGCTTCTTCTGTTTCAAACACCTCGTCAAACAAAATTCTGTTTTGCGCATCAAAAGGTTCGGGATAAGAGATACTGTTCTGCTGCTGGTTAAACCGCATGAGCAAATGCAACTCATTAAACCTGTTAAGATGACTGTTGATCCATTGTTCGGGCAACAGCAAGTTAATGGTACGGGCTTTAGTTTTTGCTTTTACAGTAAAGCTCATATCGTGTGTACTGTTTACAAGCGATATACCGGAACGGCGGATGCTTTTATCAACATGCTTTTTACCGTTGCGTTCAAACTGTAAAGGTTCACTCAATGCAGAATCATTAAAGTACAGCACGCAGTAATATTCTTCTGTTTTTAAGCGCTTATAAGTAACATCTGTGTTATACTCAATATCGGAAAGCAGGGCCTGTAATCCGTTGGGCAAATCAACCACCTTATAAAACCCTTTTCCAAAATGCGGTGGTATCTGCAACACATTATTCTCCAATGAGCAATTTAACTGCGCAGCAAAACTTTGCAGCAAAGCATGGTAATCGGTATGTTGCAGTTCAAGTGTAATCACCTTTACAATTCTGTATTATGCGTTTGTAAACTCCGATGGCTCTTGGTTCATGTATTTCTTAAAGGCAATGGTAAAATTGCTCATGTTGCTGTAGCCTATAATACCTGCAACTTGCTTTACCGAATACTTACCGGTACTCAACAACTCTCCTGCCCGCTGCATACGCTTCTGTTGGTAATATTCATAAATAGGAACTCCATATACCGATTTAAAAATCTTTTTCAGCTTGGTGGAACTCATAGTTGCCCTGCGTGAAAGTTCTTCGATAGATTTTGGTTTTTCTGAAAAATTTTCAACCAATAACTTTTCAATTTTAAATACCGTATAAATATCGTCCTGTTTAATATTTGTTTCTACATCGGCAAGCGACACCCGTGAATGGATCCGTGTAAAAAAACGTTCAAGTAAAAGCTGCACCCTGTTTTCGATATACAGATGCGGAAACGGCATATCCGGATCTTCCTGCATGATTTCTTTCATCAGCTGATAGTACACCGTGTCGAGCGGCTCCATATTAAAACTGCGGCTCTTCAATGCAATATAGGCAGGCAGAATATCATCAAATACTTCAATACCCATCAGTTTTCCCAGCCATGCTTTGGGGATAAGAATATTTACCGCTTTAAACGTCGTTCCTTTTGTTCCGTGATAAAACCAATCAAACAAGGAACTGGTAAGGTATGCCACAGCAACTGTTTCTTTTTGTTTCTCCACAACATCGGCATCAATACCAATTTTGATATTCTTCTCCAGCGTCAGCTCATCAAAACGAAGGGTGTAGTATTCGGTATCGTCGCTTTTACGGCGCAACAACCAATCTTTATTAATACGGCAATTGATAATATTTACATCGAGCCCGTTGGAAAGTTGCAACACCCGGTAATAACCGCTGGCCACATCTTCTGGAAAAAACAACCAGTTATCTTTTGTTTTTACCCCCAGCTGTACAGCCAGATCGTTGATCATATCGCTGTAACTGGTATGTATGTACTCAAAAGAAAACATGGATTTAGGATTGATTGTTTGTTGAAATTAAACAATCAGCACTCAAAAAACAATGATTGCAAAAGGCTTAGTAACGCAACGGGTTTCTTTTGCTGAACCAGATGTACTGACGAATGTTCACCCAGAACCCGATAAACATATAAATAATCACAGGTGAGCCCATTGTAAGGAAAGACAAATAGATAAAATATTTACGGATGGTGCTGGTTGCAATACCCATTCGTTCGCCAAGCCAGGTACAAACACCAAACACATTCCACTCAATCATTCGTCTAATGCGGTTCATAAGTATTTATTTCTGTTACAAAATTAATAGTATCAACAATTCTTTAGTGCAGTTGGTTTAAAATGTATACGATTTATCGGTAAATTCGCAGCCTCTAACAGCCAACCGGGAACAGGAGAAGGCGCTGTTCGGGCAATTTTCATTGTTTCTCAATCTTTTCTGCCTGAAAACCGCTCTTATTTCCGGATAGCTACTATTCATCATTATCAAATTCTTCTTCATGGTATTCGATCTCGACCTCATTAAAAAGACGTACAGCGAAATGCCTGCCAAAGTGGATGCAGCCCGAAAAGCATTGGGACGTCCTTTAACACTGGCAGAGAAAATATTATACTCTCACCTCTGGAAAGGAGTTGAACCCAAAGATTTCGAAAGAGGTAAAGCGTACGTTGATTTTGCTCCCGACCGTGTGGCAATGCAGGATGCAACTGCACAGATGGCTCTTCTGCAGTTCGACACAACAGGTCGTAAGAAAGTAGCAGTTCCTTCAACCGTACATTGCGATCACCTGATTGTTGCTAAAACAGAAGGTAAGCAGGATCTGGTGAAAGCCGTTACTGATAATGAAGAAGTGTACAACTTCCTGTCTTCGATTTCTAATAAATACGGCATCGGTTTCTGGAAACCCGGCGCTGGTATCATTCACCAGGTGGTGCTGGAAAACTATGCTTTCCCCGGTGGTATGATGATTGGTACCGACAGCCACACCGTAAATGCTGGTGGCTTAGGTATGATTGCGATTGGTGTGGGTGGTGCTGATGCCTGCGATGTAATGGCAGGTTTAAGCTGGGAATTGTTGATGCCGAAGCTGATTGGTGTGAAGCTTACCGGTAAACTCAATGGCTGGACAGCTCCAAAAGATGTGATCTTAAAAGTGGCGGGTATTCTTACTGTAAAAGGTGGTACCAACGCTATTGTTGAATATTTCGGCGAAGGTGCAACAAGCATGAGCTGTACCGGTAAAGGCACTATCTGTAACATGGGTGCTGAAATTGGGGCAACCACTTCTACATTCGGTTACGATGAGAGCATGGCTCGCTACCTGAAAGCTACCGGCCGTGCAGAAGTTGCAGATGCTGCAGATGCTATTAAAGAATACTTAACCGGCGATGCTGAAGTATATGCAAACCCTGAAAAGTATTTCGATAAAGTAATTGAAATTAACCTTAGCGAACTGGAGCCACACTTAAACGGACCTTTCACTCCGGATTTAGCTACCCCTATTTCGCAAATGAAAGAAATGGCAGCTAAAAACGGATGGCCTACAAAAGTCGAAGTAGGTTTGATCGGTAGCTGTACCAACTCTTCTTACGAAGACATCAGCCGTGCAGTAAGTCTTGCAAAACAGGTTGCTGAAAAAGGTTTAAAAACAAAAGCGGAGTTCACCATTACCCCCGGCAGTGAACTGGTGCGTTATACAATTGAAAGAGATGGTTACCTGAGCACATTTGAAAAAATTGGTGCCACTGTATTTGCAAACGCATGCGGACCTTGTATTGGCATGTGGGATCGTATGGGTGCAGAAAAGCAAGAACGCAACACCATCGTTCACTCATTCAACAGAAACTTTGCCAAGCGTGCTGATGGCAACCCGAATACATTGGCGTTTGTTGCAAGTCCGGAATTGGTTACTGCATTGGCAATCGCTGGTGATCTTACCTTCAATCCAGTAACTGATACATTAACTAATGAAAAAGGCGAGCAGGTAAAACTCGATCCGCCAAGTGGTGATGAATTACCTGTAAAAGGTTTTGCGGTTGAAGATGCCGGCTACCAGGCTCCTGCTGAAGACGGCAGTGGCGTGGTGATTGATGTAAAAGCAGACAGCAAGCGTTTACAACTGCTGTATTCGTTTGCTCCTTGGGAAGGCACAGATCTTAAAGGATTGAAACTGCTCATCAAGGCTAAAGGAAAATGTACAACTGATCATATCTCAATGGCTGGTCCATGGTTGAAATTCCGTGGTCACCTCGATAATATCAGTAACAACATGTTGATTGGTGCAGTAAACTTCTTCAACGAAAAAACAGATAACGTAAAGAACCAGTTAACTGGCGAATACGGTCCTGTTCCTGCAACGCAGCGTGCTTACAAAGCAGCGGGTGTTGGTTCAATTGTTGTTGGTGATGAAAACTATGGTGAAGGTTCAAGCCGTGAACATGCGGCGATGGAACCACGTCACCTTGGTGTGCGTGTGGTATTGGTGAAATCATTTGCACGTATTCACGAAACTAACCTGAAGAAGCAAGGTATGCTGGCATTAACGTTTGCCAACAAAGAAGATTACGATAAGATCCTTGAAGATGACAGCATTGATGTTATTGGCTTAACCAGCTTTACGCCTGGCCAACCGTTACAACTGGTGTTGAATCACAAAGATGGCAGCAGCGAAACCATTACCGTTAACCACAGCTACAACGCTCAGCAAATTGAGTGGTTCAAAGCTGGTGGTGCGTTGAATGTGATCCGTGCTGAATTTGCAAAAGGATAAAAACAATCGGGCCGCTAACAAGGCCTGCATGTTTTTACTTCATAAACTTCAATCCCGCTGTAATAGGCGGGATTTTTTATCTGCATTGAAAAAATATTCATGAGTCAATTAACAAAAGAAGATTTCATGCGTGAAGCGATTCGCCTTTCCATTGAAAATGTTGAAAACGGGAAAGGCGGACCATTTGCAGCTGTTATTGTGAAGGACGGAAAGATTATTGCAACCGGTGTAAATGAAGTAACATCAACAAACGATCCTACTGCGCACGCCGAGGTAGTTGCCATAAGAAATGCATGCAACTCCTTAAACAGTTACCAGCTTGACGGTTGCGAAATTTATTGCAGTTGCGAGCCTTGCCCAATGTGCTTGGGCGCTATCTACTGGGCAAACGCATCAAAAATCTATTTTGCCAATACAAAGGAAGATGCAGCGGCTATCGATTTCGACGACAATTTCATTTACCATGAGATTGCACTGCCGTTTAAAAATCGCCAACTGCAAACAGAACAGCTGCTTCGTGAAGAAGCATTGCAGGCATTTGAACAATGGGAAAAAAGTCCGCTCAAAAAAATGTACTGATTAATTGAGTAGTACTTTCTTTTCTGCAGGAAAGAATGGGTTGTCACGTGCCAATAAAAGAATCGCTGCAATTACTGCTATTACAAGCAACATAGCAATTTGTAAATACGACTGAATAACGGTTACGCCTATTATTGATTTCGAACTGTTTTGAAGTAAGTCGCCTTCTTTTGCTTGCAAATTATTTAGCTCAGTTAAAGAAGTTTGTGCCGCCAAAAAATGTTTATCCAGCAAATCTGCAGATGTTGTACTACTGTTAGCGGAATAATTTGTTGCTGCTGTTTTATAAGCAGCAAGACTTGCGAGCAGTTGTTTCCAGTGCTGTTGCTCATCTTTTGTTAAATAGGTCTTTTCGTAAGCATCAATAAGCCGGGCTATTGCTTCATCATGTTTCTGTAGTTCAGCGTTCAGCTGTACAGCAGCTACGGTTTCATTCATGTGTAATATTTTCTTTTGATAAAGATGATCGTTGATCTCAAACAAATAACCCGCCGGCATCAACCTGTCTTTGTACATCGACGACATATTTTTATCTAACTCCCGGTAATCCTTCTCATATAACAGCTGATTCAGCCCTACAGCAATCAACACCACAAATAAAACTGCAGCCGCTACCCGTTTTTCTCTGATAGAAATAAATTGTTTCATACAGCAAGATTTAATCGTTCGCAAGTATCAAATTACAATTAAATCTGCTGTGTTCAAAAAACACATTGAGAATATCTGTTACTTAAACAATACATTAACCACTTATCACAGAAGCTGTGTTATAAATGATCTCTTCCTAACTTTAAAACACTAAACTTCAACGCATGAGAAAATTTTTTCTTTTATCACTCATCACAACTTCTTCACTGCTGGGTGTTGCTCAGCAAACACAAAAGCCTGTACTGCATGGAAAAAACTGGATGGCTATTACCGGTAAACCATTGGCGGCAACAGCAGGCAGTATGATTTTTCAGAAAGGAGGCAACGCTGTTGATGCTGCCTGTGCCATGCTCGGTGCTACCTGCACCATGTGGGATGTGTTAAGCTGGGGCGGCGAAACGCAAGCACTTATTTATAATCCGAAAACAGGAAAAGTAATTGGCATTAATGCGTTGGGTGTTGCACCAACAGGAGCAACAGCGGAATATTACAAAAGCAAAGGATATAATTTTCCGCCGGAATATGGTCCGTTGGCAGCAGTAACTCCGGGTACCGTTGGTGGTCTTTGTTTAATGCTGGCCAACTATGGCACTATGAGTTTAAAAGATGTGCTGGCACCGAGTATGCAATTGGCTGCAGGTTATGCTATTGATGCACAAACAGCCAACAGCATGGAGCGTGGAAAGCAAATGATTAAACAGTGGCCTTACAGCAAAAAAGTTTTTCTGCCACATCTTGGCGAAAAAAGAGAAGCGCCGGAAGGAGGAGAAATTTTTGTACAAAAAGAATTGCTGGAAACACTCACCAAAATGGTAGAGGCTGAACAGCTGGCATTGAAAAAAGGTAAAAGCCGTAAAGAAGCGATCATGGCTGCATACGATCGCTTTTATAAAGGCGATATTGCACAGGAATTTGTACGTGGCTGCCAAGAACAGGGTGGTTTAATTACTATGCAAGATCTCGCCAATTGGAAACCGATTGAAGAAGAAGCCATGCATGTTAATTACAAGGGCATAGAAGTGTACAAACTCAGCCAGTGGACACAAGGCCCCATGCTGTTACAGAGCCTTAACATATTGGAGAATTTTGATTTGAAGAGTATGGGTTATAACAGCACACGGTATATCCATACATTATATCAAACCATGAACATGACGTTCGCTGACCGGGATTTTTATTATGGCGACCCTTACTTCCCACCAGCCGAACCTATACAAGGTTTGTTGAGTAAAGACTATGCAAAGTTCAGAGCCAAACAAATTGCAATGGAACGGAATGATCCGTTAGCGGGACCAGGCGATCCATATCCGTACGAAGGAAAAACAAATCCATACATTGATGTACTGAAGAAAAGAGGTTTCAATATGGATACGACCTCTACACAACGAAGAAATTTTGCTCCAGCGCATGATGTGCGTAACGAAGCTGTTGCAGCAATTGATGCTGATTATATGGATCGGTTATGGAGAGGAACTACATCTGTTGAAGCAGCTGATGCAGAAGGCTGGGTTGTTTCCATTACACCATCAGGTGGTTGGCTACCTGCCTGCATTGCAGGTAACACAGGTGTTGGGATGAGTCAACGTGGACAAAGTTTTGTGCTCGATCCGTCATTGAATCCGTTCAATGTTATTGAGCCGGGCAAACGACCACGTGTTACATTAACACCCACTCTTGCATTGAAAGATGGCAAACCATTTTTATCGTTTGCAGTGCAGGGTGGCGATACGCAGGATCAGAATTTACTGCAGTTCTTTTTGAATATTGTTGAGTTTGGTATGAATGTGCAGGAAGCCTGCGAAGCAGCAAACATTAACACCAATCAACTCTGGCTATCGTTGGGAGGAAGTAAAGTAGATGATCGCAAACCAAGACCAGGCAGTTTGTTATTACACGATAACACACCGGAATGGGTGCGGAAAGAATTAAGACAGATGGGTTACACACTAACATTCGACGATAGAACAAGCGGCCCTATCAATGCTATCTATTTCGACTGGAAACACAAAACATTCTGGGGTGGCAGCAGCAACCATGGTGAAGATTATGGGATAGGCTGGTAACGACATTACTTTATTAAATCAGCAAGCCCTCTCAAGTTTGAGAGGGCTTGCTGATTTATAACCTTTACTTATTCTTTACTGTTTCGTAAACTGCGTATAATAACGCATGCCCGTTTTGGGTTGATAAAGTTCCATAAAATAAGATCCTGTTTGCAACGATTTAATGGTAACCGACGGATTGGAAGCAGATACATTACTGGTTAATACCATTCGTCCTTCAGCACTATACATACGGCAAACATAAATACCATTCTGATCTGGAAGACTGATCCGTACAGCATCACTGCTGGGGTTTGGAAATACTTTTACTGTTAAAGATTGTCCGCTGCTTAACCTGATCTTCTGCACATTACTGTACGTTGTTATTTTATCTTTTCCAATAACCTTAATTCTGTAAGCAGACTCAACATCCCGTACGGTTATTTTATCTTTAAATTCATATTTTTCTTCCGTCACATTATCTGTTCCCATTACCAGGCCGATTGTTTTAAACTCGCCATTATTATCCTTCCGCTGTACTTCAAAATAATCAATCAATTGATTGTTTTCCGAATTCCATTGCACCTGTACATGATTCAATTTATCTGTAACATTTGCATCAACAGCTTTACCTGCTAATACACCGTTGATGGGTGTAATGAAATTCACATCTTCTTTTCCAATAGTTATCGGATTTGTATTTACGTTAGATCCGCAACTACTAGCATCAAATGGTTGATAAGGATTACCTTCATTACCTTCTCTAAGAATTACAACTGCGATATCCTTATAAGCATCCGTAAGATTTCCGTTATGGCCTCCATTACTTTTTTCAAGGAACTGAGCTATAAACTCGGGATCTCCAAACCCATAGTCAGGATCCGTGAGGTGATAATAAGCCGGATTGTTATTGTCTAACGTAAAATAAATGTCAATTAAAATCGCCATCTGTCCGGCGGCAAGAGTTAACCCATTGGTGCAACTTGTAGTTGAACGATTGATATATCGTTGTTGCATGACTTTTGTACCACCAGTATTTATTGTTGCTGTTCGTTGTGTTCCAACGATAGGATCAATATTTGCAACATTTGCAGCATTATCAGGGCCGATGAAAGTAAGGTAGGCCGCATCATTTAAACCAGTCATATAGCTATTGTAACCAGCAAAAGATACGTTTGCTTCATTATACTGAATACCAAAACGCCAACCCATCAATCGTGTTTGTCCTGAACTTGAACCGGTAGGGTTACGTAAAGCTAAACGTATAACAACTCTATTACTTGCACTTTGCCAAAATGCATTGCCGTAAACTTCGGCACTTTGAGAATAAGAAGTGTTTTGCAGGTATGTTATTACAACCAGCAACAAGAGTAACTTTCTAATCATATAGAAAAGTTTTAATTGTTAACTGGTTTCCGTAGGTGTGGGAGATTAAAGTAGGGCTTTTTCAGGGAGATCGTAAAGCAAAAGTAATATCCATAACCGAGTATAGCAAGCAGAACTGTAGATATTTTTAAAGAAAGTTGTCGTAAATCTACGACAAGGATGATCTATTTGGCTTCGAACCAAAGAGGCTTCATATCGTCCCAATTACCGTTATAGTTGATTGTAATCTCTTCGCCGGGCTCAATTTGCCGGACTGATTTGATAAACATCCATCCCTCTTCAAAATCCATAAAGTACTCTGCATTACTGGTGTAAGAATGATTGTACACCGCAATCCAGCCTAAAGCCATAGCGCATTGCGTCTTATCTTCGCCCCACTCAAAAATATAGTCATGTAATAGTGTCTGATCCAGTAATACCCGTTCTGCGGCACTCATTACAATTACGGGCGCCATTTCAATTATCTCCCCAGCCTCAATTCCCTGTTCAGTAAAAACACCCCGGCCTTTATCAGCAGTATTCGTAATAAAAAGATCGGGTAAACGCATTCGGTTTTGTTTTAGCAATTTCAAAGAAACTAACTTTCTGCTACATTGTCGAAGAGTAAGTTTAGCCTTCCTTCCCTCGCTTTAACTTAAATTGCAGGTGTGGAATTTAATTTTAAAACAGCAGCAGTATGAGTTTGGAACTGGAACCCGAAGTTTCATTAAAAGAGCAATTTGAAGCCCTGATGATCAGGGAAGACAAGTTGGATATTCAGGATTTTTTAAATAACCAGAACATCAGCGATGTCGCCGAACTTGTTGACGAATTTCCTGATTATGAAGGACAGATTCTGGCCAATATGAGCGTGCATAGGGCTGTAAGCGTGTTTAAAATTCTGGACCTGCCCACACAAAAACACGTTATTAAAGAGCTCCCTCCATTTAAAACGGCCGAATTACTAAACGAACTGCCTGCCGATGACCGTACTTCTTTTCTGGAGGAATTACCCAGCAACGTAGTGCGTGAGCTGATTAAACTCCTGAACCCCGAGGAACGAAAGATTACACTTTCGTTGCTTGGCTACCCCGAAAACAGTATTGGCCGATTGATGACACCCGACTATGTATACATCTACCCTTACAATACCGTGTCGGAGGTTTTTGACACCATCCGCAAGTATGGTAAAGACAGTGAAACGATTAACGTACTCTATGTAATTGATGAGAAAGGAGAGTTAATAGATGATATCCGCATCAGGGACATTATTCTCGCCGCACCAGATAAACGTGTGGAAGAGTTGATTGACGGACGCTTTATTGCACTGAAGGCTTACGACGACCAGGAAACAGCTAATGAGGCGTTTAAAATGAACAACCGTGTGGCGTTGCCGGTAGTTAGCAACACCAACAAACTGCTGGGCATTGTTACCATCGATGACGTTCTTTGGGTTGCCAACGAAGAATTTAGTGAAGACATGCAGAAAATGGGTGGTACCGAAGCTCTCGATGAACCTTACCTTGAAACGCCCTTAATAAAACTCTTCAAAAAAAGAGTTGTTTGGCTCATTGTACTTTTCCTGGGCGAATTATTAACCGCATCAGCAATGGCGTTTTTTGAAGATGAAATTGCCAAAGCTGTGGTACTTGCTTTGTTTATTCCCTTGATTATTTCCAGCGGTGGTAACAGCGGCTCACAGGCTTCTACACTGGTTATACAAGCAATGGCTGTGGGCGAAGTAACACTCTCCGATTGGTGGAAAGTAATGCGTCGGGAAATTATTCAGGGTTTGATGTTGGGTACAGCACTCGGCCTTATCGGTTTTGTGCGCATTTTTATCTGGCACTCCATTTCGCCGGAAATATATGGCAACAATTGGGATGAAATTGGTTATGTGGTTGGCCTTTCATTGGTAGGAGTAGTGCTTTGGGGAACGCTTAGCGGCTCGATGCTGCCTTTGTTTTTGAAAAAACTCGGCGCCGATCCTGCTGTTTCTTCCGCACCATTTGTAGCCACCTTGGTTGATGTTACAGGATTGATCATTTACTTCTCAACAGCTTTCCTCTTCTTAAAAGGAATCTTGCTGTAGTAATGTAATCGACTTTCCGTTTATCGAAAACCCAAGGTTCACCATTCAATTTGCTTATTTTTGAAAGATGGAAGTAAATCATGCTTTAATTGACAAACTAAGCCTGCTGGCAAGACTGGATATTAAACCTGCCGAAAAAGAAAAGCTGCGGACCGACCTGGAGCAAATGATTGGCTTTATTGAAAAATTGCAGGAGCTTGATACCACGGGTATTGAACCCCTGATGCATTTAACCGAAGAAATAAATGTGCTTCGTGCCGATGAAGTAAAAGGATCTGTTGCAATTGATGCGGCTTTGCAAAATGCCCGTTTAAAAAAAGATCGTTTCTTTATGGTGCCCAAAGTGATCAAAAAATAAACTTATCATCTTTATGCAGTCAGTTATCCATCTTGAAAATCTCCGCAAAAGCTATTACCTCGGCAAACAGGAATTACCTGTACTAAAAGGCATTAACCTCGATATTTTTAAAAACGAGTTTGTAGCGCTGATGGGTCCGTCGGGTTCGGGCAAGAGTACTCTCATGAATATTCTCGGCTGCCTCGATACGTTGAGCGATGGCAAATATGTGCTTAATGGAAAAGATGTTAGCCGCATGAGCGATAATGATCTTGCGGATATCCGTAATCAGGAAATCGGTTTCGTGTTTCAGCAGTTTAACCTGCTTCCACGTTTGTCGGCTTTGGAAAACGTAGCACTGCCATTAATTTATGCGGGCGTTTCAAAAAAAGAACGCAACGAGCGAGCAATGGAAATGCTGGAGAAAGTAAAGCTTGCCGATCGTTATCATCATAAACCAAACGAATTAAGTGGGGGTCAAATTCAGCGTGTAGCCATTGCCCGTGCACTGGTAAACCGTCCTTCCATTATTTTGGCAGATGAACCTACCGGTAACCTCGATTCGAAAACATCGGTTGAAATTATGCACCTGCTTACCGATATTCATCAACTGGGCAATACAGTTGTACTGGTTACACACGAAGAAGATATTGCCGGCTATGCCAAACGTGTTGTTCGCTTACGTGATGGATTGATTGAAAGCGACAAAAAGAAAGAAGAACTGATAACAGGTTAATTACCTGCTTTAACTTTATAAATGTGGAGAGTTTACAGCTCTCCATTTTTATTTACAACCTTTTGAAGTCTACTTTTGTTAACACTAGAATTGACGAAATATGGCACACAAGATTTACACAAAAACAGGCGACCTCGGTAAGACAAGTTTAATTGGCGGAACTAAAGTTCCGAAAAGCCATATTCGTATTGAAACCTATGGCACAGTTGATGAACTCAATTCCTACATTGGTCTTGTTACCGATCATGTAGCCGATGTGCATACAAAAGCTGTATTAAAAGAAATTCAGGACCGATTGTTCACCATTGGATCTTCACTTGCCTGCGATCCCGAGAAAGAACCCAGGATGAAAATTCCAGACCTGAAAGAAAGTGATGTGGAGCTGCTGGAAAAAGAAATGGACAAGATGAATGAAGCGATTCCACCCATGAAGTTTTTTGTACTGCCCGGCGGTCATGTTTCTGTAAGTACCTTGCATGTGGCCCGTTGTGTATGCCGCCGCTGCGAACGTTTATGTGTGCACATGCAGCAGGAAGAAATGTTTGTTGAACCGCTCGTGATCAAATACATCAATCGCTTAAGCGATTATCTATTTGTGCTGGCCCGTTATACGGGGCATCAATTGGGTGTAGAAGAAATTCCATGGAAGCCAAGAGTGTGAGAAGAAAGTACGAGGAACGAAGTTAGAAGTACGAACTAATTGCCGCAATAAATACCTTCCGTATACTTGAAGCAATCTGGTGATGTTAATACATCGTGTCCATTAATTGGCACTTCCATTCACAATTTTGCCGTCTTTCATGTGCACAGTTCTGTCGCATTGAGCTGCTAACTCTTCATTATGCGTAACAATTAAAAAAGTTTGGTTGAATTGTTTGCGCAGATCGAAAAACAATTGGTGTAACTCACGGGCATGCGTACTATCTAAATTACCGGTAGGCTCATCGGCCATAATAATATCCGGGTTATTGATGAGTGCTCTTGCAACAGCTACACGTTGTTGCTCACCCCCACTTAATTCAGCAGGTTTGTTGTTCATCCGTTCAGCCAAGCCAAGCATCTTCAATAATTCAATGCCTCTCGTTTCAACTTCTTTTTTCCTCTTATTACCCAGCCATCCCGGAATGCACACATTTTCCAAAGCGGTAAACTCCGGCAATAGATGATGAAACTGGAAAACAAAGCCAATGTGCTTGTTGCGGAATGCAGCCAGTGCGTTGCCCTTTAGCTTATCTACCTGCACATTATTCAACAGCACCTGTCCCCCATCAGCCTCATCCAGCGTGCCTAAAATATGCAGCAAAGTGCTTTTTCCTGCCCCGCTGCTTCCTACCAGGCTCACAATTTCGCCTTTTGCAATTTCAAGGTCTACTCCCTTCAGCACCTGCAGACTTCCGTATTGTTTTGTTATCTGTTTACAACTTAACATGCATCTTATCTCCGTTATACAAACCTAAGCTATTGAACCGTAGCACCAAACAGGCAATAAAAATTCCTTTTATGCTGTTATGCACATACTTAACAAAGCAGATTTGGTTATTTCAGCAGGAGAGTTACATTTGCGGAAAATTAAAGGGTTACCTTATGTTCTGGACACTTGAATTAGCCTCGTACCTCGAAGACGCTCCCTGGCCTGCTACAAAGGATGAATTGATTGATTATTCGATCCGCAGTGGTGCACCCATTGAGGTAGTAGAGAACCTGCAGGAGTTAGACGACGAGGGCGAAATTTACGAAAGCATTGACGACATCTGGCCTGATTATCCAAGCCAGGAAGACTTCTTCTTTAATGAAGATGAATATTAAGCAAGCTGTAAGTTTACAGCTTTTAGCTAGTAGCTAAAACATTATTCAACCCTGCCCCAAATGGCAGGGTTTGTTTTTCTTCTGAGCTTGTCTGATCACCCGAAAGGTGACTGTACAAGTAACGCTATTTTAGACGATGCCAGCAACTTTCAGGCGACCATACATTAAACCGTCAGCTCAATTCTGTTTTTCTCGGGATCGAGTATAACACTTTCATAGTACCCATCACCGGTAGTTCTTGGCCCATCCAGCACTTCAAAACCATCGGCTTTAAATTTTGCAGTCATCTCATCCACCTTTTCTTTACTGCCTAATGAAATGGCGAAATGAATAAGCCCGGTGAACTGTTTGTAAATATCATCATTTGTATCAGGCACGGTTGGCATCTGCATCAACTCTAACCTTGGCCCTTCGGCAAACGAAAGAAAATACGATTGAAATTGTTTTACAGGGTTGATGTATTTACTGTTAGCTGTTGCAGCAAAATAATTACAATAAAAATCTTTCATCAACTCCAGGTCTTTTACCCAAATAGCAAGATGTTCAATATGCATGATTATTTCTTAAACGTGTATTTGAAATAAAGCAATACCAACGACAGAAGGAAAATGAATCCATTACACAATACAACCGGCAACAGTACCGGGTTATTGAAAAAACCATACACCAACCAAACCAGTGTACTGGTTGTTACAATGAGGATGGTGTACAAGCTCAGATCACCCACACTTTTACTTTGCCAGGCTTTATACACCTGCGGCACAAACGTAATACTGCTGAGGAACGAACCAAAAAGACCAACGGCTTCTACCCAATTCATAAGCTTTACTTTAAAATTAAAAAGTTGACAGGCATAGAACCTGTCAACTTTTTTAATTGTTTATCTACAACAATAAAACATGTTGTGTACACTGTTTTATTCTTTTTCCATCTGCTCAATTACTTCAGCTGTCACACCGGTAAAGCTGAAACCACCATCGTGGAAAAGATTTTGCATGGTTACCATACGTGTAAGATCGCTGAACATTACGGCAATATAATTTGCGCAATCTTCTGCACTTGCATTACCCAGCGGACTCATTTTTTCTGCATAGTTAATAAACCCATCAAATCCTTTTACCCCACTGCCTGCGGTTGTTTTGGTTGGCGATTGTGAAATGGTATTAACACGTACTTTCTTCTTAACAGCATAGTGGTAACCGAAGCTGCGTGTTACACTTTCCAGCAGCGATTTTGCATCAGCCATTTCGTTATAGTCGGGGAACACACGTTGTGCAGCAATATAAGTAAGCGCCACTACGCTTCCCCAATCGTTAATGGCATCCATATCCCACGCTGTACGTAACACACGGTGCAGGCTCATTGCAGAGATATCGAGTGTTTTTGCATTCCACTCATAATTCAGTTCTGTATAATGTTTGCCTTTACGAACGTTTAAGCTCATACCAATTGAATGCAGTACAAAATCAACTTTACCGCCAAAATGTTCCATCGACTTTTCGAACAGATTTTTCAAATCGTCCATATTGGTAACATCGGCACCAATTACAGGAGCATTACCACAAGCTTCAGCCAGTTTATTGATTTCGCCCATACGCAAAGCCACAGGCGCATTGGTTAACACAATCTGTGCACCTTCTTCGTAGCACTTCAACGCTGTTTTCCATGCAATTGATTTCTCATCCAATGCACCGAAGATGATGCCCTTTTTTCCTTTCAATAATTGATGACTCATAAACTTTGATTTGGGGTCAAAAGTAAGGAAGATGGAGCAGAAACAAGACACGGGAAGTAAGGCCAGAGCGAAAGGCACAAGTGACAAGGTACAAGAGCCAAAACACAAGCGGAAAGCTTTACAGCCATAGTTTACTTACTTTTAATGTATGATGACGATTCAACAAACCGACAATGGTAAAAAAGGTGCGTTTTACATGGAAGAAAACGGCGAACGCCTTGCAGAGATGACCTATGTATGGGCTGTTTCAGGCATGTTTATCATTGACCATACAGAGGTTAGTGATAAGCTTGCAGGTAAAGGTGCAGGCAAACAGTTAGTAGCAAAGGCTGTAGATTTTGCAAGGGAGCAGAAAGTAAAAATTAAACCACTTTGCCCGTTTGCTAAATCGGTGTTTGATAAAACACCGGACTACCATGATGTATTATGATGTTTCTGCGAACAACCAGCAGACATGTATTAAAACGTTACCCGTTTCTGCAATAAACAAAAACGCCTCGGAAAAATCGGGGCGTTTTTGTTTATCATCATTGCTTACTGTGCTAAACTGATATTGATCTGCACACCGGCTCTTGTGTTTACTACCGGCGGCGGTGTTGCAATATAACCGGTAACCCTGTTTTGTTCGAAGAACAAACGTAAACGGATACGGTTGTTCAATACATAATCGATCGATGGATTGATGGACAGAATTTTCTGCCCGCCTGTTGGAATAGTGTTGCGCTGATCGAGAATGTTGTTGGATGTTGCATTATCCCGATACGTAAGATCGAAACGGAATGTAAGATCGTTCGATAATGTTTTACTGTCATTTTTGCTGAACGGCACTTTAAACGGCAGTTTCAATCCACGCTTGCGGTAACCTGCTCCAACAGTTATTTCTACACTGCGCACTTCACTCACCTGGAAATCGATCAAACTTAAACTGATGGTACGACTACGGCCATAATCAAGCTTAAAGTTTACCTGGCTGGTTGTTTGCACATCAATACCAATCAATGGTGAGAAACGTTCGCTGATGGTTAAGTTGGGTACAATGAAGAACGGTACAAAATTGTTCGACACCGGATCAACAAACGATGGGAAACCATAACCAAACTGATCGGCATACAGCAATGCACTTGTAAAGTTGTTCATGCTGAGGTTGCTGCTGTAACCATGCGTAATGCTGAAGTTGGTAAACAACCGATCCATGCCCGGCAAACGTGTTAAACCATTATACGTTAAACGCCAGTTGGGCTTTGGAAAATAACGCTTGAACGGATTATCGTTAATACGTTTATTCGACTGATCTATCAATCCCACCTTCAACGGATCCTGATCGGTATACGCTGCTATAAATGCAGGAATCAATACATCCTGTGCATAACGTCCATAACCTTTGTAGTAGTTGTCAGCATTAGGAGTTTGACTGTAAGGATTCGCTTCACCCAATCGCTTCGACAGAATCAAACGGTTGGCTTCAAACTGCAGGAACGTTTCGCCGGGTGTGGTTGCCGAAAATTTCCTAAACATGGTTTGGTAAGAAATAAAGCTGATGTCGAAACCACCACTTGCTAACGGACTCAAATGACCGAAAGTTCCGTTACCCGTTGTATCCTTAAACAGTTGCGAGTAGTTTTTACTGAACGAACGTGTAAGGTTTAAGTCAATTGTAAAATCTCTAAACGGCTCTACAGTAGCTTCTGCTTTCAGCTCTTGTCTGTAACTCTGCGTAAACAGGTAGTTAAAGTTGGTGTCTCTTGTAATCCATCCTTTTTGTGCAGCACTGTTCAGCCATGCATTATCCGGTTGTTTACCGAAAACATAGCCGAGGCTTGGCGCACCACTTCGCCAGTTCTGACCAAGATATTGTGTACTGTCGAGATAGCCCGGCAGTCTTGAATTAAACGACTCGTTATAATTGAGGTTAATGCTCTTTACAGAAGTAAGCAACTGGCCAAAGAAACGTGCTGCACCCGATGGTTCGTATTGCAGGCTCTTATCTTTCTTGGCTTCTAAACGGTTTAACCTGCGGAATAATTTTGCTACATATTTTTTGCTTTTACCAACAGTATCTTTTGGATTGAACTTAATATTAGGCGATGCGAGTGCAGCAGGTGCATTCGGATCTTTTTCGGTTTCGAGCGCACGCAGGAACTTCGATTTCTGGTACAGTCTGTTAAAATCGAGCTGGCCTGTAAACACTCTTGTTTGAGAATTTTCAATTGTGTTACCAAGACTTACTGCAAGACGTGATGCACCGATCCAGTTGTACGTTGTTGAATAATTGAATCGTGCAGTAGTCCAATCAAGTGCCGGAATTTTCGCCAGCGGCAAATTGTACGATGCGTTTGCTGTTTGACGATAGATGGTATTCCTACCGCCTTTCAGCAGGTTTGTACGCACACTGTCTTTTTTCTGTTTTGTATTGATGCGTCCAAACGGCTCATCCACACGTGAATTATTTGTGGCACTGAAATCGATATTGATGGAACGTGTAAGATCCCAACGCATGTTGTACACAC
The DNA here is from genome assembly GCF_007830055.1 of Lacibacter cauensis. Taxonomy (GTDB): domain Bacteria; phylum Bacteroidota; class Bacteroidia; order Chitinophagales; family Chitinophagaceae; genus Lacibacter; species Lacibacter cauensis. The sequence continues at coordinate 546,279 of NZ_VLLE01000006.1, forward strand.
GGTCGAACACAAAATACTTATCGTAGGTTTCCGGAATTTTAAACGGACTTGGCGCTACACCCGGTATGGTTACTTCTCTTGCACGCACAGCACCAAACTGGCGGTTGATATCGGCACGGAAACTCAATAAGCTCGGGCGGTAGTTGAAATTGAAATCTTTTACAATATTCCACCAGGGGCTTCTGTACTTGATCATTTTCTTAAACGGCTCAATAAACTTCGGTTGTGGTGCATAGTTGTAACCAAGACCGGCATAATGTTTTTCCACTACATCGTTTTCAATAAGCGGATTACGTTTTTCGGTTTTGGTGTACGAATAACTCACATCAAAGTTGGAAACATCATAAATCTGTGCGGGCTTACCATTGGTTTTATTTTTCCGCATGTTGGTTACGTTCACCGTTGTAATAGCAGAAAAATCCTGTGCAAGATTTTTAACCGAGTCTTTGTTGTTTACAGTTTGAAGTTTGTCTTTAAACTTCACATCCTGGTCGTATGGATCGTATTCAGGATTCATTACCGTTTGCGAATAGCTTGCGTAGAACGGAATTTCCAATCCTGCTTTCTTTGGTAACAGTTTACCTAACTGTAAATTAGTAGCAGCATCAAACTGTGTAAAAAATTCACGGCTGCGTTCGTTTACTCGTTGTTCAATAGTACCAAAGCCTGCGCTGCGTGCAGATGCTGAAACGGAAATGGTGCCAAGATCTGCCAACTGAATATCTACACGACCGGTAGCAGCCCAACCGCCTTTTTCATCGAGTCCGCTTAAACGCAATTCGTTTATCCAAACTTCTGTACAAATAGAAGCGGTGTTATCGTTCTTGTTATTTTCAATACCAACAAGGAAACCCTTTACCTCTCCAAGATTCGGATTACCCTTTACTGCCCAACGGATACCATTGCCCCTGTCTTCGCTGTACATCATACTTACCGAACCGGTACGGCGCAATTTAAACCGCACCAATTCTTCCAGATTCACATCAAACTGGTTGGCATTGGGCCATTGTGCACTTGTGCTATCGTCTACTTTAGGTCTGGGATAAGTTCCCCAAGGTGTAACCTTCAACGGCATCCGTACTTCATAAAAGTTATTTACAAAGTCGGTACCAAAGCGAATTACTGCAATGGCTTCTCCGTCTTTCAAATTATCGGTTTTACCTCTCGACTCTGCATGCATAAACATGCGTACACGTTTGTACTGGCGTAAATCGTGATTGAGTGTTTTAAATACTGCACGGGCATCACCATCCTGTAAATCGCATACCTGCATACTTAACGAAGCTTCGTTTTGCAACAGGTTTACACCATTGTTACTTAACTGCTGTACACGCTCTACGCCCTGTGGTGTTACATAATTTACAGGCACACGGTTATCGTTCTCTTCAATATTTACTGCTGTTACGTTAAACGAAGTAATACCCTGGTTTTGCAATGGCAGATACTGCCCTGTTGTATCGAGTGTGTATGGATGTGAACGCCACATATTACGCACCAGTTCCAGTTTACCAAAACGCATCACCAACGAATCTTCAAAGCCCGTCATAAACATCCGCATAAAACGGATCGATTTAAAGTCGGGGATATTGCCCACTTTCTGTTCGTAATCTTTAATTGGAATACGGAAAAGGAACCAGGTTTCTTTACGTGTGTTTCCATCTGCAAGCTTTACATCTACTTCTCTTCTGTCTGCAATATAGTTTTGCCCTACCTGCATCAGCGGATCAGTTTTCGGACGCAATTCTAAATGATACTGGAAGTATTCTTCTACTTCATTCAACGTATTATCCCGGTTCAGATCTTCATTATCCGGATAAAGTGTTGATGCAGATGTGTACTCAACATTGTTGTTTGCAATAGGACTGTTGCCTTGCGGATTGTTGAAATTTTTATAGCGGCTAAGAATGCTTGCATTATCGGGCTGATCGACACGGAAGTGTTTATAGTTATCACTTGAAGGATCGGCCAGCAAACGTTGATAAGCAGCGCCTGTACCAAAATTGTTACTGAACTGTGTAAGGAATGAATTGAACACTCTCACCTCTGCACTGTCGCTACGTCCATCAAAACCAACATCCTGTTGCGGACGTTCTTCAGGTATATTACTGAAGGCTTGTGCAATCTGGATTGGATTGCGGGGAACACGAGCCCAGTTACTGAAATCTTCACGGGCAGGTGTTTGTGTTGTGCTTAATCCGTTCTCGTAAAAACGACGACCATCTTTTAAAATGTCTTCCGAAATATTACCGAGGTTGAAGTACATCTGTCCGCCCGTACTTGTGGGATTAAGAATGAACGGATCCTGCACCCACATTTCTATAAACTCGATATTGTTTGTTTCAAAATCAATCTGGTCGATGGCACGCATAATACCACCCCATCTTCTTGTTGGATTCAACAGGCGACCGTTGGAAGGATTGATGCTGCCATTGCGTGCATCAAAATTATACGGACCACGTTCTGTTGGATAGAACGCCATATCAAAAGTAACCAACTGGTTTTGCCCGAGGTCGGGTGTTACCTGCGGAAATATTTCCTGTCTGTTTACAAAACGTACACGTGGATCGGACAATGCAGCTAAATTATCGCCCAACGGATTATTCGGATCACGACGTTGCTGCAGCACCGGTTCAATATTATACCAGGCGAGTTTTGCACGGTTGTAACCGTATTGCAGATCATCGCTTAAACCGGCTTCAGGAAATAATTCCACACCAAAACGATCTTGCGCTTTAAAAGGCGTTGACGCAAGCGACCACGCAATGAACGGAAAGCGCAGATCAATACCGTTACGTGTTCCTTCAAAATCATCTATATACACTAAACCGCCACCACCTTTTTCGGGGCGAATCTGTTTAGCAGTACTAGGAATAAGTTGTGCACCCTCTCCATACATTGTAATGGACGATGGTGTTTTTGTTGAGTAGAATGGTAATGCATCGAGCCACTTGCTGAGGCGCTTCCAATCGCTGCGGTAATTCACATCTCCACCAATCATGGTATTCCGGATGGGATCATCACCATAATTCATTTTGGTAAAGAAAGGCCGCTCACCTAAACGCATTACAGCTGCACCAAGGTTCAACTGTTTGTTTTGTTTTTCGATGGCTTTATAATCTAACCGCAATGCCATGAAGTTGCGGTTTTGCATACCGAACGTAGCATTGTTTTCAAAACTTGCATTAATAGGCACTCCCGAATTAACAATTGCCTGGTTAATGATGCGGACAGTACCTAAATTATAATCGACGGTGTAGTCAACATTTTCACGCAACATTTGTCCGCCGGCAGAAACGGTTACCGAACCTTGTGGCACATTGAATGCACCAAGCGAAATATCGCCGCCACCACCTGCACTGCGAGATGCACCACGGAACACATAACGGTTCAATTGCGGCGATTGCTGTGCCACCCATTTAATCGAGTCGTAAAGAGGATAGAATAAATATTTCTGTCGCAGTTCAATAGAGTCCACACCACGGAAAATATATTCAAGGTCTTTACCAAACGGTTCGAGTGTTGGGAAAATAACACGGCTTAATTGCGAGTTAACCGTAAAGCCTTCCACATAATCAAATACACCATCGGGCTGCGGATCGTTTTGATTATTTAAACGATCAAGATTCACCAGCTCAAGAATAGGACGGCCCTTTTCTTCGCCCTCGGGGATATATCTTTTTTCGCCACCACCGGGTTCCTGATAAAGAATATTCAGTTTAAAATCTTTACGTTCCAGCTGACCATAACCAACCGAATACACGTTCTTCATCATCAAATCCCAAATGGGCAACAACGAACGTTGCGATGTTGCTTTCAGCATTTTCAGGAACAATACTTTTTGTGTGCCGCTGTTATTTGCCGTTGTATCGGGCGTAACATCGTTCGAAAATTCGCCCACCTGGTAAACTTTACCATTGACAGTGTATTGGAAAGCAATACCCAATACTTCATCGGGTTGCAGAACTGTGTTGAGTGAAAGAAAACCGATTTGCGGATTGAAATAAAATTCTTCGGGGCGGAGCTTACGTGCAAAGGTGCGTTCGAAATCCTGTACTGCTGTTAAACCAAAACTGGTTAAGCGGTTGGTTACAAGCGAAGCATCACGTGTTGCCGGATCGTTCACCATCCGCTGATACAGATCGTTCGCATCGTTCGATGGCAGTTCGGAAGAAGTTAATGGAAATACATTGCTGTTGTAAGGTTGCGATTCGCCCAAATCCATCAACGCTACAACATTTCTGTTTTCGGTTGTTGATCCTGTGCGGTTGGTAACCCACACTTCCATACGAAGAATTTGTACAGGCGTTGTTACCGCCGGCACATTCTTCATGTTCTTGTTATAATTTTTACGGAAGTACTGCGCCATTAAGAAGTGGCGGTTCTCTTCGTACTCATCGGCTTTTACCTGGAACTGTTGCAAACCTGTACCACCTGCAAGCTGCATTTGCTGCCGGTTAGAGTTTTGATTGGCCAGTACTGCAGTAATGTACAACTTACCAAACTGCAACTCTGTTTTTAACCCAAACAAAGCGGAAGCACCCGGCATTAAAGTACCCTTTGCAGGAAACTGGATATTACCTGCTTCAATACGTTTAATGATGGCATCGTTATTACCGGAATAGTCCAGCTTCAGCTGGTTTTCGAACTGGAAGTTGGCAAGTGTATTATACGTAACGGGGAAATTCAGCTTGTCACCAATCTTGGCGTTTAAACCAAAGTTGGCGTTCATATCAAAATCGAAGGTTCCGTTTTTACGGGCACGTTCGGGTAAGGTTGGGTTTTTAATATTCTGCCCGAGATAACCGGCTGTTAACGTAACATCTCCCTGCGGACGGATTTCAACTTTAGGAATACCGGTTGTGCTGAATAAACGGTTAAAAAAGCTGGGGCGTACCTGCAGCTTGGGGTCTTGTATTTTACGGTTAAGGTTAAGCGTTGTGTTTAAGCGACGCTGGAAATACTCCCGTTCGTCCTGTCGGCTTTTGTAAGCCAGCATTTCTTCGAAGGTGAGATAGCTTGGCTTGCGAAACCAGCTACGGCCGATCTTTTCGTAAATGTAATAGCGCTTGGTTGCCGGATCGTACGCAATAGAATCTTTGATATTCGAAGGTCGTTGCAGATCGAACGTATTTCTATTGGGCTCGGTAAAGGCATCGCCACGACGGTCGGTAAGCGGGAAACGCAGACTATCTTTTCCGGGAACAGTATCTCTTACAGGAATATCGAACGAATGAGCACCACCGTAACTTGCCAATGACAGGCAGGTAGTTACAATGGTCAGAAGGGCATAGATGCCAGTTATGGTGCGTTGCATCAGGGTCAAGGTCTCTAAGCAAATAAGTTTTGTCGGTTACAGGCACTTTAGGGCCGCCTTTATCAGCTCCTGAACTTCGGCAAACTCCGTATTAATTTGCCTTGCCTTTTTTATAGCTGATTCGGCTGCATTGCGGGCAATGCCTAAAGCAGTCATAGCTGTTAACGCATCAAGGTCTAAACTATTGTGGTTCAGCGGAGAAATATTCACCTCCACCGGACTTTTCGCCAGTTTATCCCTTAACTCCAAAACAATTCGCTGTGCGGTTTTCTTTCCAATGCCTTTTACACTTTCCAGCAGTACCACATTTCCGTTCAAAATAGCCTTTACCACCTCCTCGGGCTGTAACGACGAAAGCATCATACGGGCCGTAGTTGCGCCTACTCCACTTACGCTCAAAAGGTGCAGAAACACATCTTTTTCGGCTTTATCGTAAAAGCCAAACAGGATATGTGCATCTTCCCGTACCAATAAATGGGTAAACAAAGTGCCCTCATCAAGATTTTGGATTTTAGAATAGGTATGCAGGCTCACCTGCACTTCGTAGCCTACGCCGTGCACATCTACATGTACAACAGTTGGGGTTTTAAGCGTAAAGATTCCTTTCAGGTATGCAAACATGGAACGAAAATAGCGGTTTTAGAAAGCGTAACCAACCTTGCCCACGGTTCTGCCATTTTTTTCAATGAAAGTTAAACCACTGGCAGCCCGATTGTTAGCTGCTAACAACTCCTTGCTTTTCAAAACGTATATTTGCGCCTGAAAAACAGGACGCCCCTGTTGTAAATACATTAAACCACATGAGCAATAAAATTAGTGCAGCTATTACGGCTGTTGCAGGATGGGTTCCTGAAGACAGGTTAACCAACTTCGACCTGGAGAAAATGGTAGATACAAACGATGAATGGATCCGTACACGTACCGGTATTTCTGAAAGAAGAATTTTAAAAGGCGAAGGACTTGCTACCTCCGATATGATTGCGCCTGCGGTGCTGGAGCTTTGCAAAAAGCGTGGCATCGACCCCAAAGAAATTGATTGTATGATTGTGGGCACTGTTACTCCTGACATGGTTTTTCCTTCTACAGCCAATGTGGTGTGCGATAAAATTGGTGCAACGAATGCATTTGGTTTTGATGTGAGTGCAGCGTGCAGCGGATTTCTTTTTTCGCTTACAACAGGAGCATCTTACATTGAAAGCGGTCGTTATAAAAAAGTTGTTGTTGTTGGCGCCGATAAAATGAGCGCTATTATTGATTATACCGACAGGAACACCTGTGTAATTTTTGGCGATGGTGCCGGATGCGTATTACTGGAGCCAAACGAAGAAGGTTATGGTGTGCAGGACAGCATTTTAAAAAGTGATGGTGCTGGCAGAAACTACTTGAACATGAAAGCTGGCGGAAGTTTACGTCCGGCCAGCATGGAAACAGTTGCCAACCGTGAACACTATGCTTACCAGGAAGGACAAACCGTTTTCAAATTTGCTGTAAAAGGCATGGCCGATGTGAGTGCCGAATTATTAGAACGTAACAATTTAACAGGAGAAGATATTGCATGGCTGGTGCCTCACCAGGCGAACCTGCGCATTATTGATGCCACTGCCAACCGTATTGGTTTACCAAAAGAAAAAGTAATGATCAACATTCAGCGATATGGCAACACCACTGCCGGTACTATTCCGCTTTGTTTGTGGGAGTGGGAAAACCAATTAAAAAAAGGCGACAATGTTGTATTGGCTGCTTTTGGTGGTGGTTTTACCTGGGGTGCTACCTGGATTAAATGGGCATACGATCCGAAGTAATTAGACACAATGATAAACATTATTAAGAGAAGCGGTTGTGAAAACAGCCGCTTTTTTATTGGCACTACAAATTGCAAAAACAGGACAATTAAAACTCAAGTTTCCATACTTGCCTTTGATAAATATCACCACTTACTGTTGTACCTGCCACATACATGTTTCCTTTTGCAGTGATAATAATGGGAGTATGTATCGATTGATTTAAAACACCGATTGACCATATTTTCGCTAGCGGATCGTAGATGTCGAATTTATTTTTTGTTTGCCCTTCAGATACAAAGAATACAGCTTTACCATTCAGCAGACCTGAACCAAATGAAGAAAAAGAATTAGGTTGAAACAAACAGGAAAACGAAGTTGTATTTGAAAGTGGTTCAAACATTTCAACTTCATTTGATGCGGATCCTGAAACTACTCCACCAGCCAAGATTAAACTTCCAGCAACTAACCCCGACATACCATATTTAGGCTTACTCAATTGAGAAACCGACCACGAATCTGTTGCAGGATCGTAAATATCAATACGTGCTGTCGGGCTTAAGGTTGATTTATTGGTAACGCCTCCTGAGAAATATAATTTACCTTTTACATTGGTTGCTGTAGCCAAATACCGTGGCTGGCCGAAGTTAATTGTTGTCCACCTTTTATTTGCGGTGTCATATATATCAGCGTAATAACCACCAAGAATTACCAGCTTATTTCCAGAAGCTAAGGCGGTTAATAAACCATCGGCATGGGGCATTTCAAGTACCGACCAACCATCCGTAGCAGCATCATAAATATCAATGCGTGATGTTAACCCCACACTACCTGAAGCAAGAATACCAGTGCCTCCTGCAAAAAACACTTTCGTTCCCATTACAGCAACTGCCATTCCCGATCTTGCCTGACTTAGATTTGCTGTGCTCCATACATTTGTTGTTATATCATAAATATTAACTGTCGATGAAAATTTATTGGGGCCTGGCCCTGTCGGAACCGGAGTTCCCCCAGCAAAAAGAATTTTATTTTCAACGGCAGCAACCACACTTATTTTTCTTGGATCGCTCAACGTTCCTATTGAAGTAAGTCGTGCATTAATCAATGGTCTGTTGCTGTACACGGTATTTACAACAATCGTATCATCAGCAATAGCACCATCATTATCTGTAACTCTAAGCCGAAACCTATACGAACCCGGCACAAGTCCAGTAACTGTTGTAACAGATGCTGTAGGGTTAGCTATTACAGCTGAAAAACTTTCTGCGAAAACCAACGACCACTGATAAGAAACTATTGTACCATCCTTATCCCTTGACAACCTCCCATCTAATGTAATGCTTGATGGTTCCATTCTGCAGTTTTGCAGATCATAAGTAATGGATAAATCATTTCCTGCCTCAGCTACGGGCGATTTATTGGGTGAGATATTCACTGTTAGCTGCATTGTATCGGTTGAAGACAATCCACCTGCATCTGTAACTGTTAACTCAAAAATGTAAACGCCATTTGTAAGATCTAATGCTTCAGCTTTTACCGCAACCGGATCTGAAAAAACTGAATTAGAGGGCCCTGCAATTTTTCTCCAGGCGAATCCAATAATATTATTGTCAGGGTCAGTTGAAGCGCTTCCATCAAGCATTGCCTTGTTCACCGGCAATGTTATAGTTTGATCTTGCCCTGCTCTTGCAACAGGAGGCCTGTTCGGCACTGTTGCACTGTCTACAACAATCTTAATTGTGTCTTTTGCAAAAAGACCTTCATTATCCGTTACTTTCAATTCAAAACTGTATACGCCGGGTACTAATTTATTGATGGAAGTTATATTTTTAACTGTATCTTTTATCATGTAAGAAGATGGTCCTGTTATTTTTCTCCATAACCATTCTGTTATTCTTCCATCAGGGTCAGTTGAAGCGCTGCCATCTAGTAAAGTACTATCCATTGGCAATTTGATTGTTTTATCAGCACCAGCTTTAGCAATCGGAGGTCGATTTTCTCCTTTGCAGTTTTCGCAGGAATATTCCTGTTTACAGCCAAGCTGCAAAAACAAATTCAATCCAACAAAAATACTTGAGAAACTGAACCACCCCTTCATCGGATAAACATACAATTTTAAGTGCAGGAGAACAAGTGCACATTCTTTCAACCAAACAAAATCGACACTTAAAGATTAATTTTTAGTTTAGTTTCACATGGAAAAACTGAAACAAACGAATAAAAGCAAAATTAAAACAGTTTTTGATGCCACAATGAGAGAAGAATTGATCAGCCATATCAATTCTTCAACTTCTGAAAACAATCCACAATGGGCAATTTGATTGTTTCCAAAATACTGAGACACTGTGCAATGTTATATTTTCGGCAAAATAAAGGTTAAGCCTGAGTTTATTGTCCGGCTTATCAGGCTGATCTTGCTGAAAAAAGCATTTAAAAACGATAGTGGCTTTGGAAAAAAACTACCTATCAGGCCGCTATTAAAACTCTGGTAAAAAATGAGATTTTGCTACACAAAAAATGAATGGACACGTAAAATTGAGCAACTCGAAGGCTTCAACAACAACAATTTTGTACACTCTTTTTTCGGACCACTGACCAAAGAGCAGATAGGTATGTTTACTTATAAGCATGCCAATCATCAATTACGGCATTTTGAAGTATAAGAACCATGACATCATACAAACTACTCTATGCTCATTCAAGAATACACTACAAGCTGGACTCTTAATTTTCAATGCATCAAAACAATACTTGCTGATGCGTTAACAGGTATTGCTGTTTCATTTGAACATGTAGGCAGTACGGCAGTTCCGGGTCTTGCAGCAAAGCCAATTATCGACATTGATATTATACTGGCAAACAGAAAAGATTTTGAAAGCATCAAAGAAAAGTTAGCACAAATCGGTTATTATCATAACGGCGATCAAGGCATCGCAGACAGGGAAGTATTTAAACGAACAGGAACACTTACTCTGCACAATGTACTGGATCGAATTGCTCATCACCTCTATGTTTGTCCTGCAGAAAGTGAAGAACTGAAACGGCATCTGCTGTTCAGAAACTATTTGCGCTCCAATAAACAGGCAAGCAACGAGTACCAACAATTGAAACAACAATTAGCAGAAGAAGCAAACCATGATCGCAAGCTTTATGCGCAACTGAAAGAAGAAAAAGCATTTATCGAAAGCATTCTTGCGAAAGCAAACGAGTAATTTGTAAGATCCGCCATCAAGCGTCAGACACGTGTCCGGTACCAATGTACAAAATCTGTTGCAGGAATTGTTTCGACGCCTAACTCCCGCATCATCGTTACCAATTGTCCACGATGGTAGGTGCCGTGATTGAACAGATGATGCACAACTGTCCATACGGCAGAAGTAAACGGCTCGCCTTTTAAGTTGGTGTAAGCAAATTCACGATGCAGGTCTTCATCGGTACTACGTTGCAGAAAACGCTCCCACTCTCCTGCCTGCTGCAGTAATCCGTTGATTGCTTCTTTCATTGCAGGATTAAACTGCTTGCTTGGTATCACCAACTGCTGATGACCTTCCATGCGTTGCCACCAGATGCTTTCGGCATCCCACAAATGCAAAACTGTCGCATACAAATTCGGAAAGCTGCTTTTTACAATCTGCTGATGCAGATGTTCATCCATTTCGAGAATAGTATTGGTAATTTGTTCGTATGCCCAGCGATTATAAGTGGCATATGCCTGCAGCAGTTCTTTCATAAAAATGTTTGATTTGAAATTAATGAATTATTCAAAACAAAATTGCAACAAAGGTTACCAACCGTTAAAAGGTTAGCAACCCTGTCAAATCTTTAAGAACGGTCGGCTGCAAGTTTTATTAATGCGTACTTTTAAACACTCATAGCAAAAAGCAAGCAATGGAATTTTCTACACGCATTATACACGAAGACAATATTGAAGATGGCAGCGGAGCAGTAATGTCGCCGATTATTTTATCAACCACTTTCGAACGTGGCGAAGATGGCATCAGCTATCCCGGCGGATATTTTTACTCACGTTACGATAACCCTAACCGTCACGCACTCGAAAACAAACTAGCAAAGATGGAAAACGGTGCAGCCTGTGTAAGTTTTGCATCGGGCCTTGCAGCAGCAACCAATGTGTTTCAAAGTTTGAAAAGCGGCGACCACATTATTATTCCCGATGATACTTATTTTTCCATCCGCTCTATCCTTGATCAGATGTTTGGTGCTTTCGGCATCAGCTATACTTTGGTTGATATGACGGATCATGCAGGAGTTGAAAACGCCATTCAACCCAATACTGTACTCATCTGGATGGAAACACCATCCAACCCATCATTGAAAATAACCGACATTGAAGCCATTGTCCGCATTGCAAAAAAACACAACTGCTTTACCGTTGCAGATAATACATGGGCTACGCCGTTTTATACAAAGCCAACCGATCTTGGCGTTGATATTACACTCCACTCAACTACAAAATATTTAGGCGGCCACAGCGATATTCTGGGAGGCGCCTTGATTTTTAAAGAAACCAATGAACGCTACGAACGCATCCGTGCCTTTCAGAAATTAGGTGGCGCCGTTCCATCGCCTTACGATTGCTGGTTGTTGTGCCGAAGTCTTACAACCTTTGTTGCACGCATGCCCATTCATTCAAACAATGCAATGCAACTCGCAAGCTATCTTGAAACGCATCCAAAAATTGAACGTGTCTTATATCCTGGGCTTCCATCACATCCGCAACATAGCGTTGCCGCTAAACAAATGCAGAATGGTTATGGCGGTATGCTTTCCATTTTAGTAAAAGGCGATCGTGCTGCTGCATTACAACTTGCAGGCGAATTAAAACTGTTTACACATGCAACAAGTTTAGGTGGAGTAGAAAGTTTAATTGAACACCGTAAATCAATTGAAGGAGATGCTTCTCCAACGGCAGACAACCTGTTGCGTATTTCAGTTGGTATTGAAGACATCAAAGATTTGATTGCAGATTTTGCACAAGCGTTGGAAAAAATATAACGCTTTGTAACAGGAGTAATGTTCTTGCGACAGATAGGTACGTTATCATTCAGAATACCATAAACAACATCATCATGAGAAAATTTTTACTGCTGGTTGCTGCATCCATCAGCATAGAGGCGGGCTTTACCCAAAAAACAGATAAGCGTTTAGACGGGCTTGATACCTTTATTACCCGTGTTTTAAACGAATGGAAAGCTGCCGGTGTATCTGTTGCCATTGTTGAAAAAAATAAAGTGATACTTGCAAAAGGGTTTGGCTATAAAGACTACGAAAACAAAGTGCCTGCAACAGAAAACACCTTGTTTGCCATTGGCAGTTGTACCAAAGCATTTACGGCGGCACTTCTCTCCTTTCCAATGAAAGAAGGCAAACTCGATCTGGATAAACCGGTTAATCAATACTTACCTGAATTGCGTTTTATTGATGATGAGTTAACCAACAATGTTACTGCAAGAGATATGATGAGCCACCGCACCGGCTTACCCCGTCACGACCTTGCGTGGTATGGCGCACCAACAAGAAGAGACAGTTTACTTTACAACATCCGCTTCTTCGAAAAAACTGCACCGCTCCGACGCCTTTGGCAATACAACAACTTTATGTTTTTAGCACAAGGTGTGCTGGCTGAAAAACTAAGTGGTAAACCATGGGAAACGTTGGTGAAGGAACAGTTCTTTACTCCATTAGGAATGACCACTTCCAACACTTCGATGAATGATCATGTAAAAGCGCCTGATTATTCATTTGGCTATAACGAAAAAGATGGCAAAGTAGTAAAGATGAAATTTGCCAATATTGATGCAATAGGCCCTGCAGGTTCCATCAACTCCAATGCAAAGGATATGGCAAACTGGGTGATGATGTGGATCAACGGCGGTAAGTTCAACGGCAAAGAAGTTATTCCTGCTTTGTATTTTAACCAGGCCATCAGTTCGCAAATGATCATTAGCGGTGGCCTACCTACAAAAGAACAACCCGATGTATTCTTCAGCAACTATGGTTTAGGTTGGTTTCTTGCAAATTATCGTGGCCATTACCGTGTTGAACATGGTGGTAATATTGATGGGTTTAGTACAAGCACTTCTTTTTTTCCAACAGACAGTATCGGCATTTTTGTTTCAGTTAATCAAAACGGCTCAGCTATTCCTTCCATAATCCGCAATACGATTGCCGATCGGTTACTGAACTTAAAAGCAAAAGACTGGCAACGTATACAACGCTCTGCTTATGAAAAAAACATGGCTGCTGCCAAAGAAAAACAAAAAGCAGACAGCTCCATGCGTAAGTTGGGGACTAAACCATCGCATGCATTAACTGATTATACCGGCACCTATACTGCAGATGGCTATGGCAGTATTGTTATTGAACAAACCAAAGATGGACTGTCGGCACAGTACAATGCGCTCACATTTAAAGCGAAACATTATCATTTCAATTATTTCAGTTTTGTTCCTGTTGAAGAAGGAATGGATGCTGATGAAAATGATGCACTGAAAGGACAGTTTGCAATCAACATTAAAGGCGAAATTGAATCACTCTCTTTACCGTTAGAAGCAAGTGTAAAAGATATTGTGTTTAAAAAACAGGCGGTAACAATTGACGTATCAAAAGCTGATCTTGAAAAATATGTTGGCGAATACGAATTACCCGGACCTACAATTGTAAAAGTTTATATCAAAGACGATAACACACTGATGGTTTTAGTTCCAGGTCAACCGGACTATGAATTGCTTGCTGTAAAACCAGATCTGTTTAATTTTAAAATACTACCCGGCTTTAGTGTAAAGTTCGATAAAGATGAAAATGGAAACATCTCCGCATTGAACTTTGTACAACCCAACGGAACATTTAAAGCCAAGCGAAAACAATAAACCAATGCAGTCATAAAAAAGCCGCTTGAGTACAAGCGGCTTTTTTATTTACATACTTACAACATTTATGGTTTGCTGAACCCGTGCAGATGATTTATTTTAGCGACATTTCTGATTTAAATATTTTTGCCTATGCAGTCGATGCTGAAAAAAATAATCATCAATACAGTTTTACGTCACCGGGTTAAGCACAATAAAGAAGTTACCAACTATCAACTGGCAATTGGCTGGCGTGAACTGAAGATTACTTTTTTCAGTCAGCTAAAAGATGTGGCGCTGATTATTACCGGCATCTTTTCTGCTGCATTTGGTTTTAAAGGCTTTCTGTTAACCAATCATTTTATTGACGGTGGCGCTACCGGCATTTCGCTGTTAATTTCTGCACTTACAAAAGTGCCATTATATATATTGTTGCCCTTGGTAAATATTCCGTTTATTCTTCTAGCGTTAAAAGTTGTAAACCGGACTTTTGCCATTAAAACGGCCTTGGCGATCTGTGGTCTTGCTTTGGTAGTTGCAACTGTAGAGTTTCCGAATATTACCAATGATAATTTGCTGGTCGCACTGTTTGGTGGTTTTTTCCTGGGTGCAGGTATTGGTCTTTCGGTAAGAGGTGGTGCTGTAATTGATGGTACAGAAGTATTGGCGATTTATTTAAGCCGCAAGCTCGGCACAACAATGGGCGATATTATCATCCTCATCAACATCTGTATTTTTAGTACTGCAGCCTATTTTCTGTCAATTGAAATTGCAATGTATTCGTTGATCACTTACCTGGCTGCATCAAAAACACTCGACTTTATTGTAGAAGGTTTGGAAGAGTATATTGGTGTTACGATCATTTCATCGCACAGCGAGGAAATACGACAAATGCTCATCAACAGTATTGGTCGTGGATTTACTGTATACAATGGGAAGCGTGGATTTGGTAAAACAGGCGAGTCGAAAGATGTGGATATTATCTATACAGTAGTTACAAGACTTGAGCTGAATAAACTGAAGACTGAAATTGAAAAAATAGATCCGCATTCGTTTGTAGTAATGAGCAGTGTGCGTGATACCAAGGGCGGTATGATCAAAAAACGACCGTTGAAGCACTAAATCAAATTATTTAAACTTAGTTTTCCCAATATAATTATTACAAGATGGCAATTACTATACGTAGAGCTTTGAAAGAAGATTGTGAACGATTACTTGAACTGGTAAAAGAATTGGCTTTGTACGAAAAAGCACCGCAGGAAGTAACCGTTACACTCGATCATTTTATTGAAAGTGGCTTTGGTGCAAATCCTGTCTGGTGGGCATTTGTGGCAGAAGAAAATGGACTCGTACAGGGTTTTGCGTTGTATTACGTTCGCTATTCTACATGGAAAGGGCAACGCATGTATTTAGAAGATATTCTTGTAACTGAACAGGCAAGAGGAAGAGGCATTGGCAAATTATTATTCGATCAATTGATTGTTGAGGCGAAAGAAAGAAACTTCAATGGCATAGTATGGCAGGTATTGGAATGGAATGAACCGGCTATCAATTTCTATAAAAAATATAATGCTTCGTTTGATCCGGAGTGGGTTAACTGCAGCATCAGCGTATAGCGATAAAAAAACAGCCGCAATAATTTGCGGCTGTTTTTTATCGTACTGCTGACTTCGTCATTCGTACTTAGTTCACTCCTTCCACCTGCATTTCTTTGTTGATCTTTTGCACAAGCCCCTGCAACACTTTACCCGGACCAACTTCTGTAAACTTGCTTGCGCCATCTGCAATCATCGCCTGCACACTTTGTGTCCAGCGTACAGCACCGGTTAACTGATCGATTAAATTTTGTTTAATCTCATCTTTATCCAATACCGCTTTTGCAGCCACGTTCTGGTACACCGCACATTGTGGTGCATAAAAATTGGTGCTTTCAATCTTTGCTTTCAATTCTTCTTTTGCAGGCTCCATCAACGGGCTGTGAAAAGCACCACCAACCGGCAATACCAAGGCACGTTTTGCACCGGCAGCTTTCATGCGCTCGCAAGCAATATCAATTCCTTTCAACGAACCACTGATCACCAACTGACCGGGACAGTTATAGTTTGCAGCAACAACAACCTCACCCGTCTCTTCATACACCTGCTTACATACTTCTTCCACTTTTTCATCGGCTAAAGCCAATACTGCCGCCATAGTTGAAGGATTCATTTCGCAGGCCTTTTGCATTGCCTTTGCACGCACACTTACCAGTTGCAATGCATCTTCAAAACTCAATACACCGTTTGCCACCAATGCACTAAACTCACCGAGTGAATGACCGGCCACCATATCGGGCTTTGCATTTTCGATGGTTTTATACGCTACCACAGAATGTAAGAAGACTGCAGGCTGTGTTACGTTGGTTTGTTTCAGATCTTCATCTGAACCGGTGAACATAATATCTGAAATACGGAAGCCCAGAATTTCGTTCGCCTGTTCAAATAAACGTTGGGCCGAAGCATTTGAATCGTACAAATTCTTTCCCATTCCGCTGAACTGTGAACCCTGACCCGGAAATACAAACGCATGTTTCATGTGTAAATTTTTATTTGATTTTGGCCACATGTTATTCGCCACAATAAAATTTTCATTCCTGCTTGGTAAGAAAATGAATATTTTATCATGGCTCATTTCATGTAATGAAAATTTAGTGGGCAAAAATAAAGAAGTCTGTTGCAATTACGGCAACAGACTTCAGTCATAATCAATAGCGGGCTATTAATTGAATTTCCCGGAAATAAGTTTCAAAAACTCACTGCGGGTTGCTTCTTTTTGAAATTCGCCTGAAAAGGCAGATGTAGTAGTTACCGAGTTTTGTTTTTGTACCCCACGCATCATCATACACAAATGCTGGGCTTCAACTACTACCGCCACACCCATCGGGTTCAACGATTCTTTAATGGCCTCCAGTATTTGCGTAGTTAAGCGCTCCTGCACCTGCATTCTGCGGCTGTACACATCTACCACACGGGCAAGTTTACTTAAACCGGTAATCCATCCATTGGGTATGTAGGCAATATGTGCTTTACCAAAAAACGGTAACATATGATGCTCGCACATACTGTACAACTCAATATCCTTTACAATCACCATTTCACTCACCTCCTCATGAAACTTCGCACTCTCCAATATAGCTTTAGCATCCATATGGTATCCCTGTGTAAGATACTGCATGGCTTTTGCTACACGCTCTGGCGTTTTTAATAAGCCTTCCCTGCTGGAATCTTCGCCTAGCAAGTCAATTGCACTTCTGTAATTTTCAATTAGTCCGGAGGTGATTTTTTCTTCGTACTGCTCTGTTTTTTTATAAGCCATGTCTTAGTTTTATTATTCTTATAAGTGGTGTTCAATGCCCGGTTGCCTATGCCGGGTACTCAACAAAATTGCGTGGAGTTTCGTACAAGCGAATCTGAATCTCTTTATCTGCATCAATATGCGGACGGAGTAAATCATAAATTACCACCGCAATGTTTTCTGCAGTTGGGTTTACCGTTTTAAACTCTTCTGTATCCAGATTCAGATTTTTATGATCGAAACGATCGTGCACTTCACGATGAATAAGATCGCTCAGCTTTTTCAAATCCATTACATAGCCCGTTGCCGGATCGGGTACACCCGTAACTTTTACAACAAGTTCGTAATTATGACCATGAAAAGAAGGATTGTTACACTTACCAAATACAGCATCGTTTTGATCGTCGGTCCAGGCCGGGTTGTATAAACGATGAGCAGCATTAAAATGTTCGTGCCGGAAAACGGATACTTTTTTTTGCATGACGGAAGAAAGCCGATTTTATCCTGCCATGTGCTTTACAGAAAAGTACCTCGCAGGTGTATAAGAACTATAACAAGGTACGCAGTAAAAAGTTTATTCGCCGAAATATTCTACGTAAATGCGTGGTGTTTCGTACAGCTTAATGCAGTGCAGCTTTACTTCTTCGGGTAAATGCGGAGCCAGTTGTTGCCAGATTGCTTTGGCCAGGTTTTCAGTAGAACACATTTTGCCCCGCATAAAATCTACATCAATATTGAGGTTTTTGTGATCGAGCTTTTCAAGAATATGTTCCTTAATTATTTCACTCAGCTTTTTTACATCAAATAAAAAACCGGTGTCTTCATTTACATGTCCTTTAATGGTAACAAACAGGTCGTAGTTATGTCCATGCCAGTTTTCATTAGCACATTTGCCAAACATGGCCTCGTTCTTTTCGGGGGTCCAGTTTGGGTTATAAAGCTTGTGAGCTGCGTTAAAATGTTCAAGTCTGGTTAAATACACCATGTCTATACCTCAAAATGTTGGGCCGCAAAGGTAACAAGAATGCGGCATTTTTCTACTCCTTAGGTTTTAAAGAAACTTCCCCGAACTTTACAGTATGAACTGTTTAGTTGTTTCGGCTACCGTACTGGAAATAAAGCCGTTTATCCAGCATCTGCACAATACAAGTAAGCTCGATTACATTGATTTACAGATCGATTTCCTCGTTACAGGGGTTGGTTCGGTTAACACTACCTACAGCCTCATGAAGCATTTGCAGGTAAAAAAGCCCGATGTGGTGATAATGGCCGGTATTGCCGGAGCATTTTCACCCAAATTGAAATTAGGGTTGGTTGTTGCCGTAAAACAGGAAATCATGGCCGATTTGGGCGTGATGGAAAAAGACGGGTATAAAGATGTGTTTGATCTGAAGTTGCTGCCGGCCAATCAATTTCCATTTAAGCAAAAGAAACTGATTAACCCGTTTACAGTACTCATGGAGCGGACACGTTTGCCGTTGGTAAACAGTATTACGGTTAACCAGATTACGGCCACAAAAAAGACAGCCGAGCTCTATCAAACAAAATACAAAGCCGGCATTGAAAACATGGAGGGTGCTGCACTGCACCTGGTTTGCATGAAAGAAAATATTCCGTTTGTGCAGATCAGAAGTTTATCAAATTACGTAGGCGAACGCAATAAAAAGAAATGGATGCTGAAAGAATCGGTAGAAGCATTGAATAAAGAACTAATCCGTTTTGTTGAAAGCCTGTAAAGAAATTTTAGCGATGAAACTTACACTTGGATTTTCGCCCTGCCCCAACGACACGTTTATTTTTGATGCGTTGGTGAATCATAAAATTGATACCGAAGGACTCTCCTTTGATGTACATCTGGAAGATGTACAAACACTCAACGAATGGGCTTTGCAGGGCAAGCTCGATGTATCGAAGATCAGTTACGGGGTTTATCCAAAACTATTAAACAATTATACATTGCTTCGCAGTGGCGGTGCGTTAGGTAAAGGTGTTGGACCATTATTAATTACGAAGCAGGAAGTACGAAATACGAAGTATGAAGATCTTCAGGAATTTGTAAATACTTCTAGCATTGCCATACCAGGCATAAACACCACTGCTCACTTTTTATTTTCGCAGGCTTTCCCCACTGCAAAGCAAAAACAGTTTATGGTGTTTCACGAAATTGAAGATGCAGTATTATGTGGCAAAGTTGATGCGGGTGTAATCATTCACGAAAACCGTTTTACCTATCAGCAAAGAGGTTTAACAAAGCTGATTGATTTGGGTGAATACTGGGAACAAACAACCGGCTTTCCAATTCCGCTGGGCGGTATTGTTGCACACCAACGAGTAGATACTGCAGTTGCACAAAAAGTAGATGCACTCATTCGCAAAAGTGTGGAGTATGCATTTGCAAATTATCCATTAGTAACAGAGTATGTAAAGCAACATTCGCAGGAGATGAGTGAAGAGGTGATGCGCCAACACATCGACTTGTATGTAAACAATTATTCAGTTGATTTAGGTGCTGATGGATTGAAAGCTGTTGAGCAGTTCATCCGCATTGCATCAGCTTAATCTTTTTTCAAAGTCTTTGCATACACTTCCAAACAACGCTTGCGTGCAAACTCATGCTGTACGATGGGTTGTACATAGTTAAAGCCTTCAAACTCCGGTACCCACTTGCGCACATATTCCAGTTTCGGATCGAATTTTTGTGTTTGCAGATAAGGATTGAAAATGCGGAAATAAGGTGCGGCATCACAACCGCTTCCTGCCGCCCATTGCCAGCCGCCGTTATTGGCAGCCAAATCAAAATCCAATAACTTCTTTGCAAAATAAGCTTCGCCCCAACGCCAATCGATGAGTAAATGTTTAGTGAGAAAAGAAGCAACAATCATCCGCACACGGTTATGCATAAAGCCTGTTGCATTTAGCTCACGCATGCCTGCATCAACAATCGGATAACCGGTTTGTCCATCGCACCATTTTTGAAAATCGTTTTCATCATGCCGCCATTCAATAAAATCATATTCTTTCTTGAAAGACTTTCCCTCTCCTACATGCGGAAAATGCCAAAGAATCATATGGTAGAAATCACGCCAGATGAGTTCGTTCAAATAACCTTCGCTTAAACCAAGTGCCTTCTTTGCCAGCTCACGAATACTGATGGTGCCAAATCGAAGATGTACACTTAAACGACTGGTACCTTCGATGGCAGGAAAATCCCGTTGTTCTTTATATTGTTTAATAATTTCTTTTCTTGTTGCAGAAGAAGAAAAAGGTAAACCTGTTGCGGTAAAGCCCATTTCATTTAACGATGGAATGGGTTGTGCTGATTGCTGATAAAAATTTTGATTATACTTCTCTACCGGGTAACTCTTCAAATAAAAATCATTCAGCTTTGCTTTCCACTTTCTGCTGTAAGGAGTAAAAACGGTGTAAGGCTTACCATCATCTTTCTCCACTTCATCCTTTTCAAAAATCACCTGGTCTTTATACGTATGAAATGAAATACCGGCTTCGTTTAATTGTTGCTGTATAACCGCATCACGCTCTTTTGCATAGGGTTCGTAATCGTGATTGGTAAATACCTTTTTGATAGTGTACTTGTTGGCAAGCTGCTGAAATACTTCAACAGGAAAACCATAATAAACTTCCATGCTGCCGCCCAACTGCTGCAGCTGTTGTTGCATAGCTGTAATCGCAAGATGAATAAACTCTACCCGTCTGTCCTGCTTATCTTCCAGTTTATCTAAGATCGATCGATCAAAAATAAATACCGGCACAACCGGAATGCCTTCTTTTAAAGCATGATACAATGCGGCATTATCATGCAAGCGCAGATCTCTACGGAACCAGCAGATATGTACAGTTTGTTTGGCCATGCCTGTATAACGCAGAGGCGTTCAGAAAGTTCAGGGAAAAAGCGGCTTAATAATCTGTTGAAAAACTTGCGGTGCCAGCTCAGGCAAGTACTGCTTTTCATTGAAACGCTTCACCCAGCGTAATCCGCTCATGGCATTGGTTAAAAACAGTTCGTCGGCATCGAGCAGTTGTTCAGGAGTACAGGCGGTTTCCTCAACCGTTAATCCGTTTACGGTCAAAGCATGCAGCAAATACGTCCGCATAACTCCGGCCACACAACCTTCGGCAAGTGCAGGCGTGTAAATCGTTTTATTTTTTACAAAGAAAATGTTAGCAATAGTTGTATCACAGATACGGTTGAATTGGTTCAGCACAATGCATTCATTCCATTTTTTTGTTTTGGCGTATTGGGCTGCCAGGGCATACAAAAAATAATTATTGGTTTTGAAGTTTGAAAATGCATCGCAGGCTTTTCGTCCGTCTGGGAACAGGCCAATATCCAGCCCGTTTTCATTCATGCTGAACTCATTTTGTTCAAGCGGCCAGCATTGCAACAGGTAACGAAAGTTTGCAGTTGGTTTTTCCCAAATGCCGCCTTCCCCTTTAAAAATCATCACCCGCATTCTTGCTGCATCAAGTGCCTGGTTTCGCTTTGCCAATTGCAATAACTCATTTTTGAGATACTCCTTTGTAAAATGAACGGGTAACTCAAAATATAATGCAGGTAACGAACGTGTAAGCCTTTCCCAATGTAAATCGAACAAAGGCATAATTCCTTTGTGCAATCTGATGGTTTCAAACAAACCCTCTCCGTAGCGAAATGCTCTGTTATCCGGATGAATCGTTCGTTCATCCGCTGCATGCAGCTTCCCATCTAAATTGTACATTGTAACCATTACAGGCGAATATAAAAAAAGAGGCGACACTTTGCAGTATCGCCTATGCGGTTGGTTTTGGTTTATTCGTTTTTATCCTTCGATAATATTATGCTTTACAGCGTATAAGATAAGACCAGCTGTAGATCTTGCGCCTATTTTCGATTTGAGTTTATCACGAATTGCCTCTACGGTACGTGGACTTAAATCAACAATATCAGCAATTTCCTTGGTGCTCTTTTCTTCGCACATTAAACGGAGAATGGTGATTTCTTTTTCGTTCAGCTTCACATCGTGGCCCATCACCGAATCACCCTGGCGCTTCATCTTCAAACCGTCGATCAAAGCCTTATTAGTAAGCGTATTGAAGAAATATTCCTGTTCGTGACAGGTTTTAATTGCTTCATAAATCACTTCGCTGTCTGAATTTTTGGTAAGATAGGAATTAGCTCCCAACTCCATCAAACGGGTGATCATTGTATGTTCATCATGCATGGTGAGCATAATGATCTTAATATCGGGATAAAGCTTTTTAACTTCGGGAAGAGTGGCTATACCATCCATGATGGGCATCTGCACATCAAGCAGGATAACATCCGGCTGGATGGATTTGAGCATATTCAGCAAATGCATACCGTTATCTGCTTCAAATACTACCTGGATATCCTTTTTCATACCAAGAGCGGTTTTTACACCTGCACGGTACAAAACATGGTCATCAGTAATAGCTACTTTGATAATGTCGGTAGTGGAGTCAGTTGGTTTTACGGTTTTCATTGTGTACATAGGATATGTTGTTTGTCGTAGTACTTATTCAGTATGCAAGATGGCGCTTTTTTGCGTCATTTTTACTGGTAGTAGTACCTGACTTTAAACTTGTGGATTTTACGGTCTTATTCGATGAGCCTGTTACGCATTCCAAACACAATTAACCCTGCAATTGTCTTTGCCCCAACCTTATTCTTCATGTTCTGCCTGATCGTTTCAATAGTCCGGGGGCTTAAAAACACAGTTTTAGAAATTTCTTCTGTTGTTTTATCTTCTGCCAGAAGTTTTAGGATCTGCAGCTCTTTTTCGGAGAATTTGGTTGTATTGGGGTAAAACTGTTTGACAGTTTTCTTGTAATTGAGCTTCAGCAACACTGCCTGGTTAACCAGTTCATTGAAGTAAAAATCCTCGTTCATGCAAGTAAGGATGGCATCGTAAATCTCGTTGGGGTCGGTGGTTTTGGTAAGGTAAGCATTGGCCCCCATTTCCATCATCTTGCTCACCATCTGCTGGTCGTCGTACATACTCAGCACCACAATCTTTACACCTTCATATTCTTTACGGATCATAGGTAAGGCATTTATGCCATCCAACTCGGGCATACGAATGTCCATTAAAAGAATATCGGGCTTTTTGATTGTGAGTTTATGCATCAGATCTTTTCCATCTTCTGCTTCCCATATTAACTTAAGGTGAGGTCTGCCGCCGAGTGCCATTTTAATACCATCACGAAAGATTTTGTGATCATCGGCAATAGCGAATTTAATGCTAGTATCTACAGACATGGGATATTTGGGTTTTAGAGGTTAATGCAAAATAAACTACTTAACGCACACTTCAAAGTATTTAACCATCAAAATGCATTAATTACTTGCGTGTTACGTTGCCAGACACGATACATTAACTGAGGAAACGAGTCTCACTGCTTGTTTAAACTGGGTTTATTTGTTACTTTTATCTAGTGCAGAGTTCTTCAACAGACTAAATACAATCAAACGTTCTCCAATCACTCAGACACAGCCACTAAGTGTTTTCGCTTATTCACATTTTTTACACAACGTAGTCCTACTTGCGACTTTTTCCCGAAAACAATTCGTTGATTTCCGATTTTACCAATAGTAAAATTACGCATTTTAATACGTAGATTTGCCTTAGCTAAATTACTTATTTTAGTAAAACTAAGGCATAAACGTTTGTTTTTCAACAGAATAAAATAAATCCAAAAGTTATTCACATTGCCCAACTGTTGCGCATAGCCAAGATTTTCTAAAAATTAGTAGTTCAAACTTAACTTCTAAACCTACAACTATGCAACAAGAATTACTTCAAAAAACCCAAGAAGTGTCTAAAATTGGAAGACACATTGGCTTAGAGGCTGGCGAAGAAATGGCAAAACGTTTTTTTGACAAGCATCCAGAACAAGCATTTGTGAACATCCTCGGAAAGGATTTATTCCTGAAAGCTTTATCACAACCAGGCTGCGAAGGTATCGCAATTGTACCCGGTTATAATGCAGCGGGCGTTCGTCAAGCTATTATTGTAGCCGTTGATGCGAACAAGCAACCAATTTACCAATATGCTGTAGTTTCTGCAACTGGAGAGATGACTATGGAAGAAGCACTGGTTGGTGATGATGGTGCTATCGACAATAGTGGCTGGGGTTCAGGCAAGTAGTAAGTAATTTTTTGACTACTTATAGGAAGTTCCTATATTTGATTTAAACCATCAGATATAGGAACTTTTTTATCTATAACCGATTTACGGGGATTAACACTGCTTATCCCAATCTTGGCTTTCTTCCTAAATAAAAGAAATAAAACCACTTCTTTTAAGAAATTCATTCTACTGTTCTTTGTTCTAAAATTAACCAATGAAATCATTAATAATTACTTCTACTATAGATATTACAATGTGTACGTTCTAAACGGGATAGTGTTTTCATATCTGAAGATTGTACTTATTTGCATGATTTATCGCAGTATCGCATCTACATCACTGCTACGAAAGGCATCAATTTTTGGACTTTCTACTTATCTCATTGCATTGACCATTTATCTAGTATTCTATGCTGATGGAGATTATTACGATAAAATACCATCCTCATTTCAGAATGTACTTTTGATTGCGCTTTCTATCATCTTCTTTTATGAACAAATAAAAAAGCCTGAAGCTTTCTTTATTTATGATTTACCTGAGTTTTGGTACGTTACCGGAGTATTCTTGCACTCAGCTGGTACATTCTTCATATATATATTCGCAAAATTTTGGCTACAGGATGTAACGAATGAAGCTGATTATAATAATATACATGGCATTCTTACAATACTGTATAATGTGATCATTGGCTTTGCTGTTTGGAAGCAATACAAAGATCCATTTTACAAAACTTCAACCTCAAAACCCATTACCGCATAACTGCTTATAACCCATGTTTTTTTTACAAGCCACAAATTCCACTAACGTAACCTATGTTGTGTACTTCGGTACATTCGGCATGCTTTTGTTGGCTGTTGGTCTTATTGTTTTCATTGTTATTCATCAGCGGAAGGTTATTTACTTTCAGCTGCGAATGAAAAAGATGCAGGAAGAACAACAACAGATGATGCTTCAGGCTTCCATTGAAAGCCAGGAAGAGGAACGCCAACGTATTGCAGCTGATCTTCATGATGATGCAGGACCTTTACTAGCCACAGTTCGCCTCTACTTGAACGAAAATCTTATTCATCAGGATCAGGCAACACAATTGCAAAGTATCTACAATGCCAAGCAGATTATTGACGATACTATTCAGCTGATCCGTAACATGTCGCATAGCCTTATTCCCCCAACATTGAAAAACTTTGGACTGGAAAGTGCAGTAAACGATATGTTTCAGAAAATTAATGGCAGTGGTTCTATCAGCGCCAGTGCACGCTTTCACGATTACAAACGTCGTTTAAAGCTTGATTATGAGCTTTCGATTTTCCGTGTATTACAAGAACTGGTCAACAATACCATAAAGCATAGCCATTGCAGTTTTATCCATTTAACTCAAAACAAAACGGATCAGTATATTTATATTCGTATTCATCACGATGGAGAGGGGCTTACGCAAACAGAATACGAAAAGTTGAGAGATACGCCGCAGGGAATGGGCTTAAAAAACATTTTCAGCAGGGTAAAAATTCTTAACTCAAAAATCCTCTTCGAAAAAGATCCTTCAAATACATACTATAAGGTTACTATAGAGATTCCAATTGAAGCAATGTTGTAATTAGTAAAATAGTAACTTTACAATCATTGATAATATGAGCCAGATAAAAGTAGCTATTGCCGACGATCACCAAATTTTCAGGAAAGGTGTAATCCTTTCACTTCGTTCTTATACTAACTTAAAATTTGTACTTGAAGCCGAAAATGGCGACGAGTTACTTGCTGGCTTAGCTGAAGCTGAACCAGATGTAATTCTCATGGATTTACGGATGCCTGGCAAGGATGGTATTGAAACTACTAAAGCAGTAAACAAGCTATATCCCAACATACATGTTTTAGTATTAACCATGTACGAAGATGAGCGTTTTGTAACGCACTTGATGGAGAATGGAGCAAACGGTTATCTTTTAAAAAGCTCTGACCCATCTGAGATAAAAAAAGCTATCCTCGAGGTTTATACAAAGGGATATTATCTCAATAACTTTGTAAATCGTATCCTGCTAAAAAAATCACACAACAAGGTTAAATCAATACCTACGCTGAACAGCGAAATTCAAATTTCTGACAAAGAGAAACAGGTTATTCGTCTTTTATGTATGGAGTATACTGCACAGGAAATTGCAAAAGAAATGGAAATAAGTGCCCGCACTGTTGAAGCAATCAAAGATCGTCTAATGGAAAGATTTGGCGTAAAGAACTCTGTAGGACTTGTATTTTTTGCAATGAAAAATTCCCTGATCGATTAAGACTTCATTAACTCCGCTCTGATATAATCATACCGCAGTGCGTCATTAAGAAAGCGGCGCATAAACGCTGCCAGTTGTGGATTAATTGTTGCAAGCAATTCAAGATCAGCGATACCCATATTATAGGCAGCTTCAATAGCAGCGACGTTATCACCTAACTCAATGATTGTATTTTCCTCGCCAGAGGAACGATCTTCTACGAGATCTTTAAAATCATCCAGCAACAAAATTGGCCGGGCAAGCGAATACCAATAAGGAAGGAATTGAGTTATCCATTCATCAGATAGATCAAGATCAACCAAGGTAAATAAAAAACTATCCGATCGGGCTAAAGCTTTGTGCGTTGTTTCGAAAGTAAAGTAAGAAGATGGTTTACCAGAAAACAAAGCAAACAGGTCTGCGGCCAGCTTAGGCTGTTTTATTTTATCCTGCAATAAGTTTTTACACCCGTTAAGAAATTCTTCAAAAGAAATCTCCTCGTTTTCATACAACTTCAATTGATGAAAACCTTGTTCCATTAAAGAAACATGTCCATCGTTAAGCAAGATATCCAATGGTACTCCACATTTATGAACCAAGTCGAAGATCATGGGAATAGTAAGGAATCCAAAACCAGAAGAAATATAAATGCGTTTATTATTCCAAAAAAGATTGTTCTCAGGAACCTTCCTTTCATTTGCGAAATAGTTAGCAATTGTACTATTTATTCCCAGCTCCAGCTCCAGTTTTCTTGATGTTATAACCATTAGGTTTGGGTTTAGTTGTGTCGGCTGAAAGACGCTCACTTTTTCGTGAAAGCTGTGCAGATACGGAATCGGTGATAATTTTCAACACATCGGGCCGGGTTAAGTAATAATTGTAACTAACCATGAACTGATTTTTAGTTATCCCATGCATCTCAAAAACCTTTAAGAAGTAAGCTGCGTTGGCATCCGGAATTTTCAAAGCAGTGTCTTTAAAAGAGCGTTCGGTACTTAAGGCATCGGCAATTATTACATCTTTCAATACTGCCTGAAACTTTTCTTGCGCAATAACATTTTCAGGAACTTTTCCCTTGCCCGAACAAGCATACAAGAGAACGAAGAATGTAAAAACAATGCCATACTTCATTTTCATTTCAACTCCTGTTTATACTTGTTTGAATTTGCAATATCAAGCCGGCTTAGAATTTCAACTACTCTTGTTTTGTCTTGTTGTGATGCCTTACGAAAAAGATTTATTAACTCGTCTGCTTTACCCAACATAAAAAACTGAACAACCATCAGGTTGGGGGTTTCTCTGTTTAAGTTATCTAGATAAAGAAGTGCATTAAGTACCTCATTTCTTGCTGCTGCTTCATCTTCATAAAGTTTATCAAATCCTTTCCTGTAATAAGTATAGTACACATCATGAATCGTTGCGTACCTGTTATTGATTAAGTTTTCGGTTAACCAATACCTGTTACGATTAGTGCTTTCAAACGACTTCCATCCGGAAATTTTGCTCGCTTCCGGTGCATTGTTAACAATATTCAATGCCTTTTGAAAGTAAGGATCGCCACCTCGTATAGAAAACGAAGAGTAATCGAAGCCAACAATGATATAAGCATAATACGCCATTACTGCAGAAAGATTAGAAGCCATGGGATCTGCTCCCGACACCCTGTTATCATTAAACTCTACAGGCTGCGACTCAACATACTTAAAATCCAGGCTGGCATCTTTAAAATTAATAATGGGCGAAACGTAAGAGGCTGCGTATACCGGCCTTGCTGCCTGTATTGTAATACTTGCATTGTACACATTCGGCTCGGGCATTGATTCCAGGTTAATTAAAAACTGGCAATTTATTTTTTCAGTTGATTTAAAATTATCCTGTGACCATTTACGGTTATTCAAAAAATTGGTGAGGACAGTTTCAAGCGTACGGAAAATTTTCCGATCGACAGTAGATGGTATTTGATTATCGATTACACGAACTCTTGCATTAAGTTCCTGAGCCTGCAAACAAAAAACAAAGCAATTACAGACAATTGCAGCAAGCAGTTTTTTAAACATGTATCAAGTGTTTAATGGTATCAACAATATCTTTTGCCACTTCCCTTTTACTCTTTACAGGAAACGTATATTCTTGCTTATTCTTATCGAAAATGGTGATTTTATTTGTGTCTTTACCAAACCCGGCGCCTTGATCGTTTAAAGAATTTAGTACAATCATATCAGCATTTTTTGCTTCGAGCTTTTGCAAAGCATATGCTTTTTCGTTTTGGGTTTCTAATGCAAAACCAACAAGCAACTGCTCTTTGGTTTTAAGTGCTCCTAATGATGCAAGAATATCTTTTGTTCGTTTTAATTCAACATGCAAATTGCCATCAGCTTTCTTTATTTTCTCATCGGCTGTAACAACAGGTGTATAATCTGCAACAGCAGCTGACATTACAGCTATTTGACAGGATGAAAACATGGTTGCACAAGCATTGAACATCTCCTCGGCACTAGTAACTCTTGTAACATGAATATTTGCAGTTTGCACAGTCTGGGCAGACGGACCCAGAACAAGCTCAACCAATGCACCTCGCTTAGCAAACTCTTCTGCCAAGGCTATACCCATTTTACCACTGGAATGATTACCAATAAAACGCACGGGATCAATAGCCTCATAAGTAGGACCTGCAGTAATTAATACCCTACTGCCAGAGAAGTCTGCTTGTTCAAAAAAAAACTGCTGTATATACTGCAGGATGTTGGCAGGTTCGGCCATTCGGCCTTCTCCAATTAAACCACTTGCAAGTTCACCTGCGTCAACAGGAATAATTTTATTTCCAAAAGATTCTAATGACTTTAGATTATTTTTTGTTGCCGGATGCTTCCACATATCTTCATCCATTGCCGGTGCAACAATAACAGGGCATGTGGCTGAAAGATATACCGCAAGCATTAAGTTATCGCACATACCAGCAGCCATCTTTGCCAGCGTATTACAACTTAAAGGGGCTATTACCATTAAATCGGCCCATCGGCCAAGTTCAACATGGTTTGCCCAGCTATCATCTTCAAACAGATCCGCAACAACTTTGTTTTTCGATAAGGTGGAAAGCACCAATGGCGAAACGAAATCCTTGGCTGCAGGTGTAATTACCACTTTCACATCAGCACCTTCTCTTACCAAAAGACGGACGAGAAGAATTGATTTATAGGCTGCAATACTCCCACTTATACCCAATACTATTTTCTTGCCGACTAAACTCATTTGTTGTTGAAAATAGAGTAAAATGTTCAATTTAAAAAACAGCAATGGCGGTCATATACACGACCGCCACTACCAAAATTTTATCTTTTTGTATTAAGAGAATAAATCATTCTCTGCTCTGCGATGATATACCTTATCATCCACAAACTCCTGTGTAGCCAATAAAGCTGGATTGGGCATTCTCTCGTATGCCTTAGAAATTTCAATTTGCTCTTTGTTTTCATGAATTTCTTCCAGGCTATCGGTATGACTCGCAAACTCTTCCAGCTTGTTATGTAATTCTTCTTTCAAAGAAATATTAATCTGGTTTGCACGCTTGGCAATAACAGCAATAGACTCGTACAAGTTGCCTGTTTTAGCCTTTAAGTCAGCCACATTCTTTGTTTCTACAACATTGCTTGTGTTAGCGCTAACTTTTCGTATTAGTCTGCTCATTTTTATTTGATTTTATATTGTTTGATGATTGAATAAAATACTTTTCAGCATCTTTTGTAAGCTTACTTTCAGGAAAACGATCAACAAAATCGTAATACTCATCAACTACTTTCTGAAAGCGTTCTTTTTGTTTTTCCTCAACACTCATTTGAGCATACTGGAAATATGCTTTAATGATCATCAGCTTATATTCATCAGCCCGCTTAGACTCAGGATAATTATTCAGCAGATTGGTGAATGTTATTGCAGCAGCCCTGTACGAAGAGACATTGTAGTATAATTCCGCACTTTTATATTCCTTCAATTCAAGCTTTGCGTAACACTCCTCAATAATTTTCTTGGCTTCTTCGCCTTTAGGTGAATCAGGATAATTATTCAAATGTGCACGCATTGCCCCAATTGCCTTTTCTGTAGCAGTTTGCTCCAGCTCTACACGTGGCGATTGTTTGTAATAACAATATGCCCGCATATAATCAACTTCAGCAGCTCTTGAACTTTTTGGGAATACTTCCAGAAAACCTTTGTAAAGATTTTCTGCACTCATGTAATCCCGCTGGTTAAAAGCACAATAAGCATACTTATAATAAAGATCTTCAAAACGGGGATCATTTCTCAGCAGTGGAAACAGATCTTCATAAATAACCTGTGCTTTACTAAACTTTTTGTTGGCATAATACTGCTCTGCCATACCCAGTTTATATTCCACATCTTTACTCTTCAGGATTTTTGTAATTGTTTTTTTATTACATCCTGCAAGAGAACCTACAACGATTACCAGAAATAAAAGACGAATGATCAAATTCATAAAAGCCAGCAAAGTTAAGATTTTCGGGCAAATTAGGCCTAACCTTTTTCTGAATCAGAAAACAGCGGTTAATCTTTTCATAAAGAAAAAGCCCTCCGGGAGAACCGAAGGGCTATATAAGCAATTAGTCTGTACGATTATTTCTTTTCAGCACGGAGCTCAACTACTGAAGGATCACCTTCGTGGCAGTCATACTGTGCTACTACACGATCAGCGCTGATACCTTGTACTTCAACCAGGTACTTAACGATCGCATCCACACGCTTCTGACCTAAAGCCTGACCAGATTTGCTCTTAGCAGCGCTACCGCAAACGATCAACTTACACTCAGGATTGCCACGGAGAGAAGAAGCTACGCTACCGCAAAGAGCTTTCGCTTCAGCACTCAGGCTGCTAGCATTACCACCGAAGTTGATGCTTGGTAAATCTACTAAGTTACAAGCTGGAGGAGCTGGTTGGATATTTTTGCAGCACTCAGGATCCGGACACTTACCAACACCATCAGCATCTACAGGCTGGCACTGAGTTGGAGTGATGAGTTCTTTATCCTTACAATCAGGAACACCGTCACCATCTGTATCACGAGCTACACCATGTGTATCAACAGGGCAACCTGCAGGAGTGTTAGGCTCGTTATCGAACTGAT
This sequence comes from Lacibacter cauensis, assembly GCF_007830055.1. Taxonomy (GTDB): domain Bacteria; phylum Bacteroidota; class Bacteroidia; order Chitinophagales; family Chitinophagaceae; genus Lacibacter; species Lacibacter cauensis. Next base: position 578,120 of record NZ_VLLE01000006.1, read on the forward strand.
CTGTAACACCATCACCATCAGCATCATCCAAAACAGGTTTTGGCATTTTCATGTGGCGAGGAGCGTTTAATTCGTTGTAAGCATAATCCAAAGGATTTAACCACCAGAGAGGCTCAACTGACTTAGCACCGAGGCTGTAATTAAAGTTGATATTTGTGTAATGCCAAGTGTCGAAGTCACGAGTAAGAGCAGCATCGCCTGCAGCCCACTCTTGCCAACGCTGGCCATCAAGTAAATCGTCTTTCGTAGTGGTAAATACTTCTTCAACACCAATGCTGAAACGCTTACCAACTTTGAAAGCTAAACCTGCACCAACTTGAGCTACAGGCTTGAAAGTCATATCGAACAACTTAGGACGACGTAATTGGTGACCATCTGCTTTACTTTCGTAAGTATTGTCCATACCAGCTTTCAAATCACGGAGAATTTGTCTTCTGTTTTTGAAAGAAGATCCATAAGTCGCTGCAACTGTATTGAACAAAGATTCATAAGAAGCACCGCTTGCATTTAAAGCATTCACTTTTGTTTCGTAAATCATACCACCGATGCCAGCTAAGCCATAAATAACAAAATTAGTTTTTGACTTGTGGAAACGGATATTATTAAGAGTTACGATACCCTGTAAAGCTAATTGATGAGAAACTGTACGATAGTTATAGTAAGCTGCATCCAAAATGTTATCGGTCATAGGAACATACAAACTGTTGCGCTGTAATTCCTTTGAACTTACTTGATAAAGTTGACCAGCTTGACCACCAGGCAAACCTGGAGTTGTGCTACCACGTCTGATGTTTTGAGGAGCATCGTAGTATGGTCCGAAAGCAGGGTTCTTAGCATAGTTATAAGCAGGAGTAAAGTTCATACCTTTTGCGATACCGCCGATATACTGTACTCGAGCTGAGAAAATATAACCGAAAGCCTTTCTTACGTGTGCACCCCAACCAATTTGAGGAATCTTAGCATACACATCGCCAGAGATTAATGAGTTACCAACGCTTAAACCGATTTCCCACTGATTACGTGGTTTTGCAGGGAATGCGTTTTGATTTTGTAAAAACTCGCTGTGTTGAGCTTGTCCTTTTTTAGGAATCAGAGAGGAGTCTTTCCAGTCGTAGCTTTGAGCAGAGACGTTTGTTAAAAAGAAACATAGGGCCCCCAGTAAAAGGGTGTACTTTTTGCTTGCCATAGTTGTTGTAATTAAGTTTCGAAAATTCCTGATGATTAGTGCAAAAATAGAGATCACAGCTTAAAAAGCAAATTTTTTGCAATTTATTTACAATCAGTTAGTCGTATATGACCGTTTTCTATAAAGAACCGCTGCTTGCCACGGATTTTTACAGAAAAAAAGGCAATTACCGTAATTTGCCGCATGATGAATACGACTTCTTCCATTCAGCTTCTGATAAAGGACGAACTAAACACTTTTGAAGACAGGTTCCGGCAGGCGGTAAAAAGCAGGGTTTCGCTGCTCGACCGTATTATGCAGTACATCATCAGACGCAAGGGCAAGCAAGTTCGCCCCATGTTTGTTTTTTTGAGTGCCAAATTGTTTGGACCGGTTACTGAGAACACCCACCGTGCGGCTGCCCTGGTAGAATTATTGCATACCGCTACCCTTGTGCACGACGATGTTGTGGACGAATCGATGGAAAGACGAGGTTTTTTTTCGATTAATGCCCTCTGGAAAAATAAGGTGGCGGTTCTGGTTGGAGATTATCTTTTGTCGAAAGGACTGTTACTTTCTCTGAAAAATAACGACTTTAATACCCTTAAAATCCTGTCTGAAGCGGTTGAAAAAATGAGTGAGGGCGAATTATTACAGATTGAAAAAACAAGAAAACTTAATCTTAGGGAAGACGTTTACTTTGAAATTATTACCAACAAAACTGCTTCTCTTTTAGCTTCTGCCTGTGCTGCCGGCGCATGGTCAACTACAGCAGACGAATACAAGACAGAGCAAATGAGGCTTTTTGGGGAAAAAGCAGGCATTGCTTTTCAAATTAAAGACGATTTGTTTGACTACGGAAGTGCATCCATCGGTAAGCCGACAGGTAACGACATTAAGGAAAAAAAACTGACTCTGCCCTTGATCTACACATTAAACAATGTTGATGCTGCTAAGAAAAAGGAGCTGATTTACCTGCTAAAAAACGATAACCGGCAAAAGAAAAATATTCAATACATCATTGACGAAGTGGTTAAGGCAGGAGGCATAGATTATGCAGAAAAGACCATGTTTCGGTACAGAGATGAAGCCATTGCCTTACTGCAACAGTTCCCTCAAAACGAAATAAGAGATGGATTAGAAGCACTCGTCCGCTATACAACCGATAGAAAATACTAGTATGCAGAAAAGATGGACTTTTTTACCTGATAACCCAAAAGGCACCGATATTTTAGAGAAAGAACTAAAAGTCCACCCGGTTATCTGCAGAATTCTTGCTCAGCGGGGAATAGACTCGTTTGCAAAAGCAAAAGATTTTTTCAGGCCACAATTAAACGATCTGCATAGCCCATGGCTTATGAAAGATATGGATAGAGCTGTGGCACGAATTGCAAAAGCTATTACAGCTTCTGAAAAAATACTGGTCTTTGGCGATTATGATGTTGATGGCACAACAAGTGTAGCATGCATGTATCAATTCCTGTGTCAAATTCATCCAAAATCACTGCTCGACTTTTATATTCCACACCGTTACCGTGAAGGATATGGCGTGTCGAAACAAGGAATTGACTTTGCCAAAAGCAATAATTTTACGCTCATTGTATCGCTCGACTGCGGCATAAAATCTGTTGACCTGATTGCTTATGCAAAAGAACTCGGTATTGATTTCATTGTTTGCGATCACCACTTACCCGATGCAACAGTACCCGATGCAGCAGCTATTCTCAATCCCAAACAAACAGATTGCCTATACCCTTACAAAGAACTTTGTGGTTGTGGAGTTGGTTTTAAATTAATTACTGCACTTGCAGAAAAATATCAGCTTCCCGATGAAAAAATATACTGTTACCTCGATCTTGTTGCAACAGCAATTGCGGCCGACATTGTGCCGATTACAGGCGAAAACCGTGTACTTGCGTTTCATGGTTTGAAGCGTGTTAACAGCAACCCTTCCTATGGTATAAAAGCGTTGATGCATTTAAGTGATGTGCGAACTGAGATGCACATCAACAACCTCGTTTTCATTATTGCCCCGAGAGTAAATGCTGCAGGTCGCATGGACGATGCAAAAAAAGCTGTAGAGATGTTTGTTGCCGACTCGTTTGAACAGGCACTAACCTACGCAGAAATGCTGCATGCAGATAATGATGACCGGAAGGAAGCCGATATGTCAATAACCGAGGAGGCCCTGCATATCATTAACAGCAATGAAAAACTGAAAACAAAGAAAACAACAGTGCTTTATCAGCCGCACTGGCATAAAGGGGTTGTAGGTATTGTTGCATCCCGTTTGACTGAACACTATTATCGCCCCACTATTGTATTAACAAAAAGTGGGGATTATGCCGCCGGCAGTGCCCGAAGTGTAAACGGATTTAATTTATATGAAGCCATTCATGCATGCAAGGAACACTTGCTCGGATACGGAGGACACTTTGCCGCCGCTGGCCTTACCCTTCTTCCCGAAAATATTGAGGCATTTGCTGCAGCCTTTGAAAAAACAGTAAGCGAAACAATTAAAGATGATCAGCTGACACCTGAAATAATCATTGACAGCGAATTAAATTTTTCTGATATAAAACAGCCTTTCTTCAACATCATTAAACAAATGGAACCATTTGGTCCGGAGAATATGCGACCAGTTTTTGTATCGAAAAAAGTAACAGACACCGGCTTCAGCAAAATTGTAAAAGAGCAACATATCCGTTTTGTAGTAAAACAAAACGATACAGTTTTAACAGGAATTAGCTTCAGATGCGCTCATTTATTTCCTATTTTACAAAGCGGACCAGTTGATATTGCCTACACGATTGACGAAAACGAATGGAATGGCTCAACAAGTCTGCAATTAAAAGTTATTGATATAAGACCTTCCAGTTGAAGCTGCTCAATCACATAAAATACTTCTATTATATTGCTTCTAACTGGAGCTGCAAACTGGGGTGGTTTACATTTAAAAAAGAAATACAAGGGGAGCTCAAATACAGGATTGACACTACTGCGGCTATTAATGTTTCCAGGTTAAAACTGAAAGGCAACCAGTTGAAACATGCAACCGAGTACATGCCTGTAAACTATTTTACACTCGAAGCCTTACTTAAACGAATGCCTGATGCCGCAAAGAAAGGAACCTTTCTTGACATTGGCTGTGGTAAAGGACGAGCGATGTGTGTAGCAGCAGCGCACGGGTACAATAATGTTGAGGGAATTGATTTTGCCAAAGAGTTACTGGATGCTGCAGAAAAAAATCTTACTCGTATAAAAAAACAGCATTCACAACTTAACTACCAATTAATATGGGGTGATGTCAACTCTCTTTCAATCGACGACCTTGTATCCACCATCTTTCTTTTTAATCCTTTTGATGAAGTGCTGATGAAACAGGTTATCCGCAAGATCAATAACAGCCTGGCGAAGCGTCCCCGGCGTCTGTTTGTTTTGTATTGTACCCCCCGGTTTGAGGAACTCTTTTTTGAAGAAGGATTTGATGTTGCTTTCCGAATTAAAAAGTTCAATTACCTCGAAGGTGTTATTCTGGAAAAAAGTAATACCCAGTAGTTTTACGCAGAAGTTAATAAATATTTTACCTGAAAATTGCTGGCCGAAGCCTCATTCGCTTTACATTTAATTTTCCATTATCCTGCCGATTAATCCGAATCCTTTCTCCTGTATTCTTCCATTTTTATTTTCTAATTAAACTAAAGCAATGAGAAAACTTCAACTGCAGCTGTTGCTGTGCTTTTTATTTTTAGCAACAGGAACCCTCTCTGGTTTTTCACAGGTAGTGATTAGCCAGGTTTACGGGGGCGGTGGTAACAGTGGCGCCACGTACACACACGATTTTATTGAATTGTTCAACAGGGGCACAAGTTCTGTAAGCCTCAGCGGTTGGTCGGTACAATACGCATCTGCCACGGGTACTGCTTGGACAAAAACAGACCTAACCAATGTAACCCTCGCTCCGGGTCAATACTATTTAATTCAACAAGCTGTCGGAGCAGGTGGTACTACAGCGTTACCTACGCCCGATGCTATCGGTACTATTGCTATGAGTGGTACTGCCGGCAAAGTAGCCCTGCTAAATACAAATACATTAATAACATCCGGCACTTCTTGTCCAACAGGAAGTAATGTGCAAGACTTTGTTGGTTTTGGCACAACTGCCAACTGTTTTGAAGGTAGTGGATCAACGCCTGCCCCATCAAATACACTGGCTGTTTTACGTGCTGCCAGTGGTTGTACTGATAATAATATCAACTCAACCGATTTTGCAACAGGCACACCAACTCCCCGGAATACTGCAACAAGCCTCAACCCTTGTTCAGGATCTGTGCTTTCGGTAAGTGCAAGCGCAGGCATTAATGCTTCCGAACCGGCAACAAATGGAACATTCAGTATAACAAGCTCTGCTCCTGCCCCGACAGGTGGCATTTTGATTAATTATTCTTTAGCAGGAACTGCAACAGCTGGCGTAGACTACTCCAACGCATCAACCGGATCTGTTACTATTCCGGCCGGAAGTTCATCGGCAACGGTTACCATTAACGTATTGAACGATGCAGATATCGAGGCTGCAGAAACAGTGCTGCTTACAATTACATCTGTAAGTAGTCCTGCTGTTATTGGTGGTGCTACTGCAACCATTAATTTATTAGACGATGATGTTCCGGCTCCGGGCGCCATTCTCTTAAGCACAAGTTATGCGCAGAACTTTAATACACTCGCAAGCACCGGCACTGGTTTAGTTTGGACGAATAACTCAACAATTGCAGGTTGGTATTCATCCCGTACAACCTATAATAGCGGAACCGGAAGTTCGAATACAGGTGCTCTTTATAGTTTTGGTGATGCGTTGAGCACAGAAAGAGCATTGGGCTCTGTTGGTTCAAGTGGTACAGGAACAGTTTTCTATGGTGCACGCTTTAAGAACAACAGCGGCGCTACTATTACCAAACTTAAAATCACTTACAAAGGTGAGCAATGGCGAAATGGTGGAAGTGGAACAAGCAATACAGTAAATTTCGCTTTCCAAAGCAGTGCTTCAGCACTTACATCGCTTACAAGCGGCACATGGACCCCCATCACTGATTTGAATTTTACCAGCCCTGTTACCGAAGCATCTGCAACAGCTTTGGATGGCAACGCTACCGCCAATTCAACAGGCATTTCCTACACAATCAGAAATCTGAACATTGCACCAAACGATGAGATCATGATCCGTTGGGAAGATATCGATCACAACGGTTCAGATCATGGTTTGGCCATTGACGATTTCACCATCGAAGCAAATCCTGTTGATCTTATCCCCCCAACCGCAACCATGCTGTCGCCGTTAAATGGTGCAACAAATATTGCTGTAAACTTCACATCGTCGATTACTTTCAACGAAGATGTTGTAAAGGGAAGCGGCAATATCATATTAAAGAAAGCAAGCGACAATAGCATTGTTCGTACAATTGCCGTAAATGATGCCGTATTAAACGGTCGTACGTTGAGTGTGAACGTAACCAATTTACAGGTTAACACTGCTTATTATTTTGAAGTGGCGGCCGGTGTTGTAACCGATCTCGAAGGCAATCCGTTTGCCGGCATTACCGGCAGCAGTACATGGGCATTTACAACCGGTATCAACATTTATGTTGCCAATTTTCAAAACTGCTCTTCCGCTTTAAGCGATGGCTTTACACAATACAGCCAGCTGGGAAGCATTGTATGGGCATGTACACCATTTGGTCGTGATCCGAATTCGACTACTGCATCACTTGCAAATGGAGTTCAAATAAATGGTTTTGCAGGCGGCACCAATGTTCCCAATACCGATTGGTTGATTTCGCCTTCGTTCGATTTGACTGCAACAGATTATCCATTGCTTTCGTTCTGGAGCCGTACAGCATTTAACGGTCAGCCATTACAATTGAAAGTTTCTACTGATTATGTAAGCGGAGATCCTTCTGCTGCAACGTGGACGGATATTAATGGCAAGTTCCCCGGACAAACTTCTAACGTATGGACCTTGTCAGAAAACATCAACCTTTCTGCATTCAAAGGAAGCAATGTACATTTTGCATTCGTGTATGTGTCGGATGATGATGAAGGTGCACGTTGGACACTGGATGATATTGCGCTTGGCAATTCACCTGTTCCTCCGCCACCAAGCTTAACTGTAAGCACAACTGATATGCAGTTTGCATTTGCAGCTGCAGGCAGTACAGCCGATAAAACATTTACACTGGTTGGCAACGATCTTACAAATGATATTACACTCACAGCAACAGGAGCTTTTGGCTTATCGAAAGATGGTGTTACGTTCAGCTCTTCTGTTACGTATACTGTTGCAGAAGCAAACAACCTCTTTAAAACAATCACTGTACGTTTTGCTCCAACACAAAACAACCAAAATTTTACAGGAAGCATCAGTATCAACAGTGGCGATCTTACTGCAGCCATCAGTCTTGGCGGTTCCAGTATTGATCCTGTTACAACACTGGAAGTAGTCAACTGGAACGTGGAATGGTTTGGCAGTGTTGACAACGGACCAACAAATAACGATCAACAGCAACAGAACGTAAAAACAATTCTCAGCAATCTTAATGCAGATGTTTATGCATTGGCTGAAGTAGTAAGTGAGGAACGTTTAGCTGCGATAGTAAGCCAGATGCCCGGCTATACGTATGCTATCAGCAACTACGGTTCGCATACAAATACAAGTGCTAACCCGCCTTCGGCGTTAGCAAGTGCACAGAAGCTGGCCTTTATTTACAAAACTTCTGTACTGAGTAATGTAAGTACTACAGCGTTGTTATCGCAAGGCATTAACTCTGCTGCCGATCTTACAAACCCTGCTTACAATTATTGGGCAAGCGGTCGTTTCCCATATATGTTGAGCGCCGATGTTACGTTGAATTGTGTAACCAAACCAGTGAAGTTTATCCTGGTACATGCAAAGGCAAATACATCACCTACTACTGAATCGTATAACAGAAGAAAGCGTGGTGCAGATACACTGCATTACATCTTGCAGCAGAACTATGCGAACGACAACATCATTATCCTTGGTGATTATAATGATGACTTGGATCAATCCATTACTGCCGGATTTACAACCACATCGTACTCCATTTTCACAAACGATGCTGCAAACTTTACACCGGTAACACTGCCGTTGAGTTTAGCAGGCAAAAAATCGACGGTAAGTTATAATGATGTAATTGATCATGTAACTGTTTCGAACGACCTCGTTACAGATTATCTGCCTGCCAGCGCTAAAATTCTTACCGATGTTACATCGCTGGTAAGCAATTATGGTTCTACTACATCCGATCACTACCCCGTATTCAGTCGTTACCGTTTTGCAAACACCACTGCACCTGCAGTAACAACCTGCACAGCTGAAGTAAAATTCTGTGCGGTTGAAAACAATACGTACAGCGTTCCTGCTTTTGTTGCTACAGACGATTGCGGCGATGCCCTATCCTACAGCTACAGCATCAGCGGAGCTACCGAACGCAGCGGCATCGGTAATAATGCAAGTGGCGTATTTAATATCGGAACCAGTGTTATTGTATGGACAGCAACTGACGATTGGGGTAACCAGGCAACCTGCAGCACTACAGTAATTGTAAACAGCAATCCTGTTGTTACAATTGCCGATGCATATGCTTTGCCAACAGGTACATTGCCCAACACCGTTTATATTGGTTATGCTCCTGCATCATCTATTACATTAACAGCTTCGGCAAGTGGCGGAACTACAGCGTACAATTACAGCTGGTCAAGTGGTTCAACTGCTGCAACAACAACAGTAAGCCCGCAAACTGCAACAGTGTATACGGTTACAGTAACCGATGCCAATGGTTGTACAGCAACTGCTGAGAAAGCAATTGATGTACTCGATATCAGAAGTGGTAAAAAGCTTGATAAGGTTACCGTTTGTCACCTTACGGGAAGTGGCCAACATGCAATCAGCATCAGTAAGGAAGATGTAGCCGACCATCTGGCACATGGCGATATGCTTGGAAGCTGCATAGCAACACAGCCGTCAGTAGCAAGCCGTATAGTACCGGTAAGTAGCGCACTGGCCGTTCAGGTATTACCTAACCCATCTACATCAGTATTTACTTTACTGGTAAGCAGCCAGCGTACCGAGCGTATTGTTGTACGGGTGTTGGATGTGCAGGGTCGGGTACTGGAACAACAAATAAATAATGGCCAAAACCAGCCGGTTAAGGTTGGCGAAGGCTTCCGCCCGGGTATTTATTTCGCAGAAATAATCCAAGGCAATGAGCGCAAACTCATCAAACTGCTGAAACTGTAAAAAGCAAAAGCCTTGATAATCAAAGCGCCCCGCCAAAACGGGGCGCTTTTTTTGCAACACTTTTTTGCAAAGCCTTTACAGTATTAGCTTTGCCGACTGCAACAATGCCTAAATGCCTGAAAAAACAGGGCTTTCGTGAAACAAGTTCGGCTGTATTCCCCTACCTTTGCAGCCCCAAATCTGTATTGGCAGATTTCCCAACCGCAAGGAAGGGATCCGATGGGTAAACCCAATTTTTAATTTTTAAATCACAAACAGTAATGAACAATTACGAAATGATGGTGATTTTTACCCCTGTTCTGTCTGATGACGAATTCAAGGCAGCACAAAAACGCTACATCGACCTGGTTACCGCTAACGGCGGCGAACTGGTTCATAGCAACCCTTGGGGTTTAAAGTCACTCGCTTATCCGATCGAGAAAAAAACAACCGGTATCTATTGGGTTGTTGAGTACAAAGCTCCTTCTGACTTTAATGCGAAACTGAACATTCAGATTCACCGTGATGAGCAAGTGCTCCGTCACATGTACACTGCACTCGACAAATACGCCGTTGAGTACAATGCAAAAAAGAGAAGTGGCGTAGCATCTTCAACTGAAAAAGCGGAGGCGTAAGTCATGGCAAAGAATGAAATCAAATACCTGACGGCGATCAAAACCGAGAAACCTCGTAAAAAATATTGCCGCTTCAAGAAGTATGGTATCCGTTACATCGATTATAAAGATGTTGAGTTCCTGAAAAAGTTTTTGAACGAGCAGGGTAAAATTCTTCCCCGTCGTTTAACCGGTAACTCTTTAAAGTACCAACGTAAATTATCAGATGCTGTTAAGAAAGCACGCCAGATGGCGCTGTTGCCTTACGTAACTGATTTGTTGAAATAAAATCATTAGTGAACCTTTCCCTAACTCCCGCCAACAGCGGGAAGACAGTGTAAAAACTGGGTTACGGAAACTAAAAACAAAACAATGGAAGTAATCTTAATTCAGGATGTGAACACACTCGGCGGTAAGAACGAGGTAGTTAAAGTAAAGAACGGTTATGCCCGTAACTTTCTCATCCCTCAAAAATTCGCTGTAGAAGCTTCACCTTCTAACCTGAAGCAGTTAGCAGAACGTTTAAAAGTACAGAAGAAGAAAGAAGATGCAATGATGGCTGAAATTAAGTCGGTTATTGCTAAGCTTACTGAAGCTCCTGTAAAACTTACTGCTAAAACAGGCACAAGCGGCAAAATTTTCGGTAGCGTAACCACTGTAATGATTGCACGTGCAATCCGTGAGCAGAAAGGTTATGAAATCGATCGCCGTAAGATTCACCTGACTGATGAAGTGAAAGAGCTTGGTACTTACAAAGCAAAAGTTGATTTTGCAAACGGTAACGAAGCTGAAATTGAACTGGAAATCGTAGCAGAAGCTTAATTCCCTTCAATTGAAAATAAACAGAAGTCCCGCTTTTTTAGCGGGACTTTTTTATTTTCACTACAGATATCATTTTCTATGCTGCATAAAACACTTTACCCACTTCTGTTTTGCTGCTTGTTTGCACTTGCTTTACCTGCTTGCAAATCATCGAACGGAAAAAACCACGAACAAACTGCTGATACCATTCCGAAAAAGCAACCTGCCGACATTACACTGCCCGGCAACTTCAGCACACAAACCCAACTTAAGTTCGACAGCTCGGCTATTCCTGCTTTCTTTAAACAATATCCAAAGCTAAAAGTATACGAAAAAGAGCTTCTGAATTTTTATCGTCAGCGTAATTACGCTTATGCCTGGTTCGATCAAAATGGCATTCTTGAACAGGCAGGTAATCTCTACAATAAGATTGAAAACATTTCTGACGAAGGTGTTACGCCAAAGCTTATTTACCACAACGAGTTTCATGCGTTGATGGATAACGATTCAACAGAAACTTTTACCGGGCAGCCCAACAGCAGCATTGAACTGATGCTTACTGCACAATATTTCTTTTATGCTAAAACGATCTGGACAGGGCTTGGTGCTAAAGGAATGCAGGCAAGTAACTGGAACCTGCCACGAAAAAAATTATCCTATGTTGCGTTTCTGGATTCGTTACTGAATGTTCCTTCGTCTGCTTTCATGAGTACAGAACCGGTATTCCGGCAATATGGATTACTCAAAAACTTTTTAAAACAATACCGCAGCATTGAACAAAGCGGCAAATGGAAACCGATAAAAGCAGATAAAAAAAGTTATCGCTTGGGCGACAGCAGCAAAGTAATTACCGAAATAAAAGAACATTTGCAGTTGCTGGGCGATCTTAAACGCAACAACCAATCGAACCTGTTTGATGCAGAGCTGGAAACTGCAGTGAAGAATTTTCAGCAACGGTACGGCATTAAAGATGATGGCATTGTTGGCAGAAGTATGATTGCAGAACTCAATTTTCCCTTAGCGAAACGTATTGAGCAGATCATTGTAAACATGGAGCGTTGCCGTTGGTTACCTGTTGCACTCAACCGTGATTATATTGTTGTCAACATTCCCGAATTTAAATTCCATGCGTACGAAAACGATTCACTTGCATGGAGTATGAATGTGGTGGTTGGTACAGAACTGAACAAAACCGCCATCTTTAACGGCATGTTGAATACGGTTGTGTTTAGTCCGTATTGGAATGTACCAACAAGCATCAAGAACAAAGAAATTTTACCTGCCATCCGTCGTAACAAAAATTATCTTGAACGTAACCACATGGAATGGAATGGCAACAACATCCGTCAAATTCCTGGCCCGTGGAATGCACTGGGAAAGGTAAAATTCCTGTTCCCGAACAGCCACAGTATTTATTTGCACGACACACCTTCCAAATCGTTGTTCAGCCAGGACAGACGGGCCTTCAGCCATGGATGTATTCGTGTGGAAGAACCAAGACGTTTAGCAATTTATGTATTACGTCATCAACCCGAATGGACAGAAGCCCGCATCGACTCGGCCATGAATGCCGAAAAAGAATTTTATGTGAAAGTGGCGAAACCAATACCAGTGTTTATTGCTTATTTTACTGCCTGGGTCGACCGTGATGGACGGATCAATTTCCGGAACGATCTGTATAAAAGAGACAGCCGGCTTGCAGAAATGATCATCGAAAATTCAAACCTTAAATGAGTTATTCCAGAATTATAGCAGGCACCATGAAATGGGGTGCATGGGGTGCACACTTTAATACAGCCGCATACGAAGCAATGATCAAAAATTGTTTGCAGCTGGGTGTTACTACTTTTGACCATGCAGATATTTATGGTGACTATACAACAGAAGAAGAATTTGGTAAGGTGTTGAAACACGAGCCTTCGCTAAGGCAGCAAATGCAACTCATTACCAAATGCGGCATTCGAATGCTTTCTGCTCATCGTCCGCAGCATAAAATAAAATCGTACGATACATCCTTCACCCATATCACACAATCAGTTGAGCAATCCTTAAAAAATCTCTCCACCGATTATATTGATTGTTTACTCATTCATCGTCCTGATCCTTTATTCAATGCAGAAGAAGTAGCTGCAGCATTTGAGCAATTGCAGAAAGAAGGTAAAGTATTACAGTTTGGCGTATCCAACTTTCGCAAATGGCAGGTTGATCTTATCCGCAGCCGATTCCCCATCAGTGTCAATCAAATTGAATGTTCAGTGTTGCATCTCGATCCGTTTGGCGATGGCACACTCGATCAATGTCAGCAACACAGCCTTATTCCAATGGCATGGAGCCCGTTGGGTGGTGGCAATTTATTTGCCGACGATGAAGATGAACGTAACAAACGGATTCTTGCCGTGGCCAACTTGCTTGCCGATAAATACAATGCTTCTGCAGATGTATTATTGTTCAGCTGGCTGCTCACACATCCATCCCGCATTTATCCTGTAACCGGCACCTCTAAAATTGAGCGCATAAAAGCCGCTGTAGATGCAACGAATATTAAACTTGAACGTGAAGACTGGTTTATGATGTGGCGAGCAAGCACGGGAAGAGAAGTTGCTTAACGGTTCTTCGGGAAAACGGTTGTAGTTTCGTGCACTTATTCACTAAATCCTCTTTATGAACAAGACTACCATTGCCGTTCTATTTGCACTTATCTGTGCTGTTTATTTTGTTGCATTGGGTGTTGATACAATGGATGTCGATTCATCGCAATACGCTGCCATGAGCCGTGAAATGAAGGAGAGTGGCAGCTACCTGCAGGTGTATGAGCAGGGAAAAGATTATTTAGATAAGCCACCTTTTCTTTTCTGGGCATCGGCAATATCAATGAAAATATTTGGTGAAAATAATTTCGGCTTCAAGTTCCCTTCTATCCTCTTCGCCATTTTTGCAGTGCTTGCTACATTCCGTTTTGCACGATTGTTTTACGACAGAACTGTTGCCTTAATTGCAGCAGCTGTACTTGCAACCTGCCAGGCTGTTTTCTTAATTACAAACGATGTACGTACCGATACTATTTTAATGAGCTGGGTAATCATTGCTATGTGGCAACTGGCAGAATGGTATCAATCAAAAAAAATAAAACACTTTCTCTTTGGTGCTGCAGCTATTGGTGCAGGCATGGTTACCAAAGGCCCCATTGCATTGTTTGTGCCCATCTTTGCATTCGGCAGTCATTTTGTTTTAAAGCGTGAATGGAAACAAATTTTGCAACCCGTTTATCTTTTGGGATTAGTCGTAATTGCTGTTGTGTTGGTACCAATGAGTATTGGTTTGTACCAACAGTTCGATCTTCATCCCGAAAAAACAGTGAATGGCTTAAAGAATGTTTCGGGTTTAAAATTCTTTTACTGGACACAAAGCTTTGGCCGCATTACCGGCGAAAACGTTTGGAACAATAATGCGCCTTTCAGTTTTTTGTTTGAGAACTTATTGTGGGGGATGTTACCTTGGACGCTATTCTTTGTTGCAGGCCTCGTTCGTGAATTGGTGATGATCGTTTACAACCGCTTTACCGTTGCACGCAACGAAGAGTTTTTAACAACAGGTGGTTTTGTGTTGAGTTATTGCTCATTGGGTATTTCAAAATACCAGTTACCGCACTACATCTATGTGGTGTTGCCGTTTATTGCCATCATTACAGCCAAGATGATGTACAGTTTGTTTTGGGAAAATAAACTCAACTGGCTGCGGTTAACGATTGTACCCATTCAATGGTTGGTGATCATGGTATTACTTGCTGCGCCATTCCTTATTTTGTTGTTTGCATTTCCTGCCGCATCAGCATGGCCCTGGATTGTTGCTGCTGTTTCGGTTATTGCAGCTGCTGCATTACTCTTCAATAAAAACATCAATCGTAAACTCATTGCCTTATCACTTTCAGCAATTATTGGTTTAAATATTTTTCTCAGCAGTTGGTTTTACCCCAGCTTGTTAAACTACCAGGCAGGTAATACTGCCGGTCGTTTTGTAACGGAACAAAATATTCCGAAAGACAAATTCTTCCTGTATAAGTTTTCAGGCAATGGTACTTCGCTGCACTTCTACAGTAAACGCATAGTAAAAAGCCTGAATGATTTGAACAACATTAACAGTGGGATGTACCTGCTTACGATGGAAGAAGGATTGAGAGACCTTGCAGAACGCAACATTCATTTTGAAGTGGCACAGGAAGGACTCGATTATCATGTAACTGCATTAACAGGTAAGTTCCTCAACAAGGACACACGTGATGCACAATGCAAAAAATATTACGTGGTAAAATTGTTGTAGAGAATCCTCTTTCTTTTTAACGTAGAGAAAAAAAGCTAAAGCAAGCGCAGATTTTGCTCTGCCTGAAATTTATCGAAACAAATTATACTTGAGGATACAGTAAATAGCACGAAAACCATCTTTCCAGTTGATCTTCTTTCCTTCGGCATAGGTTCTTCCGTAATAAGAAATACCCACCTCGTAAATACGGATATCAGGCTGGCGTGAAATCTTCGCCGTTACTTCCGGTTCAAAACCAAAACGTGTTTCTTTCAAATCGAGCCGCTGAATAATTTCCCTGCGAAAAAGTTTATAACAGGTTTCCATATCTGTTAAGTTCAGATTGGTAAACATGTTCGATAATGTAGTGAGCACTTTATTACCGATGCTGTGCCAGAAGAATAAAATGCGATGCGCATTGCCACCCATAAACCGTGAACCATATACCACATCTGCAAATCCATCCAGCACAGGTTTCAGAAGCACATTGTATTCCTGCGGATCGTATTCCAGGTCGGCATCCTGAATAATTACTAAATCACCTGTAGCCTGTTTAATACCGGTATGTAATGCTGCTCCTTTCCCTTTATTGATTTCGTGGTTGTACAGCACAATTGGTAAGGCTGAGTTTTGCATATACCGTTCAATCGCTTCTTTGGTATCATCCTTACTACAGTCATTTACAATAATCACCTCTTTTTGAATATTGTTCAGCAGTTGTACATCCGTGATCTTATCAAGAATACGGTGAATTGTTTTCCCTTCATTGTAGGCCGGAATAACAATTGAAAGCTTAGTGATCGGTTGATTCATGAAATGCTGTTCGGGTTGAAGCTGCAAGTTTACGAAGAATCGGCAAGAGCAGCTGCATTCTGTTTGCTACTGTTTTTTAGCTTGTGTTGAAAAGGCAGGCTGGTTGGTCATTTTATAAAACAGCCGTCTTGCCAGGAAGAAGCAAACCACCAGCACCACGATACTTAAGTAGCCCAGCCAGTTGTAGTGTTGAATTTTTCCATCCTCTCCTTTTATTACAATCATACCCGCAATAAACGAAGCTGCTGCTGTACCTAATTGCTGCACGCTGCTGTTAAAGCTCATAAAACTGCCCCGGTGTTGTGGTGTAACCACATTGCTGATCATTGCCTGCGCAGCCACACTCCGCCCCGTTGCCAACACAAACCAAACGGCAAACAAACTCAGCATAAGTGCAATATGTACAGGTGGCAGATTGGTAATGACCCAAACAAACAATAAGGAAAGTAATACAGAAACTGAAAACACCGGTAGTTTACCATACCTGTCGGATATCTTACCCAAAATATTGGCGGCGAAGAAAGATGAAATACCTCCAACAAGATAAATCATGGGCGTTACGGTTTTAGAATAACCATTATTAAACTCCATGTACGGATTAATGAAAGGAATGATCAGAAAATGCCCCATCATCATTAAAAATGAAAACAACAACGCCAATCGTTGTGTTGGATTTTCAACCACAACCTGCAGTACTTCAAACTTATTATGATCAGCTTCTTTTTCCTTAATGTGTCCGCTCATGGAGGGAAGATATTTCGATACCAACGGAATAATAACAACGCCTACAATTCCCACAAACAAAAACGGTGCATGCCAGCTGATGATGTTAGCGAGGTATAACGAAAACGGAACGCCGAATGTAGATGCTACTGCAAAGGCACTCATAATAGCGCCCATGGCCGCCCCTCTGCGTTCGTATGGAATAATATCGGCCACGATGGATAATACCTGCGCCCCAATTAAACCACCGAACATGCCTGCTAGTATACGAGCTGCCAGCAACAGCTCAAACGTTGGAGCAATACCGCAGGCAATAGTGCCCAGCAAAAAACCGGTATAACCGTACAGTAATACTTTTTTACGATCGTAATTGTTTACAAAAAAAGCAGCAGTAAAGCCGGAAACACCTGCTGTTAGCGTGTACGCTCCTACCAGGAACGTAAACTGCTGAGGCGATATTTTAAAGTAGGGCATCAGGTAATTACCCAACGGCATCATGATCATAAAATCAAGGATGTGGGTAAAGTTGATAGCAGCCAGCAACGCAATAATCAGTCGTTCATTTTTACTCATACTCTTCAATCTTTTAAAATCCGGTTGCAGAGGGTAAAGGCTTTCCCGGTGGTTGGTGCAGTGCAGGCTTGTTCCGGGCAAGCAGCAAATTTACGACAAGACGAATGAACAGAAGATTATCCTTTACAGCAACGGTAAAAACCATGCGCAACCGAATACCTGTTCGTAATAAGCAACTGCATTAATACTTATCTTTAAACACACTTAATTCTTGTCATAACAAAAACAATCGAAACGCATGTCCGGCAACAATTATTCAAGAAGAAAATTTTTACAGCAGGCCCTGCTTGCCTCTGCTGCAGCCGCCACCCCCGGCTTATTACTTGCAAATGGAAGAAGCTTTGGAACAAAAGCTGGCGACAAAGTAAACCTTGCCTGTATTGGTATTGGTAACCGTGGTGCAGAAATTATCCAGGAACTGTATAAAACAGGTCTGGCAAACATTGTGGCGCTTTGCGATGTGGATATGGAAGCTCCGCATACACAAAACATCATTAAGCAATTTCCGAATGTGCCACGCTTTAAAGACTTCCGCCAGATGTTTGATAAGATGGGCAACCAGATTGAAGCGGTGTCGATTGGCGTACCCGACTTTGCGCACTTCCCCATTACCATGATGGCTATTAGCCTGGGTAAGCATGTGTATGTAGAAAAGCCGATGGCTCGCACTTTCCAGGAAGTAGAATTGATGATGAAAGCCGCTGCCAAGCATCCGAAAGTAGTTACGCAAATGGGTAACCAGGGACATTCGGAAGCAAATTATTTCCAGTTTAAAGCATGGAAAGAAGCAGGCATCATTAAAGATGTAACAGCAATTACTGCACACATGAACTCTGCACGCCGCTGGCATGGATGGAATCCGAAGATTACTTCATTTCCTGCAGCAGAACCCATTCCATCAACTCTCGATTGGGATGTTTGGCAAATGCAAACACAGGGACATTCGTACAACAAAGATTTTGTAAACGGACAATGGCGTTGCTGGTTCGATTTTGGTATGGGTGCCTTGGGCGATTGGGGTGCACATATACTTGATACTGCACATGAGTTCCTTGATCTTGGTTTGCCGTACGAAGTTGATCCGATCAGGTTAGATGGACATAATAATTTCTTCTACCCCATGTCAACTACTCTTTCATTCAAGTTTCCGAAACGTGGTAACATGCCGCCTGTAGAAGTGAAATGGTATGATGGCGTTGACAACTTACCTCCTATTCCGGAAGGATATGGTGTACAGGGTTTAGATCCAAGCATTCCGCCGCCAAGTACAGGAGCTATCCAGGCGAAATTGAATCCCGGAAAAATAATTTACAGTAAAGAACTTACGTTCAAAGGTGGTTCGCATGCAAGTACATTGTCGATCATTCCTGAAGCAAAAGCAAAAGACATGGCATCGAAGCTGCCGGAAGTTCCAAAGAGTCCATCCAATCACTTCGCCAACTTTTTAAAAGCATGTAAGGGAGAAGAAAAAACACGTTCACCGTTTTCGATAGCTGGTCCGTTAAGCCAGGTGTTTTGCTTAGGTGTATTGGCGCAATGGACTGGTGAGAAAATTGTATTTGACAGAAGCAAAAAAATCATCACCAGCAGCAAACGTGCAAACGAATTGTTGATTGGCCCACCGCCACGTAAAGGATGGGAGCAGTACTATAAAGTGTAACACATCGTCTGACGAGTACATAACAAAGAAGCCAACTGTAATCAGTTGGCTTCTTTGTTTATAGGATGAACAAACTCATCACTTATCATTTCAGTTCCCTTATTTTAATACTTCTGAACCAAACTTCGTTACCGTGATCCTGCAATAAAATATGTCCCTTTGCTGCTTCACCAAAGTTGGGCCATACTTTGTATTTGCTGATGGCAACTAAATCACGAAACGCCTGCGAACCACGATCGTATTCCAGCACTTTAATACCATTGAGATAATGCTCAACATGATTGTTGGGATAAACAATGATGCGTGCAGTATTCCAGTTGCCGGGCTGGCGGATGAAGCGTGCAGTTTTCTGTGCTTTGATAAGATCGTACAATGAAGCCAAGGTACGGTTACCATCACGTCCGGCTTTTGCATCGGGGTGCAGTGTATCATCGAGCAGTTGATATTCTAAACCAATTGCCGAGCCGCTGCTTTTTTCGTTAAGTGTAACAAAATATTTCACGCCGCTGTTAGCACCTTTGGTTAATTTAAAATCGAACGAAAGCTCAAATGCACTGTATTGTTCTTTGGTAACAATATCACCACCGTTGGTTGATTCGCCACCTGTTGATGGTAATACTTTTAATACACCATCTTTCACTTCCCATCCTTTTTCAGGAAAAGTAGTTTTGTTAGCACCAACCCAACCGTTCGTTGTTTTTCCATCAAACAATAATTTCCAGCCATTTTGTTTTTCGTATGCCGTTAATTCGTTTGGTTGCAGGTTCGCTACATAAACTCCTTTTGGAAAAGCTTTTGCCTGGATACCTTTTGTTTGAATGCGGATATTTTTCCAATACACTTTTACACCTGCATGTTCAGGTTTACCAATTGAATGTACCTGCAAAGCAAGAATACCTTCGTTGGTTGTTAATGTATCAACCACATAAGAAACGGCAACACCATCTAACCAGGTTTTTACCGCATTACCAATACACTCAATTCTGATTTTGTGATAAA
Source organism: Lacibacter cauensis (assembly GCF_007830055.1). Taxonomy (GTDB): domain Bacteria; phylum Bacteroidota; class Bacteroidia; order Chitinophagales; family Chitinophagaceae; genus Lacibacter; species Lacibacter cauensis. Next base: position 598,057 of record NZ_VLLE01000006.1, read on the forward strand.
CGTTTGGAGAAAAAAAGAGTTGTCCTTTCGGATTATGCGAAACAGGGTATAACCATTCTCTTCTTCCTTCATCATAAATACCACCACTCCATTTGCGTGAAGAAGGATCAAAGTCGAATTGATAACCGTAGATGCGTCCTTTACCATTGCTTGCTTTCGGATCGAAGTTGCTTTTGAACTGCACGCCGGAGTTAGTAGTTGTATCCGTCATCATTGCTTCCAGCTCCAATACAAAATCGCCGCTGAAGCGTTGCTCACTTGCTAAAAAAGAATTAGGCGAGCCGGGCACTGTTGTACCAACAATTTGCCCGTTCTCTACTGTATAAGGAGCAGAGCCCGTCATCTGTTTCCAGCCGTTAAGTGTTTTGCCATCAAATAAAGATTGCCAGTTGTTGCTTTGCGAAGAAGCACTGAGTGCAAAAAGAATGAAAGCGATCGTTACTAATTGTTTCATAAATGCTGATTGCTGTGTATTGTAATTGAATGTTTGCTTGCAGTGGTCTAAGTTACAGACTAAATAGTTTTAAAAATCCCGCACTTGCAGTATCTGCAATTTCTCCGTTATTTTTCCTGTAGATAAAATAAGCCGCAAGATCTTTGCGTTTCTCCACAAAAGCTAACGCCTGTTGCAGTCCCATTAACATAAATGCATTATCGTAAGCGTCCGCCGTCATAGCATCTTTTGCATAAACGGTTACACTGATGAGTTCGTTCTGTTGCGGATAACCAGTTCTAGGATTGATAATGTGCGTGATCTTTTGACCTTTTGTTTCATGATAACGCCGGTAACTGCCCGATGTAGTAATAGCACCCTCATCGATTGTTACAATTTTTTGTAACGGATGTTCATCAAATAAACCCAACGCCGGCGATTCAATACCAATCTTCATCTTTTCATTCGAAGGTTGTTTTCTTCCTTTTACTCTTATTTCACCACCAATTTCAACAAGGTAATGATGAATATTTTTTGATTCAAGAAAAGCAGCAAGTACATCAACTGAATAACCTTGTGCAATACCGTTGAGATCAATTTTAATGCAAGGCTTTTGTTTGTACAGGTAATTGCCTTTCAAATACAGCCACTTACTGTTTACACAAGATTGCAACGAATGCACTGTTGACGAATCCGGAATGCTATTCATTTTTTTAACAGCAAAGCCCCATGCTTCCACCAATGGAAAAACCGTTGCATCGAACAATCCATTTGTACTCTTATACGTTGCGAGTGAAGCCTTGATTACCTTTAATAAATGCCGATCGAGTGCTAATCCTTTTGCAGACTGGTTGAATTGATTGATAAGTGAATTTGGTTGATAAAGTGAAAGTGATTGATCAAGCGATTTCAAAATACTGTCAACTTGTTGCTGTGTTACAGAGCTGTCGTTTGCATAATACACAACCGCATACGTGGTGCCTTGCGCAAGACCGGTAATGCTGTAACGTTTCCATTCATTTTTTGATGAACCTGCTGTAAACAATAAACACAAAAGAACAAGAAAGCGCATGAAACAAATGTACAAAGGCCGGGCTCTTGATTCTGCAGTTTGCGCAATCGATTTCTTTTAAATCATCAAACTGCACCTGCTTCAATTGATAGTTTATTTTTTGATGGGTAATCTTTTGCCGTAGGTAAGTTGCCTCCAAATCCATTCCAGTGGCCCGTACTGAAAATATTTGAACCACCAAAAGCTGTACAACACCTGCAACGTATAAACGGCAATGCCGATTGGCATAAACAAAGCGGGCCCGATATTTCCGCCAAAACCTAAACCAACACCGTAATACAGTACTATACCAATAACTGTTTGCATTAAATAATTCGTGAGCGCCATACGCCCCATGGGTGCAAGTATTTTCAAGCGACTGTTACCTTTTGCGTTCATCCAATGCAAACAAACAGCAGATGTGTATGCAAGTGAAAGCGGAACTACACTGATTGCATAAAAGAAAGTATTTGCCAAACCTACAGGCGAAGGGATATGCTTTTGAAAAATTTCAAAATAAGTACAAGCTGCAGCTGCAGGCACGCCAATAACAAATCCCCACAAACGAAGTTGTTTAAACACCACGCTATAGTTTTCAAGATGCAGATGCATCAGCTTTCTTCCTGCATATAGTCCAAATAAAAACATGCCCAACACTTTCGGAATACGATTGGTATCGAGCAGGTACGACCAGCGATATGCCCAACCGGAAGCCTGCCAGTTGCGCCATTCCTGCCAGCCACTTCCTTCCTTAAACAAGTAAGTACTAAAGCTGCTGTCTGTTGGTATACCTGTTGCTTTATCGCTGGCGAATGCAATAGCTTCAAAAAATTTCCCCGGTTTTACCTGCAGCAAAACATACACACAATCAAAAATAAGCGGAGACAAAATCAATGCTCCTGCAGTTAGTAACAACTTCCTGTCGCTCATTTTTCTGAACAAAGGCAGCAACATTCCAACCAAAGCATAAAGAAAAAGAATGTCGCCTTCCCAAATCAAAAACAGGTGAACAGCACCAATCAACAGCAGCACAAACAATCTTCTGTAAAAAACTTTTAACGGATTGATTCCTTTCGCTTCATTCCGAAGCATGATGATGGCAAAGCCAATACCAAATAACAAAGAAAAAAGACTGTAAAACTTTCCATGAATAAACGTCTGCTCAGCTAAAGCAACAATACCATCTGCCGGCCATGTAGCCAATGCTTCGTGTTGCGCTTGTGTTGTATAACCCCAGCCAGTAAAGCCAAACAGATTATCAAGCATTACACCAAGCAAAGCAAAACCACGAAGCACATCAAGAATGTCGGCACGTTCATTTTGTAAAACAGGTGTTGCAGATCTTTGCATAACAGATTTATTTGTTGAAAAATTTCATTGCGTTTTGGTTGAATATTTTTTCTTTCTGTTTTGCAGAAAGAAAATCCAGTTGTTCTACTGCCACAATACATTTTTTAATATCTGCATTATCAGATCCGAACATCAACCTGTCTTCCAATCCTGCATCAACAAATTCTTTCACTACAGTTGCAAAATCTTTTGCAGGAATAATATTCGGATTATTCAACACGGAAATATCTGCGTACAGCCCGGGATAAGTTTTCATCATTTCAATACACTCTTTTACAAACGGCCCGCCACCATGCATGAACCATACACGCAACTTTGGAAACTTAGTAAGTACTTCTTTCAGTAAAAGTGGATTCCCCATCTCTTCTTTAAAGTTAGGGCAGCCATGATCAGGTCCGGCAGAACCGGTGTGAAGGCCAACCGGCAGATTATATTTTTCTGCTAATGCGTAATAAGGATACATCAACGAATCGGATGATGAGATGCCATGATATTGGCTAAGTACTTCACCAATAAAATCAATCTTCTTTTCTTTGATCTGCTGTTCAACCCAGTTTACATCGGGCCACTCCCTCCCATCTTCAAAACATTGTTGCAGACTGTAAGGCACTTTACCATTCGGGCAAGGCACGAATAATCCTTGCAACACAGTTAAGTCTTTGTTGCTTTGATAAGTTTGCTGTTGTGCCCACGATGTGCTTACGGCAATTGTACTTACTCCGTTTGCCGCAAGATTGCTGAGTTGCTTTTCAGGAGCAGCATCGCCATGCAGGTGTACATCGAAAACCGAAAATCTATTTACATTATTTGTACAGGCTGAAAGCATGATAGCCAGTGCAATACCCGATGTTAAACATTTACTCATCGTAGATATTTATCAAAAAAAGGAAGTAATTCGTTGAAGATGCGTCCATCAAAACCGCCCAGTATATTTCCGTGGTCACCAATATATTCTTCAGCAAAATGGTTAATACGATAGGCTTCCAGTTTCTTGCTGAATTGCAGACTAGTAAAAGGGATGTGTGAAAAGTCTTCATTACGTCCCCAATCTAATTTTAAAGCGGTAAGGCTTCGTAACTGCGGCAGATAATGATCGATCATATGAAAAGGAAATTGCTTTTCCCATTCATTGATCACTGCCGGATGATACACAGCACTGTCGCCAACATATGTAACAGGCAGGTTAGCAAGCAACCCTTTATTTGAAACATCAGGAGAATAGACTCTTGCCATTGCTGTAAGCACAGCTGCAAAAAATGCATCGAAATCATTTGATTCATTCAGCCCTTTTACAATGGATTCAATATTATTCAACTTGCTGATGCGTTTAAAGCCACGACTTGCAAGCGAAAAATCGCCATGCCAATCCAGTACTGCCGGACTAAGTGCATACACTGCACTGAATATGTCTGCAAATTGCATCCCTAACTTCAACGCACCATTGCCACCCATTGAATGTCCGCAAAGTCCACGGCTTCTTCTGTCTGGTATTGTTCTGAAATTTTTATCTATATACTGTACTACATCTTTTGCAATATAATCGGCCCAGTTACCGGTAACAGATGAGTTGGTATAAAAACTTCCTTGCAGTTTTGTATTGCTGTTTGGCGCCACTACAATCATCGGGCGCATCTTCCCGGTTTTAATGGCTTCGTCTAATAATTCTTTGAAATTGAACCATACACTCATCATTAAACTATCGGTTCCTCCATAACCATGAAGTACATAAATAACCGGATAACATTGCGTTGAGGTTTCGTAATCGGGAGGAAGATAAATGGATAGTCTTCGGTTAGCATCTTCTCCTCCTTTATTATTTTGGATTGAAGCAGCAACAAAATTTTGCGTAATCACTTTTCCCTGGCTGTATGTTACGACAGATAAAAAAAGAATACACAAAACGGTAAGTAAATTTTTCATACGCACATATTTGCTGTTTATCCTTTAATAACTGTAATAAGAAAAGCTTGTACTTCCTTCGATTTCCCTATGGGTTCCAGGAAAAAATTAACGATGTTTACAGCCACTGCCAACCATGTTGCAGGATGTTTTAGTTTATTGTATTTCCATGCGCCTGCAAGTAGCATAGCGAGTATAAGCAATACTGACATGTGAAGCGAAGGCATGATATCTATATTTGGCCACTGTTTTATTTGCATACCTACATGCACATTTTGTATACCACGGCCCAATGCCGGCATCATGATAATAAATACGGTTGATATAAGCCACCATGCATGGTTTTCTAATTGTTTACGATGAACAATACTTTTGATAACTGCATACCCAAATGCAAGCATCATTACAATTTCCACAGCTGCAACGCCATAAAAAAACCAAGGTTCAAAAGGGCCAAAACGGTCACGCATTTCAGCCGAACGTTCAGCAGAAACAATATCACGATGCAGCATACTGAAAGCTGTTAGACAAACAGCACCGGCTATGAACATACCAATAATACCGTTGGTACGATGTTTAGGCACCTGCCCATGCGTGGCAAAGTAAGGCTGAAGAATAAGGTATAAATACCAAACTGTGCCTGTCCAGTAATGTACATGCACCGACCATGCATTATCAGAGAAATCGCCCCAGTAATCTCTGAAGATTCCAAGCTGCATAAAGATCATTGGAACGATCATCCACAAATGAAGGGTTTTGTATTTATTCATTTTTAAAAATTTTACTGATGATGCAGGAATTAAAACCTATCCGTCAAACCTTTCTTTACAGCCAGTTGCCGAAAGTGTATAGTATTAGATTTGTCTTCCAATTTTTTCTTACGGTCTTCGGCTAACTCTGCGGGAAGATATTGGGTTACATAACAGGGCATTATCTCAAGTGCTTTATTTTCTTGCTCCTGTGTATAGTTGATTTTTACATTGAAATATTTTTCATTTACATAACCGAGGTCAAATTGCTCGCCTTGTTCTTTCGTCCATGCAACATAATACAATGGATATTTTTCCACCCAGCCTTCTGCCAGCAACAGTTCCGTTACAGCAGCACCACAAACAGTATGTTCTGAATGATGTGTATCGCCGTCGGGCCCAAATGTTAGAATGAAGTCAGGATCAATCCGTACAATTTCATCTTTCAATTTTAGTAGAAACTTTTTGTACTCACCAAAGAATTTACCTGTGCCAATTCTTGTATCCAGTCGATCAATACCAAGAAAGATGGGCTCTGTTATGCCCATAATCTTACAGGCGCATCTTGTCTCATCTTTTCGAAGTGTGCCTAATGAATCGCCAGGAGGAATTTTCGTAACTCGTGTTCTATCCTTTCCATCAGTAGCAATAATAAGTTGAACATTATATCCCAGATCTGCATATTTGATGAGCACTTCAGCAACTGCTGATTCGTCATCGGGATGAGGAAAAATTGCAAGAAGCGTTTTATTTCTGTCTTGTGAATTGTGATCTGAACTGCAGAAAGCAATCAACAAAAAGAATGAAATGATATACTGCATATGATCTACTTTAAAGTTGTTTAATGTCGCACCACAGTTGTTAAATAATAATTCACTTACTTTATATGCAGAAAGATTTGCGAAATTCAAGCCATTACTATTTTGCAATAAGTAAAGGGCCAAACGACCAGAAATATTCCTGTGCAACACTTGCAAACAAAAGATTCCTTCTTGTACCAAATAACAAGTTGAGAGTAAATGAACATCTTACGATATGTATTGTCAGACCGCAATTGATTCCGGAAAAAACGGTTAGAAAAGACCTGCCTGTCATATCCATAGAAAAGTTCAACTACATTATCGAAGAAGTAAAGAGAGTGTAATAAAATAGATGGCCATAGGAGAACAAATGTTCCCGTTCTTAATAAATGCATAAGCAGGTGGTTGGTGCTACGAAATATACAGCACATTCGCTGCAAGTGCAAGTATTTTACTAATATGCCAGTTTGAAGGTAAAGTACCGAACGCCGCATTCAACCAATTTTTAGGGATAGGTTAGCAAGGTCTGTACTGAGGGCTGATATAGGTACATAAAAAAACCCCTTCATGATATTGAAGGGGTTTAGAATAAATATGGCAGCTACCTACTCTCCCGCATTGTAGTGCAGTACCATCGGCCATGAGGGGCTTAACTTCTCTGTTCGGTATGGGAAGAGGTGAACACCCTCGGAAAAACCACCATAAACTCTTAAATAAGATCATATTGGGAAAAGTTGTAATTGCAGTTGGCAATTAAAAAAAATTAAAGCTTACGGGTAATTAGTACTACTCGACTTTACTGTTACCAGTTTTACATCTGTAGCCTATCAACGTCATCGTCTTTGACGGCCCTTAAAAGTAAACTCATCTTGTAGAAGGTTTCACGCTTAGATGCTTTCAGCGTTTATCCTTTCCGTACATAGCTACTCTGCACTGCACCTGGCGGCACAACAGATACACCAGCGGTACGTACGACCCGGTCCTCTCGTACTAAGGTCATGCCTACTCAATTTACTAACGCCCACCACAGATAGGGACCGAACTGTCTTGCGACGTTCTGAACCCAGTTCACGTGCCACTTTAATCGGCGAACAGCCGAACCCTTGGGACCTTCTCCAGCCCCAGGATGTGACGAACCGACATCGAGGTGCCAAACCTCCCCGTCGATATGAGCTCTTGGGGGAGATCAGCCTGTTATCCCCGGAGTACCTTTTATCCTTTGAGCGACGGCCCTTCCATGCAGAACCGCCGGATCACTTTAGCCAGCTTTCGCTCCTGCTCGACCTGTATGTCTCACAGTCAAGCACCCTTATACTAATGCGCTCTACGTACGATTACCAACCGTACTGAGGGTACCTTTGCGAGCCTCCGTTACTTTTTAGGAGGCGACCACCCCAGTCAAACTACCCACCATGCACTGTCACCCGTCAGGGTTTAGATTCTAAATCAAAGAAGGTTGGTATTTCAACGACCGCTCCACAACTGCTGGCGCAGCTGCTTCAAAGCGTCCCAACTATGCTACACATCCGTAATTCAAAATCAATGCAAAGTTGTAGTGAAGGTTCACGGGGTCTTTCCGTCCCGTGGCGGGTAACCGGCATCTTCACCGATACTACAATTTCACCGGGCTCGTGGAGGAGACAGTGTTCAACTCATTAGACCATTCGTGCAGGTCGGAACTTACCCGACAAGGAATTTCGCTACCTTAGGACCGTTATAGTTACGGCCGCCGTTTACTGGGGCTTCAGTCAGAAGCTTTGGCTTGCGCCGAACATCCTTCCTTAACCTTCCAGCACCGGGCAGGTATCAGGCTCTATACGTCATCTTTCGATTTTGCAGGGCCCTGTGTTTTTGCTAAACAGTTGGTTGAACCATTTTACTGAGACCATCCGAAGATGGTACGCTTTATCCCGAAGTTACAGCGTCAATTTGCCTAGTTCCTTCTCCACGGCTCACCCGAGCGCCTGAGAATATTCATCCCGTCCACCTGTGTCGGTTTACGGTACGGGTTGTTTATGCCTAGCCTTAGAGGTTTTTCTCGGAGGTCTGATTAGGATCACTATCCACGCTGCCGAAGCTTTGCGGTACTATCACGTTCGACATCTCTTGCGGATTTACCTGCAAAAAATATATCTACACGCTTTAACCTGGTATTCCGTAACCAGGCGGATCTTTCACTACCCCGTCACCCCATCGAAACATAAACAAGTGTTGGAATATTAACCAACTTGCCATCAGGTGCGCCTTTCGGCTTTCCCTAAGGACCCGACTAACCCTGATCTGATTAACATTGATCAGGAAACCTTGGACTTACGGCGAAGTAGTTTTTCACTACTTTTATCGCTACTCATTCCTACATTTTCTTTTGAAATCGCTCCAGCATCCATCACCAGACACCTTCGCAGCAGATTTCAATGCTCCCCTACCAATTGTACAAGTACAATTTTAGAACTTCGGTTCGTAGTTTGATGCCCGATCATTTTCCGTGCAAGACCTCTCGACCAGTGAGCTGTTACGCACTCTTTAAATGAATTGCTGCTTCCAAGCAAACATCCTGGCTGTTATAGAAGTCTCACCTCGTTTGTTCAACTTAACTACGTATTAGGGACCTTAGTTGCTAATCTGGGTTATTTCCCTCTCGGCCACGGACCTTAGCGCCCGCAGCCTCACTCCCGGAGATATGTATAAGCATTCGGAGTTTGTCAGGGTTTGGTAGGCGGTGAAGCCCCCTAGCCCAATCAGTAGCTCTACCTCTTATACACTTCTTAAATCCGAGGCTGTTCCTAAAAACATTTCGGGGAGAACGAGCTATCTCTCAGTTTGATTGGCCTTTCACCCCTATCCACAGGTCATCCCATAACTTTTCAACGTTAATGAGTTCGGTCCTCCATTCTGTGTTACCAGAACTTCAACCTGCCCATGGATAGATCACAAAGTTTCGCGTCTACCCCCACTGACTAAGCGCCCTGTTCGGACTCGCTTTCGCTTCGGCTCCGTTACTGAAGAACTTAACCTCGCCAGTGAGGAGTAACTCGTAGGATCATTATGCAAAAGGCACGCCGTCATCCATTGCTGGACTCCGACCGCTTGTAGGCGCACGGTTTCAGGTACTATTTCACTCCCCTGTTTCGGGGTACTTTTCACCTTTCCCTTACGGTACTGGTTCACTATCGGTGTCTGAGGAGTATTTAGCCTTACCGGATGGTGCCGGCAGATTCAGGCAGGATTCCTCCGGTCCCGCCTTACTCAGGATACTGCTCGTCCATCTCAATTTCTATCTACAGGGCTATCACCTGCTATGGCCCAACTTTCCAGAAGGTTCAATTTGATGAGATTTTCTAAATGCAGTCCTACAACCCCTAAGCGGCACGCCGCTTAAGTTTGGGCTCTTCCCGTTTCGCTCGCCACTACTCAGGGAATCATTGTTATTTTCTTTTCCTCTCCCTACTTAGATGTTTCAGTTCAGGAGGTTGGCTTCCTTTCGGATAACACACCTTCAGTGTGCTGGGTTGTCCCATTCGGAAATCTTCGGATATAATGCTTGTGTGCAGCTCCCCGAAGCTTATCGCAGCTTACCACGTCCTTCTTCGCCTCTCAGACCCAAGGCATCCACCATGCGCCCTTATTCGCTTTAAAAGAGTTATTATACTTAAATCGCCTTACTAAACAATTACAACTTGTTACATCCCAATATGTCAAAGAACTTTAACCCCCATCCCCTAAAGGGGAGTAAGAATTATGTTTGATAACACGGTTACGAACCGACAGGCCTTAAGCCATTATCAAAGAAGTAAAGAACTAATTTTCGTGGAGGATATCGGAGTCGAACCGATGACCCTCTGCGTGCAAGGCAGATGCTCTAGCCAACTGAGCTAACCCCCCGAGGTTATTTGTAGACCCGCCCAGATTTGAACTGGGGACCCCTACATTATCAGTGTAGTGCTCTAACCAGGCTGAGCTACGGATCTATTTAATCTTTAGCCTAGTGGCCTCAACAATCCATAGCAACTGGCCAACTAACCATTTATAAGAACTTATTTCTTGAAAGTGGAAAAGCAACAGCATGTAAATCTAAGCATGCTCTAAAAAGGAGGTATTCCAGCCGCACCTTCCGGTACGGCTACCTTGTTACGACTTAGCCCCAGTCACTAGTTTTACCCTAGGCGGCTCCTTGCGGTTACCGACTTTAGGTACACCCAGCTTCCATGGCTTGACGGGCGGTGTGTGCAAGGTCCGGGAACGTATTCACCGTATCATTGCTGATATACGATTACTAGTGATTCCAGCTTCATGGAGTCGAGTTGCAGACTCCAATCTGAACTGAGAGAGGGTTTTTGGGATTAGCTCCTTATCGCTAAGTGGCAGCCCTTTGTCCCCCCCATTGTAGCACGTGTGTAGCCCTGGGCATAAAGGCCATGATGACTTGACATCATCCCCTCCTTCCTCACGTCTTACGACGGCAGTTTCTTTAGAGTTCCCAGCATTACCTGATGGCAACTAAAGATAGGGGTTGCGCTCGTTGCGGGACTTAACCCAACACCTCACGGCACGAGCTGACGACAGCCATGCAGCACCTTACTGGCAGTGTATTGCTACAAAACAGGCTTTCACCTGCGGTCTCCCAGCATTCTAGCCCAGGTAAGGTTCCTCGCGTATCATCGAATTAAACCACATGCTCCACCACTTGTGCGGACCCCCGCCAATTCCTTTGAGTTTCAACCTTGCGGTCGTACTTCCCAGGTGGATTACTTAATGCTTTCGCTTAGACACTAACTGTAATATCGCTAATGTCGAGTAATCATCGTTTAGGGCGTGGACTACCAGGGTATCTAATCCTGTTTGATCCCCACGCTTTCGAGCCTCAGTGTCAATGTCTCCGTAGTAAGCTGCCTTCGCAATGGGTGTTCTATGTCATATCTAAGCATTTCACCGCTACATGACATATTCCGCTTACCTCCAGAGAATTCAAGACTAATAGTATCAATGGCAGTTTTCGGGTTAAGCCCAAAGATTTCACCACTGACTTAAAAGCCCACCTACGCTCCCTTTAAACCCAGTGAATCCGGATAACGCTTGCACCCTCCGTATTACCGCGGCTGCTGGCACGGAGTTAGCCGGTGCTTATTCCTCTGGTACCGTCAGTCCCCGTAGAAACAGGGGTTTCGTCCCAAAGAAAAGAAGTTTACAACCCAGAGGGCCTTCATCCTCCACGCGGCATGGCTGGTTCAGACTTGCGTCCATTGACCAATATTCCTTACTGCTGCCTCCCGTAGGAGTCGGGCCCGTGTCTCAGTGCCCGTGTGGCTGATCATGCTCTCACATCAGCTACTGATCGTGGGCTTGGTGGGCCGTTACCCCGCCAACTACCTAATCAGACGCACGCCCATCTTTAACCGCCGGAGCTTTAATATCTAAGTGATGCCACTCAAATATACTATGGGATATTAATCCACCTTTCGGTGGGCTATCTCCCAGTTAAAGGAAGGTTGCGTACGTGTTCCGCACCCGTTTGCCGGTCGCCAGCCCCTGTATTGCTACAAAGCTGCTGCCCCTCGACTTGCATGTATTAAGCCTGCCGCTAGCGTTCATCCTGAGCCAGGATCAAACTCTCCATTGTAAATGAAGTTTGATACTGACTATTAATTCTCAAGAATTAACAGTTCAAAATCGAATTTTATTACGCTTAAAATTTACCCGTTCTATTTTCATAAAACGTTGCTGTTGCTTCCATTCTTTCAAAGATCTTTTGTTTTTCTTTCTACCCGTTTTTCGAACGGAGTGCAAAGGTAAGGGCCTCGCTTATTCTAACCAAACTTTTTTCAATTTATTTTTTAAGATATCTCCTAACTAACTCATTGAATATCACACCCTCTAACCTCATAAAGAACTACCGCTTTTGTCTTGCGGGTTGCAAAGGTAAGGAGTTAACACCTTTCAATCCAAAGCTTTTTAAAAGTATTTTTAAAT
>NZ_VLLE01000007.1 GCF_007830055.1 Lacibacter cauensis
CACCATACAGTGCAGCTTCATCCGGTAAGTACACCATCGTTGCAACTGATGCAAATGGTTGTACAGATACCAAAGAAGTAACGATTACGATTCCAGATCGGGTTATTGTTACAGCAAATGACGCATCTGTTTGTACAGGATCAAGTAAGCAACTTACTGCAAGCCCTGCAGGTGGAACATGGAGTGGAGCAAACGTTAGTGCTTCAGGTCTGTTCAATGCGTCTAATCTTGCTGCGGGTATGTATGAAGTAACTTATACCTACACCAATGAGAATGGCTGTATTAATTCAGATAAGGCAACTGTGACAGTAAATGCTTTGCCGGTTGCTGTATGTAGCGCAACACCTTCATTAATTGATATCAAATCAGCAGCGCACAGTTCACAGCTCGATGTTGATTTAAGTGGTAATGCAGATACAGATCCTACGCATTATACCTATTCATGGACAGAGGATGGTGCAGGTTCGTTCAACTTCAGCAACATCAAGAACCCTGTTTATACAGCAGGCGTACTTGATGCTGGACAAACCGTAAGCTTTACTGTAACTGTTACAAATACTATTACAGGTTGTGTAACTACATCCAATTGTTCTGTTAATGTAAGTACGACAGGCAGTTGTCCGGAAGTTCCGACTTCAGAAGTATGTAACGGTTCAACCAATACATATAAAGCAGGAAGAGCTCCAGGTGCCAATGAAACATGGAAGTGGACAGTAAATAACGGCGCAACCATAGTTGGTGCAGATAACGGCCAGTCCGTAACTGTAACAGCAGGTGGCCAGAACTTTACATTAACACTGACTGTAACTTATGCAAACACAGACTTAAGTCCAACAGAATGTAAATACGATGTTACAGTTACACCTTGTGGTGGTTATTGTACATACACACAAGGTAAGTATGGTAACACCAGTCCTGCATGCGATGGTGATGGCGTAAACGGCAGAGGCCCTGCAATTACTTATCCAACAGTGCTGGATATGATCAAGGCTATGCTTGGCGTTGGCGGTTCAGCTAATCCATTGGTTATTGGAAGTGGTAGTAATACCGTAACGATCCCTGCAACTGCAACTGCAGCAGCATTGCTGAACAAGTCAATGCCGGGCGGTGGTGGTGCAAGAGAACTGTTAAGTGGAAATTGCGTGGTTGACAATGTGCCAAGTCTGTCATCTTGCTGGACTCCTGGTACAAACACCGCAACAACTTATATTACAAAACAGGGAAGGATTAATAACGTGCTCTTGTCACAAACAATCACCCTTGGATTGAATATGCGTGTAAGTTCCGGCTTAACAAACTTTGTACTGCAGGCTGGCACATTTGCAACAGCAGCGGGCGAAGGTGGTTGTGGTTCAACTATACCAAAACAACGCAGCTGTTATTACAACGAACTGGGGCAACTGGTAGTTGTAAATGAGTACACTTACAAGTCCATTCCTCAAAGCGTTATTAATGCACTCAATAACAAAGGCTATGCACTTACTGTAGGTGGCTTATACCAACTAGCAAATGATGCGTTGGGTAATGCAGATGGAACAAAAGGTACAGAAGGCGGCGCAAGCTTGTCTGATATTAACCAGGCAGTTTCATCCATCAACGAAGGATTCGACGAATGCAGAATCTTTATTGGTTGGGATGTAAAACCATGTTCAGTTCCATCAACAAAAGTAAATCTTGGTGGTTTAGGTCTGGTAACAACGCCAACTGTTACAGCTGAGCCAATTACTAAGCTTACGGTTGCAGCTTATCCAAATCCATTCGTGGATAAAGTGAATTTCGTGATTGCAACTCCTGTTTCAGGTAAAGCATCGCTCGAAGTTTACAGCATCTTCGGACAGAAATTGCAAACTGTTTTTGAAGGCTACCTCACTGCGGGAAGATCGCAGGTGGTAGAATTCAGACCGGGAGCAATTGCTGCAGGAACCTTGGTTTATCGTTTCACCATAAACGGCAAACAGGTTACCGGTAAAGTAATGAGTACCAGATAAAAATCAGCGAAGAAAAACCGACTGATAAGGCTGCCCGAAAGGGCAGCCTTTTTTGTAAAAGAAAACCCCGGTAAGCTACCGGGGTTTGTTAATTTATATCGTTGCTGTTTTAATTGATTGCATAGCAATAGGTACCTGTTCTTGTGAGGAAGAAATCATAGTCGATCCAGCTGTAACCGGCATCGCCCCAACCTGTTCCCCATGAGTTCATTACCAGGTACGCATTTTTAGCATCATCGTAACCGCAGATAACAATACAATGTGCCAGTGAACCAGAGCCGGAATAGGTTTTCCAGATAAAGCCCGGTTGTGCTGCAATAAACGAATTATCTGCAATTACATTAATGATCACTGGATGCTTTTGTGCAATCATCGATTGTATAGCGGCACGATCAGTACAATACATTTTTACATAGCTGCTGATCTTGAAATTAGCAGCTTCGGCACTTTGTGTAGCTGATGGAAGCAAAGAGCAGCCGTTGGTACTGCTGTACGGCATAGACTGATAGGTGCAAATGCCATTTAGTTTCAGAAAATCGAGTGCTGTTTGCATAGCTGAACCAGAACCACAATCGGTACTGAATTTGATCTGGTTGTACAGAAACTCGGGGCTGAATATGTTGCTGCTGTTGCTATAGCTTGAAGCCCCGGTTCTGTAAAATTGCTCGGCAGAACGGGTTGCATAACCTACTGCAAATGCCACACAGGATCCCTCGCTGCCCTGGTTTAAAACCGGCGGCATTGTTAAACGTAAGCCTGAAACGGGCGTAGGCTCTATAACTACTGTGTTAATAGTAACAGAAACCGTTTTTGATGATTGGTTGCCAGCGGCATCTTTTGCAGTGGCAGTAATCTTGTGTACGCCGCTTGCCACGGTACCGGTATTCCACGAATATCCGATTGAGGAAGTGGAGGATGCCGCAACAACAGTACCATCAATACTGAGACTGAGAGCGGTAATGCCCACATTGTCAGAACCGGAACTGTTTATTGAAATCGTTGTGTTTGCATCGTACGAAGTACCATCGCCGGGTGATGAAATGTTTACAACCGGGGCTGTAATATCACCCACAGTTTGGTTGCTTACGGTTACCTGAACAGAAGCTGATGTTTTGTTACCTGCAGCATCTCTGGCTGTAACAGTTAAAGTATGAAGTCCGTTACTTACCGTTGCAGAGTTCCAGGTATTGGTAAATGGTGAGCTGGTGCTGTTGCTTACAGCTGTTCCGTCAACACTTAAAGCAACTGCAGAAACACCGATGTTATCTGTAGCCGAAACCGTTACGCTTACTGCGCCGCTTACTGTAGCGCCGTTTTCGGGAGTTTTAATACTCACTACAGGTGCAATAGCATCTCTGCGACCTTTTCCTGAAATACCCGGATAGGCTGCGGTAGTTGAAATATTTCCATTTTTCAGGAATCCTGAAGAAACGATCATGGGAACTTTCGCCTGGAGGGCAGAATCATCGTCGATCGCCCCACCGGTACGAACCTGAAAAACAGCTGGCTCTTCTGGTGCCTGTTGAGCAGATTTCTCTTTCGAACAGGAAATTAAAACAGCCGAGAACAGGAATAGGGATGCCAGGGAATTGGGTCGGATTAAATTTTTCATTTACGGATTTTTTGGATATTGAAATTAAGATTCTCCTTTTTGGGTATTACCCGGGTGTTCGTTGCGCCTCTTCGGGGATAGCCATCAGAAACGCCGCAGCTTTCAAAACTGCATCAACCAATAAATTGCTGTAAAACTGAAATTGAGCCAGTGGAGAATGGTTCTTCTTGGGGTTCGGATATTGGGCTATCGATTCTGAATGTAAAGGTAGAGAACCTTCATTTTCTGCACAAGTTTATGCCCTAGGACAAACTACGTCGTTTTTGTCGTAGAAAAACGAATTGTATTTAAGGGGCGGAGAGGGCTTTTACTAATTGTTCTTCTCTATTTTTGCGGCCCGGCTAAACAAGGCGCTCCTATTTATTATAATAGAGCAAGCGCTAAGGGAGACATGTTCGGCTGCAGGAGCTTGTATTTTTAGATCTCGATGCCATTTTGGGGAGATGGAGCTTGTGCCGAAAAGCCCTTGCCCGGAACTTTTTAAAGAAAATGGGCCATTATTGCTGAATTTTGCAAAAAAACTTCCTCAAACTTTTTGCAGGGAATATTTGAAACCCTACCTTTGCGCTCCCAATTGAAAATTTGGGACAGATCTTATGGCTCAACGTATCAGAATTAAATTGCAATCATACGACCACAATCTGGTCGATAAATCTGCAGAAAAAATCGTGAAAACGGTTCGTAGTACAGGTGCAGTAGTAACAGGTCCTATTCCTTTACCTACTCGTAAAAGAATCTTTACTGTGTTACGTTCACCGCACGTAAACAAAAAGAGCCGTGAGCAATTCCAATTGTGCACGCACAAGCGTTTGCTGGATATCTACACCAGCAGCAGCCGTACAGTTGATGCACTGAGCAAGCTCGATTTGCCAAGTGGTGTTGACGTAGAAATCAAAGCATGATGAATGTCCGCCCGGCGGACAACTCGTGTAAGTTCTTAAAATAGAATTCTGTTTCATCTCTCAATCATTCCGCTGCGGTGGAAGCGAAAAAAGAGCTCTGAATAAAAAATATTTCCGGATAAAACCGGAAACACATATAAACTAGCCCTTCGTGGTTAGTTTACCATCGGTACTTCCGATCCGAAGTGGAAAAAAGGAAAAGGTCGATGGTAAACGGGGATTGAATGACGCTCGCCGGCGTTATGTCTCAACAACCTTACAGGGCATAAACTGTAAAAAAAATGAAAGGTATTATTGGTAAAAAGATCGGCATGACCAGCATCTTCAGTCCCGATGGTAAGCAACAAAGCTGCACCATCATTGAAGCTGGTCCCTGTGTTGTTACGCAGGTTAAAACACAAGAAGTTGATGGTTACACCGCACTTCAATTAGCTTTTGGCGAAAAGAAAGAAAAGAACACTACTTCTGCTGAAAAGAATCACTTCGCAAAAGCAAACACTTCTCCTAAGAAATTCGTAAAAGAATTCCGCAACTATTCTCTCGAAAAAAATATTGGTGAAACTGTAACTGCAGAAATTTTCGCAGAAGGCGAAAAAGTTGATGTAGTTGGTACCACAAAAGGTAAAGGTTTCCAGGGTGTTGTTAAACGCCACGGCTTTAGCGGTGTGGGTGATGCAACACACGGTCAACACGATCGTCAGCGTGCCCCAGGTTCACTCGGTAACTCTTCTGATGCTTCACGTGTAATGAAAGGTATGCGTATGGCTGGCCGTATGGGTGCAGAAAGAGTGAAAGTAAAAGGATTGAAAGTCCTGAAAATTTTCCCTGAAAAGAATTACATCCTTGTGAGCGGTTCTGTACCGGGTCATAACGGTTCAATCGTATACATCCAGAAGTAATCACAAACTAATTTAAGAAGTCATGCAAGTTGAAGTTTTAAATAAAGCAGGAAAGGCAACAGGTCGTACGATCGAATTACCGGAAGAAATCTTCGGTATCGAACCTAATGACCACGTTATTTACCTTGCTGTTAAGCAATACCAGGCTGCACAACGCCAGGGTACTCATAAAGTAAAGACACGTGCTGAAGTAAAAGGTGCAAGCCGTAAGCTTCACCGCCAGAAAGGTACGGGTGGTTCACGTAAGGGTAATATCCGTAACCCATTATACAAAGGTGGTGGTACTGTATTCGGACCTAAGCCACACGGTTACGATTTTAAATTGAACCGTAAAGTAAAAGACCTCGCTAAAATGAGTGCTCTCTCTTACAAAGCAAAAGAAAACGCTATCGTTGTTGTTGAAGATATCAACTTCGAAACTCCAAAAACCAAAGAATTTGTGAGTGTGTTGAACAACCTCAATATCGGTAACAAAAAAGCACTGGTGGTTATTCCTGATTACAACGATAACCTTTACCTCAGCCTCCGTAACGTTCCTTCTGTAGTTGGTTCTTTACTGGCCGATGTAAATACATACGACCTCATCAACAGCGATGTACTCGTATTAACTGAAAGTGCTGCTAAAGTTTTTTCTGAAGAAGAAGCTGCAGCTTAATTGAATCATTGAACTGAATAAACAACGTCCAGATGAGACAGAGTGAAATTTTAATAAAGCCGATTGTTTCTGAAAAAAGCAATCGTTTAACAGAAAAGAAAAACACATACGCTTTCCGTGTTGGTCGTAAAGCTAACAAGCTCGAGATCAAAAAAGCTGTAGAAGAATTCTACAATGTGAAAGTGGCTGATGTGCACACCATGGTGGCTCCTCGTAAAGCGAAGAACCGTATGACCAAAGCAGGTTATATCCAGGGTAGCAAACCGGCTTACAAGAAAGCTTATGTAACTGTTGCCGAAGGCGAAACAATTGACCTGTACGGTACAGTATAATTCTGAAACAAAGAATGGTAGATCAACTACCGCAAAAGTTGAACAATAAAAGTTTTTTAAAATGGCATTAAAGAAATACAAACCGGTAACCGCAGGTACCAGATGGAGAATCGGGAATGCGTATGCCGAGATTACTACAGATACTCCTGAAAAGTCTTTGCTTGAATCAGTAAAAGCCACAGGTGGTCGTAACGCACAAGGTCGTCGTGCAATGCGTTACATCGGCGGCGGTAACAAAAAGAAATACCGTGTAATTGATTTCAAACGCAGTAAAAAAGATGTTCCTGCTAAAGTAGCATCTATTGAATACGATCCAAACCGTACAGCATTCATCGCATTGCTGAACTACGTTGATGGTGAAAAGCGCTACATCCTTGCTCCAAACGGTTTACAGGTTGGTGCCACAGTAGTAGCAGGTGATGCAGTAGCACCTGAACTGGGTAATGCTCTTCAAATGAAGAACATGCCTTTGGGTACTATGATTCACAACATTGAAATGCAGCCTGGTCAAGGTGGTAAGTTGGTACGCAGTGCAGGTACAAGTGCACAGTTAACCAACAAAGAAGAGAAATACGCTGTATTGAAAATGCCAAGTGGTGAATTGCGTAAAGTACTCATTAACTGTTATGCAACAGTGGGTGTAGTATCAAACAGCGATCACAGCCTTGAAACAGCCGGTAAAGCGGGTGTTAACCGTTGGAAAGGTATTCGTCCTCGCAACCGTGGTGTAGCGATGAACCCTGTAGATCACCCGATGGGTGGTGGTGAAGGCCGTAGTAGCGGTGGTCACCCACGCAGCAGAACCGGTAAATATGCAAAAGGTGAAAAAACACGCTCTAAGCATAAGGGTTCTAACAAGCTCATCATCCAACGTAAGGATGGTAAAAAACTGGCTAAGTAATTCAATCAGCAAATCGAAAACTAAAATAAATCATGGCTCGTTCGATTAAAAAAGGTCCTTATGTAGCAGCTCACCTCGAAACAAAGGTGCTCGCTATTAACGAAGGCAAAACAAAAAGAGGTGTAATTAAAACCTGGAGTCGTCGTTCAACAATCACTCCTGATTTTGTAGGTCACACTTTTGCAGTGCACAACGGAAATAAATTTATCCCTGTTTACGTAACAGAATTTATGGTAGGTCATAAACTTGGTGAATTTGCTCCTACAAGAAACTTTAAAGGACACTCAAGCAAAAAAGTAGGTTAATGGTAAAAGGCCAATGGTCTTAACCTTAAAATAAAAGAAATGGAAGCAGTAGCAAAACTCAGAAATTATCCCACATCGCCCCGCAGAATGCGTTTGCTGGCTGATGAGATCCGTGGAATGGATGTTGAAAAGGCATTGGCTTTATTGGATTTTCATCCTCAACACTCTGCCACTCCGCTTGGTAAACTTTTAAAAAGTGCTATCAGCAATTGGGAACAAAAGAACAATGGTCAAAGTGCAGCTGATGCATCATTGGTTGTGAAAACAATTTATGTTGATGGTGCACGTATGATTAAGCGTTTGCGTCCTGCACCACAGGGCCGTGCTTACCGTGTAAGAAAGCGCAGCAATCACGTAACCATTATCGTAGACACAAAAAATTAATTGATAAAATTTTATAAACCATTCTATGGGTCAGAAAGCAAATCCAATTGGTAACAGGTTAGGGATCATCCGCGGATGGGAGAGTAACTGGTATGGTAGCAAAAAAGACTTTGCCGGTAAATTGATCGAAGACAACAAGATCAGAACCTATCTCAATGCCCGTATCAATAAAGGTGGTATCGCTAAAATTGTGATTGAGCGTACACTCAATAAATTGATTGTAACTATTCACACTTCTAAGCCTGGTATCATCATCGGTAAAGGTGGTGGCGAAGTAGATCGTATTAAAGAAGAGTTGAAGAAATTGACTGGTAAGGATGATGTACAAATCAACATCCTCGAAATCCGTCGTCCGGAAGTAGATGCAACCATCGTTGCAGATACTATCGCCCGCCAGATTGAAAACCGTATCAATTACAAGCGTGCTGTAAAGATGGCGATTGCTTCTGCATTACGTATGGGTGCTGAAGGTATCAAAGTAAAAGTAAGCGGTCGTTTGGGTGGTGCTGAAATTGCACGTACTGAAGAAATTAAACAAGGACGTACTCCTCTGCATACATTCCGTATGGATATCGATTATGCAAACCTGTATGCATTAACTGTTTACGGTAAAATCGGTATCAAAGTATGGATTTGTAAAGGTGAAGTTTTAACCAAGCGTGATTTGAACCCCAACTTCGTTGGTGGTAAGAGCGACGTGAGCGACAGAAAAGATGATCGCCGTGGTGGTGGAGACAGAAGAGATGACCGTCGTGGTGGTGGTGGCGGCCAGCGTAGAGACAGCCGTAAAGGATAATAATCAAGTACCAATTACGAAGTAAGAAGTACGAAGCAAACAACAAACAGTAACAAGAAACATATAAAGCAATGTTACAGCCGAAAAGAACAAAACACAGAAAATCACAGAAAGGACGCATCCGTGCTGTGGCTAAGCGTGGTACCAGCATTTCATTTGGTTCTTACGCACTGAAAGCGTTGGAGCCAGTATGGTTAACCAACCGCCAGATTGAAAGTGCCCGTCAGGCAATGACACGTGCCATGAAGCGTGAAGGTAATGTGTGGATCCGTGTGTTCCCCGATAAAGTAGTAACCCGCAAGCCTGCAGAGGTACGTATGGGTAAAGGTAAAGGTAACCCAGAAGGTTGGGCTGCTATTATCGAGCCAGGACGTATTTTGTTTGAAGCTGATGGTGTTCCTGAAACAGTAGCAAAAGCTGCGATGGAACTGGCAGCACAAAAGCTCCCCATCAAAACAAAATTCATTGTACGCAGAGACCTGGTTGCGTAATTAACAAGTTGAAGAACTGAATAAACTGATTAACATGGCAAAGACAACTGATTTTTTAAAGAGCATAAAAGAGCTGAACGTTACAGATCTGGCTGCACGCATCAAAGAAGATGAGCTGCGTTTGAAGAAGCTGGAATTTGCACACGCTATTTCTCCGCTGGAGAATCCCGTGAGCATCCGTGGCCTTCGCCGTGATATAGCCCGTTTAAAAACAGAGTTAAGAAAAAAGCAACTGGGTATTTAATCCATTTGAATAACTGTGACGCTTTTCGTCATCAACTGAAAAATAGCAAAAAATGTTAGAAAGAAATTTGCGCAAAACGAAGACAGGTGTTGTAACCAGCAGCAAAATGGATAAAACCATTACCGTAGCTGTTGAACGTAAAGTAAAGCACCCTATCTATGGAAAGTTCGTTAAGAAAACGACTAAGTTCCACGCACACGATGAAAAGAACGAGTGCGGTGTAGGTGATACTGTACGTATTATGGAAAGCCGTCCTCTGAGCAAAACAAAGCGTTGGAGACTGGTAGAAGTAGTAGAAAAAGCGAAGTAATATTCTACGCATGCTTCCGGTACGCAGCCGCAAGCCTCTGCACACAACCAGATTTTTTAAATACTCAGTGTTAATAACCCGAGTTAAAAGTTTAAGAAAATGATTCAGCAAGAAAGCAGATTAAACGTAGCCGATAACAGCGGTGCAAAAGAAGTGCTTTGCATCAAAGTATTGGGAAACAGCGGCCAGGACTATGCAAAGATTGGCGATAAGATTGTGGTAACTGTAAAAGATGCATTACCAGGCGGCGGTATCAAAAAAGGTACTGTAGCAAAAGCTGTAATTGTGCGTACTAAAAACAAATTGCGTCGTAAGGATGGTTCTTACATCCGTTTCGATGACAATGCGGTAGTAATCCTCAACGCTTCAGACGAGCCACGTGGTACACGTATCTTCGGGCCGGTAGCAAGAGAGCTCCGTGATAAGGGTTACATGAAAATTATTTCATTAGCACCGGAAGTACTTTAAAGCCAAGAGCTGATAGCTGAAAGCTTTCAGCCACGAAATAAAGAAATTAATCAGCCGGGTTATTAGCAAGGCTAGTAGCTCAAAGCTCAAAGCATAAAAAAATGAGTAACAGATTTAAACCCAAGTTTAGCATCAAAAAAGGCGATACAGTAGTTGTAATTGCCGGTGATGATAAAGATGTAAAGAAGCCTCGTACGGTTCTGGAAGTATTTCCGGATGATGCACGTGTATTGGTTGAAGGTGTAAACATCGTAACCAAGCACACAAAGCCGAGTGCTCAAAATACAAAAGGTGGTATTGTAAAGAAAGAAGCACCTATCCACATTTCTAACGTGATGTTGTGGGATGGCAAGCAAGCCACTAAAGTAAAGCGTACACGTGAAAACGGTAAGCTGGTAAGGGTTTCAAAAAAATCAGGTCAGCCTGTAAAATAATTGAACGAAGGTTAAAACATTAAGAAAATGAGTACTGTAAAATATACACCCCGTTTGGCAAGCAAGTACAAAAGCGAAGTAGTACCTGCTTTAATGAAACGTTTTGGTTACAAAAGCATCATGCAGGTTCCCAAGCTGGAAAAAATCTGCCTGAACCGTGGCGTGAACGGTGCGGTGAATGATAAGAAACTGGTTGATATTGCAATTGATGAATTGACTACCATTACAGGTCAGAAAGCAGTTGCAACAATGTCTAAGAAAGACATTTCAAACTTTAAGTTGCGTAAGAACATGCCAATTGGCGCACGTGTTACATTGCGTGGTGTAAACATGTACGAATTTTTAGACAGATTGATTTCTGCTTCTTTACCTCGTGTACGTGACTTTAAAGGTATCAACGATAAATCGTTCGATGGTCGTGGTAACTACACTATGGGTGTTACCGAGCAGATCATCTTCCCTGAAATTGATATCGATAAGGTGA
The DNA here is from genome assembly GCF_007830055.1 of Lacibacter cauensis. Taxonomy (GTDB): domain Bacteria; phylum Bacteroidota; class Bacteroidia; order Chitinophagales; family Chitinophagaceae; genus Lacibacter; species Lacibacter cauensis. The sequence goes on from NZ_VLLE01000007.1 coordinate 11,206, forward strand.
ACAAAATCACTGGTCTGGATATCACTTTCGTAACTACCGCTACAACTAACGAAGAAGCGTATGAGTTGCTGAAAGAACTGGGTATGCCTTTTAAAAATGCTAAAAAAGACTAATCATAAGTTATGGCTAAAAAATCAGTAACAGCCCGTCAAAACAAAAGAGAAAGAATGGTAGCTCAGTATGCTGAAAAGCGTGCTGCATTGAAAGCTGCTGGTGATTATGCTGCTTTGGATCAATTACCAAAGAATGCATCGCCTGTACGTTTGAAAAATCGTTGCCAACTCACCGGACGTCCGAAAGGTTACATGCGTTACTTCGGTATTTCCCGTGTTATCTTCCGTGACATGGCGCTGAACGGTAAAATTCCAGGTGTAAAGAAAGCAAGCTGGTAATACCGGGCTGCAAAACAGCAGTTGTGCAGGTATTGAATATGATGCACAACAAGTAAACAATATTTCAAAAAAATCATTCAATTACAAATACAATGGTTACAGATCCTATTGCAGATTTCCTTACCCGTGTTAGAAATGCCCAAATGGCAGGACACCGTATTGTAGAAATTCCTGCTTCCAACCTGAAAAAACGTATTACCGAAATCTTGTACGATCAAGGTTATATTCTTAAATACAAATTTGAAGACGACAGCAAACAAGGCGTTATCAAAATCGCTTTGAAGTACGATCCACAAACACGTGTTCCGGCTATCCAGTCTTTGGAGCGTGTGAGCCGTCCGGGTCTTCGTCAATATGCTAAGCCAGAAGAGTTCCGTCGTGTGAAGAATGGTTTGGGTATCGCTATCATCAGCACATCAAAAGGTGTTATGACTGATAAGCAGGCGAAAGCAAACAATGTTGGTGGCGAAGTACTTTGCTACATTTATTAATCTTAACCGTTGCTGATACATTAAGCTGAGACTATACTAAGCTGACCGGTTAGCAACAAACTCAAAATATAAAACTAAGATACTATGTCTCGTATAGGTAAAAAACCGGTAGCAGTTCCTCAGGGTGTTACTGTTACAGTTGGTAAAGACAACGTGGTTACTGTGAAAGGACCAAAAGGTGAATTGACAGAAGCAGTTGATCGTGATATCATCGTAGAAGTAAAAGATGGTGAAGTTACTTTCGGTCGCCCTACAGATCAAGGTCGTCATCGTGCAATGCATGGTTTATACCGTGCACTCGTTGCCAACATGGTAAAAGGTGTTACTGATGGTTTCGAAAAGAAACTTGAACTGGTGGGTGTGGGTTATAAAGCTGCAAACCAGGGTAACCTCCTCGATCTTTCTTTAGGTTATTCACATAACATTGTTGTTGAAGTGCCTAACGAATTAAAAGTTGCTACTGCACAGGAGAAAGGTCAAAACCCAACAATTACACTTACAGGTATTGATAAGCAATTGTTAGGTGCTGTTGCAGCAAAAATCCGCAGCTTGCGTAAGCCTGAGCCATACAAAGGAAAAGGTGTTAAATACGTTGGTGAGTACATCCGTCGTAAGGCAGGTAAAGCAGCTGGTAAGTAATAAAATTTTCAAATTCGTCTTCCGGCAGCATCGGAAGAACTAAATAAAGAAAGATGAAAACAGATAACAAATTAGTCAGAAGGCAAAAGATCCGCTACTCAATTCGCAAGAAAGTAGCAGGTACATCTGCAAAGCCACGTTTAAGCGTGTTCCGCAGTAACTCTGATATTTATGTTCAGTTGATTGATGATGTTACAGGTGTAACAATTGCTTCTGCATCTTCAAGAGACAAGGATATTCTGGCACAGAAAGTAACCAAAATTGAGAAAAGTAAACTGGTAGGTGCTGCAATAGCACGCAAAGCAACTGAGTTGGGTTTAACAACTGTTGTATTTGACCGTGGTGGTAACTTATACCATGGCCGTGTGAAAGCGGTTGCTGATGGCGCACGTGAAGCCGGTTTAAATTTCTAATCAATCGTAAACATTTAATAACAGATAAATGTCGAAAGTAATTACAAACAAAGTAAAAGCAGGTGACCTGGAACTGAAAGAAAAAGTAGTTGCCATTAACCGTGTTGTAAAAACAACCAAAGGTGGCCGTGCCTTCAGTTTCTCTGCACTGGTTGTAGTGGGTAACGAAAATGGTGTTGTAGGTCATGGTTTAGGTAAAGCCAAAGAAGTACAGGAAGCTATTTCTAAAGGAATCGAAGATGCGAAGAAAAATCTCATCAAAGTTCCTGTAATGAAAGGTACTATTCCTCACGATCAGCTGGCGAAAGAAGGTGCTGCAAAAGTACTCATTAAGCCTGCTGCACATGGTACTGGTGTAATTGCCGGTGGTAGCATGCGTGCAGTATTGGAAAGCGCTGGTGTTACCGACGTATTAGCAAAATCACTTGGTTCTGCTAACCCGCACAACGTGGTAAAAGCAACGTTCAAAGCATTGGCGTTATTACGTGAGCCGATCTCTGTATCGAAAGTGCGTAACCTCGGATTAAAGAAAGTATTTAACGGGTAATTGAATACAGTCGTCAGTCGTCAGCCGGCAGTCGACAGTTTAAAAAGACGGAGATATGAAAAAATTAAAAATCACTTTAGTAAAGAGTCCAATTGACAGACCAGAGCGTCAGAAGTTAACGCTGAAAGCACTTGGTTTGAACAAAACAAACTCAAGCAAAGAAGTAGAAGGTACTCCTCAGGTTCTTGGTATGATTCAGAAAGTGAATCACCTGTTGAAGGTTGAAGAAGTAGCTTAAGAATAATTGATAATTGGTTAATGGATAATTTGAGAAGATCGGTTAGCATTATCAATTATTAATTTCAGAATTATCAATTAACAAATGCGAGGGGTGATTCCCCGAAAGTTCAAAATCATTTACAAATGAAACTGCACAATTTAAAACCTGCTGAAGGTTCTACACACAAGGAAAAACGTTTAGGTCGTGGTGAAGCATCTGGTAAAGGTGGTACATCAACAAGAGGTAACAAAGGTGCGCAGAGCCATGCGAGCTTTAAGCGTAAAATAGCTCACGAAGGTGGTCAGATGCCAATTCAGCGTCGTGTACCAAAACGTGGTTTCAAAAATCCGGATCGTGTTGAATACCGTGTGTTCAACCTCGGACAAATTGAACAACTTGCTGAAAAATATAGCCTCACTGAATTTTCTCTCGAAAGCCTGTACATTAATGGTCTTACCAACCGTACAGATAAAGTGAAAATTCTTGCAAATGGTGAGCTTAAAAGCAAACTTACTTTCAAGGTAAATGCACTGAGCGAAAAAGCCAAATCGGCAATTGAAGCAGCAGGCGGTACCGTTGAAATTGTAAAGTAATTTTTCCCGATATTTGCCCGACGCATGAAAATGCGTCTTTTTTCTTTTCAGCAAATTTTTAAAAAGATTTTTTCCAGTGAAAAAACTCATTCAAACCCTAAAGAATATCTGGAGCATCGAAGAGTTACGCAGTAAAATTGTGTACACTCTTTTGTTGCTTTTGGTATACCGTGTGGGTTCTCATATTGTATTGCCAGGTGTTGACCCCAATGGATTAGAACAATTAAACTCTAAAGCAAAGGAAGGTATCCTCGGTATCTTCGATTCATTTGCCGGTGGTGCCTTTTCAAGCGCTTCTATTTTTGCATTAGGTATTATGCCTTATATCTCTGCATCAATCTTTATGCAGCTGATGAGCATTCTTGTTCCGCAACTGCAGAAAATGCAGAAGGAAGGAGAGAGTGGTCGTAAAAAAATCAATCAATGGACACGTTACCTCACTGTAATTGTTACCATCTTCCAGGCGAGTGCTTATGTAACTTACCTGAAGAGTCCTGAAATTGCAGGTGCAGCTATCATTCCTTCGTTCACAAGTTTCTTCTGGTTATCAACTACCATCGTATTAACTGCAGGTACATTGTTTGTAATGTGGTTAGGCGAGCGTATTACCGATAAAGGTTTGGGCAACGGTACTTCACTCATCATCATGATCGGTATCCTTGCACGTTTCCCCGCATCTATTGCAGCAGAATTTACTGCAAAGAGCGGTAGTGCCGGTGGTGGTTTATTGAAGTTCACAATTGAAATTGCGATCCTTATTGCAATCGTAATGGGACTCATCATTCTTGTACAAGGTGTACGCAAAATCGCTATCAACTATGCGAAGCAGATTGTTGGCAACCGCCAGTTTGGTGGTGCACGCCAGTTCTTACCAATTAAGGTAAACAGTGCGGGTGTAATGCCAATCATCTTTGCACAGGCAATCATGTTCTTACCAACCTTGCTTACCGGTTTCAATGCAACAAAAGGTATTGCAGCCACATTGAGCGATCATGGTAACATCTGGTACATGGTAGTGTATTCAATTCTCGTAATTGGGTTTACATTCCTGTATACAGCGTTAATCTTCAATCCTAAACAGATTGCAGATAACCTGAAGCAGAACAATGGTTTTATTCCGGGTGTTCAGCCTGGTCAGCCTACAGCTGATTATATTGGTCACATCATGGATCGTATTACTTTACCCGGTGCGGTGTTTCTTGCAATCGTTGGTATTTTACCGGGTATTGCTAAGAACTTAGGTGTATCAAGCGGTTTCTCTACTTTCTTCGGTGGGACTTCATTGTTAATCATGGTAGGTGTAATCCTCGATACCTTACAGCAAATTGAAACACATTTGTTGATGAGACAATACGATGGCCTCATGAAAGGAGGAAAGATCCAGGGACGCCAGACCGTATCTTCATCTGCTATTTAATTGAACACATTTACATAGAAACCCTGGCCAAAAAGCCGGGGTTTTTTAATACAACTGATTTTATGATTCATTACCGTTCACCTTTAGAAATAGAATTGATCCGCAAAAGTGCATTGCTGGTTGGCGATGCATTAGCCGAAGCAGCAAAAATGCTGAAGCCCGGCGTTACAACAATGCAGGTTGATGCACGTATTGAACAGTTTATCCGTGACAATGGCGCTGTGCCATCGTTTAAAAATTACCAGGGAACGTATCCTTTTGCTACCTGTATATCGGTAAACGATGCAGTGGTGCATGGTTTTCCTACAAACAATGTATTGAAGGATGGTGATATTGTTTCTGTTGATGTGGGTGCTTTTATGAATGGTTATCATGGCGATAGTGCTTACACATTCATCATTGGTACAACAACTGATGAAGTAAAGAAACTGCTGCGTGTAACCAAAGAATCGTTGTACAAGGGCATTGAAAAGGCTGTACACGGCAATCGTGTTGGTGATATTTCTTTTGCGATACAGGATTATACAGAAAAGCAACATGGCTATGGTGTGGTGCGTGAACTGGTAGGGCATGGATTAGGACGTAACCTGCATGAAGATCCACAGGTGCCTAACTATGGAAAACGGGGAACAGGAACTAAGCTGAAAGAAGGAACAGTGATAGCTATTGAGCCAATGATCAACTTAGGCAAGAAAGATATTTATCATGATGAAGATGGCTGGACAATCCGCACTGCAGATGGATTACCATCGGCACATTACGAACATGATGTTTGTATTAAGAAAGGTAAGGCAGATATTCTTTCATCCTTTGCATCTATTGAAGCTGCAGAGAAAGCAAATGCAAACTTGGATGCAACGTATTATTGATGCACGTTGAAGTAAATATTTAACTTACAGAAACAATACAACTGTATGATGCGAAAATTAATATTGATGAGTGTTGTGGTTTGCAGCACTCATTTTTTATTGGCACAAAGCCCTGATGTTTTAAAGATCAGGCAATACCGCCAGGCAAATGAGCATGCCATCATTAACGAGTTTGTTTCTTTTTTGAAGTTACCGAACATTGTTGGCGATTCTGTGGGCATTTATAAAAATGCAACATTCATTATGGATGCAATGAAGAAGCGGGGAATTGCCAATGTTCAATTACTTACTCCCGCATCCAATAGAAATGTACCTGCTGTTTATGGCGAAGTAAATACACCCGGTGCTACACAAACCATTATCTTTTATGCGCACTACGACGGGCAACCGGTGAATGCGGCACAATGGGCAAAAGGTCTTTCGCCGTTTGAACCAAAGTTGCTGACTAATTCGCTGGAGCAAAACGGAAGCATGATTGATTTTCCAACTACTGATAAAGCATTTGATCCTCAGTGGAGAATATATGGCAGAAGTGCAAGCGATGATAAAGCAGGAGTAATGGCTATTTTAAATGCTTACGATGCCATCGTTAAAAGTGGTATGAAGCCAACCGTAAACCTGAAGTTCTTTTTTGAAGGTGAAGAAGAAAAGGGATCTGATTTTCTGCATGAAATTTTGCAGCAGTACAAAAGTTTATTGCAAAGCGATCTGTGGTTGATTTGTGATGGACCTGTTCATCAATCGGGTAAAAAGCAAGTGGTGTTTGGCGTAAGAGGCGATGCGCATGTTGATCTAACTGTGTATGGTTCTAAGCGCCCGCTGCATAGTGGTCATTACGGCAACTGGGCACCTAATCCGGCAATGATGCTGGTTCAATTATTAGCATCAATGAAAGATAAAAACGGAAGGGTTACAATTAAAGATTTTTATGCCGATGTAATTCCGTTGAGTGAAATGGAAAAGAAAGCACTTGCAGCAGTGCCACCCGTAGATGAACAAATGAAAAACGAACTGGGCTTTCGTAAACGGGAAATGACGGATTACAATCTTGCACAGTCAATTGGTTTACCATCGCTCAACATTAATGGAATGAACAGTGCCAATGTAGGGAAGAATGCCAGCAATGTAATACCTACAACTGCAACAGCTGTTCTGGATCTGCGCCTTGTTGCGGGTAACGATTGGAAAAGGCAACAACAGCGTGTTGTTGAACATATCAAAAGCCAGGGCTATTATGTTACAACAGCAACACCTACTGAAGAAGAAAGGAACAAGTACGATAAAATTGCGAAAGTAGAATTGAGCAGTGGTTATAATGCACAGAAAACAGCGATGGATCTGCCGATTGCAAAAAAAGTAATTGCGGCAGTACAATCAACAACAACAGAACAAATTGTTTTACTGCCGACAGCTGGTGGCAGTCTGCCGTTATTTTTATTTGAACAATATCTCAAAGCAAAAACAATCTCTGTTCCTATTGCCAATCACGATAACAATCAACATGCAGAAAATGAAAATATCCGTTTGCTGAATTTGTGGAATGGTATTGAAACAATGGCTGCTTTAATGATGATGAAGTAATGAGTGCTGCAACACATCAACAAACATTATTGGTAATCGGTGGAGGTGCTGCCGGTTTTTTCTGTGCCGTCAATGCTGCAAGAATGAATCCGTTACTGCGTGTGATTATTCTTGAAAAATCAAGCAAGGTATTATCGAAAGTAAAAGTAAGTGGCGGTGGCCGCTGCAATGTTACGCATGCCTGTTTTGATGTACAGGAGTTGAGTAAGCGCTATCCACGTGGCGAGCATTTTGTTCGCAAAGCGTTTCATCAATTCTTTACAAAGGATACCATTGCGTGGTTTGAAGAAAGAGGCGTAAAGCTGAAAGCAGAAGCCGATGGAAGAATGTTCCCGGTTACTGATTCTTCGCAAACGATTATTGATTGTTTACTGCGTGAAGTAAATAAGTATAAAGTAGAATTATTACTGAACAGGGAAGTGAAAAAACTGGAAGTGGAAAATGAGAAGTGGAAAGTTGAACTAAACAACAGTGACAGTATTACTGCCGATTATGTTTGTATTGCCAGTGGTGGTTTCCCTAAACTGCAGCAATTCGATTGGTTAAAAGGAACAGGGCATACGATTGTGCCGCCTGTTCCATCACTGTTTACGTTTAATATTCCGCAACATCCGATCACACAACTGATGGGAGTGGTTGTGCCTGAAGCCACGATAAAAATTCAATCAACGAAATTGAAAAATACCGGGCCATTACTCATTACACATTGGGGCATGAGCGGACCATGTGTATTAAAACTTTCAGCTTGGGGTGCGAGAGAATTGCAGGAACGGAACTATGATTTTACGATCAACGTTAACTGGCTCAATGATGCAAAAGAGCAGGACGTAAAAGAAGAGCTCCAGCTCATTCGCAATACGAATGGTTCACAAAAAATAGTGAATAACAATCTGTTTCATTTGCCCAACCGTTTGTGGGCATTCCTGTTGCAGGAGGCAGGCATTAAAGACGAAGGACGTTGGGCCGATCTTCCATCGAAAGAACAGAATAAGTTGATTCAGCTTTTGTGTAATCATCCATTCCACGTAAAAGGTAAAACCACCTTTAAAGAAGAGTTTGTTACTGCAGGCGGTGTAGACTTGAAACAGGTTGATGCGAATACGATGCAGAGTAAACTGCATCCCAATCTTTTCTTTGCAGGCGAAATACTGGATGTGGATGGCATCACCGGTGGCTTTAATTTTCAACACGCATGGACCAGTGGATTTATCGCTGCCAAAACAATTGCTCAGCTGTAAGCAACACAGTTATATAGTTAGAATACTCGCTCAGTTTTTTTGTAAAACACAGTTTGTTTAAATAAGTACCTTTAATTAAACCCAACTGCGATGTCATCGAGACGAAATTTTATACAGCAGCTTACTGCAGCAACAGGTGCATTCACTTTTTTACCATTTACCAATAAAGCATTTGCAAACGAAGCGGAATCCCGGTATGCGCAGTTTCGTGCAATGAATGATGCAGATGCGGTAGCCGATGAAGATTTCTGGGGTTGGGTAAAAGAACAATATACTGTATCGCCCAATTTATTAAACCTCAACAACGGCGGGGTTAGTCCGCAACCGAAAGTAGTACAGGATGCACACATCCGTTTTTATCAGTATGCCAACGAAGGACCTTCGTATTACATGTGGCGTATACTCGACGATGGCCGTGAAGCATTGAGAGGTAAACTGGCAGATCTTGCCGGCTGCGATGCAGAAGAAATAGCCATTAACCGCAATGCAACAGAAGGATTGAATACGGTGATCTTTGGTTTGAATTTAAAAGCAGGTGATGAGGTTGTATTGACAAAGCAGGATTATCCGAACATGATCAACGCATGGAAGCAACGTGAAAAACGTGACGGCATTAAATTGATTTGGCTGAACCTGGAATTGCCTATTGAAAATGAAGATGCAATTGTGCAGCAGTATGTCAATGCATTTACCTCACGAACAAAAATTGTACATGTAACACATCTCATTAACTGGACGGGACAAATTCTGCCCATCCGAAAAATTGCGGATGAAGCACATAAACGTGGCATCGAAGTAATTGGCGATGGTGCCCATACATTTGCACATATAGATTTTAATATTCCTGATCTTGGATGCGATTATTTTGCCAGCTCTTTACATAAATGGTTGTGTGCTCCATTTGGCAGCGGGTTGTTATGGATTAAAAAAGAGAAGATCAAAAATATTTGGGCATTACTCAGCAATAACGAGCCTGATGGTACTGATATCCGCAAATTCGAATCGCTCGGTACAAGATCGTTTGCCAGCGAAATGGCTATTGGTAATGCAGTAGATTTTCACAATGTCATTGGTTCGAAACGAAAAGAAGAACGACTTCGGTATTTAACCGATTACTGGAACAATAAAGTAAGCGATCTGAAACAGGTTTCATTTCTTCAGCCAAAATACAAAGCGGGTTATTGTGCCATTTCTAATATTGCCATTGAAGGAATAAAGCCATTTGCATTAATGGATACGCTGCATAAAAAGCATAAAATTCATACTGTAGCGATCGATTGGGAAAATGTACACGGTGTAAGGATAACACCGCATGTATACACCTCCATCAAAGATCTCGACAGGTTGGTAAATGCTATCCGCACAATTGCTGTTGGTTAATTCCTCTTATTTGTTTTGCTGTTTGTAACTTTAACTAAAACAAAGCATATGAAAAAGCTATTGATTGCTGCATTGTTTATCTTTTCTTCTGTTGCAGTTTTTGCGCAGGCAGGTAAAGAAAAATCGAAAGCCAAAGAAAAAGGTAAACCGGCTACAGAAAAAGTAAAAAAGCAAACCGATAATGATGCCGACAACGGTAATAAGCAAGATGCAGATGGTAAGCAAACCGGCAATACCAAAACACGTGTCAATCTTCCAACAAAAGTAAAAAGTTCGTTTGCTGCAGAATATCCCAATGCTGCCAATGCTACGTGGACAAAAAACAGAGGCGACTGGACAGTTGTATTTGGTAACGGTGTGTGGCGCTCAACTGCTACTTACCACAGCAATGGCGACCGTGTAGATACCCGTACGCCCATGACCAGAGAACAGGCACCACGACCAGTACTTGACGAAATACTCCGTCGTTATCCAAAACAAAATCCGAAGGATATTATCAAAATCGAAAAGCCCAAAAATCCGAATCTGTTCCAGATCATTGTTGAAGAAGCAGGTAAGAAACGAACATTACTGCTGGATGAAACCGGTAAGCTGGTTTCTGAACAATAAAACGCTGAGGCCATCGTAAATGATGGCCTTTTTATTTACAGAAATGACGGTTGGTTCATTACAGTTTTAAGCAGATGCGTATTTTTTCAGTTACTTTGCCGCACTTAATTACCAAGAGCCGATGTACGTTTTTACCAAACTCCTCACCAATCTCTATTTCTGGATTTTTGCAAAGCGATTGGGCATTTTTAATCCTGCCGCAAAAAAGATTACCACTCCAATGATCCTGGGAGTGAACCATCCCAATTCATTTCTTGATGCAATTATTGTTGGTGCTGTAATGGATCACCGGGTGCATTTTATTACAAGAAGCGGTGTGTTTAAAAATCCGGTTGTACGAAAAATTTTACGCTCGGTTAATATGATTCCTATTTACCGGATGACGGATGGTAAAGATCAGCTGGCAAACAATGATGCCACTTTTGAAGAAGTGCGTGCAATCTTAAAACGTGGTGAGCATGTGTTGATATTTGTGGAAGGATTCTGTCGCCACCAAACCACGCTTCAGCTGCCGTTAAAAAAAGGTGCACCACGTATGTTGCTGCAAGCCTGGGCCGATGGGTTGGATGTTACCTTTTTACCGGTATGGGTGCGTTACAATTCCTTTGTCGATTTTCCTAAATCGTTCGACATCAATTTCGGTAAGCAGTTTGGAAAAGAAGTAGTGCGGGAAGGAATGGAAACAGGTGCTGCCATGATGGCTATCAATAAAGCCGCCGAAGTACAGTTGCAACATCTGTCGGAAAAAATAAATGCAGATACACGCATTAAGATTCCGAAGTTCTTGCTGTTTATACCCGCCATGTTAGGTGTACTTACACATTTTCTGTTTTATGTGCCGTTAGAACGGTTAGCCTGGAAGCTGCGTGGCGAACAGTATTACGATAGTATTTTGTTTTGCCTGATGGCTTTTCTTTATCCTGTTTATCTGCTGCTTGTATTTTTTGTGGTGAAAGCATTTGCAGGCACAGCTATTGCACTCGCTTCAATTGTTGCGTTACCGCTGTTAGCTAAGAGTTATGTGATGTGGAAGTAATGAACATCTGCAGCTTTCTTTTGTTTTAACGTAGTAACTTCAACGGTATGATTACAAATACAAAGGCACTGGTTGTTTATCAATGGGTATTTTTTGCATACATGCTTACCATGAATGCGTTGGCCAATGGCTTACCGTTAAACGGATATACGACTGCCGATGTAAGTGCCATGTACCCGAATTTATTTGTACCTGCAGGCTTTACATTCAGTATATGGGGAATTATTTACCTGCTGTTGTTGGGGTATATGGTTTACAGTACATCGTTATTGTGGAAAGGCAACACGGGTGACTCCTTGTTACAACCAGTTACTTACATCGCCAATTATTTTACACTTACTTGTGCATTAAACGGCACTTGGATTATTACGTGGCATTTGCTGCAGATCGAATTATCATTGCTGTTTATGCTGGCTTTGTTGGTAACACTGCTCGTTATTTATCGAAAGTTGCAACAGGTAAGAGAACAAGTGAACGGCATGCAGTATTTGTTGCTGTACGTACCTTTTGTTGTTTACCTTGGCTGGATCAGTGTAGCAACCATAGCCAATACAACGGCCTTGCTGGTGCATTATAACTGGAATGGCTTTGGGGTGGGTGCTGTTATGTGGAGCTGCATCATGATTACTGTTGCAGCATTGCTGGGTGCTTATTTTTCTATTTTCAGAAAAGATATTGCTTACACATTAGTTGTTGCCTGGGCGTTATATGGCATTTCGTTTTCGCAGCAGGCGCACAGCGAAATTGTAACCATTGCTTACGGCGGTATTACCCTTTGCCTGGTGATGGTTGTTATTGCATTGATCCGTAAACGAGCCCTTGCCCGATAGCTGGTTGGACGGTTCTGATGCCTGGCTGTTGCATTTTTTGATGTTGCTCAAAGGCTGCCGGACAGCAGCGGTAGCTCCAGCCTGAAAGAGCGGGACTACAAGCGAATGGCCGGAACCACTGCTTAAACAAGGCCTTATTTACCGAAAGCCCCGATTTTCTTGTGTTTTAGCTTAAAAAACAGCTCCAAAGCCCTTGCCTGCACGGCTTTTTGGCCTACCTTTGCCGCCCCGAATCAATTAAACAAATCGGGGTTATTTTATGTCAGAAAATCAAATTGTTAACTCAAACGCTGATGCACAGGAGAATGTTCCTGCAACTGAGGTTGCCGAAACATCTACAGCGACAACAACTGCACCTGTGGCTGTGCAAACTGCACACGATGATTTTGATTGGAGCGTTGACAAGCGCAACGTAGCAATCTACAGCAAAGAAGAGCGTGAAAAGTATGATGCTGTTTACGATGGCACTTTCAAGCAAGTAAACGATGCTGAAATTGTTGATGGCCAGGTTGTGGCATTAACAAAAACAGATGTTGTAGTAAACATCGGCTTCAAGAGCGATGGTCTTGTTTCTTTGAACGAGTTCCGTGATTTGCCAGGTTTAAAAATCGGCGATACTGTTGAAGTAATGGTGGTAGAGAAAGAAGACAGAGAAGGTCACTTACACCTCAGCCGCAAGCTTGCACGCATCACTCGTGCATGGGAGCGCATTATGGAAGTACATAAGACAGGTGAAATTGTTACAGGTACTGTTACCAGCAAAACTAAAGGTGGTTTGATCGTTGATGTTTTCGGTATGGAAACATTCTTACCGGGGTCACAAATTGATGTGAAGCCTGTAACAGATTACGATCAGTTTGTAGGTAAAACAATGGAGTTTAAAGTGGTAAAGATTAACGAGACCATTAAGAACGCTGTTGTGAGCCACAAAGCCCTCATTGAAAGCGATATCGAAGCACAACGTGCGGTGATCATGGGTAAACTGGAAAAAGGTCAGGTACTGGAAGGTACTATCAAGAACATTACCGACTTCGGTGCGTTCCTTGACCTGGGTGGTGTTGATGGTCTGTTGTATATCACTGATATCAGCTGGGGCCGTATCAACCATCCTTCAGAAGTACTGAAGATGGATCAGAAGTTGAACGTTGTAGTTCTCGACTTCGATGATGATAAGAAACGTATCAGCCTTGGTCTGAAGCAGCTCACTCCGCACCCATGGGATACACTCAGCGAATCAATCGTTGAAGGTAACACCGTGAAAGGTAAAGTGGTGAACATTGAAGACTACGGTGCGTTCCTCGAAATCATGCCAGGTGTTGAAGGTCTGGTTCACGTAAGTGAAATCAGCTGGGCTAACACACCGGTTAATGCAAAAGAATTCTTCAAAATGGGTGATGAGCACGAAGCAAAAATCGTTACGCTCGATAAAGATGCCCGTAAGATGAGCTTGAGCATTAAGCAAATGAGCCAGGATCCTTGGAGCACTATCGAAGAAACTTTCCCAGTAGAAAGCAAGCACAAAGGTTTGGTGAAGAACATTACTCCTTACGGTGTGTTTGTTGAACTGAAAGCAGGTATCGGTGGTATGATCCACATCAGCGATCTTAGCTGGACCAAGCGTTTCAACCACCCAAGTGAATACACAAAGGTTGGTCAGGATATCGAAGTAATGATCCTCAGCATCGATAAGGAAAACCGTAAGCTGCAGTTAGGTCATAAACAACTCGAAGAAGATCCCTGGAATGCATTGGAAGAAACATTCGCAATTGGTACAACACACGAAGGTCATGTAACGAAGAAGGATGACAAAGGTGCAATTGTACAATTACCTTACGGTATCGAAGGTTTCGCTCCAAACCGTCATCTGAACAAGGAAGATGGTAAACAAGTACAGGCTGATGAAACTGCACAGTTCGTAGTGATCGAATTCGATCGTAACGAAAAGCGTGTGGTAGTAAGCCATGCACGTTTGTGGGAACAGGCGATCATTGAAGAAAAGAACGCTGAGCTGAAAGAGAAGAAAGCAGACGCTGCACGTACTAAGAAAGCAGTGAAAGACGTACAGAGCAAAGTAGAGAAAGCTACACTTGGTGATCTGGGTGTTCTTGCTGATCTGAAGAAAAAGCTCGATGGCGGTTCTGATGCTGCTGCTGAGTAAGACAGTTATAACTGATCTTTATACAGGCCCATCGTTGCAAAACGATGGGCTTTTTTGTGATCAGTAATGAGTAATGAATGATGAGTATGCAGGGTGTTGATAACTCATCATTCATCATTCATCATTCATCGTCCATCGCTCATTACCTTCGTAACAAACAACAACTTCATGCGGTACTTCATTATTGGGTTTATGGGCAGTGGTAAAACATATTGGGGTAAGCAATGGAGCGAGGCAAGTGGTCTGCCTTTTTACGATTTGGATGAAGAGATTGAAAAGAAAGAAGGCAAATCTGTATCGGCTATTTTTGCAGAGAAAGGCGAAGACGCTTTTCGCAAAATGGAAGCAGAGATGCTTGCGTTGTTTTATAAAAAAGAGGATTTTATTTTAAGCTGTGGTGGTGGTACACCTTGCTTTCATAATAACATGAAGCAGATGAATAACCACGGTGCTACCATTTACCTGCAAAGCACAGTAGAAGAACTGGTGCAACGCCTTCATGCAGAAAAAGAAACCCGGCCATTAATTGCAGGTATGAATGACGAAGTGCTGGCAGAATTTATCAGCAATAAACTCAACGAACGCAGTTCGTTTTATAACCAGGCCATGTATCATTTACCAACCCGGTACATGCACATCGACAACTTTCAGAAAATTATTCGCAGACATGGGTAAACAAACATTGTCACTCGCTTTTTTACTGGGTGCACTTGCTGTTGCATTGGGTGCATTTGGTGCACATGCTTTAAAAGAAATGGTAGATGAAAAAGCAGTACAAACCTATCAAACAGGAGTACAGTATCACTTCTATCATGTACTGGCACTTGTACTAACAGGCATCTTGTTGAACAGTAATGCAAACAGCTGGTATAAGCGTGCAGCAGGGTTATTTATTGCAGGTATTTTTATCTTCAGCGGATCGTTATATACGCTTACTTTTTTTAAAGCAGCAGGTGTTACCGGTATGAACTGGTTAGGCGCAATAACACCAATAGGAGGTGTATGCTTTATTGCCGGCTGGCTTTGTCTTTTTGTTGGAACAAGAAAGTAATTAAAGCGGAACTTCCAGCGTTACACGTGTACCGTTGGTGCCGGTAATAGTAAATGTGCCGCCAATGCTTTCCATCCGTCGTTTCATATTTTTTAAACCATTGCCAAACTGGTTTAATTTTTCTGCATCAATTCCTTTTCCGTTATCTGCAATTTCAACAATCAGCTGGTTGTTGTCGCTGAAGTGAACATTGATGGTAACCTCTGTTGCACCAGCATGTTTCATAACGTTGTTAATGGACTCTTTCAGCACAAGGAAAATATTTCTACGCTTTACCCCCGATACTTCCAGCTTGGGTAAGTTGGAAGGTGTGTTGATGCGATATAGCATATCAAAATTATCGAGGTATTCAGATGCATAAGAGCGGATATAAGCAACAAGACTATCAACGGTATCATTGCCTGCGTTCATACTCCAGATGATGGCGTTCATCTTTGTCATCAGCTCATTGGCGTTGTAAGAAATTCTGTCTATTTCCTCAACCGGACGATCTTTGGTTTTCTTCCTTGCAATTTCACTCAACAGTCGAATGGCGGTAACGCCACTTCCCAATTCGTCGTGCATATCGGCAGAGATGCGGCTCCGTTCATCCTGCTGTGCACTGAGTACAGCAATCTGTTTGGCATACTCCTGTTTCTCTGCTTCCAGCTTCATGGCTTCATCCATCTTTACTTTTTCAATCAGCTCAATTTTGTTTTTATACACTAAACCCAGAAGGAAAAAGATCAGTTCAAGGAAAATGCCAACTTCAAAATACACAAGCGATTGACGGAATAATGGCGCATCGGGAAATAAGTTAGAACTCGGGTAGCTGATGAGGTATTGCGACATACCGCCAAACAGCAGGTTAGCGACATTACCGGCGAGTAAATAATTCATTAACCTGTTGCGTTTTACAATACCAAGAATCACATACATGATACCCAGGAAAATCAAAAAGTATTTACTGGAATTTTCTACGGCAACGAGGTTGGGGTAAGCCGATCCTGTAAAATACAAAGCAGAAAATACTGCCAGGAATAAGCCAAGCACAATTTCTGCAATCACAAACATTTTATTGAGAGTAGGATATTGCACAGGGGTATTTAAAAACATGCGTGTGAAGCCGATGTAAAAGATATACCCACTCATTTGCAGAAAGTAATCCAGGTATTCTTCGTAAAAGAAATTAAATGGCGTTGAACGTTCGTGGAGTGCCGCTTTTAAAAACAACAACGCACCGATGAGCAATGAGTAGAGAGAGTAGTAAAGAAACGAACGCTTCAGGTTTTGTACATAGTTGGCAAAGGAATATAGCATCATCATCAGCAATAATCCACAGAGTAAATATGTAAATACGTTTACACCATGCCATTCGTTGTGGTTTTTGCTGATGTGATCGTCAAGATATATTGGGTTAATGAGGTAAGGCTTAAAAACAATAACGTTTGTGCGGGCATAACTGCAGCGCACCAATATCTGCATTTCGGTGCCGGGAGGTACGGTAAAATAACGGTAAGCATTTTCGTTTTTATCGGGAACAACCTGTCCGGGAATTTCTTTCCACGGGTAATCGTTATTAATGCGTGTGTACAGAATACATTCTTTGGCGTAAATGCCCGGGGTTACAAAAAAATCACGTGGTTTATCCTCATCGTTATTGATCCAGAAAAGAAGATACATTTTCGAATCGATCATGTATTTCTTAAAGCCCTTGGGTCTGGGCCGTTCGTTGAGGTGCATAAACATAATTCCCCGTAACAGCTGCAGATCAACATTGTTATTGGAGTCGATGAACACATGCATATTCTTATCGAGGTAATGCAGGTTCTTAACCGATGACGTATAGATAACGGAAAGGCTCGTGTCCTCGTGGGCAAAGAGTTTTGTAAACGACGTAAGGAAAAGGACGCTGAGCAGCCAGTATTTTTTCATGAACAGGGAGCAATGAGTTGCCTGTTAAGATAGATATTTTTTACAGAAACAGACAGGGTTTTGGCAGTTGGTGGGTTACAGGCATTCTTTATCTTTGTTTTTATGGCTGCAAACCGCACAAAAGAGAAGAAGAAAAAGGAAAGCCCTGTGGAGGAACTGAAACAGGAAAAAGAGGAGCAGGTATCTGTGAAAGAACTTGTGAAGGATGAACGCACCCACAAGATTACCGGGATTGCCTTTTTAATCATTTCGCTCATTTTATTTTTTGCTTTTACATCATACCTCTTTACCTGGAAAGAAGACCAGGATAAAGTACTGCAGAATGCTTCGGGTGTTTTGTTTAATGATGAGTTGCTTGTATCAAACTTGCTGGGCAGGTTTGGCGCATGGATATCGCACCTGTTTTTCTACAAAGGTTTTGGAGTTGCTTCCTATCTTATTTGCAGTATCTTTTTCATTGCAGGTGTAAACTTTTTATTCGGTAAGAAAATATTCTCGCTACCCCGCAACCTGAAGTATGTGTTGGTAGGGTTGTTGGTTTTACCGGTGAGCTTTTCATTCTTTCTTAATGCATTTGGTTTTCCATGGGGTGGGGCATTCGGTAATTATGCTGCCGGTTGGTTAAGCGGTTTCCTTGGTAAAACTGGTACAGGTCTGTTGTTGTCATTAGCGGCTATTTCATATATCATCTGGCGTTTTAATCCAGTGTTTAGTTTACCGCAACGTAAACCCAAAGAAGTAACCGTTGAGCCTCTGCCCGAAGAAATTATTGAGCGCATCGATTTAAATGAACCGGTGGTTAAAGAAAAGCCTGTACCCGTTAACCAGTTGAAAAAAGAATCGGGCTTTACGCCAATACCATTACAGCAGGAAGAAGAGAATCCGTTACATAGTTTTTCTGTAACGGAGAAAGAGGAAGAGCCTGTTTACGAGGACGAGGAAGAAGAATACGAAGAGGAAGAAGAGGAAGCAGATGAACCGGTTGAAATGACCATTCCTGTTGCAGAGAAACCTGTTAGACAGCCAAAAACAGATATGCCGGTTGAAGGACCTGCTTTAGAAATTAAGAATGCAGCCGATGAGGAAGAAACGGAAGAGGACGATGCTGAACCATCGGTAAAAAAAGTGGTAGAAAACTTACCACCTTACGATCCATTCCTCGATTTGAAAGATTACAAATTTCCATCGCTGAATTTGCTGGAGAATCATGGTAGCGAAAAAATTGTACAGGATCCACATGAATTGGAGAATTATAAAAACCAGATCATTAACACGCTCCGCAACTACGATATTGAAATACAGAAAATATTTGCAACAGTTGGTCCTACAGTAACACTGTACGAAATTGTTCCGGCAGCAGGTGTACGCATTTCCCGTATTAAAAACCTGGAAGATGATATTGCATTAAGTCTTGCAGCCTTGGGCATCCGTATCATTGCTCCAATCCCAGGTAAAGGAACCATTGGTATTGAAGTGCCAAACGTGAAGAAGACGGTGGTGAGTATGAAGACTTTGTTGTCATCGGAAAAATTCCAGCATAACAACTTTGGTTTGCCGATTGCCATTGGTAAAAAGATCGATAACGAAAACTTTATTGTTGATCTTACCACTATGCCGCACTTGTTGATGGCAGGTGCTACAGGTCAGGGTAAATCGGTAGGTTTGAATGCGATCCTTGTTTCGCTGCTTTACAAGAAACATCCATCACAATTAAAACTCGTTTTGGTCGATCCAAAGAAGGTGGAGTTGAGTTTGTACCGCCATATCGAAAAGCATTTCTTAGCCAAATTGCCCGGCGAAGACGAAGCGATTATTACCGATACCAAAAAAGTAATCAATACGCTCAATGCCTTGTGTATTGAAATGGATAACCGTTACGACCTGTTGAAGGAAGCCGGTTGCCGCAACCTGCGTGAATACAACGAGAAGTTTGTAGCCCGTAAACTCAATCCGCAAAAAGGCCACCAGTACCTGCCGTTTATTGTGTTGGTAGTGGATGAGTTTGCCGATTTGATTATGACTGCTGGTAAGGAAGTAGAGATGCCGATTGCCCGCTTGGCACAGCTGGCACGTGCCGTAGGTATCCACCTTATTATTGCAACACAACGTCCTTCTGTAAACATTATTACCGGTACAATTAAAGCCAACTTCCCTGCAAGGATTGCGTTTAAGGTATCGTCTAAAGTCGACAGCCGTACCATCCTCGACACAGGTGGTGCAGAACAGTTGATTGGTAAAGGTGATATGTTGATCAGCTACAACGGAGAATTAACCCGTTTGCAGTGTGCGTTTGTTGATACACCGGAAGTTGACGAAATCGTATCCTTCATCAGTAAGCAGAGAGGTTATCCGCAGGCCTTTTTGTTACCGGAGTATGTGGATGAGAAAGAATTGGAAGGAAAAGATTTCGATCTCAGCGACAGGGATGCCTTGTTTGAAGACGCTGCTCGTTTAATTGTGCAAAACCAGGTTGGCTCCACATCGCTGCTGCAACGCCGGATGAAGCTGGGCTATAACCGTGCCGGCCGTTTGATGGATCAGCTGGAAGCAGCTGGTATTGTAGGTCCAAGCCAGGGGAGTAAAGCAAGAGACGTATTAATTAAAACCGAAGTGGAATTGGAGCAACATTTGCAGATGATGGGCTAACGGCCTGGTGAAGAGCCTTTTCCCTTGCAGATACCTATCTTTGCAGCCGCACCTGAACAATCACCTTTAGAAATTATTAAGTTTTTGTATTGCAACCAACACAGCTTTTGGCAAATCTGAAGTTGTGAAAGGATGTTCAATCGATCCATAAATAAAAACAGATAATAACGTTAGAATGAAGACAATTGTAACTTTTTTGATAAGCGCATTGATAACAGTTGCAGCAGTAGGTCAAACTCAAAGCCTGGGTAAAAGCGATCCGGCTGCCAAAAAAATTCTTGATGCAGTAAGTGCAAAGTTTAAAACATACAAAGCCGTACAGGCCACATTCACATTTAAAAGTGAAGATGGCAAGGGTAAGGTATTAGGCGTTAAAAAAGGTACCCTCTATACAAAAGGAAATAAGTATCGTGTAACAATTACCGGTGGTCAGGATATCTTTTGTGATGGTGTAACCGTATCAACCTACGATAAAACTGCAAACGAAGTAACCATTTCGAAGTTTGAAGCTTCAGCTAATTCAATTACTCCGCAAAAGCTGTTCACTAATTTTTACGATAAAGATTTTCTGTACAAATTAAACGGTGAGAAAAAAGAAGCAGGTAAAACACTTCAGGAAATTGAGTTAACACCTGTCGATAAATCGAAATCGTTTTTTAAAGTATTGGTATGGGTTGATAAAGCAACACAAACCATTTACAGTACAAGAGTAATGGAAAAGAGTGGTAACAAGTATACCTATACCGTTGGAACACTTAACGGAAATGCAAACATAACTGATGCACAGTTTGTGTTTAATAAAGCAAAATATCCCGGTGTTGAGGTGGTGGATCTGCGGTAAGTTCGTTTATAACTTTACTTAAATAAGAGAGGCGGTTGCATTGCAACCGCCTCTCTTTATTTTAACCATTTGGCTTATTACGCATTTGCCATATCCGGAATTGCTTCTACTTTGTAAGCTCCTGCATCCAGTTTTGCTTTTGTTTCAGAGAACGCCGTGAGTGTTTCTTCAATATCAGCATCTGTATGTGCAGCAGAAGGAATTAAACGGTAAATGATGTGGCCTTTTGGAATTACAGGATATACCACAATCGAAGCAAAGATGTTGTAGTTCTCACGCAGATCCATCACCATTGCTGTTGCTTCTTCAACACCACCTTTCATGTAAACAGGAGTAACGGGGCTATCTGTTTTACCAATATCAAATCCTCTTTCTTTTAAACCATTCTGCAGCTTGCGTGCATTGCTCCAGAGTTTTTCTTTTAACTCAGGCATGGTTTTCAGCATTTCCAAACGCTTCAGGTTACCAACCACAATCGGCATAGGTAAGCTCTTTGCAAATATTTGTGAACGGATGTTGTAACGGATGTAATCAATAATTACACGTGGACCAGCTAAGAACGCACCAATCGATGCCATTGATTTTGCAAATGTGCTGAAGTAAAGATCGATACCATCCTGGCAACCTTGCTCTTCACCTGCGCCTGCACCTGTTTTACCCAAAGTACCAAAGCCATGTGCATCATCAACCAATAAACGGAATTCGTATTTCGCTTTTAAATCACAAATCTCTTTCAACTTACCCTGATCGCCTGCCATACCAAACACACCTTCTGTAATAACCAGAATACCACCTGCACCTTGCTTTTCAATTAAAGCAGTTGCACGTTGCAATTGCTTTTCGCAATCTTCTACATCGTTGTGCTTAAACACATAACGGTGGCCGGGGTGCAAACGTAAACCATCAATAATACATGCATGACTTTCTGCATCATATACAATTACATCGTGGCGACCACACACTGCATCAATTGCACTCATGATACCCTGGTAACCGAAGTTCATCAGGATTGCATCTTCTTTCATTTCAAACTCTGCCAGTTCTTTTTCCAGTTGTTCGTGCAGGTTGGAGTTACCACTCATCATACGGGCACCCATTGGGTAAGCAAGACCCCACTGTTGTGCAGCTTCCGCATCTACCTTTCTGATTTCGGGGTGGTTGGCAAGACCGAGATAGTTATTAAGACTCCAAACGATTTTTTCTTTGCCACGGAACTTCATTCTGCTGTTGATGTCGCCTTCCAGCTTAGGGAACGCAAAGTAACCATGTGCACGTTCTCTGTGCTGGCCAATCGGGCCATAGTTCTTAATAAGCTTCTCAAAGATATCTGCCATATAAAGAAATTGTTAAGGGTGAAAAATTTGCCGCAAAGGTAAGGATTTACGGCCGATTGATGAAGGGTTTTAGCCCGTTCCCCTTCGTGTAAAAATGCTTTTCGGTGAGGACTGTAACGGTATCTTTGCCCTTCAAATCAATCATATGCGTTTCGTTTTTTCAGTACTCTTTCTCTGCACTTTTTTTGCTGCAGAAGCTCAGCAAAATTCAACCCCTAAACAAACAGCACCTGCCAACATTCAACGTCCTAAACTGGTGGTGGGCATCATGGTAGACCAGATGCGTTGGGATTACCTTTACCGCTATTACCAGCGTTATGCAGCAACCGGAGGCTTTAAGCGGTTACTGAACCAGGGCTTTAGTTGCGAAAATGCATTTATCCCATACACGCCAACAGCAACCGGCTGCGGACATGCTGCGGTTTACACAGGATCGGTTCCTGCAGTAAATGGAATTACAGGCAATAACTGGTGGGATGCCAAACAGCAACGCAATATGTATTGTGTAGAAGATAAAACGGTTAAAACAGTTGGTTCCGATACCCGTGATGGCGAAATGAGTCCACGCAATTTGATGACGAACACGGTTACAGACGAATTAAGGTTAGCTACCAACTTTCAAAGCAAATCAATTGGTATTTCTATCAAAGATCGTGGTGCAATTCTGCCGGCAGGTCTTTCCGGAACTGCTTATTGGTACGATGAAGCACGTGGCCTGTTTGTGAGCAGCACCTATTACATGAACGATTTACCCCAATGGGCAAAAGAGTTTAATGCTCGCAAGTTGCCCGATGAATATTACAAGCAAGGATGGAATACCTTGTACCCTATTAGCACCTATTTACAAAGTGGTAAAGACAGTGCAGTACACGAACGCAGCGATTTGTTGAACAAAACAACTTTCCCCTACGATACAAAATCGTATGCAGGAACAAACTATGGAAAGCTTCCTTATTTGCCTCAAGGCGCTACCTATACTTTTGAAATGGCAAAAGCGGCTATGAAAGGTGAGCAGTTGGGTAAGCGTGGTATAACCGATTTTCTTGCTGTAAGTATTTCTTCTCCCGATTACATGGGCCATACGTACGGACCTAATTCGGTTGAAGCAGAAGATACTTACCTGCGTTTGGATAAAGATCTGGGTGATTTTCTTAACTATCTCGATGAAACGGTAGGTAAAGGACAATACACGGTTTTTCTAACGGCCGATCATGGTGCAGCGCATGTACCTGATTTTTTAAAGTCGAATAATCTGAAAGGAGGTTCAATTCCATTATCAACACTTATAAAAAAAGTGAATGACGAAATTGCAACCAAGTTCAACGTAAAAAATGCGGTGATCTTTTCTGCGTATTACAATCTTGCTTTAAACACAAAAGCATTTGATACGCTGCAGACAGATGTTGCTGTAATTAAAAAATATGTGATTGCTTTCATGGAAAAACAGGATGGCATTTATCGTGTAATTGATAAGGAGAACCTGGATAATTCATTGTTGCCAAAACCTATCCGTGAACGTTTGATCAATGGCTACTATCCTTACAGAAGTGGCGACTTGCAGGTAATTCCCGAACCACAATGGTTTAAAGATAATCCTAAAGGAACCGACCACAGTGTGTGGAATCCATACGACAGTCACATTCCGTTGTTGTGGTATGGCTGGGGTATTAAACCGGGTAAGAGCAACCAGGAAGTGTACATGACAGATATTGCTCCAACAGTAGCAGCTCTCTTACGCATACAAATGCCAAATGGTTGTGTAGGAAAACCCATCTTACCCGTACTGCAACAGTAAACAATATGAAGATTTTGCAGTTGCCGGCTGGCTGGCATTAATATTGGCAGTATAAAGAAATTATCAGAAAGCCCCTTTGTAAGGGGCTTATCTGTCAAATTGACTAAATGAAATCTATGAATGAAAAGAGTTTGTTTTTGAGGCCGGGCGATGAAGATGTTGATTTTTTACCCATCATCCCTTTAAACGAAGCAGAGTCTGATGGCGACGATATAGCAGATTTTCCTGCAGAACTGCCGATTCTTCCTTTGCGGAATACAGTCTTGTTTCCGGGTGTAGTATTGCCCATTACTGTTGGCAGAGATAAAAGTATACAAGCTGTAAACGAAGCGTACAAAGCAGATAAGTTGGTTGGTGTGGTTGCACAAAAAGACAGCAACATTGAAGACCCGACAGTGAACGACCTGGAAGATGTTGGCACCATTGCCAAAGTGGTGAAGCTGATTAAGATGCCCGATGGTGGTACTACTGTAATCATCCAGGGCAAAAAGCGTTTCCGCATCAACAGTATTACATCTGACGATCCGTTTTTTAAAGCCAGCATTGAAGTGTTGAATGAAGAAGCAACACCCGAAGATGACAACTTTAAAGCGATTGCAGGTTCTATAAAAGACATGGCGGCGCAGATCATTCAGCTTTCGCCAAACATTCCAAGTGAAGCTTCTATAATTCTGAAGAATATCGAGAACCCTGTTTTTCTTGTACACTTTGTAAGCAACAATCTCAACAGCGATATTAAAGAGAAACAACAGTTGCTCGAAACGCAGAATATCCGTCAGCGTGCAGAGTTGTTGTTATCGTTACTGCAAAAAGAATTGCAGTACACCGAGCTGAAGAATAAAGTAACCAACAAAACAAGAACAGAGTTAGATAAACAGCAGCGTGATTACTTTTTACAGCAACAGTTAAAAAGTATTAAAGAAGAGTTAGGCGGCGACAGTAACGACCTGGAGATCCAGGAAATGAAGAAGAAAGCCGAAACAAAAAAATGGAGTGAAGCTGCAAAAGAAATGTTCCGCAAAGGAATTGAAAAACTAGAGCGGATGCATTCGTCAACGCCTGATTATTCGGTGGTGTACAATCATCTCGATCTGATGCTTGATTTGCCTTGGGGCGATTACAGCGAAGATCAATACGATTTAAAAAAGGCGAAGAAAGTTTTAGATCATGATCATTACGGTATACAAAAAGTAAAAGAACGTATTCTCGAATACCTGGCCGTATTAAAACTGAAGGGCGATATGAAAAGCCCCATCCTGTGCTTACTCGGTCCTCCCGGTATTGGTAAAACATCGTTGGGTAAAAGTATTGCGAGTGCCCTTGGCCGTAAGTATGTACGTATAAGCCTTGGTGGTTTACATGATGAAAGTGAAATACGTGGTCATCGCAAAACGTATATTGGTGCAATGCCCGGTCGTATTTTACAATCGTTACGCAAAGTAAAAACGTCGAACCCGGTAATGATTCTTGATGAGATCGATAAGATCGGAAATGATTTTCGTGGCGATCCTTCAAGTGCTTTGCTGGAGTTGCTTGATCCGGAACAGAACCATACTTTCTACGACAACTATCTTGAGCTGGAATACGATCTGAGCAAAGTATTGTTCATTGCAACTGCCAACAGTTTATCATCTATACAACCTGCTTTGCGTGATCGTTTGGAAATAATTGATCTGAGTGGTTATGCAGTTGAAGAGAAAATAGAAATTGCAAAAAACTATCTCGTTCCTAAACAGAAAGAAGCGCATGGCTTAGAGAAGTTTTCGTTTAAAATAAGTGATACTGTATTACGCAAAGTAATTGAAGAGTATACACGGGAAAGTGGTGTGCGTGAACTCGACAGGCAATTGGCTTCCATCATGCGTTCGCAGGCGAAGGAATATGCATTAAAAGAAAAACTGAAGCCTACGCTTACTGCAACTGATATTGAACGTATACTCGGAAAAGCACGTTACAGTAACGAACTGTATAAAACTGCAAACATGGCCGGTGTTGCTGTTGGTCTGGCATGGACAGCTGTGGGTGGCGATATTCTTTTTATTGAAACAAGTTTAACCGAAGGGAAGGGCGAGTTGCGTTTAACAGGTAACCTTGGTAATGTAATGAAGGAAAGTGCTACCACAGCGTTGAGTTACCTGCAGGCGAATTACAAAAAGCTGGGCATTAATCCCGAAGACTTTCAGAAGAAAAATATTCACCTGCATGTACCCGAAGGTGCAGTGCCAAAAGATGGACCAAGTGCAGGTATTACTATGCTGTCGGCAATCAGCAGTGCGTTTACAGGCCGCAGGGTAAAGCCCTTCCTTGCAATGACAGGCGAGATTACGTTGCGTGGGCAAGTATTGCCGGTTGGCGGTATTAAAGAAAAAATTCTGGCAGCAAAACGTGCGGGTATTAAAGAAGTAATTCTTTGCTGGCAAAACGAAAAAGATGTACAGGAAATCAATTCGCAATACATCAAGGGTATGAAGTTTCATTATGTAAAAACAATGCAACAGGTACTGGATCTTGCATTGCTGTAATTTTTTTTACAGCTTTTGTGAACTAATTTTTTTCTGCCCTGTTATTATTGCAACGAACACGAATTATTTCATGTTGGTTGTTTTAAGGGTTAAAGACATTCCCCCATTTCAATGGGGGAAATTTTTTTATCGGCAGTTCTGTCTGCAGTCTTACTCTTTTCTGTTTAAATTACAGCATTGAAAATGTTATGCGTGCTGTTGTTTGTTTAATCTTTTTACTATGTAGTACTGCTCAGTTGCCTGCACAAACTCTGGGTGGACAGAGTGCGTATAATTTTTTAAAGTTTCCGGCATCGCCACAAGTCTCCGCATTAGGAGGTATTAATGTGAGTAATGTGTCGAACGATCTGTCGCTTGCCTTCAGCAATCCTGCACAACTCGATTCGGCCATGCATACGCAAATGGTAGCCAATTTTAACGCATTATATGCAGGAGTGAAAAATCTGCATTGGATGATGGCTTTCCGTAATGCAAAACTCCAAACCAATTTTGCAGCCGGTATTTTGTATTTCGATTATGGAACTACCATGCAAACAGATGCGTCCGGAAACATTGAAGGCACTTATCGTCCACGTGATTTTGTTGTGCAGCTGATGGCCAGCCGGGAATACCTCAACCGTTGGAAATACGGCGTATCATTAAAATTCTTAGCCAGTAATTATGGTCCTTACCGTTCGTCTGCAATTGCTGCAGATGTAGGTGTGTTGTATCGTGATACGGCTAATTTTTTGCAGACAAGTGTTGTGGCGGTGAATATGGGTGGACAGTTGAAGCGTTATAACCCTGCCGAGCCGGAAGAACTTCCATTCGATTTACAGGTTGGTATATCGAAACGATTGGCAAAAGCGCCCATCCGTTTTTCGTTAACCGCACATCATCTGCATCGTTTCAACATTATGTACAACGACACGCTGTTTAACAATGAAAATGGATTTGAAAATGCATCTGCAAAGAAGTTCACATTCGATAAATTGTTTCAGCACTTTGTTTTCTCTACACAAATTCTCATTGGTGGGAGGGTAGAAGTAACTGCTGGTTTTAATGTGTTGCGTAACCAGGAACTGAAAGTAACTACAGGTGGGAATGGTTTAACCGGATTTTCGTTAGGTGCAGGTGTGTTGTTTTCGAAACTGCAGTTGCGTTATGCACGAACTTATTTTCAAAACAATGTTGCGTATAATCAGCTGGGCTTAACCATGCCGTTGAACCAATATTTTGGCTTGGGTAGTTGGGGAGAAAAAGTAGGATGGTGAGGAGAGGTAAACCCTGAGCGAAGTCGAAGGGCGGTGAAATATATCGAGCGCTAGTCGAGATGGACAAAACTGAAACCACTCAGGAAGCATCCGCTTTTATTTTATCGCCGAAGAGTAATTCAACAAGTACATTGTAAATAAAATGCGCAATCATCGGCAGCAATAATCCTCCGCTTAGTAAAACCAACAATTGAAAACCGATCGCAAATGGAATAATCTGTACAATCGCTTTTTCTCCTTGTGTTCCATGACCGAAAGCAAATACAACCGCACTCAGCACCGCAGCGATCCACCAAATATTTTCTACATAATCGCCCACCATCTGAAACAAGACGCCACGGTAAATATATTCTTCGCAAAAAGCCGCAACAACGCAAGCGAGAATCCATACAAAGCGTTCAAGATTGGTATCGGGTAAAATATGATGCAGCGTGCCACCATCTTCTTTTTCTTTCGAGAATTTTTGCGACAGCCATGCGATCGTTAAAGCAACCACAATCAAAGCAACAGCAGCACCAACCGATTGTAACGTAAAGCTGCTTTTAAATGAAATAGTTATTTCTTCACTTCGTGCGGCAAAAAAAGCAAGCGTGCATAAGATAACCTGCATAATAACAGACTGCATGTACACCGGAATTTTTGCCAGCTGCACACCTTCCATTTCGGCTTCCATTTTACGGATGTTCTTATAGCTCTGCGCTGTAAGAAACGGAAGACCTGCGGCAATAATAATCATGAACAATAAACTCATAGGGTAGCCTCCTTTGCTTTTTGTAAAAGCTGTTCGTGCAATGCAGTAATCTGTGGCAACAGTAATTGCTGATCGTTGTTGTGTAATACAAAGTCGCACAATTTCATTTTCAACTGCTCGTCTATTTGATTAGCCATTCTGCGTTTTACTTCTTCTGCAGTTACATGATCACGGTCCATTACACGTTTCAGGCGCACTGTTAACGGAGCTGTTACACCAATAACATAATCCAGTCCTTCTGCAGTACCGCTTTCAAAAAGCAATGCTGCTTCTTTAATAACATACGGTGCTGTTTGTTTGGTAAACCATGCTTTGGCATCTGCAATGGTTGCAGGGTGTACGAGGCTGTTGAGTACTGCAAGCTTTTCTTTGTTGTTGAAAACAATTGCAGCAAGATGTTTGCGGTTCAGCTCACCGTTTTCGAAGTAGGTGTCTTTACCAAACTCAGCAATAAGCTGCTGCTTTAATGCTTCATTGGTATTCATCAGTTGCTTTGCAGCATCATCGGCATAATAAACAGGTATGCCCAGTACTTCCAGTACTTTGGCAACAGTGGTTTTACCACTGCCGATACCGCCTGTTAAACCGATTTTCAACATTGTATATTTCTTTAAAAGCCGATAGCCGATAGTTGTTAGTAGTTAGCCCGAAACACATCGACTATCTCACTAATAACTACCGGCTATCTGTTATCGGCTTTGATTATTTTTTCTCGTCTGCAGTTTTGTTGATCTGCTTAGTCCAGTCTAAACTGATTGAACTTTTTTCGATCTTAATGTAACTGCCGGGATTAATTTCCAAAGAAAGTGTACCGTCTTCGTTTACTTTGTTAATTACACCATGAATACCTGCAATGGTTACAACTTTATCACCTTTTTGCAGATCATCAATGAACTTCTTTTGCTCTTTTGCTTTTTTAGCTTGCGGGCGAATCATGAATAACCAGAAAACAACAATCATTAAACCAAGAAATACTAACTGAATACTTCCGCCACCTGATTTCGGATCGCCTGCGAATAATAGAAATTGATACATGTTTATTTGTTTTATTTTTTAGGAAGTACCTCACCTTCAAAGAACAAGGTTGCGATGCCCTCTTTTGTATTTGCCTGAACAGTTAAATTCTTTATTGCTTTACCTACACGGCCTTCGCTGTTAAACTCAGCTGTAATTTTTCCTTCAGCACCCGGAGCAATAGGTTCTTCGGGTTTAGCAGGTACGGTACAACCGCAGCTGGCCTGTACGTTAGAAATGATCAGTGGCTTTGTGCCCGTGTTTTTAAAATGAAAAGTGATGATCACTTTTTCCCCGTCTACCACTTTGCCGAAATTCTGTGAAGAATCAAGCCATTGTACGGTGGTTAAGTTTTCTGCATCTACAGCGGCTGTGCCGTTTGTTGTTGCATCGGGTGCTGCAACTTTTTTATCGTTGCTGCCGCAGGATGCGAGCAGTACAACCAATGCAGATAAAACAATCAATTGTTTCATATTCAGATTGAGTTTATAAGATTGCAAATGTAATGGAAAGCTTTTACTAAGATTTCTTAAAAGATACTTTGTGCAGCTTGTTTTGGGTAGCCAGGTCTTTATGAATGCTGTCCAGGATACCATTTACGAAATGACCACTTTGTGGTGTACTGTAATCTTTTGCCAGGTCGATGTATTCGTTAATAGTAACCTTTGGCGGAATGGTTTCGAAAAACAGGAACTCGCAAATGCCCATGCGCATCAAAATCATATCCAGTGCAGCTGTACGCTCGGGGTCCCAGTTCTGCAGTTTTTCTTTGATGTAGTCATCGCAGACTTCTTCTTTTTCAATAACACTCAGTAACAGATCTTTCGCAAATTTTAATTTTTCGTTACCTACAAATTGCTGAAAATCGCCCGATTGTGGTTTTTGCAGCAGGTTCAGCATCAGCAAATTCATCATATCTGCATCATCTTCCCAATGTAAAAAGCGCTCCTCAACAAAGCTGATGAAGTCTTCGTTGGGCAGCATCAGATCGGTAAAAATGAATTCGATGATCTCTTTTTCCTTTTTCTTTTCTCTGCCTTCCACCTGGATGTATTCTTTGTACAGGTCGGAAGCAACCAGTTCGCTGTACAGTTTTTTGATCCAGTCTTCACCTCCGAGTAATTCGGGTTTTATTTCGGCCAGTACCTTTACGAAAGATGGCTGTTCCAGTATTTGCCATAAAAGCTGGTTGCCCGCAATTTTTGTGTTTACGGCCAGGTCGGCAGCAGTAGGTAAATGCTTCGAAGCCCGCTGCCTGGCATTAGTTTCGGCATAACGTGCTGTTTCGGTCAGTATGTAAATAAGGAAAACAAAAAGCTGGCGGCTTTGGTCGATGTGCTTATCGAGCGTACGGATGGCTTCCTCTTTGGTAATATCGCCTTCCCTTGTAAAACAGGTATAAAGCGTTTGCATCACCTTTACCCGTATGTTTCTTCTGCTGATCATTCTAAAGAACTTTATTGAAATACGGCAAAGATAAGCATTGCTTTCCCTTAAATTTGACAGATAGCGATTTTTTAAATTTCACCAACGTAAAAAGCAGGCTGTTCAAGTATTCGTAAAACCGGCCACTGCCTTTAGAAAAAGCATGAGACGTATTACTACTATTTTAGTTTTAGTGGCATTAACGGGTTTAGCCGGGTGCCGTTTTTCTTCCAACAAAATTGTTGCCGAGAAATATGAAACCCGCAATGAAGAAGAGGATGAAAAGGAAGATGGTTTGCGGGAATCGCAGGAGATGGATTTTGAAATGATTAGAGATAACAGGTTAGGTTATATACCGGCTGAGCGTCTTGTAAGGGCTTATGATAATATTTATCAGGCCAGAAGGGCGGGGCGTTATCCGGCAAGACTTACTGCTTTAAATTGGGTTGAGCGTGGTCCAAACAGTAATACTATCGGGCCCAGCAATGGCAACACCAGAGGCATAACAGGTTCGGTGGTGAGCGGTCGTATGCGAGCTGTACATGTAGATCTAAATGACCCCACCAACAAAACGGTTTGGGCTGCCAGTGTCAGTGGTGGTCTTTGGAAAACGACTAACATTGCCGCCAACCCTGCCAATTGGGTACTGGTAAACGATTTTTTAGGCAACCTCGCTATCTCAAGTATCTGCCAAAATCCTGTAAATAAAAACATCCTGTATTTTGCCACAGGGGAACGCAATGGAAATATTGAT
Source organism: Lacibacter cauensis (assembly GCF_007830055.1). Lineage (GTDB taxonomy): Bacteria > Bacteroidota > Bacteroidia > Chitinophagales > Chitinophagaceae > Lacibacter > Lacibacter cauensis. The sequence goes on from NZ_VLLE01000007.1 coordinate 42,919, forward strand.
GCTGTAAGAGGTGGGGGTGTATGGAAAAGTATCAACAATGGAGATACGTGGGAACTTTTACCTTCCACTACCGGCTTCTGGAATGTTTCCAAGGTTGTATGTGATGCTGCAGGGAACGTTTATGTTGGTACGAATGGTAATGGAAGAGGCTTGCAGCGTTCAACCGACGGAGGTACTACGTGGACCAATATCACCCCTTCAAATCTGGGGTTACTCAATGCAAGCACAGGCCAATATGTTCCCAGTACAGCCATTACAGATATTAAAGTAAGTAGTACCGGGCGTATGCATGTTACAATGAGTAGTACCGGGGCAGAAGGATCTTATTATACCGATGCGCCGGCTACAGTTACTTCGGCTTCGTGGTCTGTACCATCACTTCCTATAACCAATCTTTCTCTCAATTGCGAAATCGCAGTTGCAGGAAATGTTTTGTATGCTTTGCCCGAAAGATCGGGAGGTTTTACACCGCAGATATTTAAATCAACCGATGGTGGAGTAACATGGGCTGCTACCGCAACATCTCCACCCGGCACCGCAACAGAGCCAACAATTAATGCTGGCCAGGGCTGGTATGATCTTGCAATAGGCATAGATCCTGCTAATCCGGATATTGTAGTTGCAGGTGGTTTGAATTTTTACCGCACAACAGATGGAGGTGCTACTTGGTCACAGATTACCCGTTGGGTGGGCACATCTTTGAACTATGTGCATGCCGATCATCACGGTGTGTTTTGGAATGGCAGCCAGGTGCTTTTATCTACCGACGGAGGAATCTTTTACTCCGATAATAACGGACTCAGTTATACAGAAAGAAACGTTGGGATCCGGACGCTGCAATTTTATTCATGTGCAATACACCCCGTTAGCACAAACTACCTGTTAGGTGGAACACAGGATAATGGCTCTCATTCGCTCAACAATGCAGGTATGGGTGCCAGTATTGAAGTGCATGGTGGTGATGGTGGCTTTACACATATTGACGAAGATGAGCCGCAGTACCAGTTTTCTGCAACTACCCGCAGCCAGTACAGACGAAGCGTAAACAACGGAGTTAATTGGGCCGGAATAACTTTTTCTTCAACTATTGGGCAGTTTATCAATCCTACAGATTACGACGATATTAATAACCGCATGTACTGCAGTGCTGGTGCAGGTTCTTTTGTGCGTTGGGATAATCCGCAAACGGGTAGCAGCTTTACTACCGTTTCGGTTTTGTCTGCTACATCCAATTCAATACGTAGTTTTAAAGTATCACCCTATACGCCTAACAGAGTGTTTATGGGAACTGCAGGCGGGGCAATTGTTCGGGTAGATAATGCAGATGCGGTTTCTCCAACTGCTGTTAACATAACAGGTGCAGGTATGCCCCAGGTGAACAATAATATTATAAGCTGTGTCAATACAGGGTCAAGTGATAATAGTTTGATTGCAACTTATTCCAACTATGGATTGCAACATGTGTGGTATACGATCGATGGTGGAACCACATGGATGAATGTGCAGGGCGATCTGCCGGATATTCCTGTACGCTGGGCAATGTTTCATCCTGATAGCGATGATAAAGCGATTATTGCAACGGAAATGGGTATTTTCGAAACGGATAATTTAAATGGAGTTTCAACTGTTTGGGTGCAGAATAGCTCTTTTCCGAATGTAAAAACCAACATGCTGCAGTATCGCTACTCCGACAGAACTCTCTTAGCGGCAACCCATGGAAGAGGGTTATGGACCACTGTTGTTCCAACATCAAACCCGAAAATCCGTTTTGCTTCTTCTTATACATACAGTAAACCAGTTGACGAGACTACAGCTGCAACCGATGGCTGTCGTGGATACAGAGATATTACGCTTAACATGAATATTGATGCTGCTCCTGCCGGCAATGCTGTGGTTACTTTAAGCGTAGGAACAGGAGGGAGCACTGCGGTTGAAGGTGTAGACTATGATATTACAACCAATAGCAATTTTACAACACCGTCTAAAACATTACAGTTTGTAAACGGGAGTGCAGCACAGATGCCTGTAACTGTTCGTATTTATGATGATGCAGCTGTTGAAGGCAGTGAATTTTTTGTGATCAATTACAGCGTTGGCGGATCAACTAACGCCATTGCAGATGCCGGAGGTAAGTACACTGTTTATATTGGCGATAATGACGCTGCTCCGCAATCAAGCTCTTCTGTCAATTTCACTATTGGTAATGGTGCGTATGGTTCTTATATACAACCCTTACGAGGCCAGTTTGCAAAATCAAAAAGTCAGTATTTGTACACTGCTGCCGAACTTACCGCAGCTGGTTTTGTGGCAGGGCCTGTAAATGCTATCAGCATTAATGTGGCTTCAAAAGCTACAACACAAGGATACAGCAACTTCAATGTTTCGTTAAAAAATACAACCAGAACAGATCTTACGTCCGATTTTGAAACGGGAACAACACTGTTTCATTCAAACGCTTTGTATAATTCTGTTGCAGGAACAAATACATTTGTTTCTAATCAAAATACTTTTAGTTGGGATGGTGTAAGTAACCTGTTGGTAGAGTTTTGTTTTGACAATGCGAGTGCAGGTACCAGCAGCGATGGGGTTACTTCCAGTACCACAGGTTTTGTATCGGGGGTATGGGCAAGAGATAATGGCGCTGTTGCAGGTTGCAATCTGGATGCGTCGAGTACAACACTATACAGAGGTGTGCAGAATGCAAACGGAGGAACCGATTATGTAAGGCCGGATATTACCATCAATACAACAATTACAACTCAAATTGAAACAGTTGCAAATCGTAATAAAACAAATTTTGTAGGTGGTGCCGGTACTACTTATTTCTTCTCGCAGGGTGCCGGTAACCTGATCAGCAATGTGAGCAACGCCGCAGCATCGTTTGGATGTGTTACGTTTACTATTCAGGAGGCTGGTAATACATGGGTTAACTACTTTAACGGTCTTCGTTCTCAAAAAGTAATTGATGTTGTGCTTGCAGCTAACACATCGGCTGGTTATACCGTTGGCCTTTATTTTACTACAGCAGAGCTGGGAGGTAAATCTCCGTCAACATTGCGTGTAGCAAAAACAACAGCAGCAACGGCAACGGGTGCTGCAAGCAACAATACAACATTCTACGAAACCTCTTTTGCTGCTTTCGGGAATGGCTATCTGTTTACTGCAAACGTAACAGGCGACGGTCGTTATTTTATGACCGATGCGGTGGTAACAGGGCTTGTTGACGTTACCCGAACATCGGAGGCTTTTGTAAAACTTATTCAAAATCCTGTTGTGAATAATCTGCGTGTACATATCAGCAACGAACAGCGCCTGTCGGTATCTGCAAACCTGTATACCAATACCGGACAACTTGTATACAGCTGGAATTTGGGTAAGATAGCAGGTATGCAGGAGCTTTCGCTTAAGGGTACATCGCTTGCGGCAGGAACGTATGTTTTACGGGTAGTAGCTGCCAATAAAGCACAGAGTTTAAAAATTATTAAACAATAAACCAAACAGCCCTAAAACAGGGCTGTTTCTTTTTGATATGAAACGATTCAGAAAAGCTATCCGGTTGCCTGTTTTGGGATTTTTGTTCCTGTTGAACAGTTGTTCGTCTGCCAACAAAATGTTGATTTCTGGTGAAGCATTTTCTGTAGAGGTGCAGAAAGGAAATGTGCAGGTGAATGAAACCGGAGAGGAATTAAATCCAACGGCAACAAAAGTTGTTACAGTATATCTGCATACCAAAACCGATAAACTGCTTATTGATAGTGCCTGGCTGAATAATATTCCCTATACTTTCAACATACAGCCAATTGCACAGGCTTTTGAAATAGGCTACAATAGCCGAAACGAAAAAGTTACCGTGAAGCCAACAGATAAAGGATTCCTGTATCAGGTAACTATTGTGCCATTACTGAAAGCTGGGGAAGAGGCCCTTGCTGAAGTTCGCCTACGATACCGTTATCGAAATAAGGTCTTTTACAAAACCGTAGCTCCAATAGTAGCCATTCGGCCTTTTGATGCCCAATGATTTGATGCAAAATTGTCAAAGCCTTTTGGCTTTAGTTCTGACAGATTGGGAGTAAGAGCTTCGTTTTCTGAAAATTTTACACATTTCGGCCCCTCGGCACTGTATTCGCTTACCTTCGCATGCCTGCCAAAGCGGGCTAGTATTAAATTTCATTTCAAAAACCAAAAAAGTATAACTATGGCTAAGAAGGTAAGTGTTACCCCTTTACACGACAGGGTAATTGTGAAGCCTGCCCCTGCTGAAGAAAAAACAGCCGGCGGTATCATCATCCCCGACACTGCAAAAGAAAAACCCCAGCGTGGTACCGTAGTGGCTGCCGGCCCCGGTAAAAAAGACGAACCCGTTACTGTAAAAGTTGGCGACGTTGTTCTTTACGGTAAATATGCAGGTACAGAAATTTCTATTGATGGTGCTGATCTGCTCATCATGCGTGAAAGCGACATCCTGGCAATTGTATAATTTGAAAATTTGAAGATTTGAAAATTGGCTTGCGCCGGTTCATCAACATCTTCATTTTTCTTAAATGCGATTCTCAAATTTTCAAATTAATTAATTTTCAAATTTAATATTATGGCAAAGCAAATCTTCTTCGATATTGAAGGAAGAAATAAAATGAAGAAAGGTGTTGACGTATTGGCCAACGCTGTAAAAGTTACCCTTGGTCCTAAAGGCCGTAACGTGGTAATTGAAAAGAAATTCGGTGCACCAGCTGTAACAAAAGATGGTGTTACTGTAGCTAAAGAAATCGAACTGGAAGACCCAATTGAAAACATGGGTGCGCAGATGGTGAAAGAAGTAGCTTCTAAAACTGCAGATATTGCAGGTGATGGTACTACTACTGCAACTGTATTGGCACAAGCGATCATCGCTGAAGGTTTGAAAATGGTAGCTGCCGGTGCAAATCCAATGGATCTGAAGCGTGGCATCGATAAAGCGGTTAGCCTGGTTGTAGCCAACCTCAAAACACAATCGCAAACTGTAGGCAGCGACAGCAAAAAAATTCAGCAGGTTGCTACTATTTCTGCAAACAACGATGAAACAATCGGTAAACTGATTGCAGAAGCGTTTGCGAAAGTGGGTAAAGAAGGTGTAATCACTGTTGAAGAAGCAAAAGGTACTGATACTACTGTTGATGTAGTAGAAGGTATGCAGTTCGATCGTGGTTATATTTCTCCTTACTTCGTTACCAACAGCGAAAAAATGGAAGCTGAATTGCAGAACCCATACATCCTTATCTACGATAAGAAGATCTCTGCAATGAAAGATATCCTCCACATCCTGGAGAAAGTTGCACAAAGCGGTCGTCCTCTCTTGATCATCTCTGAAGATCTGGAAGGTGAAGCATTGGCAACATTGGTAGTAAATAAACTCCGTGGTACACTGAAAGTGGCTGCTGTAAAAGCTCCTGGCTTTGGCGACCGTCGTAAAGAAATGTTGACAGATATCGCTATCCTCACTGCAGGTACAGTTATCAGCGAAGAGCAAGGTTACAAACTGGAGAATGCAGATTTGACTTACTTAGGTCAGGCTTCTTCTGTAACCATCGATAAAGACAACACAACAATCGTTGGTGGTAAAGGAAAGAAAACTGATATCACTGCACGTGTAAATCAGATCAAAGCGCAAGTAGAGAACACAACTTCTGACTACGATAAAGAAAAATTACAAGAGCGTTTGGCGAAGTTAGCAGGTGGTGTTGCTGTATTGTACATTGGCGCTGCTACTGAAGTTGAAATGAAAGAAAAGAAAGACCGTGTAGATGATGCATTGCACGCAACTCGTGCTGCGGTTGAAGAAGGTATCGTTCCTGGTGGTGGTGTTGCTTACATCCGTGCATTAGATGCATTGGAAGCAAAAGTTCGTGGACAGATTGAAGACGAACAAACCGGTATGCAAATCATCCGTCGTGCACTCGAAGAACCTATCCGTACATTAACTTCTAACGCAGGTATCGATGGTTCTATCGTGGTACAAAAAATTAAAGAAGGCAAAGGCGACTTTGGTTTCAATGCACGCACTGAAACATACGAAAACATGTTTAAGGCTGGTGTAATTGATCCAACTAAAGTAAGCCGTGTTGCTTTGGAAAATGCAGCTTCTATCGCCGGTATGTTGTTAACTACCGAGTGTGTAATTGCTGACAAGCCAAAGAAAGAAGAAGCACACGCACATGGCGCTCCTGATATGGGCGGCATGGGTGGTTACTAAGCAAGTACGAGTTGAGAAGTTAGAAGTACGAAGTGCGTTAAATTTCGTCACTCAAGTAAATAGTAACAGCTTAACATACAAACAAAGTCCTCTGGTAAAACAGGGGACTTTGCATTTCAATAATTCATCACGATTAAAAACATGCGACATGAAGACAGGAAACATGCTTTTAGCGTTTATGCAACAATTGAAAAGCAAGTTGAAACAGTTATTACAAAAGATTAATCGAAAGGATGATGATTCATTTGATAATCCTTACCTGATTTTTTGATGAATAGCTCCCGCTTTGGCGGGAGTTATTCATTTAATGAACATAAGGATTAAAGTTTTCAGCAGACCAATCATCATCGGCTTTCAGTAAAACAAAATCTTTATGATTGACAATAAGTTGGCATTTGGGAAAGCGTTTTGCAAGTATGGTTAAATTGTTCAACTCTTTTTCAGTATCATCAACACTCACCAGCAATGTTTGCAGGGGATGGTCTGCACTTAACTGCAGCAAACCATTTATACTGATGGATGTGCCACCGAGGTGCAACAGTTCAAGTCCTTTGATGTTGTTGATATGAACAATAGCGCCATCATTAATATCGGTACAACCTTTCAACCGTAATTCTTTAATGAAGCTGAGTTTTGTTAACTGTTCAATTGCATCGTTTGTAATTTCTGTTTCATCAAGATCAAGCATGTTGATGGATCGAACATGTGTAACCATCAGTTCAATTTCTTCATCAGTAACACTGTTCCAGATACGGAAGTTTACACGCTCAAGATGTGTAGGAACGCAATCGGGCAACTGCGGTTTGCTGAAGAACGCAAACGTGCTCCAGAATTGCTGCTCTTTCAGTTTTTGTTTTTTCTTTTTTCGCAAGTGGTATGGCGGTGATTTATCGATCCTGGTTTGAGATAGCTCCTTTCACAATTAGGTATTGTGCAGCGGAATAAGTAGCCATAACCACTAAACTCAACAGCAGATGCTTGTATGCAAACAGGTTAACAGCAAGAACAGAATCGGATATCACAAATAAAATTGCACCTGTAATAAAAAGCGACGCTGTTTGATTCTTCAATTGATGTTTCGTATTGAGTGCCAGCAACAGCATAGTGCCAATGGTTATACCATAAATTGTAACAGGAATTTTTAATGCATTAAGGTAGGGGAACAACAACCACAGAAAAAGGAGAATGTACAGCAGTACAGGTAATGCAACAAGGGGTTTCAATTGTAGGAGTCCTTTTTTTCCTTGGCCTGTTTTCGTAAAGTAAAGTATGTAGCAAATATGTGCCAGCAGAAACGATACTAATCCCGGAATAAATAAACCTTCTATTTGCAGCAACACATCACCACACCATGAAAGAAACAAAGCGGCGAGTATAAGATAGAATAATGTGCCGCTTCTCCTAACTGATGCGGTATAAAAAGCCAGCATCAGTAAGGGCATCAGCAAAGGCTTCGTAAACCAGCGCAATTGCACCTGATTCAGATAAATAAAAAGTAACTCAAGCAAAACCACCAACGCATAGATTCGAAAGATGAGTTTTGACTGTTGCTGCATATTAATTGCCCGGCTTTATTACTTGTGCTTTAATACCATACCAGTTACGTAACGAGTCTTTTACTTTACTGCTGTCGGAAAGCGGTTTTTGTACCAGTAAAATCAGTTGATAAGTGCTGCTGTCTTTTACATTTAACGAAAGCTCCCTGTTTCTTGATTGATGAAATGCTAACCTTGCATCTGCTTTAGCTTTTGATGAAACGGTTTCAACAACCAATTTAAACGAAGTAGTATCAACAACTGTAGTTGCGGGTGCAACAGCCTGTACAGTATCTTTTACAACAGCAGAAGTATCGGGCTGCTGCATAACAGGTGTATCGGCTGCAGTTGTTTGTTCTGTATTTTCTTCAACAGTTGGAGTTGCCTGTTTTTTGGGTAAGGCCAGCCATACTGCCCAGCCAACTAACGCAAGTGCTACAATTAATCCGAAAATTAAAATCGGTTTTTTCGAGCTCTTCCGTTCTTCGTGCGAAAAATCAATTTCTGTTTCGCCTTCAGCTAATACAGTGCGGTCACGCACATGATCGGTGCTGATCGAATCAATTTTTTCCAGCACAGGATTTCCCTGCTCAAACTGTAATTGCGCTGTTTGGTTTTTTGAAAGCGAGCCGATTCCTTTTATTAAAAAAGGTTTACCGATGTTAATCAGCTGCATGCCGCTGCTGATGTATGATTCAAGGTCGCTCAGGGCCAACGGCTTCATTTTTCCGCTTTGCTGCACAAGAAAAGTAAGGAGCTCGTCGGGTAACTGCGCCTGCCGGTCCATGGTGAATGTAATAGCACCCTCGGGCCAAACCTGTTCTTTGGTATCGGTTAAGATTACAGAAGGATCGAGTTCAAATCGACCCAGTCCGGGTAATGTAAGCGACTTCTCTTTGTATAAGTATTGGGCTAGTAATTCCTGAATTTTCACGGATATTTTTTTCCAAACTTACTTAAAAACCTTCTTTTCTCATACAGTTCGCTAAAACAAGCGATTAGTACTTGTTAAAACATCGTAGAAACACCATTATGGCAGCCCTTACTTACCTACATTTGCACAAAAGCTGGTTATGTTGTCGAAGGAGGATAAAGAATTTATTACCTGGTGGGAAGCAAACAGTAAACGGGAAAAAAAACTGGTTACACAATTATCGGTAGGCTTACCGCTTGGTCTTGCGTTTGGGTTTCCTATTCTGTTGAGTGTAATGTTCAGGGGATGGTACAAAAACATGCCGTATGTATCTGGTTCGCAGCTTACGGTTATTTTAATTGCTGTTTTACTCATTATTGTTTTTTATGCCATCTTCCGCATGCGGTTAAAATGGGAGTTGAATGAGCAACGTTACAACGAGCTGAAAGAAAAACAGGAGAGCGAGGCAACGGTAACAGAAAATGAATTGTCAAATCTATAATAAAAGGAAACGTTATTTAAACAAATATGAAAAGAGTAAACTTAAAGTTGGTGGTTGCAGTAGTGGTTGCTGCATTTTTGATTAGTGCCTGCGGAAAAAAAGATACAAAAGCTTGTACCGCTACTCCCGGTACCACAGTAGCATCCGATGCAGAAAAAGCAATGGTGATCAAGTATCTCGATTCGATGGGGATTACGACCAGAACTGAATTGAGTGGAAGTGGTTTGTATTATGTAATTGATACTGCAGGTAACAGTAAGCGTGCCGGCATGTGCACCAGTGTTACTGTGGCGTACAAAGGCTATTATCGTAATGGGAATGTTTTCGATCAGGCAACTGCTGCAAGTCCGGCAACATTTCCTGAAATTTCTAACCTCATCGAGGGTTGGAGAAGAACACTGCCATTAATTGGTGAAGGTGGTGTGATCCGCATGTTTATTCCGCCATCGTTAGGCTACGGTATTAGTGGCTGGCAAAATCCTAATACAGGGCTTTATTACATTTTGCCCAATGCGGTTTTAATTTTTGAAATGAAACTGATTGCGATAAACGGTTAACAATAAGCTTTCGATACAAAGCTCTCCGCAAACAACGGAGAGCTTTTTTGTTTACCTACATTTGTAAAAACTATTTGATTGTGGCCTACGAACCTATTTCCGTTTTCGACATGTTTAAAATCGGCGTTGGCCCATCCAGCAGCCATACACTTGGCCCATGGAGGGCAGCGCAACGTTTTGTACTGTCTGTTGAACAGTTGCAGCCTTTGCAAAATGTACAGTCGGTACGTGTGCTTTTGTATGGTTCCTTAGCGAAAACAGGAAAAGGACATGGTACTGATGTTGCCATTGAATTGGGTTTGTGCGGCGATGATCCGGTTACGTTTGATGTAACCGCTATCGATAGCAAGATCAATGATATTGCTGCCATGAAGAAAATGATACTGGGTGGCCGGCACGAAATTGATTTTGATCCGGCAGAAGATATTGAGTTTTTAATGAGTGAGAGTTTGCCCTTTCATCCCAACGCCGTTACATTTCTTGCTGCGTTCAAGAATGGTCAATCAATTGCTGAAACCTACTATTCCATTGGCGGAGGTTTTGTGGTGAAGGAAAATGAAACCACTATCGGTAAAGCACAGGTGCAGTTACCTTTTCCGGTTGATACAGCCCAGGATCTGTTGCACTGGTGTATGAAAACCGGGATGAGCATCAGCGAAATTGTAATGGAGAATGAAAATGCCTGGCGCAGCGAAGACGAAACAAAGCAGGGTATACTCAACATCTGGCGGGTAATGCACCAATGTATTTTCAAAGGATGCCATACCGAAGGTTACTTGCCGGGCGGACTCAATGTAAAACGCCGAGCATCAGGACTCAATAAAAAATTACTGCAGCAACATTCGTACAAAGATTTTAGTGAGTGGGTAGAAGTGATCCGTAAAGGCGGCAATGACTTTAAATACACACTCGACTGGGTAAGTTGTTTTGCACTTGCAGTTAATGAAGAAAATGCATCGTTCGGCAGGGTGGTAACAGCTCCAACCAATGGTGCAGCCGGCGTAATTCCTGCCGTGCTCATGTATTATGTTTGTTTTTGTAATGGGCACGACGAGGAAAAGATCATTCGCTTTTTAGCAACGGCTTCAGAAGTTGGCAGCATCTTTAAAAAAGGCGCTACCATTTCGGCTGCAATGGGTGGATGCCAGGCCGAGATAGGTGTATCCAGTGCTATGGCAGCAGCGGCCTTAACCGAATGTATGGGCGGTACCCAAAAACAGGTGTTGATGGCTGGTGAAATAGCCATGGAGCATCACTTGGGTTTAACCTGCGATCCGATTGCCGGGCTGGTACAGGTGCCCTGCATTGAACGTAATACAATGGGAGCCATCAAGGCTATTACCGCATCGCAGCTGGCCTTGCAAAGCACGCCCGATTTTGCCAAAGTGTCGCTGGATGCTGTGGTTAAAACCATGTGGGAAACCTCGCAGGACATGAATCACAAATACAAAGAGACTGCCGAAGGTGGTTTGGCCATAAACATCCCCATTGCCTTACCTGAATGTTGACGAAAATCAGCTCGGCTGTTGAACCTTTTTTGTTTTTTTAGTGTTACTTGTTATTCAAAACCTGTTGCTCGGTGTTTGCTGCAGCGAATACAGTCCGCCTGTGTTCGTAGTTGTTAAAAAACTTAAAAGTTGTGTACAACAGAAAAGCTATTTCAGCGAAATACCTTTTTTTTGCACAACTTTTTTGAGAGCGGTTCAGCGGAACAGCACTCGCAGCAACTTTCTTTAACATAACGGTCAGGCACAATGGCAAACGAACAGGCAGAAAAGGATCTGAGTCGTCCTCTACAGCGTTTATTACAGGTAATAAACCTCGAGAGGAAGGAGATCGGGGCAATTTATTTTTACGCAATACTTGCAGGTCTATTGCAATTGGCTGTGCCGTTGGGCGTTCAGGCAATCATCAACTTTGTTCTGGCCGGCCGTCTTTCCACTTCTATTGTTGTTTTAATTATTATGGTTGTATTAAGTGTGTTCGCAACAGGTTTACTGCAGGTAAACCAGATGCGGATTATTGAAAAAATACAACAGCGTTTATTTGCACGCTATTCGTTTGAATTTGCATGGCGCATTCCAAGGCTCGATCTAAAACAGATTGATGGGTATTACCTGCCCGAATTTGTAAATCGTTTTTTCGATACCATTAATCTGGAGAAAAGTCTTTCCCGTTTGCTGATTGATATTCCGGCTGCTTTAATACAGGTTATTTTCGGATTGGTACTGTTATCGCTTTACTCCAATGTGTTCATCATTTTCAGTTTAATGGTGTTTTTTATCATTGTGGTTATTCTTCGCCTTACTTATAAGCGTGGGCTTGCAACTAGTTTGCTGGAAAGTGATCGTAAATATGCGGTAGCGGGCTGGCTCGAAGAAATAGCAAGAGTGTTGAAATCGTTCCAGTTTTCAAGAGGCTCTTCTTTACCCGTCGATAAAACTGATCACTTAGTAACAGATTACCTGCATGCACGAACAGGCCATTTTAAAGTACTTATTTTTCAGTACTGGGCATTGGTTGGATTTAAGATTTTGATTACTGCCGGGATGTTAATTGTGGGAGCTGCATTGCTGGTGGGTAATCAAATCAACGTAGGTCAGTTTGCAGCGGCAGAAATCGTGATCATTACTGTTTTGGCTTCGGTAGAAAAGCTGATCAAAAGCCTTGACAAGGTGTATGATATTTTAACCAGTGTAGAAAAGCTGGGAAAAGTAATTGATAAACCGCTCGAACCCGAAGGCAGTTTACGCCCCGATGCCGGATCTAAAGGATTAGCTATCCAGTTCCAGGATGTAACATTTGGCTACAACGATCGGGCAACCATTCTTTCCAATCTTTCGTTTAAGGTGGGTAAAGGGCAAAAGCTCTGCATCAGGGGAAGCGACGGATCAGGTAAATCTACCTTACTGAAAATGCTTACAGGTGCTTATGCCGATTTTAAAGGAGCCATTACCATTAATGATATTCCTATTGGTAATTACAGCCCAACCTTGCTGCGTGCCGAAACTGGAATCCTTTTTCATCAACAGGATATTTTTGAAGGAACGTTATACGAAAATATTTCACTCGGCGATACCAATGTAACCACCACCCATATTACCGAGCTGGCGGAGAAGCTTGGTGTCAGCGATTTTATTTCATCCTTAAAGCATGGTTTCGATACACGTATTGATGCCGCAGGAAAGCGGTTGTCCAGCGCCGTTATACGGAAAGTGCTTTTACTCCGGGCTTTGGTATCGGAGCCCAAGTTATTGCTGCTCGAAGAACCCTGGCTGGGTTTTGATGAAACCTGTAAACAAAAAGTTCAGCATTACCTGTTGCACGAAACACCTGCAACCACGGTATTGGTTATAACAAACGATGTGCATTTTGCCCGCAGTTGCGATGAGGTGCTTGAAATACAGGACGGCAGCATTGTAAAATAAAATTATCCTTATTAAACAGCTAATGTATTGCGTATGGCTATGGAGTTATTAAGTGAAGATATTGAGGCAAAAGTTGGTAAGCCCCTGCGTTCGTTTACCGAAATATACAGGCACAATAAAACCAGCAAGGTTCGCCGTTACTTTTTTATCATCATCGGCATTATTGTGTTGATCATGTTTATTCCATGGACACAAAACATCCGCAGTACAGGCGCAGTTACTACTCTTCGCCAGGAGCAACGTCCGCAGCAGTTGAACAACATCATTGCCGGCCGTATTGTAAAATGGTGGGTGAAGGAAGGCGATTTTGTAAAGAAAGGCGATACTATTGTTCAACTGGCCGAAATAAAAGATGACTATCTCGATCCGCAATTGCTGGAACGTACAGGCCAGCAACTTTCTGCAGAGCAGTTAACCATCGATTATTATGAGGGCAAAGTGAAAACCACCGATGATCAGATTACAGCGATGGAAAATGAGCAGGAGCTTAAACTCAGCTCAATTGATAATAAGCTGGTGCAGACAAAACGTAAAGTACAAAGCGACAGTATGAAAGTGGTGGCTGCAAAAAACGAAATGACGGTTGCTGATCGTCAGCTTGATGCTGCTACTAAAATGTTTGAACAAGGTGTTATTCCTTTAACCGAATACGAACGACGAAAAGTGCAGCATCAAAACGTGAATGCAAAACTAGTTGGTGCGCAAAACGATTACAATAACAGCAAACAGGATCTGCTGATTCTGCAATTAGACCGTAGTGCAACCATCCAGGGGTATGCAGAAAAAATTGCAAAAGCAGCAGGCGATCGTTTTCAATCGCAATCGCAAATAGCAGCAGGGCAGGGTAAGGTAGCAAAGCTTCGCAACCAATACGAAAACTACCGCATCCGTAACGGACAGTATTATGTATTGGCGCCGCAGGATGGACAAGTGATTAAAGCACGCAAAGCAGGTATCAATGAAATTGTAAAAGAAGGGGAGATGATTGTAGAGGTGGTGCCCCAAAATTATCAACTGGCAGCAGAAGTATGGGTAAAGCCAATGGATTTACAATTGCTGGCTATTGGTCAGAAAGTACGATTTACGTTCGATGGTTTTCCGGCAATTATCTTCAGCGGATGGCCGCAGGCGTCGTACGGAACATTTGGTGGTAAAATTGTAGCCATCGAATCAAACCTCAGCGAAAATGGTTTATTCCGTGTGCTGGTTGCAGAAGATGAAGATGATCGCAAATGGCCTGCCGATTTAAAACTCGGTACCGGTGCTGTAAGTTTTGCGTTGTTAAAAGATGTACCTGTGTGGTACGAACTGTGGCGGCAGGTGAACGGTTTCCCTCCCGATTATTATAAACAATCGGCAGGCAAAAGCACAGGCGGCGAAAAAGAAAAAAAATAAGAAGAGCAGAAACCATGCGTATGATAAAGAAAGGATTGTTGTTGTGTTTTGTTTGTATGCTTGCACGGTTATTACCGGCACAGGATACGCTGCGTGTGTTTACTGAAGAAGATTTTTTAACTGCAGTACGCAATAATCATCCTGTAGCAAAGCAGGCCGGTTTGTTAGTTGATCTTGCAAGAGCCGGATTGTTATCTGTGCGTGGAAATTTTGATCCGGTGCTCGCCTTCAACACCGATCGTAAAACATTCGATGGCAAGAATTATTACAACTACACGAATGCAGAAGTAGTAATACCAACATGGTTTGGTGTTGAGTTATATGGTGGACTGGAAAATAATTTTGGCGATAACACCAATCGTGAAATTACACTTGGACAAAGCAGTTATGCAGGCATCAGTATTCCGTTGTTGAAAGACCTTGTGCTCGATAAACGAAGGGCCGCTTTGCAACAGGGTAAACTGTTTACACAGCAATCGGAATTTGAACGCCGGACCATCATTAACGAATTATTTTTTGATGCGTACAAAGCATATTGGAACTGGGCGAAGGATTACCAGGTATTACAGGTTTTAGATACGACCATAGCTTTAAATGAAGCTCGATACAAACTGGTGCGAATCTCTTTCGAACAGGGCGATCGTGCAGCGATTGATACCTCTGAAGCCTTGGTACAACTGCAAGCCTTTCAGCAGCTGCGAGAAGATGCGTGGTTGAAATACAGAAAATCGGCACTGGAACTTTCGGTGTATTTATGGTTGCCCGATAACAAGCCTGCTTACCTGCCTGAAAATATAATACCAGATACTTTGTGGAGCAAACAACAACTGGCGATGTATAAAATTGCATCGCTCGATAGTATGCTGGCGAATGCAGCACTGAACCATCCAAAATTACAACAGATCGATTTTAAGCTGCAGTCGCTTGAAATCGAACGCCGGTTAAAATTTCAGAGCTTATTACCTAAGCTGGATCTGAAATATAATTTTTTGCAAAAGGGGTATAACCTGGGTAATGCGTTTAAAAACAACATTCTCGAAAACAACTACAAGTTTGGAGTAAGTGCAGTTGTACCTATACCAAACCGCAGCGGTATTGGCGATTACAAAGCTGCACGCATCAAACTAAAATCGACAGAGCTCGACAGAAACTTTACAGCGCTTACTATTGAAAACAAAGTACGCTTTCATTATAACGAAGTGGTGAACTTACAAAAGCAGGTGCGTATTTATGAAGCTGCTTTAGACAACTACCGTAAGCTGTACAATGCCGAACTGCTGAAGTTTTCATTTGGCGAAACAACTTTGTTTTTACTCAACTCACGTGAAACAAAAGTGCTGGAAGCAGAGCAGAAATTACTGGAGTTGAAAACAAAATTCTACCAGGCTTTTGCTGCGTTGAATTGGGCTACAGGTTTGTTGCAGTAAATCTTCTATGGATTGTGAGACTTTAAGCTTTGCTACCGTCTTCAAATAAATACAGCAATTCAACCTTCGGTTTTTGAAAAAAGGTCGAATTGCTATACTTTCTAATACCTACTACTCTTTGTAAACTAAAGTCTAATAAACTTTTGTTACAGCAAAAGTACCATTGTCATTTGCAGGGTTTACATTCACATAAGTACCGTTTGTCAGCGTTCCATTAGATGGGTTAAAAGTTGCAGTTAAACGTTGCTGTACGCCAACATTAGATGAAATACCATACATAGTGGTTACGTTAGCTGTAAAAGTATTAGCGGATAACGTCCATGTGCCGACACCAAAATGATAAACGTTGCCTGCATAACCTTCAAACGTTATTTTTCCGTCGGATTTAATTGCAAGGCTGTAGGGCACTCCTGAACTTGAGCTGTTTCCAATTGTTCCAACCCACAGTCCTTGTATGTTTTTTGCTGTTTGGGTTGTGTCTTTTTTACAGCTTGCGATTGTTACGCTGAATAATACTGCGAAGAGCAGATGCGATTTTAATTGGGTTAGCTTTTTCATTAAAAAATTTTAGAGTTTGGTTATAAGGATAAAAATAGTGAAATACTCAATAAAATGATCTAAAATGAAATGTGTAGGATATATTTACGCTGAACAGTGGTTGTAAATTTTCTGCCTGTTCGTTCTACTTGAACTCTTCTGTAAAGGAATCATCCCATTTAAATGCATTTACGATCCATCCATTTTTATTTTTATAGTAGGTGATTATTAAACGGATTGCTGTGTTGTCGTAACGAATCAGATAAGTTTCCCTGATAGCAAAGTCGAGGATTGTTTCATTTTTTACTTTTACGTAGTTAATTGGATTCCCGAATCGATCACTGATCAGGTTAAGATATTTAATAGTCTTTTCTTCAAATGAAAGAATTTCATTCTCAGGTATTGGCCAGAACTTTCGAAGTTCCTTAGTTGCTTACAATATTTTCTTGGTAAAAAAGAGATTGGTAATCTTTTCCGAGAATGATTTTGTTTCTGCGACAGTTAACAGATAGTCGGATTGAGCGTTTGCGTAAAAACTGTAGAATAAGATGGATGTAATTATGATTACTTTTTTCATGGTTATAGGTTTGTTTTTAATTAAGTTATCCTTTACTTCTTCCCCAACCCCTTCTTAAAAAACAGCAAGTGATAATCTACTGCACTGCCCCAATAAGCACCGTTGTGCACACCTGGCCGTTCGGTATAATCATGATCTATTTTCAGCCGCATCAACTTCTGGTGCAGGTTGCGGTTCACTTCTAAAAAGAAATCGCCGAGACCACAATCAATGAGCAGATTCAATTCGCCATTCTTCAATGTTTCTACTTGTGTAATAACCGCATAGTTATCCCAGTTTTCTTTATTGGTGGTAATAGCACCAAGTACCTGTTTAATTTGCCATTTATCGGGGAAGGGGCGTATATCCACACCGCCAGCCATTGAACCTGCCTGTGCATACACATCTTTGTTACGCACCGCAAGATAAAGGGCACCATGTCCGCCCATACTTAAACCGGTAATGGCTCTTCCTTTTTTATCTGCAATGGTTTTGTAAGTACTGTCGATATAACTCACCAACTCTTTACTTACAAAAGTTTCATATTTCATTTTCGGATCAACAGGGCTATCGAAATACCAGCTGTAATAACCACCATCCGGACAAACAATCATCATCTGCAGTTCATCGGCCTTTTGTACAAGCTGTGGTGCTTCTTTGATCCAGCTGGCGTAGTTACCGCTGTAACCATGTAAAAGATATACAACCGGAAAACGTTCTTTACTTTTTTTATACTTTTTTGGTGTAATTACAACGCACTTAATTTCCTTCTGCATGCTGTTGCTGAACACAGTGATGGTATCAACTTTACCAGCGAAGAGATGAAAAGAAAGAAAAAAGAAGAAGAGGAGAGTGGTCAGTTGTTTCATGTGTTGAAGATAACACAAGGTTGAAATAAAGAAGATCATCAACTCATTTTTTATTTAGTTTAAACACAAAGAACAAAAGGGAATAAACGCACAAAGGGCACAGAGATATTCTCTGTGCCCTTTGTGAAAGCTTTGTATACTTCGTGCTACTATCTTAATTCTTCTGTGCTCTTTGCATTGAGTTGCCACCTGCGCTAGCTCCACGTGCAGGACCACCGCCCTGACGGAACAAGGTAAACTTCGATGGCATTTCTTTCACCGGCCATAAGTTGTTGCTCTCATCAATGTCAGCAGTTTCACGCATTGGATCGATACGGATAGCAGCCACTTCTTTATCCTTGATGAACACTTTGGTAAACTTCTGTTCATTCAGTTTCCAAACACTTACAGGAATACGGTCAACTTCTTTGCTGCCATCTTTGTAAGTCCATTCAACAATTACCGGCATCACCATACCACCTTTGTTGGTAAAGCTTAACTCGTAAAAGTTTTTATTGGCCCATTTGCTTTTGTTTTCATTATCAACCGGAATAGCAGCTTCACGTTGTTGCTGTGCAAACTTTATATCCGCATCGGGATTGTAATAATAATAATCACGCAAGCTTGTGTCGGCATCTGTTGCGTATACAATACTCTTATCTTCTTTGTTACGCAGTTTGTGTACAGCATTAAATTCCTGGCGCTGGAATGCAGCTGCATTGGCTGCATCGTTTACTTTAAACCAACGTACACTGTCGAGCGAAATATCTACAGGCTCTGTGCCATAATACCAGCCTCTCCAGAACCAATCAAGATCAACAGCACTTGCATCTTCCATTGTGCGGAAAAGATCGGCAGGTGTTGGATGTTTAAATGCCCAGCGGCGTGCATATTCACGGAATGAATAATCAAATAATTCACGACCCATCACCGTTTCACGCAAAATATTTAAACCGGTTGCCGCTTTTGCATAAGCGTTCGAACCAACCTGCAATACGTTATCACCCATCGTCATAATCGGCTCCAGCTGATCTTTCGGCAGCTTCATATAATCGGTAATAAGATGCGCAGGTCCACGGCGTGAAGGATAGTTGTTATCAAACTCACCTTCGGTTAAGAATTGGGTAAAGGTATTTAAGCCTTCATCCATCCACCAGTACTGACGCTCATCGCTGTTAACGATCATCGGGAAGAAGTTGTGACCTACTTCGTGAATCACTACACCAATCATTCCGTACTTGGTTGCTTCGCTGTACGTACCATCTTTTTCTGTACGGCCGTAGTTGAAAGCAATCATCGGATATTCCATACCCTGCGATGCTTCTACTGATAATGCAACAGGATAAGGATAAGGAATGGTGTGTTTTGAATACACTTTCAATGTATGTGCTGTAACCTTGGTTGAATACTTACGCCATAAGCCATACGCTTCTTTCGGGTAGTAGCTCATGCTCATGATCTTCTTACCTTCAACATATGTAGGCATCGCATCCCAGATAAACTTACGGCTGGCACCCCATGCAAAGTCACGCACGTTTTCTGCAGAATAGATCCAGGTTTTTTTATCAGTCGATTTATCTTTTTCGTTCGCTACTGCTTCATCAAGCGTAACTACTTCCACTACATCTTTTGCAGTTTGCGCCTGTTTCCAGCGTTGCAATTGTGCAGGTGTAAGTAATTGATTATAGTTCTGACATTCGCCGGTTGCAGCTACCACAAAATCACCCGGCACCGTCATTTTTACTTTAAAGTTGCCAAAGGTTAATGCAAACTCTGCACCACCACTGAACTGTGTGTTCTGCCAGCCCTGGAAATCGCTGTACACAGCCATGCGTGGATAAAACTGGCTCATGGTAAACACCATATTTCCATCTTCCGGAAACAGCTCGTAACCACCACGGCTTCCCCATACACCACGATCCGGAATTTTATAGTTCCAATCGATTTTGAAAACAAACTTCTGACCGGGCTTCAAAGCAGTGGGTAAATCAACACGCATCATCGTTTGGTTGATGGTGTATTTTAAAGCATTGCCTGCGGCATCAGTAAGCTTTGTAATTTTTACACCCAGGTCGTTTTCTTTTGCAATACGCCATTTTTCAATGTTCTGCAATTGCGTATTGCTCATGGTTGCATCCATGCGGTTGCGACCGTTACGCAGGTAATCATGATCTGGATGATGAATGTTTCCATCAACCTGTAACCACAAATACGTTAACGCATCGGGCGAGTTGTTGAAATACGTAATGGTTTCAGTACCGGTTAAACGCAAATTCGATTCATCCAGCTCTACGCTGATGTCGTAATCGGCTTTTTGTTGCCAGTATTTCGGACCGGGAGCACCACTGGCTGTACGGTACTCATTAGGACTTTGTAATAAATAACCCAGTTGTTCAAAGCGGTTGCCATGATTACTGCCCGGGTTACTTTGCGGAGGTTGCGCCACACTTACCACAGTAAGCAGTAAACAACCCAATAAAAAACGAATATGCATAGTTCAGATTTTTTCTCAATGCTTTAAAAAGGCAAACGCTCTAATGCCATTACTATCGACAATGCTGCTATACCACCTGTAACAAACAAGGTCCATTCTCTGCGTTGTATATTGAACACTTGTATACACAGAAACGCCAGCAACATGACGACTACTACAATCAATAACTGGCCAAATTCTAACCCTACATTAAACGCCAGCAGCTGGGTAACGATTGATTCACTTTTTCCCAGCATGCTTTTCAGGTAGTTGCTGAAGCCAAGTCCATGAATGCAGCCAAACAACAAAGCAGCAATATAACGCAGCTTTGGCTGATTGGGTGTTTCTTTTTTTTGCAGGAGATTTCCAAGTGAGGTTAGCAGTATGGTAACCGGTATCAGAAACTCAATCCATTTGCTGGAGATGAGTATTGCATCAAACACGCTTAATGCAAGTGTAACCGAATGCCCGACTGTAAAAGCCGTAACGAGTACCAGTACTTTTTTCCAATCTTTTGCAATATAAGGGAGGCACAGCGCCATGATAAAAAGGATGTGATCGTACCCTTTCCAATCGGTAATATGGTAAAAACCTTCCCTTAAATAAAACCCAAAATCCTCCATTTTTTATTGCAGCGGTGATTGAAGCTGGAAAATAAAACAGAAGTTTGTACCCTTAAAATTTAATCGGTTAATGGTGGCAGTATTATATAAGCGGCTCGGTGAAGGCAAGCCGGTAGTGGTGAGTCGTAAGTCGTCAGTGGTGAATCGTCGGTGGTCAATCGTCCGACGTCTGTGTTTACTGCTGGCTATCGGCTTATGGCTAACGGCTTTCTCCCTGCACCCTTATTACATGAGCGTTACCGAGCTGGAGTACAAACCTGCTGAAAAAGAAGTACAGGTTGCCTGCAAAATTTTTACCGACGATCTCGAAGAAGCATTGAAAAGAGAGTTCAATAAGAAAGTGGATATTGTAAACGCAGCACAAAAAAAGGAGAACGAACAACTGCTGCAACGCTACCTGCAAAAGCATTTAAAACTTCAACTCGATAACAAAGCCGTTGCCTTAGATTTTTTTGGATTTGAAGAAGAAGGTGAAGCCATCTGGATTTACCTGCTGGCCAAAAATACAGCAGCATTTAAATCGGCTACCGTGTTCAACGATGTATTGTACAGCTACAGGGAAGATCAGCTCAACATCATTCATTTTAAAAATAAAGGCGAGCGTAAAAGTTACCGTCTCAACTATCCCAATAACCAAGTTTCCTTCAGCTGGTAATTAAAACGCATCCAGATAAATTTTTGCTGCCAGAAACAGAATGGCAAGCAGCGAAATCCATAAAAGATAGTAATAAGCTGTTGCTTTTTTCTGAAACACAAGATGTCTTTTCTGATCGATACTTCTTGCTCTTAATTTGGGTTCACGCAAGGGCCTCAGCGTAACAATGTTTGCAGCAAAAAGACTGGAAAGAGGGGAGTGGCTGCTTTTTTCATTTTTTGCATTTAAACGATCGTAACCTGCCATGAGTAATGCACGCAGCAGGTAAAGCAAAAGAAACAAAGCAAGCAGTCCGTATAGCAGTAATGTTAACATGCTAAAACTGGATGGGTTTTAATGTAAGCTTCCTGTTGGTATTGTACTCAATAGCAGGAGCCGGAATTTTAAAATATTGTAACGAAAACAAAGGTGCGTTCAGGGCTTGCTGCGAACGGATACGATGCAGATCTGCATCAGCAGCCAGGTAAAACTGGCGGCTTCGTTTAAACGAAGGTATTATTTTACCGTTTATCTCAGTCGGATTTTGTCGGGCACCAATCATACCATCCGCACCAATACCGGCGGCGGCATTCAGCCATACCGGAAAAGTACTTTCCGTTTTCATAAACGAGCGCAGGTTTACACTCAGCCAATAGGTTTGCCCGTTGTAATCTTTCATTAACCGTTCGGCCCATTTGCTGCCGAGCTGTTTGGGATTGTATTGTGCATACGGTGTAAAACTGGCCGAAAATTTCAACCCAATGCGTTGCTGTCCCCAACCTTTTTGTTGCGCTGCAAACAAGCCAATACCGGAGAGGTTGGCCAGCATATCGCCATTGGAAAAACCCCAGTCACGGCTAAAGCCATCCATCACTTCTACAATGCCTAAAAATGCAAGCGAGGTAAGTGCGCTGCCTACAATAGCCTGGTTCGGCTTAACACCGCTCCAGCGCAACAGATCGTGCTGCATGGTGGAAATATTGTAAGCTGTTGTTGCATGCCCCAGCTTATCCATCTGCAACCATTCACGGTTATCGTTCAAAAAATGAAACTTGCTTTTGGGATATTTTTTATACCATAGAAAATAAAGCCCGATGGAGGTAAGCACAAAAATGGCCGACTCGGTAAACACCACTTTCTTTAAACGGTCGGGACGAAACTGCTCACTCGGCGGAAGGAAATACTGCTGCGCAGCCAGCTGCTGAATGGAAAGTGCAGCAAATAAAAACAGCAGTATCAGTTTCTTCATGTGTATAACGGCAGGTGAACAGTTGCAAAATACGGAAGCTGCAGCAATTACCACTCATTACAAACAACCGTTTTCTATGCACGCTAAAATCATTATGCAGCTTTTTGAATGTTAGCAGCAGAATACTACATTTGAATCTCTAAAAAAATTAAACTGTATGCAAGCTACGATTCAGGCCAATGTACAAAAGTGGCTCGATGGAAATTTCGAGCAATCGGTAAAAGATGAAATCAAAAAAATGCAACAGGATCATCCCGATGAACTGGCTGATTCGTTTTACCGCAACCTCGAATTCGGTACCGGTGGTTTACGTGGTATTATGGGCATTGGCACCAACCGTATGAACAAGTATACAGTGGGTATGGCTACGCAGGGTTATGCCAATTATCTCAATAAAAGTTTTGGCGAAGGCAATGTAAAAGTGGTAGTGGGTCACGATAGCCGCAACAACAGTCGCCTGTTTGCAGAAATTGTTGCCAACGTAATGGGCGCCAACGGCATCAAAGTGTTTTTGTTTGAAGCATTGCGTCCTACACCGGAGTTGAGTTTTGCCATCCGTCATTTGGGTTGCCAGGGTGGTGTGGTTTGTACTGCATCGCACAACCCTAAAGAATACAATGGGTACAAAGCCTATTGGAATGATGGCGGACAATTGGTTCCCCCACACGATAAAAATGTAATTACCGAAGTAGATAAAATTGCAGGAGTAGATGATGTAAAATGGAGTGGAGGCGAAAGCAACATTACCTTGATCGGAAGAGAAATGGATGAAGCGTATATGCAGATGGTGCAAAGCCTTAGTGTTTACCCGGAAGTATGCAAGGCGCAACACGATCTCAAAATTGTGTACACCTCTATCCACGGCACAGGTATTACACTGGTGCCCGAAGTATTGCAACGTTTTGGATTTACCAACGTAACCATTGTGGATGAACAGAAAGAACCCAATGGTAATTTTCCAACCGTGGTGTATCCCAACCCTGAAGAAGCAGAAGCGATGAGCATTGGTTTGAGGAAAGCTAAAGAACTCGATGCTGATATATTATTAGGTACCGATCCTGACAGTGATCGTGTGGGTATTGGTGTAAAAGACCACAACGGTAACTGGGTACTCATGAATGGTAACCAAACAGCTGTGCTTGCTTTCAATTACATGATTGAAGCACGCAAGGCAAAAGGCATCAATCAACCGAACGATATGGTGGTGAAGACGATTGTTACCACCGAAATGATCGATACCATTGCCAAGGCAAGTAACATCAATTGCTACAATGTGCTCACCGGTTTTAAATGGATTGCTGAACTGATCAAAGAAAAAGAAGCAACAGAAAATTATATTGTTGGCGGAGAAGAAAGTTATGGTTTGATGATCGGCAGCCAGCTGCGTGATAAAGATGCCATCAGCGCTGTAGCATTGCTCTGCGAAATGGCAGCGTATGAAAAGAACAAAGGCCGCAGTCTTTATCAAAAAATGATTGACCTGTATGTCCAGTACGGTTTTTATAAAGAAAGCCTCATCTCCATTACCAAAAAGGGCATGAACGGACAAGCCGAAATTGCAGCGATGATGGAAGGCTACCGTAACAATACACCAACTGTTATTAATGGTTCAGCAGTTGCACAATTGCTCGATTACCAGTTGCAGAAAGGCAAGAATGTACAAACTGGTGAGGAGTGGACGATCAACTTACCAAAGAGTAATGTGTTGCAGTTTATTTTAGCTGATGGCAGCAAAATTTCTGCACGACCAAGCGGTACCGAACCAAAGATCAAATTCTATTTCAGCGTACATGCACCGTTGGATAAAGCAGAAAACTTTGATGCCGTACATCAGCAACTCAACGAACGTATTGATGGTATTATAAAAGATATGCAGTTGAAATAAGTATAAGTACGAGGTGCGAAGTAAGAATTACGAAGACATCGCTATTCGATCATATAAATAGAAAGACTGCATTCACTCAATGCAGTCTTTTTAGTTTGCTGTTGAAAGTGTGTTGATGTACGCAAGTTTGCTCTTCACTTCAGTAGCATAACAGCTAAATCAAGGCGAAATCCGATTTCGTGTCGTCAATCGAAATCGGGGTCTTTTTTGTTTCTTTTTGGACAAGCAAAAAGAAAAAGAAAAATGAAAGCGACAGCTTTCTTATTTTGCACCCGCTTTATGAGACGATTTGAAGATACTTACCGCCACAAAGGATTACGCAAAAAATTAGTTGAGCTGTTGCGCAGCAAAGGCATTACCGACGAACGTGTGCTGGAAGCTATTAACAACATTCCCCGCCATTATTTTTTAGATACGGCTTTTGATGAAATTGCATATGAAGACCGTGCATTCCCCATTGGTGAAGGACAAACGATTTCGCAACCCTATACTGTAGCGTACCAAAGTCAGCTGCTTGAAATAAAGCCATACGATAAAGTATTGGAAATTGGTACCGGTAGTGCCTACCAGGCTTGCGTGCTGGCCGAAATGCAGGCACAGGTGTATACGATTGAACGGCAGAAAAAACTTTTTGACTTTAATAAAGCTTCGTTTCCTTTCTTAAAAAAATACCTCAACATTAAATTCTTTTACGGCGATGGCTTTGAAGGATTGCCCACGTTTGCACCGTTTGATAAAGTAATTATCACGGCTGCTGCACCGTTTGTTCCGCCGAAACTCATTGAACAAATGAAAACGGGTGCGAAGATGGTAATACCGGTTGATGAAGGTGATGCTCAACGCATGAAACGTTTAACTAAACAGGCCGACGGTTCTTATACTGAAGAAGAGTTTGAACAGTTTTCGTTTGTACCGATGCTGGGTGGAAAGCAGAATGGGAATTGAGTGGGGCTGCTTTGATTTTTGTTATTACATAGCGCAAGCGTTGCGCTTGTGCTGTGCAAAAGAGCGTTACTAATATCATTTAACATCTTTTTTTCTTAAGTATTTATGAGTGAGGAAAATTAAAATAATTAAGACGATCGCATTAGTCCAGAAAAACCGAATGGTCGAAGAGGGAATAGTATGTCCGCTTCCAATTGCCAGCATCCACCATAATAAATCTAACAAAAGAAGTAGGATAAAAATTACAAAGAGCGTACGCCTAAGTAAATGCATTTGATAAGTTTCTATTTTGTATTTTATTTCGGCATTGTTGTTTCTGTCTAAAGGAGTAGTTCGTGGAGGCACGAACCACGGCTTTGGGCACAAGCGGGACGCTTGCGCTAAACCGAGCCATATTGCCAAACCGCCTGTTGGCTGCAGACTTGCCTTGTCACATGGCTCTTGCAAATGCGTTGCCTATATGAAGTCTTGAAATCCATATTTTAGAATTGTTAGGATTTACTTCAACAGAAATCAACGTACCGCCACACCTCACGTTTTTACCAATAAATTCTGAAGGATTTATTGGGCCTGCATATTTAAAATACTCAAAGCAAAGAATATTTGTCTTGGTGTTGTTAGCGGTAATTGTCATGCCTTGCAATTGTCCGTCTTTAGTAAAAAATTGCAGTGAGTTGTAACCATGAGCTGAACTGTCAATATATGGATGCGCAGACATAACAAGTCTTTGTCCGACATATTTGTTTGCTTTTTTCAGAAAGTCAGCATGCGACATTTGGTCAAGAGTTACCATGCCTGCTGATGAAAAAATATTCATATAGATAACAATACCACGTAAATCAGAACTGTCATTTTGTGTCGAGCTTAATAGTTGGCTTGTCTTGTCAAAAGCACCTTTGAAATCTTCCTTTTGCAAAAAAGGAATCACTGATTTAAAATCGTCGTAGATAATTACTTGTCCATAAGAAACAGTCGCAATAATTAGCGGAAAAAGAAGCGACAATATTAATTTCATAAGAGTAGAGTGCTGTTTGAAGTTTGCAGTCAACACTAAATTATGCGCCACTCCCCATAAAACCAAATTCCTCAACTCTTTGATTGGTAGCTAAAGTTTTACAAGTGAGTTCGGTTTGATTATAAACAACACCGCAACACCTGATCACAATCAGTTTCTCCTTCTCGGCTCGCTTTTAATTTTGCGGCTTTTACAAACACTGTTCATCAAATGAAGAAGAAGGTAGAACTGCTGGCTCCTGCAGGAGCATTCGATTGTATACAGGCCGCTATCAATGCCGGCGCCGATGCCATTTATTTTGGCGTAGAGCAACTCAACATGCGTACCCGTTCCAGCGAAGGGTTTACAATTGAAGATATCAAAGAAGTGGCAGTGCTTTGTCATGCCAATAACATCAAAGCCTATCTCACACTCAACACGGTGATGTATGATCATGATCTGCAGTTGCTGCGTATCATCCTCAACAAAGTAAAACAACACAGCATTGATGCGGTGATTGCTGCCGATTTTGCCGTGATGCAATTGTGCAAAGAGTTGAATATTCCGCTGCATGTTTCCACGCAGGCCAATGTAAGCAACAGCGAAGCAGTACAGTTTTTTGCAGGCATGAGCGATGTGGTGGTGCTGGCACGTGAACTTACTTTGCAACAGATGAAAGCCATCACCCGTGATATTGAGCGCAAGAATATTCGTGGTGTGTCGGGCGAGTTGTTGAAGATCGAAGTGTTTGTACATGGTGCGTTGTGTATGGCCGTGTCGGGTAAGTGTTATTTGAGTCTGCATGCGCAGAATGCATCTGCAAATCGTGGTGCCTG
Source organism: Lacibacter cauensis (assembly GCF_007830055.1). Lineage (GTDB taxonomy): Bacteria > Bacteroidota > Bacteroidia > Chitinophagales > Chitinophagaceae > Lacibacter > Lacibacter cauensis. Next base: position 70,482 of record NZ_VLLE01000007.1, read on the forward strand.
TGTGCAAACCTGCAGAAGAGCCTACAAAGTAACTGATGCAGAAACAGGCGAGGAGTTGCTCATCGACAACGAATATATTCTGTCGCCGAAAGATTTGTGTACGATTGGTGTCATCGATCAACTGATTGATGCAGGTGTGGATGTATTAAAGATTGAAGGACGAAGCAAAGGTGCAGAGTATGTGCAAACTGTTACACAATGTTACCGTGAAGCAATTGATGCAGTTGATGCAGGAACCTACACACAAGAAAAAATCGCAGCATGGGAACAACGCCTGGCAACGGTGTACAACCGTGGCTTTTGGGAAGGATATTATCTCGGTCACCCAACAGGTGAGTGGACGAAGAAGCCCGGCTCTGCTGCAACTGAAAAGAAAATTTATGTAGGTAAAGGCAGAAAGTATTATCCAAAAATAAAAGTGGGTGAGTTCAATATTGAAAGCGGTTCGTTAAAAGCAGGCGATACCATTTTAATTACCGGTCGCAGACACGGTGCTGTGAAAGAACAGTTGCATACGCTTACTGTAAATGGTGAAGCAGCCGTTGTTGCCAATCGTGGCGATAAATTAACATTACCTGTTGCTACAGTTGTATTGCCAACAGACAAGCTGTATAAAATTGTGGAGGAAGTACATGCCTAAAATCGTTCACTATCGTAACAAGTGTATTGGCTGTGGTATTTGTTACCAGCAGCAGCCTTTGTATTGGCGCATGAGTAAGAAAGATGGGAAAGCTACTTTACTCAATGCTGTAACAAAAAAGGATGTGCAGTTGCTTGATGTGAATGAAGAAACTGCTGAAGCAAATCGTTCGTTGATTGCTGCATGTCCGGTAAGGGTAATTAAGCTGATGTAATGTTATTATAGTTTATGCCTTTTATTCCTTTGTTGTTTGCCAGCCCAACAAAGTTTTTCATTTCTTTTTCACCGGTATCCAGATCCCTTCTTCTGAATCCTCGCTGTTGTTCTTATACTTTTCGCCCAGTACTTCAAAATGCGGACGATCATCTACTACATAGTCCGACTGTGGCAACCATTGCGAAAAGATCTCTTGGAAAATTGCGGTATCGCTTCCTTTATGATCGAACACCGCATACAAACCTCCGGGTAAGTGAAAATGTTCAAATCCTTCAGGCAAGGCAGTTGTATCAATTACTTCTGCCAATGCCCATTTGGTAAATTCATTGGCAGGATTGAATGTTGTAAAATAATCGGCATTGTACACTTGCAGCGAATAAAGCAAATCATTGACCGCAGCAAGTTGTGTACGTTGCTGCATAAAGCTTTGCCACAACAATCCTGTTTGGTTATGTACAAAACTCATGCGTTGTTGTTTTCCTGCAAGTGTTTTGGGTTGCAGTTCAAGTATACGTGGTTGTAACATGTAAAGAAGTAAATCAGCGTTTAATCTTTTTGTCTTTTACGGTGATGTAGCGTAACCACAAAAAGTTTTTGTAAATACGCTTCACCGATTTTAATGTAAAGTGTGTGGCTTTGCGTTTACCATAGCCTTCTTCTGCTTCAAACACAGTTGGCGCACCAATGGTACCATCGGCTAATGGTGCAAGCACCAAACTGAATTCGTCAATTAAACCTGCTTTCAGGAACGAACCGTTTACATGTCCGCCACCATCAATCCGCACACGCTTAATACCAAAATGTTTATTAAGTTTTTTCAATGCCAAAGCAAGATCGAGCTCTTTCTTGCCGGCAAAGATGTAAGATACATTTTTGCTGCGCAGATGTGCCAGGTAGCTGCTGCTTACATCTGCGCTCAGCACTTCAATTACCTGTTCGGTAGAAACCATATTGGTATCCCAAAAGCATTTGCCCGAAGGATCGATCACTACTGCAAACTGTTTTGCAACTTTCGGTGCAATAAAATCTTCTTTGGCAATTTTTTCTTTTGGCTTTTCAAGTTTGTATTTCTTTTTGCTGCAGAACTCCTGCATGGTTTTACGGCCTACCAGCCATGCATCGGCTTTTATTTTCGAAGCCGGTTCTTCAAAGTATTTGTGATGATCTTTAAATCCCCAGATGTTCTGTTTGATGCGTCCGTCTACCGAACCAAGCATGTGGCAAATAACGTATGGTTTCATGTGTGTACTTTTTGTGTGATGGATTTATTTTCCCTGCAGTCTGCGGTTGGTTACCGATTCGCCGCCAATACCCCAGTTATCTGTTTCCACTTCGTCAATTACAACAACCGTTGTCTGCGGATTTTTGTTCAGTACTCTTTGCAGTAGTTCGGTTACACCTTTTATCAGTTCAGCTTTTTGTTCTTTGGTAGCACCTTCGTTGGTGATTTTGATATTTACGTATGGCATAGTAAAAGCGTTAAGTGAAACAATTAGTTTAACTGTAATTCGGCAATCACCGAAAAATGATCACTTGCAAAACGACCGCCCCATGTTTGCGAAATCGTTGCATGGGTTAACACCTTCCAGCTGCCTCTCAGAAAAATATAATCAATTGGCTGATCGTTGCGTTCCTTGTTTTGAAAACCGGTAAAGGTACCTGTTGGTCCGTAGTGCGGCGTTTGCGAAAGTTCTTTGCTGTCGGTTAAATGCAAAGGATTGTTTTTATCAACGATCACCTGTATCGGTTCATCGGTTGGTTCTGCATTAAAATCGCCGGTAATAACTGCAGGAGTGGAGCCTGCAAATTCTTTTACTTTCTGTAATACCAGCTTTGCACTTTCTCTCCGTGCAATTTTACCCATGTGGTCGAAGTGGGTGTTAAAGGCAAAGAAAATTTTCTTGCTGCGTTTGTCTTTAAACTTCGCCCAGGTAACAATGCGTGTAATAGCAGCGTCCCATCCTTTGCTACCTGCAACTGTTGTTGTTTCACTTAACCAGAACATATCGTTACTGAGTAATTGCAGTTTGGTTGTATCGTAAAAAATAGCGGAGTATTCACCCTTGGTTTTGCCATCATCTCTGCCACCGCCTACATACTTGTAGTTTGGTAAACGTTGCTGCAGATCCATCATCTGATCGTGTAAAGCTTCCTGTACACCCAGCAAATCAACTTTATGAAAAAGGATTTGCGAAGCAACTTTGTCTTTGCGGTGGGGCCATGCATTTAAACTGTCGTAAGGCGTATTTAAACGGATGTTAAACGTCATTACCTGTAAACTGTTCTGCGCAAACAGGAACGAAGTAGTTACAACAAAGAGTAAAAGAAGAGAAAGCTTTTTCATTACATGCATTTATTGTGCAGCAAGTTCCTTAATATCTTTCACTTCCAGTATTTGTTTTTTGTAACCTTTTGTAACAGCGTTGATCATTGCGAGGCCAATATCGCTCAATCGTACAATCATATTGGGGGCAATGGTTTTTATAACCGGCACCATCCATGCAAAATACTTGTAGTAGGGCAGAGTATTCTTCATGCCTTTGCCGGCAATAATAAAGCCCGGCCGGAAATTGTATACCTGTGCAAAGGGCAGTTTGGTTAAATCGTTTTCTGTTTTGCCTTTTACACGTGCCCACATCATACGTCCTTTTTCACTGCTGTCGGTTCCTGCACCTGAAACATAACAAAAAGTCATGTTCGGATTTTGCCTTGCAAGTATTTCAGCAACATGCATGGTAAGTGTATAGGTAAGATGATAAAATTCCTCTTCCTTTTTTCCAACCGATGAAACACCTGCACAAAAGAAACAGGCATCGTAATCTTTTAGCTGTTCGGCAATGGGGGTAATGTTTTGAAAATCGGAATGGATGATTTCCGTCAGTTTCGGATGTGAAAGCCCATAGCTTTTACGGCTGAGGAGTACTACTTCGGCTACGGCAGGGTGCTTCAGGCATTCGTGCAATACACCTTCGCCCACCATGCCGGTGGCTCCGGTAATGATTATTTTCAGCTTGGTTGTTGTCATAACGCAACTCTTTTTTTCTTAAAACGAGTAAATAACATAAATCCTCTAAATGCTAAGCAATTTATTTAGCAATGACCGATAAGTGTAGGTAAAGAATATAATATGATCTACTACAAACTGCCTAAGAAAGACCATTTATTTTTACTTATCCCAAATCCAAGGTAAAACACAGTTATGAGTACTATTAAATTAAAACGCCTGTCGGGCTTTCTTTTTTTCTTATCAATTTTCAGTTCTGTTTGCACATTTGCGCAAACACCCGGCTTAGTCGTTCGTCCGGCAGGAGGCAAAGGGCCTGCAGTATTAAACCCAAACCAGGATTTTTACACGTCCGCAACCACGGCAGGTTTTACTACAAATGATATTACGCAGAGTGAGATTTTGTACAAAATTATTAAGCCGATAATGGTAGAGCCAACTGGTGATCTGGCAACAGGACCAACAGGAGGGTACTCGGATATTGTAAAAACGGTAGACAATAGTGGTTGCTACATTTTCAATGATGGAACAAACCTGTTGTTTCGTTTACGTATCGGCGGTATTGTAAGTGGAGCCAAAGCATATAATATTTTAATTGATACCGATAATAAATTAGGTGCCACAGGTGCAGCAGCCGATCCAAATTATGTTGCGCCAACAAACAGTGGCAATGGAAATCCCGGTTTTGAGTTAGAAGTAGCTTTGGAAACGGGTTCCAGTGGGAGAGTTGCAATTTATAATGTAGATGGTATTGTTAATCCAACTGCAAGCACAACTTATTTGCTCACTACGAATCAACTTATTTCCGTTGCGCTTAGCCGTGAGTCGGGTGATGCAGATTATTTCTACGATTTTTTTGTTCCTATTTCAGCATTGGGTATTTCTGCATCAACACCTATACGTATTGTAATTTCTACCAATACTAATCCCGGTTCTGCATTTCAGGGAACCCGTTCTGATATTTATGGTATTGATGATACTCAGTTCAGCAATACGACTGATGCATGGGAGTATTTTGGCGAAAACTCTCCCAGTTTTACACTTAATGATGTAACCAGTGGAGGCTCCGGACCGTCTGCCGTATGTACTGCAGCACCAACCGTAAACAGTGGCATCGCTTCCGGATCAAACATAAACATTACAGGAACGTGGACAAGGCTGGATGCGACCAAACCGTCTACTGCAACAATTTCTGTGTATAAAAACGGAACATTGGCTGGCACAACTACGGCCACTTCAGGTGCAACATGGACCTATACGATTGCATCTGTGGCAACAGGAGATATTATTACAGCAAAAGCGCAGGCAAGTGGTGAAAGTATGTGTTTGGTGAGTAACAGTGTGACTGTGACTTCTTGTTCGCCTTCAAATATTTCTTCTGTCAGTGGTATTGGGGTTACTTGTGCAACTGTACGAGGTATACAGGGAACCAAGCCTGCAAATGCAAGAATTAAAATTTATTCGATCGCTGCAGGTGGCAATCTAACATTATTTGCAACGGATAATTCTTTAACATCGCCATCGGGCTATTTTGTTACTTATTTAGATACTAATAGTCCAACAGGTACAATATGGGAATATAATGGTGCTAATAACGGGGGCCAGAACAATGCCTGCTCAGGAGGCTCTCCTGATCTTACAAATACAAGCTTTGTATTTACTGTAACCGAATCCGGCAAATGCGAATCCGCTCCCTATTTTTATTGTATGGGGCTTACGCAAACAGCAACGCCCGTTATAACCCAAACCGCATTGTACCCGAGTTCTGCTACAATTAGCGGAACCGCAACGGCAAGCTCTACCGTGCGGTTATTAATTAATGGATTTATTGCAGCAACGACTACTGCATCTGTTGGCGGCACATTCAGTTTCAGTAATCCCGTGTTACAAGTAGGAGATGTTGTTACTGTTAATGCACAGTCTGCAGGACAGTGTGTAAGTTTATCTCCAACATCAATTACGGTTAACTGTTTTACTTCTGTTCCTGTTATTACAACCGATGCGCAAGGTAACTTAACTGCTGGTGCTACAACTGTTACAGGCACATCATCTGAACCTGCAGGTACAACTATACGGGTTTATAATGCTTCTAACGTATTACAAGGCTCGTCAACTGTACAGGCAAATGGTACATGGTCGGTAACAGTTAGTGCTTTGGTCAATGCAACGGGTTATTATGCTACTGCACAAAACGGAACCTGTAGTGTGAGTGCTAATTCTTCAACTGCTACGGCCAGGGCTGCCACAACGGTTTGTCCAACAATTACAGGATCGTATGTTGAGGGTAATACGACCGTTTCAGGTACTATAACCGGACCGTTTACAGGAACAGTTTATTTATACCAGGATGGCGGATTAATTGGTTCTGTTGCATTAACAAGTCAAAGTAGCTGGACAATTACAGTTAACACAGCTACGCCATTGTATGCAGGTGGGGTGTTAACTACGGGAGCACAGGCAAGTGGTGGTACACTTAACAGGGCTTGCGCTTCTACTACTACGGTAGGTTGTTCGGCGCCTTCAACGCCATCAATAAGCCCAACCAGTTCTACCATTTCCGTGGGTCAAACAGTAACGTATACTGTTTCCAATACGCAATCGGGTGCTTTATATATAGTAGCAGATGCAACAACAGAAGAGAACTATGCAACTTCGAAATTTGGTAACGACGGATCGCAAACATTTACAACAGCATCATTTACCAATGCGGGTGTTTATACAATTAATATATCTGCCGATAAATTATCCGGCACAGCTTGTGTTACCAGTTCTTCTGCAACGGTAACTGTGCTGGGAGCATCATTGCCTGTTCATTTATTATCGTTTTCCGGAACCTTGGCAAACCGTCAATCGCAGTTGCAATGGCGTACATCAACCGAAATAAATGCGGCTTATTATGTAGTTGAACGTAGTAATGATGGCCGCAGCTTTATTGCGGTGGGCCAGGTACAGGCATCGGGTAATTCAACTATTGAAAAGCGATACAACTTTACTGATGCAGCTCTTACAGGTACTGTTTATTTCTATCGTTTAAAAATGGTTGATACTGACGGAAGCATTGGCTACAGTTCTATTGTAAAGCTGCAACAAAATCCGGTACAGAAAATAATTGTATCACCCAATCCATTTACATCAACGATTCAGATAAACGCAACAGTTGAAGAAAGCGGTGTAGCAGATATCCGGTTGTTAGATCAATACGGCAGAGTGGTTTATCAAACTGTTCATACAGTTGTACAAGGTACAAACAGCATACAATTAACGAAGCTTCCAAACTTACCGGCTGCGCATTATTTACTGCAATGGAACAGTAATGGGAGAACATATACGGAAAAAATAATGAAGCAATAACAACAACTAAGAACGACTTATAAAAGCAAAGGCCTCCAAAATGGAGGCCTTTGCTTTTATGTTATAACTGATACGAAGTTATTATTGCATCTGCATTTCTTCTCCGCCACCACCTTCAGATCTGTTGCTCTTACGTTTAAATAACGATGCATCGAACTTACCAAATCGGTAGTTGAAGTTTAAACGAACAAAAGCAGGATCTCTTCTTCTCCAGCTGTATTGCTCAAAGAACTGCGATTGCGAAAACTGGTTGTTACGACGTGTACTGAAAATATCGCTCCAGTTTAAAGAAAGGGAAGCAGTGTTGTTTTTGATCTTAAATTCTTTACGTACACCCATGTCAACATAGTAGTTGTCATCAATATAACCTTGTGTGGTTGCAATGCTTCCGCCACCAAAGCCGCCACCGCCGAAGCCCATACCACCACCACGACCACCACGGCCACCGCCACCAGATGATACAGGTAAAATTGAACGGGAGTTATAATCACCACTTAACTGCATAGTCCAGCCTTTTCCTAAACGGAAAGAGTTGTTCAGCTTCACCGTATAGCTGGTACGTTCGTTCTTTAATTCGGGCAAAATAGAACTGCCGTCAATCTTCGAATAGTAAACGTTTACGTTGTAGTTAATTTCCCACCACTTTGCTACGGTGTTACGGAACACTAATTCCAAACCTGCAGCGTAACTTTTGTTTGCATTCACCCAGGTACTGATGATTACACTGTCGGTTGAATTACCTAACTGCTCTTTATTTTGGTAGCGTGAGATAAGATTGTTCGTTTGCTTACCAAATATTGTTGCAAGAAAAGTATTGTTTTTAGAACCGTATGTTTTCTGATACGTCAATTCCAACGAGTTGGTGAATTCCGGTTTCAGATTAGGGTTACCTGTTTGATAGTTAAAGATGTCGCTGTAATCGGTATTGGGCAGCAACTGGAAGAAACTCGGACGATTAATTCTGCGACTGTAGTTCAACTGCAGGTCCTGTTTGTTCTTAACTGTTTTTGATAAAAACACACTTGGAAAAAGTGCCAACGGAAACTGGTTTTGAAAACGTTCTGTTTTACCAACCTGTTCGCCGTCATACTTCGAGCTTTCAATACGCAAACCTACCTGGTAATTCAGGTTTGCCTTTTTAATTTTTTGCGAGTACGTTCCGTATGCGGCATGTACATAATCAACATACTTAAACTGGTTGCTCAATGCGTTATTTACAGTTCCGTTAAAAGAGTTGCGCTGGAAACTTTCAAAATAACGGATTTGTGTACGCACACCGCCTTCGAACTTGATGTTTTCAGTAATCGGATCTGCATAGTCGGCCTGTGCAACAATAAGCGAGTTGTTACCACCTGCATCAATACCCTGTGTGCTTCTTTGGTAAAGGTTTGTCCATAACGGATCAAACCACTTTGAATCGGTGATTTGCTGATCGTTATCGCTGCGGCTCTTGTTATAGTTGATATCTACTGTAAACTCTTTTCCTGCTCGGGGAAACAGATGTTTAAAACTGAGTGTACCACCACCGTTACGGAATTGGTTCATACCATCCGTTTCACGGTAGCTGTAAATGCTTTTTGGTGTTGAGTAAGATGAATCGTAACGGATATAATCCTGGTTGAACAGATCAAAATTTCCACCACCAAAGTTACCGGAGATGGTAAGGGTGTTGCGGTTGTCGATAAGGAAATCGAAACCTGCACGACCGAAGTTGAACATGCCTTCGCTGATGTTGCGGTTACGTGTAAAGATTGTATTGAACACGTTATCGCCAAGATTTTTACGATCTGTTTCGCCAAAGCCAATGCCTCTGCGTTGGTTTAAACCAATGTTGGCAAAGAAGTTCACCTTGCCCTGACGGATGTTAATATCTGCACCACCATTTAATCGGCCACGCATATCTACACCTGCACGAACGCTGCCACTGTAACCTACACGTTTGTTCTTCTTTAATACAATGTTGATGATGGCCGACTGACCGCCACTTGCATCGTACTTAGCAGATGGGTTTGTAATTAACTCAATGCTTTGAATCGCATCTGCAGGAATCTGATCCAGGGTTAATACAGTAGGGCGACCATCTACAAATATCTGCGGAGCGCTGTTACGCAAAGTAATGTTACCATCAATATCCACATTAACGGTAGGTACGTTACGCATTACATCAACTCCGGTTCCGCCCTGCGAAACGATATTTTTTTCAACATTAAATATTTTACGATCGATGCCCAGTTGCAGGGTTGGTTTTTCACCGGTAACCACAACTTCGCCCAATTCTTTTACATCGGCTTCCAGTTTAATATTTCCTAAGTCCTTATCAACCTGGTTCAACATATCTTCCATTGCTCCGCCGGGGCGGATGTTGAAGCCTACTTTTTGTTCAATTGTTTTAAAACCAATGGCTGTAACGAGTAAGCGGTACTGACCCATGATGCTTAAGCTTTCGAGGCTGAAATCGCCATTTGCCTGTGTTAGCTGACCGGTAACCAATACGTCTTTTCTTGTTTTGGTAGCTGAGTCCATTCTGTTTTGATACAGCTGAACAGAAGCACCATCGATTGGTTTGTTGGTTTTCGAATCAACAATTTTTCCATAAAAACGTCCCATATTCATTTGGGCACCGCCAGCATTCGGACGGCCACCGCCCGGTATTTGGGCAACCAGTTCAAGGTTAACAAGCAAAACCAAAAGGCTGATAATTAATCGCATGTACTTCTTTTTAAAATTGAGGCGCAAATTTCTGCGTAAATAAATACCGTTCACATTCAATTAGTATGAATGTGACATTAACCGATTTAGACGGTAAATGGTTTGGCGGGTAGTTTTGAAAGTGATGAGTGGAAGCTATTGCGTAAGAAGGGTTAGCACCACCTGGAAAATACCGATGAGAAAGCCCAGCACTGCACCAATAATTTCTACAAAACGGAACTCTTTGGCCATTACCTGGTAAAGAATTTCTTCCAGCTTATCGCTTGAGAAGGCTTTTACTTTTTCGGTTACAATAGCTTCGAGGTCAAGCTGTTGCTTTAAAGTAACACTGTAATCTTTCATGAATTTCGGAAACAGAATTTCCAGCTCATCCATAAAAACGGCTTTCAGTTTTTCAATGGTTTTATCGCCAATAAACATGCTGATCATGGGCATGGTCTCGCCCAGCTTTACCCGTAAAAAATGATCGATATGGGCTTCTACCGTGGGCATTACTTTCTTGAGGTTATCGGGGTTGGTAATTTTTGCCTCAATTTCATCAAAGGAAAGCAACTCCCGGCTTACGAGTTTACCAAGCTTTTCGGCAAATTGCTGTTGCCGTTTAGGAAAAATACCCTGCACTTTCATGCCGAGTATGTTTACAGGGTTGCGGGGATGGAACAACATTTTAATAGCAACCCAGTTGGTTACCCATCCAATAAAAGCAGAAATGATCGGAATAAGAATAAGCCAGTAATTCATAACGTGGCTGCAAAGAACGTTTATTTTTTAAATATGCATTCTTGATTTGCTTAGAAAAATGAATTCCATTACTTTTGCAGTCCCTTAAACACGGAGGCTGTAGCTCAGTTGGTTAGAGCATCAGATTGTGGTTCTGAGGGTCGAGGGTTCGAGACCCTTCAGCCTCCCCAAGGAAAATGAAATCCCTGCATTGAATGTGCGGGGATTTTTTATTTGAAAATTATTGTTTCTGCAAAGTCTGCTCGTGGAGATGCCCCGGTGTTACGCCATATTCTTTTTTAAACGCCTTTGTAAAATTCGAAACATCGCTGAAGCCAATGCGTAAGCCCGCTTCTTTAGGCGAAATGCCGGTAGTGAGATAGCGTTTTGCTTTTTCGAGACGGTTTTTGTTGTAGTATTCGTACAAGGGGTAGCCGTACACCTGTTTAAATCGTTGTTTCAATTTCGTGCCGCACATCTGGGCAATAACAGAAAGCTTGTTGATGGATGGAAAGCGATCGAGATCTTCTTTCAGTAATTCCTCAATAGCCTTCAGTTTTGTTAAGTCTTCTTCCGGAATAATTGTTTCGGTGTTAATTGCGGGTTGTTCGTTGAGGTATGCTTTAAAAAAGTAATCGAGCAAGGACAGAATTTTACTTTTTATCTGAAAGCGTTGCTTCTGGCTTGTTAGATCGGAAGCAAAAATTGTTTGTAGTGATGTGTTGATCTCTTCATCAATGATCATTTTATCAACCAACTGCACACCTTGTTTGGTAAGCTGGGTAATTTTCTTTTTTGCTTCATCGTCAAGATGCACAGCAATCCATTGTGGTGTAAGATAAATGCCCAGGCGTTTAATAACCGAACCGGCAGCGTAATGCACCTGTAACTCGGTGTTGGTCGGCGATAAAAAGATATTGTTCTTTTGAATAGTCGATTCGTTACTGAAAGAATCTTTTTTGTTTTTGATATGTATAAAATCAGTAACCTGCGTTTGGTTAAAGAAGATGAGTAAACCGCTTTGGTTATTACTTATTCGGTGAAGCGTACAATCGCTATTTAATGTTGCATTTAAAATGCCAAACGAAAATGTCCGGTCAATACTATCGGCATAACAATAGCCTTTGCCGATAGTTTCAGGAAACACAAGGATATTATTAGCAACCTTGCAATTGGTTAGCGCTCCTATTTCCTGTAACCAGGTTTTAAAATTTCGTTGTTTGTATTTTAAATACATGGTTGCATAAAGGTATAAAACCGGTATATGTAACTATGTAGAACAGAATATGATGTTTTTGAGGTTTATTGTAATTTCTGCTTAATCTCCTGCAGCTTCAGTAATGCCTCAACAGGAGTAAGGCGGTTAATATCAATACCGCTCAACATGTGTCGTATATCTTCAAATGTTTGCGAATGCACATCAAAAATATTCAGCTGCATTTTTTGTACGGGCATTTGCTTTAGTTGTTCTTTAATATCGCTGCCGCCACGCTGGTCTTCGAGCTGTTTTAAAATTTCGTTGGCACGCTGAATAAGTATTACAGGCATACCGGCCATTTTTGCTACATGTATACCAAAGCTGTGGGTACTGCCGCCGGGAGCCAGTTTACGTAAGAAGATGACTTTATTACCAACTTCTTTATTGGTGATATGGTAGTTTTTAATACGTGGAAATTTTTCTTCCAGTTCATTCAGCTCATGGTAGTGCGTAGCAAACAGTGTCTTGGGCTGCTGGGGCGATTGATGTAAAAATTCGGCAATGCTCCAGGCAATGGAAATACCATCATAGGTTGATGTGCCACGGCCGATCTCATCCAATAATATTAAACTGCGTGCCGAAAGGTTGTTGATGATGCTGGCCGTTTCATTCATTTCTACCATGAATGTACTTTCACCTCCGCTCAAATTATCGCTGGCGCCAACACGGGTAAAAATTTTATCAGTAAGCGGTATGGTTGCAGCTGTTGCAGGAACAAAACTTCCCATATGTGCCATCAATACAATTAAACCTGTTTGACGCAGCAATGCACTCTTGCCACTCATATTGGGTCCTGTAAGGATAATGATTTGCTGCTGATCTTTATCCAGCACAATATCATTGGCAATATAACTTTCACCTGCGGGTAAATGCCGTTCAATAACAGGGTGGCGTGCATCTTTTATATCCAATGCAACTTCATCCTGTATAAGCGGACGAACATATTTGTACTGGATTGCGTTTTCTGCAAAACAACTAAGGCAATCCAGTATTGCCATAACCTGTCCATTGATTTGAATAGGGCCGATGTACTCCTGTAATTCCAGCAGCAGTTTTTCAAAAAGCTCTGATTCTATTTTCAGAATTTTTTCTTCTGCACCTGTAATTTTTTCTTCATACACTTTTAGCTCGGGGGTAATATAGCGCTCGGCATTGGCTAGTGTTTGTTTCCTAGTCCATTCGGCAGGTACTTTATTTTTATGTGTATTGGTTACTTCTAAATAATAACCAAACACATTATTGAAAGCAATTTTCAAAGAGGGGATACCTGTTGCTTCGCTTTCACGTTGTTGTATTTCTAACAAGAATTCTTTGCTGTGGTGAGCAATACGGCGCAGTTCGTCCAGTTCGGCGTGTACCCCTTCTTTAATAACATCGCCTTTGCTGATCATTACCGGTGGATTGTCTACAATCTCATTCAAAATCCTTTCGGCAATGTAGTGACAGGGATTAATTGTATCGCTTAAACGTTTTAAATACGTGTTCGATGAAGTTTTGCTCAGCTCTTTAATTTGTCCTGCAAAGCCAAGCCCTTTTGCCAAATGTAAAATTTCACGTGGATTGATTTTTTTCAATGGCAGTTTTGCAACAAGGCGTTCCACATCACCACTTTGTTTGATGAGTGTTTGCAGTTGCTTACGCAAATCGGTTTCAAGAATAAGCGACTGAACTGCTTCTAACCGCTCATTGATGCGTTCCATATCTTTCAACGGCAGTACCATCCAGCGGCGCATCAAACGTGCACCCATAGGCGAAACCGTGTTGTCGAGTATCTTCAACAGCGTATGACCACCATCCGCACCGCTACCCAACAACTCAAGATTACGAATGGTAAAACGGTCCATCCATAAATAATCACGTTCGTCTAAACGTTGCAGCGATGTAATATGGTTGAGGTTGGGATGCTCGGTATCACGCAGGTAATGCAGTACAGCCCCTGCAGCAATGGTGCCCAGCTTTAATTCTTCCACACCAAAACCTTTGAGCGAGTGTGTTTGAAAATGTTTCAGCAACAATTCTGTTGCATAAGCTTCAGAAAAAATCCATTCTTCTAAATGGTAGGTATAAAACTTGGTACCGAAGTTTTCTTTAAACTGTTTTTGTTTGTTGCGTTGAAAAACAACTTCAGCAGGTCGTAAGCTTTGTAATAATTTATCAGCGTATTCTTTATTTCCTTCAGCTATAAAAAATTCGCCGGTGCTGATGTCGGTAAACGCTAAACCGTAGTGATCGTTTTCTTCATGAACAGCAGCAAGAAAATTATTGCTGTCGTGTTCCAGTAGTTTATCGTTGGTAGCAGTGCCCGGCGAGAGTAATTCCGTAACACCACGCTTTACAATTCCTTTCGCCTGTTTCGGATCTTCTAATTGATCGCAGATGGCAACCCGATGACCGGCTTTTACTAGTTTGTGTAAATAAGTATCCAGCGCATGATGGGGGAAGCCTGCGAGTTCATTACTGGCTGCAGATCCGTTGTTGCGTTTGGTTAACGTAATACCCAGCACTTGTGATGCAATGATTGCATCGCCACCAAATGTTTCATAAAAATCGCCAACACGAAACAGTAAAACAGCATCGGGATATTTCGCTTTAATTGCTCCGTGCTGTTGCATTAACGGGGTTTCTGATCCTGCTTTTGCCATGGCGGCAAAAATAAGGAAGCAGCCTGTTCAGTAAACGATTAGTTGTTCAGGTTTTTTTAGCTGTAAATAATTTCGAAGCTCATGTTGGCAAACTTGCCAAACATAGCGCTAACGCCGCAGTATTTTTCTTTTGAAAGGGTCACCGCTTTTTCAACTTTTTCCCGGTCTTCGGGCTTTACGGTAATGCGGTAAATCACTTTTACATCGGTATAAATTTTCGGGTGATCGGCTGAAAGCGTTGCTTCTGTGTCGATAGAGAAATTGCTGAATTCAACACGCATTTTATTGAGTAAGGAAACAACATCAATACCGGTGCAGCCCGCCAGGGCAGAAAGCATCAGCTGTTTCGGACGAGGGCCGCTGTTGGTACCGCCATCATTTTCCGCAGTGTCTATTATTAACTCATGTCCGTCATCGAATTTCGATACAAAACGCATGCCCCCGGTAAACGCTGTCTTAACAATTTTATCTGCCATAATAGTAATAAGCTGTTCTTTAATTCCGCAAAAATACGGGTCAATCCATCATCTTCTACCATGGTAGCGTTGAATAAAAGGTTGCCTTGGGTTTGCAAAGTCCTTCGCTTCTTTTGGTACGAAAATCTTTATCAGCAGAATACCTGCAACAAACCCACCAATATGTGCAGCATAAGCCACGCCATCACTTTGGCTCGAAAGCAGACCAATGCCACTGATTATCTGAAAGGCAATCCATACGCCGAGTGCAAGTAATGCCGGTATAGTTACAATAAACCAAACAAAAATGGCGTGTACTTTCCGATGTGGGAAAAGAATAAGGTAAGCGCCCAGTACCCCTGAAATGGCACCGGAGGCACCAAGGCTCGGGATAAACGGATCTTGTGCAAGGAAGTAGGTTGAAAATACATGACTCAGTGCGGCCAGTAATCCGGTTATGAGATAAAACAGCAGGTAACGCAGGTGACCAAGTTTGTTTTCAATATTATCGCCAAAGATCCAGAGGTAGAGCATATTGCCGGCCAGATGCGCAAAGCTGCCGTGCATAAACATCGATGTAAACAGGGTAAGGTACACAGAGCCGGGTGTTTCGTACAAAGCCGGACGCAAAAATTGTTGTCCGGTTTCGGGTATTTGCAGCAGCATTGCAGGTCTAACCTGGTCAACCCCTGTAAGTATTTCAGCAGGCACAGTACTCCAGGCATAGGTAAACAATTCGTTAGATCCCAGTTGCTGAAAAAACAGGAACACGAATACGTTGGCAACGATCAACAGATAATTAATATAGGGCGTTATTTTTCTGTCGGAGTTATCGTCTGCAATGGGTAAAAGCATGCTTTTTTCTTAAAAATACATCGTTTCTTTGCGCCCAAAACAGCAAAAGAGGAGAGTTTTCCACGATTCTTGGGTAAAAAGAGATTAGCCACGAGGATTTTTAAAATTCGCTTAAAAAAAGTGAAAGATTTAAGTTGGAAACTCTTACCTTTGCCGTCCTAAAAATTTGTATCATGGCTAGAGTTTGTCAGCTTACAGGAAAAGTGCCGGTTGGTGGTCACAAAGTATCGCACTCGAACATTAAGACGAAGCGTCGTTTTTTGCCCAACCTGCAAACGAAGCGTTTCTTCCTGGCTGAAGAAGATAAATGGGTAACGCTTAAAGTTTCTACAGAAGCGATCCGTACAATCAACAAAAGAGGTTTGTACAGCGTTGTGAAAGATCTCAGAGCGAAAGGAGAACATATTTAATAAGCATATTTAAACTGAGCTAAAATGGCAAAGAAAGGTAATCGTGTACAGGTTATTCTGGAGTGTACAGAGCACAAAACATCGGGTCAACCCGGTACAAGCCGCTATATCACTACCAAGAATAAAAAGAATACACCGGAGCGTTTGGAGTTGAAAAAGTTCAACCCTATCCTTAAGAAGGTAACTACGCACAAAGAAATCAAATAATAATGTGCGTGATGCACATTTGAATTATTCAAACGGATCCCTCTGGGATTAAAAATTAAGAAGTCATGGCAAAAGCAGCTTCAAAGAACGCAAAGATTAAAGACGCCAAAGCAGCGGCAGAATCAAAAAACTGGACAAAAGTAATCAGGGCCGTTCGCAGTCCTAAATCTGGTGCATATACCTTTAAGGAGCAAATTGTGCACAAGGACAAGGTGAAAGATTACCTGGCTCAAAAATAACTTATACCTGATCAGTATATTCAAAGCTGTTCCAAGTTCACCAACATGGAGCGGCTTTGTTGTTTTTATATGCTAAACCTATTTCGTAGTAATATTGTAAAAACAGAACGATGGGATTTTTTGGAAAACTATTCGGTAAAAAAGAAAAGGAAAGTCTGGATCAGGGATTGGAGAAAACCAAGGAAGGTTTTCTGGGAAAGATTGCAAGAGCTGTTGCCGGCAAAAGCACAGTTGATGCAGAGGTACTCGACAACCTGGAAGAAGCCTTGGTGAGTGCAGATGTTGGTATTGAAACGACCGTAGCGATTATTGAACGTATTGAAGCACGTGTTGCAAGAGATAAGTACATTAATACTTCGGAGCTCAACGGTATTCTGCAAAATGAAATTGAGAATATTCTTGTTGATGCTCCCGCTGATACTACTTACTCCAACTTTGATTTACCTGCAGGTAAGAAGCCTTTTGTACTAATGGTAGTGGGGGTGAACGGTGTTGGTAAAACAACAACGATTGGTAAACTCGCTCATCACTTTACCCAGGCAGGAAAGAAAGTAATGTTGGGTGCAGCAGACACTTTTCGTGCCGCTGCGGTAGACCAGTTAACAATCTGGAGCGATCGGGCAGGAGTTCCTATCGTAAAACGTGAGATGGGTAGCGATCCTGCTTCTGTTGCGTTTGATGCGGTAAACAGTGCTGTTGCAAAAGATATTGATGTGTTGATTATTGATACCGCAGGACGTTTGCATACCAAAACACATTTGATGGAAGAGTTGAGCAAGATCAAACGTGTTATACAAAAAGTGATTCCTGACGCACCGCATGATGTATTACTGGTATTAGATGGTTCAACAGGACAAAATGCAATAGAACAAGCCAAGCATTTTACCGCTGCAACCGACGTAACAGGGCTTGTAATTACAAAGCTAGATGGTACTGCAAAGGGTGGTGTTGTATTAGCTATTGCACACCAATTTAAAATACCGGTAAAGTTTATTGGAGTGGGAGAGCGGGTAGAAGACCTGCTGGTATTTGATAAGCATGAATTTGCAGACAGTCTCTTTAATCTCAAAAAATAAGAATAGAAACGTACATAAAATAAAAACCTCCTGCTTGCAGGAGGTTTCTTTTTTGATTCGTTAGAATCTTATTTCTTTTTCGCAGCTTTTTTAGGAGCAGCTTTCTTTGCAGCTTTTTTAGGAGCAGCTTTCTTTGCAGCTTTTTTAGGAGCAGCTTTCTTTGCAGCTTTTTTAGGAGCAGCTTTCTTTGCAGCTTTTTTAGGAGCGGCTTTTTTAGCAGCTTTCTTTTTTGTTGCCATTTTTTTAGAATTTAATGATTAGTAAAAAAAACTTAACAGGGTAAAAATAAAAAAATTTTTATTTTAAAAAAATTTTTTTAAGCACCTGCTTCAACGGGGGCAACAGAAACGAAAGTCTTGTTATTCTTTCCTTTTTTGAATTCAACAACGCCATCGGCTAATGCGAAGATGGTAAAGTCTCTACCAACTCCTACATTTTTACCAGGATGATATGATGTGCCACGCTGACGAATAATGATATTACCGGCAGCTGCAGGCTGGCCACCATAGATTTTTACACCAAGGCGCTTACTTTGTGAATCACGGCCGTTCTTTACACTACCTTCACCTTTTTTATGAGCCATTGTATTAGAATTTTATTTTTAAAAATTTTAAATCCGAATGAAATAATTCAGATTAAGCGATACCGGTTACCTTAATTTGAGTGTACAACGTACGGTGTCCTCTCTTTTTGCGGAAACCTTTACGACGTTTCATTTTGAAAGCAATCACTGTTTTGCCTTTCTTTTCAGCAACAATTTCAGCTTTCACTTTTACTTTAGCATCAGCACCTGCACTGATTTTTCCATCCGTATCAACAAATAATACATCAGAAAACTCAACTTGGTCGCCAGCGTTACCTTCAATATGAGGAACGTAGAGGCTCTGACCTTCTGAAACTTTGAACTGCTGACCGGCGATTTTAACGACTGCAAACATAACTTTCCAATATTAGGGCTGCAAAGGTAGGGATTAAATTGGTTTGAAAACAAGTTTCTACTTAAAAAATTTGCCCATTTTAACGGGACGCTTTGGGCTTGTAAAGTTAAATTTGTGGCCTCAAAACCGGGTTTCGGAATGAAAATTAAATCAGTGCTTGCAAAACCTTTTGCGGGTTATATCTATAAATCGATCCAAAAAAGTAAACTTACCGCTTTGTCTGACCAGGAACAGATCCTGAAACAGTTGCTTAAAACCGGGCGAATAACCGAATACGGCAAGGAACACAATTTCGGTCAAGTAAATAATTATGAGGAGTTTAAGCAAGCGGCGCCCATCAGGGATTACGAGCAAATCCGTCCATGGATCGATAAAATCGTTGAGGGTAAGCACAATATACTTTGGAAAGGCGTGCCCATGTATTTTGCCAAAACTTCGGGTACAACCAGCGGCGTTAAATATATCCCCATAACAAAAGAATCTGTTGGCAATCATTTCGGTACCGCCCGTAACGCTGCTCTTTGTTATGCTGCCGAAACCGGAAATACCCGCTTTTTCGATGGTAAGCTCATCTTTTTATCGGGTTCACCTGAGCTGGAGAGAGTGGGCGGCATTCCAACAGGCAGGCTTAGTGGTATTTCGAACCACCTCATTCCGAAATATCTCCGCACCAATCAGTTACCTTCTTACGAAACCAATTGTATTGAAGATTGGGAAACCAAGCTGGGTAAAATTGTAGATGAAACTATCAACCAGAATATGACCCTCATCAGCGGTATTCCGCCATGGATGCAGATGTATTTTGATGAATTGATGAAGCGAACCGGCAAAAAGGTGGGCGACATCTTCCCTAATTTTAACGTAATGATCCAGGGTGGGGTGAATTTTGAACCCTACAAAGCCAAAATATTCGAAAGTATTGGCCGAAAAGTAGATACCATCGAGGTCTTCCCTGCAAGTGAAGGCTTTTTCGCCTTCCAGGATTCGCAGGTAGCAGACGGCTTATTATTAAATACCAACGACGGGATCTTTTTTGAATTTGTACCGGCTGCAGAAATCCACAACGAAAACCCAACCCGCCTTTCGCTCAAAGATGTAAAAGTGGGCGAAAACTATGCACTTATTATTAATAGTAATGCAGGCTTATGGGCGTACAATATTGGCGATACGGTAAAATTTGTTTCTACAGATCCTTACAGGTTGGTAGTTACCGGCCGTATTAAGCATTATATTTCTGCTTTTGGCGAGCATGTAATTGGCGAGGAAGTTGAACAAAGCTTATTACAAACAGCTAAAGAAGAACATATTCATATTACCGAGTTTACGGTTGCTCCTATGATTCAGCAGGGCGAGGGCAAAAGCTACCACGAGTGGTTTATTGAATTTGAACACAAGCCTGCCGATCTTGCCGGTTTTGCAAATAGGCTGAACGAGAATATGCGGGAACGCAATATTTATTATGATGATTTGATTACAGGTAATATTTTACAGCCGCTTAAAATCACCCCGGTGAAAAAGAACGGGTTTATCGATTACATGAAAAGTATTGGTAAATTGGGCGGACAAAATAAAGTGCCACGCCTCAGCAACGATCGCAAAATTGCCGACGAACTGATGAAGTGGACGGAAAACTAATTTTCAACGAACGAAGTACGGTGCACAATTGTAATGGTTTTGTACAGTAGTACACAACTGTAAACAACACGGCATCTTCAGACGACTATATGCAACAACAAAAGAAACGCATTGCCATTTTTGGTTCAACAGGTTCTATCGGAACACAGGCGCTCGATGTTATTGAGGCTAACCCGGATTTGTTTGAAGTTGAAATTCTTACCGCCCATACAAACGATGAGTTACTGGTTCAACAGGCGATCCAGTTTAATCCCAATGCGGTGGTTATTGTGGATGAGCGCAAGTACGAAAAAGTAAAACAGGCACTTGCTTCAACCGATGTAAAAGTATTTACAGGCGAACAGTCGCTGGAAGAAGTAGCTGCGTTTGATACCTACGATATGATGCTGGCGGCCATTGTTGGTTTTGCCGGTTTAAAACCTACCTTAAAAGCCATTGAAAATAAAAAGGCAATTGCACTAGCCAACAAGGAAACACTGGTTGTAGCAGGTGATATTGTGATGCAGAAGGCTGTTGAAAACCGTGTGCCCGTTATACCGGTAGACAGTGAGCACTCTGCCATTTTTCAATGTTTGGTAGGAGAAGCAAGAAATAAAATTGACAAAATCATTTTAACGGCAAGTGGCGGTCCTTTTCGTGGACGCAAACCCAACTTCCTGTTGAATGTAAAGCGGGATCATGCATTGCAGCATCCAAACTGGAGCATGGGCGCAAAGATTACCATCGATTCTGCCACACTCATGAACAAGGGTTTGGAAATGATCGAGGCGAAATGGTTATTCAATCTTGCTCCCGAACAAATACAGGTTGTTATTCATCCGCAAAGTATTATTCATAGCATGGTGCAGTTCGAGGATGGCAGTATAAAATCCCAGATGGGTTTACCCGATATGAAATTGCCCATTCAGTATGCCATGGCTTTTCCGCAACGCATACCGAATAATTTCCCACGTTACGATTTTAAAAAAATCAACACGCTTACGTTTGAAGAACCCGATCTTAAAACATTCCGTAACCTGGCATTAGCAATCGATGCCTTAGCAAAAGGTGGCAATCTTCCCTGCATTATGAATGCGGCCAATGAAATTGCAGTATGGGCATTCTTACGCAACAGGGTTGGTTTCCTGGATATGACAGACATTATTGAAAAAGCAATGAACCATGTAAAGTTTATTGCAAAGCCAACACTTGATGAGTATCTTGAAAGTGATGCCGAGGCACGCAACTATACCGCTTCACTTATTCAGATGTAACCTTTAAAAAATTATAACTTCTTTTTTTCTGCATATTTGCAGTCCATTATCATAAAAGGAAAACCACACTAATTAATCTATTATGTTATTAGCAATTAACTGGGGCGAGTTTGGTATTAAAGCAGGACAATTACTGTTGTCGCTTTCGATCTTGATTATTTTACATGAATTCGGGCATTTTATTACTGCACGTTGGTTTAAATGCCGGGTAGAAAAATTTTATCTCTTCTTCGATCCCTGGTTTTCTATTTTTAAAAAGAAAGTAGGCGAAACTGAATATGGTATTGGTTGGTTGCCGTTGGGCGGCTATGTGAAAATATCGGGTATGATTGATGAAAGCATGGATAAAGATGCCATGAAGCTTCCACCACAACCTTGGGAATTTCGCAGCAAACCGGCCTGGCAACGTTTGATCATCATGATTGGCGGTGTAACCGTCAATGTGATCGTTGCGTTTATTATTTATGCCATGATTTTATTTGTGTGGGGTGAAGATCGTGTGCCGATGGAAAGTGTGAAATCGGGTGTTTGGGTTACAGATAGTTTAATGTATGATGCAGGCTTAAAAGACGGTGATAAAATTGTTTCAATTGGCGGCGAACCTGTTGCTTATTTCGATGATGTAAATAAAGAAATTCTTACTGCCAAGGAGATGGTGGTTGACCGCAATGGCGTTGAGAAAAAAATTATTTTTCCAACAGACCTGGTTGGTAAGTTGGTTGAAAGTAAACGCCGACGCAGGTTGGTTGAAATTCGGGTGCCTACCATGGTTGAAGCGTTTGATCCGAAAGACACTAGCTATGCAAGTAAATCGGGCTTGAAAAAAGGCGACCGGATTATTGCGGTTGACTCCGTAGCTGTTAGTCATTTCGATGAAATGATTCCGCTGGTTGCAAAAAAGAAAAACGGAACGGTTACGTTTACTGTAAACCGTGATGGCGATACACTCAATGTTACTTCCAAAGTAAATAAGGATGGAAAAACAGGACTTGGCTTGTGCGAAATGGAAACCTATGCAGCTGCAGGCGTGTTTACTATTCAGCACAGATCTTATAGCTTTTTTGAAGCGTTTCCTGCAGGTGTAAAGAAAACATTCAGCAAGTTGGGCGATTATATCGAGCAGTTTAAATTAATTCTTCGTCCAGAAACCGGTGCTTACAAAGGTATTGGAGGTTTTAAATCGATGGGTTCTATTTTCCCTTCTGTTTGGAACTGGGAAAACTTCTGGGGCATTACCGCTTTCTTCAGCATTGTATTGGCATTTATGAACCTGTTGCCAATACCTGCATTGGATGGTGGACATGTACTGTTTACATTAATTGAAATGATTACCGGCCGTAAACCCAACGAAAAGTTTTTAGAATATGCACAAATTGTTGGTATGGTGTTGCTGTTAGGTTTGATGCTGTATGCAAACGGCAACGATTTGTTTGGCTGGAACAAGTAAGTTATAACTCAATTCCAATCTTCTTCATTAAGATAGAGGCGTTCATGCTTTGGCAAACGCCTCTTTTTATTTTGTAATCGAAGTATAGTTCTTCTGCATTTACCTGTACATCGAAATGGTAATTATGAACAGTTGCCGGATATTCATCCGCTAGTTTTGCCAGTTCCAGATCGTGTGTTGCAAGAATACCTGTTGCTTTCTGCAGTAGCAATTGTTTTATCAATGCCTTCGATCCGGTATGCCTGTCGTTGGAGTTGGTGCCTCTTAAAATTTCATCAAGTAAAATGAAAACAGCTTCGTTGTTATTCACCGCATCAATAATCTGCTTCAGTTTTTTCAGCTCGGCATAAAATGTAGAAGTATTTTCTTCGAGATTATCTTTAATGCGCATGCTGCTCATAACTTTCAAAGGTGAAACAGTTAGTTGCTTTGCGCATACCGGAGCACCCATGCAGGCCAGCACCATATTTACACCTACACTCCGCAGGAATGTACTTTTGCCTGCCATGTTAGAACCGGTAATGAGGTTGATTTGTTGTTGCCCTTTTGTTGTAAAATCGTTCAAGACATTTTTACCGCTTTCAATCAATGGATGTCCCAGTTGTACTGCATCAAAAACAGGTTCGTTTGTTTGTAATACCGGGAATCTCCAGTGTGGATGATTAAAGGCAAGTGTAGCCAGGCTGCCCAGTGTTTCCAGTTCGGCCAAGGCACTAAACCAATGATTGATTTGTTGATTATTTTTCTTCTTCCATGCTTCTAACTGCAATACGAGCTGCAGATCCCACAACAAAAAAATATTCAGCGGAATAAATACAACGGGGTTTAACCGGTAATCGAAACGGTTAAAGATTTGTTTCAACTGAAAAATTTGCTTCGATGCTTTGGTGGAGTTGTTGTGAAACTGTTGTTGTAACGAAAGTAATAACGGATCTGTAAAAGCAGCCTGTTCAATGCAGTTGATGCTGTTGGAAAGTGTTTCCATTTCGCCGGTAATTTTGTTCAGCTTACGGTAAAGCGGAACAATAGAACGGGTAATGCCAAATGCAATCAATGCAAATAATAACGACGCCTGTAAGAAGCGTTGGTAAGTAATTACATCAACTAAAAAACAAAACAAAGTTGTTAACGCAACAGCAGGAACAATAAAGCGCAGTACATGCCAGTAAGCTTTATGTACAAATAAATTTTCTTCCTTTAACCATGCTTCCAGTTTCTTTTCAGTTGATGAAGTAATAACCGTTTCCCTGCCGATTGCCTGCAGCTCCTGCCGCCAATTTGTTTTACTGCATAATTCTTTTATCGCTTGTTGTCGTGCAGTAATAGTTGCTGCATCGGCTGGTTCTAATAACCATTCGGCCATACAGTTATTGCCCTGCTGCGATGTGGTTCTGTTGATGTATTGGTAAAGCGAAGCTCTGCCGAAAATATCCAAATCACCTGCATACGGATGCTCTTCATGATAAAATTCGTGGCCATCTTTCTGTTGTGTAAAACGATGCTGTAAGTATTGCAATTCCTCTTCGTTCAATGCAATAAGATTACGGCAATGCTTAATGGTATCATGGTTGGTCAAATCTTTCTTCACAGCAAACAGAAACAAGGCAACACCCAACACAATTACAAGCAATGAAAACAGTAGTGCTAGCGACCAAACATACCAGGTGCAAAAGGCTGTAACAGCCAGTATCGAAAATCGTGTCCATCCTAAAATTCGTTTCCGTTTCAGAAGTTCATGCAAGTGGATAGTTAAGGTTGATAGCTGTTCTTTATAAAACTGTTCCGGTGTGCTGTTAGTTGCCATATTGTAAAACTATGAAAGAAACAATGAACGGGTTCTTTTGCATTTTGACAACAGAAATAAATGTATTTTTGCAGTCCGCCGGTACTTTGTACTTCGTACCAGCTAATGGGGCTGCCTGGTTTTGACAGCATAGATCTTTGAAGGTGTAAGCATGCCGTGCGTTGTGTAATTAGCACGTTAATCTGAATACTCAAAACTCAAATGGCAATACACAGTATGCCATGGCTGCGTAATTAGTGATTATTCAGTCATTCGGGCCGCCGAACAGGTTGATCTGTTACCAAGTTCCGCCGCCGACTCAAAAACAAAACAGGTTGCTGTAACACAAGGCTGTGACTGTTGCAAAAGATTTATTCAGCTACGTATTGTATTGGTAGGTTCAGGTCCTGTACAGTGCCGACAATTAATCATGAAATAAGCATGTAGAAAGCTTTTGGAGAATGTGTTTGGACAGCGGTTCGAGTCCGCTCAGCTCCACAATAAAAAGGCAATCTGTTTAAAACAGGTTGCTTTTTTTGTTTTAGCCTTAACCTGATGTAGAGTTCCGTTCAATAAGTGTAGATGGAAGCACCGTCACGGATTCGGCGGTAATTGTATGCTTCTTCTTTTCGATCATGGTAAACAATGCTTCGGCAGCAGTTTTACCAATTTCAAAAGCCGGCTGTGTAATAGTTGTTAATGATGGATTAAGAATAGGAGCGGTTTCCAATGTAGAAAACGCAATCACTTTCAAATCGTCCGGTATGTTGATGTTCTTTTCAAGACAAACGAGATAGATCTGCATCGCCAGTTTTTCAACCGAAGCAACGATGCCATCAATTTTTTTATTCTTCTTCAGCAATTTCTGCAGCTGCTCAAAAATCATTTCCTGTGTGCCGGTACAATCAATAACAAATTCATGTTTGTTGTTGGTTAAGCCTGCATCTGCAAGTGCAGCCGCAAAGCCTGCCGAACGTTTACTGCAGATAGAGAGACTTTCGGATGTTGACAGAAAAACAGGTTGTTTACAACCTTTTTTGATCAGCAGTTTTGCTGCTTCGTAACCACATGCATAATCGTTGGTGATTACTTTGGGTGCTTTAAAGTTTTCAAACTCACGATCAAAAAACACAAACGGAATATTCTCGTTCTGCAGCTTTTCTATGTGCGATGCAGTTGTTGTTGCACTCGAAACAGAAATCAGCACACCATCCACTCTTCCGCTTAAACAATGGTTCACTGCATTTTTTTCAATTTCAAAACTTTCATGTGAGAGATAGATAAGTACATGATAGTTTTTTGTAGTAGCAACAGCCTGAATACCGTTAATGGCTAAAGAAAAAAAGTTATCAGCCACCTCGGGCAAAATCACGGCTATCGTTTTGCTTTTTTGTTTACGTAAACTACTGGCATAAGGGTTAGGCACATAATTCAGTTGCTCAGCCATTGCCAATACCTTTTTCTTGGTTTCACTGCTTATTTCATGGCTGTCTTTTAACGCCTTTGAAACAGTTGCAATGGAAAGTCCAAGTTCTTTTGCCAGGGTTTTAATTGTAAGCTTACTCATACGCTCTAATCAAATCTTGTGGTTGGGTTTTACACCTGTTGCATATAAAGATAGGCGTTATACCGAAAACGGTTTCGTAAATAAAGTCTACCAAACTAACAGCATTATCCAACAAAAAAGTGTCATTTTAACACATCAATCACAACCAACGATTTGCTTTATATGAAATGGCAGACCATTCCATGTTTCAGCCTTTACTATGCAAACTGCAATACTGTGCAGTACGCCTCTACGGCATTTTATCCTTTACACATTCTATCAATCAATAAATTTTAAGCTTTATGAGTAAGAATAACTTTGAGGCTGTGCCCCTGAATAACCTCGATGAGTGGGAAGATGATTTGCTGAGGCGCTATCCCGATCCGGAAGCAATTGCTACAGGAAAAGCAACGGAAGAATACCGGAATTACCAGGAGCCGGCAAGAGATACTGTGAAAGAGTTTTACCGTCTCAACCATACCTATCAAACTTATGCGTTTGTACAGGAAAAAGAGAAAGAGTTCCTGCAGTTCAATAAAAAAGAAATGACGATTTGGGATGCGTTTGATTTTCTGAATCAGTTGGTAGATGATTCAGATCCTGATACCGATCTTGATCAGCTGCAACATCTTTTGCAAACTTCAGAAGCGATTCGTCGTGATGGGCATCCCGATTGGATGGTGCTGGTTGGTTTAATGCACGATATGGGGAAAGTGCTCTGCCTGTTTGGTGAACCGCAATGGGCAGTAGTAGGCGATACCTTCCCCGTTGGTTGTGCTTATTCTGATAAGATTGTATACCCTGAATATTTCTCGGCAAACCCCGATTATAACAATCCTGTGTATCAAACGAAATACGGTGTGTACGAACCTAACTGCGGTTTGCGCAAAGTACACATGAGCTGGGGGCACGATGAGTATGTATACCAGATGATGAAAGATTATTTACCGGAAGAAGGTTTGTACATGCTCCGTTATCATTCGTTTTATGCATGGCACAGAGAAGGTGCGTACGATCATTTACTCGATGAGCATGACCGTAACATGCTCAAGTGGGTGAAGTTGTTTAATCCTTACGATCTCTATTCAAAAAGTCCGGAACCGCCAGACTGGAAAAAGTTGAGACCGTATTACGAAGAGCTGGTACAAAAATACCTGCCTTCTACCATTAAGTTTTAATAATAAGTTTTTTCAAGTATAACTCAGTTTTAAAATCCGGTATTCTCCATCCTTGTTCTTATTATAACTCAAAAACAAATTGCTATGATGCGAATCTTTAAACGAGGCTTGCTGAATCATTATGTGTTGCCTGCCATAATGATCACTTTCCTTGCTTTCATTACCACGAACGTAAGCGGGCAACAAACACAGGTAAGCGGAACTGTAAAAGACGAAAAAGGTGAACCGGTTGCGTCTGCTACAGTGGCAGTAAAAGGAAAGAATGTTTCTGTTACTACTGCAACCAATGGTACCTTTTCTATTTCAGCAAAAACAAATGATGTACTTGTTATCAGTGCGGTTTCGTTTACTACACAGGAAGTAAAAGTTACTTCTGCATCTTCTTACGACATTGTCCTCTCAACCTCCAGTGTTGCCTTAACAGATGTTGTAGTTGTAGGTTATGGCCGTACTTCTAAACGAACAATTTCAAGTGCTATTACATCTATTAAACCGGAAGATCTTAACCGAGGTGCAATTGGTGACGTAGGCCAGTTGTTACAAGGTAAAGTACCTGGTTTGAACATTACTGCAAGTGGTGATCCTAACCGTCCTGCGGCGGTGATTCTCCGTGGTGCATCAACTGTAAACAGTCCGCAAGGTCCGTTCTATGTTATTGATGGAATTCCCGGTGCCGACATTAATGCCGTAGCTCCGGATGATATTGCTTCAATGGACATTTTAAAAGATGCTTCTGCAACTGCCATCTACGGTAACAGAGCTTCTAACGGTGTAATTATGGTTACGACCAAAAAAGGTAAAAAAGGAAAATTGAATGCGGCCTATAACGGCTATGTTGGTTTTGAAACTGTAAGCAGCAGTCTCGACCTGATGGATGCTACGCAATTACGAGCGTATGCACAAAAGAACAACTATACACCAAGCTCTAACGACGATAAAGGTGCAAATACCGATTGGATGAAAGCTGTGCAGAAAGAATCGGCACTTTCACACAATCACAATATCTCTTTTAGTGCAGGTACAGATAAAAGCAGCTACAGTGCAAGCTTAAACTACCTGAAGAAAGATGGTATTATGTTACAAAGTAGTTTGGAAAGAGTAATTGGAAGAATCAGTGCAGAACATCATGCATTGAACGACAAGCTTACTTTGGGTTTAAACATTATGAGCAGCAACAGTAAAGCATCAAATGTTCCTTTGCAAAACATGGTGTTCCAACAAGCGGTGAAGTTTAACCCAATGTCGCCGGTATATAATGCAGATGGTACATTCTTCGAAAACCCGAACAATACACAGTACTTCAATCCGGTTTCTATTGTAAAAAATGCACTTGATGATACAAAGTATGGTTCTTTGCAAGGCAACTTTACTGTAGAAGCGAAACTGCCATTTAACTTAACTTATAATGCAAACCTTGCTTACCAGCGTGGTACATGGTTGCATGGGGAGTATTACAACAGTTACTATTCACGTAACTACAGCACCGGTAGTTTCTACACCAACGGCGATCCTGGTGGTGGCCGCAGCCTTCGCAATTTTTACTCCAATGGTCTTGCATACAGAGGTTATTATCAAAGCAGTGCTAAAACACTCGAATCGTATTTAACGTGGGGTAAAAAGTTTGGTGCGCATAACATCAAAGCGGTGTTGGGTTACAGCTGGCAAAAGAATACCAACAACGAAGGGTTACAAGCCAGCCAAACAAATTTCGTAAACGATTATACAGGCTACAATAATCTTGGTTTAGGTAACTATCAAACTGTAAATGGTTTTGCTGTTGATTACGGTGGAGCTGTTTATGAAGAAACTAATTTTATCTCCGATTTCTTCCGTTTAAACTATGATTTTAACGAAAAGATTTTAGTACAGGCTTCTGTACGCAGAGATGGTAGTTCTGTATTCGGTAAAAATAAAGAATGGGGTTATTTCCCTGCAGCAAGTGTTGCATGGCGTTTGTCTGAAGAAGATTTCATCAAGAATGTTGCTTTCATCAGCGACTTAAAGCTGAGAGCCAGCTATGGCGAAACCGGTAATGCTTTCGGCTTAGGTGCTTACAATGCACAACGTTTGTATAGCAAATCGGGTACATACTACAACAATGGCGTGTTTGCTGCCTCTTTCCGTTCATCGCAAGGTTCTAACCCTAATTTACAATGGGAGGTTACAGCAACAAAGAATATTGGTTTGGATTATGGTTTCCTCAAAGGAAAAATCAGTGGTTCAATTGATGTGTACGAAAAAACCACTACGAACATGGTGTTTCCTTATGCTGTTGCACAATCAATTGATCCAAGTGGATTCTTATGGTTGAACGTTGGTAAAATCAGAAACCGAGGTATTGAGTTTAGTGTAAACATCAACGCAGTAAATCAAAAGAACTTTACCTGGAGTACCGGCTTGAACCTGGCAACAAACCAAAACGTAATTCTGGATTTAAAAGGTCCTGAGCAATATGGTGTAAATGCAGATTCTACTTACTACACACAAATTGATGGTCCCGGAACTTCTGGCAGCCGTCTGCAGATCCTTGCAGTTGGTGGTCCTTTAGGTCAGTTTTACTCATTCTCTTATGCAGGTAAAGATGCCAACGGTAATTCGTTGTTCTACAAAAAAGATAAGACCACAACTACGAACCCTTCTAACGTAACAGATTACTTCCCGCTTGGTAGTCCGCATGCTAAGCTCATGTTCGGCTGGAACAACTCACTGCGTTATAAAAACTTCGATCTGAACTTCTTTGTAAGAGGTGTGCTTGGTAATAAGATCTTTAACGCAACACGTGCAGATCTCTCATACGTAGTAACTGCGGGTCAAACAAACATCAGTCCTTATGCTGCAGATGATAAAAGAACTGATTCACGAAACAACAACTTCTCATCACGTTATGTAGAAGATGGTTCATACCTGCGTTTCGATAATGCCACTTTAGGTTATCGTTTCAATATCAAAAACGACTACATCAGTAATCTGCGTTTGTATGCAACTGTAAACAACCTGTTTGTAATAACGAAGTACAAGGGAATCGATCCTGAAATTAACCAGGGAGGTGCTTCTTTGGGTGTAGACTATAACAGCTTCTATCCGAAGACACGTACGATTCTTTTAGGTGTATCAGTTGGATTTTAACGATTAAAAAACTTTTTATGAATAAGTATTTCAAACAATTTCTCATAGTGATAGCAGCAGGTATAGCTATAAGTTCCTGCCACAAAATTGAGGTAAAGCCTAATTCGCTTTATACCGAAGATGTGTTCCCGAAAACCGATGCCGAATTTCAGTCGGTAATGGGTACTATTTATACCAGTTTACGTGGGCATTATTCGCTTGGTTACTGGTTTGCACAAGAACTCAGTTCAGACGAATCGATATTGCCGGTGTATGGTGGTAACTGGTTCGATGGACAAGGTTATATTCAGTTGCACCGCCACAACTGGAATAAAGATCATGGATGGATTACTACAGTGTGGAATGATGCCAACTCAATCGCCGGTCTGTGTAACCAAACCATGTATATTTTCAAAAATGCACCTGAAGGTGATTCGAAAAATACAGCAATTGCCGAGCTGAAAACATTAAGAGCATTTGCCTATTGGGAACTGCTCGATATGTTTGGTAACGTTCCTTTAGATACGGTTTATCCAAGTCCCGGCGTGCAGGCAAAAGCAACACGTGCACAGGTATTTACTTTTGTTGAATCTGAGTTAAAAGCAGCACTTCCTTATTTAAAAACAGCAACAGGCAGCAGCACTTATGGTAAAGTAACCAAGTGGATGGCCTATGCATTGTTGGCAAAACTGTACTTAAACGCAGAAGTGTATGCTGGTACTCCTAAATACAACGAAGCAATTGCGGCTTGCGATGCTATCATTGCTTCAGGCAATTTTGCGGTAGAAGGAAGAAGTACATATCTTAATCAGTTTGCTCCAACAAACGGACCTTCCTTCAAGGAATTCATTTTCGCTATTCCTTACGATCCGTCAACAAGCAATGGTTACTTATTCCACGGCCGTTACGATCTAAACCGTAACCTCGGTATCAAGTATCGTTATTCAGGAAGTACACCGGGTAGCTATTCATTCAACCAGATCATCATGAACCAAACAACCGGCAATGGGTTGGTGAATGCAAGACCAAGCGGACCTCGTGCAACATTATCGAGCTTCTACAATGCTTATTTTGTATCTGATGCCAATGATATCAGAAACAATCAGTGGTTGGTAGGTCTTCAATACTGGCCTGATGGAAGCCCGTTGATGGTGAGCACAACCAAGAAAGGGTACAACCAGTTTTATACAGGTTCTGATGGCGCAACTGCTATGACCTATCACCTGTATATCGATTCTGTCTTTTCTACCCGCCAGGATGCAGCTTCACTGGATATGGGTAATGATGAAATTGCCTGGAACATGGGTATCCGTAATATCAAGTTTGCGCCCGATCCAAACTCATCAAGCCGTAACCAAAGTAACGATGCCCCACTATTCCGTTATTCAGACATTCTGTTAATGAAGGCTGAGGCAATCTTACGTGGTGGTACAGCAACAAATGGCCAAACAGCGCTTTCATTGGTGAATAGTGTACGCAGCAACCGTACAACTTCACCGGCATGGACAACTGTAACACTGGAAGATTTGTATGCAGAACGTGCACGTGAATTTACATGGGAGTGCTGGCGCAGAAACGATATGATCCGTTTTGGTAAGTTTGAAAATGCTTATGGCTTTAAAACCAACACAGATACGTATCGTCGTATTTTCCCGATTCCAACTTCGGCAATGAACACAAATCCGAAATTGGTGCAGAACCCAGGTTATTAGTATTCTCAGCAGTTATAATCAATAGTTAATCACCCCGGGGTTGTCAAGCCCCGGGATTTTTCTATCACGTATATTTATTGCATGCAATCACTACTCCAAAAATCAATACTGTTTGTTGCATTTGTAGTATGTTACAATACACAACAGGCGCAGGTATTGGTAAAAGATTCATCCTCTTTGCCGAAGCCAGATACAAAGCTGGTGAAGAAAGAAAAAGCATTACACTTTATTGCCATGGGCGATTGGGGACGTAACGGAGCCGATCATCAAGTACAGGTAGCCAAACAAATGGGTATAACTGCCAATGAAATTGGTTCGATGTTTACCATTGCTACAGGTGATAATTTTTACCCCAGTGGTGTGATCAGTGAGTTTGATCCGCTTTGGAAATATTCGTACGAAGATATTTATACCGATTTCCGTTTGCAGTGGGATTGGTATCCTGTATTAGGTAATCATGATTACAAAAGCAATCCCGATGCGCAGGTAAACTATTCAACCATCAGCAGACGTTGGAAAATGCCTGCACGGTACTACAGCAAAATATTTTCAATCAACGGCGATACTACACAACAGGTGTTACTGGTATTTATTGATACCAATCCATTGATTCCTGCGTTCTATAAAAATGCGGAGTATGGTCCAAATGTAAAAGGGCAGGATACAACCAAACAAAAACGGTGGATGGAAAAACTGCTCAGCAACAAATCGCCCAACATTAAATGGAAAATTGTGGTTGGTCATCACCCGATGTATTCCGGTGGCGGACGAACAGAAGGGTACGATACCAAAGCCATCCGCAATTCATTAAAGCCAATGTTTGATAAGTATCATGTAGATGTTTATCTCTCTGGCCACGAACATAGTTTGCAGCACATGCAAAGTGAAGGCAACATGCATCATATTATTTCCGGTGCAGCGTCGGAAAAAACGCCTGCACGTTTAATTGAAAACAGTTTGATGTCTGCTTCTGAGTATGGCTTCTTTGTTTTCTCTGTTACAGGAAATGAATTATTACTGCAAGCAGTGAATGATACAGGAAAAATTATTTACAGCTACACAATTAAAAAATAAATTCTGTTTGAACCAGGCTGCAACATATAACCAACCAACTGCAACAAACAGCAGGCTTTTATCGCTCGATGCGTTGCGGGGCTTTGATATGTTCTGGATCGTAAGCGGCGAAGGAATATTTCATGGTCTTGCAGCTGCTGTTAAAAACAAATACGGACTAATACAAGACAAAACAACCTGGCAAATAGCTACAACCGAGCAGTTGAGTTTTTTTGAACGCATACTGGTTGGTATCAGCAATCAATTACATCACACTGTGTGGAATGGTTTTACGTTTTACGATCTGATATTTCCACTATTCATTTTTATTGCCGGGGTAAGCATGCCGTTCTCTTACAGCAAACAATTGAACGGATTGCCTGATGCGAAAAAGAAGATCTACCGTTCATTAATTAAGCGAACAGTATTATTGTTGTTGCTTGGTATGATTGTAAACGGTCTGCTGCAATTCAAGCCGTACGATGAAACACGCTTTGCCAGTGTACTTGGCCGTATTGCATTGAGTTGTTTTTTTGCTGCTATTATTTATCTCAATGCGTCGTTTCGTTGGCGCATTGCATGGGTTGTATTGTTGCTGTTGGGCTATTGGCTGATGTTGCTGTTTATACCTGTTCCGGGTTTTGGTGCAGGTGATCTTACTGCCGAAGGAAATGTTGCAGCCTACATTGATCGTTTATTCCTGCCGGGCAAATTGCACCGCACAGTCTACGATCCCGAAGGATTACTTTCTACCATACCTGCCATTGCAACAGCATTACTGGGAATTTTTACAGGTGAGTTCATGCGTTTACAAACGCACACAGCTAAAAAGAAAGCCTTGTTTTTAACAGCAGCAGGGTTGGTTTTATTATTAACAGGTTGGCTTTGGAGCTTTGTTCTTCCAATCAATAAAAATTTATGGACCGGTTCTTTTGTACTCTACACCGGTGGATGGAGTTTGTTCCTGTTTGCACTGTTTTATTTTGTGCTTGATGTGCAACAGTTCAAAACCTGGAGTATGCCGTTTGTATGGCTGGGCTGCAATTCTATTTTAATTTATATGGCTGCACATGGCGTGGTCAACTTTCTGTCAACTTCCGAATTTGTATTCGGAGGTATCATCAAACAATTTTCTCCCCAATGGAGCGAAGCGTTATTATGGACAGGTGTTGCACTCATTCAATTTGCCGCTTTGTATTTTTTATATAAACGAAAGCTGTTTTTAAAACTATAACGATTAACGTACTTGCCCAATGCATAAATTATTACCAGCCGATTATATTGTTTTCTTCATCTACTTCATTGCTGTATCTGTTTATGGGTATTACATCTACCATAAGAAGAAATCGGCAACCATGAGCTCCAACGATTTTTTTCTTGCCGAAGGTTCGCTTACATGGTGGGCTATTGGGGCGTCGCTCATTGCCTCCAATATTTCTGCCGAACATTTTATTGGCATGAGTGGCTCCGGTTTTGCATTGGGGCTTGCTATTTCAACCTACGAATGGGCATCGGCTGCAACGCTCATCATTGTGGCGGTATTCATCATTCCGTTGTATCTCAAGAATAAGATCTATACCATGCCGCAGTTTTTGGCAAAGCGGTATAACGATAGTGTAAGCACCATCATGGCGGTGTTCTGGTTACTCGTATATGTGTTTGTAAATCTCACGTCCATTATTTATCTCGGTGCATTAGCCATCTCTTCTATTTCGCCCATCAGTTTCGAATGGAGCATTGTTGGCTTAAGTGTGTTCTCCATTGTTGTTACACTCGGTGGTATGAAAGTGATTGGTTATACCGATGTGATACAGGTGATCGTATTGTTGATTGGAGGATTGGTGACAACGTACTTAGCGCTATCACTGCTTGCAGATAAGTTTGGTTTTGATGGAAATATCCTTGAAGCTCTTGGTGTGTTGCGCAAAGAAGCTCCGGATCATTTTCATATGATTTTTGATAAGTCAAGTCCGCACTACAAAGAGTTGCCCGGCTTGTCGGTGTTGATCGGCGGCATGTTGATTAATAACCTTGCTTACTGGGGATGTAATCAATACATCGTTCAGCGTGCATTGGGTGCCGATTTAAAAACTGCACGCAACGGAATTTTGTTTGCAGCATTCTTAAAACTGTTGATTCCTGTTATTGCTGTACTGCCCGGCATTACCATGTATGTGATGCACCAAAACGGTATGTTCCAACAGGAGATGATAGATGCAGCAACCGGCAGCATCAAACCCGATCATGCGTATCCTACATTGATGAACTTGTTGCCGGCAGGTTTAAAAGGTGTCGCCTTTGCTGCATTAACTGCTGCAATTGTTGCATCGTTGGCAGGTAAGGCCAACAGTATTTCCACCATTTTCTCACTCGATATTTATAAAAAGTATTTCAATAAAGATGCATCCGATAAAAAAGTTGTGCGTGTTGGTCGTTGGGCTGTGATTCTGTCTATGGTAATTGCGGCAATTATTGCGCCTGCATTAAAATCACTCGATCAGGCTTACCAGTTTATACAGGAGTATGTTGGATTCTTTTCACCCGGTGTGCTGGCGATCTTCTTGTTAGGTATGTTCTGGAAACGTACAACAGCTGCTGCTGCATTGGCAGGTGCGGTGTTAACGATTCCTGTTTCTACCGTATTAAAATTTTTACCAACTTGGACAAACGGTGCATTCCCCGATTATCCATTCCTTGATCGAATGACGATTACATTTTTTGCAATTGCCGTGCTGATGATTGTGATGAGTTTACTCAAGCCCAACAAACCCGGCGATACGCATTCAATTGAAGTAGATAAAAGTTGGTTTAAGGTGTCAACTGAATTTGTTATTGGTTCTGTGATTATTTGTGGCGTGTTGGTGGCGTTGTACACCGTGTTCTGGTAGTATTATTCATCCTTTAACTTGAAATGACGATGAACAGAAATGATTTTTTGAAAATAGGAGCAATGGCAGCATTAAGTCCGTTGTTTGTAAAGGCATCAGCAAATGATTTTAGTGCGTCCATTGACACAGAGATGATGAACCACTTACTTGCTGCAAATGATAAAACAGCAGCACAATTAATGGAAACGGTGAAGCCTGGCAACCTTCGTTTCAGCCGCATGATCGCTTATGATATTGCCGTGCTTACGGCTGCTTATTGTGCAAAAGGATCGGCGTACTATCACCATACAGAAGTGGTAAGCAAGATCGATTTGCTGGTGAAGTTTTTAGCAAGTGCACAGGCAGAAGATGGAACGGTAAATGTGGGTAATCTGGAATCGCCACCTGATACTGCGTTCCTTGTTGAGATACTTGGTCCTGCTGCATCCATCCTGCGGAAAGATAACAGCAGCGAATTGAAAGATGTGCAGCAACAGTTAAAACAAATTTTATTAAAAACAGGTGAAGGTCTTTCAACAGGTGGTATACACACGCCTAATCACCGTTGGGTGATAAGTGCAGCACTTGCGCAACTCAGTCATTTATATCCCAACAAAAAATACAGTAACCGCATCAACGATTGGTTGGGCGAAGGCGTGTTCATTGATGCAGATGGGCATTA
The DNA here is from genome assembly GCF_007830055.1 of Lacibacter cauensis. GTDB lineage: Bacteria > Bacteroidota > Bacteroidia > Chitinophagales > Chitinophagaceae > Lacibacter > Lacibacter cauensis. The sequence continues at coordinate 107,463 of NZ_VLLE01000007.1, forward strand.
CCCTGAACGCAGCGGTATTTATTCGGGTGTGGAGAATGCAGCATTTATAACAATAGCAAGGTTGGCGAACAAGCCTTCGCTGTATGCTCCTGTTCGGAAAAATCTTACCATGTACCAGTACTACATTGAACCGAATGGCGAATTGGTACGCAACGATTCAAGGAGACAGGATCAGTACGAAGCTGCTGCAAAGCCAAGTACGCTGTTTTATCTGCAGTACCGGTATATGGCTGTTCATGAAAAAAGTCAACTCTTCGCTGCTATTTGTAAACAGATCGAAGGAACAAAGGATTTTGAAAAAGACATACTTACCCGTTCGTTGTTTTACTTTTTGGAAGATGAAACATTACAGCAACAATTACCAACTGCTGAAGTGTTGCCTGAACGGTACGAAAAATTATTTACAACATCACACCTGCTGCGGATTAAGGAAAAGAACACAACCATTACATTGTTTGGCGGAACCGACCAGCCCCTGCTCATTGCATCGGGTCGTTCTAATTCGCCAGATTTCTTTTCGTACAGAAAAGGGGATGCTATTTTGAAGTATATGCGGTTGTCGTCGAATTTTTTCAGCATGGGTTATTTCTATAGTGATGGTTTGCGAAAAGAAGGGAACAGCTATGTACTGCGGAAGAAACTGGAGATACCTTACTATCAACCGTTGCCAAAAGAAAAACGAAAAGCAAATGGCGATTATAAATTGTCGCCGAGTATTGATGATCGTTTCTGGAATAAAATGGATTTCAGTAACCGTCCGGTGAGTAATGTAAAAACATTGGAAACCATTATCCGTTTAACTGAAACAAACGGAACGGTTGAGCTGGACTTTGAACTGAAAGGAATGAAGGGCGTACCTGTTACCATTGAATTGTGTTTTAAAGAAGGCGGACAATTAACAGGTGTTGCTGCTGCAGATGCAAACGGCAATAGTTTTCTGGAACAGGGAACAGGTGAATACCGTTCGGGAAATGACGTGATTTCATTTGGTCCCGGTGCAGTAGCACATAAACAAATCATAAACCTCGAAGGAGAACGTTACAGTACGCATTTCGGAACATTGCGTACCAAAGGTGAGCATGTGTACATTACCGGTACAACACCATTTAAACACAAACTTATATTTCGTTAACCAGGTTGTTAGTTGAAAGCGGTAACAGCTTGCCTTGATTAAGTTGAATAGGAATGAAAAAAACATTTTCCATACTTTTCTGCATACAGTTTTTCTGCTTTGGTTTATTCGGGCAGATGTATAAACAGTGGGGCGATCTGGGAAATGGAACTTACGCTAATCCTGTTTTGCCTGCCGACTTTAGCGATCTGGATGTTATTCGTGTGGGGAATGATTACTATGCTATCTCATCTACAATGCAGTTTTCTCCAGGCATGGTCGTGCTGCATTCTGTTGATCTGGTGAATTGGAAAATCATTGGACATGTAGTAGACGATCTTACGAAAATAAGTCCGCAGCTCAATTGGGATAAAATGAATCGGTATGGCAGAGCTGTTTGGGCAGGTTCTATCCGCTACTATAAAAATAAATTCTGGGTTTACTTTGGTACACCTGACGAAGGTTTTTTTATGAGCTCGGCAACAAATCCTGCGGGGCCTTGGGAGCCACTTCATCATTTATGGAATGTATCGGGCTGGGATGATTGTTGTTCTTTTTTAGATGATGATGGGCAACTTTATTTCATTGCAACAAATTTTTCAACTGATCCGAAAAATAAGAAGGAGTACAACATTCATCTGTTTAAAATGACAGCGGACGGAAAGCAGCTGATCATGGAATCGGATACGATTCTGTACCAGGCAAAAGGAAGTGAAGCAAACAAGCTATATAAGATTAATGGATTGTACTATCATTATTTCAGCCAGGTAAATGAATTAGGACAACGTTACATTATGATGGGACGATCAAAAAATATTCTCGGTCCGTATGAATACAAGCAGTTGAATAAAGTTGACAGAACGAAAGATAGAGAACCCAACCAGGGAGGATTGATAAAGGTAACTGACGATCAGTGGTATTTTTTAACACATCATGGAAGGGGAGATTGGGAAGGAAGACCGGCCAGCCTGTTACCGGTAACATGGATCAATAACTGGCCCATCATTGGCAAGGTTGGGAAAGATACCATTGGTGAAATGGTATGGACAGGAAAGAAACCAATCACAGTAAAGACGCAACAGACTATCCAAACAAGCGATGAATTTCAATCTGCAAAACTGAATGTGCAGTGGGAATGGAATTACCAGCCGAGAGCAGATAAATGGTCGTTAACGGAGCGTAAAGGCTTTTTGCGTTTACATGCATTTACACCATTTGATCCGACGAACAAAGAACAACTGTTACTGCGTGCAGGCAATACCATTACACAACGCAGTATGCGGACCAACACAAACCTTGCAACTGTAAAACTTGATATCAGCAATATGGTTGATGGGCAGCATACCGGATTAACACATTTTTCTACTGCAGGCTACAGTACAATTGGTATACGAATGAATAATGGACAAAAGTTTTTGGTCTACCATGTAAACGGAAAAGATTCTGTCGTTAGGACGATAACACACAAAGATATCTGGCTGCAATCATCGTGGAATATCGACGGCATGAATATCTATTCGTATAGCCTTGATGGAAAAAAGTTTATTGCGCTCACAAATTCTTCACAGTTAAGATGGGGAAGCTACCGGGGCGACCGCATTGGTATTTATAATTACAATTTACTTGCTGAGAAAGGTTTTGTTGATGTTGATTATTTCCGGTACAGTTATTCCAAGTAGTTGTATCAACCGTAGTGCGCAAGTAGAAATAAAATTCAGTTAACTGTAAATATATTTTAGTGATGGATATGAAGAAGATTGTTTTATTCGCAGCGTTGATTTTTACAGCACAGTTTGTTTTCTCTCAGCAAAGGGAATTCATTATTACTGCTTTTGCTGCAAAGGCCGATAGCAAAACCAACAATGCAAAATTTATTCAGGCAGCAATTGATAAAGCGTCTGCTGCAGGTGGTGGCAAAGTAATTGTACCGAAAGGAAAATTTGTAACCGGACCAATTGTATTAAAGAGTGGAGTGGAGCTTCATTTGCAGCAAGGCGCAGTGTTACAGGGGAGTACGAATCGAATAGATTATGGTAAAGAAACTGCACAGGCGCTTATTAGTGCAGCGCATCAAAACAATGTTGCAATAACCGGCAAAGGTGAAATTGATGGACGAGGTGCGGAACTGGTGGAAGACGTGTACCGTTTGTTGAAAGCTGGAAAGATTACGGATGCAGAATGGAAAACAAAACGGCCAACAGAGTTCAATCGCCCCAAACTTGTTTTGTTTGAATTGTGCAATAATGTTCGTGTTACAGGAGTAACCATTAAAAACGGTTCGGGCTGGGTGCAGGATTATATCCGTTGCAACAATGTAATTATCGACAGCATAACAGTTAACAGTACCAGTTACTGGAACAACGATGGTATTGATATCACCAATTCAAAAAATGTGTCCATCACCAACTGCTATGTAAATGCAGCCGATGATGCCGTGTGTTTAAAATCAGAAGGTAAGGAACCGGATAGTTGTGTTAATATCTACATTGCCAACTGCAAACTTCGCAGCAGTGCAAACGCTGTTAAATTCGGCACAGCATCGAAAGGTGGATTTCGTAATGTAGTTATAAAAGATATTGAAGTGTGTGATACCTATCGCTCAGCCATTGCACTGGAAGCAGTTGATGGCGGGTTTTTAGAAAATGTAGAAGTACAAAATATTAAAGCAACCAATACAGGCAATGCCATCTTTATTAAACTTGGTCACAGAAACAAAGACGAACGTTACAGTGTGGTGCGCAACATTCACGTGAAAGATATGTATGTGGAAGTGCCTGCAACAAAACCTGACAAGGGTTATAATATGGAAGGACCATTGTTGCGTTATCCTCCGGGTGTTGTTCCTGCCAAGCAAGGTGAAGTGCAAAGTGTTTCTCCCTGGAATCATACATTGAACGACAGCACGGCCATCATTTACCGGCACAATGTATTTCCATCTTCTATTTCAGGATTGCCCGGTCATGATGTGGAATCGGTCACATTGGAGAATATTGAAATTGTGTACGAAGGCGGAGCCGATAAACAGCGGGCTTATTTTCCCTGGCAAGCATTAACAAAGATCACCGAAGCAGAAACTGCTTACCCGGAGTTTTCTATGTTTGGCGAATTGCCTGCATGGGGTTTGTATGTGCGGCATGCAAAAAATATTCAATTGAAAAATGTAATGCTTCGTTATAAACAGGAAGATTTTCGTGTGCCTTGTATTTTTGATGATGTGAAAGAATTGCAGATACAGCAACTCTCAATTCCGCAAAGCAAAGATGTTCCGGTGCTGTTGTTGAACAATGTAAAAGGTTACAGCTTCAAAGAACTTCGTTTGCCTAAACCGGAAAGTGAAGCAATTATTGTACAATAGAATTACAGGTTATGAAGGGAGTGACACAACAAAAGATGAACTGTAGCAATACAGCTGGCTACATAAAAAATATTTTCAGTTTATTGTCAGTAATCGTACTGATGCAATTTGCAACAGCACAAAACCTAATGAAATATGTGCAACCGCTGGCAGGCACAGCATCGGCAACAACCATTAGCGCTGTTAAACACAGCGAAGCAGGCGGAACAGAAACAAACGCCAACACCATTCCTGCAGTAACATTACCGTTTGCAATGACACAATGGACAGCGCAAACAAAACAAACCGAGAACAAATGTGTGCCACCTTATTTTTATAAAGATTCCTTGCTCACGGGATTTCGTGGATCTCATTGGTTGAGTGGTTCCTGCACGCAGGATTACGGAAGCTTTACAGTAATGCCCGTTGCTGGCACATTAAAAACAGCAGCGAAAGAGTATGCCGTTCGCTTTTCGCATAACGATGAAATTACTTCGCCTGCTTATTATAAAGTGAAAGCTGGTGCAGTTACAACAGAGATCACTTCCACACTTCGTTGCGGACTGTTGCAGTTTACAATGCAGCAGGATGATAGTTTGTACGTGTTGGTTACACCCAACAGCGATTATGCAAAAGGGTTTGTAAAAGTGGATGCAGCGAAAGGAGAAATATGGGGTTACAATCCGGCGCATCGTATTTACCAGGGTTGGGGCGAACCAACAGGTTTCAGCGGATGGTTTTATATCAAGATTGAAAAGCGATTTACAAAGCGTGGCACATTTGCAGGTGCTGAAGTTTTTACAAATGATAGTGTACTGCAAAAGAAAGAGGCAGGTGCGTTTGCTGGTTTCAAGTTGAAGAAAGGTGAGCAGTTATTATTACGCATCGGTACATCGTTCAGCAGCCTTGCAGCAGCAAAGAAAAATTTAGCAGCAGAAGTTGGCTCAAAAAGGTTTGATGCTGTTCGTGCTGCTTCAACACAGCAATGGGAGAAAGTATTGGCACAGGTGCAGGTGCAAACAAACAATGAAAAAGACAAGCGTGTATTTTATACAGCCATGTATCATTCCATGCAGCATCCACGTTTGTTCAGCGATGTGGATGGCACTTATCCTTCGTTTGCAGGTAATGCCCAGTTGAAGAAAATGAATGGGAACTATTACGATGATTTTTCGATGTGGGATATTTATCGTGCACAATTGCCATTGCTGGAAATATTGAATCCAACGATGACGAATGATTTTGTGCGGTCGTTGATCTTAAAAGGGGAGCAGGGTGGATGGTTGCCGATCTTTCCTTGCTGGAACAGTTATACTGCTGCCATGATCGGCGATCATGTAACTGCATTTATTGCGTCGGCATACAACAAAGGTATTCGTAATTACAATGTACAGTCTGCATACCAATTGATGCGTAATAATGCATTTGAAACACCTGCCAGTTTTGCGGAGTATAAAAACGGAATGGGACGAAGAGCATTAACATCGTACCTGCAATATGGTTATGTGCCAATGGAAGATAGTGTGCAGGAAGCCTTTCACAAGAAAGAACAGGTGAGCCGGACATTAGAATATGCGTTTGATGATTATGCATTAAGTGTTGTGGCAAAGGGTTTGAACAAAACAGAAGATCACAAAAAATTACAGCAACGTTCATTCAATTATCAAAACGTTTTTGATGCATCGGTTGGTATGATGCGTGGTCGTTTTGCAATAGGAAAATGGGTTGAACCTTTTCGTGCTGATATTCGTGAACCTTATATTACCGAAGGTACACCAAGACAATATACTTTTTATGTGCCGCAGGATATTCCGGGTTTGGCAAAGCTGATGGGCGGAACAATGTCATTTGAAAATGCATTGGATAGTTTGTTCAGGAAGAATGAATACTGGCATGGTAACGAACCCGGTCACCAGATTCCCTTCTCGTACAACTACACTTCATCGCCTTACAAAACGCAGAGAGCAGTAAGAAAGATATTGGCAGAAGAATACAGCGATGGGCCCGGTGGATTAAGCGGTAATGATGATGCAGGACAAATGAGTGCATGGTATGTGTTTGCAGCAATGGGTTTTTATCCTGTCGATCCTGTTTCAAACAACTATTTATTATGTTCTCCTTTGTTTGATGTAATAACTATGCGTTTGCAGGGAAATAAGACATTTACACTGCAAACACATAAAGCAAGTGCGCAATCGCTTTACATTGATCAAGTAAAATGGAATGGGAAACTGTACAGTAAAAATTATATCACTTACCAAATGATCATGCAGGGCGGCAAGCTGGAATTGTGGTTAACAGATAAGCCAACACAATGGGGAGCATTACCTGCAAACAGACCAACAGGTTTAACTCAATAAAGGAATAGTCATGTCTACATTCAAAACATATTTCATTGTTGTGCTTTCGTTCATTTGTTTTTCCGCAGCAGCACAGCAAGGCAACCGACAGAAAGTATTTGTGGTAAAAGATTTTGGTGCAGTGGGCGATGGTAAAACAGATGATGCCGTTGCAATACAAAAAGCAATTGATGCAGCACATGCAGCAGGTGGTGGTACGGTGTTGTTTACTGCGCCGTTTGTGTACAAGGCAAGTCCCATTACTGTCAAATCAAATATTGAACTGCATTTGCAGGGAGGTTCAAAACTGCTTGCCAATCCTGATGAAAAGGTTTATACCAAAAGTGCCTTCCGAACTAATCCCGGCGAAGGAACAATCTGGATCGGAGGAGAGAACGTAGAAAATTTTACCATCAGCGGTAACGGAGAAATTGATGGAAATGGTATTTCATTCATGGGTGCAGAGCTGGAAGATTCGTATGAGTTGAAACCGTTTAATGTGCTTGATCCACGTCCGCATGTATTAACCATCATTGGCGGAAAGAACATACGCATACGTGATGTGAAGATCGGCAACTCTGCTTATTGGACGGTTCACTTGATTGGTTGTGATGATGTGGTGATCAGCGGTATTACTTTGCTCAACAGTTTAAAAGTGCGTAACAGTGATGGTATTGATCTTGATCATAGTAAAAATGTACGCATCAGCGATTGTTATATTGAAAGCGGTGATGATTGTATTTGTTTAAAGAACCGCAGAGAGTATGAAGAGTTTGGTGTGTGTGAAAACATTACTGTTACCAACTGCACCATGACATCCAGAAGCTGTGCCATCAAAATCGGTTCGGAGAATATGGATACCATCCGCCAGGTGCTGATCGATAATTGCATCATCAAAAAAAGTAATCGTGGGGTTGGTATTCAGCACAGGGATGAAGGTGTGGTGAGTGATGTCATCTTCAGCAATATGATCATTGAAGGACATTTATTCAGCGATGTATGGTGGGGCAAAGCCGAACCCATTTACATTACTGCATACCGCAGGGCAAAGATCAATCACAAAGATGCCAACTGGCGTTTTCCCAAAGGAGCAACAGAAGGAAAAGTGGGCGTGGTGAAGAATATTTATTTCAGCAACATTAAATGCTCAAGCGAAAACGGTGTGTATGTAAGCGCCGAATCGCAGGATAAAATTCAAAATATCGTGTTTGATAATGTGGATGTGTTCATCAACAAAATAACGAACATACAAGGTGGCATCTACGATCGTCGCCCGGCAAATGTAGAAGGCTTTGTAAAAGGAACCACTGCCGGTTTTTATTTTGATACCGTGAAGAAAATTGTACTGCGGAATTGTTCGGTAGAGTGGGGCGATAAGAAAGAAGCTTATTTTTCAAATGCTATCCGCAGCATCAATGTCGGTTCGTTGGAACGGTTCGGCTTCAGCGGCACCTCCGCTTTTCCCAAAACAGCGCCTGCCATCAAACAATGATGCACATCATCTACACAATAGGTAAATAGTGGGCTTTGTAAGCCGAAGAGCAATAACTTTACCCCCGTTCAAATTTTTGCCCGTTCGACCAAGGTCATCCGGGCGGGCTTAGCAAAACAATCAAAAATGATGAGGGTAATTTTTCTTGCCGCACTTATTGTATGTAGTTCGTTCAACGCTTCTGCACAACGCAAACGAGTTAACATCGATGAAAACTGGAAGTTTGCTTTTGGTCATGCCGCAAATCCTGAGAAGGATTTTAACTATGGTCTCAAAACTATTTTCTCCAAATCGGGAGCAGCAGCCGGCACAGCCATCGATCCGAAGTTTAACGACAGCAGCTGGCGCACACTTAATCTGCCGCATGATTGGGCCGTTGAATTGCCTTTTGCTTATGTAGATAATTTCGATGTAGAGAGTCACGGGTACAAACCTGTTGGTGGTTTGTTTCCTGCAACAAGTATCGGTTGGTACCGCAAACAATTCAAACTGGAAAAAGCAGACTCGGGCAGAAGATTTCAATTACAGTTCGATGGTATTTTTCGTGATGCCAATGTATGGATCAACGGATTTTATCTCGGTAATAACAAGAGCGGTTATGTGGGTGTAAATTATGATGTCACTGATTTTCTCAACTTCGACCGTAACAACGTTATTGTTGTTCGTGTGGATGCCACACAATACGAAGGCTGGTTTTACGAAGGTGCAGGTATCTATCGCCATGTATGGTTAAACAGTTATCTTTCATCTCATATTACAACAGATGGCGTGTTTGCTTATGCAAACATCAACGGGAGTAAAGCAACATTGAATGTGGAGACAAGCATCATTAATGAATACGGTAGTTCAGGTAGTTATTCTGTATCAACATATCTCACCGACAGAGCAGGAAATAAAATTACATCATCAAAAGAACAGGCGCTTGCATTGAATGTGCTGGAAGAAAAAACGTTGAAGCAAACAATTGCTGTTAACAATCCAACAATATGGTCGTTGGAGAATCCTTACCTCTATCGTGTAGTAGTGGAGTTAAAACAGAATGGAAAAATCATCGATCAGCAAAAACTTCGTTTTGGTTTCCGTTCAATCGAAATAAAACCGAATGGTATTTTCCTTAATGGTAAACACATTAAAATTTACGGAACAAATAATCACCAGGATCATGCAGGTGTAGGAAGTGCCTTGCCCGATTACTTACAATACTATCGCATTGGTCTATTGAAAGAAATGGGTGTGAATGCTTACCGCACCAGTCACAATGCACCAACACCTGAGTTGCTTGATGCATGCGATAGTTTGGGTATGCTGGTAATGGATGAACAACGTTTGCTCAACAGCGGTGCTGAATACATGGATCAGTTTGAGCGTTTGGTAAAGCGTGACCGCAGCCGTACTTCTGTTTTTATGTGGAGCATCGGTAACGAAGAAGGCTGGATTCATACCAACTCTTTCGGTAAGCGTATTGCAGAATCATTTATTGCCAAACAAAAACAACTCGATCCTACACGAACATGCACCTATGCTGCTGATGTGGCGAATGTTTATAAAGGGGTGAATGAAGTGATTCCTGTACGCAGTTTCAATTATCGTCAGTTTGCTGTGGCCGATTATCATAAAGATCATCCCGATCAACCGATCATTGGTACAGAAATGGGCAGTACGGTTACCACACGTGGTGCATTGGAAAAAGATTCTATCCGTGCTTATGTGCCCGACCAGGATATTACTGCTCCGTGGTGGGCCAGCCGTGCAGAAGAATGGTGGAAGCTGGCAGCAAGAAACGATTTTTGGTTAGGTGGTTTTGTCTGGACAGGATTTGATTATCGTGGTGAACCAACGCCGTACAAATGGCCGAACATCAATTCGCATTTTGGAGTGATGGATGTTTGCGGCTTTCCGAAAAATATTTACTACTACTACCAAAGCTGGTGGACGGATAAAGATGTGCTGCACATTTCGCCACACTGGAACCATCGTAACGAGTGGGGGCTACCGAAAAAGCAAATTGATGTGTGGGTGAACAGTAATGCAGACAATGTAGAGCTGTTCCTGAATGGAAAAAGTTTAGGGAAGAAGGATATGCCCCGCAACGGTCACCTGCAATGGAAAGTGGAATTTGAACCAGGCAAGCTGGAAGCAGTTGCTTATAAAAATGGACGAAAACTGACAAGTAAAGTTGAAACAACAGGTGTACCAGTTGAAGTAGTATTAACGCCGTATAAAACAACGATGCTTGCTGATGGCAAAGATGTAACCGTGATGAATGTTTCTGTTGTTGATCGTGAAGGAAGAGAAGTACCCGATGCCAACAACATGATTTATTTTAAAGTGGAGGGCGATGCGAAAATCATTGGTGTAGGTAACGGTGATCCCAGCAGTCATGAAGCAGATAAATGTGCAGATGGTTTGTGGCAACGCAGTTTGTTCAATGGTAAATGCCAGGTGATTATTCAGTCGGGAACAAAGCCGGGTATTTTTAAAGTAGAAGCAAGTGCAAAGAATTTGTACACCGGTTCAACAGATGTGATTACAGTTGATCCGGTAAAAGCAGCAACGATTACCATTGATGAAAAGTATAAACTGAAAGGTGAAGCTGCAAAGCCAAGAGTTGTTGATCAGATGATAGGCGCTGATATTTCGTTCTTACCCGAACTGGAAGCAAAGGGAATGAAATTCTCGGATAAAGGTGTAACCAAAGATGCTATTGAGATCATCAAAGAGCATGGCATCAACTATGTGCGTCTGCGTATCTTTCACGATCCTGCGCAGGATAGCGGCTATTCACCCAAGAAAGGATTTTGCGATCTCAATTACACAAAGCAAATGGCGAAGCGTGTAAAAGCTGCCGGATTAAAACTGTTGCTTGATTTTCATTACAGCGATTACTGGGCTGATCCCGGTAAGCAATACAAACCTGCTGCATGGAAAGGTCTTTCGTTTGAAGAGTTGAAAAAAGCCTTGTACGATTATACCAAGATGGTGATGGAGGAATTGAAAGCGCAAAATACGTTGCCCGATATGGTGCAGGTGGGCAACGAAATCAATCATGGTATTGTTTGGCCCGATGGTAATGTGAGCAATATGGATCAACTGGCGCAACTACTTTGTGCAGGAACAGCTGCAGTAAAAGCGGTTGAACCGAAAACACAAATGATGTTGCATGTAGCACTCGGGGGACAAAATAACGAATCAGTTTTCTTTATCGATAACATGCTTGCACGTGGAGTGCATTTTGATGTCATCGGGCAATCATATTATCCCAAGTGGCATGGCACATTAGCCGACCTGGAGAATAATCTCAATGATCTTGTTCGCCGTTATAACAAAGATGTAATTGTAGTTGAATACTCAGCATTGAAAGAAGAAGTGAACAAAATCGCTTTTGGGTTACCGAATGGAAAAGGAAAGGGCACTTGCATTTGGGAACCACTCAGCACCTGGGAAAAGTTTTTTGATAACGATGGTAAATCGAATCAGTATCTGCCGTTGTATGATGAGATGAGTAAAAAGTATCTGAATAAATAAACAGCAGTTTCAAAATAAAAACGGGCAACAATTGTTGCCCGTTTTTATTTCATCCAAAATTTGTTATTCAAAAATTCTTGCAAAGTGATTCTCTAAGTGGTTGCGCATACCATTGCGGAATTGTTCTGGTGTACCATGTTCCAGTATCTCCACCAGTTCTTTATGCGATACGAATGTTTTCAACGCTGTTTGCTTTTTTAATAAACCACTGTTGTGCACATAATCAAATACAGGTAATAACATTTTCTGGAATTTCTTCATCGTTTCATTGCCTGTTATTTCGTAAAGCTTTCCATGAAATGCAATTTCGTGTTGTACATTGAACAAATGATCCTGTGCAGCAGGTGGTTCGTTAGCAACGATCTGTTTTAACTCCTTTATATCTTCTTTGGTTACACGATGAAACAGGAAATCGGCCATACCAATTTCAAGTACCAGTCGTATTTCAAACACTTCTTTTAATGTTTCAGGCGAAAGAATATGCGGGTTCATACTCTTACCCAGATTGCCGAACAGATCCGGACTGGTAATAACGGCACCCTTCTTTTTCTTCGACTCAATCAGCCCCATCAAACGCAAACGCAGCAACGCTTCACGTATTACCGTACGACTTACACCCAGCGCTTCGGCCAGTTCAATTTCTTTCGGAATACTATCGCCCACCTTTAGTTTCTGCTGTTGCAGCAACTCCACCAGGTTGGCTTCTACCTTATCCACCAAACTGCTGGTTTCAATGGTTTTTAAATGTCCGTTCAAAAGAGTGTTCGTCATATTATGTAATACTTAATTATTCAAAATTAAGAAAATTGGGCAGTTCACTTCGATTTTTCGATTGATTATTAATTACTTAATCTAATCTAAAAAAATATTTGTTGGAAAGAAAGAACTTTCTTTAACTTTATTATGTCATACATAATACAAAATTAAAACAAAACTTGCTGTATGAAAGCATTTTTAAAGATGGGATTGCTGCTGAACTTCCTGCTGCTCACCTTCATGGCGGGAGCACAATCCATCAAAATTTCCGGGCAGGTGTTATCGAAAGAGGATAACACAGCTATTGCCGGTGTATCTGTTGTGGTAAAAGGAAAAAGCAGCGGAACACAAACCGATGCCGAGGGCCGTTTTACGATTGACGCTGCCATCGGCGATGTACTTGTTTTTACTTCTGTAGGTTTTACAACGCAGGAGGTAAAAATTGAAAGTGCAGGTAGTATAACCATTACCCTGCAGGCATCTGTTTCTAAAATGGATGAAGTTGTAGTGGTGGGTTATGGTACACAAAAGAAATCGAAGATTACCGGTTCGGTTAGTAAACTTGATCCGAAGGTTTTGCAAACCGGTGTGCGTTCGAACCCGGCTTCTGCATTGGCAGGAACAATTCCGGGTTTACGTGTGCAGCAAACATCCGGTCGCCCGGGTGCGGTACCCAACATTGTACTGCGTGGTGGTACCAATTACAATGGTACCGGTTCGCCGTTAATTCTTGTTGATGGTTTGGTGCGTGCAGGTTTCTTTGAAGTAAACCAGGAAGATGTTGAGTCGATTGAAGTATTGAAAGATGCATCGGCAACAGCGATCTATGGTGCACGTGCAAACAATGGTGTAATTCTCATCACCACCAAAAAGGGGAAAGCTGGTACTTCAAAAATTACAGTAGGTTCTAAAGTGGGTGTAAACCGATTGAATCTGCCTTTCGAATTTTTGAATGCAAGAGATTATCTCTACTACTCAAGAAATGCCGTAAAAACGTCGGGTGTTTATGATCCTTCACGTTTATCGCAATTAACTGCTGCGGGTCCGTTTGGTACAGGTAATCGTTTCCTCGATGGAAGTGGTAATGTCATTGATGGTAATGTAAACTCGTTAGGTGTTTGGAGTACAATGAAACTCGATAATACCAACCGGAATAAACTCAACGATGGTTGGGAAACAATGATCGATCCGATTAACGGAACCGATACACTTATCTTCCGCAACTTTAATTATAAAGATTATGCATTGCGTGATTACAGTTTAACACAGGATCACAATGTATCGATGAGTGGCGGTAACGATAAAGGAAAATATTATGCAGGCTTTGGTATGTACGATGAAAAAGGTTTGCCGATTAATACGTTCTACCGCCGTTACACATTTGTGTTGAACAGCGAATACAAGATCCGTCCCTGGTTAACCTCTACCTCCAACTTAAACTTTGCCAATGCAAAATGGCGTGATCCTGTTACCAACTCAGAAGGTAACTACCTGTCTCGTTCATTAGGTGCACCTCCAACCATGCGTGGCTGGAACGAAAAAGGAGAGTTGCTGGTTGGTCGTGATGTGGGCGATGGTAACCCGTTGGTGAACGATGCAAAATTTATCCGTAACAATAACAGCGATAAGTTTACCATTTCTCAAGGATTTAAAATTGATCTGCTGAAAAATCTTTACTTAAAAACAAGTGCTAACCTGTTTTACGATGAAGGTTTTTACGAAAGCTTCAATAAAGATTATTTGCAAAGTCCGGGTAACATCAACCGTACACGTTCCTCTTCTGCATCGTTTGGCCGCAGCTTAAGTCAAACTTATAATGCAGTAATTGATTATAATACAAGTTTCGGTGATCATGATCTTGACTTGATGGCCGGTTCGGAGTACTATGATATTTATTCGTATGGTGTTTCTGCATCGGGTTCGCAGGCGCCGTCAGACGATTTTCTCGATCTGCAATATGTTCGTCGTGACGCAACAACGCAACCTTCTGTTGATTCGTACCACGAACGTCAGCGTATTCTTTCATTCTTTGGAAGAGCAACCTACGATTACAAAGAAAAATATTTAATTACAGGAACACTTCGTAGTGATGGTTACTCAAAACTCATCAACAACCGTTGGGGTACATTCCCGGGTGTGTCTGTTGGTTGGAACCTGCACAAAGAAGATTTCTTTGATGTAAGATGGATCAATGCACTCAAGCTGCGTGCAAGCTATGGCCAAAATGGTAACGTAAGCGGCATCAGTGCGTATGGTTTGCAAGGTGGTTACAGTGTAAACCGTTACAACACATCTACCGGTTATCTTTTCTCTACACCTCCTTTCCCTGATCTGTTGTGGGAGCGTTCATCAACTTACGAAGGCGGTGTTGAAGGTAATATCTTAGGTAAAATTGATTTCAATATTGCTTACTACAAGCGTATTACCTCCAACAAAATTTCCAGCTTTAACCTGCCTGCAACTTCCGGTATTACCAGTTTAACAACCAACAACGGTAGCATGCAGAACCAGGGTGTGGAAGTTGATTTGAATTATGCAATTGTTCGTAAAAAAGATTTCCAGGTTGATGTAGCTGCAAACTTTGCTTATAATGCGAACAAAGTATTAAAGCTTCCAAACAATGGTTTGGAAAATAACAGGCAAGGAGGTTTTCAGGTTTGGGATCCTTCACAAAAGAAACTCATCTGGGTTGCCGGTACACAGCAAGGACAAGACCCTAATGTTGCTTATGCTTACGTTGCAGAAGGGTTGTACCGTACACAAGCCGAACTGGATGCGCACGGCAACCGTGTTGATTTGAATGGTGCAAAAATTTTATTGGGCACAGCCAAATGGGCAGCGCTTACGCCTGCACAACGTGCCAGCTATTACAACATTGCGTTGGGTGATGTACGTTGGAGAGATGTTGACCAGAACGATACAATCGATTTCCGTGATCGTGTGTACATGGGCCGTACCGTTCCACGTTTCACCGGTGGTTTCTCTGCCGCTGCACGTTGGAAAGGATTATCTGTTAGTGCACGATTTGATTATGCGTTTGGCTTTGTGGCATACGATGGTCCACGTGCATGGTTCATGGGTAATGCACAAGGTACATTCAACACCATTAAAGATGTGTACGATACTTGGACGCCAACCAATACCAATGCAAAATTCCCTACTTGTTATTGGGCCGATCAGTTGTTTAAAAACAACGTGCTGCGTGAGTCAAGCATGTTCTATAAAAAAGGCGATTACCTCGCTTTGCGTGAAGTGAACATCAACTATGCGTTGCCGCAACGTTGGGCCGGTGCAATCAAAAGCCAGGCTGTTAACTTCTCTGTTACCATGCAGAATGTTGGTTACTTAAGTAAAGCAACCTTGTACTCTCCGGAATCGGGAAGTATTGCTAACTCAGCTGCAGGTTTCGGTGGTTATCCGCTTCCACGAATTATCATTTTTGGTGCACAGGTAACATTTTAATTCATTTCAATAGTTATAAAGATGAAAAAGATTTTAAATGGTTTGTTCTTGCTGGCAATGATCGTTTCGATGAATGCCTGCAAAAAATTAGAACTGGCACCGGAAGATTATTATGCCAGTGGAAACTTCTGGAAAACGGCCGCACAGGTTGATGGTGCAATGGTTGGTTTGCATAACCAATTGAGAGGTTTTCAGTTTACATTTTTCAACCTTGGTGAACTGCGTGGCGGTGTGTTTAAAGATGCAACCGGTGCAACAGGCACATCTTCACTCAACTCTGCAGCAATTATCCGCCAGGATCTGCGTGAATCTGCTCCGGGTATTTCGAGCTGGGCAGGTTTGTATGGCCCTATCTTCCAGGTAAACCTGTTTATTTACAATGTAGAGAAAGCTGATTTTTTACCGGAAGCCGATAAGAAATATTATCTCGGACAGGCATACGGTCTTCGTGCATATTATTATTTCCATTTGTATCGTACCTATGGTCGTGTGCCATTGGCAACCGAGCCCAAAGTGTTAACCAATACACCAACATCGGCAGAGCAGGCATACTTAGCTCGTACGAAAACAGAAAAGGAAACACTGGATTTTATTAAAGCTGATGTAGAGAAATCGGTAACCAACTTCAATGCAAACTATACAACCAAGTTCAGCAAAGGCATGTGGAGTTTATTGGCTACACAAATGCTGAAAGCGGAAGTATATCTGTGGAGTGCAAAAGTAAAGATTGATGGTGCTGCTCCAACAACTACAACAGCCGATCTTGCAACTGCACGTACAGCAGTAGAAGATGTAATTGCACGTACGGCTAAACTCAACAGTTTTGCAGATGTATTTAAGTATGCAAACAAAGGAAATAATGAAGTGATTTTTGCCTTACGTTTCCAGGTGGGTGAAGCAACCAATAACTACGGGCAGTTCATTTATGCACAAACCGATCCGATGAGCAGTTTTGTTTCTGTTGGTGGTGCGCCTTTAACTTCTGATCAGGCCGGAGCTTCTGCTGCTGATCCGTTGAAAGTTGCAGGTGGTGGTACCATTATCCGTTACGAATACAAGTACGATCTGTTTGCGAAATATGATACGGCAACAGACCTGCGTGCAAGAGCAACCTTCTTCGATTTTTACCGCACACCCACATCAACAGCAACCAACAAGTTTGTAAACCTGCGTAAGTTCTTAGGCACTATGGATGGTACCAACAGAAGTTTTGCAGATGATGTACCGGTATATCGTTGGGCAGAAGCGCTGTTGATTTTAGCAGAGATTAAAAACAAACAGGGACAGGATCCTTCTGCTGAGATCAATGCCGTTCGTCAGCGTGCGTATGGTAGCAATCCGTACCCTGTGTATACAAATGGAAGTTTCGAAGCCAACGAAATTGCGATCTTCGAAGAAAGAGGAAAAGAATTTGTAGCTGAAGGAAAGCGTTGGTACGATTTGCGTCGCATGCAGGATGCAACAGGCGATCCGTTGGCATTCAGAACAGACCTTCCATTGGTAGGTGTACTCATCAAAGCTACACAGGAGTACAAACTGTTATGGCCTATCGATCGTACAACACTGAACCAGGATCCAACCATTGAGCAAAATCCCGGTTACCCAGGAACATAAGCATCGTTTCGATTTCATAATCAGCAGTTAGTTTAGCCGGGAGTAGTCCTGCTCCCGGATTTTTTTTAATGTTTATTAATTTTTAGAACTTGTGCATATGAACAGAAAGAAATTAGAAGGATTGATTGCCGCACCTTTTACACCTATGCAGAGCGATGGTTCGCTCAACCTTGCAATCATTCCGGCTTATTACGAAATGCTCAAAGCAAATGGCGTAAAAGGCGCATTCATCTGCGGTTCAACAGGTGAGGGTGTTTCGTTATCACTCAACGAAAAGAAAGCAGTAGCAGAAGCATGGGCTGCAGTAGCAAAAGAGGATGCAGATTTTATTGTGATGCCTTTATTAGGCGGCACCTGCTTAACCGATTGTAAGGAACTGGCTTTACATGCGCAGCAGATTGGTTTGGATGCAATTTCGTTTACCGCACCGTTTTATTTTAAACCGGCATCGGTAGATATGCTGGCGAAGGCCTGCAGCGAAGTGGCATCGGTAGTACCCGATATGCCGTTTTACTATTACCATATTCCGGTGCTTACGGGTGTAGGTTTTTCAATGATTGATTTATTAAAAGCAGTGGATGGCCTCATTCCCAATTTTGCCGGCATCAAATACACACACGAAGATTTTATGGACTTTCTTTCGTGTATGAATTTTCAAAATGGTAAATACGATATGCTGTGGGGCAGAGATGAAAATATGTTACCTGCATTGGCATTGGGTACAAAAGCATCGGTAGGAAGTACATTTAATTATGCAGCGCCTTTGTACTATCAATTAATAGATGCATTTAATCATGGCGATTTAAAAGCGGCCAATGCATTACAGCAACAATCCATCGATATGATTACCTTGTTGGGTAAGTACGGCGGTATTGCAACAGGTAAAGCTTATATGAAATTACTGGGTATTGATTGTGGTGAGTTTCGTTTACCTGTCAAGAATATGAGTGCCGAACAATTTGAAGCCTTTAAAAAAGATACAGAACAGATTGGTTTTGCAGAATTTTCATCACGCTTACAACCGGCTGTGAATGTTTAAATAAGAATGAACCGATTGCACATATCATTATCGTTATTATTCCTCATGTTTTTTACTGCAAACATAGCTGCACAAAAAAAACAGAAGCTGACTATGCAATGGACTGTTGCTGCTGAGCTTCCTGTTGCCGAAAACAAAACGAAAGCGTTGGGCGTTGCCGGCGCTGTTACAGGTATACATAAGCATAAACTCATTATTGCAGGAGGCGCCAATTTTCCTGCTGCAATGCCATGGTTGGGCGGTAAAAAAAACTATGAAGATGCCTTGTATGTGTATGCAAAAAAGGGTGACGGTATTGTATTGCAGCAGCAAGCAAAACTTCCGTTTACCATTGCTTATGCTGCTTCCTGCACAACTGAAAAAGGAATTGTTGTAGCCGGTGGCGAAAACGAAAATGGTTTGAGTAATAAAACATTTCTGCTACAGCTTACAAACAATGCATCCGTATTTTCCATTCAACATCTGCCCGATCTTCCTTTTGCGGTAACCAATGCATCAATAACGGTTAACGGGCAACACATTTACCTGGCAGGTGGTGAAACAACGAATGGCGTAAGCGATCAGCTGCTTGAACTCGATCTTAATAATCTGGCGGCAGGATGGAAGCAACTGTCAACAATAGCAAAGCAGATATCCCATGCCGTTTTGTTAATCAATGAACATACGCTGTATGTAATTGGCGGGCGTAAACGAAACAGTAATGGCATCAGCACGTTGTATAATTCTGTTTCTGCATTTGATTTGTTAACCAAACAGTGGACAGAAAAAAAAACCGTACCCTATGCTTTATCGGCCGGCACCGGAGCAGTGTATAAAAATCAACTGCTTATGTTTGGTGGCGATAAAGGCGAAACCTTTCATCGCACAGAAGAATTAATTGCAGCCATTAATACTGCTGCCGATGAAGCAACAAAAAAGAAATTAACCGACGAGAAAACAGCTTTGCAATCAGCTCATCCGGGCTTTAGCAAAGAAATTTTAGCGTACAATATAATCAATGATAGTTGGGATGTTATCGACAGTATTCCCTATGCTACACCAGTTACGACAACCGCTGTCAAATGGAACAACTGTTTTTATATTCCAAGTGGAGAAATAAAAGCAGGAGTTCGTTCGCCTTTTATACTATCTGTTAAACCAGTAACCAGAAAATGAATAACTCAAAATCATATCCCTGGATCGTTGTTGGTTTGCTTTGGGTAGTAGCATTACTCAATTACATGGACAGGCAAATGCTCAGCACCATGAAGCCATCAATGATGATTGATATTGCTGAGTTGCAAACAGCTGCCAACTTCGGCAGACTGATGGCGATCTTCTTATGGATCTATGGCATCATGAGTCCGTTGGCAGGGATGATTGCCGACAGAGTAAACCGTAAATGGCTCATCGTTGGAAGTTTGTTTGTGTGGAGTGCAGTTACCTTAGCGATGGGGTATGCACAAAACTTTACACAATTGTACTGGCTTCGTGCAATCATGGGTGTTAGTGAAGCGCTGTACATCCCGGCAGGGCTCTCTCTCATTGCCGATTATCACGACGATAAAACAAGATCACTCGCTATTGGCATTCATATGACGGGCTTGTACATGGGCCAGGCATTGGGTGGCTTTGGTGCAACCATTGCATCAGCCTTCTCGTGGAAAACAGCCTTTCATACATTCGGTTTAATCGGTATTGGTTATGCCGTTGTATTAATGCTTTTCCTGCGGGAGAAAAAAGTACAAGCAATCGAAACGCCAAATCAATCAACAGCAAAACCATCCCTTACAAAAGGGTTGGCCTTGCTTTTCAGTAACATATTTTTTTGGATCATCTTATTCTATTTTGCTGTACCCAGTTTGCCCGGTTGGGCAGTAAAGAACTGGCTGCCGACATTGTTTGCCGATAGTTTGCATATCGATATGTCGAAAGCAGGTCCGTTATCCACCATCACCATCGCCGCATCTTCTTTCATCGGTGTCATCTTCGGTGGTATCTTATCCGATCGTTGGGTGCAGAAAAATATCCGTGGAAGGATTTACACCAGCGCTATTGGTTTGGCATTAACCATTCCATCCTTATTGTTTATTGGTTTGGGCGATACCGTGTTTCATGTAGTGGCAGCAGCGTTTTGTTTTGGTTTCGGCTTTGGTATGTTCGATGCGAACAACATGCCCATCCTCTGCCAGTTTGTTTCATCGAAGTATCGTGCAACAGCATATGGATTGATGAATATGACAGGTGTGTTTGCCGGTGCATTCATTACCGATTGGTTAGGTAAATCAACCGATGCAGGAAACCTGGAAAAAGATTTTGCCATGCTTGGCGGTATTGTAGCCGTTGCCTTAATTATACAGTTGTGGTTGTTGAAACCCAAAGCAACGACTGTAACAGAAGAATAATCATTTATCAGTTTTATATAATCGAACATGAAAAGATTTTATTTGAGTGCTTTTGTTTTATTGATAACAGCATCAGCGCTGTTGGCACAAACTACACCGGTTACTGTATTTGAATCGGGGAAAGAAGGACATAAGAGTTACCGTATTCCTGCCATTGTAAATTTAAAAGACGGAACGCTGCTTGCATTTGCCGAAGGTCGTGTAAACAATGCAGGCGATTTCGGCGATATCAATATTGTACTCAAACGAAGTACGGATCATGGCAAAACTTGGACCGCCATACAGACTGTTGTGGATTATGATCAACTGCAGGCAGGCAACCCTGCGCCTGTTGTTGACTTAACAGATCCTATGTACCCGAAAGGAAGAGTGTTTTTGTTTTATAATACTGGTAATAATCACGAAGGCGAAGTACGTAAAGGAAAAGGTTTGCGTGAAGTGTGGTACAAAACATCAACCGATGGCGGTGTTACTTGGAGCGAAGCAGTGAACATCACCACACAAGTGCATCGCCCGAAACAACCTGCAACAAATGCTGCTTATAATTTTAACGAAGACTGGCGAAGTTATGCCAACACGCCCGGTCATGCGATGCAGTTCAGTACAGGTGTATACAAAGGGCGGATTTTTGTAGCAGCCAATCATTCTGCAGGCGAACCGTTAAAGCAGGCAGAAGATTACAAAGCACATGGTTTTTATACAGATGATCATGGTAAAACATTTCAGCTGAGTGAAACCGTTGATCGTGTGGGTGGTAACGAAGCAATGGCGACAGAGATTTCCGGCAATCGTTTAATGATGAATATCCGCAACCAGAAAGGCGATGTGCGTGCAAGATTAATTGCCATCAGCAACGATGGTGGAGCGAAATGGGATAGTGTTTATTTCGATAACAACTTACCCGATCCTGTTTGCCAGGGAAGTATTTTAACGGTTGGTAAAAAGAAAGGCAAACAGATTGTTGCGTTCTGCAATGCAGCCGATACAAAAAGCAGGGATAATCTTACACTCCGCATCAGCTACAATGATGGATTTACCTGGAAGAAAAGTATCGTCATTGATTCAACAGGAAAAAGAGATAATGCAGCGTACTCCGATATCGTTCGCATTTCTAAAAAGAAGATCGGCATCCTCTACGAAAAAGATAATTATGCAAAGATCATTTTCACGATTGTAAAGTGGAACTGATACTGTTATTGAAATACTAAAGTAAAATGACTTACACAACAAACGATTTAATTGCTCTTATAGCCACGTTAATCTTCGTAATGACAATGATTCCAAGGCATGACTAAGCAAGTGTATCCAGTAAGTTAATTAAATAGACTATTATTCAGGCTGGCTTTCAAATTCCTTAATAAAGCAATTCTAAATTAAATCTTTTAAAAACAAACACTATGAAGCATCTAATGCTATTATCATTTCTTACAGTTTTTTCTATTTCTGCAAAGTGCCAGTTAGATAGAAATTATTGGCTTGTTGGTGGAGCAGGTAGTTTTTACACTTATAACGAACAAAGCGTCAATACTGTAACAAATATGCCTGTCTCAGGAAAGTTAACAGAAATAAACATTACTGGGAATGTTGGTTATTTCCTTTTTGACAAATTTGCAGTAGGTATTAGACCAGGTATCAATTCAATAAAAAGTCATGGAGCAAATTCTGCATCGGTACTTACAGAAGTTACCAAGATTTACGTTGGGCCTTTTGCCCGTTACTATTTTCTTAATAAGGAAAAGCCATTTAATATTCTAGTTGATGGTAGCTATCAGTTTGGTTCATTGGCAAACTTTGGAAAGGGCACAACTCAAAATGCTTCTATTATGACAGGCACAGAATTATTCTTTAACAATAGTGTAGGACTTGAGTTTCTACTTGGCTATTTATACCAAAAGAATATCAAGGATGAAACTCAGAACGCCTACAAACACATAAAAAAGGGATTCTATGTTTCTATCGGTTTTCAAATTCATTTAATCAAAGATTAATTTAAACAAACATGAAAAAAATATAAAATCTAAGCCTTGGTTCGTGTCTTCACGAACCACTCGGTAATTGTTGAAAGAAATGAATAATAGTTTACGAGTGCGCACGGAAAATTAAAAAATGTTACCATTTTAAGAATTTAAAACAACTCTCAAATGAGTTATACAATACAGGAATTAAAAGAACTGCAACAATTTTACAGCAACCAGTTACTGAACGATACGGTTCCATTCTGGTTTCCCCGTTCCTTCGATACAGAACATGGTGGTTTTTTATTGATGCGTGATGCTGATGGTGCACTCATTGATGATGATAAAGCGGTGTGGATACAAGGAAGAGCAACCTGGCTCTTATCAACTTTGTATAACACTGTTGAACAAAAACAAGAATGGTTGGATGGTGCCAGACTTGGCTATGAGTTTTTAAACAAGCATTGCTTCGATACTGACGGACAGATGTTCTTTCATGTAGCACGCAGCGGCGAGCCCATTCGTAAACGCCGATATTATTTCTCCGAAACATTTTATGTAATTGCTGCTGCGGCTTATGCAAAGGCAAGTGGGAGTGAAGAAGCAGCAGCGAACGCCAGAAAAGTGTTTGGGGAATGTATTGCTTATGCAAGTGGTGAAAAGAAACTGCAGCCAAAATTTACCGGTACAAGACCCACACGTGGTATTGGTGTACCCATGATTATGACCAATACGGCGCAGCAGTTACGGGAATTAATTGGAGATGAGCGTTGCGATGAATGGATCAGCAAATGGATTAATGAAATTGAAACCTACTTCGTAAAAGACGATATCAAATGTGTGATGGAACAGGTGGCGCCCGATGGCAGCATCATTGATCATATTGATGGACGTACACTCAATCCCGGTCATGCCATTGAAGGTGCATGGTTTATTCTGCATGAAGCAAAACATCGCAACAACGATCCGCAGTTGATTACACTCGGTTGCAAAATGCTCGACTATATGTGGGAGCGTGGATGGGATAAAGAGCACGGCGGTATTTTGTATTTCCGTGATGTGTACAACAAACCGGTGCAGGAATACTGGCAGGATATGAAATTCTGGTGGCCACACAACGAAGTGATCATTGCCACACTGCTTGCTTATACGATGACAGGCAATGAGAAATATGCACAATGGCACAAGTTGGTGCATGATTATGCATACAGCCATTTTCACGATAAAGAACACGGCGAATGGTTTGGTTACCTGCATCGTGATGGCAGCATTGCTCAAACAGCCAAAGGAAATTTATTCAAAGGTCCGTTTCATTTGCCCAGACAGGAATGGTATTGTATGCAATTATTAAATGAGTATCTGTCATCTTCAACGAATCTTGCGCACACGTTTGAGCAGTAACCAACCAGGTGTAATCAATAATTTTATCAAAGCAATCTTTAATTGTTCTCACCAATGAAAAGATTGTCATTCAGTTACTTTTTTTATTTCCCATCGTTGCCATCGAACAGTTGTCGATGGCAACATTTTTTAGATGAAACGTTCCCGGAAAGTTCAAATAAACAGCTGTTAGTGAAATCGAAGCAAAAGCCTGCTTATATTTATTATGGCTGGCAGCCATTCAACAAAGAAAATTTAGTGAATGGTGAACAACTGCCTGCATCAACATTTAAATTGAAAATCGAGTGAAAAAAAAATTGCTTACCGTTTCCTTATTGTTGTGGGCGCATATTTTGTTTGCCCAACGCAACGATGTTACTGTCCGTTTTGATGCTCCTGCCACACATTTTACGCAAAGTTTACCATTGGGGAATGGTCGTTTAGGTGCCATGATGTTTGGTGATACAAAGAAAGAGCGTATCGCACTCAACGAGATTTCGTTGTGGAGTGGTGGACCGCAGGATGCAGATAATGAAAATGCCTACCAGTTCTTAAAACCCATCCAGGAGTATTTGCTCGCAGGTAATAATAAAGCTGCACAAGAGTTGTTGCAGAAAAATTTTATTGCAAAAGGAAAAGGTTCGGGGCATGGCAGAGGAGCAAATGATAAGTATGGTGCCTATCAAACCATGGGCGATCTGTTCATCAGCTGGAAAGACAGTAATGCAGCTGTAAGCAATTACAGTCGTGTGCTTGATCTGGAGAAGGCAACTGCTACGACCACATTCACCCGCAATGCTGCAACGTTTACAGAAGAACTGTTTACCGATTTTGTACATGATATTACATGGGTGCGTTTGTCAACCACAAAGAAGGGCAGCATCAATGTTGTGTTGGCCTTGTACAGAAAAGAGAATGCGCAAATCAAAACCAAGAAGAATACCATTGCGATGATGGGACAACTTCCATCGGGCGCCGATAAAGGGATGCAGTTTGTGACTATTGCCCAACCAACAGTGAAAGATGGAACCATCCGGCAGGAAGGAAATGAACTGGTGATTGAAAATGCAACTGAATGCTGGGTCAAAATTTCATCGGTTACGAATTATGAGTATGCAACCGGTAATCTTTCTGCAAATGATATTATTGAAAAGGCATTTCAGTACATCGAAAAAACAAAACAGACTTCCTTTGCTGTAGCACAGCAAAAAAGTACAGTAGCTTATCAGAAACTATTTAACCGTTGCCGTTGGAACATGCCCGATAGTAAACCCGGCACAGGGTTTACAACTAATCAGCGTCTCATCAATTACAATAACGGCGACGAAGATTTGCAGTTGCCTGTGTTGTATTTCAACTTTGGCCGATATTTACTTATCTCTTCTTCACGTCCGGGTTTATTGCCGGCTAATCTGCAAGGCTTGTGGGCAGTAGAATACCAAACACCATGGAACGGCGATTACCATCTCAACATAAATGTTCAAATGAATTACTGGCCGGCAGAGTTAACCAACTTAGGTGCACTTGCCGAGCCGATGCATCGTTTCACTTCTTCCTTAGTGAGCAATGGAAAAAAAACAGCGAAGGCTTATTACAATGCAAATGGTTGGGTAGCTCATGTTATTAGTAATCCCTGGTTCTTTACATCACCCGGCGAAGGTGCAAGTTGGGGTTCAACATTAACAGGTGGTGCATGGTTATGCGAACATATTTGGGAGCACTACCGTTTTACAAAAGACACAGCGTTCTTACGAAAATATTATCCGGTTCTAAAAGGAGCTGCACAATTCTTACAATCCATCTTAATAAAAGAACCAACGCACGGCTGGCTGGTAACAGCACCATCCAATTCACCCGAGCATGCGTATAAAATGCCGAATGGTTTTATTGGCAATACTGTTATGGGGCCAACAATGGATATGCAGATCAGCAGAGAGTTGTTTAATGCCTGTATCAACGCATCAACTGTGTTACAAACAGATGTAGAATGGCGGAGCGAATTAATGTCAACAGTAAAACAATTAGCACCGAATCAGATTGGAGCAAAGGGCGATTTAAATGAGTGGTTAAACGATTGGGACGATGCAGAGCCAACACACAGGCATGTGTCGCACTTGTATGGATTACATCCGTACGATGAAATCTCAATACGTAAAACACCTGCGCTTGCAGAAGCAGTAAAGCAAACATTGTTGCAGCGTGGTGATGCCGGTACAGGCTGGAGTATGGCATGGAAAATAAATTTCTGGGCACGGCTGCACGATGGTGAACATGCATTGCGGTTATTTAAACAATTGGTAAAGCCTGTTGCAGGTGGCGATGAAATAAAGATGAGTGGCGGTGGAGGTACTTATTCTAATTTGTTCTGTGCACATCCGCCTTTTCAGATTGATGGCAACTTTGGTGCAACAGCAGGTCTTGCCGAAATGTTGTTGCAAAGCAATGATGAAGAAATAGAGTTGCTCCCTGCATTGCCTGCTGCCTGGTATACAGGAAATGTAAAGGGGTTGTGTGCAAGAAATGGGTTTGATGTGAACATTGAATGGAAGGACGGACAACTTGTTTCCTGTTCGTTGTTATCAAAAGCAGGGAATAAAGTTGCACTATTATACAAAGGAAAAACCATTCGATTGAAAACAGTGAAAGGTAAAACCTACAGGTTTGCCTTGAACGATTTTAAGTAACTTATGAAGAGGAAGCGTTTGCTGATTGCATTTATTCTTTTAGCACAGCTGCAGTTACAGGCACAGGTGAAATTGCCGCTGTTGCATGATAGTCTGTTCTCCACTTACTATCATCAGCGGGTGACGTTGTTTGAGTCGATGCCGCAAACAACCCTTCGACAAGCTCAGGGTGAAATTATTTTTCTGGGCAATAGTATTACCGATGGCTCGGAGTGGGCGCAACTCTTCAATGATGTGCGGATGAAGAACCACGGCATCAGTGGCGATATTACAGCAGGTATGCTGCACCGTTTGGATGCAGTAATAAACCGAAAACCCGCAAAAATATTTTTGCTGATTGGTACCAATGACCTTGCAAGAAACATCAGTGCGGATAGTGTACTGAAGAATATGTTGCTCATCGCTGATTATGTAAAGCAGCAATCGCCCAAAACAAAATTGTATGTGCAGAGTATTTTACCGGTGAATGAACTGTATGGAAAGTTTGGCGGCCACACAAAAAATACAATACTCATTCAGCAAGTAAATGAGCAGTTAAAGGCAAATGCTGCAGCTCATCATTACCAGTATGTTGATCTGCATACGCCGTTCAGCAATGAAAACGGAAAACTGAAACCGGAATTAAGCAACGATGGGTTGCATTTAATGGGTAATGCCTATCTATTGTGGAAGCACATCCTCTATCCGTATGTGTACGATCTGCAACCAAAGGCTTCACTGATTCCGCAGCCACAACAAGTACAATGGAAGGCAGGTGCTTTTGCTTTGTACAATTGCAAGACGATTATACTGAAAGATAAAAGTCTGCTGAAGGAAGCAACGCAACTGCAGCAATACCTTCAATCGATGGGTTGGGAAATGAAGTTGACTGATAAAGCAGCAGCCAATGAATTGTTTATTGAGTTAAGTCTTGGAAACGTAAAAGCAACACAACATGAAAGCGAAGCGTATCAGCTGGATGTAAGTACTTCAAGCGTAAAATTGGTTGCCAACACAGCACACGGTATTTTTAATGGTATGCAAACACTCAAACAATTGCTGCGCAGCGAAACAACGATGGATGCGGTGAGTATTACCGATTGGCCTGCGTTCAGCTGGCGTGGCTATATGATTGATGTAGGACGGAATTATATGTCGATGCCGTTGCTGAAACAGCAGATCGATGTGATGGCGGCGAACAAACTCAACATTTTTCATTTTCATGCAACAGAGGATATTGCGTGGCGCATCGCCAGTAAACATTATCCGCAACTTACAGCACCCGAACACATGCTGCGGAACAAAGGCATGTATTACAGTGAAGCAGAGATCAAAGAGTTGATCAACTATTGTAAAGAACGGCATATTACGTTCATTCCTGAAATTGATATGCCCGGCCATAGTGCAGCGTTTAAACGTGCCATGAAAACCGATATGCAGAGTGACAGCAGGTTGGCGATTGTAAAAAATATTCTCAAAGAATTTTGTACAACCTACGATGTGCCGTACATCCATATTGGTGCAGACGAAGTAAAGATCACCAACAAAAACTTTGTTCCTGAAGTAACAGCATTCATTGAAAGTATGGGCAAGAAAGTGATCGGCTGGCAACCCGGTGGTAATTTCAGCAATAGCACCATTCGTCAACTTTGGATGGATGACAATGCACATCACACATCAAACAATCAAATTCAGTTCATCGATTCCCGGCATTTGTACCTGAATCATATGGATCCGCTGGAAGCAGTGACGACGATCTTCAACCGAAAGATTGCTGACAAAGAAAAAGGTGATGCAACAACACTCGGCGGCACCATCTGTATGTGGCACGACAGAGCTGTTGGCAAAGAAGAAGATGTGCTCAACATGAATCCTGTATATCCTTCTATACTTGCTTTTGCAGAACGCAGCTGGCAGGGTGGTGGTGTTGATGGTTGGGTAGCAAACATCGGCGAGCCGAATACAGCAAGGGCAAATGCATTTGCAGCGTTTGAAAAACGTTTGCTCGATCAAAAACAACAATACTACTCTTCGCTTTCATTTCCTTATACGCAGCAATCAAATCTTGTTTGGAAATTATTCGGTCCATTTGATAACAAAGGCGATCTGTCCAAACAATTTACACCGGAACAAAAGGGTTTTGATGCAGATAAAACAAAGCAAGCAATAGAACAGGTTGGTGCAACAGTTGTGTTGCGTCATTGGTGGGCGCCGTTAATTAAAGCTGCAATACCGAATGCAGAAGACAGTACTACCTGGTATGCTGTAACAAAAATCTGGAGCGATGAAGATGAAACAAAACAGTTCTGGATCGGCTTTAATAATTTATCCCGCTCACCTGCAACTGATGCACCACCTGCAAATGCATGGGATGCTAAACAAAGTGCAGTGTGGGTAAATGGACAATTGATTCCTGCGCCGCAATGGAAACATGCAGGACAAAAAGGAAACAGCGAATTGCCATTGGCCGATGAAGGTTATGAATACCGTATGCCAACAAATATTCCATTAAAGAAAGGTTGGAACACTGTCTTGATCAAAGCGCCGGTTGGCAGCTTTAAAGGAAAGGATTGGCAAAACCCGGTGAAGTGGATGTTTACGTTTGCACCTGTTCAATTTTAAATAAATAAACACGTATTGATTATGTCCTTAAAATTTGTAAAGTTCCTGTTGTTGCTTGCTTGTCCGTTAACTCTGTTTGCGCAACAGGTTTCTATTATTCCGCAACCGGTTGAGTTAAAACTGAACGAAGGAAATTTTAGTATCGATAAAAATACAACTGTACAGTTTAATGCTTCGCAGGCTGCATTAAAACCGGCCGTTGATTTTTTTCTCAATGCCGTAAAAGATATTTCCGGCATTGCATTGCAGCAGAACAAACCGGCGGCAAAAAAAGTGGAGTTTATTCTTGCTGCACAAACTGCATTCAAGCCCGAAGCATACAGCTTAACGGTTACGCCTTCACTGATTCAGATCAAAGCCAGCAGCTATGCCGGTATTTTTTACGGCATTCAATCTGTGCTGCAAACATTACCACAGGTGCGTACCAATGCAGCGTTGCAGGTGCCTTGTATGCAGATCAATGATGAACCACGTTTCAAATGGAGAGGTATGCATCTTGATGTGAGCCGTCATTTCTTTTCAGCAGATGTTGTGAAACAATACATCAACCTGATGGCAATGTACAAGATGAATACTTTTCACTGGCATTTGGTAGATGACCAGGGCTGGCGTATTGAAATCAAAAAATATCCCAAGCTTACTTCAACAGGTGCTTGGCGTGTTGATCAGATTGATAAAGTGTGGGGCAGTCGTCCGCAGGCAAAACAAGGTGAAGCTGCTACTTACGGTGGCTATTACACGCAGGAACAGGTAAAGGAAATTATTGCGTATGCGAAGACAAGAAATGTAACAGTGGTGCCTGAAATTGAAATGCCCGGGCATGTAGCATCAGCTATTGCAGCGTATCCGCAGTTGAGTTGTACGCAACTGCCGCAGCTGCCGTTAACGGGTGGTAATTACAATAACATGTCCTCAAACTATTGCGCAGGTAACGAAGAAGTGTTTTCTTTTTTGCAGGATGTGTTAACAGAAGTGATTGCACTCTTTCCTTCAACCTATATTCATATTGGTGGCGATGAAGTGGATAAAGGTCCATGGAAAAAATGTGAGCGTTGCCAGGCTCGTATGAAAAAAGAAGGATTGAAGAACGAAGAAGAACTGCAGAGTTATTTTATCAAACGCATGGAGAAATTCATCGTCAGCAAAAAACGGAAAATGATTGGCTGGGATGAAATACTCGAAGGCGGATTGGCGCCTGAAGCAACTGTGATGAGCTGGCGTGGTGAAGCTGGTGGTATTGAAGCGGCAAAGATGCATCATGATGTGGTGATGACACCGGGTTCGCCTTGTTACTTCGATCATTACCAGGCAGGGCCCGAAGGTGAGCCGTTGGCCATTGGTGGATTTAATACCGTAAAGAAAGTGTACGATTATGAACCGATACCAAAAGAGTTGAGTGCAGAACAACAAAAGTATGTATTGGGTGCACAAGGCAATGTGTGGACAGAATATATTTCCACTGCAGAACATCTCGAATACATGGTGTTGCCACGTATGCTGGCGTTGGCGGAAACGGTTTGGTCGCCTGCAGCAACAAAAAACTGGAATGATTTCAGCAGACGTTTACAGTTTCATTTTAAAGCCTTTGATGCAAAAGGGTTGCATTATTCACCGGGCAATTTTACAGTTGACATAAAACCTGCTTCCAAAAATGGCAAACTGGAAGTGGCGTTGTTTTCTGAGGTACCCACGGCCTCTATTCTTTATACAACTGATGGATCGGTGCCAACTGTATCAAGTGCGGTGTACAAACAACCCATTGCTGTTGAAAGTACACAAACGATTCGTGCTGTCACTGTGCAGAACGGAAAGATCATGAACCTGCAACCTGTTGAACAACGTTTTGTGATGCACAAAGCAGTTGGTGCCAATGTGCAGTATGCGTTTGCTCCATCACGTTCGTACATGGCCGATGGTATGAATTCGTTAACAGATGGTGTGCGTGGAAAATCAGCAGTCAATAAATTCTGGCATGGCTTCAATAAAAATAATCTTGTTGCAACGGTTGATCTGGGTACAGAAAAAAATATCAGCCGTATTTCACTTGGATGCTTGCAACATTACCGTGACTGGATCTTTTTACCAACAGAGGTGAAGTTTGAAGTATCACTTGATGGAAAAATATTTACCGAAGTGGCAACCGTGCAGAACGATGTGCCGGTGAATACACTTGCGCTCACCATCAAAGATTTTAAAACAACGTTTGCAGCTATCAATGCCCGTTATGTGCGTGTTACTGCGTTTACGTTAGAAGCTTGTCCGAAAGGTCATCCCGGAGAAGGAAAACCTGCATGGACGTTTGCAGATGAGTTGGAAGTAGAATAAAGTGATTTTTTATTGAACCACAAAGACACGAAGCCACGAAGAAACAGGAAGCCAATGATTCAGTGTTTCTTCGTGGCATTTTTTATTCTTTGTGCTGCTTCGAGTCTTTGCGTCTTCGTGGCTAAAAAATTATTTCAACGCTTCCCACAACACTTCCACCGGATGCAAAGCTTTTTTGCCTGTACCATCTTTTACCTGGTGGCGGCAGCTTGTACCGGGTGCTGCAATAATTACATCATCCGCTGCATTACGCACAGCAGGGAACAACACCATTTCGCCGATCTTCATCGAGAGTTCATAGTGTTCTTCTTCATAACCGAATGAACCGGCCATGCCGCAACAACCCGAAGGAATGGTTTCTACTTTATAATTTTCTGGGAACGATAATACTTTCACAGTGGCTGCAGTGCCTACCAATGCTTTTTGCTGGCAATGGCCATGCAGTTTTATTTTCCTTTCAGCAGAAGTGAATTGCTCTTTGCTGATGTTGCCTTTGTCGA
Organism: Lacibacter cauensis; assembly: GCF_007830055.1. Lineage (GTDB taxonomy): Bacteria > Bacteroidota > Bacteroidia > Chitinophagales > Chitinophagaceae > Lacibacter > Lacibacter cauensis. The sequence goes on from NZ_VLLE01000007.1 coordinate 139,964, forward strand.
TTTCACGTGCAATAAACTCATCGATCATGAATGTATTGGCAGCAAGTTGTTTGGCTTTGTCAAAGTTCTCATCGGTTGCCAGGTCAACATACTCATCACGGAAGGAGAGGATAGCTGAAGGCTCAATACCGATCAATGGTGTATCGGCAGTAACAACAGGATGCAGCAATTCAATATTCTTATTCGCAATTTCTTTGCCTTTCCGTATCAATCCTTTCGATAACCAGGAACGGCCACTTTCAATATGTTCTGGGATGATCACTTCGTAACCCAGCTTGTTGAGTAACTCAACAGCTTTGATACCGATCTGTGTATCGTTGTAATTGGTGAACTCATCGCAGAAGAGATAAACTCTTTTGGAATTTGGAATTTGGTTTTTGGAATTTGGATTTTCCTTCCTAAACCATTTTTCCAACGTAGTACTATACATCGTCGGCATGGAGCGCTTTGTTGCAAAGCCCGATGCTTTTTTCACCAACGAACTGATGGCACTATTCGTCATTACAAAATTGTACAACGATGGTGCAATAGCACCCAGCTTCGATGAGTTGGTAAAGTTGGCAATCAGCTTTGAACGGAAGGGTACACCATTCGCATCGTAGTAATGCTGCATAAACTCAGCTTTGAGTTTGGCCATATCCACATTACTCGGACATTCGGATTTACAACCCTTGCAACTCAAACACAAATCCATCACTTCATAAATTTCTTTATGATCGAAACGGTTGGCTTTGGTGGAGTTGGTTAAAAACTCACGGAGAATATTGGCTCTTGCCCTCGTGGTTTCTTTTTCGTTACGTGTCGCCATGAACGACGGACACATTGTTCCACCGGATAAATGTGTCTTACGACAATCGCCACTGCCGTTGCATTGCTCTGCATGTTGCAGGATATCCTGGTTGTAAAAACGAAACACCGTTTTAAACGCCGGTGTTTGCTGGCCGGGCACATACCGCAGCATGGTATCCATCGGCGGTGTGTCCACAATTTTGTTGGGGTTGAAAATATTTGCAGGATCCCATGTTTTCTTTACTTCTTTCAGCAATTGGTAATTCTTTTCACCTACCATTTGCTTAATGAACTCACCACGCAAACGACCATCGCCATGTTCTCCACTCAACGAACCTTTGTATTTTTTCACCAACGTTGCAATCTCTTCTGCAATGACACGGAAGAGACGGTTCCCTTCTTCTGTTTTTAAATTGATGATGGGACGTAAATGAATTTCACCCGAACCAGCATGCGCATAATGCACCGAATACAGATTGTGTTGCTTCAGGATCACATTAAAATCACGAATGAAATCCGGCAAGTCATTTACATCAACTGCTGTGTCTTCAATCACCGGCACCGCTTTTTCATCGCCGGGTAAATTACTCAGCAAACCGAGTCCGGCTTTGCGAAGCGTCCAGATCTTTTTTGTGTCTTCACCAAACAGGAGCGGGAAGTGATAACCCAAACCTGCTGCACGCATGTCGGCTTCCACTTCTTTACAGATCGCCACAATTTCTTCTCTTGTCTCCCTCGCAAATTCAATTACCAGGATAGCACCGGGGTCACCCTGCACAAAGAAACGGTTCTTGATCTGCTCTTTGTTTTCTTTGGTGCATTCCAATATATAATGATCGATCAATTCACTTGCACCGGGATTGTATTTTAAACCAATCAGGTTTGCTTTTAATGATTCATCAATACTGTTGAAGTGAACGCAAAGCAAACCCACTTCTTTGGGTGGCAGAGGAATCACGTTCAGTTTTATTTCAGTAATCAAGGCCAGCGTACCTTCTGAACCGGCAATGAGTTTACAAAAATTAAAATCTGTTTCACCGGCGGTGAATGGCGCAGTTTCCAACAACAGATCAATGGCATAACCGGTGTTGCGGCGCTCCACTGTTTTCTTCGGAAACTCTTTGCGTATCTCTACCTGGTTGTCGTAATTGCTCAGCATGCTTCTAACCGAACGGTAGATATTTGCTTCCAGTCCTTCGCCTTCGCACTTACTATGAAACTCATCAATGTTCAATGCTTTGAATGTTGTCTCTGTTCCATCGCTCAGCAAACAATCTACTTCCAGCAAATGCTCACGTGTGCTGCGGTACAAAACAGAATTACTGCCGCAGGAATTATTGCCCACCATACCACCGATCATGGCACGGTTGGCCGTTGATGTTTCCGGACCAAAGAACAATCCATGTGGTTTCAGAAACATGTTCAATTCATCACGGATCACACCCGGTTGTACACGCACCCATTTTTCTTCTTTGTTCAGTTCAAGAATGTTGGTGAAGTATTTCGATACATCCACGATAATGCCGTTGCCCACCACCTGTCCGGCAAGCGAGGTGCCGGCGGTACGGGGAATCAACGAAGTCTTGTTGTTATGGGCAAAAGCGATAAGCTTTTTGAGATCGTCTTTGGTTTTGGGAATAGCCACCGCCAATGGTAACTCACGGTATGCCGACGCATCGGTGGCATAGAGGGTACGCATGGTGGTATCAAAATAAAATTCTCCTTCGAGTTGCTGTGCCAGTTGTTGTAATCGTTCGTTCATGTTTGCTGCTGCAGTTGGGCGGCTCAAATTTACACTGTTTGAAACTTGCAGCTGTTAGTTGTGGAAGGGGAAGTATGGGAACGATTGCGGTGACAATAAGCTGATAGTAAATCATTTATTGGCAGGCAGATTCTTTCTGGCAAAGCGGGACAAACTGTTCCTCAGAATGACAACAAAGTTGAACAGCGTGCAATTGCTGAACACTTGTACTAAACTCAGCAAAGCTGTCTTTCCGACGAAGGAGGAATCTGTTGGGCTTTTTAATAGCAACGTAACAATCCGACTTTGCCTCATTTGTTAAACTTCCGTTAACACCTCATTTTCTACCCAACCCTTTTGAGTCCGTGAGGGGTATCTCTATCATACCGCCACAAGCAGCGGCTTTTTTAAACCTTATAATCAAAGAATATGAAACAGACATTCCGCAGCGTATACACGCTCTTCATCGCAAGCCTTATCATCCTGGTTTCCTGCAAGAAACCCGTTGAGCCACAACAACCCGGTGGTGGTCCGGGTCCAATGCCCGGTCTTTCGCACAAGTACCGCATCTCGGCCGAAGCATTGCCCGGTTTACCAAACCAACCCATTGCCAACTTGTTCGCCAAGTTCGATGTGGTAAACGCACAAGACGAACTGGTGGTAAACAATAAACTGGCAGCCATCAGCTTCAACGGAAAGTTTACAACCGAAGAAATGGAACTGCCTGCAGGTACTTATCGCATCAGCAAACTCCTGATTGTATCGGGCACGGGCAATGTATTGTATGCGGTACCGGTAACCAACTCGGCAAAAGCAACACAGGTGAGCAAGCCCCTGGCTTATCCCATGGTATTGCCTGCAGCTACTTCGGTGGATATTGCTGCGGAATTTCTGAAAATTGAAGCAACCGACAAAGCCATCGATTTTGGTTACAGTGCCGGTGAGTTTGGCAACAGCAATACACCTCCTGTAGAAACAGATATTACCATTCAAATGCGTACCCGTATTAAAGTGGGAGACATTCTGTACGACAGTATTCAGTCTTCGTTGGTGTATCGCACGTTCGATGCAACCAACGAGTTGAAGAGTGTACAATTCATCAGCCTCATGCCCGGCATCAATACGGTAACGTTAAAAAAGGAAGCAGCTTACCACGAGTTTATTGTACAAAAATGGGGTGGTACTTACACCAAACGTTATGCGAAAGAAGAATTGAAAAAAGATATTGTGTATGAATTTGGTGAAGAAAAAGAAGCGAAAAAACTGAAGTCGGAGATCACGGCACGTTGGGATGGCAACATGTACAAAGCCGAATCGAAGAACAACTATATCTACGATGGAAAAGGTCGTTTGACCAAAGTTGAGTTTATGCAGAAGCGCCCTTCCGATGGTACACCGTTTGTTGCCAGAACAGAAAACCTGGAGTACACAGATGGACGTGTAGAAAAAATCAGCATCTACAACGAAGGCGATGTGTTTGCCGGTACAAGAAGCATCCGTTACAATACAGCCGGAAAAATCAATCATATTACAGAAGATATCCTTAATGTAAGCAAAACCGAAGTAGACATTGCACATCATGGCGCAAATGGCGATGGATTAGATGAAGTGAATTTCGACTTCCGGTATGCACACACTTCCAGTACCATGACGTATTATCAACGCCGCAGACATGGTAACCTGTTTTCCGATAACAGCTTTACCAGCAACCGGGATACAGAAACCGGCAGCTACCAGTACGATAACAACATCAACCCGTACATACACATGAACTGGCCCGATCTGTTTTTAAGCCGCAGCTCAAAAAATAATCTCAACTGGCAGTCACGTACGTATTTTGGCAGCTATCCTGTAAATGTTGCCTACAGTTTCGAATACAAATACGATAGCGAAGGTTATCCCATCGAGTTGATCCGCCGTTACAAATCGTATATCACCGGAGAGCATTTGTTTACAACAAAGACTATTTTCAACTATTGAAAAAACTATCATTTCTTACTACATTCATAAACGAATTACACTTATGTTACATAAATTATCATTCATAGCGCTGCTGTTTTTGGTTTCTTGCACAGCAGCCAAAGTATCGGTTCCTGCGAGTTTCAGCTCGCAGGCAACCCGCATGAAAGTGAAAGGATTGAATGGCTGGATGATCAATCAGCGGTTGAGCTTTGGCGAATTTTCTACTTCGGCTGTTAAGCGTGGATGGGATTTCGGCAGCTCCTTTCAGTACACCAAATTCAGTCTCGATCCGCAAACCATGTTGCTGCGTGTGTTCAATATTGATACGGATGTACGCAACCTCAAACAACGCAATAAATTTCAATACACAATCCAGGATGGCAATTTAATGGCGGAAGTTTTTGCAACTGAAAAGTTCAGCGAAAATCAACTCGTGTACAAAAGCAACAATCCTTTTCTGGGACAAGTAAATGCAACGCAGCGTTATGAATATGCATTTACTGCTGCGATACTTCCGTTGATGGCGAAAGAAAACGATCCATGGTCGGTAGTGCTGATAAATAAATACGATGTAAAGAAAGATACAGCCCGCCGTTTGTTCGATCGTCCGTATGTAGAAGAAGAAGGTTATGCTACCAATGGAAAAGAAAATATTACCATCAGGCCGTTGCGACTGGAGAAACTCACCACAAAAAGCGGAAAAGAAACAAAAGTAATGGGCGGAGCCATCCTCACCGGATACGAATTACGTTGGGATGATGGCGTAGTAGCCATCATTGATATATTGGATAACAGCATCTGGTTTGCAAATAATTTAGATGCAAGAGATAAAATCATTTTATCATCTATTTCATCGGCTATCCTGTTAAAACGGATGCAGGATGTAGAGAAGGAAAAAGACGTACTATGATTGAAGGAAGGAGATAGCCGATAGTAGTTAGTGGATCGTAAAAAAAAGATAAACAGTATTGCAGGAAGTAAGTGATTGCAGAAGCACTCGATATTGATCAGTTGGTGGAAGATTGCAAACGCAATAACCGCAGGGCACAGGAACAGTTGTACCGGCAGTTCTATAACTATGCCATGACCATTGCCCTGCGTTACTCCCGTGATGAAGCCGATGCTGCTGATATTATGAGTCATGCGTTTGTGAAAATTTTTAAAAGCATGCACACGTTTGATAAAACAAAAGGTGCTTTGCAAACATGGATCAAACGGATTGTGATGAACGAAGGGCTCGATCATTTGAAAGCAAGAGAACGTTTCAGCAAAGACATGGAACTGGAAACTGTGGAAGAACCGCAGATCAGTAATACGGTGTTGGAACGGATGGGTGCAGATGAAATAATGAAACTCATTCACCAGTTACCACCCGCCACACATGCTGTGTTTGTGTTGTATGCAGTGGAAGGCTATAATCACAGGGAGATAGCAGAGAAACTCAACATCAGCGAGGGTACATCGAAATGGCACCTGAGCGAAGCCCGGAAAACATTACAACAACAACTCAGTCGCACAACATAGCGGATGAATCAAAAAGCAACATACGAATTAACCATTACCGAAAAGCTGGAACAGCTTACGGCACCCGATATGGTGGATGCTATCTGGGCACGTATCGAGGCACAGCTCGATATGGATCTGCCGACAGATGAGGGTCCAGCCAATCCGCCTGCTGCACCAACGAGTGGCCCCGGTAAATGGCTCAACCGTGGATTCATGCTTGCAGCAGTTGCTATTGTACTCATTTATTTTTTCAATAACCGTAAACAAACAATTACTTCTAACGATCAACCAACCATTACTGCACCTGTACCAACACCCAACAACAACGATAATCCGGTACGCAATAATTCGCCGGGTACAAGCAATACACAAGCGCCGCAGAATAATACATCTGATCCAACAAATGCAATCACTGTATTGCCTGTTGACAGTAATGTTATTGCTCCTGTAACGGGGCCTGTGTTATTACAACCCGATACGGCTGCTGTTAAAACAAATTCAGCACCGGTATTTACACCGCCGGTTGTTACGCCGCAAAAAAATAATGCACCTGATAGTACCAGGAAGGGCAGAGGTGTAAAAGGTATTACCGATGCCGATTATAAAATTGTACCGAAGAAGGATAGTAGTAAGAATTGATTTGCAGAGTAGCTACTGCCGAAAATTTTTGTTGAGCAGATCCTTTCCCGCAAAGCGGGACAAGCTGTTCCTCAGGATGACAGGAAGGTTGGGCTTAGTAACTAAGATGAACTGTGGTACACTGCTCAACAAGGCTGTCTTTCCGACGAAGGAGGAATCTGTTTGGTGCAAACATCAGCTAATATTTAATGATTTTCTTAACTCCGTAAGAAGCGGATGTATTGCATTCGCTAAATTTTCTCCTTCTTGATGAATGAAATCATCCCAATCGTATGTTGGAGCAAACCAAAGCCAAAGATTATTTAATTGTTCGATGTCGCCTGCTTTAAGTTTGTTTATACTTTCTTTAAGTGCCGAGTGAAATTCTTCAGCTGAAAAAAAGTGATCTGAATAGCCGCCTGTAAACTGGCCAGCCAACTGCTCCGCTTCATCAAGAAGTGTAATCAGTCGTTCTAGTTTTGAGTCGTGCAATGTTGTGTTTATGTTTAATGTTATTCTCCCGGATGATACACCCTTTCCGCCTTCCCATAAACTTCTTCCTTCTTCAACGTCATCCGTTTTGTTTTTTGCTGGATATACATTTCCACCTGGTCATCAAAATGTTTGTTGCCTTTTTTAGCAGAAGCACCATACATGTTCACCGTTTCAATTTGCGGCAGTGCATCTTTTGTAAAGCGGATGAACATGATGAGCCCATCACCACCAACCGATTTTAATTTGCCGTCTTTATAGTTAGCTGTCCATTGTGGAGAGAGCAGATCAGGAAAACCCCAGAGCGGCCATTCCTTATCGCCACGCACCAGTTTCTGAATATCGCCCAATGCAAGATCGGTACGGTTAAAATGTTTCATCATGTAATCATACACGTAGGCATAGGTTTCAACTGCTTCGGCAGTGGTGAGCGTGCGTGCAGCACCTGCGCCTAATTTTTTGGCCAGGTGCAGATAGCTTAACAGAAACACCGCAGCACCTTTACTATCTGCTGTACCTTGTTTATCCCAGCTTTTTAATGTTTGTATGAGCGATGCATACAAGGGGTATGCTGTTTCACTTAACAGGAACAGCGTATCAATATTATGCGGATACTGCAATACAGCAGGCAGCTGTTTATCGAATTTAATTTTACGGAAACTTGCGTAATCGAGTTTGTCTGCAGGCAGTTGTTGCAGTACCCGAATACTGCGGTTGTTTTGCCAGGTTTCCCATCCATCAGTTGCAGGAAATTGTTCGGCCTTTAAATTATTGGCTGCATCGGTTGCAAAAAACGAAGAGTGATTGGTATTAAACACATACCCGTTTTTCGGATTCACATATTGCGGCAGTTCATTAAACTTTCGAAAGGCTGTCCATAATGTTTGTGAGGTATTACCCGGCAAGGTCGACTTCCAGTTGTATTGCGGCGCCGGATTACGCACCGGCACCAAACCATTGTTTACATAAAAGATGGTATCGTATTTATCAGCATAGGTAATGTTAAACATTGAGAGGCGCTGGTCTTTAATGGCCGCATAAAACTCAGTAAAGTTTTTTGCCTTGTCCATGTAATACCATTGCTCCAGTGCACGGATGTCCATATTAGCACCCAAACGAATACTGAAGAATCCTTGTTTGTTCTTCATGGTGGCGCCATACTTACTCCAGTATATTTTTCGCTTTACAGCAACCGGTATTCCTTTAATGCGCAGGGTAATGGTTTTCTCTTCCAGGTCAATCCATTCACCATCAAATTTGTATTGCGTTGCATTGGCCGGATTCATTTCTAACTGAAACACATCCACACGATCCACATAATTTACCGTATGTGCCCAACCAAGATTTTCATTCACGCCATGTAAAATACAGGGACCACCTGCCAGCAATCCGCCATGTACATTCAATCCTTCTTCGCTGTTAATATGTGCTTCGTAAAAAGCCTGCGAACCGGTGTTGGGCTGGTGTGCATTGATGAGCAGAAATGCTTCGCCTGTTGTAGTTTTATTCGGATGCACAGCCATGGCATTGCTGCCTTTCTTGTTCAGCTCCGGATCGGTTTCAATCACATTGTTAAAGATCCCCATCAATACTTTATCTGCTCCGTTAAAAGCCGTTAAGGCCAGCACCGATGAAGCAATGTATTCTTTCGCCGTAATAGGAAATATTTTTTTATGCAGCACTTCGTTGGGATGTGCTTTTGCATACGCATTAATGCCTTGTACATAGCCATCAATCAATTTCAGAAAAGCAGGCGTGAGGGTGTTCCATTTTGCTTCGGTAATTTCCATGCAGCGGAACAAGGCAAATGCATAATCGGCTGCAGCACCGGCCTTGCCTTGCACTTTGCCAGTTAAACCTTTGGCAGGCAATACCACATCCTGCAAGCTTTTAAAATCGTCTTCGGCATGTGCCCATGCTAAACCATAAGCTACTTCCGCATCGGTTTTGGCAAAGATGTGCGGCACGCCAAAACTGTCACGTACAATTTCAATATTTTTCGGGTTGATGGTTTGAGCGGAACTGCTGCAAAAGAACAGGACAAGAATCGTTACGAGGTTGAGTGATTTTTTCATATTAAAAGCCAAATAACAACAATCATCAGGCAATTGTTTTTTTCTGTCGTTTATATTTATTGTGAATAATATCCTGTACCGGCACATTTTCAATTTTACTTTCGAGCCAGCTTACCACATCGAGGTAAACAAATGCCCGGGTTTCAAAGCGGTTACCTTCGTATTGGCGGATGCTGTCGAGCAGGGTAATAAATGCCGGTTTAATTTTTGCCGGCGACAGCTGCAATGCATCACGCAAAAAGCGGAACATTTCTTCTTCCACGCCACTCAGGTTTTCCATTTTGCCCATAAAACGGTATACCGATTTAATGAGGTATTCCAGTAAATCGTAATTGCCTAATTCAAAGTGTGCAATTAAATGCAGCAGTCGTGCATAGCATTGCAAATCGGTACGCAGATCAACTTTCCAGTTAATGATTTTATTGAGGTACTCAATGGCTTTTTCGTTGTTGCCGCTGCCGAAATACAAACAGGCTATTTTATAATAAAAGGTGAGAACACGATGCCGGTCGAGGTACAAGCCATACTCATCCAGTTTTTCTTCAATACCGGGTACCAACCGTAAGCCTTGTGTAAAGGTTCCTTCTAAAAAGTGTTTATTGATCTTAGCAATGGAGAGATACACAAAACAAAGAATGCGGTAGTTCTCGTTTTGCTGCGCCACTTTACGGTGTGCAAATTTTTCTAACTGCTCAATGGTTTCATTTAGCTTGGCTTCATTGCTTAAATCGAAATGCGCACTCATTAAATTGTGCATGCCTTTAATGTAGTGGGCCGTTTCGGCTTCAATCATGGCGGGATATTTTTCAAACAGGTCTACCCATTTTTGCGTGTAACGGTAGTACAGCAAATAATCCTGTCGAATAAAAGCCACCCAACAATGCGATTGAAACAGGTACAACTGCTCATAAAAGCCGGTGAGTTTATCAGCATGTTTCGGCAAATGTTTTTCAAAATATTCTTTCGCATCGTCGCCTTCTTTTTCGTTACGGGCAACGCCGTTTTTAATATACCAGCTGTATAACTGCAACGATAGATTAGAAAGTTGCGATACAGTGGTGAGTTGTTCTTCCACTGCAACCGATTCTTTCGTCAGCTTATCGGCACGGTCCTGCATACTGCGGGTGATGTACAGTGCTTCAATCTTTTTTTCAAAAAACAGGATCTGTTGCAGGTAGGTAATCTGTTCGTACTGGCGTGCTAGTTCCTTCATTTTATCCAGTACTTTCAGGCTTTGCAGGTACAGGCCTTTGTTGTACAGGATGCGGGCAAAATCCATCTGCTCGTTCAGCTGGATGGTGATATTGTCTTCCTGCTTAATCAGCCGTAAACTGCTCAGGATCGATTTGTATAAATGGGCTTTTAAATTGCTCAGCTGCTGCTTGGCAATGCTGGGAGTTTTGCGCAAAAGATTGGCCTCATCGTACTCATCCATCTTGTCCATGGCGTCGAACAACTGAATGATTTTCAGGTTCGGGTCGGCCGAATTCCGCTTCACATAAAGCTTAAAATTCCGCTTTTCGCTCTTTTCCAGCGATTTTATGAGTTGAAAGGTCGTATCCGTCGATCTGTTGGGCATCGTAATTCGTTTCTGCTGAAACCCTTACCTGTCAAGGGTTTTCAATAAAAGGGTCGTACTTATCTGTCGTAAAATACAGTAAATAAGGTTTGCCAACCGCTTCTGTTAGAAATAATTTTATGGAGCAGGTTGGTTACTTCAACCCTTCAGACAAAGAAAGAAGTACATCAACCTGCTTTTTTACAACTATTAAAGATTATTATGGCCGACAAACAAGTGTTCATTTTTGATACCACTCTCAGAGACGGAGAGCAGGTACCGGGTTGCAAGTTAAACACGAAAGAGAAGATTGAACTTGCGCTGAAATTAGAAACCTTAGGTGTTGATATTATCGAAGCCGGTTTCCCCATTTCAAGTCCCGGCGATTTTGAAAGCGTGAACCAGATTTCGAAAGTAATTAAACAGGCAACGGTGTGCGGTTTAACCCGTGCCGTTCAAAAGGATATTGAAGTGGCAGCAGAAGCGCTGAAGCCTGCTGTTCGTCCACGTATCCACACCGGTATCGGCTCATCCGATAACCACATCAAATACAAATTCAATTCCACCAGGGAAGAAATATTAGAACGTGCCGTTAAAGCGGTTAAGCTTGCCCGTAATTATGTGCCCGATGTAGAATTTTATGCCGAAGATGCAGGTCGTGCAGACCTGCAGTTTTTGGCACAGTTAACCGAAGCAGTCATTGCTGCGGGTGCAACGGTGGTAAACGTTCCGGATACAACCGGTTTTTGTTTGCCGCATCAGTATGCCGAAAAGATGGCTTACTTAATGAACAACGTAAGCAATATCGATAAAGCGATTCTTTCCTGCCATTGCCATAACGATCTTGGTTTGGCTACCGCCAATTCTATTGCAGGTGCTATTGCCGGTGCACGCCAGATTGAGTGTACCATTAATGGTATTGGCGAACGTGCAGGTAATACCTCATTGGAAGAAGTGGTGATGGCCATTCGCAAACATCCGGAGCTGGGTCTTTATACCAATGTTGATCCCAAGCAGTTATTGCCGATGAGCCGTTTGGTAAGCGAAACCATGCGTATGGTGGTGCAGCCCAATAAAGCGGTGGTGGGTGATAATGCCTTCTCTCATTCATCGGGTATTCACCAGGATGGATTTTTGAAAGAAGCCACAACGTATGAAATTATTGCGCCGGAAGAAGTAGGTGCTGATACATCGAAGATTGTACTAACGGCAAGGAGTGGCCGCAGTGCACTGGCCTACCGTTTCAAAAACCTCGGTTACAGTTTCGATCGTAACCAGGTGGATGAATTGTACGAACGCTTTTTGGTACTCGCCGATTCGAAGAAAGAAGTAGAAGATGCGGATTTGAAAGTATTAGCCGAACAGATTGCGATTACTGCATAAACAACACCTGAATTATGGAAAAAAAGATAGCTGTATTAAATGGAGATGGAATAGGACCCGAGGTAACAGCTCAGTCTATTAAAGTATTGAATGCGGTTGCACAACAGTACGGGCATATTTTTCATTACAAAGAAGCATTGGTTGGTGCCGATGCAATTGATAAAACAGGTACAGCATTACCGTCGGAAACAATTGATATTTGTTTAGACAGTGATGCTGTTTTGTTTGGTGCAGTTGGTCATCCCAAATACGATAGCGATCCTTCTGCAAAGGTGCGCCCGGAGCAGGCTTTGTTTGGCCTCCGTCAGGCATTGGGATTGTTTGCCAATATCCGTCCTGTAATTACGTACAGCGGTTTACAGCATTTGTCTCCATTTAAAGCATCACATCTTGAGGGAGTGGATATTGTAATCTTTCGTGAACTGACAGGTGGTATTTATTTTGGTGAAAAACATACCAGCGATGATGGAAATAAAGCAAGTGACGAATGTGTGTACACTCGCCCCGAAATTGAACGCATTGCACACCTCGCCTTTAAACTTGCACAGGGAAGAAAGAAAAAAGTAACACTGCTCGATAAATCGAATGTACTCGAAACATCACGCCTGTGGCGTAAAGTGGTGCAGGACATTGCAGCGCAATATCCTGATGTAACTGCTGAATATATGTATGTTGATAATGCAGCCGTGCAGGTGATCTTAAATCCCAAACAGTTTGATGTGATCTTGACAGAGAATATGTTTGGCGACATCATCAGCGATGAAGCAAGTGTACTCAACGGATCAATGGGTATGTTGCCTTCTGCATCGGTTGGTAATGGCACAGCTTTGTTTGAACCCATTCATGGCACATTTCCGAAAGCAGCAGGAAAAGATATTGCCAACCCGATCGGTTCTATTTTATCAGCAGCATTAATGCTTGAATATTTTGGATTGAAGGAAGAAGCGCAAGCTATTCGTGATGCCATCGACTGGACACTGCAGCACAACTTCGTTACAAAAGATATTGATCCGATGAATTTTTATTTCACCAGCACCATTGGTGATCTGGTGAGTGAATATGTGTTGGGTAAAATTCCCGGTGCAGTAAAGAGAGAGAATATTGAGTTGCGTAAGTCAACAATCATATAAAAAGGGGAAAGGGGTAGGGTGTAAGGTATAAGGAAGAATTTAGAAGTTGAATGCCTTAAGCCTTATACCATAAACCTTCCAACTTGAAATAGTTCTTTGTTTATTTTCAATAAGGCGGTATATTCGTTTTTCGAACAACGCACTTATGTTGAATAACAGAATCAATAATGCACTACTAAACATCACAATTGTCATTGTGGTTGTCATTATTATTCCTGCACTCAACGGAGGTGTAAGTTGTATGTAAAACGAATTAAAAACTAAACATAACGACCCGCCTCCAAAAGAGGCGGGTTTTTTATTACCGCAAAAAACGAAACAACGTATGGCATCCTATTACAACAGTGAAACAATTCTGTATCTCAACGGAGAGTATGTAAAAGCGGCTGAAGCAAAAATGGATTTCTACAGTCAGAGTTTTCATTATGGCTACAGCGTGTTTGAAGGCATCCGTTCGTACAGAACAGTGAGTGGCGAAACGAAGATTTTTAAAGCCAAAGAACATTACGATCGCTTACAACGTTCGGCTGAGTTGGTGAACCTTCCTTACCATTGGACAACAGAAGAATTAACCGCTGTTACCTACGAAGTATTGAAGTTGAATAACCTGCAGGATGCATATATCCGTCCTGTTGTTTACGCACCGGCCAATATGAGTTTTGTGCAGAACGAGCAATCGTTTTTGGTAATTGAAGTGTGGGCCATGCAACCGTTTCTGGGCGATAAGTTGTTACGCATCATGACCAGTTCGTTTGAACGTCCCAATCCAAAAGCGTTTAAGATTGAAGCAAAAGCAGCGGGTCATTATGTAAACTCAATCCTTGCCAGCCAGGAGGCAAAAGCAAAAGGTTTTGATGAAGCATTGTTGCTCGATATGAATGGCAATGCAGCAGAAGCACCGGGAGCGAATTTGTTTTATGAGAAAGACGGTAAACTCTTTACACCTGCAAAAGGAAATATTCTTCCGGGCATTACGAGAGCAACTGTTTTTGAAATATGTGCAGCGTCAGGTATTGAAGTAGAAGAAAAGTTCTTTACAACAGATGAATTGAAACAAGCCGATGCTGCTTTTTACTGCGGCACAGCAGCAGAAGTAATTGGCTTTGATAGTTTGGATGATTACAAGTTTCCATTGAAATGGGAAGAGAGTGTGAGCAGACAAATACAACTGGCATATAAAAACCTGGTTGTTGAAAAGGCAAGAGAATCACAAAGACCACAAAAACAAGAAACACAAAGTGCACTAAGCTTATAAACTTGTATTCTTTGTGTCCTTAGTGAAAACCTTAGTGGACTTTGTGATATAAAAATGAAATAACAGAAGATAACAAAAAATAAAATGGCTGAATTAAACAAGTATTCGAAAGTATTAACGCAAGACGAAACACAACCGGCTGCACAAGCCATGTTGTATGGTATTGGTTTAACAGAAGATGATCTCAAGAAAGCACAGGTAGGTATTGCAAGTATGGGTTACGATGGTAACACTTGTAACATGCACCTGAATGATCTGGCGAAAGTGGTAAAAGAAGGAGTGTGGCAAAACGATTTGGTTGGTTTAATCTTTAATACAATCGGCATCAGCGACGGTATCAGTAACGGTACAGATGGCATGCGTTATTCGCTGGTGAGTCGTGATTTAATAGCAGACAGTATTGAAAGTGTGTGCGGTGGTTTTTATTATGATGGATTGATCGCCTTGCCGGGATGTGATAAAAATATGCCGGGTGCTGTAATGGCGATGGGTCGTTTAAATCGTCCATCGATTATGGTGTATGGCGGTACAATTGCTCCCGGTCATTATAAAGGTGAAGAACTCAATATCATTTCTGCATTTGAAGCATTGGGTAAAAAATTAGCAGGCACTATTACACCTGAAGATTTTAAAGAAGTGGTGAAGCACAGCTGTCCCGGTGCTGGCGCATGCGGCGGTATGTACACGGCAAACACTATGGCATCTGCTATTGAAGCATTGGGTATGAGTTTGCCCTACTCCTCATCGAATCCTGCAACAAGTGGTGAAAAGCAAAATGAATGTTTGGCTGCAGGTAAAGCAATCAAAGTTCTTTTAGAAAAAGATATCAAGCCAAGAGATATCATGACGAAGAAAGCATTTGAAAATGCGATCGTCACTATTATGATCTTCGGCGGAAGTACCAACGCTGTGTTGCACCTGATTGCCATGGCGAAGAGTGTGGATGTAGATCTCACACAAGAAGATTTTCAGCGCATCAGCGATAAAACGCCGGTGCTGGCAGATTTTAAACCGAGCGGAAAATTCTTAATGCAGGAATTACATGCACATGGTGGTGTACCTGCTGTAATGAAATATTTATTGAACAAAGGTTTGCTGCATGGCGATTGTTTAACTGTAACAGGAAAAACGGTTGCAGAAAACTTAGCCGACATCGAACCCATCAATTTCGAAACACAAAAAATTGTCTTCCCGTTAGAACAGCCATTGAAAGCAACCGGTCACTTACAGATTTTGTATGGTAACCTGGCAGAGAAGGGAAGCGTAGCAAAGATCAGCGGTAAAGAAGGTGAACGTTTTGAAGGTCCTGCACGTGTGTTTGATGGCGAGAAAGATCTGGTAGCAGGTATTGCAAGCGGAAGAGTAAAGAAAGGTGATGTGGTAGTGATACGTTACGAAGGACCAAAAGGTGCACCGGGTATGCCGGAGATGTTGAAACCAACTTCAGCAATTACAGGTGCCGGTTTAGGTAAAGATGTTGCATTGATCACTGACGGACGATTCAGTGGCGGTTCACATGGTTTCGTCGTCGGTCACATCACTCCGGAAGCATTTGAAGGTGGTGTAATTGCATTGGTACAGGATGATGACATTATTGAACTCGATGCAGTGAATAATAAGATCACACTTAAAGTTGCTGACGAAGTGATAGCAGAACGACGCAAGAACTGGAAGCAGCCTGCTTTGAAAGTAACGAAAGGTGTGTTGTACAAATATGCCATGTGCGTAAAGGATGCAAGCCAGGGTTGTGTAACTGATGAGGCCTAAGCCTCCTAACCCCATGATGTGGAATGTCAAAATAAAATTCAGCTGTGTACAAAACAGCAACAATAAATAAAAGTGAAATGGAAACACTCACAATAAAAGAAGAGCAAAAGCAAACAGAAGCAAAAGCAACGAAATCAATTTCGGGTAGTGTTGCTGTATTGGATGCTTTGCTCAATGAAAATGTAAAGACCATCTTTGGTTATCCGGGTGGTGCAATTATGCCCATCTACGATGCATTGTACGATTACAATGATCGTTTAGAGCATATTCTTGTCCGTCACGAGCAAGGTGCTATTCATGCAGCACAGGGTTTTGCAAGAGCAAGTGGTAAAACAGGTGTTGTATTTGCAACAAGTGGCCCCGGTGCAACAAATCTTGTAACTGGTTTGGCCGATGCAATGATTGATTCAACTCCGATCGTTTGTATCACGGGACAGGTGTTTGCCCACTTGTTGGGTACTGATGCATTCCAGGAAACAGACGTGATCAATATTACAACGCCTGTTACCAAATGGAATCACCAGGTAACAGATGCAAGTGAAATTCCTGCTGCGTTGGCAAAAGCATTTTACATCGCAAGTAGTGGCCGTCCCGGTCCGGTGTTGATTGATATTACAAAAAATGCACAGCTGCAGTTGTTCGAATATGAAGGTTATAAGAAGTGTGAACATATCCGAAGCTATCGTCCGAAACCAATTGTACGGAAAGAATATATTGAAGAAGCTGCAAAGCTCATCAACGCAGCTGAACGTCCTTTTGTGATTTTTGGTCAGGGTGTTATTCTTGGTAAAGCAGAAAAAGAATTCAAAGCCTTTATTGAAAAAGCAGGTATCCCATCAGCATGGACCATCATGGGTATGAGTGCCATTCCAACTGATCATCCGCTCGGTGTTGGTATGTTGGGCATGCATGGCAACTATGGTCCAAACTTATTAACGAATGAGTGTGATGTGTTGATTGCAGTGGGTATGCGTTTCGATGATCGTGTAACCGGCCGTTTGGATAAATATGCCAAGCAAGCGAAGATCATTCATTTCGATATTGATCCTGCAGAGATTGATAAGAATGTGAAAACGACTGTTCCGGTTTGGGGCGATTGTAAAGAAACATTGCCCATGCTTACGGCATTGGTTGAAAGCAAAGTGTATCCGCAATGGTTACAGAAATTCCACGATTGCATGGAAAAAGAAAAAGCATTGTGTATTCAACCTGAGATGAATCCTGAAGGTGATATTTTAACCATGGGTGAAGTAATTAAAACACTCAATGAGTTAACGCAAGGCAACGCCATTATTGTAACGGATGTTGGTCAGCATCAGATGGTGGCGTGCCGTTATGCACAAATGAATCAAACAAAAAGTAATATCACCAGCGGTGGATTAGGTACGATGGGGTATGCATTGCCTGCAGCAATTGGTGCGGCATATGGCGATCCATCAAGAACAACTGTTGCCATTATTGGTGATGGTGGTTTTCAAATGACCTTGCAGGAGTTGGGAACCATTATGCAGTTCAAACCAAACGTAAAGATTTTAATTCTTAATAACCAGTTCTTAGGCATGGTGCGTCAGTGGCAGCAACTGTTCCATGAGAAACGTTATTCGTTTGTTGATATTACCAGTCCGGATTTTGTACAGGTGGCGAAAGGATATTACATCGATGGACAACGCATCAGCGAACGTTCTGAATTGAAAGGTGCATTGAAGACCATGCTTGATCATGAAGGCAGTTACCTGCTGGAAGTAATGGTGGGCAAAGAAAACAATGTATTCCCTATGGTACCACAGGGCAGGGGCGTTGCAGAAATCGTATTAAGCAAAGAAGAAATCTAAAACAAGGTTATGCAAAAACAGGAATTCACCATAACGGTATATACAGAGAACCAGATCGGTTTATTGAACCGTATTGCTATTCTCTTTTCAAAACGTAAGATTAATATCGACAGTTTAAATACGTCTCCTAGTGAAGTGGACAGTGTGCATCGTTTCACCATCGTCATTAATGAAACTGAAGAAGTGGTACGTAAACTCTGCCGCCAGATTGAAAAGCAAGTGGAAGTGTTGAAGGCATATTACAATACCAACGAAGAAATCATTTGGCAGGAATTGGCTTTGTATAAAGTGCCAACAGAAATTATCGCTGAAGAAGTAAAAGTAGAACGCTTGTTAAGTCAGTACGGTGCAAAAGCAGTTGTGATTCGTAAGGATTATACAGTGTTTGAAGTAAGCGGACAGCGTGATGAAACAGATGCATTCATTAAAGTATTGGAGCCGTACGGGTTAATTGAATTTGTACGCAGTGCCAGAGTCGCCATCATCAAAGCAAGTGATGGCTTCCACAAAAAACTCAAAGAGTTCGAATACCGTGAGCCAAGTGAAGAAGTGATCGAGAACGAATATTTAGATAAGAACGAAGAGGTGTTTACCATGTAATACCCTTGTCTGAACCAAGATTTGTGAGATTGATGGGATAAAGAATAGAATTACGAACGTTGAAGAGTGCGACGCAACAGGAGATGATGAGCGTTGATGTCGCCGGTAACATAAAATTTAAATTTTTAAATCTAAACTTTCTTTGCTTGTTGTAAGCAAAGACAAACAAACAAAAAGAGAAACGAAAATGGCAAATTACTTTAACACACTTCCGCTCAGAGAACAGTTGGCACAGCTTGGTGTATGTGAATTTATGGACCGTAGTGAGTTTGCGGATGGTGTGAATGCGTTATTGGGAAAAAAGATCGTCATCGTTGGTTGCGGTGCACAAGGTTTGAACCAAGGGTTAAACATGCGTGATTCTGGATTGGATATTGCGTATGCATTGCGTAAAGAAGCTATTGAAGAAAAACGTGCTTCCTGGAAAAATGCAACTGAGAATGGTTTTACTGTTGGTACATACGAAGAGCTGATTCCATCTGCTGATCTCGTGTTGAATCTGACTCCTGATAAACAACATACTTCGGTAATTAAAGCCATTATGCCGTTGATGAAACAAGGTTCTACTTTGTCGTACTCACACGGTTTTAATATAGTTGAAGAAGGTACACAGATCCGTAAAGATATTACGGTGATCATGGTGGCACCAAAATGCCCCGGTACAGAAGTACGTGAAGAATACAAGCGTGGCTTTGGTGTACCTACGTTGATTGCTGTGCATCCGGAAAATGATCCTGAAGGAAAAGGTTTGATCCAGGCAAAAGCATATGCAGCTGCAACCGGTGGTCATCGTGCAGGTGTGTTGCGTTCTTCGTTTGTTGCCGAAGTAAAATCGGATCTCATGGGTGAGCAAACCATTTTGTGTGGTGTGTTGCAAACAGGTTCTATTCTTGCATTCGATAAAATGGTAGAAAAAGGAATTGAACCATCTTATGCAGCTAAACTGATTCAGTATGGTTGGGAAGTGGTAACAGAAGCGTTGAAACACGGTGGTGTTACAGCGATGATGGATCGTTTATCAAATCCTGCAAAGATCAAAGCATTCGAATTATCAAACGAAATCAAGGATATCTGGCGTCCGTTGTTCCAGAAGCACCAGGACGATATCATGAGCGGTGAGTTCTCATCAACCATGATGAAAGACTGGGCGAACGATGATAAGAACCTGTTGACATGGCGCAAAGCAACCGGCGAAACAGCATTTGAAAAAACAGCACCGACAACAGCAAAAATTTCTGAGCAGGAATATTTTGACAATGGATTATTACTTGTTGCCTTTGTTCGTGCAGGTGTGGAACTTGCATTTGAAACAATGGTTGCTTCCGGTATCAAAGCAGAAAGTGCTTACTACGAGTCGTTACACGAAACACCGTTGATCGCAAACACGATTGCACGTAAGAAGTTGTTTGAAATGAACCGTGTAATTTCTGATACTGCAGAATACGGTTGCTACCTGTTCGATCACGCAGCAAAACCAATGTTGACTGAGTTCATGAAGACCATCGATATAGATGTGATCGGCAAAAATTTCAACGATGGTAAAGATGGCGGCGTAGATAACAAAGAACTGATCGCTGTAAATGATATTCTTCGTTCGCACCCTGTAGAAAAAGTAGGAGCTGTATTGCGTAAAGCAATGACGGATATGAAGAAGATCAGCACTGAGGCTTAATCAACAATGAATATCGCAACACAACATACTCAACTCGACTTCACTGGCGCTGCACTGCGCATTAAAAAAGTAGTGCATAAAACGCCGTTGCAGTTGAACCGAAATCTTTCGAAGAAGTACAATTGCAATGTGTACCTCAAGCGTGAAGATCTGCAGGTGGTACGCAGTTACAAGCTGCGTGGTGCTTATAATATGATGAGCAGTCTGCCTGCAGAAACATTGCAGAGAGGTGTTGTATGTGCCAGTGCAGGTAACCATGCACAGGGTTTTGCCTTCAGCTGTAAAAAGCTCAATGCAAAAGGTGTGGTGTTTATGCCGGTGATAACGCCTAATCAAAAAATCAACCAGACGAAAATGTTTGGTGAAGATTTTATTGAAGTGCGTTTGGTGGGCGATACATTCGATGATTGTGCTGCTGCAGCAAAAAAATATACAGAAGAAAACGGACTGACTTTTATTCCTCCCTTCGATGATCTGCGTATCATCGAAGGGCAGGGTACTGTTGGCGTAGAGATACTGGAAGAGTTGAGTGATATCGATTACATCTTCGTTCCGGTTGGCGGTGGTGGATTGAGTGCAGGCATTGGTGCGTATTTCAAAACCTATTCACCCAAAACAAAAATGATTGGTGTAGAACCGGAAGGTGCTCCATCCATGAAAGAAGCATTGGCAGCTGGTCATCCGGTAACGGTTGAAAATATCGATCGTTTTGTAGATGGTGCTGCGGTGAAACGTGTAGGCGATATTCCATTCAGCATTTGTAAAGATGTACTGGATGGGATGCAGCTTGTTGCAGAAGGAAAGATTTGCTCAACTATTTTGAAGTTGTACAACGAAGATGCCATTGTAGTTGAACCTGCAGGCGCCTTAAGTATAACTGCATTAGACAATTTTACTGCAGAAGAACTTGCCGGTAAAACAGTTGTTTGTGTGGTAAGCGGCAGTAACAATGATATTGATCGTATGCAGGAGATCAAAGAACGCAGCCTGCAATACGAAGGGTTAAAACATTATTTCCTCATTCGGTTTGCACAACGACCCGGTGCATTAAAAGAATTCGTCAATCATGTACTTGGTGAAAACGACGACATTACACGTTTTGAGTACATGCAGAAACACAACAAAGAAACAGGTCCGGCATTGGTGGGCGTGGAGCTGCGGAGCAGGACAGACTATGATGCCCTTTTAACCAATATGAAAAAGTACCAGATTAACTTTACCGAACTGAATAAGAACGATAACCTGTTTGGATACCTCGTGTGATTTATCTGTTAAAAATATGACAGAGTATACAACAGGTGTTAGTTGATTAATTTGGTAATTTTAGACGATTGCTTGCTATTTCAGGAACCTAAATCCTGATCCAAATAATATTTTTAATTCAAAACTTGCATGTAGAATGGCAGGCAACCAAGGTTTATACAACCCGGCATTTGAACACGATGCCTGTGGTATCGGCTTCGTAGCGAGTATCAAAGGCTACAAATCTCATCAGCACATCAGTGATGCATTGACTGTTCTTGAACGTATGGAACATCGTGGTGCATGTGGTTGCGAAGATAATACCGGCGATGGTGCAGGTATTATGATCCAGGTGCCACATGAATTCTTCTTTGAAGAATGTTTAAAACTCGGTGTACATCTTCCTTCGTTTGGAAAGTATGGTGTAGGTGTATTGTTCTTCCCGAAAGAAGTAAAGCTTCGTGAAGAGTGTCGTGATATTTTCAACCGCACAGCCGAAAAGCTGGGTCTTGAAATTTTAACGTACAGGAAAGTACCGGTAAATCCTGATGGTATCGGTCCTTCTGCATTAAGTGTAGAGCCTGAGATGGAGCACGTGTTTATTGCATGTCCTGATCACACTACGAATCCCGATGAGTTCGAACGCAAGTTGTTTGTATTGCGCAATCATGCAACGCATTTAATTAACAGTACTGTGAAGAAAGATGCTATTGGTTTTTACATTGCATCGCTTTCGTATAAAACAGTTGTTTATAAAGGACAGTTAACCAGTGGACAGGTTCGTGGTTACTTCCCCGATTTAAACAACAAACGTGTGGTGAGTGCATTCGGTTTGGTACACAGCCGTTTTGCCACCAACACATTTCCTTCATGGAAACTTGCACAGCCATTCCGTTACATTGCACACAATGGTGAAATCAATACATTACAGGGTAACCTCAACTGGTTAAAGTCTTGTGAGCATGGGTTCTCTTCTCCCAACTTCACAAAAGAAGAAATGGAGATGTTGTTGCCGATTGTTTCCGGCGGACAATCCGATTCTGCATGTTTGGATAACATGATTGAACTGTTAACAATGACAGGTCGTTCGTTACCACATGTAATGATGATGTTGATTCCTGAAGCATGGGATGGTAACGATCAGATGGATCCGGTGAAGAAAGCGTTTTATGAATATCACGCAACCATCATGGAACCATGGGATGGTCCTGCATCTATTTCTTTCACCGATGGTAAAATCATTGGTGCTACACTCGATCGTAATGGTCTGCGTCCTTCACGTTACTGTATTACTACCGACGATCGTGTAATTATGGCGAGTGAAAGTGGTGTGTTGTGGGTCGATCCGAAAACCATTGTGAAGAATGGTCGTTTACACCCCGGTAAAATGTTTGTGGTGGATATGGAGCAGGGTCGTATCATCAGCGATGATGAATTGAAATCAACCATCTGTTCGCAGAAGCCATACGCCGATTGGTTAAATCAAAATAAAATACGTTTGGAAGAATTGCCTGAGCCACGTGTAGCGTTTACACACCTCAGCGATGAAAGCGTACATAAATATCAAAAAGCATTCGGTTACTCAACGGAAGATATTGAAACCATTATTACGCCAATGGCGCTCGATGGTAAAGAGCCGATCGGTTCAATGGGTACCGATACACCGCTGGCTGTATTGAGCGATCAGCCGCAACATCTTTCATCTTACTTCAAACAATTGTTTGCACAGGTAACCAATCCGCCCATCGATCCTATTCGTGAGCGTATGGTCATGAGCCTTGCAACCTTTGTTGGTAACAACGGTAACCTGTTGGAAGAAGATCCGATGCATTGCCACACCGTGGCATTGAAACAACCGATCCTTACCAGCAGCGATCTGGAAAAGATCAGAAGTATTGATACCGGTAAGTTCCAGGCAAAAACAATTCAGATCTATTTCCGTGCAGATGGTAAGCCCGGTTCATTAAAAGCGGGTCTCGATCGTATCTGTCGCTATGCAGAAGATGCAGTACGTGATGGATTTGAAGTGTTGATCCTTTGCGATCGTGCTGTGGACAGTGATCATGCGGCTATTCCTTCGTTGCTCGCAACTGCGGCAGTACATCATCATCTTATCCGTAAAGGATTACGTGGCGAAGTAGGTATTGTGGTAGAAGCAGGCGATGTGTGGGAAGTACATCACTTTGCATGTTTGGTTGCGTTTGGTGCAACAGCCATCAATCCATATTTAGCATTAGCTTCTATCCGTAACATGAAAGTGAACGGTAAACTCGAAACAGAACTCGAGTGGGAAGCATTGCGTAAGAATTATGTAAAAGCTGTGTGCGATGGTTTGTTGAAGGTATTCTCGAAGATGGGTATCTCAACACTGCAGTCTTATCAGGGTGCACAGATTTTTGAAATACTTGGTTTGAACCAGGAAGTGGTTGATAAATATTTCACGGGTGCAACAAGCCGCATTCAAGGTATAGGTCTGGAAGAAATTGCACGTGAAGCATTGGTGAAACATTACTTTGCTTTCAGCAAAAAAGATATTCCTGTAGATCGTTTACCTGTTGGTGGTGTATACCAGTGGAAACGTAAAGGTGAGTTCCACTTGTTTAATCCAACAAGTATTCACCTGTTGCAGTACGCAACAAAAATGAACGATTACAATACGTTCAAAAAATATACAAAGTATGTAAACGATCAGAGTGAAAAAGCGGCAACGCTTCGCAGCCTGTTCGAATTTAAACGTACTCGTCCTGCAATTAGTCTTGATGAAGTGGAGCCTGCAGAAAACATTTACAAACGTTTTGCAACAGGTGCCATGAGCTTCGGTTCTATTTCGTGGGAAGCACACACTACATTGGCCATTGCCATGAACCGCTTGGGTGGTAAGAGCAATACCGGTGAAGGTGGTGAAGATGAAGTACGTTACGAACGTTTACCGAATGGCGACAGCATGCGTTCTGCTATTAAGCAGGTGGCATCTGCACGTTTTGGTGTAACAAGTTTGTATCTCACAGAAGCAGATGAATTACAAATTAAAATGGCACAAGGTGCGAAGCCGGGTGAAGGTGGACAGTTACCGGGTCATAAAGTAGATGACTGGATTGGCCGTACACGTCACTCAACACCGGGTGTAGGTTTGATTTCTCCCCCTCCGCATCACGATATTTATTCAATTGAAGATTTGGCACAGCTCATCTTCGATTTAAAAAATGCAAACCGTGCTGCACGTATTAACGTGAAGCTGGTAAGTAAAGCAGGTGTGGGTACCATTGCTGCAGGTGTTACAAAAGCAAAAGCCGATGTTGTATTGATCAGTGGTTTTGATGGTGGTACAGGTGCATCACCTATCTCATCTATCAAACATGCCGGTTTACCTTGGGAACTTGGTTTGGCAGAAGCACATCAAACATTGGTAAAAAATAAATTGCGCAGCCGTGTGGTAGTGCAGGCCGATGGTCAGATGAAGACAGCACGTGATATCGCTATTGCAACTTTGTTGGGTGCAGAAGAGTGGGGTGTTGCAACTGCTGCATTGGTGGTAGAAGGTTGTATCATGATGCGTAAGTGTCATCTCAATACCTGTCCTGTTGGTGTGGCTACGCAAGATCCTGAATTGCGTAAGCGTTTCAGCGGCGACCCCGATCATGTGGTGAACTTCTTCCGCTTTATTGTACAGGAGTTACGTGAAATTATGGCTGAACTTGGTTTCCGTACCATCAATGAAATGGTAGGCCAGGTAGATAATTTGCAGATGCGTGAAAACATTACGCATTGGAAATTCAGCAAGCTTGATCTGTCGCCTGTACTGTACAAAGAACCAGCAGCTCCATCAACCGGTTTGTATTGCGCAGAGGACCAGGATCACGGTTTGGCAGAAGTGCTCGACTGGAAACTGTTAGCTGCGGCGAAACCAGCTATTGAAAAGAAAGAAAAGGTTACAGCTTCATTTGAAATAAAGAATACCGATCGTACAGCAGGTACTATTCTTTCTAACGAGATCACGAAAGTGTATCGTGCAGAAGGATTGCCACAGGATACCATTCATTTTAAATTCACCGGTACGGCCGGTCAAAGCTTTGGTGCATTTAACACCAATGGTATTACACTCGAACTGGAAGGTGATGCCAACGATTATTTCGGTAAAGGCTTAAGTGGTGCACGTTTAATTGTGTATCCGCCAAAAGCTGCCACTTTCACACCGGAAGAAAATATCATCATTGGTAACGTTGCCTTCTATGGTGCAACAAGTGGTGAAGCATTCATCCGTGGTAAAGCAGGCGAACGTTTTGCAGTACGTAACTCCGGTGCTAATGTGGTGGTTGAAAGTGTGGGCGATCATGGTTGCGAATATATGACCGGCGGACGTGTTGTAATTCTTGGCGATACGGGCCGCAACTTTGCCGCAGGTATGAGTGGTGGTATTGCATATGTGTACGATGTAAAAGGAAAGTTTGCAACAAACTGCAATAAGGAAATGGTAGATCTTGATCCTGTAAATGATGAAGATGCAAAAGAGCTGAAACAAATGATCAGCCGTCATTTCGAATACACCGGCAGCACTGTAGCACGTTTTGTACTGGACGATTTTGAAAACCAGTTACAGCATTTTGTAAAAGTATTCCCAAGCGATTACAAGAAAGTGTTACAGAAAGCAGCGCAAACTGTTGCAGCAGGTAAATAAATTATTCTCATTAAACGTAAAGTGTATAAATCGTTTTAGAAATGGGTAAACCAACCGGATTTTTAGAATTTACGAGAGAGCTTCCAAGCAAACGCAGCGTGGAAGAGCGTGTAAATGATTACAAAGAATTTGTAAACCGTTACAGCGATGAAAAGCTGAACCAGCAAAGTGCACGTTGCATGAACTGTGGTGTTCCGTTTTGTCACAATGGTTGTCCTTTAGGAAATGTTATTCCCGAGTTCAATGATGCGGTGTACAATAAAGAGTGGAAGGATGCATACGATATCCTTACTTCAACCAATAACTTTCCCGAGTTTACAGGTCGTATCTGTCCTGCCCCTTGCGAATCGGCATGTGTGTTAGGCATCAATCAACCGGCTATTGCAATTGAAGAAATCGAAAAGCACATTATTGAAATTGCTTTCGAGAAAAACTTTGTACAGCCAAAGAAGATCAACAAACGTACCGGTAAAAAAGTAGCAGTAGTGGGTAGTGGTCCTGCAGGTTTAGCTGCAGCTGCACAACTCAACTACGCAGGTCATTCTGTTACAGTATTTGAACGTGATGATCAGCCAGGCGGTTTGTTACGTTACGGAATTCCCGATTTCAAATTGGAGAAATGGGTCATCGACCGTCGTGTAAAACTGATGGAAGAAGAAGGCGTAACCTTTAAATGCAATGCCAATGTAGGTGTAAATGTGAATGTGAATGATCTGTTGCGTGAGTATCATGCAATCGTTCTGGCAGGTGGTTCAACAGTACCACGTGATCTTAATGTTCCAGGTCGTGAATTGAAGGGCGTATACTTTGCGATGCAGTTCTTAAAGCAACAGAATAAACGCAATGCCAATATTGATCCTTTAGCAAATGCTGCTGTTGAGAGTAATATTCTTGCAGAAGAAGTGTTGGCAACAGGTAAGAATGTTGTAGTAATTGGTGGAGGCGATACCGGCAGCGATTGTGTTGGCACCAGCAACCGTCATAAAGCAAAATCGGTAACACAATTTGAACTGATGCCGATGCCGCCAACAAGCCGCACGCAATTCATGCCTTGGCCAACATATCCCATGACGTTGAAAACATCTTCCTCACACGAAGAAGGTGCTGATCGTAAATGGGCTATTGCAACCAAAGAATTCATCGGCGATGAAAATGGAAATCTCAAAGCCATTAAAGTGGTTGACCTGGAGTGGAAGAGTGCAGAAGATGGTCGTCCGGCATCGTTTGTTGAAAGAGCTGGCAGCGAACGGATCATGCCTTGCGAATTGGCATTGCTGGCAATGGGTTTTGTGAATCCGCAATACGCCGGTTTGCTGGAACAATTGGGTGTGGAACTTGATGAGCGCAAGAATGTAAAGGCAACAGAAAAAGAATACAAGACAAACATTAATAAAGTGTTTACTGCCGGCGATATGCGTCGTGGTCAATCACTGGTCGTTTGGGCAATCAGCGAAGGCCGTGAGTGCGCACGCAAAGTAGATGAGTTTTTAAGCGGCGGATTATCCGTTTTAGAAACAAAAGATCAAACTGCGGCAGCTTTAATGTTTTAATTAGCGAGTTTGTTTCTTGGGTAATATGATGCCCAACTCTGTAAAACAGGTGTAAATAATTGATTTTAAGATTATTGCACCTGTTTTTTTATTGCCATTCAGTATATATTAAAAAATATAAAATGTAAATTAAACTAACAAGTTGTTTGATTTTTTATCGGTATTTTAGTTAAATAATAATTAATTATAAAATTAATTAATATCTAAACCAAAAATCGATAGACCATGATTAAAAAAGTAACCCCACGGCAAATTGCCCCCTTTCTCATTCTGGCAGCCGTAGCCATTGCCTCTTTGTTCATTCCCGTTGTTCCGGGTTTTGAAGACAAAGCAGGAGTTTACAATCCTGCAGACATTGCATGGATTATTGTAGCAACAGCATTAGTATTTCTTATGACGCCGGGCCTTGCCTTTTTCTATGGCGGTATGGTGCACCGTAAGAATGTTATTTCAACCATGATCAAAAGTGTAGTTGCTGCCGGCGTGGTAGGTGTACTTTGGATTGTAGTTGGCTTCAGTCTTGCCTTTGGTTCTTCCATTGGTGGTTTCATTGGCGACCCAACTACATTTTTGTTCTTTAAAGATGTTTCTTCAGGCGCTCCCTGGAGTTTAGCACCAAGCATTCCATTGGCATTGTTTGCATTGTTCCAGATGATGTTTGCCATCATTACTCCCGGCCTGGTAGTAGGAGCCGTAGCAGAACGTATCCGTTTTACATCTTATATCCTATTTACTGTTTTGTTCTCTTTATTAGTATATGCACCACTTGCACATTGGAGCTGGCATCCTGATGGATTCCTGTTTAAAATGGGTGTTCTTGATTTTGCTGGTGGTACAGTAGTACATATTTCTGCCGGTTGTGCTGCCCTTGCAGGTGCGTTGGTATTAAAGCGCAGAAAAGTACACATGGAAAACAAAGAAATTCCTCCTGCCAACGTACCATATGTATTGATCGGTACCGGTTTACTCTGGTTCGGTTGGTTTGGTTTCAACGCAGGTTCTGCATTGGGTTCAAATGCATTGGCGGTATCTGCTTTTGCAACAACAAACACAGCAGCTGCAGCCGCAGGTTTAAGCTGGATGTTCTTTGATGTTGTACGTGGTAAAAAGCCATCTGTACTTGGTTTCTGTATTGGTGCAGTAGTTGGTCTCGTAGCTATTACACCGGCAGCAGGCTTCGTTGGTATCCCACAAAGTATTTTCATTGGTGCGGTAGCAGCCATCATTTCTAATATCGCCGTATACTACAAGCAAAAATCAAGACTGGACGATACATTGGATGTATTCCCTTGTCATGGTATTGGTGGTATGGTTGGTATGCTTATGACAGGTTTATTCGCTTCTAAAGCAGTAAACAGCGCTGGTAACGATGGCTGGTTCTACGGCAACTTTGATTTCTTCTTTACACAAGTGAAAGCCCTTGTAATTGTTGTGGCATTCAGCTTCACAGCTTCATTCATCATCTTTAAATTCATCAACTTCATTCTGCCTTTACGTGTAACAGAAGAAGAAGAAGAATTAGGTCTCGATGCTACTCAGCACAACGAAAAGTATCTGCAGGGTACATTGCTGGTTGCTAAAAATGGCCAGATGAAAGAAGAAGAAGTGTCAGAACACATTTCAGAATAATCACCATCCTCCTTCATTATCGATTTACTTTAGAAAAAAAGGTACAGCATATGATCTGCTGTTGACGCAACAGATCTGCTGTACCCTTATTAACACTTAAAATCTATCACAATGTTACGAAAATTCTTCGCAACAGGATCGCTCCTGTGTGTTACCCTATTGTCTTTTGCTCAACAGAATTCATCTATTGAAAAGGTTACTCCTCCAACAGACTCAACAGCAACTGTTGCTGATGAGCCGGAAAAGAAACCTGCCTTAACCATCAGCGGTTCTGCTGATACGTATTTCAAATACGATTTTGCAAAACAAGGTTCAAACAACCGTACAAGTTTTACCAATGCCAACAACACATTTGCATTGGGTATGGCATCGGTTAAATTTGAACATGCTGGCGATAAAGTTAGTGCCGTTGCTGATCTTGGTTTTGGTCCACGTGCTATGGAATTTGCTTATAACGATGCAGGTATTTTTGCTGCAGTAAAACAGTTGTATGTTTCATATGCTCCCATCGAAAATTTAAAGTTCACTGCAGGTACATGGGCTACGCATGTAGGTTATGAGTTGGTTGATCCGCAACTGAACCGTAACTACAGTATGAGTTACATGTTCACTAATGGTCCTTTCACACATGCAGGTATTAAAGCAGATTTAACTGTTGGTAAAAGTGGATTCATGGTAGGTATTGCAAATCCTACTGATTACCGTTTATTACCTGCCGGACAAATTGAGAAGAAATTTTTTATTGCACAGTACAGCCTTGCTGCAACAGACGGTATTAAACTCTACGCAAACTTTGTAGGAGGTAAAAATCCTGATACATCTGTTGTAAACCAGTTCGATTTTGTTGGCACATTTGCTGTGAGCAAGAAATTTAATATTGGTGTTAACGCAACACTCAACCGCAGCCAGGCTTGGGATGGTTCTAAAAATGAAGATGCAAAAAGCTGGTGGGGTGCTGCTGCCTATCTGAACCTCGATCCTTCAGATGTATTTGGTTTAACACTGCGTAGCGAATTATTCGATGATAAAGACGGCGTAAAAGGCTTTGGCACATCCATCTTTGCAAACACTCTTTCAGCGAACTTCAGAGTAGGTGGTTTCACCTTTATTCCTGAACTGCGTATTGAAAGTGCAGGTGGCAGCATCTACAGTAACAAAGATGGTGCAGGAACGAAATCAGCTGCTAGCTTTTTGTTGGCTGCCGTGTATAAATTCTAACTTGAACTACGGCCATTCAGTTTCCTTTTTTATATATGGCAGGCCCGCTCTTTCTATAGCAGGCAATCGATTACCCCTTTGTTTTTACAAAGGGGTTCGATTTTAAAATTTTAATGATGGTAATCGTAACTAAGCATGAGAAAAAGAAAGTCTCTCCATTTGGAGAGACTTTTCTGTTTATGCGTTGATCGTACTAGTTGATTATACCAGCGGCTCCTGCTGACTTAAACAATGAAAGCTGCCTAAGCCCCATATGATTTCAGTAGAATCAATACCCACTACTTCACGATCGGGGAAACACTGCTGAATGATCTGCAGCGCTTTTTCATCTTTTGCACAACGGAAGGTTGGAACAATCACCGATTTGTTGGCAATGTAAAAGTTGGCATACGATGCAGGTAAACGTTGCTCATCGTGCACAACTTCATCAGGCATTGGTAATTCAACAATGTTCAATTGTTTACCGTTGAGTAAACGCATGCTTTGCAGTTGCTTTAAATTGTGTTGCAGTAAATCGTAGTTCTTATCTGCTTTATTTTCTTCAATAACCGTTAATACGGTGTCTTCATTTACAAAACGTACAGTATCATCAATATGTCCATCGGTGTCATCACCAATAATGCCTTCATCAACCCACAGTATTTGTTCAACACCATAATAGTTGATGAGGTATTCTTCGATCTGTTGTTGGTTGAGATGCGGATTGCGATTCGGATTGAGCAAACAGGCAGTAGATGTCATTAATGTACCGTTGCCATTAAACTCAACAGAGCCACCTTCCATAACTATACCCGGATTGTACACCGGTAAATGATAATGTTTGCCAATGAGTGTTGGTATTACATCATCCAGATCGTACGGAGGATATTTATCGCCCCATGCATTGTATCCCCAGTCAACAATTACTTTCTTGTGTTCTGCATTGGGGTTAATGAGAAATGCCGGACCATGATCCCTGCACCACGCATCGTTTGTAGGGTGGAAGAAGAATTCAACTTTGCTAAGATCTACGTCTGCTGTTTGCAAATGACCCAACGCAAAATTTTTCATGGCTTCGTCCGCCACATTAATGCGCACCAGTTCACTTTTGGTTAGTTCTTTAATAAACTGTGCGTAGTAAGGAAAGATGGTATGAATTTTTCCCGGCCAGCTTGCTTCTTTATGCGGCCAGCTTAACCAGGTGGCAACATGCGGTGCAAATTCGGCCGGAAAATAATATCCGAGTTCTTTGGGGGTAGGAGAGTCGGGAAGTCCGAAAGACGGAAGACCGGAAGAAGCCTCCGCACTATTTAAGTTTCTTGATGAATGAAAAAAGTTTTTCAACGCTTTTTAATTTAAAGTATTTCTGAGTGCATTTGTCATAACCAATATCTCTTCACACAGGCGGTATATTTTTTCAAATTCCTGCTGTTGTATATAACCTCTGCGCTGTGCAATAAAAATACATCCTACCACTTCAATATTTGATCGGAGTGCATACGAAAGAAAACGACTGAACTCCGGGTTGGTTTGACCAGTTGACCCTTCTGCAATATTCAGCGAAACAGAGTCGGCTGCACGTTTTATTTGCGAAGTCAACACATACACTTCGTCTTTCGGAAATGTTTTCGTTAGTTGATTTACAACATCGGAAAGATCGAGTGCTTTTTGCCAAACAATCAGCTTTTCAAACTTGAAGGCCATAGGTGTAGTTTTAGGTGTATGAAATGATTAAGTCAGGAATTCTAAAAGACCGGAAGTCGGAAAGACAGAAAGAAAAGCAATGGCTTCGAATTTCGGCACAACTCTTCCGGACTTTCCGACTCCCGACTTCTAACTATTCTTTAGTCTTCATCAATATATCGCTTGGTAATCGGCTGATACGAATCAATTCTTCTGTCTCGTAAGAAAGGCCAATGTGTGCGGTAACGATCTGTTTTTGTGAGATCGAGTTCTTGTACATGCACCTCTTCAGCATCATGTGATGCTTTGTACAGCAATGAACCAAACGGATTGCTGATGAACGAACCGCCCCAGAATTTCATGGCGCCGTTCTGTTCCAATCCAACACGGTTTACACTTACAACGTGGATGCCGTTGGCAACTGCATGACTGCGTTGAATGGTTTGCCATGCATTGTATTGCTCGGTATTGGTAGCTTCGTCTTGTGATGTTGCCCAGCCGATAGCTGTAGGATAGAACAAAATTTCTGCGCCCATCAATGCGGTGATTCGTGCCGCTTCAGGATACCACTGATCCCAGCAGATGAGTACACCAATGCTGGCGAATTTTGTTTTGAATATTTTGTAACCGAGATCGCCGGGTGTAAAGTAAAACTTTTCATAATAAGCAGGATCATCGGGGATATGCATTTTGCGGTATTTGCCCAGGTAAGTACCATCGGCATCCAGCACTGCTGTTGTATTGTGATACAAACCTTGTGTACGTTTTTCAAACAACGAAGCAATGATTACCACGCCTAACTCTTTTGCCACGGCACTCAATGCATCGGTAGAGGGACCAGGAATGGCTTCTGCCAGCAGGAAATTATCATAGTTCTCTTCATCGCAGAAGTAGAGCGATGTAAACAGCTCCTGCAAACAAACGATCTGTGCGCCTTTGGCAGCAGCCTCTCTTGTTTTAGCAATGGCCTTTTGCAGATTTTCTTCTTTATTGGCGGTACAGCTCATTTGCACCAACCCAACCTGTACTTTACTCATTGTGCTTTTTGATTAAGGGAGCAAAAATACAGAAATTGTGGGAGGGGGGAGCAGAGGTTTGGAATTAGGAATGGGGAATTGGTTTGATCATGTTTACATGGCTGATTTCATGCACTTGTGGTGGGCATGTACGTAAAACCTGTCTGCCGAAAATATACATGAAGCTTTATTTTAACCGCTCCAGCACACCTTTTCGTTTCACGATATTCTTATAATCCCACTGAATGTCTCTTGCTTTTTGCAACCATCGTTTCAGATCTTTGGTATTGATCTCTGATGTATTGTTGTAGAAAACTGATGCGTCTTTAAATTTTTCTCCCTTTATATCTAAAGCTTCTTCATCAAAATCAGCACCGCTCCAGAACATCAGGCGGATTCCTTTTTTCTGTTTACTGTAACCTACAATAGGGTTGCCATCAAGAAACCAGACAGGATGTGCATGCCAGATTTTGTTCTCTGCTTCATCAAGTGTTTTGTTGATTTCCGTTGCCAGCAAATCGCAAATTGCTTTCTCTAACGGAGACTGTTTGTTGTTGTAGGCTTGAATATCGAGATGCATAATATTTATTTTATGTCTGTTGGCCTGTATGCAAAACCATATTGTTGTGTGGAGTCAGATACCGGTAATCCATCATCTCTTATATACAAAACAGATATCCAATCGAAGCTGTTTATATTAGTAATATGGCTTTTTAAAATACGGGCAATACGTCTGGATAAACTGTCTAAATCAACAGTAGTATAGGCGGATACAGCCGCATTTGTTAATTCAATCTTCAAATCACAGGTAGGATTTACATCTGAAGAATATTTGTTCATCGAAGAGATTGAAAAGTTGGTGATTGAAGTTTGTTTCGATAGATCTGCAATGACGGCCTGTAACGAATTTTTGTATTCAGGTTGTATCGGTTTGTTTACAGGCATACAAGCCTGCATAAATAAAGCAAGGAAAGTGACCGATAATAGTTTGTAGTTTATATTCATGTGCTACAGGTGTAATTTTCTGTGAAATTCTTTACCTAAAGTAAACAAAATTGTGTGCAACAAAAAATAACGGATTGGCAACAACTCAACATCCTGCAAAATTAAATAGCTCTTATCAACCTATTTCGGTTGATACGGTTACCAACCAAAAAGCTAAAGCAAAAAATCTGCTCTATCGGTCACTTTCGATAGTATAAATACAGCATGCAAATAAAAAAATCCGTGCAGCGTACACCACACGGATTTCCATTATCAAGATAAACTTAGTTCTTACGCTGAATTTCTTGCTGCATTGATAATACCAAATGAACAACGGATGATGAGCTTTTCGTACGCTGCTTTGCTGGTTGCATTTTGCTGTCCGTTCAACTCTCTGCACTTTGCAATGGCATATTGTTGAATAGTGAGCAACGGCAACACAATGCGTTCACGCATTTGTATCGACAACTGATCGACCGGATAATTTTCCATCAGCTCTGTATTGCCGCTCAACAGCAACACATACTTCTTGGTCAATTCGTATTCGTTGTAAATCATCTGCCATATTTCGCCATACACCGGATCGTTGGCTAAATATTCTGTAAGCGGAAAGAAACATTTTTTCATTGCCATCTCACAATTATCCATCAGTGTTTTAATAAACAGCGAATTATTGTACAGTTGCTTAAATTCTCCAAAACGACCTTGATCGTCTAATGCTTTCAACGCAGTACCCACACCATAATAACCGGTAACATTTTGTTTCAACTGGCTCCATGCACCCACATAAGGAATGGCACGCAGGTCTTTCAATTCCAATCGTGCAGAACCGCCACGTTTAGCAGGGCGGCTGGCAATATTTGTATCGCTGTAATACTTCAGCGGACTTGTATCTACCAGGTACTGCATAAAGTACGGATGCTTTTTCAAATCCGAATAAGCATCATAACTTGTACCGGCAACTTCCATAATCAACGCTTCTTCTTCTTTACTCAACGTTACTTTATTGGTAGCAAACAAATCGTTGCTGATACCCGCATTCAGCAGTTGTTCAATATTAAACTGTGCAGCATCTGTTGTACCAAAGTTGGAGCTTACGGTTTGTCCCTGTATGGTTAACTGTATTTCTTTGTTGGAAATATGTTTACCCATCGATGCATAAAACTTATGTGTTTTACCGCCGCCACGTGCAGGAGGACCACCACGTCCATCGAAAAACATCACGTCAAAATCATACTCTTTTGATATGCGGCTCAGTTCTTCTTTCGCCTTATAAATTCCCCAGTTGGCCATAAGGTAACCACCATCTTTTGTGCCATCACTAAAGCCAAGCATAATGGTTTGGCGGCGTCCACGGCGAACAAGGTGTTCTTTATAAACAGGATGTGTATACAATTCTTTCATTACAGCAGGTGCGTGCTGCAAATCTTCAATGGTTTCAAACAAAGGAACAATATCAATGTTGAGATGATCTTTATCCCAGCCACTTAACAACAGCAGCTGAAATACTTCCATTACATTTTCTGCGCTTGTACATTGGCTGATGATATAACGGCTGCAACCATCGGTTCCATTTTGTTGCTGAATGGTGCGGATGTTTTTCATTACATCCAGCGTTTCTTTTACCATGTCGGTTGTAGCTGTGTTTTCTTCATCAACAGTATAGCCCGGTAAAAACGGAAAGTTGTTTCCATCTTTTGCTGCAATTGCCGATAACACCTTGCGGTGTATTGAACTATCCTGACGAATGTCGAGCGATGCAAAATGCAAACCGAACAGCTGCACTTTGTTAATGAGTGCATCAACCTGGTTCTGGAACAAGCCATTGTGTTGATGAATAAGAATGCTTCTTATTTCGAACAACGTTGCAAGTATTTCTTCTTTGCTTAAGCTGGTAGTGTGCCCCGGGATAAAAATATTATCGTAGAGTTTCTTTTCCAGTCCGGCTAATAAAATATCTACTCCCTGGAAAGTGAGACGACGCTTCATGCGACGTACATCGAGGTAATAACATTTGATAATAGAACCACGTAACAATTCTGCAACCTTTAAGGTAATATCTGTTGTTACAAACGGGTTGCCGTCTCTGTCGCCACCAGGCCAAAAGCCCATGCGAATGAGTGGTTGATTAAACTCAATACCCAGTTGCAGTTGATTTTTAATGTTGCTGTAAATTCTTCCTGCAGCAGCATAAAAAACATTTTCAAGATACCAGATTAAACTTACTGCTTCATCGTAAGGTGTAGGACGTTGCTTTTTCAGAAACGGTGTTTTACCTAACTGCTGCAAGTAAGTATTAATCTGCGTAGCATTGTTTTCTGCCAATGCTTTTGATAAGTCGTGAATGATTCCTAAAACAGAACCGGGATAAAATTGTGTAGGGTGAGCAGTTAATACCAAACGGATACAATAGTCGTTTAGCTTTTGAATCAACTCTTCTTCTTTTTCTTTTGTTTGTACTTCGTTAAACAATTGCTTTAACGAACCAGCTCCCTGCATATCATGCACATCTCGGTAAGCAGCATCTTCCAACGCATCAAACAACACAATCTGGCGTTCGGTGTATTGCACAAAGCGAAACAGTAAATCGATCTGTTCCTGTTCTTTGCTGTACGTTGTGTGGCGTGAAAAGAAATCTTCAATAATTTCTACAGGGCTCAACTTCTTTTTATAACCATCTTCTGTATTGGTTAATAAAAGCGAAAGCATAATACCTGTGCGCTCAATACGATGAAATGGCAACGAGGTAAATAAACTGTTGTAAAGCTGAAATTTAATACCTACCTGGCTTTTAAATTGCTGAAGCCCGGTTGTGTTTGAAAATGACATAATAGTAATCCTGTTTTAAAAAGCAGGCAATCGTTGAGCGGAAAGATAAAAAGAATTACAGGGCTGGAAAAATTTGTTTACGCAAACGTTAAAGCCGCCTTACAGGGCGGCTTTGATTTTAAAACGGATAAGAGTTGCGGACAGGACGGTTTAAAATAAAGTAAGTGTTTTTAAAGGCTGTTAATTGTTAATAAGGTTTCATGGTTAATACGCTGTGCTTCTCTGCAGGCCTGCAACGGCAATGTTTTTATCGTTTGCTTGCAACTGTTTGTTTTTATTTTAATGTTCGACAAATGAACGGTAGTAAAGGAGAAAAATTCTTGCTGAATATGCTTTGCAAACAGCATTGCTTTTTGATCAATGCTGTTATTGCTGTGTGCAAAAGCAGTTGCGTTTTGACGGGTCTTCAGCACGAACCATGCTGCCAGTACCAGTATGACTAAAATTCCTTTTTTCATGTTGATGATGTTTACTGTTCAATTACAACTCAAAGATAATTTGCTGTTAAGCCTGCACAATAGCATAAATATGTGAAAAGCAAGAATGGTTGAATGAAGTGTTGTATTTGCACAACGAATCGTTTTGCAGTAAATAAAAAAAGCTGCCCTTTACGGACAGC
This sequence comes from Lacibacter cauensis, assembly GCF_007830055.1. Classification (GTDB taxonomy): domain Bacteria; phylum Bacteroidota; class Bacteroidia; order Chitinophagales; family Chitinophagaceae; genus Lacibacter; species Lacibacter cauensis. Next base: position 177,768 of record NZ_VLLE01000007.1, read on the forward strand.
TTTCGTTACCTGAAAATGTTGAGTTAACGGGGAGCATTTGTTTTGTTCCATTTTTGCACCATGATGTCAATGCCCTCATCGGCTTCAAATACAATACTGCCGATGTTGTTAATTTCAACTTTCGATGCGCCACTGAGTTTCACCTGCAATTCTTTTGAATTTAAGTTGCCGTTACTGCGGATGTAAGATGAGCCTTTAACAATAAGGTTGTGCAGGTTTTGTACAGGTACAAACACTGTAATTTTTTTGTGCATCGAACCTTTTTTGCTGAGGATACGCACTTTGCCGTTTTTTTCATCGAGTAAAACAGCGTTTGCAAGTTTTTCTTCACCTTCAATACGGATGCTGTTGTCGGTGCTTTCCGTTAACACCACATCAATATCGTGGCTTACTTCCAGAATGGTGAAGCTGCTTTTCAGCTTCACTTCCCGTGTTACTATTTCTGCCTGTGCTGCAGCGGCTGTAAACATGCCGATGAATAGAATGAATAAATACTTCATGATGATAAGGTTTGCGGCTTTCGCCTTTTGTTTGATCGGTTTAACGGTACAAAGATGCTTCGCCAGCAGGGGTTTTACAACCGCATAAACATGTTCAATAAACCAGTCAACGGCATGGAAGCAGTTATACACCACATAAGTATGTGGTTTTACCGCAGGTATTCTTTTATGTAAAACACGTTGTTTACATTTGATGCAGTAAGCATTTGCATGAGAATACTTTTTACGCTTCTTTTTTTATGTACCACAGCTGTGCAACTTTCAGCGCAACGTTTTTCGTATGCCTTTAACCGCATCAGTACCGAAGATGGTTTGGGATTACAGTCGAATGTAATTTTTAGTATTTACCAGGATAAGAAAGGTTTTATATGGATTGGTGGCAGTAACGGCATACAACGTTTCGATGGCGGTAAGTTTGTAACCTTTAATCCCACAGGTACAAAAGGCGATCCGTTACCTACTGTTGCCGTTAACCAGATTTTACCGTACGACAGCAGCAGCATGTGGCTGGCCGTTTTTACAATGCGGCAGGTAGGTATTTTCAATCCTTCCACTTACACATATAAAAACGTTCCGATTAAAACTTCAAAGCCGCTTCCCGCACGGTCGGAGTTTCGTATGTGGCAGGATGGTTATGGTAATACGTACATTAACATAAAGCAATATGGTAAGATTGTTAAGTACGATAAGGCACTAAATGCTTTTACCGAAAATACAGTGCTGAACAACTTACCTCCAAACTGGAAGCTTGGTTTTAATACGTTTCACGATACAATCAAAAAACGATACTGGACTGTTTGCGATAGCGGATTGCTGGTGTACGATGAATCTACGAAACAAACATGGTACAGCGGTAACAACCCCGCCAATCTTCCATTGCTCAACAATAAGCAGGTCAACCATTATGTATCTGAAATTTATATTGATAAGCAACGCAGGCATTGGGTGTTTAACTGGCCGGGCAGCCAGGCATACCATTGTTTTGACGAAAGCGGTAAGCCATTAAAAGATACTGCCGGTTTAAATGGTGTGAGCACATCGTACACAGAAGTGCGTAATTTTTTTGAAACAAAGCAAGGTGTTTTATGGGTATATGGGCTGGCGAATTTATATAGCCTCTCCAATGTAAATGATCCCATTAACAAAGGCTTTCAGTTATACCGCACCCAGTACCTCGATAATTATGGCATACGTTACGAAGCCATCAATCAGTTATACGAAGACAGGGATGGTGTGTTGTGGATTGCCAGCGATCAAGGCTTGTATTACACCTCTAATTTTTCTACGGATATCGTAAACATGTATTTGTCTGCAATTCCCGGACAATACAGTGTTACCGATTTAACCGAACTGCAAAACGGCGATTACTGGATTAGTACATGGGGGAAAGGAGTAATTACATTGGGCCGCAATTTTATGCCCTATCCATCGCCGTTGTATAAACAAATGCAGCATGTTTCTGAAAACGACAAGTATAATTATAAACTTACATGGAGCATGTGCCAGCAAAAAGCCACCGGCAAAATATATATCGGTTGCCAGTTTGGTTTTCTGATGGTGCATGATGTAAAAACGCAGAAAACAGAGTACCTGCATCCACCGGAGTTTGATAACCGAACTATCCGTTATATTGTTGAAGATAAAAATAACATGCTGTGGTTTGGTACACAGGCTGGTCGTGTACTGAAGTACGATGGTAAAACATACCGTACTGTACTTGATCTTGGGGTTGGTGCTATCATCTATAAACTGTTAGTGGATAACGATGGCTGGATTTGGGTGGCAACACAGGACAAAGGTATTTATGCCATTAACGGTGTAACAGGAAAAATTGAACAGCATTACACATCTTCCTCAGCAACCAATAATCTCTTCACAAATTCCTGCGATGATCTTGAACAGTTGAACGACAGTATTATTTATGCAGCTACATCTGCCTTAAACATCATCAACAAAAATGCAAAAACAGTTCAACAGGTAACTGTACAAAACGGGTTGCCCTCTAACTCAATTAAGCGCTTACGTTTAGACAGAAACGGGTACCTCTGGATTATTACACACAAAGGTCTTTCCCGTTACGATCATAAACGCAAAAGTTTTACCAGCTATGGCAGCAAGGATGGGATATTGATGGGCGAGCTGACCGACAAAGCAGATTTCATTTGCAGCGATGGTTACCTGATGTTTTCGGGTGTAAACAGTTTGTTGTTTTTTAAGCCCGAAACTTTCCGCAGAAGCGCTCCGCCTCCCGATGTAACCTTAACGGATTTTCTGTTGGGAAGCGAATACCAGTTGCTCGACTCGTTACAGCGTTTGCGTGAAGTACGGTTAAATCCCGATCAGAATAATTTCACCATTAGCTTTGCTTCGCTCGATTTTAAGAACAGGGAAAAGTTTATTTACTATTACAAAATGGAAGGATTGAACGACGATTGGATCCGTGCCGATCGGTTGTCTGTTCCGTTTACTGCGCTTGCCCCGGGCCGTTATGTATTTAAAGTAAAAGCCGAAAGTCTTGATGGATTAGTGTCAAAAAACATCAGCAGCTTACAGATATTTGTAAAGCCACCTTTCTGGCGCACCAAATGGTTTATTACGATGCTGCTGGTGATCATTGCTTTGATTGCGTACAGCATGCATCGCTTGCGCCTCAACCGCTATTTTGCTGTCGAGAAAATCCGTAACCGTGTAGCACGAGATCTGCACGATGATATGGGCAGCACCCTCAGCACCATCAATATCCTTAGCTCAATGGCTAAGGCCAAGCTAAATACCGATACCCATAAAACGGCAGAATACATCAGCAAGATCAGTGACAACAGCCAGCGTATGATGGAAGCAATGGATGATATAGTGTGGGCCATTAAACCGGCTAATGACAGTATGCAGAAAGTGGTGGCCCGTATGCGTGAGTTTGCTACAAGCGTGTTTGAAGCAAAAGATATAGAGCTCGATTTTAAAGCCGATGAAGACGTAAACGAAGCAAAGATTGATATGGAGGGCCGAAGGGATTTCTTTCTTATTTTTAAAGAGGCCGTAAACAATGCAGCAAAGTATGCACGTTGCTCTAAAGCAGAAGTGCATGTGTTTGTTGACAACAGGAAGCTTTTATTACGTGTTAAGGATAATGGTATTGGTTTTGATATTAAGGATGCAGATGGCGGAAACGGGTTGGGTAATATGCAAAAGCGTACCGATGCATTAAAAGGAAAATTACAATTAACATCAATAGCAGGGGAGGGAACAGAAGTTGTGTTAACAGTACCGCTTAATTAAACATCATGACTCGTTCACTTAGTCAGAAGTTCCGCTTTTTTACATTCATCTGCATTGCATTGCTGGCGTATGTACATGGCTACAACCTGGAGAACGGATATCTTGCTCCCTTCAGCTCGGTTGAAGAACCTTTAACCATCACTACCTTTTTTGAATATTTTGTTGCTAACGGATTGTTGCGTTTTCGTATTCCGATGTTATTTATTATTTCGGGTTACCTGTATGCAACTTACGATCATCGTCCGTACCTGCAACAGGTGAAGAACCGTTTCCGCACATTGCTTATTCCTTACGTAGTATGGAGTGGGTTAGGCTTGTTGTTTACATTCTTATTGCAGCAGTTTCCATACACTGCTAAAGTAGTTTACGAAGCAGGTATTGATCAGCTGGGCGATAACCGCCCCTATGCCGAAATAGGCTGGCGGGGTATTGTTGAACGCTGGTTACTGGCTCCTATTTCGTACCAGCTATGGTTTATTCTTTCGCTGTTTATTTTTAACCTGCTGTACCCGGTTATCCGTTGGCTGGTAGTAAAGCTGCCGTATATCTGGCTGCCATTTACCTTCATCCTGTTTTTTGTTTCCATCATCAATGTACCGTTTATTGATTTCAGGGGACTGTTTTTCTTTTCGCTCGGTGTGTGGGTGCAGAAGAGAAATTTTTCGCTGGAAAAAGAACCGCAATGGTTTAGTCTTGGGTTGGCGATGATTGTATTCATAGGGTTTTCATTAATTAAAACATTTATGGCGTTTGAGCTGGAACCCGATACAAAGCAAACATGGACAATTTTAATCATCATGCACCAGGTTGCAGTAGTAGCCGGTATTATGAGTATGTGGTTTGGTGCCGACCGTGTAATTAAATGGTTCCTCAGTAAACGCTGGTACCATGTAACAAGCAGTTATTCCTTTTTTATTTTCGGCATACATGTTCCGCTACTGCCGTATATGATGCAATGGGCGGTAATGAACACTTCCATGTTTCCGAATTACCGTTTATTGTGTTACCTGTTGGTGCCGTTGGTTACCTTGAGTATTTGTACAGTTGTGGGTATGCTGTTGCATCGCTTTGTGCCAAAGCTTTATGGATTTTTGACAGGTGGCCGTGGCTTCTGATAACTTACACATGTTTATGTGATGGATGGCAAAAGGCAGTGCTGTACTTTTGTAAAAACACAAATCAATATGATTAAAGTAATGCTGTACGAAGATAATCCGCAGTTGCGTGAAGGATTAACGATGCTGATTGATGGCAGTGACGGATTTAACGTATTGGCTTCTTACAAGAACTGTGATAATGTAACTGATGAAGTGGCCGCCTGGAATCCGGATGTGATATTGATGGATATTGATATGCCCGGAACCAACGGTATTGAAGGCTTGAAAAAAATACGTGCAGTCAACAGCAACGTAAAAATATTAATGCTCACTGTTTTTGATGATAATAAAAACGTATTTGATGCCATCCGTAACGGGGCTAATGGATATGTGTTGAAGAAAACACCGCCTGCGAAACTGCTGGAGTACATACAGGAAGCGGCCAGTGGAGGCGCACCCATGACAGCATCGATTGCTACACAGGTATTGAAAATGTTTTCGCAGATAACACCTTCGCAAAACGAAGACTATAATTTAAGCGATCGTGAAAAGCAGGTGCTGCAATTACTGGTAGATGGCTACAGTTATAAAATGATTGCTTCCGAAATGTTTATCTCCATCGATACCGTACGCAGCCATATTAAAAAGATTTACGAGAAACTGCATGTAAACTCCAAGAGTGAGGCAGTAGCAAAAGCATTTAAAGATAAATTGTTGTAACAAACTTTGTTTGTTGAGGAACAGCCCCGGCAATGCCGGGGCTGTTTTGTTTGGTACCCATGCGGTTCATCATTTCAGGCAATACAATCCGCAATTCACACAGTTATGCGATTGATTTTTGTGTTGCTGCAATCTATCTTCACATCAGTTACGTTAATACATTAAACCTTATTTTATGAACGATCTGATGTGGGCACATATTTATGTTGTAGCAACAGGCAACAGCGTTCGTTACCTGCTCATCAACTGTACGGGTAATCCCGAAAATAACTGAAGCTTCTTTTCTGCTTCAGCTTCATTGCACTATCTTTAGTGTAATGGAAATTACTTTGCTGCAACAGTTTGTACAACAGATTTCTCCTCTGCCACAGGAAGAACTGGAGCGCTTTACTGCCAACTGGCAACCGCTTACAGTAAAACGTAAAACCATTCTTACTGCAGCCGGCGAAACCGAACGTTACCTGTACTTTGTACTGGAAGGGGTGCAACGTGCTTTTTATATTGGCGATGAAAACAAAGAAGCCACGATTGTATTTACGTACCCGCCTTCGTTTAGTGGTGTAGCCGATAGCTTTCTTACACAATCACCCTCACTTTATTTTTTAGAAACCATTACAGCCAGTCGTTTTTTGCGTTTGCCTTACGATGAAGTGGAAGCGATGCGCAAATCATCACCACTCATTCAACAGTTATTGTTTAAAGCAACTGCTTTTGCACTAAAAGGAGCTTTGCAACGCCACATCGAGTTGCAGTGTTTCAGCAACGAAGAAAAGTTTAAAACCTTACTCAAGCGGAGTCCGCATATCCTCAATCTTGTTCCGCATAAATACATTGCCTCTTACCTGGGCATGGATGCCACTAATTTCAGTAAGTTGCTCGGCTCTGTAAAAATCTGATGACCGTAAATCTTGGTTTTTACCAAGAATGCTTTCTGCTGTTCTGTTGAATTTTGTTGAAAATAAGAAACAATGAAACAGATTAACAGCAACACCTTACTTGAACTTTTGCAAAACGATGTGCGGGAGCTGTTACTGCAATGCACGCTGTTGCAAAACACCGATCCGGCTTTGCTTGTAAAGCAACCGGCCGAGGGAAGGTGGAGTGTAGCGCAGGTGCTGGAACACCTCAACATTTATGCACGTCATTACATTCTTGCCATAGAGCAGAAATTACATTTAAATCAAACGGGTGCTAACGATGTATTTACACCGGGCTGGCTGGGGAATTATTTTACACAGTTGATGAAGCCCTTGGATAATAACAGTTTAAAGTCGAAGATGAAATCGCCTTCGAATGCGGTGCCATCTGCACAACCCGATGCACAGGCGATGCTGCAGGAGTTCATCAATCATCAACATCATTTGCTCAACCTGTTGCAGATTGCCCGTACCGCTAACCTCGATTACATCCGTGTTGCTACCACCCTCAGCAAATTAATTACGTTAAAACTGGGCGACACCTTCCGGTTTTTTATTGCACATGAGCAGCGTCATTTTTTGCAGATAGAAAATACACTGAAGGCGTTGCAACCCTTCGTTGCTCACCTGCAGGTAAAATGATGTGGTTGTTTTATCACATCATTTTATACCTGCGGCTGCATTTTCACATGATTGTGTGGTTGGGGCAGAACCGGAATTTCGGAAGCTTTGCAAATCAATAAATGTTACCATGAAATTAAACCTTATCATCTTTATCATCAGCTTCTCTTTCGGTTGTACCCTTACCGGTGCAGCACAGCAATCAAAGCCCCTGGGTTTCGATGTGGCAGCGGGTGTACAAACCTATTACGCACCTTTTTTAAAAGCCGATGTAGTTGGATTGCAGCCGGTAGTTATTGCAAGTGTACATCAACCGTTAAATATCAAAAACACAATTGCACTTTCTTTTCGTTTAGGCTATAATAAACATCCCAAACAAGGCGATGCGTTGTTTACACAAGTACTTTTTCAATACAATCCTGTTATTGCCAAACGTATTGAGTTGGGTATTGGTACAGGTATCGGTTACCAGTTTTCATTCTATCCTTCTGCGCCTTTAAAGTGGAATGGAGCAGAATGGGTAGAGGGAAAAGCTGCTAAAGGTGTTTTACAATTACCGGTACTTGCAAGTGCAGGTTACCGATCGATTCATACCAAAGCAGGAAACTTTACACCTTACCTGGCTTATCAGTTAAATGTGTTGATGGGGTATACGCCCGATCTTTCGCCTTTGCCATCATCGTATTTTTTACTTGGTGTAAAGTACTCTTCAAAAAAATAATTACTGCTAACCTTTATTATCATCCATTGTATGAAACAGTTTCGTTTTATTTTACCCGTTTTGTTTTTAGTGATTGCACAATCCTGCCGGAAAGATATTTACAGCACATCTACAGCAGTTATAAACGGACCTGCTTTGCCGGTTAACTTCGATCACCCCATGAAAGACAGTCTTGTTTTCCTGGTAAAAAAACATATCGACAAAGGTGTTACCGGTGCGCAGGTAATGGTAAAAAATGCCGATGGCTTATTTGTAGTAAATGGAGGTTATGCAAAGGTGGAAAGCAAAGTTCCTTTCACCGATCATATTACCGCATGGATCTACAGCATCTCTAAAACTTACCTGGTAGTAACCGCATTGCGCTTGAAGGAAAAAGGATTGTTGAACCTTGATGCAAAGATCAGCCAATACCTTTCTGCAGATGTCATCAGTCCGATAGCAAACGCAGATAAGATTACAGTTCGCCAGTTAATGAATCACAGCAGCGGTATGTTGAACCATACCGTTGAACCATCTTTTCAACTGTACCAGTTAAATAATCCGCTTACTGTACTGAGCCTCGAAAAAAAGATCAGCTTTATTTATAACAAACCGGCTTTGTTTGAACCGGGTACCGATTTCTTTTACAGCAATAGTGGGTATACATTGCTGCAATGGGTAGTAGAAAAGGCAGCAGGTAAGCCGTATGCACAGGTTTTGCAGGAAGAAATTTTACAACCGCTTCAACTTACAAAAACATACTACGGTGTTAACGATGCGCAGATTGCAGCATTGGGTTTTCCCAACTATTACTTTGAACGTTACAATAACGGACAAATTGAAAATGTAACGCAGTGGCACAACACCATTGCAAAAGGATTGCAAGGCTATGGCGGTATTGCTGCCAATGGTTTGGATGTGATTCGTTTTATGGAAGCATTGATTAAAGGACAAATCGTCAGTTCTGCTTCATTGCAGGAAATGCGTACATGGGTACAAGGCAAAAACAGTACAGAGCCCGATTATGGTTTGGGTTTTGAATACTACGGCCGCTACAATAAAACGGAGCCTACCGTTACCTATGGCCACGAAGGCGATGGACTTGGCGGAACCACGCAGGTAATTTATGTGCCGGCAAACGATACGTACCTGTTTATTACCATTAATGCAGGCCGGCAGTTATTTGGCGAGTATCTTTTTAAAACAAGCGATATGAAAATTGATTTATGTCGTTACGTAGCAACCTATCGTTAATCAACTAAAATAAGTGTATGCGAAACATCTATACCTTCCTGTTTATTGCTGCAGTAATCTTTACTTCCTGCAAGCCCGAAAAAAATCCGGTGCCGGTTGTTGAGCCGCCGGTAAAATATGTAACTAAAATTGCTACTGCCGAAAGCGATTACCGGGAGTATTTCTATAACAGCGAAAAGCAATTGATCAAATACGATCTGCAGTTTGTTAATGGTGGAGGCGTAAGCAAAACCACAACAACGTATAGCTATGTTGATGGTACAATCAATACGGCAGGTTCTGAGGCTGCTTCTGTATTTTACGAAACAGAAGGAAAACGTGTGGTAAAAGTGCGCAGCTTTCGTCCTATGGGCGGCGAAATTTCGGTAATCACTTTCAGCTACAATGCAAAGGGGCAGCTCAGTGAAGCTATTGAAAGAATTAATCAAAACGATCCCGGACTTCCTGTTGAAACAAAGCAGACGTATGAATACTACTCAGATGGTAATCTGAAAAGGATACTGTATCATTTGCGATACAATCTTGCAGACCTATTCACCTTATCAGGTTATGTTGTATTTGATCAGTACGATGCGGCTAAGAATCCGGATAAATTTTTCTCTTCACTTGTTTACTTGCCTGATGTGATTTTTCAAAAGAATAATCCTCGCCGTATTGTGCATTATTCACCAACAGGTGATGTTAACCAGCAAATCACATTTGAATATACGTACGATGCCGATGGTTACCCGGTAACCAAACGCATGTTCGACAGCCGAAGTACTGTAAGTATTCTTTTTAAATACAGTTATTGATTGTATTGGTTTAAGTTGGGTCTTGGTTTCAGTGGGCGTCGAAGGACGCCCTTTTTCACATACTTATGTGATAGGTGTAAACATTATCCGGACTTACTTTTAAACCATGAAACCTGTCATCTTTTTACTCGCATTCAGCGTACAGCAATTGTATGCCCAAATTACTACGCAGCAGCAATTACAAATCGATAGCCTGTTGCAGCAGTTCACAACTACCAAACAGTTTTCGGGCACAGTGCTCGTTGCAAAAAACAACAATATTCTTTACAGCAAAGCGATTGGTCTTGCCAGCAAAGAATCGGCCGTACCGAATAAGCTTGAAACCAATTTCAACATTGCATCGATGGGTAAAACCTTTACTGCTACCTTGATTATGCAGTTGGTGCAGGAAGGAAAGTTGTCGTTGAACCAGAAATTGTCGTCTATTCTTCCTGAGTTTGCTATTAAACGGGCCGATAGTATTACGGTGTACCAGTTGCTCACCCATACATCGGGAGTTGGTAACTACATGATGCATGTTAACTACGAAGCCGAGCGGCATCAGTTAAAATCGTTGAACGATGTAATGCCGTATGTTGTGGCGATGGAACCCACAACGGGCTATCCGGGCGAAAAATTCGATTACTCCAATTCAGGGTTTATCATTCTCGGGAAAATTGTGGAGAAACTTACCGGCAAATCGTACAACGAAAACCTGGAAGAACGCATTTTTTCAAAAACAGGAATGAAGCAATCCTACATTCATTATCCTGCAACGTTTGTATCGCCCAAAGAAGCTACACCCTATCTTGCTTACACCGAAAAAACATTTGTAAACGGAACAGCTGATGAGTTTCCGGGTTTTTCTGATGGAGGCATGCAGTCGAACGTGGTTGATTTGTACAGATTTGCCAAAGGCTTATTAAACGGAAAGCTGTTGAATACTGCTATGCGTGATAGTATGTGGAGCGGTAAAGTTAAGTTCGGCAGAGGCGGCATGTACAGTTTTGGATGGATGGATAATGAAAACGAATTCGGCAAGCATATTTACAGTCATGATGGTGGTGGCAAGGGATTCTCTTCCGATCTGCGCATAGTAAAGGAAGATGGGTATGTGGTTGTTGTGCTGATCAACAACCGGGTGAATCCTCGTGATGTATCGGGTAACATCCTGCGTATTTTATACAACAAGGAAGCAGAGAAACCCATTAAGTACCTGGAAAATGTATTGATGGAAATTACCGAGCAAAAGGGATTTGAGTACGTGTGCAGTAATTACAAGCAGATACTGAAAGAGCAGGGTATGGATAAAACACCTAACCCCTGGATCTATATTATGTTTTCGGATATGTTTGAAAACATGAAAGAGATTGATAAAGCATTTAAAGTAATGGAGATGGGCAGAGAGGAATTTCCAAATGAAGCATCGATGTACAATGTAACAGGGCAGCTCTATGTTAATCAGAAAAAATACAAAGAGTCAGTTGAGTGGTTTAATAAAGCACTTGCTATTAATGCAAACGATGAGTTTGCGAAAATGATGTTGCAGAGTATCAGCAGTAAATTAAAGTAAGCAAATCAGCAAAATTCAATGAAACGGAAAGCAGTTGTTTTTATTGCAGCAAGTATTGATGGATTTATAGCAACAACCGATGGTGATCTCAGTTTTTTATCGGCTGTGGAAAAGGAAGGAGAGGATTACGGATATGCCGCATTTATTTCTGCAGTGGATACGGTGGTGCTTGGTAAAAAGACCTACGATAAAGTAATAGCGATGGGCTATCCTTTTCCACATGCCGATAAAGAAGCGTACATTATAACAAGAACTTCAAAAGAAGCAGTTGGCTCGGCACAGTTTTATACAGGCGATGTTGTTGAACTGGTGAAGCAATTAAAGCAACAGGAAGGCCGTACCATTTTTGTTGATGGCGGTGCTTACGTTGTGAACCGTTTACTGCAGGCAGGACTGATTGATGAACTGTATGTGTCGATTATTCCTGTTTTACTTGGCAGCGGTATTGCTTTGTTCGAACAGCACTATGCAATGCAGAAAATGAAATTGCTGCAGGCAAAGTCGTTCGATACCGGATTGGTACAACTGCATTACAAGGTACAACAGTAGTGCTTTTTTCACATGTTCATGTGAGAAAGCCCGCAGCTGAACCAGCGTACATTTGAGAAAAGGAACGTATGAAACAGTTTGTCAACCTTATCATCTTTTGTTTTGTTCTGCTTTCTTCTGCACGTGCACAATTAACTACACAGCAAAAAAATGAGGCGGTAGATAGTGTAGTAAAACTGATGAACGAACGCTACACTTTTCCTGAAACAGCGAAAAAGATTGAACAGTTTTTACGCAACCAGCAGTCTGCAAATGCGTACGATACTATTAACGATGGTAACAGCTTTGCAGCAAAACTTACGGCCGATATACGCAGTATTTGTAGTGATAAGCATGTTAATATCCGTTACTCAGCAGAAGCTTTGCCGGTAAGCCGAGGAAATATTCTGCAGATTTCAGAAGAAGAAAAGAAAGGCTATGCTGAGTTTTTGCGGCTTGAGAATTATGGCGTAACCAAACTGGAAGTACTAAAGGGAAATATCGGCTACATCGATTTTAAATTTTTGTGTGGTACAGAATATGCCGGTGATTTTTATGCAGCCATGATGAATTATGTGCAGCATACCGATGCGCTCATTATCGATTTCAGGAAGTGTGGTGGTGCCATGAGCGACAATGTTATTCCTTTTCTCTGTAGTTATTTCTTTGCAGATAAAACACATCTCAACGATCTCTATTGGCGTGAGGGAAATTTTACACAGCAAACATGGACGCAGGTGGTCGTTCCCGGAAAAAAATACCTCAACAAGCCGGTATATATTTTAACCAGCAACAGAACATTTTCCGGTGCAGAAGAAATGGCTTACGATTTGAAGAACCTGAAGCGTGCAACCATCATTGGCGAAGTAACCGGTGGTGGTGCCAACCCCGGCGGTTCTGTAAATGTTACCGAACACTTCAGTATGTTTCTGCCGGTTGGCCGGGCAATTAATCCTATTACAAAAACAAACTGGGAAGGAGTAGGCGTGCAGCCGGATACAGTGATCAAATCCCGACTGGCTTTGCACAAAGCACAGCTGCTGGCGATGCAATATGGTTTGCAAACAACAACCAATAATTTTTGGAAGGATGAATTGAAACGCCTGATCGCAGAACATGAAACACAAGCACCGCAGTTGACGAAAGTAACGTTCCGGGTAAAAGGATATGTAACAGCAAAGCATATAGCAGTTGCCGGTGGATTTAACGATTGGTCAACTACTGCTGCTACAATGAAACGTACAGGTAACGAGTGGGTAGTTGAAACCGAAGCTGAACCAGGCAAACACCTCTATAAGTTTGTTGTAGATGGCGAATGGATTCTTGATCCGGCAAACAAACAAAAAGCTTGGGAAAACGGGTATGAAAATTCGGTGGTTGTTGTAAAATAATTGGAAGGTGTTGTAACATTCCAATCGTAGTTACGTACAGTTAGTGTAACAATAAAAAATGATTCACATGTTTATGCGGTTGAAAATGCAGGTAAAAAGAAACAGCTTTGTCTCGTCATAATTAGTAGAAATCAACGTTGCTAACCAAACACCAAACCTGCATTGTTCAACCATCTTTAAGTTCACATATTTATGTGGTTGCAACCTGCAGAGCAACGAATGAAATTTGCGAACCTTATCATCATCATTAAACCTTATAGTATGAAATTCAGCCTTGCTAAAGCAGTAGGTCTGCTTGTGCTAATCGTTAGTACGTCTTCTTTTTTCAGTTCCTGTAAAAAACCAACATCCGAACCTGCTCCGGTTACAAAAATCAAATCTGTTTTTTCGCCCGAAGATGAACTCACTTTTGAATACAACAACAATGGTTCAGTAAAAACAGTACAATTAAAAAACAGTTTTGTTACATCGGGCGACTTAGTAAACTATGCCGTGCATTATAACGCACAGGGAAAAATAACAGAAATTGTTTCGGATGAAGATATCCGCATTGTGCCTGTTTATGCCGAAGGAAAGTTAAAAGAAGCTTCTTTTGAAACACTGGATGGTACACTTTTATTGCAGACAGATTATGCGTACCTCGACGAACGTTTAAAAACAGTAACGATTACAACCGCAGCAGGTCAGCCATGGATGCGTTTTGGATTTGATTATACTACTGAAGGGAATATTGCAAAGACTTCTTTCTTCGGACAGGATCCTTTCAATCCCGATCAGTTTATGTCGAGTGGTACTGTTACGTATACCTACGATACAAAAATTAATCCGTTGAATGAAGTGCGGGACATCTTACACTTGTTGTGGCTGCCTGTAAATCCAAATAATACTTTAAGCGAAGTGCATAAAGACAGAGATGGTTTATTGGAAGAAACGGTAAACTACAGCTATCAGTATCATTCCAATAAAACGCCGAAATCTGCAGTAATGCAATCAACAGTTCCCGGCCAGGCCACTGAAAACATTAATTTATTTTTTGCTTATTTCTAATTTTTTTTCAGCATACAGTAGTTGGTACGCCCGGGTATTTTTGCCCGGGCTTTTTAATATGCTATGCTGAATCGTTCGGATTGCGAACCAAACGACGTACCGAAATAATATTCTTCTTTTCTTGTTTTGCCGTTCTTTAATTGTACAACTTTACTGCTGGTTGTTATCTCTACAGGAACTGTGCTTACTGGTTGTTTTAAACGGAAAAAACGCAATCTTCCTTGGTTTTGTGCCGCAACAACAGCAAGAGAGCCATTGTAGGTGAATTGTATCAATGATCGTGCGTTACCCGGCACCAGTATTCCACTTTGTAAAATCGATAGTGGTTTAAAATTACCTGCACCATCACCCTGCAATAACAATCCGTTCGATGCATCAATACGTCCTTGGTTGGGATGCATATCGTAAAGATTACCTGTAAGCAGTAAGTCAATATTTCCATCCTGATTGTAATCATTTGCAGTAATACCAAATACCGCACTTATTTGTGCAAGTGCCGGCAATGTATGTACTTCAAATTCAAATTTGCCTTTGTTCTCAATCCATACACTTGAAAGCGTAGTAGCAGTTAATTTTAATTCGCCGTCCCGTTTAAAGTTGCTCATTATTTTGTTCATGTCGGCATTGGCATATATATTGTAAACAGGATAGAATTTTTTAATAGAAGGAATTTCATCTGCTAACTGGTCACGATAAGCAACCGGAAATTCTTTTACTGGTCCGTGCAGTGTTGCAGGCTTCCATATGCTTAGTAACGCATCGTACTTGCCATTACCATCGTAATCGCTGCTGTACACATGCATGGGTTGCTGTTCGCTTGCATGATAGTAACCGTTGTTGCCAAAGTTGCCCGCCACATAATCCATATCGCCATCGTTATCTACATCGGCAGCTGTAATACTGTTCCACCAGCCGGTTAATGCATCGGTTGCAGTTGATTGTTGTACCAAGGTTCCTTTATCGTTACGGAAGAAATGGATGCCCATCCAATAACCTGTAACAAGCAAGTCTGCATCACCATCGTTATCAGCATCACTCCATGTTGCATCGGTTACCATGCCAATTTGTTTTAATGCAGGCGCTGCTTTGTCTGTAACCACTTCAAATTTCACCACTCCGTTTTTACTGTTGTTGCGCAGCAGAAAACTTTTTTCAGCTTTTGGATATTCGCCGGGCACAGCTTTCCCTCCAACAAATAAATCAATATCGCCATCGCCATCGTAATCGGCACCCTTTACACAGGATTTACTGTTTGTAAGTAAGGGAAGTGCAGTACTGTCGTACACAAACACTGCATTGCCGTTGTTGATGAATAACCGGTCAGCATAACCAGTACTGCCTTTTGGTAATTCATTACCGCCACTGCAGATGTATACATCAAGATCTTTATCGCCATCTGCATCAAATAAACAAATACCTGCATCATCAGCAGTTTGTTTCGTTCCTGCGAGTGGTTGTTTAATAAACTGGTGGTTGGCTTGTTGTACATACACAACCGGAGGTTCGGGTAAGCTGCCACCGATTACAATATCAACGAGGTTATCGTTATTTAAATCGCCTGCTGCCATAGCCGGGCCCGATTGCGAAAGTTTGAACGGTAGCTGGCGCTGAATATTAAAGTCTACATAATCGTATTCGTTATGAAAGAAATCCAAACCTGTTTGTGCGGTAATGTTGCTGAATATATTGGCAGTTGCATATTGCTGCTGTACTTCGTTATTAGGTTGTGCTGCTGCCGACTGGCTGATGAGCATTGTTTGATTGCAGACTACATCCCGCAGCACTTCTTTTTTGCCATCGGGCCAGTAAACAAGTATGGAATCGATTTTTGCAATACTGTCTAATCCAAAGTGCAGAATATTTTCAACTGAACTCATGTAACCGTGGTAGGGGGTGTTTTCTGCAACTTGTTCGCCGCCTTTGTACATCAGTTTAACCGTTGTACCAATGCCGTTGATGTTTGCAGTATCGCCCCGGAAACGGATGCGCAGATAATTCTTTTTATGCTCAGTTTCGTTGAGTTTGTTTTCCAGCAAGGTTGCTTCCATATTGGTGTTGTTGATGACCACATCCAGGTCGCCATCATTATCAAAATCGGCCGTTGCAATACCGGCAGAGTAGGTAGGGATATTCCAGCCCCATGTGATGGTTTTATCTGCAAACGTAAGATTGCCGTTGTTGCGATAAATATAATTGCTGATTTGTACGGGAGGTTGCCGTTGTATCAATTCTTCGATACTGGTTGCGGTTTGCGATTCTCTGTACGCTACAAAATCAAGATCGGTTACATCTTTCGGCAAGCCATTGGTCATCATCAGATCTTTGTATCCATCATTATCTGCATCGGCTAACAGCGCAGCCCAGCTCCAGTCGGTGTTGGCAATGCCCGCCATGTAAGCAATTTCGCTGAACACCGGAGCGCCAATAGTATCGTTTTCTGTTAAACGTGGACCTTGGTTCAACTGCAAGGTGTTTCTTACTAGCTGGTACGGAAAGCCGAATTGCGATGAGTATTGATACCAGTTATAATCAACCGGGTTAAACATCATCTTCTGCCGGTAATTATCTTCGGGCATCATATCCATTTCAACAATATCAAGCAGACCATCGTTATTAATATCGCCTGCATCGTTGCCCATTGCATTTAAACTGCTGTGTTTAAAATATTCGCTGTTGCGATTGGTGAAGGTTCCGTTTTTATTGTTTACGTACAACAGGTTGCCGCTTAAGTAATCGTTGCTGATGTAAATATCTTTCCAGCCATCTCGATTAATATCGAGCACACTTATTCCAAGACCGTTGCCTTCCCATAAAATACCTGCTTCTTTTGTTACGTTGGTAAATACAGGATGCTTCATCACATCATTCCAATCATTACGGTACAGGATGTCGTTGGTAAAACCGGTGCCGTCATCTTTTATTTTACGGAAATTATTCGGGTACTCCTGGTTAAGATCGTTTACAACAAGGTACACATCTAAATCGCCATCGTTGTCATAATCAAAGAAGTTGGCCATGTGTGTACTTACTGTATCAATTAAACCATATTCGGCTGCACTTTCTTTAAACGAAGGAATTTTGGTAGCGGGGTCAACACCGGTGTTTACATACAGTAAATCCTTTTTCAACTCAGGGTCCTGCCATGCAGCGGCACAAACATAAATATCTAGCAAGCCATCGTTGTTAATGTCTACCACCGTTGCGCCACGGCTCCATTTTTTATTGCCACCAACGCCTGCTTTTTCCGTTACATCTTCAAATTTGAGATTACCCCGGTTAATGTACAAACGGTTGGGTGCAATAGAAGCTGTGAAATAAATATCGGGAAGGTCGTCGTTATTAAAGTCGCCGATACCAACACCACCACCATTGTAGAGGTATTGGTAGTTCACCATGTTCATTTGAGAATTTTCAATGATTTCGTTGTTGAACGTAAGGCCGCTTTGGGCAGAAGGAACGGCAACAAACAACGGCTTTTCTTTTTTTGCGCAGGCTGTAAACAACAGCATCGCAAACGAAAACAACAAGGGCAATCGCATAATCAGTAGTATAGTTGCCCGAATTTAGGATAAATACCGAGTATACAAACTGTTTACGCCTTAGCCTTACTTGTTTTTTGCTTTATCAGTAACAGTAACAGACCGGTTAAAATAATGCAGGCTGCTGCCAATAGAAAATAGTTGGCAATAGCAAAAGGCTGGCTTTGCATGGCTCTTACGCCTTGTAACATTAGCAGTACTTCGTTAAACAATACGCCCGATACAAAAATCCAGGCAGCTGTTGTAGCGGCACGTTTGTTTAACAATATCAGTTTCTCTTGAAAAAACCATCCAACAATAAATACGCTTACAAAACAAAGCAGCACAAGGTGGAGGAAACCAATAACAATCGAACGTAAACCAAAGGCATAGGTATTCAGTTGAGGAATGGCCGATAAACCCTGCATCAGAATTTTTAAAGCGAAAGCTGTGCCTGCAATAATCCAGAACCATTTTACAACCGGTTTCAGCCGGCTGTTGATTGCATATCTGTTGCGGTAAACAAATTGCAGCAGGTAGCCGAGTGCCGGCAATTGAATAACAGCTGCAGTTACAGCTAAGTAATACATCCAGCCGGGTATGCGCATCCACATCAGCGATAAAAACCATGCTGGTATTAACGCCAGCAGTAAGCAATAAAAGAAACGGTTAAGGTCTTTCGAATTGGCGGGAGTAATGAGTTGTTGCAGTGCTGCAAAAAAGATCCCGACTATGGTAAACAAAAACCAGCCATTGTATTGAAAGTGGAGATAGAAATAAACCGAGCCAAAATAAAGATCCTGCTGCAGGTTGCGTGTAGCCATTAAATACGCAAGGATAAATGTACCTGCCGATGACACAACATTGCAGAGCAATCCGGTAATAAGAAATTTGCGAACAATTACATTGATGTTTTGCTGCAACATTTCTTTAATGGCCAGCCATGTAAATGCATACGATACAAAAATAGAAGCGGTGGAAAAGGCAATGGAGCCCGTATCATAACCTGTAAACGGAAATGTGAACAGCATACCAAAGCTGCTCATTTGTTGCGCAACTAAAATCCACTCGAACTGACGGAGTTTTTTTTCTGAAGGTTGAAGTACATAAATGATGGCAATGTACAGTGCAAGACTTACCCAGCCGGCAAATGCAAAGTGCGAGTGCGCATGCAGTAAATGTTTCTGTTCTACAAAGGGTAACCGGAATACTATTTTATAACGGAGTAAAACACCCAGCGTAGCCAGTAAAACGAAATTAAATAATGCAAAGCGGGCCCATTTGCTGTAAAAGTTTGTGTAGTTCATTTCAATTGCAAAGCACAGGAAGATGTTGGTAATTGGTTATGATTAAAGTCATAGCACTGCATGAAGTTGCAGGTACTGCAAATCAGCAGAACACTTTTCCTTTTTCGATCTGCAGCTTCCCTTTTTCATGCAGTTCACGAATAGAACGGATAACTGTTTCAACCCGCAAGCCGGTCATATCGGCAATTTGCTGCCGGGTTAAATCAATCTTTAATTTTTCATTATCTGCAATACCACGGCTTTTCTTGTATTCCTGCAGTAAACTGATGATGCGGTGCGATGGTCCGTACGATGAAATTTCTTTCGACATCAGCGACTTGAAACGTAAGCGCTTGGCCAGGTTTTGCGTAAAAGCAAAATGAATGTCAAAATTGTCTTTCAGCAACTGCAGGAAATTTTCTTTTCGTAACCGGATAACAATACTGTTGGTATCTGCCACGGCACTTGCAGGATAGGCACTTTCATCGAACAGCGGCGGCTCGCCAAAACTTTCGCCTGCTTCAAAAAAACCTTGTATGAATTCCTTGCCTTCATCGTTGCAATTGCACATCTTAATACGCCCTTCTACCACCTGGTAGTAAAAATGAGCAATGTTGTCTTCGTAAAATAGTACCTGCCCCTTTTCAATGTTATGAAGGGTGGCGCCCCAGGCAAGGAGCAAATCGGTATCAATGATGCAGGTATTGGTGTGTAACATGGCGGCAAGTTAGGTGCCCCATGAAAAGTAGGGCAGTGATGCTAAATACCAAATTACATGATTTTGGTCATATTAATATGCTGTTTTTAGCCTGAAAATTGCATTTAATATGACATGGGCAGGAGGGTGTTTGCCGGATTATGACTTCAATCATATTTCTCTGAGTTACACCGTAGTAATCTTGTCCTGTAAAAACAAAAAATTATCAGATATGAAAAAATTACTTCTTGTGCTTGGTGTTTGCGGGTTCATCTATGCCTGCGGTAGTGGTCCATCAACCGAAAACAAAACCAGCGATGCGGGTGAAAGTAAAGCGCCTGCTGCTACCGAAAACCCGGCAAACGATCCTAACCGTGGTATTGGCAAGTTTACCAAGGTAGATGTTGGTGCATCACTCGATCAGAAAATGGCAGAGGCAGGTAACAAAGTGTACGATGTAAAATGTGCAAGTTGTCATAAACTATCAGAAGAGAAATTGGTTGGTCCGGGTTGGAAAAATGTAACACAGCGCCGCACAGCAGAGTGGATTATGAACTTCGCTACCAACACCGATGAAATGTTGAGTAAAGACCCTGATGCAATGGCTCAACTGGAAATTTGTTTGGTGCGTATGCCTAACCAGGGATTAACCGATGATGAAGCCCGCCACATTTATGAATTTATGCGCAAAAACGATGGCGTAAAATAAGAAAGGTAATTCTTTATAACTCTTAATACTACAACACAAATGAAACGTTTTAAAACACTACTGCTTCTGTCAATACCATTGCTTGCCCTGCAGATTACAGGATGTAAACCAAAAGGTGCAGGTGGTGCTGCCGCAACGGGTAATGCTGCAAAAGCATATGTAGCTCCCGGTAAATACGATGAGTTTTACAATTTTGTAAGTGGCGGTTTCAGCGGACAAATGAGCGTGTATGGTTTGCCCAGCGGCCGCTTGTTCCGTGTAATTCCTGTATTTTCTGTTGATCCTGAAAAAGGATGGGGCTACAGCGAAGAAACAAAGCCCATGTTAATGACCTCTAATGGTTTTGTTCCGTGGGATGATCTGCACCATATTTCTTTCTCACAAACAAACGGCGAAATTGATGGCCGTTGGACATTTGGTAATGCCAACAACACACCTCGTGTTGCACGTATCGATAACAAAACATTCCGCACTGCAGAAATTATCGAATTACCAAACAGTGCAGGCAATCACTCTTCACCATTTATTACAGAAAATTCGGAGTATCTCGTAGCCGGTACACGTTTCAGCGTACCTATTGGCGATAACCAGGATGTACCTATTGCATCGTATAAACAAAACTTCAAAGGCACCATCAGCTTTGTAAGCATTGGTAAAGAAGGTGAACTGGATATTGCATTCCAGTTACTGCTTCCCGGTGTAAACTTCGATCTCAGCCGTGCAGGTAAAGGTCCAAGCCACGGTTGGTTCTTCTTTAGTTGCTATAACAGTGAACAGGCAAACACGTTACTCGAAGTAAATGCTTCGCAGCGTGATAAAGATTTTATCCTTGCTGTTAACTGGAAAAAAGCAGAAGAATACCTGAAAGCAGGTAAAGGTGTAAAACAACAGGTGCGTTATGCGCATAACAAGTGGGATGAAAAAACACATACTGCAAAACATGAGATCAGAACAGAAGTAACGGTATTGGATCCTGCTATTCTGAAAGATATCTGCTACTTTATTCCTTGTCCGAAATCACCTCATGGTTGCGATACCGATCCTACAGGCGAATATATTGTTGGTAGCGGTAAACTGGCTGCTGTAATTCCTGTATTCTCTTTCACAAAAATTCAAAAAGCAATTGCTGATAAAAAGTATGATGGCGATTTTGGCGGTATTCCTGTAATTAACTACGAAGCTGCTTTACATGGCGAAGTACAAAAACCAGGTCTCGGACCATTACACACAGAATTTGATGCAAACGGTAATGCCTACACTTCATTCTTTGTAAGCAGTGAAATTGTAAAATGGAATGTAAAGAGTTTGAAAGTGCTGGATCGTGTACCTACTTACTATTCAATTGGTCACTTATCAATTCCCGGTGGCGATACTCGTAAGCCTTGGGGTAAATATGTTGTAGCGTACAACAAAATTACCAAAGACCGTTACCTGCCTACAGGTCCTGAGTTAACACAAAGTGCACAGATCTACGATATCAGTGGCGATAAGATGGAGTTGATCCTCGACTTCCCGACTATTGGTGAACCACACTATGCCGGTTCAATGCCTGCATCGTTAATTAAAGACAAGAGTCAGAAAATTTACAAGATTGATGAGAACAACCACCCTTATGTAACAAAAGGCGAGAAGGAAGCAAAAGTGGTACGTGAAGGAAACAAGATACATGTGTACATGACATCGATCCGTTCGCACTTTGCACCAGATAATATCGAAGGTGTAAAACTTGGTGATGAAGTATACTTCCATGTAACCAATCTCGAACAGGATTGGGATGTACCGCATGGCTTTGCCGTAAAAGGTGCATTGAATGCTGAGTTGCTGATTATGCCGGGAGAAACATCAACACTGAAATGGGTTCCTGAAAAAGCAGGGGTATATCCCATTTACTGTACAGACTTCTGTAGTGCGTTGCACCAGGAAATGCAGGGTTATGTTCGTGTATCACCTGCAGGAAGCAATGTGCCGCTTACATTCAGTTTAGGTAAGCAGGGTGCACCAGAAGCAGAAGCTGCAAAAAAATAAGCGATTCGAAGTTTTAGATGATTATCATTTCCGTAAGTGGCCGGCAAACAAAGGCCGGCCACCCAACGGAAAATAAAAACACGTATGATGAACAACAAATTGTCAGTAAGGGCACGCTTTCTATCATTATTGTGTGCAATAGGTTTAGCTGTATCGCTGTTGTTTCCACTATGGAGAATTGATTTAACAGCACCTCAATACCCGGAAGGATTAGTATTGAAGATTTATCCGCATAAAATTGGTGGAGATGTAGATGTGGTAAACGGCTTGAACCACTACATTGGCATGCGCACATTACACACAAAAGACTTTTTTGAGTTTACGATTTTACCTTACCTCATTGGTGCGTTTGCAGTGTTTGGGTTACTCACTTTTCTTATTAACCGCCGCTGGTTTTTTTATACCTGGGTAGTGTTGTTTGTTGCATTTGGCGTTATTGCCATGTTCGATTTTTATCGTTGGGAGTATAACTACGGACATAATCTTGATCCCAACGCTGCTATTGTTGTACCGGGCATGGCTTACCAGCCGCCGCTTATCGGGTTTAAGCAACTGCTCAACTTTGGTGCATATTCTTTTCCCGATGTAGGCGGATACATTTTTCTGCTTTCCGGTTTAGCACTGGTAGTGCTGTTATTTCTTGAATGGCGTTCATCCAATAAAAAAAATATTCCGGTAAATACAGTTTTAGCATTGATGTTTATGCTTTTCCTGCAGTCGTGTAATACCGGTCCGCAGCCCATTGCTTACGGTAAAGATGCCTGCCACTTTTGCAAAATGATCATCAGCGATAAAAAGTTTGGAGCAGAAGTAGTAACACAAAAAGGCAAAGCCTACAAATTTGATGATACCCATTGCCTGCTTTCTTTTTTAAGCAAGAAAGAACTGCCGGCATCGGAAATAGCTGCTGTGTACCTGGCAGATTATGCGCAACCCGAAAAACTACTACCTGCTGAAAAAGCATTATTGCTGCAAGGCGATGCAGTGCGTGGACCGATGGGGGGCAATATTGCTGCATTTGAAAATGAAGCCACCATGAAGCAGGTACAAACTTCATTAAAAGCATCTTCAATTACCTGGAGCGAAGTATTACCGTAATGCGATTGATTAGTACAACCATATTGCTCTGTTGTTTATGCTGTGTTGCGCAAGCCCGTACGCTTACAGTAGGTAAGGGTAAAATGTACAGCTCTGTAAAAAAAGCCGTAGAGGCTGCAGTTGCCGGCGATACTATTTGTATTTATCCCGGTGTGTACAAAGAGCAACACATTGATGTGGCCAAAACAATTCACCTGAGAGGAATAGGTTTACCTGTACTTGACGGCGAAAAGAAATACGAGATATTGACGATCCGTGCTAATAACGTTACAGTTGAAGGAATCTGTTTTCGTTATTCGGGCAGGAGCAGTTACATGGATATTGCTGCTGTGCGCATTGCAGAAAGCAGGAATGTGGTGATCAGGAAAAATGTTTTTGAAATAACTTTCTTCGGCATCTATTCGCAACATGCAACTGCATGTGTTATTGAGGGCAATCGCCTTTCTTCCGATGCGAAAGATGAAATTAATTCGGCCAACGGTATTCATTGCTGGAAGAGCGACAGCATGCTGATTACAGGAAACACGATTACCGGCCACAGAGATGGTATTTACTTTGAGTTTGTTACCAACTCACACATAAAAAATAATTACAGTTACCAGAATATACGTTATGGATTGCATTTTATGTTTTCCAACAGCGATACGTATACAGCGAATACATTCCGCAATAACGGAGCAGGTGTGGCCGTGATGTATTCCAACCACATCAACATGTTTAAAAATACGTTTGCCGATAATTGGGGCAGTGCTGCATATGGTATTTTGTTAAAAGATATCAGCGATGGTACAATTGAAGGCAACAGGTTTCAGAACAACAGTGTGGGTGTGATGATGGAAGGCAGCAGCCGTTTAAAAATGCAGAAAAATACCTATACACAAAATGGCTGGGCTATGAAAATACAGGCGAACTGTATGGATAATGCCATTGTGCAAAACAACTTTACCGGCAACTCTTTTGATATAGCTACGAACGGAGAGCTGGTGCTGAGCAAATTTGAAAAAAACTACTGGGATAAATACGAAGGCTACGATCTTAACCGCAATGGTATTGGCGATGTGCCGTACAGGCCTGTGAGTTTGTATGCGATGATCACCGAACGAAATCCGTCGAGCATGATGTTGTACCGGAGTTTTATTTCATCGCTGATTGATAAGATGGAAAAAATTATGCCCGCACTTACTCCGGTTGAATTGAAAGACGATAGTCCCATGATGAAACCTTTAAAACTCTGAGCTATGCTGATAGCATCGAACGTTACAAAAACATTTGGCAAACTGAAAGCACTCGACAACGTGAGTGTTACCTGCAATAAAGGGCAAACCATTGCATTGATTGGTCCTAATGGAAGTGGTAAAACAACATTGATTAAAACTATGCTGGGCATGGTTGTTCCCGACAGCGGCTTTATCACCTTCGATCAACACAATATTCTGCATAGCTGGCATTACCGTGAACGTATTGGTTATATGCCGCAGATTGGCCGTTACCCCGATAATATGACTATTGCACAGGTGATGGACATGATGAAAGACATTCGCAAAAGTGATGTACTCGATGAAGACCTGGTAAATGAGTTTAATCTGCCGGCACTGGCGCATAAGAAAATGCGTACACTCAGCGGTGGTACGCGGCAAAAAGTAAGTGCATCGTTGGCTTTTCTGTTTAACCCCGATGTGTTGATCCTTGATGAACCAACAGCAGGTCTCGATCCGCTGTCGTCGGAAATTCTCAAGCAAAAAATCGTTGCTGAAAAGGAAAAAGGGAAACTCATTTTAATCACATCGCACATCCTCAGTGAACTCGATGACTTGGTAACAGAGATCATTTACATGCAGGAAGGTAAACTGCAGTTTCATAAAAGTATAGCACAGTTGCAAGAGGATACCGGCCAGGTAAAACTTACCCAGGCTATTGCACATGTAATGAAGACACATTAAACAACTCACCATGCGTACCATTGTAAAATATGTCATGCTCGATTTGCTCAAGAACCGTATTGTAATGGGTTACACCCTGTTGTTGCTGGTTCTATCCTTCGGTATGTTCAGCATCGATGAAAACTCAACCAAGGGCGTTTTAAGCCTTATGAATATTGCACTCATTTTTGTACCACTCATCAGTATTATTTTTTCAACGATCTATGTTTATAATTCCGCAGAGTTTATTGAATTATTAGTGGCACAACCGTTAAAGCGGAAAACATTGTGGTTGAGTATCTACAGCGGTCTTGCGTTATCGCTTGCTGTTGCCTTTTTAATTGGGGTAGGAGTGCCTGTGCTTATTTACGAAAGTTCTGCTACGGGGCTTATACTGGTTGTTTCCGGATTATTTCAAACACTCATTTTTACAGGCATTGCTTTGCTGGCCTCTGTAAAAACAAGAGATAAGGCAAAAGGCATTGGCGTATCAATTTTAACTTGGTTTGTATTTACATTGATTTACGATGCAATAGTGATGTTATTGCTTTTCCAGTTCAGCGATTACCCCTTGGAGAAGCCAATGATTGCATTAACCATGCTGAATCCGGTTGATCTTTCACGCATCTTAATCTTATTAAAGCTGGATATTTCTGCAATGATGGGTTATACCGGTGCCGTGTTTAACGAATTCTTCGGCGGGCAGCTTGGTATGTTGGTATCGGCTATTGTATTGTTATTATGGACAACGGTGCCTGTTTGGTTGTCTGTAAAACAGTTTCAGAAAAAGGATCTCTAATTACGCCTTTTCTTTTGTACGCAGTTTTTAAAAACACAACTGCTGCAATACTAAAATCTGTATGCTGGTTTTAGTGTGATGTGAAAAACAAAAAAGGTTAACACATGAAAAAAGATATTGAAACAACAGAGGATATTGTGTTATTGGTAAACAGCTTTTACGAAAAGGTAAAGCAGGATAACAGTATCAGCTTTTTCTTTACCAAAGTCGTGCCGGTGAATTGGGAAAAGCATCTGCCGGTAATGTACAGGTTTTGGGAGAATATTATTTTTCACAGTGGTGGTTACGTTGGTAATCCTATGCTTGTGCATGCACAACTTAGTGCCAGGCATACCATGCAGCCATCGCACTTCGAAAAATGGATAGCGTTGTTCAATGCAACGGTAGATGAGTTGTTTGAAGGGGCCAATGCAGCGCTAGCCAAGCAACGAGCACACTCCATAGCTACTGTTATGCAAATAAAAATTGCGGCATCACCAAACGATCAACCTGTTTATTAAACAATTGTTTTTTACAAACGAAAGAGGCATCCGGTTTGGATGCCTCTTTTGGTATGGTTCATTCAAAGGATTATTATTTTGCAGGAGGAAGTAATACACCATCTGTTACATAAATGATTCCGTTTGACGCCGGGATAGTAGCAACAATGTTAATGCCGTTTACTGTCATTTTCCCATCCTTATTGCCTATAGTAATGTTTTGTCCGCTGGCCATGCCGTAGGTAAGTCCATCGCTCATTAATGCGTCTTTTAATACACCAACATACACATGGTATTCTAAAATACTGCGAAGTTTGTCTTTATTCTCGGGCTTCAGTAAATCATCCAATGTTCCGGCAGGTAATTTGTCGAAGGCTGCATTGGTGGGCGCAAAAACAGTAAAGGGACCGGCATTGGAAATAACATCCACATACTCGGCTGCTTTTAAAGCAGCAACCAATGTGCTGTGATCTTTACTGCCTGCTGCAATTTTTACAATGTCTTTGGCCGATTCATTGTCTTCTACAGTTGATTGGCCACCATCGGCGGCGGTTGTGGTTGCGGCAGCTGCTGTGTTACTGTCGGCAGCGTTATTGCAGGAAATGCAAATACCCAGCGCTATGGCCGGAAGTATAAAACGATAATTCATAAACAGGGGTTAATGGTTTAAACAAATGTGTATTTATCACATCGAAACTAAAAAAGCCCTTGGCAACACTTTATGATTGAAGTCATATTCAACTGAACTTTCTGCTAACTTTGTTGTTGCTAGTTAAAAAATGTTTTATGGGAATTCTACGCCAGGTTGCTGAATATCTTTACATCAAAAAGCCCGATCCCAACCAGGAGAAAACGCAATGGATGAAATACATGCATGGCATTAACCGCATCTCCATTTTTGTATTTCTGTTTGCGATGTTGGTATTGCTGGTGCGTTATGTTATACTGCCTTTATTCCGCTGAGAATTGCTTTTGCAGCTGCCGACGAGGCATGGCCGCCTGCCTGTAAAACGGCACGGAGTTGTTTGTAATGCTGCAACATGTGTGCACGCTTTTCTGCACCGGGAAGTATAGCCCGTAATTCCTGTGTAAGATTTTCGGTATTCATTTCGTGCTGAATCAATTCTTTTACTACCTCTTTATCCATGATGAGGTTCACCAGCGAAATGTATTTGATGTTGATTAAACGCTTTGCTATCTGGTAGCTTATTTCGTTACCCTTGTAGCATACAACTTCAGGTACTTCAAACAATGCTGTTTCCAATGTAGCAGTGCCCGATGTTACCAATGCAGCAGTGGCATGATGCAGTAACGAATAGGTTTGGTTACTTACGTACGAAACATTGGTGTAGGGTGTTAACAGCTCATCGTAAAACGAACTGTCGAGCCCAGGCGCTTTTGCTACAATAAACTGGTAATCGGGAAACTGCTTGCTTACTTCCAGCATAACGGGAAGTTTTTTTAAGATTTCCTGTTTGCGGCTGCCGGGTAATAGGGCGATGATGGGTTTTGAATGATTGCCTGTGTGTTGAAGTGTTTGCGCATCTTCAGATTTAAAGCGATCAATTTCTTCCATTAACGGATGGCCCACATATTCTACGTTCCAGTTCCACTTTGTTTGATAGTACGGCTGTTCAAATGGAAGAATCACCAGCATCTGATCAATGCATTGTTTCATCATCTTCACCCTGTTTTCCTTCCATGCCCATACCTGTGGTGAGATGTAGTACACCACACGAATGTTTTGCGCTTTGACCCATTTGGCAATACGTAAGTTAAAGCCGGGATAATCTATTAAAATAAGCACATCGGGTTGATGCGCAAGAATATCTTCTTTACAAAAAGCAAGGTTGCTGAAAATAGTACGGATGTTTTTCAACACTTCCACAAAACCCATAAAGGCAAGATCACGGTAATGCTTTACCAAAGTAGCACCTGCTGCCTGCATTTTTTCGCCACCCCAGCAACGGATCACTGCTTCATGATCGTTATGGTGCAGTTCTTTAATCAGGTTACTGCCGTGTAAATCTCCGCTTGCTTCGCCTGCTATAATGTAATACTTCATGAGGCTGCTAAGGTAAGCACTGCTGCTGAGATGATAAACCGCAGTTGTTTGTTGGGGCTCAGAGAGGAATAGCGGCTTGTATTGTGCATCCTTTTCCCGGGGCAGATTGGATGGTTACATCGCCATTTAAAAACAGTATCCTGCGGCGAATGTTTTCCATGCCAATACCTTCTTTCTTTTGTTTCATATCGAAGCCTTTACCGTTATCGGTAATTTTCAATAAGAGCCCGGTCTTTGTTTTTGTTACTGCTACCTGCACCTCAGTAGGATCGGCATGTTTGTGAATATTGGTAAGCTGCTCCTGTAAAATACGGAAGATGGCTGTACGCACTTCCGTACTCATAATTTTTTTGTGTAGGCGGTTGTCTACAGTAATCAACACTTTACAATGTTCATCGAACTGCATACTGTTCACAATGGTTGAAATGGTATCGGTGAGTTCCAGTTCTTCATCAATAGTTGGGGCTAACTGATGCGAAAGACGTCTTAGTTCATGTACGGCATCTTTCAGGTATACCGAAACTCTTTGCAGAATTTCGGCGAGCATATCTTTTTGATCGAGCTTGTGTTTGGCCAGTTCCAGGTTTATTTGCGATGCTGCAATAATTTGCTTTACGTTATCGTGTAATTCCATACCTATCTGCTGCCGCTCTCGTTCCTGCGCATCAATGATTGCTTTATTGGTGCGTTGTTCTTCTTCTTTGAGGTAGGTGATATCCTGCATTGCACCAATGATACGCACCGCTTCGTTTTCGTTATCGTAAATAACGAATGCACGGTCGTAAATATTTTTGTAGGTGCCATCTGCACAACGGAAGCGGTATTCTTCTGTAATTACTTTTTGTTTCTTTACAAAAGCGGAATCTAATTTGGCCGCAATTTTCGGATAGTCATCCGGATGAATATTTTCTCTCCACCACGCATCAATATCCTGTATTTCTTCAATGTTATAACCAAGCATGGTTTTAATACCGTTGCTGTAGGTGATTTTATTGGTACGCAAATCTCTGTCCCAGATGGTATCGCTTGTTGCCTGTGAAAGTATTTCGTATTGTTCGTTGGCAATTTTTACTTTTTCTTCTGCAATTTTCTTTGCTGTAATATCGCTGCGGATACTGATAAACTGAAATACTTCTCCATAACTGTTTATAAAAGGAACAATCGTTGTATCTACCCAAAAGAATTCACCCGTTTTCGATTTTTCTTTTATCTCTCCACGCCAAACTTTGCCGCTTTTAACGGTTTCCCATAACTCGGTAAAGAACGATTTCGGATGATAGCCCGAGTTTAATTGACGATGATCGATGTTACGCAATTCTTCCTGCGAATAACCGGCCACACGGCAGAAGTTTTCGTTTGCATAAAGTATACGTCCGTCACTATCAGATATATCAACCAGCGATGATTGGTCGAGCGCAAACTGATAATCTCTGACAAGTTTTTCGTTTTTAACAAATTCACTTAGGTCGTGTACAATTAAGCTGGCGTATTGCTCACCATGCTCATCGGTAAAAATAGAAGAACTTACTCTTGCAGGAAAGTGCGTACCATCTTTTCGTATTTGTGTAAATTCTGCAACAGCAAAACCTTTTTCTGCACGTTTCTTTAAAAAGTCTGCTAAACGTGGGTCGTTAACATCTACAACTCCATTTCTGCCAATTGTTTTAATTTCTTCTTCGGTACGTTGGTACATTTTGCAGGCAGCTCTGTTTGCAGAATGGATAGAGCCATCCGGAGAGGTAAGCAAAATACCATCTACACTCGAATCGAAAAACGCCTGTGTTAATGCCAGGCTTTCGTTCAACCTGACTTCAGTAATTTTTCGTTGCTCCTCTTTCTCTATATTTTCAATGGCAAACGAAATGTCTTCAGCTGCATCTTTTATTAATTCAATTTCAGTATCTCCAAAAAAATAAGGTTGGGGTGCATAAACAGTTAAAGCACCAATGGGGTTTCCGAATTTTTTTATTGCAATCGACATGGAAGAGTGGTAGCCTCTCTTTAATTGTTCCTCACGCCATGGCGCAAGATCGGGATTTGTTGTAACATCCTGGCAAATATAATAACCGCCTTTTCTTATGGCCGTACCTGTGGGGCCTTTTCCTTCTTCTGCATATTCATTAACCGATATTTTTTTTATGATTGAGAGATAACCTTCTTCGTGGCCGGCCTTTGCCACATCGTTTACAAAACCGGTTTGCTCATCAACAATGCCTATCCATGCCATGCGGAAACGGCCATGCTTTACCGCCAGTTCGCAAATGGATTGAAATAGTTGCTGTTGATCTCTTGTACGTACAATCAACTCATTGAGCTGACTGATGAAGGCATACAAACGGGTTATTTTATTCAGGTCTTCTGTTCGTTCAATTACTTTTGTTTCAAGGGTAGTAGCTAAATCACGCAGCTCGGTTACATTCTTATTTACAATGAGAATTTCGTTCAGAAATGTTTCATTCTTTATTACCGCTGATGCCGTAGTTAATACAAATATTTGTTGGCCTTTTTTTGTTACATGCGAAATTTCTGTTTGTACACTGCCTGTAATTTTTACCTGTTCAATGATCTGTTCGGGAGAAAGACTTAAATATTTGCTTTGCAATAGTTTGCCAATATGTTTGCCAACGGCCTCCGCCTCTGTATAGCCATAAACAGTTTCTGCACCTTTATTCCATTTCTTTATGATCAGATTTTCATCAATTGAAATAATTGCATCAGTTATACTGTTCAGCAATGCGTTATTATAGTGCAAGAGCTCTTCCGTTTTACGCCTGCTACGGATGTTTCTTAAAGCCACAATAATCAGAATAGACGAAAGAAAAAGTGTAACGATGAGAATAATATAAAACTGCTTTGAAATTCGGATAAGTGATTGTTCACTTTTTTTATTTTGCAGGTTTAAATATCCCTTTTCAGTATTGTCGCTTTGCTCAAGAAGTTGTTTTATTTCGCCGGTATAAAGTACGCCTCTGCCTTGTTGAATAAGTTCGAGTGTTTTTGGTAAACCATATTGGCGGCGCATGTTAATTACACTGTCAGAAAACGAAAGCCTTTTGTTTAAGATTAGCTCCAGCGAGTCTGCCTTGGTCTTTAGTTCAGGGTGCTCAAGCATTGTTTGTTTTAATGCTGTCAAGTATTGCTTTATGGGGGAAAGGGTTGCTGCTTGTTGTTTTAAGTAAGTTGAGTCGCCAGTTAATGCGTACCCTCTGGTAGCGGTTTCGTTTTTTAACAGTACAGCAAGTAATTCCTGGGAATGATCTATAGCAGATCTTGTATGCTCATTTCTTACTTGTAAATCGTGTAAGTTTTTTTGCTCAATACTGGCAAAATAAAAGACAACGGTTATGCATATCAGCAACAGAATTGCTGTTAAGGATAAAATGGTATCTGTCTTCAATTTTACATTCATGGATCGGGTAAACATTTTGATTATGAGCGCTATTCAAAAATATGATTGTGCAGATTTTAGTTACGGTTCAATCGTTTTTTTATCTTGTTTTAATGGTTAGGTATAAAAAAAAGAAGGTAGTAAAGATTACCTTTTATCTAATGTAAAATACTGACAAGTTTAAATTGTACAAATGACTTTCTTAAGTAAGGTAAAAATACTTGACCTTGTTCAATCAAAACTGTAAAGAAATTAAACGTTGCAATGGATAATAAGGGAATAATATATTGATGCGTTTGTGTTGCAATTCCTGCACAATGCTAAGGTATTAACAAGTTTAATAACGTAGTTTTTAACTTATCTATGCAATAACTGCCCCTTAAAAAAAGAGCTGTTTCAGCCATTGGCCATCATACAGAATAATTTCTGAAAGCCATGACAGTAAAGGCTTTTAATAAAATGTTATGAAATTTAAGGCCATTAAATGAGCCTGTATTTGACTTGGGCAGGGGTTTATGCCGTTGTACTTTTGCCTTGTCAATGAAACAAAATGCGTTTCGGATCCGTACCAAATCTCCGGAGTTATTAATTTGACAGTCCTGCTTGCTCCAACGATACTTGTTCCACTACTGCGATTATTGCCTGTGAAAAGAGAAACAACAATTTGTAAAAATTTAAAAGCATAGAAAAATGAGAACAACAATCAAAAATGCAGTAATTGGTTTATTAACCTTAGTAGCTGTAACTACAGGAATCAACGCAAACGCAACAACTGTAAATGCTGTAACTCCTGGCGCAGAATTAAAAATGATCGGTCGCTTAGATAATCAGCCTGTATTCCAGCTTTCATTAAACAACGCTACCAACGAAAAATATGTAGTTGTTGTAAAAGATGAGTTCGGTACAATCCTTTACCAGGAGAATGTAAGTGGTGTAAACATCAAGCGTAAATACCAGTTGAATACAGAAGAATTAGGTTTTGTTGGTATTACTATCGAAATCATCAGTTCGAAAGATGCAAAACCAGCGGTGTTTACAATCGAAAACAGCACACGTGTTGTAGAAGAAACGCTGATTGTAAAACAGTAAGCTCAAGCATTTAGTCATAATCAAATAGACAAGGGTTACGGGTCGCCAATTCTGGCGACCCTTTTTTTTTAACAGCTTGTTAATGTTCTAAAAGGACGAAAAAACTACCTGTAATAACTGCTATCGATTGTTAGTGTGCCGTACCTTTGCAACACATTACAGCGTATGAAGAAAAATTTACTCTTGTTTTTTATGACCGGTGTAATATTTCAGGGCGTATTTGCGCAACATCACCTGCATGCATCCGGTAATCCGCCAAAGCTGCCGGTAGAAATTTCGGTCTTCACTTTCAGCCATTCGCTTTTTAAAAGTTATCCGTTTAGCTTGGGTAACGAAGGTGCTCTGCAGTTTGTAACCGGCAACGGTGCTTCCTTCAGCGGCGAAACAAAAAAAGGGAAACTGCATGGCGGCTGGCAAAGCAGTTATGCCAACGGGCAGTTGCTCGACCAGGGTAATCTTGTGAAAGGCGTGCCCGATGGCGAGTGGAAAGTGTGGAATGCTGCAGGGCAGTTAATTGCATTGCGAACCTACAATGCCGATTTGTTTCAGCGGGTAAAACGAGAAGTAGAACTCAATCATCCTAAAAACTATTCGTATGCACTTACAGCCCGTTATAAAAAGGAGGGGAGAGATGCAGTGAAGTTTTTGCAGGCGGGGTCATCCTTTATACAGCAACGGGCTTTGCGTACAAACGATATTGCTGAGTTGGTAGAAACCAACAGTTCCGATCCGGCACATTACCACCCGGTGTTTAACGATTGCCTGCATCATGGTCTGTACATGAATTATTTTGATAATGGTATTGTAAAGGACTCGGGCTATTACAAAGAAGGATTGCGTGATGGTTTATGGATACATCGCACAGCAGACGGGATGTGGAAAGGAACGTATAAAAACGGCATCCGTTACAACGAATGGAAGCTGTATAATACAGCAGGTAAACTCAGCTTAATTATCTTTTATAATAAACAGGGAAAAGAAACAGGTAGAAAAAAAATGGGGCTTTCGTAAAGCCCCATTTTTGTATTTGTTACATGAAGAACTTGGCGTAAAGAATAATCAATCCGTACATCACCGTCATAGCAAAAATGCCGATAGCCGTTTTATCACGACGGGCATTGATGAACAGCGTAAACAAAATAATATTGGCAATTAAACAAACACTGCCTGCTGCGGTAAGCATGGCTTTGTTGGTGAAGAAAAATTCTACAAACTCACCAAAGCCAATAGATGGTGCTTTTATAAAATAATAAAGTACAAGACCCAGAATAGGGGCAAGCGCACCCAATACAATTCCAAAAGGCAGTTTATCCAGTTTCAGCATCAGAATTTAAGTTTGGTTTCTAATTTCTTTTTCAGTGTATAATCGGTAAGATCGAATTGAACGGGAACAACACTTACAAAATTGTGTTCGAGCGCCCAAACATCGGTATCTTTTCCTTTATCGAAGTTTTTGAACTCACCGGTAAGCCAGTAATAACTTTTACCCGAAGGATCTTTACGTTCGTCAAAATCTTCTACATACTTGGCATATGCCTGTCTGCACACTTTTACACCTTTGATCAGGCTGGCATCAACATTGGGGAAGTTTACATTGAGGCAAAGATGTTTGTCTTGTTTGCCTTTGAGCAATTGCTGTACAATCTGGCGGGCATAGCGTTTTG
The DNA here is from genome assembly GCF_007830055.1 of Lacibacter cauensis. Lineage (GTDB taxonomy): Bacteria > Bacteroidota > Bacteroidia > Chitinophagales > Chitinophagaceae > Lacibacter > Lacibacter cauensis. The sequence goes on from NZ_VLLE01000007.1 coordinate 212,901, forward strand.
CTCCGCTAAAATCGGCTTCCATGCTATAGTTGAGCAACGAAAACCCAACTGAAGGAATACTTTCAATACTCGCTTCAATAGCCGCACTCATGGTTCCGCTGTAAATAACATTAATACTGTGATTGGCGCCGTGGTTAATGCCGCTGAGGCAGATATCGGGTTTACGGTGCAGTACTTTATCTACCGCCAGTTTTACACAATCGGCCGGTGTGCCGCTGCATTGCCAGGTTTCCACATCGTCCATTAAATGCACACGCTGCAAACGCAAGGGAAAACCAATGGTGATGGCATGGCCCATACCGCTCTGCGGCTTATCGGGCGCAACAACGACTACTTTGCCTAAATCTTTTACTGCTTCCACCAGGTTGCGGATGCCCGGTGCGGTAACGCCATCATCGTTGGTGATGAGGATGATGGGTTGTTCTTTCTTTTTGGTACTCTTCGCCATAAACTGTTCCTTTCTTCTATAGCGTAAAAGTGAGATATATTAGGGAGTTGGCAAAATCGGATGACGCAGTTTTGCTTCCTTCGTGAATGATTACATTTAATAAAGTGCCTGGTGCGTTTACCTAGCTTAGCAATCAGTAACAATCGTTGTAAGAAAAGAAATAAAAATTTGTCAAGCTAAAATAATTAGTATATTAGCGCCATAAAAATTAGTAAGCTATGGCAATTGCTAATCAAAACCTCAAGTACCTGCGCAAGCTGCGTGGGTGGACACAAGAAGAGTTTGCACAAAAGATCGGTATTAAACGTTCGCTCGTGGGTGCGTATGAAGAAGAGCGTGCCGAACCCAATTACGATGTATTGGAAACAGTAAGCGATCTGTTTAAAGTAACCATCGACGATCTGTTGCGTAAAGACCTCAGCGAAACAAAGGGAAGTTATCTTGCCAAACGCCGCCAGTTGAAAATGATGGCCGAAAGCAATGTGATTCACTTTGTGCCGGTAAAGGCAGCTGCGGGTTACCTCAACGGCTATGCTGATCCTGAGTTTCTCGATGAACTGAACACGTTCACTTTACCCATGCTCAGCGGCGGTACTTATCGTGCCTTTGAAATTGTAGGAGACAGTATGTTGCCAACGCCCAGCGGCAGTGTAATTGTAGGCGAGAAGGTGCATAATCTGGATGATGTAAAGAACAACAATGCCTATATCATCCTTAGTAAATCGGAAGGGGTGGTGTACAAACGTGTACTGAAAAGTAACCGCAGCAAAAACAAGCTTACTCTTGTGAGCGATAACCCTGCTTATCAACCCTACCAGGTAAATGCAGAAGATGTGCTGGAGTTCTGGAGCGCACAAATGGTACTGAGCCGTGTAAACCAGCAACAACGCTGGGATGTTACCAATCTCGCATCGCTTGTTACCAACCTGCAGGATCAGGTAAATAACCTCAAGAAGAAGATGAACTGATCCGTCGCATTTTTACTTTAAAATAACAGCAAAGCCGCTCATCCCAATCGAAAAGGGTGAGCGGTTTTGTTTAATTAGCTTGCCCGCTTTATGAAATGGATTGTAACCCTTATCTCGCTGCTTGCCACGTTCAACTTGTTTGCCGGCAATGAACCCGAAAGAAATTTGCAGGCCAATAAGATTGCACAAGCACCCAAAATTGATGGTGTGCTGGATGAAGCTTTCTGGCAAACGGCCCCCGTTGCGGAAAACTTTGTTGTCAACAGTCCCAACTATGGCGAGGCATCGGCCTACAAAACCAAAGTGTATGTGGTGTACGATAACAGTTCTATTTATATCGGCGCTTATTTGTACGACGATCCGAAACTGGTGCGTACGCAATTAACAGCTCGTGATAAAGAGAGCCAGCAGGATGTAGATTATTTCTCTGTTTTTTTTGATACGTATAACGATGACCAGAACGGTTTTCAATTTGTGGTAACAAGCCGCAATGTGCAGAGCGATGGTCGTTTGAGTCCGAACCGCAGTTCTAATTTTGGTCCGCCCAGCGATTACAGCTGGGATGCTGTGTGGGAAAGCAAAGTAACCATGCGTGAAGATGGCTGGGTGGTAGAAATGAAAATTCCTTATTTTTCACTTCGCTTTGCAAAAAGAGAGAAGCAGGATTGGGGACTCAACTTTCAACGTTATGTACGTCGCAGCAACGAAAGTTCTTATTGGAATACCATCAACCCCAATCAAAATGGTTTTGTAAACCAGTTTGGCCGGTTGAGCGGATTGGAAAACTTAGAGCCACCTTTACGTTTATCGTTTCTTCCGTATATAACAGCGGGTTACAGAACAACACCAACCAGCAAAGGCAGAGTAAATGAATTTTTACGCAATGGGGGTATGGATGTAAAGTATGGCGTAAACGAAAGCTTTACGTTGGATATGACGCTCATTCCCGATTTCGGGCAAGTCATCAGCGATAACATCGTTAATAATCTTACACCGTACGAAGTACAGTTCCAGGAGAACCGTCCTTTCTTTACCGAGGGCACAGAAATTTTCAATAAGTCGGGTTTGTTTTATTCACGAAGAGTAGGTGCCACACCTTCGGGTTATTACAAAGCAAGAAGTATGGGCTCTACCGATAGCACACGTATCGTATCAAACCCCGGCGTAGTGCAGTTGTTCAATGCAACTAAATTTTCGGGTCGTACAAAACAGAAATTAGGCATAGGAGTGTTCAATGCAATTGGCGCACCCATGTTTGCTGAAATTGAAAATACCAACAGCAAAGAAGTTGAACGGGTACAAACGGAACCGTTGACCAATTATAATTTGATTGTGATTGACCAGGCTTTGAAAGGACGTTCGTCGATTACACTTACCAATGCAAATGTTACACGCAGTGGTGCGGGCAGGGATGCCAACGTTACCGGACTGGATGTGTATTTGTTTGATAAGCGTAATCGTTACGGTTTTCAGGGTAAATTCGATTACAGCAACATTATGGGACCAAATCCTTACAGCGGTTTTAAAACTGTTGTGAGCCTGGGTAAGGTGAGTGGAAAAATTCAGTACAACCTGTTGAGCAATGTTGAAAGCGATCGGTACGATCCGAACGATCTCGGTTACCTTACTGCACCAAACGAAGTAACCAATCAGTTCCGCATCAGCTACAACCAGCTTACACCAACCGATAAATTTATTTCGTACAATTTTAATTTTTCTGTACGGCACGAAATGTTGTACAAGCCTTTTGTATTTACCAATGTGCAATACAATGCCGGTGCGTTCTGGTTCTTTAAAAACTTTTGGGATCTGAGTGTGAATACAACCTATCAACCACTATGGCAAAAGAACTATTTTGAATTACGTACGCCCGGCCGTTATCTGCGCCAGGTACCCTGGGGTTTTCTGCGGTTAAGTGGCAGCAGCGACAGCCGAAAACGTTTATTCTTCCGTTATTCATTGGGTTTTGCGGAGTCGGTAGATATTAAGAACGATCCCTACATTGTTACCAACCCGGGCATACGTTATCGTTTCAGCGACAGGTTTAGTATGGATATTGATTGGCGTTTACAAGACGATCGTGGACAGTTTGGTTATGCGTTCCTGCGTGAACCGAACGGCGATCCTATCATTGGTCGCAGACGCAATCGTGATGTGACAACACTCATTACCGGCATTTATAATTTTACCAGCCGTATGAATATAACTCTTCGTGCACGCCATTACTGGAACAAAGTAGAGTATGCAAGTTTTCATAATGTAAGTGCCGATGGATGGTACCTCGACCGTGCATTTATTCCGGGACAGGATCAAAACTTTAATGCCTGGAACGTGGATGTGTTTTATACCTGGGACTTTAATTACGGAAGCCGTTTTGTTGTTGGCTGGAAAAACTGGCTGGCAAATGATTTTCCGGTTGATGGCAGCCGTTATAAAACCTATTGGGGCAACGCAGCACGTGTACTGGCTTCGCCGCAGGGAAATGAATTTACTGCACGCATGATCTTCTTTATTGATTCGCAGAAGTTGAAACGCAAGAGGAATCAGTCGTGAGTCGATAGTGATGAGTAGTTAGTAGGAAGAGCGTGAGTGGTGAGTTGAGGATGGAGGTAGTGTGCGATGTGTGAATTGGCGTTTATTGGTTTTTGAATGTGGGCCGTTGGGTTTTACTACTTGTTCCTTGAACCTTGTCTATTGTGCCTTTCACTAATTCAATCCCCAAATATCTTTAGCCAAACGAAACGTATTACAATGCGCTTCTACAATGGTGCGTACATCGGGTGAGTAACCACCACCCATAGCAACTGTACAAGGTATGTGATGCTGCCGCAGTTTGCTGAACACTATTTCATCCCGCTGTTTACAACCCTGCATGGTTACTTTCAGTTTACCGAACTTGTCTGTTTCCAGAATATCTACACCGGATAAGTAAAACACAAAATCGGGCTTTACTTTATCAATCAGCATATCCAGCGTGTTTTGCAGCAACGGCAGATAAATGCTGTCGTCGGTTCCATCCTTCAAACCAATATCTAAATCGCTGGTTTCTTTGTGAAACGGGTAATTGTGTGCTCCATGCATACTGAAGGTGAATACCCGGTTGTTGTTTTCAAACAACCTGGCAGTACCATTTCCCTGATGCACATCCAGATCAACAATAAGAATTTGTTTGACTAAGTTTTGCTGTAACAGGTAATTGGCGGCTGTTGCAAAATCGTTCAGCAAACAAAAACCTTCGCCTCTGTCGGCAAATGCATGGTGCGTGCCACCTGCAACATTCATGGACACGCCGTTTTCAAATGCATGCATACAGCAATCGATGGTGCCTTGTGTAATAATGAGTTCACGTTCGGTTAACTCCGGCGATTGCGGAAAACCAATATGCCGTTGCTCTTTTGCCGAGAGTGTTTGTTGTTTTAATTTTTCGAGATACGTTTTATCATGTGTTAACAACACAACTTTATCGCTGCAAACAGTTGGTGCAAATAAGTTTTCTTGTGTAATGCTTCCTTCGTACAACAATTGCTCGGGAATCAGTTCGTATTTCAACATCGGAAAGCGATGCCCTTCCGGCAACGGATGTGCGTAAATAGGAGCGTGGGCAATATGTAAAAGTTTATAACTGATCTTATGTCTGTTTATTATAGTTCAACAATACGCTGTTCGGCTATTGCAAACAGTTTATCTTTTTTCTTTGGACGAATTGGGTGTAAGCCGGTGAAACGTCCAAAGGCCGGCAACACTGCATACTGTTCGGCAAAATAGAAACAAGGAAAACGCAGCGATTGTTTACCCAGGCCTGCAATATGAATGCCGGGATGAATATGCCCCGTAAAAATATACTCGCTTGTAGTTGTTTCGTTTGCAGGTAATTCGTGCATAAAAGCAAAAGGCCCTTTTACAAGTTGAGTTTCATGCACAGTAATGTCGTTTGCAGCATACCAGTCCGTTGCAAGAATATCGTGGTTACCCTTTACGAGGTGAATGGGCAGGCTTGCCAGATCGTTGCGCCATTTTTCAAAGAGTTTGATTTCATTGTTGAGATGGCTGTGAAAAAAATCGCCTACAACTATTACCTGCTTCGGTTTAAAATACTGTATCTGCGTTACAAGCCTGTGCAGGTCTTCCTTAAAAACAGTTTGGGGTATACCAATACCTGCCTTGCGAAAATGCCCGCTCTTGCCAAAGTGTATGTCCGATACAATCAGCCATTGTTCCTCTTCCCAAAACAAACAGCGCTCAGGCGAAAGCCAGAGTGTTTGTTGTAAATGTTTAAAAAGCGTTGGCTGCTGCATAACGAAGTGCAAATGTAAGTGCTGTTTTTACGCTGCTGAATTGCAGAAATGATTTATTTTGAAAGAAAAACTGCATGGAGCAAAAAGATTATCTGCAGGGTTCTTATACTGAACCATCATCGGTACCGCAAGGGATCAACGTATTAACCATTCTCAGTTTTATTGGAAGTGGTTTTCAAATAATTTCCGGTTTCTTCAGTTATTGGATTATTCCTTTCAGTGTTCAATCGGTAAACGAAACCAGGGCGCTGGAAAAAACCAGGGAAATGAAACCTTTTAGTGGTTTCCTCAAATGGTCGGTTGATGCAACCTTACGCCAATACGAACTGCGTATGCCGGTTTTGCTTGTTACCATTGCCACTGCTCTTATTTGTATTTGGGGGGCATTGCAAATGCGCAAACGAAAAAAAGCAGGGTTTGCAATTTATACTGCGGGCGAAATAGCATTGCCTTTGTTTACGGCGCTCGCAATAGATGCCTGGTCGTCGATATTCGGATTTATTATTGCAATCGTATTTATTTTACTGTTCTGGTTTCAGCGAAAGCATTTAACAGCATAAATAAAAAAGCCCCAAACGGGGCTTTTTTTATTTATGCTCACTTTTCGTATTGTCCGATTGTTGTTGGGGTTCGGCAGGTGGCAGTGTTGCAAGGCTTTCTTCGCACCATTTGTACAATGCATTTTTTTGCTCTTCGGTAAGTTTTGCTTTTGTATGAATAACGGTATAACTCTTCAAAGGCATTTTCCCTTCTTTTACCTCATCCATTATTTCATTAAATTTTTTACGCTGGCGTTTGGCAGTATAGCCTGCAAACTCCGAAAAATTCAATTCGCTTTTTCCTTCATGTACATGATCGGCCAGCCACCATGCAACAGGCTGCACTTCGGCATACCAGGGATATTTCGTGTTATTGCTATGACAATCGTAGCAGGCTTCTTTTAAAATAGATGCAACATTATCATTCACTGCAAATTTTGTACTGATGTCGTTTGGAAACGGGCCTGCAGCAACATTTTTAGCAGGACGTATAAACTGAATAATTACCAGTGCAGCAATAAGCACATAGATTATCTTTTTAAGCATGAGAAGTTGTTTTGCTAAAAGTAAGAAGAAACTTGGTTTTACAAACTGACTGTTGTTATTCCATTGTAAAAAGCCGGTGGCGATGTGTTCTATTCTCTCATCAGCTGGGCCTGCATACGGCGTATGCGGTCTTCTATTTTTTCAGATGAAAGATTGTTGCGGTTCAACCCATCGGCAATAATGGGGAAACAGAGCGGCGTGAATTTTTGCGGAACGGCGATGATGATGTTGCTGTTACCGATGCGTGTAAACGCATCACGCAAACGAACTTCTTCCATCTGTTGATCGAATACTTCCTGATAAGCCTGACGTAGTAATACATTTTTAGCGTCGTATTCGCTGAACACGTTAAACAACAAACTTGCAGATGCCTGCAGGTGTCTTGCTTTTTTTTGTTCGCCGGGAGCTGTTTGTGTAATTAAACCACCGATCACCGCAATATCTCTGAACTTGCGCCTGGCCATTTCTGTTGCATTAACACTTCGCTGAATATCGGCAGTAAGATTTTCGATTGTAAACAGTTCTGCTGCATTGGTATCATCAACAGGGATGGGCTGATCGCTCAACAGCTCAAACCCGTAATCGTTCATGGCAATGGAAAATGTAAGCGGTGCAAGTTTACCAATGCGGAAGGCGAGGATGGCACTCATGGCTTCGTGCACCTGTCGTCCTTCGAACGGGTATACCAGTAAATGATAACCATCTTTACTTTCGTGATGCTCTATGAGCAGCTCATTGTCTTTGGGAATATGCGAAAGTTGTTGCTGCAGTTGAAACAAAGAAGAAAGATGAAGCAGCTCAGGTGAATGTTCGTCTGGCCGCTTCGAGCGGCCTGACTCGGCAACCTCGTTGAATGTTTCCCGCAACTTACGGCCAAGGTTAGCCGTTAAACTCATACGCCCGCCATTCCAGCTGGGAACAATGGTTTTTTTTGAAGTTGATTTGCGCACCAGTACCGTCATGTCTTTAATCTGCACCAGTTCAAGATTTCTTCCGGCCAGTGTAAAACAATCACCCGGTTCCAAACGGCTGATGAAGTATTCTTCAATAACGCCAACATAACCACCGCTCACCATTTTTACTTTCAGCATGGCATCGCTTACAATGGTGCCAATGTTTAAGCGGTGTTGCATCGCCAACCTTCGACTCTGTATTTTATACAAACCCTCAATAATTTCAATTTTTTTATAGTCGTCGTATTGCTGCAATGCTTTACCGCCTTCTACCAGGAACTTCAAAATTTCTTCCCATTCTTCCTGCAACAGATCACGATAGCAGTAGGTTGACTTTACTTCTGCAAAAATTTCATCGGGCCGGAACCCATCTGAAATAGCCAATGTATTGAGATATTGGATCAACACATCAAAGCAAAGTAGCATGGGTTCTTTGCTTTCAATCAGTTCTTCCTCAATTGCATGTTTCAAGGCTGCTGCCTCAACAAGCTCCAGCGAATGGGTGGGTAAAAAGTATATTTTACTGACCGCATCAGGACTATGACCGCTTCGTCCTGCACGTTGCAGAAACCGGGATACACCTTTGGGCGAGCCCACTTGTATAACGGTCTCGACTGGCCGAAAATCGACACCCAGATCAAGCGATGCAGTACACACTACTGCTTTCAGTTTGGCCGTGTGCAATGCATCTTCCACCCATTGCCGCAATTCCTGTTCAATACTTCCGTGATGCAAAGCAATAGCACCGGCAAGTTCGGGTGCATGGTTCAGCAATTCCTGGTACCAACGCTCGCTCATGCCCCTTGTATTAATGAAGATGAGTGTGGTTTTGCTTTGCTCAATTATCGGAATGACTTTATGAATGAGCTTGATACCGAGATGACCAGCCCAGGGATAGTTTTCAATTTCATCGGGCAAAACAGATTCAACAATAATTTGTTTTTTCATGTTGGCTCTTACGATAACGCCGTCTTCTCCAATAGATGAAAGCAGTACTTCTTTTGCATCGTTTAAATTACCAATGGTTGCACTGATGCCCCAGATCATGGGTTTGCATTGTTGCATCGACCATTGACAATGCACAATTCTGCTTAATGCGAGTTCTACCTGTACGCCCCGCTTACTGCCCATCAGTTCGTGCCATTCATCCACTGCTATCAGCTGCAGGTTTCTGAATGCATCTGCATAATTTTTTTGTGCCAGAAACAGGTGCAGACTCTCCGGTGTAATAATGAGTACTTCAGGTAATTGTTTTTTTTGCTTTGCACGTTCGGCTGTTGTTGTGTCGCCATTACGGATGCCAATGGTCCAGTTCATTTCCAGTTCTGTAATCACCTCTTCCATAGCACGGCCAATATCTTTTGCCAGTGCACGCAGCGGTGTGATCCATAAAAGCTGTAACCCGTTTTTCGATTTGTGTTTATAATTAGTCGGATGCTGATTGATGAAGCGGATGAGTGCCCCTAAAAAAACAGAAAATGTTTTACCACACCCGGTGGGTGCATTTACAATACCACTTACGTTACGGGCAATATACTGCCATGTTTCTTCTTGAAACGGAAATGGCTGTAATCCTTTGGCGGATAGCCAGGACTTTATTTCAGAATAACCAAAGCTTTGTTGTAATTCGTTCATGCCACTTACAAATCTAAGGGTTCAACTGCAGCACCTGCACTTTCGAATCTTCTAAATAATTGCCGTTGTGTTTTGCAGCGTTATTTTCCATACTGCAGTAACAACTGCCGCAGATCTTCCAGTGTATTGATTTCATCCACTGTTTTGTCTTTGCGCCAGCGGCTCATGCGTGGAAAGCGCAATGCAACACCACTTTTATGGCGACTGCTTTTCGCTATACCTTCAAAGGCAATTTCAAAAACAAGTTCCGGTTTTACGGTACGCACCGGACCAAATTTTTCCAATGAATTGCGTTTTACAAACGCATCGACAGCTGCAAATTCTTCATCTGTCAATCCACTGTAGGCTTTGGTAAAACTCACCAGCCGGTCGCCGTCTTTTACTGCAAACGTATAGTCGGTATACAAATTACTTCTGCGGCCATGGCCTTTTTGTGCATAAATCAACACACAATCAATCACCAGCGGATCGATTTTCCATTTCCACCAATCGCCACGCTTACGACCCGACTGATAAACCGAATGCAGTTGCTTTAACATCAATCCTTCACTACCGTTTTCCCGTGCTTGCGTACGCAGTTCTTCTAATAGCTGCCAGTTGTTGAATGTAATAACCGGCGACACATGCAGTACCGGATGTTGTATCTGTTGAATAAGTTGTTCCAATAATTTCCGGCGTTGGGCAAGTGGTAGCTGACGGATATCTTTTCCTTCCCATTCCAGTAAGTCGTATGCAATAAAAGCAGCAGGTGCTTCCTGCAGTTGTTTGCGGGTTACCTGCTTCCGTCCGATTCTTGTTTGCAGTATTGCAAAGGGTAGTGGCTTTACTTCTTTACTATTGGGCGGCATACAAATAATTTCACCATCGAGAACAGTACCTGCAGGTAACAGCTCTGTTAATGATTGGTATTCGGGAAATTTATCAGTCATCAGTTCTTCGCCTCTGCTCCATACAAACAGTTCAGCATTGCGTTGAATCATTTGTCCACGAATGCCATCCCATTTCCATTCGGCCTGCCAGTCTGCAGCTGTACCCATTTCTTCGAGTGGTTGTTCCAGTGCATAGGCTAAGTAAAACGGATAAGGTTTGGAAAGATCTTCTGCTGCAGCTGTTGCACTCAGCAATTGTTCAAACGTAATAGTTGCCGGATTCCAGTTGCCGCTGATGCGGTGTGCAATAGTGCTTGCATCGAGCTGTACCGATTTGGCCAATGCATTCACAATTGTTTTTTGCGATACACCAATACGAAAACCACCGGTGATGAATTTATTAAACACAAAACATTCGTCTTTGCTCAGCTGCTGCCATTGCTGTAAAACATAAGCTTTCTTTTCTTCTTCGGTAGCAGTTGCCAATGCAAGTAATTGTTCAAAGAAAACATGTAATGGTAAAGATGCTGCTGTAGCTGTTGCTTCGGGTAACAGTAAACTGATTGTTTCTGCAAGATCACCAACGGTATCGTAACATTCGTTGAATAGCCAGTCGGGGAGTGTAGCTGTTTCGTAGCACCATTGCTTGAGTTGTGTAGATGTAACCAATCGTTTTGGCCTGCGACCGCTGAACAATGCAATCACCCATACTTTATCTCTGTCATCGGCAGTTGAAAAATAGTGCGCCAGTGCAGCCAGTTTTTCATTGCTGCCGGTACTGCTGCCGAGTGTATGTACAAGTGTTGCAAATATTTTCAAGTGTTCATTTTATTTTATTACGAAAAATTTTATGGCTGCTGTTCTTGTGTTGATGAAGGCACATCATCTGTTTCAAATGCTTCGCCGTATTGTGTAACTACTTCAGCAGCCTGTATACCTTGTTCCTGCAAATACCTGCTGAATGCCGATTGAAAGCCATGTGTTACATACACCTGTTCTGCACCCGTTGCTTTCACTGCCTGTAATAAACCATTCCAGTCTGCATGATCGCTGATGGCAAAACCTGCATCTGCATTTTGTCTTCTTTTATTTCCTCTTACCTGCATCCAGCCGCTGCATATAGCTACACGGTAAGGTGTGAAACGTTTTAACCAGGGCGAATCGAGTACAGAAGAAGGTGCGATGACCACTGCTTTTTTTAATTCATCTTTTGTTACACTTGCGGTAACCCGTTTGGCAAATGGTAATGTAATGCCGGCGTTAACGAGTACATCGTTGGTATTTGCAACAGCACCATGTAAAAAGATGTGATCGGTTACCATTGCTGCAGCCTGTAATACACGTTGTGCTTTACCCAAACTGTAGGCAAGCAAAACAGAACTATAACCCTGTTGTTGATTTTGTAAAATCCATTCACCGATTTGTGCATACTGTACAGCCTGCGGTTGCCAATTGTAGATGGGTAAGCCAAATGTAGATTCGGTGATGAAGCTGTTACATCGTACCGGTTCAAATGCGCCGCTTACACCATCATCTTCTGTTTTATAATCGCCGCTTACAACCCACACTTCTCCTTCTTTTTCCAATTGTATTTGTGATGAACCAATCACATGACCTGCGGGATGTAATGATATTCGCACGCCATTGATAAAAACGGGTTCATTCCATTCTACCTCTTGGTAAGCATGCGCCCCAAGTCTTAGCTCCAGCAAAGGTTTTGTAAGACGATGGCAGAGATAGGCTGTAGAGCCTGCTCTTGCATGATCGCTGTGCGCATGCGTAATCACCGCTTTGTTGACAGGCTTCCAGGGATCGATATAGAAATCGCCGTCAGGACAATACAAACCATTATCGGTAAACTGTAAGAGCGCCATCAGGAAGTTGCTTGATTGGATTTGTTACGGTTGTTTCTGCAACGGTCGCTGCAGTACTTGACATCATCCCAAACCTTTTCCCATTTCTTACGCCAGCTGAAAGGTCTGTTGCAAACAAGGCAAATCTTTTGTGGTAAATGTGCTTTCTTGTGTGGCATAAAAAAACAACAGGCCAGCAAATATTTTGTTGGCCTGGGCTAAACTTTTTTAAGGAATCATATCAATTCATTCTTGAAACAAGGTTATTGCTGCGCTTCAGTATGTAAATGCGTTTGTTTTCGAAATAATCGGGCTTACCACTTGTACTGTTCAATACCGGTCTGAAATCGAATTCGGTAAATGAACGATAAGTTCGTTCATTCAGATGCTGCATCAGCTGTGTATTGTAACGTAACAGCAGTTGAATAAAAAAGCGGGTCAGTTCATAACCCCTGTAGGCAACATCCGATGGCCGACCATTGGTGAGATCGGTAAATCCTTTGGTGAAATTGGTTGCAGCTACGGTGCCTGTATTAAAGAAGGTTGCAGTATAAAACAACGAAAGATCTTTGTATTCCGGTTTGGTAAGATCTTTCATGCCATCCCATGTAGGCATGCCCACCAATTCCATTGGATAGGTTTTGTAAATTTTCTGTGCAACATTTACTAGGTTTAATCCAAATGCTTCATCGAGCGAACCGCAAATAAGCACATTGGTTTTTAAACTGTCTAAATGCGGAATAAGATCGGTTTGTGTAAAGTTGTCATTCAGGTTAAGTGTTTTCCATTTCAGTAAAGTTGAACCATTGCTTCCTTTGTTGTATTTGGCAAAGTAAGAAGCAAGTCTGTCTTCCTGTGTACCTTTTCTTCTTACATACACAAGATTGGCAGTTGGGTTGCTGCGCATGATAAAATTATAGATCGCTTCGCAATGCGCAGGTAAAGTAGAGTTGACAATAATGGTGAACGGATTATTGGTTACACCTCCATCGTTGGGAAACGTAGCCGATACAAACGGAATGTTTTTCAACAGTGCAAGATCGGCCAAGGTGCGGTACTCAGCTCCGCTTACAGAACCAATCATTAAATCGAGCGAGTCGAATGTATTACGGCTGCGGAGTTTATCAAGACTTTGATCAGCCGAACGCAGATCGTACACCATTACTTCCAGTGGCTGATTACTGTTAACAGAATCAACGGCCATCAATGCACCCTGCACAAAATCGAGGCCCGGCAATATATGCTTGGGCATCTGGTTTGTGAATTTATAGGTTGAACCGGTAAAGGTTGAATCGAGATAGAGGCTGGCAAAAATTCCTACACGGTATTTTTTTACAGCACCTTGCGACGAAGCAAACAAACCGGTTGCAACAAATGCAAGTACAAATAAGAGTTGTTTCATATAGTCCGATCTACGTTCTGCAGATGATTATTCCCATTCAATGGTTGCAGGCGGCTTACTACTGATGTCGTACACCACACGATTGATACCACGCACTTTATTAATGATCTCGTTCGAGATATGTGCAAGGAACTCGTACGGCAAATGCGCCCAGTCGGCCGTCATACCATCAACAGAAGTTACTGCACGCAGGGCCAATGTAAATTCATACGTACGTTCATCGCCCATTACACCTACACTCTGCACCGGTAATAAAATGGCACCTGCCTGCCATACTTTATCGTACAGTCCATGTTCTTTTAATCCATTGATGAAGATGGCATCGGCACGTTGTAACAGATCAACTTTTTCTTCTGTTACCTCACCCAAAATGCGGATGGCTAAGCCGGGGCCGGGGAAGGGGTGACGGTTGAGCAGATCGGCCGGAATGCCCAGTTCTGCACCAACACGGCGTACTTCATCTTTAAACAAATAACGCAACGGTTCTACCAGTTCCAGCTTCATGGTATCGGGCAAACCTCCCACGTTGTGGTGCGATTTAATCGTTACCGAAGGACCATGTACACTTACACTTTCAATTACATCCGGATAAATGGTACCTTGGCCTAAAAGCTCAACACCTTCAATTTTGTGGGCTTCACGATCGAACACTTCAATAAATGTGCCGCCGATGATTTTTCGTTTTTCTTCGGGGTTACTTTTTCCCGCAAGCTTGGTATAAAAATGTTCACGTGCATCTACACCTGTTACATTTAAACCAATAGTATTATAGGTATCGAGTACCTGTTGAAATTCATCTTTACGTAACAAACCGTTATCAACAAAAATGCCGAAGAGGTTTTTGCCGATCGCTTTATGAATAAGTGTTGCTGCAACGGTAGAATCAACACCTCCGCTCAACGCCATAATTACTTTACGGTTGCCGATTTGTTGCTTTAACGATGCAACAGTTTCGTGTACAAAGGAAGCGGGTGTCCACTCAGCTTTGCAACCGCAGATAGCAGTTAAAAAGTTTTTAATGATTTTCTTTCCTTCGGTAGAATGGTAAACTTCCGGGTGAAACTGCAAGCCATATAACGGGTTGGCATAACCGCCAGTTGCACGGAACGCAGCAACGGGGATAGAATCGGTCACTGCCATCACTTCAAAACCGTCGGGTAATGCCAGGATGCTGTCGCCGTGGCTCATCCACACTTGTGATTTATCACTGATACCGTCGAGCAACACGTCTTCTTTCTGCTTGTGCAGCATGGCACGGCCGTATTCACGCTTTTCACTTTTTTCAACCCTGCCGCCTAACTGTTTTGCTGTAAGCTGGGCACCGTAACAGATACCAAGAACAGGTAAGGATTTCGTGAGTAATTCCACATCAACCACAGGGGCCTTTTCGTCGTTTACAGAAAACGGACTGCCCGAAAGAATAATGCCTTTCAGCGTATCGTCTTTTACAACCGGTTTGTGATAAGGAACAATTTCGCAGTAAACATTTGCTTCACGAACTGCACGTGCAATCAATTGTGTGTATTGAGAGCCGAAATCGAGGATAAGAATCTTTTCTGTCATGGTGCGGCGAAGGTAACAAAAACCACCCAAGCCCGAAGCGAACGATTACGGCTTATGTGGAAAAGCTATTCATTTTTTTCGTTTTATGTACGCCGTTTTTTCCTTTACTTTTGTTTTCTCCGTCTTTAACCAACCAAGTGCATAAACCCTGTCGGCTAACCCGTTGTGTTTGTGTGCGCCTTATTATCTCATCAGTTAAATAAAAACAACGAACATGCGTATTCTCTCTCTCAGCTATGTAGTAATTACCTTTATTATTTCTGTTTCCCTTGCCTCTTGCGGCTGGCGGACTGTGCGTGGTAATGGTGAAATTGTTACTACCAACCGTAACGAACGTGATTTTAAAAGCGTAAAGACAGGCGGTTCTTTTGACGTGTATCTTACCCAGGGCGATAACTATGAAATAAAGATTACCGGCGATGAAAACCTGTTACAATATGTAGAAACAAGGGTTGAAAACGGGGTGTTGCGTATTCGCCACCGCAAAGGTGTTAACCTGCGCCCGACAGAAGATATGAAAGTGTACATTACTGCTCCCCGTTTTGCCGAGGTAAGCCTTGCCGGCAGCGGTAAAATTGTGGCCGAAACAAATCTTACATCCGATAGTAAAATCAAGTTCAGCATTGCGGGCAGCGGCGATATTTTAATGAAAGATGTAAATGCGCCTCAGGTAGCGGTAAACATTGCCGGCAGCGGTAAGGCAGAAGCAACCGGTGCAACCCGTGATATTGATATTGATGTTGCAGGCAGCGGCGATGTGATTATGAAAAATCTAAAAGCCGAAAATGCAAAGGTAGTGATAGCCGGTTCGGGCAACGTATGGCTCTACGCCAGTATGAAGCTGGATGTGCGGGTTGCAGGTGGCGGCGATATTCACTATTACGGCAGCCCCACCGATATTAAATCGAAACTGGCTGGTTCGGGTAACCTTATTAAAGAAGAGTAAGGTTTTGTCACAGGATTGTTAATTGACTTTTAAAGGCAACAGAAGACCTTATTTATAAACGTTGAGCAGGAGCCGGTGCTTACTTTTGCACCGGCTCCGTCTTTTAATCCAATCCAGAAAAAAGGCAAATCCGCTACACAGAAAACAACAAACTGTTCCCGATTGTAAATAGAAAACGTCCGTTTGAGAACGAAATTTTTTAAGGTGTTTTTGGTTCATGTAAATCCTCCGTTTGCGGAGGATTTTTTATTGTTGGTATTGTTGGGCAAGTGCTTTGGGTGCAACAGTGCAGTAAGCTGTAGTTACAACATCCTGCAACAAATCCTTCTTTATTTTTTTAAGGTTGATATTTGTCCACCCCTGTAGCCCCCATTTGTTGGGAACAGCCCAAATAACCGTTTCATCAATCAAACAAAATACAGATTGATCGTTTGAGGTTAGCTTAACACAGGCCGTATGATGTACCTCATCCAGCGTAGCAATAATTTTCTTTTTTATACGGAACGAGCGTTTTTCGAAATGCGGTTCTTCGGTTACTTCTGCAAAAGATAAAAGAAGCTTACAAAATGCGTTGTTCGAAATCATGTTAATAAGATAACGACAGAGTGAATAAATACAATGCAAATGTGTAACATCTTTCTGGTTTGTTCGTATACTGTTAAAATAGGTTAGTGGTTTACTGTTGTTATTAACGGGCAATGGTTGTAAGACTGCTGTTCTATTTTTGCATCGTATTAAACCTCATGTCATCAATTTTACCGGTAAAGCTATTGGTAGCAGCAGCTATGTTATGGGCTGTTACAAACGGGTACGCACAAACGCCTGCCGGTAAAGACTCGTCGAGATTTGTGTTATCCGTAGCAGGCACAGGTATTCAAAGCAGCTCTTCTGCACAGAGTTTTACCAACGATCCGGTAATAGAAACCGATTCTGCAGATTTCATTATTCCTTTCAGCCGGGCTGGCAACCTTATCCTCATTAAAGCGAAAGCAGACAAAATTGAAGGAAGTTTTATCCTCGATACAGGCGCTCCGGGGTTGATTTTAAATACCACTTACTTTCGTGATTACCAGGTTTTGGAAGGAACAACCAATGGCGAACAGAGTGGTGGAATAACCGGCAGTATCACCGATTATGGCCGCACAATGATTCGCAAGCTTTCGTTTGGTGCTGTGCATTATCATAAAGTGGAAGCCGACCGCATCAGCCTGGCACATATTGAAAACAACAAGGGCATTAAAATCTTCGGCTTACTTGGTGTACAGCTGTTCAAGCATTTTGAAATGATCATTGATTACGAAAACAGCGAAATTCATCTGCATCATATCTCTAAGAAAGAAGCAAAATCATACCAACACCGTATGCTCAACGATACTTCGGCTTATTCTGTTTTTGATATTCAGCTCACCGATAACAAAATTCTTACGTACGGAAAAGTGGGGGGTAAGCGGCTTACTTTTTTGGTTGACACAGGAGCCGAATCGAATGTGATCGACAGCCGTTTGTCAGAAAATATATTGGACAGTGTTGCAATTACCCGCCGTATTACCTTAAATGGTGCAGGTAATGCGAAAGTTGATGCTTTATACGGCGATATGCGCAATTTTACAATCGGTGAGCGATCAGTGAGTACGATGCCGGTGTTGGTAACAAATATGGCCAAAATGTGTTTTTCCTATAACCGTTGTTTAGATGGAATGTTGGGCTTCGATTTTCTTTCGATGCATAAAATTGGATTTAACTTTGTAAAGCGTAAGATGTACATATGGAAATAAAGCAAACCATATCCTTCCTTTCTTTACTGCGCAGGTTCGTACTGCTGCTGTTGCTGCTTATTGGCAGTAACCTGTATGCACAACCGCCTGTAAAGTCGTTTGTGGTAAAGAAGGGCTACATCTACATTACACTCAGCAAAAATATTCCGTTAAACGAGCTTGAAACCTTTATCAGGAATTACAGTTTAGAAGAGCTGGATCTGAAAAACTTTTTCAAAAGCAGCCGCCCCGATTCATTGATCAAACTTGGCTGGAACATTGTGTTGAATAATGGTGAAATGCTGGTATTGAGTAAAAGCATGGAGCCGGCCGAACAGTTAATGGATCCGGTTGAAAAAATACTGCTGGCACAAAAGCATTTGCAGAACTGGGGTGTTTCCAATAAAGAACCTTTGTATGGATACAATCGCTTTAAGCGCAAGTATTCCTTTGCTGTAAAGGATTCAGCTGTAACGTTTTTTATGAAGGGCAACCTGCAGGCCAAACAGGTAATGCTGGCAGGAACGTTTAACAACTGGAATCCCGATGCATTACCGATGATCAAAACTGACAGCGGCTGGATTGCTTTTGTAAAACTGGGTGCAGGCAAGCATTACTACAAGTTCATTGCAGATGGTAAATGGACGATTGATAAAGACAATGAACTGGTAGAAAACGATGGAAAAGGCAACGATAACTCTGTTTATTATAAAACCAATTTTGTATTTGCGCTGAAAGGTTATACCGCAACAAAGCAAATGATGCTTGCCGGCAGTTTCAACAATTGGAACCCCGATGAAATTGCGATGGAACGTTGGGGCGAAGGTTGGCAGAAACAGGTTTACCTGTCTAACGGTACACATACTTACCGCTTCATTGCCGACGGCGAATGGTTTACCGATCCGTTTAATCCCGATCAATATCCCAACGAATTCAGCGAAACAAATGCAGTGGTATGTATTGGTCAACCGTTTGTTTTTTTCTTAAAAGGAAATCTTACGGCAAAGAAAGTAATGCTGAAAGGCTCCTTCAACCAATGGAAGAATTATGAACTGCAGATGAAGCGAACCGACAGCGGCTGGATTTTTCCGTACGTGCTCGGTCATGGTAACTATGAATATACCTACGAAGTTGATGGCAACGATTTAACGGATACCCTTACCCGAAAGAAGTTACCCAACGCAACACTGGTGATTGCACCCAATCAAACATTCCGGTTAAAGGGTTATGAAAAAGCAAAAAAGGTTTTTCTGGCAGGCGATTTTAATAATTGGTCGCCCGGCGGTTTTCCCATGCGTAGAGAAGGCGATATGTGGATTATTGACCAGCACTTGCTGCCCGGCAAACATGTGTACAAGTTTGTAGTAGATGGAAAATGGATTGTTGATCCGGCAAATGAATTACGTGAGCCGAATGAATTTGGAGAAGAGAATTCGGTTTTGTGGAAGGAAGAATAGCCTTTAAATTTTGTTTTGTAATGCCTGCAGAAAAGCAGCAGGCTCATCAGGTGTAACAATAATTTTCTTTTGATCGTTAGTGAGCAGTAATATCACATTCCTGTTTCTGCGTGTTGCATACCAGGTCATTTTTCCCAGTTTGCTGTTACTGAATTTTCCAAAATAACCAAACAATCCACCTACACCAAACAAACGGATTGATCCGGAAAGACTGTTATCATGTAACTGCTCGGCAGATACAATACTGTTTCGTACAATCGTTACAGGTGAAACGGAGCGTTTAATGATGAGTGCATCCGTTGTAACAGTATAACCCTGCGGACGAAATAAATAAGCCGACAGGTAAATAACGAGCAATAATGCAACGATGAAAAGTGATGCCTGCTGTCCGTTCTCTTTCATCAGCCAGAGCTGAATAGCAATCGTGCTGACGAACACCAGTGTGAGCGCTATGGATAAATTCTTTGCTAAAGCATCAAGCGATGCTTTAAAGTAATTGCCGTTCATGAGCTGTTTTTGAAAAACGCAGCAAATTATTTTTTACCACCGATTGCATAGGTAATGCCGCCGAGTACATGTTTTAAAAAAGCTTCTTCTTTATACGACTCATCAGTATGTCCCAGTGCTGTATAAAAAGCACGGCCACCATCGTATGCATGATACCAGGCCATAGGATGATAGCTGCCTTCTTTACCACCTTCATAACTGCTTTCATCAATCGTAAGCAACACTTTTACTTCGGCATTTCTGTTTTTGAAATTATACCACTCATCGAAACGTTCCCATGTTTTGGGCAAGTGTTCGGTTGAAAGATGTGGTTCGGCTGTTACATTCAGTTTTGCTTTTTGTTGCTTTGGATGGCTTGCAAAATAACCGCCAACCATGCGGCCATACCAGGGCCATTCGTATTCGGTATCGCTTGCTGCATGGATGCCCACAAATCCTTTTCCCGAACGGATATAATTTTCAAATGCAGTCTGTTGTTCAGCATTTAAAATATCACCTGTTGTGCTCAAAAAAACAACCGCATCGTACTGCTTCAATGTTTTTGAATTGAAGAAGGAAGCATCTTCTGTAGTATCAACCAGGAAGTTGTTGTTTTTTCCCAGTAGTAACATGGCTTCTTTACCTTTTGGGATAGAAGCATGACGGAACCCTGCTGTTTTTGCAAACACCAGTATCTTTTTCTTTTGCTTGGATGTGGCAGCAAAAAGTAAGGGTAAGCAGATCAATAAAAGCAAATAAGGTAAGCGCATGGCACAATTGTTTATGACAAGTTCGGATTATTTTTTCACTCTGTATACAGGATAACGCAAATGCATCGGTTCGTAGTAGGATGAGTTTTGATACACAAAGTTCAATTGTGCACTTCCGCTCTTGGCAAATGCAGTATCTGTTGCCCGGCGTTCTTCCAGTTTTTGTTTGATTGCCGGGTTTTGTTGCAGAAATGCTTCAGCCGTTTCTTCAAACACATAGCTGCTGTAACCTTCTTTTTGCCCCAGGATACCATCAAAAAAGTTCCAGGCAAAATAACTGTCATCACCGGTTGGTTCCAATACTTCAATTAAAAAGCGGTTGGCTTTTTGGTTCATGGGTATGTACCAATCGCCTTTACGGAATTTCATCTGCTGCACTGTTTTACTCGTCTTTACTTCTGAGTTAAGATGGTGACCTTCATAGGGGCGGGGACTAGCTTTGTACTCATCAATACGATATACTTCCACTTCAATCGTTGTATCTTTTTTCAATTGCTGCATTTGCACTTTGTTCACCTGCAGCAGTTCAATAACCTTCCACCAGCCTTGCGGAATAACGTAGGCTGTTGGTTTTTCAATCATTGTTTTCGGATTGAAGAAGTTGTAGAATTTGATCATCTTCTCAAACGGCTTGTTACGATCGTAATACAAACGTGGCAAACCGGAGATGTTGCTGGGTTTACGTCCTGCTGCATATCCTTTGTAGAGTATTTCAGAAAACTTCGAGCGGTCTAATGTAAAGCCAACGGGGAACTGTGTTTGTGTTAATTGTTCTTTCTGTTGCTGTGCACGCACCTGTTTAATGGCGGTTTGATTGGTTGCAGCAAACTCCATCATGCTCACCATTAGCTGGTAAGTTGCTTCAACACGTTGTGCATAGGGTTTCAGCATATGTGTTTCGGGTACAAAGGCAAATGTATTCCACAGCGATGCGTAACCGCTGCTGTAACGGGGACCATCCCAGTAAGCACTCCATCCGTTTTCGGGGTTATCACCAAAATTGTTCACGTAAGGCAGCAGGTCGTAACCTTTTGTTTGCATGCTTTTGTAAATGGCCGGTTCAAATGTCTGGTTCAGAAACTCGCCCATTTTACCGCCCAGTTTATTGTGTTGCGATGTGAGCAGGGTCATTACATGCTGGTAATCGGCACCATTGCTTACATGGTTATCGATGAAAATGTCGGGCTGTACCAGATGGAATATCTGTGCAAAGCTTTTGGCTTCTTTGGAATCATTCTTAATAAAATCCCGGTTAAGATCGAAGTTTTGAGAATTACCACGGAAGCCTTTTTCCACAGGACCATTCTGATCAATGCGATAAGTAGTGGTGCGGTTCAGCGCACCGCCAATATTGTACACCGGGATGATGGCCAGTACCACATTGGCCGGCAGTTTTGTTTTTTTAGTGATGATATCTTTCACCAATGCAATACTGGCATCAATACCATCAGGCTCACCGGGGTGGATGCCGTTGTTGATGAGAATAACCACTTTGTTTTGCTGTTGCCATTGCAGAGGCTGAAACGTTTGATCGCTGCTCACCAGCACCAAATGCAGGGGTTCATTGGCATCGGTAGTACCCATTGTACTCATGGAAACAAGGGGAGAGGCTTTGTCAATTTGTTTCCATGCAGCGATGGCTTCGTAATACGTTACCGTTTCGGTACCCTTCGAGGTTTCATAACGGGTTACAGGAAGTTGTGCAAAAGTTGCTGTGGCACAAAGACCCGTCAGCAAAAAAAACAGTTTTCTCATATCTTCTTTCGTTGGTCGGTTTTAAGAATCGTTGTGCAGGGTTACTGCCATGGCAAGTAAGCCAAGCCTGCTCAGAAACACGGTTCTTTTTATTTAATCGGGCAAAAGCGGGTATAAACAAAAAACCCGTCTGTAGCAGACGGGTTGGAAATATCTTCAGTAACTGGATATAATTATGCTAAAGCGTTCACTTTCTTTGTAAGCTTGCTCTTTAAGTTCGCAGCTTTATTCTTGTGAATTACACCACGCTTTGCCAATTTGTCGATCATCGCAGCAACAGCAGGTAATTGCTCACCAGCTTCTTTGCCGGTTGTAATTGCCTGGAGATCACGGATAGCGTTACGGGTAGTTTTACCGTAGTAACGGTTACGATCTCTGCGCTTTGCACTCTGACGAACGTCTTTTTTGGTAGCCTTATGATTTGCCATATCTTATTTTTTCGGACGGCAAAGGTAGGGGAAAAATTCAAAATTCAGCGGATGTGCAAGAGTTTTTTTACGCAAAATCAGAATTCGCCCCATCCGGCATTGCAAGATCACCATTTCAGTACCAGCTCCCGTAAAATCTACGCAATCGTTCCCACAACAAACGGCTATGGTTATGCAACTTCTTGTTGCACCAAAGCTTGCCTCTCCATTAACAGCTACTTGTTGTAAATGCCTGTGAATTAAAGCAAAAAATAACAAAATCGGATACATTGTCTGAACAACCAATACTCAAAACAACCGATATTTGTGCTCCTTTTTAAAGATTGATAGTTCAAATTCCATCATGAAAGATTTTCAATACATCACCGCCTCTCATCCGCAGTTTATCGAAAGTTTATACCAGGATTTTGTAAAGGACCCCAACAGTGTTGATCCTGAAATGAAAAAATTCTTCGAGGGATTCGATTTTGCTGTTAGTAGCGGATCAACAAATGGAACCTCGGCTCCGCTCGGTTCTGCTAATGCTGCTTCGACTCCGCTCAGCATTGACTGGATGCGGGAAATTATGGCCTACCGCATGATCCTCGGTTACCGTAACAAAGGTCACCTACTGGCTAAAACCAATCCCATCCGTAAGCGGAAAGATCGTGGTGCAAATATTGAACTGGGCTTTTATGGTTTTACAGAGGCCGATCTGGATAAAACATTTCATGCCGGCCAGTTAATTGGCTTGGGCACTACCACCCTGCGTAACATTCAAAACCACCTGGAGAAATGTTATGCATCGCATGTAGGTGTGGAGTTTAAATACATCAGCGATCAAAAGAAAGTTGATTTCTTGACCAACGCATTTGAAAAAGAATTTCATCAGCCTTTACCTATTAACAAGCGTCGCCGTGTTCTGGAAAAATTAAACCAGGGGGTGATGTTTGAAAAGTTCCTGCACACAAAATACATTGGTCAGAAGCGTTTTTCGCTCGAAGGTGGTGAAACAACGATTGCAGCTTTGGATGCGATCATAAATACAGCAGCAAATAACGATGTACAGGAAGTTGTAATAGGAATGGCGCATCGTGGTCGTTTAAATGTGCTCGCCAATATTATGGGCAAAACCTACGAGCAAATTTTCAGTGAGTTTGAAGGCACGGCCAAGCTGGATCAAACCATGGGTAGCGGCGACGTGAAATACCACATGGGTTATGGCAGTGAAGTAGAAACGCTGGATGGCAAAACCATTCACCTCAAGTTGATGCCCAACCCATCGCACCTTGAAGCCGTAGATCCGGTTGTGGTAGGTTTCAGCCGAGCCAAGGCCGATATCATGTACAACAGCGAGTTCGATAAAATTCTTCCCATCCTTATTCATGGTGATGCTTCAGTTGCCGGGCAAGGTGTTGTATACGAAGTATTGCAGATGAGTTACCTCAAAGGTTATTATACCGGCGGCACCATGCACTTTGTAATTAATAACCAGATTGGGTTTACAACCGATTTTAATGATGCACGAAGTGCAGACTATTGTACCTCGCTGGCATCAATGGTGCAGGCACCTGTTTTTCATGTAAATGGTGATGATGCAGAAGCAGTAGTAAAGTGTGTGGAAATTGCCACCCGTTACCGCCAGGAGTTTAACAGCGATGTATTTATAGATATGGTGTGTTATCGTAAACACGGACATAACGAAGGTGATGATCCGAAGTTTACACAACCGCATTTGTATGCGTTAATTGATAAACATCCGAACCCACGTGAAGTGTATACCAATTACCTGTTACAAAACGGTGAGGAAGATGCCAAAGCACTGGCACAGGAAATGGAAAAGAAATTCTGGAGCGATCTGCAGGAGCGTTTAGATGAAGTAAAACAGAATCCGCTTCCTTATCACTACCAGGCGCCGGAACTGGCATGGAAAAGTTTACGCCGTGCAACAGCTGAAGATTTTTTACAATCGCCGGTAACTGCTATTAAAGAAGCCGATTTTGAAAAGATCTTTTCTTCGATCATGAAATGGCCGGAAGATTTTAAGCCATTGAAGAAAGTTGAAAAAATCATTCAGGATAAAATTAAACTCTACAACGAAGAAAATAAGATCGATTGGGCTACCGGTGAGTTAATGGCCTACGCAAGTCTAATGCTTGATGGTAATGATGTACGTATGAGTGGTCAGGATGTACGTCGTGGTACCTTTTCTCACCGTCATGCTGTATTGCGTGATGAGAACAACGACAAAGCCTACAATCGTCTGGCGCATATTGATGGAGCTGCCGGTCATTTCCGTATTTATAATTCATTGTTGAGTGAATATGGTGTGTTAGGTTTTGAATACGGGTATGCTATGGCCAACCCCAACGCATTGGTGTTGTGGGAAGCACAGTTTGGCGATTTTAGCAATGGTGCACAAACCATGATCGATCAGTTTATTGCTGCAGGCGAACAAAAATGGAACCGTATGAACGGTGTGACCATGTTACTGCCACATGGCTATGAAGGACAAGGCCCTGAACACAGCAGTGCGAGACTGGAGCGTTACCTGCAGTTATGTGCAGAGCTGAACATGGTGGTAACGAACATTACTACAGCAGCCAACTTCTTCCATGCGTTACGCCGCCAGTTGGCGTGGCCGTTCCGTAAACCATTGATCAATTTTGCACCGAAGGCCAATCTGCGTCACCCCGGAACCTATTCGTTAAAAGAAGAATTCCTCAGTGGCGGATTTAAAGAAGTGATCGATGATCCTACAAATCCGGAAGCCGCACAGGTGAAGAAAGTATTCTTCTGCAGCGGTAAAATGTATTACGATCTGGCAGAACGCAAAGCAAAAGATAACCGTTCAGATGTTGCCATCATTCGTTTGGAACAGATATATCCCTTACCTGTTGAACAGTTGAAAGCCTTATACAACAAGTACAGTAAGGCTACCTGGTTCTGGGTACAGGAAGAGCCACTGAACATGGGTGCAGCATCGTTCCTGCAAATGAACCTGAAAGACATCAACTACGGTGTCATCAGCCGCTCAGCTTCAGCCTCCACTGCCACCGGTTACAATAAAGTACACCAGCAGGAGCAGGCCGAAATTATTGATACGGCGTTTTCGCTTTAAGTTGAAAGAATAAGATTTTCGTTAAAAACCCCCTGCTTAAGCAGGGGGTTTTTGTTTGTTTTACACTCTTATTTCCATTGCAGCACACTTATAAGTAACTTATGTGCGGCTTTCATTTTTTTAATTATTTTCAACACCGGATCATTGTAAAACATTTTTTCAAATTCAATAAATATGAAGAGCACACTCAAGTGTATCCTTTGTTTGCTGCTTACTGTAAGTGTACAGCAATTAGTAGCGCAGATCGTACCCGTTAAGTCGCCCGACTCAAGACCCATTTTACTCAAAGGCGTTGAGTTGTACGAAAAAGGATCGTATAAAGAAGCAGCGAAAGAATTCGGCAGCATACACCGTAACGATACCAGTTACCTATTGTCCTTGTACGAAAAAGCATTGGCGTTACAGCAGGACTCGTCGTACGATGATGCATTGGCAACCATCAACCTTGCGTTGACAGGTATGCATACCGAAAGTATCCACGATTATCTTGTTTTAAAAGCTAACATCCTCGACGATATGGGTAAATCGCAGGAAGCATTGCTGTTGTACGATTCAGCTTTGAAACTGTTCCCTGCATCGCAAACCATCCGTTCGCAAAAAGTAACGGCACTGGTTCGGTTAAAGCGTTATGATGAAGCTGAAGCATTAGCAAGAGAATGTGTGGTGATGAATTTTCTCAATCCCCTGCATCACTACAAAATGGGTGTAGTGGCCTACCAACAGGGTAAAATTGTTCCAACGCTGATGGCCATGATGATGGCGCAGATCGTTAATCCATCACATGGCAATGTGAACAGGGTTGTTACCTACCTCAGCAGCATCTGTAATGCAAAAGATGAAACACTCGAAGCGCAACAGCGACGCACAGGCGACAACTATCCCGATAACTTCAGCAAGGTAGAACAAATCATTTTTTCAAAAATTGCTTTCGATAAAGGGTATAAAGTAAAATTCAACCTCGATGATAATATTTTCAAACAGATCAATGTAATGCTGGAGAAACTGGAGTTCGATGAGGCGAGTGATGATGCGTACATGCAGCTGTATGTGCCATACTTTAAGCAGCTGTATACTGATAAAAAGGTTGAGGTGATGCTCAATCATGCGTTCAGCGGATTAACAATCGATGCCATTGCTTCTTACATGAAAAAGAATAAATCCGAAGTGTCGGCTTTTACAAAAGAAGCATTCAGCTATGTTGACCTGGTGCGGAGTACAAGAGTAGTACAGTACAAGGAAAGGCAAACAGCAGAACGCCTGTATCATTTTGATGAAAACCGTTTTTATGCAGAAGGAAAAATGGTAGGAGAGGGTGGCGAAGGTTATTGGAAATTCTATTTTCCTGATGGCTACCTGAAAGCGGAAGGTGAACTTTTGAATAATGAACGCAACGGCATCTGGAAGTTTTACCACGAAACCGGTAAACTGCAAAGTGTTGAGCAATTTAACAAAGGTGTTTCCGATGGCCCGGTAACAGTTTATTACTCAAACGGCGCATTGAAAAGAACGATAGCATACAAAGACGGTAAGGCGGAAGGCGTTGTAAAAAATTACAGCTTGTATGGTGTGGTAACCAGCGAAGAAAATTATGTAAATAATGAGATGGATGGAAAACAGACATATTATTACAATGATGGCACCATCAAATCTCAATTTCAGTACAAAGCCGGGAAAGCAAATGGTGCGTATGTAATGTATTATGGTAACAAAACCATTAAAGAGCAGGGCGCTTATAACGAAGATGAATTGGATGGTGAAATTAAAGTGTTCTTTACCGATGGGAAACTGAAAGCCGCATACCAGTATAGTAAAGGGAAAACAACAGGCACCTGGAGTTATTTTCATAGAAACGGCAAGCTCGATTACAAAGTAGAAATGACAGAAAAAGGAGCGCAGGGCGAAGTGCTGCATTACGATGATAAAGGCCAGCTTTCATCAAAGGAAAGTTTTAAAGATGGCATCAACGTAGGTATCAGCGAGTATTACCATAAAGGCAAACCGTATGTGTATTACAAAAGCAGTGCAAAAGGAAAAACCAATGAAATACGTTATGTGGATTCGCTTGGTAACGAAAAGCTGTTGAATAAGCGTTCGGGAAAAATATGGTCGGTTGCGTATTACAGCCCTTACGGTTATAAAACAAGTGACAAACAATTTAACCAGGACGAAGAGCTTACGAATGAAGCTGTTTATTATAACACACAGGGTTTGCCTGTTTTAAAAGAACTGTATAAAGATGGTGCACTTGAAGGCAATGTGCAATCCTGGTATTACAATAAAAATAGTAAAGACGAGACAGAGTATGTTGCGGGAAAGAAAACAGGTGTTTCCAAAACATATTTTGCCAATGGAAACCTATCTAGTGTTTCATTCTATGATGAAGATGTGTTGGTCGATTACCAATACGAATACAGCATGAAAGGAACGTTACTGAGTAAATACTTTTTTGCTGCTGGTGAAAAAACAGGTTATGGCATCAGTAATTATGCCGATGGTAAACCCTTTTATGAAGAACGCTACCTCAATGGTTGGCTTATTGAAGTAACACAATTTGATGAAACAGGTAAGCGTATGACTCCGATCCGTTTCGAAAACGGCAAAGGCATTTACAAGTTGGTTTACCCCAATGGCAAATCCTATTACGAATTACCATTGGTAAATGGCGTGTGGGAAGGAATGCAGAAATCGTATTACCCGGATGGAAAACTCATGAATGAGGTGATGTTTAAAAACGATGAAAAGAATGGTGTTGCAAAGTATTATCACACCAATGGTAAATTGAGCATGGAAGGAGCTTATCTGTACGATTTAAAAACGGGCGTATGGAAGTCGTACAATGAAAACGGTGTACTGGAATACGAAGAGTATTATGTAGATGGGTTGCAGCACGGCAAATCGAAATATTATGATAATGGTAAGTTACAGCGTGAAATCGATTATGAAGAAGGTAACAGAAGCGGTACTTCCAGGTATTTTGAAGAGACAGGCGGAACGGCATTTGAAATTTATTATGAAGATGGATTAATCACTGCCTATGCTTACCCGGATCGTTCAAAGAAAATGCAGAAGCCGATACCGCTTCCGAATTTCACCGGAACAATTGAAGCTTTTTACAGCAATGGGAACAAAGCGGCGTTTATTGAAGTTGCGGCAGGTGTATATCATGGTAAATTCAGGTTGTACAACGAAAAGGGAGTACTTGCTTACGAATCAACCGACGAATATGGGTATACGAATGGTGCAGTCAAGTCGTTTTATGATAACGGAAAATTGAAAATGGAATACACACAGGTGTACGACTTAACAGATGGCGTATTCAAAGAGTATTATCCCGATGGGAAAATACAAACAGAAGCAACCTACGACATGGGCAATCCACACGGTACATACAAAGCCTACGACCCAACCGGTAAGTTGCTTGAAACACGTGTGTATTACCAAGGCTATATCAGAGAAATAAAAAAATAAGCGAATGAAGTTTCTTTTTTCAACAGTGTGTTGCTTCCTCATTGCAGGAGTGTTTGCGCAAAATAAAAAGATCGATGTAAATGCCGTGATGCAGCAGTTCCCTGATGCAATGGCTGTATGGCTCGATCGTAAAACGGATATTGAACTTACCTGGAAAAACGGCGAAATAAAAGTTCAGCAGAAAGAGTTTGAAGACTTGCTGTTTACCAAGGATGAGTCTTCGAACTTCGCCGGATCGAACAGTGTGTACTTCAGCTATTTCTATAAACTGAAAAATTGGGATGCCTTTACGCTGTTGCCCGATGGTAAAAAAATTAAAGTAACCAACTCTACAACCAAAAGCCGCAGCAGCTTTGTTTTTTACGACGATTCAAAAGAAATTGAATTTTTGTATCCCGCCATCAGCAAAGGTGCAAGAGGCATTACCAATGTGGATTACGAATTAACCGATCCGCATCTGCTGTCGCCGTTTTATTTCGAAAACTATTTCCCCACAGCATCGGCAGCCATTGCTATCACCTACCCCGAAGAGCTGGAGTTGAACTATCTTGTGAAAGGCAACAAGGATATTGTACAGGTTAAAAAGGAAACGAAGAAAGGTAAAACCACACTCACGTTTGAAGCGCAGAATGTAGCACCGGTTAATTTCTATGGCGATGCACCTCCTTCCTCTTATTTTCTTACGCATGTGATCTTTTATATTCAAAAAGCAAAAACAACGCAGGGGGTAATGGCGCCTTATCTTGGTACAACAAAAGAGCTGGCAAAACATTACTATTCCAACATTGCCGATCTGGATATTGCAGGTGGTAAAGAAGTAAAAGAAGTTACCGATTCGCTCATCAAAGGACTGCGCACACAGGAAGAGAAAGCGAAAGCTATTTACAAGTTTGTACAACAGAGTGTACGTTACATTGCATTTGAAGAGGGGATGGGTGGCTTTGTTCCACGTAATCCTGAACTGGTTTGTACACGACGTTACGGCGATTGTAAAGATAAATCGGCTCTGCTGGTATCGATGTTGCGTTATGCAGGTTTAAAAGCTGAATTTACCTGGATCGGTTCACGTCAGTTGCCTTATCGTTATTCGGAAGTACCGTTACCGATTACCGACGATCATATGATTTGTGCACTGGAGTTAAACGGCAAAACCATTTTCCTCGATGCTACCGATTCGTACATTCCGTTCGAAACACCGGCATCGCATATACAGGGTAAAGAAGCATTTATCGTTTCAAGCCCCGATCAGTTTAAAATTATTACCGTGCCAACAGCAGAGCCCGGCTATTCGTTGTTCGACGATACCACTTACCTGCGCATTGAAAACAAACAGCTGAAAGGAAAAATTAAAATTCATACCACCGGTTACGAAACAAACGATCTGCTGCATCGCCTCGAATCCCGTACGGGTAAAGCACGGGAAGAGTATTTGCAGGCTTATTGTTACCGGGGCAATAATAAAGTAGCTATCAAGAATATAAAAGTGGAGATTGATACATTGGCACATCACGCAGTAATTACTGCCGATTTTGAGTTGCCTGATTATGCCAAGTTTTTAGGTAACGAAGTATACATCAACATGAACCTGTTGAAAATTTACACCGGTCAGGAAATTGATTTTCCGAAACGCAAGATTCCGATTGAGTACGATTTTAAATCGACCATGCGGCATGTGGTGGTGCTCGATCTTGCAGATGGATATAAAGTAAGCGAAATGCCGGCATTGAAGAACTACCAGAACGAAGTGTGGGGAGTGCAGCTCAGCAGTAAGCAGGCAGATGGAAAGTTGTATTACACACGTGAGTTCAGAAACAACAACCTGTATCTCTATCCCGATGCATTTGAAAAATGGAATAAGGTATTGGAAAACCTGTTTCCTGTTTACAAACAATCAACAGTGATATCAAAATAAAATTTACTCCATGAAAAAAATAACCCTGTTATCCTTCAGCCTTTTGCTTTTGCTGCAGGTGGTTGCACAAACTACGGTGAACTACAAAGGCTTTTCGCTTGCTGCCAATCCGGAACTGCACAAGCTTGCAAACGAGTTTACAACAGAGAGTGCTGTATTTGTGAAAGATGCACGCAAGCTGGAATTGGTGCCATCAGTTAAAGGCATCGATTTTTATACCAGCTATCATAAAATTATTCGTGTAAACGATGAAAAAGGGATTGAGAATTTCAACAAAATCTATATCCCCGTGAGCAGTTACATGGAGTTGGTGCAAATAAAAGCCAGAACCATTACACCGGGCAATAAAGTAATTGAAGTTACTCCCGACGCCATAAAAGATTATAAAGATGAAGATGGCGAGTATAAAATTTTTGCTGTTGACGGTATCAGCAAGGGCAGCGAAATTGAATACATGTATACGGTAAAACGTTCGCCTTTTTTCTTTGGAAAAGAAATTGTGCAGTCTCGTTTTCCGGTGCAGGAATCATCTGTTGAAATTGTGTCGCCTGCTACGATTAAATTCGAAGCAAAATCATTCAACAGTAAAACAGAACCGGCAGAAGAAGTTGATGAAGAAAAAAATCAACGGGTTATTCGCTTTACTGCCGCCAATGTGCCTTCGTATACCGATGAGAAGTATGCCAACGTTCGTCCCGGATTGATGCAGGTGCAATACAAATTATCGTACACACAAAACAGGGGCATGAATGTGCGCATGTTTACCTGGAACGAACTGGCAAAAGATGTGTACGAAACTTACAACCAGTTCAGCAAAAAGGAAAAAGAAGTGGCAAAGGATCTGTTGAAGAAGACAGAGATCAAATCGGCCACAACAGATGAGCAGAAAATAAAAGTGATTGAGAACTATGTAAAGAATAACATCAAAACAAGCGAAGATGTAGATGGCGAAGACTTTGAAGATTTCAATAAAATTCAGCGTAACAAAATTGCCACCAACAAAGCCATCAGCCGTTTAACCTGTGCCATGCTACAGGAAGCTGAAATAAAATACGAAGTGGTGGTAGCAGCAGACAGGGAAGAATATTTGATTGAACGCAGTTTCGAAAACTGGAATCATGCACAAAACCTGGTGTTGTATTTCCCGTCGGTAAAACAATACATCGCTCCTTCATCGTACCTGTTCCGTTATCCGTTTATTCCACCATCATGGGCGGGTACAAACGGTTTGTATTGTGTGCCGGTAGAAGTAGGCGAAATGAAATCGGCAATGGCAGAAGTAAAAGCTATTCCCATGATGGCAGCTTCAAGAAGTCATCACGACCTGGAAACCGAACTGAGTTTTAATAAAACAGGCGATACCGTTTTTGTCAATACAAAACACATTCATTCCGGTTATGATGCTGCGTATTACAAAGCACAATTTATTTTTCTGCCTCCTGATGAACAGAAAAAGTTTTTGAAAGAGATGGCGAAGAATTCAGGCAAAACCGAAAATATCATCAGCCATGAATTAAAAAACAAAGAACTCGAAATTACCGACGAGGATAAACCGTTTATTGTTGATCTGAAACTGGCTTCGGTTGATTTAATTGAAAGTGCCGGCAGTAAAATTCTGTTGAAAGTGGGCGAGTGCATCGGACCGCAGGTTGAAATGTACAACGAGCGTGAACGCCAGTTCGATATTGAAATTGATTTTCCGCATTTCCTCAACCGTAAAATCGTACTGAATATTCCTGAAGGGTATAAGGTGAAGAATCCCGATGATCTGAAATTTAATCTCAACTACAGCAACGGTTCAAAAACCACTATGGCCTTCATCAGCAACTGGAAACAGGAAGGCAATAAACTCATTATTGATATTACGGAACAATACTACCAGATCAAGTGGCCGAAAACCGATTACGACAACTTTGTAAAAATTATTAATGCAGCAGCCGATTTTAACAAAGTAGTGCTGGTACTCGAAAAGCAATAACAAACAATCATTCAGTTGAGAAATGCCCGGTTAAGACCTGGCATTTTTTGTTATGCATATCCAACAAAGCAGGTTATTTCTTAGCGAACAATTGATTTTTCCCCGAAATTTGCAACACTTTCAACCAATCAAAGTATGATAGATATAAAAGTTCCAACAGTAGGTGAGTCAATTAGTGAAGTAACGTTATTGAAATGGACGAAACCCAATGGCGCTTGGGTAGAAAGAGACGAGGTGATTGCGGAACTCGAAAGCGAAAAGGCAACCTTTGAAATTAACGCAGAACAGGCGGGTGTTTTAATTTATGGTGCGCAGGAAGGCGATACCTTAAAGGTTGGTGATATTGCCTGCCAGATTGATGAAACGGCTCCCAAGCCCGAAGGCGCTGCTGCTCCGGCTCCCGCTGCTGAAGCTCCTAAAAAAGAAGAAGTAAAATCAACAGCCCCGGTTACAGCTGTGGCTAACGATATTAAAGCTACGCCTGTAGCAGCTGCAATTATTGCCGATAAGAAAGTAGATCCGCAAAGTATTAAGCCATCGGGTACCGGCGGACGTATTTTAAAAGATGATGTGTTGAATGCGTTGTCGAACCCCGGTAAGCAGTCGTACAAAGGTGCAGAGCTCAACAGTCGCAACGTACGCAAGGAAAAGATGAGCAATCTGCGGAAGACCATCAGCCGTCGTTTGGTGGAGAGCAAGAACACCACTGCCATGCTCACTACGTTTAACGAAGTGGATATGGGTCGTATTATGGAAGTACGTTCCAAGTACAAAGACAAGTTTAAAGAACTGCATGGTGTAAACCTCGGCTTTATGAGCTTCTTTGCAAAAGCATGTGCCATTGCATTGGGCGAATGGCCTGCAGTAAATGCCTACATCGATGCGGAAGAAATTATTTACCACGATTATGCAGATATTTCCATTGCTGTTTCTACACCACGTGGGTTAACAGTGCCTGTTATGCGTAACGTAGAAAGCATGAGCATGGCCGATGTAGAGAAGAAGGTGGTAGAACTTGCAGGTAAGGCAAGAGATAACAAATTAACGATGGAAGAACTCACCGGTGGTACGTTTACCATTACCAATGGTGGCGTGTTTGGTTCGTTAATGAGTACGCCCATTATTAATTTACCACAGAGTGCAATTTTGGGTATGCACAAAATTCAGGAGCGCCCGATGGCTGTAAATGGCCAGGTGGTTGTTCGCCCCATGATGTACTTAGCATTAAGTTATGATCACCGCATTATAGATGGAAGAGAGAGTGTGAGCTTTTTGGTACGTGTTAAGGAATTGCTGGAAAATCCCGAGCTGTTACTGTTCGGAAAAGATCCGGTAAAGACACTGTTGGAAGTATAAAACACCTCGTAACTTCTAACGGTTACTTGCACATGAACGTTCTGCAATTTGCAGAACGTTTTTTTGTTACATCCTGATTGTATTTTCTTTTCTTTGTGTGCATGAGCCGTTACTATTCCTATATCAATTCTGCCCGGGAAATTATTGCGGCTTACAGCGGTGCAGAACCTTTTGCATCACATCTTAAAAAACAGTTTGCCGCTAACAAAAAGTTTGGCAGTAAAGACAGAAAGCAAATAGCACAGCTTTGTTACAGTTATTTCCGTTTAGGTAAATCGTTGCAGCAGTTTACAGTTGAAGAAAAATTATTGGCAGGTTTGTTCCTCTGTCATCGTTCTTCGAACGATTTGCTGCAGCATTTGAAACCGGAGTGGAATGATGTTATTGAAACTGCGTTTGAAAAGAAGTTGCAGCTATTGAACAATGAGGTACATGCTGCTGCTGTTTTTCCATTTACAGATGCATTGAGTGCAGGTATTGATGTGGAAGCATTTGCCTTGAGCCATCTGCAGCAACCCGATCTTTTTTTACGGATACGCCCGAGGCGAAAAGAAACGGTAGTGCATCAATTGAAAGCAGCCGATGTTCCATTTCAATTGCAGGGAGATGACACGGTAGTATTACCCAATACCACAAAGATCGAAGAACTCATTATGCTCAATAAAGATGCGGTGGTACAGGATTACAGTTCGCAACGGGTAGGAGTGTTGTTGAAAAATCTTCCACCTCAAACCTTCCACCCTAAACCTTCTGTTTGGGATTGCTGCGCCGCCAGCGGTGGTAAATCCATTATGGCAAAAGACATACTGGGCGATATTGATTTAACGGTGAGTGATGTGCGTGAAAGCATTCTTCTCAACTTAAAAAAACGCTTCGCTGAAGCAGGCATTAAACATTACAATAGTAAGGTGATTGATCTTTCCCATTCACCATTCACTATTCACTATTCACCATTCGATCTCATCATTGCCGATGTGCCCTGTTCGGGCTCCGGTACCTGGGGACGAACTCCTGAGCAACTATCGTTTTTTAAGCAAGAATCTATTGAAACATACAGTGCCCTGCAGAAAAAAATCTGTTTCAATGCAAGTACAAAATTGAAACCCGGCGGTTACTTCCTGTATATCACCTGTTCTGTTTTTAAAAAGGAAAACGAAGAAAATGTACAATGGCTGCAGGATGAATTAAAGTTGAATTTGTTGAAGCAGGAACTGTTGATTGGTTATACCCAAAAAGCCGATACCATGTTTGCGGCATTGCTGCAAAAGCCCGCATAGGTTATTGTTTGATAAACCCGTTTGTGCTGTAATGTTCCCCGTTTTTATACACGACTAAAAGATACTTACCGGCCGGTAAGGCATTTAGACGGATTTCTTTGGTTGCAGTGCCGGTTGGTTTATTGTACAATTCCTGTTGTACAATTCTTCCCTGTGCATTTACAAGCTGTAGTTGAAAGCTACCATTGCCTTGCTCTTTAAACTGTACAAACAATTTATCTGTAGTCACCGGGTTGGGGAAGAGTTTAATTTTTTCATTATTGCCTGCCGGGTCGTTGATGTTGGTGGTTGCACAACTGCTGCCCGCTGTTACCGAAACCGAATCAATAGCATACGCACGGTAGCCAACGGTATTGGTATCAATCACCTGTACAATACGGTATTGAATAATGCCGCTTACCTGCAGTGCATCGTTCACAGAATATTGCTGTGCCGAGAAAACGGTTCCTTTTGCAGCAATTGTTTGCAGAACGGAATAGCCTGTTTCACCGGGCAGCTTGCGTTCCAGCTTGTATTGCATTGATGCAATGTCTTTGCTGTTCCATTGAATGGTTGCCGTACAATTAGTAACACTGCTTGTTGCTGTAGAAAGTTCGGCAACAAGCAAACCCACGGCTGTTTTCATATCGGGCAAACCATAACCATATTGCGGTTGGGGCGAAGTGTATTTATCGCTGCTCTTATGCAGTGTGGTAATGATTTTCTGATTGTTGACTTCCGGAAATAATTGCCACAGGCAGGTAGCAAGTCCTGCCATATTCGGTGCAGAAAACGAAGTGCCATTACTTGTTCCGGGTGTCCCCGATGTTGTTGAAACGGTAGCACCTTGTCCTAATGAAACCACATCCGCTTTTACCTGTCCATCACTTGTTGGGCCAAAGCTGGAAAAAGCAGCAATCACATTACTACTGTTTACCGCACCAACGGCCAGTACACTATCAGCATCGGCCGGGGCTACTAAGTATTTCCATGTTTTATCACCTTCGTTACCGTTGCTGTTCACCACCAACATTCCTTTTTTGGCAGCCATGTCGGCATGTTTGCTTACGGTTGTGCTGTTGCCATTCATCTGCGCATAAGTATGATCATAAGCCGGGTTATCGAATTTGGTGTAGCCAACCGAAGAAGAAATCACATCCACACCTGCACTGTCTGCATATTCGGCACCCAGTGCCCAGTTAAACTCTTCAATGGGTTGTTCGGTAAAAACATCTTCGGTGCGTAAAAGGAAAAAAGAAGCATGGGGTGCAGAGCCTGTAAATGTTCCGGGCTTGTTGGCTGCAACGGTCGATAAACACTGCATGCCGTGCGCATTGTCTTCGTTAACACTCACTTCATTCAACACAAAATCTTTGGTTGCCAGAAAACGGTTTTGCAAACGCACACTGTCGAACAACGGATTGGTTAAGTAGCCAAAGAAACCACCATCTAAAAAAGCCATGTACATATTGCGGCCGGTAGCGCCGATGTTATGAAGGAAATCGCCATTGTGCATTTTTACCTGTGTGGCAGAAGCGCCATATTGCAACACATCTGCCGCCGGTTGTTGCGGACGTTGCGCAACAGGTAAAAGCGTAACAACCGGATTATTCTTTACCATCCTTCCGTTAAAAGCCGATCGTAAAGCAATGCTGTCTTTCGATTTTACAAAAGGAAAACTATTGATTTTGTTCAAGGCTGCAACATCTGTTGTCTGAATCATCACAGCATTGATCCAGCGTAAACGGCCAAGTATTGTAACTGCTCCGGCAGCACGGATACTGTCAACATACTTTTCAACAACAGGTAAATCAGTGCTGTCGATGACAATGTTGTAACGGGTCCTTCGTTCAATTGCCCGTGCAGATAAATAGGCCGAAGGTTGTGCAAGCGAATAACCCGTTTCGGATTTATTGTTGAAGTAAACAATGTATTTGCTCTGCTGACTTTTACTGCTTACTGCCAACAGCAGTAAACCAAAAAGTGTAAAGTAAAGCCGCAGGTAATTCATGCAAACACAATTCGGAATTAGTTTTTGTCGATCATCCACATTTTTATACCAAAGCCAATACGTACCGGGTTATAACTTAATACCGGTGGATTTCCGGTTGAACGTGGATTCGGTTGGTTTTCCCACAACACAAATTCTTTGTACACCAGTCCTACATTCTTTGCATATTTTTCCAGCGAAAGCTCACGAGATGCAAACGAAGTATCGGTTTTCATCGGCACATTTTCTGCCGAATCAATATGTAAAACGGTGGTTACATCGGGCAGGGTATTGGCGCCGATCTTTTCGCTGGCGTTTAATGTACCGTATTTAAATTCCCACAAATCCATATTGGCATCAATGCTCAAAGGGAAGTCGGGGTTATACGGACGGTCGGGCAAATACGAATTGCCTTTCCACAAAAAGCCTTCTTTTACCGGCAGCTTTAAACGCAGTACACGCAGATTGTTTTCGGTTACTTCCAGTCCTTTATCTACAGGGGTAATGGTATACGTGCCGTTTTGTACCCATGGGCCTACGCCTAATGAATCGGTAATGTAAGTGGCTACGATCCAGGTAGGGCGGTTTTGATTATCGGTCGATTGGCGTTCGATTAAATGTTTTACCCTGTAACGGTGAATTTCTTCTGCTTTACCTGCATTGGTAAATACAAGTGAGTCTAATCGATAAGTAATGTATTTTCCAACCTGGAGTGGAACGAGTTCTTCCAGTTTCATTGTTTCCAGTGTTTCGGTTTGTTTACAACTGAAGAGAAGCGTAAGCATACAAGCCGCTGCAAGGGTTGTTTTTCGAAAGAGAACGGTTTTACGACGATTGAATTTCATAAAGCTAAGTTAGTTAATGATTTCGGGTTTTGTATGTTGTTAAGAGCCAAAACCGCTGTTCTTCGCTGCACGAAAAAAGGTACGCACTGCGTACCTTAAAACGTGTTAACTGCAAAATCATTGTATTACAGGATGGGTTTCCGCATAATGATGCCGCCACCTACCACTTCGTCGCCTTCGTAAAACACAGCACTCTGGCCAGGGGCAATGCCTTTCGCATCTTCATAAAAACGAACGGTTACCGTTCCGTCTTCCTGCGGATAAAGATTGGCGAGTGTGCCTTTGTCTTTATAACGGATTTTGGCGGTTACTTCCATGCCAAGGGTAAGACGGTCGTATTTCAACAGGTTCAATTTACCCACCTGCATTTCCATCCGGTTCAGGTCTTCTTCATCGCCCAATACAACGGTGTTGGTTTCGGGTACGATCTCGGTTACGAAAACAGGTTTGCCAAACGTAATGTCTAAACCCTTGCGTTGACCAATGGTATAAAACGGATAGCCTTTATGCTGTCCTAATACTTTTCCGGTTTTATCAACAAAGTTGCCGCCATTTACTTTTTCTTCCAGACCATCTACACGGCGTTTCAAAAAGCCACGGTAATCGTTGTCGGGCACGAAGCAAATTTCATAACTCTCCGCTTTCTTGGCCAGTTCGGGGTAGCCATAGTCCAGCGCCATCTGGCGGATTTCTGTTTTACGGTAGTTACCTAAAGGCAGCAGCGTTCGGCTCAACAGGTCCTGCTCTAATCCCCACAATACATAACTCTGGTCTTTGGTTTCATCCTTTCCTTTACTGATGTAATAACGGCCATTTTCGTGCTGATGTATATTGGCATAATGCCCGGTAGCGATAAAATCGCAATTCATGGCATCGGCACGTTTCAACAAAGCACGCCACTTAATATGTGTATTACACAACACGCAGGGGTTGGGGGTACGGCCGGCCAGATATTCATCTACAAAATTGTTGATGACAAAATCGCCAAACTCATCCCGTATATCCAGAATATAATGGGGAAAGCCATGCTGCACTGCAGCAGCTCGTGCATCGTTAAAACTGTCGAGGTTGCAACAGCCGGTTTCCTTCTTGCCCTTTGCGCCTGTTCCACTGCTGGCATAATCCCATGTTTTCATGGTAATGCCCACTACTTCGTAACCCTCATGGTGCAACATGAGAGCCGTAACGGTACTGTCGATACCGCCACTCATTGCTACTAAAACTTTTCCTTTACGGCTCATGATAAATAATTTTCCTTGCTTTTTTACAAAGACAAGATGCAAAATTACAGGAAAACAGCGGTTGAAGAAGAAGCCGGTAAACTGTGGAATAAAATGTCAACTCTAGTTTTCGCTTATCCTGAAAAAATACCTACTTTGCCCGCTCGACAAATTATTACGCACTAAAAAATAAGCTATGATCAAGTTACAGGTTATCGGAAATTTAGGAAGGGATTGTGTTACCAACACAGTGAATGGAAAGAACGTGATGAATTTCACCGTTGCACACACAGAAAAATACAAAGACAGTACCGGCGCACAACGTGAAAAAACCATTTGGGTTGATTGCGCTTACTGGAGCGACCGTACAGGTATTGCACCTTATTTGAAAAAAGGAACACAGGTATATGTAGAAGGCGCACCGGAAGTGCGTACTTATCAAACGCAGGATGGAAAAAGCGGTGCGGCCTTATCAGTTCGTGTATCGAACATCCAGTTATTGGGCAGCCGTTCTTCCGATGGTAACAGCGGTGGCGGATACCAACAACAGGGGGGTGGTTACAGTGCACCGGCCCCTTCTATGGAACCGCCAATTGGAGGTGATGTGGCCGATGATTTGCCGTTTTAAAAATTGAGATAAAATGTTTAAAAGCCTCGTTTACAAATTGTAACGAGGCTTTTTTATAGTATGCCTTCGTCTGCAAAACTATAGTACCCTTCCTCACTTACGATGATGTGATCAATCACATTCATATCCAGCAAAACAGCTGCTTCTTTAATTTTCCGGGTAAGCAGTTCATCGGCACGGCTTGGTTTTAAACTACCGCTGGGGTGGTTATGACAAAGCACAATGTTAACGGCATTATGTTCCAAGGCTTTTTTTAAGATGATGCGGGGATCGGCTACAGTGCCCGTAATGCCGCCTTCGCTGATTACTTCCAGGTGATTGATCTTATTGGCCCTGTTGAGATAGGCGACTGCAAACACTTCGTGTAGCTTGTCCTGCAGCTGAGCCATGAAGAAATGTGCAATATCGGCACTCGTTTTTACGGTATTTTTAAGTGTTTCTACTGATTTTCTTCTGCGTCCAAGTTCCAGTGCTGCGGCTATTGTAACAGCCCGGGCTTCGCCAATACCATTGGTCTTCATCAATTCCTTGAGGCTTAACTTGGCTAATTCACTAATATCGTCTTTTGATTTGGTTAACAGTTCTTTAGCAACATCTACTGCCGATTTTTTTGAGGTTCCTGAGCCGATTAAAATGGCGATTAATTCGGAGTTACTGAGGGCGTCCGGACCTTTCAATAAGAGCTTTTCCCGGGGTCTGTCGTCCTGTGCCCATTGTTTAATGGTGGTTTTGGTGTCTTGCATGTTTCAAAATACCATCTTATTTTTAAATATCCAATTCACCGAAAAACCATCAGTGTATGCAAACTCATTCCAAAACTGCAGGTATGCGACTGCGATCATCTGTGCTGCTCATCGCAATTATCGGCAATCTTATCTTTTCGGTTGTGTTCGTATTATCTACCGGCGTTCATGTAGTGAAGTCGGGTAGCGCTGCGCAACAGACAGCAACAGCAGAAAAGGAGCCTGCCAAAGAGAAAGTACTGGTGCTGGCTCAAATTAATTAAGTATTGCCCGCAAGGCAATGAACAAAACCGGCGGATAGCTTATTCTGTTTTCAAAAAAAGTTGGACAACCGCCCAAAGTCCTGCAGTTGCTGCAGGACTTTTTTTATGTTGAAAAACGGTGACGAACCTTTCCTGAAAGTTGAGTTGAAGCGCTTATCTTCGCCGCAATTTTTATCCCCTTTACAAACAAAAATTCATGAATCCTTCTGCCAAGATATTCTCAGGCACAGCGTCGAAGTACCTTGCCGAGAAAATTGCAGCCAAATTTGGCGTTCCGCTAGGTCAGAGTATTACCCAAAAGTTCAGTGATGGAGAAATTCAGCCCATGTTCCAGGAGAGCATCCGGGGCGATATTGTTTTCCTCATCCAGAGTACCTTTTCACCTTCGGACAACATTTTGGAGTTACTGCTGATGATTGATGCTGCCAAACGGGCCTCAGCCTACAAAGTCATTCCGGTAATTCCTTATTATGGGTATGCCCGCCAGGACAGGAAGGATAAACCTCGTGTTGCCATCGGCTCAAAGCTTATTGCCAATATGCTGGAGGCAGCAGGTGCCGACCGTGTGATTACCATGGACCTCCATGCGGCACAGATCCAGGGTTACTTCGACATCCCGGTAGATCACCTGGAATCGTCTTCAATTTTCATTCCTTACATTGAAAGTTTAAAGCTGGAAAACCTTACCTTTGCGGCCCCCGACGTGGGTAGTGCCAACCGGATAAGGGAAATTGCCAGCTATTTTGAAGCCGAAATGGTGATTTGCGACAAGCATCGCAAACGTGCAAACGAAATAGCCAGCATGGTGGTGATTGGTGATGTAACAAACAGGGATGTGGTATTGATTGATGACATTTGCGATACCGGCGGCACACTGGTTAAGTCGGCAGCTCTTTTAAAAGAAAAAGGTGCAAGAAGTGTAAGAGCATTAATTACACATCCTGTATTAAGCGGTAAAGCATACGAGAATATCAATAACAGTGTGCTGGAAGAACTGGTGGTGTGCGATACCATTCCGCTGAAACAGGAAAGCAGCAAAATCAAAGTACTCAGCGTATCCGATCTGTTTGCTGTAGCACTGCGCAACGCTTTTGAAAATAAGAGCATTACCAGCCTGTTTATCCATTCGCAACGGAGAGATAAATAAGCTGCAAACAAGTAAACTTTTAAATTAGATAAACAATGAAGACAATTACTATCGAGGGTCACTTGAGGACCGAAAACGGGAAGAAAGCCGCCCGTCAACTTCGCTCTCAGGAAATGGTGCCTGGTGTAATTTACGGAGGCTCTGAAGAAATTAATTTCTACGCTCCTGCCAAAGCTTTTAAACCTTTGGTTTACACTCCCGATTTCCAGATTGCCGAAGTGAAAGTGGATGGCAAGAGCTACAAAACAATTTTGAAGGATCTGCAGTTCGACAAAGTAAAAGACAACTTAACACACGTTGATCTGCTGGAACTGGTTGAAGACAAAAAAGTAGTTGCAACCATTCCTTTGAAATTTGTTGGTTCTTCGAAAGGTGTAAAAGATGGTGGTAAACTGATTACCAAAATCAAATCAATCAAAATCAAAGCTTATCCAAAGTATCTGAAAGAAGCAATTGAAGTTGATCTTACACCATTGGAACTGAACGGTAACATTCGTGTAGAAGACATCAAAGCAGAAAACATGGAAGTAATGAACTCTCCACGTATTCCTGTGGCTTCTGTAGTGATGACCCGTCAGCTGAAGCAGGAAGAAGCAACAACGAAGAAATAAGCGTTACTGCTATACATTTAGAATCCCCCTTTATACGAGGGGGATTTTTATTTTCGTTCAGTGAACATTACAGAACTTTAGCAAGATGAAATTTTTGATTGTTGGATTGGGAAATATCGGAGCGGAGTATGCACATACCCGCCATAATATCGGTTT
Source organism: Lacibacter cauensis (assembly GCF_007830055.1). Lineage (GTDB taxonomy): Bacteria > Bacteroidota > Bacteroidia > Chitinophagales > Chitinophagaceae > Lacibacter > Lacibacter cauensis. The sequence goes on from NZ_VLLE01000007.1 coordinate 256,241, forward strand.
TGATGTGGTGGAAGCATTGGCGGCAAAACATGGTGTCGGCTTCCGAACCGACAGGCTGGCTGCCGTGGCAGAGTTTAAACTCAAGGGCAAACAAGTGATCCTTATTGAACCATCAACCTACATGAACCTGAGCGGTAAAGCAGTAAAGTACTGGATGGATAAAGAAAAAATACCTGCCGAACAGGTACTGGTGGTGGTAGATGAACTGGCTTTGCCCATCAGCAAACTTCGTTTACGGCCCGGCGGTAGTGATGCAGGCCATAACGGTTTAAAAAGTATCCAGGAGTTATTGCAAACTACGGCTTATCCAAGGTTACGCTTTGGTATCGGTAACGACTACCCGAAAGGAAGACAGGCCGAATTTGTACTGAGCAAATGGAGCCCTGCTGAACAGCCGGTGGTGCAGAAAAAAATTGAAGCCTGTGTGGAAGTTATTGAAAGCTTTGTGTTAACAGGTATTGAACGTACCATGAATCATGCAAACAAAATTGAAATAACCCTTTAAATTTCAATTTACAGATAGTACCTTCGTCGGTACACCACAATTCCTCCGGAGTTGCTTTAGAATCTCCTGTCCACTGAAACAACCATTACCTTAAACCAGATTCTGAACCAAAACAATCGAACCAATGAAAATCTTTTGCGTAGGGAGGAACTACGTTGATCATGCCAAAGAACTAGGAAATGATGTACCGGATGAGCCAGTGATTTTTCTGAAACCGAAAAGCGCATTCCTGCAGCCGCACATGCCTTTTTATTACCCCGAATTCACAAACGAACTGCATTACGAAGTGGAATTGGTGTTGCGTGTTTCAAAAAACGGTAAATACATCCAGGAGCGTCATGCATCGAAATACTATAATGCAATTACTGTTGGTATTGATTTTACTGCACGGGATATCCAGGCCGAGCTGAAGAAGAAGGGATTGCCTTGGGAAATTGCCAAAGCATGGGATAATTCTGCAGCAGTAGGCAAGTTCATCGATCTGAAACCCGGTCTGAACATCAACGATCTTAATTTCAGTCTGCAGAAGAATAAAGAAATTGTGCAGCAGGGAAATTCAAAAGACATGCTGTTTACCTTCGACCAAATCGTTTCGTATGTTTCCAATTTCTTTTCGCTCAATATTGGCGACCTCATTTTTACAGGTACACCGGCCGGAGTAGGCGAATGTGTGGTAGGCGATATCCTGGAAGCCTACATCGAAAAAGATGCGTTGCTGGAAGTGGAAGTCAAATAAATTGCAACTGAACTGTTTATACAAAGCCATTCTTTAACGGATGGCTTTTTTGTTGCTTACATCCGTTATTTTGCAGCATAATTGCCTGCACATGCTGAATGCTGAATTACTGTTAAAAACGTACCGCCTGATGAGTTATGCCCAACACATGGCGGCTACTTATGAAGCGAACCGGTCGATCTGCAAATATGTACATTCTACTTCCCGTGGTCATGAAGCCATACAGCTGGCAACGGCCTTTCAGTTAACCGCAGCCGATTGGGTAAGTCCTTATTACCGTGATGAAAGCATGTTGCTTGGTCTTGGATTTGAACCATACGAACTGATGTTGCAGTTACTGGCCAAGGCCGATGATCCTTTTACAGGAGGCCGTGAATATTATGCGCATCCCAACTACAAAGGCAACGATAAACCCAACATCATTCACCAAAGCAGCGCTACAGGTATGCAGGTTATTCCTACTACCGGTGTGGCACAAGGTTTAAAATACCTGCAAAGCCTCCCTAAATCCCTCCAAAGGAGGGACTTGTCATTCGCACAGAGCCAGCAAATAAGCGATGTTGAGAAAAAAGATACACTTGAACGGTCGGATGCTTTAATCCCCCCTTCGGGGGGAGGGGGGGCCGTGGTTGTTTGTTCATTAGGCGATGCCAGTATTACCGAGGGGGAAGTAAGCGAAGCGTTTCAGTTTGCCGTATTGAAAAAATTACCCATTATTTATTTAGTACAGGATAACAACTGGGGCATCAGTGTAAGTGCCGAAGAGGCAAGGGCGATGGATGCTTATGAATATGCCGGTGGTTTTCCGGGTATGCACCGCATCCGTTGCGATGGCAGCGATTTTACAGAAGCGTACGAAACCATGCAGCATGTGGTGGAACATGTACGCACACATGGAGAGCCTTACCTGGTACAGGCCTATGTGCCCTTACTCAACCATCATACCAGTGGTGTACGTAAAGAATTTTACCGTAGTGCAGAAGATCTTGACCAACACTTCAAAGACGATCCTTTTCCGAAGCTTCACCGGCTTTGCTTACAGTATGGCATAGCCGAAGATGTACTGCAACAGATCAATATCGAAGCCAGACAAAAAGTGGAGGATGATTTTGAACAGGCAGTTGCTGCACCTGAGCCCGATCCTGCAACCGTAACCGATCATGTGTTTGTGCCCACCCCGGTAACCGAAGAAACAGGCGATCGTTCACCTGCAGGAAAAGAAAAGATTGTGATGGTGGATGCTGCTTTGTTTGCCATTCGTGAACTGATGGAGGAGTATCCGGAAGCTGTGTTGTACGGACAGGATGTTGGCAGAAGACTGGGAGGTGTGTTTCGTGAAGCCGCTACACTTGCCGGTCAGTTTGGTGATCATCGGGTGTTTAATACAGCTATCCAGGAAGCCTATATTATCGGATCAACTGTTGGTATGAGTGCTGTTGGCGCAAAGCCAATTGTGGAAGTGCAGTTTGCCGATTATATCTATCCGGGTTTCAACCAGCTGGTTACAGAAATTTCCAAATCATCGTATCTCAGTTGCGGCAGGTTTCCTGTGCAAACATTGATTCGGGTGCCGATTGGTGCGTACGGTGGGGGAGGTCCTTATCATAGCGGCAGTGTTGAATCGACCTTACTCAGCATCAAAGGCATCAAGGTCGTGTATCCATCAAATGCGGCTGATATGAAAGGATTGCTGAAGGCTGCTTTTCTCGATCCCAATCCTGTGGTATTATTAGAGCACAAAGGATTGTACTGGAGTAAAGTGCCCGGTACCGAAGAAGCCAAAACAATTGAACCGTCCGGCGACTATATGATACCGCTAGGTAAAGGACGCATTGCGTTGGCGGCCGATGATGAGTTGATCGACGAGGGTGAGAGTTGCTGCATTGTTACTTATGGTATGGGTGTGTATTGGGCGATGGCTGCTGCCAAACAGTTTGATGGTGCTGTTGAAATTATTGATCTGCGTACATTGTATCCGTTGGATGAGGTATTGATTTTTGCCACAGTGAAAAAACACGGCAAATGTTTAGTGCTTACAGAAGAACAACAAAATAATTCCTTTGCAGAAGCATTGGCTTACCGTATAACCTACAACTGTTTTCAATGGCTGGATGCACCGGTGGAAGTAATGGGTGCCTTGAATGTGCCTGCAGTGCCACTGAATACGGGCCTGGAAGAAGCCATGCTGCCCAATGCTTCGAAAGTAAGGGAACGTTTATGGAAACTCTTTAATGCATAAAGCAACAACACAAGCTTGCTGCATGCGCTTTTCCTCTGCAGCAGATGTCTTGTTCGTTTAATTTTCTGTTTCTTTACAGCAATGGATCTTCTTGCACAATACACCCCCCTCAACTGGTTTTTTATTCTGCTGGCTGCCTTTATTATCGGTTTGGGTAAAGCCGGACTGAAGGGTGTGGATATGCTGTCGGTAACCATTATGGCACTGGTGTTTGGCGGTAAATCATCAACCGGTATTGTGTTGCCGTTGTTGTGTACGGCCGATATTGCTGCGGTGTATTACTATAACCGGCATGCGCAATGGAAGCATTTTTGGAAGCTGGTTCCCTGGATGGCCATTGGTATTTTGCTGGGTGTTTACCTTGGAAAAGATATGGATGAACGGTTGTTCCGTCAGCTGATGGCGGTAATTGTGGTGCTTACCATTGTGATTGTGTTGTGGATGGAGCTGCGTAAATCGACAAGGGTGCCTGAGAACTCTTTGTTTGCAGCAGGTACAGGACTCGCCGCAGGCTTTACCACGATGATGGGTAATCTTGCCGGTGCATTTGCCAACCTCTATTTCCTGGCCATGCGTTTACCCAAGAACGGGTTTATTGGTACGGCTGCCTGGTTGTTTTTGGTGATTAATTTCTTTAAGCTGCCTTTCCAGGTTTTTTACTGGAGGAATATTACTGCACACAGTTTACTAACCGATCTTGCATTATTGCCTGCACTGGCGTTGGGTTTTCTGCTGGGTATTCAACTCGTTAAGAAATTACAAGACAGCAGCTACCGCAAAGTTGTAATAGTGTTGACGTTGGCGGGTTCGGTGCTGATGTTGCTGAGGAAGTGATGATTGACATGCAGCCTCCATCCTTCGTCGCTAAAGGCAGGATACTCCCACTCTAAAGCGTAGATAAAGCGTACATAAAGCGTGTAAGGCCGATAAATCCGACAGGGGTTCACTATTGTAAAAAACAGTGCATCAGAACGCTGCACATCACTCGTAACCTTGAGAACACCGTTCGATTTTGTAAGTAAGAATAAAGCTTTCAGGAGATAATTAATGCATTTTGTTAGTAGCTGGTTTGCTTACAGAACTAGATCAACTAAATAAAAAAGTCCCGCAAAATGCGGGACTGATATATGTACCGGAGAGCAGACTTGAACTGCCGACCTTCGGGTTATGAATCCGATGCTCTAACCAGCTGAGCTACCCCGGCGTTTGGGGGTGCAAAAATAGAGAAACAGAGTTAATTGATGAAATCAATTTTCAATTCTTCCCGGATAAATTTTCAATGCTTCTTCCAAACAATTCATGGCACGGTCCAATGCTGCAGTATTCAGTACATACGCAAGACGTACTTCCTGTTTGCCTAAGCCCGGAGTACCATAAAAACCTGTTGCGGGAGCCAGCATGATGGTTTCGCCTTGATGCGAAAACGATTCGAGCAACCATTGACAGAAACGGTCAGAATCATCAATGGGTAGTTTGGCGATGGCATAAAACGCACCACCAGGGTTTGGGCAAATAACGCCGTGCATAGCGTTCAGTCTTTTTACCAGCAGGTTTCTGCGGCTTAAGTATTCGGCTTTTGGTGCTTCAAAGTAACTGTCGGGCAGGTCTATAGCTGCTTCACCCATAATCTGAGCCAAGCCGGGAGGACTTAATCTTGCCTGGGCAAATTTCATAGCTGCATCATACACCGCTTTGTTCTTTGTTACCAATGCCCCGATTCTTGCACCACAGGCGCTGTACCGTTTACTGATGGTATCCATCAACACAACATGTTCCTCCATGCCTTCTATATGCATGGCACTTACATATTCCCCATCGTAACAAAACTCACGGTAGGCCTCATCGCTGAAGAGATACAGATTATGCTTCAGACAAATGTCTTTCAGCTTGTACATTTCCTCTTTGCTGTATAAATAGCCAGTTGGATTATTGGGGCTGCAGATGATGATGGCCTTGGTTTTAGCGGTAATTACTTTTTCAAACTCTTCAATGGGGGGTAAGGCAAAACCGGTTTCAATCGTTGAAGTAATCGGCTTTACTGTAACACCTGCAGCACAGGCAAAGCCATTATAGTTGGCATAAAAGGGTTCGGGTACAATTACCTCATCGCCCGGGTTTAAACAGGTAAAGAAACCAAACAGGATTGCTTCGCTGCCACCTGTTGTAATCATAATCTGATCATAGGTTACATCAATACCCACTTTTTTGTAATACTGCACCAGTTTACGGCGGTAACTTTCATTACCTGCACTGTGGCTGTATTCCAGCACCCGTATATCGGCATGTTTTACTGCATCAATAATGGCAGGCGGTGTTTCAATATCGGGCTGGCCGATATTCAGATGATAAACTTTAGTGCCTTTTTTCTTAGCTGCTTCTGCAAACGGAACTAATTTACGGATAGGGGAGGCCGGCATTTCCTCACCACGTTTACTGATCGATAACATAGAAGGCAAAGATAAGGGAGCGACTTACATTTATTAGTATCGGTACAAAAGATGCTTTGTGTTTGTTGTGAAGGGAAAAACCGCAGAACTTTTTTTCTTCTGAAAATGCAGTGTTTTCAAGGCTTTCAGAAGAAGGACAAAAACTAATTTAAAAATACTTTTAAAAAGCTTTGGATTGAAAGGTGTTAACTCCTTACCTTTGCAACCCGCAAGACAAAAGCGGTAGTTCTTTATGAGGTTAGAGGGTGTGATATTCAATGAGTTAGTTAGGAGATATCTTAAAAAATAAATTGAAAAAAGTTTGGTTAGAATAAGCGAGGCCCTTACCTTTGCACTCCGTTCGAAAAACGGGTAGAAAGAAAAACAAAAGATCTTTGAAAGAATGGAAGCAACAGCAACGTTTTATGAAAATAGAACGGGTAAATTTTAAGCGTAATAAAATTCGATTTTGAACTGTTAATTCTTGAGAATTAATAGTCAGTATCAAACTTCATTTACAATGGAGAGTTTGATCCTGGCTCAGGATGAACGCTAGCGGCAGGCTTAATACATGCAAGTCGAGGGGCAGCAGCTTTGTAGCAATACAGGGGCTGGCGACCGGCAAACGGGTGCGGAACACGTACGCAACCTTCCTTTAACTGGGAGATAGCCCACCGAAAGGTGGATTAATATCCCATAGTATATTTGAGTGGCATCACTTAGATATTAAAGCTCCGGCGGTTAAAGATGGGCGTGCGTCTGATTAGGTAGTTGGCGGGGTAACGGCCCACCAAGCCCACGATCAGTAGCTGATGTGAGAGCATGATCAGCCACACGGGCACTGAGACACGGGCCCGACTCCTACGGGAGGCAGCAGTAAGGAATATTGGTCAATGGACGCAAGTCTGAACCAGCCATGCCGCGTGGAGGATGAAGGCCCTCTGGGTTGTAAACTTCTTTTCTTTGGGACGAAACCCCTGTTTCTACGGGGACTGACGGTACCAGAGGAATAAGCACCGGCTAACTCCGTGCCAGCAGCCGCGGTAATACGGAGGGTGCAAGCGTTATCCGGATTCACTGGGTTTAAAGGGAGCGTAGGTGGGCTTTTAAGTCAGTGGTGAAATCTTTGGGCTTAACCCGAAAACTGCCATTGATACTATTAGTCTTGAATTCTCTGGAGGTAAGCGGAATATGTCATGTAGCGGTGAAATGCTTAGATATGACATAGAACACCCATTGCGAAGGCAGCTTACTACGGAGACATTGACACTGAGGCTCGAAAGCGTGGGGATCAAACAGGATTAGATACCCTGGTAGTCCACGCCCTAAACGATGATTACTCGACATTAGCGATATTACAGTTAGTGTCTAAGCGAAAGCATTAAGTAATCCACCTGGGAAGTACGACCGCAAGGTTGAAACTCAAAGGAATTGGCGGGGGTCCGCACAAGTGGTGGAGCATGTGGTTTAATTCGATGATACGCGAGGAACCTTACCTGGGCTAGAATGCTGGGAGACCGCAGGTGAAAGCCTGTTTTGTAGCAATACACTGCCAGTAAGGTGCTGCATGGCTGTCGTCAGCTCGTGCCGTGAGGTGTTGGGTTAAGTCCCGCAACGAGCGCAACCCCTATCTTTAGTTGCCATCAGGTAATGCTGGGAACTCTAAAGAAACTGCCGTCGTAAGACGTGAGGAAGGAGGGGATGATGTCAAGTCATCATGGCCTTTATGCCCAGGGCTACACACGTGCTACAATGGGGGGGACAAAGGGCTGCCACTTAGCGATAAGGAGCTAATCCCAAAAACCCTCTCTCAGTTCAGATTGGAGTCTGCAACTCGACTCCATGAAGCTGGAATCACTAGTAATCGTATATCAGCAATGATACGGTGAATACGTTCCCGGACCTTGCACACACCGCCCGTCAAGCCATGGAAGCTGGGTGTACCTAAAGTCGGTAACCGCAAGGAGCCGCCTAGGGTAAAACTAGTGACTGGGGCTAAGTCGTAACAAGGTAGCCGTACCGGAAGGTGCGGCTGGAATACCTCCTTTTTAGAGCATGCTTAGATTTACATGCTGTTGCTTTTCCACTTTCAAGAAATAAGTTCTTATAAATGGTTAGTTGGCCAGTTGCTATGGATTGTTGAGGCCACTAGGCTAAAGATTAAATAGATCCGTAGCTCAGCCTGGTTAGAGCACTACACTGATAATGTAGGGGTCCCCAGTTCAAATCTGGGCGGGTCTACAAATAACCTCGGGGGGTTAGCTCAGTTGGCTAGAGCATCTGCCTTGCACGCAGAGGGTCATCGGTTCGACTCCGATATCCTCCACGAAAATTAGTTCTTTACTTCTTTGATAATGGCTTAAGGCCTGTCGGTTCGTAACCGTGTTATCAAACATAATTCTTACTCCCCTTTAGGGGATGGGGGTTAAAGTTCTTTGACATATTGGGATGTAACAAGTTGTAATTGTTTAGTAAGGCGATTTAAGTATAATAACTCTTTTAAAGCGAATAAGGGCGCATGGTGGATGCCTTGGGTCTGAGAGGCGAAGAAGGACGTGGTAAGCTGCGATAAGCTTCGGGGAGCTGCACACAAGCATTATATCCGAAGATTTCCGAATGGGACAACCCAGCACACTGAAGGTGTGTTATCCGAAAGGAAGCCAACCTCCTGAACTGAAACATCTAAGTAGGGAGAGGAAAAGAAAATAACAATGATTCCCTGAGTAGTGGCGAGCGAAACGGGAAGAGCCCAAACTTAAGCGGCGTGCCGCTTAGGGGTTGTAGGACTGCATTTAGAAAATCTCATCAAATTGAACCTTCTGGAAAGTTGGGCCATAGCAGGTGATAGCCCTGTAGATAGAAATTGAGATGGACGAGCAGTATCCTGAGTAAGGCGGGACCGGAGGAATCCTGCCTGAATCTGCCGGCACCATCCGGTAAGGCTAAATACTCCTCAGACACCGATAGTGAACCAGTACCGTAAGGGAAAGGTGAAAAGTACCCCGAAACAGGGGAGTGAAATAGTACCTGAAACCGTGCGCCTACAAGCGGTCGGAGTCCAGCAATGGATGACGGCGTGCCTTTTGCATAATGATCCTACGAGTTACTCCTCACTGGCGAGGTTAAGTTCTTCAGTAACGGAGCCGAAGCGAAAGCGAGTCCGAACAGGGCGCTTAGTCAGTGGGGGTAGACGCGAAACTTTGTGATCTATCCATGGGCAGGTTGAAGTTCTGGTAACACAGAATGGAGGACCGAACTCATTAACGTTGAAAAGTTATGGGATGACCTGTGGATAGGGGTGAAAGGCCAATCAAACTGAGAGATAGCTCGTTCTCCCCGAAATGTTTTTAGGAACAGCCTCGGATTTAAGAAGTGTATAAGAGGTAGAGCTACTGATTGGGCTAGGGGGCTTCACCGCCTACCAAACCCTGACAAACTCCGAATGCTTATACATATCTCCGGGAGTGAGGCTGCGGGCGCTAAGGTCCGTGGCCGAGAGGGAAATAACCCAGATTAGCAACTAAGGTCCCTAATACGTAGTTAAGTTGAACAAACGAGGTGAGACTTCTATAACAGCCAGGATGTTTGCTTGGAAGCAGCAATTCATTTAAAGAGTGCGTAACAGCTCACTGGTCGAGAGGTCTTGCACGGAAAATGATCGGGCATCAAACTACGAACCGAAGTTCTAAAATTGTACTTGTACAATTGGTAGGGGAGCATTGAAATCTGCTGCGAAGGTGTCTGGTGATGGATGCTGGAGCGATTTCAAAAGAAAATGTAGGAATGAGTAGCGATAAAAGTAGTGAAAAACTACTTCGCCGTAAGTCCAAGGTTTCCTGATCAATGTTAATCAGATCAGGGTTAGTCGGGTCCTTAGGGAAAGCCGAAAGGCGCACCTGATGGCAAGTTGGTTAATATTCCAACACTTGTTTATGTTTCGATGGGGTGACGGGGTAGTGAAAGATCCGCCTGGTTACGGAATACCAGGTTAAAGCGTGTAGATATATTTTTTGCAGGTAAATCCGCAAGAGATGTCGAACGTGATAGTACCGCAAAGCTTCGGCAGCGTGGATAGTGATCCTAATCAGACCTCCGAGAAAAACCTCTAAGGCTAGGCATAAACAACCCGTACCGTAAACCGACACAGGTGGACGGGATGAATATTCTCAGGCGCTCGGGTGAGCCGTGGAGAAGGAACTAGGCAAATTGACGCTGTAACTTCGGGATAAAGCGTACCATCTTCGGATGGTCTCAGTAAAATGGTTCAACCAACTGTTTAGCAAAAACACAGGGCCCTGCAAAATCGAAAGATGACGTATAGAGCCTGATACCTGCCCGGTGCTGGAAGGTTAAGGAAGGATGTTCGGCGCAAGCCAAAGCTTCTGACTGAAGCCCCAGTAAACGGCGGCCGTAACTATAACGGTCCTAAGGTAGCGAAATTCCTTGTCGGGTAAGTTCCGACCTGCACGAATGGTCTAATGAGTTGAACACTGTCTCCTCCACGAGCCCGGTGAAATTGTAGTATCGGTGAAGATGCCGGTTACCCGCCACGGGACGGAAAGACCCCGTGAACCTTCACTACAACTTTGCATTGATTTTGAATTACGGATGTGTAGCATAGTTGGGACGCTTTGAAGCAGCTGCGCCAGCAGTTGTGGAGCGGTCGTTGAAATACCAACCTTCTTTGATTTAGAATCTAAACCCTGACGGGTGACAGTGCATGGTGGGTAGTTTGACTGGGGTGGTCGCCTCCTAAAAAGTAACGGAGGCTCGCAAAGGTACCCTCAGTACGGTTGGTAATCGTACGTAGAGCGCATTAGTATAAGGGTGCTTGACTGTGAGACATACAGGTCGAGCAGGAGCGAAAGCTGGCTAAAGTGATCCGGCGGTTCTGCATGGAAGGGCCGTCGCTCAAAGGATAAAAGGTACTCCGGGGATAACAGGCTGATCTCCCCCAAGAGCTCATATCGACGGGGAGGTTTGGCACCTCGATGTCGGTTCGTCACATCCTGGGGCTGGAGAAGGTCCCAAGGGTTCGGCTGTTCGCCGATTAAAGTGGCACGTGAACTGGGTTCAGAACGTCGCAAGACAGTTCGGTCCCTATCTGTGGTGGGCGTTAGTAAATTGAGTAGGCATGACCTTAGTACGAGAGGACCGGGTCGTACGTACCGCTGGTGTATCTGTTGTGCCGCCAGGTGCAGTGCAGAGTAGCTATGTACGGAAAGGATAAACGCTGAAAGCATCTAAGCGTGAAACCTTCTACAAGATGAGTTTACTTTTAAGGGCCGTCAAAGACGATGACGTTGATAGGCTACAGATGTAAAACTGGTAACAGTAAAGTCGAGTAGTACTAATTACCCGTAAGCTTTAATTTTTTTTAATTGCCAACTGCAATTACAACTTTTCCCAATATGATCTTATTTAAGAGTTTATGGTGGTTTTTCCGAGGGTGTTCACCTCTTCCCATACCGAACAGAGAAGTTAAGCCCCTCATGGCCGATGGTACTGCACTACAATGCGGGAGAGTAGGTAGCTGCCATATTTATTCTAAACCCCTTCAATATCATGAAGGGGTTTTTTTATGTACCTATATCAGCCCTCAGTACAGACCTTGCTAACCTATCCCTAAAAATTGGTTGAATGCGGCGT
>NZ_VLLE01000008.1 GCF_007830055.1 Lacibacter cauensis
GATGCAGCAGCAATGATCGCTGCCTGCAAATCTTTTTTCGCCGTTGCCCAGCTAGTCCCCACACCACTATTATCAGGCCTGCCCGCATCTACATAGCGGATCGTTTGAGCAGAGGAAGTTGTTAAACAGACAAACAGCAGGAAAGCTGTCAATAAAACAAAAGGGTTACAACGCGGTGTTATGCTTATTTTTTTCATGCATTCAGGTTTGGTCAATGAATGCGGCAAGTATAGTTTATTGTCGTGCAGGAAAAATTAACTTAAGTTAATTTACATACACCCTGCAGCAAACAACATCGACTCTTTACACAGTTATTCCTACAAAAACGATGCAGTTGATCAGCACAGTAGTAAACTGGTCCTCACAAACAAAAAAATTGATCTCGGGAACATCTCCAATTAACAGCAAAGCAGCTGTTCATAAGTTGTTGTTAACGCAAGCAGAAGCAGGAAACAAAAGAACCTGCCTACAGGTTACCTAGTTTACCGTGAAGCACCGGGTCGATGCAACTGCAGACAATGAAGACCGGTTGGTACATGCAGTTAAAACAAAACTGGTTTTATTTTTTTTGTGAACCTACAATTGATTGGCCATACAAATGCTGCCCGAAAATAAAGGTGTATACAAAATGCTTATTGCATTGATCAACTTTGTGTCATTATCGATTTTTGATTGACGCCGCCAATCAAACGCAAGTCTCAATGCGGTACTTTACCCAGCAAAATTCAGACAGCTTGCACGATGAAGGCGACGCCCTACATACAGAAGAGGATTTTATTACCGGAGAGCAGCATTTAGTAGCAAGCTTAAAAACACGACCCGCTGCAGTAATGAAATTTACCGGTCTATCAATTCACTGATTGCAATTCCGCATGAATCATTTTTTACCAATTGGTTTCATTTTGTATTGTTTGAGTAAAACAGGAAGTGGTTCTACATTGTACTTCTTTCTTTCTTCGTCACTGGTCAGCGTTGTGTCAATCGGTGCTAAAAGTGTTTCTCCTGTTTGATCGTCAAATACAAATTGTGTTCCGAACTTCTGGTATCCAAAAGTGAATAGTAAATACCTGTCATAATTCAATGCAACGATTCTAGGAATATACTGCTTTCTGATTAGTGCTGTATCATTGTTCTTTTCGAGCGTAGCCAATGCGCTTGAAGAAAGCGAATATGCCAGCAGAAAATTCTCCGGACTCAGACTGGTCAATTCACCATCGCAGATTCTGGCAACTGTATGTTGCAAAATCCAGGCGGCTCTTAATTTATCTTTTGGCGTCACTACTTTATTTTCAGAAAGTAAACGAAATATTTGTTCCCGGTGTTTTTTATCGTATTCCTCCAGATTAACGGTGTCTGTTTTAGCATCTAGCTCTCTTATCTCAATATCTTTTTTATACATCTGCTCTATTAAAGCATTGTCTTCTATTTTAATTTCCGTGTTATTCATTTCAAATGAACAACCGCCTAAAAAAAGAAAAAAAAGCAATGAAAAGAATATAGCTGCAACATTTCTCATAACCTAACTTCAATAAATTGTTATGTAATTTTTCTTTATCTATTTATGTTTAGCAATTGACATAAAAGCTGAATTGAATTTTGAATCTTTATCCTTTTACAGTAACCCTATCCCTATCTACATCAAGACTACAAAGGCTTTTCATTTTTTTCCTGATCAACATAATGCCATTTCCATGCATAAAGGATAATCAGGCAAAGCAGCAGAACCTGTACAACCGTACCAAACAGCATGTGTGTCCAGGCCTCTCCGGCCAGGTTAAACAAGATAAAGGGAATGTTCAACGCAGCAACTATGATATTGACCAGGCGATTGGCTTTTGCCGGAAGGGCAACAGAAAGAAAAATCATCAGTGCCGGAATTCCCACCAAGGCAAGTGCGATCAACAGAAACCCTTGCGTAATAGCAAAAACAATCACCTTCCCTGTCTGAATCTCTGCTATCTTGCCCGGCATATACAGGTGGAAATAATCAAGATAGAGAATGATGAACAGCAAACTTGTCCACAGCAAAGCAAGCTTTACTTTCAAACTCACGTTACTCTGTTCGTGTGAATTCGTTGCTGCTTGATTTGTATGCATAAACATTCCATTAAAAATTAAAGTCAAAATGCATTACCTGTTTTCTAAAAACCACTTTGCCCGTTTGTCGTCTAACTGCTTAAATCCATCAGCCAGTTTTGTTGATAAATAAGCTGTAGTAGGCCCCGGGATGGTTGAAAAAAAACGATGCTTAAACAATTTCATGTCGTAGCCAACACGGCAGGTATTGAAGAGCTGAAAGTCATTATCAATATTTTTGCCTTCATCATGCACAAACTTTTGCAATGTGTGTATTGGATTCATTTCAGCACAATGGTCCTTATGCAAAAAACGTTGGTACGGAACGGATAAACCAACCGCAGGTACATATCCCGGAAATTGTTCTTCCAGGTTAATATATGCTTTCTTAAAAAAGGGATGAATACTGTTCGGCCAGTCGTACTTCCAGATTTTTGGTTCTACAGTCAGCGCAACTTTGCCTCTAATACGATAGCCGATATTGACTGGAACAAAGCCGGGATGGTTCACAGAAGACAGGTTGCCCAATAAAAACAACGTGCTGCCAACGAAGCACCACTTATAGCTGCTGTCTGTTTTTGCATATTGTGCAAGCACCTGTAAACTGCCTGTCATTACCAGGGTCTGTACCATCCACAACATTTTCATTTGCATATCTTCTCAACTGATGAACTGATGCTGCAAATGTGGATCGGAGGGATCGTATATTTCTTAACTTAAGTTAAGAAATACGATCAGCTCTTTTTTTCATACATTCTTGCCCTTAGCCTGCTTAATGATTGCGGTTTGATCCCTAAATAGCTTGCCAGCTGCTGTTGCGGCACCCTTTGAATAAGGTCTGGTCTGTTTTGCAGCAGGTTGCGGTAACGTTGTTCAGGTGAGGAAGTTTTAAATTCGTCAAAGTCGAAACGTTGTTTGGCCAGCAGTTCTTCTGACATTTTTCTGCACATGATTTCAAACTTTGGAAATTTACTGTTCATTTCTGCTTCCTTATCAGCATTTGAAATGGTAAGGACCGTATCTTCAATACAACTGATAAAATACTCAGAAGGCGTTTGATTGACAACACAATTAGGTGTCAGGGCTTCCATTTCTGTGTAGAACGCCGTTGTTTTTTCTTCTCCGTCCAATAAGTAATACGTGCGGATACAGCCTTTTAAAACAAAGTAGCTCTCTTTTGAATATTGTCCTTCCCTGAGTAAAATAGTACCCTTCGTTACTGTGTGAAAGATGTCCATTGGGAGAATCGCATCCTTTTCCTCTTCCGTGAGGGTAATGTACTTCGCTATAAAATCAAGTAGTATATCTTTCATAGTTGACTATTCATACGTGTCCGTTTGTTACTCTTGCCGGCAAACGCACTTGTTACAATAAAAATATTGTACAATATAAAAACGAAGTTTTCTGCTGACCAAAAAATCGGTGTTATACTTTTTATATACTTATCCCTATCCCGCTTTTTGAATTAACCCTGTGTAGCATCAGCATTGTCTAAAGTTTATACACCACTATCACCTGCAAACACTTTCAGCAGCATCGTTTTAAACTGCAGAAAGGGTAACTGGCCGTTTATTGGTCTATCACAAAAGGCCATTGTCTGCGGCCACTTACAGTTGACTATTAATCATCCTGCCTTT
This sequence comes from Lacibacter cauensis, assembly GCF_007830055.1. Classification (GTDB taxonomy): domain Bacteria; phylum Bacteroidota; class Bacteroidia; order Chitinophagales; family Chitinophagaceae; genus Lacibacter; species Lacibacter cauensis. Next base: position 3,714 of record NZ_VLLE01000008.1, read on the forward strand.
TCCATTTGTTGTAATGCTGCTGAAAAAAACATTGTGTTCATTGTACTGTTACAGGCTCCGGTTTACGCAAGGTCCCCATTCTCGTTGCACCAATGAGCAACCTGAACAATTAGATGAGGTTGCCGGAATGAAAATACGATTCTATGTGAAAAAGCGCCAGCTCGAAAAAATAAGCTGCCGCAGTCCGACTGTTTACCGATTAGCCGTGTATGCTGCGGAACTTTTCCATGCATTTCTGCACATTCCTTAAAACAGTCGCCCTGCATGCTATCCTGTCGGTAACTGTAGTCAGGTAATGAAATCATCCGCAACAGACGTTGCACAATTGTCAAGTGATACATGCTGTAAAATAAAATATACCAATTGGTATATTTTATCCTATATTTGTGTTATCATGAGCAGTGCATCTACAAAAGCGGAACGAACAAAACAATTTATCGTTGAAAAAACAGCACCTGTTTTCAACGAAAAGGGCTTTGCCGGTACTTCACTCAGCGATCTGACCATTGCAACCGGTCTTACAAAAGGCAGTATTTACGGCAACTTTGAAAACAAGGATGAAGTGGCCCTTGCAGCCTTTGACTATAATTTCGCCCGAATTACTAATTATATAAAAGACCGGATCTTACAAACGGACAGTGCAATTGAACGACTTTTAGTTTATCCCGAAGTATACCGGGAGTTTTTAAGTATCCCGTTTTTGAAACCCGGTTGCCCACTGTTAAATACCGCAACAGAAGCAGACGATACCCATCCTCTATTAAAAGAGCGAGTGGCCAAAGCACTTGCCTACTGGAAAACATCTTTAGAAAATCAAATCAAACGGGGAATACAACGAGGCGAAATAAAACCGGATACCAAACCAACGGAAATAGCTGTTATTTTAATATCGCTGATTGAAGGAGCGATCATGCAGGCAAAAGTTACCGGCAAACCCGGTGAATTACGGATTGCAATGAATTTTCTAACGCAACTTATCAACGGATTAAAAGTGTAATTTTTTTGCATAATAATATACCGATCGGTATATTTTATAAGAATACTTTATGAACAGACTTTTGGAACAAACCATCCATGCGCACGGCGGACTGGACAAATGGAATACGATTCAACAGGTCAAACTGCGGGCAACAATTGACGGTCTTCTTTGGAAGCTAAAAGGACAACCTACGCTTTTAAGGGATACCTATGTTGTTGTTGATACAAAACAACAAGCAGTCCGGTACAAACCTGTGAACGAAAAATGGTATACGTCATTTGAACCAAACCGGGTAGCTGCTTTTGCACAAAACAACTGTCTGGAAGAATTGCAGGATCCCCGTCAATCGTTTGCCAACCATTCCAAAGAAACAAAATGGACAAGACTACAAACCTTCTACTTTGCGAGCTATGCCATGTGGAATTACATCAACATTCCCTATGTGTTTGCCGACCCTGCCTATCAGATCAAAGCCATCGGAACATGGCAGGAAAATAACGAAGAATGGCAACGCTTACAGGTACAATTTCCCGGACATGTTGCGACACACGCACCGGTGCAAACTTTTTACATTGATCAAAGCGGGCTGATTCGAAGGCATGATTACGATGTAGCAATCATCGGCAATGGAAGAAGTGCCCACTATTTGTATGCTTACCAGGATATCAACGGGATAAAGATACCAACCCAACGTCGGGTGTTTACACGACTGGAAAATAATACAGCACGGCAACCTGAACCCCTGCTCGTTGCAATAGACCTGACTGAAATTGTCCTGACAGTTGAATGAATAACAAGAACGCAGATCAATCAAACAAAATGGATACACTTAAAAAAATACTGGAAAGTAAAACAAGGATACAATACCAGGATTGCGATCCCTTTAATCATTTGAACAACGCCAAATACATCGATTACATGATAGCTGCGAGAACAGAACAGTTACTCGACAACTATGCTTTCAATACAGCTGTCATTGCCAGAGACAAAGGCATTGGCTGGGTTGTCGTACAGACGCAGATTTCCTATTTCTATCCTGCTGTATGGCTTGAAAAAGTAACCACCGAAACCAAACTGATCGCCTATTCGGATGCCAGTTTATTGGTTGAAGCGATCATGTGGGATGAACACAAGACACAGCTTAAGGCAGTGATATGGTCAAAGCTGGTTCATTTCAATATCAACACGCAGCGGAGTTACAAACATAGCGAGGAACTGATGCAGTTCTTCAGCCAGATACATGTACCGATTGCCGACAATGCAAGCTTTGAGGAACGGGCAAAAACGTTGAAACAATTCAATCAAACCGTATGAGACAACTACTTTTCGTTATCGTTCTGTTTGCAGGTGCCTTTGTGAATGCCCAAACATTCACCTTAAAAAGCAATGAACTGGGCGGACAGGCGACCAACAAACAAGTCTTCAATGATTTTGGCTGTTCCGGTGAAAACAAGTCGCCGCAATTGTATTGGGAACATGCACCGGCCGGAACCAAAAGCTTTGCCGTTACAGTTTACGATGAAAATGCACCTACCGGAAGCGGATGGTGGCACTGGGTGATCTTTGATATTGCGCCAACGATCACGCAACTGCAATCCGATGCGGGAAATGTAACCGGCAGCAGGCAGCCTGCAAATGCGATACAGAGTAAAACAGATTTTGGCAAGCCGGGATACGGTGGCCCCTGCCCTGCACCGGGAAGCGGTTTTCATCAATACACAGTAACAGTCTATGCATTGGATACCGAAAAACTGGGCCTCGATGCCAACGCAAACCCGGCACTGGTTGGCTTTTACCTGACACAGCATTTGCTTCAAAAAGCATCCCTTGTTTTTTACTACAAGCAATAATACAGGAAGCGAAGCCTGTCCAACACGTTGTTGCTTTTTTGAACAGCAGTGTAAAAAAAAGAGGGCTGTTCAGCAGTGATCCAACTACAAAACTTCTAAATACGATCGTATGAGTTACCTCGAAAGCGTACGCAAACAATTCGCCTATTACAAGCTGTTAGGCGATCAAACTTTTGCACAGGTGGATGAAGAAAAACTGTTCCGGCAATACAACGAAGACAGTAACAGCATTGCTGTCATCGTCAACCATTTATCGGGTAATATGCGCAGCCGCTGGACTGATCTTTTTACGACTGACGGTGAAAAAGAATGGCGCAACCGTGATGAAGAATTTGAAAACAACATCACTACCAAAGAAGAACTACTGCAAAAATGGAATGATGGCTGGAACCTGTTTTTTGAAACATTGAACAGCTTACAGGAAGAAGACCTTGAAAGAATAATTTATATCCGTAACCAGGGACACACTGTAATGGAAGCCATCAACAGACAGCTGGCACACTATCCCTATCATATCGGTCAGATCGTTTTTATCGGGAAAATGTATGCAGACAAATGGACGTCGCTGTCTATTCCGAAAGGGCAATCCACAACATTCAATCACGATAAATTTTCACAACCAAGAAGCAAGGTTCATTTCACAGATGAATTGTTAAACCCATCTAACCAGCAACAAGCATGATAACAACAGCAACGGCAAAAGCATTTGCAACAGCATGGATCGATGCATGGAACAGTCATAGCATTGAAAACATACTGGCACATTATGAAAACAATGTGCTGTTTTATTCGCCGATGATTCCCTTATTGCAATTCAATGAACAGGGATTTATCACTAACAGAACTGAACTGAAAAAGTATTTTGAAACAGGACTGCGTACCTACCCCAACCTGCATTTTCAATTACAGCACTGTTTTGCAGGCATCGATTCTGTTGTGCTCTGTTACATTTCCGTAAACGGAACATTAGCAGCTGAAGTTTTTGAATTGAGTGAAAACAGAAAAGCCATAAGGGTGCTTTGTAACTACGCCACCTGAGCAACGCCTTTTTCCCGGAGACGAAAACTGCTGCAAGCAAAAGCGATGCAAGCAGTAAACTAAAAGCAACTGTACGCAACTGCGTTATAAAGCAAACCCATTTTTACAGATTTCATCGACCAATAAAAAAATCAAATGAAAAAAATCGGATTAGTCGGCGGAACAAGCTGGACATCGACAATAGACTACTACAGGTTGATCAATGAAGAGACCAATAAAAAATTAGGTCATTTGAACTTTGCAGAATGCATCCTCTACTCCTTAAACTTTGAACAATTCAAGAACTGCAATGCGCAGCATAACTGGGACGGAACGTTCGAATTACTGGCAAATGCAGCACAGAGTTTGAAAAACGCAGGTGCGGAAGTTCTTGTGCTTTGTGCCAACACAGCGCATATCGTAGCAGAGCGTGTAAGCGACCGGGTTGGTCTTCCCCTAATTGACATCCGGATTGTGACTGCGCAAGCTGTTAAACACAAAGGGCTCAGGAAAGTTGGCTTACTGGGCACCGTCTATACCATGGAGCTGGATTTTTATAAAAACAAACTCTCAGAAGAAGGCCTGGAAATTCTCATTCCTCCAACAAAAGAAGAAAGAAACTTTATCGAAAAAACATTGCTGGAGGAACTGGGCAAAGGCATTTTCCTGCCCGAAACAAAACAGCAATACCTTGCTATTATCAACCGGCTGATTGCACAGGGTGCAGAAGGTATCATTTTAGGTTGCACAGAAATACCTCTGATCATCAGCCAGCAAGACGTTTCCCTGCCTGTTTTTAATACCACCTTCCTCCATGCACAGGCTGCAGTTGCATTTGCTTTGTCCACTTCGTAAAACCATACTACATGAACCTACAACAACTGTTTAGAAAAAAACCACTTGCAGCTTACAACGATGACATTCAAACCAGCCAGCTGAAACGCACTCTGGGCAAATGGGAACTGACGGCCATCGGTGTCGGGGCTGTAATTGGCGGCGGCATCTTTGTGCTGACGGGTGTAGCCGCCAACCAATACGCCGGACCTGCCCTGGCACTATCGTTTATCCTGGCAGGAACTGGCTGTTTACTTGCGGCATTTTGTTATGCTGAATTTGCGAGTATATTGCCGGTCTCTGGTTCTGCCTATGCCTATTCTTATGGAACAATCGGAGAATTTTTTGCCTGGTTTATTGGTTGGAACCTGATCCTTGAATACATGATGGGCGCTACAACTGTAGCCGTCAGCTGGTCAAAATATTTTGTGAAGCTGCTGCACCTCTCGGGCATTCAGCATATACCGGCCTGGCTGATCAATGACCCGTTTACAGCAAAGGAAGAAGCTTTAAAACTGGGAATCCCTCCACCCTCCTTTTCCATCAATCTTCCCGCTGCAATCATTGTATGGGCAGTTACCTCTATTCTTGTCCGGGGCATCAAAGAATCTGCAAAAACCAACAATATCATTGTTGCGGTAAAAGTAGCTGCGGTGCTGTTTGTTATTGCAGCAGGTGTTGCCTATATCAACCCGCTTAACTGGCAGCCATTCATACCCGAGCGGGTTGTTGATCCTGCAGGCGTATCCCATTATGGTATTTCAGGAGTCGTGACGGCCGCAGGCCTGGTGTTCTTTGCGTTCATTGGTTTTGATGCCGTTTCCACCCAATCGCAGGAAGCGGTCAATCCCACCAAAGATATTCCGTTTGCCATCATCACTTCTCTGGTAATCTGTACAACGCTGTACATCCTTGTATCCCTTACATTAACAGGAATGACAAGGTATACAGATCTGGACCTCGGAGCGCCTGTAGCCTCTGCATTCAGTGGCTTAGGGCTTAACTGGGCCTCCCTGTTAATCACGATCGCTGCGGTAATTGGCCTCATATCGGTGATGCTTGTCATGCTGTTGTCGCAAACAAGGATATTCCTGAACATGGCCAAAGACGGGTTATTGCCTGCCAAACTTTTTGGAGCTATTCATCCGCACTTTAAAACTCCCTGGAAGAGTACCATCTTACTGGGATTTCTTTCCTCTGTGATCGCAGCTTTCACGCCCATTGAAAAAGCGACCAAGATGACAAGTATCGGGACCTTGTTTGCGTTTGCGATGATTTGTCTGGCTGTTCTCATTCTCCGCAAAACGCAGCCTGCTCTTCACCGGCCGTTCAGGGTAAAGTATCTACCAGTGATCGCATTGACAGGATTTGTATTCAATTTACTGCTGATGTTCAGCCTGGATCAATCCACCTGGTTACGGCTGCTGGTATGGAGTTTTTCCGGTGTCCTTATTTACTTTCTGTACAGTGCAAAACACAGTAAACTAAACAAAAAAGAATAAACACGATGCGCTCTACCATCATCCATGCAACTGCAGATGATCTGCCGGTGATCTACGGGCTTTTTGAAGAAGCTATCCGGTTTCAAAAGGCCAACAATTTCACCGGCTGGAAGCAGTATGACAAAGCATTTATCAAGGCAGATATTGCCAACGGGCTTTTGTACAAGATCGTCTCAGACAAGGATACAGCCTGTATTTTCAGTATTTGTTTCAGCGATGCGTTGATATGGCGTGAACGGGAAAAAGGCCATGCACTTTACCTGCACCGTGTGGTACTGAATAGGAAGTATGCAGGCACCCACATGTTCGGGCAGGTGCTTGCATGGGCACAGCAATTGGCAAAAGAACGCAAACTCCAGTTCTTACGGATGGACACCTGGGCAGACAACCGAAAGCTCATTGCTTACTATCAAAGCTTTGGTTTTGCAGTCATCGAAACATATACAACGCCGGGAACCATAGAGCTGCCGGTGCAGCACAGGAATCTCCATGTAGCATTACTGGAAAGACCCGTCAACTAAAGTATCCGAAAATATAAAACATGCCAATGAACAATCAGCTACTCATTCATGTGATCAAAACGATTGCATACCGGTTTGTCAAATCCACAACGGGTTCGACCGCTACTTTTGGAACATTGAAAATAAATGACCACACCCGTAGTCCAAATGAGATCATCTTTCATATGTATGATCTGGCGGTGAAAACAACAACGATGATCAAGGAAGGTCACTTCAATGTACCGATACCACAGCCTCTCAATTTTCACGATGAACAAAAACGGTTTCTAACAGCATTACAGGATCTACAAAGCGTGCTGGAGGAATCGCATCTTGAACAGGCGTTAAGTCAAAAACTATTGCAGGGTCCACTGCTGGATATGGTTACGCATGTCGGCCAGTTGGCGATGCTCAATGGTATCCATGGCAACAGGATCCCCAAAGAAAGTTATTTCAATGCCAAAATCAATTAAGGAATCTATGCAGAACAGCAAAAAAACAATTTATATCATTGGTGCAGGTGCCATCGGCAAAGCGTTGGCCGTCTTTCTTACGCAGGCGGGCAAAAAGGTTGTACTGCTTCGTGGACATGTTCATGGTATAACTGCACATGTTGAACACATTGAAGTAGAACTGCGTGATGGTCAGACGGCCGAGGCGGATATTGCTGTAAGCAGCATGGATCATTATCCGCATCTGGACGGGATCCTTGTTATCACAACCAAATCATACGGCAATCCGCAGATCGCTTCATTCCTGAAAGGGAAAACAGGTAACTCACCTGTTGTTCTCCTGCAAAACGGATTGAACGTGGAAGCCGCATTTACAAGCAATGCCTTCCCGGAAATTTATCGCTGTGTATTGTTTGCTTCTTCACAGTATACTGCTGAGCTAAGGCTGCGCTTTATGCCTGCATCCGTTTCACCGATCGGTGTAGTAAAAGGAAGTTTGGAAAACCTCGCTGCGATCATTGAAACCCTGGATAACCGGCAGCTTGTTTTTAAAGTTGAAGAAACGATTCAGCCCATCATCTGGACAAAAGCAATTATCAACAGTGTTTTTAATTCTATCTGTCCCTTACTTGAAACAGACAACGGTATCTTCTACCGCAATCAAGATGCACAAAGCATCGCCAGAACAATCATTGATGAATGCATTGGAGTTGCAGCAAACGAAGGTATCCTGTTGGATGCGGATCAAGTGGTAAAGCAATTGTTGTTGATCAGCAAAACTTCTGAGGGGCAGCTCATTTCTACCTACCAGGATCTGCTGCATAAGCGTAAAACAGAAATTGAAACACTGAACATCACAATTGCAGCAATAGCAGACCAACAGCACAAAAAAGAATTAACCAGAAACACGTTGCTATTGGGTAAATTAATCCAGTTAAAATCGGCAATCACCATGCCAGCATAAATAATCAGTGTAATGCAGCATTTAACAACAACTTTTTCGTACAAACGCCTGCTTTCTGTAAAAGCCAACATCCACAGTTCAATCCTCACCGACACGAAACAGTCTTTGTTATCTGCACTGATCGGCAGAATCGGTTCCAGTTGTATCAATATCTGCTACGAAAACAAATGTTTTCCGTCTGCACAAAAATTAACCTAATTGTTTTTTACTGTACCTAATCAATTTCACTGAATGCAATTTTTTGCAAAGTTGTCCCGCATCCCTTTTGACATGGATGTACTCAGCAATGGTCCTAGCGTTGAGCAATGAATTGTACCAGAAAATAAACAGGAATACGCATCAGCAGATCATGGTTTACGTTTTCGATTTTTAAAGTATCAATCCGCCCACACCTGTCAGCAAACAGAATCCGGTCTTTTCACGCTGCTGCAAATGCAGGATCAAAGCTGCTCTGCTTTTATTTTCACCGATAACTGACCTGGTTCTGATCTAATCATTTCGCTTACGGCAAATACGATTATCTTATGATGTTCTGTATGCGCCACGGTAACGATTTTCGCACGCTTTATTTCGTCGGTTCAATTTGCAGCAAAGTTATTGATGACATGGTAAGGGATTGTCAACACCAATCTGTTTCTACACTCAAAGCTTGTACAACTACCATCAAAAGGGTCTGTTTTTCGCCATACGCTCTTTCTGAAACCGCTTACCTGTTAAGCATGGCAGGTCCGGGGGGGTACGTCAATCAACCCGTCCGTTCGATATCCTCTTTTACATCTGAACATGCAAAAAAGAACAAATGAAAATCGGTGGAAACCGGTTATTCATTCTGCAGATAATAACAAAAAAGTCAACTGATCATTTTATCGTTATTCATTCCGCATTACCTCATCATTAATACCTGTCTTAAAAAAGTTTATATACCCTATCAGCTGCGTACAATTAATCTTTGCTGCCGTCCATGCACCCTTTTACATTTTCTCGCAGATCGTCTTGCACTGCAGACAAATAAGGACAGCAAAAAATATTGCTCCTTTCACAGAATATAGAGGAGCCAGCAGAAAAGGGTTCTACGCTGTTTCACCGTTGACAACATGTTTTATGCCGGAGCTTACCGGCTTTCCACATCTGTATCATTCATCGACAACATTCAATGCCCGGAAGGTTGTCACAATGTTTGTATCATCAAAACCCTGAATAATGAATCCTAAAATTAAACGGCACAGCCGGAACTACTCATTCACTTAAGTTAAGAAAATAAGCAGCGGGCAGAACGCACCGGAGACAGTACTGTATTTCTATCGTGAACAGATCAAGTACTGAATAACCAGAAGTGATTGCGCATAAATAAACAGTTGACTGCTCTATCCAATCCGTTGATAGCCGTGTAGTACAGTGTTAGCTTTCAACAATAACAAAAAGTCTGTAAGCAACCGTAAGCAGCTCTGCAGTTAATGCATGAATATGCTTTGTCCATTCAACACAAGTAAATCGTCGGGGCCTAATAAACCAATACCGGTTTGCCTTCTTCACAAACAACAGACTTGGGCGCTGGTTCTACCATACAATCTGAACCAATGGCATACTTCCGATTATATTCCTGTGCCTGCTTATTATAACAGTCGAGCACTTTCAGAAAACACTCTGCATTCTCTTTTTTGTAAGCGATATAACCCGCCGGCCCACCACAAGGTTTTGCACCGATACCGGCAATTCCCCATTGATCACCCCGTTGGCAGGATGAAGATTGAGAAGCAAGGTAAACCGCATCAGATAGTTTTTTGAGTACAGCCTGATCAAATACTTTTGAACTTTTTGTTGTAATAACATCCGAAGGCATGCTGCAAGCTGGGTCCCCGCAACCCATATCCATGTGTTCCATTTTACAGGCACTTAGTAAGGTCAAAAGAAAGAGCATTGCAAAAACCGAAATTATTTTTTTCATATCATTTTTTTTTATTCTGACAATCCATTACAAATCACCGTTGCACCCGAACCCGTATTTAACACTCACTAAACGAAGCATTATTTATTGTACTGTGACGGTTCGCTTTTGATAGGTATGCGCACTGAAAATACCGATTGCCTTTCCTTTAATATTACTCACCGGATTATCCGGAACAGCAAATGGTCTGCCGGTTGAAGATTGCGAAAAACTAAACCAATATTTATAATTAGCATTGTCAACACAATTCATTACAACATCAATCACATCTCCTTTCTTAAATTCATCCGCTTCTCTTGAATAAATCAACGGAAATGTACTTTTTCTTCCTTCAATAAAAACATCATCAAATGCAAAGGCATCCTTAATCAACCGGCCATTCTTATACATGAAAAACGTATAGTTATTTCCTGTTCCAACCGGATCGTTGAAATACGGAGTAACAACCTTGATCACTTTTCCAAAGGAGGGAAAATCTTCCACAACCAACGAATCAAAGTTGACCATTACCGGCATCTTAGAACTGGAAGTAATGGTAAGTCCATCTGTTGTTACAACCCGCAGATTGTACGTTTTGTTTGTACTACCAACAAGACCCTTGTTTTGATAAACACCGGTTGATACTTCCGGTAAAGAATAAACAGCTCCATTATCTTCCTGGATGGTAACATTTGCGCCGGTTAATGGCACGATGCTGTTATCGGATTTCACTTTATTGGTATAAGATAATTTCACCACACTTCCTGCTGTTAAATCATTGGTCACCTGTCCATCAACCACAATAACCGGAGCTGCATGCTTTAACTCCAGATCAATTACTTTTTCGCAACCTGTCATACTGAATAACAGTACGCTTACAGCGATGATTAAATATTTTTTTTCCATTTGCTTGGTATGTATAATTTGATTAAAATTTAAAATTGTATGATACAGATGGCACCCATCGGAATAAACTGGTTTGTGTTATTTCGATGACATTGGGGTTCTCTTTATTGTCCTTGAAATTGATCGTGTAAGCATTTTCCCGCCCGTAAACATTGTATAAGCTAAAAACCAATTCTTTCGTCCATTTTTTTGTTTTCTTTAATTGCATCGTGGCGCCAAGATCCAAACGATGATAGTTCGGCATCCGGTCAGCATTTCTGCTGTCGTAATAATAAGCCGTTTGCCCATTCACCTGGTATTTACCCGTCGGAAGAGTGACCGCATTGCCGGTATAAAAAACAAAGTTTCCACTAAGCGTCCATTTCTTACTCAACTGGTAAATTCCTACAATGGACAGGTCATGTGTACGATCCTGCGTTGCGTTGTACCATTTATTATTATTGATACCGTTGATTTTTCTTTCTGATTTGCTTAACGTGTAACTGATCCATCCTGTGATGATGCCTGTTTTTTTCTTTAGCATCAACTCTAAGCCATAGGCCCTGCCTGTTCCAAAAAGCAATTGCGCTTCTACTGTTTCATTTAAAAATAAGTCTGCACCATTTCGGTAATCCAGCACATTCTCCATTTCCTTGTAATAAGCCTCAGCCGTAAATTCATAATTATTCATCAAAACGTTTGCGTAATAACCTACACTAAACTGGTTACTGATCTGGGGTTTAATGATATTACTTGTACTCGCCCATTTATCCAACGGACTGGAACCATTTGAATTGGTTATCTGATGCATGTATTGGGCATTGCGTGTAAATGAAGCTTTGATGGACGAAGCCGCATTCAGCATAAAGCCAACAGCAATTCTTGGCTCCAGGTTATAGTACGATTTTACAACCTCACCTCTTTCATATTTGATTGTGTCTTTAATTGTACCGTTTTCGTCGATGTTAAAGAAACTTCCCCCACCCATGACATTGAACCCACTAAGCCTTGCACCAAGTGTAACAGTTAAATTTTTAGTGGGTTTAAACACATTGCTTGCATAAACGGCATTTTCATAGGAAAATCGCTTATCCTGCACTTTATTGCTGATACTGGAAGTAGCATTGGCAGTAATTTCTCCCGGACGAATAATGTGATAGATACCAGACCATCCGAATCGCAGGTTGTTTTTATTATTGATGCTATACTGGTAATCCTGTTTTAGATTCCAGTCTCTTATCTGTGAGAAGATCCTGATATCGTTGGTACCATTTCTAACCTTGAACTCATAGTTGTAATTACTGAATATTAAGGAGGTATTTAAAAACAAACGGCTATTAAAAATATGATTCCAACGCAGCGTTCCGGTTCCGTTTCCCCAGTTGGTTTTAAACTGATTATTGAACCCTAAAATATCCTTGCCAAAATATCCACTTAAATAAAGCTTATCTTTTTTACCCAGTTCATAGTTCAGCTTTGCATTGAGATCGTAGAAATACAATTGATTACCCTTGTATTTCTCGTCCATCTTCAGAAACACATCTGCATAAGTCCGTCTGCCGGTAATAAGAAAAGAAGATTTATTTTTTTGAATCGGCCCTTCAATGTTCAGCTTTGCACTAATAAGTCCCAAACTGCCACTAACAGCGGTATGCTGATTATTACCCTCATTCATTCGTATATCAAGTACACTGCTTAATCGTCCACCGTACTGCGCCGGCATTCCTCCCTTGTATACTGCTATATCTTTTACGGCATCACTGTTAAACGTAGAAAAGAATCCAAACAAATGTGCTGCATTATAAATATTGGCTTCGTCTAAAATGATCTGATTCTGATCGGTACTTCCGCCTCGTACAAAAATACCGCTGCTTCCATCGCCTGCAGTTTTTATACCCGGAAGTAATTGAATCGTTTTTAAAAGATCTTTTTCACCGAAAATCACCGGAATATTTTTTGTTTCCTGAACCGACAATCGTTCAATACCCATTTGCGAACCGGTAACGGACCGTCCGGAAGACCGGTTGCCGGTAATGGTGATCCCTGTCAACTCGTAATTAGCATCGGCAAGGCTTATATTCTTTTCGGTATTACTGACCAAATTGATACTGATCGTATCGGGTGATTTTCCAATTGCACTGTATACAATCCGGTAGGTTGCAGGCAGCAATGAAATGCTGTAAAAGCCATATTCATTTGATGTGGTGCCATAGTTGCTGTTTAACACTTTGATACTGGCTCCAATAATAGACTCGCCATTATTTTTACTCTTAATACTGCCACTGATAGTGTAGTTTTTCTGCGCAATTGCATTACCCGCTGAGCAGAAAAAGGAAAGCAAGAACAGGGCTTTCACTGTTTTTCGAATGTTCATAATAATACTTGTTTAGCTACTTTTAGAGGACTATGAGTAATGAAAATGAAAGCCAATAAGAGAATACGAGAAAATTTATTTACCGCTTTGGTGCTTCTTGTTTGAGTAGTCATTTATTACCAATAATCCTTTTGTAAAAAAGGAATGCGCAAAAGTGACGTTGTAAGATGAATGAATAATTAACTTAGGTTAAAAAGCGAGTAAAAGGGATGCTCTACTTCTGAACAAGCTATTTCCTTCCACCAGAAAACAGCAATGAATAAGATCAAATGCCGGCAGAAAGAAAAGAACATGCAACACGAAAATTCCTGATGCAGATTTAAACCATTAAATAAACGGCTTCATTTCCCGTAATCCGGCAGCCCATTGAAATTGCATGCAGCAGGAGTTCATGGTTGCTACGGCATGACTCCGGATCTTTCCAGCACTTGTCTATCAATGAGAAACCCCGGGGAGCCTCAAGGGTTTTCAGCATCCAGCAAATAGTAAAACAGCGTTGCGCATCAGCAATGATGCGCAATAGAAGAACTGCAGCCTTACAGATAGTTGCAAACCAGCACTAACGGTTACAGTTTGCTTCCAGTCAAGAGTTAAGTCTCAGCGCCGCATTCAGCCTGGTCTTCCCAGCTGCCTGTTGCGTTTTGATCATACGCACCAACAACATGTTTCTGCTTTTACTTTTTGTTACCTGCCCGTTATTTTTCTGTCTCGCATGCCAATGTATTTTTCCTTCAGTATCAGCTATCCGCTAACTCTTTGCACCAATATGGCTGTTCCAATTCTTTTCTCATCTCACCGGTCATTGACCTTTACCAAACAACGCTTTTAGTTTTTTTCCAGTAAAGCGCCGCTCAAATTTTTCGCAATAATTTTTCCGTCCGGGTCTATCAGAAAATTATCCGGTATACTATACACTCCGTACATTAGAGCCGGCAGGTTATCAGCAACTTTTAAATCACTAACATTTGCCCACGTCAAAGAATCCCTCTCAATCGCACTACGCCATTGCTGCTCATTCACATCAAGGGAAACTGCCAGAATTTAAAAACCCTGTTGCCGATACTGCCTGTATAGTTTGACCAGCGCCGGGTTCTCTTTCCTGAAAAATATCAGGCACCAAAAACATCCGCTCAATCTTCTCTTATACGTTCCAGAATTTTATTCCACCTTTTAAGTCGATTGACACCAGTTGTGTTTCAGCTGCATTAACTTTAATTTTATTAACCGTAGCCATATGCCCCGTTAACGAACGCATAAGGGTGCCGCTTTTTTTATCCCAAACCCTGATCGATCTGTCAATACTGGCTGTAAAAATTTTATCTCTTGCAAACCGTACCATCGTTAATTGCAGGTTGTAGTCTTTCATTATCAACAGGCCGTCTTTCGTAAAATCCTCCGGAGCGCTACGTACCATATCTTCATAGTCGGGGTAATCCTTTAAATCCCTCAGCCAATCGGGATGCATTAACGTAAACTCATTTTTGCCGGTTATACTGTTATACTTGGTGCATGTATTAAAGTCAACAGACAAAAAATTCCCTTCCTGATCCATATCACCAAAGCGGGATAGGACAACATCGGTTTCTTTGACAGTGCTGTCATTGCGGATATCCCAGATGATTATTTTTCTTGTACTCACAATGGTCAATAACCCGTCTTTATCCAGTTTAACCATTCTCCCCGGGGGCATCTTTGAAGAAACAGGCAGTTCCCGGTAATTCCTATGTACATCCCAGATATACCTGTTGCCTTTTTGATCCTGAGTAAATAAATACGCAAAATCATCGGCATACAATAAACTGACACTCCATGTAGTTTTAAGCCGTAATGCTTTCAGCCGTTTACCTGTTTTTTGATCAATCACTATGATCCCGCTCTCAAGCGTGCCTGCTGCAATTTCCTTCCGTACCGGATTGTAGGCGAGCGAATAAATTTCATCATTCAATACGGCTATTACTTTTTCGGAACCCAACCCGTTTACACGCATCGCAATCCTGCCGCTGAATGTAGAAACCAAAACAGTATCCTTTGCACCCATAAATACAACGTCGGTATAAGAAGCAGGGTTAATGGCCGTTAATTTACCAATGAACAGATCATTGGTTTGTGCCCGCACAACAAAAGATATATACAGGAGAAAAAAGCCTGTCAGTATCACGCTTTTACTTTTCATCTTGATACAGTTTTACAGTCTTGTTATTACGTTTTAAGACAATGTCTGCCTGGCCATCAGTCGTTTCAAGAGAAATCTTATTAATCCCCTTTCTGTCCCACAACTGCAGTGCCGTAGAACCGTTTGGTTCAGCAATCGCAAGAAAGCTCTGGCTCGTCTTTGAATCAAGTGTCAGAAAAACATTCCCGTAATCATCGTCTGTAACATAACCACCCCGCTCCTGGCCTTCGGCATCGTAGAGCATTACCCCCGATACAGCAGCGCCTTTTTCCCTGGGATAAATTCTGTTCCCAAAACTGCTTTGAGCTGTAGGAAGCGGCGATCCGATAATGACCCGTTCAATTCCCAAAGAATCAACAACCACCAAACCGCGGACTTTCAGAATCTTATCAACCAAATCATTGTCCTGCTTTTCTCTGAATGAAAGAAAGTAAAAACTGAACATGACCACGTTCATTATGCTTACTGCATAAAATAATTTTGATTTCATACGTTTATTTTAATTGGTATACTTCAGCCATGCAGGCAATTCCTGTTTGTTATTCGGTAACTGTTTCCGTTTCTTCTGCCGAATGTAACTTACTGACTAAGCGCTGCAGATTCTCTAATAAAGCGTTCATCACAAAACCGCATAACAAAAACCACCGCATAAAATTCAACTAATACGTTCAGTTTGTATGCGGCAAAATGATGAGTATGTGCAGATCCAAAGTTCTTCTGTATACCAGGAAACCGCTTTCGTGGACGTAAACAAATTCCCGGTCGCCATTATCAGTCAAATTGCAACCAGAAAACAAAGGTATAAATGGCAGTAATTTTGTTTTAATGGCTATCGCTAACGAAAAAGATTCATTTCACCTGCTATTTACACTTTCGTTGTTAACCATAAAACAAGTGCGTATGCGAAAACATTCTTTCCCAGCTTGTAAAAATTGAAACTAAAAAATTCAATCATCAGTCCTACCCGATACGAATGCCCCCATTCATGAAATTCGTTTTCTACGAACTATATCCAAAGACAGCAATGATCCATCAGTCAAAAACAGTTCCCTTATTGCTATTACCATGATCCTGTCAAAACAGATCTGCACTTCCACGTATGCAGACATGATGTAAACAGGTTTCAGTACGATGCATGTATACCCGAACAGCTGAAGAATCCTGGCGTCTTCTTCAAATATGGCAACAATATGTACAATGCCCGTTCCGAAAATATTTTCGATCCAAATCAACCTGGTTTAAAATCAAACAGAACCTTGGCCTCATTGTAACAGAAGACAATTATGAACACCGCAGGATCATCGGATGGAAAAACAAAGTCCTCTACTTTATCCGTTTGCGTTCAAAGACAACAATGCGCATTCCTGCAGTATAGAATTCCCTGGATGCAAATCCCGATACATTGCAGGCATCAAAGCATCCGGCGATAAAAAATTCCTCGAAGCCATCAATAAAAAGTTTTACCTCATTTATCTCCCTTCCGATCCTTCACAAAACAGCATCCTCCCTTATTGCATGGTATCTCCTGCCTATAGCCGCCAGAACAAATCC
Organism: Lacibacter cauensis; assembly: GCF_007830055.1. Classification (GTDB taxonomy): domain Bacteria; phylum Bacteroidota; class Bacteroidia; order Chitinophagales; family Chitinophagaceae; genus Lacibacter; species Lacibacter cauensis. The sequence continues at coordinate 20,719 of NZ_VLLE01000008.1, forward strand.
TGGCCCTCATTACCCGAAGGAAAAATCAATGACCATGTTGGTAAAGGCGACGAGTAAATCAGTTTTGATGCTTTTGCCTTTTTTAAGCCCTGTATCGGTAGCAAGCAACTACGTTCCTAAAATAAAAATTGCGAGATAATCGAATAATCCCGCAATTTCAAGAATTCATCCTGTGCAGTAAAACGTACTGGCACACAGTAAAGTGCTAACAAAAGGTTTCATCGCTAAAGTATATTGTAACACATTTTACACTACATCCGTAACGGGAGCGGCTTCAAATAAAAGGCTGTGGTTTATAATTAAACGTTTGGCGGCCCCGTTGAAAAACAACCACCAAACTTTTGCACCAATAACCAATAGAATTACAAATGTTGCGTTTACAACTATCAGTCCAACTGTTGTTAATACGATAGTGGTGCCTGCCATTAATTTCTGTTCAATATCTTTAAATTGGCAAAATCACCATTTGAGTTATTGCCTACCCAATACCCCAGTTTTCTCCCCTTTGGATTTGGATTAAGTGTCATAACGTTTAAGGCTGGTTCGCTATGTCCATTCACAAACACTCTAATCCTATTACCAATCACCTCTACTTTTACATGAAACCAATCTGTAGGGATCGTGTTCGCTGGTAAAATTGCTGATTCAAACTCGTCTTTTCGGGTTTTACGTAGTTTTTCAAAATTATAACCGGGTTCAAAAGCATATTGAACAGCATGAATATGCCTTATCGGGTCAGTCGATTGAAAATTAAACGGTCGAAAATAAACAGTTTCATACGTTGAGTCATTTATGCCATGAAAAGCAATTCCAACAAAACTCTTTTGTAAAACATCTCTTCCTTTTACATCAAACTCAATTGTCCCTTCTTCGAATTCAATAGTAGTAAACCAAACTATTCCTGCCCCTTCTTTTTCGCTAAGTCTGTATACGAATTTATCCTCTTCTTTCACTTGTTCTACATCTCTATTAAAAACGTTGATTGCTGTTTTTTTTGTGTTTTGCTTTGTCGTAGTACAGTGAGAAAGCAGTATTACCAGTAGTCCCAAAAGGGCAATTTTACTCGTCATTTCAGTTATAGATTTTAGTTATCATTAGCATTTGTATTAGCGCAACTTCTTTATAAAAAAAGGTCTTCCTTAAAAAAAGAAGACCGTTGCTAACCTATGAAAAACACCAGGTTTAAAACTAAACTAAAAAAAATCAAACTGCAAGCAGTTACAATAAAAAACAAAAAGATGTCAATAAACAGTTCATAAAAGTCAACCAACAATAAGCAGGAATCTGCGTGCAAAGCTCCTGCTATAAAAGCAGGTTCAGTCAGCAGCAACGAACACAGCAGCGCATTTGTGCAGCAAGCTTCTGCACAAATACAAAATAAAAATCAGCCAACTTCCGTTGTGCAAAAGGTATTCAAGATTGCATGGTTACAGTAAATCTTTGCAGCAACTTTATTTGTAAAACAGGCAAGCCCGTTTGTTACGATTGTAAAAGAGTCTCCCCCCTCACCTTCGCATAGAAATGTTTTGATGCACCCACATCGCTTCCTCTTCTGCTGTTATCTGGTCAGCCTTGCTGCTGATCCTGCTAAACGTGGCGTGCGGAAAGTCGTACGGTTTACTGTCATCAAAATAAGGTCCAACAACACCCAAAAACCAACCGTCCTTCGCTGCCCAATGGGGTTCATTTACCCGGCATCGAAATACTTCGTAATGCACAAAATTATGCTGCCCGTCAAAATCAATACTTACCCGTTGCACATGCTTCATTTCATCGGGGCAGGCATCCAGCTCTGTCGGAAACTCCAGCCAGTTGGCAAGGTTACTTTCCGCTGCTTGCACAATCGTATAATATTGTTCCGGAAAAAGATCAGTTCGCTTATAGTCGCTTAAAAGCTGGTAAGTCAGTTCCCTGGTTAACACATTCTCCGCAAAGGGCAACACATCCGGTCCGGTCAGCGGTTGTCCGCTTTCAAGTTTGTCGTAAAGCGCTTTTACCCGTTCAAAGCGCTCAGCATTCAGCTTCCTGCCTTGGCGCTTCACAGTTATCAGCCGGTAAACGGCAAAGAATATAACGGCTGCGACAAGTAATCCTGCTATTAATAAAAATGTATTCATTTCACAAATGCTCTCTATTTTTTGAATAATGTTAATTCTTCAACAGACTAGCAAATAACAAGGCTCATGCAAGATCTCATTTTATACTTTAGTAGATTTTCCCCTCGGCTAATATAATATCGTCAACTGGTAATATCTTCGATTAGCCGTATAGTTGTCTTGGGTACAAATGGAAAACACTTACCCATAATACGTATAAGATCAATCTGAAGTTGCCCCTCAGAAGAATACTTATTAAGAGCCGTAAATACAAGCTTTACTTTTCCCACAATCTCATGCCCATTCATCGATAAAAACCATTTTGGTAACATTATTTGTCTGCCATTCAGATATTCGACTACTTGCATATCACCATCATATTTACAAGTAGGAAATTTTTTCTCCAGTTCATGAAAAAATACGGCTACAATTTCCTGCAACCTTTTATCAGGTTCATTCCCTAAGAGATACTGATTGTCATTTTCAGAAATACCGATCAATTGACAAATTTTATGTGCATTGTTAAGTTCAACCAATAAACAAATAAGATAAACCGGGTCTAGAATAAAATTCTCCACACTGTATCTTTCCGCCCATCCGTGTACATGCACATACGCATTCGATAAGTTCTTTGTATCCCAATCAACTATTCCGTATGCTGTTGTATTGCCCGATTCCCGGATCTTTTCAACAATAGTATAAACCTGGTCGCAATTACCTTTGCCGTATCCATTTGAAATAAAATACAACTTACTATTCAACCTCTTTTCCTGCTGATATTTATCATGCAATAGCTGGTAATAAAATACATCTGTAGGGCTTTCAACAAAAACCTGGCGATGGTTCTTGTAATCGATACTTAGGGTTGGAATAAACCCTGTAAGTAACTGCAGCGCCTCATCCTTGGTGGTTTTTGTTAATGAAGATTTATCGCCATTATTTAAACGATATATACTTTCTTCCGGCGCAAGGGCCACGGTTGATGGAGAGTGTGTGGTAATGATAACTTTTACACCCAACTTTCCAACAAAAGTATTAGCCAAAACATCCAACAAAAGTTTCGACATTTCCGGATGTAAATGGGCGTCTGGTTCATCTAACAGAATCATTTCCGGAAACCTTAAACTTTCACCATAATGCGTACTTGTAAACAATTTCAAAACCAAACCAATAATCATTTTTTCTCCATCAGATAAATCAGCAAACAATATTGGCAAATCAGTCGATTTTTTGAAGAGATAAAATGGAATCGGCACATCTGTTGAAAAGTCTTCTTTACTTACTCCCTTGAAATAAAAATCAATATTGTGCTCTTCCATTGCCTCATTAAATACATCCCAGGGCGCTTTATTATTTTTTTCAAATTCGCTATCAGAAACAGCATTGTTCCTCTCTCCGTTTACCTGTTGAAAAAAGTATTTTTTTCGGTTCCGATCCCGCCTTAAAGCATAGTTATAAAATACAAGTTCAAATTGAGACGAAAAAAGATCACTTTCATCAACAAGCTGGTCAACAGCAGAACAATTATAGAAATCAACTTCCTTTAAGTCATCAATATTTTTTCCCGTGTCCCGGCAAATCAGTCTTGCCAGTTGCATGCTTTTAATATTCAGATTTGTTGCTACTCTTTGTTTAACAACATGCTCTAAACGCTGTAAGTTTTGCAATATGGGTGGAGCAATTCTCTGTCGTGCATTCTTTCCCCATGATACTAATAATTCATTATATCTCATAATACTCTCAGGCTCTTGGCTTCCGGGTTTATTCCAGAAATCTGTAGCTAAAACAAAATCCAGATAGTTTCGTTCTTCTAAAGTCAGTTGGTTAAAGGAATCGTAACATTGCCGTATAATGGTTCGCCAGTGTTCATAGCTAAATTGCCTTGAATTTTCTACTGCAAGGCCTTCAAATTGTATTCTTATTTTCGGAGGATCAAATTCAAACTCAATTTTCTTTTCAAGAGGTTTCCCATTTCGATAGCCTGAAAGAATATTCAACAATTGTGTTTTTCCACTTCCATTAATTCCTGTAACAATTACCAAATCACTCAAATCATCACTTTCAAATGGATTTAAGGACATATATGGTTCCTTAACAATAAGCTTCATTACTCTACTTTTATTGGTTCAAATTTATTTTACTTTTAGATCTTCCCTCCTTCTCAACACAATCTGCGGCTTGTCTTTATACAGCTCAATCCTGCCCGTCACACACACTTCCTTATCCTTAAATAACACTTCCGGCGCTGTTTCAAATTGCTTCCGTACATCACTCCAAATAACAATGGTTAAAGCATTGTTAGGAAATGCAGGGCCCAGGTTGAGAAACGTAGGTGTATTCTTAGCAGTTTCTAAAAAGCGTGCGCCGCTCACTTTACCACAAACGGTCACACTATCAGCAACATGCTTAACCGCTTCCTCCAACGGAATATTAGTTTGTGCATAGGAAGTAACAAAGGAGAAAAAAAGCATAAATGTGCAGATGGGTAATCTCATAAATTAGTTTTTTCTCAATATGCAAAATAGAATTGGCAATGCAAATACTTAACCCTCATTTTCTTTAATCACGTAATGACCGGTTTTTTCATGCAAAAAAAAGGTCTTTCTTAAGAAAAAGCAGACCGTTTCTAACCTATAAAAAACACCTGTCATAAAGCAATAATAAATTAATTCAAATTTCAAATTTTGAATTTCCCGTTAATAACCTATATAAAAACCATGGCAATATCCTTTCCTTTCTGCTATCAGCTTTGCTGCCTCGTAAAAAATATGGTATTTAAATTCAAAACTTAATTTAGAAACAATATGTTTTTTAAACTATACTGATTCCCTTTATGATCAAAAGTCCCATTTCAGTACAAATCGAATTTCCAATCAAAAGCATTGATGTGATAGATCATTGCAGGTATATATAATTTTGAGAATTAAAATTAAATATTCAAGAAATTTTTGTGGCTCTACACCATATTCGCAAAGTGATTTTTTTTGTTTTCACTAAAAAATCCATCTTAAGAATGTTTAACAATAGCTCCCTTTATTTATCATAAATATTACCGGTTCGTGCTTTACGAATTGATTCAATTTGAATTATCATGAAAAAGTATAAATCAATACTGCTCCAATTTGCTTTGCAGCGTAAGTGAAATATTTTGAATTCGGTAATTTCAAGGAAAGGAACAGGCTTAAAAACCACTTTTTTTCAATTACCTACTTTCAAAATCAGGTTAAGCGTTGTATTTTTAAAAGACAAGAAAACACTTTTGTGAAAAACAACCAAACTTTCGAGGATTTAGCTTCTTTGAACGGTATACCTGGAATTCCCAGAGGTTACTCCGGGCCAGTATTAACTGGTGCAGATCATTACCGGTTAAGCACAGGTCAGCTTGAAATTTTTGTTCAGGAACTAATCAGAGATTATTATTCTATCCGTCTTGTAATTGGGAATGTATTTGCGAAATTTAAAGCCAGCAATTGGTTACAAAAAGAAGGACTCTACGTTAATTTCATGCTGCAGAACGGTGTAAGGAAAAACATCGACAGTATCGGCAAACTACATATTCGTCCAGGATATCATTCAGCCTACTACACGAAACCAACAAACTGCAGCATAACATTCGACAGTACTGATGAATTGAAATTTCTGGGAATTTATTATTCGCCGGAACTTCTTGAAGAACTTGTTCCTTATTTCCCTGATTTTAAGAAAGTCATAAAAAATAACACTGCAACATTTCAGATTAATCCGTCAATCTGGACAATTCCTTCGCTTAAAAAAGCAACAAACGAGTTGATTGAATGCCCTTATAGCGAGCAATCAAAACATTACTATTTTGATTTAAAAGTCAGAGAAGTCCTTTATCAATTACTTGAACTAACTTATCGTAAAACAAACAAACAGTATAATTATACATCCTTCGAAGTTGGCAAAATTCATACAGTAAAATCTATTCTTGAAAACTCAATCGATCAAAAACCACCAACAATTAAATCGCTTGCGAAAAAAGTTGCAATAAATGAATTCAAGCTAAAAACAGGTTTTCGCCAGCTTTTCCACAGCAGTCTTTTTGAATTTATCACCGATCAAAAAATGCATTTTGCTCATCATCTTCTTTTAAACAGCGATAAACCAATTAAAGAAATTGCAGCACTTGTTGGCTACCCTTTAACAACAAACTTCATCACCGCCTTCCGAAAAAAATTTGGTTATACACCGGGATCATTGCGCAGATCTTAATCCTGTTCACAATACTTTTATACAACGCTGCAAATCTATTTGACCAAAAAATCAAAAATCAAATTTTGATCTTTACAGTACAGTGAAAAACAGCAGTATGAAAAAAAGCACCGGCAGAACACTATACGTTGAATTCGTTATCGCCCTGTTTATTTTTCTTTTTGTCTATACAGGAATCAATAAACTATATACAATTCAAGAATTCCGGGCAGTACTGTCAAAATCACCTCTTTTATCATTTACTGCGTCTTATCTATCCTTGATTTTACCGGTTTTTGAATTGCTTGTTTCGTTACTGTTATTGTTGCCACATACTAGGACTTTGGGCTTATTCCTGTCAACCATGTTAATGGCATTGTTTACAGCATATATTGGATATATGATTTTGTTTACGCCAAAACTTCCCTGTTCCTGTGGAGGAATACTCAAAGATTTGAATTGGTCACAACATCTGCTATTAAATTTTGCTTTGCTACTGATGAGTATACCTGCATGGTTGCTTTCAAAAAAGGATAAACGTTTTATTGCAATAAACAGGAACAGCCGAATACCTGTATAAAAAAGTAGGCAGCAATTTCTCAACAAAAACAGAAAACAAATGAAAAAGTATCTCTTAGGAATCATTGCTGTTATAGCAGCAATCACCTTCAGTTCATTTACAAAAGAAGAGAAAAAGCCGGCTGATGACATCTATTATTTTTATATGGTAGATGAAAACGGCGTTATTCCGGCAGGTGCATCTGTACAATTTGGTGGACAGGTAACACTTGGTTATGCCAATGCAAATGATGGCTGTACCGGATCTACCAATCATTGTTTACGTGGCTTTATTACACAGCCATCATTGCCAACTGCACAAAGTGGCGATGTTCAAACCCTTAAAAACTAATGTAAAGCAACAGGCAACCATTTCAGTATGGTTGCCTGTTTAATTATTTATCACTCACAATTAGTACAGGAATAATTCTTCTTTCTTTTGCTAAATAAAAACCTGCAGCATAAATATCCTGTTGCAGATTTGGAATATTTAATGGAAATAATGATTTGTAGCGAATGTTGCAGGATACACTTTCTAGTGGTACGGCTTCAACAAAAAACGGATAAGATTTTTCAATACGAACGCTAAGTTCACGGACAAATTGATCAAACGTTATTTGCCGAAAGCTTATAATTGAATCTGAAGCCATATTACTTATCTCCTGCCGTTTGAAATCAGATGGATTTCGTCTGCGTAAAACAAGGCTCTCAGTTAGTTTGAATTGTACTTCTGCCTTCAAATTAAAGTACCTGCCAAGATCCTCCTGCATTATTCGATAGGCATGTTCGCTTTTGGCAACAGGCAACATTAGTTCATAACTGTACGCATAACTTTGCAGCCACTGATCCAGTGAGTCTTTATTTGAAGGGTACTCATATTTAAACAGTTCACGTACGTTTAATAAAAAATTGTAGTGATAGTTAAACCTATATTTTCCATTTTCATTATATGCTTTTCGATATAAATTTGCAATCGAATAACAGTTACTTGCAATGGAAACAGCTTTGCCCATTTTTACTTTCACAGCCTCCGTACTTCCTATATTTATCGAATCTGAACAACGTGCAATCGACGAAAAATAATCATGCTTACTGTAATCAACCGAAGATGCAAACCGTATAAGCGTCGGATCACGAAAACCAAGTATACGACCTGCTATAAACTCCTGCACTGTTTCTTTCGTTACTGCATGTACGCCAGAATAACTTTTCACTATCCCATTTTGAACCCAAACTGTGTAAGGATATCCATCTACCGGAAACAAATCCGAAAGTTTCTTTGCATCGGTAATCATCGGAACTCCGGGCTTATAAAGTAATGGTCGTTTGTTAAAAAAGTCCTGTGTAAATACTTTGCTCTCATTATTCACAAGCAATATTTCAATTCGATCACCGAAATATTTTTTTAACGAGTCTAGTTTTGGAAATGCTTTAAAACAGGCTACGCATCTTGTATTCCAAAAATCGATGATCAAGAGCTTTTCTTTAAAATCAGTCAGTCTTAATGAATCAACCTGATAATTCAGTACATTCCTAAAAACAAGATCAGGCAATCGATCTCCGGGATGCAATTGTTGTGTATTTGCCCGGGTTATACCAATAGCAACCCAGAGCATTAGTATGACTAAACGCTTCATGTAATTTCAGCAGTTTTATGTAAGGATTATTTTAAACTAATACCCGGCATTTTGGGTTAAGGATGAATTCAGCATTATCTGGTCAAATGGAATTGGGAAAAGTGTATCTGTGGCTTGCCAGTTTGTTGTTTTGATACCTGATAATACATGATTTGCTCTGTCGGTTCTTTTTAGATCCAGCCAGCGGTGGCCCCATTCTGCAAACAGTTCCAACTGTCGCTCCTTTTCAACTGCAAGCAGCAATTCATTTTTACTGGTTGCCATTGTAACGGGCAAACCTGCTCGTTGTCGGATAACATTAATATCTGCCTGACAAGCTGCATTGTTTCCCAAGTTTACGTTTGCTTCTGCACGTATCAAATACTGTTCTGCGAGGCGAAAAACAACATAATACTCTGTTGGAGCCGGAGGTGTACTGGAAAAATCAGCACCTTTTTTATACTTCAATGGGTAGTAAACCGGCAACCCATTAATTGTTGTAGATGCCAGCCACTTGCTTTTTCGTAAATCATTCATTTCAAAGGAACGAAACAAGGTATCTGTTAGAATAAACGGGGGCTTCAGGAATGAAAATGCCGGAATAAACAACTGGCCCTCTGAGGTATTACTTCTGTCCTGTATTAACGACCAGATGGTTTCAGTTGAACCAGAAAGAAAACAATTGTTGAGTTCAGCAGGCAGTACATAAACTCCCGAATTGATGATTTCTGATGCCTGCTTTTCGGCGTTTATCCAGTCTTTCTGATACAGATATACTCTGGCCAATAATGCAGCGGCAGTAAATTTATTGGGTCTTACCCTTCCGGCACTGGGGTAAGTAGTTACCAATAAACTTTTTGCCCTCAGCAAATCTGTTGTTAGCTGCACATAGATATCTGAAATCCTGGTACGGGAGATTGATTGATTTAAGCGGTAATCAGTGGTAAGCACTAACGGAACATCGCCAAACAGTTGAATAAGATAAAAGTAATTAAGTGACCGGACTACCAATGCTTCCCCCTGTAATTGCTTTTTTAAAGATTGTGTGATACCTGCATTTTCCAACCCTTCAAGAACTGCATTTGCATGGTAGATGTTTTTGTAAGCCATTTGCCATAAGGAGCCGGAAACACTTCCATTTCGAACCTGAATGGCATTGTTACGAAATTCATCATCAGCATCGGGGCTTGTAGTATTCATTAACTCATCAGCCGATAAACCGCAAAAACGGGTAATACCGCCATTTGTAATGATTGAACCCGTCAATAACATTTGCCTGTACATGCCCGATACGGCAGCAACAGCAGACTGATCATTCTGAAAAATCTGTTTTGTCTCCAACTGTGTAACAGGTGGTTCTACTTCTATCAGCTTTTTACAGGAAAACAAACAAATAAGCTGCAGCATAATTATGAAGCGAACGGAAAATATATGTTTAGTGATTTGCTTTGTACACATCGGATAAAATTTAGAATGTGAAATGAATACCCGCAACAATTGTCTTCAACGGCGGAAGTACCGATATATCCTGCGTTTCAGGATCAGAGCCTTTATACTTTGTAATCAGAAACAAATTCTGGGCGTTTATGTAAATACGGCTGGTTTCAATGTGCAGCTTGCGCAGTAACACAACTGAAAACGAATAAGACAAGGCTACATTTTTCAGCCGAACAAAAGAGGCATCACTGAAAATCCCGTCAGAATTTGCTAAATAATTGGCACCCGTTGCTGTAGCACCAACGGAAAAACGGCTTGTAAATTTTTGCACCAATGCGTGATCACCTTGCTTCTGCCAACGGTCAAGAATGATTGCCGGTTGATTCAACGCAATGCCGGGTGGATTTCTGTCGATATAAGCAAGAAAGTTTCTTCCTGTTTGTTTACGGTATTCAAAAAAGAATGAAAAACTGAATTGTTTATAGTCAAAAGTATTTTGAAGGCCGCCATAAAATACAGGGTCAGTTGTACCCAAAAACTGATAGTCCGCAGGGAAACGAATCAACCCATCCCGGTTAAAGTCTTCAACCATGTAATTCCCTATTTGTGGGTCAATACCTAAAAATTTTGCTTTATAAATACTGTTCAGCGAAAGGCCTTCTTTAAACTGTGTTCGGTAACTGGAACTGCTCAAACCGGGAAAAGAAAGCAGTTCATTTTTGGGCAAGCTCATGTTAAAGGAGCTGGTCCAAGTAAAACTTTTTGCAGTAATGTTCCTGCTGGTAAGCACAAGCTCAATACCACTGTTCTGTACTAATGCAGGCAGGTTTCTGATAACAGCGGTAAATCCGGTCTGGTCGGGCAATTGGTAATTGATCAATTGGTTACTGGATCGGTTGCGATATGCAGCTATTGAAAACAGGATTCGTTCTTTCCACAAACCCAACTCGAGTGCAGCTTCCAGTTTGTTTGTTTTTTCCCATTCGTAATCAGGATTAAATAAACTTCCCGGTTGTAAGCCCGGAACACCCTGGTATGGAATGGTTGTTGAGTTCCACAAGTCAAGGTACTTGTAATTACCAATCTGATCATTACCTGTAATACCTGCGCTGGCTCTAAGTTTTCCGAAACTTATAAACTGAATTTTTTCCTTGAAAAACGATTCGTTTGAAAATATCCACGCTGCGCCAATTGCTCCAAAATTGGCAAACCTGTTGTCTGTTCCAAACCTGCTTGATCCATCCCTTCTTGCAGAAAAATTAACGATGTATCTGCTCAACAAATTGTAATTGAGCCTGCCAAAGAATGCAGTATATCTGTATTGTGAAAAATTATTGGTGCCTGTTAGTATGCCCGCTGCGCCCATCGAGTTCAATAATAAATCGCTGGTATAATTCTGCGCATTAACAAAAGAACTTTTTGTTGTACGATCCTGTAATGTTGCACCCAATAACAGATTGAGTTTTCCTTTACCCAATACACTTGCATACTCCAGTTGCGGATCAATATTCCAGCTTTGCGAATTACCGTAACCAAATTTTGATGAAGCAAGCTGGCTTGTGGATGGATCGAGGGAAGCCCTTGGCGTCGTTGCTACTTCATCTGTTGTAAACGTATTAAATCCTGCATTTAACCTGATCGTGAGTTGTTGCGATAAACGATAAATGAGTTGCAGGCTTGCGAGTGCATTGTCATTTTTTGTAAGATAGCTTTTTAACAACTCTGCTGAAGGAATACCCGGCAAACCAAGATTGATATAATTGAAAGGAATACCTTTTTGTAACCAAGCGGGCTTCCCCAACGAATCATACAAAGTAAAATTAGGTGGCAGGTTAATAAATTGTGTAAGGTCTTTTTGTATTAATTGATTTTTTTCGCCGGAGTAAAACCCTGAAAAATTAGTTTCAAATTTTTTATCTGCTGATTTATGATTGATGTTAAAATGCACCGAAGCACGTTGATCTGTTAATGCTTTGGAAAACACATTCGTCTCTTTATGATATGCACCTCCGATTGAGAAAAAGGTATTTCCCGAACCTCCCGAGAAACTCACTTCTGCATTGGTTGCTTGTGCGGTATTCCCAATCAGTAATTTTTTAAAATCCGTATAAATTGTTGTATCAAGTAGTAACAGGTCGGGGGCATACCCATTTGCAAACGGAACTGTTACCTGTGGCGTATACCCGTCATTTGCAAAAGCTTCCCTGCGCATTTGTAAATACTCGGTTGTGTTAAGCATACGCATCGTACGTGCAACTTTGCTCCAACCGGTATTAACATTTACACTCAATTGTGATTTACCCGATTTTCCTTTTTTTGTTGTAATCAATATCACACCATTCGCACCACGGCTTCCGTAAATGGCCGTTGCATCCGCATCCTTCAACACTTCTATACTTTCAATGTCCAGCGGATTGATAGTATTAAATGGGCTGATACCGCCAACATTGGTTGAAAACGGTTTATTCGCTGCTGATACAAGTTGATTCGAGGAAAGATTACCCGGCTCAAAGGGCACACCATCAATAATAAATAAGGGATCGTTTCTTGAAAGTGCTGCATCCAATGCACTTCTTCCTCTGATCTCCACATTAAATGCCGATCCCGGTACACCACTGGTTTGTGTTACAACCAAACCCGGCACACGGCCGGCCAGTGCAGCCAGCGGATTGGCTACAGGTTGTTTGGCAATCTCCTCCCCTTTAACTTTTGAAATACTGCCGGTATTGTAACGTTGCGTTGTAGAGCCATAGGCAATAACAATGGTTTCATCCAATACAGCTACAGCAACAGAAAGCTTTACCACATAGTATAATCCTTTACCTACAGGTACTTCTTTTTTAACATAGCCTATACTCGTAAAAACAAGCAGGTCATTTTCATATACACCGCTTAACGAAAACTCCCCTTTATCATTGGTTGAAGTAGCAACACCTGCTTTTTTTGCCAACACGGTTGCACCAGCTAAAGCTTCACCTGTTTCGCTCATTACTTTACCGCTAACTGTAAGCACGGTGTTGGTTGGCAATGGAGAAGATGTAACAACAGCAGGCTTGGTTTGTACAACAATATAATTATCGACTATGGTAAATGTAAGCGGTTGTTTTTCGAAGCATTTGCGCAGTACCTGCTCCAGTTGTTCGTTCTTAACCGCAAGTGTAACAGGGTTTGTAATTGTTAATTGACTACGCTGATAAATAAACGAGTAGCCTGTTTGGCGTGTAATTTCTTTAAACACCTTTTCAATAGGAGCATTGGTAAACGAAGCTGATACAGTTTGAGCAAAACTGCCGGCCGAGGCCTGTATGCAGGCCGCTATCGTCAGCACGCATAGGAGTTTCATGGTTAGAAATTTTTTACAGCAGTATCCTGCAATAGTTAATTGCATAGTTTTGTAATGTTTGGGTTTCTGAAATTCGGTTGACAGCCTCAATTGATAACAGGGTTAACCCAAACTTCCGCCGGAGGTGCTCGTAACACTTCCGGTTTTTTGTTTGCATTAACCGTTTGCTTTGTTAATCGTCAGGGTAATACATAAATGATTTTATTTTCAATTTTAAAATGAACGTATCCGTTTAACTCCAGCAGGCCAAGCAACTTTGGTAACGGCTCGCTGCGTAATATTTCTGCATTCAGTAATTGTTTTGTTTTTGCCCGGTACACCACTTTGGCACCATACCATCGTTCAACCTGCGTCATGATCGTTTCAATAGATGCATCATGAAATACAAACAAACCATTTTTCCATCCTGTTATTGCTTCAATATCTACACCTGTATATTTTACTAATCCGTTGGCAGAAACTGCAGTTTGTGTACCGGGCTCCATGTTTTGCGTTTGTCCTTTATGCGCAACTGCAACACGTCCTTCTACCAACGTCACTTCATTTTGAGTAGCGGTACTGTAACACATTACATTAAACTGTGTACCTGTAACCGTAACAACCGAACTATCGGGCAACACAACCCGAAACGGCTGCTGTTCATTTTTTGCAATTTCAAAATACGCTTCACCATTCACTTCTACCCTGCGCTCCTTACCGTTAAATGCAGCAGGATATTTCAGCGTAGTAGAAGCATTGAGCCAAACCTTACTGCCATCGGCCAGTACTACTTTGTATTGACCACCCACCGGTGTGGAGAGTGCATGAAGGGCTGAAACGGGGCCGTTGTTTTTAGCTTCATACACTAACTCTCCATCAGCCGGCTTGTTGGCATGAGAAACGAGGTTACTGTCAATAACACCATTCTTTGCTGTCGACAAATCCACAACCGAACCATCTGCAAGCGTTAACGTTGCTTTGTTACTACCCGGTACTAATTGCAGGGAGTCCGCATTCATCACAGTGGTTTGCTCCGGTTTACTTTTAACTAATAGTAAGAACAAGACTGCTCCACTGATGATGATTACAATGGCAGCTGCCATTGACCATACTGTTCGTTTTTGTTTTTTTCTGTATTCGTTTTCTGCCTGCGCAAGTTTGTTATTAACTTCCTGCCAGTGTTGATCTACCAACACCAGATCCATCTTGGCAAGATTTGCTTTGATGTTTTCTTCATCCGTCAGCTCTTCAAACAACTGCATGTTATGATCACTTTCATTTACCCAATCGTCCAGTTCCGTATGTTCCGTTTTGGTTAGCGTATTGCGTATATAACCGGCTATAAGGTATGCTATGCGATAGGCAGGTTGGTCCCTGTCGCTGTAAGAGGTTGCTTTCATGCTATTAAGTTACTCAGTCTTTTTCTAACAACGAAGAATGCGGGGTTTTGGACTACAACTTCAAAAAGAATAATACAGCAGCCTGAACATATTATGCATATTTTACTGAAACAGTATATTTGTTGAATGTCGAAACTCATACCGCATAACGCACTTATCAACAGTATCAAAAAACTGATTGATGAGGCAAGAAAACAGGTTGTACGAAATGTAAATACAACGATGCTGGTTACGAATTTCGAAATTGGCAGAATGATTGTTGAATACGAACAGAAAGGGCGGCAACGGGCTGAATACGCAAAAGAAACATTAAAAACAATCAGCCAGTACTTAACTGCCGAATTTGGAAAAGGGTATTCGGTAGACAATCTGGAGAACTGCAGGAAATTCTATCTCGCCTATAAGATTTCCGATACAGTGTCTCGGAAATCAACCCAACCAAAATCCGGTACGCCGTCTCGGATTTCTGAAAAAACTTCCGGCACCTCTCCTTACGAAACGCTGTCTCGTAACAGCAAACTGTCATTTGAATTAACCTGGTCGCATTATGTTCAGTTACTCAAAATCGCCGACGAACAAGAAAGGAGTTTTTACCAGATAGAGGCCATTGAAAACAATTGGTCGGTACGGGAATTTGCAAGACAATATAGCGCCGGCATTTACGAACGGCTGGCATTCAGCAGAGATAAAAAAGGCATTAAACAACTGGCAAAAAAAGGACAGGTTATTGAAAAGCCAATTGATGCATTAAAAAGCCATTATGTTCTGGAATTTTTAAACCTGAAAGAAGATAACCGCTATTCCGAAACAGAACTTGAAACAGCTATCATTGACAAGCTTGAACATTTCATGCTGGAACTGGGCAAAGGCTTTTTATTTGAAGGAAGACAACGACGGTTTACGTTCGAAGGTGACAGTTTTTTTGTTGACCTCGTATTCTATAACCGCCTGCTGAAATGCTTTGTTATTATCGATCTGAAGATTGGTAAACTCACGCACCAGGATATTGGCCAGATGCAGATGTATGTAAACTATTACGACAGGATGATGAAAACAGATGATGAAAACCCAACAATAGGCATCATCTTATGCAGAGAAGAAAATAAAACGGTTGTTGAATTTACCTTACCCAAAACAAACAACCAGATTTTTACAAAAGAATACAAACACTATTTGCCAAGTAAAGCTGAGTTGCAAAAGCAATTACAATAATGGCTAAAAATACGGGTAGCTATTCATCAACAAATAACCCGTAAGTATAATTGGCCGCAATATTTTTTTACGTAACAACTCCAACCCTCTTTGCTTCTGGGTTTTAACCGTACTTGGATGCAGGTTTAACTCTCTTGCAATATCACCGGTCGATTTACCTTCCAGATAATACATACTGATGATTTGCTGGCTGCCGGGGCTGAGTTCTTTTAAAGCAGCATGCACAAGCCGGTAGGTTTCGGTACGTATCAATTGATCGTAAGGACTGTTCAATGAAATATCCGGCAAGGCTGCATCAGCTTCCTTCCCATCACGCATTTTTTCGTTGCGCAGGTAATCGACGCTGTCGTGGTAAACAATTTTGTAGAGGTATGCACGAATGGCGTTATAGCTATCTAATTTCTCGTGCATCTTCCAGGCCTTTAAAAAAGCACCCGAAGCAACTTCTTCGGCAGCAGAAAAATCAGCAACCCATTTGTTAGCATATAACGAAAGTGCAGGTAAAAACTCTCTATAGAAATAAGATAAAGCAGCCTCATCTCCTTTCTGAAATGCCAAGGCATAAGTTTCCTTGTTAGTATCGTTAGCAGCTGTATCCATGAGGTACAGCAACCTAACTTTTTTGTTTATTGTGAAAAACTAAACAGAGTTGACTTTTACGTATCTTTAGTTGACCTTTACTATCTTTACAAAAACAGATTTTATGGCAGAAGTTATGGAAAAGACCTCAAAACGACACATTGGGCGAAACGTTCAGCGCATGCGTATTTACTTTGGTATAAAACAGGAAACCTTGGCCAATGAATTAGATATGAGTCAGCAAGCTGTTTCCAAACTAGAACAACAGGAAGAAATAGAACCTGCATTGTTGAAAAAAATCAGCGAAGTGATTGGTGTTTCGCCAGAGATGATAGAGAACTTTGATGCAGATAAAGCGATTTATAATATCAATAATTACAATTATCCTGATGCTACGATTTCGGAGGGAGCAACAGCGATTGTTCAGCAAATCAATCCAGTAGAGAAAATTGTTGAACTTTACGAACGACTCTTAAAAAGCGAACGAGAAAAAATTGAATTACTTAAAACAACCACTAAAGAATAACCTGAACTTAAAATCATTTGAATATGGAAACAGCTAACTATACCAATATGCTTCACATGGGTCGAAAGATTGAACGTGTTCGCAGGCTTAGAGGTATGACACAAACAGAATTAGGCGATGTCTTAGGTATTACCAAACAGGCTGTTTCTAAAATGGAACAAACCGAACAAATCGATGATGAAAGATTCAAGCACATAGCTGAAGCTTTAGGGGTTACTGAGGAAGGATTGAAAAACTTTCATGAAGAAAGAGTTATTTATAACACTAATAATTTTTATGAGAACTGCAGTGTCAACGCTGCATCTATTAGTGGTAATACTGAGGCCTTTAACAACTTTCCTATTGAAAAAACAATTGAGATGTTTGAGAAACTGTTACAGCGAGAAAGAGAGCGTTATGAGGAAGTAAAGAAAGGAAAGAAATAAAAAGTAACTTGCTGCAATGTTTAACTGGATCGAAAATATTACTATCGACAACTTTAAATCAATCTAGCATCTAGAGATTGATAACATAAATCGAATTAACCTGTTTATTGGAAGGCCAAATGTGGGCAAATCGAATCTTATTGAAGCTTTATCGCTTTATTCAATTCCATATCTTCGGGAAAACTCTTCAAAAAAGCTATCTAATTTAATTAGGTTGGAAACTGAGAGTGAATTATTCTACAATGGCAATACTGAACTTGATGCTAGTGTTACCACCAACCTAGGACGCTGCAGATTTGGCTACCATCCTAAGGAGGGCCTGAAAATTGAACTTGACTTTTGGGGAAACTCTTTCCTTTATAAAGTCGATGATAAACTGGTTGTAAAAGGAGGTTTCAAGAATGACTTTTTTGAGGCTCCAGTAAAAAAATATGTATTTAAAACGGACGTTAAATACAAGCGATCTCACGCTAAATACCTTGTTCCTCCCTTTGGCTTTAATCTACTCAGTATTATTGAGAATTACGATGAATTGAAGCAAGAAGTTTATAAACTATTTAAAGAATATAACTTGGAAGTTGCTTTTGACAAAGGAAGCCAGACAATTAAAATTATTCAGTCTGATAAAAACAAAGATATCTTCCTCATTCCATACAATTCCATTGCTGATACACTACAGCGAATTATTTTCTACAAAGCCGCTATTGTTTCAAACAATCATAGCGTTTTATTATTTGAAGAACCGGAAGCGCATTCATTTCCTCCATACATGTCCCATTTAACTCAGGAAATGATATTCAAAAAAGATAACCAGTATTTCGTAGCCACGCATAGTCCTTTTATTCTAAACGATCTGCTCGAAAACGGCCGTAAAGACCTGTCTGTATTTGTGGTTCACTATGAGAATCATGAAACCAAAGTAAGAAAACTATCAGGCGATGAACTTCATGAGATCTACCAAAACGGAATAGATTTATTTACGAATAATGAAAGCTTTGTTTGATGGACCATGCAATTATTCCTGAATGCTATGTTGACACCAATTTAGCTGAAACACTTACACCTCCACAAAAACAATACAACCATCAAAAAGGATGCGGCACCGTCACGAAAGTGATGAAAGAGAAATTCAAAGATAGTTTCGCTGTTGGCATTATTGACAAGGATAAAAAAGAAGTGGACTACTTAAAAGAGTTCTCAGAAATAGCAAAGTCAAAAGGATTAATACTGCATAAACACAACAATAAGGATAAACACCATTATATTATCCAAATATCTCCTGCTATGGAGCGCTTCCTTTTTGATTGTATGCAAGAAGCGGGGGTATCTCCTAGCAATTATGGGCTTCCTGACAATTTCGATGCTTTTAAAAAGCAAGCAAAGACTGTTACGAGCAAAGACGATGATAGATTTAAAAGATTATTCAAGGACTTAAGAAAAAAAGGCTCATCTGAAATAAGTTTGCTTGAAGCGCTTTTGAAATATCTGAAACAGAAGAATTATAAAGCCGACTACACAGAACTAAAAGCTTTCTTCGTTTAAATAACTAAAAAAATATTCTATAACTCTCAGGAAACAAAACCAAGGATAACCTTAACCTCGTTACGAGCTTAAGGAAGTTGGTGGCAGCATCTGAGATTGAATATTCAATAATTCAAAAAAAAACTTCCGGCAAAAAAGATCCTCAGCATACAACAGTTGCTGCAATTATTGAAGGTTTCAAAATATCCCCCACCGAGTTCTTTACAATTTATGACAGCGTTACTGACAGAGAATTAGCTGAGATGACAATTCAAAACAAAAGAAGCAAACCAAAAAATAAATCGAGGTCCACCAAGTAGCCTCTTACTTTTTATTTTTTCAGCACTGTGGGTAGGGAAAAGGAATATCGAGAATTCAAATTGGGGCTATCACTACTAAAGGCATGGGAAAAGAGGAAGAAGAATCTGATATCGATACATCTTCGGTTTACAAGAAAATCGTATACAAATAAGGAGGTCTCGGTAGTTTAAGTGCTTTGCTGGAAGGCTGCATTCTTACCCTACCGAGACCCCCGAATTTTTTTTGCAGTTCCCCACGGTACAAACCATGTTGCCCTGCCAGTATTTCGATGAAATTAACAGTAAACTCATCGACATCCTCATTTGAGCGCTCAAACAAGGAGACCCTCTAAAAAGATCTAAATGTAAGCTACTACTCTCTTTGGTAATCTGCAAACTGATTTATACACACGTTGTGGATTACGATCAATTCGGTAGAAACATGGCTTCTTGGTTGAAGATTTTTTTTATATTGGGTTTCGCAAATGAACCTGTTTGGGAGATCTTTATGAGTACACAACTGGAAAAAGAAAGAGAATTGCTTGCCAACATAAAGGACAAGAGTGACGATGACTATGAAAAAAACATAACCTACATCGCTGCAGGAACGTTAGTATTATCAATGACGTTCATTGAAAAGATAGTCACTCTGAATAAGTCCAATTCAATATGGATTCTTATTTTTTCTTGGTCAGTCCTTGTTTTGACGCTATTGACAAATTTGATTTCTCATCAATTATCAAGTTTATTTCACGAAAACACTATTAATGAGTACGATGAGAGTAATCCCAAAATGCTTACCAATATTAAATCACGAAATAGAATCATCAGAAGAATTAATTGGAGCACAACTTTCGGTCTCACACTAGGTTTGATTTTATTAGTTATATTTTGTTCAATAAACTCAATTAAAATGACAAACGACAAAGATTTCGGCACAAAGGATTCAGACTACATTGAAAAAGGCAGAACAATAACAATTCCTGCAACAGGCAACAGCGGCACGACGAGCAATTCGAACAACACTTCATCAGACTCTTCAGGCCAAAATACGGAAAGTACGCAAACATCAACGACAACATCAGATACAACAAAGAAGTAAATATGAGCAAAGAAAAAAGTAAGGTCACACCAAAGAAAAAGCCATTGACAGAAGGGCGAACTATTGTTGCGCCGAAACCAACAACAAAAAAGCCTTCAGAAAAAAAGAAATAAATTTCTGCAAATGCACATCCCAATCAAAGTAATACAAAATGGCTGCTAACAGTCGAGTAATTTCCCATTTTATAAACTTGCCAAACTAAAGTTTATGGGTACTAATACACAAGACGATTTAAAAGAAAATAATACTTCATTTGCGATCACCGCATTTGTGACAGGCATCGTTATAGTTGGCCTTTGGGCTGCAACAATCTTATTTCTAAAGGACTGGGACGATGCGAAAAAGAGCGCCTTTGGTGACATGTTCGGGTCTATCAACGCACTGTTTTCAGGCCTTGCTTTAGCTGGCATTATTTTGACTATTCTTCTTCAACGAAAAGAACTGTCATTGCAAAGAAAAGAATTAAGAGACACTAGAGAAGAACTAAAACGCACGGCCACGGCTCAAGAAAATTCTGAGAAAGCATTAAAGAAGCAAGCAGAAAATTTAAAAATCTCTGCACAATTATCGGCATTAAATACCCTTGTAAGTTTTTATACCGATCTAGAAATAAATGTTCGTAAAGGTTTCTCTTCTCCAATTGGGTTGAATGATATCACTTCAAAAAAAAATGCATATGTATCAAGGATCGAAGAAATCCTTGAACATAAAGAAGAACTAATTTAGAAACTAAGGCCAGATGGCAGACTTTCGCATATTTGTGCTTTTACTACAAACCTTGCCAAAACTCTACAATGATAGATATTAATACATTAGTCGGACTACTTAGTGGTTCTTTGGCGACGTTAATCATCAAAGAGGCAATTAACGTTTTTAATAAACAGCAAGATTTCAATCGGGAACTAAAAAAAATAACCTATTTAAAAAAGCTAGAGAAAGCCGAAAATGCAATTGCTTTTTACTGGACATATCTCAACAGAGTTACGGAGATGAAGAAGTCATTCGAAGTGCTGATAAAAGCAATTAACGAGCTTGATGAAAATGACTATGACGTGGAGATAATACTAGAAGTAATAAACAACACAAGCCAAAGATTGGCAGAACTATCAAGCGACAAATACTCGAGCATAAATGCTATCCACTTATACTTTGACCTGGACGACAATGATAAATGGAATGAAAATGACATAGAAAGCCTTCTCAAATCTTTAGCAGAAATTAAATCCATAGATAATGAAATAAATTTTTGGATGGATTTACACAACAACGCAAATAATGCGAACGACACTCCCAAGGCGGACATTTATTGGAACAATGCGATTGGATTGTTCCCTACTTATGTAAAATCCCTTCAGAGTTTCATTGATACTATTGAGAAAAACAAGAAGGCTTCCTATGCAGTTGTGCACTCAATAAAAAAACAATTAAAACGATACTAAAATTATTCCAAATACCACCCGCGATTCCCATTCATGCTAAAAAACTTACAATCAAGGATTGGTACTTTGTTGGGGTATCTTGCTGCCAAGGGATTGAATGAGCTGAGTTTTGATGATCCTCCTAACCAACCAATGCTTAATGCTGCACAGAATTATTATGATGACGTTTGGAGTTTCGACTTATTTAATGACTACTTTGAAAGAGGCCTGAAAGAACAAATTCGCAATCGAAAAGATGACATCTACATATCCAACTTAATAGGCGATATTAGTACCTATCTGCAATTAAATATTGAAACCGTTATTATTGTTGTACCCCTAAAAGGAGCCTACATTAAAAAAAGTGTAACTATAGAAAATATTAGCATAATTAAGACAATTACTGATGGGAATGCTGTCACCCCACCAACACTTCCAATTTCAGACTTTATTAAGGAAGTAAGCCAGCTTACTGCTATTCCCGATATTAGAATTAGAAAAGCAGTTGCCCAGATTACAGATCATCGTGCACCTGGTTTTCTATCTTGTCCGCTTTTAATCATACAAACAAAAGGACAGTTTATCGAATTAACTAGTCAGTTTTTATACCTCATAAAAAATTACAACATCTTCTTAAGACTATTAGCGGCATTTAATCAAGAAAAAGTTAACCGACATACAATCTGGCTTAAGGCTGAACATTTTTTTGCTATTGGCAGCTGGGCAAACTACCAACACGCACCACTTATGAATAGCATTAATGTCCCGTTTGATTTGAGTTTCTTATTGAAGCCCTCGAACCAGCTTATTTTGAAACAAATAATTTCCATATTTGAAAGTAAATCTTTAGACAACTTGCAATCCACTTACTTTAGGGCACTAAGGTTCTTCAACTTTTCAATCGATGGGCAAAGCCCTCCATTTAATGAAATTTCTTTTAAAATTCTGAACATATTGATTGCGGAAGAAACCTTAATGATGTTCTCAACCCGGGACGAAAAAAAGAAAAAGCTAGCAAACATAATGGTGGTGCTATCAAATATTCCTGTTGCAGATCGGCAAAAGTATCTAAATGCGGCTATTGAGGTTTACAACGATCGAAGTGGCTTGGTACACTCGGGTAAGCAGCAATTATCGAAGTATAAGCTTGATCAGGAGACTCAAAAACTAGAAAGTAAAAGTTTTGAACATTTAAATGAAATGATGTTAGCTATTCTAACCCATTTCCCTCAGTGGTATGCAGAAATTCAGGTTACGGCAAGTCCCATACAGTATTTAGAAGAATGGAAAAAGAAAGTGGCAAGCTACATCCCTGAAGAGAAATACTCTGCTTGGCAAAAGCTCGCTATTCGGGTAATCTACTTTTTGAAAAAAAATGCCAAAATTCATTCGGAGGTTTAATTCACTGACTGTCTTTAATAATAAATGGAACGGGATTTTGAAATACCTATTAAGTTACTTTTCATGGCGACTCACTTTTGATTTGATAAAAGGTTGTGTCTATCTGATCATTGTAAAACATTTTACGATACTAATAATTAAAAAAAAATAATGAAACTAGCTGAGTCATCATTGGAATGGGCAATAAAACACATTTTTAAAGAAAGTGATAATGATTTATTTCCACGTCCATACGAATTGTCTATTATCAAAGAACTTCAGAATGATACAATCGAACTATGCAAAAATGTTGATCTAGGCGGTTATAAATGGAAGGCAGCAAGAAGGTTTTTGATTCCGAAGGACAATTTATCATTTAGGAATGCCACTCAACTTGATTTGATAGACAGTATTTTTTTTGGAGCAATAATTTATGAATATGGAAACTTAATTGAAAACAAAAGAAGACCAATTGGAGAAGACACCGTATTTAGTTATCGTTTCAATCCATTGTCAGATGGCACTCTCTATGCAAACAAAAATGCATGGGAAAAATTTTGGCAATCGAATAAAACCAAGGCTGAAGCATTTTCGCATATCGTAATGTGTGATATTTCTGATTTCTATAATCAAATAAATTTGCACACGATCGAAAATCAATTGGGCGTTTGTGGATTCCCGAATCCAATAATTAAGAGTCTAAAAGAACTTATTATTTCTATAACTCAAAGGAGCTCAAAAGGAATACCAATTGGTCCGCATTGTTCACATTTATTGGCTGAAATGTCATTAATACCGTTTGATGACTACTTAAGTTTATTAGATATAACTTTTAAAAGATATGTTGACGATATTGTTATTTTTTGCCAAAGCGAAAAAGAGGCAAGAATTGCACTAAATCAGGCAGCAGAAATTTTAGATAAAGAACAAAGGCTAATTCTTCAAAAACAAAAAACCCGAATATTGTCATCAGAAGAATTTATTTCACTATGTAAGCAAAACCTTCTCGAAGAAACAACCAATTCAACAGAAGAGGAAATCTTAGAAGTTATTAAGACTTATTCAGACGGGGATGCATATACCAAAATAAAGTTATCCGATATCAGCGACGAGCATCTAGAGAAGATTTCGGAGACAAATATAATCCAGTTATTAGAATCATATCTAAATACCGACTCCCCAAATTTTGAAAAAATCAGATGGATTTATAGACGTCTCTCACAAATAGGAGTACCTCATGTAGTTGATTTTTCTATTGAAAACTTTGACAAGCTAATTCCAGCTCTAAATGACGTCTGTCTCTACATAAATTCCTGCGCAGAAAATTACTCTTCTGATTGGAAGGCGATCGGAGGGTACATTCTAGATTTACTAGAAGATGAAATTGTTGACTCGAATGAGTTCTATAAAATCGCACTTTACAATCTTTTTGTTTTCAACTCGAACTTGAATCATATTGCGGCACTTGTGGATTCATTTTCAAGTTCAACTGAAAATATTAAACGGAAAATCTTATTTGCAAGTATGAACTATCACTCTTCAAGTTGGATAAAGAGTCTAAAGGAAAACTACAATAGATTTGATACTTGGACAAAAAGAGCTTATCTGATAGCAGCTTCGAAATTGCCCAAAGAAGAAAGGGAGTACTTTTACAAAGGAATTCGGGTTCAATTTACTAATGCTGATATTCTGGAAGACATAATCATTAAGTGGGCGAAAACAAAATAGTACATTTGAATTACTTGAATCGCTGGCGAGAAAGTTTGAACACTAGCGAACTAGGACTTTTTAACATTGTTGTTTAGGCCGCACGTTGTTTCAAAAACGAAATCCAATGTTCCCACACAATTACCATTGCAAGAGTGTCCAGCTTACAATATTGCAGGAGCATATTTTCGTAAACCGATTTTATGCTTGTATTAGCTTTGCTTTTACCATACAACATTTCCTGGTATGCCATCATAGCATCGGTGCCATTGCTTACATCGAGCACTTCACCATCGAGTTCTAACTTTGGCAGCTGTTTATACGGGTCAATTATTTCGTTGTTTTCGGTCACTCTATACAACCCCATTTCAACTAGATACTTCTTTATCTTTTCCGACTTGCTTGCCGCCAGTACCGCAGGAAGGGTTACTTTAATAGACGTTCTCCCGCCCATTTTTGGATGAAAATAGTATCTTTTTGCAAGCTCATGCAGATCTATAATTCTGCTGTCCTCTTCTTTTGAATATCGGATAGTTCTTTGAAGCCAGGCCTTTAATTCTACATCACTAAAATCCATTGTTTCAAAGCTGCTACTTATATCCTTCAAAATTGTATTTTCATAAGGGCTCCATATCATTATCGTTCCCCTCTCCCCTAATAGGTTTCTAAGAGCCTTTGCAAATTCAAAGTTAGGATACTTATCAACCGTATTCAGCCATTCGTGGTGTTTCGGTTCCTGACCTTCTCTTTCAATTACATGGCAACTCCATTGAAAAACAACTTTACCGTAAGGCCGCATACCGGCATGGTAAGGTATTGCCATTTGTGATGTTTCAAAATCAATGAAGAATAACGGGTATCGAATTGATTTTATTTCTTCTGTAATCTCATTTAAAAGAAACTCATGTTTTTTTGTTATCTGGTAATACGGCCTGTTGCTATATTTATTTTCAATTGCCTCAAGCGGCATGTCGTTCAAATTTACTTTGCCTTGCTTTATCAGGGTGTCGATATATTTTTCTTTTGAACGATTAAAATTACCCAGCTGTGCAAGCTCAAAGAGATGAGGTTTCACATCCGCAAGCCTTCCCCAGCACTGCTGAAAGCCACTTGTAGCAAAGTCAGTATTTGTTTCGGTAAATTCACATTTGCTACAAGAAGTTTCAATTGGTACGTCAATTTTGGTATTCGTTTGCAGAGCTTTTAAATAAATCTGAGCATTTCCTGCTATCATAGTCATTATCTTATCGACATATACATCTACGTTCACCATTTCAAGTATATGCCCCTTTCTGAGTTCGTCAACGTTGCCACTAAATACAACCTCTGTTTTTCTGAATTTCGTTTTTCCAACTGTTTCTGTACTTTGTAGTTGAAACCAGTCTATCAAACCTTCAATAGGCGTGGTTTTTGCCTTGTCAGGCATCATTAAGTATGCCTCAATCTTGGCCCCGGGAAACTTTTTTTGGAGTACATGTTTTTGAAAAGCGATATCCTCAATATATTCCTTCCATTCCGCCAGTTCAAAATACTTTTTGTTATTTTGGGAAGCTGCCAGAAACTCTATGCTGTCAAAAGATTTTGACTTCACTTCAATCAATCTTATGACATTTTTTTCCTTCTGCAAAATATCCACCCTCACCAGCATATGATCTATTTCAATAGCAGGCTCAAACAACGTTACAGTTTCCTGTTCCAGGTATTGTTCAGTTTCCTTGATGGCAAACTCAGTACCGTTATCTGTTTTTATTTCAAATCCTCCCTCAAAAAGAAGTTGTGCCATTGTGCCAATCATATATCCACCATCGGCTAGCATTAATAGGTATTCATTATCTTCTTTGGATGTCGGAAATCCGTTTTTCTTAAAATACAGTTTTGCTGCACAGCTTTGGGCAATTTTGAAGTCTGACTTTGAAAGAAATGGAGACATTAGAAAAATTTAAGAGTTATAAAGCTTTAAGGTATCCTCAGCCATCTTTTTTATTTTATTTTTTATACTCGGAGGGCTCACAACTTTTACTTCAGCACCATAACTTAAAATAGTCGATATCAGCTCGTAATTAGGAACCACATTAATTTTAATCCTAAACTCTTTATTGCTATCCGTAAGTATTTCCTGCGTTTGATGTAAATGCTGCGTTTTAATATAATTTCCTTGCATTGGGGAAAATGACAATACAACATCAACCGGTTTAATATCATGGTATGTCACGCCTATTGTATTCTTAAAATACAATTCAGCCGAAAAGTCCTTGGCGTTTATAAAAGGTTCTTTTGAAACGGCCTGCACTTCCGAAATCCTGTCTAGTGCAAATGTTTTTATTTTATTTTCTTTTTTTACATGCCCGAGTAAGTACCAGCGGTTACGGTATTCTTTAAGAAGATATGGACAAACAAGATGCGCCTTATTGTCGGCGGCATCAAACCTTTTATAAATCAAATTGATTGTGCTATTGCTTTTAATTGCATTAACCAGCACATCCAGATGTTCTGAACCTTTCGAATATGGCGCTTTTTCGAAATCAACGAAGGCCGCTTGCGATTCGTAATCTGTTTGTTTAAGACTGTTAAGGAGATTTATCAGTTTATCAATCGTGCCGGCAAAATCGTTTAAAATTGTAATGCCCTTATACTGGGCCAAAACACTTGTTGCAAATGCTAACGACTGCAAATCGTGTTCTGTAAGTGGTAATTTGTCAATTGAATAATCCCGGTCTGTATAACAATATCCACCTTTTTCTTTCGAAAATTCAATAGGCGCATCATAATTAAAATAAGTGTTGTAACGCATATCATGAATATCTCCTTCAAATGTTCGAACACCTATGCGTTTTCCGGTTCTTTCATAAATGGTTTCAATCAATTCTTCTCTTGTCCAATACCTTTTTACCGAAGTGAGGCAACTATTGATTATTCTAACACGGGTATGGAAGGATTTATTGTCAGGCATTTTTGGGTTATTTCAAGTAAAGATTAAAAAAAAATATCAGCTCCGCAAATAGGTTGCGGTGTGCACTTTTAAGTTTGCCTGCAAAACAAACAAATCTTTACAATGCAAGAAAAAAATACAAACCCCTCGAATGAGAAAAACGGGCAAGGTAACGGCAATGACAGACCTGACAAAGGTGATAAGAAAATTAACCTGACCATTATCGTTAGTGGAACTCCCACTGTTGTGGAAGCAAATCCCAAACAAAAATTACAAGTGATAGCACAAAAAGCACTTGATAGTACTGGCAACAAGTCCCGGCCGTTGTCTGATTGGACTTTAAAAACACGGGATGGAGTTGTTTTAGATATGAACAACACGGTTGAAAGTTATGGATTGGTTGACGGTGACCAATTGTTTCTAACACTTGAAGCCGGAGCCGGAGGATAATAAATATGGAAAGGCAAACTAATACACAGAGTGCACCGATTAGAGTCGGAGCACAGGTTGTTGACCCCTCCGTCTCTCTTGCAAAATTTGAAAAGGAACTTAGTTTATTTCAGAGTGCTGAAAAACACCATCGCCAACGTGGAGTTTCATTGGTTTGGGCAGAATTCCCGTCAATGGTTCTAACTTTTAGCGCATACAGATTGCGCCCCTTATCAATTGTGTTTGCAGTAAAACTGGATTTTACTAACTACGATTTAGACCCTATTTCAGTAAAATTCATTGATCCAATTTCCGAGGCAGAATTAAGAAAGCAAGAACTGTATACACACATGCATAGGAAAATTCCGATTCCCGGAGCAAACACAGATGTAACGGTGGCACCCACTTTTACGAGACAGGAATTGATCCAGTCACACGAACCGGATCATATTCCTTTTTTGTGTTTGCCAGGAGTCAGAGAGTATCATGCTCATTCCGTTCACTCAAATGATCCTTGGTTAAATCGTCGGGGCAAAGGAGAAGGAACTCTGGGATTTATTATTGACCAATTGGTTACTTACGGCACTGAGCCAATAAGCGGAGTTACGCCAAAGACAGTAAATATCGCCATGCTGCCTCCTGGAACTATGCAGGTTCAGTACAATGGAATTATTTTCATGATTGATAAGACTCCACTATGAATAAAGGATACATTGAAATAAGAAAACTGTATCTGCCCAAAAGTTGTGCTGTTGCTGCATTAGATTGGATGTATCATCAAGGAAAAAAACATAAAGAAGGAGTAGCCTTGTTTGCCGGAATAAGGCAAGAGGGTTCTTTTTATATAAAAAGAACCATTATTCCGCAGCAATATGCTGGCAGTTTTAATGAGGGCTTGCTCTATGTTGTGGAGGGCGCAGAGTTGCATCGTATTAATGTAGAATTATTTGATACAGGCATGCATCTGATTGCGCAAATTCATAGCCATCCAACCGAAGCTTATCATTCAGATACCGATGATGACTACCCTATTGTAACAGTTTTAGGTGGAGTATCGATTGTGGTTCCCAATTTTGGAAATGGAGGTTTAAATGTTTCTGAATGGGCGCTTTATCGCTTTTATGCTGAAACTGGCTGGACTTTACTGACACAAAAAGAAAAAATAAAATTTCTCATTTTGGTTGATGATGAGTCGCCGCAACTTCAAACGAGTAAAAAACCATCTAAATTTTGGCCATGGGGTTAGCAATGTACTTTGATAAGGCAGCATTGGGTGCATCTCAAATTTTACAAGGATACAATCGAGAAGATTTTGAAACAAGGGTAATGTCTGTGACAATTGAGATTGCTTTTGATACGAAAGCGGTAACCTCCCCAGAAGGTATGGCAACACTTGATCTGTTGATTAGATTACTGGCTCGTTTCTATCCAAAACTAAAAATAAGCCCGCTTGACTCCGCTTCCTGCGCTTATGCTGAAGAGCTAAAACAACTTGCGATCAGGATCAATCGGTTCATTGAGTTTTCGGAAGACGAATCTTTGGCTGTAATCGTTGTCGGCAAAACACCTATTACGAAAGAAAAGAATTGTTTCTATGTAGGCTCCGAGGAATGGACAGTTCATTTCTCGCCAATAAATACTGTTCCAATAGGTAACTCGAATAACCCTTTTGGTGCCGGTGCCGCAGCTTGCTTTGCTGTATCGAATGTATTCAGAGCTGTATTTGGAGATCAATTGAGTAATGGGCATTTAGATACCGATTTTTCACTTTCATTGTTAAACTTTGAACTTACAACTTCAGCGGAAAAAATCCCGATCGATGGCTTAAAATTATCTTTTAACGAAACATTCATAGTTGGCGTTGGAGCGATTGGAAATGGTGCAGTGTGGGCACTTTCAAGGTTGCAAAAATTGGAAGGCTCTATTTATCTGGTGGATCATGAAAAAGTTGAGAGATCTAACTTGCAGCGATACGTGTTAACAACAGAAAATGACGAAGGCCATCAAAAAACTTCATTGTATCAAAGGTTTACAAATTCCAAAGTATTTATTCCTTATCAAGGGACATGGTCAGATTTTTTAAGCGTTAGACAAAACTGGAATTTGCCATTGGTCGCATTAGCGCTTGACACTTCAGCTGACCGAATCGCCGCTCAAGCCTCTTTACCTAAACAAATTATTAACGCCTGGACACAGCCCGATGATCTTGGTATTTCCCGACATAACGACTTTTTAAAGGACGCCTGCATATCATGCTTATATCCTGCAAAAAGTGGCGGGTTGACCCGAGCTCAACTTATTGCCGGTTCACTTGGTTTGTTACATCGAGAATTAGAAATTAGAACATTGATACATAATGATAGTTCGTTGGATGAAAGTTGGATAAAGACCATTGCTGTCGCCAAGGAAATAGATTTTGAAACATTAAAACCATTTATAGGATTGCCAATTTCGCAGTTCTATAGTAAGGTCTTGTGCGGTGGACTCATTACAACAAATGCAAAAAATCAGCTAACAGAAACACCGATGGCATTTCAATCTGCATTGGCGGGAATACTGCTCGCTTCGGAACTAGTATTAAAAATTACAGGAATAAGGACCTCTGAAATCAGTGCATTAACAAGAATTAATCTCCTTAAACCAATCACTAGGTATATGAATGAACCATTGTTAAAAGTTACTCATCGGGATTGTATTTGTCAGGATGATGATTTTAAAAAACAATATCGTGCAAAATACTGTTCCGTATAGTTTGACAAAGCATTCTATCCATAGTGCTTGTTCAGTATACACCTATACTTCGCTAACATAAATAATTAAATGTGATCTCAACGACTAAGATACTTGAGTCGAATTATTTTTGAATAGCTTCAACTGCACTGACAGTAAGCTAATTAAAGAAAGTAAAGCGATATTATTGAATGAAAAGCATCATTGAATCAATCAGTAACAGAGAACTAGCCTTTTTAATATGGGCGTTCGTGCTCATTATATATCTCCTATTTAAAAACATAGGATTGAGATCAATCGGCGGCTTATTGAGAATGATCTTTTGGAGCAAGTTGACTACACTCTTCCTTGCTATCCTGATTTATACTATTGTTATAACATATTTTTTGTCCGAAATCCGATTGTGGAATTTAAGCCAGTTAAAAAATACTGTACTTTGGTTTCTAACTGTCGGGGCAGTTTCTTTATTCCATACTACCGATAAAAATAAAAGCAATTATTTAAAGGAAACACTAAAAGATGTTTTAAGCATAACTGCTGGTTTACAATTCTTGCTTGGCATTTACAGTTTCAGCTTAGCTGTCGAGCTTATATTACTTCCGGTTGCAGTTTTGATAGGCGGAATGAACGTTGTTGCAAAACAAAAAAACGAATTTCATCAAATTGCAAAGGTTCTACAAAAGCTGATAATGTTGGCAGGCCTTTTACTGATTTGCCATACGCTGTTCAAAATAACTACAGATTTTAAGAGTTTCGCTAATAAAGGGACGCTTACTGATTTTCTGATGCCGGCCTTATTATCAATTTTGTTTTTGCCAATGCTATATGTACTTTCCATACATGTTACTCATAACGATCTATTCGCAGGACTGGAAAAAAAAATAAAGAGCCGGAATTTACTTCGCTATGCAAGATGTAAAGCGCTGATCCACTTTCATGTAAACAAAACAGACCTTTATCGTTGGCAAAAAATTCTTTTTCTCCGACGAATAAGTTCTAAAAACGATATCAATGAAAGTATTGAACTAGTGAAAGCTATGAAACGCAGGGAAAAGCACCCGCCTCTTATCGAAATCAATAAAGGATGGTCACCTTATGCAGCTTTGAAGTTTTTAGAGACTAAAAATCTTCCTACAGGCTTCTATCATCCAACTTATGTAGAAACAGAATGGATGGCCTGTTCAAATTATACAAATGTGGATGATAATATACCTCCCAGCAATATTGCCTATTACGTGGAAGGGAATGAGGATGTTGCTAACAAACTCACTTTAAATCTAAAAGTTCATAACGTAAAACTTGATGGATTGGCAATAGCGGAGTTTATAGATTCTGTTAACATATTATGCAAGAATGCATTGAACTTGGATATCGCAAACATTGTTCTTGAAGAAATAGTTGCGCAGAGAAATTGGGAAATACAATTAGAAAACAAAAAGTTGTATTTGAAAAAAGAGCATTTTGTTAATAAGGATCAGGGGTACAACATGACATTTACTATTAAAAGAATTCCTTCTGTCTAAACTCATTGTTTAACATAGAATTTATAAATTGATATGGAAGAGAATCCAGGTTGGTTTGTTCACAAAGAATTTAGTTCATGGGCTGAATTATTTGAAGAAAAATATCAAATGATTGATTTTGTTTTTCTTAGCGATTCTCTTTTCGCAAGAGCTAAAACAAGGAAGCAGGATGGCAGGCATTGCATTTTCTGTAATAAAAGTTATCCAGAAGTTTCTTTCGCAAATGCAGCGCATTTAATTTCAAAAATGATTGGCAACACCGATCTGTATTCAACCTTTGAATGTGATTCATGTAATAATAAATTCAGCCTGCTTGAAACTGATCTGGCTTATTTTTTAGGTGTTGGAAGATCACTTGTAGGTATGCAGGAAAATAAGAAGCCTCCCGGTTTTGCTGGTATCAATTTAGAAACAAGATCGATCATTTTCAAAAACAAAAACATACTGATAATTAAACCAGACAAAGCAAATCGTTTAGAAATAGAAGATTTAACACAGTTCGCTTATCAAAAACCTACCTATACACCTGCAAATGTTTATAAACTATTTTTAAAATGTGCTCTATCAGTTCTTCCTAACGATGTGGTAGTATCCGAATATCAAGCCGCCCTCTCCTTCCTTCGTGGAGAAAAGGTCCTTAGTGGAGCTCATATAAATGTGTTTCGCTTCCCTTTAAGTGTTAAGATGCCGCTTCATGTTTATATTTTTAGAAAAAAGGAGCAGTCGGATATTCTACCTACATACATGGCATCATTTTACTTTCATAATTTAGTTATTAGTTTTCCTGTTCTCCTCCACCGGGATGATTTTAAATTTATAAATCAACCGATTCTTCTCCCTATAGCCCCTCCCTATTTTTTGTATGGTACTGATTTAAATGAAATTAGTCCGTCTTGTTATTCTTATGATTTAAGTTCTCCGTTAAAAACAAGAAATCAAACAGAGGAATTGAATTTTCAATTCGATAAATCGCAATTAGAAAAAGCTGTAATGTTTGATCCGCTTACGGGTGTTGAAAGTGTTGAAACTTACAATCCGTCAGATTCGAAATATCTTATTGCGACCCAAGATCAAGTATCATTTACAAAAGAGGAGCTTTCAGAACTGATTAAACTTATCGAAGCTGAGTTTGGAAAAAACAAGTAACAATTCTACTACATCAAACATTATTGTATGAAGAAGTCTGAAATAACACCTGGTTCCAAATTTATAATATCCTCACTGTATTTAAAATGGTTCTCCTCCCTGTATTGCTTTTGTAAGATTACTCGTTCAGCGTGTATAGCCAATTCGGGATTTATTTAATTAACTGTATAGCTATTTTAAAAATAGACACATGCCTGGTTACCGCCACTATAAAGTATAGACAAAGCGTATCTGGCCTTCAAATCCTAATCACACAATCTGATTCAACCTTCCCTGTAAGATTTGCTTTATTATTGAGTCCTCTTAACAGGCAGAACCAGTAAATCTATCTATTTTATCCATTTTATCCAAAACATCCCAACCATTGTAATCATAATTAACCGGTTTGTACGTTGAAGAATCCGTATAAACAAAAAACTACCAGGCAACAAAAAACCCCGAATAAATTCGGGGCTCACAAACTAATAACTCCTTCCTTAATTACTGCTACTCTTACACCTGAACCCAATCACCTTCAAACGTGTCTGCATCAACTCCGGTTTCCGAAGCCCAAACGGTTGCCTCGGGAAAGGCGGTCTTTACCGAATTTGCAAAGTTTCCATAGGCAAACAAGGATCCCTCGGCTGCCGTGTCACACGAAACAACATAAATTGATGAAGGGTTTGCGGGGCTACTGTGTAAACGCGCAGCATATAACAAATATGTTTTTTGCCCGCTTACCCCGTTGGGCGAACCATGTCCGAGTATCACAGCAATATTTTTCGTTGGATTACCATCACCAAAAACCTGGCTACTGTTTCCGGTAACAAGCACATAGTTACCATTTGTTGGTGGCAATACTACCTGGGTATCGTTTTGTAAAGCTGCGTATGCAGTTTCAACAACAGGGTCAGCAAGTTCAATACAATAGATCGTATACATACATGATGATTTTAGGAATGAATAAATTATTGTTCCTGTTTGGGTGCTTCAGCTGCAGCAACGGCATCCTGCTTTTTGAAGGTTGCCGCACTGTGCATACGCTGTGCCCATGTAGGATGCTCATCAAGAAGCTTCTGCTGCATAATATCGGTATCCATACTCTGTAATATTTTATACAGCTCTGTAAGTTTTTCTACAAGTATCTTCAGGTTGTCTATTAACTTAAGCGCTTCGTCGAAATTGCCTCCGGAAATACGGGAGATAAAGTAAATAAGCTCATCTGGCGAAAGTTTTTTATGGTCAATTATTGACTTTGTAAAAATGTAGCAGAAAGCATTTTCAACTGTATCAATGATATCAGTTGAGGTAAAGTTATATCTCCAGACCCGCACATCTACCCTTATCAAATTAAGCTTGTCGGGAATAATAAAAAACATCGACTGTTCCACTTCGCCGGCAATCCGGTTACCGAGCACGGTGTTGAGTCCTATTTCTACAAGACCAAGTATTCCGCTCTTAACCCCTTCTTCAGTTCCCTGAAAAAATTTATCCAGCACTTCTCTAATAGCGCCGGCGGGTGTTTGCGAAATATTGACGCTGTAAATTTTGTATTGCTCAAAGGCACGGTTCCCGATAATCTGAACATTTTCCTGTGCCGCAGGATTCCTGAACATCTCTTGTAGTTCGAGTTCAAATTCTCCAAGCTTTCCCCTGGCAGTGGCCAGTAAAAGCTGAAGCCGCTCCTGCACTTTTTCGTCGGAAGCATTTACAATTTTGTCTATTAAACTTGCCATAATTAAATTTTTAAGTGTAAAAAAGATACCACATGAAGCAGGCATGCATGTTTACTTGCTTAATAGCAAAAGCATGCAGAGCTACCAGATTATGGTTAGCGGTGTGTAAATAGCTTTCTTAAGGTGAAAGGGTAGAATGATAAACAGGCCTGCTGAAATACATATTAAATATCTTTTAAGAATGTTCTTTTTCTTAGGGTGAAAACACCCTTTTCCTAATTCCATTCTATTGCGTACTTACTTCTTTCTCTGAAAAAGAAAATAGTAAATTTAAAACAGGCAGCAGCTACCATTACCTAACCAAACTGCAGGCATATATGAAACACTGTTTTTTTCCGCTTCTACTTATAGTTACACTAATCAGTTGTAAACAATTAACACCCGGTTTGCATGATGGGAAGTATATTTTTACAGATAGTGCCCATACCCCACTATTGGAGGAGTCAATTATTATTCATGGTCACTCAGCAAGCTTACATTTCCGTGCCCTGTTTAATAAATCCAAACTTAGTAAAACAAAATACCTCTGCTTCCAGGATTCAAGTAAAATAGTGCTGTACATGGGTAGGCGGCAACGGCCACTCAGCATACAGGTCAATCAACAAGGCAACCTTCTGTTAGATGGCCATGTGTTTACCAAACAACAGGTGCCGGTTATCAGCAATACCCCTGTTTCTGCATTTTTTCTGCAAGACAGAAAATAAAAAAGGGTGCGGTTTTATCAGCAACATTTAACACAAGAGCCTGAGGTGTTTTTGCTAAAGCTTTTCAGCTTATCGGTATCTCAGCCGCTTCATTTTATATGTTTTAGAATTGTATTGTATTCAAAACCTTTGAGACCAAACCATAAAAACGGCACTACTAATGAAAGTGGGAATTAAACCCATTCCAAAAAAATTACAAACCAGAACGTTAACAAACAGCATCAACAGAACTATAGCTCTGGCAACGACTTGAATTGTACTTGCACTTGTTAGAGAGAAAAACAAAACTCACGCTGCGGGGCTTTGGAAGAATGAAGGAATAGTTTACTAGAGCCGGAATCTTATTACTTGTATCGAAGCTGCGAGAATCCGCGACACTTAAATATCAACTCAGAAAAATAGACTTTTTTGAAGCTGCTGTTTGTGTGTACATATACTCACAACCAGCACCTTGGATCGTATAGATGTTACACTTTTTTCCAAAAATGTAACAAAAAACAATTTAAAATGTTACAAATATTTATAAATTTGTAACAAATGAGCAATACACACACATCCATAAACAACTATTTATCAAAGGTTAAGAAGGGCTCCATCCTCTTCCCGACTGATTTCCGGGGTCTGGGAACAGAGGGAGCCATAAAAATGGCCTTATCCCGTTTAGTTAAGGAAGGGAAACTTAAGAGGGTCGCCCACGGCATATACTATGTTCCTAAAACCGACCCATTATTAGGCGAATTACATCCGGGAGCAGAAAAAATAGCTGAAGCCATTGCCCAAAAGGAAAAAATATTAATAAAACCTTCGGGAGCTTCCGCACTGAATAAACTGGGGCTAAGCACACAAGTGCCAATGAGGTTAGTATATATCACTAATGGTTCACCCAGGAAATTAAAAATCGGAAAAATGACCGTTGTATTTAAAGCCACCACCAGTAAAAAACTGGCTATGGAGGGCCGGATAAGCGGATTGGTATTACAGGCACTTGAAGAACTTGATTTAGAAAATGTACAACCGCAAACTGTCGCAAAAATTAAGAGCCTGTTGATGAAAGAAAATCCCAGTAAGTTAAAACACGATCTTGCATTGGCGCCTGCTCGGTTGAACGATTATATTGTGAAACTATTAAACGAGAAAGACTATGACAGGATGGTTGAAGCTAACAGATGATCAACGAAGGGAAACATTGGATCAGGTACAGCGAGTGACCGGTATAAATGTTAAGGCAATTGAAAAAGACTGGTGGGTAACATTGGTATTAAAAGCTCTTTTTCAAACAGCAATGGCCGGGCATTTTATGTTCAAAGGAGGTACCTCATTAAGCAAAGGCTGGAAATTAATACCACGTTTTTCCGAAGATATTGATATTGCGCTTCATCCAAATGCTTTTGGCAGAGACTATGTAAACAATCCCACCCATTCTTACGTAAAGCAATTGAAGCGGGAAGGCTGTGCATATACCAGCACAGCTATTAAAGACGCATTACAACAATCCTTCCTTTCTTTAGGAGTACCTGCTGGTATTTTAGAAATAATAGTTGAAGAAGTAAAGCAGAATATACCAGATAAAGACCCGCAAACGCTTTATGTTCATTATCCGTCACTCTACCAACCCAACCCCTACCTGGCTGATGCAGTAAAAATTGAATTCAGTGTACGGTCGCTTGCCGAACCATTTGAAATAATTCAGATACAATCTCTGCTCAATGAATATTTTCCAAATCGAGCGTATGCAGAAACTCCTTTTTTGGTGAGAACTGTTGTACCACGGAAAACGTTCATTGAGAAAGTGCTTTTACTGCATGAAAAATTTGCAAATCCTGCATTGTCAAAACTCCAGGGAGATCGTATGTCAAGGCATTTGTACGACCTGATTGTAATGATGAAAACAGCAGTATTGCAGGATGCATTAAACGACAGGGAACTTTTCAAAAATCTGTTACAACACCGGGCTGGTTATATACGAGTAATTGATTATAAAGGACTGACTGTTGAAGGTTTAACATTCATACCTTCTCCAGATTTAATAGAATTATACAGACGGGACTATGAATTTATGCAGGCCAATATGATCTATAGTGAGTCTCCTGACTTTTCTGACCTCATAAAAGAATTAAAATGGCTCAATGGTAAATTCAGGGTAGCTAATGAACATTTAAGCCTGGAACAGTTAGCTGAGCAGGGTTCACATCAACTAAAGGACGGCTGGGAGCATCATCCCAATGATACCGTTTTACAAACCAGAATAGTAAAAGTGGTAGATCCATATTTACCTTCCAGTCCTGCAAATAAAGCAGTTAATTACATTGTAAGCTTTGTAAAAACAAACGGACAATTGGTATTTGAAGATATAGTTATTGAAAACAAAACTTAATAACAAGAAGAGAAAGGCAAAATGGTGGTAACCCGGTAGCCAAATTTATTTTTTTCACACAGTCCCAAGAACATTACGACCTCCTAAGGAGGTAGCGTTGCAGGTTACATTATCTACAAGACTTGAAAAGGATGATCTTTAAATGTCGCATATTTTCAAAATTCTGAGACATTCTATAGGCGTTACAACGATACGAACGGATAAATGAATGTAATGAGATTATATCTTTAAACAGATACTGCACCTTCTTTGGCACAAATCAAAAGCGTATATTATCGTATCAAATCGAATATACTTTGTTGCCCCTTTTTATATTCCTTTTTCAATTTGTAATTTTCTGAAAATTGCTAATCTATGACTCCTGCTAAATTTCATAAACTCGAATATGAAGAGCAAATGCTCGAAATCTTCAACAATGCTGTAGAGCTTGCAGTAAGGGAAGATAAAGAACACCGGTATCACTTATACAAACTGCACGATTTTTATGTTGATGAAATTATTCATAAGGAAGAATATGCAAGGCTGGCTATAAAAACATTTACTTCCGTGGAATCTGTCATGTTGCGGCCTTACCTTAATCAGATTGATATTACTAAATTAAACAGTTAATTTTCTCTTCTTTTTAAAACCGCAAAGAAGATGGAATAAAAAATCTGTTGCAGAATCTAAATAGCCAAAAGCAAATGTTCTAAATATCAAATATTCCCCAAAACGCATGAATACTAATTTATCAGATTCAATAAACGAGCTTAAAACTTTTTTACTCCAAATAACAGAGAAACAAATAAAGAGAAATAAGGAAATAGCGGCCAATGAAGCAGATTTATCTTGGGAAGCTGCAAGATTTTTTGCTGAAATTATTGATAAGTCGACAGCTCCTGTTAATTTAAAAACCTATGATCAATTTGCAACGATAAAGAAAGATTTTGAAGCAATCAATAACCTTAACATTAATGAGTCGGAACTATTCAATAAGTTTTGGCTTAGAAATGTTTTAGGCTACGTGAAAATATCGGAGGGTATTCGCTCTCTCCTTTTCAATTTCAATAATATTAAAGCCTATAAAAACGAGCTAGATTTTTGGCTTCAATTTCAAAAGAAAAAAAAAGGGGACAGAAGAAAACAGGAAAAGAATATCATAGACCAAGCGGCTCGAAAATTTGAGTCGGAAAGGAAAATAAAATTAAACCCTGAAGGAATTTATTTAAACCGATGGACTAAAATTGAAGACGATATAATTGAATACTCCGATTTCGAAATTTACTTTAAACAGTATATAGATAACTGGAACGATTTCCTTTTTCTTTCTGAATTTGACACCCACACAACGGAAGAAAATTTACTCAAAATACAAAAGGAAGAAGTGCGGAAATCTCATACATCATTTCGTAATTTTTACAGGCTAACCCCTTAGATAGATAGATTAAAAGAAGAGAATGTATTAAAAGACATGGGTAATTTTTGGGGTATTAATTTCAGGAATACCGAGCCGAACTATTGGGCGGCATTAATGGATAAAACAAGCGGACTACTTTGGGAAGTACTTCTCAGCAAAAATCATGGCGTTGATGACAAACAACTATTAAGTATCTGGCTCTCAAAAATACTGGTTTCACCTGGCTGGCCCCAACCTTTGTTATTTACCACCCGACAATCAACTATTCGATTTCTTAATGCGGCTTTTGAACTTGTTATTAATGAACCGGACATTGATGGTATTGAAAACGAGTTTGCTAAAGTTTGTATGGATGAATGGGCTGGCCATAGTACGTTGCAAAGTATTGAAACAACTATCAAATCCGGCGAATTTACACTCAATGGCAGCGATATCTTTGAGTTGCTGACAAGTTTTAATACGTGGGAAGAAAAAGCTAACAGAACTTATTTATATAACCAAGGGTCCCGGAAAACATTGGCCTTCCTTGTTTACACTCTTGTTAACTACGATAGTGAATCCAATAATGAAGTAACAACAGATTCAGCCATTAGAACTGTAACGCATTTTCATCGATTGATTTCATTGTTGCATGCAAGCAACTCAAAACCATATTTAGTTTGGGAAATTACCCGATTCATTATCCTTTACAGGCCAGAAGTAATACCATACTTAATTATTGAACCTGGATTAAAAACACTTTCCTTTATTTTTCTAGACGATATTAATTTGTTCCGGGAACAGAAATCTGTTTTGAATTTAGAGCTTTGGAATAAATCGACATCACTGTTGCTACACAGTCTTTCCGTGGAAGAATCACAAGCTGCAGCAAAAATGATTTTTCAATTATACCGAAGCCTCAATAAGAATAAATATGAAATCCCTTACAATCGAAGCAATAAGAAATTAGAAATTGAAACAAAAGAAAATCATGACAAAAAAGAGTCAGTTGTTCTTGGATTAATAGAAAATTACAAGCTCTATCCGAATCAACATATGCACACTCAGGATGAGTTTTTATTACCAACATTATATGAAGATCTTTCAGCTGCTATTATTAATTATTCATCCAAGCCACTCTATTTTAACGGCACTGTACAATTTCCTATTATACAATGGGATGCAATGAGCTGGCTTCTTCGGGCATCAACTTATTGGAAGTACAATAGCCAGAAGTTTCTTATAAAAGATTCAGCTGATCGGTTGACTAGCGAATTTTTAAACCGCTACTTAGAGAGTATAGAAGTAACCGAGATTAATAAGTTCAATCAATTCGAAGGAAAGGAGGAAATAGGAATACCACTTTGGAGCGAAAAAATTGAACGACTTCAGTTTATAGATTGGATATATCCTATCTATTTAATCAATACTCAGGGAAACTTAAACATGTTCTTATCACCACGAATTGCCATTGAAAGAACACCCGACAAATATCATAAAAAAAACAGCTTTAGTGCTGACAAACTAAGAACACATATTGGTGTTTTATTGCAAGTTCTTCGAAAACTACTTCTCCCTGTTATACCTTATAGTTTTCAAAAAGATCAATTAAAAAGCATTAAGAATAAAATAGAAAAGCAGCTAATTGATTTACTCAGAATGCATATAAAGGATCTGCCGAAACAAGGCAGAATTGATTTATTTAGCTATAATAAAGAATGGCAATATCAAACAACCGACATTGAGGCCCTTTTTCCACAAATTGCCAGAGCTATTAACTGGTTTTCTGAAAAGGATGCTGTTATTAATGTCATAAGCGAGTCCGGAGATATTAATAAACTGCTTACATTATTGGAACATGTAAAATCTGAAGGTGTAAAACAAAACCTTCTGGATAAGATAAAAGAACTAGATGTCCAGTCCTTTCTTGAAACTTACAATTGGATTCCAGAAGTCCAGAATACAGTTTCAAATCTTAGCAAATATCCAGAATTAATTACACAAATTGAACAGGCAATTGTGTTCTGGAAACAACGTATAATGACATCAAGAGAAGACCCGACCTATAATTTGGTTCTTTATAAAGCAGAGCTACTTGTGGCATATTTTAAAAAATCGGAACAGCTTATCGATGCAGTAATAGAACCGAAAGTGAGTTTCCATGGACAAAAGGAATTACAGATTAAAGACTACAAGAAATTTTATAAAGGTCTGCTATATATTCTTTCCAAGCCTGCTGATTCTCACAGTATTTTCAATTCTCTTTTAAATCAATACCCTAGCTATCCTTCTTTTGCGCTGAATAGAATGGTTGCCAAAATAAACCTTGCAATTTCTGCAAAAGACAACAA
This sequence comes from Lacibacter cauensis, assembly GCF_007830055.1. Taxonomy (GTDB): domain Bacteria; phylum Bacteroidota; class Bacteroidia; order Chitinophagales; family Chitinophagaceae; genus Lacibacter; species Lacibacter cauensis. The sequence continues at coordinate 62,805 of NZ_VLLE01000008.1, forward strand.
TCTCTACCAAGAGGCATTGGAAGAATGGAAAGAAGCTGCAAAAGAATTTGAAACGGATGCAATGGGTTCGTTAAATCCAAAAATATCTGAAAGCATAATGACCATCTTGTGTAAAACCGGTGAACATGAAGCTTTGCATGAAACGTATAGAAATTTGGATCTGCCAGATCGAATGAGGCCAACAATTCTTGAAATACTTGTGGACAGTTTATTAACTCAAAACAAGGTATCCGAAGCGTTACAAATAATCAGTGCTGCGAAAACATATCATCAGTTTAGCGATATTCTGGATTTACAATTTGTAATTGACCTGGAAAAGAGTATTACGACTATTGACAATGTTGAAGAACTGAAGCATTACTACAACAGGATTTTCATGAGCGAACCAGGAAAACTGATTAGAATATTTCCTGAAAATTTGAATGGCCGTGTAGATCTTAGCGAGTTTATGGTAAAAGAAATAATTTTGGCAGCCGACAAATTACTTGATAAGATAATGTCAATTTCAGAAATTGCCAGTGAAGATAAATACAACGATCTAATCGAGCTTGCATTAGATGCCAGGATTAATCCGTGGGGCTGGCAGGTAGGCCCACAGTCAAGAGCGGCATTTTCTGGTACTGGTGGAAAACAGCCTGGAGAAAGAGATCTTCCAATAATGAATCAGTTCAAACGCACATTTATGGTATGTGAAGCATTTATATATCGAGATTCTAAAACCGCAAAAGATCATCTAAAAAAAGTTTTTAATTATCATCATAATCGTAATTCATTTTGTATGTTGATTTACGACCTGAGCAAAAATGTGAAAGGATTTCAAAAACATTGGCAACATTACGTAGAAAAAATACTACCAAGCACCTCCTTCCCTCTTGGACACGAAATTAAAGGTAGTGCTAAAGATGTTTGCAAAGACTTTGGCTTTGAAAACTCTGCTATAAAAATATGTTCGTCGGAACATCAGAGCGGCACACTACTTTATCATGTATTTATCAATTTAAATTACAAGCTCTAAAATTTAATAAATAGAAACCCTTTAAAAGATAGCACCAAATCTATAATCAAAAATCGGATGGCATACTTAGCTTAGCACTTTAGATATTTCTCATGATAAAAGCTATCCAAAAATTCATACTCATATTCATATGCAACACCAAACTGCCCTGCCAGATAAATCTGATGTTCAAATAACAGTTGATTACAATCGTAATAGTACTTATGGCGATAACTTTCCTTTGACTTTTCATTCGCCAGCCTGTCTAAATCTACCGCAGGCAGCAGGTTATAAATATCTTTAGCAATATCGACATCGTCAATAAGGTTGTTGTAGATATCATATGATAATTTTCGGTCAGTTGTAACTATTCCATTCTTTCCTCGGTATGTATAGCGTATCATGTTCCCCCTTTCATCGTATTCGAAGGTCCTCTTTGTTGTTTGATTTCCTTTGGTGTCAAACTTTTGTATTGTAGCGACCCTTCCTTCTTCGTCAAACACGCTATCTGCCACAACTTTCTGGCTTTTATATTCTTTTTCTTCAATAAGTAAACCATTTTCGTTTTTCACTTTCCGTGTTTTCAACCCTCCGTTTCCGTAAAAAGTTGATTCGACTATATTTCCATCTTTGTCCTTTTCTGAAATAATCTTATCGATCACTATAGTATTATTTCCACATTTCCATTCATCTACTCTTCTTACACGATCTTTGAAATACTCTTTTATCAAATTCAAATCTCCATTTTCTCTGTATTCATACTGCTCCCACTTCCTTATTTTTTGATCTCGAAGTGTTTTGTAATCACAAATCCTTCCTTCCCGATCAATTAAAAATTCCCGGGCTAAGTAGCGAACAAAAAACATCCCTTTTCTTGTTTCGGGGATACAGAATTCGCTTATTTTAAATACACCATTCAATTTAAGAATAACACTGTTGAATGTTTTCAGTATTTCTCTAGTCTCGTCTAGGTACATATTCCATTCATTAAAATGAGCCTTCAATTTACTTTAATAATACCGATTGCAAAATCCTAAATACCGATTGCAAAACAACTTTTCTAAAAAAGGTATTATCCTTGTTCTTCTTATTGGCTATTTATAAGTAACCAGAATCAGTTAGTAAAGCCCCCTATGCCGCTGTTCTTTTCAAACTGTCAATCAATAAAACCTTGCAGTATGACAACCAGCAGAAAAAAAGTGACTATGCCGCCATTTTTAAACAAGCTCTTCAGTACAATGCAAGAGCAAGTGGAATTAATTGAGCAGGAAGAGGAAAATATTCTTTACCGGGCAGAAAAATGTATTCACACCACCAAAGCCGCTATGGAGCAGCTACGCACCTATATCAGCAGCTATACATTTGAATCCGCAGCGGAAGAAATTCATTTCTTCAAAGAAATAAAACCCCGCTTCTATAGTAAGCTCATTTACTATCTGAAGGTGTTCAACATTGAAACAAGGCGGCCCAATGGCGGGCAAAAGGCAGAGGAAAAATTTCTGCGCAAAGAAATGCAGCGATTGACACATTTCTTTGATAACAATCTTGAGTTTTACCAATACTACCGTACAGGTGCAACACACTTAGATGAAAAGTATTTCCTGCGGGGTACACAGGATCTTTATCTCACGCTTGACCCGCAATATTTTAATACCGATCCTTCCTTCAGTACAAGCCATGATTACAAAGTGGCAAAACTAATAGCCAACGAATTATTACGCATTTATCTGAATAAAGCAATTGAAGATGTTACCCGGCAAAACGAAACAACCAATCCCTTTACTGCAAAACCGGTCTTAACCTGGACAGGTTCGAAAACAGCACTCATTGAGATGCTCTACGCCTTACAGAGTACAGGAGTATTTAATAATGGTGCGGCCGATGTAAAACTGATTGCTACCTATCTGCAGGAAGTCTTTAATGTAGAGTTGGGAAATTACTACCGCACCTTCCAGGAAATCCGCATCCGCAAAGGCAGCCGCACACAGTTCCTCGAACAGTTAACCAAACAGGTCATCAAACGGATGGATGAAACCGATGAACGATTTTAATTTCCATATAACAGCCAATTAAAAACGGCCGACAGCAACGCTACCGGCCGTTTTCATTTCAATGCATCCGGCGCATATTTTTGTTTTTCTTTCCGCATCAGGATGCCATGTTATTCAACATCGCCTGCACTACCGCAGCAGCAAATCCACCAGCGAAATCAGGACGGAAATAAAAACTGAATCCACCGTCTGCCATCACTTTAAAACTCAGCAAACCTGCATTTTCCGGAATGTTTTGACCGGCTGTAAGATCAATAGGCGCTCTGAAAACTTCTTCCAGCTTTGCGTGCAACCCCTGTGCCAACTCGCTTGTGCCTAGTCCTGCGAAATTATACGTGGATATGCTATGACTGATCTTACGCACATAGATCTTCGAAACGGTTCTTCCGTTTGGTAGCGGGTCGGCAAAAAATTCCAGGTGTAACGTTATCGTATAATCCGGATCCGGAATCCAGTCAACGGCATATTCACCGGTAATTTGAAAAGTGATGATGCGGTTTTTACTTCTCCAGAAATCATAGCGTGTAGGGCCTACGCCAACAATGTTTACACTGTCAATTTTTAATTTGGGGTCTGCCGCATGCTCACGGAAAAAATTTTCAAATGCTTTACGAACCTGGCTGCCGTTAATGGATGCCATACGTGGCTGCACTTCGGCATTATCCTGCCAGAAAATAACACCATTCTGAAAATCACTGTACCACTGAGCCGGTTGATCATTGATTTTCATTTCATCACTGGTCGGGTAACCATACACACTTCTCTCCCAGCCCTGTCTTGCCCAGCTGCTTCTGATGCCTCCCCTTACTTCCATTGGTCCTGTGTGGGGATGCCAGTAAATACTTCCATTACCGGAAAAATGATTATACCTGCCTATTGTATCCGGAGTCGCAGTTTCATCCGTAACAGGTAACAACAAATCACTGTCCGGACCACGCTTGGCATCATATTTTGCTCTAATGTCTCCATGTACTTCATGTGTACCGGTTGAAGGAGAACAATAGATATCACAATTCTGGAAATCAACCTTTACGCCGTTTCGAACAGGAAGCGGGCTGTTGATATTCGATAATGCATTACCTGTAAACCCACTTCCCAATACCATTGCTTTCGCTTTGATATTGGCTGTACAATCCTGGTCATTCAGTTTGGTATTACTGAATTCCATAAAAATATCAGTGTAATCATCACCTTCATCTGTATTTCTAACACGGAAAGAAATCCGATCAGTTGTATTCGCACGGATGTCTTTCGTAAAAGAAGATTGTCCATCAAGATCGCCTGTGTTCTCAGAAGTTCCTTCGAAGAGCAAGGCTTTACCCGATACATGAATATCACCATTTGCAAGTTGTTTTATCAATACAGATAATTCTACACGGATCTCACCTCCGCATTTACCCACAAAAAATAAAGAGTGAGACGTTCTTGCGTTATCCAGGGAAAAGAGTCCCCTGTTTTCAATGGTCTTTGTTTCGTTGGCAACGATGTATTCATGATCCAATATGAAGATTCTTACATAGTAGCTGATTTTATTTTGCATACCATAAATATTTAAGGATAAAAAATAGTTGCACCGCTGGTCTTACAAACCGTCATTACAAGCAAAATCCAACCATCGTATTGTTGTTGTAAAAAATAAGGCCGGCCAGCAAATAAATAAGAAGCTACTGACGCACTTTTTCGTGAACAATAATGATAACGTCAGGACATCTGACTTCCACAAGTTCACCATTCACCCAAATGAAACAGCGTTTGGTTTCTTTTCCAATGGAAACAACTTTTGAAGGGATGAGGGTACCTGCTTTATTTCTAACAACATAATCAACAATGCGGCCTCCGTCAACAACGGCGAAATAACGAAGCCCTTTTTTGCTGTCACTTGAAAATTCATTTTCACCTTCCCTCCATTTACGGTTCGATAAACTGGTTACAAAACTGGCGGCCCTTTCCAGCGTTCGGATATTCACGGTTGTAACAGCATTTCCCAGGTTGGCACATCCACGCATACAAATTTCTCTTTCCGCAGAATTGGTCAGGGATTTACAGTATTCCATACATTTTTTATAGTACTCCAGTGTAACACTGGTTTTCATTTGTGCAATGGTACCCAGGCATGATAACAAGCCGGCAATAAGTATAAGCATGTTCTTTTTCATAACGATGTTTTTAATTTGTAGACCTACTCTGTTACAGGTTTTCGGCTTACCCTGTGTCATTGCAATAACAACACAAAACTATCCAAGGCGGCAGGTGGTATCAATCTTGCTTCAACCGAAAAACCAGCCATATTCAACGACACGCCGGTACCGTTAAAAAACGGAATACATATGTTTCAATAGCGGAATATCAACTTTGCGCACATTGATAGTCAAAACTTTGTTTCATCCAACACATCGTAATCGTTTTTACGTATTGCATTTCTTTAAGTGGCACTCTACCTTTAATCGATCATTTTATTTTTCTATATCAAAATAAACATCATGAAAAAGTTATTGATGATTTCCAACGGCGTCTTACTGCTGATTATCCTCTTTCTTGCCTGCGACAGAAAATCGGGTCGTCCTGTAGTTCTGCAGGGCGATTCCTGTCTGTTAAAAAACTGCAACGAACTGCTTACCTATACTTCTTTTGGGGAGGAAGAAAAAATAACCTGGGATCTGGCACGAGAAATGTCCAGAGCCTATGCTGCTGATGCCGGTAAAAATTTTATCAATGAAGGAGAAAGAGTAACCAAAATGCAGGATGCCTTATCTGTAACCTTTTCGCTTCAGAAATTGAAACAACTCATCTGGCTCATCGAAAAGAAAACCTGCAGAAGCGGCTGCGATACATCTTACAGAATCGGTATCCGTTTTTATTTCGCCAAATACCCGGCTGTTGTAGGTCCTGCATCGGCTTACAGCGATCTGCGGACACTCCCGTTATCATATGCCAATAAGCACACCTTGTTTATGACACCCGCTTATCTAAAAAACGACCAGTGGTATGATTTCGATCCTTTCGGCAGAAGAGGATGCCCGGGTCAGGGATCATTCGACAGTTCAAGAACAATGCTGTTCATGTCAGCACCCGGAGCCGGTACCACAACCGACCAGGATAATCACGGAGGCATTGCTCCCCCGCCCGATGGTGGCACTTTCCCAACAACAGAATACTAGTAATTATTTGAAATGAGCTGGACCATTCTTGTACTGAATTTTGTTGAACTGCTGGCAGCTGTTATCGGGTTTGCAGTATACACAAAACTTGCCAACCGGTATTACCGTTTTTTCCCCTGGTACCTGTTGGCCGTGTTTCTGACGGAAGTTGTTGCAGAGTTTATTGCGTGGAAGCTGCATCTGCCTGCAGTCAACAATGCCATTTACCGTTACTGGGGCATACCGCTGCAGTTCTTTTTTTTCTATTGGTTTTTTTATCAAACATTCAAACACAGTAATCTGAAACCTTGGCCGGTGCTGGCTGCCATACTGTATCTGCTTATCCTACTAACAGATCTTTTTCAACTTGCTGATAAGCCTTTGCGGTTTACCATTTTCTCCTATTGCAGTGGTGGTATTCTTTTACTGATATTGATCATGCTGTACTTTATTTCCCTGATGAAAAGCGATCAGATACTAAAGTACAGCCGTTCTTTTATGTTCTGGATCAGCCTTGGTCTACTCCTGTTTTATTTGCTCACGCTTCCATTTTATGGCCTGCGCAATTTTCTTTACAAGAACTATACAGATCTATTTACAGTCTACAATTATTTTACGCTTGTTCTTAATTATCTCATGTATACCTGTTTCATCATTGCTTTGCTATGCCAGAAAAAGAACTGATCATATTCATCGTCCTGATGACACTGTTACTGCTGGTGCTCCTAAGCGGTATGGTTTTATTTTTGTTTCAGTACCGCAAACGAAAACTGCTGTTCGAAAAAGAAAAAGCCATGACCGAAAAACAACACCAACTCGATCTCTTAAACACGCAGATTACAATTCAACAGGAAACCATGCATGCAATCGGCAGGGAAATTCATGACAATGTAGGCCAGAAACTAACCCTTGCATCCTTGTATTGCCGCCAAACAACAGGGCTGAAAAACGGAGAAACCATCAACCTGCTGATCGATGATTCACTACAGGAATTACGCCGGTTATCGAAAACACTTTCAGATCCCGCTCAATCAACAAGTACATTGGCACAATTACTTAAGCAGGAAGCATCACTTGTTAACCGCAGCGGTATCTGCACCATGCAGATCAATGCAGCCGATAATTTTCCACTGCTTGCTGCAACGGTCAAACAGGCGCTGTTCCGCATTTTACAGGAATTCATTCAAAACAGCCTCAAGCATGCGGCCTGCAGTGAAATACGGTTTGAGTTATTGTCAACACTAGAACAGATCCATATAATTGCAACAGATAACGGAAAAGGATTTAATCCGCATCTTCACTCATCCGGTATAGGGCTTGAAAGTATGCACAGAAGAGCAAAACAAATCGAAGCAAGCCTGCAACTCAACAGCCACCCGGGAGAAGGTACGTCCTTAACAATCATCCTTGATTTGTCAACATCAACACACAGCTAATGAAACAAAGTATTGTTATTGCCGATGATCATTTGCTCATTGCCAAAGCCATCAGTGCCATGATAGATGGTTTTCGGGATTTTCATGTGCTGTACGAAGTAGAGAACGGCCTCAAACTACAGGAGAAATTCAAGCAACCGCAAAATATTCCGGACATCGTTTTACTCGATGTGTCCATGCCACACATGGACGGATTTGAAACTGCCTTCTGGTTAAAAACACATCATCCGGAAGTTGCCATTATGGCGCTGAGTGTACAGGACGATGAACAATCATTACTGAAGATGATCCGCAACGGAGCCAAAGGATACCTGCTCAAAAATGTACATCCAGCAGAACTCGAAAATGCTTTACACACGCTTCGTACCAAAGGCATGTATTTTCCCGAGTGGGCTGCTAGCCGTATTGTTTTGACGCTGTCTGCAGGTGAGCATAAAGCAGAACAGGATATAACAATCAGCGCAAGAGAACAGGAATTTCTCACCCATGCCTGTACCGAACTTACCTATAAAGAAATTGCTGAAAAAATGTTCTGCAGTCCCAGAACAGTCGAAAGTTACCGGGATGCACTTTTTGAAAAATTAAAAATGAAAACAAGAACAGCGCTTGCGCTTTATGCAGTTAAAACGGGCTTGGTAAAGCTGTAAAATTCAAAAAAAATCTCATTCATTTCCGGCTTACGAACCAATCACCTGTACAATAGCAAACAGCTTTTCAATAGCTTTTGTACAATTAAAACTACATGTTGTGAAATAAACTTTTGAATAAATTCCGCAGTTTATAAAGCCGGCCAATAGTCTTCGCCACTCACAGGCACAGCATCAAAAGTATTAATGGCTCGCCTGTTATAGGAAAAAGCGCATGGATTACTTCTGATGAAAACGGAAAGCTTCCTGCTTCGAATTACTTGTTCTTCTGCAGTTTACTATCAATTCAAGTCAATACATTTTTAGGAATGAATCAGTAGCCAAATCGAAAATGTTATCATACAGCTTTACTTATCAATTAACTACGTAATTCGCAAATCGCAAATTGCGAATTATAAATATGGTTGTCGTAACTGGCTTACAAAGAGCGATTCTAGTTATTTCGAAGATTCACCTGCTGCCCCGATCTCTTTATGCTTATATTCAGAAGCCAGCTGCACCAGATAAAATCAAGACCAAAACAACTCCCAAAGAGACATTTCTGAGAAAAAGGATAGTAATACAATTAAAAATAATTTCAACAAAGGGGGATTTTACGGGGGTATTTTTCATTTTCAATTTCTATTTTGTTGCGGTATAGAACTATTGCTATCAACCAAATTCACAAACCAACTGCATGAAACGCTTTCCCCTCCTCACGTTTTTATGTTTTCTTTTCACGCATATAACCGCACAGACAAACAGCGGGTTTATCCATTCATTTGATTCGAAAGGACGAATTACAAAACTACATTACAAAAAATGCTGTGACTACGAATTCATTGCTAGCTCCGATACTGCAATAACTGCCCTGATGGAAACAGACCGCAAACTAAAAAAACAAGCTCGTGAACTATTACTGCCAAAAGTGCAGGAAGCCATCAGGATCGTAAAAAGTAACCAGTACAAAAAAGCCCTGCATACCTTTTACTTACATGTATGGCAGCAGGACAGCAGTTCCTTACTCAACTACCTTACTTATATTGAAACAAGTTTGAAAACCGGCGTAGCCCTCCCAAACACTAATTCTCTTTATAAGACGTTTATTCAGGCATTTGACAAAAATCTGAAATCGGATACGCTTACTTCCTTTGTTACAAAATTATCCGACAACAACACGACCCTCGAACTTTGGAAAATTAATCCGTTCAACAGTTTTGTAATGGATCTGTACAATTATTCATTGCCTGAAATAACCAGCGATACTGCAGTAAAACTGGCGAAAGAAAACATCATTGAAAATACGTACGCTTTAATGGAGCAGAAACTGGAAATCGAAGGATTGTTAAAGAAATACCGTACAATGGAATCATTCAGAAAGGAATTTTATGACTCATTAATCACTGTACATGCAAACATAACCGCAGCAAGTTCTGCATTTCAGCAAAACATTACCATGTTCCAAAAAAACTGGTTCAAGCAATGGTTCTGGTTCAGAGGTGGTGAAATCCGGTTAAATCCAATAGATGTTACCACAAACGATTCGGCCAAAATAAGCTACCGCAATCTGTTAGACACAAACACAATCAAAAAACTAAACAACACGCAGCTGTCATTTGTGCTGGAAGAACGGCTCGACACACTGGTAGCCATCAATAACCGCAAAGATTCGCTGTTACAGGTTGCCACACGGTTAATGAACAAAGTAACGATCCCTGCATCAGGGGCATTTTATAATTACTCCGCTTACAAGGATATTAAATTTGAAAGCAGTAAAAAATATATTCTTTCTGCAATTGAAACCGAACAGCATAAAACTATTGCCGTACACAATGTTTCACTGGGTGAAAAAGCCGGTTTGCTTGAAAAGAATAATCCGTTTGATGACAGATCTCCTTTTCAGGAAGGACTGGACACTGTAGTGGGAACCTTGGGGCAGCTGGCCAAAATTTATGCAAGCCTTAGCCCTTATGCAGGCATTCTTGATTTGTTTTCAGGAACAAAGAAATTAAGTAATTCAGCAATTAACTATGACCCCTCCATTAAATACGACAAGAATAATATTGACGATGAAACCGGCAAGGCTATTGTTTATGTAAAGCGATTTACCATTGCGCCTTTTCAATTTGAGTATAATAACTTCAATGAAGGCAAACCATTCAAGAATAAATTAAAAATTGAGTTGTATAATTACAGTCTGTTGAATGAAACAGTTTTTAACCAGTTATTTTATTCAAATGAATCCATAAAGGTTGCCGCAGGCAAAATCAAAGAATATGAAAATCTGCTTACACGCTATTTCAATGAAATTACAAGTATCGCTATTCAGGATTTAAAAAAAGACAGTTTTCTTCTTGCTTCTGTCATAAATATTTACAGCAATTCCACTTATCCCCGCATGGAGAAATTGGAAACAATAAAAGACGAGAGTGCGGTTTATTTTTCAAAAATACTGGAGACTACTCCGGTACAAAAGCCCACAGAGAAAGACGTTACAGTTTTTACTTTCAACAGCAAGGATACCACCATTATCGGTAAGTTTTCTTACAAAGTAGGTCTGCGATACCGCTTTAAACTCAGTGCGGGTATTGCTTACACTTTATCTGGTTACAACCAGTCAAAAGCCGTGCAGGATGCAAACGGAATTACCATAACAAACAATGTAAGGCAGTACCGTTTTATTGCTGGCATGCATGTATATCTTGGCAAGGGGCTGTACAATCAAAGCACCAGCCTGTTGGACAAAGATTTGGGTAGAAATTATTTGTTTGTTGGTATTGGCATTCCCGATCCCCTTGGTAATGTATACATCGGGGCAGGCAGAGACCTGGTGCCCGGTCTCAAACTCACCGCCGGCATTCACATTGTAAAAAATAATACATACTTAATTCAGAACAACATGATACAGGAGGAAAGGGTAAAATACCAGTATGGCGGACCTTTCGTTGCCCTGCAAATTGATCCAACAAGCTTTATCAGCTTTTTAGATAACCTCACAAAACTTAAATAATGAAGCAAGCTATAATTATTATCACTTTGTTACTACATGTCCTCTGGAGTTGCAACAAAGGCATCGAAGCAGATAACCAATACCTGCGGGGTCGGCTTTTTCTGCTCGACACAATTACACAATCAAGCAATGGCATACCAATAGCTAACAGAAAAGTGCTGCTCACAATTCCTGGCGATAGCCTCAACTATTTATACAGTACAAAAACCGATGCAGACGGCTATTTCAGTTTTACATTGCTGGCCGATGGTCAAAATGAGTTCATTCTGCGAACATTCGACTCCACAAAAGGGTATATCTATCAATCAAGGAAAGAAGTAAAAAGAGGGCAAACCAATGTTGTATTGGTTGAACAACTGGACGAAACATTACAAAATGGATTTGTGCTCAAAACAACGGATGAAAGTGGAAATAGCCTGCAGGGTACAAAAGTATATTTCTATAAAAGTCTTTCATTAGCTGTCCAGAATAGCCCGGCCGGGGCCGTAGATTCATTTATGAGCATCAAGGATGGCAAACTGTATAAATTGCGTGTAACACCGGGTCTTTACTACGTAAATGCTTTGAAAACGATTGATACAGCCACGTTTCAACGTTCATTGAAACAAATTATCATACCATCAACTGGCTTCTTGTACGATAGCATTCAGTTAAACAGAAAAATAACAAATTACCGGAATGGCTTTACATTGGTCGTTATGGATTCTTTAGGAGGTTTCGTACCAAATGCCAGCGTATATCTCTACAACAGCCAGGTATTGGCAGCCAGCAACAGCCCGTTAGGTGTATTTGAGTCCTTCCCTACCGATAATCTTGGTAAAAAAACCAGGTATGATCTACCGGCCGGAGATTATTACATCAATGTAAGCAAAGTGCTTTCTGACACTATCGTTTACCATAGCCTTGTCAATAAACTGGTACTTCCGTCATCCGGTTTTATAAACGACACAATTATTGTAAAAAGGAAAAGATAAAAGCAGGCTATTGCAATCAGAGCAAATTCAATCAGTATCAAATGAACCGATGAGTTGGAAGACTGCTACTTCGTAAAATAATGTAACATGATGGTTTCTGTCCTCCCGGGGTCCACGCTGTGGACCCTGAATTTGTATATACCAACCACATCGGTCGGTCACAACATGTTCCTGAGCTTACGAACAGAATCCTTAACAGATGCAAGGCTATTCATCAAATTCCAGTTTTGTCAGTTTGCTGTTTCGAAAACAATAAAACTCATAGCCGGGTTTTGATACAACTTTAAACACTTTTTCCAGCAATATTTTATCGTAGGCAGGTTTTAGTTTAGCGTATTCTATTTTAAGTTTTTCGGGAAGCTCGTCAAACTCAATTGGCCGTTCGATTTCCAGTCCTTCGTTCGCAGAAACGTCTTCTGAAAAGTACGTTGCGTGCTATTATCCTGTTACACTATCCTATACACTTCTTCCCAGCAACTTCACCTGAAAGGGACATTGCGTTCCATTACCCTGTTACAATGATTTACACACAACGTCCCCCCATCATCTTCGTACAAACAAGCAGATTTATCTATTGGGGAGACGTTGCTGCGAAGAAATAAAAAAGTTATTCGAATTGCGTTAGGTCGGCTTTCACTCAAAATGCATTAACCAAGGTAAAAAAGTATGTCTGTTCATGAATAGAATTTGACAAAAAACAATAAGAAATTATCAATCCGCTTTCGATAGGCATTAAACAATTGATATAACAAACTCATGCTTTCTTAGTTACAGATACTCAGTTTGCTGCAGAACGACCCTATTGAACTAAAAATACAGCTCTAAAACCAGCGGCTTAGTACGTAATTTCTTAACTTAAGTTAAGAAGCAGGTTTGCTGAGGAAGAGAAATTTGCAGAAAGGTTATAAAAAAATGGCTATCAATTAACCAATATAATGATTATCAGATGTTCCATACTAAAGTTCGCAGTAAATCTCAGTTAAACCATATTGAAAAAGAAGGCAACTTCCTTGTAATGCATAGAAAACAGGGAAAGACAAATAGCAATCAAATTAGAGTAATTGTATTTTCAACAACGATGAATTGTTTTGCTCAACAACAAAGTTTTTAAGGCTGTTGAAAAGCTTAATCGATATTATATCAACTGCTGGGAAATAAACTTCCTTTTTGCAAGAAAGTAACTTCTACTTTTCATCCTGAAATGAATTATATAATTCAAGGAATAGAAAATACCATATTGAAAATATTTTATTTGCACTGAAAAGCACAAAACAGGTTGTACCAAATCAAACTAATCAACCCCCGGATTAAATTAAAAAAGAATTACATCATAAAATGAAACTACTATTTTCATTACTCGTACTACTCTTAAGCCTAAGCACAACTGGCTTTGCCCAACAACTAAATACAGCCGACAGCTTATATAATATCGAAGACAGCATACTCATTCCTACCAGATCCGGCATCAATATCTCAGCAATAATTGTTCGCAAAAAAACGAATACCAATCCGCTGCCGGCAATTCTTTTTTATACAACCTATTATCAGGGAGTCGGCGATGCCAATTTCGGAAAACGGTCAGCCGATCGGGATTATGCAGGTGTCGTTGCATATGTGCGTGGCATAAGAACAGATAATAACAACTATGCCCCGTACGAAAATGAAGGAACAGATGTGTATGATATTATTGATTGGATCAGCAAGCAACCCTGGTGCAATGGAACAGTGGGCATGCTTGGCGGCAGCTACACAGGGTATGCACAATGGGCAACTGTAAAAAACATACATCCTGCGCTCAAAACAATTGTTCCGCAGGTAGCCGTCATGCCGGGCTTTGACATGCCGATGGAAAACAATGTTCAAAATAATATTGCTTTGTATTGGCCTTATCAAAATATCTATACGAAGCAACCAATCCGTAGAAGTTTACCGTTTGAATGGTTTGAAGCAGGTACTTCTTTCAGGAGTCTCGATAGTTTGGCAGGAGTACCCAATCCGATATTTCAAAAATGGATGCAACATCCAACCTATGATGCATATTGGAAAAAAATGGTGCCTACAGCAAAGGAATATGCGCAACTAAATATACCGGTGCTGTCTACTACTGGTTACTACGACGGTGCGCAGATTGCAGCTTTACAATATTACAAATTACATACACGGTATAACAAAAATGCCAATCATTACTTCGTCATTGGTCCGTACGATCATTGGGGAGGCCAGAGCAGGGCTGCAAAGAATCTGATGGGATATGAAATTGACAGCGCTGCGTTAGTAAACATGAGAGACCTGGCATACGATTGGCTTGACTGGGTCCTCAAAGGAAAACAAAAACCATCTTTACTGAAGGATAAAATAAATATACAGATCATGGGAGCAAACAGATGGATGCACACCTCTGCGCTTACAACCACAAGCAACGACACACTAATCTTCTATTTAAATAACCAAACGTTGGTGTCTGAAAAACCTAAAATCAAAGCATATAGCAGCCAAACGATTGATTTCAGGAATCGACAAAATGAAAACAACTTTTATTTCCCGCAAATTATAGTTGACACGTTAAACAGCAGCAATGGCTTGGTTTTTAAAACAGCGCCTTTTCAAAAGGAATTTATAATCAATGGTTCTTTTTTAGGCAACCTGTTTTTAACCGTCAATAAAAGAGATATAGATATTTCGCTGGCATTGTTTGAGCAAATGCCCAATGGTCAATATTTTTACCTTACCAGGTATTTGGGCAGGGCCAGCTATTCAAAAGATAATTCCAGGCGGCAACTTCTTCAACCAGGCAAAACTGAAAGTATCCCATTCGAAATAACCCGGTTTATCAGTAAACGTATCAGCAAGGGCAGTCGTCTCGTAATCTTACTCAATACCAATAAACAACCTTTCGAAATAATCAACTATGGTTCCGGAAAAGAAGTTATTGATGAAACAATAAATGATGCCGGGATGCCGCTGCAAATTAAATGGCACAATCACAGCTATCTAAAAATACCTATCTGGAAGTAATAGTCTGAATACGAATGCTGACAAATCCTACAATCACTGGTTCAAATACTGGTTCAACAAACCAAGACGAAAACAATAACCCTTTTTTCTCAGCATTCTATGACAACACCAAATTAAGATTAAGCAGCAAATTTCATTGTAAAAACTTGCTCATCCGGGGTCTCACCTAGTGGACCCCGAATTTGTATAAATTATCTCTCTGGCTGTTTATATTAGCCCAAGCCTAACGGAAATGAATATTTGTGTACATACTAATCAGCTGGGCACCAAACAACAGGGTACACTTAATAAATCGGAATCACCAAACGGTCCTCTTCTTTTCCCCATTGTACCTGCCATGCTCTGCCATCTATTTGGTCAAGCAATACAAAAGTATAAATGTTGGTTGTGGGGTAAAGAAAGAAGCGGCCATTCTTCTCTTGCTCTTTTTTTACCCGGGGCATATCCGATAATGTATTCTCAAAGCGGTATTTGCTTTCTGTACCCCATTGCACTTGCCACATTTGTCCATTGCGTGTATTCAGTTTAATAAACGTATACATGTTTTTGGTAGTAAAGAGCCTGTATACAACCGAACTATCTGTAGAAATGGTTTGAACAGGAACCTCGGATGTACTTTGCGCAACCGCAAAAATTGTCGCTAGTATAAATGTAGTGGTAAAAATAAATTTTCGCATAGCAGTATAAGTGTTTAATGGTTTCGTTTGTTCAGAGTCTCACATAGTAAACTCCTCATTGCAACTGTTCTAACTCTCATATGTTTTACCGGTTGGAGTCTTCTCCAACCGGTTTCTTTTTATGACATTGTTTCGGTTGCAGTAGTCATCAACCGATAAGAAGAGATCCGTGTTAATTCTTCAGCCAGCATAGCAGCAACCCCCATGCAAGCCGCAGCTTATTACAGACTAACTTTTGTTGTCTTGTCTAGTAGTATAAACTTCATAGTTTGGTTTACTATAGTTACTGTCATTTCTGATGGTTTGTCAATAAGGTGCCGGCTTACTAATTGCTTAAAGTCAGTTATTTCCGAAGTCGTCAAACGAATAGTCTTTCGTATTAATAATTCAGAAAAGTATTCAATTGTTACAGCTCCTGATTCCTTTACAACAGTCGAAAAATATTTCCGCTGCGAAAATGGCAAGCGTAATAAAGTACCAGCAACAAACAAAGCTGCCGTCTCCGCAATTTCCTTATTAAAAATCGGGCAGGCAAACCATATAATAATTGCTGTTAATAAAGGGTGTCCAAAAGTCATGATTGAAATTTTCACTTTTGTCGAGGTTCGCAAATTCTCAACATATGCGAATAGAAGTGTCCCAACTGTCGGATGAACAATCAATATTATTAATAAGGCATACAAAATATTCATAGCTTGTCAGGTTATAACGTAGTCGGCATAATTGCGGCTAACGTTTACAGCTTTTTGTTCGTTCAGCCGTACACGCAGCTGATAGTAGCACTACTAGGAGGCTTTATTCGTCGCCCTCTCCTCTCCAAACTCAAAACTGCATGTAAACGCTAGTGCCTCTCATTTTCCTAATAGATTCTTTTTAAAGCTGTCAGAGTTCAAAAGCCCTAATTTTTGTCCACCATACAAATCATAAACGTCACAACCAAACTCCGATTTTAATGTTTTTAATATTGGTTTAAGTTGTGTCCAGGTAGTTTCGTTAGCATTGTTTAGAGGAATGCAGATACCTATTGCATCACCATCGTAAAGTCCAAGTCCTGGCATTGGTACAAACGCAAAATTCAAATTGTCAGAATAAACAACGCTATGAATTTTGTCATAGTCTAACTTTTTAGTTGCCTCAGCAATAATGTTAAATGCCATAATAAGTTATTTAATAATTTCTATTGTCAGAAAATCAGGTCTGAGGTATTTATTCAAAAGAGTGTTTTTAATATAGTCGCAAATCTGGTTACTTAGCTGTTGCCCTCTTGCATCTATTTTAATTAGGTGAATCGGGTCTTTAGGCAATTGTGTATCGTAGTAATTAAGTCTGCCAACTATAAATCGTATTGTCCTGTCAATTTTCTCAGGAGAAGACAGGTCATGATTATAAATGTAAACAAATTCGTTTCTGTCAATATTAGCTGCCTCCGGTGTTACTTGTCCCCAGTTTAATGTGTCCATAAAAATTTAGAGTGTTTACAATTGTATTACCGCTTACGGGCAGGGTATTGTTGATTGTCCGGCCCGGAACCGCAGCCTAATAAAGAAATAAAAGTAGAAGTTAACAACTAAAAGCCCAACAGCACTCCGTCTAGGCCAAACCAAAGTTCAATGTTGCAAGCAGCCGAAGTTTCAACATCCAGCCCTGCTTACACAAAACCTCATGTGCTGTGCTGCTTTACGTTCTGTTACTTTCAATCAGTCGCCTATGATAATTTATTTGTCCCAAATGATAAGTTAAATGAGTTGTCAAGTGAACTAATAAATATGCTGTTGATGTTTTTTCTTCAAATACTAAATCCGGATATTCAGTATTCAAAATATTTTCATCAAGACTATCCAATGTTTGATTAATCATTTCGATTGTATGTTCAACCTGTCGAATTAGTTCTTGTCTTGGAACATCTTTTGAAGAAAACTCCAACGGTCGATTTCTTACATAACCTGTCTTGCCTAATTCTCTTCCAATGTATGTGTTTAAATTTCCAACCAGATGCAAACAAAGATTACCAGCTGAATTACTAATTTGTCCTGTAACTTTCCAGATGTCAGCTTCATTTTTATATTGCTCAATTTCAGTTTTTAATCGATTTAAATCTCTGTTGAATAATTTTTTTAAAGTGTCAATAATCATAGTTATAAAATTAATTGTCCTTCTAAAACGGTTACAGCCTCACCTAAAATGAAAACTTTGTCTTCCAAAAGTTCAGTACCCATTATTCCTGTTCTTAATGAAGATTGATAGGCATTCAATTTTGTTTTGTTCAATTTTGTCACCCAATATTTTGTCAAAAAAGTTTGAACACCACCTGTTACTGGGTCTTCATTCGTTCCTGCCCAGGGCCAAAAATATCTGTAATGAAAATCAAATTCTTCGCTGTCTGAAATAGCTGTAACTAATACACCGTTTATTCCTGTATATGAATTGATCAATGCGGTAAAATCAGGTCTCAAATTTGCCAACGCAATCGCACTTTCTATTTCAAGTAAAATAATTTTATATACTGGGTTGTATCGTTTATTGATCATTTCAGAAATTCCAAGTGCATCTAACATACTTTTTGGAACGTCAATTTCTTCCGTGTCATAAACAGGAAATTGCATTCTGATTTTATTTTCTATTTTCTCAATAAAAAGTTCAATATTGTTACAGTTAATAAATTTTATATTGTCAAACGAGGTTGTATCGAAAACAATTTTTGACGAAGCTAATGTGGCGTGTCCACACAAAGGAATTTCAACTTTTGGCGTAAAAAATCGTATGCTATACTTGTTGTCTGCTATCTGTCGTATAAATGCAGTTTCAGAAAAGCCAATTTCAGTTGCAATTTTTTGCATTAAGTCAGCGTCTAATTCTGTGTCAGGAAGGCAAACTGCTGCCGGGTTTCCTTTAAATTTTTCATTTGTAAAAGAGTCTACGAAATATGTTTTCATGTTTAAATGTTCTAAGGCGTTTTGGAGTTCTTAAAAAATAACACACAACAAAATTACGCAACGCAAACAAATTTCTAATCAGTTAATTTTCAATACTTGCCATCTGCGTTTTTTACATTGTTGGGTTGCACAATTGCACGCATTCTAAAGCCCATGCTCAACTAAATCTGCAAGCGGGCTTGTACTATTTACTTGATGGTTGGAGTCTTCTTCAACCGGTTTCTTTTTTAGGGTATTGTTGCGGTTGGCGGGTTCACCAACCTATACGAAAAAGCAGCAAACCTCATATTGCCTGCTGGCTTTCGTCACTTGTGTGATGAAAGCCAAATACTATCATTAGCCTTTGTCGTATAATTCCATAATAGTTCATCATCAATTTTTCCTTCATAAAATATCTGTCCTCTGATGTCTGTCCAATTGTGATTATAATATGTCAGTACTTGCTTTATTGCTTCGCAATGTTTTTTGTCTAAAGGGTTTCCGTCTTTAAAGAATTTACCTTCTTTCGCATAAGTTGGGTAGTACTCAAAATATTTATCGGTCAAACCTGCTTGTTTAACCCAAATGTTTTTAAAATAGTCTTTGCTGCCAACAGAGTAAGCCCAATCACTTCGTTGTTTAATTAAGTCGCTGCTTGTCCTGTAAGAAAGTGTACTGTCACCTTTGAAATGAATGGTCAAAAAGTATTCTGGTAAATATTTATTCGGTCCTTTTGTACTGGAACTGTTCCAATTGTCTATTAAGTCAACAACTTGGTCAGTGGTCAAGCGTAAGGAAACTGTGTCAAACTGCTTGCGAATTTCAACATAGCTAACATAGTCTTTGTCCACCTTTTGTTTGTCATTAAAAGAACTATAACAAGATGCAAGGAAAAGTGATATGATTATTAGAGAATGCCTCATAAGATTGCAGGCAACGAGCAGGGCTTTATGTAGGTTAGAAAATAGTATTCTGTCTGCCCATAACCGCTACTGATTGAAAACATGTTGATGAAGTTAAGTACATAAGTTAATAGGTATTCGTCTGACCGAACTGAACCAAGGAATTGCAAATAGCTGATTATGTTATGATGTGCCCAACTTGCATAAAACCAAATGTTGTACGCCGCCTTTGGATAGTCCAACTATATTTTGTCAAACGCTGTGTAATTATAAAGCCCTTCAACAAACTTCTCAAAAGTGTCACCGAGCGGAAGAAAATCCTTCTCGTCAGCAATCTTGGGCAAAAGTCCAAACTGGTAAGGGGTTTGTCGTTTGTCAATAACAAACATTTCTCCGCCACCATTTGTACCGATGCAAATTGCCCAGGGGAAAAATTCTGCGCAAGTGCCCTGCGTGCTTTTATAGATTGTGTCAACTGGGTCGAAGTCAACAACAAATTCGTTTACGAGTCCGGCAAAACCGTTTGTAAACTTTAAAAAGTCTTTATAATCGGTCGGCAACTCTATACTCAATTGATTTTCTAACTCTGATATCTTTTTATCTGTTGCAGGCGGGTTAAATTCGTTTGCGTTGTCAGCAGTGTTAAGAAAATATCTTTTTATCAAGTCAGACATATAAAGATGAAAATTTTAGACTGTCAACCGGTTGCACACAACGTACGAGGCTTGCCGCAAGGCTGGAATTGCTGCTGTGTCTGCCCGGCAACCGAAGCCGATTAAAAAACTAATGTTGAAGTTAACAACTAAAAGCCAAATAGAATTCGGTCAAGCCCGATATTAGTTGATAGTAGTACAACAGCCGATTGTTATTCCGTCCGCCAGCCTTTCGGCAAACCTTTTGTTAGCGGTTCGTTGTTCTATTTGTTGGTCGCTGGCCTTGAAATTATTAATCTCAAAGCACAAGTAAAAGTTGGTTGAGTTCTGAAATGTCCATACTTTTTATCCCATTCTCCTGATTGTAAATCGTCTTGCAGCGATTGAACTAATTTTTCTTCAACGCCTTTTGGCAAAAATCCCCAAGCAGATTGTGATAAACGGACTTCCTTTTCTAAAAAAGCTTCTGGTCTGCCATAAAATGCTTCTTGAAATCCGTCTACGCAGTCTAAAGGAATTGGAATTGCAACAACTTCGCAATTTCCACCAAGAGAGTTTTTTATAAAATCAATGGTCGGATAACGAGCTTTTTCAACTTCAATTAGTTCTGGAAAATAATGCACATTCCAAAAGTTATCTAACTCCGCAGGGTCAAAAGTCATTATAATAACTTGTCCTTTTGTAACCCTTCGCAATTCCTTTAAACCTTTGTTTATATCTGGCCAATGATGTACAGTTATCATAGCCATTGAAGCGTCAAAGGAATTATCATCAAAAGGTAAATTATCAGCTTTGGCATTAATGGCAGGAATTTTTCCATTCTCAAGTCTTTGAGAACGCATTACAATTGATGGTTCAACAGCAACAACATATCTGTCGATTGGTTCGTATGAGCCTGTACCTGCTCCAACATTTAAAATTGTTATTGCATCGGCTAATGCATCGGATACATACTTTGCAATTCTCGTGTCTGTCTGCCGATAACCTGAATATTTTTGTCCAAGTTTATCGTAATCAAATGCTGGATTTTCTATTTTCATTTTCTATTTTAATGGTGTCACTCTACAATGACCGCTAACGTTCACAGCTTTGCGGTCGGCGGGGCAATTCTTTTACGTCGCCCCAGGCGACGGGTGCTGAACGGTGTTACTAAAGATAAAATTTTATTCAAAAGTCAAATAGATAAAAGTCAGCCGGTACAAAAGCTAAATAGTATTACAGGTGATGACCGACGCTTTGCGTCGCCCCCTGCTGCCGCAAAACTGCATGTTGGCTGCTGCTTTCTATGCTTCTCCATTAACCATAAAATAGGAAAATGTATTCGTCGACAAATTTATTGTTAGACTAAAATAACAGTTGCCGCCGTCTTTAACCGTCAATATTTCTTTTCTCCAATTTGCAAAGTCAGAACAAAAGCAATTAACCCAAACTTCCTTTTGTCCTGCTGAGTTGAGGAAGGGTAAATACTGTCTTTTGTATCTTGATAAGTCAATTACAAAGTCGTCAACCTTTAAATTGTATTCTGGATGTTCTTTTGATAATGTGTCAAACTTTAGTTTTTGCTCTGGATTGTAATTGTCAACACATTGTTTAAGGATGATGTCAATTTCTTCAATTTCAGCTCTTGTTAAAAGAGTAGGGTTGGTGTTGTTCGAAAGCGAAGTGTTAGTTGTGTCAAAATTTAGGATTACATAATTAGATGTGTCATTACTATGAATGTTTACTTCTGCTGTTTTAGTCTGATTATTTGTTGTTTGTCCGCATGATAATAAGAAAAGAAGTAAAAAGGCGGGAAGCTTCAGGAGTGTCAAATTTGTATTCATTTTATTTAGTAAGATGCAAAGATGTACGGACTCCATAAAGTAGCAGCCAACACGTATATTGATGTTATTATACGCAGTGCTAATTTAAAAAACGTTTTTTGATAATCAATAAGTTAATGTTCAACATTATGTATTGTTGTTAGTACAATACATTTTACCATTCAATTCCTTCTTTCTGCCTAAGATCATCAAATGGGCTAACAATATTAACCAGCTTTCTTCCCGGCAACGTCTCCCTGTAATGAGTTGCAAGTTTGCTTAACAGCCCGGGGAGGACGTTGCGTATAATTTATATCTTCTTCTCTTCAGTCAAATCAATATCCAGCAATAATGCATAACCTGTTATATCATAAATGCCTTGCTCATGGGTTGCATAGTACATAGCAGAACTATGTACATAATCTGCTGGACTTTTGCACAAATCCCATTTCCCCCTGCAAGGATTCATATGAAAATAATCCAGTTTTTGCTGAATAAACGCTTCCGAATCGCATTTTTTCCAATCGAATGACAATTCCCATACGTTATGCTTTTTATTATTTGCTTTTCGCTCCGCCTCCACATGCATACGCAATGTATTTAACATCGCTGTTTCTCCTTTGGCTTGCATGCGTTCTATTATTTCATAGGCTATAAATCGTTTGCCATTTCCAATGATTGTATTAATGGATTGATGGGTTTTTCGAAAACCAATTAAAACATGCAGGTCCTGCCCGTCCGGTCAGGCGGGGATTAGGCATAATAACATAACCAGTAATATAATGTCCGTTTGATTTCAGATGATCGAACCAATTATAAACGATGTCATACCCGTTTACAATTTCAATTAACGGCAGCCAATTTGTACAGGTAAACGTAATAGAGAAAATACCATCGGTAAATGGAATAGATGTTTTAACTGGCATAGCATAAATATAAAAATCTTCTTCGTTGTACGCAACGTTCCCATTAAGCTTGGTACATATTTTTAGCTTTACTTTGTGGGAGACTTTACGGAGAAGAAACCTCGTTAAATAAAAAGGAAAATGACATTGAATAATTGATTCGGAAATGTATAGATCATTTTTCAAATGCCAACCGGCAATAAGTAAATGAACACTTAGATCTTTACCCTAACTGCTGCAAAAAATAATTTCAAATAAATCTTTCCGACTTGTGATTATAGTGTGAGAAGCAATGATTTTTCAACAGGATCTTTGTTGAGCTAATCATTCTTAAAAACATAATGCTATGTTCACCTCAATCACCTGGAACGATTACCTGGTCTTTATCTTGACCGTTCTGTTTCTTTACTACACATTCATTGCTGTGCGTTACTACAAATGGGAACTCTTAGCACTTTCAGGTATTCAAAAGGAATTACCTAATTCGAAGCAACTACAGTATGTCGACATCAAACAGCAGTTTATTACTAACAGCAGTTACACAGATCAGCAAACTATCTCAGCTGTTGCAGACAATGAAGAAATCAGTGAAATAGTAAAAGCAGAAATCACCGCACTGTTTGCCAACAGCCCTGAAACAATTTCTTCAAACATACTAAGCGACTCATTGAATGCCATCCTCAGCAAGTATTCCTCCCGTCTACTCCAGCAAAGGCTGGATTTGAGTCGCTTTATACTGGAAGAATCCGGCAACTATTTTCCCGGTCTCCTCTCACAAAACGATGTTGAGCAGTTGTGGTTTGGATAGTCCTGTAATGCTTCGCTGCACTGTGCAGGAGAACCAAGTGCGTATAGACAAGTAGCAGCGAAGCATTCCTTTAACCTTAAAAAAATTGCTACTATGAAGAATAATCATTTCATCAACAATCATTTCCTCAAACAGTTATTATTTACTGTCGCTACTGTTCTGTTATGTATTGTCGTTGCTTTTGCGCAGGATGGTAACGCCGGCATCAATGAAGCCAATACGAAAGTGCGGAGTTATTTCGCTTCCGGGGTCAACCTGATGTATGCAGTTGGTGCCATTGTCGGGCTTATCGGCGCCATTAAAGTGTACCAGAAATGGAATAGCGGCGATCACGATACCGGAAAAGTTGCTTCTGCCTGGTTTGGCAGCTGTGTGTTCCTGGTAATTGTGGCTACTGTGCTTCGCTCATTCTTTGCTGTATGATAAATAGTGTTTACTCGATCAATAAAAACATCAATAAGTCCATTGAGTTTAAGGGACTGAAGGCACAGTATATCTGGTATCTCGGTGGAGGACTGGTTTGTCTGTTGATCTTATTTGCCATGCTGTATCTCTGTGGATTTGGTTTACTGGTTTGCTTACCGGTTACTTTCATACTTGGTTCTGTACTGTTCATGCACATTTATAAACTCAGCAGAACCTATGGAGAATATGGCATGATGAAAAAAATCGCCAAGCGATCCATCCCACCTGTTATTAAAAACGATTCATTGGTTCAACTCAAACAGCAATTAATCCATGCGTAAACTATCTGACATATTACCGGTGTATGCTATCGAGCACGATGCGATCCTTTCCAAGTATGGAGATGTTACCATTGCGTTTCAAATCGCACTTCCTGAACTATTCACGTTGAGTAATGATGAATACGAAGCGTTTCATCATGCCTGGATCAAGGCCATCAAGGTGATGCCAGTCAACAGTATTCTTTGCAAACAGGATTGGTTTACAGAAGCAGGTTTTCAACCTGATTACAAAACAGATCAGGAAAGTTTTCTTTCCCGCAGCAGCAACCGCTTTTTTGATGAGCGACCTTATCTCGACCACAAAGCCTATATACTCTTGACGAGAAAAGCCAGAAAACGAAAGCCCGCTTCTTCCCTTTTTTCTACCTTACTGCGTAAACATATCGTGCCGGAGGAAACACTGGATGCAAAATTCCTGCATGAATTCCTCAACCTAACCGGTCAGTTTCAAAAAATATTGACTGACAGCGGCTTTGTACAACTCGAACGCTTACGTAATGAAGAACTTGCTGATCTTGTCATGCAGTATCTGAACCTGGGACAGCATGATGGCGTTATCCGTGATATTGAATTTAAACCGGAATGGAAAATCGGTGAATTTCATTGCCAGCTGTTTACCATGGCTGATGCTGAATTTGTGCCGGCCATGTGTGGTTCACGCATCAACTATGATAAATACTCTACCGATAAAACAAAATTCAGTGTGGGTTTTGCTTCTCCGGTTGGACAACTGCTCTCCTGTAATCATCTCTACAGTCAGTATGTATTTATCAACGATACACAAAAGCTTTTTCAGCAACTGGAAAGTAAAAAACTGCGGCTGCAATCACTCGCTGCGTACAGCCGTGAAAATGCCATAGCCAAAGAAGCGACCGATGCTTTTCTGAATGAAGCCATCAGTGAACAACGGTTGCCTGTAAAAGCGCATTTTAATCTGCTTAGCTGGACAACAGAAGCTTCGCAGATCAAACACCTGCGAAATCTATGCTCATCGGCACTTACACAAATGGATGCCAAACCAAAACTGGAAACAGAAGGTGCTGCACAGATATTTTGGGCCGGTATTCCGGGCAATGCAGCAGATTTCCCGATGAATGAAACCTTTGACACCTTCTCACCACAGGCCTGTTGCTTTTTAAACCTGGAAACCAATTACCGTTCTTCGCTCAGCCCCATTGGTATCCGTTTAGGAGACCGTTTAACGGGTAAACCGATTCATGTGGATCTTTCGGATGAACCATTGAATAAAGGCATCTGTACCAACCGGAATAAATTTATTCTCGGCCCATCGGGAAGTGGTAAATCATTTTTCACCAATCATATGCTGCGCTCTTATTACGAACAGGGCACGCATATTGTGCTCGTTGATGTTGGTCATTCCTATAAAGGATTATGCGATCTGGTAAAGGGCTACTACTTCACTTATTCCGAAAAAGAACCAATCCGCTTCAACCCGTTTTACATTACCGATGAGGATGTACTGGATACCGAGAAAAAAGAAAGTATTAAAACGCTATTGCTGGCACTATGGAAAAAAGACACCGAAAGCTTCAAGCGGAGTGAATATGTAGCCCTTTCCAACGCATTGCAGTTATACTTTGACAGGTTAAAAGCAGACTCAAGCATCTTTCCCTGCTTCAACAGTTTTTATGAATTCTTAAAAGATGAGTTTGTTGCTGTTTTAAAAAACGACAACGTACAGGATAAAGATTTCGACGTTTCCAATTTTCTCTATGTACTTCGTCCCTACTATGCCGGTGGCGAATTTGACTACCTGTTGAATGCTACTGAAAACCTGGATCTGTTACAGCAGCGGTTTATTGTTTTTGAGCTGGATAACATCAAAGATCATCCAATCCTGTTTCCGGTTGTAACTATTATCATCATGGAAGTATTTATTTCGAAAATGCGCAAGCTCAAAGGCATCCGTAAAATCATTCTGATTGAAGAAGCCTGGAAAGCCATTGCAAAGGAAGGAATGGCCGAGTATATTAAGTACCTGTTTAAAACCGTGCGGAAGTTTTATGGCGAAGCGATTGTAGTCACACAGGAAGTAGAAGACATCATCTCCTCCCCTGTGGTGAAACAAGCCATCATCAATAACAGCGATTGTAAAATTTTACTGGATCAAAGTAAGTACCAGAACAAGTTCGACCAGATACAGGAGTTATTGGGTCTGACAGAAAAAGAAAAAGCATTGATTCTTTCGATCAACAAAGCCAATGATCCAAACAGAAAATACAAAGAAGTATTTATATCACTCGGCGGCGTGGTGAGTAAAGTCTATCGTACAGAGGTTTCACCCGAAGAATACCTCGCTTACACCACCGAAGAAAAAGAGAAAATAAAGGTGCAGGCTTATGCTTGCAAACACGGAGGTAATCTTGAACGGGCCATCCAGGAATTAGCCGCAGAATTTACGCACAACTAAACGGGTTAAACATGAAACAACTTTTTCCTTTGCTCATCGTATCGATGTTAGTGATCAGCTGCTCCAATCAAAGCAGTGATCAAACACTTGCTTTCATACCCGGTACGTATGTACGGAGTGAACAAAATGAATATGGACAAATTGAAGACACCATCAACATAAGCATCCAACATCAGGAAGTTAACAGCTTTATAATCGAACAAAGATGGCAATATGAAAGAATTCTAGATGGAATACACCAACAGCCAGAATACAAAATGATCATCGATCTGGGGTTCTACTACCCTGAAAAAAAACTTATGAAAAATCAACGAACTCTTGTAACCTACTCATTTGATCTAGAAAAAAATGTTTTGTATTTCGGAAGCCTCCGTTTTCAAAAAATAAAATAATTCAGTATGAAAAATATATTCCTTACCGTTTCACTTCTGTTTTGTTGTTTATTGGTCCCTGTAAAACAAACAAAAGCTGCTGATCCTATCTTGCAGATCATCAAAGAAGCTGTGATCAAAGTCATTAAAGAAATCGATCTGCAGATCCAGCGCTTACAAAACAAAACCATCTGGTTACAAAATGCACAGAAGACTGTCGAAAATAAAATGTCCGAACTCAAATTAAATGAAATAAAAGATTGGGTTGAAAAGCAGCGTAAACAATACGAAGAATATTTTGATGAGTTGTGGAAAGTAAAAACAGCTATTACCTATCTCAAAACCGTGAAAGATATCATCGAACGGCAATCCTCACTGGTAAAGGAGTACAAGCAGG
Organism: Lacibacter cauensis; assembly: GCF_007830055.1. Classification (GTDB taxonomy): domain Bacteria; phylum Bacteroidota; class Bacteroidia; order Chitinophagales; family Chitinophagaceae; genus Lacibacter; species Lacibacter cauensis. Next base: position 90,652 of record NZ_VLLE01000008.1, read on the forward strand.
CCTGGGCAGTGTTTCAAAAAGACAAACACTTCTCTAAAGAAGAACTGCAATACATGTATGCCGTATATAACGGAATTCTTGAACAGAGCATCAAAAATATCGACCAATTAACCCTGGTAATTACTTCGTTTGAAACGCAGATGACCGATGGCAAACGCCTGGAGATTATCCAGACCATTGCCGGTACGTTGGATGAACAATATGCAGACCTGAGAAACTTCAATGAACAAAATAAACTCATTGCTATTCAGCGTGGACTGGAAAAAGGCGAAATTGATCATATACGCAAGTTGTATGCTTTGCCATTGAACTAGCTATCGATTTATCTTCAAACTATACAACCATGAAACAACTCCTGATACTACTTCTTACATTAACGCTGTTGTCTCAAAACGCAACAGCGCAGACGAGCAAGCCACCCAAAGAAATGATTCAACAGATCGCTGCGCTGAAAATATTTCTGAAATATGCACGTCAAGGTTACTCGATTGTCAGCGGTGGATTACGCACCGTCAACAACATTAAAAACGGCGATTTTAATCTGCATGATCTGCAGTTTGATCATTTAAAACAGGTATCTCCTTCCGTCACCCGCTATACTGCACTGTCAGGACTTACTCTGTCGCATATAAGACTGCTACTTACCTGCAACAAATTACTTCGGCAGATCGGTCAACAAAACATTCTAACTAAGGAAGAACAGGTTTTCTGTAAAGGTTCAGTCACAATGATGATGAATGTGTGCAAGCAGTATGTGGATGAATTGACGCTCCTAGTTACAGCCAATGACCTCGAATTAAAAGACGATGAACGGATCAACCGAATCAGTCAACTGAAGCAAATGACCATCCGGCTGGAATCTTCGGTTCGCTCGCTGAGTGAAGAGCTGCAACTGCTGACACAGAACCGTATAAACGAGCAACATGCAATACAACATTCCAAACAGTTAAATAACCTGAAATGAAAAAGATCGTCCTGTTCATTTTTTTGTGCAGCCTGAGTTTTCAAAGTAAAGCACAGGCAGAAGAAGCTCAACAGTTATTATTAAACGTAGAAAAACTGTTGCAATTCAAAAAAATACTGCAGAACATGTATGACGGTTTCAAACTGATCAGCAACGGGTATAATGCAGTAAAAGATATCTCCGAAGGTAATTTCAAATTACACAAAGTATTTCTTGACGGACTTTCCGAAGTCAGTCCCGCCGTTAAAAAATACAAACGGATTGCCGACATTATCGATTATCAATTGCGTATCGTTAACGATAGTAAAAAAGTACTTCAGCAATTCAAATCCGACAAACAGTTCAGTACTGTCGAAATCAATTACCTGGCAACAGTGTACGATAACCTGATCCGTCAAACAATGAAACATGCAGAAGAATTGCTGCTTGTTATAACAGCAGGTAAACTTCGCATGAGTGATGATGAACGCCTAGCAGCCATTGACCGCATATTTGTTTCTGTTGAATCACAATACAGCTTTGTACGTGAATTCAGTAACAGCACAAGACTGCTTTCTTTACAGCGAAGGTCAGAACAGGATCAAATTGACCGTATGCGGCTGCTCCATCGTTGACAATGACATAGACTACTTCATTCTTTAAAAACTGTGTGTATGTATTTGTGTGTAAGGTTCATGATCATAACACTGGCAATTATTCTTCCTATGACCGGCATGGCACAAAACTCGATGGCAGGGAGTATACGCAGCCTCCAATCGGTACTTGACCAGCTGTATGAAGAGATGATCCCACTTTGCAGCCAACTGATTGGAGTTGGCCGGGGAATTGCCGGTTTTGCTGCTACCTGGTACATTGCTGCAAGAGTATGGGGCCATATTGCCAGAGCTGAACCGGTGGACTTCTATCCCCTGTTCCGGCCGTTTGTGCTTGGGTTTGCCATCCTTATTTTCCCTTCTGTAATTGCAATGATCAATGGTGTCATGAAACCCACCGTTACGGCCTCAGCTGCGATGGTAAAAAACTCTGATAAAGCGATTGCCCAACTGCTGATCATGAAGGAACAGGCCATCAAACAAACAGCCTACTGGCAGATGTATGTTGGCCCTTCGGGTATTGGAGATCGTGATCGCTGGTACAAATATTATTACAAAAATCAACCGGAAGGGGTTCTTGAAAGTATCGGCAATGATGTCAAATTTGCTGCTGCGAAATTCTCTTATCAATTCCGCAATTCTGTTAAGCAATGGATGGCGGAGGTATTACAGATCCTGTTTGAAGCAGCTGCACTCTGCATCAACACCATCCGTACATTTTACCTGATTGTGCTGTCTATACTCGGACCATTGGTATTCGGCATTGCTGTATTTGATGGCTTTCAGCACACGTTAACGGTGTGGATTGCCCGCTATCTGAATATTTTCCTGTGGTTGCCGGTTGCCAATGTGTTTGGGGGGATCATTGGGAAGATACAGGAGAATATGCTCAAAGTTGATCTGCAACAGATCAGCAATTCGGGTGATACATTCTTCAGTTCCACCGATACTGCTTACCTGATCTTTTTGATCATCGGGATCGTCGGCTATTTCACAGTGCCATCTGTTGCCAACTATATCATCAATGCAGGTGGAGGTAACACACTGATGCAAAAAGTTACTTCGATGATGAGCAGCTCCACAATGGCCGTTGCAAGCGGTGGTGCTTCCATGGCAAAGGATGCGATCAGCGGCGGCTATAATAAACTGACCAGTTCCATGGCCGATGCTGGGCTTTCCGGTGGCTACTTTAAGGACACCGCAGGTGGAGGCGGTAATGGTTACCAGCACGATAAATTAAGCGGCAAGACTTAACCGTCATTGATTGACGTCAAACATGTGATATGTGAAACAATTAGTGAGAAAGAAAACGAGTGTAAGATGTTTCAGAAAATGAAAAATATTGATACAGCATTCCGTTATATACGGCTTGTATCAGTGCTGTTTATTACAGGCACTCTTCTGCTTTGTGTTTTTATTGTTACCAAAAGCTACCAGGCAAGTCAGCAATCACAACAACGGGTGTTTATTCTAGCCAATGGCAAAGCCATTGAAGCCTTTGCGGCAGAACGAAAAGAAAATATTCCTGTTGAAGCAATGGACCATGTCAAAATGTTTCATCATTATTTTTTTTCGCTTGATCCTGACGACAAAGTAATCCAGGAACATATTTCCAAAGCACTTTACCTCGCCGACAGGTCAGCAAAAGAACAATATGACAACCTGAAAGAAAACGGCTATTTCGCCAGTGTCATCTCCGGTAATATCAGTCAGGAAATCGAAGCAGACAGTATTGCTGTCAATATCGATCAGTATCCCTTTTATTTCCGATACACAGGCAAACAACGGATCATCCGTCCGGCCAGTATTGTAACAAGGTTATTAATCACGGAAGGTTACCTGCGAAGCGTAGCACGTTCCGATCATAACCCGCATGGATTTCTGATTGAAAAATGGCGAACAGTTTCCAACCAGGATATACAATCGCAAAACCGCTGATCATGTTCAGAAAAAAACAAACAATACAAACAATCAAAAATGACAGCATGCCAACTGACCGTATGGCTGCAATCATTGTTCGGATTATTCAGCAGTTGCAGGAACGCTTTGTACGACTTATGAAAGCGATCATTAACAAGCTGGGTGTATCACAATCTAAGATTATGTTTGGCGTAGTATTAAGTACTGCAGGATTCTACAGTCTGTACATCATTGGTACAGCATTACTGCAACCATCAAAAGGATTACAGTTCTTCAAGCCATCAGCTATACAACAACCGGAAATAATTTATCAGAACGACCGGAACGATCCTATGCGATTACCAGTCAAAGACTCAATCACTGCTGCAAAAATCAAGAACTTGAAAATGTATTTCGACAGCCTTCAAAAAAAGTATTCAAAACAATATGACAGCATCCTGCAATCCCGGCCGGGTTTGATTGATAGCATCAGGATGCTCGCACAATTTTATTCTTCACAACAAAAACATGAAGCGTATGAAAAGTGATGCAACGAATGCAGTGTCACAGGTACCTGCAGCAAAAAAAGAAACCGTTCAGCATTCAGCAGCATTTAAACGTAAACGCAAAATGCTGGTCATGCTCCCCCTCATTTGTCTGCCTTTTATCAGTCTGGCTTTCTGGGCCTTGGGAGGAGGAAAAAAAGCTGATGATAACCCGCATACAAATACAGCCGGGCTATTACTCAATCTTCCTGATTCAAAACTGAATGAAGCGGACCCTGCTGACAAGCTACGTTTTTATGAGCAGGCAGAAAAAGATTCGCTGAAACTGGAAGAATGGATGCGCACAGATCCTTATTACCGGCAACGACTTGACAGTAATCACAGCTCAGCAAATGAGCTGCAACTGCTGACCCAACAGACAGCATCCAAGTACAACTATGGACTGAACAGTTCGCCGTATAGTAACAAAGAAACGAGTAGCGAAGATGAGTTGATGCGAAAGCTTGCCTTGTTGCAGGAACAATTAGGAAACAATCCTTCCCTTAAAAAAAACAGATCTTCCTTTGTCAGCAATGAAACGGAACCATCATTTAATGCAGAAGTTGACCGCCTAAATCAGCTCATGCTACAAATGCAAAACAACGGCCAGGATAATCCTGAACTAAAAGCAATACAGGGGACACTGGAAAAAATCATTGACATCCAACACCCCGAACGGGTCAAAGAAAAACTCAAAGAACAATCCGCAAAACAACGAAATATTGTTTTTCCTGTAACGGCGAATAAAAAAACAACTGTTACAAGTTTGCTGGACAGCAATACAAATGAACAGCAGTTCAACGTAGGTTTCTTTGGCATCGATGAAACAAATAAAGAAGAAGAATCAACTTCCATTGAAGCGGTTGTGCATGCAACACAAACGCTGGTGCATGGTTCAATTATACAAATGCGGGTTGCGACCGATCTTTTCATCAATGGTATCCAGATACCAAAAGGAACAAAGCTAAATGGCAAAGTCTCTCTCAATGATGAACGTCTGGAAATTAACATCAGCAGTCTTCGTTATGGCAAACATATTTTTCCTGTTGAGTTAGAGGTCTTCGATATGGATGGAATGTCCGGCATCTATATCCCCGGTGCAATCAGCCGTGATGTGGTAAAAGAATCTGCGCAAAGCAGTCTGCAACAAATGGATATTCTGACGCTCGATCCTTCTTTTCGTGCACAGGCAGCAACAGCTGGTGTAAACACCTTGAAACAACTGCTTGGCAAAAAAGTAAAACAGGTGAAAGTAGTAGTAAAAGAAGGCCACCGGCTTTTACTAAGGGATAAAAAAAGAGAACAACAATTATCACCAAATAACAATTGATATGAAACAGCTCATCTTCTTTTTACTTCTGTGCGTTACCTTGTTTCGGGTACAAGCACAAACGACAATCAGTATAACCACTGATAAAACAAGCAGTCTTGTTTTTTCGAATCCCATCCTTCATGTGGATCGTGGCGCAAAGGCTATTCTGGTACAAGGTATCAAAGACGCCCCGCATATACTCCTGGTAAAAGCAGCAACAAAGAATTTTTCAGAGACCAACTTGAGTGTTGTGACCGTTGATGGCAGTTTATATTCATTTGCTGTTCGTTACCATTCGCAACCGGAAGAACAGGTTTATCATGTAGCTGCCAAAAAAAGTTCACCGCTACAAAATTATGCAACAGGCATACTGGATAACCCCCGAACGATCAACGGAATCCGTGATAGCAAATGGGATATGGCGGCAGAAATTACCGGCATTTATGTACAGAGTGATATACTTTATTTTCAGTTGCACTTAACCAATAACAGCCCTATTGATTTTGAGCCGGAACTGATGCGACTCTTTATTCGTGACAGAAAAAAAGCCAAACGCACCGCTCTACAGGAACAGGAACTACCTCCCCTGCTGGTTACGGCAAATCCCGGAGTCATCAAAGCAATGACATCATATACAATGGTTATTGCTGTTCAAAAGGTGACTATACCGGACGCCAAACAAATGCTGTTTCAGCTGATGGAAAAAAACGGCGGTCGCCATCTGCAATTAAAGATCTCCAATAAAAAGCTGATGCAATCAATCCTGCTGCCGGATTACGCAGCCAAATCAAACAGTATTCCATAATCAATTTGGATGAATACAATCCTATCTACCGCAATCGCAGATCCAAAAGAACAAATGTATAAACATGCAGAACGAACATCCTCTTTCTGATGAAATACTGGAACTGGCTGAACAGGCACTGCGTGACGGTAAGCCATTTATGGTCTACAACAACAGTGTTTATTTTCTGGATAAAACAGATGTTTATTTCTTTTCCACTCTTGTAGAAGCAAAAAGCTTTGCTGCCGACAACATCAGTGATCATGATCGTTTTCATGTACTTCCATTTAATTCTATTCCAGATCTGCTTGCTAAGATTCCCTATGGAGAACAATTACATCAACCGCCAATCATTGACCCGGATCAAAACGGATTACACAACCGGGATGGCAATGCATTCACGGATGCACTGATAGAGCATTTCGAATCAAAAACTATTTCAGAACAATTAAATTCAAAAAACATGAACCAGGAAAATCTTCAGTACCTGAGTGACAATCTCAAGTACATGGGCTTCGGCGAAAACCTCAAAGCCGAACTTGAAAAAAATATGCAGGAAGGAAAACCGGAATTCAAGCTGGAATTCTTCAATGAAATCGGCAACAAAGGTTTTGAAGCTATGCTGAACTTCCGCAAGTCTGATTCAACAGACATGTATTTTTTCAACAATTACCAGGCAACACTGCACCGCAGTAATGGCGACACGGTTGAACAAACGTTTTACTTAAACAAAGGCAAAGGCGTTACGGCCAAAGAAGCTTTTAACCTGCTTGATGGCAGAGCCGTGCATAAAGAATTGCTGACAAAAGAAGGCCAGCCTTACAAAGCCTGGTTACAACTGGATTTTGACAACAAAACCGACAAAGGGTTTGAAGTAAAGCAATACCATGAAAACTACGGTTACGACCTGAAAGTAGCCGTAGGAAAATTTGCCGTTGCTGAACTCAACGATCCAGATAAAGAGAAGGCACTTATAGCATCGCTGCAGAAAGGAAATGTTCAGTCAATTACTATTGAAAAAGATGGAGAAAGTCACAAGATGTTCGTGGAAGCAAACCCGCAATTTAAAAACGTAACGCTTTATGATGGCAACATGAAAATGGTTACTAAAGAAGCAATGGTCCAATACCAGGTAAATGGAACAGGAACTGCAAAAGCACAGAAAGAGGATATTGCCGATGATAAAAAAAAAGACCTGAAACCTGAACTAAAAACAAAGCCTGAAAAAGAAAAAAAAGCAGAGAAAACACTACTTCCCAAAAAAAGGGAAAGCAAAGGAAAAGGATTGGGGGTATCGTAAGATACTCTCTATCCCTTTTCCCTTTTAATTGAATGTATATGCATCTTGAAAATCTCACCTCGCTTTCATCTCAACTGGATCTAATCGGTTTTAAAAACATGACGGCATGCCTGGCAAAACGGATCTGCCTGCTGCCGGCATGTTTTACGATTACAAAATCGGTTAGCATCAATAACGATGAACTGTTCTTTCACTTCCACTTCAAATCCGAACCGGAAGTTCCTGTTTATTGTTTAGACTACTTTGACGCTGGTTTTAAAAAGTATGTTCCGCTTGACGGTCTAACGATCAATGACATCAAGCTGGATGAGCTGGACAGGTTGATGAAAACCATTGACTGGAAAATAGTCTTTGATTTTAGCGAAGCTTCTCCTACCGAGCAAGACAGGATTCTTTCTGTATCGGCACAAGTTGAAAAGATCATGCAACAGTTCGTCCAGCTCAATCAAACAGAAGAAGGACAACAACAGGTTATCCTGTTAAAACAAAAATACTGGTCAGTTATTCCCTATCACGCTTTGATGGGTACTGTTACTTCACCAAAAGCAACGAATGAGATCATACAACGGTTTTACTGTACCGATCAGCAGGCATCAGTAACCATACAGGATGTTTACAGGTTTTTACAATTCAAACGGATTGAAAAAGAAATGCGTGTGAAAGGAAAACCACAAATCGTTTCACGGCTGCATACATCACATGGCAGTGAAAAAATAAACCGAAAAAAATCGAATACAGTAAAATCTGAAAGCAAAACAAATGAAACTAGAAAAACAAACTAGTCTATGGAACTGCAACTCATTTGGAAAACATTCTATCAGAAAATTGCGGAAGATCCCCGTATCGGCACAACACATATCAGCTTATACATGGCATTGCTGCATATTTCATTTTCTAAAGGAGAAAACCCTGTTCAGTTTAAACGACAGGAGGTGATGCGCAATGCAAAAATTAATGCCAGGCATACCTTCAACCGTTGTATCAACGATCTTTCATTATATGGCTATATCTCCTACCGGCCTTCCAAAAACGGTTATTGTAAAAGCAATGCATTCATGATCATACCTGCAGAACAATAGTTCTGCATTTTAAATTTGTAAAAAGCACACCTGCAGCAAAAGTAGAAGCGCTGCGCTCTTCAACCCTTTACTCACCTTGCCTGTTCAACAAATTCTCCGGCAAACTCTTCTTGGTCTTTAAACCAAGGTCTTTCAGTTTCGTTGCCTGTGTTACAAGGTTATCATTACCAGTAGCCAGCTGTTTATAAGCCTCTCCGTATTTGTTTTGGGCTTTTTGTAAATGGTCCCCTACATCCTCGAGGTTGCTGATAAAACCTACAAACTTATCATACAATTTGGCTCCCCGTTCAGCAATCTCGTTGGCATTCTGGTTTTGGTATTCCCGCTTCCACAGGTCAACAATCAGTTTTAAAGAAGTAATTAAGTTCGTGGGGCTCAGTAAAAGTATTCGTCTGTCATACGCATAGTTCCACAGTTCGGCATCAGCCTGCAATGCAGCAATATAAGCAGGCTCACTGGGCACAAACATCATCACAAAATCCAGCGTCTTATTGTAATCATCATATCCTTTTGCACTCAGTGTCTGGATATGCCGTTTAATCGCTGCCACATGTTCGTTCAGTGCATGCAATCTTGTTGCTTCATCAGTTGCATCCACCGCTCTCGTAAATGCATTGAGCGATACTTTCGAATCAATGATCACATGTCGGTTATCCGGGTACTTGATCACCGCATCCGGCCGCATCTTTTTATCTTCTGCATCCGAACGCAAAGCGTTCCCCTGTTCATCATACAACTGGTGTTCCATAAAATATTCACGGTCCCTTACCAAGCCCGAACGTTGCAGAATATTTTCCAGTATCATTTCACCCCAACCACCCTGGGTTTTCGATTCCGATTTCAGTGCACGGGTCAGGTTGTTTGCCTCTTCGCTGATTTTACGATTCAGCTCTGCCAGTTCTTTCACACGTTCTCCTAAGGAGAAGCGCTGCTGCGATTCTTTCTGGTACACTTCTTCCACTTTCGTTTTAAACTCAGAAATATTCTTACCCAGTGGCTCTAAAATACTATTCAGGTTTGTTTTATTCAGTTCGGTAAATTTTTCTGTCTTTGTTTCCAGGATACGATTTGCAATATTCTCAAATTCTGTCGTAAACTTTTTATTCAGGACTGCCATCTCTTCTTTCTGCGTATGCAGCTTCTCCTGCAACGCTTCATTGTTTGCCACCTGGCCGGCAAGCCGGTTAACAGATCCGGCAAGTTCCAGCCTTGTTACCCGTACTTCTTCTTTCAACAATTCTGCTTCCTGTTGTTTTTCCTGCAACAGTTGATGAGCCGCCCGCAGTTCTGCTTTTACACCCGTCAGTTGAGAAGCAGTATCCAGTATCTGTAACTGGCTATCTTTAACAGCCTGCTGCGAATGCAGTAGTTCTTCAGCCTTCGCCTGCACTTGTTCCCGGAGATTATCCACCTGCATGGTTTGTGCAGCACGGTAGCCTGCAAACGCTTTGTCCAGATCAGCATATTGTTGCTGCATACCAGCAAGCTTCTTTTCCCATTCAAAACGGCCGGTCGCTTTTCCAGCTAACCAACCGATAAGTGTGCCAATTGCAAGTCCAGTGATGAGGTATATAATTATTTCCATAAAATGTAATATAGTAAACGAGCGCAGGAAAAAGATAAAAGGTCAATTTTCTAATTTGACCTTTTATCTATAGATGAAGAAAGATTCTTTTCTTCATTAAGCTAATTGGATAAGTATCCATATAACAGCTTTACCGTCATAAGGCGGCATGGTGTTACCTTTAGCTATAGGAGCAGTCGTACTTGGAGTACCTTGTACTTTCCAAATTCCACTTTCAGGACATTTTTCACCAGTTCTGGCTGTTGTTCCTATTGGCATTTCAATATTTTTAAGTTGTTCTCAAAAAATGAGAGTGAGAACTTTCCCTCTTAATCAACTAATTAAAAATACCAGCCCTGCAACAATAATATTTACGGAAAACAGTATTTCCCTTAACTGCGCAAAAGATACATTGCAAAGCATTTAAACACCTCATCATGAAATTCGGATTCAGAAAGCCATCACTAAAAAAAAGAATCGCTGCAAGAACCTCATTGAAAAGAGTGGTGAGGCACAACCTTGGCCTTAAAGCCCCAAGGGGATTGGGCTGGTTAACCAATCCCAAAAAAGCCGCTTATAACCGAGTTTATAATCGAACATCTAGGGGGTGCATGATCGTGCTGGTTGTTTTATCAGGATTTTTGTTTTCACTTATAATGCTCATTTTTTTCTGATCAGTTGACATCTTGTTAAGGAACACTTCTACAAATAATATTTCCTGCGTCGCTTCCGCCAATGACTGTGTTAGTGCATTTCTTTTACCTCTTACGGCAAACCGTAAAAATCCATTTGCAGCAAAGGATATATTGCAAACCATGTGTTATCCACTATTTATAATTGACATACTGCTGTAATCTCTCATTAACCAGAATTGTTTATGATGAAAACCAGCCTGTTTACACGTTTGTTTTGTTTTAAAAAGCCCCGGGTTATTCAACTCAGCTACCTCCCAATGCTTGTAAAAAACAAGCCATTTTTATTTGTGGCCTGGGAACTAAAGCATGCATATACAGTAAAATTTATTCCCCTCAGAAACAGATATCATGCAGCACACAATGCTGCAGTTGTAACCATCCCTGCTCATTTCAGCCAGATTACATTTAAGGCTGCCAACTACTGGAGAAAAACAACGATAATTCTTCAACTGCAAATGGTACAGCTCGATGAAGCCGCAACGGCTCAACTCATTGACGGCTTTCAACCTCTCAACAAAACGGTACTACATACGCCGCAAATAGCCCATTTGAGAAACAACATTTCCTGTAAACGTCTCAAAACTCAACAGCGATTTTGCACAATTAAACAGATCAATCAGTTTAAGGTAACTACACAACCGCTTGCAACCATTATTCAACCCATCCTTTACCAATAAACAATCAGTTATGCATCAGCGTGATTTTTATCAAACACCAAAAGCAGGTCTGTTCATGCGGCTCTTATGGAAAGCTGCAGGTGCAGATCGTTATATCCTTGAAAGAAGTACCTATGGTGACCAGATGAAATACCTCTGTCTCGGTGGTATTATCGTTGCAACAGGCTTCATGGCCGGCATTGCTGGCGGATTTGCATTTTATACCATTTTTGAACCTCGTGGAAATGCCATCGACTCATTTAAAACAGCAGCTGATATCACAAGCAGCTATGATGCGGTGCACACAGGCACCCTGATCAAATCGATCATCTTTGGAACAATCTGGGGTCTTATCATTTTCAATATCGACCGCTTCATTGTAACCAGCACTGGTAAAGGCGATGGTACTGAAGACATTACCGGCAAAGAATTTAAAAGCGCCCTCCCCCGTATTATCATGGGCTCCATTATCGCTTTAACTATTTCAAAACCGGTGGAGATAAGAATGTTTAAAACAGAAATTGATGTAAAGCTTCATGAAAAACAAATGGAGCAGCAGCAGATCTATAAAGCCAAAACAGACAGTCTCTTTAATTCTGAGCTGGCGAAAAAGGACAAAGAAATCGCAAAATTCGAAGCTGAGTTACAGGGGAAGATAAAAAGACATACCGATCTGGAACAACAGTATATCGAAGAAGCCAGAACAATTACCGTTGGGCCAAGAGCTCTTGCGGTAAAGGCTCAAATGATACAGGTTGCAGCAGAAATCGAACAGGATAAAAAAAATCCTGACTATGTAAGAATAAAAAAAGAAAAAGAGGAAATCGAAAAAAGAAGAGAAAAAGCACTAAATGCGAGCGAAAAAGTAGCTGCAGGTCTGGATGGCCTATTGGAAAGGATAAAACTGGCGCATGAAATAGCCGGCTGGGTAATATCGCTGTTCATCACGTTGTTATTTCTGGCTCTTGAATTAACACCAATTTTTTTTAAGTTAATGTTAATCAAAGGACCTTATGATTACATGGAGGAAAACATAAAAGAACTCATAAAAGCTGAAAGAGGCATCGAAGTTCAGTACAACTTTTACCAAGGTGAAAAGGAAGGACACGAAAGAGACAAAGTAGTCCAGCATGAAGCATTAAGACTACTGAAAGAAAAAATACAGATACTCCAATCACAGAGCGATATCAGCGAGCAGGCCATTAAAAGCTGGAGGGATATAAAAATGCAGGAAGTAACAGCTAACCCCGGCAGCTATATTACTGATTCTGATACAAAAACTGAGGCATGAACCGGCAACGTCAATTCTCGTGGATGGTAAAACCGAAAGGATTTATCAAACTGCTTGGTGGGGAATATGAACTGATGCAAATGGCCGGCGGAACTGTCCTGTTTAAATTCTATTTGTCTTCCATTATCATTTTACTGATTGCCATAATTTCGTTTGCCTCAATTGTATACGCTATCGAACTGCTGTTCCATGCATTACTTGTGGAAATACTATTGTCTACTTTTTTATCATTGTTGTTTGTATTGCTGTTTATTTTCATTGTAAACACTTTCACCAAGGATGCACGACATCGAAGACTGCTTAATTTTTCCAATGTCACCAGGCTGGGATTTGTAATGTTTATAGGTTTCATCATCTCTAAACCTATTGAAGTATTTTTCTACCGGCATGCAATTGAAACAGAAATCAAAACTCACAAAGCAGAATTGGCAAAAAAACATACACTTAAAATTGAGCACCTGTTTGCAAATGATCTGGTCAAACTTCAGGCAGAAAGAAATAATTATATCAGTTTAGGATCACCGGCAGATGTCCAGCGTACCGACAGCAAGATCGCTTACATTAATCAAAAAAAAAGAGAGTTGGCAGCCGTTTCCACATTCCGCATTGAGCAGGGGGCATATTTCATCTACCGCATAAAAGTAATTTCCAATGAGCATCCCGGAAGTTGGCTGATAAGTTTTGCTGTTGTTACTCTTTTCTTCTTACCCATTTACCTTATTTATTCAATCTCATCCGATGAAGAATATTTTAAACGAAAAAATGCACAGGAGAAAAGAATGATTGAAAGAGCCTACAATGCTTTCACAAAAAAATATGAACAGATATTCCTGCAACAATATGGTTTGCAACTGCAGTTTTATTCAAAATATGAAGATCCGCCATTTAATTCGATACTGAAAAAACCACCTGTTTGCAGATCAGCGAATGATTTTCATGAACGCTTTGCCCAGTCCTGACCATGGATTACAGAAAAGATTATTATCAGCTACTAGAAGTCTCAGCTTCTGCTTCGAAAGAAGAAATCCGTGCGGCATACCGCAGGCTTGCCAAGTTGTATCATCCCGATAAAAATACAGCAGATGCAAGTGCGGAAGAAAAATTCAAACAGATAAACGAGGCCAATGAAATATTGAGTAATGATTTCCTAAGACAGGAGTATGATGCTTACAGAAAAGAACAAGAAAAATGGGCAGAGATCAAGGCTAAAAAGGAAACTGTCAATGAAGAAATTAAACAGGCAAATAAAAACAGTTATACCCGAACCCAAATCGTAACCACCGAAACAAGAACGTATATCAAAGGGATAATTACTGTAAAATACTGGGCAGCGACTGAGCAACGTTTAGCAACAGGTATTGACAAGGAATTAGATTATAAAATAACCCCGACAGAAGCCAGCATTGTCATACAAAAACAGGATATTCATTCTGCACAGAAAATTCCGTTGGATTATCTCAGAGCTTTAAAAGAGTCGGATATATTTTCCGTACCTATTTCGCAGCCAATCCGATGCGAAGTTGCAACAGAACTCGGAAAGGAATACTATGAGTTAACATTAAATGACATCCGGATAAAAAATATAAGGCTGGATGGCATTACAAAACATGAGAACTACAGCTATGGTACTTTAACCGGAAATATTTATGGTTATAGTCCAAAGTTTACCTACGAGGAGAAGGAAGAAACAGTAACAGAATGCTTTGGAGAAACAGGCAGGACGGAACATAAAGAAGAAAACGGCATTGGCTACGTCCGTAAAGAGTATTATCATCCCGATTGCAGTACCTATTGGGGAAACTGGATACCTGTCCCTCAAACACGTGCATACACCAGTGCTAACAGATCTGCAAAGCAGACACCCCATATTGTAACCCAGCCCGCAACTACCGGCTGTGGAATTTATGTTTGGCTCTTTGCCTTATTGAGTTTGCTCTATCTCGCACCGCAGTTTTTTATTGTCTGTTTGGTATTGGCCGGGTTGGGAATTTTAGTCTATTACGGAGGAGCCATTTTTTCCTCTGTCAGTAGAATCTTATCTGCTGTGGGCTTGGGCCTATTGTTACTATTTTTGATTGCTGCGGTTCGGTCGATCACTGGCTCGCAGAAAACATATGTCAAGAAAAAAACAAACCACGCTTCGGTAAAAACAACCAGATCTGCCAGACAGCAAACAACTTCAGCTGATTCTGCAGGATCCTCCCCAGACACACTCATCACCCATCATTTGAAATGGCAGGATTACTCCGGCAAATCTTACGAAGGAAGCATCAGCGTATCTGTACTTGCATTGCGCAATGCAAGCAACTTACACAGTCGAATGAGCGGAAACTTCTATACTGAAATGAGTGACATTTATAAAACGATGCTCATTAATGATTCTTCACAATTGTTTTACCTCTACAAAACCTTCGATTCCATAAAAATGAGTAACAGGCTAGACGAAATAGCTTTCAGCCAGGTATTGATATCGGCCATTCAATCGTTGCCTTACTTTCTTGTTCTTGACAGGGGCTGTAATGAAAACTATCAAGATGATTTCACTCGCAACTACCTGGCAACTTGCAAAACTGACTGCTGTATTGGCAATGAACTTTTTGGCGTGCGAACACCAATCGAGTTCCTTTCAGATCTTAAAGGCGACTGCGACACGAGATCACTGCTGCTATACCTGGTATTGAAGCGTTATAACTATAATGTCGCACTGCTGACCAGTAATTATTACAAACATGCATTGATCGCTGTGAATTTCACAAACGAAGTCAGTCGGCAGGGTTTGAATATCACAATTGACGATAAAATATATTACCTGTGGGAAACAACCAGTTCAGACCTCAATTATGGCGAAGTGTCTTCCAGCTTCAACAACCTGTCATATTGGAATATAAGTTTATTAAATAAAAAAATATAGCAATGAAATCAATCTTAAGCATGTACGATCTTATACCGGTAATACTACTTGTATTGCAAACATTTATCCTTTTACTCAGCATTGTTAGCGTTTTAAGAAAAATCAAGCTGTTACAACTTCCATTTGCAGGCATAGCTTATCCCAAACTCCTGATCACTGCCGCCATCCTTCTTTCAACGATGATGATCAGCTTTGCAGATATTGACGGGCTGATGCAATCCGTGAGGGTCTTTCACAATTACGGGGATGGATTTTATCGCAACCTGTTTTTCAAATTCAGTCAGTTTATCCTCCTGATTATGCTATCTGAATTTCTATTTGCACTCCTCTTTTTTGTAAGTATCAGAATAATTCCGGGTTTCCGTCAATCATTTGCAGATCAAGATGATTTGCCGGGAGCTATCCTGCTGTCGATTGTTATGCTGCTCTTGGCGTTCCTGTTATATTGCTGCACAACCGAAGTAATGGAAAAGTTAACTCCTAAGTATATTAATTTCAGTTAGCAAATTAATTAACACAACACTGTTTAAAGATTTACTGCAGTAATTTTTTTGCTAAAACATAGAAATGTGTAAGAATTAAAAAGGTCGTAGTTATACTCTACGACCTTTAATCCTCTATACATATTTTGAACACTCAATAGCCTGTTATCGTCTCATAGGTTTAATAATATTCTTTCCTGCTGATTCCCCGCCGCATGCCATCTTCGGCATCCCATGAACCATCGCTTCTTTTGCAATGATATAACTGCTTATTGTACGAAAACATTTTGCATTCACACATCAGCAATATGATTACTTAAATCGAAAAGTCTAGTAATGATAACAATACCCGCATGCCTTTCTGTATTTGCCTTTTGCAGCATTTAAATCTGTCGCTTCTATTTCAGTACTGCAATTAATCAACCCCTGGCAGTGATTTGTTTTATGGTAAACCTTGGACTGCGGGCCGTTGCAGAGATACACCTGGTTATCTCTTTTACAACCCAGCAGAGTGATAAAAATAAGGAGAATCAGTTTTTGCATTTATAATTACGTTACTCAGAAACAACTGAATTACTAGCAGAAAACTGATCATCTACCTTTATACTTACTTTCTCTTTCTTAACTCTGGCCTTAACCGTTTTAAACGGTTTAATCAACGCAGGATCCATTTTATCTGCTATAATCTTGTGTACGGCGGCAAGAATGATTTCGTCATCACATTTTTCATCGTACCTGTTTTTGATCATTTTCCTGATACAGCTGAGTACAGCATCAGAACAGAGGATACCAGCTATATTGTAAGGATCGGTGGCTTCACATTTATTCCAGAGAGGTTTAAAAGAATTCTTTACGACGCTTTCTTTATGAAGGTGTTGCAGGTTACCAACGGCCGTTTTAATACTTGCAGCGTCACTAAGATCTAATGCAAATATTAAATGAGATGAAATGGGTTGTGCGAAGATGATCTTATAGAATTCAAAATTCCGTCCGTTCGTCAGCAGCGCATATTCAATGCCTTCGTTGGCACCATAGTTTACCGTCTGACGCAGATGCTTTTCGGACAATTGAAACGAAAGGGCTTTTACCTCTACCAGGAAATGTCTTGTCTTATTTACCTGGATCACATAATCAGCATAAGTGCCTTTGATCATGTATTCTGTTTTTATCTCCTCCAGTTGTTTATAACCCAACACATCGGAGAGAAAACGGTTGATCATGATTCTGGTGCCGGATTCATCCAGTTCCTTCCGCCCTCCTTCTAAATAATCTTTACGATAAGCTTTAATAGCAGCCGCTAATTTTTGTTGTTTTGATGCAGAGAGCATAATGGTTCGTTTTGAATGATTCGGGATGTTTCATTTCAAAACTAACTGACCGCATGATCTTTTTTTTACGGTAAACCGTATGCTGGTAAAAGGTGCACCGGTGGTTATGTACTAAAATTTCGCTGGAGAAATGATGCGCCTGATACGGGTTTAGAGCAATCCCCTTTCTTTACAAAACAACACAAGTTGTTCGTTCTTTTTAAATCCAAGTTCATCCCGTAACTCCTTCAGTCTTTTTTCCACTTTGCTAAGGCTGTTGGGTTCGATGTGATGCGCTTTCAAATACGATTCAATTTCCTTTTGCCGATACCCTTCGGCAAGCAAACGGATCACAGTAACATCAAAATCTTCAAACTCAAAACTATTTCCCTGCCGCAGAATTTGCAACACTGCATGCGAATAGTAAGTTTCCCTTTTTGACAAAGCTTCAAAGGCTTGCTTTAATTCCTTGATATCGTTCCTGGCTTTCCGCACATACGCATCTATCTTATACTGTTTGTACAGTTTATTGATATTAACAGCACGGTCTTCGCCTGTAAAAACAAGCACCATAATTGCCGGCTGAATGCTGCGCACGGCTTTGATCAGTGCATACCCATCTGTAATTTTCTGATCCCTGCCATCTGCATCAAAACCGAGGTCTGTAATCAACAAATCGTAAGGAGCCCCTTTTTGAAGAGCCAGTTGTATCCTGTTAAAAGCCTCATCACAGTAATAAACATAATCCCTGTTATTGACATTAAATTCAGCTACCGTTTTTTCAATGGAAAAATTGGCACTTTCATGGTCTTCTGCTATAATTACTTTATCAATCATTTGTTTGTGGGCGACAGCGGAAAGCTTATTGAAATGGTGACACC
Organism: Lacibacter cauensis; assembly: GCF_007830055.1. Taxonomy (GTDB): domain Bacteria; phylum Bacteroidota; class Bacteroidia; order Chitinophagales; family Chitinophagaceae; genus Lacibacter; species Lacibacter cauensis. The sequence continues at coordinate 108,915 of NZ_VLLE01000008.1, forward strand.
GCCTCTGTCGGTTTTTCCAAAAATAATATCCCCTTTCAGTGATTTAATACGGCTAACCGTATTTTTCAAGCCATTGCCGTGGGTATGATCATCGCTGAATCCAAGACCATCGTCTTTATAATTGATCAACCCATTACCATCCTCCTGTCGAAACTGGATCACCACGTTTTTCGCATGGCTGTGCTTTTTCATATTGATCATGATCTCGTTGAGGATTAACCGGATTTCCTGTTTTTGATGTAGCGAAAGGTCATTCAAAAAGGAATGGCCACCAACAAGGAAAACCTTTGTTTGATCATTGGCAAAAGATTTCAATAGCCGGAAAAGCGCTTTATCGTAGTCCCCGGTATCAGCAACCAACACCTCTTCGTATGAAATATTGCGGGATTTTTCATACAACCCTTCAATCTTATCGAGTAAGGGCTCTTTTGCTACTGCGTCCCCGTGTTCCAGTTCATTCATAATATTGTACAGTCCTGCAGCAACTACATCATGTACCTTTTGCGAGGTTTTCAATTGAGCATTCCTTATTGCATTTTCCGACTCCTGCTTGATCCTTTTTCTGCGTTTGTTGTACCAAAGAGATAAACCGGTTATAACAAGCATGGCAACAGCAATCAATCCAATTATCCAAAATCGTTGTCTTGTCACATGTCCTTTTAATTCAAGATTGTCTGCCTTACTTTTTTGGGAGTCATAACGTATTAAAGCATACCTGTTACGTGTGGTATCCCTTGAAAGCCGGGTGCTGTCACTGAGTTGTTTAAATTCTGTATACCAGTATTGCAGCGAAGAAGAATTATCCAGCCTGATCAGTTTATCAATCGCTTCAAGTCTGTCGTCGGGGCTTTGAATAAGTTGTGCCTGTTGGAACATTTTTTTCGCATACCATAAAGCAGAATCTCGGTTCGGACCCGTATAATAATCTGCAAGGTGAGCGTAGCTTGCATTCAGGCCTCTGTTATATTGGCTGTCGGTCCGGATTTTTAATGCCTGCCAGAATTCAGGTAAAGCGGGATACCGGTGATCCTGTAACCATTTTGTTTTCGCCCTGTTATCAATCATCCTGGCAAAAAGAGATTGGTCAGCAGGTTTCCGCAGAAGCATGGAATCATATAAAGCAACGGCCGCTTTGTATTTCCCTTTTTTTTGAAGTGCAACCGCTTCTCCATTCACCAGGTCAGCGAGGAAGCCTGAGTCATCGGTAAATTCTCTGGCTTTTTTAAACATAGTTATCGCTTCATCATACTGCTGCATGTCTACATGCACATTCCCTAATAAGTTATATGCATAGCTCAATTCAGCATGATGTGCTGTATTTAACGGATCGAGTGCACGAATGGTTGCTGTTGCATTTTCTTCTGCTGCATGAAGATCCCCTACCTCCCATAACATATCTCCCATGCACCGGTATGCTGTTCCTTTTTTAAGACTGTCACCTGCATTACCAACATACAGGGTAAACATCAGAAACGCTGAATCCAATTTTTCCAGACTATAGTAGTACGTAGCCTTATCGTAGTAGATCTTACTGTCATAATTTTTGTCATTTTTAACAACACATCCCCAAATAACAAGGCTCAATATGAGCAATAATGCATGAACAGGTTTCAAGAAAATTCCATTTTTTTTAAATATAAAAAAAAGGCAGAATAACTTCTGCCTTTCAGTTACATTCTCAACCTCCTGGTGGCGTTGGAGGTGGTGGCGGTTTGGGATTACCTCCTGTTTCACCTCCGGTATCGTCGGTGGTCGATAAACTTCCGATATGAATCAGGTTACAGTTACCGTGATCCTCGGCTGTATGAAAGGGATTAGGGCACAACAATAACCCTAACCAAATGATCAGTTCTATCATTTTTAAGTGATTTAAATGTTTGGAAAATGTTTGCAGGGGTCGCCAGTTCGAACTGGCAGCCTGTTTTGTAAGAAGCGCTTCTTACGATTGGGAAGGAAGAGCGTTGACCGCAGCAGATTAACAACTTCCCTTGCTGGTTAACCTTACTGCGATCCCCGCACTCAGCAGATCAACAGGCTTATCGTTAGATTTACCCGCTGGTCACATTGCAAACATATAACCGGCTAAAAGCCTTCAATGCATCCGGTTCCTGAGATTCCGATCATTCCAATAATTCCGGAAAACCGTAAGAAACCATACTCTGCAGGAGCTTACTTTTAACCTGTAATTCCAAGAATTCCGGTTATTATGTACATTTAATCAGGAAGAGAAATCATATGCGGCTCAGTCATCCGGAATATATCAAACTGGTCTTTCGTACCTACCAAATGTTACGCAGCCAACCCGAATGTTCACCTGCACTCAAGCAACCAACGCCCGCGGGTATCCGCAACGAATGCCTGACGGTGTATAAAGAACGACCAGAAAAAAAAGACGAACCTGTGCTTCGTTCCTTTTTTGGACCGGCAGAAAATAATTCCTTCTTAGCACCCATCGAAAAAATGTCCACTGTAAGATTTAAGTCATTCGCTAACTACCTTACCGGAAAGGCTATCAATACCGATAATAAAAATGTAGAACTACTGGCATGGCTGATCGATTTTCAACATAGACCTTTCCGGCTTGGGATGGATGTCCTATTAAACGAGACAGAAAAAACAATTATCAACAGTGATGACAAGACAGTTCCTTCACAGCATACCGAACTCCATACCGGGAGCAACAGCTACGAAGAAGATGTGCAGTATTCATCAGAAACTTTACAGCAGCATCCCGACAACTTAACAGCGGCCAATACAGCACCAGAAGTCTACGAACGAGAGCCCCGTCTTACAACCGGTATTCATAACGATCAAAGCCTTTCCGATGGTCAGCGTTTATCGGCATGGATGAGTCCGGAGAAAAAAGAATCCAACAACAAGAAGAAATGGGTTATCCTGGTGATCGCCTTATCATGCAGCTTTCTGTCTCTGACCGCCTACCTGCTTTTGGATAACAGCAACAAGTGCATGTATTGGGCAGGAGATCACTACGAGAGGATCGACTGTGATGAGGATGTACATAACAAGGTTGTATTTAATGAAGAGCGATGGAAAAATTTCAAAAAAATCACCGATTTAAGCTCCATCACAGAAAGTTCAATTGGAGTGGTGCATTATTATGGAAATAAGAACCGGGAATTTTTCACCACAGGAGGTAAACATCCTGTTGAAAGCAACCGTTATCTAAAAGTGATGACTCGATATATCTGGGAGAAAGACTTTGGCTCGAAGGATAGTACAGTAAAGGATACGTCAACGAATGAACGCATAAAAGCAATAGTTCATTAATTTCAGGATATAAGAATATTACAATTGAATCTTCTTATCTCTTTTTAAACTCGCAATCCCCATACAAAGACAACAGAACTGAAACAGTTCGATGAACGTATCTCCCTTCTCGAGCAAATGATAGATGCGTTGACCAATAATTCAGTAGCTAGGTCTGGAGGTGCTTACAGTAAGGGTGGCAGTTCGCAAAACAATTTTTGCGTTTCCTGCAAACAAAAAGGAACGCCCAGTAGAAGTAAAGCAATAGACTGTCTTGGTTTGGCCAGCTCAAAAATTTCTTAGTGATATTCTTTTTCAGTTGATAATTCAATTCGTCTATCTGTAGTCAATTCTAAGCTTAAAGAAAATATTGAAGTCTCTTTTCTAAATCCTGTTTAACCTGTATTTCAGAACCTAAAATTCACACCAAGTTGCCCATAAAAAGGCAGCAATGGCTGTGATATAAAATCCTGTTGTAAAATCCTTCCGGCTTTGAGAGAAATATCTATTTTTTTCATAGAATACCCTCCCTGCAGTCCATAATAAAAATTTCCCCCTGTTGCTGGCTCATACCAGCCGTCCTGTACATTGTCATAAATATTTCTTCTATACCACTCGCTATGCTTAAAGTTTGTAACAATCGCTTTATCAAAGCCTGCTTCAACTCCACAAAACCACTGTTTACGATAATAGCCCAGTACACCGGCAAAATCACTTCCGAAATTGAAAAGAGTAATTGACTGATTGTGATAGCGTCTTGCTACCCCCTGAAGCCTTCCTGAAAATTGAAAATGATTGAATGCAACCAACTTAATTTGTGCACCTAACCTAACTTTAAAATCATCTGCTAACTCCTTTCCTGCCGGCATAGAGAATTCACCGCCAATCCATAAAGGAAATCTTTTTATAGGTACTAAGTGATGATAACCCACCCCGGCAATTGCGCCATATTCTGCTCCTACATTAACATGTAACAACTGTTTATTTTGTTTAGATATATTTTTCCAGTTTATAACCTGTGCATCTATCTTATTTTGAATAAAAGAGAACGCACTAACTAATACTATTGACTTAAGCGTAATCGTCTTCATGCGTGTTGCTATAATGATTGTATGTATGAAATGATTTTAGGCTCCATGGTTGTTGTCCAAAAACTTATTTGGTCAAACATTCCCGAATGACCTACTCCCTGCGCTTTAAATATTTCTTTTTTTGGATAAGCAGATGAGATTTTTTCCGCCCAACTGTCTGGATATGCTTTATTATTACTACTGTAGATGAATAACACTTTTTTCAAAAACTGATTGATACCAGCCGAAAAATCCGGGTTAATCTCTTGTCCTAATTCATACGAAGCAGCATTAACAACTGCACCACTTCGGGACGCAACATAAGATGGTGCATTATTTCCCAAATCAGAACCAAGATCGCCCACTATTGCATTTGTAGAACCCATCAAGCCGGCTTTGTAATCTAAGATTTCGTGCTGGTCTTCTTTACCAGTCATAAACTGGTCAATATATGTGGCATCATTTAAGGTTTCGCTCCATAACTTGAAAGACCTGGATACTGAAATATAATTCACCACATCATCCCATTCCAAACCTCCGGGCTCGGCTACAATAAGTCCGTTTATTTCTGTGGGGTATTTTCCTGTATACGCTGTTGCCAACATAGCTCCCCAGGATTGTCCCAACAGAATTACTTTTTGTGCAGAAGATGTTTTATAATGCGCTATAACGCCTTTTAATTCATCATAGAATATTTTATCAAGGGCGTCGTTGGCTTGAGATTTATACCAACTTTTGGGAAATCGTTGAGAAAGTCCTGCGCCCCGCTGGTCGTAAAAAACAACCCGATAGCCCTTTGTTGCAAGGGTTTTGCAATTGAGCAGATAACGGTAGTCTCCTCCCGGGCCACCATGAATACATATAATCAATGTGCTGTCTTCCGGACCAAAAGCCTCTGAATGCAGCAATGCGCCGTTCACTAAAATTGAAGGTAACAACGCATCCTGGTCAACTGTTTTGTGCACCAAGCTTCCCGGTTCATTGACGTACCTTTCTTCCGTGCAGGAAAAAGAGACACTTGAAAAAAACAGTAAGGTCAAATAAATTCTGAACGATTTTTTCATGCCATGTATTTTTTATTCTTAGCGCTAATCGGGGTTTGGTTTTTATTGAAAAGTATATGACGTTGCAGAATTGGGGCTAGTATACACCTGTGACTTTACCACCTGGTTATTAACTAATATTTCCAACTTTACGGTTTGGGCAGGATTGACAAAATATCCGAGAGTTATAATACTGTTTTTGTTTACAGTTTTTGTAATGGTTTTCGTGAATGGCAGTGTAGGATTATCAACAGTAGTCAGTCCACCGGTTTCACTATAATAGGTAATTGATACCAGACCATTCGTTGTCGTACTGCTAACCTTATAAGTAATACTGACTTGTTTTGGATATGTATTTTCAACCCCTGAGTTTGGCTTTTTACAGGAGTCAGCAAACAAAATAATTAATCCGATAAAAAAAGAGTTTTTAAGAAGTTGCATTTTTTTAATTTTTAGATATTTATTTAGTTAGGATCATTAATGCTGACCTTATTGCACTTCAGCGTATTGGGTTGTATATTTTATCTGCGAGACATGAGGATGGCGTAAAGCCGATTAAGTGCACTCCAATGCGTTGACTTAAGAGAATTATCTTGTGATGAAGGTTTGTTTTAACGATATGTTTGATTACAACATCCAAATCGCTATCCTCCCAATTTGCAAGGCTACAGTACTCTATTTTAATAGTTCCATGTAAAGGTTTACCAATGCCTGTATTATCAAATATGATTCCTGTCATTCTACTTTTCAGAATAGGATCAGTCATTCTCATGTAAGATGAGTGCAATACTCCGACCGTGGATACAATGATTACTATTTTATCGGAGTTCATAGGATGATACAAACTATAATTAAGAGTGTGGTGTTTGTCAAAATTGATTTGAATAATTGCATGATGAATAGGAATTCAGAAGCAAATTTGAATAAATAGTTATCCGAAAAGGTGGAGAGGTCAATGAAAAACGGGTCCTCGTATACAGAAGGCAACATTTACGCAATGAAGTAACCAAAGGAGATTATTTCGACTTCGAAAAGCTAGTTTTCCATAATAAAGCAGTTAGTTGACATCAATGTTTGTTTCATTGTCTTCATGAGCAATTAAGCAAGAGAGGGCACTTCAAAGTGCAAATCTGGGATCAAAAATTAAAATGATAATAAACTAATTAGATTTAATTTATTCACAGCATCAGGCTTTTCGTTGTTGTATTCCGTCGGTTATCTTATAATACTTGACTTTATCCTATTTGAGAAAATTACAATTGATTCTTCTTAGCTTTTTATTAAACTCCTGCCCCTTTTAAAGACGACAGAACTGAAACAGCTCGAGACACCGACAATTTGCAATCCACGGGAATGATAGTTTTGATATTGTGCAACAAGGTTTGGATTTTCATTTCGGCAAGGCCCACACCAGGATGCCCAGAATTCAAGCAAGGTATACATAGCTTGCAGTTCAGAGAATTTCAACGAATCACGTTCGGTATCCGGCAAAACAAAATCCGCATAATAATGACCGACTCCAACTCCGCCATTCTGTTCAATAAATGCCTGAACTTTCTGTCCGAAAAAAGACTGTTGTGCTCTTGCTGACAATTGCTGTAATCAATCGAAGGAAAAGGCTCTGCCCCATTTTACACAATACACACTTAAAATATACGCAGCCGCCGGTGAGGAAGTATTGCTGACAACAAAACCTGCCGCTTTCGTTTTTAGCTCCTCTTCAACAACCCGTAACGCTTTTCTTGCTGCAGCATCACCTTTCTCAAGATTTTTGCGCAGGATGGCTGCATGTAACCGCAAAGGATTTATCAACCGGTCAAAAGCGTCCAACTCACGTTGAAAGGCAGAGCCATTTATCAGGGCATTCCGGAAATCTCCCTTTACGCCACTGAATATCAAAGGCTCGTTTTCTATCCAGAACAATTTATAATCTGAAAAAGATTTCGTCCGGATGACAATTGTTTTGGTAAAGAAGTTGATTGTTGTACAGGTTTGCGAAAAAAGAAACGCCCCATCTAAACCGACACAGAATCTATTGCCGTACCTGGATTATAAGCATCATCCAGAAACAACCAGCTACCGTCTTCATACCCATGAGCGAAGCCTGTTATACCATTGCCCCGGAACGACTTTCAGACGATAGCGTGTTTTTTCTTTCCGAAGCAAGTTCAAATCCAACAAGCACACATACTGTTAACAGCAACAATAGTTACATGCCATTTTTAAAATTATATTGCCTTGGAAATTGTTTCATTTACTGTTTACGGTTGATGCTAGGTTTTACTTCATGGATCTGCAATGATCAGCACGGGGTCCTGTTTAACAGAACATATACGAACATACACTTCCACCGGGAATCGCTATTTAGGTGGTCTTCTTACCCTACTCATTACTCAAGAACCAATAACAGGATTTTACCGTCAATAAACTTCCATGTAAGAGTGATTATAACGACCAAGACCAATTCCTATTCTTTCAATAACCGCAGTATCGAGCCATCTTCAAATTTCAGATAATAAACACCTTTATTCAGATGACCAATATTTAAGCGAACATGAAAACCTTCGATTTTTACTTCAGTAATTTTAGTGCCGTTAGCAGAAAAAAGAAATGCTGTTGTTTGCAAAAGCCTGCTGTTACCTATGAACAATGTTGCATGATCCTTAACCGGGTTCGGTATAATTTTAAGCAAACCGCTTCCTGCATTTACAGAAACAACGTTACTGTATGTAAATCCACCATCGTGGTCAATCATTTTTAATCGATAATAAGCAGTCCCCCCATTCATATGATAATCGCTGTATGTATAGTAATTAGCGTGGCCGTTTTTAGCAGGAACAACACCGATGGTTTTAAAATCAGCAAGCAACTTTTCAATCACAAACTCCCTCACTTGCTGTTCATTTTCTGTTTTCCAGCTTAAACCAATACAATCAGGTTGATTTACTGCCGTAAAACTGATCAGTTGAAGAGGTAAGGCTGAACTACTGGTTTTAACAAAGAAGCCACTAAAACCATTTACGTCAAAACTAACCTCCCACCTGTTGGCTGTACTGTTCCATAAGATGTCGGTATCAACAGGATTAATGGTAGTAACTGATCCTGCATATGTACCCGGCAACCCCGTACCATTACTGCTTTTCCCTTCTCTTTTCTCAATCAATAAATTCGCTTTACCTGAAAGATCAGATGGGCCTGCAGGCAAGTCAATATCACTCACAGCATTAAATTCATCAAATTCCTGCTGGGTAAAGAATAAAGTAACCCTGGCAGTTGCCGAAGCAGGATTATTCAGAGCTGTTACTTCGTAATGTCGTTTAACAAAGATCAAACCCGCAGAAGATGGCTGCACACTTTCAATCCAAACCGTCGCGGTCGTTTGTCCAGTCAGTGTATAACTGCCACCGCTTTGAATTGCTGCCACCTGACTGGTACAATTCGAATAGTTACTGATCCCACTGCTATTTTGAGAAATTGTCACAGAACTGAAAGCAGCAGGAATAGCATTGAATGCACTATTGCTGTGATTTCCTTCGTATGCTCCGATATCCAGCGTAGCTGTTCTGGTCAATCCCAAAAAATCTGTCGTCGGTGTACTGCCCGTTCCTGCACCAACGGCCGGCGAACTGCATTGTAAACGCAGGCCATCATCAGCTGTACCCCAGATATTGTCCGCTCCATCACCATCACTGTAATTAACGAATAAGGGATTGCCATTCAGTACACTGCTGGTAACAGTATTTGTTACACTTAAAGGAGAACCTGTTGCATCACGGATGATACAATTGTTAAATGTGGGCCAGTATTGCGAACGTGTCTCCGAACTATAGATTTCATTGCGACCCGGAACACTGGTGCTCGTTGGAGTATTATTCCATAAAATACAATTGCGGAATACGGCATCTGTAAAACCAGAATAGGCTGTTCCTGCAAAACGGGAGGTGTTATTGGCAAACGTACAATTCACAAAACTCGACGTATTGAATTCTGCTCCACCGGCCATCATTGCAGCACCATTGTCCGAACTGTTCCCATAAAAAATACAATTACTGATCGTGTGTGCGCCGGCATCGATGTACAAGCCTCCGCCACGTGAACCATCAAAGAATCCTGACCCGCCGGAGTTGTTGGCAAACACACAACGTGTCAAGGTCTGCGACGGCGTACCGGAGATCAATAACCCCGCACCAAATACACCAAAACTTCCACCACCTGCTA
>NZ_VLLE01000009.1 GCF_007830055.1 Lacibacter cauensis
CAATTGAAGCGGCGGATGTACAGTTTGCCATAAAGAACAGAGAAAGAATAAAAATTACCCTGAAATGTCTCAAAGACTTTCTCATTAATTCAAAATTGTATTATTACTATAAAGAGGGCAACCGCTCCTTTATTCCATTGTTTTTTATCGCCTATCATCTTTTTCATAAGCAGATAAGCGATGGGGAATTGGAAAAATTCTTTGCCAATTTTGATGCTAAGAATACAGAACATCCAAGAATGGAGAAATGGATATACCATTCTCTGATTAATGGAGTATTCAAAAGCAAAGGTGCTGGATGGATACCATATAAAACAGGCATCCGTAAGCTATTAGATAAAATGCAGCATTTTAAGAACAAAGATTTTCCAACCGATGAATTGTTCCAGGTTTATACTTACCATCCAATAACATTTACCCGAGCCTATAGTATTGGCAATCTCGATGAATTGGAAAGTTCATTTGTTTATTACCTTATGTATGACAGAGGACAGACCATAAGAATAAACGATATTGACCACATCATGCCTAAATCAATATTAGAATCTTTAAAGATTGAATCAGCAAAAATCAATAGCATCAAAAATTTTCAATTGATAGATTTCAGCACTAACAGGGGATTGAAGAATGCAAGTCCTTTCAAAGATTGGATTAATAGCCATGTAGCGGACAAAGCAGCTTTTGTAAAGCGGCATTTAATTCCAGTTGATGAAACATTGTGGACAGAGGATAGATTTGAAGACTTTGTTACAGCAAGAGCAAACCTGATATTGAATTGTATTTTGACGCATTTAAAATAGCTTTTAGAATTGACTGCTAAATGCTTGGAATTATACTTTATATAGCGAAGCGATGAAAGACAAATTATTTAAGAATCTCCTGCACAGTGCCGAAGGGTATGCTATTTTCAATTCCGGGGGACAACTCACTAAGGGGTATAAGCCCGACACGGTTTTAAAATGCGGGGAAGATTATATCATTATGGAGTGTGACACAGGAACAAGCCGAAAGGGATATTTGGGTTCAATGCTGAAAGCAGCAAGATATTTGACCAAGGAAAAGAAGGGCATACTAATACTGGTAATAAAAGAAAAGCCCAATACAACGGTTAAGCAAATTGCAGAACATCTTCGGGAATATTTGGCATGGCTAAAGCCGCTTACTAACCTTAGAATAGTTTACTTAATAGAAACAACTAAGTATTGCCCGGATAAAATCCCTTTAAAACTTTTGAGTTCAGAATTTGAAAAATGTGCTATTAAAATTAAGGCCGAAATTTTAAAATAGGTAAGAAACTATTTTAATAAGGCTATGCACAACAAGATTTATTCAATTGTATAGGTGGACAAGCAACAGTGCCGTAGCTGCAAAATACACAACAATCACCCTGCTTTGGCTTTAGTATAGTTTCGCAGTTTGTACACTTGTAAAAGTATTGGCAAGCATCTGTTGGCATTATTTCTTCTTTTTGAAAGCCGCATTGCGGACAAGTAATTGTTGACTGTAGTGTAATTGTTTTCTCCATTACATTTATTTTTTGTCGCAGCAAGATGACGAATCACTGCAAGTTTTATTGATTCCTGTTTCAGAAATAATGCTACTATTTATCAGTTCATAGCTTTTTACTTTGTATCCTGTTTTATTAATTGCTGCCTCAATTGTTTTTTCATCTACTTTTGATTTATCAAATGTGATTAAACTGTTCTGGTTGGTATAAGAAGTTTTATAAGCTAACACTCCATTTACTTTAGACAGTTCGTTATTTACATGCTCCTCACAAGCTTCGCAGGTCATGCCTTGTATGGTGAAGTTTATCTGCTGTTTGTTATCAACCACTGCAAGTGTTGTTGCCTGTACTTTTGGTTTTGGATAAAACATTTTTGCATACAGCGGGAAAGTCATCATCAGTATAGCAAAAACAGTTACTATTGTTAAAAAGGTTTTGGATTGAAGAAATGAAGCCTTCTTAGTTGCTTCACAATTGCAATCTACATCGTTTGCTTTAGCTGGTTTTAATTTAAGATACCATGCAAAAACTAATACAGCAATTGACAGTCCTATTAAATAAGGTCTTGCCGGCTCTATCCATGAAAAGCTAGCAGCAATGCTGCTGCTACCGGCAAGTAATGCAATAACAGGGGTGATACAACAAAGCGAAGCTGCGATAGCAGAAAGAACACCTGCGCCGGTAAATGTGCCTGATGATTTTATACTTATCATACTGTTTCCAGTTTTTGAGTTTGTACATTAATATGTTTGAAGAATGGCTTTAAAATCTTTAAATTATCCTGTGTAAGTGAATAATAAATTGTTTGCCCTTCTTTCCTGGTTTCAACAATGTTTCCATCCTTCAACTTTCGCAAATGTTGTGACACAGCCGGAATACTCATGCCTAAAATATCAGCAAGGTCGCAAGGGCATAATTCTTTTTCTTCTTCCAATAAATAGATAATCTTCAGCCTTACTTCATTTCCTGCTAAAGCCAATATGTTAGACAGGCTTGCAAAAGACTTTTGTGCAGTCCTCAACTTGCTTTTACAATTCTTTATTTGTTCCTGGTCTGCAAACAACCTGATACAAGTATTGTTTTCCATGAGGCAAAGATAGGAGAAATAATTATTTAAGCAAATTCTTAAATACGGACCAAGCCACATAACATTACCTATTAAACCTTCATCTTCTGTATCCTCACCGCATTCAATATCGCCAGTAAGGCAACGCCTACATCAGCTATTACAGCTTCCCATAAAGTGGCAATTCCTCCTGCACCTAAGATCAACACAAATATTTTGACTGTCATGGCCATAATGATATTCTGCCAAACAATGCTCCGGGTTATCTTTCCAATTTTGATTGCTGAAACAATTTTATGTGGCTGATCGTTTTGAATTACCACATCCGCTGTTTCAATAGTAGCATCACTACCTAAACCACCCATTGCAATACCGGCATCTGCCAATGCAACTACTGGTGCATCATTAACACCATCACCAACAAAAGCGATATGCCTTCCTTCATCCTTCAGTTTCTGCACTTTCTCAACTTTACCTTCCGGTAGTAAATCACCATAAGCCTCATCAATACCAATCTTCTTTGCCACTTCGTCAACTACAGATTGCTTATCACCTGATAGCATGACAGTTTTTATATTAAGACTGTGCATGTCTTTAACCGTCTGTGCAGCATCTTCTTTAATTTCATCTGCGATTGTGATATAACCTGCATACTGATTATTGATGGCTACGACAACAATTGTATGAACAATGCTTTCAATTTCTGCCGGATAGGGAACATTAAATTTCTTCAAAAGTTTTACATTACCTGCCAGTATTTGTTTCCCATCAATTTTACCTTTCAAACCATGTCCTGAAATTTCTTCTACTCCTTCTGCCTTTACCCCGTTTGTAATATCACCGGCATATTCAGTAACGGCCTTGGCAATAGGATGGGTAGAGTTTTGTTCGAGGGCTGAGGTCAGTTTCACCAATTCCTTTTCCTCTATATTTTTTGATACAACTTGCTGAACTTTAAAAACACCTTTAGTCAATGTTCCTGTCTTATCCATCACCACTGCATTTACCTTTGTCATTACGTCTAAAAAGTTTCCTCCTTTAAATAAAATGCCATTTCTTGATGCCAAACCAATCCCACCAAAATACCCCAATGGAATAGACACCACCAATGCACAGGGGCAACTGATTACAAGAAAAACCAATGCCCTGTAAAACCATGTTTGAAAGTTGTAATCAGATACAAAGAAGTAAGGAACGAAACATACTGCAACGGCTAAGAAAAATACAATAGGAGTATAAACCTTTGCAAATTTTGAAATGAATAATTGTGTTTGTGATTTCCTCGCAGTAGCATCCTGCACCATTTCTAATATCTTACTCAGCTTACTGTCTTTAAACAGTGCGTTTACTTTTACCTCTGCAACGGTGTTGAGATTTATCATCCCGGCTAATATGGTTTCTCCTTTATACTTTGTATCGGGTTTGCTTTCGCCTGTTAATGCGGCGGTATTGAAAGAAGCATTTTCTGAAAGCAGTTCCCCGTCTAAGGCAACTTTCTCTCCTGGCTTTATTTGAATGGTTTCTCCTAATTCTATAATGGAAGGGTCAGCAACAAGCGGTGAACCATTTCTTATTACTGTCACTTCATCAGGCCTCACATCGAGCAGGGCCTTAATACTGCGTTTTGCATTGTTGACTGCTGCATCCTGGAACCATTCCCCAATTTGATAAAATACCATTACTGCCACACCTTCTTCATATTCTCCAATCACAAATGCACCAATGGTGGCCACACTCATCAATACAAACTCATTAAAGAAATCACCCCGCTTTGATCTTCTGAAAGCAAGGTCTAACACTTTCCGGCCAGCCAATAAATAGGCAACCAGGTTTATTATCAATGATGCAATTTTAGGCAGTTCTATTTTGAATACATACTCCAGCACAAGTAATACGATCAATATAAGCAATGCCAATAGCAAATCCCAATGGGTTTTCCATCCGGGTTCATCTTTTTCTTGCCCCCCGTGATTGTGCCCGTCATCATTACTGTGCATGGGCACCACTTTTGCTTCATTCAACTTTTCATCCAGGTCGCAGCAGGCTTCCTGCTCTGCAATTTTTGTTTCATCATGTTTATATGCCATAAAAACTTATTTAATGTAAAAAAAATGTAACGATGCCTACTATAATTAATACCATTCCGGTAATTCGTTTTTCGTTATGCTCTATAAATTGTGAGTTCATCATCTGCACTCCTTTAAAAGCAAGCATTACAAGAGTGATAATTCCGGTGATGCTGATTGCTGCATACACTAAGGCAAGTAGTAAAATATCATCCCAACCATAGGCTCCTGCTGCAAGAAAAAGACTTTCCACTTCCAGGCAGGGAGATAGAAACATCGTTGCTGCGAATATCAGCACCCATTTGGTTTTCGATTTTTTATATTGCTGTACATCCTTGTTGGCAGCATGATGATGGTGCGGCAGGTTTACTGTAAAATAGATTAATCCGAATATTATCAATAGTACCGGTGCAATTACATGCACATATCCTTCATATTGATGTGCCAGTTTTGAACCAACCATTCCCAATGCAAAACCAAGAATAACAGTGCCCAGCACATGTGCAGATGCTGTGATAGATGCTACCAGCATCAATTCATACTTTTCCCATTTCTCCGACTTGGCAATAGCCACCAATGGCAACCAGTGGTTTGGAATAAGTGCATGAGTAATGCCTAATAATATAGTGCCTGTTATTATACTATACATGTCACAATAATGTTATTATACAATTTAATTTTAAACAATTAATCAGCGTTGTCTTTTTCGTTATGCTTATTTATCATTTTCTTCTTCCATTCTATATACCAATGCTGGTGATGTAATGAAAGCAGAAAATACAATGCAATTGCCCCAACAATTGCGATAATGAACATGTTGAGGCCTACTGCCACACCAACTGCTGCGGTACACCAAACAGTGGCTGCTGTTGTTAACCCATGCGATGTTCCGGCACTGCTGTTTCGATATATGATACCAGCCCCCAGGAACCCTACTCCTGTAACAATATTAGCTGTCACTCTTGATACAGCGGCTACATCGCTTACAAGATGTGCCGCAACAGCAGTAAATAACGTAGCTCCGATACAAACGGCGGCATAGGTTCTTATACCGGCATCCCGGCCATGCTTTTCCCTGTCAAGACCGATAAAAGCACCAAGCAGAAATGAGATGACAAGTTTGGCAACAATAATTAACTCAATTTGTATATCCATACTGTATTTATTATTATCTAATTATTGGTGGGTACGGAAACCCTGCCACTCAAGGTTTTCCATTTTTAAAACGGGACAAACAAGGCAGGGCTCCGACCCATGTAAAATCTATTCTTCCTCTTCCACATTATTCATTTTCGACAATAAATCATAAGCTCCATTTACTACTACTTTGCTATTCCTGTCAAAACCTTCGGGCAAAATCACTTCGGTATAACCATTTTCCGAAATATCAGTGGTTACTTCAATTCTTTTGAAAGCAATATGTTTTTCAACAGTTGCATTTTTATCAGCATCATCTGGCTTTTTTTCCTCTTTCATTTCTTCTGATGCAATAAAAATGTATGACTTGCCTGCCGATTGTACAATCGCCTTATCAGGCAGAGCAGTAGTGGTAGCAACACCAGTTTCGACTATTGCTTTCAGGTACATGCCAGGTAATAGGTTTTTATCTTCCTGCAACAAATGACCATGTACCCGAACCGTTCGCTCAGCACTGATTTCACGGCCAATCAAATGCACTTCTGCAAATCGTTCCTTTGTTTCATTATTCAACACAAAACGAATTTTTTGGCCGATTTTTAATTTCGGAACATCCTTTTCAAAAATGATAAGCTCTGCATGAAGGTGGCGGGTATCTACAATTTCAAATAGCTCCTGGTTAGCGTTTACAAACTTGCCTATGTTCACCAATACCTTAGTAACATAGCCTGTTATAGGAGCATAAATATTTGCCCTGCCGGAGATGTTTCCCGGATTGATTTTATCAGGATTAATATTGATGAGTTGCAGCTTTGATTTTAAACCCTGCACCCTTGCCATCATACTATTGTATTCGCTGCTGGCTTTTTGCACTGTTTTTTTTGCATTTACATTTTCTTTTGCCAGTTCCTGTTGCCGTTCTAATTCTTCTTTCAGGTAAACCAACTGGCTTTTATAGTCCAGGTAATCTTGCTGAAGCTGGATAAATTCAGGGTTTTCGAGTACGGCTATTACTTCGCCTTTTACTACTGGCTTGCCTTGTAACAAATCAGTATTTTTTAAAGTACCTCCATAGGGAGAAGAAACAGTTAATAACTGCTGCGGAGGAACATCGAGTACTCCCGATGCCCGGATAATACTGCTGAGATTTTTATCTTCAACAGCGCCATATTGTATGTTGACGGTTTTAAACTGGTCTTCAGACAAATCCACCATGTCTGCTTCTTCGGTTTTCGTTTCTTCTGCCGGGGCAGCTTCGGCACTTCCTTTGGAAGAGCAGGATGAAAGGCATATAGCGGCCGTAGTGAGTATAACCAATGAACTTAAAAATTTCTGTTTCATATTAATTTTATTTTAGCCCGTTCTTATTAATTGATGCCGCCGATAAATTCGATAGCAATAACGGTTTGATTGTATTGGTTTAAAAGTTTTGTGTATTCCTGTTTTACAACAACAGCATTATTGAGTGATTGCGTTAATTCATAATAACCGATTTCGCCGGCAGTAAAAGCTTTTTGTGCCTGGGTGATGATGAGATTGGCTTGCGGTAAAGCAGTATTGCGGTAGTAGTTGATTTGAACTCTTTGTTTTTGCAATTCGCCAAACAGCCTTGTCAATTCGGCCTGCAGGTTGTATTGATAATTGGTCAGTTCTGCTTCACGACGCACCCGGTTTATTTCTGCCGCTTTTACTTTTTCTTTTTGCGCCCTGGCAAATATGGGAATGCTGATGCCCAAATTAACACCCTGGAAACGGCGGCCAACTCCATAATATTTATCAACACCGTTTACGGTTTGATAGCCCACCAGCGACTGGTTGAAATAGCCTACTGAGAAATCAGGTTTTAATCTCGATTGCTCAACAGCTTTCTCTCTGTTTGCAATATCAATTTGCTGTTTAATAAATGCCAGTGTAGGGTTGGCAGCAATGGCAGCAGTATCAAAATTTACCTGTATCTGTTTTTCAACAAGTAAAGTGTCGGCAATAGCCGTAACAGAAGAATCTGCAGTAAACACTTTCAGACGGTTTAATTCAATACGGTAATCTTCTTCTGCATTTCTCAATTGCGCCTTTATCTCATTCACCTTGCTTTCAGCATTATAATTTTCCAATGCATTTGTTTCACCCGTTTTGTACCGTAATGCTGATGCCCTCAATACATTTTCATAAATAGCCAGCATTTCTTTCAGCAATCTTATTTCCTCTATCCAAAAACTTAACTGGTAGTACGATGTTTTTGTATTAGCCGCCAGTTCAGTTTGATAAACTTTTAATTGCAACTCACTGCTTTTGATATTTGACTCAGATAGCTTTATGAGACTTTTGAAGTAAGCCGGATTAGGTATGCCCTGATTAATGCTGAAATTATTATCATAAGTAATGCGGCTGTTGTACTGGCCAAAAGTTACGCCGACATTTGTTTTGCCATAGTCCTTTACCGTTTTTTTCAATTGTTGCTGGTAACTTATATCCAGCGTTCCTACTTTTACCAAAGGATTATTCTTCATAGCTGATGTAACAGCCTCATTAAGATTTATGACTGTCTTTGGTTGTTGAGCATTTGCGGCAAAGGATGATGCTAAAAACAGGATGAATAATGAAGGGAAGTGCTTAGCCGGAGATATTTTTTTTACTTTTGGTTTTATCTTTTCAAACCAGGTATATAACACCGGTAGCACCACCAACGTAAGAAAAGTAGCTGTTATCAATCCACCTATTACAACTGTTGCTAATGGCCGTTGTACTTCCGCACCCGAACCTCTTGATAAAGCCATTGGAAGGAAGCCCAATGAAGCAACTGCTGCAGTCATTAACACCGGTCGCAACCGCACAGAGGTCCCTTTTAAAATAATGGCATTTATGTCAGTCATGCCTCCTTTTTTCAACCGGTTAAACTCACTGATAAGTACGATGCCATTTAGTACCGCCACTCCAAACAGTGCGATAAAACCAACACCTGCCGAAATACTGAATGGCATACCCCTGAACCATAAGGCAAATACACCGCCTATTGCACTCATGGGTATAGCTGTAAAAATGAGTAAGGAATATTTAATTGAACCAAACGTAAAGAATAGAAGCAGCAGGATTAATGCTAATGCAACTGGGACTGCAACGGATAACCTTTTGTTAGCTTCTTCAAGATTTTTAAATTGTCCTCCATAAGTAATAAAATAACCGGGGGGCATTTTTACCTGCTTCTCAATTTTTTCCTGCATTTCTTTTACAACCGATGAGATGTCCCTGCCTCTTGTATTAAAGCCGACAATGATTCTCCTCTTTGCATCTTCACGTTGTATCTGGTTAGGGCCTAACTGCAAATTGACATCTGCTACCTGTTCCAATGGAATCTGGTTACCATCAGGAGCCGCAACAAATAATCCTTTTACATCATCAATACTCTGGCGGTTTGCTTTTTCCAAACGCACTACCATGTCAAACCTTTTTTCACCCTCGTAAACAATGCCGGCAGATTCTCCTGCAAAAGCAGCACTAATGGTGCGGTTTATATCTTCTACATTTAAACCAAACTGTGCAATCTTATCCCTGTTTAGTTTAACGACAATCTGTGGAAGCCCGGTTACCTGTTCTACATATAAATCTTCTGCACCTTTTACCGTAGGTACAATCACACCAATTTTTTTTGCCAGGTCTGCCAGCACATCCAGGTCTTCTCCAAATATTTTAATACCTACATCCTGGCGAACACCTGAAATCAATTCATTAAAACGAAGTTGTATAGGCTGCGACAACCCATAGGAAACACCGGGAATTTTTTCCAGTTCCTTTTGCATCAGTTCAGCCAGTTCTTCCCGGTTATGTGCACTGGTCCATTCCTTTTTATCTTTTAAAAGAATGGTAATGTCACATGCTTCTATGGGCATAGGGTCGGTTGGTATCTCAGAGGCACCTATCTTTCCAATCACCTCTTTTACTTCAGGGAATTTTTTCATCAGTAAATCAGAAGCCTGCGTTATTTTTTCAATCGTTTGGCTTAACGAGCTACCTGTAAGCAACCTTGTTTCTACCGCAAAATCTCCTTCTTCCAAGGTGGGAATAAATTCACCACCTAAGGTTTTAAAAATGATAAGGCTGATTACAAATACTCCCACAGCAATGCTTACCACCAATAATTTCATCTTTAATGCACCACGTATTAATGGTGTGTAAAGCCGTTGGAAAAACTTCATCATTTTATCTGAAAGGTTTTCTTTGTGGCTGATTTTCTTGCTTAATGCAAGGGCACTCATCATGGGCACATAAGTAAGTGAAAGCAGGAATGCACCAAGTATGGCGAATGAAACTGTTTGTGCCATTGGACCAAACATTTTTCCTTCAATGCCAACCAGTGCGAGAATAGGCAGGTATACAATTAAGATGATGATTTGCCCGAACGCAGCCGAGTTCATCATTTTGCCTGCTGATTTATATACTTCATCATTCAATTGGTCTTGTGTCATTCTTCCAGGCTTTCGATGGCCTAACTGATGCATGGTTGCTTCAACAATAATCACGGCTCCGTCCACAATCAAACCAAAGTCAATTGCGCCTAAACTCATCAGGTTGCCAGACACACCAAACAGGTTCATCAACGAAATAGCAAAAAGCATGGCAAGAGGAATTACGGAAGCCACTATCAACCCGGAACGGATATTGCCAAGAAAAACCACCAATACAAAAATTACAATCAAGGCACCTTCAATAAGGTTAGTTTTTACAGTTCCAATAGCCCTGCTAACTAAAGCACTTCTGTCAAGAAAGGGTTCAATGACCACACCTTCCGGCAAGCTTTTCTGAATCTGGATTATTTTATCTTTTACACTATTAATTACAATGCTGGAATTTGCTCCCTTGAGCATTAATACAATGCCACCAACTACTTCCCCTTCTGCATTACGGGTTAATGCCCCGTATTGTGTAGCATGACCCAACTGTACTGTAGCAATATCCCTTACCAGCACGGGTGCACCACCGGAAGTTCTTGTAACTACAATTTTTTCTATGTCAGTGATTGTTTTAATAAAGCCTTCGCTGCGGATAAAATAAGCGTTGGGCTTTTTATCTATATATGCACCACCCGTATTCTGATTATTCTTTTCAAGGGCATTAAATATATCTGCTATGGATAGGTTATAGCTGCGAAGCTTATCTGCATTCAATGCAATTTCATATTGCTTTAAAAGACCGCCGAAGCTACTTACATCAGCAATACCGGGTGTGCCAAGCAACTGACGACGGACGATCCAGTCTTGTATTGTCCGAAGCGACATGGCATCGTATTTATTTTCATATCCTTTTTTTGCATGTAAAACATATTGATAAATTTCACCTAATCCCGTAGATATAGGAGCCATCTCAGGATTGCCAATATTATTTGGTATTTGGTTACGGGCTTCTATAAGCCGTTCACCTACTTGCTGACGAGCCCAATATATGTTAGCATCATCATGAAATACAACAGTAACTACAGATAATCCAAACCTTGATATGGAACGGATTTCCTTGATTTCGGGAATCGTAGCCATTGTTTGCTCGACAGGAAAGGATATTAACTGTTCTACTTCCTGAGCCGCTAATGATGGACTAATAGTAATTATTTGCACTTGATTGTTGGTGATATCCGGCACAGCATCAATCGGCAATTTTTTTGCCGAATAAACGCCCCATATTATTAATGCAAGTGTAAACAGGCCAATGACCAATTTATTTTTTATGGAGAATTGAATGATTTTATTGAGCATATTTCTATTTAATGTTTTGAAACAAGACGATAATACTTAATTATTATTCCGGCTATCGCCATCAGCATAATAATGCCAAGCACTATCAGTGTAACAATTTTTGTAACCCGCATCCACAATGGCTTTACAGGGTCTTTGATCTTCCTGTAAACTGGTTTACGGCGGGTCTTTGACTTTCTTTTCTTAGTCATAACCTCGTGGTAGCCGAAATAATAAAAATGCAAAAGTCAGCGCATGATAACTGCACTGATACGAGAGGGGGTTAAGCAGTTATTTTGGGAGGCTGCCAGATAGAATAGGAAACTTCTGAATTAAAGTTTTCGTTATAAAGAGGAAACTTCTCAGATTGGAAACCGATTTTTGCAACCTGAACTTTGTTCAAAGGATTATAAAAGGCTGACGCTGCGCAGCACGAACAGGTGCAAAAAGGTGTGCATGCTTCTTTCGAATGATTATGCTCCTGGTGATTGGAAGAAGCTGAAACTTTTACTTCTGATTTTGCATCACATTCCGTGCTGTCGCTGCATGGAAGGCATGACAGGTAGAGCAGGAAAAAGCCTAAAAAGAAAAATAAAAATTTCATTGTTGCAAAAATAGCAGGATATGTTGCAATATTCACCAGAAATAGGCTCCTAAAATGGTAATGTGGTTGCAAAAAGCGGAGAATCAACCTGTTTTTACCGATTTCGCAACCCTTTTTTGCCCCATTTGGCACTCACAAAGAACAAAGCAAACCCACTCAGCACCGTTACCAGGCCAAATATTGAAAAAGCCCGAAGCAGCCAGTTGCCGATATGATCCCGGCTTTCATAATCCATCGTGTGCATCATCCACAGAAAATCAAATATTCTCCATTTGTTGTTCCTGAATTTTTGAACGGTACCTAATTCACTGGCAACGTAAACGGTCGTTTTTGAAGGATGCTCAAAGGTAATGGCATAAGCAGGCAGAGGGCTTTCCCGGTATTCGTGATGACCATTTGTACCTGTCAGGTATTCAACTGATTTTACTTTTGGTTCACCATTAAATCTCATTTTGGCTACTTCAACTGCTTCTTCTTTTGTCAATGACCCACGAAGCTTACCTGTTTCTGCATTGGCAAGATGATTCATTGCCTGTATGTCATGTTCATGATTAGATTCATTGTGAATGGCACTTATACAACGAACCTGGTAAAAAGGCTTTCCAAGAATTTCAATCAATTGGATAGATACAACCGAATCAATGGAGTGAACTTTTTTTATTGTATCCAGCACTACTGTAGGACTAACCAGAGAAATATCAGATGAGAGTAGTGGTGCATTTTTCTTTTGAAAATCTCCATGCACTTCACCCATATTGCTCCAACTGAAATATAATCCGCCAATTGCCCACATCATAAACTGGATGCCGAGAATAACTCCCAGCCAGCGATGAGTTTTGCGGATGTAGTAGTGTTTGCTCTTTGCCATAAACAGTAATATTATTTACAAGTATGAGAAATAAAAATACAATCAATATAATCAGTAGCCATGTGCATCAATAACCCGACAGATACGATACGGAATTTTGGAAATAAAAACAACAAAGCATATATAACTATGGCGATATAACTATGCAGGGGATGAAAACCAATACTACAACGGCAGGGATGATAGAAAGGAGTTGCCAATAAATGGTCAAAATCTATCAACATTGTTAACAATAATACCAGGTAAGCTTGTTTCCATCGTTTTCTGAAAAAGACAAAAGTAATTCCTAAGGGAAAAACAAAATGAAGAAAATAATGAATAACCTTTTGAACAATTTCCATTCTCTTTTAGCTACTGCTATTTTACTTTCAAAAGACTTGCATTTATAGCAACCACTACTGTACTTACACTCATCAATACCGCACCAGCAGCAGGGCTTAACAATATTCCCATTTTGTATAACACACCTGCCGCCAATGGTAAAGCCACCACATTATACCCTGTGGCCCAAATCAAATTCTGAATCATCTTCCTGTAAGTGGCTTTACCAAACTGAATGAGTGAAACAACATCTTTCGGATTGCTGTTAACCAATACAATCCCTGCTGTTTCGGCGGCAATATCAGAACCTGAACCGACTGCAATACCCACATTGGCCTGTGCCAGTGCAGGGGCATCATTTACTCCGTCGCCTGTCATAGCAACATATTCACCTTTACTTTGGAGTTCTTTTATTTTCTCTAACTTTTGATGTGGTAGTACTTCCGCAATAAAACTGTCCATCCCCAACCGTTCACTTACCCCTTTTGCCACAGTTGCATTATCACCTGTTAATAAGATTGCCTTGATATTATTTTCATGCAATGTTTTAATAGCATCTGCAGATTCAGGTCTTATTTCATCAGCCAGTGCAATGGAACCGGCAATATCATCATCAATTAATACAAAGACTAATGTCTCTTCTTCCTTTACAACACTGTCCTTTGTAAGAAAAGTAAATTTTTCTTTTAAGTATCCGGGGCTAACCACCATTATATCTTTGCTATCAATTATACCAGTTATCCCTTTTCCTGTAATGGCTTCAAAACCTGTAACCACAGGAAGCTCAAGATTCAATTCTTTTGCTTTCGCTGTTATACCCGTTGCTATTGGATGTTCTGAATTTTGTTCAAGAGCCGCAGCGTATTGGAGAACCTGTTCCTGTGTATATTTATCATTATGCGTTACATACCGTACTACCTGAAATTTTCCTACTGTCAGCGTTCCTGTTTTATCAAATACTAATGTGGTTATTTTTCTTGCATTTTCAAAAGCTGTCCTGTTCTTTATCAGTAAACCATGTTTTGCTGATAATGCTGTTGATTTTGCCACTACCAACGGCACCGCCAATCCCAAAGCATGGGGGCAACAAATCACAATGACTGTTACCATCCGCTCAATGGAAAACGCTAAGTCTTTTCCTGATAAATACCATACGAGAAATGTGGTGATGCCTGCTACAATAGCAATCAGCGTAAGCCATCTTGCTGCCTTGTCCGCAATTAATTGTGTTCTGGATTTTGATTTTTGTGCATCCTGCACCAGCTTTATCACCTGGGATAAGTAAGAGTTCCCGGCACTATGTGACACAGAAACTTTTATAGCCCCGTTTCCATTTATTGAACCAGCTATCACTTTATCACCTTTTGTTTTCTCCACTGGTTTTGATTCGCCGGTGAGCATGGATTCATTAAGGTAACTTTCCCCATCTACGATAACGCCATCTGCTGCAACCTTCTCACCGGGCTTAATGAGTATCACATCATTTTCTTTCAGGGATTCTGTTTTTACATCTGTTATATTTTCTCCATTGACTAAATGAGCATCATCCGGCATCAATTGTACAAGGAGTTCTAATTCTCTTGAAGCGCCGGCAACGGATCTCATTTCAATCCAGTGGCCCAGCAGCATTATTAAAATCAAAGTGGCCAGTTCCCAAAAGAAATCCATTCCTTTTAACCCGAATACAGTAGCTACGCTGTATATGTAAGCAACAGAAATAGCAAATGCTACCAATGTCATCATGCCGGGATTCTTGGCTCTCATTTCACCAACCAATCCCTTTAAAAAAGGCCAGCCACCATAAAAAAATACAACAGAAGATAAAACGAGCAATATATATTTTGAACCGGGGAAACTGAAATGAATATTCAACCAGTGCTGAATCATTTCCGATAACAGCATAACGGGAATCGTAAGAATCAGCACAACATAAAAACGTTTTTTAAAATCTGCTATTCCTGACGAATGAGCATCATGGCCATCGTGTTTACCAGGTTTTGCAAGTGGCACTAAAGTCATTCCACATAAAGGGCATTTGCCAGGCCCGTCCTGCACAACCTGCGGATGCATGGGGCAGGTGTATTTCTGGAAGCCTTGTGACGTTCGCATTTCAACAACAGGGGCAACATGACCTTCATGTGAAGCAATTGCTTCTTTTTTGGATTCAGTATGTTGATGCTGCAAATGAGAATGTTCTTTTTCTTTTGCATCAACAGGAACGAGATTCATTCCGCATTTGGGACAACTGCCGGGTTCGTTTTTCACAATTTCAGAATGCATTGGGCAGGTGTACCGTTGTTGATTGTAGTGATTATGTTCCATAAAACATTTTTATTTGTTTTTAATAAATCAATAGTGCCATGTTAATCCAATTCCCCATTTGTAATCGCTGTCATAATTTGTGCTGATGGAAAATGATTTAGCAATCATATATCTTGCTGCTACATTATATTCCTTATCGGTATTTACCCTGAAATCAAAAAAGAAATTATTGCTTAATGGTAAATCCCTTCTTTCTAATTGCAACCGTAAACGGCCCGTATGGTCAATCCGCCATTCAGAACGTATGAGCATAGGCAATAAATAATAAAAGCCAGCATCAAAAACCCTGCGATTATCTTTTGAGTTGGGTTTGTTTGCTAATGGCAGCGTTTTATTTTTCCGGTAATCAAAGCCTATAAAAAAGGCGAGGTATTGTTTTTTATCGAGGTAACGCAGTAAATGTGTTTCTGTTTCGTAGTTTCCTCTCCAGCTTGCCCTTCCTTCAAATTCCAACGCCATTTTATTGTTTGAAATATTTCCACTCAGCCATGCGCCCTGTGAGTGTACTGATAAATCATACCAGGGATAAAGAACATTATCTTCTTTTTTTAATTTCTTATATCCGGTTTTAGCGAATTCATTTTGCTCACTTCCTTCATAGCTTACTATCCGTGCCATACCTGCCATCATGTGGTATAAAATATGGCAATGAAAAAACCAGTCCTGCTCTTCGTTGGCATCAAATTCAATAGTTACGGTTTCCATTGGCTTAATATCGAATGTGTGTTTCATGGGCGAATATTCACCTTGAGTATTGATGAACCGAAAAAAGTGGCCATGCAAATGCAACGGGTGCCGCATCATGGTATTGTTGGTTAACACAAATCTTACCCGTTCACCTTTTCGTATGAGAATTTTATCAGCAACAGACAGTGTCTTAAAATCAAATGACCAAACATACCGGAGCATATTGCCGGTAAGTGCAAGCTTAACTTCCCGTGGTACTAAAGAGGAATCTAATGTGGTTGGATGCAATGCCCGCAGCATATTGTAATTGAATTCACCCGGCATTTCCATTTTCATATCCATGCCTGCCATATCATCCATCTTCATGCCCTCCATACTATTCATGTCCATTTCTTTTTTGGGAGATGAAGTATCATTGGGCATATTCATATTTTTCATGTCCATACCCTGCATATTGCCCATGTCCATTCCTTTCATATTCATGCTACCCATTTCCTTCATCATTTTAAAATAATCCAACCTTGGAATATCAGGGGCTTTAATAACAGGGCCGTTGCCAAAGAAAGCAGACGAATATCCCATTACGTCCCATGATGTAGCCCTAAGTTCTGCAGCGCCTGTTTCGGGCACTGTAATCAATACGTCGTAAGTTTCTGCAATAGCAATTTCCAGTTTATTTACATTAACAGGAGTTACATTAATACCATCAGCGGCAATTATCCGCATATAGCTGTTGCCATACTGCAGGTTGAAGTAAGTGGCAGCCGAACCATTGATTATCCTTAGCCTGATTATCTCTCCCGGCTTAGCGTCTTTAAATTCATTTGTTTCATGCCCGTTTAATAA
This sequence comes from Lacibacter cauensis, assembly GCF_007830055.1. Taxonomy (GTDB): domain Bacteria; phylum Bacteroidota; class Bacteroidia; order Chitinophagales; family Chitinophagaceae; genus Lacibacter; species Lacibacter cauensis. The sequence goes on from NZ_VLLE01000009.1 coordinate 17,145, forward strand.
GAATTTATTGTAATAAACATCTGATACATCCATGGCAGGCATGCGCTGCCATTCCTGTTTCAGTTTATCTTTAAATGCACCTGCTGCAATAGCTTCTCCATAGCTCTGCAATGCGCCTTTTTTAATGGCATACCATTCGCCACCACGTTTCAGGTAACGCATTACCTGGTGCGGGTTTTCATCTGTCCAGTCGGATAATAATAATACATACTCTTTCAATTGCGGGTCCGGCTGGGCAGGGTGGATTACAATAGAGCCATACAAACCGCTTTGCTCCTGTACCATAGTGTGTGAATGGTACCAGTAAGTACCGCTTTGTATCAATGGAAAAGTGAATGTATAAGTTTTGCCGGCTTCCACTGGAGAAGTTGTTAAATAAGGAACGCCATCTTCTTTATTGGGTAATAATAAGCCATGCCAGTGGATGGATGTTTCCATCTTCATCATGTTGTGTACCCTGATAATAGCTGTATCACCTTCAGTAAATTCAAGAATAGGAGCCGGTATCTGTCCATTGATTGCAATGGCATGACGTCGTTTGCCGGTAAAGTTTACCATCGTATCGGTTACATACAAGTCGTACTCCACTTTCTTACCCTGGTATATGTTTCCGGGAGCAAGCTGGGTTTTCTTTAAAGGGAAATTGTACGAAGTTATTTTTTTTGGTCCATCATCCATTGCTCCTGGCATGGAGTGATTCATCTGTGCAAAAGTGTAAACAGGAATCAGGAAAACAAATAAAAGCAGTTTCTTCATAATGATAGTATTTATTGTTTTGGCTGCTTATAATTCTTTTTACGGGCCGGGTTATTGTCGGGAAAACGCAATGTATCCATCGGATTTTTCACCGGCATTTTCATGTTGTCCATCCCGGGCATGTCCATTTTGTTCATGTCTTTCATATTCATTGATGAATCCATTTTCATCTTATCCATTCCCGGCATGTTGTTCATATCTTTCATGTTCATGGAAGAATCCATTTTCATATCCTTCATGTCTTTCATTTTATCCATACCAGGCATATTCTTCATGCCTTTCATCTTATCCATTCCTTTCATGCTTTTCATGTCCTTCATATTGTTCATGCCAGTATTTTTATCCATACCGGGCATATTCATGTCTTTCATATTCATGGAAGAATCCGTTTTCATGTTTTCCATTCCCGGCATATTATTCATATCGTTCATACCCGGCATGGTATCGTTCATTTTCATTTCCGTATCATTTTTCATATCCATGTTCTTCATGTCTTTCATATCGCCACCTTCACCATGGCCTTTCATTAAATACCTGCCCATAGGCCCCACACCTGCCACATGGGTAAGTTTTGCCCCATGATGCCCCGCAATTGACAAAAAGATAGCAGCGATTATGGCAGCCATCAATACGATAATTTCAAATGAACGCCGGTTGATTTTGAAAAACACACCGATGCTTTTCAGCAAAAAAGTAATACCGCTCATCCAAAGCGTCAGTTGTGCATACTTTTCATGTTGTTCAAATATTTCCATAGCAGCCTTGGGTGCATCGGCAGAAGGCATTGCATGAAAAATGGTACTGGCTGCAAGTGAAGACAAGAAAGCACCAGCCATAATTATGAGTGTAACCCATTTAATCTGCTTCAGGTCTTTCCAAACCAGAACGGCCTGTAAAGCTGCTGCCAATAAAATAAGTACAATAGGAAAATGTACTACCAATGGATGTAAGGAAGGAAAGTCTTTAAACATTATAAATTAAGTTTACTGCTGAAATTATTTTAAAACCTTGAAATCGAACCCGACTCTTATTTTTTCCCATGCTACTGCAATCCTGCCAGCATTGTTATTTCCTGTTTCAATAAAATATTGCAGCCGCTCTGTATGATTAACTTTCTTCGGTTTCACCTTAATCCTGATAATATCATCCTTTTCATCATACTCTGTGGCAAGATGCTGTTTCCAATTTTTATTTAAAATCAATATCCATTCCTTTTTACCGGGAACAGTGAAGATAGCATATTTACCGGCTGGTATTTCTTTGCCATTAACAACAAATGCCTTTGGCATTTCCAGGGTAGTGGCATCATGTGCCCCTGTTACCCACACTTCATCATAAGGAACAAGACCGCCCCATATTATTCTTTTACGAACACCGGGAGAGTGATAATTGATTTTTATACTATCGCCATTAACGATAGCGAAAGCCATAGACTTGATACTTTTTTTAGCCGTGTCTTTAACAAGGTTGGGATTGTAACAAATCTCTTCTTTCTTTTGTGCTTGTGCTGTTACTGAAAATGCAGTCGCAATTATTAAAAGCAGTAAATAAATTTTCTTTTTCATGATACTATTTAATTTATATTTTTTCCGCACTGATTATTTGTACTTCCCCAAACATGGTTTTAAAACGGTTTTTAATGCCCACATTTTCAAACCCGGCATCGGAAATCATTTCAGGTAATAATCCTCTGGCATTTGCGTCTGTTGATTTGAATCCATCCAGGCCTCTTATTATATTAAAAAGCGTTCTTTGAACCCATGATCTGGAACGGCCAAAGTCGGCAATAAGTAACAGACCATCTTTATTCATAACCCGGAAGATCTCTGCCAGCATAGTTTGTTTTATATCTGTATCAAGGTGATGAAAAACCAGGCAGGATATTACTCTGTCAAAAGCATTATGCTGAAAGGGAAGATATTTCCCATCATAATCAAGCAACAAAATATCAAGTTTTTCCTCTTTTATCTTTTTTGCTGCTTTATCTAATATCTCTGTGTCAATATCAATACCTGTTACTTTTGCCTCCGGTGATAATCGTTTTGCCATGATAGTTAATGTAGCAGTGCCACAACCAAAATCAAGCAGCTTTGCACCGACATAGATATTTGCAGCTTTAATGAGATTTTGTTTGATTTTTTTCTCAGGCATAGTAACTGCAAGAAAAAAATCATACAAAGGCGTAAGCCATTTGAACCTGAGTGCCGGTATGAATTTGCTATTACTCATTTTACTATATCAGCCGGTATATTACTCTGTTGTTGATTGATTATTCCAGATCCTTATTTTGATGCGTTTCCAAATATTTTTTAAGTGCCTTTTCTCCAAACAGCTTAAACACTACCGGTGTAACGATCATATCCAGCAGTGTTGAACTTACCAATCCGCCCAATATAACAGTGGCGACAGGATACAAGATTTCTTTGCCTGGGGCAGTTGCATCCATCGTTAGCGGTATCAATGCAAAAGCGGCAACTAATGCGGTCATCAAAACCGGCACTAATCGCTCCAGTGAACCTCGGATGATCATTTTGTCTCCAAATGTTTCACCTTCATGCTGTACTAAATGGATGTAGTGGCTGATCATCATAATGCCGTTTCTGGAAGCAATACCCGTAAGTGTAATAAAGCCCACCATTGTTGCAATAGAAAAAACACCACCGGTAAGCATTACTGCAATTACACTGCCGATTAAAGCCAGTGGGATGTTCAGCATAATCTGCAACGCAATTCTGCTGCTTTTAAAATGGCTATACAAAACAAGGAATATACCTGCTACTGAAAAAATGCTGAGTATGGTAATTAATTTAGATGCTGATTGCTGGCTTTCAAACTGACCGCCCCATTGCAGATAATAGCCTTCCTGTAAGGGCAATTCTTTCTTTACTGTTTCCTGCATTTCATTTACAGTGCTTCCGAGATCACGGCCCTGCACATTGGCAGAAACAACAATACGACGCTGCGTGTTTTCATGATTAACTGCATTGATGCTGTTCTCCAATTCAATCTTTGCAATTTGTTGCAGCGGTATCAATGAACCATCTGAAGCTGCAATTTGAGTATTGCGGATTGCTTCAATATTTTTTCTTGTACTGTCATCAGTTCTTAATACAATATCAAAACTTTTCTGCCCGTCAATTATCTGGCTTACTACTTTACCATTGTAAAATATTTCCAGTTCATCCGCCACATTTCCTACCTGCAAGCCGTATCGCTGCACAGCCATACGGTCAAGTTTAATCATCAACTGCGGAACCATTACCTGATTTTCAATCTGCACATCCACCACACCCGGTACATTGGAAATAATTGATTTTAGTTGTTCGGCATTTGAACGGAGGGTTAATAGATCGTTTCCGAATATTTTAACTGCCACCTGTGCCCTTACTCCTGAAAGTAAATGGTCAAGACGATGAGAAATAGGTTGTCCAATGTTTACTGTAGTGCCTTTTAATACGGACAAATTGTTTCTTATATCTTCAAGCACTTTTGCTCTGCTTCGGCCTCCGGGTTTTAAAGCAACATCGATTTCTGAGTAACTTGGTGGTTCGGCATGTTCATCTAATTCAGCCCTGCCGGTTCGTCTGGAGGTAAGAGCTACTTCAGGTACCTTCAAAATTTGTTGCTCTGCTATTGTGCCAAGCTTATTGCTTTCCTCCAGCGAAGTGCCAGCCGGGGCCAATACGTTTACAGTAAAGCTGCCTTCATTAAAAGGCGGTAAAAACTCTGTACCAAAAAATGGGATAATACTGATGGAAGCGATGATTAATGCAATAGCTACACCTGTAATTACCTTTGGTCGTTTTAGCCCAAAATGCAGCAGTTTGATATCTTGTTTTTTAAGCCATCTTACCAAAGCACTGTCAGGTTCATGCACAGCATCAACAGAGGTTTCCTTTTTTTTGCGTTTCCAAAAGGCCAGATTGATATGGTGTAAATGATTTTTCTTTCCCAGCAAATAGCTACACAGTGCCGGTGTAACAGTAAGTGATACGATCAATGACGCAACAATGGAAGTGATATATGCAATTCCAAGAGGGGCAAATATCCTTCCTTCAATTCCCTGTAGATAGAACAATGGAATAAATACCAGTACAACAATGATGGTGGCATACACTATTGAATTTCTTACCTCACTGCTGGCATCATAAATTACTCTAAGTAATGGCTTTGGTTTTTCGCTAAGCCAATTTTCTTTTAACCTGCGATACACATTTTCTACGTCCACAATCGCATCGTCCACCAACTCTCCAATAGCAATGGCTAATCCACCGAGTGTAAGCGTATTGATGGAAATATTAAAGAATTTGAAAACGATAGCTGTTATTATAAGTGATAATGGTATTGCTGTAAGCGTTATGATTGTAGTCCTGAAATTGAGCAGGAACAGGAAGAGAATAATAATTACAAGAATAAACCCATCCCGTAATGCTTCTTCCACATTGGTGAGGGAGTTTACAATAAAGCTTTTTTGCTGAAATACATCTGTATTAATGTGAATATCTTTAGGAAGCGATGCTTTGATTTCTTCAATGGCATTTAAGGCTTCATCAGTAACGTCAATAGTGCTGGAACCAGGCTGCTTTTCAATACTAAGGATAACAGCCGGTTTCCCATTAAACGAACCATCGCCTCTTTTAATCGGCCCGCCGAATTTTACTTCCGCTACCTGTTTCAAAAGTACAGGTGCTGCATTTCTATTGCTTACAACCGTATTCGCTAAATCTTCTAATGTATTTGCACGACCAATATTTCTTATAAGTGTTTCAGAGCCTTTATTGTCAACAAAACCACCGGTTGTGTTTTGATTGGTTAGCTGCAAAGCATTATCTATATCGTCAATAGCAAGATTATACTGTCTCAATTTTTCACTTGAAATCAAAACCTGATACTGCATTCTTTCCCCGCCAATTGGAATTACCTGGCTTACACCTTTTACACTCATCAACCTTCTGCGTATCGTAAAATCAGCCAATGTTCTTAAGTCAGCAGGCGAAGTGGTATCACTGGTAACAGCTACCATCATTATCTGCCCCATGATAGAACTGATGGGCCCCATCACCGGTGTAATCCCTTTTGGTAATTGAATGTTCTGTAGTTTCTCAGCAGTCAATTGCCTTGCACGATACACATCAGTATTCCAATCAAACTCTACAAACACCATCCCTAATCCGGGACTTGCTACAGAACGGACTACTTCCACACCCGGCGCACCATTTAATTGTGTTTCTACCGGCAGGTTAACCTGGCTTTCCACTTCTTCAGGAGCCATACCATTGGCTTCTAAAAATATAGTTACTCTTGGCCGGTTTAAATCGGGTAATACATCCACCGGAAGATTAACCAAAGTAAACACACCGTACACCATAAGCAAGGCAGCCATTGATACTACCAGCATCCGGTTCTTCAGGGAAAAATGAATGAGTCTGTTCAGCATAAAATAAAATCTTTAATCGCCATTGTACTATGTTAGGCACTAACATTATAAATCATAGCAGGGAGTAACCCTGCTATGATTTTCTATACGTTTTAATGTTGATGGTTATGTCCATCTGCGGCAGGCTTGGCCTTTGTGGTAAGGTCAAACGATGCTGAAGCTGTTTTTCCGGCACTGGTAAAAGTCACAATTGCCTTATTGTACTTTTTAGTCTTGTCAAGTGTGTACATAAACCCTTCATTGCCGCTTGGACTTAATGAAATGGTTGAAGTTTTTCCGTCCGCCATTTGTATAACAGCCGTTCCGGTTACACCTGTATTCTTTATTGTCTTTTCTTTCCCATCCAGCAAATAGGCCATCACCATGCCGTCTTTTACACTTACTTCAATATGAAAATCACCGGCAGACTTAACTGTTCCACCATGTGGCGAACCATGTTTATGGTTGCCACCACTATGCTGAGCAAATGTTGTAAAAGTTGCTATCAGCATTACTGTCATCAGAATTGTTATCTTTTTCATTGTTTTAAATTTTATTGTTAGAAAATAAATTGAATATTAATGTTCCGCATGTTCGTCTTTCTTCATATCCATACCTTTCATATTGTCGGCATTGCCTTCTGCTACATTCATTACAAAGTCGCTGGTGTAAACTTTTCCTTTGCTTTGGAATTGAATCCAGCCACGATAGACACCGGGTTTTTCAAACGTAGTATGTAAATCAAATTTTCCACCTTCTACGCTTGGGTGTACATGCAAATATTTTTTATCGGCAAGGCTTACTACTACCATGTGGGCTTTTGCTCCGAGGTAATCTTCTAAGGTTGTTACATCCACTTCTTTGCCATTCAGCATCACTACTCCATTAATGTGCATGGCCATATTGGTTAAAAATTTACCACCTTCAGGAGTAAGTGAAACAGAGAACCCATCACCGGCGGTGCCGGTTAATTTATCTGCCCCATAAACTTTTGCGGCAGGTACCGTACCGGCTACTGTTACATTCAGGTAATCAACAGTATGATTGGCGCCGCTTGGTTTATAATCAGCAAACAACGTGTACTTGCCGGGGGCAGGAAATTTTTCTTTTACCGAATAAGAACCGTCAGCATTCAACTCAGGATGTATGTGGTCAAACCAGCTAAGGTCATCACTAACCACAATGAGGTGTATCTTTTTAGTGTGTTCAACATCCAAAGGAACCTGCTCAGTAGGTTTATCTTTTATTTTCGGAGTCATGGATAAAGTAACTTCTTCTCCCGGTTTTGGAGTTGCCGGATTACTTGTAAACTGCATACTAACATTGCTTGGGGCACCGGCATTGTCATTATGCTCCAGTTTCATTCCGCATTTAGGACAGGTATCTCCTTCTTTACCGGTAACTTCGGGATGCATGGGGCAGGCATAAATATGGTCGCCACCTTCATGTGTCATTTCCATTTTTGAGGAATCCTTGTCTGATGTTTTCGCTTCGCCACCGCTATTGTTGCAGGCACTAAAAATAGTTACGGTTGCAAGAGCCATAACAGCCATTGAAATTTTAAATTCTTTTTTCATTGATTTTATTTTTTTGGTTGATGAATTAATTATGATTTTGTCCCTTGTGATTTTGTACTTCTTTCTTTGTTTTTACTTTTGTAAGATTCATATTGCACTTTGGGCATTTGACGGCCTTATCATAAGTTTTATCTCCCTCGCACTTCATGGGGCATTGATAAATGGCGGCAACAGGTTTTGGTACAGCTTTCAAATCCATATTGCATTTAGGACATTTACCTGCTTTATCATAAGTTTTATCTCCCTCACATTTCATCGGGCATTGATAAACCACTGTATCCGCAACTGCAGTTTTATTTTTTGTTTTTGTTGATTGCGCATTTATAGCAGTGAAACCAAAAACCGCTATTGCCATCGAAAGGATGATTCTGATTTGTTTCATTTTTCTTCTTTTATAGTAAAAAATTATTTTGCTTTTCTGAATGATGAATGTGTCTGCACAATTTTCCAGCCTTCTTTTGATTTTCTTAAAACCGAAGTGGCTACACCCTGGCTTTTTATTTCTTTGCCATCTTTAGCAAGAATGATGGTATAGATATAAGTCTCTGTTGAGAAGGCGTATTCACCTGTTACAGTCACATCAACTTTATAGTCGCTAAAGGTGAAGGACTTAAAATCTTTTAATTCAGGCCCAAGGTGATGCTCCAGGTAATGACCAATGGTGCCTTCATCTTTTGCCTGCTCAAATACTTTGGAATCTTTTACGAAGAGATTCACTACACCTGTGGTGTCTAATTTTTCAATGGCTTTTTTGTAATTGTTTAATACTGTCTTTACAGCTTCTTTATCGCTGGTTTGTGTAAAGGCTACTGTACCTGTTGCCAGCAGCAAAAACATCATTAAAATTTTTTTCATGTTTGTTTATTTTAATTATTGATTTAAATACATCATTTTCATCTGATACACATTAGCAGTAACTATCCGTTCACCGTCTTCAGTGCCTTTGGTAATAACAGTAAACTTGTCATTGCTTTGCCCTTTTACTACGAAGCTGATGCTAAACTGTTCAGCCTTATCTTTTATAAAAATGGCTGGCTTACCGTTCACATCTGTAATTGCTTCATTGGGTATTACAACTTGTCGTATAACATTACTTCCTGTCATTCGCACATTTACATTTTCTCCAATCTTAAACTGACCTTTAGGATTGATAAGTTCAAATACTACTTTTTGAGATTGATTGCCGCTGTTAACAGATTGGGCAGTGCTAATCATTTTCAATTTATAAACCAGTGTATCCGCATTTGAAATGGTGGTAAACCCTGTTGCTGATTTCAATTTTTCAGCGTCTGTTGCAAATACCTGGGCTTCTACAAACACCTGGTCAAGGTTGGTTATTTCAAACAACGTTTCGCCGCCACTCACTACTGCACCTATTGCATAATTAAATGTGCCTACCACACCACTAACAGGTGATGTCAGTGTTATTGCTTTAGTATTGCCGGTATTTCTGCCGGTATTAGCATCAAAGAGGGCTTTGTTCCTTTTAGCACTTTCGTACCGGGCTTTTGCCTCTGTTATATCTTTCTTTGCTGCGATATCCTCAATAGCTTTCAATCTTTCATATTGAGCTTTGGCTGCTTCGTATTCTGCATTTACAGAGTTGCTTTGAGAAATGATACTGATCTGTGTTCCGGCATCCACCTGTTGTTCTATTACCGCCACTACCTGGCCCTTGCCAACCCGTTGACCAGGTGTAACCCTCAATGAAACTATTTTACCTGCCTGGGGTGATTGTATTACCGCTCTTCCTTGTGGTGCAGCAGTTACAGTTCCCAATAAAACAGATGACCCGTTAAAATCTCCTGTGCCGATTTTTTGGGTTTGGATATTGAAAAGAAATTGTGTTTCTTTTTCTACCATAAATATTGTGGATGAGCCTCCGCTTTTTTTTGCACCAGCTTCATCGTGACCATCGTGTGCAGATACTGAGTTATAAGTGGCTGTTGGCAGAAGGCAAAAAAGAATAATTGCCGTAGCGATAATTTTTCTGCTCCGGGTTTTATTGATGAAAAACATAACGATTAAACCAATAAGCAAACCAATCAGACCAAAAAACCAATTGCTGCTGTACCAGTGTGTATGAGCTGTATTTTCAGTTGCAGCAACGGTGAGTTCCTTACCCGTTTCGATATTATTCAACTGAATTAAATCAATACCGGCATAGCTGTTTATGCTTACTACAAGACTGTAAGCTTTCTTTTCAGGAAAGGTTGTTTTTAATTCATAAATTCCTTTTTCTATTCTTGAAACAACAACTTTTAAATTTGGATTACCACTAACAGTTATATTCAGCGTTGCACTGTCGATTGGTTTATTCGTATCAAATTCACTGATAAATAATTTAAGTACTGTTTCCTTGCCCGGAGTAATGGGATTGTACCTGAGCAGCAACTCATACTTATCAGAAAAGGCTTCCGCAGAAAAATAGCTGGTTGATGCAGCAATTGTTTTTTTTGCATCACCATGGTCTTCACCACCGTGTGCAAATGCCATTACAGGCAATGATAATAGTAATAGAATAATTATTCTTTTCATAACTGACCCATTAAGTATTGATAATTGATGACACTTAGATTATAATTTCTTACGGCTTCGAGGTATTTCTGATAAATGCTGTAGGCATCGTTATTATTCCGCATGAAACTGATATAGTCTATTTCGCCGCTTACAAAAAACCGTTGTGAAGTTGTAATTACTTCCTGAGCTTTTCTTAAACCCGTTTGCTGATAATATTGTACCGATTGCCAGTTAGCATTCATTTCGCTGCTTGCATTAATAACCTGTGCAGATAGTTCCTGCTGCAAACCTTCCTGTCTGCTTTGTATAACCTGCTGTTCAGTTTTGGCAGCACTGATATTACTCTTATACTGGCCAAACCACAGCGGTATGGTAATACCAAAGCGAAAACGGTTATTCCACTTAGTATCCCGTTCACCCTGGTTAAAATAGCCAAATGCCAAACCGGGTAATGCTTTACTTTTTTGCAAGGCTATATTTTGCTTTGCTACCGCTTGCTGTTGTTGTAATAATTGTACTGTCGGATTAGCAAGTAAAGCCATTGAATCCGGAACGATTGGAAATGGAGCCTGCGTGATATTAATTACCAATGGCTCTACTATAATGGAATCTTTAATACCGGTCAGCCATCGCAACTGTGCTTTTATTGCTTTTGATCTTGTGATGGATTGCAGGTACAGGTTATGAATTTCGCCGTATTGTGTTTCAGCAAATGTTTGTTGCAGGTAATCTATCTGCCCTGCATTAAACTGGCGGATCGCTGACAACTTAATTTTTTCATACAGTGTATCTTGTATATACAATTGCTTTACCAGTGAATCTGTAAACTGAGCTTCGAGGTAGAGGGCTTTTATTCTATACTTCAAATCGGCTTGTGTAATTTGTTGTTCCTTTTGGGCTACACCAATTTGCTGCTTTTGCAAACGGTATTGATTGCTGTAAACAGTGGGGAACTCAAATGACTGTGTGATACTACCTGTGTAAAAATTGCCAGTAGGGCTTTCCCAAAAGAACTCCGGGTTTGGCAGGTTAATAGCTGACTTCAGCAATTGTTGCTGCTGCTTAACCTGCAATGAAGCAGACTGAATATTTTTATTATTGGCTAAAGCTTTACTTACAGCTTCACTTTCAGTAAGCACTTGCTGTGCTGTAGCCGGTAATGCACTAATTCCGATAAGAAAAACTATGATACTATTTCTGAGCATAAAAAATGATTACGGTAAAACAAATAACCTCAGTTTGCCGGATGCAAAATGCAGGTGGATGAAGCCATTAAAGCTTCACCTGTTTTACTGTAATCAAATCTGAAAACTCTGTATCGCTATACGTATATCAGGAGGAGGATAAAAAAACCTGTCTTTGTATTTTGGAGGAAAGTCCTTATTTCCCTGTGATAAATCAATTCCCAAAAATGTGCTTACAATTGCAACAAACACCGGCACATCAATACCAGCATTCACATTTTGATTCAGATTCTTATCTAAGTTTTGAAATTTTTGTACGTCATCACTGCAGCATCCACCAGGACTTTTGGTGAACGATTTGCTATCTTCGGTTTGGATTTGTTTTGCAGGCTCACTATCATGCTGATATTTAGTACCATCCTGATGCTCATGAGTTATAGTTGCTGACGCCTCTTTCTCATGCACATGTTTTTTACCATCTGCATGTATATGTATTTCAGTTGCTTCTTCAACAGCATTATGGTTAGAAGTATTGAAGCCCATTTCCACACCCAAAGCACAGGCAAATCCTACCGCTGTATTTGATGCAAATACAATCAGCAGAAATAATGCTTTTAGTTGTATGGATAATCTACGTTTCATTTAGACGCTGTAAAAATAGGGCAATTCTTTGAATGACAATACTTGCCGAAGTGTAAAGGTAACAGGGCTTATGATTGGAAAGTTACAGAATTTTGAAAAAAACTTATAAAATTGTTTTCCCGAATACGTAAACGCATTTCCTAATTGCGTAACGGCTAATACTTTGTTATACAGCAATTTGCAGCCTAAAAAAAGGCTCATGAGAAAGAAAGGTGTTATAGTAGTTATTGCTCTGTCAATTTTTAGTGTAGCAAAAGCGCAAACAAAGGAAAAGGTACAAAATGCTGATACAAACCATTTGAAGTATTTACCTGATGTGACTGTTGTTGGTAGAAACAGCAAAAGCGATTATCAGCAAATGCCGGAAATTGTAGGCACTAATATTTATGCTGGTAAGAAAAATGCGTTGATAGTGTTGGATAATGTACAGGGAAATGTAGTGACCAATACCATGCGTCAGGTACTTGCAAAAGTGCCTGGTATCCATATTTGGGAAAGCGATCCAAGCGGTATTCAAATTGGTATTGCTGCCCGTGGATTAAGCCCTAATCGTAGCTGGGAATTTAACGTGCGGCAAAATGGCTACGATATCGCAGCAGATCCTTTTGGCTATCCTGAAGCTTATTATAATCCACAGCTACAGGCGGTACAGCGCATTGAAATTGTTCGGGGGCAAGGCTCTCTCCAATACGGCCCTCAGTTTGGTGGATTGATAAACTATATTTTGCGTAATGGTAATGAGATCAACAAACCCTTTGAATTTGAAACACAGCAAACAGTTGGCAGCAATGGACTGTTTAATAGTTATAATGCGATAGGCGGTAAAAAAGGGAAAGTTCATTACTATACTTTTTTTGATCATCGCAATGGAAATGGCTGGAGAGAGAACAGTCAATACTATACCAATGCAGGTTATGGAACAGTAACCTACAATTTCAGTTCTAAATTTTCTTTAACTGCTGAAATTATGCGTTCGCATATCCGTAGCCAACAGCCCGGTGGCTTAACAGATGCACAAATAAAACAGGATGCACAACAAAGTTTCCGCAGCCGCAACTGGTTTGACATAACATGGACAACGCCTGCATTAATCGCCAACTATCAAATAAATGAAAAGACCCGGTGGAATACAAAACTCTTTGGTACAGTTGGCGACAGAAACAGCGTAGGTTTTTTGCAATCAATAACCACAAGGGACAGCATTAATGCAACAACTCTTAATTATAATAACAGGGTTGTTAACCTTGACCAATACAGAAATTATGGTTTAGAAAGCCGCATCATAACTGATTATGCCATTGGTAAAATGAAAAATACTTTTTCAGGCGGCATTCGTTTATATACCGGTACTACCACAAGGCAAGCAGATGGTAAAGGAACTACCGGTACAGGGTATGATGTAACTGTGTCAGGCAACTATCCCAGGGATATAGAATTTAATTCTAAAAATGCTGCCGCTTTTGCAGAAAATATTTTTCGTGTTACAGATAAGTTGTTGATTATTCCGGGCATTCGCTATGAGTGGCTGGAAGGTTCTTCTTCAGGACGAAACGGATACACTTCCGGTGGTGCAGAAATAATTTTGCAAAATATTACACGCAGCCGCAGTTTCGTATTGGCAGGTGTGGGTGCAGAATTCCATGTTACAAAAGCTACGGAAGTATATGCAAATATTTCACAGGCATATCGCCCTATTCAATTTGCAAACCTGCAGGCGCCACCAACAACAGATGTAGTTGATCCTGATTTGAAAGATGCCAAAGGTTATAATATTGACTTAGGCTATCGGGGCAAATTGAAAAGTTTTATTCAATTTGATGTAAGCGGGTTTTATTTACAATACAATAACCGTGTAGGCACTATTACACCAACCGGGGCTACTTACCGTTTAATTACAAATGTGGGAGCCAGCACCAGTAAGGGTTTTGAAGGTTATGTTGAATTTAATCCCATCAGGGCATTTACAAAAAGCAAACATACAGATGTAATTATTTTCGGATCTTATGGATACACAGATGCCAAATACAGCGGCGACCATAAAGATGCCAATACAAAGGGTAAGAAGGTAGAAAATGCGCCTGCCCATATTTTCAGGGGTGGTATAACCGGCGGTTATAAAGGATTTTTATTAACAGCACAGATAAGCAGTGTTGGAGAAACATTCAGCGATGCGAATAATACGGTTGCTGCTTCTGCTAATGGAAATACAGGTTTGATTCCATCTTATACTGTAACTGACTTAACAGCTACATACAAATTTTCAAAAGGGTTAAATCTTAAAGCAGGAATAAATAATTTATTTGATGAAAGATATTTTACCCGTCGTGCAGGTGGTTATCCGGGGCCGGGGGCTTTACCGGCAGATGGAAGAACGTTCTTTATATCAGTCGGGGCAAAACTCTAAAAGAAAAGCGGCAGAAATATTTACTGCCGCTTTTTTATTTATACAGCCTTCGCTATTTTTTCCATAATGTGATGACTTTCTCCAAACTTACAAAGTGCATCGCAATGACTGCGGAGTTCCGAAAACAGGATGTATTTAATTACTACATTGTTTTGTTTAATTGCAGGGCGGGAAAGTTGAAGGCAAACGTCCTTCTCTCTTTTATCAGGTACTATCAGGTAGAATACTTCATCACCATCGGCTATAGTATAGCTTAAATCGGTCAGCCGCAAAATACCTGAATAAATACTGGTACTTTTTTCCACTTCAAAAGCTGCGGTAACATTATTAGTTCCTTTCTGAAACCACAATACATCAATCAGCTTTACCGTATTCAAAGTGTCTCTTTCCAAATCAATTTCAGGGAATTGCGGTAAACTCATAAATGAAAAACTGTTACCACAATGTGATTTGGAACGGTCATTCGATGCAGCAATAACGTCATAGCCCAAAGCATTCCCAATTTTTAACAAATGATATTGCATTTCTGTATGCAGATTTTCTTCGTCTTTTTCCTGCTGCACACTTTCCTGACGCTTCTCTATTAGTTTTTCTAACTTTTTGCGTTCGGGTTCTGATAAATATACATCACTTCCTAAAATCAGTTTCTGTGTTCCAATCTCAAACAATAAGCCTGCAATAGCTCCCAGATCGGATGATAATTCGGATCGGTGCTGGCTATTGGTATCAATCATTACCTCTCTCAGCTTCAGGTATTCACTCCAGCTACCTAATTTCTTTTTGTCTTTGTATAAAAAATTAAAGCCGTTAATGATAGCTGTGTTAAACGGGGGAATAATAGTGGGATGCAGAAAATAAAGAATGCTTGCAACTGCAGGTCCAAGTCCTTTTATTTTTAAACTATCAAGCCTGATGATTTCTTTAATAATCTGTTCTTCTGATTTTGCATTCAAACAGTTTTCTAAAAACTGTCCGAAAGCCTGCTTATTGTTTTCGTTCTCATATATATCGGGTATCCTAAGTTTAGGCTTCCAGTAAAACGGATGAGATGCTCCTTCAAATACCTGCTTTTGCTCAGTGATGCAGGTAAGGACAAACTCAAGGGAGGAACCTTTGAAATCGTTGGGGAATTTTTTACTCTTAATATCCTCAATCACCTGCATTACTCCTCGCCGGATGGAACGAAAAGCTTTAAGTCTTTCTTCATTATTGATAAACCAGGTATTGTAAACTGATTGTTTATCCTCTTTGTATTGCCGTATGAGTTGGGAAGGATTTTCAGACATTTGACTACTTAATAAGTTAGCATTTAAAAAAATTACCGCTCCTTTTAAACAGCGGTAATTTAAGTAAATCTTTTGTATCAGTTATAAATATCCATTAAGCAGAATGTTACAGATCTTGAACTTCATGCCCATTCACAAACTGTTCTTGCTATATCCCTGGCTACCTGAATAAATGTTTTTATAATAAGAATTACCTGTTCTAAAATAAGTCTGCACCTGGCTTTATTTTTTTAAAGATTAAGCATATACATATCCTAATGCCAATGTGCTCCATACTTGTGCATTTGTTCTTGTCATAATGGGCGATGGCTTTAATACTTCTGAAGGATTAGGATGTGTAGCAGCGGGGTTTAACACCTGCCAGTCTGCAAATAACTTATCTATAAAACCATGATGTAACCAGAAGATTGGATCGGCAGGTGATGAAGCCGTTCCCATGGTGCCGCCTACTAAACCATGCAGCCTGTTATGGAAAGGTGATGCTTCTAACTGAGAAGAAAAAGAAGCAAAAGCGGTATTCGTCATAAGGGCAGCATGCTGGGCGGCCGTTGGCAATAAAGTATCGTTGAATGAACCGCCTCTTGTAATTCCCCAACGGGTAAAGTCAGCACTGTTGTTTAACTGAGGTGGTATATACCTGTCTTCTATCCAGTTCCAGTAAGGAATTGTTACCAAGGGATTGATAGCTATTAATCTTGCTTCCAATTTTGCCATGTATTCCCTGTGCCATGTTAAAAAATTTACACCTCCATGTGCACCCCACATGTGCCCGGCAGGTGTTGTCATTGCCTGCACATGTATTTGTACAAATTCCTGGTAAGTTGGTGCAGGTGTATCCGTATCGGCTAATGCTTCAATAGCATAAATAAAACGACTCCATTCTAATGGAGTAAGATTTTTTTGATTTTTCCGACGGCGGTATTTTGGCCTGCAAAAATATTTATGCCAAAACCAATGTGGGTCAAGTAAATCTTTATGCGAAAACTTTTCAGGAATAAACTGTAAATCTTCAACGTCGATTTTTAATCCAGGTGATTTGATTTTTTGTTTGCCAATTTCTTTTGGAGCTTCTTTTAAAAGTTGCCTCATTTGAACTGGGCTGATTGTCCATTCCTTTATACTTTTTGTTTTGCGGGGGAATAATTTACCGTGTGCCATGATATGAAAGGTTTAAGGTTTACGTTATTTTAATGCTAAAAAAGAATAAACGTCTCGTATTACTTATAGCGAAGAAGGGGTGTCAAGCGACATTACACTATTCGAAACTTAAATATACCACCGATGTATGAAGATATCAATACCACGAAAGTGGTATATTTTGCTTGTAGCGGGGTCTTCTTTTTCTCAAACATTCTCATTTAATGATAGTCGGTGCAGATGCAGCAGTAGCATTTTTTAGCCTGATATAATAGCTTTAAAAATTCAATTTCTTTTATCAGTTGTTCATATAAATCAAAAAAAAAGAAATAATGCTGTAAGTTTTTTCAACAACATTAATCCAATAATACTTATGTCCGGTTTTACATCTTCATACCCTCCATCGGGTTGGCTCCTTTTTTAAAAATATATTCGCTTTGCAACAGGTAAGCACCTGTTATTACTACCACATCGCCAACATTTAATCCGGATTTTATCTCTATTCTGTCATCACTTTCCAAACCAGTTTCAACCATCACACTTTTATAGGTTTTGCTGGTTGTTTGTATCCATACTGTTGCACCCTTTCCATCACGGATGACAGCATTGATAGGTAATGCAAGTGTTTTGCGTTGCGAACTTTTCAGTAACACATAAGCTGGCATGCCGGGTTTCAATTGATTGCCGGTGTTTGGAATAGATACACGAATGAGATTGATTCTTGTATCAGGGTTGATCTCAGGGTTTACAAATTCAATACGTCCTTTAATTTCTTTGTCCTCTATATCGGGCAATTGAACAGTAGCTGTTCCGTTGAGATCAATTTCTGAAAGTTGCGAAGTGTACACTTGTGCTTCTGCCCAGAGAGTAGAGAGATCAGCCAGCTTTACAATAGTTCCTCCTTCCATCACATAATCGCCTTCACGAATATCGAGTGCAGTGATGTAGCCAGATGCCGTACTGTAAAACGTTGTAAGAGCCGGGTTTTTCTTTATTTTCGCCAGTTCATTGATTTGGGATTCACTCAATCCCCACAACAGTAATTTGTTTTTGGCACTCTGCAATAACTGATCGAAGTCGATAGCTGTTTCATTAGCAAATGTTCCCTTCCGATCCAATGCAAGAAGGTATTCCTGCTTGGCGTTGTTGAGGTCTTCGCTGTAGATCGCATATAACGCTGCCCCCTTGCTTACATAATCGCCCAGGTTTTTGAAATATAGCTTTTCAACTCTTCCCATTACTCTTGAACTCACAGATGATGTTTTCATCTGGTCGAAGTTGAGGCTGGCAGTTAATACCAACTGATCACCGATTGTACCACTGCGAATAGTGTCGGTTTGAATATTGCCCAACTGTATCTGTTGTTCACTCAACTGTATTTCATCTTTCTTTTCCCCGTTGCTTTTCTTAACTGGCGTAAGATCCATTTTACAGATGGGGCATTTGCCGGGCTTATGTTCAATCACCTGCGGGTCCATTGAGCAGGTATAGTACACATCGCTTTCTGTATGCTCATGAGATTTGCTCTTGCATGAAAAAAGAACAGAAGCAGAAATCAGAAGTATAAAAAGATACCGCATAATTATTGTTTTACTTTAATAAAGCTTTCGCTGTCCATTAAATATTGAGCATTAACAGCAACCGAATCAGTTGATGTTAATCCGCTGATGATTTGAATATGTTCCATGTGTAAAATCCCGGTGTTCACTTTGTGTGCTTTAAACCCTCCGTCCACTTTTTGAAACACCACTTTGTCAAGCCCAAGTGATAACACTGCTTCTTTAGGTAACCAGTAAGCATCTTTTGAATTACCATAAATGAAGGCTCTTACCTGGCTGCCGATAGGAATTTTTAAATTGTTGTTATTAAAGTACACTCTTGCTGTTAAAGTTTTACTCTCTTTCCGGTAGAAAGGTTCAATAAAATCAACACTTGCCCTGAAATCTTTGTTGGGTGCTGTTTCGGGAACTATTCTTACGCTGTTTCCTTTTTTAACCAAGCCCTGGTTGTCTCCAAAAATGTTTAGTAATGCCCATGCTTTATTTGGGTTGTAGACGATAAAAACCGATTGGCCTTTGTTTACATACATGCCTTCTTTTAGTGAAAGCTCTTCTGTTAATTGCGATACATCTTTCATTCGTTCGGGTGATAAATTCATTGAAGCACCGGCTGATTCATGAATATGTCCGCTGTAATTACTGTACACAGCAATTGTAAAAGCAGTTTGTTTGGTTTGTATCACCTCTTGCAATTGCCGGCTGCTCATGCCCAGTAATAATAATTTTTCTTTCGCTGCTTCAATCATCGTTTCGTTAGCTGCATCATTCTTCAACAGGAACAATAAATTCTGTTGAGCCGTCAATATTTCCGGACTATAGATATCCATGATGCGCTGTCCTTTACTAATCTTCTGGTAACGGTGACGTACGTACAGTTTTTCAATCCGTCCGTTTACTCTCGCTGAAATAGTTCCAACTTCTTTTGTGTCGTAAGCAATGGTTCCCAATGCTTCTATTTCAATCTGCTCCTCTCTTTTTTCAATTGCAGTAACAGGAATGGAAGAAACTACAAACTCGTTGGTTGGTTTAAGTAAGGCATCCAAACCAATTTCAGTTGATGCTGTGCCACCAGTTTCTTTCTTGACCAAATCCATTCCGCAAATAGGGCATTGCCCGGGTTTATCCCGAATAACTTCCGGATGCATGGGACAGGTATATTCCACTGCTTTATTCTCCTGCTCATGATTTTGCGGCATAGCAGGTTGCTTCATCTTTACCAATTCCATTCCACACTTGGGGCAAGTGCCAGGCTTATCTCTGAATACGGAATCCTCTGGCATGGGACATGTGTACATGTCTTTTGTAACCTCTTGCTGATGGCTGTCATGCGGGTCTTTGTTATTCTTGCAGGCACCTGCAATGAATACAAAGAGAATTGCTGTTATATAAATCAGTTGTTTCATTTCTTTTCAATTAACCGTTCAATTGTTACCTGCAGTTTCAAAGCCTGGTTGAGCAACTCTGTATATTCCAGTTGCGTCATATACAAAGTTTCCCATGCATCATAAAGCATAAACAGTTCTTCTGTATTTTGTTCATAGCCCAACTGCATGGTTTTGTAATTATTCTTCAATGCAGGAATAATGTTATCATCATAGAGCTTGAGTTGTTTGCTTTTCAACTCCAGTTCGTTGCGCATGCCATAAGCCATGCCACTATATTCATTTAACATCATTTCTTTTTGCGATTGAAGGGCGCTGGCTTTCCACTTCAAACTCTCCATATTTGCTTTATTCATTTTGGATGACCATTTGGTAAGTGGCAATTTCATCATGCCCATTAATGAAAATTGCATGGGTAACCCTCCAAAGCCAAACATGTGTTCATAGCGGATACCGAATTGGGGTTTGAGACTTTGCTTTTCTGTTTCCTGCTTTAACCATGTAAGCGTAATGTCTTTATCAATTGCTTTCAGATCACTTCGGTTGTTGTACAGGAGTGTGCTGTCAAATACAAGTGATGAGTAATCGTTCAGTTTATAAGTAGTATCAATATCGAAATTGATCATTGCATTTCGACCCATTAATGAGTTGATGCGAATGCGTTTTTCTTTAATGTCGTTTTCAAACATCAAACGCATGTTCTGCACATTACCCAATGCAGCTTTGGCTTTGTAATAAGCACTTATTTTTTCTAAACCATTTTTATAACGTATCTCCGCATTTTTGATCATGAAATCCAGCAGCTTCTCGTTTTGATCAAGAATTACCAGTTTCTTTTTCAAAATGATCCATTCATAATAAAACTGCTTTGCATCATTTATCAATTCGTTAAGCGACGCATTCTTTTTTTCTTTCTCCACAGATGACATGGCTTCCATATACTTTGCATCGGCATTTTGTTTTTGTTTATTGGGAAACATTTGTTGCCCACCGATCATATACTGACCCATACCTTCTTTGAAACTACCCATGCCATCATCCATTTTTTTCCAACGATTGGGATTGTATGGCGTCATCCACAAGCCACTACTGAATTCAGGCGGCATCCAGCTTTTTGCACCTTTTGCTGCTTCATCCATCGAGCGGATCTCATAGTTGTACATTTTTACAACAGGATGTTGTGTCCTGATGCTGTCTGTTATCTCACGCAGGCTCATTACCTGCTGAGCCGAAATGGTTGAAACAGATAGAATAAACAAAAGCATGAATAGGATCTTCTTCATTAGTAACTAATTTAAGAACAACAATCTTTATCTTTTTGAACAGGCGGACATGCGGCGGAACCAAAAGAACAAAACACACAACAATCACCCTGCTTTGGCATTAAAATCGTTTTGCAATTTTTACACTCATAAAAATATTGACAAGCACCAACGGGCATTTCTTCCTCTTGCTGATGTTTGCAATAAGGACAGGTAATGGTTGATGTAAGTAACATCTTCATTGGTTATTATTCTTTAACATCAATCAAATCAATTTTACCGTTACGTTTTAATTCTCTTTCCTTTATCATTTCAAAAATCACCGGAGTAATTAGTAGCACATAAATAGTAGATGAAATGGTGCCGCCAATTAATGGGATGGTGATTGGGCGCATAATATCACTGCCTACCCCTGTAGCCCAAAGAATGGGGATCAAACCAAACAGCCCAACAGATACCGTCATTAGTTTGGGCCTTAATCTTTTTGCAGAACCTTCAATTACAAATTCACGAATGATGGCCGGTGTAAGTGTTGCCTTACTGTTACCATGTTTGGCCACCATGTTCTGCATGGCTTCATTGAGATAGATCGTCATCAGCATCGCTGTTTCAATGGCCATACCAAATAAAGCGATGAAGCCAACAGCAACAGCCACTGATAAATTAATACCATAGAAGTACACCATAAACACACCGCCGATTAATGCAAACGGAACAGTGAGCATGGTTACTGCTGCTTCTTTAAATGAATGATACGTGAAATATAACACCATGAAGATGATGATAAGCACAATGGGCAGAATCGTCTTTAACGTTTGGTTGGCCCGAATCTGGTTTTCCCATTGACCGCTCCATTCAAGAAAATAACCTTTGGGTAGTTTAGTGATCATTTGGTTCAGCTTTGTCTGCGCTTCTTTAACAGTGCTGCCCAAATCTCTTTCACGAACATTGAACAATACGGTTCCTCTTAACATTGCGTTTTCTGAGTTGATCATCGGTGGGCCATCACTCAATTTAATATCTGCCACTGCTTCTAATGGAATGGGGCCGAAGTCCATTGTTTGTACCTGTAAACGTTTTAATGCTGAGAGATTATTACGGAAATCCTGTCCATAGCGAGCATTTACAGAGAAGCGTTGGCGGCCTTCAATCGTTGTTGTGAGTTTCATACCACCCAATGCACTTTCAATGACAAGATTTACATCATCAACACTCAAGCCATAACGTCCGATCTCTTCACGCTTCACTTCAATATCGATGTATTTACCGCCGGTGATCGGTTCAACATACAGATCTTTCACACCATCAATTCCTTCCAGTTGTTTTTTGATGGTTTGCGCAAATACATAAATACTGTCGAGGTTTTGTCCGTATACTTTCAATCCTACATCGGTACGGATACCTGTGGAAAGCATATTGATACGGTTGATGATGGGCTGTGTCCATCCGTTGGTAACACCGGGTATCTGCATTTTTGCATTCAGCTCATTGATGATGCCATCTTTGGTCATGCCATTCCGCCATTCACTTTTTGGTTTTAAGAGAATGATGGTTTCAATCATGCTGATGGGAGAATTATCGGTTGCAGTATTAGCACGCCCAGCTTTACCCAACACATGTACTACTTCAGGAATTGTGCGAATGAGTTTATCCTGTACCTGCAACAATCGTTTTGCTTCTGAGTTAGAAACATCCGGCAAGGTAACCGGCATGAACAACAAAGAACCTTCATCTAATGGTGGCATAAATTCTGAACCCAGGCGGGTCATCATAACAATGCCCACAGTGAGTGCGACTATATTGATACCAATGGTTGTTTTACGCCATTTCAAACACCATTTCAATATCGGTGTATAAATTCTTTCCAATGTTCTTGTAATTGGATTGGCGCTTTCTGGTTTTAATCGACCCTTCAAAAAAAAGGAAATCAATACCGGTGTCAATGTAATTGCTAAAAAGGCATCTATTAAAAGGATGAAAGTTTTAGTCCAGGCCAGCGGATGGAATAGTTTGCCCTCCATGCCTGTAAGCAGGAAAACAGGAAGGAAAGAAGTAACCACAATAATGGTAGAATAGAAAACACCAGGGCCTACTTGTTTAGATGACTTTTCAATAATGTCATTTCTTTCTTCTGATGTCAGCGGGTCTTTATTTCGTTTGAACCACTTTGCCATGTTTATGCTTTATCTGATGAATTAATTTTAGCTGTTTGTGACTCGCTGATATGCCTGTACGCATTTTCTACCATCACAATGCCATCATCTACCACAACACCAATTGCGAGTGCAATACCAGTTAATGACATGATGTTGGAAGAGATACCAAATAGTTCAAGAAAAATGAAACCGGCGGCAACTGAAATGGGCAATTGGATAAGAATGATAACTGCACTGCGCCAATGGAAAAGAAAGATGAGCACTATTAAGGAAACTGCAATCATCTCCTCAATCAACGTCCCTTTTACAGAATCAATGGCTTCCTGAATTAAGGTGCTGCGATCATAGGAAGTTTTAAAGGTTACGCCGTCAGGTAGTCCTTTCTCAACTTCTTTCATTTTTGCTTTTACTGTTTCAATTACTTTATTGGCATTTTCATTATAACGCATAACTACAATACCACCTACCACTTCGCCCTTGCCGTCCATGTCAAAAATGCCAAGACGTAAATCACCACCCATTTGTACAGAACCAATATCTTTTACACGAACAGGAATGCCATTGTAGTTGCTCAATGCAATATTCTCTACATCCTCTTTGTTTTTGATATAGCCCAACCCCCGGATGATATAAGCCATATCAGCCATTTCAAATTTCCTGCCGCCAACGTCATTGTTATTTGCTTTTACTTTGTTCATTACATCCATCAGCGAAATATTATAATACTGCAACTTCACCGGGTCAACGATTAACTGGTATTGTTTTTCAAAACCACCGAATGATGCAACTTCAGCAACACCCGGCACTGTTTGTAATGCAAACTTGATGTACCAATCCTGCAATGCACGTTGTTCGCCCAAATCCATTTTCGGTGCATCAAGATGATACCAATAGATATGACCAACCCCTGTTCCATCAGGTCCAAGTGATGGTGTTACTCCTTGCGGCAATAGACGTTGTGCAAAATTTAAACGTTCCAATACTCTTGTTCTCGCCCAATAGATATCAACATTGTCTTCAAAAATCACATACACGAAACTCATCCCGAACATGGAAGAGCCCCGGATGTTTTTGATTTTCGGAATGCCCTGCAAATTGCTCACCAACGGATATGTTACCTGGTCTTCCATCACCTGCGGACTGCGACCCATCCACTCTGTAAAAACGATTACCTGGTTCTCACTCAAATCAGGAATGGCATCAATGGGGTTTTGCCTGACCGAGTAAATGCCATACGCAAACAGGCCGCCTGCCAGGAGCAGAACTATAAGCCTGTTGCGTAAAGCCAGCTCAATAAATTTTTGAACCATAACTTGATTTTAGGTATTCAAAGCAGTACAACCGTACTTAGTTAGTTTTCTTTTTTAAGTCCATGCCGCATTTGGAACACTTGCCTGGTTTATCACTTGTAATATCTGAATGCATGGGGCATGAGTACGTTTTCATTACCTCCCTTTTCATTTTTTCTTTCGGTGATAAGTTAAGATCCATGCCGCATTTAGAACACTTTCCGGGTTTATTACTGGTAACTTCAGCATGCATAGGGCATGAGTAATTCTTTGTTACCGCTGCCTTCATTTGTTCTTTTTTCGAACGTTCCAGCTTCATGCCGCAAACAGGACAATTGCCTGGTTTCTTCATAGCGACTGTATCATGCATTGGGCAACTATAAAGTGTAACATGTTTTAGTGTGTCTTTTTTGCCTGCTTTTTCTTGGGCATGGGCAGAAACGGTCATGATGGTTAACGCTGCCATCACCAGCATTTTGAAAGCTTTCATGTTGTTTGATAATTTATTTTTTAAGTTATTCATCTCAATCTTGAATTGTTACATTTTCATAGTTCTGTAATGGCAACAATCTGGCAGCTTGTTGTAAACTGCATCTTCAGCTTTGTACTTTTCGGTATCATTACCCGCAGATGCTATGCTTCTTTGGGCTTTATCTCCAGCATCTTTTTTGAATACGCTGTACTTCAAAACAAGTATTTGTGTGTACTCATTCCATACAGCCGACTTCACTCCATCTACAGAATATGCCGCAGTTTCAATTCGTCTTTTATCCATACCGCATGTACCAGAGACTTTTATTTTTTCTGTTTTGATGCCAATGGTTCTTTCTGTTTTGTCGCTTTGTGCATTGGCAAATGACACTGTAACTACTAAAACGGCTACAGTAAAAAGCGTTTTTAGCGTTTTCATTTTTTAAATTTTAAATGTTAGGAAATTTTTTTTGACACATGGAAATGCCAATAGCCCGACAAAGGGATTGTCCGGCTTCTAAAAAAATATAATCTTTAAATCAGGAAAGTTCTGTGGAGAATATAAACAGCAACAGCATTACTTCGGGGAGGTGCATTGCTGACGGGGTTTTCTTCAGTTACAGAAGAAATTTTTATAGAAGGTAATTCAACATATTCAGGAATAAAGGCTGTTCCCATTATTCCCATCAACTGAAATGAAGATTCGACAATTTTCTGATCGCTGCTATTCTTTACAAATTTAAGTTCATCCTTGCAGCACCCCTTTTCTTTGGCCTCACTGGTTTTCATTCCGCAGCTGCCACAGGTTTTGGATTCTTTATGCCCCAAACCCCATTCAGAAAGCTTGCCCATACAGTAGTGCATATGCACAGTAGCACCAGCGGAAGTACTGATGTACAAGACTGCTAATATGACTGCTGCGAACTTTTTCATCTATATCAAAGTTATAATAATCTATTTAGATTTTTCCCCCATTTCTATTACCCCGATACAAAGGGATAAATTTAACTCTATTAAGTATATGACAAATATCAGCCCGGCACATGAGTTTTGTAAGTATATCGACTATAAGACAATTATTTACAGCAATCCTTCTTTCTTACAAAGATCGCTTTGAATACTTTCCAGAAAAATTGTCCTATTGATTTTGCTATGGTCATTACAGCATTGTTGTTAACATAATTGCACTCATACCAATCATAAGTGCATCTTCAATAATAGTGACGGTGCTCATAGGCAAATTAAATACATCACCAAGGCAGGCACATTTTATTTTACGTTTATTTAAAACACTTTGTAAAACTCCAATAATGCTTACCGTCATCACCACAAAGGTAACAGAATTGGTGAGGATGGGATTGAAGCCGACAAGAAAGGCTATACCCAAAGCCAGTTCAGTGAAAGCATACACGTAACCCCAGCCATTCCATTTTTTTGCAACAATATCATACATGCTGTAGCTCTCAGCAAAACCTTTCAGGTTAAGCAGCTTAAAAAATGAAAACACCAAGAAAAACCCGGCCATAAAATGATTCATCCAACGCATCCAGATAAAATTTCCATTTATATACTCTGTAAGAAAAGTAACACCCGTAATATAACCGAATATCAACAAGATTGGTTTATAAGTCGCTATCCATGACTTTCCCTCTTCTTTTTCTATCGCCGAAACAACAGTATGAATTTGAGGATGCGTTTCTGATAATTGGTATTTAGGATAATCATTTAGGGCAGCTTTCAAATCCTCAGTTGCTATATGCTTATCCATATCAATAACCGCTTCTCCTTTTGATAAATCAATACTAACATTTTTAACTCCTGAGACTTTTGATAAAAGTCCCTGCACTTTAGCCTGGCAACCACCGCAGGTCATTCCGCTAACGTTATAAGTATGTGTCATAGTAATAATATTAATGACACAAAGTTCCCGCAGCAGGGCCGTAACAATGTTATAGAATTATGGGAAAGAGTTATACCTATTTGTAATGAACCTTATCCAATGATTGGCGATGGGTACTACCAATTTTTTTAAAATGACGTGGCGTAAGGCCGGTCACTTTCTTAAACTGTGCAGATAAATGAGAAACGCTGCTATAACCTAACCTGTAAGAAATTTCACTAAGGTTTAATTCTCCATATACAATCCATTCTTTTACCTTTTCTATCTTTTGCAAAATAAAAAACTGTTCAATCGTAATGCCTTCAACTTCAGAAAACAAACGGGAGATATAACTATAATCTTTATTCAGTGATTTGCTTAGAAAACCGCTAATGCTAAAATGTTCTTCTACCTCACCAGACTGCACTTTCTTGATCAGCAGGTTTTTTATTTGTTCAATTTGTTTCTGCTTCTGGTTATCTAATAATTCGAAACCCAACTTTTCCAAGGCTTCGTTAAGCTGTTCGATTTGTTTTTTCGTTGGAACTTTTGCAAGTTCTGCTTCTCCCAAACTGATATTATTGATTTGAAGATGTAGTTTTTCCAGTTCTTGTCTTACAACCAGGATACAACGATTGCAGACCATGTTTTTGATATACAGGATCATTGATACTATTTATTAAGGAGGCGAAGATACTAAGTCTATGGCTCCCGTTAATTAGTTGAATTTCAACCCCTTTAAACAGCAAAAAACTAAAGAAATCCAAAGCGCAGTCTTCTTAGGCAGAGCTATTAAAATAAATAAACAATTTCCATTACCCTATAAGCTTTCAATCAGAAATATTAATTTTGAATCGGTTGTTCCATATTGTAAATCCGTGAACATAACACACCTGACTGTTATAGGGTTTTGATTAGTTGTTTGTTGCTAAATGAAAATACTTGAGTATGGAATTAACTTTATCCAATGGGAATCCCCTGAAATTTGAATCTGGATTACCTTCTGATTACTCCGGACCAATTCTTCGTGGAGCTACTTCATTTCAAGCCAAATCAAATCTTGCGGAGCTGGTTATCCAGGAATTGCACGGGGAGTATTATACGATTCGTTTTCTTATTGGAAAGTTTTTGAAAAAAGTTAATGCAAAAGGTTGGATACATTCCAACGGGCTGTACAGTTACTTTATGCTTAAGAATGGAACCCGCAAACGGATCAATACTATCGGGAACCTGCACATAAGGCAAGATCAATATGCCTGTTTCTATACAGAATCTTCAGACTGCAGTGCAGTATTTGAAAAGACTAATGAATTCAGGGCACTCGATGTTTTTTATTCGCCAAAATTGTTAGAAGAACTGCTGCCTTTCTTTCCTGAACTGAAGAATGTGTTGCTTTCATCATCGGGAATAATATTACCTGGGAAACCGTGCTGGAGCCTGCCATGTATGAAAGAAATTATCAACCAAGTTCTTAATTGCCCTTATGATAAAGCTACCAGGCAATTTTATTTTGATTTGAAAGTGAGGGAACTTTTGTATCAATTACTCGAAACAACATTTAAAAAAAATCCCTCACAGCAATACTTTACGCCATTTGAAATAGCCCGTATTCACGAAGTAAGAGATATTCTTGAATCATACATATCTAAGAAACCACCTTCTATCTGTAAATCGTCAGCATAAAGTGGACTAAATAGGTTTAATTTTAAGAGAGTGTTTCCATTATTCATTTTTAAAAAGAGTAACATGGAAAAGAAAGTCAAGCAGTCCACAGAAAACTTCATTAAGGATATCCGCCGTAAAACACGCAGGATATTTTCCTCAGAACAAAAGATCATGATTGTAATGGAAGCACAACGTGGAGAATCTTCCGTTGCAGAGATCTGTCGTAACCATTCAATTGCTCAGAGTGTATTTTACAAATGGAATAAAGAGTTTATGGAAGCTGGGAAAAAAAGACTGGCCGGTGATACAGCCAGAGAAGCAACCAGCGATGAAGTGGCCGATCTGCGTAAAGAAAATCAACGGCTAAAAGAAATGGTTGCAGATTTAATGCTGCGGTATACAATTGTAAAAAAAAGCTTGGACATGCTGGACTAAACGAAAACTATCAGAAGCATATGCGATTGACAGCAGCAGAAAAGCAGGAAATCATCTGGATGGTTGAACGATCTGATCTTGGGGTAAACCGAACACTTCATCAGCTTGGTATACCGAAAAGCACTTTTTACAAGTGGTACAGGGCATATATAGCGAATGGACTAATTGGCTTGGAATATAAAAATACAGGAAGCCGTCAACAGTGGAATACAATCCCACAGGTCGAAAAGAATTTGGTTGTTTCAATTGCTCTTGAGTTCAGTGAACTGTCACCCAGGGAGCTGTCTTGTAAGCTAAGTGATGAGCAAAAGATTTTTATCTCTGAATCAAGTGTATACAGGGTCCTGAAAGCAAAGGGCTTAATTACATCTCCGGCTCATATTCTGTTAGCAGCAGGTAATGAGTTCGACAAGAAAACGCTGTTTGTACATGAGATGTGGCAAACCGATTTTACGTACTTCAAAATACTTGGCTGGGGCTGGTATTACCTGAGTACGATTCTGGATGATTACAGCCGCTACATTGTTCACTGGGAGTTGTGTAATACGATGAAGGCAGAAGATGTTCAATTAACCGTTAAACAGGCGATCAAAAAAGCAAAGCTCGGCAAAAGACAACGACCTGTTTTGTTGAGCGACAACGGTGCCTGTTATGTATCAGGTGAGTTGAAAGATTATCTTTCTGCGGTTAAAATAAAATCAATTCACGGACGAGTTGCTCATCCGCAAACACAGGGGAAAATTGAACGGTATCATCGATCCATGAAAAATGTAGTTAAGCTGGACAACTATTATCATCCTGAACAACTGAAAGAAGCTATCAGCGAATTTGTAGAGTACTACAACAACCAACGTTATCATGAATCACTGAGCAACGTAACGCCTGCAGATGTATATTTTGGGAGACAGGAAGAGGTTTTAAAAGAACGTGAACGAATAAAAAAAGCATCATTAAAAAAAAGGAGACAACTTTTTTTACAACAAAAACTTTTACATTTAAACAAAGAAATACTCTCTAACAACTAGTACACTTTGGTTTGACGACATACACTTTCTCCTCACCAGGTTCCCATCTGTCAAAAAGATTAATGTATGGCTCATCTTCAATAACTATAAAATCATCGTCCTTAATTTTTGTTTCAATAAGGGAATACGCCATCTGTCGTATATCACCAATCAATTCCATAGCCCTTCTTCTTTCCAAAAGATTTTTTTCAGAAAGCACCCGGCTAATTTTTTCACTTAGCTTCCGGTTAGAATCAATCACTTTTCGGCCAGACACATGCAGGAAACGTTTCAGGTGTTTTAAAAATCGATCATTATTATAATCAATATTGTGTTCATTTAAAAGTTGGTAAAGCCTTTCTGTAAGTTGTGTAAATTCTTGTTGCCTTCTTTCATCCATCAAAAACTCCCAAAATGCTTTGAAGCTTTTTCCTTGCGGTTTCTGGTCAATATCATCGAGAGCATCAAGGGCAAATACTAACAGTGTTCCTTTAGCTACATCCTTTTCCGTGTATTTCCGTTGAATATCTTTTCGTATTTGCTCAAAGTTTTGTTCTACTTCGCTAAAGTCGGCAAGCAGTTCCCTTGCCATTTTATTTAAATCGTAAAACTGTTCCTTTATTTCCGTTTCGTCAAATACCGACGGCTTCTTTCCTGATTTCAGCAGGTTTATTTCATCTTCAATGGCCCATTTTTTCTTTTGAAGTTCTTCTATTCTTGCTTCTGCATCTTCATTGGTTTGTTCAATCATTTTCTGAAGCTTGAAAAAAATATCCTTGAACCGGCTGTTGGTTCCAACATGCTCTCTGCGTTCGAGATCAGAAAGCCATTTCAAAGCTTTGATGGTATCAGGCGTTAACTCATGCAGATCTTCTCCTTCGTCATTGGGGTATTTTCTTAAAAAACCGCTATTGCTCCATTTATCGATATACTGAGCGGCTCTTACCGAAAAATCATCAAATAGTGTCCCTGCCTCCAGTTCTTCATCTCTTTCTTCATACGACAGTTCTTCCATGTAGCCTTCCAGTTTACTTCGCAGTTCGCTATTGGTAATAGTAGTTATGTTAGCATCAGAAAATACTTTTTGAAAAAAAGAAATAATAAACGCAGCATTTTTTGCCCGTAAAAGCAATAAAGGTTTAGCAGTTTTAAACTGTAGAAGGATTTCCTCAAAGGTCATTCCTCAAAATAGCAAATTTTGATTAAAAGAATGAAATAGAATGGTTTAAAGGAGCTATATAAGCCCCTCATCAGCAAAGGAATAGTAACCTTCACTGGATATGATTATGTGGTCCAGCACCTTAATATCGTGGTAGCTGGCCGCTTCTTTTATTTTAAGCGTTAATTCCTCGTCGGCACGGCTGGGCTTTAAGTTGCCGCTGGGATGGTTATGCGATAATACAATTGATACAGACAGGGACTTAATAGCGGCGGCTAAAATCAATCTTGGATCAGCTACTGTGCCCGTAATGCCGCCTGATGAGGCATCGTAAACGCCGGTAACCCTGTTAGCCCTGTTCAGAAATATTACTTTAAACTCTTCCAGCATGTCAATTTTGTTTTCATCCCAAACCTGCTTGAGTATGTTATAAATATCCTTTGAAGAATTTACTTTGGGTCGTTCGGAAGCTTTCACTTTTGTTTTATAAACCAATTCTACTTCTGCTACTCTTGTCCATTCCGGAAATTGCATTGCTAACTGTTCCATAACATTTCATTTAATGATTTAAAAATTAATTATGGAACATCATCCGCCTTTTGGCGACCAAGGCAATGAAGCAACGGAATAAATAGTATCTGATAGAATGCAGGAATAGTTTTCCTTATGCCGGAATTTCATTGCCGCCACGGAGACAAAAGGCGAACTTTGTGAGGAATTAATGAAAGGGAAAATCAGAACCTATTAATCAGAATTATTTGCTATTAAAGCAATCCCAATTAAGAGTAAGCCAAAGGTTAATGCTCCGGAATTTGATGGCTCTCTTCGTGGCATCGTTCGGGGTTTATTGTAATTGGAGGGATTTGAATAAACTGTCTTTGCTTCGCTTTTAACATACACAGCAAACGGAACCTGGAGATTGCCGATTGAATAAACAATTTCGGGTTCTTGTTCATCGCCTGCCTGTTTAATCATTTTCCTGGCTTTCCAAATTGACTGCTCTATACTAATGGGTGCATATAAATCATTACACTGGATCTTCCTTGTACTTAATATGAGGTTTGTGGTGAATACACCACCTTTCCCTTTTTTATCCTCCCATGAGGCAAACCCGCTTTTTGTAGCATGGATTATTTTCTTTCCAACCGGCGATTGTAAAATATAATTATCAAAAGCCTCTCTTTCCGGATAATAACCATCAAATGGCAACCATTCTTCCTCCTCCGGAATACCACTGATTGCAGGATATTCTTTTTCACGGCAGGCGTCAATTACTATTAATTGCCGGGGGCTATTATTCAGCAGAAAAAAGTCAGAAACATCTGCATCACATAAGCATATTTTTCTTTCTCCGATAGTATTCTCATAACCATGACCGGCATAATAAACAAAAAGATAATCTGCGATTATGTTCTCAATAATTGCAGCTAATTCTGCAATGCCCGGATTCCATAGCACTTGTATCTCGTTATCCTTCCATTTACCTCCTCTTGAAGAAAGCAAGTGATTGGTGATATTCGTAACATCTGTTGAGGCACTATACAAATAATCCACACCCTCAGTACCAGGGCTACCAATTATCAGGGCTTTCCTGACGGGTTCTATTTGATTAGTATAGCGCATTATCCAAATTTACCGATACAATTAATCTTCACCAAACCCCAAGCTGCCCCGCCATTTTCTAAACTCTACCATAATGTTGCGGGGCAGCTTTTTTGCAAGTTTAAGGGGCATTTTGCAATGCCCCTTAATAACCATTAATTATAAATACCCACCATTTCACTCTTTACAAAGTCTTCACAAAGCTGAAAGGCTTTTTGTGTTCTTAACTGTGCTGTGCCGCCATATAACAATGATTTCATTTTGGCTTCGTCATCTTTGTAATTTCTTACATTTTGAAAATAGCCAGTGATAGCATTATAAGCGCCAAACACTGTTCCCTTTGTTGTTTCATATTGCTGGGATGGGCTGCTCACGTTGTATTCATATACATCATCGCACATATTTTTAAAACAGGTGCTTAATTCATCCAATTCACCTTTTTCAATATTCTGCAATACTTCTTTATTGGGAACCATTGCGAGTTGTATCAATTTCTGTACTTCTTTATCTGTAATACGAACCTTTGCCCATTGATTAAAAATCCCTTCTAACTGTACAGAAATCAGGTTAGTTATACCCATTACTTTGTGAGCTTCTTCTAATCGTTCTTTAGCATTGGCAGTATGACGGATCTTAATGGAATTACTACAGTTTTTCAAAGCAGCATTGAGAGTATTGTTACAAACAATTCTTGTAGGTGTAAAGGCCGCCATGATACTACCAAACCCGTCATGCGAAGTGGTAAGGAATAAATACTTTTCAATCATATCGTCATTACCCACTTTAATATAACCGGGCAGTTTAGCTGTAATAAAAATCTTTTCGCCTTTGCCCAATGCTCCGGCAGTTTCGTATTGAATGCCGTCACCTTCTACAATAGCATCAAAGAAACTGAAAGCATCTGCATTTTGCACCACTTCATAATCCTTACCCAATCGGTCGCCCAATACTGCACCCGTATCAGGACGGTAAGTGTAGAATGAACTTTTAGAGATCACTTCTGTACCATCATCTAAACGGTGTGTATTGGGTCGTTTCAATACTTCAAAATCAAGCCCTGCAAATTGCAATGCTTCTTTACTGTTGGGATAGTCTTCCACAATTTGCCCCAAACCATGCCATGCTTTTTCTTTTACTGAAAAGAAACTGTGTTTACCTGTCTGTTCATTGAAATTAATATTGTGTGCCATAGTTGTAAATTTTGATTGTTTAAAAAAAATGAAAGCATCCCGCCATTTAACGGGATGCCATGAAAGTTAAAATGGTAAGTCCTCTGCAACTTCTGAAACTGCTGCCGGTGCGGTGTTCATTGGCACTACCGGTGCAGATGCTGTATTGCCCCCTGTGGAACGGCCATGCAGTTTGATTGTGTTTACATGAAATGTAAGACTGGCCTTTACTTCCCCTTCTTTGTTTGTCCAGGCATTTGCACCAATGCGGCCATAACACTCCACCAACGTGCCTTTGGTTAAATACGCCGATACACCCGGATTAATCCAGTACGAACAGTTTACATACGTCGTAAACTTTTGTACCTCCGTGCTTCCTTTTGTTTTGTAAGTGTCATTGATCGCAATGGAAAAGTTCACTACTTTTTTCCCTGCTTTTGTTTCGCTAACGGTTGCGTCTGCTGTAATTCTTCCGATGATTTCCATAACTGAAATTTTAAATGTTTAAAAAATGATTGTTTAACTGTGTTCTGATGATGAAAAAAAAATTGT
>NZ_VLLE01000010.1 GCF_007830055.1 Lacibacter cauensis
ATATTTCTGTTATTATCATTCCTCTATTTATGGATGTTTATTATTTCTTCTGTTAAGATCGGTTATGTTGATTCATCCAAATTGCTTAATGAGTAAAAGCATTAAATGATCCAACGGTCACAATTATCCTTTTTCATTCGATGATCTAATATTGGGTACAGAGCTTATTATTCAAAGTGACGTGTCATTCCTCTGTAATTTGACAGGAAGTCTTAATGGAAAGGATAGTTTTTCCCAAATTATCTTGAATCCAAAACGAAACCTTATTTTTCACCGTAGCTTTACTGAAACAATAAAACCTAAATAATGAAATATTTGATATTTTCTTCAGACTATTTTGATCAATGCCTTAAGCATGAATTTGATGGTCAAGTTTCTTTGAATGAGTTTGAATTTTCAAAAGAACGAATTAAACAAATTTGGAATTGGAGTGAGGAATACAGGAAAATAATTCCAATGGCCCACAATGAAAAAGAGTTTAATGCTTCCAAAATTGTTGAGCTCGATAATCAGTGCGTTATTTTGTTGAAAGAAATAATCAATGAATTTAAGGCGCCTGTTAAAATCAAATATTTTAGTGAGGGATTTTCAAAGTTTATTTATTGTTAGACTTTTAAGCTGAATCTTTTTTAATAGTAAAGGTTGGAAACGGATAATCGATCGATTTCAAAAAATAGCTGTCTATAGCGCAGAAAGTCTTAATCACTGGTAATTTGTCTAAACACTTCGCCTTGCCAACACTCCTAACTCTTTTTGGATACACTATAATGCTTAATAAGTAAGCTTTGAGAATCAGCGCTTATAAGTCTCAGCGTTAAAAAAGTTATGAATCTCAGGTCTGCATAAACAAATCAAGATTGTAAAAGTGTCTTCGTCATAATTAATCAATATATGCTGAGGGATTTATTTCCGGCGCATAAAATTGATTTTTTAAAGAACAACTATATATATTGGAGCTAGTCATTTAACGGAAGAAGCTTATATAGCGTTATTCATCTTTTTGATCGGCCGTTAACAAAGAATCCAAATGAACAAGAATTAGTTAAACATGTATTGTTGTCTTGATGTAACTACATAAATCAACAACAAAAAAACAGCCTTTCGGTTGTTAATACTCTTAAACATTATGACTATCAGCCCTTCAATTATTTATAATTATCTAATTAATACTACATTTCCTTTTCTGTGATGCATTATTCCCATATAATCTAACGCCCTAACATTCCATATATACATACCTGCCACTTGCGCTTTGCCGTTAAATTGGCCATTCCAGCCTTCATTAAATTTATTCGTTTGGTATACTCTTTGACCCCAACGATTATAAACTTCAAAACTGATTAGTGCTTTCATACCTATCAGAATAGGCATAAATACTCGATTGATTCCTTCAGGAACAAAGGCAGTGGGAACAAATATTTCGGGACCTTTATATACTTTGATACTTATCGTGTCAACGCCAATACAACCTTCATCTGTAATAGCAGAAAGGATATAATTCATATCAACAGGTAAAATTGCAACAGGATTAGCAATAGTTGGATTGTCCAAATATTGGGGTGGTGACCAGTTGTAACTGCTTGCACCACTTCCTGATAATTGAAGAGGTTGTCCTATTGCTGTAACAGTATCTCTTCCTGCAAAAATATTAACCTTTCTGATAGTGATTGATTTGCTCAGGGTGGCACTACAGCCATTATAAGTTCTTGCTGTTAACGAAACAGGGTAAATACCATGTTGAACATATGTGACCGTTGGTTGATACAAACCAGAATTTTCTCCGTTACCAAAATTCCATTGCCAAGCTATGATGGTTCCTGCCTGATTATTGGATATGTTTTGAAAAATTACTTCTTTTCCGGCACAGGTGGATCCAAAACTGAAATCAACAACTGGCTTTGTTTCTATTAACACAGTATTTTTTACAGTGTCGGATTTGCAGCCGTTTTTGGATTCAGTCATATAACGAACTGAATAATTACCGCCTGCCCCATATCTGTATATTGGCTGAGCAACAGTAGCGGTAGAATTATCGCCGAAATCCCAGAAATGTTTTATAATCGTACCAGTCCCAATGTTACTCTGGTTTATGATTTGTAATTGATCGGAAACACAACCATCTGCTATGCTGAAATTCGCTATTGGCTTCGATTCTATATTTATCTGACGTGTAACTGTATCAGAAACACAGTTTCGATCAGACGTAACAGCTAGTTTTATTTCCAAATCTCCTGCTGTTTGAAAAGTTTTGGTGAATAATTTTTGTTGGCTGGTTGTTCCATCGCCTAAAATCCAATGCCGTTGATTTATAAAACCTGATTCGATAGATGAGTTGTCTGTAAATTCAATTGGCGCACCGAGACATCCGTCAATATACTGCGGATTGGCTGTTGGCTTTGCGTTTACCTGTATTACTTTTCTAGCTGTGTCAGAAACGCAACCAAATGATGATACAACTACCAATTTAACCTGATAATCGTCAAAAGCATTGTAAGTATGGCTAATATTCTCTTGAATCCCTGTATTCGTATCTCCAAAACTCCAATGCCAACCGGTAAGAGGCTGATTTTGATTTGAAGATTGGCTATTAAAATTGACTTGTTTGTTTCCGCATTGTTCATCGCTTGCAATAGCTGCTAAAGGTTTAGAGCCAATACTAATAAAGCGAGACAAAGTATCGGATGCACAGCCTGTATTTGCCATTGTTACAAATCTTATGCGATAGTTCCCGGGGACAGTGTATGTATGAAAAGGATTTGATATGTTAGAAACAGAGCTGTCTCCAAAGTCCCACCACTGTCCAGTAATATTTCCATTAGTAACGTCGGAGGTACCCGTAAATCTGGTGATATTTGAAATACAGGTGTCGGAGACCGTAAAAGAATTGATAGGTTTTGAACTTACTGCAATTGTACGGTATACTGTATCTGATACGCAGCCCGTACCGGAGACGGTAACAAATTTTACAGTGTAATTTCCTGCTATGGAGTACGTCTTGACAGGATTTTTTTGTGTTGAAGTTGACTTATCACCGAAATCCCAAAACCAGTGACTTATAGTTCCTGTGCTGATTGTTGAAATATCAGTAAATTGAATTGGAGATGAGTTACACAAGGTCGAATGATTAAAATTGGCAATAGGTTTTGCCTCGATGGAAATTATTTTCGAAATTGTGTCAAATCCTCCACATGTGGCATTATTTCCTATTCGAAGTAATACCTTGAATTTACCCGTTGACGTATAAGTATGAACAGGATTTTGTAAAGTAGAGGTTGCTCCATCACCAAAGTCCCACATTACGTCTGGGCTAAAATTCCCTTTTAATTTAGACGTATCAGTAAAACTGACAGTGTAATTTCCACATTGCAAAGTATGCGCAAATCCTGCTTCAGGAATTACTCTTGTTAGGTTTATCGGTTTTCCAACTTTCAGTTCACCGCAAAAAAGATTAGATGACACCCTCAAAGTCACGTTATATATGTTTCCTGAATTTTGGTAAGTATGTACAGGATTTTGTAAAGTAGAAGTGTTGCCATCGCCGAACTCCCAATACCAATTAAGAGCGCCTTGCAAGGTTGAGGTTCCGGTAAAATTTACCGTCGAACAGTCATTCTGGATGCTATAATCAAAACTAGCTCCTTGATTTATAAATAGGCTGGGCATAAATGAGGGTAGGCCTACCCATGCAGATCTGCCGCTCAATGAAATACTTCTTTGCTTGAAAGAACAGGCTGCTCCGATATTTTGTGGTTGTTCAATAATGTGTAAAAAAGAATCAAGTTCTCGTCCCACGACATATATCTTGTTGTCGGGGCCAATTTGCATGGATCCAACTGTAGTGCCGACATTGAGTTCGTATCTCGAGTTTAATATATTCGTTGGATTGTATGTTGAAACATCATATTGGTAAATCTTATGGGCTCCAGGAAAGACATCCCCAACATACAGCATTTTCGAGTCGGCCGAAAATTCTGCACCAATCGAAAGTCTTCTAAGTGGTAATCTGAACGCATTCGAAACAATTCCTGTTGCACTATTAAACGAATACAACTGAGCAAAACCGGTTTCTGAATAAGTAGAAGTAATTAATAATTTGCCATCCGGGCTTGCTTTAAATACACCTATCAGATCAGACCTGAAACCTTGCCTGGTATCTTCCGGGTAAGCGTCTCCGGAAAAACTGCTTACAGGTATGGAGGTAACGCCTTTACAAGTAATTAAAAATGTCCGGAATTCATTTGCTACAGGCACATGCGTAATAAGCCATACATCCACACCATTGTTATGTCGTACGGCAGTCATTCTCTCAGAGGATGGGGCATATAGCAATGTGTTTTTTTCAATTACCTGACCTAGCCCACCTTGCCTGCTCATATCTACGACAGAATAATTATAACCCCTGGCTCCTGTATTTTCTTGTGCATCTGCCGTGAAAATATAAAACAAACTATCACTACCCGGTCGGGGAATGATGATAGACGATTGAAAAGAAGAGATATGACCATATAATCCGGTGCCATTTGCCATTATTTGGTGCTGCTTATTATAAACTGTATCGCCATTTGTATAAAACAATAGATCTCCCTTTGTATCTGAAATCGTGGAACAACCCTCTTTAGTATTTAGCTGTCCGTCTAAAAGTGGTAGAGGAGGAGTTGATCCAAAATTAAGGCCAGCCTTAAATCCAAAATACCAATTATTACCTTGCTGCGCAAAGAGAACAGTAATTGGTATTGTTAAATTCAAACAGAATAATAGAATAGATTTAAGTTTGATCATAGATAGATGCTTAAAACGATTTAGGTATTGTAAAATTATTTCCTCTATACCTTATCGTTAATTTGTTTCTGGTGATTTTTTTTAAAGTAACCTCATTGACCTCCATGTTTTCTGTCATTGCAAAACTTTGGTTTTGAATTGTCACCATCACCATTTGTATTTTTTTTTGAGGATTGTAGATGTATCCAGAATACTTAATAAAATCAGGAGCTTGTTGAATATTTTTTTGAACCTGAGCAGTATTGTTATTTGTCGTGTTTGTTAGCTCTTCCTTGTAAATGATTGTATTATCCGTTACAATCGAATCTTCAGTCTCGCCACTTTGTAGACTCCTCGAAAAGGGGTCCTCATAATTTAAAAGCAATGAAAAAGTATCAACCTTGGCCGGCTTACTATCTTGAGGGATATTTTTTAAATTGACTTCCAGAGGCCCGGTCTGTAAGGATTGAATTATGCGATAAATAATCGTACCCCAAATAAGTACTACCCCCAGAACCAAGACATATTTAAGGTAATTTTTTTTCATACAAGTTATAAAATAATAATTGTTCTGGTCTTACTATAATTTGAGGAAGAACTATTGTTTAGAGCTTTTACTCTCCATTCATATTTACCGGAGTCAAGGGTAAGGGTAAGATTTGTCTTCGTTACAGGGGTGTCTGTTATAAATCTTACTATTGAGTCAAAACGGGGAGAAGCAATTTGTAACCTGTATTTGGTCGCACCATCCAACTCTTCCCATGCGAAAGTGTTATTCCTGAAAATTGTCGTTACATTATTTGCCGGTGCGGTTAATTCTACAATGTCATTTTCAAGTGGCTTTTCAAATACTTGGCTACAGGAACATATAATGAGTAGAAACCAAACTATTGCAATTGCCTTAATTATCTTTTTCATGTAATAATAAATTTTGAATGAGTAATGATGCTTCTAAATAAACGAACTCGCCTTGTGAGTCAGTATGACTTTTGAATGAAGCTGATTGCAACCTGCCGATTACATTTTTATTTTCGAGTTGATGAATTAATTGCAGTATCTCAGAAAAGCCACCTTGTACTGTTATTTTTCTGGTAATAACCTGCGGGTTAGTTGAAGTGTCCACTACTGCGATACCATAGTCTGTAATCTTAATTCCGTTTTCTGAATAATAATCAGCAAGAATTTCGAATAGCTTTTTCCCTTGATCCAATGTGTCCATCGTGAAATTACGAACAATGTCAAGATAAGAATCTGCGGATAACATGTTGGCAGAATCTAGATCCTTCGCAGCTTCCGCACTGCTAATAGCAGCCAACAGGCGTTTATTTGATTTTTGCTCCTCAATTGTTAAGACAACAGCAAATCTGTAAATAATAATTAACAGGATTGGTAAAGAAAAGAAAAGGATTCTAATCTTCAACTGTGGGTTTATTGTTTTTTGTTTAATCATTTTATCAATAGTTCGATATGAAATTCATCAGTCATTTTCTCTTTATTTCTAAAGTATTTTTTCAATTTTACCGTTTCCAAGCCAGGCAATGTCGCAAGATTATTCATAAAGGCGTTTACATAGGATGGATCGGGCGAGATGCCTTTTAACAGGATAATTCTTTCAGTAAAGAGCATCGTTTGTGAGAAGTTGGATGCCCCTTTTTTTTCAGGATATGCCTCAAGTGATAGTAGGGTCAGGTTATTAGGTAACAGACTTGCAATCCGGTCAGCGTAATAGCTGATCATTGTCCGTTTATCCCAGTCATGTTCTTTTATATAGTTGATTATACTTTCATGTCCCTGCTGTACTAGTCGACTCTGATTCGTAGCGCCTGTTATAATGGGAAGTCGTAGTTGTAATTCCTGATTTTTAGAATAGAGCCTGAAAAAGAGAATGTAATTGAAGAATAAAATCGCAAATAAAAAAAACAAAATACCTATTCCGGCAATATTAAAATACCGGTTAAATTTAAATTCCTTACGTTTTACAGCAAGCACTCCATTCGCAATCGATTCCTTTAAGTCAATATTTTCTGCAAGCAATTCTATTAATGCGCTAAATGGGAGTAATGTAAATTGGTGTATGTATTGATCGCCAATCAAATATTCATGTTTGTTTGTCCAAATCTTATCTGGCGTGTCTTTTTGTTCAATTTGAGCAATTGCTTTTTGTTCATCAAAAGTTGCTTTAAACCAGTTTGTTTCTATACTGTCGACAGATTTCGCTTCTATGAAAGGGAAAATATTTTCAATAGCCTTTATGCCAATTGAAAGAGTATAAATCTTTATATCCGCTTTTATAAGTCTTTCAATAATTTTATCAATCGCTTCTTTTCGGGCGATACAAATGGCTGCTATTTGTTCGCTTTTGAATACCGAGGAGTAGAATTTGGAATGTTCTATTTCTGGAAATGCCATTGCAACAAGATTGCTGTTTTTATCAGTAATTTCCATTCGAACTTCTTTCACAAGTACCGGCTTCCCGTTTATAATAACCGAAACAGGAGTTTTGCTGTCAATTCTTTCTGCCAATTTTTCAATACTATCAATAACAAATGCTTCACTTACCTTTTTGATTTTGTTATTTCGTATCTCTCCAATGATCATGTTAATGCACAAATCATCGTTTTCGCTTATTATGATTTCTATAGCAGCTGCTCTCCTAAAGTATAATATTTTTTTCTTCAAAAATTCAGCTAGCATTAATATATAATTGTTGGTTTAATAAAAACAACAGAAACTGTTTTCCCTGTTGTTTTGGTTCGTCTGCCGAAAATCCATTTCAGCACTGGTATTCTTGATAGAAATGGCAAGCCTGATGCATCCTCACTTTTTTCATTTCGTTCAATTCCTCCA
Source organism: Lacibacter cauensis (assembly GCF_007830055.1). GTDB lineage: Bacteria > Bacteroidota > Bacteroidia > Chitinophagales > Chitinophagaceae > Lacibacter > Lacibacter cauensis. The sequence continues at coordinate 7,606 of NZ_VLLE01000010.1, forward strand.
AGCACAATCATTTCTTCGTTCTTAACACGGATAATTGATTTGAATTTGCTTGTAGACGTAGGAGGAGGTTGGTTTATGGGCGTATTTCCAAGGAAGTCTGAAATGTTAACAAGGATATTCAGCGTTACATGTTCATCTCCTGATACAAAGGGTTTAATGTCGATGGACAAATTTGCCTCAATCGGTATGTACTGTTCGGTAACAATTGTTTGAGCATTTATTGAAGGAACAACATTTTGTGTTCTGATTTGATAATACCTGGTACTGCCTATACTCAGATTTGCAGCATGTCCGTTAAGTGTAGAGAGTTTCGGTGTTTGGCGGAGCTCTACATTGTTATTGTTTTCAAGTGCTTGTAATGAGACGTAAAAATTAGGGGTAACTCTTCCTAAATTAAAAATATTATTTAGACCTATCTGATCGATGAAGCGATTAATGTCTCCAGCTCCAAGTGTGAAATCAAGGCCTCCTAAAAGAGTACCTCCAGTACGAACAGAATCTGAAACTCCCATTTTAATACCAGTTTGAACTGTTCTGATTTTTCTTATGTCCATCAAAATCACTTCAATCATTACCATGGGTACTGTTCGGTCAAGTTCTTTTACAAACGCTTCGATTTCTTTGATTTGAGGTTGCGATCCGCTTAAAAGAAAGCTATTTAATTCTTTAAACTCTTTTATATCAACAGACTTTATCAGTTCGGGCGGTAGTATCGTTAGAAGTGAATCCACAGATCGATATTGTAGTTTTATTAATTTGTGAGCTCTTAAACCTTCATCCTGTCTGTCTCCGATCATGTAGACTGTATTGTCAATATTGAAGGTATACTTGGTTCCCTGGAGAATAAATGATAAAACCCGATCAAAAGGAAGATTTCTGACATTTGCTGTAGCGTTTCCCGTTATTTCAGAATAGACAAAGTAATTTATTCCAGCCTGTTCAGCTATCCCCTTAATCACATCTCTGATAGGTGTGTTGGTAATATTAAGCGTGATAAATTTGTTTCCTTTTTCATCTGTGGATATTTCCAATTGATTAATTGAAACATTGGTGCCAGGCGTATAATTTTTCTTTACATAATAACTGGAGTTTGGAAGAGTTGACTGCTTAGTAATAATCTCCTCATCATTTTTCAATGGCTGAACAATAAAAACACTATCGGATGTTAAATTGATTTTATATGAGTTAGAAACAGCAATTTTATCTAGTAAATTTGGAATCGATAAATTCTGAAAATAGCCGCTGATAGTTCGATTTGACAATTCTGGAGCGATCAGTATATTTTGATTAGACAGTTTAGTAATTGTACTGGCAATTAGAGAGAGTGTGTCGTCTCTTAAATCAAGTGTGACCGTGTTTTTAGTCGAATCGAATATAATGGTGGGTGTTTTTTTAACCGGTGGAATAATTATTTTAGGAGGATTGTAGGGAAAAATGTAAATAATGGAATGATTAAACTTTACGTCAAGATTAAATTGATTAATACAATAGATGAGGATGTCTACCACCTTTTCATTGTAAAAATATGCAGTGATGGAATTATTGATTTCAGGACTGATTTCTAGGCTCAAAGAATGGCTTTGGGCTAGTCCTTTCAAAAATTCTTTTAAGGAACTGTTTGAAAGTGCTACTTCAGTTCGATCATTCAGGCCCTTTGTGGTTTCTGAAAGTTGAAAAAGATTTTGTTCGATCAGTTTAATCCTTTGATCTTGACAAAAACTCAATTTAAATAGACACGACGAAAGAAAAGCTATCAATAATAATTTTCGCATTGGTTATACTGTTAAAAGAGGTAATATTTCATCAAAGCTTGTCGCGCCAGTTACAAACAAATCAAAAGCATTTTCACGCAGAGTACGTACTTTTTGTTCCTTTAGATAGTCGTAAATTCCGTCTTTTCTATTTTTTATTTTATCCGATAAATAGCTGTCAATTGGTATTACTTCGTAAATCGCCTTTCGGCCTTTGAAACCGGTATTAAAACAGTGATCACACCCTCGACTGATATAGTGAATATCTGGCGGGATGAGACCAACATCTTTCCAATAAACGGGCAATGTCGTGATGGGCATACTTTTTTTGCAATGTGGGCATAAAATTCTTAATAATCGTTGGGCTACCACTGTATTAAGTGTATCTGCCAATAAAAATGGCGGAATGTTCATATCACTTAACCTTGAAATGATTCCCCATGCCGAATTTGTATGAATAGTTGATAAGACTAGGTGGCCGGTAAGAGAAGCTCTTATGGCCATGTTTGCTGTTTCGCCATCTCTTATTTCACCTAACATAATAACATCAGGATCCTGTCTTAAAAAAGTCTTAAGTGCCTTTGAAAAAGTAAAGCCAATGTTCTCTCTCAATTGTACTTGGTTGACTCCCTCCAGAGTGTACTCGATCGGATCTTCAATCGTAAGTAAATTTTTAGTACTCTTATTAAGGAGTTTTAATGTAGCATATAGTGTAGTAGTTTTTCCGGATCCAGTTGGACCACTTATCAAAACCATCCCATGCGGCTTATTAATTCCTTTCAAATAGTTTCGTAAGTCATCTTTAAAGAAACCCAGGTTATTGATATCAATCTTTGTGGTATCTTGAGTTAATAACCTAAGAACGATTTTTTCGCCATAAAGAGTAGGCAGGATCGATACCCTTATGTCAAATTTTTCATTTTCAACCTGAAAAAAAATACGTCCATCTTGCGGCAGCCTTTTTTCAGCTATATCAAGACTAGCAAGTATTTTTATTTTATTAATGAGTGACGGATATTTTGTTTTAGGAATTGTATATCTAGGAACCAGCAACCCGTCAATTCTAATCCGTATACGGCAATTGTCTTCAAAGGTTTCGATATGGATATCACTGCTTTTTAAAGACTTCGCCTCCTCAATCAACGCTTTAATGAAACTGTCAGCGTCTCCATCATAATATTGAATTTTAACCCTTTCATCAATCTGCTTTACCGGGTAATATCGATCAAGGAGCGTATGTATGTATTCATAATCGGTGTCCTTAAATGCTATTTTTTTACCTAAAAGTATTTCTAGTTCCTTTGCCGGTATAGGATTTCTATTAGATCGGCTTGACTTTAAAAAAGTGATAACCGTATCCGTAATTTCAATAGGGATTATCTCATAATTTCTTGCCTGTGTTTTGGTGATAATCGATAGTAGTTCATCCTTAATAATATCATCAACGGTAGTCTTTGCCATAACTTATTAATTTACGCAGGATTTAGATAGTTGAAATTGATAAGTGACTTAACGAAAGAACAACGGCTAGCCAGATTGCCTGAAAGCCTGCAAGCGGGATGGAAGTGTTTTGCTGGTTTAGTTTTGGGAACATTACTATTGATAAATGCAATACCAATGTAAATATGAAACTGCTGATGAGGAAAGACAAAAAGCCTGTCGGCGAAAAATAGGAAACTATACAAATGAAAAAGGCGACGTCTCCTTTTCCTATGGCTTCTTTTAGCGGGATATTCCTGAAAGTTTTTAGGTAAATAGCAAGTGCAGATATTAAAATAAAAAGTACAAGGAGGTTTAAAGCAGCATTTGAAAGAATGAGTTGAGGATCGCCTTTTAACAACAATGAGTATATCGATAAAGAAAAAAAAAGAAAGATAAACAGTAAAACATTTACTGTTCGATGTCGAAAGTCAGAAATAAAAATCATACAGCAGAGAGATAGTATGCTAATGAGGAATACTATTTTCATTCTTAATCAGGTATTATTTCTTTAATTATTTTGTCGCTGTCTATTTCCCATGTATTCATAATTCCATCTCCATCAAAATCTACTATGGCTGTTGCTCTTGCTTTAAAATAATTTGTAGAGGCTTCTATTATGTCGATTTTATAATTAGCCTGTCCTCCATTTAGAACAGTTTTTTGTTGTTCGAATGATATTTCTGTCAAATCAGTAGAATATCTTGACTTTTCAAAGAAATAATTTTTTTGAAGTGTGTACAGGTGTTGCAACTGAATTTTAGCTTCAGTACTTTTTGCTTTTGTTATCAGTGGCATCAGATTTGGTAAGGCTAGCAATATTAGAATTCCAATAATAATTAAAACTACCAGAACTTCAGTTAGCGTAAAACTTTTAAAACTCTGTTTGGTTAATTTAGTGAAATGATACATAATTGGATGTATTGACATAAACTAGCATACTGCAAACGTGAAAATATTCAAAAAATAATTATCATAAAAAAAAAGCTGACGTATACGATCATTTTTTTTTAATGAGCGATTGTATAATTCGTAGTTTTTATTTTTAAAAGTTACACTGCACGCTTGTACGCCGAAACGACGCAGTTATTATTTTTTTTTTGGGGTTGTGGCGTTTAATTATAATCTTGATGTTTTAAAATCAAGTTGACTGTTTTCTACGTTATGAGTAAATCCCAAAGCCGCCTTTTATTTATTGCGATATTTCTGTTATTATCATTCCTCTATTTATGG
>NZ_VLLE01000001.1 GCF_007830055.1 Lacibacter cauensis
CACTTACTTTATACAATGGCTCATTTGATGAAAATCCTTTTTCTGTATCATATATCTGCTGGTGTACCTGCAAGCGTTCTTTCATTTTTTCAATACCATACATTTTTTTATACAGCATCATCTCTGTATACATGGCCAAAGTTTCCGTAAGAAATGCAGCGCCTTCTCTTATATCAGGAACAATCTGATTGCCTCCCCACCATAAATGAGATAACTCATGCCCTGCCAGCTCATTGATTACATCCTGTTTTTGATCCGCTTTAATATTGGCATGAAAAAGCATATCCTCAGTCATAAATATGGATGCAGGATAAGCTGTTCCGGCGAAGCCCTTTGTGAATGAAGACACTTCTGCAAAGCAAACAGACTTAAAAGGGTATGCCCCGAAATTACTGCGGCAATAGTCCAATGTCAATTTTGCATTACGTATAAGATGATCTACGTTTACTTCATGTTCAGGATGATACAGCACACTGATAGTTATACTATCATGCAGAACACTCTTAATTTTATATGCTGCAGAAGAGACTGCAAACCGAAAAGGAATCGGATCCATTGCTTCGAATTGAAAATAATTTCGGCCCTTGTCGCTCCATTTCTTTTTCAGTTCGCCGATACCTACTGCGGTTTGCCCGTCGTCGGTATCAATTGTCATTGCAAGCGTTATCAAATCATCAGCAGGCTCTCTTGGATCCTGAATCCGCTTTAAGGGAGTAGCCGGCCCCAGACCGTATTGTTTTCTTTCAATGCTATCCATCAATTCATAGTCCGATTGATAACCGATCCTCGGATAATACCGGCTGATGCGCATAAATGAACCATTTTCAACGATGGCATTAAAAGACTGATGTCCATTCACCGGACGCCAGGAGTACTGCAGTGAAAATCGCAATTTTGCACTGTCATTTGGCCTCAATGGCTGACGAAGGTAAATTTCACTGATGGGTTGATCGATCTCAAGTGTCTCTGAAGCAGACGTAAACTGTGCCTCTGTTATTTTCAAATCATCATGAAAACTAACGAGAATGTGGTTCACCGGACGGTTGGATTTATTCCTGATCGTATAAACGCCCTCAACCGTGTATTGCTGTAATGACGGGAATAGATGCACCTGTGTTATTACATCAGTAATAACAGGCTGCGGTATGGCTTGATATTTTCTGTATTTTTTTTCATAGCTAACTGCCATTTCCAGCTTCTGGCGTTTATCTGCAGGTACATACCCTTTTAAGAATTGATTGGCAAAGAAAAAAGATGAAAAAACTAGAAAGATGAACAGAATCAAGAAATGAACTTTCATTTTGCGCTCTTTTATCATATTTGAAATCTGCCAGAAAACCAACAAACTGCATAAACCAAACATCGCCCGTTGTGCATATGAAAGCATATAGGTTCCATAACCATTAAAATCACTGTATTGTCCCCTAAAGGCTGTAAGGAAGCGAAACAACGGATTATGGATGATTAATCCTGTAAAAGGACTTGCTGCAAAAAATGCAACGGATAATGTAACGCCGAGCGATAGATATTTATGAGGAATGATTTGATTTAAAAGCAACATAAATCCTGCCAGCACTACCAATGGGAAACTACAATACAGAAAAATACTGTAATAAGGTTCCCAGTTGACCGTCGTATAATGATAGCCCATTTGAAAAAACAATGCTAAAAGAATAGATATCACCGTAAAAAAAAATATAAGAACAATACAACTGAACCAATGTCCCAAAAGTTTTGCGGACATGAAAGCTGTTGTATTTTCCAATATCGAAAAACGCGATACACTACTTTTCCAGTATAAATCATTCGCATAATACACGATCAGTAAAACGGCTGGCAAATGTAAATTTTCCAGAATGGTGGATGAGAGTAATCCTGAAGAAGCAAAATTTTGTGGAAGCCGGATACCTTTTTCGATATCAGCATACATTTCCATACCGAGGTTAAATAATAATAAAACAGCAGCTGCGGCAACAGCAATTCCTTTGAATATATAAATCAAATCTGCTTTAAAAAATGAACGGACTGCTTTTACATACTGCAGACTACTGAAACTAACTGCTGTCGTTTTATATGCAGCTGATACAGCAGTATCTGTAAATTTTCCTTCTTTTTGGCTTTTACTTCTGGAAGATTTTATATTGGTATAATACTTCCTGGCAAGTTGGAAAAAGACAACGGATAGTGCAGTAATTATCAACCTGTTTGCCAGCAGGCTTCCACTTAGCGGAGTCAAAACAGTATTACGTTGTGCAATAGTAAAATCCTTACTTTCAAAAAAATAAGCAGTCAGACCAAACGGGTCTGCAAATGCAGAGATATGTTGTATCGCTAACGACTGAGGCATAGACTGCGTCATAAATGGCGAACCGGAAAACAGCAATGCAACCATATAAAGAATATACAACAGCAGTCCGCTTAATGTCAACAGCAGTTTGTTTTTTGTGAACCATGCAACCAGACTTAACACACTGCATACAAAAAACGTATTGACACATCCAAATAAAACCAATGGGTAGATGTAAGAGATTAGATCAAACCCTGTGTGTACAGAAGAACCTCCTCTTACAGATTGACCAACGATAAATCCGGTTGTTATCATCAGAAAACCTGTAAACGATATAATATAGAACGATAAAAACCGGCCGCCAGTAAATTGCTTTTTGGTAAGTGAAGTAGAAAACAACAGCAGATCAAATCGAGCATCCCATTCCTTAAACAAAAGCTGAGCGCCATTGACCGTTGCGATAAAAATGACAGAAAGACTGAGCAATCCGAGTATGAATCCGATCGTATAGGGAGAGTTTACATATACCCCTTCTCCGACACTCAGATTAAACCTTGTACCCGCAAACACCCCAAAACAAAACAATAAAACAGCAATTACATATGTTTGGACCCGGGTGAAATAGCTCTTTATATCAAATATTGTGATCGTGTTCATATTTCTTTATTTGCTCACTTTTACAATTCATGAAAACATCATCGGTTATAGCTCCTGCAGATGTTGAAAATATACCAGCTCCAATGTTGCTGTTACGGGATCAAATCCCAAAGGCTGTTCGTTTGCATAAACGGATATGTGTAATACTCTCTCCACCAGATGCTGGCTGATCACTTTATAAGCAGACCGGTAAGTGCTGAGCTCTGCATGATCAATTGCTTTTGTCCATATCTTTCCTGCAAGAGAGGCAATCATTTCGGAAGGCTTACCAATAGCCCTAATTCTCCCCTGTTGTATGATGGCCATATTGTTACAGAGATTGCGTACATCTTCCACCAGATGTGTAGATAGCATGACAATGACCTCTTCACTGATCTCACTCAACAGCATATTGAAACGATTACGTTCTTCGGGGTCCAAACCGGCAGTGGGTTCATCAACTATGATCAACTGAGGATTGCCGAGCAATGCTTGGGCAACACCAAAGCGCTGTTTCATACCTCCGGAAAAAGTATACAGCTCTTTGTTCTTCACTGCCAACAGATTTACTTTTTCCAGCAAATTGATGATTTGACTTTTTCTTTCACGTGGATTACTTACCCCTTTCAGAATCGCCAGGTGTTCAAGCAAATTATAAGCAGACACTTTTGGATATACACCAAAATCCTGAGGCAGAAATCCAAGATTTTTTTTGACAAATGCAGGCTCTCTGACTATATCAACGCCATTAAAAAGAATGGTGCCGCTTGTAGGCTTCTGAAGT